>PBIO01000001.1 GCA_002720865.1 Halobacteriovorax sp.
CAGTTGCGACTCTATTTTCAATATTTGCATTCGTGCCTGCTTCAACCGCTGCCTTGGTGGCTGGGTCATGCACTTGTTTCGGGGTCAGCGAGCCCGGGGGCGAGGTTGGGTCTCCCGGAGTATTGCCAGCGATTGGGTCATTGCTTTCGTTTGCAATCTTTTGAAGGAGGGGCACCATGGCGCTGGTATTGTTAGCAATTTGGCCCTCGGCTTGAAGTTGCATCGTCTGGAGGGAAATCGCATCCATTTGTTGCGAGCTTAATACTGCCAGTTCGTCTAAATCGAAAGGCATCGCGTTACCGTCTTTATCTCTTTGCACACCGATGACAGCGCCTTTATCATCGGTTTTCACAATGCGACTTAATATATCTTCGCTTCGCTGTTTATGCTTGAAACCCTCGGGGTCCCAGAATTTTTGCATGTCAAATCCAGCCATGCTTTCTATTCCAAGGACTCCGGCGAGATCTCCCAAGCCTGTGCCAAAGACAATGTTTGTCGCTTGGTCTGCGGCGTTGGCAGCGTCTGCTTCCCTGCGGGCATCGTTCATGTGTTTCCAAAAGCTTTCGCCCTCTGATTTATCAAAACCCCCTTGAATTTTTGTCTTCAATCCATCCCTGACCGCATTGACTAAACCCTCCCCTCGTCGAGCTTCTTGATTAGCTATCCTAGTTCGGATGTCGCCAATCGCACTGGAAACACCTGCGCCAAAAGACTGGAGGTATCTTTCGTTCTCTTCAAGAACTCTATTTAACGCCTGCCTCTTCTGAATCTCTGAATCTTGAGTATCGATTAGCTCTCTGAGCGAAATAGCCTGCTTATTCATCTCAGTTCTTAATTTTTCTTGATGCCCTTTTCCACTAGCGCTTCGAAGCTCCATCCATTTCATTCCTGTGGAGGATGAAAGTTCTGTGGAAGACGGCCCTGAAAAAGCGTTGGAGGACATGTCGAGGCCAGCCTTTCCAACAAAAGAATCCATTGTTTTTTTGTATTCCTCAGGACTCAACGGCTTCATCTTGGGTATGAGCTCCGCCATCTCTTTTAATCTAGTCGCTCTCTCAGGTCCTGCGGTAGACACTCCGGGGATCTTCCTTAATAGGGAGAGAAAGCCCTCTCTCTGGAGTTGCGCTTGTTGGTTGCGATTTCCTAGCGCAGTAGTAACCCCGGTTATACTTCTTCTTCTATTGGCTCGCTCGACGTCAGTCATGCCTCCAGTAGTCAGCTCCATATTTCCATATTCTTGTATGATTGAGGCGGCCATGTTTGTTGCGTCGTCCATTCTTTGTGCGGTTCTAGTAACTGAATGAGAGAGTGTATCCATGGTTTGGGTTAACTTTTCTTGAACCGAGATATTCTTTTGCTGTGCAAGCATTTTATCCGTTTCCTCGGCCATCCTAGCCTTTCGATCCGGGTCTATTTGATCCAATAACGTATTTATATCCAAAACTCCACTGAGCCCTTCTTTTGCTATCTTGTCAAATCTTTGTAATATCTCCTTTGGGTCTGCCACGAAGCTTCCGGATTTGTCTGTCTTCCCCATTTCATTTCTAACTGCTGTATAGACAGCCTGCTGCTTTTTTAGCTCCTCTTGCGCGGCGGCGTGATGTACGCCCTTTTGGCCTTTCATGCCTCCATGCATACCTAAAACTGAATATTGATAATATTCCTTGTCGCTAGGGCTTTTGCCGCTGGGCAGCGTAAAGCCTGACGGGGCCTGTCCTGTAATAAATTCATCGTCGTATAATTTTCCATAGAAATTGATTAGGGAATCCCTGAATTGCTTTAAAATGCCAGCCTGCGCCCTTTCCAATTTCGCGGGATCGCTCTTGAATTTGTTGTTAATCTGAGCTAATTCGTTATCAAATTTTTTCTTTGCCCCCAAAATCCCTTTCGTAAGTTCTGAAGAAGCTTTGTTTCTCTCATTAATTACATTAAGATAAGATTTGAAATCTGCCTGCCCCATGGACTCTGTAGATAATCGCTGGGCCTGCTCGTATTCCAGCCAAAACTGCACCATTTTGTCCCTTGCTTTTTTTATCCCTGCATGATTCTCAAGCTTTCTCCCAACGTCTAAGGCTGCCTCAGGCGATTCCCAGTTGGCCATATTGTCATTGTCATGCTTGTCGAGCATAAGCTTCCTCGTATCCTCACTAAGATTTTTAAAAGAACCAATCTCTTTAGTTCCATCCTTAAGTTCTTTAGCAGCAAGTGCTGCAAATATTGCATTCAACTCACCCGGGTCAATCGCTGCGTTTATCGCATTCTTAATGTTGGGCCAATCCCTAGTGCCGAGGGCCTCGGTAAAATCCTCCTTCATTAACAGTTCCTTCATCTTTTCAAAATGAGGCATATACTTTTCTTCCGCTTCTGTCATTCTGGCTTTCGAGCGTTTGTGAAGTTCCGAAAAGTTGACTGCATGTATTTGAGTGCCACCTTTAGCCTCCAGAGATTGAGGGGTAAGATCTCCGATTAATGTGTCGCTAGCCAAAGAAAGTTCGCCAGCTTTTCTACGAAGGAGTGATTTTTGATCTTGTTCGGAACGCCGCTTTATGCTATGAATAAGCGCTTCAAATGGATCCATTTGCTTATCGGCAACTTCAAGGTCGATAACGGCAGATTCAATCTTCTTCCTTCTTTCTTCGTCTCTCTCGATTTTTTCAAGGTTTGCCTGAGAGCCTTTCGCTTTAAAGCTTTCATCGCCAGTAGCCACGCTTTCTAGATTTAGTTTAGCGATTCTATCCATTGCAATTCTCTGAGAATTAATCGAGAGCTCAACGAGTTGAGCCCCCTCCAACGCCATGGTATTTCGCATATTAAACAATTGGGTTTCGATTTGGTTGGCGTTTTTAAGTAGATCATATGATTCTCGGTTTTTCTGAATAATCTCCATCATATCTCTAGACTCTTGACTGGCGTTCAGTCGGATTGCTGTGCCTACCGCCTGAAGAGCCTTCATCGCCGCCTCAATTGAATCCTCTGCATCTTCTGTTTGAATGTCGGCAAGATGTTTTTGAGATTTCTCTTTAGCTTGTTGTTTGAGCCTTGCAATTTCTTTCGCTTGCCAAGTGCTAAGTTTGTCCCAGAGAGTTTCAGATACAGCCTGCTGGACACCCACACTTTCGCTATGCACGTTGGTGCTTGCTATATACCCCCCCGACGCCCACCACTTTTCCTCGGCGTGTTCAGTGGTCAACTCATTCTCTCTCATTTGAGCTTGCGTGACTGAATAAACTTGCATGCCATCTTGTATCGATTTAACTGCATCCGTGAAGCCCTCTATATCTAAATCACCTGATTTGGTAAATTGGTCTCTAAGCTCTCCAAATCTTTTGCGTAGTTCTTCGCCAATGCGAGCATCCTCGCCATGCATCGTGTCTCCTTCGACCATATGTCGTCCTGAGTCTTTTGCATATCTTGCAGCAACTTGGTCTCTGGTGCCCATTGCGAACCCATACGCATTCCGACTGTGATAGGAGGAGTCGAAAATCCAATCGGAGCCTTCATCCCATTCGTCCGCAGTGACTTTCCTCTCGGTGCCTTTAACATCCATCACCTCTTTCCAAGCCTTATCTGTTAAGCCTTGAGCTTCCCTATTCGTGACGTTTTTGGTTCTCGCGAGTAGGTCATTGTAATCGATTTGACCTTCTTTTATATACTCCGAAAAAGCTTCTGCCATTCGTTCAGTGGGGTTTCCTGTGAACAGGGAGCGGAGGTCGGCCCCTTCCTCTAGCGCCCCTTGGGCTATCATAAAGTTTTGCACCTCCGAGACTAGCGTTGACTCCGAACCGAATGCGCTTCTACCCGTCATCGAGGTGAGGCCATGTTTTTGGACGCTAGTCGAGATGTCCTTGAAGGTTTTCTGCCTATTGTCCTCAAGGGATTTAGAATGCTTCATCTCCATGGAGATTCTGTCGAGAGCTTGGGTCACTCTTATCATTCCCGCCTCGTTAAGCCCAATGCCGCCCGACTTAAGCGCACCTCCGGAGGCTTGGAATCCCTGTCTTTCCTCGTTCATTCTCTGGCTAATAACCTTAAAGTGAGAGGAAACATCTCCCATCATATATTTTAGGGACTTGTTAAAGTTGGCAAAGTGCGACCGGAGGAATTCGAGATGTTTATTTCTTATGTCAAATTCTTCGGTAGCAGCATCCATATAACCCTTGCCGAAAAAGCCCATAACTGCTTGAGTTTCATCAGACTCGTCATTAGCCGCCATGTTTTCTGACAGCGCCTGCAGTTGTTTTTCTATGAGGGTTCTTTGTTCTCCTTGAATCTTTGGATCTATTTGCTCTTTAAGCTTAAGGAATAATGCGGCTCCGCTTTCAGACATGGTCTCTGCCAAACTTTCATCATAGCCACCTGCTCCCGCTGCGCTTTGTTCCCTTAGCGTTTTAAAGCGTTCATCACCCATATAGGCCTCCAGCATTTGCTTGCCTCTACTACTTAAGACTGGGTCTAGCCCTCTGACTGCTGCGCCTGCGGATTGCATATCTGACTCAAGAGCCTCGAATTGCGCCATTTGCATTGCCTTGTCTTTCTCAGATACGCCTCCACTAAAGAACTCTCCCGCACTTGCGTAATCCATGAAGTTGACTCTCGGAATCAACTCGCCCTTGTTCTGGGAAAAGGACAGACCTAGGGCTTGTGAGATACCCCCGGTTATTGACATAAGACCTGTTTGAATGCCCATGCCCACGCTGGTGTAGCCCATCTCCCCTTTTCCGCGACCCATTATAGCCTGCACGCTACCTGTGCCTGCCAAGTCAGTCTCTGCTATTTTTGCAAGCGCAGAATCAACTCCGGCGATGGACGCCTGAGCGCTTTTTGCGTCTTGAGCCTTATCAAGCATTTCTTGCCTTTCTGATGCATCTGCATCTTCATATTTGAAGGCAAACTCTCTACCAAACGAATCTTGCATTTCCCTTCTTGCTTCGTTAAGTTGAGTTTGCATAGATTCCGATCCTTTATAATCTCCTGCCCTAAGCCTTTCTTCTTGCTTCTTTTCGAGGCGAGTAAATTTAGACACGGACTGTACCGCGTTATCCATTTCTGACGCAAGATGCTGGTTTCTTTCGCCAACATCAGCAGCAGTTAACTTCATTTCGTTGAATACTTTATTTAGCGCTACAACAGTGCCAACCGTCGCTCCAATTGCGGTGCCCCAAGGGCCCGGAGCAATCATGCTTCCCATAGCGGTATACATGGCGACGTCCCCCAGTCCAGACATGGCCCCCGAGGCGGCCCTGCTACCCTTGCTTCTCTGCCATTTTCTCTTACCGCCTCTAATGGATTCTGCCCCAGCCTCTGTCATCATAGGCGCCATCATAAGAGCCATGCCTACCCCGGGGTTTGCGTTCATGCGCCTATTCAGGCCTCCGAAGAAATTTCCCGCTTTCGCTCCAGCTGCCCCCATTATGCCACTAGTCCCGCCATGCATCCGGCCCGTTCCCGCTGCGTGGAACTGCTGGAAAAACCCGCCGGGTTTCATGGGGTTCATTGCGGCTCCTGTTTTTTTGCCCCAATTTGAGACTCGGCTATTTGAGAGCCAGCCCATAACTCCTCCGCCTCCTGTTTTAGGCGCTGGTGGCGGTGAGGTTGCTCCCGTCGTGCCCCCACCCGGAACGTCTGTACCTTTTTTGCCTGCCTTATTTGCTGCGGCACCTAGTCTGCTAAGAGATGCAGTCACCTTGGCTAGTTCGGCTTCGTCCTTAATAAGGGCGCGGAGGTGTTTGTCAAGTGCTGCGGCATGTTTGGTAACCGATGAGTCACCTTTGTGGGCGGCCTGAATAAACTTACGAAAGGAGGTCGATGCCTGCAGGGTTTCTTTATTGACGCTGCCTAGAGACAGTCCAAGTTCCTTGAATTGAACGGAGAGTGGAGCCACGCCAGCTATGGGCGCCGTGCCAAACGCGAGGGGCGGTGATCCACCGAGCCCTGCAGGGAGCGCAAACGACGGGACTCGTCCCTTAGATGCTCCATGGGTCTTGGGATCAATCCCCATTGATATAGCCCGCTTTATCCCCTGCCCCACTCCTCTAGGCTCGTCTCTTGTGTTCGTCACTGCCAAGCCGGCGGGATTTTGAGGGCCCTTTAGCCTGTTTGATTGAGATACTCTTATTAAGCTAGCGGGAACGCCCGCAGCTTTCTCTCTTGATATGGCAGCGCCGAGTGGGTCGGCAAAGTTCGGAATAAGGCCGCCCGGGAAGAAATTTAAAAATTTAGGAAGGACGTCTGCCACCTTCATTCCAAGCCTCTCAAGCTGTGGAATTATCTCCATGACATCATCCAGCTTGTCCCAGCCAATCTTCTGGAGAGCGTCTATAACCTCTTGCTTGTTTGGGGCTTTATCCAGAAGTCTATCAAGCGGCCCCCGCTTTTTCATGGAAAGGTTCTGAAATATATCATCCGCAACAGGGACTATGCCGGGCCTGACTGGAAGGCTTGCAAAATTAGGAATAAGGCCTTGAGACATCCCTCCTCTTGTATATCCTCCGGGAGACTTGGCAGCTTTTAGGATTTGTTCTTTATTGTATCCTTTTGAAAGTAAATAGTCTGTAACCGTATTTCCCCACGGGCCCTTATAAGGCATGTTTGGATTCTTAAGAAAATCGTCAATGATCATATCATCAAACATTGACTTTGATTTAATCGAAAATCTATCAAGCATCTTTTGGGCGTTGGCTTTTTCTCCACCAACCCCTCTCTTGGCTAGCTCTTTTATTTTTGATATATTTGCAAAGTTGGGGATCTTGTAAGGCTTGCCTTGGTTTAGTAATTGAAGCTGATCCCATATGTGATTCGCTTCGCCGTTAAGCTTTGAAATCAAGGGGTCGGTTTCTGCTCTTGGGCCTCCTGAACGAGCAGCGTGTTTCGCTTTGTCAAGTTTCCCTTGCCACATTTTTAGCAGTTGCTTTCTGTCTCCTGCAATACTTAATATATTAAAGAAATTAGGCACAAGCCCTGATGAGGCGACGAGTAGATCTCTTGGGGGAGCGCCAGCTCGACGAGCTTTTGCGCCAAACATATTTTCGTGCTCCATTGACATGTGGTCACTGCCGGGCTTTCGCAATGCAAGAATCTCTGCCGATTTCCAGTCTGCCGCATTTTTGTCGGATAGCCTTCCTGTTCTGTCATATCTAATGCGGGCTTTTGTTCTAGCTTCGAGCAAGTATCGGATATACTCCTTCTTTCTTTCCGCTGCCTGCAGCGCTGGCTTAAATTTAGTGGTATAGTGCTTGGCAGATGGGAAGCCCTTCATTATAGCAAAATTGGGTATCATCCCGCCGGAGTAGCCTGCGTTCCTTAAGACTAGTCCAGCCCCCTTTGCCGCCCCGTATCTACTATCAAATGTATTAACAGACCATGGGGATTCTCCTTTTACCCCATATAGATTCATCATGCCCATCTCATTAAAAACTCTTTCTGGCGGAGTGGGGCCGTATCTGCTTAGGTATTTCTCAGCGATTCTAGTGTCCATGTCCATATACCTAGATTCTTTAAGGTATCTGGCCCACTCGTTCCTGAGGGTAATGTCGTCTAAGTTTGGTGCATAATTTGATTTGCCAGTAAGGGATCTATCAAGATTTTTAAGCCTAAGTGATTGGTCTTTTACATTTTTATCTATTTTGAGCATCTTCTCCCAATCGTAAAGATCTTTTATTAATTGATCTTTTTGTGGTTCAGAGATTAATCCTTTTCTCGCTTGGCTTCGAAGGGTTTGGGCGATTTCTAGGTTTTTCCTGTCGAGGGCCTCTTTTGCGTGAGGGGCATATACCATAGATTTTCCGCTAAGAGCTGCTGCATAATTCCCTCTTTCTGTCCTTGCTCTAGAAATTGCGGGGTGAGGGTATTCCTTGTTGAACATCCTCATATCTCCGCCAGCTAAGGCAAGCTGGCGATTGTATGCATTTTTTGCTTGAACTGACTTTTTGCCTCCGAAACTAAAGGCTTTCCCGCCTTGCATTCCAAAAGCAAAATTAGGGATTAACCCTAGGCTGGAAGCGACTCTGTTCGGGTCACGTTGCTCGCGATTGTATTTCCTTAACGAAGCTTCGGTTATTTCGAACTCCTTCTGTAGCCCTATATTCCATCCGCCCATAGTGTCAAATGTGACATTTTCCAGCTTCCCAGATCTTATTTGTTCCTGAAGCCAATTGAGCGGGCTTTGACCCCGAGACATTGGTCTGCCAAACCCGCCGTGAGCGATGCCTAGCAAAGAAGGATCTCCAGTGCGGAAGAATTCGATAACGTTATTTTTTGTCCACAAATCTTTTTTCGCGAATTGTTTTTCAAAGACAAGGCCTGTGGCCGCCTCTTGCGCGCGAGTAGGGGCATATGCGTCGAATTCGTCCGCATCGACCCTGACTACCCCTCTGTTTAAGTGCCCGTCTGTTACATTTAGATTTCCTTGGGCGTAGCTACCCTTGGCGAACCCTTCGGTCCTAAGGCTGGCTCCAGTGCTATCGCCCCATCGATCCTTAAGTCTACCCCACGAAACTGCTCCTGATCCATAGTATTGCTTTGTCTTATTGCCAGTAGTCTTCTCATGCTGGTATTCAAACATCCGATCTTCTCTGAGTAGAGGCTTTTGATAAGCGCTCTCCCCAAGCCCTTCTCTAGCGTCTCGAACTATCGAGACATCGTCTCCACGGTAGTTTTTAATCGTATGCGATCTCATTCCGTGAGAATAACTACCGCTAAGGCGACCGCTTGTATGCATACGCAGGAAATTCTCAATTTCCCTAATAAACTGATCTGGATCTTTTGATTTAAGGAGAGGCCTCCTCAATGTCCATTCTGGATTGTTGGGGCGGTCCAAACCCCTGACGTATTTGGAGGTGATCTTCCCATACTTGTCTCTGAGCACATTGAATTGCCCTCGCTCAGCACCTATGTATTCATTCTCTCTCTCTGCTCGTTGTTTTGCGAGCTGTTTTGCCATTGTGTGCTGCGCGGGGTTGGCGGCAAAGTTAGGGATAAAGCCTTGATTGGCAAAAGTGTCTAGAGACTCTTTCGGCATGATTTTCCATTCCCCGTGCATTCTGGCCCTCATGACCTTTGCTTGGTCCTTGGGGCTAAGGCCATCAAACCAATCCTGAATGCTTTTCCAATATTTCTCTTTCCTGCCGACGCCGCCGGCAAACACGCCATCCTTGAATGGAATGTTCCCATCGGCTTTTTTCATATCGCTAATCCGGGCGGTTCTGGACATACTGCCGCCTATCTCCATAAAACCAAAGGCCTTGCTTGTGTCTCCCCCTCGACCAACAGCCGTTCTCTTGAGCCCATGTATTCCATCGAAGTTGCCCCCGCGCAAAAGTCGGGTCTTCAAGTACTGCGGATTGTCCATGGCTAGCTGGCGCAGAATCTTATGGAAAATCTTAGAAGGGCCATGAGCTCCACTAGTTCTGGGGTCTAAATACCCAAGATTCGAAATTCGCATGTCCATCGGGGTTGAGCGACCCTTCACACTTGAGACAGAATCTTTCCCCCAAATACTTTTAGCTATATCTCTGGCTGATTGAAAGTGAGCTTCGCCTGCTAAATTGTTTTGCGAGCCTATGGCTTGGTAGTCGGGGTTTGCGAGCTTGCCTTTTTGAGAGAAAAATTGTACCGCTTTTCTACCTTCTGCTCCAGTCCATTCAGCATTAAACCCATATTTGTTTGGGTTCTCCATTATTTCCAGAACTTTCTGATTGACAGGTCTACCTCTTTCTTGTTTGCCTCGGAAGGTTTTGGAGACAGTGGTTGCATAGTCTGAGGTGTCGTCCCATGCTTTAGCAAGAGCGTCTCTTGCTTTTATATCCGGCCCCTTACTTGAGGCTCTTTTGGCGCTGAGGCCTTTGTAAATTTGCATTGCCGAGCGAGCTTTATGCTTCCACGTGGGCAAACGAAGGCCGGGCTTCGCGAAGTTGGGGATTAGGCCTTTTGAGAGTCCGTGAATAGCTGCGGTGTAGGCTTCTTGTCCCGGGGGGACTTTAATGCCTTTTTGTTCCATGAGCCTAATGGCAGAATTAAGGTTAGACGCTTCGAATTTGTCCAAAAGCCCCATGAGGACTTCGTCGTGCATGCCCGAATCTGGCCCAAAATTACTTCTAAGCACTCTGGTAAATTCGTTCCCTTTTGCTATGTCCCCAGAAGTATACTTCCCAGAGAGTACATCCCCGGGGTCTAAATCGGTAGTCCTTCTTATGGATTTACTTAATAAATCCTTTTCGTCTATTCTTGATATTTTAAACTCTCTAGGGACTTTCCCTTTTGCAAATGCATCTTGGGGATAGTTATTATTGCCGGACTCTATAAGTTTTCTTGTCTTTGGGTCGATGACCCTACCCGTACTTCTGTACCCTTGAGATGATAGCTGTTTTACCATGTGGGTCTCAAATTGATCGTAATCTTTATCCTTACTCCTTGGGTTTGCGCGGAACTTTTCTTTTTCAAAACGTCCCGGCCTAGTTATTGAGACGATTCCCTTGTCTAGGAGTCTAGACATAATCTTCCCGAGGACATTCCGCTTCTCGTAAGGAACTCCTTGACTGACAAATCTACCCACTTCAGTCAGGAGTATTTTATCCCCGGTCCTTGAGTATTTTTCATCCATTCTACGAGTGCTTTGCCCGTCGCCTCTCCCATGCGTAACCATGTTTGTTCTGGGTAGCGCCAAAATTTTACTGGCACCCGTATTGACTATGCCATAATTAGGTATATAGCCGGATTGGGCGTATGGATTAAATCCGTGGACCTTTTTAAATTCCTTGGCATAAGTCCCTCCAGCCCTACTTGACTTCGGTGGCATAATAGCTTCTTGCTTCATGCCCGGAAATCTTTTTACTTTTTCAGCTTTGTTGTAGACTACAGGGCCGACTCCCTCAATGTCTATTTTGGAGATCGACCCGGGAGAGTACCCGCCAGCCATAGCTCCTTTCCGCTCTATAGCTTTATCTTCTTTGGGGATAACGCCTCCAGAACCCTTCTTTAGGGAAAGGTCGGCGCCCCTTACTCCAGCCTTTACAATCCCCGGGGTAACGGCGGCAGCTATAGCAGCTCGCTCTTTTGACGCGGCAGATTGTTGTTTGATTAATTTTAAAATATGTTCTTCTTGTAGGACCCTGTTTTTACCCATTGCAAGCAGGGAAGCCTCAACCCCTTCGTTTTCCATTAGGACTTTTAGAATAGCCTCTTCGACAACTTTTTGTTTTTGCTTCTGAGTTGTAATGCCAATAATATTGGCCATACTTTTTGTGGCAAATTTGGTTACCTCTCCGAAGAGTTTGACAAACATGCCGCCGAGCAAAATTAAGCCGGGACCAGAGAGGATATTCCCAAACCCCTTTAGCATTCCTCTTGCTAGGTCTCCGCCGAGGCCTTCAGCCTCAATTCCACCCAAAGCCCCCTCCGCAAGAGTATTAATTGTTTTTAAGACTTTTTCTATACCCGGGCCCATGGTAAGCTTTCCTAGGGATTCAGATAACTGCTGAATAGAGGTTCCTGTCTGGGCTGCAAGCGCAGCGAGCGTTTGATTTAGAGCTATATTTTTCTTTGTAGCTTCGTCGGTAGCTCTAGATGAAATTTTTGTCGCTCGGGCAAATACGCTATTCTCCCGAGACAAGTCTTTCATTGCCGCCCTTAAAATATTGATTTGAAATACCCCACCTACTTGCTCAGCTACAGCAGCTTTAGTGGCATCAGTAAGTCCATCATAAGTCATTGCGAGCTCTTTGAGTATCTTCATTGCTGGAAGCGTATTTCCCTGCAGGTCTTTTACTGCAATCCCAAGCTCTTCCAGCCTGTTAATCGTAGAACGCCTTTGAATCCTTGTAAAGATGGTCTTGAAGGAGTTACCGATTACGTTGCCCCCTCGGGCTGTAATTTGTTGGGCGGCAGTAATTGCACCCATCAATTCATCAAAGTTTACTTTTGCGCCTTGAGCTACTGCACCAGCTCTTTCGAGCCCGTGGATTAAGTCTTCAGTGCTTACGGCAAATTGAACATCTACAGCAGACATTTTATTCACCACTTGAGCATGAGTAATTCCAGCTTCAGCAAATCCGTTAACAGCGGCAGTAAGACCTTTAACCGCTTCTGCTGCGTCAAGAGCAGTAATACGAGACAAGATCATCGCCTGCTTGGTTGCGTTCAGGGTTTCCTGCATGCTCATGCCTTGGCGGGAAAACTCTAATGCAGCCTCAGTGACAAGACCAAAAGACTGAGCTGTATCTTTTGCTATGGAGAATAGAGATCTCTGCATGGCCCCCATGTCCGTCACGCTTTTTTGCATTATGACATTGATTTCAGTCATTTGCTTTTGAACCTCAATCGTCTGCAATACAAGGCTCTTAAAGGCATTACCGACAGCGTTGATAATACCTACTGAGGCTCCGAAAGCAATAACACGAGCATTTGAGGCTTCAAGCGACTTGGTGAATTCGTCTGCGCTCGCACGAATTTTGCCTAGAGGCTGAGTAAAGGACTTTGAGTTTACCTGAAGTTTTAATTGCCCGCTTCGGTTCAACCGATTAACGGCATCCATGACGGATTTCTCAAATCCTTGCTGCTCTGCTGGTATCCTTACTGGTCGTGCCATTTTATACTTCCTTTTTCCAGAAGGAAATTACACAGAAAAAGAAAGCTTTGCGAAATTAATCGCCAACGTCCATGCCTTGCAGTCTCATAAGGTCGTCCATGTTCAGCGATCCGCCTTTCTTTTTCGCCTCATCCGCGAGGGAAACGGTACGAACGCTATCGCCTTCTTTTTTCTCTCTAAGGCTCAGGTAATCAAGGTCTTCTTGCGTCGCTCCCACAAAGCTCGTGGCTCCATCAACGTCCATTTTTTCCTTGATTTTCTCCTTGGCTGCATCTGAAATATTTCCATAATCCAATAACGCATCAGGATCTTTCCTGAGGTGTACGGGGATGTTTTCATTTCTTTCAAATATATTTTTGAAGATTTTGGTATATACTATAAGTCTTAGTTGGTTGTATGTTAATTCAACTATAGACCTCCCAAAAAAATCAACTGGAGACTCGGCAAAGGGAAAGTAGGAATAGAAAAAATCCTGAAGGCATAAGTGGCGGATATTCTCCTCGGAGAACATTGAGTAATAAGAGTTGTATATTTTTATTGCTTTTTGCAAGTGCCTATCATCCATCTCCCAGAAGTCTTTCTCTGTAAAGATGGCGTTCTCAAATTTATCGTCATGAAAAAAAGCGCGGATTATATAGTGATCGTTTGTTTTTTCCTTGGCATATTTTTCTGCTGTATTGCCGAGCACCTTATACCTGTCTAACAACTTCTCTTCCAGCTCCTTTTCAGTCTTGGAGATTAGCTCATTCTGCGCGTCTATTTGGCTTTTGAGTATTATGGTTCTCTTTGCCTCATTGAGGGTTTGAAGATACAGTTTGGTATCCTCTATGTCTTCCTCGTCCTGATCCGACCAGACCCCTTGCTCTTTGAGCAGCTCTAGGATCTCTTTTTCTGTTGGAAGACCGCGAGATTCAGCCTTTTTAAAATACCCATCTTCGATGTCGTCAAGTTCAACTTGATCATGCTGGGTCAAGTGCTTTATGAAAGCACTCTTTTTATCCATTGATATTTTTGTATATCCGCGAGCTACGTCTCTAAAGACTTTGCGGAAATAACTTTCGGGCTCGCTGGACTCAGACACATGCCCTCAGACTGTTAAACGTTTCCGCTTTCTATGTCACTCTCTAGCTTCTCAAAGTCTTCCTTTGTTGCGGAAGTGCTGAAGTACCAAAAACTAAGGAGAGTAGTAAGCTTATTGTTAACAAGATTGAAAATTTCGTCTTGACCATCTTCTTCTAGGTCGTAATAGTAGTCCCTTTTTTCATCAAAGGAATCTCCTTTGAAGAGTGGCTCAAGCATGGTGTCATCATCATCGTCCTTTTTGATGGAGGTAAGATTGACTAAATACCACATTATCGCTTTGTTTTGAGCCTTAGAGTCTGCGGTGTGATTAAATAAGGAAGAATAATTCGTTTCGAGATCTATGATCACCTTGCGGGTCGAGGCTAGGTCTGTGGTAATCTCTTTTAACTTTTCTTCGTCGGACTTTGTCCTTTGCTGTTTTGTGCTAAGCTTGGTAAATTTGTTTTGAAGATCAGCTAGATGGCCGTATTGACGGTCGAGGAACTTGGCGTCCTCTTCTGTCATTAAACCTCCGGTATCGCTATACTGTTTTGCGAGCATGGCTTTTGTGAGGATGCCATTTTTAATGCACTTGCTCATCTCGATACTGTATTCCATGTCAGCCTCTTCCATTTCTCGTCTACCCGGCTGCCGAATAATAACGCGGTAGGGGATGCTTTCCTTAATGGTTCGAGTTTCCTTTATCTCTTCCATTTTTCCGGTCTCCTTATTCTTGACCTTCTTCGTGCTCTCTTGCTCCACTTCTTCCTCTTTTTCAACGAGAAAGCTGTAGATCGTTTTGATGTCTTTTGGTTCTGCCATGATCCTTATTCCTTACTTATATTAATTGTTAAAGTCAAAAGTTATAGTAAAATGTTGAACTTCATACAAAATATTCCTCAAGCTTTCGTTCCCGATGTCCAAGATTCTCTTGCGAAGGTGCTGCATTTTGTCGTCGTCAAAATAATTTGCTTGAGCAAGGAGGTCATGATACTCCTCGGGGAGAGCGTCCATTAATTTACTAAAGTGAGAGTCGTGCTCGTTCTTAAGGTCTTCTACTAAATGTAGAAAACCCTTAAATAAGATCGTAGTATTCTTACTACAAACATCTTCCAGTAATTGACTTGCCTGCATCCTTATTCCTGTCTAATAATAAACATGAAGAAAAATTTTTCAATTTAAGTGTAAAATAATTAAATGGCCAGTTTAATCACAGACGCTGCAAAGGCAACAATGAAGGCTGCGCTGGAAACAGTGCATGACACTTTCGCTAGAAGCATCTTTGTATACAAGGAAGCTAAGCGCGTGCTAATAAGCACCAAGAACGAAAATTACAACATGCTCTATAATAATGTCCAAGGAAAGCAGTCCAGCATGAAAAAGGAGCCTGTCTTTCAGGAGTTTAAGGCGACCATACTATATGGAACATACCAAGATGAGGAAAATGTTTCTGAAGCAAATGCCCAGATCAAGGTCGAACTGCCCGTGGGCTCAGTCAGAATAAAGGTTAAACAGGATGGATATAATTATTTAAAAGACGCTAAAAGAGTTACGTTTGACGGAAAGACATTTATAATGACCGGACAAGACCGGCCTCACGGTCTCTTCACTCCACATTTATACAGTTTTTATTTACAGCCTGCAGACTAATGGCCAGAGGGGCGACATTAAAAGACATTAGGCGTGCCACCGAAAAACAGGTGGCTAGGGCTATTCAGCCCCAAGCTCTTAGTAGGGCTAGAGCGGCGTTCGAAAGAATTAAACGAGAAATTTTAGGAGAGTTCAATTCTCATCCAATTACAGTGGAGATTGAGTCTGGGCCTCTGGGCGCAAATATAAGTGGAACTCTACAAGGGCAGGGAAACTTATTTAGCTTTATAGGTTTTGAAAGCGGAAGTAGGCCAACCTCTGCGATCAGGGCATTAATTAGAAAGTCATACGTGAGCGCGGGCGCGCCCGTAGGTAAGCATATATACCTCAATTTTCATTTACCCACAAAAGATGAGATCTATCTCAGCACCCCGCTGCCTTGGGCAGCAGGGAGGAGCTGGGTTCAGGGCGTAGAAACCGGAATGTCTGGTCTCGGGCAGTATGCATATTCCAGAAAAGGAGTCTCAACAAGCCGGTCGGGGACAGGCACGCAAACCAAAAACAATATAAGAACTGCCACATATAGTCCTAGGCCATACGTTACTCAAATTATTGCCAACGCCACAAAGAGATTGGAGAGAATAATTCTGTGAAACCTTTATTCCAACATACATTAACCAACAGTTTTATGCTTTGGTTTGACCATTTCCTCCTGAAGAGGGGGGAGGCTTACAGGAATCTCTCGGACGTGCCGCTTGCTTATTATAGCGACTCTCAGCTCGATAGTGATTATGTAGCGTATGCCAGCCCGTACAAACAGTGGGTGTTTGATTCTGATGTCCCCGGGGCCAATATTGTTGATACCGCTACCGTAGGAGGAAATCAGTGGACGAGGGCGACTAGCGACAATGGTGGTGGAGTGAACCCAAAAATGTCGGTAGACTATCTAAATGGGAGGATATTATTTAATTCCGCGTTGGGAGATGGGCTTAATGCTCTAGTTTCAAGCGTGGCTGTAAAAGATTTTAATATATATGCAACAGACGAATCGGAAGAGTCGTTGGTTGTGGAGGATAAATACGATACTAATAGTAGATTTTTCGAAGCAGTTACGCCAATTGACCCATATAAGCAAGTTGTGCCAGCGATTTTTATTGCAAATCAAGGCAGTAGGAATGAACCTATAGCCTTTGGGGGAATGGATAACACCTTAACTATATTCAGGTGCGTTGTCTTTGCGGAAAATTTATACCAATTGGATGGAGCGCTGTCCGTATTTAATGACTCAAAAGGGGAGGCCTTCTATCAGGTGGGGTACGACAACCACCCCATAGACGAATTCGGAGATGTAAAATCCTCAATAAATAGTGTCCCGACTGACAATATATATAAATATAGCGCCCTACCTTTCGAGGAGGAAAATAGCCCGTATATTATAAGTTCTGTAACGGTTTCAAAACTCAGTGATAAGATAAATACAAAGATCAGTCCTAATTTGTTTATAGGGTTCATAGATATGGAAGTTTCGAAATTCAGATACCCAAGACAGTAGGCTTTTTATAAAAATTTAAAAAAAACAAAAAAAACTTTCCCATAGGGGTATATTTCATGTAAATTCAAACAATCCAACCTTTTATAATCAAAACCAAGCAATAAAATGGGACGTAATAGAGTAATTTATCAGAGTGAGGCTTTGTTCGTAAGCCCCAATTCAACAGGAAACCACTTCAAGGACGTAGCTGGCAACGGGGTGCATACCGCAGCCGCGACCGGGTATACAGATGGGATCACGGGGATCACCCTTAGGGACGCGAAAGCCGAAAAAGCGCTCAATCGAGCGACTGTAGCAGGCACGATTGACCCTTTTGCGCCTGTATGGGAAGTAGGAGATCTGGGAACGGAGGATGTAGATGCCGGCGCAGGTACTCCCACCGGCGGATCCGGAGCTCAAATCAGGGTTAAGGCAGTAGACCAGAAGCCTTGGGGTGGAGCAGAGCTTTGGGACGCAACTAAGACTTATAATGACAACGACATTGTGCTGTATTNNAATACCACAACAANCACATACGANTTGGCTGTAGCCATAAACGATNCTCTTCGTACCGTAGACGTTGAGGCTGGAGAAAATCCTGACCTAGGTACTGACGCTGTTAATGGCGTGGGTGGAAGCGGTGGTCCGGCAGGCGCTGGCCGCTGGCAAGACGCGACTGACGTGCTTTGCGCGGGATCTGGAACTTACGCCTACGCCGTAAAATCCTTTACCTATGGGGTGGGGGCCGGTGAGGTCGCCGTCGTAAAATGGGATGGAAAGGTCTACAAAAGAAAAGATATTGGTGGGACGGCGAACATTGCTGCTGATTTTAGCGCTGGTGCCGGAGCAAATAATGCAAACGCCAACAAGCCTGATGTGGATACGGCTAATTGGGAAGTAGTGACCGATGCAATTGGTTACATAACCGAGGTTGAAATTGTTGCTGTTGGAGCCGGGTATACCGCTGCAGATGCAATTAAGTTCACAAAGAGTTATGATCTCGACGACAGTGCGGCCGGAACTGAGGACTATGGAGAAATCCTTTTGATTGCATCTGTATCAGGCCTCGTCAACCCCGTCGAGGGCGAAACGGTTATTCAGCAATTGAGTCGTGTTCAAACCGCCAATTACAATTTCACAATTAACAGGACAGATGTCAACCAGTTCGGCCAACTTGGCAGGATTGACAGCTTGGTCCTCGAAGCTCCCACTGTGGGACTCGATTTTAGCTATCTCCTCACGAACGGTGAGAATGAGAGACTTCTTGGTTTTAATACAAACGCTATTGACCCCAATCAGGGCGCAACGCCAGCTGCGGGCGACGTGGCTGCATTGGCTTTTCATGCCAGCGAAGATTCCAGAGATGGACAAAACTTCTTTGTATTGACCGTACCAGAAGGCGACGACGCCGTGGGGACAATTGCTGCAGACAGTAAGAAAAGCGTTATCTCTGTTGGCAACGGGTATGTAACAGACTATTCAGTAGAGGCTGCCGTAGGCGGTCTACCTACTGGGAGCATTACTGTTGAGGCTTTCAATATTAAAAGTGATGGCCTTGATGATGGAACGGGACCTGCCGGCGAAATCGAAGTTCCTGCGATAGATACGACTGATGTCACAGGCAATCAGCAAGATGGCCTGAAACTGTGCGATCATTACTTCAAACTTCCAGATGCTACTGAAGATGGCTCTAATGCAGCGGGAACCCAAATCTCGGCGCTTAGGCCCGGAGATATTGAGTTGTCCCTTGGAGGCGCTCCGGGAAGTGGAGACGAAAGCTCTCTGTTGGCTGACCTTCATGGCGATGGAGCTGCTCATATTCAGAGCTTCTCAATCAGCTGCCCAATTGGTAGGAGTGTTATTCAAAGACTCGGGAATCAGTACGGGTTTGGTCGATCCATCGACTTCCCTGTGACCTTGTCGGTGTCGATTAACGCAATTCTGTCGGAGCTCGAAAATGCTAATCTCATTGAAAGACTTTACGAAAATCCAACTTGCAACTTAGCTCTTACTTTGAACGAGCCAAGAGAACCGAAGTGTCCTCCCGGCGCACGAGTCCAGCAACTTAAGTTTATCATCGCCGGCTGCCGCCTAGAGAGCGAAAATTACAGCTCTTCAATTGGTGACAATAAAACAGTCGACTTGAGCTTTAATGCTCAGCTCGGCGGGCCCAACGATAAAAAGAACGGGCTGTTTGTTTACGGTTCGGGTGCGCTTCGTAATCCACCATTCTTCCCATCAATCGGCGGATTGTACCAGCCGAGCAAGACTTAAAGATCTCCTCTTTAATTGTTCTTCAAAATACACCACAGTCGAGAGGCTGTGGTGTATTTATTTTTACACAGGAGGCGGTTATGGGTGTAAGTAGTTGTTGATGAGTAGAACTAGAATACATTATCCTAATATGGCTGTGGCCGTAGCCAATGGAGCGTCTTTTGACGACTCTAAGGGCTCAATGAAGAATCTAGATAGAGTGCAGGCGCTTTCGTTTAATGTAGAGGCTAATAGGCAACAACCAACGGAGGTGGGGTCGTTTGGGTTTGTAGCCAATCAAGTAATGCAGTCGCCAGATGTAAATCTAGAAATAGAATATTTACTATCAGACGGAGATAATGAAAGAAATTTAGGGCTCTATGTAAATGACGGAAATAATAGCGGGTGGAAGGGGATTTTCAGCGACATGACACTGAATAACCTAGACAGGGTAGATGACACGCTTGACTTTCTTGTTCTTGGGGCGGGAGAGGGAGAAGATATTAATTTTAATCCAGACTTTGATGATGCAGACATTTTGGGATTTGGAAATTGTTATTTAAATAACTATAGATTGTCTATGGACGTGGATAGTTTCCCTTCTGTCCAGATCTCGATGGTTGGTTCTAATATGAACTTCCAGAAGTTTGATGTGAATAAGTCATCAGACCTGCCATCCGTAAACTCTTATTTAGGTAAAACTAGGACTGAGGATGATAACCATCCATCATTCGGAAGGTTTTCAAGCACATCCCTAAACCCTGACATAATTAAGCCATATAGGAATGGGATAAGTGTGCCGGCATTTAGTAGGGGAGATGTCAAAATAACAATATATGAAGATCTGACGGACGGAGGGGAACGATCAATAGGAGGAAATAAACTTATTGAATACGACAAAGCCCATATTCAATCCCTTGAAATGAACATGCAGTTCAACAGGAAAGACATTAGGGGGTTCGGGAGAAATTTTGTTGGGGATAGGAAAATAAGATATCCAGTATTATCTAGCATGAGCATGAACTTGCTGCCAAGAGAATTTGAGCAGGGAGAGCTTAAGGACATCTTAACCCACGACAAAGCCTACAGCATAAGCATGCAGTTCTTTTATCCATATTCCAGAGGGATAACAAACATTTATGCCGGAGATGATATTTTGGGATATAGAAAGGGGGCGCAGGACTGCTCAAAGGAAAATGCTCTGGTTTTGGGGGTAATTTATAAAGGGGCGCAGTTAGTTAGTCATAATTTTGATTTAAATATTGGTAGCAATATGACATCGAGCGTCTCGTTTGAGGTAGATACAACACCTAACGCCAAACCATTCCGGGGGGTATATATGTATGACGGAAACTTAATGCTCACCAGAGAAGAAATTGAGATAACTGATCTCCTGAACGGATTAATTAAAACCGAAGAAGGCGACGAAAATATATTAATTTAGTGTAAAACATAAAGTCATGGCAGATAGACACGTATCAGATCTCCCGAAGAAAGATTCGCTTAGCGCTAGGGACTTGCTTTTAATCTCTACTACTGATGCAAATAATGCATTAGTGAGTAGAAAAGTGGAATTTAATGATTTCTTTTTAAGCTTGACTTCTGATGCTGGGTTTACTGATTCCAGCGGGAACCCATTGGGCGCTTTTTTGACTCAAGGATCCCAACAGACGGTTTTCGGAGATAAGACATTTGAAGATCAGAAGTACCTGAAGATAGCCCACAAGACTCATACTCCGCCAGACGTAGCCCCTCATTTACCTCCACTTCAGGGTGGGCAAACATATGATATATGGGAATATATTCAGCTTGCGGCTCCACCGGACAATCTAGGCGATCATACTGCGACAGAACCCCTAAAGATGGGTGATTTTTGTATAGTTAAGAATGGATCTGGGAGCGAAGGACTTAAGTTTGGAAGTTCGGGACAAGTAAGCGTCGGGTTTGACCACAAGCTTGATTGGGATCCTTCCCTCGAATACCCGTTTACCGTCAAGGGGGATAAGGTTAAGCAGGGAGCTGGTGTGCTTGGAAAAAATTACTTAGTTGGGTTTGTTCAGGATGGCGCAGGCAAGAGCGTATTACATCTGGATGCCCCAACCGCTCAATCTAATCAAAATTTCATAGGTGGATATATACAAGATCTGCAGCAAAAGTTTGCTATAACTACGGAAGGGAGCGCTTCATTCAAAGGCTCTTTAAATGTTACCAAGGGGGTATCCTTCGCTGATGGGAAGTTTACTATTAGCCAAGGAGGAGCCCTTAATGCGGTGGCAACAGAATCTACGTTTGGGGATACTACATTTTCATCTGGAAAAAGCGTAAGGTCTAATGCTGCGTTCACGTTTAACGCTTCAACAACGCATACAACCAATGCTCCTGCAACCTTTAATGCTTGGACAAGATTTTCAGGCACGTTAAACGCAGACAATTTGGCGAACTTTAATAATAAAGCTTTGTTTAATAGTACAATGTATTTCGATCCAGATAAGTGCTATGACACTAAGACCAATAAGCCTGTGGAATTTGGAGAGGACATTGGGCTAACAACTCCAGTTGCGCAGGCAGACAAGGATGGGGATATACTATTATTCGAGGGAAATAATTCTAGAAAGGTTCGTCCGGAGCCTTGGTTGAAAAAGGCGTATATTGGAAGGAATACGCCAGAAACGCTGTTTCTTCAAGACTCTTATATTACGTTTGAAAAAATATTAGATACATTCTATAGGTTTTCGCATCACAATACTAATGACCATTATTCCACCGTACACGAAGGCTTGTGGTCACTTAATTCTTCTGCAGAGTTAGTTCAGCCAAAAAATACACAACATCATACGGGCTTTGCCAGCCAGAATAGCTATTCGGGGTATGAAGCCTCAGTTATTCTCAAGTCCGCTGGCGGTGACAACGATGTGATCTCTTTCGTTATTGCTTTGGCTCAGGTAGGAGGGGTGGACTACACCCTTAGTGCAGTAAGATCATTTGCCGTAACGAGCACAAATCGAGATGGGGCGGCTTACAACTGGGGTATAGTTTATAACTTCGGGAAGACTGATGAGATGTGGCTGAAGTCGAGCGATGCCGGCGTTAAACCGAATTGGAGTCGTACGCGAGGCGAGGCGGTGAGAATCACTAGAACGCCTACATCTATAACGGTTAAGCTGGCTCAAGACACTGCTACCACTCCGGCAGACAATTCTCCCATGTGGGCGAATCAGTTGACGGTGAACTTGGCCACCACTAATTCCGCACTGTCGAACAAAGGCAGTTATGCATCTAGCTCCCCAAGCTCACTTACCGCCTCTGATCTCCAGAAGTTTAGGGATCCGTGCAAGTGGGGTTTGGGCGCAAGATCGCAACCGCATTGTTCGTATGGGGATTTGTTTTTTGCGGCGGCGGACGAGCCGTTTATAGGAAAGGATGCGGATGGGTTTGTATTTAATGTCGAAACGGGGCAGACGTGGAAAATAGATCAGTCGGTAAAGCCCCCTGTTTGGAGATTGTCGACGGAAATCTCCCTTTCGGATTACGTGCAAAACGGACAGGCTGCGTTTGATTTGGGAAGTAAAACTTTATTTTATAAGCAGGAAAATATCCTTCAACCCCTTCTCTCTGCTAGGCCAGAGTTTGAAGAGTTAAGCGCAAACTTCACTGTGGTGGCGGGGATGCTGGGAAAGGTTATTTTATTAATGCCCGGCGTCACAACAGTTACCGTGGGAGAGAATGTAGGAGGAGGGTTCTATTGTAAGTTCTTGAATCACGCTGGAGCACTTACTATCTCTGGAACCGGGCTAATAAATCAAGGAGCTGATTCATATGGCGTCGGCGTGAACCAGCATTTTGAAATAATTGGGAACGGATTAGTTGGGGGCTCAGGGGTGACAGTAGTAAAGTCAATGCCTTAACTGAGATCTATTTTAATATTTTTATTCTCAATGGTTTTTTTCTTGTCTCTTATATGCTTTGCCCCAGTACGCTTTTCGTAATTGTCAAAGTGCTTGCGCTGTACCGGGTCTACCCCTCCGTTTTTTTGAGCTCTCTGGGCGGAGAGATCTGCGCTGTAGTCAAGTAGATCGCCATAATTGCCTTTCATTGCACCTGTTTTATGGACAAAAGCCTTATTGTCCCAAGGGTCTATATTAATTTGCTCGCAGGCTAATTGAGGAAGACAAAAGAGCCTTTTCCACTCTAGTCCTTCATCGTCATGATAGGTGTGTTCGTCGTTCATCCCCTGAAGAACTTCCACCACCTCTTTTGTCTCGGGGTTTTCGAATAGATATAAAGGCATATAATATTATATATTAAAATGTAAAAAATTATAGTTATTCAGGCCTTTTCCCTAAAGGCTTGCCATCTTTGCCTATTTCTCCAGCCCTTATTTTTGTCGCAGAAACATCCTGAAGTTGCTTAGAGAGCTCAAGCTGTTCGATGTTGTATCCAACGCCTCGACCATAAAACACATCGGTTATATTTGGTAGCTCAATCACTCTAACCTTGTCCCCGAACTCTATGCATGCAGATTTAATTTCCTCTTTTACTTTTTGGAAATCATAGGGGTTGCTGTCGTCGGTTCCCTCTACGTCTCTTAGTGCGAGACAGCATTGCCCAACTCTCTGTATAGCTTCGGCAGTGAGGCTCTTGTGCCCAATATGAAAGGGTTGATACCTACCTATCAGTAGAGCTGTAGGAGCCTTGTTGTCCCACTTTTCGGTTTTGTATAGAACCTTTAAAACTTGGTCTGCCCATTGCTCTGGAGAGCCTTCATTTAATTTTATGTCGGCATTTTTTGGAGGTTCGAAGAGTTTATTCGTGTCTTCATACCTTCCCTCCTCTATCCTATCTACCCAGATTGTGAAGTCCGCGTTAAAGGCTTCTCTAGTATCTTGAGTGNGGCATATAAAGTCGGCGACAACATAGTTGCCCCCCATCTTTGCCCAGTCGCTAAGTTTTCCTATCCTTCTGGCGTGCTCTATTCTGTCTTCATTTGTAAACCCTAAATCTTTATTTATTTCTTGTCTTATGGCGTCTGCATTGAACCATACAGCATTAAGTTTCGGGACGAGAACTTCAGCAAGAGATGTCTTGCCGCTCCCGGGAAGCCCCATTATGAGTATTTTTCTTTTCAACAGTGGTGTTTACACACCACACAAAAGATCAGGGAAGCACAATCTTTAGTATTTTTTCGAAAGTCTTTTTGTAGGAAAATTTATTCTTAAGTTTAAGTCCTGATTTGTTTTTTGTTTTACAGATTTTTTCTGCGCGCTCCATGCCTTCGATTATCTTTTCTTTTGAGACGTCGTAAATACTGCCTTGGTTAAAGGAGCCCCCCTCTTTAAAAAATACACCGTCATAGGCGGGGACCTTATTATCAGGGTCTACTAATATACAGTTTGACTCTGTGGCCCAATCTGTATGGGATGTAGCGTTTAAAACAACACTCCACTTCCCTAGTGCGGAACAATTAAATGCCGGAAGATTCCATCCTTCNGCGCCACTAAGCCCGCTTAAGTCGATATCAATGGCATTCATTAAGTCGTTGACTTCTGAGTTGGTCTTTAAAAAGGGGAGGAAGGATATGTTCCCTACTTTTTTACCCTCTAGGATTTGAGCTATTGCGCCACTCATTTGCTCTGGCTTATAGAACGGGTTTGATATGCAACAGGTAAGCTGGTAGTCAAAGTTNTTGCCATATTTATCTACCCAAGCCCTTATTACTTTCGCTGTATGCTTCCTTTTTTCGAATTTACCTATTAGGCCAAAGTGGATTTTATCAGGGAGATAGGTTTTTCCTGTTTCATGAAAGTCTTCATCGAACCCCATTGGAACATTGTGAATATTTTTACAGCCAGTATTCTGGAAATTTCTTTTTGCATACGAGCTGCTAAATATGGTATTGTCTTGTAGGTTTACTAGGTTTCTCTCTACTGTAGTAGGAGAGTCCATCTCGTAGAACGTAAGGAGAGTTTGATTGGCAGTTAAGCGAGATTCGCTACCATTTATGTGCCAAAGTTGCAGGGTTGGGATATCCCTGCTTATTGTTAGGTATCTATTCTCAAACGAGTCCTTTACCCACTCCTTAAACTCTGGGTCGATAAGGTTGAATGCGGAGAGGTCCGGCTGTTGCCCGGTGTTGAATAGGGAAACTTTCACCTCAGACAGGAAGGCCTGCCGGAGGAGATTATAGGAGACGTTGCCGAAGCTTAAAGAGTTTAGCGGTGCTTTAACGGCAATGTGGGCCATAAACTTAGAATGGTATGTCTTCTAGGACGCCTTCGTCTTCCTTGCGAGACTCTTTGGAGGTTTTCTCGCTTTTAGTGGAAGAGCTTTTGGCTTGAGCTCCCTCCGATTCGGCGTCATCAGACTTTGAGCCAACGAATCGGATGTCGTCTGCAACGCAGAAAATCTTACTCCTCTTTTCTCCATCCTTGTTTGTCCAGCTATTGTTTTTCAATCGCCCTTCAACGATAATTTTTTTGCCTTTAGCTAGATACTCGGTGCAGATATCGGCGAGCTTGTCCCACGTCTCTACGTCTATAAATAGGACGTCTTCCTTGGATCTTGGGTTGTTTACTGCGATTCTNAATTCGCAGATAGTGTGCCCAGAGTTAGTGGACTTAGATTCGGGGTCTCTTGTGAGGTTCCCTACGGCGATGAACTTATTGAACATAATTTATGTCTCCTTGGATAATTTAGTTTTAATCTTGTCTAAAGCAGAATTGTGTATGTTAATACATCCTTGNACACTAATTGCCATAGATTTGCTTATCTGTTTCCATGGCATTACTTTATTCTTGTTTCCNATGATGTATCTCATTTTGAAAATTTTCTCCACCCTTTTATCTGGGTGGATTTTTGTNAGCTCCAAAACCTTTTCGATGATTTCTCTGTTGGCGGACGTCTTGTAATATGAGTCATTTGGGGAGTATAGCATATTTTTGGTACTGTCGTCAAGTAAAAAAGTTTTTTGTTTTCTATTTTTGCTATGTTTGTTAAGGCAGAGCCACTTGGTCTCATTGCCTAGGTGTGTGGAAAATTTTGTTCCTTTTGTTGGATCATATTTAATTAAAGCTTTATAGATGTTGTANGGGAGTTCGTCTATCAGCTCTTTTTTGTGAGAGTCGTTATCTACGTGCTGATTATAGGTGTGGACCATGTCCAAGTATATGCCGGAATGTCTAGATAAGATAGACTTAAAGTACAGGTCTGCGTTCGATTGATCTTTGATGCTTTCTATCAATTCTATGTCCGAAAGAGATGGGCATGGATCTTGATAGTTTTTCGAGGGTTTCTTTGACATACGGAATTGCTACTGTTTCGTCTTCATGGAAGTCTGGCCAATTGAGGCGCGCGAGAGATTGTACTTTAACTAATGGGTCGTTCTTTGCCTCTTCTTCGTTCGCGGGGAGCGTTCCTTCTCGGGTGATGTGAATGCATGCGCCTTTGTAATCTTTTGCTATCCACTGTGCTTCATTGGAATATCTGACGTCACTTATGAAGGTTATTGTATCGTTTTTAAAATTTTCTTCTATATTATTTTTGAGTTGGTTTATCCAGCACATNCCGTTGCTTACGTCGCGCTTGGATTCGCCGTAGGCTACCATTATTGGTCTAATTATCTTCTTTTCGTCTATAGAGTCAGTAAAGGCGCTTATTCCAAATTTTTTCAACAAGAAGGGATCTAGGTCTTTTTTTAATTGATCTGCGAAAGCTTCCCTTTTACTTAATATACCTTTTGAGGATAAAAATTCAATGGCAAATTTACAGAAGGTATCTTTACCGCATCTGGCGACTCCAGAAAGACCTATGACTTTAGGAAGTATCATGTTCCAGAGCTTCCGAANCCAGCAAGACCTCTGATNGAATGATCGAGTCCGTGGGTGGGGACTATTTGGGGGTGTATATGATAAGCGAAGAGTAGCTGTCCGATTTTGTCTCCCTTTTTATAAATTTTATCTTTATTTATTTTAATATAATATTTTTTATTCCTTACTCGAATGTCATTGGGTTGCATGTTGTACTTGAATCTAGCTTTGATGGAGTTTCGGTAGCCAGAGTCTATTACCCCTACGCTGTTGGCGAGAGTTAGGTTGTATTTTGAGATAGATGAGCGAGGAAAGAGAAATGTGTAGATTTCGTTCCCCTCTGGGGATATCTTAACGCTAGTGTCATACTCAATGTAGTCAATGTGTGAGTAAAGTCCGCTTGNCCCCTTTTCGCCTNCGACATNAGGGTCGCTNTTGGCAATGATGTCGTATCCAGCATCGCCGGGATTTGCTGGCTTGCAGAGGGTGTTCTCTATATTATCTATGTTTAAAATCATAACTCGTCATCCTGATCTATATTGTCTAAGGTTTCGCTGTCTTTGCCGTGAGCTCCGAAGACGGAGTTTAGTGAGGTCGCCCACTTGTAGTGTCCGGCGTTAGCTAGAACAGAGGCGGNACTTACCATTTTAGTCGCCTTCTCGCTATCTATATTGTTGGAGAATCCTGAAAAGTCTAGAGAAAGCATAACNGGGGATATTCTGACGGACTTCCCGTATTCATTGAGCATTCTTTCTATCGCTTTGGTGCAGGCTTCCTCTGCGTCCTTGGCTTTAATTGCGACTTCCCAGTCTGCGCATGAAATCACAAAAATATGCTCCGGCTCTTTTTCTTTCCTGTAAATCATATACGATACATAATATAGGGTAAGCCTCCATATGTCAAGATTTTTGTTCGAAGGACATCATCTATNAAGGTTATAAGAGAAGTATAATCCTTATATATATCTATATGGGGGTGACATTTTTTTGTGAGGACAAATACAAAAATTTTGCCATGCCTCACAGAAATTTGTAAGTTCCCTACATTTTTTTGTTGACATCCCCCCTCATCTCCGCTACTATATGGGCATGTCTTTTTTCAGAATGATCCCAGAAGCACTGGTGGAGGAAGTCCTTTCGGGCAGACTCAAACACACCGACCTCACAGTATATTTTACTCTCCTACGGAAATCCTTCAACGGAAAAGGGTTTTTATTAAATTCAAGCGAATTAGCAAAGGAGACTAGGTGCCACCCGAACACCATCCGCAGTAGCCTAAAGCGGCTTAAAAACTCAGGTCATATCTCCCAGAACAAAAGCTGGGGCGGGCATCACACGAAACTTAACACAATAGTAAAAGGGGGTAGCACCTTCGTCAAAGGAGAGAGATGTCAATGAAAAAAGTCATAGCGATGACCGCGTGCAATCGTATTGATTACACNAATAAGGTACTAAACTCTCTCGCAAACTGCATCGGAATAGAAGATTGGATATTCCTCCCCCGCGTAGAGCCGATTGAGAATAAAGTAGTTGAAGCCATCTGCGGATTTAATGCCTGCGAGACAATACCAACCATAAACGAACGCCGCCTAGGACACACACTCAATACCCACCTCGCCTTACGGGAAGGATTCTCAAACGGTGAGTACGTAATCTTAATAGAGGATGATACGCTTCTCTCTCAGGACTTTCTCTTATTCCACGAGTTCTGCATAAATAAATTCAAGGACGACAAAAGTGTTTTCACGATTTGCGCTGGGCACTACAGGAATCCTAATGAAAAAATCAACCCAGAGGATTACCTTACATTCGAGCGCCAACATTGGTTCTCGAATCAAGGCTGGGGCACTTGGATAGACAGGTGGGANGAAGACGGAGGAATGAGCACTACTTGGGAGAACTCCGAATTAATCCTAGGTTCCATTTACCAAGTCCAATATAAATACGGCGGATGGGACGGACTTCTTAATAAACACATCAGGGGCAACAGGTGTGAAATTATCCCTACCATGAGTAGGGTTCAGAACATCGGAGCAACAGGTGGAGTACATTCAATATCTCCAGAAGATCATTTNCAGAGAATTCGAGTAAAAGACTGGGCAGGCGAATATAATCTTACAAGCAATGAATTTCATCCTCACNACCTACAATAGACCGGATTACCTACGGAAGAGCCTATACTCCCTCAAGGCTTCCCCTTTCACAAAGAGCGATACGCTATGGATTTTTGATGATGCTAGTGACGACGGGGAAACTATAGATCTCATAAATTCTTTTAAGCCGCCCAATGTAAAAGACATCCATCTTTTCCGAACTAAAAAAAACGTAGGGTGTGACATTAATAGCTTTCACGCACTNTCATCAGTATACTCTCAAACAAAAGACCCATTTATATTCCTAGCAGAAACAGATGGGGTNTANCTACCCGGCTGGCTCCCCTTCCTAAGAGAGTCGTACGAACTCGCCATAAACAATAACGATATTGGCGTGATNTCTCTCTTTAATACCCCAAGCCATAAGGTAGAAGGGGAGTACAACAAGGACTTNAACATTAAAAAATCACTGGGAGGCTTCGCATCCCTAGTGAATTGCAATTTCCTAAAGTCNGTCGATCCAAACAAAGATCCATTCAACTGGGATTGGGATCTTTTCTCAATTTACAATAAAAATAATTTAAAACTCTTGTGCAGTAAAAAAACTTATGTACAACATATTGGCGCCCACGGCACTCACTCTAAAGGATCCGGCCATGACGTCGGAATCAATGAAGCTACTAATTAAATTTCCCACTAGAGAAAGGCCTCATAGATTCATGGAGGTATTTGAGTTATACCAGAACATGTGTGGTTATGAAGACACGGAGTTCATAGTTTCGTGCGATACTGACGACCCTTCTCTCCAGACAGGTGTTATGAAATCCTACTTTAAAGGCTTTCCCAACACTAAGGTTTTTCATGGAGAAAATGGATCAAAAATCGAGGCGGTTAATGCAGATATGGAGGGCGTGGATTTTGATATCTGCCTCCTTGCTAGCGACGATATGTATCCAGAAGTCGACGGTTACGGCAAAATCATAGTAGAATGCATGAAGGAGTTTTTCCCCGACACCGATGGCGTCCTTTGGTTTAATGACGGGATTCAAGGCCCTGCGCTAAACACTCTATCCATAATAGGTAAAAAGTTTTACGACAGATTTGGGTATATCTACCACCCTGCATACAAATCCCTATGGTGCGATAAGGAGTTCACCGAAGTTTCTCAAAACCTCGGTCGTTGTAAATATATAGACAACATATTAATTAGACATAAACACTTCTCTGTCCCTAATGCAACAAACTACGACCTATTATACATGCGCAACAGCAGGTTCAATACGCCAGACCACAACACTTATCAACAAAGAAAAAAAGCGGGGTTCCCATCATGAAGGCGTATACATTCTTTACGGACTCCCATGAAGACATCCTAAAAAAACACTTCATTCCGTCTTTCCCCTTTAGTGATGGTATAGAGTTAAACATAAAACATTTTCCACAAGAGTGCCCCTCCGGAGAGTTTCAAAAAGACGGATGGGAGGAAACCATGAGAAGAAAAGTTGAGTATGTAATTCAGTCCATAGACGAGAATATAGAACGCAACGATTTATTTATTCACACAGATTGTGACATTATATTCTTACAGCCCATCCAAGAGAGTATGATTAAGGAGCTTGGAAGCTTTGACGTGGCGTGTTTAAGCGACGGGGCGATGTTATGTGCGGGTTTTTTTATCGCAAGGGCCACGGCGCAAATCAGATCCCTGTTTCTTAATATTCTAAACCAACTAAAAGACGGTGGACCGAACGATCAAATATTAATGAATAGACTCCTCCCCTCTTCGGGAGTAAAAGCCAAATCTCTTTCTCACGAGTATCACAATGTGTACCATTCAATTAGAAAAGAGTGGAATGGCGAGGATTTCTCCCTTCCCCAAAATATAAGGGTGCACCATGCCAATTTCACTAGAGGTGTTAGCGCTAAGATGGAGCTATTGAAGCTTGTAAAACAAAAACATATCAATGCTCATCCTAAAGCCTAAATCAGGACACGCTGGAGACACCTTCAGGGAGCTACTGGATCTCTGGAGTGAAAGCGGATACTGTACCCTACAAGAAACCGATGGATCGTTCTGCTGGGTAGAGAAGGAGGGAGGCACTCTTCTATACGACTACCCAAGGGTTGACGACAGAAAAATCCCCACATTCTCCAAAGCTCTCTTTGCGAATACAGTTCCCAAAGGAGATTTGATCAAACCTTGGATATTCTGGGCGAGGAGCCCCCGCTTGCTAGAAAAAAGAATTAAAGAAGGCGTCCCCTCAATCTCGGACAGAAAAGTAAGCTCTATATTTTTAGGTAAAGTAGAGAATGGAATTCAGGGCGCTAACAGAACAAACCTAAACTGGGAGGACTATACAGAGGAATTCAGTATGCCAATTCTCATCGGGGATAGTGTCAATTGGCCCTACTCCAAACAAGAATACCTAGACAAAATAGCTTCGTCTAAATTTGGCCTCTGTCTTCCCGGGTATGGACCAAAGTGTAATCGCGAAATCGAATACATGGGGTTAGGTGTAGTTCCAATAATAACCCCGGGCGTAGATCTAACATATCACGAACCCCCAGCGGAAGGAGTTCATTATTTAAAAGTTTCTACAGCATCTCAGATCCCAGAAAAAATAAGCAGCATTGCGGATGACCAATGGACTAAGATGTCTCTAAACTGTAGGGATTGGTATAAAAGGAATTGCGCGCCAGAAGGCTCTTTTAATTTGACCAAAAAACTTATATCGTAGATTGAGTATACAATACATAGGCAGTGAATATGGAGGCTGGCCTATAGATCTAGACCTAATAACCCCTAGATCTACGGTTATTTCCGGAGGCATTGGAACGGACGCGAGTTTCGACAAGAGCCTCATTAAGTTAAAACAGTGCAGTGTCGTGGGGATTGATCCTACGAAAAAATCTCACGACTACATAGAGCAGGAGAATATTAATGGATTAACCCTTATAAAAGCCGCACTTACAGGAGAAAGAAAAACAAAAGATATTAAGATTTACAAACAAAAAAACCCCAATCATGTTTCCGAATCAATACTCTCCTCAAATAAAAATTGCTCAAGTGAGCACTACCTATCTAATACAGTCGGGATAACAGAGATACTTTCCCTATATCCAGATATATCCATCCTCAAACTAGACATAGAGGGTGCGGAATACGAGGTTATAGACAGTCTCCCGGAGATCACAATCCCCCAACTCTGCATTGAGTTCCATCATTTTTGCACAGGCTTTTCAGAGAGCGATACAAGAAACGCGCTACAGAAACTATTCAAGCTGGGTTATACCCACCAATTTTCTGCGAACGGCAGGGATCATCTACTCATCCATAAAGATCAGTAAAAAGACAAAGTCAGACTCAACAGGTGAAGTTTTCTGTGTATTTTATTTTTAATCGACATTACGGGCAGGCCTCACGCAGAATGTGAATAACCTTCTATCTTTATTCTTGATTATCTTGCTCAAATATGATATAACATACAGTTCGCTAATGTAATTTTACCATGGATATAAAAGTAAAAAAACGAAACGGTAGGCTCCAAGACTTTAACGTAGACAAGATTAACGCCTGCGTGCTGCGAGCTTGCGAAGAGGTCGAAAATGTCTCTGCAAGTGAAATTGTCCTTGACGCGAAACTTCAGCTATTTGACAAAATCACCACAGAGGAGATCGACAGGGCGCTCATACTCTCTGCTCGCGAAAAGATAGAGAAGGAGCCGAACTATTCCTATGCCGCAGCCAGAATGTTAGCCAACTGCCTCTATAAAGAAGTATTCAAAGAAGGGGTTGACTCTGACCTTTTTGACCTGCAATACAGAAAGAGCTTTATTCAGAACATAAAACTGTTGTCATCACATGATAGGATCTCTCCAAAGCTTCTTGAATTTGACCTCAAAAGGCTCTCTGAGGCCCTAGTCCTAGAAAGAGATAAAAACTTTAAGTACCTAGGTATTCAAACCGTATACGACAGATACCTAATAAGGCAGGACGATAAAATCCTAGAAGCCCCCCAGTCATTCTGGATGAGGGTCGCCATGGGGCTGTCCATTAACGAGAAAGATAAAAACGATAGGGCGGTAGAGTTCTACAACCTAATGAGTACATTCAGATATACTCCGTCTACCCCAACCCTCTTTAATAGCGGCACCACCCACTCCCAGTTAAGCTCTTGCTATCTTAATACTTTCGGCGACAGCATAGACGGCATCTTTGATGGCGTATGGCAGGAGGCTCGCAAGTCTAAATATGCCGGAGGGCTAGGCCTTGATGTTACCCCATTCAGATCCACAGGGTCGTACATTAAAGGGACTAATGGCATTTCCAGTGGCTTGGTGCCTTGGTTAAAAATATTTAATGACACGCTCATCGCCGTCAATCAAGGGGGGAAAAGGCCGGGAGCGGGCTGCGCATACCTTGAACCTTGGCACCTTGACTATGAAGACTTTTTAAGCCTTCGCAAAAACACTGGAGATGACAGGCTTCGTTGCCACGACATGAATACCGCTTCTTGGGTGCCGGACGCCTTCATGAGGGCCATCAAGGAAGAAGCTGACTGGTATATGTTTGACCCAAATGAATGCCCAGATCTCCACAACTTATTCGGGGCTGAATTTGACAAGAGGTACTCATACTACTCAAAGAAAGCAGAAGGTGGAGAGATCAAGTCTTTTAAAAAAATCCCAGCTAAGGACTTATGGAAAAAAATGCTAAGGGTCCTTTTTGAAACTTCTCACCCATGGAACACATTTAAAGACGCCTGTAATATTCGATACACAAACCAACAAGAAGGGGTGGTTCGAAGCTCTAATCTTTGCACGGAAATAACCCTCCACACAAAAGCGTCTCAATATAAAAATGGAGTAAAGACTGAGGTGGGAGAAACTGCAGTATGCAATTTAGGGTCGGTTAACTTAGTCAATCATATCAGGGAAATCTACGACAAAGAAGGGGATTTGTCACACAGAGATATAAACTGGACCACACTAGGAGAAACTATCGAAAACGCGATACGAATTCTTGACAATGTAATTGACTTAAATTTTTACCCCACTGCGGAGTCTGCAAACTCAAACAAAAAGCACAGACCTATAGGCTTGGGCTTGATGGGCCTACATGACGTTCTTCATATCTTAAATATTCCCATTGATTCTGAAAAATCT
>PBIO01000002.1 GCA_002720865.1 Halobacteriovorax sp.
CGTCTCCAAGATCTAGCGCACCAGCATCATCGTCGTCTCCAAGATCTAGCGCACCAGCATCATCGTCGTCTCCAAGATCTAGCGCCCCGGCATCATCATCAACACCGCCTAAGTTTAATGCTCCGTCATCACTATCATCACCAAGGTCTAATCCTCCGTCATCCGAATCGTCGGCACTTAAATCAAACCCTTCACCAAGAGCTTCCTCTTGGCCTTCCTCTTGTTCGTCACTTTCGCCAGCAATTAAATCATCAGATGCCCCATCTTCAGATTCACTGCCAAAATCTAATCCTTCTACTTTTTCATCTTCAATTTCTTCTTCTGCTTCTTCCGCCGCTCCACCAAATTCGAGTGCTCCTTCATCTAGATCGACATCCTCTTCAGGTTCTAGACCAAGATCTAAATCATCATCATCTTTCATAGCGGCTTCCTCCTGAGGGGGGGCTTCCTCTGGCATAGACAAGTCTACGTCGTCGGATTCCTCAGTCTCTTCATCAATATTTATATCTAAACTTTCATCTGCATCTAAATCTAAATCGCCCTCGTCTGAAGCGCTAAGATCTAACTCTTCATCAGCCTGCCCTTCCTCGCTTTGGGCAGATAAATCTATATCCAATTCACCTTCTTCACCTGATTCATCATCTCCCATATCAAGATCAAAACCTCCTGGAGATGCATCTAAACTAGGAGCTGCAGACTCAGGTTGTTGCTCTGCTGGAGCAGGAATATTAACGGCTGATGGTTCTGCATTATCTTCAGCAAAGAAAGGCCTATCAAAAACCATATCGAATTTAGATTGAATATCGACGTTTAGTGGTGTGGCAAAATTTGGTCCATCACCTTTAGCCACGGAGTGAGCATCAAGTTGCTCTTTAACTCGATCATCAACCTTCATAACTCCGGCATTAAAATCAACTTCGGAATTTGTATTGTCATCGTCAAAGTCCCCGCCTTCAATTTGAGAAAGAGGCGCTTCACCTAACGCATCGCCCTCATTAAAGGCTTCAGACTCCTCGATAAAGTCGGACATTTCAAAATCATTCAGTATTTCATTGATTACTTTTAGAGTTAAAGGCTTACGAACATAGCCATGGGCGGCCGTTTTTCCTTTTTGGTGCTTCTTAAGATCTTTTAATTTCATGGATTCGGTCATAATGATTCTTACATCATCCCCTTCCATAAGCTTCTTATTAAGCTTCTCAGCTCCTTTCTTGTCACCATCGAAGTCCAGGAAGATAAGAGATCTCTCATCCTCCGAAAGTTCTAGGATCTGGTCAGAATCGTCCGAAACCACCATATTCTGGTGGTTTACACCCTCTATGAGGTCGTGGACATTATCATCCTCGCTAAAGAATAGAATCTTCATATTTCAAGCCCTTACGCTATCTATGTTAACAGAGGTCACCGAAACTTCAACGCAGGGAAAAAAGGTATTCGACGAAAGGGTTTTAATATTGAAATGCGGTCCTTTTGTGGACTAAAATAGTCTAAGCACTTTTCAAATCATCCTTAAAACGGACTTTAAGGGGCGGGTATTTAATATGATGAAATTAACTCTCTTTAGCTTATTTCTTGCTTTAGTTGTAAATCTTCAGGCTGCTGAGTTTTTTCCGGCTCCCCTTCTCCATATGGACAATGCCTTTTCTCACCATGTGCTTTTAGCTGAAAAGAATACCCATACACTCTACCTTTTTAAAAATAATGGTTCGACTCCTAAGCTTGTAAAAAAATATCAAATGGCCACCGGAAAAAAGGCCGGCGACAAATCATATCAAGGGGACCACCGAACTCCTGAAGGGATCTTTTTCTTTACGGAGTTTATAAATCACCAACAGTTAATTGAAAGGCATGGAAAGCAGGGTGAAATCTACGGAGTAGGCGCATTTGTCATGGACTACCCCAACCCCATCGACCTCGCTGAAGGAAAAACAGGAGGCGGAATCTGGCTTCACTCAACAAACGATGAAACCAGAATAGATAAAGGTTTAGACTCTAGGGGATGTTTAGTTACTCATAATCAAATGTTGATTGAACTTTCTGAGTATATTGAGCTTCATAGAACTCCAATGATCGTTACCCACAATCTTAAGTACTTAAATAAAGTAACTTGGGAAAAAAACAAAAAGGAACTTTCAGAAGTAGTCGAAGGCTGGGTTAACTCTTGGCAAAACGAAGATCTAAAGTCCTACCTTTCTTATTATCACAAGAAAGAATTTAAGGATAAAAATCGCGGCAGCTATTACTCTTTTGCTGCTTACAAAAAAGCAGTCTTTTCCAATCCAGGAAAGCCAATTGTTGATATAAAAAACTTAAGTCTAATGCAAACAGGAGATTATGCGATCGCTGTTTTTAAGCAAGACTATAAATCTGCCTCAATTACCGATCTAGGAAGAAAAATTCTATATCTTAAAAAAGACGAATTCTATAACTGGAAAATTGTATCAGAACAGTGGACAAAAAATGGTGTTGGTCCTGAGGATCGTTCTGAAAATGTTGCCTTTAGACCAGAAATGAGATTTTTTAAAACAAGAAACCCTTCTCAAATTCTGGGCGATTCTTGGAAGCAAAGTAATAATTAATGGAAGAGTCCAGACCCGCGAATAAACTGTCATTCGTCTTATATAAGAACAAAGCTGTCCCAAAGTTTTTTGAAGTCGATAAAGGATTCTTCAGACTCTTTTTTTACGGCTTGCCTATAGTAACATTGATTTCGATTCTTATTACAGCAAGTTTATTGGTGTACTTTAAACAAATTAGAGAAATGGCGAAAAGAAAAGAGCCTGCCATTATTAGAGAGCTAAAAGATAAAAATTTGAAGCTTCAAGAAAAAGTTCAAGAAGTTCAAGTTACGAATACTGTTTTAGAGAAGAAGCTTATTACAGGTGCCAGTGATACCGGATTGAGCACCATGTCTCTTTTTAAGATTCCCCCTGGCCAAAAAGATATGACTAAGTCGCCAGACCTTGCTGTAGAATCAGTAAGTTCTTCACAAGGAAACGGTAGTTATACTTTTAAATTTAACCTATCTAATAATAGTAAGAATCAAGAAAAAATCGCAGGCTATATTTTTGTCATGATGAAATCGGGTAATACTTATGGTTTTTACCCCGAAGATGTCTTTTCAGAAAACGAAATGCAAATGGATTTTAATAAAGGTGAATACTTTGCAACTAGCCGGTTTAGACCCGTCGATGCAAAATTTACTTTGCCTACGAAGGCGGGAACAGCACTTTTTAAAGTTTTAGTTTTTTCCAGAACAGGTGACCTTCTTTTAAAACAGATCATTGCCAGAAAAATTGAGTTATAAATGTTAATAGAAAATAGACCCTTAGACATTCGAGAACAAAACTTTAGTTTTTTTGGTAAGAACTCTAAACTCAACGGAACTTTCCACTTAAAAGGCCAAACCTTTATCGCTTGCTCTATTGAGGGCGATGTTTATCTAGACGACGACTCAGATTTAACTATAGAAAAAACTGGTTCAATAAAAGGTCAACTCCATGTCCATGATCTAAAAATCTATGGTCATATCGAAGGAGTTATTAGAAGTTCGGGAAAGGTTATCCTTTACCCAGGTGCCTCTGTTAACGGAGAAATTACCGCAGAGAATTTAGTCATCCAACCAGGTGCTACAGCGAACTTTAAAGCACATACTTTGAAATAATATGAACCTAGACCCTACTAGTTTAATTAAACTCAATACTACTCAAATGCCCTACGGGAAATTTAGAGGCGTTCACCTAATCGACCTTCCCGAACCTTACGTTTTATGGACCTATGAAAACCAACTACCCGCAGGCTCTCTTGGAGAGCTCTTCAAAGAGCTGTACGAAATTAAAGTGAATGGCTTAGAAGGCCTTGTGAAAAAAATTGGAAATGGGGCTAATTTTAATTAGCCCCTATATTCTATAAGAAGTTTTTATAAGAGACGATTCTCACCTTACCAAATTTCTTTTTCAGGGTTTTAGCTAATTTAGGGGAACCTAAAATTACGACAGTCTGTTTTTCCCAACCAAAAATGTCGCCTACCACCTGACTAATTTGTTCTCTTGTCATCTTATTCACTCTCTCTTGAAATTGGTAAAGCTCGTCATAGGGAGCTCCAATATGATCAAGAAACTGCAACTGACTTAAGTAGGCAGAAGTAACTTCGAATCTAAATGGATAGGATCCAGAGAGGCTACCTCTACTTCTTTCAAATTCATGATCTGGAAACTCACCCGCAACAATTTGATCAATCGTGCTTTTTGTAACTTCTAATAATTCACCAATCGTTTCATTTTTAGTAAAAGTTGAAATACCGGCTCTTCCATAGCCCTTTTGGCCAGCGGCAAAAGCTCCTACGGTATAAGTAAGTCCACGCTTAACTCTTAATTCTCTCATAAGTTTTGAGGTAAAACCTCCTCCTAAAAACTCAGAGGCAAGACTTAGCAGTTCTCTTTTTTCATATTCTCCACGGTTAAGAAACCTTCCGATTCTAACTTGCGCTTGATTTGCCTTTGGAACGGTTACTAAAACGATCTGAGCTTTCTTAGAGCTTTTAATGGGTTCATATTCAGTTTTTCTGACATATGACCCTTTCCCAGTCCATTTACAGTCCTCGGCGATAACTCTTTCTAAATTTAAAACCTCTTTAGGTCCTGCGATATAAATCCGTTTTTTAACTTCATCATTAAAGTACTTAAGTTTTTTAGATAATCTATTTTGAGTAATTCCTCTAACATCTTTCATTTTTCCGCTTACTGGATATCCGTAAGGGCTTCCTTCCAACGAGATTTGTCTAAAGGCTCTTCTGGCCAATGCTCCATGGGAGTCGACCATATTCTTTATTCCCTCCAAGGCCCTTTTCTTTTCCTTAGAAATTTCTTTTTTAGGAAAAGTTGCGTCTTGGAAAAGATGGCAGATCTTCTTCATTGTAGGGATACTATCTTTGACTAGCCCTCCAACAGAGTAAGTCGAGTATTCGTGTGTTGTATTGGGACCGTAAGAAGCTCCGTAAAACTCTAGATTATCTGAAATATCCTTCTGACTATAACGTCTCGTACCTGAAGTTAAGAGGTTAAACATAGCTGAAGTCATGCCTTTCTCTCCAGCTGAATCGCTTAAGGCTCCGTCTGCAAAATAGACTGAAAGAGCATAAGTTGGAAAACGTTCATCCTGAATCCAGACGACCTCTAGGTCATTCCATTTCAGTGTTTGTATTTTATTTGCCCCGTATTTAGCCGAAAAAGATGGCATTGAGAAAACTAAACAACTTATAAAAAATAATGTTTTCATATCTTAATTCCCTTTCACCTTTTTATGTCTATCCCAAACAGAAACAAAGACCTGCTGATTCCCGGAAAAAACTTCATTACATACTTTAATTACTTCTTCTGTCGTAATTGAATCATATATCTCTAACTCTTTTTCATAGTACTTGTAATCACCGTAATACTTTTCAGTTGAGCCGATAAAACTTGCAACCCCAGCATTATCTTGGACACTTCCATAGTAGCTAACGAGAAATTGATTCTTGGTTTTTTGAACACCCCTATCGTCTATCCCCTTTGAACATACGCTCTTAGTTTCCCTTTGAAGAGTTCGTCTGAATTTATCTAGATTAGTCCTTGATCTCAGCTCTCCTCCTATGAAGAAAACTCCATTTTTTTGTAGATTATAGTTGGAGACTGATATTTTATTGAGAAGTGGGCTTTTGCTCTTTACGTACTTTTGATAAAAGTATGATGAAGATCCACTACCTAGAATATTACTTAGAATATCCATTACATAAGCCTTCCTCGTTCCTAGTGGCTCACCTCGATAGGCCATCATGAAAATCGCATTTTTTGAGTTCCCATGATATTTAAAATGTTTTCCCCATTTCGGTTTTGCTACATAAAGTGAATCATTATCTTTTTCTTTTTTGTAGGCTTTTATCTCATCCGATGAAGGCTTTAGGTCTCCAAACTTTTTCTTAATTTGAGACATTACATCTGAAGCTTTTACATTTCCAACAACCACAATAATGGCATTGTCAGGAGTATAAAACTTTTTAAAAAAATCAAACATCTGATCTCTATTTAAGGTTAACAAGTCTTCTACTGAGCCAATCACTGAAAGACCATAAGGCGTTCCTTCAAACATCCTTTGCATCATATTTAAGTAGAGTTTCCCTCTAGACGAATTCTCATATCGATACTTACGTTCTTCAAGGACAACATCTCTTTCTTTATCAAAAGCTACTTTTTCCAAGAGCAGGTTTTCCATACGGTCAGCTTCTAAGTCGATAATGGTATCGATGGTATGACTTGGCATATTTTGATAGTAAACTGTTGAATCAAAAGTTGTGTAGGCATTTGTAGATCCACCATTAGATTCAATAATTGAATCGAACTTACCAGGTCCATACTTTTTAGCTCCTTTAAACATCATATGCTCAAGGAAATGGGTGGCACCTGTTGTGCCCGGACCTTCAAACCTTCCACCTACATCAAAAAAGGTATAATAAGAAAAAATTGGAAGCCTATGGTTTTCGACAATAAGCACTCTTAGCCCATTGTTAAGAGTAAACTTCTTAACATCTAAGGAAAGCTTTAACTTCCCTAGCTTTCCCATCTTTCCTGAGGGGTTAGTAGCTTCTTTGGTGTTATTTGAACAAGATGTCAGCCCGAGAATCAGGATAACTCCTAATAAGGATAAAGTTCGTTTCACTGTCATGCCTCCTTGGCGACGAATAACGAGTGAAAATATAGTAATTCCAAATAGATAACTTCGCAAACCTTAGAAAACTTTGACCATTTTTCCTAAATAAAATCTCTACGCGTCATCTTTATCTGCTTCCCTAACTCCCTCATATTGTTTATATTTCCCACTCAAAACTTGACTTATTTTAAGCGTCTTTGCCCAAGGAGTCGTAGATGAAAATTGGTGTACCTAAGGAAATTAAAAACAATGAAAACCGTATTGGCCTTGTGCCCGGTGGTATACAGACTCTAGTTGCCGATGGGCACGAGCTCTATATCCAAAGTGGCGGTGGAGCTGGAATTGGAATTTCCGATGAAGACTATATTGCTGCAGGTGCAAAGATACTTCCTGATGCCAAAGCTATTTTTGATACGGCTGAAATGATTATTAAAGTAAAAGAGCCTCAACCAGTTGAGCTCGAGATGCTAAAACCTCACCATATTCTTTATACCTACCTTCACCTTGCAGCTGATAAGGATCTTACTGAAGGACTTATGAAAACAGGCTGTACTTCAGTCGCCTATGAAACTATTCAAAATAAAGATGGATCACTTCCATTACTAGTTCCAATGTCTGAAGTAGCAGGAAGAATGGCGACACAAGTTGGTGCTGCTCAGCTTGAAATGGAAAGAGGCGGAAAGGGAGTTTTACTTGGGGGAGTTCCTGGTACACACAGAGCGAAAGTCACAGTAATTGGTTGTGGAATCGCTGGAACGAATGCCATTAAGATGGCCATGGGAATGGGTGCCGATGTAAGGGCCATAGATCTTTCAACTAAAAGACTCGCAGAACTAGATGATCTTTTCGACAATAGAATAACAACACTTTTTTCTAATATGGGTAATATTGAAGATTCAGTAATTAACTCTGATTTAGTAATTGGGGCAGTCTTAATTCCTGGAGCTAAAGCACCTAAGCTCGTGACAAGAGAGATGATCTCTANAATGGAAAAAGGTTCTGTTGTTGTTGATATAGCCGTCGATCAAGGTGGATGTATTGAAACTTGTAAACCAACCACTCATGAAGACCCTACATTTCTCGTAGATGGTGTTGTTCATTACTGCGTGGCTAATATGCCTGGGGCAGTTGCCAGAACTTCCACATACGCTTTGACAAATGTGACCTTAAAGCATGCCAGAATGATCGCAAATTTAGGTCTTGAAGAGGCTTCTATTAAGGACCCTTCCCTTCTTCTAGGTATTAATACTTATAAAGGTGATCTTGTTTATAAGCAGATTGCTGATGACCTAGGTCTAAAATATACAGAACTAAAACTGGGGTAATTTGTTCAGGATTGCCGACTTTATTGAAAGTCGGCATTTGTGCTATAATTAGCCCAGAGGTTTAGGCTTTGGTCAATGCCTCTAGCAAGCAGGAGGCTATTCGATGACCGGTAATCGAATGATTGATAATGTTTTGATTGGTGCAATGCTGACAGCGTCCTTAGTCACATTTGGACTTTTCTTTTATAGCTTAAAAGTTTATCAAAAGCCCCTTCCCCAAGACTCCGTAGAGAGAACCGCCCTTTTAGAAGACTCAAAGAAAAAAGTTTTTGCCGAGGCCTTTAAGCTCGATAAGCTTATCGTCAATTTGAAGTCGAGAACCAGCCGTTTACGTTTTCTTGATCTACAAACCTACCTGGTTCCTTTTAAAAATAGCCAAGTTGATATACTTGAAGAAAATAAGTCCATCATTAATGACATCATCATTGATGAGTCCTCAAGAATTCTGCCAGAAGAGCTAAATANAGTAAGTGGAAAATTAATTTTCGAAAATAGACTTAGAAAAAGAATTAATGAAAAAATGAAAATGCCAATCGTTAAGGACATTTTCTTTTCAAGATTTGTTGTTCAATAATTAGATTGCCGGCTCTTTTGCCAACTCATAGGCCCATTTATACAGACTATCTTTTCTTCCTTTTAACAAAAACCAAATCTTTTTAAACAGCTTATATCTAAACACTCTAACTTTGTGAGTATTTTTACCGTCTTTAGATTTCCAGCTTCCTGACTGTGTGTCATACAATTCTATCTGATAATGTTCTGAATTTTCCCAAATAGGTGTTCCGTCTCCTGGAATAAAAATAGATAAGTTTAACTGGTGTATATATTTTCTGAGTCTAATGATTTTAAGCATAGTCTGAAAATATTCTCTCCATCCCTCACCTGGAAACCCAATCATAATACAAATCATAACGTTAATTCCTGCACTATAGGTATCATGAATGATTTTTTCATAATCGTTAACGTCCACTTCTTTTTTCATGTTATCAACAACTTTCTGAGAGGCTGACTCCATACCAAAAGATATCTCCTTGCAACCAGACTGAGCCATTTTATTTAAGATTCGACTATTAAGTTTTGGATCAAGTCGACAATAACCAGCATAGTTTATCTTCAAACCGCTCTCAATTATTAGATCCGTAAACTCTTCTAATAATCGATGGCTACCATTCATTAATGAGTCATTAATTCTAAATTGATTGATGCCATATAAATCGTAGCTTTTCTTTAGTTCTTCAAAAGCCATTTCTGGAGTTTTAATTCTAAACTTTTTCCAGTACTGGGTTTCATAGCAAAAACTACATTTGGCCACACAGCCTCTACTTAAAAAGATAGGCAGCATAAACTCACTATAGTTATAAAGATCAAACTCGCTAAAGTCTGGCATCGGAATAGTATCGATTGGAGCCAAATCTCTTCCTTCAGAGCTAACGGCCTTTCCCTCATGACTCAATAATGCACCGGGGAGAGGCTTAAAAACTTGCTTATCCTTCCATCTTTCGATCAATTCAATTGTAGTAAATTCCCCCTCTCCCATGACCGCAGCATCAATATATTTTGACCTAATCATTTCGTGACCCAATTTATTGGTGACTGAAGGACCTCCAATAAATGTTTTAATTGTTGGGTATCTATCTTTTAGAACTCGTAAAAAATCTGCCGTAGAAATAATATTGGTTTCGAAAACTGATAATCCAATCGCTTCTGGTTTGAATTTATCAATTTCTTCAAAGACCTGATAGAAAATCTCTTCAACATCTTTTTTTGCTTTTTTATTATATCGATCTCTATCAGTCCAAATTTGCATATGCTCGTAATCAGCACAGTGCCCATACTTATCAATAAGCTTATCCCAAAACCTAGCATTATAGTCTAGACATCGGACCTGATGTCCTTCCTGCTTTAGAGCTCCTGAAATATGAGCTAACCCATACGGGGGATAATCGTTATTCCATGCGGGTGGTAATAATAATAATACTTTATAGCCATCATCTTTAATACTGTTAGATGGTTTATTAAACTTAATAATTCCCATCTTATTTTTAACAAGGACATTCTTAGGAACCTTTTCATCGTCTGGATTGGCGAACCACTCTCTTACCTCTCCTAAAGTTTTCACATCAATAGAAAGAGCTCCAGCATCTATTATCCCATTTCGAATTAATCTTCTGATTTTTTCATGATTTATTTCGGGGCCAATAGCAATAACCTTTATATCGTTGAAGAGTTTCTTTACGAGTCGAATCAAGTACTCTGAAGAAAGTAATATTTCATCTGGGAAATACCAATAGATGAGTTCCACGCCCATTATTTTTTTTACAATCGACTCATGAAAAACCCTATTTAATTTAGGGATGACTTCTTTTTCAAAATATTTAAGATCTTCATTATAGCCGGGTTCAAGTGAAAGACTTTTGACAAAAGGTCCAAATTCTTTCAACTCTTCTTCCAAATTCCGTAGGTCTATCGAAACATCTTGAGAAGAACTAGTCGGTCCATATATGATGGTGGTGTTATTCATAGGGCCCTTACTTTACGATCTAGGACATCTGCAACGATCTCAAACAAAACCTCTTGTCCATATGAGTTGCTATGTATCCACTCGACCCAAAGGATTCCAGAGTCGTATAAGCTCTCTTTTGATTTATATAATTTATCATCCACCCTTAAGCATTCAACATTATCGAACTCGCAGATTGGCTTTAGTTTATTAAAATTGCGATAAGTATTCTTTTGCTCAATAGCAGAAAAGTCATCAAGATAAGTAGACTCCTGAATTAATAAGAACTTTTGAATTGGGCTTCCTTGAGTCAATTTCCTCATATTTTGAAAATATTCTTTAGAATCATGATCGTTAACTCCGGAAAGAATGACAATTAGTTCAGGTTGGTGATGTTTTAATCTCTCATGAAGATAGATAAAATCACTTGAATCAGCTGAGATCGTACCAAAGTTATAAAGCCTCCAGTTTTTTAAAGACTCTTTAGCTTCAAGTAATTTGACCCAAGTTTCTTCTTTTTCTCTTGCTCCTACTCCTACGGTTTTGGAGCCTCCATAGAAAAAGATCTTTTGAGTATTTCGAGCAGACTCGAATTCAAATTTGTCTATTTTATTCTTCATCATGGTTCGAATTTGAGCTTTCGTTACCCCATCTTCTTCCCCTTCTATATATTCTGCAGAAAGATAAAAGCGATAGAGCAACCCGCTTTGAATAAAAAATAACAAGAAACAAATTGAAGCCGTTAGCTTTAATTTTTCATCTTTAATAAGCTGGGTTGAGACAATGATAAAAAGCATTATTCCTATAACGACGGCAATATCAATTCCTTCGAAATGCTCAAATTTTAAACTAAAGTCATTTTCATAAATAAGCTGACCCGCGCCATTTAAAATTTTAATATTATCTACTGATACTGGCGTAACTTCTGAGCTCCCCCCCCAGGCAAATAATAGCTCGTCCTCAAAATGCTCCTTACTACTAAAAGATAAAGCTTTTGAATCATTTATATTGATTTGAATATTCGGGTTATTAAATTGCGCTTCAAATTTGTTCCTTCCTAGCTTTCCTTCTACCTGCAGAGCTTTCTTTTNTAAAAATTTTCCCTTTCCATTCCTTCTAAAGAATATAGAAGGATATTCTTTGTTAAGGCTTAGCCGAATACCAATAGCATTTTCTTCATTACTTCTATCTAGATAAAGATAGATATAAGAGTTTTCCGATAAGATGACATCGTAAGAGAGGCTTAATTTATCTTCTTTGAAAAAATTATCAATTTTTATCTCGTGAAAACCACCCCATGCATTTAAATTAAGCCTATTTTTTGCGATGGCCTGGGGGCTATCTAAATATGAATCATCCCAAACTCCTCCTTGTCTAAAGTAATCAAGCCGAAGATGTTCTAGAGAGCTAAGACTTTTAGAAAAAGGAAGGTACTTGAAATAATAAAGGGAGCTGAAGCAAGTAAATGCCGTTATGACATAGGTAAGCAACAACCAAAATTTGGTCTGATTCATACCTATGCTATTATACAGAGTTTTCTAGTTTTGTTGAGTAGGAGCTTCGCCCGTGTAACGAACGTTAGCTGACTCATCCGGAAGTTCTTTTAGTAACTTATCGACTTCTTCTTTTTTGATTTTGCCTTCTGAAATAAGCTTATCTCTTAAACGAACGTCGTGTGTTTTCTCTTTTAAAGCGCGAGCTAGTCTCATGAAATTCTCCGAATGATTTTTAAACCCGTGAAAATTAACACCACAAGTCCTAAAATGCAATCCTTGCGAGCCAATAACGCATCGCTCTAATGATAAATCGTTGGTTCATCGTCGCTTTTATCATCTTCTTTAACAATACTAAGGTGACTTCTTTCTAGTTTCGTTTTGCGTCGTCTACCTTGATGGCCACCTCCACCAAAGATTTTCTTAGTAGCAGGGTGAGAAACCACAAGCATATAAAGGTATCCACCCAAAATTGCTCCCAAATGACCCCACGCTTGAGCGGCTCCGGGAGTAAAAAACCCCTGATAAAGCTCCATTGCCACAAGAATCATACAAAAGTATTTAGCCTTCATGGGGAACAAGAGCATAAAAGTAAAAATCTGGTTCGGGAATAATATGGCATACCCAACACATAAGGCTGAAGCTAAACCAGCAAATCCTCCGAGAGGATAGCTATAGACGGCCGTATTCGATAAGAAGAAAAAACCTACAAAAAGGTAAATAACTCCAGCAGAAATTATAGAAGAAGCCAAAAAGCTTAAATACTTTTTTCGTCCCCAAAGAGTTTCGAGTTCACTACCTAAAAACCAAATAATAAGAGAGTTAAAAACAACCTCTAACAATCCCCTAGAAAGTAGAGGATATGTAAAAAGCTGATAAACATAACCATTAAAAAATCGACCTGATGAAAGCCCTAAATAATTTGATAAATTGATCCCCATCGNAGACTTTAAAATAGTTTGAAGTAAAAAGCTTCCTACGATAGTTCCAATAATAATCCTATTGGCCCTCGAAAGTTTTGGTACATTTATTTGACTCATATCCATTAGTTTTCCTTAGGATGCTGCGACAGCTCTACTAAAACGCCACCGGTACTTTTTGGATGAATAAAGTTTACCAAACATCCACCTGCACCAAAAACAGGCTCTTCATTTATAAGCCTAAAACCTTTTTCTTTTAGCTCGAGACATTTTGCTTTTACGTCAGGAACCTTAAAGCAGAGGTGATGTATCCCCTCTCCTTTTTTTTCGATAAATTTATGAATGGGTCCATCGTCTCCGTAAGGACATAAAAGCTCCAGATTGGCGTTCTTGTCCATAGGTGCAAAAGCAGTAGTAACTCCTTGAGCTTCAACGACTTCCTCTTCATCAGAAAAAGTAAGACCTATCTGTTCCCACATCTGTTTTGCAGCTTTTAAGTCTTTAACAACCACCGCTACGTGGTCTAATAAGCAATCTTCATTTAGTAGTTCTAAGGCATTGTGCATGGGCAATATTCTACAGGCCCTGCTTAGATTTGTGGAGGGTCAACTGCATCGGCACAATTATTCGGATCATTAGGATCAAAAGGGTCAGGATCTGGTATTGTTGGAGGCTGGCAAATACCGTTTAAACAGTCTCCAAAGGTAGGAATATTATAACAACGCAAGGCGCATGTAATCTGTCCCGTCGGCGTTGTCCCCGTCTTTACCTTGATACAGTTAGGCACATTCTCTTGGCGGCACCATTCTTTTGCCACACAGGCCTGACCAGGAGACTTGGAGCAAAGTACTTTTTGCTCATTCGTATTTACGTGAACCCCGCAAGATCCTGTGGCCGCGTTACAGCAAAGGCTCGAGCATTGATAATCACTAGAGCAGTTTTCACCAATTCCTAAATTCCCTTCACCAGGAACATCTTCAAGACATTGGCTTACTAAATCTTTCGACCAACATCTGCTATTAAAACAGCACTCCTGTGAACCACATGAGTTTGAATTGCTACAAGTCTTCATAGAAGAATAAAGAACTTCTCTACCTTGAAAGTCAGTTAGGCTAGGTCTTATAAGCTGAAGTTTAACTTGAGAAGCAGCACTTTCATCCCCATCCTTTGGAAAGAGAACTATATCTCCACCATTAACTAGGTCTGGTGTGATTAACTCAATTGTTGCCGTTACATTACATGAAGAGATTCCTTCATTCGTAAACTCATCAAAATTAGTAACTCTAATATTACAGCCGTCCATCCAAAGAGAGTCACCTGAGCTTAAAAGAGAAACCGCTGAAGAACCTCTATCTGTATCAAAATGATTTGCTGATCCGAAGTAGTCGACGTTAGCATTTAGGCTCATCTTTCCAGCTCTTGGAAAAAGAAAAGATCTAACACCAGAATCAAAAACCCCAGCGTTAATTACTGATTGAAATAAACCTGTTCCCGTATTATTGGCCGCTGTAACGAGAGAGACAACCGCATCTCCACTAATCTCCCAATCACTTTGAGCGATTGGTCTATACGGTCCATTATAGGTATAAGTTGTTCCGCCAATAGTTGTATTACTTCCATAAGAAAGTCCCGCGAAGGTACTATTAAGCACACCTTCAACGTTTGTTTCATTTGCTGAGTCAGGTAAACATTTTGCTAAGGCATTAGCTGTTGAATCTGTTGTGTAGCCATTCCCAGCTATATCAAGCTGAGGTTCAGAAGGATTAATCGCGATTGACGATCCATCCACCAGTCCAGAGTCCACAACTTTAGCGTAGGCATAATTACATTTTTCATTTGCTGAGTCACAAAGTCCATTTGAAGTTGAACCAGCAAAGGTTGGATCATGTTCGATTTTTAGTCCACGACAAAATAGTCCCGCATCTCTTGGATCGTTAGTGAATTCTTTATCGTCTTCACTACCGTCACCATCTGTATCGTAAGTATTATAATCAAACAGATCGTATAAGAGTCTTACATTTTCAAATGGCCTGCTGTTCATATCTAAAATTAAAACTTCAATATCTGTCTGTGGAGTAATACCTGGAGCCCTACCAATTGTTGCTGGCACAACAATAGGCTCCATCTCTCTACCAAAATTAAATCTCACTTTTACAATTCGATCTGAAAGTGAAGTTATATTTAAGCCCGATAAATAAAGATATCCCGTAAAGTTTTTGGGAATAGTTACTTTTGTTTTATAGGTTCCATCAAAGGGATCAACAATATGACGAAGCTCGGCTCGGCCCTCAGTTAACTCAACAGNGTCACCACCTAAGCCACCATCTTCAGCACCAGCACCACGTCCACCTGTTCCATTATTTCCCGTGATATTTTCTTTTGAACTTCCACTTTTTCTTTTTGTACTAGGCCCTTCGACACAAGAAGATAAAATTAAGCTCACGCTTAATAAAATCATTTTGAATAGTTTTCCAGTTTGGACTCTCATACCTAGTTACCTATCGGTCTTTACAAAGCTCTTCCTTAATAACTGACTATTCTATTTTACCATTCAAGGGGGGCGCTCAGGGGCAAAAGCCCCTACTAGGCAACAAAGCCTTTAATTTCATACACTTATCAATTGTGAAGGTAATTTTACAGGCCTAATTAGCGCCCATTATCGATGGCATATAGATAATTTGCTTTTTTTAGAAAAAATTTTCCTTAAATACTTAGAAGCCGGAGACATTCCATTTCTTGATGAGGTAATTCTCGACTTCTAGACGTTCTGCGTCCGTCATCGAATTATTGAAGATGAGGATCTCACCGATAGTACCATCGAAGCCTTGACCATTATTACCTTGACCAATATTGATGGTGTCAGGAGCAGAGGCTTGAATTTGTGTAGCTACAGCATCGCTAGTGGTTCTTTCAGTACCAGCGCGTTTCTCAATAATAGCTTTTCCTGTTGAATCAAGTTCAGCACATACTACTGCTGGAGTAGTTGGTGTGTAAGAGACAGTTCCTCTAGATAAGTCATTTGTTACTTGAGTGAACATCAGTGTTGTATCTGCTGAGTATCCAACCTGTAATCCTTCATTAGTATTTGTTGAAGGAANACCAATAAAGNAGTNANCAACAGTGGAGCTCATAGCCTNNCTTAGTACAGCAGCACAGATAGTATACTCTGTTCCTTCAAGCGCTGAAGTAGAGATATTTAGTTTCTCTAATGTGTCAGCAAACTCAATACCATTTCTTCCACCAAAGGCCGTTACATCCTTCTTAAAGGCAGGGTAATTAGATCCAATTGTGGCATCGTTACCGTTCCCAGAGAGGTCACGCACACAACCAATATTGTCGTTATCTGTGGTAGGTTGGTTCCCATCTGTACAGGCAGAGTCTGTAAACATGAAGTTTTTATTGTCAAAATCATACCAACCAATTAAGTCAGCTCCGATATTTTGCATATTCGGAACTGGAGCATCCCAACCAAACATAATTGTTTCATCATCTTGAGCAGAGTTATCTACTCCGCCATTATTATCCCGATTTGGCTCATACCACATTTGCATTCTAGCAGTCGAGAAAAAGAGGGTTCCTTCTAGTACTGCCGTTGTATCTACACTACCGCCATCAGAAATATAATGGTCATAAGGAGCATTGGCATTTGTTCCAGCCCTACTTAAAGTAAAGCTAGATGTTGTTCCATCGGGGTTTAGTTGGAATACTTTTGCAGGATAAATCGACGCAAATTTAACGTAGTTTGCATCAACATTAATACCAAAACTTCTTCTCATTCTCGCTGTCGACATAAACGGAGCCGCACAAAAACCATCTGAATCGGCAGTAGATCTAGCAGACATAGAAATAGTCGGATGCTGCATTAGGATTGCCTGTTCGCTAAAGTTGCCGTCAGGAGAATTTGACGGATTAAGAGAGTTAGTTACACCTTCACTAACTGTAAAAGTTGGATTCGTACCCGTATTTGTATCTGATGCCCAATAACTTAATGTTCCATCGGCATCAGGCGCAACATACATACTTCTAGAAGGGATACCGATAATTTTAAGAGATTTGGGGACAATTGGTTTAGGGTCGACAGTTTCTGTTCCAAAAGATCCATTAGTAGAATATTGATAGGCAAGAATTGTACCCGTTGATGTCATCTTATGGGCAACATTTCCTGAGACACTTAGTTCAACAGTGTCCCCTGCAACCATACCAAGCTGGTTTGCAACTTCTGTAACTCCGGCAAAAATTCGAACATCTGTCGGTGTTCCAACTGTCCCTTCGAAAGCTCTAATAATAATCTTATGGTCACCATTTCGTGATGGAGCGAAATAAAATTCTTTTCCTGACCAATCAGCAGTTTGCCAGACCATATTAGCGTCAAATTGTTGAGCAGTTCCTCCTCCATTATAGATACGGCCAGCAATATAGAACCCACCAGTTCCCTCAACAATTGTTCCTTGACCACTACTTACATTCCCTGCTTCCCCAGCATCAAGAGTTAAAGTTGGTGTCCCGCTGACTGTAATTACATTATCATCAACAAATGAAACAATTCGAGATTCGTTCGCCCCACCTAGGTTAAAAGCTTGAAATGTATCTGCATCGAAAAATGGATCATTCGGGAAGGTACTTTCGGCTACGATATTTGAATCTAGTGAAGCATAAACCCCGTTATAGGCCTGAACCATAAGTTCGTAGTCTTCACTAACAGAAAGGCCCGTAACTGTAACGTTAAGGTCAAGGGATACCCCATCATTAAAGAGAGTCCAGCTCGGTGCCCCGGCTACTTTGTAGTAAACTCTATAATCGGTAATTGGCGTTCCATTATCTCCTGGCTCAGTCCAGTTAAGCTCAATAGAGTTTTTAGATCTAGATGCTGTTTCAAGATCAACAATAGCGTCTGGTGGTCCAACGTTTTTAACTTCAATATCTTGATCATGCGAAATTGAGTTAGGATCACCTGGAGCTGCTAGCGTAAGAGTTGCGTCGTTTCCATGTTCATCTCTAATAAATGTACCAGCTGTAAGAGCTGTCGTATTTGTATAATCTAGGTCGGCTGCTTCATGCCCAGCAAGTACAAGATAGTCAAACTTTAAGGTATCCGTAGTCGTTCCACTTCCATAAGTTGCGTTAGCCGTTGCTGGAGTTCCATCTAAGTCCAGAGTCAGAACTGGTGATCCTGATACAGATACAGGCTCTGAGGTTACAACCCAAATTTCAAATGGCTTACCAATACCGTATTCACCGTCTAAGTCGTTTACATGTACATGAGAAACAGTAGGTCTAATACCATCAACATCTAGGTCTTTTTGTATCGTTAATGAGTCTCCACCGGTCATTGGAGTATCTAAAGTGACATCCGCATCATTGTCACCGGCATCACGGATATTGGCTCCATTTTTATTTAGTGAATTGGTCGCTACATAATCAAGATTAGCGTTATCATCCCCTACTTGAACGGTATACTGGAATACTAATGTGTCTGTGCTACTTCCACTTGAATAAGAAACGACTTGATCAGTTGTTCCTGTTTCCATAGTTAAATTTGGAGTGGCTACAGATACTGAAACTGGTTCACTAAAGATAACTTCAATATCAATGGTATCACCAATTCCAAAGAGACCGTTAGCATTTGTAGCAGATACTCTAAGAACTGTTGGCTCTGCCGTATCAATAATAACCTGATCTCTATCTGAAATTGAATCACCTGACCCATTATCTGGAAGCGCAGTAGATACTGGAACGTTACCAGCAAGGTCAGAAATAACACCACCATTTAAATTAATTGTAGTTGCATTATCAAAAGTAAGGTCAGTACTATTTTCACCATCGGCTACAGTATAGTTAAAAGTTAAGGTTTCGGCCGTCGCCCCTGAATATGTTGCCTCGCCATCTGAAGCTCCCGTTTCAAGAGTAATAATAGGATTAGCCGTAACAACTTTCATATTGTCATTATAATGTGCTGTAATTTGAATTAGGTCTGGATTATTGTAAGTTCCATTATCTGTGAACGAATCAACAAATTGAAGTACAGGGGCCGTTTCATCGAAAGTTACAGATGAAGCATTTGTTACCGCAGTAATTTGCGTTGCAGAGTTTCCAGCTGCATCATCAAAATCTACAGTAAATGTTAGGACGGCTTCAGTATCTCCCGTCTGCATTGTATAGCTAGCAGAGTAGTTCGGGTAAGTTCCGCCGATAGTTGCTGGATTACCATCGATAGTCACTGTTGGAGATCCAAGTAGTGGTTCATTTACGGTAAAACTCACAGTAACAACGTCACCTACTTTTGCCCAAACTTGATCAACATTATTTGAAGCAATATTGACCGGCGTAGCTGTAGGAGCAACTTCATCAAAGGTAACTGATGAAACATCAGTTACGGCCGTAACTTGTGTTGCCGAATTTCCTACGGCATCATCAAAGTCTAAAGTGAAGACGAGTATTCCATCATTGTCTCCGGCTTGCATCGTATAAGTTGCTGTATAGGTTGGATAGGATCCGCCAATTGTAGCAGAGTTTCCATCAATCGTTACAGTTGGAGAACCTAGAAGTGGTTCACTTACTGTAAAACTTAATGTTACATCATCACCGACTTTAGCAAGAGACGTGTTTCCGTTATTTGAATAAATTGTAACAGGCGATGCCGTAGGCTGACTTTCATCAAAAGTCACTGAACTAGCATCTGTTACAGCTGTAATTTGAATTCCTGGATTTCCTACAGCATCCGTAAAGTCTAGAACAAATCCAAGGGCTGCCTGCGTGTCTCCAGTTTGCATTGTATAGCTTGCAGTATAAGTAGGATAAGATCCTCCGATAGTTGCCGAATTACCATCGATAGAGACTGATGGATTTCCAAGAAGCGGTTCATTTACTGTAAAGCTAAGAGTTACAATATCTCCGACCTTAGCTCTTGAAGTGTTACCATTATTTGAATAAATCGTAACAGGGTTCATAAGCGGCGCAGTTTCATCAAATGTTACTGAGCTAGCATCCGTAACGGCCGTAACTTGAGTGGCCGCATTTCCTGATGCATCAGTAAAATCAATAGTAAAACTTAACGCTGCTTCAGTGTCTCCTGTTTGCATTGTATAACTTGCATTATAATTAGGATACGCTCCACCTAATGTTGTAGCATTTCCGTCAATAGTCACAGTTGGATTACCAAGTAATGCCTCATTAACTGTAAAGCTTACAGTAACGACATCTCCAATTTTTGCTCGACTTGTAGTATTGGCATTATTTGATGCAATTGTTACAGGTGTAGCTGTTGGTAGCACTTCATCAAATGTAACGGAACTAGCATCCGTAACGGCCGTAACTTGTGTGGCTGCATTTCCAGCAAGATCAGTAAAGTCTAGTGTAAATGCAAGAACCCCGTCAGTGTCTCCGGCCTGAGTCGTATAGTTCGCTTGATAAGTTGGATAAGCTCCAGCAATAGTGGCTGCTTTTCCATCAATGGTTACAGTTGGCGAACCAAGAAGCGGCTCACTAACAGTAAAACTTAATGTAACAACATCGCCTACTTTAGCCAGGGCCGTATTAGCATTATTAGAGTAGATCGTTACAGGCGTTGCACTTGGTAGTGTTTCATCAAATGTTACCGTTGTTCCATCCGTTACAGTTGCAATTGTTCCCGCGGCATTTCCAGCGGCATCTGTAATATCGATTGCATAGGTTAGAACTCCAGTTGTATCTCCTGCCTGCATTGTGTATGTGGCCTGATAAACAGGATGAGTTCCACCGATAGTTGCAGAGTTCCCATCAATACTTACTGATGGATTACCTATAAGAGTTTCGTTAACTGTAAAACTAAGAGTTACAATATCCCCTACCTTGGCCAGTGTCGTATTAGCATTATTAGAAAAGATAGTTCTAGGCGTAGAGCTCGGAGCCGTTTCATCAAAGGTAACTGATGAAGCGTCCGTTACCGCTGTTACTTGAACAGCATTATTTCCAACAACGTCTGTAAAGTCTAATGTAAATCCTAGAGCGGCCTGGGTATCTCCAGTTTGCATGGTATAACTAGCTTGATAAGTTGGATACGATCCAGCGAGAGTCGTGGCGTTTCCATCGATAGTAACAGTCGGACTTCCAAGAAGAGGTTCACTTACCGTAAAGCTTAGAGTAACAACGTCACCAACTTTTGCTAATGAAGTGTTGGCATTATTAGAGTAAATGCTACCCGAGGTCGCCGTTGGTACTGACTCATCAAAGGTGACACTAGATCCGTCTGTAACAGCAACTACTTGTGTTGCAGGGTTTCCAGTGGCATCCGTAAAATCGAGGGTAAACCCTAGCGCTGCTTCAGTATCTCCTGCTTGAGCTGTATAATTTGCTTGATATGTTGGATATGAGCCAGCAATTGTAGCTGCGTTTCCATCAATCGTTACAGTTGGACTTCCAAGTAGTGGTTCATTCACAGTAAAGCTTAGAGTCACAACGTCCCCTACTTTAGCAATGGCCGTATTAGCGTTATTTGAATAAATTGTAACTGGAGTAGCAAGTGGTGCTACTTCATCAAAGACTACGCTTGATCCGTCTGTCACCGCAGTAACCTGTACAGCGGAGTTTCCTACGGCATCATCAAAGTCTAATGTAAATGTTAGGGCCCCATCCGTATCACCGGCCTGAGTTGTATAACTTGCCTGATAAGTTGGGTAACTTCCAGCTATCGTAGCGGCGTTTCCATCAATAGTAACTGTTGGAGAACCAAGAAGTGGCTCACTTACGGTAAAGCTTAGAGTTACTATATCCCCTACTTTTGCTTTACTTGTATCTGCATTATTCGAGTAGATTGTAACTGGCGTAGCTGTTGGAACTGACTCATCAAAAGTTACTGAAGAGGCATCTGTTACGGCAGTAACTTGAGTTCCTGTATTTCCAGTGGCATCAGTAAAGTCTAGAGTAAATCCTAAGGCCGCCTGAGTATCCCCAGTTTGCATCGTATAGCTAGCTTGATAAGTTGGATAAGATCCAGCAAGAGTTGTGGCATTTCCATCAATCGTTACCGTTGGCGATCCAAGTAGTGGCTCATTCACAGTAAAGCTAAGAGTTACAACGTCCCCAACTTTTGCTCTAGATGTATTAGCGTTATTAGAATAAATGCTTACTGAAGTGGCCAGTGGGTCCACCTCATCAAATACAACCGTTGAGGCATCTGTTACGGCGGTTACTTGTGTTGCCGCAATTCCATTGGCATCAGTAAAGTCTAATGTAAAAGTTAGGGCCCCGTCCGTATCCCCGGCCTGAGTTGTATAAGTTGCTTGATAGGTTGGATAAGATCCGCCCATAGTGGCTGCTTTTCCGTCAATAGTTACAGTAGGCGATCCTAGAAGCGGCTCACTTACGGTAAAGCTAAGAGTTACAATATCACCAACTTTTGCTTTACTTGTATCAGCATTATTTGAGTAAATTGTAACTGGATTTGCCGTAGGCGGCGTCTCATCAAAAGTTACATTTGTAGCGTCGGTAGTTCCTGTAATCTGAGTCGCTGAGTTTCCTGCAGCATCATTAAAGTCTACCGTAAAAGCAAGAACACCTTCGTTATCACCAGACTGCATTGTATAGCTACCAGTATAACTTGGGTAAGCTCCACCAATAGTGGCAGCATTTCCATCAATTGTTACAGTCGGAGATCCAAGAAGAGGCTCACTTACTGTAAAGCTAACTGTTACAACGTCTCCCACAACTGCAATCGTTGTGTCCGCATTATTAGAGTAAATGGTTACAGGCGTTGCACTTGGAAGTGTTTCATCAAAGGTAACAGAAGTAGCATCTGTCACTGAAGTTACCTGGACGGCGTTATTTCCAACAGCATCTGTAAAATTAAGAGTAAATCCTAAGGCCGCCTGAGTATCTCCAGTCTGCATCGTGTAGCTAGCTTGATAAGTTGGATAAGATCCAGCTAACGTCGTAGCGTTTCCATCTATCGTTACAGTTGGAGATCCAAGAAGAGGCTCGTTAACTGTAAAGCTAAGAGTAACGACATCTCCTACCTTAGCAAGTGCCGTATTTCCATTATTTGAGTAAATACTAACTGGCGTTGCAAGAGGAGCGGTCTCATCAAAGGTCACACTTGAAGCGTCTGTTACCGCTGTTACTTGAACAGCTGGATTTCCAGAAGCATCTGTAAAATCAAGAGTAAAGCCTAAGGCCGCCTGAGTGTCCCCTGTCTGCATCGTATAACTAGCTTGATAAGTTGGGTACGATCCAGCAAGAGTAGTAGCGTTTCCATCAATCGTTACCGTTGGACTTCCAGTTAATGGCTCATTAACAGTAAAGCTTAGAGTTACTATATCCCCTACTTTTGCTCTAGATGTATTGGCATTATTTGAATAAATAGTTACTGAAGAAGCAAGCGGCGCTGTCTCATCAAAAGTCACGCTTGATCCATCTGTTACAGAAGTAACCTGCGTAGCTGGGTTTCCAGCGGCATCTGTAAAATCAAGAGTAAATCCAAGTGCTCCAGAGGTTTCTCCGCCAACTAAAGTATAGCTTGCTTGATAAGTAGGATATGAACCAGCAATAGTCGCCGCGTTTCCATCAATAGTTACCGTTGGCGATCCAAGAAGAGCTTCACTTACAGTAAAGCTTACTGTGACAACATCTCCAACTTTTGCAATACTAGTATTAGCGTTATTTGAATAAATACTAACTGGCGTGGCCGTAGGTAATACCTCATCAAAAGTAACACTTGATCCATCAGTTACTGCTGTTACCTGGGTAGCAGAGTTTCCAGAGGCATCATCAAAGTCTAGAGTAAAGGCAAGCACTCCGTCCGTATCACCGGCCTGAGTGGTATAACTTGCTTGATAAGTTGGATAAGCACCAGCAATTGTAGCGGCCTTTCCGTCAATCGTTACTGTAGGACTTCCAAGAAGTGGCTCACTAACTGTAAAACTTAAAGTAACCACGTCCCCAACTTTAGCAAGGGCGTTATTTCCGTTATTAGAGTAAATCGTTACTGGGGTTGCCGTTGGTAGAGTCTCATCAAAAGTAACCGTACTTCCATCAGTAACTGTTGTTATCGTTGTTGCTACGTTTCCGGCAGCATCTGTTATATCGATTGCATATGTTAGAACTCCAGCTGTATCTCCTGCCTGCATTGTATAAGTGGCCTGATAAACTGGATGAGTGCCACCAATAGTAGCTGAGTTTCCATCAATACTTACAGATGGATTTCCAATTAGAGTCTCGCTCACTGTAAAACTAACAGTAACGACATCCCCAACCTTTGCAAGAGTCGTATTAGCATTATTAGAAAAAATTGTTCTTGGCGTAGAGCTTGGGTCCGTTTCATCAAAGGTAACACTTGAAGCGTCCGTTACCGCTGTTACTTGAACAGCTGCGTTTCCAGAGGCATCTGTAAAATCAAGAGTAAAGCCTAAGGCCGCCTGAGTGTCCCCTGTCTGCATCGTATAACTAGCTTGATAAGTTG
>PBIO01000003.1 GCA_002720865.1 Halobacteriovorax sp.
ACTTTCTTTTTAGCTACTTTCTTTTTAGCTACTTTCTTTTTAGCTACTTTCTTTTTAGCTACTTTCTTTTTAGCTACTTTCTTTTTAGCAGCTTTCTTTTTAGCTACTTTCTTTTTAGCTACTTTCTTTTTTGCTACTTTCTTTTTTGCTACTTTCTTTTTTGCTACTTTCTTTTTAGCTACTTTCTTCTTAGTTGCTTTTTTCTTAGCTGCCTTTTTCTTAGCCATCTCTTTGTAACCTCTTTTTACGATATCAACTATATTGCTTACTCTTATCATTGTTTTAAATATATTTCGTGATTCACTGCTATATAATGTTCAATAGTATAGTAGAGAGAATAGAGTCATTTCAAGCGGGTAAAACCTAGAAAAAGAGCTTCTCCCAAAGATCTAGGTCAGTAGGATCAATTTGGTTCTTAATACCGCCAACTACCTTATCTCCTGGAGGAGAGCTTAGGCTTTTTTCAATAAACATCCATCTGGCATCATCAGCGTAAGAGTCGGCTCCACCAATTAATGAGCTCATAGGGATGAATTTTGTGGAATAGAAGTTCCTACGGGCACTTAAAAACTCAGCACTTGGTGTAATTGGCCCAGCGGCAGGGACTGTCCCATCCTCTTGCGCTCCTTGTCTGACGCCAGGCATATATCCTGATCTTAAGGTATCAGCGGGAGTGTTATTAGCGGTTACATATGGAGCTACATGATACTCTTGAAAACTTTCGTTTTCTGTCATTTTATCAAAATACTCGAGAATTAATTCATTGATTGGCGTTATGTCACAGGCCTTTCCATTTCCTTTGAAAAAATGATGAAAATTTTGAGCCAGGGAAGCGTCATTACAAGGAGGCGTAAAAGGAGCAGCTCCGGTAGGGAGTCCTACAACTGGAGCGCTTGCTGGAGGAGGAGTTCTTCTAAAAATTGAGTTAGCGGCTGATTCACTGCCGCCCGCTTCTTCTGTTACCTGTGCTCTAATGCTATCTGATACATCCTTCAAGGCATCTAAGAATTTATCAATAGCCGGCTCAAATGAAGAGACGGTATCAGCGATAATTGCTGAAGGAGCCGCTTGATCTGAAAACATTGTTCCATCTCCAAAGAGAGGAGCATATAACTTGTAACAATCGGCTTCGACAAAAGAGCATCCCTCTGGTTCAAGCATTATTGTAGAGATATTTTCATTAACGACACCATCTGTTCCGTCGATAACTGGAACTAAATAATTTAAGGCTTCATATTTTGTTGGTCTTCTTACATTGTTAATGGCCCTTTCAATTCTCTCTTGAGGAATAATATCTCCTGCGGCCGTTGTTCCTTCATAGTTCGCTTTGAAAAGGTCGAACTGAGCAGTGCTATGAAGGCCCATGGCTTCATCAGGTAATCTTGAAGCATCGAGGCTAGCAGCAGCTTTAATTTCTAGAACTAGGTCAGTCTTTACTTGAAGGTCCATACTTGAATCATCAGTATAATCATAAAGTAAATTGGGGATAACAAATTTTACATCCCCAACATTAGGGGTTCCGCCAATGACATCAGTTTTATCTTGCGCCCAAAAATCTTGGGTTAGCGGGAAAGGTGTTCCTGGAGGGTAGCGATCTGCAATAGGAACAGAGGGATCACTAAGAGAGGTAGGAACTTGAATCGCGCTAATATAAGCGCCACTTCTTTTAGCTTCGTTTTCAACTCTTGGCTTAACTGTGTTGAAGTTATCGACCATAAAAAGCTTAGGACCTACTCGACCTCCAAATGGTTTAGCTGCTGCGTAAGCACTAATCTTGATTCCATTTTGTTCTTGGAAGGGAAAGAAAAGCCCTACAAAGTTTGCCTCACCTTTAACTGCATAATAAGTCATGACTTCTGGATTTTTTAGAAAACCAAACATAAATCCAGGAACTGGCATGCCTGTTTTTGATCCACCACAGTTGGCTTCCTGGGCAATGGTTTCGCCGCCATCATCAAACTTACCTGTTAGTGAAACAAAGGTTGTAAAAAAGCTAACGAAATTTACGGGGAGAGCTTGAAGGTCTAAGTAAAACTTTGTTTTAGGGTTATAACCAACACCTTGAACAACGGCATCGTTAGGGATTAAGTAGTCGCTTAGGCCGCCAGGGTTTCTATCTTGTGGAGCCAGCTCAAAAAGTTTAAATGATCCAGGCACTTCATCAATAGCTCGTTCATCAACATTTGCACTGGCATCCGTCATCTTAAAATCACCGCCTCCTAGATTTCTAAGGGCCGACCAAAATGCCTTAATAGGTCTTTCATTTGCGGCATAGATTGGATTTAAATTTGAGATGGCCATGCCGTCTCCGCAGCTAAAACAAATTCCTTCTGAGACGGGAGGTCTATTAACATGGGCTTCTAAGTTTCTCATTCTTAGCCCAAGCTCCATGGCCTTTATCCAAGCACCAACTCTGCTTGAAGCAATTAAAGGCATATCTTCAAAACTTAAGCCTCCAGCTTCTCCTGTTCCATAGGCCCAAAGAAGTGCGGCTCCAAAATTAACTTCTGTTCTTCGTGAGCAGTCATCTCTTTTTGTTTTAGCAAGAGCACTTAGAACTTCTTCATGATGCTCGGTAATCGAAGGCAGTCCAACAGTATTAAATCTAGGTAGACCAGGAAGTCTTACGAGGTCACAAATATTATGACCGGAACCAAAGTGAATACAGATACTAGGTAAGTTGAATTTATCAAATTCGTCCGGGTACCCAGCTGGATCAAAGGGCTGACCTCTAAACTGCATGCGATCCCCGGCTAAACCATTTAATAAGTTTCCGTTCTTTGGGTTATTACTTAAGGAAGTATCGGCAACGGTGCTAAGAGCAATTTGTCCTAAGACATATTGTTTAAACATCCACTCCTTATAGTTGTTTCTCATTTCCCAATTTAAGTAACCAATATTTGTTAACTGTCTCGCCTGTACAGAAGCCCCGGCCCAAGCAGCGGAGTCCACTGCGTTTTGGAGGTTGATTTTTGCTTTTACGAATAAGCCTACATTAATGATGAACGCAAGTAGGCTCACAATAATAGTCATGGACACACCTAGGAAAACTGAGAGCTGTCCCTTTTCCTTAATCGACGAATTTTTAGGTGTTTTGGAATGCTCCACGGGTGGATTCATTTGACCCCTTAAATAGCTTAAATCAGTGCCTAAATGGTACTGGTGTCCCCTTGAGATAGTCAAAGAATCAGTCCAAATAACCGAATTTAGGACTCAATTATATGATGCATGTTGGCAAGGAACTTGAACTAATAATTGTATCCATGAGCCGCCGAAGCATGGAAGCAGTGGAACGTTGGTTGATCGGCAGTCCTATCGCAAAAAACTATCAATGCACGTAAGTGCTTCAAAGATTTTTTGCCTTCCTCTGGGCCATGGAGATGGCCCGGAGGCCTTTTCCCACTCTATTTCGGCCCCTAGAAATTTGCTAAAATACTAGAAGAGGTGATTGTGAATTTAAGACCATTAGAGCGAAGAACATTTAAAGTGAAGAACCCTACAGTTAGCTTCTATTGCGCTCTTTGTAGAACACCTCGAGCACTTACTACTTCCTTTAGATTATCGATTAAAAATTATTTGCAGATATCCCTTCTTACGATTGCAACGACCGCCATGCTTTATCCCGTTATGAGTTTTAGAGGCATTTTTAGCTTCTTTGTTTTTCTAGGGGTATTCGAGTGGGTACGTAGGGCCAATTATAGAAAGGAACTTCCGTGTCCTCATTGCGGCTTTGACGCGAGCTGGTACAAGAAAGATGTTAAGGTCGCCAGAAAACTTGTGGCCGATCACTGGGCCGCTAAAGATCAGAAAAAGGCTCAGGAAGAGACTCCTGAGGTACTTGAAGAATTGGTCGCTGCGGAGCAGAATCCTTATGAAAGCTCTTCTTTTGATCAGGGATACTGATTTTAAAATCAATTGATTTTTTTCACTCTAAATTTTAGGTACTTATGGGACCAGTCTCTCAAGCCCTTATGAATAGGGAGTTTCAGCAATTTTGCTAAAATTCTACTTCTAAAAGAGTAAGGAAGAGAATAAAGTTGTCCTTTATTATTATTCGACTCTTTTAATCAATCATCGGAGGCATTAATGAGCGTCAACAAGGTTATTTTGATCGGTCGCCTAGGACAAGATCCCGAACTAAAGTACACACCATCAGGGACGGCCGTAGCTAATTTTTCACTCGCAACTTCAGAATCGTGGAACGACAAATCAGGTCAGAAGCAAGAAAGAACAGAGTGGCATCGTATTGTAGTTTGGGGAAAGCTTGCTGAGCTTTGTAATCAGTACCTTGCAAAAGGAAGACAAGCATTTGTAGAAGGAGCACTTCAGACTCGCTCTTGGGAAGGTAAGGACGGACAAAAACGTTATACCACCGAGATCAACGCTAGATCAGTTCAGTTCCTAGGTGGAAACGCCACAACTACAGATCGTTCTGACAGAGATGCTGGATCTCAAGAAAGACCAGACAACAACGCTGGAATGATGAACCAAGAGTACAACGTAAGCGCTGATGCAAATTTCACTGCTGACGATATACCGTTCTAGACAACTGTTTATTGAATAATTTTTTAATACTAGATTAAATTACTCAAAAAGGGACCGTAAGGTCCCTTTTTTTATAGAAATAAAAACTCTTCTAAAGTTCCTAAATATTTTAAATTATTAAATTAGTGCAGTAGATTCTCCGATAAGTTCAATGAGGACTTGAATGGAAAAAGAACGTTTATCAAAAGATAGTTTTTTCTCAGTAGGATTTGATTTAATCCTACTTGAAGAAAACCTACCTTATGATCTCTATATTAACTCATCTACTAGAGAAAACCGTGAGCGTTTTGTTCGTATTTTTCCGATGAATGGGAGATTAAGTTCTGAAGATATTGCAACCTTTAAGGCAAAGTATCATCAGCTCTACGTTTTAGAAAAACAAAGACAGAGTTATTTAACTAGCTTAGTTAAAAATGATAATTTTTCTGATATTCAAAAAACTGAGATCATAAAAGATTCTGCCATTTTATATTTGAATAAAGTCTTTGACCCAGAGAAAGAATTTACAACCGCAATTTTAGAAGAAGCAATTGAAGGCTGTAAGGATTCTGTGGAGCATATGATTGACGTTTTAGAAGACTATGAGATTAATGAAGTTCAAGATCTTATTGGTGATCTAAGCTTTCATGACTTTTATACCTACGATCATTCAATCAATGTTTCGATGTATTGTATTTCGCTTTTCAAGGCGATGAAGCCAGGGGCAAAGAAAGAGGAATTAGTTTTAGCTGGTCTTGGAGGTCTACTACACGACTTAGGTAAGATAAAAATTCCCACGACAATTATAAATAATCCAGGGAAACTTTCAGATGAAGATTTTGAAACGATTAAACAGCATCCCGACTTTGGAGGAGAGCTCTTAGACGAAGGAGAGCATTGCTGTGATGGAGTTGATTTCGAAGTTATTCGTAGAGTAATCATGGAGCACCATGAAAATTATAATGGAACGGGGTATCCGAACAAAATTGAAGCAAAGGATATTCATGTCTTAGCTAGGGTATGCGCGATTTGTGACTTTTTTGATGCTATAACAACGAAAAGGTCTTATCACGAAGTCTTATCAACAGAGGATGCTCTCGCAGTAATGTCTAAATCTGTTGGAAGGAAAATTGACCCTAAAATTTTTGAGATCTTCTGCGAAAATGTAAATAAGTTAGGGCTTCAAGGTAAAATTAAAGAAGAGCTACCAGACGATTTTGACCCTTGCCAGCCTAAGAATGTACTACCTCTTCAAGCACCACAGATTAAAAAACAGGCCGAAGATATCTTTGCTAAAGAAGGTAAAGAAGAGTTTGGAAAAATCAAAGGGGATAGTAATCTCTTTGGGAAAGACAAAAAAGCCGGCTAAATATCTAGAGCTTCAATAAGCTTATCAACTTGCTCTTCTGTATTAAAAATATGAAATGCCAATCTCACATTCCCTTGTCTAATACTTACATCGACATTATTAAATTTTAATTCTCTTTCAAGTTCGAGAGGATCAATGCCTTTAGTTTTTAGACAAATGATATTACCCATATACTCCTTAGGAGTAATTAATTGATATTTATCTTTTGGGTAGTTGGCTAGAAAATAATCCCTTATAAGGGCATTATGTTTTTGAACGACTGGAAGAGTGATTTCATTTAGAAAATTTAAACTAGCTTCAAGACAAGACATGACAAGTGGATTAGCGGTTTGTCCGCGGTCATACTTTCGCGCCCCAGGAAGAGTTTCAGTAGTATAATCTAAGAGGGAGTAAACTACTTTTGAATTTGGGCTTACTAGCCATTGTCCAGTTGAAGCGTCGATTAAATCGATGGCCTTATTTGAAAAGTATCCAAAGGCATGACCATAGGGACCAAGCATCCACTTGTAGGAAGAGCAAGCAAGAACGTCTATAACTTCAAACTCCTCTTCTGTGATCTGCATTCCTCCTAAGGCCTGAGTCGCATCAACAACAAATAGGATATCTTTCTTCTTTAACATTTTCCCAATGGAGAGAATGTCCATCTTCTTTCCTGTATCAAAGGTGATATAGGACATATCAAAAATCTTAGTTCCTTCAGGAAGGTTTTTCTCTAACCACTCTGGAGTGGGGACCTCCTGGTCACCGAGATCTAAAAGCCTAAAATCGATATCGTATTTTTCCTGACAACGCATCCAAGGAATGATGTTTGAAGGGTAATCTTTATCAATGGCACAAACAATATCACCTTTTTTAAAGCGATAGCCATTGGCCACGGTATTGATAATGTCGCTTGTTGAAGTAGAGTGCATGATATGATCAGCTTCAACATCTAGGAGCTTTGCAATTTCTTTTCTGATTCTTTCGGCAATCCCCATCCAGCTATCATAAGCCCAAAAGCTAGGGTCTAATTCTTTTTGCGTTGCTTGCATGATTCGCTGCTTAGCCGAGTAAGGACTCGGCCCAAAATATGCTGAATTAAAATAGATTGTACCTAAGTGTAGGTACTCTTTTTTGATGAGCTCGACGAGTTCGGACTTCATAAACCCGCCGCCTAGATTACTTAGTTTCTGCTGGAGCTTCAGTTGGCTTTGCTTCGGCCTTCGGTGCTTCAGTTGCCGGAACTGCTGGTGCAGCTGCCGCATCATTATTAAGTGGTCTTGCTATTGGAGCTTCAGAATCTAGAAGTGAAGAACTGGATTTTGTACTTTGAATCTTTGCTAGAAAAACAGAATTACCTAAGAAAAGAACTGCTAGAACAACAGTGATCTTTGAAAGAATATTTCCTTGCTGCGAGGCCGTGAATACTTCACCTGAACTTCCTCCCATTAATCCTGCTTCAGCGCCTTTACCAAACTGGAGAAGAACGAGAAGAATTAAAAGAACAGAAATTACTACGTGAAATACCATTAATGTTGTGACCATTACACAATCCTCTTATAAGTTAAGCTGTAGGAATATAAAAATCACCACTTTTTGGCAAGCAGCAATTTTAAAATCAGCTAGTTAGCCCTGTAATTGACCAGGTAATTTACTTCTTTTATCCGCTGCGTCGCAAAGCGCTCTAAAATCAGCCCCTTTTAGGCTGGCTCCACCTACTAGAGCCCCATCAATATTTGGTTTAATAAGTAGGCCTTCTACATTGGCCGGCTTTACTGAGCCTCCGTAAAGAAGAGGAACTTTGTGAGAAAGAGTTCCATCCCATAGCTCAGTTAGCTTAGATCTAATAAAGAGGTGAACTTCCTCGGCCTGCTCAGGTGAAGCGGTTTTTCCAGTACCGATGGCCCAAACAGGTTCATAAGCTACAATTACTTTTTCTCTTAGGTTCGAGGGGATGTCTTTTAGCCCTTCTTCAATCTGATAGGCGACAACTGACTCGGTCATCCCTTTTTCTCTTTCTTCTAGGGTTTCTCCGCAACAAAAAATCACAGTTAAACCTTTTTCTAAGGAGAGAAGAGTTTTTCTATTTATAAAATCATTTGATTCTTTATAAATGGACCTTCTTTCAGAATGCCCGATTAACGTGAAGCTACCTCCCGCATCTATTAAACTTGAAGGGGAAATTTCACCTGTATGAGCGCCCGAATCATTGTCAGAAATATTTTGTGAGCCAATTTGAATATTTAAAGCATTGGCTTTTTCTAATAAGGTCGTTAGATGAATGGCCTGAGGAGCAAGCCATGCTTCATATTGTCTTTCATTTCCGAGGTCACCAAGATCTTTGAAGAAGTTATTTATATCTTCAAGCTTTTGATTCATTTTCCAGTTTCCGACAATATAAAATCTTGCAGTCATAAAAAGTCCTTAGTTTATTCCAAATTTGAGGGCCTGAATTCCTGGCAAACTTCCGCTTTCAATATATTCTAATGAAGCTCCGCCTCCAGTAGAAACATGATCCATCTTTGAAGCGAGACCAGATTTCTTTACGGCAGCAACAGAATCCCCACCGCCTACTAATGTATAGCCAGTATCAGTTGAAAGGGCCTGAGCAATTCCTAGGGTGCCTTTAGAAAAATGAGCATTTTCAAAAAGACCCATTGGACCATTCCAAAGAAGGGTTTTAGCCCCATCAATTTTATTACAATAAACGGCCAGTGTTTCAGGTCCAATATCAAGACCCATTTTATCATCAGGAATATTTACTTCCTTAATCGTTTCGGGATTTCCCTCTAGGTCGTCGCTGACGATATGATCAACCGGTAACATTATTTTTGATGCGGACTTATGCATTAGGAGTTTTTTGGCAAGCTCCACATCCTCATCCGAACATAAGGATTTTCCAACCTTGTATCCTTTTGCTTTTAAAAAAGGGTAGGCCATGGCTCCACCAACGATTAATGAATCAACGCTAGTGAGAAGGCTTTCAATGATCTTAATCTTATCTGAAACTTTAGCTCCCCCAGTGATGGCAATAAAAGGCTTCTCTGGGTTATTCACAATTTTAGATAGGGCGTCGATTTCCTTTTTAAGGAGAAAACCACCGGCAGCATTGCCTTTAAAGAAAGCATTGATTTCATAAGTTGAAGCATGCTTTCTATGTGCTGTTCCAAAAGCATCGTTAATATAAACGTCACCATAGCTCGCAAGATGTTTAGCGAACTCATGGTCATTTTCAGTTTCTTCTTTATGGAAGCGAAGATTCTCTAGAAGAATAATTTTTGTCTCGTTAAGTTCAAGAAGCGTTTTTATTCCTCTGTCCGTAGCACTCTCTGTGAGAACCACATCTTCCCCAAGCTGGTCAGCGAGGTAAGTGGCAACTGGCTCAAGAGAAAACTCTTTTTTAACTTCTCCTTTGGGTCTTCCTAGGTGACTCATGAGAATGAGTTTGTCACAGCCAGCTTCTAGAATATACTTGATCGTCGGCAATGCAAGATCAACACGAGTCGTGTCTGTGATCTTTCCATCAGAAGAAAGAGGTACGTTAAAGTCAAAACGAGCTAGAACCTTTTTATTCTCAAGGTCTAGTTCATCAACAAATTTTAGAGCCATTTTAGAGCCTTTCTCCGATATAGCTTGCTAGGTCGATTACACGGTTTGAAAAACCAGCTTCGTTATCGTACCAAGCAACAACTTTTACGGAGTCATCGATTTGGTTGGTAAGGGCAGCGTCTACACAGCTTGAAGGACGCATTCCCATATAATCTATACTAACCAAAGGAAGCTCTTCGAAGCGAAGAATGCCTTTTAGATTAGTTTCACTTGCTTCTTTAAGAGCAGCATTAACTTCTTCAACTGTCGCCTTTTTCTCAAGTCTAACTGTTAAGTCTACGAGGGAGACGTTTGGAGTAGGAACTCTAACGGCATAACCATCTAACTTTCCTTTTAGAGCTGGAATTACTAAACCAACGGCCTTTGCAGCACCTGTTGTGGTGGGTATCATTGATAAGGCAGCAGCTCTTGCTCTTCTTGGGTCCTTGTGTGAACCATCAAGAAGTTGCTGATCAGAAGTATAGGCATGAATAGTCGTCATAAACCCATTCACAATTCCAAATTTATCATTGAGAACTTTCGCAACTGGAGCTAAACAGTTTGTGGTACAGCTAGCATTACTTACAATATGATGTTCTTCAGGTTTGTAATCTTCGTTATTGATTCCCATCACGAAAGTTCCGTCTAGATCTTTCCCAGGGGCGCACATAATAACTTTTTTAACGGTCCCGCTTTTATGTTTTCCAAGACCTTCCATATCTTTAAAGATCCCAGTGGCGTCTATGACAATATCTACCTTTTTAGAGCTCCAATCAATTTCAGAAGGATCTCTTTGCTTAAAAAAGTGAATGCTCTTTCCACCAAAGTTTAGAGTGTCACTTTTTTCGTCAAAAGAAACATCACCTTCAAATCGACCGTGAACAGAATCGAATTTCATGAGATGAATATAATCCATGGGATTACCTGGATTGTTTACCGCTACTACTTCAAGCTGATCTTGAAGGTTGCGATTAAATATTTCTCTTAAGATTGTGCGCCCAATGCGCCCCATACCGTTGATGCCAATTTTGACCTGAGCCATGAAAACTCCCTAATAGTTTGAAATTGCCGGCAATATGCCACAAATAAGGCACCTTTTGAACGCCTTTTTTGATGCTTTATATAGGTTTATTGACTCTCTTGGTCGGTTATAGAGCCTTTTTTGCTCTCTTATGGCTAAGGGCAATAAATTATACAATTAAACTTGGTATGAAGACTAACGATGGAATCATTCAATATAAGTCTAAGGCGGACTATCTAGCTAAGAAGCCCACCTTGGTCAAAGCTGCTAAAACCTCTAATGGGGTGAAGAGCTTGGCGGAAAAGCCCAGTAAGGTGGATCTATCTGATACGGCCAAGGAAGTGGCTCAAAAGGCAAAAGAGCTGCCAAAAAAAGTGGAGGCTAAGGCAAAAGAAACCGTCTCTGCCGGAAAGCATCTGCTTGATGGAGCAGCGGGAGCCTTTAAAAAAGCTTTAAAAACTCCAGGAATTTCTAACCTGATGCCAAACTTAGGGGGCGGTGCCGACGAGGCAGGAGGCCTAAGTAAGTCTAGGACTGTGCAAAAGAATAGCTTACCTAAGATTTTAAATCAGCCGGCCGTGGTTTTTATCAATGGTTTTGATTTAGATATTTTTGATTCTGATACTGGGCTCGACTTAATGTCCTCAAATATTCCAAGGTCTAGAGTTTTTAATTGGGATCAAGAAGAAGAGATTCTAGATGTACTTCATCGTACGGCCACAGATCAGCCAGTCATTCTAGTTGGACAAGGGATGGGCGGTGATACTGCTGTAGAGATTAGTAATCGACTTAACCATCTTGAGTACGGATTTAGAAAAGTAGATCTTCTCGTGACTCTAGATTCAGTAGGATTTGAAAACGATATCATCCCTCAAAATGTTGCAAAAAACTTTAATGTCATTAGTGATAGCGATATCTTTTTCAATGATGGTCCTAATATCGCAAGAAATACGAAGATGACTGAAGTTATTAATGAGCTGCGCTCGGAAAGTGGATCAGAGTTAGATGATTCAAGTGAAGTTCAATTTATGGTTTTTGATAAATTAAATGGCGTCTTAGGAGACGCCGTTAAAAATAGAAATGCTCATCAGGCAAAGATTAAGAGCCTAGTTGACAAGATTCTTCCTTCTCGCTGAGTTCATAAATCCCATCAATAATATTAAGTTCAACGCAAGCAGGCTTCTTAGCCTCTAGGTTATCCTTTAAAAACTTATACACATCGTTACACTGAGCTTCTGAGAGGGGAAAGCTATAGGAAAGTTCCCAATCTCCATCACGGCTCTTATCATAAAAATTCATACCGTGAATAAAGCTTAAGCAGTCGAGCTTAACTTTTGCAAATTGCTCGTTACTTATAACCTCAAAAACTCCTTCTAAGTCTGTACTCTTCATTTCTTTAACAGGGACACGTACCCATCCTTCACTTGAGAATACGTTCGTATAAAAAAGGATTCCAATAAGCCCTATAAGGCATAGATTTTTCATAACTCTCTCCGGTTAATTACTAATCGGAGTAAGGAAAAAAGGGAGTTAATTAGCTCTTAAGAAAAATTAAATAGGGCAAAACTGTTGCTATATACTTGAGGAAGAAGTTCCTCTACTGATAGCTTCTTAATTTCGGCCATTTTTTCTGCTACAAAAGGCAGGTAATAGGGACCATTCTCTCTTCCTCTAAAAGGAATGGGGGTGAGAAATGGGGAGTCTGTCTCTAGGAGTAGTCTATTTAGGGGAGTAATTTCCACGGCCTCTCTGACATTATCGGCACTTTTAAAAGTGATTATGCCATTAAATCCAAGGTAAAAATCATTCTCAATGGCAAACTCAGCCAGATCTATTGAAGAAGTAAAGCTATGAATCACTCCGCGTTTATTTAAATGAGTCAGGTGATTTTTTAAAATGGCTTTTGTGTCTTCTTCGGCATCACGGGAATGAATAACAACTGGTAAGTCCAGCTCTGAGGCCATGGCAAGCTGTCGATCAAAAACTTCTCTTTGTTTTTCCCTTGGGGAATTATCGTAATGGTAATCCAGTCCGATTTCACCGATGGCCACATTTTTTTTCTCTTTTGCTTGCACTAAGATTTTTTTATCAACTTCCTCGCTCCAGAGTCTAGCGTCGTGAGGATGAATGCCTTGAGTGCAGTATACGTTTTCGAATTGGTTAGCTATTTCTAAGGCGCGATCTAAATTATCTGGCTCAACAGAAATCGTAACTATTTTCTCGATCCCTACCTCAGCGGCTTTCTCGATAATTTCTTCAATCTCAAAAGCCTTTAGGTAATCGAGATGGCAATGGGTTTCAATAAGAGGAGAATTGAAGCGAGGGGTCTCTCGCTTCTTTCTATTATCTGCGCTCATTATTTAGCACGACGTAAAATCTCATCTAAAATAATATAGATTTGTTTCAGAGGCAGCACTCCCTCAATTTTAACTCCATTGATTAGCATAGAAGGAGTTGAGGCTATATTAAATGGTTTTGCTTCATTGATAATTTCCACCACCGCTTCTTTTGTTTCTTTTGCCTTATAACATTCTGTAACGCCTAGAGCCTTTGCTTTGTCATCTAGCCACTTGTTAGAAAGACCCTCTGAGGCAGAAACTTGTTTAAAAATTTCATGATGAAGGCTTTCAAATTTTTCAGGAGCACAAAAAGCTAGGTAGCTGGCCATACATGCATAAGGATGGATTTGTCTTTTTAAAGCACCGTTACAAGCGGTATCTAAGGGATAGAACTTATATTGAATTGAAACCTTACCTTTATATTTTTTTGCAACTTGGAGCAGGTGTTCTGAAAGCATTCCACAGGCCGGACATTCAAAATCACTAAATTTAGTAATCCTAATAGGTGCATCAGAAAAGTTCTCAGTAGCTTTTGCCACAAGGAACGGAGAGTCTGTCTTAGGTTTTCCAAGATTTGGTAATTTATAGAATTGATCAATAAGACTTTTGGCCAATTGATTCTTTTTAGAATTCTTCTCGTTAATATTATTCCAAGTGATTCCCCCAACAATTAAGGAAACAACTAAGTAACCACTAATAATTTTAACTGAAGGAGTTTTAAGAGAGGAGTGTTTATAAAAAACGAATAGTGCAATTCCTGAAAAGATATAATAAAGAGTACAAAAAGGGCAGAGCGTGCCTAGGCCAATTAATGAGTAGGCAAAGAGAACTAGGCAGCCAATCATATTTATAAGTAAAACAAAATGATTCGTTCCTTCTGTTTCGTCATTTTTAAATAAATAACCAAACGCAAGAAAGACACCGACGAGAAGTCCAAATAATGAAATCGGAACACCTGCAATATTTGATAGGGGAGAGTTTGTCGCGGTACTGCAAGTAAAGAAAGAGTTTAAGTCACATAGTGACCCACCAACTAGACCAGTGGGAAAGTGAACATCGAAATAATGACTTGTTAAATAAATCGAAGTTGAAATCATCCCAATAATGGCGACCCAGTTTAAGATATGCCAATTTATAGATGCATTATTAAGTGTTTTATTTTCAGACATTATTGCTCCAAGTAAGTTTCACTAAATTATAACGAATTAGTCTTCAATTGATAAGACGTTCCAGTTCCTTTGTTTAGTTCCATTTTCTCTAAAAGAGTTGAATTTTGGGTTTCCAAAGGTTGAAAGGGAAGAAATTTGAATTTGTGCTTCAGGCCAGCTTTGCTTTATCTGATCGGATACTTCCGCGGCCAAATTAAAAGTCAGCTTTCCGTCGATCTCTTCAAAGTGAGAGGACGCTGGAAAGTTTTCTCTAAAATCACTTTGAACTTCAAAATCTGAGGCTTGTATATGAGGACCAATATAAAAGAATTTAGGTTCTATTTTTTCAAGCTCAGAGCTCTGAGAAATTTTTTGATGAACACCTCGCCAGCCGGCATGTAAATTGGCGACCCCATTATAACCGATAACAACAATGGGTAAGCAGTCTGCCGTTTTAATGGCAATGGGAGTGCTTAAGTTTAGGGATAAAATTCCATCAGCTTCAGTTTTATCTTCTTCTATTTTATTGTCTTCAAGGATTAGTGAACCATGCACTTGTACAGCATGAACGAGATCAATAGCTGGTCGATCATTAAAGATCTCGAACTTGTAGCCTAAGAAACTTTCAGTAAGAACTAGCTCACTCACAATCTTTCTCCAGGATTTTAATGGCCTTTAAAAAGACTTCAGGTGGCTCCTCTTCGAACTCTATAAACTCTTTTGTAATCGGATGAACAAAGGCTAATCTTCTGGCATGAAGAAGAGGAAAGGGGTAGTCAGAGAGATATTCGGCTAATGCTTTTGGCAATCGGTCCTTTTGTTGACCTGGGTTACCGTAAGTTCCATCACATAAAAGAAAAGCATTAAGAAGGCTCGCCATATGAACTCTTATTTGGTGAGTTCGTCCAGTTTCGAGTTTGCACTGCATATGAGTACAACCGATGTACTCTTTTAATACTTTATAGTGAGTAACGGCCGCCCTTCCATTTTTAACATTGACGGCCATTTTAAGGCGATTGTTTGGGTGTCGACCAATTGAGCCTTCAAGTTTTCCTGCGACCGTATAACCAGTGCCTATACAAAGAGCTTGATAAACGCGATCAATATCGTGCTTAGAAAAAAGCTGGACCAGACCTTCGTGGCATTTTTGAGACTTAGCCACCACCATGACTCCGCTCGTTCCTTTGTCGAGTCTGTGAACGATACCAGGTCTTTTGGCATCGCCAACTCCTCTTAGGTCGGGACAGTGGTAGAGAATGGCATTAACTAATGTACCAGTATAATTTCCTGGGGCAGGGTGAGTGACCATACCTGCCGGTTTATTTACGATAACAAGATGGTCGTCTTCAAATAATATCGGAAGTTCTAAGTTTTCCGGTTCCGCATTCATTGGTGGAGGAGGGGGAACTTGAATATCTATTTTAGTTCCTGCCGGTGGCATTTTATTTAATTTTAATTTTGTTTTAGATTCAGTAGTGATTTGACCGTCTTCAAATAAGTACTTTATAAAGTTTCTGCTCAGGTCCTCGAGAGACTTTGTTAAGTATTGATCGAATCTTTTAAACTCGGCTACATCTTCATCAGTGACGATTAAGCTTCTTAGATCCTCAATGATTTCATTTTGGCTCATTCTTCTTCTTTTTTGTTCTTAATTCGATAGGTGTAGCTTGTGGCCACGAGGTCTGGATTGAGCTTTAAGCACTTTGCATACTGGTAAACAAAGCCTCTTACGTAGACAGGGGCTGGGAGTCTTGAGGTGTCTTCATCTTCAATATTTTTGATATAGGTCTTGGAGACTTTAGTCATCTCACTCATACGATTAATATCTACACCTTTGTATTCGCGGATTCTTCTTAAAAATTCACCGGTAAAGTCAGTGGCCTGTTCGATTTCTTTTTCGAACTCTTCATTAACTTGGTAGTCCAGCTGAAACTTTTTCTTCGCCACGATCTTAGTCATTGAACCTGGCTTTGCCGTTTCAGAAACTTGCCCGATCTTATGTTCAGAATCTTCTTTGGTAAAACCAACTGAGGCTAGACGGCTCTGTTGTCTAAAGGAATCAGAGAGCCCTTGGTTAATTCCTCTGGCTTCATCGTACTGTCTTCTTTTATGGGGATCAGAAATAATGGTGTAAGCTTCATCAATTAAATTTAAAATATTTTCACATTCTTCCTGACTCATAAGACTATAAAGAGCTAACGAATCTTGTGAGTAGGCATTCTTCGCTCGTAGATACCCTTGGTGAACATCTTCCGGCGAAGCGCTCGAAGAGATTTCTAGGATTTCATAATAGTTTTTATCTTTAAATTCCATTGTGCCTAATTGTTAAGAAGCCGATGAACAATTCTATCAAAATTTGCAACAAGCCCCGAGTTCGGAAATTCCATAAGAAGTGGTCTTCTCTTCTTAACACTCTGCCAGACAGTCGCATCGTACTCTAAGTAACCAATATAATCTAAGTTGATCCCAAAATACTTTCTACAGATAATCTTCATAGAAAAACCGATATCAATATCAGCCTGTGTTCTCACCTGATTGATAATAAGTTTTGGCTGAAACCTAGAGATTTCATTTTTTAATTTGTGACCCATCTGTGGATTGATCTCGATAACTCTATTTATTAAATCAGCAGGTGTTGCACTCTGATTCATTTTTGCATTCATGGCCTGGTCAATAAGAGGACCAATTTCAAGGAGGTCCTCAGCCATTTTTAATTTTCTATGGTAAACCGACTTTATAAATCGATATGTATTCTCAATTGATGTTGGCTCTGGAAGTGCCGTTAAGATTCCTTGATCAGCGCTGATGAAAAAATCCAAGGTGTTGAAGGTCGTACCGGCCCCTAAATCTAGCAACACAAAGTCGGCATCAAGCTCTGAAAGCTTTCCTAAGATTTTTGTTTTTTGCATATGTTTAAGGTTAGCAATTCCAACGTCATCTTGAGCACCACTAATAATGGAAAGATTATTAATCGGGGTTGGTGTTAAGAGTTCTTTTAAGCTTTTTGCCTTTTTAGAAAGATAGTCACTTAAAGTTTTTTCTGGAATGGGAACACCTAGGCAGGTATGTAAATTGGCTCCACCTAAATCAAGGTCGATAGTAACAACTTTGTATCCCATAAGTGCAAGGCAAATTGAAACGTTCGCAGTAACGAGACTTTTTCCAACTCCACCTTTTCCACCACCGATGGCCCAAACTTTTACATTAGCTTGTGGTCCAACTTGTGCAGAAAGATCGGAGGCTTGCTGGCCGCTATTTATATCCAAACTTCATCCTTGAAGGTTTTAAATTTATTTATGGTACATGCCCACGTCTCTTTATTATAGGGGCAAATCCTAAGAAAAAAAGGGGGTTAAGGGTCTATAATTGTTACGCGATGCGCTAGAAAACCCTGAGAATTTGGGATATAGTAACCAACGATCAGACTCAAGAATAGGAACCGCCATATATGCAATCGACGTTAAGCACCACTGAAGTTAAAGGGAAAAGCCTTAGGGCCAGAAACGACCTCCATCTTTTGAGAAAGTTTTGGCATATGGGAACTGGTCTAACGGGACTGCTTATTTACTCTATTTCTGGGTTAGAGGCCCAAACTATGGCCCTATACCTCTTTTTGATCGCTGCTGTTGGTTTTGGATTCGAAGCTTTGAGGCTTAACAATCAAGCAGTTAATAGGATCGCCATAAAGCTTATGGGCCCATTTATGCGAGATAGTGAGAAGGACTCCATGTCCGGGCTACCTTTTTATGCTCTCGGTGTGTCCACCAGTCTTTATTTTTTTGATGAGAGGTTGGCGATTTTAGGGATCTTATTTTTAATTTTTTCTGACCCAATTTCCTCGGCCGTTGGAATTCTTTATGGAAAAGATAAGATTCTCGGGGGAAAAAAATCTCTTCAAGGTGCTGCAGCAGGATTTGTTACCTGTTATATGCTGGCGCTTTTCTATACTCTAAATTATGTCCCGGTCACTTACTCACTGCTAGGTTTTGCCGTTCTTGCCGGCTTAATTGGTTCAATAAGTGAACTGCTTTCGGTTTTTGTCGATGATAATCTTACAGTTCCAATTATCTCAACGATTGGTTTAACTTTAATCAATCTTGCTTTCGGACTCTATTAGCTTTAGTTCAAATTTTTCGCTAAATTATTAGCATGACTCAAAAGTATCGTTTCGAAGCTTTTTTAGCCTTAGTTTGCCTAGGGTTCTTCTTTATTCAAAGAGATGTTCTGCTTATTGCGAGTTTAGATCCCGATGAAATCTTTTCTTGGAATCTTGCGACAAATAGTTTTAGTGAGCTTTTTTCTAATGGCCTAAAACATAGTCAGCAATTTTTGTATTATCTCTTACTAAAGTGTTGGAATGCCATTTTTCCGAGCAATGATTATTGGATCCGAATTCCTTCGCTTTTATTTGGAACTGGTACAATTGCAGCTCTTTTTTGTTTAAGTAGAAAAATTTTTAAGGAGGAGCACCTTTTCTTTCAGGCAGCGCTTCTTTTACTATATCCTCAGCTCGTATTCTATAGCACCTACGCGAGACCTTATGCTCTTCTGGTATTCTTAGCCTCTCTTAATTACTTCTTCATGTATAAAACTTACTTCTTAAATAGTGGTGATAAAAAAGATCTACATTTCTTTCTCATCACTTTAGTAGGCGTTTTATTTACACATCATATAGGAGCTATTTACGTCGTTGCGATTTTGTTGAGCCTCTTGCTACAAAAGAAAAAGCTGGGCACTAAGTTTGAGCTGATGCCTTATCAGGTATTCCTAATTATTTATTTAGTTCAGTTCATAAAACAAAAGAAATATCTATCCCAATCTGTATCGTGGATTGAGCCAATGACCTTTGGGAAATTGCCCGAGTTTATTTTTAATAATCGTCTTTATTTGATATTTTTTCTCTTCCCCTTAGTGGCCTTTGGTTTTGATCTAAAAAGAAAAATTGAAAGAAAGAAACTGGATACGAACTCATTTTTTAATTTAAATGTCCTCATGATTACCCTCTTTTTTACGGGAATTGCTCTAGGTTCAATACTCGTAACGCCATTGTTTACTCATCGACATTTTTATATCTTACTTCCGACTATTTTTTGCTTATCCTTATTTGGTCTCGAAGAGCTTAAAAACTATAAGTCCTTTTTGCTTGTTCTCGTTCTTTTCTTTGTTTTAGGTGGAGGACACCAGCTATACAAAAGAAAAGTTTTTCACGGTGGAGTAGCAGATACAAAAACATTTCTTAGAACTCTAAATCAGTATGTTGATTTAAAAGCTGGATTCACCTGTGTTTATAAAGAAGGATTTTTTAAAAACTTCTTTAGGAACTATTCGATGCAGTACTATAATGTTGATATCTGTAAAAAATATTCGACTTTTGTGACAGGGGAGCAGGTCATCCTGATAAATCTAGAGAGTAAAAACCAAATTGAAAGACCAGCGGGATACTCATCAATCTATCAGTATTCTACATTTGAAGTTTTAAAAAGAAATTAGTGACCAACTTTTGCGGTCTTCTCTAGAATTTCAAAGCTCTTTATTGCCTGGACTGCTGTGGTATCCTCAAGAAAAGGAACCGGCCCCTTTAGGAGAGTATCCAGCATCTGAATTCTTTCGTTTAAAGAAGTATTCTCAAGGAGTAGCTGTCTCATTTCATGATCTTGAATGAGAAACATCGATATATAATCTACAACTTGTTTCATAGAAGAAATATTTTCTTGAAAGTGCTCTCGTTCAACGGAGTCCGTAATAGTTTCTAGAATCCAAGAATCAAGAAGACCCTTTAATCTTTCAATTTTATCATCGGCGATAAACCCATTTAACTCAGGCTGGTCGTTGTACTCCTCGCATTCATAAATTAAATAGGGAAGGTTTTGTTGAACCTGTTCTAATTTAACTCGCCCAAAGCCCTTTATTAAAACTTTCAAAGTTCCATCATAGAGCTCCTCTAGGATAATTGGTTTACCAATACCGCATATATTTTTAGGAGAGGGTCTTCTGTGTCCATAGATATAAACAAGTGGTTCTGCCATTGAGATTCCAACAAGCATATTTTGATCCACGCATTCCCGGATCATTCGGATAAACACCGGTTCTACTACATAAAGGGGTAGAGAGGTTCCAGGAAAGAAAACCAAATCGGGAATGGGTAGCACGGCCACCTTTTTCAGTTTCATAGACCTATTATACCAGAGTAAAGGGCTCCACCTTTAAATATAGGTATATTCATATATATTCAGGTATTTAGCTTATATTTAGGGCTTATGGGTTATAATAAACTTATTACTTAACTGACCGATTGTGTGGCCATATGAGGAGGCATCCCTTTGGATTTAGGTGATCATTTTAAAAAATTAAAACCTGCCATGGTTCACAAGGTTTGGGGTGGTACGAAGATGGCTGCTCTAAAAGGACTAGCTGCCCTGGAAAAGGGAGAAGAACCTCTTGGGGAAACCTGGGAGATAAGTGTTCATCCTGATGGTCAAAGCCAACTTGCCGAAAAAAATCTGGGTGAGTTTATCACTCAAGAAGAGATGCCTTATTTAGTTAAGCTTATTGATACAAGCGATAATTTATCCGTACAGGTTCATCCAGGAGATGAGTTTGCAAAGAAGCATGAGAACTCTCTTGGTAAAACAGAATGCTGGATTATCTTAGGCGCTAAGGAAGGAGCAGGAATCTATCTTGGGATGAAACCGGGAGTCACTTCAGAAGAATTCGAAAAAGCGATTAGAAATGGAGAGGAGATGAATAAGTTTCTCACTTTCTACCCTGTTAAAAGAGGAGACTTTTTCTTTGTTCCAGCGGGCTCTATTCACGCCATAGCTTCCGATGTATTTTTGGCCGAAGTTCAACAGTCTAGCGGGATCACTTACCGAGTTTGGGATTGGAATCGGCTTGATGATGCCGGAAATTCAAGAGAGCTTCATATTGATAAGGCCATGCAGGTGATTAAATTTGGGGATAATTGGAATAACGCTGAAACCTTCAAAATTCAAAATAATATTTTTAAACCAGGATGCACTCAAGTCATCGAGCATCCTCAGTTTAACTTAAGACAAGTAAGTTTAGGTGCCGGGGAGGAGATCGAAATTGAAACTCTTGGCCTAAACAGGGCCGTAGGTATCTTGAATCTCGAGGGTAAGATTTCAATTGGCGAAGAGAGTTTAGCTCCTTATCAGGCGGCGGTACAAAACTTAAAAGAAAAGAAGAAAATATTTGTCCAAGGGCAGGAAGCCGGTAGCTTCCTTTTGGTGGAATAATGAAAAAAATATTATTCATTCTGCTTTTCACAGTATCGAGCTGCAAAGAGTACGCTCAGTACCAAAGAAAAGATTATAAAGTCACGATTGTACCGACCCAGGCAGGGATTAGCTCTGTTGACGTGGCGAAATGGAAAGTTGGACCTCTTCGTAGGCAGGAAGTCTCAAAGGGAGTTAGGGTAAAGGTGAACTTTCCTCTTCTTGAAAAAGAACAGCTTAAGGATCTAGTGAACTCAATGGAAATTGATAGCTGGCTAATTCGGATTAAAAGAAGAACCTTAATTACTAATGAAGTTTTAGATAGTTTTTATGTTCCCCTAATTTTGCCGGGGAGAGGAAAGACCGATCTTCGAATAAAGCAAATTCCTGCGGGATTTGTGAATCTTTACTATTCTGCAGCTGCCGTTTCTACTAGGTTTGAAAAGTTCAATTGTCCGGCCTTTGATCACCGAAGAATAGTAGAAGAATTTGAGATTAAAAAAGTAGAGTCTCGAACAAAATCGATTAGAGGAAATAGAAGAACTCCGTCTTACTATAATAGAAAATTGACTCCTTATACTTATTCTCCCTTTCCTGTGAATGGAGGAAAAGAGTTAAACGGAGAGTATCATTTTGAAATAGCTCTTTTTAATTCTAAGGAAAAAACTAAAAAAAGTAATTGGTTCGCCATAGGTGAGGCGGTAAAAATCACCAAGGAAAGTACGCTTCCATCAATTAAGGGCTGTAAGAATTTTAAAATACCAGAGCGTGATTCGAAAATTGATGAGGTTCAAGATTTTAAGTTTGGACGGTAGCCTTGAAAATAGCTACTCAGACGGGCCCCCTCTCCGAAACCCGTCTTTTCTCTAATATCGTTTTATAACCTACAATCTACTTGCAAGTTAGGGGATAAGTCATTTCGTGACCACGGTTATTTCTAACAACCATATAGTCATTAACATCTGAGAACGATTTCGCATTATCAATATGGATCGTATGCTTACGTCCTTCGAAACTTAGAACTTTAGTAAAACCGGTTGCAGTTTTTCTTGTTCTCGTTCCTACAGAAGCAACCTCACGACCACCTTCTACAGGTTGATCATTAAAAAATGTCACTCTGTTATCTTCAATCTTAAAAGTTTTGTTCATTCTTGGAGTATGGCACTCAATACTGGCAAAACTAGAAGCTGAAAAAAGTAATCCTAAAATCAGAGCTGTCTTTTTCATAATAAGTCCTATTCTTAAGTTTAAGGCCCCATAAAAAACGGGGAGCTTTCCCCTATATAAAAGCAAGGGGCGTGCCAAAGAAGCACTCACGAAAACGGCTAGTTAGAGGGGTTTTACTGACAAGGAACATTGTAAAAATGTATGACTGTTTAAAGTTTATACGATATTTTGAGCCCCTAAATCGGAGATTTACTATGAAAGCACTAATACTCGCCCTATCCCTATTTCTTAGCTCACAGGCCTTCTCAGAGCCCTCAGCCACGCAAATCCTGGAATCTAAGAAAGTCCCCGGAAGGCGTAAACTCCTAGGGAAATTCCTCTATATAAAGAAGGACGATAAAAGAAATCCAGTGGGAGAGTTTGAGTACTTCTTCACGCTGACTTCAGATAAAGGAAAGGGTTATGCCTTTCCAGTGGTCATTACGGATAAAAAAATTGAAGCAAAAGTTAAGTCGAATAACGGTCAGCAGTTTCTTATTTATGCCACCCCAGATCAGAAAAATATCTGGGTAGGGGAGAATCCAAAAACTGTTCAAATTTTAAAAGTTTCTCATGCCAATACAATCTCTCTTGGTTCGCTCTCACCAAGCGACATAAATATTAGTAGCTCCAACAACTACCAATCAGAGATGAGAGAAAAAGGACAAACCGAAAAGGCTACGATAAGTGGTGTGAATGATAATGTGACAAATGCGGTGATCTTTGGTGCTGGAGCTGCTTTATTGGGATCGATTTTATTAGGTAAGTAGATTTGCCTCTATCCCAGAAACAAGAGTACCGCGTTTGGCGGTCCTCTTATCTCCCGATACTCTGATTTAAATGTTAAACCTGTGTGCATAGTCACCTCCATGAGTTTTCTACAAGTGGTGTGGGATAAGGCTGATTCGATTTCGAAATCAGCTTATTTGTTAATTCTATTATTTGCGTAAGTCGTGCGTAAGTCAATCAGTTTAAGTTTGAGCAAATTTGTTTTCTGATAAATTAATTTTAGACGCAGGCCATGGCCCCTTCTATAAAGGGCGTTTGCTCCTTAGGGGGAGATTCTTTTTTTTTCTATCAGGAGCAAGTCCGTCGGAGGTGGGGGCAGGTCTAGATTCTGAGATACTCAAATTCTGTCAAAAATCCGCCATGGTCATCATGTTATAATTCACCTTATGCGTAGTTTTTTAATACTTTTTCTCATTTCAAAAATGGCCATGGCGCAAACTCGGTTTGATTTAAGAGAGGAGAGTAGTGTTACTAAAACGAAGAAACAAAACTGGGGAACTTGCTGGGCCTTTGCTTCTCTTGCGGCAATTGAAAGTAATCTTTTAAGAGAGAGAAATTGGAATTTTAAATTCGAACCTGACTTTTCTGAATATCATATGGATAAGTACAGCGGCTTTAATAGAAATGGTCATGCGGATCATCTTCGTCATGAGTCTTATTCGGGACAAGGGGAAGGTTATCTTGGTTCCAACACAGACACTCCCAAAAAAGGTTTAATCGTTCATTCCGGTGGAGACTTCAAAGTGGCTGCGGCCTACCTCTCAAATATTGGAGGAGCCGTTGAAGAATTTAAAACGCCAGGCTTTGGTTACTCCCATAATGATCACTCTCGTTTTGGAAACACTCCCACTGATGGAGTGCTCAAAGAAAATAACTATAATTACTATTTGCCCTCCTCAATAGAGTGGCTTACCTATGGAAGTTTTGAAGAAAATATCCAAAGAATAAAAGAAAGCATTATGAAACACGGAAGTGTTGGCTCTTCTCAGCTTATGCAAAACGAACCCCATGAGTACACTCTTTCAGGGGAAGAGATTCATTTTTACCACGGTCCAAAAGAGCCCACCCATGCCATCAATCTTATCGGTTGGGATGATGAAAGAGCCGTCATTCCTTTTAAGCCCGGAGTTTGGATTGCCCAGGATAGTGATCATATAAACGAAGTTACCGGACATATCGGCTACTTCCTAACTCCCTACGCCGACACTCACACAGGACAAAACCTAGAATCAGGAGGAGTTAGTTTTCGTGGTACCTATAAAAGAAATTTTAAAAAAATTCATAGCCATGCCCTTCATGGTTGGCAGTACGAATATAGGGCCAAAAAAGTTTCCAACCTTTATAAACTTGAAAATGAAATACCCACTCATGTGGGAATTTACACAACTGTTCCAAACGATCAACCCATCGCCTTTGTTACCGACTTAAAAGGTAATATGCTCTGTCATACAAAAAAAGAAATCAAAGAAAATCCTGGCTTCTACCTCTTAGAACTTCGCTGCGAAGAAGAGTCCTTTAAAAACCAAACTTACCGAGTGGAGCTTGAAACAAAGTCCGGCCTTTATGCCTACGACGCAGAAAAGGCCTACAAACCTCTTCTTGGAAATTCTGCCCTACCAGAATTTGGCTCCCCCCTTATCGTGGGCTCAAGGGCCAACCCCGGCGAAAGCTTCTACTACAAAGACGGCACCTGGAAAGATTTCTATTTCAAATCCTTCCCCACGGAAACCCAATATGGCCTCACGGTCCAAAAAACCGAAACCGCCAACTTCGCCATCAATCTCTTCACCAAATAGGCCAAATAGGTACCTGGTTACTTGTATATCTGAAAAACGAAAAGTCTATGCGTAAAAGTATGTTAGAATATTTTTAATAGTCACTAGTTGAGGACACTTTGAATTTAACTGTCGGGATTTTTCTTTTATTTGTTGGAGTCTTCATGAGCTATATATCAGCTATAGACTTTAAAAAATTTTCTAAAGAAGAGAGAAAACCTTTGAATAATTTAATCCTTTCTCACTTTTCTTTGGTTCTTTTTATGTTTGTTGGCTGGATTGTTACTCTTGCGGGACTCTTTCTTTTATCAATTGCAGCAGGATTGAGCTTACGATGAAAAGTGAAACTTACTTCATGCTGATATTAGGTTTGTTATGTGTATTCTTTTCTATTAAAGACATGATTAAAATGAGAAGAAATGATCGAAGAAGTGAATTTGATTATTATTGGGTTTATCCAAGGATAATAGGTGTTTTTACCCTAGGTTGCTTCTCCTTAGTTTTTGCTTTCGATAGTATGTTTAATTAAAAAAACCGAAACCGCCAACTTCGCCATCAATCTCTTCACCAAATAGGTACCAACTAGTAGATCACATCGTTTTTAGAGATTGCTCTTCTGAAGATCAAAAACTCAGCGTCATTGCTAGATCTGTTTTCGAGAAAATGTTTTTGAGCTGAGCCAGCTTCAAAGCAAATGGAATCCCCTTCATTAAGTAACACTTCTTCGCTTCCTTCCTTGGCACAGAGTTCACCTTTTGTAACAACGATAATTTCGTCGATAGATGAGTGAAGGTGAGGGGCAGAGGCCTTTTTTCCTGGTGCTACTTTTTCGCTATATAGAAATAATTGCTTTGTATGAAAAATTTTGTCTGATTCGGCATAGGGGTAAGTTTTCGGATCCTTGCCCGAGGGGATCGAATGTTTGATTTCGCTGTTTCGTTTAACTTGCATCTTATTTTTTTAAAAGAAGAGTCATTCCTGGAAGCCCAAGATTACATTCGATCTTTGTGTATTGATTTGGATATTTTTCTAGAAATTCTGCCACGGCCTGATGAGGTCCGATATTGTAGTTTGATTCACTGGACTGGAAGAATGTGTCGTGAATTATGAAGTTTGGTTTTTCTATATTTTTATTTATGTAATCTAGCTCGCGGGTAACCGTTTCGTAGCTATGATCCCCGTCTAAAAGAAAGAGTGGGTTTTTAACTTTGCTGGTCTTTGCTATTTCTACGGAGGTTTCGGCCCCGTCACCTTCGTGGAGAGTAACGTTTGAAAGTCCTCTTACTAATTTACCGCGATGATCTTTTGGATGTTCTTCGTGTTCGATTTCCATAGGAAGATCGATGCTATGAATTTTAGAGTCGATGCCAAAGTGTTTTGCCGTCTCGTAAAAAAGCCTTGCAGAGACACCGATATTTGTTCCCCAATCAAAAATATGTGACGGTTTTAAATAACATACGGCCGAGGCCATAAGCATTTGCTCTGTTACCGGAAAAGGATGGTGACCAGTTATAGGAAGAAGAGTGCTTACAACAAACTCAGAGGTGTTCCATTTATTGACCTCAAATTCGCTTCCCTTATGGGCCGCCAGATTTGGGTTATGGATAAATCTCGTTCTTAAAGATCTCAACTTATTTTTGAATTTATGAGTCATTAAGGCCGTGTTCATTTTAACTTCCGAGTGGGGATTTCAGTTTTGCAAGTAACCAGGTACCTAAAAGAAATGGTCGGAATGAGAGGATTCGAACCTCCGACCCCTTCACCCCCAGCGAAGTGCGCTACCAGGCTGCGCTACATTCCGACATTTCAAGAGCTTGCATCCTACATTGTGCTTTAAAATCTGACAATAATTAGGTAGCGTAGCGCATTAGCCAAATACTGGAGAATTCATGCGTTACTTACTGATTGTATCCCTTTTTATAACTTGTTTTACGGCCTTTGCTGAAGATCGTGTCTTCGACACAAAGAAGCAACGGTTCTTAACGGTGAAGGAATTTGCTGATTTGATTCCTCCTCGCGGACAAGTCGTCATGGGTGAGTATCACTACCAAGGGAATATTCAAAAAGCGCAGGGAAAAATTATTAAGGCCATCGTTGATCGTCATTTTAAGTACGATCAGTTTTCTGTGGCCTGGGAATTTTTAAATTATACGGATCAAAGTTCAGTTCGAGAAAATTTTGTGGCCTATAGAAATGGTGAGCTAACACCTCTTGAGCTATTTTCAAAATGGTTTCCAAACTCGAGTAAGCCTGAACAAAATCTTCCTTATCTTTCATTTGTGGACGCGGCCGCCAAGCTTGGTGGTGAAGTTGTAGCGGTAAACGCTCCTAGAAAACATAAGCGAGTGATTACCGCTGATGGTATTGGGGCCCTAGACCCGGATTTACTTCCTCCTACTTATGAGATTGGCTCAGATAATTATTTAAAGAGATTTAGAGAGGCCATGGGCGGACATGTTCCAGAAGAAAAGCTGATGAATTATTTTGAGGCCCAGTCTTATACGGATACGATTATTGCCCATCAGTTAATGGCCTATTCTGCCTATGAGCTTCAGTTCTTAATTATTGGCGCTTTTCATTCAGACTACTTGGATGGAGTGGTAAGAGAGATCAGCAAAACTCATGTGAATGAAACAACGACGGTTAAGATTGTTGATAGAGCGGACCTCGATATTACGACTTATAGGGAAATCCTATTTGGAAGCAGAAACTACGGAAGGTTTGCAGACTATATTTATTTTTCAAACTTTAAATGAGCTGGTTTTTATACATAATCCAAACGAAAAAGAAGAGGCTCTACACTGGAATTACGACGGATGTAGAGCGACGGTTTGAGGAGCATAAGTCTGGCTCTGCCAAGGCCGCTAAGTTTTTTAGATCTGATAAACCCCATAAAATTGTACGAATAGAGAACTTTGAAAATCGATCAGAAGCTTCTAAAAGAGAAGCAGAGATTAAATCTTTTACTCGACCTCAAAAATTAAAACTTTGTAAGATTAAGGGGTAGAATTAAACCACGAAGTTTAATCATTCTAAATCCTCAGGGATATCACCGTCATAAACTTCCGGGTCATCTTTCCATTCTGGCTGTAGGGCGGAGGGGATATTTGGATCGGCTTTTTGAGTGTACCCATAAGGGCAATGCATGCATCCACTTTGGCAGCAATGTCCTTTTTTAAGAAGGTAAGCCTCGGTCATAACCATGAGGCCGTCTTCATTAAAGTAATAGTCTTCTCCTTCTTTAAGGAGTGGTACATCAGTCATTATTTTTTATAGTAAACTCTTTTTAACTCTTTGTAGATTCTTTCGTTCATTTTTCCTGAGCGTGAACACATAAGATCGGTTACATCGAGTTGGTAATTAACAGCAAGACCTTCTTCTTCATCATAAAATTCAAAATAGCAGTCAGGCATTCTAAGGATATGACCGTATTCATGGCGAATGGTCCATTTAACTGACTCTCTATCAATAGGAGCATTGGCATCCATGACAATGATATTGCCCATGCTTACATGTGGGGTCACTCCCGGCTTGAATTTTATATAGGCCAATCCACTTCCGTCTTCTTTAAAATTAAATTCCATTTGCCAAGTATCGGTTTTGAATTCGTCTTCGATATTTTCTTTTAGCCAGTTGGCAATCTTACTATCCTTAGGGTCTTTAAAGACAACTTTCATTGAATTAGGGGCACTTGAATTCCAAACAACATCTTTTCTTGGACGTTTTATAATCCAAAAACTATTCCAGTTCTTTATGGCTCCATTCCAGTATTTATTTTTAAAATCTAAGACTTTGTTTTTCTTTATCGCCTTTTTTAATTTTTTAGAACAATTGGCTTTTATTAGGGAGTCATTGAGACAGATTGTATGAAGGTGTCCCTTAATCCTTTCTTGATCTTTTGCAGATAAGGATGAGAAAGCCTTTAGCTTTTGATCTAAATTTTCTTCTTTACTTAAATAATAAAAACCACGGACGTCTCGCTTTTTTCTGGCCTTGTAATGGGAGAGTCTTCTGTTGATGACAGTTTCCCAGCGCACAGCAATTTGATAGGCATTTGAGATCTGAGCGCCAAAATGAGAAAAGTCTTCGTCTTTGACTGGATTCGTTTGCGTCATTGGTTTGCCGTTATAGACGACTTCGATAATTTCTTTTGGAGCTTCTGCAATAATTTTCTCTAGCTTGGCCTTTATAGTACTTGGACCGTACTTCATGGGTTTATCAATTGGGATCCCAACGGTACCTCCAGTTGAGCGAGATCTTAAACGCAGCTGGTTATCACTTCTTCTATTTGAATTTATTTTTTTTAACCAAATATTTAATAACTCACCGCCAGCGATGGCCTTGGCCACTGAAGGGTCAGTTTTACTTTTAAGGTTCTTTAAGTTTGATCGCTCTAAATGTCTTTGCCAGAGCTCTTGGGACTCTTGGAAGCTAAGCTCGAGGGGCAAGTGGTCTTCGTGGGTGTGGGCCAGAGTGGGTAAAAGCAGGCTTAAGATGAGAAAAAACTTCAAGTGACGCTCCGAGTATAATTCGATTGGGAAGACGCCAACAATAGGCTCCAACCGGGTTTTTTTCAAGGAATTTGAAATGTTTTCGGGGAGGGAGAAAGTCTGACCCTCGATTCCGAGGGTCTGCAGAGAACTCTATCCCGTGTGTGTGTACGAATGCCCTCCATATACCAAAAGGTCTATGAATTCGGCATGTTATCCTATCCTTAAAGAACTTGCTGTTCTCTTGAATTGAAAGTGTGGGCATTTTTAACAGAGCTCCCTCACTAGTTAAAGTAAAAAAATTGAATAATAACCGAGCAAAGCATACGATTTTTTTCCTTTGGAGTGTTGCACTGAGTCCTGCTAGCTTTTCCTAGGCTCAGCATTCCTTGTTTAGAATGAGTAACTCTTCTAAAATTGCCACATAACATTTTAATGAAAAGGAAATAATTATGGAGCATGTTTGGCATTCCAGTTATCAAAGCGGTGTACCTAAAGAGATCAACCCGGATGAATTTAAAAATATTCCGGAAGTTCTAAATATGAGTTTTAAAAACTATGCACAGAAACCAGCGTTTCATTGCATGGGTAAAACTTTTACTTATGAGGAACTAGAAATTCTTTCTAGAAAATTTGCTTCTTATCTCCAAAATAATTTAGGGCTTCAAAAAGGTGATCGTGTCGCCTTGATGATGCCTAATATTTTACAATATCCTATTGCGCTTTTTGGAACCCTACGAGCTGGAATGGTTGCGGTGAATGTGAATCCACTTTATACGGCAAGGGAACTTGAGCATCAGTTAAATGATTCAGATGCTAAGGCTATTGTGATTTTTGATGGTTCTTGTGCAACTCTTCAAGAGGTGCTTCACAATACGAAAGTAAAGCATGTCCTTACAACACGTATTGGTGACTTCTTAGGTTTTCCAAAGTCTGCTATCGTAAACTTTGTTATTAAGAATGTTAAAAAGATCGTACCAGCTTGGAGTATTCCAAATTCAAAATGCTTTAAAGCAGAACTATTTAATGCCAATGAAGCCAACTTTAAGGAACCTGAAATTCTAGGAAGTGATACGGCCTTTTTACAATATACTGGTGGTACAACTGGTGTTTCAAAGGGAGCTGAGCTTACCAATAGAAATATCTGTGCCAACTTATTGCAGGCCAGAGCTTGGGTTCAAGATAAACTCGTTCCTGGCGAAGAGATCATCATGACTCCTCTTCCGCTTTATCATATCTTCTCACTTACAGCGAACTGCTTTATGTTTTCTACTCTTGGAGCTTGTAATGTTTTAATTACTAACCCAAGAGACTTAGATGGATTTGTTAAGGAGATGAAAAAATGGAAGTTCACTGCCTTCACTGGTGTGAACACTCTTTTTAATGGGCTTCTTAATCATCCTGAATTTAAGAATGTAGACTTTTCAGGTTTAAGATTAACTCTTGGTGGTGGTATGGCCGTGCAAAAATCGGTGGCTGATCATTGGAAAAAAGTAACAGGGGTAACTCTTATTGAAGCTTACGGGCTAACTGAAACTTCACCCGCAGCTTCCATTAACCCACTCGATATGAAAGAGCATAATGGAATGATTGGACTTCCTATCTCATCAACCGAGCTTGCGATTAAGGATGACGACGGAAATAACCTTTCTCAAGGTGAAGAAGGTGAGATTTGTATTAAAGGACCGCAGGTAATGCGCGGATATTGGAACCGTCCTGAGGAAACCGCCAAGGTTATGACTGATGATGGTTACTTTAGAACTGGTGATATCGGGATCATGGATGAAAAAGGATATTTTAAGATTGTTGATCGTAAGAAGGATATGATTCTTGTTTCTGGATTCAATGTTTATCCCAATGAAATCGAAGAAGTTGTCTGTACTCACCCTAAGGTTTTTGAGTCTGCCGCTGTTGGTGTTAAGGATGAAAGCTCTGGGGAATTAGTTAAAATCTTTGTTGTTAAAAAAGATGATTCTTTAACGGAAGATGAACTTAAGGCCTACTGTAAAGAAAATCTTACGGCCTATAAAGTTCCTAAGTTTTATGAGTTTAGATCTGACCTTCCAAAATCAAATGTTGGTAAGATTTTAAGAAAAGAATTAAGAGAATAAATAATGAAAAAGTTTAAAGGGGCCTTTTGGCCCCTTTTTCTTGTCCTTTCGACGCTCGTATCCTGTGGAACAATCAAATCCAAAAAAAATATAATTTTTGCCGACTCAAGTCCAAGAGGCCTTGAAGTTGAGAATGAAAAAGGCGAAAAGCTTGGTGTAACTCCTTTCTTCTTCCAAGTTAGACCTGGAGATAAGAGGCAGTTTAAATTCTTAAAAGACGGAAAAGAATTATCGAACCAGGACTATCGTTGCCGATGGGACTGGGGGGGAAGTATTGTTCCAAATATTTTATGGTCACCATTTTTCCCCATCGGTACGGCTCTTACAACAGCTTTTCTGTTTGCAGATTCAACGACTAAAGGACTTTATGTTTGTAAGGGGTCAGTCTTTTTAAGCTCAAAAGTGGTTGAAGGTAGAGGTGAAAGAAAAAAAGTAATTATTGGTATGCCTATCGCCATTGGGCGAAGTGACTTAGCTGAAAAAGCAATTGATTTTTGGAGAAAGAATATCTTCGAAAAAAATAGGAGCGCGGAAGTTTTTCTTTGGGATGAAGCTGTTGAAAATGAGTTTATTTATAGGGGAGTTGATCTCTACGCGAATACCAAACCTGATAAAATAAAAAAAAGATTTATGAATCAGATTGCTCATAAATTTCGAGGAACCCATTTCATCCACTTCGATTTAAAAGAAGATAAAGAACATTTTATCATTACGCCAATGCTTTATGATGCCTTTACCTTAAGAGGGGTCAAGGCTGATTTTTTAAAAACATTTAGAATGAAAAAAGAGAAAGTTACGGCCAAGAATTATTGGAAAAGGATTCTTCGGAATATCGATTTTTTTCCAAACGCTCTAACACTTTCCTATCACGGAAAACCTAAGGAATCGAGATTAGTTCCCTTAGATGCAACTCGAAATGGTGAGTTTCCTACAGACACTCACCCCGATGCATTTCCAAAGTTTTTAACTCTTTTTGGAGTAGAAACTGTAAGACACCCTCAACTTTTTTCTACCTGGGACTGGGGAGGATTTTTATCTCCTAGTTTTGGAGCCAGTTCCTGGCGTTCGAGCTATTTACTAAGTGGAAGACAATATAATTTTGATTTTGAATCATATAATTTTGGTTACAATGCTTCTCTCACTGGCTTCTCTCCCCTAGGTCAGCTAAGTGCAGGTATTGGCTTTGTAGGGTCTCTTTTTCAAATGTCAGATAGCCAAGGTTTTAAAACTTCCAAGCTTGGAATTATGACAAGAATTTTTGTGAGTTATTCAAAATTCTTTAACGACCGTATTTATTTTACGGGTGGTTTTAAAACCTATAAACCTTCAAAAAGCATAACGGGACAGGCCCAGTACACACTTGATAGCTGGAGCGAGACCTATGTAGGACTTGGTTACTATTTTCCAGAGGTTAAGTCTTTGGCCCGAAAACTCATAGGTCTATAACACTGACTAATTTTTAGACAATTTCTTATAAAAAAGCCTTGTGATTTTGGGCTCTTAGACGCCTTTTTCTGGCAACCAATTTGCACTTCTATAAAGAATATAAACTTTAAGGAGAGTGAGCCGTGAAAAAGGCCCTAGCGATTTTTATCATCTATTTTTCCTGCTTTCAGATGGCGTTTGGAGAGACGTTATCAAAAGTTTCAAGCAGAGTTCCTGCAAATGACTTTGGTCATGAGATTGAACTTGAAGACTTGAATAAGAAAATGCAGGAGTTCTCTGACCAGATCAACGGAAAGGACTTAAAGTCTGACTGCGATACTGAAGCTGCTGATGCTCTAGAGCAGGCCGTTCAGGAAGAAAAAGCTCAGGCCTCTCTTGAAAGACAGAGTCAGATTGAAGAAGTAGAAGCTGCTGTAGCTGAAGGCGGTCTTAGCGAGGAAGTGGCTGAAGCTGTTGTAGAGGAGCTAGATGATAGTGGCGCTTTAAAAACTGAAATAGATGAAGAAGCTCTTCAAGATGAGTGGCAAAAATACTTAACGACTTTAAAAACAAATGCCTGTGGACAATATATCTATACTTGGGATCCTGAGAAACCAGCAGAAGAAGTAAAGGAATGTGAGCCAAAACGTCAAAAAGGCATGATCGAACTTATCGCTGAAAAGACTATTCAAGATGAAGTAGACGAAAAACCACTTTCTCTTATGAAGAGAAATGATCCAAAAATTAGAAAGCTTCACAAAGATGCTGAGTACATGCAGGAAGAAGTTCGTAAGTACTTAGTTGATTCAAAAGTAAAATTAGAAGAAAGACAAAAATTACTTCTTAACTATATTGATCAAGTGGCCCTTAGTTTTAGAGACCTCATTGTTATCCGTAGAGCCTATGTAAAAGAGGAGTATGACGGGATTCATTTTTATGAATCGCTACTTCCTGATTTTCCTCAAGAAATCTATGCTGGAAGCCAGGAAATGATGGATAAGCTTAATATGGGGATCGATCCATCGAACAGACCTTTTCACTTAAAAGTTGAGGAAAGAAAATGGGGTAGAGCAAGACTTCGCTTTAGAAGGAACGAGGTTATTAGTCGTGACATCATGACTTTAATGAAGGCCCCAACCACGAAAAACTATGTTCGCTCATTGAAGTGGATGACTCTACATATGATGTTTTCCCAAATTTTTATTTACGACACGATGATTGGATCACAAAAACCAATCTCTGTTCCTAAAAGTTGTCAAAACCACCTTAATGGAGATTTTCCAGAGCAATTCAATTTTGAATTTGTAGAAGGACAGGGCGATCAATTTGTCGACAATCTACTCGCAAGTCACGGACTTATTTTTAGTAACGATAATTATCAATTTCTTGAATACTATATGGATAGTGTTGATAAAGACCCTACTAAAGATGGCTACTCTGGACTAATGCCTTTTGAGCAATATAAGTACGCTAAGATGGCCCTAGATGAAGATAATAAGATTAGACCAGATTTAGATGATGTTACTCATTTTGATACGGCCTTTGGTATTGGAATGTCTAAGGCCATGTCGGTTTTTAAGAAAGGGACTTTTACTTGGTTAGGATTAAAAGATGAGAAAAAGTATACTTATAAAGGTGTAGAGCTTTTCGAGAAGATCGCGGCTAAACCAACTCAAATGGATGTATACGAAGTTAAAGATGAAGATGGTGAACTGGTCGAAATCAATTTTGAAAGACAAAATTTATCTGTATTTTTAGCAGAGTTAATGGAAAGAAGAAATGTAACTCATTATGAGGATCTTATTTCTGACGCCATGAAAAATAAGCTTGAAAATACTCAAGTTAAAATCGATATGCCTTCCCTTTATGGCTCTTCCGTTTGGAGAGCATGGGCCTTAAGAAGTTTAGGAGACTGGGCCATCGAAGCTAATGCAAGAAATATCAAAGCTAACTCTGTAGAAGGAAAAGCCGTTTGTTCTATCGTTGATTACTCTGGAGGAAGTTATTCAGGAAGCTTCAAAGAGAATGCTTGTGATGAAAAAACTTTTAAGTCTAAATTAGATCGTCTTGTAAAAACACTTGGGCCTTATTCTGTAATAGATACTCATATTCCCCTAAGAAGACTTCAAGAAGATAAGATTGTTGAAATCTACCCAGAGCTTCAAAAAATTTGGAGAAAATTAAGAGATAATACTTCAAAGCTTACTGTGGCTAAACCAAATGAGTACAACTTTTTAATGAATCAAATGGCGGCCTTGAATCCTTGGGCAAGAGTGCGATTAAGTTACTTATTGGCCATGGAAGAATTAAAGAATTTTAAAAGTGGTTATGAGCCAAAGTACACGACTACCTCAAGAGGAAGAAAAGTATACGATTACTCACAAAACCAGTGTTTCTTTAGAAATATAAACTCTATCTCATCAAAAATGGCTGAAGCCGCAAAAGAGATGGGAATTCATCGTCCACTAACTCCAAATTATGCCAATAAAATCTTAGATGAAGATGAGAAGAAATATGTTTGGCAAGATTACCTAGACTCGGCTAATGATGCGAACTCACAGCTTTTTAAAGTAGAGTCTAATAAAGATAAGTCCTACTATGACGTATTAGAGAAGATTAGTTACCAAACTTTCTTAACGAAAGACGAAGTTGAAAGCTTTACCCAAAGTGAACTACCTTTTGGGGCAAGTAGACAACTTAAGTTAGAGCTTAGTCGTGTTTACGAATCTGAAGAAGCGAAAGTAGGAGATTTCTTTAAAGGCCTTTATGATATGAAAGGAAATCCTGAAGAGCAAGCGGAGATCTTCCAGGCTTTTTCTGAAGATAATGGAATCGATAATGAATTTATCGCCAAGCTAAACTTTCTTGCCCTAGATAATAGCTACAAGAGACCTATCTATAAAGAGATGATCAAGGAAGCCGCCGTTAAAAGAAAGAATGCTGTTCAAGCGAACTTAGATGAATTCTGTACTCTTGAAGATGATGACCATGCTAGAAGAAAAACGCTTTTTTATATGACTTCAAAGCATCAAAATCAGCTGAATCAAATGGCCGGACTGCCAGCCGTACCAGAAAATGTTCTAGATGAAATTAACTCAATGTCACCGGCAGAATGGGTTGACCTAAAGCTTGGACTTGGTGCTGGTTTACTTGGTGTTGCAGCTATTCTAATTGGCGGTCTTTGTACTGGATTAACTGGAGGACTATGTGCCCCACTTGGTGTTGGGATCATGGCCATGGGAGCAACTGCTCTTGGAATGCAAGTGAATCTTGTAAGCAGAGAATTTGATAGAAAGAAAGAAGCTGATGTTTATGAGGCAAAGGTTAAAAACTTTGAAAGGTTAGGTTATTCCACTACAGGCTCCAGCGACAATGTAAGTCGAGGATGGTTTTGGACCATATTTGAGACGATTTGTATTATTCCTCTGATTGGAGTTGTGGCACGTACGACTAAGGTCGGAAGTAAAATGGCCTATGTGACTTCTAAAACCTTTTTAAGAAATATTGGAAGAACTGGTTTTAAGAATGCTTGGAAGACAGCGGGTAAGGGCGGTCAATTAGCTAGGCAGGCCGTAGATGTAAGCTACGCAAGATTTGTTCTAGGGTTTGACGATATTTCAAAAGAGCTATCAAGACTTGGAAGCAGTTCAACTGAAGCAATGCGAGTTATTGATGAGTTTGGAGCTAAGCTTTTAAATAGCGGAGTCTCAAAAGCAAAAGTTGCTGATGCCATTGCTGATTTAAGAAAGCTTCACTACTTAAGAAACTCTGGAAAGATTACTTCAGCTGCTTTTAGTAAAGGATTTGGAAAGATTGTTTATGGATTAAGAGCAGTAATTAAAGGAACGGGAAAAGAGGCTATCGAGTATACTTCTAAAGTTGTTGTCAAAGAGAGTACTAAGAAGATTAACCGCCAAACAGCTGAAGTTGTGGCCAGATACTGGGGTAATAACCCTAAGGCTTTAAAGTATCTAATGAGTACTTACTCAAAGAAACTTGATAAAGCAGCAAAATTTATGAAGCTTTTAGATGATACAAAACCTTTTAAAATTAAAGATATTCCACTTCTAGGAAAGATTCCTCTCTTGAATAAGATCTCACTTATTCACTTGGGTCCAACTAAGTTTGGAAAAGTACCACTACTTGGTCCAGCATGGAACGCTATTAAAAAGATGCGATATGAGCACTTAGCTAAATATGCCACTAAGATAAAGAACCTTGAAAAAGGTTTAGCAGGAATTGCTAAAAATGGTGGACGCTTAGATAATTTTATCTACGCCAATATTGAAGACTTAACTGATGTCTTTATGAAGATACCTATGAGAAGAAGGGAAATTCCTTATATCTTTCTTCTTCAAGGTGGACCACATGTTGGTGGAATTATGAAAGGTGCTAGAATTCCTATCATCTATGGCTTTTCAGATGGAATTATGATGAGAAAGTTCTTTAATGCTAGGGGACGTCTGGTTTATGAATCTATGAAGGCTCAGGCAAGGACAACTCTTGGTATTAGTAAGAACGTGGCAGCTGAAACAACTTTTGGGGCTTTTGCTCACTTTCAGCAGGCCGTAGCAAATGCTGCAGAGGATATTGGACAAGAAAAAGGTACTCAGCTTATTAAGAGATATGGTGATCTTGAAGAAAAAATTGCAGAGAAGTTTGCCAAAAGGCTTGCGAGCTCAGGAAAAGAAGCAAAATTTAAAATGCAGGGAGAAACAATTATTTTAACTCCTGAAAATTTTAAAAAGGTTCTATTCCATCCTGAGACCCTTGGAGAAAAAGCAGTAGCTGAGTCGATTTGGTCATCTCTTGATGTAGACGACGTATTTGACATGAAAGAGATGGGCGACCTTGCTCATAGAGTTATGAAAGAGCTTTCAGACTATAAAGGAATGGATGATTTTGATGACTTCCTTAAGGCCTTGAAGATTCTCGTGATCCATAGAGACCCAGGTGTTGTCGAAATAATGTAAAAAAAAGCCGCTTTAAAAGCGGCTTTTCTTATTTATGTTTAGACTTTGTTTTATTTAAAGAAACAGTTTTTTCTCTTCAATGCTGAAAGCTGCTCTCTAAGTACTGGATCATCTCCAGCAACTCTTTCAAGGTACTCGTAGAACGCTTTCTTCGCTGAGCCATCACTTCCGTCAGACTTTTCTCCAACTTCTTTTAACATCTTTGTCCAGCTATCCATGACTTCGTCACTCATGTCTTCAGAAAATAACTTCCAAAGTTTATGAGGATTCTCTCTTGATAGAAGAGTTGTATCTCCTGAGCTATCCTTTGATACTTTTACAATGGCGTCTGCCAGCTCTTTTTGCTTTTTACTTCCGTACTTTCTAAGCCCTAAGAAAAGCCCAAGAGCTCTTTCTTCTTCAGGACTAACTAAATTTGTTCTAGCAGCTGTTCTTGAATAATCTCCAAGTCCACCTTTAGACATTTCTTTACTAATAAAAGTTGTAAGCTGTCTTGGCTCTCTTGGTAGAACTTGAGTAAGAACTCTTTTAGAGGACTTATCGTTAAGTACTTCTAGAGTAAACTTAAACCCATGCTTTGAAAGGGCCTCACTTACACACTCAGCGCAGGCTAAGACCGTTGAACCTCTTTTTCCAAATCTATTTGAAAGGTAGATAAGATTATTAACTGCAGTTACAAGATCGTCCTTAGTTACTTTTTCAGCGGGTGTATCTAGAAGTTCCATTAGCTGCTTCTTGTATACATTATCAACATCTGAACCTACGATACTTGTAATGATTTTTCTAAGTTCACTGGCCGCTGGTTTTTTATTGCTATAGCTAATACTTAGAATTGATTGGCTGACGTATTCAGAAACTTTTTTGGCCGGGGCACCTTTGATTCCTCTTTTTCCAAGAAGCTCAAGTACTCCAGTATCATTAACCAACATTTCAATAAGTTTTCCACCGGCTGCATTAGCACTTAGGCTAAGGCAAAATGCCGTTGCTAAAATAACAAATCCTTTTAAAAGACGTGTATTTTTCATCCTAGATTCCTCTCTATCTTGGCCGAATTGCATAGGCCTTTATTTTTTCTCTCCTTCTTTTCGGTAAAAGGACCGACGAGCTTTAAGGGATATTTCACCTTTATATGGAGAAGTTTTGCTCAAGGTTTTAGGGGTATTTTCCGATAAAAAGCTACAGTTTTTATGTGGTATTGAGAGGCAACATATTGAAATTTAAAGAACTATCTAAAATATTAGCGGTTTTTCTGCTATTTGTAGGTGAGATTGCCCTCGCTTCAGGTGGTTCTGTTTTATCTGAGCTCAAAGAGGGTCGGAATAACTTTACTCTCGAATACAATGTGACCTCTAGAGAGGTTAGGCTTACTCATAAAAGCGGCTGGGAAAAATCTCCAAGATATAAAAGAAGTTTTAGCGTGAATACGGATGCGGAAGTGGCCGTTGCTATTGAGTCCATTGAAACCTACTTAAACTCTGTTGAAGTTCCTGCCCATGTAATACCTGAGTTTGTTCAAAAACTTGAGGAATTACAATATCTCAATATGTCTCAATGCCAAGTTATACATTTTCATTCATTAACTCCTGGTGGGAAATCCAACTTTGGTCAACTCTTAAGTGAAGTGGAAAGAATTAATGCTTTAGAAAGAATGGGACCCGAGTCTTTTAGATCAGTTCCTTTATTTGATATCTCCATGGAAGCAGAAGGGGAATTCCAAGTTAGAGGTGTTCTTAATAAAGACAGCGATATTATAAAGCTAAGTATTGTTCGAAAGGATGGTCCGGTTAAAGATTATAAAATCGAAAAAGAAGGGGATGAGTACCGTTTCTTTACTCCAAAGGGTGAAGTTCTATTTATTTTAAGACCTGACCTCAACGGTTCCGAACCTGGAAAGGTTTTATTGTTAACCCCTAGGTCGACCGGAGTTCAAAATGTGAGTCTTTCTTTTTTCTCGCTTAAAAAAGAGAAACAAAAATGGAAGGTGAACATTTTTAGCACAAAGCCTCAAATGGATTCGGGTCTAGACTCAGTGCCACTTTTACGATTTGATGTTGCTCATGAAGCTGTATTGAAAGTTAACGGAACGGATAAGTACTTTAAGGCCTTGGATGAAGAGGAGCTTGAAGGACTTCTTGAACAAGAAGATTTTCAAGAAAAGAATAGAGATCATCTTTCTGAGCTGGCGAAAAAAGAATTTGCGAGATGTATGTTAAATCGAATCCAAGAGGGGTTAAGAGGTGACGTAGAAGCGGAAAGAGAACTTTGTCTCTTAGTGGCAGAGATCGAATTAAGTCATGAAAATATTAAAAAGATAGCAGCGATCAAATTAGAAGAGGTCATAGATGATAAGGTTATACTAAATCAGGGAATAAAGAATATTTCCGATGAATTTAGGCATTGCCTTGGCACTGAAAAAGGATTTGAGCAAAGAAGAGATTATCTCTCGTTTAATTATGCTTATCTAAAAGAAAATTTAAAATCGTCAAAGGATGTTCTTGGTCGTTGTGAGAAAACACTATCCTCATCTATTGTTAAGATGATCTTGTCAGAGGAAATAAGAACTGATGGAGATATCGCAGATATTATTCCTGAAGGAGAAGTCTTTGAGCGTTTTCTAAAAGAAGTTCTCGAAGAAGGCTATGAATCTTGCTTAGAGGTAAGAGAAGAAAAATATGATGAATGTGGAAAATTTGCCTCGCTCTATAAAGACACACTTGTTTTCTCTGCTGATATAAGTCACAGGTACTGGCAAAAGAATGAGAGATCAAAAGAAAACTTGGCTAAACATGGAAAACTAATCTCTAGCTATAAAAGCTGCGTTAATAAAATTCATAATGACTTAGTAAAAAATCAAGACTTTCAATTAGTTGAAGCAAACGAGAATCAAAAGAATTGCGCGGCTGAAGTTCTTTTAGGACTCGGTGTTAAGAGTAATGATTTTAGCTTTAGGAAAATCATTAAAGAGATTGAGTATTTTAAAGGGAAAGAATTTGAGATAAACGCAGAATTAGAAAAGAAAGCTAACGAAACTTATGAAGAATGTTTTTCAGAAGTGGTTAAAGAAATCGGAAGTTCTTTAGAGCAATATGATTCGTCTAAGTACGCTTGCGCTCTAAGCGCTGCTAAGGAAATTATCCCGGAACTCTATAGTAAGATTCTCTTAGAGGATTTTGAAGATTATGTATGGAGTGAAGAGCAAAAAGAAAGTTTAAAGAAATATACGGAAAGATTAATCAAAAGAAGAATATCAGATTTAGAGAGTCCTAAAAATATAAGTGAAGCATTGGAAAAAGAAGTACCCACTGTCTTATCTAAAGCATTAAATGGCGTTGTTGATCTTATAATGATTGGAAACTTTTCAGACGAAGATAATTACCTCTTTAATAGCGAAGCGCAAAAAGCACTTGAGAAAAAGCTTTTTTACTTGATTGGTGGAAATTCCAATAAACCTCTCTCTTATGAAATGAAGTTATTTGTTAAAAAAGAATTTGATAAGAATGGATTACGTGGTGCCAAGCTAGGATCAAATGCATTCCTTCAAAACTTTGTAAAAGAGGCTATGCCCTTTATCGCCATTAAAGACATTGGAGATGATGTCTTTATTAAGCAAGACAGAGAAACAATGGCAGGGATTGTAGATAAAGATATGCAAGCCTGTCTTGACCAGTTTAAGCCCGATAGCGAAGTCTCCTTTGAGTCAGTCTATAAATACTGTGAAAAGAAACGTTATGGTTTAACAAAATTTCTCTTGGCCAAAAGAGAGTTTGAAACTCAAGTGTCACATCACTTTACTCTCTCTTCAGATGCAGGGAATAGAGCGTTAACCCCTGTACATTATATGAAAGAATGTATCGACGACTTAGATAAAAAGAAAATGGAAGTTGGGGACTATGAAAAATATGTTCAGACATGTGTTGATTTAACTAAAATCAAAATCAGCTCACGCATTGATCGTGAAAGAGTAAAAAAGTTTAAACCTTATATGAGATCCCACGACGGTGGTTCTGAACGATACTCTGGGATGACCTCAGCCTATTGTCACTCGATTTTATTTGTTCAAATGACAAGTGAGCTAGGTGATAAAGAACTTGGACGCAAAATTCATGACTCAAAAAATAAAGTAGTGGCTTCAATGTTATCAGAAGGGGACGCTATTTATGATGAAGAGCTAATGTCCGCTATGGTTAAGTCTGGCAAGCTTGATTCTGAGTGGTTTGATACAAAGCTTAAAAAATGCCGAGATGGAACACATACTTTTTTAATGTCAGGACTTAAGAATTATCTAGTTAAAATGATTCCTGCCTCTTCTTACTCGAGTACTAATCGAGTTGGACAATCAAATAAAGAAGTTCTCGAATCATTTCTAGATGCAGAGCTGTTAGAGCTTGTTTTACAGCTAAAAGTTCAAGTTGGAGATAAGGGCGGTGAGCTTAATTCTGCGGAAGATGATCCGGCTCAAAAAGTTGTGACTTCAACTTTAACTTTAGAAGCTCTTTCAAACTTTATGAAAATCCTAGGAGGTTATATTTCCGATGGATTTATTTACGATAAAGATAAGATGAAAACCGAACTTGTTATCTTTAGGGAAGAGCTAAAAACAGCTCTTAAATGGGTTAATAACCAGCAAAGACCAATTCGTATCGCGGAGCTTGGAGACTTTTTTACAGAAAGTACTTTTGCTGACCATCTTGCCCAGGCCACGATCAGTGAAATGGTGAGAGATAACTTCAATGATTTCTTAAGAGATATGGAGCAAAATGAACTTAGAGCCTCAAGACAAGGATCGGGTCATTCACAAAAAGATATCAAAGCAAAATTTGTTAAGCTTAGGGCCCATACTAGGAAGATGACTGAGTATTATGACTTTAGGCATATTATAAGGCCAAAGTCCCAAAAGGGTGGAAAGCTACTGACTCTTATCAAGGAGAACAACTTACTTCCAAGGCTTCTTGGAGATGAGGTTAGTACTTATACAAAAGAGAAGATTAATTCAGATGTGGCCAATATGATTCTTGGAGATAATACGGAAGGTGGCTTCGCCGAACTCTTTGTTAGAGAAGTGGCCCAACTGGAACTTTCTAAGAAGAAGGCCTCTCATTGGGGTATCACTAGATTCCTATTTTATGATACTGGGGATTTTGATTGGGGCACCCTAAGAAAGACAAAAGCTGGTAAGAAGGCCATTGATTATTATGGTAGGAATATCCTACTTCCAAAAATGCTCGGGAAGGATCTTAGTGCTTATGAAGAGAAGCTGAAGATGAATCGCTTCCGCGAGATTCTAGATGACGCAATTAGCGAAAACGACTAGATTTCAAACATTATATTTCTCTGTTTTCCTTTATATTCAGCCGGTTGACGCGGCACGTAGGTTTTGAAAATACCTTAGTGATTAGGTAGGCTTTAGGTCTTGAATGGGGGAAACTTGAGATATCTATCGGCTTATATATTGCTTAGCGTAGCTATGGTAAATCTAGCGTTTGCCAGTAAGTCTCCCTCCGCCGATCGGGCCGGAATAGCTAAATACAAAAGACAATGCCAAGAAGTTAAGAAGTATGTGATCAAAAGTCGCTTCAAGCTCGATTGTTATAATAACTATCATCACTATAATGCCAATGCCTGGAAGTCCTATAGCAAAGCATCGGCCAAGAAGTCTGGGACTGTAAAGATTGCTAGCTATAATATGCTTCATCCCGGTTCTCAGCGCTCAATTTTTAAAGACCTAAAGCTTTTAGCAAAAGTTATTAATAAATGGGATGTATTGGTTGGACTAGAATTGCTGCCAATTGTGGGAAGAGACTTAGAGAATAATAAAAGGGTTCTTAAATACCTTGGAAGCAGCAAGGGGAAATCTGCAGCCTCACTTTACCGTGCTCCTGGATATGTGAATATTTTAAATGAGTTAAGAAAGCTTGATAAGTCTTGGGCCTTAATTTTGTCACCAAGAGGTGATGCTGCTAAATCGGGACAAGTAGATGAGCATGTAGGATTCTTTTATCGGGCCAAAAAAGTTAAACCGATTATTAATGAGCATTGTAATGAATATAAAACAAGTGGTTCTGGTACGGCCTTTGCCTGTTTTCCTAACTTTAGAAAAGCTTTTATGGGAAGAGAGACGACTCATGTTTTTTCTAGAAGACCCTTCTTAGCTTCTTTTGAATCCGGAAATTTTACTTTCTCACTTCTAGGTAGTCATACAATTTTTGGTTCACCAAAAGATAAAGCTACGATGAGAAAAATCTTAAAATCGGCTTTTAATGTTTCGACTTATACAAACCTTGGAACAGGGGTTACTAAAGAAACTTATGCTCGTTTTGCTGAAGCAGCTGTAACTTTAGAGTTTATGGAGAACTTAAGATATTACTATAAAGAGCAGGACATTATTTTTGCAGCGGATTTTAATTTGACTCCGAAAGTTAAGTTTTGGAATGAAATCTTAGAGAATTTCCCTGGTGGAAAACTTTATCAAAATGAAGCCTCAACCGTGACCCTCCTAAGAAGTGATAAGGGGCGTTTAACAAAAGGACTTAGCTCTTCTTACGACCATTTTGTCTTAGATCCATCTGAAACTAAGGAATGTATCGGTAAAAGTGGAAAGGCAAGAGTTGGAAGATTTAATACCTACACTGGGAATACTTGGAAGTATATTGAATCAAATTATATCATTCGAAAAAAGAATACTATGTCTCAAAGCTCTACAGCTAAGACTAAGAAAACCAAAAGAATTTCAGAGTTTAAAAGATATTTAAAAAGTCTTAAAACGATTAAGAATGGAAAGATTCAGTGGGATGATTATCAGTATGAAGCGAGGGTTAAGGCCTACGAAAGCCGCCTATTCTCTTCTCAGCTTAAAAATGCTACCTACTACAAGGTACAGCAAGAACTCTTAAGTGATCATATGCCTATAACGATTTACTGCTCAACTAAATAAAAGAGCTTAATAAACTTCAATCTCGCCTATTCGCTCTCCCTTAACATTATATCTAACAAGAGCAGTTATTTTATCTGTTGTATCACGGTACTGAAGTCTACTTTTTTCTAAGAAACCAATAAGCTTTGATTCGGCTACAATTAAATAATAAGTTGTTTTAAGATAGTCGTAGTAACCATCGCCAAGCTCCGAAGAAAGGTCGGTGGCTTTGATATTTTCTCTAACTTCTTTAGGAAGCTTGTTGAATCTGGCCTTAGAGATATATTTTACATTTCTATGTCCAGGTCTTGCTTCAAGAATTCTATAATCGACTTTAGATTTGCAGTCTGTGACAGAAACAACTTTCCAGCTGGCCTCTTTTACAGTGATTTCTCCAGTGAAGTCGACCACCATTGTTTTGAATTGTTTTCTTAATTTAGAGCGACACTGAAGAGCGCCGACGACAACTCTTAGGCGCATCAGCGTGATAATTTCTTTGCCTTCAAAATCGGTAATGTATTTTTCAACAACTCTAAACTTTCCTCGGTTTATACATTGTTGGGTATCAATAATAATTGGAGTTTGATTCGCCAGAACAAGTTCCGAGCAAACCTCTGCAATTGGATCAGAAGTTTTTAATCTAGAATTGGCATTAACCCATTCACCGGCAAAGGCCGAAGAAAGCCAGATAAGGCCTAGAAGTCCTAAGGACAACTTCATTTCAATCTCCCTGATTGTGTGATGCGCATTTCTACCAAATGGGTGATTCCACTACAAGAGGATTGCGTCAATCAGTGGTTTAGAAGCTGATTTTTATCAAAAAAGGCTAAATCTCCTTGAGAAAAAGCCGATAGTATGTATTATATAACTAAAGTTTGACATATCAAACAGGGGGCAATATGGTAGTACGCAATTGTAAATCTCTCTTAAAAGAGATTCACGACCTAGAAGAAAAGATGGAAGTTTTGACTCGGCTGCACCCCGATCTAGACCCTGAAGTTCTTTTAAAGCTTATTTTAAAAAAGATGGGATAGGGGTCTATTTCTTATTTAAAGGAAACTCCTTTTTCAGACAATTTCAGCAATAGAAATGTGTCCTTATCCCATTTTCTCGCCAATTTTGATTCCATAGAGTCAGGAACCTTAGACCTTGATAAAAGTTTATCCAAAAGCCCTGGCTCCAAAATAATCGCATCTTTCTTAAACTCTTTAGGAACCAAGCTGAGCTTATCTACCCAATTAACTTCGAGGGCATTGATTTTTTTTAAGGTCTCTTCTTTAAAGTTATCTTTGTTTCCTACGATATAGACCTTTGGAGAGGGGCTTTTAGAAAAGCTTTCGCCCATTCTTTCAATTCTGTCTTTCATAACGGCAGGATGGTTCAAAAGTAACGGAAGTGTTTTAGTTTCCGCAAACGCACGCTGTTCTCTTTTAAAATATTTTTGAAACTTCTCAGAGGCCCTTATGGATTTGATTAAAAATTTTTGTTTCTCTTGCCGTTTCTCTTCATCCCTAACATGACCATAGTGATGAATATACACGTCGCTTTCATAGACCTTGCTAAAGCCAGAGAAGCCCTGTGCATCGCCATGGTTAAGAACTTTGGAATTTAATTTAACCGCTCTTATTTCTACTGGGTACCAGCGCTTATTTATGGCGATGGAATAATGGCTTTGCCAAAAATGAAAATAGCGAAAGCTAATGGCGTCGCATCCCTGTGCATCGGCCTTTTTGATATCCTCTCTTAACTTTTCGTAGGAGTTTTCATGAATAACTTCGTCTGACTGAAGATAGATTCCCCATGCGGATTCTTCATGGCCGTGGTCTTCCCTAAGTTTTTCAAGAGCGATATTAGTTTGCTCAGAAAAAATAAGTCCACCTTGCCCCATTCTAGACATATCCCAGACTGTATCAATAATTTTAATAGTTGGAAGCTTTTCTAAAATAGCTTTGGTCCCATCGTCATTTTGTCCTAGGGCGATATAAATTTCTTCAGCTACTCCCGCCAAAGAGGTGAAAGCCTCAACAAAAGGATAGTCGAATCGCACCCCATCTTTAAGAAATGAAAAACCGTATATTTTAGTCATGCGCTATCATTTTAAATGATTTCTTTCCCTTCTACTACCGAGAGATGTTAAAATAATCTTATGTCTGAAGAATACCAAGAAGTTCCTTTAAAGATGATTGATCCGGAGAGTGATCTGCCGGCGGATCTCTTTCTATACATCAATGATAAATATATCCAGTATTTACATGCAGGGGATTCAATTCATATTGATAAGTATGATCTGTTTTTAAATAAAAATGTGAAGAGTGTTTATGTAAAAGATGAAGACTATGACCGAGTCATGGATTGGTGTTTAACTGTTAGGCAGACTTTTAGAGAAGAACTAATTGAAGAGGCCGGTGAGGATGCCAAAGAGATTATTGAAGAGGCCTTTGAATTAGAGGAAGAGCTTTATGATGTTTTCTCGGATCAAGTTCTTACACAGGAAAGAGTAGAAAAACTAAGAAGTTTTGCTGATGACTTTGTCCAAAAAGCAAGTGAGCAAGAAAACTTTAAAAAAGCTCTTTCAGCTTTATTAAAACGAAACGAAACATTAGCAGCCCATTCTTCAAATGTTGCTAATTTAGCGGTCTTTATTGGAATGATAAGCGGAATTGGAAGCAAGTACGCATTAGATAATCTTTATATGGCCTCTCTTTTACACGATTATGGGAAAGTTAAAATTCCTCCGCATATTGTTGAGAACCCAAGTGATGCCAATTATGAAAGACTAATGAATGCTCACCCAGAGGCTTCAATTAAAATCATTGAAAAATCGGATGGGGTCCCTGAACAAGTCTATAAAATGATTTTAGAGCATCATGAGTACTGGAATGGAAGCGGATATCCGCGAGGAATTCGAGAGCACGATATTTACGAATATACTCCCATCTTAAGTATTGCCAATGAAATCGATAATTTTCTTATAAAAAACAGGGCCCAACCAGATGTAAAAAGATGGGAAAAGGCTATTAAGATGGTCGAAAACGGAAAGGGCTCAAAGTGGAATCCAGAGCTCTTTCCAAGGATAACTGACGCTCTAAAAAAAGCATTCCTACCCGGATTTGATTAAGACTTTTCTAAACCTAAACTTTCGTACATCTTTTTAATTAAATCATCTTCAATTTTAGGAACTAAGGCCTCTACTTTTTCCGTTAAAACAAGTCCTTTAGAAAAGGCATTTTCTAATCCAGATAAATCACCAGAATAAATTCCTTTTTTAAGCTCATCACTAGAAATCGATTTGAAGTGATTTAAAATTTTTGATGAAAGCTCAGGTAAAAAAGGCTCTAAAATTGATCCAAGGACCAGAGCGTAGATAGAAGAGTGGGCCAAGGTTTTTCCTGCAGCATCTTTATCTTCTTTTATTTGCGCCCAAGGAGCATTGTCTGAAAAGAAGTTATTCGCCTTTTGACCTATATTCATTACCTTCTCAATTCCTTTTTTTATGGCATAGGAATCAAGAAGCTGATTAAGCTCTTTTACATCTTCCGAAAGTTCTTTTCCATGTTCAGAGTTTGAGAAGCCATTAAAGTATTCAGCAGGCATTCCTTCTTCCCAGTTCTTTTGGGTAAACTTCAAACATCGGTTTAAAAAGTTTCCAATATTATTGGCGAGCTCATTATTAACCTTCGCTTGCATTTGATCCCAGCTAAAACTTGAGTCAGTGGTTTCTGGTAAAATCGAAAGAAGATAATATCTTAGGGCCGTTTGACCAAAGTCTTTCATGGCCTCATGAGCATCAACATAATGCCCCGTCGATTTTGAAAATTGTTTACCTTCAAGGTTTAAAAACTGATTTGCAGGAACTTGATCCGCTGGCTTCGCCTGTCCTGAAGCCATACTCATGGTTGGGAAGATAACTGCATGAAAAATAATATTATCTTTTCCAATAAAGTGAGTTAATTCAACATCTTCATTTTGCCACCAATCTTTAAGGTAGTGCTCATCTGAACCAGTTTCTTCTAGGTACTTCTTGGTGTTCGAAACATATCCAATTGGAGCGTCAAACCAAACATATAATTTTTTACCTTCCGTATTTGGTAGAGGAACATCAATTCCCCAATCAATATCTCTGGTGATTGCTCTGTCGTGAAGATTTTCTTCTGTAAGACTATTTACATAAGGATAAACGGTTTTTCTCCAAATATCTTTTTTGGTTTCGAACCACTTTCGGTACTCGTTATGATACTTAGATAAGAGGATATAATATTGAGTGACGGTAACTTCCTCAATATTTTGGCTAGAGCAAATTTTGCAAACAGTATTTGTAAGTTTAACCGGATCAATAAATTCACCGCAATTAGGACATTCGTCCCCGCGGGCATTTTCGTAATCACATTTATAACAAGTACCTTCTACAAAACGATCGGGTAGGTGATTATGACAGTCATTACAGTAAAGTTGTTGACCATCTCTTGGTTCAATAAAACCTTTTTCATGTAAATCTTTAAACCATTTTATAGTTTCTTCCGCGTGGTACTCTGCAGAAGTCTGTCCGAAGAAATCAAACTCGACTCCGTATTCTTTAAATACCTGGGCGTGATCAGCATGCCACTTATTTACATAAGATTGATAATCCTCACCTGCCTTTTTCGCATTAAGCATAATGGCCACACCGTGCTCATCACTTCCGCAGATAAAGAGAGTTTTCTCTCCTTGCAATCTTCTATGACGGTTGTAAACGTCCGAGGGAAGGTAGGCACCAACGAGATGTCCAAAATGAATAGGCCCGTTAGCATAGGGCAAGGCCGCTGTAATAAGATGACGTTTATGCTGCATATGGTTACTCCACTGAATATGCGAGTGTTTTTTTTAGCAAAGTTGCCCGAATATTGCTACAAGAAGTCCCATATGGCTTTTAACATTCCCTCAGCAACATTTCTTTCTTTTGGTCGTAAGCAATGTCTCGACACCCTTTGGAGAATAGGTCGTCAGCTTGAACAGCATTTTTCCAATGAGTCCGAGAAAACCGCGGCACTAAAATCAATTTCAACTTATTTAACAACTCTATTAGGTCACGAAGATAAGTATATTGTAGAGCAAGCAAAGGCCCTTTTAGAGATAGAGCTTTTAAGTGCAAGTGACTTACAAAGATGGTTAATGCATCTTGAGAGGGAATTAAAAATAGATTTAAAAGATTCAGACTTCCTCGTCTCAACAAAAGATACAGAGACTTCAGGGGAAAAGCTTCCAATTCACCTCGTCTTAGATAATCTTCGTAGTGCTTTTAATGTGGGGAGTTTGTTTAGAACCGCAGAGGCCCTTGGGGTGGAGCATATTCATCTTTGTGGTTATACACCAACTCCTGAAAACTCGAAGGTCGCTAAGTCGGCCCTTGGAACTGAGAACTGGACCAATTGGACTTATTGGGAAAATAGTTTGGAATGCCTTATGAGTTTAAAAGAAAAAGGGGTTTTTTCTTACGCTCTTGAAACTGAAAAAAATGCCACCGCTCTACTAGATGTAGAGCCTAAGTTTCCATGTGCCCTCGTTCTTGGAAATGAGCGCTATGGGCTTGGAGAGCCAGTCCTTCGTAAAACCGATGAGCTCGTCATAATCCCATTATCTGGAAAAAAGAATTCTCTAAATGTGGGAAGCTGCGGGGCCATTGTTTTGAATCACTTTAGTTCTAAGTATTCGTAATGCGCTCAGCGTCTTTGACGGATACGGGGTTGGTGCTATGGTTTCTTCGGGGGTTTTATGCAAAATTACATAGCTATCGATTTACCTAAAGAGAGCCTAAAGACGGCCTATCTTGAAGTGGGTGATAAAAGCTTACCTACAATACTTTTTATTCACGGCAACTCATCTTCAAAGGAAACTTTTAAAAAACAAGCTTCAAGTTTGAAGAACTCATATCATTTGATTGCTGTAGATCTACCAGGTCACGGTGGGACAGAGGCTCTAAAAAACTCAAAGTATTCTCTAAGTTTATTTAAGGAATTTCTTTTAAGTTTTATCAGGGCTTTGGATTTAGAAGTTCATACTTTAATGGGCCATTCTCTTGGTGGGCATATTTGTCTTCAGACGATGAACTCTATTTCAGCTCAAAGATTGATTTTATGGGGAACTCCCCCAATGACTAATCCTCCCGTAATGGAGAAGATGTTCGCTCCTAATCCAAGTTCTGCACTTCTCTTTAAGAATGAACTTAATGAAGAAGAACTTCAAAAACTATATGAAAGTTGCTTCTCCCAAAGGTCAAGCCAAGGTTTCTTAGAGTATTCAGAAGCCTTTAGAAAAACCGATCATGAGTTTAGAGAAGGCTTTTTTCAAGAATTTACAAAACTTCTTTATCAAGATGAATTTTTAGAGCTCGATAAATTTCCAGGTCAGGTACTCTTTATTCATGGAAAAGAGGAGAAACTAATTAATAAAGGTTACCTTGTTGAAAACTGTATTGATTTTCAAGTTGAGCTTGTAGAAGGCGCTGGTCATTTTACTCATCTTGATGCTCCTGATCTATTCAATATGGCCTGTTTAAAATTCCTATCAACAAATTCTAAAAATATTAACCTCACTATGGAGACGAGTTACTAGATGAACACTGAAAACTTAGGACTCATTTTTAAGAAACTTAGAAAGACCGCTGGTCTTTCTCAAATCGAAATGGCCAAGATCCTACAAAGAGATCAGGCCACCATTTCTAGATTAGAAAAAGGTACTCAGAGTTTAAGCCTAGAGTCTATTTTTGTCTTATCTAAATTCTTTGAAATAAAGTATGAGGATTTATTAAGTGGGCATGTGAACTATTGGGCCATTGCTAAAAAATTTGATGTTCCACTAAAGATTGAAGAAAAATACTTAGATAATAATCATTCTGTGGTTAGAGAAGTCATTCCTCTTATGAGAATGATTGTCAAAAAACAAAGTGCCGACGGATTAAAAACTTTTTTGAAAAGATTTAACTTAGAAGATTTAATCTATATGTGCCCTAGTGAGAGCATTAGCTTTCATATTTATTTTGATCTCTTGCAAAGAGCTCTTCAATCTGAGCTGATCTCAAAAGATGATATCCCAAGTCTTGTGGCAGAGACTAAATCAATGGAGTATCACGGCTCTTTTTATAAAGTTTATCAAAAACAGCCGACCCCCATAAAGATCATTAAGGCCTATTCCTATAATTCTCCTCAATATGAAGGAGCTTTTGAGCATAATATTATCGATTTCTCTGAAAGAGCAGTGACTATTGGGTTTAAGGTTCGTGACTTTGCTAAAGAAATTGATTTTGCAAAAGGAGACATGGGCTCTTTCTTAATAGATTATAAGAAAGCATACTTCTCTGAACTTCCAAGTGTTTTTGGTTTTGACCCGTTGATTGCAAAACCTGCAATCAATAAGAGTAAGTCCTTAAGTGATGAAGTCTCTATTAAGTTGATACAGTCGGCCTGATGTTTGCGGATATCGATTTAACATTACTGAATAATAATTTTGATAATCTTCTTATTAAAATGGGAGTATCCCGAAAAGATATTTATGAGCTTTGCCGGGTCAAAGGTGATTCTAAAATCACATCCTTATCAGTCCTGGATATACAAAAAATTGTTGAAACTTTGAATATCGACCTTAGAGAACTTGGTAAGAATAATGTCTGCTCTAAAATTGTGAGAAAGCAATTGCTTGGGGAAAGAGAAGAAATTAGGGAAAATCTAATTGGCAATCAAGGAACTCGGATTAAGACTATCGAGTCGGCCTTAAGTTTACTTGATCAGCAAAGCCGTAAAGAAATTCTAAGAAAGTATCAGTTAAATGAAGATGTTTTTAAAGATGGGGCAAAACTTGTTTCAGCAGAGTTTATTAAATCGGTCTTTAAAGACTTAACGAAGTTTAGTTTTGCAAAAAGCTCTGAAATTGTGGGACATGTTAATTGTAAAAACTTTTTAGGTTCAAAATTTGATAAAGAGTTAAAGCAATTCAAATCTCCCGCTGAAGCTTATTCCTATTTTATTGAATATTGCACAACCGTTGTTGAAAAAAATATGGATTATAAAATACTTTCAGCAACTCCGAATAAAATCATTTTTAAGTATGAAACTAAAGAAGAAGTTAAAGATTTCTTTAAAGTTAAACATTTTGGCAATATTAACTTTTGTCAAAATATTCAAGGCTTCTTTGAGGAGCTTGTTAAGTATCGATACACTTATCCGGCCACAGTAAGAAAACTTTCATGCGCTCATCTTGGAAGTAGCTCCTGCACTTATGAGATAATTTTCGACGGTATCGTGACCCACTGAGGCGTCACTAATTTGAATTCGTCCCTTCCAAAGAAAAAGATATTTTTTGGCCAGTTCTAGACAATAGGGAGTTAGCTCTTCACAGGCCTGAACCTCAAATCTCTCGTTAGCGTAACAAGGAAAATTAATAGGCTCAAGGGGACGCCCTTCGTGCTTTATGGGTAAAAGACCCATTTGGTGATACATGGTATCCGTATGAGTTCGGCAAGACCCAAGAGCAAGTGATTTATCAATTTTCCAATGAATATGAGAGTAGGCAAATAAAGGTATGAGAAAGTCGATGGCCTCCTTCCTCTCTTCTCTAGGAATATTTGGATCTATTGTAAATGAGCTTGAATAAGCAATATTAAGATCACTATATTTAGAAACAAAATTTTTTAAGGCCTGAATATGATTTTGGCTTCCCGTGGAGTCACATAAAACTTCACCACTAAAGGGCATCCCATACTTCTCGCATCTGCTTCTTTCGATTACTCTATAAGCGGTAATTGGAAAAAGCTCTCCATTTCTTTCCTGACAAAAGGCTAAATGGGTTCCATGAAAGTCACTTTTATCTACAGGGGCATAATTAAGTGGAAATCTAGATTGATAACCTAACTTCTTTAATAAAATTATTTTATTAAACATCTCTCTTACAAAAGGAGAGTCCCAGCTGGCAAAAGGATTATCTAAAACAAGGATTCTTAAGTTTTTTATCATACTCTACCTCTTACAATGAATTTGTTAAAAAACATGACGGATGCTTTATGTTCTAATAAGAGCAGGTAATTCCTGCTAAATTCTTTAGATTTCTTTTCACCAAAAGCTTTTAAAAGCTCTGGCTCAATTGCGTTAAGTCTCATCTCACTATTTTCTTTTTCTAGTTCGAGCTCTTCCCCTTTAAAGTGAAAGGAGCTCATAGAGCAGTCAAACTGTGAGATACCGGCAAGATGAAAAAATGAAGAGATCTTTCTTCCGGCCTCTAGGTCAACTTTTAGTTGGGTGACAAGATAGCTTAAATCTTTATTAAACTCTAAGTTAGAGGTGTGAAAGTTTTTAAAAACGCCATCTATATCTATTACGATAATCTCCCCCCCAGGCTTACAAACTCTTTTAAATTCTTTTAAAACTTTTGTCGGATCTGGAAGATATTCAAAAACATAACGACAGACGATAAGATCAAAACTATTATCTTTGGCTTCAATTTTTTCTAGTGATGACTTGAAGAAATTTCCGCTAGGGTTTTTCTTTTTAGCGTGGGCAACCCTAATATCAGAAAAGTCACATCCTGATATTTTTGAGTTAATGGAGTTTGCTATTAAGTAATGACTGACATCTCCGCCCCCACAACCAGCATCGAGAATATTTTTATTATTTAGATCAACCTCTTTAAGCTCTTCCTCAATTGAATAGGCTTGAATCTTCTTTTGAAGCTCTAAGCGTTCAGCCTCCTTTGCGTTCTCTAAAATATAGGCCATGGAAGCTCTCCTTGATTATTTATAAACCTCATTGTGAGCTACTCCTTTCGGAGCTAGGGGATAGAACTTGAGATTAAATTTAACGTGATTTTAGGTGCTTATGATTGCGATGGACGGAAAAATCTTAACTATATGTAATTTTACATATATGCTTTACCATGTTTTTAGAGAGAAAAAGGGATGTTTATGGAAACAGATATTAAGATACTGGCTCACGATATTAATAACCAAATGATGGTGATTAAAATGGTTGTGAATGAGCTTATCAAGGAACTCTTTAGCCCGAACGCTAGTAAGAAGTCAGCAGTTCAATTAAGCCGTAAACTTGAAGCAAGTATCTCTAAGGTGACAACAATTTGTAAGGAGGCCATGGAAGGGGAAGAGGTCTCTGAAGTTCATTTAGGAGAGTGCATTCAAAAGGCACTTACCTATTGTGAGAATTACCCAGTAGAAACGGAGTTTATTAAGCAAAGGGACCCAGTAAAAGAGATCTCAGCTAGCTCCTTTGAGAGATTACTTATAAACCTCTTTAAAAATTCTATTGAGGCCTCTGCAGATAAAATTATGGTGGAGCTTCGAGAAAATTTTCTTCTGGTTAAAGATAATGGCGGCGGTTTATCCCCTGAGCAATTATTGGCCTTTAAGGGGGGAGACTTCTCTAGCACAAAAGACTTAGGGCATGGTCTTGGCCTTAAGTCTCTCTATGATTTTTGCCAAAGAGTAAATTGGACCGCTGAAATTTCAAACTTTGACTATCTCCATGAGAGAAAGAAAAAGGGTCTAAAGATTCAGATTTCCTTCTAAAGTCGCCGATAAGACTATGTGAAGATACTGTTTTTACTACTATTTTCCTTTAATGCTGAGTCTTTTGATCCTGATCAAAAGCTAAGTAAATGCGGGGAATATCAGGCCTTTGGGTCGATTTCTTGCCAGGGGGCAGGTCCTTGTGAGCTGGTTATCGCTAGCTCTAAACAGTCGAAATTATTAGTATCTTTGATTCCTCCTTTAAAGAATATCTCTTACTTTAGTGGTCAGGATATAATGGTAAATATCGGGATTCATAGTCTCGAAAAACCCTTAAAAGCTTCTGTTCTCTCTGCCCCGATTCAGCAGCTAAGGGCCATTAAAAAGGCGGGGCTAAGTCTTAAGAAGGAGAAAATTTGCAAATAGTTCTAGTCTCCTTATTTTTTCTTTTAGCTAGCACGAGCTTTGCTCAAGATAAGTGGGCCATAACCGTTGGCGCCGATCATGAGGGCGGAAAAGAATTTGTTAAAGCACAAAATATTCGCGCTCATAATTCTTTGAAGGAAGCAGGCTATAAAGTAAGAAGCCTTTTTGGAAATGAAGCAAAGGCAAAAGAATTTTCCAAGTCTACAAAAAGTTATACGAGACCTTTTACTGAAGAGAACTTAAAAAAGTCTATTGCTGCGGTTTATGAAAAACCCTGCCATGATAGACCCTCACAATTGATGATAAATTTTGTGGCCCATGGCTCCCGAAATGGAACTGATCCTAAAACAAAAAAATCTATTCCAAGGCACTCAATCAATGGAGTTGAGAAAACTGGAGAAGGAAGTTATGGTGGAAAAAGAATCTATGTTGATAACCTTGCCAGCTTTTTAAAAAAGCAGCGGGCCAAAGATTCAAGTTGTGATAAACCAAAACTTGCAATTATTGATCACTCTTGTAAAAGTGGAGCGTCGACCAATGTGTTTAAAGGTCTAGGTTGTGTTCTAACTTCGACAAGCAGTCATAACTCCGCTAGTACTGAATATATTCATGAGACCTTTGAGAAGATGAAGCAATCTAAGGGGCAAAGCTTAGCTGACCTACATTTAGATATGCTAGTCAATCAAGAGGTAAGCCTCGTCAATATTGATTACAAAGACGGTAAAACTCTTCTTCAGAAAATTTATAATGATACCAATCAGATCTCTGGTTGCGGCGATGAAGAGCAGGTTAACTATTCAGGCTATAGTAAACATACTAGCAAAAAGTATGCTCCCCTTTGCCAGGAGTATGTGGCCGTCCTGGCCGAGCTTAGAGGAGCCGAAATCGGTGTTCTTAATAAAATTGTTTCAAAACTTAGAATTGATGCTGGTGTAGATAAGTCAGAGCTTGCCAAGGCCGCTGGTGTTGAAGCCGCAAGTCTACCGGACTCTGAAGCCCTAAAGCAAAACTTAGAAGAGCTTATTGAAGAAGATGCGGCAGAGTTTGATAAAATCACACCTCTTGCTATGGAAGAATCCAAATTAATGAATCATGAAGACTTAAGAAAAGGACTTCGCTGTGGTCTAAAGACTGGTCCTCGCACAAGAAGCTCAATTAGTAATTCTGATTTAGCGGAGAAAATGGGGAAAACCTTATGTCATTCTCTCTATTCCGACGAACGAAAAATAAGAAACTGCTCAGCCAGCTCTAGAAATAAAGTTGTAGGTATTGATTTAAAAGATCTATTACAAATTAAAAGAGATCATAAAGTTTACCCAAGTAAAAGAGCAAAGGGCTATTTACAAAAAAGGCTTTCAGACTCAGGTAAACCTAGAGGCCTGGGGGCGAGGTCTAACTCAAGCTATGAAATTCTTAATGAAACAGTCTCCAGCTGTCTTAAAAAGTATGGGGAAAGTGGAACTGACGCTCAAAAGGCGGCCATAGCTTTTTTTAATAAGAACTATAAGAAAACCGATGCCTCTTGTAGTGAAAACACCATCGCTTGCCATAAAGCCAAGGCCGATGAACGGGCCAAAAAAATAAAGAAACAACTCTCTTATGCCAGGGGCTATGCTTTCTTAAGCTGTAAGGCAAAACTTAAAAACTCCGAAGATCTAAAAGCCTGTGAAGATTTTAAAATTTAATTATTGAACAAAGCGGCCTTTGTCGTAAATAGCTTTGTTTTGGGGAAGTCCACTCTCGTTAAAGATGATTTCAGGACCATGTTTGACGTACTCACCATTTTCTTTAACCTGGCACATCTGAACTCGTACACCCTTTGTTACCGACTTATAATCCACGAGAATCGCCCCATCAGTACAATCTGATTGGGTGAGGGCCTGAAGTGCGGTTTTAGCAGTAGGGGCATTATTAGAACTGTCTGAACTTTCATCTAAAGAAATACTTGGGATGCCTGTAGCTACGATAGGCTCAATACTTAAAACTTTTTTATAGGGTGAGTTCTTCCTTCCAAGCGGAGTTCTCGCCAAGCCTGTAGCTTCAGCAACAATATATTTCTTTCCTCTATGGGAATAGGTTTCATCATAAGCCTGAGGCCTTAGGCTAACTCCAAGTAAGGCATGCCCAGGAACTAAGATCATCGCCAGCTTATCTCTAAAAAACTCATCATGGGCCAAAACCGTGGCCATCATAAGAGACTTTGAATCGCAATCTGCCCAGCCATTGCTAATAACAAGAGAGGGAACAAAAAGCCCAGAAATCATCCGATTATTGTAGGAGCCCGGGGGAATTCCATAAGGAAAGTCTTGAAAGAAAAGAAGGAGAACTTCTACTGACTGTCTTACGGATAAGTTCTCTCGAAGTACAAATCTTTTCCAGCTTTTATAAAGCTCCGTCACTGTTGAGTAATAGTACGAAACAATGGCGCTGTAATCGGGCATAGCCCCTAAAAGATAATGTTCCTTAAAAAGAGCTGGGGGAAGTTCTTCAGGGAAGTACTGATAATTATCTGGATTTTTTCCATAGAGCCCAAAGGCGGTAGATATTGACTCAAGCCTTTCGGTTTTATCGGCCCATCTCCACTCGGCGTAAGCTCCACGGTGATCTCTAAAGCCAAACTTAAAATAAGTTTTATCTCCCACTTTAGCTATAGAAGTGACCACTTCATCATTTTTTGTGTATTGCAATGGTGTTGCAAATGCAGAAAAAGAAAATAGAAAAAGAAAAACCTTTAAAATCATAGTTTATAAAGCCACTCGTGAAAGACCATGCTACTAAGCAAATGATTGACTGGTTTCTCTATAAAAAGAATGATCCCAACAAGGGTCACGGATAAAAAGGCAGATAGACCTAAATTATGATGGTTGTCGACTTCATCATCAAAATCAATTTCTTTCATCATTCGCCGATACATAATGGAAATAACAAAGATGACAAAGAAACTTAAAAAGAAAGTGAATAAATAAAATATTAGAAAATATACGAGGGCTATGGCCAAAATCTTTAAACTAAAACCATTATGGGCAATAACTAAACTCTGGAGAGCTAATGTCGAATGCTCAATACTTCCTTGAACTAAGTAGAGCACACTTAAAATTAGTGTTGCACTAATCAGACAACCGGCATGATGTCTTCTTCGTATAAAATCCTCAACAGGTGAAGAGAGGACAAATTTATTTAAAAATTTGATTGATAGATAAATAGTTATGATAGAGAAGATAACTGACATCGTGACTTCATAACTCGTTAAAAAAACGACTTTCATTTCTTGCATTTAAGCTCCAAAGCTAACTTTTAAAGATAGCTTCATTATACGATAAATTTAATGGAGCTGTTTTAAGCTCTACTAAAGTACTCGGAATTACCTCCATAAAAACAGTAGGTTAGTACTAAATAGCATTTTTACTCCCTTCGTCACCAAGAGAGAAAATTTCCTGGTAACGAACTGGGATTTCAGTTTTTTACACGGTTTAACTAATTTTTTCACCACATGTTAATAAGTCCTAAGACTTAACTTTGGGGTAGAAAGTGAAAGCTTTCATTATTTTAGGACTTATTTTTTCATCCATTCAAGTTAGCTTTGCTGAAAGACCGCAAAGTCTAATTGGCCTTTTTAAAATCGATAGCTCAAAAGTTTCAGGAGAGCTAAATAAGGCCAATATCTTTGGGTTATCTTTAAATCTCGATTTTAAACATAAGCTTAATCAATACATCGGAATTAATGCTCATGGAGGGATCTCTTTAGAAACAGGTCAAAGTAGCGAGTATGTTTCTGGAAGATCTTTTAGGCCTAAAAACTCTTTAAATCTAAAGCATGGGGCTATTGAATTGATTCCATTTCAATTTTTGAAGCTAGAGCTTGGCGCTTTAAATCAGGGTTATCATAATAATCCACTTTTCTTAACTAGCACCCCCTTTTTAGGAGCAAGAGAAGTTCTCTCTTTTAGCTACAAGCAGTGGATGTTTGAGCTTGATATGATTCAAGCAATTCCCTCAAATCATTCTCTTTCTCAAAGGCTTGGGAGTATAGATGAAGGCTCAAGCAGGTTCTTTAATGAGAAGTTAAGGGCCATTGGAAATGGTGATGCTCTTTCTTTAGAGTTTAGCCTGGGGCTATTCGCTTTTGATCAGCTCAATTCCACAATTGCCTATAATAGCCGTCTTCTTGGAAACTCTGTAAGTGGAGTTGGCCCTATAAATAATAAATTTACGCAATCTTATAAAGGCCAAAATACTGACCTGGTTTTAACTTATAAAAACTTTAAGTATCTAAATCTATCAGCTGAAGCGGCAGCTCATATAAATCAAAACGCCTCGAAGGGAAAATCTACGGGTTATATTGTTGGACCGGTTCTTACTAGTAAGACCTTTGAAAATCAGTTTAAGTTAAAGTTAAAAACTTTTAAAAATGAAGCGGATGCCACCGTTGCATATTATTCATCAAAATTTACCGGACAAACTAACCGTAAGGGAGTATCTGCTGGATTAAGGGTCGAGAATAAGAAACTTGAACTTGAATACGGTCTTGATACCTATTTTACAAAACCCATTATTTCAAATTCATTTCAAGAGAGTGAGACAATTTTGAACCTCTCTTTAAGGAAGAGCTATGACTTCTTATAAGCTAGTCTCAATACTTTTAACTATTCTTTTAATCTCTTCTTGCTCATTAAAAGTAGAAGAAGAGAAGGCCGACGAGACAAGCTCGCAAGCCATAATCTTAGATAATCTAAGCATCTCCTCAGTTCAAAAAATCTATGAGAATTCTCAGAGTATAAATAGACCGACTCACAAGTCATTTCTGGTTAAGGCCTGTCTTAAAGAAACAGTCCTTCTTGAACCAATTAGGCTTCAGGATTTCCTCGTAGGAACAAAGCAAATAAAATCAGACTCAAACGGATGCTTACACTGGAGTGAAAAGGCTCCCATGAGCTCTTCAATGGAAAACCGATACATTAGATTTTCTAAAAAACTAGTTTCACTTGGAAGTGCTAGGGAAGAGATCAAAATTGAGTACGCTTTTAATTTGTATACTGACACTTTTGTAAACCTGGCCCTAGAGAGATTACCAGAAGATGCTTTTCAAACGGCAGCTAAAGATGAGCTTAAGGTTGACTTTGATATGACTGACTTAACTATCTATTTTGGTGGTTATGATTCAGCCCACGATGACTCTAGAACAGAGAAAAAAGTCATCTCAAAATGGATAGGCTGCTTTAAGTATAAAGCAGATATGAACTCCCTATCTAATCAGATCGTTGAAATGAAAGTCGTTGATGAGGACGGAGAAGTCGTTCAAGAAGTTGTCAATAAAACGGATCTTAAAGGCTGTCTTAGAGCAAATATTTATACGGAGTACGATCAGTTTCAGCCTATTCGCTGGATTCCAAGAAAGCTTGTGGTTAAGGTCGTTGAAGGCCCCCTCGCTTCTCAAGTCTTAGAAAGACAAATCTATATTAACCCATGGGTTAATGGACGAAATCACGGTTGGGATTCTAGAGCAGGGGAGCCACCATCAAACCCAGTTGGAGAGAAGGCCAAGCTCTTTATTGATAATGTTCGCTATACCTTTCTTGGCAATAGAGAAGACGGTTATAAAGTTAATAAGTTCTTAGATCTTTCTGTAACAAAGTCATACCTAATTGAATTGAGACCTAAGATTGATAGGGGACATAGCTTTTCTACCAATAGAATTATCGAAGATATTTATACAGGCCGCTTTCGCCTACGTATTGGTGTTCTTGGGGCCAATAAAGAAGTCGCCGAACTGACGGCTGAGTCTGCCTCGAAATACCGGTACATCACGGGAATTGAAAAAGAAGTTGAAGTGGTGAATAACAAAATAATCACTTCAATTGACCTTCCCTTTAGATTTGAAGATCTAGCAGAGTCTTCAGCTAGAACAGTGGCCGTTATTGAACTCTCTCCACTATCAGATGATACCAATCTTCAGTCCGTAGTGGTCTCTGGAAACTTTCTTGCTTCTTCTCACCAACTAAGTGTGGGACTAAGACCCCATAATAATAACTTAGATGTTCAATCAGAACTAAATATTAGCAATCTTCTTCTTGCGCAAAAATTAGATCATATAGCTAAGAACGATGATCCTAACCAAGAACTTGAATCTAACTGGAAGGGAAGCACTACTGAGCTTTTTAAGGCCCTACAAAAAGATAATCAGCTAAAGCAAGAACCTATCTTAACCTTGACGACCCTTTCAAAAAAAGAATCGGAAACTCTTGTTAGCTCAAAAGCTAATCTGCAAATAAAAAGAAAACTATGTGAAAGCTTTTATCCTAAGAAAAAGATAAGCGGCATTATTTTTGATTCTTATTCACATCCTATTGAGTACTCAGACTGCTTAAGAGATCCAGATAAGCACCTACTGATTACAAAACATAAGCATATTCAAAATATTATTGGCAAAACTCAAAAACTCTATACCAGCACCGATAAAATTAGCATCGGCACTGGCTTTCTTGTCTATGATGGAAAGAGCCGTAGAACCTCAAAGGCCAAGAGAATTTCCTTTGGTGGAAGTATTAGCGGAAGCATTGAAATTCCTTTCCTCAAAATCCTAAGCCTTGGAGTTGGGGCCAACGCGGATATTTCCAAAATGTGGTCAAGGGATCATACCACCGGAACCACTTCCCGCGCTCAATTCTCAAGAAGTAGAAACCTCTTCGTGGATGAAATTAAACTTGGCTTTAATGCCAACCTTAAAAACTGCGTCCTTATCCAGGGAAAACCCTATGAGGAATCAAGTGGTGGCTGGTTAAATAGCTCCACGGTTCAAAAGCATAATAAAAAACGCTTCCAGCTCTGCAGCTCTTCTCCCTCTGAAGAATGGGTAGAAGAAAGCTGGTTTTATATCGGTGAGCAAAAGCCAAGTCATTCAATGCTAAGAGACCCTTGGAGTATCTCTGAAAACTACCTTGGAAAAATCATTCGAGGGAAAAGCAACTATGAAAATTTCTACAATCTTATGACTGACGATACAAAAGTTATCTTCCTAGAAAAAGTAGAAACCATGCAAGGAAACGACAAGTACATTCAAAGCTTCTACAAACCAAAAGAGCGCGCCATCCTAAAAGACATGGCCATCCCAGGAACGATTAACCAAGATATCTAGGAATAATCTTTTCCTCAGCATCGGCCGTCACCTTATAGGCGGCCTTTCCTGTTACGGAAGTCACTGCCTCCACTAGCTTCTCATTCTCATATAAAACACCTACGGAATCATCGCAGGCAATACCAGGCTTCATCCCTTCAGATAAAAGTCTACTATACTCAGGTCTTCTTTTTTCTTCCCCATCATAATGAGGGCAGCTGCTTCCTTCTAAAAAACCAAGACAATCAAGCTTATCAAGACCGACTCCACTTGAATCTGTCACGCCTTCCTCATACCAGCAAATTGCGCCAGCACTTAGACCCGCCATAACTGTTCCGTTTTCATAAGCTTCCCGAAGAATTTTATCAACGCCCCAGTCTCGCCAAAGAGTTAGCATATTCCGTGTATTGCCTCCTCCCACATAAATTATATCCTGCTTAAGAAGAAAACTTTTTATATTCGCTGTAAAAGGCTTAAAAAGAGAGAGATGTCCCGTCGTACAATGATGTTTCTTAAAACCTTCATGAAATTTCTCGATATAAGAAACAGCATCTCCACTAGCGGTCCCAAGAAAACAAATCTTTGGCTTCTCCTTCTCACTTAGAGATAAAACGTACTCATCTAATAAAGGATTTTCTGGTTCCATGGAAAAGCCGCCGCCTCCCATAGCAAAGATCTTTTTCATAAAACTATCCAAACATTTCCGTGTTTAAAGAATATTCTTTCCCAAGCCAAATCGTATGCTTCGTATGATCCTCTAAATCATTTCCCGTGTTCGGATGTATAAACAAAGATAGGCCCTGTCTCTTTTCTAAAAACCATTCCATCATCTCAGAAAAGTCTTCTCGCAAAACGCTCACCTGACAAGAGCCCTCCGGATGAGGCCCCACTGGCTTCTCCCAGATCCGCCCAATCTCCGTACCCGGCTTATCCACGGCAAGCTCCTCAAGAACCGCCCTTGCCTTAGCAATCTCTGATTCCTCTAAAGCATAATAAAGATGAAAGTGATAATTTTTGATTTCCATGGGGCTAGCTTAATGAGAAAATGAAAGAAAAGCGAGAGGTACGTGGTTACTTTTCGCGCAAACGGCTACTTATAAACATTATTAGGAACAGATTAGAGACACTTTCAAACCTTTTTCGATATATTTTCCTATATCGATCCATTTAATCAAAAATTTTTAAAGAAAAGATCAAAAAACTCTATTATTCAATATGAAATTTCAGCTGTGCCGATGGAATTTAAACCTGGTGTTGCCATTAAAGTCTAATTTCTAAAAATCATGTTACCATTTAGGATATAAACTACTGAAAGTTCCAAAAGTAACCACGTACCTGTAAAAAAAGAATCGGGGATTAAATATGATGTTTTCAGTTTTGATGCTTATTCCCGTATTGCCAATCTTTTTACTTTCCTTTTTTGCCAAAAAAGAGGATTCAAGAGATTTTAAATACGCCTATCTTGTTTTACTTATTCCAGGAACTTTATTTCTAAGCCTAAGCTTACTAGAAGAGTATGGAGGTTTTACTCATCTCGGAAATCGCTATGGGTTATTGCTTCTATTTCCAAGTATTTTTATTGGTATAGCGATACTTAAAAGTAAAATTAACCCCGTTAATAGTGGTGCGGCTAATTTTGTGTTGATAGCAGCCAGCTTAGTTCAATATGTCCCTGCAGGGCTTTTTATAGGTCTGGCATTCTACGTCGGTTACTATATTTATTTAATAGTTTTTTACTTTTTTAGAGGTAATAAAAGCTCGGAAGGCAAACAAGTAAAAGCTGTGAGCTGGAAAAGAAAAGCTATTGCTGTTTTAGGAATGGCAATAGGTGTGGTTTTCATGTTTAGCAAAAGCTCCGGGTCTGTTTCTAAAACTGTTCCGGTTGATGGTAAATATAAAGACATTAGTATTGTCAAAACTGGCAGGAGTGCTTCATTTAAAAGAAATAGACTTCCATTTAATGAGGCGAATTCTAATGAGAGGCATTATGGAATGGTTGGTAATTATATCTCATATAAACATGACAGGGGCATTTCGGAAGTAGAGAAGTATTGTAGCAATTGCTTTGTTGAGAGCATTGTTAGAACGGACTTGAAACGTGGTTCAATTCCAAAAGGTACCGAGTTCGAAATATTAGGAATGTTTTTTGTTAAAGCACCTCAGGCAAGACTCTTTCAGCTTATTCAAAAAAATAGAACTAAATATTTTATCATCCGTAATACTGAGACCGAGGAAGTTTATGAAATATCTCAACACGAGTTTGAAGATCTGTTTGAGAAAAAGAATGATGTAAAGGAAAAGAGTTCTGTATCTATAAAAGAAGTTAGACCAGAAAAAAAACCTAATGAAGTGAGGGAGAAGCCCTTACAGAAAATAGACTATCCGGAAGACAGTAAAACTATCTTAATAAGAGAAGAAGTGAAAGATTGTCTCGAAGCTGTAGGCGAGGATAGGACTAAAGATGGTCAAACCTTAAAACTCTCTTTAATTAAAATTCTAATGACAGGCTGTAAAGGAAGGGCAGTTATAAAAGGGAAGAAGGTTCTCAAGGGAAATGTTAGTGAAATTGATATAGATGCAGATTTTATATCAAGTTCAGATGATAAATACGGAAGTCCAATTCTTAGAATTGAACAAACAAACTTAGGTGGTGAACGCTCTCGATTTGGTAGTAGGTTAGACCTCGGCCTTCCTACGACAGAAAATAAAAACTTTTTGCCTACCGAGTTAGGTAAAAGAGTTAGAAATAGTGTTTCCAAGAGTGGAGGAACATTAGAAAAAGGCACAAGGGATTATGACTATCGAGTTTTGACTGAAAAATCTGGCAAGATAAGAGTTTGCATGAGAGTGAAAGTCATAAACAAATGGAATCACATGCCCAGCTCTGAGGAGAAGACTGTTGAACTTCAAGCACTTTGTCCTTCAGCTCTGAAATTATAGAATTTTGAATCTGTAAGGAGCTATTCACTGCTGCCAATCGGTCTGATCAAGAATGAATTTGATAGAAGGCAAAAAAAAAGCTCAGTGGGTTAACTGAGCTTTAATATCTTAGAACTCCGAAGAGTAATAAAACTAGAATTTTAATGGCGGGAGCGAAGGGTCCAAAAAGGCCTTTTCAAAACCTCCATATTAACAACAACTTGGAATGATTATAGGAGCTTACCTAATTTTTATGTTCAGGGTATTTCATCGTTTTTCATGGTGTTTCAGACGTTCACTGGAACAAGATTGGAACACTTTTATAATAATGGTTTGAGAATTGAACTTTTTCTTATCAAAGGGGGCCTTAATCCTTGCTGTCACGCAGGATAGTGTTAATAAATTGGGTTTAGATGGTACAATAACCAAAAGAAACAGAAACCGGAGAAATAATGAAACTGACTTTTTCTATAATTTGCCTACTCTTGGCCCCAGTTGAAACTGCTTTTTCGTGCGGTGCGGGAATTAGTACCCAAAAATATAATTGTGAAAGAATGATAATTTTATCCCATACGAAAAATGAAAAAATAATTATTCACAATATTTTTGCCAAAGAAGAATTCTCTAATCAAATGGCGAAAATAAAAAAGAAAGATGGTTTTGATAAAGATAAGGCAAAAAAATACTACTATGAGTGTTCCACCAATTTACATTATAGAGAGGCTGTTCAGTCTGCGAATAGAAAAACGGTATCTGGTTCTGGTCATGCTATTGATAATGCCTCTCCACCTGGGGATGTTCCGATTTTGAAGCCAGTTTTTTATGAGCTCATTACAGGATCGAAAAGTCGAAATGCACAAAAAAAGCTACTCTCTATGCCAAGTTTATTTAAATCAAGTGTTAAAGAGGTGAATGAAAAGTACAAGCTAGGCTTAGATAGGAAACCAAGAAAAGAATTACTTAGATACATATTGGCCCTATCTGTAGTGTATGAAAATGAGGAATTATTAAAATATGCTATAAATAATGGCGTTGAGTTCAAATCTATTAAGAATGAAGCACTACCTCGCTTCGTTGTAAGTAGGTGTGGGGCTAGAATAACCAATATCGTTTACCCTGAGTTCCAAAGAATAGCTGAGATGTATCAGAATAAGAAAATTTTAAACCTGCTTAAAGAAGCCAATATAAATTAATTACATAGAATCGTAAGTCTTAGGCTTGATTCGTTGTAGAGTACTCTGGACTTGATTATCTTGGATACGAAAAGGAACGGTTGAAAATGGAAAAAACATATCCTGCAAGTGGTGGACTTGGTTTATTAATACTTCTATTTTTCTTTGTTTTGATTACGCTTCTTGCAAAGTTCATTTTTGAGCCTTTGTTCCTTGAGTTTGAAGTTGCGACTAGGACAATTCAGGCCCTAACAGTTCTATGGTTTATTACTTTAAGCTACTTTGTTTTCGTTACTTTCTTCCAGTCATTAAATGTTATGAAAAATAAAGGGCAGTTAGTTGTAGTTAAAGAGAATTCTATTTTAGTTCCCGATAGAGATAGTCCTTTCCTACCAATTATCTTAAAACCTGAAGTTGAATTAAAATATTCAGAAATTGAAAGTGCTTTTTTAAATTACGTCATGAACACAACCTGGTTATATATTCATGATGGAAAGAGAAAACGTTTGATAACTTCTAAAATGGTTGGCAGTCGTGAGTTAAGCGAAATTAGTGATGTGTTAAAAGAAAAAGGGGTTCATTTTAAGGATTAAAGTCCCGAGATATCTTTTCCTTTCCACCAATCTAATTCTTCTAATTCAATGCCTAGTTCTGTCAAGTTAGAGCTTATCAACTCTTTAAACTTCTCAAGTGTGGAGCTTGAATCAAAGTAACCAAAAATATGTTCGATTTTGATATAAGGTAGTTCTCTTTTAAAATCTTGTTCTGTATAGGTAATGAAAACTTTTTTAGGTTTGGATTCCATGGTAGGAGATATATAGACCTTTCCATCATCCCCTTGATAGATTTTAGCGAGAGAGCCAGACTTAGATTTTTCACCGGTAAGTGGGTCATAAACAAACTGACCCAACTCTTTGAAGCCTTCCTTAACATTCATAATTCCATTTGCGGTGGGGACAGACCTGACACCCCCACTTTTTCCAGCCCAGTAAAAAGGAATATGACCCCTTCGAGAGTCGAGATTATAAAATCCCCAGTTTCCTTTAATGAAACCTACAAAGTAAAACTCACCAGTAGAAATCGGAGAGCTAAGATAACACTCCAGTCTTTCTGCTTCTATTACCTCTTTGAAACTAATATTATTGACCTTCACAATGTATCGCTTAGAGATACCATCATCATCAAAAGCAGGTTCACCATTCTCATCTCTCGCGGGAGATATATTGTAAGTCAAAGGAGTTCCATCTTTTTCAGAGTGATTTTTTAAAGAAATATCGTACTGGGTTTCCTCTTTTAAGAAATCCATCATCCTTTGATATCTTCGGTTGTGCTTGATGAATTCAAGCTCTTCGTGAAGAGCATCAAGTTTTTTATCGTTCTGCTTTTGAATCATAAGAGCAATGTATAAAAAGAAATATCCACCATATAGTTCTGCCAAAAGGTTACCACTTGGGTCTGCTAGTAACTTATAAACAGGAGACCCTTCTTTTGAGAAAATAGCAAAGATATAGATACTAATAGGGATCATGAAAAAGATGATCCCTTTTTTTATTAGAACCCTGAAATTTTCTTCAATATATTTAAAAGGAAACCTTAACTTCGAAATCACAATAGATGACTTGTACGAGGCCCTTAAGTCATCTTCGTCTTTGTTGATTAAAAATTTCGTGAGTAGTTCTTCAAGTTTATTAAACATCTGTTTATTTTCCTTTCAGTCTATTATGCCTTAATTCAAAAACAAATCTATTGGTTTTTGCTTAGATAAGGGTGTCGATGTCTGGATCATTCTTCTCGTTGTCATTTGTTGCTTCTGGGGATCCATTCCACATCTTATAGACTTCATAGCCATCTTGGTAACGATTTAAGAAGGCCTTCTTCTCGAGCTCTGGTAAATCCTCAAAAGGAATTGATCTTTTAATGTCTTCTAATTCTTTCTCTCTGAAAGATTCATAATCGAAAGGACTCATTTTTAGATGTTTAGCAGAAAATGTTGTTTCGAAAATAGCGTTAGGCTCAGAGGTTCGAATATAACCTTTTCCTTTCTTGAGAGATCTGATCATATTGGGATGAACGATAAATTCTTCAACCTCTCTTAAACTATGCATTCCAGTCTCTTTTTTGCCCACCAAGAGCCCTTCTTCAACTTGGGATGTTAACTTTGTAGACGTTTTTGTACCAAAGAGTTTGGATGCCCCTTCCGTAGAGGTCTCAGAAGTAGTTCCAAGGACCACTATATTTGGGATATTATCTAGGATTCTATCCAGCATTTCGGGACGATCTTTCTTTAAGTCAGCAAATGATTGAGTCGCAAGTAAAGCCTTCATTTTTGAACTCCTACACTTCGAGATAAAGCTTATAAATGGTTCATTTAGAAAAGTTCCGAACTCGTCAATCGCTACCGTCGACTTCTTTCTTGATCCTTCAGGAATCTTAGATTGTATTTTGTTTGATAGATTCATGATTCCCGAAAGTATGATTTTTCCAAGTTGGAAAGAGGCTTCTGGATAACTCTGGCTATTAAAAGAGATATGTACAACAGCATTTTCATCATAAAGGTCAGAAAAGGATGGAGCATTTGGATCGTCAAATAAAGCACCAAAGCTAGACATCATTATCTTCTCTAGGTCGTTCTTTATTCCCATTAAGTCTTTCTTGTTAGGGATTGAACTGTGTACTTTTGAGATAGTTGCGTCATCTCCTAGCTTTTTAAAAACCTTCATCATTTCGACTTCTGCAAGCTTCTTATAGTATGGCTCGCTATGCTCTGTTGAAGTAATTATGGCGTCCTTGCAGACATTTGGATCAGAACCCTTAAAAAGACTTATCTTCCTTGAAATATTGATATCGTCTTCTGAGATAGATAAATAATAAAAATTTTCAAGTCTCCCAGCCTCTCTACAAAAGTTTGCAACATGGTTTNATGCAGTCTTTTCTCCTTTAAAGTCTAAGGAAAAAACTGTCTCCCCATCAAATATAGCTTTTCTAATCTGAGGCAATAATACGGAGTCGGATTTACCCTTTCCAGGTTGTCCTATGATTAGCTGATTGTTGCTTCCAAGAGAATTCCTTACCTTTTTTTGACCAAAGTTAGGGCCATTCTTTGTTAGTTTCAGTCCTCTACCGAGCCATTCTATTGTATTAGTTCCTTTAGAATCGGAATCAGATGTAAACCAATAATAGAACGTGAAAACTAACAGTGGGGAAAGGTAGGCTAAGACGAAAAATGAAAATAATGTGCCTGATAGGTATAGCCAATAATACGAAACAGATACACCGATAGAATCAAAAAAAGCGATTCCTAAGGGGAGTACCTTGGTCCAAATTTTGGTGCTTTCGAATTGCTCTAGGTAAGAAAGGTACACCAAGGCTAAACATATTAGGGTAAACCCTAAAACAAAGACAGACGGTAGTCCTAATCGCCATCCTAGGAAAGCACCATGCCTTCTCCAGTAGTCCGGTAGTATTATAGTGAAAAGATCTTTTAGAGATACCGCTACACCTTCTAAAAGTTCGCTGATTTCGTCATTTTCTTGTCCGTTTTTATTTTTCATTCAGCACCTCCATGCTTCTTATTTTTAACCAGTTTTGGTCTTGAGCTATTACTTTAGACGCTCTGCTAATACGTTTTTTAATGTTTGAATTAAGACAGTAGAAGACTAGATTTAGGCATCGATTTGATTCATAGAAGTCCAAAATCTTTCTTTCATAACGAAAGACGGACTTCAAAGACGTCTCAATTTCGACAATATAGTGTCTCTTTAATTCAGGATCTGATGAAAAAACCAGATCAGGTAAGGAACCCTCGAAGTGAAAGTTTGACCTCTTTAGCATTCTTTCTGTGGCAAAAAATGGGAGTTTTTGGCCAAGCTTCTCCATCCAGAGTTCAAATGCTCTACATACTAAAAGGTCATGATCCATCTGGGAGTGAGTAAAACTTCTGGGCCCTTGGTACTCGATTTGAAGCAACTTGAGACATTTTTTGAGCTTCGCTGAGTTCTTTAAAGCATATACTTTGCGACCCCTCAGCCATACTGACTCGACGACCAATTGCTTCTCTTTGAGACTTTTTAGGACTCTTCTGAGCCTTACTTTTGCGCCAGCTATTGTTCCGTCTTTAAAAAAAATATTCCGCAAAAACTCCGCATCAACCCTTCCAAAATAATTTATATACTCTAATACTCCTACCTCTCTCTCACTTAACTTACTTACTACACTACTCTCACTCACTCTCTCTTCATCTCTTCTTCTCCCTCTCCATACCCACTGTGACCCCTTCCAAGATCGTGGAGCGGGAGGGGTCACAGTGGGTATGGAGATTTTTTCTCGAGAAGTAGCTGAATTACTTAATGAAATTTCCATATTGGTGTTTCCTTTAAAAAAGGTACTTAAAAGCACCTGCTAAAATGATCAAAGACGGTTTGAATAACTGATGATCTTTGATCAATGTTCAAAAGGAATAAAAGAACTTAATGATCAAGATTGATGAAATCTTTTTTCAGGCTAGCAGGTCAAAGAAATTTCACAAGGGACCGACAGCGAGTATGGAAAAAGTTCACGGTCTAAGTTACAAAAAAATTTTGAGGTTAACTAAGTCTAAGTTTTTATTAAGACAGATAACTAATTCCAACTTTGATGAGTTCTTTTTAACTTTATTGATGTTCTTAAATGAAAGCATTTTGAAAAAATTCAAGTAGATAGCTTGGCAGGGGTACACAACTTATAGTGTAACGTCACATAGATGACGCAAGAAAACACAATATGTTGTGGTTTCAGGATTGAGTTCAATCTGACTTCTATGCAATGGTTGCCTTAGGAATAAAAGAATTAGTTAAAAGCGTGTCACGATGAAATCAAAAACAATGTGATTAAGTGAACTTCAAGTATTGATAATTTCAGCCATACCTTAATGACACGTTTAAGTGTGGCTGTAAGGAGACCAGAATGGTTGAGAACTCGTTAGACTCGGGCTATGTTAGGGACAATTCCTTAGGGGATTCGATCTTTAACAAACGAATATGGCGGATTAATGATGTCGCAATTTTTTTACAGTGCTCTGTAGGGCATGTGTACAATCTTTGCAGCAACGATGAGATACCCAAAATAAAAAAGGGTAAGTTTTTATTTTTCATTCCTGAAGAGATCCAAGAGTGGGTCTTACAAGGAGACTGAAAAATGAGTAAAAGATTTATAGCAACCCAGTACCCTGGAATCCGAAAAGATTCCACTACTGGTAAATTTCAAGCTAGAAAATCAATTAATGGAAAGATGTACCAAAGTATTTTTTCTAAAATATCTGAAGCGAAAAAATGGAGAAGTACATTTAACCCGTTGGTTGAGACTCAGAAAAAAGTAGAGACAACTGATGTTCGATTGAATGGAGTGGATACTCGATTTAATTTTAAAGAAGTGTGGGATTTGTATCAACGCATCTATCTTCCTTCTATTGAAGTACAATCAGTTCGAGATACTAAAAAAAGAGCTTCGAGTCTTTTTCCAGACTTTTATGATTTCAAAATGACTCATATCAATGCTGAGTTGATTGATGAAGTAATGATAAAGAAAGTGAAAGAAGCGAAGATTGTTGGAAGCATAAAAAGACTTAGCTTTGATAAAGAGCTTCAGACTTTGAGAGCCGTCTTAAATTGGTACAGAGAAAACTATGATTATCGTTTTGTCGTTCCAATTCTTAAGAGACACTTCCAAGCGGGAGTTGTTCGAAAGAAACTTAAGACCAAGGTTAAGAAGCTTACTTTAGAGCAAGTCATGTTGTTTCTGGATTCTTTTGAAGTAACAATTTGGCGGGATATTGCAAAGATTCAGTTCTATATGGCAGGTCGTGTTCAAGAAGCAGCAGGTCTTCAATGGAGAAATGTTGATCTTGAGAAACGCTGTTTAACTGTTTCTGACGTAGCCGTTTTCGGGGCAGAAAAGAACTTTGAGTACCTCAAGGAAATTCCCAAAAATGGTCAGGAAAGGATTGTTCCAATAACGGATGAAATGTTCCAAGTCTTAACTAGAAGGTTAAAAGAGCGAAACTCAGATGACTGTAGCTATTTCAGAGAATCTAATGGCGAAAGACTGGACTTTGTTTTTCATCTAAAAGGACAACCTCTCGGTTTTAGGCAAATACAGTACAGGTACAACAAAGCATTGAAGAATGCCGGCTTGTTTCCTGAGTTTAAGGGCACTCACATCCTCAGAAAGGCCATGGCAAATATTGTCAGGCAATCTATGGGATTGGATGCAGCTCAAGCTGTAGGGGGCTGGAAAAGCCGTGAGGTTGTTGAAAAGACCTATACGGATTCTGCACCAACGGAACTAAGTTTAAGAGCTTTGAATAAGGTTCAAGATCAGATTTCAAAAATAAAGTTGGAACGGTTGGAACAAGTTGGAACAAAGACGAAAAAGTTTTAGGCAAAAAAAAAGCAGAATGGGTTAAATTCTGCTTTTAGATATCTTAGAACTCCGAAGAGTAATAAAACTAGAATTTTAATGGCGGGAGCGAAGGGACTCGAACCCTCGGCCTCCGGCGTGACAGGCCGGCGTTATAACCAACTTAACTACGCCCCCGCGTATTAAGTTCAATGAATATAAATGTGCGGGAGTATTTCAGTCAAGAGAAAACGAAATTATCTGTAGATTGAATAAAGAATTCTTCCAGACATGACAATTAGCAGCAACACAAAAAGTCTTTGGGAGGTGGTTCTAGAAACCTTTTGACTTAGTTTTGCCCCAAGCTTGCTAGAGAAGGATGAGCCGATAAAAATTAGGCCCGCCACGGCCAGCTGTACTGAACCGAGCTGGGTTCCACTTAGAATGCCATTTGTGATGACCTCCGGTGAGGAAATTTGAGCGTATCTGATCATACCCACAAGAGTGCCACCGATCATGGCGAGATTTGAGTAAACCGGAACATAGGGCAAAGGAAATTTATGGACTGTAAGAAGGAGAGGAACCATGACAATGCCGCCCCCGAGACCCGTCATACCAGCGATAAGCCCACCGGCCAGTCCCGTGAGGAGAATGGTGGCCGATTTAAGGAGGTTTACGTCTTTTATTTCGCCAGAGGTGCTTGAGTTTGCCTTGAAGAAAAGGGTCCTGATTCCAGTGAGAATAAGGACTAGGGCGAAGATGAGGCGGACTGTTTTTGGGTTAATATGCTGCACTATGAATGAGGAGGAAAGGACCCCGAGCATCATTCCCAAAGCGAGGAGTGCGCCCCAATCAAATCTTGTTTTTCTTCCTAAACGTCTAAAATTATATGTGTTAACAATGGAATTGAAGAAGATAACGGAAAGAGATGTGCCAATGACGACTGAAGGTGGGACATCTGGGAATAGTCCGTATAAAACAGGGACTATTAAAACACCGCCTCCTACGCCGAAAAAAGCTGACAGAAGGCCGACAAAGAATCCCGTTAAGGATAGTATGATAAAAAGCATCGACCCTAAGTTTAATTGGGAAGATGGTGGAAGACAAATATGGAATTTATAAACTCGCTTTGGAAATTTATGGTGCTCTCTTCGCCGGTCTTGTTATTAGGACTTGCGGTGGCAGGGATTATTCACGCCTATATTACGGTGGATAAAATCAAATCTATTCTTGGAGGAAATTCTATTGGTGCCGTTTTTAAAGCGGCCATATTAGGGATTCCTCTTCCTCTTTGTAGTTGCGGGGTTATCCCAGCTGCTGTGACCATTAGAAAAAGCGGCGCTAGTAATGGGGCGACTTCTAGTTTTTTAATTGCGACTCCAGAAAGTGGAGTGGATTCAATCGCCATGACTTACGCCATGATGGACATACCAATGACCATCATTCGTCCAATCGCTGCCTTTGTTTCAGCCTTTGTCGCGGGAGTGCTTCACTTCTTTTTTAATGACTTTGAGCTTGAAGAAGAGGTTGTTGAAAAAAAGAGTCCATGTTGTGCAAAAACAAAAGCTGCTAAGGAAGCAGCCGCGAATAAGGTGAATCCTTTAGCAAGAGGATTTAAATTTGCCTTCGTTGATCTGATAAATGATATCGCTCTATGGTTAAGCTTTGGTATTTTACTTGGGGCGGGAATTGATCTTCTTGTTCCCACGGAATGGATTCAGTCTTTAAATGGATTAGGTGGTAGGCTAATTTTATTAGGAGTGGGAATTCCGCTTTATATTTGTGCCTCAGCGACAACACCAATTGCCGCTTCCCTCATGTTAAAGGGGTTATCTCCAGGGCTTGCCTTGATTATTCTTCTAACTGGACCGGCTACGAACCTCGCTAATATTTTAGTTCTTCAAAAATATATTGGTAAAAAAGGAATCGCGATTAATATTGCGGCCATTGCTGTGGTGACGTTGCTCTTTAGTTTTCTTGTGGACTTTCTTTATACTTATTTTGCCTGGCCATTAAACTTTAATATCTCGTCTCACGATCATGGGCACGGGGCTGCCTGGTGGGAAATAGGCGCCGTTGTGATTCTTTCTTTCTTATTAATTAAGGGGATCTTTCAAAAAGAAATTCTTCCTCGTTTAAAGAATGAGAAAGCAGGTTGTAGTTAATGAAAATTTTTATCACTGGCGGAACTACTGGAATCGGCTTATCACTTGCCGAGGCCTATTTAAAGGAAGGTCATAGGGTAGGCGTTTGCGGACGAGACCTTGGAAAGCTTCCAGAAGACTTCTTACAAAAATATCCCAAATCTCATGCTTATAAGGTGGATGTCACCAATAAGGATGAGCTTTTTAATGCTATTAATGAGTTCTCTTCAGGACAACTTGATTTAATGATTGCTAATGCTGGAAGAAGTGAGGGAAGTAAACCTTCTTGGCCTGACTTTGATGTTTATCACAATATTATGGATGTAAATGTTAAGGGAGTGCTTTACGCCTTTGAAGCGGCCTTAAATATTATGAAAAAGCAGGGAAGAGGTCATTTAGTTTCAATAGCCTCGGTTGCTGGATTTGTAGGGCTTCCTGGAGCAGCAGCCTACTGCGCTTCTAAGGCGGCAGTTTTAAGATTAAGTGAAAGTATGGCCATTGATTTAGGGCCTCAGGGCTATGATGTGACGGCCATTTGTCCTGGTTTTATTGATACGCCCTTAACAAAACAAAATAAACACCCCATGCCTTTTCTCATGTCGGCGGAGGAAGGGGCCCAAAGAATTAAACAGGCCATTGCTCAGAAGAAGGTGATGTATATTTTTCCTTTTAGGATGAAAGTAATCATTACCATCTTAGATAAGATGCCACGTTTTCTTTATCAGTTGATATGGAAAATCCCAGGGGTTAGGCCTTAATAACGTCTTTCGATAGAGTCTTTACTGCGCATTAAAGTTCCAGCTAAATCGTTTATGATCCCAGACCAGATGGTATCGATTAGGTTTTCACCAATCTTCATTTGATAGTCTTCAATATTCATATACTCGACTTGAGTTTTATCGTCCCAATCTTTTTTAAAGTCTATTTCAAACTTTCGAGCTTCTTTAGGGCTATAGACCACTGCTCCTAGTTCTCTAAAGCTTCCCTGAAGAGTGTCTGGATTTAGATTTGAGGAGCCCACCATGAGGATTTTCCCATCGAAGCTGCTAATCTTTCGATGATTTTCCTGATGATAAGTCTGAGTTGTTCCATTGATAAATTTCGCTATGGCCCCATGAAGTTTTCGAGATCGAATTTCTACACCCGCTTCTTTCATCTTTTTAACAAACATAGTGTTTGGAAATCCATTAAAACCAAAGTTTTCGTTATTATCCATAAGGATTTTAATCTTTATATCGGAATCAATTTTCTTTTTAAGGATAAGTGCATCGACGATATAGGGATCATATAAAAAGAGCTGCTCCATATAAATATGAGTTTTAGCTTCTTGAATAAGTTCTATAAGTGCGTTTCTCACATTTCTAATTTTGCCGTCGACACTGGCCTCGGCTATTCTAAGGGTTGAGTCTCCCATTACCGGGTACTCTTCTCTTTTAATTTTAAAATTTTCAAGGATCTCTTCTTTGATGGGAAGGTAGGTTTTATTATCAAAACCAAGTTCTTTATAAAAAAACCAGCTAAGCTCCTTTTTATCTTCCGTAAGGGCCGCTTCTATATCTTCAATATAAGAATCTTGAATTAGGGCAGCGGCCGGACCTTTTACCCATAAGGTATTGTCGTAATAGTAGGAACCGCTATGATCAGTCCAGTTTTTACTGCCAAAGAAAGCCTCGGGAGCATCAGTATTGGCATCGATGATTAGAACCTTTGAATGATCTATTTTTGATTCATAGTAAGTATTTCTTTTTTCTATTTCATTAAAGACCTCTTCGGTCTTGGGAACTAGTCCTGTTAAGTTGAATGGGATACCCGGTGGATGCCTCTGTATATTAGCTTGCAGGAGATAAACCTTTTCTTTAACTTTTGGTTCAAGCTCAATACGTTTTTTTATATAGTCGAAGATCGGCATCATCTCTTCTTTCATATTGTAATTTGTGGCATAATCGTGAAGAAAAAGCAGTTTGAAGCCATCTTCTTTTTTTAGGGCCTCATCGATAGCAAATTTAGCGAAAGCTCCGCCCATGGTTCCACCGAAAAGGAAGATATCGATAAAGATGCTTTCTCTAGAGCGTTTAACCATTTCAACCATTCGTTTGAAAATTTGATCTTTAAAGACAGGGTGATTTTCTATATTCATATAAGGCTTTGAAAAATCTAAGCTACCACCGTTAAAAATGGAACGCTCGTTGACCCAGTCGATCCTGTCGATTCCAACTTCATTATGGCTTAAAAGCTCAACTTGGTTTCCTGGGATCAAACCGTAAGGATCTAGGACATAACCTTTTATATCTTTTGAAAGAGTTTCTAGTTTAGTCACGAGAAGCTTGGTCTCAAGAATTGATCTGGTAAAAATATAGTCATCCTCAATAGAAGCTATGATCTCAGACTTTTCTTTTATATCTTGAAGAAATTCTGTGGCAATCCTTTCTGAGCTTAAGTCTAACTGCCCAGTGAGCTCTCTTAGGATTTGAAGGGTCTTGAGAGAATTGGAATTATTTGGGTTTTGAATATGATCTCTTAAAGAGATAAGTTTATGCATTTGAATATAACTTAGAACATTTTTTAGTTTCTCTTGATCTGGGTTTATATACCTCCAGTATATTAATGGTCTTAAGACTTCAGCTGGAAAGAACTGATCAGTAGATTTTAAGAAAGTGTTGATCTTTTTACGCTTCTTTCTTTTTTGATCTAGATAAAGATTTTTGAAATCCTTTTCTAATGCAAAATCGCTTTTTCCAAAAAGGCTAGGGTAGACTTCAAGATAAAAGTCCCTAAGAATTATAGAATCTTTAATATAAATAGATTTCGCTTGAGCAATTGAGCAGAATAAAACGGTAAGAAGGAGAAAAAGCTTCATTGTGAACCTACCTCCTTGAACATTGAATGAAATCTATATAGCTTTAAGGCCTTGATCATCTGAAGGGAGTCATCTCCAAGAAGAGAGTGCCTAACTTGGCTTTTGAATTTTCTTTTTTGTCCTAAGCTAAAGCCGGACCAATCTCCATGAGATTTTATTTGTGAGGATTGGCTAAAACGTTTTTGATCAAAGTCAAAGACTAGTTTTTTAAGCTCAAATTCAAAATCCTTGGATTGATCTCCTCCAGTAAAGAGAAGTTTATTTGGTCTTGAGTCTTTAGAAAAAAGATTGAGATTAGCTATAGGACCTTCTCGGTAATGCTCCGGATATTTTATTCTTCCAAAATGGACTTCAATTTTCTCCGTCGCCGGTTTTAAGTTTTTGAGATTAAATGGTTTCGTTAGATCAACAGTAATTATTCTTGGTTTGTTATTTTTTAGCCATTTACCACTTAGCTTAGTTTTTAATCCTGAAAGGGGAATACTTGGAGTCCAATTAGAATTCATTTTAAAATAGCGACGATACTTTACAAATCCCTTCACCGCGTTTTTAGGAGGGTTAGGAATCGGATTTAATGGATTCCAGTTTAGGTCGGCCACTTTGAACCAAAGAGTTATTACGCCTCCAAGGTTTTGATAATTTTTTGAAGCTGGTGCTACTCTAGCTACCAGGCTATCCTCAAAATCCTTTTCTTTTGATTTTAAATTCTTAAAAAGAGTTCCTGTCTGATTACTGTCAAAGAATTGATTAGAACCCATAAGACTTTCAAATTTTTTAATTTGATGAGGTTCAAAATGTAGATCAACTTGAAAAGTTCCATTTACAATTTTTAGAACATATAAGGATTTTAAAAATTTCTTGCTAAAAGCCTCGATTAGATTTTCTTTGAACAGCTCCTTTGGCAGCTCCTCTCCCGTTTTTTTGAGGAGAGTTTCACTAATGGCCATATGAAGGGCCAATCTAGCTCTCTTTTTTATGGATTCTCCATCTTTATCGGTCCAGAACTTTATATCCATTTTATGGTTTTTGCTAAAGTAGTCGCCGTAGAGATTAGGGTCTTTACCTTCAAAGAATTCGATGCTGGCCGGATTTCTCTTTTTATATGAAGAGTTTTGATCCCATCGGTTTTCAAGTCTTGTTTGAGAAAAAACAAAAAGAGCAACTCCAAGAATTGCCAAAGAAATCTTTATCTTTTGAACATGTTTTTTCATTATCCGAGACCCAAGCTATAGCTAATAACTTTTCGGAATAATATAAATTTTATTAAGAAACAGAGTCTTCTAGTAAGGAATATAGGGGGTTGAAATCATTCCTCTTCTTTGGCGTAAAACTCGACAAATTCCTCAGTATACATGAGCTGTTTACTATCTTTGATACGATCCACATAGAGGACCCCAAAAAGATGGTCTAGTTCATGCTGGAAAACTGTAGCGTCAAAATCCTCTAGGACAAGTGTCTGCTCTTCACCTTCAAGATTTTTAAAATCTACTTGAATTTTTCTTGGCCTTTCAACGTAGCCACGAAGACCTGGAACAGAAAGACAACCTTCCCAAAACCCCTGTGGAGTTTCATCTAAGAATTTTATTTTTGGATTTATTACAACGTAAAGGGGAGTTTCTTCAGCATCAGGATATCGTTCAGAATCCTCGGGGACTCCAACAAGAGCAACTTGTTTACTAATCCCGATTTGCGGGGCAGCGATTCCAATTCCATCTTCTGCGGCCATTGTATCAAGTAAGTCTTGAACAAGTTCCTTTGTTTCTGGTGAACCAATTTCTTCGTCAGTTAATGGGGCGGCGGTTTGCCTAAGTACTGGATGTCCCATTCGAATGACTTTTTTTACTGCCATGAGCTAACTCCCTTATGCTCGAACTTTGCCCTATTCTATCACAGTTTGTAAAATCACTTAATCGAACCAAGGTTAAGTTATGAAAATATTATTCGTTTGTTTAGGAAATATTTGTAGGTCTCCCACCGCAGAGGGAGTCTTCCAAGCTTTAGTTAATAAAGCTGGGCTCTCAGAAAAAATCAAAGTGGACTCCGCTGGGACCAGTGGTTGTCATGTGGGTGAGCGAGCTGATTCTCGAATGAGAGATCATGCAATGGCACGGGGATATGAGCTTACAAGTATTTCAAGAAAATTTGATGAGCACCGAGATTTTGAACACTACGATAAAATTGTCGTTATGGATGCTTTAAATTATCGAGATGTTCTAGAGCTAGGTCCGGAGTATAAAAACAAAATCTTTATGATGACTGACTTTTGCAAAAGTCATAATGAAGAAAAAGTTCCTGACCCTTATTATGGAGGGCCAGCAGGTTTCGAAAAAGTGCTTGATATCGTCACTGATGCCTCTGAAGGATTACTAGAAGAGATAAAAAAAGAATTATGATTAAGGATCAAAAAAACTATATCACTCCTATGGGGTTAAAGAGGCTTTTTGATGAACAGGACTGGCTTTTAAAAGAAGAGCGGCCTAAGGTCACAAAGGTTGTAACTTGGGCCGCAAGTCTAGGTGATAGATCTGAAAATGCAGATTATCAATACGGAAAGAAAAGACTTCGTGAGATAGATAGAAGACTTAGATTCTTGGCTAAGAGAATAGACTCGGCTGAGGAAGTTGACCCTCTAATGATTAGCTCATCAAAGATTCAATTTGGAGCAACAGTCTTGATCGAAGACGAAGAAGAAAATAAGAAGAAATTTAGTATCGTAGGAATCGATGAGACTGATACTAAAAAAGGATATATCAGCTGGATATCTCCCATAGCGAAGGCCTTACTTGGCAAAGAAGAAGGGGATGATGTCGCTGTACAAACACCGCTTGGTGAAGTTGAATACAATATAATAAAAATTGAATATATCTTGATTCCCATGGAGGAATGGCAATGCATATAGAAATACCTATAAGTCTCGGAGAGCTTTTAGATAAATTAAGTATTTTGATGATTAAATCAGAGATGATTTCAGATAAAGAAAAACTTAAAGATGTGGCCATCGAAGAGAGGCTTCTAAAGGGAAAAGTTGAAGCTCTTGGGATCGACTCTAGTGAGCTCTTTGAGGAATTGCTGCAGATCAATAAAAAATTGTGGAAAATCGAGGATGATATTCGTGAGAAAGAGAGAAAAGATGAATTTGATAAGGAATTTATTGAATTGGCGCGAAGCGTATACATAACAAATGATCAAAGATTTGATATTAAAAACCGTATTAATTTAAAATTCGGTTCGGCCATAAAAGAAGTTAAATCTTACGAAGAGTATTGAGGTAGAAAATATGAGTGGTTCAAGCACTATCCCTGTTGAGTTAAAGCATAAATTATATGAAGAGTCGGTTCAGAATCATGAAGCGGACCTTGAGTTTATGGAAGAGCAATTTGAAAGATTTCGTAAAAGAAAGCCACGAACTTTAAGAGAAGACTTTGGTGGAACAGCGGCCATGGCCTGTGACTGGGTAAAAATTCATCCAGAAAATAAGGCTTGGGGAATTGATCTTGATCCTGAGCCAATGAAGTACGGGATGGAGAATCATTATGCGCGCTTAACTGATGAGCAAAGAACAAGAATGAAATATATCGAAGGAAATGTTCTGCACGATTACGATTTTAAAGCTGATATTATCGCGGCCTTTAATTTTTCATATTTTATTTTTAAAAAGAGAGCAGATCTGCTTGAGTATTTTAAGAAGGCCTATGACGGTTTAAATGAAGATGGAATCTTTATGGTTGATATCTTCGGCGGAACAGATTGCTATGAAGAGCAAGTAGAAGAAACCGAGCATGATGATCATAGCTATTTTTGGGATTGTGATAAGTACAACCCTCTTACAAGCGAATGTCTCTACTATATTCACTTTAAAACCCACCACGATGGTAAGAAATATGAAAAGGCCTTTACCTATGATTGGCGTCATTGGACTCCAATGGAGATTAAAGAGCTCATGGAAGAAGCTGGATTCTCAAAGGTCTATACTTACTGGGAAGGGGAAGACGAAGACGGCGATGGAGACGGGAATTTCTTCTTATCTGAAAATGAAGAGAACTGCGAGTCTTGGGTTATTTATATTGCCGGCCTAAAATAGTCGCTTATTAAATAAAGGAGGTGGAATTTTCCTCCTCCTTTGAATTTTTTTCAATAATATTCCCATGTTATAATTCACGAATGAGTGAAGCAGGAAAAAAGAGAATCATCGTCGCTGATGATGAAGAAGGCATCCGCGATGTCTTTAGTATGATTATTGAATCAAGTTTTGATCATGAAATCTTATTATGTGACTGCGCTGCTTCCGCTATCGAAACCATTAAAAAAAATCCTAAAATTGATTTAATTTTTAGTGATTACAATATGGGTAAGGATACGGGCGGAGACCTTTATAAGTTTTTAAAGGATAAAAACTTAGATATTCCTTTTGCCCTTTGTTCTACTTACTCGCCTGAAGATATTGATGGCTTTGAAGAGTTTGATACGGATCACCCTCATAATGCTTACTTTCAAAAACCTTTTACCTCCGAAGAAATTGTAGGACATATTAATAAAGTTTGTGGTGAGGAAACAATTCCTACTTCAGAAATACAAACTTTTGTAAGAGTTAACCCAGAACGCTTTATGCGTCTTAATCAAATCAAAGAAACTTTTGATGTTTATATCAGATTATCTAAAAAGAAATATGTAAAAATTATTAATGAAGGTGAGTCAGAAAGTTTCGAGGTCATTGATAAATATATTAAGAAAGGTGTTGATTATATTTTTCTTGAGTGGCAAAAATACGAAATTTTTGAAAAAAAATCTATTGAGGCTCTCTTTGATAAATTTGAAGAACAGCTTGCTACAGCTAGTAACGAAGAGCTCACGGAAAATGTCCTCGATAGTATTGAGGCCATTCAAGGAATGGTTAAAAACTTGGGCGTGAATGAGAGAACGGTTGAACTAATCGATAAGGTTGTCGATTCAACTGAGAAAATGATTTCTAAAAGTGGAAATCTGGATGAGCTTTTAAATCTCTTAAAATCGAAAGATGGGTATATTAAAGATCATGGTTATCTATGCTCTTATGTGGCCTGTTCTATCGCCGAAAGAATGAGCTGGAAAACGGAAGGAATCTGGAAAAAGATTATTACGGCCTCGCTCTTTCAAAATATATCTCTTGAAGAAAATGAACTGGCCATGATCTATGACTTAAATAGTAATGAGTACAAAGGTCTAGAGGATCGAGTTCAGACTAAAATAAAAATGCATCCTCAAGACTCTGTGAAGATCATTTCAGATGCGGAATCAAATTTCTCCGAAGATACTCGTAAAATGATTCAAAATCATCATGAGCTCCCAGATGGAAGTGGGTATCCTAGGGGCTTAAACGCAACGAATGTGGCTCCGTTGGAAGCTCTCTTTATTCTCGCTACTAACTTTGCTCACTCTTTAATTATGACTAAAGATGTTGATCAGATTAATATCATCGCTCAGGATTATAATGAGGTATACAATAAAGGTAATTATAAAAAACCTTATCAAGGTTTTTTGAAAACTTTTATTAAATTGATTCCACCGAAAGATTAGAACTTATTAACAATATAATTATGAAGGTTTTTTAAAGTGAAGAGCTCTTTGTTCTTTGGGCAAAAAACTTTATCCTCATTCGCCTGATTGATCTCTTCAACGAGCGAAATAAAGTCTATCTCAGTGTCCTTCACTTCTAGTGATTCATTTATGTCTTCAAAAAGATTTTCAAGTTCTTCCCCCATACCTAACTGGGCTTGGTTAAGAATTTTCAAAACCTGACTTCTGCCGCGGTAGTGGCGAAAATTTGAGCTCATCATTTCTAGATAAAATTGCCCCTCATAAGAAAAGGCTAATCCATTGGCAGAGCCGGCAAGAGTAGTTCCCGTATCGGTTGCAGTTGCTCCAGCGGTCATATTAGTGACGGTACTAACTAGGCCTCTAGTGGCGAAGTTCGTAGACATGGCCGGGGCCGTAATTGGTGATACGATAACCCTAGTTTTATAGGCCTTATAAGCGTCTTGACACGATGCTTCAGCGTCAAAGCCTATACTTACAAGAATAATTAAGATTAGTGTTTTCATGCATCCCAAAGTTAAAGAATGCCTGTATTTACTTAGCTATGCGCAATAATGCAAATAGTTTTTAGTTTAGGTCAAAATTTTCAAAGTTAAGTTTTGGATACTTTTTTTGGAGGGCCTTGGTGACTTGTTTATTACTTTGATCAAGGACGAGAATCTTATCTGAATCGTCGATTTGGGTCTTTACCCATGACATCAGGGATAAAAGCTCTTTATCAAGTGAGTCCTGATCTGCTTTTATATGGCCTAGGAAAAAATTTTTATCGAAGTGTTTTGTGCAATAAAGGTTTTTGCTTGGTCCCTTTTGTCCTGATTGTTCCATTTTTAGAAGGAGACCATTGAGGAAATAATTAAGGGCATAAAATGGTCTTGGGTAGGTCTCAAGACCAGTATTAGAAACCCAAACAAGGCCTCTTACATGATGATTTAATCTAGATTGAAGCTGCTCAATATCAGAAGGCACTCTTAATCCTTTGAGAGGGCATCTAGTATTCCATTAATAAATGAAAAGGAAGTGCCTGAACCGAATTTCTTAGCCAGATTTACACCCTCATTAATGACAACAGGGCCAGGGGTCAAATTCATGATCTTCATTTCGCATGCACAAATCATAAGAATTGATAGATCAATCTTATCCATATTCTCAAGCTTCCAGCCTTTGGCCTTGGAGGCAACCCAGTCTTCTAAGCTATCCCAATTCTCAATTGTTTTTTCAATAAGGTCTTTTGAAAAATTAAAAGAGTCATTGTCTAAAATATTGTCGGGATGTTCACTATCTTTTTCTGCATATGAATTTTTAAAATCATTTAACTTATTCTCAAGATCTTTAGAATCGCCTAGGGAATTCTTAAGATCTGGCAATTGAAACTGATAAATAAATTTGAAAGCAAATTCGCGAGCCTTACTGCGGGGTTTGGGTTGTTGCACCAATAACTCCTGTTTCATTATTTTTCAAACTGGTAACAAAACCTTCTATATCATTAAAGTCCCAATAGATAGAAGCAAATCTGATATAGGCTACAGCATCTAATTGTCTAAGCTTTTCCATGACGTATTCACCAATAAGCTTTGAGGGAACTTCCTTAGCCGGATAATCCCTAAGCATCCCTTGTAAAGACTCGACAACGTCATCTATTTCAGAAGAAGAAAGTTTAGTTTTTTGACAGGCATTTTGAAGCCCTTTTAAAACTTTTTCTTTACTAAAAGTTTCGCGTCTTCCGTCAGCTTTAACGATAGGTGGGATTTGATGAATAATTTTTTCATGAGTGGTAAATCTGAATTCACACTTTTCACATTTTCGGCGGCGACGAACTGACTGGCCTTCAAGTTGAAGGCGCGAGTCTATAACTTTTGTGTCGCTATCATTACAGTGTGGGCAATTCATTTATAAACCGGATATTCCTTACAGAGGTCTTCAACCTCAGTCTTAATCTTGTTTAAAGCTTCCGCATTGTCTTTGTTTTTTATGGCTTCGACAATCCAGTCTGCAATCTTTCCCATATGTTCTGTATTTAGTCCACGGGTGGTTATGGCCGGAGTTCCTAAGCGAATTCCAGAGGTTACGAAGGGGGAGCGCTTATCTCCAGGAATCATATTTTTATTACACGTGATTCCAGCCTCTTCCAAAATAGCTTCGGCTTCTTTTCCTGTTACATCCAAGCTATCGGTCTTAACTAAAATCAGGTGGTTATCAGTTCCACCAGAAACGATACCTACACCTTTACCTTGAAGGCTTTCAGCTAGGGCCTTGGCATTTTCAATAACCTTAGTTTGATAATCCTTGTATTCTGGCTGAAGGGCTTCGAGAAAAGCTACAGCTTTTGAGCCAATCACATGTTCAAGTGGGCCACCTTGGATTCCAGGGAAAACATTGAAGTTGATCTTTTTCGCTAGTTCTTCATCATTCGTAAGGATAATTCCACCTCTAGGTCCTCGAAGAGTCTTATGAGTTGTGGAAGTTACAAAATGAGCATGGGGCATTGGAGAAGGATGAACCCCAGCGGCCACGAGTCCTGCGATATGGGCCATGTCCACGAAAAGGTAGGCATCAACACTATCAGCGATTTCTCTAAATCTTTTAAAATCAATTGTTCTTGGGTAAGCAGAAGCTCCCGCCACAATCATTTTAGGTTTTTCTTTTAAGGCCACTTCTTGAAGATGATCATAATCAATCATTTCTGTTTCTTCATTTAGTCCGTAGCTAATTATTTCAAAAAGTTTTCCTGAGAAGTTAACTGGGGAACCGTGGGTCAAATGACCACCCTGGGAAAGGTCCATTCCAAGTACTTTATCTCCAGGGTTAAGAGCTGCAAAGTAAACCGCCATATTGGCCTGAGAACCAGAATGGGGCTGAACATTGGCATACTTTGAGCCAAAGAGTTTACAAACTCTATCAATGGCGATTTGCTCGATGGAATCAACGACTTCACATCCACCGTAGTATCTTTTCTTTGGAAGCCCCTCTGCATATTTATTTGTAAGGATCGTTCCCTGTGCTTCCATAACCGCCGGAGAAGCATAATTTTCAGAGGCGATAAGTTCTAATCCCAATTCTTGTCTTGAGCGTTCTTTTTCAACAAGAGCTGCAATTTCACTGTCCATAGTGGCCATGTCTTTAGAGTTAGGATGAAACCATGTCATATTTATTCCCCCGAATATTTTTTAACGATTAAGGTAGAATTTGTTCCACCAAAACCAAAAGAGTTGTTCAGTCCGTATTCAACTTCTGTTTTTTCGCATTTATTAGGAACATAGTTAAGATCACATTCTGGATCTTGGTTCTCCAAGTTAATTGTTGGAGGAAGAATTCCTTCATGAACAGCCTTCGTTGTCATGATTGATTCTATCCCACCGGCCGCACCGAGTAGGTGACCGGTCATCGACTTAGTAGAACTTACTCTAAGATTAAAAGCATGATCCCCAAAAGTTTTCTTAATCGCTTTTGTTTCTGCAATATCTCCAAGTGGAGTCGAAGTTCCGTGAGCATTTATATAGCCAACTTGCTCTGGAGAAATTCCAGCGCTATCAAGGGCCATCTTCATACTGGCACAAGCTCCGTCACCGTCTGGATGTGGGGCTGTAATATGATGAGCATCTGAAGTGGCACCATGACCAACAACTTCAGCATAAATTCTTGCCCCGCGGGCTTTAGCTTTTTCATAGTTTTCAAAAACTAAAAGTCCGGCACCTTCCCCCATAACAAAACCATCTCTTCCAGTATCAAACGGTCTAGAGGCCTTCTCTGGTTCATCATTTCTTCTTGAAAGTGCTTTCATATTTGTAAATCCCCAAAGCGGAGTATCTACAATAACGGCTTCAGAACCACCGGTCACAACAACATCTTGTCTACCAGATTCAATATCAAAGGCAGCGGCGCTGATGGCGTGACTAGCAGAGGCGCAGGCTGAGGCGATAGTATAATTAACGCCTTTAATTCCATATAAAATACTAAGCAGACCTGTGGCCATATTAGGGATGATAGAAGGAATAAAAAATGGAGAAACTCTTCTCGGTCCTTTTTCTAGCCAGGTCTGACAAGTGTTTTGAATGATCGGGAAGCCACCCATTCCTACACCTAGAATACATCCAACTCTATAGGGGTCATACCCTTTGAAGTCGTCAAGAAGTCCGGCATCTTTTAAAGCTTCATTACATGTTTGAACGGCGTAATGAATAAACTTATCATAGCGAGGCTGCTCTCTTTCACTTAAGAGTTCATCTGCTAATTGAAAGTTTTTAACTTCTCCAGCGATTTTAACTGTAAGAGGCTCACTATCAATATTTTCAATTTTACTGATTCCGGGTTTGCCTTCAATTGCGTTTGACCACACATCGTTTAGATTGTGTCCAAGGCCGCACATGGCACCCATTCCTGTAATGACTACGCGATTTTTTTTCAAGGGTTTCTCCTTCTTTTAGTTATAAAAAAAAAGCCCCGTAAGGGGCTTTTTAATTCTTAGCTTTTATTGCTTTTTTTCTAAGTAGGTAACAACATCCTGGATGTTTTTAAGTCCTTCAGCATCTTCTTCAGGAATTTCAACACCAAATTCATCTTCCATCTTCATCATTAGCTCAACGATGTCGAGTGAGTCTAAGTTGAGATCATCTACAAAACTCGTTTCTGCTTTAATCTTTGCTAGGTCAATTTTCGTTGCTTCGCTAACGAGTTTAATAACTTTTTCTTCCATCATTATCTCCGTGTTTTTTAACTATGAATTTTTATAACTTTTTATATATAAATGCCACCGTCAATTTTTATGACTTCACCTGTAATATACGAGCTAGCCTTTGAAAGGAGGAAACTAACTAAGTTTGCTACCTCTTGGCAATCCCCAAAGCGATTCAGCGGTATTTGGGACATATAGAGCTCTTTAGCCTTGTCATTTAAAGCGTCTGTCATGTCGGTTTGGATAAAACCTGGGCATACCGCGTTACATCTAATATTTCTGCTGGCGAGCTCTTTTGCATATGACTTGGTGAATCCAATAAGCCCTGCTTTTGACGCAGAGTATGCAATTTGGCTTGGATTTCCCATTAGCCCTACAACAGATGAGATGTTCACTACACTTACGTCCTCGGCCTTAAGAAAGCTTCTTGAGAGGCTTTGAGTAAGCATAATGGCTCCCTTAAGATTAGTATCAATAGTTTGAGACACATCCTCTTCTTTCATTCTAAGAACAATCTGATCCTTAGAGATACCAGCATTATTAACAACACCAGTAATTGGTCCATTCTCAGAAACAAATTTATCAAGAGCTTCCTTCATTTGAGGAGTATTTGTAATATCAAAAAGAATTCCAGTGGCCTCGGTGGCTCCGGCAGCTTTTAATTCGTCACGAAGAGAATTTGCCGCATCTTCTTTACCCTCTCGGTAATTAAAGATGACATGGGCTCCCTGCTCGGCCAGTGATAAGGCTAAGGCTTTTCCGATTCCACGAGTGGCTCCTGTTATTAAGATCTTTTTTGCATTTAAATCATCATATTTTACTTTCATGAGAGAACCTCACCAAGTTCGTCAAAGGCACCTTCTTTATCTAAAGAAATAACCTTAATGTTTCTATTAATTTTTCTAAGAAGTCCCATTAAAACTCTACCTGGTCCAACTTCTAAAACAACGGTGTCATCCGGAAGGGACTGTATACTTTGAGTCCAAAGAACTGAGCCGGCTACCTGATTATAAAGATTATTTCTCATAGTATCGGCAGCTGTTCCTGCTCCGTACTCCGTAGCATCAATATTTGCTATATAAGGAAGAGTATTTTCTTTAAAAGTAATTGAATCAAGATGAGCTTTTAACTGTTCAGCGGCAGGGTTCATTAAGCTTGAATGAAAAGGAGCTGATACATTTAACTCTATGGCCCTATGAGCTTCTTTATAATTATCGGCAATCCATTTTACCGCTAAGTCGCAGGCACTAGCGTGACCAGAGATAACGATTTGATTTGGCTCATTAAAGTTTGCGGGCATAACTTGTTCAGATTCTGATGAGCAAGCAGCGCAGGCCTTCTCGATAACATCCTGAGGCACCTTCATAATGGCAAACATTTTCCCTGCCCCAGCTGGAACGGCTTCTTGCATATATTTTCCACGAAGATGAACGGCCTTAATCGCATCCTCAAAACTAAGAACACCTGCTGCAACCAATGCGGCATACTCACCAACACTATGACCAAGAACGCGATCAATTTTCACATTCTTTTCTTTTAAAACTTCAGACGCCTTTTCAAATAAAGCTACTGAATGAGCAAGAATGGCAGGTTGAGTATTTTTAGTAAGAGTAAGATCCTCATCAGGGCCTTCTAACATAATCTTTGAAATGGAATATCCAAGAGCATCGTTTGCTTTTCCAAGATATTCGTATGAAGAATGCCCTTCAAGTTGAGAGCCCATTCCGACATATTGTGAACCTTGTCCTGGAAAGGCGAGAGTAACTGATTTTGTCATAAATCTTCCTTAGTATCTAAGTAGCGTTGCGCCCGAAGTAAGACCGGCACCGAATGCATCAAAAAGAACTAAATCGCCCCTTTTGATTCTTCCTTCTTTTATCGCCTCATAAAACGCGATGGGAACAGTTGCTGCCGAAGTATTTCCATATTTTTCAATATTTACAATAACTTTCTCGTTTGGAATCCCAAGAAGTTTACCTGTTGTTTCAATAATTCTGATATTGGCCTGGTGAGGAACTAACCAATCAACCTCATCCATAGAGACACCGGCTTTTTCCATAACCGTTTTAGCATTATCAGCTAAGGTTCTTGTGGCAACTTTAAACATATCTCTTCCCTTCATTTGCATGAAGTGAGTTCTTTCTAATAAATGATGAGCTTCAATTGGTTGAACTGAGCCACCAACTGGTTGATCAAAAAATTCAGCTCCTGTTCCGTCAGCTCCAAGAACTGAAGAGAGGACTTCTGAACGATCATCTTCTTCATTGCGTCCGATAATAGCAGCGCCGCAACCGTCACCAAAAAGAATACAAATACTTCTATCTTCCCAGTTCACCTCGCGGCTTAGCATTTCTGAGCCAACCACAAGAACATTCTTAACCATTCCTGTTTTGATCATTGAATCGGCCATATTGATTCCATAAACAAAACCAGAGCAAGCAGCAGCTATATCAAGAGCCGCACACTTATTTGTGATGCCAAGTTTTGTTTGAAGAATACAAGCAGAGTTAGGAAGTTTTGCATCTGGAGTAACAGAGGCGAATAAAATCATATCAATATCATTTGCTTCTAGGTTTGCTTCGGCTAAGCAATCTTTGGCCGCAGAGAGGGCCATGTCCGTTGGAAACTCGCCGCCTTCAGTAGAGCAGATTCTTCTCTCTCTAATTCCGGTTCTAGTGAAGATCCACTCATCATTAGTCTCTACCATTTTTGAAAGGTCATCATTAGTCATGACTTTCTTTGGAAGGTAGATTCCTGTTCCTTTGATTTTTGACTTATACATAAGCTACTTCCAAGTTTTTAGCTAAAAAAAAACCCCTAATACCAATGTGTAAATCATTAGCATTAAGGGTGGATGTATTCTTTTTAATTAGAACTTATTTGGCAAGAGTTTATTCTTCGCCTTCGTCCTCTTCACGATCTGCTTTCGTCTCGAAGATCTTACGACCTTTATAATATCCAGAAGGCGTGATGCAATGTCTTTTGGTTAACTCACCAGACGTTGGATCAGTGATCGAATTTACATTGTCATATAGTTTATGATGTTGCCCAGCACGTCTTAAACCTTTACGGGATACACTGGTCTTTTTCTTAGGAACTGCCATTTCTTAACTCCAACTTTCTTTAATATGAATCGAGAATAATTACGTTATTGCGCACAAACTGTAAAGCAGATAAGTGCCTGTTACCTTTTGGGACTAAATGCGTCGTAACACGACGCGCCTAGTCCCAAAAGGTAACAGGCACTTATCATTAGGTATGAAAATATTGCTATGCGGCTTCATGGGATCAGGAAAAACGACACTCTTTGAGAGGATTAAATCTAAGTCCCCAGAGGTTTCCTGTAAGGATCTAGATCAGCTGATTGAAGAGAAACTGGCCGAGCCTGACGAGACCCTTGGGGATGTAATTGGCAGAGTGGGTTGGGAAAAGTTTCGTGAAGTTGAGGAAAGTCTTTTATATCAAGAACTTAGTTTCGATGGAAATCTTCTTATAAGCCTTGGTGGAGGGAGTCTTACTCCTCGTTTGGTTGATGAGATTGATACTAACCCCGAAGTTAGGTTGATCTGGCTAGATACTGATTTTGAAACCTGCTGGTCTCGAGTGTCAGATGATGCTGGGCGTCCCTTGGTCGCAAAAGGCAAAGATTTTTTAAAAAACCTCTATAATGAGAGAAAACCACTTTATGAAAGGGCCAGTATTCACCTGAACCCCCATCAGCAGGGCTTAATTAGCAATTTTCAGCAACTCATCGAGAATTAGACGATAGGTCGAAAAATAAGGCATAATTTTAGTGCGCCAGGAAGGCGTTACAGGAGTAATTATGCAAAGAGCTAAGAATAGAACTGAAACGGAAACAGTCCCTCTATCCATTGCTTTAGTAATGGAAGATCTATCCGAGGCCAAAGAGCTTTCTGATATTTTAAGAAAGACCGGTGTACTTCCCCATGTTTATCAAGACTTAAAAACGTTTTGGTATGAGTCTCTAGAAAAAATTCCTTCGTTAAGTATTATCGATGTGAAGATGATGACTGATGGAGAGTTGCTACTTAAAAACCATCCCTACGTAAAGAATGATCAGTTGCCTCTCGCTTTCTTTCATAAAAAAGAAACAGAGCCGCTTCTATATTCAACGTATGAAATCTTTAATTTTGGGACAATCAATTCCTCTCAAAGCCTTAAGGGACAGATCAAGTCTCTCTTAAGAAGATTTAATACTATGAAAGAAGCCGAGGTTGAAAAACTAAATCTTTCAATTGAAAATAAAAAACTTTCTAATCAGGTGGGAAGAATTGTTGCTTCTCATGAAAAGGGTAGAGAGCAAGATTTTTACGATCAGCTTCTAAAGTCAATCGTTGGTAGGTTTGAAATTCAAAAGAAAGCAGAGGATTTTTACTCTGCCTGTGAGGTGGTTCTTTCATCAGTAAAAGAAATTAAGCAATTCTCAATATTAGAGTTAAGTCATAACGGTCAAAAATTAGTTTCACCAAAACTTTTTCATTCAAAGTTTTGCCATGTTCCTAGTCTATGGCTTGGACAAACTTCGAATAAAGGAATTGAGTTTTTTGCGCAAAATATGGCGAGTCAGGTTGTACTCGATATGATGGGCGGAGATATCATGTCTCTTAACGTTAGAGATAGAGAGGAAAACCCACGACTTATAATCTTTGCAAAAGTTGAAGACGAGGATTTTTTAGGAAATTTTGATTGGGAATTCCTTGAACGCTATTTAAGCGGATACTTATGCCACTTCCTTTGGCGCTCAGATGTGTTCCAAGAAAAAGATGAAATGGTTTGGAACCCGTGGCAGCTTTTCTCAAAGCTTGATCAAGTTAGGTTTGGAAAAATTAATTCTGACCCTGATGTAATGGAAGTTGATAAGTGGGAAGATGAATACACTTTAATTGATATTGATTTTTCTAACCTCATCGATTTGGCCAGAGAGAAAAAATTAGTTCGTTTTTACTGGAATCAATTTTTTCAAGAATTTTTTAGCCGCATAGTGAATCAAAAGAAAATTGACGCAAAAATTTGTCCTATTGGAGTTCAGCATATTTCTCTTCTCGTAAGAACTGATGAACCACTAAAGATATTGAATGATATAAAAGCTTTCACATTAAGATATCCGTACTGGAGATATTTTGAAGATGTGGATATTGTGCTTTCAAGGAATATGAAGCCTGAAGTAAAAATGATTCCTCTTTCTAAAGACGCCTATATGGACTATCTGGATAGTTTAGAGATTGAAGAAGACCTTGATATGGCAGCACCTCTTCAATTAGAAAATAAGGAACCAAAAGTTTGGAGATCCGCACCGCTACTAGATGCATAGGATAAGATGAGGTTTAAAACAGAACTTAATATAAACCTCTCGCTATTTGAGAAGAACGTTCAGTCCTTGCAAGGTATAGTTAAAAATAATGAAATAATCTTTATGGTGAAAGCTAATGGCTATGGTCATGGGCTTATTGAAATGTCTCAATTCTCTGTTAGAGAAACGGGAATAAAGTCATTAGGAGTCGCTTCGCTTGGTGAAGCTATAAAACTTAGAAGTGAGCTTTCAGATGAAAAATTTGACCTCTATACTTTTTCTGAGCTTCAATTTGATTCGGAAGATTTAAGGGAACACTACTTAAATCAAAGAATTCTTCCCGTCATTCACAGTATAAATGACTTAGAAACTTTTTTAACAGATTCAAGGTTTTCCCATTGTCCCCTTGTGTTGCACTTTAATACGGGCATGAATAGATTGGGAATAGAGCTTAGTGATACTGAGCTTGTTATAAAAAAAGTAAGAAGTTCGGGTAGAAGTTCAATCTCCCATTTAATGAGCCATTTTGGCTGTGCTTCTAATAGTATGTCGTCAAACTCACATAATAAAAGACAACTACAAAATTGGGATACTTTAAAAAAAGAAATTAAGGGAAGCGGACTCGATATAGAGCAGACTTCTATCTCTAATTCTGGTGCGCTTGAGCAAGGTGTAGGATTAGAGGAGTCCCATATTAGACCTGGACTAATGCTTTACGGTCCTAGCTCTTTGATTCCTCCTCTTAGAAAAGATTCCCTTTGGAAGGGACATAATATTTCAACTTTAAAAACTGAAGTTTTAAAAGTGTTTGAGGTGGAAAGGGGACAACCTATTGGCTACGGTGCAACCCCTTGCCCAGAGGCGGGTTATGTCGTGGTTATTGCTCTTGGATACGGCGACGGATTCTCAACCAAGTACTGCGGAGCTAATATCGGCGAGGCTAGAATTCACGGTAGAGTAAATATGGATATGGCCCAGCTTTTTTATAAAAGCGATCCAAAATTAAAGATGGGGGATCAGTTTAAGGTTTGGGAAAATTCATTGGATTCTATTATGAATTTTTCAGACGAAACTAAAACTATACCTTATGAACTCTTTTGCTCTTTAACTCAAAGAGTTCCAAGAACTTATAATAATTTATAAATATGGAAAACGTTAAAAAAAGAAATTTTTTGCTGGCCAGAATCGAGAGGTTAGGCGCTTCGATAATCGAGGCCGTCGAGGGACTTGGCAGAATTTCTCATTTTGCAGGGAGAGTTTTCTATTGGATGTTTAAAAGACCCTATAGAACTAAGCTATTAATTAATCAGCTTTATTTTGTCGGCAATAAAAGTATTTTTATCTGTTGTCTAGCTGGCTCATTTACCGGCATGGTCATGGCCTATCAAACTTATTTTGGTTTTAAGATTATCAATGTGGATTCTTTAGTTGGACCTGTTGTCGCCTTGACTCTAGCTAAGGAGCTTGCTCCAGTGCTGGCAGGTTTAATCGTTGCCGGCAGGGCGGGAGCAGCCATGGCGGCACAAATAGGAACAATGAAAGTGACTGAGCAAGTTGATGCCCTAGAGGTTATGGGGATTAGCTCCATTCAATACTTGGCCGTTCCAAGGGTCATTGCAACGACCATCGCACTTCCAATGTTAACCGGGCTATATCTCTTCGTTGGAAATGCTGGTTCAGTGTTGGTTGGAACTAAGGCATTAATGATTGATGAGGCTATTTATTTAAATAAGCTGGGCGAGTTCATGTTTATGGCAGATATTTGGCAAGGCTTAATAAAAGCAACGGTCTTTGGTTTTGTTATCTCCTTAGTGGCTACATATTTTGGTTTCCAAGTTCGCTCTGGTGCCGAGGGAGTAGGGAAAGGAACTAACTTAGCTGTGGTATGGGGAATGATTTCCGTATTAGTTTTAGATTATTTTTTAACGAGTTTTTTGGTGCATATATTATAAGATGTTAAGTTTTGATAAACCTGCCATTAATATGAAAGATCTCTCTAAAAGTTTTGGAGAGCATTCTATTTTAAAAAATCTAAATTTTGAAATTCCCAAAAATAAAATTGTTACGATCTTAGGTTTTTCAGGAGCGGGAAAATCCACATTGCTAAAACATATGCTAGGTCTATTGACCCCAACCTCGGGATCAATTTCCGTCTTAGGTCAAAATTTAGAAGAGCTTGAAGAAGATGAACTTAGACATTTTAGACAAAACTTTGGAATGCTATTTCAATATGCTGCCTTGTTTGACTCACTATCAACTTACGAGAATGTTGCCTTTCCACTCCGAGAATTTACAAAGCTAACTGAAGAAGAAATTTTTCTAAGAGTTCAAGATCTCTTGACTTCGGTTGGCCTTGAAGAGAGCTCTTACTACAAACTTCCCTCAGAGCTTTCAGGTGGAATGAGAAAGAGAGTGGGACTGGCTAGGGCCTTAGCATTAAACCCAAGAATTATGTTATATGACGAGCCTACAACTGGACTCGACCCAATTACGACGAAGATGGTTAATGATCTAATAGTTTCTATGGCAGAAAAGAATAAAGACCGAGGGATGACATCTGTTATTATCTCTCATGATGTGAAAGCTTCATTAAGTATTTCCGACTTTATTGCTTTTCTCGACCGTGGTAGCATTGTTGAGTACTTACCAGCTTCAGAATTCGCCAAATCTGAGAATGAATTGGTGAAAAGATTTATTAATTTATAACTAAAGCAAGGACGCTTTTCATCAATGAATGAACTCAAAGTTGGTCTAATGGCAATCGCGACCATGATTGCAGTAGGCTATATGTCATTCAAAGTTACATCCAACCAGTCGGGCTTCGGAGAGTACGTTACCTATAGAACCATTATAAGTGATGCCTCAGGCATTTTTCCTAAAACACCCATAAAGGTAGCGGGGATTAGTGCAGGTCGTATTAAATCAATCGAACTACAAGGAAATCACGCTCTAATTACTTTTGAAGTCTTGGAGAAGATTTTAATATCAAGTGACTCTAAGCTTGTCGTGAAAACAGTGGGATTTTTAGGAGACAAATATTTAGAGATTCAAATAGGTTCAACTGAAGTTCGGTTGCCAGAAAATGATTTTATTTCCTCTGAGACAGGGGGGGGAATGGAAAATTTAATGAAGGATGCCTCTGTCGTAATGAGAGATGTAAAAAAAATTGTTCAAGAAATTAAGGACTCACTTGCACCGGAAGGACAAAAAGGTCCAATTAAAAAAATCTTGGATGATGTTCAGGCCCTTACTGAAAATGTGAAGGAAGTAACAGCTACTTTAAAAAAGACGATCACTGGTAATGAAGAAAGAATTAATAATATCGTTAAGAACTTTGAAAACTTTTCGAAAAACTTAAGCGCTGAAACTGATAAAGGTCTTGAGGGCTCTTCGGTCGCAAAAATTCAAGAAATTCTAGACAGCACTAAAAGTATGACAGGTGATTTAGAATCGCTTATTGCAGATATAAAAGCTGGTAAAGGAACAGTAGGAAAACTACTTGTTGAAGAAGAAATTGCTGATGAAGTTAGGGAAACATTAGCTGGGGTTAAAAAGATTGTTGGAAAAGTAGAAAATATCCGAACTGAATTGGCGGTCTTTACTGGAGCGAGTACCAATGGTCAGGCAGAAACTGATGCTGCGCTTAAAATATTTCCAGCACCGGAAAGGTTTTATGTTTTAGGAATCACCACAAGTGAGTTTGGTCCAGAAACCGAAAAAATCACAACCACTAGTGTGAATGGTGGAGCAGCTTCCTCTGTTGTTACCAAGGAAAAAGATAAGGACTCCTACCGTTTTAACGTACAATTAGGTCGTAAAATACAAAATTGGCATTTTAGAGGCGGTTTAATCGAATCCTCAGGGGGGCTTGGTTTAGACTACGATTTCACTAGAATTGGCTCCAGATTTTCCATGGAAGTTTTTGACTATGATGAAGATCTTGGTCCTACGCTTAGGATAAGTAGTCAGCTACAAATGTGGAATGTATTTTACGGTAAGGTTTCTGTTGATTCGGTTAGCAAAAATTTCGCTGACAATGTAAACTCTACTATAAGCGCAGGCTTAAGATTTAATGATGAAGACTTAAAGGGCCTAATAGGGTTCTTCTTTTAATTATGGTTAAAGAAAAAAATTGGCTTATTCGTACGACAAACTATCAGATCTTGGGACCTGTTTCTAAAGAAAAGATAATTGAGTTTGTTAATAAAGGCTCCTTAAAAGGAGAGGATGAAGTTTCGTCAGGAAATGGTTATTGGTTTTTAATCAAAGAAAAAGATCTCCTTGAAAAATATATCTTTGGAGATATTCCCCAAACATTTAATCCAATAACTGAAGCTCCTAATATCTTGACTGCCAATCATTCGGCTGACCAAACAGGGACTCATAATAAAATCACTCGACCAGTCGCGGCTCCAAAAGTTGACCCCAGTGGAGATGGAGCATTACCGGATGACGGAGACTTAGAATACCCCGATATGAATTTACCTGCTTCTGATGATTTGGAATATCCCGACATGGCAGCACCTTCAGGTGAAATGAATATTGATAATATTCAAACGAGTCCGGCGCCATCAGTAAGCCCTGGAATGGCCAAACCCACAGCAACCCCTTTGGCTGAGGATGAAATTGAAGGTCTGCTTCCTGACGAGCAAGACTTGGAATATCCGGATTTGTCGGAATTTGGATTAAGTGACCCTGAAGAAGATATTATTTTAGATGAATTTGAGGAAGGAACTTCCCCAACAAATCCTGCAATAAGTGAATTTGACGAGGAAACTGATCCGGGAATAGCACCACCTGATCCTACCCAAGAAATTGAAATCCCAGAGGAAGTTATATCAGCAGCACCTGCCAGACCAGCACCAAAGGCCGCTCGAATTACTCCAACTGCCAAAGCGAATCCAGCGCCTGCACCAAAGAGAAAAACTGTTCAACGAAAAAAGGCTACAGGGGCGAAGCCAAAGCAAAGAAATGATAAACTTTTATTTCTTTTAACTTCAATATTTTTTGTTACATTTTTATTCGCTGCCGTAATCTTTTACTATAAGAAAGTTCTTAATAAGCCATTACCCTTTATTGGTCAGACGATAATCAATACAGTCCTTCCCACTGCATCGGCTCAAGTAGGACAATCTGAAAGTCTCGTTAAAAAAAAAGTCTTTTTAATTTTGAAGAAATAAAAGATGGAGACCTCGTTTTTACTCCAGAGTTAAGTCTCAAAGGTTTTAATCTTCTCGTTACATCAAATGCAAATTTAAAAGAATGTGAGCAGATAAAAAAGTTTTTCGTTCAATTAAATATTTTGCTTTCTAAATATCAAGATAAATTAGATATGTATGACGAGTTTATCAATAAATGTTTTCTCGAAATGGATAAAGATTTCCTAACTTTGTTAAATATAAGTCCAGAAGAGTTAGAAACCGAAGAAACATTTAAAAAGTATTTGATTGAGGCAGGGACTAATAGGAGTACGAGGGAGTACGCTCTTAGTATCTTTAAAAAGAAGAGAATTCACCCTAATCAAGAAAAGATTATCTCCAAATTTGTTGAAGTCTCCACTTTAGAAGTACCAAAAACAATGACACCGGAAAAATATAAGAAACTATACTCCTACCTAAAAGAGGTGGAAGACTTAGATGAAAATCATCCTCTTAAACATTTCATTGACCTGTCTGTTGCTTTAAGGACGGACAATAAGGAGTGGATTAAAAGAGTATCGTTAAAAATCATCAATACCTCTTCTCTGCAATATGCAATTTTTATAGATCCTAAAAAAATATCTAAAAAGATATATATCCAATTGGTAGAAGCTATTTTTGATACGTTAAAGTTAACAAAGTCTAAATCAGAAGACCCTATGATTACAAAAATGCTAGTAACGAGGTTGACCTTCTTCTTACCAAATAAATATAAGAATAGGTTTAGGTCAGAATTCAATGGGAACTGGTCTTTAAATGAGCTTAGAGAAGCAGTCTCTAATAGAAAGTATGGTCAATCGGCGATAGGGCTTTGGTTCAATGTTTTGGAAAATCGTACTACTGAAGCAGAGGTCAACCGCTTTTTGGATAAAATCCTTAGAGTTAAAACATTGAAAAAACTTCCAGTTGAGGAGTTTTGGATTTTAAAACATTTTTATCCCGGCGGAGAGAGAAGAGAAGTTTTAGAAAATAGGCTAGCTTCTTTTAGTAAGTCTCGAAATAGTGTCCATGACGAGCTAATTTTAAATGAAATTTTAAGTAAAGAAGCTATTAAGAAAAAACTAGAAGCTATTGATCCTATTTTTAAAAAGCCTTTATTTAAAGTAAGGAGAGATATTTTTCAATCAGTACTGCAAAGTGGATATCCGTCCCAATTTGCCCTATACAATCTTTTTCTTTTAGGCGAAAAAGACCCTAAATTGTTTTGGTGGTTTATTTTATGAAAGAAGATGTATTTATTTATCCTACAGATACCGTATGGGGAATTGGTGGAAATATTCATGTAGATGGTATGGCCACAAAAGTAAATAAGATTAAAGGCTACGATGAAGTTAAACCTCTATCGATACTTTTTTGTAATCTCGATATGCTTTCTGACTATTTTCAATTGGAACTCTTTGATAAGGATTGGCTTGAGGGACTTTTTGAAAAACAGGCGACTTTAGGCCTACCTGTAGACTCTTTGAAAATGAACATTCCTAGTGAGGCTTACGGAGGTTCTACATTTGTATGTGTAAGAGTTCTCTCTACCCCTTTGATTTCTGAGTTAATCGAAAAGGCTGGAGGGCCAGTTTTTACAACAAGCTTTAATGAAAAAGGAGAAGACCCAATCTTAGAAAGCTCCGCAGCGATTAAGTTAAAGAATAAAGTTTGTCCTAATGCTCAAATTATTGGGGAAGGCATAGAAAACTTAAGTGGTCATTCCTCAACCATTATTGTCTATAAGGGTAATAATCAGTTCGAGGTTTTAAGGCCTGGTAAAAAGATAGAAGAAATTGAAAAACATATCGCACTACTCACAACCTGACTTTTATAGCTTTACAAGCGACTCTTTAAAGCTTGTCGAGCTGGCTTGCTCGCTCCCGATGTTAAATAACTCTAAGCTTAATATACTAGATTTATGCTGCGGTAGCGGAGTTCTTGGGATTGAAGCTGCCTTAAAATTAAGAGAGATTGATCAAATAGAGTTTTTAGAGCTACAGGAAGAATTTCTTATTCACTTAAAGGAAAACCTATTTAATTCTGAACTCGATTCCATTAGTCATGTAACGATAGGCTCAGTAGGTGATGCAAATTATGGCTCTAAGAGGTTTGATTATATCTTTTGTAATCCGCCATATTTCAATAAAGGTGAAGGGCGTATTTCCCCGAACGACAAAAGACAAAAATGTCGAACTTTCGAAGTAGATGACTTTGACATTCTTATTAGTAAAGCGAGCCTTTGGTTAAAAAATACAGGATACCTCTGTCTTTTGACGAGAGACGAACTGGCACTGGAAAAATATTTGGATAAATTCGAAATTACAAAGAAAGAAAAGTTTTCAGAAACCTTTTTATTCTGTTTGTCTCGATTGAATATAGATTGAAGTTAATCTGTCACGGACTTCATCTGATTCAATATCTTTGAACTCTTCATCAGCTTCTAGTTTTAGTTTGCGGTACTCTGGAGAGTACTTATGAAAAGCTTTTTCTATTTTCTCTTCTTGAACTTTATCGATTCCGGCTCTTTGCTCCGCAATCAGTTTTTGCTTTTGAAAAAAAGTTGAATCTGTTTTGAAGTATAATGTTCTTAATGAGTTTCTTAGGCTTGGAAATTTAGTTTTTATCTTTTCAAGAAGCTGAATTTCCATAAACTTAAGTTGTTCTGAGTAGGCTGGATGATCCGTCAAAATGGTCAAAGAGCGCTTTGTATTCTTTAAGGGAATACAATGTTTTGAGAGTCTTGGACCAATAATATCAGGCCAAGATTGAATCAGACTTAGAAAGTCAAAAGCTTCGTTAGCACCAGGCTTTCCTCTTTTTTTGGGTCTATAGGTAAACTCCTGATCAGTTGAGATCTCTGTTGAAGATAATCCCTCCTTAAGTAGCTTTCCTAACTGTTTGAAACTGTTTTTTTTAGCCAATTTTTCTCTCACATAATGGCCAACCATGGCTCTGGAAAGTTATAGTTGCTTTGTGAAGCAAACTTTTCAAGCATTATTTATTATATCTAAAGGATTCGGGCTAGTTACGCTCTTAATACTTTCTAGTTGTTCGGGATACCGCATTAAGAATACTGGTAACCCATTTGAATCTTATAAGATCAGAACTTTGACCGTTCCCATGTTTGTTAATCACTCTACTGTGGCAAAGGCCTCAGTTCCTTTTACTAAAGAGTTTGTGCGACTGCTTTCGAGGTACCCGAATTTGAAAGTTTATTCTGGCGAGGATACTGCCGGAATGGATGCCATTCTGATCGGAATCGTTACAAGTAAGAAATACCTCCATCAAACTTTTGTAACTAAAAATGAGAAGTTTACGGAAGGAAAGTTAAAAAACTCTATTGGAGATAGAAGAGAGTTTTTTGTACCAACTGCTACAGGATATGAAGTTAGCTTAAGGGTTGTTCTCATAAAGAACCCAAGAAAAGCAGAGGTTGAATTGGCCAAGTCGGAATTAGCGGCCTACCTGCAATCGAATCCTTCAAAGATTATTTTTAACCATGTTATGGATGTTACAGGTTCCTTTAACCGTGAGGCCGGTGACACCGTTAATCCTGATTCACCTGGGACGGTAAACTTCTCTAAAAACAAAGGTAATTTTGAGAGTAGCCTAAGCAGCACTGCAAAGTCAGCAGCTACTCAATTTAAGGAGACTGTTCTCGATGTCTTCTAAATGGCGCCCTTGGGACTTTCTTAAACATCATCCTACTGTCATTAATAAAGATGAAAAAAAATTAACTGTTGTCTATTGTACGGATCCCTTTGTAGAAAGAATCCTAAGAAATAAAATTGATTTTGAGACTTGGGAAGGTCAATCAGCTCTTGTCATGAGCGGAAGTGATCTTTCTGTAGACTGGATAGAGGAAAACTTACAAACCTTATCCCTCTTTGGAGGTGATCAACCTGTTTGTGTTTTACAAGGTACGGCCTTCTCTACAGCTGTTAAAAAACATTTGGTCGAAAATAGTATTTCCGATGGAAGCCGGCATATAGTCTTTTTCCTTAATAAAGATAAAAAGTTCTTTAATGAATGGGAAAAAAAGAACAAAGAAGCAGTTTTTCTCGAAGTTGAAGAGCCTAAGTTTTGGGAATATGGAAAGCTTTTGACATACTTTGCAGATGAAATGTCCATGCGCTTACCAATGGATGTTCATAATTACTTAAGTGAGGCTGTACCTCAGAAGTCCGGGGAAATGATTAATACCTTAAAAACTCTTAGGTTAAGCTTTGGTACAGGTCCATATAAATTAAGTGATGTTAAGGCCGTCGTTCCTGCCACAAGACTAGATCAATTTAAGCTAGCAAGCCTTTTGGGACAAAAGAGAATGGTTGAGTTTTATAAAGAGTTAGAGAAATTAAACTTAGACCAGGATGAGCAAATTAGCTTTTATAATTTCCTTCAAAGCCACCTCTTTAAATTGATGGACCCGTCATATATTGCAAAAAAGCCAAGGCCTTCTAAGTACGATAAAGAGATTGATTCTCATTCGAAGTTATGGAAAAGAGATGAGCTACATAAAGCGATTCGAAATTTTGGAAGGCTAGAAATTGAGGCTAAAAAGAAAAGTCCTTTTATAAAAGAAAAAATCCGAGAACTCCTACTTCAGGAATTATAACTTCCTATCAGTGTAAGAAAATAAAAAGGCCCGCATTAAGCGAGCCCAATATTTAAAAATTTTATTTGAAATTAAAGGCTATTGATTTGAGAAGCAAGGCGACCAGTTCTACGAGCTGCAGAATTTGGCTTAATGATTCCCTTTTTAGACATAACATCTAGTTGTCTTTGAACAGATCCTAGAAGTGCTGTTGCAGCTTCTTTATTTTTCTCAGAGATAGCAGCGCGAATCTTCTTGATGACAGTTCTAGTCTCAGAAGTAATAACTCTATTTCTCTTAGTTCTAGTAATTGTTTGTCTTGCTCTTTTAGCAGCTGATTTGTGATTGGCCACAATAATATCCTTTTCTCTTTTTCCGCGTGATACAGCGTCAACTTATTAAATTAAGGACCATTTTTAATCCAGTAGGCGCAAGATGACAACTGGCCCAATGAATTAATTTAAGAAAAAATAGAATGCGATGCGCAATATCTTCTGAATACCCTATCTAACTTGTTTATCTTACTAAGAAACGCTACTATGCCGTGATTTTTTAATCCCCCCTATAAAGAGGTAAATATGACGACAATTGCTACAATCGGTGTCGTTGGAGCAGGACAAATGGGCCGAGGTATAGCTCAGGTAGCCGCCATGTCCGGATTTCAAACTATGGTTTGTGACGCCAACCCTGAGGCCTTAGATGCAGGTATGGCCTTTATTGAAAAGCAGCTTAAAAGAGGCCTTGAGAAAGGCAAGTGGGATGAAGCTAAAGTATCTGAGACTCAAGCAAAGCTAGAAAAGGTTAATTCCGTTGAAGGTCTTAATACTTGTGATTTAATTATTGAAGCGGCAACTGAAAATAAGCCCATTAAATTTGAAATTTTTAAATCCCTCGATAAAATTGCCAAAGAAGGCGCTATCTTGGCCACCAATACATCCTCAATTTCAATTACGGAAATTGCAGCTGTGACTAGTAGGCCAGAGCTTGTTGCGGGTATGCACTTTATGAATCCCGTTCCTGTTATGAAATTAGTTGAAGGAATCCGCGGACTCGAAACAAGTGAAGAAACTTTTAAGGCCGTAGAAGATGTCTCCGTTAAAATGGGAAAGGTTTTTATTAAGGCCAATGACGTTGCTGGTTTTGCTGTTAATAGAATTTTAATGCCCATGATTAACGAAGCCGTCTACACTCTCTATGAAGGTGTTGCAGGAGTTGAAGATATTGATCAGGCCATGAAGCTAGGCTGTAATCAACCAATGGGTCCACTAGAGCTAGCGGATTTTATTGGTCTTGATACTTGTTTAGCCATTATGGAAGTTCTTCACGATGGACTAGGAGATACCAAGTATCGCCCATGTCCATTGCTTAAGAAATATGTATTAGCAGGCCGCTTTGGAAGAAAGTCAGGTCGCGGCTTTTATAAATACTAGGAAAAAATATGTTTAGTGCCCATAATTACGAAACAATTCTATTTGATATCAATAATGGTGTTGGAACAATTACCGTTAATAGAGAGAAAAAGCTTAATGCTTTAAACTCCCAGGTGTTAAAAGAAATCAAAGATCTTCTTGAAACTATTCATGAGCAAGATAAAACGTTTTCCTTAAAAGGATTAATTCTTACCGGTGCTGGTGACAAAGCCTTTATTGCCGGTGCTGATATTAGTGAAATGAATGGAATGACAACTGACGAAGCCCAGGCCTTCGGGAAACTTGGGCAAGATGTTTCGCTTCTTTTTGAAAAGCTTCATATTCCTGTAATCGCAGCGGTCAATGGTTTTGCTTTGGGCGGTGGCTGCGAAATGGCCATGAGCTGTGATTTTATCTATGCCACTGAATCAGCTGTTTTTGGACAACCTGAAGTAAAGCTAGGTTTGATTCCTGGCTACGGGGGAACTCAAAGACTTGCTAGACTTATAGGTAGAAATCGCGCCAAGGAAATAATTTATTCCGGAAGAAATGTTAAAGCAGAAGAAGCTTTAACGCTTGGGTTAGCAGTTAAACTTTTTCCAAATAAAGAAGCCATGATGGAAGGAGTTGAAGATACTTTTAGTAAGATCTTAAGAAATTCACCACTGGCCGTTGGTGCATCTAAAAAAGTAATGAACTTGGGAAATGACCTGACCGTTGAGCAGGGGTTAGGATGCGAGCTACAACAGTTCGCTGAAATATTTTCATCAAATGATATGAAAGAGGGGACGGCAGCCTTTATGGAAAAGCGAGCTCCAGAATTTACAGGAAAATAAAATGAGTATTGAAAACGATTACAAAGAAGTAAGAGACATGGTTGCCAAATTCAGTGACGCAGAAGTTGCTCCACTGGCCGCCTCGATTGATCATGAAGGAAAAATTCCTGAAGCTTTAGTAAAAAAGCTTTCAGAGAATGGTTTTATGGGAAGTTATATTCCTGAGGAGTACGGCGGAGCAGGTATGGACTACGTCTCCTATGCTATTATCGTAGAAGAGATAAGTCGTAACTGCGCCTCGACGGGTGTTCTCATTTCAGCTCATACTTCACTTTGTTCTTGGCCAATTCTTGAATATGGAAATGAAGAGCAAAAGAAAAAATACCTCCCACAGCTTGCTAGTGGTGAAAAAATTGGTTGTTTTTGTTTAAGTGAACCAAACGCAGGATCTGATGCTGGCTCACTTACAACTTTTGCTGAAGATAAAGGTGACTATTACGAACTTACGGGAACTAAGAACTGGATCACTAACGGAAAAGAAGCCAAGATTGCAGTTGTTTTTGCTAAAACGACAAAAACAGATAATCACAAAGGGATCTCAGCCTTTATCGTCGATTGCGATTCAGAGGGTTGGAACATTATGAAAGAAGAGGACAAGCTTGGAATTAAAGGCTCCTCGACAACTCAGATTATTTTAGAAAAAGTTAAAGTACCAAAAGAGAACTTACTTGGACCCCTTGAAAAAGGATTCCGAGTTGCCCTTTCGACACTTGATGGAGGAAGAATTGGGATTGCAGCTCAGGCCCTTGGAATTTCCTGTGGAGCTTTCCAGTATGCACTTAAGTATTCAACGGAAAGAGTTCAGTTTGGAAAACCTCTTTCAAATCTTCAGGCCATCCAATTTATGCTTGCTGATATGAGCACTAAAATCGACGCATCACGTCTCTTAATTATGGATGCCAGTGAGAAAAAAGATCAAAAAGAAGACTATAGTAAACGGTCGGCTCAAGCGAAGCTCTTTGCTGCAGAAGCAGCTATGTGGATTACCACTAAGGCAATTCAGATCTGTGGTGGAAATGGATATACCAAGGAATACCCAGTAGAGCGCTTCTTTAGAGACGCAAAGATTACTGAAATATATGAGGGAACATCTGAGGTGCAACGTATTGTTATCGCCTCTCATGAGCTTAAAACAGTTAACTAGTATTTGCCAAGAAATGGCGCAGAGGGTACCAATAATCTCTGCTATCGTAGTTTAACAAAAGTTAATGCGTAGCATGCCGGAGGTTCGCCGTGCTTAATAAAATTTTGGAGAAAGTAAAAATGGCCAAAAAGAAAGCAGCTAAGAAAAAAGTAGCTAAGAAGAAAGTAGCGAAAAAGAAAGTAGCTAAGAAAAAAGTAGCTAAGAAAAAAGTAGCGAAAAAGAAAGTAGCGAAAAAGAAAGTAGCGAAAAAAGCGGCGAAGAAAAAAGTAGCGAAAAAGAAAGTAGCTAAGAAAAAAGTAGCTAAAAAGAAAGTAGCTAAAAAAG
>PBIO01000004.1 GCA_002720865.1 Halobacteriovorax sp.
CGTGTTATTGCTTTCGGAGCCTCAGTAGGTATTATCAACGCTGTCGGTAATGCCTTTAAGAGCCTTGTATTGCAGACGATTGAGGTTCAAAAGCAAATGACTGAAATCAATGTCATAATGCAAAAAAGCGTGACGGACATGGGGGCCATGCAGAGATCTCTATTCTCCATAGCAAAAGATACAGCTCAGTCTTTTGGTCTTGTCACTGAGGCTGCATTAGAGTTTTCCCGCCAAGGCATGAGCATGCAGGAAACCCTGAACGCAACCAAGCAGGCGATGATCTTGTCTCGTATTACTGCTCTTGACGCAGCAGAAGCGGTTAAAGGTCTTACTGCCGCTGTTAACGGATTTGCTGAAGCTGGAATTACTCATGCTCAAGTGGTGAATAAAATGTCTGCTGTAGATGTTCAATTTGCCGTAAGCACTGAAGACTTAATCCACGGGCTCGAAAGAGCTGGTGCAGTAGCTCAAGGCGCAAAAGTAAACTTTGATGAATTGATGGGTGCAATTACTGCCGCCCAACAAATTACAGCCCGAGGGGGCAACGTAATCGGTAACTCCTTCAAGACCATCTTTACAAGGATTCAAAGGCGTTCTACGATTAACAGGCTGGAAGAGCTTGGGATTGCAGTAAAAGACCTGCAGGGAAATACGCTTCCAGCAATGAAGATACTCAAAGAGCTCGCAATGACTTATGATGGACTTACTGATGCCACTAAAGCTGCTGTAGCTGAGCAAGTAGGTGGGGTATTTCAAATCAATATTTTAAGGGCGGCAATGAAAGACTTGTCTCGGGAGAATAGCGTATTTGCCCGAGCGACAAAAATTTCATCTAGAGCTACCGACGAAGCTACAAAGAAAAATATAGCTCTAAATCAAACGCTCGCTGCGCTTGCAGCCCAGACAGGAACCTCTATTCAGCAGTTATCTGAATCCCTAGGAAAGCTTACCATGGGCCCGGGTATAGAAAAAGTCTTAAAAACAATTAATACTCTTGCGGAGGGGGCTTTGGGTGGAATTGAGGCTGAAGGCCTCGGCGGAGACCTAGCAAGAGGAATGCTAAAGGGGTTTGGGAATATCCTCTCTGGTCCCGGCTTAATTTTGCTCGGCGGCATGTTTGTCAAACTCTTCGGAGAGGTAACCAAATTTGCCACAAAAAGTATGGCCAATATTATTGGCATTACAACTCAGAAGCAAAAACAAAAAGTTGTCGAAGAGGCTATTCTAAAAGTCCTAATGGAAAACGAAGGGGTTGAGGCTTCCCTGCTTGCAATGGGTAAAAACAGGGTCCTACAAGAAGAACATATTTTAAAATTAATCAAACAACAATCTGCCGCGTCAAAAGAGCGAGCTGCTATAGCTGCCGCCGTTACCCCGGGGATTGTAAAGGCTGGAGTAAGGGGCGCCGACCTTTCCCTAAAGAAGGGTTCTGGAGGCGTTATCCCCAAAGAAGATAAAGCTATAGAGCGGAAAGGAGCTATGGCTGGCGGGTACTCTCCCGGGTCGATCTCCAAAATAGACATTGAGGGAGTCGGCCCTGTAGTCTACAACAAAGCTGAAAAAGTAAAAAGATTTCCGGGCATGAAGCAAGAAGCTATTATGCCACCGAAGTCAAGTAGGGCTGGAGGGACTTATGCCAAGGAATTTAAAAAGGTCCACGGATTTAATCCATACGCCCAATCCGGCTATATACCTAATTATGGCATAGTCAATACGGGTGCCAGTAAAATTTTGGCGCTACCCAGAACAAACATGGTTACGCATGGGAGAGGCGACGGGCAAAGCACTCGTAGAATGGATGAAAAATACTCAAGGACCGGGGATAAAATACTCCTGACTGAAGTGGGTAGATTTGTCAGTCAAGGAGTTCCTTACGAGAAGCGGAATGTCCTCGGGAAGATTATGTCTAGACTCCTAGACAAGGGAATCGTCTCAATAACTAGGCCGGGACGTTTTGAAAAAGAAAAGTTCCGCGCAAACCCAAGGAGTAAGGATAAAGATTACGATCAATTTGAGACCCACATGGTAAAACAGCTATCATCTCAAGGGTACAGAAGTACGGGTAGGGTCATCGACCCAAAGACAAGAAAACTTATAGAGTCCGGCAATAATAACTATCCCCAAGATGCATTTGCAAAAGGGAAAGTCCCTAGAGAGTTTAAAATATCAAGAATAGACGAAAAGGATTTATTAAGTAAATCCATAAGAAGGACTACCGATTTAGACCCCGGGGATGTACTCTCTGGGAAGTATACTTCTGGGGACATAGCAAAAGGGAACGAATTTACCAGAGTGCTTAGAAGTAATTTTGGGCCAGATTCGGGCATGCACGACGAAGTCCTCATGGGGCTTTTGGACAAATTCGAAGCGTCTAACCTTAATTCTGCCATTAGGCTCATGGAACAAAAAGGCATTAAAGTCCCCCCGGGACAAGAAGCCTACACCGCAGCTATTCACGGACTCTCAAAAGGCCTAATCCCCAACTTCGCGAAGCCCGGCCTTCGTTTGCCCACGTGGAAGCATAAAGCTCGCTCGGCAATGCAAATTTACAAAGGCCTCAGCGCCAAAAGAGCCTCAAGTAAGGGGCCGGATATAAAAGCAAGAGACGCTCTTGCTAAAGCATGGGACGACACCTCAGACTATGCAACCACTGTCTCCAAAACCTTCCGAGGCAAACAAGAAAGAGGTAGACCTGTCAATCAGAAAGTTCTGGAAATAATGGAGAACCCAAACAAATATGGGTTTAATGCTGAATGGACTGGAGCAGAAGGTAGAAAAGCGGTACAATTTTTCTCTCAAAAGGGCAAGCTCGCAAACCCCGACTACCAAGCCATAGGCTCGCAAAACAATTTAGCAGGCGAAGCTCACTTTCAATCAGCCAGAGATATAGCTAAAAGTATTTGGGGGAAAGATTCTGTCTCAAGTGTGAAGGGTCGCTCAACCCCGATGGACATGCGAATTTCGAATCTTGGGTATTTAGACCCCAGAACTAGTGGAGCTCATGGCCCTTCTAAGATTTTCCATAAGATTCTGCGCCAGCTAGCCATGGACAATCCGCAGTACTTGAAGACCCGACTTTTGCGCGGGGGCAACTTCGATGGAATACATGGGCTCAAGAGAACGGCTGTTGGTCGAGGGGGAGACACAAGCAAGGCCTTTGGTTTTATGGAGATAGGCGGCAGTATGTCCAGAACCGCCCGGATTAGCGATATGAAAAAAGCCGATGGGAACATTCCATTCAAGGATGGCGTGTTTGCCGGCGGCGTCGGCAGGAAAGAGAAATATTGGAAAAGCATTCAGGATTGGTTTGATGGCCTTAGCCCCAAGGACCAAGCAAAGGTCATGAGGGCCAGAATGCACGGGGAATGGAAAATCATGCCGAAAGAGTCTCTAGACACTTTTGCCAATCAAGGCTTTATCCCTAACTTTGCCGCCAACCCCGCGCAGCACACAATGGCAAAACAGCTCGCAAAACAACGAGCAGAGAGAGAGAATGAATACATAGGTGCTGAGCGAGGGCAATTCAATGTGCTCAGAGACAAGTATGGGAAGATCACCTCCAATTACGTCAGGGGTTTGGACCGCCGCAACAATCCAGAATGGACACTGAGGAGGCCTCTCCTTAAATCAAAAGATCCAGATCAGTTTATTAGGGAAATTGAGAATTTCCTGCGTATGCATACAAGCGGTCGCCTTAGCGGTAGTTATTCTCACGGAATGAGATCGCATACGATTAAAAACTACCGTGGAGACGATGTCTCGATAGTTCGAGACGCTAGAGAAGGGCTTGGGGAGAGCGCTTATCAAAAGCCTCTACTCAGAGAAGATCGGATGTTTGAATACCAGCATGAGAAGACTACTGGCAATAAGACAAAGCAATACTATGGATCAGGAGCAGTTTCGTGGGGTAGACTTAAGGATCGATGGGGCGATAGCACTGGAGCCAGCCTTAGGACCGAAGGGTTCGCCAAGGGTAGCTACGCCCAAGGAAATCTAAATGTAACAGACGGGCACTTAAACAGAGGGGTAGTTAGGGTCGATGCGGACGAATTCGACGCATATGCCCCTACTCGCGCGCAAGAGGCGGCCACAGGCCTTGTCTTTGAAAAACAATTCGCGAAAAAAGATTTGTGGACAAAAAATAACGTTATCGAATTCTTCCGCACTGGGGATCCTTCTTTGCTAGGCATCGCTCACGGCGGGTTTGGCAGACCAATGTCTCGGGGTCAAAGCCCGCTCAATTGGCTTCAGGAACAAATAAGATCTGGGAAGCTGGAAAATGTCACATTTGACACTATGGGCGGATGGAATATAGGGCTACAGAAGGAGTTCGAAATAACCGAAGCTTCGTTAAGGAAATACAATCGCGAGCAACGTGACCCGAACAGAGTCGCTTCCAGCCTAGGGTTAATCCCTAATTTTGCTTTTGGAATGCAAGGCGGGAAAGCCTTTAGTTTCGGAGGCAAAAAGTCAGTTCAAGCAAAAAATGCATACAATCGCCAGCTTGCCTTAGCTGGCGGAGATATGAGGATGTTCAACAAGGAATACCCTCACCCCGCAATTTCTAGAGCAAGGACAGAAAGAGGGAATTATGCAGCAGCTCTTAGCGGAAAATCTATGGTATATGCCCCTCACGCAAAAGAGGCCCTCGACAGGAAAAACCTAGAAATCGCCCAAACCCTTCGAAGCCAAGCGAGAAAAGGATTAATCTCTGAACCACAAAAAGATCAATTAATAAAAGATCTTTACGATTGGGAGAAGATGCTCAAAATAGATAAAAATGTAAAAGACCAATCACTTAGGCTTAAAAATCTTGATAGATCCCTTACTGGCAAATCAAATTATGCACCAAACTTAGACGACATTACCCTCAGGAACGAGTGGGCCAGATACCTTAAAGAATCTAGGTATATGGACATGGACACTAGAATCGCTGAGAAATACCTAAGCAGATACGGCCCCACTCCGCCAGAAAGAGTTTTTAATGAGATGGGCATGATGAATCTATATGGGGTAAAAGGAGAATCCCCATGGTCTGTTAATACATTTGATAGTAGATACGGGGCGGCAAAGGGGGCTGGACTAGTCTTAAGGAACTCAGGCTACTCCAGCGGGATGATACCCAATTTTGCTATAATGAAGGGCTTCCCATCTGCCAAGCACTATACCACTAAATTTAAGCCAGCGCTGCAGGCAGCGGAAAGAAAGAAGGAGTATATCCGATACTTGCTCGAAGCTAGAACAAAAGCCCGCATTAGATATGACAGAACAGGAAGGCTATCCGACAAAAATGCGGCAGACTGGAAATCGGCAGAGATTCTTGCATTGCGAAAGCCCGGCAGTGACCACATGTCAATGGAGCACGAAAATATGTTTGGCGCAAAAGCTCGTCGAGCTGGCGCTCCCCCAAGAGATCTACTCGTCGCCTCATCAGGGCTTGTGCCTAATTTCTTTAATATATTAAGTATTGCAGGAGACAGAAAGCAACTGCTAAAAATGTGGCAAGGGAAACTTGACAAAGCGAAACACGCTGCTCGTTCAGGAGGCCCAAGAGCAGAAACCGACCCCTTGATTTCAAAGCTTAACGGCGAAGCGAATCACATATGGGATCAGCTTCAATTACTAAACCAAGGCAAGCCTTACAAGATCCCCAACTTTGCAAATATATCAAAAATAAAAGAGCTAGCCAAGAGAGGGGTTGGTGGAGAAAAAGCCAACGCCCAAAAGATGCTTGATAGATTTTCGATTAAATCAAAGTCAATGTTTGATGATATGATCATTGACGATTTTCTTAAGAATCCAAACATGCCTTATAAGGGCCCGTGGGGAAATACGGTTACAGACTATTTACTTTCAAAAGGATACAATAAAGAACAAATCCTAAAAGCTGCCACGTCTCCCGGCGGATATACCAGAGGAGGGATGTCTCAAGGCCTTATTCCTAATTTTGCAAGCCTTCCAGTCAGGCCCGGCATAGTCCCTGTTGCGGATGATATATTTCAGAACCTTTCCATGAAAAAGCGGGGGCCGCTTGATAGACTTCTGGATAAAGCCCCAAACAAGCAAGAGGTTATAGACGCTCTCCAGAAGATTGGCTGGGACAAGCTGGATGATGTCATGGAGATAATTCCACAGCTTGAGAGGCTTGGAATGAAGGTGGCAGACGTCCTTCCTAAATTTTTAAATTTCTTCCCGGGCGGCCTTATTCCGAACTTTGCCGACCCACTCGGCGCTGCCATATCAAGAGAGAAAGCTGCGGGCGTTCCCGCTAGCTTAATAAGAGTATCTCAATCAAACAGGCTAAAGGGCCCTCAAAATCCCGCCGGCTTGGCAGTGACGAACACAAGAGACGAGCCTAGAGGAGTGGGGCAGGGGATAAAGCGGGCTATATCAATGGGGATTGATCCCAAGACCCATGGAGCATCTAAGGGACGAGTCCCGTCGTTTGCGCTCCCTGCAGGGCTCGGTGGATCACCGCCCCTCGCGTTTGGCACGGCGCCCATAGCTGGCGTGGCTCCACTCTCCGTTCAATTCAAGGAACTTGGACTGTCTCTAGGCAGCGTCAATAAAGAAACCCTGCAGGCATCGACCTCCTTTCGTAAGTTTATTCAGGCCGCCCACAAAGGTGACTCATCGGTTACCAAACATGCCGCAGCACTTGACAAACACCTCCGCGCCCTTATTAAGGACGAAGCCGAACTAGCCAAGGTGACTGCATCTCTTAGCAGACTAGGTGCCGCAGCAAATAAGGCAGGCAAAAAAGGTACAGACGTTCCGGGTGGGGGCACGACGGGAGCAACCTCACCGCCACCAGCGCCTAAAACAGGAGGCGGAGGAGTTATGGGCTGGCTCTCAAATAGCCGAGTCTCAAATTGGGGCAAAAAAACAGGAGCCGCAATGAACCCCATGAAACCCGGCGGGTTTTTCCAGCAGTTCCACGCAGCGGGAACGGGCCGGATGCATGGCGGGACTAGTGGCATAATGGGGGCAGCTGGAGCGAAAGCGGGAAATTTCTTCGGAGGCCTGAATAGGCGCATGAACGCAAACCCCGGGGTAGGCATGGCTCTTATGATGGCGCCTATGATGACAGAGGCTGGGGCAGAATCCATTAGAGGCGGTAAGAGAAAATGGCAGAGAAGCAAGGGTAGCAGGGCCGCCTCGGGGGCCATGTCTGGACTGGGGGACGTCGCCATGTATACCGCTATGGGAAGCATGATTGCTCCGGGCCCTTGGGGCACCGCAATTGGAGCGACGGTTGGCACTGTTGTAGCGCTAAATAAAGTATTCAACGAAATGAAGTTAACTGCTGCTGATGTTGGCGAAAGAAACCAGCATCTTGCGTCAGAAATGGATAACGCGGTACAGTCCGTGTCTAAATTTACTCGCCTCGAAAAGAAGCAAGAAGAAAGGCTTAGGGCAGGAGATTATAAAGGATCGGAATCTATGCAAACTCAACTTAACGAAGCAAGAAGGGAAATGCAAGATTCGTTTGGTAGAGAGTTTGCCTTCAAATATGAAGATGCAGATGCATCAGAAAGGCAAGAAATGCTTGATAAGGCTCAAGACGCAAAAAGCGCTCAGGCGTCCATCGCCGGAGTTGATTCTGCGCTTGCAAAAATAGCAGAGACTGACTTGGCAGGCACAGGTAGCGTGCAGGCTATAATGGGTCGCGGAAAAGGGGAGATGGGCTACACCAGCGTGGGCATGGGCATTCAAACAGGTCTTATGTCAATAACCGGGGGTATCTCACAAGCCCTAGGTCTGTCCTTTTCCCAGAACAAGGGCGAGTTGATTCCGAGAGTCAACTTCATGGATTACGCAAGTGCGGGAGAGTTCTTTAGTGGAGGCGTATCTGAGAAAGACAAGGCAATGCAAGTGGCGCAATTCGAGGCTCTTGAGTCAGATATGCAATCCGCAGGCGCAGCAGTCAGAGGGCTAGACCCAGTCTTAAGTAGTAGAGGCAAGCAAATGCTGGAGGCCTATATGGGTGATGAACGCTTTAAAACGCTAAGGGAACAAAGCGCAGCGGGAGCAGGTGGCTATGATGAAAGTTTGGCAGAGACCATGTCTGAAAGCGGAGCCGCATTATTCCTTAAGCTTAAAGAGCAAATAGATCCAAAGATTCAAGGAGAACAAAGAACCCTCATAGAAAAACAACTGCAGGCGCTGTCAGAAAACATGGCGGCTAATGACGAGTCTGATGAAACTCAAGCAGTTATGGGCTTTTTCGGCAAGGGTTATATGGATGCTGCTACCGAAGAATTTGACATAAGAAATAAACATCTCGAATTCCTCCGGTCGCACTTTGCCAACTTTAACAAGTCCCTAAAATATATGATGGGAGATGTTTCCTCTCACTTTAAGGTTATTAGCCAGAGAATGAACGAGGAAAGACAGGGATTCCAAGCCTCCGGAGGTGCGCTTAAGTCGGGCGGCATTGGGCTTAACGAGGCGGGAATGATAAGAGTGACCCAAGCTCTCGACAGAATCTCCATGGAGATGAAGCATTCTAAATCCCTTGAGGACAATAGGCAGAAAACCTTCAAGGACATCTCGACTAGCGTCCAAAAACATGGCCTCACCTCGATGACGGGTAGAAGCGCATTCGGTTCGGAGTCAACGCTAGTCTCGGAGGTGCAAAACTTTATGATAGCCCAAGGGGCGCTAGAGGAAGGGGCCGACCTCCGCTCCCTGTTCACAGGAAACCCCACTGAACGAATGGCAGAAGCTTTTTCGGAGTATATAAAAGAAGGTCAAATCGATTACAATGACCTACTCGCGAGAACCAAAAACGTCACGAATAGGGAAGCTCAAGGCTTAACAGATAAGGCTTGGAAAGAGGTGATGGATGTTAAAGGCACCGAGAGGAAAGTCACTGCGGACGAATGGGATGAAGGCTCCGATTGGATTTTCGACTCCTCCTATCACAGTCGGAATGCGTATGGGTTCGCAATGGGCACCAGAGACGAAGTTGCTGCAAGATATGCAAAAGACTCAGGACGACATATGGTCGAAGGAGACACGATGCATGGCGAGGATGCTCGCATTGGCGAAGAACTACGCAAAAGATTTGGAGAGCTTAGAGACCAATTTACCAAATCAGGTGATTTAGATATAGAGGGCTTCACGGATGCAGTTAAATCGATACAAGATGGCATGCAAGTTTATTCAGTCACGCAAGCTCAAATGAGAGAGAATGAGTGGACCACTGAACACGCCGAGGAAAAGTGGTGGGCGTCGGGGGGGTATATAGCAAGCACCAACGTGCATAGCGAAAGTGTGGGTGTCCAGCAGGCTGTATCTGAAACTCTCTGGGACAAACTTAGCACTTGGCAAGCGAAAGAAATTGCAAGGCTCAAACAACAAGCTAAAGAGAAATCTCAAAAACATCTTGCCGACATTCAAACAGAAGATGCAGAGGATTCAATTGAGGCGGCGATGAAGGCTCTTCAGGCGGTAGGCACAGCAATCCGACTGAACGCCAGTCAAGAGTCTAGAGATATGATGGAGATTATTCAGAAAAACCGAGAATCATATGATCTACTTAAAAACGCCAACCAAATCGAAACCCAATTGTTTAATATGCGAAATACCATGGCGTTGGAGGGGGCTCAACTCGTTGAGCTCTCGATTAATTCTCAGAGAATTGCAATGGATAGAATCGCTAAACTAAATCTAGAAAGCGTGGCTACTGGCGATGAAAGCTTTAAAGCGAAAGGCTCTCAGGCAAACCTTGAAAAAATCGAGAGAGACGAAGAAAGAAGGAAGAAGATTGAATCTGCCGTTATCGACCTTGAAGTTGCCGATAAGCAAATGGATCCATTTGAAGCGCTTATTCATAGCATAAAGCGGCGTTCCGAACAAGATCAAAAATCACTCCTTCGTAGAAAAGCTGGCGAACTTTCTTTGGCTAGCGACACATTAATCGGAGATCTTACCCCTCAATCTCTGGAGGCTAAAGGTGGCACTCAAATACATGCAGTCAACTTTTCGGAACTTCACAAACGCTCGAAAGCCAGAATGACAGAAGCGGAAGAAAAGTATATGCCTCATTTTGAAAAGATGAAGGAACTGTTAATGAAGGAGGATTTTACCGAGGCCCTCGGCACTAGGGATTGGCCCAACATTAAGAATGCGATAAACGCAGCGATTGACCCGGGTGAGTTGAATGCAATATTTGCAGCACTTGCTGCTAAAGAACTTAAGGATGGAACTAAAGAGATTGGTTCTTTTAAAAATCTTAGTGAGGATACGAGGAAGCTTATGCTCGACAAGCATGACAATGACAATATGGCCAACTGGAAATCGCCTGAGGCAGCCTTAGACGTTGGGAGAAAGCTTGAGAATCATGCAGGGATAAAAAAAGCAAGGGACAAAATGGTGCAGTTTTGGCTGGAATACGAGCAGGCCCAGCGATTATCTACAGAGTCCATGGGGCAGGCAGATTTCAAATCTTATCTTAATGTAATTAATGAGAGAAACAAAGCTTCTTCAGAACTTACGAAAGGGATTTTGGGGGCAAAGAAAAAATTTGATAACGAATTAGCTCAGATTAACAACAAATTCAAGAGCGATCCCGCGAAATTGGAAAGGGCGCAGGCTGGCATTTTAAAGCAATTCAGGGATTCCCTAATCAATTTCTATGGAAAATTATACGACGATGAATTTATTACAGGACAGGCCCCGTCAGGCTTTACGCTGCCCAGCGGCAAAAGCCCTAGCGACAAGGAATATTATCAATATTCAGTTTTAGGTATGCATGGAGGCATGAAAGGCCAAAAGGGCGTACATCACGCCGCCGCGCAAGAGGAGCTAAAAAAGCAGCAGGCTGTCTATACAGCAGTTAGAAATGAAATGGGGAAGACAGACAAATCCGGAAGCTTCGTGGCAGACCCAAAGGAGATATTACAAAGATTTGACAAGATAGCAAAAGAAGGGCTCAGTGGAGTTTTGGATATAAATACGTTATTGGATCAAATAGACCCGGATCGAAAGGCTAGGATGGCCGAGGAAACGGATAAAATGCTTGCACAGCAAAAGAATATCTCGGTTCAAGAAAAGTTAACCCAAACCATGGATACACTCTCTCATTCAGTTACTAGAACCGCACAAAGAATGGACGACGCAACAAACATGGCCGCCTCAATCATACAAGAATATGGAAATATGGAGCTGACTACTGGAGGCATGACTGACGTCGAGCGAGCCAATAGAAGAAGAAGTATAACCGGGGTTACTACTGCGCTAGGAAATCGCAACCAACAAGCGCAACTCCAGAGAGAGGGCTTTCTCTCCCTATTAAGGAAGATCCCCGGAGTGTCTACCGCAGGACCTGAGAGAGCGACTAGATTAAAAGAGATGGCGGAGCTCATACCCAAGATGAAGCCGTTGAGTCCTGAGGAATACAAAAAAACAATGGATTCTTTTGTTGGAAAGGCTGGCCTCGACATGTCCTCCAACGCTTTTTCAGGGCCGTCTTCCACAGAACTTTCATCCTCCACAGGAATGAAATGGATGGAGCTTCGAAGCGCTAGTGGAAAAGGGCATCAAGAAAAATTAAGAACTGAGATGAATAAGCAGGCTATTTCGCTCAGAGAGCTAATCGATACTCAAGATTCAGAGATTCAGAAGAGGCAGGCGTTAAATAGAGTTCTTGAAGAGAACGAAAGATACCTCCAGTCTTTTGGCGCAGGTGTTTCCAGTGCGATTGGCGACATCCGAACTAGGATAGCTAATCAAGAAGCTCGACGAGGGGAGGGTTTAGTCAATGCGGTCAGGGATGGATTGAAGACAAAAATTCAAGGGGGTTTTGATAAATCAGAGGGCGAAAGCTTTTGGAAACACATGAACGATGCCCGCAGGGAAGCAGACGCTGCCAACGCCGCAGACCAAGCGACAAACATTGTATTTGGCACGGGCTTGGGAGATCTCGCCGGAGCCCTTGGAATAGAAAGTATGGCTGGATTTAACATGCAAAAATTCTGGGACCCCGAGGGCTTTAAAAGGAAAGAAGAAGTCGACAGAGTGTTGAAAAACGCAGAAGTCACGGACGGGAAAGGCAACGTAATTGGCACAGATATGAGCCAACTATCTGACCAAGAACTTGCCATACTCACGGCTCACCAACTTGACAGCAACACCCTCCAACAATTGCAATTTGGGGTACAAGGCCAAATCCTGCAGAACACCTCCGAAATGAATGCCAGCCTCAAAACGCTCGCAGGCGGAAAAGGCGGCCCAACCGCTGGCAATACTCCGGGAGACCCAACCTCGGCACCGGGCCCGCTGACCCCACAAACAGTGAATGACCCAGCCACCAAGGCAGCGGTTGAAGCAGGCACGAATGCAAATATTGAAAATAGAGTCGCAACTGCCACCGAAACAACTGGAGTCCTCACGGGAGCCATGGAGGCCACAGCTGCGGTTACTGTTAACGCCACCAAAACAGCCATGCAGGCCCAACAAGGCAAATTTGGATCTGCGCTAGCCTCCCTAGGATCTATGGGCAAGAAGGCTTGGGGAGGCGTAAAATCAGGTTGGAATTCGATCTTTGGTGATGACGCAGAAGCCGCCAACCGTGGCGGAATAATACACAAATTTGCTAGGGGTGGAGGCGTAGGCATGTGGGGAGGCACCCACGCCACCGACAATATTCCCGCCTTGTTGACTGGCGGCGAGTTTGTAATGAGAAAAGAAGCTGTAGAAAAATATGGCACAGGCATGATGGAAGCGCTGAACAGAGGTACCGCAAAAGGCTTCAACCAAGGAGGAGATATATTTGCGAATCCGAAGATAATTGCAAAAGGTGGGCCCAAAACCACCTTCGGCATGGGAGGAGGACCCAATCAATGGAGTTCTAAAGCTGAAGGAGATATGAAAGCTGGCGACTTTACGCTTAAAAGAGATAAAGCATCCAGCAGCTTATGGAAGAAGACTGACGCTACCACAGGCGAAACCAGCACAAACTGGGGTAATGTAGGTAACGCTAGTCTGGCTGCTTTGGATGTGGTTGGGCAAGTTGGAATGGGCTACAAGAGTTATAGGGACGGCAAAAAGCAAAGAGCTGCCGAGGTCGCGAAAGAAAGAGCGGACATGGACAAGATGAGACGAGAAAGGGACTGGGAGTTGCTCCGCCCGTTCGAATATTATGACATGGCCGCAGACGAAATTGACTTGGGCGGGATTGGTGGTGGTCAAACTGTCGAAGGGTTGGGAGGGATAAAACTCTCCGCGAAAGCCATGCTTGGCCTAGTGGGCGCAGGGAGCGATAAATACTCCCAAGACCTATATAGCCTGCAAGGATCAATGCATAAAAACAAAATATATGATCGACTCGCAGATATCGAACACGCCAAAAAGGTCGCCTACTACAAAGCTGTAGACAGTTATGAGAAGAAAATGTTTATCGCCCAAACAATGGTGGATGTAGGCAGCGCGATAGCCTCGATGAGTGGAGTACCCGGTGCTTCGGAATTTATGCAGCAAGCAAATACGGTTAAGAATATCACTGCAGGATTCCAAGCCCTTGCAGGAGTCACAGACAAAACCCAGCAAGGGGCACCTTCATGGGGCGACAGAAAAGCGGCGGAGGATCCCGATAGAGATCTCGCTCCACCGGGCTTCAGTATCAATCAATGGAAAAACAGACAACGCCTATACTCCAAATATTCCAAAATCAGAACTGGTGGCGAAAGCGCGGCCGATCTATGGATGGGAGGCTTTGAGCTTACTGCTCCCGGAGAAAGGGCATACAATCCTTCCCTGTACGGCGAAGCGACGAAGAAAAAGAACTTCTTTGGAGGCCCAATAGAACTGTATAAAGGCGGAAGCGCTGCCAGTGACGACGCATCTAGAATCACCGGAGCGTCTAGCAATGATCTTTCAGGCGCTGGCCGATCAGGCAGGGCCCTAACTGGCTATGACAGTAACAATAACGATATATACCAATCCTTCGCCCGTGGGGGTCCAACGAGACAGACAATTCCCAACCTTCAGCAAAGGCAATGGAAAATAGGCGCCGAACTTGTAGATAGGATAAATACAGAAAAAATGGCTCAAATAAATCTTGATGACTTTGAAGTCCAAGAAATTGATGATGCATTTCAGCTCCCCGAATCAGTGCTAGGGTCTATAGGCGGTGGGAGCTTTGGGCCAATGGCAAACCCAGCGCTTATAGCTTCTATGGCTCGTGGATTTGATTACCTCGCTACAAAAAGATCTCAGGGCGGAGATATTGCTTGGTGGCACTCCGGTAGCCCTCAAGGAGTATTCGAGGCTGCAGTAGGAGGTCTTGTAGGGCTAGCGAAAGGAATAACATCCTCAGTCCTAAAGCTTGCTGCGGGCGGTCCACTAGGTCATGTAAGAAACCTTAAGATAGAGCCAGACCTCGCTCGTGGAGTTACGGGGGCGTCAATCGCAGCCTATTCTTCTTCTGTTGGTCATGGCAGTGACAGTTCCTTGTTTAAGCATTTGGACTCAAATGTAAAAACCGCAGGGTTGGCGAGAAAAGGAGAGGCAGGCTTTAAGCCCGTGCAACGATCCCACATCGCTGCAGAAAAATCTTCCGGTGGAATAGTGGGGCTTCAGTCTTTAGCTAAATACTCTTTTGGAGGTACAGTTACTGGAGGCTCCGGAGTCAGGGACGACGTACCTGCCCTACTTTCAGATGGCGAATATGTGATTAAGAAAAGTTCTGCGATGAGGCTCGGGACTCACCTCTTGGATCAAATAAACAGCGGTAAAAAGAGTATTAGTAAATTTGCCGGGGGAGGATCAGTTGGCGGAGAAAACATTACGGTAGAGGAGGGTGGATCCCAAGACGTAACTCATAACATTTCCCAAAACTTTACCTTCAATATAAGTAAAGAAGGAAGCTCTCAAAGCGAAGATACAAACGGAGACGAGATGAACGACAATGAAAAAGAAAAGGAATTTGGCAGAAGGGTTCGCACCGCATGTCTTAAGGTTATCGAGGAAGAACGCAGGATTGGCGGATTACTCCATTAGGCTTTATGAATATAAGAACGAGCCTAGGTCCCTATGAGCAGCAAGTACTCGTAAATAACACCTTCATCCCCGGGGTGGAGAGTTTTGACGGTACTTATGAAACTTCCCAAATCCCGATTAATGCGGTGGGCAAGGGCTACACGCAAAGCCTTATAGATCAGCCACCCAGAGGAGCGTTTAGCATGACTAGGAATATGCTCTATGTTGATCCTCTCATCAACTTTACCGGTGAAGACCCTATGAAAATTAGGGTGGTATATCCTAATGCCAATAATGTAGGCGACGCGTCTCTAGACATTAAGGACGCCTACATGTCCAACTACTCAGTAAGCTGCTCAGTCGGGAGCCTACCCCAAATAAACAATTCGTTTGATGTTTATGGAGATATGGGGTCCACTATATTTTTTAATGATAATTATATTGATCCGAACTTTATAAACAATCAAGTATGGGAGAAAAATTCGGTCACTCTCAACCCTGACAGTAACGGATTCCCTATAAAAAGCCCTAGGGGAATTAATGAAGCTACTTCTCTTTTGTTCGGGAATGATGGAAGCGGGAAGGGTCGACTTAAAGCTTCTGTCGACAATATGGCCATGCACGAAACGTTTATGCTGACCTGCCAAGCAAAGCTAATTGATGCCCCGGCAAATTCAACACTCTCTATTTACATAACTGAAAGCGACGAGAACTCCAAGGGCAGAAAGGATATAGATGTCTCTAAGTTTAATAAAGACGAGTGGACGAAAATAAATATAAAACTAACAAGAGATACCCCTCTCCCTACCGTGGGGAATATTGATCTAAATATAGAATCTGATGCGGGAGTAAAAATAGCTTTATTTAATTTTAATTTTGTTAAAGTCGAAGAGATAGAATTTAATCAAGAAGATTCCATTCCTAATGACGGGAGTATTCACATCACCTGTGAGGGAAGTGAGACAAACTCAGTTAAAAGCTTTGAGTATTCAATTAATGTTAATCGCAAGCCGTTCTTTGTAGTGGGAGACTTAGAGCCTAAAATCGTCGAAACGATATACCCTATGACCATTGACGCTCGGTTTACAATGGAGCTTAATGACTATGAAGCGCAAAACATGAAGGATGTCTTTGCTACAAAAAAACTAAGAGATATTGATATAGTAATTAAAAATAGGTACAATACATTTAATGGGGAGTCTGAATTCCCCCATATTACAGATACGATGTCTAAAACAGACAATCGGCCGATAAACGCATGGCAAGGTAACGCGATAAAGCTTCAAAATGTAACGGGAGAAACTGTGAACCAAAATTATTCTGATGCGCACCCTTCTGCCCAGACTAAAAGTCTAATAACTCCTCCTCCTCCCGTCAAAGGATTTAGCGTTTGGAAAATCCACCGAATCAAAAACCATGTTTGGCAGACGGCAGCGAAAGGGAGCGACCCTTCTGCTGCGGTAGGCATTACAGGTAGAAAGATAGAAGATTACTATGGCTTCGGACGGGACTATACCTTTTCTACTTACGTTTGGATTCCGGGCAATATAGGCGCAGAGCAAATATCAAATATATTTGCAGTTCAATACGATGATGACGCTATTAGCCATGCTCCGGGACCAGTTCACAGCACAGACAGTCAGCTCTCGGGGAGCAGAGAGGTTCAGGAGCGAGGAGACAGCCATCTAAACCATATAATTCTTGGCCTCGCTTCTGGGAGCACGATAGACATTACTGACGCAGACAGTGTTCAACCCGCAAGTGCTACGGAGATAGGCAACTGGCAGAGGGTTTCAGCATCCTTCAGGCCTGACATGTCTCTGTCAGCCACACATCCTCACTTTGCCGTAATATTAGCCATTAGCCTTCCTCACGACTCTCCTGACTCCAGCGGTAACCCCTCTGGGATAGAATCTCACACTTACTTGTCTTGCACTCAAATTGAAAATCTAGACAAACCAACTCCATTTAAGACTGAAGGCTTCTTTACTCTTCCTGTTAAAAACGCCCATCTCGTGAGCGAGAGCTTTGGAGGGGACTCTCAAGACGGCTCTGTCGTAAATTTAACTTACAGGGGGTATATTAACCAGCCGGGGAGCGAATGTGCGCCCCCCGCGCCTCTTCCTTTTGCGGAAATCGACTGGCCTAAGCCGGGCGTTCCTAATGCTTCGTTTTCCTTTTACGCCGTTCCTAGCACCTCATCATTGGGTGGAGAAAGGTTTTGCGTTACTAATTTTGGCAATTTCAATGGTACATATATTGAGGGTACGGCCGTATGGAATGGAAGGCCGATCTTTATGAAGGAGGACGGTAGTGCTGTAATGTATTACGGTCAAGGCACCCCAGCAAATACTCTAGATGGAGGTCATCATGCTGATGCCTACGGAAGCTACCCCTCTGACTTTGAGCATGCTTGGTTTATTAGCTTCTATGTACCGGGACAAGAAATTGGGTCTCAGTCTAGCAATCGACAGGTTGGCGTAGACAACACGGGCTCCAGAACCCCATCCTCTTCCATCTGGGAAGATGTGGTCGTAAATATAGGGGAATGCTAATGAGTAGTCATTCTGGAACAGCGCCTCTAACAATACAGTTTCAAAATGAAACTACAGGCCAGACAACGGGATTCTTGTGGGATTTTGATGACGGCAAGACTTCAACGGCCTTCAATCCAGTGCATGTTTTCGATAGGCCCGGAACTTACAATGTCACACTAACCGCAACTGGAGACGGAGGGAATAACGTAACCATGCATACTATTGTGGTTGAAACCCCTGCCCCACACGCCTTTTTCTCGGCGAGCCTAGAAAGCGGAGACGCGCCACTTACAGTGGGGTTTACTAATGAAAGCACCGGAGGATTCGCATCTGGCTGGCTCTGGAGCTTTGGTGACGGCCAGACATCCAACAGCGAACATGTAACGCATACGTTCTCGAATCCCGGGACATATAATGTAACATTAACAGCTACGGGTACGGACGTACCTCCGTCTGTTTATACAAAAACCATTGAGGTTCTTGTTCCTGCTCCTATTGCAAAGTGGGAACCTGATACTTGGTATGGTCAAATTCCGCTAACAGTCAATTTTCAAAATTTAACTACTGGGCAAGGCCCAATAAGCTATCTATGGGAGTTTGGGGAGGGAGAAGGCACTTCCACGGAAGCCGAACCGACTCACACTTACAATACCTACGGAACCTATAGTGTGGTACTTACGGCGACGGGGGCAGACGGACGAAGCACTCAGTATATGCAATTAATAGGGGCGAACCTTACCCCCACAACAGCATTTTCCGTATCTCCCATCCAAGGCGATGCCCCTCTCACTGTCGATATAACAAATAAAACCACGGGTCAAGTAACGTCTTGGAATTGGCAATTCGGGCAAGACGGTGATCTTGGTAGCTCTTCGTTAGAGGACCCCGGTCAATTTACTTTTAACGACCCGGGTATTTACCCTATAGTGCTAACTGCAGTAGGAAACGCAGGGACATCCGTAGTCTCTAGAGATATAACTGTTTTTGGTGACGATCCTGTCGCATCTTTCACCGTTCCCGCAAATATACGAGTCGGAGAATCGGTGACAATCATTAACAACAGCACAAATGCAGTCTCTTATGACTGGTCTTGGGGAAATGGGCTTTCCTCTTCAGTTTCGTATGATGGAGCTACTTCTAGCCCCGCTTATACGGCCACTGGGGACTTTACTATAACCCTAACCGCAACCTCCACATCAGGAGCCCAAAACACCGCCTCACATACCTTTACAGTGTCTGAGGCATCTTCTAGCCCTAAGGCTTTGTTTGATTTGAAATTTACAGATTCAGGAGACATTGGTCCCCCGCACGATTCTGGCCAAAATATTACAAGCTCACATGGCTTAGAGACCATTGTTAACACCAATGAACTCGCCGACGGATCTCCTTCTAAAGTTCTTCATAACATTGATAACGCCACAAACAAAATACCAAACCGCTCAAGGATAAAAATATACAACCGTTCTATTCCCGGATCAACGGCTGACCCACTAACTGAATATCAGTTGCAGTACGATTTAGGCGATGCAGTACTAACTGAAGTTGTAGACTGCGACTATTCAGGAAGCGGAAGCATGAATGTCGCCCGAATCAATGGAGTTACGGGGAATTGGGGAGGAACACCGATGGACCTTACGGTATTAGACGGCGTGCCAATCCCTCAATGCCATGACGCTGATGGCCACGCAGGAGCTCTAGTTTATTTTCCTCAATTCTCAATCAAAACAGGAAATAGTGCGGTAGTTAAGATCAAGCTCACGGTTAAAGATTCAAACGGAAACACCGATTCAATAGAAAAAGCATTTAGAATATGGGATCTAGCTGCAAAGACCTCTGCCTCGGATACCCCGAAAGCTGCAAGCGCAGATATTGAGGCTTGGCGGGCGACATATTTAGGACCTTACCACGAAGAGTCTAACCCTATAGATAAAGTAACCGAAGATAAGGATGGAGGTAAAATTTGGAACACAGGAACTCCATTTGACTTTTACGTGCCTAATTTTGGGTCCGGAGATACGCTTTGCGATGCTTTTGAGGTTATGGTCTGGAGAATGAAAAAGCCTCCTTCTTGGCTTACTGATATATTGAAGGATCGAACATACGATCCCCTGCTCCATTTTGGAACCCGATGGCACTTTTATCCCGGCCTAGGCATCGATTACAGTAAAGCTCACCACACTTTAGTCTGGAAAAATGGATGTGCAGGATGGGGACAAACAAATAACATGCAGTTTAATTATAATCTCGACCGTTTGGGCGGCGCTAATGATTCTCCATACAACCCCGTAGGAAAATCGTGGACAGTAACCCGCACCAATCCAGATTATAATAAGCTAAGATTGACCTATGTAAAAAAAGTAGGGTCAAACCTAGAGACTCTTGGAGTAGAATATTCCGGAAATACAGCAAAGGATGGAAACTTTACGGGGGATGACCTTTCTGAGATTCAAGTGGCAAACAAAGGAGCTAGGTATATGCTCGACTCCGCAACCAACGCACGAAGCACAATGGCCGGTACCCCGTCTCATTCTTGGTATGGTTACAGAATTGGCTTCTTTGATGAAATGTGGACCGACAACAGCGTAAAAGACGCTACAGAATCCAATGAGATTGTAATTTGCGAAAGGCCAGATGACCTTCGCGAATATAATGCGCTAGTAGCCGCCATTAACGATAACGATCCTAGCGCAGTAATCGCGACTAGGAAGGGCTTGGGCATGATAGATGGATTTGGCTGGATTGTTTGGCTATACGATGGTAAAGGGGTCCCGTATATAGGCGACTCCCCAGATCTTGGTAGAAACGCCACGTCTTCAGATGTAACCCTTTGGGAGGCTAATCATAATGGCAAGTATGTAGTCTCACACACCGATTATGCAATAAAGAAATGTGGCAAAAAAGAATCCGCAGTGAAGATTATTTCCGCCGGCTCCGCATCTGGAGCGACGGGAGCAAATTGGGACAACATAGGCGCAACAGATGAGATCATAAACACAGGCACTACAAGCGCAGGAACTGCCGATTTTACGATAGGTCAATACACCGGCAGAGGCAATGCTCACATAGTTAGACTAGAAAATATTTCCAAGGACTCTAATGGAAAATGCGTTAGAAATAAACATGGAGCTTCTGTGTCGGGCGAAACCAAGATAGGCGGCTGGAAATGGACATTTGATACTCCCAAAACCCGAGCGACCTTTCATGGCGGGCGAATTTGGCCTACCTCCAAAGGCCATCATGCTAGGTTTGGAGGGTCGCCTAGCTGGGGCAGAATTGGTGACGTAGCCTTACGACCAAGTGAAACGGGCGACCCGGCTAGCGAAAAGTTTCAGCATAGATATATATATAGTAGATTAATTCATGACCTTTGGTATTCTACCGCTGGCGAACTAGTTAGGCTGCCCGGCGGGGCTCCCTATGAAGCTTCGTTTGACGGGCCATGGAAGTGGGCGAAAGGCCCCGGGCTTTCAGGGGGAGGAGGCTCATTTCCATACCCCATAAGCGAAAATGCCATATTTACAGGTGGGCCTGTTGGAGCTTATAGTCCCGATAACCTTTCTATGTTTAAAAATACTTCAACTGGGTATTTAATTTGCCAGTCCGGAGATACCAATATAGTTGAGCACAGCTTTGCGGGTGGAATCTACTACCCCTCCAGCCTAGGGTCAACTTGCAAGGCGTCTTGGATTACCGACACAGTGGGCCCCACCAATCGCTACGAGGACAAGAAAGGGTGGCTCTTTCTTAATGGATGTCACTTGTACGCCTCCAAAAAAGGAGCCGCAGGATGGAGCCGGGCGGAAGCAAAGGCCGCAGGCGGCGGCAGCGATTGGTATACTGCCGATAACTGGTGGCAAGGAGATATTCAAGACGCCTTAGTGAATCCTCCAAGCGGCCTCGAAGCCGGATCCTTGGACTCTGCTTCGATTAAGCTCCAAGAGGGCACTATATATCAAATTGGGCTGGAAATTTGGCCAATAGGTGGTCGAGAAGGCGATCCAAGAAACAGCATCAAAAGAAAAACATTTACACTTCCCGCTGGAGTGCCTACAAATACTAGCGCTGAGAACTATTGGCCCAGCAATTCCCTTATTCACTTAGACCTACTAATGAGGGACTGGAAATACCAGCCGGATTGGGCTTCGTCTCAAATTGGGTGGATGAAAGGGTGCTGGATTAGTGCGAATGAATATGCTAAATGGTCGCCGCCGCACGCAATGAGTACAGGCTTTTGGTTTAATGGGACTGAGCAAAGTTGGGGGAGTCCAGTTTGAATTACATTAACTACAGCAAGTGTCTAGTGACACTTAACAATAGACGAATCTTCGCCCATAAAGCAGGAATAACTGTTAATAACAATGTCGAGGGAGTGCGAAATATAGACTCTACCCCTTATCGACAAATAATAAGAGACCCAATCAAAGGAGCTCTTGATATTGATTTTTATATTACAGACGAATTTGAAGATCTTAATCCTTTGAGGATAGCAAATTGCACCACTGAGAATAACATCGTGCGCAATCATAATTTTAGCGCCAAGCATCCAGTAAAAGAGATAAACGAGTATGAGAGGAGCGCAGTCTACCCCCGTGGGAACTTTGGAGAATTTTATCCCAACAATCAGATGCTCCACGGATGGCACCTCAGAACGAGCCATTCTCAAGTAACAGTACGAGTGGGTCTTCCCGAATTCAAAGAGGGCGGGGCAAACTATAAGGGGCTTGGAATCAACAATTCCTCAGCCTTAATAATCGACAGTAACGGTGTGCATGGGGGCGCTGCAGAGATAACCCAAAAATCCATATTTAATAGCTCTTTAGATGCAAAATATATGGTGGAAGTCACCGCCAAAACAAAGGATCCTAAACTTCAAACTAAAATGAGGGTTGCTGGGTCTATGGAGGTTGGAATCCTTTCGGATCAATACCAAACATATTTATTTGAAGTTGACGCTAGCTCTGGAGAGGACCTGCGAATCCAATTCAAGGAAGACGATTTTTTACATCAAACAGTTTATCTAGGTTCGGTTAAGGCGTACCTAAAGAAGGGAGAAAACTTTCATGACGGATTTTCTGGCTCGATAGGCCCACTGACCTTTGCCGATGCGTATATGACTGGGTTTAGCTTTAACGCCAGACCCTTTTCCCCCATCATGGCATCTGCAAAGTTCGATGTATACGGTCACGTTTCAGGACAGCCAGAGAGGGATGGCTTTTGCAAGGGAGACGTAAATTTTCACAATAACGGAATTCTTGGAATGGAAGACAATCCAGATATTTACGAGAGCCCAATACCCCATGGAGGTCAAAGTAATTTTTTCTCTATAACTGATATAGGAATAACTGAAGCCTTGGAATTTTCCTATTCCCTATCTATTCAGAGGCGAGCCAATCATGAAATAGGAGATCTTTATCCGAAAACGGTTACCAGAGGGACGTCGAATGTAAAAATGACACTCAAAGGAGAGGGGTTAAGTGACGCCTTGTCATTTAAGGGTAATAACGCCAGTATTGCCATTAGCCTCTTTAATATCTCTGGCAATAAAATCCAAAAAACCGCAGAAGGTGCCTTGCTGGACTTTGATGCTTCAAGGGACAGCGGAAAGGTGCGGCGACCTGAGGACTGTGTTGTCGGCAGCTGCTCTGTACTTTCGGACATAGATGATTTTCAATCTTATGTAATAAACGATGGGGTTAGTTTTAAAGATAAATCCTGCCATTTCTTTGGGGATGATTCCCTTCAGGTCGTTGATGTTGCTGGGAAATCGTGGAGTTTTGGGAAACTCACTGGAGACATGACCCTTGAATGTCTGTTTAAGATATCTGCAAGTCATAATTCCACGGTAAGCGGGGACGCCGGATATATCAGACTAATAGGTAGAGGGGATATTAATCAACGCACTTATGGATTGTGGTATAGTGTCAAGGACCAAGCATTCCTTTTTCAGCAATACGGGCCCGCAGGAAAGATTAACGTTAGATCCAATAGGCATGAGTTTGATCAGTCAACCGCAGGAATAGTTGACCCTGACCACATAAAAACTGACACATGGTATTACCTCACGGCGACTCGCAATGCAGGCCAAAACAATCTATTTCTTAATGGAAAGCTTATCGGATCTGAGCCTAACGACGGCTTAGTTCCATATAATAACTACAGCCCATTAAATAATCTAACAATAGGTTATGCAGGCTTCTATGAGCATCATGTAGGTGAAATATCTTCGTGCAGAATCTATAATAGAGCCCTCTCTAATAAAGAGGTCAGCCAAAACTTTACAAACTTTAGTTGTTCGGGTAAAATAATAAGTCAAGATATATCGGTGGGAGTTAATGATGTTCTGCAAGGTTCAATCACAATTGAAGAGGAATTATAATGGGGTATAGCACTACAGATTCTAATATAAATATCTCTACTCCAGACTGGGTGCTTGGACAGGAATATAAAAAATATGATATTATTAATGGATCTAATACATCCGTGTTTGACTATCAAGGAATTCATACTAACTTTTTTATCCCTGCAGGCGCACATTTTGTAGTCAAGAAACACTATGCAGAAATTTATCAACCATCCAACAGCAATGAGCTTGTGGGCTATAGCAAGCCATTCCTTTTAAGAGATCTTTCGTGTGGGTACGCACTCCACTATAAAACATCTTCCAATGCCCCGCAACGAGATGGCAGGGCCATGATTGATAATAACGGAGTATCAAACTTACCAAATGTCGAATCCGCAGAGTCGATAGAAGTCGAACTAGAACTCCTGAGTTCTGACATGACTCCTATCCCTCCCAACATAGAGAAAAAAATAATTACCCCAATAAACGAATATGCTAAAATCTGGCATGAATCCGGGAGGCGGGGCAGTCCCTCTGTGGAAGGTTCGGAAGTTAATATCTCTCAAGTTTTTGATGCAGATTATTTCGATCCCAACTCTCGGCAATACGGAGGGACATATCACGATGGAGGAATAACATATGCAAGGATTAAAATAACTAAAACCGCCGGAGAGGGATACGCGACCTACCGATTTAGAGATTTTGAATTATACCAGCTTGATGAGCATTCGCAAAATCTTTACTTCTATGCAACAAGCGACCACTTATCTACTGCGGAAAACTCTCCATTTTTTCACTTGGGAGGGCTGTCTATAGACTCCGCGACCTTGGCGGATCTTCAGCCCGACAGCATAGAAGGTGGAGAAAAAATATCCTCTCTTACCCCAACTAACTGGAACGTGGTTGGCGAAGTTGCATTCAAAAATCTTTTTGATGGGAGAAAGGTCTGCTTAATGAATGCGTCTAGCGGTATGGACGCAGGAATATCCACAACAATGACTGGGCTTGAAATCGGCTCAACATATAGGGTAGACCTCTCTCTAAATCCAGTCAGAGAAACCAAGTTTTAGTATTGCAATTTTAGTTCGGGAGAACCTAATGCGACTGCTGGTGGACAAGACTATGCAGTTGTACAAAAGAGTTCCACTACTGTCTCGGGGACTTGGGATGACGTAACAAACCTTCTGCCTGCGCCAAGTGAATCCCTAAAAACGGGATACATAGTGCAGCACGGTGGACCATACTCGACCAACTATGAGGCAGTAATTTTTGAGGATACTGAAACAGACTTTTCTTGGACAAACGCAAGAACCTTAGCTCGACGAAATGGTTATTCTTCAGACTTGGCGGTGGTTTTGGTTCCGGAGCAACAAGTCGCATTTACCAACCTAATCAATAAGCTTAATGCTTATTCTTCGTACGCCTTTTATATTGGCCTAACAGATCAAAGAACGGATTTTATTAAAGGATTCTCCCCCGACTCTGTAAAAATAAAAAGCACTGCTGGAGAATGGCTCTGGATCGAAGGCACTCCACTTCACGTAGTCAATAACACTCCTCAGTCCCTCCAGAGAGACGCAACCTCATACTCTAACTCTCCATATGGCGCTACTATACAAATACTTGGAGATAATACAGACGAATCAGATTTGAACTCATATATTGTCCATCACAAGGGCTTGCACCCCGGAGATTACGCTTTTGAATTTATGGCTGAAAGCGAAAATCATGAGATAAAAATTCATGCAGTCCAACCTCCCCTAACAATGGGAATTTTTGAAGCAGCCAATAGGGGGAAGCTTGGCCTTTCCGACTCACTTGGCTATGGAGATACTATCAGTGTTGAAAATTGCATAAGGTTGAACAGGATTTCGGTCTCCAAGGAGCTTTCTCTTTGGACTAGACACTTTACGCCCAACCCTTCCTACAGATCTTCCGTACAGCTTTCGGGAAATAATACTGAAATGGAATTCGGAGACGGGTATACCGAAATCCGCCCAAAAAATCTGAACTCAGTAAAGGTTGAAGCAGAGCTTAATTTCGATAATAGAAAAGACTCGGAGATGAGAGCTATCATTCACTTTATGGAAAACACCCAAGGGTTTAAGAAACTAAAGTATAGACTTCCATCTCCATTTAACAAGCTACAAAGCTTTACTTGTGAGGGCTTCTCCCACACATACAACGATTATGACGACAACTCTCTTAGGGTAAAACTCCTCAAGGAGGATGCCTTCATACTGAATCGGTTTAACGACTTTTTAATGCCTCATCCGGGAGATTGGAACGCCACAACTCCATACTTTGAGGGGGATATATGCGTTCACCAAAGTATGTCTTCTATTGGCGAAGTAGACTCTCCTACATCTAGGGCATTTTACTATGCAATGTCCTCCAGCCAAAACAGGGAGCCTAGGATGTCCGCTCGATACTGGACTAAAGATCATTTTTTCTGGGCCCCCTCTTTAGGGAACTCTATTAGCAGAGAGTCGAGACACAAGGAAAGCTCAATGGAAAACGATTTTGTCGCTAGAAATAGCGATGGAACTTTCCCGAATTTAATGACGCTGGACCTAGCCTTTGAAGGTCGAAGTGACTTCGAAGCAAGGGCCATTATGCATTTCTTAACAAATAAAATGGGGCATCTCCCTTTTCTTTTTAACCTCCCTGATCCTTATAGCAATCTAAAAACAGAACCCTTACGCGATAATTCCGGGCTTATGCCTGTAGTTTCAGGGTTGAACTTCAAGGAAGGTGTAATGTTAAAAGGAGCCCCCTCCTCCATTACCTTAAAATGGCCTTTACAAACCCCCTCGGGAAGCGCTAACCCCGGCCACGAAATTTTACTTAAGAATCAAATAATTACCGTCTCAGGGCTACCTTCTAATAAAAATCGTCTTTACATCAATAAAGCCACTGTTGTGAACGGCACAAAAACGCTTGAAGTATACAACCCATTTTACTCAGTTGAGGACATAACAGGAAGGGAGTTGACAATCCACGTCCAGCAAAAGGCCTTTTACTGCGACAGATGGTCTATGGAATACGTTTCTTACGACAACAACACAATCAATGCGACGTTCAAGGAAATTGCCATTGCCACTGATCTCGTTTCTGAATTTATTGATGTAGAAATTGGAGATGATGAAAGTAATCAATATATAGATCTTTCTTCTTATTAATTTAGTATAATGTATGGCAACAGTAAGGAAATCAAAAGGTTATGTCGAGGAGGTTGATTTTGGGGAAAAAGTCTCGGGGTATAGCTCTTCTGGGGCAATTCCCTTTAATAACGCCTCCAACATCCCGCTTAAAATCCGTGCCTCTATTAATGACTCTGGGCATGGAGCCTTTCTTGTAGACGGCAAGCGAGCTTTTGAGACCTTCGTCCCCGCAAGAACAAGGTACGAATTACCGATTTCCTTTGCTCCTCCCACGGTAGGAGCCTTTAATGCCACGCTGACCATTGTCTTCAACAACGGATCTACAGCCATAAACGGCGAAAGGTTTCACAATATATCTCTTAGCGGGTCGGGCCAGAACGCTCGGCCACAAAAGGCAAGATTTACCTTAACCGCAGATGATCATCCATACGACTCTAGGAATATAATAATTGATATAGATCAATTTGGTGACGCTGATTATTACGAGATATACTATTCGTCATCGACTTCTGGCAAACTCAAAGCTGAGGGCTACAATGGCACAGGGAGCAGGTTTACCATGAGGGAACTTGACTTTGATACTGAATACGGCTTTACGATAAGGGCTTACAACAAGCATGGATATACAGATTCGGACACCCAATACAAAAGAACCGAGATACATACACTCTCAATAGATATTGGAGGGCTGATCCCAAACCTAAATGTTTCGGACAAAGTTCTCGGGCAAGGCTATAGGATTCATTACTATGAAGATATAGAGCTCAGCATCTTAACTTCTTCAATTATTTATTGCGACAAATGCAACACCCCCGACGAGAGAGCTTTCAATGAGGGCTTGCCTTATCCATACGACACTTCTTATGAGCCGTCTATGCCCGACAAACCAGCCTTTTCTCAAGCAAAGCCAGCTCTAGACACTGGCCCAAAGGTTATGGATGAATCTCGCCACCTTCCATTAACATTACAAATACACGGACAAGTTTTGGGTTCTGGCGGCGTTGGTGGAAATGGTGGTGGGGTCAATATGCTAGATACTAGGTATATAGCTCCCCCTAATCTAAACTCTTCCCCAGATATCACAACATCATTTGACGCCACGGGCAATAAGCCGGGCCTGCCCGGCCCTCAATTCCTTGAGGGTGGAGATGCGATACACATACAATATGATTGCACTTTAAATATTCACCCTACCGCTAAGGTGATGGGCGGCGGTGGTGGTGGTTATGGAGGCGGAATATCTCGGCATTCAGGTTATGGCGTAGATTCGTTTGGCAGGGCGGGCTACGCCGACGCGAATATGGCCACCACCGGGCAGGAAGTGATGGGGGGCAGCTTTCATGGACATAATACTCCCACTCACTATCATGGCAGAGTGGGAGACGATTCAAACCCCGAGCTACTCAAATGGCTTGAAGATCATGCGAGAACTGGCACTTTGGACAATATTTGGGGATCAATAGACCATGGAGCTGCTAGAGTGCCCGATGACGACACCCAAAGCCCCCACGACCATATAGATTTCTTTCATCATTCCGCGACTGCTTGGCCTGCCGCTACTTGGAAGGGTGGGAGCGCAAAAGATTCCATCGATCCAGACACAGGTTCGCAAGCAGGAACATCACATAGCTCTAACCCCATGGAGAAAAGCAACTTCCTAGGCGGTGGCGGCGGAGCTGGAGGACAAGGTTTTGCGGCAGGAGCAGGGGGCAAAGCGGGCAACACCTCCTTATCTAATATACGCTCTCACCAGACAGGCAGAGAAGGCCTCGGTTCGTATAGTGTAGCCTACGGGCATCAGGGGCAAATAACGGAAGGCGCCTTTCCTCTTCAAAGAGGAGACGGAGGAAGTAAGGATGCCCCCGGAGGTCCAAGCGGGCATTTTCGTAGCCCTCTTTATCGAATTCAAAGCCAAGGAATGAACGCTCATTCTTTATCGAGCAGTGGAATTGATCTATCACAATCCGGCGATAGACAGCTATATGCAGAGGGCTTATGGGGTTTCTGGATAAACGTCAATGCTCGACGCGACGGCCGAGGGCGAAGAAGGGTCAGAGCAAGAGCTTACATGAGGTCAGGAAGAGCTATTATGGACATCAGAGGCGGAGCGGGTGGCTCATACGGCAAATACGGGGAAGAGCGCCCTGCAAATTCCAATTTTGGAGGCGGAGACATGATCAATCTCCCCGCCGACAGCCCATCAAGGGATGTCAGAAACCTAGGAATGGACAATTTTTTCAGAAACTATAAAAAAACAGACATCTCTCCTCTCGCTGTCGGGCGGAATAATCCCAGTGGAATTTCCAGAGCTGACGCATGGAATATTTTTCAATTCGAATATATCGGAGGTGATGAAATATCTATGCGTTACAACGGAAAACCCTTGCTGTTAGATATAAACAATACATTTCGACAAAGCTTTAGCGTTGATTATGATGCAGCAATATTCATGGATCGAGATCAGGTTAATGAAGGATATTGGTATGATCCGAGCGTTGTCTCTAATCCCACCTCAATTTCTTACTCCGGAGGGCTGAGAGTTCAATTCCCCCCTAATACATTCAGGGGTTACAATAGCGGTGATTTAGGCACGATAGGCACTATCAAGCCTCATGGCTGGCCGGGGAAAGCTATTGTGCTAAATGGCTTTAATGTGTCTTCAAATGATGGAATTCCTTGGGCTATTGGGACCTGCCACAACAACAACATCTGTGGCCTTGTAACTCCGGGCAAAATACCAAGATTGAATAAGCGCGTTGTGGGCAGTACTATATATAACAGAGAATACAGAACTTTTTTCTAAAATGGCAGAAACATTTCCAATAAATACACTAGATGTAAACGCTTCTATCTTTGATTATAAGCCTGATACGCTCGTAGAATTTTATGAAGTAAGAGTCAAGAGAGCAGACACTATAAATCAAATAGACACTTTTAGATTTCATGCAGGAGTAAACCAAGAGGGCGTAACAAGGCAAGGCGGAGAAAAGGTGCATGGGGTAAAATGGCAAGGTAAGGTATACATTTCGGTACCTCTGGAAAGTGAGGGGTTTGAAGCTCGTGGAGACGGAAGACTTCCTAGGCCTATAATTAGATTTGCAAACGTAGAAGGCTTTTTCTCTGCCGCAGCTGCAGAATATGGAGATTTCATAGGGGCAAAAGTTTCGAGAAAAAGAACTTTTGCTAAATACTTAGACGCTGATAATTGGCCAAAGGTTGACGGAAAGCACATGAACCCTATGACGCCATCCGGAGAAGGCGACCCCAATTCCCACCTTCCGGACGACATGTTTTTTGTGAATAGAAAAATGTCAGAAAATAAAAACCTAATAGAGTATGAGCTGGTCTCCCTACTGGAGCTAGAAGGAGTTTACTTACCCGCAAGGCTTGTGCTCTCAAATTATTGTTCTTGGATTTACAGAAGTCCAGAATGCGGGTACGGTCATAATACAAGTTCTGATGTTCTTCAAGTAAGAAAAGGATTGCCTGTTGCAGACAAGGAAGACAATCCGCTGGGAGATATGGAGGGTTCGGGGATTAAAAACGGCTGGAGAGATATAGACCCTAACAACACAAAAACCTATGGAAACAACCAGCGACGTGCATTTGTAGATGAGCTTGATTTTGAGTTATGGAAATCCGGAAGGGAGTACAAAAAAAACCAATTCGTCTTCCTTACCTCAGGTCAAAGCCTAGATATAAAAAGCGACCCCACCCAAACCTCCTACGTTCAAAGGCTTTTCTATGTTTGCCTGAAAGATCACGTCTCTGACTTATCCTCTCATCCATTTTATAATAAAGAAATTTGGACGCAAGACCAGTGCTCAAAAACGGTGAATGGTTGCAAATTGAGGTTTGATCCTAAAAATACAAACCCAGATCCAAATGATAGAAACGAGAGCAATCGGCCTCCATTGGCTTTTGGCGGCTTCCCATCTACGGACAGATATTCATTCTAATGAGGAAGGAATTAAAGGAAGAGATCATTCATCATGCGCATGAGTCTCCTGACGAAGAAGTTTGCGGATTAGTTCTTCAAAAGGATCTGGTTGAGCTTTCTACCGTTAGGTTGGAGAATATCCATTCAAATAAAGCAGACTGCTTTACTATTAACCCTGCGGAAATTCTTAAGTACAATAAATACGGAAAGATCATAGGAATATATCATTCACACCCAAAGACTAAAGCTAACCCCTCTCCATTTGATGAGGCTAATTGCGAAGAAATAGGCATTCCATACTATATTTATAGCGTAAAGTATAATTCATTTTTTTGTGATATACCTATGTCATTTAAGCCAGACCCTTTATTCGAGAGGGTTTATGTAGAAGATATTTATAATTGCCTTACGTTTATAAAGGACTACTATATACAAGAAACTGATTGGCTCCCATCCTACGAGGCAAGATTAGCAAAGAAGAGGAAATGGTCGCTCAACCCAACCTTCCAAGAGCAGGGTTTTCTTGAGAGGGAAGACAAGAGAAAAACCTCCGAGCAGGTAGTAGCGTGGATTGAGAAAAATGATTTTTTTGGCTCTGGAGAAAGAACCCTTACTCCAGTAAAAGATGGAAGCTTACGTATTCACGATCTTATTATTTTTAATTTTTTTGAAAGTTCTTTTTATCACTTTGGAGTCTACATAGGTAACGGGCAATTTGTCCACCATCCTATATTTCAATTACCTCAAAAGTCTAGTTATGAAAGATACCAGAAACAAGTGTATAAAATATATAGGTTAGCTAATTTATAGGGATAAGGATAGTGTATGTTAAAGGTTTGCTTGCATGGTTTGCTCGGCGATAAGTTCGGCTCTGATTGGAATCTTAAGGTTTCATCCGTAAAAGAGGCTGTTCGAGCTATAGAGGCAAACAGTAATTGTCTTTACAAATTCCTAAGAGAGAAAGACCACGAAGGTATCGCATACAAAATTATTGCGGGCGATCCAGATGGCGATAACAGCAAGTACCTAAATGAAGAGGACTTGGATATCAACATTGCACACAAGAAGGAGATTCATATCATCCCCTGCGTCAGTGGGGCTGGAGATTTCCTGATGGGGCTTATTAATATTATTTTAGGAGTCCTTTTGATTGTTGTAGCCATTATTGCGGGCGCTACCGGAATTGGGCTTTGGCTGCTTATTCTTGCGGGAGCACTAATGATCATCGGAGGGGTAATGATGCTATTAACCGACCCCCCTGACACAGCAAGTTACGAAGCATCACGGACTCCATTGCGATACTCAACTGCGTCTTTTCATTTTTCAGGATATCAAAATGTAGCGCAGCAAGGTCTGCCCGTTCCCGTGGGCTATGGCAGAACAATGGTAGGATCAAAGGTAATATCTATGTTTGTCCGCGCGAACCGATACTTCGGAGAAGCTAGCCATGAAGGTTCTTTCGGTATTCAGGTCGATGGGCTCGACAAAAATAATGGATATGCTCCGGGCTTTTTTACTAGAAACACTCAAACAGCCGAAATGAACCCTTTGTCAGGAAAAGCTCCGGCCGGCATGGGTGGCTACTACCCCGGAGAGTTTGGGTCGCGAAGGTCAAATGAGAGAGACGCGGGTTTCGTAGAAGGGGAAGATAAGGTTTATAATTTCTTTAGGCCCGGCTCAACATCATTCAACACCGCCATCGCGGGCGTAAAGTATGGATCTGGATACGGCTTCTCTTCGGATATTGTCTGTCTCGACGACGAAAACCCGGGGTCTCAAAGCATAAGAACATGAATGTACAATTACATGGCGTCTTAGCAGAATCCTTCGGTAAGGATTTTTATTTTTGCGTAGATACTATTGGGGACGCTATTCGTGCTATACAGGCGAATACCGGGTCTTTTTATGATTTTCTAAGAAAGAAGGACAGGGAGGGCCTCTGCTACAAAGTGATCGTTGGTCAAGATCCTAACGGCGAACCAATTGGGTGTGATGAACTAAGCACTAAGAGAGGGCTCTCTGGAGAAACGTTGCACATTATCCCTGTTGCCCAAGGAGCGGAAAATTTACAGGCAATTTTGAACATCATAATCGGCATAATGCTTATTGTTGCTCGTATTTTTATTCCGGGAGCGCAATGGCTTATTGTCGCAGGCGCGCTAATGGTTATGGGAGGGATTATGCAGTTAATAACAAAACCTCCAGAGCCCCCTGCGCCCGGAAGGAGGCCGACGAGTGTATCAACCACTTCGTTTGCATTTTCCGGTCCCGTAAATATAATGAAACAGGGGAGTCCTGTTTGGCTTGGATACGGAAGGCTTAAAGTGGGCGCGAATGTCCTATCAACTGCATATAGAAGTACTGGATATTTCTCTGAATATGATGTTGGTGGGGTCTCCGTTAGAACTGGAACAGACAAGAAGGGGAACCCCATTTACTCTACCGAAGAAAAAAAATCCAACTTTCTCCCTTCTCCCGGAGATGCATCCTACTGTGTTCCGATTAATTGGGTCGAAAAGAGCCCTAAATACGGAAACATTTCAAAGGAAATGCCCGCTGACGAAGTAGGAAATACTACCGACGAATCTGCTTCGCCTAAGACCCCGCCTGCCGGTCCATTAATTTTTCCCACTTGGAATGCATACCTCACTGGACTAGGATCAATGTTTAACATTAAGGAAATTAACAACCAGTTATATTTTGTTGATGCAGACGGAAATACCGTTCACAAGAATCTATTGCTTCCGTCTAACCCGAGTGAGAGCGACAAGCAGGCGGCAATCGAAAAATGGCTAGAAACTAGAGGGTTTAGTGCGGCCGGTAACAAATTGCCAATCTACGACTCCTCTACGCCGCTCCTTTTAAGTAGAGAAAAAGTCTCTAGGGAGGGCCCCGCTGATTCTGAATTTGCCCCAAGATACCCAAAGGTTTCATACAGTAAATCCAGCTCCACTAGCGGGGCTGGTGTAGAATTTGAAACAGTAAACACCATTGGAATAAATTGGACTAAGCCCAGCAGTAACGCAAAGGAGGTAGTTGGTTACAAGGTCAAGGCTTGGCCTTCTCTCCAGTTTCAGTTTGCCATCGTATACAACAAAGGCAGCTCTAGTCCAGCCGCAAGGAAAATATATGAATCCACCCCCAGTGGGTCGGACGGGTCAAAATATTTTGAGCTTGACTTTGTTCAAAATCAACTTGACTATCCCGATCTCATGATCCACTCTGCTACAGCGGTGCGAGCGGGCGAAAAACATGCTCTCCACGGAAAAGCGCTAACTCCTAGCGATATAATGCAGCTAAGCGACAAGACGGAGCTGGAGATAGGCCTTGCCTTCGATCAGTTCTACAATTATACAAGTTTGACAAAAGTTGTTGCAGACTTTACTGTATTTAAAAACACAGTCGCCGCCGCTGGTTTTGGAAATGTTGATTACAAGACTTACGATTCCCCGGTAAACTCTCTAGAATTCGGCGCAAATACTCAACCCGTAAACTGGCTCAAATTAAATCCAAGCATAACGCTAGGCTCCCCAACAGCCCCATATGAAAATGTCCCTGTCTACTTCTGGGGAGATAACAGCGGAAATGCCGCCGAGTATGATTATATTGTTAGCAAGCAGTTAGGTAATTTAAATGCTGAAGACAAGAGTTTGGCTGAAGATAAAGGGTCCAACAGCTTTGCCTCAGGGTACGAATTCTTCTTAATCCCTATCCCGGCCACTCTCCCCACGGGTCGACCGAAGTCTAAAGAGGTATATCGCCCCAAAGAGTACGAGGTATTTTCAGAGGTAGACAGTGGAGGAAAAAAGCTTTTCGAGTATAATATATTAGATGACTCCATGTCAAAATCCCAACTCTTAATAGAAGACGATACAAAAACTCTTAATTTTAAAATTTTCATGGACCCTGTATTTATGCTAAAGTTTACTGTTACCGCTCTTTTGTCTGACGGCACAGAATCTCCGGCCGCAGAGGGAAATGCCGACGGAGAGACTCTAATTTTTACAGATAAATCCCAAAAAGACTTCAACCTTAACGCTAACTTCTCGGACTAATGGCCAAGAAACTAGAATCCACTGCAAACCTAATCGTCCTAGACCTTATTACGGAAGGAGAAATAGCGGGCCTATGTGATCAGAACGGGGAGCTAGTGTCTGGCCGTGGAAGACCCGGCAGGCAGGGTTATTTTGACTCCAAGGGGAAGCTATCTGGCCAGTACGACAAAATGACCGGGCAAATTCTCGACGAAGAACGCTCTTCCAGTAACCCATATCGCTATAAAGGGATATACTTAAATGATACGCCCGTAATAACCACTCCTAAGGGGCCTGCAGCTCTGGGTAGGGAGCAGGTAAACTTTAGGAGATTTTATTCCGAGATAAGGTTTGGGCATCAGGACCAAAAGCCGTTAAACCTAATGGGTTCGCAAAACACAATCTCAATTCAATCTAGGCTTATAGGCCCTCTCGCCTCAACCTTTTCGACTTCAGAACAACTGTCGGAAAGCTCCAGTTCAGTATTCCATACAGTAACAAACATAAACGTAACAGAGGTAATTGTCAGTGTTAAAATAGATCAGCTCTTCAAGGTGGAAAGTGTCCATCAGGAAACCTTAGGAGATATGAAGGATTCCGAGATTGAGTTTTTTATTGAATATGGTATAGAAGGAGAACCCCTTAGGAGTTTTCGAGGCGAAGATCATGTCCCAAGCGAATATACCCTAGGTAAGGCCCCTATAAAAATTAAAGGCGTTGCCACTTCTCCATATTTCGTAGATTTTGTAATTAGAATCGGTGATCAGGACTACGACTCAGGGATCACAGGAAAGCCCGTTAAAGGCCTTAGTAATCCCTATAAAAAACACCGAGTAATTAAGTTAACCAGAGCAACCAGAGAGAAGGACCCCGAGGAAACCGCCAGCGAAACTGACGACACCGCAGACCATACCCGATCAATGTCGTGGGAATCTGTGGTGGAGGTAATACCCGAGAACTTCAGCTACGCTAATTCCGTAATTGCGGCCTCCCAGTTTGATGCTCGATATTTTAGCAGAATCCACGAAAGATCATTTGATTGCAAACTTCTAAAGGTACCAATTCCAAATAACTACGATCCAGAAAATAGGAGATACAAGGGGCATTGGGATGGTCGATTCTCTACTGAAGACTATTCCCCTTGGGAGGGGCAAAAAGGGAAATACTGGACAGACAACCCCGCGTGGATATTTAATGACTTAATGACTAACCGCAGGTATGGCGTAGGAAAATTCCTTGACCCAGATTTCGACCCTGCCGCACAAGTAGACAAGTGGAACCTATACGAGATATCAAAAATTAGCGACGAAATAGTATTGACCGGATCTGCTCCTAGGCATGGATGGACAGAGTTTGTCGATTTCACAAATAATCTTAAAAAGAAATCTGATAACTACATAGAGTTCACCTTTAAGGGGAGCGGCGCCAATCCAAATTTTGAAGACAAATTCGGAAATTCTGCTTTAGCTGAAACCCCAAACTTAAAAGACTACGCAGGCCAAGAGCTTGTAATCAAAACATGCGATGGAAACATCTATAAAAGGAAAATCGTTTCCTCCTCAATAAAAACAACTACAAAATCAAGCTCCAAATCATTCCCCCTTTATGCTGCAGGGGAAAGATCCGGCTCAAATAAGGGCATATCCTCGCCAATCACAATCGGTGGCCTTGAGGGCGGCATGCTCAAGAATACTGGTTGCGACACTTCTGGAAGGCAAATAAATGAAGTGTCAGATCATAATGTCAATAGATATGTCTACGAGCAGCACTGGGTAATGTTCGCATATATTGGGCACGGAGATCGCTTGCGAGGAGTAAAGCCAACTCATGGAAATGCATTCAGCGGCAATATTCAGCCCGCGACTCATCCTTCGGGTTTTGCCTATACCGGAGGAATATCTGAGACCTCATCGTCCACAATGAGAATCGAGAATGGAGACTTAAAATATACAAGCCAAAGGGGCTCTGGCTGGATTAGTCCTAAATCCATTAACAGACAGGTTGGGAAGGATAAAAAAGGGTCTGTCATCCATCGGAGCAGCACGTGGCCCGGCAACAACACTGAAGACAGGTTTGTGGGCCCCGCAGAGGGTGCAGTTGGCACTGGCGGAGGGATTTGGTGTTATGCATTTGAGTTCGATCTTGAAGGGTTTGACAAAGGGACTGTACAAGCGCATCTAAAGCTCAGAAGCGACAACGCTGCATATATCTCTACGAACGGAAGAAACATAAAGAAAATTCCCTCGTCTTGGACAACAGATAAAGATTACCCACTCCGACCGCAGGATCTGCAACCGGGACTTAATGTCATCTACCTCGCTTTAGAAAATTCCGATTCGGGCGCCGTCGGCACTGGCGGCGGATCGAATTCGGGGAACTTGCTTGGTTTTCAGGCAAAGTGGTATGGCTCCGGCGGAACAGGCAGCCCAAAGGCAAAAGTAAGTGCTACAGGAGACTATAAATCTTTTCTTGCAACTGGAGAGCTTGACCACAATTGGGCCTTGTCTTCGAATATTGTAAACAATTCAGCTCTAGGACCTCCGGCCAATTTTGGCCATAGACCAAAGACCTATAATTTTGAAAGAGGTAATTTTGCCGGATGGGGAGCCCCTTTTCAATTCCTTAGCCCCAGCCCAACAAAAATACTCCCCGCAATCCCTAAAGGTGACTATATTTTTATGCAGACCTTTACTTTAACGGGAGACCCAGCAAAAGCTTCAATAAAGTTTGATGCTGCTGCGAGAAATTTAAGACCGGGCGACTCCTTCAAAATTCAAGGTGGTGCATGGGGCCCTTCTGCTCCTAAAGGGTGGCCTGTTGGCGCAAGTCTTCTGCCTGCAATAACAGACAATGCATGGGTTCCTTGCGAGTTTTCTGCTTCAGACTTGGGGTGGCACAAGGGAGTTAACACACTATTCATACACCTCCATCTAAAAACAGATTATAAAATTGGGAGCCCTCCAGTGGGGAACAGTAACGCTCTTAGCGCTAGAGCTCCTTTTGTGCCCGCTATTGGTATCCGCGACATCAAGATAGTTGATACGGACGTCCTCGGTTACGAGCAAGAGGCTACAGTCACGGTGGACGGAGGGCTTCTTGAAAATGAAATGTCAGGCGCAGACGTATGTGGTGAAGCGGCAGTTAGATTCCAAGGCGATTATGAAGTGGCAGAACCAAGATTCGCCTGTAACATATTAATCACGGACAAAACAGAAGCGATAGACCTCCTAAAGGAGATGGCATCGGTCTTTAGGGGAATGCTTTACTTCGCGAACGGAATGACCTTTTTGACTACAGATATCAAGAAGGAGCCAGTAACCTTGTTCACGAATGCCAACACCCAACATGGGAATTTTAGTTATAGCGGGAGCCCAAAGACCTCTAGGCACTCGGTTTGCCTTGTTAGATACAACGATAAAGAAGACGCATTTCGACCTAAAATAGAATATGTAGAAGACCCCGGAGCAATTAACAAATTTGGATATATAGAGAAAGAGGTAATAGCTTTCGGATGCACGTCTAGAGGTCAAGCTCGTCGGCTTGGCGAATGGGCTCTACTGACAGCTCAATTAGAAAGAGAAGCAATTAACTTTAAAGCTGGACTTGAGGCGTCTTTTCTTAAGCCGGGAGATGTATTTAAGGTAATTGACAAAAATAGAACAATCAAGCGTTTCTGGGGAAGGGTTTTTGACGTTGAGACGGATGGGAAAGACTCTGCCATCATAACTCTTGACTCTAAAATTCAAGATAAGCTTTCTCATAAAAAACTTACGGTAATTACACCCAAAAAGAATGAGAACGTTAGGACCTTAGATGATCTGGCGGCTTCTAGGCGTGGCAGTCTAGATCCCGGACTTAGCATGGAGGACATTGCAAATTCCAGAGAAGCGCAAATCACAACTTTTGAATTTGACCCTGTTTCCGACAGGTCTGAAATACTAGAAATCAATCAAAATAAAGTGATATTGAACCCTTCCTCCATGATTACTAGGATGAATATGGGCGAAATGCAACACGGTCGCTTCGGAAAATGGGATGGCTCTAAAAATTATAAAAAGGGCGAACTCATCAAGTACAAGGGGATTTATTATGAATGCATAAAGGACCACAAATCCTCCATGCCTTATGGGGGTAAAGATGCTTATTGGCAGAAGTATAAGGCGGTTGACATTCATAGCGTATTGCTTGAGATACCTGTCGGGTCGATATGGATACTTGAATGCGAAGATGAAAACATAAGCACGCAGAGCCATTTGTATAGAACTTTGCAAGTTAAAGAGGCTGCTATGGGAGAATTTGAAGTAAGCGGATTAGAATACATTCCAAACAAATTCGACGTAATTGAAAAGAAGGCCAAGCTAGATCTAGTTAAACCGCTCCCAGCCTATAGCTACTATGGATCATTGCCGAATGCATCTTTAGGCATTGAAGTCAATACCGGTTAATAGCCATGGCCCTATCATCTACAATTAATTTATCAATAGATAATGATTTTGTCGTAGAGGCTTCTGGGCTCTATACCTATCAAGTTTACTACACCCAGAACAATGAATCTACTCTTGCTGGAGAATTCGACGCGTACGATAGCAATCTTTCCTTTGATATTTCTGGAGTGTATGGAGATATTTTTCTAGATGTCTACTTTGTTTCAGATGGAAGCGCATCGATTGTTTCCTCCAAAATGTTGTTTATCGATTATCCAGTGGAAGATATTTCCTCTCCGTATGTAGTAAGCGATTTTTCTATCCTAAATCCCGGCGGCGATAGCAATGATATTACGGTGGGCGGTACCATCTCCAACCCCGCAGAATTTGAGAGTCCAGACGTTAAGATTTCTTGGGATACTCAATACCCCGAGGGGCATATTAATTTTGGAGACATAATCTCCACAGACTTTGACTTGTCTTCAGATTATGGATTGGATGCGTTTTCTGTGAAGATTCTTGATAAAGATGGAGTTTACGTCCCAGATGAAGCTCTCAACTTTTCTTCCTCTCTTTCTTCAGACATTAATCTGACCTTAGATAAAATCCCTGTAACTGGATTCATTCCCATTACTGGTACGGAGTATATGTATGGGTATGTCGATGTTGAGACTGCGTTAACAGGAGTAATCGGATATACGACTGGAATTGTAGAGACGAAGGTAGTTGAGATTCAGGAGACAGGAGTTATTCAAGAGCTTGTTGGAATAACTGGATACGAAGAAGAGTTAATTCCGGCTTATACAGGCCTGAAGCAAAAGTATAAAACAATAACGGGAACCTATTTGGACGGCTATACAACCGGAGAGCCTACATACAATTATATTACCAAATACATAGAAACCGGCATACTTCTCCCAGATCTTAGCTACCGACCTTCAGGGGTAATAGAGCATATTTCCGGCGCAAGGCTAAATTACGAACAAGGGGCGGGGCAAGACCCCAATCTCGCCAATTATATCTCGGTTCTAAATAACGGTTATGGGGTTGGGCAAACCGTCTCCCTAGAGACTGGTAAAAATCTTTCCAGAATCTCATTTTACAAGTTAGCTGCAGACGATGACGATTACTTTGAAATAGACCTTTACATGACTGCTGGAGCCCCAGATAGTCAAGGTTCATTTAAGAATTTCAATCCAATATTTTACTCAGGAAGGCATAAGGCATCCATTTCTGAAGGCTGGAGACATATTCATTTGCCTGCGATTCGACCCCCGACAACAGGAAATGAAATTTCAGGGGTAATGGGCAAGGAAGATTACACCTTTTTTCTATTCAATAAATCTTCGGGAGAACTTAAAGTAGCGCAAAGCACAGGGATATCGAGCAATGAATCTATGCTGGAAAATGCCACCCTCGCAGGCTGGACGAATCCCTTAGGAGAGGTTGAGATTACTGGGTTAAACGCTTACCAAAGCCTAACCGACCTTGCATTTTCTATTGACTACGGAGCGATCCCGACCGAAACTATTGACGTAATAAATCCCGTTTCTGGACAGATTGTAACCGGATATGAGACGGGTTTCATTCCAGTCTATCATCACGAACCGATATATATAGAGCGCCCGCTAACTGGGGTTGAGACTATTTCCGGAGTTGTCGATTATCTCTATGGGATAACTGGGTACGAAACTGTTTGTGATGAGACTGGAGTTGTTGGCACAGGAATTATCGATTTTTATATATCGCCTATTAACTTCTCAGTGCAACATGTCACCGGGCATCTAACTGGGTGCCTTTCTGAGAGTACTATTGGTCTTAGCGGAATCACAGGCGAAATCAGTGGAGTTGTACAAGAAATCGTATCCATAACTGGATATGAATCGGTGTTTAGCGGGATCGAGGTCAGTGGTATTAGCGGATACACTACGGGGGTTATATCGGAATTATTTGAGCTTGTAGATCTGAGCTACTCCTATGAGTCGCCAGTAGTAGAGACGGTAAATCTTGACACTATATACGGATATGACACAGGAAAGCTTTCTGAAGTTCCTTTAACTATGCAGTCTGGTATAGTTGCGATACAGGTACTTCCTACGGGAGAGCTCGTCCCTCAGTATATTACTTCTGGAATTGGGGAGCTTACTGGAATAGAAGCCTTATACGACCCTTTCGACTATACAGGAATAATTCAAGAGGAAGGGTATACTGGCGTCCATTTTGAGAAGTATGGTTATTCAGGTTTGACTCCTACGGGGTATATCTCTGGATACACTGGATACATGGACATCTTTTCCGGTTATATTGTATCCGGAAACACAGGAATAACTTACGAGGAAAACGTTCCTGTTTATCTTTATCAAACAGAAGAAGTAGAAGATGGATTTGAAACTGGTTTTGTTGATGAATACATCCAATACAATCCCTTGCAAGGAGTAACCGGCTATATTACTGGAGTTACAGGCATATTAAATTCTGAAGTTGAGGTTACTGGGATAATTCCTTTGGTAGGGATAACTGGGACTGGACTAAAATCGACTCCATATGTGACGGGCATCGAGACAAGAGTAGTAGGTTACGAGACTGGAGTGACGGGATATTTCGAAAGCGGTCTTTCCAACGCTGAATTCCTCTCCTCCTACACATCTACATCTCTAGACATTTCCTACAACACTAATTTAGAAATATTCGGGTATCCTAATAGAACCTTTGGAGTGGAAGTTACGCCCATAATGAACTCGGGGGTCTCCATCGATTCTGCTCCCGACCCTGCATCATTTTACTTAGACAATAAAGTTCCCACTGTAACTTACTCAATTTTAGATGGAGAGCATAACAAGATGAACCTAAGTTTTCAGGTTCACAATGGAACTTCCTTAAAAATTTACAGAATGTTAGAGGAAAACTATATGCAATTCGCAGACCCCAGCGAATTTGAAACCGGATTAGGCTCAAGTCTGGTTGAATATATAGACGACCCACTGGATTTGTTATCTGACCTCCAATACAAGCCCACGGGGAAGAAAGTAGACTTTAATGTAGATCCCAACCCCTCGAATCCTTACAGAGAATTTTATTCTTTAGTTTTTGATGGTGGAATATCCCCTGCGAAATGGGAATTGCCTTACAACAAATTCGCCCTTACAAAACTTGTTCCGGAAGACGATTTTGGCACAGGCGTGCAAAATGGCATATATTACGACCAGTTATTGCCTAGATCCGTAGAATCATTTGCAAGCGGTGTGGTAAATCAGTTTTCTGGATATGTATATACTACCGGAATGATTCCTCAATATTACGAGAGCGGGATTGGAAATGTGGTTAGTTTTCCGGCTTACGATCCAAGCTGGACAGGAGAAGGGCATGGGCCTCAAATGACTCACCAAGTAGAAATACCACTTTACGACTATACCGGTCTGGGAGGCGAAACCGACCCCGTATATAGAGTTATTACTGGATACGAGACTGGAGAGGCTCTTTCATGGAGCTCGGGATATCAGCGTTACGAGAGTATTATAACGGGTTATGAGACAGGATTTATCCCCTCTGGCGTATATTCCCAAGTTTCGGGGCTCGCGCCAACAATGATTAACTCTGGGACTTACGTATCTAGATCAGACTTAGCTCCATTGAAGGTTGATGCGTCAATCGTCAGTACATCCTTTGAGGATTTAAATAGCCAGAAGGATATGAGGTTCTCTTGGAGGGTTACGCAGGTCCCCCTTTCTCTTCAGTTAGATCAACTCTCTGGCGCGGGTGGATACGATGAAGATTTGAACGTACTAAACAGCCTGCACCTAAGGGGATTTACATATGGATTCTGGGACGCGGAAAAGTATTCTTCATATTCCGACTTNCTAGAAATGACATTAGTTTCTGGAGAGCATATAAGAAACTACTCAATCAAAGGTGAAATTGAAAAACAGACAACCCTTACCTACGCTCAAAATGTGCATTTCTTTCCGCCAAACGGCTCAAGAAAGGTGGGATTTTTTGTTCAACTAAAAGATACATTTGACGAACTCGTCGACCAAAATTTTTCGCTTGGGTATATCCAGCCACCTATNATTAGTGGTATAACTGTAGATAATACAACACCTAGACAAATAACTTTCAATTACGATGTTGTCGATGAGCTTGAATACGCATATGAAGCTCCATATGNGGACCTCCTTAGCAGGGAGATGGGCTATCTCGACAAGGCAGACGCCGATATGGCATCTGATGGCGATCTCGATGTCCTTTCGAAGGTGAAGTCCGGGCAGGTTATCCGGAGTAAAGAAGATAAAATCTCAAATTTGAGAAAAATAGAACTTTACTCTGGAGTAGAGCCCGGATTTGCCGTCGGTAGCGGTTCTTTTGCGGGAAAGGTTGATGGAGTTGCAAGTAACGCTACTGTTTACCCATACCTACCAAAGAAGACAAGAGAAAAGGACTATTATTATAAGTTTCTTACCTACGACCACTTTGGTAGTGGATATCTCTCCGACCCAGTTAAGGCGACGGTGGTCGGGACTAGAGCGCCCACGGGGATTAAGCCGTCAAATATTAAAATAGTGGAATAGGCATGTCTACGATAATAACAGGGTCAGATGGCTTCGAATTCGAAGAGGCGATTATACAATTCGAAGGCGACGAAAATTTCGACTTCTACAGCGTAGAAGTAAGAGAAGAATGTCGATGCTGGGCGCCATACTCTTTTGTGATCGCAGGAACAGAACCTTCATTCCGGTTTCCAATTAAGAATACAGGCGAACACCTCATTACTTTAAGTGGCTACATTGCTGATGGACAAGTTTTCTCAGAGCAAGTTCAGTTAAGGTTTTCCGGCCGGGAAAGCGATATAAATGTTCTCCATAAAGACTTAAGGGTGGGAGGCGATTTATACATTGATGGCGAAATACTTTCTAGCCTAGTGCTCGGAAAAGATGGAGATCTTGATGTTANAGGCACCTCCCTGCTTAACGATCTAAAAGTTACTGACCTAGTCGTAACTGGCTCGCTTACGTCTTCTGGGNCAACTACAACCAATGACTTAGTGGTATCCGGCCAGACGCTAATAACTGAAAATCTTATGGTATCTGGGCTTACTACATTAAGCGGTATTAGTGTTATTGATGGGGTTATGGGCGACTTGAGTGTCCAAGGGAATTTAGATGTATCGGGAGAGTCNACAATGCATGGCCTGATAGTTTCCAACAATCTAGATACATACGGCAATCTAATGGTTACGCAGGAAACTTCCCTCCACAGCTTAAACGTCTCTCAAAGCGCCAATATAGAAAACAACACCACTATTGGCGGCAACTTATCGGTCACAGGAGATATATCGTTCTTTGGAGATATGTGGGTGGACGGACAATCTGTTCCGGATTATATAAATCAACAAGTCCAAAACGCTAATACTGCAGCTGATCAGGTNACCCCAGCAGAAATAGAAGCCTCCAAAAGAGAAGCTATTAAATATGGTATAATATTCGGATAAGGTGTAGTATAATATAGGAACAAGGAATATGATACAGAATACGGTAATTGAGCAAGATTTTACGGCCATTATATCTGGGGACGCTTCATCTGCAAGCGTTGGATTGTATTTTTGTAATGCAACTCTTTCGCCTGATTCATTAACCTTGTATGCCATGCCTAGCGGGGCTCCGCACGACGACAGCAATACGATAATAAAGAACCTCCCGATCCAGCCTGAAGATACTTTTTATTTCGGAGATGAAAAGTTTATTCTGAGCAAGGGGGATGCGATAGGGGCCACCGCTCTTGTGGGTGGGAGGATTACGGCCACGGTCACATCAATTGAGATTTAATTGAATGCCTTCATTCATCCAGAAGTACTCTAGTACTCCGAGCACCGGAGAAACCGTACTAACATACGGAGATCAGGAAATACTCGGAGACAAAACCTTTTATGGTCAAACCCGAATCTCCGGNAGTCTTTATATTGATGATGAGGCTGTCGCATCTGTCCCTGATCTAGCGTTGGTTAGTGGATATATAGATGCTCGATTGCAAACTGTAGAATCGGACCCAAGGGAAGAGCTTACTACTATGGTTATCCCTTCTGGCGCAGATGGCGCGGAAATATTGTTTGCAGAGGTCTATGACACACCTCCCACTGTCTTTGTTAGCTTTAGATCTAACATGGCAGCTTCCACACAATTTTACGCAACAAACGTTTTCGATGTCACAACTTCAGGCTTCGGTGTATTGTTTAGTAGTGATGTTCAAGAAGAAGGTCACCATTTAGACATCTCGATCAAGAACCTGAACTAAGTGAATGTAGCCATAACAATAGACAATTCCTATTCCTTATTTGCGAATGGGCTGAATCAGAACATTCTATTTCTCTATTGGCTTATTAGGGATTTAGGATATAACCCCTTTCTTGTCGACGTGGGGAACCCCGATGAGGATCCAGAGTTTGGGGTTAGGTATTTGGATAAGGGCGCAAGAATAATCGGGTTACAAGAGTTTCTTGCAGAGACCACCTCTACAGATATTCTGCTCATGCCCGGCGCAGCCCTTCTTGACGAGCATATATCTTTATTAAAAAAGAGAAACAAGAAAATGAAATCCGTTGTAATTCACTACGGAAATCTGTTTTTTGATGACTTGCAAAAAATCGTTTTCACTCTTGGCGCTGGGCAGCAAGACGACAACTCGGTTACTTACTATGAAAGCAACATGGANGAGATTTGGCTTTCTCCTCACTATCAGTTCTCTTCCTCTTATTATGAATTAATGCATAGGACGAGAGTTAAGGAGGTCCCTTACATCTGGAACCCCGCAGTTATCGATAAAGTTCGCGAGAAAAGAGACATGGCCTATCGTCCCAACTCTTCCCTCAAGGTCATTGGGGTAACTGAGCCAAATATAAATTTTTCAAAAAATTGCTATACAGCCATCTGTGTTCTAGAAAAACATTACAGATCTTATGAAAATAAATTCGATAAAGCCCTGATATACGGCGCAGAATGGCTAGCGAACAGAGACCTTTTTTCTCAGCATATCGTGCGAAACTTTGACCTCCCTCATGAAAAGGACAAAATTTTCTTCCTCAAAAGGTTTCCGCCTGACGAAATGTTCATTGATGATGAGGTTAACTTAATTCTCTCCCATCAACACTACAACGGGTTGAACTATGGTCATATGGAAGCTCTATACCTAAACTACCCACTGGTCCATAACTCTCCAGAGATATCGGATGCGGGGTATTATTATGATTTATTTGATATTAACGCCGGCGCCAAAGCCTTGGATGAAGCATTATCCTCTCACGACTCCTCTTTGAATGAGCATGCGGATAAGGCAGGGTATGCACTGGGTAGATATAGCCCCAAAAACCCAGAAGTGCAGGGCCAATACGTTAGCCTTCTAGAGGGCCTGAGATGAACATTGGTCTCGTAACTAATTTAAAGAAAAGCGTATGGGGAAGCGGGGTTTTCCAGAACGCATTTTTCCTATACGATGCTTTAGAGAAGGCCGGGTTTAATTGTCGCTTTTTGTCTCTGGAACGCCCAGAGAAAAGAATCCCCAGAGAGTATAAGATGACCTCCTTGACTAAGGGCATGAATGGTGAGTACGATCTAGTTATTATGATCGGGGAGCCTCTAAAAGAATCGGAGATTAAAAGGTTTTTCAAGCAAAACTCTCGGTGTAAAATTGTATTGCTTCAGCTCCTGAATAAATACAATGAGCACGTATTCCATTCCCTGCATAAAAGTCAAACCCTGCCAGAAGAGGTTTCCTGCCTTACTCACGAAATCTGGACCTCTCCTCATTATGCCCAATTCATCCCGTACCTAGAAAACATATATGGCTGCGACATCCCGGTTAAAATATGTCCATACATTTGGGACAGTAGGTTTTTGAGCGAAGAGGTTTCCAAGCTAGATAAGAAAGAAGTTACCCCTAGATTTAAGCCGGAAAACCAAAAAAGAATATGCATCCTAGAGCCCAATGTTAATATAAGCAAAGCGTGCCTCCTTCCTCTTTTGACGTGCGAAAAACTTTACAGGGAAGACCCCTCTATGATAGATTGTGTCTCCATATTTTGTGCGTCCACGATAAAAGGTAATAGCTACTTTATAAATTTAATTAAAAACTTTTCCTTAGTAAAGGATGATCGAGTATTTTTCAATAGAAGATGGAATACCCCATATGCACTAGGAACATTCGGAGGGACTATCGTTTCTCATCAAAACCTTAACGATCTCAATTATGTTTACCTAGAAGCACTGCATTTGGGCGTTCCGCTTATACATAACTCTGAGCTTTTATCCGATCAAGGTTATTATTATCCAGAGTTTGACGTGGATGCAGCAGCTAAAGCGCTTCAAGATTCGATTTTAAATCACTCGACAAATACGGAGGTTCATTGGGGTAGGGCTACGCACGCCTTCCACAAATTTAGTGTTTTCAATGAACTTAACGTAACAAAATACAAACAATTAGTAGAAGATCTATGCAATGAATAAAGATAAAGTATTTTATACTGCATTTCACAAATGCGCAACTACATCTCTAGCCTACTTCTTTCATGATCTAGGATATAGAGTTTGCGACCATGGAGTTTTTCAGCCAAGCGCCCCGAAGAACTTTAAGGGTATATGCTCCGGGGATTACAGTAGAATGATTGCAGCTGCAGAGGAAAACGATGCATTCACGGACTCCCCATGGTTTCTTTTCTATGAACTATTTGATAACTTATATGATAATGCAAAATTCATTCATGCGATCCGGGATCCTGAATCTTGGTACAAAAGTTGCCTCAAATACTTTAAGGACTCTCCTGCTGCCCCTATAGACAAATTTATATACGGAAATGATGTCGCAGCTTCAGTCGAAAACAACAAAACTCTTTGGATTGAAAGGTACTTAAGGCATAATCAAGAAGTCTTGGATTATTTCAAAGGAAGGGACAACTTTTTATTAATAGATTTTTTTAATAAAGAAGGAGTTGAAGACGAAATTTGCAACTTCCTTGGTATAAACCGAGGGAATGCAAGTATTCCAAGAGCAAACCAAACCAAACCCCTTTCGCCAACCCCTTCCCTAAAGGGAGTTCAAGGAAGGGTTCAAAATAAGCAAAAAAGGTTCGCAATCTGTCAATTAGGTGACAAAAAATACATGTCAAAATGGACAGAGTGCATAAGTACTGTATCTGACTACTGCAAAAAGTATCAATACGATCATATTCTTCTCGAAGAATCGATAGATAGTTGTGACCCAACATATCAAAAGCCTAAGTTTCTTCTGAGGCATATTGATAAATATGACTACGTAATGTGGCTTGATGCGGANGTGGTAATTGCCAACGATGCGGTAAGGCTAGAATCCTTTGTTGATGGATATCCAGACAAAGACCTTATCGCTTGCGAAGACCCCGGAGGATGGTCGCTCAATGCAGGGGCGCTTATCTTTAGGAATTCCCCATCAACAATAGATCTCCTTGAGACGTGGTGGAGCTATCGAGATACTGGATTTCACGGAGAGGACTGGAGAACTAAACGAGAGGGTATTGGGCTTGCGCACGACCAAAGCACTCTTATAGCCTTATTGGGGGCCGATGAATGGCTGGGGCGGTGCGATCCAGAGGTGTACGAAAAAAGAATCTCAAGAGATAGGTACCATATATATTCGCTAAAAGAAAATAAATTCAACACTCATCCAAAGCTTTATTCCCCCGGAGATTTCCTTATTCATTTTATGGGGTACTCTTCCGACAGGGTCGTCCCTCACATTTCTATTTGGCATGATGACTATAAACAGCGATTTGAGCCAAAGATAAACTGGCTATTCCTCTCGTACCTATGTTCTAAATTGACTCCAGATGGATATGGAGACCACAATCATTTAGACCCATCGGAAGCTCTTTCTTCTGCGCTGAAGCCTCTAGGAATAGACTTTGAGACCTCTCTCCGCAAAAAGCTAAAAGACAACAAAAAGCTTGAAGACCAGTGGTGGGCTACTGGCAGAGAAAAAATAATAGATAATTTCTGCAGTTCTATAAGGCCGGGCAATAGGGCGCTCTTTTCCTTAATCTCCGAAGATGTAAGCCCCTCCTCGTATCTCGTCGAAAAAGAATCTATGGATATAGTTCGAATAAATGGATCGAGCGATCTTGCTATCTTGACGATGCATGATGAAAAGACGAGGAAGCACGGAGTTGAATCAGAGAATAACATCNTAAGCTACGCGAATGAACATGGCTTTGCTGCGTATTCCTCTAGATCTAACCCCTTTCCCGCCATTCATTCATGTTGGGCAAAATGGAAGATTATGGAGAAATTCCTTGACAGCCATGAGTATTTAGTATGGATGGATGCAGATACTTTAATAGTAGACTCAGAATGGTCTATAAAAAGTATAATCGAAACCCATGAAGACTTTGATATCTTGCCTGCGAACGATCTAGATACCAGCGTCTTTGTGGTTAAATGCACTGACAAAGGAAAAGATGTAGTCAGGAAAATGTGCTCTTATATAGATGAAGCATCCCCTGATGACCTTTCCCTTAATTCGCATATCCATTCATTAAATGATGATCATCGACAAGCCTTCAGGGAGAAAAAGGCAGATAGGATATTTAGTATCACTCTCGGAGATTCCGATGCAAATGTCAAGCCATATGGTTCAATATACCTTGGCAATATAGATCGCGTTATGTGCTCTCAAGCTCATTCATATTCAAAGGCTTGGGCTATTCACTTCTCTCATTTCTTCGACGAAGAGAAGTTCGTATTGATGAAAAATTTCAATAAAATTATCTCAGAGGACTAGAAAAGTGTATATAACGGTATGGCTAAGCAATTCAAAGCAGACACCATTCGCGTTAGTGACAATATAACACTAAGCGCAGCCGCCGGCGATCTTAAAGTCGGTGACAACCCAATCAATAGCATTCGTAGGAGTGCTGTTAAACTCAACAAGTCGCACATCGACTTGCAAACGAGCAACCGCAGAAGTGCTGTTAAACTCAACAAGTCGCANATCGACCTGCAAACGAGCNNNCGCANAAGTGCTGTTAANCTCAACAAGTCGCATATCGACCTGCAAACGAGCTATCGTNGCAGTGCCGTAAAGCTNAACAAGTCGCANATCGACNTGCAAACNAGCAANCGNNGNAGTGCNGTNAAACTCAACAAGTCGCATATCGACCTGCAAACGAGCTATCGTCGCAGCGCCGTAAAGCTTAACAAGTCGCACATCGACTTGCAAACAAGCCTTCGTCGNAGCGCCGTTAAGTCCCTCGATAACGAGGTTATGGCAGGAAACGTTGCAGTTGACGCAGGCTCGGAAACCAAGACATTCGCCCACGGAATGAGCGGTACTCCAAATATCGTAGCGAGCTTGTCTTCAAGCTCTGCCAACGCGCAGATCTATGCTATGCAGCAAACCAACGTTGGAGAGACAAACGTAACGTTTGTCTTCTCGGAAGGTCTTGCCGCAAACGATACTGCTGATGCTCCGCAGACTTGGACAATTAAGTGGATGGGCATAGTCGACGGATAATCCGTTGATTCCATTCATTGCTTAAATATTTTGAAATACAGGGGGGTGACTTCGGTCACCCCCTTTTTTTGTCTGTAAATAATATCTCGCGAGTGTACTATATAATATGTCTGATGATCCATTTGAAGCTTTTAAAAAGTGGCGCAATCTAAACCCTTTATCCAAGGACTTGAGGCCGCAAAGAGGTAAATCTAAACCTAAGAGCGATCCTCATACTAATGATTACAAATCAAAGCTTTTCAAGAAGCTAAAGCACCGCTCTAAGTATATCAATATGGAATACGAGGAAACAAAGGAGATATTTGAAAAGGCTCGACAAGAGTGCTTAAGCACAATTATGGTATTTTGCGAAGAGAACCCCGACCGAGAGAGCCCTTTAAGGACTGAAGAGAAGAAGAAGAAAGAAGTCNCCGAAGAAAAAAAAGAGATGTTTCAATCTGAGGAGATTAAAAGCGTCTATAGGCAAGTAGTATCTCAAACTCACCCCGATAAGCTCGGAAATGAGTCGAAAGAATTTACAGACGAGATGACTGAGTTATATATGGCCGCCATAGAGGCCAAGGAGCAGTGTGATTTCCATGTTCTCATGGATGTCGCTACCGACCTACGTATCGAGGCAGACGACCTCTCTATGGCTCAGCTAGAGTTCCTAGAGAAAGAAATAGACGAAAAGGAAAAAAAGATAAAGAAAATGCGAAAAGACTTTATGTGGCAATGGTATCATGCGAATACCAAGCGCAGACAAAAGCTCATCGAGATGATCTGTCCGCCTAATAAGTCCCAGTCGGAATAAGTGCAGTCTCGTCTCCCGCCACCTGAAGCGGCATGGCTTGATACATATTGTAAGACCTAACTAATTGATCTAGCAGCTCTTTGGCATCTAACGCTTGATTCCTCAGGGCCTTGGCTCCCTCTATGCCTCCCCCTCTTTGACTGCCAGTAGAACTTCTCTTTATGACGGTGTCCCCCTCTTGAATAGAAACCCAATCCCCAGCAGCTATTGCAGAGCCTGCAGACGTTGACGAAGTGGTTGCCGTTGAGGCGGCCATTTTTCTAGATTCTTTTGTGTAGTAATCGCGAAGGTATATCTGAACCAGTATTGCCTTTTCTTCAGCTTTTATAGGCGGGCAAAAGTCAGCTTGAGAATCAACACCAAACGAAGTGTGTAGCAATACGTTCATCTGCCCGACGTTAGTAGACAGGTATCCAGATATTGTAGACTTTAAGGCTGCCCTTTGCGCTACCGCTGCATCCCACGATGCAGCCTCGCCAGTAACATAGTCGAGTTCGACATTTATAATGTGCTCGGAAAGTTCGTCTATGTCGCTAGGCATCGCACTTAAGTCCTAGATGTCTTTCTAATAGATTTCGCTACATCTGAATCTGGATCGACTGCGGGCTTCAAGGGCGAGCTCAGAGTTCCAATCTTAGCGGCATGAAAAGCCTTTTTCAGCTTATTCCTCAGAATAGGCCTAGTGCCGGATGGGAAAACTCCCGCCCTTACTGCCAATGCTTGCATGTCGGTAAGATTCATGCTCGCAATTTTTTCTTCAAACTCATCCTCATCTTCTGTCTTGAATGGGTTAAGCCTTGAAAGCCCCACCGCTTTTTCCAGTCTTTTAATCTCCGCAACCTTCTCTTCTTTAGTCTGGTATGCGGTATGATCCTTTCCGTCCGCGAACTGCATAGGCTTTTTCTTAGTCGATTTGCGTTTTGCAGTAGTCTTCTTTGTGGGTTTGTTTGCCATAATTTCCTTACTCCTTTTTCTATTATACCCTATATACACAAAAAATCCACTCGTAATGAGCGGATTTTTTGCGAAAGAATGATATTTGAGAGAGCCTATGAGGCTGCGTCAACCACCATACCGTACAGAACTCGGTTGTCGAGAATCATGCGGCCCTCTTCAAGCGACCCGTAGTAGCCGACCTTTTGCTGACGACTCACGAATTGGTCATCGGGAACCAAGGAAAGCTCGGACCCATTATCAGCGTCGGTTGCGACGGCACGGACCATCATGTCTGCACGACTGCGGTCAATACCGAGAATGAAATCATCGGCAGCATTATAACTATAGCCAACAAGAGGCTTGCCTGTGGCCTTTACGCCTGTTGCGCCATTNGGAAGCAGATCNNTCCAAACCTTGGTGTACTTAGCANCCGGACCCAACTCAAGAGTTTCTTGAATGTTAATGCCGTAGAACTCAGGAATTCCGCCGTTGCTGTAGATAGCATCACGCATCGAGTCTGTGGCAGGAATACCGCCAGCAGAGTTGTCCACCGTAACGGCAGTACCGTCAGCATCGCGAGTGGCAATCGGATTGTAAGCCATTTCACGGAGGTTCTCAACAACTTCTGGGGAAACGAGTAGATCTGTGATTCCACCTGCTCCACCTACTGGTGTGCCGCCCGTCCAAGAAGTATGAATACGCTTGGAGAGAGTGAGCATCTTATTGAAGTCATGAAGAATGACGCGACCGGGCTGTGTGTTCTTAAGCGTATGGAAAACGCCATTGGTTTCGGCGTTGACTTGAGCGGTCAAGATCATGTTGGCGGAAGTGGTCTCCATCTTAAGGAGCAATTCCTGAGCCATGCGGGTGAATGTTTTACTGAGGACATCCATGCGAGAGCGAGCAACGTACTTCTTGTCGAAGCTCAAGGCACTGTCCAGACGATATGTCGTGAACTTAAGCTCTTGAGTTGTGGGAGCCACTTGGTTGCTTGGAAGACCGCCGGGAGCGTTCTGACTCCAAATCTCAATATAATCTTCGTCAGTAATGTCGAAGTAGAGGTCCAGAGGAATGCTTGGATTGTCGTCGGCCGTAAAAGACAGCGTCTTGAACATGTTGCTCAGCGTCGGAGCTTGCTGGATAACTTCAGCGAGCACCGGAGCGATGAATTCGGCTAAAGCCGCTTGAGCTTCGTAAGCAACGTCCCTGTCCTTGGAGGCCATTGCCTTTACTAGTTCGAGCTGTTCTTCGGTTCGTTTTAGTGTGATATTCATTGTTTGGTGATCCCTATAAGTTAAAAGATTCTGCAATTATAGTTCTAGCTTCAAAAGGAAGACTGTACCGGCGTGCACATCTACATTAGATGGTCCTTGTGCGGCGCGAGAGCCAACTGCAAGAACTGTTCCGACGGCGGCACCGCCCTCGGAGGAGCTATTAAAGAGGAGCTTGCCTTCGGGGTCTCCTGCAAGGTAGGCAATTTGGCCAGCTGCAGGAACTAAATTGGCGGCGGTGGCGGCGGTAGATCCGTCTTTTTTCTTGGTTCCAATCGCTCTTGAGTCAAGCATGAAGATTCCCTTCGTTGCGATGGGAACGGCTTGCCCGGGAGAAAGCGCGTGATACTCATCCTTTTTGACGGGATAGCGGAGAAGATTCTCTCCGTTCTCGTCGAACTTGGCAGTTTGACGAAGAGTCATGCCGAGAACCGCGTCTGACTTTTCAGCAGCCTCAACCTTGAGGGGAACCTCAGGGTATTTGTTGTATCCCAGATGAGGAATCGTGTGATTACCCATCATGTAGTTGCTGATGCCATCTTCGTATCCTACAGGGCTCGCGTCGAGGTCTCCTGCGGTCACAGTCACAAATGCTCCTGCATCCCCTTCTCCGGAGTCGTTGAGCTTGTCGTTAACGTCGGCGTTAGCGAGCGCGAATAGGTTGATGACGTCGTGTTCGTCGTAATCTCTGAATGGTAGAAGTCGAATAGCCATTGTATTAGTAGTTTACTGTTACGTGTTCTTTAGTGAACGCTTGTTTAAATTTTTGTTTGAGTGTTAGGTCTTCTTCTGAAGATTCTGCATTGTTGTTTGCGACAGCTTCGCCAGTTTCTTCTGCATTTTCCAATGCGGTGTCCACGACTTGCTCTTCGCTTTCCTCGGAAGTCTCTTCCTGAGATGCGTTGGAAATCTCAGCAAGTCGCTTTTCGACCTCCTGATCAATCTTTTCCTTAAGTGATTCCTCCTGCTTGGCTATTTGCTCTTTACTCTTGTGAGCCCATACTACGGCAAGTTTGGCCTGATACTCGGTAAAGGCCTCTTCGGATTCATCGAGCGACTTAACTTCGGAAGCAAGAATCTGCCGGTCTTCGTCGTCGAGTTGATAAATTTCGTCTACAGCGGCCATCCGGACTTGAAACCTTTCGGCGGCTTCACGAACCTTGTTGTCTTCTTCAAGACTAGTAAGTGATTCCTTTGTGTCCTTCAATTCGGATTCGAGATTTGAAACCTTAGCCTCGAATTCAGCTTGCGCTTTAAGAAGTTCTTCCTTTTCGTTTTTGGCTTGCTCGATTTCTTCGACATATTCTTCGTTCTTTACTTTAATGGCATCACGAAAGATTTGTCCAAGATTCGCAACAGCTTCATCCGAAAAGCTTTTCTCAGACTTAACGTCTTTGAGTGCTTTTGTGAATTCTTCGATGAGTTGTGAATTTTCCATAACTTTTCTGGTGTTTGTTGTTTTTACATGTTCCTGCGAACATTGGGAAATTATTTCTTTATTATTTTTAATTTTTTTTAAAAATTCTAAATTATTTATATTAAAACTTTTACAGTCTGCGTAATCCTCCTCTTCTTCCTGACTCTCATGTGCGCCTATTTTTTCTACGTGTACGCCTTGAACATCTGCGGCCGGATTGGTTGTAAAGCCGATTCCCAAAGGATATACTTCCCCAGACAGTAATCTATAGACAGGTACGCCATCATCAGNTTCTCCAGCCCCTTCATTAGCTCTTAAATATTTTGAGTATTCCTCAATTTTTTTCTCATCTGTAATGATTTCTGCATTAGATAAGTCCTTGTCTCCCAGTGCAATAATATAATCATTGAACCCAACCTCCCAGCTTGCGGAGATGTATTCGTTGTAGTTTTCCGGGTTGTCCGCCATCATTGCGAGCATCTGGGCGAAGGGTCCTCCAGCCATCTTATATAATACTGCGGCCAAGGAAATATTGAATGGGGTGATGGTTCCTGCGACTTCAGCCTTCGACAAGAGCCTATTATCGCCAAAGGTAGAAAATGAACTTGATACAATATGCCCTACTATATTGTCCCTTTCATGCTCTACATTCGTAGGCTTATGAATAAAGTAATCCCCCACCGCAAGAGCAGTCTCTGTATCTATGCCGTCTCCATTTTTATTAAACCTATTTACCACGGCAGCGTTAAAGGCTACCGCAACTAAGTCTAAATTCTGCTCAAGATCAATGTCTTCAGGTATTAAGGGTCTCAATGACTGCAGAGACGCCTCGGTGATATTCATAGACGGGTCATCGATAGATGACGACGCAGTTATTTCCCCGGTGAATTTGGTCTTATACTTGAAAGGTCTTTTCATGTATTTTAATATTATACACGGAAAGATCTGAAATTACACAAGTTTATTCTGAAGAGTGGTATAGTATCGCGGACGGATATTGCTCCAACTCGTGGCTGGCGGATATATCAAGAACGTCTTTTATAGACGAAAGTTTCTCTAGTTCTTCTATATTTTTAATGCATGTATCTACAGACGACTCCCAGTCTTTCTTTTCTTTTGAGCAGACAACTGCTTCGATGAATGTGTCAACCATTTGGTTTTGAGCCTTATTCAATCGTTTTACTGAAAACTGTTTCTTTATACCTTTAGTTGCGTGCGCGCGTAAAGATTCTATTTTGTATACCGTTTCTTGAATATTCTTTCTGCTATAAGAGGCCTTGCCTGCCTGAGGCCCGGTAGTGCCTGAAGGCCTTCCGTTCTGATTGGGGGTTTTCTTTTGGGCTGGGGGTTTTTTTGTAGGAGCAGCGGGAGCAGGCTTGGAATCGATAGCTTTCTCTTTAATATCCCTTTCCTCTTGTGCTCCCGGGGCTTCCACGGCAGGGACTCCGCCAACAAGAGGATTCCAATACCCCTTTTCTCTCTGCTCTGCGTAAAGCTCTTGGGCGGGCGCAAGGTCCGCTGGGCTTGGGTAAATCCCTGTCTTGATGACATCTACGCCTTGCTCCGGAGTTAGTATTCCGATCTCAATTAGGCGAGTGGCGACTCTTTGCAGCTGAACCTCATCCTTGATATCGAGCTCCTCAAAGCGGGCTGCAGGAAACTTCCTGAATCCCAAATTTCTGCAAATGAGTTTTATTTGAGGCTGAATAAAGTCATGAATAAATGCATGCCTCGCTTCTTTTAGCCTTTCTAGGAATATCTGAGCTTTAACTTGGGTGTTGGCGAACTTCTCATTTCCGACAACTACATTTTGCAAGCCTTCTCGAATATCGTTATTGACTATCTCGTATTTGTCTGGCCCAATAATCTTAGAAATATCGGGAATAATAAATTCAGCGTCAGTAGTGTAGTCGCTGACCAGAACTCTTCCCACGCTCTCATTTTGGAAAAGCGCTTGCATCGCCTGAAGATTGTTCGCATTAATCCCACCCTTATCGGGTTCAGCGCCCATAGTAATAAGGAGAATTACATTTTCTATAGTTCTACTTACCGCTTGATCTATCTTCTTTAACTCAAGCTTCCAGTTGATATCGTCCAGAACTGGATAGCCGAATGGAACCGCAAAAGGCTCATAGTCTTGTTTTTTATAGAAGCTATATGAGAGCTTTTCCGGCTCTAAGTCTATATAGATTCCCACGTCAAGGAATGTTCCCTTCTTAATCTCTCCTCTTTTCTTTTTCGGAAGCGCATCAAATATAGCCTTATCCTCCTCGGTAGATGGATTCCTCAGCTTCTCTAAGTCGTATTTTGATAGCAGTTTTTTATAATTTGCCGAAGAGAAGGACGTTTTGGTGTCCATGGCGACATCATAAGGATTCAGTAATACATACTTTATTGGAATATGATTAGCTTTTAATTTCCCCGCCTCTCCGTATACTTTTGTAAGTTTTGCAAAGTCCTTGGTGCTGAATTTTCCGTCTATTCTATATAGAAAGATATTCCCCGTTTTATAGTATTCCCTAAAATATTGATCTTTCAACCCCCACAGGTTAATCTTTTCAAACCACTTGTATACAAAGTTTCTTGCCTTTTCGGAACCTCCTTCCAGCTTAAGCTCGGAATTAGTAAGTTCAGACATAATATCGATAGCATTCTTAAAAATAGCAATGTTTGCATAGGCTTTTTGGCATAAATCTATAGTGTCTCGAATGTTAATGCCGTCAGATCCGTACTCGTAGGGAAGCATGCCTCCACGAATATTTGCATATCTCTTATCCTTATCTTGAAACGATATAGCATTCCTGCGCCCTAATGTCCGTGTCCCTTCTCCGGTCTTTCGAGTATAAGCGGTCGAGCCTGCCTCCGTATAGTAAGGTTGACCCGCTGATTGAGGCTCCGTCAATCCGCCATCAGGCTTAAAAAAATCCTCGATAGGCTTTGCACCATGACCCTTGTCTTGGTCGAATTTGCTCCAGTAGTCAGACTTCTTTGTATATTTTCTCTTTGCCATCGTGAGATATTATACACGAAAGTCAAAGCAAAGTCAAAGTAAAGTTTAAAGTTGACTTTTAATTTACGAACATAGGGGTGAAGGTCACTTGCACTTCTTCCGTCTCAACGTGGAGCATGTCGTAGTAAACTTTTGTCATCCAATTCCCTAGTACAAGGGCGGAGTATAAGTCCTTTCTCGCTTTATCCGGGCCGGTCTGGCGCCTGAGCTCTAGGGGCATGTCAAATGTCTGCGTGCCCTGAGGAGAGGTGGAAATCTGGATTAATGCGCATTCCGCTTTTGTCAGGTTAATCATGTCTGCTTGATGCTCTATGAAATCAATCATCTTTGCTGAGGCGGATTGTTTGTCTACATCGGCGTGCATCGAAAACTTCAACTTATCAATGGGAATCTTTTTCTTTCTTTGAGAGTGGTAGGACTCATCTACAGCTCTTCCTGCAAAAAGAATTCTCTTGTGGTCAAAGTTAGCTTGCAGGAGTTCATTTGCCCTTCTGATCCATCCNCTGGAAGGTTTTTGCAAGTAACAAATCCGCTTGTCTTGTAAATTGTATTGCCTTTTTGCTTCTTTTAGTACGGCTGGATAATCTAAGACATTCGTAAAGTCCACATCCTTAATCTGCCGAATTTTAAGGTTGTCTTTCTTGAAAATAGAACTTTCATTCGCAGCGCTAAGGAACTGGACGCCTCCATTATAGTCTCCAACGATAGAAACTATATTAAAATTATTCAATAGATAATGAAAGTATTTAATATGCTCCCGCAGTGTTGTGCCGGGGAGCGCATATCCATGAACAAATGTAGCCATTCTCTTTTCGTCGTCCAGCTTGAATACCTGCATAGCGAAATCGTCCGAGCTCTCTGATTCTGCCCAGCTAGGATCAAAGGATAAAAGATATTTAGCAGAGGGGTCTCCCTTTACTTCTACATGAGCGCCTTCTCCGTCCATTAATGTACACGCTGCCATCGTAGAGGTTTTGAAGTATCCTGAGCTGTCGTCAGTAAAAATCGCTCCGAACTCTCTGTCGAATTGACTTTGACTCATGCTTGACTTTGCTTGTTTTATCAAATTTTGGTCATAGAGCAGCTTAGGGGCACAATCATAACTAAATTTCATAATTGCTCTTTTAGCTTCCGTAGGATCTTCAGTCGAGCTATTAATCAATCTATCAAACTGCTCATATAACTTATACATATACTCAAATTTATAGCACGCAGAAGATAGCATAATAAGCTTATTGTTGGGCCAAACATGCTTTTCAGAGGGGTCCATCTTCCCCATCTTTATCAACTCCTCTTCCGCCCTATCTAGATCCTCTCTTTCCGTGGGGTTTTCAACAACAGACAAAAACGGAACGATTACCTCGTTATAAATCCTTTNGGGCATCAAGGCGAACTCATCAATGATAATTCTATGAAACCTAAAACCCCGGAGTTTGTCTCCATCCCCAAGGGGCAAAGCACGGATTCTAGACGTCCCGATTTCCATTAGCCATTCGTCATTACTTTTGGTCTTTTTAGTAATGCATTGGGCGAGATAGCCAGCTTCGGGCTTTGCTGCGATGTCTTCGATCTTTTTAAAAATCATCTTAGCCTGCCTGAAGGACTTTGAAAGTATTCCAATCTCTACCCCCTGATTTAATATAGCGTCAAGAAAGGCAAAAATGCCAGTGGTGAACGATTTTGACATTCCCCGAGACCAGACCCCCATAAAGTAATCAGTCTCGAACATGCTCTTGATGGCGAGATGCTGGAAAGGAAAAAGCTTAACCCCAGACACCAGATCAGAAGTAAATGTTATATTGCTTCTTAAAAACTTATACAACTCAATCTTAGCCTCATTCTCATCCAGATAGCCTTCTAGCTGCATCAACTCCTTATTTAATTGCTCGGATCCCTTTGTGCAGGAAACCGATTTACCACCAGCTTCCCAAGTCATTCTGTAGCCTCCAATTTTGTGAAGAATCCTACTCCTCCAACTCCCTCGCAGATCGTCTCTAGTTTATCCCTCAAGAAATCTTCGCAAGCTTTTTTTGCACCCGGAAGCTTTTCCCAGCCAAAGTCATGCACGCACACAACCGCCCCCTTACTTAATTTATGATAAATTTTATGAAAAGAATCAGTTATTGATTGGTAGAAATCGCCATCGAAGAAAGCAAAGGAAATATTGTCTGGATATTTCCCGTTATCTATCTCAGAAAACCAGCCGCTGTTGATGGTGGGCACTTCTAATTGAAAGCGCTCAAATACCCTTAGAAATTGATCTTTAGAGCATCTGCACGACCCCTCGGTATACTGCTCGATGCTAAAATCGTCTTCTTCCCTTTTTTTTGGGAGCCCCTCAAAGGAGTCATAAACGTGAAATTTTTTTTCCTTCTTATGTACATCCAGCATTTTCCTAATAAAAACAGATGTCGTACCAATATTGCACCCTAACTCAACGACGTCTCCTGCTATGTCGTCCACCAGTGTCTTTTCGAGAGAATCCAATATGAACTCAATATGGCGGGGCGTTACCATAGGAGAGATTATAGGAGTCGTCTGCAATAACCAATCTGAAGTTTTTACTTCCATTTTTTTGCCTCAATATAATGCTGGAGATCTACGCCCCACACCTTGTCTTGATAAAACAATATTCGACGGATAAGGTTTTCCGAGTTTTCTCTGTTTCCCGTAAATACGAATTGGCAGCGATCTGCAAATTCATGCATTAGGTCTATCATATTATGCCAGAGATATTCGAGATTACTTTTGTGCTGCCATCGTTGGTTATTGTGCTTATATATATTCTGTATACTGCTTTCTGTAACAACGAATAAGTATCCATTTATATCTACTGCTCTGTTGATTTCCTTTTTGAATCTATCTAAATTCTTTTTGACGGTCAAAGTACTCTTGAAATCGCTCTCGCTTTTCCTGTCGACGAAAGTTAGGGTGTCTTCGTCTGGCAGAGCATAGTCACCTATGTCTAGCTTCTTGACATGAGAAGCAGGGAAAGTTAGGGGGAGCTTCTCCCTAGTATCTATTACAATATCCAGATCCTCGGGAAGGTCAATTTCGAAAAAATCATCTGGAAGACGTTCAGAAAAAAGCGGGGAGACATTAGTCAAATCGCAAACTGCGCTATAGCTCCCATAGTGCTTTTGGTATTCTTCAATCTCAGGAAGCATGCGAAGCTTGAGCTCCAAATGGCTTGGTCCACGAGACCAACCCTTCTCCTCGACTCTCCTCCGTAATAGCTTTAATATATAAGACTTTACCGTCTCGTCCGGGTTTACTTTGCACCACTTCTTTAGTTGAGTGCGAGTGGTAAAATCCCTTGAGAAGTAGTCTTTTTTATTCTTGTAGGGAAGAAGGTCGCCAGTCAACAAGTTGTACCTTGGGTGAAATGTAGTATAATATTCTGCCAGCGTCACGGAGTGAATCTTGACATGCTTCGTCAGTGCGACGTCGGAGTCGCATTGCTCCTTGCATATTTTGCATTGAAAATCCATCAGACTGCATCGTTTTTAGTAATCCCCAAGACTCGGGCTTTCCACTCTGGCATGTTCTCTAGTTCCTCAACCTCTTCTTCGACAGCCTTACGCTGAAGCTCGGCGATTTTAATCATAATCTTCNGTTCCTCCTCAGACTGGAACAGCTGGACTAAATTCAATAAACTAGCATTTTGTTTCTGCTTGGCGAGAATTCTCTTGGATCGATCACCCTGAAGCTTCTGGATGAGAGATTCCATTCTTTTCTCGCATTGATTATACTCTTCACTCTTTGTTTTTAATAGTTCAGCCAAGCGGACGGTCATCTCTTGCTGAGTTTCCGCATCGTCAAACATTGTATTCAACTTGTCCATAGCCTTTGAGATATGCTTCAAGTTTATGTATTCCATACATACGTTAATGTATAGATTTATTTCGTCTGACGTCAAGTCTGGCTTATCCCATGTAGCCCTGATAAACTCAGACTCGAACAGCTCTCGGTCCAAATCGCTAGAGTAGCCATTTACAACTTGCACAAAGCGGGGAGACTGGAGGAAGTTCATCAACTGCTCCACGCACATTCTTTGCTGGATATTAATCTCTTCCTGCTCAAGAGAAACCCCTGCGCAGATATTTATCTTTGCAAGGACCCCCTGAAAAGCCTTTACCGGGATATACTTCTTTGATTTCTCCTTATCATCCAGTCTATCTTTATTAGCTTCTTTTACATAAGCAGCAACAACTAATGAGGCTTTACTCAGTGGAGTGATTTCCTGATCAGGATAAAGCATTGTAGCTATTTGATAAGAATTCAAACCCTCCTCGGAGTATGTATTTATAATAGCTTTATCATCTTTTGTTAATTCTATATCCTCTACAGGCTCAATTTTACTTGTTTTATATTCAAGGTCTTGAGAAAGCATGTATTCTCTAACTGCGCGACCTTCCTTTGTTCGCCCATCAAGAAAGGGGTCATCAAAAACCTTCTGAGTCATTTCGCTTAATTCAGGATACTTGTCAATATTATCCTTAATAAACTTCTTTTGATCTTCGGTTAAGTCGCTCATATGATAATATCCTGCGTTTCCAATATTCTGGCGGCTTTTTTAGTAAATAGTTTTTTTAAGTTTTTTATTTGTTTGTATCCTGCCTTTCTTCCCTTTTCCGTCGTCTTGAATCCTAGGATCTTTGCGACATCTTCTTCGCTCTTATGCTGAACGAATAATAAATCATAAACCAAAAACTGCCTATCCGTCAAAGCTTCTTTCATTGCTCGGTTTAATCTNTCTCTTGCAATTTCTACATCATAAAAGCTTTCTTCAATCCTATGTACTTCATAGGTGTGATGCTCCAATGCCACAGGCATTTTAATATCATAAGCATATTTTTTTGTCTTTTCCCATTTTGCGAATAAAGGGCATTCTGAATCTTGCAATCCACTTGAAGTAAATCCACACAAACTATCGACTGCGCCGGAATTCTCCTTTGTGGGAGCGGCTTGGTTGAATGGGCAACTCAAACAGGGGCGAACAAAGTTGCTATAATAGTTTCTCAGTATATTTTTTAACTGATTAGTAATGATTTTATTGATCCACGGAAGTAGCGGCCTTGATTGATCCCATTGATCCCACTTATTGAATATGTGCGAACGTATAATTTGCGACACATCGTCATAATCAATCCAAGCAAGTGAGGTTAGCGACCACTTTCCTCTTCGCTTTTTAATCTCCCGATCTATAATCGGGAACAACTCCTCGTAAGGAGCGNCTTCTCCTTTTTCTTGTTTAGCCAATGTCGGTGCTCTCTCTTGCAGGCTTACATTCATCTAAAGCTCGCTGCATAGGATCACCGTCGTACTGCTTTCTTGGAATTGAAGGCAAGCCGCTTTTCCGCTCTTTCATAATGTCATTCATAGATTTGGGCCCAGATGCATAAGAGACCTCGTAATCTATCTTCATTTTTTTNGGAATTCTTGCTACAGACTCTTCGGATGCCCCAATATCCTTGGGATCCTCTCTTCCTCCGTCTAGCGACTCCCCGCAAGACGAGCAAAATTTTGGCGGACTATTTAATGAGTAAACGATTGATGACCCACAATTTGTGCAGAACTTATTCATTAATTTATTTTAAAAGATTTTAATTAAAATTCAATTAAATTATACTAGGTATCCGCTTATGATCCGCGCTTGCCTTCTCATAAATCTTTCCACATCTCCATCTTCACAATCAGTGCAACCTTCAAAATCGGAGCCTACATAATCTACTCCTAGTATTCCTATAACCTTTCCATTAAGCGTTTTTATTGGAACGTTATAAAGGTATTTTACGCCCTTCTCCCTAAGTAATGACTTAAATGACTCGTCTGTTACATCTTCTGTTGCATGATCAAATTTTCCAGAAGAGATTAAATCGTGCAAATATTGACTGAATCTAGATACTCTGTAGTCCTGCGAATTGTCTCCCTCCGCGCTAATGCCCGGCTCAACAAATTCATAAGTTGTACTAAACTTTTGCTGACCTCTCCCTGAAAAGTAATGTCCACCATTGTGAAACTCAAATACNTAGGCTCGGTCTGAACCCATTATTGCTTGAATAAATTTCAAAGCCGTATAGACATTCGCCCCTAATTTAGCTTGATTTTCTATACAGTTTTTAGCTTTATAGCTTACTTTGTTCTTCAACCANATCCCGACAAGGGTAGTGACCGCAGACAATAAAGCAGCAATGATTGTGGCAGTAGCAGTATCCATATTCACTTCTTTTTGTTTTCTTTTTTTACTTTTAGTACTTCGTACGCCATGCTGCCAGCGCATAGAAACGCTACGGCAATCATAATATATACGAAGGTCTCCGTTGGTTCTTCATAAGCTAGAGCGGAGACTTTTTTCTTTTCATTGTAGGTTTTTAACTCTTCTCTCGTGATGTTTCCATCATTGTTCTCGTCCAGCTCTGCAAAAACAACTGGCGGCTCAGCTGGCGAAGGATTTACGACAGGAGAACTTATGTGCCTTGACATAGATATGCAGCCTCCAGTAGCAGTAAGAATAGCTGCTGCAAGGAAGGGGTTTATTGCTTTAATCATAAATTTTATCTTTTCTTGCTGGGTATAGCATAAAAACCGACAACCATAAAACATAAATCCATAAAAGATGTAAGTAACAAGCCGCCGGTTAACTTTACTACAACCCAATCGGTTCCCCCGAAGAGCCAGCCAAAGAATCCCCACTTGGCGTTCTCTCCCTTTGGAACTACCACATCGTATGAAATGTTGGGGTTCATCGCGTAATAAAGCATTAGATAACAAAGCGTTAGGGTGATGGATAAGAATAGTATCCTCCGAGTGACTTTTACAAAAGCATCCCCCGCTTGAGCCTTTTGGTTGTCTATAATCGCTAGGGTAAGCTCTCTGTCTCTTGCGGCGAGCATGAGTTGATCCTGACGCTTCTGCTCTAGCCAGTGATTAATTAAATTACAAAGAATCTTGATTCCCGCACCCATTATAGTATATAATATAGGACCCATACATTCTATTACACGAAATAATCTAACAGTGTACAATATTACATGTCTCCAACTATTACAGGATCCCTATTGCTTATTGGTAATGGTCCCTCCGCAATTAAAAGCAAGCTGGGTGATAAGATAGACTCATTTAATGACGTGATCAGGTTTAACCTATATCAAGTAGAAGGTTATGAAGATTACCTCGGAAGTAAGACTACCTTTTGGGCTACCACTGGCCGAGACCAATATCCCAGAAAGACAGATCCTCCGAAAAATATTTTACTCACCCATGGAGGAGCGCCCGTAAAAAGGGGGCCGGGTGATCACATTATCTATAGGGTTCCGTACCCCTTTCACCAAGAAAAAAGAAAGTTAGTACAAGAAATAGCCAAAATGCACGGGCGCGATCCCACTCCCTTTCTCCCCTCCAGTGGCTTATTGGCGATAACATGGCTGTTAGACGTAGCCGAAGTCAAAAAACTAACCTTACACGGCTTTGACTTCTTTTCTAAAAAAGAGAGCGGGCAGCATCACTATTGGGTCAAGGGTTCGTACAGACCCCCAACAGAGCACTATGGAGCTGCGGAAGCTCTAATACTTAAAACGTACGGGAATAAAATAAATCTTTTAGAAGATAAAGCCGAACTTGAGTTCTCCGCTAAGGATCACAGCTGGATCAAACGAAACCGCAATGCTTAAAGTTATCACGGTATTGCGGTCGGGAGGCGAGTTCAAGAGGGAACACGTCGAAAAAATAAAAGCTATGGCCGAGAGGCATCTCACCCATGAGTTCTTATTTATATGCTTAACAGACTCCGCCTTAAAGGAATACGATATCCCCCTTGTTCACAACTGGCCTCGCTGGTGGGCGAAAATGGAGATGTTTAATATTCAAGGTCCTGCGATATTTTTTGACCTAGATACTATAATCACGAGCAATATAGACGATATAATAGAAAGCTTAAAGGATGAAGAATTTGCCACGCTTAGGGACGCCTACCGGAGAGGCTCTAATATAGGGTCTGGCATAATGAGTTGGAGCAAGGATATTTCGTATCTATACCACGCCTTCGAGAAAGACGCTGGAGAATTTATGCGTAAACTTCGAGGAGACCAAGACTTTATACAAAAGGCAGTAAAACAAAATACATTCATACAAGATTATTCTAGCGGAGTTGTATCCTTTAAAGCAGACATTGGTCAGGGGAAACAATATAATAAAGAAAAACATAAAATAGTATTCTTCCACGGCCGCCCTCGCCCTTGGCATCAAGATATTATCGAGTACTAGGATGCAAAAAATATACATTCACCTCGGCTGTCATAAAACGGGGACTACCTCTCTCCAGCGCTTTTTTGTAAAAAATACCTATAGACTTCGTCATTTTGGCTTTGATTATTTACCGACGCCCATAGGCGAGAAGAGAAAGCCTCACCAAAGTGCTCACGGGAGACATTTAGAGCTGGGAGAGTGCGCGGTTAGGGAGGCAGTCACAAAAATTTCAAACCCCAATAAGGCGGGAACGAGAGGTTTGAGTAGAAAAGATTTAATAAAACAAACAAAAGATTACATCGCCGAATTTTTAGAAACAAGCCCTTACGATAACTTCATTTTCTCCGATGAGGGTCTGGACTACATGAGGACACAAAAAGAAATAAACGATTTAGTTGATTTATTTCCGAGTGATTTCGAATTGATCCCCATCCTTACCCTCAGGAAAAAAGAAGAGTGGATAGAATCCTGTATAGCCTACTGGGAAGAAANGAAAATGCCACAACACCCTGCTACGTCTTGGGTGTTCGAGGTAGAGAATCTAACCGAATTATTGAAGGAAAACTTTCCCGAAACAATATTTCTACAATATTCTATAGATATGATTCGCGTCGTTCTTGACGCTTTAGGGCTGCAATCTATTGAAGTGGAGGATGAACTTTATTTAAATAAACGAAAGCTTAGCTCTCTAATTTAGATATAATAAACTTCAATATCTCACTCCTTAAAATATCCTCCTTCCCAAACTTAAAGGCGTGAATGCCTTGCTTTCTGCTCTCCTCGTCATTAAATAAGTCGAACATTGCGGGGAACCCACTCTTTCCATTTATGTCGCTCTGCATAAAGTCTCCGCAGATGATCAATTTACAATTCCTCCCTATCCTTGTGAGTAATGTGGTCAATTCTTTATAGGTAAAGTTCTGGGCTTCGTCTGCGATAACCACCTTATCCTTCCAGTTTGCGCCCCTTAAGTAATTTATAGGTACTGCGGATATTCTACCACTTTCCAATAGCTCCTTTCTAATAGTATTTGTTTTTGGGAGCATTTCCATTAGCTTGTCTTCGAGGGGAGCTGTATACGGATTGAATTTCTCGTCAATATCTCCGGGCAGTGCTCCCAATCCCTTGTCCGCACTCTCAATTACAGTCCTTATGTATAGCAAATCCAAATCTTCTTCAGCACTCAATAAACGAAGCGCCGCGTAGACTGCCATATAGGTCTTAGTAGAGCCGGCAGGGCCCGCCACAAGCATTATATTCGTCTTTTTATTAAAAGCTATAGAGAGGAACTGTTTCTGCCTCTCGGTGAGCTTCAGGGAGTTTACGTGTATACTTTGTGGTAGCTGCGGTATATGGATCTCACACTTTTTGCTTATCTTTTTCGCCATAAGGCTATATCTATATATACACCCAATTAGAAATAACTTCAAAAAAAAATACCATACAATATATGACAAAGGTAAAAATTATGGAGACGCTCTCCGAAATCATGCCCCCTTACGAAGCTACGGTTTGGCTGAAAACGGAAAACGATATGCTCTCCAACCAAACTCCTGCCAGTCTTATATTAGAAAATAAAGATATTGATAAAATTCATGTCGCCATCGAATTTCAATTCAGCGAGAAAATAGATAAAAAACGCAAGAAGAAATGATTATAGGGCCCTACAGGAAAAAGTAGGGATCAAGAAGTGGCAAGACCATCGGTAAAACTCTGATCGTCGGGAGAAAAATAGGGCTGGGATTTTTTTCGACCCGTGCGCATTCTATAGTATAGATTATTGTTTTCATATTGAAGAAAACCACCCCCCCCGACTGTCTCAAACCTATTTGCGCTCGGGAATTTCAAAAAACCGGGGGGATAGGTCAAAATTGTCAAGCATAAAATTGATCTTTTTTTGTGTCTTATCCTTTCAATAGAATTGTGCAAGAAAATAGTTTAAAGTTTTTGCGAAAAAAATTTGCAATCAGATCATGGCTGTGTTACCTTATAGCATAACATTAAACAAAGGAAAAAACTTATGACCATGCAGGAAAAAATCGACGCCGACACGGCAAGGCTTGAATTCAATGCGGAAGTGGCAAGCAAGCTTGCTCGACTCCGGAATCGTGCGCAATCTCTCGAAAGCGTGTGCAAGGATGAAGTTGACGACCACGGCGTTTTTGCCAAAGTATTCGCTGATGTAATGGCTGAACGTTTCAACGAGATCGCAAAGGAAGCTGACAAGCTTGTCTGGATCTTGGCAAATGCTAAAGTTTAAAAAGTAAGAAAGGAAAAAAATTATGTCCGTTAATCATATCGCAATCACTCCAGACGAAAACGAAGAAGCCTTGCAAGAGTTCATCGAAAAAGAAGGTTATAAACTTGTCATCCCCCAACTGGATCTTTACGAATGTGCAGGTGGACACATCTGGCACATCGATGAGATCCTTGACCATATGAATGAATGCTTGAGGGAAAGTTGCCTATAAAAAAACTTCATAAAAAACTTGCAATCCAAGCAAAAATAGCTTACCTTTAAACCATGGATAAAATAAAAAAACTGAAACAGGAACTTCAGCACATCGACTCGCTGATTCCGCACTGGCGTTTCCTCTTTGAGCGGGCAAGGACAATGCCCAAAAAGCACGAGCGGTCACTTGTACTGCTTGAGCTTTTCGACAGGAGAAAAAAAGTTGCGATGGAAATTGCTGAGTTGCAACTTGCCGAGCACAAGGCTAAGCTGCTTGTTGTTCAAGCTGAAATCGCCCTTGCTAGGCAAAGATAGGACAAGGCAATGCTAGAAGCACTTCTAATGATCACATTCGCTCTACTAATACCAATTCTCACCAAGGCTAACTCATGAACTGGTAGCTTAAGTCATAAGTGGCTGACCCACAAGGGGTTACGCCGCGACTGGCGGCATAAGTACTTGGTGTTCAATGAGTTACGAAAGCTCCGTACACATAGCGTGCCAATCTCACCACTTGCACGCAATCTCACCACTTGCACGCAAACACACCACTTGCACGCAAACGCACCACTTGCACCATTTGTGTTTAACGCAACCACGGGCAGTAGAATAAGACACAAACAAAAGTAGGATTGTTTTGCCCGTATGGCTTGACTTTTCGGAAAAACTAGACTAAATTATAGGTATGTTGAAAATAAAAGATATCGTTCGGATGCCCAACGGAAAAGTTGGAGATGTCCAGTCCATTCATGAAGGCAATGCCATCCACCCCGATGGGCTTGCTTGGGTACGCTTCTACCGCTCACAGCGTGGAGCGTGGTTTCGCGTTAGCGAACTGCGACCGCTAAAATGGCTCAACGACTGAGCCAAAAAAAACTTAAAAAAAAATGGTGAATCGCTTGACTTTTCCGCAAAACTAAACTAAGTTTATAGTATGAAACAACAATATAAAGACCTACTGGACAACGACAAGCTTCCCGCTTTCCCTCTTTCCTCGAAGATTTTCGACTTGGGGCGAGAAGCCGAGTCGGTTGCCCGAGTTGCACAGAAGAGGATTGATGAAGAGGGCGAGCACGCCCAAATCCATTGTTCCAACATTGTCGAGTGGATGAACGCAATCGCTGAGAACGCTCAAAAAGCTCTCGACTTTCACTTAAACCAAAACGCCAACAAATAGGAAGGGAAGCAAATGTACATCCTGCAATCAATCGCCAACAACGCAAAATCTTTCGCCAATATCAACTGGCGTACCGAGTCCTTGCCAATGCCATTGCGAAAAGCTGAAAGGCTAATGAAGCAACGCCTTGCCAATGCAAAGGCAACTCGCTACCGCCTCCGCAAAACCAACGCATAATCTAATCGCCATGATAGCCACAAGAAAAAATCCGAACTTCTCAAACTGGATACAAGTGTTTTTCTTCGGACGCCTTGTCGATGAAGTAACAGGAAACGCCAAAGCTTTACGCCTTGCAAATGAGCTTGGGAAAAAGCACAAGCAAACGCACATAAACCATCTTGGCGAAGCAGTAAAGGTACGCTAATGCTAGAAGCTACGCTAATGATACTCTTTGCAATTCTAATCCCGTTCTTGACAAAGTTGGCATGAATCCTGTACCCGAGGAATTGGCATGAAATCTGAACGCTAGATTCACAAGTCGCTGATAGCCAAGGGGTTAGGCGGCGCAGGGTGTCGTAAGTCATTGATACACAGTAGGTTGCACCGCGTAGGGCGTCGTAAGTCGTTGATAATCAACGGGATGCCCGTCTGAGTGCGCTGTTATTTGGCGTTATTTGGCGCGGAGTTCACCAGTGTCCACTGCTGTCCACTGCTGTCCACTGCTGTCCCTAGTAGTCCGCCTACTACCACCTAGTAGCCTAACTATAATCTAAAAAAAAGAAAAATAAAACTTGCTTTATAGGCCCGCACACTGTAGCTTGTACTTATGGAAATTGAAAATGATTCTCTCGCCCGCCTTGCTCACGCCCACGGCATGACCGACCTCGAATTCGAGGAACGGGAAGCTGTGCTTGCTGACATTGCCCAGCAGCAGGTCATCCGTCGCAGAATGGAGGAGGAGGCCCGCCGTGACGAGTGGTGCGAAGGTGCGGGGATTCCGTCTATCGACGAGTTCCCTCCTTTGTCCGCTGAGGATTTGGCCGCCATTGAACGCGATGAGGCCGAGGTTGCTCGTCGTGTGGCTGAGGCCCGCGAGCGTGAGGCCAACACTGACTTCTCAATACTCACTGACGAGGAGATGGGCGGAGACTGGTAGACGTAAGTCCTTGGCCCACAGGGGGTTACGGCCCCCTGCGCGGCATAAGTACCTGATATGCAGCAACTTATGAAAGCTCCGTACAGATAGCGTGCCAGTTTGCTTGGAGAGGGGCAGTAGAATAGTGCAAGAAAAAAAGTAGAATTGTTTTGCCCAATCGGTTTGACAAATCGGGTTTTTGGGCTTATGTTGTAAGTATAACAAATTAAAAAAGGAAAAAAATGATTGAAGTAAGTTACATTCTCCACAACCTAGACAAAAACGGCAAACGCCTTGAAACGCAAAACTTTCTCCGCAAGTGCATAGTGGAAAAGGTAGAATCCATTTTCG
>PBIO01000005.1 GCA_002720865.1 Halobacteriovorax sp.
AGTGTAAGAAAGATATTCAAAATCTAGCTTGCGAAGCAAGTTGATCCAGGATGGATCAATTTTGAATGTCTAAAAACTAGGATGGTTTTAGTTTTATCACCACCCAAGTAGGTCAGTTTTCATTTTATAAACTTATCTAAAACAAGCTACTTTCGAGTTTTCTCTGTGGTCATATTCAAAGTTTGTTATTAGCTCAACTTCAGAATCAGTTTGGCAACCCTTGAACTTAATACAAAGTTTATAGTGATAATCTTTCTTTTCTAAATCGACTTTTGTAATCTTATAAACTTCAAAGCTTGAATTGGGACTTACTTTAAAGCAATCACCGACATTGTATTGATTAATTTTTTCTTGTTCAGCTTTTATCTCAGATTTAGTTTTAACATCTTTGACCGCGGGATTTCCTATCGCTTTATGGACGTCATTAATATCTCTATCTTTCGTAAAATAATATAATCCACCAAAAACCAGGCATGCAATAATAAAGAACTTCTTCAAGTTTCCCCCTCTTTTACTATATATGTATAATAAACTACGTTTGCAATATTTCCAAAAAAACGAGAGTAGCTTGAGCGAATTTGGCAGGTATTTCCTAGATTATTTTGAAAAAAGGTTTCCTTTTTTTGATTTTACATTGCCTCTTATTCTTCTACTTTATCCCATTATACCTTCTTTAGTCCCCCTTTACTTCTTACCTAAATACTATGGGCTACACTTCCTCTATTTGTTTTTAATGCTGTTTAACCTCAGGCTTCATAGAGACTTCTCAGAAGGTCTTCATATTAAATCTTTTAAGAAATACTTTATAGGCCTAATTGGGTTATCAGCAATCTTGCTTTTACTGTTTAGTGTTTTATTTACCTATTTAGAAAGAGGTCAATTTGATGCGGACATAAGGTTTAACTGGAGAAGTTTCTTTTTCTTTCTCTCTAGTGCTAGCCTTTTAGTTTTTAATGCTCTTTGGTACTTTATTGGCTCAAAGATGATAACAAAACCACTCGTATCGTTCTCAATTGCAAGCCTGAGATTCCCTCTCCTACTTGTTCCTCCTTTATTTTTAAACTTACATGAAAGCCAGACGGCTGCAGTCCTTCTCTTGCTAGGCTTTGTATTTTTCCATTGTTTAGCTTTTGAATTATATAAAGAAAAAAATACTGTCGTAGCATACGTTAGGTACTTTTTTGTAATGCTGTATGGATGTATGATGGGCCTTTGTGCTCTTGAGGCAGAGCTTGGTTATCTTTTTCTTGGGCTTGTCTTGTTAGGTACCATTGGACTTATAATATTTGATAAAAAAATGGACCAAAGAATCCTCTTTGGCCCTTCGATAATATTTTCTTGGAGCTATTTAGCCTTAACTATTGTGTAGTACTCACACCATGCTCATCTTCATCATCAGGTGCTCTGTTCTCAAGACCTCTTAATACTTTTTCAAATTCTTTGGCGTCTTCTTTGATATATTCTAAATCTTCCACCGTATAGTTATGAAGATAATCTTTTAAAAGTAAGGCCTGAGTCTCTGAAAGAGAATGCTTTATCGCTTGGATGAGCACTGCTTTTTTCTTCACAGGATCTGGCTCACCGGTGTAATGGTCCTGGGCTATGCTAGCGTGAACTGTTGTTGAAAATGCCATAATTAGGGCCATGGAAATTAGTCTTTTCATTATTACCTCGTTTCTAGGTAAATCATTGCAATAATTAGGCCTAAGTTAATTGCTATATATAGCTGTTTTTAGGAGAGTGTATAGGTATAAGTGTCTAAAATTTAAACAGACCTGACTTAAGCTTTTACGACTAAAAAGCCGATAAAGACTGGTGAGAAAATACTGGGAATTCAATTCAATTATCGCTTTGTTTATCATTAGCTCGTTGTTTATTGAGTTAAATCTCGGGCAACTAGATCGAAATCGAAAAATAGCGTCCCTATACAATGGAATGGGAGGATGTAATCAGCATATAAACTTTTTTTTAAGACCATATGAAGATTTAGATGAGTTTACGGTCAAAGACTTAAAGAGATTAAAGAATAAGGATAACCTTGATAGCCGCTTTTTAATGCGATTTCATGAAAGGCTAAAAGCTGTCAGTTGGCAATACAAGCTAAACGCAAATGAACTTGAAAGACTTAAGGCCCTCCCAGCCTATAAAACAAACTCAGCACTAACCACGAGAATTAATCAACTTGAAATTGAAAATGCAGCGATCTTAAAAGAATTTGAAACAGAAGCACGGCTAGATCAGTATCTAGCAAAATCAGATGAGCTTTTTAATACTTATTATAACGGCAAACTTGAACAAGATGAATTGCTCAGTCACTTCAATGAAGAGCAACTTGAAGCACTACTACGTTTCTTTCCGCTTGATCCAACCAAAGGTCAAAAAGTAAGGGCCCAGATCATTTCAAATTTTTTCACTGTTGCACCGTTAATTTTGGTGCCATTAGCTTCAGTAGCTTTTGACGGGGGGCTTACGGCCGGACTTCTTGCAGGGCTAAAGTTATCTGCAGGAATGAAGGGTTTGGATATTGCCTTAGATCTTTTTATGAACAATATGACAAAAGTAGTCTCTCCTCAAAAGCTTGTTCTTTTGACGGCAGCAACGACCAATGTCCCTGAACTTGGTGCCTCACAAGTTTCAGCAGTCATAGGAGACCCCTTAGCAGAGGTTGCCTCTACTCCCCTAGGTTCTAATCCGGCCAACTTTCTTTTAGCAGGTTTTGCCCTTTTTACGAGTTTAAAATCTCAGGCCGTAACTAAAGGAATTATCAGATCTCACGAAAAGTTTGGACCAAAGGCCATATGGAAAACAATTAAGAGCATCGATAGAGTTGCCCTAAGAAAACACTTAGGAATTGCGGGTATTTTTGCTATAGATGCATTGGCCTTCCAGTATATAGTTAAACCTTCTCTTGAGAAAGGAAACGTCCTTCCCCTAGCGGCCTGGATGACAGTTAATATTCCACTCTTGTTTCGTTACTTTACAAAAGGCGCAAGAGAGGCACAGCTTGAAATGGGTAAATCCATTGCAGACTTTAAAGAGAATGGAGCCAAACAAATTGAATCGCTTTTGATGCAAAATAAATTTGAGTTTGAAGAAACCTCTAAGGAGCTACTCGCCACGGTTGCTAGCTTAAAAAAAATTAAGACAAAAAGAAAGATTAAACCTTCTGAAGTTGAAGAGCATTTTAAAAACTTAAAGATCAAGTTTGAAAGTTCAGAAACTTTTAAACTTGAAATCGAAAGGGCCATGCATTTTATCGACAATAAAGATCTTTATGTTTTTTTAAAGATGGGTGGACTTACCGATGAGGCAGCCAAAAAACTTAGTAAAAAAGAAAAGGTAAAGATCGTATCAGGCATAGTGGCTGGCTTCGCTGCCATAATAGGTTTTTCAGTTCTTTTAGACGACGGTGTTAGCGATCTATCTGAGGCTATCCCAGGTATGGACAAGTCGGCAGGAGGCTTTTTTATTTTAAGCTTTTTCTCTTCTCTTGGAGAATTCTTGGTGACAAAAAAATTCTTTTCGGTAGGAAACTATAATGCTGGAGCCGAGAATATTGCGTATTCCAACGCCATTAATTTAATGCTAGCTAAAATGGCCTTAGCCACTAGTTTTTTTAAGCATCACCTTTTTACAGATGAAAATGGGGAGCCTATTGAAGTTGCCGACCCCTCTGAAGAACCCAGCAATTAGTCCATACATTTATTTTGTTCAGCTAACTTCTTAGTTATGTCGATAGCATCTTCATAAATATAATAATGATTACTGATAGGCCTCTTGTTGATATAAACCTGAAATACATTATCTTTATAATGCTTTTTTACTGAGCAGACATCGGTTGTTGGAACTATTTTTCCTGATCCACAACCCAAAATAAATAGTAAACTTAATAGATATATCTTTTTCATTTATCATCCTATTTTATAAGTCGTTTTCAAACTCGTCACAATCACGCTCTCTTCTAAAGCGTTCGTATTCACCACTTCCCGGGATAGTCTTGTAGTAATAATAAAAACACTTATTATCAGCTCTATTTTTATCACTATTCATGACTGCATCTCGAATATCCCAAGGCTCATTTTTTAGGATATAGCGAAATCCACCGGCAATAACACCTTTAACAGAAGTATTAGCTATCTTTTTAGCAACCTCTTTAACTTTAGGTGCGGGCTGCTCCTTTTTTGGATCTTCCTTAGAGGTAACTCCGTGAGACTTAGAAATTGAACTATCTAGGTCAACAAAGCTTCCATCAGAATTTTGTAGGGCAGGAAGAAACTCATCACTTGATGCAATCAGCTCTAAACTCTTAGAACTTATACTCTTAATTGAACCTATCCCATTTTCTCTAATAAGATTTGTATTTAAGGCCTTACCAGGAGTTAGACTATAAGATTTAACCGCGGTCCCAAGCTTTGAGGTATTAACTTCAACGACACCTTTGGTAAGCATAACATCAGTAGAAGGAGCCCCTTTTACAAGGTAGCTATTGGCCAAAATTTCAGTACCTCTAACACCTAGAGCGACTTCAGCATTAGAAAAAACGATGGTTTCCCCTTCTTTTCTTTTTTCTTTTACATGGGCCCTAATCTTTCCTCTTAAAAAATTATAAACGGTCTTTCTTTTTCCGTTTTTAATTTTATAGACGCTTACTTTGAACATACTATTGGGTCCTAAAGAAACCAGAGTATTGTCTAAGAATCTAACTTTCAAAAGTGTTGAACCTTTGGTTATCAGAACATCTCCTTCATTTACAGGAGATCCAAGAGTTAAAGGAGCTTCTTTACCTTTGATAAAGGCATCCCCTTTAATGACGAGCACTTTAGCCACTTCCCCATTTTCCTGGGCAAGACCGACGCTAGCGATAAAGAGTAGGATAATAAATAATCCAGATTTCACACTTCCTCCTTGAAGCGGGGTCATATAAGAGTCTTTATTATAACGATTTATTTCCAGTCGGAAAGAGGTACATGTGGAACATCATTACAAAGGATAGGAACACCCTCTGCTTGTAATGACCGCGCTTTTTTATCAATGAAAACAGCTTGTGAAATTCCAAAAATTTGTAGTCTCAAGTATTTTTTGATTAGCTTATCAAGTTCTTGCTTCTTTCCTTGTGGAGCGACTGCAATATATCTTGGCGCTAGATCAGCTGTCCTTAACAAGCTTTCTAGCAGATGCCTTAACAAACAATCATAAGACTTATTAAATTTAAGTTTTTCTAATTCTCTGACTATGCTTATTTTAAAAGGTTTATAGCCAATCTTTAGAGAAGCTTTAAGGTTCTTTTTTATGATTTTTGTTTTGGGTTTATAGATATTCAAATAACCCCTTGGAATCTGCGCAGTTCTTGTTATTATTTCAGGAGTCTCTCTCATATCAATGAAGTCTTCACACATAAAAGGTATACCTAAGTTCTGAAATTGAGAGGATTTACGATCGTATTTATTGGCCTTTAATAAAATAAGCTTCTCCCAAATGATAAGATATCTGCTTATTTTCTCTGATGCTCCATTAGTTTCTTTTGAGTAGGCCCCTCTTCTTTCTCTGTTTAGTTCAATAGCGTCCTTTACATGATCGTAAAAACAGCGATTTAGCTCCTCCCCTAGGGATTGAAAGCTTATTAATGCTAAAAATAAGGTCAGATAAAGCTTCATAGAAGGCTAACTTAACGCATCATGTAGGCCAATTCAAGGGATTTGAACTGATTACTCGCTCTCTAGGATTATCCTAAGCATCCTTCTTAAGGGCTCAGCGGCCCCCCAAAGAAGTTGATCACCTACCGTAAAGACATTTAAATATTCCTCACCAAGATTCATTTTTCTCACTCTTCCCACAGGGATTTCAAGGGTGCCGGTAGCAAAAGTTGGACAAAGATATTTTAAGGTTTCTTCTTTATTGTTCGGAACAAATTTTACCCAATCATTAGCTTCTTTAATCATGGATTCTATTTCATCGATAGGGATATTTTTATTAAGCTTAATGGTTAAGGCCTGAGAATGGCATCTCATGGCCCCCATACGAACGCAGGTTCCATCAATAGGGATAAGGTTTTTAGATCCTAAAATTTTATTAGTCTCACTAATCCCTTTCCATTCTTCTTTTGTTTGGCCGGCCTCTACGGGTACGTCAATCCATGGAATTAAGGAACCTGCCAATGGCGCTCCAAAATTCTCACTAGGAAATGTTTTTGATCTCATGGAAGCAGTAATGGTTTTATCAACGTCAAGAATTGTTTTTGCTGGATCTGTATACTCATGCTCAGCAACGGTACCAAGAGTTTTCATTTGGTTTAAAAGCTCAAGCATGTTTTTAGCACCGGCCCCTGAGGCCGCTTGATAAGTCATACTAGTTAGCCATTCAATGGCGTTGTGATTAAAAAGACCACCTACGGCCATTAACATTAATGACACTGTACAGTTGGGTCCTATAAAGTCTTTTTTTCCATTATGAAGAGCTGATTTTATTACCTCTAAATTTACTGGATCTAAAATTAAAGTTGAATCTTCCTTCATTCTTAAAGCAGAGGCTGCATCGATCCAATAGCCACCCCAACCAGATTTTCTTAACTCGGGATAGATCTCATTCGTATATGAACCACCTTGGCAGGTGATGATAATATCCATCTTAGAAAGCTCTTCAATAGAAGAAGCATCTTTAAGTTCTCCGTCATGACCACCATGAGCGGGAGCCTTTTGGCCGGTCTGAGAAGTTGAAAAAAAGCATGGCTCGATAAGATCAAAATCTTTTTCTTCTAGCATTCTGCCCATTAAAACGGAGCCAACCATTCCACGCCAACCAACTAATCCAACTTTTTTCATAATGACCTCAATATGTAATTTATCCCCACAATGATTATTCAAAACTGTTGGACTTGTAAACTAGAGCATTTTAGACTATTCTGAATTTGCGCTGCCGAAGAGGTGCAATTTTCAGGTAGCCGATATCTAGGACAACGGAGTCCATTTGAGGTGTCGGTCAGGGGAAAATTGCCGAAGTTAGCTGAGTCCGTTGCTCATCTAACTGGTTTGCTCGAGTTGAATCTCGCAGACTGTCATGGACCTAAAATCATTCAAGGACCCATGGAGAGCTTCTGGCCGGATAATCTATCCGTTCTAACTCACCGCTTTAGCACGCACAAACTTTTAAAATCATTAATGTTTGAGTAAAATTTGCTCGCATGAAAAGGTGTTAAATATGAGTGCTGATAAAACAAAAGTTACTGTTGCTAAATTTGGTGGTTCATCTATGAGCGATGCCACGGCCATTAATCGTTCTGCCAAAGTGGCCTTCGATCATAAAGCAAATATAGTGGTTGTTTCCGCAACCTATGGAACAACCAATCTCTTGTTAAAATTAGTTGATACGGCAATCACCGACACTTGGAATAAATGCCAAGAAATTCTAAGTGATATAGAAGATCGTCATTTAAAAATCGCCGGTGACCTTGAGGCCAGTCCGCAAATTGTTGAAGAGATGAAGACAGTTTTAAGAGAGCTTGAGACAATCACTAAAGGGATCAATCTTTTAAAGGACTGCAGCCCTAAGGCAAAAGATGGGATTGTGAGTGCTGGAGAAAGACTGTCTTCACCACTTATGACCGTGGCCTTAGGAGATTTATACGAAGATAAGAAGGTTGAGCTTTTTGACGTAAGAAAGGTTATTAAAACCGACGATCAATTTGGAAGCGCTGTACCTGACTTTAATCTTATTAAGACAAATTCAGATAAATATTTAATGGGGGCCAAGTACGGAGAAGTTGTCTTTGTCACTCAAGGCTTTCTAGGTTCAAATGAAGCAGGTACTACAACCACTCTTGGTCGTGGGGGCTCAGATTATTCTGCGGCTTTATTAGCGGAAGGAATCAATGCTGACCTTCTAGAAATATGGACTGATGTGGCGGGCATTGCGACAACTGACCCGAGAGTTTGTGAATCAGCGAGACCGATAAACGAAATTACATTCCAAGAAGCTGCTGAAATGGCCACAATGGGTGCCAAGATTCTTCATCCGACAACATTAACTCCGGCTAAAAGGGCCGGCATACCAGTATTTGTGGGATCAAGTTTGGAGCCAGACGCTCCTGGAACTTGGATAAAAGAACAGAGTAAGGAAGCGCCCCTTGTTAGGGCCCTGGCTAATCGAAAAGATCAAAGTCTTTTGACTTTATCAACTCCAGACATGCTACATCAGCATGGCTTTTTATTTAAAATCTTTGAAATTTTTAATCGCCATCAAATCTCTGTAGACAGTATTACAACTTCAGAAATCTCTGTTGCCTTAACAATTGAAGACTCAACCCTTCTTAACAAGAAGCTTTTAAATGAACTTGAAAACTTTGCCAGTGTAAGTGTAGAAGAAGACCTCTCCTTAGTGAGCGTGATTGGTAATCATATAAATCACACTCCTGGCATAGCTCAAAAACTTTTCAATGCCCTTCAAGAGGGTGATTCGAAAATAAATGTCCGTATGATCTGCCATGGTGCAAGTAAGCATAACTTCTGCTTCCTGGTGCACGAAGACGATGCCACCATGGCGATCAAACGACTACACAAGGAATTTATCGGATGAAAGTGGCCGTACTCGGAAAAGGAAAGACAGGAAAAAAGGTTATTGAAAAACTAGGGGTGCATAATCAGCATACTGTTTTTGATAGCACCAATCCTCCTACTCTAGAAAAATTAAAAGGTCATGATGTGATCATAAGCTTTCTTCCAGGAGAGCCATTCCTAAATTATCTTGAAATCCTAGTTGATTCGAAAATACCTGTGGTTACAGGCTCAACTGGTTTTGAATGGCCTTCACAAATCGCTTCTAAGCTCGTCAAAAATGGTACCCCTTGGGTTAGAGCACATAATTTTAGTCTAGGAATGAACCTTGTTCACGAAATGATTAAGGTCCTTTCAAAGGCTGAAAAATTATTTGAAAAGCCAAATTTTAAGATCCACGAGATACATCATATTATGAAAGTTGATGCCCCTTCAGGAACTGCCCTTTCTTGGCAAGACTGGAGTAAGCAAAAATGTGACATAACATCTGCTAGAACAGGAGATGTTGTCGGGGATCATAAGTTAACAGTAGAAACAGAAACAGAAGATATTATAGTTCAACATCAGGCAAAGGATCGCGGCATTTTTGCAGCAGGAGCCTTATGGTCCGCTCAAAAAATTATAGACGGCCAAGTACCTGCTGGACTCAATGACTTTAGCGATATCGCTATCAAGGAACTCTTATGAATTTAAACGATTACCCTCTTTGGACTGCAGTCATTACACCACTAAAGGAAGACGGAACTGTTGATTATGAATCACTTGGCGTGGTTCTCGATCAGCAGGTGGAGGCAAAGAATGGAATATTAATTCTTGGCTCAACTGGCGAGGCCCTAAACTTAGATCTCTATGAAAGACAAAAGATTCTAGATTTCTTAAAAGAAAGAAAGCCTAATGTCCCCGTGATGTGCGGAGTTGGTGGCTCTAACTTAGAAGAACAAAAACAGTGGATCAAACATTTAGAAACTCTTCCTATTGATGCTTATCTTTTAGTTGTGCCCCTCTATGCAAAACCAGGGGATGAAGGTCAGTATCAATGGTTTAAAGAGTTAATGGACGCTTCAACTAAACCTTGCATGCTTTATAATGTTCCCTCTAGAACAGGGAAGCCTATGAGCTTTTCAGCAGTAAAAAAGCTTAATACTCATAAAAACTTTTGGGCCATTAAAGAAGCCTCCGGCTCTGTAGCTGAGTTTAAAAAATATGTTGAAGCCGCTGGACCGAATGGAAGAGTTTACTCTGGCGATGACGGACTCTTGCCAGCCTTTGCCCCCCATGGATGCACAGGTCTTGTCAGTGTGGCCGCAAATACCTGGCCTAAAGAAACCCATAAGTATACGGAGCTTACTTTAAGCGGAGAACTTAAAGAAGCTGCCATGTGGGAAGACTGCGCCAACAGCCTCTTTGTTGCGTCTAATCCAATACCAGCAAAATGGCTTATGCATAAGAATAAAACGATCGCTTCAAATAAACTTAGAGCTCCCTTAACACACGAAGATATGTGTGAAGAAGAAAAGGTTTTAGAAGCTGATCAAAAAATTAATAATTGGTTTAATAATTTATAAAAAGGAAAATATATGAACTGGGAAGAAGTATTAACAGGACTTGAAAACGGAAGCTTAAGAAGCGCTAATAAGGTTGATGGTGTTTGGCAGGCAAATACAGAAGTAAAGCAAGCAATTCTTGAAGCCTTTAAGGCCGGTGAGCTTGTTGAGGAAAACGGCTTTGTGGATAAACATAATCTTATGCCGCAAAAGTTTACTCCTGAAAGAGGAATTAGACTGGTTCCCGGTGGCTCTTCTGTAAGAAGAGGATCATATGTTTCTAAGGGAGTCATTATCATGCCTCCGGCCTATATTAATATTGGCGCTTATGTAGACGAAGGGACAATGGTAGATAGCCACGCCCTCGTTGGCTCATGTGCTCAAATTGGTAAAAACGTTCACCTATCTGCTGGTGTCCAAATTGGCGGCGTACTAGAACCGATTGGTCTTGCCCCAGTTATTATTGAAGATAATGCTTTTATCGGTGCCGGCTCAGTTATTGTAGAAGGCATTCAAGTTCTTGAAAGAGCTGTTATCGCTCCAGGTGTAATTTTATCTAAAGGCGTTCCCGTCTTTGATTGTGTAAAAGGAGAAATGCTAGAGCGCGGGGCCCCTATTCCGGCCGGTGCTGTTGTTGTTCCTGGAACAAGACCAGTTAATGAAAAACTAGCCTGGGCAAAAGAGCAAGGCATACAAATGAACTGCGCTTTAATTATTAAATATAGAGACGAAAAGTCAGATGCCAGTTTAGAACTTGAAAGCTTTTTAAGATAATGAGCTTACCAATACTCAAGCCAGACCATAGAGAGCTTTTAAAAGGCGCCATGAATCGCCTCGATTCAAGCTTTTATTACTACGATCTCGATGGACTTGAGGAGCATCTTAGCTATATGCGCGAGCATAAAGATGAAGATCTTAAACTTTGGTACGCCTGTAAAGCCAATCCACTCTCCTCTATTTTAAAACTTTTAAGAAACTTAGATTTTGGTCTTGATGTGGCCTCAAAAGGTGAACTCGATCAGGTCCTAAGCGCTGGTATTTTGCCCTCTGATATTTTATCAACAGGCCCTAGCAAAAGTCGCCGTTATTTAAAGCAATTAATTATGGCCGATGTAGATGTGATCGTTTTAGAAAGCATCAATCAAGCTTACTGGCTTAACTCCATCGCAGAAAATCTACATAAAAGACCCAAGGTACTTTTAAGAGTACAGCTAGAATGGGAAGAAGGAACCTCTGTTCTAGGTGGGAACGAAATTACTCCTTTTGGAATTGAACCAGATGAATGGAAAAAGCTAGAGCTTTCAAAAGTTAGTTCACTTGATATTGCAGGTTTTCATGTTTTTCAGTGGGGAAATATTTTAGAAGTTGACCGACTAGCAACCATTTGGAAAAAAATTGCTAGCGAATGCCAAGAACTATCTAAAAGCCTAGAAGTTACTATGCGTATCTTAGATTTAGGCGGAGGTCTTGGTATTCCTTATACTGAAGATGAAAATAGTATCGATTGGAAGGAAGTGAACTCAGTTTTAACGGCAGTAAAAAAAGAATTTAGCTTAGAAAATATTTGGATGGAACTTGGGCGCTACGCCGTTGGTGAATATGGAATGTACTTTACGCAAGTCATCGACAGGAAATCTGTCAGAGGTAGAGAGCTACTCGTTACCGATGGCGGGATCAATCATATAGCAAGACCCGCTTTAACAGGTCAGCCATTCCCTTGTGAGCTTTTTAGAAAATCAAAGGCCAAAACCTCAAAATTTTATGTCCACGGTCCCCTATGTACCGGGCTTGATAAGCTTGGAGATTTTGAACTACCAGAAGATGTAGGCCCTGGTGATTGGCTCTGTTTCAAACAGGCCGGGGCTTATGGATTTACAGAGAGTATGCCCTATTTTCTTTGCCATAATCTCCCCGCTGAAGTGGTTATCTATAAAGGACATATGATGGCCCCAAGACCAATCAGACAAAGCGCTGAGTGGCTCTTATGATTTTAACTGTGGATCAATTATGAACAAATTAGAAAGAATTAATCATCCCTTAAAACAACAACCAAATGGTGATTGGCTTTGGATTAATATCTTTAGATGCTCCTCTGGTCTTGAGGGACCTAATGTTCATATTCAGGCAAATGTTCATGGAGCAGAACTACAAGGAAATGCGGTTATTTTTGAGCTTATGAATTGGTTTAAAACTAATCCCTTCAAAGGCTCCATTAGTTTTATTCCCTTTGCTAATCCAACGGCCGTAAATCAAAAGTCTGGCATGTACACACAAGGGCGCTATAATCCAGTTTCAGGAAATAATTGGAATAGAAATTATATAAACTTCATGGCATTAGACTCAAACAAAACAGGTTTTTCACTTGAAGAATTTGTTAAAGAAAATATAAAAGCTACTGACGAAGAAGTTAGGAAAAAATTTAAGACCGAACTTTTTAAAATCTGTGACCATTATCAAAACTATGTAGAGCAGCGCGCCCACGGACCTGAAGATGGTCACTTTAATCTTCTTATGCAAAAAATAGCAAGCCCTTCTGATATCGTGCTTGATCTTCATACGGGACCCATCGCCGCGAGATATCTTTACAGTGCCGATTATCAAATAAGCTCAGCTGCCCATTTTAAATTTCCCCATGTCTTAGAGATTCCTAGTGAGTTTGATGGGGCCATGGACGAGGCCAGCTTTATGCCTTGGGTTGAGCTCACTAAGGAATTTAAAAAGCAAGGCAGAGACCTAAAGAATAGCTTTGAAGCCTACACCGTTGAGCTTGGTAGTGAAGAGAGGATTTCTTTTGAAGAAGCAAAGCTAGATGCTAAGTGCATTTTAAATTTCCTAAAGCATAAAGGTGTCCACGATATAGAAATAAGCGACCTTCCTAAAGTTGAAGGAAAAAAATCCCTCTTAAAAGATTACAGAACTTATTATGCTCCTAAAGGGGGCCTCTATGAATTCTGCTTTTCACCGGGAGAGTCCTTTAAAAAAGGCGATGTTATTGCGCGATCACTTAGCTTTAAACAAGTAAAAAATGAAGAGAGTTTATCTAAGGCCATCGAGGAAGTAACGGCCCTTGAAGATGGTATTGTCGTAAATCACAATACCAGTGCCTCAATTGCAAGCGGACAAACCTTATATCAGGTTATGGAAAACGTTTCGAATATTTAACTATTTAAATTTTAGCTGAGAATCAAATTGCTCGATCACGGCCTTTGGAAGGTCTAAGACTTTTCCAATTTTTTCTCCAAATCGGCCGCCGATTCCGCCCCATTGTCCTTTATTTATTATGGCCGAATCGCCTTCCACGTTTAAGTTTCCAAACTCTACTGAGCCATCTAAAACGATGATCTCTGTTTCACCTAAGGCCTTATTGGCCACGACTGTAAAGTCAGTACCTCTGACTCCCATGGAGGCGACCTTTGTGAAGAGCTTACCTTTGCCAACCCCTTTTTTACCTTCGTAAGTTTTCCAGCGACAACGTCCATGTAAAAAAGAGTATTTCTTTTTTGCCTTTTCTCCAAAATCAAATTCCATTTCACTTTTGGGTCCAACGGTAATTTTATTTCCCCACTTAGGAATCTCTACTTGTAAAAAACTTCTGCGCTCAGTTTTTAAAACACCTTTTTTATTGATCCGATCACCGAGTTTTAATTCTTTCCCGTTAAAGCTAACGACCCCTTTTAATTTAACCACCTCGGCCCATGGCTTATCATTGGCGAAGATACTTGAGCTAAATAAAATTGAGACTAAAATAAGCCATTTCATGGGTCATCCTTTGTAAAGTTGCTTACAAAATTATGACCTAACTCATCAATTCTTGGAACAAATATATATTACTTGATGCATTAGCTCTGTTTGCTTTTACATTTGTATTACAACCGACTTAAAAGCACCGTGATAGCCTTTTCTTATACTTTTGGAGAGGTATTTATGAAAGGAATGAAAAGACTAAGAATTGATAATCTGGACTGGGTAAACACTAGTTTTCTTATCTTAACCCCAATTGCTACCGTGGCCCTTATTGCCACCTATGTGGCCAAAGACGGCTTTGACCCCATGATGCTAATTCCAGCAGTCTTCATGTACTTTCTTTCTGGAATGTCTATTACGGCCGGTTACCACAGACTTCTTAGTCATAAGGCCTATAAGGCCAATAAATTTGTTAAATTCGTACTCCTTCTTTTTGGAGCCGGGGCCTTTCAAAACTCCGCCCTAAAGTGGTGCACAGATCATAGAAGACATCATACTTTTTGCGACACTGATGAAGATCCATACAATATAAAAGAAGGTTTTTTCTGGGCCCATATGGGCTGGATTATGGTGAAGGAAGAAGATAAGTATTTGGATGTTTACGCCAAGGACTTAGCCGCTGATCCACTGGTTATGTGGCAACATAAATACTACCTACCTCTTTGTGTATTCTCGGGCTTTATTATTCCAGCACTAATTGGCTGGGCCATGGGTTCATGGCTTGGAGGCCTTGCAATCGTTGGCGTTGGTAGAGTTGTCTTTGTTCACCATTGTACATTTTTTATAAATAGCTGGGCCCATATGTGGGGTAGCCAACCTTATACTGATACCAATACCGCTCTTGATAATCCCCTACTTGCTTTTTTTAGCTACGGGGAAGGTTATCATAACTTTCATCACTTCTTTCAAAATGACTACAGAAACGGAGTTAAATGGTGGCAGTATGATCCAACAAAATGGTTAATCAATATAATGAGCTATTTCGGATGGGCCCACTCTCTTAAAAGAACCAGCGAAGAAGAAATTCTTAAGGCACAGCTTCTTATGCAAGAGAAGAGACTTGCTGAACATGGAGCTGATCTTTCTGCCCTAGAGCAATTAAAACTTAAAGTTGAAGAGACCTTTAGAAACCTGCAAGAGCTTAGAAGAGAATTTAGAAAGACCCATAGTGAAGACCTTGAGATTCGAATTAAAGAAGAATTAAGGGACTTTAAGGCCGCTATGCGCGCCTGGAGCTACTCGGCCACTCAACTAAGCTTTGCTTAGGCAAGTTATACCTGACTAAGACTCTGGTGTTATTTGAGATTATAATAACACCATGGGTCAACCAGCTTTAAAAACACATAATTTCGATTTGTACGAGGAGTTCTTTGATAATTTTACCTCTAAGCATACTCGTAAATCTTATGAAAACGACCTTCGTAAATTCTTTGAATACCTAAATATTAATTTTTCTGAACTATCCAAATACAATGAAATTGAACGTGGTCAAATTATTGCCTACAGAAATTGGTTAAGCGAAGAAGGAGGCCGCTACGGCAGGCCCTCGGCTCCAAAATCGGTTTGCAGAAAACTCTCTGCTCTGTCCTCTTATTTTGATTATCTCGTTGAAAAAAAAGAATGCGAGTTCAACCCTGTAACCTCAGTAAAAAGACCAAGGCACGAAGTCCTAAAGCCCACAAATGCCCTTCAGAAAATACAGGTAGAAGAACTTATCTCCTCAATAGATATTAATAGTGAAAGTGGTCCTCTTCATCGCGCACTTTTACTAACCTTTTTTACTACGGGTCTTAGAAAATCAGAAGTCATAAAACTTCAATTTCAAGACTATACTCAAATCAATGAGCATCATGTTTTAGAGTTTCGCGGAAAAGGCGGCAAGACCGGTCAAAAAGTAGTTCATCCAATGGCCGTGGAGGCCATTGAAGATTATCTCTCCTGGATGCGAGCCAAAGGGCGTGGTCATAAAATGGGTGACTGGCTTTTTCAGCCCACAAGAAATCCCCATAACCCAAAAAATCTTAACAAGTCCTTAAACCCAAGAACTATTAATGAAATTTTAGATCACTATGCAAAAAAAATTGGCCTAAATTTTAAAATTTCCCCCCACTCAGCTAGAGCGACCTTTATTGGCGAGCTCTTAGAAGTCGGCGTGGATATTTATAAAGTCGCTCAAGAGGTTAATCATAGCTCCGTTAAAACCACTCAGGAGTACGACAAAAGGCGTAAAAAGCTCTCTGACTCCCCTGTTCATCTTCTAAACTTTGATGTGTCAAAAGAAGAGGACTAGGGTAGAATCTCCTTATGAGTTTTAAGCACAGCGAATTATTTGAAAGACATCCAAAACTTGAATCCTGCAAAGACCAACTTGAAAAGGCCTTAGAGATTCTAAAAGATTGCTATACAAAAAGTGGCAAACTTCTGGTTATGGGCAACGGTGGCTCTTCCGCTGACGCCGAACATCTCTGCGGCGAGCTCACAAAAGGCTTTCTTCTAAAAAGACCTCTTAGCGAATCAGATAAAAAGAAATTCTCATCAATTGACCCAAGCATTGCCGACAAACTTCAAATGGGACTTCCGGCCCTTAGTCTTGGAGTGGCCCATTCAGGCAACTCGGCCTTTCTTAATGACGTCGATCCCATGCTTGTTTATGGTCAACAAATCTGGGTCCAAGGAAATACCAACGACGTGGTCATGGGCATCTCAACTTCTGGCAATTCAAAAAACGTCATCGAAGGCTACAAAGTCGCCAAGGCAAAAGGTCTTAAAACCATCGGCCTTACCGGCGCCAAAGATTCTCTTTCAAATGAATGGTGTGACGTCGTCATACAAGTCCCCGAAGAAGAAACTTTTAAGGCCCAAGAACTTCATCTTCCCGTCTACCACGCTCTATGTATCGAATTAGAATTTCATTTCTTTCAATCCTAATACTTTTTAGCCTCACGGCCGAAGCTAAAACCAATAAACTAGTAGAATCTAGCTGGCAGATCTGCAAGCAGGATAGTGACTGCACCATGGTTTTTAAAGATTCATGTCGTCCCTGTTGTAATGAGCAGGCCTTGAATAAAAGCTTTTTGCCGAGCTACAAAGAAAAATTAAAAAAAGAATGTCCTGGAAAGTACCCGGGCATGTGTAAATGCGCACAAATGAACAAACTTGCTAAATGTGTAAAGAATCGCTGCGAAGTTTATTTTAATCATGTCTGCTGCGGCAAGAATGCCCCAAAAAGATGTGAGACCATGCGAGTAAACTGTAAACCAAGACCTTTGTCGGAATTTAAATGAAGTTTATTATCGCCTTAATATTTTCCTTTAACCTCTATGGTTCAGACTATCTTCAAAAGGAATGGAAACAATGCCAAAAAGATTCTGACTGCATGGTGGTTCAAGATCTAGGTTGTAAAAATCAATGCCAATCGACGTCCATAAATTCAAAATTTCTTAAGAGTTTAAATAATAAAATTAATAAGGACTGTGCCGATATTCTAATACCTAATATGGAATGTGCTAAAGATGATAGGATTAAGATACCTCGCTGTATAAAGGGAACCTGTCGACTTATGACTAAACATGTATGCTGTACGATCAAAGACCCTGCTACGAAACAAGCCTACTTTTGTCATATTAAGGATGTGGACTGTAAAGAAGTGCTCTTTAAGTAGTCGAAATCACTTCATTTTCATATTGTAAAAACTCCAAACAGCTTGAGAAAAATTCTCAGTTTGCTAAGACATTTACATGATAAAACTAATAATAAGCTCCCTGCTCTTCGCTCCTCTTCTCTTAACAGCTACTGAAAAGTCGCTAAACGAAGAAACTGTTATTACCCATCTTCATTACCTTTATAAAAGTGTAAAAATTAAAGGCGATACGGTTCATGTCAAAGGACCCATGCTAAGTAAAAGAGTCCCTGTAAATGAAGAATCTAGTGAAAGGTTTTCTTTTAAAAAGCGCAAATTTACAATCAGCTTAGATGAATTTAACTTTGAAAAAGCACTGGCCCAAAATACTTTTACGGCCATTAGTAATGATGGCACAGGCAGAGGTACTGCTGTTTATATAGGCGGAAATTTTATTTTAACCAACTTTCATGTTTATAACCGAGAATATGAAATGACGGCCTGTAAAACATTTAAGGTAAAGCTTAATCCAGACCTTGGCTCTAAAAGCTTTGCCTGTAAAAAAGCGATTAAATGTAATAAGGAACTTGATTACTGTTTAGTGGAAATGAAGGGAGACTTAGCTAAGTACACCCACGCTCCTAACCTTAAATTGGAAATTGAAGAAAACCAAATCGTAAGACTGCTAGGTAATGTTGGAAGTAAAGGTCTTCAAGCATCTAAGGCCAGAGGTCTTGTCCTAAAAGGAAAGAGGTACTTACATCAAGCTCCCCTTTTTAAAGGCGCAAGCGGTGGACCTCTTTTTAATGATTCTGGTGAGCTTATAGGAATTAACTTTGCGGAAACTAAGATTCTAAGAGGCTCAAAGGCCTATAACTTCGCTACACCTCTTAAGTTCATCAAAGAGGATCTCGAACAAGATACCGATCCTTCAATCATGGGCCAAATCGCTCTTTAGTTGCTAGCATCGGACCCATGTATTCGATAATTGACATTGAAACAACTGGAGTTAAGCCAGGGCACTCAAAGATAATTGAGATTGCTATTGTAAATCACGACGGCGAAAAGGTTGTTGATCAGTGGTCAACATTAATAAATCCTGAATGCTCAATCCAATATTTTATAACGAAGTTAACTGGCATAAATAATCAGATGGTCGAAGATGCGCCAAAGTTTTATGAGGTGGCAAAAAAAATTGTCGAGATGACTGAAGGCAATGTCTTTGTGGCCCATAATGTTGGTTTTGATTATGGTTTTATTAAGGCTGAGTTTAAGGAACTAGGCTTTGAGTTTAACAGAAAGAAACTTTGCACCGTTAGACTTGGGCGTAAACTTATTCCTGGGCATAAGTCTTATAGTCTTGGAAAAATAACAAAAGAATTAGGGATAAAGCTTAATAATGCACACCGGGCCATGGGAGATACCCTGGCCACGGTTGAGTTATTTGAGCGCTATTTAGCTGTCGATAAAGGCTTTATTGAAGAGCAGGTTGAAGCTCAAAAGGCAGGCTCCCTGCCCCTTCCGCCCCATATCCCTAAAGAAGAAGTTGATGCTTTAACTGAAGATGGGGGCCTTTATTATTTTCATGATAAGGATGGAGAGCTTCTTTATGTGGGCAAGGCAAATAATATTAAGAAAAGAGTCTTTCAGCATTTCGCCACTAAACCCGGTAGAGGAAAAGGATTAAAGCTACATAACCATCTTCATCATATAACAACTGAAGTTTATAACTGGGAGCTTTTAACTTTATTAATTGAAAATATAGAAATTAAAACCTTTCTGCCCCCTTTGAATCGCGCTGGTGCAAAAACCAAATTTCCTTTTGGAATTTTTTATAGTGAAAAACTTGGAACTCTTCAGGCGCGAAAGACTCAAGGAAATGAAATTCCCCTATTGGCCTTCGCCTCAAAACCTTCGGCCCTAAGAAAGCTTGAAAAGGTTGCGACCAACTTAAGTTTAGAATGGGAGTCGGTCCATGAAGTTAAAGTTAAACCCATCCACTTAAAAATTATAAAAAGTTTTTGGGAATACCCAAAAAAGAATTGCTTACTTGTTAAAGACAAACGTTTTATTCAAATAGAAAACGGAATCTTAATTCGTTATGGAAAAATTGGTGACGACGATCAGCTTTATGACTTCAATCAAATAGAAGAAAACCCAGAGCTAAAGGCCCTCGTTTTAAGGTTTTGGGAGAAGCAAACTGTCATTTCTCTAGACGATACGCATAAACAGCACCCCTATATCTTGGGTCATTCAAGTATTTGACCATAATCCGACCACAATATAGCGGTCACGCGAAACGTTAAGTGCTTGATGACTCATCGATTCGTTTAGATGTAAGAAAAAAAAAGTTTGAACTGCGCCAATCCATAATCTCCCTCTAATTCGGTCATTAGAAAAAGGGTCAAGTAAAAAAAATGCGTCAATTAAAAGTAAAGTAAATTAGTCATGAGATTAGGTCTTTCAGATTTTGAACGTCCCATGTATTCTAGTGTTGAAGGTCCAAGGCGCACACACAAAACTTCCGAAAGGAAATTGCCCCGGACGAGTTCGCTATAACAAAAAGTAATAGGTCTCGTAAAAGTTCAATTTGAACTTAGGTGCATAGCTATGTCTGCTAAGGATTGACTCAAGGATAGAGGCACAAAATAGGAGACATTTAGTGAGCACAAAAGAAGTTACAGTATCAAAAGACCCCCTACTAGCACCCAATGACGATAGATTCGTTCTTTTCCCCATTCAGTATGATTCTGTATATGAAATGTACAAAAAGCATATGGCCGTATTTTGGACTGCTGAAGAAATCGACCTTATGGCCGATCTTAAGGACTGGGACAAACTAAACGGAAACGAAAAACATTTTATAAGCCATGTATTGGCCTTTTTCGCAGCTTCAGATGGAATCGTTAACGAGAACCTAGCTCTTAGGTTTTACAACGATGTACAGATACCTGAGGCCCGCTGTTTCTATGGTTTTCAGATTGCCATGGAAAATATTCATTCAGAAACTTATAGCTTACTTATTGATACCTATATCAAAGATCCCAAGGAGAAAGATCGTCTGTTTAAAGCAGTTGAAACTCTCCCCTGCGTTGGGAAAAAGGCCAAGTGGGCCATGAAATGGATCAATAGTGACGATAGCTTTGCTACGAGATTAATAGCTTTTGCTGCTGTGGAAGGAATCTTCTTCAGTGGATCATTCTGTTCAATCTTTTGGCTTAAAAAGCGCGGCTTAATGCCGGGTCTATGTAGCAGCAACGAATTTATCAGTAGAGATGAGGGACTTCACTGTGAATTTGCATGCCTAATACATTCACTACTGTCGGAAGAAGAGCAGCTAGATAAGGAAGTTATCACTCAAATCCTTACGGAAGCTGTAGAAATTGAAAAAGAGTTCATCACTGAGGCTCTGCCGGTTAGCTTAATCGGAATCAATGCTGAGACCATGGCATCGTATATAGAATACGTATGTGATTACTGGCTTACTCATCTTGGATGTAAAAAAGTATTTAACACAGAAAACCCATTTGATTGGATGGAGCTTATTTCTCTAGAAGGAAAAACAAACTTCTTTGAAAAAAGAGTCTCAGAATATCAAAAAGCCGGAGTCCTTGGAGACTCTTCAGATAATGTATTCACGCTAGATGCGGAATTTTAATATAAGGAAATTATAAAATGTACGTACACACTAGAAGCGGCGAAAAAGAGCCCATTAAATTTGACAAAATTACAGAGAGAATCAATCAGATCGCTTTTGATCTAGATGCAGATCATATTGATACCACGATTATCACTCAAAAAGTTATCGAAGGTATTTACGACGGGATCACAACTCGTGAGCTTGACCAATTAGCTGCCGAAACCGCTGCCTACCTATCAACAAAGCACCCAGACTTTTCAAAACTGGCTGGAAGAATTGCCGTAAGTAATCTTCATAAGGAAACTCGTGGATGTTTTTCTGAAAACATCAAGGCCATGTATAATTTTGTTAATCCTGCTACCGGTGAGCATGCTCCTCTAGTTTCTAAAGAGTTGTACGAAGCGGTTATGGCCAATGCGGAAAAGCTAGATAAAGCAGTTATTGATAAAAGAGATTTTAATTACGATTACTTTGGCTTTAAAACATTAGAGAGAAGTTATCTTCTTAAGATGGATAGTAAAATCGTTGAGAGACCTGGGCAAATGCTCATGAGAGTTTCTGTTGGTATTCACCAAGACGATATCGATGCGGCCATCAAAACTTATAATCTTATGAGTGAGAAATACTTTACTCACGCATCTCCTACTCTATTTAATTCGGGAACATCAAAGCCTCAGCTTTCGAGTTGTTTTCTGCTGACGATGAAGGACGATAGTATCGAAGGAATCTACGATACACTTCGCCAGACAGCACTCATCTCTCAAAGCGCTGGAGGAATTGGTCTTTCAATTCATAACATCCGTGCCACAGGCTCATTTATCAAAGGAACTAATGGCACCTCAAACGGTATTGTTCCCATGCTTAAGGTGTTTAACGACACGGCAAGATATGTGGACCAAGGGGGCGGCAAAAGAAAAGGCGCCTTTGCTATTTACCTAGAGCCTTGGCATGCGGATGTTTTTGATTTTCTTGATCTAAAGAAAAACACTGGTAAAGATGAGGCTCGTGCCCGCGATCTTTTCTATGCCATGTGGACTCCTGACCTCTTTATGAAAAGAGTTGAAGAAGATGGAATGTGGTCACTTTTTTGTCCTCATGAATGCCCTGGTCTAGCTGATTGCTACGGAGCAGAGTTTGAAAAGCTCTACACAAGCTACGAAGAGCAAGGAAAAGCTAAGAAAGTCATTCGTGCTCAGGACCTTTGGTTTGCGATTTTAGAATCACAAGTGGAGACTGGATCTCCTTATATGCTGTACAAGGATAGTGCTAATGAAAAATCAAACCAAAAAAACCTCGGAACCATTAAATCTTCAAATCTTTGCACCGAGATTATGGAATATACCGCGCCTGACGAGGTCGCCGTCTGCAATCTGGCGTCCATCGCCCTCAATCGTTTTGTCGAAAATGGTGAATACAACCATCAAAAACTTTTTGAAGTCGTCTACCAAGCGACAGTCAACCTAAACAAAATTATTGATATTAACTACTACCCTGTTCCAGAGGCGGAAAAATCAAATAAAAGACATCGCCCCATTGGACTTGGAGTTCAAGGTCTAGCTGACACCTTCTTTAAAATGCGTATGCCTTACGAATCCAAAGAGGCCCTAGAGCTAAATAACGATATCTTTGAAACAATTTACTTTGCTGCTATGACAGCATCAAAAGATGCGGCAAAGGAGTTTGGGGCCTACGAGACTTATGAAGGCTCACCTACTTCTCAAGGAATCTTTCAATTTGATATGTGGGGAGTTAAGCCCTCAGGTAAACACTGGGATTGGTCAGCCTTAAAAGCTGACGTGGCCAAGCATGGTATTAGAAACTCTCTTTTAGTTGCTCCAATGCCTACAGCATCGACATCACAGATTCTTGGAAATAACGAATGCTTTGAGCCTATCACTTCAAATATCTATGTAAGACGTGTTCTTTCAGGTGAATTTGCGGTTGTTAATAAGCATCTTGTTAAAGACCTTATCGAGTTAGGTATTTGGGATGAAGAGATGAGAAATCAAATCATCGCTAATAATGGCTCAGTTCAAGGAATCAAGAGAATTCCAGAGGACTACCAAGCGCTTTATAAAACAGTATGGGAAATCAAACAAAAGGCTGTTATTGATCTAGCAAAAGGACGAGCACCTTATATTTGCCAAGGTCAATCTCTAAACGTTCATATGGAAGATCCTAATTTTGGAAAACTCTCCTCGATGCATTTTTATGCTTGGAAGGCGGGACTAAAAACTGGAATGTACTACCTAAGAACTAGAGCGACGGTTAGCGCTGTTAAGTTTACAGTAAACAATGATACGGCCCCTAAAGAAGCTGAAGTTACGGCAGAAATGTTAGCTGCTAAGACCGAAGAAGAAAAAGCGGCCATGATTTGTTCAATCGATAATCCAGACGACTGCGTCGCCTGCGGATCTTAAGAAGATTGGTTCCTTGCTCATTTTGGGCCCGAAAGCGTCATGCCAATGACGCAGCAGGACCCAAAAGGTGCATGGAACCTAACTCATTTTAATAACTTCAACCATTAAGATAAAAAGTGTTGCTGCAAAGGCGATAATTAATTTCATTTCTTTTTCCTAGTTAAATATATACGCGCGCCTTATACGCCCATTTTCAAAAAACACAAAGAAAAAAGAAGTCAATTTTATGTGTGGTAGAATTTACAGACCTGATGAAACATTAAGAACTGGATCCCTATTTACTGGATTTAAATCTTTATCGAAAGTACAGATTGTATAATTGTAGCTAGTCCCTGGCGCACCAGGTGTATTGTCAGTGTATTGAATACTTTGACCTTGAGTAAAAGGGCCATTAAACGTTTGAGCCTTCAATGAACCATCAGATCCATCGCAATTGAATGTTGGTTCACCCGGACCTGTCTTTCTATAAACTTCAATCTTATCGTAAAAACGTGTTACATCGTTATCCATCGGAAGATTAATTGATAGATCTATCTCTCTAGGGCTTGTGCCGGTGGTTATGCTTAAACTGGTAAACTTCTCAATATTTATCTGAGAAATACAAATTAAAGATCTGTTTCCACTACAGGCTGAGTTTCCTTGCGAGACCCAACTATTGCCTGATTGGTCCGCGAGACCAGTGTTTCCATTTTGTAAGAAGGATGTACTTGTAAAGTCTGTACAATGATTTGCAGCTAAGGCTCCACCTGTAGTAGTGCCAGTCCATGTCTGCTGAGCTCCAACAGATACATCGAACTCATCAAACTTTATCGCATTTGTTAGAATACCATCCCAAAAATCAAACTTATTAGAAAATAAAGTCTCTCCGCTCATATTATGACCTTGTCCATTTATAGCGACTTTATTGAAAGCTGTATAATTTGTAGTACTCAGAACTGATATCCATTTATCAGATGATGTGCTTATTCCTGCTAAGTCAGCTTGATATTGACATCTGTAATCTGCACCTTCTTGAGAATTTGCAAATGTTTCTGAATTAAAATTTGAATTTAAATCTGCACCATAAGTATCATTTGTTACAAAAACCTTATGAACTTTTGAAGCTATAATTGAATTAAATGTTTGAGAGCTAGTAAGGTTGCCAAATGAGTCCCAAATACAAAGCCTTCCAGAAAATTGTCCACCAGGATAACTTGTATCCGCTTCGTAAGTCTCATCAATAAACTGTCCTACAGTATATGATTTAACCAGGAACCCATTCGAGCACCCTGACGGCGGAGTTACCCCTTCAGCACCTCTTATTTGTACAAGATTATAGTCACTAACATCTACCGGAAAATCTATAGTAATATCAATAGTCCCATTATCAATACCGCTTGTCGTAGCTGCTGTAAAAGAATCTGTAGCTGGAGGTGGTATATTATCCCAGTTTAAATTAAAGGTATCGCTACTTAAATTACCAGCGGAATCGGTAACATCTAAACGTATGACGTAAGCTCCATTCACTGAGACCGAAATATTTGGATCCTGAACAGAACTACTGGGGCTAAAGTTAACAACCCCAGGTCCTGACACCTTAACCCAAGAATATAAAGGAGTAGAGTCTTCAGTAATCACAGCATCTTGGGTAAAAGAAGAGCTTGCGGATCTATCACTTCCAGCATTTACAATTGGTAAGATTGTATCAACTATGATCTGCTGGTCATCAGAAATCGACCCTGGGAAACCAGGTGTAGGTAAACTTAAGTCCGCAGGGTTTGGAACTGCATCCCCGATTAAACCTCCATTTAAAACTAGAGACGAAGTGGAACTATAATCAAGATCTAGGTTTATATCTCCAGACTGAACAGTATATCTGAAAACGAGAGTGTCAGAAGCTGAACCAGAAATATAGTTTACGACTCTATCGGTGACACCGGTCTCTAATGTTATCTGAGGAGTTCCAGTTACAAAAACAGCCTCGTTGAAAACAACTAAAATATCAATTTCTTCTGAAGTCCCATATCCTCCATCAACCTTGGATGATTTTACTTCTATAATATTTGGCGTACTACCATCTATTACAATATCTTTATCATCAGAAATAGAATTCAAAGCCCCTGGTGAGGGTAGTGTTGTTACAACATCATTTCCACCAACGTCTTTTAATGTGCCACCATTTAAACTCAAGGAAGTTGTGCTCTTATAATCCAAGTCAGAGCTGATGTTTCCAGTTTTAACTGTATACCTAAAAGTAAGAAGACTACTTCCTGAACCGCTCGAATAAGATACTGCCTCATCAATCGTACCGGTCTCTAATTCGATTTGGGGAAATCCAGATACTTCTATTACCTCACTAAACTGAATAACTATATCTATCTCTTCACCAACTCCATAAGCTCCGTCTGTTTTTAAAGTTAAAACAGAGTTTAAAGTAGGAATGGTAGTATCGATAACGATGGCCTGATCATCAGAAATTGAGTTTGGTGATCCAGGTGATGCTAGATTTAAGTTGGCGGCATTACCGGCCAAATCATCTATAGCTCCTCCAGCGGTTACAAGGGCAAAGGTAGAATTATAATCAAGGTCTCCGGTTGTATCACCAGAAGCTACCGTATAGCTAAATGTTAAGGTATCCGTCCCAGCTCCTGCTGAATAAGTTGCTGCCTTGTCAGTGGCCCCCATCTCAAGAGTAATTTCTGGAGTCCCTGAAACAGTTACGGCCTCGTCAAAAATAACTTTTATACTTAAAGGCGCCCCAATCGTATAACCGCCGTCAGTATTGGTCGCCTCAACGCTACTAACATTTGGTATCGTATTATCGATTACGATGGCCTGATTATCGGAGATAGACCCAACACCACCAGGAGCGACAAGCAAGATATTGGCATCGTTTCCAAAGCTATCCCTAATACTTCCCCCTCCCGTATTTAAGGAGCCAGTAGTTTCATAATCTAAATCTAAATTTGAATCAGTGGCACCAACAGTATACTGAAATGTTAAAGTGTCCGTTCCTGAGCCACTTGAATAATTTACGATGGCGTCTGTTGCCCCAGTTTCTAATGTGATTTGAGGAAGGCCTAGAACATCAACATTTTCGCTAAATTCAACTAGGACATCAATGACCTCACCAGAATTATAATAGCCATTGGCCTTAGAGGATCTTACTTGGGTGACAGTTGGCACAACTCCATCAATAGCAATGGCCTGATTATCTGAAATAGAATTTAAAGCGCCAGGAGCTGCTAGAGTTAAAAACGCATCTTGAAGAGCGCCATTTCTAATTGAACCACCATTGGTGCTTAATGAATTGGTTGCCACATAATCAAGATCAGAGCTTATATCACCGGCAGTGACCGTATAAGTAAAGGTTAAGGTTTGGGTTCCAGTTCCAGCTGAGTAGCTTACAACAGAGTCGGCCGCTCCTGTCTCTAATGTAATCTGCGGGGTACCGGACACATTAACAACTTCACTCCATTCAACAAGTATGTCTATATTCTCAGAGATAGCATAATTGCCATCGGCCTTAGAACTTCTTACTTGAGTCACTGAAGGACCAGAGGTGTCGACATCAATATTTTGATCATCCGAAATAGAACCGCTAAGACCTGGGATTGAAAGTGTTAGAAGCGCTGGATTAACTCCATCGTCGATCGATCCTCCGTTCAGACTAAGAGCACCCGTATTTAAATAATCTAAATCCGAGTTCATCTCACCGTTAGAAATGGAATAATCAAAGGTTAAAGTGTCCGTCCCAGAGCCACTTGAATAATTAACAACAGCATCAGTTACACCGGTTTCTAAAGTTATCTGAGGAGTACCTCCAACAATTACGACCTCACTAAAAACAACCTCAATAGGAACAGTCGTTCCAACTCCATAGGTTCCATTTCCAAGTGGGGTCTTAACTTCAGAAACAAAAGGCTGAACGGTATCAATAACTATGGCCTTATCATCAGAGATTGAATTAGCTAACCCTGGAGTGGCAAGAGCGATGCCGGCATTATTATTGGCAGAGTCGCGAATACTTCCCCCATTCAAATTAAGTGCTGAAGCACTTTGATAATCTAAATCTGAGCTTGAATCACCTGAACCAACCGAATAATTAAAAACAAGAGTTTGAGTTCCTGACCCCGTACTATAATTAACTACTCTATCAACGCCGCCAGTTTCTAAAGTCAACTGGGGAGTACCAATAATATTTACGGTTTCGTTATAGATGACTTCAATTGCAATATTTTCTGATACTCCGTAGGTTCCGTCTGCCTTACTCGTTGTTACTTCAGTTAGTACAGGCGAAGTCGTATCGACAACTACGGCCTGGTCATCGGAAATAGAATTTACTGCACCTGGGGTCGCCAAGGTCAAGTTTGCATTATTTCCAATAGCATCTTGAATCGTGGCCCCATTTAAAACTAAGGACCCTGTTCCCACATAGTCTAAGTCTGCTGCATCATCACCAGCCACTATTGTATAAGAAAAATTTAAAGTATCAGAACCTGAGCCTGTCATGTAGTTGGCCGTCCTGTCGGTCACGTCCATGTCAAGCGTGAGCTGAGGGGTTCCTGCGGCCACTGTAACTGGTTCACTAAAAATGACCTGTACATTTATACTGGATCCAATTCCATAGGAAGCATCAATATTAGTTAGCTTTACTTCATTAACTGTTGGAATGGTAGTATCCCATCTCCAATTAATTGTATCCGTACTAGAGTTTCCAAAACTATCAGTCCCTTGAAGCCTAATAATATAATCACCGTCAGTATCCGCGCTAATATTTGTATCCTCAGCGGCTGGTGTACCAAAGGTTACAATTCCTGGTCCTGAAACTTTAGTCCAGCTATAGGTTAAGGGATTGGCGTCTGTAACAGTAGCGTCCTGAAAGGTGACGGTAGAGACAATATTATCTGCTCCTGCATTTACGCTTGGGCTAGTTGCATCCCAATCTAATGTGAAAGTATCAAAAGCAGAATTTCCTGCTACATCCGTTGCCGTAAGCCTAATCGTATAAGAGCCATCTGCCGTTACACTTAAAGAGGGGTCCTCAACATTGGCAGCAACGACTGAGCCAGGCCCACTATCGACACTCCATAAATAGGAAACAGAATTAGTATCAGTAACTGTAGCGTTTTGAGTATAAGCTGAGTTTTTTAATGTGGCCGCGGTACCAGCATCAACAATTGGCGCCGTAGCATCGTATAAAAAACTAACCGTGTCTGAGGCCGTATCACCCGAGCCGGCCGTTACTGTTATTGATAAAACATACTCTCCCTCTACGGAGACTGTTGCGGTTGTATCTTCACTTGAGCTATTGCCAAAAACAACGGCGCCAGGACCTGAGACTTTTGACCAAGAAAATGTTTTATTGCTGGCCGAAGAAGATGTTGCATCTAGGTTAGCTGTACCAGAGTTTTGAGCAATATCAACCCCCGCATCCATGGTTAAATTAATACCTTGAATCGTAGGCTCAAAAACACTTTTACCCGCTTGTCCTTGCTTTTTACAAGATGTAAAAAAAAGCAAAACGGAAAATATGATTAAAAGCAGCTTATTTATAGATCCCCCAATAAGAAAACCCTTCTTTATAGTAATTCTTATCGGATTTTTGGCCTAGAATTAGAGGAAGAATTAGTGAAGAAGACTAAGTATTCTAGGCACTTACTTCTAAAATAGATTTTATAGATTCCCATAATTTTAGGTAGTTATAAATACCTGATTAAAGGTGTACTGGCATAGTTTTATGGCAATCTTATTTTTTAGCGCCGGAGGCATTAAAAGGAATATCAAAGCCTATGATCAAGGCCTTTGTTTCAAGCTCTTGCCCATTGGATAAATCTGTCACTATTCCTTGGGAGTCTTCTCTTGTTCTGAATTGAAGAAGCTGAATTTTAGCAAAAAAGTTAATCATATTTTGAGGGCCTAAGCTTACACCTAACTCAAAACCTGTACCTTTATATTTTTCTAAATTTATATCACCTGTTTGAGTAGCGGCAATTACCCAGCTAAACCACCCTCTAACCCAACTATAGCGTGCACCCATAAAGAGTCCATATTGAAATCCGCTATAAGACTCTGTGGTCTGAGTTGAGTCTTGTGCCTTATAAGTTGGATATAAAAGTGAAAAGTCTAAACCAAATTGAGTATAACCGCTGTGCCAACCAATTTTTGAACCAAACTCAAGCTGGGTATGATCGAAAGTTCTACCGGCCAGCTTAGCATCTCCAAAAGCATTAATTCCCACATGTGGATCTAAGTAAAAACCTGATAATGCTGTTTTTGCAAACATAAAAAATAACAGAAAATAAAAGAGCTTTTTCACAGCTCTATTTTATCAATTTAGAGAATTATTAAAAACCGGCAAAAAGGTTCAAGAATAGGGTCTAAGGCCTAGATATTCCTACATCTTTATTTCTTTCACAGCTACCAGTATGCCTATGATCTACCGATCTACTTCTCGGGAAGCTTTTAAGACTTCTTACGATCATCTTAATATCATCCCCATAGTTCGGACTGTCCTCAAGCTCTACTAACAAGCTCCAAATTCCGTGTTCAAAATAGGCCCAGTCCTCAAAGGCTCCACCGGCGGGATACAAAATATCTGCATGCGTTCCTACAATATAATTATTTTCAAGAACTGCGTCCTTAGCTTTCTTATGAAATACTTTGTGATCTAAAGTTTCATAGTTGTCAGTGTAAATCCCCCAGGGGTAAGTTAAAGATCCATAGTAACCATGAATAGTTATAGCACCAATGATATCTTTAGATTTAACAAAGTTAGCTAAATGGGACGTACTTTTTAATTTGAAATTCTTTTTAGAAATACAAGGATCGGGATAGTCTCTATTGGGGTCATGGGATCTATTATTCGAATCTCTTTCATGACGGTCTTCCTTATTAAAACCTCCAATATTTAAGACCGGAATAATATAGAGGTCCATATCCTTAAATTCTCCACCACCAGTTCTATCTAAATACTCTACAAACCTAGCGGCGAGCTCTGCACTTTTTGTCTCATTTCCGTGATGGGCCGCTACAACTAAATGGGAGACCCTATTCTTTGAGTTTCCAATAAATTTGACACCTAGGATGTCCTGTCCATGATCATTTTTACCAAGAACAAACCCTTCTAGGGAAGGATTACTATTTATAGACTTTTTTATACGCTTACTAATTTTTGAATAATTGCTAGAGGCAAAAGAATTAAAGCTAATAAAGAGTGATAAAAAGAATAATGTTTTCATACTCCTAGTTTAAAGATGCCTTTCAACATTGATAGATAGAATTAACTGCCGTTAGAGATCCTGGAAAAAGCTTTCATGAAAGAGTCTTTGAATTGGCCTTGAGTAACCTGTTAATTTTTCAGGGAAGCTGGCTATTTCCTCCTCCTTAATTTTAAATTTTGAAATTTGGAATAGTAACCGAGAATATTCATCGGCAATTGCTAAAATTTGGGCAAGGGGGTTAAAGTCAGATGCTTTAACTGGGGCTCCAAAGCCAGAGCTATCAATTCGTAGATGATGCTGTCTAATAATCTGTGGAACGACTTCCTTAATCCCGGGAAGATCTGCCACTAAGTCTGCGCCAATTTCTGGATGAAAGTTATATATTCTTTGAAGTTCTTTTTTTCTTTTTTGCGCGAGCCCCTCTTTTTTAAGTTCGTCTTGAATAAACTGTTCGTCTAAATATTTGTACTCTTCTTTTTCATCATAGGGGTTTTGAATTTGAAACAGGCCTATATCATGTAAGGTACAAGCAAGCCCCAAAGTTTCCACCGACTCAACTGCATCTAGACCAAACTTTTTTCCCATTATACAGGCCAGCATGGCAGTAGAAGCACAGTGATCATATAGGGCCGCATTTTTCATAAGCGATTTAACGGCGCCGCTTTCTTGAGAGATATTTTCTAAAAGAGTATGAATATTTCCAGCATATGATTTAGCAAAAAGAATACTTTCTTCATTTATTCCCTGGCCTTTAAGGGCAGAGATAACTTGCTCTCCATGGCCAAAAGTTTGAGAAATCTTAACTTCCGAAGAAATATGTTTTGAGCTAAGAATCTTTTTGGTTAATTGATCACAAAAATTGATATAAAGATTTTCCGCTCCTTTTCTTATATAGAGAAACTCTAAACCTTTTGATAAATATTTATTTAATCTTTCAGGCTCAAACTCCTCTCCTATATTTAAAAGTTTAACAAATTTATCGTCACGAATCTTTACGAAGACATCAAATAAACAAGTAGAGCCAGATAAAAAATTCGCCGCCCTTATGGCAATATAGTCTTCAAAGTTCTCAGGTTCACTTTTTGCTAGCTCCTTACCTTCTTTAATCGCTTTTTGTATATCGAACTGTTTAAGTTTATGGTCAATAATATTCGCCATTTCTTCAAATTCTTCGTTAGTCTTTAAAAAACCTTGAACTCCAATTTGCTCACTTGTAATCTCTTTAGCTAGCTCTACAAGCTTAGCCCCAATTAAATAAATAGGTACTGAGGTTTGGTTTTGATGACTATGGCGAACAAGCTTTAGTCCGGCATCCCCTAATGAGGGATCAATAAAGACTCCATTAAAACTATACTTAGCTTCTAAAAACTCTACCGCATCAGAGAAATTATCAGCGAATTTGAGCTCAAACTTATCCTTTGAAAGCTTTGTTTTTGCAGTAGTTAATATTGATTCATCATCCGTGGCGATTAGAATGATCGTTTTCGACTCGCTTGCCATATATTAATATTATCGCAAACTTAGGAATTATCCTCATAAGAAATTGAAGACCTACAGGGTCTATATCATAAGTGTTTAAAATCAGGCTAAAGTAAAATAAACCTTATATAAAAATAATGAAAATTACATGCCTACTTTTTGAAAGATTTTAACTTTATACATTTGAACCCTCTCTGATCTGATCTCATCAGAAAACTTGGGGGTGATTTCCTCATAACCTGAAACATCCACCTCAGGCTCACGTAAGTAGTTCCTTAAGACAACAACTCCACCTTCACTCATCATACCCCGAACTTCTTGCATGAAGTTCTTTTCAAGGTCGCCACTAAAATATGAAGGAACATCACTTAAGCTAGCATAGTCAAAACCATTTCCTGCTAAATCCGAAGCGGCCGAGCTTAGATCCTTATCTAATATATTCACTTTTGAACCAGACGTTAGGGCCTGCTGACAGGCATGAAAATTCTCCTCCTGCGCTTCAATTGTATTTCCATTTTCATTAATAATTCTTCCTTGAAAACAAAGATGCATAAAAAAGCTTTGGCTCGCTAAACCCTGGGTAAATAACCGCTCATAGGCCTCTCGGTAGTAATCAAAATGAGATTCTGGTACATTCTTTTTTATAAAGTCCCCTTTATATAATAGAGCGTTGAAGACACTTTTATTTCCAAGCGCAAAGAGAATTAGCTTCCACTTATTTTTAGGGAATTCATTATTATAGTAATGGATCTGTTTTTCTAAATCATCAAATTCTAAAACTTTTCTAGCATGCTTTCCAAGAACTAACCTTACGACTTTAGACATTACAGAAAAGGTTTTTTCCCATTTTCCTTCGTATAGAAGTGCTCCCCACTTGACCCTTGAAAAATACTCAACAAAATACTCTCTTGCCTCCGGATCTAAATCTAATCTTTGAAATAACTCTTTTCTTCTGTCAGAAAAATCAGTTTTATCATAGGGTGAAAAACCCCAGAAAGTCATAAACTCTTGATAGCTAAAGACTTCAAGGCTTTTTAACCTCAATTGAGTAATAAGAAGTTGCGGCTTTGCAACATCTATACAAGTTAACTCTGAGGGCGAGCAAGAAAGCAGAGGCAATGCCCTTGAGCCACACCCTGCAATGGTAAATATTTTTTTAGGCTTTAATTTATTTACAAGCTCGACTTCCATTCTTGTATCTTCATTACCTAGACTATAATTTAAATTACTAAAATACTCTTGAGTCATTCCTTGCCCCAATCCTTTATCGTTTCTGTGGCATGACCTCGACAAAGATCAAACTCTTCATCTGTAATAAAACCATTATGCCCCATAATACTGGCCAGCCTCACTCCGTGCTCTTTGGCCAATTTATCTATTTCTAAAACTTTTTCGTAACTTATATTTCTACTTAAAGTAAAACTTTCAAACTTCGAGGCCATGGCAAGCAAGGCTGTTTCCGCTAAACAGGCATAAACAATATTGCCTTCTAATCCTATATCTACATTAGAATCGACTTCGCCAGGAAGCTGGACTTCACCGCTGGCAATAACCATGACATCTGGTCTTTGTAATGCATCTTCTTCTTTAATATCAAAAGGTCTACTTACATCACAGATAACACAGCCAGGCTTAACATCCATAATATCCATTATTTTCTTACCTCTTGCACTAGTGGTCGTAATTATAAGATCACAATCTTTTGAAAAAGTATCTGGAGAGGTGCCCACCTGGATATTGCATTCAGGGGCGATCGTTTGAATTTCTTCTTTTAGTTCTAAAAGCTTATAGGCCCTCGGCGCAACCAGGACTAAATCACTCCATGTTTGTGCTAAAATTTTTGCACTAACCGCTCCTATACTACCTGTTGCACCTACCACCATTACTTTACCGCGGTAAATATCCTCTTCTTTTTTGACAAAAGCGAGTTTATCGATAGCAAACTTGGCGGCCCAAAGTGTTGAGCAGGCAGATAATGAGTTACCAGTTGTTACTGGTATGGGAGACTGATTGGCCACTGTTATTCCGGCGTCTCCTACAATTTTAGTATAAGCACCCAAACCAATAATGGCAGCTCCTCTTCTGTCGGCATTATGACAAAGAGTTGTTAGCTTGTTATAGATAGTATTTGGATCACTCTCCATAAGCTTTTTAGGAGTTTCTGTTACCGTGTAAATTAGCCCCTCAACTTCTTTTCCAGTCTTTTCTGATACAATCCCTTTAATTCTTCCATAATAAAATCCAGGAGAAAGACTCATTAACTCTTCCGCGGCACGTTCCAATGGCTTTGAATAAGGCTTTAAAAACTTAAGAAGTGGATGCTTAAAAACCATGCTTGCCGAGAGTGGATGAATTATAAAAGCGAATTTATTTTCCGTGTCCTCCTGGGAATGATTCAGCTCCTTTAATTCACTTGAAAGCTTTAAAAGATCAATCCAATTTAAGACATCATCAGCATTCAATGGAGGTTCAATTCCTAGCTCTTTTCCAAAACTTAAAAATAATGCCTCTAATACGCCGAAGCTAATATTAGGATTATCGACTACCTGAGGCATACAAACAATGACATCACCTACACCAACCTGCTTAAATCTTCTTTCAAGTCCAGGACTTAAAAAGTCCACAATAACGGTCTTGCCTCTTAAATGCTCTAAACTAACTAAATTAAAAGTTGATTCATTCCCGACAAAAATATCAGCGTCGAAAAACTCTTTTAAATTATTGGTCAAATCCATATTTGAAATATCAAACTTCGACAAATTGGATCTTTTAATTTTCATCCTTTTAAGAACTGGTGTTAGAAACTTTACAAAATTTTCTAATTGCTTTGGCGTATTCAAATTAAATGGTAGCCCGGCAAAAAAATAAGGGTCCGCTAGTACAAGCTTACAACCAAATTCAATCATCACATCCATTAAACTTTTCTGAAGAGCTCCAGAATAGAAGGCAACTTTCTTATTTCCCATTAATGATTTATTTTTTAAATAAAATTGTCTAATCGCCCAAGGAATATATACATCTTTAACAACTTGACCATCAACTGTCGGGGTCTGTCTTGCCAAGGCCCTGATCTTTTCGGCCTGGGGGTGAGTAAAGACATTACCTTTTATACTTATCTTTGGTGGAATCCCCGTCACGACTATGACGTCGCATTGTCCATCATACTTATGAATAATATTTTTAGTTAGATTGAAATTAAAATTAGTTGAAAACTGAGTTAGCCTAACCTCTTCCCCTCTAAAGTTTAAAACTTCATCGAAATTTGTATTATCTAGAGAATAAGCAATGCTAAGAATATGCTTCATTCAAACATTCTCCGCCCATAAGAGTAAAAATTTTCAGAATATTCACTATAGGAGGCTATTTTATTTTTTTCAAAATCACGCTCTAGAGAACTTGTATCGTAAACACAGCTTCCGTACATATATAAAAGAAGCTCTGATGGCAGACCAATTTTAGGTAGAATAAATTTATAAAGCGGTGATTTTGGAAGTGCTATTAAAGATAGATTAAGACCAAAAGTTTTAAGGGACTTTTCAACAAAAACCCTAACAAGGGGCGGATCTTTAGCGATCACATGATAGCAACTAACACCTTCATCCTTTGGATTAAGAACACCCTCTTTTAAGATTTCAGCAGCATTATCGACTGGCATTAATGGCATTGTGGCTTTTTCATCATATGGAAGAGGTAAATATTTTAAGAGATTGATTTTAGCTTTTTCTTTATAAACCTTATTCAGTAACTTAAAGAAATAATAAGGTCCATCAACCTTACTCATTTTTCCAGTAACTGAATCACCAATTAATATTCCAAGTCTATAAATCTGGACACTACCGCTAAAACGATAATTCCTGATCATTAACTCAGCATCATATTTAGTTTTAGCATAATGATTATTAAACTTCTGTCCCTCACTCAATTGCTCTTCATTGAATATTCCAGAATAACTTCCTGCCACCGCAATTGTGCTTACATAATGAATATGTTTTAACTTTTCACAATTGTTAGCTAAATAGAGAACATTCTGTGTCCCAACCACGTTGTACATAAAGCAGCTGCTGTATGGTCCTTCAATATCGTAGTAGGCAGCACCATGAAAGATTGTATCAACAGACTCACGAATTTCTTTAGATAGGCCAGCATCTTCGATAATATCCGGCGATGAAATATCACCTTTTACTAAAACAACTGAAGAGAATTTTGAGTACTCAGCCTCTAGCCTTCGAGAAGGTCTTCTACATAGGAGAAATAATTTTTCGCAGTGGGGTGCCAAGATCTCAACAAGCTCTTTTCCTAAAAAGCCAGTTCCACCGGTCATTAAAATTTTCATTACTCTATTCTAAGATAGGCTGACGTCGTTGACTAGGTCTACTAAATCAGTGCCGATATGAGCCGAGTAAACTTTAAGAGCATCTTTTTCAACTTCAATATCAAAAACCTCAGACTCTTCTGAGTGTAAGATTTCACCATCTCCAAAGAACTCTAGCTTTTTATTTGGTGTTAGATTCTTAATGCTTATTTTCTCTGACTCAAAGCTAATAAAGTTTGGATCATCGATTGGAAGGTTACCTTTAGCTACTTGTAAGATACATTGGATCAATTTTTGTCTTGAATCATGAGTCAAAATACTTACATTAAATTTGCCATCGTTATTGTTAGTTTTTGGAGCAATATTAAAAGTACCGGCCAACATCGGTTGGTTATTAACTAAAATACAGGAGCTTTTTACATTTCCAGAAAACTCTTTAGACTCAATTTCTAAATTATACTCTTCAAAATTAACGCCTAAAAGCTCTTGGGCCACGAAAAAACTATAGATAGACTTACCTGAAAATTTCATAATTTTCTTAAAGACTGGGTATTTTCTTCTAATTGTATTTATCTTTTTGGCAACTTCTCCACCTAGCCCAATTCCACCATTGGTGGCCATGAGTCTATTATTAATTCTTATCAGGTCAATATTTGTAATTTGCTGATTTCTAATACACTGACAAATCTTCTTTATATTTTCATTCATTCCTAATTCACTGGCTAAATCATTAGCCGTTCCACCAGGTATAACAAGAAGACCTATATCTTTGTTGGCCAAGTTTTGTATTAACGTATTAACAGTACCATCCCCGCCAACACTAACTACGGCATCGACATTATTTTGAATATCTTCTTTTAAATTCTCATGTAATTCAGCTAGGCCATTAGGAGTTCTAAAATTTAAGTTTGACCTAAAAAGACTACGGGTAATCTTTCCTTTCCAGAAATCATAGTCCGTATTGGCGGCCCTTTGATTTAGATAAACACTAATGTTTTGCATGGTTATTTCCTCTCTCAATACCCCATCATATCTTTTATAAGTACCCGAATCCACGCAAAATGACGCGTCGTGTAATAAGTGCATACTATGTCGGGATTTTTGACAGGTTTTCCTGTATTATTAGGGCTTTGAGATATGTAAATACGAGGCCAAGGAGGGCCAAGTTGTCGAAACTAAGAATTCTGCTTGTTACTAGCCGAATAACTTATATGCCCGAAAATTATCTGGCCCTGTTTGAAAGCTTTTTAAATAAAAGAGCTGACTGGGTTAAAGGCCTTGTCCTTCTTGATAATCTAGATAAGAAAACCCTGCTCCAGTCACTAGGTCTTCCCCTTCTAGGCGTTAGAAAATTAGGCCTACAACTTATTAAAAATATTTTAGAGACACCTTTAAAAAAAAGAGAAATTCTTTTTGAAAAGTATAATATTCCCACTATGACCTGGGATACGATGAACTCTGAGTCTGCCTTAGATTTTGTAGACCGTCATTCAATAGACCTTATTATTAATTTAAGAACTAGGTGCATCTATAAGTCTGAAATATTAAATGCTCCAAAGATTGGTTGCCTAAATATTCATCACGGACTCTTACCAAACTACAAAGGAACGTTCTGTGATCTTTACGCTTTAACGGAAAACCGTGATGCGGGATTTTCAATACATGAAATGAATGAAAAAATTGATGCTGGAAAAATACATAAAATCATTCCAGTAGCAAAAAAAGAAGACATAAGAGTTAAAAATAAATTTTGTTACCTAAAGTATCTTTCTCTCACATCTGAAAAAGAAGCCGCGGCTCTATTTGAACTTTGCCAAGAAATTGAAAAGCTCAACAAATTCCCTGAAGGGCTGCCCAATAACCCCACGAAAAAAGTATTTACTAAAAACCCTGATCGAAAAAAAATTAAAACATTTTTAAATAAAGGTTTTCTTTTATGAGTGTTATTCACGAATTTACATTTGTTTGCCACCATGGCTCTCCGGGCACACCGGAAGATTTTAAATTTATCTCAGAAGGACTTAGTCAATATAATTGGCATCCTGTTGACAGGTATTCAGGCGATAAAGGTCCTAGCGAAGGAGCGCATATTCAGATTGGCTACAGTTGGGGTTCAGTAAGTGCTATCAATGCAGCTGTAAAAAATCCGGAGCATACGAAGGCCGTTATTTTAATTAGTCCGTATATGTTTGTTGACAAGAAAATGTCTCCGGCCATTAAAACAATCCTAAGCTTACCCATCCTCGGGAATATTCTTCTTTCAAAAATGGCACCGAAAAGCATAGGAAAAATGATTAAAGATTCTTCCTCCCCAAAAGAAATTCCTGAAAATTATAAGCCATGTGAAAAGCTTTTCTCTAACCCAAAAATCTTAAAACCCGCTTTATTTGAGAAAGATATTCCAACCACTAATATTATTGAGAATCTTAAGTCTTTAAAGAAATTAGCTATACCTGTCCTACTCCTAAGAGGGGATTCCGATAAGACATCGGGAGAAAATAAACAATTTAGCGAGCTAGCAAAGCACTTAGATGTTGCAGAAGTCATATTTACTGAAGGTGGACACGCTCTTCCATGGACCCATACACAAGGAGTTATTGATGAAATTAAAAAATTTCTATCTAACTTTAATCAGTAAACTTTCGGCAAGCGAAAAGGGTTTTCCACTAAATCTAAATGGAAATAAGATTTCCCAGGAAAAACCTTTTGGTTATCATGAAGGAGAACAAAGTCTTAACAATGTGGCTTCATTCTTAACCCAACATGTAAAAACAATTCCCGATAAACCAATTCTTAGTTGGGTTCACCCCGACAAGTTAAAGGAATGGAGCTATAACTTAGACGACCCACTTCCTCACGACTCCGTTACCGTCAGAGAGCTTGATCATGTCGTAGCGGTTATTGCCACTGGCTTTAAAAAACTTGGTATTAAAAAAGGTGATCGGGTCATCATCTTTGTTCCAATGTGTCTTTATTTGTATGCTGCCATGTTTGCCCTTCAAAAAATTGGAGCGATTGCAACCTTCTTAGATGGTTGGGCAAGACGAGATCAAATGGATGTAGCTGCCAAAGTTGTTGGGGCCAAGGCCTTTATCTCTGTTGAAAAAGCATTTGATTATATGGGAGATCTTCCCGAGATTGGAAAAATCCCTTTAAAAATATCGATAGGCCCCACCACAAAAAAATATAGCGCTAGTATTGAATCCCTAATGAAGGGCATTAAAAGATCAACCACTGAGCCTGTTGAAAAAGAGCATACGGCCTTAATTACCTTTACGACTGGGTCTTCTGGAACTCCAAAAGGTGCTGATCGAACTCATAGATTCCTTGCAGCTCAACATTATGCCCTAGATAAACATTTACCCTTTAACGATACAGATTTTGATTTACCTGTGTTTCCTATATTTTCTCTAAATAATTTAGCAGCTGGTGTTACCACTGTACTACCGGCCATCGATGTAGGACAGGCCGGTGACAAAGATGCTCTTGTTCTTATTGCCCAAATGAAGTCAGCAGGGGTAACAACGACGACTCTGTCCCCTAGTTTATTAAGGCATGTTTATGCTTACTGCTTAGACAATGATATCACTATTCCCTTTATTAGAAGAATAATCACGGGTGGGGCACCAATCTCTAGAGATGACTTAGTTAAAACGACTAAGATCGCTCCAAACGCTGAAGTACTAGTACTCTATGGCTCCACTGAAGTCGAACCAATGGCCCATATAGAAGCCAAAGATATGATTGCTCGAAAAGACAATCCCGATCCTGAATGGGAAGATGAGGGCGTTAATGTTGGAAAATTCGATGATGGTCTTGCTGTTAAATATTTAAAGATTAATAAAAATCCTATTACAGTTAGTTCCGATATGGATTGGAAAGATCTTGAAGTTGAAGATGGCAAGCCTGGGGAAATAATCGTAAGCGGTGAGCATGTTTGCCAAAACTATTACAATAATGAAGAAGCCTTTTTTAAGAGCAAAATAAAAGATCATAACGGTATTGTCTGGCACCGTACTGGAGATATAGGCCGAGTCGACGAACAAGGCGATCTTTGGTTCATGGGAAGGATTCATAATGCCATCAACCGAAATGGAGAATACTTTTTTCCTGTAAGAGCGGAAGTAATAATGAAAAAACTCCCCTTTGTTGAGTATGCTGCTTACCTTGGCATGCCCGACCCAGAGCTTGGAGAGAAGACCTATGCAGTCTACTCTGTCTGGGAAAATGCGCACGGAGATAAAGAGTCCTGGGAAAAGGAAATAAAAAGAGTTATGGACAAAAACGGTGTCACTGTAGACAAAATCGTTTTAACTGACAAAATACCGCTAGATGCTAGACACCAAAGTAAAGTTGAATACGAAGTTTTAAGAAAACAACTTCAGGAGCAAGCATGAGCCAATATGTTCAAGAAAGAGTAGAACATCTCGCGAAGTGGTGGGAGTTTACTTCAGAAAGATTTGAGCCCGTAAGTCACTTTATGATGATTGCTCTATTCTTCAGTGCTCACTACCTTGTGGCCGATGCCTCTAAGTACGTCATCTTGGAGCCTATTCACCTGGCCTGGGTCACATTTGGAACAGCTGCATTTTTTTTAAAACTTAGATTTTATGATGAAATTAAAGACTTTGAAACAGATGTAGCTTTTAATCCTACCCGACCACTTCCTAGAGGTCTCCTAAAGCATTTTGATATGAAAAAGGGAATTGAGCATTGTATTGTTCTAGAAATAATCTTTTTCACCTCTTGTGGAATGCCAGGCTTTGTGGCCATCCTCTTGGCCATTGGCTACTCACTCTTAATGTATAGAGAGTTTTTTATTGGCGAGAAAATAAGACCACATCTGACAACCTATGCCACCAGTCATACCATAGTAACTATCTTTCTATCCTTGGCCATATTCTCGGCCCTAAGTCGTTACTACCCTTGGAATCATGAAGCGGATTTCTACTACTTTGCTCTCTTAAGCTGGCTCCTCTTTAATATCTTTGAACTTGGTAGAAAGATATATCAGCCATGTGAAGAAAGAGAAGGTGTGGATACATACTCAAGCATCTGGGGAAAGTTTGGGGCCGTGATGCTTATCTTTGTCCATGCAGTGGCAGCGGCTGTACTTACGCTGCTAATCTCAACTGTTGATTTTTTCTTTATGCAAGCCTATCAAGCAGTTTCAATTGGGATACTTATTATTATAAGCGCTATTTACCTAGTAGGGAAAAGACCAATTTCTGGACTAATGTTTAGAAAGTTTAGTGAGGTTTATATCGTTTTAATTTATGCAGGAATAATCACAAATTATATTTTAAGAAAATACTACTGGGAATAATATATGCTTTACATAGATGAAAACTCTACACAAAATTATGCGGCTCGGATGGCAGGAGGAAAAGGCTTTAACCTCTACCTCATGACCAAGGCCGGACTAAAAGTTCCTTCTTGGATCGTCCTTGGCCCAGACTGCTTTGAAGAGTTTAAGTCCTTGTCCAATATTAATGAAAAGTTTACTGAACTTGAAAGCACAATTTCAGACCCAAAGGAGCTTTGTGAAAAAATTGAAGCTCTTATCTTAGAAACTGAATACCCTTTAAAAGTAAAAGAGTTCATTAAAAAAACTTTCGATAAATTGGGAAAGGAGCTTATCTCAGTTAGGTCTTCCGCCTTAGATGAAGATGGAAGCTCGCACTCTTTCGCTGGACAGCTATCAAGTTACCTTTATATTAGCAGTTTTGATGCTGTTCTAGAGTCTGTAAAGAAATGCTGGGCCAGTGCTTACAGTGAAAGAGGGCTGGTCTACCGAAGGGAAAATAAGCTTTCATCAGAAAATATTCAAGTTGCTGTCGTCCTACAAGAGATGATTTGCCCAGAAAAGGCCGGGGTGCTCTTTACTTGTGACCCTATAAATGAAGATCCCGATCACCTTTTGATAAACTCTGTTTATGGAGTTGGCGAAGGCTTGGTTTCAGGCCTCTATGATGCCGACAACTTTAAAATTGAAAAAGAATCGGGAAAGATCATCGAGCAGGAAATTACAGACAAACCAAAAATGCTTATTCAAGATACTCAAAAGCAAGAACCTAAAGAAGTCGAGGTAGCTGAAGATAAAATTAATATCTCTTCACTAAATGATGAAGAAATTGCTTCACTACACAAGATGGCAAAAGACATTGAGAAGCTCTACAGGTTCCCCCAGGATGTCGAGTGGGCCATTCAGGACAATACTGTCTACCTACTCCAGTCAAGACCTGTAACCACTAACGTAAGGGCAGGAACAGGAAACCTTTTTGTATGGGATAATTCAAATATCGTAGAATCCTATGGCGGAATTACAATGCCATTAACCTTCGGATTCGCTCACTATGTTTATCATCAAGTCTATGTACAGTTTTGTGAGATTCTTCTAGTCCCTGCTAAGCAAATCAGACAAATGGATCATTTTCTTAAAGACATGCTGGGGCTATTTTACGGGCGAGTCTATTATAATCTTTTAAACTGGTACAAGCTTACCTCAATCCTACCTGGCTATAAATACAACCGTGGCTTTATGGAGACCATGATGGGAACTGACGAGGCTTTGCAGGATGAGATTGCAGAAAGAGTTAAACCTCCAAGCTTTCATCACACTTTTGGAGCAACCGTCAGAAGAATAATAGTTGGTTTTAAATTTTTATATTTCCACTATAGAATTCAAACTGTCGTTGATGATTTTCTTAGCTATTTTTATAAAAAATATAATAAGTTTCGAAAAATTAATTTTGACCATATGCCGGCAGATGAAATTTATGATTATTATAAGCAGATGGAAAAAGAAATGCTTTGGAAGTGGCATGCTCCTATTATCAATGATTTTTTAACAATGGTGCATTATGGAATTTTTAAAAAACTTACTGAGAAGTGGCTATCTCACTTAGGGGATGCTTTTCATAACGACCTTCTGGCAGGAAATGGAAATCTAGAAAGCGCAGAGCCCACTAAAAGATTAATTATAATGGCCGGGAAAATTGATAAAATTGAAGGGTTGAAAAATCTAATACTCAATACCCCAAATGCAGATTGTCTAGAGTCATTAAACCAGAGTGAATATAAAGATTTCTATGAAGAGGTCAAAGAATATATCGATCTCTTTGGTTTTAGATGTATGAGTGAAATGAAGCTAGAGCAAAAAGACTTACATCAAGACCCATCCCTACTTTTTGTTTTTTTAAAAAACCTCATTAATGCTGGGCAAACGGACTTAGAGGTATTTGAGAAAAGAGAAAAAGAAATAAGAGAGAACGCAGAAAATTTATTAAGGCAAAATATTGGTGGCATAAGAGGTCTAATTTATAGTTGGTCACTTAAGCACGCGAGAAAGGCCGTAATGAACCGCGAGAATACAAGATTTTGCCGTACTAGAGTTTATGGAATAGTTAGAAGTATGTTCTATGGAATTGGTAAAGACTATACTGCTAAGAAAATTATTGATGTTAAAGAAGATATCTTCTACTTAAATTTGCAAGAACTTAAAGGATCCCTAGAAGGAACTTTAACCACTCAAGACCTAAAAGGCATAATCAATGAGAGAAGAAGACAGTATGATGCCTATGCCGAAGGCGAGGAACCAGCTCCACGTTTTTTCACAAGGGGGCCATGTTATTGGCAAAATCAACATTTTCCCATCGAAGAAGTCGTTCTAGATGATTCACCACTTGAAGAAAACCAGATGAGAGGAATTCCCTGCTGTCCTGGAGAAATTGAAGGAGAAGTTAAACTCATTCTTGATCCCGGGGATGATATGGTGTTAAACGGTGAGATTCTAGTCACAAAAAGAACAGATCCGGGCTGGATTCCCCTATACCCTTCGGCTAAAGCTCTTCTTGTTGAAAGAGGTGGCCTCCTTTCCCATTCGGCCATTGTGGCAAGAGAGATGGGTCTACCGACCATTGTTTCGATAAAAGGACTAACATCAAAACTAGAAACTGGTATGCGTATTAAGATGAACGGTGAAACGGGGCTTATTGAAATTCTAGAATAATACTTGTCTAAAATTTTGACATATAAAAAGGGACCCACTGAGGTCCTTTTTTTAATTTTGAGACTACTCCTATGGAATAATTTGAAAAAACAAATCAAACACCCTTAGGAGGGTATATGAAAAAGATTATCGCTTCAGCACTTATCCTTTTATCTTTCAATGCCTTGGCCATTGATAGCATGACAATGAATATAGAACTTTTAGGTTCAGATATTTTTAGGTCAGAGGGTAAAGAACTTCTAGGTGATTTTAGTAAAATCAGTGGAAATGTTGCTATTAAGGTAAAGCAAGACGGACAAACACAATCTCTAAATATGCCAATTCCTCTAACTCAAGCTCCTAATAATACCAGAATGGAAGTTGTTGAGAAAAACAGAGTAAGAATCATTGAGGCAGAACACGGTATCGATGCTACTGTTCCAGCAAAGATCAAAAAGAAACTCGGAGGTAAAATTAAATCAATCAAAATCACCTCTGAAAACTACCTTATGGCCATGCGCCCAGTTTTAGAGAAGCAGGGTCTAGACATGCTTCAAAGTTTAAATGTATCAAGTGATGAATTGTCTTTTTCAGTAGGCCTTGAGATGTCTGATGTAGAGTGTTCACTTAATGAGGAAAAAGACCTTCAATGTGATAGCAGCATCAAAATGAATATAGACGTAGAAACAGAATAATTAAATAGTCGGACAAGGTTAACTCTCCCCTCTCTCTACCTTGTCCGGCTCTCTTATAAAGCGATACTTAAATCAGTTTCAAGTGCTTCTAACTCTTCTTTTTTAGCAGACTTATCAATAACCCCATTATCATGATAAGTTGCTCCGTGAGCGGCATTGGCCCTACCTGAAGGGTCTATATCATAGTCTTGCCAACGAGGAATCCATCTTTTGACTAACTTCTCTGAAGACTTATGAGGGAACTTCTTTTCAAAAATTCTTCGGTATAAGAAGGCCTCTTTAGTTAATGGTGTATTATGAGGGTAGAGCTCTTCCCTTTTCGCAAACTCAATATCACTTACGGCCTGCTCAGCAAAATCCTTTAGACCGTCAACCCATGAATAACCTACTCCGTCTGAGAATTGCTCTTTTTGTCTCCATAAAACGGAATCTGGTAAGTATGGATCATCAGGCGTATCGAAGGCTTTTCTTAAAACATATTTTTCCATTTTCTCGCCTTGAACAATCATTTTAAGTTCTGGATCTAGGCTCATGACTTCATCTAAAAATTTTAAATCTAAAAACGGAACTCTGGCCTCGACACCAGCGCCCATTGTGGATCGGTCTGCTCTTTGCACGTCAGAAGTATGAAGCCTTTTTACTCGTCTTAAGGCCTCTTCATGAAATTCTTTAGCACTTGGGGCATGACCAAAATAAAGGTAACCTCCAAACATCTCATCTGCCCCCTCCCCAGAAAGTACGACTTTTACACCCTGATCTCTGATATATTTTGTCATAATATACATTGGTGTGGAGGCCCTTACAGTGGTCACATCATAGGTTTCAACTTTTTCTATTAATTCTTCTACTAAGCTAATACCTTCTTCAACTGTATAAGTGATTTCGTGATGCTCAGTACCTAAGAACTCGGCCACTTCTCTGGCCTTTACTAAATCTTTTGAGTCCTTATCCAATCCAATTGAAAAACTTTTTATTGTCTTTCCTTGTTTTTTCATTTCTCTAGCTACAATAGATGAAACTAATGAAGAATCTAAGCCACCTGAGAGGAGTACCCCTACCGGAACGTCGCTCATTAATCTTTTTTTACAGGCTTCAGTTAAAAGTTCTCTTATTCTTTCAGGTCCTCTAGTTGGCAACTGCTCTTCAGTCCACCACGTTGGTTTAAAGTATCTTACAAAGCCCTCATCAGTGGTGTAATAATGACCTACAGGAAATGCTTCAATAGTTTCACAAACATCCTGCAAGGACTTTGACTCACTTGCAAACCACATGGCCCCAGCTGAGTCAGTTCCATAAAATAGAGGTTTAATACCTATAGGATCTCTAGCAACAAAAAGTTTATCTTTATCTGCGATGATAAACGAAAAGACCCCATCTAATTTTTTAACTATATCTACGCCCCATTCTTCATAACCATGAAGGATGATTTCGCTATCGGACTTTGTTCTTCTTGTATGTGGTTTTTTTAGTTCGGATCTCAGCACTTCGTGATTATAAATCTCACCATTATGAACAAGATAAGCACCGTCAGTTCCCTCAATTGGTTGCCTGCCAGAATGAAGATCGACAATGGAAAGCCTTTCGTGACAAAGAATGGTACCCCCTGAAGTAACCACATGACCGCCCTCATCTGGACCTCTATGCACTAAACGCCTTGAGCACTCAATGGCCTTTTCTAGAGTTTTTGTTACTTCTTTCGCTTTATAGACTGCCAAAATACCACACATTTTTAATCTCCTATTATTACGAAAACTTTAAAGATTTTCGTATTATTTTAAGAATCCTACCTCTAAAACGGCTTTTTATTAACATATATTTATACTATTGATTGATTTTTTGAATAGTTTCAAATTAAAGACTAATTAATTTAAGAACTCTTAAATAAGCCCTCTCTAGAAAGGTGTATTTTAGTGAACCCTTAAGCCGCTAAGGCGATGACTCTTGGAAATCTGATGATAAATCTTGTGTTTTTACATTTTTCGTCGATAAACAGCTCTCCTCCGAGCTGTTCTATAATTCCATGACTAATAGATAGTCCTAGGCCAGTGCCTTTTCCCATCTCTTTTGTGGTGAAAAATGGCTGCATCACTTTATCTACCACCTCATTTGGAATGCCCGAACCTGAGTCAGTAATTACTATATCCACGACATCACTAAGGGCCCGAACTTCGATTTTGGTCCAAGGTTTTTCATCTTTTTCTATGGCATCTATTGAGTTGTTTAATAGATTTAAAATGACTTGGCCCATTAGGGTTTTTTGGCATTCTATATAAAATTTTGCCTCAGGTTTTATAAAATCTAATCGAATAGATTTTTCAGCAAACCTTCCTCTGCAAAAAACAAGAGTACTTTCGATAATTTCATCAATATCGTACACATTAACGTCATCCACAAGGCCATCACGGGAAAAGCTCTTTAAACCTTTAATAATTTCACTTATACGTTTAACGGTGTCGTCAATATTTTGAATTTTATTTAAAATTTTCTCTTTATCCAGCTCTTCATAAGACTTATTAATATTTTTTCTAAGAAACCAATTATTCCCGGCAATGATCTGTAGTGGATTATTTATTTCATGTGCAATGCCAGCGGCCATTTCACCAAGAGCACTTAACTTAGAAGCTTCTATATTACTGGCCTCAAGTTGTTTTATTTCATCAGTTTTCTCTTCTACTTTTTGCTCTAGATTATGGGCATAGTCTTGAATTTCTTTATTTTTGGCATCTACCGTAAAAAGTAAATTATCAAAAACTCTAGCTAAGTTATGAAATTCTGCCACATCCGAAAGTTTTTCAGGGTGATCCATTGTCCTAATTTTATAATCATCATATTCCTTAACAACCTCCATAGCGTCTAAAATATAATAAATTGGATCGGAGATAAGTGCCCTAACTCTTCTAGTAAACATCCAAACCATGGCCAAGGAAATACAGCCAATAAATAAACAAAGTATAATCTGAGCTATATAAAATTCTTTTAATCTTTGGGGTACTGATTTGATTACAAGGTATCCGTACGACTTGTCATCATCCTTTATTTCAAAAAGACCGGTTAAAGAAAAAGATCCAAAACGCATTTTATCATCTTTTTTTCTTAAAGAGTTTAATTCACTAATACTGATTTTCTTCCCAAAGCTACCCAGCGTATTGCCGTTCAAATCTATTATCGAAATAGACTTATACTGATTAGTTTTTTGAATTGATTTTAACTGTCTTTTAATTTCTTCTTGGTCTGAAAAAATCACGGCGGGTAAAACGGAATGGGTCATAATTTGACCGTCATTAGAAATAACAGTTTTATAGTCAGAGCGAATAAGGCCTACCTGAAAGGAAAAAAAGATGATTAGAACAATTCCCATTAAAAGAGAAATACTCCCTAAATACATAAAGGCTAGCTTCTTTCTTAAACCAATGGGTCGCTTGGGGTAACTAATCACATATACTTTTCGACAACTAAATGAACAATCTTTATACAAAAATCAAGTAGATGACCTTTAAAACACTTCTAAGTGCGCTAAATCTCATGAATATTTTGGAGAGTTTTTTGCTTTATTACTTCTTATGAAACTTATACTAAAGACCATCTTTATTACGGCCCTTTGTCTTACTCTGCCAACTCTCCTTTTTGCCGGGAAGAAAAAAGAGTTAACAAAAGAGCAAATTGAAAAAATAAGACAGATGACGGAAACGATTATAAAGAAAACGCATCATAGTCTTGATAATGAGAGAAATAATAGAAGAAGAAAGTTTAAACTTAAATTTCATAGCATCAAAAACCCACAATATTTTTTGGAGTCAAACTTCACAATTGGTCGTTTTCTCTTTGGTAAACCTAATTACAAGATAGGTGTCAATCCTATCGTTTTTGATCATCATATTTCAGACATAGCCCTTGAAGGAATCCTGGCCCATGAGCTAGTTCATTCAGAGGATTATTATAATGGATCGACTATCAGAACAATTATTCCCATCGGTTTTAAAGTAAGTAGAAAGAAAAAGAGAATACAATACGAAAGAAAAACAGATCTTAAAACTGTGCTCTATGGATATTCAAAAGGTTTAATTGCCTATAAAAAATTCCAGTACCCACTCCTTTCTCCAAAGGAGTTAAAAAAGAAAAAAGAGGAATATTTAACTCCAGAAGAAATTGAGTTAATTGACAGTATAAAAGAAGATCATCCTAAACTTATACAAAAGTGGCTAAAAGGAAAAATCCCCGTTGACTTAAAGCAATTTAAAGCTGAAATTAAGGCCCATTTAGAAAATTCGTAAGAGGGATTAAATGGAAAAAGAATTTTGGCTAAACAAATGGAACCAAAACTCTATTGGGTTTCATAGAAGTGAGTATCACCCAGAGCTCTTAAAATATATTACTAAATTTGAAGAACTTGAAAAATCTGTGCTAGTTCCTCTTTGTGGAAAGTCCTTAGACTTAATTTATTTAAAAGATCAGGGCTTTAATGTGGTTGGCATTGAATTTTCTAAAAAAGCTTGTGAAGAGTTTTTTAATGAAAATAATATCGAATATCAAATTATAACCGAAGACGGGTTTGAGATCTTTGAAAGTGATAAAATTCATTTGTACTGCGGAGATTATTTTAAATTTGTTCCAAGAGAAAAACTAAACTTTGCCTATGACCGAGCCGCCATCGTGGCCCTCGACCCAAACAATCGAAAAGCATATGCTGATCAATACGCCAAAAATATAAACGCAGGTGGAAAGCTTCTTATGCTTACTTTTGAATACGATCAATCAAAATGCCAAGGACCACCCTGGTCTACTGAGGAATATTTTATCTACGAATACTTTGAAAAAGAATTTGATATAGATATTTTAGAAAACTCGCAAATCAAAGTTGGAAACCCTCGCATGCAAGAGGCCGGTGTATCTACGGCACTTCAAAAAACTTTTCTTCTTACAAAGAAATAAAAAAACCACCCCGAAGGGTGGTTTCTATATGATCTTTCGATCTGCGCGATAGACTTAAAGGACTACTTTAAAACAAATGGGCTAGGCATCGGCAATACATACCCTTCGCGAAGATTTCCATCCTTGGAAAGACCCTTTTCCAAATCCTTGGTCGTAATTTGATTGTGAGATAATTCAATGGCCTTATCCAGGTCCATCTTTAGTGAATTTTCCGCAGCATTAATTGCACGAAGCATATTCACGTCACCACCAGCTTTAACTTTTGAAGCATAGCTTCTACGCTTATCAACAGTTTTCATGATGATCTTCTTAATTTGAACTGGAAGTAGCTCAGCATTGATTTCAGATACTCTAGCAGCAATATTTGAAACATAAGGAGCAGCTTGAGATGTACCAGAAACTTCTAGGTACATATTATCTGGAACTGTAGAGTTAATAGCAACTCCAGGAGCGGCAACATCTACAGTTTTCTTACCGTAGTTAGAAAAACTAGCTAGTTTTCCAGCATCAATAGTAGCAGCAACAGAAATCACGTTATCCGCATCAATATTAGTTGGAAAAGAACCAAATTCATCATTTGATAAACCGTCATTACCAGCAGCAAATACAAATAATGTGTTTCTAGCTTCGCTTACAAAGTGAAGACCTTCTTTATTAAGAGTTGTAAGAAAATGCTTAGCAACTTCAACAATTTCCTCTTCTGTTAGCTTAAAAGGCTTACCGATTAATTCAGCAATCATTCTAGCCTGAGGATATCCAGTTCCAAAAGATCCGTTAGCAACTTTTGCTCCGTGTGAATTAACATAAGCTGCAATCTCAATCATTGTCGTAAGTTGAGCTTTAGCAAGCTGTCCCATTGCTAATTTAGCAAGAGTAAGTCCTAAACCTTTCTCAGCGGCCATATCAATTTCTTTTTGACCGGGAAGCGCAACTTCAGTTGGAATAAGTTTTACAGATAAAATCTTAGCCGTAGGGTTTTTAGCAACGGAAATACCAGCTACGTGAGTTCCGTGCATAAAGTTTCCGTAAACCTGAATTGATTTTAAAAACTCTTGATCTGAAAGCTTAGTTTTGATCCATTCTCTTTCTTCTTCAGTAATTGTTCCGTGAAAAGATTTTGCCTGAAGAGCAAAAAACTTACGAATATCCATAGTTAATGAATTTCTGTATTTCGGGTCAATAACAAGATTGTTACCTTCAGCAAAGTTCCATCCATAGATGTCGTCTTGATAACCGTTTCTATCTTCATCACGATCATTTGAGATCTCACCTTCAGCTGGGTTGATCCAAAGACTTGCTAATAGGTCTTTATGAAGAGTATCCGTTCCTGAGTCTATAACCGCTAGTGTCGTTGCTCCGGCCGTGGCGCCTAGGAAAAGCGAAAGGGCCAATAGGGATTTGATTAATTGCATTTTGCCTCCGTGCAAATATGGTCTGTAAAAGACCGAGTGTTTTCATAATAAATAAGTTGTAAAATTAAACTTCCCTATAGAGACGTCGTCCATGTTCAATTCCTTTCTTTTTCTGTCATCAAAGGCCTATAATCCTTCTATGGAAAAACAAAAGATACTTGTTACGCAGAGCATACTTAATAATGGCATCGAAATTTTAGAGAATGCAGGTCTAGAGGTGGAAATTTGGCAGGAAAAGGGCCCAATTTCTTACGAGAAGCTTTTAAATATGGCTTCGGATAAAGTAGGTATCATTTCTATGCTTAGTGACAGAATCGATTCTAAGCTCTTAGAGAATGCTCCTCATCTTAAGGTTGTAAGCAATTACGCGGTGGGCTTTAATAATATTGATGTTCAAGCGGCCTCTAAACTTAAAATTGCCGTTGGAAATACACCGGGAGTTTTAACGGATGCCACTGCCGACCTGGCCATGGCCCTTCTTTTAAACCTATCTAGAAAAATTAGACCCGCAAGTGAAAATGTAAAAAACGGAGAATGGATCAACTGGGAGCCCATGGGCTTTCTCGGAAAATCCCTTAAAGGAAAAACTTTAGGGATCTATGGACTTGGAAGAATCGGTCAGGCCTTGGCCAAAAGATGCACCCACGGTTTTGGTATGGATCTTATTCACCATACTAGAAGTGAAAAACTAATGGGAACTAAAGTAGATTTTGAAACGCTTTTAAAAACAAGTGACGTACTCTCAATACATTGTCCATTAACTGAAGAGACCAATGGTTTATTTGATTACGAAAATTTAAGTAAAATGAAAAAAGATAGTATCCTAATCAATACGGCCAGAGGTGAGGTCATCGTAGAAAAAGATTTAGAAAAGAAAGTAAATGAGGGTCATTTCTTCGGCGTGGGTCTAGATGTTACGGCGCCAGAACCAATGAGCGCAAACTCTTCCCTATTAAAAAATGAAAGGGTCTTAGTTACTCCCCATATAGGAAGTGCTGATTATGAAACAAGAGCGGCTATGAGTGAGCTCGTTGCAAGAAATATTATTTCAGCTTTAAACAAAGCGGAACTACCAGGCTTTGTTAACCCTGATGTTTGGAATTAGTAAGGCCATTAGTAATCCCAGCAATAAACTAAGATTAAAAGGTCCTCCCCCTCCACCATTTTGTAGGTCAACGGTTCCACAGGCTCCGCCAGTTTCTTCATCCTGACCATTAAACCAAGTGATCGTGACCGGTTCAGAGGTAGCCGATAAGGCCGGTTCATCAAATACAAAGTCAGGGTCTGCTTCCATACTTTGCGCCATCATCACGGCCGCTTCAGCATCTAAAAGTCCCGAACCGCAAATAGAATCATCGCAGCTACTTGAAGCGCTAAAGCTTGCTGCAGAATCAACAATGGCCTGTCTTATCTGCGCAGGCGAGAGGGCCGGATTAACTCCAACCATTAGTGCCGCCACTCCGGCCACGTGGGGAGCTGCCATACTTGTACCTTTCATTTGAATATAGTCACTATTGCCAGGGCCTCTAGTGCCATCATTATGGGTAGACATAACCCCAACTTCCCCACCGCCAGGGGCAGAGATATCAATAAACTCTCCATAGTTAGAAAAGAAACTTTTATCCATATTTTCATCAGTGGAGGCCACTGTAATAACTCCCTTGCAGTTGGCCGGAGAATAATGAATAAAATCTATATTTTGATTACTATTACCTGAGGCCACAACCACTACGGCTCCTGCAGCATTGGCCGCATCAACTGCTTCTTGCATCATGGCCGAACAACTTCCACGGCCTCCGAGACTTAAATTAATTACTCTAGCAGGGTTAGCATTAGGAGCAACACCACTAACAGGAACACCGGCGGCCCATTTAATTCCATCAGCAATATCGCTGGCCCAGCCACCGCATTTTCCAAGCACTCTAACCGGAACCACCTTTGCCCCAAAGCTTACTCCTGCAACTCCAAAAGCATTACCGGTCTTAGCAGCGATAGTTCCTGCCACATGGGTTCCATGCCAGCTAGAATCTATGGTCTGCCCATTAAAACAAGGATCCCCAGATGAAATCCAATCACCTGGATCGCTTGGGTCATTATCCCTACCATCACCATCATTTCCCATAAAAGGATCTGAAACAAGATCAGCTCCCGCAAGAATTTTAGAGTTTAAATCCACATGAGAAGTAATCCCCGTATCAACAACGGCCACAACAACTTCTTCCCCAAAAGTAATATCCCATGCTGCTGGAAGATTTATTCCGGCCACCTGATCATGATAATGCCATTGTAAAAACCATAATTGATCTTCCTCTGTTCCATCATCCCCTGGCTCAAAAAAATGGGACATAACTTTATCTTCTACAACCCATTCAACCCCCGCATCTAACTTGAAGTTCTCTTTGGCCTCTTTTAATTCTTTTTCTGAATTAAATTGATGAACCTCTTTAGAAGTAACTCTAAAGGCTTCGCGCATAATACCTCTGGCAGGATTTTTTCTTTTGACGATTAGACGGGACTTCATTTTCCCATGGGCTTCAGAAACTATAGCGATGGCCCATATAAAGAGACCAAGCCATAGATAATAGCTTATTTTTTTCATAACTCATCCTTGAGCGACCCTGAAGCATCCTTGCTTCATTACTAATATAAAAAGCAATCTTTGTGCCGAAAATTTGTACTTAATTTTCAAGAGCTTATAAGAAAATAAGATGACCCTAGTGGGAAAAAGTCACCGACCCTTTTGGTTAGACCCTAGTGACATTTCAGTGAGATAGAGTCCTTGATGGGCACGACTCCACCATCCCTTTTCCCCTGACTTGGTAAAGGTATAGAGATAATACTGGGCCCTAATGGCCTTTGGTTTTTTATCATCAAAAGGGGCTGATTCTAATAACTTTAAGACACTAGGTTCCGCCATCAAGAGGGCCAAGGAAAACTCTTGTAGCCAAGGTGATCTCGATGGACTGCCCATGGCCGCAAACCAAATCTGCCAATCAAGCCTATAGTGGGATGGGCTCATAAAACAAGGGGCCCGATCAAGAGGTCCTGGTTTACATTTAAAAATATAAGGCTTCCAAGTTACTCCATCCATGGTGGCCTCAAATTCAATCTCGTATCTTTTTTTAGTTACTCCTCCAAACATCCCGTAGGTGTTCACTAAATGATAAGGATCATAACTTTTATTCATTACCTGAGATGGATTAATTAAATTACTTACGGGCTTGATACTCAAAAGAGCTACTTGAAGACAAACAAAATAACGGGCCCAGTGTATTGGACCTGCACTTGGTTTTCTATGTTTATATAGCTCATATTTTTCTATAAGAAATAATGGAGAAAATTTTCTTAAAAGAGAATCATCAAATAATACAAGGGCATTAACGATAGCAAGAATATTTATCCAGCCAAGATTTCCACTAGCAATTAAGACGAACTGAAATAGTAGCCAAGTATAACCTGCCCCATGCCTAAGTCTTTTATTGGGGTATAAAATAAAAAGAGGGATTATAAGTTCAACAAAATGATTAAATAAAACTCCTGCCTTTAAAGACCACAGGGGCATTTGGTGAAAAAACCAACTAAGGGGACTGGGCACCGGTTGGGTTTCAAAATGATAAACAAGACATGTTAAATCGCTCCAACAAGGATCCCCTCTTAGCTTTATAAGCCCGGCCCCAAGCACTAACCTAAAGAGACACCAGCGAATTAGATAAATAATAACAAGCGGCGGTGGATCCTGTTTATCAAAGCTATCAAATTTTAAAAATGGAACGAGAAAAATGCTTAAAAACCCAAGTTCAAGAAGATTCATCTCCCAACCAAAGGCGTACCATAACTGGCCCGCATAGCTAAAGCTTAGCTGCAAAAGCCAAAGAACAAAGAGCAAAAGTCCTGAGGCCCTACCGGCCAAAACCAATAAGCTTAGGATAATCCCAAGCCACACCATAGACATAATAAAAATATCTGACTGACCGATCCAAAAAACCGTTGGGAATTGATAAATATAGGTAAGAGGTCCTTCTCCAAAATGCTCTAGAACCCGCGGCATAAAGCGCTCTAGCGGGGTAATCCCCCGACTACCAATTAGCCCAGGAAGCTGCCAAAGCATGGGAACAAAAGCACATAGATAAACAATAGAAAGTCCCTTTAAAAACCAATACCGCGTAAGCCAGTAGGTAGACTCTCCCTCGTCAATTTTAAACCAAGCTTTAAGACTATCCATTTTTGTCTTTCTTTTTTCCGCCTAAAAAAAACAAAAAGACGATAAAAATGATTCCGATATTAATATAAACTGGGATCGACATAGAGAGTGCATCCAACGGACCTAAACAGACTTCCTCTGTCTTTTCATACAAAGGAGGCACACTCTTCAAAAGATACTCTAAAGGTGGAACGATCAAAAAGTTCCATGGAAAACCAGCAACAACATAATAAAGAATTAATAAGTATGAGGCATCACAAACTCCAGCAAGTCCAAAAAGGACTCCAGGGGTTGTAACTGCACAACAAAATAAAAGATAAATCTTGAAATGTTCCTTATTGCCTACAAACTCGTCACTCATAAGAAAATTATATCATACATAAAGCACGACTTTCTTAAGCTCTGGTCTAAAGTTTGAAGAATTCTTTAGATACTAGGAAGAGATTTGTGAAAAGCCGAGGCGTATTCATATACGCCGAGTGGTTTGAGCAAATGGATGACGAAGTAGATGAAGAATTATCCAAGCTTTAGACGCAAAAAGGCCCGCAATCCTAGCGGGCCTATTTATGCATTCTCTGCAATATAAAAAAAGAGGCGCTCTTATCGTCGCCTCTTGATTTAACTAATTACTTATTGTTACCAAGCGCTTTGATGTTAGTGATACGAGTAACGTCTTCACCTCTACATCCTTCGTTAGTACATACTTTTGGAACTCTACAACCTTGAGTGCTGTCATAAACATAATCAGTCTCACCTCTAACTAGGATCCCTTCGATTACACCAGTTTCAGAGTTAAATACCGCTGAACCTGAGTTTCCACCAAAAGTGTCTAGGTTTGATTGAAAATAAGTTCCTCTAGTGTTCTCTCTTACGATGGCACCAGCAGCGATCTTAGTAGGAAGTCCAGTAGGATGTCCGATTACAACTAGTGGAGTACCAACTTCAACTTTACCTTCAGTTCTAAAAGTAAGTGGCTCACGGTCAGTAACTTCTCTTTCTAGTCTGATTAGAGCGTAGTCATCTTGAGTTCCACGGTTAAGGTCTCTTTCGATGATCTCAACACACTTATATACTGATGTAGTAGGAACTGAAGCAGCATTGTCGTCTGCATTTTCAACTGCGAAGTCAAAAACCCAAGCGCTTGCCTGACAGTCTCTTTTTGAACGAATACAGTGACCAGCAGTTACTAGAAGGTCTTTACCTACTAGGAAACCTGAACAGTTAGCTGAAGTTAATTGCTCTGAAAACTTTGCAGTCTTACAGATACCACGGCTTTCTAGGCTTGAACCAGTTACAGTAGTTGTTCCGTCGTCATTCGAGATTAATTTTGAATGAGAGATCATAGCAGCTGTTGATTTAGCTAGTTCTAGGTGAAGTCCGTTAGAAGCTTCGAAAATATCCAATCTGTCATCGTCTCCGTAGATCACTTTATCAACTGCGAAAGTTGCAAAGCTTAGTGTCATAGAAACGAATAATGCTGAAATCGTCCTTAATGTCATGTTTGTTGTCCTTGTTAGTTTTTCGTATTGCCGTTTTTTTTCGTTGAGGCATAAAACCAAACCGCCTTTATTATGCCAACTTACAACTTCTTACAGTTGTTGTGTTATTTCGTCGGCCAAATACGGGGTGCATTAAGTGAATTAAATTGGAAACTTACATCTGACTAAGTGCAGCTATTGAAGGGTGCAAAATCTCCATCGTCGACCATCTGGGTCAGTAAGCTCGAGCTCTTTTAAGAGATTATCTTGCTTTGACTCTAACATGGAGCATTTCTCACCATACCTATAATGAAGGAACTGAGCTTTTTGGCAAAGCTCATCAAGCTCCCTTCTTTCCTCTACAACAAGATCAAAGATAATATTTCCTTTGTTCTTACTCTTGCCACCAGGAATAACCTTAAACTCGACTGAGTCGCTCTTTAGGAGGATTTCATCTTGGTCTAAAGGAACTATCTCCAAGTCGAGAAGCTCAGAGAGATAACTAACTGTGGAAGGCACATCCTTTGCCTCCAATGTCACTGTAGACAGTTGCATAATTTAAGTATGACAGATTTTGAGAAAAAAAAAAAGGGCCTTCAAGGCCCTTAGAGTATTAGTTAAAAAGTGAGTCTGGACAAGAGCCCGGTATAAACGGGTTGCAGTCCTCAGTTGGAAAAAGACCAGGTATCGCAAATGGATTATCCAGCTCTTCTTCTTCGATAACTGGCTCCTCAGGAGTCATACCTGGAGCAAGTTCTGGAATAACTGTTATTCTTGTAACATCTTCCCCGCGGCACTCATCATCTTTACATTTAAAAACTCTATTACAACCAGACTGTGGATCAAAGGCATAATCTCTCTCGCCTCTTACTAAAATTCCTTCAACAGTATTTGTCTTTGCATTAAAAACAGCTGAACCAGAATTTCCACCAAAAGTATCTAAGTTAGCTTGAAAGAAAAAATCATTATCATTAGTTCTAACGTTTGCTCCGTCAGCAATAATGGTTGGTAGACCTGAAGGATGACCAATCACAACGAGAGGATCATTCGTTTCAATTTTACCTTCACTTCTAAATTTAAGTGGCTCTCTATCTGTTACGTCTCTGTCTAACTCAATAAGGGCATAGTCATTTTTACTGACGCGGCTAAGGCTTTGAGAAATGATTTTTTTACAACCATAAACATTATCTGAATTTACATAAAGTTCTGTCTCACCTTCCTTGAGAAGGTCTTGCCTAAAATCAAATACCCATTGGTTATTCTTACAGGCAGCTTCACTTGTTATACAGTGACCGGCCGTGACTAATAGATTTTTACCAACGAGAAAACCACTGCAATTTGCGGCCGTCATCACCTGGCTAAACTTCTCGTCTTTACAAACTCGCATAGCTTTTTCTAAGGTTTCACCTTTTACTAAAGTAAGAAGTCCATCAAATTTCTTTTCTAGCTTAGTATTTGGAATCATCCCGGCAGTTGCTCTTGCCAATTCTTTAAAGATAGCAAGCTCACTATCGTTTAGATGAGTTCTATCATCTTCACCATAAATTACCTTATTTACGGATGCCCCTGCGCTGGCGCAGGTTAATATTGTCATTAATACGGTTAATTTCTTCTTCATTTTGCCCTCTCTCAGCTTCTCGTAAGTCACCCTAGCTGAAGAGAAATAAAATGCCAGTAGATTTCGCGCTGCGTGAGTAATGAATACCCGAAATAACGCCTCATGTAAGAAATTGTTGGCCCTGAAGGGCTATTTGACCCACCGCAACGTCATGAAGTCTAATAAAATAAGACCCTTGAGGCAGGTTTTCGGCCCAGTAAGAAATGACCAAAGAATGAAGGTTTTCCCTGTAAGAAAGGTCATTTTCTGGCCCAAAATCGCTTGTTATGGCCTTAAAAAAGCTCTTTCTAGAGACCCCAAGGACTAAAGGCCGCTTAAGATAGGAGGCCAGGTCAGGCATATACTTTATAAGCTCCCAATTCTGCTCAAAGTTCTTTGAAAAACCAAAACATGGATCTAAAAGAATATTTTCATGAAAACTTAGCTCTTTTAAGTTTGTTTTAAAAAACTCCTCTAAATCAAGTCTCGGTGACTGGTACTCCATATGCCGAGAAGTTAATGATCTTTTTGGGGCCAAGTTATGGGATAAAACATACTTAACATGAGGAAAGACTTCTAAGGTTTCAATTAAACTTTGATCAACAGAGCCACTAACATCATTCCAAATAAGTTCAGCGCTGGAGTCAACTGAATAAATCTTTTCGGCCACAGCTTTAAAAACTTCAGGCTTATAGGTATCAATGCTGATTGGTTTTCTTAAGTTCGTAATGTCTTCAAGAACTGGGAACAATAATTCTTCAAATCTTTTTAATTCTTCTTCACCGCTGATGGCCGGATTCATAGGTGCAGTAGATTCAGCCCCAAAATCAAAGGCACTTGCACCTTTTTTATAATGCTCACGTGTTTTTTCTAGGACAAGCTCTGGACAATTGACTTGCCCACCATCCGAAAAGGAATCGGGGGTGATATTAACCACCCCCATAAACTTAAGCTTTGAATTTTTAGTTTTCATCAGGCCAAAACAGGATCATCAGACGGATCGCTCCCTGATGGTTCTTCTTTTTTAGTAACCTTCTCTTCTTTTGCTTCTGGCTTAGGAGTTCCGCCGCCATTTTCTTCGCTAAGACTTGGTTTGCCTATATCTCGGCCTTCAACAACGTCGATTACTTGCTGCTTATCTAAGGTCTCCCAAACAATTAGCGCTTCAGATAATCTATCTAAAGTCTCTCTATGTTCAGTAAGAATTTTTTTAGCGACTTCGTAGTTTTCATCAATAATTCGCTTAACTTCCGAATCGATGGCCTCGGCAGTCTCTTCGGAATAATTCATTCCTTCATTGCCTGGATTTGAAAAAGCAGTTTGGCTTGATCTATGAAACTTAAGCGGCCCAAGGCGACTCATTCCCCACTCACAAACCATCTTATGGGCCATGGAAGTTGCCACTTGAATATCATTGGAAGCCCCTGAAGTGACATCGTCAAAAACGATTTCTTCGGCCACTCGTCCACCCATTAAAATAGCAATTCTATTTAAGGCGTAATTTGTCGTCATAGAAAGACGGTCTTCCGCCGGCAATTGCATTGTAATTCCTAGAGCACCTCCACGGGGCATAATAGAGACTTTATGTATCGGATCTGCTTCAGGAAGAAAATGTCCGACCAGTGTATGTCCAGCTTCATGAAAAGCAGTAAGTCGCTTTTCTTTATCGCTGATTACAAGTGACTTTCTTTCAGGTCCCATAAGAACCTTGTCCTTGGCCGTCTCAAAATCATCCATCTCAACTGTTTTCTTATTATAGCGAGCAGCATTTAAGGCCGCTTCATTAACAAGGTTTGCTAAATCAGCACCAGTAAATCCAGGTGTTCCCTTAGCAATAGTTTCTAGGTCTACATTTTCGGCAGTAGGAGTCTTTTTTGTATGAACAGTTAAAATACCTAGACGCCCTCTAACATCGGGAGGTCCAACAGTAACCCTTCTATCAAATCGACCTGGCCTTAAGAGGGCCGGATCAAGAACATCTATTCTGTTTGTGGCCGCAATTAAAATAACGCCTTCATTTGACTCAAAACCATCCATCTCAACAAGAAGCTGGTTTAAGGTTTGCTCTCTCTCATCGTGACCACCGCCCATTCCAGCACCACGGTGCCTACCGACTGCATCGATTTCATCAATAAAGATAATACAAGGAGCATGCTTCTTACCTTGCTCAAAAAGGTCTCTCACTCTTGAAGCACCAACACCAACGAACATTTCAACAAAGTCAGAACCTGAGATTGAAAAGAAAGGCACGTCAGCTTCACCAGCAACAGCTCTAGCAAGAAGCGTTTTACCAGTACCAGGAGGACCTACAAGAATAACCCCTTTTGGGATCTTGCCTCCGAGGGCCGTATATTTTTTAGGATCTTTTAAAAAGTCGACGACCTCAACCAATTCTTCTTTAGCTTCTTCAACACCACTTACGTCTGAGAATGTTACTTTTTTCTCATGGGCAGAAAGCATCTTAGCTTTAGATTTTCCAAAGCTCATGGCCTTTCCGCCACCTGCTTGAATTTGTCTTAGGAAGAAATAGAAAATAACGATGAGAAGAATCATCGGTCCCCAGTTAATAAGCAGACTGGCAAAGAAGGTTTGCTTTTCTTCCTCAGCGTACTCCGGGGTTATATTATTTTCTCTTAAGATTTTAAAAGTTTCACTACCCGTATTACCTGTTAACTTGAAAGTCGCTCCATTATCGTAACCCTGAATATAGTTACCAATAATTTGATCCTTCCCTTTGAATACGACGGTCTCTACTCTTTTTTCTTCAACCGCTTTTATGAATTCAGGATAGGTTATAGATTTAGATCTCTTATCTTGTTGGGTAGCAACTTTAGCTACTAAGGCCATCATTAAAAAGACGACAATCCAAAGAGTAAGAGTTTTTGTTTGTTGGGGTTTCATAGGCTTTTCCTTAAGCTTTAAAAAATTCCGATAGGGCAAAATTCCATTGGCCCAAAACAGTTCCCCTATTTTAAAACTAGGGGCCTGTCTTTACAAGAATACGTATTGTTTTCCAGTATTTATTCCTTAAATGACGATGCGTCCGGCCATTTCTCGATTGAGACCATTGGAAGTTCTGGCTTTAATCTTCCCTTACCAGAAGGCCCCATTATTCGCGGTAACTCCCCAATATACATCCCTACTTTCAAAGCGAAGGCCGTACTCTGCGGCAGGAGGGGGTGTGGGCGCTTACGACTTGGAGGAAGACCTAGTGATTTATCTTCTCCTTTTTTTAAACGGGAGAAGAATAGAAAAGGAAAAGGCTCTTTTTGCCAAAGCTCCGGAAGCTTTTTACTAGAAAAGCTAGGAATCTGCGAAGTTGAAGATTTTTTCAATTCGTGAAGAAGCACCTTGTCAATTTTCTTATACTGCTTCACTTTGTCTCTACTAATAAAATACAGTGTGCCCGGGCCCATATAACCATGAACCCCGCCAGAGAAAATAAATGGACCTTGTTTTCCTCGGTATTGGGCCTTGATCATTTTGTCAGCTTGGGATTGAAGAACACCTCTTGGCTCGCTCGATAATTCTTTAACAATATTTAGAATATCAGATTTAGCTCCTCTAAAATCATTTCTATAGTCAGCTCGGTAAAGAACTTTTCCGCCAAGCTCATCGGACTTAACTTTAAAATTAACTTCCTTTCTTTTGCCTAGACGGGCCAACCTAAGTTTATAAGCAAGGGCATTCTGTCTAGAAACATAATGACGAATATAACCCGGGAAGCGTTTCTTAAGTTTTGGCAGTACTTCATGGCGGATAAAATTTCTTTCAAATCTTAATTCTAAATTTGTAGGATCTTCTGCAAAAGGAACATCTAAGTCACGACATAAACCAGTAATTTGCGTCCTAGCAAGACACATAAAAGGTCTAACATAGGGTTTATTAATAAGAGGAATTCCAAGACTAGGCTTTAGATCTCCAGACTTAGACTGCATAAGAAGTGACCATTCAATTGAATCATCGATATGATGACCTAAATATAAAAAGTCGCCTTTAGATAAGTGAGACTTAAAAATATCGTAACGCTCTTTTCTAGCGGTGAACTCAAAATTACTTTGAATATGGGATAGATCTAAAATTTCTATTTTTAATGGGACTTTAAGACGAAAACAAAATTCGGCCACCAAGTCTTCTTCCATATAGTTTTCTTCACGAGTTCCGTGATTAATATGAACGGCCTTAACGCCTTTGAGTTTTCCGTCTAGGACAAACCTGGCCATAACAAGCAAAAGAAGCATGCTATCGGCCCCTCCAGATACGGCCACCACGGCCTGACCAGTCTTAGGCCATAGCTTTCTATCGTCCATAAACTCCCCCACATAACGGCAAAGGGTTTTAAGTCTGGGGTGGTTGTAAATACGATCTAAATCTTCCATAAGTCATTAATATCTTTTAAGAGACTTGTTGACAGTCCCCTAGGTTATCTCTACACTGCGTTCATAAAATTTGGTACGGCTTCGTAGCTCAGTTGGTTAGAGCGTCGGATTCATAACCCGAAGGTCGGCAGTTCAACTCTGCCCGAAGCCACCATTTTTTATCAGTTTCCATCCCGAATATTAAGGAAAAAAATGAAACTCCTGTTATTTTTATCGACTCTTATGTTGTTAAGTTTTTCTTGTAAAAAAGAAGAGGCTCCTTCTGGGATCGTAGAAGAAAATAATATGTGTATTTGTACCGAAGACTACACTCCAGTATGTGGTGAAGATGGAAAGACCTATTCAAACGCCTGTCAGGCCGGTTGTGAGAAAGTAAAAATAAAATCAAAGGGTGAATGCTCTAAATAATTTTTTCGATAAGTTTTGCAGAGCCATAAAAAGCTTGGGACCAACCAGTCTTATAAGCGGCCCCTAAAACAAAAACGTCTTTTTTCAGTTCTTCAAAGAGGGGCAGTCTCCTAGGCCCCTTAACTCTTATTCCACTAAAAACTTCAGCTTCATCTGTTGGTGGTAAGAATGACGAGGCAATTTTTTTAGCAGATAAATAAAAGCTGTTAAGCTCTTCGCCATCATGGGCAACAATCTCATCTTTTTGTGTTGTTCCCCCAAGCATTAAACAATTATCACTAGCGCGGTAAACAAGATTTGATTTTCCTAGTCCAAGAGCAAAACTATCTGGGCCCAAATCTTTATCCCATCGATAAAAAGAACCTGCTACTTCAATAATAGGCCTTTCATCATTAACTCCTAACGCGTTAAGTTCAGTCAAACTAGTCCCACAACAAAGAATTATTTTTCCAAAATTTATCGATGACCCATCAGAAAAGATAGCACTATGGTCTTTGATATCTACAAGACTTTTTAATTTAAAATCATAAAAATATTGCTCCAATAGTGAGGACATAAACAACTTAGGGTTTATGAATACTGCCTCCTCTCTTGCGTAATTAAAGCCACTAGAAAGAGCAAAAGGAAAATCACAATTCTCTATACTTTCTTCTTTTCCATACCTACGCATTAGTCGATCATCGCCTACGATACAGGTATCAACGAGCTGACCTTTTTCCATGCCCATTAGACCACAGGTGGCGATATTTTTAAAAAAGTACTCAACACCTTCCCTTAAAACATCACCAAGTGGGCTAACCCCTTTTTTTTGGCCGTTAAAAGCGACAACCCCAGTGCTATTAAAGCTAGAAGGAGGGTAGAGTGTATTATCAAAAACCTGTAAAACGCTGCCTTTGAAACTAGTTTGTAGTTTCCAAAGCATGGCCCGGGCACTAATACCGTCACCTATGACGAGAATATCAACCGATGGTTCTGACATAATCTAAATAATTTGATTCTTTTTTAAATTGAAAAAAGCTAAAAAAGCTAAAGGCCATCGAAATTAAGGTCGGTACTAAGAAGCTAATCAAGAGACCACTTGTTGTTATCTTTATAGGGATTTTTCTATCTACAAATTCTTCTGGCATAATTTCAAAGCCATAATGATCTAATAAATACAAACAGATTAAGCCAAAGCCTAGACCTACAAGAACAGCCCCTACACTCATGGCCGAAAGAAAGAGACCGGTGGACTTTTCTAAATTAGCTTTAGAGGTACCCATAATCCAAAAGCTAGCTAAATCTCCTCTTACTTTCCCAAAAAAGATTAAAAGCCCCGAGGTTATACAAAGACTAACCAATAAGGTCATGGCCGCAAAGAGAAAAACCATAACTGTAGTCTCTAAACTTAGGGCCCAAACAAGGGTTCCATTCATTTGCTCCCAAGTCTTTAACTCTACTTGGTCACCAAATTTTGTGGTCAGCATCGGTGCCAACTTTTTACTGTCTACTTCTTCAAAGTACTTTACTCTATTAGCGGCACGTTTTCTTACGAGATTCTGAAGCACTTTAAGACGAACCCATAAGTGATAGTGATCAACCTCAGGTACATTGGTGCTTATCATCTCATCTAAATAAAGAGTGGCGGTACGGGGTATATCCCCCATTATTGCGTCAGTATGCGCTGGTGAAATAAGTCTTATTTGGTCACCTAAGCCTAGATTTACTTTTCTAGCTAGGGCCGGAGATAGAACGGCTTCTTTTAATTCAAAGCCTTCTAGAAAGCTAGGTAACTCATTTGAAGTATCTAATCCGTGAACAATAACTGGAGCTAAATAATTACCATTTTTTAATAGAAGCTCAAGCTCATACTCAACAAAGCCATTAATTCCTTCACTTTTTAAAAACTCTTGAACCTCTTTTGCTAATTTAAAAGATTCTTCTTTTAAAATGACTACACCATGTCCATTAGCGGCCTTAGATCGTCCTATTAATTTTCCTTGAAGCCCTCCCATAGTGGATTGCAGTACCAGAAGAGCAAAAGATGAAATCATTAGCCCTAGAATGGCCAAAAAGAGAAGCCTCTGCCTCGTCTTTGAAAAAAAGATATATTTAAAAAAATAACGAGTAAAGGAGGTGTACAGCTAACTATCCTCCTAGGCGTCGTAAAACTTTTTCTTTTGAGAAACTAAATCCTTTAAATATCCACTAGGCTGATAGCGATCAAAGTCAACTTCCTTGCTGTACTTTTCTATGGCCTCAAGAATTCTTCCTAGACCTTCACTATCGGCATGCCTCAATAGTCCACCTCTGAACGGAGGAAAGCCAATTCCGAAAATTAGTCCTAGATCTACTTCTGAAGGCGATCCAACAATTCCTTCTTCTAGAATAATTGAAGCTTCATTAATCATAGGTAACACAACTCTCATTTGTATTTCTGTTTCGTCCATCTTTTTGGTTTCTTTTGGAAGCATGGCCTGTACTTCATCATTTGGCCCGGCCACTTTCCCATTTTCATCATAAAGATAAAAACCTGCGCCACTTTTCTTCCCTAAAAATCCTTTATCAACTAATAAGTCACTGGCACCTGAAGCCTTGGCCCTATCACCTAAACCATCATGGAGAATTTTGGCGACTTTTACACCGACATCAATTCCAATCTCATCTAAAAGTCGACAAGGACCCATAGGCATTCCAAAATTCAAACAGGCTTCATCGATATCTTTCATCGGAACACCTTCTTCAAGAAGAAAGCCCGCTTCATTTAGATATGGCATTAAAATTCTATTAACTAGAAATCCCGGACCATCTTTGACGACGACTGGTGTTTTCTTAGCCTTTAAACACCAATCATACAGGGCCTTAGCCGTCTCTTGGCTCATTTTAGAATGAGTAATAATCTCCACAAGTGGCATCATATGAACTGGATTAAAAAAGTGAAGACCTGCAAAACGTTCTGGTTTTTCAAGGGCCGTGGCCATTTCCTCTACACTTAGGGACGAAGTATTAGAAGTTAAGAGGCAGGTATCTGAAACATGTTTTTCCGTTTCAGCAAAAACAGATTTTTTAATATCCATGTTTTCAACGACAGCTTCGATAACAAGGTCAGTTTTTGAAAAACCTGCATAGTCGAGTTGGGGTGAAATACTACGCATTTTTCTTTCAAAATCATCTTTTGAAAGTCTTTTTCTTTTTACAGCACCCATAAAGTTTTTACTGGCCTGCTTTAAACCGAGGACCAGAGCCTCTTCATTTAAATCTTTCATAATTGGGGCCATGTCTGAATTACACATTAGCCAGGCGATCCCTCCGCCCATTGTACCAGCACCAAGAACCGCACCTCTTTTAAGTTTTGGAACCTCTCCTGTGACTTCTCCGCCGGGAAATTTCTTAGCTTCCTCGGTCATAAAGAAAATATGCTGTAAGTTTTTACTTTGCTCACTTACACATAACTCTCCAAAGGCTTGAGACTCAGAGGCAAGATAACTTGTTCTTCCTTTCATCATTCCCGCTTCCATGACATCAAGAATTTTAAGAGGTGCTTGATAAAAACCTTTAGTTTTTTTAAGAACTGATTCTCTAGCTTTTTGAAAGATTATTTTTTTAGATAAAAAATTATCACTGGCAAAGTTCTCAAGGCTTTCCATAAGCCCTTCACTTTTCTTTTCTGAGCTCAAATGATTTAGGGCCTGGACAAGAAGTCTCTCTTTTGGGTACACCCCATCTACAAGACCAAGTCTTTTAGCTTTTTTAGCCTTGACCATTTTCCCTGAAAGAATAAGGTCTAACGCTTTAGGAAGACCAATTCTTCTTGGCATCCTATAAGTTCCACCAAAACCAGGAATTACTCCAAGCTTTACTTCAGGCAGTCCAAGTACAGTAGAGTTATCATCGGAGGCAATAATGGAATTACAACTTAATACAAGCTCAGTTCCCCCTCCTAAACAAACCCCATGAACACAGGCCACTGTAGGTATAGGAAGATCTTCAATTTTATTAAAGAGTAGCTGACCTTGCTCGGCTCCATGGGCGCCTTCTGATTCAGTTTTCATACTGGCGATCAACTTAATATCGGCGCCGGCCAAAAAACAGCGTTCTTTATGGGAGAAGAAAACAACTCCATTTAACTCTTTGGCCTTACCATGCAAATCGTCCACAGTATCTCTTAATTCGACTAAGGACTCTTCGTCTAATACCGTCATTGATTTATCGCAATTATAACCAAAGCCTACATAGGCAATCTTATCTTTTACTTCAAAGCTAATCTTAGTGTTTGCCATAATTTTCTTCCTTATCCTAAATTCTCAATAATACAGGCTCCGCCTTGACCGCCGCCAATGCAAAGTGAAGCGACACCGTACTTTCCATTTCTCTTTTTCAATTCATGGGCCAAAGTAACGAGGAGTCTAGAGCCAGTAGAGCCAACAGGGTGACCAAGAGCGATCCCTCCCCCATTAACATTGAATTTATCATCAGGTACATCGCCCCAAAGAGTATCTACATCAAATTTTGCGGCCCAGTTTTTATCAGTAAAACCTTTTCTTACTGCGATGATTTGCGCGGCGAAGGCTTCGTTAATTTCAACCAAGTCCATATCATCCATTCCTAGATTTGCTCTTTTAAAAACACCATCTATGGCACGAAGCGGACCCATTCCCATTCTTTCAGGTTCAAGTCCCGCAAAGTGATAATCAACAATCTTTGCCATAGGGGTTAAGTTATACTTTTTAAGGGCATCTTCACTAACCAGTAGAAGAGCCGATCCACCATCGGTTATTGGACAAGCGTTTCCAACAGTAACTGTTCCACTTTTCTTTTCAAAATAAGGACGCATTTTAGCAAGGCCTTCAATAGTTGAGTTTTCCCTTGGTCCAACATCAGTGCTTAAGAGCTTATCTAATTTAGCTCCCGTCATAATGGGAACAATTTCATCTTTAAACTTCCCCTCTTTAGTGGCACTTACTGCTAAATGGTGTGAGCGATTGGCAAACTCATCTTGCTCTTCCCTTGTAATTCCAAGCTCACGAGCGAGAAGCTCTGCTGTTAGTCCCATGTTTAAGCCACAAAATGGATCCGTTAAACCCTGCTCTATAGCAATAACAGGCGAGAGATAAGGTGGCCTAAATGAACTTAAGGCCTTTAGCTTATCAGGAATCTTTTTGGCCTTCATGACGTTTATAAATAGATCCGTCATTTCTTTTGAATAGATTAAAGGCATCTGAGACATATTCTCTATTCCACCTACAAAGATCACATCACCTCGTCCAGCGGCTACTTTTAGAAAACCTTGAGAAACCGCTTCCATCCCTGAGGCGCAGTTTCTATGGACTGTATAACCACTAGTATGCTTATGAAGACCTGCCTCTAAAGCGATAACTCTCCCAACATTGGGGTATTTAGCAGGTGCTCCGGTATTACCGAAGATAACTTCATCAACAGCATCGGCCGGGATAGAAGTATTATCTAATATATTTCGTACAAGATACGAGCCTAAGTATGGGGCTGCTACATCTTTTAAATCAGTTCCTGATTTTGCTTGAGGGGTTCTTTTTGCATCAACAATATAGACGTCTCTCATTTTGAGATCTCCTTGGATTCCATTCCTAGTTTTGAATAAATTATCGGTGGTTTACGCCCAGATGAAAAGGTTTAGGGTAAAGGAGAACTTACTTGCCTAGAATAAGGAACGCCGCGTATAAAACGCGGCGTCCAATAAAATTAAGGGAAAACGACAAAACCCCTAATTTTGAGAAGAAAACTTAGGTAGGGTGCGGACTATGCCGCACAATACCCATTTGATTTAATTTAGAATTTTATAACAACACCTGCTGAGATATCGGCCACATCATCTTCAGAGATTGCCTTACCTCTTTTACGTGTATTCTCTTCGTCAGGTCTTTGAGAAGCTGCAAGAGCATCATCTTCGTTTGCACTGAAAGCTTCGTTAAGAAACTTAGTATAAGAGAAGTTTACGTTAAGCCCGATAAAGTCATTGATCATGAAGTCTGTTCCGATCATGGCCTTAGCTGAGAATAGGCTATCTGTTATTTTTGAGTCTTGCTCTACTTGGTTGAATCCAAAAAGAGTATTCCCACAACTTGGATTATTATTGAATCCAAAGTTTCCATTTTCCTGAATACAGTCATTGGCCGCATTCGTATCAGAAACTGTTACTCTGTTATAACCTAAACCTGCTCCAACATATGGACGAAATTTACTGTCCATTCCTGTGAAGAAAAATTTAGAATTCAAGTTGATATTTAGTCTTTCATATTCGTAGTCAACATCACTTTGAGAATCAGGGTTATTATTAAAGTTAATACCACCAAATCCTAAGTTAGTTGTTCTATCGTCAAACTCAATCTTTGAATAACCAATTCCTAGACCAAAAGATACATTCTCATGTACCGCATGCTCTACATTGATTCCAAAGTTAAGCTTTGATTCAGCGTTGTCATCACCAAGAGACTGAGATAGCCCTAACGATGGAGTAACTGAAGTTCTTCTAATCTTTTTAGGAGCTGCCACAGGTGCAATAGCTGCAAGTTTTTGTGGAGCTGCTTGTCTTAGCTGAACTCTGTCTGTTCTTTGACCTGTAAAAGCTCTTCTAAGCTTTTTCTCAAGTTTCTTTTCAGACTTGATTCGCTCATTTTCAATTTTCTTGTTCATCATTTCTTCGTTTTGCTTTTCAAGCCTTTTACGAAGTTTAGCGATGCGCTCTGACCCTGATTCTCTTCTTTCAAAAGATCCATCAATGTCAATTTGTTCTGAGTTCAGCACTTCGTCAGTATTTGCCAGAAGATCATCATCCTGGGCGAATACTACCGCCGGGCTAGCTACTAGAGCCATTGTGATAAACAATGCCTTTAGTTTTTGGTTTTTCGTTTTGTTCGTTTTCATTTCTAGTCTCCTTCACGGCTCGGTCTCCCGAACACTTCAATAACACTATGAGTCAATTCCTAAACATCGTACCAAACTGGTCAAGAAATACATTTATTTTTCTTAAAGGGTGTAGAAATTACTCGAAGCGTCAGCTTTTTAACAGAAGTCAGACGTATTTTCAGTGACTTACCTTATCTAATGATGGTGAAAAATCGCATAGAAGCGTAAGAATTAAAGTAGCCATTGAAGGTTTTGTCCATTTTACAGATAAAAGTTTTGGTTTCTGGCTGACAATTATCCGCATTTCCGATGAACCAATCTTGGACTTTATCCATGGCCGTGATGATAACAGTTATCATTACAAACATTAAAAGGATGTATTCAACGACAGTTTGCCCATCCTCATTATTTTGAAGTTTCTTCATAAATCTATTTTAACTTAATTGGTCTTATAAAGATGGGCTAAAGAAATTGTTGCCCATCCTTAATTTCCATAAGGCTAGATAAAAGACCCAAAGGCCCTTCTTTATATGGTCCAAAATAATAGACTTGATTTAAGCGCTCATGCGACATGGGCTCTTTAACATTGGTTACCATGACTGATTTTGGAAAGGGGATATCCCCTTTTGTTTTTGATCCTTCCCCTTCAATCCATATCTCAGGGCCCCAGTCTAAGGTTGGCTCTTCAAGTTTCTCCCATAGACCTGGGAATATTTGGGTCATATCTATTTTAAGCATTTTTAAAATTTCTTTTTCATGAAACTCAATTTTAGAGCCTTTTAGCTTTTTAACAAAAACCTTAAAAAGAACCTTTTCCTCGCCAAAATCTGCCTCCCAAAGAGGTCTCTCAGTACCAAGCATAGATTTATCACATCTTAGAAATTTTTCATTTTCCCAAAAGATCTTAGCATCCGAAGCAAAATCAAAGCTTACCCTTATGCAACCAAAGCTTTGTCCTAAGTTCTCAAGTTTAATTGAAAGCCCAGAGGGATCGGCCCCAAGGAGGGATATATTTTTTGGATGAATGATGCCGTCGTAGCTTGCGAGCTCAAGACTCCAGGGTTTTGATTTATGAAAGAGCCACTCTCTGATTCGTGTTCTTTTATAAAGCCCACCCCTTTCGATTAAAACAGGTTCTAAGTCCATCAAAAGACTGTCCTGATCGAGCTCATAAAGAGGGCTAAGTAGAGTTAAAAAAAGGTGAAATAGCTCAAATCGACTAAGCTCCATTGAGAACTTCTTTTGAAACTTCCCACGGGCCATAAAGAAAAAGGTAAGTTCAGAATTTTGCCCTTCATAGGGATCTAAACTTAGATTTCTAAAAACCTCTTCAAATGATTCAAAACATTTTTTTATATCAGGGGGACAATGGGCCAAAAATACGGCCGTATTAAAACTTTGCACTGACTTATATCTGAAGGCGTTCTGAGCAATCCTCTTAGAAAAAGCGTGAAATGCATCATCAAATTCTTTTTGACCTTCTAAGGTTTCATAGGGCCAACCGATCTCTAGACCTGCAGGTAACATATTAGATAACTTTCTTAGAATCTCCGAGAAATTATGACTCGGCCTTCCTCCAAGTCTTATAAGATTATCCCCTATCACAAATGTTAAATGACGATTCTTTAAATACTTATCCAGATGTAAAAAAGGCTCTAAGCCCCGGTCTTCACCCCAGGTCTTTAAGAAATCTACTTCTAATTGAGGGAGGGAGTCGCTATATAACTGACCATAGCTAAGCCTATCATCGTCCAGCAAAAGAACTTTCTGGTTTCTATCTAAAAGTTCAACTCCAAGTAAAAAACTTAGATAGTTTTTACCAACCAGAGTCATATCTAAGTTTTTCTCAATCAAGTTAAAGACCCTCCAGTTAAACGATCAGCTTGCTCATTGAAGCTAGAAGCAAAGTTCTTTCCTAGTTCCAGCCTGGAGGGACTTAAATCCGTTCCATCTATTTTGCTAAATACAGAATAAAAACTACCAAGATCTTTTACGATCGTTAAATCTTTTGGAGCATTACTTTGTATAAAGTCATATTCTGTCGAGCGATGAACCTTCGGTCCACAATATATATGACAGCCACTTAAAAAAGGCTCTAAAAGACTATGCACGCTTCTACCATGACCTCCACCAATAAAGGAATGTCCGAAATAGGAATAGAGCTCAAGCAAAATACCTTTAACTTCTAAAATTATAACTCCAGGCTCTTTATTATACTTTTCTAAAAGCAGATTTAAGTCATCACCTTCCTTATAGGTAAGGACATTAAAATTAGGGAATGAGCTCAATTTTTCACGGATTTCATTATTAAATTGATGAGGCAAAACGAAGATTAATAAATTTCTTTTAATCACTTCGTTAGCAAACTGCGAATCACTAAAGACTTCCATCTCATTAGACCATGCGGACCCAAAGATAATTCTTTTTTCCTTGGGGAAGCTTTCAATCAACCTTATTAGACCTTCATAGGGCTTAAGCTTGCTAGAGCGATTTGCGATTCTCTCCACAATCTGCGGGATTCTAAATTCATAGGAGCTAAGCTTATTAGCATCAATACCAAGGTCCATTAGCTTATCCTTATCTTCCCTACTGGCGGCCAAAATATAGTCGAAGCTATTGTATAAGGACCTATTCCACCAGGAAGCAGTTTTATTTCTAAAGGTAGCTGACACTAAGCAAAAACGAACATCTTTTCTTAAACCATAAAGAAGCAGTTCGGGGTAAAAGTCATAACGACAAAGAATTAGTTGTTTGGCCGTAAGCCAAGAAGAAATATTCTGAAATCCTAAGAGATCATTCTGGATTATCCCATAACTTAAAATCGGGAGCCTTAAAGACCTTAAATTAGAATGAGCCGCAGTTAACTTTTGAATTTTATCTTCTAAACTATCTGAGGAGTAGATTAGCTCGATCAAAAAACCCCTCTCTAAATAAGAATCTAAGAGAGGCTTAATCTGCTCGAATTCCCCTTCACTACTGACCTCAAAGGCAATATTAGCTTCTTTATCAAAGGTTTTTGTTTTGTCCGTTAGGTTCTTATCCTCAAAAAAGTACCTGCTTCTAAGCTTCTTACTAAAGATAAATAAGATAAAGGCCAAACAAGGGATTAAGATCCCCCTAAAAAATTGAATAATTCTTAGTATAAAGATGAACAACTTACATTCCATTATTCGGATACTTGCTAGTGTCAGATTGTCTCATGTGAAAAATAAGATGACTAGGTTTACGTAAAAACAAGTGTTTCCGAGTCTGCTTCTTACATAAACTTACATTTCAGGGTAATTGTTTCAATTACCGACTTTTTTAGTTGAGATTATTCAACTTTGCAGTATTTTCTGACTGCAATTTTAATTTGATGGCTGACTTTCATCAACAATTGAAGAACAAAAACTTTTGAAGGAGTTAAAACATGAAAGCAAATCGTTTCATCGTTGCTTTAGCGGGACTTACATTAGGAGCCTCAGCTTTCGCAGCCGGTAACAACACTGTCTCTATGAGAGACGTAAGAAAGGCCCTTAAGGCTTCACCAGTTGGACTATCTCTTCTACACGCAGTAGATGCTAAAAGAAGATCAGACAACAAAATCGCTGGTTCAAAGCAAACTCATATTGCTTACTTAAAGTACCAGATCACTGACAAAGACAGATTACAAATGTCTAACAGATTAACTCGTACATCTGTTCCAAACGAAGATACTGATTATAGTTATGCTCGTATGGTTCTTAAGTACACTCGTTCTGGAATTCTTAGACAAGACAAGCATGGAATTAACCTTTCTGCTAACCTTGAAAAAAGATTTTACCCAGACAAAGATATTAGAAACGCAATCAACCAATACGGTCTGAACAGAATCTCTGCTTCAGTTAGCCGTAGCATGGGTAAAGTAAACCTAAGTGGAACTCTTTACGGAGCTGTAAGAGACCGTATCGACAAGTCTAATAGCGCTACTTCTACTCATTATCTTTATGCTGTATTAACTCAGTCTTATAGCTTATCTGATGACTGGTCACTTTCTCTAACTGAGGAACTTTTCCAATCTTATAATAAGCAAGTTGAAAACCTAAGAGGTGGACAAGACGGAATTGCAATGACAATGGAGCTTGGACACCAAGTTACTCCAGCTGTTTACGCTGGTGTATCTGTAAGTGGTACTCCTTTTAAGCCATACGACGGACAGCTAATCGCTGACGGTTGGGCTAAGGATTTTGGTCTAGGTGCAAATGTTTACTGGAGTGCTTTCTAGTAAACCCTTCAAAAGCATATATATCAAAGAGCCAGGCGCAAGCCTGGCTTTTTTGTTTTTAAACGGACTTTATTAGGCAATATCTTCCAAATAATCCCTCAATTTAACCGACTATTTTAATTCTTCGCAAAGACTCCCGATGAGTCCATAGCGAGGATTAAATGACAAACGATTCTAAAAACCATGAACGAAGAAATGAAGGGACTGATACCCCTTCTATTGAAGTTCCTACAGGTGAAAAAGTATACATCTTAGTAGATGGACTTAAGTCTGGACCGTTTTCTAAAGAAGAAATCGTAGACATGGTTCAATCTAGGGATCTTCTGGTAACCGATTCCGTATCTGTAGATGGACATGAATGGTTTAGTCTCCATAGATGGTCAGAGTTTGATAGAAGAAGCTCTTACTCTCAAGATCTACCTGGTATCCCGAAAGTGAATTTATTCGTTGCTTCTGACCAAGAAGTAGATCAAACACTTGAATCAGAATCTGAAGAGCATGTTGAAAGAGATGCTATGGCCGGACTTGCCTATCTTGGAAATATCAACAGCGGAAAAAGAGCTCAACACCATAGTGATAAATTCTCAAAGGATGAAAAAGACGAAGATAAGAAAGTCGATATTAATAAAATACCAGACTTAGAAACAGTAGATTACCAAAAGAATGGTAGCAAAAAAGAGACTTATGTCTGGGGAGCCGTCTTAAGTTTGGCCCTTGCTGGTATTCTCTATGTTTTCTTGTCCCCTGGAGCCCCTAATAAGGTTGTGAAAACGAAGACTGAGCCAATGGTTAAAAGAGCCGTTATAAAGCCTAGAAAAACTGCTAGCGCCTCTAAAAACTCAAGGGCCATAAGAAATGCTAGAAAACCTAAGAAAGTAGTTAAAGCAAGAAATAGAAAACCATCTTTTACTAAATCTAAGGCCTTTAAAAATAGGGCCCCTAGAAGAAAGCCGGCCAGTAAAAAAATTGAAAAGCCCGTTGTAGAAGATCCTGATGATTATTATTATGACGACGGGACCGATCCAGTTGAGCTTGACCCAGTTCGTTCAAAATTGGCCAAAGAAACTTTTGATCCGGAAGACGAGAACCTAGATGAATATCTAGACGAAGTTGACGCAGAGAGAGAACCTGCTTCAGAAGAAGAGGATCCGGAAAAAGCATTTGAGGCACTTTACGAATAGAGCATTAGGGAGATAATCTATCTCCCATGTCAGAAATTCCAAAAGACCTATTAGATTCGTTCCGCCCCCCAGCATTTCCAGGTAGCTTTTTCTTAAGTTTCGAAGGGATAGAGGGCGCTGGTAAATCAACCCAACTAAAACATGCTAAAGAGTTTTTAGAAAACAAAGGCTTTCGTGTTCTTGTTTTAAGGGAACCTGGAGGAACTAGCTTCGGAGAAAAACTTAGGAAGTCCATTCTTGAATCCAAGGAGCCTATCAATCCACTAGCAGAAGCTCATCTTTTTTGTTCCTCTAGAGCTCAACTTCTACAAGAAGTAACCCTGAAGGAGTTAAATAACCCAGGGACAATTGTTATCTTAGATCGTTATTTAGATTCCACAATAGCCTATCAAGGTAAAGCAAGAAACCTTGGGACTAAAACAGTTTTAGAATTACATAAACATTTTCCATTAAATCTAGTTCCTCATAAGACCATTTATATAAAAATAAGTTTAGAAACTTCGCATAATAGACAGAAAATGAGAAATGCCCCAAAGGACTATTTTGAATCCCAGGGGGATGATTTTTATAAACTCTTAATCTCTGGATATGAAGAAGCCGCAGAGCTTTTTCCAGAAAGAATCTCCGTTATAGATGGTGAGAGATCTTTTGATGGAGTTAAAGAGCAAATAACCAATGAACTAGAGGCTCTTATACAAAGCCGAGAAGAAGTTTTAAAGTGAAGTTCAATTTAAAGCATGTTCTCTTAGAAGGGTTTAAGAAGTCAAAGCTATCCCCTTTCTATATTATTAAGCCTAGCCCTCAAGCTCCTTCCCCTAGGGATTTTCTAGAAGATTGGATGAGCGACTTTTTAAGTGAAGTCATTTCAGATAAAAAATCAATTGATCTAAAACATGCCAAAGAAATTGTAACTCAAGGACATGCCGATATTCTTTGGCCAAAAAGAGAAGATCAGAATAAAAACTATAATCTAAAAGATGGTGATTTAGATGAGCTCTTTAGCTTTATGGAATATGGAGCCTTAGAGCTCCCGTGGAGATTTGCCATAATTGAAGATCCCCATAAACTTTCTACCACTTACTTAAACAAACTGTTAAAGACCCTTGAAGAACCTGCGAAGGCCACTAGTATATTTTTTCTAGACTATAACTCTACTAGCTTTTTAGATACTATTCACTCAAGGGCCACAGAGTTTACTATTACCTACGAGGGAGAGACTCAAAAGTGGACTGCTGCACCAAAAGAGATTGAAACTAACTCTTGGCTTGCCAGCAGGTCTGAGTTTTACCCTATCTTACTTGGGCAAAAAGATAATTTAGAATTATTGACCAAGTTTTTTGGAACAGGTCATGGACTTGGGGACTTAGTAGAAAAGCTAAAGTATCAAGGGGGCGCTGACAGGGAGTTAGCAGGGCTTGTTGTAGAATTAGAATCGGATAGACCAGGAAGATTTAAACAAAAAGAGCGGCTATGTCAGGAGCTTAAATGGTTTGAAGAAAGCAAAACATTTAATAATTCCTCCTGGGAGCGAATTCTAGGGCTTTTGACCATAGTTGATTCGTAACGCCATGCCTAGACTTTTGGACCAAAACGGACCAAACTGATATGTCTTAATAAAGAGAAATAACACAATGCAAAGTGAAACAAATACAGAGGCTGAAGCAGAATCAAGCGAGTCATCTGAAAATAATGAAAATCAAAATAACGATGGTGGACGCAGCTCAAAATATAGCGAAGGCGATCCATTAAAGTTTGTTCGGGTTAGATTTCCCGGTAATGCAAAGTCACAGCCTTTTCTTGTGGGAACAAGAAATTTTCAATACGGACAAAAAGTTTTGGCCATGAGTGATCGCGGCATGACCGTTGGCTATATAAATTCCTTTCCCTACGAAGTTGGCTTTAAAAAAGATATGCTTCCCCTAAAAAGCATTTCCAAAGTTGCAACAGAGGAAGACATTGAAGAGCAAAAAAGCTTTCTCGACCAAGAAAAAAGGGCCGAAATATCCTGCAAACGTTTAATTGAAAAATTTGAACTTGATATGAATATTACCCATGTTGAATTTATTCAATTTGGTAAAAAAGCTGTTTTTTATTTTAATGCTCCTGCCAGGGTGGACTTTAGAGACCTGGTTAAGTCACTAGTCGGTGAATTAAAAATGAGGATTGAGTTAAGGCAGATTTCAGTAAGAGATAGAACTGCTGCCTTAGGTGCAATTGGGTCCTGTGGACTTCAAACATGCTGCTCTAGCTTTTTAAAGAATTATGGAAACGTTAGTATCAAGATGGCTAAAAACCAAAACCTAGCTCTAATCCCAAGTAAGCTAAATGGTGTTTGCGGCCAAATCAAATGCTGTATTAAATACGAAGATAATGTCTATTCGGAAAAACGAAAGAGGCTTCCAAGAGAAGGAAGCTTTATAGTGACCGAAAACGGAGACCGCGGTAAAGTTACGAGACTCCATATACTTATTGAACAATTTGAAATTTTAACAGATCGTGGTGTTTTCAAACGCTACGCTTTAAACCAATTCGATCAAACTAAAAAACTACCAGATGATTGGAAGTTTCCAGAAAGATTTGATCATATTACTAACGAAACATCTGAAGTTATAGGACTTATTAAGGATGAGCGAATCAAAGGCGAACTCTTTTACGAGAATGCAGAAGATTTTGATGCCGACGAATACTTAGAGTCCCTTGCTGATGATGAAACAGAAGATGCGACTAGGGACATGGAAGAAGAAAACACTAAAGGCAATGACGATCAATTTGTAGAAGATGAAGACGACGAGCCGAATTTTAATAAAGAGGAGTTCAATAAGTCTGAAGAAATTGATGCCAGAGACAATAAAAGGGCCGGCAATAGAGGCCGGGGCAAAGGTCCAAACCCAAACAATAGAAATAATAACAAAAACAAGAAAACAAAATTCAATAAAAAGCGAAATAATAACCGTGGACCTAATCCAAGCAAAAGTCAGGAAGGCAATGCTGAGGCCGGACCAGGGACACCAGATGGTGAACAAAATAAAAATAGGAACAGAAACCGCAATAGAAATCGCAATAGAAATAGGAATCGCAACCGCAATAAAACAGGCAGCGATGCACCTAAAGCTAGCGACAACAGCGGCGGAGAGAAAAAAGACAATTAGCCATGTCCATAGACTTTATTCATACCTCTGATTGGCATTTAGGCAAAAAGCTTTTTAAAGAGTCACGTCTACCGGAGCAAGAGGCATTCCTCTCTTGGTTATTAGTAAAGATAAAAAAATTACAGCCAAAAGCACTTTTGATAAGCGGGGATATCTTTGACACCCCTCACCCATCTTCCAAGGCACAGGCGCTTTATTATCAATTCCTTAAAGAAGTGGTTGATAACTCTAAAACTGAAATATTTATTATTAGTGGCAATCATGACAGTGGCAGGTTTCTTGAGGCTCCTATCCCTTTTCTTAAAGAAAGGGCCATTCATATTGTTGGCTCACTAGAGGTTCAAAAGAAAACTTATACCTTTCATCGCGACAAAGTCAGCTACCATTTATTCCCTTACTTTAGAAGTCATGAGCTTTATAATTACGCAAGAGAATACTTTCCCGAACATCTTGAAGGACTTGATGCAAATTCAAGTGATACAGGTCTTTTATTAGATAAATTAATCGAAAATATTTTTGATTTTAAAAAAGGTCAAAAAAATATCCTATTGGCCCACCATCTCTTTGGAAACGGAGAATTGTCCGGCTCTGAACTAGGTCTTTCCCTGTCTGGACTTGATACAATTCCCCTAAGCCTTATTAAGGAAAAGTTTGACTATGTCGCACTTGGACACCTCCATAATCATCAATACTTATCTAAGTCTGATCCCGTCATCTGTTACAGTGGTAGTCCAATAGCCTTTAGGTTTAGCGAAAGAAAAAATAAAAAATTAAATCATGTAGAAGTTGATGAAGGTGTTCAAGTTAATGAAATTCCCATACCAGAATTCAGAAAACTCTTTGAGTTAAAGCTTAACGAAAAAAACTACAAAGAGAATATTCTGGAGCTTGTTAAAAATTTAACTAAAACAGACCACGAATCCTTTCTAGAAGTCCAAATAAGCTCAGACAAGCCGCTTAGAGGCGTTTCAGATGAGATAAGGGAGATGCTTAAGGACTCCCCGATTAAATTACTTTCGATGCAAACAAGACTCTTAAGTTCAGAGAATATTGACCGTAATACAAGAGTTAGGAAAGAATCAGGACCTGAAGAGCTTTTTGATGACTTCTACCTTCAAAAATATGAAGGTGAAAAAAAAGTACCTAAAGAATTAAAGAGTTTATTTTTAGAACTTTTAGATGAAGCAAGGAGTGAAAATTGAGAATTCACTCCATCGAAATAGAAAACATCACATCTTTGAAAGGTAAGCATATAGTCGACCTTAGGGAAGGTCTTCAGGGTGAAGAACTGTTTGCAATAACAGGATCAACTGGTGCGGGGAAATCTTCACTTCTTTCTGCTATTAGTTTGGCCCTTTATGGGAAAACATATAAAGGCTCCCTTGCCTCTAATGATTTTGTTACTACGGGAACACCATATGCCTCCGTCACCCTAGATTTCACTCTTGCCGGTAAAAACTACCAGGCCAAGTGGAGCATAAAAGTCCTTAAAAAGAATGGGGAACCTATAAAAAACCCTAAACCTCAAAGGGAGCTCATCTGTGAAGGCATTTCCCTTGAACAGGTTTCGATTACTGATATTCTAGGCTTAGACTTTGATCAATTTTGTAAGACCATAATATTGAACCAAGGTGAATTCGCAAAATTTTTACATTCGAGCTTTCGAGAAAGAAAAGACATTATCGAAAAACTTTATCGAACTGGCGAACTCTCAGTCATATCTAAAAACCTAAAAGAAAAAGCTAAAAACGAAGAGGCAAATTTAAAACTCCTTAGTTTAAGCTTTGAAAAGGCACTACCCTATTCTGATGAAGAGATTGCGAAAATCACATCAGACTTGGAAGTTAAGTTATCCAACTTAGAAATACATGAGTCACTTACTGAGCTGCTCGAACCTTCTTTTGAGGCGATTAAACTACTTCACTCTAAGCTTAAAGAGGAAAATGAATATCATAAGAAGGTATCAGAGTCCGAAGAGAACCTTAAAAGCCTAATCGATATATGGAATCAATTAAAACAAAGTTTAAATACTAGTAATCTCTCTTATGAAAAAATTTCTAAAAGCAATAAAATTGAAATGCCTAAATTGCGAGAGGCCATTAGCATTAAGTCAAATTTAGAAAACTCCAAAAAAAGTTTAATTAACCTAAACGAAGAATCAAGCAAATCGAACACCAAACTTCTCGAAGTGAAAAATGAACTAAAAACCAGATTGGAGTCTAAAGAATTATTCAGCGAAAAGCTTGATAAAATAAAGAAACAATTTGCTCTCAAGGACCTATTTCTAACCAAAACAAAAAATGAAATCTTTGTATTTAAAGAAGACATTATAAAATTAAAGTCAAATCTTGCCGAGCAGGATCGTTACTTAGGTCAAAAAGAAATTTTAGAAGATCAAATCAATACCGCCAAAAAGTCAGCGACCGAAAAAGCTGAGAAATTAAAAGGTTTTATAAAGGAACTTGAGTTTGAACCAAAAAACCTAGAGGAGAAGCTCTTAGACTTAAGACGCTCACGAGAGGCCATGCTGAGCTTATGGTCTAAATTCGAAGGGCACTCTGATAAACTTTCAGATCATTTTAAGGAAGCGCATACTATAAAAAGCGAAAATTTAAGTATTAATAATGAGCTTAAACTTGATAAAAGTAATCTTCTGCTACTTCTAGAAAAAGAGAAAAATAATAAGCTTACCCTGGCCATAAAAGAGTGCCATGAAGTAGCAAAAGAAAGTGGTCATTGTCCAGTTTGCTTAAGCGAAGACTTAACAAATCTGCAATCTCCTACTGCTCAGGAGAATATTGAATTAAATTCAATAGAGACAGCTAAGACAAAGGTTTCCGCCTCTGAGTTTAGAGTCCTACATAATAATGAAAGGATCAAGAAGCTTGAAGAGAAGATAAGTAATTTGCAAAACCAATTAGCAAAATCTAAAAAAGTAATATTCAAAGAATTTAAAACGGATCTAGACTGGAAAACCAGTGATGAAGTATCACAAGGTCTAAAAATCCTTAAAGAAGTTTTCAACAATAGATTAAGCGAAGAGCTTTCTACTATTGAAAACTTAACAGAGCTTAAAAAGAAAATTGATCTTGTAACCAATGAATCTAAGAGAGCTGAGGAAAACCTTAGTCTACTAAAAGAAAATGAACACAAACTTACTAATTCTATTACTAAAATTCAGAGTCTGATAGACCTCTTTATCAATAATTGGAAAAACCTTATTCCAAAAGGCACCGAGGCCAAAGAAGTTATTAAAAATTTCGATAATGACATGGAAAAGTTCACGGAACAGATTCAGCTAGAGCAAAAGATCTCGTCCAACGAAGAGTCTATTGCCTCATTAAAAAAGCAAGAAATTGAGCTTCAAGAAAGACTTAGTCAGTTAAACTCTGAACTCAAAAAAACGCAGCAAGATATTTCGATTAATACAGAAAACCTCAAAGCTATCTGCGGGGACCATGACCCCATAGTTAGGCTTGAAAGCTTAGAAAGAGAAGAAAAGGCAGCTGGGCTTAAATACTCTGAGGCAAAAGATAACTTCAATAAAAACGAAAAGAAAAAAGCTAATGAAGAACAAAGCCTAAGAATCTTTAGAGAACAGATCCTAGAGCTACAAAATCTTCAAAAAACCTATGTCAAAAAATTAATAGAAAATTTCGAATTGCTCGCTAATTTTGAAGGCAAGATACCTGACACCTATCCTCTTTATACAGAATGCCATGATCTAATAAAAGAATCTCATAAATGGCCTGAATTGAGTTATGAGAAAAGTTTAAAGGGTCTACTTCCAATTCTAGAGGCAAGACTAGAGTCAACTTGGTGCTCCCTCATGGAAAAGATTAAGGAAGTATCTCTTGATCTAAAAACAAGTGTCCATACTAATAAGAAAATGATTGAAGACTATAATGCCAAAGTTAAAGATCGAGCTGGACTTGAAAAAGAACTCAATGATGCTAAGAAATCTCTTCAGATAAAAAACAGACTTCTTGAAGTTTTTGGTAAGGATGAATTCAGAAGCTATGCCCTAGGACTATTAGAAGAAGAATTGGTACTTGGGGCCAATCAAGAGTTAAATGAGCTATGTGATGGTAGATATCAGCTTAAGCTTCTTCCTGGTAAAGGCTCACAAATGGAGTTTTTCGCTCTAGACCTTTGGAGAGAGTCTACGCTTAGGAAAATAAATACTCTATCTGGTGGAGAGACCTTTCTAGTTTCCTTGGCCATGGCCTTGGCCCTAGCAGAACTTACAAGAGGTCAGAATGAAATCGACTCTTTCTTTATCGACGAAGGGTTTGGTCATTTAGATAGTGATAGTATTGATGATGTTTTGGAAGTTTTAATGAATATTCAAAATCGTGGAAAACAAATTGGAATTATCTCCCACGTAAAATCACTAACCGACAGAATCCCTGTTAACTTAACTCTCCAAAAATCTAGCCTCGGAGAATCAACTACCGAATTCAGGTATAATTAAGCTTTTTCTATTTTCGCTACTTTAAGCAAGAGCTCATTGATCTCACCTGATTCCATATCGTGGAGTGGATGATTCTTGGGTAAATCTTTTGGCTCTTTAGAAGAGCTCAGGGAAGCGATCCTGTTCTTGGCCACCATACGAAGCTTTCTAAGCTCTTTGGGTGTCCAAGTTTCAAGTTTATCAATACTTTTTGCTTTTATATCGGCCATTAAAAATCCGCGCTTTTTGGTGTTCTAGGGAAGGCAATAACATCCCTAATATTTTTCATTCCGGTCACATACATAACAGCTCTTTCAAAACCTAAACCAAAACCAGCATGGGGAACAGAACCATATTTTCTTAAATCTAAATACCACCAAAGAACATCTTTATCCATTCCCATTTCTTCGATTCTAGACTCTAACTTTGAAAGTGAGTCCTCTCGCTGAGAACCACCAATAATTTCACCGACTCCTGGAACTAAAACATCCATGGCCCTAACTGTTTCCTTACCAGACTCTTCGTTTTCATTTTGTTTCATATAAAAAGCTTTGCAGCTCTTAGGGTAATCAGTAACGATTACTGGCACATTAAAATGCTTTTCAGCTAAATACCTTTCGTGTTCTGTCTGTAGTTCAACACCCCACTCAGGTTTATACTCAAATTTTTCATTACTAGCGGCTAGGATTTCTATTGCTTCCGTATAAGTTAACTTTTTAAACTCACTATCCCTTACATGCTCTAAGACTTTTTGATGATCGCCATCTTCAATCTTTTGCCATTTTCGCCATTGCTTTAAAAAATCAAGTTCCGCTTTATTTTTTTCAAGAGCCTCACTGATAAGCCTCTTGATATAACGGCTGGCTAAATCTGCCACGTCTTCAAGATCAGCAAAAGCCACCTCGGGCTCTACCATCCAAAACTCTGCTAGGTGTCTGGCCGTATTAGAGTTTTCAGACCTAAAAGTTGGACCAAAAGTATAAACACCTCCAAGTCCCATTGCGTGACATTCTGCTTCAAGCTGACCTGATACTGCTAAGTGGGTATTAGTTCCAAAATAATCTTTTGAAAAATCGACTTCCCCTTTGTCATTACGAGGAGCTTTGTCGGGATGAAAAATAGAAACACCAAACATCTCACCAGCACCTTCTGCATCGTGCCCTGTTATGATTGGTGAATTTAAATAATAATAACCTTGCTCATGAAAGAAATTATGAGTGGCCATGGCAAGGGTGTGTCTTATTCTAAAGATAGCTCCAAAAAGATTCGTTCTTACTCTTAAGTGAGCATTATCTCTTAAGAACTCCAGGGACGTTCCCTTCTTCTGAAGTGGATAGGTATTATCAGCTTCACCATAGATGGTTATATCTTTTCCTTGAAGCTCAATGGACTGCCCTTTACCACCGGATTCAACAACCTCACCGGTTACACCAATAGCTGAACCAGTTAGGAGTGAGCTAATTGCTTCATATTCAGCAACATCATCATTAATGACCACTTGTAAATTATCCTGACAGGAACCATCGTTAAGCACAATAAAACAAAAGGTTTTATTTTTTCTAACGGACCTAACCCAACCAGCAGCCGTAACTGTGCTGCCAACTTTAGATTCTGAAAATATTTTTTTTATGGTCATTCTTAAAGACATAGTTAATCCAATACTACCGATTTAATAGTTTCTAATTTATCTCTTTTCAGTCTAGCGCCGAAATGAGTGACAAGCTCGCTTGCACAGGCACAGGCTAATTCTCCGGCTTTCTTAAAATCGTTATTATTAGTAAGGGCGTATAAAAATGAGCCCGCAAATAGATCCCCGGCTCCATTAGTATCTATGGCCTTTACTTTTTTGGTCTCGATACGAATGGTTTTTTCTCCATCAAACAAAAGAGCTCCTTTTGAGCCTTCTGTAATGGCTATCGTCGAAGCCACTTTCTTTAAATCTTCTAATGCTTCTTCAACAGTTTCTTTGGAGCTAAATTTTTTGGCTTCATCTTCATTGCAAAAAAGTAAATCAACCCCGTCACCCATCATTTCCTTTATTCCATCACCAAAGAATTCTACCATCCCAGGGTCACTTAAAGTAATAGCCGTTTTAACACCGTTGGCTTTGGCGTGATTATAGGCTTCAATTGCAGCAGCTTTCCCCGTTGGAGAAGTAACTAAATATCCCTCTATATAAAGCCATTCACTATCGGCTAACTCATCTTTAATAATTTCTAAGTTTGAAAAGTTCTGAGTAATTCCAAGAAAAGTGTTCATGGTTCTATCTGCATCCGGTGTAATAAAAACCATGCATTTACCAGTAATACCGCTTTCTCGTTCACCATGTAGGTTTGTCTGCACCCCAGATTCAACCAGGTCTGCAAAATAAAAGTCACCGGTTTCATCGCTAGCGACTTTACAAGAATAGAAACCTCGACCACCTAAATGGCTTATAGCGATCATAGTATTTGCCGCAGAGCCTCCGCAGGACCTTTTATGCACAAGTCCCGAAGCCTTTTTTAAAAGTTCATGCTGGCGCTCTTCCTCAACCAGAGTCATAACACCTTTTTCAATCCCGTTTTGCTCTAAAAAGTCAGTTTCGACTTCAATTTCCATATCAACGAGTGCATTTCCTATTCCATATACATGATGTTTCTTCATTCTTTTTCCTTTTACAGTTTGGCGTTAAAATTACCGCAAATACCCATTACTAACAATAGGTTAATTGCTTTGAAAGGGAGTTCACTTTACAATAAAATAAGTTTTAACAAAAGGTAGGGCCATGTCATTTCCAGATTTTTTAAATAAGAAGAAAAAAGATAAAAAAGGTAAGAACTTTGATCCTCAAACTGTCATTGTAAAGTGCCAAAAGGTCCTAGATCAGATCAAGGCTTTGAGCGAAGAGCGTTACACCAAGCTTTATAGGTCATTTAGAAATGAATTTGATAACGCTACTAATATTCAAAAGAAAAAAATCCAAGGGTTTTACGCCCAGCTAGTCAATGAGCTCAAGTCTTTGCAAGGAAATGCCCAGGAAAGACTTTACGCTACAGGTCAGGAGTTTATCAAAAAAGCTGAAAAGACTGTCAAAACTAATCCCGCTGCTAAGAAGGCCGTTAAGAAAGTTTCTAAAGTCGTAGATAAGGTCACCAAGGCCCCGGCCAAAAAGAAAGAAACCAAAAAGAAAGTGGCTAAGAAAACTAAGAAGAAAGAGACCAAAAAGAAAGTGGCTAAAAAAACGGCTAAGAAAGCCCCTGCGAAGTCAAAAAAGAAAGCAGCGAAGAAAAAGACCAAAAAATAGTGGGCAGTTTTTCGCTTTTTTAAGACTTATAAGGCTTTGAAAATTCGAAAATTTTTACTCAGATTTCACCTAAGCCTACCATTGGCCCATGGGAAATCAAGCACTGAGAACCAGCAGCGACTGGAATGAAATCATAGGCACTTTGGAAGAGATACAATCTGAAGGCTCACCTGTGGCCATATGGGAAACTGGTGGTGAAAAGACTGTGGAAAGGGCCGTGAGCTGGAGTTTAGATCTAGATAATGGTCAGATAGATTTTCATCAAAAAGGATCAAACTTTAATCATCTCAAAGATAAGAACACCACCGTCTATTTTAAAGGAAAAGAAAAAAGCATCCTCTTTAAACAGGGCAATATTCTTCCCCTAGGTGATCATATTCTAATAGATATTCCAAACGAGGTTAACCTCTATGATAGGCGCGGTGAAGAGAGAATTCTCTTTGGCTGGGGCTCCCCTCATTTTGCAAGATTAACATTTACTAGAAACGGTAAAGATTACGATTTAATTCATAGTATATATGATATCTCCCCAAATGGTTTAGCTTTGAATTTAAGCCCTTCGGAAGTGCAGTTTTTTAAAAGCGGAGATATTATTCATATTCATAAAGTAGGCCAATCCAACCTTATGATCCCCTTAAAGGCAGAGATCTGCCATATTGGGCATATGGATTTTATTGAGGGCGGTATTCATTTTAAACGAATGAAAGTCGGGATTAGGTTTAAGAAAGATTTAAATCTTTTATGCTTTAGTGAGCTTTTCGACAGCGAAAAAAATAGCTAAGATACTCCTTAAAAAAAGGAGTTTTTATGCGTTATCTTATTCTATGTTTATTCCTAATTTCTTGCGCTAATAAGCAACAAGTTCTTAATTCAAATTTTTCTAGTGTAAAAAATAATAAAACAGGAATCCTCTTAACTATTGATTTAAAAACCGATGGAAAGATAAAAAGAGGAAAATCATGTCAGCTCTATATAACTAAAGACTCTAAAAGATTTGCTATTCCACTAAAAGAAGGTGCTTTTAACTATGCTCTTCCCTTAGGGGCCGGAGAAGCTCGTTTTGAAGAACTTAACTGTGGGCCATTTTATTACTATAAGCTAACAGATAAAGGGGCTTATTTTACAATCACTCCTGGCGAAATAACCTATCTAGGCACACTAGACTTTGAACTAGAAGAAAAGGGTGAGATGACTTGGGGACCCAATACTAAGTCCGCCAGGCTACTCGAGGGTCATTTAGGTGAAATGGGCCTAACTAGTGAAGATGTTGTTATAAAGCCCCTTAACCTATAACGCATAGCGCTTATAAACTTTGCAATCCTGGGGAGTTAAATTGACGGTATCCCCCGTCAGTTCTAAAACTCCCTATGTTCAAAAATCTTATACTGGCCAGCTTGGCGGTATCATCTATTTTAAGTCTCGCACAGGCCAGTGACCCAGGCTTTAGAGTTCCTAGCAGGTTCTTTGAACCAAAGGCTCTTTTATTTGAAAAAGCGCCCACTGAGGATCAGTTAACGGCCCATATAAAAAAAATGGCCGTTGGAAGATCTCAAAAGCTTATTAATAATAGAATGCTAGCTAGAGAAATCCTGCATACTTGCGCTTGTTTTAATATAGACCCTTATATCTTCACAGCATTAATTCATACGGAAAGCAGTTTTAATAATAATGCCACTAGCGCCACTGGTGCCGTTGGCTTTACTCAATTTACCAATATTGGATTAACTGAAGTCCATGATCAGCTAGGTGAAAGAGGAAAAACTGGAGCTATCTTAAGTACCATTAAGTTTTGGAAAAATATCTTTAATACCTGTGTAGATCCTGAATGGATGCCTTTGTGGAAAAGAACTCTTCATTTGCCAGAGGAAGAACGTAAGGCCTATCAAAAGAAAATTCTAAAGACTGACCCAGTACTTAGTTTGGCCTATGGGACATTACTTTTAAAATTATATTGGGGAAGACAATCTCAGCTCTGGGAAGAGCGCACCGACAAGACTCCTGAAGACGTCTTTTTCAGGGCCTTGGCAAGATATAATGGTGAGCCCGATGGAAGAGCAGATCTTTATGCAAAAAAAGTCCTCGACCGGGCAAAGAAGTTTTATAAATCGTTCAACGACTAGTTACGAAAAGCTCTCTCCACACTTCTCCAATTTGAGTTTACACAGCTAGTGAAACTAAAATCTAAAGTGTCAGGACGAAAGTTAGAACATCTTTGTAGAAAAAGATTTCTGTCAGATAATGATCTCTCAACTTCTCTAAAGTTATTTTGAATACAGCTAATAAAGAAATATGAAACCTGGTTTCCAAGATTAGAGCAATACTGAAAGAAAGTATTTCCTCTAGTCGCTCTATCAATGGCCCTAAAATTATTATTCACACAAGATTGGTAACTATAACTAACAGCGTCGGTGCCACTAGAGTAATTATAACATGCGGGAAGAAAAAGATTCGCATTGGCCGTAGTACAAACAAAAAATAAGCTTAATAGTAAAGTCTTCATTAGCTCTCCTTAGGGATTATAATAAAGCTTAATCCTATCACCCGTGATTTGTCTCCACATTTTTTGATTAAAAACTTCACCTTTTTTGATCTGACAGGCCAAGTTAAAAGGAACGTAACGTTTGAACCTTTGACTAACTTTTCCTTGGGCAGGATCTATAAAACTATAGGCGTAAACCGTATGACTGGAGCTATTATTTAAAGTTTTATACTGCACCGTTTGCCAATTATGTCCTTCTTTAATCATGGTGTCTTGATCTAGCTCCAGTTGCACTTGAAGGATGCACCAGTTTCCATTAAGGTCTCTTTTTACGTCATCATCCGTCGTAAAAAGTCTTCCCTTTTGAAAAATAATAGAACGCATTCTTTGTTTTGCTGTTAGCAGATTGTACTTAACCTTCATTGCACTTGTTGCTGTAAAGCTAATATCTGCCTGAAATTTTTCTAGAGGTGTTTCCTCATCAAGCTTTAAGACTACTGGCTTGGGAGTTACTACGACTTCAGGAATTTCACGATCGACAACGCAAGTTAAATCCCACCCAGGAGTTTGAGAAAGCTCTATTGTATCTCTTCTAATTGAAAATTCTGACTGCACCTGGGAGGCCGTTTTTGTGTCCTGAACTTTCACGGAGATTAGCTTATTTTTAATGGCCATAAAATAAGTGAAGTCATTAAAACTTCCCCCGGTTCCTTTTTGGTTTTTGACTACATTAAAATTGAATTTTTCTACCTGCCCAGAAACTTTAAACGAACAGATATAATCCTTTCCTTGGACTCCTGGAGAGAAGACACAAGTAGTCATAAAAAATAGAAGAAAAGAGATTTTTTGAAATTTCATTAGCTTTATTATCTAATAATAGTTCGATCCAACCAAGGGGAAAATGCATGAACGCGGCGGTTTTAGGTTTAATCGGTATTATTGCCTTTTTATTGGCATATAGATTCTACGCTAGGTATTTGGCCACTAAGGTTTTTAAACTGGCCGAAATCGAAGGACAAACCCCGGCCCATACTCAAAGAGATGAGGTTGATTATATACCTACGAGCAAGAATATCCTGGTAGGTCATCACTTTAGTTCAATTGCCGGAGCTGCTCCAATCGTCGGTCCGGCCGTGGCGGCCATCTGGGGCTGGCTTCCTGCACTTCTTTGGATCGTCTTTGGTGTCATTTTTATGGGGGCTTGCCATGACTTTGGCGCTCTATTTATTTCCATGAAACATAAAGGAAACTCAATCGCCTTTGTGGCCGAGAAGTTACTAGGAAAAAGAGTTCAAACACTTTTTTTAATTATAATTTTTTTCCTGGTCTGGATGGTCATCGCCGTTTTTGCCTTAGTCATTGCCAATCTCTTCATCAAATTTCCAGGGGCCGTCTTACCTGTCAACTTTGAGATCTTTATTGCTCTGGCCATGGGTTATTTTATTAACAAGAAGGGAGGCAGTCTGACTCTCCCCTCTATCTTGGCCCAGGCAACCCTTTTAATTATGATTGTACTTGGTACAAAGTACCCCATCAGTCTCTCAGGTATGTTTGGTGAACACGAGCTTATGGCCTGGATTGTTTTCTTGCTTATGTATAGTTTTATCGCCTCAATCTTACCAGTTTGGGCCCTATTGCAACCGAGGGACTATATTAACTCCCATCAATTGACGGTTGGCCTAACCCTTATGATCTTAGGCCTTTTTATCACAAGACCTGAAGTCGTAGCCCCTATGACTAACTTTGGAGCAGAAGGCTCTCCAGATTGGTTTCCCTATTTATTTATTACCATTGCCTGCGGGGCTATCAGCGGCTTTCATGGCCTAGTTAGTAGTGGAACGACATCAAAACAAGTGGCCACATGGAAGGATGCTAAACCAATTGGCTATGGCAGTATGCTCGGGGAAGGACTCTTGGCCCTTTTGGCAACACTTGCCGTAACTGCGGGCTTTGCTTCACAAGAGCAGTGGCACTCCCACTACGCCAACTGGAATGCGGCAAATGGCTTATCCGCTAAAATTAGTGCCTTTGTCCTAGGCGCAGGAAAATTTGTGGCCGGTCTTGGAATACCAGAAGATGTTAGTCAAACCGTAATCGCGGTTCTCATTATTTCTTTTGCGGCCACGAGCCTTGATACGGCCTGCAGGATTCAGCGATATATTATTGCTGAGTTTGGAGCCGCCTTAAAAATTAAGACTCTAGAAAATAGATATGTAGGCTCGTCCATCGCTGTTGGATCAGCGTTTTTATTAATGCTTACAAATAAGGGAGGTAAAGGTGGACTATATCTTTGGCCATTATTTGGAGCAACCAACCAAATGCTTGCGGGATTAACTTTGATTTTGATTTCCGTCTATATGATTAAGAATAAGCTTAATCATATTCCTTTTATTTTACCGGCAGCCTTTGTTATTTTAATAACAAGTCTTGGTCTTAGCATGAATATAAAGCTTTATGTTAGTGCACAAAACTGGTTTCTAACCACGATTGGGATAATTCTCTTTATTAGCCAGATCTGGGTAATAGCAGAGGCTATTATTGGCATACGTAACGCAAAGAAAATGATTTAAAAAGGAATCTCAAATAAAGTTTCAAGTGGATTCAAGCTTTGTTTGATGAGCTTTTTTGTCATTTGCGAATCACCACGAGATTCATAGAATCCGTAGAGTAAGCCTTCCTTAAGCATCTGTCTTCTGTACATTAAATGAGTAAAGTATTTTTTAACTCTATTAGGTCTCTTATCTTGTGAGCTTGCAAATAAAATTAGCTCATAATAACGTCGACTTTTGTAGACGAATTCTGGTCTTGAATAATCAAAAATTAATGAAGGGCTATTATCTAGGGCTTTGTTTTGAAAATAAGGGCTGATCCAAACGTCTTCGCCTCTGGCCGTTTGTGTTTGCGCAAAGAAGGGATTAGCAAAAAAAGGAGTCTTGCTATACCTTTCTCTAAACTTTACCGCCCTTTCTATACTTTCTTTTTGAATCTCCTTAAGCTTTTTAAGACCATAGGTATTCCAATTCTTTTTTAATCTTCTTCGACTTATAATATTATGCTTTTTAATATCTCCTTCTAAAATTGAACTGATGGCCATACCCACTTCCTCTTCTGTCATTCCGAGCTCAGAAGGAGGAAAGTTCGTTAAATAATGAAGCAGTATGGACTGGTGATAGGTTCTAGAATCTTTTAAAAATCCGATATACCTTTCAACCAAATAGATCATAACTCTTTCATCTATTTCCCCAGGGAAGTACTTGGCCACGACCTTCTTTGCACTTTCTTCTATTTTTCTATACTGCTTATTTTGAAAAAAGAAAGTAGTGTTCTCAAGATTTGAGACAGTTCTAAAACCTACAGTAGATACTTTTTTAAACTCTTCTGTTAAAAACTTATTAACCTTCAAAAAGCTATTACTTAAAATAAGTTTTTGTAGTTTAAACTTTCGAACTTCTTCTAAAATTTGTTTTAATTCTCTATTTAACTCTCTCGATTCAATTTCTGCTTCTGGGCTTAAAAATTGTGTCCCTTCCAATAAACTTGGGGACTCGCTTATGAACCAATCGTGATAGGTTTGTGAAAATTTGGAAAAACTTAATTTTGTATGAAGGCTTCTATCTATGATTCGAATAGCTCTAGACTCTTCATCTCGAATCAATCTAAAGCGAGTTTTAAACCCTAAGAGAGATTCACTGGCCATGGCTCCTAAGCTTGCGACAAGAGACAAAATGACTAAAAAGTGTTTCACTGGACCTCCATTTATGACCCAACGCGCTGATATTCTTAAAGATTTCTACCTTTTGGCCTATAAGATGTCTACGGCCCGAGTAATATAGTTGAGGTTTTTAGATGGCTAAGCTACTGAAATAACTTGAGTGAAAACAAGCTATGCTATAATATCTTCAATTCAAAGTGAGAGGTCAGCATGAAAAAGAAACCACTTGTATTCATCGTACTAGGTGTACTTCACTTAATTGAACCCATTTTTAAAATGCTCTATTTTAAGATGTCCACAGGATTTGATTGGCCCACAGTGGTTACCAATATTATGGCCGTACGAGGTGCAGAGGATGTCTTTCATTTCTGGTTTCTGTTTCCCATCGCTGGTCTGGCCTTACTTTCTGTTAAGAAATGGTCTTATCCACTCTTTGTAGGAATCCAGGCATATAGCATTTATATTCATCTCACTTATGAAAAATTTAGCTGGCCCTATTTATCAGAAGCTCCATTTCTTGGATCCCTTATTCTTCTCGGGGCCAATGTCTTTATGATTATTTACTTTGCCCTGCCTCATGTAAGGAAACCTTTCTTTGATAAAGATGTTCGCTGGTGGGAACACCATAGAAGATTTAATATTCCTTTTCCTTGTACTTTTAGCATCATCAATCCAAATAAGTTAGAAGACGCATACGTCCTAAATATTAGCTTATCAGGTGCTTTTATTAATCATATGGGAATCGTTGAAGATGAACAGCATATGATGGTGAACCTAAGCTTTGAAGACGTACATTTAAGTATTAAAGCTGAAAAGGTTAGCTCTCACGCCTTTGGAGGAAGTATGGGCATGGGCGTAAAGTTTATCTATGAAAGCTATTGGGACCGAATCAAAATGAAGCGTCTCATCAAGGCCATCTCTAAGGCCAATAAAGTACAAGAAAAGATGGCTCTCGCCGCCTAAGAATCCTATAATCTGGGACATGAAATATCTCATGTCCCTATTCCTTGGCATTATTGCCCTCTTTTTTCTTTCACTTCACTTTCTCTATTCAACTTTACCGGCCGTAACTGGAAAAGAAGAATTAAAAGGATTGGGCTCTGAAGTCACAGTGTACAGAGATGAATTTGGTGTGCCCCATATAGAGGCTAGCAATAATATTGACGCTCACCGTGCCCTCGGATTCATGCAAGCAAGTGACCGCTTGTTTCAAATGGAGCTACTTAGAAGAATAGGTAGTGGACGCCTTTCTGAAGTTTTAGGCGAAGAGCTTTTGAAGACGGATATTTTGTTAAGAAGTTTAAGGCTTAAAACTACGGCCAAGGAAATAATAAAAAGAAATTATGATTCTTGGCCTTCGGATTTAAAAAACGAGACCAATGCTTTTTTAGAAGGAGTTAATACTTTTATCAAAACTATGCCCCTTCCACTGGAGTTTCACCTTCTCGGGATCAAGCCAGAGCCCTTTACCTTAGAAGACAGTATCGCCGTTAGTGGTTATATGGCCTTATCATTTGCTGAAGCCTTATTGGTTGATCCACTCCATACGGACTTATTGGATGAACTAAGTAAAGAGAAGCTAGATGAACTCTTTATTGAAACTAAAAACGATAGAAACACAATCTTACCAAGAGTAGAAACAAGCCTTTTTAAAAATATAAGAGAGGCCATAGAAGGCCTTGAAAATAATTTTGGATTATTTCATGGCTCAAACAGCTGGGTTGTCTCTGGGAATAAATCCGCCTCTGGAAAACCACTATTATGTAATGATCCCCATGTGGCCTTTAGCCTACCAGGAATTTGGTATGAGGCTCATATTAAAACCCCGAAATACGAACTTTACGGTCATTATGTTCCTCTTTCTAATTATACCCCAATGGGGCATAACAAAGACGCCGGCTGGGCCGTGACCATGGCAGAAGTTGATGATCTAGATCTTTATTTTGAAAAGATTAAAGATGATAAAGTTATGTATAAAAATAATTGGGTGGCTTTAAAAACTGAAAAACAAACTATAAAAATTAAAGGGTCTAAAGATTATAATTTTGACTTAAAAATCACCCCCCATGGGCCTCTACTGGACTATACCGACTTTGGAGTAAAAGAAAAAAATCTTTCTATCAAATGGTCATTTCATCATCCTAAAAATGACACCGTAAGAGCTTTGTACCTTTTAACGAAAGCTAAAAATACTGCAGACTTTAACAAGGCTGTTTCTTTTGGAGGCTCTCCTGGTTTGAACCTAAGCTGGGCCGATAGTGAGGGAAATATCGCATGGAAAATTATGGCCCTCATTCCGAAAAGACCATTTGGGAAAAATAGTAAAACTATCTTAGAAGGCTGGCATGGTAGAGACGATTATCCCGGTTATTTAGATACCAGAGAGAATCCAGGCCTTATTAATCCAAGCAATGGCTTTATTGCCTCTGCTAACTACGCTCCTATTTACTCAGGACCTCACTATATCCCCGGATATTATCAGGCCTCGGAACGCTATGAGAGAATAGTCGAACAATTAGAAAGAAAAGATGATTGGAACCTCACTAGCATGAGAAAGCTTCAAACGGATCAGTTTGTCCAAACGGCTAATTGGATGAAGCCTCTTTTATTATCCGATGTAAAACCAAGAAACCGACTAGAAAAAGAGGCTTATAAAATTATTCAGAACTGGGACGGAGTAAGCGATAGAGATAATCTCGGGAGTACTATTTATCATCTTTGGAGCGTTCATATAATTAAAAATGTAGTTATCGATGAATTAGGCTTAGAGAGATATAAATCATTTTCAAGAACCGCAGATATCTGGCATTTTTATAAGTCACTTTTAAGAAATAAAAACTCAGGCTGGTGGGATAATATTAAAACTCCAGAGGTTGAAGATGCAGACACCATTTTAGAAAATAGCTTCTATGAAACAGTGGCCAGTCTAGCTAAAGACTTTGGAGAAGATCCAAAACAATGGCAATGGGGGAAGCTGCATACCCTAACCTACCCTCATCCATTCGGTAAAAAGAAGCCTTTGGATAAATTCTTTAATCGCGGACCTTTTCCGGCCGGCGGTGGCTTTTTTCAAATAGATAATATGAGCAATAGCAGGTCAGACTTTAATTTTAATATAACCCTAGGTCCAAGCGTTAGAAGGCTTATTGACTTTGCTAAACCTAGGTCTGCTCAAGGTGTCCTTCCCTCAGGTAATTCAGGAAATATTCTCTCTGATTTTTATGACGATCAAATAAATATGTTCCTAAATTTAGAATATAGACCCGCCTCTATGAACTGGACTTGGATTGAGGAAAACTCCACTAAACTTTTGCTTGTTCCTTAAGTGAATTGATCCAATTCCTTACTTCATAGTGATCATGAAATTCAAAAAACTTATAAGTTTTATAAAGTGGCTTCTTTTGCACTTCTTTATATCTTTCAAACATTGTGGGATAGGTTCTAAAGACCCACATAAGAATACTGGATCTTGAAAAGAAAACTTTTGAGAAAGTTTCCCTATTTCCATTGCAAATGCTCTCTTTTGTTAAAATTCTTTTTAAGGTTCTATATATGGCCTGTCTAAGCACGACTGGAAAAGGAAGATTTAGCCATACAATGGCATCTGCTCGGGCCCAAGTAATATCGTTTGTTCGTCTAAAGTTTCCAGACATAACCCAAGACTCTGCATCTGTAGCCTTTGTCATTTTAAGGCGAAGCTCTTCCTCGCTTGACTCTCCCCAATTTGGTTTCCAAAAAAGATCATCCATATCGGTAAACGGTATACCCAGTTCTTTTTCAATTAATCGGGCCGTACTAGTCTTGCCCGTACAGCTACTTCCAACTACTAAAATTTTCTTCATTAGCCCCTCTGCCAAAGATCAAAACGTATGGTTTTTCCCTTGAAGCTTGCAGTAGGTTTTGGTGAACACTCAGAGGCTTTAATTGGTCTTTTGAGAATAATTCTTTTTGCCCCAGAATTCAATGCCCAATCCAATACAGTTTCTTGATCACTATCTCCATTAGTTAAGACCTTAAACAAGGCCATCTCTTTTCTGGGTCTAGATTTTTTTATCTCTTCAGGATACATGGGGTCGTAATAAATAACCTCTGGAGTTTCAATATGGTTAAGCTCGTGGGCACTTCCATAAACGACTTCAAACCTCTCTATCATTCTGGGCTCAAGCCTTAGGGCATTTATTAACAAGGCAGCAATAATTGGATGTCTTTCAAAGACTTTTACTTTATGGCCCCAGTGATAAAAGCTTAAAGCGTCCCTGCCTGTTCCGCCGCTTATATCCCAAACTTCTAAGCTTTCCCCTTTACCAAGGGCCCGTCCCAAAAGCTCTTTTGGAGGTGGACCTAATTTTTTTTGTAGGTCAGATAAGGTCTCCCTAAAGTTAAAATAGACTTCTCGTTCAATTTGATGATGCTCGTCATACCAATGGAATTTAAGCTCTTTACCATCCCAATATAAACCCTCTTCCGGTGAATCAGGCAGCTCCCTTATCTCATTAAATAGAGGCCTAATTTCAATCGGTGGCTCCTGCCCAAATTTTGTATAAAGAACGTCTTGCATAAGGGAATTCTACTAGATAAAAGGCCAGCAATCATGGTAAAAATTGGTTTAATTAAAGTCTTTTTACTCGGAGCAAAAGATGGGAAATCCCCTTGAGCGTCTACCTTATAATCCTAATGAATTAGAGCGTGAACTAAAAGAATTTTATATAAGTGCAAGTGATGATGAAATCTCTCAGATGCTAGAGGCCATTGGAGCACAAAAGCTGGAAGATCTTTTCTCCCATATTTCAGATAATGTTAAATTCCCATCGACACCAGATTTTGGTCCTCATCTAAAGTATGAAGAGCTTGTCGAGCATGTGGAAAATGTAGCTGGACAAAATAAGATCACCACACATTTTCTTGGAGAAGGTCTTGAAACTTATAAGGTTCCAGACTTAGTTCCTTATGTTTGTAATATAAGAGGTCTAACCACGGCCTATACTCCTTACCAACCAGAAAGAAGCCAGGGTACTCTTCAAACCTTATGGCTTTATGCTAGCACCCTTTCTAAGCTTACTGGCTTTGAGGCCATCAACGCTAGCTTTTATGAAAGGTCAACATGCCTATATGAAGCGGCTAATACGGCCTTAAGAATCAAAAGAAATACCACAACTGTTTTAGTTTCAAAGGGAATTTATCGCGGGGATATGGAAGTCCTTCACACTCAAGCGGCTCATACAAAGTTAAAGTTTATAGAAATACCACTTGATGATAAAACAGGTCTCCTTGATCAAACCATTCTAAGAAAAGAAATGGAATCAAGGGATGATGTAGCAGCGGTTATTTATTCTCAAAAAAATACCAATGGAACTCTTGAAGACGTTCATGGATTAACTAATTTAGTTCACGAAAAGGACCTACTTGCCATTGGTGTAATTGATCCCATGCTTTTAAGTACCGGAGGCTTAACTCCACCAGTAAACTGGGGAGCTAAAGGCGCCAATATGATTGTAGGCGAAGGCCAAGGCTTGGCCATTGGACCTAACTATGGTGGACCGGGACTTGGTATTTTTGGTATTCGTTTTAATCAAGAAGATAAGCTTTCAATTCGGCAAACAGCTGGAAGATATATTGGAAAAGCTAAAGACAACTCAGGCAAAGAAGCATTGGCCATGATTCTTTCAACGAGAGAGCAACATATTAGAAGAGAAAAAGCCACTTCCAATATTTGCTCAAATCAATCTTTCCTAGCAACTCTTGCTGGCGCCGCCATACTTGCCCGCGGCGAAGAAGGGATGAAAGCTGCCGTGAAAACGGCCAGAGAAAACGCATTAAGCATGGCCAAAAAGCTAACTTCTTTTGAAGGAGTAAAGCTTGCCTATGATTCAAGCTTTTTTAATTCTTTTACTCTAGAGATAGAAAATATCGAAGAATTGAAAATTAAGTCCCGTGAACTAAATATTATTCCTGGGGCCTTTGTCGGCGAAAAACATCTCCTTGTAACGACAACTGATATTCAAGGTGATGATGAGTTACAGGAACTTGAAAATCTCTTTAGTGCTGTCTTCAGCCGTGGGGCAGAAACAACTTTACCTGAACTTAAAAAAGAATACCTTAGAGCTGATGCCGTCAATCTTCCCAACTTTAAAGAAGAAGAACTAAAAAAGTTTTATGATGACCTTGGAAAACAGAATGTAAGCCCAGATGATAATATCTATCCCCTTGGGTCATGTACGATGAAGTACAATCCTTATATAAATGATTATGCTGCTGGACTTCCAGGCATCACAGACCTACATCCGGAATGCCCTGATGAGTACGCTCAGGGCTCTCTTCGTATTCTTTATGAAACCCAGGAGATCTTTAAAACCATTACTGGTCTGCCAGGACTCACGACTCAACCTGTAGCAGGAGCACAAGGAGAACTCGTTGGTCTAAAACTCTTTCAGGCCTATCATCAATCTAAAGGTAATGCTGAAAAGAAAAATATCATTCTAATACCTAGAAGTGCCCATGGAACTAATCCAGCCACAGCGACAATGGCAGGGTTTGAATCTAAAAAAGTTAATGGGGAAACGATTGGCATTGTAACAATAGAAGCGGACGAGCGAGGACAAATCAATTTTTCTCAATTAGAAGAAATGGTTTCAACTTATAGCGATCGTATTGCCGGCATCATGGTAACTAATCCCAACACAAGTGGTATTTTTGAAGAACGCTTCAAAGACATGGCCGATCTTATTCACTCCGTTGACGGACTTGTGTACATGGATGGGGCAAATATGAATGCCATCGCTAGCTGGGTTGATCTAGGAAAACTTGGTGTAGATGCCGTCCATAATAACCTTCATAAAACTTGGACCATTCCCCATGGTGGTGGGGGCCCAGGTGACGCCATTGTGGCCGTTAGTGAAAAACTTATCCCATTCTTACCTGGAATTCAGGTAGTAAAAGAAGGCGATACTTATAAAACTATTAGGCCAGAAAAATCTATTGGTTCTTTTCACCGTCACTACGGAAACTTTGCCCATAAAATGAGATGCTATACTTACCTAAAAGCATTAGGAAGCGAGGGCACAAGAAAAATGGCAGCGGTTGCCGTTCTAAGTGCAAAGTATCTTTATGAAAAAATTAAAGATACCTATCCAACTTTACCTGCAGGAACAGAAGATGTTCCAAGAATGCATGAGTTTATTTTAACCATTAAGCCTGAAACTTTTGCGGCCATTGAAGCTGCTGGAACACCTAAGGCCCAGGCCATAGCTAAAATCGGAAAACTCTTTTTAGATTTTGGTCTTCACGCACCGACCGTAGCCTTTCCAGAAGTTCTTGGGATGATGATTGAGCCGACAGAATCATTTTCTAAAAAGGAGCTCGACTCCTTTATAGATGTTCTAAATGCAATTCATAAACTTATAAACCATAGTCCAGAAGTTCTAAAAACCACCCCACACTTTACCCCTATTGGTAAAGTCGACGAGGTTGGGGCCAATAAACTTCCAATACTAAGCGAAGATGTACAAATGCTCCCTAATGTCCTTGAAAATATTGTTGAACCTGGGGAGTTAACGGCCATGAATACTCAGGCCCTTTGCGAGAAGATCGTCCAAACTCATCAACAAAGAGTGTAATTTCATACACTTAATGCTCAGTGTAAATCCTACCCTAGCAATTGCGCAGGGTAGCATTTCAAGGTAAGTTCACCCCACATTCAATTATCCAGGGGGACAAATGAGAATGCCAAAACTAGCTCTAGTGGCCACCAAGGCCCTATTAATCGCAGGACTAACGGCCAATGTGGCCAACGCAAAAATTGACCAAAATAAAGTAATTTACGGATCAGATGATCGTCAGGATGTGGCCAACCACCATGATGCCCAGCTAGTTAATTTAGCTTCTAGTGTCGCCGGACAAGTAAAAAACAGTAAACTTCATAGCCTAGATAGTGAGTACTATGGTTTTCCAAAAAGAACTCTTAGAGATATGGGAATCTGTAAATCAGAAAGATTTTCTGAGCAGTACACTCTTCCAAGATGTACAGGATTCTTAGTAGCTAAAGATCTTTTAGTCACNGCTGGTCACTGTGTAACTTCAGCTGCCGATTGCTCTGGTCATAAATGGGTATTTGGATATACTTCTGATAAAGACAAGATAGCTAAGAAAGATGTTTATTCTTGTAAGCAAGTTATCGGTCAAAAGCTTACTATGGGTATCTTTGCCACTAAAGATTACGCCATTGTTAAGCTTGATAGAAAAGTTGAAGGTAGAACACCACTTAAATTAAAAATGAAAGGAAATCCTAAAACAGGAACAGAGATTGCTGTAATTGGACATCCTTCTGGACTACCACTTAAAATCGCCGGCGGTGCTAAAGTTACTAAGAAAAGAATTAACTTTTTCTATGCCAACCTAGACACTTACGGTGGGAACTCAGGATCACCAGTCTTTGATGAAAACACAGGTGAGGTTCTTGGTATTCTAATTCAAGGTGCAAGAGATTATATCAGATCACCAAACCAATTTTGCCAAGTTAGCAATAGAGTATCTAACTCTGGTGGAGACGAAAAAGTTTTTAAAATTAAGAAAGTAAAAGAGCTTAAAAAACTAATCGATTAATAGAGAAGAGAGAGTAAAGGATTACTAAGTAAAAGCCTCCGTATGGAGGCTTTTTTATTTCTTAAATCACTTCGTTTAGGCCTGACAAAAAACCGACTATTCTGTCAACGCTACGCAACACAAACATCCCTTTTTATGCTAAAAAAGTCTCAGTTATCTGGGAGAAAAAATGAAAGTACTACTAACCTTATTTTTCTTAACTTTAAGCTGCGAACTTATCGCTGGTGAAGCTGATCATTATACAAACAGAGAAGGCCATACCGAGGACATTTCCCTAACTATAAATCAGCTTTCAAATTCATATATTGAAGAAGCTACTCAAAAGCTTAATGATGAAGGTCATTGTGATAGCTCAATTAAAAGTGAAAAGCGTTTATATAAAGAGCTTACAAAGTATTTTGCTAACCATACAAAAGGAATTCTGGTTAAAGAAATCCTTCATGAGGAATATGTTTCTAAAAGAATGATTGGTCTTAAGGAATCTGTTTATAAAGAATGGAGCATCTTCAATGGTTACCTAATGGGTAAAAAGAGTGCTGCCGACTCACCTTTAGCCTTAACTCCTATGATTCGAATTGGTGATCATGTAGTTGGTACAGACAAGCTAGAGCATATGTTTGGGATGGGGCAGATTTATTTTAAAAATTACTATCTAAAAAATAAGAATCTTAGACGAGTCCTTAAGAAAGGAATCGCTAGGGAGAAAACATTCCTGGGGGGGAATATTTTCGCTACCGGTGTGTTCGCCTATGCGGACTTAAGTGCGAACTTCAATGGTATGCGTTTTTGGAACCATATGCTTCAAAAACGTGATGATATCTTAGGAAGTCAGCACAACATCGGTCCCTATATCAAATGTGAGTCGGGTAAATGGGAAGTTCAAAAGGATAACCCAATCGACTTTAAAAACTATATAGATGCATCCATGGACGAAAGTATTAACTGCTCTAAGTTTGCCACAAAAAAAGGCCTTAAGAAGTTTAAGAAGTCCCTAAAAAGGCTAAATGCTAGTTATAGCTGTCCTATGAGCAAAAAAGTACTTAATGATATGTATTCTAAGTACAATGTTGTTACACCTAAGGATAAAAAGGGACGAAAAATCTCCCATTGGATCCTCAATAAAGAAGGCAATGGAAAGGTCTCTTATTTCAATGAATTCTAGTACTTAGAGTCTATGTAAACTAGGCCTTACGGCTTGAACCATGCATTTCTTTATCATAAATTACGCCCATGAAATATTGGGCGTTTTTTATTCTCATTCTTCTACAGAGCAACGTTAAAGCCGCTCCTATGCAAGATTATTGGCCCACTAGCAGTTGGAAGAAAAAACCTCTAGAAGCATTAGGTGTCGATAAACAGAAGTTTAAGCTTTTAACTGATTATATTTGGGCAAAAAATGTTAAGTATAAAACCGATGCCTTTCTAATAATTAAAGACGGCTATATCGTCTATGAAGCCTACGACCGAGGACACCATCCAGACAAAAAGCATATGTTTTGGTCTTTTTCAAAATCTCTAACGAATATCCTAATGGGTATTGCCATCAAAAAAGATATTGTTAAGCTCGATGATTATGTCCACCAATACTACCCAGAAACCAATAGAAAAAAAGCTAAAAATATAAAGCTTCACCATGTCCTTAATATGGCCAGTGGCTTTAGGTTTTATGAAGAGCATCCCCTCAATATAATATTAAGCGATTCAATTTATGTTTATTATTCCGAGGGCAACCGGATAGACGTGGCTTCGAGTATTGCTAAGAGAAAGATGAAGCATAAACCCGGTACTCAGTTTAACTATGGAACTCACGAGCCTATCCTAGCGATGGGAATACTTAAGAAGGCCATAAAAAATAAAGAAATATATAATTCTTTTCCGTGGACCGAGCTCTTTGATAAATTAGGAATGAAGAGTATTCACTTTGAACAAGATTTATCTGGCACCTTTCTAGGTGGAAGCGGAGGCTGGGGAACGGCAAGAGATTATGCCAAACTTGGTCTCCTAATGCTTAATAATGGTAACTGGAATGGTGAACAGCTCTTACCTAAAGATTGGGTTAAATGGTCAACCCAAAGAATTTCCCCTGCCCTTTATAAACCCAAAAGAGAACGCGGGCAAAGAAGGCTTAATATTGAATCCTACGGAAGTTATTGGTGGTTAAACAAAAAGCTTCCTATGAATAAGCATAGACCTTACCCTCACGCCCCAGAAGATATTTATCAGGCCATGGGCTTCAGGGGTCAGACGATGGGAGTGATCCCTAGCTTAAACATGATAATTTTAAGAATGGGATCGGATGGCAGAAAACCCAAAGAAAAAGTCAAAAGAGATAAGATGTACAAGCTCTTATTTGATGCCATGGGATTAGATTTTAATCCATCAAAACATAAAAGAAAAAAAGGAGGAGTTTTCTTATGAAAAAGCTTTTCCTATTTGCCCTTTGCTTAATGTTTTTTACTTCATGCAAATACAATGAAGCTCCTTCTATGGGCCTTGCTAAAGAGATGTGCTCCTGCCTTTTTATAGCTAATCAAAGCAAAGAGTTTTGCGATGAGGTAACTAAAGAATCTCAAATAATGGCCAATTATAAGGTCGACTATGAGAATAAAACTGTTATCGCCAAAGGACTTGGCAAACGAGCTGAGGGAAGACTCAATATAAACCCTCGTTTCGGCTGCCAGATACACGAAGTTAGGAAAGTCTCCGAGTAATCCGCTTTAGTATCTAAAGATTTAGGGAATAGACATTTTATCCGATCAGTTCCCTATGAAAACACTAATCTATTAACTCCAATCTTGTTTTCAAAAAATTTAACTGGAAATGAATGAATAGGCTATTTCTCATCATATTAATTTTTATATTCTCTACTCAAGGCTACGCCAATGAGTGTAAAGAATTCGATTTTAGAGAAAAAGATCAATCAATGGATGGAATTAAGATTAGCCTTCAAGACGCAAATACAGGCACCTGTTATGCAAACACTATAAGTATGGCCAATGATGCCTGGGAAAGATCTAATGGGTTCGCAAATTCGGATGAACTGTTGCTAACAAGTTATTTAGCACTGGCCTCTGATTATGGGATGAGCTTAGAAAGAAAATTCATGCGAGGTAAAGATAAGGATCGGATGTTCTATTTTGAATCTGGTGGTGCCGAAGCACTTTTAAATCTTATGAAAATGAAAAAGGACTACTGCTCTGTTAAAGGTGGGGTCCCGCTTCTTGAGCAGTTGACGGACGATAAACTTATCAAAGATATGATGGCCCTAGGTAAAATCTATGCCCTCTACGCAAATGCTTTTGGTAAAAAAGATGTGGAGAAAACTATTTTTAATGATGAGGGTTACCTAAAGATCAAAGAAAACTTAATTGAGGAAAACAAAGAAAAATTAGATGGTTTTATTAGTAAATTATCAAAAGAGCCGATTAAAACTGACGGTCACAAGTTCGTGCATCGAATGATTGTTGAGACTTGTGATAAAATCAAAAAGCTTAAATGGCATAAATTCTCTAGTTTTAGCTTTGAAGATATCATAGAGGCTACTCATCGAACTGAATTAAAGAAGAGTTTTATTGATTTCTTCTCTCAAAAATCTAATCCTCAGCCTATAATTATAGGCTACTGTCAGTCAGCATTAATGAAAAAATCAAAAAGCCTAGATGAGCTTATAGAATCTAAGACCATTAAAGAGTATGGCGACCCTGATTTTGACTTAGGCTCTTATTGTGGACCGCACGCAAGTCTTATCGTAGGAAGAAAAGAGCATGATGGGGAATGCAAATTTATTGTTCGAGATAATCATCCTTGTGAAACGGAGCATGCGACAAAGATGAGTGCTGTCTGCGATGAAACCGAATATCTTATTGAAGAAAAAAGACTTACCTCTTACTTGATGAACATCCAAGTCATTACTGAGTAGTTAATCAATTATAAACTGACCTACAACCGTGGTGATGAACTTTACTCCCAAGACTAGCCTCGTTTAACTGGTACAGCTTTTGCTTAGATTTACCCTCGTGAATCGTAGCTGCCCAAAATCAGATTGTAGTTTTCCTAAAAAACCTTCAAATATTGTTAAGGACGGTTCATATTTTAGACCCTCCGATGGCAGACGAGTTCAGAGATTCAAATGTAAGTTTTGC
>PBIO01000006.1 GCA_002720865.1 Halobacteriovorax sp.
TACACTATATGCAGAACGACAAGTAATAGAAGTTGATTTATCTCATGAAGGGGAATTGTTTGTTTCTGGTAATGTGACCATGCAGGACCAGACGTCTGGAGGCACTACAGAGTGGGCCAATTTTCTAGGGCCTACATCTTCAACTGGGAATCTCCAAAGTGGCTGGCCCATTCTGAGCTTAGATTCTGAATCACGTAGAGTTGGTTTCGGTAAGAAGCAACCAGATGCAACAGTACATATTCGACCAAGTAATTCAGGCCATGAATGGGCTGATACTGTATTTGACCCAAGTAATAGTAGCGATGACCCATTAAAGATTAAAGGATTATATGAATATGATCCATCACTCAATGGTGATAGCAGCGCCAGGAATCTAGTTATTGACCAAAATGGCGTCGTAAAGTATGGATATAGTACTATAGGGGCCCCATGTGCAGTAGATGCATGTGATCCAGGTGAGACAGATGAAACGTTTACTGATGGTCTATTCATTGACTGGGACGAAAATACACCTTTAGGCTGCGCACTAGATAGAGTTAATGAAGTACTTGGCCAGCTTGCACCTCCTCCGGCACCATTAGCTAACTGTTTAGGAGGAGCGCGTCATGACTATGATCAAAATTTTGGATCATCCGATGATGCCAACACTATGCTTAGTGTGATGTTGTCAGAGCCATCTGATCCTGATAGCAACTGGACTGGGTTTGGTGAAACAGTAGATGATACAGACTTTTCTTCTGCTGGGCCTACTGGCCATGAAGGAAAACTTAGTGCTGTAGGTGACAATGGTGTCTTCGCTGGTGGGGTTAATGCAACATACACTGGTATTGATGAGGACACTCGGGGTGCATCCGGCCCGACCGAAGCAGAAGATGATTTCCAGTTAGGCGCTATGTGGTCTGGTTGTACCGGTTCTGGACCATGGCTTAGGTTTCGACTTAATTTTGATGACTTAGGTGATGGAGTAAGTGATATAAACTATCCTGCAGAGGCATGGGGTAGGGGGGAAACTGGTACTTTAGAACTTTACTTAAATGATCATGACACACCAATCCATATATCAGCTGATTTATCTGATAATTTGGCTGCACATAATTCTTTTAATTCAAATGACAGTGGATTTGTAATTGGACCATGTGAACCAGCACACTTTGATACTGGNGAAGAATTATGTACATATTTTCATAGAGAATATTGTAGAGTTAAGATTGCTCCTGAAGATATGAGACTTGGATGGAACTTCGTGAAAGTTATTCATAGGCACCCAGCGGTTGCCAATGGCATACACACAAACTATATTACATGGTTAATTGATGATAATACAACAGCTCCGACAGTTACCGGGACATCATTAGCAATACCATCATTCAACACGGCAACCCGATGGCTGTCTGGAGTTGAATATCATACGAATCCCTCAGGGAATGATAGCTTATCATATGTTTATACAGTTAACGGTGCCTTTAGACATTTTTATCATGGAAGTAGTTTAGGGGATGCTAAGTCTTGGGACGTAAATTCAAAATTACAAGCTGCTACTTCAGAGGCGTTACCAAATCCCGCCGGCGCAGCTGATACAGACACTGGTTCAAAAGTTGTAAAATTTGTTCAACCCACCGGCGGCGCTTCAACATGGAATCTTAATGAAGATGTGACAGTTGATATGTCAGTAGTTCATCCATTTGATGATACAACCTTTGGGCCGGCCGGGTGGGTGCCATGTACAAATCAAGGGCCCGAATCATGGAATGGTTGCCTTTTATATAATCCCTCGACTGGAGATACTGGCCAGGTAGAAAGATTTAGAACAGAAGACTGGCGGCTTACTGCAGATGGGACTGATTATGATGATCAAACGGATCTGCCCGCGGGTGGTGAAGGAGACTGGGATCAGCAAGAGCTACTTACTAGCGGGCAGCCAGAGGGTAACGGGCTTATGTGTTTTAATGATAGGCTATCCTCACCTAGTAATACAAGCGACACAACAGGAATTACTGACGGGGATTTTACTGTAATAACTTATCCTGCCAACTCAGCCGACTATCAAGGAATAACCGCTAATACAACCCGGACATTCTATAGGCGGTTTGTAAATAATACCTCGGCTCAGGTGGCTGAGTTTGGTATATCACTTCAAAACAGCTCAACATTGGCCGACTCGACGATCGTACCTACCGGAGTAGGAGGGGCCGAAAACTTAAATGGAAATGATGAGGTTCATGTACTAATAAAACTCCCAGATGATAGCCCAAGTTTCCCAGGGACGGGGTGGTTAGATTTAGCTAAGTTATTTGTTGATAATAATTGGGCAGATGGTGACGGGTGTGCTGACGGTTCTGGCGTTAGCGCTATCCCATCCAACAGTACAGTGCAATTTGGCACGAGGTATGTGGATGTTGGCAATAGCATTGTTGTAAAAATAATAGCAAGAGAATCATGGACTGGCGGCATTTCTCAAATAGATATTAGCTGGTAAGAGGGACAAAATGGCACTTACAGATCAAACAAGAATTCAAGCTGCATTTAAAAAACTCGTTGGCAGGGCCCATTCTAGATCTCTAGGAAATGAAGGGTTTCAAAATGAAAAGTACCCTTCAAATGTTACGGTTGCTGCAGGTACAGTATTTGCAAATGATATTCCTTCATTAGCAACTCGTACTGATATTACCATCGGCAGCTCAACTGTTGAAGATGGAGGTGCTGGTGCGACTTCAGCAGGTTCAATTACTGATTCAACAGTTGAGTATGTAAGGCTTGAGCTAGTTCCTATCCCAGGCACGTCATATAATGCCAATGCACCACAAGATCCAGATATTTCAAATGATGGTGCCGGATTTCACGGTTATTATGCAAGGCTACCAGACCTCACTGATGCTGGTGGTGGGGATGGTTATGTAGAGGTAACAAACAACCCCAAGGCTGACATCGTAACTTTTCCTAATACTGCATTTGTTAATGGGGCTATTTTAGCTGACAGTGAAGGAAAGTTGCAATGTGTACCCCCTATTTTTGGAGTAGATGCTGGGGTTGCTGATGTAAATATTTACGGTGCGATTCTTTATGATACCAGTGGCGTTGAAATAGGGCGTTTCGATGATAGGCGGTGGTCGTTTGACTATTACAATGGAATTTTATTCCAAGAGCGCGCTGTTAATAAGCCAGATGGCGATCCCCTAGACCAAGGTGACCCAGGGTTTATTGACGTTCTTCTTTANATTGGGGATTATCTAACTGATCTAACGGATAGTGATACCCTTGCAGGGTTAACATGTACCGACGGCCAAGTACCACAGTGGGACGATTCGGCCCAGGAATGGGTATGTGTTGACCTACCTTCCACCGGTGCAGACGATGATTGGTGGATAGATGCCCCGAATAATACTGTCGGTGCAACTGGCACTGTTATTATTGGTGAAAATGACGGGACATTAATAACAACGATCGGCGAAGATATTAATTTCTTCGTTTCAGGTACCATTGGTGGAAGAGATATAGTTGGTGCTAGCACTTCTGTTTTTGGGGGAGACCTTACATTAAGTGGAACGATCTTAGCGGGTAGCACGGGTACTGATCCATATGGTCCTTCATCAACTTATGGGCCACTGGCAACTGGGCATAGAGATATTGTTCCAGAGAATACTCATACTTTTGTTTCTAGATTTATTGATATTGGATTGACCGGTGGAGCGGCATATGGAGGTAGCACTTTTGATGGCAACTCTGGTCATAATGTTGCTATTCGGCAATTGGGCGATCCCGGAAACCAGCTAAGATTTATATCTGGAGGTACACAATTACTTTCATCACCAGCTCACCATAGAGACGACATGGGGGGTGCACAAACTGCACTAACGGAAGGGCTATATACACCACCCACTACGCCGCAACTTGGAATAGGCGGTTTCTGGTTAGGTTTCTCCGGGTTTGACATCGGCTTACAATTTGGAGATCCAGCTGCAAATCCTACTATCGGTGGTATTGCCTTTCTGGGCGCCGGAGATAGCGGAGGGTTCGACGGGGGTGAGGTTACTGTACGAGGTGGACTTTGTTATGATAATAATGGCGTCGCAAATGGTACCGGTAATAATGGGCCACAAGGTGGACCTGTTGTAGTTAAAGGTGGAGACTATAAGGGTACAATATCTCGAGGAGAAGGTCGGGGTGGAGATGTTCTTATTGAGGGTGGAGATGTTAATTCAGAATTAGCAACATCTTTAAGATATGCAGGTGACGTTATTGTTAAAGGTGGTAGGGTTACCTCCGCTAATGGGTTCGGAGAAGCCCGCGGCGGAAGGGTCGGGATCTTTGGTTCAAATTCGAATGGACTCTGGGGTGGCGGTGGCAGGGCTGGTGGTAGTGTATTTATTGATTGTGGCGATGGACGAGATCTTAACACAACAATGGGTGAAGGACCGGATAAAAATGGCGCAGTTATTATCAACGCTAGTATTACACCTGGGGTACTCCATCGAGATTACCCATTCATACATTCAAACCCAAATCAACATTGGTGGGAATATTCTAAGAGGCCATGTGGCATAGGTACATATAGACCAAAGGCAACTCTACATGTGCATAATAATCTTTATGCTTTAAACTATCATCCACTTGGAGCCGGAGTTTCAGACTCTCCTCTAGCGCTATCAGGTCTGCAAGTTAATCAAGGTTACAACTTAGTCTGGAACCCAATTGATGAATTAGTCTATTACGACTACTACGGTGCCAAGACAACTACATGGACACCCACAATCTCAACATGGGTAGCCTTTCCATATTATAGACTGGCCAGAATAGCTGTCGAAGATGCTGAAAATGATGCTAATGGAAAACAGCCAGGATCTGTTATAACAGTAGTAAGAGATACGCCGGAATTAGATAGAAAGACCATAGTTGAATTACCCTTACACAGTCCAGATGAAGCTAATGAAGGGAACATGGGACCATCATGGACAGGAAGATCACAGGTTAACAGAAAAATTATAATTAAGGATGTTAGTGGCGTTGCTGATAAGCAACCAATCATTATAAGGGTTCCAAATCCAGATGAGCACCCAATGCCAGATGGTTCACCAAGGCTACCACAATTGATTGATGGGGTGGGATATCAAGAAGAAAATGGCATAGTACTAACTGCAGCATATGCTAGTTTAACAATTATGGGTCATGAAGCTTCAGACGGCACATTCGGCTGGATAATTATTTAAGAGGATTATGTAAAGATGGCATATAAATTACACGATGGTCAGTTAGTTGTTGATAACTTACATGAATTACGTAGTATAAAAACTAGAACTACTAATCCAGACGGTTCTCCAGGGCCATTTATTAAAGGGCAGCCCTTTGAAGGTAAGGTCGCTGTCGTTAGAAATATAGGCTATTTTGGAGGGCCGGGTGAAAATCCCTTTGATCGCCAAAATGCAACTGAAAAATGGGCCAAAATCGATAGCACTAGATTATATGCAATGCCGTCTGCAGAGCAGGATGGAGAAGAACCAGAAGAAGGTATGCAACAACCTCTGGCCATGTCAACTGTACATATGATGCCCGAGGGATTTGATGTTCTAGAAGGAACGAGAAATACTGTACGGTCACAATTAGCAGATATGATAAAGAAGCTAATGGCTGAGCAACCTGATTTTTGTACCGGAGCTGGTGGTGGGGTTTATTTTTGGATACCCGGTAAACCAAATGAAGAGCTTGGTGTAGAAAATGATGCATATATTGAATATATCTGGCCAGATGCATTAGGCTACTATCCAGATCTCTCTGTTTTAACTGAGATGGTTGAAGACGATATGCCTGAATGGCTTTTTCCTCGGCCATATGACAGAAGGGGTGGATCACAGGAGGCCGGGGGTGAACCAGGAAGATGGATTAATGCAACATCATATATGTGGTGGAAGCAACTTTGGTCCACGAGCATGCGGACGCATGTAATTGCCCATCAAGATTGCCGGCAAGACTCCGGAAGACCAATTTCAGAACCGATTATCGGATCAGAAATTAATCCCATGGCTGATGGTGGGATTGAACAGTCAATGAAAATCTTTAGGAACCCAAACCCGGGATCCGGATACCATTACCTCACTGTTAATCCAATGCCAGAAGGCCTCATGCAGAAACGGCCCCAGTTAGGATTAGGCGGGGATAAGGTCGAAGTACTATTAGAGGGTAGATTTAAAAACCTGCCAACATCACCAGCTGCTTTTCCAAATCAACTAAGAGTTGATTTATATTGCGGCATGGACCCAAATATAGTTGATACAGAGGGTGGTCTTTCGGCACACACTATTGTTAGTACTACTGCTAATAAATTATGTACACTATGGATGGATATCTCTGGATTGCACCATGGTACATACAGCGAATCCCGAAAAGGCAAGTCGCAGACTATTATATTTGAAGATGGATTTGAGGGTGGATTAAATCCGGCTGCGTGGGAAGTTGGTCCAAACTTTGCAAATCGGGACGTCAATCCTGAAGTTATTGACGTAGCAGGGTACCCAGCACCTCAGGCTACTAACCGCAGTAAGATATTTGTATTCAAGGGCCAGATTGAAAAAGAAAATTATGAATCAGCTGCCGACCGATTGCCAAGAATTTTAACATGCAAGGTACCCATTCCGGCTGGACCGGGTGGGGAAACTGTATTACAGTTCGATTATACTAACGGATACATTGACTGGGAGCAAGATGGAACAGGAAATTCAAGCTCCAGTGACCCCGGGGATCGGGCAATCGACTTAGATGATCCGGGTAGAAGCGCCGGTCTATATGTAGAATATAAACCTGTCGGCGGTGATAAGTGGATAATAGCTGATCGGATTCAAGAGAGTATAAATCCAAAAATACCTGAGTGGACAACTAGGGTGGTTAAGTTCAGCGTACCCCCAGATACACCAGAAGGAACAGAAATTCTAATTAGGATAATCCAGCCCACATATGCCGTGCGCGATGCAGCGACCGGGTATGGCGACAATTGGGCTCTAGATAATATTAGATTAATCAGATCAACTGAAGAAGAGGGTTCAGCTGGGCCAGAAGAATGGTCTTATTGGGGAATGAATGCAGTTCTAGAGTCTGATGGTATTAATGGGTGGAGTGCGGCTAAATCCTACACTATTGGTGATCGTCATATCATGGGTGTTGTGATTGATGAAGAGAATGATTTTCATGGCTCAAGAAGAATGTCTTTAGGTGAGCGACAGGGTGCACCCAGGCTTCAGGGTCGGGCTCAATTTATTAATGCACCCCAACTAAATATGTTATTTGCTGGAGGGCAAGCTGTCTACGCAGTTGCTGGGCCATGGCTGAGTGATACTGAAACTGACGATCAATGTGCAATTGAGTTACTAGAGATGAACTTAAATGTATATCCATCCCAGTGTGNNCCTGAGGCCATGATAGATGATCCTGGCCCGGGGAACTTTATACCTATTNTATCTATTGATACTGACACGAATATACATCCAGTTGACCACANTCTAGATGTCCCAGTTGCAACAGTGCCTCTTAATATTCGTATACAGGATATTGATGAAACAACAGGGTGGAGAGTATTATTAAGTAAGGATACTCAATCGGAACCGCCGGTGGTTATATATGATCCTTTAACTGCAAATCCAGATGAGGGTGGATGGACAAACATAACATATGATGTAGCCTACACTGAATCTCAGTTAGGTACCTCTTTGATCAAAGTATGGGCAGAAGATTCGGCCGGGGATACAGGATCCAGTAACGAATGGGAAGTGTTTATCCATTCCGGTTGGGGTTGTACAGATGAGCTAGCATGTAACTATGATCCATATGCAACTGCTGATGACGGCTCATGTTTAGAGGAAGACTGTGCAGGAGAATGTGGCGGCAGTGCCGTTGAAGACTGTGCTGGGGTTTGCGGGGGTGATGCCGTTGAAGACTGTGCTGGGGTTTGCGGCGGGGACGCATATTTTGACGAGTGTGGAAACTGTGTTGGGGGTAATACAGGATTGCCACCCCAGACGCCTGTTGAAATTGAATGTGGTGCTGAAACTTGGGCAGATGAGATTAGTTGGGAGCTCTGGAAGCAAGGGACTAGCCAATGGGAACCAACTGGTATCGAGGGTGGTGCACCATTTACAGAGACCCATTGTCTAGATGATGGTTGTTACCAGCTACGTGCATTCGATGCATACGGCGATGGGTGGAACCCTGGATATTGGAAAATGACCAATACAGCTGATGGAAATACGCTTGTTAATGTATCCTTAAGTACCGGTACAGAGGGCGTATATCAATTCGGAATTAATACAATAGAATCAGAATGTGTTGAGGGTTGGTTACCGGTTGTAATTGACAAGGCTGTGACAGTTGATAAAAATAGTACAGGNAACCTTATACCTCTAAACATCAATGACCAGGATTCAAGCGAATGGACCGGAAATATTGTATCTGGACCATCTAATGGATCAGGCAGTTGGGATTCCCAGGTAGATAGCCCACCGGTATTAAATTATATACCTAATCCTGACTACGTCGGCCTGGATACAATTGATGTTGTCGCGACAGATGAATCCGGACACTTATCACCTGGTTCAGGAACAATAACAATCGATGTTATTGAAACAGAACAATGGGGCTGTACAGACGAAAATGCATGCAATTATGACCCATCAGCTACAGATGATGATGGTAGTTGTGATTATGGATACACATGTCCAGATGGTTCAGATGAATGTGATGAATATAATTGCCCTGTGTGCATAGGGATAGAAGGTCCAGCTGAACCGGCTTGCCAGATTGATAATCCGCCTATCCGCCCACATTATTATAAGGTTACATTCTCTGATACCCTGGGCCGCGGCGAGATAGTAGAATTTAAATTTGATGTGAATGCAACTAATACTGCAGGGAATGCAATGCCTGTTACGTGGGTTGGTTGTGGGACTGCTGGCAATTTGAACTTTGATTTTAGCGAGTCAAGCTTTCAAACAGTACATGGAAAATGTAATTTAGACGCAGGCTGTGAGGCAATAATCAACACTATCCCTACTGCATGCGAAACGCTGGTGTGGATTGCAATTAGTGAACTTCATGTAATCGGATTAAATGACCCGCCAATTGTTAATGCTACATTTACTGATATCCACGGAAATGTTTTTACAGCATCATTATGTTGTGAATCTGATGGGACGGTAGAAGGGTTTGCTGCACAGTTGGAGAGTGACATAGAAGATATTGAAGTAACAATATCAACACTCGAGTCTGACTCTGCTACAAGCACTGCAATGATTACCACACTACAGACCACCTTAAGTGATGTTACTGACTGGGCATCAGATGTAAGTGCAGTAAGAAGTTCTACCCTCGCGGCCGGCAGCGAAAAACAACTTAAGGAGCAGCTGGAAACAAGCTTAGCTAAAGATCTAGATGATAAGACCATTGAGGAAATTAAGTTAGCAGATGCCAAAACTAGCAGAGCTAACGAAATTGCAATAATGGCTGATCTACAAAAAGATATTGACAATATTGCAATAGAAAAAATTGATGATCGGTTGTCAACTAATGATAGGCTAGCTGCGGAAGCTGATAAGGGTCAAAGGATCGATGCTAAAGTTGCCCTCGGAGAGGCAGCTGCTGCTAGAAAAATTACGGCCGAGGCAGAAATTGCTGAAGCAGAAAAAGAAATAGAAGAATTGAATGTCAGTATTGCTAGCCGACAAACGACAATAGCTAACAAGACGGCCCACATAGCAGCTGCTGAGGCACTGACTGCGGAAAAAACTGCTGATGCAACAACAAAATTTGCAGCACTAGATAACGCTATTCAAGTTGAATTAGGGAACGTTCCAGTACCTGCAACTGCAGATAAATTTAATGAAGTTAAGGCTAGCTTAGAAACTGAAATTTCAGAACTAACGGTTAGTAATGCTGCAGCTGCTGCAGAACTATCATCACTAGCAACAGAATTAGCAGAACTTAAAGCTAGCTTAAATCTGTTAAACCCAGCCTGATATCAGAATATATTAGATTAATAAAGATATAGAATATTAGTAATTAAAGTATTAGTTGTTCAGTATTCAGTTAATCAGTATCAGATTCAGCTTAGATTAGATACCAGATATAGAATAATCTATACTTTAATTTTCAGCGTGTACAAGTTTTTTTTTCGTGTTACCTTAAATTTAGCTTAGATGAATAAACTAGATTTAAGGAGAACATGTGCTAACTAGTCCGTTTGATCAACCGAAGAAACCTCAAATTAATATTCCTCAGGATTCTGAAATAGTTTTTGTTTCAGATTTTTTTGTTTCAGATTTTGTTGGAGGAGCTGAATTAACTACTCAAGCATTGATTGATTCTTGTAGTTTATCAGTTTTTACGCTTCATAGTAAAGACGTGACTGTCGAACTGCTAGAACAGGGTGTTAATAAGCATTGGATTTTCGGAAATTTTGCATTGATGGATCTAGAATTGATCCCAACGATTGTTGCAAATATGGAATATTCAGTACTCGAATACGATTACAAATACTGCAAATACAGATCTCCAGAAAAACATACAGCCGACACCGGTGAAGCATGCGATTGTCATAATGATATCCATGGTAAGATGGTATCTACATTATACCTCGGTGCAAAAAGCCTCTGGTGGATGTCAGAGAAGCAGCTAAATACCTACCTAAGTCACTTTCCATTCTTAGAAGATAAAGACAATGTTGTTCTAAGTTCAGTTTTTGATGATTACTTTTTTGCCACTGTTAATGTACTAAAGGAAAAATATAAAGATACTGAGCGCAAAGGATGGCTGGCCTTAAAGTCTCCCAGCTGGGTTAAGGGTACCCAGGCTGCTGTACAATACTGTGAAGAAAATAATTTAGATTATCAACTTTTAGATAACCTTCCATACGGTGACGTCCTGGACCTGATGGCTAAAGCAGAAGGATTTGTCTATCTTCCTGCCGGCGGAGATACATGCCCTCGTATGGTTATTGAAGCTAAGCTTTTGGGTTGTAAGCTCCATTTAAATGATAATGTTGAACATGCAAAAGAAATTTGGTTTGACACCGATGACGAATTTGATACAAAGGCATATCTTTATGCTGCCAGGGAAAGATTTTGGTCAGGCATTAAATATGCTATGACATACGTTCCATCAGTTTCCGGTTATACAACAACACTCAATTGTAATGATGGTGGATATCCATGGAAAGCATCAATTAAGTCAATGTTGGGATTTTGTGATGAAGTTGTTGTTGTCGACGGTGGTTCAACCGATGGTACATATGAACAACTCGAAGAATGGGCCAAATCAGATGAACGCATTAAGGTACATAAGGTAGTTCGTGACTGGGACAGTCCAAGATTCGCTGTTTTTGATGGCCAGCAGAAGGCTGCAGCACGTGCTCGTTGTACCAGCGAGTATTGTTGGCAACAGGACGCTGATGAAGTAGTACATGAGAATGACTATGAAAAAATTCAACAGTTGCTTAGAAATTTTCCCATGGGAGTTAATGTATTATCATTACCTGTTATTGAGTACTGGGGTGGNCCAGAAAAAGTTCGTCTAGATATTACACCATGGAAATGGAGACTTACTAGAAATGATCCAAAGGTTACACATGGAATTCCTAANCAACTACAACTAGTTGATGAAGACGGCTTAACATACGCTGCCCTGGGCACAGATGGTTGTGACTATATCAACGTCGATGATCATTCCTTAATTCCTCATGCTAGCTTCTATACATCAGATGTACATGAAGTACGTATGCAGGCGTTAAACGGTGACAGTGATGCGATGGAAAAATATTCCGAGTGGTTTTCTAGAGTTGTTGAGTTATTACCTTCCGTCTATCATTATTCCTGGTATGATATATCAAGGAAGATTAAGACATACAAAAATTATTGGTCCAAGCACTGGCAAAGTCTGTATAATATTACCCAGGAAGACACAGTAGAGAATAATATGTTTTTTGATAAAGAATGGAAAGACGTAACCGACCAAGATATCGATGAGTTAGCAAAAGATCTTAAGGAAAAGATGGGAGGTTGGGTTTTTCATACTAAAGTAGACTTTGATAAAGCTTATCCTCATATGGTTATAACAACCAATGAACCATCTGTAGTGAATGATGAATAAGTGGATATGCGGAGTTACAACATATAATTCTTCAATGTCTATAGAGGCTGTCCTTGAATCGACTTTGGGTTTATTTGATTCTTATGTAATTACAGATGATGGTTCATCTGATGATACTGTGGCTAGGGTAAATAAATTTGCTGCAAATCATCCAGAGTATACCTGGTCGATTATCAATGTAGGGACATGGAACCCAAATTTTGAGTCTAAGTTTCTTGTACCAAAAAAATGCCATTCAAAAGCTCGGGCAAAGAATTTTGAGTTAGCAAAAATTATTCATCATGATGATAAAAGTTCAATCTATTTTGCACTAGATGACGATATTATTCTGTATGAACAAGAAAAAATAAAGAAACGTATTCAGGATAGAATTAGTCTATGGGACGACTTTAGCACTGATACTGCATGGTTTAATCTAGTGCAAATGTGGACCCCAGAACTAGCCTCTGTTGATCGAACCGGCCCTGGCATGGAGCAGCGGTACCCATGGGAAAATGCAGGAGACTGGACTTTTTGTTGTTGGGCCCTTCATGGTCAATTAGCTGTAGGACCGGATCCAGTTACTCCGGAACTAGCATGTCTTTATCCTTGGCTGCCAAAAAATCAATTAACATCAAAAGGCCAAGACAATGGGTATCCGTTTGGATTTCATTTAACTCATTTTAAGCTTAAGTTTGCCGAAAAACCCATCCCTCGTTCTTATCAACAAATTTCTGATATTTCTAACACATTACCTGATGGCATCGATAGGTTGACTAAATTGAATTTTGCAGCTTCTATTGATATATCTGATGGGACATATAAAGTGAGGTGGGCTTAATGGAATATTCAATATTAGTTGTTGTGCCTTGTTATAATCATGGCCAGTATCTTGAAGAAAGTGTTAAATCGATTTTGAATCAAACTCACACAAATCTTAAAGTTACGATTGTTAATGATGGCTCTACAGATAATACAGATGAAGTAGCCCAATCATTAATTAATTTAGATGATAGGGTTAGTTATATAAGTTTTTCTGAGAATAAGGGGAAGTGGTATTGCTTGAATTATGCAATACAAGAATCAGACTGTAATATTATAACTAGCCAAGATGCCGATGACGTTTCGCTATCAGATCGACTAGAGAGACAATTATTATGCATGCTTGAAACATCAACTGTTCATAATTTATGCGGGTTTTATCATTGTTATAATGATGGTGATATTAATGAACATCGTCTCAAAAGGATGACTGAAGATGTTGCAGTAATGGATAAGGATTCTGTTGGACAGAATGTTTTATCTGGCTTTAACCACCCTCAGATTAACCATTTTTTTACCGGGGATTTTGAGACTGCTGGCGCAACTGCAATGTTTTTCCGAAATATTTGGAAATTAGGTTTAAGATTTAATCCACCAGAGTCTGGNCTTCGTGTATTATGCTCTGAGGATTCTGATTTTAATTTTCGTGTTACAATGCTTCTCGGCCATACATCAGTGCTGATGGAAAAATTATATTGCTATCGCAGGAATACATCTACAAACAACGAGAAAATATGATGCGTGAACCCAAGTTACTTATTAAGTTCCCCACACGTGGACGTCCAAAGCAATTTTTCTATGTTTTAACATTATACTATCAATTCATGAAAGGAAAAAATTATGAGTTTGTAATATCATGTGATTTAGATGATCCGACAATGAATAATGATATAGTAAGAAGTCATTTTAAAAATTTTAAGAACCTAACGGTCAGCTATTCGAATAACAAGAACAAAGTTGAGGCAATAAACGCAGATTTAAGAAATAAGAAGTTTGATATATTATTGCTGGCATCCGATGACATGGTACCAGAGATTCATGGGTATGATAACATCATAAGGAATTGTATGGCTAAGCATTATCACGATACTGACGGTGTATTATGGTTTTATGATGGCCATAGATCTGATTTAAATACGTTATGTATATTAGGAAAAAAATACTATGACCGATTTGGGTATATCTACAATCCTGAGTATAAAACTTGGTTTTGTGATAATGAATTTACCCAGGTGGCCCACATGTTAAAAAAGCATATGTTTTTTAAAGAAACAATTATTCGACACATGCACCCTGACTTTATTAAACAATCTCATGATGAAACGTTTGATAGAAATAATACCCAAGAAGAAATCAGTCATGATGAGAAACTCTTTTTGGCGCGCCAGGAAGCTAATTTTGGGGTACCTGAGATGGTTCAAAAAATGCTAGAGGAAGCCAAAATGAAAGCTTCAACTCATAAATTAAATTCTGGTAACAGAAAATCCCGTCGCAAAAATAAGTCTAAAAGGTCAAAGAGGAAAAGATGATTGAGTGGGAAAAGACAATTCAAGACCTAAAGCTTTTTTGGCAATATCCTGCATGTACTGAAAAACAATTTTTTTTGCAACAGGCAAAAAAAAATAATGACCGGTATATTGGTTTTCCCTGGGCAACAATAATCGACAAGAGGGTTAACCTAAACTCTGTAGCTGCAATTATTAAGCCTTTGTTAGACAACAAGGGAGGATATTTTACTTGTTGCCAACATATTAGTTTCCGAAAATTAAAAGAGTTATTTGAGTATCTAAATATTACTACTGTATATACACCTCATAAATGTATTGGTGAAGATACGATGGGTAGCATTACGTTGTTGCCATGCCCTCTATTTGCAGTTAATTTTGAAGACCCAGCAAGGAATTCAAAGTTTGTTAATTTAGGACATGATGATTTGTTGCAAGTAGATAGAAAGTATTTATATAGCTTCATGGGTGCATATCAACCTGCAGATTATCTAACTGATATTCGAGAAAGAATATATTCCATGGACCAAGAAAAGGATGTATTTATCCAGAATACTGGGGGCTGGCATTTTAATCAAGTTGTATATAGCCATCTTCAAAACTATAACAATGATTTAAATGAAGATGCTTCTCACAGAGCTCGTACAGAGAAATACAATGATATTTTATTAAGTTCTAAATTCTCTCTATGCCCTTCTGGCTCCGGACCAAATTCAATTAGGTTTTGGGAAAGTTTAGCTGTAGGTGCTATCCCAATTTTACTTTCAGATAGCCTGGAACTACCTAAAAATGAATTATGGGACTCAGCAATTATTAGGGTCAATGAATCTGATCTACTGGATGTACGTAACATTCTTGCCGGCATCAATAATGAAGACGAAATAAGCAGAAGAAAAAAATGTCTAAACCTATATCAATTTTATAAGGACAATTATCATAATGACAACAAATAAAGATTACTGTAATAAAGATATAACTTTTTTTCTATCAACAAAAAATCGTCCGGTAATACTAGACAGCTCTTTAAAAAGTATAATGCAGTATAGTCCGGGATCTAGCATTATTGTAGGCAATGCCTCTACCGGTGCCATGTATCATGAGACGTCCGATATAATATCACTATATAAAAATACCTTGGCTGTCAATTTCTCAAAAGATCCTGGAGTTAGTCTAGTATATAACCAGCTACATGATATGATATTGACAAAGTTTTGTGTAGTATGGTGTGATGATGCTGTATTGATGAGTCCAATTACCACATTATTAGATCATTTTGAGGATCCTAATATTCTACTGGTAGCTTTACCCATGATAGATAATGCGGAGCCCCATGCCCTTCCCGGCAACCGGCCATGGCCAACAGACGAAAGGGGTTGCGCTTTATGGCAAACCCCTAGCGGCCGTTGTGCACATTATTCAATAACTAGGACCAAACATTTTCAGAAGATAGGAAACGTTTGTGGCACAGGGAATGCAACTGATGTAATTGACAATTTTTTTCATAGGAATACAAATAGTAGCCAAAGGATTTGGCCCAATGATAAAGCATATGTGTTACATAATAGAGTCGACGATGAAACTAGGTGGCAAATGATGTTTAATACTGAGAAAAAGATTCACAGGTTTAGTAAACAACAACGAGATGCTTTCTATAAGAGGAACAACCAGCATGGAAAATAAAGTGCTTAAAGATTTATTAAATGTATCAGCTGATATAGACAAGTCATATATATCTAAATTAGTTGCAAATAATAAGCCATTAATGTTTGACATTGGATGTTATGATGGCAAGGATAGTTTAGAATTTTTAAAACTGTTTAATGATCCCCTGATATATGCTTTCGAAGCAGATAAAAGATCATTAAAGTTATTTCATAAAAATTGTAATTCAAAAAAAATAATTCTACAGCCTTATGCGTTAACAAATACTGATGGTGAAATAGACTGGTATGCTAGTGATAGCCCCACAAGGCGTCATTATGAAGACCAGGATAATTGGTCTGCTTCAAGCTCTGCAGCAATCCCTAAGGATTGCTTAGGCGTTTTTAGTGATGTAAGTTTTAAAAAAGAATCAGTCACATCATATAAACTAGATACGTGGGTAGAAAAGCACCTCGGCTCTAATGTTATTGTTGATTTTATGTGGATTGACGTCAATGGAGCAGAGAAAGATTTTATTTTAGGAGCTCTAAAAACACTGAAGAATACTAGGTTTGTATATACTGAGTTCTGTAAGACGGATGCCATACAATTATATGAGAACGCAATTTCTAAGGATGAAATATTGGATATGTTACCCCAGTTCGAAGAGCTAGGTATTTATTCATTTTTAGGAAATTATGGTAATATTCTTTTAAGGAATAATAGCTTAGGATAAGGTAAAATGATAGATTTAAGAAAATATGCTGCTAGTGTGTATAGCCAAAAAGGCGAAGACGGTATGATTAAAAAAGTTTTTGATACTCTTCAAATAAATACAGGCCATGCAGTTGAGTTAGGCGCTTGGGACGGAATTTATTGTAGTAATGTATATAATCTCATAAAAAAAGGGTGGTCTGCTACACTTATTGAGGGTGATAAAAAGAAATATTCCGAACTAGTACAAAATATGTCTGAGTATAAAGGCGTTGATACAGAGCTTAAAATAATATCTCTAGAAAAAGACAACACTTTAAATGATGTGTTAAATAAATTCAATGTTCCAGATGACTTTGATATATTATCCCTAGATTTAGACGGCTGTGACTACTGGATATGGAGAGCTCTTAAATTTAAACCCAAACTAGTAGTTGTAGAATATAATTCAAATTGGGAAGATGCTATAACGGTACCATATAGCACCGAGCATGTATGGGACGGCACTCAATATTATGGTGCTAGTGGGAAGGCATTATGTGACCTAGCATCTCATAAAGGGTATGATCTAATTGGGCATGTTCCAAATAGCAATTTGTTTTTTCTAGACAGTAATCTAAACAATGGATTATTCGAGGTCTTAGATATTGATACCGGATTTCATATATCTAAGAATCACCATAAACCTATGTCACCCGAAAACTTTAATAAGTTAGTAATTAATCCACCTTTATAGAATTTATTGGGCAAATAACTTAGATGATCATCAGAAAAGAAAAAATAGAGTCGTTAGTAAGGTTGCATCTGGGATGTGGAAATGTAGTACTACCTGGTTGGACCAACATTGATATGATGAATTACCCAGGGGTAGATTTAATTGATGATGTTACAAAACTAACAAAAATCCCTAGTTCTTCTTGTGATATTATTTATGCATCCCACGTTCTAGAACATATAAGCCGGCATAAAACAATACAGGCTTTATCATTATGGAGAAATAAGTTGAAGCCTGGTGGAATTTTAAGGATATCAGTTCCTGACTTTTCGAAGGTAGTTAAAGTATACTCAGAAAAAGGTAATATTAAAGACATCATAGGCTTGGTTAATGGCGGTCAAAGAAGTATATATGATTCTCATCTAATGATATTTGATAAACCTTTGATTACTGAATATCTTACAACGGCTGGATTTTCTAATATAAAGGAATGGGACTGGAGAAAAACTGAACATTCTGATTATGATGACTATAGTCAGGCTTATCTTCCTCATATGGATAAAGAAAATGGGGTTTTAATGAGTTTAAATATTGAGGCAACAAAATAATGATAACATTAGTGACCGGTGCATATGGAATGGTTGGCTATGCATTTAGAAATAATGTTCAATTATCCCCTGGGCAAAGCTTTTACTTTGTAGGCTCTAAGGATTGTGATCTAACAAACAGGGATAAAGTCTTTGAGCTTTTTGATACAGCACGCCCGTCTAGGGTGATTCACTTAGCCGCCCGTGTCGGAGGCGTAAAAGGTAACACAGATTTTGTTGCAGACTTTTATACCCAGAATATTCAAATGAATACTAATATTCTTGATGCATCTTATGAGTTTGGTGTTGAGAAAGTTGTATCGTTGCTAAGCACGTGCGTATATCCAGATAATGCCACATACCCATTGACGGAAGATCAAATTCATGCCGGCCCTCCTCATATTTCAAATTTTGGATATGCATATGCAAAAAGAATGTTAGACATTCAGTCACAAGCATATAGGCAACAACATGGATGCAATTTTATAACCGCCGTACCTAATAACTTATATGGTGAGAATGATAACTTTCATTTAACTGATGGCCACGTTATTCCTGCACTTATAAGAAAAGTTTATGAAGCAAAAATTAACAATGTGCCTTCCGTTACATTTTGGGGAGACGGAAGTCCCTTGAGGGAATTTACACATTCTTCAGACATAGCATCGATTCTACTTTATTTGTTGGATCATTATAATGGTTCTGAGCCTATCAACATTGGTAATACAGGTGAGGTTAGCATTAAAGAGATTGCAAATATCATTATTAATCATTTTGGATATCAAGGTGAGGTCACCTGGGATACGTCAATGCCCGCCGGTCAATACCGCAAACCATCTTCAAACCAGCGCTTAATGGACCTTACTAACTACAAATATAGGGACTTTGAAAAATCATTAATCTCAACATGCAATTGGTTTGCAAAAAAATATCCGTATNTTCGTGGTGTTGATTGAACACTGAATAATTTTGATGTATAATAATATTGAATTTAGAACTGTTAGGGAGATTTAAAATATGAAAACAGTATTAGTGACCGGTGTCGCAGGGCTACTTGGGGCCAATTTTTCTCGTTATCTATTGGACAATGGATATAATGTGGTAGGCATTGACAATCTGTCTGGCGGTTATAGAGACTCTGTGGATGATCGTGTTGATTTTTATGAGGTTGACTTAAATGACTCAACTGATGTCAATAGAGTATTTAAAACAACCAATCCGGACTATGTTTATCATTTCGCTGCATATGCAGCAGAAGGCTTAAGCCCCTATATTCGGACGTTTAATTATAAGAACAATATTATCTGTTCGTCAAATGTTATTAATGCCTGTGTGAATTTTGATGTAAAGAAGATTATCTTTACTTCTTCTATGGCAGTATATGGTGAAGGCAATCCACCATTTGTAGAAACGCAACAGCAGACCCCCGAAGATCCATACGGCATTGCCAAGTATGCAGTTGAGATGGACCTTGCGTTNGCAAAGGATCATTTTGATTTAGACTATTCAATTGTCCGCCCACATAATGTTGTAGGTGTATATCAAAATATTTGGGATAAATACCGAAATGTTATTGGTATCTGGATTCGCCAATCTATGCGCGGTGAACCACTTACGATCTTTGGTGATGGTACCCAGGTAAGAGCCTTTTCAGATATTCAATATTATATGAAGCCGTTTGAGGCGCTCATGGAAAATCATCATGGTGAAACATTTAATATCGGTGCAGATAAGTATTGGACAATCAATGATGCAGCCAGTCTTGTTGCAAAGGTAGCAACTGAGTTTGGGTATAACCCAGACATTGTTCATCTTGAAAAGAGAAATGAAGTCCACACAGCATATTCAGATCATACTAAGGCAAAAGAATTACTAAACTTTTATGATGAGACTGTTCTTGAGGATACTATTCGTGAAATGTTTACATGGGCAGAATCTCAACCTGCACACAAGGTAGAGATGTTTGATTATGAAATTGAAAAGAATTTATATAGCTTCTGGAAAAAGTAATGAAAACTGCTTTAGTGACAGGTATCACNGGCCAGGATGGCTCTTACCTTGCGGAATTATTACTTGGTAAGGGTTATAAGGTTATTGGTGTTAAGAGGCGTACATCATTAATTTCAACTGACAGAGTTGATCATATATATGAGAATCCGAATATGCAATTGGTATATGGGAATTTGCATGATACAACGTCTGCCTTTAGGCTAGTAAAAGAATTTCAACCAGATGAAATTTATAATCTTGCGGCACAATCACATGTACGTGTTTCATTTGATGTACCGGAAGAAACTGTCGATAGCATAGCACTCGGAACATTACGTCTATTAGAGGCCACAAGGCTGCTATGTCCAGATGCCAGGTTCTATCAGGCGTCCTCTTCTGAAATGTATGGGGATAACCCAATGGTACCACAGAATGAGGAAACAAGAATGACTCCTGCATCTCCTTATGCATGTGCAAAGCTGTTTGCACATAACCTTATAAGGAATTATAGAATAAGTTATAATATGCATGCATCTTCAGGAATCCTGTTTAACCACGAGTCGCCCCGCCGCGGCGAGACTTTTGTAACTAGAAAAATTACAAGGGCAGCTGCAAGAATTAAGTTAGGTCTCCAAGACAAGTTATATCTTGGAAACCTAGATGCCAAGCGGGACTGGGGATATGCCGGTGATTACGTAAAGGCCATGTGGTTGATGCTACAGCAAGATGAACCTGATGATTATGTTATTGCAACCGGACAAACTAAAACGGTACGCGAGTTTTTAGAGCTAGTTTTTGATTATGCAGGTTTGGATATTGATGATCATGTTGAGTTCGATTCTAGATTTCTTCGTCCTCATGAAGTGCCTATATTATTAGGTGACCCTTCTAAAGCTAAAGAAAAATTAGGGTGGTCTCCAACAGTTGATTTAGATACGTTGGCAAAGATGATGTATAGGGCTGATTTTAAAATAGCTCAGGATGAACAAACTTTAGTAACTAATCGCTGAACAATCATGTAGAGGTTTGTATAATAAACTATGACTAATTTTCCCACAAATAAGCCTCATATATCATACTCTGAGGTCCGGACCTGGAAAGAATGTTCTTGGCGTCATAAACTCCAGCAGATTGACAAAATTGATACATTTGAAGTATCACCATTTCTCGATTATGGCACCATAGTTCATGAAGCGTGTGAGCATTTTTTAAAGACCCGTGAACTAGATCTTGAGAAGATGGCAGCATCGATTCGTCAAGCATGGGAAAAACGTGGCTATGATTCAGATGAATATATTAATAAGCAGAAGTTAATAGCTGAGGCAAAAGGGAATAAGCCTTGGCCTCATAACTATGTGGATTCATGGGTCGAATGGGCGACCAATGCCATTTCAGATCTGCCAGCTTTTATGGACAAAGCTTTTCCAGGTTGGGAATATGTTGCTGCAGAGCAAGAGCTTTATGAAGCGATTCCTAATGATGACTTAAATTTTAAGGGATTCATTGATGGGATTATTAAAACCCCCACCCCGCGAGGCGGATGGAGGGGCTGGATCATTGATTGGAAAACTGCACCTAAATGGGGCTGGCATGCCAACAAGAAACGTGATGTATTAGTAACTAGTCAATTAGCTTTATATAAGAATTATTGGGTTAGAAAATATAATGTTAACCCAAAGGATATTCACTGTGGGTTTGTTCTCTTAAAGAGAGATGCACCACCTGGCCAAACATGCGAACTTGTCAAAGTATCAGTTGGCCCAAAGGCCGCCGCGAAGGCTGATAAGTTAGTTGCAAATATGATAAGCTCTGTTCGGAGGGGTTTATTTTTTAAAAATCGTGACTCATGTAAATATTGTGAGTTTTTAGATACAAAACATTGCCCATAGAGGATAAAATGATAAAGAAAACAATCGGAATTATAGGACAGGGGTTTGTAGGATCTGCAATTAGGGAAGGTATGAATAATGCCTTTAATGTTGAGACGTATGATATTGATCCCGGGAAACAATCAACAGTCGAAAATATCAGTGAGTTAGTTGATAAGGTTGATGAAATTATATTTGTTTGTTTACCGACACCTATGAACCAATCCGGACGTTGTGATACGAGGATTGTCGAAACGGCCATTAGTGATATTAATGATGCCAACCGCCGACTCAATAAGTCAACGATTGCAGTTATTAAATCAACGGTTGAGCCCGGTACTACTGATAGATTGAATGATCGTTATTCTCACATAACTATTATTTTTAATCCTGAGTTTTTGACAGAAGCAAACTCATATAATGATTTTAAAAATCAAAATCGGATTATTATCGGGGGCCCCCGCCCTGCATCAACAAAAGTTAAGACTATGTACCGCAAAGCGTTTCCAAAGGTACCAATTGTTAAGACCGGTGCTAACGTTGCAGAGACAGTAAAGTATTTTATAAATTGTTTTCTTGCAACAAAAGTAAGTTTTGCAAATGAAATGAAACAGGTTTGTGATAAAATTAATGTTGACTTTGATAAGGTTGTAGAGTATGCGTTATATGATGATAGAATCGGTAATTCTCACCTCTCAGTACCCGGCCCTGACGGAAGTATGGGTTTTGGCGGCCATTGTTTTCCTAAGGATTTAAATGCAATTAGGTTTGTAGCTGATGAGTGTGGCATTAATCCGACTGTATTAACTGCAGTTTGGGAAAAGAACCTTGAGGTTCGAAAGTCTGCAGAACGTGATTGGGAGTCGATGATTGGTAGAGCCGTTAGTTCTGATTGATTATCATTAACTCTTTTAAATGTCAATGTATTATAAGGATATATTGTTAAGGAGTATGGTACAAAATGGCCAAGAAGAAAATTTTAATGCTGTCAGATCATGCTTTAAGTCCTTCAGGTGTAGGATGTCAAAGTAGATTTTTAATTGAAGGCCTTATTGAAAAGGGTGAATGGTCTGTTAGGCAATTTGGCGCTGCTGTTCGTCATGAAAATTATGATGTAATTACTGTCAATGATGATTTTATTATTAAACCTATTGATGGGTTTGGAAATAAGGAACTCATTAGAGTAACCCTTGCAGCAGAAAAACCAGACATTTTATTCATTTTTACAGATCCCAGATTTTTTACATGGTTATGGGAGATGGAGGATGAAGTACATCAAATTTGTCCTATTGTTTATTGGCATGTTTGGGACAATTATCCTACACCTAAATTTAATAAGGTTTTATATGAATCTACAGATTTAGTCAATTGTCATTCGTATATAACATACGAAATGTGTTCTGAACTTGTACCTGGTAAAGCAAATTTTATTCCGCATGCCCTACCTCCTGGTCTTTTTTACCCATTAAAAGATAAGGAAATCAAAGACGCCCGGGCTCAAATTTTAGGGCCGAACAAGGTTGATCATTTTGTCGCATTCTGGGTTAATCGTAATGCTAAAAGGAAACGTGGGAATGATCTTTTGTTGTCATGGAAATTATTTTTAGATGAATTAGAAAAAACACATAAGCATAAAAATGCAACACTATTGCTACATACTGATCCCATGGATCGCGAAGGCTCAAATCTTTTTGAGACAGTTGATATGTTAGGGATAAAAGATAATGTTGTTTTTTCAAAGGACAGAATTGAATTTGCACAAATGAATGTATTACACAATATTGCAGATGTTGGTGTGAATATAAGTTATGCTGAGGGCTTCGGCCTTGGGACACTTGAATCTATGCAGACTGGTACCCCAATTATTGCGCCGAAGACCGGCGGCCTAACAAGGCAAGTTGTTGATCATAGAGATGGTACTGAAAATGGTGTCGCATTGCCTATTGAGATAAAAACGTTGGTAGGATCTCAAACTGTGCCGTACATATATGAAGACTATGTATCATGCGAATCCATCGCTGCCGCTTTTATGAAAATGCATAATCTTAGCCCTAAGGAACAAAAGAAGTTAAGTAATAAAGTCCTGAACTATGTAAAGTCAGAATTTTCATATCAAACTACAGTTGATTTATGGCATGAAACATTAAATGACACTGTTGCTAATTGGAAAGAGAAATATAAACCCTGGGAATGCGTAACGCTTTAGGAAGAAAAATGAAGAAGAAAAATGTATTGATTAGGGCACCTCTACTTTCATATTCAGGATATGGTACACACTCTAGACAGATTTTTAAGTGGCTATTAAGTCGTGATGATGTAGAGATATATTCTCATATAGTTCCATGGGGAATAACATCTTGGATGATTAATCCAGATCTTGAAGACGGTTTGATGGGTGATATTATGAGTTCATCTAGGCAACTACCTCCTAATGAGACGTTTGATATATCATTTCAAGTTCAGCTCCCTAATGAGTGGGACTCTACATTGGCGCAAACGAATATCGGCATTTCGGCATTTGTCGAAACCGATCGGTGCAATCCTAACTGGATTCAGTGTTGTAATAATATGGATGCAGTTATAGTACCATCGCAGCATGTCAAAACGTGTATATACAACACTGGCCAAGTTACGAAGCCATTGTTTGTTATCCCGGAATCATACTATGAATGTTTGTCTAATGATGATATTAAGGATTTAGACTTAGATTTTGATACGCCTTTTAACTTTTTAGTCTTTGGCCAACTTACAGGTAAAAACCCAGATAGCGATCGAAAAAATTTGTTTTATACTGTAAAATGGTTGTGTGAAACGTTTAAAGATAATCCTGATGTTGGAATTGTCATAAAGACAAATTCTGGAAGAAATACAAAGATTGATAGGGTTGTTACAACACGTGTCTTATCACGTCTTATAGAGGAAACTCGTATTGGTGATTATCCCAAAATACATTTTCTCCACGGTAGCATGACTCAAGACGAGATTGCATCTTTGTATAGACACCCCAAAGTAAAAGCGCTAGTGTCACTAACAAGGGGGGAAGGGTATGGTTTACCCTTACTAGAGGCAGCTGTGTCCGGCATGCCAATAATAGCAACTGGCTGGTCAGGCCATTTAGATTTTATGGGCCATGGAAAATTTTTAGATGTAAAGTATAATCTTCAAGAAATTCATAGTTCTAGGGTTGATAACAATATATTTATCCCCGGTGCTCGATGGGCCGAACCAATTGAGGAAGATGCCAAACGAAGGTTTCAGAAGTTTTATAAGTCTCCTGGCACCCCTACTAAATGGGCTGAGTCATTATCAAAAAAACTTAAAGACATGTATTCACAGGAAAAGATAAACCAGTTATATAGCGAGTCATTGGAGCTATTATTTAAATGATTTTTGCTACCTCAACGACTGTATTACTAGTAATAATATCAATTTTGGCAGTATGCCTGGCCGTATCTTTATTTTACCTTATAAGATTTGGGTTGATTATTATTAGGGTACAAGATGTTCTTGAGGTTTCACTGGATATGCTGGATGATAAATACGCTACTATCTCTAAGGTTTTAAGTACACCTTTATTTTATAATAGTCCTGAAATAAGAGGTGTATTAGAGAATGTTAGGGAAGTAAGGGAGTCAATTTTAGAAATTGCCCATGCATTAACGTCTATTCACGGGAGCCTTGAGGTACCTTCGATAAATCAGGCGGATAACCCGTTAATGCAAGGGAATAAAGAAATTGGCAACGAAAAAGCGAACTAAGAAAAAGCGAATAATCCGTAGGGGTAAAGGTGATCCTGCATCAATGTATTTTAATGCAGATACCCAAGCTGCGATATGTGATTATCAAGATGCAGAAGATATAAACAAAAAAAATGATTTATATGTGGAAAAAATTCTTCCTGCGTTTGACAAGCTAGTACAAAATCTAATTTTTATATATGGATTTGCAACCCCTGCAGAGCCAGTTGAACATTTAAAGTCTGACTGTATTTCATTTTTGTTTGAAACACTTCATAAGTGGGACAGGCATAAGGGCACAAAAGCATTTTCATATTTTAATGTTGTTGGTAAAAATTGGTTGATTATTAACTCCCGTCGACGCCAAAAGAATACCAGGCGCCATGTTAGCGTAGATGCTCCGGAATCAATGTCCATGGTAGACAAAATGGCCGTCGCAAACCATGACATTATCCTACCCCCAGATGAGTTAATGATTAAAAAAGATTTCCGTGGTGATATTATGAAAATTCTATTGGAAATTCAAAAAAAGGTCACTGGTGAGAATGAAAAAAAGTGTATGCATGCAGTTGTTAAGGTTTTTGAAAGTATAGATGACTTAGACTATTTAAACAAACGTGCGATTTTTGTATATGTAAGGGAAATTTCTGGATTAAATCCAAAGCAATTGTCTGTTGCAATGTCAATAATACGTAAACATTATAAGGCATTGGCTAAAACAGAGGATTATGGGTTATTTTAAGGAGCAGACATGAAAGTTGTAAGTAAGCAAATGGACAAACTTAAAGAGACTGAAAAAAAGATAGAGCAATTTTCTGATATTTTAGATTCTTTAGAGGCCACAGAGGATAAGAAAAAACTGCTGTGGAAAGAGATATATGAAAATGCATTAATTGATAGAGAAAATGCTAGCATGCTATTTACAGACGCTTATAAGCAAATGTCCGGTGGAATGTTCGAACATGCAACCCTCGGCGCCGTTATGACAAAGTATCTGGAACGTATGGGGAAATCTAATGAACAGATTTTAAAGTTGGCAGAGCTAATTGCAAAAGCTGAGGAGCAAAGGGCTCGAGTAAATCCAGATGATTTATTTGCGCAAATAAGTGGCGACGGTGAAAAATAATGTCAGAGTCATATGACCGCAGTACAGTAGAAAGCTTTGCTAGGTTAGTTCCCAATCGTATATTGTATAGGGCGGTTGTTGTGGACGTATTTTCTGATATTGCGATTCATAATGATGCAGTACAAGGTGGATATATTCATGCACTATCATCTGAATCCTCACCACATTTCGCAAATAAGCCAAGAAACTCCATAATAGCAAGGATAGTGTCAGATCAACAGAGCAGTCGTGATCCATTCCCTAGCATAATATGTTATCCTTTTTTCCCTCCTCATCTATGCTTTCCTGTAAAGCCTGGTGAACAAGTATGGGTTATAAGTGAAAGGTCAGAAGGGCAAACACAGCTAATGTATTGGTTGTGTAGAATACCCGGGTCATCTCATGTTGATGATTTAAACTTTACACATTTAGATAGGGAATGGGTTCAAACTGGCCGAACACCCTCAAGTCGCAGAGCTACAATTGAAGATGAAGAAGGTGAGACATATGACGAAACAGATACAGTTCCTGGATTTCTAAATGGTGGGGGAGCTATAGACTTAATGTCCTTACCCGGTACTGTGGATGCATATGAAGAAATTCATGAACAGGCTATAGCAAATCAATCGATAACTTTTGAGTCAGTTCCAAGGTTTACTAAACGCCCTGGTGACTTTGTGATACAAGGTTCTAATAATACATTAATATGCTTAGGTGAAGATCGGGGATGGACCGCTGAGACAGTTGCAGACTCAACAGACGCACAGTGGTCTGAAAGCTCTACATCAGCTGATGCCGATGGCCGTTGGGGTGATGACGGTCCACCTACAGATGAGAATGAAAGATCATATGCTGGTACAATTGATATTGTTGCCGGCCGTGGAAGGTCT
>PBIO01000007.1 GCA_002720865.1 Halobacteriovorax sp.
TAACCGCAGTCATCATTGTAGTTAGTATGTAACGTCGCGCTAATTGTCCAGCCTCATCACTTCTGAATGCCGCATCTCGCACCATTCGTAGTTGGGAACGGAAGAATCTTGGTGCAAACAAAGCCATTTGAGCTGCTGAACTTGGCTTATAACCAGAAGCCATACCAGTAGCATTATTAATAACTTCTATTCTTTTACGCCACTGATCTTCTGTTAAAGGCTTTAACTTACGCCCATCAGCTTTTGCTGCCATTCGCATAACAAAATCACCTTGCTCTAGCTTTTTTGCCATGACGAAACGCATCAAGTTACCTGTCTCGGCGAAATGCCAGTTGGAGAAGTCTCGCCCGGAGGCAAGAGTAGAAGATATCCACTTAGTAACAGCAGTACGATCCATTACTTTCCCGATTTTGCTAAAGACAGGAGTATTAGACTGTAATAAATATTCTTCATTCCCACTTGCATCGATCCATACCAGACCGCGCCGAATCATTCGAGAAATCTCAGCAGCATTTTCTTCGTACCATTGCCTACGCATCTCTGGATTCCTGAGCCAAGATCCAGTAACCATCCACCATGCCTTTGCTGCTTCTATAGGGTGTGTACCCATAGCAAATAATCCTTGGATAGTAGTAGCAGACATGTCTAATGTTGCGCTTGCAGCTCGCATCTCTGCGTTAAGTGCAGCAATATGCTCACCAGTACCACCAAATAAAGGTCTTGGAGCTGACTTCATAGCTGGTGTTGCATCAAATTGTTTTGCAACACTAGGCATTGTTCTTGTAGATCTATCAAAAGTTGCAGCAAGACCCGTCATGTCGCTTAAATTATCAAGCTGATTATAGTGAGCAATTTCTGCATCTAATGTATTTTGCGCTGCATGATAACCATGAATAGCTCTTTCGCGCTCGCCTTCTAAAGCCCTGATTTCCTCGTCAAGAGCTGTATCTCTTGCTTGAAACCTATCCTCTAATCGTTTAGCAACACGTCCAGTTGTTTCCTGTATTGCTAATTCTCTATTTAGAACATCTCCCGAAGCTCGCTGACGTTGCATCATTAATAACGTATTTACGTTTGCTTTAATACGTGCTTCCGCATCCGTTCTTCCAGCTTCCTTTGTAGATTTAGCAATTTGATTAGCACTTACTTTTCTATTAAGATTGTCGAGTTGTCGAGAAGCTCTCTCGGCCTGACGCATAATCTGAGCATATTCACGAGTTAAGTTTTCTAATGTTTCTACTAATCGTTCAGCACTATCTGTAGCTGGCTGTACTACTCGTGCTTGCCAATTAGGGCCTAGCAGCCAACTTAACTGCTCATCAGTTGGCAACCATTCATCTATTTCTTTATTTAAAATATCCTGACGAGTAACCCAAGCTGCCCCACTATTGCTCTGAGCAGTCATGAACTCAACATAACTGGTACCTATTTGTCGCAATGCTCGATCTGCAGCATCAATCTTATTTGCAGCACGATCTATAGCTTGCCGTACTACTCGTATTGTGGTCTTTTTAGGGAAGACGCGACGGCTCTTTTCCCTATCCCATGCCCTCCGAGCCTTCCGTGATTGCTCCCACTGATCTTTCTCAAATGCCTCTTGTATAGTTAGCGGTTCATCTCCGGGACGGGGAAGGGGATGAGGACGGCCACGAATCTCTGGCTCGGGTGGCAGGTCGCCGGGATTGAGTTCAAGTTCACCTTCCCAAGTCGTGCCGTCTGATTGGTTGTACCACTGCCCTTCGTAATCGTCCAATTCTCCCCGCATAGCCGCATCAGCACGACCCTTCCGCTGAAGGTCTGTAAAGCCAAACCCATAACGTCTATGAAACTCACGGTCCCTTGTTCCGGGACCACTTAGCGGGAAGTCATATCCCATCTCTTCCAATATTTCTTTCTCTGTATCTGCTTTAAATTGACGATATCTCGGTGTAGATTTACCCATTCCGCCATCTACACCACGACGTAAGTCCGGAGAATATGCAGGTCCGATATCAAGATTATCTGTCGGTATTTCTGCAACAGGATATTCATTCGGGCGACCCCAATTGCCTACATCACCTTGTCTTTCTAGGCTTGAAATAAGTTTTTCTGGAACATCCGCACCAGATCCAGCATCAACCCACTCATTTATACCTAGTTCCTCATTAAATACAGGCTTAAACCAAACAAGGTTATCTCCCCTTTTATGAAGAAACCAATAATAATCGCTGTTTTTCACTTCCTCATCAGTAGGTGCTCTTCGTAATTTTTCAGCAGGAGTATCTAAATCTGTATCCTCAAAAATTCCTCTGCTGGTATACCATCGCCTACCGTGTGAATCTAAAGGTCTATCGAGCGTTTGCTTCAGTCGATTTAAATCATCTAGCTCCCATATCAAAGCGCGCATAGCTTCTCTGCGCTCAGGAGTATTTTCTATCTGTCGCGCTTGTTCAATTTGATTTGGGCTAAATGTTGTTGGTATATCGTCTGCAGCCTCAGCCTCCGCAACCATTAATGCACGATATTCCTCTTCCGACATATTCGCCCGTATAGCTTCTTCTTTTACTTTTCGCTCAAAAGCGGCTATACGAACAGCATCTATAGATACATCTGGCATTTCTATACCCGCTGGAGGCTCACCTTCTAGCGGATACCCCATCGGCATTGATGGCTCGCCTTCTGGGACTGAAGACCCGGAACGCAAGGCTCTACCTCTTTGATGCCAATCACGATCAAGAACTCCAGGTCTGTCCAATAATTCTTTAGGAATCCTAAGATCCCTTGCTAATTGCGCAGAACTACCATGTCCCGGCTGCTCTTCCGTACCTCGAAAACTCCGGAATGCTTCAAGTTCAAATTCTTGAATATCTTCTGGTTCTTGCCAATGGCCGTCAGCATCGGTATAGCGAGTCAGCTTCGTATCAATATCAACCTCTATAGCACGTTGAGCTGCTTGCCTTCTAGGAGATACATCTAATGGGGTACTTAATCGAGCAGGAATTCCTAAGCCAAATTCATCAAATTTCTTAAGTATTTCTCTTTGAATTCTATATATTTGCGTAACATGAGCCTCTAATTCATTAATAATCCCTGCTACTTCTTTAAATGTTTTAGTGCCTTCTATCGGGATACCTTCGGGATTAATGGCATACTGATCATCAAACATTTCCTTTGCAAGTAATTCCCATTCCTTAAACTGATCTACTGTTGTGATTTGATCAAAATCAACTTCATCAAACCTTGCTTCAAAATTAGCTAGTGCTTCATCTGCTTGTTCAGGAGTACCATACAAAAGAACTTCCTGTACGCGCTGCTTATTACGCAACTTCACGCCCATTGCTTGTTGCGCTCGCAACATACCCGATATCTTGGCAATGAGCTTTAGGTCACGCATGATTGACTGTTTAACAGTTAATATTTCTACACCAGAAACTTCGCCCGTCTGTTCTATTCGCTCTCTCAGTCGTTCTACATTCCTATAGATGTTCCTGATAAGAGGTTTCGCATTGCGCACAGAACCCTTTAACTCTTTACGCCTTGACTGACGATCATCTATTTGCTTCTCAATAGAATTAATTGTTCTTGACCATCGAGAAGGAGCCGCTAGAATCTCTGGATTTTTCTCTTCAATATACTGGAAGGCATTCAGCCCGAACTCGCGTATTTTTTGGTTAAACCTATATGCGTTAAGTGCCTGTGCTCCTGCCTTATAACGTGTAGCAAGAATAAGCGGCAGACTAGTTTGAAATTCAATACCGCCCTGCTCTTTAATTAACTCATTTACTAAGAACTGGAACTCATTATCATGGGTTCCCGGCATCATTGGTACGGGATTTCCATCCACATCAACTCTATTTACTACCCCTAATCGCCCAGAACGACGCATGAAATTAGAGTTATTCATGATTCCTGCAGCACGACTTACTTCATCATTTGCGAGTATGACAAAATCACGCGGAACATAAACACCAAGTTGCGCAGTGCCATCTGGAGTAGCTAATAGATTCGAGTGCTCCATTAAGTCAAAGAAATTGACAAATTGACCATCTTTTAACTCGCTACCTGCGGCTTCAGATATTTGAGCTGCTTCAGCAGCAGATAATCCAGTAACGCTTTGTCCTGAATTTGGTAATACCTTTTCTTCAGCACCACGCAAATACCCTAATTCGCCAAGCAATATCTCACGTAAACCCTCTATTTGATCATCAGTTAGGAATCGTTTTCCGTTTTCGTCTACAGCAAATAGATCGTAGACAGGAACATTTTCCATAAAGCTACCGTCTGGCAACTCAACACGTTGCCTTTTTATAACACCAGCAGGAACTTGCATTCCAATCATCGGTACTGAAACACCATCATCTGTTCCACGTGGAACATTCTGCACCTCAAGGACATCATTTAAACCAGATGTTTCCATCTTGTCTTCAACTGATTTATAGAAAATGGCGGTGTGGCTATTTAATGCTTCATCCACATTTGCCCATCGCAACGCAACAGCAGCCGCATCAGGATCGTATACTTCTCCTAGATGCCCACCAAACAATGAAACTAGCCGTGCCTGTATACCGTTTAAAGGTTCTGGTTCTGGAGATTGCATATTCTGCCAAAATCGAATATTCAAGGTCATACGATTGATAATGTCGTCAGTTCTGCCAGCCTCATTACCACTAATACCGAGCTTTTGTTCGATATATGTACCGCGACCCTCATCAAGATAGAATTTTTCTGGATACAATTGTCCTGTTTTGTTATCAAGAACAAAGCGTTCCCATGTGGCATCTTCTAATTTGACAAGCCCGGCATCAGTACCAATACCACGCACAGGTAAACTCAGAATCGTATTATTGCCTAACGGATCAAGTCTCACTCGTGCAAATTCATCGTCGAGTATTTTGCTAATGTCAGGCGGTATATTCTTTGGTTTACCCCTAAACGGGGCTGTTATTGGGCCTGAAAGAGTCTTGTTATCAAATCTTTCTGTGAATCCAAGTACGTCTTCCGCGTACTCCGGTAGGTTCCAGAAGTCTGCGAGTCTTCTGCCTGTGATTTCAGAGAGGTCTGAGATTTCTTGCCCCGCGCCGATTGCGTCTTCGAGCGTTTGGAATTGGTTCGTTGTTTGCCTGACATCCCCGAAGTCGTCGATTCTGTATCTGAGGGCTGAGTTCTTTCCTGTACCATCTAATGCTCCTGTTCTTTGACCACCCGTGTATGCCATAACTACAACATCAGGCTCAAATGCATCCGCTGCAGGATCTATTTTTTGTCGAGCTGCATCATCATATGCATCCGTATATTTTACAAACCCTACAGGTTCAAACCCAAAGGCGTGTGCAACACGTAGCATCGGGCCATCAAGAACCGTTATGGTTCGTGCGCCTTCTTCAACAGCTCTTAGCAATAATTTAACACCTGCACCATAACCAGTAATACCCATGCGGGTTTCTGGATCTAGTTCTTTAATTTCTGGCAATAGCTCGGGAGAACGGACAGGTCTTTTAGTGTCTAAATCGCCAAGTAGTTCTACCTTTTGCTGCAAATCTACCTTTGCTGGATCAGCAGGAATAGCCCAGAATCGAATATTCCCGTCTGGGTCCATTTCAATTCCGCCAGAAATTTGTCCTGTCTCTTTATTAGACATAAAGAATGCCTTAGAGCCTTCAGGGGCATCACCAATAGGAGTAACGATTGTATCTGGAGCACCAGACATTTCCTGTTCGATAAATTGTCTGTCTGGACGTATTTCACCAGCATCAAATTCCTCTGGACTTATCTCAAAGTCTTTTGTCCCTTCGAATTGCCTAAACTGTTCAAGCTCTTCTGGGGTTAAGATTTCCCTAATATCAGGTTGAACACTATCATCAACCTTTAATCGCACTAACCCATTGCCGGGGTCTATATCAAACTTATAGTTCTCGCTATCAGCAGCGACTTTATCAACGAAATCATCAATGCCTTCTGAAAAATCAGCAGCAAATTGCTGAGATGGATGGCGTAATGCAACCTTTTGTCGCTTTGCCCATTCAGTCCCTAACTTAGCTTGGTCAGTGAGCTTGGCATATCTTCGTGGTAATGAGGCTAAATATTTTGCAGTAGGAACACCAGTAATCAATCCAGCACCTAATCCTGCACCTAACTTTTGCCATAAAGGAGCATCATCATCTAGTCTGCTAACAGCAAAATCACTTACTCCACGTATTACACCTGCTCCTGCAACTTCAGCGGCAGCACGATAAATAGGACTTCCTGCCCATGTACCTAACGGCTCAATTGCACTGACACCAAATTTAGCTGCTGTAGGCGCTGCTCGCCTAAAGAATGGGCGTAATGCTGTTGCTGCTCCACGCCTTAATACATTAGATGCTCCATAGCCGGGAATAGCAAATAGTAAGTTTGTTGGCCTCGTTGCCTCTTGAAGAAAGATATTTCCTATTTCATCAAAAGGGCCACGCATTTCTGGAACCTTAAAACCTATACGTTCAGAAATAGGCGTATCTATTGCAGTAAATGCTGCCCCTAATGCCTGAGCAGGTGCAGAACTGATTGCTCTACTAAACATTCCCGGTTGATCTGACCCCTGAACAGGTAATCGCGGTTCAGGAGTCGGCTGTAAAGATACTGGCTTAAACGAGAACTGAGACTCTTCTTCATCTTCAATAAGTGTTGGTTGAGTTATTCGACCAGCAGATTGCACACCCCTAGAGCCTGATATAGCTTGCTGATAGGTTGAGGGGTCATAAGAAACCATTTATACAGTCGATCCTCTAATCAATCCATCTCTTCCTGAACGTACCGCTGCAGCTCGTAAACGAGTCGGCCTATTAAATGAAGCTCTTCTCACTGAGCCTCTGGCCCCACCACTATCAGCGCCCCTAAATCCAAATGGTGCTTGACTTCTTGATGTCGCTGCTCGCATTGGCCTTGGCGCTCTTGACGGCATGTATGAAGATCCTTGATTAAATCCACCAAATCCACCAGCCATTCCGCCCATAACTGCAGTTGGCGCAGTTCTTCTACCACTCCATCGCTCTCTACTAAGATTTACCAAATCACCATACTCTGGTTTCTGAAACATCCGAGCAGCAGCACTGTAATTTGCAGCCTCAGCAGGGGTCATACTACCAAGAGACTGCAGAGTAGGTATTGGCATTTCGCGCAACCCACCAAAAAATTGTGCCGTCCCTGGACTTGTAGCCATACTAAATCTAGGTACTGATTTACCTTCCATAATTGCGCGACCAGCCGCAGACGTAGAATCATACCTATCCTGATCTATTTCTGCTTGACTGCTGAATGACGGCAAATCACCTAATTGTGGCCCACCCCCTCCGCCGACGACTGTTTTTATTTCTGCATAATTTCCACCACCACGCGGATCTGTGTTCCATTCAGTCGCGGCTGTATGTGCAGCTTGTGCTCTGTGTTCATCAGTCGCACCTACAGGTAACGCAGCTAGAGCAGCATCTACCGCTTCTTGCTTAGTTGTTTTATAGAGAGCATCATAATCCTGCCCTATAGGACTAGATTCATTTGTTTGTCTATAACCAGTTAATGCTCTGTTCTTCCATAGAACATGACCATCTGGAGTTGCTGAAATAAGATACGCATCTCTAAGCGAACCAGTTGGACCACTCATACTATATGTGCCAGATTCACCAGTTATGACATCTGTTACTTTAATATTGCCATCAGGCAGCTTTGTAAATACTAACGCAGCTTCAGGACCCATCCCGTCGTCGCCGCCACCACCCTGCATAACAAAAACATCAGTAGTATTAATTAACGAATCGGATGTGTCTGCCGTATAAGTTGGAGTGCCGGGAGCTTGTTGCTCTTCTGGAACAGTAGGTAATGTAGGCCCTGTTTCAGTCTCAGAAATACCTAGGCTTGCAGCATCCGTATTACCAGAACTAGAAACTAACGCGGGATCTGTTTTTACTGCTTCGTTAGCTTGTTTTGTAACGCTAGCGAGAATAGTATCTTTTTCTGCTTGTATAGCATCTTCTCCAAATATACCTTTCCTTGCCATATATTCATCTATAGTGATATTTATACCTTCAACAACTTCACCAGCCAACCATGCCTCTGCTATTTCTTTAGTATCGAGTGCGTTATTTTCTGCCATAATGACTCCTACCTAAAACCTGTACGCCTGAAACCTAATTCGGAAGGTGTAATACCTAACTCTTTTATTGGATTAGGACTATATTTTTTATATAAAGTAGGAATATGATGGGCTATATTTTCGTATAAGTCTTCGAGAGCAGCTTCTTTTTTAAGTAAATCATTACCCCGATATTTCGCCTCAGCGTCTCGCTTCGCTTTTTCACCATGTAATCCTTTTAGGTTTTGTACAGCATGGGCTGAAGTAAAGGCTCTCCATGGGTATTTCTCACCTTGAGATTGATAAATATTGTCCCGCGCATAACGTGCGTTAGCAATAGGATTATATATTGTGTCAGTAGTATCTTTCCACGGTTGTTGGTATTCTTCTCTATCTATACTTTTAGTCTTAAAGAAATCACGTAACATTGGCCGTCGTTGATTGTACCTATCGCCTTTTATGGGATGCTCACGCATTACACCTTCTACAGTCGTATCTTGATCAAAGTTATCAAGATATCTATAGTTAGGATTAGTACCATCTTCTGAAGGCCATGTAGCGCCTTCCTCAAGAGGATCCCATTGCCCCATATCTATTTGAAGCAACCCCCGGCCAAGTCCATCTTTTTGTTTCGCAGCAGGATCAAATCCGCTTTCTAATCCAGCAATAATAAAAGCATCTTTAATTAAGTCTTCCTCAAATCCGCCCTCAATCAAGTACCTTAATGCGTCAAGGCCCTCTTTCATTTTACTCTCAGGCCAATCCTGAAACTCACCATAATCACGGTCACGGCGTTCCATAGTCATTAGTATCTAAATCCTATTCCTGACAAGCTACCAATAGCTCTAGCTTCCGCCTCTTTTCTTCTACGCGCTTCCTCTGCAAAGAACCTTTGTCTATCAGCAGCAGTGCGCATAGCACTAACAGATCTACTGGAATCAAGAGGCATATTAGCAGGATTATCCCAAATTTCAGAACTTGATACTGTAAATCCCGGAGGAGAAGCTGGAGATTGGGAAGCCGTAGAAGTAGCTCCAGCTCCGGAAGATGGAGGTGGAGTTTGAAATCCACTTATAATTTTAGATTGCGCATCTATAGTAGCTTGTTGCTCCTTCGCCTTAGCATCAGCAGCAGACTCTATTCCTCTAATGAAATTTTGCAACGACTGATTTGCATACATGCCTGCATTAGCCCCGGGATTAAATGTTGGCATATCCACTTGCTGAAGTTGCGCAGAATACAAATCATTCAAATATTGGTTGAATCCACCACGAGCTTGATTCAATTGCCCTAATCGATCCATTGGCGAAGATTCGCCGAATCTATTTTCTTCCGTAGGATCTACAGCTCCGCGCATCCAATTCATAGAAGACAAGGCGCTTTGAGGGTTATTAAGTATCTCATTAAAGGTTAAAAAATCTTGTCGTGTTTGATCTGCAGCCTGTAACCCAAGTTGCGCTAAACTGGTTCGCGCTTGTTGCGCTTGTTGCGCTGCTTGTAATTGTTGACTTGCCCTTGTAAGTTGATTTTGAACATCATATTGTTGCGCAGTCATAAAATCACGCGCACGTTGCGCATCAGCATCAGCAGCAGATTGATCCAACTGTGCTTGTTGGAATTTACTTATAGTATCTGGAATTCGGAACTGGAGTTGCCACTCATTATTATTGTCAAAAAACCCTACCTGATCTCCATACTGTTGAAATTGCGCCTTGAAATCATCTGCAACATCGCCAATTTCAATTTTTGTTTCCCATGGGTTATCAGCAGAACGATCTATAAAATAGTTCTTCCCGTCCTGCACCATAGTTCCCCAATTGTATTGATGGGGTTGAGCAGTTTCGTTTCCTATAAATTTGGGAGTACCATCCTTCATCATGGCATAAACAGCGCCATCCATCACCTGAATTTGCCCTGAATACTGTTGGCTTAATGGAACCTCAGATTCAGATACACTAACTTGAACCCACTGACCATTTTGCTTTTTAAACTTTAAAGGAGATGATGTAGGATGAGATGTTGGAACCCACTGCTGATTTCCGTTTTCGTCATTAGGTATTTGTAACCACAGAGGCATTACACCACCAACACCATCCGTAACAGTAGCTTGCATTAATCGCGGAATATCAGATGCCGCTTGAGCAGTTGCACCTGTAGGAGTTGCACCTGTAAATCCAGGTCTACTTTCTGTTATTGATACTGATTCGGATTCTTCTTCGGGTAACTCAGATCGAACTGGAATAGTTGCTGTGTCTGAAATAATTTCAGACCAGTCATTATCTCCTGTGTTTATTCTAAGCGAGGCTGGCATCAAAGTTTCCGGAACGAATATTCCTCCCGTGCGACTTACAGTTTTAATATAATCTTGTCTCTCTTTTTCTGAGGGAAAATTAGTCGCGGAAACCAATGCTCCGATAAGTGCAGGACCTCGTGTAGCGCCGTCAGGCCTGTCCAATATCGCTGTTATATTTGTATAAACTTCTTCTTCACTATATTGCCCGTCATTGGTTAACATCCGTATTACATCTGAATTTGTTACTTCTTGTTCAGATTTATCATTTAAATTAGCTATTAATAAACGTATAAAGGTTTCAAGAGTCATTGCATCATCCCTTGCGGCGGCATCCCTGGAGGCTGTGTCAACGGTTGCATAAGCTGCTGGCGTATACCAGTAGCCTGTTCAGCAACTATCGTACCAACAACATTCTTGGCTTGTAAACAGAACTCGTCTTGGCAATAACGCAAGTCTGTCCCATGCCCATGCGAATCGAATGTGGCAAATATTTCATCTACTGTCATTTTGGTGAAGTCAATGTAGTCTTCACTAGCAAATGCATCAGCGATATAATTCAAGGCTTTTGCATTTAGTGCGAGTGCAGACGCGGCTGCTTCATGCATTGCGTTAGCTAATTCTCCGGCCATTATCGGTACATTGCTCCTAGCTGATCTACAGTAATATTTGTTTGTGACTCATCAATTACTTCTGCCGTTGGGTCAAACATTTGTTGCTGCGTTGGCCTCATTTGTGGTTGCTGCTGCATACCTTCAGGGGCCATTGGCATTTCGTTTTCACTCAACGCTGCATTCAATAAGTTATTTCTGTACGCTACAAGCACATCTTCCGCCGACGACTGTAAGCCGTTCAGCATCATCAAGATACGTACCTGCTCGGCAGGTTCAGACAAGAACAGTCTGGCAACAGAGGCTTTCATTAATTCTTCCTGTGGATTTTCAATACCACCCTTCTCCATTGCTGTCTGGGGAGAGAGAACTCCTTGGTAGACCGCGTATAGGTCAGCCCAGAGGCGAGCATTTCTTGCATCAAGTGCCGCTTGGTCGGATGTAAAGAACTCCACATAGGTTTCGTAGTACCCAGAAATTTCATTCGGCGTAATACTGATAGAACTCGGCGCACCTTTAATACCTCCAAATACTGTTATCGGAGCTTCGATAATATTTTCAATATCCTGTAATATGCGCTTATTCATCATAGTTACTGCAGAACGTAACGCATTGTTCGGGCCTTCCAGCTTGGCAGCTGCGTTCCGAACATTCATGTCAGCTTCAGTTGCAGTCTCAACTCCACGCTGCACATTCCCTGACAGGATGTTTGCTTTCGATAACTCGTTCGTATAGTCATGAACCTTGTTAATCAGGTTGAATGCACTCATAGGTACTTCAGGCAGACTCTCAAATCGAATCTCCTGATCGTCCATCAGGTTGATTCTCTTTCCCGGACCTATCTCAATTGGTGCGTCATTGTCTTCAGAAATGTTTTTAGTAATGACTGGAGCGAAGGTTGAGAACCGCATCTGGATATCAACGGCTGTTAATTGCCTTGCTTCAGTCTCAAGCATTGGGTGCGCATAACGCAACACCCCGACATACTTCTCTTCTGGCTTGGCTTCTGCAGATATCTCACCCCAACCAGAATCACGAATTACATATGGCACATAGCCTGAGTAGACAGGGTTTTCTTCTGTCGATTGTCTAGTTTCCCAATGATATGGATTTATACCTTCGTGAACACGTTCGCCCTTACACCAGATTACGTACTCGCCGGGGCTGTCACCATGAGGCTTTGTCCACATCTCGACGTACTCCACTTTGTCTGTGTCTTTATAGTCGGCAAGGTGGTCCTCCATTCCTTCATACATGCGTCGCGCATCGCCAGCATATATTTTATAAAACTCGTATACATAACGTGGGTCATAACAATCGCTTGGGTCTTCAATGATTGTTTCTGTAGGGCAGTTCATAACTGACCAGAGAAACTCAGACTCGCCAAGCTTTTTGAGATCCCTGCGGTAGGCGAGCTTCTCTTTACGAGATGCGTCCTCTTGTGGTGGATCGGGGATAAGATCCCACCGCAGGGATTTCTTTAATACTATACGCCCATCTTTGATTAATTTCTTTTTCCCGTGGGAAATAGGATCGCCCTGTTGGATTTTTATTTGGTCCCAGAACGAACGAAGGAACTGACGCTTACGCTCGGCTAAGTCCTGCTCTTCCTGTTGCTCAGAGTTTGTCGGACGTGCTGGTACGAATATATGTGGCGTAGTCAGGATATGATCGGCAAGGTTATCGACAGCGTTTCTTGCCGTGGGGGGTATGGTCGCTCCGATACCTTGCTGAATCCATTCACGCGGAATAATCTGCGTTTTGTTTGGATAGTCTAAATTATAATAGTCATTATCCAAATCGACAGCAGCAAAGTAATTGCCATAGACTTCGCGCTTCAACAATAAGAATCGATTGAAGTCATTGTCTAACGAGTCGTAATTCTCATAATCCATAGACACCATTTACCACCCCGATTCTGATTTTGCAAATGTGAGATACGAGCCAGCATTGGCTCCGCGAGAAGTATTCCGCCTTTTCTTAGCCTTACTTACAGTTAGTGCAGCAGCTATAACACAGTCGTCGTGATAGCCAACAGGAGCCGAGTATCGAATCTGACCACCAGCCATCACTTTACCCTCATACAAATTTAATTCTTTGCGTAACTGTTCGTCGTCTTTTAGAAAGTGTACCCTCTTATGCTCTATTTCGGCAGCTAATGTGGATATCAATGTTGCCTTTGACGCAGTTGAAAACTTAAATGGAGAAACTGAGCACCCTTCGCGGCGCAACATATCGACGACAGGCTCACCGACACCAGATGCGTCCATGTGGATTGTCTGGCAGTTAAATGCGTGGAACATATTGGTTATTCTTGGGACTAAGACCGTATAGTCCAGGCCGCTAAAGCGATCCATGGCGACAAAAGACATACTTGGGATGTCAACAACGTAAGCAACGGTATAGTCGTTCAGCTTTCCGATGTCTAAGCCCATTAAAAATGGCCCATCATGAATTTGCCAATCCTCAACATCAAATAAGTCGTCTGGGTTTTTAAATATCTGGCCGTCGTCTTCAGCCCACTCAGCAAGGTACTGTTGTTTAAATTCATTGTCGGTTAAGTCCTCACGCATTAGCTCTAATTCTTCAGGGTCGATAAACGGGTTCGATGTAGACGGAACCGAAAACGAGTTAAAGCGGTTTTCATCAGTATCAAGGCCGCGCTGAAAGTACGAACGAAAGCGATTCTTGCCTTTGGCGATTCCGATTGCTCGCAGAACTCCCTTTGAGTCTGTTAACGCTGGCATAAAGTTTGCCCAAGCCTCTTCGTTAATGTCATGAGCTTCATCCACAAACGCAGCCGTGACTCGATCTCCCTGTAATGACTTTGGGTCGTCAGCAGTCTTGGCTTGAATGCGTCCGCCGTTAACTAAGTCAATTAATTTTCTGTTTTTGTCATGATTCTTTTTTAAATGCGCTAAAGGACCGTTGTCTCCAACGAATAAGTCCCAAATTGGCTCCCAGATTTTCATGGCAAGCTCATAATTCGGCGCAATGACGTAGACCATCGCCGGACGATGGATATTTGAGCCATCACGACGTTCAGTAAAGGCTTCACGCACAACTTCCGCAACAATTGCTGTTGTTTTTCCGCTTCTTCGCCCACAAGCCCCGATCATTCGCGTAAATTTCTTTGGTTCTGACGCAGGAAGGTGAACTAAGTCTTGTTGCCACGGGAATGGCTCGTAGGCTACTTTTCCCGGCATCATCTTTTCCCATAACGGGTGATACCACTTCTCATTAAAAATATTAGGAGACATCAATTATCCTTTGAACACGCAATAACTCGTCAACAATGTCTTTTGTGTTCACTTCTTCCTGTATCTCAGACGGTTTTCCTAAAAATGTGTCGCGCCAAAGCGTTAAAGCCTGAACATCAGCCCTGCTTACAGCCTCCATGACCTTTCGGTACCATAAATCTGCGTGACCTGAGTCCATAATCTCGTCCATAAGCTGTCCGCGCAGCAATTTCATGTTCTCGTTGATTTTATTTGTTGGAAAACCAGAGCCTTTGACCACATGACCACGCTCATCGCGTACAACCAAAACGCCATGTACGTTTTTTTGAATCGACCAGTCGCCTTTTTCAACTAATTCGACCACTTCGTCACGACCAAGGTCGCCATAACCGCGTGTGATGTCCTCAGTTGTTACTTCGTTAGACATTAAATATTCTCTTTCCATCATCAGTTAGTCGAACTGTGCGCGAAACGCCGTTCGCATAGAATAATAACCCCTCACCACGCATCTTGTTTAAATAAAACTGCACCACAGAAGTGCTGCTGATATCACAACCGTCCTGAAGGTCACGGTATGATGGCGCATATCCGTGTTCTCGTGAAAATTTACGGATAAATACCCCAATTTCACGCATCTTGGGGTAGGTTTTCTTCTCTTTTAACCGCTCTTCTTGATAAATACTAAGCATTAGGGTCTATTAACTCTCCCGATGAATCAAATGCTTGTGGCATTATTTTTCTGACCTTAGACAAAAATATTTTGCTGCGTTCTTCTCGCACCGGCCTGTTCTTTAAGTATGTAACAGCTTCTAAAACAGCTTCTTCTTTAGGATCGCGCAGAAACGGACTGCCGGGAATAGGTTCTTCGGGCACTGCGTCATACGCCTCCTTTGCCAAAATGAGCATAAGTGCATAAAGCGCTGGATCTTTAGAAGCTAGCTCTCGCATCCTAGCGTCGTCCATTAGTAATATTCCCTCATACCATTCTTCCACTCTTTCCACCGAATAGCATCACGCCCAAGCAGTAGGGCAGTTAATACTTCGTCGTAATTTAATTTGCCCGGAATGATGTCTGTACGGGCATCTATTCCCTCAGAAGCAAGCGTCTCTACAATCGTGTTAATACAATGAGTTGTTGCTTTCATTGGGTCTTCAAATAAAAGAAGCGCCTCTATTGCTTCGATTTTTGCGTCACGTTCACGCTCAGATATTACTTTATTTGTCATATCGCCTCCTTTTAGAACAAAATTATAGAACAAACATCAAGCAGAGCACAAGCAGCTAGCTTTTTCTCGTTTTCAGCTGAAAAGATTCTATGCTTGTTTTATATTCGGGGACCTCTCCCCTCCACACCGCGGGCCGGGGTGCCTCTCGACCTGCCACCCCTCGATCCTGGAGTACCACACCTGTATCTATGAGCTACCGCTATATCAGGGCGACAATCCGCGCTACTGGCGCGACCTGCTCGAGCGCTCCATCTGAGCTATCACGGGAGAGCACGAGAGTACCTACTAGGTCTATATGGCTTACACTGGTCCCAGTGCTTCAGCTTGAGATTGGATTCTCAAATGCTGATAAGTGATATTGATAGAAAGCGTGTAGAGCTACTCAACGGAACATGGCGACATGATGCCAGCAGTAGCGGGAAGGAAGTGAAGCTGCGAGTCCGTGATGCGGGTTCTAACAAGACAGTTATTCAGGTAATCGACTGCTTTAGAAATATTGTCGAATACGAGATACTGTTCAGTTATGAAACACCCGTGGCCATGGCTACGTTTGACTACGGAGTGAAGCTATACCGGACGACTGGCAAATACAGCCAGACGACCAGCAAGCACATCAACCAATGGGTTCAAATGTGGCTCGACTACTACGCAGATGATCCGGAAGAACTCGAAGAGCTTAAGGAGAACGTCTATAGCGTCACTCCGGAGTTCCTAGAGGGCATGATCATCTTCGGGAGGTCTAACAATGGCTAAGCGAATGAATGAACAAGTATGGATCGATCTGGTGCGAAAGCAAGAGCAAATATTCTTCGATGCTGAACACCTAGACACCCAACTCGAACTATTCGATACGGACACTCTGAGAAGCGATAACGGAAAGCAGACGAGCGTTAGTGTTCTAACTGGTGAGGTCACCACCTACACAGTTATGAAACCTAACTATCAGGCAATCATTAACGCGATGATGCACTCGGCAAAATTTATGGACGCGGAAGAATGGATCGACAGTCCAGAATCCAAACTCCTAGAGGAAGCCAGAAGAGCGCAAGAGCTAGAAAAAAATAATTAAAAAATAGGACAAGCTGAAGCACTAAATACCCGCCATTCTGGCGGGTATTTTTTTTGTCCTTTTTCGGGTCTCGGATCAGACCCTAGATCGATCCGGTACGCTCAGGTTAAGCAGCGGTAAGTTGGAGTTCCCCCGGAGGTCGACTATAAACCCCAATTTGGTACAAAATCCTGTATCCTTTAGACGTGCTTCAGGATAGTTCCACTCAGATGTTCTTCTGCTGCGACTTTATTTTGAAGCGATAAACACGAGTGACTATTGAAGGGAAGTAAACAAAATGTCACAAGATGAAAAGAGCTATTGGATCAGCGAGAGTGAGTTACAGGAACTCTGTACTCAATCGCTAGATTGTGTGCTCAGTTGGATGTACTGGCTAAATGGTAAGCAGTTCAACCAATGGTATGTAGATGGAGATCTCACCAGTGCTGATTGGGTAGAGGATGATAGCTACGTAAAAGAGAAGAGAAGAGTCTTTGAGCGTAGCCAGACGCAATGGTTAAACCAGTTCGACCGGAAGCACCTAGCGAGAGTCGTACAGAGTGCTCACAACGATAGCCAACAGTCTCAAGATCTGGCGATGCTACTCAGGAAGCTAGAGGTCCGAGACAATGGCTAGATATATTTTTGGACAATACTCGCATCCATTATCACCAGAACCGATAGGACCAATTATGGATAGCGAGAAGTGGCTAGGTGGTACTCATTGCATTGAGTGCAATCGAGATACAAAGCACACTAGCGAGCCTCCGTTCCTATTTGTGAATCGGATACCAGCTAGTCAAGACTTCGAACTACCAGACGGTAGCTTTGAAGTGCGCAACGGTTGGATGTGTTGGGAGTGTCAGCAGGTAGAGTGCGACGGATGCAAGAAACTCACATTGGATTATCTGATCGATAATTCAATGGGTAGGATCTTCTGTTCTGATTGCTCTAATCATCCTGACCAGTTCGGACTCATGTATTGCGATGTGTGCTCAATGCTCGCTCCAAAAAAGGAAGCACAAGACGTGTCTAACGATCCTGTATGCAAAGATTGCGTCCGCATCGGAACTGAAGACGGTCGAATATTTGAAGACCCGAATAGCGGGTTCTTTTTTTGGAGAGATTGAGAATGAGTAGCTTACGAGAAATGATCACGGAATGTACCTATTGCGGATCGGAATGGGTAGTGTTTGATGAAGAGCGCGATCTGTTTAATCTCAGATGTCTCGATTGCTTTCCGCAATCAGCAGAAGAGATTCTAGACGAACAAAGACGCGGAAGATTTAATTCAGATGGAGAGCCTATATCGAACTACTAGCTAGACTCTAGCGAGAAGAATGCCCGTCTTTATGGCGGGTATTTTTTTGTCCAAAAAACGCAACAAAACAGCGTCTATATAGTATTTATTATTTGTTGCACTCTAGGTGGTAACACCACACCTAAGTATGTGCCCGACCTGACTCGCGCAACACGTTGCGCAGCGTATTCACAAGGCATTTAGAGGTATTCAATTATTGTTGCGTTCTGTTGCGTTTCGCTCTCCCTGAGTGCGCAACACTCGCGCAACATCCGTTCCTGTACTAGCGGTAAGTTAGAGTTCGCCAGGCCGCATCGCACGTTTCCGTTTTTGACATTTCGGTAAAAAAATCAGAGTGGTTTTTCATACAAGCAAACTCAGTTGTCAGTCTGCTGCCAGAGTTTAGATGTTCTTCTGCTGCAAAAGAAAAGACCAGCTCCGGAGAGCTGGCCTTGATGCACATTGGATTGGATTGTGCTTCAGGACAATGTGCAATCCTGAGTCTACTACACTTTCGCCAATTCGTGAAATGATGCCAAACCAGACTTGACCGCATGACGATCAATCACATCAGCAAACTGCCACATCTTTTTGTTAGTGTCACCAGTGAGCACGGATGCAAAATTGGTGTCTAAGCTGCGGATGTTTTTTGGGTTCTGAAGTGAACCGTGTTGTAGATATTCTGTGCCAGCCTGAAAAGCATGGTACAAAGTCTGACCACGCTCACCAGCATAATTGAAAACAAAATCTTCTCTTGTCTTCCGCATGTTAGTAACCTGACGTGCCGATAGTTTTGAATCGGCATTGTCAAGTTCATCCAACTGCCACATATCGTTCATAATGTCAGCTAGTGATTCTAAATTGATATCAACCTGCGATAGAGAATTCATCCATGTTCGATAACGATCCCAACGTGCTGATTCCTTAGACAATGCGCCTTGCACCATTTTTATCTTCTGATGAATGTCACCAGAATGACGGATAGTGAGAGATTGTGTTGCCTTGCCAAAACTAGCTACCAATGTGTTCATGCAAACTGGCCTGACACTCGTCTGAAATATTCGTAAAGAGTGCTGACCAATTTTGTTATCGTGCGCTACTAGGTAAGAGTCAATCTTGTCTTCTGAATCACCGTCAATGGAGAATCCATCATCAGGTAATTCCGCAACAAAGAATACATCACGACCGCCCCGCAGGGAACCTGCTGTTGACCATTTCAGATCGGATGTTGGTGTGCTACTGACCTTAGATAACACGTCTGCTAATTCGCGATTCTGAACAGCTTGAAATGTATTACCCACTACACCGAGTGTATCGCGGTATTCCATCCGCGCTGGTGGTACATCAGACCACGCTGTTAGCGGTTCCTGCTCAGTTAGCATCCATCTTTCAACGAACTGTAAATCGTCCACTAGCTCTTGCCCGCTACCATGCTCCCGATTATAGATAGGAGCCAGTCTAACTTCCCAATTCAGATTCGCAGCTTTCAACATCTCATGAGCGGTAACAGCATCGCTGACATTTTGTCCTAAACCATGCCAGACGAGACTGCGCTCACCAGTAAATGCAAAACTGTCCTTACCATTTAAGTTTTCAATTTCATGCGCCATTTTTTAATATTCCTTTTCTGTTTCTTCAATGTCTAATTGAGTAGTGATTGTCATAACANNTTCACCAACGAATTGATGAAGCAACAATGAGTTGCTGTGTAGGTGGTCAAGTAACTCCGCTACCATTTGTCGCGCTCGCGTCAGATTGCCGTCCACATTGTCCGGACGGTACACACCTATATAGGCAGTAGTGTCTTGATCATCAGATTGAAGCGATGCCTCTTCTACTGTGAACTCAATCTTATTGACTGCGCTCTCTAGCTCATCAATGACTTGATTTATAGATTCAACATACTTAATCAAGTCGTACTCTTTTTGGCTATCTATCTCTTGCAAAGCACCAAAAACTTTGCGTTCATACTGTGACATATTTCTTCCTNTCGTTAGTCACTAATTCCTAGCTAGGATTATAACAGATATCTATTTAGCTGTGTATATAAAGGCAAGACGGGAAATTGCGCTCACATTTTTTAGAACAGATAACGTATAATTACTAGGCATCGCAACAGCATGTTGCGCAATCGCACCAACAAGTTGCACTTCTGCTGCTGAGGGGCCGGAGTGTAGGTGGTANCAATGTTGTTAGTCTGATGCGACATTCAAGAAGAGAAAGGAATAGAAGGATGGCAAAACAATTGCCCAAACATTTAGAAGGATATGCGATGGTAGAGGATCGGCTGCCACTATTTTACGAACAGTTCCCTGACGGCAGGATTATCAGTGAAGTGGTAGCACATACAGACGATTCGATTATCACCAGATCATTTATCTACAGGAACGCGGAAGACCAAGAGAAAAACATTCCGCTATCAACTGGTATTTGTAAAGAAATCTTTACACCCAAGATGCCGAAGTATGTAGAGAACTGTGAGACATCTAGNATTGGTCGTGCATTAGCGAACTATAATATTCGCGGAGCTGATGAAGAAGGCAACCAAGCCAAGCGCCCAAGCCTAGAAGAAATGCAGAGTGTGGAAGCACTGCAGGACGTAGCGCCGCCCCCGGCCACGCAAGTGCCGTCACCAGCGTCACCTCCTGTCACCCCACCACCAGCACAGCCAGAGATGCCACTAGCAGACAACCAGAACTCTCTCGTAGAGGAAGCTGTTGCGCTAGGCGGGACATTAGTTAGTGTGCAATCTGAAGAGGGTGTACCAATGTGTCCTGAACACCAGATAACCATGGTATGGAAGTCTGGGACCAACTCAAGAGGCCCGTGGGGATTCTGGGGATGTCCAATGTTCCCACAATGCACCAACAAGGCAGATAAGGATGGGAACTTAATCGTATGAGTTTAATCGATAGAGAAAACAAGCGAAGGAAAGTTGTACACATTATCGAAATGACTTGTGAGGTTGAAGAGGACTGCGAATTGGTGCAGACCATTTATCACGATTGTTCAGAAGATGCGATATGTCAGGTATGTGAACACATACAGTCTCATGAAGAGAAAGCAAACTTCATCGACAATGACTGGCTAGACCGCATAGCTGAACAGTTCGGGGAAGGGGATGATTAAGTGTCACAATGGTCAGAAGAATGGATTAACAACCAAGAAGACACTATCATCGCTGCGGACAATCTAAAGGAAGCATTATGGGCAGCTAGGGGTAGGGAGCCGAGTGGCAACTTATGTCCCTGCCCGCCCAACTGCGCTAACGAACATGAGGATTCAAACCCGTCATTCAATGTGAGAGCTGTTAACGACAAAGTATTGTTTAAATGCTTTTCGTCATGCGACCAGAAGGAAGCACTACAGGCGCTCATAGATAATGGATGGTGGGAAACCGATAGGGATGGTGAGTGGGATACAGCTTATGAGGATATGGCACGAGCTAATGGGATAGGACTGGCTGAGGATGGACCCAACTATTGGGAAAATGATATGGCAGCTACCCATAACTATCTTTATACCGAAGAGGACGGAACGCCAGTGGCGATTCACCTCCGATGGGATAGGCCAGATGGAACCAAATCAATGTCATGGAAACTCCCTACTGAGGGAGCTGGACATGGGTTACAGGGTTTGAAGATGGAGCAATTGCCCTTATATGGCTTGAGAAAGCTAAAAGCCTCCCCTGGCGCACCAGTATTCTTCGTTGAAGGAGAAAAGGCTGCTGAAGCCTGTTGGGATAATGGCTTAATTGCTGTTACCAACGCAGGTGGAAGCGGCCAGAAAAAGTTTGGAGACTGCCTNGAACCCTTGACGGGTAGAAAGGTGTATCTCTGGGCNGACAATGANGCAGTTGGCAGGAAGTTTATGCTTAACCTGAAAACTGAATTGCTCAAGGTAACTAACGATGTGAACGAGATTCACGTCAAGGTGCCATATAAAGGTGATGCTTACGATTACTTTGAAGCAGGTGGCAGTGTCGATAGTCTGTTGCAACAATCTGAACCAGTGTTGGTTCACAAGGCGCACGATAAATTCACTGTGCTGATGCCAACTATCTCTGGGCAACTGGAGATAGACTTCACTAGCGTATTGCCGCAGCGCGGCAGCTTGAGTGCTGATGTAACTATCAAGGCTAACGGTTCATCATTTAGAACCAGACTGAACTTGATGTCAACCAGTGCAAGACAGGCGTGGATACGTGAGGCTAAGGGAGTATTCTCTGGCCTTGAAATAGACTGGCCTCCCACGTTGAATCAAGCTATTGGCATGGTGACTGATGCTGTGTTTGTTGAAGACACATTGTCAGACCAAGCTACTGCAGAAGATCCACCAGAGTATAGATTCTTAGTTCAGGACACTGTACCTGAAGGAGCAGTCTCGCTTTGGTTTGGTGACGGTTCAAGCCTAAAGACAACAAGCCTATTGCACCTAGCTACATGCGTAGCTTATGGGCAAGAATGGGCAGGTAGAGAAACTATCCCTACCAAGATGATGTTTTTGGATTATGAGAATGATGAGACTAACTTTGTACGCTACACAAGACGCATACAGGACGGACTAGGCATTAGCCCTGAGAAGGGCAGGATGTTCTATGAGAATGCTAGAGGAGTCGCTATGACTGACCTAGTAGAGAAGATCCGTATGTATATAGATCGTGAGGGTATAGGCTTCATTGTCATTGACTCTGGCGCATTAGCTTGTGGTGGAAAGCCTGAAGAGGCTGAAGGCGCATTGACATTCTTTAATGCATTAGCGCGGCTAGGGGATGGGATTACGGTTGTAGTGATATGCCATATCACGAAGGCTGCACTTTCATCACCAGCTATGAAGCGTGAAGCAACGAAGAAGCCTTTTGGAAGTGCGTTCTGGCACTCGTCAGCAAGAGCTACGTTTTATATCGAACGCGAAGAGATAAGCAAGACAAGTTTTGCAGTCAACTTCACTAACAGGAAAACAAACATCTCCGCACCACTAGACGATTTTGTTGTGGCTGTTGAGTTCAGCGATCCTGATGGTGGAATCATGTTAGACCCTGCAGACAGGCAGCTATCTCTCGCACTGAAGGAAAAGACCAAGCAGAAGGATACTAGGCAGGAAAGTATATTGAAGGCTCTTGAAGACGGCCCCATGACTACTCCCGAACTAGCTGAAGCACTCGGTTTAGATACTACAGACCAGAATAGTGTTAGGTCTGTATGCAGTCGATTAAAGAAAACGGGCAAAGTACTCAAAGACGATAAGCTTTGGGTATTAAATGAGGAATAGAGGTATTTTTAGCAAATTGCCAAAAAAACATCGCTCTGTATGGCTCATAGCGCAGAGTTAATAGGGTAGGCAATAGTAATACACCTTTAGAAAGGAAGAAAAAATGCCGAAGACACTACTAGAGGTATTTGGAGGAAAGGAAAACGAAATGGGATACTACAAACAACTAGAAGTAGAACTTACAGATGATGATGGTCATGCGGAGCGTCTTAAGATTAACCGTAATAACCGCAGAAGAGGGAAGGTATATGAAAACAGAGCAGCACAAATCGTCGGAGGACGAAGGAACCTCGACAAATCAAGGCCGCACACGGACGTTGAGAACGCGTTCTCTGTCTACGAGATTAAGTCAACTCAACAATCGACCCCCAAGTGGCTGGAGGGCGCAACGCGGCAGCTCGAACTGGCAGCAGCAGAGTCGGAGAAGGCAGCAGGAGGGGTTATAAAGGTCTACACCAAAGGCGCTAAGGCTCGCTTCTTTTTGATTAAAGAGATATTTGAGGGCGAAGGGAATATGTACCATGAAGGTAACGAACAAAGCGAACCTGCCTAGACCGATAGTTCTGGCACTAAGCAATGACGATTACTCAAAAGGGGATGCTGACTTCTCGGTAACTGAGCTTATCGACAGCCCCAGGATCTCACAGCTAAAAACAAGGTACGCTGATTCCATCAAACAAGACGCACTAGACCTGCTCTATATGTTTGACGGGAAGGCAGTCCACTATCTATTGGAGCAAGCAGGTCAACAGATAGAAGAGCACGAAGGCATAGTGGAACGCAGGTTATTTGCGTCTCATGACGGGATGATGATAACTGGCGCTATGGACTATTTCGACCTAGAGCGCAATGTCATTCAGGACTATAAGCGCGTCTCAGTCTGGGAATACATTTTCGGAATGAAGGAAGATAGGATTAGGCAACTCAATCTCTATAAGCTACTCGCAGAGGCTAATGGCTTCTCTGTACGGGGACTAGAGATTGTCTATCTATTTCGTGACTGGTCAGAAGCTATGTCGAAACGGACTAAGGACTACCCGCCCGAGAAGGCAGCAGTAGTCAAGGTTCCGATGTGGGATAAAGAGCAGACCCTTGCATACCTGAGTGAGCGCGTAGCACTCCATAGGGAGGCTCGTGAGCAACCAGACCAAGAGCTATACCTATGCTCTAAGGAAGAGCGTTGGCAAGGTGATACCACCTACGCAGTCAAGACTCATGCCAACGCAGCACGAGCTAGAAAGGTGTTTGATTCCTACAATGAGGCGGCACAGTGGCTTGCCGACAATCGTAAGCAAGGCATGATGATAGAAACACGCG
>PBIO01000008.1 GCA_002720865.1 Halobacteriovorax sp.
AGGGCAGCTGGATTATTTTTAGATCAAAAACAGACCAGTGGGGTTCAAACCTCTATAAATCATCAATTCTAAAAGAGTTCTTTAATTCGGTTTGAGACCTGGCATTATTCATCACCATGGTAGTAGGTCAGTTTCTAAGATTTTACGGCTAACTACTTAATATAATAAAGGTTCGCATATTCCTGCGCAATCTAAAGTAAAAAACTAAGTTACTAAAGTGAAAGGCGGCTTTTTCCGAAAAGTAGGTAGGCTAGTGAGGTTAAGCGTGAGTAAAAATGACTTTTTTCTATTTGATCAGTCTAGATTGGAAAGAATTGAACTATTCGATGATATTGTCTTTGGGAGAGATCCGAGTTGTGACGTTATTATTGATGATGTGATGGTTAGTAACTCTCATTTTAAAATTAAGATTATCGACTATGAAGTATATGTCATCGACTTAGAGTCATCTAATAAGACACTGGTGAATGATGTCGAAATTATTCCCAACAAAGAAATAAAGTTAAACCCAAAAGATGTTATTAGAGTAGGAAGTCAAGAGTACGCTTATTCTAGTGGAGCCGTCAGAAAATTAAATTTGCCAGAGTTAAGTAGTACTTTAAAAGTCGGTAGGTTTGATGAACAAAGTGAATCTTCATTGAAAATTGAACGTCTTGAAAATGAAGAAAGCTATGAGGACTCAGAACCGGCTCTTGCTGTTGAAGTTGAATTGCCGAAACAAAAAGTTGAGACGGGTTTAAAGGGATTAAGAAAAGCCAAAAAATACTTAGACGATCTTGAGAATGTTCAAAAAGAGATTGTCGAGAAAATTGCAAGCCTAAAGAAAATGAGAAGAAGAAAGATTGAGGTCGGCGCAAAAATGGATCAAATGAAAAAGATCCTGCAAGAGTCTGACTTTAAAACTGAAAAAGACTTTGAAAATGAACTAAGAATTCATCGAGGAACCGCTGAAGGTTTTAAGATGAAAATACAAAAAGAAGAGAAAGAAATAGCCAAAGCCAAGGCTATAATTGCTGAAGCTGAAGAAACAATTGCTCAAGCACAGTTTAATATTTCGACGATCAAGGGGCAGTCAAAAGAATCTATCGATCGCTTTGATGCCGTAAATAGTGAATACGATATTTTCAAAAATAAAACAGTATTTGAAAATGAGTTTCAGACCTTAAAAGAAACAATTAAAAAGTATGAGTCATTGGACTTAGAAAGTAAGCAAGAAGAAGTTGAAAAAGAGATTAAGCTAAAGAATCAACAGTATAAAGATATGCAAAATCATTATGGGGCTAAGCTAAATTCTGAAATCCAGTTGAAGAAAGCCTCTTCTGAATAATTGTGAAAGTCGTAATTCAAAGGTCCTTAAATTCTAAAGTAATTGTGGATGACAAAATCGTGGGTGAGATTTCTAACGGAATGGTTCTATTGGTGTGCTTTGAAAAAGGAGACAACTTAGAAACAATAAAGAAGTCTTCTGAGAAAATACAAAAGTTGAGAATCTTTACGGATGAGACCACAGGCAAAATGAACAAAGGTATTACTGAAGTAGGTGGCTCTTTCCTCGCTATTAGTCAGTTTACCCTTTCCTGGGATGGGGCTAAAGGGAATCGCCCGAGCTTTGACAATTCATTAGAGCCGAGTCTAGCTGAAGAGTATTTTGAACTCTTTTGTCTTGAGCTAGAAAAAACTGCGAAGGTGGAAAAAGGGGTTTTCGGAAGGTATATGGACGTTAGAATTAAAAACGATGGACCGGTTACTTTCTCTTTGGACTTTTAAAATACTTTTTTAAGCATTGCTTTTTGCAATAATACTTACTTTTTTTACTCGCAAACTTTATTCCCGCTTTATTGGCCTTAATGTCATTCCAATCGGCATCACCGGGACCAAAGATATCCCAAAACTCCTTTAAGTATCCTATAAGGTAAGCTTCTTCTTTAGGGCACTTTACGGCGAGATAACAAGACATCGCACAATGCATTGTCTTATCATTTGGTAATTTTTCAACTTCCTTTTTATAATAAAAAGCATAGTAGCTTGCACAAAATATTTTTTCATTACTAGGTGAAGCCACTGCATTGGACATGATATTTAAAGAAAAAAGGCTAATAAGAAAAAAGGTAATCGCCGTTTTAATCATAAATTGTTTCCATCAAGGTGATCAAAAGGAGCTTCATATGAATAATCTTTATACTCTGACCAACATTCGTTTTTGAACCTTATACCACCACGTCTATTAGATCTGTATTTAGATCTCTTACATTTTCTGAATTTTTCATGGAACTGGCTACGATTGCTTTTCTTCGCTCTGAAACCAATTAAACTTGCAAATTTAGCTTTTGATTTAAAGGCATAACCTGTTTTTGCACCTTCTAAGTAGGTAACAAGCTCAATAGGAGAGTTCTCATAAAATACCAAGGCTGCAATATTATCTGGCTGAAGAGTATGCCTTCCAACCACTTTCGTCGTTGGCCAGTTTACGGGTCCGTAAGAGAGAGAAATGATTTCAGTACAAGTGATAGTGTTAGCCGTCATTGCATCGAAACTATAGTCATATTTTTTTCCGATTTGGCTAAAAAGCTCCTTAAAAACTCTACTGTATTCTTTCTCTCCATATGAAGCTGATTCGTTATGTCGTATAACGGCCATGGCGTCTAGATTCATCCAGTGATCCAAAGTATCCCAAACGAGACCCCATCTTCTTACTTCATAAATAGAATAACCTTGTCTGATTTTTTCTTGGAATGGCTTGATTATAGGGCTATCCCACATTCCGATTTCCCTTAACTGCTCTTCGTTTCCTAGCCAGACCCCAATATGTCCCCAGTGTCCTGGAATAGTATAATCGGTTAGTTTAAAACTTTTCTTTTCCAGAAGAAGGTCGAGGGGCTTTAACTTTTTTAACAATTCTTTCTGGGCCTTTTTATTTTTATAAAGTCTTCCTTCTCTCCACTCAATTGGTCCCACTAGAGCGCCAAAGCCTGCAGAGAGCCCTCCGGTTAGCGATCCGGTTGTATTGGCAAAACCGTCAGAAAATGAAATTCCAAAACTACCAAATTTGTAAAACTCCTTGAGAGATTTGTCTTGCTCTACAAGTTTGTAAATATAAGTTGAATGAAGTTTCGCTCGTAATCTTTTATTTTTGCTTTTATGAGAATTCAACTGATAGTCAATGATTATACTCTCGAGCTTTTTAATTTTATTTTTATTTAAAATTTTCTTAGTGATCTCTTCTAAATTTCCAATCCCTGAATTATTTAGCTCAGCCTGATCTTTTACAACCCTTCTTAGGGCGGTACTTCTATAAAAAAGATCGTAAGTTTGTTTGTAATCTTGAAGGAGTTGGCTATAGAGGATGGCCCAGCTTAAAGTTCTATTGCTTCCATTGAACTCCGTTCTACTTGGTTCAATCGCTGTCAATTTATCGTAATACTCGCTTGAGATTTGAAGATAGGCACCAACTGATAAATTAAGGATGGCCAATTGATAACCGTTGAGTGGCTTATCTTCCTTTAATTCATTAAGAAGTTGATGACCAAAATTATTGGTAAAGTTATGAATTTTCTTATGCCTTGATTCCGCCGATGGGTCATCAGCAAGTTCTGCTTTGTTCTCAAGTAAAGATTGAATTTTACTTTCAAAGTAAATTAAATCCTTAATCGTAACTTCATTTGCATGAGCAGGGTTCAAGTTCAAAATAACAATTAGGGCGAAGATTAGTTTTTTCATAGACTTACATACTACTGTTTTGAGTGCGTTGACTCAATGCGTCGTGTAATATGTATAGGATATTTTACTTAATAATTTTAAGGGCTTAGGCCCAGGTAGGGGTCTTTTTATCGGATAACCTAAGTTTCCAGTGTTCTAAGATTTCATCAAGTAGACCTTCGTCTAGTAGGATGATCTCTAGGTCCACCATCTGCTCTTCCTGATCTACGGGGAGTTGTACTCCTGGGATAAAGTGATTAACAGCTTCTTCGCTCTTTTGGCTAGTGATTGAAAGAGAATAAAAGGCCATTTCACCAGATTCAAGTAGCTCCTTATCCTCATTTGAGAGAATATTCCAGCGTTCAATAGGCCTATGCTCTGGATCAGGGTCAAGATAAATGGTGAAATCATAATCTTTGTATTCTAGTTTGAAGGCACTCATAATAATTCCTACTGACTGAACTTCTATCATAAAAAAGGGATAGGTTATAGGGATAGTGAATATTTCATCAGAAAATTCAAGTTTTCGAGGCGTTCTGTTTTCCCTTGGGGCTTTTCTCATTTGGGGTTTAGCACCTATTTATTGGAAACAAATTTCTTATATCTCATCCACAGAGCTATTGGGTCATCGAATTCTTTGGGGTTTTTTATGTTTAGGCTTGCTCCTTTTAATAAAGAGAGGAAAATCTTTACTCGATGAACTAAAGCTAATAGGGGACAGATACTTAATATTGTCGAGCTTTCTTATTTTTTCGAACTGGTATCTTTTTGTTTGGGCAGTTAATAATAACCATATCCTAGATGCTAGTCTTGGCTATTACTTAACTCCGCTTATTAATATCATTACTGGTTATATTTTCTTTAATGAGAGGATGGGAAAGTTAAAAATATTGGCCATTGCTTTAGCTGCTCTTGGGGTTGGGCTTCTTTTCTTTTCTAATTCGGGTAGTCCCATTATTTCATTATTCTTAGCCGGAACTTTTTCACTATATGGATATCTTAAAAAAAAATCAAAGCTCTCTGCTCAATCGGCTTTGTTATTTGAAATGTTTGTTTGGACAGTTCCAGTTTTTATATACTTTATGTTCCTTGGGCTTAAGGGAGAGCTCAGCTTTTTTAATGTTAGTCCCTCTGTGTCCTTCTATATTTTCTTTGCTGGTATTATTACTGTTGCCCCACTTTGGTTATTTAACAACGCTGTTAGACACTTGGACTTAGGTACGGTAGGTTTTTTACAATATATTGCCCCCAGTTTGCAGCTAATCGTTGGGGTTCTTGTGTATAATGAATCTTGGAGTAAGGAGCGTTTATTAACCTTCATTCTGATTTGGTTTGGAATACTTCTTTATTCAGTAGATAGTTATCGTAAGAAGAGAGTGAATGAAACTTAATTATTTATCAAAAGATTTTAAACCAGAAGACGTTAGCTTCGACTCAATTGAAGAAGAGATGGCATTTTGTCTCGAACTTGGTAGTTGCTTTTCTCTTATGCCTGAGGGCGAGGGAGTAGCACCGTCTTGGCTTTTAAAGTCTAAGGTCGAAGATGAAGTGGTTTTTTATCCAGGAACATTTAACCCTTGGCATTTAGGTCATAGGGCCTGCTTGGATCTTTGTCCTGGAAAACCAATCATCATTGTTCCAGACTTTAATCCTTGGAAAGAAGGTGAGAAGAGACAAAGGCCTTGGGAACTAGTGAAGGACCTTCTCTTTCGCCTAGAAAATACGAACTATAGTATTTTTCCAGGATTCTTAGGAAAAGAAACGGGTAACCCAACTATTGACTGGTTCCCAAAAGTTAATATACGGAACAAAAGCCTCTTGATTGGCGATGATAGTTTCTTATCTCTTCATAAATGGAAAGACTCAGCTGAATTAGTAAAGCATATCTCTACGCTTTATGTGGCTCCTAGAGGGGCAAGGGGTGATCTTTTAGAGGAACAGATTAAAAAATTTCCTGGTCTGAATATTGTCTTCTTAGAGCACCATGACTTCGAAGGGGTTTCTTCGACTGGACTTCGCAAGGAATAAAAAAAGGCTCGTAAAAACGAGCCTTTCTTTATTAGAAATATAAATAAATTCTTACTTAACTTTCCAGTAGTATTCCGTCACAAGCTGACCTTGATACTCAAAAGGAATATCAGTTGGAAGAGGAAGTTCTACCATAGTCGCTTTCTTTTGATCTCCACCTTCTACTTTGTAGTTGGCAGGAACGGCAGGAAGACGAGGAGTTGTTTGAGCATGCTTGTAAGTTTGGTTGTTATAACCTTTCTCAGTTAGAGAAATTACATCACCTTTCTTAACTATGTAGCTTGATCTATCAACTTTCTTTCCGTTGATAAGAACTTGTCCGTGTGCAACCATCTGAGAGGCTGCTGGAATTGAAGGAGCCCAGTTAAGTCTAAAAATTACGTTGTTAAGACGTGACTCTAGACCGATTACTAGTGTTTCCATCCAAGCTCTGTCTTTAACTTTCTTAGACGCCTTAACGTACTTAACAAGTTGTTTTTCACGGATACCGTAATGGAAAGTAAGCTTTTGCTTTTCTTTCAGACGGATCGCGTATTCAGAGATTTTCTTTCTTGAGTTTCCATGAACACCTGGTCCGTATGGACGACGTTCAAGGGCACCTGCTTTTCCAAGACCTGGAAGTTCGATGCCAAGGGCTCGTTGCATTTTAAATTTGCTACGGCCAGTAGTTGATTTTGCCATTTGTTACTCCAACTAAATTGACTCTGCGTTACCTAAGTAACTAGTTAAAATTGTAAGGGCTATATCTACCTATCTTAGAATTAAGTGTCAACAGATAGAGACCATTAGTGTCATGGGGCTAATCCGGAAAAAGTTCTTTAATTTCGGATGTTTAACTAATGCTATCAAGTACAAATTGCTTATATATTTGATGAAGTTTTTGAGTTTTGGGACCAGGTTTTCCAGATCCAATAAGAGAATCGTCGACTTTGACTATAGGAACGATCTCTTTAGTTGAGCTGGTCAAGAAGCATTCATCAGCTTTTTTTAATCGTTCTGGAGTAATATTTTCTTCACTTACATTAAGTCCATTTTTGGAAGCAAGTAAGAGAAGGCTTTTTCTGGTTATCCCGCCTAAAAGTCCGGCGTCCAAAGGTGGAGTAATAAAGTGATCCCCTTCAACTATCCAAATATTACTTGTTGTTCCTTCAGTAATATTTCCTTTGTAATTTAACATCATGGCATCAAAGGCTCCTTTCTCTTTTGCTTCGGCCATGGCCAAAACATTATTAAGATAGTTTCCGGATTTAACACCTGGGTCTATGGACCTTTTTGAGTTTCTTAAAACATCTGAAACGATCAAGGTAACTCCTTCTTCGTACCAGGACTTTGGGTATTCTGGAAGTTGTCTTCCAATGATGACCAAATTATTAGATTTAGCAGCGGCAGGATCTAAGTTTATCTCTCCTTCACCTCTAGTAACGATAATTCTAATATAAAGTCTATCTCCCTCGATAGCTTCTACGACTTTAAAAATTTCAGAGACGAGCTCTTCTCTGGTAAAGCTAAAGTCCATATAAATTGACTTCGCTGATCGATAAAGCCGATCTAAATGTTCGTCTAAAAGGAATGGGATTCTGTTGTAAGTAAGAGTGACCTCGTAAACAGAGTCACCATAAAGAAAACCTCTATCCATTACCGAAATAGATGTTTCACCAGGTTTAGAGATAACTCCATTAACAGAAATAATTTCTCTACTCAAAAACGCCCTCATATCCTGTAGGTAGAAAGTTCCAAGCCTCTTCATAAACATGAGCCTTATTAGTTTCTACTCCATTTACTTCAAACTTGAGACCCCGATGGGCCCAGCCTAGTAAGCTTTCTTTTAAGTTAAAAGCCTCTATATTTTTCTTTTTTAATTTTCTTACATACTCGCTACTTCGATATCCGATCGTACAATAGGCGACCACTTTCTTATTTTGATATTTTGTTGAATGAGACTCGAATTCCTTAGAGCTTATAGCTCCAGGAATAATGCTGACCCTTCTTTCTTCTATGGGCCTAACGTCAACAAGCACTAGCTCTGTCCCTTCTGACTTCCATTTAAGATATTCCTCTATACTTACTTGGGGGACATCCGAAAACTTATTGGCAATTTGTGACGCCATAACCTCAACAGATTTACGTTTATTTTTAGCAGCGGATTGAGGATTTATACAACTCAATGCAAAAACTCCTAGAATAGTGATGGAAATTAGCCTGTTCATGGGCGGATTATAGCTATGGAGTAACGTTTAGCAAATATTTGACTGACAATGTTAATTATTGGGATAATTATCTGTAACTATAGAGGTTTACTAGATGCGAAGAAGCCTATGTGCTCTTATTATTTTTCTTATTTGTTTGGGGCAAAGTTTTGCTGCGACAGTTCGAATAAATAGCGCCTCTGCCCCAGTCATTACTTTAATAAACACTTCAACTTTTTCACTCGTCGTTGATTCTCCAAGTGGAGATGGGACATCAGAAGTTGCACCAGCAAAAACTTATGTTCCCGTAAAGTCGGATAATGGCACAACAAATAGTCAGAACTACAGTACCTTTGGAACCACGGCCGTGAACTTACCAACAGCAGTTGCCGTTGGAAGTGCTATGACAGGGACACTTCGTTTTACGTTAGACTTAGCGTCAGTAGGAGCAGGTGAGTTTTTGCATGCGGCGATTAAGGATTCAGGTAGTACAGCATATAAAGTTTTAACGAGCACGTCGGTGACTGTTGATCAGGTTGGAAAAACTTTTGATATCACTCTCGCAAGTATGTGTGGTGCTTCGGCTGCAGATTTAGACTGTGCAAACCTTCTTTCAAATTCATCACCGTCAACAACTCAAGATGCACTTGTTTATTTTTATATTGCGACCGGTCCTGATGGGAATGGAAATACTATTGATCCCGCTTCAAGAACGGGTGGCGTCTACTATGAGGTTAACTTAAGTAATAGAGTTTATAATAATACAATTACCTTAAGTGACTTAGCTAAGGGAGATGCGAGACTAACCGCTTCTTACCAAGGATTTAATTTCGAGGAGCTAAACTCAATTGTCGCCTTCGACTTTGGGGCAAACGCCTGCCAAACACTTTTTAGCAATACTATCTCTCAGGGAACCGCGTACGCGACGGACTCAACTGTTTCCTCCGGGGAAGCAGCTATTAAGCCTCTTGTGAATGATAGGGCCTATAAGTTTGCTATCTATTTTGAAGATAAGTTCAAGTTTGCCTCACTTATTTCAAACTGCTTGAGCGCGACTCCACAACAGATTGAGGCGCTTTTAAAGAAAAACTCTTGCTTCTTATTAACGGCTGGCTTTAATGGTGATCACCAAATTATAGATTACTTTAGAAGCTTTAGAGATGAAGTATTGTCGAGAACAAAATTTGGGCAGGCTTTTATTCGCTGGTACTATAAGTGGGGTCCTAAGCTCGCTCCCTATGTTTTAGAAAATCCCTGGCTGGCCAAGTCTGTTAGAGGTGGAGCAAGATTAACTTTTTGGGTAATTCACAATCCCTTAAGGGGACTTTTTCTCGTCTTTTCAATGGGATTACTTCTAGCTACAATGACTTTCTTTATGATTCGAAAGAAGGAGAGTTATTCCCATGGCAGGTCACAGTAAGTTTGCAAATATCAAACACCGAAAAGGTGCCCAAGATGCAAAACGTGGAAAAATCTTTTCAAAATTAATTAAAGAAATAACCGTTGCGGTAAAAGACGGTGGAGCTGATCCGGACTCTAATCCTAGGCTACGCCTCGCCATTCAAAATTCAAAAGGGCAGAACATGCCTAAGGATACAGTGGAAAGGGCCATAAGCAAGGCATCTGGGGCGGGAGCAGATAATTACGATGAAGTAAGTTTTGAAGGTTATGGTCCCGACGGGGTTGGGGTATTTGTTGAGTGTGCTACCGATAATAATATGAGGACTGTAAGCTCTGTTCGGTCATATTTTAATAAGCATAATGGCTCTCTTGGTAAAGATGGGTGCTTAGCTTCCACTTTTGAGAGGAAAGGGATCTTTTCAATTAAGACCGCGCTTATTTCAGATGAGGATGAATTCACAATGGAAATGATTGATGCCGGTGCAGAAGATGTTGAGTCTGAATCAGGTATTACAACTGTTACCACTGCAATGGAAGATTTTGGGAGAGCTCAAAAAAAATTAGAGGAATTAAAACTTGAAACTATTGAAGCTGGCCTTGAGAGAGTCTCTATATTCGAGAAAGAGATTTCAAAAGACGCATGGAAAACATTTAATAAATTAATTGATATGCTAGAGGATGATGATGACGTTCAAAAAGTTTATCATAATGCTCAGTTTGAAGAATGGATGAACGAAGATTAAAAAGTCCCAATTGTTTCGACTAAAATATCAAAATCAAGTGGTTTATAGAAAACTGCATCAGCACCAATACTTTTTAATTTCTCTTGGGAAAATTCACTTTCACCGGTAAGGATTATAAATTTTACCTTTGTGTCATCTCTTCTAACTTCTGCTAATAACTCTTGCCCGTTCATTTGAGGCATTTTTGCATCTGAAATAATAAGATCAAATTTCTCTTTTCCAATAAGTTCTAAGGCTACTTTACCGTTTTCAGCTATCTGAACTTCCTTATCTTCTAGCTCTAGAAGCTCTTTCATGGAGTTTAAAATATGTGGTTCATCATCAACAATTAGAATTTTCTTTATCATGCTAATCCTCATTCCTTATGGGTAAGCTTATCACAAATCTCGTATTTGGGTAATCATGGTCAATATATAGTGCACCATGATGACTTTTTAGTATTTGGCTTGAAATACTAAGCCCTAGGCCCGTTCCGCCTTTTTCCATCTTGCCAGTGTAAAATGGGTTAAAGATTTTCTGAGCGCTTTCAAGAGGAATTCCTAGGCCGCAGTCTGTTACAGTAATAAAATTAAAAGCATCAGTTTGGTACCAATCTACCTCAATCCACGGATCCTGAAACTGGTCATAGATTTCGTCATAAGCATTGTTAATTAAATTAATTAAGACTTGTCCAAGCTGAGTCTCTTGTGCATAGACGGTGATGTCTTTCTTGTCGTAATCAACTCTTAGATCCACGTCATTGATAATAAATTTTTCACCACTTAAGGTGACCACATCACTAATAACTTGTTTAACTGAAACAAAGTTAAAGTCGTCGTCGTTTGAAGGACGACTCAGTTTTTTCATACTAATTATCGTATTACTAATTCTGTCGATTAGCCCTAATTGTGATTTAAGCTCTTTTTGTAGTTTTTCTTCGGTCAATTTATTTTTGTCGATTAACTTATTTATGAGATCGATTGATAGTTTGATAGAAGCGAGTGGATTATTTATTTCATGGGCGATTCCAGAGGCCATCTCTCCAAGAGCAACAAGCTTTGAAGAATGAAATAGGAGTGATTGATTTTCCTTAAGCTCATCTTCAGCCTCAAGTCTTGCGTCGACTTCTTTTCGAATATTTTCACTATAGTGAATAATTTCATCTTCAATTTCTCTTTGAAGTGAGAGGTTGGCAATCGTAGAAAGAGTACCAACTATAACTTTCTCATTATTATAAACGGGAGAAATTGAAACTTTAAAAATATTACTATCAAGTTCAATTTCTCTCACAGTAGTTTTATAAGACTCTCGATAATCATTTAAGAAGCCCATGGCCTTTAACGAATTAAACGAAGGTTCATCTTCTAATGTTGCTTTAAGAGGACCGTCGATATGAATGATCTCATTCGCTGTATTTGTTTGAATTATAGTTGTATTAGCTAAAATTAGGGAATCAGTAATATAGTCTTTATTTTCAGAAAGCTTAGGCAGAACTTCGGACTTTAAAATTTTAAGCATTTCTCCGGCACTAATTGAATCAACCGTATGTCCGGCCTTTTCTATACTTTGATCTAAAACAGTGCCAGCAAAGAAAGGGGCAACCCTAAGTAATGTATTTAAAATATAGTTATAAGTATCTATCTTCACTAAAAAATTTCTGGGTTCTCTTTTTTATATTTTTCAACATGAGCTTCCAGCATATGAGGAGGCGCCATGATAAAGCGACAAGTTTTATCTCCTTTAGACCGGCAAAGTACTTCCTTTGACTTTAGTTCAAGTCCAAAGGCTATGGAGCACCAACCTGAGCTATAACCAGCATTCATATGACAGGTACAAAAACTAGGTGATTTATCAGATTTAATCCAGCTATCAGATTCAAAGGTATGTGGGTGATTATAAATTAAAAAGTAATTTTCATCTGGAGTTGGAGAGCTAGATTCAAGAATTTCAACAAAGGCCCAACCGGAAAAAGCGAAATGAATCGGTCCCGCCGCTAAAAGGCTAAGAGGCTCATAGCTAGGGTTTTTTTCCTGGCAGCATTTAGCGTCACTTTGCCCAATGGAATGACCCATATCGAAAAGAACTTTAGAGGAAGAGGATAGGCCTTCATGTTCATCCATAGTTGGATACATATTCATAAGAAAGCTGAAAAAATTAACTGATAAGGACTCTGCTCGGACTAAGACGTATCTTTCATCGTCTACAAATATCTGACCGCTCTCTGGGCTTAACTTTAAATTTTCAAATCGTTTGGAAATCATGGATTCAGCCTCCTCAAACAGGGGCTTTATTTCATTCGGAACTTTTACTGTCTTCAACGTCATTTATGAACCTCTAGGGTAGAGAAGTCACCATTCTAAATCATTTTTGTTTTCTGTAAATGACGCAGGTTAATTTCTCTACAAGTATAATGCCCTAATTTGGCCAAAAATAAAAAAGCCCCATCAAGGTGGGGCTATATGCTCAGAAATTCGAGTTTTTTTATGCTGGTAAACCGAGTTCCCCTTTTAGCTCTCCAGTTTCATACAGCTCAGTAATGACATCATTTCCCCCAATCAATTCACCTTTAACGTAGAGTTGAGGGAAAGTTGGCCAATTCTTGTATTCTTTAACCCCTTGGCGAATATCCATATCCGATAAAATGTCGAAAGTTTTATACTTGGCACCAACTGAGTTTAGCATTCCAATGACATTGGCTGAAAATCCACATTGAGGCATGTCAGGATTACCTTTCATGAATAAGAATATTTCACTTGAGCCAATTAGATTATCAATCTTTTCATTGATATTAGATCCTGCCGGAACTTGGCTTATGGCCTGTCCACCTTCTTCTGGAACTTGATCACTACCTAAAATATTAAACGGGTTATTTTTTTCACTCATCTTTATATCCTCCATTCCTATCACTATAGGAGACCTGCATTTTTAGCTTTGTCATACGTTAATGTTTTTAATTGAACAGCATGAATTTCTTCTTTTAAACTTTCTTTCAAAATATCCATGATCATCTGATGTTGTTGTAAAAGCCTTTTTCCTTCGAAGGCATCACTGATGATTAAGATTCCTAAGTGGTCTTGAGTACCAGTTAAGTCAGTCACTCTAACTTCGGCATCAGTAATACTTGTTTTAATTAAATCTTTAACTTTTTCAAATTCCATAATTAAACCGCGAAAAAACTTGTTATAAAGGTTAGGGTTCTTAAAACGACTGCACTTACTCCCAGTAGCTTATGCTTTGATCTTATATCAGATTGGCCGCTAAGAAGCTTTCGCCCTGTGTAGATTAAAGCGAAATAAAGAAGAACCGTCGATAGTGCGATGCAAACATGAACGGTTAGGATCATCGGGTTTTCAACTACTTTCACCGCTTTTTGAATGGCACTTCTATTAAGCTGAATTTGAAGAACCAATAAAATATCCCAAGTAATCGCAGAAGCCATTATTTTTACATGTTTTTGGCGGTTCCTTCTTAGGTAAACGCCATAAAAAATAAGACTTAGGATTAAGAAAGATTGAATTTGAAAAATGATAGTCGTATTCATTAAAGTTCTTTGGTTTTTCGTTTTTTATAAAGGAAGATAGGGCAGAGGAAAAGGAAAATCATCCCTTCTAAAGCCTTTCGAGAGGAATTTACGTGACGCATGAAAGCAAGTTAGGCCGCTGGGCCGCTATAGATATTGAAACTACAGGCATTAATCCCGTTAATGACAGTATTATTGATGTAGGGTTTCTCGAGTTTGAAGGGACAAAACTTGTTCGAAAGTTTGACTCCTTGGTTAGGCATGAAGGGCATCTCTCCTACTTTATTCAAAAACTAACTTCTATTAAACCAAAACAATTAAAAAAGGCCCCTCGATGGGAAGATGTAGAGCAAGAGATTCAAGAACTTTATGGCTGCTCTTTAATTGCTCATAATGCTGGCTTTGAAGAAAGTTTTTTAGAGCCAAGCTTTGATGAACTTGAAGTCGATGCTGGAGAAGATGAGGGGCGTGAGACTTATGAAGACTCGATGCTCTACTTGGCCTTGCTTTTCCCTGAAAGGTCTAATTTAAAACTTGAAGGATTTATAACTGAGTGGGGTCTTGCAGATAAGGAAGAGCATAGGGGATTTCAAGATAGTTTAGACCTGTTAAAAGTTTTGCTCTTAGCCACTTTTATCATTAAGTCAGACTCTAATAAATCGGTTCTCTATACAAACTTATTTAAAAAATATGCTCAGGAAGATTGGTGGTACGCTAAGTTCTTTATGCAGGATAGAGAAGACCTATTTAATATTGCCGAGGCAATCGACTTTGATTTAGTGGAAGCTAAGGAGATAGCGACACTAAAGAAGATCGACGAAATAAATAAAGAAACGACTGATAATTATATTGCTCCACCACTTGTTTTTAGTGGGGATAATATAAAAAATATCTTGAGAGACGAGATGGAGGTAAGTAAAAAACTTCCTTTTTATCGCTACCGAAAGTCACAAGAAGATCTGGCCCTTAAAACCGGTCAAAGTTTTAAGAATAAAATCCATTCATTAGTTCAAGCTCCTACGGGGACGGGGAAAACTTTAGGCTACCTCCTTCCAGCTGCTCTATTTAGCTTGCAAGAAAACCAACAGGTCCTAGTGGCGACGGGAACCAAAACTTTGCAGCATCAAGCTTTAAGTAAAGACGTCCCGCAGATTCGCTCACTACTAAACCTTAATGAGAGCGAGCTAAAAGTTAAACGCTTGATTGGCTCTGGCAATCATTTATGTGAATTACTTTTTAGAGAGGGTATTAAAGAAGACCTATTGTTTGAAGCAAGAGATTTTGAGGTTAAGTTTACGGATATGTATTTTGAGGCGTTGTTTTTTCATAATAGCCTTATGCCCTATGAGGAAAAGGTCGTAAGGGATGATCTTCCTTATGCTCTAAAAAGAAGATTTAAAAGTTTTGCCAAAAAAGAACAAGATATAGCTGTAGACTTCAGGGCCTGTACGGGAAACAAGTGTCCGTTTAAACAAGATTGCTCTTATTTATCTGGTCTACGTGAAGCTAAAGACGCCAATATTATTTTAGGGAATCATAGTCTTATGTTTTCTTGGCCTAGAGGATTTCCTAGACCTCCTTATGTCGTTGTCGACGAAGCCCATAAAATCGAGGAAGAGACCACTAGCAGCTTTTCACTGGAGGTTGGGCAAAGTGAACTGGAGAATTTTGTAAAGAGTTTAAACAATCTACAAGGGATAGGTTCACTTTTTTATCTTCTTGCTCAGTTTGAAGCAAATGAAGGCGACAGCACAGACAAAATCAATAAACTTCGAGAAATGACATTGTCTACCTGTCAGATGTTAGAGGATCACTTAAGACCACTTCCTGAGTTGGCGGAGTTGTATTTTAAAAAGAGACCAAAATACACCTCACTATTTTGGAATGAAGTTCCTATGGTTAGTCGCAATCAAAATGAGGAGTCTTCTGGTGTCGGAATCTATAATCATTTCGATAGTATTCGCCATATCTTAAAAAATTATTATAACGATCTATTGCCCTATTCAAGCATGTGGGAAGTCAGATCGCTTGAAGATGATAATCAGATTATTGCCCTAACAAGATTTGAAACTTTTTGGGGACAGATAGAAGATTTCTTAAATGCCTTTAATGTCATATTGGACAAGGTTGATGGCTATAGCCACTCTTTAAAATATCATGAGTCAAACGGCTACCTAATTTTAGCCGCTCCAATTGATGTGGGTAGAGTTCTACACGATAAGCTTTTAGAAACTAGTGCTAGCGTCGTATATACCAGTGCGACTTTAGGTAATGGACACGGAGATAGGGGAACGAGGGGGATTGAGTGGTCTACAGGTTATAGTTATCTAGATCCTGAAAAAAGATTTAAAACTGGATTTTTCCTCCCTGCGACTTATGATTATGAGAATAAAACAAAAGTATATCTTTGCGATGACACTTTACCTTTTTACGATAATCATTTTGTCGAAGACACCTTAAGTTCAATAATCAAGCTTATAAGGGAGTTAGGAGGAAGAAGCTTATTACTTTTCTCTGCTCGAAAAAGATTTGAGACCGCTAGAGAAATTTTACTTAAAGAGTTTGAAGGGGAAATTCCTCTTTTTATACAAGGAATGGGCTCTAATATCATCGACGAATTTAAGACTTCCGGAGAAGGAATTTTGCTTGGAATGGAAAGCTTTGGGGAAGGGATTGATATTCCAGGGCAGGCTTTGCAGTTTGTCTTTATAGATAAAATTCCCGACCTTCGAATGGATAAGGTTATTAACGATCGAAGAAATTTTTACGAAGCGAATCTCGGAAATGAATTCACCGACTACTATCTGGCCCATAGAACCAGAAGTTTGCATCAAAAGCTCGGAAGACTTCTAAGAACGGAAAGCGATATAGGCGGCGTTATCATTGTCGATTCAAGAATTAAAAACTGGAAAGGCAATACGATGGAAAAGTTAGTTAAGCTAATGGAGCCATATAAAATAAGAAGGACTGGAATCGAAGAAGCATGCTCAGGGGTTCAAGAGTTTATAGAAAATTTTGAATCTTAATCTGGCTCTAAGTCATTAAAGTACTTAATTTGAACTTTGATACCGTCATTAGTTTGAAGAATGTAGGGAATCGAAGAGTATTTGCTTAAGGTTAATTTAATCACTGGGGGATTTATAATTTTCTTCTTTGGGTTATTTACGTCTTCTTGCTCTTCTTCAAATATATTATATCTTAATCCTGAGACCGAATTTCCTGAAATCATGATATTCTCGGATGTCGTGCTCATTCTTTGCAGAGTCAGAACTTGCATTTGAGGAGTATCCATATAATTCCAGTTATTAAAACTTTTTAGTGTCAGATAGATATTTTTAGAGGTTGGATCTTCTTTTTTAGATTTAATAAATAAACAGCTGGTGCAAGTTAGAGGAGTAGCGATATGGAACTTTGGCGTAACTATTAACTCTTCTTGTTTACGAAACGTCTTAGATTCATATTCGTATAAAACAATATTGGCCTTTTTATCAAAGGCGTACAGCTCTTTGACATGATCTTTTCCCAATATTTTTTCAATGCTGACGAATTGAGGGATAAAGTCTTTGTTTATAATATAATCCATATTAATTCTTAAAATCTCACCGGTACTAACTCTGGCCATTTGCTGAGCCACAAAATGAATCCCCATATCATTAGGGTCTCTAAACACCTCGAAGTTTTCTTCGGCATAGATATTGTCATTTTTTAAATACTCGTAGGCCCCGCGATAGATTTTGACTCCCCGAGGCTTACCAAATAGAGAATTCGTCATATTCATATTTTAGCCTACTTACAGAGCTAAACAAGTCGGTAAAAGCTTTATTGAAGACTAAATCTATCAATTTTCAGGACAATTTGGACCAATTGGGCCATAAATAGGGAACACACGTATTTTAACCTCTTTGGAGACTATGATGAGTTACGAAGTTTATAAGTTTCTTCACTTTATATGTTTATTTATGTTTATCTCAGGAATTTCCGCCAGCTTTTTAATGGAGAATCCTCCTAAGATTGCGAAGATTATGTCCGGCATCTCTTCTTTCCTTATTTTAGTTGCTGGAATGGGACTTCTTGCTAGAACAATGCCTGGTGAAAAGTGGCCAGGTTGGATTCACGCGAAGATTACAATTTGGGGGCTAGTGGCCATCCTTGGTCCAGTATTGGCTAAGAGATTGAAGTCAAATAGAGGTTTGGCCTTAATCGGAATTTTGATTTTAACTTTTGTTGCGGTTGGCTTGGCGATTTATCAACCCTTCTAGGAATTAAAAATGGAGAGAGAGGATTTTTCTTATAAGGGATTATTTCTCTTCTCTCTACCTTCAATACTCTCTTCTTTATTAGAACCCCTTAGTGCAACTATTGATACGGCCTTAGTTGGTCAGGTTAGCACTGAATGGCTGGGAGGTATGGCATTAGCCGTTACCTTACTAAGCTCCTTTACTTGGATGTTTAATTTCCTTGTACATGCCTCAACTCAATCTGTGGCTTCAAGTATCGGTAGTGATACTGAAAATGTTTCTGAATCTGTAAAAACCGCCCTTCTTGTGGCGCTATTTATTGGCCTTGGGACTACCGTTTTTTTATGGGTCGCGAAGCCATTACTTTATCAAATGGTTGGGGTTACTCCGGAAATCTATGCCCATACTGATACCTATTTCTCAATTCGGGTTTATGGTCATTGCTTTACCTTGCTTTACACAACTCTAATTTCATTATTGCGGGGACTAGGAAGAGTAAACTTGGGTTTCATCATGGTCGGGTTGACCACGATCATAAACGCTTCGATAACTTATTTAGCCCTTTTTGTTTTTGATTGGGGACTAGAAGGGGCTGCCTGGGGAACGACAAGTTCTTTCACTTTAGGAAGTATCATCTCTTTTATTATTCTTTTAAGAGATAAAAATATTAAAGGAAGGTTCTTCAAAAGCAAGATTAAGAAGGAGAAGTGGTTTAGATTCGGGAATAATTCGATCAATATTTTTGGTCGTTCATTTACTTTAACAACTTGTTTCTTTTTGTCCACAAGGTTTGCTTCAACTTTGGGAGTACAAGATTTAGCTGCCCATCAAATTCTCCTTCAGGTTTGGTTATTTTGCTCGTTTCTATTAGATGGTGTCGCGGTAACGGGAACAGTTTTGGGGGCAAAGTATTTCTCCAAAGGGGAAAAACAGAAACTAAGATTAATTTACAAGAGACTTCTTATACTCGGAGCCCTCATCGGTTTTGCTTTTACTGTGGTGTATGCCATTGGTGGAGAGTTTATAGTCTCGATGTTTAGTAATGATAATGGAGTAACAAGCATAATCTTTAGCTTCTGGTTAATGATAGTTCTTTCGCAATTTTTTAATGCCATCGCATTTGTATACGATGGACTTCTTTTTGGTTTAGAAGAATTTAAATACTTGAGAAAACATATGATGATTGGTGGGGCTTTAGTATTTCTACCCATTGCCATCTTTGGACAAATGAATGGATCTTTAGCTGTGATCTGGGCCGGAATGATTATCCTAAATATATATAGAGGCCTTAGCGGGTTCGCGAGAGTTAAGAGAGTTGTTTATGAGTAAAAAAGAGCCAGGAGCATCGGGCTTTAAAAAAGAGTACTGGGATGAGAATTATTCCAAACCCAGTGAAATGGATGGAATTGCTAATGCTAAAGAACATGTTGAGTATATGGATTTGGTGTTTCGTTTAGACTTTATCGATATTAGCTCCGTTATTGATTTTGGTTTCGGGACGGGACATCTATTTAAACAGGCATTAAAAAAGTTCATTCCGTATCGATCCCACGGGATCGAGCCAAGTAAATTTATATTTGATAAAGCAGATATCGAAAAAATAAGACCTTGTTCATCGGCGAAGGTTAAACTTGAGAATATTGACCTTTGTCGATGGGCCAAAAAACAAAAAGAAAACTCGAAAACATTTGACCTTGGAATTTGTACCAGTGTTTTTCAATATTTATCGGATGAAGAGCTTAAGACTTGTTTGCCTATTATGGCGCAAAAAGTTAAATATCTTTACTTAAGTGTACCCACAGATAAAGAGCTAGATAGACAGGTAGATGACTTAGAGTTTCATGATCAGTATGCCCTTAGAAGAAGTAGGGCCTATTATCAAAAAATTCTTAAGCCTCATTTCACTTTTATATCTAGTCGAATTCTTGAGAGTAAGGTACATTTTGACGAATCAAGTACAAGCTTTACTGATTTACTTTATAGATTTTAATGGTGGATATAATTATGTCGAACTGCCCATGCGAAAGCGGAAGTGATTATTCAAAATGTTGTGAGCCTTTTCATAAAGGAACCGATCAACCCAAGACAGCTGAAGCTACCATGCGTTCAAGGTACAGTGCTTTTGTAAAAGGTGAAATCGACTATATATACGATAGCCATAACCCTGATACTCGCGGGGAAGTAAATAAAGACGAGATCAAGACTTGGTCTGAAAATTCTGAATGGCAAGGATTAGACATTCTTGATGTGCAAAAAGGTCAGGAGTCTGATGAAGTAGGGCGAGTTGAATTTGTAGCCCATTATGCTGTAGAGGAAGAGGAATTGGATCATCAAGAAGTTGCTGACTTTATCAAAAAAGATGGGCGTTGGTATTTTCACGATGGTGTAATTGTTAAGCAGCAGATTCAAAGAGAAGGACCAAAAGTTGGAAGAAATGATCCATGTCCATGTGGTTCAGGTAAAAAACATAAGAAATGCTGCTTATAAAATAAGTATCTTTTTGACCTAAATTAAAGTCATTTTGACATCAATCCTAAATCACACAGGCTCTAACTTACTGTAATCACTTTGTAATTCTTGGAAAAGCTTTTGCAATTTAATCCTTAGTAAAACTTGGTACAGGAGGTACCCCTTATGCTTGAATTATCAACTTTAGAAATTATAGAGAAACAAATCCTACAAATTGAATCCTATCTTTGGGAAAAAGAATTCGAAACAAGCTTTCGTATGAAGCGCCTCGTCGGTGACAATTGGGAGCTACTTTCTTGGAAAGAAGGGATAGGCCGTTTTCGCTTAACCTATACTAAATTAGCCTCTTTTGAGCTTTCTGGCGGTGTTCCAGATATAGAAGTTCCCCTATCAGAGGCCAGTGATGAAATAAAATTAAGGATTGGACCTCATCTTGAGAACTTCATGATGCGCTACTTTGAATTATCTAAAAAAATGGAAAATCAAACAAAAGGAATTGAATCCTTCAATAATTACTTAACTGACCTTCGTCAGAAAATAAGTGAATCCGGTGATGAGATTCGTCGCGTCGTGTCCGGTTAATTTCCCATAGAGAAATAATAAATTTCCTATCTTTATAGTCTGGAAAAGATGCATGAATATCATTAGTATAGGGCATCTTAATACAACTAAAACAAAGTTAGGAAATTTGGCCTATGGTACATGTCAAAAAAGGGCTGGACGTTCCCGTAAGTGGTGAACCCGTTCAGACAATTAGCCCTGCTCTTACTACAAAAACAGTCGCATTAACTGGTCCAGACTATAATGGAATGAAACCTTCCATGCTGGTTAAGGTTGGTGATGAAGTTAAAATCGGACAAGCTTTATTTGCCTGTAAAAAAGTTGAAGGAGTGATTTATACTTCTCCAGCTGGCGGAAAGGTTACAGAAATCAATCGTGGCGAAAAAAGGGTCTTTGAAACTCTTGTCATCGAAGTTGGCTCTGAAGAAGGGCATGTTGATTTCACTAAATACACCGGAAAAGAACCCAAAGATTTAAACCGTGATGAAGTTGAAGGCTTACTTGTCGAGTCCGGTCTCTGGACGGCTCTTAGAACAAGACCTTTTTCTAAAAATCCTGAACTAGGTTCTGAGCCCCACAGTATTTTTGTTAATGCTATGGATACCAATCCTCTTTGCCCAGACCCACAGGTCGTAATTAACGATAATAGTGGGGACTTTAAAAATGGTGTTAAAGTTTTAACTCATTTAACGTCTGGAAAAGTACATCTTGTTAAAAAAGCTGGCTCCAATATTGAAGGCCCAAACTGTAACGACGTAAATGTTCACGAGTTTAGTGGAGTCCACCCTGCTGGTAATGTGGGAACACATATTCATTTTATCGACCCTGTTCATGCCAATAAAATAGTCTGGTCAATTGGGTATCAAGATGTCATCGCCATTGGAAAACTTTTTTCTACTGGAAAGCTACACCTCGAAAGAGTTGTCTCAATTGCCGGCCCCCAAGTAAAAAGTCCAAAGCTTGTAAAGACAAGACTAGGAGCAAACCTTTCGGATCTAACCGCTGGTGAGCTCAAAGACGGAGAAAACCGAATCATTAGTGGTTCACTCCTAAATGGTACTCAGGTTCAAGGTCCATTTAACTATCTAGGGCGCTACCATAATCAAATTACAGTTTTAAGTGAGGGGCGTGATAGAGAATTTTTAGGATGGCAGATGCCAGGTATGAAAAAATTCTCGGTAACCCGTGCCTTTGTTGGAAAACTTTTTAATAAGAAGTTTGATATGCATACTAATCAAAATGGTTCTTATCGTGCCATGGTTCCAATCGGAAATTATGAAAAGATGATGCCACTTGATATGCTTCCCACTCAGCTTATTAGAGCACTTTTAACTCATGATACAGACTTGGCTCAAAAGCTGGGATGTCTCGAGTTAGACGAAGAAGACTTAGCACTATGTACATTTGCTAGTGTGGGTAAAAAAGATTTCGGACCAGTACTAAGAGAAAATTTAATAATGATTGAGAAGGAAGGATAATGAAGTTCTTGCGAGACTTGCTGGATAGCCAGCATTCGAAATTCGACAAGGGAGGAAAACTTGAGAAGTTTTACCCCATGTACGAAATGATCGACACATTTGTTTATACTCCCGGTGATGTAACCAAGGGGAGTGTTCACTTAAGAGATACTATAGATTTGAAAAGAACTATGGTTACTGTAGCAATGGCTTTAGGACCTTGTATCCTAATGGCCCTTTACAACACAGGCTTCCAGGCAAATACGGCTTTATCTGGAATGGGGGCAACTGTTGCTTCAGGGTGGAGAGGAGAAATCCTTTCAACACTTGGGCTTGGAGTAAACCCAGCAAACCTAATCGCCAATATGGTTCACGGTCTTCTTTATTTTCTTCCCATATTCCTAGTCACGAATATCGTAGGTGGATTTTGGGAAGTGATTTTCGCCACAGTAAGAAAACATGAAATTAATGAAGGTTTTCTTGTTACTGGTATTCTTTTTCCGTTAACTCTTCCTGCTACTATTCCTCTTTGGCAAGTTGCACTAGGTATTACCTTCGGTGTCGTAATCGCTAAAGAAATTTTTGGTGGAACAGGTAAAAACTTTTTAAACGTGGCATTGACCGCAAGAGCATTCTTATTTTTCGCTTATCCTGCACAAATATCGGGTGATGCTGTTTGGATTGCTGCAGACGGGTTTACAGGAGCTACGGCCTTAGGTCAGGCTGCTGCTGGTGGAGTTGCTGCTATTACTTCTAGCTGGAATGAAGCTTTTCTTGGGCTCATACCTGGCTCAATGGGTGAGACCTCAACTTTAGCATGTTTATTGGGGGCAGGTTTTCTCGTCTATACGGGAATTGGGTCTTGGAGGATCATGCTCTCACTATTAGTTAGTGCTGGAGTCTTTGCTCTACTTCTCAACTTTATTGGTTCGGGAACGAATCCAATGTTCGGGCTACCAGCTCACTGGCACTTCGTTCTAGGTGGGTTTGCTTTTGGTCTTGTTTTTATGGCCACTGACCCAGTCACAGGAGCCATGACCTTTAAAGGACAGTATTTCTATGGGGCTTTAATTGGCGTGATGGTGATACTTGTTAGAGTTATAAACCCTGCTTTTCCTGAAGGGATGATGCTCGCGATTCTTTTTGGTAACTGCTTTGCTCCTCTCATCGACTGGTTTGTTGTAGATGGAGATATTAAAAGAAGGGAGGCGCGTAATGCACAAGGATAGTACCGCAAAAACACTTCTTGTCGCTTTTCTACTTTGCCTGACCTGCTCAGTTCTAGTTTCAACTGCCGCGGTGAAATTGAAATCCAGGCAAGTTGAAAACAAAAAGCTAGATATAAAGAAAAACCTTCTTCTGGCCTCAAAGCTTATTAAGCCGACAGCAAGTAAAGATGAAATTAATGAAGCTTATAAAAATGTTGAGGCAAAACTTGTTGATTTAGAGACTGGTGAATTCGTAACAGATATGGACCCGGGATCTTTTGATGCGGTTAAGGCGAGCAAGGATCCAAAGAGAAATGTAATAATCCCTTCAGATAAAGACATTGCAAAAATTAAGCGCCGTTCAAAAATTGAAAAGATCTATTTTGTGAAAGAAAACGGAGTGATCAAACAAATTGTATTACCTGTAAATGGGAAAGGGCTTTGGTCTACTCTTTATGGATTTATGGTTCTAGGCACAGATACTAAAACTGTTCTTGGACTTGGGTTTTATCAGCATGGTGAAACCGCAGGTTTAGGTGGTGAGGTCGATAACCCAAAGTGGAAAGCACAATGGGCCGGAAAAGTAGCATTTGATAATGATTGGAATCCCGTTTTAAAAGTCGTTAAAGGTGGCGTAGTAGAGGGAACTTCTACAAGTCAACACGAAGTCGATGGACTTTCCGGAGCTACTATTACTGGTAATGGAGTAACTGGGCTGGTCAATTATTGGTTAGGCTCTCATGGGTTTGGTTCTTTCTTAGCAAAATTTAGAGCCTCTCAAACTCAAGGAGGAATGTAATGAAAATTAAAGAGACACTTTTCAATCCTCTTTTTAAAGATAATCCAATCGCCCTGCAGATATTAGGAATTTGCTCTGCTCTGGCTGTTACAACTAAACTAGAGACATCTTTGGTTATGTCCGCCGCTGTTGTTGCTGTTTGTGGTTTTTCAAATTTATTTGTTTCTATTATTAGAAATCATATTCCAAGTAGTATTCGAATTATTGCTCAAATGATCGTTATTGCATCGTTAGTTATTCTTACGGATCAGATCTTAAAAGCTTTTTTGTATGATGTTGCTAAAGGACTCTCAGTTTATATTTCCCTCATTATTACAAATTGTATTGTGATGGGAAGAACGGAAGGTTTTGCCATGAAAAATGGCCCATTCATCAGCTTCGTTGATGGAATTGGTAACGGACTTGGGTATTCAATCGTTTTAATTTTTGTTGGGTTCTTTAGAGAGCTTTTTGGCTCAGGAACTTTGATGGGTTATAAAGTTCTTCCACTCGTTGCAGACGGGGGATGGTATCAGCCAAATGGCATGGCCCTTCTTTCACCAAGTGCTTTTTTCTTAATCGGATTTTTTATTTGGGGTCTAAGGACTTGGAAGAAAGATCAGGTTGAGACGGAGTAGGGGGATATATGTTTGAACATTATTTAAGTTTATTTTTAAAAGCGGTTTTTGTAGAGAACTTAGCGCTTTCATTCTTCCTAGGTATGTGTACCTTTTTGGCAGTATCTAAAAAAGTTAGTACTTCAATTGGGCTAGGAATTGCGGTCGTCGTTGTTCAGTCTATTACAATTCCAGTTAATAATTTAATTTATAACTATCTTTTAAAAGAAGGAGCCTTGTCTTGGGCCGGAATGCCGGAAGTCGACCTTTCCTTTCTTGGTGTTATTTCTTATATCGGTGTTATTGCAGCCATGGTGCAAATTTTGGAAATGACACTCGATAAATTTTTTCCAGCACTCTATAGCGCTCTTGGGATTTTCTTACCCCTAATCACTGTGAATTGTGCCATTCTTGGTGGTTCACTCTTTATGGTGGAAAGAGATTATACGTTCGTAGAGTCTGTTGTTTTTGGCGTTGGATCCGGAACAGGTTGGGCCCTGGCTATTATGGCACTTGCAGGGATTAGAGAAAAAATGCGTTATTCTGATGTTCCTGACGGGTTAAGGGGCTTAGGGATAACTTTTATTACTGTAGGATTAATGGCCTTAGGGTTTCTAGCCTTCAGTGGAATTCAATTATAAAGAGAGAATAAAATGAATGAAATTGTTTTAGGCGTTACCATGTTTACTGCGATTGTGCTTGCCCTCGTGCTTGTCATTTTATTCGCAAAATCCAAGCTCGTTGCTTCTGGCCCCGTTAAATTAAATATTAATGGTGAAAAAGATATAGAAGTTGGGGCTGGTGGAAAATTATTAAATGTTCTTGCCGACGAAAAGCTCTTTGTTTCTTCCGCATGCGGCGGTGGTGGGACCTGTGGCCAATGTAAAGTTAACGTCCTAGAAGGCGGCGGAGAAATTCTTCAAACTGAACTTTCGCATATTACGAAAAAAGAAGCTCGTGAAGGATGCAGGCTTTCATGTCAGGTTGCAGTTAAGCAAGACATGAAAATTGAAGTACCTGAAGAAGTATTTGGGGTTAAAAAATGGGAATGTACTGTTAGGTCTAACCATAACGTAGCAACCTTTATTAAAGAGCTTGTTCTAGACTTACCTGAAGGGGAGAGTGTTCCTTTTAGAGCAGGTGGATTTATTCAAATTGAAAGACCTCCAGGACTTACAATTGACTATAAAGACTTTGATGTTGAGGATGAATATAAAGGGGACTGGGACCATTTTAATATCTGGCAATATAAGTCCTATGTTCCGGACGAGACAATTAGGGCCTATTCAATGGCAAACTATCCTGAAGAGACTGGAATGATCATGTTAAACGTGAGAATCGCTTCTCCTCCCCCTCGTTTGCCAGATGTTGAGCCTGGGAAAATGAGCTCATATATTTTCAATCTTAAGCCAGGTGATAAGTGTACGATCTCAGGACCTTTTGGTGAGTTCTTCGCAAGAGATACGAAAAAAGAAATGATCTTTGTTGGAGGTGGAGCAGGGATGGCGCCAATGCGCTCTCATATCTTTGACCAATTTAGAAGGATCAAGACAGATCGAAAAGTAACTTTTTGGTATGGAGCAAGATCAAAAAGGGAAATGTTCTATATCGATGATTTTGATACTATTCAAAAAGAAAATGAAAACTTTACTTGGCACTGTGCTCTTTCAGATGCCTTACCGGAAGATAATTGGGAAGGGTATACCGGATTTATTCACCAAGTTCTTTACGATAATTACCTTAAAGACCATCCAGCACCAGAAGACTGTGAGTATTACCTCTGTGGTCCTCCAATTATGAATAAATGTGTAATTGATATGCTTGTTGATCTAGGTGTAGAGCGTGAAGATATTATGCTGGATGATTTCGGAGGCTAAAATTAAGCTAGTTTTCGCCTTAGGGGCCTTTTTTATTCTGATAGGCTGCCAAAAGAAAGTAGAGCCTTCCCACATTGTGGGAAGGACTATGGGAACCACGTATTCAATAAAGTATTACTCCACAAAGACTAAGCCAGATATTAAACAGGTCAATAAAGAAGTAAATAGACTTCTAATTGAAGTAAATAGACAAATGTCTACTTACATACCTACTTCTGAAATATCTCGATTCAACCGTGAAATTAAAAGCCAAACGGCCTTTCCTATAAGTGATGATTTCTACTTTGTTTTAAAGAAGTCATTAGAAATTTCAAGAAAGACAGGAGGGCAGTTTGATCCAACAATTGGTCCCCTCGTGAATTTATGGGGATTCGGCCCAAATGGGGTTAAAAAGGTTCCTACAGAGGCTCAAATTAAGAAGGCTAAGTCTAGAGTCGGCTTTGAAAAACTTAGCTTAGATAGTCAAAATAAAAGAATTTCAAAATCAATAGATAATCTCTATTTAGATTTATCAGCTTCAGCTAAAGGCTTTGGGGTCGATAAAATCTCGCAGTATTTAGAAACTTTAAAAATTGAAAACTATATGGTTGAAATTGGAGGAGAGGTTCGAACTAAAGGCAGTAAAGGGGAGGCTCCATGGAGAATTGCAATTGAAGCTCCTCATCCAACTGACCAGTCAAAACCTTTTCAAAAAATTCTTGATTTAAATGAACACGCCGTTGCAACGAGCGGAAACTATCGTAATTACTTTGAAAAAAATGGGAAGAAGTTTGGGCATACAATAGACTTTCGGACCGGACGTCCAACAGAACATACTTTAGCTTCAGTTTCAGTTATTACAAAAGCTTCGTGTACTGAAGCAGATGCTTTGGCAACTGCACTAATGGTTATGGGACCTTTAAAGGCCCTAAAGTTTGCAGAATTAAATGGTATAAAGGCCTTATTCGTCTATAAACTTTCAGGTCAGACTGAGGGAACTTTTGTAGAAGAGTCTACATCACACTTTAAGAAGGAATTTCGCTTATGAAGATATTTTTTATCACCTTTGGAGCGATGTTAACTGTTATCTTTCTTATGGCCATTGGAGCTATCTTTAATAAAAAGGTGCTAAAAGGCTCTTGTGGTGGTCTAGGAAAGATTATGGGCGAAGACTGTATGTTTTGCGAAAAAAAAGATGAATGTGAAAAGGATAATTCTGAAAATGAGACCTTTGACGTTTAGGCCCTGGCAATCTCGTTTTGGTTTGTTAGAGGATACCCTTGAGTAACTCCCAAGAACTTTAAAAAACTTCTTAATAGAAAATGCCGAAACTTTCTTACCCAATAATTATTCAAAAAGTTTTTCGTGTGCCACTTACCATTCTTGGCGAACTTTACTCCGTAAAAATCTAAGTTTTCCCAAATCTCAGTTTGTTTAGTAACTTGCAGGGGAATTCCTGGATAAATTCTATGAAAATATTTATTTAAGTCTCTTAAGGTTTTTAAAGTTTCAAAAAAGTTAAACCAGGATTCTCCAGGAAATCCAATGAGTATTTGGCTGTCCACATGTATTCCTGCTTCAAAGGTATCTTTAACACATCTGTAGATCTCTTCTACAGTGTATTGCTTCTTCATCAGATCTAAAACATTCTGTGAGCCTGATTCAATTCCATAATTAACGGTATGGCATCCGGCCTTTTTCATTTTTCTTAGGAGCTCGGGGGTGAGTTTTTTATCAATTCGACAAAATCCATTCCAACCAACTACCAGCCCCCGCTCTATAATTAAATCAACCATGGATTCAAGTAAACGGTGATTCCCATTCATAAGGCTGTCTACAATTCTAAAATCAGAAATTCCATGATCGCGTACATGTAACTCCATTTCGTCAACGATTTGTACTGCCGTCTTTGTTCGAAAACTAACCCAGAAATTTGTTTCTGAGCAAAAAGTACAACTTGCGATACAGCCTCTTGAAAACTCTATGGGAATATTTTGTCCAGTGTACTTACTAAAATCAAAATCTGAAAAGTCAGGGGAAGGTAGATTCTTCATTTTAAGAAGGGGACGCTCTGGTCCCAATATTAGATTACCATCTTTTTCTTTTAAGATGACACCAGGGATGAACTTTTTAGGTTGCTTACCTTGGAAATAATTTAAAAGCTCTTCGACACTCTCTTCTCCCTCTCCAATTACAGCGGCATCGATATTCAAGTTCTCAAAGTCGAACTTTGAATCTTCCTTATTAACCTGAGCACCACCTATAAAGATCTTCAAAGAAGGATTCATCTTTCTAAGAATGGCAATGACCGTTCTGGTAATATGAATATTTGTTGAATAAACGGAAAAACCTATGGCCTCATAATTACTTTGAAGAATTTCTTTTGTGAAATCTTGAATAAGGGGAGATATAAACGGCTTTACATGTTCACTATAGAGTTTAAAGTTTTGCCAGTAGTCAGCCTCCTCCATGCTCCAAAACTCTGAGTGAGTAGATTTGAATTTATCCCAACCTTTTATATTGTAGTCCAAGGTCGTAACTTCATGTCCCTTGTCTTGAAGGTATCCTTTAAGAGCCGCAATACCCAGTGGAGGGGCATATGGGAGCCATGCAGGCATGAATACGAGAGCTATTTTCATTGACTCTATATTAGCAAAGAAACCAGTCCCTTCAAAACGCTTAAAACGAGGGTGTTTTGTTAATAATATTAGTCAGTTCCAGTATTTTGATAAGTGCATTATAATCATAATGAGGAAAGGAGATCTTCCATAATCAGGAACAAGGTAGAGCGGTGGCCCTAATACTTAAGTATTATAAAAATTTTATTTCGCTTTTCGTTTTTGTCATAGGTTTGACCTATCTATTCTATAATGCTGAAGTTCATCATATTGCGGGTTTAGATTGGAGAATTGGAATTGGGGTTATTATCCTTCATGGCCTTTTTTATTTTCTTCTTACTATTCCTCAGCTCTATATCCTAAGAAATTTGAATACTAAAGTTAACCTTGGACAACTTTTTTCAATTACGATCCTGACAAACTTTTTAAATCTATTACTACCTGCAAGAGGTGGAATATTTTTAAGAGGGATCATCTTTCATAAAAATTATGGAATGAAAAAAAGGGACTATGCAGCCTTTTCGTTGTTCATGAGTCTAACGGGCCTTTTTGTCATGGGAGCTCTTGGAGTAGTTTTTTTTCCTTTAATGGATTGGGATGGAGAAAAGCCCTCCGTTTTACTTATAGGAGGAGCGTCTAGCCTAATGCTCTTTGGCTTTTACGGACTTTATTCAACAAAAGCTCTCGCAAAATGGAGCAAAAAAATAGAAGTGCTTTATCATGAAAAAACGAACTGGAGTAAAATCAATAAAAAAAGAAACTTTATTACGACCAGCCTCTTCTATGGCGCAAGCGCCCTATCTCATGCCGCAAGAATTTACCTTTTATCACTATATTTTTATTTAGAACTAGACTTCTTTGACGTCTCTGGTTTGACAATTTTATTACTGCTAATAAATACAGTGCCGATCCTGCCAGGTAATATAGGAGTAAAGGAAGTTTCCTTATCTGGAATACTATCTCTGATGGGGCATAACCCTCAGATAGGATTCTTTATCGCAATTGTTGATAGAGTTATGGAATTAATCTTTTTAGGTATTCTTGGAGTCATCTTTTCTTTTAAGTGGAATATATGGAATGAATGGGGAAAAACTAATCAAGATCTTCTAAAAGATGAGTAGCCCCTTCGCTGTAACGTGTTAGAGTTTTAGCCGCACTGCGACTGCAATTGAAAAAACCAAGAAAACTAAACTCCAAGTAAATATCAAAGACCCTTCTAGAGTCCATTAGAGCGCTTCTGACATCAATTCTTTTGCATGGGACTATGATAGACAGGCTTTAAAGAATCGCCTTTGAATCAACGGTAACAGAAGCTTTTCACTCAAGGAATAAGTTGTTAAAATTTCAACGAGTTACGAAAAAAAGTTGGTGCCCGAGGCCGGACTTGAACCGGCACGTCCGTGAGGACGAGGGATTTTAAATCCCTTGTGTCTACCAATTTCACCACCCGGGCAAAAGGGTAAGGTCAACTGAATGCAGTTTGAGATTTTGGACTATCGTCGGGAGTTCTGTCAATGAAATTTACGGGTCTTTCCCTAGTTCTTTTATTTTTATTAGCTTCCTGCACCTCAAGAAAAGAAGGTCTAAAGCGTGTAGAAGCTGTTCCTGTTTGGTTTAAGACAGATAAACGCTTTTCTAATCAAGATCAAAATGGCGCGCCTTTAACTCATCCATTTTTTGACTTGGCGCCATTTGGCTCTACAAAAGATAACTCTATAAACTTTTTTGTTACTACGCCCATAAACTCAAAGCATTATTACGATATAGATCTCGTCTCTGGGATGCTTTACAGAAAACATAGTTATTGCGAGCAGGTCGATATTTGGGAAAAATATGAATCCGATATCCATAGACCTAGATTTGCAATTGGGGTAGTTCCTCGGTTACTTGACCAATTAGGAAACCCTCAAAAAATCATTGTGTTTGGAAAAAAGAATTACTTTCATAAATTTAAACACGATGTGACATATAGCCAAAGGGCCAAAGTGGTAGGTGGGGTTATTCACCAATATTGCCAGAATCATCCCTGTAAAACGAGGGATAACTGGTTATCTACTCTTGTATTGATCGGTGTTAACTCTGAAGATCCTAGATATTCCCAAATTAAAAACTTAAGCCAACTCAAAAAGAAAGTTAATTGGAACTATTTTAAAGCTTTTATGGAAAATGGCTTTGGTAGAACTAAGAATGGACCATTTGAGGCTCCCGCTTATCGAATGGTAGGTGAAGTTCCAGGAAAAGAAGCACTCAAGTTTGCTATTACGAAAGGACATTTGTTTAAATTTGAAGAAATGAGGAGATTGCGAACGAGTTGTCAAAAACTTTATGACTACCTTTGGGAAGGGTCAAAGGTCGTTAGGCAGTTGGCAAAAGAAAAGTCTAAAATTGAAAAGAAAAACAAGAAGAAAAGCGACTACCTTTTCGTGATAGAGAATAAATATAGTGATACCAAAGCTGCCGTAACCGTAAATCGCTTTGAAGAACAGTCAATTCTTAAGAAAAATAAGACAAAAGAATTAATGGACTTTAAAGGTAATAAGAAAAAGTATTCGGATTTTTCTACGTTCTTTTTTGATTTTTACGGGAAGTACTCTAAAAGATACAAGACTTGTATCAAGTTTGTGAAGCCAAGTAATTTAAGTGAAGATGCACAAAGGCATTGGTTCTTTGCCTTTGTGAATGGATATATGAAGCTTGAAGATGTGGATTATATCTATAGGTGTGGCAAAAGAGGCTGGGTTGAGAATAGTCGTCTTTCAAATGGGAAAAGAATTTTTGACTTGACCGCAAATCGAAAATGCTTAGCCTACTCACTTGATTATGCTTTTGATCAAGTCGTTACAGTTAATACAGGTTTAAAAAGAGCATCCAGACCTTTTAATCGCTTTATTGAGTACGATTATGGTGTTGGGGGTTCTCACCGTAAGATTCAATCTTGGATTTACGACAATGGTAAGAAAATTTCCTGCTCCGAAAGTGAAGACGTTGAGGCTAGAGAAAACTGGAAAAAGAAAAACCCTGAGACAATTTTTCCTCGTGACGTTCAATGGAAGCGTTTTACAGTTGAATAAAAATATAGATGAATGACTCGAACATGAACTCCAATATAATTTCAGAAGTGGCCTTTACGGCTAATTCTGAAAGCTTTTTAAAAAAATGGAATGAATCGATTCTCCAAGATGAGCTATGGCCCTTTCCTGTTTCATTTTCTTGTTGTGCCTCAGAGTTAAGAAGCTTTAGAGGGATGCAAAACTCATCTAGTTATGTCGATGTTTCTGATATTTCTCGCCCACCAGAAAAGGCAGACTTATTGATCGTGGGAGGAACAATTTCTCAAAAGATTGCTCCTCATCTCATAGATATCTACGAGAGAATGCCTGAAGAAAAATGGGTGCTAGCTGTAGGGGCTTGTGCTTCAAGCGGTGGACCTTACTGGACCCATAATGTTGTTCAGGGTCTGAGTCAAATAATTCCGGTAGATGTATACCTTCCAGGTTGTCCTCCCTCTAAAGAAATGATTATTCAGTCTTTTGAAGCCATTAGGGAAAGAGTTGCGAAAAAAGTCTCTGCTCTCTCACAGACTAGGTGGAGTCTCAATGTTTGACTTTCAAGAGCAGGAAGACCTGGACCTTATTAATAATCGCAAGTTACTGCTTAATGAACTTGAGCTTGAGTTTGGTGAGAATCTGACTTTAGGCACGACAGAAAATATTTCGATAGTTGTGAGTCCATCTAGTTACCTTGAGAAAATTTTGCAACTTAAAAATAGTTTTGGTTTTAATTTCTTCTTAAATTTATGGATTAGTGACAATATTGCCGACGGAGAAAACTTTGAGCTAATGGTTCAACTTCTCAATATGGACACCCATCAAAGAGCCATTATCACATGCCCGGTCACAGAACTAGAACCAGTTCCTAGCCTTTCAGATATTTATCATGGAGCTTTTTGGTGTGAACAAGAATCATGGGATATGTATGGCGTAAGTTTTGACTCTATTCCAAAAGAAAGAATTCTTTCACCAGAAGGGATGGAAGGCCATACCCTAAGAAAAAACTTTGAACCTAAGCCGTTTAGATTAAAGCAGTCTGTCGATTACAGCTTTTCGCCGGACCCAAGAGTTTCACGAAGTGAGTGGAAGAGAAGATCTGTTCACAAGTTAGATATGTTTGGAGGGGAAGTAAACGGACCCCTTAGAGCTATTGTAGAAGTTTATGATGAGGTTATTGAAAGAGGGCGATTGGAGATAGGTTATCTCCATAGAGGTGTGGAGAAAATATTTGAGAATCTAAGTCTCAACCAAATTCAGCCACATCTTTGCCGAATCAATACGAGTTCACCCACCATGTTTCAGCAGGCTTGGTTTGGTGGAATTGAAAAATATTTAGGTGTTCATATTCCAGATAGAGCTAAAGCTCTAAGAATGGTCTTTAATGAACTAGACAGAATTTATGAACACCTCGACACCATTGGTAGGATCGTTGACAATTTAGGCTGTTACCCTTTTTTAAAAGAAACTATAGAAATGCAAGAGTCTATTTTAATGGTCATGAAAAAATACTCAGGTCAAAGACTAAATGGAAGCTTAATTTGTTTAGGTGGAGTCAAGAGTGATGTTCCTAAGGGTTGGCTAACTGAATGTTTGAACTTACTAGGCTTTTTAGAGAAAAAAGTACTCGAGGTAACTAAGTTAATTTCAAACTCAACGCTTTGGATGAAACGGCTGTGCCGATTTGAACTAAATTCAAAGCAGGCTATGGATTGGGGGGTTTCAGGCCCTAACTTGAGAGCTTCCGGGGTCAATTATGACATGAGGAAGGTTTCACCTCATTATTTTTATAACGATATTGAGTTCGAGGTACCTCTGGGAATTAATGGTCAATGTTATGATCGATATTTAGTTAGAGTTGAGGAAATTCTTCAATCTCTTTCAATCATTAGTCAGCTTTTAGATAACCTACCTCTAGGTGATACTAAAACCAAAGATAATCGAGTACTAATTCCGCGCAAACAAGATGTTTACTCCGAAACTAACGCACTTATTCAGCATTATCGATTTTATGATGGAGGAGTGATTCTTCCAGAAGGGGAGTTTTATAACTCAATCGAATCTTCTAATGGAGAGTTAGGTTTCTATGTCCATTCAAGAGGAGAGAGTACTTTAAATAGAGTTAAGCTAAGAACCCCAGGCTTTTACTCAGGCCAATGTTTTACTGATATTTGTGAAGGTGGAAGTATAGAAGAGCTTCCCTTAGTTATTAACTCTCTAAATTTAGTTGTAGGGGAGATCGATAGATGATCCTTGGGAAGAACCTCTATAGTAAGTCGTCAAAAATACTTAATCTATTGAGAATTTTTAATTTAATATTACCTTCGATATGGAAGAAGTCATCCGACAAATTTGGAAACTCTGAAATACAAAATGAGGTAGGTGCGCCGGCCCTCACCCTAACGGACACAGGTGGGCTACGCTGTACCAGTTGCATGCTTTGCCAAAATATATGTCCAAGCTTTTGCATTAAGATAGAAACTTTTGAACATGCAGAAGAAGAAGCGGCTCCCTTAAACTTTGATATTAATATTCTAAAGTGCACTTTTTGTGGATTATGCGAAGAGGCTTGTCCTGTAGACGCTATTCGAATGGTAGGACCAATGCCGATGGCCGGACATAGTGAACAAAATTGGATTTGGGATAAAGAATACTTAAGCACTTATGCAGGTGAGCTTAGAAGTAAGGTTGGGGAAGATCGCCCCTTGATGCCCTAAGAAAATATTTCGAAGAAGTTTATTTTCTTTTCCTCACTAATCCGTTTTAAAAAGTTATCTCGAGAGATTTCTTTGCCTCCAAAAGCCTCAACAATCGGAGTTACCATCTGGGTATCTAAATAGTTAATTCCGTAGTCTGACAATCGCTCCATTAACCTATAGAGCGCTATCTTGGAGGCATTTGATTCTCTGTAAAACATCGACTCACCCGAAACATGACCACCAACTAATACACCGTAAAGTCCGCCGACTAATTCTCCGGTCTCTTTATTTATTGTTTCAACGGAGTAGGCATGGCCCGCGTTATGAAAATTTATATAGCCTTGAATAATTTCAGGAGTAATCCAAGTTTCAGATTCATTCTTTCTATTTTTAATGCAGGCACATGCTTCAATTACATCCATGAAACAAGTATTGAACCTCACTTCAAATTGACCTCGCTTTAATGCTTTTTTAAGACTTGTTGAAACGATTAAATCCTTATAATCCAGTACCCCTCTAGGGTCAGGGCTAAACCAAGCGAGTGGAAATTCTCTAGAAATTGGCCAAGGAAATATTCCCCTTCGATAAGCTAGTTTTAATGAAGAGACCTCTAGGTCTCCTCCAACTGCAACGAGTCCCGATTCATCTGCTGTATCAACTGAGGGAAAGTCGAGAATGGCCATATCAATCAAAAGCCTCAAGAAGTTTTGAGGCAATTAAAGAGGCAACATCAAGAGTCGTTTCAGGTTCTGGGGATGATTTCGTTTTGCTTCCGTAGTGGTTAATGAAGGGAGCAACTTCAACTAAGTCGGCTCCAATAGTTTCAAATTGACTAGCTACTCTGTCAATAATAAGGCTTGCTTCGTGAGGTCTTAGGCCCCCTTCCTCGGGTGTACCTGTTGCAGAGGCATACTCTGAATCAATTGCATCAATATCAAAACTAATATAAATTTTTGTAACACCCTGACTATTAAATTGAGATATTATCTGATCTGCTATTTTTTCAGGTCCATTGATTCTCGTTTCTTCTGCCCAGTACTGCGAAATTTTATATTTTTCTTCCCAGTAAGCTTTTTCTTTTCCGCTTCTTCGGATTCCCACCTGTGCTAAATGTTGTGGGCTTTTTAAATGGGGGAGTATATTAGCTGCCCAAGTTGCAAAACACTTATCAATACCTAGTCTCTCCTCAAGTAGGTCCGTATGGGCATCAAAATGAAGGATACCAAGATCTGGGTTTTTCTTAATAAATGGTGGTAGGAGACCGGCACTTACTGAGTGATCTCCACCAAGAGATAGAATTTTCTTATTCGAATTTAAAAGTGTCTCGATAACCATCTCGCATATTGATAATGCAGAAACTGGTAGCTTTAGGTCTTCTCTAAATAAAGCCTTTCTTATTTTTGAAATAGTCTCTTGGTTTAGATAACTATCATGCAATAAGTGTGGAACAACTCTAATATCTCCGATATCAAAATAAGATGAAATTTTAGATTTTATCAACGACTCTCTTATAAACAGCGGCCCCCAATTGGCTCCTCGAACTATTCCACCACCATTATCGCTAGGGACGCCTAGTAGGAGATGTTTGGTTCCGTCCTGAATCTGTTCTAACGATTTCTCCCATGAACTCTGAATATCATTGCTTCCGTATAAAGAGTTTTGGACAAAAGACTTTTTCTCTTTTCCCGTTTCCACAGTAAAGACCCCGTCTCCAGGTGGGCAAAGTAAGTTTTTAAAGATGTCTAATTCTTTCATTTTTCTAGGCTATCAGATTAAAAAGGATTTATCCGGTGAAAGTTTATTTTTTAAAGAAAGTGATGAATAAGTATCCAAAAATTTATCAACACTAGAGCGGTGTGTTAAGAAGTCATTAAGGACTTTATATTCAAAATCTAAGATAAGTTGGTCAAGGTTATTACTAACTCCTGCAATATGGGAAGAGCAGTGTAAGTTTTCAAATTCGGAGAATTCATTAACTTTAAAAGGCTCGTTTTCAAAAACATCAAGATAAGCATGTGCTGATTTATTTTCTCTTAAGTAATCTTTTAGGTCTTCTTGATTTATAATTTTTCCTCTTGCAGCATTTACTATGACCGAGTCTTTTGGAAGGCGTGACAGTAGTTCCTTATTAACTAAATGATGGCTTGTTTGATTTAAGCTTGCAGCGATTAATACAATATTCTTATTTTCAGGAACTAATTCCTCAAGTCCTTTAAAAGGATCGTAACAGGAGAGGGAGTTAACAAGAGGACTCAAACATTCGATTAGTTTATTTCCAATTAATCCCCGACCTATAACTAAAACATTTTGATCAGCCAATCTTTGTCTTTTCCAGCTTCTTGATGAGTCCCAGCTTTTTCTTTCTAAGATTTGACAATAGTGTTTAAAAACACAGGAGAGAATATATTCAGTAACCCCTGCTGCTCTAACTGGATTACCAACAATTATTGGGAAGTTATAGCCTCTTACAAAGCTAGAAGGAATATTATCGTAGCCCGAATTTGGATGAATTATCAATTTAACGTTCTTGATTGAGTCAGCTGTTAACAGCTCGAAACGAGTATGGGTGTTTGTGATAAGTATATCAGCGTCTGTTAGTTTATTGGCCGGAGTGATTGAAAGCTTAGAGAGTCTATTTATTTCAAGTTCTTTAAAGTTAGGGGCTTGGTAAGGGGAAATATCCGTTCTAAAGAATTGAAGATTAGTGGTTTCCATCCTCTGCATGCCTTTTATCGATTGAGTAAGATCTTTGTAGGTTTTTATAATCGAGCTCTTTATACTCTGTCTTACATACAGATATCAAGCGATGTTTGTACCTATGAGAGCCCTGTCTTAGGTTTGTTCTTCGAACAGTGCGGCACTTCCTAACGGGACGGTCATAGCTAGGTAATTCACTGGTACTTCTATCTTTATTTTTTATAAAACCGAGTTTCTTAGCCAAGACGTCCATATTGAGCCGTTCTACCTTTCCCCTTTTTTTACTAAAGAGATAAGAGTGAAAGTCAATCGGAGAGTCCTTATATAGAACAACTTGTGCAACGTCATCTGGAGAGATAGTCGCTCTACCCATAATGTATTTGGTGGGCCAGTTAATCTTTCCGAAGGCATGGTAGACGAGCTCTGAACAAACAACTTTATCTGTGGTTGTTACATCAAAATTAAAATCATATTTTTTACCAATCTGATTCATTATTCTTGAATACATCTGAAAAACTTCATCTTTATCATCATTTAGTATACTTGGATGTCTAAGGATTAAAATCTCATCTATATTCATCCATTCTCTAATGCTAGCGGTTCTTACACCAGGCCGTAGAGCTTCTACTATTACGTGACCTTTTCTCAGTTTTTCATGATGAGGAACTACGGAGGGATGGTTCCACATCCCTATATTCTTTAGCTGCTTTTCTGTTCCGATATACATGGCCGCGTGACCAAAGTTTCCTGGTATAAAGGTATCCGTTAAGGCAAAAGGCGTTTTTTCAAAAATCATATCTAGTGGTTTTAGGACTGACTTTAGATTTGCGATAACTTGTTTATCTTCGTGAAGATAACCTTTACGCCATCTGATAGCACCAACGGTGTTGCCAAAGAAGCCACTGATAATATTCATAGATTTATCAAGGAATGAAACAAAACCATCAATAAAAGAATGTTTTTTCAGCTTCAAACTCGCATCAGATAATAACTCGTTTGTTATTTGATTTTCATCAATTGTTTGCATGAGTTTTTTAATTTGCTCATCAGTTTTAGAAAGTCTTAAAAGCTCAGATCGATTTTTACGATAATCAGTTAAGAAATCACGAAGCTTTGCGCGGTTCTTTTTAGATGTCGTATGTTCGATCATTTGTCCGAGTTCTTTTAGCTTATAGTTTTTATTGCTATCTGCTTTTAAAATATTCTTAACGATTCTTCTGATTTTTCCCTTCCTATAAAAATGAAGGTAGCCATCCCTATAAATGCCAAACAAATTTACGTGAGTTGATAGCCAAATCAAATTTCTCTTCGTTAGTTCAGGATTCTCTTGGACAACAATCTTTTCGTCCTTAGCTTGATCGCCAATCTGATAAAGACTTGAGTACTCAAGGGCCCTTGCTGATAGAGTATGAGTGGCACCCAAAATTTTGGCGAGTAGGTGAAGTTCATGTCCATTTAATACTGAGCTTTCTGCAACAATATTTTGGACTTCTTTTCCAAACCTATTATTGAGGCCTTGTTGCTTGTTAATGGCATTGTGAAGTTTTAAAAACTTTCCAATATTTTGATTTAGCTGATTTGAATGAGAAGCAGGTTCATCCCAAGAGACAGGTGTTTCTAGGATAACCTTTGCAATTTCCCGAAAAAAAGCAGTTGGGCTTTTTAATATTGGGTCATAAACATCTGCCAGACAGAGGTTTAAAACCAGGCCGAGGGCCAAAATAGCTTGAATTGAGGTTTTTATCATTAGTTTCCGCTTGTATAATCAGATATTTATAGCACTAATAGGGTACCGACGCAACGCGGTGTGTAAAATCGAAAGGGCTTCTTCAAAGTTTGACATCAGTCAGGTCTAAGCCTAAAAATGACCTAAAATTAGAAAGATAGAGTGGTTATGATTCATATAAAAAGCAGTAGAGAGATTGAACTCATGCGAAAAACGTCAAGGTTGGCAGCTTCAACTCTTGAAATGATCGAAGAGTATATAAAACCAGGTGTTACCACCGAAGAGCTAAACTCAATTTGCCATAAGTATATTTTGGACAATGGAGCTTATCCTAGTCCCCTTAATTATAATGGTTTTCCAAAAAGTATTTGTACCTCTCCTAATGAAGTTATTTGTCATGGAATTCCAAGCGAAAAAGTCATTTTAAAAGATGGGGATATTTTAAATATCGATGTGACGACTTATTTAAATAAGTTCCACGGCGATACTAATAAGACATTTTTTGTAGGAGCTGTTGATCCAATCATTAAAGATTTAGTCGATATTACATATAAATGCATGAGAGAAGGAATAAAGACTGTAAAGCCTGGCGGCAGAATTGGTGATATTGGTGCGATCATCCAGGAAATAGCCCACGATAGTGGTTACTCAGTCGTTGAAGAATATTGTGGCCATGGGATTGGTAGAGAGTTTCATGAAGAACCTCAGGTAGTTCATGTTGGAAAGAAGGGAACTGGCCCAGAGATGAAGCCAGGGATGACTTTTACGATCGAACCTATGATAAATCTTGGAGACCGCCATTGTGAACTTCTTTCCGATGGTTGGACGGTAATCACAAGAGATAAAAAATGGTCGGCTCAATTTGAGCATACCATCTTAGTTACTGATGAAGGGCATGAAATCTTAACTCTTCGAACAGACGAAGATGCCAATTACTAATCTTTATAATAATGAATCACCATTATTTCATTCATCTAGTGCTGAGCACTTAAACACCAGACTATTTTTAGATTTTAATAAACAGGACGTGCTTCAAGGCCTTTATTATACAATTCCTAAAGGAAGTAAATGGGGCTTACAGCTATCTGAACTGGCTAAAGAGTGTGAAAAAAAATCATTCTTTGAGCTTCAGCGCGGAGTTGAAACATCTAATACAAACTGTGATTCATTTTTTGACCTTCCGAGTTTCCTGCTTAAAGAGGCATTAGAGATTTATAGAGGAAAGGTTCCCGCACTAAACGAACTAAAAAAATGTGTAGATGATGAACTAATTTGTCGATGTTTTGGAATCTATAAAAATGAATTATTAGATGTTTTAGATAGTAATCCAGAATTTAAGGAAAAAGATCTAACTAACGCGACGAGAGCAGGTGCTGGTTGTAGTACATGCTTAGGTGATTTTCAGGAGCTATTCTCTGAGGCGAGAGTTAGACAGGCAAAAAAACTCTTAGATAGTTAAGATTTATTCGCTTTCTTATCTCTTTGTTTTTTATCTTCTTGGCACTTCTTTCTAATATTCTGAAACTCTTTGAGGGAATTAAAAATATTCTTTATTCTTCTTTTTTCATTAATAAGTTGAGTGGTTCCCAATTCATTTTCTAAATATTTAAAACGGTTTTGAAAATAGCGAAGGTCGGGAATATATTTTGTTAAACAATCTGGTGTAGCTGTTCTGCTTTGCAGGTCAGATAAATAAGAGAAAAAGATATGTGGGATTCGTCTTTTAATTTCTTGAATAGTTGAAAGCTGAAAGTTTCTGATACTGGCATTAGTTACTCTATTACTTAATATAAAAACCTTTTCACCATCTAATAAAACTTCTCTCATTAAATCTACGGAGGGGGTGAAAACTGGGCTAACACATACCTTCAAGTAATATTCTTTTTTCAAAGTAATATCCCCAGCACCCACTAAGTCATTTAAAAAAATTTGATTAAGTTTATATACAGGACCCGTTCTTTTAGATTTATGTAATCTAAGCTCCTCTCTTCCGAGACATCCCACTAATGGATTCATGGCCGAGTGAGCCAAAGTAATTGTTAGAAAATATAGTAAAATCGTCGGAATTATTCTCATACCTACCTCTATTTTAAGTCTATGTGCGTAGAATTCAAGGGACTAACTAATAAAGCATTGATATATTTATCCTATGAAGGAAATGTCACTTACTGATCACTTAGAGGAGCTAAGGAAAACCCTGATTAGAGTTGTCCTTATCTTAGTGATCACTTTTTTTGTTTGTTATGGCCTAGGGGAACATATTTCCGAAATTCTCTTAAAGCCACTTCGAGGGGCTATTGCTGAGACTGGAAATGGTCAGGTTGTTTACCTTGGTATCTTGGACAAGGTCCTATCCCAACTCCAAATTGCCTTTTGGTCTTGCATAATAATTAGTGCCCCTATCTGGTTTTTTGAAGTTTGGCGCTTTATCAAACCAGGATTATATGACTATGAAATCAAAATGGTTAGGCCATTTCTCGCCATAGGTTTTGTGCTTTTTTGTTTAGGCGTTAGCTTTGGATACTTTCTTGTTTTTCCTATCGTCTTACCTACTCTTATGGACTTTGGAGTAGGCGAAGTCGCTGCAACGATCTCTTTAAAGGAATACTTAGTTTTATCATCTAAGATCCTCGTCTTTTTGGGACTTGTTTTTCAGCTCCCAAATATTTTATTGATCTTGGGATTTATGGGGATGGTGACGAAATACTCCTTAAGGGAAAAGAGAAGATATATCTATGTTGGCTTTGCGATACTTGCTGCGATGATTACACCTCCAGATGTTGTTACAATGCTCGGGCTTTGGTTACCTTTAGTATGTTTATTTGAAATTGGAATTTGGGGAGTGGCCATAATTGTTCATCCTTACTTAGCTAGGCAGCACTCATGAAAGTAAAACTCCTAATCTTTTTCTTAGCGTTCTGGATGGCTCCCTCGGTCTTGATCGATTTCGTAGCTGCGCCCGCCATATTTAGGAATGTTTCAAATATAGAAGAGGCTGGAACTCTGGGGATGGTTATCTTCAAAGCATTTAATAGTTTAGAGTTAGCTCTTTCACTTATTATTTTTGTCTTAGCGTTTTCCCTTTCGAAGTCGAATATAATTAAAAAACCTTGGTTAATCTTATTTTCGGCTTTAGTCATGTGGGCTGGGTTCTTTAGATTTTATCTTAGCCCCTCAATTATAGAAATTAATAAAGAAAGATATCAATTGTCTGAGGAGTCAGAGCAATTCGAGATTCTTTCAAAGGAACATCGTTTCTACCATAAACTTTACGTGAAAATGGAAGGTGCTAAAGTTATTTTCTTATTAGTAGGAGTTATAATGGTTTTTCGAATCCGTGAGGAGCAAGAAATATGATCTTAGTTACAGGTGCTGCCGGCTTTATTGGTTCTGTTTTAGTAAAAGAGTTAAATGAATCGGGAAGAGAAGACCTAATCCTTGTTGATCGTCTAGGAAATGATGAAAAATGGAAAAACCTTAGGGGAAAATCTTTTATTGAATATATTCATGCAGACGAGCTTTTCACGGGGGCATGGGATGAAGTTCTAGAAGGTATTTCAACGATTTACCATTTAGGGGCCTGTAGCTCTACAACTGAAAGAAATGTCGATTTTCTTATGGAGAACAATGTTAACTATTCTAAGAACTTGTTCGATTTAGCAATTGAGCGAGATATACCAATTATGTATGCCTCTTCAGCAGCAACTTATGGTGGAATTGAAAAGGGATTTGATGACGATCATCAAAAGATAAAAGAGTTAAGACCACTAAATGCCTACGGTTATTCGAAGCAACTTTTTGATGAGTGGGTACTAAAGCTTGAGAAGAGGCCAAGTCTTTGGTTTGGTATAAAGTTTTTCAATGTTTTTGGTCCAAATGAATATCATAAAGAAGAAATGAGATCATTAGTTCATAAAGCTTATGGGCAAATTAAGAGTAATGGACAAGTTAAGCTTTTTAAATCTCATAGAACTGATTTTGAAAACGGGAAGCAACTTAGAGATTTTATTTATGTTAAAGATTGTGTAAGAGCAATGCTTGCCATGATGGAAAAAGGTTCCGGAAGTGGAATTTATAATCTTGGAACAGGTAATGCTAACTCCTTTGATGATTTAGTCGATTATACTTTTAAGGCAATGAAAGAAACTACGAAGATTGTCTATATCGATATGCCGGATAGTATTAAGCATCAGTATCAGTATTTTACAGAAGCAAATATGCAAAAGTTAAATCAATTGCTACCTGATTTTAAATTTACCCCATTAGAGGAATCAATAAAGGATTATGTCGGGCATCTTTCAAGTGATGATCCCCACTACTAGGAGCTATTATGAGTTTCAAAGGCGGAGTTGAAGAAGCAGCTAAGATGCTAGCAGGTCTAGATCGCGAAGGTAGGGAAAATGTTTTGGAAATCATAGCCAAAAAAGATCCTCAAATGGCCGAGAACCTAAGAAAGAATATGGTAACTCTTGAAGACTTAAAATACTTAACGGTAAAAATGCTTCAAGAGCTTTTAAGAGATATTGAAATCACAGATCTTGCATTGGCCTTAAGGATTTCTTCTGATGAACTTAAGGCTCATATCTTACAAAATGTATCTTCCTCTCTAAGAAAAGATATTGAAGACGTTCTTTTGGGTCCTCCTCAATCTGTTTCAAATGTTAATGAAGCCACTGACAAAGTTATGGAAGTGGTTTTGAAAAAAATTGATAAGGGAGAGTTGGTCATTAATAAAGATGGCGAAACTCTCATCTAACTTACTCTAACTTACAAAGTGTCATAAACAATTCTTGTCAGGGGCATTTTGTCGGTGACTTTTCACCACTGGTGACACTGCATTAAGACATCTAAGTTCCTAAAATTTATCTAAAACAACTTGGCACGCTTCTAGCAACAGTAGTAAGTAACGAAGCTCACAGGAAGTGAGCATTGGACGGACACTGCGGGGGCGCAAATCCAAGGATGGAGTAATCACCCCCAACATTATTTCTAGGATGGAAATAGCTGTAAAAAGCAAAGCAAATGGAAGAGCGTTAGACTAAGGAGGTCTTATGAAGTTTACTCAAAACAATTGGAACAACTGGCTTTCTAAAATTGAAAACGCATGGTTTTATTTACGGAACCCTAGCTTACTAGTGATGAGCTTTGAACGGGTAGAGGTTCAAGTGAACACGACTGAAGATTTATATGAATATGACTTAGAAGCCTAAAGGCAAAAAAATTTTATACATAATAAAGGCCCTCACTTGAGGGCCTTTTTTATTTTCTAACTAACAATATCTGGCCTACTTATACTTACTGACAATATGCGACAAATTTGACACCCCAAAACGCCACTGGGTCAAAATTCCATCTTTTATACTTAGTTAAATCATTGAAATCATAAGCCCTAGGTTTGGCACAGATATCGCAAATAGGTATGACAGTTGACCCTAGGACGGGGTCGTAAGTAGGACACTAACGCCACAGGAATTGGCAAACTTTAAATATGGAGATTTTATGGAACAGACAACACTAGAACATTTTTCAAAACTTTTTAATGAACTTAAGAACTCTCAAGTAATGAAAGACGAGCTTTTAAATGCTGAGCTTGCAAAGCTTGAAGGTGGCGACGAAGTAGACGAGGCCACAAATAATAGAGACCGAGACCTTTTAATAAAACTAAAAGGAAGACAAACCTTTTTTCTTAGAAAAGTGGATCACGCACTTGATCGAATCGATAAGGGGACTTTTGGTGAATGTTTTGAATGCGGGGATAATATCTCAATGGAGAGATTGTACGCCAGACCTACAGCAACTCATTGTATTACCTGTAAAGAAGATCAGGAAAGAGGTGAAAGCCATATGCTTTACGAGAAGAAATCTCATACTCGTGGAAAAGAAATTCTCAACGATGCTATAAAGACGATTCCCATGGAAAGTAACGAGATTAACGGAGAAAAAGTCCTTAAGTTTAATAGAGAAAAAATTAATCTCGGACTTCAAAATCAAATAAGCTAATTTCTTAAAATACCCCACTTCGGTGGGGTATTCTCTTTTACATAGCCGTGCTACAATTTAAGTTCTATGTCAGAACTGCGACCAGAGAAAAACTATATTCCAAGCCTTGATGGGCTCAGAGCCATCTCTATAATCCTTGTCATTTTTTATCACGCAAACCTCTTCCTTGGTTCTGCATTTGAAAAAACATTTACATTTGAAATTTTAAATTCAGGAAATATTGGAGTAAGCTGCTTTTTTGTTTTGTCTGGCTTTCTTATAACAAGAATCCTTTTAAATACGAGAGACCATCCGAGCTATTATAAAATTTTCTTTTTTAGACGATTGCTAAGGATTTTTCCACTTTACTACTTAATCTTAATTATTGCTTTTGTGATACTTCCTCAGTTTGATCATCCTCGGCTTGATAAGTGGTCTGGTACCGACCCAACCCTATATTGGTTCTATCTTTCAAATTTTTATATAGCTTCAGTTGGAAAATTTAATCATGGCTTGGTTGATCTTTCTTGGTCACTATCAATTGAAGAGCAGTTTTATTTTGTTTGGCCTTGGCTAGTCTTATGGATTAACCCTAAACGCTTAAAGATTGCCTGTTATTTAGGAATTTTGATTTCAATTTTAAGTAGGATTTACTTCGGATACAAAGGCAATTCTGAGATTCAAGTATACGTTCTGACCTATTGTCGGCTTGATGGCTTATTGATGGGGTCCTTACTTGCTTTAGAGGATAAGAGCTTCTTAAGCTTTTCGAAAATAAAAAGGTTTAGAAGTTTGATTATGCTTGGGAGCTTTCTTTTTGCCTGCCTATTTAAGTTTACGATCCTTAAGGATTCTCTTTTTAATATGGCCGTCAGTTATTTTTGTATAGCCCTCTTTTTTAGCTGTGTCTTGTCAGATGTCTTAGAGAAGAATTATTCATTTTTTTCAAACTCAATATTGATTTCTTTAGGAAAATATAGCTATGGAATCTACTTGATTCATTTTCCCGTCCAAGCGGCTTTGAGAGAGGTTTTCTTTAAGAGTCTAGTCCAGGAGTCTAGCTATATAGGTCTGATGTTCTATCAACTTCTGTTCGTCTTAATAGTTACAGCTGTTAGCTACATACTTTCATTTTTTGTTTTTCATTTATATGAGAAGAGATTTTTAAAGCTTAAAAGATATTTTAGCTATTAGAAGCTCCTTTGCATGAACAAAGGAGCTATGTAACTTATTCGTTATCGTCATCTGGTTCTTTTTTATTTATTTCTTTTTCGTTATCGTCATCTGGTTCTTTTTTTGAAGGGTTGATAACTTCATTAACAAGCTTTTTGAATTTCTCTTGTTCGGCGGCCTGTCCTCTTGTACAGCTAGCACATTTTTGAAGTTGCATTTTACTAAAAGCCTTTTTGACTTTATTATCTAAAGAAACAGAAGCTCCGATCTCTATTAGAAAGTCTCTAGTCTTAATAGCTTCATCTACAAAATCATTTATTTTGGCCTGTCTCGACTCGACAAGAGTGTGAAACTTTGAATCCCACTTAAAGTAAACATGCTTGGCCTTGATATATAAACCTGCAACGCCAAACCAACCAAACTTTGGTTTTTTTCTAACGTCAGATACTTTAACTAGGGTCATGGTCATTAAAATATTGTATCTATATCTAAGCATATTAATTGCTTCGTCATGCCAAAAGAGAAGGGCGTTTTGATAAGGTTTAAGGTCTTCTCTTTTTAACTCACCATTATTTATCTTAACCTGTAGTCTAAGAGATTCTTTAACTACACTAAGCATAGTGAATTCGGTTAATTCTGGATGCTCTTCAATCAAAGCTTTTTGATGGTGATGGAGTTCATGCATAGTTACGGCTAGAACCATTAAGTTTTGAACATATTCATCTTCATTTGTTGGTGAGATATCAGAGGGATCTTTCGCTTCATCCATAAATCTTTGTAGGGCCCTAAAGTACTCATCAACTGCTGTTACTAAAAGCTCTTCTCTAAACTTAGGAGTATCCTCTTTTGTGTTCCCGTTATTCCACAAGTGGTATTCAAACCCTTGATGGTAAGCGGCAGCTTCAGTTAATTTATCTTCAAAAACTTTCGCCTTAGCCATTTGCTCAAATGCTCTATCTCTAGACTCTTGAGCTTCTTTGGTCCTAATTTGGTGGTACATATTATCTGTGTTACCGGCCATTTGAGTCATGGTTGAATTTGTTTGATCCATTCCTTGCTTCATCTGTTCTGTGGTCTGACTCATTTTAAGAGTTGAGTCCATAACACGGTCTGTTTTACAAGACGTGGCCAAAAGTAGAATGAGAAGGGCTATAACACCTGATGTTTTCATTAATATACCTCAATCGAGAAGGTTTGCGCGACTCGTTAAGCTATCAATAAATCTGCTTGGATGTTAGAGATTTGAAAAAACTATAGGCTCCAAGAGCACTTGGAACCTATTAGAATTATTAGTCTATACTAAAGCTAGAGAGGGGAATTTCAGATTGAGCATCCCTTCTCGTAAAAGTCTTCGTGGCCCTATTCATTGGGTAGAGAATTAAGAGCTTCTCCTGACCTTCACCCTTAGTAAGTTCTACTTTTTTAGAGTTACCAGGCACTAGGCTTACTGACTCCGGCATATCCATAAAACTCATGGCATTAGTCGTGGGATTTATTTTCTTCCACTTAGTCATCTCTCCTAAGTAGTCATCAGCCTCAATAGCAGCTGGGTCTTCATTCAAGATGGCCAGCTTAATGGAAAGTTCACCTTTAACGGTTTTTGCTAAATTTGAAAGAGGGGCTTCAATAACAGAAATTGTTGAATGCTCATAGGCCTTCATAGCTGAACCAAAGAGTATCGCTTCTAGATAAGATTCTTCAGGAAGCTCCTCGTCCATACCAAGGGCCCTGGCGTAATCAACTTCAAAAGCCTCTCTCATCTCCCTAACTTTTTGAGCATCGAGAAGAATTGAATTAAACCCAAGTCCTCTTAGACCGGGAAGGTTTTGATTCATAAGTCCGGCTAACTCTTGATCTGGAGTTCCATCATTATCACCGTCGATTAAGACCGTAACCTCGCAGCCTTGCCAAGTTGATATTGCATTAAATAATTTAACTCCCACCTGAAAGAATTTTTCACCATCTCTTTTGATAACCCTATATCCCGCAGATTGAAGATCGCAGGACCTACTTCGAGTAGAGTTTACATCTCCGGTCTTTATTTTTCTTTCATCCTTTCCTAGAAGATTAAAAAACAGTGCTTCCCCATGGTTTTTTCCGTGGTTCTTCAAAATAACGTCTACGGCTGCTCCGGCCATATCCTCTTCATCTGTGGCCAAAATCTTCACCGATTCCGCTTTGATTTTTGAAACACTATTTACCACGGCTAGGAGTGGGATTCTTACGATTTCCTTTTCATTAGAAGAGAAGAGAATTCGGCCGTCCATTTCTTTAGACACTGATGGTGTTTTAGGCTTATTTATTTTTATAGAAAGAGTAATTTCTTTTTCTTCACCAGGCCTTAGTACTAGTTCAGTGTCAGTACTTAGCTCAAGAGATTTACTAACATCAAATTTAGGCTTTAGTTTGATTTCATCTTTACTTATATTTTTAAGCTTAATCTTTTTTCTTATAACCTTACTTGAACTCAACGACACCTCTCCTAGTGAGAGAGTTGAAGGAGCTGTTAAAACTTTCGCTTCAATTGCTTTATCCACCTGAACTCTACCAGATCCTTGTAAGGCAACTGGATAAATATTTTTCTTATCATCAGTCATAGTCTTAGCAGAATTTATAACAAGGGCCTTAAGTTCTAGGGGATTTAAGTCTGGGAAATTTTGAACCATAAGGGCCATAACACCAGCCATATGGGGAGTGGCCATAGAAGTTCCGCTCATTTCTACTCCTTCATCTCCAGCTCCCATAGCAGCAGAGATAATATCGTACCCTGGAGCCGCGATTTCAGGTTTTAGATGACTATCGTTCATTCTTGGACCACGTGATGAAAAACTTGTTAAAGTATCTATGATTTCTGGTGTTTCAATTTTCTCTTCTACAAGAAAGTCGAGAACTACATCAGCTTTACTCATTTGCTCTTTTAAGGCCGTCCCGAGTGCTTTTGTAATCATGATGGCCGGAAGTGCAATCACTTCCTCTCCGCCCATCTGGAACGCATCGCCGTCCACATTATTTGCAACGACAACACCTATTGCGCCTGCTTCATAGGCCCTTTTTAATTTATCAACAAAGGCAACTTCGCCTCTGTCAATTAAAGCAATATTTCCTTTTAAGCTTTGTTTTAGCTCTTCAGAGAAATCGGTAGCTGCTGTTCCAGCAAATACTAGTTTGCCGACAATATCACCTGCCTCTTCTACAGGTGTCGAAATATCACCTTCTATAAGTGGGGCGATAAGTTTCTCATTATCTAAAGTCTTGAAAATGACCGCATCAAACTTATAGTTTTTCTCCATATTATCAATTGATGCCGCCACGGAAATAGCTTCATCAGTGGTACTTGGAGAACCAACTATATATGAATTATGCCCAGCATTTCCTGCGGCAATGACTGACGTTACTCCACCTTTAGCGAGATTTTTAATGGCTTCTTTGTATAAGGAGTGCTCTTTTCCAAAATCTCCCCCTAGAGAAAGATTAATAACATCAAGCTGATCTTCTGGGTCAAGATCCCCATTCGGGTCAATAGAGTATTCTAAACCTGCGATGATAACTCCATCACCAGTTGAGCCATTTGTTCCAAAAACTTTTATTGCGTGGAGAACAGCATCGGGGGCAACTCCTGAGTAAGTATTTACTCCATCTCCAATACCTGCAATAGACCCAGCGACATGTGTTCCATGCCCACCTTCATCAACAGGATTATTATCAGGTTTTGGAATTCTTTGGTCAAAAACAGGAGAGCTTGCATCGTACTTCTCTCCAACTAAATCAATACCTCCGACAACCTTTTTATTTGGAAAATGTTCAGTATCTAAAGAACCGTCCATATTCTCCCAAACAGCTGGGTCGCCAGTTCCTCCTAACATCTTATGAGTAAAATCAATTCCAGAATCGAGTACCCCAACCTTTATGCCCTTACCTGTAACACCAAGAGCATGAGCCTTATCCGCCCCAATAAAACTAACAGAGTTTATTGATTCAATATTAGACTTGAGACTATTTTTAAAATTTGTTTTAGCCTTAACTATTTTCGCTCTTTTAAATTGAGCTTCATTCTCCATATATGAAACACCGTTAAGACCAATAATCTTATCCTTAAATTCGATAGGAGCAACCACCGCCATGGCATTTAAAACAAATCTGTATCTATGGATGACAGAGATCTTTTCTGATAGCTGAGCTAGCTTACCAATTAGCTCTGCCTGCTCTCTTTGGATGATCTCTTTTGCTTGATCGGTAATAATGGTTTTTCCATCTTTTCTAACAGCATTTTCAAGTAGGGCAGGACCTTTTAGTCTGATTAGAGCAATGAATTGATCTTTATTCTGCGGACGATTTGAGATGACTTTATCTCCGATGACGTCGCTTGAATAAGTGTTAAAACTAATTAACAAACTTAATAAAATTAAGATTTGTTTCATGAATCCCCCCCGGAATTTCAAAAGATAAATTGGCGTGATCATTTGAGATGGCCAAGAACGACGCAGTTTCCCCAAAAATACACAGATTGAAAAATAAAAAACCACTATAAAGGTGATAAGTTCTTGTTATGGATGGTAAGTGTAAGAAATTAGGGCAAGCAGGCTTTTAATAATTGCCGGCCTGCCCTGAGCTTTTATAATGCTAAATTTGTAAGTTCCTGAATTAAGTCTGTGGAGCGCTTAACAAAGAGGTCTTTATCTTCATTTTTTAGGCCTTCGCTAGAGATGGTTGCCAAGTCTTCAACATGGTGACAGATCTTATCCACAAGCTCAGTATTATTTCCTTTTTCGTGAATTTTTAAAGCATTTTGTATCAAAGCATTGCTTGGGTTGATCACGAGAGTCTTTTTTGTTGGGAACATCGCATTTTGCCCCATACTTTGTGCCATCTTAGCAAAACGCTTCATTTGCTCGTCCGTTTTAAAGTAAGCAGGCGAGGTAGAGTTTTTAATTTTTTGAATCTCTACTTCGGTAGCACTTAGATCAGGCTCTTGCCCTTCCTTAGTTTCTCCAACGAGGATCTTAGTGAAAAGGTCTTTGATCTTGATATCCTCTTCAGTTGTATTTTCAACATCAAGGACATTATGAATTTCAGAGTCAACAGAGGCGAACTTATACTCATTTTCTCCGAGCTTCTTCGTTTCCACATGCTGCATGAAGTGAGGATCAATATGATCTTCCGTTTCAATGGACTGAATACCTTCTTCCTTTAAAGTATTTCTTAAAGAGTAGTCTGATTTACCAGCTTCAAAATAAAGAACTTTGTTCTCTAATTTTTCCTTTTTATCAGCAGGGATTTTCTCTTTATACTCTGGTAAGGTTACGTAGTTATTGTCTGCGTTCTTAAAGATAACCATATCTCTCATGGTCTCATCAAATTTCGTGTCACTAACACAACCATACTTAATAAAAATTCCAATATCTTCCCAGATTGATTCGTATTTCTCACGATCAGTACGGTATAGCTTTTTAAGGGACTCACCAACTTTTTTAATAACATAATTTGAAATTCTTCTTATGTTAGGGTCACCCTGAAGAGCTGAACGACTAACATTTAAAGGAATGTCCGTAGAGTCGATTGAGCCTTTTAATAGGCTTAAGAAGTCAGGGATAACATTTTTAACATTGTCAGAGACGAATACTTGCTTTGAGTAAAGACGAATATTGTTTTCTTTGAATGGTTGATTCTTATTTAGCTTTGGAAAAAAGAGTATTCCTTCTAAAGTAAAAGGATGATCAACCTTTAAGTGAATCCAAAAAAGTGGCTCCGGGTCCATAGGGAACATTGAGCGATAAAAGTTTTTATAATCCTCGTCTTTTAGCTCTTTTGGGTCTTTTTTCCAAAGAGGCTCTGTGTTGTTAATAATACTTGGAGTAGGAGCTACGGCAGGAGCGTCTTCGTCGACAGTACCGTCTTCTTTCGTTGGTTTAACTGGCTCTTTTTCTTCATCTAGGACACCAATAGGGTAAGGCATGAAGTCACAGAAGTTTCTTAGGGTGCTTGAGATTTTAAATTCGTCTAGAAACTCTTCACCGTCGGAATTTACATGAAGAGTTATCTTTGTTCCCACATCTTTTTTATCTGAGTTTGAGAAAGTGTAGTCAGTATCTCCTTCACAGGTCCACTTCGTTGGAGTGGCACCTTCTTCCATGGAAAGAGACTCAACCTCAACCTTGTCAGCAACCATAAAGGCGGAATAAAAACCTAAACCAAATTTTCCGATAATATCGGTATTTTTTTCGGGACCACCGGCATCTTCCATTTTTTTGACGAATTCCTCAGCACCTGAAAAGGCAAGCTGAGCAATATATTTCTCTACCTCAGCCTCACTCATACCAAGGCCATTATCTTCAATAGTAATAGTCTTATTAGTTTTATTTACTAGGACTTTGATATTTCCATCTGGGAGTTCGGTGTTTCTCGTTCTAGCTAGGGTTGCTCTTTTGGTAATAGCATCGGTGGCGTTTGAAACGAGTTCTCTTAAAAAGATATCATGCTCGGAATAAAGCCACTTTTTAATGATGGGAAAGATATCCCCAGTTTCTACAGTTATCGTTCCTTTTCTTTCACTCATTTCTACTCCTTAAACAGTTTTAATAGTGCGCTGCGCTCAGTTAAGCTACATACGGACCACTTGGCAGTCTTTAATACCCTTTAAATATGGGGCTTGAAAGTTTTACGTCAAGGTTTCTAGGGCTTAACTTTCTAAAATATCTAGTATAGTAAAGTATTGAAATTCGGGAAAATAGACATGTTGCAAAACAATAATAAAGCAGAAAAAATTATCATCGTCTCAACTGGTGGGACTATTGAAAAAACTTACGATGAATTCGAAGGTTCTTTAGGTAATAGAGAGAGCGAAGTAAAAAAGAGAATCATCGCTAAACTAAGGCTTCCTTATACTGAGCTTGAAGTTTTTTCGATTATTGCTAAAGACTCTCTGCACTTTACCGAATACGATCGAACTATCTTAGTTAAAACTATTCAGACTCAGCTTCAAAAAAATCATCCAATTGTTGTTCTTCACGGAACTGATACCATGGCTAGAAGTGCCGAGAGAGTTTTTAAAGATATTCCAGATCCCAAGCAGTCCGTGGTCTTTACCGGTGCCATGGTGCCAATGGGATTTGAAGATAGTGATGCGAGACAAAATGTCACAGAAGCTCTTCTTGCATCGAAATTACTATCTCCAGGAATTTATATCTCATTTCATAATAAAGTTTTTAAAGTTCCGGGTGTAAGAAAAAATCCAACTATTAGAACCTTTGAGTACCAGGATTAATATGATTGAAGTCATTGGAAAATCATTAGAAACATTAATTACACAGCCTCTTCGCTTTGTTGTCTTCTTTATTCTTCAATGTATTATTCTATCCTTTTCTCCTTTTTTGGAGCTGCAAGGAATTAAGGCCGGTAGCGCTCTTTATCTTTCAGTAGACTTACTTGTGGCGCTGCTTACGGTTTGGAACTTTACCTATCTTTTACATATTGTTTTAGATTTAAGAGAAAACAAAAACGAAGGAAATATCGAGCTAATGATCCAAGCGACTTATGATGCTCCGACCTTTTTTCTCTATAGTCTTCTATATGGACTAACAATAATGGCAGGAGCTTTGGCCCTTATTATTCCGGGGCTTTATTTTTGTCTCTTTCATTACTTCGCCCCATTTGCTTCAATTATTGACCCAGAAGTAAACGAGGGAGAAGACTCTTATCTTTCCTACTCAAGAAAGCTTGTTAAGCCCAAATGGCTAATGGTCGCTGGCTTCTTTATTTTACTCTTAATTCTAAATGGCATCGTTCCGGCCATAACAATGTCACCATTTTTTGAACATATCCGTTTAACTCTTGAGTTTTCTTTGATTCCGGTAGAAACCCTTTTAGTTCTAATCGGAGATCTTATTGCTGTTGAAACCTATTTCTTTTTAAAGGCTTACAATAAGTTAGGTGACGATTCATCCTTGTAAGTTTTACAGCTTTGTTTACAGATTAACTTCTAATTGTGATTTAAGTCCTTAAATTAATTAATCTAGGGATAAAAATGAAAGTTTTAACCAAGTTACTCACTATGGCCGTGGGTCTTACAATTTTAAATACCTTCTTTGTTCAGCGAGCATTTTCAGCTCCAATTGAATTTAAAGGAGAAGAAGCAAATCAGGTTATAGGAGTTAGGCTTTCCGATTTTAGAAAATATGCTGAAACAGATATTCCTAGGTTAAAAGACCTAGTTTATAGCATGAAGATGCAACCAGAGAACTTCTTTAAGAATCAAGTTGTTGAGTTGCATGGAATCTTCTTTAGAGAGCTTCCTGAAATTAATGGTGACACTATCACTTTATATGTCGACGCTATGATTGCTCATAATGAGTACTTTAAGAGCCGTGAGGCACTTGGTTGGCCAAGTCATGTCCATTTATCTGAGGTTGAAGATAAGGAAAAGACGCTTAGGTTTAGAGACGTCGCATTTGAGCGATTAATAGTTCGCTATAAGACAACCGGAGCCCTAGAGCCAAAGATTGAGCTTGTTCAGGAAATTGATCTTAAAGATACTGAATTTGAAGTTAATGTTGCTCTTCTTGATCGTCGTGTCATCATGACAGATAAGAAAAGTGATTTACGCTTTATTTTTCCTACCGGTGTCGGGTCAGTTGATAATCATACTGAGTTCAACGACGTTAGACTTTTAACTCCAATTTATAAAGACTCTTTTCTTGATAAAAAGCGAGCAATCTTCGCTCGAGAAAAGCCATCTTATTTTGAAGGAAAGCCATTTATTAGAATCACTACTAAAGAAGACCCAAGCAAAGGTCATACGGCCATTGGATTTCATATCGACCAAAGTAATGGGAGCCTTATTAGGGGGTTTGTTTCTCACGGTTGCCTAAGGCTTCGTGCTTCAGATTTATACTTTATGTATGATATTGTTCGTTTTGGTACTCCTCAAAGAATTAGCGTGAACACAAGATATAGAATTAAATCTGACCTAGCGGAGCATCCTTATCCAAAGAAGAACTCAAGCTATAGCCGATTGAAAAAATATAAAAAGTTAAAAAATGGTGTTTATTATCGTCGTTGTAAGTTTTGCCGTGCAAAGCTACAGAAAACTGAATGGGGAAGCTCTCCAAAGCTTCCTGTTCTATTTGAGCAAATGCTTGATACCAATGATAACGGTGAAAGACCTGACGGCTTCTACCTTTGGAGAAGAGATTCTGAAGGAAATAGAAGGGATATGCAGGGTAGAAAGGTTGATAAATACGGATTCCCAATAGATGAAAAGGGAAGACGAATTCAAGAAGAAGACCCTGAAGCTGACGACTCTAACTAATTAGAATCATTCAATACATTCTCTATAAAAATTCTTCACGGTAAGGGCCAAATTGTTTGGTCCTTGCTAGATTTTGGGCCTAACTGTCTGGAGAAACTATGAAGAATTTAATTCTTATCTGCACTATTGGTTTATTACCTTTTACTTTGATGGCCAATACTAAAAAGAAATCTGTCTTTGTTAAAGAAGCAAAAAAACAAGAGATCTTTGATAGCTTTGTTTATCCAGCAAAGGTAGAGCCAATCGTGAATGCTATGGTACTTAGTGAGTCCCAAGGTATCGTCGAAAAAATCAGCACTCCACTTGGGGCTAAAGTAAAGGCAAAACAATCCCTTGTAAAAGTAAGACATACTGATCCTGTTTTTAAATACAGACCTGTTACTTTAAAAGCGCCTGTTACCGGTGTTGTCTCAAAAGTTTTTGTGAGTGAAGGAAGCCTTGTTACAAAAGGTCAAAAAGTCCTTCAAGTTACAGATCCCAATAAAGTTAAAATTAAAATTGAAGTGGCCGCAAAAGATTTGAAGTTTATTAAAAGTGGACTCGTAGGAAGTTTCTCTGCAAGAGGTCTTGAAAAGCCTGTCAGCCTAAAGGTTCTTGGGGTAAGTCCTTTTGTGGACCCTGCTACTGGAACGGCAACGGCAGAACTTGAAATCGAAAATAAAAAGAATTCCTTAACTCCAGGAATCCTTGGGAAAGTGGTTTTTAAATCTAATATTCATAATGGTTTTGTTTTTATGGAAAACGCCATTTACTACCAAGGTAAGAAAACTTTCGTCCGTCTTACAGAAAAAGAAGGTGAGAATTATAAGATTAAAAAAATAGAAGTTGAGCTTGGTCCTAAGAGACGAGGGCAAGTTGAGATTCTAAGTGGTCTTGAGGAAGGAATGATGGTTATTGAAAGAGCCAGTGGATTTCTACCTGATGGAGCAGAAGTTACAATTGGAAATTTACCTAAAAAGAAGGATCAAAAGAAAAAAACAGAGGCCGCCAATAAAGAGAAAGTTAAAACAAAGGCTAAGTCGTAATGAAGGGTCTTTATTCCTCACCCTTTAGGGTCTATTTATGTCTTTTCGCATTGGCCATAACTGGAATTTGGGCCGGAACGCAATTACCGATTTCGTTATACCCAAATAGTTCAAAGCCTACTATATGGGCCAGTGTCTCTTATGGGAGCATGAGTTCAGATGAGTTTCTTCAAAAGTATGGAACAAGAATTGAAGGGGCCATAGAGGGGATCTCTACCGGGTCACTTGAAGTAGAGGATCTAGTATCAAATTATGGAACTTCAAGTGTTAGCTATAATATTGACTTTGGGTGGGGTGCCGATCCTAAAGAGGCATTAAGAGAAGTACAAAATCTTCTAAACGCTCAAAGCGGGTCTTGGCCTAGAGAGGCCAGAGATAGTTTAAGGGTTAACTTTTGGTCGAAGAGCTCTGGCTTTATAGCCATAAGCTTTTTCTCAGAAGAGAGAAGTCTTGATGAACTGTACGACTTACTTGAACCTTTACTTGTTCCAAAATTGGCAAAAGTCGGAGATGCTGAGGGAGCAAGCCTTTGGAATCCGAATCGAAAGGAAGTTCGTATTGAGCTTAATCCTGAAGCCATGGCCCAACTTGGCCTTTTTCCTCGGAATATTGAAGAAGTTTTAAGAAATGGAATGGCCGGCTATTTTGGAGGATCGGTAGTTGTTGGAACTGGAAAGCTAACTATACAAATGCCAAGAGAGTTAGAAGATATAAAAACTCTTGAGAACCTTCTTATTCCAACTCAGAGTGGAACGATTGTTCACCTTTCTGATATTGCCAGAATAGATTTAGGACCCTCAAGTGGTCATAACCGTATTTTTAAAACAAATGGAGCAGACTCTCTAATTCTTTTTGCCAATCCAAGAACGGGTGGAAATGTTAAAAGGATGGCAGAGGAAATTTTGACAATTATTGAGGAGGTAAAGCCTCAATTGCCAGGAGATGTTCAATATCGAAACTTAGTTGATCCAAGCGAGTTTATTCGCCAGTCGGTTAGCAATGTTATTAAAGAAGTTTTCCTAGCGGCTGGACTAGCAGTTCTAGTTCTTTTCTTATTTATTGGCTCATTTAAAAACACTATTACAGCAGCCATTGAAATACCTTTAAGTATGATTCTTGCCTTTATCATGATGAAAGTCACGGGAATGAATCTGAATTTGATTTCACTAGGTGGACTAGCATTATCCGCCGGAATGAATGTAGATGCCTCTGTTGTTGTCATGGAAAATATCTTTAGGCATTTTGAAAAAGTAAAAGGGCCACTTAATTATAATCAAAGACTCCAAGTCATAATTCGCGCTGTAAAGGAAGTTATGGGGCCGGTTGTGGCTTCAACAATTGCTTCTCTTGTTGTCTTCGCACCGCTTGCTTTTACTAGTGATTTAACAAATGCCATTCTTGGAGATTTGGCCAAGGCCGTTGTATTCTCCCACGGATTTAGCGCTTTTGTGGCCCTCATCCTTGTACCTACGATTAGGCTTCATCTAATGAAAGGCGAAAAAGGAGTTTCCCCTCCAAAGTCACCTATAAATGGAAGCCTTATTAAGTTAGAAAATGGTTATGCCACGGCCTTAAGAGCATTTATCAAAAGTAAAATTGTTAAATGGATAGCTGTTGCTACTTTAACAGGAGCATTTGTAGGACTTCTCTTTGTTGTGATGCCAAAGCTTAAAAAAGAAATCATAGGAACACCTGATACTGATTGGATGATTTTAAGTATTAATACTTCTGGAAATACTAATATTCGTCAGATGGAAACAACGACTTCGGTAGAGGAAGCAAGATTACTTGAAAAGTTTGGAGCAGATATTAGCTATACCTTTGTTCAAATCAGAGGGGCGAATAATGCGACTGTAATGGCCCGTCTTATAAACAAAGAAGATATGAATAAAGTATGGAAGTCGATGGAAGGAGAATTTCAAAATACTCCAACTCAGTACTATTGGGTTGGACCTTGGAACCCAGCTGAACTTCCTTTGCCAGACCCTCCACATATGAGGCTACTTGTTAGAGGTGGTAGTACTGAAGATAGAAGATTGATGGCCAAAGATATTTTAGACGAGCTTAGGGAAAAAGAAATTTTTTCAAGACAGTGGTCGGACCCTGGAGTTAGCCGAGGCGAAAATATTGAAGTTAATGCGAGAAAAGAGCTATGGCCTTTACTCTATGAACAAGGAGCGAGATTTTCTCCTTATGATGTTTCTGATTTAGCTAGGGTTGCAACCGAGGGGAAAAGTCTAGGCGATATCAATATCGACGGAGATACCTTTCCCGTAAGGCTAAATTTTCCAGAGGGGACAGTTTCCTCAATGGAAGATCTCATGGCCCTTCCAATTAGAGTTGGTGATAAGATTTTACCTTTTAAAGCGCTTAATGATGTGTCGTTAGTTCAATCTAAACCAAGAATTTATAGAGAAAATGGAAGAGATATTGTTGTCATTATGGCAAAAGAGAAAAAAGGTGAGGAGCATAAGAAAGATACTTCTTTAGCTGCTGCTAAAAAACTGATTGCGGATTACGATAAGAAAGATCTTTCTCATCTTGGTCTTACGACAAAACCACAGGCCTATTTTGAAGATGCTGATAAAGACTTGAATGGTGCCTTAAAGCAGTTAACCTTAGCGGTTCTGATGTCGATTCTTTTGATCTTTTTAACTTTATTATTACAGTTTGGTTCTTTTGTTCATACCATGATCGTTTTAGTGGCCGTGCCACTTGGAATCATGGGGGTTCTTGGGTCTCTGTTTGTGTTTAGCAGCACGCTTTCCCTTAATTCAGCTCTTGGGATCATCCTCTTAAATGGGATCGCTGTCGCTAACTCAATTCTACTAGTAGATTTTATCAAGAAGCTTGTTGCAGAAGGAATGGTTCCCCTAGAGGCAGCCGTTCTTGCTGGTAAGAAAAGAATGAGACCAATCTTAATTACTTCTCTAACAACTATTCTTGGTATGCTTCCCATCGCAATGGGATCCGGTGAAGGTGGCAAAATTCTTCAACCTCTTGGTATTGCTGTTTCTGGAGGTCTTTGGATTTCAACGCTTTTGACTCTTTTCTTAGTTCCTATGCTTGAAGTTCAATATCTCGACTGGAAAAGAAAAAGAGAGTTTAAATTACCTAGACCTAAATATCCAAATGACGAGAAGAGTGAGCTACCTCAAAATAATATAGTGGAGAACACTTTGTGAGAATTCTTATTGCTTTTGTTTTTTCTAGCTCGTTAATGGCAAGTCCAATAAGTTTTGATCAGGCCTTAGAAGAGATTATAAAGAGAGATACAACTGTCCCTCAAGAACAGGCTCTTTTAAATGCGAGTAAGTCAAATGCTAGATCAAAGGTCTTAAGCTTTCTTCCAGACTTAACTGCAGGATATTCAAAACAAAAAACTTATGAAGTACAAAGTGAAACTGAAAGACTTAATCTGACCGCCTCCGTAAATCTCTTTAGATTTGGGGCCGATTATGCTGCCTATGATGCCGCTAATAAACAATTAGATGCTCAAAGAAGCCGATTAAATGAAGCGAAATTAGAGGCTGAGTTAGTAGGAGTAAAAGTCTTAGTAGATAATATATTAAGAGTTAAACAAGTTGAAATTTTAGAAAAAATTGTCAAAGCGAAGAATTCCTCCTTACGAACTGCTAAAGCTCGTTTCAGGCGAGGTCTAACTCCATCTGCTGAAGTTGATAAGGCAAAGGTTGAACTTAATAATGCAAAAGCTAGGCTTAATAATTCACTTTTGCAGTTAGATACGGCTAAAGGAAACCTTATCGCTCTATTAGGGCATGATAATGTTGAACTGAAGTGGCCTTGGCTTAAATTACTTAAAAGTAAAAAACATGATCATCTTAAAGGAAGTTTTAATATTGAGGAAAGGCCAGATTTTCAAAAAGCAAATTTCGAATTGGCTTTTAGAGAGGCGAACGCGAAATCCGCAGTCAGATCTTTTTTCCCTACAGTCGATTTTTCCTACACATGGAGCGAAACAGACCTAGAGTCGACGGTTCACTTAAATGAAAGAACTTCACTCCTTAGTATTACCATTCCTATTTTTGAAGGATGGAAAGATGTATCGAATTATGAAACTCAAAAAGCTTTAAGTGAACAGGCTCGATATCGATTAGTTAGAATCAAAAGAGATGCTAAAAGTGAGTGGAAAACAAAAGAGATAAACTTTGATATTTCAGTGCAGACCGCAAAGGATCGAGATATAAACTTAGGGCTTTCAAGAAGAGTCTATCGTTCCACTGAAAAAAGATTTAATAAAGGGCGAGTTACAGTTAACGAATTAACTCAGGATCAAAACCGTTTATTGGAATCTGAAAACCTTGCTGCTCAAGGCTGGGGGCAGGCCCATCTTTCCCTCGTTGAACTTTGTCATGCCCGAGGAAAAGACGTGCTGCGTTGCTTGAAAACTCAATAATTTCAATAATATAACTTTTACAACGGGACTTTAAGACCTCGACAGACCTAAGCGAATTTGGTCTATTTCACTTTCAATCTTTTGTGCATAAAGGAAGTTTTTAATGAGAAATATTACAGTTTTATCAGCCTTACTTTTTACAACAATTAATCTTAGCTTTGCTCATACCTTAGCGGAAGGTAAAAAAATGATTAAGCTTAATGCAGTTGATACAAGCTCAATTGTAATTAAGTATTCAGATCTAAATGATAAAAATGTAAGATCGTTTTGGAACTTTAAGTCTACTCAAAACTTCAAGACTAAAACTCTTTTTAAAAACTTTATTGGAAATGAAAAAAACTTGTCACCTGCGGCTGATGCCCTAAGAGGTTTTCAAGAACTAAGGTTTGATAATGCCTTATCTAAAAAAGAGGCGGTTAGGTTATTAGAAGATTTATACTCTCAAGAAAATATTGAATATGCCGTCTTTAATCCAAAAGTTGAAGAAGCAGGTTTTTTTGAAGGAAGTCTTCCTAAGAATGATGAAATTGAACCAAGTGAGACTCCCGACTTTGAGTCAAAACAGTTTCATTTAAACGCAGCACCTGAAGGGGTCGATGCAAGATTCGCATGGGAAATTCCAGGTGGGGCAGGCGCAGGTATTAAAATAATAGATATGGAAACTGGTGTTAATGCTGATCACGAGGACCTTGAAAAATTCTTTTTTGTTAGTGAATTGCCTAGAGGGAAAGTTGATCATGGAACTGCTGTCGCTGGTGAAATGGTTGCAAAAAGAGATGGTAAAGGTGTAACGGGTATTTCATACGAAGCGGATTATGGCTTTTATTCAAGACTTGTTGATAATGAAAATACCTGGGGACGAAATGGATGTAAGCCAGAAGATGATGACTGTACTGAACAAGAAGAGGACCCTTATCATAAAGGTGTTGCCGCAAATCTTGCCAAGGTAATTGAAAAGTTAGAGGCCGGTGACCTTATTGTTCTAGAGATGCATTCTCCCGGACCACGAGGTCAATATATTCCTAATGAGTACTGGAATCCTGTTTATAGAATTTTAAAATATGCCACTTCAGAAAAAGGTATTCATTGTGTTGCGGCCGCTGGAAATGGTTATGAAAATCTTGATCATGAAGATTATAATCAAGCCTTCGATCCTGAGTTTAGGGATAGTGGATGTGTCCTTGTTGGTGCTGCCCTTTCTAGTGGTGAAGACCGTCATAAAAAAGCTGGCTTTTCTAATTACGGAAAAAGAGTTGATGCTTTTGGGTATGGTCGTGGAGTAGTAACGACTGGCTACGGAGATCTTCATAGGGGAAGTGATGCAAATTATACTGCGACTTTTTCTGGAACAAGCTCAGCAACACCAATAGTTGGTGGGGCCATGGCCTCACTTCTTGGGATTGGAAAAGAAAGAGGAATTACTCTTACCCCCAAGGAGCTTAGAGACGCACTAAGAAAAACGGGTACTCCTCAAAAAGAGCCTAATGGTCAAAGAATCGGGAACTTACCTGATATAAAGGCCGCTTTTAGTCTGATATATGAAAAATAATTCATAATTTATAATCTGGGGTAGTTAACCTAACTGCCCCCACATGCCCCTACGTAAATTCATATAGTTAAACTCATAGTGTCAAAGCATCGACATTTTGCATAAATTTAATTTGTTTATAGGCGNGATTTTCCCTCTAAAATCCCTTATTTTTCAAGTAGTTACCTGTGCCCTTAATTAGTGCCAGTAAACCCCTATAGAGGGGGATGTAACTGCCTGTGATCATATTGCCTAGCGTCTAAATATTACAATAGTAACTAAGTGAAATTAAAGAATTCATCGATGAGAAATTTATAGGCGCTATTAAGAACATGATAACTATTTTGAGAAAACACATTCTCCTAGCTTTGATATCTGTGAGTACACTCGTACTTCATGGCTGTGGTGCGAGTGGTGTTGGTTCATCTGGTTTCGTTGAAGAAAAAACTCCACGCTTAAGATTTGCAACGGCATCTGGTCCCGACAAGATTTTTGAACCATGGGGCGAAGTGCTGATTGGTTTTGTAGATACCAGAACTTTTACGATCACAAATATTGGTGATGAGACGGCCGTAAATATTGTGGGTGAGATCACAGACTCTCAGGGACTTTTTGTTCCAGAGTTTTATTATGCTGGAACGGCCGGTGTGAACAATGGGGTAGGTACTTATCCTGGTGTTGGTGGAACTTGTGGTTCTTCACTTGGGCCTGGCGCTAGCTGTACTGTACTTATTAGTTTTAGGCCCCTTGTTTCTGGAGAAAAGTCTGAGCAAGTCAATATTACTTTTAGTGGCGGCATTCATAACTACACAGGCTCCGTTGGACTGACTGGTGAAGGGGCCAGACCGGCGAACGTGATAATTAGAAAATCTTATCAGCTGGCAAGACCAAATAATTCAGCTGATCAGATTGTCACTCCCCACGAAGATATTCCAGGAGAGATGTTACCGCTTACAGGTGAGACGGCCTCGCAGCCTGTTGTTCCACTTCGCGTGACGCCAACTTATGACGACCCTTACTTTCCAGGTCTTGGTGCGCCGGATACAAGTTTTACAAGTGTTACTCATACTCTTCCCATCGACTTTGGTCAGACCGCAAACGGTGGTTGGAAAGATTTTGTTTTAGAAGTTATTAACTACGGGGATAAGACGGCCGAGGGGATTCAGATCTTTGGTCTTGGTATGAACGGTGCCACGGACTTTACGATTGTAAACGATAGTCTCACCACCTGTGATGATTTATACAGTATGCCTCTTGCTCTGCCGGCGACTTATACTGGCGCGGCCGATGCTCCCTTTGATGCTGTTACAAACGACAATAATAAAAACATGGATGACATGCCAGAGATGGCCAGCTGTACAATTCATGTGCGCTATAATCCGGATCTAACTCAAGGGGACTCAACTCTTAACACGGATCAGATTGGATTTAGTTTTTATAACGGCTTTAGAGTTGTTGGGGACCCAAGTCTTAGTGCAGCTCAAAGAACACTGACTCCACTTTTTGATCATCCGAACCACTACACATTACGTGGTACTGGTATGGACTGGGCCTATCTCGTTCTTGATGAAGACGGCGATGTTTATGACACCGACGGGGACCTTCATGACTACGGAACTTTTGCTAACGGTTCAACTCGTGGAACAAATGGTTTCACCATGAAAAACTTTGGTGCAGCAAATGCCGTTAGTGTTTCTGATAGTGGTGGCTCTCCTCACTTTACTGTAACTGGTAGAACCGGGGCCGGTTGTGCTGGTCCGGCGACGACACCAACAGTTAATGCTTCGACTGTTCATGGTACACCGACAACTTGTGATCTTGATGTTCAGTTTACGCCGACGGCTCTTGGAGCTCCATTAACGGCAACTCTTCAACTTGATTATGAGTTCACAGCGGGGACGACTATTTCAAGTTTAACGGGACCAGGAACTCCTCCGCCGTACACAAGTACTTCGGATACGAATACTCTTCCACTTCTTATGCCAAACTATCCGGTCAATGACGTGCAAGGGACTTCAGTAACTCCAGCAAATCTTGCCATAGCTCCAAGCCCACTAACTTGGACTCATTCTACGGCGGCCTATGGAAGTGACCTTTTAAGAAATGGTGTCTTCTATCAAACTTTTACTGTAACAAACTCTGGTGAGTATCAAGCGCTAACTTTAAATGATCTTGCGCCAATTGCTGCTCCCTTTATTTATGCCGATGCGGGAATCTTTCCTGGCCGCGGTGATGATGGAACGGCCACACTTGCGGCAAGTCCAGTGGATGCCGTGACAAATGCAAACGGAACATGTGGTACGACAATTTCAGGATCAAGTACATGTACAATCGTCGTTCAGTATCGACCGACCACTTATGCATCAACTTCTATTTCTGAAACTTTAAACTTTGATTATGATAATGGAACAGGAAATGTTGGTAACCAAACAACTCTTCCTCAAGTTGATATCACAACAACCGTAAGACAACCGGAACTTGCTCTTTTAGTTCCAGCTGATCTTGGAAACGACGCTCCTGATACGAGAGATGTTTGGATTAACCAAGATAATGAAACGGCCTTTCCTATTAGCGGAACTTGCTGGCCTGATACAGTTATCGGTGCGGGAACTGATGATGTTCAAATTAATGTACGAGATCGTCTTGGTGCTACCAAATCTTTTAGCGCAAATTGTACGGCCGGAACTTATTCAACAACGATTGATTTAAGTCCAAACTGCTCGCTTGGTCCAGGTCTTCCGGCCGGATGTATGCAGGACTCGGCCCTTGATGCTAGTTATGATGCGCTTTATGACTTTAATATTATCGTAAGCCATGTGGATGAGCTTGGAAACACTCCAGGTGAAAACCCAATTGGTGGAGTTAACGGAATTCAGCTTAGAAAAGATGTTGGTATCCCAAGTGTTGTAAGTGCTTCGGCAACAGCGGTGCTTGCTAACCCTCATGGAGTTGAGCAGTACAATGCCGGAAAAGAAATTGATATCTTAGTTAAGTGGGATGAAAAAGTTTATGTAAGTGGAACACCAACGATCACTTTAGAAAATCAGACGGGAACAAATCCAGTAGTAAGTTACTCAAGTGGTTCTGGAACTGCGATTTTAACTTTTAGATATACAGTTGCAGCAGGTGAGAACTCAACAGACTTAGAATACGTGGCCACAAACTCTCTTACTTATAATGGGGGAACGGTTCAGGATCAGGCCGGAAACGACGGGATCCCAACTCTTCCAACAATTGGCGGTGGTAATTCAATCTCGGATAATGGAACAATTATAATTGATACGGTAACTCCAACGGTTGCCAGTGTTAATGCAGTTGAGCCAGTACCAACGGATGGCTTTTATACAAATCCAGAAGTGATTGCCATTAGAGTGATTATGAGTGAGCCGGTAGTTATAAACGCTGGCACACCAGAACTTACTCTTGATATGAATGGGCAGGCCACCAATCCTGATGTGGCCGTTACCTATAGTTCAATTAGTGCTGATAACACGACTCTAACTTTTAACTACACTATTAGTGATGGTGACTATAATGCTGTTCTAGATTATGTGGCGACCAACTCTTTTAGTGTTGGGGACGTAGAAGATTTTGCAACTAATGATGCTGATAGAACTCTAGCAGCACCAGGGGCGACCAATTCAATCTCTGATGATCAAGATCTTTTTGTTGATACGGTAGAGCCGACAGTAACTGAAGTGACCTCATCCTCGGGAGCTTATAAAGCTGGTGAGCAGCTTGATATAGAAATTGTTTGGGATGAGATTGTTAATGTAAGCGGTACTCCTCAAATTACTCTTAATAATGATTTAGGTCCAGGTGCTGACTTTGCTGTTGATTACTCAAGTGGGTCTGGAACAAATACACTAACTTTTAGATACACAGTGGTCTCTGGTCAGAACACAAATGATTTAGACTACGAAGATACCAACGCTCTTGTCTTAAATGGTGGGGATATTGAAGACCGCGCCTCTAATGACGCTGTGGTTGCCGGTGCCCTTGCAGCACCTGGAGCGCTTAACTCAATCTCTGATGATTTAGATATTATCATCGATACAATCCCAGCGACTATTGATGAAGTTACGACAACGAAATTTGATGGTTTTTATACTACTGGTGAAGAGATTGATATCATCGTTGACTTTAGTGAAAATGTTTATGTTAGTGGTAGCCCAATTATCACTCTTGAAAACTCTCTTGCTGGTAGAGCAGTAACTTACTCAAGCGGATCTGGTAGTGAACTTCTAACCTTTAGATACACGGTTGTCTTTGGGGATATGAACACCGATCTTGATTATCAGGCGATCAATTCACTTGTCCTTAATAGCGGAAAAATTAATGATATTGCGGCCAATGTTTCAAACTTAACATTAGATACGCCGCTAACTGGTGCTAACTCGATGGGTGTTGATCATGCCATCGTTATTGATACGGCGCCGCCAGAGATTTCTGAAGTTCGCGCCAATAAGCCAAATGGATTCTATAAAGCTGGTGAGCTTATTGAAATAGAGATGGTGATTACTGAACCGGTTACTGTTTCAGGAACACCTAGTATTACTCTTGAGAACCAATCTGGTGCAGACGTGGTGGTTAACTACACAAGTGGCTCAACCACGGATACTTTAACTTTTAATTATACGGTCTCCGCTGGTGAAGATCATGTTGACCTCGACTATATCGCTGTTACGCCAGTTAACCTAAATGGCGGTGATATTTATGATGCTTCTACTAATACTTTAGATTTAACGACGATTGCTTCACCAGGAACGGCCAATTCAATTTCAGATAATCAAAATATCGCGATTGATACCACGCCGCCTACTTTAACTACGGTTAATATTTTCTCTAACAATGGAAATCCAATCTACGCCAAGGTTGGAGATATTGTTACTCTAAGCTTTACGGCCTCAGAGATTCTTTTTTCCAATCCAACAGTAACAATCGATGGAAATACGGCCGCTGTCGCAGGAACGTCACCGAATTATACGGCGACCTACACAATGCAGGCCGGAGATACTGAAGGAGCGCTAGCTTTTACTATCGACTTCTTAGATAGAGCGCAAAATAATGGAACGCAGGTTACAGCAACAACGGACGCTTCAAGTGTAACTTTTGATGAGACGCCGCCAACAGCTCCTGGAGTTACGATCTCATCAAACGGACTTAACTCTAATTTTGCAAAAGTAGGGGACGTTGTCACCTTAAGCTTTACTGTAGATGATTCGCTCCTTGGTAGTCCCACCGTTACAATTGATGGAAACCCTGCCACGATTTCAGGAACTAATCCAAACTATACGGCAAGCTATACAATGCAGGCCGGAGATACGGAAGCGGCCCTAAGTTTTACTTTAGATTTTACGGATAAGGTTGGAAACCCTGGGGTGCAAGTAACGGCCACGACGGATGCCACTTCAGTTACCTTTGATGAGACAGCACCAACTTCGACTCCTAGAACGATTGCTTCAAATAATGCAAATACTTCAAGAGCAAAAGTTGGAGACGATGTTATCTTAAGCTTCACTGTAAGTGAGGTTTTAAATAATGATCCAACAGTAACTATTGATGGAAAGGCCGCAACAATTAATAATGCCTCGGCCCCGAACTATACTGGTACTTATACGATGCAGGCCGGGGATACAGAGGGCACTCTAACTTATACCATCGACTTTATTGATCGTGCCGGTAATACAAACGTTGCCACATATACAACGGTGACAGATGGAACTTCGGTTATTTTTGATGAGACTCCGCCAACGGCGCCGTCAGTTACGATCTATTCTAATAATGCGAATACGGCCCTTGCTAAAGTAGGGGATATTGTCACTCTTAGCTTTACTGTAGATGAGCCACTACTTGGGAATCCAACAGTAACGATTGATGGAAATGCTGCAACTCTTGCGGGAGCATATCCAACTTATCAGGCGAGCTATACAACTCAGGCCGGAGATACGGAAGCAGCATTAAGTTTTACTCTTGATTTTACGGATGCAGTAGGAAACGCCGCTGTTCAAGTTACGGCCACAACGGATTCAAGCACAGTTACTTTTGATGAAACGCCTCCAACTCTTAATCCAGTAATTATTGGATCAAATAATCCAAACACAAGTGTAAGAGCAAGAGTTGGAGATACGGTAACGATTTCAATGACGGCCAATGAAACCTTAATTGGAAATCCAAGTGTAAGTATCGATGGAAATGCAGCAAGTGTTAGTTTAACAAGTGCATTAAATTATAATGCTAGCTACGTGATGCAGGCCGGAGATACAGAAGGAGTTATTGCTTACGCTCTAGACTTTACAGATGCTGCCGGAAACCCAGGTGTTCAAGTAACGGCTACAACTGATGCTTCGCAGGTTATCTTCGATGAAACCGCGCCAACTTTAAGCGCTGTAACAATTTATTCAAATAATGCTAATCCTGCCCTAGCTAAGGTTGGAGATATTGTAACTGTTAGCTTTACAGCGGATGAGCCACTGGTTTCTACTCCAAGTGTAAGCATTGACGGTAAGTCGGCGACGGTTTCTGGTACAGCGCCAAACTTTACGGCCACCTATACAATGCAGGCCGGAGATACCGAGGCCGTCTTAGGTTTTGCCATTGATTTTACGGATGCCGTTGGAAACGTAGGAACCCAGGTTACTGCGGTAACGGATGGAACAAGTGTTACTTTTGATGAGACTTTACCCACAGCAAACCCAGTTACGATTTATTCAAATAACGCGAATACGGCCTTAGCAAAAGTTGGGGACGTTGTTACCTTAAGCTTTACAGTAAGTGAGTCTCTCCTTGGAAATCCAACGGTAAGTATTGATGGAAACGCCACGACACTGGCCGGGGCCTATCCAACTTATCAAGCAAGTTATACGATGCAGGCCGGAGATACGGAAGGAAATCTAGCGATTACTTTAGACTTTACGGATCTTGCAGGAAATCAGGCGACTCAGGTAACCGCTACAACTGATGCCACTAATGTTCGTTTTGATGAAACGCCGCCCACAGCTACGCCAGTAATTATCTTTTCAAATAATGCAAATACGGCAAGAGCAAAAGTTGGTGACGATGTCACGATTAGCTTTACAGTAAGTGAAGCGCTTATTGCTAATCCTTCTGTAAGTATTGATGGAAACACAGCAACTATTGGCGGAACTGCTCCAGTCTATACGGCCACTTATACAGTGCAGGCCGGAGATACGGAAGGGGTTCTAAGTTACGCCCTAGATTTTACGGATCTTGCTGGAAATGCTGCCACCACAATTACGGCCACAACAGATGCTTCGCAGGTTGTTTTTGATGAGACAGCGCCGACCTTAACTTCGGTTTCAATTTATTCTAATAATGGAAATACATCTCTAGCAAAAGTAGGAGACGTCGTTACGGTTAGCTTTACCGTGGATGAACCTCTACTTGGGTCGGCCACTGTAACGATTGATGGAAATGCAGCATCGATTGCTGGATCTTATCCAACCTTTCAAGCAACTTATACAATGCAGACTGGAGATACTGAAGCAGTTCTTGGCTTTACTATTGATTTTACGGACGCCGTTGGAAACACGGGTACTCAAGTTACGGCAACATCAGATGCCACAAGTGTTACCTTTGATGAGACCGCCCCGACTTCAACACCTAGAACGATCTTTTCTAGTAATGCCAATGTAGCAAGAGCCAAAGTTGGTGATACGGTTACGGTTAGTTTTACCGTAAGTGAAACATTACTAGGTAGCCCAACTGTAACGATTGATGGGAACGCCACTACTCTTGGTGGAACTCATCCAGTTTATACAGCAAGCTATGTGATGCAGGCCTCGGATACAGAAGGAATTTTAGCTTATACAATCGACTTTACAGATGCCGCTGGAAATCCAGCAACTCAGCTAACAACTGTTACGGACGCTACGACAGTTACTTTTGATGAGACAGCGCCAACGGCAACTCCGGTTACTATTTATTCAAATAATGCTAATACGGCCATTGCAAAGGTTGGGGACGTTGTTACTCTTAGCTTCACAGTTGATGAACCTCTTCTTGGAAGTCCAACAGTAACTATCGATGGAAATGCCACCACTCTTGCTGGAAGTTACCCAACTTATCAAGCAAGTTATACCTTAGTAGGGGGCGAAACTGAAGGAAGCCTGGCCTTTACTTTAGATTTTACGGACGCCGTTGGTAATCCGGCCACACAAGTAACAGCAACAACTGATGCTAGTACAGTTACCTTTGATCAAACACCTCCAACAGCTCCTGGGGTAACGATCTATTCTAATAATGGAAACACTTCCCTAGCAAAAGTAGGGGATATTGTAACGGTTAGCTTTGTTGTTGATGAAGCATTACTTACAACGCCAACAGTTACTATTGATGGAAACGCAGCTACTGTTTCCGGGACGAATCCAAATTATACGGCAACCTATACAATGCAGGCCGGAGATACTGAAGCAGCTCTTAGTTTTACCATTGATTTTCAAGATATCTCAGGAAATCAGGCGGTACAGGTGACTGCTGTAACGGACGGATCAAGTGTTACTTTTGATGAGACAGCACCGACTTCAACTCCTAGAACAATCTTTTCTAGTAATGCAAATGTAGCAAGAGCAAAGGTCGGAGATACGGTAACCCTAAGCTTTACCGTTAGTGAGGCCCTGCTTTATAATCCGACAGTAACCATTGACGGAAATACGGCGACGATAAATAGTGCCTCTGCTCCAATTTATACGGCAAGCTATGTGATGCAGGCCTCTGACACGGAAGGGGTTCTTACTTATAATATTGCATTTACTGATACCGCTGGAAACTCAAGCGTCGCTTATACAACTGTAACAGACGGAACAAGTGTTATCTTTGATGAGACAGCGCCTACGGCCACGCCAGTAACGATCTACTCAAATAATTCCAATACCTCTTTAGCAAAAGTTGGCGACGTTGTTACCCTTAGCTTTACAGTGGATGAGCCGCTTCTTGGAAGTCCAACAGTAACTATTGACGGAAACGCGGCGACTCTAGCGGGAGCGTATCCAACTTATCAAGCAAGCTATACAATGCAGGCCGGAGATACGGAAGCGGCCCTAAGTTTTACTTTAGATTTTACAGATGCCGTTGGAAACCCCGCAACGCAGGTTACAGCGGTAACTGATGGAACAAGTGTTACTTTTGATGAGAGCCCACCAACCCTAGCTCCAGTGACAATTGCTTCAAGTAACTCTAATTCTGGAAGAGCAAAGGTAGGGGACGTTGTTACAATTACTTTTACTGCTTCAGAAAATTTAATTAGTGATCCAACAGTAACTATTGATGGAAATGCAGCGACGATAAATAATGTGGCTGCACCGACTTATCAAGCTAGTTATACGGTTCAAGCTGGGGATACAGAAGGTGTACTCGCTTTTGCTATCGACTTTGTTGATACAGCAGGAAACGCCGGGACTCAGGTTACAGCAACGACTAATTTTAGTCAGGTGATCTTTGATGAAACAGATCCAACCTTAACTTCGGTTTCAATTTATTCTAATAATGGGAACACAAGTCTAGCAAAAGTAGGGGACGTAGTTACGGTTAGCTTTACAGTAGATGAGCCTCTTCTTGGAAATGCAACAGTAACGATTGATGGAAATGCGGCCACTATTGCTGGATCTCACCCAACTTATCAAGCTACTTATACAATGCAGACTGGGGATACTCAGGCGGCACTTGGATTTACCATTGATTTTACAGACGCGGTAGGTAATACAGGTACTCAAGTTACTGCAGTAACAGATGGATCTAGTGTTACTTTTGATGAGACCGCGCCGACTTCAACACCTAGAACGATCTTTTCTAGTAACGCAAATGTAGCAAGAGCAAAAGTAGGTGATACGGTTACTGTTAGCTTTACCGTAAGTGAAACTCTTTTAGGTAGCCCAACTGTAACAATTGATGGAAACGCGACAACTATCGGCGGAACTCATCCGGTTTATACGGCAAGCTACGTGATGCAGGCCTCGGATACAGAAGGAATTTTAGCTTATACTATCGACTTTACAGATGCCGCTGGAAATCCAGCAACTC
>PBIO01000009.1 GCA_002720865.1 Halobacteriovorax sp.
ATATCAAGCAAATTATACAGCTCAAGCAGGAGATACTGAAGCAGCGCTAGGGTTTACCCTCGATTTTACGGATGCCACTGGAAACCCTGCAACACAAGTAGTTGCTGTTACAGACGGATCTAGTGTCACCTTTGATGAGTCAGTACCAACGGCGACCTCGGTTAGCATTTACTCTAATAATGCCAACACTTCATTAGCAAAAGTTGGTGACGTTGTTACTCTAAGCTTTACGGTAAGTGAACCTCTTCTTGGAAGTCCGACTGTTACTATCGATGGAAACGCCACGACTCTCGCTGGATCGTATCCAACTTATCAAGCTAGTTATACCATGCAAACTGGAGATACCCAGGCCGCTCTAGGATTTACATTAGACTTTACAGACGTTGTTGGAAATAATGCTGTTCAAGTAACAGCGGTAACAGATGCTTCATCAGTTACCTTTGATGAAACGGCTCCGAGCTCTACGCCTAGAACTATCTTTTCTAATAATGCTAATACGACACTGGCCAAGGTAGGGGATATTGTAACTCTTAGTTTTACAGTTAACGAAACTCTTATAGGTAATCCATCAGTAAGTATTGATGGGAACTCTGCAACTATCGGTGGAACTCATCCTGTTTATCAGGCCACATACACAATGCAGGCAGGAGATACAACTGGAGTTCTAACCTATGCAATCGATATTACAGATGCCGCTGGAAATGCCGCGGGAACAATTGCAACTGTAACGGATGGAACAACGGTAACATTTGATGAAACACTACCAAGTGCAACGCCTGTAACGATCTACTCTAATAATGCTAATACGGCCCTGGCTAAAGTAGGCGATGTTGTTACATTAAGTTTTACTGTAAGTGAGCCGCTTCTTGGTTCGCCAACGGTAACCATTGATGGAAAAGCCGCCACTATTGCTGGAGCTTATCCAACTTATCAAGCGAACTATACGACTCAGGCCGGAGACACTGACGGGGTTCTTGCATTTACACTAGACTTTACTGATCTTGCTGGAAATGCGGCCACACAAGTTACGGCCGTTACGGATGCTAGTTCCGTTACATTTGATGAAGTGCTACCAACGGCTACGCCAGTTACAATTGCTTCAAATAATGGTAATACTGCACTCGCCAAAATTGGGGATGTGGTAACTGTTAGCTTTACTGTGAACGAACCACTTCTTGGAAATCCAACGGTAACGATTGATGGAAATGCAACGACTCTTGGAGGTGCGTATCCTAACTATAATGCAAGTTATACAATGCAAACTGGAGATACGCAGGCCGCTCTTAGTTTTACATTAGATTTTACAGATGCATCAGGAAATCCAGCAACTCAGGTAACGGCGGTAACGGATGCTAGTTCAGTAACTTTTGATGAAACAGCACCGCTAGCGACTTCTGTAACTATTTATTCTAATAATGGAAATACATCTAGAGCTAAAGTAGGTGATGTTGTTACTCTTAGCTTTACAGTAAATGAAACATTGTTAGGAAACCCATCTGTTTCAATTGATGGAAATTCAGCAACAATTGGCGGCGCTTATCCTACTTATACAGCATCTTACACAATGCAATCTGGGGATACTCAAGCTGCCTTAGGATTTGTTCTAGACTTTACTGATGCCGCTGGAAACCCAGCCGTACAAGTAACAGCTGTAACAGATGCTAGTTCAGTGACTTTTGATGAAAGTCAGCCTACGGCATCGCCTGTTACAATTTATTCAAATAACGGAAACACGTCTCTTGCTAAAGTCGGTGATGATGTAACATTAAGTTTTACAGTAAGTGAACCACTTCTAGGTTCTCCAACTGTAACGATTGATGGAAACTCTGCTACAATTGGCGGATCCTATCCAACCTATACAGCAACTTATACGATGCAAGCCGGAGACAATGATGGAATACTCGTCTTCACCTTAGACTTTGATGATGCTGTAGGAAATTCGGCAACACAAGTTACGGCCGTAACTGATGTTTCATCAGTTACCTTTGATGAAGTTGCTCCTACAGCTACGCCGGTCAATATTGCTTCAAATAATGTTGATCAAGTTTGGGCAAAAGTAGGTGACGTTGTTACTGTGAGTTTTACCGTAAATGAACCACTACTTGGATCTCCAACAGTGACTATCGATGGTAATCCAGCAACTATCGGCGGAACTTACCCGAACTACTCTGCTAGCTATACAATGCAGACGGGAGATACTGAAGCCGTCCTAACATTTACTGTAGATTTTGATGATGCAGCTGGAAACTCTGCAACGCAAATTACTGCGGTAACAAATGCTTCATCTGTAACTTTCGATGAAACGGCCCCTGTACTTCAATTTGTTGATTCGTTCACAGATAATGGAACTTACAATAATCCAGACCTAATTCAAATTACAGCACATTATAATGACAATATGAAAGTTGTTACGGCTAATCCTATTATTACTCTTGAAACGGGAGCTTCAGATGGCGAGGCAACATATTCAGGGGCGACGGCCGAGACCTTAACTTTTAACTATACTGTAGCCGATGGTGAAAATAGTACTGACCTTACTTTTGATAATGCAACTACAATTAATTTAAATGGTGGTGTTATTTCTGACCTTGCTGGTAACGTTCCAGTATCTACTGCGCTTCCAGATAATGGGTCAGGTGATTCAATTTCAGATAGAGATCAGGTTATTATTGATACGGCAGAGCCAACAGTTCTTAGAGTATCTGCTACAAATGCTAACGGTCTCTTTGGAATTGGTGATACCATTGATATTGAAGTTATCTTTAGTGAACCAGTTTCAGTATCTGTAGCCACTCCAAATTTAACTATGGAAACAGGAACAACTGATCAAGTCGTTTCTTATTCAAGTGGAAGTAGCACAGACACATTAGTATTCCAGTATACCGTTCAAGTAGGGGATGATAACGCTAATCTTGATTATGTAGCGACCAATTCACTAAATAAAAATGGAGCCAATATCCGTGATGCCGGTGACAATGATGCGGATGTCACTTTAGATACTCCAATGACCGGTGGAGACTCATTAACGATACAAAAAGACCTAGATGTTGATGGTATTAGACCTACTGTTTCTCATGTACATGTAAACGACTTAGACGGTGAATATGGTATTGGTAAGCCATTTGAAATTTGGGTTGTAACCTCAGAGCCTGTATCTGTATCAGGATCACCAGTTCTGACTCTGGACTTAGATGGAACTCCAGCAACGGCTAACGCAACTTATGGAAGTGGAACGACTACGGATACCTTAAAGTTTGACTATCTTGTACTTGCTGGGCATGAAGCAGCCGACCTAGATTATACAAATACGACAGCTCTTACAGCTGGTACATTTATTAGAGATGAACATGGAAACGACGCGACTCTTACGCTAGCAGCTCCAGGTGACCCTAACTCAATTTCGCATGATCAAGATATTGAAGTTAAAAACGTTGGACCACCAGACGCTATTGTTGATCTTGAAACAGCATCTAGATCTAAAAACTCTATTGAGCTTAACTGGACTGAGCCAGGAGATAATGGAACAGCAATTACCGATTATAGAGTTTACTATAAAATAGCCGGGGCTCCGAGCTGGACTCTCTTTAATGATGGGGTATCCCTTGACCTTAACGTTACAGTTACGGGTCTTTCAGTTAGCCAGGACTATGAGCTTATGGTTCAGGCCTATAACGGGGTTTATGCTTCATTAGATTCAAATATCGTGGCCGAAAGTACCTTCCCAAATAACCCATTTTTTGATGCGGATACTTTCCAGGCCTTTAATCTTGCTGGAACAACAGAATCTCAAATTGTCTCTTTTATTGATGATAATGTGATTACTGTTAGCGGGACTCCAACATTAACTCTTGATGCGGGTGAAACCGGAAGGATTACCGGTGGGCAAGGGACTATTGTAGAAGGAACCGGAGCTTTTTATCTCGCAGGAAGGTTGACTAATGGCGGAGGAGCAGGAAACACTGAAGAGGGTAATGTTGTCTGGCAAACAGCGGACTGGTCAGGAAAAGAGTTCTATTTTAATGGATCAAGAAGTCCTAGCCATAAAATTATTGTCCGCTTCTTCGAAGGATCAACCGGTGATGAAAGACAAGTTACAATCTCTGGTGGTGGACAAGCTGATGTAGTTTCAACAGGCCATGTGGCAGGAGATACGGTTGAACTTGAAGTTCTAGGAACAGGTTCTTATAGTCTTACAGCAACGGGAACTGTTCTTGCCTACCAGTACTCAACAAATGGAACTTTTGGAACAAGGGTAGAGGATCCAAAACCTGTTGTGCCTAAGTCACTTAAAATAATTGGTGTACCATCTAGAAATGCTTATGTTTCTCCTGACGCTGATGGAACTGTAAGTTGGTGGGATTCTGCGACCAACACCGGAACTGATCCAACCTTTGCTGTTACAGAAGGGGCGCAAAATACTCTAAACCCAGGTAGTACTCCTGATGCAAACTATACGGAGCAGGCCATGATTATTCAACATGCTTCAATTAGTGTGGCCGCTAGATCAACTGCTGACTCAGATGGTAATTGTTCAGCTCCATTTATGTCCACAGCTAGAATGAGAAGAAGTTTTGGTATTAACGTTGGAGCTCACTGGGTGAAACTTGCTTCAATTTATCCAGCAAAAGTATTTCAGCTTAATCCGGATGGAACAGTAGCAAGCTTTACTTTAAGTAGAGCAGGAACAAATGTGAACGCTCCATATGATCATTATATTGGTGCAGATGATGTGTTATCAGTTCAAGAAGGTACACTCTTTTTCTCTACTGCACGTATGCAGATGTGGTATGAACCGGATGATGATACGAATAATGGATTTGCAAACTCTGCCAACGACGATGAAACAATTATGTTTGGCTGGGATGCTCCAGTACCGAATATGCAAAATATCGGAGCTGACTTAATTGGTTGGTATGATTTTGACAATAAAAACTTCATGTTTACAGACTCTGCCTGTACAGATGGGAATCAGCCTACTACTGATAACGACAATATTGGTTGTGTGCGTGACCTCTCTGGTAACGGTAACGATGCCACAATTGGATCTAATTACCCTGCCTTTAAGAAGGATGTAACGGCCTTTGGTGGAAGAAATGGTATTGAGTTTGCTGACACATTAGAGAAACTAAATATCTCTACTTCAGCGCTTGAAGGAACAGAGTATACTATCTGTGCTGCTGTCCTAAGAAAGGCTATGAGCTCCACTGTTGATAACTACTTTATTGGTATTCCTTCAACAAATACTAATGAAGGATTACAGGTTGGTTACTCAGCAGATACAACACTGATGTTCACTCAAGTAACAAATGACTTAACGAGAGGAACCGTGACTTATACTCCAACAACTCCAGCAGTTGTATGTGCTGAGCTTGATTCAACAGGAAAAGCTATTATTGAGAAACGCGCTGGTACTGAAAGGACCACTAGCGATGCTGTAACTACACAAATTCAAGCCTCTGCTCCTAACACCCTCAATATTGGTCAAGGTAATAATGGTCAAGGCTTCGATGGTACTATCGGTGAGATCTTAATTTTCAACAATTCCATGACAGATGCTGAACGTCTAGAAGTGGAGAACTATCTCATCAAGAAATGGAATGTCTCCGGCTTCTAAAATAAAAGGTTCCATGTACCTTTTGGGGTGTGTCGCATTATTTAAAAGTGAAAAAAATTGGGATGTTTTGAAATAAAAAATGCACGAATTCTTATTTTTTTATTAAATAGCTTTTATGCCGAGGAAAAACCTTATTCGAACAGATCAGTTTCCCTACCACGTAACAATTAGATGTAATAATAAAGAATGGTTTGATCTACCGAGAGAAGATGTTTGGAGGTACTGTATTTCCTCTATTAGAATAGCCTCTAAAAAGTATCCAGTTAAGATTCAAGCATTTGTCCTAATGGGAAATCACTATCATCTTATGATCTGGACCCCAAATTCTGATTTAGATCGTTTCATGTATGAAATGAACAGGACATTATCAAAATATTTAAGGCAAGAGACTAGGCGAATAAACAGGATTTTTGGGGATCGATACAAGTGGAGTCTTATTCAAAATGAAATATATTATCAAATTGTATTGAAATATATTTATCAAAACCCTGTAAGGGCGGGGATTTCTAATTTTTGTGAGGAGTATAGATTCTCGACTCTTTATTATTTTTTAAACTTAGATATTCTACCATTTGAGCTTTATAAACCGACAATAGGTGATAAAAATGAATTTCTTAAATGGGTTAATAGTGAATATGAAAACAGGGAAAGAGAGAAAATTCAAAAAGCTCTTAAAAGACCAGTGTTCAAGTGGCATAAATTTAATTAGCCTTTGACGCGATACGGCCCAAAAGGAGCATGGAACCTTTGAGGAGGAGGAAGTAGAAAAGGAATTCGAGAAGGCCGAAGGGCCACGAAGGTCCGTTAGATCCGGTGCCATCATCTGCAACAGCAGAGCAACCTCCACCTGCGGCACTGGCCTGACTGGCCGGAGCCGGAGCAGCAGTAACTGGGGCTGAGTTAAAGACGGCCTCCGGAATTCTCATAGAAGGGTCACCAATTAGCACCATCGATTTTACTGTGTCGTTAGTAACCGCATCAGAGCTTTGCTTTAGCTTTGAGGCTAAGAACATATCACCAATAGTAGTATCTTTATCAAAATTTGTTTTTGATTCTTGGACTAGCTCATTCATAAAAGAAGTTGCTAAGTTATTTTGAGAAACAGGAGAGGATAAAGTCGTTGATCCCCAAAAAGCTACGGCCCCGCCATCTTTATTAAGTACCATCTCTTCAGCGAGAGAAGTATTTGATCCATTGGCGTCATAGAAGTGACCATTCAGACAATTAAAGGCCATGATGATTGGAAGCTTATCATTAGTTAAGGCTTTAGCATCGGCTACTTCATAAAAAGTATTTCCATCATAACTACCCCATTCTCCTTCACCTCCATGGCCATAATAGGTAACCACTAGAGGGGAGTCATTCAATAAACTATTAATTTGAGTTTTCGTAGCAGCATCACTACCAATCTGATTTCTATCGACTATATCTGAATCAGTTGATGAGAAGTGCTGTCCTGATATACTTGAAAGGTTTGAGACGTAACTCGAAAACCCTTCATTGTCTTCGGTACCAACAATATAAGAAGCCGTTTTTAATTTGTCTCCTAGAGGAGCTTTATCTCCAGCTTCGTAGTTTAGAAGTTTAGTAATATAATTTTCCAGAACGATAGGGTCAGAGGTTGGAATTCGACCAATACTTAATCTTGGAAGTCCCGTTATATTGTCTTCACCGAACCATTGATCAGAGCCAAAATCATTATGAAGGCCTTTTACAAGTGGCATCGGCGTTTTCTTTATGCCAGCACTTATGGCTAAGTCAGCTTTTGAGTCATAAGTGGCGTCTCCTAAAAGAAGGAGGTATTTTGGCTTAACATCGTAATTATCCAGTGTGTACTGAACAAAGTCTTTTACTGCCTGAATAGAAACTCTACCGTGGCTAAACTGAGAGTAGATTTGATCGTAACTAACCTCCATGACCTCTAGCCCCTGTGACTCTCTGGCGTCTATAAGAGGCTGAGAGATATCAATAAGACCTTGTTCGCCTATAATGAGTAAGTCAGCTCCATTCGATGAATCTTTAAGGTCGTAAATATAACCATCCACAAGTTTAAGTGATTCAACTGAATTAAAACTATTGGCATCTTTTATCCAAAGCTTTTTACCACTCCTACCAAACTCACCTGGGTGTGTGTTAAAGAGGGTGTAATAAGTAGAACCACCATCATTAGTGTTGATGGCCTGATCTTGATATTTTAAACCTTCGTTAGAGTTAGATATGTCATAAATGGAAATCTGATTTGATGAAAAATTACCAGCATACACTTGACTATGAGCTTCTGCATTTCCAATAATTAAATTAGTTCCGTCAGATTCATTTAAGGCATTATAGGTTATCTCGACTTTATCGATATAGATCATATCGTAATCACCAGCTAGCTCTAACTTATCTCCCTGGGCCTCAAGACGTATGACATTACTTCCTTGAACAAACTGTCCACTTGGTATCTCAAAGGTATGGGCCGTTGGCATATTTGTGCTAAACTCCACCGAGTCTAATAAGTTTGACCCATTAAGCTTTAGGCCTAGGTGATGTTTTGTACTTTCGTAAGAGTAAAAGGACATTCGTCCAGTAAAATAGACTTTTATATAAACGGTACTGCCAATATTTTGATTTAACTTATTTAGATCTGCTGTAACATCTAATCTAGAGTAAGTATTTGGAGTGCTACCTTTGACCGTAACAAGTCTTTTCCAGTAGAGATGTTCAATATTTCCGCCAATTGGCACATCAAAGAGTGCCGTTAAGTTTTTCTCGTATAGGTCAGTCCTCTCTACTGAATCTAAATCGCGATCAGGAATGGCGTTATTATTATTAACCGGATCAAATCTTCTAGGGGAGTCCCAGTATTCAGAATCATTCTCCTCATCCATATCAAAGAGGGTTAAAACAACTTCATCTAAATTATCTTCTATTGAATACTCAAAAGGAGCGTAAAAACTAATTTTATCACCTGAATTGAAAACACCATCAGCGTCTTCAATTTCTATTGGAAGTTCCTTCCCGTGATAATAAAGTCTTAAATCAGAAGTATTTTCTAAGTGGAAAGGTCCTTCTAAATAGTCATTATAAAGATCGTCATAGCTTATTTGGTAGAAGCCTTCCGCTGTGTACTTAATCCTTAGGTTTCCTTCCCAAGCTGAGGGCTCCACAATAGAGGTATCTGCTGGAGGACTATAATCCCAAGCATCACCATCTAGTCCCACATCAAGGACAATATCATCTAACTTAGTAAGACTATTGGCGACTGGATTATATTTTAAGGGAGTTATAAAAACTTCAAGGTAATACTTATTTCCAATTTGCTTTGCAGTGTTGGAAACAGTGACAAAAGAGCTAGGTAAAACTTGATTGTTGCTATAAAAGTTAGAGTCAATTGAATATATTGGTTCTAGAACATTACTATTATTAAGCACCCAAGAAGGAGCGGGTGCAATATCGTCGCCAGAGAGATCTCCTGATTTATCAGAAGTATTTATAGAGACTTGATTACTCGTACTGCTTGTAAAATTAACATCTACTGGGATAAGTACCGTTCTCGTTAGAAGCTCTGGCTTATCAGCCTCTATTGTTTTTGAATAACCGTTGATGGCCACATTTTTATAATTTCCATCCCAACTTGAAACTGAAGTATTAAGTGCCGCGGGGCTTATTTTAATTCTTAAAGAACTATTTGTTTGGGCCAATATTGAAACACCAGCACCTAGATCTATGACAGGATTTGGACTTGGAAGTTCATTTTCACCCGCTCCAGCTGGAGGAATTGAACCATTGGCTGCATCAGTTTTTGCGCTAACCGGTCCATGGGTCTTTTTCGAACCATCGATGGCTACGTCTTCAATTTTATAGTAATAAACTTTGTCATTTGTCAGTCCTAAGTCTTCAAATCTATAGTAACCACGAAGAGAAGAAGAGGTGAGATAGTTCCTTAGAAGAGAGCTATTGATTTGTACGTAGTTTCCATCATAAGAGTCACTTCTATAAATATTAAAACCAAGGTGGTCAGTTTCCATTATAGTATTCCAAGTTAGAAGAATACTCTCATCGTACCCACTGGCCATAAAGTCCTGAAGAGTAACTGGGGATGCACCGATATCCATAACGACCTGACAGTTTGGCCCAGTATCGTCTTGGTCAAAGATTTTTGCTTCTGGATCTACTCCCTGCTGGTAAAAATCTCCAAACCATCCGTCAAAGACTATAGTGTTGCCTCCACAGTCATTAGCGTAGACAAGATAGTAGGTATCTGAGCCACTAGGTCCACCGGGGGCAGAAGCGTTAAAATCTTGCCAGGTAAAGCCAATATTAGCAGCAATGGCAGCAGAAATAGGAGTTGTTGTGTTTAAGTTTAAGGCCTTAACAGGAGTAACATAATCTGCTTTAAGATTGGTGAATTGTCCCCCTTGAAAAGTGGTAAGATTCGAGGTTCCATTTATTTGAAGACCGTTAACATCTATTCTATCTAAGATAAATCCTGAAAGGGAAACTTGCCCGGAAGTAGCAACAAAACTCCAGTCATTTGAGCCTCCACCCACGGCCGTTAACTTTGCTTTATTTGTTTCACTTTGAAAACTAGGTGTTGAGTAAGTATCGTTGATACCGGTGGTTTGAAAAGTTCCGCCACTAACAGTAATTGTTTGTGCATTTCCAACTTCAACTGTTCCCTGGTTATCGATTAGAAAAGTACCTTTGTTAATCGTCGCACCACCATTTAGGGTTAGAGTAGATGAACCTTCAACTTTAAAGGTAGAGGTGTTTGTGCCAGTAAAGGTAAGGCTTTCCATAGCAAAATCATTTGATGAATTACTAAGATTACCTCCTGCCGATTTAGAGATTTCAACATTTCCTAAATTATTAGCTGTAATAATATTTTGATCAGAAGCAATCACTCCATCATCGGTGAATCGAAGGATTCCGTCGTTGTGAGTAAAGGTTCCTGTGTTGGTGAAATCACCATGAACTTCGAGAACGGCACTCGTAGCATTGGTCATGGTGACAACACCGGATCCGATTTGAACGTCTTTACAAATTGCTGTCCCACTAGAAATAACTGGATCGTTCGCCTTATCATCAATTATACAATCTAAATCTTTAGTGGGAACTCCGTTACTCCAGTTCGCTGGGGTAAACCAATTTGTATCTGTTGATCCAAGCCATTCCGTTGAAGTAGGTGAGATACCCCACTTAACCATTAAGTAATTCTCAACGTCTGTGACTTCTCCAGCGGTTAGGGCCCTATTAAAAATAATCAGTTCTGCTAAGTGACCACCCCAGGTTCTTCCACCACAACATGAAATTCTATCCCTTGAAAAAGAAGATGCTGTCGTATTACCAGTCGTTACAAGAGATAAAACAGCGGGAGAAGAAGGCATTGTTGTGGTAGTTCCTGTGATAGTAACTTGATCATGCTTAAGAGTCCCGCCTGTTACATTGGCAGAGGCAGAGCCGCCAAAGATATTCCCACCGGTCGAGGCCCTAGAAAAATGTTGAGTTGCACCACTCGGATCACCGAGTAAGAAAGCCGTATCTCCTAAATTTGAGGTATCCTCCTGAATTACCCAAAAAACAGTTCGGATATCAGTCATAGAACCAAAATCTAAGAATTCATTTTGTGAGCCGTCAAAGTAAGCAGATTGAAGACCATTAAAACCAGAGGTTTTAAACTTTGGTGCGTTAGTTGTGTTAGCATTTATGGCGTGATTATCTGACCCAGACTTATCTTTTAAGCATTTAATTCTACTATCATTAGCTGAGGCAATGGAAGTACATGACGAGTCTGTGAAAAGCTGTTCGTCATCTTCTAAATCGATCCAAAGATTCAGTCCAGTTGCACTTATACCTCCCGGACTAGTAAGGGTAAAACCTGTACTTGAAATTTCCGAAGAAGAGTTGCCCGCAAGGTCAACGGCCTTCACTGTAATATAATAAGTGTCGGTATAATTAAGGTAAGGAGATAATCCTGTATATTGATAAGTCGTGCTCGTTCCAATATTTGAAAACCCTGATACCTCTGTTCCTCCTGAAGTCGTACCAAGGGCTACTTCGTAATGAGAAAAACCACATGAGTCAGTACTGGCGTTCCAGCTTAGAGTTTTTGTTTTAGTTAAACCTGGTAGTCCCGTTAGTGAAAGACTTGTAGGGTCGGTCGGGTCAGTTGTATCCGTAGCGACGCAAGTTGCTACTTGCCAGGCACTACTTGTTTTAACTCCTGATTTATTGCCTGCAGAGTCTACACCTCTTACGGAAGTATAATAGTTAGTAGCAGTCGTAAGGGCCGGTGAGATACCTGTAAAAGTATGAGAGTTTGTATTACCTACATTAGTCCAAGATACGGCTTCATCACCGCCTGAAGTTGTACCGATCGCTACCTCATAGTGAGAAAAAGAGCATGATTCACTTGCACTTGACCAGGTAAAGATTTCACTTGTCGTGGTATTAGCTGTACCAGTTAAGGTTCCTGTCGCAGGAGTCGTTGGAGCGGTTCCATCATAGAAAAAGGCAGTCCCTTCTGAAATAGGGGAGACAAAGGTATCTGTATCAAAGGCCTTAAGAGAAACATAATAAGGTGTACATTCTGAGGTTGAAATACCAGTTACCGTTTTATTATTTGTTAGGCCAATATCTGTCCATCCATAAAGATCGTTAGCACTAGGGGAAGTTCCAATGGCCATCTCGTAATTATTTAAATCAGGTGCAGTTGAATGTGTCCAACTTATGAGTGGTGTAGAGTTTGAGACTGAAGTATAAGTATTGGAATAAGTAATATCTGTAGGAGCATCAGGAGCGGCATCAAACCATTTATTATAAAGATAATTTTCTACATCCTCTACTTCAGTTGAAGAAAGGGCCCTAGAATAGATAATAACTTCTACAATATCACCTTGAAAGAATCTGCCCCCAACTTTTCTATCAGAAGATAAATGATCGGCATCAACATTTCCAGCAGTGACAACAGAGTAAAGTGAATATTGACCTGACTGGTTATAGTTAGAGGGATCACTTTCTGAAGAGCGGTTAACTTTCCAAGTTCCGGATATGAGGTTACTACTTGCCGTTCCATTGGCGAGAAGAGTCCCATTATTAGTGTACCAATGTTGAGTCGTAGTATCTCCTAGAAGTAATTGATGATTATTTGAGTCTGATTTATTAACTACAAAAACAGTTCTAATATTTGAAAGTCCAGTTCCAAAGTCTAAGGTGTCATTTGTTCCATCAAAACGGATGACTGGCATTCCGTTAAACTCATTAGTTTGATAGGTCGGATTGTTGGTCGCTATTGTTGCGTTGTTAGCTGAGGCTGACTTATCTTGCCAGCAAAGAACATTTTGTCCATCCGCAGTTACTGGCGTTGTACAAGCAGCATTTTGATAAAGAGTTCCAATATCATCAGCATCATACCAGATTTCAAGACCGGTAGGATCAACTCCACCGGGTGAAGGTAGAGTCCATGGACCAGCAGAGGCAACACCGGAGGGATTCCCTGCCAAGTCAACGGCCCTAACAGAAAGGTAGTAATTCGTATTAGTGGAGAGGCTTGGGGATAGTGAGAAAAATTTATAAGAGGTCACATCACCAACATTTGTAAAAGCTACAACATCTGATGCTCCTGAACTTAATCCAATAGCAACTTCATAGTGAGATAAACCACAGGCGTCCGTACTTGCTGTCCAAGCTAAGTTCTCACTTGTTGTTGGTCCAGCAGCGCCACTTAAATTTAGTGCCGAAGGATCTGTTGGATTGGTAACGTCAGTGGCAACACAAGTATCAACTTGCCATGCGGAACTATTAATGGCTGTACCGCGGTTACCGGCCGAGTCTACCGCCCTAAGACTAAAGTAATAGTTAGTGGCAGTTGCTAAGGTAATTCCAGTAAATTGATAACTGGTGACATTTCCAATATCCGTAAAGGAAACAGTGTCACTGGCTCCTGGGGTTGTTCCAATGGCAAGCTCATAGTGAGAAAAAGAACAAGAGTCAGTGGCTGGGTACCATGTGAATTGTTTAGAAACCGTCGTAGAGGCAGAACCTAAAACATTTGTATTGGAGGCAGAGGTAGGTGCTGTTGCATCGAACTTAAAGAAGTCCGATGATACCACTGTAGATTCTTTAGGTTCCGTATCAACCGCTTTTACAGAGGCGAAATAATTTGTACATTCTGTTAAACTCATTCCGGTAATTGTCGTACTGGTGACATTTCCTTCGTCAGAGTAAGCATGAGTATCAGTCGCTCCTTGGCTAGTTCCTACGGCAACTTCATAGTGATCTACATCGGGGCTAATACTTGCGGTCCAACTTAAAAGAGGGGACGAACCAGATACTGAAGTATACTGAGAGGAAAGAGCGAGATTCGTTACCGGCTGAGGATCAGGCCATTTATTTACGAGGTAGTCATAAATATTTACAGCAGTTCCATCATCAATTGCTGAGTTCCACATGATAAATTCGAAAATTGAGCCGTTAAAATAGGCCCCATTCCCTGAAAGGGTTCCGTCGTCAAAGTAACTATCATTCTCCATTGCTCCCAGAGCAATTAGTCCCGCATGGGCATATAGTCGACTTGTTGTGGTTCCGAGGGCACTAAATTTTACTCCATTTATATGTCCTCTAAGTTCTCCGTCAGGTCCCGTCGGGCCAGAGTAGTTAGAGTAGTCAAAGACTAGTGAAACATAATAATGAGTATTGGCCGCTACAGCAGTGCTTGAGGAAGTAAAGGCCTGAACTCCGTCACCATCGTTGGTATTATTCCAAACTCCAATATATAAATTACCGGCCCTAATATAAACATTAAGCCCTCTAACTGTACCACCCTCTTCGTAAATTACCTGACGAGATGTAACATCCGCGTTGGTTTTAAAAGCGATAGCAAAGGTTCTTTCATCTAGAGTTCCAAGATTTAAATCCGTATGATTTGTAAAGTCAAAATGATCATCTGTTCCATCAAATTGCATCATCTTATTAGTGGTATCAAAGTCTGGTCTTGATGCAGCCGTGGCCTGGGTAGCATTATGAATATTGGTAGAGCCAGAGACATCATTCCAGTCTTCAACATCAGTACTCGCAAAAGAAGTATCATTTGCATTTCTTGAGCTACCATCTAAGACAGATGTGAAGTCGGAACCGTCAAGATGTAGAACTTTGTTTGGGATATCATCAATATCAAAGGTCGGTATTTCGTTTGTTTTCTTTTGAATAGTTAAGTTTGCTACACCAGTAGATGTGGCCGTACCTGTTTGTGCCTCTAAAGCAGTTTCAATACGAAGAATATCGCCACTACTTATATTTGTTAAAGGCAATATCGTAGTACAGGAACTATTATTGTGACCATTTCCATTTCTCATATAATGAGTCGCACATTCGCCACCATCTAACGTAACACCATTAAGTTTAAAGTTTATATTGGGATTAATTCTTGCCGAAGTCGTAGTAAGCTCATCAGTGTAGTAGAGAAGATAGTCACCGGACTCATTAAAAGTTATCTCCTCTGAGTTAGTGGCCGTGTTATGTGAATAGGTGGTGGCATCCTTAAATCTTTGAGTATTCCACTGAAGAGCAACTCCTGCTGTAGCTGTATTCCAGTTCGTTCCAGAAGTTAGTGAGCTTGAAGTTAGGGATATTGATTCAGAGGTTGAGTCTATCCTTTCCATGTAAAGGGAAGCTTCTCTGCTACCAGGAACAGTTATTGTATTTAGTATTGTGGTCTCTGCCTGAACGGATACAGACAAAGTATCCGTGTTACTTAAATCAATGACCCCAAACCAGTGAATTGATGATCTCGTATGTCCTTGAGTACAGCGTATATAGCCTTGAGAAAAACTACCGCCACTAATGGGGCTACCATTAATTAGGAGCTCTCCAATTATATTTACTCTTTGATTGGTACAGGCAACACTATGGTCTAGTGGGATATTTACAAAAACAAAATATGCGTCGGTACTAGAAACAGTTATATCTTCAGGAGTAGAACCTATATTGTGAGTATATATAGAATCTTTAACATCGACATTTGACCACTCCATTTCAAAAGCAGTTGCTTGATTTAAATTGGTAGAATTTGTTGTCCTTGTCCCGGTGGCATAAAAAATATCTTTTGCTAAATCGACGAATTCAACAAAAAGCTTTGCTCCAGAAGTATCTAAATCGCCAGTGGCCGTTGCTTGGTTGAACTTGACTTCAATTTTATCGTTGGCCGATAAGCTTTTTAGTAAAATACCAAGATGAAGTGAAGACTCTTGATGGTCGTTTGCATTTCTAACATAACTTGACTCTGCGATGGCATGTGGAATGACTGTACCGTTCACATAAACTTCGGCCCTAACAGAACGTCTACTTCCTGTAGTCGTCGTTAAGTAAAGGGGAACCGCTAGGGTTAGCTTATAGTCTCCCGCTTGAAGAACAGTTACTTGGTGAGAGAAGCTAGAAGTTGAGTGGTTAAAATAATTTGAATCAAATTTTGAGGAAGCCCATTTCATGGCGTAGGGGGTAGCTTGATTTAAATTATTTGGAGTTGCTGGAGCTGTTGTTTGAGTTCCAGAAAAGAACCCAACTTTTGAAATGACCGCGTAACTATTTACTGGCGCAAAAATGCACAAAGCCAGTAATAGGAAATTTAGCCATATCGTCCTGATAATAAACTCCTTCGTTATTCTTTTCGACGGAGCCTTATCCTTGGCTTACTCTCTATAACTATTTTAAATTAGGAGGAAGTTATTACCTAAGGCTTTGTAAGTATCTAAATTTATTGATGTTAAATATGAGGAAATCATTAAATTATCAATATACCTGCCAAAAATCGTAATACGTGAGGAAATAGCTTTTTGGAAAAAAATTAATAAATCCATAATATCATATACTTACCTATTTTTTAATATACTAAAAAAACAGAATAGGTAGAGCTGTAAGTAATTGAAATTACTTTAAGAGTCCGAATCATCTGTAAGTCTGATTAATTTAGTGCGCTTACGGATTGGGTGAAGAGATAGAATTATTAAAGCTGAAGAAACAAAGGCGATTTTCCATTCGAATCCAAAGTATAAACCAACCACTACTAAGACCATCATAAACCAATAGATCTCAGGGGCCGTATTCTCGCTTCTACCTAGGCCCTTTTTAATATTATAGATATCTCTGGCAAGACAGAAAAAAAGCCCTACAAGGCCAATGGCAATTGTAGGGTAAGAAATTAAGGCTAGGTCCGAGTCTTGAATCACTTATCTTTTTTACTCAATATTCTCTTTCTTGTCATTAGAAGGATAAGTCTCCAAATTCTAGGTATAAAATATCGAGAACCTCTAATTCAGAAGGGGCTCTTCTTGGCGTTTCAGGAACATAAAAGTACTTCTCATTCTCATCTAGTGGTTTTTCGTTAGGAGAGAAGTGCAGTGAGAGGTGAGTAAACCCATTGGCTTCAATCTTCTTAAAAATATTGCCGCTGAACTTATCTAATTTTACCTTAGAAATTTGATCAAAGTCAGGCACAGAAACAATAGAGTGAAGATAGTAAGCTTCGGCCTTGGTTCCAATTAAAATTCCTTGATAGTTAAAAGGTTTTTGGCCTTCCTTTTTTAATTTCTTGTGGAATAGAACCTGTTTAATTTTGATCACTCCTTTTCCTATAGGAGTTCCGCCCCTTTCAAAATGACCTTTGACTAGTGTTGCCATAAACGGTTTAGGGTTTGAAATCATCTCAGGAAGTACAAAGCTCTCTGGTACGATCGTAAATAATTCCTCTCCCTTTTTAGATTCGAGGTAGGCTTTTTTAAGTTTCTGGTTGAGCTCTACTTTGAGGATCGATTGATAATTATGCGGATTATGAAACATAGGTAAGTGACTTAAGTAGGTTTCTTCTTCTCCAAAGAGAACCATTCCGTGAACGGAGGGAGGGTCCTGGTGGTGATTGTGGTGATCATCGGCAATAACTTTTTGGCTAGTCATTAAGATAAGTAGCCCTAGAATTAGTTTTTTCATAAAATACTCCTTTGGTTGGTGTTGTAGGGGTTTTATCCAATTATTGTAAATAAGTTAAATTACTTGTTTTAATATAGTTATAAGTTAAACTTATGTTTATGAGCTTATCCAACCTTTATATAGACGCCTTTATGGCCGTGGCACAAAAAGAGAATTTTTCGATTGCTGCCGAGTCACTCTTTGTGACTCAATCCGCTCTTTCTCAAAGGATAAAGAAACTTGAAGAAGAGCTAGGGCAAACATTGTTTATTAGAGAGAGTTCTGGGGCTAAGCTAACTGAGGCCGGACGAAAGTTATTAATCTATGGACAGAATAAAAAAGTTTTAGAAGAAGAAGTATTAAATTCAATGTCTGAGACTAGTCAGGATCTAGCTGGAACTATTCGAATAGCTGCTTTTTCTTCTGTGCTTCGTTCTGTAGTGATTAAAAGTTTAGGACCATTTTTAAGAGAGAACCCAAATATTAACTGTGAATTTAAAGTAGCACAAATGAAGGATATCCCTTCTATGCTACAGAGGGCAGAGGTTGATATAGCAATTCTAGATTATCGCTTGGATAAAAATGGAATCGTCCAGGAGACTATAGGGGAGGAGGTCTATGTTCTTATCGACCAGATTAAGGGAAGTAGTTTAAAAAATACCTACCTTGATCATGACTCTGAAGATCTTGCGACGGAAGCTTATTTTTCGAAGCAAACTAAATTGCCCAAAAATTATAATAGAAAATATATGGGGGACATCTATGGTGTTATAGATGGTGTGTCAGAAGGGCTTGGCCGTGCCGTGGTTTCAAAACATTTGATTAAAGGTAGAAAGGAATTAAAAATCATTAAGGGGATGAGGCCTTTTACTAGGGAAGTGGTCCTTCATCATCATGAACAAGTTTACTATACAAAGCTTCATAAATGTATTGTTAAAGAGCTTTGCGTTCATTCTAAAAAATATCTTTAGTACCAAATATTAAGAGCCTCTTCGTTATCGGTTTTGATAGAAGCTGGGGCTCTGTTTATTGAATCTATAGTGGAAACTTTTTCTTCTCGGAAAACCTCCAAAATAGTTGGAATCATCTGAGAATTCGTAAGCTTAGGATTATTAAAAACCACGCTAGCTTTTTGATAATCTAGTGAGGCTCCATGAATAAGCAGAGGGACGTTAACTTTATTCCTTTGCATACCTAAGGTTTGTGATTTTTTAGTTTGAGAAGAAGTTAAAATAATTGTTAAATCATCTTTTAGTTTAAACTTATTTAATACATTCATCATCCCACCTAACATTAGATCGATTTTCTCTAAGCTTTTGCGGTATTCCTCTGTATAGCCAGTGCGGTTGGCGATTACACCGGGAGATTGGAGATGAATATAGCTGAACCTCGGGAGAGATTTTCTATACTTTTCTACTGACCATCTATTTTTAAAAACTAAGTAGCTTTGCCAGAATTTTCCTGGTCCTTTTCCTATAACTTCTTCTTCTAAACTATTAAATGATCTATAGGTATCGAGTTTATAATCGTACCGAGGGGTCACGAAGGCTAAGTAGTTTACGACTCTGGAGAAGTCTTCTGTAATAGGATCATTCTCAGAAAAATAGGACTCCCAATCACTTCGTTCCATACTGCTAATTTGATAGGATTCATCATTAGGTAAATAATTTATAATTCTTTGGACGCCATACTTATTTTCTATTCCAGACTGAATAGAAGTATAAATACCTTTTGGAACACCCTTATTATTTTTGGCCAAAAGACTATTGATATTTGGGAGTTCATTTTTTTGAAGCATATTAGAAAAGATTGCTTCACTGAGTCCGTCTATTGTAATGAAAACGATCTTTTCGTTGGATTTGAAGCTCTCTGAGTTATGTTTCTCTGTAAGCTTATTTTTTCCACTAATTACACCTTGGGGGTCAAAAAAAACTGTGACCCCATAAAGAACTGTGAAAAAAGATAGAAAGGACAACCAGCCCCATATATTCTTCATAGTTTCTTATCGGAATACTGGATAAAAACTGTAGGGTATTATTGTAAGTAAAATCAGTGCCTTATGGGAAAGGGGCGTTTAGTTCATCTAATCCACCTTCAGACCAGCCTGGCTCAAGGCTATCTCCATGGATCATCCAGGTGGCACTAATATCAAGGGGGTTTTGTTCACTTACTTCAGTAAAATGATGAATATCCCACTGAGAAACGCCAATATAGTTTGAAGTGGTAACAAGATTATCTGTTACTACACCTTGGTTAAACCACAGATAAGCAAAGCCTCCTGCAGAGTCGATTGTAACTAACTCATTATAGCCGTCCTGATCAAAATCATTCGCCCCAACGACATTACAGCTTGGGCAATCATAAATACTGTTTCCACCGAAATAAAAAGTACCTAGACCTTTAACGATTTCGACAATCCCAGAAGGCTGTTCAACTCCAATAAAATCTAAGTCACCATCTCCATTTAAGTCAGAAATAATCAGATCGTTTGGAGAACCGTTTAAATGAAAGCCTGAAGTAAAGCTTCCGTCGCCATTTCCATAATAAAGAATTGGCTCAGAAGATGTGTTAACAATAAAGTCCATAATACCGTCTCCAGTAATATCACCCATGGCCATATCGGTGGGACCAGTATCTGTTGCACTTGAGGTTCCTCCACTCACTATGGCAAAAGTGGCGGGTGTACCATTTAGACCAAAAGGAGCCGTATTATTTAATAGCACTTCAATTTGGTCATCACCGTAATCTGTGTAGGCAATATCGAGCATTCCATCAGAGTCAAAGTCTGCCACTTTAAAATCCCGAGTATTTCCAGCACCAACTGTTCCAATAGCTGAGCCAGCGAAGTTTTCAGCTCCATCATTATCTAGGTAATAAATATTATTGGCCCTTAGGACCACGATATCCATATCTCCATCACCATTAAAGTCGCCAAAGTCTATTTTTTTAGAAAAGCCAACAACATTATAAATTTGAGTCTGAGTAAAACTTCCTGCACCATTATTTGATAAAAAGTAAGCGGTACCATTGCCAGCTTCAGTAGTAGCCACAACAACGTCTAAATCCCCATCATCATCTAAGTCGACTACCTTGATATCAAGTACATCAGGACTACTTCCAGAAACTGCCGTAATAGCGGGAGGGTTAAAGCTTCCGGAAACGCTATTATAGGTAAAAACAGAAATACTATCGTTGGTATTGTTTCCAGTAACTAAGTCGTCATAACCGTCCCCATCAATATCTCCAAAAGCTAACGAAGTGGAGCTCGTGGCGGAGGCATGGGTAATCGGCGGGTCAAGTGCCGCCCCTTTTGTTGTTGAATAGAGAAGAGACATTTCTGAAAAGCATCCTGTAAAACTAGGCGCCGAAGGTTCTGTACAGAAAAAATCAATTGGAGCAGCCCCAGTTCCATAAGCTGTCTTAGCGGCACCGTCAGTATTATGCATGCTTCTCGCTGCCTGAATGGCACGCTCTACAGTTCCACCTGTATTATCTTTAAACAAGAGATTGGCCGTGGCAGTACCTGAAACATTAGTAAAATTAAAATCGCCTTCGCTATAAAGGTCTCGTAAGGTTCCAGAGTTATCTTCTACCATTAAGGTAAAGTCACCGGCACCTGAAGCATTATTTGTTATATTCATGCCAAGACGAGAATGAACCTTCTGCATCGTCCCGCTATTTAGGACCGCCATTCCAGAATACTTAACACCGTCTCTTGTATCATTTACACCACCAGCAGCGTTATGACTTAAGTGACCATTGATTTCGATATTGTTGACGGTTCCTTGGTTATCAAAAACAAGCCCTCCAACTTGAAGAAGATCAGAGCTATTTACATTAGAAAGGTTGGCATTATCAATTTGAAAATCAACTTCGGCACTGATTTTATCAATACTTCCGTTGGCGTAATTGGTCCCAATTAGCCCGCCTATATTAGAAGTTTGAGTGGACTGATGTATATGGTTTACTAAAATTGAAGAGGCATCAAAATCAACATTTGTTATAGTAGCATTACTGGCACCTGCTAAAAGTCCGGCCATGACAGCACCTGAAGGTGTTCCGCCTAAGTTGAAATTGAAATTTCCAAATTTTATATTCTCAATATTACTGCCAGTATTTAAACTTTCAAAAAATCCCATAAATCCACTGCCACCGCCTGTTTGAGTTATTTGGTAATTATGGACTCTATGACCAAGGCCATCGACATGGTAAATTCCCGTAGCGAATTTTTTTCTATCTGCTGGACCTTCATCTCCAAGGTCAATATTATTATTTAAGACATAATGAGTACCAGTGGACATACTCATAAAGTCCGAGGCCTTACAAATTTGATAGGGGTCTGTAGAAGTCCCGCTTCCTGCCATGACGGCAAAGTTTCCAGAACAAGGTCTTTGAAGATAGGGAACTTCGTTTTCTACGATATTACCGGTATCTGGATTTGGTTGTAACTCCCAACTTAGCCTAGGGAAGTCATATCCATCATCAGAAGTTGGATGATACCAGGTTTGAGTGGTATCAGAAAAACTGATGGCCCCACTAAATGAAGTCGAAGTATAAGAGTTACTTGAAATTTGATTGACGGTAACTTGAGTTCCGCAGCCAGCAGACCCTGGATTTCCAGTATAGCTTACGTTTGTCGGAGTACAAGCATCACCTGTGGCACCACCAATATTATTATCATTTCCTCCGCCAGTTTGACCTACTTGATAGCCAAAAGTGGCAAAGGCTCTCGTAATACTAGCACTGTTAGGCTGTCCAACAAGGCCACCAATATTATGAGTCGTATTAAAATGATTAGACTTGATGGAGGCGGTTGAATAAACATCTTCAATTAGAAGATTGACATCAATCTGTCCAGCAATCCCTCCAAGGTTTTGATTCCCCGTGATTAAACCGGTGGAAAAACTTTTACTAATTTTTGTTCCCGCACCAGAGCCCGTTACACTACCAACAAGACCGCCAACTTGATTAAAGCCACCAGCATTACTATGTAGATCAACACTAGCTGAAGACTTGTGGATAAAGTTTGCGTCATCAGGGTTTGTGGCAGAACCAATTAACCCCCCGAGGTTGGTTTGAGCATCACCTGAAATAGCCGCGTGGGATCTTTCTAGGGCAAAGCCGCCGGCATTAGAGATATTTCCTACAATTCCACCTACATTATCTTCACCTTTAACATGACCATGAACTTTAACATTGAGAATAGTTGTATTGGCAATAGCCTCTCCAATAACAAGACCAATATTATCGGATCCCGCTCCATCTGATTCAACCACAGCATTATTTAGGGTTAAGTTGGCCACCGTACCTGTTCCCATTTTTCTAATCATGCCTAGTTCACTCTTACCATTTTGCTCCATTACCATAATGCCGCTAATTTTATTATTTCTTCCGTCGTAGGTGCCGACAAAAGTAGTTGAAGCAGCACTAAAAGACTCGAGATCGTCTCCAATAGGGACAAATGGATCAAAGGGGTTAAAGCTAAAGTTTAGGTCAGTAAGTTGAACAAAAGTATCAGCGTTATAGGTTGGAAAATTAGTAGATCCGATTGAATTAAACTGCTCTTCTGTACAAATAGTATAGGCCCTATTATCACCGCGCCCTGAAGCGAAGGGGGAGGAGCCAAGAGTTGTATCTAGTCTTTCTCCTTGGCAAACATCTATTGTAGTTGTTAGCTGGTGAAAACGAATAAACTCAGTTCCACTATTATAGCGAATAGCCACTTGATTTTGATTAATTCCATTTGGAAAATAATCTTCGATAAATCCTTTTTCAGGATTTGTTGTTCCGCAATCTGTAGAGTCGTAATAGCCTCTAATGATGACTCCCATAGGAGCTAGCCCATTCCCTGGTACAGGAAGAGAAGCAAAAAATGCAGTGGGTGTAGCGTCGGCATCGGGAACCATTTGGCAATCACTAACTAATTCGTTTTCACCTAATAAGTCATTTGAAAAATCGGGGTATACAATTTCATAAGAGAGCACATAACCTTTTTTACCTTCTGAAATAGAACACTCAGTTGTATGGTCAGTTTGATTTGTGATTCCTGAAAGTTGATTACAAGTAACAATATCAATTTGAGGAAATGTTTTTGATCCAGTTACGCCGTTTAGTGGTTGTAAAGAAAAGTCTGCTAATTCACAATTGGCATTAGATAGGGTCAGATCTACTCCCACATCCCCGCCGTCAAGAGTGATATTGGTTTGGGCACATTTAGGAATACCCTGCATTGCCCCTGGTCCTGACCAGGCCACGGCCCAAAAACTCCAAGAGCCATTATCAAGAGTTAAAACGATTTCATCAGCAGTCGTGTCGACCACCTGACCCCAATCTTCCGTAGGTCCCTTTCCCCATAACATAAGGCCGCCATCGGCATCTGTTCCAAGGCCCGCTATCTTTGAGTGAAAGATATTTAGCTTTGTCTCAGTTTTACCTTTTTTACCTCCACAAGAAGTGGAGATGGCGGCAATCAATATTAAGAAAAGAATTTGCTTCATTTAGCCCTCTATAGCCTATCGGCTTAACATCCATTGTAATTTAGGGTTTCTCCGTGACTAAATGAAAAAACTTTCACAATTTATATGAGTAATTTCAATAACCTAGGAGACCAGAAATAAAGGGCAGAACTTAGGCTCTTTTAAAACTGACCACGGATTAAGGCAATTTGAGGAGAGTCCCGAAAAGGGAAGTGTGAGAGTTTATATTCTTTTGCTTCTATTTTTCATAGGTTGTGCCACGGACTCTAAAAATGACCGAGATTACCTACGTGCGCCTGCAAGTCAGTTTCATTGTAGTGAAATTATTGAAAATCTTTTTGGAAGTCAAAATCGAGTTTTTGAAAAAAAGTTTTTGCAAAGGATAAGAAAATCCAAACAAGCTCTAAATCAAGTTGATAAAGACTACCTCTTAGAAAAGATTGACTTTTATGCGGTTCATTTAAAGGAAAAAAGTGAAATATTAGACCTTCTAAAAAAGAAAAGGAATATACTTAATAATGAATTTCTCCTTAGAGAAATCGAGGTTCTCGAAGAAAGTTTAGGGAGAGCTCCCCCAAAGAGTAGGCTGACATCACTTCAAAATGGTTTACGTCAAAATAATGATTTAACTGAGCAAAGGAAAGAAACTCTCATAGATTTAATTGACTATATTCTAGGAGATATTTCATTTACAAAAATTAAAAAAATCGGAAAACAAGCACCTATTAACTCGAGTTACTCAGGAAGAAAATTTCCAATGGAGAAACTTAGTGTAGACCTACAAGAAAAGTACCCAAATGGAGTTTGGTTTAATGAGGAGGGTTTTCCCATTTTCTCACTATACGCAACTAGAGCTGTTGAGATTAAGATTACAGGGGCAGGAAGATTTGATTTTATGCGGGCCAATTTAGCTGCTGGAATTGAAAGAGTGCCAGATGATATGACCTGGCATCATCATCAAGATGGAAAGACCATGCTTTTAATGCCGAGAGATATACATGATGCCGTTAAGCATAGCGGGGGAGTTGCTTTCGTTACTAAAAAGATTAAGAGAGTTAGAGGGGCCTTACCGGCCGGAACTGAATGGGCAGGTGAGAAATATCCTCTTGAAAATCTTCCTGCTAAATTAAGAAAAAAATACCCCAATAGCGTAAGGTATAAAATAAATGGGCATCCCGATTTAAGGAATTATTCGGAACTAGATATAGTGATTGAATCAACTGGTAAACGACAATTAGACTTTAGGCTGGCAAACACTAAGGCGGGGTTTGAAAAACTTCCTCCTGGTAAAACATGGCATTTAAAAGAGGATGGCAAAACCATGCAGTTAGTTCCTAGGGATCTTTTAAAGGCTATCCCAAATACTCCACTTTGGTAAAAAATAAGGCAGTCTCGAAATGAAATTTAGTCCCTAAGTACAAGTAACTATGAGAATCCTTCAAAGTACTTAGGTATAGACCCTATAAAGCTTAAAATATAGCTGTACTTAGGGTGGGCCATGAAAAAATTAGTTTTACTTATATTGATCTTATCCTTAAATGTATTTGCTAATGAATACAAGTTTCCCTTCTATGAGTATGAAAAGCTTGTTCAAATAAATAAAGAGCAGTGTCGTCTCAATATCAAACATCAGCATATTATTGTTCAAAAGCACTATGAAGCAGATGTAAAACTACTGGCAATGCAGTGGATGGGAAAGATGCCTGGACTAAGAGATGGCCAACAGGTTTATAAGAATCTTCCTGGTCTCTCTCTTCAAAACAGGATGAGGCATAGAGATATGTTTGTATTAGAGAAGATTGCCCATGAAGTCATTTCTTATGAAAAGAAGATGATTGAAGAATTAGGTGGAGATGCAGCAGGAAATAATTGGAATAGGCTTCAAGCAAAATCTAGTTCCATTGTTGTTCAAAAGTTAAAAACTAGTCTGACTTATTTAGAAGAAATGGAAAGAACACTTCTAAATATCTTGGGTTATCAATCAGCTCGGACAAGCGCTTATACTAATGAAGAGGACTCCTCAGAAAAAGGGAAGTACTCTAAAGGATTTAAACCAGGACTATATGAAGCTACCTATGCTTCTTCTGAATATGAAAAAAAACATAATAAATCCTGTATGTGGAATCCTGATAGGAAAATTGAAAAAAGAAGACCTTATTGTGGTTTTGTTTGGTCCCATGGTGGAAATTTTTATTTAGAGAGATGCCCTGGTGATGTCCACCCTTTTGGTAAGGGTCATGCAGAGGGGGCAGGTGTAAAGAACGTCGTCGATATATTTGATTTTAAGGAAGTCAAAAAATGTGACCCGACTCCTAATTGTAATAAGAGGTGTTTCGACTATTGTTTGAAAAAGAATCAGTTCAATACGAAAAATCAAGAGGAGCTTGTTAAGGGAGAATGTAAGGCATTAGCGGATCCTCTTTTTCCAGCCCAAGCTCCCAATCCGTTTGGTCAAAAGGCTAAAAAGTACAGTAACCTAACGGACTGGTATCTCGACGACTTTCAAAGCTTTCCAGTTTATTACCCCAAGTTTAGTAAAAATAATAAAAATGAAAAAGATGTGACCGTAGAAATTGAACGTTATTATCTTATGACGGGTGAATACGAAAAAGAAGATTGTCGCTCTGGAAAAAGAAAATTCTTATTAGAAATCTTAGACTCTATTAAACAGCTTATCTCACTTGAGAAAAATTTAATCGAATACTATGAGACCGCAAGCTCTTGTCATATAAAACTCGCTGAAAAAATTGAAGATGCTGCTGGTGTAGGAGTTAAGCATCATGCTCTAGATTCTCTAGGAACAAAGGCCTCAACAGGCCCTTCCGGGTTAACGGCAATTGAAAAAGGGAAGACTGAGAAAGATAAGCCAAAAGCCTTAACTGAAGAAGAGCAAAAACAAGCGGATGCTTCCTTTCTTGGCCTGAGCATTAGAGAGCAAAATGAATTGTTAAAAAAGCTAGAAAAAAGTGGCTTTAAGTTCACGGAAAATCATCTAGGTTTAATATGTAAAAGAACCATGAAAAAAGATTTTTGCGGTGGAACAAAAAATAATAAAAAATAAAATCCGTCTCGACGAAAAAGCTAAAAAAAATTTTGATTCTAGGTCCATATCTTGGTAAAAGGGGCGTCGCACACAACCCCCCAGGAGAACAAATGAAAAATCTATTAGTTTTTTTATGCGCTGTTTTAAGCTTAAATCTGTATGCAGGCGACTGTAAGAATTATGAGGCTCAGGTAATCGGAGAAATCGTTAAAGTTAGTAAAGTACAAGATGTTTGTTTTTATAAAATTAAAGTCTCTACTATTAATGAACATGTTCTTTGTCCGTTAACTAAAGAAGAAATCGAAACTGAGTCAGTTCAATTTGAAGCAGGTTATCACGCTCATTGTCCTCATCGTTTCGGAGGTGAATTTTCTGGAATTTTAGTTAAAGGTAGAGACGGAGTTATTAACTTCGATTAATTCTACTGATCGTAATTTGTGGAAAGCTCCATGCAAGCAGTTACTCTGTTTGTTGTTATGAAAGGAACTTTTTTCTTAAATAGTTTTTTCATGACTGAGAGCTTATCCACAGTCCAAATGCCAACTTCTTTCTTCCACCATTTTGCCCAAAAAAGAAAATGTTTTCCTAGATAGCTTACATCTAGGCCTAGACCTCTGCCTGCGAAAGGAGAAAATACGTTTATATTTAACATCTTAATCTCTGCATATAGAGGGTATTTATCTCTTAGCTTATATGCACGTTTAAGATATCTTCTTTTAAAGCTAATAAAACGAGTCTTGTCCTCACGTCCACTTCTTGTTCTTGCGATGAGATCTAAAGTTTCAAAGGAAGGCATATCTTTAAACTCTATAAAAAGATGACCGTCATAATGATTAGTTAACTCTAGAATCTCATCTAGAGAGGGGATGTCTTCACCATTTTTTAAGATACAGTTTTGGCGAATTTTATTGAATGTTATTTTTTTGATTTTCTTCTTTAATGGACAGTTAAAACCAGGGCGGTTCATAGCGGTTCTTTCTAGTTTTTTATCATGGAAAACTAGTGCGATGCCATCCTTAGTATGTTGTAAGTCAAACTCAATTCCGTGGGCCTTGAGGTTCATGGCCCCAATAATTGACTCCTTTGAGTTTTCAAGAAAGTTTTCATTATCCCCCCTATGAGCAATGCAGTTCTTTGCAAAAAGCTCATTGGAGAAAAGCAATAAAGTAATTATGTAGAGTTTTTTCACGCAGATGCCGAAGCTTCTTTCTTCCCATCAAAGGAAGTCCAAGTTAGGAGTGAAAAAACAATTTGAATAGCAAAGAAACTTCCTAGAAAAATAGCTCCACCTTCACTAAAACCATATGAGTGAAGACCGCTGGCAAGAATATAGTTTACACCAAACCAGGCCATCATAACTGACATAAAGGCCAAGGCAACAAGAGGGATAAATCTTTTATTAGGTATCCAGGCAGTATAGCGACCATGCAGAATGGCCATGTAGAGACATAGGACAATTAGTGACCAAGTTTCTTTTGGATCCCATCCCCAAAACCTACCCCATGAATAATCAGCCCATACTCCTCCAAGAAGTACACCGCCCGCGAGAAGAACTACCCCTACCTTTAGGCATAAATAGATGAGATCAGCATAATATCTTTCATCTTGGGCATCAATTTTTCTTAAGCGCTTCTTAAGAAGAACAGTATTAGCAAGGACCCAACTTAAGGCAAGAGCCCCGTAACTTAAAATAATACTGGTAACATGAGTTGATAACCAAAAATTATCTCTTAGAACAGGAACTAAAGGACTAATCGAGTCGCTTAACATACCTGTGGAAAAATTCATCATAAAAAGACAAAGGACGTTGTAAGCAAGTCCTATAAAAACAAAAGTCTTATCTTTTTTGAAGTGCCCAAGAATAAGAGCAATAATGAGTCCTCCGTAGCCGGAGAAGAGAACAGTCTCATACATGTTCGTTATGGGTGCTCTACCGGAAAGATAGACTCTTGCCGCGATCAATCCCGTTTCTAAAAGCAGAATAAGAACACTAAAGCCAAGAGCAATATTAAACCTCTTAAAGAGTGTAAGTATGGCCAGGGCGATAAGGGTCAAAACCATTGAAATTTGAGGGAGCCTCATCTTTGCATATTTTAATTCAAAAATATGCTTAGATTTAATCTCCTTAACAAAGTTGTTATCTGCCGTCTTAAGTCCTTCTTGTAACTCTTCTTTACTAGTGAATGGAGCAGTCGCAATAGGAACCCAGTTTACTGTAGTACCCATAACCATCGGAACTAACCAATTGCGACCTGTTTTAATTTCCTCATAAAGATGTACTCTACTAAAAAGTTTATTAAGGGCCTTTTTATAGGAGGTTTCTTCCTTTTGTCTCATTAGCTCAATTCGAATTTCTTTTTTCATATCGAGGGCTTCTTCTGCCAAAATGCGACTTTTAGACAGGTCAACTCCAAGAAACTCTTTTAACTTTACATGCTCAGCGGGGATCATCAGACCAGTAACTGCTGGAGCATTATACCTAGGGGATAGAGATAAATTACAATAGGTAAGAACCGGGTCCTGCCCATCAAAACTATTTTTTCCCGTAAGATGTCTTAAGGACTCTCTAGCATGAACATAAAGTGGTTTTGTCCTTCCGCCCTGTTGAATCGCGTGGGACTCAAAACTCTTTAAGCAAACTTCGGCTTGTACGGAAAAACAAAATAAGAAAGCTAATATTATTTTAATCATACAGTCTCCAAAAGATTGTTTTGAGATTCTTTGCCGGGCTTAACTTTTTTTCTATTAAGTACATAGTGCCAAAAAGCGCCAAGAACTAACATAAGGGAGCCCAAATATTTAATAGGACGACCTTGGTCAACATTCGCACTAAAAGTTGAAGAATATTGCCCTTCACCTAAGTCAGAATACGAGGCTTGGTAAAAAGTAAAACCTTGAGTCTTTAAGGGGTTATTCATAAAAACATGATGGTTACTTGGACCAGACTCTTCGTGAAGTCTAACAAAAGACTCATAAGAAGCAGGATTATTGGTTCCTGGGTCTTTATCCATTTTAAATTTTGTTAAAACAAATTCAAAAGGAAGAGTTATACTTTTCTTTGTTAAAAATACTTTAACCTGTCTTCCATTTACTAATACATTTAAAGGCTTCGAGTCTGTAACCCAGTAAGACTCATCTTTGATTTTAACTTTTACGGCCTTAGTAGCTCCCTGAACTAAACGATTGCTCATCTGTTTGGGAATAGCTGGAACTGGAGTAAGAACTGGCATTTTATCGTTGTAAAAGTCTAATAGGTATAGCTCAAACCCCATCCACGGTAAGTCTACAGGTTGATTTTTTTCAAGTTTAGTTGTGGTCCATAATCCATTCTCTTTTGTGTAAAAGGATGCATATTCACCAAGTAAAAACAGGGTCGGTTTTTCTTGAAATAGTGCCTGGTTAAAAAGTCTGATTGGTGAATCTTTCATGACTTTTAAATCTGCATTCATAGGCCATGGGCTAAAATCAGGAAAAAAGCTTAGGGGACCGAGCTTTTCATCTTTAATTACAAGGAAGCGATTACCTTGGCCGGTTCGCTGAATATCTGATTTCCAATCCTCTGGAATAGAGCACTTATTATTTCTTTTATCCCAAAAGATTAGACCGCTTGTACTTCCTTTTTCTAAACAAGGTACTAAAGTATCAGGAAGATAATGGACATTTAATAGACCCATGGAAAGTGTGGAGTCAAAATCTATAGCATCCGGATGTAAGCTCAATGTGAAATCTTGGCTAACATTGGGATTGCTAACCATATAACGGCCAGAATTATACTTTTCACCATCCTTAGAAAGGTCTTTCCAAGAGAACTTTTGATCTGCGTAAGGAAGGTATTCTTCAACTTTTATATCTTGATACTCGAAATCAATATCACTGGGAAAAGCGGTATAGGGGAGACTAAGATGTCCTCCTGCATTTTCTTGTGGATAACTAAGATACAACTGATCTTCATTCAAGATAACAGTTCTTGCGGGGGTATTTGGCATCAATTGAATTGACCCGTCTATCCCTGCATAAAAAGTAATAAAAGAGCCGCAGCCAATTAAGATGAGACCAGAGTGAATCGTGTAAAAGCCATAAAGCCTTTTTTTCGGTGGCAATCTTAGGAAGGCAGCATAAAAAATACTTAGTAGCATAAGAAATTGGGTGAGCATGAATGGCCATCGCTTATAAATAAGCCGGTTAGCATAGTCAGCACCACCGCTACTTTCAATAAAAGTTCCAATAATCATCATGAATGTAAAAACTAAGATAACAATAACGGCGAACTTTAAACCGCCAATTGATTTTTCAATTTTATCGAAACTAAATTTAGACATAAGCCCTCGAGATTAGAGGGAAATCTATCACGACGGATTTAAGCCGTAAACTTATACAAGAGGGAGGCGAGGCCAAAGAGAATTGGTTGATGAATCATATAAATGACTAAACTATGGCGACCTAAAAATTCCAAAGCTTTAAGTAAAAAGTTTTGTTTTGGGCCAAGCTTATGCCACCCTTGATGCGTAGCAAAGACCCCAAATAAAACTACTCCAACCCAAGGGAAGGGAGGGATATAGTCCATAGATTTGTGGGCCATTAGGAACCAGGGAATACTTTTACCCATAATGAGATGCGGCAAAACAAGAACAAGCCCAAGGGTCAATGAAACTTTTGGATGTTTTAAAAAAGGCAGGGCCAGCACTGAACAAAGGGCAATGCTGTGGAGAGTTCCAAAGTAGACCCAGGTCTTAGGAAACATAAAATATGTACCAATTGTTATGCCTAGTGCGCAAAGTACCAATTTCCCCAAGCGCTTGTTAAATGAAGACCATCTTATTTGCTTGCTATGAGCTAGAGTAAGTCCACTTCCAACAGTAAACATAAAGAGGGTTACAATGACTCTTGGAAAGGCGTACCAGAATTTCTCCTTAAAGAAGTCGATATCTACGAATCCAAAATGATTAAGATCAAATGCACCATGGAAGATGATCATCAATACAATGGCAAAACCTCTAATATAATCAACCAAAGGATAGCGTGTTTTAGAATTTGGCAAGCTGTCGGGCATAGTTCATTGTATAGGGATGAAGAAAAAAATCCTAGTTGGAATTCTTATTTTTGTGGTTTTACTTGGGGGAGCGGCCCTTGGAACTTACGAGTACCTCCTTAGAAGATCTGTGCCCAAATCTAGTGGAATAACAAAACTAATGATTTTAAAAGAGCCGGTTCATATTTATCGGGACGAAAATGGGATACCTCATATCGAAGCAAATAATGAACTCGATTTGTATAGGGCCTATGGCTATGTTCATGCCAGCGAAAGATTATTTCAGTTAGACCTTTATAGAAGGGCGAGCCGGGGTCAACTCTCTGAGATTTTTGGGCCGATGGCCTTAGAAAAAGATAAACTGGTCAGAACTTTAAACTTTGAGTACCCACTACATAATTCTGAAAGAGTGCCTCTTACAAGAGAAGCTAAGGTTAGGCTTCGTGCCTATCTAGAGGGTCTAAATTCGTTCATAGATGAAGAAAACTTTCCCATAGAGTTTCACCTTCTTGGATATGAGCCCGAGGATTTTAAGTTTGAGGATGTCTATGCATTTATAGGGTATATGGCCTATTTATTTGGTCATGCTCCAAAGCAAGATCCGTTATTTGAAAAATTTAGAGAGTACTATAGCGATGAGATTATTGCTCTAATGGGAAATGATCCGGCCCTAGAAAAAAAAGAATTAATTTCTTCTATCCCAAAAAATTTGGGTCATTTATATGATGAGTCTTTGTTTTACTTGCCGCCCGTTGATGGGAGTAATGCCTGGCTCGTTAGTGGTGAGCGAAGCAATTCAGGAAAGGCCATTTTAGCAAATGATCCCCATGTGGGAGTAAGTCTTCCCGGTCTTTGGTTTGAGGCCCATTTAAAATCGCCTTCGTTTGAAATCTATGGCCACTTTCTTCCCTTGATTCCTTTTGCCGCCCTTGGGCATAACTCCCAAAAAGCTTGGGGACTAACGATAAGTTATGTGGACGATATGGACATCTATAAAGAGAGTATCGATTGGGTAACAAAAAAAATTAAATACAGAGGTCAGTTTCAAGACCTTGAGAAAAAGACCCATATTATTAAAGTTAAAGACGCCGAGGATGTAGAATATATTTCTTATATTGGGCCTCATGGACCATTACTTGGCAGCACCTCTGTTAAGGATTTTTCAAAACCCGAGTATGCCTTGCAATGGACTTATCATCATAAGGAAAACCGTCCTATAGAGGCTTTCTATTCCATGAATTATGCCAAGAATATAGATGAGATGAGATTGGCCATAACCCTAGGGACAGCCCCTGGATTAAATTTTATGTACGCTGATGCTCAAAATAATATTGCCTGGTGGATGTATGGGGCTATTCCAATAAGACCAAAAGGTATGGGTGGAGAAGGTGTCTACCCAGGTGAGTCCGGACGTTTTGATTGGCTTGGCCATTTAAATCCAGATGAGAAACCACAAATAGAAAATCCTGCTTCTGGGATTATTGTTTCGGCCAATGGAAGACCTCCAGGGGCAGATAAAACAGTTAGAGGGTATTGGCAGCCTCAAGATAGGGCAAAAACTATACACGATACTTTGTCCAATAAAGCTAAATGGAGCTCAGCTGAGATCTCTGAGCTACAGGGATCAAGCTTTAACTCCATGGCAGAAGTTTATAGAGATCGTATGACTCTTTATATTAAACAAAATGATATTGGGGATGAAGTTGAAAAAAAATCCTTAGAAGTCTTAAGAAAGTGGGATGGAAATAGCTCATTGAACTCTACTGGTGCTCTCATATATCATGTTTTTTCTCTAAAGTTATTAAGAAATCTTTTTGATGAACCAAGCGATGAAGATTTTAATAGGTACTGTGCAGTAAACTCTAGTTGGCGGGCCCTATACCGTTTTACTGAATTACCTGGGCATGAAGTTTGGGATATCAAAAAGACTTCTGTTAAAGAACAAATGCCGGATGTGGTCTTACTCACTTTTAAGGAAACAATTAAAGAGCTCAGGGAGAAGTATTCTGATGATGTCTCTAAGTGGACCTGGGGGAAGCTCCATCAAATTGAATTTATCCACCCTCTTGGAAGTAAAGGAGGAGTTCTGGGGAAACTTTTTAACCTGGGACCTTTCCCTGTGGAAGGCTCCTATAATTCCGTAAATAATTTTAGAAGAATGGGTTGTGATAAAGGCTTTTCCGTTAGGGCGGGTCCATCTACAAGGGTTGTGGTTAACTTTGAAGACACAGAAAAGTCCTTAGGGGGTCTTCCCCTTGGAATCTCAGGACATTTTAGAAGTCCTTACTTTTCAAATGAAAGAAAGCCGTTTTTAGCTGGAAAACCCAGAGAGCAATTAATGAACTGGGAAAAAATTAAAACTTACTCGGCCCTTAAGCTGGTTCCTTCTACAAAAAGATAAAGTGGATTTTTTGTCGTAAGAGTGAACTCACCATCCGTATAATTTGATAAGTACTGGCTACTTAGAACGTCTATCTCCCTCGGGGGGGCGACTTTATATTTAACCTGGCCACCAAGGGAAACCAAACCTTTCTCAAGACTTAAAAGGCTAAACACTCCTTTTTCTGTATAAATTTTCCAACTTCCGGCCCCTACGGCCAAAATATTTTGTGAAAGATAGGCTTTTGATTTAACTTTTTTGTTCTTCAAATACTGATTGAGCTCACCAAAATTAATCAATTCATGATCTTTTCTTCCACCTAAAAAACCAAAAAGTCTTAATTCAACAACATCGTTGGGGACTAAATTTAAAGCTCCAACAAGGTCTGAAAAATCTTTTTCAGGATTAAATCGGTGGTCAATATCCTCAATGCTACTATCACCATCTCCCACTGTAAAAACGCTTCTAGAGGTATTTAGACCTAGTTTGAAGGCAACATCAGCTCCTCCATCAACGAGAAGAAGAGGGGCATCTTTAGGAATTTGTTCCCATTCCTTTTGCCCTAATAGAGGACCTACTAGCACGGCGCACCCATAGTCCTTTACTTCATTTAAAAATTTTACTTTTTTCTTAGACATATTTGGCATCATACAACTCTTGCTCTCATGTAATCAATTGGTTAGAATTTTGAAAATTTAGATTTATGAGGGGAATACACACATGAAAGTCTTCGCACTTCTGATGACAGTAACAGTACTTGTATTAGCTAGCCGAGCACAGGCCGCTGATGCCGCTCGTGGAGCAAACTTATATAAAACATGTGTGGAATGCCACGGACAAAATGGAGAGGGGATGGCCTCTCAAGAAGCACCTCGAATTGCCGGGCAGTATGACTGGTATATCTTAAGCTCACTTCAAGCATTTAAGAAAAAAGAAAGAAATAACCCTAAAATGTACCCGTTTATCAAAAACTTATCTGATCAGGACTTTGAAGACCTTGCGGCTCACGTGAGTAGGCTTAAGTAATATGGCCTTATCTCTAGAATTTGAATTAGTTACTAAAGAAAAAGATATACAGGCGGTATACGACCACAATATCGATGCTTTTAGCGACTCACCTGATTTCAAGTGGAATCTACAAGAAATTAAGAATGAAATTAAAGGCGGCTGGGAGCTTTATAGCGTTTCTCACGAAGGGGAAATTGTGGCTGCCCTATTCGTAAGTGAAGTAGATAACGGGCTTTATACGAAGAATACGGGCCTTAAAATGCATCATCAGGGTAGTGGTTTCTCCCATGAAATTAAGGAGTTCTACGAAAAACTGGCTAGAGAAAAGAAGTTAGACCGAATAGTTCATTACTGCAGAATTGATAATTTTAGAATGTATTCTCTTAATGAAAGTCATGGATATAGGAAGGCTGAAAAGCCAATCGATGAAGAGGGATTAGTGGTTGAATGGACAAAAGTCTTGTAATAGTTGATTTTTTTCATTTACAATTGCCTAGGGCAACTAAATAATTAGAAAGCTTTAATAATAAACAAGAATAAATATAGAAAATGAATTCTTTATTTGGAGGAAAAAATGGCTAAGAAAAAAGCTACAAAAAAGAAAGCAACTAAGAAAAAAGCTACAAAGAAAAAAGTAGCAAAGAAAAAAGCAACTAAGAAAAAAGCTGCTAAGAAAAAAGTAGCAAAGAAAAAAGCTACTAAGAAAAAAGCAACTAAGAAAAAAGCTGCTAAGAAAAAAGCAACTAAGAAAAAAGCTACTAAGAAGAAAGCTACTAAGAAAAAAGCAACTAAGAAAAAAGTAGCTAAGAAAGCAACTAAGAAAAAAGCTACTAAGAAGAAAGCAACTAAGAAAAAAGCTGCTAAGAAGAAAGCTAAGAAGAAAACTAAAAGAAAGCCAAACGCTGCTTTTATGAAGCCTCTTACTCCTTCTGCTAAACTAGCTGCTGTTATTGGATCAAAAGCTGTTCCAAGAACTCAAGCTGTTAAGCTTATCTGGAAGTATATCAAGAAGCATGATTGTCAAAACCCAAAGAACAAAAGAAACATCATTGCTGACGCTAAACTTAAGGCCGTATTTGGTAAGAACGAAGTAACAATGTTCGAACTTGCTAAGATCCTTAACAAGCACCTTTCTTAAGACTTAATTTATAAGACATAAGTAAGAATGAACGGCCCTCTTTCAAGAGGGCTTTTCTATGCCCTTTTTGACGATGATTTGGCGCGTTGGGGGTGTTTGCATTTAGGAAGTTTTTATTTATAATTTTCTTAATACGGATACAGGTTAAGGCAGACGATTCTCCTTAATCAGATTACACAGGAGAATTTTGTGGCAGAAGGAACAGTGAAATTTTTTAACGGTGAAAAGGGATTTGGATTTATCGAACCAGCTGATGGTGGGAAAGATATTTTCGTTCACGTAACAGGTTTAACAGAAGGAACTCGTATTAATGACGGAGACCAAGTTGAATACGAAGTTGGTGAAGGACAAAAAGGACCTTGCGCTGTTAACGTAACTAAGAAATAATTTTTATAATTTATATCAAGTTACTAAAGATAAAGGCTCCCAATCGGGGGCCTTTTCTTTATTTAAATCATGGATGAAATCGAAATCGAATCAGAGATTAAAAAACTAAGGGATCAATGTGATGCCTATCTTGTGGTTCTTCCTCCTGATAACCGGGAGGCTTTAGCGGTTGTTGATCAAATAAAATCTCAACTGGATAAGCTTCTCGATAAGTTTGAGGTAACCCAAAATATTGGTACTTCAAATCCACTTAGTCCTCGTGAACAGCAAGTTTTAAACCTGATCGCGAAAGGGCATCCAAATAAAGAGATTGCCTTTCAGCTCTCCATTTCACCGAAGACAGTTCAATTCCATATTAAGTCCCTTTTCACTAAGTTAGAGGTGGGAAGTCGTACAGAGGCGGTCACAGCGGCCTTAAAGCTAGGTATCATCTCCCTTTGATAACAATGACTTAAGCTTCACCCTAGGGAAATTCCTAGGTGTTTCCAAGGGAATCTAGGGATACTCTGAGAACTGGGAATCCGGCACAATACAGGAAAGTAACCCCCAACAGGAGAGGCAAATGAGCGCTTTTGGAAAACTTCAACATTTATATGAAAACAAAGATATTAGCGAAATTATCGTAGACAGGTTTGATGATGTTTATTGGGAAGAAAAAGGTAAAATTAATGAAGCTTCTGACCTCTTTAAAGACGAAAAAGAAATATTTAAACTAATCGAATCACTGCTTGCTTCTGTGAATAGAAAAACTGACTCTATAAAAAATGGATTTGCCGATCTACGCCTAGGCGACGGTACTAGAGTGGCCATTACCACGGCACCAATCTCAATTAATGGTCCAAGCTTAGTTATTCGTAAACTTCCTGAGAACTCAGTTAATTTTAAAAATTTAAAAGACTGGGAAGTATTAAATGAAGAAGGGCAGAGAATCTGTGAAGCGTTAATGAAAAGTGGAAAGAACGTTCTTTTGGCAGGAAATGCCGGTAGCGGAAAAACAACCATGGCCAATATTCTAATCGACGCCATCGATTCATCCTGGAGAGTTGTGACAGTAGAGAAAGTGGCTGAGCTTGATACAAAGAATAGAAAAAGAACATTAAGGCTAGAGACTCCAACGGCCTGTCATACGGAATTAAATGATCTTATTAAAAAAGCTTCTCTAATGCGAGCTGACACTTTAGTAATCAATGAGTTTCTAGGCTCAGAAGTCTTCGAGGCCATTAAGCTAATGAGGGAAGGGTATTCTGTTCTAGGAACTATCGCCGCGGAAGGAGTAAGTGATGCTCTTAAGAAGTGCGAGCTCTTTTGTTTAATGGGACAACTTGGTATTGGGATTAACGAAATAAAATATCATGTTCATAGTGGTATCGACGCTGTTATCTTTCAAGAACGCCTTGAGTCAGGAAAAAGAGTAATCTCTCATATTGCTACAGTTGATGGAATTTCAGATAGGGGAGAACCACTTCTAACAACTCTTTTTAGTTATGACGAAGCAGCTAAAGAGTTTTACACTACGGCCGAAGGTAAAAAGCTTATTTCTTAAGGGGTTAGGGCCCCTTTTTATTCCTCTTGTCTAAGAAATGCTGATAGCGGTCATAGTGCACAAAGATGGTAAAATGGGGTTCTAAGTTATATAGTTTCCAGCAGTTAAAATAAATTGGAGCAAATTATGAGTGGTAAAGAACGCTTTTCAGATACGATGGAACTTCCACCTGAAACGGTACAGCCAAATGTCTATCCTCTAAGTTGGGTTAGCGAAACCGAAAAGATGTAAGAGATCTTTAAGTCTTCGACTAGAGATTATTGGGACCCGGAATCACTTCCTTGGGATACCTTTGATGTCGATTCTTACTCTTGGGAAGAAAGAGAGTCTATCGCTTACTGGTGGACAATTCTCTCTGTCTTTGATGCTTCAGCACCTCCCGTTTTCGCAGAGGCCTTAATTAAATGTTACGAGGTTCACGAAGAAGATCCTGTGAGAAGATGTTTCTTCTCTGTGGTTAGAGACGAGCAGAACCATGAAATTGTTTGCGGAAAATTCATTACAAAACTTTTAGATCATACGGACCCACTTACTTACGAGCCAAAAACTGAAATTGGTAAACGTTGTAAGAAAAATGCCCAGTGGCTTTATTTCAATGGAGGCCGTTATTGGACAGGTTATAGAAAGGCTGTTCCAAAGTATTCTTTAGCCGTACTTTTTAGTTCTTTTTTAATGGGAGAAATTGCTTCTTCAACTATTTTCCACCAGATGGCCAACGGTTGTAGTGAGCCGGTTTTTCAAGAAGCTTTTAAGAATATTGGAAAAGACGAAGGCCGCCACATGGCCATTTGTATGAGTTTAATGGAAAGAGATTATCCAAAACTTGATGTCTCTGACGTACCCACAATCACAAAACAGATTAGGGCAGGGTACTTATTTCTCTCAGGAATTCTTTTTGAACCACCAGAAGACTTTTGGGATATCCCAAAAGACTTTATTCCTGCTCAAAGAGATGCTGAAGAGATCGCTAGAAATGCTGGCTTTGGAATTCCAACTTACGATGAAAAGAAGGAAAATTGGAGAACAGCCATTTTAAATCTTAAAGGAGTTCTTGATAAGTACAATATTCCATTCCCTGCTATTCCTGAAGTTGGTATTACAGGCGAAGAGATTAGTGATGTCGACATGGAAGACATAATTCCAGTTTTCTAAGAAGTTATGACTAAGACTGTAAAACTTTATCCATCTGAAAAAGAAATTCCTATAGAGGAAGGGCAAACTGTTTTAACCGCTTTAGAAAAGGCTGGGCTAGTGCTTCCTAATAATTGTCGTGCCGGTGCCTGCGGTGAATGTAAAATAAAAGTTAGAAGTGGAGAGTTTGACCAGGGACTTGTTCTTGATATGGCCTTGAGCCCGAGTGAGCGTGAAGAAGGTTATGGTCTTATGTGCATGGCCAAGCTTCAAAGCGATGTTCTTGAGATAGAGTTTAGTGATGAAGAAGGTGGGGTGAAACTTTTTCCACCGAAAGAGAATATGCGTTTTGTTCTTCTTGAAAAAAGCATGTCCACTCATAATATAGTGAAGCTTAGACTAAGACCTCTTGGTAGAGAGCCTATGAGGTTTTGGCCAGGTCAGTATATTAGTATTAACGATATTGATGGAAAAAGACCTAAACGCCATTACTCCATTGGAAATATTCCAAACTCTGATAATGAAGTCATTCTTTATATAACAAAAGTAGAAGAAGGAAAGACTAGTGGTTGGGTTCATGAAGACTTAAAGGTCGGTGAGTCCGTAGTTGTTGATGGTCCTTATGGAACTTTTATAGGCGATCCAACGGCCGATACTCCAGTTCTTTGCTTAGCTTCTGGATCAGGTCTTGCGCCAATTACTTCTCTTGCTTCAGCCGCTCTATTAAGAGGGGGCTTTAGAAAGCCGGCGACAATTTTATTTTCGGCAAGAACTGAAAATGATCTTTTTGAAACAGGGCTTTTTAAATATCTTTCAAGCAAGTTTAGAAACTTTAAATTTAGATACACCTTAACCGGTGATGAAAACACGGAAGGCCTAAAAGGTCGTATTCCAGAGATTCTCCCGGAGCTCTATCCGGACCTTTCAAACTATAGCGTCTATATCGCAGGCAATCCTGATTTTGTAAGGGACTGCCAGGCCAAAGTTAAGGAACTAGGTGGTAAAGACGAACTTATCCATGTGGAAGGATTCTTTAATCAGTAACCTTTTGGCCTGACTCAGTGAGTCCCAAAAGGTACCTGGTACCTTTTTATTTATGAAAAAACGGGGGCTTATCTTGGCATAATCCTTGCTCTTTAATGGCCTGAAACAAGTCATGGAGACTTTTAATTACTAATAAGGATATGAGAATGAGAATAGGAATTATCGCAGCACTACTACTATCAGCCCCTTTATTAGGAGCAGAAAAAATTCACGAAGTAAAAAAGGGAGAGACGCTTTCTGGTATTACTAAAGAGAATTTAGGTGCACCGATTTACGGAAATGATGGAAACCTTCAAAAACTATTAACCGCCAATAAGGAAATAACCAATCCTGATTTAATCTTGATTAATCAAAAGATCGCGATTCCTTTTCTAGGAGATACAAATACTTCTGATGAAGTTAATTTAGAATTAGCAGCGACATTGAAAAATAAATTAACTGGAACACTTCAAAGCGCTTCCGCTGAAAAATCGAAATGGGATTTTGCCTTAGATGCAAGAGCTTTTGTAACCACACTCGGAGTTCAAAAGAAAAGTACTGCGCTAACCAAAACAGTTAATTCAGACTTAAGCTTTGGTGCTACAGGTAATATCTATTTAGAGGGAACTGATTGGTATCAGGCCCGCCTTGAGTTAGGGATAGATAAGATAAAGTATAAGCAAAAAAATATTGCCGTTAAGCAAGATGGAGAAAATCTCGCTTCCGCAATTCTTGGAAATGAGTTTCTCTATAAAAATCAAATTTTAATAGGACTCTACGGGGGTCTAAAAGAAAGATTAGTAGCGAATAAGCTAACAGATATAGAACTTAGCTTAGAAAAAAAGGCCATTGCCCAAGTGGGACTAGGGACAGCCTTTATTCTAAGTGAATTAGGCAAAAATAAAATGGCCTTAGAGTTAAGTGGGAATCTTCTTCTAGAAAACTCAGGACGAGAATTTGGAGCCGAAATTAGTATTATTAGATCACGAACAACAATAAGTCCTTTTTTAAATTATACGACTTTCGATACTATCGCTGGACAACAGGATAATTTGGGGACTGGAATTAACTTGTCTTATCAACTTTAATGACACGATAGGTCCCAAAAGGTAACTGGCACCTATTTTTTTATAGCAGAGTGCTTGATTCGAATCCTATCTTCAACGTGATTGCCAGCAAAGAGGTTATCACAATCGGGGGTAGGATTTCCATTGGCGAAAGAAACAGTTCCTTGTAAATAGTTAAGGCAAGTTTTTGAGTAATGATCAATATACTCTGGAAAATTCTTTTTAAAGTATTTAATCAAGGTGTTCTTCTTTCCATTATCAATAAGTGAAAAAAGTTTTCCCGGAAGAGGGTCTAGTTTTTTAAGTTTGTTTAAAACTTTTACTCTGCGATTAAAATTCTGCCCTAGCTCTTTAATTGTATTCCAAGAAGCATTTAGCTTATTCCCTGGAACCGGGCTTCCTAAAAAGTAAGATGTATAATAGAAATCCATCCATTCTTGAGACAAGTCACCACGAGATTTAAGTAGGGCGAAAGCGTAATCTTGCTTAAGGCCCGGGCCTCTAATAAGAGCTTGATGAACTATGGGTCTTAATGATTTCCAGCATTCTTTTCCAACTAAGTTATTTAAAACTTTTTTGAGTTTATCCTCTTCTTCCATACGAAGAGGTTCTGTTACGAGTGAGAAAATTTCTGATTGAATCCAAGGTTTTTTACAGTGATAAAGAGCGTAGTCGTCGTGTCCAATAACTGAAAGGAATGGAGTTATATTAGATTTTGGGTCTTTTTGCCTAAGGATAATTGAAAGTTTCTTGGCCAGCTCTCCATCCTGCCTTTGAGTAGAGTACCAAAAGCCCATTAAATCCGACTTACAGGATTTTCCTAAACAGTCATCTAAGTAATGAAGTGCAAACTCTTTTCTTTTATGCTGAAAATAGGAATCTTTTTGAAGGGTGGGCCAGCGGTTAAGATTTTCAATATAGTCAAAGTTGATCTTATTAAAGGCTTTTGTCCTAAGCTGTTCTTTAATAAAACCTACGGACATATTGTTGACCATTTCTCTCCACTGCTTCTTTCTTTCTGCGGGCCTTACATCAAGTGCATGATCTAAAAACTCTTTATAAGACTTATTCGCCTCAAGGACTTCTAAGTCTTTGATATCGTAAAGAGAAGCACTAGTATAAGTGCAAAAGAAAAGGGAGAGAATCATCCATAATTTACCCATGAATCTATTGTAAAGGGCCAATGGACGCGTCGTCAAATATTGAGTTTTATTGAATTTATCCGATAAGTGTTACGGAGCAGAACTATGGCCAATGCAGCAAAAAAGAAAAATTCTGAGGATCAGCAAAAGCGTGAGCAGCAAAGGCAAGCCGAGCGTGAGCAATGGCAGCAAGAGTTTATTGCTAGACAAAACTTTATGCAGAGTCAGATGGAGCATAGAAGAGAGCTTAGAAAGCTTCCTAAGTCAGCCCTTATTTTTATAGGTTTCTTAGCTTTAGTCTTTAGTGCTTCTGTGGTTCTTTTTTTAATGAGCTTTAATCCGGCCACAAGTTCGATAGTAGATAAAGTTATGTCATTTTTTAAGTTTTATTAAATTCTAGGCCAATTCAGCTCTTCAATTAAATTATCCCTAATTTGAATTCCTAGTTGAGAAAAAGGAATAACAATAAAATTGGCGAGCATTTGATTAAAATGTGCTGGAGTCACTTCTCCAACATCCATTCCTGTATAGTAACTGATATTTTGTTGATCAACCTGAACTTTAAGAACAGGAATTCCGTGGCAGTCATCACAAGTCAAAAGATAACTCCTATACCGAACATCATTTTGAATATCTTCGTAAATATTTATATGAAACCCTTTAATTTGTAAGAAAGAGTCAAATTTAAAGGGTAGTGTACGAAGATCATTTGTAATGGCAAAGCTAAAATGATCAAAATAGAACTCTAATTTTTGACCATGCTTATTCTCAGGTAGATTAAAACTTAAAAATCTTTCAAGGCTAAGGGGACTTAGATTTTTACCGGTTCTAACTAACTTAAAAGAGCCAGCGAATTGATTTGAGGACTGGACTCTTAATGTTTGTGAAATCTTTCCTTCCATAATTTGGGTTTCAAGACAGAATTTTAATTCTCTTCTTGAGTGGGGAACGGATAGATTATTGAACTTAATTAACTGGCATTTTTCACTGAGCTTAAAAATCTGACTTTTTTGAAGAACTTGAAACATATAGGATTTCATTTCTCTAAAAAGGATGGAGTTTATATTTGTCTGGCTAGGAAGCTCATTTGGAATCGAAGCTGATAAAGAAGTAGAGAAGAGAAGTAAAACTAAAAAGACCTTCATTCTTTTGGCCTATTATCGATAACCTTTAATAAGCCTTCTTCAATTGATTTTATATATTCTTGTATTAGGTTTCTGACTAAGTTGAGATCCGTATTGCTAAGTAATCTTGTGAAGGTCAGCCTTAGCTCATCTAGGAACCTTGAGTTTTGAACACCGGTTGCTTGAAATTCTGTCGTTGGAAAAATCCAGTTATGCCATTTGATAAAGTCTGCCAATCTCGCAATGGTTCCTTGCAATACGCTAAAAGAAAAAAATCTTTGAAAAGTTGCCGCTGCAATAGGGGTGTTGTCGGAGTTTAAATAAACAAAAGGTGAAACACCACTATTATTGGCAATGACTTTTAAGGCATAGGACGCGCGGCCGCGGTTCATAGACCATTGAGAGTGCTTTCTGGTATAGCTAACATTGTAGCCATAAAAGGTATAGATAACTCGGCTTTGCTCATTACTAAATGAATAAGTGGCGTTCATAAAGCGTTGTTCTCTAATAAAAAACTCGGCAATCTTACCATTCACCGTTCTTCTGATTGTTAGCCTAAATAGCTCCACATCATCCCAAGCAAGTAGTCTATAGAGTTTTGAGGTTTCATTCTTTTTAAGATCAAAACTTCTTTCACCTTTAAAGAATTGCTTTTTTGAGATGGGAGCAAGCTCTGTACCAGTTGTAACGACTAGCTCTTTTAGATTAAGCTGGTCTTTACATCCAGTATAATAGGCTGATTCAGAAAGGGTATTTTCTGAGAGATTAAAGTTCATTTGAACTTTAGCTAAAACTTCGCCGCCAGGTATATCTGACCAAAGACAATTTACATTTGTATGACTTTTATAAGAGGCATGGTAGCCGCTCTTATGGACGATATAATTCTTTGATAGTTCTGAGATCTTTAATTGTAGTGGGCCTCTGAACTCTTTGATGAGATCATCAACTCCAAAGGCTACTCTAGGTAACTTTGGAGCAGCCAATAAGCTTGTGCTCGCAAGTAAAAATATTAAGGAGCAAAGCAGCTTCAATCCTACTCCTGTATAAAACTATTGGTTCTTGGATTGTAGTATAGCTTTAGCTTTACTCTTTCCGTTCTTGAACCTCTAAAAGGCTTAAGTTCGACTTTTAGCTTTATTACTTTTTTATCTAAGTACCTAAGACCTAGGGGATTGAATTTAATTCCCGAAAGCATTAAGTTTTCTAAAGTTAAAATCGCCTCTTGTTTAATTCCGCCGCCTTTAATTGAAACCTCAATACTCTTTTTAATATTATCTTTTCTGGCGAAACTTTTATCAATTTTCATTCCAAGGATTTTCTGTCCTGAAGGAGTTTGTAGTGAATAAGGCTTTACCGACTTTAAAACGGTTCCCATTGAGATGCTATCTCCTGGGAAATTGTTAATCTCTAACTCACTAAAACTTCTATGTAGGTCTAGTCTTCTTAGCTTTTTTAATTGTCTGATATAGTCCTGAAAACTATAGGCCGTGGCCCTCGTGACAACCATTAGCTTAGTTCTTAGCTTATCTTTACTTCTTCCAAATAGACCTAAGCCCCATTCGCGACCGCTTTCTTCTCTCACTGTATGAGTAGAAACCACCATTGTTGACGTGTCCTTTACTAAATAAAGCTGAGGGTTTTGAATTGAAAGTAAAGTTACTGGAGCTGTTACTTCTCCATCAATGGAAGGATTGATAACACCATAGTTAAAATTATAATTTTTTAGAACAACTAGCTCTGAATCAAATTTATTAATTGAAACTGTTCCTCCAATATTTAATCCGGCCTTAGCTTCTTTAACTATCCCTGGAGTAGGTGAAACAAATACAGTTGATCCATGAGAGTAATTAATATCGGCCATATTAGGTATAAGCTGAGTAACAGTTTCAACTTGAGAAACTTCTTCGCGGGCAACTCTTGTCCCAAGGACACTTCCTAAAAGATTTGAACCAAGCTTAAGGGCCAGATCAATCGTTCCTCCACCTAGAGTATTGAGAACAACATCAGTGGCGTCTCCTGTATCTGTTGTGGCAGAAGCAATTTGGGCGCTCATATGGTTAAAGCCCTTTTCTGAAACAGAGTAAATTTCAGTGGTGAGTTGAACTAGTGCTGAAGGATTAAATTCCTCGAATGAATCAAGAAGAGGAAGTAAGGCGATAAACCTTGTTTTTAGCTCTTCATTAGTTAGCCAAAAGTTTAATTTCTTTAAGCTTTCAACATTTATATATCCTTCTTCGGGCGTAAGAATCGAACCTGGAAACATAATAGAGTTGATGCGACTAACTAGCGCCCTTGCCGTTATATTTTGGCTCACATAGGTACATCTTTTTAGCTCCTCATTACACTTAGCTATTGAAGGGCTATCTTCTAGGCTATCGGCGAAGCTGATGGAAATGGATGAAAGCACAATAAGTATGGGCAATAAAAACTTCATAGAATCCTCAAAACGATAATAATTTTAAGGTTTTCTACAAATCACCACTGGTTTAGGCAACTGCGAAAGAGGCAGTGTATAACAAATATAAGCCCTATTTATGTTGCGGCGCATTTAATGTCCACTATTTCTAGACATTTGTAGAGCTTACGTCTTAAAATTTCCTCTTTCCAAAATTACTATAGAGAGGAAGCAAATATATGAATGATATTCAAGTCCCCGAAAAGCCGACAGAGGTTACCCACTTAATCAATGGCAAATGGGAGTCTGGGAATAGTGAAACTTATAATGTTCACAGCCCTTATTCTGGAACCATTGTTGGGGAAGGCAAAGCTGCTAATACTGAGCTTGTTGATTCGGCCATTTTGGCAGCCAATTCAGCTCAAAAAGCTTGGGCCAATACTCCTTTAAAAGAAAGAACCGGAGTTATGTTTAAGCTTCGAGAAATTCTTTTAAGAGATATCGATAAAATCTCCAGAGTCGTTTCTATAGAAAATGGAAAAACAATTGGAGAGTCAAAAGCTGGAATTCTAAAAGGAATTGAGGTTCTTGAGTATGCGATTTCTCTACAAAACTTAGATAGCGGCGCTAAAATGGAAGTTTCAAGGGGAGTCTTTTGCGAGTACAGAAGAGAACCCCTAGGAGTGATTGCGAATATTACTCCTTTTAATTTTCCGGCAATGGTTCCCATGTGGACTCTTCCGATTGCCATTACCCTGGGTAATTCTTATGTTTGGAAGCCATCTGAGAAAACACCGTTAACTAGTCTTTTGATTGGAGAGGCCTTTAAAGAAGCAGGTCTTCCAGATGGAGTTCTGACAATTTTAAATGGCGGAGTTGAAACTGTTAATGCCATTATAGATCATCCATTAGTAAAAGCAGTTGGATTTGTTGGTTCTTCAAAAGTGGCCAAGTTGGTTTATGCTAGAGCTGCTTCCCTAGGAAAAAGAGTCCTGGCCCTCGGGGGAGCTAAAAACCATATTGTTCTCTTACCAGATGCAGACCCAGAAATAGCAGGACGAGGAATTAGTGATTCTTTTACGGGCTGTGCTGGTCAGCGCTGCATGGCCGCTTCGGTGCTACTAGCAGTTGGTGATACTCAAAAGCAAATAGACGCTATTGTGGCCCGAGCGAGCTCGTTGGAGCTTGGTCAAGAGATGGGGGCCATCATAACTAAAGAGCAAGTCGAGTTTTTAAACCAGGCCATTGGTCGAGCTGAAGAAGCGGGTGCTAAAATTATTCTTGATGGAAGAAAAGCAAAAGCACCTAAAGGCTTTGAAGGTGGGTATTGGCTTGGACCTACGATTCTTGATGGTGTTGATCCCGGTTCAGAAGCTTCAAAAGTTGAACTCTTTGGCCCCGTTATTTCAATAGTTCGAGTAGCTTCGATTTCTGAGGCCATGAAAATAGAAAATGAAAATGAATATGGAAATGCCTGTAGCGTTTTCACCACCAATGGCGCCTTGGCAGAAAAAGTTGTTTCGAGTGCAAGTGCAGGAATGGTGGGAGTTAATATTGGAGTACCAGTTCCTAGAGAGCCTTTTAGTTTTGGAGGAGTTAATCACTCCAAGTTCGGTCATGGAGATATTACAGGTACGAATAGTTTAAATTTTTGGAGTGACATGAAAAAAGTCACGACGAAGTGGGAATCACAAAAAGATTCTAACTGGATGAGTTAAGGAAATATTATGAAAGAAGAAATCAAAAGAACAAATCATGTGGTTCTAACCAGCCATTCAAATCAAATCTACAAAGAAAGTATTCCTGTTCACTGGGGTGCTAAGAACCCAAAAGAAAGAGGGCCTATCGTTGCAACTATTTCAGACAAAGGAAATAGAAATGCAATTGGTACTCATAGTGGGTCGTATACGGTTTATAGAGCTCTTTCTATTGCCACAGGAAATTTTCCTCAAGACCATGTTGCCGATCTTGTGAACACTCACGCGACGACTGTCATTGGACCTCATGATTCATGGAAAGACCCCGAAAAATTAGTATCTATCGATCCTTGGGGAGCTCAAATTAATGAGCACTATAAGGATTATATAGATAAAGGGATCGATGTAAGACCAACTATCGCCGTTACCCAGGCCCGCTTAGGGATTATGGAGATTAAAGAGGCTATTGAAAAAGGTCGTCTGCCGGTTGATGGAAAAATAGTGACTAAAGAAGGCGATATCAAAGTGACGAAAGTCGCCATTGAACCGGTTTGGTACCTTCCTGGAATCGCTAAACGATTTAATATGGAAGAGGGAGAACTTAGAAAGGTTCTCTTCCAAGAGACTGGGGGAATGTTTCCAGAGCTAGTCACAAGACCAGATTTAAAAGTCCTTCTTCCCCCAATTGGTTCAAGTACGGCCTATGTTTTTGGAAACCCAGATGATCTGGCCAACCCAGACGTAGAACTTACTTGTAGAGTACATGATGAGTGTAATGGATCAGACGTATTTGGTTCTGATATTTGTACTTGCCGTCCTTACCTAACTCATGGAATTGAAGATGCGGCAAGAACTGCTCAAAGAGGTGGCGTTGGGCTTATTGTTTACTTTAGAAAAGAAGGACGTGCCCTTGGTGAAGTTACTAAGTTTTTAGTTTATAACGCCAGAAAAAGACAAGAGGGTGGTGATTCGGCCTCAAATTATTTTTATAGAACCGAATGTGTTGCTGGAGTTGAGGATGCAAGATTTCAAGAATTTATGCCTGACGTTCTTAACTGGTTTGGAATTAAGAAAATTCATAATCTTCATTCAATGAGTAATATGAAATACGATGCCATCGTCGGTTCAGGAATTGAAGTCGTTAATAGACTTTCAATCCCAAAAGAATTGGTACCTGCTGATGCCCAAGTTGAAATCGAAGCAAAAAAAGCAGCAGGTTACTTCACTGAAGAAGAAGTTATGGACGATAAGGGGCTTGATAAAGTGCAAGGTCGTGAACTTGAAGATGGTGAAGAATAGTGAGCTTTGAATATACAAATGAAGATATAGACTTTCTTCTTAGTCCTAAGGCCATTAGGGAGAGAACTTCAAAATTATATAATCGCGCCCTGAGCGGAGAAGGCTATTTTGAGCTTGATGAATCTAAGATTGAAGAGACTGCTATGTTCGTTATGGAAGTTATTCAAGATAACTACCCAGACTTAGATATTCCATTTCACTCAAGATGGGGTCACTTTAATGTTGGCGGTCATCATAGGGTCGCAGCGCTAAACGATAAGATTATATCTTTGGATAAATTAGAAAAAGCTAGGTTGAAGCTCGATCTTGTTATTTCCTCCGTCCTTCTTGATGCCGGAGCAGGTATGGGTTGGCGATACAATGAAGAGCCCTCATCCGGAATCGGAGGCGGGGAATACTCACGCTCAGAAGGACTGGCTATCGCTTCACTTGATATGTTTAACGCGGGACTTTTCTCTAGTGAAGATTCTCCTTACCGGGTCGATGGAGAAAAACTTTTAAGTTTGACTACTGATGACCTAGTAAAAGGTTTTCAGGTTACAGATTCTAATCCAATTATAGGTTTAGAAGGAAGATTGAGTCTTCTTAAAAGCCTAGGAAAAACCTTAGTTGAAAATAAGGAATTCTTTAAGGATGCCAGACCTGGAAATATTCTTGATTACTTAATTGATAAGCATGGAATGAAGTTTAAAGCAGAAGATTTACTTAAGGCTGTTCTGCTGGGACTCGGTCCTATTTGGCCTGGTCGAATTCACCTTGGGAAAGTTAATCTTGGTGATGTTTGGCATCACTCAGCTCTTGGTTCTTCAGAGTCACTAGATTCCTTAGTAGCCTTTCATAAGCTTTCTCAGTGGTTAACCTATTCAATGGTAGAACCGATTCTAGAGGCAGAAGTTGATGTTTGGGGAGCTGAAGAATTGACGGGACTCGCTGAATACAGAAATGGTGGACTCTTTTTAGATAAGGAAGTTATCAAGCTAAAAGATCCAGAGTTGTTAAAAGTAGAGCATGAACCAGGAAGCGAACTTATTATTGAGTGGAGAGCTTTAACAGTTCAGCTTCTTGATCGAGTTGGAACTCATGTGCAAAAGGCCCTCGGGAAAAAGCCATTTGAGTTTCCGTTAGCTAAAGTTTTGGAAGGCGGAACCTGGTGGGCAGGAAGAAGAACAGCAAAAGAGTTAAGACAAGATGGCGGACCGCCACTTAATCTCAAATCAGATGGAACAGTATTTTAAAGGAAAGAAGATATGAAGAATTTTCACTTAGTAGAACATCCAATTTTAAAACATAAGTTAGGATATTTACGAGATAAAGAGACAAGATCATCAGAGTTTAGATCGATTATCAAAGAAATGAGTCGATTGATAGCCTATGAAGCCACAAGAGAAATGAATACAAGTAGCACTACAGTTGAAACTCCAATGGCCACGGCCAACGTTGATAGGATTGAAGAAAAACCAATTATCGTATCAATTATGAGAGCAGGAAACGGTATGTTAGATGGATTATTATCTATGCTGCCATTTGCCTCCGCTGGTCATATAGGAATTTACAGAGATAAATTTATTCAAAACACTGTTGAATATTACTTTAAGCTTCCTGACGACTGTAAAAGTAGACCAATTCTTTTGGCCGACCCGCTATTGGCCACGGCAGATACCGCCATTGCCTGTGTTGATCGACTAAAGCAATATGAGGTTGGTCCAATAAAGATGCTTTGTATTCTTGTATCTAATGAGGGGCTAGAGCGACTTCATCATTTTCATCCTGACGTGGAAGTTTATGCTGTAGCTAAGGAAGAAGGCCTTACAAAAGATGGATATTTATTACCTGGACTAGGGGACGCTGGAAGTCGTCTATACCAGACTTCTTAGAGAGGAAAAATTATGAGTGCCTGCACTATAATTGCTATTGCTGGAGGGTCCGGAAGTGGAAAAACTACTTTCGCTAGGGAGCTTCAAAAAGAATTAGGTGATCATAACTGCGGGCTTATTTATCAGGACTCATACTATATCGATCAATCTGATAAATTTGATAAAGATGGAGGGTCAGTTAATTTTGATCACCCAGACTCATTAGATTTTGATTTATTAGCAAAGCATCTTGGTGAGTTAAAAAAAGGCAAGGCCGTAGATGTTCCAATCTACGAGTTTTCTACTCACTCAAGAAAGGTTGAGTCGATCTTGTTTCCCTGCCGAAAAATCATAATCGTCGACGGTATCTTACTATTGAGTCAAGAAGTGCTAAGACCTCTTTTTGATAGGTCTTACTTTATTGATTGCCCTGAAGATATACGCTTTGAGAGAAGACTTAACCGTGATGTCGTAGAAAGAGGCAGGACCCCAGAAGGGGTTAAGGCCCAATTTGATAGTCAGGTTAAGCCTATGCATGACCAGTTTGTAGAAACCTCTAGAGTTCATGCAACGAGGACAGTGAATCAGGACGACTTCGGGGATGCCTTAGAAATTCTTGCTGAAAAGCTAAGAGACGAAATTTAACTGCCTAATTTCAGGGCCTTATCTTAATGTTTTCATCCCTTTGTCGTTACAAATGACCTCTCTTGTAGTACTAATCTAGCCATTAACTTTATAAGGTTTGGTAATGAGCTTTTCTCCCATAATTGATTCTTGCGACCTAGATGATCGCGGTTGGAAAATATTTTTTCCTAAAAGTTTTTCTGATATTTTTCTAAAAGACCAAGGAGTTATTGATCCAGTAATTTTAGAATTATTAACTCCACAAATTGAATCTGATTTCTCTGATTATAGGGAGCAGCTTTCAATTAAAGCGACTCCTTTTTTAGTAGGTTTCTTTTTTAAAGATAAAGAGGTGAGGGTATATACTCCAAGGTTAAATGAGGAACTATTTCTTCTTCAATATGGTGAGCCCAGTGAGTTGGTAGAGCTTAGAGAGCACGCTGAAAAAGTGGCTTTTTTAAACCCTCAAGACTTTCCCAGTATATACGAATGGATAACATACAAGGGTGCTCTGCCAGACTTATTAAAAGATGAACGGTTTAAAACAGTTGAAAATGAATCGAATGCGCTAGTTGAAAAACTTTTAATTAAAGTTAATAAGTATAGACCAAGCCTATTTGAAAAATTTTCAGATTATGGACTTGGTCTAACTGCTCAATACGCTCTTCTTAGAATACATTTACTAAAGTTTTTGGCCATACTCCCATCTCTTGATCATGACCTAACTGGTAATGAGGTAAAAAGGATTTTGTTGGAAGCCTTAAGGAGACTTCTGACGGATAATGAAAAAGCAAGACTCCTTGAAAAGAGCGGGCAAGAGAGCCCTCTTCCAGGTTATCTTTATTGGCTTATAAAGTTTAAGTTTTACCTATTAAAGCTAATTCCAGCAGGACCACTAGCTTGGTCTGTAAGAACAGCGGTTAAGTTTATGGCAAAACGTTTTATTGCCGGAGAGACAATAGAAAGAGCTGAAGCTGGGTTTAAAGAGCTTTTTAGAACCAAAAGAGACGTGACATTAGACCAGCTAGGTGAACTGGTTGTTTCTGAAAAAGAAGCTGATCATTACAAAGATGAAGTTCTTAAGCTTATTCGTGGTTTTGGAATGCATATTATTAAGGGCTCTAAGAATGACGCCGGGATTGAGCGCGCCCATGTGTCCATAAAAGTCTCGGCCCTATGTAGTGACTTTAAACCTGAGGCCTTTGATTACACTTACAAATTGGTGGCCCCTAGACTAAAGGAAATTTTATTAGTTGCTAGACAAAATCAAGTTTTTATCAATATCGATGCTGAACATTATCATTACCGAGATATTGTTTTTAAAATTTATAGTAAGGTCCTACTCGATACAAGTGACCTTCACAACTATTCAGCAACGGGAATTGTTGTCCAGGCCTATTTGAGAGATGCTTATAAACACCTTTTAGAAATCGTAGAGTTGGCCAAGAAACGCGGCCTTCCAATGCCTATCAGATTAGTTAAGGGCGCTTATTGGGATGCTGAAACGGTCGAGGCCGATGCTCATAGTTTTAATGCGCCAGAGTTTTTAAATAAAGAAGAAACGGACCTTCATTTTCGTCAACTTATAGTTAAAACGATGGAGCATCATCCCCATATTCAGCTATGTCTGGCCTCTCATAATTTCTCAGATCATTGTTTCGCAGAAGTTTTGAGAGGTAGGTACTATAAAGATACCCCCACGATTGAACATCAATGTTTGCATATGACTTATGAAGCCTTATCTACGGCCATGGCAGAGATGGGTTGGGTTGTGAGAAATTATGTCCCTATTGGATCTTTAATTGTTGGAATGGCTTACTTGGTTAGAAGGATAATGGAAAACTCCTCACAAGTTGGTGTTCTTACTATTATGCGTTCCCATAAAAAAGTATCAAAGATTAAATCACCAATGAGCATTCACCTTGAGAAGAAAGAATATGGTTCTTTAACTCGAGATAAGTCGCAGCAAGCATTAACTAAAGACTATTTTAATATCCCTCCTGTACTTACTTATCTTGATAGTGAAAGAAAGTGGATGAGTGGTAGCTTAGAAGATTTTAAAGATAGGTTACTTGGAAAAACTTACGTAAATTCCTTTGTTAAATCTTCAGATAGAAAAAAGATTCTTTCAACTTCCGACTCTTCCCTCGTTGTTGGTGAGATTGATTTCGCAAACAAAGAAGATGCCTTAAATGCAGTAAAAGTTTCAGATGAAACCTATACTGCAGGAGAATGGGCGGGACTACCTTGGATAAAAAGGTCTGCCGTTCTAACCAAAGCTGCAGATATTTTACTGGCAAGAAGACTAGAGCTTTCCTCCTTAATCGTTTATGAAGCCGGTAAATCAATACCAGAGGCTCTAGGAGATGTAGACGAGGCCATTGATTTCCTGAACTTTTATGCCAGAGAAGAAGCATGGATTCATAGAGGTGAAGAGAAATTTGGAAGTAGAGGAGTCATTGCCATTATTTCTCCTTGGAATTTTCCATTGGCCATTCCATGTGGAATGGTAAGTGCAGCCTTAGTTGCTGGGAATACCGTGATTTTAAAATCAGCAGAACAAACTCCACTGATATCCCAAGTCTTAACAGATATTTTTTACGAAGCAGGATTACCTGAAAACGTCCTTATCCATACTCCTGGAATGGGAGAAACCGTGGGTGCGGCCTTAGTAGAACATGAAAGAGTTGCGGGAATAGTTTTTACCGGTTCCAAGCAAGTCGGGATGATGATTTCCAATATTGCAGGTAAAAGAATTTATCACAACCGACTCTATGATCTTAAAATTCCAGTTAAAGTAATAACTGAGATGGGTGGTAAAAATGCAGTTGTCGTAACCGCCAATGCGGAGTTAGACGAAACAGTATCAGGAATTTTATATTCGGCATTTGGTCACGGAGGTCAAAAATGCTCGGCATGTTCTCGCGTAATCGTGGATAACTCAGTTAAAGATCGACTTATTGAAAGACTCAAAGAAGCCTGTCATGACCTAAAAGTAGGGGTTGCCTGGAATTTTTCTACAGCAGTAAATCCTATTATCACGCTAGAAGATAGAGATAGACTTAGAACTCAAGTTGCAAAAGCCGGAAGTGAACCCGGGGCAATTGTCCACGTGGATAGAACTAATGAAGACCTTCCCGGCTATTGTGTAGGTCCCGCCTTGATAGAAGTGCCCTATAAAAGGGCCATGGAGCCAGAGTCATTCGCAGTCAAAGAGCTTTTTGGACCAGTCGTCCATGTGATTGGTTACGATACAGTAGAAGAAGCTGTTAAGCTTTTTAACTCAACTGAGTACGCATTGACTGGAGGAATCTTTTCTCAATCTCAAGATGATATAGACTGGCTGGCCGAACGACTAGAATGTGGGAATTTATATATCAATAGGACTATAACAGGTGCCCGAGTTGCTATCGAACCTTTTGGAGGCTTTAAGCTAAGTGGTACAGGGCCTAAGGCCGGAAGTAAATCTTATCTACAAGCTTTTCATTCCAAAGTTAAAACTCCACTCTACTCTTCTTTAACTCCGGATGAAGAAGCCGGGAATGAAAAAATAAAGTTAGCTGGAAGGTCTCAAATTGATAATCAACTTAGAGCAAAGGTCATCTATAAAGGAACAGGACTTCTGATTGAAAATTTTGAGTCGCTATACCAAGGGATTTATGGAGACGATAAAGTCATTCTAAACCGTTTCCATAAGTGGATGAGAAAAAGTCTTCCTAACTTTCAAGAAAAAGAGCATAAAAATAGAATTATACCTGGGCAGCTTAGTTATAACGACTATTCTCTGGTTCAAGAGCATGTTGTTGTAACGGCCTATGAAAGAAGAACTTACTTTCCTAATCTATTAAATGTTCTTGGTGCTCTTTGTGTTGGTTCTGGAGTGACTGTTTTTGCGAGGAATAAGGTTGCTGCCAAATGGTGGCAAAAAGTTCAAGGCTTCTTTGTTCAGAGTGGATTAGATCCAAATCAGTTTCAAGTTCATTTCGTTGGTAGAGAAACTCTATTAGAGTCTTTAAAAGATCCCTATATTGGTAGTTTAATTTTTGATGGACCTTTAGAAACCTTAGAAGAAATGCTTGAGATCCTTCATGCTGAAGATGTTGATGAAAAACGAATTAGACAAGTGCTTACTCCATTTGATTCCCCCGAACAGGAAAATTTCAAAAGAATTTGTGAGCAGTTTGTTTGGGTAAGGGCCTTTGCAGTTAATACAATGAGGCATGGAGCGCCATTGGATCTAAACTTATGAAAATAGCAGTCTTAGGATGTGGGAATTTAGCTACCGCAGTCGTCTCAAAGTTAGAAGGATTTGAATTTCATACCTATACCCCAAGCTACATTCGAGCAGAAGAGCTTGCTAAGTTAAAGAACGGAACGGCATATAAGGAATTAAAAAATATTCCTTTAACTGACTTTGTCATTTTAGGGATGAAGCCACAGCAATTTGAAGAATTTGCAAAAGTTTATAAAGATTTTTTTGATGACTCTTCTGTGGTTATTTCACTCTTAGCGGGAACAAGTACAGACACTATTAAAAAAGCTTTAGGGGCAAAGTCTGTTGCAAGAGTTATGTCTAATACACCAGCAATTATAGGAAAAGGGCTTCATGCTCTATACTTTAGTAATGTCGACCAGAGCTCAGTAGTAGAAAGTATGTTTAAAGTATCTGGGGAGACCATCGTCTTAGATTCTGAAGATAAAATAGACGGCATCACTCATTTTAGTGGCTCAGGACCCGCCTATTTATTCGACTTAGCAAGAATTCTAACATCGGAATTAGAAAAACGAGGACTAACAAATGAGCAGGCTAACATGGCCATTAAACAAACCTTGCTTGGTTCTGCGGAACTTTTAAAAAACTCAGAACTCCCAGCCATAGAGTTAAGAAAACAAGTAACCTCAAAGGCTGGGGTAACAGAAAAAGTACTGGAGTCTCTTTGGGATTTCGGAATAGATAATGCATATGAAAAGGCTCTCATCGCAGGTGATGAAAGAATCGCGCAACTTAAGGGAATAATATGAAAGATACGGTAACGAAAAATGTAAATAAATTGGTAGGTACCTTTATGGACCAAGTGCCTGATCAGCTAAAGGATACTGCTTTAATTAGATTTTTTGGATTAACAAAAATTCCACTTCTTTGGTTTATCAAACCGACTGTTCAGAAAATGACCGATGAGGTTTGTGAGATTAAAGTTCCTTTGAATCGAAGAACTAAAAACCACCTCAATTCAATGTATTTTGGAGTCTTATGTGCAGCAGCCGATTGCGCCGGCGGGTTAACTGCAATGAAGCATATTAGAAAAAGTGGAAAACCTATCGCTCTTTCCTTTAAAGACTTTCATGCAGAGTTTTTAAAAAGAGCTGAAGGAGATACGATCTTTACTAACACTCAAGGAAAAGAAATTGAGAAGTTTGTTCAAGAAGTTGCTGCTTCTGGGGAAAGGATGAATATGCCTGTCGAAGTGATTGCTACTGTACCAAGCAAAGAGGGAGATGAGCCTGTTGCAAAGTTTACTCTTACCTTGTCTCTTAAGTTAAAAGGATAGTTTTAAATGATAATTGATAATTTAAATCTTAATTTGTTAAGAGTTTTTGAGTGCGTTTATAGAACAAAATCTATGACTAAAGCAGCTGGTGAGCTGCATATGACTCAATCAGGAGTTTCACAAAATATCAAAAATCTTGAAGAAATTCTTGAGGTCAAACTATTTGATAGAGTTAAACAAAGACCTGTCCCAACTCATAAAGCGCACGAACTTTTTAAGGGTTCGAGCTCTTGTTTATATGATATTGAAAAGATTCTAGCAGATATTAAAAATACAGACCCTAGCCTAAAGGGGAATGTCATCATTGGTGTACCTATTGAATATGGCAATAACGTGATTTTACCCCTTCTTGCGAAATGGGGAGCAAAGCAGCCTGGTATAACTTTTAAAATGGTTTATGGACATGCTAGTGCTATGAACTCACTTATATTAAAAGGGCAGCTCGATTTTGCCTTTGTTGATACCTTTGGTCTCGATAAACAGATTCGATCTCAAAAAGTAGCTGATGAAACTTTAAATTTATGTGCTTCTAAAGATTATGTTAAGGCCCATGGACCTGTTTCTGGAAATAAAAAATATTTCGAAGAGTTAGATTTTATCGCTTATATTGATGATGCTCCAGTTTTAAAGTCTTGGTTTAAACATCATTTAAAAATTCAAAATTTCCAAGGAAGAGTAAAAGCGTCACTAATGGATGTTCAAGGAATGGCCCAAATGATCTCAGCAGGTTTTGGTGTAGGCATTTTACCAACCCATGTTCTTACAAGATTCAAAGAAATGGGGCATCAGTTTCACGTATACAAAGGAAGCGGAAAACCACTTCAAAATGCGATTTCAGTGGCCTATTTAGAAAGTAGGACCCAGTCCCCGGCCGTAGATGCGACTTTAGAGTATTTGATTTCGGAGCTATAGTTAAGTTGCTGAAATCTAAGAGTTAAATACTGTAAGTCTTACAAACTCTCTTTTATCTTATCCCTCTACTTGATAGTTAATCTTAGCTAATTATTAAAGGAGAGAGAAATGAAGAATCTAGTTGTTGTGGCTTTTTTGGCCCTAATTTCAGGAGCTGTTCAAGCTGAGGTTTTAAATTGTGGTGGAACTGAGCCATTTTGGAGCCTAACTATTAATGAAGAAGATAAGACCGTTGTTTATAATGATTTTAATGGTGAAGAAAATCTAAAAACATTTAAAAATCTTAAAGTAGCAAAACCAATTAATGATACTTCAGTCAGAAGTATTACAGCTGAAAGAGGATTTCGTGGAAGAAAAAAACTTAGTGCTGTGGTTCTATTAACTGATGGTGACTACAGAACTTATTGTTCTGACGGAATGTCTGATTTTCAATATCAGTACGAAATTATTTTGAATCTAGATGGGCAACCACTTCAAGGTTGTTGTGAGTCTTCACAGAGACCTCGTAGAGGTGATGAATAATTCTTAAGTAGCAGCTTTTCTTGGAATAGGTTAAAATTATTCCATGGAGAAACTCTTAAGAATTTGGTGCTTCGGACTGCTGGCAATTTCATTCGTTATATATAACGGGGTCACAGTCCGCTTTATTTATCCCAAAATTTTCTTTATGCAGGCTTGGCTTGGGCTAGGTCTTATTGCCTTCTCGTTAAAAGTTTCAAAAAGCAGAGCCCTCCAGTTGGGTAATATCAGCTTGTCAGTGTTAGCTCTTCTTGCTGTTGGGTTTTCTTCCTTATTTTATAGTCCGGATTTAATGCTCTCACTTTTTGGGCCGTTTTGGAGAGGTACTGGTCTTGTCTTTTATTTAGGTTGTTTCCTTTGCTTTATGCTTCTAAAAGAACTTTTAGGGGAGGACAAAACTAATTTTTCACTTGGTGTTATCTATAGTGGCTATGCAATAGCATCAATTGTCTTTTTAAATTTTCTTTTTTCTTTAAATATAAATGAATCAATTTTTTATGTGATTGGTAATGTTAACCCTTTATCTTTCTGGTTAGGGATGACTATTCTCTTAAGCTATCTTTACCGAAAAAAATTCTCTGATAAAAAATGGATCATAATTGGATTTGGAGCTATTTCTCTTTTAATAATTTTACTACTTGGTTCTCGTTCTGCTATCGGAGGACTTTTCTTTTGCGCCCTACTCGTAGGAATTAGTAAAGGAAGAAAGATCTTAAAAATCACTATAGGCCTTTTTCTTTTGGGAGCGATTGGGCTAATCGCTCAATATATTTTAAGTGAAAACTCAGTCTTAGCTGATATAATTGTTCGCTCTAAAAACTTTAGTCGCTTAGGGATTTGGCAAGGGGCCTTCGAATCGTTTCTAGAAAAACCTATAACAGGTTATGGTTTTCATGGTCTAATTCAAGGTTACTGGGAGAATTACACTAGCTATCTAAGTAAAGGACATGCCTGGAACGAAAATGCTCATTCGATTGTTTTAAATATTGCAGGGGAACTTGGTTTACTAGGATTGATTCCTTTCTTTGCCCTAATCTACTTTGTTGTTAAAAGAGTTAGAACATTTGAGGATCAGATTGGTTGGTGGGCCATTCTTATTTATATAACATTGTATTGCTTAACTCAGCCCTTTTTCGTGGACACAGTATTCCTTCTTTTGTTTTTCTTTCTCCTATTTGGAGAAGAAAAAAAGCTTGTCATAAATTCAAAAAATATGGCCTATCGGATCGGTAAAGTTTTAATAGGAATTATTTTTCTTTTCATTACATTTGAGCAGTTTTCCCAAGTGAATTTACTTAATAAAACAAGAAAAATGATTGGTGCCCATGGAAACTATAGAAAAGTGTGGAAAACACTTGAGGCTAAACCTCCTTTTATCGATCATGTTGGTGCTTTCTTTGAAATAAACACTTTGCTGATTAATAGTTTTGCTCATGTTAAGCCCGGCGAAACAGAAATGGATAAAGAAATAAGGGCTCGATCAAGAAAGTTTATTAAAGAAAGCTTAGAATCTTTAATGGAAAAATATTCTCATCGTCCTAGGCTGTTAAGAACTTATGCCTTGACCTTAATTCAGGAGAATGAGCTTTCTAAGGCCGAAGAAGTTATTGATAGAATATTAAGCCGGTCAGATCAGGTAACAGAAATGTATTATTACAAGGCCGTAATATATGCAAAACAAAGAAAAAATAAAGAAGCTAAAACCATGCTTTTAAAAGTAAAGTCTCTTAACCCACAGTATATTGGTATAGATGCCCAACTTGAAAAACTCAAAAATTATTAAGCGGGATTACTCGAGTCGATATAAAAAACTTCTAACCCCGAATGATCATCTCTAATTTTTTCCATAAGGGCCTGAATTCCAAATTGCTCGGTTGCATGGTGTCCACCGGCAAAGAAGTGAATTCCGCCCTCACTCGCTTCATGCCAATCATGTTCTGAAATTTCACCTGTTATATAGGCATCGAGTCCTTGGCCTAGGGCCTGTACCCATTCACTATTAGCACCGCCAGTGATAATGCCCATAGAAGAAATTTCTGGAGAGTTTTCAGGACAAGAGTGAATTACTTCATGATTTAAGACTTCAGCTAATTTTGATTTGATATCTAACGCTTTGACCGGCTTAGAGAAAACCCCTTTAACACCTGTAGGAGAGCCTTTATAATCGCCGAAAGGCTCAAGTAAGCTCAATCCGAGCTTTCTTGCCAGAGTGGCTGCGTTTCCGACGACCATATTTGCGTCGAGAGGAAGATGATAACCAAATAGATTAATATCATTTCTGACCAAGGGAATAACCCGCTTGGCAAAGGTTCCGGTTAGAGTTCTTGTCCCATGAAATTTCCAAAATAATCCATGGTGAACTATAAGAGCATCAGCTTTTTTCTCTACTGCCTTTTGAACCGAGTCTTTTGTTGCAGATACGGCAAAAGCTATCTTCTTAATTTCTTGCTTGCCTTCGATTTGCAATCCATTAGGTCCATAATCAGAAAACTCCCCAGGTATGAGGAGTTCGTTCAAATAGGTGCTAAGGGCACTTGTCTCTATAGACATAAAACCTTCTTAGTTTAAACTCCCAGGATTTTCTTGTTCCCTGTTTCCATCTATCGTTTGAAGAGTAGGTGGTAATTTAGGTTTATTCAAGAGAGCGGCCTGGTTTATTTTGTCGGTTGATTTGTGAATTGATTTTTTTAGTTTCTCTACTGTTGAATGCAACTCTTCATTATAGGGCGCTAAACTTAGGGCCTTAGAGAATTCATCTAGTGCACGAGTTAAGTTTTTCTTGAGCATCCATGCTCGACCGGCATTGATATAGGGATACTCGCGATTTTGGTAATTGATAGCCTTCTTAGCTAAATCAAACCACTTTAAACTTTCATCAATTTGTCCGTCATTAAGTAGATAAGTCCCAAGGTCATTGTATGGAGGTCCGTAATTTTCATCAACTTGAATGGCCCTTAGGCAATAGCTTTTAGCTTGCTCGAGATCTTCCATTAGCGAATAAGTCCAACCAAGGAGAGTTAGTACCTCAGCCGTTTCAACATAATTTAAGGCACGATTAAAAAGGTTAAGGGCCTTATGAAACTCTTTATCAAAAATAGCTTGATGACCTGCATGAAGCAGCTCAGAGTATTTCTTTTTTCTTTGTTGAATCAAAGATGAAAGCATTCCATTTTTAGTAAAACCAAATTCTTTAACTGATTCAAGGGGAAGAGTAAAAAGTTGATAAGAAAATTCTTCTTCCTCTTCTTCCTCGTCTGTAAAGTCAGTATGAATAAGAGTTAGTGAACTTTTTGTGTAATTCTCTTTTTTCTCTTTTGTTATCGCCGGAATTTCTTCCATTTCTAAAATATTAAGTCTTGGTAGTTGGACGTCAATTTCAGTCGTATCCTTCAAGAATTTATGCATATGAAAGGCAAGTTGATAGCTTGAGTTAATAAAGGTTGTTGTTTTTTCTACCCAAGGACTATGATTACCAACTGAATTCAATAAGAGGGGAAGAGCTGTAAAGATTCTGTCCACGGCCACGCGGGCCGAGGCACTACTTTCGATCTCTAGACTATTTTGGGAGCAGTCCTGTGATAGAAATGTACGAGCGAACTGATCGTTTAGCTGTTCAACTTTTACTAAGAGATCATGCTTGAAGTCTTTATTTTGACCAGCATCACCAACTTCGAAAAGGGCATGAAATAGGCGGTCTATATAAGCGCCTGTTTGGGATAGCTCTGCACAGAGCATGTTCTTTAGATTTTGGTTCATCATCCTTGAATCGCCTTTTTTTGATTAATGTCTTCCTGACTTTAATCCTACGGGTCAGGTAGCTTCAGGACAAGCTACCTTTTTTAAAAAAGTCTAACTCCACATAAGTAAGAATAGACCTACGATTACAAAGCCTTCCAGGGCCATATAAAGATCTTTTCTGTCGAATACTAGAGTTACTGACTCTGACTTTGTTATTGTCTTTTTCATAATGCCTCCACTGCATTCCCTGAAAAAGGGTTTCCTGCCTTTTAATAATACAAAAGGCCTGCCAACTTATTCTATCAAATTTCAAAGGGTTAGGGTGGAGTCTAAATATTTTAAGGGGCCCAGAAAGGCCCCAGTGTCTTGTTGGGAGAGACTAATTAAGGTCTAAACCCAGTTTTAGCTTCTACCTTCTCAGGTGTTAATCTCATGTATTCTTCAAACTTCATTTTAGGTCTATTTCTATGCCCTTCAACATTGATAAGAAAGGCAGAGTATTTTCCATATTTCTTCCAAACGGCTCTGAGTTTTTTCTTATTCATAGGGCAGCTATGATCAATTCCAGTATCTCTAGAGAGCTCTTTTAAACGGGCCTTAATTTTTACTACTAGTTTTTCACCATTAAATGCTGAACAGTTAATTCCTTCATCAAAGGCAGCGTCGATATAGTTAGAAAAATCAATTGGGTTTTCTTCAACTTTCTTCCACTGATTATTTTCGCATCTAATATATGGTCCAACGTTTTTACCAAGGATGTCTTCTCTTTGCTGAAGCATATGATTCCAAAAACGCATTCCATTAAAGTTTGCCGTTAGGTCGCCGTAGGCCATTACTCCAGTAGTCGTTGCACCCATATAGCCTGTTTCAGCTCTAAAACCGTGCTTAAGAGCTTCAGCTAAGCCCTTTTTCTTTAAGTAATTCTTTTTAAAATAGGCAAAACCACTTCCAAAGAAGTGCTCAAATTTATCATCACCAATATACTCACCATTAACTAAAAGCATCGATGCAGAGGGGTCTTTGACCCATCTGGCCCAGCCGCCTGGAACGGGGGCTTGAGCTGCTGTCCAGTCACGGTAGATACTTTTTGTGACAGGAGTAATTATTCGATCTAGTTCCGGGGTCTGGTAGGCCCACTCAGAAAACTCATCAGTATACTTATTTCTAAACCTTTTTCTCAATACCTTATAAAGTCTTTTTTCATCACAGCCTTTTCCTTCCTCATTTGCGAGGCGGATCCCTTTTTTAAGGAGGTCGTTGGCTTTGATATTAACTTTCTCAAGAGAATCTTCTAGAGGCTCAAATCTTCCAGTAAAACTATCTACTTCACTGGCCATTACTCCAGAAGAAAGAGTGAGCACAATTAAGGCGGTCTTTAATTTCATATGGGCATCCTCAAAATTAATTAACACTTATTTTTACCATGTTAGGTAATCTGAAGGTGCTGAGTTTGAAGTATTTACACGGGGTGTCGTGAAAATGACATTGTAATATCGGTAGGTTAGACCTAATAAAAGGCCCCTCATACGAGGGGCCTTAGTTCTCTCTCAATATTTAGATGGGGTTAAATCTACTTATTAGCTTCCTCTTTTTTATACTGGAGGAGTCTTTCCTTACTTACAGCATTGTACCTACTTGAGATCATGCCAAAGAGGCTATCTTTTTTCTTACCAACAGAGGCGACACCTCTGAAGTTAAGAGTTTTTCCTTTTTTCCCTTTTTTATTCTTAAAGAACTTTGAAAATGGGTTTCCAGCTTTCTTTCCACTTCTTTTGCCTCGACCACCGCGGCCACCACCAAAAGATAGGGACCCCTTTCCACTTCCTGAAAATGAAACTCTTTTTCCATTAGATCCAGAGAAGCTACGACTTCCGCCGCCACCGCCGACACCGCCGCCGCCGCCACCTGAAGAAGCTGCTGCGCCAACACCGCCGCCACCACCGCCACCACCGCCAGCTCCGCCGCCACCTTTTTTCATGCCAGCAGCACCAGGGATATTGTCAGTAAAAGCAGTAGAATTTGTTGGTGCACCTATCGTTGTTCCGATTCCGTTAACACCTTTTCCGCGACCTTCTTTTTCACTATCTTCGCCAGTATCAAACTCTCTATCAGCTTGAGTGCCTAAGCTTGTATTTGTTCCGGCCCTTTGAAAACCAGAAACATTAATTCCATTTCCTGAAAATCCTCTTCCTCTATCAAAGACAGGGTCAACACCCGCACACTCTGGAGCAGCTGGGTCTACCTGACAGATATCCGTATTAAGTTCCTCAAACTGAGGAGCAGGGTTGTCTTCATCAAAAGATTTTACATTAGCAATAGCATCACCAATTTTATCTGACTGGTCATCAAGAAGTTTTGATTTCAGCATATTAGTGGCCATCTCTACACCAGCATCGGTCATGGCCTTAAAAAGAGCTTGCTTACATTTAACCTCGTTTAATACTAGAGCCGTTGGTCTTCTTTTATTATTAGCTGCGTTTGTACAAACTTTTTCATTTGTAATATCTGTAACAGCAGGGGCACAAATAGTTTCTTCATTAGCATCACAACTTTGCCCCGAAATGGTACTCGCAGTTGAGTCTGTTTGATCTTCTCCCGTAGGTAAATTAAAGTTCCTACGTGTTCCTGATTCACCAACAGCGGAGGTATCTACTTCTCCAGGTCTACTTGAAATTTTATCTGAAATATTGTCTTGAGCAGATTTGATGACAATAGCAACATAATTGTTGAACGTATCTTGGCCAACGGGAGCGACAGCACCTCCACTTTCTTCTCCCATACTACCTTTACATTCATTAACAATACTTTCTCTCGTAGGAATACCTTGGTAAAACCCCCAAAGGGTAGCACCCTTGGCTCCTTCAAAAGCCGTTCTTGCGTCCATGATTTTCTTTTGTTCATCAACCATTTCTTGCTGAGCTTTCATACCTGAAGTTATATCGTTCTGGTTTTGTAGAGCCGTATCTTTTGCGTCCATAGCGGCTTCTTGAAATTGAAACTGTTGACCAATATTCATGGCCTGCTTACCAATAAATAATCCATTGTAAACATTGATAGCCTTACTACAGGCAGGGAAGTCTTGAGTCTCGGCACCGAAACGCTTAGCTACAATTTTTCCATCAAAAGAAGTTTTTTTACTAGCTCCTTCTTCAGCTGAAAGGGCATCAGCATCATCGTAGTCAACTTTACTAGTCATAAAGGCCATGGCCGTACAAAGCTGGATATCTTTAAACGTATTCTTTGCTTCTGTTAGATTAATTGAAATTGAAGTGTTAATATTTTTCTTTCCAAATCCATCTTCTTCATTCGACTTTGAGATATTTTCAAGCCTATTTTGTAACTTTTTAAAAACATTAACGTAGGCTGTATCGAACATCTTTGCAATTGAGTCTCTACCTTGTCCTGCCTCGACAGCATTCGCGACCTGAGACCAAGGAATATCTAATAATTGTTCGCAATAACCCATTAAGCTATTAGGACTAGCTAGAATTTGACTAGAAGTTTTTAACTTCATTCCTGATGCTAGACCACTTAAAAAAGACTTATCTCCGGTCTTCATTTCATTTTGAACCTGTTCCAAAAACTTTTGAACGTCAGCAACTTTACCGTTTGCTTCTCTTTCTACTCTTTGTGCTTCAGCAGTGGCCATCGCCTCTTGAGTTGCAGAAACTTCAGCCGAGGTTACAGAGTCAATTGGTTGACCATCTTCATTAAAACAAGTCGTTTCACCAGATTGAATTTGATAAGCAACGCTATTTGAATTTTTTGCTTTACATGCATCTAGCTGTGGACCAGGAGTGGTTACAGGTCTAGCGGCAGCTATTCGATCAAGCTCCTCTCTATTACTTGTTTTAGAATAGCAAATTCGAATAGTTTGAGTGGTATCTGGTTTACAATCAATACACTCATTCTTGCTTGGATCCCTCTCGTCGTTACTTGTAAAACCGTTTGTAGGATTTTCGTTATCTTTAGGTTTTCCTAGCTGCTTACAGGCAGTAATTGAATCTGCCTTTGAAGATAAAATATTTTCGAAGTAAACGATTTCGGTAGCGCCTTGTGCTCCCCCTGGAGCAGCAAGAGTTACTGTTTCTGCTTGTGGGGGACCATCACCCGTACTTCTTTGTCTTGTGACTTCAACACTTCCATCTTCATTCGTTTTTACAGTTGCAACTAAATAAGTATTAGTATCTGGGTCGTCTAAATATACAAAAGCATCTGCACCTTCATTGTAGCAAAGTCCTGGATAGTCAGTTGGCTTAAATCCATCAGGGCAGCCAGCGAAGGCATTTGCGCTGAAAAAGAGAAAGGAGAAAAGAAGTAGAATGTTTGTTTTCATAATTAGTCCAAATTTTGGTTTCTAATACTATTTTACGTCTACTTAACGGTTACCTGAGTGAAAAACTTTAGTAATGGCGAATTAGCCTGTTTTTTGAGCTTTTATGGAGGTAAGTTGCTGGTTTTAGGAGACTCATAGGGGGCAAGAGGGTGTTTACAGGTAAGGCCTCTTTGCCTTAAATTGATGGCAGATTGGGCCTAAAAAGCCGAAAACCCGTAAGGATTAAAAACTATGGAAGTTACCACTTTTCAATACCCTATGCTGATTATCGAAAAACACCTTGATACTTTTGGGCATGTGAATAACGCCACTTATTTGGAACTCTATGAAGAGGCCAGATGGGACTTTATTGAAAAGAATGGATGGGGTCTTAAGAAAATTCAAAGCACTGGAGTTGGTCCTGTCATCCTAGAGCTCAACTTAAAATTTAAAAGAGAACTTAAAAATAGAGAGAAGATCACGATCACTAGTGTTTTTAAAGAAATGAAAAATTCAAAAGTGATGGTTCTTTATCAGCAGATGCTTAAAGAGGATGGAACATTGGCCTCAGAGCTTGAGCTTGATATAGGGGTCTTTGATTTAAAAGAAAGAAGTCTTATTAAACCTGAACAAGACTGGTTAAGAGCCGTTGGTGTTAAAAGTCTTTAGTTTAAGTATTGATCCATTTTAAGTTGACCAAACGCTTTGATCGCACTTCTTTGATTATGGGTCCTACAATAGAGTTTAATATTCTCTAAAGTATGCAAGCCACCCTTAGCAAAGGGGATGATATGTTCAAATTCAAGGTTTTTGATTTCATCACATCCTTTAAACTCACAAATATAATTTGAGCGCTTTAGTATTTCCTTTTTTACATTCGAAGGAATACTTCTCCCTTGAGTGCCTTTTGAATTTTTTGTTATTTGTATTTTTGAATCTATCTCCTCAAACCCTAAGTTTAATAAAAATAATAAGGCCTCATCTGAGTTGAATTTTTTTATGGCCTTAAACTTTTCTAATAAATTTAAAGTTTTATTTTCTAGTGTTAAGTGAACCCTAGTTTGCGAATTCGAAATAGGTTTTTTTATGTCACGAAGCGGCATCGCTGCGGTGTCGCCTTGAGTAAAATCATTAAGAATTCGTTTAGCTTCGTCATTGCTTTTAAACTTTAGTTTTTGAAGTATTTGTTTGGTCTTTGTGGGGGAAAGGTTTTGAGAAAAGTTTTGAGCCTTAGAAGCTACCTCTAAGCTTAGTTCTCCAGATTGTATTAACTTTTTTACAGCTGGAACCTTATTGCTTAAACGAAGAGTATTAACTCTACGAACTGCAGCTCCTTCAGAGTATTTTAGTTCTCTTGTTAAATATTTGAACATACTCGAGTAACCGAGATCAGCATAGAGTCGTCTCCTCTGAACTTCCTGAAGATGTTCTAATAAGTGAAAATGTGCTCTTCTTTCAATTTTCACGAGGAAGGAAACTTTTGTTAATAAATCTTTATCACTTATATTCATAAGTACTTTTAACAATCTTTAAACTCTGTAGGAAAAAATAAATTCGCTAAAACACCAGATTTTTCAAAAGTTTAGATTAACATTTAAGACGAATTGCTCGTAAATCTTTTTTGCATTCTTTAAGACAATATGGCGAAGTTCCATTTTTTCATAGGCGTCGCTTTTTAAAAATTCTTCAAAGACTTCAAAGCTAAAGTCATTTAAGTACTCATTAGCTACGGGACGCATACTTAAATGCCACATCTCTGGGGCCACGCCGCCGCGGTCTGTATCATAGGGTCTGTAAAAGCCAAAGGCTTCTCGGTCTTTAATTCTTTGATCTAGCCAGGAAGAGAGTCCCCCGAAGATTCCATTTTCGGCGTATTCAGAAGGCACTAACTGCACTCGGTAATTTTCATCAGGTAAACCTTTTCTATCAATAACATCGATATCAGTTCCCCAGTGGTGGCGACTAGCACCTGGAAGAGCGCTCCATCTTAAGATTCGAAAAACAACTTCTTCTTCACTTAGGGAATTAAAATCAAGAGGCTCACCTTCATCACTTAATAGGGCGCGTTTTCCTTTTGCTTTATTGTTCCAAATCTCAAGCTGCTCTTCAAAGGGCCTAAAAGTGCTTACAGCGGTTAAATCAAAACCAGCAAAAGCAGCTTCTTCCTTAAGGGAATTAAATGCAATCAGAACTTCTTTATGTACAAGATAGTCCTGATCCAGCTGGACCAGGTGATTTTGAGTTCTTCCAGTGCACTCTTTTAATTTTTCTGGATTCAAATGCTTTGCCTTTATTTCTTATCGTCTTCAAATAGTCTTCTCACACCGCTGGTTGCGTAACGAGAAGAGATTACCTTCCATATGGAAACACCTTTATTCTTAACGATATCGTTGTCTTTGTAATTATATTTTTTAGAAGCAAACCCACCAGCTACTTTTCCGCCACCGTCAGTGCCGTTGTTAAGAAAAGCAAATTGGTCACCTCCGCCGCCTCCAGAACTTTTACGAGCACCTTTTCCGCCCTTCATAAAAGTGTTCTTAGTCATCCCAGACTTTCCTTCAGCTTTATCTATAGCTGCGGCTAAGTTACTTCCAGAAGGTCTCGCTGATACAGCAAGGGCTCCTGCAGTTGGGGGGGCATTCTTTAAGGCTCCTTGCTTTTTTAAAGCTTTCATAAACACTGCAGCGGTTTTTTCACTGAAAGGACTGATTGGAGCAAGCCCATTATTGGCCCTCTCATTATTAAGTTTTGCAATAGCCTGATCAGCCAGCTGTCTGTTTTTTGCGGCTTGCTGCCCGATCGCATTATTGTTTAAATTGCCAAAATTAGAATTTCCGTTAGCTAGGTTTCCAACTGTTGCCCCTAATCCAGAAACTCCAAGGGCCGTACCAATACTACCTAAGTTATTTGTCCCCATGGGCACTTTCATACAAGCATTTTCACCTGTTGATTTATTAATCATTTGACGGCATTTACAGGCCCTATCAACTTGTCCATTTAGAAGCATACAAGTTCTAACTTTCGGTGCCACCTTTTGAGTATAACTACCTGCCCCAACCATTAAGTTTCTTTCATTTTGTGCCCATAGGGCCACACAGGCCTGTGAATTAGTTCTATTCATGTTTTTATCGCCATTAGATTCATAGCAATAGCACTGGGGATTATCTAAGTTTTCTCTTTGCGCAGGCGTACAATAGCTAGAACCATCCATAGCATTTGAAAATTTACTAATTAACTCATCAACACTTTTTACATTCGCATTGGCTTCAGCCTCTTGTTCAGAAGCTGCCTTTCTTAAACTATAGGCAATATAAGTTGAAACACCAGAAGTGATTAAGATCATTTGAGAAGTTCCTAGAATGTCAGCATATCCTGCCAGAGCACCAGTCGCCTGACTCTTTAAAGCTCCCTTAGCTTTATCAGCACCTTTTTTTCCTTTCTTAGCGGTTTTTGTTTCTTTTCCATCACCGTATTCACTTTCAAATCTTTCTTGTCTCGCTTGCCCAGATTTTAAATCACTAGAGGCTTTTGAGTGTTCGGCATTCATCTTTGTTTGATCGGCAGTAAGTTCTTTTCCTTCAGCTGCCTTGAATGGTGCACCTTTATCTTCTAAGCCCTTCTTTTGTTTTGCAAACTTGTCATTATCCTCTTTAATTTTTTCTCGTTTTTTATCTTGTTGGTCTTTAGAGAGACAGGGGGCAGGAACTCCATAGGTCATACCTGTCGTAACTTCAAGAGTTGCAATGACGGCAGTAGCTCCATATAAGGCCAATTGTAGGGTGTAGGCATTTTTACGGCTTTTGGCCATATCAGCGATGGTTTGTTGTTCTTCTTTTAGATATTGAAGAGCTCTCGTTTGTGCAGCATAAGCTTCTTCATTTAACTGCTCACCTTCATACTTCTTTTGAAGTTTCTTTAACTTCTTATCAACCATCATCATCATATAGAGTTCAGCTAGAACGGAGACAATTGAAGCTGCCATATAAGTCTTTCTTGAAATACACTGTCCGCCTGGACTCTTACCTGTGTTAGACAGAAATAGCATGGCCGCATTTAATCCGTTTATAGTGGCAGCGGTCATTGAGAAGCCTTTTTTTGCACCTTTTTTACCAGAAGTCGTGTTGGATTCATTACGGGCGAAGTCGTCGTGACATTTTTTTCTTGCGGTGTCGTCTTTTAGCTCGGCACATTCTTTAAATTTTTCACGAAGACCCTGAGCCTCGGCCGTAGTTACACAGCGGTTCATTTCACACATCCAAGTGCGGGCTGAATCATTGGTACAGTTTCTTTGCTTTTCGGCCATCCTCTGATCGTTAGGATAAGAACAATTCGCTAAGGCCTGACTTGGAAAAAAGATAGAAACGAAGAGCAACGAAATTGTTGTGGTTACTAAAAATTGAATCTCTAAGGTCTTTCTTAAGTTTTGCATTCGTTTCCTCAAATTCATTATTTCAATACCTTATTATTATAAGAGAGCTTGGGGCCAGATGGGAGCTTTTGATTCAGCTTTATTTTAACTTCATGTGTTAAATACCTAGAATCAGTAGTAAATTGCCTATTAACAAGAGCCTTTCCCTAGGTTAAATTTCAAAGAACCAGCGCCCTTAAAACTTGGCAGAAACATGAGATTACTCGTCTTTATAGCTCTTTTCCTTCCTTTATGTGCATTTTCTAGTGAATGGAGAAATGGGGATATTATCCTCCTCCCTTTAAACTGTTATAGCTGCCGCTATATTGAATCAGAAACTGGTGCACCTTTCTCTCATTCAGGTCTACTGATTAAGATAGAAGGGAAGTGGAGAGTCACTCAGTCTTTAGGGGAAGTAAAAAGCTTTTCAGTTAATGAGTTTTTAAGTATGGGAAGAAAAGGGGAGAAGGCCCTTCATATTAGAGCTAAATACCTAAAGAGCACTAGAGGTATGGCAAAAGATTATACTGAAAATTTTCGAGGTCTTCCTTTTGATTCAAAATACCTTTGGAATAATTTTGATCTAGAAGGAAGGGAGCTTTTGTACTGTTCTGAGTTTATTACAAAGCTTCTTAATAATTACTTAGCAAAAAAATTAGTCCCAAAGAAAATGGATTTTAGAGACAATTGGGAGTATTGGTATAATTATTATTCTGGAGATGTGCCTCAGGGGGAGCCCGGCAATAGTCCAGCTGATTTTTACTTTTCTAAAGATTTTCTTCACCTGAGAAATATAAATCTTTAGTAAGTCCTTATGGGCTCTTTTTGATTAATTACCTTTATATACTTTCTCTTTTTAGCGATACATTGTTTTAAGTTCGCTAGCTTGCAATCTCTTAGGGCAATTCCTAAGGCCGTAGCGACGGCCCTTGAAGAGCCCGTTAATTTTTCTGTGCCGCTTGAATCAGGAAAAAAATAATCAATATATTTAGGGTACATCCTTCTTGAATCAACCATGGCATCATTGGAGCCAATGGATTTTGAGTAAGCTCCAATAAGAAAAAGGTTCCTATGGGGGGCCAGGACTTGAGGGAAAAGAGAAGTGTTCTTTTTTATCCCACTTTCTCTAGTTCCTGAGGCAGCAAAACTCAGAGTTTCAAGTTCTGGTAGTCCAGAGATTCTTTTATAGTAAGGAAAGCCTGAGGCTATCAATAGAACATCAAATCCCTTTGAGTATTCTAATGCCTTTTTCCAAAAGTCTAACTTTTGTCTCCCTTTATCGTCAAAGACTACGATTGGAAAAATTTCAATGTCTTTTTCATTTCCAAGGACTGATAAGAAATGTTCAAGAACTAGTTGACCGTGAAGCCTAGGATGCTCTTTACCTAGGGTACAAGGCTCAATATGGATTTTTCCGGCCGCAAGAAATGGGCGATGAATCTTTCTATTTTTAGGCTTATCGCTTAGACAAAAACCGGTGTCTATAATTCCAACTTTTATAGGGGAGGCATACAGGGATGAGGTAAAAAAAAGGGCCAGCACCGCTGACCCTATTATATGGTTTATCATGTATTAGATCTTACCAAATATTCGTTTACCTTTAAAGCTTGAAAGGAGTGAACTTTCCTTCATTGTCATAAACTTTATCGTAAACTGATCTAAACTTCTTCTTAAGACGTTTTTTGAAGTTATCTTCAATATCGTCTCTAACATCGTCAACATAACCTTCAACTTTACCCATAAAATCTTTAGAAATAGGCTTGTAGCTATTCATGGCCTTATCAAGCGTGTAGACAGCGTTTACTGCAAAGAGGTGAATCCCAAGTGAGGCTTCACTTACGCTCATATTAGTTGCCGCAAGAAGTTTGTTATTGTGAAGAGTCTTATCTTTGTAAACTCTCTTCGCAATATTCTTATCTCTGTTAAATACTCTACCAGACTTGTCGTAAGCTATATTGATATTTACGATTTCACCAAGCATTTTGATATTAAATGCTTCAGCAAGCTGTGCAAGTTCTTTAGTCGGAGCAAAGTAAGCTGAACGATTAAAAGAAGTCTTTATCTTTTCAGCGTGTGCCCCAGCCTCTAGTTTTAGAAGTTCAGCAAAACTTAAGTAGTTTACAAAGTTTTGCATTGAAGCTTGTAGAGCAGGAAGATTACTTTTAACACCTGAAGCTCTAAGTGGGTTTGTAAAAACCATATTGATAACTCCAAGGTCAGTAACCTGAACTGGGAATTTTGCAGCATCTTTAAAAGCTCCAGTACTAGTAGCAATTTTTAAAGATTCACGATTATGATCAACAAAGATTGCTACTGACTGTGTAGACTTCTTAAGAGTTGCTTCAAATGGTCTAGCTACAGAGCCTCTTCCATCATCAACTAAAAGGAGAGTTTTTCCTTTTAGTCCATTATTAAGAGCACTAGCATTTAGGCTATTTAGACTAAGGTCAAGAACACTAACCTTTGAAACACCACCTAAAAGAGCAATTACATCTAAGAGGTCTCTTGCGTTTTTATCAGCATCAACAACCACTACAGGAATAGATCCTCTTTTTTCACTATAAGGAGCTTTTACAATTGTATTGAAAACTTTATTAAGTTTACCTAGAACAACACCATTCTTAGAGATAGTCGCTGTAAAAGTAACTGGAGTATAAACATCCCTTTCGTCAGTAACCATGATTTCAGCATCGTTAAGCTTTGCTGTAGTCGATAGCTTTTGAACAGGATCAAACCCTCTGCTAATTACATTTGAAGTAGCATTAGATGTTAGTTTAATATCAATTGGTCCAGAATAAGCTCTTTTAGAACTATTATGAACTGTGATGTTCATTTTATTTTTCTGGTTGATAAGTAACTGTGATGTACTTGTAAGTCCCGAAAGTGAAAGTGGGAACTGAACGCCAACATTTTTAGTATCAGCAGCAAGAACACCTGAATTAGCATCGATAAAATGTCTACCTTGAATTTTCTTCTCAGCAGTCAGTGGTTGAATCAATGTAAGTCTAGATTTAAAAGTTGAACCAATTCTTGATTGAGGTGGGATAACACCTTTGGCAACTCCAGTTAGAGTTGTTTTGGTTCTAGCATTAACCGCCGGAAGCTTAAATGACTTACCATTTTCTAATCTAACCGTCACGTTTTCAGCAGATTTTTTACCAAAGTTAACAAGTTTAACATTGTTTAAAGTTGTCTCACCTGGCTGAAAAATACCATCTTGCTTAGCAACTCCATTGATACCACCATCAACGATTTGTGAGGCGACAAACTTTAATACTGAATGATTCTCATATACAGAACTAACAGAAGCAAATCTCTTAGCTCTATAGATTTCTGTTTGCTCAGCTATATTTGAAGCGAAAGTGGCTTCTTCATGCTGATCATATGAAGCACGTCTGATCTGCTCATATACTCTTGCATAAGCTGAACTTTCAGCGCTTGAGTATGTTGATCTAAAAGCATCAGAACTTCTGTTAGGATTATTAGAGAATTGATCTCTATATTGATTAAAGAAACGATCATAAATTCCTGGGTAGTCTCTGCTAAATGCGCGACCTTCACCAGTTCTATAACCATCCTGTCTATAAGTAGGGTAGTCACGAGAGCTAAAGTCTTCGTAAGCATTTCTATAGGATTGATCGTAGTAACCTACGTAATATCTTTCAATTTCTCTATCGTAAGTAAGACGAGTTGCTTGAAAATAACGAACTTCATAACCGTCTAAATGAGCAAGTCTTGCTAGTCTAGAAGGGGCCTGAGGTCTTGGGTTCCAGTGACGTCCCTCACGAAAGTCTCTTGGGAAAGCAGGTATCTCTTGCCCAAATGATCCAGCGAAAGGTCCAAAACCGTCTTCAACTTTAAGGTCATTTGTTTCGTACTTTTTTATGGCCTGGGCTTCACCAGTTGCTGTTCCATTTCTGTTACCAGTATTTACCGCTCTTTGGAATCCGTCTGATTCACCTTGTCTTTGACCAACTGAAGCGGCGTCTGAAGCTTGTGCTCTCGCTGTTCCAGCGGCAGAACCTTCTCTATTACCAGCGTCTACATTACCTTGACGAGTACCTTCAGCAGTTCCATTGCTTTCACCTTCAGCTCTCGCTCTAGCAGCACCATCAACATCACCTTGGCGATGTCCAGAGTCATATGAAGCTTGCTGTCCATCTCTAGTTCCAACTAGCTGACCATCTCTATATCCATCTTGGTCTCCAAAACGGCGTCCTCTACTTTGAGCAAGTTCAAGTCCTTCTCTTTGACCTGACTCACGACCAAGGCGAGCACCTCTTTGATTGGCACGTAAAACACGAGTGATAACATCTTGTCTTCTTGCCATTCTCGCTTGATCAACTTTTTTGAACTCAGCGGTCTTAATTTTTTGACGACCAAGTAATGGCTTGAGCTCATTATTAGCAGCTTGGATTTTATTCATTACTGCCGTTCTTTCAGTCTTCTTAGTTGTTACTTGCTGTGTACGAGTAACATTCGCTGCAGTTATATCAGCGATCTTTTTATTTGTTTGATTTACCTTTTTATTAGCGGCAACTGAAGCGGCTTTGGTGTCCGCAGCAGCTTTTTTAGCAGCAGTATGTTGTACCGTTAAATTTGAAACTCTTTTCTTTAACTGCTCAACCTTCGCCTGACATTCAGGAGTTGGAGTCGCTGTACAGTTTGTTTGAGCTTGGTTTAATTTGGCCGTGGCCTGATCAAGCTTCTTCTTTGCTTGAGCTTCTCCTTGAGCAGCTGCGGCTGCTGCAGTCTTAGCATTTGTTGCAGCGGTCTTTAGTGCTGGAAGCTGGGCCTGTAGTTGATTCTTTTTTTCTAGGGCCGATACAATTTGGCTTTCTAGAGTTGAGATTTCTTTATTTAACTTCTTTCTATCTTTTTGAAGCTTTTCTAAACCTGTTTGTTTAGTTGCAATTTGCTGATTAAGTCTTTCAACCTCAGCTTTTAAAGTCTTCCATTTACGCCGAATAACTTGAAGCTTTTCGTCGTCAGAAATTCTAAAGCTTGGCTTACCAATATAGTCATTTCGCCAATCATTTTTATTATTAAAGATATCATCGTGATGATTTCCACCGCCATGATGAGTATGACCTGGACCACCGCCGTGGCCTTTGTGGGCGAATGCACTTCCTGTAGATAAAGTAGCAGCAAGGGCAAATACTGCAAGAATTTGGGTTTTCATTTTGACTCTCTCCTCTATGTGAAGTGCCAGTAAGACACTACACTTTGGCTCATTTCCGTGCCTTTTGGTGTACAAAAGACCCCAAAATGAACTCCATTCCATTTCTTTGGGCAACTAGTACAGGAACATAGCAAAAGGTGGGCCACGATAGTTGAATTTTGTTGACACGGTGTAGTATTTACAAGTGATGCATTGCGTTAGAAATAAGTTCAGGTTAACTTGAGAATTTTCTAGCTCCTGATAAGTTGCACAAACAACTGGGAGAGAAAATGAGATCAATTAAATGCATCCTGCTTTTAGCAGTCTTATCTTTATATAGTAATTCTTTTGCGGGGGAGCATATCTTTGCAAACTCAAGTAAGTCATTTGTAAAACAGTTAAAGAAGATCACCTCTGAAAACCCAGATCAAATTATCCATGTGGATTTTAAAAAGAAATTTAAGTCTGTTTATCCAGCAGGAGACCTTTATATTCTACTGGCCGTTGGTAAAAAAGATGAATCAATGACTAAGACTGAATACCAAAAGCTTTGGGGAATAATGAATTATCTCTCAGATAAAGGCTTTAGAGTCATGATGAATGTAAAGGCCAAAGTCGCCCATCTTGAAGCTGCTATCAACTCAGTTGATACAAGTCTTATTATGTGGTCAAGTCATGGAAACACTCATAGTTTTTATGATTATGCTGGCAACGCAGTTCCATACGATATTTTTAAAAATGCTCATGAAAATCTTTATCAATTTGTGTTGAGTGCCTGCTATGGAAGAAAGGCATTGAATGCTAATTATTCAATACCTTCTCATATTAAAACTTGGGCCTGGTCTGGACTTACAAATAGTACTGAATTTATAAGTTTTTTACTTTCAGATACCTGGTCAGCCAATAAACATTAAAATTTACCCAAAAATTAGATTACTAAGAGTTACTAAAACAATTGTAAGAAGAACATATTTCATTAGAAACTCCAGCTTCTGATTTTAATATTGATTATATCTGTTAGGCGTTCTCCGTTTTCATCGATTACGCCTTTTTCTTTAAGCATTTTCATTACGCCTTCGGCGTGCTCACTAATTCTTTTGCTGTTTGATTTAGTGTCTTTTTTAAGTCTATTAACAAAAGATTTAACTTCTATTCTTTTTGGGAAAATTAATTTTGAATTTTCAACTTCACAGATTTTCTGAGTCATATGAGAGTCAGCTAGGTTATCAGGAGTTTGCATACCTTCTGGAAGCCAGGCCATTGAGATTGCTTGCTTGACAACCGGAACCACATTCCAATTTGAAGTGATGGCGTGAAAGTATGTCCAATTGGCAAAGTCGGCACAAGTACCTAGTCTTGAATAAGACTGCTTAATGGCAAGTCTGGCCAGGGCCAGTTCTCTTTTTTTGGTTTCTCCCCAGTGGGTTAAACCTTTAACTCTTAGTACCGTATATTTTGTTCTATAATTTTGATATTTTTTGTATTGATTATTGATCTTAAGAAACATGGGCATCTTTTCTTCTTCAGGCTTATTTAGATTGAAGATCCATGGGTAATAAGATTCAGTCTCGATATTATTATATGACTCAAGGTTTGAGATAACTTCGGCATGTCTATAGTTTAAGACCTGGTCATTACCTTTTAACTTTTCAAGAAAGTTAATATACTTCATGGTCGCCGGACCGAAGTCACTGTCTGTTGATCCATCGTACATTAAGGCTTTTCTTAAAATAATCTCACCAGGACTAGAGACCGTATGACAAACTTGGTTTGCTGATTTGAATTGGACAGTTTTTTCCCTTACTTCGACGATTCCGTCCAAAGTATTGTCCTTTTCAAATGCAATCTGATGTTCAGCGAGTGTTTCTTCTAGTTTTCTGTATGATTTAAGAGTTCTATCGGCGTAACGGATGGCCTTAAATTTATATTTATCAGCCTTAAGCTCTGTGAGCAGAGCTTCAAAAGCACTATTAACTTTATTTAAGTGCGCCTGTAGTAGGGCAGGATCTAATTTTGAATTAGTGTCAGAAAGAGAAACTTCTAAGTCTTTCTTTAGACGAAAAACTTCGCCTCTAAGAGTCCTCGCTTTTTCCCGGGCCTCTTTTTTCCAGTCCATGACGATAGTACGCTTTTCACGGCGGCTACCCATTCTAAGTGGACGGCTGTATTCAGCAATTTGCTTATCTAATCTTTTTGCGTCTTTGGCGAGTTCAGTAACCGCTTCAAGGACACTATCGTTTGCTGTTACAGCAAAAGATAATAAAAGAGTGAATAGGATTGTCGTTAGTTTTGTCATTTTTCTCGTTTTGTAAAAAGGGGTGACCCTTTAAGGGTCACCCGAACTTTTTATTTGTTCTTCTTCTTTACTTCTACACCTTGTGCGAACTTGTTAAGAGCTGCACGGTAAGCTTTTCTTGAAAATACTCCTGGGTCAAGAGTGTCAAGAAGTGATCCAACCTGAGCAAAAGTTGCGATGGCTTTATCATTTAGTCTTCCTGAAGCTTTTGCGGCCATGAAGCTATTTCCAAGTTGTCCAACGATTGTGTTGTTCACAACTGAAGGAGTTTTCCAGCTAATTTCTTTGTCGATATCTCTTTGAGTCATATCTTGAAAGATATTGATTAGCTCTTGGATTCTTCCGTCAACAGTATCGTCACCTGAGTTACTTGAGTCTCCAGTTAGAAGAGCTGTAAAGTACTTAGCAAGTTCAGAAGTTCTTGAACCAATTCCCGCTGAGATTCTTGCGCTATCGATAACTTCTCCAGCGATTAGAGTTTCAACTGTTCCTGATACTCCGCCAGCGTGGATAACTGCGAGTGGATCAAGTCCTGAGAATTGAACTGTAGCGTTAGTCTTATTCTTTCCGTTTAATTGAAGAACATCTGATTCAACAACTCCGAAGCTTCCAAGATTAGCGCGAACTTTAGTGATAACGTCAGTCTTTGATGGGTTAGTGATATCTACTAAGATATTACCAGCACCTTGGATTGAGTTAACTGAAGCACGGGCCTTTTCGATTTCTGACTCAGCAGATACTCTAATAGTCTGCGACTTAGTTGTAGTAAGAGCAGAATCAAACTTTACAGCACCAGAGATTGAGATACCGATTCTTGCTTTTTCACCTGGAGTAAGGTTTCCAACTGTTCCAAGAAGTGGAGTTTCTACTCTAAATCTTGTTGAAGTAGGAGCTTTTTCAGCATGCGTTCTACCGCTACCGGCTAGGTCACCAGTAAGAGTGTAACGAATTGTTTCAGACTTAAGACCAAGGTTTGTTAAGTTAACATTGGCAGCAAGTTTTTCACCTTTCTTAAAGATATCATCAGACTTGTTACCAACTAGTTCAATTGAGTTGATCTCAACCATTGAGTGGTTAGCAAACTTATTCCAAATCTTATCCCACTGAGTTACAAAGTTAGTCTTCCAAGTTAAGTTATAAGCAGCGATTGAATCGTTCTTATACTTAGCATTGTAAGCTAGCTCGTCAGCATATTCTTTAGCAGCGTCTCTACCGATAAGTTGACCGATAGTTTCACCAATACCTTGGTACTGCTGATGGGCCTTAACAAAGGCTTTTCCAAAATATTGAGTAACATAATACTCTTGGTAAGCTTGCTTAAATGATTGCTCATGAATTCCTTGGTAGTAAGCTTTGTCACGACCGGCAACTGGAATCTGTCCGTAAACAGCAGGTACTGGAGCAACTGGAGCAACACCTGGCTTTGCAGGAATAGCTGGCTGAGCTGGAGTGATAATTGTTACACCGTCTTCAGCATATACAGCAGGCTTTGCTGGAACAGCGGCCGTTGGTGGAACACCTGGCTTACCTGGCTTGGCAGCAGTAACAATTCCGTATTCAGTTTTACCTTCAAGATTTAAGTAATCAAGTTTGTGGTGAGTTCCTGAAAGAGAATTTTTAAAGTAGTTAAATGTTCTACCTTTTTCTTTCCAACCATATTTTTGAAATCTGTATTCTCCACGAGCCTTAAAATAGTCCCAAAGAGTAACGTTTCTCAGATCTTCTTGGAAAAGAACATCTGTAGCGCTACAAAGTTTTGATGGAGAGTAAGTATTTGCGTGATGTCTATGAACAACACGAGCTTCGATAAGCTCAGTTCCGTATACACCTCTTTTTACCCATCCTAACTTGTAAACAGGCTCGAATGATCCACCAATATTATCTACATAGTAACCATTATCGTATCCACGGAAGCTATGTGATGGCATATCGGCGTCAGTTCTTTGCTGTGGAAGTTTTCCAGTTCCAACAACTGAACGAAAACGATTGATGATTTTTCCGTCAGCAACTGATTTACCTTCACGAGTTGCTTGAGCTCTGGCTTGTTCTTTTGCAGAGTCCATTGTGGCACCTTGGTAACGTCTCTTAGCTTCAGTTAGCATTTGAGGCGTTGGGTTTTTACCCATTAGGTAACCTTTATAAAGACCTTGTTGAAGAGCATCCATACAACCTAGGTATGATCCTTCACCTTGAGCGAATCTTTCTGCCATGTACTTGGCCGCTGAAACACCTTTTTGACAGGCTTTGTAGGCCTGTAGGTCTTCTTTGTTTCTTTGTGAGTCGTACTCAAATTTCTCACATACATCGTCTGTAATATCTGCTGGTGGTTGGTAAACAACACCTAGATTTACTCCGTTCACAGTTGAACGGTAGCCGTCATTCGCCATGGCACTTGGGGTCGTGGCCATGATCGACGCTACAGCTAAAAGCGTGGGTAGTTTTGCTTTGATACTCATTGTTTCTTCTCCTTTGAAGATTGAGTTGGGTCTGGTTTTGGGGTTAAAAAATATATTTATCTGAGTCTAAATAATTTTGATGCGATGCGTAACTTGAATAAGCTCTGCTTGTAATAACTATATGTCTAATGACACAATAGAGCGTCTAAACCTTAGACAGTAAAATTCTTAAGTGACTGTTTTTATGAATGAATCTAGTAAGTTTGGTTTCGACCTTTTTTCAAGACTTCCAGTTTTTGAGAAGATGCTCTTTGAAAATCCAAACGGTCCTTTCCTAGAAATAGGCTGTGGGAAACTTCCTTTTTTACCGGACTATTTATCCCTACTAGGGCCAGTTGAATGTATTGATTTTTCAGAGAACGCCATAGAGTTTTGTAAGAAACATTATAAAGAGGGAACTTACTCGAAAACCGACATCTTGGACTTTAAGGTCATAAACACTTACGCCATGGTGATGGATGCCCATCTGCTCCATTGTTTGGACTCTCTTGAATCCTATAAGCTAGCTCTTCTCAATATAAAACGTTGTTTAAAGCCAGGTGGTCTTTTCCTGCTTGAAACGATGACTTCTCATACTCAAATGGCCTTTGAGCTTAATCTTAATTACGAACCAAGTAATTTTAAGCTTTATAAAGGTGATCGAGTTAGTCGACTTGTTCTTCCTAGTATCGTTATAGAAGAGCTAATCCTTGAAGCGGGCTTAAGGATAGAGTTTTTTAAAGTCGAAGATGGGCTTAGGATGATTCCACACGACAATAGAGAGGAGTCCATCCCGGAAGACCCACAGGTGCTAAGGCTTATTGCCAGTAGACCTAAGGGGCACTAGAATTATTCCATGTGGGAAATTACTGGAAAGATTTGGGAACTAATTAGAACACCTCTTTTTGAGATTAGCGGAAATAAATTTTCTGTGATGTCACTTATCTTGGCCTGTATTGTTTTTTACCTCTCCGTTATCCTATCAAAAATGGCAGAAAGGTTTATTCGAAATCTTCTCGCAGATAAAGAACTGGATGCTGGAGTAAAGGGAAGTATCGAACGCTTTACCAGATACCTAGTCGTAACGGTCGGTGCTTTGATGACCTTAGACACGGTAGGGATAAGTCTATCCAGTTTGGCGGCCTTAGGTGCTGTCTTAATGGTTGGTATTGGTTTTGGTCTTCAAAATATAACTCAAAACTTTATTTCTGGTTTAATCATCCTATTAGAAAGGCCTATCAAAGTAGGGGACCTCGTTATCGTTCAGGGAGTCTCTGGAAGAGTGATTGAAATCGGTGCCCGCTCGACCTTAATTCATACTAGAGATGATGTTGCTATCATTGTTCCGAATTCTCAGTTTATTTCTGAACAAGTGGTGAATGAATCCTTCTCTGGGGAAAAGATGAGGCTGCATATTCCCGTTGGTGTTGCCTACGGGAGTGATACTGACAAGGTTAAGAAGGCCCTCTTAAAAGTAGCTAATGAAAATTCAAAAGTTCTAGATTATCCTGCCCCTACAGTTAATTTTAATAACTTTGGAGATTCCTCACTAGACTTTGAAGTAAGAATTTGGGTTAGAGAGCTTTGGGAAAATGACGTGATAAAAAGTAATATACGTTTTGCTATCGACCAAGAGTTTAGGGCTCAAAAAATCCAAATCCCTTTCCCACAAAGGGATCTGCATCTTCGAAGCTCAGAAGTCCCACTTTCATAGGGAAAGTTGAGCTATTTTGTCCTTTTAGTTTTTTAAAAAAGTTTAAAAGTTCACACTTTAAATTGCCTAGGCATGTTATGATTTAATTAAGAAATCATTAAAGCACCGAGAGACAATTAGTGGGTTCTCTCTATTAGGACGATAGTCGAACCCACTTTAAATCTTCCAACAATTTCAAAATATTTTTATTCAGAAGGGTAAGTATCTTGTTTAATCTTTATAAAAAGAAGCCTAAGTTCTTTGGCCAGCAATTCAGTATCTTCTAGGTATTTTGATAAATCTTCATGCTTCATAGAATTAAGTCTAGCTAAGCTTAGTTCATTAATTCTGCTGTTAAAATTTTCCATTTCAGAAGCAAAACGCTCATGAATAACTTTATAATCAACTAGATAATCTAAGACCTCTGTTAAATAGCGAAGCCTTGCCAAGTTGGAATACTTAAATTCCAAGGTCGCTTCAACGATTAACATTTTGATAAACTTTATATCTCTTAACTGCTTGCCAGATAGAGTAGGCTCACTATCTATAATATTATAAAGTAGAATAAGTTTTGTCCTATAGTGAGTACGATCCATTTCCTGATAATGCTCAAAGTATTCTCCGACCTTGTATTTTTTATGGATTAAGTATTTAGCCTTTTCATTATCATTATCGATAAAAAAGCTATTAAGTGCGCTTAGAACGCCCTTTGCCAGCATTGTACAGTTACGATCCTTTTCCTGAAACTCCTTTGCTTTAGAGATAAAATGAGAGCGTTTAGGTTCAAAATCTTCATCTTCAAAATTTTCAATTTTTAATTTTTCATAAAGATCATTAGAGTTTTCTTCGCAGTCGTAGATTTCAGGGATACGTTTTTTAAGAAATTTAATCTCTCCGTAAGGAGAGTCATTCTCGAACCAATTAATATAGGCCTCGATATTTTTAAATTTTTTAGGGGAGGTACTTCTTAGCTTTCTCTCTTTAGCTTTTTGTTTTTTAGTTCTAAAAGGTGTAGGCGTTTTTTCTTTATCAATGGACTCTAGTTTCTTGGGGCTAGACTGAATCATATTAATTGAGTTTTCTTCAGCTCTATTTAGAAGAAGGTATGATAAACCTCCCAAGACGAGAGCGATGATGATTACTAAAAATCCCTTTTTATTCATGCCGAAATTATATCCTGTTAAGTATCTTAAATTGTAGTCTATTCTTTAACTTCTGAGATTCCTGTAGATTTAGGGTAAATATAGAAGAAAAGTTGGCAGATTTTAAGAAGACAAGCGTTGTCGTTCTTGGCTAAGTACTGGATTCTCGAAGGAATTTTACCCAAATTTAAAAGCACTTGATAATAAATTTTCGTTTTAGCTGCACGTTGGAGGAAGAAAATGGAGAAGGCCCTGGCCCAGAGTCCTGGTGAGAAGTATCAATCCCAAGATGTTTTTATTAATCAAGAAGGACAAGCTGAAGTATTGGAGCTTAGGCCTTATGATAAATCAAGTTTTGCCTTAAGAACTCTGGCCTGCCTTATTGACCAGGCCATCATTATCATTCCTTCCTTTATTTTTGCTGGATGTATGTGCGTCTTTAGCTTTTTTGCTCTTTCCTTTTCAAATCTTCATGACGACTTTATCGCCGCCGTAATGGTTGCTACGGGAGTTTCCTCATTTTTTGCTCTTCACTGGTTATACTTTAGCCTAAGTGAGAGCTCTGAGCAGATGGGAACCTTTGGAATGTCCATCCTGGGAATAAAAGTTTTAAAACGAGGGAAAAAACTAAATTTTTTTGAGGCCAATAATAGATATTGGTATTGGGTCTTTACAACACTCTTTTTTGGTATCAATACCCTTGGTCTTCTAGGACATACTAAGGAGTTATTCCACGACCAGCTAAGTGATACTCAAGTAGTGGTAGAAAGCTGATCTACTTTTTGAGCAAAATCAAAATCTTTTTGTCTGAGGTCGTTCTCTGTATGGGTCCAAATCTCAAGCTCCATATGACCAAAGCCAAAGTGAATCTCTGGATGATGATTCACTTCTTCCGCATAAAAACTGATAAGGTTTACTAAATCAAGGGCCTCTTTAAAACCTGGAAAGCTAAAGCTTCGCTTAAGTCTAGTATTATTAAAGCTTAGTTCCCAGCCAGGACCCAATGCTTTTAGAGCATTTTCTTTGTCTTCAAGAGTCACTATAATTCCTCTAGCCTTGCAGCTAAGTTTTCCGCCTCTGTTAAGGCCCTTCCCATAACTAAAAAATCCGCACCGGCTTCAAAGGCAGCATTAGGGTCCATAACTCTTTTTTGATCACCGGCGGATTGATCGGAAAACCTAATTCCTGGTGTTACCTTTAAAGCACTAAGGCCTAAGTTTTCTTCTAGTGATGTAATAACTGGAAGCTCATGAGGGGAGAGGATAAATCCATCAATCTTTTCCTCTAGTCCCATTTTAAAAAGTCTGCCGAAATCCTCGTTAGAACCTTCTAAATCCCACAACTCCGAGAAATCTTCACTTCCTAAAGAAGTTAAAAAGCTAACCCCAAGTATTTTGGTATTAGGTAGGTATTTTGATTTAGCTTCCATGGCGGCCCTAACCATTTGTCTTCCACCAGTTAAGTGGATGGTTAAGTATTTAATAGGAAGACCCTCCAAAGACTTTATGGCCTTTGCCACCGTATTTGGGATATCGTGAAGCTTGTAATCAAAAAAAATATTTTTATTGTACTTCTCTTGAAATTCAATAAGACCTTTTGGACCTAACTGGCTAAAGAACTCTAGTCCAAGTTTAATATTGACGGGAGCATTGCCTAAGTCACTCATAAAGCGCTCTCTAGCGCTTTCTTCCATATTATCTAGGGCAACAAAAATTTTCTCTAGACGACTCAAGATTGTATCTCCTGAACACTAACTGGAATCAGGTCCTGCTCGAACGACCCTAGTAGTGCTGAAGTTACTGCGATAATATTCTCCTCTCTCGTAAAGGTGGGAACGCCATAGCTGATGGCCGTGTTTCTAATAATTTCACCATCACTTTTAGAGGCCCCCATATTTTCAGGAGTATTAAAGACCATAACCATATCTTCATCTTTTAAAGCATCCAGTAGGTTTAGTCCTTCATCTTCTTGAATTTTAGCTACTTTTGTACAAGGAAGGCCTTGCTTTCTAATATAGCTGCAAGTTCCAGAGGTCGCTAAAAAAGTAAATCCATTTTGATGAAGTTGTTTTAGGTAGGGAAGGATAAAGTCCTTTCTATTATCGGCCAAAGAAATCAGAATTTTTCCAACTCGATTAAGCTTAGGATAATTTCCTAAATAACTTTTTAAAATAGCCATTTCTTTATCGTAATCAATTCCCAAAGTTTCACCAGTAGAGCGCATCTTTGGACCAAGGATAATATTATCGTCTAAGAAGCGATCAAAGGGGAAAGTCGATTGTTTTACACAGAAAAAGGGTGCTACCTCACGATCCCAGCTTTCGATAGTCTCTCCCAGCATGGCATCAGTTGCGATACCCGCTAGATTTTTAGCATAGGCCTTAGATAAGAACGGAATGGTTCTAGAGCCCCTTGGATTTGCTTCAATACAATATATTTCCCCGTCCTTAACAGCGTACTGGATATTGATTGGACCAAGAATCCCTAAGTGATTAGCTAGGTTCTCCGAAATCTCTTTCATTTTTTTGTAGAGCTTATCTGTTAGCACCACAGGCGGAGAAATCATTCCACTGTCCCCTGAGTGAACTCCAGCATGCTCAATATGCTCACAGACTGTGAAAACTGAATTGCCATTTTTATCACGTATTAAATCTACGTCATATTCAAGAGCCCCTTCTAAATAGGTTTCGACTTGAAAGATTGTTGAAGAGCTCTTGAGCTGTTCCTTTAATGATGGCGGTAGTTCCTCAATATCATCAAAGCTATGGAAGATATACATGGACTCGCCGCCGATAACGTAGGACGGTCTAATAATTACTGGAAGACCAATTTCAATCATCGCATTTCTAAGCTGCTTAAAGCCTTTTACTTCTTTTGAAGAAGTTTGGGCCAATCCACATTTTTTGGTAACTTCACTAAAGAGCTTTCGATCTTCGGTTAAGTCAAGAATTTCTAAACTTGCTCCTAGAAAATTAATATCTAGGAATTCTTTTCTGAAGTTCTTTTCCACATGATTTCGAATCTTGATGCCGGTTTGACCACTAAAGCTAGTGATCATCCCTTCGACTTGTTCATTTTTAGCGATATCAAAAAGATCCTCTGAATACAGAGCGGATAAGTACAGTCGATCAGAGCTATCGTAGTCAGTAGAGACCGTTTCCGGATTGGAGTTAATCATGATCGACTTAATACCTTTAGTGGCTAAGTGCTTACAGGATTTTACACAGGAGTAATCAAATTCAATTCCTTGCCCGATTCTATTGGGACCAGAGCCCATAATGGCTATGGCCCTTCCATTTTTTCCTAGGGAAATGGCCTCATTTTCCTGCGCATAGGTTGAATAAAAATAAGGGGTCTCAGCATTAAACTCACCAGAGCAGGTATCCACGGCCTTAAAGACTGGGAAGATATTTTTATCATGTCTATAGCTTAAAATATCTCTTTGCGACTTATTGGTTAAAAAAGCGAGGTGCTTATCTGAGAATCCAAGAGATTTATAAAAAACTAAATTCTCATTAAGAATTTCAGGGTCTTTCTTTAGGTCTTGTTCAATTTCGACAATCTCTGAAACTTGATCTAGGAACCAAGGAGTAATTTTGGTGAGCTCGTAAATATCATCCCTGCTCATTCCCTGTCTTAAGGCCTCAACACAAGTTAAGAGGCTTAATTCTTGCTGATCTCCTAATCTTTCTCTTAAGTAGCTAAGAGTAACATCGTAGGGAGTGGTTTTAAGTTGAGAAAGTTCTGGAATCTCAAGGCCTAGCTCTAAACTTCGTAAGGCCTTTAAAAAAGCTTCATTAAAATTTCCACCAAGGGCCAATACTTCACCCACGGATCTCATCTGAGGACCTAGTTTTCTAGAAGAGGTAGGAAATTTATTAAAAGGAAAGATTGGAATCTTAATGGCCACATAATCAAGTGTAGGCTCAAAGGCGACTGGAGAAGCTTTAGTAATATCATTAAGAATTTCTTTTAAGGTAAATCCTAGAGCTAGCTGGGCAGAAATCTTTGCGATCGGGTAGCCAGTTGCTTTAGAGGCGAGGGCCGAAGAACGGCTGACTCTAGGGTTCATCTCAATAACCACGATATCATCTTCATCATTTGGGTTTATGGCAAATTGAACATTGGCACCACCGGCCACAACGCCCATATGCTTAGCAATAGTAAGGGACATGGTTCGTAGCTGCTGGTAACAACGGTCACTAATGGTTTGAGCAGGTGCCACGGTAATTGAATCACCTGTATGAATCCCGCAGGGATCAATATTTTCAATGGAACAGATAATGACGCCATTTTTTTCACAATCAACCATCACTTCAAGCTCTACTTCCTTCCAGCCAAGAAGTGATTTTTCCATGGTGATTGGAAACTTCACATCACTCGTAAAAACATCTTTAAGTTCTTCTTGATTGTGAACAAGGGCTGCACCTTTTCCACCGAGAGCAAAGTCTCTTCTTATAATTAGGGGAAAGCCCACTTTAGAGGTTGCCATCATGAGGGCATCTTCTTGGCTTTTTGCTCTAAATCTTTTTCCTGTATCATAACCAAGAGTCTTAAGTTCTTCGGCAAAGAGCTCTCTATCTTCGGTTTTTTCGATGGTATCGACTTTTGCACCAAGGAGAGCAACTCCATTTTCACTTAAGTATTTTTCTTCTTCTAATTCCACACAAATATTTAGAGCTGTTTGTCCTCCCATAGTTGAAAGAACCGCGTCTACATTTTCGATTTCTATAATTTTTTTGATAGTCTCTTTAGTAATGGGCTCAATATAAGTTTTGTAGGCCATATCTGGATCAGTCATAATAGTGGCCGGGTTGGAGTTGAGAAGGACGACTTCAACTCCAAGGGCCTTCATGGATTTACAAGCTTGAGTTCCAGAGTAATCAAACTCACTGGCCTGTCCAATCTTAATAGGACCAGAACCTACGAGAAGAATTCTTTTGTAGGGGATATCTTTCTCAATTTTTTTATTAACGTCGATGAGGGGATGAAGAGCATCGATGTTTACAGCTTCATTCTTTCCATTTAGAAACTCTTCAATTTCCTTAAAGAAAATAGTCGCATCGCTTGGACCAGGATTTGATTCAGGGTGAAACTGCACAGATCTTAAAAAATTATCGGTCGTACCGATTCCTTCTACTGATTTATCAAAAAGAGATTTGTGATGAATAAAAACCTCTCGGTTAATAGGGTTTTTCTTAGCGATTTTAAGCAAGCTCTCTTCATCAGAAGCATATCCATGATTTTGACTGGTGATTAAAATCTCACCCGAAATTCTATCTAGGACGGGGTGGTTAACACCTCGTTGTCCGAAGGGAAGTTTTATAACTTCAGCACCTAAGGCCAGAGTTAATAATTGATGACCAAGGCAGATTCCTCTCATGGGGATTTCTAATTTAAGCATCTTTTTAACTTCTTCAATTTGATCAAAGTACTCTCTTGGGTCTCCAGGACCATTACTTAAGAAGATAAGCCTTGGCTTATAAGAGTTTACCTCTTCTGCCGTTGCGTTATAGGGCAGGGTCACAAGCGGAAGTTTCATGGCCTTTAGGTTTTTAACAATGGCGTCTTTAACTCCATAATTAAGAAGAACTATAGGATTATCACCGGGAATTTCTAGCTTTGGCTCATTTTGGCTTACGAGGGCCAGCTCATTGCAAATAAGTTTGGCACTATCAAAGCTAGTTTTGCCCGGAGCTGTGGGACTAAAGCTGATAACCGATTTATGGGAAGCTTTAGTGTTTACCAAATATTTAACAAGGGACCTAGTATCAATCCCACTGATTAAAGGTCGGTCAGTGCTATTTAAAAATTTATTTGGTGAAAAGTTTCTCGCGATTAGGGCCGTGGCATGGCTTGAACCACTTTGAGCAACTCTTTCATCGGCTTCATAGTTTCCTACATGGGCCGTTGAGAAGATAATATGTTGTCCAAGAAAGCTTGGGTCGGTCATGGTCTCTTGATAACCTGTCATTCCGGTTGTAAAAGCGGCCTCTCCCCAGATACCATTTTGCAATTCTGGGTCATCGGATTTTCGGTTAACATAGCCGGCGAAGGTTTTACCGTCCTCAAAATGAAGATAAACTTTTGATTGTCTTAAATGTTTTCTAAATTCGCTTGGGGTCACTGTTTGGCTCCTGAAATATTGAAAAAATGAGAATGGGAAAATAAAATCGGGACGACGACACCGAAAGTAAAAAGGAAAGTAAATTTAAAGGCCTGCTCCGCCTTTTTTAATTCTTGCATCATCGCCATTTAGCTCCAGTTGGCAGCTAATATTTCTGTTACTAAGGATTGCCGCAATTATGGCCATCCTCATATAAGTACTGTTTTCTACTTGCTTATAACCCTGATAGAGAGGGGACTTAATCAAGTCCGTACTAATCTCGACTCCAATATTGGCCGGACCAGGGTGGTAAACACTAATTTCCTTATTAAGGTTTCCAAGCACATCCAAGCTACAACCATATTCTTGATGATAGGTTGAGAAGTGTTGATCTTCTGTACCTGTATGTCGCTCTTTTTGAATCCTTAAGAGATATAAAAAGTCTGATTTAGAAATTGCCTCATCCCTGCTACTGCTAAGACTTACATTCTTAGAATCTATAGTCTTAGGAATATAACCTTCAGGTCCACAAAGAATTAAGTTCATCCCAAACTGCGGGAGTAGCTCCACTAGGGAGTGAGTTACCCTTGAGTGAACGCAGTCTCCGATGATGGCCATGGTTTTTCCATTTAGGTCACCATGATTTTCTATCATTGTGAAAAGATCCAAAAGGGCCTGAGTAGGGTGCTGATTAGTACCGTCTCCTCCATTTATAATTTTAAGAGGTGGGTTTTCTTTAAACTGAGCAAGTTCATTACTAACTGATGTTCTAATTATGCAGCAATCAACCCCTTGATGCTTAAGAGTAAGTAAGGTTTCCTCTAGAGTTTCACCTTTTTTAAGGGATGATGTTTCTGCATTAAAATCGATATACATGCCACCAAGCTTTTGAATGGCAATGGCGAAACTATGTTTTGTTCGCGTTGAATTTTCTAAGAAGCTTGTCGCTATAACGGGTGTTTTAAAGCCTTCATAAAAGCTTTCAACTAAATCCTTATCTTTGTTTTTGTAATCTGTGGTGAGGGAAAGGAGGGCCTGTATCTGCTTGAGATTAAGGTCATTGATATTCTCTAGAACAGAGGGAAAACCTTTCATCACTCCCTTTCAGGCCAATAAGACCTAGAATCAAACTCCTATGTTTCATCAACATAAAAGCGGTGGTAGACTTCGTGAACTAGTCTAGAATACTCGAGTTAATTTGCAAAGTAATGAAAGAACTAAATGTATATGACACATTGATTCAAAATGAAGCTTTAATAAATGAATTAAAGGGTAACCTGTTTGAATTCCTTGTAGGAAGGGAATTGGCTTCTTCTCATAATTTGGAAGGACAGTTTCTTTCAGCCATTCCAGAAGACTTTCATGAGCGTTTACGTGGGTATGAAAATTGGCTAAGGGATAACTCTGAAGAGCTTTTGACGCAACTTCCTTCTCTGGCCAAGGACACTGTCCGTTTTTTTAGAAGTAGGGTGAATGAAGATCTAGCAGGAGTTCTAGTGGTTGGTAAGTTGGCCGGAGGTAATCATGATCAAAGGCTAGGTGAAGCAGACCTTTTAGTTAAAACTAATACAAATCTTATTCCTATTAGTCTCAAGTTATGTAAAGAAAAGTCCTTCGTGAATACTAAGAGTGCTGGAGTTAGAAGTTTTATTTCTAAATACTTTGGGCATAGTTTTCAAAGCGCTAAGAATAGACAGGAAAGACTAAACCAAAGTTTAGACAAATATTATATTGAGCTATCAAAAAAGCTTCATATTTTAGGGGGTCTAAATCCAGAACCCCGGTTTGGGGACGCCTGGCTTGGTGCGGGATTACCTGAGTTACCAGGGCAATTAAATCCGGAAATGAATAGGGCTTTAAAAGAGCATTATCACGAAATGATTCTTTTATTTTTTAAAACTTGGCAGGAGTTACTACGCGAAAATAAAAATGCCTTCCTTGACTCGATGATGCCATTGCTAGGTTTTGGGCTTGAAGAAATTAATCAGCTTTCATGCTTTTACTCCGGTAACTATAATTTTAGCTATGGGAGCTATAAGGGGAGAAACTCTTTTAGAGATGCTTTAAATGATGCCGAGCTGCGAGAGCCTAAAGACGGTCTAAGCTCTTTTGAGATGGTGATGGAAGATTGCATTTTTCAAGTTAGGCTAAAGCCAATGAACAAGTTTACGGTATCTGGCCTAAAAGTAAATTGCTCCCTAAAACAAGATAAGTCATGCTAGAATTGCCTTCATAATGGAACTTCAAGATTTAAAGGTTTGTATACTTTCATCCTATGGTAGCGCCCCTTCGAACCTAACGAATAAGTTAGAGTCCTTAGGAGTTCGTGATACCGAAGTGTTTATAAACTACTCTGAGCTAGTAAAATTTCTAAGTACCTATGAAGGTACCTGCTTGCTTTTTGATCTTCTTGGTAATGAAAATTTAAGATTTAATATTGATTTAGATTATTTTGTTTCTCAAGCGACTCCCTTTAGATTGGCGCAGGCCTTGAGATGGGATTCAAATAACGAGATAAGGCCTATCGTCGAGATCGATTCTGACTTCAGAATAATCAGTGAAGAGGTTTCACCTGAGAATGAAGTAATAGATGGTCTGATCAGACTTCCTCTTTATTTCTTTGATTCAAAAGAGTTTCTAAGACATATAAGTTCAGAAGGTATCGACTTTAAAGATGAAAACTGGATTGGACTACCTCTGGCTTTTCCTCGAAAAGAACTTAGCTACTCCAATAAGACACCTGCTCTTTTTTTAGATCGAGATGGGGTCATCAATATTGATAAGGGTTATGTATATAAATATGAAGAAATTATTTATATCGAAGAGATTTTTCCTATTATTAAAATGTTTAATGATAAAAAATGGCCGGTTTTTGTTTTAACTAATCAATCTGGAATAGGACAGGGGAAGTACCAAGAGGCAGATGTCCATAAGTTACATACGAAAATGATAGAAGACTTCACTAAGAAAGATATTAAAATAGAAGAATGGCAGTATTCGCCCTATCATTTTGACAAAGGAATTCGAGAATATAAGCGCTTAAGTTTTACAAGAAAGCCTGGGTCGGGAATGGCCTTAAAGATCTTAGAAGATTATCCAATAGATATAGAAAGAAGCTTTATGATAGGGGATAAAAAGACCGATCAAATTCTGCTTCCAGGAATTACCACCCTTCTTATAAAAGGAAATTACGATATTGAAGGGAGCAACTCTCTTGTCTTCAACTCCATTGGTGAAATTCATAATTACCTCGAAGAGCAAATAAAAAATTAGACCTTGCCAAAGCGCGCATAAAAGCAAAAAATAATAGAGTAAGTTTTTGTTTGCTTTAGGAGGAGATAGAAATGAAATTAGCTATCATTATATTAGGTCTCTTTTTTTTATCATTAACTGTTAGATCAAGAGAACTAACCTTATCAGAACGTACAATCTTATCAGGCCATAAAACCGCGGCAACTGTAAAAACATTTATGGAAGCTCATATCAAAAAAACAGATCTCTCAATGCGCGACTACATCGGCTTCTTGGCTCTTCGCAAAGCTTGTGATCCAGTAAATTTGATGATTAAGTTTATTGAAAATCAAAAAGATGATTACCCAGATCAGTCCAAAAAATTAGTTCCGGTATCCTCTGCTTGTGAAAAAGGTAGCCTTGGTTTAGCCAAGCTCTATGTAAAACAACAGAAGTAAGTCCTTGGAAAAATTACACACCGCATTATAAAATCTTAGACTTTGAGGTAAGATTCGCCTAAAGAACCTCTACCCCCAAGGTGCTAAGTATGCGTTTATTTGTAAGTTTATTACTAAGTCTAGGACTATTTTCCACTCAGGTCATGGCCTCAAATGGGCCAATTTCAGAGTTAGATTCAGCAAAACAACAAAGAATTGAATACCTCCTACAAAGACATAAGCCCACACATGTAAGGCCAGCTTCTTGTCCCATGGAAAGTAAGATGTATGCAGATCTTTTAGGAAAAATTAAGAATATAAAAAATCTTTTTAAAGATAATTGCACGAATGCTGATCCGGCCCGGCTTGAAGAACTCTTAAATGGAGCCACGGCCATTCAGGCGGAAATCGATACGGCTCAACAAAGCGCTGGTTCTACTAATCAGACTAGTGCCATTCCTACTGAAGTTAATGGTCAGCAGATTAGCACAGTAGTAAATAGTATCAATAGTATTTTAACAACCGGACAATGTAAGTTTAAAGACCAGAGCTTTTTAGAAAATACGGCCGATATCGTAACTAGCTTTTCACAAATGGGTCTTTTGGTTCCGAATTCAAATGGGCTTATTATCTCTGCAGGTGGCTTGGCCCTATCTTCAATCCTTAGAATCCTACACAATCTTTTTACACCACTTTTTGATTTTAGCCAGAACACGGAAAGACAAACTTTTATAAAACTTAACTGTGCCTTCTACGATATAAGACGAGATATTGAATCATCTGGTTTTATGGATGTACCATCTTCTCATCATGAGGCTGATTTTGAAGAAGTTAAAAAACTTGTAAAAGAATTAGACGGAAGAATAAAAGAGGTTTTAAAAGAGAAGACAAGTATATTAGAAGAAATTGCAAAAAAAGAAGCCGCCTCAGTTGGAGAAGGCTTAGGAACCTTAATCCAATTGGAAAAATTGGTGGCCAGTGCACATAAATCAGTAGCCAAACCGATAGTCGAAACTGATGGAGTGCCTGCAACAACAATAAAGCTTCAGGTCATTCAGGACTTAACTTTAATGAGAGAAGCTCTTGTTAAAAGTCTAAAAGAGTATACAGAACGTGGTCTAAGTAAAATACCACCACTAGATGCCATGCTAAGCCACGAGCTATCAAAATTAGACTACTTAACGAATGCTGATGCCTATAGCGAGCTACTTTCACAGGATAATAAGAAGTTTAATGATAACTATAGAGCAAATTTACTATTTCATTTTGGAAGAATCTCTAAAGATATCGTTTCGAATAAAGCAGATTTAACTAAAAAGTTTAATGAAGAAACTGAAATTGACGGACTTAAAATTCCTGAATTTAAGAAAGCACTAGATAAAAAAGTAGCGGCACTCGTTAAATCTTTGGGTGAAACTTTAAAAAAGTTAAAAACGGTTGAACTAAGACTTGCTCGAATCACAAATGATCGTCAATATTCAGCAACGGATGATGGTGAAGAGAATATTGTCTCTATACTTTCTGACTACAATGAAATAGCCGCTCAAGTTTATGGAGAGTGGGGTGAAAAGTTTCTTAGATACACCACTGAAAGTTCGTTTAAACAAAATAAGAAATTTGAAGAAAAATTTGATACATTCGCTAGAAACCACCTTGCTGTGGAAGATGGCAAGTTTCAGGTACCGAATGCGAATGATTTATCAGAGTTAAAGCTAATCTATGCATGCCAGGATGCGGAGCCTTTTAGAAGGGCCTGGAAACTAGGGAATGCCCTTTCTCAAAATGGATATGATTTTCTGGCCACAAATAAAGACTTATTCCATAGTGATACTTCAGAATCACTTATGTCAGGAATTCATCTAAGAAGAAGTGACTTTGAAAGAATTCAGCACCACTATAAATCTGCTATGTTTGCTAAAAAGCTAATTCTTGGAGCTCAAGTTTCACAGGAACATAAAGAGAAATACTTGGTTAAGCGCGGTGGACATAAACGCTATCTAGGTATGGTTATGCTCGATGTAAACAGAACTAAAGCTAAAGCAGTTTTATTGCAGGAGCTGATTGAGCGTTATAACTGTGCAAAGGTAACTACAGAAGAATAGTCATAATACAGAGCATTAAGGCAGGAAGCATAGGAATGCATCCTGCCAGTTTTTTGTTTATAATATCTCCATGACTAAAACAAAAAAGAACCTCCTCATTGCCTCCTTGATCTTAGATGTCATTATCCTGATTCCTGTGCTTTTTTATTTTTTAGTCATTCCTCGAAGTGAGATTGAAAGTCTTCAAAAATCATATGTGCAGACAAAAATTGAGAACAAAAAGGCAAGCTATAAAATAGTCTCTAAGAAACCAAAAGGTTGGAAAACATTAAAAGAAATAAGTTATGTGGCCGCTCATGCCATTGTCGTTAGTGAAGACTGGGACTTTTATAACCACAGTGGATACGACTTAGGGCAGGTTAAAGAGGCCGTAGAGGATACCGCCAACGGTAAAAAATTAAGAGGCGCTTCGACTATTTCACAGCAGTTAGTAAAAAACCTCTTTTTATCCAATGAAAGAAGCTTTGTTCGAAAAGCTAAAGAGCTTAGTTTTACAATGTACATGGAAAGATCTGTATCAAAGGAAAAAATCCTTGAGATTTATTTAAATATAATTGAATACGGAGAAGGTATTTATGGCATTGAAAATGCGGCCAAGCATTACTTCAAAAAGAGTAGTAAAAACCTAACGGCCAGAGAAGGAGCTTTTTTAGCGATGCTCTTACCTAGCCCAAAAAAGCATGCTCAGAGCTTTAAAGACAAAAAGCTAACTCCCTATGCTAATAAAGTCGTAAATAATGTCCTAAAGAAAATGGTAAAGGCTAAATATCTTAAAAAAGAACAGTTAAATAGGGAACAAGTTCGAAGCTTTAATTGGGAATCAGAAAAACCTACAGTTCCCAAGAACAGTGAAGTAAAATTAAAACAAACCGAAATTGAAAATAAAGTTAGGGCCCAAAAATCAAAATCAAATGCAAAGAAACAGGCCATGAGGGGTGAAGAAGATGTTTATAAAAGAGACACCTCTATCGAAGTCTCAGATGACCCTAGCTTTGATGATGACGCCATTATTGAGGATAATTCAGGCCTTGAAGAAGAATTTTCTCTAGAATAAATCTGAAATTCTAGAGAGTTATGTAACTGCCAGCTGTCCAATTTTTAGACAATCCTCTCTAAGTTTAAACCTGTAGTTTCAAATACTTAGCTTTAGTTTAAGCGGCATGATTCTTGTAACAATAGTTCCATTTATTTGTAATCAAATGAGATGAAGGCTATTCTTATGAAATCTATTATTTGGACTTGGTTAGTTTTAATCCTCTTATCAGTAGGCCCGGCACTAGCTGGTCATAATGATCCAGGGATTCAAGATCCCAAAAAGGCAATGGACACAATTCTTGAAGCCCCAAGTGATCCTATTGCTTTATTGAATATTCCAAAGGAGCTTATTGTTTCGGAGGCTAAGAAGGCTTTAACGGCAGAGGGAACTACAATCACCCAGGTCAGCCGCTTTGATATTGACCCAACAAATAGAATCGTAATTTTAGAAGGTGTAAGTGAATTGCCTGCAGATATTCTTGCAGACATGAATGAGATTGGAGGAATAGAGGCTGGGGATCAAACTCTTGCTCGCCATAAGTTTTCAATTCATTTTGAACTGCCCTCAGCTAAAAAGATTGCTTTAACTAGATATTTTCAAATTAGAATCAGGAGCCTAAAGCTTGGTAATCAAGACTATACTCCAGCGGTTCATCTTCTAGGCCGTTATGCGGTTGGTTTACTTTTAAATACTAGCTTTATGAACTATATGCTCGAGGTTAAGCCAGAGGTTCAGTTAACAGAAAAAAATCCATCATTATTAATAAAACAGCTTATTGAAAATAAGGGACTTCGCTTTAGAGGAGATACCATCTCTTTTAAGGTCGACCTAGCGCAAATTCCACAGCTCTCAGCGTACGCTGGTCTTGAGGGAATTAGAGTTTGGGGCGTTCATCCGACAATCTTACGAGGGACAAAAGGGCAAGTGGCCTTAAGAATTGAAGCAGGAATAGGAAAACCAAACCGCGCCTGGACCAAGCAAGCAGACATGAGGCATAAAGATGATGTAAAAACCCTAGAAGATGTTAGGGAGGAGCTTTATAAAGAGTTCTCTGATCTAGAAGTTCTAATGGCTGATTTAGAACCTTATAAAAAGGAGATGGCCGAAACTCTTGGTTTTACTCATATGAGTATCCGTCACTCTGATGAATTTAAAAATATAAGCTCAAAGGTTAGAAATAGAGCGGCCAAATACTTAAATAAAAAAGAAGCCAGCTTTTTAGCTGATCCAGAAACGACATATTATCTAGTTAAAGATGAACTTAAGGAGCTTATTGCTTATTCCCTAAGTGATATTAGACGTCGTCAACTTATAGAACAAGCTAATCTGACTGGCGGAGCCGCAACTACCACTCTACCATTTTTAGAGAAAAGGCTGTCTCAAAAAACAATTGATGAAGCCACAAGATTCTTTAGAGAGTTTGAGTTTGAAGGGGACCAAATGTTTCCTGACTTAAAAGTGGTTATTGATCCAAAAAATAAAGGCATCGTTCTAAGAGGAAATGTTGCTATTGATATCAATGTTCTTATGGCCCTTGGGATGGAAGGCTCAGGAATTGAGTGGAGTAAAATCCCACTAAGGCTTGCAGATGATCAATACGGAACCGGACTTCCCTTTGAAGCTGGAGTTAGAATTAATATGGGTAAAAATAGTGAGCTAGGCATAGACGTTCACTATCTAAAACTAGCCGATGGTTCAAATCAAATTTACCTTACAAATGATAGTGATCACGCGAATGTGGCCATCAATTATATCAAGCTGGCATTAACTCAGACGCTTGTTACGACTCTTATAGAGCAACCGATTGCTCCTCCAGGTGATAACTCAGGAGAAGAGGAAGAGGATGACTACGATCCTTATAAGGAAATCTTATCAAATATTTCAAGGCAAATTGAGACTTATAGCACTCTTGGTGGGCATGATCTTTTATCTCTTTTAGAAGTGGCGAAAATTGATATTGAAAAGAACCCATTTATCTTAGAAGGCAAAGAGTTTGTTGCCGGAAAAACAGAACTCTTCTTTGAAAAATTGATTCGATTTGACGATGAAGATAAGCAGCTAAAGATAAATCTTTCTCCGCGTATTGTTTCTGAAAAAATAATGGAAACTGAAAACAATATTGCAGTATGGAATATTGAGCCAATCTACGACAAGGTAATGAACCAAACTTATCTTGATCTGGCCGTTGGGAATGGAAAAAGAAGCACAAAATACGAAAACATCTTAAAGTATCGTCCTGAGAATAAGGACAGTCAGCTCTTTAAAGGAATTGATACTTCAAGAAAGCAATCTCCTGCCGACCTTCATGTTAAAATGAATCTAGAGCATTTTGAGAACCTTATAAATCAAGTTTTTAAAGATGCTTTTGTCGCCCAGAACAAAGTTGTAGAAAAAGCTCTTAAGGAAAGAAAGTCTTCCGATCACTACCTAGTGAAAAATATTAACCTTAATGTAATTCGTGATGGTGAACTTAGAGTTAATATGGTTCTCTCTCATATTAAAAAGGGAAAGAGATTCTTTTTAAATCCAGCGAGAATTTGGGATGGTGACTTTAAGGATCCAGCTGTTAAAACAATTACTGCAAGTATGAATCTTCAGCTATCAGTTGAAAAACTATCTAAGTATATTAATGAAATCAAATTTGCTGAGAATGAAATCTTCCTAAGTGATGAACTCCTTAGACTTGATATCTCTAAAGTAGGATTAAAATTTGAAGGAAAGACTTCCGTTCTTGATAAAATAGTGGGACTAGTGGCAAAAGACATAGACTTTAAACGTTCTTCTATAGCCAAAAAGCTTAAGGTCTTTTTACTAAAGTTTGCTGGAAAATTTATGAATGAAAGAGACCCTAAGAAAAACGGGAACCTCGAGCTTGGTGGGTTTAAGATTAATCAGTACGTAAAGATGTTTACTCATGATGAAGAAATCTTACTCCAATTAAATCCTCACGCGGGAGGAAACGCTTTTGACATTAAGCTTATTCCAAATCAAAAATTTAATGGTGCGGACTTAGGGCTCATCGTTAAGAAAAAAGATAATTCAATCGCTTTTGATTTTTCTACGACTGGAAATATGGCCTCAGTAGATAAAGGAGAGTTAGCTTCAATTATTGAAAAATCTGTTGAAATTTTTGCTCCTTATAACGAAGCTCAAACAGCAGAAGAGCTGAAGAAGTTGATGAGAACAAATATTCTATTCGATCAAACATTTTATAATAGCGACTATGCCAAGATGAGTCTTTTACATCGGTTTAAAAGAGTTATCTCTGAGTACCCTGGTATTACAGATATTGCGGGGATCGATATGGATGTGATTGAGCAAATCAATAGAAACCTAGGAACTGATATAACGGCGCAAAAAGCAGGATTTAACGGTAGAGCTATTACTAATAGCGGTGTTGAAATCATGTACTTTTTAACAGTAGCAGTTGTCCTTGAGGCACAGGTAAATACTTTAGTAGAAAAGTTAAAGGACTTAGGTGCTACCGACGTAAATTATTTTAAAGATTTTGAGAAATATGCAAAGAAGCTAAGAGAAAACTACATCATTCCTTTTATGGAAATCTATTCAAATAAGTATGATCGCCATAATAAGAAAATTATTAAAAAGGGTCCAACTGACTGGAACCATTCTTATTATCCAGATGCAAGATTTTCAAATGAGATTTATGAAAGAATTAAAGAAAACTTAAGGGTAGGGAACTAAAATGCTTAAAAAATTATTGATTTTAATCTTAATGTTCAGCTTAGGGTCCAGCGCAATTATCGCTGATGAAACCAACGATGGCACGAATCCTCCTGTCGTGACGACTGATAATCAAGACACCGATGGTGATGAATCAACGGCCTTTGGGGTACTTGATCTCTCTGACGAGGAACTTAGAGTGATTGCTGAAAATATTTTTAATCTAATGAAATCAATTTCAGAGGAATACTATATTTCAGACGGATTAACATTAGCTACCTATATTCTTCGCTATATGGCAGAAATAGGAGAGTATGAACTAGTCTATAAAGATATGATGGCCTTGGTAAAAGCTTTTGAAAAACTCCAGGAAAAAGAATTTGATGATTCAATTTACTCCATCCTAGAGCAGATCAGGAAGATCCAGTTCGGAACAAGAAAAGGGAAACTATTTGTTAAGCTTTTTTCAAAGTCGCAAGGAGGAATTGTTCATCATATTAATGAGTTAAATGAAGATGAAGATAGCTCCCTCAAGGAAATTAAATTTCTCGTCGTAGAAAACGGTGCTGAAATGTACTTTGATGAAGTGGATACGAAGAGTGAAAAAGAAGAGCTCGTGAAATGGGTTAAGAAGAAATACAAGATTAAAACTTTTGGGAAGTATATGTTCCATGAAGATATCCCAAAGTATATTGCAGGGTATTTTGATTTAGAAACACCAGCAAATGCTATGAAGATTGATTATCAAAATTTTTATGTACGTGTTAAAACAGATACGATCTTTAAAGATATGGATTTAAAATTCAAAGATGGCTATGTCCTTCCTGGTTTTAGAAAAGGTGAAAAACCGATACCTAGTTTTCTTTTAAGACTTGGATCAAAGCTCGTAAAAGTTAAAACTTCGGTGGACCAATAGTGAAAAGAGTTTTCTTTCTCATAATTTTTATTTTTTGTAGTAGTGCTTATGGCCTAGATCAAAAAAGAACAAGTGTAAGCTGGCAGCTTGGACCAGAATCAAGTTCTTATAATTTAGATATTGGGATAAATAAATCTTCAACTATTGGCGTTCATTATCAACAGCAATTTGCGCAGCAAAAATCAAGTAATACTACTTATATGTTAAATGGCCTCTATAATTTTGGGGCCAATTACGAGTACTATTTGGGCCCTGATAGAGAAAGGTTTAAGTCTGGACTCGTCTTAAGCGGCGGTGTTCACTACACAAAGTTGGATAAGGATAGTATCCATCACTCCATCAATTTTGAAGGCAAGCAAGAAATCAAACCAGGGGAAAGCCTCTTTGGTGCAAGATTAGCGGCTAGTTATAGACTATATTCAGAGTCTCTATTTGGTGGCCTCGGAATTGAAGCTAGTAAGGTAGGAAAAGCAACTATTTTCCTACCTATTAAACTTCAAATAGGAATCGTTTTCTAACGGTAGTTAATATCGGTCTTACCATTATAAATTTGTGTACCAAAATCAAGAGCGCTTACTCCTTGCGCCTCTGTGCTCGAACGATCTGGAAACAATAAAAAAGCATGCAGCCTGCTATCGGGGGCCCAGGCAGAACAGTTTGGAGTATCTTCCGTCATCCTTAGTATTCCCCTGTGGGAGTAAACTAGCTCTCGGTGGTCTGCTGCTGAAATATTGCCGAAAACTGTGCTCATAACAAAATCTTTAGAGCCTTGGAGAAAGCCAATATTCCAATTTGAAAGTTTTTTACAAACATAGGGAACCTTATGGGCAATCAATCCATTTCGGGTATCTAATTTCAAACCGATTTTTTTAAATGCTGATTTAAAATCAGCAATCGTTTTTTTAGTAAACTTATGCCAAAAACGAAGCCCAAAATGGAGTCCAGGGGAATCTGAAATTATAGTTCTTTTTGCACTAGGGTGAATAACTTTATCAAAAGTTTTTGAATGAAGGAGAGAGCCTATGCCACCAGCAGATGAACCGTATAGAACAATATCGTCGATATTTTTAAAATTGATCACTTTTTTCTTTTGTAAGTAGTGAATCGTTTTTTCGATATTACTATATCCTCTATGCTGAACTTTGGACTTTAGTCCGTAAGTTGCTTTATGATCTCCAGCAAAAACATCGGCGGTACAATAGGGAAAATAGAGAACGGAGTGATTTTCTAGTGGACTGCCTTTTTTAAGCATAACATTCATTTTACTGACGACTTTTGGAAGGGGATGAACCCAGGCCCTTAGATTCGGTCCATAGCAACTGCTTAGGGACCAGCAAGCACCTCCACCCATAAACTCCACTGCAAGTTTTGATTGGTCGGTTTTTTTAGTATCTACCCAAACTTTATAGGACATTCCATTTCCACAATAGGCCCCGGGAATGGTATAGGTTTTAAAGCTTCGAGCTTGAAGCATAGAGATTGGAAAAGTTAACAATAATAAAACTAGGATCGATTTGATCATTTAAAAACTCCCTTATATGCGCGAAGCTTAATTTTATGTGGAGCGAAAATGGTCGGGAAAGACGCAGTGAGTAGACAGAAAACATGATAACAGAGGCTTACCTTTCTCCATTTCAAAATATCTTTCAAAACTTAGCTTTGGAGGATTATTTCCTAAGACAAGAGCATAGGGAACTAATTCTCTTCTATGTGAATAATCCTTGTGTGGTTATGGGAAACTTTCAAATCCCTTGGGCCGAAACGAATTCAAGCTTCTTAAAAGAATCAAACATCTCTTTGGCCAGAAGGCAAAGCGGTGGAGGTTGTGTCTATCACGATTTAGGAAATTTGAATTTTTGCTTTTTAAGGAATAAGTCGATTCTCACTGAAGCTGATAAATCAATCCATCTTAAGATGATACAAGACTTATTAAAGACTAGAGGTATTAACACAGAAAAATTAGAAAAAAGCGGTATGGTTTTTTTAAAGGACGATAAAAAATTTAAATTTTCTGGAGAGGCCTTTAAACAAATAAAAAATAGAAGCTTTCACCATGGAACCCTTCTTATTGACTCTAATCTTGTTAACTTGAACACAGCATTAAAACCAGATTTTTCCTTTCTTAAGACTAAGGCCGTGGCCTCCAATCCTCATCTCGTAGGCAACCTTATTGATGTTTGGGGTGGGATTTCACCATCGGTGTTTTATAAAGAGTTTTTAAGTTTTCACAAACTTTCACAATTTAAGACCCCTATTGGTCTTGAAGAGTTAGTTGAAAAAGGCTCTAGTTCCTGGTCATGCTCTGAACAGGTTTTTGGAAAGACTCCAGTATTTGAGGTGCAGCAAAATAATAAGACCTTAGTTGTGTCCGGCGGTCAGGTAATTGAAGAGGACGGTGTAGAAGTTAGGAAGAGAGATTTTTCAGGGGAGCTCTCTTAGGGTAGACTTTCCCCCATGTCTTCTCGAAAACATCAATCTAAAGCTCACTCCATTTGGCTCAATCATCTCAAAGATAATTGGGGCATTTATCTATTAGGAACATTTTCGGTCATCATAACTAATCTGATGCAGGTAACTTGGACCAGAGGCCTAGGTTGGATAATAGATTTTTTTTCAGGAGACCCCTATCCTCAGTTTTTTCATAGTACTGATAAAGATAAAACTTTTCTCCATATATTTTTAGTTCTCTTTTTTAGTAGAGTCTTTCTTTTTATTGGGCGATGGGGCTGGAGAATGACTTTAGCCAGACAGACTCACTACGCCGCAGCTAACTTAAGAAGATGGATTTTTAATAGCTCAAGATTTTTTCCAAGAAAGGACCTGGATACAAAATACACAAAAGGCCTTTTGATGAATGCTTCTACCAGTGATGTTAATGCTGCTAGATTTATTTTTGGCTTTACTCTTGTGGCCGTGGTCGACGTTGTTTTCTTAGGTTTTTTTACAATTTGGGCCATGCTAAGCATTCATGTCGAAATGACTCTTTGGTCTCTAGGAGTTCTCTTATTTTTACCTTTTTTTGTAAAAAAGCTAAGCGCAATTGAAATTGATAAGTATACAGGAGCGCAGGAATTTTTGACGGTCTTTAATGATTTAGCTTCGCAAGTGGTTTCAACGATTAGACTTCAAAGATTAACCCAAACCGGAGAGTTTTGGCGTCTTCGTCTAGAGGAGACTGCGGAAGAATACAGAAGACAAAGATTAAGTGCCGTCTTTACTTCGCTCTTGTATTCACCATTAATGGGTGCTGTTTACTTTGTCAGCTACCTTGTGATCTTTATCTTGGGGATTCGTTTGGTATTTAACGGAGGAATTAGTATCGGTGGTTTTATGGCCATGCAAGGATTGATTTTTTTAGTACAGGACCCCTTATTTGAATTAGGCTTTATCATAAGTGATTGGAAAAAAGGGAAGAAAAGTCTCGAGAGACTTTCCGAAATTTTTACTCATCCAAAAGAAGAGTGGTTGTTAAAAAAAGACGGGAGTGCTCTTAAGCCGCAGACCGAAGTTTTGAGGGCAAGTGATATCAATTTTTCTTATGAAGAGGGAAGAAACATTATTTCAGGCTTTAATCTTTCTTTAAAGCAAGGTGAAAGGCTAGGAATAAAGGGACCAATTGGTACAGGAAAAACGACCCTCGTTTCAATTCTTTCGGGCCTTGAAAGAGGTAATGACGGGGAAGTTCTATATTGTGGTAAATCTTTTAATGAATACGATCATCATGAAATAAGAAAGTCAGTTTGTTTTGTCCCTCAAAAGCCATTTTTATTTGCTTCAAGTATTAGGGAAAACATTTGTATGGACAGGCCCTTTTCTGATGAAGAGGTTTGGCATGCATTAAAAGTGGCTGGCTTAGAAAGAGATATAAAAAGTTTTCCTGATCAGTTAGATACACCACTTGGTGAGTGGGGAATTAATTTATCCGGCGGCCAAAAGCAACGGCTTACACTTGCTCGCGCTCTAGCGAGAAAGCCCCATCTTCTTTTTCTTGATGACTGTCTTTCCGCAGTTGATACTGTTACAGAAGATAAAATCCTAAGGGGATTAGATAAAGAATTAAATGATACCACCCTTATCTGGGTTGCCCATAGGGATTCAACTCTTAAATACTGCGATAGAGTGATTGAAATGAAAGGGGAGGTTCTTCAATGAGAGATGATAAAAAACTTGTGAAAAAGAAGAGCTTTCTAGCTGCCGATGAACAAGATGATTCTGTCATAGATGAGAATAGGATAAGCGATCTCTCTGCCTTTATTTCTTTGTTTAAATATGCGAAAGGCTACTATAAACAACTTTCTATTGGATTAAGCTTTATCATTTTAAGTTCTTTTACCTATATCTTAGGGGCGAGATTACTTGGTCAGCTCGTGGACAAAGGTCTTAAGGCCAAGGATATGGACGCCTCTATAAAATTTGCAGCTATTATTCTATTTTTAGAGCTTTTTGCCATTTTGATTGCATGGCAAGGTAGAAGATTAATTTCTTACTCTACTTCAAAAACAATTTTCAATATTAGGGCTAATCTTTTTAGCCATCTTCAACAGCTTCCGCTTGGCTTTTACGATCGTCAACCTCAAGGGAGGATTGTAACTAGGATTACTCACGACGTAGAGGGAATTGAGCAATTCTTTTCAAACTCACTTGGACGTTTAATAAATTCAGCGACCACGGCCTCAATGGCAATGATTGCCATGGTGGTAACTTATCCAAAACTTGGAGGAATATTAATAGCTTCGATGCTTCCTGCTGTCCTCTTTATATTTTTCACTCGTGAGCTGGTAAGAACAACTAATAGAAGAATGAGTACGAAGTCTTCAAGCTGCAATGCCAAGCTTAGCGAATACTTAAATGGCTTAGAAGTCATCAGGGCCTTTGGCATGGAAAAATGGGCAAACGAGAAATATGAAGAAGCTGTTAATGAGCATCAAACTTCTCAGCTTGCGGCCAATAATTTATTTGCTTGGTCTAGACCTTTTATTAGTTTCCTTTGCACTTTTCCTCTTGTTGGTTTGGTGTGGTTCGGTGGAAAATCTCTTTTGGGTGGAGCCATTACTGTGGGAATCTTTGTCGCCTATATTCGCTATTGTGAACGCTTTTTTATGCCCATAATGACTCTCGCAAGGGAGATTCATGTTATTCAACAAGCCTTTACTTCTGCCGAAAGGGTGGCAACGTTCCTGGCCCATAAAACCGAAGCCTCATCACTTGGTGAAGATGGAGAGTACCGTGGCGAACCTGGATCTTTAAAGGGAGATATTCAGTTTAAAGATGTAGGAATGTATTATAACAAAGAGCAATGGGTTTTAGATGAATTAAATTTTCAGATAAGACCTGGAGAAAAGATTGGCCTGGTGGGGACTACTGGTTGCGGAAAGACCACAACCGTTTCGCTTCTGTCGAGGCTTTATGAATATCAAAAAGGTGAAGTACTCCTAGATGGTAAATCTATTAGAGACTACGAAAGAAATTTTTTAAGAGAGCAGATCGGTTTTGTTTCACAAGATGTCATCATCTTTAGAGGAAGCTTGAAGCAAAACTTAACGACCGATGATGAATTATCTAATGAAGTTATTCTAGAGTGCTGTAAAAATACTGGACTTCAAAAAGTAATGAGCGATACGGGGCTTACTTTAGAAAGTGAAATTCAAGAAGGTGGTTCAAACCTCTCTATAGGTGAAAGACAACTCGTGGCCCTTACAAGAGTGCTGGTTAGGAACCCAAGTGTACTTGTTCTTGATGAGGCTACGGCCAATATTGACCCTGGATATGAAGAGATTATTCATGGGGCTGTGGAAAAGGCCATGGAAGGAAGAACCTGTCTTATGATAGCCCACCGTTTAGATACACTAAAGGCCTGTGATCGAATTCTTGTTTTTGAGAAAGGTCGGTTAATTGAAGAAGGCTCGGAAGAGGAGCTACAAGCGAGGAAGGGGCATTTTTATAAATTACAGAATGCCGACTTTCGCGATCAGGTATAGTAAGAACTGGTTTTATTTTCTTAAAAAATTAACTTTATTAACTACTTAGATACGTCGATACGTATTTATATGAACAAGTTTCTTCAAAATATTCTAATTAAGAATAATCTTATTGATAGTCATGGAAATATAACCAGTGACGATGGAGATAAGTTTCTTAAGTGTATTAGTGATGCCCTTGATGAAAGAGAAAAAGAATATGAAGAAATGCAGGCCGAAAAAGAAAAGCTAAAAGTTATTTTAGATACTACTCCTTGTACTATTAGTTGGCTCACCAAAGATATGAAATATGGCGGTGTGAATAAGGCCCTAGCAGACCTTACTAAGCTTAAGTCTGAAGAGTTTGCTGGAAAAGAAATTGGTTTTTACACTGTTAATAAACATTTTTATAACTTTGCAGACACTCTCTTTCAAAGTAAAGCCCCTTCGATTTACGAAGAGTTAGAAACTAAAATTGATGGCGATGATAAACAGTTTTGGGTAACGGGAACAAAGTTTGATAATGGGAATCAGGGTGTTGTCATAGGTATCGATATTACTGAACTAAATAATATGAGACAACATGTCTCTTTTACAGAAAAACTCTCACAGCTTGGGGAAATGGTCGCTAGTATTATCCATGAAGTTAATAATCCCTTAACGATGATAAGGATGCAAGGCCAAAGGTTAGAAAAGCTTGTTGAAAAAGGTGAAACAGAAAAAATCTTACAAGCTTCCGAAAAGATCGTCAGCACCTCTGATAGGATCACTCAAATTATTAGAGGAGTTAAATCATTTGTAAGACAGGGAGATAAAGACCCAAAACAGATTGTTGCCTTGAGAGATATTGTAGATGATGCGAAAGTTATCTGCGATGGAAAGCTTAAAGAAAACCAGGTTCCAATGGAAATTCTTGATTCTGAAGATGTGCAAGTTAATATAAATGTTACACAGATCTTTCAGGTTTTTGTTAATCTTATTTCTAATGGTTGTGACGCCATCGAAGACTTAGACGAGAAATGGTTGAAACTTAGTTGGGAAGTTGGTGATGACAAAATTATTATCAAGTTTCAAGACTCTGGTAGAGGAATACCTGAAGACGTTCAAAAAGGAATGTGGACCTCATTTTTCACAACGAAAGCTGTAGGCAAGGGAACCGGTTTAGGTCTTAGTCTATGCGCAAAAATTGTTGAAGAGCATGGTGGGAAAATCTACGTGGATAATAATCAACCAAATACTACTTTTGTAATTGAGCTGCCTCAGGGCTAGGTGCTCGGTAAACAAAAGCCTTTTCTCTTATAGTTTTAATAGATTGAATCGTCGTCTTTTTACGGCTAATCTTTTTTTCTTTTCTTGCTGTTTCAACCATGGCGGTAATAGCCTTGCCGATGGCCTTCCCAAGAAGTGGTGGCACGGCATTTCCAATCTGTCTCCATTGAGCAGAAACTGGGCCAGTAAATTCAAAATTATTCGGAAAACTTTGAAGAGCAGCTGCTTCTCTTTGAGTTAAATAACGATTCTCAGTAGGGTGATAATAGCTATGTCGATGAGTCATTATAGTGGGGGATGGCTCTTTTCGATCTAGCCTTTGATACTTAGTTTGACGAAATCGACCTTCCCTAATTGTTTTCCAGTTGATTCCAAGTTTTAGCCTAGGGGTTAAGTAGGCCTTCTCATCTCGTTCGTATCTAATCCCTTTACCTTCAGGAATTCTTTTTAATCGATCACGATCTAATTTATTACTAACTTTTGCTAGATCTAAGTCATGGTTTAAAATCTTACCACTTCTTGTTTTTAACTTTTTAAAAGCTTCGCCTACCGTTACAGGGGGAATAAAGCTTCTTCCAATAATTGTATTATGGCTGGCCTTTGGAAACACGACTTTTGAGTTCAGACGACTACCAATAATTATAGTTCTTCTTCTTTTTTCTGGAACTCCATGCTGTTCAGCTGACATAACTTGAACACCCATATTGTAGCCCATAGATTCAAACTTATTAAAAACAGCTTTTAAAGTTTGTTCATTTTTTTTCGCTAGAAGTCCTGTGACATTTTCCATGACGACAAAAGAAGGTTTTGTTAGACGAACTATCCTTACAAACTGAAGAAAAAGAGAATTTCGATCGTCATCTGGATTACCGGTTCCGACTGTTGAGAAGCCTTGGCAGGGCGGACCACCAACGACCACGTCAATATTATTACCCTCTAACATATCTTCAAGCTTTTTCTTTTTAAGCTCATGAATATCGCCGCAGAAAACTTTGGCGTGCTTATGATTTTTTTCAAAAGTGTTCATGGCGTGTTGATTAAAATCAACACCTAGTAAACATTTATGTCCGGCCATCTCCATTCCACAGGAAAAGCCACCAGCTCCGGCAAAGACATCGATGAAATTTAACTGAATTTTTTTCTTAGTAGGCATGTGATAATTATCAATTTTCACAAGTGAAATTGTCAATTTTTATAGACTTTAAGCTGCCTTTTTATTTTCCTCAGTATCGTCAGAATTTGGGTTGACAATCTTTAAGAGCCCTTCATCTTCGGCTTCTGGAGCATTTTGGATCTTAAAGAGGGTATCAAGACCAGATTGATTATAATGACTAACTTTAAAAATATTTTTCTCATTCCTAAAAACACGCTTGGTAAAGTGTGGAGACCAGATATTTTTAAATCTGGTGCTGATCACAACAATAAGACCGGTCGTGGCGGATTTATAGACAAGAGCTTGAATAAAAAGACTTAAGAGCTTCTTACCTAAAAACTTTTCTGGGTTTTCTAAGAATAAAAAGTCTCCTGATTGTAGGAGGGCTTTTACCAAGGCCAAGGCTTTTCTTGACTCATCATCTACCGTTGAGGGTCTATTTTCCTTAAGAGAAATTGAGTTGAAAAGGCTTACTAGGTGGGGATTTCCACTTTGTTCAAGCTGCTTTGATAAATTAGCTTTTTGAGAATCTTCGTCATTTCCATTGGAATGCAATAGAAGATTTTCTTCTAGGCTTAGGTTTTCAATTAAAGGTCCATTTGTTTCAACATGTGAAAAGCGAAATGGCTTAGGATATCCATATAGCTTTAAAAAGCTAAGGAAATCCTTTAGCTGGCTGAACTCTTGCTTATTTCCAGAGTTCTCAAATAAGGCCAAGTCCATTTTCTCTAATGGAAATTCTTTTGTCATACTAGCTTTTCGGAAACTCTTAGGAGAAGATTTAGAGCTAAATGCTTGAAATAATGAGGAAAATAATGCCTCTCCACTGATCCCTGCAAGGGCTCTACAGCCTGTTATAATGCCTATAGACGTATTTTTAAGCAAAATGAGTAAACGGACTAAATGGCTCAGATGAATCAGAAAAACCCAAAAAGCAAAACGATTTTAATTGGAATGACCGGAAGAATCGACTCCACTGTTGCGGCCTACTTATTAAAAAAACAAGGTCATAATGTAATCGGAATAGGTATTTTGTTTAATAAAACTGATGAGGTTCCAAGCCTTGATCCTAAAACTGGTGAAGTTATAAAGCCATATGGTGTTCAGTTCATTAATGATTTAGGTAGGGTAAAAGGCGTTTGCGATGAGCTCGATATTCCTTTTTATGGAGTCCATGCTGAAGATCGATACCAGGCTGGCGTTGAAGAGTTCTTAGTTGCTGCTAGACTAGGGGGAACAACATATTCACCCCTTGTTTTTTCAACTAGAACTATTCTTGAAATATTAGTAGAAAAAATGGTTCCCCTTAAAGCTGACGCAGTTGCCACTGGAAACTATGCAAAGATTAGTATTAATCAAAGTACGGGTTCAATCGGACTTGGACAAAGTAATGATCTTGCCAATGATGAAACCTTTCAAATGGCCAGAATAAAACCTTCGGATGCTAGGCATCTTGTTTTGCCCTTATCGGAAATGAGAAGAAAAGAAGTTCTTAAAATCTACAGCTCTTTAAATCTAAAGAACTCAGTTTCGGACAAAGAAATAAAAGGGGATAAGGTTAATGAGATTCTCTTAATGGAAGATCCTCGAATTATAAAAGTTGTAGAAGATCTATCTTCTGAAGATTTAAGAAGAACCGGATCACTAATTAACTACGTGGAAGATTCTATTTTAGGCGACCATGAAGGAATACATAAATATTTTATTGGTCAAAATAAAGTTAAAGGAAAAAGTCTCGCTTCTGTAGATCCGAAAATGCAGGTTGTAAAAATTGATCCTCAGCTTGGTGACGTATATTTAGCCTCGCCTACCGATCTTAAATTTACCTTTTGCGAGTTGAAAGACTTTAATGCTGGAAAAGGTAAAAATTCATCAATTCCCGTAGAGGCTCATGTAAAGTTTAGACCAGATACTTTGAAAGTACCCTGTGATGTTTACCTAGGAAATAATAACTCTGCTATTTTGGAATTTAAAGAAGCTCAAAAGGGTCAAATCGTTCCTGGGCAATTCGTTGTAATCTATGACCGTGAAGGTGAAGGGGCTAAAGTTATAGGTGCTGGAGTTGTCAATCGGAGTGGATATATTTCAGATTCTGGTGAGAGAAGAGAGCTACCTCTAACAAACTCAGAAAAATACGATGTTGATGAAGACAGCGTAAAAAGTAAAAAAGCTTCACCTTTTAGATTTTAATATGAAAAAAATAATAGTCCTTTTTTTATTTTTACCCATCTATGCTTTTGCCTTGGAACTGCCTAAAACATTACTTGTGCCCAAATCAAAATCTCATATAAAGCTGATAGTTAATCGTCTCGATGCAAAGCTAATGGAATCAAAACTTAGATCATTTGTGAAGTGCTGTAGACCTTCTAGAATGGTAGGAACCAGTGGGCATAAAGATGCTGTCCCTTATTTGATAGATCAGATTAAAAAATCTGATAAAAAAGGAAGTGGGGTTTTAATTGTAGACCCTTTTAAACCTGACGTGGTTCACGCTATGGAAATGTATCAAGAAGACTTTAAAAGGGAGATAGAACAAAAATTACCCCCAACGGACCCACAATATAAAAAGTGGAAATCTTTTACGGATAGTATGGTGGGGGCCCTAACTCAAGTTCAGGCTATCGAGGGAAGAAATATAATTTGGGAAAAAAAGGGCTTTATCGAGCCTAACTCCGTCATCACAATTGGTGCCCACTTTGATACTATTGCCCACGATGAAAAAACTAAAATTATAGATGCAAGATCAAATCAACCAGGTGCCGATGACAACGGGTCGGCCGTGGCCCTGGCCTTGGGCCTAATTGAAGTGCTCTCTGCTCTTGATTTACCAAAAACAGTTCGGGTGGTGTTTTTTGACTATGAGGAAATGGGCTTCTTAGGAAGTAGAGCCTATATAAGAAAATACCGAAAGCAGATGAAAAAACAAAAGTTTGCTGGGTTTGTGAACCTTGAAATGCTTGGGCATGATAGTAAACGCGGTGACAAAGAGAAAAAATATGGGAATTTTAAGGCCTATATTAGAGAAGAGAAAGTTACGGGACATGCCAAAGATAAGCAGCTCTACGAGGTCCTTAATAAAGCAGGAAAAGATATGACCAGTAAGGTGAAGTTTAAGCTAAGCGCAAATGGATTTAAGTCTTCGGACCATATCAACTTTTGGGGTGAGGGCTTTGCTGCGGTAACTTTTACTCAAAATTGGGAATCTGACTTAAATCCCAGATATCATAGCAGTGATGATTTCCCTGAAACCTTAAATTTAAGGACCTGGTACGCCTCTTATCAGTATATTACAGGTGCAACCCTTTCATGGGCCTTCGACATTCTTAAATAATTTCGCTATATCTTTTGACCATGGATCAGCTAATTAAAAGCAAAATTGCGGGAAAAGACCCCTCTGAACTCACTGTAGTAGTGGGAATGAGCGGTGGTGTTGACTCCTCAGTTACGGCAGCTCTTTTAAAAGAGTGGGGCTTTAATGTTATTGGTTTATTCATGAAAAACTGGGAAGAGAAAGACGAGAATGGTGTCTGCAATTCCTCAAAAGAGTATGCCGATGTTATTAGTGTCTGTGAAAAGCTCGACCTTCCTTATTATTCAGTTGAGTTTGTAAAGGAATACCGTGAGAACGTTTTTTCTCACTTTGTGGAAGAGTACAAAGCCGGTTATACACCAAATCCAGATATCCTCTGTAATAGAGAAATAAAATTTAAAGTCTTCTTTGAAAAAGCTCTTGAGCTAGGAGCAGATTTCCTTGCAACGGGACATTACTGCCAAACAGCTAAGCTTGACGGAGAAAATCGACTCTTAAAAGGACTAGATAAAAATAAAGACCAAAGTTATTTTTTATATACCAATAAAGATATAATCCTTGAAAAAGTCCTTTTTCCAATTGGGGGACTTGAAAAATCTGAAGTTAGAGACATCGCAAATAAGTACAATCTTTCCACGGCAGAAAAAAAAGACTCCACCGGAATTTGTTTTATAGGAGAAAGAAACTTTAAAAACTTTTTGTCTAACTATATAGACTTTGAAGAAGGGGAATTTGTAACTCTCTCGGGAGAAGTGGTGGGGCGCCACAGTGGTCTGAGCTTTTATACCTTAGGACAAAGAAAAGGCCTGGGCCTTGGGGGACCAGGAGAGCCTTGGTATGTTGTGGCAAAAGATATTGAAAATAATAAAGTCATTGTAGAAAGAGGAGAGTTTCATCCGGCGATGTACTGTGATGAGCTTACGGCCACTGAGCTTAGTTTTGTTAGTGGTGAATTTAACCTAGAGCTTCCTTTTAAATGCAAAGCTAAGGTTCGTTATAGGCAGCAAGATCAGGACTGCCAAATCGTCTCTTTTGATGGAGATGAGTTGAAAGTCATTTTTGATGACCCTCAAAGGGCCGTGACCCCAAGACAGTCTATCGTTTTTTATACAGAAATGGATGGTCAATCAGTATGTCTAGGTGGAGCTCTTATAAAAGCGCCTGGACCTTCTTATTTTGACAGAGGGATTGAATTACCAAAGGGAAGGGTCGTTCAGGTCTAATCCTTTTTTCTTTGAGGCCTTTCTTTCTTCAAATGCTATGCACTCCTGTCCAGTTTCCTGTTTAACTAACATCGATGGCATTTTTGCACTTTGAAAGCCAAACTTTCTACAGCCCCTCGGTCTTTGAGGGTCGTAAGTTGAAAAGTAGTGAACGCATTTGATGCATTTAACGTTACTCATACTTCTATTCTATCAAAATAAAACAAGCTCTATTTAAAGGGGAACAATGTTTCGACACTGTCTAAATTTTAGCTAGTTATGACCCAAAATAGAAGCTCTAAGTTATTGTTTTTACTCAAGGGGTGCCAAGAAAAGATGGCATAGTATTCGCAGTAAAAGAGTAGGCTTGGAGAGGCCTAGAAAAGGTGAATTGAATGTCCGATATGAAAAATAAGAATAGAGTTTTTGACGAGAATGTCGTTATGTTTCCTGCGTCCAAAAACTTTCCCCCAGCTGTTGATTCTGTCGATCTCCATGATGATCCTCTAGAGGCCCTGTTAAATGAGTTTAGCGATGTTCTAGATAATGACTTAGATAATGAACTCGAAGCTGAGCTTGAAGAAATCGCTAGAGAACAGGCTAATATCCAGTATCAAAACCAAACTCTCTTAAATTTGGCGCAAATGGATCAGGATGAACTTAGTGAAACGATCAGTAAACAAATGGACGTTTTAAAAGAAACCCAGCAAAGAATTAGTTACTTACTTAAAGAGATTGATTCCTATATGCCTGGTAAAAGATAAAATCTTCAAAATTACCTTCAAAATATTAACCGAGCTCGCTGCTCGGTCAGTGTTTGGCAGTTATTTCCTCGCCGTTTCTAGAGGGGCTTTATGATAAAATCTAGACAGGTTTTGATAGAAGGGAGTCCTCTTGAATATTTTAAATTTAATCCTATTTTCATTTTTCGTTTCTCTAATTCCGGCTAGTGCTTTTGCCTATATTGACCCTGGTACGGGAGGAATTATTGTTCAAGTTATTCTCGGTGGAATCGGCGGTTTGATTCTCTTTTTCAAGCTTTATTGGAAAAAAGTGAAGTCATTCTTTTCTAAAGAAGAAAAACCGGAAGAATCTAAAGCTGTTCAGGAAGATGAACAGAAAAAGAGCGCTTAATGAGTGCGGCCATGAAGTATGATGAAGGTTCCTTCAAAGATCCGTCCGGTAGAGTTTTTTATCTAGATGGTGAGGTTTATCGTTCAGCTGATAGTGAGACGATCAAAACCTTAAAAGAATTTTTTGTATCAAATAGCTTCGAGAAAATTAAGTCCTATCTTATAGAAACAAAGTTTGTTTCAAACCCTGAAGGTGATGGTGAAGTCCTTTGGCATAAAAAGGTATCCCATTTTAGCTATTGCTATGAATGGACTCCAGAACAACTTAAAGATGCAGCCCTGGCCACTATAGAGATTCAATTGGCTCTACTGGAAGACGGCTATACTTTAAAAGACGCTACTCCATTTAATATCTGTTTTATCTCAGGTCAGCCTAAGTTTATTGATCTGCCTAGTATTTGTAAAATGGAAGAAGGTAGTGCTTGGTCAGCCTTTACAGAATATTTAGAAAATTTTGTCTACCCACTAATGGCCTTTGAGTATTTAAAAATACCAGTTAACAAATTCACTATGAGTGAAATGGGTAAAATTAATATGGAAGAAGCCTCTGCGCTTTTTCAAAAATTTTCTTTTCTAAAGCCTGGAGTTCTTAAATATATTAGAATTCCAAATTACTTTCGAAATAAAGCTCAAAAAGATGAGACCGTAAATACAGTCGATAAACAGACCAAGGTTCCAAAGTCAGTTATCGTAAATAATTGTCGAGGGTTAAAAGACTTTGTAAGCGGATTAAAGTTAAATTTTAACTCAACACATTGGGTTTCCTATAAAGAAACTCGAACTTATAGTAGCGATGATAAAAACCAAAAGGCAGAATTTATTAGAGGCTACCTAAAAGACGCTAACTTCAAAACAGGTCTAGATATCGGTGCTAATACTGGTGAGTACTCTAAACTTCTTTCCGAATTCTGTAAGGACGTTGTAGCCGTAGAATACGACCAGCAATGCTGTGATCGTATCTATCAAATGACAAAGGAAGAAAAACTTCCCATCTTACCCATACAAATGAACTTCTCATCACCAACACCAGCTATGGGCTGGGCCAATGTGGAAAGAAAAAGTTTTATGGAGAGATTTGAATCAAGTGATATCGTTCTGGCATTAGCTGTAATACATCATTTAAGAATTACTAATAATGTCCCACTGGATTTGGTCATCAAATCCTTTGCTAGACTTGGTAAGAGAATGGTTATTGAGTGGGTTCCAGAAACAGATGTTATGGTAAAAAAACTTCTAGAAAGAAGAGAGAACACCTATACAGATTATACAGAAGAAGGCTTTCAAAACGCATTAAAAACATATTTTAAGATAGAAGAAGTTGTGGAATTGTCTCAGGGTAGAAAGCTCTTTGGCTGCACAGTAAAATGAAATCATTTTTTTATTCTTTCTTAGCTTGCACAGCAGCGACGGTAACCCCGGTCCTAATGTCAATGGAGGGTCATGGTCGCTTTTTTGAAAGACCTATGCTGGTCGTCTTAGCACTAATATTAATATCTGCCACTATAGCCGTTCCCCTTTCAAGGGTTAAGATACCTTTGTTAAAAGCGATCGGTTTGTTTATCTTAATTCTCGTTGCTGCGAACTCCATTCTTGTTAGATCCACTCTGTGGATGACACTTCCACTTTGGAAAGTTTTGATACCTCTATTGGCCCTAGTCATAACGGGGCTTCTTGTTAAGTTTATGAATAAAGAGAATCTCCGCTTTACGGTGACCCTTTTTTCAAGCCTTTATTTACTCTCTGGCCTTATTGGTTACTTAAAGATGCCAACGGCATTCTCGACGCCTCAATTTGAGGCCGTATACAAAGAGAAGCCTGTTACGAATCTAAAGGTTATTCATTTTGTTTTGGATATGTTTAGCAAAAACTACTTAGATCAAAATTCAGATAGGGTACTTAAGGCGGCCAATGAACTAACTAAGAAATACTCACTTACCCAGTATCAAAATCATTTCGCCATTTTCTCTGATACATTTTTAGCAATTCCTCAAATTTTAGGACAGGAAAAACAAAAGAGATCGACACATAATATAATGACCACAGTAGACGATAATCATTTTAAAGATTTTTATGCAAAGGGATCATTTGTTTATTTAGTGGGGGATACTCTTCCTTACTGTAGCCATTACGGAAAGTGGACTCATCGTTGTAGAACAAAGGTAGGGGGATACTTCTTCGCTGAACTTCGCTCCGCTCTTGCACTATATCTTTATATGCTGCATCCTAGATTCATCAAAGGAATCTTTGGCACAGATGTTAACCAGGTGGTTTTGGACGCCCCTACTAGCGGGAAAAACTTACTCGAAAGTTTTGAAAAGGATTTAGACCTCTTTAAAAATAAGAAAAGCTTTTATGCCTATGTTCATACGGTGATCCCTCATAGACCTTTTCAATATGACAGTGAGTGTATCTACCGAAAAGAATGGAAGGGTAAGGATTACTTATTCACAGGAGAAAAAGAGCAATTAAATAGATTTGAAGAGCAAAGTCTTTGTGTTTTAAAAAAGATTGATTCAATACTTGGAAAACTAAAGGACAATGGAGTTCTCTCTAAAACCAAAATCTTAATTCAATCTGATCATGGGCGAATGGCCTCTAAAATCCTTGATGGTAGAAAACATTTAGAAACCGATATAGGCTATGCAAGTAAGATCTATACTTGGACCAAATCCAGCGGTCAAGATACTGCTCTTTTTGAAGATAAACTGACTTCAAATTTTAATACTAAAGATTTTGTAAGAACTCATAATACTAAGCTTCAGGCGCAAAAGAAGATTTCCTTTTTTCTCTACTCATCACCCAAATTCCCGATTCAGCTTTACGAATCAGACAATGGTTTGAACTGGGACTTTATAAAGGATCTTTAGGTTAAAATCTCTAAAAATATTCAGTAAATTCAGACATTTAACAACTGTTTTATATGTGATGTGCATTTTAATTTGGGGTTAATTAGCTTAGACTTCTCCCTAGAGAACCGGAGGGGATATGATAGACGTCAAAACGGCCGAAGAGCTGGTTAAGCGCTATTGCATCAAGCTTAAGACTGAGCTTGTTCATTTAAGTGATTTAGGGGGGAGAGTTTTAAGCTCACCTATAAAATCCGCTCGTGTACAGCCTCCATTTAATAGAGTGGCCATGGATGGAATTGCCATACGCTACAAAGATAGAAACTTAAAATCTTTTGAGCTCAAAGGTATTCAAAAGGCCGGAAGCCCTCCACTTACAATAAACTCAGAAAAGGTTGCCATTGAGATCATGACCGGGGCTCCGCTTCCTAAAGGATTTGATACGGTTGTTCCTTATGAAAGGATTCAGATAGAAAATGGAATAGCAAAATTAGAAGAAGCTTACCCTATAGAAGAAAAACAAAATATTCATTTTGAAGGCAGTGATTACTCAGAGGGCAAAATCCTTTTAGAAAAAGGGCTGCGCCTAAACTCTGCGGCTATTGCTATTATAGCAAGTCAAGGACTTGAAAAAGCTGAAGTGTATAAATTACCAAAAATTGCCATAATAAGCACCGGTGATGAATTAATAGAGCCAGGTAAGGCCTGCGAGCCATGGCAGATATGGAAATCAAATGTCTTTGCAATTCAGTCTGAGTTAAAATCCTTTGGAGTTCCTGAAAAAAATATAACACTCTTTCATCTTGAAGATAAAAGAGAAGAGGTCTTTGAAAACCTTAAGAAGATTTTAAATGAATATGATGGGCTTATTATTTCCGGCGGCGTCTCGATGGGGAAATATGATTTCGTCCAAGCTGTCATGAATGATCTTGGGGTTGAGCAAATCTTTTATAAGATTACTCAAAAACCAGGAAAACCAATGTTCTTTGGGAAAGGTCAAAATTCTCAAGCGGTTTTTGCTCTTCCAGGAAACCCAGTCTCGGCCTTAGTTTGCATGCGCCGTTATGTAATTCCAAGCCTAGAGTCGTCATTAAAATCTCAAGCTAAAGTAAACTATGTTCAGCTTACTGAAGATATAAGTTTTAAAAAGGAATTTAGCTTTTTTAAGGCGGTCAAGATTCACTCAAATAAAAATGCTGAGCTTTTGGCAACGCCTATTAGCTCAAATGGCTCCGGGGATTTCTCTAGCCTTGGTGGTAGTGACGGGTTTATTGAGCTGCCTGCTGAGGATCCTATCCATAAAGCCGGAGACTCCTTTAAGTTCTTTCCTTGGAAAGGGGGAGTTCTTTGAAGAAACTTATTGATCCCCATGGAAGGCATATTCATAAATTAAGACTTGGTCTACTTGATGCTTGTAATTTTCGCTGCGTTTATTGTATGCCTCAGAATCCAAAATTTATGGAAAAATCTAAACTTTTAAAAAGGGAAGAGATTTTTCGTCTATCTAAGGCCTTGGTGAAGTTTGGGATTGATGAAATTAGGCTAACCGGTGGAGAGCCAACACTTAGATCAGACTTTTTAAATATAGTAAGAGACCTTTCAGAATTAAGCCTTAGCAAATTTGGTTTTACGACGAATGGATTAAATATAGACAAGCTATTGCCTGAGTTAAAATCGACAAAGATCAAAAATATTAATTTTAGTTTAGATAGCCTTAATAAGGTTGGCTTTCATAAGATGACCGGCTCCTCTCAACTTGAGAAGGTTCTAGAGGCCATTTTTATGGCAAAAGAGCTGGGCTTTAATGTCAAACTTAATGCCGTTCTAATGAAAGGGATTAATGATCGAGAAGTGAATGACTTTTTAGATTTTTCAGCCAGCTACGATATCGAAGTTAGGTTTTTAGAACTTATGAGAATTGGAGAGGCTAGAGAGAGTTTTGATAAATATTTTATAAGCGCTGGGGAGATAATTAAAAGACTTGAAGCCAAGGCCGTGTTAGCTCCTGTGAAAAGGCCAGTTGATTCTACTTCTTTTAATTATGAGCTCAAAAACGGGGCCCAGGTAGGTTTTATTGCCTCGGAGTCGAGACCTTTTTGCGGTGGCTGTTCTAGACTTAGGCTATCACCGGAAGGCTCCCTTAGACCATGTCTTATGAAATCTGAGGGGTATTCCCTTGTTGGCAAAACTGAAGATGAAATATTAGAGCTTTTATATAAAACAATGGCCTTAAAACCTACGGATCGAATTTACGAGGTTTCTGAGTCTATGAACATAATAGGAGGCTAGATGAAAGAGTTTAGTCATATAGATAAAAATAATAACCCCTGCATGGTTGATGTCTCAAAGAAAAATGAAACGACTCGCTTTGCCCATGCCAGAACAGAAGTTTGGCTGCCAAAAGTGATTAGGGATCAGTTTATAGATGGCGATATCCAATCAAAAAAAGGTCCTGTTTTTCATACGGCCATTATTGCTGGAACAATGGGACTAAAACAAACATCAAATTTGATTCCTTTTTGTCACCAGCTCAATATTGAAGGCTCAAGTGTAGAGATAAAACTTGAAGGTGAATCTGCTGTAATTGATTGCACCGTTAAGAATACAGGTAAAACAGGAGTAGAGATGGAGGCCCTTATGGGGGCACAAATAGCTGCTCTTACAATTTATGATATGTGCAAGGCCTTTGGTCACGAGATGCAAATTAGAAATGGGAAATTAATAGAAAAAAGAGGAGGTAAGAGTGACTATAAAAACTAATAAACTCTATGGTCTCATCCTTACTGGCGGCAAATCTAAACGAATGGGGACTGATAAAGGTAGCCTAAACTACCATGGAAAAACTCAGGTGGAACATCTCTATGAACTTCTTGAGGGTCTTACGGACAAAACTTTTATTTCCTGTAGAGAAGATCAAGCAAATTTAGATCATCTTAAAAGCTTTCCCAAGGTCCTAGACGCTTTTGATGACCTTGGGCCGAGTGGAGGAATTCTAAGTGCCTTTAAACAAGATCCTAATGCCTCTTGGTTGGTGCTTGCATGCGATATGCCCTATTTAAACAGAGAGAGCCTAGTGCACCTAATAAAAAATAGAGATACCAATCAAGTAGCCACCTGCTTCTTCAATGGAGAGAAAAAATGGCCAGAGCCCCTTTGTGCTATTTACGAGCCAAGCTCTGTGGAGCGTATTAATCACTTTGTTAATTTAGGAAAACCATGTCCTAGAAAAGTTTTGATGAATTCTGATGTTAAGATTCTAGAGCCTCTTCAAGAAAAGGTTCTTCTAAATGCAAATACCTTATCTGATTTAGAATCATTTAAAAAAGAGAAGGAGCTATCTCATGAAGCTTAAAATAAAATACTTTGCGGCCATGCGAGAGAAAGCAGGTGTTAGTGAAGAAATATTAGAAACAAACTGTAAAGATGCTCTTGAATTGCTTAATGAACTTGATAAAAAATATAATTTTAATCTAGACCGAGACCATTTAAAAGTGGCGATTAATGAAGAGTACTCCAGTTTTGATAGCAGCTTAAAGGAAAACGATACTCTCGTTTTTATTCCGCCAGTGGCGGGAGGTTAGAATGTTTGAAATTAGTAAAATAAAACTAAACCATGAGGAACTTGCGGCTAAGTTAAACAATCCTAAGGCAGGGGCCATGGTCTTTTTTGATGGTCGTGTTAGAAATCATAACGATGGTCAAAATGTAAACTCCCTTGAATATCAATGTTATGAAGAAATGGCCTTAAAAGAAGGTAAGAAAATTGTTGAAGAGGCGCTACGTAAATTTGAGGTTCACGATGCTTTTTGTGTCCATAGAGAAGGTCATTTAAAAATAGAAGAAGTCGCCGTATGGGTAGGGGTTTGCTCCTCCCATAGAAGAGAGGCCTTTGAGGCCTGCCAATATATTATTGATGAAGTTAAGGATAGAGTTCCTATGTGGAAAAAAGAGCATTATGTAGAAGGTCAGGCCGTTTGGGTAGAATGCCACCGCTGTAGTGGCGCTAGCGAGCATGCTCATGTCTAAAAGAGATTTTTATTCAAGACAAACTATTCTTAAAGATGTCGGTCCATCTGGTCAGATAAAACTAGAAAACACAAAAGCAGTCATCGTTGGTGCTGGAGGACTTGGGCATCCGGTTGGACAATACTTAGCCGCGGCCGGAGTTGGAGAAATCACTATTCTTGACTTTGATCTTATCGAAGAAAGCAATATGAATAGACAGGTTTGTTTTAATAAAACTGAAGTTGGAAGACCTAAGGCAAGAGTACTTAAAGAAAAACTTTCTGGGCAAAATCCCTATATAAAAATTTTGAGCCGTTTAGAAAAAATCGATGCAAATAACGTGGTAGATATTCTTAAAGAAGCCGATATAATTTTTGATTGTTGTGATAATTTTAAAACAAAGTTTTTGCTTCATGATACGGCCTTTTTCTTAAAAAAAGATTTAGTTCAAGCCTCTCTTTATCAATATGAGGGACAGGTACAAGTTTTCAATTATTCCAAGGAAAACACTAAAGGTTGCCTACGCTGTTTATGGCCAAAGGTACCTAAGGCCAATTGCACAGGAACTTGTCAGGAAGCTGGTCTGATTGGGGCCGTTGCTGGTAGTTTAGGGACTCTTCAGGCCATGGCGGGTATAAAGCTAATACTAGGTCTTGGGAGCTCTCTTCAAAACACGACAACAACTGTAGATCTTTTAAGTTTTGAAACCAATAAGATTCGCTGGAATCAAGCACCAAGATGTCCTCTTTGTTCAGAACATGCCTCTATTAAAGAAATTCAAGACAAGAACTATGAAGAGCGAGAAAGTTTTGAACTAGATGAAATTCCAGCAAAAGAATTTACTCTCATCGATATACGAGAATTTGAGGAGTTAGAAAAAGAAGTTTCAGTTCCTTCCTTACATAGACCTCTATCTGAATATAAGAACTGGGTGAATCTCTTAGATAAAGATGAGAACTATCTCTTTGTATGCTCAAAAGGGATCAGAAGCTCTAAATTAGTTAAAGAGCTTATGACCCAGGAATTTAAGAATTGTTATTCTCTTCGTAAAGGCTTAGGTGGCCTGGAAGAGTTTAGAAGTAAATCTTAGCTAGGTAATCAGCTAGTTTTTTTCCAGCAGCGATATCAGTAGGGAAATGGACTCCACCGATCATTCTGTATTTAGCTGAATCATCAGCTTTTTGAAAGAATTGAAATCTTCTTTCAGGGTATTTCTTAGAAAGGGCGTAGGCCATAACTCTAGCTATAGAAGTATGTCCACTTGGGTAACTTTGATTGGGAGATGACTCCTTAATACAAGTTACGATTTGATTGGGAAAACGGGCAAAAGGTCTTTGTCTTTTAAAGAACTTCTTGGCCTGCTTTGTTTTTAACCCGGCCATAACTAAGTATTTATAAAACATAAAAGTATTTTCGATGACTTCAGCATCAGATAGGGGACCATGTTTTCCGCCAAATAAACTCTTTAACGTTACACTTTCCTCAGCTCTGGCCTCTTCGCATTCACCCTCTGTTCTATTTTCTTGTAATTCTAAAAGATATTGAAGGTCCATCATTTCTTCAACAGAGCCAATCGCCGGTGGGTTACCAAGAATTTTAACCCAATCTTCTGCAAAAGATGCTGTTGTTAATAGAAAAAAGACCGCTGTGATTTTAATCAGATTCATAAACTTCTCCTTAAGTATTTAAAAATGGTAACAAAGAAGTTCTAGTAAACCTAGAGATGAAAGAGAAGATAAGGAGATGACGCGCCTCAAAAGGGTCGAAAATTGATGTTACCTAAAAACTAGACCTAAATTATAGGAAAGAGAATAGTATTCACTAAAGGTAGATTGGGGGGACTCTTGAAAAGTAAATTGAACCCCACCGTATAGCCATTCCAAGAAAAATAAGGTGTATGAGCCGGTATAACGAAAAGTTGGTTCAATCTTAGAAGTCGAGACGGCGACACCGCTTGCATCTATATAAGAAAGGCCTGCGCCAGCACTAATTTCGAAAGCTCCAACGGGGGTGAACATGGAGCCACGGCCACTTAAAAATCCAGAAAATCTTTTAGTTTCTATAACGCCGAAACTTGTCCTATTATCCGGATGACTTGGAAAAAGTTTTGAGCTCTCTAGAGCAATATCTGGGAAAATAGAATAAGAAAACTCAATCCCTTTTTTCCCTTTCTTAGTATCTTTACCGGTAATACCAAAACCAAATTCTTCGGTCTCTTCAGATTCATAATCGATATTATTAAATGTTGCATAATGCTCATCGTACCGAAGTCGGCCTTCCACTGAATTTAATTTTTGAAAGCGACTACAGCTAGAAAAGATAAATAAAAAGGTTAAGAGAATGGTTATGCTCATGAGCAAATTCTATCATAATTTGATCTTAATGGCTTATATAACAATCAGTAGGTAAAAAGATGGGTCTACCCTTAGAATCGAGCATTGAGCCCTGAACGGATTTTGAAGGCGGCGAATAATATTTTCTATAGAGTCTTCCCGCATCTCTTCGTAGAAGATTTTCCATATAGACGGCCCGGTACTCGATGGCCGGTTGAAACTCAAGGCCTTCCCCCTTAATCATACGGCGATCAAGCAGTCCTCGAATCGAATCATAGGCATGATAGAGTTCATGTCCGAGAGCTATATGGGTTGGAGTTCCTCGAACCTTCCCATCGGATTCCATAGCAGAATATTCTTTTTTTGAATCCCAGTTCACAAAACCGCCGCTTCCAAATTGATTAAAGGAGATACGATCTACTTGAAGTCTATTTGTTATAAAGCTTGAAAGAGCGCCGGCCTTATTTATCCCAAACATAGGTCTTTCTTCAAAGCTTCTGGGATCAAATCTATTACCACCGGCCTTAATCCAAAGGGGGTAGGGACTTTTCATCATCCTTTCAATCAGGATTCGACCACTGCTTGATTCTCTAATTTTTTCTATGGCCACAATGACTTTTTTAGCAAATTTATCGTTAGAGCTAAGTCCGTCTTTAAAAGTAAGAACTTTATTTTTTGAAGTAATGATATTTAATGAATCTCGAAGAGGGTTTTGAATTAAGTCTAAACCAAAGAGCTCATCCTTTAAAACTGTACAGTGATAGGGAGTTAGGAAGTCTTTTTCTATTCCCTGCATTTTTAATAGCTCAGCGGTGCTTCTTACCTTATTATTCTCAAAGAATGAGATATAGGTATAGTCTAAGGCATTAGCACTTAGACAAAAAGCAAAGCTTCCTAAAAGAAAAATAGATTTTAGCTTTTTATTAATCAATGATCTGATAAAAAGAGCATTTAGCTGTAACAGTACATGATTCAGCATCAGCTTCTTGAGATAGATAATCGGCCTTAATATCTAAGACTCTAAAAATATCTTCTTCAGATTTTGCTATACAGGCCTTATAAGCATTTACTCCTGCCTCGCCGCAAGTTGCACCAGAAGCAGATACTTCTACTTCAACATCACCAGCGTAAAGAGCTGAACTAAGACTTAGAAAAGCGATAGAAGCCACTATCAGTTTTTTCATAAATTCCTCCGCATGTTTATGGAGGGAATATGCCATAAAAAGGCCCATGAACTAGCATGGGCCAAGTTATTCGTAATAATTTCAGTCTCTAAGTACCTGTAAATTAAACCAGACCTTCAAATCGACTTACGGCCTTTTCTACAATATCTAAAGATCCCTGCCAAAAGGCCTTTTCTTCAATATTTTTATTTAGATGCTTTTTGATTAAATCAACGGCATTCATAGAGCCCGTGTCTCTTAGGATATTAGTATAGAGCTCATTAAAATTTTCTCCATGATTATCTTTTTCAGCATAGATTCCTAAACTAAAGAGGTAACCAAAAAGATAAGGATAATTATAAAAACCAATTGAGCTAATAGAGAAATGCAGCTTCGAGGCCCAGTACATATCATCGTATTCGCTAAGTGAATCTTCATACCAAAGTTTCCAAGAATCATTCATCATGGTTTTTAATTCACTGGCCGGAATATTGGCTTCTTTTCTTTTTTCCACCATTTGTTTTTCAAACTCAAAACGAGCTGGAATATTACAAAGCATGGCCGCCGCTGACTCAGCGTCTTGCCATGTGATTTCAAACTTATCCTTTTCTGTTTTACAATTCTCAAAAAGGTAATCGCGAACCAGAGTCTCTCCAAAAATAGAGGCCGTCTCCGCCGTTGTCATGGCGTAGTAAGTGCTTACCACTGGCATATCTCGCATAACCCAGTTGTGATAGGCATGACCAATTTCATGGGCCAGAGTAAGGACATTTCCAATACTGCCATCAAAGGTCATAAAAACTCTTGGCTCTCTTACATTAGTAAAACCAGTACAATAGGCCCCAGGAGATCTAAACTCAGTTGGCTTTGAATCAATCCAATTATTTTTGTACATCATCTGAGCAAAGTCGCCCATTTGAGGAGTTAATCTTGAAAAGGCTTCACTAATTAAATCGATAGACTCTTTTAGACTATAAACTTTTCCTTCTCCCGCCACCATAGGGGCTGGAGCAAGAATATCCCATGGACCAAGTTTTTCCACTTTCATTCCTTTGGCCATGGCCTTAAGAGCCCTTTGACCAACGGATCTATTTTCAAAAGTTGTTCCCATAAGAGAATTAAGAGTTTCTCTATTGATATGAGATTGATGACAAGAGATATCTAAATAATGAAGATCTCTCTTTTTAGAGCGTAGTGAATTATTCTCAAGTCGCCATCCGTTTATAGCATTTAAAATAGCTGCGCTACTTTCCTCGTGATTAGTCCATGCCTCTCTTATGGAATGATAGGCACTGATCCTCTTCTCACGGTCATTTTGTCTAAGTAAACTTGAGGCATTGGCAAGGCCTAGCTTTTCCCCATCAACTTCACAGACAAGTTTTCCTGAAATGGCATTATAAAGATTTCCCCAGGCATGAAGCCCATCAGTTGAAAGACCTTTGATGATTTGCTCTTCAGAATTATTTAACTGAAAATCAGACATCTCTCTTCCATAACGAAATTGAAATTCCCAGGCCTTTAATTCTTCGTGGTTTAAAAGCTCTTTAAGCTGAGTTTCATTTATTCGATCGATAAAGATCTCAACAGGAGTTGAGGCTTTCCTTAAGTTGGTACTAAGTTTAGAAACGCGAGATAAAAGCGCCACGGCCTTCTCATCTTTTGCGTTTGTAGAGGTAATACATCTAGCAAAGGTTGCTATGGTTCTAAGTCTTATCGATAGTGCATGCTCTTCAACAACAAAGTTTTGAACAGTGCTTATTAGTGAACTTCCTTTAGACTCTAAATCTTCTAGAGCTGGTAAAATTTCCTTAGAAATCTTTTCAAGCTCATTTGTTTTATTGACGACTGACTCTAGGTCTTGTTCAATTTTTTTATCTTCCAGTGAAGTGTAGATATTAGAATTATCCCAAACTGTATTATCATTTACTGCATCGCTCATATTTTCTCCTATTTAGGGCCTAGCCTATAGGAATTTTTCTTCCTAGGAAATAGCGAGGCGCGCAGAGATTCTGGTCACATATTTTCTTTTATTTAGAAGATGGCCTGACTTCTAAGTGATTAATATTATGAGTTTATGTCCAATCTTTTTGGGGAAGCTTAGGAGCAGAGTTAACTTAATGAGATTATTGATAAAGCGCTTAGGTTCTAAGTGGAGTAATCCGATAGGGTATTGATGAGAAAATTGGCAGTTCTTTTACTTATTCTCTTTAGTAGCAATGCTTTAGCAAATTTAGATTGCTTTCCCTTATCGTTTAATCAGGAGCAGGTTCTTTCTCTAACTAAGAAAGTGACCAAGCCTTTAGTTTTAGACCCAAAAGTGGCTTCTGATATTCTTATTAATACTTTTTATCAAAACTGTGACGCTTCTAAGCTTCCTCCCTACGATATTTTGCAAAGAGGTGAGATGCAGGGTTATCAGCTTGAAAAACATCCTTGGAATGGCGGTTCTGCTTCTAAAGTTGTTGATGCGGAAGCGGCTAAGAATTCTCAGTATTATGTAAACTGCCAAGAAAAAGCCAAAGAAGGTTGTAAGAACCTCTGTGATACGCCGCCCACTTATATTTGGGGAGGTAAGGGAAAGTATTCCAAAGAAGGTGATGTCGATATTTTTGAAAATGAAAGCAGTATCGAAAAAATCGCCAAACATCCAGGTATAGACTGCTCTGGTTTTGTGAATGCGATCTTTGCCATGTCTGGGCTAAAAGTTAGAACAGATATGAAAACAAGGGAAGTGGCCTCTAAAACGCCAGCAAGATGGTTTATGAATGAAAGCACTTGTTTTGAAAGGGTAGATGCTGGGAGTGAGTTAAAACCAGGAGATGTGATTGCCTGGAAAAAGCATATTGTGATGGTGGATAAGGTTACTCCAGATCCTTTTGGGATAGATCATATTAAAAGCCATAAGGATTGTAAGAGTAAGAATATTGACCCACTAAAAATTAAGTTAGTGGTTTCAAACAGTCTTGGGGGAATCAACGATGAAAATAAAGATAAGAAGTTTGATTCGAGCGATCTTTTCGGGGACGAAAAAGTCAAAAGCACCAATGTTCCCCTAACAGGGGTAGGCATTGGAGTCTCAAAGGTTCCTCTTGGTCATCTGGCCATGAAGTATCCTTCTCAAATTATGGAGCTGGCTAAGACCGCCTGTTTAGCTAAATTTGGAAAGAGTGGAAAGAGAAGCAAGATACAGGTAACTAGACATAAATTGGCCGGTAAAAAAGATATGCCAAGCTCACATGCCTGTTTGGAAAAGATGGAAGATCGGGTTAAAGTTAAGGGAGTAGAATGTTTAACAAAAAATTGCAACTTCTGATTCTCTTTTCTCTTTGTTCCACCGCCTATGCCGGTTATCCAAAGAAGTGCCCCACTCCAAAAGAGCTGGCTCAAACCCTATTGAAAATGGAATTCCACGGTAGGCGTAGTCACCAGCACTCCTCCTGCTTAAAAAAAGTAAAAGATAAGGCCATATGGGTAAGACCTGAGCAAAATGATGAGGGTCTAACAAAGCCTATTAAGGTCTTTGCCTGGCTGGAAGATTATTCAAGCGTAAAGATCACATCCGTCAAAGAGACTGACTATCCTGAACGCTACGAGGTCAAATTCACCTATAAACTAGGAGGAGTGGCCACTCAAGAGGATAAGATGATCATTGAGACCTTTGAAGGAAATACAAAAAAGCTCGCTGGCTGCGCGGAGATTGTGACTCCTCCAAAAGATTTAGTTCTTCTTAAGACCTGTCAAAAATAATTAAACTTTCCTAAAATCTGCCAACAAAAAGTGGAATCTTCCTTTTTTTCTTAATTTTTTTAAAATTTTTGTACAAAGTTTTTACGAATTAGGTGCAGGCTTGATTTTGATTTAAAATTAATTCAATACAAAAAACCAATAGGAGATTTTGAGTTGAATACAATGAGAAGCTTAAATTTTTTAGAACTAACTCAAATCTTTAAACCCCATTATATTACCTGTTTCTTTTTAGCTCGGACCCTTATTCCTCCCGAGCGGTAATCCAGCGGCACTTGCGTTTAGATTACTAATTTTTAAATTTTGAGGAATAAATACATGCGTTCATTAATCGGATCTTTTCTATACTTTACACTTCTTTTTAACTACGCCTTTGGAGACTCTACGGACCGTCCAAGCAGGGCCTTTAGAAATGATAAATTCACCGTTCCAGGGGACTCTGATAGCATCGATCCTCTTTGCTCTGATGAAGATATAGCTTTTAGTTTTCGAGTAGGGCAGGGACTGAAATAAAGCGTTTAAGCCCCTCTTCGTAAATATAGAGGGTATAGTGCAGATGAGGAATATAGGAAACCCCAGAGTTTCCAACCAGACCAAGGACCTGGTCAGCTTTTACCTTATCCCCAATATTCACACGGATTGAATCTTTTTTAAAATGAACCAAGGATAGATAAAACGGGTACTGTATTTTTATGGTGAGGTAGTTATTTATCTTTTGGCTAAGGTCCCCCGTAAGGCTCGGGCTGGCCGGATTGTCCGGCATATCAGAGATCTTTCCCACTACTTCGCCGCCAATTGGGGCCTTAATTTCTTCATTAAAGATATAATAGTCGGTGAGAAGGCTACCATCACCGCGGTGCTGTTTACCATGCTCGTCAAGAATCCCTAGATCCCAGGCAAAGTTCCCAAACATCCTTTCAAATTTATGATGCCCATGATTTCCCGTTAGGATGGCCTGATTTCTAACCACTTCCTTTTTAAGGATGATCTTATTCTTTCTTAAAAAGCTCTTATATTTTGAAGGAAAGAAGCCTAGGAGCCTAACTCGTTTAATCTGCTCATATGAGAGCATCTTAAATTTTGCCTTTCCCGCTTCTTCTTTAAAGAGCAGAAGGTACCTCTTAGTCTGCTCACTGGCTTCCTCGTAAAACCAGCGGTCTTCATAGGATTCAATAACTTCCCCGCGATGAAATAGTCCATCTTCTGTTTGGGCACTTATATAGACAGCTCCGTGGGCGAGTTGGCAGGAAAGAAATAGAAAAATGCTAAGGATAACCTTCATAGATAGGATATTTAGCATATCTAGAGAATTATCCAAGAACCCCTGTAATTTCCCTTCGTCTTAGACCGTATAAATTTTAGACGACTAAATAGAAACCATGTAAATACCGCCCAATACCCCCTTTAAATCCATAATTGCCGTAGAATTCCATGAACTTTTTAATGGAAGAATCTTGAACAACACGTATTGGAAACAATTTCGAAAAGATCCGTATTTCTTGCTTAAGTATCTAGGCCAGCAGTACCTTTTTATGCTGCTTTTCTTTGTTGTTTTTAGCTTTATATCGCTGGAGCATTTAAGCCTACCCATCTACATGGCCCTACCTCTGGCCATACTTCTTGGAATAAAGCTTCCATCTCTTATGCATAATGCAGTTCATGGGAATCTGCCTTTTGGGAATAATCTTATTGGAGAGTTAACTAGCCAGATTATCTTGGTGAGCTTTGGAATTGTTTCTGTGAATCATACTTTTCATCACGCCTTTCCAGACTCAGAAAAAGATCCCCATTCACCAATTAATAAGTCCTTTTTCTCTTACTTTATAACTTGTCTGCATTCAGGAGTGGGAGTCATTAAAAAAGCCTATCTTGGCTATCATGGAGATTCAAAAAAATCCCGTCTTATTTTTAACTTAAGCACGGTCATTCATTTTCTAAGCCTGCCCCTTAAAATATATCTTTGGTATAAATTCTTAGGTCTAGAGCTCTTTATAAGTGTTTATCTTGTGGCCTTCCTTATTTTCTCTTTTACCTTTGCCCATGTGAACTACGCCACTCATATAGAAAGTGAAGATGGGGAAATTAAGACAATTAATTTAAACGATAATCTTTGGCATAAGTTTATTAATACAATTGGTGATGGAATTTATTTTCATCATAACCATCATATAAATCCAAAACTATATAACCCTGAAACCTTAGAGGAGAAAGAATGCAATCCTATTGGAGACGCTTTAGAAAAAATAAGTTCTTTCTCTTAACTTATTTTTTTCTAAGCCTATGTGCTTTTATCACGATAGATTATCTTCTTCTTTTAAGAATAGAAGGAAGCCTTACTGATTTTTTAATGGGACCATTTTCCTTTAATGGGCTTTATCTTCTTCCCCTTGGCCTAATCATAGGGGTTCAAATTCCGGCCCTTATGCATAATTGTGTTCATGGAAACCTAAAGCCTAGATGGATGAATATCCTCGCTGGAGAACTTGCCGGCGTTTATATCCTCCTTGGCATGGCCGCCTTTGAAATCAATCATAGAATGCATCATGTCTACGCCGACACGGATCTTGACCCCCATAACCCGGAAGGAAAGAAGTTCTTTAAATTCTTTTTTGCCAATAACTTCGGGGGAACAGAGCCGGTCCTTAGAAAACATTTAGAGTTTCATGGGGATACTAAAGCAAATCGCCTTATCTTTAAGGGAATAGTGCTTTTTCACTTTTTAAATGTACCCGCAAGAATCTTTCTATGGGTAATGCTGCTTGGACCTGATCTCTTTTTAACCTTTTTCGTACCCTCATATCTTTTTCATATGTTTGTCTTTGCTCATATTAATTACTACACCCATAAGAGCCTGCCAGACGGAACTAATGAAGTATATAATATGAACTCAAACCTCTATTATAAATTTGTGAACTACTTTGGAAGCGGGGTTTACTATCATAAGAACCACCACAAAAACCCGAATATCTATAATCCCATGCTAGGGCCTAGCAATAGTTCATTTATTAAATAAAATGCAAGCTGAGCTCGTTGATCATATAAATAAGTTTGATGACTCTTTTTGGGAAGAGAAGTTAAAGCGCTCATACACTCAATTTTTTCTTTATCATAATAAGACCTGGATTCATGAATTCTTAAGGGCCGAAGATGACCTCTTAATTCCTAAAGATAAGAGCGAACTAGTAGATTTTATAAATAAAAGCTCTCACTTAATTAGTCATAATACTTACTTAGTTAATATCCTAAAGATTACACCGAAGACCGAATTAGAGTACCTAGGGGAGAGTCATCTTACCCAGCTTATCGTCTTTGCCTATAGCCTCGATAAGATAAACTCTCTCATGAGAGAAAACCTTGAACTGGCCGACTTTCTGGTTAAGCATTTTCATAGGAAAAGAAAAGAGAATAATTTTTATCGCCTTAATAATATTCTTCGGATCATTAAATTTCACTCAATCCAATACCCCTTAATTAAGTTTATAAAAGATCATAAAAAGGGGAGAGTGGCCAAGAGCTCTGGGAAGTTTATCCTGGCGGCCAATATCTTTGAGGCCTTTTTAGTGGACCTATTTAAAGGCTATTTTAAAAACGCCTTTTCCTGCATACCCCTAATGATTTTCTCCCCAAACTTTAAAGCGCTCCACCTCTTTAAGCGCTTTTTTAAGCTTGGCTCTGATTCAAGAATTTCAAAAGATGGAAATGGTTTTGAGATGATCTCTCCGGAACAAAAAAAATGGAGCGACCTCTACCAGTCCTGGAACTTCACTTTTGTGTCCCAGTTCAAAGAAGCTCCCTACTTACTTATCAAGCTTATCATCCCTTCCGTCACAGACTACGAAAAAATCCCAGCCGGCTACATGCATACCCGCATCACGGCCCTCTTCCTCTGCCTCAACTACGTGGACTTCGCCAGCAATCACTGCGTCCTAGAAACAGACCTAGATAAGCTTAAGCCATTTTCTCGCACCCTTATAAAAGAGCAGGGCAAAATTAACTACAATTCAGGAAAAGACTATTTTCGTTCAGTCCTTAAATAGAGAAATTATTCATTCTTTAAACCAATTTTTCTTCTTTTAGGGGAGAGATTGGGAGTGATTCGATCTTCAAGGTCATCTAGTCTTTCAAAAACAATTTTAAAAAGCTTCTCAGTTCCTTCTGAAGAGTTTTCCATGGCAAGAAAACTTCTAAGTCTTGTAAAAGTCCTCATAATTGTAATATTAACTTCAATTGCTCGTTTACTTCTTAGAACACTTGATAACATTGCTACACCATTTTCGGTAAACACATAAGGCATCTTTTGTTTGCCGCCACTTCCTTTTTTTGAAGTCGCAATCTGCGACTTCAAAACCTCGTATTCCTCCTTGCATAATTGAAACATGAAATCACAAGGAAATCTTTCTCGGTTACGTTTTACTTGTTCATTTATTCTTTTTGTTTCTACACCATAAAGAATTGCTAAATCACTATCTAGCATGACTCGTTGTCCTCTAATTACGTAAATCATATTTTGAATACTTTCGAGCGGAAATTCCAAAAGCCCTCCTTTAAAAAGCAGGAGAGCTTATTTTAGATTTTAGTAAATTTCAATTTCACTAGTGAAAAAATCGAAGAAGATTAAGCTTCCTTAAGTTTAACCGGCTCACCATAGGCGATCTCTTCAGTTACACAGCCTGCGTCCATGACCCATGAGTGGTAACGTCCTTCCACATTTTCTTGGGTAATGGTTCTTTCAAAAACGCTTGAGTGCACCACGAGGTCCCCGTGGACTTCACGGTTCCAGCTTCTTGGTCGATTCTTATAGGGAAGTCTTACGGCCTTCACCATATAGAGCTCTCTATGCATAAACCCATTTGGATTAGGGTTAACGGCCCTTCTGCTTTCATCAAAAATTCTAAGTCCCGCGGCCTTGGCCTCTTTAAGCATCCACTGGTAGGAAATATCCGCAAGACCAGTTTTTTCATAACCGCCCCCCACATCTGTATGCACACCAAGGAAGTAAACTTGCTTCATGGTTTGGTGAGGCTTGATTTCTTTATTCCAAAGAACTGGCTCAAAAGGAATTCTTGTCTCATCAATAGAGACTGCGTGACGGGCATGAATAACTGAATTGCTTAAATTAAAATTATGATAGTCGCTCTGTCCCTTTAGGGCCGCTACCGTATCAAAGCATCCTAAAAACTCAATCTTGGTCCACATGGTATGATGTCTTCCAACAAAATCCCGGGCCATGGCAACCTTCCTATTATGATCTTCCTCGCGGTAAATATCATAGGCCTCATCAATTAGCTCAGGTCTTGATTTTGGTAGAATTCCAACCAGCTCTATTAAACCAGAGAGGCTTCGAACCGTGGCCGCTCCTCTAGAAAAACCAAAAAGATAAATCTTATCCCCGGCCTCATAATTTTCAAAAATGAAACGATAGCATTGCTTAATATTCGTCGATAAACCAAAGCCAATGGCCTTCCCAAAAATGCTATATTTCTGATTACCCACACCTGGATCATAAAAAGCAATCTGCTCCTTCGTCCTATCCTCAATAATATTAAAAAGCTTATAGACATTCGTATTTGGACCAACACCACCGTCCTGACCCGTACCATCTGAAAAAACCACTATATTCTTAGGCATAAAAACTCCTTAAAATTAATTCTATTTAATTCTAAACCAAGAACAAAAAATGTGGAGGAAAACTAAAATTGCCCAGCTCTGCCGAGCACCTTAATTACTGAAGAAAATTGGTCGTCTATTTTGCTTATTAAATTCGATAAGTTTCTTTAAAAAGATAAAGGTGTTTAAATAGATATTGTATAAGAATAGGTTTGGATTGCTATGGATGCTGAAAAAATCATACAAGAATTAGAAAAAGTGGAAGAGCTCGGTCCAGGAGATTTTGTAAGTCTAGAGCAATACGGAGGTGGACCAGATGAATCAAATTTAGTGGGTACTAAAAATGGTTTGATTCATTTAGCTCTCAACATTTTCTTAGTGTCACAAGACAAGGCATTTGATGAATCTGTTTTAGAAGTTGTTAAAGAAGATTCTGTCGCTGGAATTCATTGGATTGAGAAGGTAGAAACAAAAGAAGGTAAGGTTATAGATAGAGTCTATACTTTTAAAGATCGGTTAAGAGATGTGTTTTGGATAAGCGTGGCTATCATCATGTTGGCTTCTATGGGATATGGATTTGTGTTAGGAGTAGTTGGTATAGTCAATTGGTTAAGAGGATGTTTCTAAAAAATCTTATGGGAGAACGATTGTTTAAACTAAGACGTAGAGTTAAAACAGAAAAAACTATTGATGAACTAATCTTAGCTTTACAGGCAAAGTCAGGTGTCGGGGAAGTGATTAAAGAATTAGGTTTTTTGCCTGTGTTTATTGGGGATATGTTATTTGGAGGAGAGGTAAGTTTTTCGCTTATAATTGGATTTTGTGGGACTCTTCTAACATTTTATGGGTTAATTGGGGGATGATTTAAGTTTAAAGGTTTTTGATGATGGGGGAAGGCTCACCGCCTAAAGTAATTAGGTCCCTCATTTTTGAATCTCTCATAAAGACCCATATTACCTTTTGATTTGTGATATTCAGCTAGCCAATCACATCCTTTTCTTTCGCCATATGTGCATGCCCATGCTGCATAGTCTTTCTTCATTATTTCACTATCATTAAGTTCAACTAATCTCATGCAAGCTTGACCAATGTAAGCGTCGCAGGCGAGAGCGTAGTATTTCTTGGCGACTTTCTTCTCATCTTTTGTAAGAGCTTCTTCTCCTAAAATTAGACAGGCGTTTGGATTATCTTTTTTGCATTTATCTCTGGTTTTTATCAAATTAGGGTTATTTTTGAAGAATTCTTTTTCATGGGAATTGAAGCAAGAGGTAAGTAATAGGAGGGGGATCAAATAATTCATTTTAAAAACGATTTTGGCGGATTAGGTTTGTAGTCAAGTAAGACTGTTTCAGGAGTGATGTCAGTCATTACAGCCTTACTGGAAATCGCAGTGGCATAGATAGATAAAAAATGCTTATCCTTGTTGAAATCCAGATTGTGTTCAGAATTAAAAGTTAGGATGTCTCTATGAGCCAATTCAATTTTATTTTTACCTTTTGTAGCGTCTACAACCAGGTATTTTTCCATATCGACTCTGCCTAGACCTTTGCCATTAAGTTTTACATTTAAATGCCCAGTTTGATCAATTCCATGGGTCCACCAGTTTGAAGAGTTATAGATTACAACTCTAGATTTACCCTCTGGGATATTGTCGAATTTAAGCTCCTGGGGAGGGAGTTCGACTTCTCTTTTAATGGGAGTTATTCCGCAAGAAGAAATTAAAAGGAGGAGGGGGAGGAGGAGTTTAATCACAATTAATTTCCATAAACTTGACTCCTTGATCATCAAAGCCTATCGGATACTTGAATTTAGAAAAGTCAGTTGAAATGTACCAATCATTATAGTCCGATCCAGGCTGATCTTTACATGTCTTTACGATAGCCATTTTTTTTGAGTATGATTTTTTGCAAATCTCTTTTTCCTTATAGAGTCTAAGATCTATTACATCCCCTAATTTAGGAAAATTGTACTTAGGCAATTTTTTCTTTAATGGATTTTTTCCTTCGACATAGTTTTCTTTAGGAATTGTAATTTTAGTGATCTTAACTTTCGCATCACATTCATCTTTGTAACTTCTCTTCATCACTTTGAAATCAGCACAAAATGTCGGTGGAAAACCGGACCAGTAGGCACACCGGGCCATGAGGTTTAATGGAAAAAGAAAAATTAATACAATTAAAATGGGCATGAGGGGATTATATCACCAAGTAACAGTTGGTATGTACCATTTAGTTGCTGATTAATAGGAGATGGAATTTGAAAAGCAAAGTACTTGGCACCAGACCCCAAATAGACCACCCTAAAATTGAATAGCTGATTAGATGTATTGTGATTGCACTATTTAGGAAATGGTGCCCAGGACTGGACTTGAACCAGCACACCTTGCGGCACACGCCCCTCAATCTTGTGCGCCAATTTACACCTTTTCTCTATACCAATGTTTAAGTTACTAATTTTATTAACAAAAAAGAGGCCAAATCATGTCTCTTGTTGATTTCAGTAGTTAACTCTCGACTTTCACCATACCTACAAAAAACCTTGAAAATACGTTGAACCGACGAGCCTTTTGTTACCTATTTGTTACAACAAAAGGGCTTCCTATTCTTGTTACAAAAGGCTTTGTAACAAGGAACCTCTTTAAATTCAAAAAGTATGTCTACAAAACTCCCTCGGAGCTTCAACTTTTTCATCTCTTTCATTCTACAAGCAATAGTAAGACATTTTGCGTCATTAATCTTTAAAATTAACGGAGGAAAAATGGAAAATTCAACAGAGAAAATTAAAGATGTAAACAATGGACATGGCTTTCGTGTACTACCAGAAACCAAAAAAAATTGCTGACCAAATACGAGATTTAGTCATCAAGAAGTATGGTAAGACACCAACCTATGACCAAATTATTCTACAACACTTAAAAGCGTCTTCTACAGAGCTAGTCGATGAAATTGGCAAGTCAACGATCACATGGAGAGATGAGGAAAAGCGGATTAAGCAACTTTATCTAAAGAAGAATAAGACGGCGACAGAAGATGATTACGAGCGATTAAAATGTGCTGGTAAACTTGTCGATTTCTTTGAGCAACACGCAAGGATTTCTTTGATGTAAATTAGGAAAAGGGAGTGTCCAAACAAGGCACTCCCTTTTTTTGTGTCTGTGTAATCCCTGTAAACTTTTTTTAATTGGGTTAAACAATTAGGAGGGCATTTGCTTAGTCAGCTTAAAAAGAATAAAGCTGAATTCAATTAAATTTTTTGTTCAGATTGACAGAGAACAAGTTGCTTATGATTTATCTTCGGTTGTACTAATTCCATCAACAAGAATATCTATAACATTATCTATCTGCTTTATTGCCTCTTGGCTCATATCGGGTCTAAATAGAGAAAATAGTATAACTTGCCCAACCAAGGCTACAACGAGTGTTCGAGTTAAAATATCAGGGTCAAGTTCTTCTTTAATTTTTCCCTCTTTTTGAAATTTGATCATGACCTTGCGAAATTCTGGATAAACATTTTCTTTCCAATACTCAGAAACAGCATCTTGGAGTTTATGATCTTGCAGGATTTCACCAAGAAGAAACTTCATTTTCTCTCCAATTTGTAAGCTAATTTCAAGCCGGTGAAGATAAAGTGATTTTAAGAAATTTTTTGGATTCTCCCAATTCATATTGATGAGCTTAATGGTCTTTTCAACCTGTGAGGGCATGATTGTCTTGAGAATAATCGGAATGAGGATGTGTCGGATAAGTTTTTCTTTTGAGGGGAAGTATTTAAACAGTGTACGCTCTGTTGTTTTCGCAGCTTTGGCTATTTCAGCAGTGGTAGTTTTAGCATGGCCTTTTTCTGAAAAAAGCTTTTCTGCGGCCTTGATTATGTCAATCTCTTTTTGAGAAAGAGGCTTTTCACCTTCAAGGTGACTTTCATCGATTTTCTTAAAATCCCATTTTGAACCACGTCTAGAATTTGTCATCAATTCACCGCTAAAGTTGTTGCTTTTTAAAAGTATAGTGATTACTATATGTTTAATCAAGGGATAAATATATGAGATTTCACTTTAAAATACTTATTTCTCTATCATTTGTGCTATCCAGCTCACTTGTTTGGGCCGAAAGCGTTCCAAAGAAGTTTTCACTGGAATTAGCTGAACAATTAGCCCTGGAGATGTCACCTGACTCTCGATTAGCAGATTCATACATTCACTCATTAGAGCAAAAAGTGCGATCTGTTGATGCAAACAACTATCCTAAAATAGTTTTAGAAGGAAGCTATAAATATATAGAGACTGTTCCTGAACTCTCAACTCAAGCTGGTGTGGTATCTCTTGGCGATAATCAAAATTATAGCATAGGTCCAGCAATCATCTTCAATTTATTTGATGGAGGAGTTGTTAGAAATACAGTTAAAAGCTTAAAGGAACTAAAAGAATCAAAAATTTCGGAAAAACTTTATGTTGAATCAATGGTTCGTTTTGCGGTTAGATTAGCTTATCTCAATGTTCTTATTTCAGGAGAGCAATATCATCTAGCTCAAGAGAGTTATAATCTATCTAAGGTGCAGAACCAAGATATTAAAAGAAAACGAAAATTAGGAGCATTAAGTCAGCTTGATCTATCCCTTTCAAACGGAGAATTTTTAAATCAAAAATTAAAACTTTTAGATGCAAAGAAAGTCTTAAAAAAATCTATCATAGACCTGTCTGTTCTTGTTTCAAAAAACTCACAAGAATCTATTTTGTATGTTCCAAGAGAATTTTCTTTTGTTTCTGGAAGTTTAGTTCAATTTGATTCTCTCGATCAAATCATTCAAATTCTTGAGAAAAGCTTGTTAGTAAGCTCGGGCCGACCAGCTCAGGTTATGGCCTTAGAAAGAAAGATCGAAAGTGTAGAAAAAGAGGTTAAGGCTGAAAGTTCTAAATATTGGCCACAAGTTTCGCTGAAAATTAAATCTTCTTTAGATTACCCCAATGGGCCTAAGATTGAGGAGATACATCAAAATTCTATTGGTTTGAATTTAACCATGCCTCTTTATGATTGGGGAGAACGTTCAGGAGCGAAGGCTGAAAAACGAGCCCAAATAGAAGGTCTGAAAGCTAGGAAGTGGAAACTAGAACGTGATATAAATAAAGACATCACAAAAGTAAAGCTAGAGCTTCAAAGTTTAAAAGAGCAAGAACCACTTATTGATGATCTTGTTTTGGAAGTTATTAAAGTTGCAAAAATCAATCTAAGTACTTTTAAATCAGGAAAAATTGAATTTACAGAAGTAGAAAGGGCTAATGTGAAAAAGTTTGAGGCTCAAGTTCGTCGACTTATTTTAAAGGGACAAATTTTTTCTAAACTTTCTCAAATTGATGCTCTTTCGCAAGGAGGTCTAAAGTGAACAAAAAGGCTCTTATTGGAGTTGGCATCATTCTGGTTATTGCCGCTATTTTTATTAGGAAGTATTACTTTACCGAATTTAATTATGTTGGAACTGTTGAGGCAGCACGGATAGACTTATCATCTCGACTGGCCGCCAATATCGAAAAATACAATTTTCAAGAAGGAGATTTGGTCAAGGAGAACGATCTTCTTGTCACTCTTGATTGTAAAGATATTGGTATATCAAGAGATTATGCAACAAAAACTTATGACCGTTCTGAAAAATTGCTGAAATCTGGAAGTCTCCCTAAAGAAGCCTTTGATTTGGTCTTAAAAAATAAGCAAGAGATTGATTTGAAATGGTCATGGTGCAAAATCAGCTCTCCCATTGCCGGAACTATTCTTACAAATTTTATGGATGATAAGGAATGGGTTGTGCCCGGTACGAAACTCACCAGTATTTCTGATCTTACAAATATTTGGACATATATCTATGTGGAACAACCTATGCTGTCGCAGCTAGAAATTGGAACGGAAGTAGAAGGTTTTATTCCTGAGCTTAGTGAAAAGAAATTTCAAGGTAAAATCATAAAGATTAACAGTGAGGCAGAGTTTACACCTAAAAATGTGCAAACGAGAGAAGAAAGGTCTAGACTTGTCTTCGGCATAAAAATTCAATTTGAAAATAGGAATAAAGTTCTAAAGCCAGGAATGTCTATTGAAGTAAAACTTCCTAAAACAAAAGATTAAAATGGATTCAATCATTCATCTTGAAACATCCTCTATTAGTAAAGCGTTTGGGAAAACGAGGGCCCTAGATAATGTGTCCTTAAAGCTAAAGCCTGGAATCCTTCATGGGCTTATTGGGCCAAGCGGGGCTGGAAAAACGACGCTTATGAGATGTTTAATGGGGCTAATGTCACCACAAGAAGGAGAAGTAAAGTATTTCACTGATAACGAAAGAAGACCTTTTTCTAAATTAAGAGATTATATTGCCTATATGCCTCAGACTCAAAGCCTTTATGCTGATCTTTCAATCAAAGAGCATTTAGAGTTTTTTAAAGAAATGTACCAAATTCCCTCTGATGAATATGAAAAGAGAAAAAAGAATCTATTGGAAGTAACACGACTTGCACAGTTTGAAGATAGACTTGCTGGCCAGCTCTCTGGAGGTATGTATAAAAAATTGGGACTAATGTGTTCTCTTTTAAGAAATCCAAAAGTGCTTTTACTGGACGAGCCGACAAATGGAGTCGATCCGATTAGTCGAAGAGAGTTTTGGGAACTTCTTTATGACTTAAAAAAATCGAAAGTGACAATTTTAGTGGCCACTGCCTATATGGATGAAGCAGAACGATGTTCATTTGTTCATGTTCTTGAATCTGGCCAACTTAAAAATTCAGGTGAGCCTCTTCATTTATTGGAAAAATATCAAGTTAGTAATTTTGATGAGATTTTTCTAAAAGGAAGTAACAATGTCATCTGATGCAAATAAAGCAGTTTTAGTGTCTCATTTGCTCGTTCAATTTGGAGAGTTTAAGGCCGTCAATGATATTTCTTTTAGTGTTGATAAAGGTGAAATTTTTGGTTTTCTTGGGGCCAATGGTGCCGGTAAAACAACTTCCATTCGTGTTATTTGTGGTCTGCTAAAACCAACTGCGGGAGAGGTATCAGTTGGAGGTGAAGTATTTAAAGGTAATGGTGATAATTTAAAGAAAAAAGTCGGCTATATGTCTCAAAAGTTCACACTTTATGATGATCTCACAGTGGCCGAAAATCTCGAATTTACTGCGAGTCTAAGAAAGTTAGATCAAGACTATTTTGAGGAACGGAAAAAATACCTCTTGGATTTTATCCAATTTGAGTATTCAGAAAAATCTTTTGTAAGAGATCTTTCTGGAGGTATTAAACAACAGGTCGCCTTAGTCGCATCCCTTTTACATGATCCAGAAGTAATCTTTTTAGATGAACCTACCGCAGGGGTAACTCCTGTTTCGCGGGCCCTTTTTTGGTCATTAATTCAAAAACTGGCAGATCATGGAAAGACGGTTTTTGTGACCTCTCATTATATGGATGAAGTCGAACATTGTCATCGTATTGCTTTGATGAGAGGAGGAGAAATCATTGCGCTTGATACACCTAAAGGGTTAAAGTCAAGTCAATTCCCTTATGGCATCTATCAATTAACTGCAAAAGCAGAGGACATAACAGATATTGAAAAAGCCCTTCAACGCTCTTCTGAGGTTGAGAGCTTTCAGCCACATGGTATTCACTATCACTTAGCTCCTAAAAAAGATAACTCTTGGGAGAAGATCAGCCCATTGATTCTTCCTCGATTTACTGCGAAGAAAATAAGACCTTCGTTGGAAGATGTTTTTATAAAGCTTGTTGAAGGAAAAAACAGATGACATTTTTTAAGTGGAGCCGAACATTTGCTATTTCAAGAAAAGAGTTCTTTCACATTTTTCGAGACCCATTTACTTTAGGAATGGCCTTCGTACTTCCTCTTCTTGTTGTTGTCATTTTTGGTTATGCAATGGAGTTTAACCAAAACAATGTAGAGGTTTCGTTTTTAGATTTGGATCGTTCTCAAAGTTCCAGAAGCCTGCTAGAGAAAATGAGCAGTTCAAATTATTTTAGATTAAAACAAGTTCGTTCTCCTGAAGAAGGTATGAAGTCTGTTAAATCAGATAACTCTAAAGCCTTCATTTATGTTCCTCCAAACTTTGATAAAAATATTCGTTCTGATGTTTCAGAGAAAATTCAAGTTCTTATTGATGGGACGGATAGTGCTGCTGCTGGAGTTATTCAAAGATACTTGATTCAAATTACTAATAATATGTCTATTGAAGTGCATAGCAATTCTAGAGTTTCTTCAACTCCTTTTGTTTCAAGATATTTATTTAATCCTGAACTTAACTCTAAATGGTTTTCAATTCCAGGGATCATGGTCGTGATAATGGCCATTCTCTGTACTCTTCTCACAAGCTTAACTATTGCGAGAGAATGGGAGAAAGGTTCAATGGAATTGTTACTGTCCACTCCAGTTAAGCCTTTAGAAATTATTTTAGGAAAGTTATTTCCATATGCGACACTAAATATCATTTCTGTTGTAACAGTTTATATCTTAGCGAGATTATGGTTTGATCTTCCTTTTCGAGGATCACACATTGTTTTTCTATTTGCCTGCTTTATTTTCCTTGCGGGGTATTTAGCCTTGGGCCTTGCGATTTCCGTTATCTTAAGGCAGCAACTTACTGCAATGCAGGCAGCAATGATTATTGGTCTTTTACCTACTAATTTATTATCAGGCTTTATATTTCCAGTTGAAAATATGCCACAAGGTTTTCAGTGGTTGGCCTCAATTTTTCCGGTACGTTGGTTTATGATTGTAACGAGAGATCAATTTCTCAAGGGATCAAGCTTAGTGCAACTTTCTTTTCCTATTATAGCTATGGGAGTAGCCTCCGTTATTTTGGTTAGCATTGCTGTTGTCAAATTTAAGGGAGATTTAGATTGATGAATTGGAAAACATTAAGAGGATTTATTAAAAAAGAATTTCGTCAGAGTTTGCGTGATCCTGTTATGCAAAGACTTATCTTTTTAGCTCCAATGCTACAGTTAACAGTCTTTGGATTTGCTCTTAATAACGAGACCAGAGATATTCGTATGGCCATTTTTTCAAAGCCTAATGATACGGTGATTCAGCGTTTTCAAGATAAAGCTTTGGCCTCTGGCTGGTTTATAAAAGCGAATGTCAGTGAAAACGATCCATTTATGTCTATACAAAGTGGAGAGGCTGAAGTTGCTATTGTCATTAAAGACAAAAAAGTAGAAGCTGCAACTTTACTTGAGCCTGTCCCTATTCAAATTCTTATCAGTGCGGTCAATTCATTAAGGGCCCAGGCCATAGAGAGCTATGTTCAAGCAATATTGAATGATACTTTGACGGGAAATAACTCAAGTCAAAAGCTCATTCAAATTGAAACAAAGATTTTATATAATCCTCGAATGGAAACATCTTATTTTTTGATTCCTGCATTGATTGGGATAATTATTTGTTTAATTACCGTTTTGTTGACCTCAATGGCCTTTACAAGAGAAAGAGAGGCCGGAACTATGGAAACGATTTTATCCGCTCCCATTCAAAAATGGGAAATCATTCTAGGAAAAGCAATACCATCTACATTACTAGCGGCAGTAAACTCTTTTCTAACTTGTTCTGCTGGTGCGGTTGTTTTTGGAATACCGTTTACAGGTTCACTTTTTCTATTGAGTCTTGTTCTAGCAACATTCATTTTCACAACAGTGGCTATTGGGATTGCGATTTCTACGATTTCTCAAACTCAACAGCAAGCGATGATGGGAAGTTTTTTGTTTTTATTTCCGGCTCTTCTTCTTTCGGGTTTGATGTTTCCAGTTGAAAATATGCCTCCTTTTATGAAGGTTTTTTCAGAGATTAACCCGATGACTCACTTTAATTACATTATGAGAAATATTATTCTTAAAGGAGGAGATTTAGAATTTGTCTTAATCCATGTGGGAGTTATTTTAGGAATAGGTATTATTTCTTTTTACTTAGCGTTTAGAAACTTTAAAACAACTCTAAATTGAAATAATGAGTGTAAATAAGGATGAGTGTATGACAAAACTGAAAATAAACAAATGGGATGTTCAGCACCATGTCGTTCCTGAATTTTATGTGTCAGAACTAAAAAAAATTGGAATTACTGATGCGGCAGGAGTCCCATTTCCTAAATGGACATATAAGAAATCATTAAAAGTAATGAATGCTTGGAATATCAATAAATCAATTTTATCTTTGTCTTTGCCAGGTGTTCATTTTGGTGATGATAAAAAGGCATGTCTCTTAGCGAGTAAAACTAATGATTGGATACTGGACTTAATGCAAAGTCATCCTGAAAGATTTGGTGGATTTGCTAGCTTGCCATTACCTGATGTTGATGGTTCTCTTATTGAATATCAACGCTCTATTGTCGAAAGAGGAATGAATGGAGTGATTTTGATGTCAAATGTAGGAGGCATCTATCCTGGCAATGCGTCTTATAGGCCATTATTTGAAAAATTTGATAGAGATCGAACTATTGTTTTTATTCATCCCAATACTTCACCAGAGACCAAGGATTGTGGTTTATTAAATCCTTTTTATTTCTGGTTTTTAGATACAACGAAGGCTCTTTTAAGCCTTTTAAATTCTGGTTTTCATAGGGATTATCCAAATATTCGCTATATTTTTGCCCATGGAGGTGGTGCTCTAGCACGCTTTTCACAGGAATTAGAAGAAGCTGACCCAATATTGGCCTCTGAACTTAGAGAATGGCGTCAACAGATTTTTTTTGACACTGCGAAGTTTGTTAATAATGAAGCACTCTCTTCGCTTCTTGATTTTACAGATGATACTCACATTATGTTTTCATCTGACTTCCCTTGGGCATCAGCTTCAAAAATGCGTTATTGGACATCAAGGCTTAATGAAAATTTTATGAATAATGTTACTCTTGAAAGAATATATTTTAAAAATGCAAAAAATCTATTTTCTAAAGAGGATGGTTTGGAGCCCCTTAACAAGATTGACTTAGTTGAAAAAAGAAAGCCTGTACACATGCACGCGATGCCAGTGACCTTGAAAGATGAAATCGAGAGTTTAGCCATTGATATATCTAAGGTTAATTGGTTTGATTTTGAACAGTTAGAAAATAAATTTTTAAAGGAAGATTATCCTCTTCGTATTACTCTTGATCTTCCAGAACTTTGGGATAAAGAACAGTCCTTAATCGACAAATTTATTTCTCAATATAATCGAGAAATCGGTATTCTATCGGAGAAACACAAAAATATATTCCAAGCGTTTGGAGCCATTGATTTGGCTTCCAGTGGTTGTATTTCTCAAATAGAGTCCTGTATTTTAAATAGTAATATTGAAGGACTTTGCTTATTTCCACCGGACGATTACGATATAAAAAATCTTAAGCCACAGGTTATAAATCTTCTTAGTTCTTTAGTAATACCTGTGATGATTCATCCTCGGGATTCACGAGGAACGATTATTTTCAATGAAAACAAATTGGCTGTACCAAAGTTTATGGCCCAAATAATGTACTCGGGTGAGATAGATAAATTAACTAATTTATCTTTTATTCTTACACATACTTCTGGAATACACCGAGACCTCATTGATTCAATGGGTATGTTGTTTTATTTGCGAAAAGATGGATGGAAAATGGTTCGGTTTATTTTTGACTATTTTTTTAGACGAAAATTGAAAGGAGAAGCCATTTTGAATGATGCCATTTGGGATTGATACAGATTTTATATGATCGTTAAAAAAATAAAAGTCTATCCTTATAGAGAAAAAAACTGTTTTCTTAATTTAACAAGAATCTTTCTTAAGTTTTCCCTTATCTTTATAGTGTTTTTTAAAATGGCTTCAAGTAAAGCTGAGATTCATTTTAATGAATTGAAAGATGAATATAATAAGCTTTTAGAAAAAAAATACGTACTTTTACCACATAAAGGAACTTATCTGTTGCCTTTTTCTCATAATGATAATCCAAACTCGAATACATTTAAAACGATCGAAGATGAAAATAAAGACCGAGGAACTTTTTATGAAAGAACGGAGACAGAATTTCAAATAAGCTTTTTAATTTTAACAAATAAAAATATTTTTAATACTAATTTCAATACATTCATTGGCTATACACATCGGGCTTATTGGCAAGTTTACAATAAAGATTGGTCTAGGCCTTTTAGGGAAACTAACTATATGCCGGAAATATTTGCCAGATATGTTTTTGATAAGCCACCAAAAATATTAAATGCACATTATATTGGATACGATATTGGTTTTGTTCATCAGTCAAATGGTCAGGTTCAAGAGCTATCTAGAAGTTGGAATAGAATTTTTAGTAGGTTCACATTTTTAGCGGGAAGTACATTTTTTAATTTTACTTTGTGGTATCGTCTTCCTGAATCAAAAGATGAAAATGAAAATCCGTATATGTATAAATATAGGGGGTATGGAGAAATAGATATGAGGCACGAATTTGGAGAATTAGATTTACGACTGAGAATCTTGCCAGGGACAGAGCATATAAGTGGAGAATTTGCTTTGAGTTACCCGTGGAAAGAAGGCATTAGATTTTACAGTAAAATCGTACGTCAGGCGTGAAGCAGGTTCTTGAAGTCATTCTCCCTGCCTCCTAGACTTGAAGCAAACATTCAAGATAGGAGGACACGGATGTCACAGCTCAACGAACTTATCGCAGACTTCAAAAAATTTAGAAAAACCAGCGCCACCAAACACTACCCCAAAGAACTTAAGGAGCGAACAGTTGAGCTTCTTAATGAGGGTGTCCCACGTCAAGAACTTATAGAGAAGCTCAATATTCACCCAACGACCCTTTCTGGCTGGAAAAATGGTCGTAGGAATAAAGAACCCTCCTTTTCCAAGGCCATAATCGTTGACGACAACCCAGAGATTAAAGTCACCGTCGTCACAGGGCTCAAGCTCTCTGATCTTAAAGGGCTCCTTCAATAGTTTTCCATGTTCTTTAGCTCCCAAACAGAGGTTTATATTTACCGAGAACCCGTGGACATGCGTAAAGGCCATGATGGACTCGCTGGCATCGTCGAATCGGAGATGAACCTTGAACTTTTATCCGGCTCCATTTTTCTCTTTGTTAATAAAACAAGACGGCTTTGTAAGGCGATCTATTTTGATGGCTCAGGCCTAGTTATCATTCACAAGAGGATGGAGGTGGGAAGTATTATGAATTTTCTTGCTTTCGGAAAAATTCAAAAAATAACAGTGAGCGAGTTGGCCTTGCTAATGGACGGTGCTAGTCTTAGAATTCAAAAACGTGGGAGGAAGTATATCCATGGTGAATCTAAGAGAAGACTTAAAAACAAATCCTGAATATCTTAATGAAGTGATTAAAGTGATGGACTCTTCGATTGTCGCTCTCAAAGAAGAAATTAAGGTTCTTTATGATAAGCTTGAAAATAGTTCACAAAGTGAACTAATGGAGCTGCAAGATAAGATCGCCATGCTTAATAAGCACGCCTTTGGTGGGTCTGAGTCTTTAAACAAGCACCGTCCCAGACGAGACACTCAAAGAGAACTTCTCCCTCACAACAAGTCACCTCTTGAGGGAGAGGTTGCTCCAGATAAGCAAAGGGAACTTCCTATTGTTGAAATTTTTCACGAGGAAGCATGCTGTCCAGGTTGTGATAGTCCAGACTTTGAAGAAATCACTGGGCTTTTCGAGGAGTCTGAAGAAATTGATCTTAGAGCACAGCTTGCAAGAGTTTTAAAACATAAGAGAAAGAAGTATCGCTGCAAAACTTGCGAGTCTATTGTGACAGCAAAGGGTCACGCTAAACTTCGCCCCAAGGCAAAATACTCCCTTGATTCTGCCATAAATATTGCTGTCGAGAAGTTTGATTATCATACCCCACTTGAGCGAATCATGAGAAAGCTTCAGGAGCAGGGGCTAAAGATTGATACCAAAACTCTCTTTTCTCAAACTGAAGCACTTTATTTAAACCTTGCTCCTATAATGGATCTGATTAAAGAAGAAATCTTAAGATATGGCTACGTTCATATTGACGAGACGAGAGGAAAGATTCTCTCGACGAATACCAACNGTTATATTTGGGCGATGGGAAACTGTTATGGGGCGTATTTTCAATACGAGACAACGAGATCAGGAGAAGTCGCCCTTGAAATGCTCGGAAGTTTTAAGGGTTGTATTATTAACGACGGTTTCAGCGGCTACAATCGCTTTAAGAAGACCAAAGAAATCAAGGTATGTCACTGCTGGAGTCATGTGAGGCGAAAGTTCTTTGAGTGCCTTCAAAACCATCCAAAAGCTGAGAAAGCTCTCATTCTTATTGATGAGATGTTTAGGATTGAGAGAAAATCCAAGGGCTCTTTTAAGAGACTCAAGTCTCTGAGAACCAAGAAAAGTAAAAAGATCCATGAGGAGCTTTTTGAGCTACTTTTAAAGCTTGAAAGGGACTCTCTTCCTCGCTCGGGACTTGGAAAAGCTGTGGCCTATACTCTTAACCTCTGGGAGGGACTATCAGAGTTTTTAGATGACCCTTATATCCCGATGACAAACAATATGGCAGAGCGAGTCCTTAGAAATCCAGTGAAGGGAAGAGACAATTATCTTGGGTTTAGGACGATTAATGGCGCAGATGTTGCTATGTTTTTCTATACCATCATAGAGACCTGTAAAATCTTGAAACTCAATCCGAGACGCTTCCTCAAAGATCAATCGATTCGCCATAATGAGGGTAAAAAGCTTCAAACTCCACTTGTCTGGGCAAGAGACGGCTGAGAAGTCGGGCCTCAAGCCCCTCTATCTTTTAAAATTAAAGGCTTTAAAATGGTCTTGTGGCCATCACGAGATCTTTTACAACTGAATATTGAATTACCCGTCAAGAACAGCAGACGCCTGAGTTACGATAAATCTATCGCTGATGTTTTGGACTTAACAATTGATGAGGCAGCTGACTTCTTTAGTGAAAATGAGATTTGCTCAATTCTCGAAATATTGAAAGAAGTTGGTCTTGGATATTTGACACTTGGTCAACCTCTCTCTTCTTTATCTGGTGGTGAATGTCAGAGAATTAAGCTTTCAAAAGAGCTAAAGAAAAAAGGAGAGGTATATATCTTTGATGAGCCTACTACAGGGCTTCATGTTTCAGATATACAGAGGATAATTTCAATTCTTAATAAATTAGTTGATAATGGAAATACTGTAATTGTTATTGAACATAATCTTGATGTTATCTCTCAAGCAGATTGGATAATTGACATAGGGCCTCATGGAGGTAAAAAAGGTGGAGAGATCGTGTTTGAAGGTTCGCCAAGGGATTTAATAAATAGTGTAAAAAGCTTAACTGGTAAACATCTCAAAATGTACTTATCAGACTCTTAACAAAATACTTTCTACTTTAATAAGTATTTACTTATTGATTTATGAGTTTACATCGCTACAACACTCATCTTGAAGAAAAGATATAACTCCCTCAAGCATTTCATATTGAGGCACACAATATAATATCTTTCCATCTCTTTGCTGTTCTATTAGCCCAGCACGAATTAATCCAGAAAGATGATGTGTCAAAGTAGAGTTGGGCATCTTCAGTTTTTCAGCAAGAGAGCCTACAGGTAGCCCATCATGACCGGATTTTACTAAAATTTTAAATATACTGAGTCTTGCAGGATGTCCTAGTTCTTTCAAAGCCTTAGCTACTTTTTCTAATTCCATGTCAACTCCTTGCTGGAATATATTTCGATATTACCAGAAATATGTTGAAGGCTCAAGTTTGTTATGTTAAATTACGATATAACCAGTAATATAATAATAAGGAGTTTTAGATGGAATATTTGCCAATGTTAAAAGAAGCCGGAGGAATGTTCCTGTTCTTAAGTGTAGAATTAACAATTTTGTTTTTACTAATAAGTTACATTGTTGGGGTTCTTCAAGAGTACATTCCTCCAGAGAAGATTCAAAAAATCTTAAGCTCTAAAAATGGGAAGGGCTATATTGTTGCAGGACTTATGGGTTCAATTACACCATTTTGTTCGTGTTCAACAATTCCATTTTTAAAAGGACTATTGAGAGCTAACGCTGGATTTGGCCCAATGATGGTCTTTTTATTTACGAGCCCATTATTGAATCCAATCATTATAGGACTTTTCTTTGCGACTTTTGGAATGAAAGTAACAGTTTCTTACTTCATACTTGCTATGGGGGTATCTGTAGTAGCTGGGTATTTACTAGAAAAACTTGGGTTTGAAAAATACATTAAGCCAGAAGCTTATCTGGAGTCTACAAAGTCGAACTGCTCTTCTAGTAGTAAAGATAGTTCTTGTGGAGAAGGGGCAAAAACTGTTTCTGAAGAAATTGAATCTGATTGTAATTCTACGATAGCAGAGGTTGCATATACAGAGCCGACTCTTTGTTGTGCTACAGGTGGAGTTAAAGCTCCTAAGGTAGAGGTTAGCTCTAGTAGTAGTTGCTCAACTTCTAGTGGATGTGGAACATCTTCAAGTACAGCAATAGAAGAAAGCAAGTGGATTAAGATTTGGAGATCAACTTGGTCTGATTTTGTTAAAGTTGTTCCTTATCTATTTGGTGGAATAGCGATTGGTGCATTTATCTATGGATTCATTCCTACTGAGTTTATAGCAAAATACTCTAATAAAGATAGCCTACTTTCTATTCCAATTGCAGCAGTAATCGGCATTCCTCTCTATATCAGAGCTGAAGCAGTTATTCCTCTAAGTGCTGCACTAGTTACAAAAGGTATGGGGCTTGGTGCAGTTATGGCCTTAATTATCGGTAGTGCTGGAGCAAGCTTAACTGAAGTGATTCTTTTAAAGTCTATTTTTAAGAACAAAATGATTGCAGCGTTCTTATTTGTAATCCTTGGAATGGCAATAATGTCTGGCTTTATATTTAGGTCGATGTTGTAAAGAGAAAAGATGCCTAAGACAATTAATTGATGAACTTTTAGACTTAACATCTAATTTGACTTGGGCGTGAAATACCTCTTTCAAGGAAAAGGTTTACAAGTATAAAAATAACTACTCTCGACTTTATCCTTTTCTCAATGGTACCATTAAAAAGTTCAGATTAAAGACTATTCAACTTATGAGTGGGGGGCGCAATTGAAAAGCATTAAAGGGTCTTGTTTATGTTGTAAAGTAAGTATTGAGATTGAAAAAGCTCCAGAATCTTTTGGTGTTTGTCATTGTGAAAATTGCAGAACATGGACAGGTGGCGTTTATATGGCATTTAGTGCAGGTAGCAAGGTCAAGATTTCAGGAGAAGAGTTTATAACAAGATATAGTTCTTCAGATCACGCTGAAAGAGCTTTTTGCAAGGAATGTGGCTCAAATTTGTTTTTTAGAATGAAGAAAAGTAACCATTACTTTCCAGTGCTGGGTCTATTTGGTGATCAATTATCACCAGAATTTGCGGAGCAACAGTATATTGATAAAAAACCAAGTAGCTATAGCTTTTCTAATAAAACTAAAAATGTAACAAAAAGTGAGATGGATCGTGAGCTTGAAACCTTTTTGGCTAATCAGAAATAAGGTTACTCTATGACTCTGGAGAGAAAAATCGCAAAAATCTTTAATCTTACAGAAGAAAACTGGATGAAACATGCTAACCCTTGGAGTGTCTGGACAAGGTATTCGGTATTACCAGTTATCATAATTTCATTTTGGAGTAGAACTTGGATTGGTTATTGGCATTTAATTCCAGCATTAATATCTATTGCATGGATGTTCTTTAATCCAATTTTTTTCAAAAAGCCAAAATCTACTAGAAATTGGGCATCAAAATCAGTACTTGGAGAAAGGGTTTTTCTTAATAGAGATAAAATTGAAATACCTCTAGTTCACAAAAGTTCCATATACAAGATATTGAACACTATATCCTCGATAGGAATGTTGATTTCTATATGGTCAATAGTAAGCTATTCAATATGGGGCGCTATTTTGGGAACAGTTTTAACATATTTAGGAAAAAGCTGGTACTTGGATAGAATGGTTTGGCTGTACGAAGATATGAAAGAAGTTCCTGAGTACAGTAAATGGCTCTATTAGTAGGAAAACCACTCGAATTCTAATGAATTAACTTTGACCAACTGGGCCATGTGAAAGCTTTTTGTAATTATTGCATCTAAGCTAATTACTTGATGAACGCTACTTGTCCAGCAGCAACTTGATAATGGTTATCTACTCTTGTCCAAATTCGAGTATAGCAGTATTCACCATCAATTTTAGTTTGACCTGAAATCCGTAAAATCTCTTATGGCTATGGTATTTCTCTTCAAGACTACGACCATGAAAGTAGAAGAATAGGCCTAGGACTTATTCTATCTGATCCTATTTCTAGTACAGATTGATTTAGTAGTTCTGTAAATAGACTAAAAATAATACCTGATTCTAGTGAAAATGGTAGAAGGAACAGAACCAAACTCTGATTCTAAAATTTGAGTATTATCAGATGTTTTACCCAGCGTAATAAAAGAGCCTAAGTTGAAATAGAAATTTTCCTTTGCATTCCATTCCCATGACAAATTGAGGAATAGTGATTTGTCATCAAAGTTAGTCATAATGATAGGATCAAGTCTATGTAAAGGTGTTATCTGAATTGAGCTTCCGGCGTTTAGATAGTTTTTTCCGAGTAAAAAAACACCTCCTTTTTGATACGCAAAATTATTTTGTAAATTATAATACTCAGAAGGACTGGTTTCTCCAGCTCCATTATAGTGATATTCAATAAACATTGAGGTATCAGGTGTAATCTGTCGTTCTCCACCTAACACTGATCGAAAATATCCACTTTCATTTTTAGGATCAACCCAGGCATTTTCAAACCATATACTTGCACCAAGAAGTGATGTTTCTAAATCAAGTCCTCCCATGTGGGCTTCTTGAAAAACTGCGACCATTGGCTTAATTTCGTATTTATCCACGGAGAATTTTATCAACCCGTATGCTGCTGAATTTTTCCTGTCAGCGTTCTCACCTAAAACCACACCAACATCGTATTGTCCCATTTCTCCAAGTTGATGACGAAAGCGGAAAGCATCAACGCCATTTCTAACCTCAGTGTCGATGGCCGTAAAGCTGAATGGTGTAAAAATGTCAGTTGGGTTAACTGTTTTGGCACTACCAAATGCTAATTGTTGCCTACCAAAAACTACACTTGAAGTATCTCCATTCCAAGTAACGGTAGCTCGATCAAAATTATGATTTAAGTAATAGTTGTCATTTTTCTTAATCACAGTTGAGTTAAAATCATCAATTCTGTAAACACGTTTTTGATTATCATAGTTTCTTAACACCTCAGAAGAGTTTACATTGCTGTAAATCTGAATGACTTGATAAGAACCCTCAAGAGTAATGTTATCATTTATAGGGCTTAAAATTGAAACCCTGTTTACTTGAAATATTTCATTATTTGGCTCAGAATCAAACTTGCTCTGATAATTCAAATAGTTTAATTTTATAAACCCACTAATATCTGTCTCTGCATAAACAGTATTTGAGATAAAATAAATCAAACAAATAACACTACTTAGTTTCATCGCTTACAATCTGACCATCTTTTAGAGTAATTAATCTCTTTGCCTTTTTCATAATGATAGGGTCGTGGGTTGAGAAAATAAAAGTTGTTCCAAATTTTTCATTCAATTCAAGCATCATATCAATAAGGTCTGTGCCTGTTTTAGAATCGAGATTTGCAGTTGGTTCGTCCGCAATAACAATATCAGGATTTGAAACCATTGCTCTGGCCACGGCCACTCGTTGCTGTTGACCACCACTCAATTGTGAAGGATAACGATTTTCCTTCCCTTCGAGACCCACACTTTTTAAATATTGTGAAACCTTACGATCTCGTTCATCTTTGTCTATATTCTGCAAAGTCATAACATATTCAACATTCTCTTTAACCGTTAATACTGGAATTAGATTGTAGGATTGAAAGATAAAACCAATATGGTCTCTTCTAAAATTTGATAACTCATTACCCGACATCTTATCAATTTCCTTATTTGATAGAAAAACGTGACCAGATGACGGAGTATCAAACCCACTCATAACATTTAAAAGAGTTGACTTTCCAGAGCCAGAAGGCCCAACAAATGCGGTAAATTCACCCCGATGAATTTCTAACTTAACATTTTTGAGTGCATTTACTTTTGTTTCCTCAGTCTCTCCAAATATTTTAGTGACATTTTTAACATCAAATATTATTTCATCCATTATAGGCTCCTTTTCATCGCTTCACTCATCTTTATACGACTGGCGTGTATTGCTGGATAAAATCCAACAATAAGAGTGAAAATAAATGTTGCTATCGGAAAAATGACAAATTGTGAGTATGTGAAAACAAAATAGATAGGCTCCTTAAAAGTAACCTGGGCAAGATCAATTCCCGTAAAATCAACGCCCCAAATTTTTAATGGAATAGCAATAAAAAGAGCTATTATTATACCTGCAATAAT
>PBIO01000010.1 GCA_002720865.1 Halobacteriovorax sp.
TCAGTGGTTTTTCTTATCTCAGAACGTACAATTTTGTTTCTCTCGTATCTAAGTTCGTTCATATCTTCTACAAAGACTCTTCTCGGGACCGTATGTTTCTTGTAATCGGCCAATGTCTGGTTAATAACCCTATAAGTGATCCACTCTTTTTGGATAAATTGAGCTAACTCTTTATAGGTCTTGAATCCACCGCCACTCATTGTATTGAGGCGATTAAATGACTCATTATATTTAGGGTCAGTAACCTTAAGCTTTTCTAGGTTTCCTGCACCCATTTCTTCAACCCTGAGTCCAATAGATAGGTTTTGAATATCGCTGTAGAGCGTACTACGAGCTCCATAATCTGTTTTATCAAAGGAGACTATATCCTTGTTCTTAGTCACAGGTTTGTAATCCATTTCCCATAACTTGAACTTATCCTTTTCGGATTCCGAGGCTGTTACACAACGGAATTTCTTACCAACAAGCCCAAGTTGATTTATGACTTGTTCAAACTTCTCATCTTCTTTTTCACCCTCACTTGCTTCATTTAGGGCCGCACATTTAAATACTTTGCTATAAACCCAAGGTTTCTCATTATCTGCCGTGAAGAAGTCTTGCCACGCCTGGTCTCCATTAAGGTCAATCATTCCTTCAAAGTTATCACTTGAGATTCCTTTCACCGCACTTTCAACTACTGATGAATCACCAGAAGATTTCTTAGAGCCAGATGATCCCGATTTACCTGTAAACTGCTTTTCTGATCCTTCTTGTGGGTCGCCGTTTATATCGTCATTACTTGCAAAGTTATTGTTTCCGGCTGTTGGAGGATCATAGTTAAATGGGTTAGATCGGTTAAATGAGTTACCTGTTTGAGGTCCTGAGTAATCTGAAGCATATCTTCTATTGTTAGCCTGGGCATTAGATCCAGTTCCAGGCCCAACCCCTAAATCTGTATTATTCTCGAAATTTGTATCTCTTGGAATTGGTCTCTTGGTTGTACTTGGTTTTTTAGCAACTGTTTTTCCTTCAGTATCAACATCGTTTGAGTTTCTTTCTGGGTTAGAATTATCACTTCTAGCTATTTCAGAATCACCACTTCTTTCCGTTTGATTATTATCTCCACCACTAGAGCTATCATCAGGAACTTTGCCTTGATCTGTGTAATTCTGTGGAATAGGAGTGGGTTCCGGATCGCTACTAAATGAAGTTCGATTTTCAGTAGTTGCAGGGGTGTCTCTGTTAGTTCGAGTATCTGTTTCTGTTGGGACACTTTGGTCATTGTTGCCAATCTGAGGGATGGATTCATTTGAGAAATCATCCGTTCTAGGTCCTGTTTCATTGGATCCACCGCTTTGTCTTTCAAACACCTCACTGGTCTCGTTAGAAAATTCTACCGATGGAGTAGGTCTCGAAACCATTTGTCGCACTTCAGGGCTGTCTAACTGTCTATCAAATTGAATTTCTCTTTCAGGAGTTCCAGGTGTTCTATTTTGATTTTCAGTATAAGTCTGATTAATTGTTGTTGCCTGTGTACTTGAAGCGTTAGACATAATATCAAGTGGATCAACACCGGTTGTGGGTGATTTTCCAATAGTTTCAAAATAGGCAGTTTTTGTTTCTCCATCAGATTGTTTATTTTTCATGGAGTAAAGTACGGTTAAAAGTGATTTTACCTCGTAGAACTCTTCATCAGAAATATTCGATTCTGCCAAAATATTATATTTCTCTGGATTTTCTTTTAGGGCTTTAACTAACTCGTCAATAGTCTCGAACTTATCTCTATTGCCACTTTCTCCAAAAAAACTTACCAAGGCCAAATCAATATTAAGCTCTTTAAGTCTCTTTTCAAGCCGACCTTCAGTGTTGGAGATGATCGTCTCAATGTCAGTACATTTTTTAAGAGTTGGATCCTTTTCACAGCCACCGAAAACACTTGGGTGACATGTTCCCTTATTTAAAATGTCATATTCAGAAGGAGTAGGGTGACTATCATCCTTTATGTATTTCTTTTCAATGTCAGATTTTGTACTTAGACCTATCTTGGCAATGTCATTTTCAAAGTCACCGCCTGTTCCTTTAGTTTCATCAAACTTCAGTTTTATACCTTCAGGTCCATCCACCTCTTTACAGTACATTCTTTTAGAATAAGAAAGGGAGGCTATTTTTCCTCTCTCTGGTCCCAAGGCAGTATGAATACGAGGAGCAATTTGAGATACATATGTTCTAGGATCTATCTTTGGTTTATGTGTTCCACATATAACATCACCTAACTGTTTTAATGCCTTAGAGGATACGGTTTTCCCTGTCTCATCCACTTCTTTCTGAGTAATTGCAGAGCAAAATTTGTTGGCCTCAGCACCGACTGCTTTTAAATTATCCTCAGTTTCTATAAATTTTTTCCAGGTATTAGGCGGCATTTTCCCGAGTAAAGCAAAAGTTTTATTCTTACTCATGGCAATCCTTGCAAGTGGGTTTTTATTTAAAAATCCCATAAAGTCATCGCCGATTGATCTAGCTCCCCTTAACTCTCTAGGTGTAAATGGGGTTCCATCTTGATTGAAAAGATTATTCAAAATTTCAGGTTGTGATGAAGTAAACATCTGAGTTTCAAGCATCATTTCATTGATATTCGTAAAAAGGACCTCTGAAACCATTGGGTTGAATGGGTTAATCATAGATTCAGGTCCAAGAATACTTGCAGTCTCAATGGGGGGATCCGCAAATTCACTAACTGCATCCTTTGGAAGACAATATCCCTTATCGAGATCTTCAGGTGAGATTGTATTTAAAGCAATCGAGTTACCAATACTTTGAAGGAAATCTTTGGCCTTCTTTTGATCTGAAGTACCGAATAAAACCTCTAACCCTTCATTTTTGAGATCGGCATTACAAGAAGGTCTATCATTAACCTCTCCGAAAACTGCCGAAGTGAAAGCATCAGCCGAACAAGGCCCCACAGAAGCAAATTCAGCCGAAGAAATTTTTCCTTCCTTATGGAGTTTTATAAGGTGCTTGCAGGTTTCAAAATTAGCATAGTATGAAGCTCTAAAGGCTTTAAGCGTTTCTATTCTTATAATATTGTTTACAAGTTCATCAATATTCGCGTTAACTATTTGGTTTTGTTTAAATTTTAGAAATTTATCATTGGTTGCACATTGGCATATCGAAGGACCTATTATCTCCTTCGAGTTACTCCAGGAGAAGTCCTTAAAACATTGATCCCCGTCTTCTTTAAAAGCATTGATAAGTTCATCGAAGTTACCACTAGAGGCGTCTAATGATTTGATACTACTTTCGATACACTTGTTAAGGCGTAACTCAAACTTGGGTTGAGTTCTCGATGCCTGCTTATCGAGGTAAGTTTCTTTAATCGTAGTATCCGCATAAGCATAAGATGCAGCAATAAGCAGAAGGTAGAATGGTAAGTATTTGAAACACCTGTTCACATGTCTATTATCGGTGAGATATGGTCAGGTATTTAGGTAAATTACTATAGAGTAATGAATTACGCGTAAAATCAATAGCTTACATTAATTGTAATTGTTATTTTAGCGATTTGGGGTGCCAATAATTATCGTAATTCGACCTACTCAGCAGTGATCTCTTCCCAGGATTTCTGGCAAGTATCGGGAACCATTTCGCACAAATTTGGAATACCTACATCAACACCCGAACAACGGAAATATTCTTTTTTCGTGATGTTGAACTTTTTGATATAGAGGTCGCGGTAGACAATCCTCATATCTTCAGCTTCATTAGTGTTTCTATATCTTGTCCATAATTCTTCAGTTTTACTAAATGTTTCGCAATACTTTTCACCAAGCGGTGAGGCACCAAGCTCTACTAATTTTCTATAATCTTCATGGTATCTAATCTTATGAATCGGCTTAACGACCAGCCATTTATCTCCGATCTGGTTGTATCCAAGAATGTGATTCGGATCAGCTCCCCACTTAATAATCTGCTCCCAGGCGTTATGAGAGAAGGAATTTGTTAGGGGTGTTCTTCCATCAGGTCCTTTCTGGTTGGGATCAGCACCAAGAACAGTAAAGGTTTCTTCGGCTAATCTGAAACTGATTCCATTCTGTATTCCTTGGTCCAACTCCTTTCCCATTGATGAAACAATCCCAACTGCCCAATTAATGTTAATAGGACCATTGTCGTTAAAATCTTTATTATATTCTAAATTAGGAGACATTCCCTCTTTTAAAACCTTATCTCTGAAAAGGGAGATATCATCGTTATTAACTAACTGATAGGCAATTTTGTTTGCCAATGACTTTGACGGTTTCCAACCTTCAGCTATTGCCGTGGTAGAAAAAAGAAAAATAAAAATCAATGAAGTTGTTTTCATGGGGCTCTCACTGTCTCTATACGAGTTAGTTATCTCTTACGAGATTTTAACTATTTATAAATTTATAAACAATTTGAAAAGGGGATTCGTGAAGTTATTACTTACTATGTCTATATGGTGACATAAGCCACTAAGTATATGATTTTACATTATTTATTTTGTGAGGAGGAGCCTGTAGAGCGACTTCCGCCTCCATTCGTAGAAGTAGATGCAGGAAATCTATTAGAGTAGAACTTAAACTCCTTCTTGAGCTTAGTCTGAACAAAAGACTTAAGAGTGTCGAGCTTTAGATCCTCGGCTACCCCTAGGCAGTAATCTATTGGGCCCATTTCAGAAATATTAACATCAGAGCCAGGTTTTTTCCCAGTCGCTTGCTCATTCTTAATCCTAGCGATTCTTTTCTCTATGGATCTCTTTATTGCTGTCTGCGCAGAGATAAAAACGTCTTTATTTGGATTAATTTTTTGAGGCTGATGGGGGTAGGCTACCTGTGGAGCAGATAAATTACGGTACACAGGATTCTTTCGATAATATTTTGTATCAGCGAATGTGAAAGTATCAGTTCCTGTTATAAGTTCAAAACTAATTTTCTTATTACCGAAATACATACTTAGGCCATAGTTGGCATTCTTCTTTAAGTCTTTCCTGGAAAGAAAATATGTATCTTTCCCATGAAAAATATAGATTCCATCTTTATCAGGTGAGTTTATGAATTTTACGCCAGGATCACTAGCGGAGCCAATAAACCCATCTTGAGAATTTCTACCCAAAGCCTCACCACAACTAAGTAAGTATTGAATGTTTTTCTTTTCTTCTGATCTATAGAAATCGTTTTTATCTTTGAAATTCCCCTCAATATATCGACCAACATTTTCTAGTGAGTATGAAATTGAGGGTGTAATTAAAAGAGTTAAAAACATGAGAATCTTCATAAGATATTTATCGGTCAACTAATTTGAATTGTTTAATTAGCGATTGGCCTCAAGTACAATTTATCAAATACCGAGAACAAAATGAGGTGGTTATGAAAACTGGATTGTTATTATCGGTTATTCTTGTTTTTTCAGGTCCTGTTTTTTCATTTACTGGAAAAATGAAAACAGTATGCAGAGCTCACGTAAAACCAAGGATTGTGAAGTGTCCTAGTTCCGACGAATGTGTTTGTATTGGGGTTAGGAGATGCGTAAATGAATCAAAAGAAAATCCAGTTGTAGGAGATCACGATGTTATGTGTAAGGCCGTGAGAGTTAACGGCGAAATGGTTTGTCCTGAGATTAATAGTTGCGCTAGAGAGAAATTACTTCTCAAAAGCCCCCTGGAGGAAAAATCCAATCCAGGTAATTCTGGGACTGGAGCTTCGATTACGAAATGATTAAAAAACTTTTCCTAATATTCATACTTCTATTTTCGGTTTCAGTTTTTGCCGAAATTATTGGCTTTAATTCAATTAGAGGAATTGTTCATTACTCCGGTAAGGATCGTATGATTATTACTATGCCATCTGGAGAAGAAACAAGAGAGATTAGAGTACACATTGATAAAAAGGTAATCCCAAAAGAAGAGAGGAATAAAAAGAAAAATGAAAAGATTTCCTTCAAAACCACAGAGGAAATGTTCAAATTCGGAAACATGGTGATCCTGCCCTGGACGGTGAAAAAGAAAAAAAGGAGGAGAATGTGAAAATATTCTTGTTCTTTTTTCTACTTTTTTCAGCAGAAGTATTTAGTTATGAATGGGTAGAGCCATCTTATGTGAAATTGATTGAGCAAAAAAACTGCTCACTCTGTGTGGGTAGAATGTGGACTAGCGAAACAACAGACGATCTAATTGTTTGCTCCTCCTTCGGTACTAAAAAATGTAAAGATGCAGAGAAGTGCTTTAAGAATAAAGTAAGCGAGAAAAAGCCTTCAGAGAATGATGAAGTCGTAAAGAACGGGTATTCATTCAAAAAAGAGTTTGTTGAGTTCACTAAAAGCAAAAAACACAAATTAAAATGGTATTGTCGTGTCGGAGTTTATAAAGTTGATGATAACGAGAAGAAAAAGATTCCATTTGAAAAATGGGGCTCTGAAAATATCTCAATCAACTGGACGACTGTAGATGGAGGATCCCCTGAAGATAATAAATGTATTCCAGATAAGGATTCTTCAAGCTTAAAATGTGTGTTTAAGATTTCTCTGCCCGGAAGAGGGGAATCCACCTCCACATGCAAGACTGATGTAGATGATGAACGGAGTGACAATCTTTCATTTAAACTCGAATCAAAAGGACATAAGAAAGGGTCTGACACAGTCTTTATTAAGGCCATTTTGCCAGAGGGGTTTAAAGGAAAAGTTGATTGGTTTTTTAAACATGTGATGTGGGCAAAAACTTGCGAAATTAGCGGAAAGAAAAATCAATTCGTTACTTGTCCCAATCACTCCTTGTATGCAAGAAGTGCAAAGGCTACAATCACACACGAAGGAGAGACGATTGAAGAGATCGAAGTTTTTCCAAGACTGGGTATCCCACCAAATTTTAATTCACTTATTGGCGGAAAGAAAGAACCTCTAAAACCATTCACCCCAATAATTGTACCACCCGCAAACCCAGCTTATTGGACACAAGGATATTATTAATGAAATATCTCATACTTCTATTTATTTTTACCTCACCTACATTTGGAATTTCGTTTTCCAAGAAAAATCTTAGGGATTGCAAACCTGATAAATATAGAAAAGTTAAAGAGATGATTGATAAGAAAATGGGGAAACACTTTATTATTGCGCCAGCTGTTTGTACCTATGTTACCCCGGCAGGCATTTACAAGAAACAAATTGAGATTCTTTTAGAAACAAATTTGATGTGCCAAAAAACTAATTATAATCCCAAAGACTTAGGTAAGTGTTTAGATGAAAAGATAACGACTTCGGATACTACAATAGACATTGAGGAACTTAAGCGTTCCAGAAGTCAAAAGGCGAAAGATAAATGAGAGCCTTATTGTTGTTACTCTTCTTTTTACCTAGTGTATCAATGGCAAAAAAGGCTTGTGTTATAGAAAGAAAGTTTCACCTAGGGCCAGGGTTTGTTTATTGTGGAGTATATTGCCATGGCGAGATCGCTTATATGTGTAGAGCTAAAAAAAACGAGTCTTGTAAGCTTCTGTCACAATGTATAGAAGACGCCAAAAAAGAAGGTACGGAATTGAAAATCTATACAGTAGGCAAAAGGAGTAAAAAATGAGCAGAGCCTTAATAGCTATTACATTATTTTTACTTCTTCAGTCGATAACCTGGGCCGGGTATGATGGAATTTTTATTATTAAGGGAGAGATAGTAGCTAGAGATCAGTGTGATTACAAAATAAAGCAGTCAAATGGGAAAACAACTCTTCTTCCAAGGAGTCATTTTGATAAATTCACAAAGGGCCGCAACCAAATTTATGCAAGACTAAGTGAATCTGAGTTAAATGTAGCCTTAGGAAATACAGTCGGTCCCGGAGTAAATTCAAAAGGTGTTTCCCTCGGGGGCGGATCCAATTCCAGAGGAGTTAGTTTAGGTGGTGGTTCTAATTCGAGAAATTGCAAATTAAGAAACCAGGTAAGCTCTCTTATACAGAAAGATTGGTTTCCATCTGTGACATTTTCCCGTCCCGAATAAAGTAGGAAATCATCATTAATTCAGTTTCAGTGAAGAGTCTGGAATAAATGTTGTCTTCAAATGGAATCCGCTTCTCAATAAAAATCTCTTTAAACATATCTTGGCCTAGACACACATAGAGGCCTTCGATTTTTTTCCTTAAGCTTTCTTCAAAACTTAAAGGAGGCAAGTCGAGCTTCTTTATTAAGATTATAAAATCCTCCTTACCAAATAATTCAACTAGAGAGGATAGGTATAATTCTAAATCAATCGTTTGTAGATCATTCATCGTTCAAATCCAGTTTTACCACCTCATCAAGTTCCGTAGTATTAATTTTTGATGGCACAAGAGTTTCCTTTAACTTGAGGTCCCTCGTTTTCTCCTCAGGCATCTTATGTAGTTTTGAGACCTCACTGGCCCACCTGAGTGCGGCCAATTCTTCTTCCTTTTCTCTGTGATTCGCCCCCTCAAGAGTATTAATCCAGAGGAGGCAGAAATATATAAAAATTCCGATATGCTTATGATTCATTATTTTCCCTTAGATTTTGAGCCGGTAGATTTAAAGCCAAAGCCAATATGTTCATTGTTATTCTTTGACTCACATTTCGAGCACTTCTTAGTTGCTTCATCAAAGTGGTCATCAATCCTACTGAGTACGTTTAGCCTAAAGTCAGTGGACGCTTTTAAACTTGTCTCCTTGAAAGATTTTTCGCTTTCAAAAATAGACTTTTTAATATCTTCAATAGTCCCACCTGATTGGCAGTTGAAAACTGCTGCATTTAGATTGGATCTTGCATTTCTGTATTCAAAAATCATAGGGTCAATATAGCGACCATCAAAAGTTGCGCCTGTTCTACTAAGGTGCCTGAAAATTTCGTTCTTAAGATTTTTTTGTTTTGAAATATTCTTGTATAGCTTAGTCACACCTTTACAGACTTTCTCAAGATCATTAGAAAATCTTAAGCGACCTAATCTATATTCATAAGAATCCAGACTAGACTCAAAGCCAATAGCTGTCATATGAAACTGAGATTTAGCATCACCCTTCATAATGAAAGTTCTAGGGCTACAATCAAAATTCTGGCTCTCACCAAGTGCTGGATTAGTAAATCCAAAAAGTGCAATAGAAATAGTAAGAGTGTTAAGCAAAATTCTCTTTAGTTTTTTCATCCTCTCTCTCCTTAAAAAGAGCCTGCCACTATTTGTTTTTGATTAGGAGTTAATGGCGACAGGCTCATGCGTTGTTGGGTGAGTTGATGATATTGCGCGTGGCGAAAATTCTCAATTTTTAGGGTTCGGGAGATAGGCCCATGAGGGGAGGAACTTTGAATGTGTCGTCCTGTGAGTGTGTTTTGGACTCGATTAAGACGACCTAAGTGGCTGAAATTATGTTAAAAATTCAAGGAAAATTAAACTACTCTGCTATTTTAGTAAGTGGCTGAATTTCCGATAAGTTAGTTGGAGATTATTGAATTATGAACAAGCATCTAACTCTCGATGAGCAAATTGAAAAGATACAACTGCATATTGATTACAGTTTGGGTGAGCTGTTTGCCGGTGGTCACAGTAAGGCTGTCCGACACGATGTTAGAGTTTCAGCATTTTTTGGTTGGAGGCTATTTTGTTCTAACAATATTAGCAAGACATGGGATGAAGTATTAAATCTAATGCCCTCAAACGTAGGGAGAGAATCTTTAAGGGATGCCACTAGGGATTTTAAGTCTTTCTATCTTATGGTTGGAACAAGTTTAGATGCTGTTATATCAGTTTTGATTTCCCAGGAGTTTTCTAAGCATGTCCCACAGGAGCATCTTGAGGTGCTTTTATCAGAGAGATACCCAGCCTTTAGGAAAGCTTCAGAAAAGTACAATGAAGCAATAGACGATCTTTATAATGAAAAGAAAAAATCCAAGGCAATTGAGACGCTTACTGATTACTGCAAGAAGCATCTTTTTGATGTGTATAAAGATATAGACAGCAAATATAAATCAGAAGCTTTAATAATGCTCATGCTCAACGTAAAAGAGTTTGTTATCCTCGATCACCCTCACTCGGAAGAGTTGCTGAAAGTGATAGACAAATTCATATCAAGAAAAGTGGCATATAAAAAAGATGGAAAGTTTGGATTATTCTCCGATTACGTTAGCCCCAAATTCGCCACAACCTTCCAAGAATCTATCAAAAAGGAAGTGAAAGAAAGGTATTTATCTGAGTATGTTATAGGTAAGCATCTTGGAATGAACTTCATACACATCGAATCCCTCTCAAATGAAGGCATGAAGAAAGCTGAAGAACTCACTATAAAGTTTATAAAGGACCTTAAAGATTTAGGGAAAGATAAAAAGTTTCAATCTGATGATCCTCTATCTACAAATGTCGTGGCATTCAATATTGAGCAAGTTAGGTTAGGTAGACAAGTAGCAAAGGCAGACATTCATGTTCACCCAGAGCCTCCTACTATAAGAGGTAGCGTGGCATTTGATGTGAGGCCCGACAATAGCGAGTTATCTACTCCAGATTCTAAAAAACCAGTTAAAAAATCATCTTAATTCTCACCAGACGTTAAACTCAGTCCCATCCATCGTCTGACGAACCACTTTTTAAAAACCCGTTGAAATCCCTCAAGAATTTCTTAAGATGCAATTATATAACGCATTGTGCGTCGCGTCTAAGTTTTGAAATGAAATTTAGCTTTTAACAAAACTGTTTTTACACGGAGGGTTCGTGTTTTGCTTTGGCAAGAAACCATATTCACAAAGTGAAGTCCCGGTCCTGGACTCAATAGCTATTCCCACCCGTCCAGCGTACCAAAGACTCAAACCTACCAAACTCACTTCTGATTTGGGTGAAATGGCGGGCCCAACATTTAATGGTCACCTCTCCCTAATAATGTTGGGCCTTTTCTTGCTCCTCCCTTCTCTATTAATTTCAAAGGCCTCTAATGGCCAAGATCATATTCAAACCAATAAGGAGTACATTCATTGAAAAAAATCATTCTATTTAAATTTATCATTTCGTTACTTATCACTTTTTCATCTTGTGGAAAGTCAGAAAGTAACCAAGGAACTGGTCAAGTTACTCAAAATCAGTTTGAAACACGTTCCTTAACGACGAGCCAGTTGTTAAGCAAGCTTAATTCTTATACACCAAGCCTAAACGATGTAAGAGAAGGTGATGTTCATTCTCTTGAAGAGAAAACTGTAGTTACAATTACTACTCTGGATAATGAACAAATATCATGTAGTGGTATTCGAGTTAAAGGTTATGAAGTTACTGACGTAAGAATATGGAAGTATTCATATGAAAGATTCGAGTTCGATATTGTCATATACGATCCAGAAAAAGATCCAGCTGTATGTCTGTCATATAGTGGTGAAGTCTCGAATGAGTTTAGAATCGAGGGAAAAGATTCCATTGATTATAAATATTCATCAGCATTAAGAGATTTTATAAGTTCTATTCATTTCTATGCAATTACTGAACTATCTCAAAGCATCGTAGAGCTCAAATATACGATTGATGGAGTGTTGTACACTGAGAGATACGACCTAACACGACCTTTTAAGTTTTCTCTAAGTCAAAAATTAGAAACCGATTCTGTTTCAAATGAAGAGTTGTTAAATCACACATTCATTTTTGAGAGGAGGTATTAATGAAACCTCTCAGAACCTTTTTAAAAACCTTACTTTTTTATCTCCCATTTTTGTTTATGGGATCAGGAAACTCGGCACTTGCTTTTGAGTATAAACTGTACGGAAAGATGGTCTGTGAGGTCAAGGACATTGAGGAAAATTCAATCTTCAAGTCGATAGATATTGGCAATTATAAAAACGAGCAAAACGCCTCATTCCCAACTGACCTCGGAGTAGCGGAATTACTGTTATCCCACTCACCCTCTAAAGAGGGAGGACCAGGAAAAGCCTTCTCCAAAATTTCAGTATCAGATACCTCATACAAATTCTTCATCCCTGTTTCACAGATCCAGAAAATGAAAATGGGTGAAGTCGGAGAGAGAAGGTTTGAGTTTAAAAGCGGTATCTCGCTTTTCAATGTTTCTTGTCAATTTTGGCGAATTAGCAACGGAGAATAAATGAAATTTATTATATCACCAGTATTAATCCTTTCTTTCCTTTTCCTATCTATTGGTTGTTCAAGGACAGGAGAAGAAGAGGTCGCAGGACCTGTTACCCAAGTATCAAATCCACTTAAACCAATTAGTCCAGATGGGGACGAAGATGGTGACAGGATTCCCAACAGTAAAGACGAAAATATGTTCCTTGCTGATGTTGTTGAGCTCGACAAAAAAATTGCTCAGTCATACAGCATGGTTCTTGATAAACCTGTAAGTGGGAGCGCATCATTCGCGATTGAGCACAATGTAGATCACGGTGACTTTGATTTTAATTATGGCGTTGGCAACCACGACTTCAAGGTTAAATCAGACAGAATGATCTCAAAAGTTGCTAAGTTCACATCAGTAGCCAGGGGAGTACTTAGGACAATTGATTACGAGAAGATTTCTTACCCTAAGGCTAAAAAAGGAAGACACCTTAAGGGACTTCGTGAATACCTGGCCGCAGGATATGAGTACGATATTGAAGGAAATGATTTAAAAGTTTCATTCTCTTCAACCATCACTCTTGTTCCTACAGACAATTTTGAAGAGGTTAAGGATGTTGTTTTAGGTATTTATTACTTTAATTACGACACAGGAAAAGACGTGAAGGTGGCAACAACTAAGGTCGAAAGAACTTTCGCTAGAGACAATAAAGAGAAATTTACGGTAACCCTTGAAAACCTTCCGAACAGGATCCTGTTGGAAAACTATTTCAAACACGGGGAATTTCTATCTGTTAAGGTAGAGGATTTTACAATTCCCTCGATGAAAACCACCAACTCTGAGTTTATGAAGGGGGTGTATGCCAAGACTATTCCAGTTGGGATCACGACTCCACTATATAACAGAGTGAAATACGTTTCTACTTCGAGACATAACAACACCATCGTTAAGATTATCCAAGCTATCTTTAGAGAAGATTACAAAATCGAAAACAATGTAATCACTCAGCTTGGAGAATTTGTAAATAACACAAAGGGCGGTGAAACACTCGGGGATCTTCGAGGACATGATAAAACCGGAAAATGGTATTTACTGACTAATAAAACGAAATACGAAGTATTTAACCATGAGTTTAAAGCTGGCGATCGCATTATTTTTAATTTTGCGATTGATAATACCGTTGCCACCCAAGTCGAAAGAACTTCATCAATGATTAAGCCCAAGGTTGAATCGGGTGAGTTTTATGAAGAGTTTGACTTAGGAGAGATAAGTAAAAACTCAAAGTTGAGTTTATTAATCTCAGGGGTAACCCTAAAGAGAGAGGATCTCTTTAAAAGAGAAATCCCTAGTGGTGGACGGTTTTTCAGTCACCGCAGTGGGAACAATGTGTATTACAAAGCGTACATGTGTTACTTCAGGGAACAAAGAAGAAGCGGTAATTTTCTTGTTGACCCATTAAAATTTGATCGAAACGATAAATCAGAAAATCTTGAACATATACTTCTTGTTTCACAGGACCAATCTTTCAACTTTAAAGAAATACTTGAAAAGGCAGAAGGTATTTCTCACGAATGGGTTCAAGACACATTGGTGTTTAAAATTCACAACTCAGAAAAACTTTTCGAGTCACTACAAATCGAACCATCTTCTCTTCGCATAAGAGTCGCGTCGATAGATAGGCCTGGGTATGTCGGTTCAAAAAGAACTCACGGAAAGGGTCCTTATACTGACCAGAGAGCCTTACAGTGCCGAGAAGACATTATCTGGGGGAACTTTCCCGAGCACAGACCGAAGCACATTGACCATAAACACGAAGTGACAGTTGACCTTATTGGCCACCTGGACACTTTCTATAACTAAAAGGAGGTAGAAATGAAAATTCTATCAGGTATTTCAAGAAGGCTACGGACAGTAAGTATCTCGACTCTCGCCCTAGTTCCGGTATGCGCATACTCAGCTGATCCCTGGACTATGGTTAAGTCATTTTACATGTCCAAAGGTTACAAATGGTTCATGGCCTTCTTATTACTCGGAGCACTTGTCGGTATTTGGAGGCACTTTGAGAATAGTGCTGTTGGAAAATACGTTCTTGCTATTTGTGTTCTTGTGGGTGTCGTCGTGAACTTACCTGGTTTACTTGAGTTATCCGCAAGACTTACAACAGGATTGATTTCCTAAAATGAAAGCTTCTAACCCTCGTTACATTCGAGCTCGTGCAGGATTCTTTGGAATCTCAATTTTTGATTGCATGGTGGCCTTTTCAGTTCTCTGCCTAGGCCCAATGTTCGAGCTCGAATTTGGAGGGGTAGCAGTCGTGAATACTCTATATTTTGTTGCACGGATTATGACCAGAAACAAGATAAGCGGTAAGGAGATTCCGGCAAAGATTAAAAAATCAAAATATTTATATTGGACAAGAGCAGTAAAATGAAAGCACTACTAGACGACATTAAAAACATAATTTCTTCAAGTAAAACAAAGCAAAGCTTTTCAGGAATCGAATGGCCGATTGCTAAAGTAAGCGGTAATGAAATCATAAGCAGAAAGAACGTAAAGAGTTATGCTTATGAGTATATCGGTAAAGATATTGACCAGCTGTCTCCTGAAGCAAGATTGCTTTTTATCTTAAAGCTTAGAGCCTACCTAAATAAGGCATCAAGCGGAAACTTCTATAAGTTCTATCTGAAAAATAATCGTATCTTTGTTAATACCACTGAGGAAAATGCAAGATTTTTTGGAGGGAGGTTAGAAAAGCTCGATAATCCCCTATCTATTCATTTTGAAGGGGGTCAGATATATGGAGCTCCTTATTTCGGTCCCGACTATTACAAGGTAAATGGCCTTTATTATCGAATAATCAGCTTTGAATCGAATAGTTTTTCAACAAATAAAATCGACTTCGCAGAGTTTTCTGGACACCACGAGTTGATGGTTCAGTTTATCAAACGAAAGACAGCAGTAGTTGATAACAAACTGGCTGGGAAAGAAAAGTTGCATGGAATTGTCAAAGGTGCATCTGATCTCAATATTACATCTGAAGAAGCAAAGGAAGAGTTACGTTTAGTCAGGAAACAATTAGAGCAAAAAGTAGAAAGCCTTTTTTTTGCCTATGTTAGCCTATTCGTTAGTGCGAATACCCTTGAAGAACTAAATTCAAAAACAATTAGATTACTAAATATTCTTGATGATGAAGGGCATACTCCATTTTTTGAAACTCACTCTCTTCAAGAAGTTTATAAATCAACACTTTTTGGTGTATCGCCATTATTTGGAAAATATGGTCAAGAATTTAATACGAGTGTTCTCTCAAACATTCTCCCTCTTTCAGTAGATAAGGTAAGTTCTTTTGGAAAAAAATATTTTTCAAGAGCCGGTAACGACGTTTATCTTGATTTGATGGATTTGGGAGACGGCCTAAATGTACTTTGGACAGGACCAACTGGCCGAGGGAAAAGTGTTACGGCCAGAGATTATGCCTGGGACTTAATTGAATCCACAAAAATGAAGCTTCTGATCCTTGAATACGGTGATTCAAGTGAAAGGTTCGTAAAGTGGCACAAAGGGGTAAGTTACTCAGATAAGATCCCTTTTTTGATGTTTAAAGAAGATCCCCATTATCTCCTGGAAATCTTCTTATCCCAGGTTGATAGAGACAAAGATAATATCAATACGGTTGATAGTGGGAAAATTTATGAAAGAATCAAGAAAGGAATTGAAGAAGATGCTTTTAATTCTGTCGATGACTTTATTGATTATGTTAGCGAAGACTATGAAGAGTTTAAATACTACTTCTCAGAGATTCGTGACTATTTAGACGATGAGAGCGAACTACCCACCGAAGCAAAAATAATTCATTGTAATATCAAATTTTATCCCAAAAGAATGAAAAAAGTTGTTCTGGCCTTTTTTATGAAATGGTTTGAAATGTACGAAGGGGATATAATGCTTCTCCTTGATGAACTTTATAAGTTTATCAAAAAAGAAGAGGAGGACGTAGGAAGCTACATTGACGAGTTCATTAGAACATTCCGAAAAGAAGGAAAGCCGATTTGGCTTTTTACTCAAAACCTGACCGATAAAGATCAAATCGCTTACTTTGAAGCAATGACCAAAAACTGTGATGTTAGGGTGTGCTTTAGAGAGGGAAGTGAGATAAGTAGTCTTTCAAACTTTAAATCCGACCATATAGTGACTCTAAATTCATTGTTTTATGAAGAAATTTCTTCAGATGATGTAGGAACTTCAAGAAGCGAGGTAAAGTTCGCAGTTCTCGGGCCCACTGTTAACAAGGTCCTTAGACACCCCAAAAATGAACTCCGTTATACGGTTTTAAACACTGATAAAGATTTTACGACTATGTTTAAAAACTGGGAAACAGGATATGGGGGAAGATTCCATGAATGTTTTAGAGAAAGTGTAATAACATTTATGGAAGCGAGGAGAGAACTTGGTGTTTAGGATCTGTATCCTCATATTCGTTCTCCTTTTTGGACTTCAAAGAGTCCAGGCCGAACCGGTTTCAGCACTTACCGCTGTAAGCCAGGGAGCCACGATGTTTGGCCTATTTGGTGGAGCTAAAAATGTCGGAAAACTTGGCCAAGCCTCAGGTTTTGCCGGTGAGCTCCTTAGATTATTAGATCAGATCGGTCTTAAAAATAATGAAATGCTCAAGTCATTAGGGAGCGTAAAGGAAAGGCTTGATGCTTCTTACACACTTTCTCATATGGCAATAATTAACTTTGAGAGAGTTAAGAGCCTGAGAGACTTGGATGGCCGTACCTTAACTGAGCTCAATAATAGTATTGCTGAAACGAAAAGCGCGATTAGATCAGCAAGAGATCATGCCAAAAGAATGGGTATCGAGCTAGAGATCATCAAGTTACAAAACGAAGAGATAATTCATAGGAAGATGCAAGAAGAGATTTTGGTTCAGACGGCCAAGCAAAGATTAGAGGCCTCTGCCAAATCCATGAATCAGAGATCCAGTAACTACAATACTGCGGTTAACACAGCATTTAGTAATATCAATCTCGTTAAGATTTCTCAGCAATTAGAGGATGTAAATACAATGATGAGCTTTTCTATTCAAAGAGAGCTCGATAAGGCAGATCAGAAAAGAAGAATAGAAGCTAAGATAAAGGAAATTTTAGGAATTACTCCTATTGAGAATCTTCAAGAAAGAATAGATAACGGTGAAAGTGGTGGAGTAAAGTTGAACTTGGAGCTAAAAGGGCTCTTAAGGTTCGAGTTACCTTTTCTCCCCAAACTTACGCATTATTTACATAGGTACGCTTTAGCGGCTCTTTTGGCATTTAGTTTGTTTGCTCTAGTCATGTCGGTAATGAACAGCGTTCAAGAGACGGCCATCACCTTGCATGAAATATTGAAGCAGTCGTTCTTTGTATCCATAGCTTCAACAGTGTTTATGCTTGTTTCGGACATGGGATTCCTGGTTGCTGAAACAGTTTACCAAATGTTTAAAGGCACTTCCTTTTTTACTCAGGGCCTAGGAAAGGCAATCAATGAGGTAAATAGAGTGGCCGATATTGGTTCAGCGAAAGAGCCTTGGTACACATTTTTCGGCGTTCACTTGGCTCCTCTTAAGGCATTCAAAGAAATTATGGGATACATCCTCGTGATCCTCGCAAGGCTTGCAGTCTACATCCTTAAAGGGATTTATACGTGGGTCTATGTAAAATCAGTGGCACTGTCCTTTGTTCCTCTTGCGTTACATGTTTTTCCTGTTTTTAGAGGCAACTTAAGGGGGACAATGAGGGATCTCGTATATATCGGTGGGATGCCCCTTGTTGTTGCCATCTTATTAATCATTTATAGCTCTATTTTAAGCGGCGTTTATACGTCTGGAATCGTTGGTAATAATACTCAGGGATTTTGGCTAACATTTATGCTTTTAATCATGCTTCCGACTTGTGGATATATCGCTATGGGGTGGGCAAGAGATGGAGGTATCTCAGATGGAGCTTCAAGAGTTGCAGAAAATGCTCAAAAAGTAGGGGCCCTATCTCTCATGGGTGGAGCAACAGCTGTAGCAAAAACTCCCATGTTCACTGCCTTAAAGGATCTGGGAAAAGATAAATTAAAGAGCAGATTTAAGCCAAACGTGGATCCTCTTACTGGCGGAGGTAATGTAAGTAAATTTGGAAAGTTTAGGAATTTAGCGTCAGATGGTGTTTCCAGATTCAGCACTAAGGGCAAAGAAAAAATTGAAGCCGTAAAAGGAAAGGTTAAGAAGTTTTCCGGAAATGACGGAAGTGGAATAAATGGAGGAGGCCCACAGGGAACCAGTGGCTCTATGGGTGGATTCAGTCCTTCAGTTACAAAGGATGAAGTATTAAAGGAATCAGCTGTCAAAAAGGATAGCTTTAGGATTAAGCCTTCTTCTAATGGTTATCTTGGTTCTAATAAAGAAGTGCGTCGAAGACCCGAGGATGTTTATCTACGTGGATCCGACAGTGAACACAATAGAGCCATGACTAAATTACACTCCGAATCTAGTAAGGATAACGGTCATGGGAGGAGTATTGTACCAAGGTCTAATGGTTCATATTCTAAAAGGGGAATGGATAGGGGTTCTAACAACTATCTTAACTCCTCAAATAAACTCAAATCATCTAATTCATTAGTTCCAGAATCACCAAGGTTTTATCGAAAGTCTATTCCTTCATCTAACAAGGGAATGTCTGCCCAGGATAGTGCTTACTTGAATATTCAAAAACCAACTCAGGAACAACTACAGAATAGAGGTAAGAAACCAGGCCTATATTCTGATGGCTATACGCCTTCAGTTAAGCCTGGTGAATATAAAACACCGTCAATGGATCACAATGAAACTTCTAATTATAAGAATGGGAGATATAGCAACTTTGATGAACCAAAATTCAACAACAATGAGGAAGCTCAATTCAATAACGACGAGGCTCCTAAAAATAAACTTGCAACCAAAGTTATTAAAAACTTGAAAGAAGATAAAAAAGACGAGCTACAAGAGTAGCCAAGGAGAATAAATGGAAACGAAAGAGAAGTCTAAGCGCAAGCCGGTTCAAGAAGAAGAAACCGACTACTTTATGGGCTTTGAAGAGGCCATAGAGAAGCAAAACGCAATCCTTAAGGTACTAGGTGGATCCGTTCTATTATGCTTTGCCGTAATCAGTGTCATTTTTGTAGCTAGTAATAAGATCAACATTTTGAAGCATAACGAGTTTTTTTCTCAGGATGGAGCAAAAATTGAAGTATGTGGATATGCCGTAAAAGGGATCCTCAAGGGTAATCTTCATAAAGGAATCTTTACAGAGGAAGCTAGAAGAAAGGCAGTAATGGAAAGGTTACAGCCTCATACTGAAGAAATTAAGAAGATATTTAAACCCTTTATGGTCGAGTCCAATAAGTGCAAAGTGGTCGTAAAAGATGCCATTGGGTTGCTCTCTTATACCTTCCCAATTGAAAACGTCAATGGACCATATGTATTTAAGGCCACTGACTACGAAGAGATTGAGAAGATACAAACACATAACTATTAGGATTTAAAATGGACTATTTTGTACTAGGTAAACAAGTAAGCACATTATTAATCAATACGCTGTCTCCTCTTGTTCTGACATTCCAGACACCGGTGAAGAATGTAATTGTTCCTGACAGTAGATACTTTCATGCAGTTCACGATTCTCAAGCAAATGAAGGTAAGACAGTTATTCTCTGGGCCAAAAAGAATCCTTCGCTGAGCTCACAGACAATTACTGTTCTATTGGAAAAGGGGAGTTACGTCTTTGCACCTGAAAATACCAAACAGGTAAAAGACAAAGACATTAATATCTATAAAGGGAAGGTAAACTCCTCTTACGATGTAGTTTATAAGACCAAAGACTATATATACTTCGAGGGTGACACCTCTATAAAGATCAAAAATCTAAGAAAGCGACCAATCGAGATTAATGGGATTCGCGTTAATGCTGAAAAGGTTGGATACTTTTCAAAAGGTACCCCGCTTAAGATCAAGCTAAACAGTGTTCCTAAAAGGCCCAAAAATATTAGGGTAGCGAGGTAGTGATGAGTAAAAATATTATTCTATTCCTATTTCTAACTCTCTTAACTTTAATGTCTGTAAAGGTAGAGGCAAAACTTTTAGATAAGTCGCTTAGATATGGTGGCCGATTCAAGCAAGATAAAGTCTCCACCAAGGCCTCTGCACCAGTTAAAAATACAGCAGAACTTGAAGCTCTTAAAAGGAGAATGGAAGAGCAACTTAAAAGAGAGAAAGAGCTTGCTGATAAAAAGATAAAAGAACTAGAAGCGAAGGCAAGAAGAAAGAAGAAGGTAAAGAAAAAGAAAATAGTTAAATATCAACCCTTGATCCTCACAAGTAAGAAGATTCTACCTGCCTCATATGAAGCAAAGGCATACCTATATCAATCTCTTCAGATCATTGATGGAGAGAGAAAGAGAGTACGTCAGATCAGAACAAGAGGGGACAAGTATATACCAGATGGAACTCGTTTTCAGTGTGACTCAGCAGTTTCAGGTAAACGTATTCTTACCGAGTGTGATGCCATGGTCATTAGAGGGAAAAAGGTAAGGATCAATGTCGTTGTACTTGATGATTATGATGGGGATGAAGGAATGTTCGCTGATGAAATAAGAGAGATTGATGATTCCATTATACCTAAGAAAGCGATAGCCACCGGTCTTAGTGCAACATTTGATGCAAATAAGCAACGCTATGACGGAAACAATGGAGAAGTTGTTAGGCGTAATGGCCACAACATTACCATGAGTATGGCCGAGGGAGTTAGTAACGGTATTTCAGAAAGTATTGAGAGAGAAGCAGAGAGGGCACAAAGAATATTAACAGTTAGATCAGGAAAGAGACTTCTTTTGAGTTTTTCAGATGAAGTGGAATTAAATTAAGGAGATATTTAATGAAAAGTATTAAGTCTATTTTACTCGTTTCTTCAGTATTTATCCTTCTACAAGGTTGTAGCTCTCACAGTGTTTACAAGGCTATGTATAGAGGAGCCGCTTTGGGTGCCGGAGCAGGAATTGCTGTTGACTATGCCGTTAAACCTGATGGGGTTAAATACGAAGCTCAACACGCTGTAGGCTCTGCTTTAATAGGGGCCGCAGTCGGTGCAGGAGTGTCTTATTTATTTCACAAAGAAGATCCATCTAAAAACCCCATTCCAAGGAAGAGAGAGGACGAAATGAGGGACGAGATACAGAAGTCTTCTCAACCAGATTTTGACTATGAGCTTGGTAATAAGAAACTTGAGTTAAACCTGGAGTTTAAAAAGACCAATACATACATCCAGAAGACGGCAAATTTACCATCTGATTTAAAAGCTCTATTCCCACAGCCTACGTTGGAAACTCATAAGCTTGAGCCTCAAGTAAGAACTTTTGGGAATGAGACAATGCTTATTAGAGGGTGTGAAGTTTCTGTTCAAAGTGTAGCTGAACCAAATATTGGTACGAAGTAATGAAAAATCAAAGTGGACTACAGATAGCTGTTGTAGCGATTGGAAAATTACTCTTCAAAGGGCTTAGGTTCTTGTTTGTAACGCCGGAAAAGAAAAGGGATGAAAAGACATATGCAATCATTAAAAACCGATCTACGAAAAATTTTTTCAATGTTAATGATTAACATTGAAAAAATTTTTTGCTATTCGCTGGGTATTCGTACCTGGGAACGGCCGACGAATATAATCAAAAACTGCAAATGGCTAAAACTAAAGGACTTCACCACCCCCACACGGCCACGGCGCACCGGTGACCTCTCCCCTTCTACGTCCTGCGGTCTTGAACGGGAGAGGTCACCGGTGCGCCGTGGCCTGTCTGGTGGTATTGAATCAGTTAGCTCTCTCCATTTGCAGTTTTTGATTGGATCCGGTCCTGGTGGGGTCAGTGAATTTTCAATTTATTTATTTATATTATTTATTATTAGTTTAGTTTGTTTAGGTTTAGTTCCTATGTGCGATACTACAGTGGTTTCTAAGATTCTACAGGTGGTATGCCTAGATCGTGTATGCGGAGTATTGTGGTCTTATGTAATTGAGTGGTCTTTATCTGAGATATTGCTTGCTCTATTCTTTTCTATTGTGGTCATTTCAGTGGCCATATTTAAACATGTTAAATATGTCCTTGTTGGGCTATTCTCGGCCGGTTTAGTTTTATCTCCTTTGCGTTGTATATCTCCGGCCTTGTATCCTATTCTCACCAGGTCCCATCAAAGTTCTAGCGGATCTGAAAATCTATCTTTCTCCATATTCTGCTTTCCTCTAAGGATTAAAAAATTATGCGAGATTTCTACCAGTTTTCTTCTATTTTTTAGAAGGTTGGCCATTCAACTTAAAAAGGGGTTCTATGTCTATTGATATTGAAATTACACAAAGAGATTTTGAGCTTTTTAAAATGTTAAATAGGCTCAAGTTTTTAAGAGTTGATCTTGTTAACGGTTTTTTCTTTTCTGGTAAGCGTACTACCTCAAAAAGACGGTGTCAGCAGAGGTTAAAGCTATTAACCGATAATGATTACCTTATACGCGTGAAAGGTGGGCTCTCTACACAGTTCATATACAGACTCTCTAGGAAGGGAGTTAGGTATCTTGAAAACGAGTGGTATAGGTTTCATCCAAATCAAAGTGATGGCGAGTCCAAAAAGAAGTTTAAGGCCTTTCCGTTTATCGAGTCTATGCCTTGGAGTAGTTTCTTTCACGAGCATGAAGTTGCGAGAGTTTTAAATGAATTTTGGCACGGAAAATTTAGGGCCTTCTATTCAGATAGAGAACTTAAAAGGATGTATAAGGACTACGCAATTATTCCCGATCTTCTTATTAAAACAACGAAAGGAAATATCGCCGTAGAGGTGGAGCTAGAAAGCAAGACCCACAAGCGTATTAGAGAAAAGCTTAAAACGTACTCAGAGATCGAAGGTATTTCCTACGTTCTATATCTTTGTAACGGAATTGGTATTCAGCAAGCTGTCGGAGGCATTGCTCACCAGATAGGCACGTTAAATTTTGGCCTACAGGTCATGCAACTGGATGGATTTCATCGGGAGCCACAGGTTGTATTTAATCAAATCAAGACGACTCTAAAAGGGAGCTAGTAATGAACGAAGTTACGAAACAGGAAATGTTTTTGTTTTTTAAGAAGTATCTTTTCTTAGTTATAAGTTTTTTGTTCGTAATTGGTATTAACACCAATATTCATTGGGCTGTTTACCTACCAATATCAATACTATTTGCGGCTCTCTATAAGAGATTAACAGATGGCTATTTAAGAGACTTGGCACTAAGGTGGGAGAGGTCTAATCATCATATCTATACATTCCTTTATACTGTCTCCTTTATGGGACTCGGGCTTTATGTATTCATATTTTATTTTCAGCTATCTGTGGGATTTATAGTAAGCCTACTATCTCTCTTTTTCTGTTGGGGATATTTTATATATTTCTTTTTAAAGGCCCACCAGAGGAGTGCGGAACATCAGGAGATTTTAGAAGAGAGTCCTGGGGTGTTTATGGGTCACTATTTAGATAAGGACGGCCTACCAAAGGCGCGCCATGTTTCCAACTCTGATAGAGTTCAGCATCAGATCACTGTTGGTGGTTCTGGTTTTGGTAAAACCTTCAGTACATTTATGCCCCAAATTTATCAGGATATTCAAGAAGGGGATAACTTCATAGTTATCATTAATATGAAATCAGATATGGACTTTGAAAACAAAGTTTATTCTTGGTGTAAAAAGTTCAATAGAAAGTTTAGATATTTCTCAATTACTAAGCCGGAGCTCTCATCCTATTACAACCCATTTTTATTCGGATCGAGGGGGATGATTAGAGATAAATTCATGCTTTTTAGTAGCTGGGATAACGCCTTTTATAAAAAGCTTGTTAAGACAGATTTAGCAAAGAAGCTAGATGGGCTCTATGACGAAGGAGTTACCATCTCGAAGATGAAACAGCTTTTTGAAGAATATGAAGGTGATAAAGATTTTAAAGGTGTTATCGCCGACCTTGAGGGTGTCCAATACGCTCCGTTTTACGAAAAGATAAACGTCCCATTTGGATCGATTCACGACTTCTATAAAGAGAAATCTGTATTCTTTCTTTCATTAGATGAAGATCAGATGAGGGAATACGCTAAAGACTTTCAATGTATGATCTATAACGACCTTAGAGGGTTTGCAGGATATATCAGAGATAGAGTTGATGAAAGAGACCGCACTCCAACTTGGATATATAGTGATGAGATTAAAGAGGTATTTGATAACTCTATGACCACTTATAACTCTCGTAGTAGGGCGGCAGGCTTTGGGAACTTCTATGCTACCCAGTCTCCCTCAGGGGATATACCAAGGGATCTACTAAACCAGTTACAGGGCTCTTGTAAAACATGGCATATTTTAGGTGGGCTCGATGCTGATTCAATTGAATATATCAATAAGCAGATCGGAACCGAAGAGATCGTAAAATATACAGAGCAAGTCGAATTAGGGGTTCAGACGACCAATACCGGCCTTGGTTCTGCCAGAGATGCGCATAAGCATGTCATTTCTCACAATACTTTCAGAAGGCTTAAATTGGGCGAGGGAGTCCTTTACACAAAAGAAGAAGGGTTCTCTAAAAAGATCATCTATGATGCGATGTTTTATTTAGATGATTCCGAACCCAGAAATTATACCAACGATTTTTACGATCTTGGAATTAAAGACTCAATCGAGGCTGAGAAGCAAAAATATGTAAAAGAAAGCATAAAAAAGCTCACAAAGCCAGATGATGGATTAACCGAACAAGAACGCTTTTATAGGGACGATTTTGTTCCACAAGTAACTATAACTGAAGAAGGGAGCATGCCCTTCTAATTTAAGGAGAAAAATCTATGCAAGACTTGAAAAGAATCTATGTTGCACTTGAAGACCACCCACGAGCAAAAGAAGTTATTCAAAAGCTCGAAGTAGAACTAGGAAGCCTTTCCAAAGTGAATCAAAAGAAAGCCTTCACTGATGTTTTCATCAAAGGAATGTTCGCCCTTGATTCAGAGGCGTATTCCGAAATTAGGGAAAGCTACCTATCCATGCGTGACAAGGAGGCCATCTTTGTTGAGCAATATAACAAAAAACATGGGACTAACCTCACGAAAGAGCAAATTAGAGTAAAGCTCTACGAAGAAGCGTTAATGCTCCCTGAAGCACCACAAGTTCAGTAAGGATAGGAGCGAGTTAATTGCACAGTCTTACTAGCTTTAATATTAACCCTTTTAAGTCCGGAGGTGAAAAGGAAGATAGAAAAACTCTTAAACGGGAAATAGATAGGATATTAAATCATCAATTATCTAGGTCAGTGCTGGATCAAGTAATTTATGAAAACTTCCTAGATAGGAACCAGTTATTTTTGTTTTATACCCTGTTGATTATGACCATGATCCCATTAAAGGGAAATTTTGTGATCGCCAGAGCCACCTTAGATTATTGGGACATAACAGACCCAATTTCTGAAATAAGGGGTTTCTTAGATCAAGAAGAAGTTAATCGAATAAAGAATAACGATAGGGTTCAGAAATTATTATTAACCCCTTTTGAAGCCATGAGACATTTTATTAATTCTTGAGGCATCGGAGCAAATTATGAGTGTGAATAAAGTTATTTTAATTGGGCGTCTTGGAGCTGATGTAGAGCTCAAATATACGCCTTCAGGAACGGCCGTAGCTAATTTTTCGTTAGCAACTACCGAGTCCTGGAATGATAAGTCTGGTCAAAAACAAGAACGTACCGAATGGCACAGGATTGTGGTTTGGGGAAAATTGGCCGAACTATGTAACCAGTATCTGTCGAAAGGTAGACAGGCCTTTGTTGAAGGAGCTCTCCAGACAAGAGCATGGGAAGGCAAAGACGGGAATAAAAGATACACCACAGAAATCAATGCCCGTACTGTTCAATTTCTTGGTGGAGCTGGTAAGCCTGCTAACAATGGAGAAGAAGGAGCTGAAAAGAAAGAGACTCCTGAAGTTCCGGAGCACATGAACATGATGAATCAAGAGTACAACATCAATACAGATGCGAATTTCACAGCTGACGATATTCCATTCTAGGAATAGTTAAAGCACCCATTTAGCGGGTCACTTCGGTGATCCGCTTATTTTGAAATTAATAAAAAATTGAATGTTTCTATCGAAACAAAGGATATTTATGCCCAAAAAATTGATTATAGCCAGTGTTTTATCATTTTCGTTTGTAGCTTGTGTTACTGGGATCCTCGCAAATTATTTTCTTGGAGTTTTTGAAATCGAAATCCCGTTATTCCTAAATGATATAGAAAGGGTTTACGGAATGAATTTTAAGAATCTCTTTATTGGCTCCGGACTGACACTAATGTTTTTAACTTTAGCTGAGTCAATACTTAACCTATTCTCTTTAGGGTTTTTCTCTGATGAATATCGGCATTTGAAATATGGAAAGGACAAGAGAAGGGCTATTGGAGAAATTTATAGTAAGTCAATTTCATATCTGATTTCCTCAACGAAGATCATCTGTAGTTATCAGTTATTTTTTGTAGTTCTTAACTATTACGATATGGCCTTAAGCAATCTGTATGGAAAAACTGCGCTTTTTTACCTAGTGATTACCTATGCAATGACAAGATTTATCAAATGGATATTTTATGAATCGCGAATTTATACTTTACCAACCCTGATAGCTCCTGCAATACCAGTAGCAAAATCAAAAAGTGAATTTTTAAAAAGCAATCTTAACGTAGATTCTTTTATGATGAATCAAGAGGGGGATGAAAATGCAACAAAGCATCTCCAATGAAGTCATAAGTTTTGCAAATAGAATTATCTACGAGGCTAAGAAAACTAACTCTGTGTCCAATCTAGGTACTTCACTACTCTCAAATTACTTGGATAAAATTCAGTATAAGAAACTTGATACAAATGAGATTTATGCTTCAATCAAGTCATATTCTGAAAATTTATCAGGCCACAAGCAGTATTCCTTAACGATGGTTGCAGACTATATATTGGAATTAGTAGGAGCTATAGAACACCTCCAAAGTTGTAAGGACTCCATGTCTAAAACACTCTCTATGGAAGAGTACAAGTGTTATCAGCTATCAGCTGTAGACTATATTTATTCTATGCTGCTGGCCGCCAGAAATTTAAAAGAGGTAATGCCAGTAAAAACATTTGAAGAATTTGAACTTTTTTTGGTTCAAGGCCTTGACGGTACACAAAATGTGTACCATAATTAAATTATAGAAATTCCCAATACCACCTGCGGGGGATTTCTTTTGACTACTCCACACTGGCCTAGAATTAGGCCCCTGTGGTTTCTAGCTATAGGAGCTAATTTTGACTGGATTTAACAATTTTCTAAATTTTATTTTTGCAGACCCCTCACGTGTTTTCGGATTAATGGCAGTTGCATTTGCGGCTTATGTTGGTTTGTACTTTTTTGTTAAAGTTTCTTTTAAGTGGACATACACCTTCACTACGAGACACTTTCCTTTACTCATCAATAATAATAAAGCCGATTCGGTTGAAACTCTTGAGGGAAAATTCGTTGTAGGTGATGAAGGGGTAATTCAGATTGTCCTAAATCCCGTAGGTTTTCATTATTATGTAAGACCAACAGCTATGATCTATTACAAAGACAATACCTATAAATTTGTCGAAGATATTACCTATATCGTTAAAGACCGGCGAGTTCATGGGCCAATAAAAACAATAAGAAGATACAACGCTGACGAGTAAGTAGTTTAAAAAAACGGAGTTTGATATGAAAGAAATGATATTGAAAATTATTAACCCAGGACCGAACTTTGCATTTTTAAAGCACTCGAATAGCGTTGCACCTTTAAGTAAAAAAGAGATATTCAGGAATTTGAAAGAGGTTAAATATCTCTTTATCCAAAAACCAAAACACAAACAGAAAAGAAACCTTGAGGAGTCTATAGCCCAATTCGGAATGTTAATAGGGGAAAATTGGGAAAAGCTTTATGGTGTTTTCTCTGATGACTCTATAGAAGTCACCTACTGGGCCATTAATCTGGCTTATGAGTTTGAAGAAGATATTATGAAAAACAAATACATCAATGGAGAAGAGGACGACTATCTTATATTAATTGATGATTTCTTTTCTAGAAAATTATTAGAAGTGACGGAGGAATAATGGCTAAAACTGAAACTTGCCCCCTAGAAGAAATTGACCACAATATTGAAAAAATTGAATCAACACTATTTCAAGTCAGGTATTGGAGACAAAGAAATATTGATGCTTATGATGATGAGATGCCCGAAACCTTTAAAAATTTCCGAGAAGAGGCAAGCACTCTAAATATCGAAACAAATCAACTACTAGAGTCTATATCAAGTTATTTAGAAAAAGAGGGTTAATCCCTCTTTTTTTCTCCAAAGGCCTTGACGGTACACAAATTGTGTACCATAATTAAATTATTGAATAGCTCATTACCACCCGCGAGCATTCAAGAATGACTACTTTCACTTGGCCAATAGGAGGGCACTATGAGTAATAAAATTTTTGATTCCTTAAAAATCCTAAATCTAACAGGAGATAAAATTTCTTTCGATGAAGTAAAGAACGCCTTTAAGAAAGCGGCAGTAAAGTATCATCCAGATAAAAACCCCTCAGGGGCTGAAATGATGAAGCTTGTTAATAATGCTATGGATGTTCTGAAAGAGCAGACATTTCCAATTTCTAACAGTCCCAACGCAACAACCTCTGATTTTGGATCAATCATCAATCAGAAGTTAAATGAAATTATTGATTTAGATGGACTAATTATAGAGGTTATGGGCTCTTGGGTATGGATAACCGGTGAGACTAAAAAGCATAAAGATAAACTTTCTAAAGCAAAATTCTATTACGCGAAAAAGAAAAAGGCTTGGTATTTCCACCCACCACAAGAGACAAAAAACTTCTACAGAGGAAGAAAATCACTTGAAGATATTAGAGGCACCTACGGGAGCTCTATTGTTTCAAAATCATCATCAATTAGAGCAATTTCAGCTTAAGGAGGAAGAAATGGACTTCTATAAAGATTTTTTTCCTACAAATGAAGCTCTCTATAGAAAAATGATGGATAAAGTAGTTAAACCCATCAAGGTAGACAGAATCCTGATCCCCGGCGCTGGCCGGGGTGATGAGGTCGAGTGGCTGAAAGAAAAATTCGGTAAAAGTTGCGATTGCTCACTCATTGAAATAAATCCCGAACTTCAGAATATTATAAGAGGAAAAAAGCTGAAGCTAATTGACTCTGATTTTCTTTCATATAATGGCCAAGAGCATTTCGATCTGATTATTTCAAACTTTCCTTTTTCAATAGGTTGTGAATTTTTATTAAAGGCAATAGAGATTACATATTCAGGTCAGATCGTTTGCTTGATAAATGCGGAGACAATCAGGAATCCTTATTCAAATTTAAGAAAGGTTCTTAAGAAAAAACTAGAAGATTTAAACGCAGACATTGAATTTTTAGAGGATGAATTTATTGATTCCGAGAGGAAGACCTCTGTAGAAGTGGCCTTGATTCATATTGAAATTAAAAACGAGGTTGAAAGTGATTTGTTTCACGGACTGAAAGTAGATGATGAAATTTTCGAGGTAAATGAAGAGATTGAAGATCAATCGCTCACAAGAAAGGATGAAATTCATAATTTAGTTAAAAAATACGAGCTAACAAAACAAAATGTAATTAATCAGATAATAGAGTTTTATAAGTACAAACACCTTACTCACGGTTATTTAGCCCTTGAAGTTTCTGGTTCTACACAAAGCGGACGGGGATCATTAACAGAGCAAATCAAATTAGACTCAAACAACTTTATCACAACCTTAAAAAGAGATTACTGGTCAAAAGTTACGCAACTGGAAGGGGTAAAGTCGAGACTATCTTCAAAGAAAAGAGATCAGCTTCATGCTGAAATTGAGTCCTATTTAAGTTTAGAATTTTCTGAAAGTAATATTAAGCAATTCATTATTAATATTATTCAGAAGTTTCCGAAACTAATCAGTGAATCAATAGAGGAGCTTTTTGATAATCTTACGAGTTATTCACTAATTGATAATAGATGGAACGATAGGGATTATGCCTCTAATATTCATTACTATAATGCCTGGGCTTCTAATTCAGGATATAAGATCAATAAGAAAGTAATCTATCCACTCAGGTGCCTGAACTGGGACGGATCAAAAGTCCAAGTAGATTATCAACACGAAAAATTTCTAAACGACTTAGACTTAGTGGTTAACTATTTTTCCGATAACTGCACAAGTGAATCATGTTATGAGATTTGTAGAAAGGCAATCGAGGAAGGGATAACTAAGAAAATAGAAACGGCCAATTTGAGATTATCCTTTTTTAAGAAAGGAACCATTCATATAGAATTTAAAAATACTGAAGTTTTGCGAAGGTTTAATATAGAGGCCGGAAAGCTTAAAAATTTTCTACCTATGGATTATGCAAACAAGGCGTATGCCGATCTTAAGGAAGAGGAAATAGCTGTCGTTGAGGCCTTTGAAACCAGTAAGACATATAAACCAGAAGCAACTCAGATTCCAATACTTGAAAATTTCGCTAATTATGAGATTCCACTAATAGAAGTGGCATAAATACAAGGCCAGTACCACCTAAGGGCCTATAGCTAGGAGATTATTTTGAATGAATTTTACAATTTCTTATTTCAACGATCCATCTTACTCACAGGGTTTTCTGCAAATGCAATTCGACGCAAAGAGTTTCAAGATACTGAAGAGTTACTATCTTTCAGTAAACGTGTAACAGATTCATTTTTTTCTAAATTTTCAGGGTCAGAGATTCCCTCAGAAGAACACTCATCCCACGAGGAAGACTTTGAAAATTTCTTTTTTGTCGAACTCGAAAAAATTATCGGTAATGATCCTAAAAGTGGATCACCATATTTTATGAAGCAAACTTTAAAGGGAAAAAATGATATATGCGGTTTTTTTGGGTTTGAAGATGGACGAGATCGCTTACCTGTGGACTCTCATTTCTATCTTTATTTATTCGGAAAAGGATCCGAGAGACAAAAATGTATTGTATTCAACAGCCTAGAGACTGGTCTGGCCGAGTTAAAAGCAGATGAATCACATGTTATACACTCTGAGTTTATCAAAGAAGCTTTAAGCGATTTATCTACAGTAACTCAACCAGGAAGGATCCCAAACATGGAGGAATACTTACTCGAAGGCCATAAGGGCTGTCTGACTAGGGTAAATCTGGACATTGCAGATTTATTCAAAGAAAGCTGAGAAAGGGGGGAGAATGTATAAATTTTTGTTTTTTACTGTTTTGTATTTTTTGGGACAAATTATAAGAGTTTTATTTTGAAAAGTTGGGGGCTAGACGCGTAGTACCACCCGCGCGTCTTCCCCCTGACTACTCCACTTAGCTTCGCTAGGAAAGCTCAGCTGGATAGATTATATTGTATCAAGGATAATTCAATATATAAAGGAAGGAAGAAATGTCGAAAAACAAAGAGCAGAATATAACTGAGGCTGTTGAGCGATTAAGGCTCTCTCTACTAGATGGAGTCATTAGCCAGATAGAAATGCTCGATGAAGTTAATACCAAGAAAATGCTTGCTGATAGGATCGGAATGACTAAGCAGTTACTAGATCATATCAAGAACGGTGAAAGAGTAAATTTCCCAAACCTAATGGCCGTTACTTCAGGTTCCTGCGAGGATTTCAGATCCATCGAGTTAAAATTCAAATTTAAGGATCAGGAAGTCACCTTTTCCAGCGAAGATATTAAGCCCTAACTGCCTGATTATCCTTAGTTTTCTCATTTTTGCCATTCTCCTGGGTTTCACCACCAGTTTTTAACCATTTATAAGCCTGTGTTTCATCTATTTTTCCGTCAGAAGAGGAATCTACCTTAGTTCGTCCTGTGAGGGCCTAGTAATTGCGAGTACTTACGTTGAGAAAATTCCAACGAAGCTCTACGATTGTGCCATGAGTCATTTACGAGGAGAGAACATGAAAACACTTATTAAAACATTACTCATTTTAGCTGTCCTTATCACGGGAGCTAACTCATTCGCCGGCCAGATCGGCCAAAACGCAAGCTGTGTCCCAGATGACACTGAAAGCGAGATCAAGGGAAAGCTTAAGAAATTCGCCGAACCTAGTAATAAGTCAGCAAACAAGGTTTTAAAAAACCTTGAGGGTTTTAGTGATTATCTGGATGAGCAGGCAGACGAGATCGAGGACATGACCTGTTCAAATGTTAACGAAATTTACAGTAAGCACTCTGAGCTTGTTGGATCAGTGAAAGATCACGGGAAAGTATTAAGAAAGTTCGCACCTAAAGCAAGGGAAGACATTAGAGAAGTGAAACAAGAGCTTCTTACAGTGGCACCTAGAAAAACGGATGTGATTTCAAAGCTTAAAAAAGAATGCGACACCGTTCTTAACGATGAACCAGAAGCAAAAGTATCTAGCATTCTAAATGAGGACGGACTGGACTCTCTATATGACGAGCTGATCGATCTTGCTGAAGATAACGAGGAAAAACTTAGCGGAGACAGTTCTGCACATGGAATTAGAGAAAAGTACCTAACGCCTCACTATGCGAACGCTATGAAGTGTATTGCTTTAGCTAGGCAAAAGAAGGCCCAAAAGCAACAGCAGTGGGCCCAGTATGCAGGAATGCTTGGATCAATTATGGCTACTAATACTTATGGCTCAAATGGTTCAATGATGTTTGGGCAACCTTATGGAGGGTACATGTATCCAGGAATGAACTACGGATTTCAAGCACCCAATATGTATGCGATGAACCGTGGATTTTACAATCCGTACGCTTACCAACAGCCGTATCAGGTTCCTTATGCGCCTATGGGTTCATGGTCAATGGGCAAGTAATTCTTGCCCAAGTTTTTTAGAGAGAGGAGAGAGAGATGAAGAAACTACTAACGATAATTTGCATAGCTGTAACACTTTTTAGCTGCAACAAGGATGAAGAAGAAACAACAAGAGACGTTGTATATCACGGAGGATCTTTACCTGATGACTATTACGAAGCACCCCAGAACGACTGTACAGACGAAGAAGAGGAGCAAACAGAAGAGAGCGACGGGAAATTCAGACCTTCAATCGCAGTAGAGGATTCAATCGTTTGGAAAGTCAGAAGAAATGGAACTGCTAGACCTAACGGTTGGAAAAACTTTAAGTATAAGCAAGAGTGGGTTGATAAAACTATGGAGCTTGCAAAGTTAAAAACGCACTATCCAAGAATGTTAACCCAAAAGATTAATCAATCTGATTTGAATCTAATCGGATGTCCAAACTTTAATGATAAGGATTTTGGAGATGAGAATAAACGCAAATTTTGGTCAATTTATTTTGCATCTAAAAGCGGTAGAGAAGGTGGGCACAACCCAAAGGCCTACTACGATGAAACAGGAGTAGGGGATAGTTACGGACTACTACAGGTCGACTCGAAACAGTGTAATGCTAATACCAACGCACTAAAAAATCCAAATCTAAAAGGTAACTTTTTACCAAATAGAAGAGGATCAAAATATTCGGATGGCGGGGATATGTTCATCCCTGAGAAGAATTTAACATGTGGATTTAACGTACTAGAAAATCAACTTAGACGCTGGAAGAACTCACTATTCACAGGAGAATGCGAAGCTTGTAGTTACTGGGCAACCAACAGGTTTGGAAGAAAGTCGCACAAAAAGTTTGTTAAGTCCCTAAGATTTAATTTTAAACAAATTCCTGCCTGTAAAGGTAGAAAAACCATAGAGCCAATCGGACAGGACTCGTTATTAGCAAAGATGCGAAATAAAAAACGCAAGTGTACTTCAAATACGAAACTTGCAAGAAATGAATTTGGTAAGAGCATCGAGCTTAATAGATTCAATAATTCTAATAATAACACTAGCTCTATTACAAAGTAGGAGGAAATATGAAAAAGCTATTTTACACATTTATATTAACACTACTTTTAAATGGGTGCATTCAACCAGAAAGCCAAAACTTATCAGATCAAACTTTTATTAGTCCTGATCTAAGGGATACCTTGCCCAATGCAAACCTTGGAAATTTTTCCAGAGAGCTTAATGATCTTATGAATGGGCCAACGAGGGATTCAGATTGCAGTAATCCTCATAATAGGATCATTCCAAATTTCAAATTAGGAAAAACTAGCGGGACACCAAAAGCTATTAAAAAGGAAGAGCAAGTTTATTGGAATGAGTGCTCTGGAAATCCTACTGCAAACTACCATAGTGATGGTGTTCTACAGCCCCAAAAATGCTCAAAAAGAAGAAAAATGTCACGAGAATTTTTTCAGTTTTTTGAATCTAATTTTTCTGCTTGCACCATCGAGTCTTTAGCAAAGGTTCGAGGGAAAGGTGATGCTGACGCAATTGAAAGGATCCATTTTTCTCATAGAGGAGTAGCAGGGGATACTAGACATAGTAACAGGTCTCTACACTCAATAAACAGGGCAATTGATATTGCTAAAATTCATATTGTCTCAAACGGAAATAACATTGTTTTCGATGCCAAAAAGCAACATACGGGTGACGATAAGGTTTTCTATAAGCAATTTAGACACTGTTGGGACAGATCCATAACTCAATACCAGGGTAACTGCTCTGGGGCTTCTTATCCTGTTGGTAGTATTGGCTACGAAGATAGGCAACATAGAGAGCATGTCCACACTTCTCTACCAAAATGCAATAGCAATTATTATTCTAAAGAGAATGTCTTAGCATCTACAAAAGATGAGGGAGAGAAAAATGAAAATATTAATTAGTCTTCTATTACTTTTTTCCCTTGAGGCAGTTGCAAGAGAGGGAAGAGATTGCTCATTTAAAAGAGAGAGGCAGTACACTAAAAAAAGTGAACTAGCACAGGATTTATTCCTTTCTGTTACTAATGAGTATCTACCGGCCTTCACGAATATCATTTATAGAAACAGCTATACCAATAGAGATAACAGTATAAGGAAACTCTGCATGTTGGAAGATGAGCTCTATGAAGCCTACGAAATAATGAAGAGTAAGTATTCCTACTACGCAAATCACCTCGTAATGGTAAAAAGAAAGCATGTGATTTCACGTTTTAACTCCCCCGATATTCTTTATTTTTGGAGCACCAATCAAAAACCTTATTATGATTACGAAGATAGCTTTAGTGAGTTCATTATTGCGTGTAGTGATGAAACTAGCGAAAAACCTGAAAAGGTACTTAAAAGTTTCGCGACACTAAAAAAGAACGTAGAAAATTTAAAGGACGTGATTTTAGACAATGATAGTCCTTATAATGAGCAGTTTTTCACCAATAAAAGATTGTTAGATGAGTTTACAGATGGTTGTGATGAATATCTGAAGAAGTTAAAGCTACGGCCAGAAAACTGTAAATCCATTGGAATGCTTGAGATCGAGGACGAAGCAAAGTCGAAAGGAAAGTAACACGAATCTTTAGCCAATCTGAAGGTCAATTATGAATAAAAAATTTATAACTAGCGATTGGAAGTTTACTGGTGTCGTTTATGACCAAAAAAAAGCGATGCACAGGTGCGATTTGTGCAAAGGAAAAAACTTACGCTATCAATACGAGATAGTGAGCTCTTTAGGTGAAGTTAAGAGGGTAGGGTCTAGTTGTATTTTAAAGTTTCAGGTTAAGTTTAGTTTTCCCAATTCTGATTTTCTTATTACAGAGCAGGATAAAAGGAAATATCTTCATAGAATCGCGAAAAGACTTACTGATAGAGAAAACTTCAAACTCGCAACTCAATCCCTGGAGAAACTGATCCAGGCCGATGACAAAATAGAAGATGATTTTCCTCTGAAGCAATATAGGAAGAAGCAAAAGCTTGGGCCGAAATTCTTGAATTTTCTATTTTGGAGATTCAAGGCCAACAATATCCAAATCGAAAGAAATTGGTTTAACCTCGATCTTTCAACGAAGAAGAGGAAGGAAGAGTTTTATGATCTTCTCGATTTTCAAGCATTGGGCCTTGCAAAGTGTAACGGTTTTCAATCATCAGTTATGGAAGAATATATCAAACATAATAAAGCGAAACAGGAGAACGCATGAGCACCGACAAGTTTCTTGAAGAAAAGCATTTTCAAATATTAGGACATCTTGCTGTTACTGATTTTATCAATGGAGAGAAAAAATGGATCTTTGAAAATGGGATCACTGTAGATGTTTATGAAAAGGGTAAAGTCAGCAAGTGTTGTGGAGTGAGTGACGATTATTACGCCGTATATTTTGGAATACTGGACTTAGGTTTTTCGATTGTTATTTCTATGAATGAAGATCGTAATTATATGAATCTGTATATGCCCAGTGAAGATCACGGAAGTGGAATTAAGTTAGACCCTGTTATACCTGACAAAATTGTAAATTTACTTCATCCCTTACTAGAAAAAATATTATCTGAAAACTATGAACAATTAGGATTCGTTCTATCTGAATCCGGTGCCGAAAAAGGATAAGGTGTTTTATGAATTATTTAAAAAATAACGAGAGAAGGGTAGACGAGTCTACATTTAATCGACTTTCTCAGCTATCCGGATTGAATGAGTGTATAGGTTTTCTTTTAGAAAATAGGGGAGCTCACGATCCTGAAAGTCTAGTGGAAAATTGCCGGGCCATTACTCATTACTCAGTGACTGCAATGGAATATGCCTCAAGGGCCCTTATCGGAATAGGGGATGTTACTCAAAAGAGAGTTGATGAGCTGATGACAGAAACCAAGGCGAGAGTTTTAAAGCTCGATTCAAGGGAAGTCATCTTATTAAAGGCCACTGGCTATGAAATGGAGATGTTTTTGCCAAGGCCAAACAAGTTATTATTGGTTAAGGACGCAAAAACCCCTTTATGGAGCTCAGAACCGCGAGCGTAGAGAAGGTAGATTCAATTTCCAGTTTAGCGATTGGGCTTAAAGTTTCTTGTGGGATCCCGATTAGGACCTACAATGAGGTTTTTATGAACGAATTAAGTGAAGAGAAAAGAAAATCTCTTAAAGCAGTCCAGGATATGTACCTGAAGATTGATACTAAGAACGTAGATGATTACGAGTACCTGGATAAGTCAGTTTCAGAGATTACTGATCCGGACACAACAGATTTAGAAGTAAAACGCCTTATGGATGAATTTGAAGAGAGATTTTACTCCAAAAACACCAGGAATGTGGCGTAACTATATTGAATGTTTTGAATTTGAAAATTTTAACTAAAGGGAAAATAGAAGATTACCGAAAAATAATTATCACATACGGGGTTCGCCTCTCGTATGCGTGCCAAAGGGGGTGAGTTTAGTTTTCACCAACGTGCCTCGCCCCCTTCATGTTATCTCCCAGAAAATTATTTTCGGTCATTTCACCACTCCCCTTTTTCCCCTCATAAGAGTCCTTATAGGGGGTAAGACAAGTTAAGTGAGGAATAATGAGTAAAGTGAAAAAAATTAACTGCCCAAACTGCTCTTACAAAGTTTCAGTTAATATTTATTCATTTGATAAGAAGCAAGATAATGAAGACTCTTGCCCGGCCTGTGGATGTACATTTAGTTTTGTAACTACTGTAAAAATTGAAAACAAGAATATATTACTTTTAGATAAAAAAGGTCCACTAAGAGGAAAGGTTACAAGCTGGAATAAGAAAACAAAGACCGGAGTATTAAAAGCTCTTAATGGTAAATCATATTCTATTAACTCAGATTCCTTTGAGTATTATCTACCCGTCATCAAGGGAAATACTAAAGTTGTTTTTAAGTTATGCGGAGAAAGCGTTAAATGCGTTATTCCCACTCAAACAGACGATTGGAGTGGCGGAGGTAGAGGGTTTTAATGATGAAATATATAAATCTCTATTTAGCGCCCCCTATAATCTTGTTCAGTTTAACCGGCGTACTTATAAATGAGTTTTTTTATGTTCTTAAAGCGACGGACATTAATGCCGGCGAAAAGCTCTTTTCACTCCCATTGTTAGGGATCCTCTCGCAGGTTGTTTTGTTTTACGCTCAAAAGGCCCTAAAGGAATATCTGAAAGAAACCTTCAACTTTGAATTATAGAGATGAGTAGCAGAAATAATTATTGGTCGGAATTTTCACTTAGCTTTCAGGGCTATATAGTCACATGCTTAAAGATCCAGGAAGGTTTTTCTCAAACTGATGTTGGAGAGCTTCTATCTATGGATCAGGGATCCATTTCTAGATTAGAAAAAAGAGAGCAAGGAAGTGATATATATAACGGGATAATATTAATCCTACATGTCTACTTTCCGGATGTTTCTATCATGCAATTTTTGGATCCAGAATTTATTCAGGAGTTTCACAATTCCTTCTTGGATAAATACAAACCTACTACCTACCGAGCAAGACAACTCAATGAAAGAGCTCAGCGTTTAATTTCTGATTCGACAAAAATCAAAAAAATCAATTTTAGATTAGTGAATCCCCAGAAAAAGTTAAGGTCGGATCACTCGGAGAATAATCAATGAGGTCCAACAGGATAAAGAAATCTTTATCTTAAGTAAGGGTTTTATAAAACTTACATGTATGTAAGTATATTAGTTTGGAGAGAAAATGTACGAAATAACGGTTGTTGGTTGCACCAAGGCCCTGTTTACTAAACTTGTAAACGAGATCAAGGATCCAAATATTTATATTTCAAAATTTGATGACTTTGAATCTGCTTTTAACTACGCAAAGGGTAAAGATAATCTTCATATTATGATTTCTGAATTTTATGTAAAAGGACTTACGCTTTCAACAATGATCTCAAGATACGCAAAACAAAAAGGCATGATACTTCCCTACTTTGTTTGTTTCACTAGGCTAAAGAAATTACCCCTCATCCGTTATATTCCTGCCAATCCCGATTCTGTTTTTAAAAAGAACGATTCGCAAAAAGTAGTAGAAGAAGTTAGAAGATATTTTGAAATTCTTTATAGATCACAGTTTGAAGAAGCTGAAAGACAGGACAAGGAAAAAGTCGATAACAACAAGCTTAATCAAGAAATTGATGAAAAAACTCACTAAAAGACTGATAATCTACTAATACACCACTTCCCTAGCAATTCTAATCATGGAGGATTAGATGATCGAGTTTGTAAATTGGTTAGCTCATAAAAATGAACTTCTTAGGGCCGTTTGTTTTGCCTCGTCCATTTATTTTTTAAGGTTGGCCGTGAAGGATCTTGTATTCTTAGATAGTGACGGGGCTAGATTATACAATTCATTTAAAAATATGATGAATCCCTTTAAGCGAATACTTTATGTCGCCAAAGTTCTCTACTCCACTCACTTTAAAGGTAAAAAAACAGAGGTAAAAGGCAACCCTGCGAGTTTTGAAAGAGAAAAAAAGCTCGATTTAGAAATGAGGTTTTTAGAGCACGGTCCCTCACCTTCTCACTATAATAAAATGCTATCAGCGAAAAAGGTTATCGCATGGGTCACTCTTTGTTTTGAGTTTGCTACCCTAACTCTTCTTTTTACAATTGGAGGCCTAACTGAGATATTTGGCTCCCTTACTCCCTGGATAAACTTTTTTGCCTCAATCTATTTGTTATTTTTTATCTTGATTATCGTTATAGGGATACTGGCAGGAATTTACACCTATGACTTTGTTATGAAGGATATGGAGTAATAAGGTATAATCAGTCCAAATATAAAAACATCGAGAATAAGTTATGGCCTTTAGAATAGATATTAAAGACTACATTCCAGAACTACTTTGTCCCCATATAGATAAAAAATGTGAGGATACAATCCATGAGGCAAATCTTGAGTTGATGGGTAAATCTAGTATCGGGGATATTGAAATTCAAAATATCGCTAATCAGGTTTTTACTAAGTCTAAAGTTATGATTATTTGCGACGGAAAAAGTCTAAATGATGCCCTCAAAGATTTTTTAAAGAGGATTAAAGGCTATAGAAGCACCAATAGTGGTGGTGGAACTGCGGTGATGGGATAATGAAAGTTGAAGATATATTAAAAGGGCTAAAGGATTCTCCTGGAACAACCATCGCAGTTGTTATTGTCGTTGGGCTGTTCATGATCTTTGTTTCAAAGGTAAAAGGTACTTTAGGTCAAAATCTTACAGCTGACAGATTAAAAGAGCTCACAAAACAGCTAATGGGCCTTTCTAAAGAAATAGAAGATGAGTTTAAGAGGCTATTAAATAAATACGATGATCCTAAGAAAATGACCCAAGATGAGAAGGATCACCTTTCTGGTCTTATTGTAAAATACAGAGTTGATTTACATGATTATTCTGTTGGAGCTCATACATATAAACTTTTAAAAGAAGTAGAAGAAAATCATGCCTTCGATCTTAAATGGCTTGTTAAAGAAAATATCCCCGTTTTAAAAGATATATGCAAAGAGATGGGCTTTTCTGATCCCTTCTCTGAAGAAAGTCTAAAGCGTGTTCACGATGTAGTTTTTAGGTTTTTGATGGAAGATGAAAGAGAAGAGTACCTTAAATGTTTCCAGGATGATTAATATGAAGTATTTGGCCTTAATTCCCCTACTCTTTTTATTTCAGTCCTGTGAAGAAACAAGTGTTAAAGAATCCAAAATCAGATCCTCCTTTATGATAACCGAGGCAAATTTACGAAAATACAATAGGGAAGAACGTGGGAAGTTTATTGATTTCACCTTTAACGAGAAACTTAAAGGTGGCCACGGGGTTATCGGTAAGATTTCTTTTTTAAACACTGATAACGAAAACATAAAGTGTGAGTTTTGGATCAGCGGAGATAGACTTATCCCAAAAAACACCGAATCTATGAATCTATTTGTCTATTGTGACGGTACACATCGAAATCACGACAGATGGAGTGAGATAGATAAAAAGATTAATATTGAAACCTTGAGAGAAATGACCATTGATTACATATATATTGGGAGTAGATCGCCCTCAGACATAAATCGTGACGATTACGCCTGGGTGCAATACCACCGCAAATATCAATAACTTTTTTATTTTAAGGCCTTGACGGTACACGATATGTGTACCATAATTGATTTATAGATAACCCATTACCACCCGCGGGAAGTCTATAGTTGACTACTACCCTACACTGGAGGCCTTAATGATAGATTTTGATAATCTCGTTAGTATTCAAATTGAAATAGACCTTAAAATTAAAAATTTTGCACTTGAATGGTCAGAAAAGATGGACAGATTAACCATTAAAAGTGGAGAGGATGGTTTTCAGTTTGATGATTTAACACTCACTGCAAATTTTACTGATAATGACGAAAATCTCCTTTTAGAGATCATAAATGACGGAAGTATTGCTCATATTATAACTGACCACTACAAAGGAAAGGATTTTGCTTCCCTTTTACCTGAAGGGATGAAATTCCTAAGCCCATCTAGTGAAATAGTTGTCGAGGCCGAAATAATTTCTAGTTCCGATCCACAGGCATGTTCAGAGTTAGCGATAGTCCCCAATAAAGAAAGACTAGACGAAGCACTGGACGGATTTTTAGGAAAAGAAATCTATGATTATGGAACGATTCCTAAATCAAAAGAAGAAGCAAGAGAAGCTATTTTAGATATGGATAATCATAAGTCTGATACGAGCGATAAACTCACGACTCTTTACAAATTAGATAAGAAACTAACTGAGGCCAGAGAAGTAATTGAAGAGAAAATTAACCGTCTTAGAAGTAGGGCAAATAGGGAGTATGACCACATAGAAAAGCTCTCGGCTAAAACTCCTGAAGGTAAAATTAGAAATAAAAAATATCAAATTTTAATTTCCAAGGAGAGGCTCGATAAGCAAATCGCAAAGCTTTCAGAAATTAAAGACTCCCGCCCTAGAAGAGGAGAAGACGGTAAAAAGATTTTTAAAATCATGGACCAGGAAGAAAAGATCAAGAAGACTCAAAAACTTATTGATAGGTACGAGCTCGATCTATGGAATCTTTATCAAAAAAATCCAAATGAAGATGATCGTATCTCCTTTAATGAGCGTTCTCATATCTGCGGAGATTGCGGAAAGTTTGCATCAGACAACGCCCTCGATCTTAGTATGGATGAGTGCGAGCATTGTGGAAGTTTAAATTGGGCAAGCCCAAACTGGCTTACTACAGGGGGAAATGAAGGCGTTGATATTTTTCTAAAAGATGCTAAAAATTTGAAGCTCTCCCCTCTTGGCCTTCTTTTAAAATGGAAAGACTTACCTGAAGAGTTCTTCTCAATCGTTAAAGACATGGATAAATCAGCTTAACTGTTTATCTCGACGCGATGCTCGGGAATGGATTGACACAAGAATATTACTTTTTTACCCTATTCTTGGTTTTGAAATTTCCGGTCACTCGCGGCCCTGGCTACGGCGAAAATTTCTAATTATTCCTAGAAAAGAATTATCAACTTTTTTTAGGCCTTCTTAATGCGAGTAAAGAAAATATGCCAAAAAGGAGTTGATGTATGTATTCATCAAAAAACACCCCTGTTAATTTAAAAAAGAAAGCTCGTCTTTTACAAACCAATTTAAAAAATGTGGATAAGGTCGATCTCACTCACTCTAGGTGCCTTGAAATTGTGTCCCACTTATTGGGTTTTCATAATTGGAGTTACGCCAAAAAAGTTTTAGGCGAAAAAGAATCTGGGGTTAATAACAAAAATGAGATTTCAACAGTGGGTGATCTCAGAAAGGCCATTTCTGGTTTTAAAGATAGTGCTCCCCTGGACGCTCATTTTTCCTTTAAAACACTTGATTACATTCAAGATATTGAAGATGAAGAAACTGAGAGGTTTCAAGAGTTTTCAGTAAACATAGATGAATTTAGTGATAATAGTTTTGTTTCACTGAAGTTAAAGTTAGAGCATGAAAGTTGTTCTATAGAACCCGGGGCCAGGATAGAAAACCTGAAGGCCGTATTAAGAAGATTCGATTAGAGGTAAATATGAGTGATCTTCCAGACGAGGAAATTAAGAAACTTGTATCTTCAATTTGTAGAAGGATTAACTCTCTAGAAGAAATAGAGGACCTTAAAAAACTGAACAAAACATGCAAATTGATATGCTCTGACTACGAGAGCCTTATTGAGAGAGAGTTTATTACACCCGATTTTAATTTGTTCGATGTTCAAACTGGCTATCACAAGGATGCAAGCTTATTGATCTATCCGTTGGGTTTTAGCGACTATTTCGGGGGTGGCCTTGGCCACACCCTTTTGAATATTTTTAACAACGGAAGCAATGATGGAAATAGCGAGTCGATGGATCAGAACAATAGAGGTCTAATCATTGACTCCTTTTCCTGTTTAAAATCTCTAAAAGAGTTCGCCCAATCAAAGAACGTGGTTTTATTTGAGCGTCTAAAGGCCCTAGATAAGGATTTTAAGTCGTATTTCGAGAGTATGGACGCACTTCCATACATGGACCTTAATTCGTTTCTATACGATGATTAAGACCTGTTAAATGTCTGTTTTCTTATTAAACTTCTGTGAATTGGCTTGATTAAACAGCTCAAGTATTCTCGAGTATCGACCGATAGTTTATCTGAATAGGAGATATTTATGAGTTCAAATTTTATCGGCGACACCGATTTAGATTTTCAATGTAAAAGCTGTGATGCTGAAGTGACAACTGTTGTTGAGGAATCAAAAGGTAAGCTCGAATTAACCTGTCCCGAATGCAACGCTCTCAACGTGTTTTCTTTTGAAATAATCCAAAGAGATCCCGAGATTGTTATTAAAGACCATACTTTTAAAGCGGTAGAAGAGGTGGTCGAAGATATTGAAAAAATTCTCGATACCCCCCTGATTTTTACTTATGGATCAGCTGTAGCTCCTGAAGAAGTATTTTCTGATTATTGGGAAGGACTAGGAGAAGAAGAGCAAGGTAATTTTACTAATCCTCACTTTTTTCTCGGCGAGTCCTATTCGCTATTGGGATTTCTCCATAGGCAATATAGAGACAAAATTAAATTCATTGGAAACGTGGTTGATAAACTCGAAGAGTACGCTGAAACTTCTATTGTTGTAGGATTTAAGGATGGAACCGTTTTGGAATTTAATGAAGTCTGGGACAATAGAAATCGAGTAACCTTTTTCTCATATAAAGATGCAACTGCTTCGTCTAGTAATAATCAAAAAGATATTGAAAAGACCGCGGAAATCTACAAGTTAAAGCAATACAGTCTTGAGATTAGAGAAGGAAAAAGAGAGCCTGACGAAGAGTATTACGAACTTCTCGCTAAAGTTTCATAATAGATAAGAAATGCAGACGGTGCTAGTAGCCCATTAGTTTTTCTTCAGTGATACCCAATCTGGCGAGTATTTTTAACTTTGTGATGTTTAATATTCGCTCAACTTCATTGTTTTCAATTCGACTGATAGTTTTTCTGTCTATTCCAGGAAAATCATCTTGATTTACACCAAGAATTGCCCTGGCCCTAAATAGACATGCCCCAAATGTCTTATCCTCTTTCTTTCTTTGCTTGTTCAATCTTTTTCTATAATCCGGATCTCTTGGGTATAGAATGTTATAGGCAGAAGCCTCATAGTCACCAAGTTGGACACTGAGTCCTCCATCAATAACTTTGAATTTAGAAAAATCTGGCGAGTTTACAGCATTACTTTTAAAGAATGAAAAAGGAAGCTTAATCATTCCAAAATTTCCACGATATAGAGTTAAAACCTTGTGTTCCTGGTTAACCTCTCCTCCGATGATATAATCCTGTGGGTATTCTGTTTTTCTAATCTCATTAATTTCTTCAATATCCAAATCTGTTTTAGTATCCAGATAAATTACCAATTGAAAAATAGGTTCTAGCTCACTTCTTAGTTCAAAGCTATCTTTCAGTTTTTTTACAAGTAAAACATACTCTTTAAATTGATTTTGAACTTTTATATCGCTCTCAAGAATTTCTTTATAAGTCTTTTTAACTATAGTGTTACTCTGGGCCCATAATGAGTTGATTGATTTAGATTTAGCTTGGTTAGTTTTAATGTCCCCATAATGAATTTTTCCCCTCCTTTGTGAGGGTGGTAATTCATTTAGATTTTGATCTGTAATTTCTAAAGTCTCTTGTAACGACATTGTCTATCTCACTTTTTCTTTTTTGGTTTCTTGATTTTAACTACAACCTTCTTCTCTTTTGCCTCTTTCCCCTCTTCTTTATCATCTTCATTCTCTGGCAGAGGGTTATTGGGGTACATTTCATTCCACTTTTTATATATTTCTTTCTTCTTATTTTTAACCTCTTCTACAAACTCAGGTGGCAAATCCTTTTTAGGGGGACTCGTATCCATTATTTCAAAAGTTCTTAAATTGATTCTCCACTGCTTTGGTTTCCCACCCCTTTGTTGCCTGATAATTGTTATATGCGGATCCTCGTACGGGGGTTCGTTATCGTAAATTTTAACTTTCCACTTTGGATCCTTACTGTACTTCTTCGGATTATTAAATTTTGCAGGTGCCACATAATTCCCTTCTTTAAATGTCTCATTTGATTATATCACCAAAAGGGACATTTAACTAATCGGAGAAGGGGTTTTTTTCTTTAATAATTAGTCCTAAATGCCTGAAATCAAACAAGTAGAATAATTTTCTTCTGGCCTCGGGCGTAAGTTATGCGTAAGTATAAAATATGGACTCAAGAGAATTGCACAAAAATGAAATCGTTCTACCTTCAGCAAGCTGCGGAATTTTCGGGTTAGGAGAAGATTATCAAGTAGAACCCTACCTACTAGATGAAATATTCGAGACCGGTAAGCCACATATTATGGACCTCAGGGCGACGGGCGATTCTATGGCCTCGATCATTTTACCAGGAGACACCTTGAGAATTTCGAGAAAGGCAGAAATTAAAAGCGGATCCATTGTCGTGGCCGTATGGGAGGGAAAGTTTATCTGCAAATATTACTTTCGTAGAAACGATGCTCATTATCTTGTTTCGGCCAATAAGAAATATTCCGACCTAAGAATTAATAAATTTTCACTAGAAACAATTTTTAAGGTTGTGGCGCAATTTAGGTTTCACACATGAGTAGCAATTCAAAACCTTATGTGATTTTAATTGATGGAGATTCTTTCTTTTGGAGTTGTGAGCTCATTTTTAGACCGGATCTTATTGGAAAACCAGGTATTATTCTTTCTAACAATGACGGATGCGCAGTCTCAAGAAATAGGTTGGCCAAAAAATTGGGAATAGCCATGGGGGATCCCTATTTTAAGATCCGCAACCTTTGTGAAGAAAATGGCGTTATCGCATTTTCTAGTAACTTTGAGCTCTATCTCGATATTTCTAGAAGATTTAAACAGATTTTAAAAGAAGAGGTGGGAGGTATAGAAGATTATTCAGTAGATGAATCATTCGCTAGTTGGAATATAAGAATGGACCTTAAAAAGTTTGCTAAACACCTGAGGTTCAGGCTTTTGCGAGAAGTGGGGATCCCCACGACTGTTAGTATTGCACCATCAAAAGTTTTGGCAAAGGTCGGATCCAGGATCGGGAAAAACGATCCTAAAATGGAAGGTGTTATGTTTTTCCATTCTCACATAGAAGCAGACAGCTATTTAAAAGAAATATCTGTCGATAAACTTTGGGGAATTGGAAGAGGACGCCATTTACAACTCAGATGCCTCGGAGTTCATTCGGCTTATGATTTAAAGTATTATGACAACACTAAGCTTTTAAGAAAGAATTTAACAAAAGCTGTAGTTCAAATTAGGGATGAGTTGCACGGTATCGAGTGTTTTCCTGTAACTGAAATTCCCGAAAAGAAAAAAGAAATTATGAGCACCAGGACATTTTTTAGATCTGTTTATACGAAGTTCGAGCTGGCGAGAGCACTTTCAGACCATATTAGTGACGCCAGTGCCGAACTAAGGTTACAGGGATCTGTGGCAAAAGAGGTTACCATCTATCTTTCTTCAAATAGACACAGAGATGGAATCGAGCAATATAGTTTTAAAAAATCAATGAGGATCGGATCAGCTACCGACAATACATTTCGGCTGATTGAATTGGCCCTTAGTATGCTCGAGCTCGGCTTTAAGAACGGAATCGAATATAAAAGAAGTGGAATTAAGCTCTCTCAACTGGAAGATAATTACGAATATACCTTGAGTTTGTTTGATCCTATAGAATCTGAAAAAGTTTCAAAACTTATTACAGCCATGGATATTATTAATTCTCGGTTCGGAAAAAGAAAAGTCCGGTCACTTTCATGTAGCACTGATAATTTGACATGGAAGATGAATCGATCAAATCTCTCCCCTGCATACACAACAAATTTTAACGAGTTGCCCATCTGTGGCTGATCCGCTCGACAACTTTTTATGCTCCTATCAAGTGATTTAAAGACGTTGTATTTTCCAAAATAGCGATCACCTCGGAATCTTCTCTTTTTTAGGGACTCATCTATTCTGAAGAAATGAAAAGAATAATAATTTCCTTTTTGTTCCCCCTATTTTTAGTTTCGTGTATCGAAACCGGAGAACTATTAGGAGAAGTTACAGTTAGGGGCGGGAGTTCAAGCGGAGGTGGAGCCGTAGTAACTGTTTCAGAAAGTCTTGTGATCTCTCTCGATGATGATCTTGACGACTTAGAAACTTCTTCATCCCCCAATCCGTATGACTATATGAGTGATGGAGAGGGATACCTTCATGCCCCGGCCGAACCAGACACACTATTTTGTGGTTACTGGGAAACAATACAAGATGATTTCACCTATTGTGTCTTTAGGTTTGAACTACCAAAGGATATTCCTGGTAACGCTACAATAACGTCAGCTAGTTTTTCTGTAAGAGGGAAAGGACATGTTACAGCTGGCACAGGTAACTGGGTACAGGGGACAGACTATTTAGAAATTTTTGCAAACAATACAGATAATAGTTCAACTTTACTTAACTATAGCGACGTAGAGGCCGTGTCCGGGAGTAGGACTTCAGCAATTCGCTGGCCGTCTTCTGGAGGATTAAACTGGCTCGATGGCCAGATGACAAGTCCAAGTCTTGTATCAATAATCAACGAGCTAAAAACAAATCACAATGGACTTTTAAGTGGAAGTGGGATCACCTTATGGGTTGCATCACACCAGGACTATAAAATTAAGGCCGGATTAGATGATAAAGAAATCAAAATAGCAGATTATGGTCACGCTGAATTTAACACCACCCTGACAATCGAGTATCACTACGAGAAGGTAATATCACCCTAGGCGGCCTCATCGAATTTTTTATCCCAGTTAAGATCCTCATCACATGCTTCATAACAGTCACATAAGAACCACCACTCCACGAGGGCCCAAAGTCTTTCGTGGGATTCAAGCATAACCGGCTTTCTGTGAATGCAGTTTTTAATCTGATTTTTTAGATTCAAAAGAGGTTCAGAATACTCAGGGAGCTCCATCATTTCAGGGTTCATTTGTTCGTAAGCTTCGAGTTTTCTCAAAACTAATTTGTTAAGCTCTACAATGTTTCTTAAGTCGCTCACGCTTCCCCCTTAAGAACATATCGAATTAGTAAGAAAAAACTAAAATTTGTTTGAGTCGAAAACCTCTAAATGGTTGAATTTCAGAAACGGCCCAATCGCTAAAAAAACAATTAGATAGCCCCCTCTTTTAGTTGGCACCGTCCAGTTGACGTTTTAGCGACTGTAGAGAATGTAACAAGTTGATTTTAAAGAGATTCTTATGAGAGTCGGATTAATTTTTCTTTATTTTTGGGTCAGGGCGTAAAATATTGAAATTAATAGTATTTCAGCCGAAGAGTACAGTATGAATCAGTTATTAGTTTTACTAGCTTTCACATTGGTTTCATTTAGTGTGCCCGCAACTCAGACAGATGACGTTCAGACGAAGAAAGAGGTGGTCATCGAAGAACGAACTGAGATGGAAGATATTGAGATATTGGATAATATCGCTGAGGCCCTGAATGTCTGCGATGAAAACATGCCCCTAGATCAGAAGTTTGTGGTTTGGAGGGCCAAGAGAAATCTCAAATCCAAGCGTCACCACGAAGCACGTACTTTAATTGTTAAAGATAAAGTCAACACGCTTAAAGATTCAGAGGAAGTAAAAAACGACACTCAATTTTCAAGCATTATCCTCCCCGCAGTATCAGCTGATGGAATGTCACAATCAACTGTTATTAGAAAGAAAGATAATTGGGTAGATGGTGCGATAGATAAGCTTGCAGAAAGAATTGTTGATGCAAAAATCGGAAAAGAGGCTAGAAAAAGAAAAGACTGCATTAAAAGGCTAAGAAAAAAGAGGGGCGAAGGTGGTCAATGCGGAGCCAGAATTAGAGAGGCGTATGATTTCCTAAAAATCGGTGGGGAGTACGAAAAGCATTACGTTAAACCTTATCAAGACAGAAGAGGATTCGTAAAACAAGTCAAAGAAATCACCTATAAAAGAGTTGAGGACGCCTGTAGCTCAAAAGACGAAAAGAAAATCGTCAAAGAGTGCTCAGACTTCACAGAGGAGCTAGAGGAGAACTTAGCAACATGTAAATCTCTTAGGAAAGTAGATAGAAGGACAGCATCAATATTTGAAGAAGTAATGAGAACTGTCTTTATGGATGTTGCAAATGCGGGAAAAGTTGATTCAGAACAGATAAGAAACGATCTCCTTTCCGGTGCTAGAGAGGTCGCCCAGAATTATGACAAGTTCACTGACGGAAGAAAGGCTATTTTAAAAATTAGTCAAACTGCAACCAAAGGGGCAGATGAGGGCTATTCCCAGTTAATAGATACCTATAACGACCAAATTAATGCCTCCAACGATATTGCCAAAGGCTTTGATGGAGTTAATGCTTCAAAATTGAAATTCAATTACCCAATTACCGACTACACCTTGAAGGGCGATAAGTCGGACGCGAAATTTTCCAAAATGAAGTTGATTGACTCGAAAAAGGATTCATTTCTTTTAGGAGAATTGAGTAATAAGCTCTCTAAGAATGGTTTTCCTGAAAAAGATTTTAAATCCTTTTTACTGAATTATAAAAAATCCATTATGACAAACTCAGGCAAGGAGTATGCCGAGTTAACAACTGATTTGTATAATAAAGGGAAAGCATTATCCAGTGCCCTGGATAGGATCCCCTCCCCTTTGGCGGAAATCAAGAATAACGATCCATTACTTTTTGCCTCAATCCAAAAGAGTCATGATCTGATCGGAAATAAACTTGGTTCTAAATTTAAAACACTAGATTTCGATTCAGACAAAGATGGATTAACCCTGGATTCTCTAATAGTTGAAACCCAAAAAGAGGAAGAGAGCAAAGAAGAGAAAGTAGACACTGAGCCTGAACCAGTACAAAGTTATTCAACCCAGAGTGCAGAGAAAAAGTCTTCACCAGATCTCCCCGAAGAAGGTGATGGCAAGGTGACTCTTGAGGATATCGCAGTCAATAAATACGGATTCTCTCTTAATGAAAACTCAGCCATTGATAAAGAAGAACAGTTAAAGCTTATCCTCGAAGCCGAAGAAAGGAAAAAACGTGCAGAGAGAGGAATTTCACAATTTGAAGCATCTAAACAGATTGGCGAAAGGGAAAAGAACCTTTTTAAAGATTATATCAGCAAGAGATATAGAAAAGAGCTTCATAATTTTGTGATTATAAAAAGAGTCAAGCGCGCAAAAAAATGAGTTCAAGGATCCTGTTTACATTATTTCTTTTATCGTTATCGAGTGAGATATTCTCCGCTTGTTATTACAAAAATAGTTCAATGGAAAGCAAGAGAAAGGATTGTGTAAATACCTTCGGGATGGATTGGGACTGCTCAAGAAACACTTGTGTGAACCAAGTTCAAACAACAAATCTAAGAGAAGACTGGAAAGAGTGTAACCATAAAGAGTTAAGTGAAAGAAATGCCTGTTACGACAAAGTTGCTTTTAATCATTCCGAACTTAGGGAATTGGACGAGGCAACTGACATGCCTGGTAAATACGCTAACGCATCTATATCAGGAATGTATCTTGCCCTAGAGATGATTGATAAGTCTGCGATGAGTGATTTTGCACCCTGTACTTCAAAAAAGATCATGGGATTAGCTTCAAAGGCGAATCTTGTTGCGACGGCCGCCGTAGAGTGGATTAGTAGAAGCAGGCTTAAAGCAATTAAGGAAGATTATGAGAATCAAGTCAAAGAAGAAGGGGCTTATGATGCTCAGATGCAGGCCCTAGAACATGCAAAAGTAGAAAGAGAAGTTGTTATCGAATTGGCCAAGATTATGAAAAACGCCTATTCGATTAGCACTGGCCTATACGCCACGGCCTCAGTCGTCGCCATTGCAGAAATCGCCTTAATTAAGTCCCCACCTTGTTCAGGAATAGGACCCGCACCAGGAGCCCCTGGTGGTGTAATTACCAACAAGGGCTTAACTAAGCTTGTAAACACTTCTACTGGGATCGCAGGAATCGGTTTAACAGGATCTAGTTTGAGCTATAAGCTTATGCGTTCAGCGAAACTTCAGGAAGAAAGGGCTAAGAAAGAACTTAAACAGATTAAAGAAACCATTTTAAGATTCAAAACCGCATCAGCTGGGTACTGTTCCCCCGAGCAGAGAGAGCAGATATCTTCAGATCCGGAATGTTATTGCTATAACGAGGATGGGTCTAAGAATGAGAATAGAACAAACTCAGATATCTGTAATAACTTTTGGGAAGGGGTGGAGAAAAGTCTTTTCGTTCCACCAAAAGATTACACAACCCTCAATAAAGAATTGAAGAAAAAAGTGTGTGTGATGAAAAACGGTCAGGTCGATAGAGATTGTAAATGCAGACAGATTCTCGATACTAAGAACGAAAACTCTTGCTTAAAGGTATCAATGAATAAGAACGAACTGAGAGGTCTGGGGACCTCGTTTGGTGTTGATGGTGCAGTAAATGCAATAAACGCTTTGGCTAGTGGGCGTTATGGTTTCTCTGACCTGGACACATCCGAATTTTCTAAAAACGCAATAAAGGCCAAAAGATTTTTAAGAGCAGAACTTGGAAAACTCGCCAAAAAGGATGCTCTTGAAAAAAGAAAAAGAGATCCATTGCTGGCTGATTTTAGGAGAAAATTTCTTAAGTCAGCTTACAACAAGAGCGATTCTATGGGTAAGGCAAAGCAAAGCCTAGAAGAGTTGGCCCAGAGCCTCAGACCTTCAGACGAGTATATTGAAAGTGCTGAAAACGGCAATATAGAGATTCCTAAAAAGTCAGGGATAACATTTTCTGGATCAGGTAAAGGGTCATTGAATAAAAAACGAAGTAATAATGACTCACTGGATTCGTTCACAGAAGAGGTGAACCATTCCCATGACTTTCAAGAGCCAGACGATGACGTTGTTGTGCTTAATACTAATGATATTGAGAAGGACACAGGTAAATCAATTTTTAAGATTATTTCTAAGAGGTATTTTATAACCGGCTTTAAAAAGCTTGACTTGATAGAAGCTGTTCCCGATGAAGAACTAGCGGAGTCCGAATGATCTCCCCTTATAGGTACACTCTTCCCATTTTAGTTTTTATCATCAGCCTATGTGGTTTTGCGCAATCTACAATTCCACCGGATGTGGAGATTCAACAATATGCTTCTAATATTTACACCAGGGCAGGACTGGCCAAAGAGAAAATATTATTCGACAAGTTTCTGCTCTCATATAAAGAATTTCTTCACTTAAAAGTTAAAGGTAAGGCTAAAAAAAACATAATCGGCTTTGTTGATTTTAATAAGATTTCCGGAAGCGAAAGATTTGTCATCGTGGATGTAACTTTTAGCAATCCTAGAGTAATTGCCACAGAACTTGTTTCTCATGGTCAAGGATCTGGCTCATATTGGAAGGCAAAGACATTCTCAAACACGCCAAATTCATTTAAGAGCTCTCTTGGAACCTACATCACAGGAGAGAGGTATTGGTCTAACAGATTCGGAGACGCTATGAGGTTGGATGGTATAACCTCAGGGCAAAATACTAACGTAAGATCTAGGGCAATAGTTTTTCATTCTGGTTTTTATGTAAACAAGCTCTGGGCGACAATTTTAAGGATGGTTGGAAAATCTAAAGGATGTTTAACAGTTAGAAAAAGAGTTGTTAAAAAATTAATCAACATTCTTCAGAACGGATCCGTGATATTTGTACATCATAATACAAAAAACTTGTTAAAAAATTATAAAATGGGCCCTCAACACGTGGCCATTGCCAAAGGCGGTAGAGGTGCCCTACTCCCCTCTTCTTTAGAAACTGAAATAGATGACATATCAACATCCACACATTTTCAGAACACTCCTCAGACTCAGCTATCTGGAAAACTGCCACTAGAAAAAGCTACTGATATGAGTAGAATCTGGAAATATGCTAAAATTCTTGGGATAGGTGCATTGACCGCTAAATTTGTTCCCAAATTGATAGAACGGAAAAATAAAAATATCCCCACCAAGTTTAAAAGTAAAAATAACGTCGTCAATCATAAGGGTGAAGCAAAATTTACAGGAAACTCTGATCTCGAAAATTGTCAGGCCCTATCGAGTGAGCCTTTGGATGTAGTAGCAAGAAAGGTACAGGAAGGCGGGGCCAATCCCCATGCTTTTTTTAGGGGATCTTGGCGCGATCTAGGTGCATTATTGAAAACCCCTATTTCAATTGATAATGGCGATGTGCCCAAGGCTTCCAGGAATTTGCTTACTAAGATCAATGAATGTGCAGCCATGGTTTCTTACCTCGATCCTAATAATTTTCAGAGAATGGATCCCAATAGAAAGTCTGTGACCTCCAGTAAAGATAAAAAAATTACTTGTAGGTATCAAGGTGTCGAATCCGCTGACAATTCTAAATGTGAAGAGCTAATAGCCAAATATGACAATTTAAGAAAAGAAGAAGCTCAACTTAGAAAGAAACAAGGGGATGATTTTAAAAAATATGGAGATGAAGTAAAGGCAAAGGTCGCAAATGGAAACATTCAATCAAGTGCTTTAATTGCCTCAAACTCACTTAGAGATAAAAAAACTGCGATGGCTGGGACTAGAAGTAGATTTAAAACTCATCTACTGAATAATTTGGCAAAGAGCTTAAGTGCATTTCCCAATTATGATTCGCTCTATAGAAAGTGCTCATCAAACTTCAATAGGCATAACAACCTATCAGTTGTTGATTACTCTAAGTTTAATGCCATTTACTCTAATGGCTTTGACTTTTCGCTATCGAGTCTTGGGGAGGTTAAGGATCCTTGTGCAGACTCTTTAAAAAATTCTAACCTAGTGATGATGCACAATAACCACACAAAGGACGAAGTATCTAGGCTTCTAAGTGAAATTGGAATCGAGAAAAGTGATCTTGAGGGGAAGATCGCCACTCTGAGATCCCAAAATAGCCCAACCTTAAATAGAAGAGGTGGCTCGATTCAAGATTCCTCGGCTCTAAAAATATCTTCTTTAAAGTCTGTTATTTCAGGTAAAAATGAAAGTACAAGAAGTAAAATAAACGATCTCTCCCAAAGAGATACAACTACAAGGCTCAATAACTCTAATCAAAAGAATGACTCTAATTATTTAGGCAACAACCTAAGAAGCCATAATGAAACAGGTTCTTCAGATTCTCTCGCCGGTAAGGTTGTTAAAAATACCTCTGGAATCTCTACTAATGATCCAGAAGAGAATTTGGTAATGAGTCTTGTAGAGAATAATGAGCTCGATAAGTTAAAGTCAGGCGTTTTAAGCGGCGAAATCAACTGGGATGAAGTGGTTTATGAGTATTCTCAAGGAAAAATAAGCAAAGCCACCATGAGGAGCCTTGCAAGCGAAACAGGGAATAAAATCTACCGTTTAAAGAGTTTTACTAAAAATCAACAGAAGGCCAAGAAAGATATTCATAATGAAAATGTGAGCCTTTTCGGCATCATTAGCAATAGATATTCCAGGAAACTCCTAGAGGGAGACATTTCAGCCAAGGATAAGTAATCGTCTCAAACCTTACCCCAAAATACTGGCAGGCCAGAATCTTTGAGATGTTAGCAGTATTCAACTGTGTATTAATCTATTCCCTATTGGGAAAATCAGAATTTTTAGGTACATACACCTCAATAATCAACTCTCTCCTTACTGGATCCTGTATTACTTTTTTTGGATTGTGGATCTGGAAACTTAGTCGCATAAATTTTTCTGACTATGTAGACGGTGGGAACCCAGGTCCTAACGAGTTAAACGAACTTAAGCGGGCATTTAATACTCTCGGATTTAGAAATTCTGACGCATTTCAAACACTCGTACAGGGAGTGTTATTCGTAATTATCCTTTCAGCAGTAGCAGAAGGTGTTTCCGGATTGGCCGATATGAGTATAACTATAGGCATGGTGAAGGTATTTGCTATTGTCCAAATAGCCTTTATTGATTTTACTAATGTATATATAGGCGCACAAGCAACCAAGTTGTTTGAAGGAAGATCATTCACAATCCTTAGGTTTATCCAGATCACCATAAAACATATAAGAAGTAGTTATTTTTTCGACTCCCTCATAGCAACCGTTCTGTACACGACAATTTTTGTCTTAATTAAAAAAGAAATCCTGCCCAGGTACAGTGAAGACATATTTATTTTAGGATTAATTGTAGGCGCATTTTTCTTTGCTAGAACATACATAAATCACCTGACAAAGGGTAAAAAGTATGTGGCCTACAACGAACTGGATTTAAAAAGACCAGGCGTCCTGATCCATGACTTAATTGATGTTGGTTATCGACATAAGAAAGTGTCATATTTTTTTATTTGGGAATTTAACAAAGAATTTGATGTTATTCCCTGTCTTAAAGTAAAAGAGGCAGAGTTTAGTGAATTTGGAACGGATTATTACGGAAAAAATTTAACCACTGAGATTGAGATAAAACAGATCACCAAAAAGCACTGTAAGATATATGTAAGCTTCTCAGGCGGGAAAGACGGAATCCCAAATGATTATGAATTCTTAGCCTGCTTTAATAAGCTAGTCATCTCAGCAGATGCGACTTATCCATTTTATTTTTCGACATTAAAGAAACATTTTAGAAAGTAATAATCACATTACGACGCACTCCTTCTTAATTGAGTTCTGTCTTTAAGTGGCACACACAGAGAAAGAGCTAGTTGAGATGAAGAAGGAAGGTGATACATTCGATATAGTGATATTTGAGATAGTTTAAAATTCTTTTGTTTCTCTGAAAGGTCAGATGAAAGAACTTCTAATATCTCCTTATACTCCCTATACCATACTCTTCTAACAGATAGTTGCTTCTGTTCCCTAGCCTCTTCTATACTTTTTACATTCTTTTCTACTAAAGACATTTCACGAGAATTTGCCTTTTTTATAGAAGAATCTAATATCTCAGAAAAGCCATTCTCAGACTTAATGATAGGAATAAGAGAGTCTATTGAAGTACACTCTCTATCACTAGCTTCTAAGTCCCCATTTACAACAAATCCATCTTTCAGGTTAACTCCAAGATTTAACAAAGTATTAAGCGTATCACTCATTCCAGGCGGAATGTTTTTAAGACAGAAATACTGCCTCATACGCTGAAACACTTTCTTTTCCTCATTGGATAAGCCCATTTTAAATTCTGGATTAGTTACAACCGACTCCTGGCCAGGGATTGATCTCCAACCGTAGTAAAACCACCTTTTTTCATAGATTGAGTAACAGCTATCTTCCGTCTTCCTGGAACACTCCTTCCTTGAAGCTCCTAGTAAATCCATTTGGCGCTTTAAGGTTTCGTTCTTTAGACTTTTAGTGAGGTCACACTCATGAGATTGCTTTAAGGCTCTTAGCTTTGCCTTGTATGCGTACGATCCTAAAGACGAACTATTGCTATTATCATCACTGAGAAGTTGTTTTCTCACGATTATTTGATTATTGATTTTATTTTGAAATTTAAAGGTCTTATTTTTAATTTTAAGGTCTGAACCAACCAGTTTCCTGTCAATCTTATAGCTATTCGGTAACTGCTGTATAAGAGCTCCTGAGGCGTCTCTATACACTCCCCTAATATCGTTATGCTTATAGTGACGTGGAAGTAATTTATATGCTTCTGTTGGGTCCGTTAGACGCACAAAGTGGTTCCTTTTAATAAGGAATTTAGCTCGGTTTTTACATAGATAAGAGTTTATTGTTCTCTCATCAAGATTTAGAAATTCAGAGATCCTTTTTTGTGAGATCCCGTAAATCAATTCATCAGCCAAGATCGCAAATGCAATAGCTTTAAATTCTTCGATAGATTTTGGTTCAATCTTAGAACCTACCCTAACTCTATAGCCTCTTGCGACCGAAGCTATGAATGAGTAGCTTTCAATACTTTTTAGAGAGCCATAATTTTCATAGAAGCGAGACTTTTCATTGAAATAATCTTCTAAAAGTCGTTCTTCATTGGCGAAATCAAAGGATTTAGGGTTTTCTNTCGAAGGAAAAAGATGGATAAGGCCGGTTGTTTTTGCAATTTTTTTAATATCTATTTTCTGTCTTTTAGTTAATGTTTTTGAGTCAAACTTGTAACCATTCCTTTTTTGATTCTCAGGAAATTTTTTTTCTAATTCCATTTGAATGAGTCTTTTCTTATATAAATATTTAGACGTACGGCCATGGGACAGGAATACTAAATCAAGTCCCGATTGAAATAAGAGCCTGCGAAATACTCGTTCATTACTTTGGACACACGAGTGCAACGGCTTCAATTTAGAAGCATTTTCATCAAGCAATAGAGATCCTTGAGCTAAAAAATTAGCTCTCTAAATGGCCGTAAATATTAAAAAATTGATAAAAATACGCTCAAAGCCCCTATTTATGGGGCCCCTGGCCTTGAAAGAAATGCAATTCGGAATTAATATGGTCTTACAAGTTTATGTTGAATTGCATTTCAACGTATTTTAAAAACCCGGTCTGCAAACCGGGTTTTTTTTTACACTAAATGAAGCCCTTCGAGCGCCATTCCTTTTTCAGTTTCATTAATTTTAAATTTAATTAAACCCTCTTCAAGCATCTCGTTGACCACAACCTTTAAATACTTCTCTCTGGCCATACTACCATCTCTTGATTCCAGTTCTTTTCTCAACTTATAAAAGCTACCACTGAACTTTTCTCCACTATCAAACTCTTCTTCTAAGAAAGCATACAGTCTCATTTTGAGCGTTCCCTGGGGGATTAATTTTTTCTTCAATAAGAAGAGATAAGTTAATTTTAAATGATTATGGTTTTTCTGAATAGATACGTCGGATGTAGGCACATGGGTACCACCCACGTCCCCACTACCGACGTCCCTAGTCCCTATATTCTTTAAATTTGTAATCTCTTTCTTGAGTTCGGCAATTTCAGCTTGAAGTTTAATAGATTCAGATTTCTCATTGCTAAGATCAGTATTTAGTTTTTGGATTTGAAGAGTATACATTCTCTCGCTATCACTAATCTCGTCGGTTCTATCGGTAGACTCATCATTATCAGCCGGCTCATCTTTAATAGATTCGGCTTCATTTATTAAAGGTATATCTACCAGAAGTTTATTTTTGAGATCGGGCCTATAAACACCCTCGATCTGATTCTTCTTTAAAAATTCTTTTCTTTGGAATTTTGTAATTTCAAATGGCTGATGTTCTTCTGAGTACAAAAAGAAATATTTTGGAGGTTCAGAAGTGCCATCACCTGTACTATGCAATTTAGGATAATTTGTTTGTTCAGCCATCTCCCCTCCTATTGAGCGATGTGCTCAGTTTGGGAGATATTCGATTCAGTGGATGGAATATGAATATCGCCTTGTTTTTTAGCTTGGGACTTAGCTTTTTTCTTAGCTTCTTTGGCCTTCTTCTCTTCTATTTCAATAGCACGTTTTTTTAAGAGTTTTTCAAATTGCTCTGGGTTGAAAATTTCATGCCATAATAGACGTACATCATCCAGAACATTATCAATCTTGTTATCATAACAAAATTCAAATAGAGACCTTTGTTCACTTGTTGCTTTTGTAAAATCAACAGCACGCCTGATTACAGTTCTTGCTACTGTGTCTTCATAGAGTTCAAGATAAAGCTTTTTATACTGTTTAGCGGTAGTTTCTTTTTGGTAGTAACTATTGATAACAATTATATGTCGAGGATTAAAACCGAGCTTGGAAGCCTTCTCAAGTTCTTCCATAGTTAGTTCCAAGCCTTCTTCTGAATAATCATCAGCAAACGCAGGGGAAATAATAACATCAGAAGTTGTTAATGTTTGAAAAACAGTGCTGTCTGCTACGCCTCCACAGTCAATGAAGATTTTGTCATAGACCTCTTTTAGCTTGTCAAAGTCTTCCTTGAATTGGGTAAACCCATCATGCGGATCTATCTCTCTGGCAAGTCTACTTAATCTGTTGTTTGCAGGGATTAAATGAAGATTCTTTCTGACCTCGTGTATCGCATCCTTAATCTCACACTCCTTCAGGAAAATTTGTAACCAAGTTTTTTGTTCCTTAGGGCGTTCAATTTTAAATGATTTTGTAATATTTGCTTGCGAGTCCAGGTCAATAATACAAACTTTATATCCTGCCATAACACTATATACAGCTTGCTGATGAATAAGTGTTGTCTTACCAACACCACCTTTTCTGTTATAGAAAGAAATTACCTCTCCAGGTTTATTTTCTTTAGTCTTTGATAGCCTATAATTTCTAATAGCTTCAGCGTTATAAAACGTATTACTTTTGGTTTTTATTTCTTTAAATCCAAACAAATCTTTTTTCTTATCAGCAAGTACATAAGGTGTGCTTGGTGAAAGATCAAAAATTTCGATAAAATCTCTTGTGTGAACGGGGTAATCATCTTGAAAATAACTCATTCCAACAACTCCCTTTGTGTGTGTTATTTTATAATTATTTTTTTTGTCATGTATAAATTCAAAAAAAACATTCAATAATCTTATTATTTTTTGAATTTGCATTTTTGTAAACTAAAAAATCTAATTATTTAATCGAAGGCCAACGAATTTTATGAATGAGGCATTATCTCAAGTTGGAATAAAATTTTTCATTATCATTATATAAAATTCTTTCATTTCTCCTATGGGATTTTCTTTCGCCCCTACCAGTAAGGCTTTTGGAGTTTTGGAATGAAATAATCTACTGACAGGGTTTCGAGGAACAAATTTTAAATCCCTAAAGTCCCCTTTTGAATTTCTTAAAGAGTTCAAAGCATCATGTTTTGGATCTGAGTCTTTGGGCCACGAGTTTTGGTGACGTCAGTGGTGGGTATGTGGGTAGTGGCGACGTCAGTAATGGGTACGTGGGTAGTGGCGACGTCAGTAATGGGTACGTGGGTGGTGGCGACGTCAGTATTGGGCACGTGGGTGTTGGCGACGTCAGTATTGGGCACGTGGGTATTGGCGATGTCGGTATTGGGTACGTGGGTATTGGCGATGTCGGTATTGGGTACGTGGCTATTGGCGACGTCAGTATTGGGTACGTGGCTATTGGCGACGTCAGTATTGGGTACGTGGGTATTGGCGACGTCGGTGTTGGGTACGTGGGTGTTGGCGACGTCAGTGTTGGGTACGTGGGTGTTAGTGATGTCGGTAGTGGGTATGTGGGTGGTGGCCATGTTCGTGGTGGGTATAATTCCAAAGAATTGATTAGTTCAGCACGACCGAAGACTAGACAGAGGCTCTATGGCTTCTGTTTTCACTTCTAAGGCGAAAACTGGCCACCTTCCATATGATTTTGCCTCTAAAAATCTTGGTCCTCAGAAACGATTTAAAAAAGTTGATATAACATTGCGAGTTAGAGTGAGAATAGGGGATGATTTTATCCATCCCCGAAAATTTTCTCATAAAACTTTTTGAACTTTTCTGGATTTTCAAAAACCCATACTAAAATTTCAAACACAAAATCTAAGATCAGAGACAGCTTGGATTTTTTCATCTTACCTCCTTGATAAAATCCTTTAATGAGAGTTGTTAATTTTTGAGATTCAGGATCCAACTCTCTTAAGCACAAAACCCGATGGGGGGAGTGCCGCCTCTTATTCATCGAGGCCTTGAGGTAAAACGATTGTTTTTTGATTTACCGATTCCTCTCAATACAGACCGGCAAAAGAACGGAATTTGTTAACCAGGTGGGTAGAAATCTGTAATAAGTCTAACAATATCAGGGTGTTATAAGGAGGTTTTTGTATTAATAATACCCAACCTGATAGGGGGTATAGATATTTCTGAAAGGATTGATAAAATATTTTATATACGCACAGCTTGGCCCCAAACTCGATGGATTGATAGTAGGGGCCAATTCTTAGTGTTTTAAGATTTTGATGACGCAATTATGAGGCCGTTATGGCCTTGACGAGCACCTCTTCGGCCGAGATGATTATTTTGGCGACGGAAAGATCCCTCGTCAGTTCTCACCATACAGGCACACACAAATAGAGTTTTTAATGAAAAAAACTCTTCAGGTATGGCCTATAATATGAGAACGCTTCTAAATTTTCCTTATAAGAGCTTTGGGCTTTTCATCTTTATAGTAAGTTTATCAATAAAGATGCTCACTCTAGACCCCTCTATTTTACGTGTTGAAGTATTCAGTTTGTTCAAACTTGAGATGGTTACAAAAAACCACCAAGAGAGAAGCAGTGCAGAAAAGTTAGGGATATCTCCTTTAGTAAGGGCTAACTCTGAAAATAGTAAAAAGTCATCCAATAAGACCATAAGTCCTCCTTTATCTTTATATACAACTTTAAAACGTGAGGATCCTGACGACAGGGAATGTCCGAGATCTCGGACGATAGGGGCTAGGGGCTTGGGTAGTACACACGTGAGTACCACCCACATCAGTAGTCCCTATGTATCACCCGAAATAATAAGGGATCACCTTTTGCGGTAACGGATCCTGGCTCTGCAACCCGTTCTTAAAAGTAGTTCTAAACCCGAATCAGTTCGCTTTTTGAACCAGTTCATTCTGTGAACTACTTCAAAACCTGAACTGGTTCACATTTGACAATTTTTTGATGCAGGCGGAAAATGGATTATAAGCCTTGGTGTGTGACGTTATTTTATCAAACGTAACACTAATGGAATGTCCCATAATTGGAGTTATGGGACATTCGGAAATCGAGGATAATTTTAGCTAATTTAGGCCGTTTTTTGTAAGGGGTATGGACGATGGAAAAAGTTAAAAAGTATCTAAGCATTGAGCTAGTGGTTCTTTTAGTCGTTTTTCTACTGCCATTTACATTTACTTTTGGAAGAGACTTAGAAGAAGGTATTAACGCCTATCAAAATGGCCTCTTTTTGTTCAGTTACATGGTTTTTGGTGCGTATTCCTTATATATGTACCTGACTGATGAACGAGCAAGTGAAGAGTAGAATAGGAGATTTTTTGAAATTTTTAACCGTACTAACCACAGCTCTTTTTTTCATTTCTGGTTGTGCAGAACTCGCAACCACCTCATCTGTTACAAAAGAGGGTGTTAGAAGGTGCTGTATTTGTACATGCCAGGTTAGGGATAAAGAAATTTCCGAAGAAAAGTATGTGGCCTGTCCAGTTGATTATGAATGTTCAAAATTTAACGGGACCAGATGCTTTGTAAATAGAGAAGGAATTAGACACTCCGGAAGGGCGGAAAAATGCCAAAACGTCATAAGTAAGGATTGTCCGAGGTATTAATGATTGACCAACATAAAGAAGCAAAAATTTTAAGATTTAAAGAGATGAGTAAGCTCATGGACTTCTTTTTGAAACTTTGGTGCTTCATTGGTGCAGGAATTGGAATTTACGGATATGTAAGATATGGAATGGAGCCCGAGGGGCATCCTTTTATAATTAAGTTTTTCTTAATGAACGCAAGCGGGGCCGTATTAGCATTTATCTTAACAGTTGTTGAGAGAAGGATGTTTTACAAGATAACTGATGAACTTTAATCACCTAGAGAACTATTTTGTCTATTTGGATACGAACATTTTTGTAAAAAATGGCTTCAACCCAAATACCTCAGAATTTAAGGCCCTGAAAAACCATATAAGGCATGGAAACGTGCGGATCCTCTCAAACGAAGTTTTAGAGCATGAGATTAAAACCCATATTGGAAAGCTTGTATCTGAACAAAGAAATGCTTTAAAAAGAAAAGATAGATTCAATATCTTAAACGGGCTCGATTTTGTTTCAATTAACGAGGATTTTTATAAACAATCCCATGAAGATATTACTGAAGCCCATTTTAAAAAAGTTTTAAGCGGGCTTGAGCCGCTATTTTTACCCCTGGGTAAGGTTAATGCAGATGAAATGTTTCATCGCTGTAAAGAGAACCTAGCTCCATTTGGTAAAAAGAAAACAGACGAATACCACGATCTGTTACAGGTACTGAGTCTTAAACAGTACAAAGAAGGTAACAGAAAGCTAGTTGCTGATAAAAAGCAAAATATCGAAGGATTTGGACATGTCCTTAAGAACATGTCTCCGGATTTAATAATCATCTCAAATGATAAGAAATTCACAGAATGTTCCAAGGATCTCCAGGTGGGATCCCACCATTTTGAAAGTATCAGTAAATTTCTTGAATTTTACATCAAAGATGATTTTGAAAGGGATCTTGAGCAAGAAAAACGCTACATTAAAAATTTAGCGACCAAGTATAATCACTGGTTAATGAACCCAGAGATTTTTGACGGACTCGTTGAAGTTGATTGCGTCCATTCAGATGCTTATTTTGTGAAAGTTCAGCATGAAAACTTTGATATTGTGGATATCGATCTTCTTGAAGATGACCGTGAAGACTCCCTGGCCGTCTACTCCATTACTGTTAATGGAGATATTGAAGTAGAAGTTGGCCAACCGGAATATAGAATCTGGGATAGCGAGGATAGGGACTATAGTTATGGGCCCACAGAATATCACAGTCTTAATGTACCGTTTAGCTGTACTTATTCTATAACTATTTTTTACGACACAGATTCTAAGTCATATACAGATTATCATTCTGTAATTGATGAAATTGAACTCGATACTATTGAAATTCATTATGATGAATAACTTTAGAGGATAATATGGTCGGACTACTCAACGGAATGAGAGACGAAGAACCACTCGAAGAAAAGCTCAAGCGGGCAGAGAAGGAAGCCGATTCTGAGGCACCTTTAGTAAAATCAGAAAAGCCAAGCCCAGGCCCAGTAAAAACAAACGCTAAATTTAAAGAGCAACTTGCCAGAATTGATGCTGAAATCCAAAGGCAAGCAGAGCTTAAACATAGAGATCCTGTAACAGTTGAGTGTGAGCTCCTAATTAAGGATCTTCCAAAAACTAGAAGTAAAGAAGTGGCCACTCTTTATAAGCAAGGATCAGCTGGACTTTTTGAGTTTGAAAGACATGAAAATGAGTCCATTTATAAAGCAAGCCGAGTAAAAAAGAAGTTTTGGAATATTGTTGAATCAATAGTTCCACTAAAGAGCTTTTCAGGACCAGGAAAAAATGGGGCAGGATCAAAGATCAATGATCTGGCCTTTGAGACATATGATCTTTATAGATTCCTCTCCCTTCACTGGGATGATATTAAAAAGTATTTAGTTAAAACTCGTGAAGCGGAACGGGCGGTTTTTAAAATAAAGGAATCAAATCCAGAGAAGCTTAAAGCACTTATGGAATATCGTAAATCTATTAACACCCTCAGGGATATTTGCAACGTAAAACTCATCAATACTGAAGAAATGTGGGAGAGGCTAAAAAAGAATAAAATCATGGGTCAGCAGGACTATGAGGATCTTCATCATTACTTTCATATTGCTACCTTCAATCGCTCTAAGCTTGAAACCAGGAATCAACATTGAATTTGATTGTTGAAAATCTGGACGAATTAGAGCGGTTTAATCCAGTTCCTTCTGATTTCGTAGAAAAATGGAATTTTATTATTGGTGGGTTTTTAAAGAAATATACCAATCCCCTGACTAGAGAGTGTTACGAATCAGATATAGCCCTGTTTATAAAATTTCTACACATGAGATTTAATTTTCAGGGTCCTGACTTAGTTGAAGTAGAACATATTACAGAGTTTTTAGAGGCGTTAAGAGAGACCCTTCCAAAACGTCCAGACGGGACTATAAATCTTAAGACACTAGAGAGAAAAAAGTCATCTATTAAGGCCCTCTTTAAACATTTACATGAAAACGGCAGAATAAAAAAGAATCCCGCCAAAACACTAAAGAGTGAAAATATACCTCTAAAAACTGTGAGTAAATATATTCCTAGGGATGAGGTTATTCAGTTAATAGATGCCCCAAGCGATGAGAAGTTTTCTGAAGTAAGAAACTCTATGATGATAAAAACCTACGCTGAAACAGCTACTAGGAACTCATCAGTAAGGCTTTTAGTTCACGATGATCTAACAGGATTAAGCATGGACCCTCCCCAAATCAAAATGGCAGGGAAGGGGACCANGGGAGAGAAAGAAGTTTATAGGGTTTCGGTTCTGTTAAAAGAGGCCTTCTTGGAATATTTAGAAATTAAAAAGTTAAAATACGGTGATCCAGGGCCCAATGATTTTGTTTTCCCATCCAGAAAAGGAGGAGGGCCCGTAGCAAGACGACATGCCTCCCGTATTTTTTCAAATTACGCCAAAGAAGTTTTAGGAAGGGATGATTTAAGGCTTCATTGCTTTAGAAAAACGCAGATAACTAATTTTTACAAAGAGACTAAGGACATAAAAAAGACTCTGGCCTTCTCTAAGCATAAAGATATTAGAATGCTGATGGCCTACATACTTGATTTTGAACAAAATCAACTTGAAGAAGTCGATAAGATTTCATTTTTGAAATAATTTTTTTAATGACAGCTGTTGATTTTAAAATTGACAATTTGGAAGCCCCTCCTACAATCGGAGTTTAGAGAAATTCATCTTTTCCTTTTAGGTCACTCGGAAATATCTGCCGGGTGATTTTTTTTATTGTGTCTTGCAAGAACTGTGCTACTATATAGTATAAGGTCTAAGCTGTTTTATAGCCGACTGAAAAGATACGTTAATAATCCCTTAGGGGCGTTTATATATAAAGAGTGGATATGATTGTTAAAGTTAAAAAAGCTACAAAGTTAAAACATGAAACAGAGGTATTTTTTAAAGTGCCGATGGCCACTCCGAGTAAACGTAGGTGCGTCCTGTAAACTCTATCTTTTTAGTAGGTCACGGCAGTTAAGATCACGGAAGATCCAAGAACCGAAGAAGGGGATTGGATCAAATATTAACTGAACACGAGGTGGCCTTATGCCAAGAAAAATCGAACCAAAAAAGCCCTCTGTCTGATCGGGTAGCTTGCGCTAACTGAAAGACGAGAGGGCCTTATTCAACTTGAGCCGTTGAATCCTCATTATCGCGTCTTTTCGGATCAGTGTAAAGACAGGGGGTAAAGACCGCTAGTCCATAGAGGTCAGCTACCCAAAATTACTGAAATTTTTACAGGAATCACTAACAGCATGTGGGCACGGATTCCTGTACCTAAACCGCCCACATAATGAGGAGGTTCCCGTGAGGGAAAACGCCAAGTGTGAAGCTAACACACCCAAAAAAGCACTACGTTTAGAAGAGTTCACCATTAACGGTGACACTTACCTTTTACCCCCTGCCTTCTATCTGGTCAGTGACCTGAAGAGGTTAGCGGGTATTCATCCGAGCCATCAGTTTGCCATTAATTTGGCGACTGGTCCTCATTATCTTGATGATAATGAGTGCATCAGAGTTGATGGTTCCGAGGAGTTTGAAAGCTTCGCGGCCTGCGGGACAGCGGCGTGATAGGGAGAGGCGTATGAATTTTGAACAAGAGCTCAAGGCCTTGGTCGACTCATACGCCTCTTTCTCTCCGGTTGTTGAAGTTGAGGGGGGAGTCACTTACGTACTCTTCCCAAAACTTTACACTCCCGAAGGAAAAGGGGCAGAAGAGGCGCAAGACGTACTTTTTAGCTGTAACAAGATTGGTGGCTACAACAATAAGCTCTTTATAGAGAGGATTGTTCATAGGAAACCAAATGTTAGATGGAAAGATCAGAGTCACTGTATCTTAGGTAGAACCTGGTACTCGTTTTCTTTTCAGACAACAACGGGAACTCTTAAAGAGAGATTTTTAGATCACTATAAGGAGGTGGTAGGTGTTTAGCTTAAGAATTAAAGAAGAGACACTACTTCTTGCTATCGAGGATCTTAGCCGTGAACATCCCTTCGCTTTTGAAAGAGTAGGGTATTTTCACGGTAAGCGTGAAGGTGGGTTAGTTGTATTGGATAATTGGCTCTCTTTTAAAGATGATGAATATTTAGATAATACGATGGCCGGGGCCTGTATTGGTCCACTGGGTATGCAAAGGCTAAGTAAAGAAGCCTTTAATACTAAAGACTCGTATTTTCATTTTCATCTTCATGGATTTCAAGAAATTCCAGAATTTAGCGGAATTGATATGAGATCCCTCAAGGAAGTCTCCCCTGGACTGTTTGGATTCTCCAAATCTGGTCCACATGGGGGAATCGTAAAAGGTAGGAAAGGGTGGTGTGTTGCCCTTTGGTCAGAAAGAAAAAAGGATCCAATCTTTTTAGAAGAAGGATCAGTAAACCTGGAGGTTTATCGTGGATAGAGATTTTTCAAGACAAAATTTTCTTGGAGATGATTCTCAAGAAGTTTTTGAAAGCACTCATGTAAGCGTCGTTGGCTGTGGAGGGGGGGGATCCCAAATCGGAACGGCCCTCTCTCATATTGGTTTCTTAAACTATACCTTGGTGGATCCTGACACTGTAGATAACTCCAATCTAGTTAGAATGTTAGGAGCTACTAAGCAAGACGTTGAAGAGGAAACTCCTAAGATTAAAATTGTCGAAAGGGTGATTAAAGGAATTAATCCAAATGCAAATGTCGAGCTTGTAGACAAAAGATGGCAAGATGCTATTGGCACTTCCAAGTTATCAAAATCTAAGATTATCTTTTCGTGCTTGGATTCTTTAAGAGACAGACTTGAACTTGAGGCATTCGCAAGAAGACACAATATTATCGTCATAGATTTTGGAACAACTATTTATGGTGAAAAAGGAAATTACGCCTCTTGCGGACAGGTTGTAATGAGTAAACCCGGAGGACCTTGTTTTAGGTGTGTTGGTTTTATTACTGATAAAGCCTTAGAACTTGAGGATCAAAAATATGGGGCCGCAGGTATGCGTCCTCAAGTTGTTTGGTCAAATGGTATCCTGGCCAATCTCGCTATCGGACTCGCAGTGGATCTGCTCACCAGCTGGTCCAATGATCCTAAAGAGGTCTTTTACGTTCACTATGATGGAAATAAGTTGGAACTCAAGCCAAATCCTAATATGAAAAAACTTTCGGAAAAGGCCTTGAGCTGTAAATGTTATGGGTAATTTAAGGGTCAGTTCAACTGGCCCTTATTTATTGATCTGACAGACAACTTTTAGAGATGGGTTATTCTTCAAGTCCTCATCTTCTATATCAACCCACTTGAAAAACTTTGTGGGATCTACTTCTACACCATTATCAATATTGGCCATTCTGCTAATCCAATGAAGACCAAAGTTATGAAACTTGTCACTTCTATACTTGGAGATATTGGTTTCATCCAGGCCTAGGATCCTGGCCACTTCATTTACTTTAAATCCCTTTGCGAACATGAAGCTCTTTAGGTCAAAGACCAAAACCTTATTATTTTGCATAGTTAGATTATATGCAGGTTTTTCCCCTTTGTACTGAATTACCAGTAATCTGGTATTCTAGTACCAGTTAATTGGTATTTAATTACCAGATGAGGAAAAGTGAAGTCACCTAAAGAAGTCGATTTACTTGAACTGTTTAAAGCACTCTCTGATGAAGAGTTTAATCAACTTAAAAGCCTTGTCGGAAGTCTTCTAGTGATAAACTTAAAAAACAGTTCACATATTGACGAGTATAGGGACCTTGAGAAAGTGACTGGTATTGATAAATCAAGAATTTCTAAGATCAAAAAGAGAACGTATAAGGCCAAAGAACAGGAGATATTAAAAATAGCTTCTATGACACCTGATCTCTTGGATATAAAACTTCCATTAGAAAAAATTTGTAACAATCTCAATAAAACTAAGTTCGAGTTAAAGAAAAAAATGGATAAGGGTGGTAAGCATGATGAAAATGAGTTTTATGAGTTTGTTCAGGTTCTAAATGAGATTAGTAGCATTATTAGACGAACCGGCCTATTTACCTTCCACGTCGATTAAGGCTACTTAGCTTTTTTTTACCCTTTATTATCTCACCAGTTGGAATCTTCTTAAAATTTGCACCTTTGTTTAAAAAGGGAGTGATTTCTGAAACGGCCAAACCAATATAATAATTATCCGAACCGTCATCTTTGTTAAACATACGTTCTTGAAGAACACCTACAAGCTCTCCCTTATGATTGAAAATTGGCCCTCCACTATCACCGGTACAATGAGGCTTATGTAGTAAGATTAAGTCTTTCTTCTCTATTGTTCCTCGGTCCTTCTTGTTGTATTTAGTGGCAATTTTATTCAAATATTCGCTTTTTCTATAATACTTGGCTTTGGATCTTATAAGTCTATAATCCCTCTTACAGTGACCAATCGCCATAATGTCCATACTCAAATGAGGTACTTCTTTGGTTACTGGATACTTAGGTAGAAAGGAGTCAGGAAAATAAGAGCCTACTTTATATTTTTCTGCCTTGAGCATACATAGATCAAACTGATTCCTTTTTCCACAACGTCCAAAAGAAATTTGATTGATTGTTTGGCCAAGTTTGTCTGTGATCTTGATACGTCTTGTTTTTCTGTTGTCCAGGTATTTTCTAAGAACATGTTGGCTTACAAGAAAAACGCCGGTAGGCGAGGTAAAGAATCCAGCACCCTTGTCTACCAGATTTCCTTTTAGATCAAAAACCTCAAGAGTTAGAACCGCCCTCGATCTCACAGACAACATTTTATTGATAAATTTCTCATTCTTTTCTGCATATGAAGAAATTGAAACAAGACAGAATATCAGGACTAGATTAATTCGCATTAGCATATAATAAGGCCTCAGTGGTTTTTCTTATCTCAGAACGTACAATTTTGTTTCTCTCGTATCTAAGTTCGTTCATATCTTCTACAAAGACTCTTCTCGGGACCGTATGTTTCTTGTAATCGGCCAATGTCTGGTTAATAACCCTATAAGTGATCCACTCTTTTTGGATAAATTGAGCTAACTCTTTATAGGTCTTGAATCCACCGCCACTCATTGTATTGAGGCGATTAAATGACTCATTATATTTAGGGTCAGTAACCTTAAGCTTTTCTAGGTTTCCTGCACCCATTTCTTCAACCCTGAGTCCAATAGATAGGTTTTGAATATCGCTGTAGAGCGTACTACGAGCTCCATAATCTGTTTTATCAAAGGAGACTATATCCTTGTTCTTAGTCACAGGTTTGTAATCCATTTCCCATAACTTGAACTTATCCTTTTCGGATTCCGAGGCTGTTACACAACGGAATTTCTTACCAACAAGCCCAAGTTGATTTATGACTTGTTCAAACTTCTCATCTTCTTTTTCACCCTCACTTGCTTCATTTAGGGCCGCACATTTAAATACTTTGCTATAAACCCAAGGTTTCTCATTATCTGCCGTGAAGAAGTCTTGCCACGCCTGGTCTCCATTAAGGTCAATCATTCCTTCAAAGTTATCACTTGAGATTCCTTTCACCGCACTTTCAACTACTGATGAATCACCAGAAGATTTCTTAGAGCCAGATGATCCCGATTTACCTGTAAACTGCTTTTCTGATCCTTCTTGTGGGTCGCCGTTTATATCGTCATTACTTGCAAAGTTATTGTTTCCGGCTGTTGGAGGATCATAGTTAAATGGGTTAGATCGGTTAAATGAGTTACCTGTTTGAGGTCCTGAGTAATCTGAAGCATATCTTCTATTGTTAGCCTGGGCATTAGATCCAGTTCCAGGCCCAACCCCTAAATCTGTATTATTCTCGAAATTTGTATCTCTTGGAATTGGTCTCTTGGTTGTACTTGGTTTTTTAGCAACTGTTTTTCCTTCAGTATCAACATCGTTTGAGTTTCTTTCTGGGTTAGAATTATCACTTCTAGCTATTTCAGAATCACCACTTCTTTACGTTTGATTATTATCTCCACCACTAGAGCTATCATCAGGAACTTTGCCTTGATCTGTGTAATTCTGTGGAATAGGAGTGGGTTCCGGATCGCTACTAAATGAAGTTCGATTTTCAGTAGTTGCAGGGGTGTCTCTGTTAGTTCGAGTATCTGTTTCTGTTGGGACACTTTGGTCATTGTTGCCAATCTGAGGGATGGATTCATTTGAGAAATCATCCGTTCTAGGTCCTGTTTCATTGGATCCACCGCTTTGTCTTTCAAACACCTCACTGGTCTCGTTAGAAAATTCTACCGATGGAGTAGGTCTCGAAACCATTTGTCGCACTTCAGGGCTGTCTAACTGTCTATCAAATTGAATTTCTCTTTCAGGAGTTCCAGGTGTTCTATTTTGATTTTCAGTATAAGTCTGATTAATTGTTGTTGCCTGTGTACTTGAAGCGTTAGACATAATATCAAGTGGATCAACACCGGTTGTGGGTGATTTTCCAATAGTTTCAAAATAGGCAGTTTTTGTTTCTCCATCAGATTGTTTATTTTTCATGGAGTAAAGTACGGTTAAAAGTGATTTTACCTCGTAGAACTCTTCATCAGAAATATTCGATTCTGCCAAAATATTATATTTCTCTGGATTTTCTTTTAGGGCTTTAACTAACTCGTCAATAGTCTCGAACTTATCTCTATTGCCACTTTCTCCAAAAAAACTTACCAAGGCCAAATCAATATTAAGCTCTTTAAGTCTCTTTTCAAGCCGACCTTCAGTGTTGGAGATGATCGTCTCAATGTCAGTACATTTTTTAAGAGTTGGATCCTTTTCACAGCCACCGAAAACACTTGGGTGACATGTTCCCTTATTTAAAATGTCATATTCAGAAGGAGTAGGGTGACTATCATCCTTTATGTATTTCTTTTCAATGTCAGATTTTGTACTTAGACCTATCTTGGCAATGTCATTTTCAAAGTCACCGCCTGTTCCTTTAGTTTCATCAAACTTCAGTTTTATACCTTCAGGTCCATCCACCTCTTTACAGTACATTCTTTTAGAATAAGAAAGGGAGGCTATTTTTCCTCTCTCTGGTCCCAAGGCAGTATGAATACGAGGAGCAATTTGAGATACATATGTTCTAGGATCTATCTTTGGTTTATGTGTTCCACATATAACATCACCTAACTGTTTTAATGCCTTAGAGGATACGGTTTTCCCTGTCTCATCCACTTCTTTCTGAGTAATTGCAGAGCAAAATTTGTTGGCCTCAGCACCGACTGCTTTTAAATTATCCTCAGTTTCTATAAATTTTTTCCAGGTATTAGGCGGCATTTTCCCGAGTAAAGCAAAAGTTTTATTCTTACTCATGGCAATCCTTGCAAGTGGGTTTTTATTTAAAAATCCCATAAAGTCATCGCCGATTGATCTAGCTCCCCTTAACTCTCTAGGTGTAAATGGGGTTCCATCTTGATTGAAAAGATTATTCAAAATTTCAGGTTGTGATGAAGTAAACATCTGAGTTTCAAGCATCATTTCATTGATATTCGTAAAAAGGACCTCTGAAACCATTGGGTTGAATGGGTTAATCATAGATTCAGGTCCAAGAATACTTGCAGTCTCAATGGGGGGATCCGCAAATTCACTAACTGCATCCTTTGGAAGACAATATCCCTTATCGAGATCTTCAGGTGAGATTGTATTTAAAGCAATCGAGTTACCAATACTTTGAAGGAAATCTTTGGCCTTCTTTTGATCTGAAGTACCGAATAAAACCTCTAACCCTTCATTTTTGAGATCGGCATTACAAGAAGGTCTATCATTAACCTCTCCGAAAACTGCCGAAGTGAAAGCATCAGCCGAACAAGGCCCCACAGAAGCAAATTCAGCCGAAGAAATTTTTCCTTCCTTATGGAGTTTTATAAGGTGCTTGCAGGTTTCAAAATTAGCATAGTATGAAGCTCTAAAGGCTTTAAGCGTTTCTATTCTTATAATATTGTTTACAAGTTCATCAATATTCGCGTTAACTATTTGGTTTTGTTTAAATTTTAGAAATTTATCATTGGTTGCACATTGGCATATCGAAGGACCTATTATCTCCTTCGAGTTACTCCAGGAGAAGTCCTTAAAACATTGATCCCCGTCTTCTTTAAAAGCATTGATAAGTTCATCGAAGTTACCACTAGAGGCGTCTAATGATTTGATACTACTTTCGATACACTTGTTAAGGCGTAACTCAAACTTGGGTTGAGTTCTCGATGCCTGCTTATCGAGGTAAGTTTCTTTAATCGTAGTATCCGCATAAGCATAAGATGCAGCAATAAGCAGAAGGTAGAATGGTAAGTATTTGAAACACCTGTTCACATGTCTATTATCGGTGAGATATGGTCAGGTATTTAGGTAAATTACTATAGAGTAATGAATTACGCGTAAAATCAATAGCTTACATTAATTGTAATTGTTATTTTAGCGATTTGGGGTGCCAATAATTATCGTAATTCGACCTACTCAGCAGTGATCTCTTCCCAGGATTTCTGGCAAGTATCGGGAACCATTTCGCACAAATTTGGAATACCTACATCAACACCCGAACAACGGAAATATTCTTTTTTCGTGATGTTGAACTTTTTGATATAGAGGTCGCGGTAGACAATCCTCATATCTTCAGCTTCATTAGTGTTTCTATATCTTGTCCATAATTCTTCAGTTTTACTAAATGTTTCGCAATACTTTTCACCAAGCGGTGAGGCACCAAGCTCTACTAATTTTCTATAATCTTCATGGTATCTAATCTTATGAATCGGCTTAACGACCAGCCATTTATCTCCGATCTGGTTGTATCCAAGAATGTGATTCGGATCAGCTCCCCACTTAATAATCTGCTCCCAGGCGTTATGAGAGAAGGAATTTGTTAGGGGTGTTCTTCCATCAGGTCCTTTCTGGTTGGGATCAGCACCAAGAACAGTAAAGGTTTCTTCGGCTAATCTGAAACTGATTCCATTCTGTATTCCTTGGTCCAACTCCTTTCCCATTGATGAAACAATCCCAACTGCCCAATTAATGTTAATAGGACCATTGTCGTTAAAATCTTTATTATATTCTAAATTAGGAGACATTCCCTCTTTTAAAACCTTATCTCTGAAAAGGGAGATATCATCGTTATTAACTAACTGATAGGCAATTTTGTTTGCCAATGACTTTGACGGTTTCCAACCTTCAGCTATTGCCGTGGTAGAAAAAAGAAAAATAAAAATCAATGAAGTTGTTTTCATGGGGCTCTCACTGTCTCTATACGAGTTAGTTATCTCTTACGAGATTTTAACTATTTATAAATTTATAAACAATTTGAAAAGGGGATTCGTGAAGTTATTACTTACTATGTCTATATGGTGACATAAGCCACTAAGTATATGATTTTACATTATTTATTTTGTGAGGAGGAGCCTGTAGAGCGACTTCCGCCTCCATTCGTAGAAGTAGATGCAGGAAATCTATTAGAGTAGAACTTAAACTCCTTCTTGAGCTTAGTCTGAACAAAAGACTTAAGAGTGTCGAGCTTTAGATCCTCGGCTACCCCTAGGCAGTAATCTATTGGGCCCATTTCAGAAATATTAACATCAGAGCCAGGTTTTTTCCCAGTCGCTTGCTCATTCTTAATCCTAGCGATTCTTTTCTCTATGGATCTCTTTATTGCTGTCTGCGCAGAGATAAAAACGTCTTTATTTGGATTAATTTTTTGAGGCTGATGGGGGTAGGCTACCTGTGGAGCAGATAAATTACGGTACACAGGATTCTTTCGATAATATTTTGTATCAGCGAATGTGAAAGTATCAGTTCCTGTTATAAGTTCAAAACTAATTTTCTTATTACCGAAATACATACTTAGGCCATAGTTGGCATTCTTCTTTAAGTCTTTCCTGGAAAGAAAATATGTATCTTTCCCATGAAAAATATAGATTCCATCTTTATCAGGTGAGTTTATGAATTTTACGCCAGGATCACTAGCGGAGCCAATAAACCCATCTTGAGAATTTCTACCCAAAGCCTCACCACAACTAAGTAAGTATTGAATGTTTTTCTTTTCTTCTGATCTATAGAAATCGTTTTTATCTTTGAAATTCCCCTCAATATATCGACCAACATTTTCTAGTGAGTATGAAATTGAGGGTGTAATTAAAAGAGTTAAAAACATGAGAATCTTCATAAGATATTTATCGGTCAACTAATTTGAATTGTTTAATTAGCGATTGGCCTCAAGTACAATTTATCAAATACCGAGAACAAAATGAGGTGGTTATGAAAACTGGATTGTTATTATCGGTTATTCTTGTTTTTTCAGGTCCTGTTTTTTCATTTACTGGAAAAATGAAAACAGTATGCAGAGCTCACGTAAAACCAAGGATTGTGAAGTGTCCTAGTTCCGACGAATGTGTTTGTATTGGGGTTAGGAGATGCGTAAATGAATCAAAAGAAAATCCAGTTGTAGGAGATCACGATGTTATGTGTAAGGCCGTGAGAGTTAACGGCGAAATGGTTTGTCCTGAGATTAATAGTTGCGCTAGAGAGAAATTACTTCTCAAAAGCCCCCTGGAGGAAAAATCCAATCCAGGTAATTCTGGGACTGGAGCTTCGATTACGAAATGATTAAAAAACTTTTCCTAATATTCATACTTCTATTTTCGGTTTCAGTTTTTGCCGAAATTATTGGCTTTAATTCAATTAGAGGAATTGTTCATTACTCCGGTAAGGATCGTATGATTATTACTATGCCATCTGGAGAAGAAACAAGAGAGATTAGAGTACACATTGATAAAAAGGTAATCCCAAAAGAAGAGAGGAATAAAAAGAAAAATGAAAAGATTTCCTTCAAAACCACAGAGGAAATGTTCAAATTCGGAAACATGGTGATCCTGCCCTGGACGGTGAAAAAGAAAAAAAGGAGGAGAATGTGAAAATATTCTTGTTCTTTTTTCTACTTTTTTCAGCAGAAGTATTTAGTTATGAATGGGTAGAGCCATCTTATGTGAAATTGATTGAGCAAAAAAACTGCTCACTCTGTGTGGGTAGAATGTGGACTAGCGAAACAACAGACGATCTAATTGTTTGCTCCTCCTTCGGTACTAAAAAATGTAAAGATGCAGAGAAGTGCTTTAAGAATAAAGTAAGCGAGAAAAAGCCTTCAGAGAATGATGAAGTCGTAAAGAACGGGTATTCATTCAAAAAAGAGTTTGTTGAGTTCACTAAAAGCAAAAAACACAAATTAAAATGGTATTGTCGTGTCGGAGTTTATAAAGTTGATGATAACGAGAAGAAAAAGATTCCATTTGAAAAATGGGGCTCTGAAAATATCTCAATCAACTGGACGACTGTAGATGGAGGATCCCCTGAAGATAATAAATGTATTCCAGATAAGGATTCTTCAAGCTTAAAATGTGTGTTTAAGATTTCTCTGCCCGGAAGAGGGGAATCCACCTCCACATGCAAGACTGATGTAGATGATGAACGGAGTGACAATCTTTCATTTAAACTCGAATCAAAAGGACATAAGAAAGGGTCTGACACAGTCTTTATTAAGGCCATTTTGCCAGAGGGGTTTAAAGGAAAAGTTGATTGGTTTTTTAAACATGTGATGTGGGCAAAAACTTGCGAAATTAGCGGAAAGAAAAATCAATTCGTTACTTGTCCCAATCACTCCTTGTATGCAAGAAGTGCAAAGGCTACAATCACACACGAAGGAGAGACGATTGAAGAGATCGAAGTTTTTCCAAGACTGGGTATCCCACCAAATTTTAATTCACTTATTGGCGGAAAGAAAGAACCTCTAAAACCATTCACCCCAATAATTGTACCACCCGCAAACCCAGCTTATTGGACACAAGGATATTATTAATGAAATATCTCATACTTCTATTTATTTTTACCTCACCTACATTTGGAATTTCGTTTTCCAAGAAAAATCTTAGGGATTGCAAACCTGATAAATATAGAAAAGTTAAAGAGATGATTGATAAGAAAATGGGGAAACACTTTATTATTGCGCCAGCTGTTTGTACCTATGTTACCCCGGCAGGCATTTACAAGAAACAAATTGAGATTCTTTTAGAAACAAATTTGATGTGCCAAAAAACTAATTATAATCCCAAAGACTTAGGTAAGTGTTTAGATGAAAAGATAACGACTTCGGATACTACAATAGACATTGAGGAACTTAAGCGTTCCAGAAGTCAAAAGGCGAAAGATAAATGAGAGCCTTATTGTTGTTACTCTTCTTTTTACCTAGTGTATCAATGGCAAAAAAGGCTTGTGTTATAGAAAGAAAGTTTCACCTAGGGCCAGGGTTTGTTTATTGTGGAGTATATTGCCATGGCGAGATCGCTTATATGTGTAGAGCTAAAAAAAACGAGTCTTGTAAGCTTCTGTCACAATGTATAGAAGACGCCAAAAAAGAAGGTACGGAATTGAAAATCTATACAGTAGGCAAAAGGAGTAAAAAATGAGCAGAGCCTTAATAGCTATTACATTATTTTTACTTCTTCAGTCGATAACCTGGGCCGGGTATGATGGAATTTTTATTATTAAGGGAGAGATAGTAGCTAGAGATCAGTGTGATTACAAAATAAAGCAGTCAAATGGGAAAACAACTCTTCTTCCAAGGAGTCATTTTGATAAATTCACAAAGGGCCGCAACCAAATTTATGCAAGACTAAGTGAATCTGAGTTAAATGTAGCCTTAGGAAATACAGTCGGTCCCGGAGTAAATTCAAAAGGTGTTTCCCTCGGGGGCGGATCCAATTCCAGAGGAGTTAGTTTAGGTGGTGGTTCTAATTCGAGAAATTGCAAATTAAGAAACCAGGTAAGCTCTCTTATACAGAAAGATTGGTTTCCATCTGTGACATTTTCCCGTCCCGAATAAAGTAGGAAATCATCATTAATTCAGTTTCAGTGAAGAGTCTGGAATAAATGTTGTCTTCAAATGGAATCCGCTTCTCAATAAAAATCTCTTTAAACATATCTTGGCCTAGACACACATAGAGGCCTTCGATTTTTTTCCTTAAGCTTTCTTCAAAACTTAAAGGAGGCAAGTCGAGCTTCTTTATTAAGATTATAAAATCCTCCTTACCAAATAATTCAACTAGAGAGGATAGGTATAATTCTAAATCAATCGTTTGTAGATCATTCATCGTTCAAATCCAGTTTTACCACCTCATCAAGTTCCGTAGTATTAATTTTTGATGGCACAAGAGTTTCCTTTAACTTGAGGTCCCTCGTTTTCTCCTCAGGCATCTTATGTAGTTTTGAGACCTCACTGGCCCACCTGAGTGCGGCCAATTCTTCTTCCTTTTCTCTGTGATTCGCCCCCTCAAGAGTATTAATCCAGAGGAGGCAGAAATATATAAAAATTCCGATATGCTTATGATTCATTATTTTCCCTTAGATTTTGAGCCGGTAGATTTAAAGCCAAAGCCAATATGTTCATTGTTATTCTTTGACTCACATTTCGAGCACTTCTTAGTTGCTTCATCAAAGTGGTCATCAATCCTACTGAGTACGTTTAGCCTAAAGTCAGTGGACGCTTTTAAACTTGTCTCCTTGAAAGATTTTTCGCTTTCAAAAATAGACTTTTTAATATCTTCAATAGTCCCACCTGATTGGCAGTTGAAAACTGCTGCATTTAGATTGGATCTTGCATTTCTGTATTCAAAAATCATAGGGTCAATATAGCGACCATCAAAAGTTGCGCCTGTTCTACTAAGGTGCCTGAAAATTTCGTTCTTAAGATTTTTTTGTTTTGAAATATTCTTGTATAGCTTAGTCACACCTTTACAGACTTTCTCAAGATCATTAGAAAATCTTAAGCGACCTAATCTATATTCATAAGAATCCAGACTAGACTCAAAGCCAATAGCTGTCATATGAAACTGAGATTTAGCATCACCCTTCATAATGAAAGTTCTAGGGCTACAATCAAAATTCTGGCTCTCACCAAGTGCTGGATTAGTAAATCCAAAAAGTGCAATAGAAATAGTAAGAGTGTTAAGCAAAATTCTCTTTAGTTTTTTCATCCTCTCTCTCCTTAAAAAGAGCCTGCCACTATTTGTTTTTGATTAGGAGTTAATGGCGACAGGCTCATGCGTTGTTGGGTGAGTTGATGATATTGCGCGTGGCGAAAATTCTCAATTTTTAGGGTTCGGGAGATAGGCCCATGAGGGGAGGAACTTTGAATGTGTCGTCCTGTGAGTGTGTTTTGGACTCGATTAAGACGACCTAAGTGGCTGAAATTATGTTAAAAATTCAAGGAAAATTAAACTACTCTGCTATTTTAGTAAGTGGCTGAATTTCCGATAAGTTAGTTGGAGATTATTGAATTATGAACAAGCATCTAACTCTCGATGAGCAAATTGAAAAGATACAACTGCATATTGATTACAGTTTGGGTGAGCTGTTTGCCGGTGGTCACAGTAAGGCTGTCCGACACGATGTTAGAGTTTCAGCATTTTTTGGTTGGAGGCTATTTTGTTCTAACAATATTAGCAAGACATGGGATGAAGTATTAAATCTAATGCCCTCAAACGTAGGGAGAGAATCTTTAAGGGATGCCACTAGGGATTTTAAGTCTTTCTATCTTATGGTTGGAACAAGTTTAGATGCTGTTATATCAGTTTTGATTTCCCAGGAGTTTTCTAAGCATGTCCCACAGGAGCATCTTGAGGTGCTTTTATCAGAGAGATACCCAGCCTTTAGGAAAGCTTCAGAAAAGTACAATGAAGCAATAGACGATCTTTATAATGAAAAGAAAAAATCCAAGGCAATTGAGACGCTTACTGATTACTGCAAGAAGCATCTTTTTGATGTGTATAAAGATATAGACAGCAAATATAAATCAGAAGCTTTAATAATGCTCATGCTCAACGTAAAAGAGTTTGTTATCCTCGATCACCCTCACTCGGAAGAGTTGCTGAAAGTGATAGACAAATTCATATCAAGAAAAGTGGCATATAAAAAAGATGGAAAGTTTGGATTATTCTCCGATTACGTTAGCCCCAAATTCGCCACAACCTTCCAAGAATCTATCAAAAAGGAAGTGAAAGAAAGGTATTTATCTGAGTATGTTATAGGTAAGCATCTTGGAATGAACTTCATACACATCGAATCCCTCTCAAATGAAGGCATGAAGAAAGCTGAAGAACTCACTATAAAGTTTATAAAGGACCTTAAAGATTTAGGGAAAGATAAAAAGTTTCAATCTGATGATCCTCTATCTACAAATGTCGTGGCATTCAATATTGAGCAAGTTAGGTTAGGTAGACAAGTAGCAAAGGCAGACATTCATGTTCACCCAGAGCCTCCTACTATAAGAGGTAGCGTGGCATTTGATGTGAGGCCCGACAATAGCGAGTTATCTACTCCAGATTCTAAAAAACCAGTTAAAAAATCATCTTAATTCTCACCAGACGTTAAACTCAGTCCCATCCATCGTCTGACGAACCACTTTTTAAAAACCCGTTGAAATCCCTCAAGAATTTCTTAAGATGCAATTATATAACGCATTGTGCGTCGCGTCTAAGTTTTGAAATGAAATTTAGCTTTTAACAAAACTGTTTTTACACGGAGGGTTCGTGTTTTGCTTTGGCAAGAAACCATATTCACAAAGTGAAGTCCCGGTCCTGGACTCAATAGCTATTCCCACCCGTCCAGCGTACCAAAGACTCAAACCTACCAAACTCACTTCTGATTTGGGTGAAATGGCGGGCCCAACATTTAATGGTCACCTCTCCCTAATAATGTTGGGCCTTTTCTTGCTCCTCCCTTCTCTATTAATTTCAAAGGCCTCTAATGGCCAAGATCATATTCAAACCAATAAGGAGTACATTCATTGAAAAAAATCATTCTATTTAAATTTATCATTTCGTTACTTATCACTTTTTCATCTTGTGGAAAGTCAGAAAGTAACCAAGGAACTGGTCAAGTTACTCAAAATCAGTTTGAAACACGTTCCTTAACGACGAGCCAGTTGTTAAGCAAGCTTAATTCTTATACACCAAGCCTAAACGATGTAAGAGAAGGTGATGTTCATTCTCTTGAAGAGAAAACTGTAGTTACAATTACTACTCTGGATAATGAACAAATATCATGTAGTGGTATTCGAGTTAAAGGTTATGAAGTTACTGACGTAAGAATATGGAAGTATTCATATGAAAGATTCGAGTTCGATATTGTCATATACGATCCAGAAAAAGATCCAGCTGTATGTCTGTCATATAGTGGTGAAGTCTCGAATGAGTTTAGAATCGAGGGAAAAGATTCCATTGATTATAAATATTCATCAGCATTAAGAGATTTTATAAGTTCTATTCATTTCTATGCAATTACTGAACTATCTCAAAGCATCGTAGAGCTCAAATATACGATTGATGGAGTGTTGTACACTGAGAGATACGACCTAACACGACCTTTTAAGTTTTCTCTAAGTCAAAAATTAGAAACCGATTCTGTTTCAAATGAAGAGTTGTTAAATCACACATTCATTTTTGAGAGGAGGTATTAATGAAACCTCTCAGAACCTTTTTAAAAACCTTACTTTTTTATCTCCCATTTTTGTTTATGGGATCAGGAAACTCGGCACTTGCTTTTGAGTATAAACTGTACGGAAAGATGGTCTGTGAGGTCAAGGACATTGAGGAAAATTCAATCTTCAAGTCGATAGATATTGGCAATTATAAAAACGAGCAAAACGCCTCATTCCCAACTGACCTCGGAGTAGCGGAATTACTGTTATCCCACTCACCCTCTAAAGAGGGAGGACCAGGAAAAGCCTTCTCCAAAATTTCAGTATCAGATACCTCATACAAATTCTTCATCCCTGTTTCACAGATCCAGAAAATGAAAATGGGTGAAGTCGGAGAGAGAAGGTTTGAGTTTAAAAGCGGTATCTCGCTTTTCAATGTTTCTTGTCAATTTTGGCGAATTAGCAACGGAGAATAAATGAAATTTATTATATCACCAGTATTAATCCTTTCTTTCCTTTTCCTATCTATTGGTTGTTCAAGGACAGGAGAAGAAGAGGTCGCAGGACCTGTTACCCAAGTATCAAATCCACTTAAACCAATTAGTCCAGATGGGGACGAAGATGGTGACAGGATTCCCAACAGTAAAGACGAAAATATGTTCCTTGCTGATGTTGTTGAGCTCGACAAAAAAATTGCTCAGTCATACAGCATGGTTCTTGATAAACCTGTAAGTGGGAGCGCATCATTCGCGATTGAGCACAATGTAGATCACGGTGACTTTGATTTTAATTATGGCGTTGGCAACCACGACTTCAAGGTTAAATCAGACAGAATGATCTCAAAAGTTGCTAAGTTCACATCAGTAGCCAGGGGAGTACTTAGGACAATTGATTACGAGAAGATTTCTTACCCTAAGGCTAAAAAAGGAAGACACCTTAAGGGACTTCGTGAATACCTGGCCGCAGGATATGAGTACGATATTGAAGGAAATGATTTAAAAGTTTCATTCTCTTCAACCATCACTCTTGTTCCTACAGACAATTTTGAAGAGGTTAAGGATGTTGTTTTAGGTATTTATTACTTTAATTACGACACAGGAAAAGACGTGAAGGTGGCAACAACTAAGGTCGAAAGAACTTTCGCTAGAGACAATAAAGAGAAATTTACGGTAACCCTTGAAAACCTTCCGAACAGGATCCTGTTGGAAAACTATTTCAAACACGGGGAATTTCTATCTGTTAAGGTAGAGGATTTTACAATTCCCTCGATGAAAACCACCAACTCTGAGTTTATGAAGGGGGTGTATGCCAAGACTATTCCAGTTGGGATCACGACTCCACTATATAACAGAGTGAAATACGTTTCTACTTCGAGACATAACAACACCATCGTTAAGATTATCCAAGCTATCTTTAGAGAAGATTACAAAATCGAAAACAATGTAATCACTCAGCTTGGAGAATTTGTAAATAACACAAAGGGCGGTGAAACACTCGGGGATCTTCGAGGACATGATAAAACCGGAAAATGGTATTTACTGACTAATAAAACGAAATACGAAGTATTTAACCATGAGTTTAAAGCTGGCGATCGCATTATTTTTAATTTTGCGATTGATAATACCGTTGCCACCCAAGTCGAAAGAACTTCATCAATGATTAAGCCCAAGGTTGAATCGGGTGAGTTTTATGAAGAGTTTGACTTAGGAGAGATAAGTAAAAACTCAAAGTTGAGTTTATTAATCTCAGGGGTAACCCTAAAGAGAGAGGATCTCTTTAAAAGAGAAATCCCTAGTGGTGGACGGTTTTTCAGTCACCGCAGTGGGAACAATGTGTATTACAAAGCGTACATGTGTTACTTCAGGGAACAAAGAAGAAGCGGTAATTTTCTTGTTGACCCATTAAAATTTGATCGAAACGATAAATCAGAAAATCTTGAACATATACTTCTTGTTTCACAGGACCAATCTTTCAACTTTAAAGAAATACTTGAAAAGGCAGAAGGTATTTCTCACGAATGGGTTCAAGACACATTGGTGTTTAAAATTCACAACTCAGAAAAACTTTTCGAGTCACTACAAATCGAACCATCTTCTCTTCGCATAAGAGTCGCGTCGATAGATAGGCCTGGGTATGTCGGTTCAAAAAGAACTCACGGAAAGGGTCCTTATACTGACCAGAGAGCCTTACAGTGCCGAGAAGACATTATCTGGGGGAACTTTCCCGAGCACAGACCGAAGCACATTGACCATAAACACGAAGTGACAGTTGACCTTATTGGCCACCTGGACACTTTCTATAACTAAAAGGAGGTAGAAATGAAAATTCTATCAGGTATTTCAAGAAGGCTACGGACAGTAAGTATCTCGACTCTCGCCCTAGTTCCGGTATGCGCATACTCAGCTGATCCCTGGACTATGGTTAAGTCATTTTACATGTCCAAAGGTTACAAATGGTTCATGGCCTTCTTATTACTCGGAGCACTTGTCGGTATTTGGAGGCACTTTGAGAATAGTGCTGTTGGAAAATACGTTCTTGCTATTTGTGTTCTTGTGGGTGTCGTCGTGAACTTACCTGGTTTACTTGAGTTATCCGCAAGACTTACAACAGGATTGATTTCCTAAAATGAAAGCTTCTAACCCTCGTTACATTCGAGCTCGTGCAGGATTCTTTGGAATCTCAATTTTTGATTGCATGGTGGCCTTTTCAGTTCTCTGCCTAGGCCCAATGTTCGAGCTCGAATTTGGAGGGGTAGCAGTCGTGAATACTCTATATTTTGTTGCACGGATTATGACCAGAAACAAGATAAGCGGTAAGGAGATTCCGGCAAAGATTAAAAAATCAAAATATTTATATTGGACAAGAGCAGTAAAATGAAAGCACTACTAGACGACATTAAAAACATAATTTCTTCAAGTAAAACAAAGCAAAGCTTTTCAGGAATCGAATGGCCGATTGCTAAAGTAAGCGGTAATGAAATCATAAGCAGAAAGAACGTAAAGAGTTATGCTTATGAGTATATCGGTAAAGATATTGACCAGCTGTCTCCTGAAGCAAGATTGCTTTTTATCTTAAAGCTTAGAGCCTACCTAAATAAGGCATCAAGCGGAAACTTCTATAAGTTCTATCTGAAAAATAATCGTATCTTTGTTAATACCACTGAGGAAAATGCAAGATTTTTTGGAGGGAGGTTAGAAAAGCTCGATAATCCCCTATCTATTCATTTTGAAGGGGGTCAGATATATGGAGCTCCTTATTTCGGTCCCGACTATTACAAGGTAAATGGCCTTTATTATCGAATAATCAGCTTTGAATCGAATAGTTTTTCAACAAATAAAATCGACTTCGCAGAGTTTTCTGGACACCACGAGTTGATGGTTCAGTTTATCAAACGAAAGACAGCAGTAGTTGATAACAAACTGGCTGGGAAAGAAAAGTTGCATGGAATTGTCAAAGGTGCATCTGATCTCAATATTACATCTGAAGAAGCAAAGGAAGAGTTACGTTTAGTCAGGAAACAATTAGAGCAAAAAGTAGAAAGCCTTTTTTTTGCCTATGTTAGCCTATTCGTTAGTGCGAATACCCTTGAAGAACTAAATTCAAAAACAATTAGATTACTAAATATTCTTGATGATGAAGGGCATACTCCATTTTTTGAAACTCACTCTCTTCAAGAAGTTTATAAATCAACACTTTTTGGTGTATCGCCATTATTTGGAAAATATGGTCAAGAATTTAATACGAGTGTTCTCTCAAACATTCTCCCTCTTTCAGTAGATAAGGTAAGTTCTTTTGGAAAAAAATATTTTTCAAGAGCCGGTAACGACGTTTATCTTGATTTGATGGATTTGGGAGACGGCCTAAATGTACTTTGGACAGGACCAACTGGCCGAGGGAAAAGTGTTACGGCCAGAGATTATGCCTGGGACTTAATTGAATCCACAAAAATGAAGCTTCTGATCCTTGAATACGGTGTTTCAAGTGAAAGGTTCGTAAAGTGGCACAAAGGGGTAAGTTACTCAGATAAGATCCCTTTTTTGATGTTTAAAGAAGATCCCCATTATCTCCTGGAAATCTTCTTATCCCAGGTTGATAGAGACAAAGATAATATCAATACGGTTGATAGTGGGAAAATTTATGAAAGAATCAAGAAAGGAATTGAAGAAGATGCTTTTAATTCTGTCGATGACTTTATTGATTATGTTAGCGAAGACTATGAAGAGTTTAAATACTACTTCTCAGAGATTCGTGACTATTTAGACGATGAGAGCGAACTACCCACCGAAGCAAAAATAATTCATTGTAATATCAAATTTTATCCCAAAAGAATGAAAAAAGTTGTTCTGGCCTTTTTTATGAAATGGTTTGAAATGTACGAAGGGGATATAATGCTTCTCCTTGATGAACTTTATAAGTTTATCAAAAAAGAAGAGGAGGACGTAGGAAGCTACATTGACGAGTTCATTAGAACATTCCGAAAAGAAGGAAAGCCGATTTGGCTTTTTACTCAAAACCTGACCGATAAAGATCAAATCGCTTACTTTGAAGCAATGACCAAAAACTGTGATGTTAGGGTGTGCTTTAGAGAGGGAAGTGAGATAAGTAGTCTTTCAAACTTTAAATCCGACCATATAGTGACTCTAAATTCATTGTTTTATGAAGAAATTTCTTCAGATGATGTAGGAACTTCAAGAAGCGAGGTAAAGTTCGCAGTTCTCGGGCCCACTGTTAACAAGGTCCTTAGACACCCCAAAAATGAACTCCGTTATACGGTTTTAAACACTGATAAAGATTTTACGACTATGTTTAAAAACTGGGAAACAGGATATGGGGGAAGATTCCATGAATGTTTTAGAGAAAGTGTAATAACATTTATGGAAGCGAGGAGAGAACTTGGTGTTTAGGATCTGTATCCTCATATTCGTTCTCCTTTTTGGACTTCAAAGAGTCCAGGCCGAACCGGTTTCAGCACTTACCGCTGTAAGCCAGGGAGCCACGATGTTTGGCCTATTTGGTGGAGCTAAAAATGTCGGAAAACTTGGCCAAGCCTCAGGTTTTGCCGGTGAGCTCCTTAGATTATTAGATCAGATCGGTCTTAAAAATAATGAAATGCTCAAGTCATTAGGGAGCGTAAAGGAAAGGCTTGATGCTTCTTACACACTTTCTCATATGGCAATAATTAACTTTGAGAGAGTTAAGAGCCTGAGAGACTTGGATGGCCGTACCTTAACTGAGCTCAATAATAGTATTGCTGAAACGAAAAGCGCGATTAGATCAGCAAGAGATCATGCCAAAAGAATGGGTATCGAGCTAGAGATCATCAAGTTACAAAACGAAGAGATAATTCATAGGAAGATGCAAGAAGAGATTTTGGTTCAGACGGCCAAGCAAAGATTAGAGGCCTCTGCCAAATCCATGAATCAGAGATCCAGTAACTACAATACTGCGGTTAACACAGCATTTAGTAATATCAATCTCGTTAAGATTTCTCAGCAATTAGAGGATGTAAATACAATGATGAGCTTTTCTATTCAAAGAGAGCTCGATAAGGCAGATCAGAAAAGAAGAATAGAAGCTAAGATAAAGGAAATTTTAGGAATTACTCCTATTGAGAATCTTCAAGAAAGAATAGATAACGGTGAAAGTGGTGGAGTAAAGTTGAACTTGGAGCTAAAAGGGCTCTTAAGGTTCGAGTTACCTTTTCTCCCCAAACTTACGCATTATTTACATAGGTACGCTTTAGCGGCTCTTTTGGCATTTAGTTTGTTTGCTCTAGTCATGTCGGTAATGAACAGCGTTCAAGAGACGGCCATCACCTTGCATGAAATATTGAAGCAGTCGTTCTTTGTATCCATAGCTTCAACAGTGTTTATGCTTGTTTCGGACATGGGATTCCTGGTTGCTGAAACAGTTTACCAAATGTTTAAAGGCACTTCCTTTTTTACTCAGGGCCTAGGAAAGGCAATCAATGAGGTAAATAGAGTGGCCGATATTGGTTCAGCGAAAGAGCCTTGGTACACATTTTTCGGCGTTCACTTGGCTCCTCTTAAGGCATTCAAAGAAATTATGGGATACATCCTCGTGATCCTCGCAAGGCTTGCAGTCTACATCCTTAAAGGGATTTATACGTGGGTCTATGTAAAATCAGTGGCACTGTCCTTTGTTCCTCTTGCGTTACATGTTTTTCCTGTTTTTAGAGGCAACTTAAGGGGGACAATGAGGGATCTCGTATATATCGGTGGGATGCCCCTTGTTGTTGCCATCTTATTAATCATTTATAGCTCTATTTTAAGCGGCGTTTATACGTCTGGAATCGTTGGTAATAATACTCAGGGATTTTGGCTAACATTTATGCTTTTAATCATGCTTCCGACTTGTGGATATATCGCTATGGGGTGGGCAAGAGATGGAGGTATCTCAGATGGAGCTTCAAGAGTTGCAGAAAATGCTCAAAAAGTAGGGGCCCTATCTCTCATGGGTGGAGCAACAGCTGTAGCAAAAACTCCCATGTTCACTGCCTTAAAGGATCTGGGAAAAGATAAATTAAAGAGCAGATTTAAGCCAAACGTGGATCCTCTTACTGGCGGAGGTAATGTAAGTAAATTTGGAAAGTTTAGGAATTTAGCGTCAGATGGTGTTTCCAGATTCAGCACTAAGGGCAAAGAAAAAATTGAAGCCGTAAAAGGAAAGGTTAAGAAGTTTTCCGGAAATGACGGAAGTGGAATAAATGGAGGAGGCCCACAGGGAACCAGTGGCTCTATGGGTGGATTCAGTCCTTCAGTTACAAAGGATGAAGTATTAAAGGAATCAGCTGTCAAAAAGGATAGCTTTAGGATTAAGCCTTCTTCTAATGGTTATCTTGGTTCTAATAAAGAAGTGCGTCGAAGACCCGAGGATGTTTATCTACGTGGATCCGACAGTGAACACAATAGAGCCATGACTAAATTACACTCCGAATCTAGTAAGGATAACGGTCATGGGAGGAGTATTGTACCAAGGTCTAATGGTTCATATTCTAAAAGGGGAATGGATAGGGGTTCTAACAACTATCTTAACTCCTCAAATAAACTCAAATCATCTAATTCATTAGTTCCAGAATCACCAAGGTTTTATCGAAAGTCTATTCCTTCATCTAACAAGGGAATGTCTGCCCAGGATAGTGCTTACTTGAATATTCAAAAACCAACTCAGGAACAACTACAGAATAGAGGTAAGAAACCAGGCCTATATTCTGATGGCTATACGCCTTCAGTTAAGCCTGGTGAATATAAAACACCGTCAATGGATCACAATGAAACTTCTAATTATAAGAATGGGAGATATAGCAACTTTGATGAACCAAAATTCAACAACAATGAGGAAGCTCAATTCAATAACGACGAGGCTCCTAAAAATAAACTTGCAACCAAAGTTATTAAAAACTTGAAAGAAGATAAAAAAGACGAGCTACAAGAGTAGCCAAGGAGAATAAATGGAAACGAAAGAGAAGTCTAAGCGCAAGCCGGTTCAAGAAGAAGAAACCGACTACTTTATGGGCTTTGAAGAGGCCATAGAGAAGCAAAACGCAATCCTTAAGGTACTAGGTGGATCCGTTCTATTATGCTTTGCCGTAATCAGTGTCATTTTTGTAGCTAGTAATAAGATCAACATTTTGAAGCATAACGAGTTTTTTTCTCAGGATGGAGCAAAAATTGAAGTATGTGGATATGCCGTAAAAGGGATCCTCAAGGGTAATCTTCATAAAGGAATCTTTACAGAGGAAGCTAGAAGAAAGGCAGTAATGGAAAGGTTACAGCCTCATACTGAAGAAATTAAGAAGATATTTAAACCCTTTATGGTCGAGTCCAATAAGTGCAAAGTGGTCGTAAAAGATGCCATTGGGTTGCTCTCTTATACCTTCCCAATTGAAAACGTCAATGGACCATATGTATTTAAGGCCACTGACTACGAAGAGATTGAGAAGATACAAACACATAACTATTAGGATTTAAAATGGACTATTTTGTACTAGGTAAACAAGTAAGCACATTATTAATCAATACGCTGTCTCCTCTTGTTCTGACATTCCAGACACCGGTGAAGAATGTAATTGTTCCTGACAGTAGATACTTTCATGCAGTTCACGATTCTCAAGCAAATGAAGGTAAGACAGTTATTCTCTGGGCCAAAAAGAATCCTTCGCTGAGCTCACAGACAATTACTGTTCTATTGGAAAAGGGGAGTTACGTCTTTGCACCTGAAAATACCAAACAGGTAAAAGACAAAGACATTAATATCTATAAAGGGAAGGTAAACTCCTCTTACGATGTAGTTTATAAGACCAAAGACTATATATACTTCGAGGGTGACACCTCTATAAAGATCAAAAATCTAAGAAAGCGACCAATCGAGATTAATGGGATTCGCGTTAATGCTGAAAAGGTTGGATACTTTTCAAAAGGTACCCCGCTTAAGATCAAGCTAAACAGTGTTCCTAAAAGGCCCAAAAATATTAGGGTAGCGAGGTAGTGATGAGTAAAAATATTATTCTATTCCTATTTCTAACTCTCTTAACTTTAATGTCTGTAAAGGTAGAGGCAAAACTTTTAGATAAGTCGCTTAGATATGGTGGCCGATTCAAGCAAGATAAAGTCTCCACCAAGGCCTCTGCACCAGTTAAAAATACAGCAGAACTTGAAGCTCTTAAAAGGAGAATGGAAGAGCAACTTAAAAGAGAGAAAGAGCTTGCTGATAAAAAGATAAAAGAACTAGAAGCGAAGGCAAGAAGAAAGAAGAAGGTAAAGAAAAAGAAAATAGTTAAATATCAACCCTTGATCCTCACAAGTAAGAAGATTCTACCTGCCTCATATGAAGCAAAGGCATACCTATATCAATCTCTTCAGATCATTGATGGAGAGAGAAAGAGAGTACGTCAGATCAGAACAAGAGGGGACAAGTATATACCAGATGGAACTCGTTTTCAGTGTGACTCAGCAGTTTCAGGTAAACGTATTCTTACCGAGTGTGATGCCATGGTCATTAGAGGGAAAAAGGTAAGGATCAATGTCGTTGTACTTGATGATTATGATGGGGATGAAGGAATGTTCGCTGATGAAATAAGAGAGATTGATGATTCCATTATACCTAAGAAAGCGATAGCCACCGGTCTTAGTGCAACATTTGATGCAAATAAGCAACGCTATGACGGAAACAATGGAGAAGTTGTTAGGCGTAATGGCCACAACATTACCATGAGTATGGCCGAGGGAGTTAGTAACGGTATTTCAGAAAGTATTGAGAGAGAAGCAGAGAGGGCACAAAGAATATTAACAGTTAGATCAGGAAAGAGACTTCTTTTGAGTTTTTCAGATGAAGTGGAATTAAATTAAGGAGATATTTAATGAAAAGTATTAAGTCTATTTTACTCGTTTCTTCAGTATTTATCCTTCTACAAGGTTGTAGCTCTCACAGTGTTTACAAGGCTATGTATAGAGGAGCCGCTTTGGGTGCCGGAGCAGGAATTGCTGTTGACTATGCCGTTAAACCTGATGGGGTTAAATACGAAGCTCAACACGCTGTAGGCTCTGCTTTAATAGGGGCCGCAGTCGGTGCAGGAGTGTCTTATTTATTTCACAAAGAAGATCCATCTAAAAACCCCATTCCAAGGAAGAGAGAGGACGAAATGAGGGACGAGATACAGAAGTCTTCTCAACCAGATTTTGACTATGAGCTTGGTAATAAGAAACTTGAGTTAAACCTGGAGTTTAAAAAGACCAATACATACATCCAGAAGACGGCAAATTTACCATCTGATTTAAAAGCTCTATTCCCACAGCCTACGTTGGAAACTCATAAGCTTGAGCCTCAAGTAAGAACTTTTGGGAATGAGACAATGCTTATTAGAGGGTGTGAAGTTTCTGTTCAAAGTGTAGCTGAACCAAATATTGGTACGAAGTAATGAAAAATCAAAGTGGACTACAGATAGCTGTTGTAGCGATTGGAAAATTACTCTTCAAAGGGCTTAGGTTCTTGTTTGTAACGCCGGAAAAGAAAAGGGATGAAAAGACATATGCAATCATTAAAAACCGATCTACGAAAAATTTTTTCAATGTTAATGATTAACATTGAAAAAATTTTTTGCTATTCGCTGGGTATTCGTACCTGGGAACGGCCGACGAATATAATCAAAAACTGCAAATGGCTAAAACTAAAGGACTTCACCACCCCCACACGGCCACGGCGCACCGGTGACCTCTCCCCTTCTACGTCCTGCGGTCTTGAACGGGAGAGGTCACCGGTGCGCCGTGGCCTGTCTGGTGGTATTGAATCAGTTAGCTCTCTCCATTTGCAGTTTTTGATTGGATCCGGTCCTGGTGGGGTCAGTGAATTTTCAATTTATTTATTTATATTATTTATTATTAGTTTAGTTTGTTTAGGTTTAGTTCCTATGTGCGATACTACAGTGGTTTCTAAGATTCTACAGGTGGTATGCCTAGATCGTGTATGCGGAGTATTGTGGTCTTATGTAATTGAGTGGTCTTTATCTGAGGTATTGCTTGCTCTATTCTTTTCTATTGTGGTCATTTCAGTGGCCATATTTAAACATGTTAAATATGTCCTTGTTGGGCTATTCTCGGCCGGTTTAGTTTTATCTCCTTTGCGTTGTATATCTCCGGCCTTGTATCCTATTCTCACCAGGTCCCATCAAAGTTCTAGCGGATCTGAAAATCTATCTTTCTCCATATTCTGCTTTCCTCTAAGGATTAAAAAATTATGCGAGATTTCTACCAGTTTTCTTCTATTTTTTAGAAGGTTGGCCATTCAACTTAAAAAGGGGTTCTATGTCTATTGATATTGAAATTACACAAAGAGATTTTGAGCTTTTTAAAATGTTAAATAGGCTCAAGTTTTTAAGAGTTGATCTTGTTAACGGTTTTTTCTTTTCTGGTAAGCGTACTACCTCAAAAAGACGGTGTCAGCAGAGGTTAAAGCTATTAACCGATAATGATTACCTTATACGCGTGAAAGGTGGGCTCTCTACACAGTTCATATACAGACTCTCTAGGAAGGGAGTTAGGTATCTTGAAAACGAGTGGTATAGGTTTCATCCAAATCAAAGTGATGGCGAGTCCAAAAAGAAGTTTAAGGCCTTTCCGTTTATCGAGTCTATGCCTTGGAGTAGTTTCTTTCACGAGCATGAAGTTGCGAGAGTTTTAAATGAATTTTGGCACGGAAAATTTAGGGCCTTCTATTCAGATAGAGAACTTAAAAGGATGTATAAGGACTACGCAATTATTCCCGATCTTCTTATTAAAACAACGAAAGGAAATATCGCCGTAGAGGTGGAGCTAGAAAGCAAGACCCACAAGCGTATTAGAGAAAAGCTTAAAACGTACTCAGAGATCGAAGGTATTTCCTACGTTCTATATCTTTGTAACGGAATTGGTATTCAGCAAGCTGTCGGAGGCATTGCTCACCAGATAGGCACGTTAAATTTTGGCCTACAGGTCATGCAACTGGATGGATTTCATCGGGAGCCACAGGTTGTATTTAATCAAATCAAGACGACTCTAAAAGGGAGCTAGTAATGAACGAAGTTACGAAACAGGAAATGTTTTTGTTTTTTAAGAAGTATCTTTTCTTAGTTATAAGTTTTTTGTTCGTAATTGGTATTAACACCAATATTCATTGGGCTGTTTACCTACCAATATCAATACTATTTGCGGCTCTCTATAAGAGATTAACAGATGGCTATTTAAGAGACTTGGCACTAAGGTGGGAGAGGTCTAATCATCATATCTATACATTCCTTTATACTGTCTCCTTTATGGGACTCGGGCTTTATGTATTCATATTTTATTTTCAGCTATCTGTGGGATTTATAGTAAGCCTACTATCTCTCTTTTTCTGTTGGGGATATTTTATATATTTCTTTTTAAAGGCCCACCAGAGGAGTGCGGAACATCAGGAGATTTTAGAAGAGAGTCCTGGGGTGTTTATGGGTCACTATTTAGATAAGGACGGCCTACCAAAGGCGCGCCATGTTTCCAACTCTGATAGAGTTCAGCATCAGATCACTGTTGGTGGTTCTGGTTTTGGTAAAACCTTCAGTACATTTATGCCCCAAATTTATCAGGATATTCAAGAAGGGGATAACTTCATAGTTATCATTAATATGAAATCAGATATGGACTTTGAAAACAAAGTTTATTCTTGGTGTAAAAAGTTCAATAGAAAGTTTAGATATTTCTCAATTACTAAGCCGGAGCTCTCATCCTATTACAACCCATTTTTATTCGGATCGAGGGGGATGATTAGAGATAAATTCATGCTTTTTAGTAGCTGGGATAACGCCTTTTATAAAAAGCTTGTTAAGACAGATTTAGCAAAGAAGCTAGATGGGCTCTATGACGAAGGAGTTACCATCTCGAAGATGAAACAGCTTTTTGAAGAATATGAAGGTGATAAAGATTTTAAAGGTGTTATCGCCGACCTTGAGGGTGTCCAATACGCTCCGTTTTACGAAAAGATAAACGACCCATTTGGATCGATTCACGACTTCTATAAAGAGAAATCTGTATTCTTTCTTTCATTAGATGAAGATCAGATGAGGGAATACGCTAAAGACTTTCAATGTATGATCTATAACGACCTTAGAGGGTTTGCAGGATATATCAGAGATAGAGTTGATGAAAGAGACCGCACTCCAACTTGGATATATAGTGATGAGATTAAAGAGGTATTTGATAACTCTATGACCACTTATAACTCTCGTAGTAGGGCGGCAGGCTTTGGGAACTTCTATGCTACCCAGTCTCCCTCAGGGGATATACCAAGGGATCTACTAAACCAGTTACAGGGCTCTTGTAAAACATGGCATATTTTAGGTGGGCTCGATGCTGATTCAATTGAATATATCAATAAGCAGATCGGAACCGAAGAGATCGTAAAATATACAGAGCAAGTCGAATTAGGGGTTCAGACGACCAATACCGGCCTTGGTTCTGCCAGAGATGCGCATAAGCATGTCATTTCTCACAATACTTTCAGAAGGCTTAAATTGGGCGAGGGAGTCCTTTACACAAAAGAAGAAGGGTTCTCTAAAAAGATCATCTATGATGCGATGTTTTATTTAGATGATTCCGAACCCAGAAATTATACCAACGATTTTTACGATCTTGGAATTAAAGACTCAATCGAGGCTGAGAAGCAAAAATATGTAAAAGAAAGCATAAAAAAGCTCACAAAGCCAGATGATGGATTAACCGAACAAGAACGCTTTTATAGGGACGATTTTGTTCCACAAGTAACTATAACTGAAGAAGGGAGCATGCCCTTCTAATTTAAGGAGAAAAATCTATGCAAGACTTGAAAAGAATCTATGTTGCACTTGAAGACCACCCACGAGCAAAAGAAGTTATTCAAAAGCTCGAAGTAGAACTAGGAAGCCTTTCCAAAGTGAATCAAAAGAAAGCCTTCACTGATGTTTTCATCAAAGGAATGTTCGCCCTTGATTCAGAGGCGTATTCCGAAATTAGGGAAAGCTACCTATCCATGCGTGACAAGGAGGCCATCTTTGTTGAGCAATATAACAAAGAACATGGGACTAACCTCACGAAAGAGCAAATTAGAGTAAAGCTCTACGAAGAAGCGTTAATGCTCCCTGAAGCACCACAAGTTCAGTAAGGATAGGAGCGAGTTAATTGCACAGTCTTACTAGCTTTAATATTAACCCTTTTAAGTCCGGAGGTGAAAAGGAAGATAGAAAAACTCTTAAACGGGAAATAGATAGGATATTAAATCATCAATTATCTAGGTCAGTGCTGGATCAAGTAATTTATGAAAACTTCCTAGATAGGAACCAGTTATTTTTGTTTTATACCCTGTTGATTATGACCATGATCCCATTAAAGGGAAATTTTGTGATCGCCAGAGCCACCTTAGATTATTGGGACATAACAGACCCAATTTCTGAAATAAGGGGTTTCTTAGATCAAGAAGAAGTTAATCGAATAAAGAATAACGATAGGGTTCAGAAATTATTATTAACCCCTTTTGAAGCCATGAGACATTTTATTAATTCTTGAGGCATCGGAGCAAATTATGAGTGTGAATAAAGTTATTTTAATTGGGCGTCTTGGAGCTGATGTAGAGCTCAAATATACGCCTTCAGGAACGGCCGTAGCTAATTTTTCGTTAGCAACTACCGAGTCCTGGAATGATAAGTCTGGTCAAAAACAAGAACGTACCGAATGGCACAGGATTGTGGTTTGGGGAAAATTGGCCGAACTATGTAACCAGTATCTGTCGAAAGGTAGACAGGCCTTTGTTGAAGGAGCTCTCCAGACAAGAGCATGGGAAGGCAAAGACGGGAATAAAAGATACACCACAGAAATCAATGCCCGTACTGTTCAATTTCTTGGTGGAGCTGGTAAGCCTGCTAACAATGGAGAAGAAGGAGCTGAAAAGAAAGAGACTCCTGAAGTTCCGGAGCACATGAACATGATGAATCAAGAGTACAACATCAATACAGATGCGAATTTCACAGCTGACGATATTCCATTCTAGGAATAGTTAAAGCACCCATTTAGCGGGTCACTTCGGTGATCCGCTTATTTTGAAATTAATAAAAAATTGAATGTTTCTATCGAAACAAAGGATATTTATGCCCAAAAAATTGATTATAGCCAGTGTTTTATCATTTTCGTTTGTAGCTTGTGTTACTGGGATCCTCGCAAATTATTTTCTTGGAGTTTTTGAAATCGAAATCCCGTTATTCCTAAATGATATAGAAAGGGTTTACGGAATGAATTTTAAGAATCTCTTTATTGGCTCCGGACTGACACTAATGTTTTTAACTTTAGCTGAGTCAATACTTAACCTATTCTCTTTAGGGTTTTTCTCTGATGAATATCGGCATTTGAAATATGGAAAGGACAAGAGAAGGGCTATTGGAGAAATTTATAGTAAGTCAATTTCATATCTGATTTCCTCAACGAAGATCATCTGTAGTTATCAGTTATTTTTTGTAGTTCTTAACTATTACGATATGGCCTTAAGCAATCTGTATGGAAAAACTGCGCTTTTTTACCTAGTGATTACCTATGCAATGACAAGATTTATCAAATGGATATTTTATGAATCGCGAATTTATACTTTACCAACCCTGATAGCTCCTGCAATACCAGTAGCAAAATCAAAAAGTGAATTTTTAAAAAGCAATCTTAACGTAGATTCTTTTATGATGAATCAAGAGGGGGATGAAAATGCAACAAAGCATCTCCAATGAAGTCATAAGTTTTGCAAATAGAATTATCTACGAGGCTAAGAAAACTAACTCTGTGTCCAATCTAGGTACTTCACTACTCTCAAATTACTTGGATAAAATTCAGTATAAGAAACTTGATACAAATGAGATTTATGCTTCAATCAAGTCATATTCTGAAAATTTATCAGGCCACAAGCAGTATTCCTTAACGATGGTTGCAGACTATATATTGGAATTAGTAGGAGCTATAGAACACCTCCAAAGTTGTAAGGACTCCATGTCTAAAACACTCTCTATGGAAGAGTACAAGTGTTATCAGCTATCAGCTGTAGACTATATTTATTCTATGCTGCTGGCCGCCAGAAATTTAAAAGAGGTAATGCCAGTAAAAACATTTGAAGAATTTGAACTTTTTTTGGTTCAAGGCCTTGACGGTACACAAAATGTGTACCATAATTAAATTATAGAAATTCCCAATACCACCTGCGGGGGATTTCTTTTGACTACTCCACACTGGCCTAGAATTAGGCCCCTGTGGTTTCTAGCTATAGGAGCTAATTTTGACTGGATTTAACAATTTTCTAAATTTTATTTTTGCAGACCCCTCACGTGTTTTCGGATTAATGGCAGTTGCATTTGCGGCTTATGTTGGTTTGTACTTTTTTGTTAAAGTTTCTTTTAAGTGGACATACACCTTCACTACGAGACACTTTCCTTTACTCATCAATAATAATAAAGCCGATTCGGTTGAAACTCTTGAGGGAAAATTCGTTGTAGGTGATGAAGGGGTAATTCAGATTGTCCTAAATCCCGTAGGTTTTCATTATTATGTAAGACCAACAGCTATGATCTATTACAAAGACAATACCTATAAATTTGTCGAAGATATTACCTATATCGTTAAAGACCGGCGAGTTCATGGGCCAATAAAAACAATAAGAAGATACAACGCTGACGAGTAAGTAGTTTAAAAAAACGGAGTTTGATATGAAAGAAATGATATTGAAAATTATTAACCCAGGACCGAACTTTGCATTTTTAAAGCACTCGAATAGCGTTGCACCTTTAAGTAAAAAAGAGATATTCAGGAATTTGAAAGAGGTTAAATATCTCTTTATCCAAAAACCAAAACACAAACAGAAAAGAAACCTTGAGGAGTCTATAGCCCAATTCGGAATGTTAATAGGGGAAAATTGGGAAAAGCTTTATGGTGTTTTCTCTGATGACTCTATAGAAGTCACCTACTGGGCCATTAATCTGGCTTATGAGTTTGAAGAAGATATTATGAAAAACAAATACATCAATGGAGAAGAGGACGACTATCTTATATTAATTGATGATTTCTTTTCTAGAAAATTATTAGAAGTGACGGAGGAATAATGGCTAAAACTGAAACTTGCCCCCTAGAAGAAATTGACCACAATATTGAAAAAATTGAATCAACACTATTTCAAGTCAGGTATTGGAGACAAAGAAATATTGATGCTTATGATGATGAGATGCCCGAAACCTTTAAAAATTTCCGAGAAGAGGCAAGCACTCTAAATATCGAAACAAATCAACTACTAGAGTCTATATCAAGTTATTTAGAAAAAGAGGGTTAATCCCTCTTTTTTTCTCCAAAGGCCTTGACGGTACACAAATTGTGTACCATAATTAAATTATTGAATAGCTCATTACCACCCGCGAGCATTCAAGAATGACTACTTTCACTTGGCCAATAGGAGGGCACTATGAGTAATAAAATTTTTGATTCCTTAAAAATCCTAAATCTAACAGGAGATAAAATTTCTTTCGATGAAGTAAAGAACGCCTTTAAGAAAGCGGCAGTAAAGTATCATCCAGATAAAAACCCCTCAGGGGCTGAAATGATGAAGCTTGTTAATAATGCTATGGATGTTCTGAAAGAGCAGACATTTCCAATTTCTAACAGTCCCAACGCAACAACCTCTGATTTTGGATCAATCATCAATCAGAAGTTAAATGAAATTATTGATTTAGATGGACTAATTATAGAGGTTATGGGCTCTTGGGTATGGATAACCGGTGAGACTAAAAAGCATAAAGATAAACTTTCTAAAGCAAAATTCTATTACGCGAAAAAGAAAAAGGCTTGGTATTTCCACCCACCACAAGAGACAAAAAACTTCTACAGAGGAAGAAAATCACTTGAAGATATTAGAGGCACCTACGGGAGCTCTATTGTTTCAAAATCATCATCAATTAGAGCAATTTCAGCTTAAGGAGGAAGAAATGGACTTCTATAAAGATTTTTTTCCTACAAATGAAGCTCTCTATAGAAAAATGATGGATAAAGTAGTTAAACCCATCAAGGTAGACAGAATCCTGATCCCCGGCGCTGGCCGGGGTGATGAGGTCGAGTGGCTGAAAGAAAAATTCGGTAAAAGTTGCGATTGCTCACTCATTGAAATAAATCCCGAACTTCAGAATATTATAAGAGGAAAAAAGCTGAAGCTAATTGACTCTGATTTTCTTTCATATAATGGCCAAGAGCATTTCGATCTGATTATTTCAAACTTTCCTTTTTCAATAGGTTGTGAATTTTTATTAAAGGCAATAGAGATTACATATTCAGGTCAGATCGTTTGCTTGATAAATGCGGAGACAATCAGGAATCCTTATTCAAATTTAAGAAAGGTTCTTAAGAAAAAACTAGAAGATTTAAACGCAGACATTGAATTTTTAGAGGATGAATTTATTGATTCCGAGAGGAAGACCTCTGTAGAAGTGGCCTTGATTCATATTGAAATTAAAAACGAGGTTGAAAGTGATTTGTTTCACGGACTGAAAGTAGATGATGAAATTTTCGAGGTAAATGAAGAGATTGAAGATCAATCGCTCACAAGAAAGGATGAAATTCATAATTTAGTTAAAAAATACGAGCTAACAAAACAAAATGTAATTAATCAGATAATAGAGTTTTATAAGTACAAACACCTTACTCACGGTTATTTAGCCCTTGAAGTTTCTGGTTCTACACAAAGCGGACGGGGATCATTAACAGAGCAAATCAAATTAGACTCAAACAACTTTATCACAACCTTAAAAAGAGATTACTGGTCAAAAGTTACGCAACTGGAAGGGGTAAAGTCGAGACTATCTTCAAAGAAAAGAGATCAGCTTCATGCTGAAATTGAGTCCTATTTAAGTTTAGAATTTTCTGAAAGTAATATTAAGCAATTCATTATTAATATTATTCAGAAGTTTCCGAAACTAATCAGTGAATCAATAGAGGAGCTTTTTGATAATCTTACGAGTTATTCACTAATTGATAATAGATGGAACGATAGGGATTATGCCTCTAATATTCATTACTATAATGCCTGGGCTTCTAATTCAGGATATAAGATCAATAAGAAAGTAATCTATCCACTCAGGTGCCTGAACTGGGACGGATCAAAAGTCCAAGTAGATTATCAACACGAAAAATTTCTAAACGACTTAGACTTAGTGGTTAACTATTTTTCCGATAACTGCACAAGTGAATCATGTTATGAGATTTGTAGAAAGGCAATCGAGGAAGGGATAACTAAGAAAATAGAAACGGCCAATTTGAGATTATCCTTTTTTAAGAAAGGAACCATTCATATAGAATTTAAAAATACTGAAGTTTTGCGAAGGTTTAATATAGAGGCCGGAAAGCTTAAAAATTTTCTACCTATGGATTATGCAAACAAGGCGTATGCCGATCTTAAGGAAGAGGAAATAGCTGTCGTTGAGGCCTTTGAAACCAGTAAGACATATAAACCAGAAGCAACTCAGATTCCAATACTTGAAAATTTCGCTAATTATGAGATTCCACTAATAGAAGTGGCATAAATACAAGGCCAGTACCACCTAAGGGCCTATAGCTAGGAGATTATTTTGAATGAATTTTACAATTTCTTATTTCAACGATCCATCTTACTCACAGGGTTTTCTGCAAATGCAATTCGACGCAAAGAGTTTCAAGATACTGAAGAGTTACTATCTTTCAGTAAACGTGTAACAGATTCATTTTTTTCTAAATTTTCAGGGTCAGAGATTCCCTCAGAAGAACACTCATCCCACGAGGAAGACTTTGAAAATTTCTTTTTTGTCGAACTCGAAAAAATTATCGGTAATGATCCTAAAAGTGGATCACCATATTTTATGAAGCAAACTTTAAAGGGAAAAAATGATATATGCGGTTTTTTTGGGTTTGAAGATGGACGAGATCGCTTACCTGTGGACTCTCATTTCTATCTTTATTTATTCGGAAAAGGATCCGAGAGACAAAAATGTATTGTATTCAACAGCCTAGAGACTGGTCTGGCCGAGTTAAAAGCAGATGAATCACATGTTATACACTCTGAGTTTATCAAAGAAGCTTTAAGCGATTTATCTACAGTAACTCAACCAGGAAGGATCCCAAACATGGAGGAATACTTACTCGAAGGCCATAAGGGCTGTCTGACTAGGGTAAATCTGGACATTGCAGATTTATTCAAAGAAAGCTGAGAAAGGGGGGAGAATGTATAAATTTTTGTTTTTTACTGTTTTGTATTTTTTGGGACAAATTATAAGAGTTTTATTTTGAAAAGTTGGGGGCTAGACGCGTAGTACCACCCGCGCGTCTTCCCCCTGACTACTCCACTTAGCTTCGCTAGGAAAGCTCAGCTGGATAGATTATATTGTATCAAGGATAATTCAATATATAAAGGAAGGAAGAAATGTCGAAAAACAAAGAGCAGAATATAACTGAGGCTGTTGAGCGATTAAGGCTCTCTCTACTAGATGGAGTCATTAGCCAGATAGAAATGCTCGATGAAGTTAATACCAAGAAAATGCTTGCTGATAGGATCGGAATGACTAAGCAGTTACTAGATCATATCAAGAACGGTGAAAGAGTAAATTTCCCAAACCTAATGGCCGTTACTTCAGGTTCCTGCGAGGATTTCAGATCCATCGAGTTAAAATTCAAATTTAAGGATCAGGAAGTCACCTTTTCCAGCGAAGATATTAAGCCCTAACTGCCTGATTATCCTTAGTTTTCTCATTTTTGCCATTCTCCTGGGTTTCACCACCAGTTTTTAACCATTTATAAGCCTGTGTTTCATCTATTTTTCCGTCAGAAGAGGAATCTACCTTAGTTCGTCCTGTGAGGGCCTAGTAATTGCGAGTACTTACGTTGAGAAAATTCCAACGAAGCTCTACGATTGTGCCATGAGTCATTTACGAGGAGAGAACATGAAAACACTTATTAAAACATTACTCATTTTAGCTGTCCTTATCACGGGAGCTAACTCATTCGCCGGCCAGATCGGCCAAAACGCAAGCTGTGTCCCAGATGACACTGAAAGCGAGATCAAGGGAAAGCTTAAGAAATTCGCCGAACCTAGTAATAAGTCAGCAAACAAGGTTTTAAAAAACCTTGAGGGTTTTAGTGATTATCTGGATGAGCAGGCAGACGAGATCGAGGACATGACCTGTTCAAATGTTAACGAAATTTACAGTAAGCACTCTGAGCTTGTTGGATCAGTGAAAGATCACGGGAAAGTATTAAGAAAGTTCGCACCTAAAGCAAGGGAAGACATTAGAGAAGTGAAACAAGAGCTTCTTACAGTGGCACCTAGAAAAACGGATGTGATTTCAAAGCTTAAAAAAGAATGCGACACCGTTCTTAACGATGAACCAGAAGCAAAAGTATCTAGCATTCTAAATGAGGACGGACTGGACTCTCTATATGACGAGCTGATCGATCTTGCTGAAGATAACGAGGAAAAACTTAGCGGAGACAGTTCTGCACATGGAATTAGAGAAAAGTACCTAACGCCTCACTATGCGAACGCTATGAAGTGTATTGCTTTAGCTAGGCAAAAGAAGGCCCAAAAGCAACAGCAGTGGGCCCAGTATGCAGGAATGCTTGGATCAATTATGGCTACTAATACTTATGGCTCAAATGGTTCAATGATGTTTGGGCAACCTTATGGAGGGTACATGTATCCAGGAATGAACTACGGATTTCAAGCACCCAATATGTATGCGATGAACCGTGGATTTTACAATCCGTACGCTTACCAACAGCCGTATCAGGTTCCTTATGCGCCTATGGGTTCATGGTCAATGGGCAAGTAATTCTTGCCCAAGTTTTTTAGAGAGAGGAGAGAGAGATGAAGAAACTACTAACGATAATTTGCATAGCTGTAACACTTTTTAGCTGCAACAAGGATGAAGAAGAAACAACAAGAGACGTTGTATATCACGGAGGATCTTTACCTGATGACTATTACGAAGCACCCCAGAACGACTGTACAGACGAAGAAGAGGAGCAAACAGAAGAGAGCGACGGGAAATTCAGACCTTCAATCGCAGTAGAGGATTCAATCGTTTGGAAAGTCAGAAGAAATGGAACTGCTAGACCTAACGGTTGGAAAAACTTTAAGTATAAGCAAGAGTGGGTTGATAAAACTATGGAGCTTGCAAAGTTAAAAACGCACTATCCAAGAATGTTAACCCAAAAGATTAATCAATCTGATTTGAATCTAATCGGATGTCCAAACTTTAATGATAAGGATTTTGGAGATGAGAATAAACGCAAATTTTGGTCAATTTATTTTGCATCTAAAAGCGGTAGAGAAGGTGGGCACAACCCAAAGGCCTACTACGATGAAACAGGAGTAGGGGATAGTTACGGACTACTACAGGTCGACTCGAAACAGTGTAATGCTAATACCAACGCACTAAAAAATCCAAATCTAAAAGGTAACTTTTTACCAAATAGAAGAGGATCAAAATATTCGGATGGCGGGGATATGTTCATCCCTGAGAAGAATTTAACATGTGGATTTAACGTACTAGAAAATCAACTTAGACGCTGGAAGAACTCACTATTCACAGGAGAATGCGAAGCTTGTAGTTACTGGGCAACCAACAGGTTTGGAAGAAAGTCGCACAAAAAGTTTGTTAAGTCCCTAAGATTTAATTTTAAACAAATTCCTGCCTGTAAAGGTAGAAAAACCATAGAGCCAATCGGACAGGACTCGTTATTAGCAAAGATGCGAAATAAAAAACGCAAGTGTACTTCAAATACGAAACTTGCAAGAAATGAATTTGGTAAGAGCATCGAGCTTAATAGATTCAATAATTCTAATAATAACACTAGCTCTATTACAAAGTAGGAGGAAATATGAAAAAGCTATTTTACACATTTATATTAACACTACTTTTAAATGGGTGCATTCAACCAGAAAGCCAAAACTTATCAGATCAAACTTTTATTAGTCCTGATCTAAGGGATACCTTGCCCAATGCAAACCTTGGAAATTTTTCCAGAGAGCTTAATGATCTTATGAATGGGCCAACGAGGGATTCAGATTGCAGTAATCCTCATAATAGGATCATTCCAAATTTCAAATTAGGAAAAACTAGCGGGACACCAAAAGCTATTAAAAAGGAAGAGCAAGTTTATTGGAATGAGTGCTCTGGAAATCCTACTGCAAACTACCATAGTGATGGTGTTCTACAGCCCCAAAAATGCTCAAAAAGAAGAAAAATGTCACGAGAATTTTTTCAGTTTTTTGAATCTAATTTTTCTGCTTGCACCATCGAGTCTTTAGCAAAGGTTCGAGGGAAAGGTGATGCTGACGCAATTGAAAGGATCCATTTTTCTCATAGAGGAGTAGCAGGGGATACTAGACATAGTAACAGGTCTCTACACTCAATAAACAGGGCAATTGATATTGCTAAAATTCATATTGTCTCAAACGGAAATAACATTGTTTTCGATGCCAAAAAGCAACATACGGGTGACGATAAGGTTTTCTATAAGCAATTTAGACACTGTTGGGACAGATCCATAACTCAATACCAGGGTAACTGCTCTGGGGCTTCTTATCCTGTTGGTAGTATTGGCTACGAAGATAGGCAACATAGAGAGCATGTCCACACTTCTCTACCAAAATGCAATAGCAATTATTATTCTAAAGAGAATGTCTTAGCATCTACAAAAGATGAGGGAGAGAAAAATGAAAATATTAATTAGTCTTCTATTACTTTTTTCCCTTGAGGCAGTTGCAAGAGAGGGAAGAGATTGCTCATTTAAAAGAGAGAGGCAGTACACTAAAAAAAGTGAACTAGCACAGGATTTATTCCTTTCTGTTACTAATGAGTATCTACCGGCCTTCACGAATATCATTTATAGAAACAGCTATACCAATAGAGATAACAGTATAAGGAAACTCTGCATGTTGGAAGATGAGCTCTATGAAGCCTACGAAATAATGAAGAGTAAGTATTCCTACTACGCAAATCACCTCGTAATGGTAAAAAGAAAGCATGTGATTTCACGTTTTAACTCCCCCGATATTCTTTATTTTTGGAGCACCAATCAAAAACCTTATTATGATTACGAAGATAGCTTTAGTGAGTTCATTATTGCGTGTAGTGATGAAACTAGCGAAAAACCTGAAAAGGTACTTAAAAGTTTCGCGACACTAAAAAAGAACGTAGAAAATTTAAAGGACGTGATTTTAGACAATGATAGTCCTTATAATGAGCAGTTTTTCACCAATAAAAGATTGTTAGATGAGTTTACAGATGGTTGTGATGAATATCTGAAGAAGTTAAAGCTACGGCCAGAAAACTGTAAATCCATTGGAATGCTTGAGATCGAGGACGAAGCAAAGTCGAAAGGAAAGTAACACGAATCTTTAGCCAATCTGAAGGTCAATTATGAATAAAAAATTTATAACTAGCGATTGGAAGTTTACTGGTGTCGTTTATGACCAAAAAAAAGCGATGCACAGGTGCGATTTGTGCAAAGGAAAAAACTTACGCTATCAATACGAGATAGTGAGCTCTTTAGGTGAAGTTAAGAGGGTAGGGTCTAGTTGTATTTTAAAGTTTCAGGTTAAGTTTAGTTTTCCCAATTCTGATTTTCTTATTACAGAGCAGGATAAAAGGAAATATCTTCATAGAATCGCGAAAAGACTTACTGATAGAGAAAACTTCAAACTCGCAACTCAATCCCTGGAGAAACTGATCCAGGCCGATGACAAAATAGAAGATGATTTTCCTCTGAAGCAATATAGGAAGAAGCAAAAGCTTGGGCCGAAATTCTTGAATTTTCTATTTTGGAGATTCAAGGCCAACAATATCCAAATCGAAAGAAATTGGTTTAACCTCGATCTTTCAACGAAGAAGAGGAAGGAAGAGTTTTATGATCTTCTCGATTTTCAAGCATTGGGCCTTGCAAAGTGTAACGGTTTTCAATCATCAGTTATGGAAGAATATATCAAACATAATAAAGCGAAACAGGAGAACGCATGAGCACCGACAAGTTTCTTGAAGAAAAGCATTTTCAAATATTAGGACATCTTGCTGTTACTGATTTTATCAATGGAGAGAAAAAATGGATCTTTGAAAATGGGATCACTGTAGATGTTTATGAAAAGGGTAAAGTCAGCAAGTGTTGTGGAGTGAGTGACGATTATTACGCCGTATATTTTGGAATACTGGACTTAGGTTTTTCGATTGTTATTTCTATGAATGAAGATCGTAATTATATGAATCTGTATATGCCCAGTGAAGATCACGGAAGTGGAATTAAGTTAGACCCTGTTATACCTGACAAAATTGTAAATTTACTTCATCCCTTACTAGAAAAAATATTATCTGAAAACTATGAACAATTAGGATTCGTTCTATCTGAATCCGGTGCCGAAAAAGGATAAGGTGTTTTATGAATTATTTAAAAAATAACGAGAGAAGGGTAGACGAGTCTACATTTAATCGACTTTCTCAGCTATCCGGATTGAATGAGTGTATAGGTTTTCTTTTAGAAAATAGGGGAGCTCACGATCCTGAAAGTCTAGTGGAAAATTGCCGGGCCATTACTCATTACTCAGTGACTGCAATGGAATATGCCTCAAGGGCCCTTATCGGAATAGGGGATGTTACTCAAAAGAGAGTTGATGAGCTGATGACAGAAACCAAGGCGAGAGTTTTAAAGCTCGATTCAAGGGAAGTCATCTTATTAAAGGCCACTGGCTATGAAATGGAGATGTTTTTGCCAAGGCCAAACAAGTTATTATTGGTTAAGGACGCAAAAACCCCTTTATGGAGCTCAGAACCGCGAGCGTAGAGAAGGTAGATTCAATTTCCAGTTTAGCGATTGGGCTTAAAGTTTCTTGTGGGATCCCGATTAGGACCTACAATGAGGTTTTTATGAACGAATTAAGTGAAGAGAAAAGAAAATCTCTTAAAGCAGTCCAGGATATGTACCTGAAGATTGATACTAAGAACGTAGATGATTACGAGTACCTGGATAAGTCAGTTTCAGAGATTACTGATCCGGACACAACAGATTTAGAAGTAAAACGCCTTATGGATGAATTTGAAGAGAGATTTTACTCCAAAAACACCAGGAATGTGGCGTAACTATATTGAATGTTTTGAATTTGAAAATTTTAACTAAAGGGAAAATAGAAGATTACCGAAAAATAATTATCACATACGGGGTTCGCCTCTCGTATGCGTGCCAAAGGGGGTGAGTTTAGTTTTCACCAACGTGCCTCGCCCCCTTCATGTTATCTCCCAGAAAATTATTTTCGGTCATTTCACCACTCCCCTTTTTCCCCTCATAAGAGTCCTTATAGGGGGTAAGACAAGTTAAGTGAGGAATAATGAGTAAAGTGAAAAAAATTAACTGCCCAAACTGCTCTTACAAAGTTTCAGTTAATATTTATTCATTTGATAAGAAGCAAGATAATGAAGACTCTTGCCCGGCCTGTGGATGTACATTTAGTTTTGTAACTACTGTAAAAATTGAAAACAAGAATATATTACTTTTAGATAAAAAAGGTCCACTAAGAGGAAAGGTTACAAGCTGGAATAAGAAAACAAAGACCGGAGTATTAAAAGCTCTTAATGGTAAATCATATTCTATTAACTCAGATTCCTTTGAGTATTATCTACCCGTCATCAAGGGAAATACTAAAGTTGTTTTTAAGTTATGCGGAGAAAGCGTTAAATGCGTTATTCCCACTCAAACAGACGATTGGAGTGGCGGAGGTAGAGGGTTTTAATGATGAAATATATAAATCTCTATTTAGCGCCCCCTATAATCTTGTTCAGTTTAACCGGCGTACTTATAAATGAGTTTTTTTATGTTCTTAAAGCGACGGACATTAATGCCGGCGAAAAGCTCTTTTCACTCCCATTGTTAGGGATCCTCTCGCAGGTTGTTTTGTTTTACGCTCAAAAGGCCCTAAAGGAATATCTGAAAGAAACCTTCAACTTTGAATTATAGAGATGAGTAGCAGAAATAATTATTGGTCGGAATTTTCACTTAGCTTTCAGGGCTATATAGTCACATGCTTAAAGATCCAGGAAGGTTTTTCTCAAACTGATGTTGGAGAGCTTCTATCTATGGATCAGGGATCCATTTCTAGATTAGAAAAAAGAGAGCAAGGAAGTGATATATATAACGGGATAATATTAATCCTACATGTCTACTTTCCGGATGTTTCTATCATGCAATTTTTGGATCCAGAATTTATTCAGGAGTTTCACAATTCCTTCTTGGATAAATACAAACCTACTACCTACCGAGCAAGACAACTCAATGAAAGAGCTCAGCGTTTAATTTCTGATTCGACAAAAATCAAAAAAATCAATTTTAGATTAGTGAATCCCCAGAAAAAGTTAAGGTCGGATCACTCGGAGAATAATCAATGAGGTCCAACAGGATAAAGAAATCTTTATCTTAAGTAAGGGTTTTATAAAACTTACATGTATGTAAGTATATTAGTTTGGAGAGAAAATGTACGAAATAACGGTTGTTGGTTGCACCAAGGCCCTGTTTACTAAACTTGTAAACGAGATCAAGGATCCAAATATTTATATTTATATTTCAAAATTTGATGACTTTGAATCTGCTTTTAACTACGCAAAGGGTAAAGATAATCTTCATATTATGATTTCTGAATTTTATGTAAAAGGACTTACGCTTTCAACAATGATCTCAAGATACGCAAAACAAAAAGGCATGATACTTCCCTACTTTGTTTGTTTCACTAGGCTAAAGAAATTCCCCCTCATCCGTTATATTCCTGCCAATCCCGATTCTGTTTTTAAAAAGAACGATTCGCAAAAAGTAGTAGAAGAAGTTAGAAGATATTTTGAAATTCTTTATAGATCACAGTTTGAAGAAGCTGAAAGACAGGACAAGGAAAAAGTCGATAACAACAAGCTTAATCAAGAAATTGATGAAAAAACTCACTAAAAGACTGATAATCTACTAATACACCACTTCCCTAGCAATTCTAATCATGGAGGATTAGATGATCGAGTTTGTAAATTGGTTAGCTCATAAAAATGAACTTCTTAGGGCCGTTTGTTTTGCCTCGTCCATTTATTTTTTAAGGTTGGCCGTGAAGGATCTTGTATTCTTAGATAGTGACGGGGCTAGATTATACAATTCATTTAAAAATATGATGAATCCCTTTAAGCGAATACTTTATGTCGCCAAAGTTCTCTACTCCACTCACTTTAAAGGTAAAAAAACAGAGGTAAAAGGCAACCCTGCGAGTTTTGAAAGAGAAAAAAAGCTCGATTTAGAAATGAGGTTTTTAGAGCACGGTCCCTCACCTTCTCACTATAATAAAATGCTATCAGCGAAAAAGGTTATCGCATGGGTCACTCTTTGTTTTGAGTTTGCTACCCTAACTCTTCTTTTTACAATTGGAGGCCTAACTGAGATATTTGGCTCCCTTACTCCCTGGATAAACTTTTTTGCCTCAATCTATTTGTTATTTTTTATCTTGATTATCGTTATAGGGATACTGGCAGGAATTTACACCTATGACTTTGTTATGAAGGATATGGAGTAATAAGGTATAATCAGTCCAAATATAAAAACATCGAGAATAAGTTATGGCCTTTAGAATAGATATTAAAGACTACATTCCAGAACTACTTTGTCCCCATATAGATAAAAAATGTGAGGATACAATCCATGAGGCAAATCTTGAGTTGATGGGTAAATCTAGTATCGGGGATATTGAAATTCAAAATATCGCTAATCAGGTTTTTACTAAGTCTAAAGTTATGATTATTTGCGACGGAAAAAGTCTAAATGATGCCCTCAAAGATTTTTTAAAGAGGATTAAAGGCTATAGAAGCACCAATAGTGGTGGTGGAACTGCGGTGATGGGATAATGAAAGTTGAAGATATATTAAAAGGGCTAAAGGATTCTCCTGGAACAACCATCGCAGTTGTTATTGTCGTTGGGCTGTTCATGATCTTTGTTTCAAAGGTAAAAGGTACTTTAGGTCAAAATCTTACAGCTGACAGATTAAAAGAGCTCACAAAACAGCTAATGGGCCTTTCTAAAGAAATAGAAGATGAGTTTAAGAGGCTATTAAATAAATACGATGATCCTAAGAAAATGACCCAAGATGAGAAGGATCACCTTTCTGGTCTTATTGTAAAATACAGAGTTGATTTACATGATTATTCTGTTGGAGCTCATACATATAAACTTTTAAAAGAAGTAGAAGAAAATCATGCCTTCGATCTTAAATGGCTTGTTAAAGAAAATATCCCCGTTTTAAAAGATATATGCAAAGAGATGGGCTTTTCTGATCCCTTCTCTGAAGAAAGTCTAAAGCGTGTTCACGATGTAGTTTTTAGGTTTTTGATGGAAGATGAAAGAGAAGAGTACCTTAAATGTTTCCAGGATGATTAATATGAAGTATTTGGCCTTAATTCCCCTACTCTTTTTATTTCAGTCCTGTGAAGAAACAAGTGTTAAAGAATCCAAAATCAGATCCTCCTTTATGATAACCGAGGCAAATTTACGAAAATACAATAGGGAAGAACGTGGGAAGTTTATTGATTTCACCTTTAACGAGAAACTTAAAGGTGGCCACGGGGTTATCGGTAAGATTTCTTTTTTAAACACTGATAACGAAAACATAAAGTGTGAGTTTTGGATCAGCGGAGATAGACTTATCCCAAAAAACACCGAATCTATGAATCTATTTGTCTATTGTGACGGTACACATCGAAATCACGACAGATGGAGTGAGATAGATAAAAAGATTAATATTGAAACCTTGAGAGAAATGACCATTGATTACATATATATTGGGAGTAGATCGCCCTCAGACATAAATCGTGACGATTACGCCTGGGTGCAATACCACCGCAAATATCAATAACTTTTTTATTTTAAGGCCTTGACGGTACACGATATGTGTACCATAATTGATTTATAGATAACCCATTACCACCCGCGGGAAGTCTATAGTTGACTACTACCCTACACTGGAGGCCTTAATGATAGATTTTGATAATCTCGTTAGTATTCAAATTGAAATAGACCTTAAAATTAAAAATTTTGCACTTGAATGGTCAGAAAAGATGGACAGATTAACCATTAAAAGTGGAGAGGATGGTTTTCAGTTTGATGATTTAACACTCACTGCAAATTTTACTGATAATGACGAAAATCTCCTTTTAGAGATCATAAATGACGGAAGTATTGCTCATATTATAACTGACCACTACAAAGGAAAGGATTTTGCTTCCCTTTTACCTGAAGGGATGAAATTCCTAAGCCCATCTAGTGAAATAGTTGTCGAGGCCGAAATAATTTCTAGTTCCGATCCACAGGCATGTTCAGAGTTAGCGATAGTCCCCAATAAAGAAAGACTAGACGAAGCACTGGACGGATTTTTAGGAAAAGAAATCTATGATTATGGAACGATTCCTAAATCAAAAGAAGAAGCAAGAGAAGCTATTTTAGATATGGATAATCATAAGTCTGATACGAGCGATAAACTCACGACTCTTTACAAATTAGATAAGAAACTAACTGAGGCCAGAGAAGTAATTGAAGAGAAAATTAACCGTCTTAGAAGTAGGGCAAATAGGGAGTATGACCACATAGAAAAGCTCTCGGCTAAAACTCCTGAAGGTAAAATTAGAAATAAAAAATATCAAATTTTAATTTCCAAGGAGAGGCTCGATAAGCAAATCGCAAAGCTTTCAGAAATTAAAGACTCCCGCCCTAGAAGAGGAGAAGACGGTAAAAAGATTTTTAAAATCATGGACCAGGAAGAAAAGATCAAGAAGACTCAAAAACTTATTGATAGGTACGAGCTCGATCTATGGAATCTTTATCAAAAAAATCCAAATGAAGATGATCGTATCTCCTTTAATGAGCGTTCTCATATCTGCGGAGATTGCGGAAAGTTTGCATCAGACAACGCCCTCGATCTTAGTATGGATGAGTGCGAGCATTGTGGAAGTTTAAATTGGGCAAGCCCAAACTGGCTTACTACAGGGGGAAATGAAGGCGTTGATATTTTTCTAAAAGATGCTAAAAATTTGAAGCTCTCCCCTCTTGGCCTTCTTTTAAAATGGAAAGACTTACCTGAAGAGTTCTTCTCAATCGTTAAAGACATGGATAAATCAGCTTAACTGTTTATCTCGACGCGATGCTCGGGAATGGATTGACACAAGAATATTACTTTTTTACCCTATTCTTGGTTTTGAAATTTCCGGTCACTCGCGGCCCTGGCTACGGCGAAAATTTCTAATTATTCCTAGAAAAGAATTATCAACTTTTTTTAGGCCTTCTTAATGCGAGTAAAGAAAATATGCCAAAAAGGAGTTGATGTATGTATTCATCAAAAAACACCCCTGTTAATTTAAAAAAGAAAGCTCGTCTTTTACAAACCAATTTAAAAAATGTGGATAAGGTCGATCTCACTCACTCTAGGTGCCTTGAAATTGTGTCCCACTTATTGGGTTTTCATAATTGGAGTTACGCCAAAAAAGTTTTAGGCGAAAAAGAATCTGGGGTTAATAACAAAAATGAGATTTCAACAGTGGGTGATCTCAGAAAGGCCATTTCTGGTTTTAAAGATAGTGCTCCCCTGGACGCTCATTTTTCCTTTAAAACACTTGATTACATTCAAGATATTGAAGATGAAGAAACTGAGAGGTTTCAAGAGTTTTCAGTAAACATAGATGAATTTAGTGATAATAGTTTTGTTTCACTGAAGTTAAAGTTAGAGCATGAAAGTTGTTCTATAGAACCCGGGGCCAGGATAGAAAACCTGAAGGCCGTATTAAGAAGATTCGATTAGAGGTAAATATGAGTGATCTTCCAGACGAGGAAATTAAGAAACTTGTATCTTCAATTTGTAGAAGGATTAACTCTCTAGAAGAAATAGAGGACCTTAAAAAACTGAACAAAACATGCAAATTGATATGCTCTGACTACGAGAGCCTTATTGAGAGAGAGTTTATTACACCCGATTTTAATTTGTTCGATGTTCAAACTGGCTATCACAAGGATGCAAGCTTATTGATCTATCCGTTGGGTTTTAGCGACTATTTCGGGGGTGGCCTTGGCCACACCCTTTTGAATATTTTTAACAACGGAAGCAATGATGGAAATAGCGAGTCGATGGATCAGAACAATAGAGGTCTAATCATTGACTCCTTTTCCTGTTTAAAATCTCTAAAAGAGTTCGCCCAATCAAAGAACGTGGTTTTATTTGAGCGTCTAAAGGCCCTAGATAAGGATTTTAAGTCGTATTTCGAGAGTATGGACGCACTTCCATACATGGACCTTAATTCGTTTCTATACGATGATTAAGACCTGTTAAATGTCTGTTTTCTTATTAAACTTCTGTGAATTGGCTTGATTAAACAGCTCAAGTATTCTCGAGTATCGACCGATAGTTTATCTGAATAGGAGATATTTATGAGTTCAAATTTTATCGGCGACACCGATTTAGATTTTCAATGTAAAAGCTGTGATGCTGAAGTGACAACTGTTGTTGAGGAATCAAAAGGTAAGCTCGAATTAACCTGTCCCGAATGCAACGCTCTCAACGTGTTTTCTTTTGAAATAATCCAAAGAGATCCCGAGATTGTTATTAAAGACCATACTTTTAAAGCGGTAGAAGAGGTGGTCGAAGATATTGAAAAAATTCTCGATACCCCCCTGATTTTTACTTATGGATCAGCTGTAGCTCCTGAAGAAGTATTTTCTGATTATTGGGAAGGACTAGGAGAAGAAGAGCAAGGTAATTTTACTAATCCTCACTTTTTTCTCGGCGAGTCCTATTCGCTATTGGGATTTCTCCATAGGCAATATAGAGACAAAATTAAATTCATTGGAAACGTGGTTGATAAACTCGAAGAGTACGCTGAAACTTCTATTGTTGTAGGATTTAAGGATGGAACCGTTTTGGAATTTAATGAAGTCTGGGACAATAGAAATCGAGTAACCTTTTTCTCATATAAAGATGCAACTGCTTCGTCTAGTAATAATCAAAAAGATATTGAAAAGACCGCGGAAATCTACAAGTTAAAGCAATACAGTCTTGAGATTAGAGAAGGAAAAAGAGAGCCTGACGAAGAGTATTACGAACTTCTCGCTAAAGTTTCATAATAGATAAGAAATGCAGACGGTGCTAGTAGCCCATTAGTTTTTCTTCAGTGATACCCAATCTGGCGAGTATTTTTAACTTTGTGATGTTTAATATTCGCTCAACTTCATTGTTTTCAATTCGACTGATAGTTTTTCTGTCTATTCCAGGAAAATCATCTTGATTTACACCAAGAATTGCCCTGGCCCTAAATAGACATGCCCCAAATGTCTTATCCTCTTTCTTTCTTTGCTTGTTCAATCTTTTTCTATAATCCGGATCTCTTGGGTATAGAATGTTATAGGCAGAAGCCTCATAGTCACCAAGTTGGACACTGAGTCCTCCATCAATAACTTTGAATTTAGAAAAATCTGGCGAGTTTACAGCATTACTTTTAAAGAATGAAAAAGGAAGCTTAATCATTCCAAAATTTCCACGATATAGAGTTAAAACCTTGTGTTCCTGGTTAACCTCTCCTCCGATGATATAATCCTGTGGGTATTCTGTTTTTCTAATCTCATTAATTTCTTCAATATCCAAATCTGTTTTAGTATCCAGATAAATTACCAATTGAAAAATAGGTTCTAGCTCACTTCTTAGTTCAAAGCTATCTTTCAGTTTTTTTACAAGTAAAACATACTCTTTAAATTGATTTTGAACTTTTATATCGCTCTCAAGAATTTCTTTATAAGTCTTTTTAACTATAGTGTTACTCTGGGCCCATAATGAGTTGATTGATTTAGATTTAGCTTGGTTAGTTTTAATGTCCCCATAATGAATTTTTCCCCTCCTTTGTGAGGGTGGTAATTCATTTAGATTTTGATCTGTAATTTCTAAAGTCTCTTGTAACGACATTGTCTATCTCACTTTTTCTTTTTTGGTTTCTTGATTTTAACTACAACCTTCTTCTCTTTTGCCTCTTTCCCCTCTTCTTTATCATCTTCATTCTCTGGCAGAGGGTTATTGGGGTACATTTCATTCCACTTTTTATATATTTCTTTCTTCTTATTTTTAACCTCTTCTACAAACTCAGGTGGCAAATCCTTTTTAGGGGGACTCGTATCCATTATTTCAAAAGTTCTTAAATTGATTCTCCACTGCTTTGGTTTCCCACCCCTTTGTTGCCTGATAATTGTTATATGCGGATCCTCGTACGGGGGTTCGTTATCGTAAATTTTAACTTTCCACTTTGGATCCTTACTGTACTTCTTCGGATTATTAAATTTTGCAGGTGCCACATAATTCCCTTCTTTAAATGTCTCATTTGATTATATCACCAAAAGGGACATTTAACTAATCGGAGAAGGGGTTTTTTTCTTTAATAATTAGTCCTAAATGCCTGAAATCAAACAAGTAGAATAATTTTCTTCTGGCCTCGGGCGTAAGTTATGCGTAAGTATAAAATATGGACTCAAGAGAATTGCACAAAAATGAAATCGTTCTACCTTCAGCAAGCTGCGGAATTTTCGGGTTAGGAGAAGATTATCAAGTAGAACCCTACCTACTAGATGAAATATTCGAGACCGGTAAGCCACATATTATGGACCTCAGGGCGACGGGCGATTCTATGGCCTCGATCATTTTACCAGGAGACACCTTGAGAATTTCGAGAAAGGCAGAAATTAAAAGCGGATCCATTGTCGTGGCCGTATGGGAGGGAAAGTTTATCTGCAAATATTACTTTCGTAGAAACGATGCTCATTATCTTGTTTCGGCCAATAAGAAATATTCCGACCTAAGAATTAATAAATTTTCACTAGAAACAATTTTTAAGGTTGTGGCGCAATTTAGGTTTCACACATGAGTAGCAATTCAAAACCTTATGTGATTTTAATTGATGGAGATTCTTTCTTTTGGAGTTGTGAGCTCATTTTTAGACCGGATCTTATTGGAAAACCAGGTATTATTCTTTCTAACAATGACGGATGCGCAGTCTCAAGAAATAGGTTGGCCAAAAAATTGGGAATAGCCATGGGGGATCCCTATTTTAAGATCCGCAACCTTTGTGAAGAAAATGGCGTTATCGCATTTTCTAGTAACTTTGAGCTCTATCTCGATATTTCTAGAAGATTTAAACAGATTTTAAAAGAAGAGGTGGGAGGTATAGAAGATTATTCAGTAGATGAATCATTCGCTAGTTGGAATATAAGAATGGACCTTAAAAAGTTTGCTAAACACCTGAGGTTCAGGCTTTTGCGAGAAGTGGGGATCCCCACGACTGTTAGTATTGCACCATCAAAAGTTTTGGCAAAGGTCGGATCCAGGATCGGGAAAAACGATCCTAAAATGGAAGGTGTTATGTTTTTCCATTCTCACATAGAAGCAGACAGCTATTTAAAAGAAATATCTGTCGATAAACTTTGGGGAATTGGAAGAGGACGCCATTTACAACTCAGATGCCTCGGAGTTCATTCGGCTTATGATTTAAAGTATTATGACAACACTAAGCTTTTAAGAAAGAATTTAACAAAAGCTGTAGTTCAAATTAGGGATGAGTTGCACGGTATCGAGTGTTTTCCTGTAACTGAAATTCCCGAAAAGAAAAAAGAAATTATGAGCACCAGGACATTTTTTAGATCTGTTTATACGAAGTTCGAGCTGGCGAGAGCACTTTCAGACCATATTAGTGACGCCAGTGCCGAACTAAGGTTACAGGGATCTGTGGCAAAAGAGGTTACCATCTATCTTTCTTCAAATAGACACAGAGATGGAATCGAGCAATATAGTTTTAAAAAATCAATGAGGATCGGATCAGCTACCGACAATACATTTCGGCTGATTGAATTGGCCCTTAGTATGCTCGAGCTCGGCTTTAAGAACGGAATCGAATATAAAAGAAGTGGAATTAAGCTCTCTCAACTGGAAGATAATTACGAATATACCTTGAGTTTGTTTGATCCTATAGAATCTGAAAAAGTTTCAAAACTTATTACAGCCATGGATATTATTAATTCTCGGTTCGGAAAAAGAAAAGTCCGGTCACTTTCATGTAGCACTGATAATTTGACATGGAAGATGAATCGATCAAATCTCTCCCCTGCATACACAACAAATTTTAACGAGTTGCCCATCTGTGGCTGATCCGCTCGACAACTTTTTATGCTCCTATCAAGTGATTTAAAGACGTTGTATTTTCCAAAATAGCGATCACCTCGGAATCTTCTCTTTTTTAGGGACTCATCTATTCTGAAGAAATGAAAAGAATAATAATTTCCTTTTTGTTCCCCCTATTTTTAGTTTCGTGTATCGAAACCGGAGAACTATTAGGAGAAGTTACAGTTAGGGGCGGGAGTTCAAGCGGAGGTGGAGCCGTAGTAACTGTTTCAGAAAGTCTTGTGATCTCTCTCGATGATGATCTTGACGACTTAGAAACTTCTTCATCCCCCAATCCGTATGACTATATGAGTGATGGAGAGGGATACCTTCATGCCCCGGCCGAACCAGACACACTATTTTGTGGTTACTGGGAAACAATACAAGATGATTTCACCTATTGTGTCTTTAGGTTTGAACTACCAAAGGATATTCCTGGTAACGCTACAATAACGTCAGCTAGTTTTTCTGTAAGAGGGAAAGGACATGTTACAGCTGGCACAGGTAACTGGGTACAGGGGACAGACTATTTAGAAATTTTTGCAAACAATACAGATAATAGTTCAACTTTACTTAACTATAGCGACGTAGAGGCCGTGTCCGGGAGTAGGACTTCAGCAATTCGCTGGCCGTCTTCTGGAGGATTAAACTGGCTCGATGGCCAGATGACAAGTCCAAGTCTTGTATCAATAATCAACGAGCTAAAAACAAATCACAATGGACTTTTAAGTGGAAGTGGGATCACCTTATGGGTTGCATCACACCAGGACTATAAAATTAAGGCCGGATTAGATGATAAAGAAATCAAAATAGCAGATTATGGTCACGCTGAATTTAACACCACCCTGACAATCGAGTATCACTACGAGAAGGTAATATCACCCTAGGCGGCCTCATCGAATTTTTTATCCCAGTTAAGATCCTCATCACATGCTTCATAACAGTCACATAAGAACCACCACTCCACGAGGGCCCAAAGTCTTTCGTGGGATTCAAGCATAACCGGCTTTCTGTGAATGCAGTTTTTAATCTGATTTTTTAGATTCAAAAGAGGTTCAGAATACTCAGGGAGCTCCATCATTTCAGGGTTCATTTGTTCGTAAGCTTCGAGTTTTCTCAAAACTAATTTGTTAAGCTCTACAATGTTTCTTAAGTCGCTCACGCTTCCCCCTTAAGAACATATCGAATTAGTAAGAAAAAACTAAAATTTGTTTGAGTCGAAAACCTCTAAATGGTTGAATTTCAGAAACGGCCCAATCGCTAAAAAAACAATTAGATAGCCCCCTCTTTTAGTTGGCACCGTCCAGTTGACGTTTTAGCGACTGTAGAGAATGTAACAAGTTGATTTTAAAGAGATTCTTATGAGAGTCGGATTAATTTTTCTTTATTTTTGGGTCAGGGCGTAAAATATTGAAATTAATAGTATTTCAGCCGAAGAGTACAGTATGAATCAGTTATTAGTTTTACTAGCTTTCACATTGGTTTCATTTAGTGTGCCCGCAACTCAGACAGATGACGTTCAGACGAAGAAAGAGGTGGTCATCGAAGAACGAACTGAGATGGAAGATATTGAGATATTGGATAATATCGCTGAGGCCCTGAATGTCTGCGATGAAAACATGCCCCTAGATCAGAAGTTTGTGGTTTGGAGGGCCAAGAGAAATCTCAAATCCAAGCGTCACCACGAAGCACGTACTTTAATTGTTAAAGATAAAGTCAACACGCTTAAAGATTCAGAGGAAGTAAAAAACGACACTCAATTTTCAAGCATTATCCTCCCCGCAGTATCAGCTGATGGAATGTCACAATCAACTGTTATTAGAAAGAAAGATAATTGGGTAGATGGTGCGATAGATAAGCTTGCAGAAAGAATTGTTGATGCAAAAATCGGAAAAGAGGCTAGAAAAAGAAAAGACTGCATTAAAAGGCTAAGAAAAAAGAGGGGCGAAGGTGGTCAATGCGGAGCCAGAATTAGAGAGGCGTATGATTTCCTAAAAATCGGTGGGGAGTACGAAAAGCATTACGTTAAACCTTATCAAGACAGAAGAGGATTCGTAAAACAAGTCAAAGAAATCACCTATAAAAGAGTTGAGGACGCCTGTAGCTCAAAAGACGAAAAGAAAATCGTCAAAGAGTGCTCAGACTTCACAGAGGAGCTAGAGGAGAACTTAGCAACATGTAAATCTCTTAGGAAAGTAGATAGAAGGACAGCATCAATATTTGAAGAAGTAATGAGAACTGTCTTTATGGATGTTGCAAATGCGGGAAAAGTTGATTCAGAACAGATAAGAAACGATCTCCTTTCCGGTGCTAGAGAGGTCGCCCAGAATTATGACAAGTTCACTGACGGAAGAAAGGCTATTTTAAAAATTAGTCAAACTGCAACCAAAGGGGCAGATGAGGGCTATTCCCAGTTAATAGATACCTATAACGACCAAATTAATGCCTCCAACGATATTGCCAAAGGCTTTGATGGAGTTAATGCTTCAAAATTGAAATTCAATTACCCAATTACCGACTACACCTTGAAGGGCGATAAGTCGGACGCGAAATTTTCCAAAATGAAGTTGATTGACTCGAAAAAGGATTCATTTCTTTTAGGAGAATTGAGTAATAAGCTCTCTAAGAATGGTTTTCCTGAAAAAGATTTTAAATCCTTTTTACTGAATTATAAAAAATCCATTATGACAAACTCAGGCAAGGAGTATGCCGAGTTAACAACTGATTTGTATAATAAAGGGAAAGCATTATCCAGTGCCCTGGATAGGATCCCCTCCCCTTTGGCGGAAATCAAGAATAACGATCCATTACTTTTTGCCTCAATCCAAAAGAGTCATGATCTGATCGGAAATAAACTTGGTTCTAAATTTAAAACACTAGATTTCGATTCAGACAAAGATGGATTAACCCTGGATTCTCTAATAGTTGAAACCCAAAAAGAGGAAGAGAGCAAAGAAGAGAAAGTAGACACTGAGCCTGAACCAGTACAAAGTTATTCAACCCAGAGTGCAGAGAAAAAGTCTTCACCAGATCTCCCCGAAGAAGGTGATGGCAAGGTGACTCTTGAGGATATCGCAGTCAATAAATACGGATTCTCTCTTAATGAAAACTCAGCCATTGATAAAGAAGAACAGTTAAAGCTTATCCTCGAAGCCGAAGAAAGGAAAAAACGTGCAGAGAGAGGAATTTCACAATTTGAAGCATCTAAACAGATTGGCGAAAGGGAAAAGAACCTTTTTAAAGATTATATCAGCAAGAGATATAGAAAAGAGCTTCATAATTTTGTGATTATAAAAAGAGTCAAGCGCGCAAAAAAATGAGTTCAAGGATCCTGTTTACATTATTTCTTTTATCGTTATCGAGTGAGATATTCTCCGCTTGTTATTACAAAAATAGTTCAATGGAAAGCAAGAGAAAGGATTGTGTAAATACCTTCGGGATGGATTGGGACTGCTCAAGAAACACTTGTGTGAACCAAGTTCAAACAACAAATCTAAGAGAAGACTGGAAAGAGTGTAACCATAAAGAGTTAAGTGAAAGAAATGCCTGTTACGACAAAGTTGCTTTTAATCATTCCGAACTTAGGGAATTGGACGAGGCAACTGACATGCCTGGTAAATACGCTAACGCATCTATATCAGGAATGTATCTTGCCCTAGAGATGATTGATAAGTCTGCGATGAGTGATTTTGCACCCTGTACTTCAAAAAAGATCATGGGATTAGCTTCAAAGGCGAATCTTGTTGCGACGGCCGCCGTAGAGTGGATTAGTAGAAGCAGGCTTAAAGCAATTAAGGAAGATTATGAGAATCAAGTCAAAGAAGAAGGGGCTTATGATGCTCAGATGCAGGCCCTAGAACATGCAAAAGTAGAAAGAGAAGTTGTTATCGAATTGGCCAAGATTATGAAAAACGCCTATTCGATTAGCACTGGCCTATACGCCACGGCCTCAGTCGTCGCCATTGCAGAAATCGCCTTAATTAAGTCCCCACCTTGTTCAGGAATAGGACCCGCACCAGGAGCCCCTGGTGGTGTAATTACCAACAAGGGCTTAACTAAGCTTGTAAACACTTCTACTGGGATCGCAGGAATCGGTTTAACAGGATCTAGTTTGAGCTATAAGCTTATGCGTTCAGCGAAACTTCAGGAAGAAAGGGCTAAGAAAGAACTTAAACAGATTAAAGAAACCATTTTAAGATTCAAAACCGCATCAGCTGGGTACTGTTCCCCCGAGCAGAGAGAGCAGATATCTTCAGATCCGGAATGTTATTGCTATAACGAGGATGGGTCTAAGAATGAGAATAGAACAAACTCAGATATCTGTAATAACTTTTGGGAAGGGGTGGAGAAAAGTCTTTTCGTTCCACCAAAAGATTACACAACCCTCAATAAAGAATTGAAGAAAAAAGTGTGTGTGATGAAAAACGGTCAGGTCGATAGAGATTGTAAATGCAGACAGATTCTCGATACTAAGAACGAAAACTCTTGCTTAAAGGTATCAATGAATAAGAACGAACTGAGAGGTCTGGGGACCTCGTTTGGTGTTGATGGTGCAGTAAATGCAATAAACGCTTTGGCTAGTGGGCGTTATGGTTTCTCTGACCTGGACACATCCGAATTTTCTAAAAACGCAATAAAGGCCAAAAGATTTTTAAGAGCAGAACTTGGAAAACTCGCCAAAAAGGATGCTCTTGAAAAAAGAAAAAGAGATCCATTGCTGGCTGATTTTAGGAGAAAATTTCTTAAGTCAGCTTACAACAAGAGCGATTCTATGGGTAAGGCAAAGCAAAGCCTAGAAGAGTTGGCCCAGAGCCTCAGACCTTCAGACGAGTATATTGAAAGTGCTGAAAACGGCAATATAGAGATTCCTAAAAAGTCAGGGATAACATTTTCTGGATCAGGTAAAGGGTCATTGAATAAAAAACGAAGTAATAATGACTCACTGGATTCGTTCACAGAAGAGGTGAACCATTCCCATGACTTTCAAGAGCCAGACGATGACGTTGTTGTGCTTAATACTAATGATATTGAGAAGGACACAGGTAAATCAATTTTTAAGATTATTTCTAAGAGGTATTTTATAACCGGCTTTAAAAAGCTTGACTTGATAGAAGCTGTTCCCGATGAAGAACTAGCGGAGTCCGAATGATCTCCCCTTATAGGTACACTCTTCCCATTTTAGTTTTTATCATCAGCCTATGTGGTTTTGCGCAATCTACAATTCCACCGGATGTGGAGATTCAACAATATGCTTCTAATATTTACACCAGGGCAGGACTGGCCAAAGAGAAAATATTATTCGACAAGTTTCTGCTCTCATATAAAGAATTTCTTCACTTAAAAGTTAAAGGTAAGGCTAAAAAAAACATAATCGGCTTTGTTGATTTTAATAAGATTTCCGGAAGCGAAAGATTTGTCATCGTGGATGTAACTTTTAGCAATCCTAGAGTAATTGCCACAGAACTTGTTTCTCATGGTCAAGGATCTGGCTCATATTGGAAGGCAAAGACATTCTCAAACACGCCAAATTCATTTAAGAGCTCTCTTGGAACCTACATCACAGGAGAGAGGTATTGGTCTAACAGATTCGGAGACGCTATGAGGTTGGATGGTATAACCTCAGGGCAAAATACTAACGTAAGATCTAGGGCAATAGTTTTTCATTCTGGTTTTTATGTAAACAAGCTCTGGGCGACAATTTTAAGGATGGTTGGAAAATCTAAAGGATGTTTAACAGTTAGAAAAAGAGTTGTTAAAAAATTAATCAACATTCTTCAGAACGGATCCGTGATATTTGTACATCATAATACAAAAAACTTGTTAAAAAATTATAAAATGGGCCCTCAACACGTGGCCATTGCCAAAGGCGGTAGAGGTGCCCTACTCCCCTCTTATTTAGAAACTGAAATAGATGACATATCAACATCCACACATTTTCAGAACACTCCTCAGACTCAGCTATCTGGAAAACTGCCACTAGAAAAAGCTACTGATATGAGTAGAATCTGGAAATATGCTAAAATTCTTGGGATAGGTGCATTGACCGCTAAATTTGTTCCCAAATTGATAGAACGGAAAAATAAAAATATCCCCACCAAGTTTAAAAGTAAAAATAACGTCGTCAATCATAAGGGTGAAGCAAAATTTACAGGAAACTCTGATCTCGAAAATTGTCAGGCCCTATCGAGTGAGCCTTTGGATGTAGTAGCAAGAAAGGTACAGGAAGGCGGGGCCAATCCCCATGCTTTTTTTAGGGGATCTTGGCGCGATCTAGGTGCATTATTGAAAACCCCTATTTCAATTGATAATGGCGATGTGCCCAAGGCTTCCAGGAATTTGCTTACTAAGATCAATGAATGTGCAGCCATGGTTTCTTACCTCGATCCTAATAATTTTCAGAGAATGGATCCCAATAGAAAGTCTGTGACCTCCAGTAAAGATAAAAAAATTACTTGTAGGTATCAAGGTGTCGAATCCGCTGACAATTCTAAATGTGAAGAGCTAATAGCCAAATATGACAATTTAAGAAAAGAAGAAGCTCAACTTAGAAAGAAACAAGGGGATGATTTTAAAAAATATGGAGATGAAGTAAAGGCAAAGGTCGCAAATGGAAACATTCAATCAAGTGCTTTAATTGCCTCAAACTCACTTAGAGATAAAAAAACTGCGATGGCTGGGACTAGAAGTAGATTTAAAACTCATCTACTGAATAATTTGGCAAAGAGCTTAAGTGCATTTCCCAATTATGATTCGCTCTATAGAAAGTGCTCATCAAACTTCAATAGGCATAACAACCTATCAGTTGTTGATTACTCTAAGTTTAATGCCATTTACTCTAATGGCTTTGACTTTTCGCTATCGAGTCTTGGGGAGGTTAAGGATCCTTGTGCAGACTCTTTAAAAAATTCTAACCTAGTGATGATGCACAATAACCACACAAAGGACGAAGTATCTAGGCTTCTAAGTGAAATTGGAATCGAGAAAAGTGATCTTGAGGGGAAGATCGCCACTCTGAGATCCCAAAATAGCCCAACCTTAAATAGAAGAGGTGGCTCGATTCAAGATTCCTCGGCTCTAAAAATATCTTCTTTAAAGTCTGTTATTTCAGGTAAAAATGAAAGTACAAGAAGTAAAATAAACGATCTCTCCCAAAGAGATACAACTACAAGGCTCAATAACTCTAATCAAAAGAATGACTCTAATTATTTAGGCAACAACCTAAGAAGCCATAATGAAACAGGTTCTTCAGATTCTCTCGCCGGTAAGGTTGTTAAAAATACCTCTGGAATCTCTACTAATGATCCAGAAGAGAATTTGGTAATGAGTCTTGTAGAGAATAATGAGCTCGATAAGTTAAAGTCAGGCGTTTTAAGCGGCGAAATCAACTGGGATGAAGTGGTTTATGAGTATTCTCAAGGAAAAATAAGCAAAGCCACCATGAGGAGCCTTGCAAGCGAAACAGGGAATAAAATCTACCGTTTAAAGAGTTTTACTAAAAATCAACAGAAGGCCAAGAAAGATATTCATAATGAAAATGTGAGCCTTTTCGGCATCATTAGCAATAGATATTCCAGGAAACTCCTAGAGGGAGACATTTCAGCCAAGGATAAGTAATCGTCTCAAACCTTACCCCAAAATACTGGCAGGCCAGAATCTTTGAGATGTTAGCAGTATTCAACTGTGTATTAATCTATTCCCTATTGGGAAAATCAGAATTTTTAGGTACATACACCTCAATAATCAACTCTCTCCTTACTGGATCCTGTATTACTTTTTTTGGATTGTGGATCTGGAAACTTAGTCGCATAAATTTTTCTGACTATGTAGACGGTGGGAACCCAGGTCCTAACGAGTTAAACGAACTTAAGCGGGCATTTAATACTCTCGGATTTAGAAATTCTGACGCATTTCAAACACTCGTACAGGGAGTGTTATTCGTAATTATACTTTCAGCAGTAGCAGAAGGTGTTTCCGGATTGGCCGATATGAGTATAACTATAGGCATGGTGAAGGTATTTGCTATTGTCCAAATAGCCTTTATTGATTTTACTAATGTATATATAGGCGCACAAGCAACCAAGTTGTTTGAAGGAAGATCATTCACAATCCTTAGGTTTATCCAGATCACCATAAAACATATAAGAAGTAGTTATTTTTTCGACTCCCTCATAGCAACCGTTCTGTACACGACAATTTTTGTCTTAATTAAAAAAGAAATCCTGCCCAGGTACAGTGAAGACATATTTATTTTAGGATTAATTGTAGGCGCATTTTTCTTTGCTAGAACATACATAAATCACCTGACAAAGGGTAAAAAGTATGTGGCCTACAACGAACTGGATTTAAAAAGACCAGGCGTCCTGATCCATGACTTAATTGATGTTGGTTATCGACATAAGAAAGTGTCATATTTTTTTATTTGGGAATTTAACAAAGAATTTGATGTT
>PBIO01000011.1 GCA_002720865.1 Halobacteriovorax sp.
ACTCTTTTAGAATTGATGATTTATAGAGGTTTGAACCCCACTGGTCTGTTTTTGATCTAAAAATAATCCAGCTGCCCTAAAGCGCGTCGATAAAACTTGGATAACCACGAAAGCTTGTTAGCTCCTTGCTTACCTGGCTTTTTTCATCACCATTCAAGTAGGTCAGTTTTAAAATCTTAAGGTTTTGGGGCCCTAGGAATAAACTTGCTCGTCACTCTTCGGTACTCTTGGTAAGACTCTCGGTCCTTATTTTTCTCCTCAAGATAAGGAATGCCAGAAACTTTGATAATCAAAAAAGTAATCAAGGCGGGGGAAATAATACTCAAATAAAAGTACTCGTGTGGAAGAGAGATTAGAAATAGACCCCACCACAGTAAGACTTCACCAAAATAATTAGCGTATTGGCTGTAGCGCCAAGGACCAATATTGCAGGGTCTATTTAAGTTTTCCGGATTTGATTTAAAACTACTTTTTACTTGGTCAGCCCAAGACTCCCATACAAAGCCTATGGCCCAAATAAGAAAACCTATGACCTGGAAAAAACCTAGGCTAGATTTTTCCCCATTCAAGGCCAAAATAATAGGCAAGCCAATAATAAAAATCAAACTGCCCTGTAAGAGAAAAACTCTATAAAAAGCTTTAAAAGAAGCTGAGCTCCCCCACCTTTCTCTCATTTCCTTGTACCTAAAGTCTTCTTCTTTCCCAAAGTTTCTCATAAATAAATAGGCCGATAACCGCACTCCCCAAGCAAAGACACAGATGCCTAAAAGGTATTGAGGGGCTGACATATTAGGATTTAAGTTGAGGCTAAGAAGAACAATAAGAACAAAACCAAGGCCCCAGGCAATGTCGATCAAAGAGAAGTTTTTAAAACGAAGGCATATAAAATAAACTCCAATAATATAAGAGATTATCCCGGTAAGGTAATATCCCAATAACATGCCCATTTCGCACCGCCCCTAATTAAATTTTCTTGGAATCGATTAACACCATCATTATAATCATCCAATGAGTACGAATTGGAAACTAGATCCTGAAGGCCCAAGAGATTGTCTAATTGTAGACGATGATCCAGCGGTTATCGATACTTTAACAATGTATTGTGAAAACTTAGGGATTTTTAGAAATATTGTACCTGCTGAAAACGGCCAAATTGCAGCGACAAAGCTAAGGAATCAAAAATTCGCCTTAATTCTGGTCGACGTTAATATGCCAAAAAAAGATGGCCTTGCTTTATTAGATGATTTTGATTCTTTGAGTAATCCCAACGATAAATCAAAGGTTGTCATAATTAGTGGTGAGCTAGATAAGGCGAAGCTAACTGAGGCAATCTCAAAAGGTGTTAAGAACTTTGTCATTAAACCTTTTGACGAAAACACTTTTCAAGAAAAGATTAGACCCGCTCTTAGCCTAATTGAATAAGATGCCTAAAATATCTATTGTCATTCCAATAAACAATGATTTCTCAAACGGAAAAATACGTGAGCAGATAGAAGTTTTCGAAGGTCGAAAAGATATTGAAGTTATTTATGTCGACGGTGGTAGCAATGATGGTAGTCTTGAATTTCTTTCAAATTATGATGTCAAAATTATTAGTCTTAAGGATTCCAATAGAGCTGAACGAATCGCAAGAGGAATCCAAGAGGCAAGCTCCTCTTTCCTTCTACTCCACCACCCAAGAAGCTATATTGAAAGTAGTGGGCTAGATGCTCTTTTTGAAACTTGTAAAAGAAAAGTATGGGGTGGCTTAACTCATAGATTTGATACCAATCACTACTTATTAAACTTCACTTCTTGGTACTCTAATCAGGTCAGGGCTAAGATCAGAGGTATTCTTTATTTAGACCATTGTATATTTTTTCATAAGGACTTGCTCGAAGATCAATCGGCTCTCCCGACTATAGAAATTTTTGAAGACACGGCCATATCTGAATTACTTTTGACCAAGTCCCATCCTATTCTTATTCCATTTACGTCGACGACGAGTGCTATTAGATTTAAAAAAAATGGTATATGGAAACAAGCAATCCTAAACCAAATAATGAAAATATGTTGGTACTTAAAAGTCTCCCCTTCAAATATGAATAAAATCTATGAAAAGGGCCTTGAGTTAAATTCGAAAATTTAATTAGCCAAAAAACTTGCCTTCGCCTCTATAAGTATTTACTTCCCGCTCAACTTTCTCTCCCCTTACGAGGAAAACCTTATTGAACCTTTCACAAAGTTCTCCGGCCTTAGCATGACGAAAATAAACTTTACTGCCAAGCCCCAAGTTCTCTAAGCCTTTGTAAATCACAGGTGTTTGAACCTCTCCGGCCATCTCATTACTAATGAGTGAACAACCAGTAGGTAAATAAGGTCTTGGGATTTTATCTACACCAACTGCTCCCGAGGCTACATAACCTCCAGCAAAACAGGTATAAATATTTTCTTGTGGTTTACGTACTATTTCGATCGCAAATCCAGCGGCTGGTTCATATTTAAAATTTTTATAGGAATCAAAAAGTGTCGGTGAATAGAATCCTGAGCCAACAGCAATCTCAGTTACTCCTTCTTCGGTTCGAGTTGACTCCATACTTCCAGTTCCACCACCATTTACAAAATCTAAAGAAATATTTTGTTTTTCAATTTCTCGCAAGTACGACTCTCTAATCTTTGGAATTTTCTTGAGAGAAATTTTCTTTAAAAAAGAAATGATAATATTCATGACTATTCTTTTATCTTGGTTATCAGTTACACCAGCTATCTGCGCTTCATAACCCATTAATCCTTTAATTTTTAATATTCCACTTTCTTTAATTCGCTTCAGCAGTTTTTGGAACTCACTTTTCCCTCTTAAAGGAGAGCGAAAAACGCCAAAATTGAGGCCTGGTAAATAAGTTGATAAGTCCATATCTAAGCACAGTAAGAGTGGCTCACTCAAATTTAGCTTCTCCAAATAGTCGACATGTTCCTGGGAATCTACCATTAAGTAGATCTTCTTTCCTTCAGAGGTAAGAGTTGAAATTCTCCTAATACTCTCACTATCCAAACTGGGATAGGCAATAAGAAGATTATCTAAACCATTCTCACAAAGCCAGATAGCCTCTTGCGCGCTGTAACACATAAAACCATTTGCTTTCTCTCCAAGCTTTAGTTCTAAATATTTTAAAACCTCAAGACAACGAACTGACTTTGTAGCGATGCGAATTTTCTTGTCCCCAGCTCTTAAAAGTGTACGCTCAATATTTATATCTAATAAGCTCAAATCGATATAAGCAAATGGAGCACGAGAAGAGTGAAAGACCTTTTCATAATCTTTGTATTTATCCATCTAAAATCCCTACAAAATATAGCTTAAGCCTAAACCAGTTTTTAGGCGTGAGTCTGCAGTACCGGCCTTGGGTTTATTTGCTTCACTACTAATGCTTAAATCAAGACTTAGACCCTCAATTTTTTCAAAGGAATAAAATAGTCCCAGCTCTAACACTCTTTCTGTATAGGCTAAGCTTTCCGAAGTGTTGGAGTTATTTTCTAATGAGAAATCTAACGATACTCCTATAGAGCTAGAGAAATTCATACTGTTTGAAAAAGACAAGATAAAGCTTTTCGAATCATCAAAGCCTTGGTCCTCTTCCTGTAGATTAAAGTCAAAGTTGATGGAAGGATTCCAATAGTCCGAAAAAGTGATAGGAGAATAGGCAATAGCTAGCCCTTTAGAATCTGTGCTACCCCCAGACTCATAAAAAGTTCTCTGAAGTGGAAGAGAGAGGCTAAAAGTACTTTTCCTAAAAATTCTAGTCCAACCAAAAATAAACTGGTGAGAGTCACTCTCTGGACTAAATTTCGAGTTAACGTCAGCTCTAGCGTAACTTTTGGTTAAGTAGTAAGACAGTCCTAAAATAGTTTTTTCAATTTTTTTATAATCCCAGTTTGAAGTAAATACTAAAGAACGACTATCGTTATCCTTTAGCGTATCCTCAGTATACATTTCCTCAGAATAACTAAGGCTGAAGTTATACGAGCTTGAATAACTTGGAGAATGGGAGAGGTAAATACTTGCAGCTTTGCTATTATAGGCTGAGCCTTTGATCGTTTCAAATCCGGTTGAGTTCCCAAGAATAGCATTGCTATCATTTCCAACTAAAAAAGATAAACTCCCTCCAACACTTGTTCCTAAAAATTCATCGAGATACTCTGAAGCATAGTCCCTTAAATAGCGGCTTCCATTCTTCTTAAAATAAATATCCCTCAGGTAAGCAGTACCATTTGTAATATGACCATAATTAATAAGAGACTCACCCAGTAGTAATTTTAATTTCTGGTCCCTTTCAGTATCGACCTTTTCAATTTTCTCGAATCGCTTCCAAGCGTCGTAAAAAGCCAATGAGGAACGCCTATAGTCTTCATATTCTTTGTAGATTAATCCCAAAAAGTACTGGGTCTTTGGCATATTGAATTCGAAGTGATCACAAATTAAAAAATATTTTAGGCTCGTATCTAAAATTCTTCTATTAAAATCATCTGAAGCTTCGCTAACTAAAAATAAATCATAATATAAAACAGCAACTTTATAAGCCAAGAGAAGAGCTTCTTTTTTCGGTTTCTTAAGCTCTGGTAGTACTTCTTTTAAATCACTATTTGATTTAATATTTTTCCAGCTACTACTATGTAACTTTCGAATACCAAAGAGATAAACTTTTATCGCACTCTTATTCTGCTCTAAGCCTTCGTAGATCCTACCTAGCAAAAGTATATCTTGTAGATTAACCGGTCCTTCTTTTATTTTTTCTTTTAGCACTTCAGTGGCTTTTTCATACTCTTCGCTTTCAATTAACTCGTCGACAGAACTCTCTTCGAATTGAGAATAGCTATTTAAGGAAAATAGGAAGAAAAATAAGAAAATAAACTTCATTTCAAAATTGTAATAGACTATGAAGAAAGGGGCTAGGGATATTCCCTAGCGAAGGAGCCTTTTTAGACGCTTTTTAGTCTTTTTATTTATATCGAGTATTAGCAAGTATCCTGCATTTTTGGCGAATATATCAGGGGAGATAAAAAAGAATCTACCCATTTTTTTATCTCCTACAAAATAATCAAACCCCATGTCGGGAATAGTATTATTCCAGGGAAAATACAGAGCCATTTTATCATCACTTAAATAGAAGACCATATTGGTAAAATGCTGTACCGTAAAAGCGATCCCAGGCATTCTTCCTCCTGGAATCTCAGGAATTGGCCTTCCGCCAGGCAGTCCCATCATTTGCATATCATCAAGGTCTCTTCCAAGTATATCTTCTAAAGAAAAAGAAAAGGCCAATAGAACTCCGTTTGACTGGAGGTCTGGGGAAAGCTCGACGTAGGAATCTCTTAGCTTCGGAAGAGGATAACGAAGGCCTCCATTTAGCCTAAGGTCCTTGAAGACCGTTGAAACTAGCAAATGGGTATTTGAGACATTAACATGTGGGCCGTCTAAACCGGGAATAACTGGATTTTGACCAGTATTTCCACCTACACATGAAAATAAAAACGTCGATATTCCTAGAACGAATGTTGCTAGCTTTTTCATTTGATCCTCCGGGATAATCCTTTATCGGTCGATCCAGAGGGGTTGGAGACTTACTTTTAATATCTATGAATAAGGGGAAATTTTTCCCCTTTCTTACCTTTCAATCCTTACGTAAGCCTTCTCAAATTGTAAATTCAAGTTTTGAAGATCACTTAAAGCTTCATTTAGACCGTTCTTATCAACTTTAATTTTTGGAATATTTCTCTCTAAGTAGCTCAAGTTTGAAATCCAGTCTTGTTCCGCCTCAAAGAAAGCTGCTTGTTGCCAAAACTCATCTAATATTAAGCAATATGAGCTAATAAATAGAGACTCTCTTTTTTCTTGTTTTTGAATTCTCATGTAAATTGAAAAAAGTTTTTTTCTAATAAGATAAGATTTAGGAATCTCCACTTCCCACCTTTTGGAATCTTCAAAGATTCTGTTCCTAAGGTGACGATCTGGATCTTGCCAATACTTGAGCGTCTTTACAATTGTTAAAACTCCAAAAACAACAGCACCAACTTTAAAACTCAATAGTACACAAAACATTGTCAAAGCACCTAAGCTCATTACTCTATTTTTTTCTTTATTCACCACTGACTCCTAAGTACAAATATAATCTAGCTGTTTAATATCGACCGGTTTAACAAAGCTCTTTTTAAGGTTTTCAAGCTTTTCTCGTCTAGCTTCTCTTTGTTTGTTTATCTGCCAATCATCGAACCCCTCCTCTAAATCTCTCTCTTGTGAGAATTCTGAGTTCTCAAGCTCAAGTTTAAAGACCTCTTTTTCAAGTTTCTCTATCTTTGAGTCAACATTCCAATTCTTTGCACCAACTGTAATTTGGGAGAGGTTTTGTTTCAATTTTTTCCTAAGTTTCATAGCTTCCATTCGGCCCGAAAGAACTTCCATCTTCTCTCTTGCTAGGATCATTTTGACTTTTAACTCATTCTCCATCTTTTGGGCTTGCTCAATGTCTTTATTAAGTTTTAGCAGTTGCTGATCAATAAAGTCTTTTTCTTCTGTAAGGGAATCAAGCTTTGCCATTAGATCCAAGGCTTCATTATCCCGATTATTTTTTGCAAACGACTCAATCTTTTCTTGATAAAACGCCAGCATTTGGACGGCCTTTAAAAGCTTGCTTTCCAATTGTTTTTTGTAAAAAATCAAACTCGTTAAGGACTTTCTCGTTTCGGATTGCTTTCTTGCATAATCTCTAAGAGTACTTTCGATTAATAATCGAGGGTTCTCAGTTTCTCTTTTCCAAAGCAGGCCTTCAAATAAATAAGACCAATAATTTTTAATACGTTCAAAATAATTCATATTATTAACTCCTAATTTTAAAAATAAATTCTTTCTTTGCTTTCAGGCAAAAAGATATAGATAGCGATATAAGCAATAAAGGCTAAACCAAAAGAGGCCAGGAAACTCATCACGGTAATTAATCTAACCAGGCCAAGGTCAACACCAAAGTTTCGAGACAGCCTTAGACAAACTCCAAGAAATTTTGGCTCCTCAAAATCCACGAGCTTATCCTCTCTGGGCAATACCATGCTCATTAATAAATATAGAAAAATACCTGAACCAAATAAGAAAAGGCTTAAAAACCAAACGGCCCGGAGAAGGTTTGGTTCAATATCATACCTCTCACCAATTCCTTCGAAGACTCCAAAGAGCCAACCATCTTTTGACCTAACCCACTTTTTATCAATGCTATTAACTTCAACAACCATTCTATGTTCCTCCTTATGGTTGAATCAACAATAATACATAACTTTATATACTTCAACATATCAATACATATAAAATCGATATTTTAAATAATAATGGGTTGTTACGCATATATATAGGTGATATAATATATATACTACTAACGTACTTTCAGGTGGTTACATGCCTCAGCAAAACTTAAAACGTGTCAGTCTCATGCTTAGAGAAGATCAATATTCAAAGATTCATGAAAGTGGAATCAACCTTTCAGGCCTTATTAGAGATTTGATTGATGATTATTTAAGCGACTTTAAGATCACTTTAAGTGTTACCGAAGAAACTCGAGAGCTCTACGACCTCATCATATCCAACACCGGAAGTAATGATGAAGACTTGGAGCAATACCTTAAAGATTCACTAAAGTTACTCTTAAGAGATAAGATTAAAAATATGCAAAGCTTAGAAAAAGAACTTCTAAAGAAATAAGGGAAGCTTCATACAGAAAACGGAGCCTCCCCCTTTAATAAATTCACTCGTGTCGACAGCAACAGGATTAAAGTTTAACTCTCTAAGATTTTTCTCAAACTTCTTTGAACCGTTTTGAAGAAACACATTTTTCCCATCAGGACAATAACAGTTTCCCGCAAAATTATTAATAGCCTCTTCTTCATCAAGTATAATAATATTCTTGAACCAGCTTTTTAAAAACTCATTAGTCTGTTTATCAAAGGCCTCTGGAAAGTATGCTAGACTCTCTTCATCCAAAACTGAAAAGCAGGTATCTAGATGATAGAACTCTTCCATTTGAAGCTTTAACCCAATGATTGGGATATTAGTGACTCGATACATCTCTTCCAGCGCTTGTTCATCGGTTCTAAATCCATAGCCGCCAAAGAAAAGCTTCTTTCTAGAGTACCAAATAAGATCCCCCATACTCTCAAATATGTTCTCCATTTGATAAAAATTAATGGTCCCTTGCTTTTGGTACCAAGACTTGAGCTTTTCAACTTCAGGGGCTCTTTGTTCTGACTTCATTTTAGACAATAAAACTCTTCCCCCTGGTAGGGAGAGGCTTTGATTCGCAGTAAAAACAAGGTCGGGCAATCCCGCAGCTGCAGGAACAACTTCAACTTTAAGATTATGATTTTCGAACTCACGCTTCAGGTTAAGCCACTGCCTTAAGGCTCCTGATTTGTCGACGGACTTTAGCTCCCCTTTTTCATCTATCATATGAACATTTATAGCGTAGGAAACTTCATAATATTTCGGATCAGCCATTAGTAATGTTTTAGTAGGTGGTAAACTTTCTAATTTTTTAATATCACCAAATATTTTCAAATTTAAAACCTTTCTATTTTAAAAAGTCTGAGATTTTTTTATAGGTTTCATTGGCCGTGACTTGATTTAAGCAAATCATAGAATCACAATAATGAAGACCACAATAATGATGTGTTCTTGTTCTACATTCTAGACCATCAATATAAGAATAGGGATGCTCCTCTATATTATAAGGGTGCCACTCAAGAGGTGGTTCTGGTCCGAAAAAAGTGTAGGTTTTAATTCCAAGGGCCACGCAGATATGCTTTAGGCCAGTGTCATTTCCAATATAAAGTTGAGAACCAGAAAGCGTGTCTGGTAATTCAGATAAGTCGTCTTGGATAAACACTGCTTGTTTTGGTAGTCCCATTGCTTCTAATTCTTTTTGTATTTTTACATCATTCTCACTTTTTGAAAGAGGAATAATAATTCTGGCAGCAGGATGGTTCTTTGAGATCAAGTGGCTCAATTCAACATAATGCTTTAGTGGCCACATCTTTGTTTCTCTCGTTGCAACGACTCCCAAAATAATTTGATTTTTAAAAGATACCTTCAAATTCATTTTGGGTTTAAAATCTAAATAGCTTGGATAAGCTCCTTCCCTATCTAAATGTGACCAGGCCCCATCGAGGTCTCTTTGAATCAAGGCCTTAATTTTCCCCTGCTCAAAAACTTTACCACCTGATTTTAAATGATGATTGTGGGAGAAATAAGGTATCTTGTAGACTTTTTGATAGAGCTTGAAAAACTTCTCTGTTCTACCGGATAGATGCATTTCGTAAATAAGGTCGATACTTTTATTGAACAAGACTTTTCTAAGTTTCCACCAGCCAAAAAGATTCTTTAAATCTAAAGGAATAATTTCGTCAGCATCAATTTGAACATTTTTATAGAGGGGGGTCATCCAAGAAGGAATGGCATAATAAAGCTTTGCTTGGGGGTAAAGTGACTTTATATAGCTAATCGTTGAAAGCCCCATTACGGAATCGCCCATTGCTCTGTTTTTGACAATAAGAATGTTTTTTGGCGATAATGAGGACATATAAGCAACTAATTTTTCGAAGGAATCGAGTCCTCGATGGTCAAAATATCAGCTGTCATTATAACGTTCAATGAAGAGAATAACATAGCTCGTTGCATCAGCTCTGTTAAAGAGCTCGCAGATGAAATCCTTGTGGTCGATTCATTCTCCACTGATAAAACAGTAGAGATCTGTAAGAGCTTTGGAGTTAGGTTAGTTGAGCAAGAGTTTTTGGGATATATAGAGCAAAAAAACTTCGCCTTAGATTTAGCTACATATGATTATGTTATTTCTATCGATGGTGACGAAGCATTAGATGAAGTCCTCCAAAAAAATATATTAAAAGTAAAAGAGAATTGGATTGGAGAAGGTTATTACTTTAATCGATGTACAAACTATTGCGGTCAATGGATTAAACATTCCGGCTGGTATCCAGATAGAAAACTTAGACTTTGGAGAAAGGATAGTGGTCGATGGAGTGGAGCAAACCCCCACGACATTATAAAAATGAAAGAAGGTTCTGTTACCAACCATCTTGCTGGCGACATCTTACATTATAGTTACCCATCTATTTCTTCCCATGTAAATCAAACGAATAATTTTACGACTATTGCTGCTAAAGAAGCTTTCTCAAGAGGTGTAAGAAGTTCATTTTTAAAACCAACTTCCAGAGGAATTCTAAAGTTTTTCAGGGATTACTTTTTTAAGCTTGGTATTTTAGACGGAAGGTATGGTCTTGTTATTTGTACGATCAATGCCCTTAGTGCCTTTTTAAAATACGCCAAAATAAAAGAACTCCAAGAAAATAAGGCCATCGAGTGAAGATCGTATTTCATTGCGCTACCCCACTTCCTGTAAAAACTTACGGCGGAATAGAAAGAATCGTATTTTGGCATATGGTTGAACTCTCAAGGCTCGGACATAAAGTTGTTCTCATAGGTCATCCTGATTCAGATGTTAAAAAATTTGGAATAGAACATATCCCCTATGCCAATGCTGATCTCGACTGGGAAAGGTTAATCCCCTTAGATACCGATATTGCTCATTTATCCTATAACCACCAAGTAAGAAGTGGTCTTCCCACTTTATGCACTGTTCATGGGAATGGACAACTAGGTGAGCGTTTTTTACCAAACTCGGTTTTTGTCTCAAAAAGGCATGCCCAGATTCACGGTGCAAAAGAATTTGTTCATAATGCCTTGGACTTTAGTGAGTACCCTTTTAATGAAGATAAAGAAATTAATTGGAATCGATTTCTCTTTCTTGCTAAAGGAAGTTGGCGTGTAAAAAATTTAAGGCATTGTATTCGCGCCTGCCGAAGAACTAAAAAGCACTTAGAGATCATAGGAGGAAGAAGTCTTTTCCCTTGGCCTCGAATAAAATCACATGGATTTGTTGGTGGAAAAGAAAAACTCTCAATAATGGAAAACTGCGATGCCTTACTCTTTCCAGTAAGATGGGAGGAGCCATTTGGAATAGCCATTATTGAAGCTATGGCCATGGGACTCCCTGTTATAGGTTCTCCCTATGGAAGTTTACCTGAGCTTGTTACTGAAGAGCTCGGAATAATCTGTAAGAACTTCGAGGAACTCGTCATGTACCTGTCTACAGATAATTCCAAAAAGTTTAATCCTAGAAAAATTCGCGAAACGGCAAAAGAAAGGTTCTCTATCGAGAAGCATTCAAAAGCCTATCTTGAGTATTATGAAAAGATCCTATCGGGACAGGAGCTTCACTCCACTGCTCCTAAGCTTATCGGGCAAAAAAGAGCCGAAAGCCTTTTAGACTTCTAAGAATTCAGCTATTTAGACCCTATCATTTCTTCACTCTCCATTGCCAATAACAAAGCTCTGTTGCTACGAAAGAACACTAGAAAACCGTGGAATTATGGATGCTTAAGCTATTTTTAGTACTGACTTTTTTTGCCAATCTTTCAATTGCCGACGAAGTGCAAATGAATGAAGACGCGCAAAATAGGATTGCCTACTTTACTGTTAGACAACAAACTATAATTGAAAATAATCAAAAGAACTTCAAAAGACTTCTAAAGAGACTTAAGAAAGACCAAATTATAGGACTCGAACTAATTGTAGCTGCAAGTTCAAAATCAAGAATTCAAAGTCGTTTCGGTCATACACTTTTAAGATTTGTCGATAAACTTGGAAGCCCAGGAAACGATCTAGTCCTTAGCTTTGTTGCAGATTTGGATGGGCCTAGGATTAGTAATAGAAGAGGTGTCTTTGGCGGCTATCCAGTTTTCCCACTTCTCAAAAAGTTTAGGGAGTTTAATCAAGATTATATTAAAAATGAAAATCGTCCTCTTGAAAGACATATTATTCCAAGCGATTCTAAAATGAGGTCTGATCTTATTTTAGTCTTATCGAATGCTTGGAACAAGCTTGAGGAAAACCAAACTATTTTAGATGAAAAACAAATTTTAAAAGCAAAAGAAAGAGCCTTAAAAAGAGCGAAAAAACTTAAATTAAGTAACAAGTTTAAACTATTACCGATTTTACGTTCAGATTCTAAATTTATCGTAGGCTGGAACTTAGTGGACAATAATAAAATCGTTCATATAGAACCAGTAAAACTAAAAGTAGCTTTTACAGATGAGTTTGGAAAATATAAATTTCTAGGGAACAACTGTGCCGGAGCTCTCGTTAAATTATTTAAAAAATCTCGATTCCCTAGCCGAGGGAGCCTTCTCTTTGCTGGTAGAATGCCAATTAAAATCCCAACCTATTTTGAAAAATCTCTCTTAAGCCCTTTCCCTAAAGTTACAATAGAAGGACTAGAGCCTTTAAAAAATAAGATTAGGTCCCTACTTAGCCTTAAAAAAAATGGAACCTCAGATGACTTTTACCAGGTAGAGAAATGGCCGAGTCATGCTGCTCTTACTTTATCCTCCAAGCTATCAGTATTGGAGAAACTAAAACTCCTCGATGCTTTTTTATTTCTTCCAACAACAATTAAAGCACAGCTCAAGAGAGAACTCCCTGAACTGGCAAAGAGACCAACCTACGATGAGATTTATGAGTTGGGTGCCCATCCGGAAAATCTTTATAACCTGTGTGAAGATCAGTCCTGTGGAAGACGTTTAAGAGTGTTAGCTAACAAAATTTGGACCAAAGAAGATTTAGAATTAAAGAAAATAAAACTAGGAAAACTAATCAAAAAAATAAAAGAAAACAAACTTAAGAAAAGTTTAAAGCTTAGACCAAAGGTTTTAAAACATTTTGATTTTTTATTTTCTCCTATGCAGCCAATCGGCCAATAATAGGTTCATCCTCTTCAATCAACTCCAATTTATTATGATAAAAGGTAGCCGCCTTTTCCATATTGAGCTTACTATAAATATTGATCAATAGCTGGTAAATGGACCTTGGAGAATCTGTTACCTTTGACGCCCTTACTAGGGTCTTTGCCACGAGCTCTAAATCAACTCCTCGACCTCTCTGAACAACGGCGTGATACAAGCAGCTATGATCATCACTCGGTGCTAGCTCAGCGGCGGTCTTCAAGTAGGCCGTCGATGTTTTGAAAAGCTTATCTTGCTGAACTTTGTCTTCTTTTTCAATCAAGGCTAATTCAAAATACAAGATTCCAAGAGCCAAGGAACCTAGATAAGAAAGCTCTAGGTCCTTTGTTTCCATATAAGCATACTCACAATACTGAATAGCTCTTTCGATATACTTTTTACCCCTGTATGACTTTTTAACAAAAAGCATAATGCCAACTGCAAGTGACTCTTTAGCCGAAAGATAGCTAACTGGAGTGCTTTCCCAGTCTCTACATTTTACATTCATAAGGCTTCTCAAAGTTGAGAGCTTTACAACATTCTCTTTGAAGGATTCACGCTTATGAATAAAGTAGATTCGCTTTGAGTAAAAGCTTTTAAATAAGTCTCTTCTCGTAATATTCATTGCCCAGACCCTCCGACTCAATCACCTTATAGGAAAAGTTAATTTTCTCAAGGTCCACTAATTTCAATAGCTTTTCTTAAGAAAATTGCTTGAAAACTGCCAAGAATAGATGGCTAAGCGAATTCATCCTACATATAATATTTAGAACCACGACTTAAGGATTAATTATGATTAAGAACTTCTTTCAACTAGATGATTTTAATACTTCAATTAGAACAGAGGTGATTGCGGGAATTACCAGTTTTTTAGCCTGCTCTTATATTATTGTAGTCAACCCAGGAGTGCTCTCTGCAACAGGCATAGAATACTCCGCTCTACTTACGGCCACTGTTTTAATCAGTATGTTTAGTAGTATTGCCATGGGTCTTTATGCCAATAATCCTATCGTCCTGGCGCCAGGCATGGGGCTAAATGCTTTCTTTGCTTTTAGCCTCGTAATTGGAATGAAGGTTCCAGTTCCAACTGCTCTAGGCGCTGTCTTTTGGTCTGGAGTTATCTTTATATTGCTCTCTATTTTTAAACTTAGGGAGCTTATCATAGATAGCATTCCCCTAAGTCTACAAAAGGCCGTTGCCTGTGGGATTGGTCTTTTTATAGCCTTTATCGGCTTTAAAAATGCGGGAATGGTAATTGATAGCGCTCCAACACTAGTAACGATGGGTCCGATTAATCCTATTACTGTTTCTTTTTTTATTGGATTTGCCATTACTTGCTTTTTTGTTCTTAGGAAAATTCAAGGAGGCCTCCTTTTTGGGATTATTATAACAACCATAATTTTTATCCCCATTGGTAGATTATATGGAGATCAAATTCTTGTCTCTTTCAAAGGAATCTTTGCTTATCCGGACTTTTCTCTCTTTGGAAAACTTGATTTTCTCGGGGCTTTAAAGTGGTCTCTTTATCCGGCAATCTTCAGTCTCGTCTTCACTGATCTTTTTGATACGTTATCTACTTTTGTTGGAGTTTCCCAGGCTGGGGGCTTAATAGACGAGAATGGAAGACCTATAAGAATGAAAAAATCTCTTCTTGTGGACGCTGTTGCCACGACCTGTTCAGGTATTGTTGGAATCTCACCAACAACTAGCTTTATAGAATCGGCGGCGGGGATACAGGCAGGTGGACGAACGGGCCTAACGGCAGTGGTGGCGGGTCTTCTCTTTTTTCCATTTTTATTTTTATCTCCACTACTTTCAATGATTCCAGCTCAGGCAACAGCACCAGCTCTTATCCTAGTTGGTGCCTTTATGATGGCTCCGGTATTAAAAATAAAATGGGATCAACTCGATGAGGCTATTCCAGCATTTCTTGCAATGATACTTATACCGCTCACTTTTTCTATTTCTCATGGAATTATATGGGGATTCTTAAGCTATACCCTATGTAAATTAATCATGGGCAAACATAAGGAAATACCGAAATTTCTTTACCTAATTGATGCACTTTGCTTAGTTATGCTTTTTATTCATTGAGACTTCCAATCGAGCTTAAAGCCATCTTCTTCGTAGACAAAGGAAATCATGGACGCTGTTGAGAAGCCTAAAGAAGATTCGTTCTCAATAAGAAGTTCTCCAAGAAGGGCCATATATGGCATATGCCCCACAAGCATTGTATTCTTATTTCCTTGTTCTAACTTCTCGGCCCAAATTTTTGGCTCACTACCGGGAAGTAAATCATCCACTTGTGAAAGAGGTAAGTTCCCCCCGAGCTCTTTTTGAAGAATCTCAGCTGTTTGCTTTGCCCTTAAAACTCCACTATGACAGATTTCATCAATTCCAAAACTTTTTCTCTTAATTTGCTTGGCCAATGCAACCACCTCCGCAATTCCTTGCTTTGTAAGTGGTCTTTCTGGATCTATTTCTGGCCCCACGGCCTGTCCATGTCTCACTAGATAGATCTTCATAATTAAACTCCTGAAAACACCAGAAATTGTAACATAGGATTTTTTTTAAGCCTAAGGCACCGAAATCACTATATACCCAAACAAAAGACTCAGGATAAAGCTGAGTTTGACCGATAATACTTAAAAGGAGAATACCGTGTATTCAGCTCATCATTTTTACTTAACATTCAATCCTCATTTAAATGACTATATAGAACCAGACTATACTCAGGCTCATGAGTTCTATGAGTACTTAAGAGAAGCTGTTAAGAAGGATAAGAAAGCCTATGCTTATTGGGGAAAGTTCATTGCCAAGGATAGGGATCATAAGGTTGATCACGAAAAATTTAAAAAAGTTATTGAACAAAACTCGGAAAATGGGGTCAGTACTCATCTTTATATAAGTGATTTTAAGAATGTTTGGGTTGGAAAAGTTGAAAGCGTTCATAAAACAATAGGAAAAGATTTTAAAACTCTAAATATCTATAAAGATAAAAATGTTGAAATTTGGTTCAAGCTATCTGACTTCACATTATTAGAATACACTTATGAATCGACAGCTAATAAGTTAAGCGAGCTCTATATAGATAATGAGTATATGGATTTAAAAATCCATGAAGTTTCTCCCTTCACTACCGCCGTAAGATATCCAGCGATATTACAGGATTTAGCAGACGAGCATTATTTTGATGAGCTAGACACCACAGAATGTTCTCATTTAATTCTGCAAGAGAATCAAGCGATTAATAATACTGGTCTATCAAAAGTTATTAAAACAATTCATAACTATGCATTTCCAGAGTCCATGTATAATAAGATTCCCCATTCCGCTAAGCACGAAATTGAATCCGCTGAAATTGATATGTCTGAAAACAGACATCATAACTTAAAGAAAGTTGCCTTTAGCTATATAAAAGCTTTAGAGATTGTTTTAAATGATTTGGTTTTTCATCATCTTAAAAAGCAAGGCGCTGCTGATGAGTTTTTTGTAAATCCTCATGTCATGCCTCCCAAAATTTTATTAGATGACTTTGATTCAGAGGCTATCCCTCTTTCACAATTTCATAAAAACTTTTCTATCAATCAAATTATATATTTTGTTCAAAAAGCCTCGAAAAGTAATCGCCTTAACTTTGCTAGGGCGTTTGGGAAACATAAGCAGTTTCTACGCTGGGTAACAAGTGATCTTCAAAAGACCCTCGAAGATAACAAGATTTTGGAACTCAGAGGAATTCTGGCCCATAGTGATTCAGATAAAATTAGTGATGAAGATGCTCTGGCCATCAGAAATATAATTCTCGGTGTAGGATGTACCGGCCTAATTAGCCAAGCCTATCAATGCTTTTACCCAGAGGACTTTAGGCCTATTGCCCATGTTATGGGGGCCGTGAAAGATAAGACAAAAGAGGCCATAAATCAGAATAAAAAGACGAAATTAAAGCTAGTTAGCTAAGTTGACTCTCCGTTCCTAAACATGCCATATTTCCGTCATGGATCTATCGCAAAAACTTATTACTATTTTTATAGTAAGCCTTATTTCATTACCAACTAGTGCCCTTGAATTAAAAGTTATGTCCTACAATATTTGGGGCAGACCTTTTCCACTACCTCGAAAACCAGCCAGGTTTAAAAAGAAGATTCCCGAAGCTCTAGTAAAAACCAAGGCAGATATTATTGGTATTCAAGAAGCTTTTACCAGAAGCTCTAAACCACTAGAGAAAATGGGGGAGTACTTACACTTTGCCAAATTTAATAAAAGAGGTTTCCTTAAGACAGGTGCCGGGCTTTTGACTTTAAGTAAATTTGAGATTGAAAAAACTAAAACTATGAGCTTTTCAAAATGTGCTGGAACCGACTGTTTCGCCAAGAAAGGTGTTCTTTTTACGAGACTGAATTTAGGACCAGGACTTAGGTTAGACGTTTATAATACCCACCTCAATGCCGCAGGAAAGGATTCAATTAGAGAGCTTCAGATTAAGGAAACCGCTAATTTTATCAGCAAGAATTCCAACCTGAACCCAGTGATCTTAATCGGCGATATGAATACTCACCCCATGCAGGACAATTACCGCGAGTTTAAAAAGCTAATGAGCTTAAAGGATAGCTATGCTAATTATATTAGCTCACTTCCAACCCCAACAGACCATCAGATAAATGGTTTTACCAATGGCCATAAGGACCCTCGTAAAGGCAAGAGAATCGATTATATCTTCTATAGAGGTGCTATTGAGCTCCTTAATTCGAAAGTAAATATGGACGGACCTAAGCCCCTATCAGATCACTACGGTGTAATTTCTACATTTAGATTATCTAATTAATAGATAGAGTCTTTATCATTATTCTATAAATGCTAACTCCCTTAAATCACTACGAAAATACGCGTCATTAGCAGAACTTATCAACTATCCTTACAAACATTAATTTCATTTAAATGTCGCCTCCTGTTAGAAAGAGCCAGTTTTAAATTAGCCAACTTAAGAGAGGTATTAAATGAAGATTCAACTTATCACAGGACTTATCCTACTAAGCAGCATTACTGCCCATTCATCTGAAGAAAAAAGAGCATGGGATAGAAAGAACAGCCCAAGAAATATGGGTTATGACTACATCACTAGAACTTATGACTACAATGTTAAATTTGAAGAGCTTCCAAAAACTGGTGAGCTTTCAACAACTCCTTGGAGCGGCGACTATTGGCCTACTTTTAAAGGTGGAATTACTTATCGCTGGAATCAAAGAGGTACAACTCAAACAAAAGCCGGGTATAAATTCGAAAAAAACGTAGAGCAGCTGTCACTAGAAGAATTAAAAAAGCTTTCTCCTGCAGAAAAGTACGACCTATTTTTAGGAAGAACAGACTTTCCCCTAACAACCTATGAGAGAAATAGAACAAATGTTCTTAAAACAATTCCTGGATCAAGCGAGTATGACTCATCTTTTAAAATCCCTACTTGGGAAGGACTATGTCACGCTTGGGCCCCTGCAACTATTCTTTTTGAAAACCCAAAGGCCGTAACTGTTACAGGTGCAAATGGAATGGAAATTCCTTTTGGAGCTTCAGACCTAAAAGCTCTTCTTACTTACCACCTTCATCATAATAATGCCCAGACTCAGTTCTTAGGTGGAAGATGTAATGTGGACCTAGCTGAGCTTAAGAGAAAGGTTCAAAAGGGAGAAATGACTCAGGTTGAATATGAAAGAATTGCGGACAACGGTGAATGTGAAGACACTAACGCAGGAGCTTTTCATATTGTTCTAACAAACCAAATTGCTCTTAAGGATGCCGGTTTTATTGCTGACGTTACGAGAGATCTTGAAGTATGGAACCAAGCGGTCCACGGCTACGATACAAGAGTACTAAGTGTAAAAGATGGTGCTTCACAGAGGGCTGCAAAAGGTACTGTAAAAGAAATTACTGTTTCAACAAAAATGTACTACACAGTTGAGATCGCTCATTCTTGGCTAGAGACTTCAGCGATTAACTCATCTTACGTGAAAGAGTACCGCTATACCCTAGAGCTAAACGCCCAGGGAAATATTATCGGCGGAGAATGGATCTCTGAAGATCGTCCAGATTTCTTATGGAACCAAACACTTCCTGCTTGGGACGGCTTCTTTGCTCCATTAGAAGAAATCTATAATGCTTCAATCAACGGCTAATTTAAAACCTGACTGAAGTTTTTCAATACGATAATGCCCTAAAGACACTAGTTTTTAGGGCATTTTTTACTCTTTCCTAGCTACCATCCCCCGCTCATTAACCTTCCAGAACAAGATGAACGACAAGCAAGTATGTTCATTTAATGGAGGATTATATGAAAACCTGGATGGTTTTACCTGCGCTTACAATTGCTCTTAGTTTTACACCTGCACAAGCCGGTTTTAAAGATTGGATAAAAAAGAAATTCTTTATTCCAAAGATCGAAGATAGTCATGTGACTTTTGGGAAGGCAAGCAAAGGAGCTTTAGACCCTAATCACGTCAAAGTCTTTGTCTGGAATATCTTAAAAGCTAAAGAGAAAGGATTTACAAACGACTTTGTATACCATGGAAGAGATACCGATATTTTCATGCTTCAAGAAGGAAGTAGAAATGGACTTATGGAAAGAGCCTTTGAGTTTTTTCCGGGACATCGTTTTGATATGGGGTATTCATTTATCGCCCGCTCAAAAAAGAAAGGTGATCGCCCAACAGGTACTGTCATTGGAAGTAACGTAGAACCAAACTATGTCCTTATAGAAAGAACCACTGACCTTGAGCCTATAATAAAGACTCCTAAAGCAAATACAATCGGATACTACCCTATTGAGGGAACTGATAAAGAACTTCTTATTGTAAATATTCATGGTATGAATATGGCCGGAGACGCCGCATTTGCCAGACATGTGGACCAATGTTTAGAGCATATAAGTAAACATGATGGACCTGTTATTTTTGCGGGAGACTTTAATTCAAAGAATCAAGAGCGTTTAAATCATATGGTTAGCGGAATGCATAAGCATGGACTAGTTCCTGTTCTCTTTAGAAATGATAAGAGAAGAAAATCTAAATTTAGCCGTGCTATAATAGATTATAGCTTTGTAAGAGGTCTTAAAATCAAGGACGCTTGGGTCCTAGGAGAGCTAAAGACCTCAGATCACTTCGCCATGCTTTTTGAAGCCGAAATTACAGACCTATAGAAATTTCAATTATATGGCCGTAAATCCTTAAATTAAGGTATTTTCGGCCTCTAATCAATTGGAAGAGATATGAAAGTATATTGGCTTATTTTTTTATTTTTGACTTCAGGCTTAGAGGCTTCTGAAGTCTTTGATAAATTAGCAAGCCTAAACGGACTATCGACTCATCAAAAAATCTATTATTGGACCGAGCAATTCTTAGGCTTACCATATGGAAAAGGCGGCCCCCTAGGTGAAGGAAAGAAAGGCCAATTTGACCAAGACCCGCTTTATCGTTTTGATACTTTTGATTGCACCACCTTTGTTGAAACGGTAACGGCACTTTCTCTATCTAGCAACAAAAGTGAATTTGAAAATCATCTTTTAGAGCTTCGCTATAAGAACGCGAAGATTTCTTATACTTCAAGAAAACATATAACCAGTCAAAGCTGGATACCTGAGAACACAAATAATGGTTATTATCTAGAGTCCACTCCTGATTTTCCTGTGAAGTTTCAAGATGTGGCCAGTGCTCAGATCGACTTACCCTCTTGGTACAAGGCCCATAATCTATCTCGCCTAAGACTACCTGAGCTTTCAAATAGAAAGAAAAGAAAAAGGGTAAAGCAACTTCAATCCTTAGGTGAAAACTTTGATATTGAAAATGTAGAACTCCCCTATTTAGTCATAAAGGATCTTTTAAATGACTGGGAAGGATTTCAAGAAAACTTAAATGGTGTCTATATTATAAATATTGTTAGGCCTAACTGGAATATGAAATATAAAGTAGGGACGAACCTACTTGTTTCTCACCAAGGATTTCTATTGAAGAAGAATGGGGTTCCTACCATGATTCACGCGAGCACCACAGGTGAGGTTGTAGAAGTAAGCTTAAAGAAATACTTAGGCTGGTTTAAGAATTCATCATCAGTTAAAGGGATTAATCTTCTGCAGGTGATTCAGTAGCTTGTTTTGGATAGTTATTTTTGTTCAGATAAATATACTCATGAAGAACATCCTTAATATTAAAGCAATCATCTTCATCTAAGAAGTAAAGATCGTATTCTTCTCCATTAAGTTCAATTTCGATTTCATCTTCCATCTGAAGCTTTTGACCAACTTCTTTTGTAAGCAGAAGGCATTTAACTTCTTGCTCAAGCCGATCAGTCATGACCTCATTGGTAATAATATCGTGAGTATAATAAGTAAGGTCCAAGGCCCCAGTAAACTGAAGGAACTCTTCATATTTCCCCTTTATCTTTTCTATTTCTCCATTAAAGCTAATGGCCGCATCATCTCCTAACTCATCTTTTGATACATTTTCATGGAGCTCGTCGAGAAGTTCAGTCATAAAATCTTGCGTAGCATCTAACTCAAGGATCTTTGCTACACCAACTTGATAATTTCTAAGGGAGGTTGTTTGCTTAATATTACTCATTCTCCTTACATATACGTTTTAACCCGCTGTGACAACCAAATCCAACTTCAAAAGAGCCAAATTTATCTGTATATTCCTAGGTCATGACTAAAACAGAAAGAGCTGACTATATTGCAAAGAGACTAGAAGAGCTTTACCCAGAGACTCCCGTGCCTCTCGATCATACAGACGCCTACACGCTTTTAATCGCGGTACTTCTGTCTGCTCAATGTACAGATATTCGAGTTAACCAAGTGACTCCCGCTCTTTTTAAAAGGGCCAATAATCCAAAAGACATGGCCCTGGTTCCGGTTAGTGAAATTGAAGATATTATAAGGCCATGTGGTCTCGCTCCGAGAAAAGCCAAGGCCATTCAAAGACTTTCAGAAATGCTTTTAGAAGACCATGCTGGAGAAGTTCCCAAAAGTTTTAAAGATCTAGAGAAGCTTCCTGGAGTCGGCCATAAGACAGCCTCTGTCGTCATGGCCCAAGCCTTTGATGTTCCTGCCTTTCCAGTTGATACCCATATTCATAGGCTGGCACAGCTATGGGGACTGACCAATGGAAAAAATGTTGATCAAACGGAAAAAGATTTAAAGAAGCTCTTTCCTGAAAACCTTTGGAACAAACTCCATCTACAAATTATTTTTTATGGAAGAGAATATTGTGTAGCAAGAAAATGCTTTGGGATGGTCTGTCCTATTTGCACAGCTCTTTACCCAAACAGAAAAACACCAAAAGAATATAATAAATCATAGAGGTATTAATGTCAGATATTCGAGAATTCATAAAAAAACTTCCAAAAGCAGAACTGCATCTTCATATTGAAGGCTCCCTTGAACCAGAGCTAATGTTTAAGTTGAGCGAAAGAAATAATATTGAAATTCCTTTTAAGTCAGTTGAAGAAGTAAGAGCGGCTTATGAGTTTGATAATCTTCAAAGCTTTTTAGATATCTATTACGCTGGGGCGGCTGTCCTTATAAAAGAGCAAGACTTCTATGACCTAACTTGGGAATATTTAGAAAGATGCAAAGAAGATAATGTCATTCACACTGAAATATTCTTTGATCCTCAAACTCATACAGACCGAGGAATCACCTTTGATACGGCCATCAACGGCATTCATAAGGCCTTAAAGGATGCTGAAGATAAGCTAGGTATAACGTCGAGACTTATTCTTTGTTTTTTAAGGCATTTAGATGAAGATGCGGCCTTCAAAACTCTAGAGCAAGCAGAACCTCATTTAGATAAGTTCGTGGCCGTCGGTCTTGACTCGAGTGAAGTAGGACATCCTCCTTCAAAATTTGAGAAGGTCTTTACCAAAGCTCGCGAAATGGGTCTTTTGACAGTTGCTCACGCTGGCGAAGAAGGTCCACCAGAATATATCTGGGAGGCCCTTGACCTTCTTAAGGTCTCTAGAATTGACCATGGAGTAAGATCTCTTGAAGATGAAAAACTAGTCGAGCGTCTGGTAAAGGAAAAGATTCCTCTAACTGTTTGTCCCCTTTCAAATATTAAGTTATGTGTTTTTAAAAGTATGAAGGATCATAATTATAAGGACCTACTCGACAAAGGCCTCGTCGCGACGATTAATTCAGACGACCCTGCCTATTTCGGGGGCTATATGAATCAGAACTTTATTGAAACGGCTGAGGCCCTAGATCTAAGCAAAGAAGAGCTTGCCCTAAGCTCTAAAAACGCCTTTAACGCTAGTTTTATACCAGATGAGCTTAAGGCCAAGTACTGCGCCCAAGTTGATGCCATTTTAGACTAGTTCAATTTATCTTATAAATTTTACCTACCCTCTCGGCATCGAGAGGGAGAGGCGGTAGTTTGCGCCCATCATTTTGTGGAATCTGTTTCCCTAAAATGTCTTCGATATATGATGGGGTCCAGGCAGGGCCCCATTTTAAACTTCTAATTCATCAAAATTTTTAACGTATGGATGAGCTGGATTCCCTGGAACTTCGTCTCTAAACAGCTGAGTCACTTTCATTCCCGCTTTTTTTGCAGCATCTAATTCCTCCGTAATATCAGATAAGAATAAGACTTGCTCTGCAGGAACTCCTAATTCCAAAACAATATTTTCATAACTCTCAACTTCTCTTTTATGACCAATTTTGGTGTCAAAATGAGAGCTGAGTAACGAGGTAAGATCTCCAGCTTCAGAATATTTAAAAAGAAGTTTTTGTGCCTCAACCGATCCTGAAGAGTAAATTCCTAGTTTGATCCCAGCCTCTTTCCATGATTTTAAGTTCTGAGGTACTTCTGGATAAACATGTCCCTTTAGCTCACCGGATTCAAAGCCCCCTTTCCAAATTAATCCTTGAATCTGTTTTAGTAGACCGTGTTTTTTATCTTCTTTAATCCAAGTTTGAAAAAGTTCAGCCGCAGCCGATAGGCTTAGCCCACAACCCTGTTCAGCGGAAAGCTCCGAAAGTATTTTTTGCACCTCAGGAACTTCCTTATTCTTTTTTATAAACTCTTCCATTCGCTCAAAGGAGTACGGGAATAATTTTTCGTGCACGAAGGAAATTGAAGACGTAGTGCCTTCGATATCTAATAAGATAAACTTAGTCATACATTTATCTTAGGCTTTATTGTATTTCTCGTCTATTCCTGAGTCAGTATAGTTTGCAACCCAACCTTCAACGTTTGAAAATATTCGGATGGCCTTAACCGTGTATTTAGGTGCGAGATCGAACCAGTGAGTGTATCCAGCAGGGACTGAAAGGAAATCCCCCTTTGTACAAAGGAGGTTGAAGACTTCACCTTCAATATGAAACCAAAATAGGCCTTCTCCATCGACAAAAAACCTTACCTCATCTTCGGAGTGAGTATGCTCTTTTAAAAACTTTTGCCTAATCGCTTCGATATTTTCAGTCTTAGGGTTTACGGAGATAACATCGGCAGTCTTAAAACCATTGGCCTCCATAAAGGGTTTCAGTTCGTGCTCATAGGCACTTAAAATAGTTTCTGTAGAGTCCTCATCACTTAATGGAACATTAGCTTCCCAAATTGAAAAAGCAATTCCTCTTTTGGATAAAAATGCTTTAACTTCCTCAACTTCCTTTAATTGGATTCCACTATCAGGTACGCTTAAAATCGCCATTACTTCACCATATTCCAATAATACTTAAACAGATATGTATAGGCATCTAGATGCCTATGGCATTCCACCACATCTTTTCCCCAAACATAAAGTCCGTGACCTCTTAATAAAAATCCGTATAAAAGATCGTGCTTTTCAAATTCAGCTTCAAACTCTTTTTTAATTGAGCTCATATCCTGCGAGTTTTCTAATACAGGCGTTACCACTTTGGTGTCGTGAGTTTTTTGACCTTGAAACGCTTTTAAAAGCTCCATGCCTTCCATAGTAAAGACACCATTCTCGGCAAGCTTCTCGGCGCATAAAATGCCCTCCAGAATATGTGTGTGCAAGATACAGCCGGCATTTGTATTTTCATAAATACTTAGATGTAAAAGAGTCTCATCGCTAGTCTTAACTCCTTCATCTTGATAATCGGGGTGAATTTCCCCTTTAGCATTTATAAGAATTAAGTCTTCAATTCCAAAAGCAGTTTTATCAACACCTGATTTAGAGATGATATAAGAATCTTTAGCTTCAGTTCTAAGGGAGAAGTTTCCTCCTGTTGCAGGAGTATGATCTTCAGCTGAAATTTTATTAATGACTTTTACAAGCTGAACCATTTGGCCTAAATCGACTTCACTTAACATATTAATCTACCAAAATTGGTCTTAAGACCTCAGCTTTACCGTCGATTTTATGATTTAATTTTAAACCTAAAATTTCAAGAATCATGGGGTAAACGTGAATATTCTCCACCGCTTTTATCTTAAGTCCAGATTTAAAATTTGGGCCTTTTGCATAAAAAATCCCGTTCATACTTGGAGTCTTTAGCGGTTCAAATCCATGGGTTGCCCCTTTGGGCTCCCGGCCAGAAGCTCTAGACTTAATTAGATAATAGGGAGCATGAGTTGATACAGTCAGGTCCCCAATTCTAATATTATTTTTATACCCAAAGTGCTCTGGCACTTCTTCTTTTTTATAAACGCTAATATGATCAACATTTTTTAAGATTTTATAAACCTTATTTCGCGTTTCTTTATTAGGTATATAAAGGTTTGTATGCGCGCCACCACCAACAATACGAACACCGGTCGTATCCTTTAAATAATCATCTAAGTAAACCACTTTATCTTTATAGAGCTGTTGCATACCATGATCAGAAACAATAATAACATTAACTGGTAAATTAACTTCCTCTAGCCCGTCCATAAGACGCCCAATAGCGCTATCCACATTCATAACAGCTCTAGCAACTTCAGGTGAATCTGGTCCGTACTTATGTCCTCTCGAGTCCACTTCAGAAAAATAAAGTGTTATAAAGTTTGGCCTTTCTCCTAATGGAAGCTTTAGCCAATCTAGTACTTGATCAACTCTTTTATCCTTAGCAACTCTTCCATCATATCTTCTCCAAAAGTCAGGATGGTTTCCTTTGGCATCAGAACCAACCCAAAAGAAAGAGGCAGTCTTAAGACCTTGCTTCATGGCCGTCTTCCAAAGGGGCTCACCTGTATACCAAGATCCATCTTTTCCTGTGGCCTTCATAAAATGATAGGTTTCGTCTCGCTTAGGATCATAAAATTTATTTTGAACAATTCCGTGATTTTCTGATTTCATCCCAGTGACCAGTGAGTAATGGTTTGGAAAAGTTAAGCTGGGATAAACAGGAATAATCCCTTCTGCCTCTACTCCCCCTTTTATAAAGGTTTGAATATTAAGAGGTCTATACTTTTTAGTATAATCATATCGATAGCCATCTAATGAAATAAGAATTACATAAGGAGCTTTCTTTTGAATTTCATTAACTTGAGGCTTATTCGGTTCAGGTGCAACTACAGGTGCTTTATCTTTTTTAGAGCATGAAGCTATTGTTAAAATAAAGAGCAAAAATAAATAATTTAGTTTTTTCATGAGAGACCTAAAGGTTTGAACGAATTTCCATATAAATATCATGATATTTATATGCAGGTGGTTTACTGGATTTGATCTTATGATCGGGCTTTAGGATTAGGCCCCTCGTTTTTAGTAAAAGGTCCTTAATATTTTCATTCTGAAAAACTTTTGCTTCCATGGCCCCGCGTATCAGCTTGTAATGAAACTGAGACCCTTCGGCCATATCTTTATAATCAAATCTCTTTCCGCGGTAAGAGACGAACTTAATTCCCGCCGCCTTATTAATGGCATTGGCCAAATCCCCTGCCCTTTTAGATTCCCACATAGAAAGTCTAGAGACTTCTTCTCTTGTATATGGATAGGTCAGTTTATGACGAGGATCTTTTCGATCTTTTGGATCTGGATATTTTAACTTTTGCCAAAGTCCTTCAACAGAAGCGTATTCAACCCCTTCGAATTCAAAATCTGCCGCACCTAAGTTTGAAAAAATTCCTAATTCCGTGCGCTTTGAAAGAATGACTTCACCTTTTCCAGCTTCCTGTGGAAGAATCTCCCAGCGGTTTCCCTGGTCCCTTGGAACTTCACGCCACCAATCGCTTGGATAATTTCCAGCAAAGGCAAACGAGCTTACAAGTAGTAAAGCTACGCTTAAAAATTTCATTTCGATAACCCCTTATCTAGTCAGTAACTATTTGACTTCGATACGAAGAACGACAGGTAGGTGATCGGAGTATCCTTCTCCAGACTCAGCGTCAAAACGCTTAGGCACATCATAGTACGTCACTTCATCCCCGGTTTCCGGATCTCTGAAAGTTACATCATGAAGCATAAAACTTTTCTTAACGATTTGGAAACTACTCCAGATTGGTCTTAAACAGGTACTATATTTAGAGCAGGCTCTTTTGAACGAGTTTTCAAGGACAAAGATCTTATCTAGGCTAGTCCACTTTCCTTGATAATGATGGGTCCCCCTATTTCCAGACTTTAAGAGAGGGTATGGCTCTCTATACGCCTCTCGCTCCGCATCAAAAAAGAAGCGACTAGACGAGCGGTCGTGAATCCAAAGATTAATTCCATGAGGTCTATCGCTTGGATGAGTATTAAAATCCCCCAAGGCCACTGTGGGATATCTTGAGTATTTAACGGCATCATAGAGGGTTTGAGCCGCAATCTCGCGAGTCTCATCATCATGACTCTGGCTAGGCCAGTGATTCCCTAGAACTCTTAATTTAGTTTTTCCAATATCAAAAGTAGCATCGAGAATTGGTCTTGTTTGAGGAGTATTTGGCCTTCTTGGAAAATGTGGAGCTAAATCCACATGATGAATTTTTGCTTTTTTGGCCAAAGGAAATTTGGAGAGAATCCCTACATCGATACCACGACTATCAGGTCCTTCAATAAGAACGATTTCTTTATAACCTTCACCCTTAAGGGCAACATCTCTAAGCATTTTTAAAACACGAAAATTTTCTACTTCCTGTAGAACAATAATATCCGGTGAACGACCACGGTCCATTTTCTTAATTACGCGACCAAGGTTTCTAAGTTTTCCTTCTAGATTTTCTAAACTCCAATCTAGGTTCAGACAATTAAAGCGGTAGTAATAATTGCGAAGCCTTTCGCAGTATTTTTTAACCTTAGGTGATTTTCTTTTTATTTTAAGTGGTAAGTAAGTCCAGTCGTTCTTACCTTCGTCATGCTTTTCATCAAATAAATTTTCAGCATTGTAGGAAGCAACCGAGATAGTTTTTCTACCGGCCTTATATTCTTTTAACTCTTGGGAATTTGAAGAAAGTGAAAAACTCAGTGATGCGATCATCACGATAAAAGCCAATCCATTGGCACTAACAAACTTCATTTAGAACTCCTTTTCTAAACTTACCTATAAATTTTAGGAGGCCTGTTACATTCTGTCTTATACTTTTTAATTAAGTTTTTGTTAGCGACGCTTAAGGCCAAACCCTAAGCGATTGATATTTAAGAAGGCCTACGTGTTGCAACAGGCCATTTTGACTCACTGAACACCTTTTCTATCACTCTCCAAAAACCACCAAACAACTCCTGCGGCCAAGGCCGTATTATTTCTTCTCACAAAGAGCGGACTATCTTCGTTGCTCGCTCCGTAGTGGTTTGAATGATAAACCCCCGTAAAAAAACTATATTTATTTTTTAACAAATAACTCATTCCAAGGGCCACACTTGTTCCCATATAACCGGGCTTTGCTTCAAAGGCTGGTCTTGCAGATGTTACAAAATTAGAACTCACGGAATAAAAATAATCCATCATGGTATCGCTAGCAAAACGGGTATCGATACTTGCAATAAAAGTCATGGTTGGCAGGAAAACTCTTTCTCGCATATAAACTAAGACCGGATTGAAAGTTAGCCCCCTTGTATTCCAATGTTTTAAGTCTGTACTAATGGCAACTCGTAGTGGAACGCTTAAAATTAACTTATGGGGACTGGCTTTTGTGGGCTTAATAATTTTCCAAATAAATGTAGGGCCAATTTCGACCATGGTATCAAGATCTGGCATACCTTTTCTTTCAGCATTCTCATCTGAATTAGCCGGTAAGCTTCCCCCAAGACTTAAATCAAATTCCCAAGAATCTGTTTTATAAAACCTCGCCCTAAGTCCTCCATCCTCGTCTGCTCTAACCCTTTTTCCCCGGTAAACAAAAGTTGGAATCGGAACTGTATGAAAGGTCGAGTGCCCAGCGGCTGGATAGTCGGGAATTGAGCCACCCACCACACCAAGTCCAGCTTCCCAAAGCGGAAGCTCATCTCTTAACATTGAGCCAGTTGCTTGAGCGTAAAGATCAAATGAGCTGAAAATATATAGTAAGATTAAAGTTTTTCTAAGAGAAAACATGCTTCTTCAATGGACCCTTTACAAGCCTTGTTTAAGTAAAAGTAGATTGCCTTTTTATCACTGCCCTTACTCTTTTGAAAATCTTTTCCGACGACAAGACAAGACCTGGCCATTCCTTTTTTATCGCATGAGTATTTATGCATCTTGATCGCACTTTTCATTCGACCTTGTTTCTCATAAATCTTGCCCATCATATAACAAGATTCACCATCTCCGGATTCACAAGCAAAATTAAAGGACTTTAAAGCGTCTTTAAGTTTTCCCTCTCTATTTTGGATAATCCCAAGTGAGGCACAAGCTGAAACACTTCCTTGAATGCATGACCCCTTTAAGTTCTTAACCGTCTTTTGGGGGTTATGAGCGGAGTTAATATTCTTAGATAGATAAACACAAGCAGGAGTATAGCCCCTATCACAACCTTTTTTAGCCAAGTTTGTTTTAGCAATAGGTGGCAATTTATTATTTCTTTCTAATAGAGTATAGAAAGCTTTTCCATCGCCGCCTCTACATGCTCGATCAATAAGACCCCTATTAGTGCTAGTTCTAGCGAGCTGTTCTACAAGCTTGGTTAGATTGTGACAGAACTTTGTATGACTTAAGTCAACTTGGGCAAAACTTAAACTAATAAATTGAAAAAAGAAAAGAATCATAGAAATTATTTTAAGAAAGAATGAAGAAGTGGTCAAAGCCATGAAACCTTGACCACTATAAACTTTTTCTAATTAAGAATCAGCTGGCTTGTACCAACAAAGTGGGCGAACACCAGTCTTTAGACCTTCTGATCTATTACAAACACCTTTTGTAGGATCTTTTGGATCAACTTCTAGATCCCAGCTCTTATCGCAAAGTGATCCTTGAAAGTAAGTATCAAGACGACATTGACCGGCTGGATGCTTATTATTGGTTTGATCTACAACTGAAGTATCAGGAGTTTTAAAGCTTACAGACCTTCCTCTATTAAGAAGTTTTGCTAGCGATTTTCCGGCCATGGCGGCTCTTTCACAAAGAGCAACTTCATCAGCATTTGTATAAGCAGCTGAACATTTTTCCGTTGCTTCCTGATCAATATCCATTTTTGAAACGATTGTAATATTGTCATCGTTTTCAAATACTCTTCTAAAACATTTCATAGAACCAAAGTAGTCTGCTTGACCTTCATTAGATGCCCAGCCCGTATACTTAGGAGCTCCGCCAAGGTGGTGACCAAGTTCGTGACAAACAACAAGAGCAAAACCATCTCCAGTTACGTCAGGGTGTCTAGCAAGTCCACCATACATATTAACAATCCAGTACTTCCAAAACTGTTGGGCACTAGCGTTCACAGTATTATTAGTCCATTTTCTCTTTACCTTTAAGATCGCTTTTTTCTCTTTAACAACTTTTGAATAAATTGCTTCAACTTTATCGATAATGGCGTTGAACTTTTCTTCAGTCATATCATTGGCTGACTTGTCTCCAACAGCAATTTGCATATCGTTTTCTGGCATAAATCCTGTGTTTCCGTGCATGTCACAAGCAAATGTGGCAGGAACAGAAAGGATGGAAAGTAAAATTAGTGCTTTTTTAAGCATGAGATCCTCCTTGATCAATAATCACTTTTAAACTCCCTCCATTATCTACAGGAGAAAACTATCTGCCTCTAATCTTTACTTACACTAAGTAACCGACTCGTTCGGTATGAAAAGTATTATTCTAAATTTGAAAAGGGATAACCATTTTTAGATTCTTCGATGGATAGAAGTTCAATAACATGATTCGAGAGCTTATCCCCGAATTGAATGGGATCTGAAATGTTTTGGACCACTGACTTTTGATCTTTGACTGTATGCTCCTTCGCAAAACTTTTAAAAATGAGAAAATCATTTTGATTGGTTCTAAGTAATAGTACCGGGATATTTTTTTCAATCTTTAACTCAAAGTGTCTGGCCACGAAAGCGATGTATAAATTTAGTCTACTTTGAGTATCTTGAATTAATTTCTTAATTGCCTTCCTTTCATTTTCATTTAGATAAGGATCTTCTTCAGCAAGATCATACAGGGCCGACAACTGTTCCAGAGTCCCAGGAGGATTATCAAAAAGAAGACTGGCCATTTTTTCAACATCAGATTGCCCTGGAAACTTTCTAATCTCTGCAAAGATTTTTTCTACTCCCCCCTTCGTCCCCTGACTTAACCTATCGAACACTACATGGACATATCCTTCGTAAGAAAGAGGCCCTGGATACCTAGGAGAAATAAAACCATTCTTTGTTTTCTCTCCCTCATAGGCCGTGTTAAGAAAAAAGTTTTTCGCCTTTGGATCCTTTCCTACTAACCCCGGAATTGTTCCCTCAGAATAAAATTTCCAAAATCCAGCATGAGGTCCGTTATGAAACATATTTGTAAGAAGCTGCTTTTTAAATTCTTCTCTAGTAATTAGACCCGTTTGAAAAAAGTGTAGCGGATCGGCCATCCCTGGAAACTCATGAAGATAATGTTGAAGCACCGGGTGTTTTTTGAATAAGGCTCTTAATTGGTCATTACTTAAAGCTGGATTTAAAAGCGCTCTTTGCTTTACTGGAAATTTCTCTAAAACTTCGGCAAGTACTTTCTTAGACTTCTCGCCCCCTTGAAGTTTTAAAAAGCTTAAGAGTTGGTCAGATTTTTCACTTTTTTCATAAAGTAATTTTTTAAATTCGGGAAGCTTCCCCATATCGGAATCGATGACACCTTTTTTATAGTTCACAAAACTAAAACCAGATTTTTCTAATTCGAGTTTTAGTTTTCCCCTAACCGATAAGACCACATCCTTTTGATGTTGAATTGAACTTTGCTCTGCTTTTGTTTTTCTCGTTTTTTCAAAGATGGAAAGTCTTTTTGAATAGGCCGACTCAAATTCTGGCTTAGTACCTACGGCCTCAAATCCCTGGCTTGTCTCATGAGACAAAAAACTGCTTACTTCGGCGTACACGCCAAAGGCACAACATAAAATTGTTAGGGCCACCCAAAGGGGTCTCCAGTTTCTCATCTTCTATAATCCTTATTGAACTTTTCGGGTTTTTAGGGGCTTAGCTTGAAAAAATGTGGAAAAATCTGCCTAGAACTATCTAGTAATTCCAGGCAGTTATGACTCAATCTTTAGAATAATTGAGTAAAGAGTTACTGAATGGCTATTTCGTTAATATAACCACGGTTATGAGAGTTTGATATTCCAGGGAGCTGCTCCTCCAGTTTTTCAAGAATATACTCTACTGGTCTAAACTCATTCCAGTCAATCTCTACAACCTGGCTTCCCTTTTGCTTTAATTCAAAGACAAGCTCACGGTATAGATCGTCTAGACCCTGCAGGTACTCAAGAGGAATTCCAGCCTCACAGTTTCGGCTTCTCATATTTATATTTCTCTGACAGGTCTCTGGTTTGGCATCAAGGTAAAGAGTCACATGGGGAACCATTAAACTCTTAAGCATGACCTCTCTCATTTTATTGTAATTTTCAAAATCAAGCTGACTCATATTTCCATCAAGCCAATTTCTTTTCGCGAAAATATAATCACCATAAATCGAGCGATCATAAATACAAGATTGTCCCGTTTTCCAAATATGCTCAATTCCTTCTTGATGTAATCCAAAACGATTACTCATTAAATAAAACTGCATAGGAAGTGCGTACTTCTTTGGATCTTCGTAATACTTTTCTAAATAAGGATTTGTTTGAACTGGTTCAAAAAAAGCTTTCGCTCCTAGGGCCTCAGATAGCTGGGTTGTAAGTGTAGACTTGCCTGCACCGATATTCCCCTCGATGATGATCATTTGCATGAATTTTCTCTCTTTCTGTAGTGTGTGGCAGGCATTAAACCAAGAACCTGGTGAAATGAAAAATATCGAGGAGCATCAACTCCCCGATTCTAGATAAAACTTTTTCTGATATTTTCTAACGGCCTAAGGAAGGACGACGTAAGTCCCAAAACACCGTGCAGCAAGAACATTATAAGCAATATTAGCGCCTAAAAGTAGTTGATAACTATTTCTAGCCACAACACAATTATTAACACAGGCCAGGTTTTGATTAAGTGGAAAAACCTGTCCTCGGTTATTTCTAACTGTCATTTCAAACTTATATTCAAGAACAGCAATATTTAGATTGGTATAGTTTTCAACCATACATTCTAGCGTAGGTCCCTGATTAACGACTCTGCCTTCAAAGACATAGGCCTGAGAATTAAAACTAAAGAAAACGGCGATCAAGGCCATTAAAGTTAAAAAGTGTTTCATACATCCCTCTCTACTTGGTGTGAGGGAAAACTACCAAAGAGGAATTCTTGCCGTCAAACGCGACGCGACGAAATTGACCGATTATTTATACATTTCTTAGAAATAAAGACGAATTATTTGAATTTAAAGGTCTGTGGAGGGTATTTCCCCTCTCCATCGGAATCGATCTTATAACTTAAGCTAAGATTCTCTCCTTTTCCCTTAATTTCAATAGGCCAGGAAGATCTTATGTCATTAACTTGTTTTTTAGTTCTTCTATTAAAAATAATGGCCCGCTCTCCATGAACTCCATTCGTAAAAAACATTACAATATATGAATCTGAAGAGCTTTTTAAAGAACCCCATCTTAAAAACATATTATCTAAATTTTCTTGATCAGACTTAAACTTTAAACTTGGGCAGTTTAATATAGTCCTATTTGTTTTATCGACAACTTCAATACTAAGCTTGCAGCCATCTCCATTTCCAAAGCTTGGCTTTTTCTCTGAAGCATTGGCCACTGAAACCATAAAGAAAAGAATTAGAATTATTTTACTTTCTTGTAGCATTCCGCCCCGCTCTTACCTTGTCTCATACAAGGAACACAATTTGTAATAACATTTCTAATGTACTTACTTTGAGCGTCCCTGTCATACATAATTACCGCTCTTCTAAGAACTTCAGCGTCTGACAACCCTCGATTTTTCCAACGAATAAATTTAGCATTGCTACTTAACAACCTATAAAGAACTTCAAATTGCATCCCCACATCGCCGCTCATTTTGGCGTGCATATCAGCTGAAGACATTCCTTTATACTTACTTGAATACTTTGTATTCATAGGAAAAGACTTTCCACCCTCAAGGTTTCTAAGACCAGTCATTGTTCTTTTGGTCATTTGTCCTAGACCATGGGCCGTACTGGTCATCTTTGAATTACATAAAGTGTAATTAACAGCATATGGATTAAGTGTTCCTTTAGTTTCTTGATAAGAAAGACAAGCGGCAACTTCCGGAGTAACCACTGAGTCGATATAATGACCATCCACATAGGACTTATACCTACTGCTTGATTTATTATTTTTAGAACCAGAAGCCTGCTTCATTGTTCTTAAAACTGACTTTGCGTCGCTATGAATTCGATTGGCTCTTTGAGAAATATTTAATTTTCCATAATCATGTTTAGCTAAATATTCTTTTTCAATTTTAGCTTTTTTATTCATACAGCTTCTAATTCCACCTTCTCTTAATTTTGCGCGATTATTTTTAAGAAAAGTATAAGAACTAACTCCTGGGTTAGTTGGAGGAATAGTTCCCACTGTTAAGTTTTCTGGTCTTTGCTCTGGCCTTAAAGAAGTAGAAACAGCAGTACTACTTCCTTCACAGGGCTCATTAGGTGCGGCACCGGCCTGTTCAGTGGCCGTAACCACATTTCCAAAAGTCGCGAGTGGTTTTCTTAAACGGTCCGCGTCTGCGATACGTTGATCAATTTTATAGTAATGAGGGTAGTTAGTTGGAATCCCTTTATGATCGACACCGGCTCCTTCTTCATCGACGAATTGAACTTTATAAGTTTTCCAACCCTTATTATTAGAAGCAACTACTATGTACTTTTGTCCTGGGTAACCGGTAACAGTATCCCCAGTCTGCTCATCAATAAACTGTAGATTCTTATCAATTGTTGTGGCCATTTGAGAGGCTAAGTAAGACTGAGAAACTTTTAACGTCCCACCCGATAGAGGCTTATTATCTTCATTAACTAACCTCACTTCATGAAACCAGCTCGAATAATTTTTATTATGATTAACAAGCCTAATATTAGAGCCTGCCGGGATGGTTGAAATTTCACCTTGAGCACTCAATGAAGAAGTTGTCGTAATCGCGGGAGGAGGATCAATAGCTAAAGCTTGACCACATAAAATTAGACTCAAAAATAATAGATTTAGTTTTCTCACATAGCTCTCATCGGTAAGGGTCTTCAAATACTTGAGTATTTAAATCAATCATATAGGAAGACCTAGAAAATACTAAGATAAACTTGTAACCCATTGGAACTAATGGATGTTTTCTGATTTTAAATGCCTTAAATTCTTGGCGATTTTTAAGATTAGAAATAAATTTCGTTTTTAAGTTGCTCTACAAATTTCTTCATAAAACTCACTCTTTTAGCGGCCTCTTCTTTACCTGAATCTGTATTCATTAAATCAGGAAGCTTAAAAAGCTTTGTATAAAAATGATCGAGGGTAAACTTCTTATCATCGTATTCCCGGTTAAGAGCGAAAGGGTCCATACTCTCATAATACTTGGCTTTGAATTTAGCTCCGCAGCTCACCATTCTCATGACGCCAATGGCACCAAGAGCGTCTATTCGATCTGCATCTTGCAGAATAGCTGACTCAATACTCGAAGGTTTTTTTCCTAAGGAGAAACTATGCTCCAAGATTACGTCAAAAGCCTTGCGACAGTCTTCATCATCAAAGCCAGCTTCCTTCATTAACTCGACTCCTTTTTCAGCGGCCATACGTGAGGCCTCAGTTCTTTTAGGATGATTTTTAGGAACACTTACAACATCGTGTAAAAGGGCGGCAGCTTTTAGGATCGTTAGGTTTGCTTTTTCTTTTTCCCCAAGTTTTAAGCAAAGCTGCATCACTCTATTAATATGATCAAAGTCGTGATCCGCGCTCTGTCCTTCATAAAAAGGTTTGGCCAGTTCAACTAGGTTTTCAATCGCATTATTCATATAAGTTCCAAAAGATTAATCGAGTTTCCATAATTATAAGACTTCACATCCTTATATATGAAAATCACTAATCCATCATCACTTACAAAACTTTGACGAGCAAAGTCACTTGCTAAGTCTCTAGTATTAATGCTTTCTAAAAAAAAGAATTTTATCAAAAGACTACTTCCCGCCCCTAAGTTTTTCCAAAAGGGTCTATTCAATTTTTCTTTATTCTTTAAAAAATCAATAACATGTTTTTTTAACAAGAGACTATCTGAGGTGAATCGACTTACTCGCATATTTAGTCGCCCCTCACTATTAAGCTTTATATTTGCTTTCACAAAACCATTGATACCAATATGAGACAGCCCTGTTTGAATTTCTCCTTTAACAAACTCAGTAATACCTCCACCGCGACCAAAATCGACTCCCTTCTCCTCCACCAAAGGAGCAAACTTAAAGCCTTCGCCCATTTGAAGGGCTTTTAGACCAAACATTTTTCTTCTTAACTTCTTTTTTTCCATGGCCTTAAAGAGTTGAACTTTTAACTCCCTAGGAGCGGGCTTTGAAACCTCCTCTTCCTTAATATTAATCATTAAGAGACAAAAATGAATAACAGATAAAACAATTATCCATCTAAGAAAGGTTTTATTATTCCACACTGAATGATCTTAGAAATGTAAAAAGAAAGCTTTGTCAGAAGAAGGTTAACTATAGGAAAAAAATTGGTCACCAGCTTAAAGCCAGTGACCAATAAGGTGATTAATTAACAGAACATTTTGTAAGTCTTACGTTCAGTCTTGAGTTTCTACATTGCCTCATTGCTTCATCACAGGCATTTTGTTTTGCGTGATGGGAGGTTCTTCCAAAAGCAGTAGCACGAAACTTTTTAATATCCGATCCCCAAAGGGTTTCAAGGGTTACTTTACAGGAGGCCTCTACTCTTCGCGGAGGCTGAACAATCGCTCTATCTAAGACAGCGACAATTCTTTTAATTTTAATATTTCCTTGAAGTTGAATTTGCCAAGGACCATTACTATTGTTTTTTGGATTGTGAATAACATGACGATCCCAGGTATAAGGAGCGTTCACATGAAAATCATCTCTATTTCCATTTAAATAAACCGGATGAGAAGCTCGTTGCCCCACTGTTAGAGTGGCGGTTCCATTTCCTCTTTTAGATTTACCTACAACTCTTACCTTCAATAGGTCAAAGCGATCTAACCGAATATTCGGATGCTGTGCTTTAATCATCCTCTTAAGTGGTAAGGTCTGCTGACCTCTATAGTGCTCTCCTCCCTGTCCCATTTCTAAAACAACTCTTCTATTTTGATTTGCAAAACTTGAGCTCGCAAAAAGGGTTGCCGCAATAACTATAAAACTTTTCATACTTGAAATTTTCATCTCTCTCTCCTTTGATTGATTTTCATAATCAATTTGTTGTTTCTTTTTTAAAAGCAATCTACGTGCCAAAAAAAACGCGTCATTTAGGAGTCAAGTTGGAGTTTTCTTGCGATGCAAGGGGCGAAGGGAAACCAAAACTGGTGCCAGTTACCTTTTGGGACTTGATGCGGCATAAGTAATTACTTATGCCAACGGACTGAATAAAGATCATGTCTTCTATCTTTTAAGTTTTGAACCGCACCGTGTGATCTTGCTTCAAGAAGAATATCTGTTCTAACGTCAGCGATGGTTACCATTTCAACATTGGCCGTGGCCTCAGCTGCAATTCCATCTTTTGCAAATGGAAAGTCACAAGGAGAAAAGATAGCACTTTGAGCATATTGAATATCTAGATTTTTAACTCTCGGTAAGTTTCCAACGTTTCCTGCAATGGCCACATAGATTTGATTCTCAACGGCCCTGGCCTGACAACAATACCTAACTCGGCAGTAACCTTGACGGTTATCTGTTAAAAAGGGAACAAAAAGAAAATGCACACCTTGATTAACTAAATGTCTCGTCAGTTCGGGGAATTCACTATCATAACAAACCAAAACCCCAATCGGTCCGCAGTCTGTATCAATAACCTTTACTTCGTCTCCACCTTCAATTTTCCACCAATATTTTTCATCGGGAGTGGGATGAATTTTTTGTTGTTCATGAATACTTCCATCCCTCAAACATATATACGAAATATTTCGAACGCTATTTCCTACCTCTGTAGGGTGAGAGCCAGCAATAATATTGACATTGTACCGAAGGGCCAAAGATTGAAAGAGCTCCTTGATCCTATCCGTGTACTTGGTCATACGCTTAATGGCCACGGAAGGTTCAACTTCCTCATTTTCAATTGAAAGAAGCTGCATAGTGAAAAGCTCAGGGAATAATAAAAAATCTGCTCTATAGTCCCCAGCAACATCAACATAGTACTCTACAATTTTTGCAAACTCTTCAAAGTCTTTTACGGCCCTTTGCTTGTACTGAACACAAACAATTCGAGCAGAGTTCTTTCGAAACGGTTTATTTTTTTCCGTGTAGACGGCCTCAAACTCTGGAGTATCCCATTTTAAGTGAACGGCGTAGCCCTTACTTTCATGATCGTTAGGAAGATAATCCTTTAGAACCCCTAATACCTCAAACCCACTTCTTAGATGAAATCCAAGAGTTGAATCATTAATCTCTTTATTTTTAACTTTCTCAATATACTCTTCAACAGTTTTGATTTTTCGGCTTTTCTTTGAATACTGGGGAATTCGCCCTCCAAAAACAATTCCTTTTAACTGGTAAAAATTAACCAGGCCTTTTCTAGCATTATAAATTCTTTGCCCAATACGAATTCCTCGTTCACTTGGAAGAACACAAGTTTCATACCCATAAAGATAATCACCATCTTCATCATGAGTCGATGCGAATCCGTCAGCTGTTATTGAAGACCAGGTATGTTTTGATAGAGCTTTTTTTTCTGAAAGGATAAGACTTGCGGAGTACGCAATCATCTTTCCGTCTTTTATGACAACAAAACATCCCTCTTTGAAGTTGCTTATTTGCCCGCGTAGCATCTCAGGAGTATAGGTCCCCTGGTCTCCGTAAGATTGTTTAACGACTTTTATAATTTCAGGAATATCTTTTAAAGAAGCATTCCTAACATCTATTACCTTTTTCAAGTTTTCCTCGACGCTAAGTTATAACTAAAGACTCACGTCTATTAGCGTCCGGAACTCTCATAAAGTCTAATTTATTTTTAGCTTTTTTTTACGCCAATCGTCAGATGAGACTCAAGGCGGCAACGCAGCGATGTCGCTTTGAGTCTTATACCTTGCCAACTCGACACAAATTAATAAACTTGTTTAATCGCAGTTTCGCTTTGCTTAGGATAAAAAACTTAAAGGCCGAAAATGAAAAATAAAATACTCTTAATCCTTATTTGTTCCCTTCTCTTTTCTTGCTCGAATAGTAAGAAAAAACCGATGATCAACTCTGTCACGGCTCCGGATGAAATGATCGACTATCCAACTCGAGATGAAAATGTGGGTCGTACTGTTAAAATTTTTAATATCGATGGAAGAAAAGGAATTAGAGGTATTTGCTTTCTCTTAGAAAAGGGACAGGCAGAAGATGAGTTCTGCCCCGTTGTTGAAATCGTTTTAAAAGATTTTCAAGGAAATGTTTTAAGCTCCACTGAAACTGATAACTCTGGAAGGTTCCATTTTTACAAAATTCCTAACCGTGAGTTCTCACTTGATGTCCAAAGTTTCAAATATAGGAAAAGGTCAGATAAAATTATCGTCGGCCCTGGAAGTGAAGTCTTTATTTACTTACTTCCTAAATAAACTTTTTAAAACCACCCCAGATCATTCGCTTACCATCAAATGGAAGATTTGTCGGGTCCATCATTTCGGCCAGCCTAGGGTCCTTAAAAGCTTTTTCGTTAACCTCATCTCGGTGAGCTCGGTCTTTATAAGTAACCACGGCAAAAATAACGATCTCCCCGTCCTTTAGATCGACACTTCTTGGAAATGAAGTGACCTCACCTACGGGAGCATCGTCTGCCATGCATTCAAAATAATCAAGAGCTCCAAGCTCCTTCCATACCGTGGCCGATAAACGAGCCATCTCTTCGTATTTACCTAGATTCTCTTTAGGAACGGGAATTAAAAAACTATCGACATAATTGCTCATATTCACTCCTGTGATTTTAAATAATTACAAAGTACTTTTTCATTGTTTGATCCAAATTTCAACCTATGCTAAAGTCTAATTATTATGAATAACTAATCACCTAAATTCTCTTTTAAATCAATTTCCATTCAAACTAACTTGAGGTGATCGCCGTGAATACATTCGAACTTATCTAAATTAATTCCTATCAATTTTTAGTTTGAGGTATTTATGAGATCACTAGCGATTTTAGCCGCTGGGATCTTTAGTTTTTTTTATATCGATTTAAGACATTTAAGAAAATCTCCTTCAGTTGATTCAACTGACGAAGAGATTAGCTTTGATCTTACAGATCGAAAGAAAAAACTAAAGCAAAAGCGAAGAAAGTATAAAAATAGAAAATTTAAGAAGAGAAAATCTTACGGCCAAAAAAGTTTATACGCCAAAAATTCAAGGCCAAGAGATAGCCGTTATAGCAATCAAAAATCTCTTAGAAGGATGTTTCGAAATGATTAGTTTTTGGGCACAAAAAAGCCTCAGTAACTACAAAAAAGGCTTTCTGTAGATCTGAGGCTTTTTAAAATTCAAAGAGAAATGGTGCCCCGACGTCGACGATTATCGAACCGCCATCCTTAATATTGTAGCCTAACTACTTATAATTATCAGGAATACTTCTCAATGCATCATCAAGACTCCAGCCTTCTGGCTTACTCTGAGGTTCTCTCCACTGAGCACCTGAGTCAATCCACTCTTTACGTTTTCTCTTGATTGCTACAATAGTAGCATCTTCATAACCAAAAGTTGTTCCACAACATTCACATATTTCAAATGAAGCACAGGAACCATCTTCACCCCATGGGTAATCATAATGAAGACTTCCGCAAACTCTACATATTTTACCTTCGCCATGCATCAGAGTACTCCGGAATAATGCTCATTTATAGCCTTTGAAAATATCTTTAAATGCATTAAGTATTCGTGGAGGGGCTCCTCACTTATCAATGCCGAGTATAATAATTTTATTGTCCTATTAAAAAGCTACATAGACCTAATAGTTTCAAAAAAAGAGCCGTACAGCCCCATCATGACATTTTCTCCACTTTCAGTTTCCATCTCCAAACCAAATTTTTTCTCTCTACCATCGAAGATGATTCTATAATTTGATTCTGAATTCTTCTTATGATTCGTAACAAGCCAGTACTTTCTTTTTTCTGTACAATTAAAACTAGTAAACAAACTTACCTCAACAGGGTCTATTCTATGGCCTTCAAACCAGTTTAAATACTTTTCTTCTAATCTCACGAGGTCAATATCAATTAATCTTATAATTAAATCTCTCATAAGCTAATCTAAAGCATTACATTCTACATAATAGACAAACTTATCTAGATCTAGCTCTATACCGTACTGGTCTTGAAAGAAGTTTAAATGTTTATTTTCAATTTTCTTCATGGCATTCAAGAAAGTAATCAAACTTCTCAAAATCAAACTTCAAACTATAAGTATCCTTAAAGTAAGAAGCATGTTCTTTTTCTATCTTATATACATCATACATTGGGTTATCATCTTCTATCGAAAAAATCTTTTGTACCAACTTTATATCAAACTTATTAATCTCTATTTCCATTTGATCAATAGGTCTCTCACCAAATTTATTATAAACTGAAATAAACCTTTTAAAGCTCAATTTATGGCTCCACTTTTCTAGTAGGGTCCGCAGGTTTCGTTTGCTTCCCTCTTTTATTATACATTTCAACTCTACCATGTTGACCAATCCCATTCATATATTTTTCCTTTTTTATCTTTCCAACGTTTTCTCAAACCTCCTCCTTTAGATCTCGTTTTAGAACGAGTTACGAGAGCATCTTTAAAAGTACTTAAAGTACTAGGTGGTCGTTTATATTTTCCAACAAGGCTCACCATCCCCGCATCATTATTTACAAGCTTACTTATATTTGGACCAAGCCAATCTGAAAGATCACTTATTCCCTCTTTAGTCTTTAGTCCTAGTTTCCCTGAGTATTTAAAAAGACTTGCTATACCTTTACTCGCTTTTCCACCTTTCCCAGCCTTCCGGCAGTTCCAGTTCCAGCTTTCAAGGCAAGGAAAGGGAGGGGGGGAGAAATAAGGTACTGATCTGACCGGGCAAACCTAGTCCATTTCAGCCTTCACTATCTCTCCATTCACTCTCTCTTATTAACGTAAACTCTAAAAAAACTTTTTCTGAATTATTTTGTATTTTCAAAAACTCTAAAGATAGACGAATACTCTCTAGCTGGAAGTCCTTCCATGAGGATGCTTCACTCTCAGAGTAATCAGAAATATCCACTGGAGTTAGGCCCGCATCTGAATCTTTAAATACCTCTATCCCCGCAACGGCGAGCAATGAATCTCTCAGTCTTTTAACAAAGTTTTCCGCATTCTCAATCGGAACCAGAATCATATTACCGCGGAACAGAACACTTCTTTCGAATTCCTTATATAGAGCTACCTCTAAATTGGAAAAGAGATCTTCTCTGCTTTTAATAAAGTCCGTAAATTTCATATTCACTCCTACTTTTTCCCCTTTGGATGCCAATCAGGGTATAACCACTCACTTGGAGCACTTCTATCACTCAATTGAACAATATCCCCAGTACGATCATTTCTCACAATATAGCTTCCGTCTCTATTTACATATCCAGTTGCAGGGTCGTTCATCCTCGCTCCATTAGAATTATGTCTAACATCCCTAGTTTTAAATTTTTGATGTGGCTTATTGATAGTTTCTCCAATTGATGAGTTTGTCCACCCTCTTCGTTTCATCTGCTTCCCCACCTTCACAGGGTTAATTGATGATGGTTTGAATCTCGTAAAGTCACCGTACTTAAACTTCTTACTCATCCCCAATTTTCGAGCTGAAGTAACTAATGTGGAGAAAGCCTTAGTGGCCTTTCCACCTTTTCCAGCCCTCAATGCCCAAACGCCTAATTTTCCTGCTACACCTACTGGAACTGCAAACGAGCCAATATCTACCATGAGGCTTCCAATCATTTGACCTTGTTCTTCTGGAGTTCCATTTACAAATGCATCCAATCGAGCCTCTGTAAAATTAGAAATTCTGTTAAGAACTTGATCCATATTTGCCTTTATAATCCAGTCCATAAGGTTCGCTACCATTTTTGGAAACTTCTTTCTAAGATTATTTAGATTAATATTTCCAAGAGAAGCTATGGCATCAGCGATGTTGTTATACGCCCCAGTTCCCACTCCTTTTAAGAATCGCATGATTGCCTTATAACGATCTTCCTCTTCCTTACTGGCAGGTTTTCTTGAGAACCCATCAGAAAGACGAGATGCTTCAGCATACAGCTCTTCAGATAATTGTGAGTACTGCTCCACCTGAGCTAAATCTGGAAAAATCGGATGCTCCTCTCCTCGCTCAAACATTCCTTCCATATCAAGCTTCATATTTTGAAGCATATCCTGAAGTTCCATTTTCTTCATATGACCAAGGGCCTGATCCCAGTCAATACTTTCCGTTGTGGGAATTTCGCTAGGGTTTCCATTTGAGTCAGTTGCAACGCAGGAAACATATCCTCCGTAATCTGTACATTGAACTCCAATATCAGGACAGTCATGCTTAGTACACCACTCATTAACTTCACCAATTGCTTCCTGAGCTGGCTCTAATATTTTATCAAGTTGATCTAGTGCTAAGTTCACATTTGCAACTCCAATTGTGACTGTTCCTTTTACTGCACTATAAGCAAGTTTTAGGTTTTCAACTCTAAATTGCGTAACCGGAGCAGAGACAAGTCTAATAACTTCATCCTTTAAATATTTTTTAGGGTGCTCTACAACCTTCTTAGTCCTATGATATTGTCTTTTGACTTCTTTCGATAGACGCTTCCATTGCTCTTTAACTGGATTATAGATTTCAGATTGAAGTCTTCTGGCAAAGCGTCTAAACTCGGCCTTAAATTTACTAAAGAGCCCTTTATCCTCGCCATTTAAGTATTCTTCAATCTTACTGCAATCAATCTCTTCAATTGGCTCAATTTTAGTAAAGTACTCCTGACAATATTCCTGTGCCATTTCAAGTCTAACTTGAGGTACCTCAGTAGGGTCAGAGTAATTGATCTTCTCATCCTTTTCTTCACTTGATCCAAGTTTTACCGAAGATATAAGTTTTTTTCTAAGAACAACTTCCTGGTTCTTTCTCGCCTTATCACTATTAACAAAGGTTCCAGCCTTCAAAAGAATACTATTTATTAACTCCCCTGCTGGCCTTTTCGGATATTTCTTAAGCTCATTTTCAATCAAGTTCGAAAGCAACTTATCTTCTTTAGTTGAGACTAAAAAGTCCTTATAGGGAGCAAGAGAGCTATTTATAATTTCACGAAGTTCCTCTTTTGATACCTCTTGTTTGTTTTCATACTTACTATTTTTAAGCCTCTCTACTCGAGTATTCATTCGTTTAGATAACTCACTAATAAGCTTAATTCTTTTCTCATAAGTCTTATTATTTTCCTTTAAGTAGAGGGATTCTTTTGATTCATATTCTTTAATTAACTCCTTCGCTTTCTGGTACCTCCTATCAAGTGTCTTATCTAAGACTTGTGATAGGTCCTCAGCTTCATAGAGCCTTACTATCTCATAGGCCTGAAGAACACTTGCCAGATAATCATCATCATTTAGTTCTTTATCTAATTCTAAAAAGATTGGTGCCTCATAGGCCTCTGTATCAAGCTGATCCATTCCATCAACCATAGCGTAGTACCCACTAGAAAACTTTCCTGCCAAGCGACTTGCAACTTCAGAAGTATCAACTTCCCCATTTTCTCTAGTAGAGATATTGTTTGAGAACCAGTTACTTAAAAGATCATTCTGCATTGACTCAGATAAAACAGGCCTGTGATCATGCCAATTTCCAAAAAAACTAGAGAATTGGCTCGATAAACTTAATGAAACAGTTGATTGATCTGTAAGTTCGGGTGACTTCCCATCTAGTGCCTTTTCTATTTTTTGTCTTTTGACAGTGGCGTTAACTAAACGAGGAAATACCTCCTCTTGCTTTTCCTTAAGTTCCAAAACAAGATTGTATGCACGCAGTCTTTTATCTTTAAAACCTTTAACAAAAGCCTCGGCACTGGCTAACTCATTTTTTTCCCATTCCGAAAGACTTTCTTTATCCTTGTACTTATCAATAGTTCGAACAGAAGTTTTTAAGGACCTTTTAAACTCACTCGTCCCTAGCTCATCTCTTATCTTTCTTAACTCAGATATTAAAAGATGATGCTCATAACGATATTTAGCTGGGTCAGGTGTATCAAGTTCTTTATTTCTATCTAAATGAACGGTTCTCGCTGCTCTACTAATTAGGCCAAAAGCGAGCGGATGAGATTCTCTAATGCTCAAGGCGGCTTTATAAATATTATTCGGATAATCTTTTTCGTTTAGGTACCTTAATGAGTTTAGCTGATTGTAAATACCAAGCCTTGCTCCACTAATACCTTCCTTTCTTAGGCAGACTTCATAAAAGGATCTTTTCTTATTAATTTCATCAGAAGAGACCTTATCTTCTCTAAAGTCTGGAATAAAACTACCGCCCAACAGCAGAAGGATTTTGTAAGCATTATGATTATCTTGTTTTTGAAGTAGTAACTCTAGGCCCGTCAGCCCCTGTTCATTTTTTTCCTTCAAATCAATATTCTTACCCTCTCTGATTATTCCATAAGCCAGATCAAAATCATTTTTCTCAATAGCTTTTAAAAATGAATAGTCTCTATCCTCCTGAAGAAGTCTAAGAGGCTTCATCCATTCATCGGATTCAGATTCTGGAATAAAAATATTAGAAGGAAACTTTTCTTTAGTTTTTCTTGAGCAGATAAGCTCAGCGGCTTGATCTCTAAAATCTCTATCCCGGCGTGGGTCTTTTAGACTTCTTGACTTGGAAGCATGGCACTCAATTTCAAACTTAGGAATAACTTGATCTAAGTTCTTTAGCGTATCTGTAACTGACTCAACAAGTTCAGTAGATACCTCATCTTCAGCCACAGAGATCTGTAGTACTCCAAACAATAAATAAGAGAGAAAAATCCACTTAACCATTTGATATTATTATCGGTTATATCCTTCTTTTTGCTTAGAAAGCTATTATTAAGAAGTCTTTATTCTCGTAATATCAAGTGCTTGTGTATAAAAGCTTGCAAGGTATTTCAATACCAGAGGTGCCAATAACCTGAGGTTTCACCACAAGAGAGGGTTAAGTTTCTAAAACAGTTACTCTCGAACCAGGAATTGAATGGATTAAAATGTTGAGTATGAGCTTAAAGAACCGTTTAAAGCACTGTTGGACATAAAAAAAGCCACTCCGAAAAGTGGCTTTTTAACTTCAAAACAAAAATGGTGCCCCGACGCGGATTTGAACCACGGACACAGGGATTTTCAGTCCCTTGCTCTACCGACTGAGCTATCAGGGCACAACTTCATTTTGAGGTTACAAAAATAATAGAAAGGCCTTTCTTCGTCAACGTAATTTGATAGTCTTATGGAATGAGTGAGGACATAAAAATTCATAAATTTTATCTAGATTATGAGGGTGAGAAAACCAATGCCTTGGCCTTTATCCCAAGCGCTAAAAAGCCCTCTGCTAAGGCCTTAGCGGTGTTTAGCCACGGGTATTCAAGCCATAAAGGAAGCATTCTCAATTGGCCAACCAGACTAGCTGAAGAAGGGATGCCCTCTGTCATTTTTGACTTACCCGGTCATTATCTTGGTAATTTTTCTGAAGTTAAGGATTTTGAAAAGTTTAAATCAGCCTCACCTGAGCTTTTTATTAAGGCCCATGAGGAGCTTAAGGTACTAAGTGGTCAGTCACCTGAATCGGTTGTTTTAGGGGGGCATAGCATGGGCGCCATGCTTGCCATGATGAGCTCAAACTTAGGCTATTTTGATAATTTAAAAACAACTCTACTTTGTGTTGGTTTAGGTAGACTTCCAGTTGGTGCCAAGCACTTATTCAACTCTCCTTTTTATAAATCAACTTTAAATCTTAGGGCGCAACTAGTTTGCGATGAGCTTCACCCCGAAAAAGTTTTTCCTTGGATCAATGAAGTTAAAACCAATATTGTGCTTTCTAATAAAAGGATTCACTTTATTACCGGTGCTGATGATGTTGTTGTAGGTGAAGGAGGTTCAGAGCGAATGGCCGATGAACTGACAAAGCAAGGGAATACAGTCACTCTGGATAAACCGGTGAAACTTCCCCATCATCTACCTGAGCAAGCAGCCGGGTTTATAAAGAAATTTTTAAAGAGCGAAAAACTTTTTTAAATTTTTTAAAAGACCAAGTCTACCGGTTCTTTCAAAACTGGTTCCTTTAAATTTTCGGATATAGGCCTTATTACTCATGGACTCCAATTCATTCTTAATTTCAAGTGGAGGTCTCGCTAAAAAGAATTCTACTAGCTCTTTTGATCTTTGAGTAGGCCAGCTATGATCTATAGAGAACTCTCCCTCTCGCTCCATTCTTTTATTCCAAGGGCAGATATCCTGACAAAGATCGCAGCCGAAAATCTCGTCTGCTTTATCATAACCAACGGGAGCTTCACTTTCTTTAAAGAGCTCGATCGTAAAAGTACTAATGCATTTATTTGCGATGATCTGACGATTTGGGAGGTCAATCGCATCAGTTGGACAGATATCAAAGCAGGCCGTGCATTGACCACAATGATCCGTTTCAATAGGTTGCTTGCTAATCGGAAGCTTCTCTTCAAAGAGAAGCGCCCCAATCATATTAAAACTCCCTTTTTTTCTATTAATTAACATGGAGTTTTTTCCAAACCATCCTAGCCCACTTCTATAGGCAAGATCTCTTTCAAGTACTGGCTGAATATCGAGTGATATCTTAAAGGGTTTATCAATTTTGTGACCTAGAAGCTCTAACTTCTCTTTAATTTTATAATGATAGTCATGACCTTCAAATGAAACGGAGTAGCCAGCAACTTTTAATCCATTTGAGTCCTTACTTTTATAAAACTTCTCAAGAGCTGCTTTTTCTGGAGCGTAGGAAAAGAGAAAAACTATAGCAGATTCAAAGTTTTCTTTAACAGCTTCTAGGCTCTTTCTTAAATCTTTTCTGTGATCTGATAAATAGCCTAGCGGACCATGATTTCCTTTTTCGACCCAGGACTCGTATCGGTCAAAAGATTTTGGAACGGCTTCTTCCGTATATCCCCAATCAACGATGCCTAAATCTTCTAGAAGCTTTTGATCGAGGTCTAGAAGTTTTCTCATCCCTGATGATTTGGGTGAATCTCAATGGCCCCTGTAGGACAAGCGTCTATGCATTGATTATCCATGGTGCAGGCACCAATTTTCGACTCATCGATAAAGGTTCTTTTTTCAGCATCATCACTTACCCCCCAAATATCATGGGGACATATTGAAACACAGTTCTGACAGCCGGCACATAGGTTTGTATCTAAAAGAATTCTTTTCGCATCATCTCTAGCGATCTCAAGCCCATCAGATCCACCGATGACTTTGGGTCTATCTTTAATCACATGAACCTTAACGGAGTTTGAAGAGCCATGAGAAAAGAAGCGTCCATCCCCTCTCGTAATAACCAGCTTATCGCCATTTTTTAAACTAAGGTCGTCTTTAACTTTTTGAAGAACATCTTTTTGGAAATTAAAACTATCAGCTTTGTAATTCACTAAATAATATGGTTCGATACCCCAGTAAAGAGAGATCTTTCTTACCGTCTCTATTTTATTAGTTACCCCTAAGACTCCAGTGGATGGTCTAAACTTGGCAATCTTCTGACATGAGTTTCCTGATTCAGTGACAGAAAGAATCTTAGCTGCATAAACCTTCTCAGCCACCATAGAGGCAGCAACCATTACCGCCGCATTAACATTAGATAAATCAAGATTTCTAAGAAACGGTCTTTCTTTTGGTGTTCGCTCTGCTTCTAGGACAATTTTCCCCATCATTTTAACAGCTTCAATAGGATACTTTCCTGCAGCTGATTCTCCTGAAAGCATAACCGCATCAGTTCCGTCCCAAATAGCATTGGCCACATCTGAGGCCTCAGCTCTGGTAGGGGTTGGATTATCTGTCATACTCTCAAGCATCTGAGTTGCGGTTATAACAGGAGTTCCCCTTTCATTACATTTTCTAATTATTTCTTTTTGAAGACTAGGCACATGGTGATTTCCAACTTCTACTCCCATATCCCCACGGGCCACCATAATGACATCCGCAGCTTCCATAATTTCACTTAAATTATCGATGGCCTGAGGTTTTTCAATTTTTGCGACAACCGGAGTATTTTTTTTAAGGGAGTGAAGGATTGCCTTAACTTCTTTAACATCTTCTTTTTTTCTAACAAAAGAAAGAGCTACAAAATCAACTCCCTCTCCTAAGCCAAACATTAAATCCTTTCTATCTTTCTCAGTAAAGCTAGGTGCGGAAACATCACAGTCCGGCAGGTTGATACCTTTATTAGACTTTAGCTTTCCCCCAACCAAAACTTTTATAACGTAAACATCACCATCTCTCTTAATAGCTTTGGCAGTTATAAGCCCGTCATCAAAAAGGATTCTTGCTCCGTCATGACAATCTTCAACTAAGTTTTCATAAATCGTAGGGATGAACTTATCTTTGTACTTTTCGTATTTTTTATCTGTAGCAAATTTCGTTTGCCCAATAACCCATTCTTCGCCATCTTTTAAATCGAGGGCCTTAGATACTTTATCAACACGAATCTTTGGTCCTTGAAGATCTAAAAGAACCCCAACTTCTTTGTTAGCTAGCTTGGAAGCTTCCCTAATATTGGCAATAACTTTAGCATGCCCTTCATGGGTGCCATGACTCATATTAACTCTGGCAACATTCATTCCCGCCTGAATCAACTCTTTAATGGTTTCAACCGTATCAGATGATGGCCCTAGAGTGGCCACAATTTTTGCTCTGCGCATATTCATTCCTTGATATAGGGAAACACTAGCACATAAAAAAAGGGCCTGAAAACGGCCCTATAAGCTAATAGTTTGTTAATTATGGATTAGGATTCTTTGCTTTGTGCTTTTCTAGCTTCAAGAGCATCATTTCTCATGCTTTGCACTACCTGCATCTTGCGGTTTGTATTTTTGAGCTTATCGATCTTAAGTTTGAACTGATTTTCCATCGCCCTCATCTCAATCTCTTTGGCTTCTTTTAGCTTTTGGAAGTTATTTCTTTCCATATTTATAGCAAGCTCATGCTTCTTTTTAGCTTCCAAATTATTTTGCTCAATCCTATCTTCATACTTTCTCATTAAAGTAGTAAGTTGGATTTCTTGACTATTTTGCTGCTCTTCTAAACGCTTCTCAAAGTCACCCTTTAGCTTCACAAGATCCAGGTAAGCCTGTCTATCTTTTTGCTGTAGAGTTCTAGCTGTTGCTCTTTGAATTTCTTTATTACGTTCTTGCTCAGCGATCTCACGTCTTTGAATTTCACGGGCTGCCTTATTCATTTGAACACTAAGCTTGCCTTCATAGTTCTCTACAAGCCTCTTGTTCTCTTGTTCTAGCTGATGAATTCTATCTTCAAAGCTCGCTGCAGCGACAGCTCGGTCAAGTGTCATTTTATTTCTAATATCGGCTTTATCTTGATTAGAGGTTCTCTTTTCACTGGCAATAAACTTAGACTGCTCTTCAGAAAAAGATTTCGCCATCTCTCTAATTTCGTCTTGTTGTTTTTCATTAGCCTTATTCATTTGTCTAATAAGGTCTTCTCTTTGATTCTTAAGCTTCATATCAGCTGATAAACGATCGGAATTTACTTTTTCTTTCCCTTGTAAATCAACCATATCTTTTGACTGCATCACAGCCTCAAGTTGCTCTTGATGCTTTTTCTTTAAGTGGCCCATCTCATATTGACGAACATTTCGAGTAACATTTTCTTGCTTATCAAGCTCTCTTCTATGCTTGATCTTCATGTTATTACGGGCTTCTTGCTGCTTTTCTATACCACGAGACTTATCCCCTTGGTGAGATAGGTTCATCTTATTAAGTCTATGATCATAGTTCTTAAGTCTATTTTCATAAGCTTCTTTATTTTTTCTAAGCATAAGGTCCGTCTGATTACTTTCCCCAGTATTTACGGCCTTATTTATCTTTTGCTCTAATGAAAGTCTCGAGTTGGCGAACTGAGCCTCTCTTCTAGCAAGATCCCTTCTATTTTCATCTTGAAGCTTTTTAACTTCAGCGGTTCCTTTGTCAGTAATATTTTGAGCAATATACTCAAAATTCGCCTTCATTTTATCTTTTTCAGCAGTATTATTATTTCTTAAATTTTCGAGCTGATTTTCCGTATGATTTTTTTGCGACTGCTGAGCAACAGCGGCGGAATCTCTTAAGCGTTGTTTTTCTTTTTGAAATGAGTTCTTCATTAAATTCTGACGAACACTTGCATCTTGAGTTAAGAGCTTCTTTTCAGTTAAATGCTTTCTATCCTGATCTTGTCTTTCAAGAAGTGTATTATCTCTGAAGGTATTAAATTTTTCTGTATTACTTTGTTGAATATCGGATAAGTTTTTATCGAAGGTTCTTTGATTCTGAAACGCGGCTTCTTTAAAATGTTTCTCCGCTGATTCTGATCTAAGTTTTCCTAACCTATCCCTCTCCTTCATTTGCGTTGAAAACCCAGAGGAAATATTTTTTAACTTCGTATCATATTTACTTTTATTTTCTTTTTGCGATCTCGCGAACTCGTTCTTAGTTGCTCCAAGATCTTTAACAAAACGATCCGTACGTTTTTGAATTTCTTTTTGAGTGTTTTCTATATAACGATCGTGATTGGCTTTATTTTGTGCTTCTAATCCTTCTTTGGCATTGATAAATGACTTCACTGCTTTGTCTTGACGCTTCTTATGAAGTTTCTCAAGAGCTCTTTTTTCACTCGCATGATTCTCCTTCATTTCGGAGGCAGAATCTCTATACCGAGTTCTGGCTTCTGCGAGTTTTGCATTGTAATCAGATATTTCCATTTCCTTCCTGGATATATTTGGACCCTCTTCCTAAGAATCCGGTATGGCCTTTTAAGGCTCACTCTGAATATTGTATCGAATTTCGGGGCTTAGCGCCCCTATGGTAAAAATTTACCCTAGGCGGCAAGAATAGCCGCCTAAAAGGGTCTACTTCGCTAATTCAGCGTCTATAAGTTCACTAAATACGTTAATTGGATGAGCTCCATTAACCATCATACCGTTGACGAAAAAGGTCGGAGTTGACTTAACTCCAATTTTTTTTCCTTCTTCCATATCAGCTTTTACTTTTGCGGCGTACTTACCCGAGTTTAAACATTGGGTAAATTTAGATACATCAAGTCCTAACTTTCCTACTTTTGCCTTTAGACCTTCTTCAGCAAGACCTGCTTGATCAGCAAACATAGCATCATGCATGCCCCAAAATTTAGCCTTGTCCTGTTCATAAACACAAAGACCTGCTTCCGCTGCTTTTTGCGCATGATTATGAAAAGGCAACGGATAATTTTTGAAAGCGACCTTAACTTTTTTTCCATATTTCTTTTTAATTTCATTAACAATGTCGGCACCCTTTGCGCAAAAGGGACACTGAAAATCTGAAAACTCAACGATAGTAACTTTAGCATCGGCAGCTCCCATAAAAGGTGCATCTCCGGCCTGAACATCAAAAACCGGTCTGGTTGGCTTTGCTAAATAAACCTCAACTGGTGACTTGGCAGTCTGAGTTTTTACCCACTCATCAATCGCTTCTTTTTTCTTTTCTCTTAGAAGAAAACCTTTAATTCTCTCAGTCATTTGATCATTAATATGTTCTTTTGGAATATTTCTTTCCTTAACAAATTTATCAATATCAGTTTTTTCAACCTTTGCTCCGGCAGCAATAATTTTGTCTAAAAATTCATCATTGCTTAAGCCTTTTTTCTTTGGGTGATTATTCATAAGTTTTTCTAAAACAATGGCCTTAAGCTTGTTCATTTTAAGCTCATGTAACTTCATCTCAGCTTCATAAATTTCCGCCTCAATACCTTTTGTAATTTCAGCGTGACTTATGGCCTTACCGTTTAACTTTGCAGCAGTGGAAGTGTCAGGAGCCTTTTTAAAAACATAACTTGGGGTGGACTTTGCTTCTTTTGAGCAAGACCAAATGGCGAGGGCAGAAATAGTAATAAAAACGAATGAAAGCTTCTTCATATGTATAAACTCCTAATGAACTTAAATGCTTAAAAATTGTAGGTCCTAGGAGGTCATCTCGTCCATGAATTTTTGGTACTGCGGCACAGCGGAAAGAAGCTCATGATGTGTTCCAGAGGCAATTATCTTCCCATGATCCATAACTATAATGCGGCTCGCCTCTAAAATAGTCTCAAGTCTATGGGCCACAATTATGGTTAAAGACTGCTCCTGAACCAATAAAACCACTTCCCTTAAGGCCAATTCAAGCTCTGAATCTAAAGCCGAAGAGATTTCATCAAAGAGAACAACTGGCCTTTTTAAAAAGCAGGCCCTAAGTCCACAGACCAATTGATTCTGTCCAAGAGAAAGTGAATCAGGAGTGATATTTTCGCCTGGGTCAATTCCCCAGGATTTGAGATAAGGAATCTTTTCACACACCCAGGCCCAAAACTTATCAAACTCTAAGTTTTCATCATTACTTAAAGAAATATTAAACCTTAAGCTCTCTGTAAATATATGAGAGTCCTGTGAGACAAGACTAATCTGTTGTCTATAATTCACAATTTCCTCTAGGGATTCCCCAGGAAAATGAAGGGAGGACTTATCAGTTTTTAATAATTCAATATCTGCTTTTTCTGGAATTATATTGGAAGCTAGAATATTCAGTACTGTTGATTTCCCACAGCCAGAAAGTCCGACTAGGCCAACTAGCTCACCGGTTTTCCCTACAAAGTTTATATCAGTTAGCTGGAAGGGAATTTCATCCTCCTCATGCTTTGTGTGATACTGAAAATGAGGAATTGAAACCCTTAATTCTTGCATCTCGATAGGTTGGTAAACTTGATCTTTTGGAGAGCGAGGAGCTTTTGCTAAATCCTCAGTGAACTCATTAATTCTTTGAATTCCAGTTGCGGCCCTTTGAATATTTGTGATTTTACCGGCGATATTTTTAATAGGTCCGATACTTCTTTGAATTAAATCGACAATGGCAAAAATCACGGCTGCCTGAGTAATACCACTATGTGGAAAAATAAAAACCATCAGGGCCAATAACAAGGGATAGAGTGATTCCGCCACGGAGTAATAGCTGGCATCCCATACATTGGCTTTTAACTGTTTATAAAGAAAGTCTGTGAACTGCACTGTGGCCGTTTTAGAGGCATAGTTTCCATGGTTAGTAAAATAGGTCTCCCCTAAACCTCCCACGACATTGGCCACACTTTGAGATACCATTCCACGACTTTTTCTAACATCGTGAAAAACTTTTCTCATATATTTTCCGCCCCAAATTAGAAGAATAGCAACTCCAACTTCCGTCACAGCGAGGAAAATCCCGCTAACTTGATTGATTCTCACTAGGGAAATAAGACAGGCTAAAACAAAAAATATATCAATCAAGATTCCAAAAGTTCCTGAAGTCATTAACTCTCGAATGGCCATGGTGTCACTCATGATACGAGACATAACTTCACCCTGAGGATAATTATCTCTTCCCTTTTCTTTGGCCTGTACCTCAAAGGCCAATAACCATTTTTCATATACGTTGGTTCTAACCTGCTGTACTAGTTTTAAAACGTATCGGTTAATCCCAAGTTGATAGGCCACACGATTAAAATAAACGAGAAAGAAGTAACCCATTAAAGTATACAGAGAGCTTTCAAATTTGGCGGTGTCTGAATAGTTGGCTGCCAAGTCCGTCATTAACCCAGGTAGAAAAGATCCCAATACAGAAGAAAAGACTAAACAAGTTAGCACGACAAAAAGAAGCCACCTGACTCCAGGAAAAAAGAAAAAATCAGACAAGCTGTTTTTCGAAGTACTCATAAGTCCTTGTATCGGGTTTTAATAATAAATTAGTTGAGCCCTTTTCGATCATCCCTTCATCTTTATCGATAAAGTAAACTTGATCACAAAGCTTCACAGTTGAAAGTCTATGAGAGCATAAAATGACTGTCTTTTCTTTTAGCCAACTACTCTCTTTTAATTTTGTAATAATCTCTTTTTCTAAAATAACGTCCACACTACTAAAAGGATCGTCCCATAATAGAACCTCTGCCTTACTTAAGAGTGAACGGACCAAACAAAGCCTCTTTGCCTGCCCACCTGAAAGTCTTTTCCCATGCTCTCCAACTTCCAAAGAGAGAAGTTTTTCCTTACTTGCTTCTAAATAGTCCAGTCCAAAAAGAACTAAGAGTTCATAGGCTTTTTCTATTTCCTCTTCACTTGGGTCATGACCTAGAAAGATATTTTTCTGTAGAGAATCATTATAAAGATAAGGAGCCTGACCCACTAAAGAATGAGTTATGCCTTTTTCTAAGAAGAGACAGGCCACTTGGCTTAAAACATGAGTCTTACCGCTTCCGGTTTTACCAATAAAGACATTCCAGTTCGATTTATAAAAGTTTAGCTCTAGTGGGCCGCCCCAAAACTCCACGGACCCCGTAAAACTTTCATCATTTATCTTCAATGGATTCGTTTCCTTTAAAAAGATTTCTTTTTCTCCAGGAACCTCGAGACTATTCATCAGTTTCTTGATTCTATCCCACGATGCTTTTGAACTCACAATAACTACCCCAATCCAAGAAAGAAAAGCCAGGGGCTCTAAAAATAAAAAGACGTAGCCGCCAAAAAAGATGAGGGCACTGGCCCCTAAGCCTTGGGCCTTAATAATAAAGCCCCCCCAAATTAAAGAGAGCCCTACTCCTAAGGGAACAAGAGGCATTGAAAAAGAAATACCCACACCAGCTCTATAAGCATAAACAAGTTCTTTCCAAGAAAAATTTGAAAAAAGGCTTAAAAAACTTCCTTCTGCTAAATAATTCTTAATACTTTTTTTCCCGGCGTATGTTTCCATAATAAAGTTTTGCACTTCACCCTGAGCGTCAGCACCAAGTCTCCAGTAATGCCGAGTCTTCGCCGTAATAATTCCAAATAAAAGAGTTCCTACGAGCATGGGGAGTAAAGCTAAAACCAGGTCCGGGTTAAACTCCATAAGTCTTGGGATTAAAACCGAAAGACCAACAATAATATTCCCTACCTGAAGTAAGGCAAAACCAATAAGGGCGCGCATTTGCTCCGTATCAGCATAAAGGGCTTGAAATAGTTGTCCCGATGAAAATTTTTGGTAGCGCTCAGGCCTAGAGGTTTCAAGTCCATTTAAGATATCAACTCGAATATCTCTTTCCATCACTCTTGCAGGATAAAAAAAGAGGAGTCTTGAGCTGGTTCTAAAGATGATGATCCCAAGAGCTAACCAAAAAAACTGAGTTGTATTAAAGTTTTCAGCCCCACTTTCTACAAGTTCTGCCAACTCTTTTGCTAATTGAGGTAAGTAGGAGCTCGTCCAATGAGTTAAAAATAAGGCGACGATGGCCCCAATATAATATCCCCAAAATCGCTTTAACTGATGAAAGATAAAGCCTGTCAATGTCCTCTCTAATCCAGATTTCATGAGGCCCTAATATACGTCATCAAAAAAGAGATGACATCCATCATCTCAAAAAGTGCCAGGTACCTTTTGGGGAGCATTGCAACAAAATTGACAGTTATGATACAAGCCCCTAAATTTAGAGCTTCCTAATTGGTCGTGTAGCTCAGTGGGAGAGCACTGCCTTGACATGGCAGGGGTCACAAGTTCAATCCTTGTCACGACCACCATTTAATTTTCTAAAATTTATAAGAGAGCTCTAGAGATGAAGTATTTTTTGAATACTCGTAGAGTGTTTTATCTTCAGACATATTTTTTAAATAATTAAACTTTAGGCCAACATCAATATTCTGATAGAAAGTTCTCGCAAGCTTAACCGTTAGTGAGATCTCTTTTTCAGTCCCGCGGGTTAATTTTTGAAGCTTAGGTTCAATTAAGGCAAAACTTCCACTCGTCCAAAAAGATAGTTTTTTATAAAAATTTGAAAAGACATGATCTGCGGCCAGCAGGTACTTATCCGTTGTTGAAGAATTCAAATTAGAATCTGTGAACGTAAAGTCTGAATAAGTATAGAGATACCGAGACTTACTAAAAGAATGAAAATGAGAAAGGATAAGAGTTGTCTTATCGGAATCTAGACCAGATCTATGCCCTTTAAAATTTCGAATCCTAAACTTTACTGACGAGTTTCCCTTTCCAAAAACTTTTCCTTTTAATCCAACCCAAAAACTCGTTGAGGTTCCATACTCTTGGATATCTTCGTTTCCATTAATATCTTTAGCCGTGTACTCGTAAGCTCCTCCTAAAAGGGTACTAATAGATTTACTTTTTATATTTCCTTCATAGGTTCCTTCCAGGGACCCTTTAATACTATGAGAGTCGTTCTTTTTTATCTCCACAAGATTTCTCTCATAATGATGAATTTTATTAAGTCTTAGGCTAGGTGTGAGAGTAACTCTTTTATTGCTTAGAGGAACTGCTGTGTAACGACCTGAAGCAAAGACTCTTGTGAACAAAGAACCTTTATTAGCTACTTGAGAAGTTGCTCCATCAGCTTCAAATAAAACATTACTATCTTTTCCTGAGGACTGTCCGATCTTTAAGGCCCATCTTTTTCGAGGAAGTTTTCTTCCGTTAGCAAGAGTGATCGGTTTAGGATGTAAGTCGTATTTATCTTTTAACTGATAAATCCTAGCCTTGATTTTTATATAGTAGTTTGTCGAATCATCAACCTCAAGCGCTTCTTCCATTCGAGGCAAAGTTTCATATTCAACAATTTTGGCAATATTCTTTTCACTTCTTCTTGCTTGGTAATTCATTTCTGCCGCTTCGAAGATGGCAATTTGCTTTAACTTATCTGAAACATTATTTTCCTTAGACAATTTTAAATAGAATTTTTCAGAGGCCTCATATTCATCAAGCAATTGGTGGATAAAAGCAATATGATAAATAGAAAGAAGAACTTTAAAGTTCTTCACAATAGATGCTTTAAAGTAACCGACAGCGCTATCATAATTGATATTGGAGTAGTAAGCCTGCCCGATTTCATAATCGATATCTGTTGCCTTCACTCCTTTTTCTTTTGCAATAACTAAATTTTTAATGGCCCTTGGGTAGCGCTGCATTTTGGCCAAACAAAGTCCCCTCCAATAGTGAACAATGGGAGACATGTCTTTTGGGTAATTTCGAATTTTTAATAATTCAAAAGCTTTTGGGTAAAGTCCTTTTCGATAATAATCAAGAGCGGTGCCGAGTAGGTCAGCTTGCTTATTATTAATCTTTACTACCTTATCTTCAGTTTTAATCTCACTATTTTTAACAACTTCATCTTTTTTAAAAATTTTAAAGACGACGGTTCCTTTCCTTTCACCACCACGAACCTGAGCGTTCTCTTTTATAAAAGAATTTTCAGTATCGTTTTCAATTCGGCATTCATCAATTTCGGGAATGAGTAATTCTCTTCCGGCATATATGATATTTGGATTTTTAATATGGGGATTTGCTTTAAAAATGATGCCCCAACAATCCAATCTTCCGTAAAACTTTTTGGAGATAATGGATAGGGAGTTTTTTTTGACGACCTTATAGAGGATATCTTCAGAGCGAGCTTGTGAGGCGCCAAAAAACAGAATTGAAAAGATTAGGACATGCCATTTAGTCATGTCCCCATTCTAACAATTTTCGTTTAATTTTCTACAGTTACGTTAACCTCAAGTCTCGTACTGGTTTGCTCAACTTCTTGTTGAACTTCATCCTGCGCTTCCTGAGCCTGTTCTTCAATTTCTGCAGCAATTTCTTCTTGAATTTCTTCACTGACCTCAGGGCTTACGCCGGAAGTATCTTCGCTATGTCCGTTATAGTCAATTACTTCACTACCCTCAGAATCAGGTCCTCTTCCCTCACCATCTTCATTTTTTGGTGGAATATACTCTCCGGTATCAAGATCAATTGTTCCAAAGTTCTTCGGTGGGATATACATTTTTGTCACTTCATCGTAACGAGCATCTTCTGGTGGTGCGATATAGTGACCTGTATCGAGGTCAACAAATCCCCCTGCCGAAGGAGCAAACTCTCCCGTTTCTTTATTATTAAAACCTTCCGTTTTCTTTTCAATATTTTGCTCAAACTTCTTATCTTTTAAAAGTTCTTCTTTTAGCTTTTCAGATAAAGAGTCCTTTAATTGCTTTTCAATATTTGAATCCACCGAGGTTACCTCTTTTGACGTTAGACCCGGTAGAACATTGGCATTATCTTGAATATTAGTATCTGAAAGTTTTCTAGGCTTCTTATTTCCAAACTTTAAATCTTTATTTTTCTCTAGGGCATCTAGCTGAATGGGATTTATCCTCGTAGGAAGAGAAACCCTCTGTTTTTTAACTAGAGCAATTGAAAACTGCCCCGCTCTAACGGGAACAGATGTATTTTGATTAACTTGCTTTTCAAGCCTTTCATAATCAATATTTTCAATAAATTCTCTTTCCGAGGATTTAACGAAGACCACCTCACCCTCAAAAGTTAAAAGGTTTGTAATCTGGGTCCTCTCATTAAAGATAACTTGAAAGTCAGTTCCCCTAACCGCCATGGCAGCAGTCTTAGTTCGAATATAAAACTTAGACTTAGCTGTGTCTCCGGATTTATTTGGGTCCTTCATAACTTTAGTCCTAAGCATTCCTCTCATTAAATTAATGACTGATTTTTTATTGATCCCTGATTTTGCCACCACTAATGCTGAGTTCGGGCCAATATTAATTTGAGACTTATCTAAAAGAGCAATTCGAACAAAACTTCTACTTCCCGTTTCAATTCGCACTCCCTCTTTTAACCAATCTAATTTTTTAAGTTTAGATTTTACACCCTCTTTACTTACAGCAGAAACTTCCCCTCGAAGCCTTAAAACTCTAGCAACACCATCTTCGCCCACTTGAGCACTAAGTGAAAATGAAAGTAGTAAACTGAATGTTAAAATCCATTTAGTAACCATTGGTATCCCACTGCAAAAGTTTTATATTATTAAACGGCGTACCACTTGAAATATCAGCAGGAGTATCTACTAATGTCCCGTGCCCTTGATAAGCACCTATATTTGGGTTGATTACGCAAACTTCTCCATTTTCACAAAGACCATCCTGATCTCCAGAGAAGGTATGATAATCAAGTGGATTAACCTCAACGGCGTATCTTAAAATGCTTTGAGAACCACTGCCTGTAAAAATATGTGTAATATTGTCTGAAGCTGAATTAGTTGAAGGAGGAGCCGAGAAAAGCCCTTTTAAAACAGTGTCACTTGATTGAAGTGCCCAGTCATATACTGCGCAGGTATCTCCCGTTTCGCATGGCCCACGATTACCAAAGCCGGTTCCATCTTCTCCATACCCTTGAAAAAGATTAAAGCCATTAATCCAAGCGTTGGTTCCATTAAGTGCCGCATAAGATGAGGTGGCACCTTTACCAACAAAGGAAGAAGCCCCTGTAAGTCCGCTTGCAGAATCGTATGTAAAAATATTCGACCCTCCAGTTGTATCAGTACAACTATTACTAAGCCCCTTAGTTCCCCCACCATTACAGTCGGTACCATTTCCTTGAAAGTCGAGTATACCTTGAAATGAATCTTGGTGGGCCCCTGCCCCAGTTAGCTGGATTCCATTAATTGCGTTACTCGCAAGAGAAAGATCGTATTGAGCATTGTTAGTATTAGATCCACTGTAATCATATTTAACACCTTTCCCAGCACTGTTAACGGATACAAGTCTTAAGAAACTATTATTTGTAGACGTACCATCTACTAATAAACCGCCATCAGCTGTATCTGAGCCATTGGCTAATGTTGTGTTCAACATAATATTTCCAGAACCGGAATCAATATTTGTGGCTATAAAATTATTAAATGAAGTGAGTCCAACAACAACAGTATCTTGTGAACCTGAAAAAGTATGAAACCCAAGACCTACAGTGGCAGTATTATCAGTCCCCGTGATGACCCCATCTTGAAATTTATTTTGATTACTGGCATCTACATAAATCCCTGTATCTTGATGATGGGAAACGCGAAAGGATTTAAAATTATTTCTTACAGAACTTCCCGTTATCCATAAGCCAACATTCCCTTCATAGGCATCCCATTTATAAAACTTATTATCATTCGATCCACCCTGAAGATAAATACTGGCACTTCCTCCAACCTCATGTTCATAGACTTCGACATCAGAGACCTTATTATTTCCAGCAGCATTAAAGTTTATTCCTGTTTCACCAGAATCATAAACCTTACTATTATGGATCGTTGAGTAATTCGTCGTGTGAAAATAAATCATATGTACTGCTAGTTGAGTATTTCGTCCATCGAACTCCCCTTCTACCCAAACATACTTTCTGTTCTTGGCCACAACCATACACTTTGAGTTTTTAGCCCCCGGTAGTGCAAGTGTTGCATTACAATGATTACTTGTAGCCCCAGTGGAGATTTCTAGCTTTGTGCCGTCTCCTCCAATATTTACAATACCAATTTTGTCAGCCGTAATATTATAAGCCGCATCTATAGTTGCGTTCGTGCTGTAGGTATAAAGATTTCCAGCTGTAGTTAGGTCTTGCATAGTTCCATCAGTCGTTGACCCGGGAAGAGCAGAAACCGTATTTCCCCATAGTGTAATATTTGGCTTAGACCTAACGGTTGAAAGAAGAGAGCCACCACTAATGTCCACATAAAAAGACTTCCAAGCGGTCGCATCGAGAAGATCACCTAGTCCCTTGCCATCTTTGAATCCTCGATGATTAGTAAACTTTACGTTACCCGTATCATCACATTCCCAGATAAAGACATCATTAGCATCAGTCGCCGTCAATCCGGTACAACTACTAAGTTCAGGTACATCAACCTCTAAGTATTGAGCGCCATGGATACAGTCTCCTGATCCTGCACAAAGAGCGGCTCCTCTCGTACCAGGGGAAGAGTTATTAATCCAATCATTCCAATCAGCAGTATTAGTGTAGAATTTTAAGTGTGTCGGCTCTAGCCAAGTATAGGTTCTAGCAACTGAAGTTGATTGATTTCCAGCATCGTCGCAGGCAATAACTCTAAGACCTTGGGTCGTATTATTCACTGTCTTAACAGGTATATTTACCGTCGTTCCCGGTGTCCCTGTCCCATTACTACAGTCCGTTGGAACAGTACCATCTAAGCGGTAGCGGTATTCACTAAAATTTGTGTCTGTGGAAGCAGTAAAACTTGTATTAAAAGCTGCTCCATAATAGCCAGTTGCCGTTCCTAAAGTAGGAGCAGTTGGATTTGTTTCATCAAAAGTTACGGTCGAAACATCTGTCGTGGCCGTAATTTGAGTGGAGCTATTTCCAGCAGCATCATTAAAGTCAATTGTAAAAGTTAAAATGGCCTCAGAGTCCCCTGCTTGCATGGTATAAGTTGCATTGTAGTTCGGAGCCGTTCCACCAATCGTTGCCGCATTTCCATCAATTGTGACTACAGGATTGGCCAATAAAGTTTCACTAACCGTGAAGTTTAAAGTCACAATATCTCCAACTTTTGCCGCATCTGTATTAAAAGAATTATTACTAGCGATTGTAACTGGTGACGCTGTCGGGGCCGTCTCATCAAAGATAACTGCTGAGGCATCGGTAGTTGCAGTAATTTGAGAAGCATTATTTCCAGCTGAATCTTGAAAATCGACCGTAAAGCCAAGAGTTCCCTCCGTATCTCCGGCCTGCATAGTATAACTCCCTGTCCATACAAGTGGTCCACCAGAAATTGTCGCTGCATTTCCGTCAATAGTTACAGTGGGACTTCCTAACAACGCTTCGTTCACAGTAAATGAAACTGTAACAGTATCACCAACTTTTGCTTTAGTTGTATCAATATTATTTGAAGAAATAGTTACCGGCGATGCCGTAGGGTTTGTTTGATCAACAGTATAAGTCTCATCTGAAGTATGAGTATTTGAACTTAAAACATTTCCTGCAGCGTCTTGGATTGTACTATTTAAATCCGCTAGGTCTAGTCCTACGGTTCCGTCTGTGGAGGTTGTATTAACAGTTACTGTCCTTGTCGCTCCAGACCCTGCAACACCAGAAACAGAGGGCGATCCACTTCCTGATAAAGAAACTGAAAAATCCCCGGCTACAACAGTCGCAACAGACTCATCAAAGGTAACAGTAAAATCAACGGAGTTTCCATTTGTAGGAGAAGTATTTGTTCTATTGATTGTCGATATAGTTGGAGCAGTATTATCAATCACAATAGCTTGATTATCAGAAATTGAATTAGCCGCCCCTGGTGAAGCAAGAGTTAAGGTTGCATTATTACCAGTGGCATCTTGAATAGTTCCTGCATTTAAAACTAATGAGTTTGTAGCTGCATAATCTAGATCCGCACTATCTTGACCGCCCACAACGGTGTACTGAAATGTTAATGTATCTGTCCCTGAACCAGATGAATAGTTAACAGCATAGTCCGTTGAAAAATCTAAGGTGATTTGCGGCGACCCGGTCACGATAACGGCTTCATTAAAAATAACTCTAATATCTATGACCTCAGATGATTTATAGGATCCGTCACCTTTAGTACTATTAACTTCACTAACTGTGGGTCCCGACGAATCAACCGTCCAAGTTTGATCAGAGGTATGCGTATTAGGACTTATGACATTGGTCGCTGTATCAGCAATAGAATTATTTGCATCACTTAAGTCTAAACCGATATCTCCATCCACTCCTGTAGTATCAACTGTGACAGTCCAAGTTGTTGGTCCCCCAGATACTCCAGAAACAGAAGGTGACCCGGTACCAGTATTTGTAACCGTAAAGTCCCCGGCGATAACAGACCCAACGGCCTCTGAGAAAGTAACATCAAACTCTACAGAAGTTGCACCAGTTGGATTAACAGCCGGAGTGCTACCTCTATTAATTGTAGAGACCGAAGGTGCAGTTGTTTCGATAACAATATTTTGATTATCAGATATTGAATTTACAGCATTTGGAGTAGCTAAAGTTAAAATAGCAGCATTATCTGCTAGATCATTTATAGTCCCACCATTAAGGACGAGAGAATTAGTGGCCACATAATCTAAATCAGCATTAGCCTCTCCACTGCCTACTGTGTATTGAAAAGTTAATGTATTTGACCCCGTTCCTGAAGAATAATTTACAACAGCATCAGCTCCGCCAGTTTCTAAGGTAATCTGAGGAGTTCCTGTGACATCGACTAACTCACTAAATTCAACAAGAACATCTATCACCTGTCCAAGTCCATATGTTCCATTTGCTTTAGTTGATCTTACCTGTGAGACAGAAGCTGCGGTCTCATCAAAAGTAACAGAAGATCCGTCCGTGACAGTGGTTTGCTGAGTTCCCGCGTTTCCAGAAGCATCAGTAAAATCTAAAGTAAAACTTAACACCCCTTCAGTATCTCCAGCTTGCATTGTGTAAGTTGCCTGATAATTCGGGTGGGCGTTTGCAATGGATGTTGCATTCCCATCAATTGTAACCGTAGGGCTTCCAAGCAGCGCCTCATTTACAGTAAAGCTTAAGGTAACAACATCACCGACTCTCGCCATTGTGGTGGTTGCATTATTAGAAACAATAGATCTAAAGGTTGTACTTGGCGCAGCTTCATCAAAGGTTACAGATGAAGCATTAGTAACCGCTGTCACTTGGGTTGCAGAATTTCCAACGGCATCAGTAAAGTCGAGAGTAAATCCAAGAGATGCTTCTGTATCCCCTGATTGCATTGTATAAGTGGCCTGATAGTTGGGGTGAGTACCGCCAATGGTTGCAGCATTACCGTCGATTGTTACGGTTGGACTTCCAGTTAAGGCCTCATTTACAGTAAAGCTTACGGTAACCACATCACCAACTTTGGCCCTACTTGTATTTAAATTATTAGAAAGTATTCCAACAAACGAAGCCGTTGGAGCAGTTTCATCAAAAACAACTGAAGAACCGTCGGTAACGGCCGTTACTTGAGTGGCTGTATTTCCGGCCGCATCAGTAAAGTCGAGGGTAAAACCTAGTACCCCTTCTGTATCACCTGCCTGTAAAGTATAGGTTGCTGTATAGGTAGGATGAGATCCACCGATCGTGGCACTATTGCCATCAATCGTGACCGTGGGACTTCCCGTTAACGTTTCACTTAAAGTAAAACTTAGAGTTACAATATCGCCAACTTTAGCCAAGGTTGAAGTTGAATTACTTGAATAAATAGAAACTGAACTCGCCGTAGGTGCGACATTATCATAAGTATTAATAAGTGAGTTTGAAACTAAGTTTGGATCTGAGTCACTAATAGCAAGTGCGCCGCCGGCATTAAAAGTCACAGTAACAGAGGTCGCTGGTCCTGCTGTTGGAGTAATATCAACAGAGTAAGAAGCTGAAGTATATTGAACCAGGTTTCCTGCAGAGCCACTCACAACGGTAAAGTCACCGAGAGCAACGCCGCTTACATTTTCAGAGAACGAAGCACTTACAGTATAAGGGCTACTATTATGAAAAGAGCTCTCTGTGGTTGTCAGAGTCACTGTAGGTTGAGTGACAGAAACACTTGATGGTTTTAAATAAAGTGAAACCTCAGTTGTATCTGAAAAGATTTTCACATCACTGGCAGATTGATTAGTAACAGCGCTAGCTATACCGTTTGCAAAAGTATAACTATCTCCAAGAGCAGTACAAGTTGAATTTGTATGAACTTCAATAATCGTTGTAAACAAACTAGTGGCAATACTACTTCCACCAGTTGGAAGAAGAAGTGAAGTTGAAGTATTCCCATTCCCCGTTGCTCCATCAGCAATACAAACTTCAAGCCCCGTGCTCGTGGCATTGCTCGCTGTAGAGTCTGGTCCATCTAGTTGAGGAAGTTTAATTTTATAGGAGCCGGCAGGTCCAACTACGCCAGAGCAATTATCAGTACCGGCGGTTACACTTGCTAGCGAATTACATGACGTTATTCTTAAGGCCTTAAATTGAGAAGAGGCTCTATAGATTGAAGCTGCAAAGTCCACGTCGTCACAGCGGCTATCGTTCATCAAAAGAGCAAGAGTTCCGTCCCCTCCTTCAAGATTCATAGAAGTTTTACCGCAGCGAACGGGGCCCGTCATTTTCGATCCACCTTTCCAGCCCACGGCCCAAAAAGTCCAAGTTCCATTTTCAAGTTCTAAAGTCGAATGGCCGTTATAAGCATGATAGGTATAAGCAAGATCTTTTGAAGCCTCATGGGCATAAATCATTAGGCCACCGGGAAGGACTGAATTTAAATCTCCAATAGCTGCTGATAAAACGGTTAATGAGTTTTCTTTTTTCTTCTCTCTCTTTCCGCCGCAGGAATTCAAACTCGCAAGTAGCAAGGCTCCTAAAAGAAAAATAAATTTACTTGTTTTTAATCTCAGCATTTATACCGGTATCCCTAGAAGCTTATCGGTTAAAAACCTAATAATTTGAGTAATTTAGAGTTTAAATCTGAGATGAATTTGAGCCTAGGAGAACCTCAAAGGACAATAATTTTAGTGGGATAGGCTAGCTGCTAAAAAGCTCTTAAAAATAATATGACAAGTAATTTGGTCGGTTTTAGGAATTTAGGGCCAACTATGAAGTTGACCCTTTACTTAACTATTTAGTTTTAATCTTTTCTTCAAAGCTTGTCTTAAGCTCCCCTTTAATTGGGGTAATTAGGTCTTTGCTGGTATCCATTTTAAGTTCGATACTAACAAGGTACTTCTTACCTTCCTTAGGAAGATCAGAAAACTTTTCAGCTTTTAAATGAAGTTTTGATTTTCCATTTACATCGGTGATGTCAAAATCTTCTGCCTTTAATTTCTTTTCGATGACTTTATGCCTACCTATTCCAATAAAGCCTTTTTTAATAATCTTCATTGAGACAGAAATCATTTTTTTATTCCTAATCTTTCCGACAATAAAGCTAATTCCTTTCGTGCTTAATTTTACACTCTTAATTCCTTTAGTAACTGGAGCTAGAAATGTTTCCTTATCAACAACCTTCGCTGAAATTTTTCCTTTAACGGTAATGTCCTCATCACCAGCGTCGTCAATTTCGATATTCGATTTAGCGAACATTAAGGCTGATTTACTCGCCTTATTAACAGCAGAGATTTTAATATTTCCGCTTTGCTCTAGCTCTAAAATAACAAGAAACTTTGGTTCACTAACATCTAAAGATTTAAACCCTAGATCAACAATTGCGTTAACCTTTCTCTTTACAATATAAGGCTCGGCAACAGTCTGAGTACAGGCATATGTTTCAGTGGTGTAAGTTGTCTCGTCGTGACATTCATAAACTTCGTATGATTCCTGAGGACAGACTTGCCTTCCTGGAGTTGTATGACAAACTCTTTGACCTGGTTTGTTTTCGCAAATTTGATGCCCTGGTAAATCACGGCAAACTTCTTGCCCAGAGTGATTTGTTCGGCACTGAGTTCTTCCCGGCTGCCAATGACACTCTCTTCCTCCCCCTTCAGTTCGGCAAACTTCTTCACCAGCTTCCCAGTGACAAGGACCTTGCCTATAGTGAGTCTCATAGCCACAAACTTCTTCTGTATGTGGGATTTGTCTTGTACAAGTCGTATCCACTTCTCGGTAATTGTAACGAGTTTCGTTTTTAATAATATCTAAACTCAAACTCTCTGAGCTTTGACCATAGTAATTAAGTTCTAGTTTTGATTCTGCTTTTAAATTGATGCTGAAAAATAAGACCGCACAGCAAACGAACAAGTAAGTTTTCATTTTTTCTTCCCCATAGAAAATTATTAATGGGAAGCTAGTTGCAACTAAAGTGCCGGCCCAGATTTTATTGACCACGCGTCAAGAGATTAAAAAGAAAAGGATCTTTTTTTGGCCACTAAAAGCAAATTGAAACTGGTATCAGAATGACCGAGCAAAACGGTCCCATATTGACAGGTATACTCACTGCATCACTAGAAAGAGAATCCCGTAGAAAATTTAAGCTCTCTATTTGAAGACTCATTTGAAACTGTTGAGTAATCAATAAAGACTCGATCAAAAATCTTCATGACTTTATCTGTAAACTTATAGCCTACACCAAAACTAAAAGAGCTATGAGAATCCGCGGCCGTATTGTTCCACTTTTGAAGAAGGTAGCCTACTTCTGCGTAAAGATTGGCATTGAAGTTTAAATTTAAATAAAGCCCAAGTTCGTAGACGATAAAAGTTTCTTCTAAAGAGGTTCCTGAAAAAATCTTAAGGGACTTAAGACCAAACTGTCCTCGCATTCCTATTTTTGAATTAAAATCTTTTCTTGGTGTCCAGCTTAACCCCATCGTCACCAAAGAATCAAAATCGTCTGCAACCTGTATAAAGTCAAAACTAAAGGCCGCAAGCTTTGCTGGGTTTGAGGTATAGGGCGATTCATCATCACTGGATTCACTCTCCTCTTCTTCGTCACTATCAGAATCCGCACTGCTCTTTTCTAGCTTTTCTGTTTTCTTCTCCACTTCTTCATTAAGCTCATCTAAGTCTTCATCAAGGTCATCGTCTAAGCCTTCGCTTAAGTCTTGATCTAAGTCCGACTTAACCAGAGCCTCGTCTACGGTATCGCTCTCATTAAATTTTGAAAGCTCATCTAATTCACTTTCAATAATAGATTTTGAAGCCACTGGCTTTGGCGGTGTAATCTTTGGGATCGGTTTTGGTTTTACCGTTGAGGCAGCCTTAACGGCGCTTAGTTTCTTGACGAGTTTTTTGGTTTTATAAGTTTTTCTTCTGTATGGTTTACGACTTACTTTAATTTTAAGACGTTCTTTTGAAACTCTAAGTTTTGATAAGTCTTTTTTTAAACGTCTTACTTCAGAGCTACGATTGAACTTTGTTGTGGTTACCTTACATTTATATTGAAGCTTACATGTAGTTGTTCGAGGAGCACTTTTCTTACAAGACCAAGTACTGATGGCCTTAGGCATATAGAAGCCTCGGCAATAGGCCGTTGACCTGGCCATCTTAAGTTCGGCTCTTTTTTGAAGTCCTTTCATAGCCTTTGAATTTCCAGAAATAGAAATATTAAAAGGCTTGCGATTTATCTTTGCGTAAGAGCTCCACGAAAAGAAACTTAGGCTTAAAAAAACTAATACAAGAATGCTCTGCAACGAATTCCCCATAAATTAAATGCTTACATATAGTTTAACTTTAAAAATTGGCGTGGGGCAAATGCCAAAACAGCAAAGCTTTGGTAATAATGCTCATAGTTTTAACGACAAGGACGCAGGGCGACATATGAGTATTGTAAAGATTCATCCAGAAGTTAAAGAAGTTCTCTCAAAATTTGAGCTTCCAGAGGAAGTTGGCTTTGGGAAAGTAATGGCTCCAATTATGATTGAAGCTGACTATGCAAACGGAAAATGGGGTCCCATTGAACTAAAACCTTATGGTCCTATAACCTTAGACCCAACGGCCAAGGTACTTCATTATGCTCAAGAAATCTTTGAAGGATTAAAAGCCTATAAAACTGACGGACAAGGTCCTTTCCTTTTTCGTCCAGATGAAAACGCCAAACGTTTTAATTCATCTGCCGTTAGAATGGCCATGCCAGAGCTACCGATTGAATCTTTTGTTGAAAGCTGCAAGGTCATTACCTCCTATTGTTCCGAATTTATTCCTCCAAATACTGGAGAGACTTTATATATTCGCCCCTATATGTTTGCCACTGAAGAAAGTCTTGGAATTAAGCCAAGTGAAAAATTTAAATTTCTAGTGATTGCTTCTCCAAGTGGAAATTATTTTAGTTCCGGCTCTGTTACCGTCGGTATTGAAAGAGATGCCGCTAGAGCAACTCCGGGAGGAATGGGAGCGGCTAAGACTGGCGGAAATTACGCTGCTTCATTACTATCGGCGAATCAGGCCATTGCAAAAAACTGTCAGCAAATCCTTTGGTTAGATGCTGTTAGACATGAGCGAATTGAAGAGATGAGCGGTATGAACTTTTTTGCGGTCATCGATGGAAAACTTGTTACTCCGGCGCTTACAGAAACAATTTTGGCCGGCATAACAAGAAAATCAATTATCGAAATTGCAGCTGCTGAAGGCCTTGAAGTAGAAGAGAAAACCATGCTTATCGGTGATCTTATCGAAGATATTAAATCTGGAAAATGTTCTGAAGCATTTGCTTGCGGGACCGCTGCCATCATCACTCCAATCAATGCCCTTCAAGAGTCTGATGATACTCAATACAAGCTTACAAACCCTGAAGGACCGGTTGCCGCGAAGCTTAGAAAAACATTATTAGATGTACAGGAAGGACGTAAGGAAGGACCAAATGGATGGGTTGTTAAAATCAACCCACCCGTTTAATTAATGCTAGAGCATTAGGCCTTCCTTAAAGATTAGGTAAACACCACATGCAGATACCGGCAATAATAGTCGGTATGGCAGAACCCATTAGAAGCTTAAGTGGGTTAATCCCCTCATCTCCAAATGAATTCTTTAAAATACCAAATCCGGCCGGGTTTGGTGCGTTGGCAATAACGGTTAAACCACCACCAACAACGGCACCACCAACAAGGGCGATCTTTTTAGCATCTGATAACTCCACAAGAGAGCCGAGGTAAGTTAATAAGGCATTATCAGTAATACCTGTTAACCCGGTTGTCCCTGCGAAAAGAGTAAACTCTCCTAACATGGCCAAAACCTCTTTAATCCACCAGGCCTGCATTGAACCAAGTGTCACGAGACCACCTAAGAAGAAGCCAACAAGAAGAGATTCTTTAAGCTGAATTCTATCTTGATATTCTTGGGTAACAGTTGTGAAACCAAGGAAGAATAAAAAGAGGGCTAAAAAGGCCACCATATGGTGAGCAAGAATAACAACCTGGGCGATAAAGATTAAGTGAATTAAAGTCATCCACCAAGTTGGAACCATATAGTTATCATGCTTTTGTTTAATTTCTAAATCACCTTGAAGTTCTTTTTTAAACACAAGTGCTGTTGCGATAGTACAGATGACAATCGAAATAGCCGCTTTATAACCAAAGTGAGTCATCATATGAGAAATTCCCCATCCCCATTTACCGGCAACCATAAGAACTGGTGGAGCAGCAAAGTGAGTAAGAGTTCCACCGATAGAGATGTTCACAAAGAGTAAACCTATTGTGGCATACATAAACTTTCGGCTCATATTAGAAGAGTAGAAATAATCTAAAAGGATAAGGGCCGTAACTGTCATGGCCGCAGGTTCTGTAATAAACGATCCAAGTAGCGGTCCAAAAATTAAGGCCGCACAATAAAAAGACATCTTAGAACCAAAAGGCATGATCTTAGCAAAGATACCGATCATCTTTTCCGCCATTAGAATAATTGGTCTTGTTCCGGCCATGGCCATAATAACAAAAACAAAGGCCGGCTCTGTAAAGTTGAGTCCTGATAAGTAATTGACCGCCCCTTTTATATGAACACCGTTCGCATCTAAATAACCTCTATCGACTCCGAGGATTAAGTGATGGGCATCATCGTAATTAGCAAAACCATTAATGGCCGCGTAGCAACCAATAAAGATGGCTCCCCAAATACCGAAGACCGCTTCAACTTCTCCCATAAAATGCCAAAAATTTTCTCCGATCGATCCTTCTGGATATTTATGAGCAATATGTTGGAACTTTTTCACCATAAAGGTGTGAGACACGGCCAAGGCAAAACAAACCGTACCTATGATTTCAATCGTTGTAGGATTCATGCAAACTCCAATAAATTCAAATTGTTATTTATTTAGATTCTAGCAAGACTTGAAAAACTATCAATGCTTATTAATAAAAAGGCCGGTTAATTTAACCGGCCTCTCTATTACTTGATAATTTTATTAAATTACTAAGCGGCGTCGTTACCAATAGATGCAACGGGACAAGCTTCAAGTTGCTCTTCGCAAAGCTCAACTTCTTCAGGTGTAGAAGGTTGCTTAATAACATAAGCATTACCGTCTTCATCTTCAGCGAAAAATTCAGGTGCACCTGTGTAACAAACGTTACATGCAATACATCCTTCTCCGTTATCATCATCTGGGTCTGTACAATACCAAGCTCCCGCTATGTTTTTAGCGTGCTTCATTTCTGGATTAGCCATATATAACTCCTTACGTATTTAAGACAATTTCAACTATTTATAACTGATTTATCGGCAATCTATCAATTTAAATTGAAGCAAATCTTCTTAGACATTATTTCGCTTTGCTTCATTGCTCAAAAGCTCTAAATTTGCGAAAATCGGGGCGATTTAATCAACCACTATAGAGAGTAGAATATGGAAGAGCAGGCTCTAAAACGTGCCAATGACTGGGCCAAAAACCCAGCAATCGACGAACAAGACCGAAAAGAGATCATTGACCTTATTGACGGGGGCTTCAAAGAAGAATTAGTCGAGAGATTTTATAGAGATTTAGAGTTTGGAACTGGCGGCATGCGCGCCAAGCTTGGACAAGGTACTTACAGAATGAATAAGTACAATATTAGAAAAGCGTCCCAGGCCGTAGCCTCCACCGTTCTAAAAGAAGATCCCATTGATGGTGGGAACCATGGAATCGCCATTTCATACGATAGTAGAAGATTTAGCGAAGAATTTGCCAAGGAAGCAGCCTGTGTTTTTGCAGCCAACGGAATCACTGCCTACCTATTTAAAAGAATGAACCCAGTGGCCCTCGTTTCTTTTTCTACTCGTCATAATAAATGTAATGCGGGAGTCATGGTAACGGCCAGTCACAATCCACCAGAATACAATGGATACAAAGTTTTCTGGGGAGACGGGGCGCAGGTTACTCCACCGAACGATAAAAATGTCATCGATCAATTCAATAGCATCACAGACTATGCCTCAGTAAAACTTGTCGATTTTGATTCAGCCCTAAAAGAAAATAAAATTGTCATGGTTGGTGAAGAAGTTGAAGATCTTTACTACGATGCCATACTTGGGAAAGCGATTAATCCTGAGCTCTGCAAAAATAATGGTGAGCAGTTAAAAATAATCTACACGGCTCTCCATGGTACAGGTCATATTCCCTGTAACCGCGCCTTAAACGACCTCGGTTTTACAAATATTTTAAATGTACCAGAACAACAAGAACCCAATGGAGATTTTCCAACAGTTTCTTCTCCAAACCCTGAAAATGCTGAAGCACTTGATCTTGGTGTAAAGCTTATGAAAAAAGAAGGGGGCGACATGGTCATGGGTACTGACCCAGATACTGACCGCGTGGGGATTGCTCTTGAAAAAAATGGAAAAATTATTTATCTCAATGGAAACCAAATTGGAATTCTTATGCTCCACTATATCTGCTCTAACTTACAAGAGCAGGGAAGAATGCCAAAAGATCCCTACTATGTCCGAACCATCGTAACCACTCCTCTTCAAGATAAGATCGCTGAAAAATATGGCGTTGAAAAAGAGGTAACCTTAACAGGCTTTAAGTGGATTTGCGGCCGAGTAAACGAGATTGAAAAAGAAGAACCAAATAGGAACTTTGTTTTTGGAACGGAAGAGTCTTTTGGTTATTTAAATCATGACTACGTAAGAGATAAAGACGGGGTAAGCTCCATCGCCCTTCTCTCTGAGATTGCCCTATACTATAAATTAAAAGGAAAAGATTTAGTTGATGCCCTAGATGATATCTATTCTGAATTTGGTTTTAGTCACGAAACTCTTCTTTGTTTAGTTTATGAAGGTAAGGCCGGTGCTGAAAAGATAGACAGAATCATGGAGCATTTTAGAAATCTACCTGATCCCATGTTTGCTAATGAAGCTGTTCACACCTTAAAAGATTATAAATCTGGAGAGGCCAACTCCTATTTTGATAATTCAGTGGAAAAACTAAACCTTCCTCCAACAAATGCCTTAGGGTTTTTCCTAAAGTCTGGAGATACAGTTTTCTTAAGACCATCTGGAACAGAACCAAAAATTAAATTTTATATTATGCTTCAAGTTACTGAAGGCTCACTTGAAGAGAAGAAGAAAAAAGCTGAAGATAAAACAGAGACAATTTTAAGTTATATAAAAGAAGTAGCAGAAAGGACCTAGAGTGGGAAAAAGTAAAGACTTAGCAGTAGTTTTAGTTAGCGGAGGGATGGACTCACTAGTCACCGCCGCCCTAGCAAACGAGGCCCATGAGTCACTGGCCTTTCTCCACTTAAACTATGGACAAAATACAGAAGACAAAGAGCTACAGTGTTTTCACGCCATTGCCGATCACTACAAAGTTGATAAAGCCCTACGAAAAGTAATTGATGTCTCCTTCTTAAAGCAAATTGGAGGCTCTTCTCTTACTGATGACTCCATCGACGTAAAAAAATATGCTGGAGATTCTGGTGATATCCCAGATAGCTATGTTCCCTTTAGAAACACACATATCGTTTCCATGGCCGTTAGTTGGTCAGAAGTTATTGGTGCTAAGAAAATCTATATCGGCGCCGTTGAAGAAGACTCTAGTGGATATCCCGACTGCCGCCCCTCCTACTACAAAGCCTTAAATGCCCTTATCAAAGAAGGAACAAAAGAAGGCGATATTGAAGTTATCACTCCTGTTATCCACCTCAAAAAAGAAGAGATTGTAAAAAAAGCCGTTGAGTTAAAAGCGCCTCTTGAATCTTCATGGTCTTGCTATGAAAGAGGTGATAAATCCTGCGGTGTTTGTGATTCCTGCGCTCTTAGACTTAGAGGTTTTGCTAAGGCCGGAGTAAAAGATCCTATCGAATACGATACAAGACCTGAGTATAATTAAATATTATCTAAGACTTGATTTAGTCTAACTACCATAGCTCTTCTTGGAACACCTTGACGTTCCATCACATCGGCCATGCTCTGAAGTTTTGAAAGTTTTTTCTTTTTTTCCACAAGCTCTTTGGCCGTTGGTTCATACTCAATAAAACTCGCGGGAGCACGTCCCTTCTTCTTATCCTTCTTATACCCTTCAACTAAATTTTTAACATCCTCGGGAAAGACATAACCTCTTGCTTCAGCTTCCGTAATAGTCAATGTCTCTTGAAGCTTATAGCTAGTTCCATCCTTAGGTGTATAAAGTTCTACCTTTAACGCTTTTTCATCGAGGACTGCAATTGGATAACCCTTATGCCTCGCTAATAAACTGGCCTTAACTGTATTATCCTTAAACTCATCCTTAGGAACAATTCGAGTTAGCATACTTCCCTGGGCGTAAGGAACACTTGGTCTTGGTGGAATATAAGCAACTGACTCACTAGCACTGGCGGCGGTTCCAGGTGCCGCAGACACAGTTCCTGGAGATCCTACAGATTTATAACTTTTTACTCCACTAGAGCCACCACCACCGATTCGAGTTTGACTCCTTGGAGGTGCCACAGCTTGCACGGCCTTAGGATCGCGTTTAGCTTCCTCAGCATACTGAGCTTCCCAGTTTTCTTTTTCATCCTCATATCTCGCGATTTGATCCGCGATTGATTGCTTTTGCTCAAAGATCTCCTTAAGAAAATCTCCATCATTCAACCTTTGCACTTCATTCATCAATCGCTCTAACTTCGCCTTCTTTACGGCCGGCGGAAGATCACTCTTTACAATAGACTCCGTCTCTCCCTGAATATCAGCAAGTCGATTCTCTACTTCACTATCGGCCCATTTATAAACTTCATTCTTATAAGCATTAATCCCCTGGTAAATATCACCGCCCGAGTAAGAAAATCGCTGCCCACTAGGAAGCTCCAAGTTCGACAAATAATCCCTAAACCTAGAATCTAATCTCTCAGCCTCTTCCGGACTCTTACCTTCGGCCTTAACTTTCTCAATCCTCTTCGCAACATCTTCCATTCCCTGCACTCGAGCAATCGCCGTATCAACTTCTGACTCGATAATTGCGATTTCAACCCCTCTTACAGTATTTTTGTGATCTATTGTTCTACCCACGAGATCAAAGAGTTCGTTACCTTTAGAAACATAATCACTTGGAAAATTAAAACAACTTAGCTCTTTCTCTAGTTCTTTCACTTCTGCTCTGTCTTTATACTCTTCTTCTGTAGCGGACCCCTTCACGTCATTGAACTTGTCATATTTATGAAGTTCTTTTGCCATTGCCAGGTTTTGTGAGCTGTCCATTTTACATATTTGAACAGCCTTAGTTATTAAAGATTCACAGTTTGGACCATATTTTTTTTCATAAATTAATCTTAAGTCCTTTAAACTTGAAAATTCATTTTCTTTTGCAATCTTGGCGAAGTTTAAAAATTTACTTCTCACTTTTTTTCTATCTGACTCACTAAAATTGATTATTCCCGTAAAGAGCCACTTTAAATCCGGATGCATTGCTAAAGACATTCGTTTTTGAAGCTCTTTTCCCGTCGTACCTGAAGAAAATCTAAAATATTCGATTCCACCTTTAAACTTTGCAGTCAGGGCGGACTCAGGTTCATCGGATTTAAGAACTTTTTTAAAGTCCTCAACATGATTGTAAATATCATTCTTTTTTAAAAAGGATTCGTATTCAGAAGAGTTTAATCCGAGTAGACTTTCACTTGAATCTAACCCAATCTTTTTCGAGAAATTACCTACATCAAGTGAAATTTCACCATTAGGATAACTGGATTGTGGTTCAAGAACCTTTCCTTCTTTTACTGCACTGTATTTAGAAATTCCTTCAAAGTACTCTTCTAAATTATTGGAGTTCATAATCTTTAAAGTCTCTTCTTTGAATCCGTATGAAGTAGCCATACCCTTAACTTTATTTTGAATTGCGTTTAATGAGTCGGTACAATTATTTTGTTTAATCGCCTGCTCTACAGAACGGACACAGGCTTTCCCACCCGCAATTGAGGACTCCATCAAGTCTATTGAAAAGTTTGCCCAGGACTTCATCTCAAAAGGCTCACTTAAGGCAGCCAACTTCTTATTAAAGCTATCTTTATCCTTACAAAGTCCTTGACCCAATTTTTCATTACAAAAACACTTTAGGGACATTGATACCCCTCTTTTTTTGTCAAAGATCATAAAGTCAGAATCAGATAGGGTCCCCCTATCTATTTTTTTATCTAAATATTTACATTGAGACTTACCAATATCACCGCTAAGTTTTTCAAGCATTTTAATACTGGTTGCAGTTTCAGTTTTTGAACAATTAAAAAGTGAAAGGTTATTACTGCCATCTCCCTTCTTACAGACTTCACTATACTCTTCTCCTAGAGCAGCTAGGTTTAATCCTAAAAGAAAGATTGTTATAATAAGAAATCGCATACTTACTTATCGCCAATATTTTTGGCTACTTAAGCCTTTTTCTGCCTACTTTTTAGTCATTGTTAGACTCCTAACACCCTCTTTATAGGGGGTAACCCCCAATCCCCCCTCTAAATGGGGGAGTACAGAGTTATTAAATCCATCAAACTTGGCATTGAACCTGCATTAAATAAAAGAAAAAACTGCATTTCTGGGGAGAAACTGCGATGAAGACATTAGTATTACTATTTACTCTATTATCAACTCAAGCATTTGCTGGCGCTGACTGCGAAGGCGTTTGCGGAAAAGAAATAGCCACAGAACTAAACTCCCCTTTATTAGAAGCACTAAATAATATAACTAATTTTTCCGGTGAAGGTTTCCCTGAAACTATGGCGAACGACCCTCGTCTAGTTCGCAGTAAATCTTCACCTAAGTGGCTCGCTGCCGTTGGTAGACTTGTTTCAAATACTTCTGCTACAAAAAAAGAGCAATGCTCATTATCTATCATCGCGGACGCTCCGGGAAAGGATGGGATAATTGCTGTGACAGCCGGTCACTGCGTTGATCATTGGGTCGATGGCAATGGTGGCTTTGAAGTTGGTCACAATGAAACTACTTTTAAAACCAATTCAGGAAAAACTATTAAGCGCTCTATTTCTAAAGTTCTTAAAGCTGAAACTCATAAAGGTGATTACGCTATTGTAAAGCTTAACGCTCCTATCAAATATTCTGATATCAAGCCTCTTCTAAATGCCCCTTACGATTATTATGACCTTTTAGATAAGGATCTAGATGAAGCAAATACTAATCCTTATGCAACTATGGCCGGCTACTCAGCTGATCGTACAAAAGGGCAAAAGGGAAAAGTTTTAACTTATCACGAAAAATGTCAGCTTAATGGTGGAGCTTCTGGAATGAAGAAAGGTTACTGTACTTCTTATCAAGGTGCTTCTGGTGGTGCTGTTGTTGTAACAGCGACTGTTGGTGATATGGCTGATGAGACTTGGCAAGAAACAGAGCAAAGTTACTTTGTCGGTTCAATTGTAGGTGGTAGAGCTGGTGATGATAATGACAAGACAATGTTTACTGACACTTCTTACTATTCAAAAACATTAGATAAGATTCTAGCTGATCATTAAAATTTTTCATTCAAGCAAGTAACCAGGTACCTAGTGGAAGTTGATGGGTTGGTTGATTTGAATTTCCCCGATGCTACTTGGGGGAAAGCTTAGATTCTTTGATACATTCGTCATACATTTTAGGATGAGGTTATTTAGGCGACCACTCGTAAGTTTCGTGTTGGCCTCGGTGATCTTGCCCGATTTTCCAATGGTAAAGCTGACTTTGGCGATACCCTTATCGATATTATTTCTTTTATGCTGGTTAAAGCAGCTTTTGTATTTGGGAATGCTTGCATCGATTTTGTTTTTTATGAAAATGTTTTTATTATCGTCTGATAGGTACTCTGGCGCGCTTGAGCATGAGGTTATTAGGAAGAGGGTGAGAGCGAGGTAGATATTAATTTTCATCATTTTCCAAATCCTCGTCGGCGGTTCCGGCAAGGAGTGGATCGATATAATTATCTGGAGCCGTTTCGGTTTTGTTGGCCCCTGTGATTTCGTCCATTTTCTTTTGGGTGATCTCTAGGGATTCATTGCACTTATTATAACCGGCCGTATCACCGCGGTTCATTTTCATTTCAGCGGCCTCGCTAAAGCAGCGCTTAGCTCCTGGGTACATCTTTTGATCGAACTTCATTTTCCCAAGACCCATAAGACAGATTTCTTTTAATTTATCAAAGGCTTCATCTCTTGGCTGCTTCTCATCTGCTTTTTCAATAAGGCTATTAAAAACTTTTTCCGCTTCAGCATATTTTTGCTGAGAGACATGGGTTAAGGCCAAACGAACTCTTAGGTCCGTGGCCTGCTTAAGCATATCGTTATCTTTTAAAATACCGATAGCTTCTGTTAGAAGACTTTCACTATTATCTAAATTTCCAGCAGCTCTTGAGAAAACCCCGGCCTTCGCTAAGATCAATGCTTTTTTTACATCGTCTTCAACTTTTTGGCTTTGCTCTAAAAGCCTCATGATTCCAAGCTTCATATCATCAAGATCTTCAGGAACATCATTTAGATTTTCATCAAGACTTGTGTTCATATTGAAAGGTGTATCGGCCATCTAATTACCTACTTTATATAATGCGAATACTTTATTACCTATTTTAGTTTGAACGAGGGGCACAAATAAATCAACATATTGCTTAAATTTCGCAAGTCCCAAGGGCCTATACTTGGCATGCTCTGCGCCACCGACAACAACATACTGAATTCCTCTTTCTTTTAACCACTCAAAAGACTTTAGAGCATCTTTACTTTCATAAAGAGCGTCAACTTCTTTAAATCTTCTAAAAGCTTCTCTTGGGCTCGCACCGCGAGTTATCACATGCCCGTCCCACCCAAGATAGGTAGGAATTCCCGTATGCATACTAATTCGTGCCCTATTGTTTTCAAAGCTTTTCCCTGGAGTCTCAAGTAATAGAGGAGTCCCTACTATATTTTGATTAAGATAATTTATAATCGGTAAATCCCCTTTAGCTACTATGGTTAGATACTTTGTGCCTTTAAGGGTCGGCCTACCGGAGCCAAAGGCATTGTACTTAGTCACATTATGCTGATCAAAGCCCGCGGAAAGAATAAAGATGCCAAGAAAAATAAGAGAGACAATATTAAACTTTTTAAGGTCTTTATAGAGGAGCATCGCTATCACTCCTAAACTTATAAAAAGCTGATTCCCAAATTTAAAAATAGTATTCATTCGATCTAAAAAAACAAAATTTTCGGTTACAAGAATGGTGACGAAGAAGGCAGCTAGAATCGAGTAGAGGTATCTTGGTTTTTTTATATTGTTTATATAAAGAAGAAGCATAAAAAGAGCGATGAGAAGCCACCAAAGACCCTGATGCACGAAATAGTTAATAATCGTATTATGCTCTCCACCGTAGAGAAAAAACTTGGCAGCTTTTCCTCCCTTAAGACTAATAATCATGGGAAGCCAAAGTAGACCTCCAAGGATTAAGGCCAAAGGGATCACAGGTTTTTTAAGCTGATCTTTTATAAAGCTTGGACCTTGAAAGACGGCAATCATAGTGAAGAAAAAAGCAAGGTAGATAATATCCCATGAATTTAAAGCGCCAAGGCTAGCGATAAGAAATCCTAGTAGCAAAGTGCTAATGGAAAAGAGATTTCTTTTCTCTCCAAGGACAATTCTTAAGAGAAGGACAAAACCAAAAAGGGAAAATGGATAGGCCATGACATGGGGATGCAGATCTCCAAAGATAAAGGACCAGAATGGATATTCGGAAAATCCATTATTCTTAAAAACCCTAGTTGAAGCCCAGAAAGCATTAATCCCCTTTTTTCCATCTATAAAATAACCAAGCCAGCTCCCAATACTGGTAGCCGATAATAAAAGCAGCCCCCCTAGAATCGAGGGTATTAGCTTATGCTTTAAACTTTTTAAAAGTGAGATGGCACCTAAGAAGAAAAGACCTGCTGTCGTTGCAAGAGAAAGGTGAAAACTACTGGCCCCTTCTAAGCTTAATAGGCTTCCGAGTTTTCCGTACATAAAATAACCAAAATAATAGTACTTAAGCTTCTCTCCCCAAAGCCACGGATCCTCTGGGGGAAAGGCTGTATTTCGTCCCAGAAAGTTCAAGAGATTAAAGTCCATCGGTTTTTCACCCCAATAAATTTCAGGATGAAAGGAGTTTAAGATGAGTAAGACCCAAAAGATCACAAGAAAACATGAATTATAAATTAATAATTCTTTTAAGATTGATTGATCAAGTCTTATTAAGGAGTAGATTCCAGCAACGATCAAGACTGGTAGAAATAAATTTATAGGGACAAAGTGAAAGATAATCCAAGAGATCCAAGAGCAAAGGAGAAGACCGATACCTAAGGAAAATGGAATCAAGGATTCTTGCTTAGTATGAGTGAAAATCTTCGCTCCAATTAAGCTGCAAGAAAAAAGGACTCCAATCCATAGGTAAACTTTAAAGAGCTCCCCCGAGCCTAGTTGAAAAAAGAAGAAATTAAAGATTATTCCAATTAAAAGTAATGGTACTAAAATAAGATAAACTTTTTTTAAGTCCAATCTATAGCTTCCCTATCACTTAATAATTGTCTTAGGTTCTGAGCATTATTTCGTTTGATCAGCTTATCAATATCACGATAGATTCCATGAAGAAGGCTCGGACCTTGGAAAATAAAGGCCGTATAAACCTGCATGGCCTTGCCACCGTTCTTCCAAAACTCAAATAGCTCTTTAGAAGAAGAAACGCCGCCCACTCCGATTAATTCGATTTCCGGCGTTTCTTTTAGGGCCTCTAAGATTTGATTTCTAACCTTTCGGCTTTTTTCTGTTAAAAGTTTTCCTGAGATTCCACCGGGACCCCTTTCTTCCATAATAGTCGTATTGGTGGCAATCAATCCATTTAAACGATGATTCTTTGAGATTTCAATTAAGCTACGAATTCCTTCTTCAGAGAGATCAGGAGCAATTTTTAAGTAAAGAGGGACTGGGCTTTTTTCACGAAGAGGCTTTAGGGCGTCGAAGATTTTATTCATCTCCTCTTCCCCTTGAAGGTCCCTAAGCCCAGGAGTATTCGGGGAACTTACATTTACAACTAGATAATCCGCGACTTTTGAAAAGGTTTCATAAAGAGAAGCATAATCCTCACAGGCCTTTTCCGGTTCTGTAACTTTATTCTTCCCAAGGTTCACCCCAAGAATTCTTCCATTTCGATTAGATTTTTCAATACGATCTAATAGAACCTTAGCCCCGTCATTATTAAAGCCCATTCTATTTCTGAGGCTTTCTTCTCCTACATAGCGAAAGAGTCTAGGTTTATCATTTCCGGCCTGAGGCTTTGGAGTAACCGTTCCAACTTCTACGGCCCCAAGTGGAAGGCGGCTAAAGAAGTCGATGGCCATGGCATTTTTATCAAGACCTGCAGCTAGGCCAATTGGAAATGGCCATTTAGTTCCACCGATATCTAGGGCAAATCTATCATTGAATTCGACATCTCCAAATATCTTTGAAGCGACACTTGGGAACTTGCCAAGGAAATCCATTGAATGTTCGTGAATGAACTCCGGATCCATTTGAAAAGCTGCGGTCTTAAAAATCTTATATGATGCTTCTCTAATAAAGTTGGACAAAATCCCCTTCCAATACGGAGCCACCCGAATGCAATATGGCAATCGCTCCGTCAGGACCAAAGTAATCAATAATCTCCACCGTGCCTTTTATCTCCCCTTTTGAAACTCCAATTAAAGCTCCAGTTTCTGGGTCATAAATTTCTTGGCCTTCGGTTATGACTTTCAAAATATCACTAATTTGAATACCACTTCTTCTTCCTGCATTTATATAAATCTTATTTCCTAATATTTTGGCGACCCTTCCTACCCAGTCCAGCTTTGCAGAAATATTGAGAATTCTAGGTACGGCCTTTCTTGTGGCAACCCTTACGGCATACCTCAATAATTCCTGACGGTAGGTTAAGCGCTCTTCCCTTTTTTGAGCAAAGAAGCGAAAGGAAGCGTCATCAGCGTAACCCCTAAGAGTTTCTGTGTAGATTTCTTTATTGGAATTCACATCAAAGATACGAATCTCAACTTTAGCTTCCGTATAAGATTTAGTTTCCTTAACAACTCCAATTTCGTCGATTTTTTCTCTAATTCTAGCGTGAGTAATTCTTCCGAAGATAACAAAATTAACACCGCTAACTTTTGCCTTTCGAGCAAGCTGAACTAGCTTAACTCCGCCACCTGCGTAGATTTCTTTTGAGCTACCAAAAAGTTTTTTGGCCATAGGATCAACAATAAACTCTCCCGTACGAGAGAGCTCTTTTCGAAGTTCCTCCGTAGAAGTAATTCCGAGATCGTCACCTCCATAAGGAGCCTCATTGAAAAACTTTAAGAGGGCCACTTTCTTTTTAACACCACTAAAGTACTTTCTCGCCTTCGCTCTAGGTCTCTTTCCCTGCTGAGTACGTTTAATAACATCACTTGCACAGGAAGTTCCGAGTAATAAAATTAAAAGTAAAGCAAGTGGACTATTGCTCTGTAGATACTTTTTCATTCTTATTTTCCTCTGTTTTATCGACTTCTATTTTCCCTGCGGCCGTAGCTAGTAATTGAAAACTAAAAGGACTTTCATCTGGAGATTTTGCTAAGACTCGATTTTCATCGATCTTTTCCTCACCAAGTTCAGATAGTGTCTTTAGAAGGGCATCTTTATCACCAGTATACTTTAAATTTAGTTTTCCTATTGATCCTTCATAACTAATAAGTTTGGTAGCAAATCTTTGGCTAGCCCCTTTAATGGCCAGTAGTTCCCCAACTTTTTCAAAGTCTAGAAATGATTCCACCCCAGAAATCAAAAGCTCAACCGATTTATCTTGGGAGGGAATTGATGCAATTTTCTCATCAAAGGAAGCAAATTCAGAAGAAGCTGTTCGGTAAACCCAAGTCGCAATATTTGTAGAAAGAGGCTTTCCTTTTTCAAAGCTATATTTATTTTCAGAAGGAAGAATATCATGTGAGTGAACAACTCCCCCATTATTCATATCGAGTAAAATAAAGTCTCCCGTAAGCTGATAAGCTCGCTCTTTCATAAGAAAGTCTTCTTTAACTTTATCTAGACTAATATTGAGTTTTAACCAAAGTGCATCTTTAAATTCGTTAAGAGGAAGTGGTTCTTCAGGATTCTCTTCATTAACTTCAGGAATAACTTCTCTCGGTGCTTTTAGAAAAGCATCTAATTCTTTTTCCTTCGCTGGGTCTGTAAGCTCGATACTTGTAAAGCGAGTTTTTAAATTTTCACTAAGCCATTTTTTCCAGTGTTCTTTAATGACAGTTGTAAAATCACTTTCTAGCTCAACCCCAAGATCGCTCCAAGTAAGATCATTAATATCAAAATCCGCTGACACAAAGATAGTTTTAATCTCCCTAGCATCCGAGTCGGAAATCATTTGAAAATAAATTTTCTTAAGAAGGCTTCTATCTACTTTTGCGTTGAGATTTATATAACGTGAATTTGGGATTTGCGGCGAGCGAGTCATCTTTTTAATTGAATAACTTTTTACGGCCCTATTTAATCTTCCCCATTTTGATTTTAGGGAAAGCCTTTTTAAGCGATGGGACTTATTATAGTCAGCTCTTTTAGCGGCCGGAGGATTTTTATCCATGCCATATTTTTTTTGAAGCTGCTCTTTGATCGGCTCAAAGTACTTCTCAAATTTTTCATCGTAACTTTTCCAAAACTGAGCAGAGTCAAGGCCAAGATATTTTAACTCTTTTGAGATCACATCACTAAAGGCTGAATAAAGAAGCTGAGATTTAATAAAGCTTAGGGAGTCTTCGTTTTTTGCATAAAAACGACCTTCCCCATCAATGCTACTAGCTGCTTCGCCAAAAGCAGCTGTGCAAAAAAGAGTAGCAACGAGTAATACGAATATTTTCTTTATCATGACTTCCTTCCTTAGAGTCTGATAGGTACCAGGTACCTTAAATTTTTTTAACTAAACTGAACTTCTTCAATTCGTCCATCAACGATGAACTTAACGCTGTTAGACTGAAAAACTTCATTAACTTTCGCTGCCATTTGAGGAGTTGGATTAACCAAGAACTCTTGTCCTAACGGCATCCTTGCTCGACCTTCCTGTGATTCAAAAATCACATCGAGGGGAACTGTTCCTCGGTAGCTTAAAAGCACCTGCTTAAACCTCTCTAATCTCGAGGGGTTAAGTTCATCCATTTTAACATTAATTCTTACGCCAGTAACCCTCTCTTCGGCCTGGTCGCGAAGCTTAGTTATCTTCTCAGGAAAAAATTTCCTAGGATCTTCACTAAGATTACTCCAACCCTTCATCACCACGGGCTCGTCGCCTCCGAGAAGCTCTTCATATTCAGCAAAAACCTTCGGAAATACGATACATTCAAGCTTTCCACTTAGGTCTTCTAATGTGGCGAAGCACATCTTATCGCCCTTTTTAGTTAGAATATTCTTCCTACCTGAGATCAATCCAGAGAGGGTCACCTCTCTTTTATCGGACCCAGTCATATCCATGAGGGTAGAAATTTCCATAGAAGAGAGCTGCTTTATCACATCTCTGAATCTATCAAGGGGATGTCCACTCACAAAAATTCCCATTAATTGCTTTTCATATCCAAGTTTTTCCCGGTCATCAAAATCAGCAATTTCCTGGATATCTAGTCTTTCCATGGCCGTAGAAAAATCACTTTCTTCAGCGCCAAAGAGCGACACTTGTCCAAGGGCTTTTTCTTCTTGTTTTTTAGCGGCGTAAGAGATGATCAATTCCATACTCTCTAAAAGAGTTTTACGGTTCATCTTTTCACAGCCGTCAAAGGCCCCAACTTTAATAAGGGATTCAATCATCCTTTTATTAACAGACTTAAGATCAACTCTTTGGCAAAAGTCGATAAAGCCTTGGAATGGACCATTCTCGGTTCTTTCTACAATTAAAGATTCAACTGCTGCTTCACCAACATTTTTAACAGCGCCAAGTCCAAAGCGAATATCTTTTCCAACGACGTTAAAAAGCCAAAGGGACTCATTTACATCGGGAGGAAGAACTTCGATTTCATAATTTTTAGCATCGTTAATATAAGTCGTAACTTTATCAATATTTGATAGTTCCGTTGATAAAAGCCCCGCGAAAAAACAGGCCGGATAATATTTTTTAAGAAAGGCCGTTTGATAAGCAATAAGGGCGTAGGCAACGGCGTGAGATTTATTAAATCCGTATTCCGCAAAGTTTGCCATCAACTGATAAAGCTCATCCGCTTTCTTTTGATCATAGCCTCTTTCATCAGCACCCTTTAAAAAGATGGCCCTATGCTCTTCAATTAGTTTAATTTTCTTTTTACCCATGGCCTTACGAAGAATATCCGCTTGCCCGAGGGAGTAGCCCGCAAGAACCTGGGCAATTTTCATCACCTGCTCTTGGTAAACAATAACCCCATAGGTATCTTTTAGAACTGGTTCTAGCTCAGGGAAAGGATATGATTCAGTCTTTCTTCCGTGCTTAATATCAATAAAGTCATCAACCATTCCCGAGTTAAGAGGACCTGGTCTATAAAGCGCGTTAATAGCGGTAATATCATCTAATGTTCCAGGCTTGATTCTCTTACAAAGATCAATCATCCCAGAAGATTCAAGCTGGAAGACACCGATGGAGTGACCGTCGGAAATAAAGTCGTAGACTGAAGTGTCTTCAATATCAATTTCTTCAATATCAAAACTAGAGTCGTGATCTCTTTGAATAAACTTCGCGGCATGATCAATAACCGTTAGAGTTTTAAGACCTAAGAAGTCAAACTTAACCAGTCCAATTTCTTCGGAGAAGTCTTTATCAAATTGAACAACCTTCTCACCCTTGGCCCCTTTAAAAAGCGGGCAGTATTCCACAAGTGGCTGACTGGTAATAATAACACCAGCGGCGTGAATACCAGCATGACGGTAGAGTCCCTCAAGCCTTAAGGCAATAGTCATAATTTGGCGGATTTTAGGATCCGTTTCCATAAGCTCTGTAAACTTAGGTTCTTTTTCAATGGCCTCAGGAAGAGAAATCCCAAGTTCATCAGGAACAAGTTTAGAAAGAACATCTGATTCAGAGAAAGTTAAACCAAAAACACGGGAGACGTCTTTTATAACCGCCTTGGCCTGAAGTTTTCCAAAAGTAATAATCTGACCAACGTTTTCTTCCCCATATTTCTTCGTTACATAATCGATAACTCTTGGTCGCCCGAACTGACAAAAATCAACGTCAAAGTCAGGCATAGAAATACGTTCTGGGTTAATAAATCTCTCAAAGAGAAGATTGTATGGAAGCGGATTAATATTGGTAATCCCAAGAGAATAGGCAACAAGTGAACCAGCACCAGATCCCCTTCCCGGTCCAACAGGAATTCCGTTATCTTTTGACCACTTAATAAAATCCCCAACGATTAAAAAGTATCCAGGGAATCCCATTTGAATAATCATCTCCACTTCTTCGTGGAGTCTTTCATAGTATTTAGGTTTTTCTTCTTCCCAGTTTGGCTCAGCAACTATTTTTGTAAACTGAGGTCCAGCAAAACGCTCTTCAAGTCCTTCACGGGAAAGACGCCTGAAGTAATCATCAGTACTCTCACCTGTCTCAATTGGAAAATCTGGTAGATGATAGATTTGATTTCCATTTTCATCGGTCCAATTAAGTTCCACATTACACTTGTCCGCAATAACAAGAGTATTATCGCAGGCCTCAGGAATATGACTAAAAGCTTCGCGCATTTCTTCAGGAGTCTTAAAATAAAACTCTCTTGAAGTCATACGCATTCTATTTTCATCAGCGTAGGTCTTACCTGTTTGAATACAAAGTAGAACTTCCTGGGCCGTAGCATCTTCAGGGGTCATATAGTGGGCGTCGTTAGTCGCCACCAAGTTCATATTATGCTCTTTTGCGTAAGCAATAACTTTTTCGTTAACAATCTTTTGCTCAGGGATTCCGTTCTCTTGAATCTCTAGATAAAAGTCATCACCAAAAATTTCATGAAGCTTATTAATGGCCTTTACTGAACGCTCGTCTTGCCCCGTAAAGAAGTTATAACCAACTTCTCCTTTTAAACAGGCCGTAGAACAAATAAGTCCTTCACCGTATTGCTTAAGAAGATCCAGATCGGCCCTTGGCTTATAATAAAAGCCTTCAAGATAAGCATGGGAGAGAAGCTTACATAAGTTTTGATAACCAGTATTATTTTTAGCAAGCAAGATAAGGTGATGAATCTGACGTGATGATTCTTCTTCATCTTGAGAGCTTACAGATTTATTTCTTTTTGCGGCCTTACGATCAAACCTTGAGCCGGGTGTAAAATAAATTTCAGAACCAAGGATTGGTTTGATTCCCGCTTTTTTACAGCGCTTATAAAAATCAATCGCACCGAACATATTTCCATGATCAGTTTGAGCAATGGCCGGCACACCAAGTTCAGAGGCTCTTTCAATTAAGTCCGGAAGCCTAATGGCCCCGTCTAATAAAGAATACTGGGTATGCAAATGTAAATGCACAAATGAATCGGGATTGGTTTCTCGAATGGATGCCGTCTCAGTCATAGAATGTCTCTCAATAGTCTTCGTGTGTTGCTTAAAATAATAGACTAAAAAGTACGGTTCGTCAGCTCAAAGCCCTATAAAAAACCTTTTAAAAACAATAGGTTAGATAATGTAAGTAAGTTCCTAACTACCCAATAGTTCGTCGATAACAGGGCCGTAAAACTGCACTAAGGCAGACTTAGGTAATGACTTACCACCATCGGGCCAATGGCTTCTTAGCGATTTCACACTCTTGGACTTTTCTCCAGGATGCTGCACAGAACAAAACATGGACTTCCCGTCAGGAGAAAAACTTATACCAGTAAACTCCGCATCAATTGGGGCCGAGGCCACTTGATGAACCTTCCCCGCTTCTTTTCCACTTAGAGGAATAAAGAAGAGCCCGTTATTTTTAAAGGGCAGGTACTCAGGTTTACTCTTTTTATTCATATCGCTTCCACTAATATCCGAGCATAACCAAAGATTTCCATTTCTATCAAAGGCAATATTATCAGGACAGGCAAACTTAGTTTCTGGTCCACCTACTAAAAAGTCGGAGGCCTTAAAACTCATTCCAGAAAAATCATCTTGCTCTGCAATTTTCAAAATTGAGCCATGAAAATTTCCGGCTCGCTTATTATTGGTAAGAGTCACAAGAACATCACCATTATGCGGATTGATTTCTATATCTTCCGGTCGATCACATGGAGTGGCCCCTAAAAGCTTGGCCGCCTCTCGACAAAAAGTTAAAACTTCCGTTTGATCTTTAAAGGTCTTTTTTAGGATGGGCTGCTTATTAATATCTAGAGAAACCCACTTCCCATTTTTAATATCCGCAACAAAGAGCTCCCCTTTTTCAAGGCTGTCATTTTTTTCAGCAATGAATTTATAGATATGCTCACCGGCCTTATCGTCTCCTGTATAAACAACAGTTCTTCCTTTTTTATCCCTAATACAAGTGGCGCATTCATGAGAAAAACGCCCAAGCCCAGTAAGCTTTTTGGCCTTGCCAGTTAGAGGCTCAACTTCAACGACCCAGCCATAGTGCTCACTTGGATGACTAATATGCTGTTCCCAATTAAAGTCTGCTTTTTGAAGAACCTTTCCTTTGCGATCTCTTTCCGTAAAGAAAATCATATAACCTTCTTCACAGGTTAAAAAACTTCCCCAAGGAGTTACTCCGCCGGCGCAGTTTCCGTGAGTACCAATGGCCAGCCTTCTTCCGGCAATTTTTCTATCGGCCACAATTCTCATGGGAGTCTCACCGTCAACTCTTCTATTGTACTTAGATCTTTTCTCTACTTTCCAAAGACCGTCTTTTCCTTTTTTAATTTTTAAAAGTGAACCGCCTAGGGCCTTCATCTCCTTAATAATTTCTTTTCTTGACCTTGGACCACCAATGGCCACATCTCGTCCGTGAAATAAATGGGGATAAAGATATTCGTGATTAACCCATAGAATTGATTCGTCCATTTTTCCGTTGAAAGGAACGCTGGCCGTATAGTCGTTATTAAATCCGTAGAGCTCACCTTTAGAGTTAATTACATCTCCCCAACGAATCATAATATTATAATTAAGCCCCGCAACCGTTTCTAAATTATCACTTTCGATTGGCCCTAAACTTTTAAAGGGAAGCTTATTGATTTTTTTAAATGAAGCACAGGAGCTCATGGGGAACATGGAACTAAGAGCTGCTATCTTAGTGGCCATAACTCCGGCACCAGTTAAGAATTGAACAAAATCTCGGCGGCTAAATTCACTCATGGATATCTCCTTTTTTTACAGCTCTAAGTTACCGTAACTACAAGTCTTAGACTAATAAATTTGGACCTGATTTTAGCTAGTTAGAAGAAAGTTTGGGGTTTTTACACTTCTCTTGCCAACAGTTTGAATTTAGGTAACAATGCACCAAGTCACACGGAGCATCAATGGTTATTAAGCGTAAAAAACGTGAAGATTCGAGGGCGCAACTTGAGTTTAGTTTTGGCCGCCCAAAAGAAAAAGATAGAAACGCCCATCTTGGGGGTAAGAGTTTCTATTTCTTTGATTTTGATGACAACGTCGTCTATCTCTCTACGCCAATTGTTCTATTTCATAAAAAAACCAATAAAGAAGTTTTTGTAGGCTCTGGTGAGTTCGCTCAAGAAAATAAGAGAATTGGAAAATCCGGTCCCTACGCCGACTACTATTTAAATTTTGATGATCTAACCGGAAGCTTTAGATATTTTAGAGACCATAGCTTTGGTCTTCTCGATAAAATCGTAAGAAAAAAACAAACCTTTGTTCAAGATGTTGCCAAGGCCATTCAAAATGCTGAATACGATTGGAAAGCACCAAGCTGGAATTGCTTCTACCACGCTACATTTAATAACAGACCTACCAGTGTGATCACGGCCAGGGGTCATGATTCTGATACCATTAAAGAAGGGGTAAAGCTTATGGTTAAGGAAGGTCATCTTCCCCATGAGCCAAATTTTTTATCAATCTACCCCGTAAGTAATCCAGAAGTTAGAGTTGCTCTTGGGGATAAGGAATTAACTTCTTCCATTGCTGAACTTAAGCGTGGGGCCATCAGAGAATCAGTTGAAGAGGCCATTAGAATTTATGGATATTCTCCCCATCACCGTTTTGGTATGAGCGACGATGACCCTCATAATGTTGAGCTCATAACGGAAGAGATGAAGACCTTAAAAAGAAAATATCCTGAGATGAGCTTCTTTGTAATTCATACTCATCAAGATCATTTTGTTAAAGAAGAGGTTCTTCAGCATAAATTAAAAAGAAAAAAGAAGTCTCAAAATTTTGAGCAAGTCGCCTTAATTTAAGAAGTATTTTATAAGCTCCGCTATTCCAAGTCCTAAATAATTTCCTACAGCATAGCCCATAAGACCGCAGGTTAGACCTGTCACTATTATTTCTCGATTTCCTAAAGTCCTAGCAACAGGAGCGATAAAGGCCGGTCCAAAGACCGCGGCCACATTAGTGATGATGGCCGTATCAAAGTCTATTTTAAAAAGCTTTGCCCCAATAAAATGTAGGCTAATAGCAATCAGTAAAACCAAGGTCACATACTGAACGATGCTTGGAGCATTCACCGCAACTTCTCTAAAGTCGCACATACTTCCTAGTCCTATACAAAAAATATAAAGAAGGTATTCCCCTAAAACAAAACTACTTTTAAGATTTCTAATTTTTGAAGAAAAGGAAAAAAGAATCCCGAGGCTGGTACACCCCATAAGGATAATTGGAGCAAAAAGTTTATTAAAAAAGAGAAACGAGAGCCCCACACTAGAGCCCGCAACAATAAGAGATAGAAGTAATGCCTTCCCTCCCTCTTTAAAATTAAAACCTAACTCCACTTCCTTGGTCTCTTGGTTTTCACTGCTACTTTGAAATTTTGGAAAATAGGGACTTAATAGTTTTTTCGCGGCCATCAAGACAAAAAGCATATAAAAAGAGGAAACAAAAATATCAGCAGCGTTTACCAATAAAAAAGTTTCATTTTCAATGGCCAAGGACTTTCCAATAGCGCTCATATTAACGGTTCCACCGGAATAAACCCCAACCAGCATGCCACCCACTTTCCAAACCTCTTTTAAATCATTCTTAAAAAGAAAAGAGACGCTAACGGAGGCGATACTAATACTAACTAAGCTAATGATAAAACTTGTTATGGTGGATTTGGTATTTCTCATCCATTTCTTTAAATCTAAGCTAAATAAAAGTAGCGGTACGGCCAAGAGGATAAGAACTTCAACTAAGGAATTGGTTAACTCCTTATTCAAAAGATCGGGAGTTAGATTTCCAATCAAAATGCCAATAAGATAACACCAAACAACAGTACCAAAAAAGGACATCCACTTAAGTCTTTTTTCCCCTTCCATTAATAAGAAGGGCAAAAGAATAAAAATAGAGACTTGCAAAGCTCCCACTACATCTCCTGGTGAGATCTTACGATGGCCATGCAGCTTTCAATGACCGTGGCCTCAGCTTTTTCAAATCTTGGGTCTCTGGCATCCCCTCCTGCAATAACAAGAGCGCCTATTAAATTAAAATGAATTTTTTCACTTAGCTCTTTTACATCTCTTAGCTTGGGATAAAGACCTTTCCCGGCCCCTAGGGTTAGAACCTGTTCAATTCTATTTCGCATAAGATGAATATAGTTTTGATTACTTTCTCTTTCTTTGGTTTCAAAGATAGTTAAGTAATAAAAATATAACCAGAGTCTTCCGTGGTGGGGATAGATGCGGCAAAAGTCATAGAGAACTTTTATATAAGTCTCAAGACCCCTAAAGCTTCCATCCGTAAGAGTTCTATCGATATAAAAATTTATATACTTAATTGATTCTTGGGAAACATGCATAACCGCGCAATCTAAAAGTCCTGGTCCGTCTTTACTTCCAAAATGATAATGAATACTGCCAAGGCTAATATTTAATTCATCCGCAAGCTTTTGAAAGGTCACATTTGGAACCCCTACCACCTCGGCCAATTTAAGATATCCCTCAACGATAAAGACCTGCTTTTCAGAGAGGATCACCTGCTCCGTAAATTTCCTACGATAATGAGAAAAACTGTCCACATGAACCCCTTCTAAGTGCCTGATTTTCTATTTATTTTTGAATGACTTTTCAGGTTGATTGAAAAGTTGTTCAAATCATAGCTAAAATTAAACAGAAAACAAATACTTTATCAACCGATTAGGAGCCCCATTGAAGCTTTCTGCTGATTTTTTGCAAAAGTCCTTATTAGTGATCTTTTTTGGTTCACTAATTTTAAGCACAAGCTGCGACATGGTAAGCGACGAAAGCCTTGATACTTCGGTTTACGATTTAGAATCAATTCAGCCGGCCTGCCCTATTAATGCCGATGACTTAGCTAAAATTTTAGATAGAGACCTAACCAGTCAGATCAACTGCTTAGAAGATAATCTTTTAAAGTTCACAAGCTTTGTTAAGCTTTCAAATAAAGAAGAAATTAAAAAATCCGAACTTGAAACTTTTGTTAATAAATTTTTATCTTCAAAACCTGAAGAAGTTCGCTCTTATTTAAATATCCTTTTTCAAATAAATTCCATCGCCTTAAAAGATGCCGATAATATTATGAAAGTTACCACCATCCCACTCTTTGTGGATCTGGTAAGACATATCAATAGGCATGGCCGAGTTGTAAAAAAACTTCTAAGTGAAATTAATGCTGATAATTATATTGGAAAAAGAAGCGATCTTATTACTTCCTTAAGATCGCTCTCCCAAAGCCTGCTTTCAACCATTAGAAAAAAAGAAAGTAATGATTATCAAATCGACATTATTGATTTTGCCCTTGAGATAAAAAAGGCCGCCAATATCAATGACGAAGACCTTAATATTCAAAAAGTGGAAGAGCTTCTTTTTTTAAAACGGCTTATTCTAGGGGGAGATTATAAAACTCTTACCTCTAAGAATTTTGAAGAACTTATTGCTCGCTCCTCTCTATTGGTTACTATCTATTTTGACTTAGTTGAGGCGAAAAAAAGAGACTTTGAAAAAGAGTCTAGTTTTTATAAGTTTCTTCTCTCGGCCATTATCGAATTAAATAATCTTGTCATGAAGAATAAGGACTCTGAAGTTTACTTCTTTGATACAGATTTAATCAATACCCTGAACCATTTTGTGGACGGCACGAATTGGAAAAAGATAGGGGTTAGTCTTCAAGTCTTTAAGGCCGATGTCGTTGGCGGAGATGCTAACTACTACGATAAAAAAGATATTCGAAAACTATTTGAATACGCCAAAGAAACCTTTGAGTCCCTTTTCTTCTTTGGTTTTACTTATGAGCAATTAGAAGACGAGCTGGTTAAGAATGAGGTCATTGTCGACCTTAGCTTTCCAGACTCCCCCGAATACGCTGTGATCTCTGAAGATAGGCTGGTTCCTCTTTGGCATGACTTTTTAGATGTTGCTAGGTCCTACAGAACTTTTCCTGAGGAAAATAACCTCACCCTCTTTTCTTATAAGTACAATAGAACCAGATGGGGTTTTCTCCTTCAAGCGGCTCTACGCTATGCTGGTCAAAAGCTTTTTGAGGTTTATCATACGGGACTAGATAAACGGGGTGAGCTCTCCGTCGATAAAGATCAAATTAGAAATATCGTTCTCGATTATCAAGACGCTCTAAAAGAATTTGGGCTTTGGCCTTCAAATCTTGAAAGATTAGTAAACGAGCTTCTTATGGGAAGCGATCTTTTTCAGTTTGCTTCAAATGGGGATCAGCTTCTTCAAAGAATTGAATTGGCTCAGTATCTTCCCACAGTTATTGGCGCCAATATTATTGGAAAAGAAGTTCATAATCATCTTGAGATTTACTGCATCCCAAATGAAGACCTCTCCTATGATATTCCCTGCTATAGAGATAATTTTTTCCAGTCCCTCTTCTTTGATATGGATAAGATTAAAAACTTCCCTAATTTCTTTGGTTACTACTCCACCACTCCATGGCTTGGAACTCAGCAATACCTAAAAGATGTGGAGAAGATGGCAAGAATTGATCCCGATCCGGCCGTTCCCATGACTAAGGTCGATATTTCAAGGCTAGTAACCAGTATGTCTAATACGGAGAGCCTTTTTCTTAAGTACGATAAAAATCAAAACGGAGAGCTTGATCGATCGGAATTAGATAAGATCTATGAAGTCCTAAGATTAACTCTGGCCGAAGAGGCCAACTTAAAACCTTCGAGTAAACTTTTAAAGTCTGTTTACCTATACATAGTAAAAAAACAAAAAGAGCCAACCACCGCCGCACTCTTGTGGTTTCATGCGTTTGGTAAAAAGAAAAATATTGTGGCCAACCGAAGTACCATCGCCGGTGTTCTAAAAATGTTTGGTTACAAAAAGAAGCCTTAAAAAGCAAAGTGGAGTAAAAATGAACTTACCTAAAAATGGAATCGAAAAGGGAGAGCTCTTCTCTCAGATGGAAGCTGTTCGAAAGAATGATATAAAATGGAAAGAAGGTAAGGCCTTTAGCCTAGTCTTTAATGGAGGCCAAGAGCTTTCAGATATTATAAAAGAGGCCTACTGTCTCTTTTTCTCTGAAAACGGTCTTAACCCCTCTGCCTTTCCTTCCCTTAAAAAGTTTGAAAATGAAGTTGTTGGTATGACAGCGGGACTATTAAATGGGGGCGAAAAGGCGGCCGGAACCATGACCAGCGGCGGAACAGAATCAATTCTTATGGCCATTAAAACCGCAAGGGAGTGGGCCAAAGAAAATAAGCCCCATATAAAAGAACCAGAACTTATTATGCCTATCTCGGCCCATCCGGCCTTTAATAAAGGCGGTCATTATTTTGGTGTAAAAGTAATATCAATTCCAACCAAGAAAGACTACCGCGCCGATGTAGAGGCCATGAAAGCGGCCATTAATGAAAACACCATTATGTTAGTGGGCTCCTCTCCCTCTTACCCTCAGGGAGTTATTGACCCAATTCAAGACATCGCTTCCCTTGCCCAAGAAAATAATCTTCTAATGCATGTGGATGCCTGTGTTGGAGGGATTGTTCTTCCTTACTATAAAAAACTTGGAGCCGATATTCCTCCATTTGATTTCTCCGTTCCAGGAGTTACGAGCATGTCCGTCGATCTGCATAAATACGGCTACGCCGCTAAAGGGGCCAGCGTTGTCCTTTATAAAAATAAAGAATTAAGACGCCATCAGTTCTATGTCACCACTGACTGGCCAGGGGGAATGTATGGATCTCCCGCCGTTCTTGGAACAAGACCAGGTGGCGCCATTGCCGCGGCCTGGGCCATTATGAATTATCTTGGGGAAGAAGGTTATTTAAAACTTATTGGAAAAATTAAAGAAACCACAGAAGAGTTTAAAAGAAGAATAGCAAATCTTAATGATATTCAAGTGGCCGGTGAACCCGATATGTCTGTGATCTGCCTTATCTCAAATACCATAGATGTTTTTCAGGTGGGAGACGCTATGGCAAAAAGAGGCTGGCATATGGATATGCAGCAAGACCCAAATGGTCTTCACTTAACCATCTCAGCGGCCCACGCCACCTCAATAGATGAATTTTTTAAAGACCTTGAAGAGGCAATCACCGAGGCCAAAGGTCTTGGCAATAAAATTGGTGGCATGAAAACTGCCATGGCCAAAGGTCTCCTTAAAACCATGCCTAAGAAAATGGTCTCAAAAATGGTAAAAAAAGAAGGTCAGTCCGTTGGAAAAACTGACGCTAGACCGGCCAAGATGGCCCCCATGTACGGCATGATGGCCGCCATCACCGATAACCAAGATAGAGAAACTCTTGTTAAAGATGCTCTAGATAATCTCTTTTCGCCGAGGCCATAATGCTAATATTAAAACTGCTTATCCTCTCCTTCACTGCCCTGGCCTACGACTCAAGCATTGCTGTAAAAAAGGCCGGGGACAAAAAGATCTTTAAGGCCACCATTAAAACGAATTTTAAAGGCAAGCTTAACGACGTGGTTAAAGGCATCGAAAATTTTGATGATAAATGTAATAACGAAAGACGCTCAAAAAGGAAGTTTTCAAAATGGGAGAAAAACTGCTCCTACCACAACGAAAATCTTGTTGAGGCCGTAAAGATTCAGGCCTTTCAAAAAGACGAGCTTATAAAAATCTATCCAAATGCCCAGTACCTAATGTGGAGAAATATCTACAACCGCGGACGTTTTTCTCATTACGACGTCATCACAAAAAAAGAAGAAAAAAATAAGATTATTATCACTCATCAAAAACTACCTGACTCCTTAGTTAAGAAGCTTCTCGCAAAACCGGAGAAAACCGTTTCGGCCTTTGAAGATATCAAAGGCACTTATACCCTAACTCAAATCAAACCAAACCAAGTGCAGGTCACCTATACTTACGAATCCACCACGGACCATTGGTTTCTAACAAAAGACTTTTTAGAAAATAATATTAAAAAAAACATGGTCCATGGTAGTGAACAGGCCGTAAAATCAATTGAACTTTCCCTTAAAAGATCGAGAATACTATGAAATACAACGTCCCCTTGCTTGGTGAAAACTGTCCGTGGTACGAGCTTGCTAAAATGGCCCCCACAAACGTCAAGTGGTGTGAGGCCCCCACCTGCGGCATCATCAGTGAGCCGGCCAATACCTGGTCAAATCTAGTTTATCTTGCCCTAACGATCTGGGCCTACTATCAAGTAAAAGATAACGAAGATAAGCTGCTAATGAAATTTGTACCGGCCTTCTTTTTTATGGGACTTTTTAGCTTTGTTTATCACGCCTCCTATAATTTCTTCTCACAGTGGTTTGATTTTGTGGGAATGTTCCTTATGACGGGACTCTTTATCTCCTTAAACCTAAACCGAATGAAAGTACTCTCAAGGGCAAAGCTCATGAAGTTCTACCTCTTCTTCAATATCTTCTTTGGAGGACTGGTCATTATTTTTTACCTCACCTACGTGCCAATTCAATCCCTTGTGGCAGTTCAGGCACTCTTTCTAATGTTTAGTGAGTTCAAGCTAAGAGATAATTTGCATCAAACCAATTACAAACCCTTTATTGCAAGTGTCATCCTCATTCTTGTGGCGGCCACCTTCTCCATTCTTGATGTGACGAGAACCTTTTGCGATCCCCACAACCATATAATCCAAGGTCACGCCATTTGGCATATGTTTAGCGCCCTTTCACTGGCCTTTGCTTTTAAGTACTACTCACAGTTTGATTATAGTGAATAAGTTTCTCTTATCCCTATTTATCCTCATTAGTCCCATGACCGTTTATTCGTCCTGGGACTTTAAAGTAGACCAGCTCTTTAGAAGTTTTCCCACGGGCTTTTATATTAAGGCCAACGGTGGTTACTCCTATAAGTTTTGGGAGGGGGAAAAAGACTTCGCTTACGGCTACCTAAGACCTAATTTGAATCTACAAACCAGCGCCGTAGTCAACGTGATCAATCCTCACCTCGACTTCAATCCCATAAGCTTTGTGAACCTCTTCGCCGGTTATAGCTACACCATGAGAAATATCAGCGAGATCTCGAACTTTGATTGCAATCAAGTCATCTGTAAGGCCGATCTTAACCGAAAATACTATGGCGCTAGAGTCGCCCTGGCCTATAAAAACTTTCTTCTCTTAACCGGAATAAAATGGACGGGCGTCTCCCTAAAAGATCCCACCTCTCAAAATTTCGCCGACGAGCAATCCTCAACCATTGCCTCTGCCGGAAAAGATCGACTCATCCAAAAGACCTTACTCTTTGGCTATCAGCTAAATAAGAAACTGCTCCTAGGCTACCTAGGCCAGTACAATCATATGCAAAACCTAAAGCAAAAAACCAAAATGCATATCGCCCTCACCCGCTTCACCTTCTCAAAAAACTGGGAACTAAGCGCAGGCCCAGGCCTCTTCCAAACCCGCACCGACGCCAACAACTTCACCGTCCTAAGTCTCCTCACCTGGAAATTCAAGGAAGCACCCATCCTCGCCCATTAGGTAACTGGCCGGCCGGGACAGGCTTTCTTGGAAATAAGTATTTATTCTTCCAGAATTTCTTCTTTGACTCTTTCTGTACCAAGAGAGGGAGCATTTCCTAAGGTATCATCTGCGATGGAAATCCCATTTGCAATTTTTGAGGGAGGTACAATTTGATCGATGTCTGGAGCTACTGAAACATTCGTTCTAAAACTAGATTGCAAAGAACGAATATTGACGTCACTGGCAAGTTTAGCGAAAGGAAGTGCGTCTATGCTAGCAAACGCAGCTTCAATCACACAGCTTTTATAATCAGAAACCGCAGAATAACTTTTCTCACCTGTACAAATAGAGGAATTTTCTCTTTCCTTTGCTTCAAGCTTATTTAAATGGGACTCACAGTTTCCACTTGCCTCATTTACACTTTGATAAACTTCATTGGCCGCCAGAGCATGAGAGCCACTCGTTCCTATTGCCCTTCCTAATTTATCCACCCGTTGGGTCAAACCCAAAAGCTTTACTGTTCCCACCCAAGAAAAAGGAGTTAGTGTCAAGGCCAAATTAATACTCGAACTTTGTAAGATCTCTTCCGTATCATCTCGTCTTTCAGTCTGGCCTCTTACACATGAGGCTGAGGTTAAGTAAACTTGAGCTTCACTTATTCTATTCTTAGATATTCCACTCGCCTCTTCTGGAACACCTAGTTCCCTTCTGCCAAATTGGCTAACCGTTTCTCTAAAATCTTCGCAGTCGTCACTTTTTCCAGAAATACAATTGAGTTGATTACTTTTCTTTTCAATCTCTTCTTTTAAAGCATTCTTTGTTTTATTGAGATCTTCTTCATATACTCTGTCGAAGTTATCACTAAAAGCTTGTGCATCAAGATTTTCAACAAAAGTGGTCTCATTTTCTTTGAATGTTTGTCTTTTAAATACTGGAAATATTTCTTCTATCAACTCGATAGATTTTGATAATTTCAGATACTCACTTCCCCTATTTAAGTCACGTGTTGCCTTAATGTTCTCCCTTATTTTTTTACTATTCAGATACTCTAAATAGAATCCTTTCATCTTATCCCGAGATTTCTTCTTACTTTCAGCTGGAATTGATTTTCTACAATCCATCTTTAATTTTACACATCGAGAAATCATTTCTTGAGAAGCATACTGCTGGCAATTCAAATCTATTATAGAATCCGTCCCTAATTCTTTATCGATTTCATTCAGTGCGCTTAACAGCTTAGCCCCTTCATCATCAAGCTTCTTCCAGTTGTGATGTAGGTCTGCGATTACCATATTTTTTAGGAATTTTTCTTTATCAGGGGAAGGCTTGTAACCCAAGATTCTTTCAAACTCAAAACAGCTTTTCATTTCATCAGTAAAACTCAAGTTTGAGCCTAGCTTTTCACTATAGAACTTATCTATATCTGATTCAGATTCAAATGCAGAATCATTTTTATTAAAAGTAGTAATACAAGATTCTTCAACATTCGGCGCACCAAGAAGCGAGAGAAATGCTGGTTGATCGATCATATTTTTTAAATTATTTTCAACAATTTTTGGGCAAGATGATGGTGCAACGAGATTTATACAAAGATTTCTCACGTTTGTTTCATTGTTTATTCCAAGTAAAATAAATGAAGCGGAGCTTGCGACATCTGCAGGATTCGCTTGCAGTAGACCTGCGTAAAAAAATGAAAGCATAATCCAAAAATTTCTCACCAGCGAATTCCCGTAAATCAGCATTAGCAAATTAAATTATATCACTGTTCGATTTAATTCTGGGTAGGCTAAGTTCCTGAAATTGCGTTATTTAAGTAATTGCTCTTTAAGAGTTAAGAGTCATTCAAAATATCAAGGCTTTACGGCCTTGGTTCCTCAAGGTTCTAGTAGAAAGTCTCCCGATTCTATTGTGCGATTGAAAAATTATTTTATTTAGAGTGACAAGCATTCAGGTCACTTTCGGTCATTCAACAACTATCCCCTTTTAAATTATAAGTACCAGATTGGCCGGGACAGGCTTTCTTGCAAAAATGAAAACTACCCACACCACCGTAGGTCGAGGGGGGATTCGGGGTCCATTGGATCGCCAATGGATTGGGTCCAGCCTGAGAGGCCTTTGTGGTTGATTTTGACCCACTCTTCTACGACGGGGTCATCTACGAGGATTTTTTGGGGGGCATCGATGATGAAGTTTTTGCCGTCAAAGAAAAGGTAGGAGCCCTCTGATACGTAGTGGAGAACTTTGACTTCGTTTTCGTTATAGATTGTTGTTTTTGGTTCTAGGATTTTTATAAAGTGGGTTATGGAGCTGGCCACATCACCTTTTTCGACTTTTCCAATCACTTCTGAAGCGAAGAAGGGATATTTTTTAAGGGTAAGGGTATCTTTGATGAGATTACTTTTTAAGATCCCACAACACTCTCCCTGACAGCCATACATTAGAAATGGAGGGGCGGGGATTTCCTTGGCCGTATTTTGATGAACAATGGAAAGCTCTCTTGGAGAATTGCTTTCTTCGCTATCTTCTTTAGCGCTTCCTTCAGTATTTTCTGAATCCACATAGCCTTCGTAGTAATTACGCCACTTCTTTTCTTTTTCCGTAAGAGGCTTTTTAATCTTTTCTTTTTTTGCCGGTTTTACTTTTTCTGTCTCAGTGCTTGAGCAAGAATATAGGAGAGCTAATAATAAAAAATAAATTATTTTCATAGATACTCCTTATTAACTATTTGTATTCCTTGCCTGCTTTGCAGGCGCTTTGAACTTGTTGTATTCCTTGCCTGCTTTGCAGGCGCTAACGCTTCTGCAAGCATCAAGGTATGCTATGCCGTTAAATTGCTTTGCAATTTAACGCATTCATTCCCACTCGATTGTGCCAGGGGGTTTACTCGTAATATCGTAAACAACTCTGGTGATGCCTGCTACTTCGTTAGTGATTCTTGAGCTTGCCTTTGAAAGAAAATCCCTTGGAACATCGGACCACTCGGCGGTCATGCCGTCAGTTGAGTTCACAAGGCGGATGCAGATAACTTGCTCGTAAGCACGGGCGTCGCCCTTTACTCCCACGGTGTTCACGGGAAGAAGTACTGTGAAGGCCTGCCAAACGGCATCGTATACTTTGAAGTTATGCAGTTCTTCAAAAAGGATTTGATCTGATTCCTGAACTTTCTTAATAGAGGCTTCGTCGATTTCACCTAGAACACGAATACCAATTCCTGGTCCTGGGAATGGATGACGATGAACCCATTCATGTTTTAACCCAAGCTGCTCTCCCATCACTCTAACTTCGTCTTTAAAGAGGAAGCGAAGAGGTTCAAGAAGCTCTAGGTTCATTCTCTCTGGAAGACCACCAACATTATGGTGAGACTTAATGGTTGAAGACTTTCCGTCTTCATCATGGGGAGAAAGAGATTCAATAACGTCTGGGTAAAGGGTCCCCTGCAAGAGGTACTTAAATTTAATATTGTGAGAGTCTTCGTACTCATGAACTTTTTGTTCAAAAACTTCGATAAAGGTAGTACCAATGGCCTTACGTTTTGCCTCTGGCTCCCCCTCTCCTTTTAGTTTCCCAAGGAAAAGTTCTTTAGCATCAATGACCTCAATATTAAGAGGCGTTTTTTCTTTTAGAAGTTCAATATGATGATAATCCTGCGGTCTTAAAAGTCCGTTATCAACGAAGAAGCAGTGAACTTTATCGCCTAAAACTTCATGACAAAGAGTGGCCGCCACAAGGGAGTCCACACCGCCAGAAAAAGCGCATAGAACATAGTCTTCTTTTACAGAGGCCGCGAGCTCTTTTGCTTCTTCAAGCATGGCCGCTGCTGACCAATCTTTTTTAAGATTCGCCATGTCTTCATAGTAATATCTTAGGATATCTTTTCCATGCTCTGAATGTTCTACTTCTGGATGGAACTGAAGGGCCAGCATGGCCTTTTCACTATGTTTCATTCCGGCCAATAGATTATTATTACTTGTAAGGACAGTTTCAAAACCATCTGGAACTTTTGTGACATGATCAAAATGGCTCATCCAAACATTGAATTCTTTTGGACAGCCTGGAAACTTATCCCCTTCAAAATGAATTTTAGCGTGGCCGTATTCCCCTTGAATCCCCTTCTCGACCGTGCCTCCGTAGTGACGGGCCATAAGCTGCATCCCGTAGCAAATACCAAGGGTCGGAATATCATCTAGTCCAATAAGAAAGTCATAATCGTTTTTATCTTCAGCGACACTCATAGGTCCGCCGGATAAAACAAAGGCCTTTGGTCTTTGCCCAGCTTCAATCCTTTTGCGACTTTCTTTAAGGGTTATAATTTCACTTGAGTAACCAAGCTCACGGGATTTTCTTGTAATTAGCTGAGTGTATTGCGATCCAAAATCTACAATCCAAATTAACCTTTCTTGCTGCTCCATCTTCCTTCCTTAAATAATGGATTAACTAATTGAATAGTTAGGGGCCTCTTTTGTAATAATAACATCGTGAGGATGACTTTCTTTTAATGAGGCGGCCGTAATACTGACGAATTCAGCTTTCTCTCTTAAGTCCGTTAATGTTTTCGCTCCCACGTATCCCATTCCTGATCTAATTCCACCTAGGAGTTGATAGATATTTGAGTGAAGACTTCCTCTATAAGGAACTTGTCCTTCAATTCCTTCTGGCACAAGCTTTCCAACTTCATCAACGGAACCTTGTCCGTAGCGATCTTTAGATCCAAGAGTCATGGCTCCAATTGAACCCATGCCTCGGTAAACTTTGTATGAACGCCCTTGATAGAGAATCATCTCTCCAGGTGCTTCGTCAGTTCCCGCAAATAGGGAGCCAATCATAATACATTTTGCGCCGGCAGCGAGGGCCTTCACAATATCACCGGAGTACTTAATCCCTCCATCGGCGATATAAGGAATCCCAGCTTTTTCACAAACGGCCCTTGCATCCATAAGAGCAGTTAGCTGAGGAACACCAATTCCCGCGATCACTCTAGTGGTACAAATTGAACCAGGTCCAATACCAACTTTTATTCCATCGGCACCAGCGTCAATTAAGGCCTGACAGCCTTCAGCGGTTCCAACATTTCCAGCGATCACATCGCATTTTAATTCTTTTTTAAGACGCTTCACCATTTCGATAACGCCTTTAGAATGACCATGGGCCGTATCAACGACTACAGCATCTACGCCCGCTTCACTTAGGGCCATGGCGCGATCATATTCTTTATCCCCAACACCAATGGCGGCCGCACATCTTAGGCGACCCTGATCATCTTTACTGGCGTTTGGATAATTGATGTCTTTTAAAATATCTTTAATCGTAATTAGGCCTTTAAGTTTTCCCGCATCGTCTACAACTGGAAGTTTTTCGATTCTATGCTTATGAAGAAGAGCCTTAGCCTCTTCAAGTGGAATATTTTCTTTGGCCGTCACAAGATCTTCTTTTGAAGTCATGACGTCTTTAACTTTTTGACTAAGATTATTTTCAAACTGCATGTCTCTACTAGTTAAAATTCCCACGGCCATATTATTTTCATCAACAACAGGAACCCCTGTTATTTTATGAGTGGAGATAAGATCAACCAGCTTAAAAAGAGTTTCCTCAGGATGAATTGTGATTGGGTCCGTGATCATCCCGGCCTCAAACTTTTTTACTTTCCGAACTTCTTTTGCTTGAGCCTCGATTGAGAGGTTCTTATGAATAACACCAATGCCCCCTTCTTTTGCCATTGTAATGGCCGTATCTGATTCAGTTACGGTATCCATGGCGGAGGAGACAATTGGAATTTTAATAGAAATATTCTTTGAAAACTGAGTGTCCATCTGAGCTTCACTAGGAAGAATCTCTGAATAACCAGGTTTTAAAAGAACGTCGTCATAAGTTAATGCGGGGTGATCGGAAATCTTGGACATGAGAACCTCAGGCTTTTTGTGAAGTATATCACTGCCTGAGGATGATGAAAATAATTAGTATGAACGCTGATAGTCCTGATCATAGCTCTCAAGCTCATTAATCAGGTCATTTACCTCATTTGTGTGACGCGTCTGCTTCTTATACTCTCTTCTAAGAGTGGACTCAAACACATCTTTCGGCGCTTCCACGGACTTTGGTACAGAAGCTGGCGCTCTTTTCTTAGGAACCACCTTTTTCGGTGCCACCGCTGTTTTTTGGGCAGCTTCAAAGCGTTTCTTATTATAGATACGAATATCGCCTTTTTCTTTATGGGCCGTAGGCGTCCAATCAGCTCCAAAGACATAAACCTTTGCGCCGCTTTTCTTTGAATAATCCACCTTATTCTTAGCCACTCTTTTCTTAGGCTTCATCTTATTTAGCCTTGAGTTGTAATACCTCATAAAAGAATCTTTCTCAGTTGAAGAAGACGGAGTCTTAACAACAGGAGCACGATACTTTGGCTTATAAGTTGGAGTCACTGCAGGAGCCGTAGCTTTTCCGCCGTTGGCAATTTCACGAATAAGAGCAGTGCTATCAGTGGGCTCAGTTCTAGAAGGAAATTGATCTCCTTCCACATGAGAAGCAATACCTCGGCTTCTTTTTACCATAGGAATAGTTTTCGTTCTTTCTACTTCAGCAGGTTTCGCCGCATGTAATTGAAAGTCACGAGAAGCTTGCTGATCAAGAGTTTTAACTCCGCCAAAAAGACTTACAACTTTCTTATAAGAAGCTTGCCCAATTGGTGTCGGCTGTCTTGGTGATCCATTTTCATAGTCTTTAGAGATAAACGAAAACTGACCGTCTTGAAGACGAGCTGTTCTATATTTTTCAAACTTATTTGAGAAGTCCCAACCACCAGAGATAGTCATGAGTTGACTCTTTCCGCTATAAGCATCAAAAGAGATCACAGACTCTCCGTACATATAATTGACATGAGCATTAGCCGTTTCCACTGCGAATGACTCTTCTCTATTATAAGACTGCAGCCAAAGGTAACCACCTTTAAGCTCCAAAGTTTTTCCGTTAAGTTTTACATGTCCACTTCCAGAAAGGTGAAACTGATGATCGTAGTAATCAGAAAAGCTAACCTGACTCCCTACCTCAGTAAAGATTTCAGAAAAGTTGTGAATATGATCCCCAACTTTAACCTTTTTAGTTTTACCCAAATGATGAATAAAAGCGTTACCTTTAACACTTCCCACCATCGCAATTGGCGCAATTGCAAAAGCATTGGCCATAAAGCCAAAACCTGCAATCAGGGTAATAAGAAGACTACTTCTTGTATTTTTGAACAATCTTTTCATAATGACCACTCAGGATTTTCCACTCGTCAGTGTTTCTATATTTCAATCTAAATTCTTCTACGGTATCGAAGAACTGATCGCTGTTACCTTGTTTTAAATGTGTCAGGGCCGCCCAAAGTCTTGCTCCTCTATAAAATTTCGAAGCTGGGTATTCCTTAACTAATCTATCTAAATGAGCAATCACCCATTCCGGATGCTCACCTGATTCAAAAGCTGAAACTCCAGCTTGAAATAGATACTTATCATTGATTTCTTTATGCTCAGGATAATGAACAGCAAGAGCATGGAAGAACTGTGCCGCCTTTTCAAAATCTTGTTTCTTAAAAGCTGTTTCAGCTGTGGCAAGAATTTGATTTGGACTCCACTTATAGATGTCGTACTTAACAAGATCATTTTGTGGAGCTACTGGAGCAACAGAAGCTAAGCCTCTTCCCTTCTCTTCTTTTTGCTTATCATCGAGCTTTAGCTTTAAAAAGTTATTGGTACTTTTTAAACCTTGAATCTCAAAACGTAGGCGTTCAATTTCCATCTTGAGTTCTCTATTTTCTTTAGCCAAAACTAAAGCTGAGCGCTCATAGTTATTGATAACCTCTGCTCTTGATTCGATCTTTTCCATCAAGTCACATGATGAAAACAGTGCCGTAGTAGCAACTAGGAGAATAAATTTTTTGTTTTTTACGTTCATAACTAAGTCCATAAAATTGACTATTACTATTCTTCATACGTCTAATCGGGTTCTTAGCAGAAAAACTTAAATAATCCCCCGTGGAACGCTTATGCTTACGAGTATTTTGCTCGGGTATTAAGGACAACTACCCAATATCCTTGACTGAGGCCCCTAAAGCCCGAATAATTTTAGTCTATGGAGCATTTACTCGGATTTGATATTGGTGGAACCAAGACAGAAGTCAGCCTCTTTGCTCTCGGGGGCGGAGATGGTGAGTTTAAGGTTTCAACTAGTTCAGGAAGATCTGATCTTAAGGTCATTGCCTCAAAGAGGATGCCCACGGCCAGAGATGAGGGTTATGAACCCTATCTTAAAAATCTTCTGGATTTAATTTCTTCAGTAACAAATGAAGCCTCTATAAAGATAGAAGATCTTAAAGGCATGGGCCTAGGTCTACCGGGCTCCGTTCATCCAGAATCTGGAAAAATGCTTAACGGCAATACTCATATGATGATTGGAAAGGATGTTGCCGGAGATTTAAGAGAAGCTCTTAACTTTAAGACCCCTATTGCAGTTAATAACGACGCCAGCTGTTTTGCATTGGCGGAGGCCCTTTGCGGAGCTGGCCTTAAGTATGAAACCGACCACGGCCTTCCTGTATCAAAGCAGCAGTCTATTGGGATTATTCTAGGAACTGGCTGCGGCGGTGGTCTTATTAACGCCGGTAGAATTTTAAATGGTGGTAAAGGCGGTGGCGGCGAAATTGGTCATACGACTTTAATAACTGACGGTCATCCTTGCTACTGCGGTCGTCTTGGCTGCGCTGAGCTCTACTTAGCGGGACCGGCGTTTGAAAAAAATATGCCTGGTAAAAAAGCCACTGAAATTTTTGAATTAGCAACGAAAGAAGACCCTGCGGCCCTAGCTGTTGTTAATGATTACCGCCAAAAACTTTGTGACTTCTTGATTAATTTAAATAATTTCTATGACCCCCACTTTATTGTTTTAGGGGGTGGTGTTAGTAAGCAAGAACTTATATATAAAGATCTAGAAGAAAATCTTGGTAAAAAGATGTTCGTCTCTGGAAAGGTTCCAAACGTCTACCAACACCAACTATCTGATAGTGCCGGAGTTCTTGGTGCTGCCATAATGGTTTTATAATTAGAAACTAACTTTGACACCGATAGTATGAATAAGCTCATTACCTTCGGTTCCTGTTTGAAACATTCTATCTGATTCTTGATCGTAGTATTCAACTCCCATATAAGGTTGAACTTTAGATTTTCCCCATTTAAAAGAAGTTGATACCTTAGCCCCATACATACTTTCGTAAACGCCTTCAGTATCAATGGTCTGGCTTGTATAAGCATCAAGGGCCAGCCAAGGATTATCTTTTTCTCTTCCACCCCAAGAGCCAGAGTCTAATCCAACAGACGCGTTGATTTCAAGCTCCCCTCTATCCATGGTCCATAAGTCTACTCCAGCAAGTGCTTCTACAGTTGCCCGGCAGCGCCATTTCCCAAGGTCACCTTCAGTCTTAAAGCCCACTCCGGCCTTGGCTTCGAGAGAGTACTCGTCATCCATATGCTCTAGGTAATTATACCTAACTGAACCACTAATTTCGTGCCAATAATCTTGGATAGATTGAGAGCCCCTATCGTCATCAGTTCTTTCGCGAAATGATAGTGAACCAACTCCATATAAGCGCTTATCATCTTGAAAGTTTTTCGTTCCTCTTAAAGTAAGAGTGGTCTCTTCCATGGCCTCGATATACTTCTTACCATCTTCATCTCGGTAATACTTATATCCAAATTTTCCTTCCTGAGGAGCTTCCCTAGAAAAAAGATTACTTGAGTAGCGAATGCTAAAGCTACCCTCATCACCTTCTTCATCATACTGAAGAGCATGCCCATAAGTTCTCGCCCGGTCGTCAGCCGTTTGTTTTCCCGTTAAAGCTATTTTACCTCCATGAAGAAAATTATCATTATAAGTATCTGTGGTAATACTTCTTCTTCTATTTTTACCTAGCCAATGGTTCATAAAAGTTCTTTTTTCCCTGGCCACGTCCGCTTCTTTTTTCGCGTCGTAATCTAGGCTTAATTCTTTCTCTGAAGGAGCCGCGCAAAACCAGCCTTTTTGCTTCTTTCCACTATCTTTTGGTGAGCTAAAAAGTTTGTTCATAGGACCTTCACTTCGAACAGGGCAAGAAACGGCAGAGCCAGATGGAAGAGTGGCAATAGATTGAATGGCCTCTAGGTTCTTAGTTCCAACTTCTACTAATTGCTTCTCAGAAGGGGCTTTAAGAGTTTTCATTAAATTATTATTCAGCATAAGAGGAAGCTCTTCAGTTAGATTACCACCGAGCTCTTGGATGAGCTTAGTCATCTTGGCGATGTCTGTGTATTCCTGAATCATCCTTTTGCTATCAAGCTTTCCATCTTTGTAAACCTCGTAAACATCGTCTTTTTGATTATAAACGAGACTTACGCCGTTACTTTCATAGACCGGCTCGCTGGCCACGGCCGTGGCAAGACATACAAGCGACAATAAAAATGCAAAAATTAATACCTTCAAGAAAAACCTCTCCCCTTTTTATCGGGGAGAAATGACAAAAACTTGACTCAAATCAAAGACTTAATAGACAAAGTTTTGCTAAGATTAGGCGATAAGGACCTATGATGAATAAGATTTTTAGCCTTCTAGTATTGGGCTTTTTAAGTTTTCAAGTATTTGCGGATAATTCAGTTCCCGATGTGGTGGTAAAGCATGGGGGTCAACTTTTAAGCCATAATGGCTCAACTTATCTTGTTTTAAATTTTGATGCCGCACCTAAATGGCATACCTACTGGAAAAATCCAGGTGACGCAGGTCTTCCAACAAGTACGGAAATGAGCCTGGCCGGGGAACCTGTAAAACTAGAGGCCCTTGAATGGCCTGCCCCAAACCGATATTTTGAACAAGGTAATATGCTCGCTTATGGTTATGAAGGGGCCTATAGCTATTTCTTTAAACCAACTAAAGAGCAGCTAGCTAAAATAGAGTCCTCAGAACTAACCATCACGTCAAAATGGTTAGTCTGTAAGCATATTTGTATTCCTGGTAAAAAAGTCATTACTTTAGATCGGGGAAACTCAAGTGGAGATTCACTTATCTCTAGAGAAGAGGCCGTAAACAGACTTGAGTCCTTACCAAAACTTGTTCCTCTGCCCACATCACTTGATCTAGTCTTGGCCAAAGACCCAGACACCAGCGGTCTTCTTTTATTTGCCAACCTAACTGATTTTTCCACAGAGAATTTAAATAAGAGCTTAAACTTAATCACTCCTTTTCCAAAGGAGCCCTTTACTTTTAAGCACGAAGTTAAATTCCAAGATAAAAAAGGGAATATTTACGCCAAGCTGCCAATTGAATGGGATGGGGAGTATATGGAGCCGGCCATTAATCTTCCAAGTGATGGCAAATTTAAAACCCCCTATACCCTTAAGTTTCTTTTCGCGAACCCTTCGAGCGGAAAAGTTTCTATTATTGAAAAATCATTTTCCTCCTTTAGTTTAGATGCTGGAAAAAGACTTAATGGTTTCTTACAGATTTTGAAGCCAATTCCCCATGAAGAAAAACAAAAGACAGCAGATAATAATACGACGACAGAGCCTGAAACCGCTAAAGATACTTCTCTTAGAAAAGAATCAAGTTCATCTATTTTTTATTTTATACTCTTCGCTTTTATTGGGGGTCTGATATTAAATATTATGCCCTGTGTACTTCCGGTTATTTCCTTAAAGCTCTTTGGGCTTATTTCTCATTCAGAGGAATCTAAAAGTAGAATCTTAAAGCATAATATTTTCTATACTCTAGGAGTCCTCGCCACCTTCCTTCTTATGGCCGTGGTGGTGGTCCTAGTAAAGATTAATGGCGAGTCCATTGGTTGGGGTTTTCAGCTTCAATCTCCACGCTTTATTGCGGTCATGCTAGTGATTCTCTTTTTAATGGCGCTTAATCTCTTTGGACTTTTTGAATTTAAAACTCCTGGAGGAAGTAAACTCGGCGGAGTAGAATTAAAAGATGGTTTTGCAGGAGACTTTTTTGGAGGCGTTCTTGCCACCATTCTTTCAACTCCCTGTAGCGCTCCCTTTTTAGGTACCGCTCTAACTTTTGCCTTCACCGGCTCAAACTTTGATGTCTTCGCCATTTTTGTTTCAATTGGACTTGGTCTTTCGGCCCCCTTTATCCTAACGGGAATTTTTCCTGGCATGATCAAGTGGCTACCAAAACCTGGTATGTGGATGGAGCATGTTAAAAAAGTTCTTGGGGTCACTTTACTCCTAACAATGGTTTGGCTTCTTGATGTCTTCACCACTCAAGCAGAAGGAACCAGCGCTCTAATAAAATTAAACACAGTCATCGTGCTTCTCTTCTTTGCCATCTACGCTCATCAAAAGATGACCAAGAAGCTCTTTATTCGTGCTCTACTTTACTTAGCGCCCCTAGCGCTTCTTACCAATATTCTCCTCCACCCCATTAGCTCTCCAGAGACTGAGGGAAATGAAAGCTCCATGGTCAAAGAAAAAAGGGCCCTTGGACTTCCATGGGAGAAATGGAGCGAAGAGGCCATGAAGAACCATATGGAAGACGGGAATCTCGTTTTTATGGATTTCACGGCCAAGTGGTGCTTTACCTGCAAAATTAACGAAAAGGCCGTTATTGAAACAAAATCCTTCAAAGAGCTTACTGAAAGAAAAGGAGTTAAGCTTCTTCTCGCTGATTGGACCAAGCGTGACCCCATTATTGGTGATTGGCTAAAATCCAAAGGTTATGTGGGCGTTCCGGCCTACTTTATTCAAAAACCAGATGGAACCTTGATTGATCTTGGGGAAACCATTACCCTAAAAGAGATAGAAAAAAACCTCGATTAGGAGGAAGTATTAAACTCCTCAGTTTTGTTATTCTCTTTTTGATCAGCACTCCTGGCTTTGGCTCTCAAGAGTGGACTCTGGTAGAAAAACAAGACAAGATTCAGCTCTACTCCGGCTCAAAACCTATAGATGATATTTATCCCTATAAAGCAAAAGTCTGGCTTCCCTACACCATCCCTGAAATTCTGGCGGTCTTTCTTGATAGCAAAAGAAAAAAAGAATGGGTTCCAAGGCTATGGGAAACCTGGATTGAGAACGAATCAATTAAAACCGGAACCAGAATTGAATATGCCGAAATACTTATTCCTTGGCCCTTTCAAAACCGGGATGTCTTAGTAAAAATAGAAACCAAAGTTTTTGAAGATATCAATCATATCGTCCTTCTTGCGACCTCTGTTCAAAACGACCGAATCATCAAGGCCTCTGCCGTCAGGGCCATTGTTCACCCAAGTCGCCTAACCCTAAAATGGGACCCCATAAAAAAAGAAACCTCTCTAGAAACCGTCGCCTTCACCGACCCCAGAGGCTATATCCCCGCCTGGATTGTAAACCTTTTCCAAAAAACCGAAGCCGTAAACCTCGTCGAATCCCTTAGAAAACAGCTGGCCAAAAATCTTTATTCAAAAGAATATCTGTTAGAAATAAAAGAAGGACTGGAAGGAATTCGAAAACAATAAAGGTACGCGTTTCCTTTTCCGGATTTCAGTAACTTAAAGTGGATTTTGGAAACCTTGGTACATAGATCTTTCAATCAACCTATTAGTAAGAGACTCTTTTAGGTATAAAGGCCCATGCAAATTTTAACTAAAGTAATACTCTTAGCAGCCCTTTTTTACCAAGTCCCAGGTTTATCAAAGTCTGTAACTTTAGAATCCGAATCTAATTTTAGAAAGGATGTAAAAGTCAGATTACCTAGAGGTTTTAAGAAAAAAGAAAAATGGCCACTCATAATTTCTATGCACGGATATGGAGGAAGCTCTTTAATTCAAAGTTACTATTTAAGACTTAGAAAATATAATAATAAATTTGGTTTTGTCTACGCGGTTCCTAATGGCCTGAAAAATAAAGATGGAAAAGCCTATTGGAACGCTAGTAATTTTTGCTGTGACTTTGATAATAAAAATATCAATGATGTTAAGTATATTGAAAACCTCATTGAGGAAATTTCTACTTCAAAAAGAATCAGCAGAATTGATCCCGATAGAATCTATCTCATGGGATATTCTAATGGAGCTTTTCTCGCTTCAAAGATAGCTTGTGAATCAGATCTAAGAATTGCAGGAATAGTTACAATCTCTGGAACTAGTGATCTAAGAGACCAAAATGGGAACCTACTCCCGAAAGATAAACTAAATTGCTCCCACAACCGCCCAATTAAGGTACTTCATATTCACGGAGATTTGGACAGCACTATAAGGTATGAAGGCTTTGACAATGGAAAGACCGCTCATGTCTCCGCAATTGCTCAGACCAAACGCTGGGCAATTCATAATGGTTGTAAGGGCGATTTAAAAAAGAAAGACTATAAGTTAAACGCGACCAACTTTATGCGTGGTAAAGACACTGAAGTTTATGAGTTTAGCGATTGTGCCGCTCCAGTAAAGCACTTTAAGATTCTAAAGGGAGTACACTTTGGAATCTTCAAGAAAAAATTTACTAAGGCCATGCTTAACTTCCTTTTCCTTTAATTAAGTATCTGAATTCCGGAAAAGGAAACGCGTACCAAAGATATATTCCGCGTCTATTTCGATCTGTTCGAGACTTTTTCTATTATCGATTTCAATTCTGACTGTGCCCATGAGCTTTTCCATGGTTTCGATATAGTCTATTTTGTTAAAGCTTAGGTAGTCTTTCCATTGCCAGATATTATGGGCCAAGCGCATCGACATTGGCATGGCAGTAATCCCTTTATCTAAGAGCTTTTTTGTTAGGGCCACTGAGTTCTCTAGGGAGTCTTGGCGCAAGTATAAAGTTGAGCAGCACTCCCCTTCTACAATTTGGGTACCAAGCTTTTTAGCGAGAATTTCTTTTCTCTTTTTATTTTCTTCTATTATGGAGTCTACTTTTTTGAGCTGCACTCTAAGCATAGCTCCGGATAATTCAGAGACTCTCATAGAGCTTCCAAGGATTGTCTCCATGCCTTCAAACATCTTTTTATATTTTGGATTCAGCCCAAAGGCATGATCGCTAACTAATTTGAGTTTTAATCCAAGAGCCCCGTCATTTGTAGTGATGGCTCCTCCTTCCCCACAGGTAATTGTCTTTTCCATATTAAAGGAAAAGCAACCTAGATCGCCAAAGCTGCCCAGCCTTTTGCCCTTGTATGTTGCACCTAGGGCCTGGGCGCAGTCTTCAATCACAAAGAGGTTTTCTTTTTTAGCAAAATCACAAATTTTATCAATCTCACAAGGCCTTCCATCCATATGGACAGGAATAATCGCCTTAGTCTTTTTAGTTACTGCCTCTTTTATAGAATCTAGTTCTAATAGAAATTCGCTTCCAATATTAACAACGACGGGTGTAGCTCCTACAGTTAAGACCGAGCTTATAGTAGCAAAGAAGGTATAAGCAGGAACAATAACCTCATCACCTTCTTTTATATCAAGGGCCCGAAGGGCCGCAACCAAGGCGTTGGTTCCACTATTAACCAGACAAGATGAACTGGTGCCGATAAATTCTGAAAACTCTTTTTCAAAGCTATCACATTCCGTAGCTTCTTCTCTATGTCGAAAGAGATGGCCACTCTCAAGGACCTTTTTAAGAGCCTCTAGTTCCTGATTGTCTATTAAGTGTTTATTACTCAAGTTCAAATCTCGATGGAATCTGCATTAATGTTTCAATAACTTCTTTTGCTTTTTTCCCCTGAAATAAAACTTCATGAGTGGCATTAAAGATATTGGCCCTAATCTCATACTTCTCAGAGAGCAGATGAACCGCTTGAGTGGTTTTATATCCTTCTACTGTGGTTCTTTGAGAGTTAATTATATCCTCTGGCGTTCTTCCCTTAGCCAGCTCTAATCCAAATTGTTTATTCCTTGAAAGGCCTCCAGTGGTTGTTAGGATAAGATCCCCCATACCTGAAAGACCATAAAAGGTTTCTGGTCTAGCGTTAAAGACTCTCCCAAACCTAAGCATTTCAGCAATCCCTCTCGTGATCATGGCCGCCCTAGTATTGTCATTATAGCCAAGCCCTTCAATCACTCCACCAGCAATGGCTAAAACGTTTTTAAGTGCTCCACCAAGAAGTACTCCTTTAACATCATAGGAAGGAAGGGCCTTAAAGTAGGGAGCCTCAAACATCTTAGAAACTTGCGTTAAAATTTTTCTCGAACGCCCTGCTAAGGTCACTAAAGTAATTTGTTCTTGGACTATTTCTTTGGCAAAGCTAGGTCCTGACAAAAAAGTAAAGAGCTCTTTATGATGGGGAAACATTTCGTAAAATAAATCATCGGCCATTTCAAGTGTGACCGGATCAATACCTTTAGATAGGGAAACTACTGGAATCTTTTTTTCTAAGTACTTTTCAAAGCGGTCATGATTTTCTTCGAAGAATTTTCCTATGGCGGCCGTAGGAAGACCTGAAACGATCAGACCAATTTCTCCCTCTACAAGCTCATCAACCTCTTCCCAGGTTAGGGCCGGTATAAGATGGCTAGGAAGTTTTAGTCCTGGCAAATAAACGGCGTTCTCATCATTATCTTTTATAGGGGTATAAACGTCTTCGGAGCGGACTTTTAAGATAACTTTTTGAAAGTTATTCGCCACTACTGAAGCGATGGCCGTTCCAAAGGCTCCGGCACCAATGACAAGGGCTGTTTTTTGAGACATTGCTCTCTCCTTAAAGTGAGATAATTCCTTCTATTGAGGATACTCTAAGATAGATTGTAATGACATCTTCAGAAGATTGAAGATGTTTTTTTACTGTGATGCTCATATAGTTTCCTTTTTTACTTGGTCTAAAGGATACATCAGCGTCACCGACTAAAGCGATCAGGCTTTCTTTTTGATCAACTGGCACAATAAACTTAAAAACATAGGGGCTAGGCCACTCCATGGTTTCATCTAATACGGCCTTTAACTGATTTAACTTTTTCTCATCCATATTAATCAAATTGCGGGATCGGGATATCTATTCCATTTGCATAACGAAAGATATCAATCACCTCTCTAACACAACCCTTTCCACCTTCTCGGTAACAAATATAATCAGCCACCTCTCTTACTTCATGAGATGCGTGAGTTACTGTCGCAGAGAAACCTGCCTTTTTTAAAAGTGGCATATCAAAGAACTCATCTCCCATATAGAGAATTTCTTCCGCTTTAAAACCTTCGGCCATAAGCTCTTTAAAGGCTTCCCTTTTATCTTCTTTTCCAACATAAACAAAATCTAGGTCTAGGTTTTCTTCAAATCGTTTTACAACCCCGAGGCTATCGCCCCCGGTAATGACTCCAACTTTATAACCAAGTCTTTGCATGGCACGCATGCCGTAACCGTCGAGGACATTAAAGCTTCTATTAAATCCGCATTCTTCTCCATCCCAATAAATAGTTCCATCTGTCAAAATTCCATCAACATCAAAGGCTAAAACCTTTATTGGCTCAAGCTTAGCTTTAAAGTGACGACCGATAGCGCGAAAATCTGGAAGATCGTGATTATGCATTAGACTACCTCGTAAATTTTAAGAAGAGATTCAACAATTTTAGGGACTGTTTTTAAATCAAGACAGTTCGTCGGATCACTTTTGGCTTGGTCAGGAGTTGGGTGTGTCTCCATGAAGATTCCATCCGCACCTGCAGCAATGGCTGCCTTTGCTAGAGCTGGAATCTGCTCTCTCGCTCCCCCTGTACTTGTTCCAAGACCGCCTGGTCTTTGTACGCAGTGGGTAGCATCATGAATGGCTTTTACACCGAAGCTTTTCATAATTTCAAAAGAGGCCATATCTACAATAAGTCGATTATACCCAAAGGTGGTTCCTCTTTCTGTTAAAAGAATTGAGTCTTCTTTTAAATATGTTTTTGCTTTTGAAACAATATTAGAAGTTTCCTCAGGTGATAAGAATTGTCCTTTCTTAACTTTAAGCCTGCTTCCGTTTTCAGCACAGGCCTTGGCTCCGGCCAGAATCATATCTGTTTGACGGCATAAAAAAGCTGGGACTTGTAAAACATCACAAACTTCAGAAACAGGAAGGGCCTGATCAGGATAGTGAAAGTCCGTGATCACAGGAAAGCCAAATTCATCTTTAATTTTTTGAAGAATGCGAAGGCCCTCTTCCATTCCTGGTCCTCTATAAGAATCAATTGAAGAGCGGTTGGCCTTATCAAAGCTTCCTTTAAAGGTTAGAGCTATTTTCTTTTCAAATGGTTCAAGGGACTTTTTTAGAGACTCCGCTATTTCCATAGCGAGTGCTTCTGATTCCAATACGCAAGGACCAATAAAGAGTTCCAGTGGTTGTTTACTCATTAGTTCTGTTGTCCTTTATCTGCTGCTTCAATAAAAGTTTTAAAGAGCGGATGGGCGGCAAAAGGTCTCGACTTAAATTCCGGATGGTACTGACAAGCGAGAAAATAAGGATGATCCTCAAGCTCAATCACTTCAACCAGATTAAGTTCCTTATTGATTCCAGAAATAACCATCCCCGCCTGCTTAACTTGATCCACAAATTTATTATTCACTTCAAGTCTATGACGATGCCTTTCGCTAATATCAGACTTCCCATAAATTTTATGAGCAAAGGTGCCTTTTTCTAAATGACAATCATAAGCACCAAGTCTCATGGTTGCTCCTTTTGAGCCGTCTTTCGTTTGTCCTTCCATATAATGAATAAGGGTAGATCCTTTCGTATCAAATTCGGCACTGGTTGCATCTTTAATTCCAGCAACATTTCTAGCAAATTCAACCATCGCTAATTGCATTCCAAGACAAATCCCAAAGTAAGGAACTTTCTTTTCTCTAGCATACTGAGCAGCACGAATCTTTCCTTCAGTGCCTCTTTCTCCAAAACCTCCAGGAACTAAAATTCCATGGCATTCTGAAAGAATATCATCGACCTTGGACTCATCTTCCAATTCCTCGGCATCAATATAAGTAGTGACAAGTTTTAATTGGTTCGCCAAAGCTCCGTGTGTAAGGGCCTCACCTAGAGACTTATAAGATTCATGAAGGTCCGTATACTTTCCAACAATACCAATCTTAACTTCACGAAGGGGGTTATTATGATTGTAAACAACCTTTTCAAGGTCCCCTACTTTAGGTGTGGTTGTCCACATACCTAAAAGCTCAGTAAGCTTATTATCAAGTCCTTGCTGATGAAAAGCTAAAGGAACTTTATAAATTGAATCTGCATCCATAGAAGCAAAAACATTTCCTTTTGGTACATTACAAAAAAGAGAAATTTTATCAATGATATTTGGCTCAATCTCATGTTCTGATCTAAGAATAATAATATGAGGGAAAAGACCCATTGACCTAAGTTCTTTCACAGAATGCTGAGCTGGTTTTGATTTTAATTCTCCGGCCGCACTTAAGTATGGAAGTAATACCAAATGCACAAAGAGAACATTCTCAGGCCCAACATCATGAGCAAATTGCCTAATGGCTTCGATATAAGGCTGGGATTCGATATCACCAACAGTTCCGCCGATTTCACCTAAGAGAAGCTCACAGTCCTCTGCGGCCACATGAATTCTTCTTTTAATTTCATCTGTAATATGAGGAACCACTTGAACGGTTTTTCCTAGGTATTTTCCTTCTCTTTCATTTTCAATAACCTGTAAATAAACTTGTCCCGTCGTAAAATTTGAACTTTTACTTAGGGTCAGGGAAGTAAATCTTTCGTAATGACCTAAATCAAGGTCCGTTTCTGCTCCATCGTCAGTTACAAAAACTTCACCATGCTGAGTAGGACTCATCGTTCCTGGATCAACATTAATATAAGGATCCATCTTAAGCATATTAATTTTAATTCCTCTTCTTTCTAGAAGAGAAGCAACAGAAGCCGCCGCTAGTCCTTTACCTAATGAACTTGCAACCCCGCCAGTTATGAAAACAAATTTTTTGCTGGGCTTTCCCCTCTTTGCACTATTCATCAAACATCCCCTCTAATTTTTTTAAATCTTCAGGAGTATCAACTCCAATCAAATTTAAATTTGTGACCAAGGCACCGATACTCATGCCTTGCTCCATTGCTCTTAACTGTTCTAGCTTTTCAATATTTTCATAAACCCCCATAGGAGATTCACAGAACTTTTGAAGTGCTGTTGGTCTATATGAATAAACTCCAATATGTTGCCACCAGGACGTAAGCTCACTTCCATCTCTATCGAACGGAATACATCCTCTTGAAAAATAGAGACAACGTCCAGTTGGGGCCACCACGGCCTTAACAATATTGGGATTCTTCAATTCTTCTAAATCTTCATTTTTCTTAACAAGAGTCGCGATATCAAAATTACTATCGAGGTGAAACTGGGCAAGCCTCTCTAGCTCCTCTCCGGTCAATAAGGGCTCATCACCTTGAACATTGATAATGAGATCAAATTTCTTATCCGAGGACTTTTGAAAGGCCAGATAGATTCTTTCAGTTCCACTTTGAACATCATCGTCTACACGGATCACATTTCCGCCAAATTCTTTTACATGGTTTTCTATTTTTTGATCGTCTGTAACAACATAGGCTTGGCAATCAAAGGAGGGAGAGGCGCCCATTGAAGTACAATTCTCGAAAACTCTTTGAATCATACTCTTGCCATTAATCTGGGCCAGGGGCTTTCCAGGATATCTCGTGGAGGCATACCTAGCCGGAATGAGGACCAAAACACGATTTTTGGCCAAAACTACTCCGAGGGCTAAAAGTTGATAGAATTTATCACGAACTCACCTCTTCGCAAAATTATGATAGAATATTTATATGAAAACTTTTATTAGCGCACTGCTCCTCATTCTTTCAACCAGTCTTTTTGCACAAGACTATAGAAGCACAGTGGTAACAGACCCTTCAATTTCAAGGAGATGCGACGCACTAATGAATAAGAGAAACCTTAAAATCGACCATAAGCAAAAACTAAAGTCTCTTATCGTTCGTAATCAAAAGATCCAAAAGATTGTGCCCAGTGAAAAAAAGTCCGTTAAGCAGGGCCTTCAAAAGAACCTCAGACACCTTGAACACGAGCTAAAGCTAACTCTGGTTCAAATCCAAAATCAAGAAGAGAATATTATTAGAAAAGGCTGCCCTGGCATCACTCTTTAAAACCAACTTTTTCGGTTGGCACCCCTTTGCTTTCTATGCAATGATTTTCAAACACACACAACGTCACGGAATAGACGAGAGAAATTTTGATTCAAAAATTAAGTTTAGCTATGGGCCTATTTGGGCTCCTATATTCACTTCCCGTTTCTGCCCAGAAGTCTAAGACTACTTACGACACTGACAATGAGCTTTTAAAAAAGCCAGCTGTTATAAAGAACCAAAAAAAATATAAACTCAATGACGGCTCCTATGTTCAGCAGGTTGAGCGTTTTGATTTTAAAGATAATTTTAAATCTTTAGCCTTGAACGATGTTCTTGAGCAAGGCCTTAGAAAAAATCACGATCAGCAACAAAGAGTGAATCAAGATGAAATCTTTGACCTCAGCTGGAAAGATACTTTTGAAGATTTCTGGTTCCCGAAAATTAATATTACACTTAGTTCCGGTGAGCAAACACTTGGTAAATGGCGCGAGGGTGGAAAAAATAGAACTGGTCGCGATATCGTCCCAGGTGGAACCCTAGGTCTTAATATTGGAGACTATACTGTCTTCAATTGGGGAAAGGATTATCTTGATTATCTAAACGCCAGGGCCACTTACAAAAGAAATACAGAAATTTTAAAAGAGCAAAGAAGGGACCTTCGTCACGATTTAATTATTAAATATTTTGAAGTTTATAAAACAAAAGAGATCGAAAAGATTAGAAGAAACCAATTACGTCACGCCAGTTTTATTTATAGAATGAACCGGGAAAAAATCACCATTAGAAAAATCCCAAGACAAGATTATTACCAAGCTAGAGCTGAGTACCTTAAGGCTCAAAATGATTACCACGATGCCAAGATCGCTGCCTCAACAGCCGATGAAGAGATGGCCTTTTTACTCGCTGATAATCCAGGGACGAGATACCTTCTTTTAGACGAGCTTGATTATAAACAGCTAAATGTGGCTTACACAGAGGCTCTTACTTTAAGTAAAGAAAACAATTCCTCAGTAAAAACAGCTAAGACCCTAGTTGATAATGCCAAAAGAACTTATACGAGAACTCTACGTGAAAACCTTCCCCTCCCAAAGATAACGATGAACCTTGGGGCTTATACTCATAGTTTTGGAAGAAGCCAGCACCGTACTAGATATGAAACGGCCACAACAGTTGGTGGAGGAATGGTTGGTACCAATACTTCCGATATAGAGCTTGTGGCCACAGTGAACGCCACTTGGAGCTTAACTGGCTCCGGAGGTCTACTCAATGGACGCTCTACGAGAACAAAACTTTTAGAAAGAGACTTAGCTTTTCAAAACTTATCTGAGACGGCCCATTTAACCAGCTCAAATATTCGAACTCATTATAATAAGATTAAGAACTATCAGAACCAGATCACTATTCTTGAAGCCAGAATGGCGAACCTGCAAAAGAGTTTTGATACCATCCTTGAAAATTATATTAACCGTAAGACTATCTATGAGAATTTTCACACTTCTTTAAATGAGATGATTGATACAGAAATCCTTCATGTGAATACCTTATATGGTCACTTAAGAGAAAAAGTTGAATTAGCTAGATCAATTGGTCTTGAGGATTTCCCTGGAGAGAACTTTGAGTCCGTAGCTAAGAAGGTGCAAAAAAGATGATCTTCCCACTTTTTAAATCACTTTTAATCTTACTACTTTTAATTGGATTTACCTCCCAGTCCATGGCCCAAATTGCCACAGATTCAGGGGGCCTCACGGATATAGAGCAAGCTGAATTAGATGCCCTTGAAAAGGGTGAAAAGCTAGACCGCTCAAAAAATGTAAAAGAAAAAGAAGAGGAAAATACTAATGTCTATCGAGAGATGAAAGATTCAGACCAGGACATTATTATAAGCCAGATCGATAAGGAGCTTGGGATCTATTTAGAGGACTACTCTACAGATAATGATCAGCACCGCTTTGGACTTAATTATCATTTTAATACTGACTTAAAAAATCCATTTGAAATTACGACGATGGAAGCCAACTATGCTTATCGTCTTGGAGTGGCCTGGTTAGAAATTTGTGCCGCTCTCACGACGGGAAAATACCGTGAGTTAACCCGTCTTAATGGCTCAATCGGAGCGGAATCAGAGAATCAAAGGGAAGAGAACGCCACTAACCTTACTTTAGGTGGTGGACTTGGTTACAGGACGCGTTACATTAGAAACTTGATCAATAGCAGTAATATTTTTGAAACTATCGCAGCATATTTGACCTACAACTCCTTTAGCGATAATTTTCGTTCTGAAAGTTATACAGGTTATGGAATAAAAGCTGATTTCGGCGTTCATAAGAGAACCGGTGCTAGAAGCCACTGGGGTATGAAAATGAGCTACAACCTCGCCTCTGTTAGAAAAGCAAAGCAGTTCGAGGGAGAAGGCTCAGCCGCCAGAAGTTTAACCATTACATGGCTAACTTTTGGACTTGAATACAGTTTTTACTTTTAGCCCGGAGCCCACATGATCCCACGGTACGAAAAAAAAGAGATTTCCCAAATTTGGGGAGATCATAATAAATTTGAAACCTACCTAAAAGTTGAGCTCGCTATTTTAAAGGCCTTAGAAGGAAGTAAAGTTCCAGAAGGTGTTACGGAAAAAATTAAGGCAAAGGCCGTCATTAATCCCGAGAGGATTGATGAAATCGAAAAAACCACCCGCCACGATATTATCGCTTTTTGCACGAGCATTACTGAGAATGTTGAACCTGAAGTAGGAAAATATTTTCACTTTGGCGTGACCTCTTCAGACATCATTGATTCATCTACTACTCTTCAAATAAAAGAAAGTATTGAGACCATACTTCCCCTTTATAAGAGCCTCTTAAAGACTCTTTACTCAAGAGCTGAAGAGATGAAGGGTGTACTTACCATTGGTCGAAGCCATGGAATGTACGCCGAGCCTATGAGCTTTGGCCAAAAGCTTTTAGGTCACTACAATGAATTTGCTAGACGTTATAAAGAACTAGAAGATTTTTATAAAAACGAATTAACAATTCAATTTTCCGGAGCCGTTGGTAACTACTGTATCCTAACTCCAGATCATGAGAAAAAAGCGGCCGATATCTTGGGACTAAAAGTAGAGCCGGTTTCTACTCAAGTCATTCCAAGAGATCGAATTGCAAAGCTAGTCACATTAAACTCACTCACCGCTAGTGCTATTGAGCGTATCTCCGTTGAGATTCGTCATCTCCATAGAAGTGATGTCGGTGAACTTGCTGAAGGTTTTAAGAAGGGACAAAAAGGCTCTTCAACCATGCCTCATAAAAAGAATCCCATCTCTGGAGAAAATTTGACTGGTATGGCCCGAATTCTTCGCTCTCATACCTCCATGGCCGTAGACAATATTGTCCTTTGGCATGAAAGAGATATTAGCCATAGCTCAGCGGAGCGTATGTATCTTCCCGATCATTTTGGAATCCTAGCTTACGCCCTAGAAAGATTAGACAATACAATTCGTGACCTAGTTTTTCACACTGAAGTAATCGAAAATAGAGTTCTAGAAGGTACCGGTTATCTTTCAAGCTACTATCTTCACCATCTCGTTGAAAAAACAGATGTTAAAAGAGAAGACCTATACTACTGGGTTCAAGATGCCGCCTTTGTCGGAGCTCAAGAGAAAAGTGCAGAGGCCTTTCATAATAAGCTTTTAGAAATCGCAGAAAGCAAAGGCCATAAGCTAGATCTAGTAAAGCCGGACCTAGAGGAAATAAGAAGAATCTATACCTGTCAGACAGATAAAGTATTTGCGAGATCTTTAGAGCAATACCCTCTGCCTAACTAAAGAAAATTATAAGTGATCTTTTCCAAAGTCCGTGGTTTTTAAATACTCCACGGCCTTCTTAACTTCCTGAGCCTTTTCTTTAGGCACCACAAGAACATTATCTTCTGTTGAAACGACCACAAGTCCATTTACATCTATTAAAGAGACAAACTTCCCAGGAGCAAAAACGATATTATCTTTTGCATCCTGAAAAAATGTTCCTTTGGCCTGTCCAGTATAGTTGTCATTTTCTTTTTCTAAGACCGTTTCAAGGGCATCCCAAGAACCCAGATCATTCCAATCAAACTCGGCCGGAATGGTCATCACTTCTTTAGACTTTTCCATGATGGCGTAATCGATAGAATCCTTAGGGATCTTCTCGTAGATTTCACCAGTCTTTTCAAAATCATTAGCATTCTCTTTTAAATCATTATAGTGAGAGAACATCTCAGGAGCGCAGCTTTCAAATTCCTTTAAGAGCCTTTCAATCGTTCCCACGAACATTCCAGCATTCCAGAAGTACTCCCCTGAGGCCACATAGTTTTTAGCTGTTTCAAGATCTGGCTTCTCCTTGAATTCTTTAACATCAAAAGAGCTGTCTCTAACTTCTTCCCCTCGATGAATATAGCCAAAGCCCGTATGAGGAAAATTAGGCTTTATACCAATAGTTACAATTTTAGATAGACCAACCGAGAGCTCAGCTGCTTTCTTTAAGGTATCTTTAAAACCGCGATGATTTAAAATCACATGATCACTTGGAACAATGGCCACAACATCAGATTCTGAAGCCCCATTGGCCACTAGGCTCGCAAGACTTAAAAGAATACAGGGTCCTGTATTTCTTCCACTTGGCTCAAAAATAATTCCCTTCGTTCCAATTCGCTCACCGGCAGAATCCTTAACTAGCTGCTCTTGAGCCTTAACTGTAATGACATAACGATCCTCTGCTCCTACTAAGTCATCAAAGCGAATTAAGGTTTCTTCTAAGAGACTTTTATCGCTAACTAGAGGAAGATACTGTTTAGGTTTTTTAGTAACTGATGAGGGCCAGAAACGAGTTCCTTGACCACCGGCCATAACAAGACAATATAATTTTGATTCTTTCATATTAGGTTATTCGAAGCGCCCAATGACATAATCTTGACCACGGAAGAGTTCCATTTCTTTTTTAATATAGGCCTTCGCCTCCTCTATAGAGGAGAATACTCCTAAACTGGTTCTATACCAAGTCCCTCTGCCGCTAATATCGACCTCATTAATAATCGGGTTATATCCTCGGTATTTAAATCCATTAGCAAATTCTTCAGCTTCGGATTTAGAGCGATGAGAGCCTAGCTGAATAGTAAACTTTCCCGCAAAATCATCTCCTGAAACCTGAGTTGTTTCATTTCCCTCATCAGCAGCAGGAGTGGCCTCTACCTTCTCAGGAGCTTCTAACTCTTGCTTAAGTCTCTCTTCAAGGGCCTTATGAGTCTCATCCTTTAACTTCTGAGGATCAACCTGCTCTCGCTTTTCTATTGTTTTATTAAGCTGCTCTTCTTGGCCAGATAGCATATCCACTTTTGCCCGATCTTCAGGTGTATAACCTGCCTGTAGGTATGAATAGTTTTTTCCAATCTTTACCCCAAGGACAAATGCCGAAATGGCAATAAGCACCATAAAGATGAAAATTAGGGCAACCTCTTTTTTAGCGAAGACGTAAAGCTTTGTATTTTCGTTCATATGATAATTTTAAATTGAACTTATATTTGATGCAAAAAAAAACTGGGATCAAATTTTGCGCAGGTATTCAATTTATAAACCCCTCAAATCAGAAGCCCAATAATTCCAACAGAACTACTCAAGAAAGCCGATTTCCAAAGATGCAACTCTCTTTAAGCCCATGAACAAAGGATGGAGAAACAATATGAAAAAAACAAACGCCGCAATTATGCTAAGAAATGAAAAAGGCCAAGGAGTTCTTGAGTACGTCATCCTCGCCAGCCTTATAGGAATATTCTGCCTAGCTGCCGTAAAACAATTTGGGTCAGTCATCAACACAAGAATTAATCACATGCGTAAAACTGTTGTCGAGCAAATCTCAACACAATAATGGTGATCAACTGGATTTCAACGGCTTCATTTATCTGCATTGTCTTTTTCCAAATCATCCAACTTTTTAAGCAAGGATCTTGTCATCATGAAGAAATCTATAGAGCATTCTCTCAAGTATCAACAACCCTGCTTCAAAAAAGAGAAACAGGTCTCAAGAAATTTAAGACTTGTCAGAGAAAAAGTTCAATCAAGTTTACCAAGACAAGCTTTAAGGCAAAAACCTTTAAACTTAAAGCAGAATCTCTTCCGTAATGAAAATGGACTTTCTCATTTTTCGCTAGTTCTATCGGTGCTAATAATTTCTGCTGGCTATTTAGTTATCTTAAAAGCTTTAAACGAGAATTTAAGGATAAAGGAGAAAGCAAATCTCCTCCTTTGCCAAAAGGAATATGAGCTCTCCAAAAGATCTTATATAAAAAGAATGTCACAACTAAATATTGTCATTAAGGCGGCTTTTAATTTACGTTTTATCCCAGTGACCGCCCCTTACGCAACAAAACTACAAGAGGGAGCAAAAAAAGTTCAGCAGCTTTACCATTTAAGTGAAATTAAAAATCCCTTTGTCTTTAAGCACTGCTCTCCTCTCATTCGTGTTACCTACTTCAAGAACCTTCCCTACAAGTCTCAAAATAAAGTTCTCCTAAAGCGAAGACTTGATGGAACTGTCCCCGTAAGAAAAGAGAAATGGAACGAAATCATATGGTCAAAAAGAAAACGTATTTTTATCAAAAGCCAATTTACTTTAAAAAGCAGGTTTCAAAAAGCACCAGAAGTAGAGCGAAAGCTTTACTCCAAGGAGGCTTTGCGGAGCTGGAGGGAGTCTTATGGATCCTCCTTTTTATCATCATAGCTTCTAGCCTTTGGGGAACCTACCTCACCATTGAAAGAAATAGTTTAAACAACTTAAAAGGATTCGAAATTGAGTGGAATAAAATTAAGAACTAAAAAGATTTCCCCCTTAAAAATGGAGCGCTTTAAGTGGATCTGCATTCTACTTCTTTCTCATATTATCATTGCCATGCTAAATCTTGACCCTCCCACTGTGATCAATGAAGATGCTGCAACGCCTAGACCTGGTCATACTAGGCTTCAACTACAAATAAAAAGTAAAGTTCCCGTTTTAAAGCAAAAAATTAAAATTACTCTACTCACTAAAGATCTAGATCTTATCTCCAGAGAGGCCATCATTTTAAAGAGGCTTGGAAATGAGGATTCTATCGACAGTTCCGGGGATCTCTATTTAGTCGAAATCCCTGAAACTGACTTAAACAATTTGGTTGAATTTAGAACAAAAAAACTTATCGCCTATCCCTCATCGAAAAAGATTCTCACTAAGAAATCTAAACAAAGGAAAACAAACTATGAAATTTACTTTTAGTATCGGTCTTCTCATCATTTTTTATCTTATTCCCATTGAGGCTAAGGAGGTGATTCTCTTTTCTTATCACCCCTCTCAATCACAGATGAGTCAAACTCTTAAGAAAATCATGCATGAAAATATGGATTTTCCAGAAGAACTTGTGGAGTTCATAGAAAGTGAAGAGCCCTGCAAAAGAAAAGAAGTTTCAGCGGCTCATATCTGCATAAAAGAAAATGGTGAGATGGACTTTCCCATCATTTATACAGAAACAATGAAAGAAACCCTTGGTGTATTTTGGAGTGAATTTAAAGATGAACTTAAAGAAAAATAAGAGCCCGGATACTAAAAAGCATCAGGGCCTAAAAACTATATTTAAAGATTGGGCTTACTTATCTGGATGGATAGCAAACTTAGGAGTTGTTCCCTTATTGTTGTTTGCGGCCTTTCTTTTCTTACCAGCATTTGTTTTTTTGCGGGCTCTTCTATTTTTTGTAACACGAGTATTTGAAACCATTTTAATTCTCCTTCAACGAATACAGCTGTGCGAACTTCGTAGAATCAAGTATTTACCGAGAATGCTCACATCTGTCAAAGCTTTAACTTTGGGAATTATACTCGCCTCAAGCGCTCATGCCCAGGACGGTTCCATTTCTATTAAAAAACAAAGCCTTATCCTCAGCATTGGGGAAGTTAAGGAGCTTCACCTCCCGAAACTGGAAAGGTTCACCATTGGCAACAATGACTCACTGTCCCATAAATTTTATCAAAAAAGAAAGAGTCTTCTCCTAAAAGGAAAAAAGCTAGGCCTATCTGAATTACATGTATGGAAGCAAAATGGAGAACATTTAATTTACCAGATCTATATTCTTTCTAAGGCCAATCAACTCAAGCTCTTAAGTCTAACTGAGTCTATTTTGAATATGGGACTCAATGTTCAGAATAAAGGACCTTGGCTTCTCTTAAGTGGAGAGCTAGAGCGAGTTACCCATTATAACCAACTTTTAAAGATTCTAAGGGCCAATAAAGAAAAGCTTCAACTTCAAATCAGCCTTAGCCCAGTCTTAAAAAAGAGACTTCTCTCTGAAGTTATAAAAGCTCTTTTTGACGATCATATCAGCGACTTTAAATGCCTCTTTAAAAATATTGAATTCATTTGTCATCTGAGTGACGGCAGAAGTCCTTCCCCGGAGCTTAAGAATTATTTAGAAAGTAAGTACGCTGTTAAGTTTATAAAACACAGAGCTCAGCATAGAGAAAATAATTATCGTCTTAAAATCAAAATAATCCAATTGGAGTCCACCGAAGCTGAGGCAGCAGGTTTTGGTCTTAACCAATTGTCTGGAAGCCTAAAAGGAATTTTTGATCAGGGCTGGCAAACTCTATATGAACAAAACAAAGTCCTTTTAAAAGATCATGGAGTTGAAGCGGGACTTTTGGCAGAGCCTGTTATGCTCGCTAGACCTAATAAAAAGATGATGATTCAGGTTGGATCAGAGATCCCCTATCAATCAACCAGTACAGAGGGTCAAACCACAACTGACTTCAAGTTTGCCGGGCTAAGATTAAAGCTTCTTCTTGAAAAAGAAGGTGACGGGTTTCTTTTAAACTATACCGCTGAGATAACAAAACCAGGAAGCTCCGGAGAAATTAGCGGTAGTAAAGAGTCTGCATCTGCGAGAATTTCAGCAGGTATTCCAATAGAGCTTTTTGAAATTAGTTTTCAAACTGATGCCCTTAATAAAGAGAGTCTTCCCCTTGCCAATAAAATACCCCTCTTCGGGAGAATTTTTTCAAATAATCAGCAATCTAAAAGCTATAAGAAGATAACAGGTCTCGTTTTCATGGAGAAAATATAATGAAAAACTCTGCCCTTGAAGATTTTTATACGGAAGTTAATCAAAATCGCTCAGCCCTTCTTTTTAAAGACTTTAAGTCCTCCTGGAGTTTTTTGGGACTTAATCCAGAATACTTGGAAAAGGAGTCCTGTGAAAAATGGTACAAAGATGTTTTTCAATATAATTTTTTACTCCGTATAGTTCAAAATAATGATGCAAATGAAATCTTTATTCATGAAGAGTCTAGTCTAAGCGATGAAGATTTATTATATGCATTAGAGAATATTGCCCTGGTTTATAATCAAAGCTGGAACACGAGGTTCCCCTACCTCTCAACAAAGGTTAAATTATTAAATCAAAGTTTTAGATTAACCCTTATCCACCCGCATATAATTTCAGAATCAAGACCTAGAGCTTTTCTTAGGCGTCACAAAACTGACCCACTCCCTTTAAATAATTATACTCATCATCCCCTTTTAAAAGAGTTTATAAGTTCCAAGAAAAATATTCTTATTTCTGGAAGCACGGGTTCAGGAAAAACAACGCTTGCCCAAAGTTTACTCTCTTCCTGTGATAAAAATGAACATTTAGTGATCCTTGAGGATACTCATGAGTTAAATGTAGAGCAAAAAAAATGCACCCATTTTTTAAGCAATGAGAAAAATTCTCTTGTTGATTTTTGCTCTTATGCCCTTCGAATCAGCCCCGACCGGATTATTTTAGGTGAACTAAGAGGAGAAGAAGTTTTACCCCTGACTTTAGCTATGAACACCGGTCATAACGGTTTTATAAGCACTATCCACTCAAATGATGCTATCGGTGCTCTTCATCGATTAAAAACCTTACTCGAGTTTTTCTCTCCAAAAACAAAAACTGGATTCCAGTTAATCTGTCAAAATATAGATGTGGTTATTCATATGGAGAACAAAAAGATAGCAGAAATCATTCAGATCATTGGCATTGACGGTGAGCAGCCAATATTCAAAAAGGTTTTTTAATAATGCGAGAGTACAAGCTTATGAAGTTCACTAAGAGCTTCATCAAGTTTTTCATCTTCAACTAGAAAGCTTTGACTTACAGGAGACTCTCCCACTTTTTTATAAGGAAGATCTAATGTTCCTAGCTCAGTTCCCACAAGAGAAAGAAGATTTCCTTCGCTATTTTTAAGAAAGCTTAAACCACGAGGTCCAACTTTTCTCTCACAGTTACCATGGATACGAGTTCCCCCGGCCTTTGGATCAAGTGTTGAGCCAACGAAGACTGGAATATTTTTTCTTTTGGCCGGAAATAATGTTTTAGGATAAAGAACCTTTGCCCCTAAAAGAGCGAGAGTTGACGCCTCCTCATAGGAAAGCTCTCCAATAAATCTGGTATTATCAATAAGCCTAGGATCAAAAGTCGCCACTCCGGCCACATCGGTCCAGATCTGAACTTCATTGGCACCGATGGCCTCTCCGATAAGAGTTGCCGAATAGTCAGAGCCTTCTCTACCTAAAGTTGTATTTCTTCCTTTTTCATCGGTTCCTATAAAACCTTGAGTGACTATAATCGTGTCGCTGGCCAGGTCCGGGATAAGTTCTTTTTCCACGGCGGATTTAATTTGGTCAACCTGTGCAACAGCTGCGCAAAAAGTAGAGTCAGTTTTAATAAACCGCCTAGCATCTTTTAGGATTACTTTTTTCTTTGTTTTTGATTGAAGGAGCTTAGAAAAAAGAAAACTGCTCATTCTCTCACCAAGACAATAGAGAGAATCCATATCTTCTTTTGAGTAGTCTTTCTTTTGAGCAATTTCTTTAACAAGCACTCTGGCCTCTTTTAAGATCTCTCCTAAATAGGCTTTGTTCTCTGGAAGGTCTTCAATATCAGAGCAGATTTCGCAGTGGCGTTTTTCTAGTAGATCAACGAGACCAAGAGACTCAGATACAAGCCCCTCTTTTGCCGTTCCAGCAATTAGCTCCAGTTCATTCGTGGTATTTTTTGTGGCCGAAACGACCACAACAGAAAGCGCTTCTTCAGCACAAATAAGATCAGCACAGCGATTCATTGCGACGGCATCTTTAACAGAAGATCCACCAAATTTTGCTACTTTCAAACTTCCCTCGAGGTTTCTTAGTCTCGTTTTAGTTTCTTGTAGGTCAATCTTTTTGGATTAAGGGCCGCATCCCCTAAACGCTTGATTTTATCTTCTTCGTATTCAGAGAAGTTACCGTCAAACCATACGACTTTTGAATCACCTTCAAAGGCCAAAATATGGGTAGCGATCCTGTCTAGAAAGAACCTATCGTGGGAGATTACTACCGCACAACCGGGATAGTCTAAAAGAGCATTCTCAAGAGCACGTAAAGTATTCACATCTAGGTCGTTGGTAGGCTCATCTAATAACAGTACGTTACCTTCTTCTTTAAGCATGGCCGCTAAATGAACACGATTTCTCTCACCGCCTGATAGCTCGGATACCTTTTTCTTTTGATCTTCACCAGAGAAGTTAAATTTAGCGATATAGGCTCGTCCGTTGATATCTCGTCCACCAAGTTTTAATAACTCAGTTCCGCCAGTAACCACATCAACGATGGTTTTATCTCCATCAAGCTCGCGCCCTTGATCAACATAAGCAATCTTGGCCGTATCACCAATTCTGAAATCTCCTTCATCAGGTTTTTCAGCACCAGTGATCATTTTAAACATAGTTGTTTTACCGGCACCGTTAGGACCAATAATTCCTACGATACCACCGGCAGGAAGTTTAAAATTTAGATCATCATAGAGAAGTTTATCACCAAAAGCTTTTCTAACATGATCAGCTTCAATAACAACATCTCCTAAGCGTGGTCCAGGTGGGATCCAAAGTTCTTTTGTTTCATTAGATGCACCTTTGGTTTGCTCATTTAATCTTTGTTCATAATCTTTTATACGAGCCTTACTCTTTGCTTGTCTCGCCTTTGGAGAAGCCTTGATCCACTCAAGCTCTTCTTTCATTTTCTTTTGTCTTTTTGATTCTGTTTTTTCTTCTTTTTCTAATCTCTTCGCTTTAGTTTCTAGCCAATCAGAATAATTCCCTTCAAATGGAATTCCCTCACCTCTATCTAGCTCTAAGATCCAGCCGGCCACATTATCAAGAAAATATCTATCGTGGGTAACGGCAATAACAGTTCCCTTGTACTGCTGTAAGTGTCTTTCAAGCCACCAAACAGTTTCAGCATCCAAATGGTTAGTAGGCTCATCTAGCAATAAAATCTCTGGCTCTTGAAGTAGAAGTCTACAGAGAGCCACTCTTCTTTTTTCACCACCGGAAAGTGAACCACATTTTTGATCGTTAGGAGGACAGTTAAGTGATTCCATCGCGAGGTCTAACCTAGAGTCTAGGTCCCAAGCATTGGCCGCATCTAATTTATCTTGAAGCTTTGCCTGTTTCGCTAAAAGCTTATCCATATCTTCATCGCTCATTTCTTCAGCGAATTTTTCATTAACTGCATCAAACTCTTTTAAAAGGTCTACAACTTCCTGGCAGCCTTCTGAAACTATTTCCCTAACCGTTCTTTCAGGATCTAATTGAGGTTCTTGCTCAAGAAGACCAATACGATAACCTTTTTGCATTGTTGTTGTTCCGAGATGATCTTCATCTATTCCGGCCAAGATTCTTAAAAGGGTTGATTTACCAGAGCCATTAAGACCTAAGACTCCAATCTTCGCTCCATAAAAATAAGAAAGACTTATGTCTTTAAGAACATGTTTTTGTTTATAAACCTTTCCAACTTTATGCATGGAATAAATAATTTGCTTATCGCCACCATTACTCATAGGTCGTATCCTTTATCGAAGATTAATTTGCCCCTTAAACTAGTTTAATTTCTCCTCTTCATCAATAGCTTAACGCCAGTTGTCTAATTAGCGATAAAGTAACTAATAAATAGCCCAGTAGATAAAACACGACCATATGAATAAAACGAATTCCTCCTAGCTTGAGTTCAAACTTTCTTCTTCTCTCTTCCCTTAGAAAATTAATCTCCCCTAAGAGCTCGTCAAGCTCCAGATCAACCTGTGCTCCAGAGCTGGTCCACCTCTGGGAAAGCTTTAAAAGCTCTAGAGCAAGCTTTGAAATAAGCTTATCCTTTGTCTCAAGAATCTGATCCGCTCTAGAGCGAGAAAGGACTTCTCCCACAGAAATCCCTACAGGTTTTAAAGTTTTAAAGAGAAATCCCCTCTCAAAGAGCTCCTCTAAGCTTGAGAAATATTTTCGTTTTTGATGTCTATAAAGAAAGAGAAAAGAGATGCCCCCTGCAATTTGAAGGAGGGAGAACTGCAGCCAACTTGATTGGACACCTAGGCTATATTTTGCATTCAAATAGAAGATCCAGGTGAAGGCCGAAAGGATAGCAAACTGGGCCAATGAGTTTTTAAGGATACTTTGGGTTTTTTCCTCGAATTGAATATCCTCTGCTAACCACTTTCTTAGACTGGTCAGAACTCGAGAGGCTCCGATTCCATGCTTTAACTGAAGCTCTCTAAGTTCCAAACATAAGGGGTTAAAAAATTTATACTGGGGTAAAAAAATTGAATCCCCCATTCCCGAAAAGAAGTCCCTAAGCTTTAGCTTAAGCTCCCTTCCTTTTTTTGGGCTATGCCCAAAACTCTTATAAAAAGCGATACTTGTATAAACAAGCTCCTCAAACTTCCTATGAAATAGGATCCCCAGCACTATTATTAAGAAAAGAATTATCAACTTCATAAAACCTCCTTTCCAGTAGTTGCAAATATGACGCCGAGCTTTTGACTACTTGTCTTTACATTGGGAAACTCCGGACATGGTACCAAACGAAGCAATGCATTCACCCGAGCAACCGACGCTCATCGATCTAAATATGTTAGAAAAACGCGTCAAAAAGCTTGAAAGGCTATGCCAAGAAGTAGATCCGTTTATCCCTCTTTCTGAAGAGCTAAAAAACGAACTCTCTCTCTTTGGGATCATCAACTGGAGAGATCCAGACCATCTAACAAAACAAATTATTCTTATGTTTGAAGATTCAGTTAAAGAATTAAGGGATTTACAAGAATCTAAAATTCAATGAAAAACCTTCCTAAGACCAGAAAAGTAAAAATTCATCCAGCCTCCCTAAAGTATATAAAAAAGGGACACCCTTGGATTACTGCCGATACTTTCACTAAAAAATTTCCTAAAGGCGAAGAGTTTCTTCAGGTGGATGAAAACAACACAAAGCTTTTACTACTTCACGATCCAAATCATCCTAAGATAAAGGCCAGAGTTTGGGCCTTTGGGGACGGAAGAGAACATAGGTTCAATTTCCCAAGAGAATTAAAAGAAAGAATGAGTGCTGCCTTTAATCGCCGTATTGAACTTGGAGTAAGCGCGGATAGAGAAAACTTTTATTTAGTTTTTGGTGAAGCTGACTTAATTCCGGGCTTATTTATTCAGGCCCTAGGGTCCCACGTCCTCGTTCAAACAACCTGTAATTTTTGGGTTCTTCATAAGAAGAGAATTGCTGATTTAGTTCGAGATCTTTGGGAAGAACATTTTCCAGATAAAAAATATATAAATGGCTGGTGGTCAGATAGAGACACTGGAGCCAAGAGTAAAATCACGGCCCTCAAGCAAGGAACTAGTCCGCCTGAACAAATCACCATTTCTGAGTTTGGAATAAATTATATTTTAAAACCTAGTTTGGCCCACGATCCGGGAATTTATACGGATATGTCCGCCATTAGAAAAAAGCTTTTTCCCATATTAGAAGAAGCTAAATCTGTTTTAAATCTTTATGCTTATACGGGAGCCTACTCTCTTGCGGCCCTAAAGTCTGGAGCTGAAGAAGTTCATAGTGTTGATTTGTCTCAAAATTATTTAGACTGGATAGATGAAAATTTAAAAGAGAATCCTGAGCTTGATAGTTCTAAACATATTTCCCATTGCTCTTCAGTTGAGGACGCCCTTAAAGCTTTTAAAGCCGAGGGAAAAAAGTTTGATCTCATTATTTGTGACCCTCCTTCTGCATCAAGCGATGGAAAAAAAATGGGGAAAGCCTCGGACTCATATTCAAGAGACCTTCCTCTCATGAATGAGCTTTTGAGCGACGATGGACATCTTGTTGTCTTTCTTAATACCCATAATGTTTCATGGAAAAAATTCAACTCTAATCTAGATGAAGTTGTAAAAGCGAAGAAGCTAAAACTAGAGTCCAAAGAGCAGTTACGTTTAGCTGACGACTGCCCATTAAAAGGTGGCTTTGGGGAAGGTGATTATTTAAAGGGGCGAGTCTTCAAGAGGCTTAAATAGCTCAAAGAGATAAATTCCCGCTAGTCCGATAACTTGAGAAATCATAATTGCAATCAGCATCATCATCAAAAGCCCTGGACGAGAACGAACTCGGCTCATTCTATCACCTTCTAGAATCTCGACCTTATTTTTCATATAAGTTTTTTGTAAACCAATCTTAGCCAGGCTATCCCGTAAGTTTTCGTAAATCTTATATTCAAAGGTATAATTAGCTTTCATTCTTTCAATTTCTGATTGCACTGGAAGAAGTTTTTTTCCTTTCCCCCCAAATCTTTTAAGATAGCTTTTCTTAGTTCGAAGTTTTGCCTTTAAGGCTTTATACTCGTCCGTCACCATCTTTAGTCTACTGGCGGCTCCGAACTTATTTAGGGTCAAGTCTCCATTATACTTTTCTCTTTTAACTTTCTTTCTGAGTGAAACGACTTCCGTCCCGGCTTCAGTGATCTTCATTTCAATATCATTAATTTCTTTTTGAAGATTCGCTAAGTACTGACTAGTTTCACCTTTTTGCATTTCAACAGTAAGAGCCCCTTTTCCAGATAGCTTTCCAATTTGCTGTTCCTCAAGCTTTTCAAGTCTTGCTTTTACTTCCTCAATTTTTTCCTTGAAGTACCTTTCTGCCGAGTCAAAGTCTTGGAGCTCTCTTTCAACAAGCTTTTCCTTAGCTAAAGTTAAGGCATAGTTTACGATAAACACGGAACGATCTTTTCTCTTAGATTTTACTTTCAAAATTATTTGACCGCCTTTACTCGGAGTAAAGGTTATTTTTGATCTGAGCCAATTTGCTACGCTCTGATTAAAATCTTCATGCCCAGGTTTGATTTTAAAAGAAGTGAAGATTTCATTTATCACCTTTTTATGCTCATCGGACGCATCTTCCTTTACATAGTTTTGCATTCCTTCAACCATGGATAAAAAGAAGTCATTGGTATCTAAAAAAGATGCCGCTTTAGTGGCCGTATCGTAACCTTTTGAAACACTAAGTCCTCCCACATTTCCCACCATTCCGGAAATAAAGGACTGGATCTGAGAGTTTTTAGGGTCTTTAATAAGTAGCTTTCCTTGTGATGGATAGACGGGAAAGAATTTATGCTTAACCAGAGCCCCTAGAATTCCAATTAAGGCCAATATCACCAAGTATTTCCATCTGCTGATAAAGATCTGCATTACCTGATACATGGATATTTCTTCGTTAATGTCCGTTTCCACGATTCCCCTAACTTATTGAAAAATTTATAATATCTATTCGGGAATATTGACTAAATACTTAAATTTAGACTAATTTGGCCTTTTCTACTTATAAAAAAGGTTGAGTAAATGAACAGGAAATTTCTGGCCAGTCTTCTATCTGCCCTATTGATGGTGCTTTCGAATCAGGTCCTCGCATTTGAATTATCAGAGAGAAGTAGTCAGCAACTAAAGCTAGCTAGACCCAGTGAGTTTCTTTTTCAAAACTATAAGAACCAGGAGCTCATCTCAATTAGACTCCTTGGTGCTGTAAAAAAACCTGGTCTCTACCATGTTCCAAAGAACGTAAATCTCGTTACCCTTTTAACTCTCGCCGGTGGTCCCACTCAAAATGCGGATATCGAAAAGATTAAAATTGGAAATGACTCAAAGGCCTTTACCGGTAAAAAATCTGTAGCAACTTTTAAGCAAAAGAATTTAACACTTAACTTAAATAAAGCTATCACCGCAGGCTCTGACCCTAAGTACAGCCTTCAGACCAATGATATCGTTTTAGTAAACCAAAAGAAGGCTTGGATTTCTAGCGACACCTTTAGATTGGTTTCAATTTTATCAGTAGTTTTAAGTGGAGTACTTACGGCCTTAGTGATCGACGATCGTTTAGAAAACTAGAAGCCAGTAAAGTCAGTTAGCGGATCTATTAAATAAAGTGAGTTCATATCAAAAGCGCCGCCATAAACCATCGGCGCAGAGATACTGCTTCCCCCTGGACCTGTAAGTGAGGTCGGTAAATCTGTCGTGGCATAAGAACCACAGGTCCCAGCATCCGTAAAACTTGTATAGGTACAGGAATTATCTGGTGTGGAGCTAAAAAAAGCATCAGTATCGTTAAAGGTAACTCCATAATCATTTACATTAAAGTTAAATCCGGCCATATCAACACTTGCACCAGTTCTACCAAAGTAAGCGCTACCTGCGTAATGTTCTATACTAAAAATTTCATAGGCCGTCGGACTAGTTTTTTGAAAATAAGTCCATTCAAGACTTTCAACAGATCCGCCAACATCTTCCCTATATTCAACTAGCTCTACAGCAGAGCTTGAAACTGAACCATGATTCAAGAAAACCTCTTCAAAAGAAGCTCCATCTTCAGAATCCCCTTCTTCTTCCTCATAAAACCAGAGAGTGGCCGTATCACCATTTGTGCCACCTGGACAATTAAACTGAATGGCAAACTCATCTACTCCATCGAGGCTTAGAACTACTTTTCTATCAAAGTTAGTCGAGTTAGAAGTCGTCATATAATCTGGTGCCTGCACGTCTCCTGCTGTTAAATCAACAGTGACAATCTCAGGTGTCCCCTCAGTAACGATTTCCTTACTAAAACTTCCCGTATTAGTACAAACATCAGCAAGAGTCGTTAAGCCATTTTGAAAAAGAATCCCACCTATAGGACCTAATAAGAGTTCTTTAATTTCAGGTACAGTTCCTTGATCTCTTCGCTCTTTTGTAAGATTAGTTACTCCACCAGAAAAGTTATTCGTCCCAGGCCCTTCTGTAAACGTAGTTGCACAAGCCGCCGAACAGGTCGCTGTAATGGAGGTTGAGCCAGTTAGGGCATTAACGGCCGTAACGACCTGAGCTCTTGTTTGAGAGCTATCATTATCAATAGTAAAGCTTCCATAGCTAGCGCTATGAACAGAGAACGTTGAAGCAGCTATTGTAATCGAGAAACTATTTCCCGATGAACCTTCTGTCGAAGTCGTAAAATCGATACCATCGATAGTGACTGAAGCATCTGAAAGATGTTCTGAGTCATAAGCGCTAATCTGATCATCCGTTCCAAAAAGATCAAAGATAACTTCTGACACATTATTTCTTGGAAACACACTTGAATAGGTTGTAGGAATAGCAGCGTTTTCACAGCGAGCTCCATTACAGTCTATATAAGGAAGGATTACGTCGTTAGCCACACCTGAGGTAGGTCTAAAAGCAGAGTCGGCAATTCCTAAATAATTATCTGCAAAAACAATTCTTGCACTCGTATCATCTGCCGGCGAGCCATCTTCACCTATAATCGTCGACGCCGTTTCACCGTCAGGAACTCCACCAAAGCCATGGGGGAAGTAGTAAGTAATATCTTCTTCATCAGGGTCACAAGTAGGATCTTCATAAGTAATCATGTGAATCGGAAATGGAATCGTCGAACCATTTTGAACCGGTAATCTTAATGAAGAAGTAAATTTAGAAGACTTAAAATTTTGAGTCGCCGTATAAGTATCAAGCGCAAGACAAGAAGAACCTAAAGTCGTATCTGGAATTGGAAAATTCCCTACACTGTTTAGCTCTACTCTTAAAAACGTAGAGACTCCATGCTTCTTGCTTATTGTCGAGCTATCACATTCTGCCCCGTGATCACCGACCATACCGGCGATTGTTAGGCAGCTAATAAAGGTATTCATTTTAAAGCCGCCCGTAGGCAGGGCCGTCGTAAATGACTCTGGTCCTGCTACTTGTGCAAGCGCACAGTTAGCCATATTAAGATTAAAATTTACCGCTGTGTCTCCGCCGTTTAACTGAACACCTAGTTGAGCACCACAAACATTATCTCCAGTCATGGCCCCATTAGCCTGATTCTTCCAACCGATAACATAAAAATCCCAGGTTCCATTTGGAAGAGCAATTGAAACATCATTTGCATTAGTCGTTGGGATAAAAAACTCATGTCCTAAACTGCTGGTCCCTCGCATGACAAGGCCACCATCAAGGGCTGCACCGGTTGAGATCGCTCCCATATTCACACTAAAACTTGTGGAAGTTTTACCAGACTTTCCACCGCAACCAGCGGCAGTAAAGCAAAGAAGGAATATTAGCATTAATCTTAAGTTCATCTATTTACCCTAGTAATTCTATCGGTTAACCCACCCTTTAAGTTTAGCCTTTTCTCTAGGCTGGACTTGTAAATACGTGATCTTCTTAGGTTTTAAGGCCAACTTCATATTTGGAAATTGTGAAATTCGCCCAAGTTATTGGGCATCAAAAACATACTTCTAGGTACTTACCTAACTTAGATTTATAATAATCCCTAAGATGCCGTTATCTCGATTTCAAAAATTTAAAATGCAAAAAAGCACTTTTACTGAAGGGCTCTGTTTATTTTTGATCGCCATGATGTTTATCTCAAAGATCTCTTTAAAATGGACGGGCGTCGTTCCTAGAAGTATTCCCCCTTTAATTTTTCAGCACGGACTTCATCCCTATATTAATTTCGGAATAAATTTTTTAGGTGGCTTCATTCTCTTCTTTATATATTTTCGAAAAAAGCACAGACCGAGTGTGAGTAAAACTTATAAATTTCTTATATTTTCTATGCTGGCCATCTTAAGTATCCAAACGCTTTTTCAAATTGCCATGGTTAATATTACTTATTCGATGACAATGCAGTTAGGTGGTTTAATCATGGCCATCGCCGTTACTGCGATTTATGGGATTTTTATCCCGGCCCTCTTACCCCTAGATAGGATGGTTCACTTTACAAAAAGATTTGCGGTAACATTAGTTTTTATCAGCTTAATTCTTTTGCCGGTTCTTTCTCCTTATATGTTTAGAGGTGGTCGTTTTATTGGCGTTTTTAAACATATTCCGCATATGGTGTCTGCCTCAACTTTTGCCTTTATCTTTTTTCTTCCGAGCGTATTCAACTACAGATCTTTTACTTGGAAGAAGAATAATATTCTCAATATCCTTGCTCTTATCTTGATTTTCTTTGCGGTTATTCTTACGGCCACGAAAGCGGCCCTAATAACTTGTTTAATTTCTGTGGGTGGAGCCATTTTAATTTACGGCTCTAAGAAAAAGTCCGTTAGAATGTTTAAGTTTTTCTTTATTGGATCAATCCTAACTTTCCTTGTTACCGTCGGTCCTTCTGTGGCGAACTTTGCTTATGATGTGGCCACGGGACAAAAAGGATTTGGAATGAGACCGGCGCAAGATGGAATTGAATCAAGAATGGAAGAGATTCATCGAGGTTGGGGTCTATTTCAAGAAAGCCCTGCCTTTGGAAAAGGGATCCTCTATAAGTTTATGAATGCCGAGGGCGTGGACGTTCAAGGATATAACTCCTTTAAGGATCCCCATAACCTTTTTGTAAGTGCTGGGGTTATTGCAGGGTGGCCCTTTCTTATTTTTTCAGTCTTTGCCTATTTAGCCATGATTGCTGGTACTTTAAGGGGGCTCGCTAGTCATAGTCTTAATCAGCAAATGATGGCCTTATTTCTATTAAGCCATTTACCAGTCTTTCTGATCTACCATGTCCACTTAAGCCTAGGCGGTCTTGGAGACCGTATGTATTGGCTAGTTTTTGGATATCTTGCACTAAATCTCCCACAGAAATCACCTGTAACTCACCGAAATCAGGAAATGGTGCCGGCCCTCACTTGAAAAAGTAGTCATAATTTTACATGGGGGGCTTTTCAAATCTACATTTTTTGATAGAGTGCGCCACTATTGAAATTGGCTTAATTAAAAAAATAATCCGTGTGGGGCTTTGGCGTGGGAATTACAAAAATGAAGAAAATAGATTTAATTATTTTTAGTTTAATATCATTAATCATATTAGTCAGCACAAAGGCTCAAGCAGCCGCCTTGGTTGCTCTGAACTAAGAGCATCCTTGAGGGGTGTTGAATAATAGTCCGTCCGTATAGAGGGCTCCTAAATGGTAACGTTTAGGGGCCCTTTAACATTTTGGGACATAAAGATAATTGCAGTCCTCGATACCTTTTCCAGAAAAAATATCTACTAAAGAGCTCAAATCATTTTCAGTTAATAATCCTTCTTTCTCAGAAGAAAAAACTTCATAAGAAATGCCTGTTTCCTTTTCTAGAAACTTAAGAAAACTTAGTGACTCCTTAGAAGAAACTTCAATCAACATCTTTGGACGAAATTTTTGAATTGTTTGTTTAGCCCCTTGAATAAAAAGCTTTTCTGCTCCTTGTACATCAACCTTCATAAAATCAACTTTTTCAAAGTTGTAGCTATCTAAAGTCTTCAGTTTAACCTTTACACTTTTACCAGTAGAGCCTCTTTTAGATACCTTATCTTTGAGAAGAGAATGTCCCCCATCATTAAAGGTATCGATAAAGAATTCATCATCGCCACTATGATCACTAAGGGCCACTTTATGATGTTCTACATCTGTAATTTTATTCTTTTCAATGGTCGTTTGAATACAATCTCCAAGCCAGGGGATCGGCTCAAAAAGATGACATTTTAAATTTGGATACTTCTTTTTAAAATAAAAACTAAAATGACCTATATTGGCCCCAACATCTAAAAAGACATCCCCATCAGCTATATGTTTTTCAATTAAATCTTTGTCTGTTTTTTCGTATTGATAAAATGCTTTGGTTTTATCATAGCTTAAATCAAAGCTAGGCCCAGAGACATCCACCATAGAAAGGAACATTTTAAAGTCAGACTCGACCTGAACATAGGCCATCTCGGGCATTAATGCTCGAAAGTATTTCTTCATCCAACGCTTAGATGATATAAATAACTTAATCTCATTGCTAATATCTGACACTTTGCACCTATGGAAGTACTAAAACGCTTAAATGATAAGTCACTGTTTATCCTTAGTCTATTAATGACTATCGTAGGAAGCTACTTCTCATACGGCTTTCTCCATCCAGACGAACAGTATTACGCCATAGATTTCGCGGCCTTTAAGGCCGGACTCATCCCCGAAATAACGACTTGGGAGTACAGCACTAAGTTAAGACCCTGGCTACTCCCTGCCATATTCACCCCATTTTTAAAGCTCTTTAAACTTATGGATTTCAGCCCTTTTACTATGGCCTGGATGCTAAGATTGATTTCAGGAATTTTTTCTTGGTGGGCATTAGTTAGGTTAAACAAGAAACTTAAAGATCATTTCCCTGGGAGCATCTCTTATAATATCTTTGTTTTCTTTACTCATTTTTCATTTTTCTGTTTTTTTATGCAGCTTCGAACCAGTTCGGAAAACTGGTCTACGGCCTTTCTCGTTTTTGCCTTTTCGCTTCTCCTAAGAAAAGCCCCATATTTAAACGACTTTATCTTCGGGGGACTCTTTCTAGGTCTCGCCTTTAGTATTCGCCACCAAACCGGGCTTATTGCCCTAGGCTTTGGACTCTGGCTTTTAATAGTAAAACAAATTGGATTTAAAAATTGGTTCGGCTTCTTTGTCCCTTCAATTTTAGCGGGAGTCCTCATTGGAATCGGTGCTGATTGGTGGGGTTATGGAGAGCTTACATTTACCCCTTGGAATTATATTTACCAAAACTTAGTTCTCGATAAAATTTCTCAGTTTGGAACCTCTCCTTTTTATGCTTATTTTATCTGGCTCTTTAAAACCCTGACCCCCTTTTGGGCCATTATTATTCTAATCGGTTTTATTAGACTTCTCATGCAAGAAGCTACCAATTGGGTGGTCTGGAGTGTCTTTCCTTTTATCCTAGTTCACTTTTTTATTGGTCATAAGGAGCTTCGCTTTCTCTATCCGGTTGTTCCTTTTCTTCTTTATTCAGGAGCTCAATTTTTTCCTGAAAGAAAGCTTAGCTTTGAGCCACTAAGGAGATATTTTTATTTAGGCACTGTTTATCTAAACATGATCCTCTTCGTTTATTTATTTTTTAAGCCGGCCTATACACCACTTGGTTTTTATAAATACCTGTATGATAACGATATTAGAGAGATTAGAGTTTTTAAAAATAAACAGGGACAAGTACCAACACTAGAAATGCCTTTTTATAAGAAAGAAGACTTAAACGTAGTAATTGACTCGGGCCTTGCTAAGACTGGTTATTTTTTTACCACAAAGTATGCCGAGCTTGATTACTTCACCGGTGGAAACTGTGAAACTCTTTATTCAACTTATCCAGAGTGGCTTTTTCAGTTCAATTATTTTGGATGGCTTAAAAGATCTAGTATTTGGATACTCACTAAATGCCAATAAAAAAGGCCCATAAAAATGGGCCTCAATATTTAGTCATTTAATTCTTACTTAATCTTTAACGATACGATCTCTCCAAGCACGAATATCATCTGCAAGGTAGTCATACTTCATATTATCTAATGTGTATGAAGCAAACTCGTAGTCTGTTGTATGAGTTAAGCACTCTGTAGGACAAACAGTCGTACAAAGACCACAGTACATACAAAGAGCTGTATCGATTGTGTATTGCTGAAGATCAAGTCTGATAGGTGTACCATCTTTAGTTTTGATCTTCTCTGCATCCTTATCTCTTCTTGTGGCCGTAATATAAATACAGTCAACAGGACAAGCATTGGCACATTGAAGACAAGAGATACAGTTCTCAGCATCATTAAAGAGACGAGAGCGGGAGTTCTCTGGAAGAACTTCTCTAACCTCAGGGTACTCAATTGTTACAGGCTTTTCTGCCCAAACATATCTAAAGGTAATATACATACCCTTTGATACTGAAACAATTGATCTCCAAATATTGCTAAACCAACCTTTAAAAGTTAGCTCTTGCTCATATCTTTTTGAGTTCTCGGCAAATTGGGCATGTAAGTCGGGCGTTAAGCCGCTGGTCTTATTATTCATCTATCAACCTCTCCAAGAACGATATCGATACTACCAATTGTAGCAACAAAGTCGGCAATCATTTGTCCCGGAGCCATTTCTCCAAGCATTGATGTATGAGTAAAACACGAAGATTTTACTTTTAATCTATAAGGAGTTTTTCCACCATCAGAAATAAGATGGTATCCAAGCTCACCACGAGGACATTCAGTTCTCATATAGGTTTCCCCTTCAGGAACCTTGATGATCTTTGGAACTTTCCCCATAACTGGACCTTCTTCAATCCCGTCAAGGCATTGCTCGATAATCTTAATAGACTCGTGCATCTCTCTCATTCTAACGTAGTAGCGATCCCAGCAATCTCCAAGAGTCCCTTTTTCTCCATGACCTACTTGAACATCAAAATCAAATTCTTCGTAGATACTATAAGGTCTGTCTTTTCTAAGATCCCACTTAATACCTGAACCTCTCATAACAGGACCAGTTGCCCCGTAAGAGTAAATTTGCTCTGGTGTTAACTTCGCCACATTGGCAGTTCTGTCGATAAAGATTTTATTCTCACCAACAAGAGTGTGATACTTATCAAGCTCAGTTTTCATTTCATCAACAAACTTGGCAATTCTTCTTAATTGTCCGTCGTTGATGTCATTCCAAACACCGCCAATCCAATAATAATTATAAAGAAGTCTAGCACCGCTAAGTTCCTCAAAAATTCTTAAGATAAATTCACGTTTTTGAAAGGCATAAAGAAAAGGAGAAAAAGCCCCAAGGTCGATAGCATAAACACCAAAGAACATAAGGTGTGAAGCTAGTCTTTGTAATTCCCCTACCATGACTCTGATATACTCAGCACGTCTAGGTACTTCCGTTCCAAGCATCTTTTCTACAGTTAGAGCGTAGCCCCATTCCATAGACATGGCCGCTAGGTAGTCCATTCGATCACAAAAAGGAATGACTCCTCTGTAGTCTAGGTTTTCTGAATGCTTTTCTTTGCATCTGTGAAGGTAACCAATATGTGGAATTGCTTCAGCAACGATTTCTGAATCCGTTTTAATTTCAACTCTTAAAACACCGTGAGTGGCCGGATGCTGAGGCCCCATATTTAGTGTAAGAAGGTCTGACTTAATAGATTCGCCGTTTTCAATTAATTCAATGGCCATCTCTACTCTCCCTTCCAGCTGAATGAAACTTTCTTTGGATCTTCCTGAGTTTCTTGAATCTTTTTAAAGAAGTGATGATCAGCATTGTTGATCTTATGCTCAGGATTGATTTTCATTCCATGATATTCTTCGGCCACAACATAATCTTTTCTAAGCGGCCATCCTTCCCAATCTTCTGGGCAAAGAATCCTTTTAAGATTCGGATGATTCTTAAAGATCACACCGACCATGTCGTAACATTCTCTTTCTTGCCAGTCTGCCGCTTTCCAAACACTGCAAACACTATCAATTTCTGGAACTGAGTTAGTATCAGCTTTTGGAAGCTTCACTTTCAAGATAAGTTCATTATTTTTAGTAAAGCTACAAAGAACATAGCTTACTTCTATTCTATCTTCGTAATCAGTTCCTGTAATAACTTGAAGAGTATGCATCTCCCAATCACCTGTTGCTAAGTCTTCACATACTTTTAAAATATGAGCACTATCAACAAAGATTGAAGAATCTCCAACTTCAGCGATAACGGCCGTAGCGTTACAGCCAGGAACGGCACTATTTAAGTGGCTTACAATTTCATTATGCATTCTTCACCCACTTATCTCTAAGAAGTCTCTCGTTCGCGATTTTCTTTTGAAGAGTCATTAGTCCTTCAATAAGAGCTTCAGGTCTTGGAGGACATCCAGGAACATAAACATCAACAGGAACAATTTCATCAACACCTTTTAGAACATGATAGCCATGCTGCCAGTATGGACCACCCTTGTTTGCACAAGAACCCATGCTGATAACATACTTTGGTTCAGGCATTTGTTCATAAAGAGTTTGAATTCTTTCGGACATTTTCAAAGTTACCGTACCGGCAACGATCATGAGGTCAGCACGTCGTGGGGTTGCCATAAAAGCACCACAACCAAATCTCTCAAGGTCATATTTTGAAGCACCTGTTGCCATCATTTCGATAGCACAACAAGCAAGTCCGAAGGTCATAGGCCAAAGCGAATTTTTACGGCCCCAGTTGAGGAAATCATCAACTTTCGCTAGAACGACACTGTCCTGCATTAAAGATCCTTTGATCAAAGTTAAACGTCTAAAATTGTACCTATATTTTTACTTTTATGGGGTAAAACCGTCAACGAACTCGACCAAAAAAATCTGGTGTTTTTGTCTAAGTTTGCATTGCGTAGAATTTTGTTAAGGAGTGTTAATAAAGCTATTACAGCGTAAAGAGAAATTGTTTTTCATCCTAGAAAGCGAAGACTGTCTCGAGTGAACAAAGTCAGTTCCTTCACTTGCAGGAGACCTATTAGTGCCCCTAGATAGGACTGCAAGCCTTCTATAGTCATTTTGACAGGCTTTCCCCATTATCGTGACATACTCTTCTAAGGCTGCAATAGGGTAAGGCTTCCCATAAGCTGAGCTGATAAAGTCGCTATCATCTTCACTTAAATAAGGGAATTCATGACTCTCTATGCCAAATCTTTCAAGATCTCTTTTAAATTTTCTGACGAATTGCCCAACTTTATAAAACTGCTGTGCTCCAAGTTTTTTAGATAATTTTCCAGTTTCTTGGTCCGTCACCTTATTACAATTTGAGCTCGAATTATTCTGCTTTGGAAATAACTCCTGCTTAACTTTGCATTCAATCATATAAGCATCAACCTCTCCGCCCTTACCTTCAACAGTTGAATGAATAAACTCGTGAAGCTTAAAGTTTTGTCTATACGGATTAAAGGGCTCTCTATAAGTGAAGTGAGTTAGTTCATGGGCCAAGTCAAGGACCGCATCCATCGTGTTTAAATTTTGATTAACAAAAACTTTTGTCTTTGTTTCATAGTCAATCTGCTCTGGATTAGAAGGAGAAAACCTTCGAACTAAAGTCGTATCAGTTAAAGAGCCTTCTCCCACTTTGATCACCTCTAAAAGAGTTTCTCCTTGGGCCGCGGCTTTTTCTTTAGCTAGATATAATAATTTTTTTCCAGTTTTAGATTTTAATAAAAGTTTAACCAGATGCCTTACGCCTTCTTCTTCTGACATATTTCCTTTAATCCAATTCTCTTGAAGCGTAGATGAGCTATCAGTAAAAAGCACCTTGGCTTTTCTTTCAAACATTCTAGCCTCTGCTGAATTGATAAAAATGAAAATGGCTGTCGATAGTAAGAGTAAACGCATACCCTAACTCTTCGACTAATTAACAACTTCCTCTTAATTTTTAACGGATTGCCTTAGGTGGGGGAAGAATTTACCTAGTTAAGTGAGCGAAAGTTTACCAAAGTACTTTTGGTCTCTTTAGCTACTTCTAATGGCCCAATATGAGTCTCTTTTTGAGCCCCAGAATGATGACTTTTTATAAAAACTTGATACTTTCCTTCTGGTAATTTTAATTTACCCATCCATACATCTGACGGAAGAGTGCTCCAATAACGGGTATCGGCTCGCTCACTTGCCTCAATTCCTTTTGCCGTAGCGATATATTGAAAAACAGCAGCTTGCCTGGCAAAGAAAGCATTATTCTTATTTTTGCTCATTAGCTTATAGGTAGCATAGGCTGCAGCAATGGCCGCCACATGTTTGACTGCAAGTCTAGCCCCCACTCTTCCATAAAGAGAGGCCGCGTTCTCTGCTACTGCCTGTTCAGCAATATCCCCAAGAGGAGCAACTAGAGACAGCGGTCTCGTGGCAACAACTTTTCCTTCGGCATTCTTAACGACCACATGGTTTACCGAATCAACTCCGTGATTTTGAATTTTTGGAAGTTCAAAACTTATGGCCGCATTTGTAACCGCGACTTCAGCAACTCTTAAGCCAAGGTAAGCTCCTGCAGGTCTATAAGATCTAGGAGGAGGGAGGAGCCCTAATTGCTTGGCCGCGAATACGGTTAAAACAGCCGCTCCAATCTGGGCGGCAGCATTATCCTTCGCTGCTTTTCCTAAACCAAAGTATTCCTTTTGGGCAACCTTTAGTGGAATGACTCCATTTTGAAAAAGGATTGTGACATTAGCGTTTCGATTAGCTTTTGCTGATTTTATAATATCTTCTGAAATGGAATAGCGTTTTTTAATTTTGTTTAAGGAGCGAGGTCGGATACTCAAACTTAAGTCTACAATTCTTTCATTTAGATAGTTTTTTAAATTCTTTGCGTATCCTGTTTCATTGATAAACTGCGCCTGAACATTTCTTTCCCCTAACTTTGGAAATTTTTTATAGTTCTCATTGTATTTTTGATAGAGAGTATTAAAGCTTTTATAGGCACCATAGTTTCTAATTAGAAGTGTATGACAATCTTTGTAAAGCTGAAGAGCGATTTGTAGATCCGTCGGAGTACCAATCATCTCATGTATATAAGCGCCAAAAACTTTAGCTAAGAGATCATTTTTAAAAACACTAGCTCCGCTTCTAGAAGACTTTAAGTCTTTTAAAAAAGAATCCCAGGCCAAAACTTCAGCCCTTGCTGACATTTGTCTGGTCCTAATTTCTGAAGCAGTTAATACTCTCTTGGGAATATTTCTAACTCCATCCTTTCCTTCACTAACCGTATGAGCTTCATAAAACCCTTGATTCGCAATAAGTAGATGATTCAAGGCCTGATAAAAATGAATAAGAGAAATTTCATACCTTTCCCCGTAATAAATATCGTAATTATCATTAGCAATCATCTTTTGAACTTTATTAGAAATACTTGTTGTATAAAGCTTTCGCCCAAGCTCTCTAGCTTCCTCTAGAATCTTTGAAGATTGATAGTACTTCCCTGCAGAATGTAAAAGTAAGCCCTTCTCCATTAAGAAGAGGAGCTTATTGTCTTTTTCTTTATAAACCTTACTATTCTCTATGACTTTTATGGCCTCATCAAACTGGGAAGTTTTTATGAGAGAGCGCAGTTGATTACGCTCTTTCTTTCCCCCACTGGCGCAGGAGAAGAAAAAGAGTGCTAAAAAGAGATATAGGTAAAAGGGCTTCTGAATTACCACCCGGATCCGCTTTGCTCAGAATACTTTGAAAGTTTAGAACGAGTTCTTAAAACCTCGATCCCTTTTTCAAGATCCGTCATTCGGATATTAACGGCGTATTGCTTAATGGTTTTACCTTTACGAGTAGCCGGCTTCATATAAACATTTCCAAAGATAAGAAGATCTGCTCCCGTTTGTCTTCCTACTCTTTTAGCAGTAGACGGGTCCACCATTCCATCGTGTTGATAGGTGATCTCTTTTAAAAGAGCCTCTCTTGCCGCTGCATCAACGAGAATAAAATCACCTGAAGCTGAAATTTCATTTAAAAATTCATCGTTAATATCATTGATTGGAAAATAGGCTTCAGACGTTAAGTTCTGAACATTTGAAATAAAAACTGTAGGTGTTTTCCCATGAGTTCTTAAGTACCTTTGGAATCCCTTATGCTTCTTAATAGAAGCGAGGATATCAGAAACAACTTTCTCCGTATCTCTTTGAACCCATTGGTCAGTTATCTCAAGTGCCTTTTCATCAGACTCTTCATTATCCACACGTTCAGCTTTAAAACTTGAACAACTAGTTAGAGTCATAAATCCGATAAGGATTATTGGTAGTAATTTAATCATTATATGCTCCCTATTTAATAAATATTAAATCTCGCCTCTTTTGGCCTTAACAAAGTTTGCAGATGCGTCTTTCATGGCTTTTCTAACAGCCTCTTTAGTTTCAGGATCATCAGCACGTTTTACAACATGGTTAGCAGCTTCATCGATAGCTCTATTTAGTCTCTCACTAGGCATACGAATATAAACGGCACAAGTCCATGCGGTAAAATCCTTCTTTGCACCTTTGTCTTTTAGGTACTTTCTTTTTTCCCAATAAGTCTTTTCAACTGCCGCCCCATGAATCAAAGCTTGAATTTTTTCTGAAAGAGTATTTTCAACGTACTCGCGAAGTTCTTGAATATTAGGGTTGTTCTCATCGATATTTGCGTTTCCTTGGGTCGAAGCTCCAAGCTGCTTGTCTATAAAGGTTGTAATCTCTCCAGCAATATCAGTTCGAGCGTTGGCCTTAGCTAAGTTACAGCTAATATTACGACTAACTTTAGGATCAGTTTCGTAAGAAAAGTATCTAAACTTATTAGTGTCCTTACTATGATTTCTCGACCAAAGCTCAGCATCTTCAATCCAACCTGGTCTAAACTTAGAGCTTGCATCTCTAACCACATAATCTCTAGCGATTTCTTCATGCTCTCTTTCTTCAAGTTTTCTGTCATCTTTTGAGGCACAGGAAACGGCAACGGCACTCATCATTAAAAGCATTAACATTTTTTTCATATAATTCTCCTATTCAGCTAGTCGATATTCAACTCACCTAATTTATCATCTAAAAACTGTCTTATTTCTGGCATCGCATTTTCGTAAGCATGCTGAAGATTTCTTCCGGTTTGAACCGTATCAAAATCCAAGGCACCAATTTTTTCCCCATTTTTATTTTGAGATTTCAACTGAAGAAAAAACTTGTAACGTTTAAAGCCTTTCACATTCATATGTTGTTGTTCTTTTTTTAAGCTTCCTAATATGGAAAATTTTGAGTTTCTATTATCTCCCGTCACTACCTTAAAGTCGTTCTCTAACAAATGACTAATAATAAGGTGATTCACCTCTGAAATTCCCCCGACCTCTGAAAATTTAACCTTTACTGTTGTTCCGAGTTCTCTTTTCTTGCGTTTTTTATTTAAAATTGTTCTCAGTGATACAGGAGAACTTATCCTTCTTCCTGAAAGAAACTGATGTCTTTCATTTAAATTATTGCGAAGATAATATTTTTTTAGAGCTTTATTTAAAGAGGAGCGTCTTCCATCATTTAAGTAGGCACGCATCTCTGTATCTACGGCCTCAATTTCTGAGGCTATTCTTTTTGCTGCTTGTTTTTTGTTTAAGACTGCAAGAGCAAAAAATGAGTCCTTCCCTTCAAAAATTTCATTAATCTGAACACCTCTTAAAACTTGATCTGTTTGTTCTCGAATCTTTTCTTGAACGTCTTCATCTACTCTTCCCGTAACGACTTCTTCCTTAACAGTCGAACTAGAAGTGGTGTTTATATTTAGTTCCGAACTAACTTTCGTTTCAAATATTTTTGCGAGGTTTTTCCTAGCGGCAACATCGGCCCCTAGACTTCCGGCTGCTTCACCTACAGCGCAAAGCTCATATGACTTACAGGCCTTACCAGGTTCAAAGATCCACTCTGGTCTTTCACCAGGTTTAAGAGCGACCTTTTTTTTCTTACTCTGTGATCCACAAGAGCTTATAGAAATTAAGACTGCTACTGAAAAAATAAATACCATACTGCGCATATCAACTTCCCTTCCCTAGAGCTTAAAAGCAGCCCAATAAGACTAACTAAATCCTGTCTAAGATTCATTAAAAAACTGTCAAAACTTGGTCAATTTACGGCTCAGTTAGTCAGGTTTTGCCCCCTGTGTAGAGAATGTTTACTTGCGAAAACCGTGGTCTCCCACTACACTTCAAAGCGTTTGAACAAGTCTAAAAAGGAGAAATTTTATGGCCCATCAATTACCAGAGCTACCATGGTCTAATGACGCATTAGCACCGCACATCTCACCAGAGACTATTGAGTACCATTATGGAAAACACCACAATGCTTACGTAACAAAACTTAACGCTGCTATCGAAGGCACTGAATATGCTGAAATGTCACTAGAAGACATTATTAAAAAAGCTGACGGTGGACTTTTTAATAATGCGGCCCAAGTTTATAACCATACTTTCTATTGGAATTGCCTAGCTCCAAATGCTGGTGGAGCACCAAGCGGAGCTATCGCTGATGCCATCAATGGAAAATGGGGATCATTTGATAAATTCAAAGAAGAATTTTCTGCCTCGGCTGCCGGTAACTTCGGTTCAGGTTGGACTTGGTTAGTTAAAAATGGTTCAGGTGAACTTGAAATCGTAAATACTGACGATGCCGGTTGCCCACTTACAGCGGGACAAACACCAGTACTAACAATCGATGTTTGGGAACATGCTTACTATGTTGATTATAGAAATGCTCGTCCTAAATATATTGAAGCCTTCTGGAATCTTGTAAACTGGGATTTTGCGAATAAGAATTTATAAGACAATTTTAAAATGATGAATAATAAAGGCCACTAGTTTAGTGGCCTTTTTTTTAATGCAATCTAAAAGCTCTATGCTTCTTTGAGTCCATAATCACTTTAGATTTATAAGCTTTGATATAAGTCTCAGATCTTTCAAAAAGTTTTTCATTTTCTCTTTTAAACACTAGCCTTAAAATTAATCTTGGAGCAAAACTCAAAAATCTAAAGAATGCCCAAGCAATCCTTTGGAAGTCAATCTCAACTTTAAAAAGTGGCTTCTCAACCTGGCTAGGTTTTATGGTTTCTCTTAAGGACTGATCCTCAAGGGGCTTTTCTTTTTTAGCCTTTGCGTGGTTGGCCTTGGTTGAATCAACCCAAACCTTATTGCGCTCTCTCTTGGCCCTTACCTGTTCTAGTTTTTTATCTAAATCATCCATAAACATATGTTAACAGCCTTCTTTAATCCTCAATTCTTAATCAACAAAGTCAATAGTTTCAATAACTTGCAAGTAGAACGTTTATTTAATTGTCAAAAAACCTGCCTCAAAAATTGGTCAAAATTGAAGAATTTCCGATCCTCTAAATAACTGCAATAACTGGAAGAGCTTCATATCTTGATGTTTTTAGGGCTTCTCTCATAATTGAATCTCGATTGGGAGGTCTCAAATGAAAACCTATGCTCATGCAGCACTAGCTGTTTTCTTTGTTGTCTTAGGCGTGAAGATGTACGGACTCAAGGTTCAAAAGACTATGCAGTCTAATATAACTGAGTCTCGTGAACCTATCCTTGAAACAACTTCAGCTCAGGTTGATTTAAGTAAGCTTCAGATGGTTGATGAGATGAATATTGAAAGGAAGCTGGCCACTCTTAATGAAACTGGCGAGGAGACTCTGGCCACAAGATTATCTCAACTTGATCAGTTGGCCCTTGAGCTTGAACAAGCTTTTTTAGAGACAGGAGATAATTTTGAAATGATCGCTCATCTTAAATCTAAAATAGCCTCAATTAAAAATGATGCCTCCTTAGGGCTTAGTAATATCGAAGAATGGGAAATGGAACTGGTCTATTTTTTAATCATAGAGGAGCAAATGACCTTAGAAGAAATCAATGCTCTAAGCTCACCTGGTGACTTAAACATGAGTGAGCATGAATGGGATGTAATCTTAACCCAAAGTCAATCTTCAAACTTTAAAAGAAAAATAATGGAATACAAAGATTTGGAACAATCAGCGATTAACAAACATATCAATGGACTTACAAATGAATCAGATCAAGAAGAGCTTATTGAAGAGATCTGGGGCGAGGAGTAGACGTGGAAAAAGAAAAAAGAAATCCATTTATCAACAAAATTTTCGGTAAGCAATTTCTGATTAATCCGAATTTTCAATATAAGTTTATGTTCTCACTCACGATGGCAGCAGTTCTCTCAATGTCTGTTCTTTACGCTGCTCAATCTTATTTTTTCCAATACTTCTTAAACCGAGCGCAAACGGCAGAACTTCCTCCAAATCATGTTTTCTTTCATTTACTAAAAGAGCAACAAATGATTATGGGGCAAATCTTTTTTGTAAGCACGATTGTCATTGGGGCTATCTTATTTTTCTGGGGTCTATTTTATTCTCACCGAATTGCAGGACCTCTGTATCGAATTGACCGAGACCTACGCGAGGCTGCAAGTAACGGACAATCATTGATGAGTCTCAAAACAAGAGATAGTGATTTTTTTCAAGAGATTCCAGAAGCCATCAATTTATATTGCCACTCCCATGATGGGTGGGGCTTTGTTAGAAAAAATAATGAGGAAGAAGAGGATAAAGTAGCTTCTTAGCTACTTTATCTTTAAGTCTAAGCTTAAATACTCATTATCATAAAAATGGAAGTTTAATAGAAGATCTCTATCTTCAGTCCAAATCGCACTTGTATTTAGCTCGAGGCAACGAACTCTAAGCCACGCATTATAGCCTAAGATAAAAACGCCACGATCACTTCTAAACCGTTCCCAATGGGGATTTGCTATCTCAAACCCAATAGCAAGGCTCTTCTTTCTTTTACAAGTAAGCTCGCTTCTTATTCTTGAAGTTAAAGGAATGATAGTTCCGTTATATGAGAAAAAGACTTCTGCATTAAAATCTACTTTTTGTAAGTTAAAAATACGAACTTGGGCCATTAGTCCATTCACGTCGTAAGAATTAACCCGAGTATCTTGTGTTAAATAATCTCTAAGCTTTGCACCCATTTCATCTAGCTCACTATGGGACTTAACCCCAATTTGATGGCCTAATTCGTGCACAAGCAAGGCAATCATCGTGCTAAATTCAATGGAAGGTTTATTATCAATATAAAGTAAGTCTAAATTAACAAAGATTGGGGCTCCTGGAATGAAGGCTGTTTTCGCAATTCGTATTTCAGAATCATTTGAGTCTCTAAAAAAACCAGGATATTTTGATTCAGATAAAAAGATAAGCCTATCTTTTAGATTTAAAAATTTTGAAGCCACTTCTTTAATTTTAATAAGCCTTGTACGCTCGAGACCTGAAAAAGGACAAAACTGAGATTCTTCGCAAATCTCAATAATTTTAGGAAGCCTCCTGTAAGCAAAACGAAACTCCTGCTCTACTAAACCACCTCCATTGCCAATGATATCTCCGCCGCTTAGCCTCGCCGCTAGCTCTGGCGATAAGTCCATGGCCTCAATAACATCCTGAGGGATCTTAATAGTGTAATCATTTGAAAAACAAATGCTCGTACTTAAAATATAAAAAAGGATTAGCTTCTTCACGATTCGACACCTTCATTTGTATGGGGAAATAACTGCATATTAAGCTGATAAACATCGGAACTATCATCAGTAAAAAACTTACGATCAAATTCTTCTAAGAGCTTAAATAAGTAGTCTTGAGCCTCATTCATCCGTGAAGCGGGCATCTTTAGGGTTAGAGAACAAACCTGTCTTTTTTCTACAGGAAGTTCAGTTAAAGCATGAAAGCCTTGCTCTATCATTCCACCATGGTGGGATTGAAGAGCTGCGCTTTGATTGCCATTTGGAAGCCTTAAGCTCTTCTTCGTTGGACTTAGCCTTCCTGCCTCATCTCTAACTATAAGCTCTAATTCTTCAAGTGTAGTCAAAGCGTATTCTATATTTCTTTTTGAAACTCGCTTTCTTAATTTTCTATGAATCCAGTCCAGATCTTCAATAAAATCTGGCGCTCCAACAAGCTGCCTTAAAACTAAAAAGTACCACTTTGAAACCAAACTAAATTCCTTAAGTGGCATTTGAAAAGAATCTCTCCCCCCGGAAAGTCTACTAAGCTTCTCATGTAGTTCAGAGTCAAACTTACCTTTCTTTTCACCTTTTTCTTTCTCTATCATTAACTCAAAGAATTCAGCTTCCTTGGCATTAAGTGAAAGGTCTTTGATTAGGGCCCTTTGCATTTCACGACTTGGGAGACGACTTCCCTTGAGAACCATATTCAGGCTACTCGGTGATTTATATCCTAGTCGATTGGCCCATTTTTGAAGTGTGTTCGAGCGCGTATTGTAGCTTCCATCTGGAAACCCGGCTGCCATGAGGTAATCCCTAAAGTTGTTAAACTCAAAGATATTAACGATAGGTTTTTTAAATTTGTTAGTTTCTGGATTCATAAAAAAAAACACTTCTCCCTTTCGGGAGAAGCGCTATCGAAAACAATTCTAGTTACAAGCAGGAATTGTAAAGTTTTTAGTGAAAAGGTAACGACCTGGCATTTCATCTCCACGTTGTCTTCTCATTTTTGAAACTTCAATGTCGTATTCTGTATCAATTGAGTAAGAAACTTCTTCCCATCTTGTACAACGGTCATTATCTCTACCTTGCCAACGAGTACATACTTTACGAGTTCCATTCATTGGCTTTGAAGGAAAAATCTGTGCCCACTGTACGCAACGATCATTTCTTCCTCTGTACTCAACACATTTTTTCTTCATTGTCTTAGTTCTAAGAGTGTCACCATCAACACAAACACCTGGAGCTCTTACGAAAAATCCGTGGCTAAGGGCAAATTGTGGGTACTCAAAATAAACTCTCATGTCACGATCAAGGTCATTCCATGAAGTGTTTTCTGTAGGCATTGGTCTAGCTTCTGCTGTTGTTGCAAGACCAAAAGCAAGGGCTGCTAATACTAAAAGATTTTTCATCTCTCTCTCCTTAAAGAACTACTTAAAAAGTAGTGGTGATTAATTTGTTAAGGCTTTTATAAAAAGGATGAGAAAAACTAACAATTGATTTTCACAAATTGAACAAGATATCTTTCACAGATTGTGAAAGCTCGTCACCTAGAAGTAGTGACGAGCCTAACTCCTTAAAACTTAAACTTCTTAAATAGATCTTTAACTTTTTCTTTTGCTTTTTGCTTCACTGCGCCCCTCGGAGTTGCAGCCTTTTGTCCACCAGCTGCTGAAGAAACGGCACTATCCTTGGCAGAAGTTACTTCATCCTCTTTTGACTTAAGAAGATTACTCATTTTATTTTTAAGATCATCAAACTTCTTTGTTAGCTCAGCTTTCTTTGGACCAATTTTATCGTCAATTAGCTTTCGGGCCTTATCTTTAGCCTCATCAACTTTAGCTTTGACTTGCCCTTTAACTCCGTCAGCCAATTGCTTTCCTAAACTAGAACTAATTCCCCAATTTAATTTTTCCCAGGTGCCACTGGCCCTGGCCTTTACCTGAAACCGTGGAATACCATTTACTACGTTAGTTAAAGTTTCTTTCACCACTTTATTTTTTGCATCCACTTCATAAGCGACTGACTTAAAGGTGTTAACTAAGTTTATATTAACTTCTTTGCCTTTAACCTCAGCATTTAACTTTGCCGCAGCTCTTGCATCTTTAATAGCAAATTTAACCTTTTCACTTTTAGATAAAGTTCTTCCGGCCACTGGAAATGAATCAACTCTGGCACTAAGAGTTTGAACAGGAATATCTTTTGTATGGTCTAAAATAGCTTTTGCGTCCACTCCACTAATCTTTTGCTTTGGAAAATTTCCTTTAAGGGTTATTACGGCGGGACGTCCAAGGAAAACTGGATCGCTGGTTACATCTATAATTTTGCCATCTAGGTCACCACTAAATTCACTCGCTCCTGATTTAGAAGAAATTCTCCCTTCTTTCATCCAAAAAAGAGGATAGCCATTTTTTACCGTAAACTTATAGTTCTTACCCTCACCTCGCTTCTTTGGAACTAGCCCTTCTTTTTTCTCTGTTTTTTTAGGTGGCATATATTCTTTGGCAATTTCAAGGTACTTATAAATATCCTTAACTTTTTCTTGAAAGAGTCTGCCAAATAAGGCTTTTGAAAAATCTTGAAAATCGAGACTTGGAATTTTAAATCGATTTTGAAGATCACTCATATCTTCTTTTATAAGGTCATCGATATTATTCATGGCACTTGAATAAGTTTTTACATCGTTCTTTAGATCGCTACTAAGACTCTTATATTCATTAAAAACAGACTTGGCTTCTTTAGCCACGGCCTTATACTCTTTTAAACTTTTCCAGGGCTTCTTCTTATCAAACTTAATTGATTTAGCCTTGGCTGTTACTCTATCAAGTTGTTCTTTGTGATCTAGTCCATCAATTCGTTTTTTCCATTCCTCTTCTTTATCTTTTAGACCAGTTTCAAGTTCTTGAATCTTCTTTTCCGCTTTTAATTCACCTTGAATACTTTTAATTTGGTCTTTGGGATCTGCTCCCCCAAGAACCTCAGCCACATCTCCAAGAGCATTCCCTTGCAGTTCTTCCTTACTTTGCTCTAATACTGATTCTTCAAGTTTAGATAGTGCTTTTGATTCCTTCTTGTATTCTTCCTGAGGTACTATATAGCCAGGCTTCTTTCTAGGGGATTGAATTTCGATATCTAGAATTGAAGCTTCACTAACGACAAACTTTGCCCTTAAAAGTGCATCCCATAAAAAGCCGAAGTTCATCTGACCAATTTTAACCATATTGTTTTGAGGATTCTTTTTATCAGTAACCTGAAGACCACTCAGTTTAAAACTTCCTCCAAAAACACTAGTTTTAATATTCTTAATATTAACTTCAGCACCGTGAATATAAGTGGCCGTCCACTCCATTCCTTTTTTCAAGTGAGAATCAAAGAAGAATTTTCCATAGAGCCCAAACAGGGTGGCAATAATGAGAATTGTCCCAATAGCTTCGACTCTTATCGGTCCTTTAGGCTTTTTAACTTTTTGTTTCTTTTCCGGAGTTCCGGAGTCTTCATTAGACTGAGTAGAGGCTGTCATATTTTGCGTACCACTTGAATAGGGCCGTTGCTTTTACGGCCTTCCAGAATTTAGTTTCTTTGAATCGTTCAACTACAACGACTCTGTATTTTTGAATTAAGATTTTAGAACCTATAAAAACAAAGGGAGACAAGGCGAATGCCACGACACCAGAGCCCATCACTAAGGAGTTATAAAATCTTGTGTAGGGAATAATTGGCATATTATAGAGACTCGTCCATAAACTCTTTAAGCCTTCACTCTCAAGTAAACTGGAGCCCACACTATTAAATACAGGATCAAGTAAATAGGCCGGGAAAGCGAAAAAGAATGCCCCTAACAACGCCGCTCCAACTTGAATCCTAAAAAAGAGAATCAACAATATAATTGTGATGGTCTGAAGAGAAAAAGCGGGAGTCATCCCAAGAACAAAGCCCGCGGCCACACCGGCGGCCAGTTGGTTGGTACCGGTGTCGGAGTTTAAGAGCTTTAAAAAACCAAAGATTTGCTTTAATAAAAGAGTCATTATTCACCTCTGAATTGAATCAAAATTATGAAGGAAAAAGCTCTATAAAGATAAGTGCTCCGCGCAAGTACCTGATAACCCTCTGCGAAAAACACGTTTTTTGTATAAGAAAGGTCAAAATAATTTATTGTTGTGACTCTTGATTGACTTTAAGAGTCGGTTTTTCTAAAAATCAGCTTGTCTTGGGAAAAATCTATTATAGAGAGAGAAAAACTTGAACACGCTACGCCTTAAGTCTCCATTAAGTGGAGTTTTAGTTCCAATTGAAAATGTACCTGATGAAGTCTTTGCTAAAAAAATGGTAGGAGATGGAGTTGGAATTGACCCAACTGGAAATACCTTAACTTCTCCATGCCATGGAAAAATTGTGCAGCTGCACGAATCTCGCCATGCCATTACTGTTGAAAATGAAAATGGACAACAGATTCTTCTTCATATTGGTATCGACACCGTAAACTTAAAAGGCCAAGGCTTTAAGGCCTTTGTAAATGTTGGTGAACAAGTTGTGACTGGTCAAAAACTTATAGAGTTTGACCAAGACTTAATCGTGACTAGTGGATTATCTCTAGTTAGCGTAATGGTTTTTATCGAAGGACAAAATCAACCAAGCTTTAAAATTGTCGACCAGGAAAAAGTAATCTCCGGTGAAACCTCAATTGCCAATTTAGAGTATGAACAAAAAGAAGAGGTCACAGATTTAAGCACCTCAATTGATAGGGCCTATGAATCAGTTCCTTTTTTCGTAAGAATGCCTTCTGGAATGCACGCTAGGCCTGCTGCTAAACTTGCAGAGATTGGAAAAAAGTTTTCTTCTAGTATTGAAATTATTAAAGGAAATAAATCTGCCCCAATTTCCAGCATAATTTCGGTTCTTGGATTAGAGATCGCTAAAGATGACGAGATAATTATTCTGGCCATAGGGTCCGATTGCCAACAAGCCGTCAAAGAAGTATTGAGCACTCTCGTTAAAATAGAAGAGGATGAGCTTGAGAGCTTTAATAAAGATTCAAAGCCAACTCAAACAAAAAAGCTTCTTGAAGTAAAAAGCGACGAAAGAACTCTCGTGGGAACAAGTGCTTCAGATGGGGTTGTTATTGGAGTTATTTCGAAATTAGGTAAGCTAGATCTCACCTATTCTGAAAAAGGCGAAGACCCCGATGCAGAGAGACTAATACTTGAAAATGCCATTATCGATGCAACCAATGAACTCAATATAATTGAAAACAAACTAAGCTTAAATGAGCACGATGCAGGAAAGGCTGCAATTTTTTCAGCTCATATAGAAATGCTTCAAGACCCAGAACTTCTTGAAGAAAGTGTTAAGCAAATTAATAGCGGATATTCGGCAGCTCATGCCTGGGATAAAACTATTAAACACAGGGCCCAAAGGCTTGAAGGCCTAAAGAATGAGCTTATAGCTGGAAGAGCAAACGACTTAAGAGATATTGGCGGACGGGTTCTAAAGAAAATTCTAGGAATAGAAGAAGAAAACGGAGTTCAAGGTGAAAACGTTATCTTGGTTGCTGAGGATCTAACACCCTCTGATACCATTAAACTTGATCGCTCCAAAGTTCTTGGTTTTTGTACTACCTCTGGTGGAGCCACTTCACATGTGGCAATTTTAGCACGCTCGATGGGGATTCCCGCCATCGCAGGAATTGAAAACCGAGTCCTAGATCTCAAAGACGGTGAAGAAGTCATTCTTGATGGTGAGCACGGTGCTCTTTACCTAAGCCCTACAAGTGAAGAAAAAGAAAATGTTTTAAAAAGACAAGAGGCCCTAAGAATCAAAAAAGAAGATGCCCTTGAACACTCAATGGAGCTTGCTCAAACGAAAGACGGTCATCGTATCGAAGTCGTTGCTAATATTAGCGGTGTTTCTGATGCTCTTAAAGCCGTTGAAGTCGGCGGTGAAGGTGTCGGTCTTCTTAGAACTGAATTTCTTTTCCTCGATAGAGATCATGCTCCAACTGAAGAAGAACAGCACGAAATTTACCAAGGAATTGCAGATGCACTTGGTGATCGTCCTCTGATTATTAGAACTTTAGATATCGGTGGAGACAAAGCTCTCAATTATATGCCAATGCCTGAAGAGGAAAATCCATTTTTAGGAGTTAGAGGAATTAGGCTTTGTTTTCAAAAGGAAGAAATCTTTAGAGAACAACTAAGGGCCATCCTTAAAGTGAAATCATCAAAGCCTATTCACATTATGTTTCCAATGATCGGGCAAATGTTCGAACTTATAAAAGCAAAAAAGATTTTGGAAGAAGAGCGCTTAAACCTAAATGCACCTATTCCAAAAGTTGGGATGATGATAGAAGTCCCCTCTGCAGCAGTGATGGCCGAGCAGTTTGCAAAAGAAGTAGATTTCTTTTCAATTGGAACTAATGACTTAACTCAATATACTATGGCCATGGACCGTGGACATAACGAATTAGCGAAACAGGTTGATGGTCTTCATCCGGCCGTACTTAACCTCATCGCGATGACGGCGGATGCAGCTCATAGGCACGGAAAATGGGTTGGTGTTTGCGGTGGAATCGCAAGTGAAACTAAGGCCATTCCAGTTCTTTTAAGTTTAGGAGTGGATGAGCTTAGTTTAAGTATTCCAAATATTCCTATGATCAAAGCATCGATTAGAGAGTTAAAAATTAGCGAATGTAAAAATATGCGTCAGCAATTCTTGTCTGCAAAGTCAGGGAAAGAAGTGCGAGAAATAGTTTTAAACAATTGGCCTCAATTATAAGAGGTAGGAGAATTTTATGAATCTTGGAAAAACATCTTTTTCATTACTTCAGAAAATCGGAAAGTCCCTAATGCTCCCGGTTTCTGTGCTACCTGTGGCAGGTATTTTACTTGGAGTTGGTGCCGCCAACTTTTCTTGGATGCCCGAAATAGTTTCTCAGCTTATGGAAACTTCAGGTGGGGCAATCTTTGGAACTATGCCTCTTATTTTTGCTATCGGTGTGGCCCTTGGACTAACTAAAAATGATGGCGTCAGTGCTCTAGCTGCAACAATCGGTTATTTTATCTTGATAGGTACGATGGGAGTTTGTGCAAAAGCCATGGGAATTGAAACTCATGCTGTTATGGGTGTTCAAACTATTAAAACCGGAATTTTTGGAGGTATTTGGATAGGGATTGTTTCTGCATGGTTATTCAATCGATACTACAGGATAAACCTTCCCCCTTATTTAGGTTTCTTTGGAGGTAAAAGATTCGTACCAATTGTAACTGCCTTTGCGGCTATTATTTCTGGTATTGCGATGGCCTTTATCTGGCCTCCACTCGGTGCTGGAATTAAGTCCATGTCTCTTTGGGCCTCAAGCGAATCGCCAATGACCGCCTTCTCTGTTTACGGAGTTATTGAAAGAGCCCTTATTCCTCTTGGACTTCACCATATCTGGAACGCTCCTTTCTTTTTCGAAATTGGAACTTATATAGATCCAAACACTGGTAAAGAGATTACCGGTGAAATTGCAAGGTATCTTCAGGGTGACCCAGCAGCTGGTAACTTAGCTGGTGGTTATCTTTTTAAGATGTGGGGACTTCCTGCAGCGGCCCTTGCGATCTGGCATACAGCAAAACCAGAAAACAAAAAGAAGATCGGCGGGATCATGATTTCTGCTGCCTTAACATCTTTTTTAACAGGTATTACTGAGCCAATTGAATTTGCTTTTCTATTTGTTGCACCAGTTCTTTATGTTCTTCACGCTTTCCTTTCAGGAGCAGCTTTCGCCGTTTGTTTGGCCCTAGAAATTAAGCACGGAACAACTTTTTCCCATGGGTTAATCGATTATATTGTACTTTTCCCACAGTCATCTAAAGCACTTTGGCTCTTAATGATTGGTCCCATGTGGGGAGCACTTTACTACTCAGTTTTTAGAGTCGTGATTCAAAAATTCAATCTTAAGACTCCAGGTAGAGAGGATGAAAACGCGGTACTCGTAGAGTCAACTACTGAAGATTCCCTTTCTGGAGAGCTTGTCATGGCCTTCGGTGGGGCAAAAAATATTCTCACTCTAGACTCTTGTATTACGAGATTAAGAGTTGAAGTAGAGAACAAAGACCTCGTTAACAAAGAAAAATTAAAGTCCTTAGGAGCTTCTGGGGTTGTAGTTGTAGGATCAGGAATTCAAGCTATTTTTGGAACTCGTTCAGGTAATTTAAAAGCAGATATGGAAATGTATCTTAAGGCCCCTAAAACAGCCGTAGCAAAGCCTATTCAAAAACTAGACCCTAGCTCTTATATTGAACAGGCTGAAAGAATCAAAAAAGCACTTGGTGGAGCGCATAACTTAAGATCACTTCAATCTGTGGCCAAGACGAGACTAAGAGTTGAGCTAAATGATGATTCTAATTTAAACTTAGAGAATCTTGAAATGGAAGCCGGTGTACAAGCAGCGGTTAATATTAGCCCAGGTGTATATCATTTGATTATCGGTCACCAAGCAGATCAACTAGGTGAAATTCTAAATTCTTAAATATAGTGGGTGTCCGGTTTATTTTAACCGGACACTATTTTTTATTGCCTTTCTAGCTTTCTCAATTTCTCTTTCGATTATTTTTTGCTTACTTCTTGCCACATCATTAATTCTAATCGCCTCAGGCAAAACCAATAAATCCACTTCATCTATATTCTTCTCTCCAAAGTGTTTTATATCAGCTGTTCTCTTACAGAATTCTTGAATATTAATTTCAGAGGCAAAAAACGGCATCGCTCCGTTTTCCAGAAAATCTTTTTTATTAAGGGCAGCAGTTAAGAAATCCGTTTTATAATTAATGAGCTCCAAATAAGGATTTACCAGGTAGTCAAATAGACTTTTTAAGTCATCACCTTTAAGAGCAAGGTCTGATCTTAAGATGAATGAAGAGCTAAGAGCATCTTCTTTAATAAACTTATCTGATATTTTTAGAAGAAGTTCGTACCCATCTTTTTCGCATTGTAACTGAGTTCTTCTATTGGCAAGGAGAACAAGTTCTTCTTTGGTATGTCCACCAAGCTCTGTGATTGCAATTATGCCTCTAAGCTTACTGCTAGATTCTTTTGACCTGGCACTAAAGTACTCAGCCGAATCTTTAATCACATGCCTAAGAGTTTCAATTTCCTCTACAGCGAAAGCGCCGATACTTAGAAAAAGTATATTAATGGCCACAATTAAAGCTTTCATCCTCACTCCTCTCAAAAATAAGATTTACCTATTAAGGAGCAAGATTTAGGCCAAAACAAAGGCGCTAAACTACTGTAATCACGAGTGTAATTTGTCAAAACTCTATACAATATATTGAAACTACTTAACTTTAGACAGTATTCGACTGAGGATCGAATCAATCTTGGAGGGCTCCATTTCATCACCTGGGTTATTCCAAGTTATAGAAACACAAAACGAGTCTTTAGAACTTTTTGGGACCACCAGCTGAGTGTATTGAATAATTCCAGGTGCGCGTCCCATCTTAAAGGCGGCAGCTTTCCAGCCCCCTCTTTGAGCAAGCCCTGGGTTTACCCCTGCATAGGGCTCATTTCTTAGAGAATGTATAATTTGGCATAGCTCTTTGGTAGTACCAAACCAACCGATTGAATCAATTTCAAAGCTATCACTAACTGTGCTTAATTCTTCAATAGATTTTTTTTCCAAAGTATTTAAGATCTCTCTCTTCTCTTTTATTTTCTTTTTTGAGAAACCAAGAACCTTATCACCCCTAAGTTTATGGTAATCCAAAGTTTTTAAAAAAGGTCTATTTCTCGGTGAAGCTTTTTCTAAGTTCTTTCTACCCACTAAGTTAAAAACATGATCAAAAGCAGTCTCATCTGAATAGGCCATTAACATAGTCGCTAAAGTTTGAACTGTTACGGGAGCCTTCGTAGGCCAATCATATAATCGTCCCCCAGGAACGCTTTTAAATTTCGAATTTAACTTTAAGCTACTGTTCCAATTTAGTTTTGTCTTATCCACTTTTTGAGAAAGAAGCTTTAATAAAAAAAGGCTCGAACTTAGTTCTATCGCTAAGGGCAAGTCGGGATTATGTGAAAGAATTTCAGCTTTCCCATTTTTTAAATAGGTTAAAGAAGTTTTACCAGGAAGTTTTTTCAACTCATCAACTACGGTAGAAAGTTTTTCTCCATAAGAGGTAGCATTGCCAAACCATAGGCCTCTGATTTTTTCATTTTTATCAAGGTAAAGTTGCATTGCTCTTTGACTTTTGTCTGTTGTGTACAAAAAGTTTTTAGCATCAACTTTTTCGATATTTACACACTTCCCTTCCTGACTTTTAAAACCCTTTAAAATCCCTACGAGCTTGTCGGTAGGCAGTTTAGATAAAAAATAAGGATTTATATGACTGGCGAGATTTGCATTTTCGAAGTGACATAATGCCTTTAAAACAGCCGCCTCCCCTTTGGGTTTTTCACCGAAAAGGGGGGCAGTAAAAATAAAATAGAAAAGAAAGTATTTTGAAAAATTATTCAATTACATTCTCAACATTCTTCTTCTTATCGAGTGACCAAAGTAGTTTTACATATTCGGCGTGACTCCAAGCGAGAGGTGTCGCCGCACCAGTACCTACTCCATTTGATTCAAAAACTTGTTCTGGAATCATAAGACCATCATTAGCAAAACCTAAATAACTATCAACGATAGGTCTCGTCTTCTTCAATGTTTCTTGCCAACTAAGAGTCTTATCAAAGAACTGCTCGATGGCCATCCTACCATGCTCACCAGAAAGAAGGGGCCATAAACGTCCTTTTCCTTCTTCACCATAAGCATCAAATGAATATCGGTACCAGCCTCTTCCTTTAGGAGTAACCACACTTATATGCTTATCTACTAAGCTTTTCGTTTTTTGGATCTTCCAATCATTTGCTGGCTTTAATCCCATTAAGGCTAGCTTCATAAATCCTTGATCTAAAATAAGACTCTGCTCCACTCTCCTACTTGAGTTTGCGATATGAGTTTCGCTACGATCATTAGGATTCCAAGTTGCACCAAAGCTTGAGCCACCGGCAATCCTTAAATAATACTGACCATCTCCATAACGACCATTTGTCGTAAAAGTCCAAGTATCAATATTGTCCCCTGGAGTATAAAGCCACTGGTTTGCAGTATTCCTACTTTTTTCTCCAAGCTTTGTACCTGGAAAAAGTCTACTTCCCAAATAAAGTGCAGAAGTCGCCACCGAAAATGAGGAAGGCGATATTCCAAAGTTCTCTTCCCATCTTTCTTGCTGTGTCCAAGGACCATATTTGAGAATAAAAGAAAGGGCCTTCTTAAGCATATCTCCAAACTCATTTAGCATTTCGATTCTTTGCTTTGGAGAAACTTTTAAAAAAGTTTGATAAAATAAATGAATAGGATAACCGACTTGGTCTAATTGAAGACCTCCCCAGTACTCCTCACCGCTAACCCAGGTGTTTTGAGGAAAAGCTCCTTCCTTAAGAATATACCTTGGTCCTAAGTCCCAAGCTCCAGAATGCTTCTTGTACTGAATCTTTTTTAGGAACCTAAGAGCGTTCATAGCTGTGACATGGTCTCCTGAGTGAAGCATAGCGATTGCAACATGGTAATGATCACGAGGCCAAATTAAATGATAACCTCCAATTTTATTTCCAGGTTGCTCTGTTTGTTGCTCTCCCCAAGGTATTGAAAGAGAAGCAATTAAAGCCCCTCTTACTCTCTTATCTTCATGTACTTTAAGAGTATAAATAGATCTCTTATAAAGAAGAAGTTCCCTATCTGATAATCCCTTCGGAGTTTTAAGTGAAGAAATATATTTTTCCCACGATGTTTCGTATTTTTTCTTCTCTACTTCATAGGCATTTTTAAGCTTATCTGAACTTTGCTCAATATTTTCGCTAAAGGTATAAACGATATAGAACTTATAAGTTCCTTTCTTTGCTGGAATATTGATTTCACCCGTTGTGGCAATATTTCCATCTCTTGCCGAGGTAAAATTATAAGTCATTTTTTTATTTTTACTTATATCTTGCCATCCATCAGATTTGCCAACGAAGCCAACTGACATTTGCTTAAAGCCAACTGTTGATTGAATTTTAAGCCCTGTGCTTCCCTGCTTAACTAAAAAAGCTCCCTCTCTTGTAAAAGCACTATCTTTATATCCGGTGTTATTAATATGAGGATTTGTTAAATGATAATATCTAATTCCGTCTTTAAACGATTTTACTTCTATTTCATCTACCAGAATTGGAGAATTCTCTAGTGTAAAAAAAGTATGAGAGATTTCAAATCTTCCCTTTTTATCTTTATTAATCAATTTTACGATAGAGCTAGAAAGCACTTCAACTTTATGGTCAGTTTCTTTCTTTTCTTCGACAAAGAAATTTCCATCAGAAACTAAAAACTGAGCATCTTTAATTTGTCCCGTATCAATAGTTGGAAAGAAAACTTCTGTCAGAGCACCGTCTGCATTGGTAAACCAAAGAGGTGATTTTGCTCCCTCTGCTTCAAATGAAGTTCCCACTTGAACATTTCTGGCCGTGGCCCAATTAGGTGTAATCCCTGGTCGTCCAAAAGCTTCTTTAGCCAAGGCCGATTGAAACACGCTTAAAAATGCGCAAAAAATTATTGAAATCATTATTTTCATTTATTCCCCCGAATCGCGAATTGAGCCAATATTTAACCAAAAAAATCAGGTTTTATAAACGAAATTTACTAGTTAATTGTTTGATTTTATTGAGAGGTATTTATCCTAAATGCGGAGCATTAAAGCTCCTATCTACTTAATAACTGGCCCTATATAAATAAGTAAAAGAGAGGTGGCTGTCGGTCTTTGTTATCGTATAGTTCAGAAAATTCTTTGGGGAGAATACGCGTGCTGCACAAAAATACTATATTAATAATCTTATTGGGTTTATCTATTGAGGCTTTCTCTAGTACGAGAACGAACTTCTTAAATTCGTTTGATGGTATGCCGTCAACTTGTGACAAAATTGAAATCAAAAAATCTTACGACGGGGACGAAGCTATTGTGAAGATTGTCCTTCACGATTTAGCAGAGCTAGGAAATGAAGAGTTTACATCAGGTGTTCCTCTTAAAAAATTTGAATTTGAAGATTCAAGAACTTTAGTCGCTAAAAGATTCTCTAGATATGACGGCGTAAGAGTCAAAGAAGTATATACTTTCAAAAAAGATGAAAATAATAAAACAAGCTTAGTTCAGCTAAAAAGATTCAAAAGAAGTCTTGTTCGCTACACTTATCCTCTCGGAGGAATTGTTTGTCGCTTTCAGGCTCCTATTTTCGAATAAGCCCTTTATACATGGGATAAAAAACCCAAAGTGGTCCAACAAGAAGAAACTGAAGATCCTCAAAAAATGATGGTTTTTTGCCTTCGATTTTATGTCCGATAAATTGTCCTACCCAAGCTAAGATAAAAATAACTAGGCTCGAGTAAAAAATAGATATATTTTCAAAATTATCAACTATGAAGCAAGCATATAGCATAATCGCTCCTACTATTAGCATGAAGACACCAGTTACCATTCCTAACATAAAATAAAAGACCATACAGCAAGCAATAAAGAGTGATGCCCAGTTTAGAAAAGGACTAACGTCAAACAAACTTGGCACCGGTATGGCCCACATCATTCCTAGAATTGAATACATAATTAAAGGTACGCAAATATTATGTATTTTTTTGTTGGTGGGGTTTTTGTGACTTACAGAATAATCCCTTAACCAATTATTTAAATTCTTCATGTGGAGTTCCTCAAAAGAAAGCGCTAAATCCTAAACTAATATCACTATTTAAATAATAGTTGCTATAAGCCCCAATAATAAAGCGTTTTTTTATCATATATTGAAGACCGAGAAAGCCAAAAGTTCTTGAGGTATCAGTTGGGTCGGTTACTGTGACAAATTCATTCGAAAATACAATTGAAGGATGTCCATGCTCTTCGGTTCGCCTACCGTAGGTGAACATGATCTTTTTAAAGAAGAGACTCGCTGAAAAGATCTTTGCATAGGTTCTAGTAGGAGTATTATTTTGAATATAAGTCCAATCCACTGCCAAGTTGGCAATTTTAAAGCCTGCCGAAAGTGTGTCTGAGTAATAGCTTATTATTTGGTCTTCGTCTGGCCTTCCGTCATCTCGAACTCTTGTATAACTAGCACTTAAAGGTCCAAATTTTAATGTTGTTCCGATTCCGCCGTTTGGTTTTGATGTTTTGGAGTTATACTTTCCTACAAGCCCAACGCTGGCTGAAAACATTTTTTTTCTTTTTGATTTACCAAAAAGGTTTAAGGCCACGACGCCATTATACTTTTGGCTTTTAAACTTATCAGATCTAATACGCCTTACTAAGTATTCAGCGTCAGACTCTAGCGGTACGTTTCCAAAAAATGTGCCCTCATTATTGGTAGTAGAAAAGCCAGAGCCCACCACACCAGTTCCTGCGACAAAATTAACATCATAAGAGCCTACGTATTTTATGACTTCCACTCCAGTTCTATCTACGTTGGCAATACTCGCCGGAACAGAACTTAGTGAAGCTCCCTGGCTTGGTACCGAAGCTCCCGAGCTTCTATTTCCTGAGAAAACATCGGGGCAGTCCAAAAAGTCGAACTTATCGCACATTCTGTCGGCAGAAAAACTTTGAGGAGAAAGGGTGACTATTACGATCAAGATTAAAAGCTTATTCACGCCCTATTCTACCGTCTAAAAGTGAAATTCCCAATCGGTAAGATTTTGTCTTAGAAGCCGTTTTAGGTTAAATTTTTCTTAATGAAATTTCTTATATTTATAGCGATCTTAGCGAGCTTCAACCTAAAGGCTGAAGTTAAAGACATTCATCTTTCCCTTATTAGTACAAATTATGTCGATAAGACCTATAGCCTTTATGTCGGAGTCGATAAAAAAAATGAGATCCAATATATAAAAACAATTAATAATAAAAAAAATAAGCAAAAAATCTATCCCAATAATGTACTAAAAAATAATGTCCCATTAGTTAAGGCAGCTGGAATTGAATTGGTCACTTTAAGATGTGAAAATTTTGATCCAAATATAGGTTGCCCCATAACAATTAAGTATCCCATTAACGTCATTGTCATGGCCTTTAAAAGTTTTAAAGCTGAAATAAAAAAAGTTGATAATAAATGGGGTCTTTATATTGGTCCCAAAAAATTTACTAAGATGCATTTAATTGCAAGAAAGACTTTGGGGTTACTTATAGGGGTCAAAAGAATAGAAGTCTCTCAGTTAAGTGAAAACTCATCATCATATTCTTTGGCCATAAACTCCCAAGAATAAGACTTTATTTTCTCCATATCCTTAAAAGAGAGGTCCTTAGGACTTTCAATCAGCTCCCTTAAGGCAGTCAAAAACTCTCCATCCTCACTGAAAAAGTATTCCTTCGGAAAATGTTCTGGATAAGCTAATCTCTTTGGAAGAAGCGGTCTAACCCCAGCGGCAGCGGCCTCAATAACTGAGATTCCAAAAAAGTCTTGATTAGAGGTTACTGGCAAAAGAGTAGCCTGATGAACAATTCGTTCGTAATCCTCTCGACTTTGAAATCCCCAATATTTAATTTTATTCTTCAATCGCTCCTTCGCTGTTTCAAAGATAGCGGGACTAGTTCTAAAGCTTTCTCCCAGAATAGCCAATTCAAAATCCAAGCCTTCATCATCTAATTCAAATAATGTTTCAAAAAAAAGCTCTGGGTTTTTATCGTACTCCCATCGATGATTCCACAGAAGAAGCGGTGGAGTTGTCATTTTTTGAACCTCCACTTTTTTTAGGTAATCCATTCCAAGAGCGAGAACTTTAGACTTCTTTCTTATCTCTTCAACCCACTCAGCATTAGAAAAGTCGGGCATCTTTTTTACTAGCTTTAATGAACCTTCCAAGAAGGTTTTTAGATTATATTCAGAATTGAAGTAAACTTTATCCGCCACAAGAGCAGATTTCATATTGATAAAGCTAAAATGCTCGTTTCTTTTACCATCCTGATAATCTGAATGAGGATAAGCAAATTGATTCTCATGAAAGTATAATTGCATTGGTACATTCGAAAAACGAGAAGGCAATAGTGACTTGAATAGAGGTAAGTCGATCATTCCAGAGATTAAAAAGAGATCCGGAACCTCGCATCCCTCTTCAACTTTCTTGGCAAGAGTTATGGCCCCTCCATGCATTCGCCATTTCCAATGCCTTGCGGGCAACCCAACGACTGCAATCTCATTTGAGCTATGTTTTTTATAACCTTCTATCCAGTGTTTATGAGAGAATCCTAAATATGGCTCGATATAGCAAATTTTCAATTTGGTAGCTTATCCCATTCAAGAAGCGCCATTGGTATAGGCAATTTTTCCCAATAAAGACCATAAAGACTTGTAAGCTCTTTATTAAGTTTATCTTCATCTTCACTTTCTCTCTTGCTCAAAAGGTCTAGATCACTTTTGCAATTTTCACCGTCACTTACTCCTGATGAAATCGCATTAAAGGCTAAACATCCGTATGGTTTTACTTCTGGAGGAATTGGACAGCCTAGAGATTCATGTTTAAAAAAGGGACAGGTATAACTTCTTCTAAAACTCGTATTTCTGCCCGTTGAAATTTCTTTATCAAGACGAAATTCAACAATATTCTCATTTAGTCTTTGAACAAGAGCCTCAGTCCAAAGTGAATTTTCATTTAGATATTCATAAAGATCTTGAGTCTCAAGTGGAGTCATCTGCATAGAATTAGCCTGGTAGGTACAACACCTACCAGAACAATCCTTACAGGATATATTTTGATTCTCGAGGGACTGCATCCCCTCAAGCAATAGACTTCTTCGACTCATTTTAACTAAATAGGACGATTCTTCTTAAAGTTCAAGTTTCTAATGCTCTACTTCTTTAAAACTCCATAGGGATCAGCTGCTTTTTCAATAAGATAGAGAGCAGGAAGGATATTTGCGCGAAATGTCGGTTCAATAACTTTTGCTCCAGGGTAAAAGCCCCCAGTCCATCTTGTTTTTGGCGTTAGCTCGAATGTAAAACAAAATATGCCATGCTCTCCATAGGCCCAGTCACAAGTGTCGCCTGTGGCTACATAGAGTCCGCTCGCTTGCATCGGTTTGTACTTATTCCATTTAGACATCGTTTGAGCCATGGTCTCAAATACTCTTCCATCTTTTCCTAAGACGCCCGTTTTCTTCCCACCCCAAGGATAAAGAATTAATTCTGAGAAGGTATGAAAGCTTAAAATAATTCTAATATTGGCATGCTCTTCAACGAATTTTTTAACGGCGATAGTTTCGGGCTCGCTAAATGGCTTTGGACCCATATAAACATCACTAGTCTCTCTTCTGGAAGAACCGCCTGTTCCCCAACCAAATGAATAGTTTCGATTTAAATCGACTCCAAAACTTCCTCGTGAGTTAGGAACTCTATTTTTTCTCCACATCTTATATTTTCGTCCCTTTATATCGTGCATGGCCCCATCGGGATTTAGCATTGGAACAAAGTAAATATCACGAGTATTTACAAGTTTAGTTATTCTTTCGTCTTTTCCGTAGTTTTCTAAAATGAACTTCAATAAGAGAAGAGGAACTTCTGTAGATAAATGTTCTCTTGCATGATGAGCCCCAACAAAAAAGATTCCGGGGACAAAGGCCTTAGAGTTTAAGTTTGCTTCCCCAGTAATTCTAATTCCTTTTAACTGTCTTCCTTCAACGGAGGTTCCTAAGTTAAAGATTGAAGAGATTTTTGGATAGGTTCTAGAAAGCTCATCAAGTAACCCTATGGTTTCTTTATAGGTATGAAACTTTTCATCTTTTGCTGGAAATTCAACTTCGTCCCCGCTTTTTGTCTGAGGAATCTTATATAAGTGAGATTCAAAAATAAGATGACCCATCTCTTTTTTAAGTACTTTAAAGTCTTCATTATTAACAACTGCATAAACCGAATCTTCAACCACCTGGTCTATATGTATAATATTTGCAATTTTTGATCTTTGCTCGGGGTTCTTTACCTTTAAGTGGACAAAGTGCATCGTTCCTGAGAATTTGGCAAAAAGATTATGGGTTAAAAAAAAGCTGAAAAAAACGAGTAGTATTTTTGTTTTCATTGAAAATCCTCAGTTGGCCCTACTGGCCGTTAAAAATTCCTTTTTTGGATCTCTCAATCTTTTCAATCAAATAAGGTAAGATCAAAGGCTATGGAAGAAAGTAACGAATTGTTAGTTGATAAAGCAGCTCAGCTAAAGCCAGAAGATATTCAAATCATGTATCAAGATGAAAACATCGTCATAGTCGACAAGCCTAGTTGGTTAATCGTTCATCCTTTCAAAAGGTTTCATCACGAAAGAACAAACCTTATGAAGCTAGTTAGAGATAGGCTTGACCAGTATGTATACCCTATCCATAGATTAGATAGACAAGTTTCCGGTCCTATTATTTTTGGCCTTAGCTCAAACGCGGCAAAGGAGATTCAATCTCATTGGCATGGGGACCAAACAAAGAAAGAGTACCTTACCCTTTGTAAAGGAAAGCTAGAAGGAAATGGGCAGTTTAACTTTCCTCTCAGAGATGGAAAATTTAAAAAGAAATCTTTAACTCTTTATAGAGTCATGGAGCATTTAGACGACTCCAGCTTAGTCAGAGTTGAAATCAAAACAGGAAGAAGACATCAGATTAGAAGACATTTTTCTCGTCGTATGCATCATATTATTGGGGATAGAAGGTATGGGCATAAAGATCTAAATGATCAGTACTTAAACGACTTTGGTCTTGAAAGAATTTTTTTACATTCCTATAAACTGCGAATCCCCAATCCTTGGACTATGAAAATGGTAGAAGTCACCAGTCCCCTACCGCCCGAGTTAAAGTCTGTTCTGGAGAAAAAAGGCATGGCTCAATCTATCCTTTCCGAGATATAATAACGGAATGATTGAATATGTAATTCCTAATAACCCTGATGATAGAATTCTTCAAAAAGCAGCAGATCAGCTTTCGGCAGGAAATTTGGTTATTTTACCTACTGATACAAATTGGATTGTAGTCGCTGACCCTTTCTCCAAAAAGGGAGTTGATAACCTCTACTCATTCAAAGGTGAAGATAAAAGTCATCACTTTAGCCTCCTTTGTGACACCATAAAGAGGGCCAGTGAATCTGCCTATATTGACGACAATGCATATAAGATACTGCGTAATAAGATTCCCGGTCCTTTTACATTTATTTTTGAATCTAGAAAAGCAATGAATAAAGCACTAAAAGCGTCCAAAACAGATCATCAAATCGGTGTCAGATTTAGCCCAAGTCCCCTTGTCATAAAATTAATAGATTTTTATGAAAAGCCTCTAGTATCTACTAATATCCCAACAGAGAAAATTGAAGTGGCCGAGGGTGAAGAGCTCTATGGCTTTCAAATTGAAGAAGCGCTCGGCCATATGACTCTAGTTTTGGATCCAGGAGAATTGGAGTTCCTTGGGCAAAGTACAATCATAGATTTCTCAAGCGGTGTTATGGAACTAGTAAGAGAAGGGGCAGGGGATCCTAAAATATTTGGTCTTTAGTTCTAGATTAGATTTAGTCGTCCCAACTCAGTAAGCATCATTTCTACTCTCATTCGTGGTATACATAAGCGATTAATTATCTTCTCTTCTTTTAATCCAAATCCTTTTAGCTCTAAAACAGCAAAAGCTAGCCACTGGTTTCGATCCTCAATATTACGAAGCACGACTAAGGATTGCTCTACCTCTAGAACTAAATCATTGAACTCCTGCTTCTGCCCGTTAAAAAGTCCTAGTTCCGATAATTTCGAGAATATATACTCCATAGATTCTAAACTTGGTTTCTTTCGCTTAAAGTAAATATCTGATAGAGCCAAATAGGAGATATCTAAGAGATCGGCTAAATCAAAAAGTGAAAAGTCCTCCCCCTTTTTAGATTGAGAGCTTAGAGTTTCGGACAATAAAAATGTGAATCGTTTTAAAGTTTTCATACTCAAATTGTATGAAAGAACTGGAATTAAATTTAGGGAGTTATTTGAAACGTATTTGCCATACTAATGCATGACAAATACGCCTATATAATGATGCTTATTTATCTATTGTTTTACTATCTTCTGACTCTTTTTCACTAGAATCAGACTTACTACAAGGTTTTGAGACTGAATACTTACTTAGTGAAGCTTCTTTCTCGTCAACAATCTTATTACAGTATTTGGTGGCATACTTTTTCCAGGCCGCCTTGGACATCTTACATTCCTTATCAAATTCCTTAAAGATTGTTTTAACGTTCTTACAAGTGAACAGAACCGCTTTGTAAGCCATTTTTTTCTTATCAACCACAATATCGCTAGGCTTTTTAAAATCCTTCTTTTTCTTATTCTTTAACTTTTCTACTTGGATCTTTTTAATCCCACATTTCTTTTTGTCCGCAGTACATTTATCCTTACAAAAGTTTTTAGATCTCTCTCTCCACTCTTTATAAGATTTCCCACTATTATTATCGAAATCTTTCTTTAAGTTGTTGTGACATTTAATACTAACCTTTTTAAACTTCTTCGCTTCTTCTTCAGCACTTAAGCTCAGACTAAAACTAATACAGCAAATAGCAATAAAAACTGTTTTTAATAACTTCATCTTTAGAATCCTTTTTTAATGTTCTTTTAGAAATTCTACTCTGAGGGGCCCTTTCTCCCTACAGGAAATTCTTACCAACAAGATAAGTGCCTGATTTTAAAGAGTTTTAAATATAGTGCGCTTTAAAAATCTCCCTAAATTACGTGAAGAGAAAGAGGCATTATGGCTATAGAACTTCAAAACAGGAGACAGACATGAAGACGACACTAATTTTAATGGCAACTGTAATTGCATTTACCTCTTCAGTCGTATTGGCCGAAGATACTAAAAAGAAACCAAACCTTTCCGTTGAAGTAAAAGAGATCTCTCATTATACCAGAGCAACTTTTACATGTTATGACGGCGAAGGAGTAAGTTTCAAAGATAAAGTAGGTCTTCCTGCTAAGATCTATAGAAAGAAAGGTGAAGTTTTTTGTAAAAATAGATGCTCTAAAGTTACTAATAAATGCGGTATTAATAGCTCGCAAATCACTGGCTTTGCTGGACTTTATAGAAATGATCTATTTAGAAAGCTCCTCTATACTTGCCAAGGTGTAAAAACGATTTTCACCGAATTTGGAAACTCTTGTAAAACAAGAGCTGAGTGGAAAAAATTTGCCTTCAAAAGATGTAGAAAACTAGTGGGAAAACTTCCTGACGCATTAAATGGCTATGAAGTTAGTCACAAATGTAAAAAGAGAAAAACACTTGAAAATCGTCTAGAGAGAAGAGACGCTGCTTCAAGTTCCCTAAAAAAATAATCCTCCATCCAACTCAATACTTAGAAGGCCCGCCAAGCGGGTCTTTTTTTTGTCTCAAAAAACTCCCTAAAAAAAAATCATAAATCTTACTAATATTAAAACAACCAAAAACAGGAGAGAATGATGAACACATTAAAAACGATATTGATTACTCTTAGCTTAATTATTGGATTCTCAAGCCTGGCTTCAGCCGGTGAAGAAGCCCTTTTTAAGGGAGTTCAGTACAAATGTAAAAACTATAAAACTGGAAAAATAAAAGACGCCAAAGGACTCTCAAGGTCATCGTTAATTAAGAAAGCAAAAAAGCTATGCGGGCATATTGGTCTAAAAGAATTTCATATATTTGGTTTTTTAGGTGCTTTTAAAGCCGACCAATACGAGGTTTTAAGTTACACCTGTCAAGACTTTAACAAAGCTTTCCAAGAAAGAGACCCAAAATGTAAATCTCAAAAAGAATGGAAAGAAATTGCCAAAAAAAGATGTGCCAAGATCAGCCTAATGCCAAGAAAGCTTACTTCTTATAAAGTAAGTAAAAAATGTAAAATTAGAAGTTTAAAGAAAGAAGTTACTCCATCGCGGACTTTTTTCAGAAGATCTTCTAAATAGGGTAGTTTAAAGGGCCTTCGGATGTGAGGCCCTTTTTTAAGATGCTTTTTTGATTGAATAAATTTTCGCTTTTCCATTACCACTAGAGCTAATCATTTCTTTTTCTTCCCACTCTCCTATCCACCTATTGGCCATAGATTTAGTAATAGAAAAAAAGTTCTCTAAGTCAGACCTCTTAAACTCTTCACCTGGACAGTTCTTCATAAAGTAGGCAAATTGTCCGCGGATTTTATTGTCCATGGGCAAGATAATTTGAACCTTACTAGAGTCTATTTTAAAGTGCCTATCCTTAGTTTCAATTTCAAAGCCCTTCGTTTTTAACTGCTTTACAATTTTTTTAATTCTGTCCACTCCAACAGAGGGGTGAATAAATTCTTGCCTATAGACATAGTCGATCAAGGCCCATTCTGAAACTCCAGCACTCCCGCTACCAATTATAATATTGAGTGTGCTACTTTCAATCTCTGTCAGAAAAGTAAAGCTTTCGTTGATATTAATAAGCCCTGAGCACAGATCCCAAAAGTTTTTATTCTCTTCAATTCTAAGCTCATCATATATCGCCGGTAAGATTTCACTTCCATCCAATAGCCAACAATCCGCTGAGTTTTGGACGTACTGTTTTTCAATCCATTTAGGGAGAGGGTTTTTGTTATTCGGATTAAGACTTTTACCGAGCAAATATCGATAGGGTGAAAAAGAGTGATGTGCCCGAACCATGACTTTATCTTCAAACTCCAGGTCATTATAGCCGCTTTTCTCTAACCAATAATAAAGGCTCATCTTTGCGATGGGTTGAGAATTCTTTTTGTTTAATATCTCTATTCCTTTCAGAAGTTCTACTTGTGCTTTTTCGTCTTCTCCTGCAAGGACATAGCAGGCACCTGACATTTGACAGAGATAAGCCATATCCTTGGACTCATTTTTATCCTTAAGGTACTTCCAAGCTGAATTAAATTCAAGCCTTGCTCTAGAGAGATTACCTTCAAACAGATAACATTCTCCAAGAACTTCGTGACACATCGATTTTAAAGAGATCTCTTCACTTGAAAGCTCACTAAGCAGGCCTTCTACTAACGACTTAGAACTCTCATATTCCCCTAAGCCATTATAACAATCAGCAAGACTAACTTTTACTACGGCCATATTTAGGCGATTAGAAAAGCTATTTAACTCTATCGCTTTTTCAAAAAAAGTTGCTGCTTCTTTAAACATATAGGCACTTAGAAAAACTTTTCCCTTGGTCTCAAAGTACTTTGGATAGATTGTTGAGATTGGAATATTTCTCTCGTTAACTATTTTATCAATAACTTCAAAGTGCTTCATTGCCACATACTTTGCTCCAAGAAAGTTTAGGAGATAGGCATGTCGAATCTGTAGTGGAATTTCTTCTTGATTGATATTAAGTAACTCACTTTCTGAGGCCAGGTCCCCTAAAATCTTAAGAGCTTTATCGGGTTCATTCGCCCAAAGATACCATTCAGATAATCTCAACTTATCCTTAACACAAAACGAGCGAACACCTTTAAGTTTCGAGAGTTCTTTGACCACAATTTCAAAATTATTCTCCAAAATGGCCTGTTCAATAAGTTTTACAAAATCTTCTTTCAAAAAAATTCCTCCATCTCCTTATCGGCCAATCTGGCCAAGGTCTAAAGAGGCTGACGAAATCACTCAGAATGTTATAGAATAGCCCCTAAACGCATTTTTACACTTTTTAGGGAGAAATTTGAGTCGATTTGCATTCAATTGGACTCCCCTCTATTATTGGGACAGGAGTTAATTATGATCAAGCTATTCGCCATAAGTATTTTCCTTTTTTCCACAATTACCTTTGCTTCTGAGGAAGCAATAAAACAAGTTAAAAAATTAGAAGTTGAAATTTCTAAAATTGAAAAAGACTCTCACTCTTGCAAAAAGCTTGAGAGTAAAGAGCAAGTGCCTTGTCACAAGAAAAAAGACCGAGCTCTTTCTAAAGCTCAATATAAAAAGCTAGCTATCTCAAAATGTTTAAAAACGAAAAAAGACCAAGTTAAATGTTTAAAGAAAATTGATGCAAAGACTGATGACTGTCTTTTCTTAAAAAAAGGAAATATCGTTTGTAAAAATGGAAATCGTTTTCTTACTGTCAACGATGGAAAGAAAGTAGATGAGCCAAGCTCGACCACTGAAAATAGTAGCAACCAAAACACGAATAAAAAATAGATATGAAAAAGCAATCACTAATCATCATATTTCTTTTTACTATCTTTGCTGGGATAGCGGCGGCTTTAAGTATTAATAGTAAGCAAAAATGTCTTACTTTAGACTCAAACATGTCAAAACTTAAGTGTATTGCCAAAATCCGAGATACCAAGATTCAAAAGATAAATACTTTGGTTGCTAAAAAATGTAAGAGCTGGGTCAAACCAGAAGAAAAAGTCGCCTGCTTTGAGCAACAAATTATCAAAATCTGTGGTTCGCATATAAAAGACAAAGATAAATGCTTAGGTCTAATTAAGCTTGAATATCCAAATTTTCCTAAATACTGTTCTCGATTTTCAAGAAATCAAAGTAAGAAAAACTGTTTAAAGGACTCTAAGGATTTAGAAGTTAGATGGAAACTCGTTACTAGAAATTATTGGATTGATAAAAAGAAGTGCGGGTCCAAAAAATACGTCAATAACTGTATTGATGTTGCGAGAAGATCAAGATTAAAAGAAAAATTCTATATTCATCAAAGTGAGAAATGCTTTAAAGCCGATACCCAAAAGTCTCGCTCTGTCTGCTTAAGTCTCTATCGTAAGAAAAGTAAACTAAACCTTCCTCTTGATATTAGTAAAAACCCCAACGAACAATGTATAAAAATTAACAATGAACAATTACTTTGCCGGGACGGATCTTTATTTCAATTAGTAAATGAAGTTAACCCTGTTCAATTAGAATCTTCTTTAAAAATGGGTGACGGAGATCGGGGTGGATAATCCGAAATTCTGCCCATATCGGTGGGCAGCCTTGAAAGAAAAGTCTCCCTAGAAAATCCCCCTAACCAATTAAAATTACTCCAAAATCTCAATGAAACACTCTATTCCCTAAGCTAGAATTAAGAAATAACCGATAATTCTACTATGAAATACTATAAAGAAATCCTTCTTTTAACTATCGCTTCGCTGCTGCCCCTTCTGGCCTTTAGTGAAGAGGGACTTGTCGAATGCCCTAAGACAGTATTTCCAAACACAGAGCTCGGTTCAATTACTGAGGTCGGCCAAAAATTTGTAGGTTGTGATAGCCAGTTTATCCCAGAAGCGGAACTATGTAAGTGTGCCCAGTCAAACGCCACTCTTTTAAGTGAGAGTCCTCAAAAAGAAGCTCTTGCGAGAATTTCGAAGGAAGAATCGAAAAAAGCGTGGACTAAAAGTTATAAGAAAGAGTTCCTAAATATAGCTCAAAGTCTTTTTGATTTAGATGCCATGACAAAAAATAATATCGAGGACGCCGCTTATTTAAAGGATAACTTAAGCCCAACTTGTAATATTTCAAGCATCCTTTCTTCTCTTAGTGCTTTTGGTTCTTCTGAGGGCTGTGATCAAGATACATTTAAAAACAGGGTCAAAGAAGTTTTCGGAAGTGAGGACTTAAGTGCTATTCAAAAAGACTATAGCTCTAGACTATCAAGACTTATTGAAAATCAAGTCCCATCTAATTTAAAAAGTGATCCAAATATTTGTCTTCCCTACTCTACTTATAATTATTCTAAAAACTTAAATATCTTAAATTCCAAGAATAAGGGATTTGTCTCAGATAAAATTGAAGAGACAGTAGTTGCCATGAAAGTGGCTGAACTAAATGGAAGATGCACGAGCTTACAGGGCCCTAATGTAAGTAATATCTTTTGTAAAAAAGAGCTCCCCGATCTTCCGCTTGATGTATATCAAGCAAGTGTTTCTCCTGCCCTTTCAAGTAACGATAGCTTCGCTATGGCGAACCTTGTTTCAGCCAGAGCTTACTGCAATAGCGAAGGACCTAAAGAAGTTGGAAGTGAATCAGCACCAGCTTTTAATGTGGAAAATACGAGAGAAACTGACTTTGAAACTTTTATCAATGGTGAAGGTGGAGATTATCAAAAGTTCAATCAGTCCGTTTGTAAGTTTCTACCTGAATGTGATAATGGCCAGAGCACGGATAAATCCTGCCGGAATATCTTAAACCTAAGGCAGATGACTCTATCAAATTTAGAGGAAAAAATTAGGGGGATTAGACCAAAACTAGAAGCAAAAGTGATTGAGGACCTGATAGAGAAGTTTGCTTATGACCCAGAGTCTATTCTATTTGACTCAAATATCGCTAAAGTTATGGATAAAAGTGAGCTTGCAGACTTAAAAGGATTTTTAGCGTATTTAAATAACTTTATAATTGATAAGGCCAATGGAAATCAAACACTTCGTGAGATGGCAGGCCAAGATAGTACTGAAGTAAAAAATCTTAAAGACCCACTGCTACTTGCAGAAAAACGAAAGAGAATCTTAAAGGAAGCCACTTTTGCTAGTACTCTTACACCAATTGAAAAGGATGACCCAAAATTAGCAAGAGTAAAAAAACCTGTTACCCAAAAACCAGATAAGCCTGATCCTGAAGGTGAACTTGACTTAAAAGCCTTTAATGAAAAAAGAAGGCTGTCGGCGGCTCAGTTTAATTTAAATGATATTGAAGATTCTGAGTTAGCTAAAAAATTCCTTGAAGGACCAGCCGTTCAGAATCCAACCTTTGTGGAACCCCCTAAACCTGAAAACATAACACCTACAAATGTGGTAGTAACGCCGCCGAGAAATGCTCCAAGCGTACCAGCAAGAAATGTAGACACCCAAGCGAATTTACCTAGTAATGATTTCATCCCCCCAACGAGAAGGTCATCTAATAAAGTCTCTAATTCTTTTAAACCGTCGAGTACAATTAATTCACCTGCGACAACGAATGCAGGAAGAAGTTTTAACACAGTTCCTTTTCCAAGCTCAGCCTCAAGCTTTGTACCTAAAGCACCTAGTTCAACTTCTAATTCTTCTAGCGGCTTTAAAAGTGCTTCTCGAGGAAAAAAGGCCAATCAGACGAACAGGGACCTTGCTTCTAGTTTTGGCGGTGGACGAAGTCTCAATAATGAAATCTCAAGATATAAAAATGTAATAGGAAATCTTCCATCAGATATTTCCTCAGCCCCAACGAATTCAGGTCCAGTGACGCCAAGTGAATTTGAACAAGCTCAACGGAAGCTGGCGGGAGTCCCTGACGGGATAAAACCCGAAAGCGATTTTGAAAAAGAAGAAACGAGTAAAAAAGGAAAAGGTACACCTGGTACTAAAGGTACAAATGCTTCAAATAAAAAGCTGGACAAGGAAAAAGAGAAAGACGCTAGTGACAAGCTCGCCGCAAAAGGCAAAAAAGGCTTAACCGATAAAAATGGAAAGTTCACACCACAGTATATGTACAAATATGTGCTTCCTCATTTAATTGTAGATGTGTTTGGAGTTGAAGAGGTGGTAAAAAAATATAATCTATATGGAAAGAGATTTCACACTTTAGAAATCACTGACGAAGAAACATTTATCTTACATACCTATGATTTTGAAAGTTCTTCTGTTCCATTTGTTAGTGGCTTTGAAGACCAGGAGTATAATCTGGTTAGGCTTGAGATCCTTGAGCAAGTACAAGCAACTTTAGCAGAATCGCGTTCAAGTGCTGTTATTAATAAAATTCTAGAGAATACCTCTCACCGAGAAGAACGAGTTGTAAAAACAGAGGTTGAGCAGATCAGACTCTCTGAGAATATGATTCCTTTTGAGGATGTGGAAAAAAGGTTTGCTCAAAACTAGTCATGAATTTTAAATTACTCCTTCTTATTCTTTTATACTTCTTCCCTTTTACTTTATCCGCTCAAATGATCATTGGCCTAAAAGATCAAAGCTACGTTAACTCATTGAGAAAACAGGCTACTGTACGTATTGCTATTTTTAATAAAAACTTAGACGAAGTATCTGTTGGGGCAGGTTTATATTTAGGGAAAAAAGGGATGCTCTTAACCAATTATCATGTGTTAAGAGATTTCTTACTAAACCCAGAGTATAAGATACAAATTAAAAATAGCGATGGATCATTAGTTAAGAACTTAAGCGTGATCAATTGTGATAAGGAAAACCAACAGGACCTTTGCTTACTAATCACAAAACCTAATAAAAACTTCTTTCCAATTTTAAAAACAAAAGTTGGAACAGGTCATCTTTTGAGCCTTATTGGTCACTGTGGAAAAGAAAATTTCAATATTAAAAAAGGTAAAGTTCTAGAGTACTACAAAAAAGACTCGAACAAATTTAAGCTAGCTCAAGATGAGTTGAATTACATGACTGAGTTAATTCAAACAAGTGCCAGGCAATGTCCAGGAGATAGTGGTGGACCATTTTTCTCCTCTCAAGGCGAGCTTTTAGGGATCGCCTCAATTGTGTTTAAAAGAAATAACTCTAAAAAGCAATACAATATCGGCATCACGAATAATGAAATCTTAAGCTTTATAAAGAAAAAAAGAAATCCGAAAACTGTTGAAAAAAATCGAATAATAAAGGGATCAAAATCTGAGGCAAAGCTTTTGAAATTCCTAGATTAGGACCAGTACTATACTGGTCCCAATTCTAACTTTTCCTTTTAGTCGTTTGAGTTTCTGGGGATGCTCCCATCCAGTCCCATGCTATTACACAGGTCCTCGGCAGCGTCTCCAAGACGATAAACTTTATCGTTGTTAGGTCCATCATTATGATTCCTCGCTTTTTTAACATTGGCCGTGTGACCAAATTCATGAATTATTGTATCTGCTAATGCACAAAACGCATTATTACCCATGACACTTCTTATCCTGTTATAACAAATGACCACAGCTGAATTAAACATATGCCTTGAAACACCTCCCCTATCACTATGATTCTTACAAACCGGTTTGTGGTCCATACATTTAATATTTACATTTTTAGCTTTTTTCCTAAGTTTCTTTTTCTCTTTCGAAGTCATTCCAGAGGTGTCACTCATAATTGTTTCAAGATTATTTTTTACGAAATTTAAGGCTTCTCTCACTTCAGACTTGGCAGAACTGCCACAATGTTTAATTCGTTGCTTTGCGTGTACGTTAAAAGTTAATGCTAATAAAAAACCTACTAAGATAGCCTTCTTCATTTCTCTCTCCTTTTGAAATTGGCAATAATTGGAATAAAGCAAGCCTCATGCCAAAAAAAGAAAGAGATAACGCTCAATGTGAAGACATTATGATTCTGATTTCAGAAATAAATCGCACCTTGCAGTGCAGTTATGGTGTCATTAAAGTCCAGAAAGATTTTTTTCAAAAAAAGAAATAAATCGATCTAGTTTTCTACTCTGAGATCGCTTTTGGTGATAAAGAAGAAAAACTGAATAGGCCGGTAATCGATAACTATTAAAAAGTGAAACTAATTCTCCTGACTCGATTTCATCCTCAACTAAGTATCGTGGGATATTTGCGATTCCAAGTCCCCCTTTAACAGCTTCTATCAAGGCTAAGAGATTATTCGTTTTATAATTTCCATTAATCGGTACATTTAACTCCTTTTTACCTTTGTTAAATCTCCAGGAAGTTAGGGCCGTCCCTCTTATAAAGACTAATGAATTATGTTTTTCTAAATCAGTTATTCTTTTTGGATTTCCAAACTTGTCTAGATATTCTGGAGATGCGCAAACGACTCTTGAAATCTCTCCCAGGTTCTTTTGAAAAAGCCCTGAATCGTTTAGACCAAAGCTAGTTCTAAAGCTTATATCGAACCCCTCTTCCACTATATCGATAACTCTATCCGTTAAAACTAGCTCAACATCAATATAAGGGTTTTCTTTTTGAAACTCCGCGACGAGTCCTGAAAGCATCCTTTGTCCTAAAATAGCGGGAGCTGTTATCCTCAAATGACCTCTGGCCACAGCACCTCTTTGATGAATATTCTGCTCAGCTTCTTCTAATGACGAAATAATACTTTTAGCATCTGATAAGAAAATCTTTCCTTCTTCAGTTAAAGAAATCTTTCTAGTTGTTCTAAAGAAAAGGCTTGCCCCTAAGTGTTCCTCAAGCTTTTTAAGCTCCTTGGTGACCGAACTAGGAGCTATCCCAAGACGCTCTGAGGCCCTTCTAAAGCTCCCCTCATGGGCAATTCGGATAAAGATTCGAAGAGAATTAAATAGGTCAAACTCAATAAGCTCGTTCTGAATCATATTATTTCCTTATATGAAATTATCTATTAACAAATCAGTACATTGTTTCCAACCTTAAGTAAAGCTATTCTTAATTCACCAAAGGAGGAACCAATGGATGAAGACAAGTTTATGAGTATGGCAGAACGAGAAATGCAAAAAAGCCTCAAGGAAGGAAAGCTGGATAACCTAAAGCTTAAAGGAAAGCCTATTAACCTAAGGCCAGATATTTGGACCCCTGAAGACTTAAGGGTGCAATACAAAATTTATAAAAATGCCGGGATTCTCCCTCCAGAAGTTAAAGCCAAGGTCGACATTGAGAACTGGAAAGAGGAGCTAAAAAGCAATAATAGTCTAACAGAGGAAGAAAGGAGTGCTTTGAGAAAAAAGATTCAACTTGCTGATGTCCAGCTAAATATAAAACTGGACCACCTTAAAAAGAGTATTTAATTGATAAGGGGCACCGAAGTTCTCTGGTGCCCCTTGCTATCAATTGTGGGACTTATTATAATCCTTTATGGCCAACCTAAGAAATAAACGAAATAAGAATGCTGAAGGTAACTTCTTTGTCGATAATAGCTGCATTGATTGCGGCACCTGCTATTGGATGGCACCTCAAGTTTTCAAAGAAGATGATGGGATGAGCCTAGTTTATGAACAACCAAAGCCCAATCAAGAAGTTAGGGCCATGGAAGCACTCTTTAGCTGTCCAACCAATTCCATAGGCTATACTGGGGCGCGAGTTGAGATGAGAAAAATTTCAAAAACCTTTCCCATTCCAGTCTCCGAAAATGTCTTTCACAATGGTTATCACTCAGAGAGCTCCTATGGAGCTGCAAGTTATTTTATTCAAAGAGATAATGGTAATGTGCTCGTAGATTCTCCTCGCTATTCAAGTGTTATCTCTAAAAATATTAAAGACATGGGAGGGGTCGTGCTTCAGTATTTAACTCATCGAGATGACGTTGCTGATACGGACCTCTATCAAAAAGATTTTCTCTCTAAAAGGTTGATGCATAAAGACGATATCTCAAAAAAGACTGAGCACTTTGAGATCATTTTAGATGGCCAAGAGGACTATCAGATCGATGACGACCTTCTAGTCATCACAGTTCCAGGTCATACAAAAGGTCATACCGTCCTTCTCTACAAAGAAAAATATTTATTTACAGGAGATCATCTCGCTTTTCAAAGACATCAAAAACACCTCTACGCTTTCAAGACCGCTTGTTGGTATGATTGGGATATTCAAATCAAAAGTATGGAAAAGCTCTTAAATTATAATTTTAGTCATGTTCTTCCTGGTCACGGTGCCCCCTACAAAGCAAATAGTTCAGCTGATATGAAGCTAGAGCTCGAAAAATGCATCGAGTGGATGAAAAGCTGATGCTTCTCCTAAGAATTAAAGACTTCTTTAAAACTCTCTTAGACAAAGGCTTCTTATCGACTCTCAAACTTTTATTTTCTACATTCAAAGATAGGGTCTCTAATAAACCTTTTGCAAGAGAGACCGTTTTTGAACCTCAAGATGTGAACCCAGAGATTTCCCCATATTTGCCTTCCAGGTATGAACCACTTGTTGAAGTGTTAAAAAGAATCTCGTTCTCTAGTAAAGATGTCTTTGTTGACGTCGGTGCTGGTAAAGGTCGCGCTATGATCATTGCATCGAAAATGGGTTTTAAAAAAGTTAAGGGGATAGAGCTCTCAAGGCCTCTGTTTATTAAAGCTAATAAAATTTTAGAAAAAGCTAATTTAAACTACGAATTGATCAATTCTAATATTTTGGACTATAAGATTAAGGAAGAAGATAACTTCTTTTATCTCTACGATCCATTTCAGGATGATATCCTCAAGGCCTTTTTAAATAATTTAGTCCAAAGCAATCTAAAGGTTCGAATCCTATATCATAACAATATCAGCAACAAGAGTGAGCTTTTTTGTAAGTTCCCAAACATAAGCCTAAACTCAAGCTTCGAAATTATGGGTAATCACTATTCCCTTTTCCATTTAAATTGAAATTCAATTTCTTCTTCGTCGCTAGAGCGCTCGTGCTCAATATTAAAAACCGCACTTACTGGAACATGAATCCTTTCTCCAGCAATCTGAATAGCAAAATACTTATCATTTTCTAAGCAATCCGCTAACCTTCTAAGCTTATTAATCATTTCTTTTTTCGAATAGGTTTTCTCTAAATCTCTTTTCTTCTTCTTTTTTAACTTAGGCATGCATATTCCTTTGATGATTCTAATTTATAACTGTATCGCTAAAATTATTAACACCACCAGCATTAATAATTTGAAAATTTTTAATGAACTCGAGATTTTAACGGCTGGAACCACCGCCCCATTCAGATCTCCCAAGCTATTCGCCATTTCAGATTCTTTATGAATTCTTCTAATGATCGTAAAAGTATAAAAGGCTATTAAAGTATTTATCAAATAAGAAGTATTGGTAAAGCTTTGAGATAAAACTGAAGCAGAGGTGATTTCCTCTAATTCAATTATACTGATACAGACAACTGTAATTAGAAAAATAAATTCAAAAAAATAAGGGTTTCTTTCCATTAATCTTTTATAGAGGATTGCTAAAGTGGTTTTTTCTTTTTGCTCAAATGTCTTAGCGGCAATAGCATCAAAAACACTTGAAGGATTACTTGCTTTTTTCGTTACTTCAATAAAGCTAGAACTAACATCTTCCATGGTAATATGAAACTTTTCAAGTTCGGTTCTAAGCTCTAAGTCTTGCTCGATTCTAAGTTTTAAGAGCCTTTTTTGATCTTCTGAAATATCTCCAAACAAGTAGTCGGATAGAATACGTTCTTTCTCTAAATCAAACATCTTCGACCTCTAATTTTAACAATTCTTGAATTTTTTTAATTCCTCGAAACAAAATTATTCCAACATTAGAAGATGATAAGCCAGTTATCTGGCTGATTTCCCTATTATTGTATCCTTCCTGGAACTTTAAAATGAATACTTCCTGGTGTTCAGCACTGAACCCACTAATAATTTTAAAAATTATGTTCTTCTCAATTTTATCTTCAAAAAAGAAAAACTCTGACAATGTATTATTTTTTTGTTCATCAAACTCTTCCATTTTTTGTCCTTTTCTAAAGTAATCAATGGCCTCGTTTCGACAGACTCTATACAACCAAGGAACTACATAATCTTGAATCGATAGAAAATTCTCTTTCCATAATTTAATAAACGCACTTTGAACAATCTCTTCTGCCTGTTCCTTATTTCCAGTTAGTGAATAAGCGTAGTTCAATAACGATCTTTCATGCATGGTTAACACACCTTGAAACCATTGTTTTTGAACATACGACTTTTTCAACTAGGCCCTCTTTACTAACGTTCAACTTCAAAAAGTATTACAAAAATATTTCAAACTTTAGTAATTTTAACACCTTAGCCTAGAAGTTACTTTCTTTATTTAGCATTTGCTCAGCGAGATCAAAAACTTTGGTCATAATATTTCCAAGCTTTGAGTCCATGACTCCTTTTAACTTAAAGACCACTCCAGCTACTACCGCAATTAGAAGGATGTACTCTGTTGAAGTTTGACCATCTTGATTTTTAAGATATTCTTTAATTCCTTTCATCGTAATCTCCTTGTTAAAGAGATAACGCTGGAAAAGAGAAAGTATTACAGATTTAATCAACTATTTTGTAAATAGCTGAAATTACTTCCAATATTGGATAATTTCTTCGGAGTCTCTGACTAAGCTTTGATAGAGGTCTGAGTTCTTTATGCTCATTCTTGGGTCTACTCTAATAAGCACATCTTTGACGACGAAGTGTAGGGTTGTAACCTCGCTCTGGCTCCCCTCGTAGGAAATATAAGAGACTTCTCGTTGTCCGATTTTTTTAAAGTGAGAATCTACCTTTAGGGTCTTGTCTTTAGAAAGTTCTTTTAAATACTTTTCCACATGAAACTTAAGATCTTCGTCGGCAGTTAGTTTTTTTAGATGAATACGAATCTTCACTTTTTCGTTGTCTCGTCTTTTATAAGTAAGAAGTGGCATCCTTAAGACCTTCTTTTGTTTGAATTCGTATCTTGATTCGTTATAAGGAATTTTAAAGCTGCGATAGGGAAAGTCTAAAAAGGTTCGCTCATCGATCTTTATGACTTTGGCCATTGGCTCTGAGAATAAAAAAATCGAGCTGGCGGCAATTCCGATTAAAGATGTAAAGAAAATTGCGTCCCGACCCTTGAGCTTGAAACTATTATTTTCTGTTAAGAGGACGTCTGAAGCCAATCCTCTTACCCAAATAAATAGTGAAAGAGAAAAGAGAAGTGTAAAACCAAAATATTTTAGAAACTCTATTGAAAAGATGGGCTCTCTTATGGCCCCTAAGATATGGTGAATTGGAATAGTTAGAGCAATCTTAGAAATAAGAGGCTTCACTCCATAAAGAAGTTCTGGAAGGAACATAAAGAGCAGTAGAACTGTTCCTATGGCCGAAACTTCTGATTGCTTCTTTGCGATTAGCCCAACTCCCATTCCTAGCATTGTAAAAAAGAGAGAGCCAAGAGCAATAGTGATAACACTTGAGATTAAATAGATTTCTTTAAAATGAAAGATGAGGATTATTCCCATCGTAACGACAAATGTAACAAGTGCATATAAGGAGGCGCGACCTAAAATTATTTGCCTAATAGAAATCGGCGTAAGTAGTAGAGCTGTCAGAGTCTTTTTTTCTTTTTCTTCCGTTGTTAAAAATGCCGGGCAGTAAAACCCGATCATGACAAGCGACATATTTACCGTCATCTCAACGAAGAGTTCTCCTATAGCAAAAGAGAGCAAGAGGTTCATGGTTAAAACCATTGAGAACATGGTTAAACTTTGAGGATGTCTAAAGAAATCTCTTAGCTCTTTTAAAAAGAGGGTTTTAATAACGCTATTCATTTCCCTCCCCCATAATTTCAAGGAAGATATCTTTTAGTCTTTTGGCATTATATTTTGTTAAGAGCTCATGGGGGACCCCTTCTTCAACGATGACTCCATCTCTTAGAAACCCAACTCGATCACAAAGTTCTTCAACCTCTTCCATAAAATGAGAGGTGATAAAAATAGTCGTACCGCGCTTTTTCAATTCTTTGATGAAGCGGTGAACTTTATCAGCAGCAATTGGGTCAAGCCCACTTGTTGGTTCGTCTAAGAAAAGAATTTTTGGCTCATGAAGAAAAGCTCTTGCTATCAACACTCTTTGCTTAAAGCCTTTTGAAAGCTCTTTTGCTTTAGTATCCCGGTGCCCATTAAGACTTAGCTCGTCCATGACTTGAGCAACTCGTTCTTTTTTTAAATTAAGTAAATTGGCAAATAGCTCCAAGTTTTCTAAAACCGTAAAATTTTCGTACAAATTTTGAGATTCCTGTACTACCCCAATTTGGTTTAAAAACTCAGTATTCCGTGGGAAAGGGCTTAAGTCAGCTAAGGTCAGTGTTTCAACTTGGCAATCCGTAAGCCCTATAAGAATTCTAATGGTGGTACTCTTACCTGCCCCATTGGGTCCGAGGAATCCATAAATCTCCCCTTCCTCTACATTTAGGGTTAATCCCTTCAAAACTTGCTTTGAACCATAAGATTTACAGAGATTTGAAATATTAATGATAGGAGATTTCATCTTATTTACTATAACATAGGAGCATAGGAATAAACTGGAGAATTTTGTGAAACAACGAATCTACCAAGTCATATTTGAAGCAGAAACGAAGGAAGGCAAAGTATTTGATGTCGTCCTTATCTTTGTCATTCTCCTAAGTATCTTGGTCACAATGCTAGATTCAGTTCTAAGATTGAATCTTAAATATGGACAACTATTTTATACATTGGAGATTGTATTTACTGCCTTGTTCACTATCGAGTACCTCTTTAGGTATTACTGTAGCCCAAGAAAGCTCTCCTATGTTTTTAGTTTTTTTGGGTTGATCGATTTACTTAGTATTTTGCCCCTTTATATCTCCTTTTTTATTCCAGGAGTGGCCGGGCTATCAATCCTTCGAGGACTTAGGGTACTTCGAGTCTTTAGGATTCTAAAACTTACCCAATACTCCCATGCTAGCAAACATCTTTCCACGGCCTTAAAAAGTAGCTGGCCTAAGATCTCGGTCTTTCTTCTCACTATTTTGACTGCAGTACTTATTATTGGTGCTCTTATGTATTTAGTTGAAGGAAGACAAAATGGCTTCACCAGCATTCCAAAATCGGTCTATTGGGCCGTTGTGACAATGACTACTGTTGGTTATGGGGACTTAGTACCTCAAACTGAATTAGGACAGTTTATCTCAATCGTTTTGATGATTCTTGGTTACGGAGTTATTGCTGTTCCTACTGGGGTGGTTTCCTCAGAGCTTATGGGGGCCATGAAAAACGACATCACACTTAATACAACCACTTGCCCTAATTGCTTTATGGAAGGTCACCGAAAAGCCGCCTGCTTTTGTTTTAACTGCGGGTATAAACTCGTTAAATAGTTCAAAAAAAAAGCCCGTATCAAACGGGCTTTCTTCTTTCATATAAATTTAATCTGTATGCTTTTTATAAACCTTCCATTGGCTGGATGGCCTTCTTCACGTCATTGTAAACTGGAAGCCAAGGACGAAAGGCGTTTTTAACCACTCGTTTTGATCCAATAGTTTTACGTTTTTCGTAGAATCTATTTTTGAATTCTGGAAAGTGACGCATAATAACATCGCCCATTTCTTGTTTTTGAACGTGCTTGATACCCTTTCTTGTATAGTGCTCTTTTGTAAAATAGTCCGAGAAGAATGGATCGGCCATAAGTCTTCTTGAGGCCATTAGAGCAAAGATATAAAAAGGAGTATTACCAAAAGCATATCCTGGGTAACGATCGGCTTCAGCTAAAGTACCTACCAGAAGATCAACTTGCTCAATATCATTATTGTAAATATCTGCAAGAATTTTTTGGTCTTCTTCATTAGGAGTCAATTCTCTAAAAGAATTGATGGCCGGCATATTGAGCTGACGTCTGAAGTTATTATACTTTGGAACACCTCTTTCACGGTCTCTAAAGATATCAATAGCTCCCATATCCATTCTTGTTGAATCACTATGCTTCTTACCAGTATTTCTTTCGGCAACAAAGTTACTCATCCAAGTTGGGTAGTTATGAAGAGTCATAGCTCCTGGGAATGAAGTACCAAACGAGTTCATCCATGTGGCTGAACCATGCTTACTAAAAGTGTCTTTCGCATTTCTAAAGATCATGTCTTTAGTATTAACTTTTTCACCTGGCTTATTAGTAGCGGCATCTCTAACTGTAACTGTATCCGGAACAAGTGGGTGCATTCTATAAACGGCCACGAATTCTTCAGTTAGAGTAAATGGTACTGAATAAAGATCTAAGGTATTTTTTCCAACTAGACCTGAGATAAGGTGCTTAACTCCGCCACCAACTTTTCCTCTTAAAAAAGGAATTGATAGGCCTGTTACTTCTCTCATTCCGTACCAGTTTGATCTCATACCAATTTGAAGCATTTCATTATCAAGTAGAGCCGGGGTCCACTCAGCTGTATGAATTTTTGCCATTAAGGCTGAAACTATCAAACGAGCTTTTTCAAAAAAGATCTGATCACATTCTTCCTGTTGAATATCTTTGTCGCAAATTGAACTCTTTTTTGGCTTTAGAAGATTATCAACAACCCAATTATGCTCTAGGTGAAAGAGAAGGTGTACAAGCTCTAAGCCAACCCACCAGTTATCAGAAAAACCAGTAACCGGAAGACCATCCTTAGTATAACGAAGCCTTCTATTCTTTTGGTCAACAGCAATCTTTCCATAAGGAAGAAGTTTTCCTGTATTTACTCCGTCTCTCCAAACACTTCTAACTTTTCTAATTGTTTCTGGGTCAGATCCATAGATTTGAGAGGCATCCCACCAGTGAGTAACTCTGTTTCTAAAAGTTTTGTCGTATCCATGCTTATTATGCTTACTTTCTCTTTCTGTTTCAGATTGAGTAGCTGGAACTTCCATTCCCTCTTTAAAGTCTTTATGTGCTGAATGTGCTGGGATTTTATGCTTTCTTGATTTTGAGTTCTTACCGTGAGTAAACCAATCATGGTTCATGGCCTGAAGCCAAGCCGTAGCAAGAACATTAATTACTGGAGCATCAACTTGCTTTCCATTTTTTCTAGCAAATAATCTCTGGCTAATCTCTAGTGGCGAAGGATTCATTAAGCTTTGCTTATTGGCCTTATCATGGGCATCAGTCGTTATATTACGCCCAAATCTTTCATTATTAGCTCCCATGCGAAGTTGATTAGCTAGCTTCTTATCACGATCAGTTAAGTGCTTTTCATATTTATAAAAATAACATTCTCCGTAAGCAGATCTATGAACTCTTTTCATGATCTTATCACAATCTATTTTTTCATTCGGGCTTACACCAGTGTCGTATAAGTTTTCCTCTAGCAGAGCCTGACGTCTTCCTGAAAGCTCCTTAGAAAATTTAAGGTTTTTCGGAGATGCAATTGTTTTTACGAACTTGAGTTTATTTTTCTTTCCAGAGTAGCCATCGTATTTGAACTTGGCCCAATCTCTTCCTCGGTTCTTCCAGTAGTCCGCATCTGCCTCGTCCTTACTTCTATCAACTTTAGGATACTCTTCCTTTGGTAATCCGTTGACTAGTAATTCTTCATCAGAAGATACATTCCGTTTAACATTTTCATTCGTACTACTTGAACAAGCAGCGATAACAAATAAGAGTAATAAAAAAATCGTACTTTTAAACCAGCTCACTATTGGCTCCCGTTAACATTAATTTTCTCAAGCGGAATCGTATCAAATGGTTCGACGGGTTGCAAAGTAGGCAATAGGGGCGAACTTTTTTACTCGGGTACTTATGTATCCAACTATTCCCCCGCCTGTAATTTTTTAATTAATATGAGATACTTCGAGCATATTGTTTAGGTAGGAGAATAACCGATGAAAACACTTTTATTATTTGTATCTTTATTTACTTTAATTTCATGTAGCACGATCGACAAAGATCGTTACCCAGCAAGCTTTGGACGAGACTTATCTGGAACCTATCTTGGGGTGGCTGATTATAAGCTATTTCATAAGGGACCAAATAATGCGGCCACAAGACTTTATTTGCACCCTATTAAAGGTGAGAAAGAAAGTTACTATGCTCTTGTTCATGAGTATGTGAACCTCCTTAATATGTTCCCTGAGTATGTTGCTGCTGCAAAAGCTCCAGGACTTAATAAGCTTATCGGTTATCTAAAAAAGATTACGGCCAAGCTAGAGGTTATGAAAGTTGTCCCAACTGGAACTGAAGGTACCTTTAATATGTACGAAGTTAGAGTTGATGGCGAAAGCTTAACTCATGTACCAACTGATAAACCAAGACAGCTAGTTTTAAGTGATAAGCAAGAATTAGAGCATCCTCTTGAAGGAGCTATCATTACTTCAAATGGAGGTAAGGGACAGCCAAAAGAGATCTTCTTCCCAGCTGATAGAGATAAAAAGTACAATGGGCTTCAATACACCCTAGCTAATTTTACTTATAAAGCTTTTAAGCTTGATTCAACTTGGAGAAAGTCATTTCTTCCAGGACCATATCTTTCTGCTTACGGAAGACTTAACGATACTGTTTTAGAGCTTAGCCTAGAAGGCGGAAAACAGATGACAAACTTCATTATCAATCCAGAAATGAAAGATAAGTCTAGTTGGCGAAGAAAGAAAATGTTCACAAATAAAAAGAGTGCCTTCTTAGAAGGTGATTATGAAATGATTGAACCAGCAGAAGGAATGTTTTTGCTAAGAGAAATCAGCTCAAATAAAAAGACGAATAAAGTATTAGAAGGAAGAATTGGTTTATTTGTAGATATCTTTGATGCCACAAAAGCACTTAACCAAGATGTGGTTGAACTAATCTTTGTAGATCCAGCCAATCCAAAAGACTTCCTTATGTACTACGAGCACCCAGACAATGGTGAAGGTACTGGAGAAGTGGAAGCGGAAGAAGAAAAAGAATAAATAAGGAACAAGTATGAAAAACTTAGTTGTATTTCTTCTTACTTTTAGTCTTTCTTTTCCCCTTCTTGCGGCAAAATATAAGCTGCCAAAGAATTATCAAAAGTTAGACGGCTGTGAAAAACAAAAGCTACTGTGGAATCATGTGGAAAAAACAAAGCATGATAAACTACCTGGCTTTAGTGGCATGGGAGTATTAAAACTACTCGCCATGTCTGTTCAGGCCATGAGAAAGAAGAAAAATTATGACTCTGATGTCGCCCCAAAGGGATGGAAGAAATATCTCCACCGAAGAGGCTCCGTGGCAAAGGTTAAAATTGTCCCTACTCCAGGTCATACCTATACAGGGGCTTTTCAAGGGGTCAGCTGCGGTCTTATCCGTCTTAGCCTTACCTACAAGCCCACAAAGAAAAAACGTGATGTGGCACCTGGTCTGGCCCTTAAAGTCTTAAGAGACGATATGCCAAGTGCCAATGTCTCAGCTCTTTATAGACTCGAAGGTCAAGAAAAAGACTATAACTTCTTTGCCAACCCTCTATCTAATATCGTCCCAATCGGAAATGATATCGGTTTAAAACTTGTGCATGCAATTTTTAAAAGAGTGACGGACTACCCAGAAGAACTCCTTGTGAATGACTTCGCAGCTTTTACTTCCTCTGGAAAAAAAGAAGCTGCTCCTAAATCTCCAAGGCAGATCTTCTTCGTACCTAATCCGAAGTTAAAGATGAAGTCCTATAAGCATGATGTTCGAGAAGACTTTCATAAAATTAAAGAAGGTACCCTTCTTTACAGTGTCTATGCTGTTGATGATAAGTACAACGGCTTTGATTATTATAACTACGAGAAAAAAGATATCTCGAAGTTTTTAAAAGACTCTGTAAAAGTAGCTGATATCATCACTACTTCTAGTTTTATCTCTTCTGAATTTGGAGATACTGGAATCTTCTTTAAGCATGAAATGCGTCCAGAAAATAAAAAAAGTAAATAAGTTCTAATTGATACTAAGTGGAAGTTTTCCTTCGGGAAAGCTTCCTAGTGTCGGATAAAAAGGCATCTTTCTAAGTTTCTTTTCAAAATCTATAAAAAAATTATCATTATGTACTGGATAGACTTTCTTAGCTTTGATTTTAGCAATCAGCTTTTCTTTTAATTCATCGATATTTTTACTTGTTAGCCCGACAATAAGAAGATCTATTTCCCCGAAGGCCGGATACTCTCTTGGAATAGCCGTTGGATGAAAAAGAATCTTCTTTTCCTTATGCTTTAAAAAGAAGCTTAGATTAGATTCCATCTTAAAATCTCTGGCCCCTGAATCTTTGCTAATCTTTGAAACTCCCCGTGCAAACTCAATATTCATCGGCAAGTTAGTATGTCTAACTTCAAAGAAGTTCACTTCAAACTGATCAAAGGAAATCGAACTCCCCTCTTTCACTACTTTAAGTTTTTTAGGCTCAATTTTATTGGCCGTTAAAATAGGAATTACATCCTTGGTTCCATAAACTAGGGCCTTAGGGTTTAACCTCATTACTTCTGGTAGATCTAAAACATGATCATAGTGAGTGTGAGAAATAAAAATCACGGTCTTTTTATCGGAAGGCCCAAAGTACTTCTTCACTCGCTCCTTATTGGACTCAACCTTTGAATTAAAAAGCACCTTATGAAGGGGCACCCGTGTGACAAAAGGATCCACGATCAACCTGGTCTTCTCGTCCTCAAATAGCAAACAAGTGGCCCCAAACCACTTCATATCTAAGGCGAAGGAGTTTGAAATCATCATTAAAATGAAAAGGGCAAAGGCAATCAACTTTGGCATAAGAGCATCTTAGCACCAAAATTCACTCTATCCATCCCAAGACATAACTCACTGAAATCACTATAAGTATTAGCCAAAAACCTTTAATCCTAACTATTTCCTAACGATATTTCATAATTCCTAACAGGCCGTCCCAATTAGTCTTTGGTAAAAATAAGATGTCTTTTAAACGGAGGAACAAATGAAAGACCTATTACATAACCTATTTCTATCAAGCTCTATTATCTTTTTCCTTTATAGCTTTGGTGTTTTGGCGGTCTAAAAAAGCTGCCAAAAAAAGCTAATTCAGATGATCTATTTCTAGGTCATTTGAGCCAAACTCGTGTTAAATTCCTCTTATTATAAATGGGAGGAAAAAATGAACGACGAATCTAATATTTGCCCTAGAGAAGAAGACTTCTATCGTGAGAACGAAGAGCATCTTAAAAAACGCCGAAATAAATTAAATAAGAAAAGAGAAGAGCTAAAGGCCAATAAGGCTAAAGAGTCCCATTGGATGAAATGTCCAAAATGTGGAGACCAAATGTTTGAGCTAGAGCTCCTCGACATCATGATTGAACAGTGTGAAGGCTGCGATGGACTTTTCTTTGATAGCGGAGAACTTGAAACTCTCTTAGACATTACTGATCGTAGAGGTTTCTTCTCATCGATTAAAAGAACCTTGTACAACTAATAGCGGGAACGAATGGGAAGATGTGTTTTAATAATTGGTGTAAGAAGACAATGTTATAAAGCTGCTCTAGAACTAGGTCACGATGTGATTTTATGGAGTGATGGGGAACTTAAAAAGACGAGAAAGAAAAACCTGACTGGCTGGATTGAAGACCCCTATTGTGAAAACCTTCCCGAACTTACTGAAAATTTAATTGAACAATTAAAAAAATTTAAAATTGATCGAGTCATCGCCAATACGGAAGAAACCGTTATTCTAGGGGCCTTGGTAAGAAAAACACTCAAACTTAAGCATCTTGCCGTAGATGTCACAGATCGTTTTCATAATAAATGGGTGATGAAAAACTTTGCCCTTAAAAATGATATTCCCATTACTAAATATAAACTTATAGAAAACGATACAAAACCTGAAGCCTTGATCGAAGAACTTGGACTCCCCCTTGTAATTAAGCCCGTGGACTCCTCTGGTGCTCGCGACGTAAAGATTGCGAAAAATCTCGATGACGTTAAATCCTTTTTGGAGACAGGTCTCCTCGCTGAAGCCTTTGTTGAAGGCTCAGAAGTTAGCGTTGAAACTTTTGTAAAAAATGGCGAGCCCATCTTTCACAATATAACTGAGTATCTTCACCAATGGAGAAAGTCCGTCGTACCGGCCAAGTTAGAAGACTCCTTAAAGAAAAAAATCTTAGAAATAAATGATCAAGTTTTAAAAAGCTTTGGTATCGACAGAGGCATGACCCATGCCGAGTTCTATCTGACAAAAGACGGTCCGGTTTTTGGTGAGATCGCCATTAGACCTCCCGGTGGCTACTATATGGACCTCATTCAAAAGGTCTATAATTTCGACTCTTGGAAGCTTTATATCGACCTAAGCTGTGGGGACGAACCAAAAGACTTTACTCCCAATGAAAATGGATCCGCCGCCGTCTTCATGATGCATCCTGGAGCTGGAAAAATTCTTTCTATTAAAGGCGCTGAAGAAGTAAAAGAAAAAATAGAAAATATTTTTGAGTTTTCTCTTCGAAGAGAAGTTGGTGACATTATTTTACCCCACGAAAGTACAAGTAACGAAGTTGGGCATATTTTATTTTGGTCACCAAATAGAGAGCAACTTAATAAAGATTTAGAATATATTGAATCAACCTTAACCATAGAAGTTGGGCAGTAAATATGGACCCGTTTAGTTATATCGTTATCGTTATCCTTTGCTTAGTGCTCTCGGCCTTCTTTTCAGGAAGTGAGACGGCCCTATTAAGACTTACTAAAGACAAAGTCGATAGTGATCTTGAAAAATCAAGCAACCTCTCCATCATGGCCGCTAAAGAGCTAATAAAAACACCCGCAAAACTCCTTGTGACCATTTTACTTGGAAACAATGTGGTTAATATCCTTGGAGCTTCTTGTGCCTCGGCCCTAGGGGTTTACTACTTTGGGGAGCAAAAAGGACTTATCATCTCAACCATCGGAATGACCTTAGTTGTCCTTATCTTTTCAGAAATCCTTCCTAAGTCCGTGGCCGCAAAAAACCCGGGGAAGCTAGGATACTTCTGCTCTCTTCCCTTATTTCTTATCCATAAAGCCTCTACTCCTATTCACTTTGTTTACGAAAGAACCATTGATCCACTGGTTAGACTAATTGCGGGTAAACAAAACGAAGGTCCTCAATCAAGTACAGCAGAGGCCATCATGAAACTTGCGGAAGGATTAAAAAGCCGAAAAGGAGATGGAACCCCTATTCCAATTATTGGCTCCGCCGCTGCGGCAGCTTCCCTCTACGCAGAAGATATTCTCATCTCAAGGGCAGAAATCTTCGCCCTAGAAGAGCATACCTCGATCCAAGAAGCAGAGAAAAAGCTTGGTAAGTCTCGTTACACCAGGGCCATCGTCTATCAAGACACATTAGATAAAGTCCTTGGCATCATTCACCTAAAAGACTTAGTTCGTGCCAATAACTCTGAAGAGCTTGAAAAGAAAAAAACAATCAACGACATTATTAAGCCTGTTCTTTTTGTGCCAGGAAAGATGCCCATACTCTCCCTACTTCCGCGTATGCAAAAAGGACTTATCCATACGGCCGTGGTCCAAGACGCCTTTGGGATCACCAAGGGCATGATCACTCAAGAAGATATCCTCGAAGAAATTGTAGGAGAAATCAGAGATGAGTTCGACACGGACGAGCTAAAGCGAATCAAAAAAATCACCCCAGAAAAATACGAAGTCCTTGGAAAACTCTCCCTCCACGACTTTAACCGCGAAACCGGCTGGAACCTTTCAGGAGAAAGAGGCGAAAGCATCAGCGAAATCCTCTTCACCGAACTAGGCCGCACCCCCAAAAAGGACGACGCCATCACCATCGATGACTACTCCCTAAAGGTCCTCGACATGTCCGGAAAACGCCTTGCGAGAATTGAAATTATTAAGAATTAAGTTTTTCTAGCTCCGAGAGATAGCTTTTATACAGATTACAAAGGGGTACCCATATTGAGTTGGCTCTTTTAACCGGAGCCACTTCTAACTCAAACTTTTTTAAATCATCGGGAATCCCTTCATAAAGATCCACCATCGTTTTTTGATTATTTAATTCGTAGGGATATAACTCTTGAACTTTTTCCACCACCTCAGCGAGTGGAACTTTTTGACTAATAAGATTGCTGGCGTACTTTGATGCCTTTCTTGCTTCATTAATTCGCCATTCAAGTTTTTCTATCTCTTTAACCACATGCTCTTTTTGTCTTTCAAGCATCGTTTTTGAATTTAACAAATGCTTAAGTTCAATCTGGAAGGTTGGTGATACTTTTCCCATTTCACTTGTGAGCATACTCTCTAGTTTATGAGAGTAAACATCCACAAAGTGATAAAGAAATAAAAAGGTTCCAAGCCCTCCGGCCACGGGTCTTATATCAGTTGAAACTAAACTTGATACAATTTCATGGAGCCCTATACGTGTTAAATGATAAATAGGTACGCCAGAACTATTTTCCTTACGTAAGATCTCTTGCTCAGTGAGCTTTTCTAAAAATCTACTGATTTGTGTGTTTTGTATATTGATCGAAGGTCCTGGCAATAAGGACTCTATCCAATTGGTAAAGACTTCTAAAAAATATTTTACGTCCTTTTGTCTAAACCCCTGTTCAGAGCTGCTTGAATGAGCCGCTAAGATTGAAGTGTATAAGAATGGTTTAAATTCCTTATATTTTGACATGAGGAAATTTTAGCATCCCTAATTTAATTCGTCAGATTTCTTTGATTTTTTAAACTGGGTCACAAGATACTTGGGAAACTCTAAGCTTATAAGAGAATAAGAGATATCTCCGACACCTAGGACCGCATGTCCGGCCACATGGGCAACACTTCCATAAGAAACCAATAGCCCTCCCCCAGTCAACGCCCCAGTCGCCAAGGTCATTCCTTTCATTGCTTCATAGGCCATGGCTCCTCCAGCATAGACCGTGGAACCGATAGCCCCCCCAGCGATTGTCACTCCAGCTCCTGTCGTACCAATAAGAGAAGTTCCGAGGGCTGCTGTTTTTCCAATTCCCCAATACGCTGCCGATGAGGCCGTCCCTAGAGTCGCGATGCTCGCTCCCGTCAGTGCCCCTGCCGTTGGAGCTATAATATAAGTAATAGGTTTTCCAAGCCAAGTAAGACCCGAGGCCGTATAGCCGGCCCCAAGAATAGAATACTTTGAGAGTTTACTGGCCGCAAAACTACTGGCCCTAATAAATTTTTCAGAAGTATAACCTATCGCTTTAGTTGTATGACCAGTTCCCGAAATAGCCCAGCTCCCAGAGTAGGCCGACGCATACTGAACACCACTGGCCAGTTTTCCCGTTCCTAAAACAGACCAATTCGTTAAAAATGCTGCTGGATAAGAGAAAGCCTTAGTGGTCAAACCATATAAATAGCCTGTCCCTTGAACGACTCTTCCTGACGAATAGAGACCTCCTTTAACTAGCTTGCCTAAACCTTTTTGAGCATATTCGCCCGTATAACCAAGAGCGCGAGTCGCAGCAAAAGCAGGATACTTTATTGCCTTTACTCCATATCCTCCTATTTTTCCTCCAAGATACTCAGAACTAGCGAGGGCCACGGCACCAACACCTGAAACAGCAGGAACAATCACATCACCAATCGTTTGAGTTGAATCGATCACCACCTCTGTTCCTATAAGAGCGGTAGAGGCCGCTGAACTTAAGATAAGACTTGAGGGATAAATAACAGCATTATTAACTCCTAGTCCAAGCATACTGACCGTAGATAAAGTCGCTGGCTTTAAAAAAGAGTCATAGAAAATCGCCTTAGTTAAAATTCCAGTCGATTTAAAAATTCCAGTAACTAAACCAATAATTCCAAAGTCTTCTTCAAAAGAGTTATCCATCTTTCTTTTGTTCTCACTCCAATCACTTCCAAAATTTGAAAATGAATTAGAAAGAGTATTTAACAGTGGTCCGTTGATTTTATCCCTTATTTTCTTTGATCTAGTAATTCCTTTTTTATAATTTGGAATTAATTTCTTTGAATACTTATCATCAAACCTTTTAAAACCCTTATAAGTAAAAGATGTACCAATGCTCTTTCCTGCTAAATCAAAATGCCTCTTTGAAGAGCTTGTTAAAGTATCATCAACTTGATGGGAAATGTTGTCCAAGCTACTAAGGAGCTTTCTAGAGCTCTCCTTCATCGATTTATTAAAACTTTCACCATCAATCTTTGTTAAATAAGAAAACTTATCTCCTGATTTATTTAATTCTTCGAATGTTTTCGTTCCAAAACTTTTAGATATCGAGTAGCTTTTCTTTCCCGTTTGAATGACCCTCGTCTTCCATTTCTTAGCAGACTTTGAACTAGTCCGATTGGTTTTCTTAGCCGCTTCCTTTAAATTATCCTTAAATAAAGTCGACCGCCCCAATAGATGATTGCCAATTTTTTGAAGCCCCTTTCTTGTTTTATAGGCACTGGTTCTTCCATTTTTTAGAATATTAGAGCTAACCGATGCACTTGACTCTCTACTACTAGACTTAATCTTCGCCACTGTCTTATCTACCTTAACGCCAACCTTTTTACTCCTATCTAAAGAAAATAAAAAAATGCTTTTTGGAGCAGACAGAGACTTTTGAAAAAGCTCATATGCTCCTGTCTGTGATTCCCTATTCACCCTTTTAGTTAATTCCCAGGACTGGTCAAAAATCATTCCCCCAAATTTGGCGCTCCTCTTACTCCCCTTTTTAATCAAGCTAAAAGACTCACCAACATTATCAATTCCAAGTAAAAGAGACTCCTTAGAAGCACTTCCCATCATCCCAAGCCCTAAATCCCAATAGCTTGGGGCCGCAGGAATGATTTTCACACTCGTAAAAGGAATTCGTCCCATTCCATTTTCATAGAGGTCCTTATGGGCAGAATACATATGATGCTTAGTATACTTAAGAGGATCTTCCGCTTTCTTTGCAAAAGAATTAAAAGAAAATAATAAAAAAACTAAACCGAAAAATAATTTCATTACTCTTTCTCCTTTAAATCTTCTACTGCTCCGTCAATAACATCCTTTACTCGTTCGCTATCCTTTAAAATCACTTCCACCTTATAACCGCTCTTTTCAAGCTTACTCACATCAAGAGCGGTACCGGCCGGAAGCTTATTTAAGCTTTTATCCTTTCCTCTAATTGAGGCGATAACAAGATCGGGACCATCCACGACAACAGCAAGAACTGCTCCCATGGACATTAAAACAGTATGGGCAGGAAGCGCCACCATGGCATTATAACCAAGTACCATTGCTGACTTAGATGTAGTAAAAACGGTTTTCCCAGTGGCCTTTCCAAAATTATAAAACATAGACCCCACATGCTTACCAGTTCCAATCATTGAGCTTCCTATGACCTGACTCCCAGATGTAACTGCTCCAGCTGAACTTATCACCACGCGGTTAAATGCAGAAAGTCCATGTCCTCCGACATAAGTTGGCATCACTGATGCGGCTCCTAAAATACCAAGTGAGGCATAAACTCCAGACTCTACATAGGGCGATAATACATGGACTCCTAATTTACCCGTGTGAAATAAAACTCCACCCAAATTACTTACACCTCGGTAGGCCGTACTTGCGGCCACGACAGGAGGAAAGAGAACCATCCCCCCACCTTTTTTCAAATTTCTTCCGCTAGGCTTAACCACTCCATAATAGGCCCACTTCAAGTAGCCCCATAAAACTTTTGGAATTGCTGTTATAGAATTGGATGCCTTTCCAGACTTATGATACTGATCTTCAAATTCGGCTTTGGCCTTTTTTAAACTACCTTTCCAAGAACGATCAACCTCGCTCCCTTTCTTACTTCTAAATTTCCTTATAAATCTCTTAAAGTTTTTGATATCACCAGAGATCTCATCTCTCGTTTTACGAGGTGAGTTCACTATGGCCTCAAGATCCTTTTCCATGCGGTTTACAAATTTCACATGCCCAAGAACAAAATGCTCCTTGGCCTTCCCAAAATTATTTTTTGAAAACTCCCACTCGCTCCGGCTCAACTCTCTCGTTTCCTTTCGAATCGATTTAGAAGTTCTCTTAGAAAACTCATTTATCTTCTTAAGTGTCTGAAGCGCTTTTTTCGGATGCTCCTTCTGAAAGGCCACAAACTCCGCCGAATCCTTCTTAAAGCTCGCCGCAAACTCCGCCCATGCCCTCGGCGTAGTCTTACTCACATCCCTATAAATTTCCTTAAAATTCTTTTTCGTCGCTGGCACAATATACCAACCTTCCCGGTACATTTCCTTATGCTCCTCCACACTCCTCTCAAGAAAGTACTTCTTCTCCCTCGCAAAAAGCTCAAAGCACATACAGGCCATCACAAAAACAACGATCAAATTCCTCATATTGTCTCCGATTCTCATCCCCGAATCTTATGACAATACCCATTCCCCACTGCCCAAAAACAAGTTACATTGTAACAAATTCACTTTTAAAACAATCCCAGACGGCATCTATTCGTTTTTTAATAGCGTCAAAAATGTTACAATGTAACAAGTATTCTTTATGCAAGAAAAATCTACTGGGATTTATGATAAAATCTTTTAATGAGATGCCCATATTGTTCACATGAATTTCCACTCACTAGAGAACGTTATTTTGGTGCCGTAACCGGAAAGCACACCTGTCCAAATTGCATGGAGATATCAAGGTTAAAATGTGAGAGCTGGTGGATACCAGTTGTTTTTTACTCAAAGTATCTGTTTGGTTTTCTCGCTATACTTATTCTTGTAACAATTCTTGCAATATTTTTTGATATTCCTAGAAATGCTTTGCTAGTAATAAAAATCATACTGATCATTAAATTTGCCTACGTTGTTCTTAAAGCTGATATGAAGCACGATGAAGAAGTCAAAAAATTGGTTAAGATCGATCACAAAGAACAATACTTCAAAAAAATAAAAGAAAATGACAAGTATCAGGGTGATGATGATTGGAGGATTGGCCCTCAATCAATTGATTTTAACAATCTAAAACTATATTTTCGCCAATATAGTCCTCAAGTTGGTGATGACCACGATCATTGCGATTTCTGTGGAGAAAAGTTCTCTATAATAATTGAAGAGGCCTTAAAAGAAGGGTACGTAACTGAAAATGGATATCCTTGGGTCTGCAAACAATGCTACGAAGACTTTAAAGAAAGATTTAATCTAACTAGCTAAAAACTTAACCTTCCATGTTTTAAATGGCGGGGCGTGAGGTTGCCTAGAGTCCGAAACACACTTTAGCCACACTCTTTTCCAGAGTTACAGTGTTTATTTATCTTAGGTCTGTAGTATTTCCACTCCTCTCTTTTGACCCTAAGCTCAAGTTTAAGTTTTTTCTGACAGATATTTTCGTCATATATCTCTATCGGAGTTGCACCTTCCAAAGTGGAAGTTGGCATATTATTGAACAACTCAACCGCTCTTTTGACCTTTTTATACAACCTTCCATAGGTGATAGGCTGGTATTTATTAATGAACCTATTCTTAAGTACACTGAAAAAAGACTCAACCATAGAATTCGAAAAGATCACATCTTTTCTCGCTATCATTTTCGTAATATTTTTACCAACTAATAGCTGTCGGACTTGTCCTCCAGTATTTTCTCCTCCACCATCACTCATCAGAAAATTCGGTTGACTCTCTTTTATCACCCCTTTCAGGTTCTTAATTGTCATGGCTTGTCCTTTCTTAAGACTGACCTTCCAATTAATGATCTTCCTGGAATAGTTATCCATTACAACTTGAACATAAGCATTCCGACCTTCTCTTAGTCGAAAGTAAGTCACATCAATATGCCAAATTTCGTTTGGCCTAGAGGCTCTAATTCCCAATCTCGCCCTTTTTCGTTTTCTTTTCTTTCTTGGTCTACGACCAAACTCTCGTGCATATTTTCTCCAACAGTCATAACCAAAATAGAGATTCTCATGGCGAAAACCATGATATTGAAGACCTTTTACTGACAAGTGAGATAACTTAGGGTCCGCAACCATTTCTTGAACTTTCTTTTGTTCCGCGAATGTAATTTGATTGGGCGCCATTATTTTACACTTGTTAAAACTTATTTTTGGACAGCCCTTCGTTTCGACTTTAAATCTATAATACTTATCACTTCTGATTCTCATGCACCGACAGAGCGCAGATAAAGAAATCCATTTACGATACTTATCTATAATATCAATTATCTTTTCCCTATTTTGTTTGAGGTTATAGACATCTCTGACCCCCGTAAGGTTAGCTAACAATTCTTGAACGAATAAATTTTTTGCCTTCTCTTCTTGTAGCTCTTTTTCGAGTCTTTCAATTTTATCCTCCAAGGCCTTATTAAAGTTTAGATTACCTACACGAACTCTTTTCTTTGCACTCCTAATCCAATACAAAGCTGTAGTTCTTGGGATATTAAGCTCGGGAAATAGGTTAGGATTTCCACTCTTGATGATCATTTTCTTGATTGAATCATCATATTTCTTATACTGAGCCATAGAGCCTCCTTTTGACGAAAATTCGTCAGATGTCTGTCGTTTTTATGGGATTTTAGATATTTATCGGCTTTTTTAGACCAATATCACAGGTCGTGAAATTGGCTCGTTCATTGGGGCTTGACGGATTTTAAGCAAATTTGGAATGGTTCAAGTCCAGTCCTGGGCACCTTTACAACTTACTACGATGATTTAATCGTTCAGCAGCTAAGAGAAGTTTCTGACGTTAGAATATTTCCTAAGTTTTTGATTGTTGAGGAAAACTAAAAAAGTATGCTGAAAAGGTTCTTAATAATGAGCTTGCTTTTTCACTAAAATAGGATTTGTTATTTTTTGAACTTTTCTTTTAAAAGTTTTAGTGTTCCTTCGTAGTGATAGTCTTTGACTTCTAAGATATTGCTGTAGCACTGTTCAAGTTTAGGATCGAGAATAATTTCTCCTTCTATTTCTCGAAGAAAAAGTATTAATCTATCACCCTTAAAAAGTTGATATGGTGTTTCGGTCATTCGATCTTCCCAAACTTTAAAATTAAATTTTTTTCCAAATTTATTTTTTCCTTTAAAAACTCGTATAACATCTGACTCTATAGATATATTTCTACCTGTGATGTAATGCCAAAATACTAAATCAGATAGTGCAAATCCAGAATCGGAGCCAGACCATGTAACATTCACTTCAATAACATACTGTGACTCTGCTACCATTTGCTTCTTATTTAATCTAGGGCATAAAGGTGTTGCGAAAGCAAGATTGCCCATAATAATAGTTGCAAAAATAATGATTGTGTATTTCATAATCTATCCTCTGTTACTCTTCTGGGCAATCAGGGGTCACCCCACTAAAAGTTTTAGTTTTATCTTTAGAGCCAAAGTGATCTTCTACTCTTAATTTTAACTCAAGATCTCTTGTACTTCCACAAGCGATATCCCAATATCCAGAAAACGATGATCCACCACTGTTTCCACTGCTGAAGCCTCCAAGCCACCTGTAAGAAAGAACATTTCTACCAAAAGTATCCTCTGAAGTTGAGCCTGATGCCGTAACATTAAATCTAAAACTCTTACCATCTCCATTAATGTCCACTCTATCAACATCAAAGTTACTTATAACTGATCTTAAATTCCATTTCTTTGTTTTAAAATTAATACTCTTATCAGATAAACTATTATTAAAGACACCTAGTTCAAAAGTTGGAGAAGAAAAATTTCCTGTATTTATATTTGTTATACAACGAGCAAGATAATAAAGTTCATTATTAAATACTGTTGTCAGTTGAAGGGAATCATTGGATATATTGAATATACTGTCTTCTCCGTCAGTCGCAGAAAGTTTGTTTATAGAATAGATGACAAGGTCTTTATCTTGTTTGCCTACATTTATCAATGTTCCATCACCATTATCACTTTGCCCTACATAGTTACTACAGCCAGCTCCAGTGCTATCCGTATAGTTAAATTCTCTAATTGTTAGTCCTAATGGACCAATGTTTTGTCCACCTTTTGTTAAGTCAAATTTATTGCTTGAAGTACCGATATAGCTATCAATATTATTCTCTGGTCTGCTTCCTTGATTATTTGATCTTTTTAAAACTTCTATCAATGTTTCAACTTTAGCTAGTTGTAAAGATTCAATTCCTTTTTCTTCAACCTTTTTCTTTTGAAACTCGGCTATCATCGTTTCATTTTCTGTCTCAAATTCAAAGCCATCTCTTATAGCATTTATAAAAGAAATATGACCTTCAGGCATAAAGTCCCAAAAGAGGTATTTTTCATACCAGCGAATAGAGCGTTTTTTAGTACTTTCTAGTCCATTTGCTAAAAGAGAAGGAACGGTCGAATAATAACTACGATCTTCGAATACAACGTCGTTAATATATCTTTTAGCGATATCAGGATAAGCACCCATAACTCCATTTATCGCAATGTCTTCAGCAATAGACTCACGAGCGGCGTCAGTAGGAGTGCTTTCCCTGCATCCAATCGTATTAAATTGGTCTATATGTGCTAATTCGTGTATCAATAATACGTCTATTGATTTACGAAAATTAGTGGCATTATACTCACCATTTAAGAAAATTGTTGACTCTGTATATGCGCCTGTTTTTGAGACGGAGCCAATCCCATTACCTGAAAGATTATTTTTTCTTGAACTCAAGAATATTGTTTTTGGTAAACCTAAGTTACTTGTATAATTTCTTTGAATTGCTCGTATTAAATATCTCATATTCTCATTAAAGTTTTCATCTATTATATCTGGTCTATCTGAAATTATCTGAACCCCTTTATAGGTTTTTTCATATTTAAATTCACTATAGCCCGGTGTGCCGTAGTCAATAGTTATTATTGTGTAGTTTAATGCTTCTTGTAAGCTACTAAACCCAAATGGACATATTCCTTGTGACTTATTAATAGGAATAGTTTGTTCTTGAGGATCAAATCGACTATGAAACAGTCCATCAGAAGTTAAATCTCTACCCGTTATTGTATATCTGTAACTTTCATTTAAGTTTGATAAATGCAAAAAGACATTAGATTTAGGAACAGTTTCAAAAAAAATCTTCGTTGATTCGTTTGACTCTACTTTTTTAACCGTTAAATCAACAGGTGAAGTTAACCCATCTTCAAATTCAAGCTCTAGACCGTGTTCCAGTGTGCCGGGAGCATTAATCTGTAGAATTTGGCCAGATGAAACATTACTTGCTTGAAATATCACAGTTGGGTTAACAATATCGACAAATATGCTTCTATTAAATGTAAAATTATCTTTAGTTACTTCATAAACAAGCTCAATTTTTCCAACTTCTGATACTACTGGGGTAAACGTAAACTCACCAGTCAGAGAATCAAAGCTATGATTTACTTGATTACCTACTATAGATAAGTTGAAAGATGCTACACCGCTAGTTGTATTACTTTCAAATCTTGGAGTAAATGAAAACTCTCTTCCTACAATCGCAGTAAATTCATTTTCTTCTCCAATATACGCTGGGCCAGCACTTGCATTGATTGGTATTTGTGCCTCGGCAAAAGAGCCATCTTCATCGCTAACTTTTAAAAAGAGTATTTTTTCTCCTGTGGTCGTAATGGTTTTGTTAAAAATACCACTATTAAATTCTTCACCATCTTCATCTGTCCAAGTAAAGGTTAGGCTTTTTCCCTCTGGGTCTGTACTCGTTGAAGCGTCTACGCTTATTTCAAATGGTACAGTCCCTACAAAAGATTCAGTATTTAATCCAATAAGAGGAATACCATTAACAAGAACATTTCTTGTCATTGTTGATGAGTTATCCCACTCATTTATTATTGTTAAACTAACTTCGTGAGTTCCAAGAGGAAGATTTTCAAAGATCACGGACTCATCATTTGAATACTCTACATCATTTAATTTCCAAGTCCTTTGAATAATATTTGCTGAATCTCCAGCAGATGATAGATCAGAAGTTGCTGAAAAAGAAGTATTTGGATTCGCTAGGAAAGGTAGTTCTGAAATAAAGGCATCAGGAATAGGTGCTTTTTTAAATTCTAAAGAGAGGCTATCTTTCTCTACAAAAAAGCCATTATCAAAATCAATTCTAAGTGAGGCCGTTAGGTCGTTATCATCTGAAACAGAAAAACTAACTGATTCACCTGTGTAGGAATCTCCGTTACTGACAATCCAAGAGTAAGAACTAACCGTATTCCCAAAATGGCTACTGGTTGAAGAACAATCAACTTCCCTTATTTCACCTTGAAGGCAGTTAATAGAAATCACAGGAATGTCTTCTATTGTTACTTGCGCTTGAACAGGTGCGCTCACTTGTCCAGAAGTATCAACAACCTGTAAGGAGATCGTTTTCATTCCGGCAAAAGAATAAGTATGCCTTACAGGACTTCCGTCATTTGAAACTAGAGTATTTCCATCACCAAAATTATAATTGTATTCTGATATTCCTAAATCATCACTTGAGCCATTAGGGTTACACTCAATTTCATCAAAATTAACAAGAGAGCAAGATAACATCGCGATAGGTGCATTATCCTCTGCTTTAATAAGAGTGACACTAGAGCTTACCTGATCGCCTCTTGATGTAATAGCGGTAGCAACGCCAAGATAAGAGCCATTTGCTTCATACTGATGAGTAAATCTATTTTCGCTAAATACTCCATCTTCGGCGGCGAGTATTTCAATCGTACCATCACCCCAATTCATTTGAATTTCTGTTAACTCTTCTGTTTTATCAACTGAGAGAACATCGCAAATAAAATCGCCTGCATTGTTATCTGAAAAACATGATACTTCTGCGATTAGATCAGCACCGGATTCAGTCACAACGACTCGCTGAGTTTGTGAATCCGTTTTTCCTGCAAAATCTGTAACTGTTAAAGTTGCAAAGTAAACCCCAGGATTATAGAAATGAACAACGTCAGATCCCGTCCCTGTTGAGCCATCGCCATACGCCCAGTGGTAGCTAATTATTTCACCATTGGGACTTCCTGAGTATTGTTCTAAAAATCTAACATGACCCGTATTTTCTCCTTCAAATTCTACATAGACCTCATAGTTCGCAACTGGATTAAGCATTTCGGGGTCAGTGCTATCAACTGTAATTTCTTTTGATAAACTTGTTGTTAACCCTGATTCACTCGTCATGCTAACCGTTACGTTATAAGTTCCACTTGAAGCGTAGTTATGAGTAAAGAAATACTTCTCAGCTTCTTCTGGCTCGCTTCCATCACCCCAATCAATAGTCATTCCTATAAACTCATAAGGGTCAAAAGAATCTACCGCATTTAAAAAGACCTGATTAGGCCCAGACTGAGCTAGATTAAATCTTACATAAGGCGCACCTTCATTAGTTGTTAAATCAACAAAGAAATTTAAAGCTACGGCCAATAATGAAGCACTTGGTGGACTAAAAGCCCGACATGCTACAAACAGTGGAACCCCAGATCAAAGCCTGAGAGTAGAAGTAAAAACTGCTAAAGTATGGATAGAAATGCTAATGCATAGGTGGGCAAATCATTTAGATGCAACATAAGCTGATACAGCTGCAGCTAAACCACTAATCAAGTTTTTAACAGAGTTGAATTCATTTGGTTCAGTGTACTTACCCTTTAGGCCGGTTTCATAATCAGAGCATATTAACGCTGCATTATCGTATAACCCCTCTCGAACAAGTTTTTCACAAAAAATCTGGTACCTTTCGATATAGGAAGTTCCTTCAAACTCTTCAAGAACAGAAAAGTGAGGAGAACTGCATCTGACGGGTGCTACTGATTTAGGATTTGACTCAACTAACATCAAATAGCCCAAGTAAGGCTTAAAATTTTTTCCAAACACTTTTTCCCTAAATGCGACGTTAAAGTCTGTGGCAGACCCTAAAGCTTCTTCACATCGGTTATTAAAATTATTACCAAAAGATCCGACTTGCGATTTAAATTCAATAACGGCAATGAGATTCTCGCCATCAATGACTAAAACATCCCAGTTTTTAGTAGGTCTAAAAAAGCCAGGCAATGTCAAATTTGTTCTTCCATCTGTTAAAACACAGGAAGCCTCTAGTCCATTACTCTCAACAGTTTTTTTAATGAGCTCTAGGAAACCATCCATATTTTTACCGGCGGTAACAGCTCCCCTGTTCCCCTGGTCAGCTTTTCCTTCTTCTTTGTTTTTTTTAGTTGCAGAATCTCTAGTTACCCAAAAATGCTTTACTGCTGAAGAGGTATATTTTTTATAAAACCCTATTTCAATGCTCATGTTTTATACTCTCTTCACAGTCTCTGTGATCAATTTCTGGTCCTTATTAGAAAGACCATAAATTTCGTAGACCAATTCATTAAGCAGTTGGAAGTTTTCCCCGGATGAGTACTTCTTCAGCCTATTTACTTGGGATTTAGTAATTGATGAAAACTCTGGAATCCTTAATCTCCTTAGATATTGAGCTTGGTACCTTAAATATCCTCCTCTCATTCTCAATGAGTATTTGGATATAAAAAACAAAGTGAGGTCGGATTTCAAAATTGACTGGAGGGCCTGAAGATCCCAATCAGAGTTTGAAACTATAAAGTAAAGATTATGATGAGGATAATAATCCCCACTATCGTAAACAATATTCGCCTTTCCTTTAATATCTGGAATTAAGAGCTTTTCCCTAGATGTTAGCTCGTAAGTGACTTTATCTATCGTCTTATACCATTTTGCAGGATTTTTCTTAGCAACATGCCTTTTCTTTAAAAGCTCGGCATTTTCCTCGAAATATCTTTTTGTTTTAGGATATTTTTCCAAGTCAATTAGTTTGCTGTTTTTATCATAAGGATTAACTAAAACTGTTCCCTGATAGTCGATTTCCCCAGATTTCATTTCTTTGGCCATTAATAATGGTAGCTTTCTGGACTTCTCAATATCTACTTCATTCCCTTTCCTAATAAAGACCTTATCATTTCCAGTTGCTACACCAATACCTACCTTACAGCCACAATCCTCAATTTTTTCAAACTTAGACTCAATTTCTCGCAAAAGCTTTAGCTCTTCGGGATGGTCTAATATCCAAGGTTCTTTTCCATCAACTAGTTCAGGAATTTCATAGAACGAGTTATTTTTTATAAGTTTTTTAAATTTAAATTCCTTCGAATCCTTCAAATTTTTATTTAAAATTCTTGTAGGTTTTCCTTTGCAAGTTTCTTTTTTAATCTCAAAAATCGAAGGATAAGCTGAAACTTCATCATGGAATGCATCTGTTGCAAACATATCTACAAAGCACGAGAGGTGGAAATTATTAGAAACGAGTCCACGAAGTGGTCCACCATATTTGTTTTTCATCCATCGGTCAGAGCAAATAAATGCAAGACTCCCCTCTTCTTTCAAAAGCAAAAGGCCTTTTTCAATAAAGGGAACATATAAATCAGCTCTATCGTAGATTGTGTTAAACCTTGTCTTATATTCAGCAAGTAAAGCATTATCAATTTCTTCTTGCCTAACGTAAGGTGGATTACCTACTACATACTCAAACTTCTTAATATCTAAGTCGTGTAGCAAAAAATCATCATTTCGAAGCCATTGATTAACAAGCTTTTTAGCTACTTTTGGCTCAAGGCCCAGACTACAAATTAACTCAATCAATTCCAATTTGGTGTTTTCAAAAGAAGGCTTGTATAGTTCAACGGCACGGACAGAATCTTTCAAATCTTCAAATGCACCCTCTAAAGACTTGCTCTTCGATATGTATGATTTAAGAAGCCTCTTCGTAATTTCTTTAAGGAAATCTCCCCCACCAAACGATGGCTCCAAAATTGTAGATTTCCACAATTGTTTTGTAGTCATATAGCCAGATAAATCCAAAATGAACTCGACCACTTCTGAGCGTGTGAAAATCTCCCCTCTTTCTGCACTCTCCATTTCAGCCAATTTAAGGATAGCTTTATTTATTGCGGGAGCTCGTTGATCAGAATGGGTTTGATAATGTGGCATAGAGAAATTCCTTAATATTCGATGGGTTAAGGGTATCTGGATCGAGGCTTGTTGACTACAAAATAATCCGACAGACTGCATCAAGTAACTATACTTTGGTCAATTTATTTCAAGATTACAAAGCCCCAATTTCCTAATATTATGTTCATCAGCACTAGCAGCTTCAAATGGAGGAGACGGCCGGATTTGAACCGGAGGATTTGCAGTTTTGAAATTTTTCAAATTTAAAAGAGTTAAGAATTTTAGATCCTGCCAGCCCACGTGCTACACAGTTTTTTTGGAATGGCGGGGCGTGCCTAAGCCCCATAATTAACAATACTTAAAGCCTAAACTAGCACAAACTAGCCAGCAAGACTTATTCCGGATGATTTCACATTAGCTCTTTTTGAAGTCTGTGAAGCTAACCACATTCCCAGACAAGACAGGCTCCTCAGAGAGGAAGTTAAGGCACTCTGTGGCGCCCTTAGTATCCACTCCTGCAAGCCTTAGATAGATATCCATGGTCTTGGTATTCTTCCAACCACCAATCTTCATAACCACTGGACTTGGTACTCCACTGGCCAGCATCTGGGTGGCAAAGCATGCCCTTAGTGCATGAAATTTGATTGGATTGATACCGATAGACTTTAAGAACTCTTTTAAAGGCTGGGCCTGATTTCCATTATCCCAAGTCTTAGAACGAGGGAGGATGTAACCCTCCCCGTCTTTATTAGGTCCACTTTTAAGCTCTAGGATTAATGCCCTTAGACTTTCATTAATAGGAACTGTTCTCCAATAGCGTCCCTTTGTAGGTCCAATCCTTTTAAGATTAGCTTCATAAGAACTATCTACAAGAATCAGATTCTTTTCTAAGTCTATCTTTTCCCACTTTAAAGCATAGAGTTCTCCTGAACGCATCCCCGTTAATACGGCAAAGGCCCAGATATGATACCAAGGATGAGACAAGGCCTTGGCCAATCCCAAAAACTTGGTGATCTCCTCTAGGCTCAAGATGTCCGGAGCTTTTTCTTCCTGCTTCTCAAATACAAACCCTCTTAATGGAGAGCGTTCTGCATCTGAGATATAGCGAAACTCAATGGCCCATTCATAAACTCGGCTGATGATATTACAGACCTTCTTTTGATAAGATTTCCGAAGCCCTTCTTCATCCATCCTTTTCAGAAGGTCTCTTGCATCTGCCCTCGTAATACATGAGGCCGGCATCTTATTCCAAGGCGTCGTCCATTTTCCAATTGTTGAATTGTACTCCTGGATTGACCTTGGCGACATGTTTCCCATATATCCTGCCTTCATTTCGACATTCCACAGGTGAACAATATCTTCCCAAAAGACACCGTTACCATCCAGCTTCGCTGCTTCGTAACTGGCTTCCTTAAGTAGCTTTTTTTCGACTTTCTTGGCTTCGGCCATTGTTTTAATGCCTTTCGCACTTCTTTGAATTCGTTTCTTTCTTTGAGACTTACTCCTCACGTGAACATACACGCTATAGTATTTCTCGCTGTTTTCTATATAAGACTTGATTGCCATATTAACCTCCTTTGAATTTGGAAGTTTCCAATTGGTAATCTATCTCCTCACGATCAAAGTACAATTTCCCCAAGTACTTTCGGCTTCGCAGTTGTCCTCTACTCACCAACATGTGAATAGCGTCGATACTACGGCCCAAGTACTCAGCCACTTCTTTTGTCGTCAACCATCTTCGATTGTTAATGTTAAAGAACGATTCCCCTTTCGAGGTGTTGTTACCATATCCTGTCTCTGGTGTTTTCTCAACCATATTAGTCTCCTCAATTAAATACTTAATTTCTTAACAAGATATTCGCCTAGATTTAAGTTGGTTCCATTCTTTTCATTGTACTCATTCAAAGACTTTTCCACTTTTTCCATTTCACTTAGACTGCTTTCTTTAATCTTTTCTATGTCTTTTTCAGTAAGTTTCCCTAAGGCGTACATAGCAAGTTCCTTAAAGGTAATCTCACATCCAAAGTCTTTTTTATTGGTTTCTTCTAAGAGTTTAAAAACTTTCTCTAAGGCTTTTCTATCCTTTCTTAAGTCCACATAAAACTTGCTCTTAGATCTGTCTAAAACATACTCTTCTCTAAATCCTCTTGGCCTTCTTCCTCTTTTTTTCTTAATTTCTTCTGATTTAAAATCATTCATCTTTTTCTCCTTTACTAACTTCCCTGCCGAATTATCTTCTTTTCTTATTGTTAGTTCGTTTATTTATGACCCTTTCCATTCCACTGGTGGGAGGGGGAGGGTCAAAAATGGACGGACGTATCCATAAGAAATCACTAAATAATTTCGGCAGGGTAATTTTTTGTTCAATTCATTTCTAAAAAGTTTCTATTGCTCAGCTAAAGAAAAATCTCTTCAAAGGTTTTTGTTTCACCTTTGAAAAAGACCTGCTTTCCAGTAAAATTGATCTCAGAACCGATCAATCCTTCATCAAGAAGAAGAAATACCTTTGCTTGAACCATGGTATCCATTTCTTCTAAAAATCTTTTATAGGTCCTATAGAGGGACTTCTTTTGAGTAATATACAGACAATATAGGCTACTTCTATCTTGCCCATATTTAGAAAGTTTTTCCTTTACTCGCTTTTCACTTTTTTGAGTCAATTCTACTTCAATCGCCATAGAATATTTTTTATCATTTTTCATACCTTGGATAACTGCATCAGGCTCTACACCACCAAGAACTTCTTTAGAAATTATTTCTGGAGCATGAAATGACTCAAAATTAGTTAGATATCGAAGTATTCTCACAACTAGAATATCATGGTGCAGACTTGCATTCTCGACATCATACGGGCTTCCTTTTGGTACTAATTGAGAGCCCATATGAGATAAGAACAAGTATTTTTTCTTTTTTTCAGCAAAGATACTTTTTAACAATTCGGCATTTTCTAGCTTTTTAACTTTTGAAGCCAGGTTTTTATACTTCAAATCATGGCCGCAAAATTCACTGATTCCACTATAGTCAAGAACCTTCCACCTACCTACTGCAGAGAGAATATCTAAATATACTCCATAAGGAACAAATTTTACTTTCATACAAATATCTCTGGATCAGAGTCTTTTAAGACAATCTCAGCTAGAGTCATTGGATTTTCAGGTGCCTCGATATGATTCAGCTTAATTAGGTCTACAGAAAATGGTCTTTGCTGAAGATGTATACATTGCCCAATGTCGAGCCTTTTTATTACATTAGGATGAACAATTAACTCTTCTACTTCCCGCTCACTAAAAGACCCTGTCCTTTCTCCCTGGTCTACTCTTTCAGTTTTTTTGACCGATGTCCTTGTACCAATTGCTTTGGATAGATAATTAACATAATTATCGACCCTTTGATTCATAATAAACCAGTTATTAGTATTTTCGAAAAGTTGATCCATTAAATCTGTATTAACTCTTTTTATATCACTAGGTGTCTGGAAGGCCATATTCAATTCAACTTTAGCACCTCTACATTTATTTAAAAGTTCTATAAATTCATCAGTAATAAATGAATAAAGTTCATCGATAAAAACTGCCAGAGCAGGTTCACTAGGGTCAATTACTTCATTATACTTTTTAAAAACCGTTTGATTTATCTCATTTAGAATAAGCTTCCCTATTACTTTTGAAGTGCTGGGGTAGCCTAATTTAGATAGTGAAATGTATATGCATGAACCATCTTTCCAATATTCCCTAATCGATTTACCATAAGGGCTGAAATACTTATTCAGGTCGGAGAAAACGATATTTTCGAGATTATTTAAAAGTCCTTCCAAATCTCTTTTATTAAATTCATCCGTATTACATAGCTCACGAACTTCTTCCATTAATATTTTAAAATCTATTTTTTCTTTTCTTAGCCTAAGTCTTGAAATAGCCATTCTTAGGGCCCTTAAGGCTACTGTACTATAATACTGCTCCGACCATTCAAAAGAACTATGGACTTTGTCTGCAATTTGATTTGTAGACCCCTCATTCAATATATCTATTGAATTTAACTCACCAATACGGATTGGCACTCTATTTTCGTCTACACAGATCTTCTCAAAGAGGTTCCATCCCTTAGAATCCCCCTTGGGATCAATAGAAATAATACTTTTTCCTAGTGAAGCATCATCCCTTAGACAAAGGCTTTGAAGTGTTGATTTACCATATCCCGTAGAACCAACTACAAGTGAGTGCAATCCTTTTTCTAGAGACTTTCCATTAATTTCTTTTTTATAAGTTTCTGAAAAACCAAAAGATTTATCATATACCAGATTTTGATTGTAATTTTCCAAAACCATCAATTCAGTAATTTTGGGTTTAAAGTTATCCTTTGATTTCAAGCTAAATAACGAAAAAAAACGGTTAACAAGAGCATCTATTAAGGACTCAATCATTTCAAACAACATATTTTCTCCTTCTTGCCCAACAGGGCATAGTTGTGCCTTTTCGTTGAATCAACGATTTGGCTTATTAAAATGTTGGTAAATTACTTTGAGATCCTTCTCAAAGATTCAAGATCATCCGTATTTCAACCATACAGAAATTTGAAATTTTGTCTAATCAGTATGCTGTCGTTTTTGGTCTGTGAGTCGTGCTCTGTGGGGGCATTTAGCGACTCACAGACCTAAAACTGCACAAGAAATCACTTAATCTATTGAAAACAGGGAAATTGAATTCACAAAATAAAAAAAAAATCGGAGTATAATAAAATCCAATGCTTAAATGGTCCTTAACACTAGCAATAATAACTACATCGATACTTATCTTCTCAACGAAGAATGATGCCGACAGTTTTAAGAAAACTGAAACAATTTCAAAAAACATACCCCTCACAAATTTAGAAGCTCAACCAACTGATTCTAAAACACAAACAAACAGCTTCCTCGATGATATCCCCCTTGAAGAGCCTTTTCAAAAAAGAACTCATATCAAAAGTCTTATTCAAGAATATTGTAGACAGGAGAAATTTAAAGCTGAAGAGAAAAAAGATTGCGAGTTCCTTCTTGAACAAAACCAGAATGAGATTCAAGCACTAATTTCAAAAGAATACACATCTATACAGTCTTATGGACGCTTAATAATTTATAAAGCGTTAGAACGTGAAATGGGCTCTAAAACGATGGCCAAAGCGATGATGAAAGTGATCGAAAAGTTGCATCCGGAAAGCAAAGATATATTAATTGAAGCAGCTGTTGATATTACATTCAAGAAACTAAAAGAAGGCTATAGAGTCAGTGACCTAGATTTTAAAGATATCTTTCTCAAAGAAAATCCATTCGTTAGAGAACTAGTCGAATCTAACTAACTATTCTTTAATAATATCTACGCTAAAGTCAAAAGTGCTAAGAACATCGTATTTTGTCGACTTGGGAATAATAACTTTAGTCAATTTGTTATTCTCAAATGCCCTTGAACCTATTTTTTCAACACTCTTAGGGATTGTTAATGAAGATATTTCGTTACTTTCAAAGGCATCCATCTCAATTAGTTTTACGCCGGAAGGTATATCAAGATATTGAAGTTCATTATTAGTAAAAGCAGCTCTTTCAATAACCTCAACTGAAGAAGGTATATCTATGCTTCTCAGTTTATTAAACATAAATGAAACGTTTGTTATCCTTTTCAACCCGCTTGGTAACTTAACATTAGTCAACTCATTATTACTAAAGGCCCCTAATTGAATTTCTCCAACACTATCAGGTATATTTAAGGATTTAATTTTATTATTAAAGAAAGCAAAATCAGGAATTATTTTCGTTCCCTCAGGAATTTCGAGCGTTTCAATTTCATTATCTGCAAAAATCATAGTCCCAAACTTAGAGACGTTTTTTGGGAATTTGAGAGATTTAATTTTATTGTTATTAAATGCATAATCTCCAATCTCAACTACACCACTAGGAATTCTAACCTCGGTTAACTGGTTTGATGTGAAAGCATTCTTTGAAATAACTTGAACATTATCTGTTAAATGAAGTGATGTCATTCCATTTTCGGAGAAGGCTCCATTTCCAATATTTGTTATATTTGAAGACAACCTTAGAGTTTTAAAATCATTACGCGAAAAAATCCACTTAGGTAATGTCGTGATGTGTTTTGGAAATTTAAAGCTACTGATTCTATTACTTGAAAATATGCTTTCACCTATAGACTTAATGTTTTTTGGCAGTTCAACATAAGAAAGTCCGTTAGCTGAAAATGCATTATCTTCAATTTTAAGAACACTATCGGGAATAGTTATCTCCGAAAGCCTGTTCCACATAAATGCACTGTCTCCAATTTCGGTTACACTATTAGGAATAAAAACACTCTTTATTCCTTTTTGAATAAAAGCAGATTTTCCTATTCGTTTCACATAGCTTGGAATACTGACATGCTCAGAGTTACAAACATACTTTACAAGCTCACTTCCTTTCATTTGGAAGCAGGAGTTGCTATATGCAGAAGTAGAAAGTATTACACTAAAGACTAAGAAGAGGTTTCTCATATTTTACCCAAGTATTTTAAAAGTTTCATACTTATTACTTTCTAGAATACTCTAAGTAAATATTTTGTATTTCTTTAGAATTTTTTACTCGTTGTAAGCCCCCAGAATCATTAAACAATACAAGATTCGGCTATCCACTGGTAAAAAAGAACTTATATAGTTAAAGCCAGTTCCCAGAAACTAGAATAAGGCCAATCTATAATGCATATAAGCCAGCTCTAGTTGTTTGACCAAAAAAGTTAAAGGTTTTTTTTCTCAACTACTCCAAGTCTTAGCACTAACTCTGATCCTCCATAGGCAATAACTGGTATTAGGGTAAGGAGTAATATCCAAGTCGGTCCGACACCTAAATTCCTATCGGACCAGTAAACGGTAGTTCCAACAATTCCAATGGTCACTAAGTATAGTAAAATATTTTCCCATGTCGTTTTAAATCTCGCTTCATAGATGGTGTCGCATTTTCTGCATTTGAAAGTGGAGGTAGTAAATGATGGATTAGTAAATACAGATAACGATAGTCTGTTGTTACATTCAATACATTTCATTTCTAATCCTTTCCTTAAAATGTACGTCATTTAGTCTCTTATCTCTTCATATTCTATTCAACAATTCTTAGAATTTTCGATACAGACTCTTCAGGAGAGAGCTTTGAAGTATCCAGTTCTAAATCATATTTTATTCCTAAATGTGTTATATCGAATTGTCCTTCTGCAGTACCGATTTTTCTGTCTCCTCTTTCAGCCTCACGTTGTTTAAGGATTTCGAGAGGACAAAAAACCTTTATATAAAAAGGCTTAACACCACTAAGTTTTTTGCTAAACCTCTCAAAGCATCCCTCTTCAAAAACGGTATCAACAATACATAGAAGTCCGCTTTTTATAGCAGAAAGAGTATATCCGCTTAGAGTATCGTGACATGGATCACATAGCTTTCGATATTCATCTCTATTGATCTCAGAAAGGGGTAAGCGATAAAGAAGGTCATCAAGCTTAATTAAAAGACGAGGTGGGTTTAACAGCTTCCTATGCAATATATGAGCTATAGAAGACTTTCCAGAACTAGAGGTTCCATTGAAAACGATCAAGTTTGGTGATATTTTTTTACTCATTAGGCTATTATATCATAAGTACAGGTGGAAAAAGCACAGACCTATGCTTTTGGGCATCACCCCAAGCCAACTAGCACACTGAGAAGCCGCCAAGCTATAAGACATTACAGAATTCAAATCAGCTGGAAAAGCCGCGATGTCGTCAAAAAGGCAGTCTCAATTATAGGCGACTTTTTCTATAATTCATCCAAAACAGTTATCACATCCACTTGTTGATCCCCAGTACACTTTCCGGAAATGCAATAGGTGAAACTCCCAGTTTTAGTCTTATATCCTCTTAAGCTCACAGAATAATGGCAGGTTAGTTTCTTTTCTTCCTGGTCCTTATGAGCCTTGCCCGTAACATAGGCTAGATTCCATACACCGTTACTATCAGTATCTACACCCCAACTACTGCACTTAGGATTACGAAATGAAATATCTGCTCCTTTAAGGCCTACTCCATTGGTATCTTTAACGAGCCCCCTTACTGTGAGCTTGTTAGGGACATCAAAAATGCTACATGAGCTGACTGAAATCAAAAAAAATAAAATCGCCAAGAAACTCATAAGGAAATCAGTGTTAAATTTATTTGTCATAAAAATACTTTCCAAATCGAGAAACTACTCCAAAGAGCAAGAATAACGTTAAATAGATATAATAATTAAACCACCCTAATCTTCCAAAATTAAGTTCATTAACTAAGTTATCGGATATTTTAACTTCTCCAACATGCATGCTCGTAATATCAAAAGGCTTGCATACCTTATTATGGATTCTTATCAAGCCATGATATCCAAGTTTCCCTATTTCAATCCTGTTAATATCCTCAAACTTTATCGTAACCTCATCAAAGGAGAAAACACTCTTATATGTCTCTATTCTGTCATCAAAAACTTTAAAATAACGTTTTTTGAAACTTGGTATCCAAATAGATAAGCCTAATAAAATAAAGATTATACCAAATAAAGATAGCCAATCCGCCTCTGCATTTAATCCGAAGAAAATCATAAATGCTCCACTTCCAACAAACATGACCATGATGAGCCATCCAGCATTTTTCATATAACCATAGTTTGATTCGAATATTGGTTTTTCACTCATTTAGCTCACCTATTTCATTCAAGGCCTAAATTGTTCTAAAAATGTTCTATTATTAGCTGCAAGCAGGAATAGTGATACAATTATCCCCACTAAAGATAAGGTCATTTAAAATTTAGTCCCTTTTGGGTACAGGAATGAAGCAAAATATGGATTCATACCCATTTTCACTTCCTCTTTCATAGTATCGTGTCGAGCGACTATGCATTTCACAAATAGCCATAATGAGACCACTAAAACAAGTATTAGAGATATGTTTATTAAAATAGACATCAAGCCCCTCTACCTACGGTCTGAACAAATCCCAGAATCCAAAATATTTCAACGATGCTAAAAATATAAAAAATCCTACTAAGGCAAGGATCTGAAACCAAATTCCACCAATTCCTTTTATGTGCCTCCAAGCTGCTCTTTCTTCTGTTGTTTCTCCAGGTTCCAAAGGGGGCTCAGGTTTATAGAGTTTATAGGCAGCAAAGAACAGGATGAAACTAACACTGAGTAATGTGGATGCAATTTCTATATTACTCATACCTATCCTGCAATATCCTCTAGTTTTTCCTTAGTCCAAACTGGGCAAGCACCTTTGTCTGGGTGAACATTCTTAAAACTCTTAATAGGAAAACCTCTCCCTTCAAGCCATGGTGCACATCCTTTCTTCCTTCCGATATACAATAGGCTAACAAATTTAGTTTTCCTTAGATACTCACGAACTTCAGGAGCAAGGAGCGCTAATTTCTTGCTACAAGTCTTAAGTAAAAGCTCTCTGGTTTTAGGATTAGTAATACTGGCTTCAATAATGAAGTCTTTAAAGATAAATCCCTTTTCATAAAAATTTACCTTAACTAAATAATCTTCTCTCAAGCCAGGACTAGTTTTTCTAATGCAAGAGTTGAGCTCGGTTTTGATGATGCTTGTAAGGCCTTTGAACTCTGAATCAATCATTGAACGATAATCAGAGACATTTTTAGGACTCATAGAACACGAGACCAAGAAAAAAGCCATTAAAATAGAATCTACTATTTTCTGGATATGCTCTCCTAATTGTATGCCTATAAAACCAATAATTTGAACCCTTTACATAACCCGTATAATATAGTATACTATAACGTTCAATTTTACCCAATGGAAGTTAATGGAGTTAGTTTCTATAATATTGCTAAGAGGGCTTTAAAACACTGTTATGGCCAAAGATAGCATATTAGAACTTATCAGATTCATTGTCTTAACTGCCCACTCCAAAGGGTATAAGGGCTTGTGGACTATCCACTTGGTTAAGTACTTATATCTAGCTGACTACTACAACTCAAAATCAGAACAGAAAAAGATTACCGATTGGAACTGGAAGTTTTGGAGTTTTGGTCCTTGGGCAGTTGAATCAGTTGATTTCATTTCTGAAGCTGTACAAAATGGATACATCCTTGCTCAATCAATGCCAGGGGTAAAAAGGGACGATAGTCCTAACGAATCGAATGACTATCTACTCTTTCATTCAGATGAAAAACTAACTGATACGGAGTTAGAAAAACTGGGAAGAGCAGTTCTTCCAGATGTTAGAACAAGAATGGCTCTTGTCGCCAGAATTGGAAAGTTTGGATTCAAAACTAATCCCTTGCTCAATTTTGTATATACAAACACTGAGTCAATGGCAGGAGTTAAAAAAGGCGACCTCCTCGATTTTGAAAATTTAAGTTGGTCTGAACAAACAGAAGTTACGATAAAGCCTATTAAAACAAAGAAGCTAAAAAAAGCGAAAGAAATTATGGCAAGGATTAAAGCCGAACAACCTGCAGAGTACCACCCACCTACTGGTGGTTACGATGAAATCTATTATGCTGGCATGAATGCCCTAGATGCAGAAGACCTTGTAGGAGAAGATGAGGATGGACTAATTGGTGTCGCTTGCGTGAAAGATATTGCGTTTAACGACTGACTCTAATTAGTCTTTACAGTTTGGGAATAAGTCAAATCCAAGATAAATTCTATGAAAAGGTCCATCCCTTCAAAAGTGGGGACCCTAAATCATTACTCCCTGGACAAATTGCCTGGGTACCGACACAGTTCTTTGACGGAAATATGATTGTAGTTGAAGTGGATAGAGCTCAAAGAGATGATCATAATAATGTGAAATTTAAATTCACTAGGATGAAAGCTAGTCACTTCCAAAAAAATGAAGAGAAGCTTCCAATTCCAAATATAAAACTCGGTGCAACAGAAGAGCTGATGGCCTTCAAAACAAAAAAACGTCCCTGTATATTTTTAGGAAAAGCAGAGGATATTAATTTAAGTGAAGGTGATTTAAAAAAATTAGCAAAAGGAAAAAAACATCTATTTACCACCGATTGTTTGTTTCTTCCCATCTACAGTACTCATAAGGAAGACTTACAAAAGGGCTTTCCAATTGAGTTTGTAACAAGAATAAAGCACTTTCTTTACTCACATTTGCTTTATCTTCCTTCATGTAATCTAAAAAATCTTGAAACACTTAGACCTCCTAAAAATGAAGGGATTGTCAGATTAGACCGACTGTTCGTAACAAGCCCAATCGTGCCCAATGTCTCTCCAACAGACGTAATGCTTGAGAGTAGTTATTTTAAGATACTTAAATACCACGTTAAAGAATACCTATTTAAAGAAACTGACCCAAACCTCAAAGACCTTAGAGAATTGCTCGAAGAAGCTTATAACGATCTCTAGATACAGAAACAAGCTAAGAAGATTTAGCTCCTTAAGTCTATGTCTATGTACTTTACCTAGAAGTAATTAGCATGCTGGATCATTAAAATTTGCAACAGAACGTATTGACCCCTCTTCCGGAAAAGAAAGATATAAATCAATATCTGGACTCATCGTATTGTTCGGATTATCTATTATTAAATCAAGAATTCCATCCCTGTTTAAATCTCCCATCCACAAAATCCCAATGGTGTTCTTTATTGATATCTCATGTGATTTCCATCTAAGATTGAAACTAAACCCCTCTGTGCCATCAAAATATCTAGTCGTACTTTTCAGTATAAAAGTATAATCCACGCCTTTAAATTTAAACTTACACTTTTTGTCGTAATATTTTTTTCCATTAAATCTATCTTTAGACTGTTTTAATTCTAATTTCGTAATCTTTTTATCCCAGTCCTTGAGTTTTTCCTTTACATCTGACGGCCATTCTTTGATTTGAGCTTTATCTTTTGCATATTTTTTTCTTAACTTATCTATGAAGGTAAACTTTTCAATATTTAACCGGTTTATTTCTTTCGCATATTTTTCATCTTCAAGAGCAGTTGAAGGGATACATTGTCCGGTATCCCAACTTGATGTTTCGACTGGTCCAGCCTTAAATGGGCCTTTAACAAGAAGCCATACATTTTTTTTTTCGTTCTTTGGTAAAGAAAACCTTCTTCCCAATCCACTGGTACCCATACTATCTTTAATTGTATCAACTTTAACAGTAACGGACTCTAGATGATTTTTACTGTTATTAAAGGCGAATAGTTTATCATTGTTATATATCTTTGTATCGAAGCCACTGTAATCACCTAGCTTACCTAGTTCATATATGACATCAGTCGTTTTAACACGAATCTTTGAACTTCTTAAAATATCATTTCTTTCCTTTTCGTTCTTAATATTAGCCATGCTACATACGAAGCTAGTTGGTTTCCTTAATACTTCCATATCATTATATTTTACTGAGAGTTGTATAGTTCCTGATTTTACATTTTCATCACTACAGTGAAGATTATTAAAAAGGAAAATCTCTCCATTCGTAATACACTCATCTTTATTAGGAAAATATTTGCTATAAACTACTTTCTCTTTTTTTGATAAAAAGATAACCTTGATCCTACAGGGCTTTAAATTATCAGATTCGTTTTTCTCTCTCTTCATTTTAAACAAATACCCTTGTATATCTCTTAAGGGTCTAGTCGTTGCAATTTTATGTTTCAATCGTTCACGAATTTTATCGCAGGGAACTACATTTTTTAAAATTCCAACTCCCCCATTATTATAGTAAATCTTGAGGTATTTTATTTTTCCAAAAGGAGTCAAGTCTCCACATCTCGCTCCCGAAAAAACGCCTCTCCTAGTAAAATGCTTGTCATCACTTAATAACTCATCTGCAAACTGAATACATTCCCTCAACGACACTGCTTCATAAGAGTCAAAAAGAAAGTTTTCATCGCTTAACTTAGAAACTTGAGAGATAACACATCTTTTATTTCTATCCAAATTATGAATAACATCAAAACCAACTTTTTCTTTTCTAAACTTCTTCAATTCCTTACTATCATTTTCAGGTCCAAGTTTATCCAATTCACCACAGTTTTGTACGTCAATCAGCTTCCCATTCGGAGAAGTTCCACTTAACCAATAAAATAGTTTGAAGTATCTTATTTTATTCTTGGATGTTTTATTATTACGGCATTTACTTAAGCCTTTTTTGTTCTCTAAGCATTCAGTAATGTCGCCAGTTTTTACAATTTCACTCGAAATAACTTCTTTTGAGAATGGGTTCTCTAAATACTCAATTAGGCACTCATAAGGCCTTATACTCTCTCTAGCTTCTGTTTTTTTATTAACTTTATAATAATTAATTGAATTAATATTATGATTTTTAAAAGTGATTATCTTCTCGTAAGAAAAACAATTAACATTAAATATTAGACTTAAGAAAAAAACATATTTCTTCATAACTATTCCTGAATTCAAGAGATACTTAAGCATACCATTAAATACTATTTAGTGAGACTTAAAACATTTCCAATTTTAATCAAAACCTTTTTAATTATCTCTTTTAAGTTATTAGCTAAGCGTTTTATAGACTTTCTAGCCATTCTCTACAGAAACCTAGATAAAAAAGCACAGACTTGTGCTTTTGGGCATCACCCCGAGCCAACTAGCACACAACTAGCACAGGAAAAAGCCAATCGGAGATGGTCGACGTTAGAATGTGTTGGTTTTGAACGTATTGGAAGTAGATAAACCGCTAAAACTTCTTCTATGGTTTTAAACAGTTAGTTGTTGGATGAAAAATCTTCGAAAATTGTGCATTGAAAATGGCGGGGCGTGAGGGATTCGAACCCCCGACCAATTGGTTCGAAGCCAACTACTCTATCCAGCTGAGCTAACGCCCCCCGTAATTTGATTAGGAATATAATAAATTTTAAGGGGGAATTCGTCTAGTTTCATTAATGAAAAAGGCCCATAGTCCCTATTTATCTATGATAAGCTAGACATGCCCTCTCCGTAATCGAAAGAGCACTATTGTAAGAATAAGCCCCAACCTAAGTTGGGGTTTTTTTGTGCCTAAATTTTAAGTGGAATAAATTTTTGAACTAGTTGCTAAGAGCAAAACCCTTTAAATGAAAGGCAATATGCTCTTCGATAAAGGTACTGATATAGAAGTAACTATGGTCGTAGCCTTCGCGGTAATTGATTTTGACGGATTGGCCATGCTCTTTGGCGGCGCTCTCGAGGTTGCCAGTGATGAGCTCGGTTTCTAGGAATTCGTCGCTAGTTCCTTGGTCGATGAAGAGGGTGTCGGGGCGAGTGGTGCCTGATTTGATTAGTTCGGTGGCGTCGTACTCAAGCCAAGTGCTTTCGTCTTCTCCTAGGTAGCCAGTGAAGGCCTTCTTTCCCCAAGGGACTTTGCATGGGTTTACGATGGGAGAAAAGGCAGAGACCGTTTTGAAAAGCTCTGGGTTTCTAAGCCCGAGCACAAGGGCCCCGTGACCTCCCATGGAGTGACCCATGATTGAGAACTTATCTATATTAAAATTCTTTTTAAGAATTGAGATCAACTCGTCAGTAATATAATCGTACATATTGTAATGATCGCAGTACTCGTCAGTGGTGGCGTTAAGATAAAAACCAGCACCAGAACCAAAGTCGTAGGAGTCATGCTCGTTTGGAAGGTCCAGTCCTCTTGGTGAGGTGTCTGGGCAAATAATCATGGTCTTTGTTCCGGCCAAGAATTTTTGAGCGCCAGCTTTGGTGATAAAATTTTCTTCATTACAGGTAAGACCAGATAACCAAATAATACAGGAGTCGATATCTGAATATTCGGTGGGAAGAAAAGCAGAGAACTTCATTTTTGTTTTAGTGCTAATGGAGTCGTGCTCAAAAACTTTTGTGCTTCCGTTAAAGGTCTTATTATCTTTTAGTTCTATGAGACTCATATTATTCCGCCGTAAAATCGATTACTGTTCTAATACTTTTTCCTTCATGCATAAGATCAAAGGCTTTATTGATCTCTTCAAGAGGAAGCTTGAAGGTGACAAAATCGTCTAGATTAATTTCTCCAGACATATACTTATCAACATAACCTGGAAGTTCAGTTCTTCCTTTAACACCGCCAAAGGCAGTTCCTCTCCAAACTCTTCCAGTTACTAATTGAAAAGGACGAGTTGAGATTTCTTGTCCAGCTCCGGCAACACCGATGATCACGGACTCTCCCCAGCCTTTATGACAGCACTCAAGGGCCGCTCGCATAAGATTTACATTTCCAACACATTCAAAGGAGAAGTCCACTCCCCCTTCGGTTTTTTCAACGATAACTTCTTGAATGGGCTTGTCGAATTCTTTTGGGTTAATACATTCTGTGGCCCCAAGCTTCTTGGCCATTTCAAATTTATCTGGATTGATATCGATGGCGATAATTTTTCCTGCCTTGGCCATCTTGGCCCCCTGGATAGCGGATAGTCCGATTCCGCCAAGTCCAAAGATTGCCACAGAGTCCCCTTCTTTAACTTTTGCTGTGTTAAGAACGGCCCCAATTCCTGTGGTTACTCCGCAGCCGAGCAGACAAACTTTATCAAGGGGAGCTTCTTTACTAATTTTTGCTAAGGAGATTTCCGGAACGACGGTGTACTCAGCAAAGGTTGAGGTTCCCATATAATGAAAGATCGGTTTTCCATCTTTAGAAAAACGGCTGGTTCCATCAGGCATAAGGCCTCTACCTTGAGTTTCTCTAATTCTTTGGCATAGATTTGTTTTACCTGATTTACAAAATTTACATTCGCGGCACTCTGGAGTGTAAAGAGGAATGACGTGATCGCCCTTTTGAAGGGTGGTTACGCCTTCACCAACTTCTTCGACAATTCCTCCTCCCTCGTGACCAAGAATCACAGGAAAAAGTCCTTCTGGATCTTCGCCGGAAAGAGTAAAAGCGTCCGTATGGCAAACACCTGTGGCCAATACTTTAATCAGAACTTCACCTTTTTTAGGTCCTTCAAGATCAACTTCTTCAATACTTAAGGGCTCGTTTGGACCCCAAGCGACAGCGGCTCTAACTTTCATAATCATCCTTTAAGTTTTTTATTAATGACGTAATTTTAAGAAGGCTATAGCAGCAATACCTAGTACCATTATTCCAATGGTGGCCCACTTAAAATGCTTCTCAATTATTTCCTGCGCTTTTTCCCCAAAGAAGTAAACAATCCCGCACATAATGGTATAGCGAAGACCACGTCCAACAATTGAAGTTCCAATTAAGGTCACTAAACTAATTTTTGCTGAATAAACTCCAGCGGTAACTGTAAAGACTTTAAAGGGAATGGGAGTAAAAGCCGCTAAGAATAGGGCCCCTACAGCATTTTCTTGAAATTTCTGGCCCACTAAATCAAAGTTTTTCTCAAACCCAGGGATCCACTCAAACATTAGTGGTTGAATCTCTTGCCAGGCAAGAGAGCCTAAGAAATATCCAGCAACCGCACCAAGAACCGAAGTTACTGTGGCAATGGCCGCATAGTGAAAGGCCTTCTTTCGATTCGCATAACTCATGGGAAGAAACATCACTTCCGGAGGAATGATAAAACAGAAAGATTCCGTGAACGAGAGAAGCCCCATGATCCATGGGGCCGACTTATGTTTACAAGATTCAATGATTTTAAAATATAGCCATTGAATCCAAGAACCAGCAATGGGTTTTTCTTTTAACTCTTCCATTAGGCTTGTGCGCTTCCGGTGGCGGCCGCATCTTCAGCCGCTTGTTTTTCCATTTCTTCTTTACCCATGGGCGTGTCTTCCCAATCAACTTTATGCTTACACTGAGGGCATTGAAGCTGATGACCTTCTCTTTTGGTTACTCTCTCTCCCATAATGGCAAAACCACAACCTGGGCAAGCATGTTCAAAAGGCTTGGTCCACATGGCGTTTTCACAGTTCGGATAATTCGAGCATCCGTAGAACATCTTCCCATAACGAGATTTCTTCTCAGCAAATTTCCCAACTTTACAGGCAGGGCAAATAATTTGAAGAGTGTAAGGAAGGGTTGTGTCACACTGCGGGTAATCTTCACAGCGAACAAAACGTCCATACTTTCCGGTCTTAACTTCTAGTTTCTTATTACAAGTTGGACATGGATCGTGGAACCAGTTCTTAGGAAGAATATGAATTGTTCCTTCTAAATCTTTTCTAAAATCGAAGGTCGAATTACAGTCCGGGTAGTTTGAGCAGGCCAGAAACTGTCCGTTTCTCCCCCACTTAATATGGTACTCTCCGTCCTTACATTTTTTACAATCAATCCCCGTTGGAATCAGCTGTTTTTTGAGGTTTTTCATTTCCTCTTTGGCTTTTTCTAGGGTCTTTTCAAAATCTTTCCAAAAGTCTTTTAGAACTTTTTTATAGGTGATCTCACCTTCTTCAATTTGATCGAGTAAACCTTCCACATTGGCCGTAAAATCTACATCCATGACTTTTGGAAAAGATTCAACCAGCATGCGGCAAACCACCATCCCAAGCTCTGTAGGAATAAAACGGTTTTCAATCTTTTCTACATAGCCACGGTCTTGGATATTAGAAATAATGGCAGCGTAAGTCGAAGGACGACCAATACCTTTTTCTTCTAAGTCTTTAACCAATGAGGCTTCGTTGTATCTTGGGGGCGGTGAAGTCCAATGCTCTACGGCCTCAGGATTCTTTGAGGCCTTGATTGATTCACCTTTTTCAATTTCAGGAAGAAGACCTGACTTAACATCGTTAAGACTTTCTTCGTCATCCCCACCTTTTTTTGACGCTTTTTCCGCGGCCGCTTCAAGGTATACCGTTCTAAAGCCTGGGAACTTAATAATTGAACCAGTGGCCTTAAAAAAGTGCCCACCAGATTCAAAGGTAACTGAAGTTTGATCGATTATCGCTTGGCTCATTTGAGAAGAGATAAACTTATTCCAAATTAGCTCATAAAGCTTTTGTTGATCGGGCTCTAGGTCACCTCTTACTTCATCAGGAGTAAAAGTTAAGTTAGTAGGACGGATGGCCTCGTGGGCATCTTGAACCTTACTATTTCCTTTTTTCTTATAAACAAGCTCTTCTTTTGGAAGAAATTCTTTTCCATATTTACCAAGGATAAATTCTCTTAGAGATTCCATGGCCTCAGGGGCAGTTCTTACAGAGTCAGTTCTCATATAAGTAATCAAACCCTGCATCCCATGATCGCGAAGATTGATACCCTCATATAGCTTTTGGGCCACCATCATAGTTCTTTTAGCTGTGAAACCAAGCTTATTAGCGGCTTCCTGCTGAAGCTTTGAAGTGGTAAAAGGAGGAGTTGGGTTTTGCTTTCTCTCACGTTTTTTAACGTCAGTTACATTAAAGTCTTTGCCTTTAACGTCCTTAACAATCTTATCCGCTTCCTTTTGATCATTAAGTTCCATTTTCTTATTGGCTTCTTCACCGTAGTACTTAATCTCAAAAGCAGTATTATCTTTTTTCATCTCTCCATGAATTGAAAACCACTGCTCTGGCACAAAGGCCTTAACAGCGTCTTCTCTTTCAGAGATAATTCTAAGGGCAACTGATTGAACTCGACCGGCCGAGATTCCTCGCTGAACCTTATCCCAAAGAATAGGTGAGATTTTATAACCCACAAGACGGTCAAGAACACGTCTGGTTCTTTGTGAGTCATACATGGACTTATTTAATTCTGTTGGATTATCAATGGCCTCTTTAACAGCATTTTTTGTAACGGCGTTAAAAACAACTCTATGAACTTTTGCTTTCTTTCCAATTTCTTCAGCTAGATGGTGAGCGATCGCCTCACCCTCGCGGTCCATATCGGGAGCCAGGTAGATGGCCTGGGCTTTCTTAGCGAGCTCTTGGATTCTTTCGATCTTATCTTTCTTACCTGTGATAGGTACAAGATCGATGGCAAAGTTGGCCTTAATATCAACGCCGAGCTTTGACTTTGGTAGATCTTTAATATGTCCGTTTGAAGCAACAACTTGAAAACCTTTTCCAAGGTATTTCTTAATCGTTTTTGCTTTGGAAGGTGATTCCACAACAACTAAAGAATATTCACCAAGATCTCTCTTTGCGGTCTTTTTCTTTTTTGCTGCTTTGGTTGTTTTTTTCGCTGCCTTTTTAGCTGTCTTTTTCGCTACTTTCTTTTTGGCAGTCTTCTTCTTTGCAGAAGAAGTCTTAGCCGTCTTTTTCTTTGCCGTCTTTTTTGAAGATGTCTTTTTCGCGTCTTTATCCGCCACAATCTCCCCCTTACGTAAAATTGATTACTGAAAAACGACTCCACATCCTGGTCGGGGATACCATTTGACCAGAGCGTCTAAGAGTCGCCTTCTTTATAGCTTCTCAGTATTCAATAATTCGTCAATTTCTTCAAGGTCAAATTCAGTCAGACCGTAAGGATTTTCTTTGGCGTTGATATCTTCATCCATATATTTACGACCAACATCCTGCTCAATTTCATCAAGTGATTCAAAAGCATTTGGATCAGGTTCTCCGGATTTTCTTTCAACTTCATCTAGATTTTGTTGCTCAAGGAACTTGTCTTCGTCCACCTTAGCCTCATTTAAGCTGGCCTCAGCCTCAACTAGCTCATTTTCAAGTCTCTCAAGTTCTTTGAGATCACGCTCATGGTCTTTAAGGATTGAGCGCTCTCTTTCTTGTCTTTCAAGTTCTTCAAGCTCGTCTTCTGTAAGTTGCACCTTGTCAGCCTGACGCAAGAGGTCTTCGCCAATATCATCAAGATTTAATTCTATATCAAGTTCATCAAGTGCTTCCGCTTCTGTTTTATTAACTGCGCTAAGTAAACTTTTGTTCTTGAGTCTGCTTTCTCTTGCAGCCTGCTCTTCCGTTTTAGATAGAGCGATCTGCCCAATACCAATTTCATTACTTGAGTTAGTAATAAGGGCCGTGGCGAAATTATCCGTAAGTGTAATAACTGTGGCCTCTCCAATCTTATAAGTTGGGTCAGGAGTAATTCTTTTTTCAGTATTTCTATCTTGGAATGAAAAGAGCTCAAAGACAGTTCCCATCTCTACGCCATCTGCTCGTCCTCTATCAAAATAAACAACATCACCAAAGGAAAGTCCATTGGCCGTATCTCTAAATGAACCAATGACAGCGGCTTCGATATTTCTTTTATTAAAAGTTTTAACAATCTTAGAAATCTTAGGAGTATAAATAGTGATTCTATCCCCTCTTCTCACTAGGCCTGAAATCTCAAATATCTGACATTCCCAAAGATGATTTGTCTTTCTTACGGTTTTAATCTGGGCCGTAACTGTATAACGATATCCTGTTCTATCAGAAATCTTATGAGCCACTTTTCCTTCAGGTGTATAAATAGAGAAAAGATCACCTGGCTTCACTTTCACGGTTGGATCAAATTTTACATAAAGCTTATCGTACCGTTGTAGAAAGACCTGCTCCTCTGATGAAGCCTCTATAATTCCTAAGTCTTGAACAATATTTGTTGTCACAAATGAGTTTAGAAAAAAGCCTTCTTTTACATCGAAGACAATTTTTGAGTCCCTATCAAATCCGCTATCGTCATACTGCTCACCTGGTTCTGAAATTATAATATCAGCGATTGGCGGCTCGTATTTTTCCCACTCAGTCTTTAAGCTTTGTTTAGCAATATCAGCCAAGTCTTCATAAGTTTCTTCAGAGGCATATTGAAAATAAATTCCTTGATCAATAAGCTTCTTTCTTTCTGAGATCCAATCTGGCTTAGTCTCATCACCAAACTTTTTAAAATCAAAATGCTCTTTTGTTTCTCTCTTTACGACATCTTTAGCCAGCCCACCTGGAGTCTCTTCAAAACTACCTAATTGAACCTCTGGCATCTTTTCAGAGTTCCCTGTATCAAAAACCAGGACCATTCCCGGCTCAATTTCGTGTGGGTTCTTTATATGGGGGTTTAATGACCAAATTTTGGAATAATAAAAACCTGAACCAAAGACCTTTTTACAAATTTTCCAAAGCCAATCACCTTCTTGAATGGTGTATTTCTCTATTTTTGAAGCAGTAGCAATTTCATTCCATTCATCTTCAGGAATCTTCCCTTCAAGATATTTAGCCACTTCCATAAGCTCTTTTTCTTCATTACCAACATCAAAGATTGTTGTTTTATTTTCAACTTGAGCTGACTTTGAAGCCTCTACATTTTCAGCTTCATTAATAATTTCTGGCCTAGCTTCTCCTCCACCTGTTTCTGTTATTTCCTCTTGAGGTTTTTCTTCTTTCTTTTCATCAAATAAGACCTCTCCAATATCACTTTTTAAAGACTCGAGATCATCGACTTCCTCAGCTTCTGAAATATCTAATTCACTTGAAGTACTATCACTATCTTCTAGAAGGACGTTCACATCTGAAGCGTCCATGAGGTCTAGGGACTCAATATCTTGAGACTTAACAGGAGACAAGATAAGTCCTGTTAAAATGAGAATGAATATCGAGCTATTCCTAAGCTGTTTCAATCTTTATTGGTCCAGTCTATTTTTCCGCTTCAAAAAAATCATGAAGGATCGAATAGTATTGTTGTTGTTTCTTTTCTTGTTTTAGTTTTTCTGTACAAACGATTAATCTTCCAAGGGACTTTAGCACCATTCCTGAGAAGGCATCTTTACTGATGATTTCTTCAAAGACCTGCATGGCCAAGTCATATTCTTTTTGCTTAAAAAGAATTTCCCCAAGGAGATATTTTGCTCTCACCCTTACTTGTCTACTGGTTGAGTTCTCTACTACCTTAAGTAGATTTAGTGCTTCATTAAACTTATTTTGAGCTATTAATCTTTCTGAGTCCCTAAGTTTAATGATTTCAGATTCAATGGATTCTGAAACCATATCACTCTCATGTTGAGTTAACCCCATGGTCATCTGAGGTCCTTCTTTTCTAACGATGCCATTTTTACCAAAGACATCTACTGTCTCTACTAAATCTGCATTTGGTCCTGAACCTTCAGTACCCCTAACTTCTGGAGCCGTTTTTAATTGTTCGACGAGCTGAGCAGGATCTTTTAAATCGGCTGGTCTTCCAGGGTCTGCCATGCCGGCTCTTTCACTTTCGAGTTGTTTTGGATCATAGTTCCCACTTAGAAGTGCCTGATACTTACCCATTAACTGCTCGTATTCTTCTCTTGGAACTTCCGCAGACTTACCTTTAGCTGCGTATGCGGCTGCTTTCTTTTTCTTAACTTCTGCCTTCTTTTCTTTTTCAATCTTTGGGTCATTTCCAAAAAGACTTCTTCGGCTAGAAACCCATGAGCAAGACTCAAGCAACCCAACGCACATAGAAAGCACGGTCAGCTGTAGCAATACGAATTTAAGACTTTTTGGAAAAAGGGGCTTCACATCGTCCTCCATGACGCTACCACTTTCCTTATTAGGGAGTGGAATATGATTCATTAAATTTTCTCATGACATACAAAATCAAGTCAATGAAATAAGGTACTTTCCCTATTCATCAAGAGACTTCCATGCTATTTGAACAAGGTAAAAAAAGCGAGTTTTTGATGAAACAAGACCAACTAGTTCACACCATTATTAGGGTTCCCAAAGAAGAATCAGCATTTGTCTATTTTACTTTAGAGGCCAATGAAGGTTTATCATTTTACTCCACTTTGGAAGAGTCCCTTGGACAGGGCTATCGAGACATCGTTATAAAAACTCATACTAGTCTTGAGGCAGAACTCGATCACTTGATGGAAGTGCTCGGGAAAGAAATAAATTTTGAAGTTAAGCTTAGAGAAACAATTGAGGACGCATGACCGACTCGACCAACGAAAAAAAATTTCCTAACACTAAGACTGTTTATGGTCCTGTAAAGTCCTGGCGGTTCGGAATGAGCCTTGGAATTGACCCTATATTTGAGATCAGCACCTGCTCTTTTAACTGTATTTACTGTCAGCTTGGTGAAATTCAAGACGTCACAAATCTCGTAAAAGAATATGTTCCTACCAAAAAAGTCTTAGAAGACTTTAAAGAAGTTATTGAAAAAGAAATCCCAATCGATGTTGTTACTTACTCTGGCTCTGGTGAGCCAAGCTTAGCCAAGAACTTAGGTGATATGATAAATGGCATTCGTGCAATAAAGCCCGAGCTTCCTCAGTATATTCTCACAAACGCAACACATCTTATTGAACCAGAGGTTAGGAAGAACCTTTTGGCCCTAGATAAAATCATCGTAAAAATAGATGCTTCTAATGAGGAAAATTTTAAACTTATTAATCGCCCTGCCGAAGGTGTGACTTTAAAACGCGTGTTAGAGGGAATTAAATTATTAAAAAGTGAATTTAAAGGAGAGATCGAAGTTCAATCTATGTTTATGCCAATAAATGATAAACATCTAGAAGACCTCGCTTCTATCTTAAAAGAAATTTCACCTAGCGCAGTTCAACTTAATACTCCAAAAAGACCCTATCCACTTTCATGGCATAGAGAAAACCGCGGGAATCATGAACTTGTTTTTGATTATGAGGTTCGTGAACTTAAGAAGGTGGATGAAAATCGAGCTGTCGAAATCCAAAAACAGCTCGAGGAAAAAACAGGACTTAAGATTTATTCGGTCTATCGGTAGATAAAACTCGCCACCACACCAAAATGATCTGAAAAACCTACTTTGCGGGCCGTCTTCTCACTATGCTCATAAGCAAACGGAATACCGGTTACAATACTTCCCTTCATATGACCTTTATCGTAGCGATGCTCAGCTCTACTAAAGCGAGGAGCATGAATTCGGTAAGAGTTCCTAACTAGGTCTAACCCCTTCCCATCATTTAATCTCCTATTCACAAAAATTCTATCGAGCATATTCCAGCTCATCTTAGGTGCGTAAAAATAGGTTCCAAGGGGCATGGTCTTTTTGACTGAGCGATCGATTTTCCTATCATTCATGAAAAGCTCTCCCACATCGAAAAAAGCCGACTTATGTAAAAGAACATCCTCAAAAGGTCTCGGATAATTTTCAGGTATTGTATTAAAGTCTCCCAGAGCAATTAGATAATGACCTTTCTTTTCATTAAGCTTTTCCATTCTCTTTTTTAAGGCCTTAGCCGCTACGAGTCTGGTAGAAGTTGGGTTCCCTAGTGACGGCCAATGATTTACGAAGATGGTTAGCTTATCTTTATTTTTTAATTTGAATTCCACCTCTAAAATATTTCGAGTCGGCTTCTTCTTAAAATATTTATCTTTAAGGACTATTTCTTTTTTATGAACAAACTTTAAGTCTTTCTCTTCATTGTATAAAAGTGCTACATCGATTCCACGTTTATCTGGACTATTAGAGACTTGATAACCGCTATAACCTAATTCTTTAGCTAGTCTCTTTACAACGATTTCATTTTCTATTTCATTTAACCCGATAAAGGTTGGTTTTGGTTTGACACTTTCAACATATCTTTTTATTTGCTTGATTTTTAATTTGAGAGCCGCTTCTGTCCAATCAATTTTATGACAAGCTTCTTTGTATCTCCAATAACCAATTTTATTACACTCTTCTTTTTTGCCTTTAAAGTTGCTAGGTAAAAAGGTCCAATCGTTCTTACCTTCATCCTTTTCGGTATCAAATAGATTTTCAACATTGTAGCTAAGCACGGTGAATTTTGTGATGGCCAAAACATTAAAGCTAACAAATAAAGAAAGTAGTAAGATTACTGAACGCATTAAATTCTCCTAGGTTGACTAAACCTAGCAAGATTTTTTTAAAGCTTCCAGTTAATTGGAGAGATCGACTTAAGTTTTAGTAGTTCTATCGAGGTGCTAAGTCCTATAAGATCCATTCTTAGAATACCAAAATTAGAAAAATAGATACGGTCAAAATTAATATCTGCCCTTAATTGAATAGGTTTTCCAACGAGAGTTCCGATAAAGATCATTTCCATATAATCTACAATAGTGCCTGTTTTTGCTTCTAGAGTTATAGACTCGACCTTACAGGTATAAAAATCTGGGCGAAAGCGCTTATCACATTTATTAAATTGGTCAACGAAGTGTTCTTTAATGACTCTTTTAAATTTCTTTAACTGATCGCTTAAAAGAATAGGCTTCTCATAAGAGTATTTTCCTTCCTTTAAATCTTCTAAACAGCTTTTTTCGCGTTCTGAAAAAGGCTCCCCAATATACTTAGCTTCAGATGGCTTTACGGTTATCTTAAGCTTATATGCTTTATCGTTAACTTCTGTAACTTCCTCAGAAATTTCAGCAGCTGAGTAGCTAAATATGCAAAGGTATTTTGTTCCATCATCTTCTTTTTCAAATTGTAACTTCTTATCACCGAAGTAGGTGGCCTTATAACTATATTTCTCACCGGTAGTAGGTAGTTTTAGACTTCTAGTCTCTGTACCCATTTCACCAATTTCTTTTTCAAGAATATAAACGGGACTATTTTTAAGTAACTCAATTTGAGAAAGGGCCCTTGGAGTACGAATAGTACTCATCCTCTGCCCACAGCTGGCCAGAAAGACTAAAGTCGAAGTTAATAAAAGGGCTTTAAAATTCATGCCCTCTTATAGCATTTTTATAGAGGGCATTGTCGATGTTTGTAGTTATTACAAGGACCTAGAGGTTTTCCTTAATAAAATCAAGGACATCGTCGTGATGGGTCTTCGTCTTTACCTTGTCCATAATATGCTTAAGCTTGCCATCTTTACCAATGATAAAAGTGCTACGGATGACTCCCATATATTCTTTTCCCATAAATTTCTTAAGCCCCCAGACTCCATACTTTTCCGTGATCTTATGTTCAGGGTCTGAGAGTAGGTCGAAATTCAACTTATCTCTATCAATAAATTTTTGCAGTCTTTCTGGAGCGTCGGGACTAACCCCTAAAACAACAGTATCTTTAGAAGTAAACTTTCTTTTTGTGTCTCTAATTCCACAAGCCTGAACTGTACATCCGGGGGTCATCGCTTTTGGGTAAAAGTATAAAACAACATTCTTTTTTCCAGCGAAATCTTTTAAAGAAACCTTTTCACCTTTTTGATTGAGCATTGAAAATGCGGGGGCTTTATTTCCGACTTTTGGCATTGCCATATGATTCTCCTTTTTAAATTACCAACTATTTCTAAGTTCTCTTAACCTTAAAAAAACCTGTTTTTCCGTTGAGGTGTCTCCCTCTAAGTTCTTTTTAATCTCTTCTTGATCTAACCTCAAAAAAGTATTGATCTGTCTCTCTAGGTTCATATCGGTCACTAAGAAATTATCTTTTTCATAGTCCTTATACAAGTCCTTGGCCTTTTGATTTGTCGGCTCTCTATCAAGAGTGAACTTTAAATTATTCCCTAAGTACTCATGCCCAGGGTAAACCTTAATTCCCCCATCAAGACCTTGAAACTGTTTTGAGATCGTTTCATAAAGAATTTCTGGATCTCCTCCGTTGTGGCAATTCCCAACTCCAGCGTTAAACAAGGTATCGCCCGTAAATACCGCCTTTGGAGTTTCGTCTTCTCTATAGAGTAAACAAAGGTGAGCATGAGTATGTCCAGGAGTGTCCATGACTAAGAAACTTTTTCCTTTACCAAGATCTATAAGCTCATCTTTATTAAGGTAGCGATCAACTCCCTCAATTTTTCCCTTAGCTGCCCTATGGGCCCAAACCTGACAGCCGGTCTTTTCCCTTAGCTTCTCATTGCCTTTGGTATGGTCCCAGTGCTCATGGGTATTTATCACCGCAACAAGATCTCCATCAATTCCCGAGATAACTTGCTCAGCATCAAAAGGATCAATACAGTACCAACCCGCTTCAGCCTTTATTAAGTAGGTAAAATTTCGAAGCTGGCTCTGTGTATACAGTTGAACGATCATTGTTACACCCTTCCCAAGGATTACAAGTTTAGGTATTCTTTGCGGACGTTAATATTAGGGATATCGATATGGTTACAAAAGTCTTTTTATTTTTTCTATGCGCTAAAGGTTTAGTTGAAGCTTGGCTTGATCTAAAGAATAAGCGTTATATTGCAGCGAATCGTGACGCTGTTCCTGATAAATTTAAAGACAGTATCGACCTAAGCGATCACCAAAAAGCAGCTGACTATTCAATCACCAAAATTAATGTGGCCAGTTTTTTCAAACTTCTTAGCTATACCTTTCTTCTCATCTGGACTTTAGGTGGCGGTCTTGAGGCCATTGATAAATTAGCTCGCTCTTTTGAATATGGGCCCATTGCAACAGGTTTAGTTTTCTTTGGAATTTTTGGGGCTATTTCAATGCTACTAGGTTTACCAGAAAGTATTTTTTCAACTTTTGTTATTGAAGAAAGATTTGGTTTTAATAAGACAACCGCAAAAACTTTTATTTTAGACATGGTAAAAGGATTAATCCTTGGGGCCATAATTGGGCTTCCAATACTAGCTGGTCTGCTTTGGATGATGGGAGCACTTGGAAACTATTGGTGGATTGCTGGCTGGGCCTTTTTAACTTCAGTTCAATTTATTTTACTTTGGGCCTATCCTAGATTTATCGCTCCACTATTTAATAAGTTCTCCCCCTTAGAAGAGGGAGAAGTTAAAGAAAAAGTGCTCGGTCTCCTAGAGAGAACGGGATTTAAATCAAATGGTTTATTTGTCATGGATGCCTCCATGAGAAGCTCCCATGGAAATGCATACTTTACTGGTTTCGGAGATAATAAAAGGATCGTCTTTTTTGATACCCTAATTAAAACTTTGGATGCCGGTGAAGTGGAAGCTGTTCTCGCTCACGAGCTTGGTCACTTCAAAAGAAAACATATTATGAAACAATTATTTAAAGCAGTGATCTTTAGCTTTATCGGTTTTTATATTTTGGGTGTCCTCTATAACTGGCTACCTTTTTATACGGGCCATGGAGTTAGTCAGCCGTCGGCTTATATGGCCCTTATGCTTTTTTCAATGGTGAGCGGACTTTATACTTTTTTCTTAACCCCCCTTTCTAGCTTCACTAGCAGAAAGTATGAATTTGAAGCGGATGAGTTTGCTTCTGAACATTCGGATCCAAATAATTTAATTACGGCACTAGTGAAAATGTATAAGGATAACGCGAGCACCTTAACGCCTGATCCTACTTACTCTGCTTTTTACCATAGCCATCCTCCAGCACTTGTTAGAGTGGCCCACTTAGAAAGCCTTCAAAAGTAGTTCTATCGGTTTCAATTAGGGACCAAATTGGAACCACACGTCATTTTTTCGTCTGTTAGAATTGCTCTTTTCTTACAAAGACGAATCTAAGCTATTGAAAACTCAATTTTAAATAAACTTCATGGAATCGAAATTTTTGACTCAAATCAAAATAGGAGTACAACTAATCTAAGAGCCAATTATGGCCGGAGAATTTTATGAAATCATTATTGATTGCCCTATTCTTAATTACTGCGGTTAGCGCCCCCTCGGCATTCTCTGCTGAGAAGTCTATGTCTACACAGACTTCTTCAACGGATAAAGCACCTCCACATGGAGACGATGGTACAGGCGGAGACGGTAACGGTGGAAATGGCGGCGTAATTATTATCGACAGATAGTCTTATGAGGCTTTCTTCTTAACCGGTCTTGCTGCTGCCGGCGCACCTTCAGGTCGCTTCTTTTTCACAGGAGCTGCCCCTTCTTCAGTTTCATTTTTAGTTTTATCAACAGCTGAATGATCAGCTAATAATTTTTTAATCATCGCAAGTTCTTTTTTAAGGGCCGGCGCTTTAGCGGCAACCTGAGAAAGGATTCTATTAACTTTAGTCTCCAGCATTTTATTTTCTTGAGCGGTTTCTGCAATGATAGTTGTTAGTCTATGAGTTACGGCAATCTCAACTTTTGCTTGTAGCTCAATTTCTAAAATACGATTTCCACCAATAACATTTCTTAATTCATCACCAAGATTATAATTGGCCGCGCCGGGAGAGGCGTGCATATAAGCACCAGTTTGAACCGGCGCTGCTTGCTGAACTGGTGCTGCAGGTTGAGCAGCGGGTGCTGCTTTAGCCGCAGCTTCTGGAGCTGCTTTCTTTGCAGGGGCAGGCGCTGCCGCAGGTGCTGCTTGAGGGGCAGGCTCGTCGTCGTCCGCTACGTCAAACTCAAGATCAGTCATGGCCTCATTATGTTTGGCCGCCTCAGCTGCTTTTCGCTGAGCCTCTTCTTTGGCCTTGAGATCTTCTTCGTCCTCAAATTCAATGTCGAGCTTATGAGCTCCCATTGTACTCCTAAGTGTTTAATAATTTTGGGACAACTAGGCCTTGCCTAAAGAGTCCACCTCGTAAGCTTATCGGGATTTTGAGTGAATCATTTAAGGATTTTTTGACTGTTTTACTTGGGCTATAACTAGCTGAAATTAATACGATTTTTCCGTATATTATGCCCTTCAAAATCAAGTAGCCAGCGTTTAGCAGCTAGACCTGGGGCAAACCCCACAAGGTCCCCAGACGCTCCCACAATACGGTGGCAGGGTATAAATAAGGGAATGGGATTCTTATTATTTGCTCCTCCCACGGCCCTAGAGGCTTTTGGATTTCCAATTTTGCCAGCTAGCTCCCCGTAAGAATTAAGTTTACCGAAGGGAATCTTTTGAAGATTCTTCCAAACCTTTTTTTGAAACTCCGTACCTTCCGGACAAAGAGGAACATCGAACTTCACTCTTTTCCCTTTAAAATATTCTCCCAATTGTTTCTTGGCCATTCCAACAGGACTTTTTAAAGGAGCTTTTTTAGCTTCAGTTTTAATTTTCTTAAAATGGACTTCCTGCAGATAGGAATTATTTCCAAAAAGAGTTATGGTTCCAATAGGAGTTTCAAGGGTGTCGAAGTATTGCATAAAAAAATCCTACCCTGAAAAGAGCAAATGAAAAAGTCTATTGCTGTCATAGATTGCGCCGTAAAAGATCCTGCCATAGCATGTTTCAATAGGTTACAAAGAGAGACGGATAAAAATCTTAGCTATCATAATTTTCCCATGCAAGGAGTTCGCTCCCTTAATCTAGAAGAGGGATTTGAAGCTCTTATTATTTTAGGAAGTCATTCTAATGTTGGGGATGGTTCAGATTGGCATGGGCCGCTTATAGACTTCACTATAAAAAACTTAAAAAATAATACTCCCGTTTTTGGAATATGCTTTGCCCATCAACTTTTAGCTCATTATTTTGGCTCTACCATGAGAGCTAACCCTGGAGAAAAAACATTAGAAGGGCTTAGAGAGTTTGAACTTAAAAGCGATACCTTTGGTCTAAAGGGAAAGCAAAGTTTTTTCACGGCCCATAATTTTCAAATAGAAAAGCTTGGGCAGGAGCTAGAGGTTCTTGGACAAACAGAAGATTCACCTTTTGAATTCTTGGCCCATAAATCACTTCCCTATTGGAGCTGCCAATCTCACCCTGAAGGCTCTGACTTTTTTTTAGAAAATGAAATTAGTTTTAAACTTGATGAAAGCTCAAGAAAGAAAGGCCTTGAGTCGGGCTTAGGTTTTTTGAAAGCTTTTATTTCTTATGTTTAAAAGTTTTTGAAAATTCGATGAATTTTTTTTCTATCTCTGGAGAAAAAGCGTCTAGGGTATTGCTGTCAATATCAAGCTCAGCGATAAGAGCTCCACTTTCATCTGCCAATGGAATCACAAGCTCAGATCTTGTGGTTAGACTACAAGCAATATGCTCAGCCTCTTGCCTAACATCGGCGACATTAACAATCTTCTCTTCTCTAAGGGCCAGCCCACACATTCCGCGATCAATAGGTATACGAGTATGCTCTGTCTCCTCTCCTATAAAAGGTCCTAATACTAAGTCAGTAGAGTCTTCGTCATTTAGGTAGGAGGCTTTAAAGTAAATCCCTATCCAATCAACTAACTCAGGGGCAATTTTTTGGCATTCTAAAAGCCAGTTTCTTAAATCATTCATTAGTGAACGCGGTCCTCATTATCTTCGGGAGACTTATAAAAACATTCCATCAACGAATTTTTCATATGGCTAAAATAGGGCTTTCTGTACTTTTCAATTTCATTATGAATCTCATGGTAGGCACCTTCAAACACTTTAAGATCAAAATCCTTTTCAATGAGATTAAAATAATCAATCAGTGAGTTTGAATGAACCACTCTATCCTCAGAGCCAACAGTAACGAAGGCCGGACATTTTGGATGAATAGCAGAAGAGAAAACTTCTTGGCTAGACTTCACCATCTCAAGAAGTAGTTTTGAATGAAGCTTTGTGTGGTTTAATTCATCCTTTAAGTAATCATCTTTCACATGAGGGTCGTGGGACAAATAATCTAAATCAACTAGACCTCCAAGCTTTAAGCTGGCCGGAAGTTTAGCTAAGTTTTTAAAGATTGGCAGAGGTGAAACTCTAATCAGCTGACCTAAGGCTCCAGGAAAGCCAACTGGAGGAGCATTAAAGAAAACTCTTTCGGGATAAAAATCTTCCGCAGCAAAAGTTTTTAAATAACCACAGTTAATTAGGGCCCCCATACTATGGGCCACCATTACATAGCGCTGCATTTTATAATGCTTTCTTAAAAACGAAATAATCTCCTCGAGATCTTCCATAAAAATAGTAAAGTCATTTATAAACCCTGCCTCACCCATAGAGCGACCATGACCACGTAAGTCATACTGAAAAATATTAAAGTCTTTACCAAAGAGCTCAGGAATATAATTATGTCGTTCAAGATGCTCACCAATACCATGGGTTTTAATAAGCCAGACCGGAGAGCCCGTCTCCTGAATTCTAGCGTGAAGTTCTATACCATCGTGCATTCGTAGAAATTTATGTTCTTGAATCATGACGCTACCTGTAAGTTTACTCGGTCCACAATATGTAAATAGACATATTTCCCCGTAGATTAATACGACCATTCATCTTACAATGATTAGCAGATAATCACCAGTTCAGAGTAAGGAAGCTAAAATGTATTGCCCAAGTTGTTTAAACAATTCTCTCTATATAAAAGATAGCGGAGTCATTGAAATTTTGATTAACGAAAAAAAGATGGATTCCGGTAGATTTCTTTTTAATAAGAATGGCAATAAAGAAGAAATAGTAACTGAAGCAAGAAAAAAGTTTGAAGAATTCATTAAGTGGTTATCAAATTTTTCAAATCTTGAGCCAGTTAAAAAAGTAAAATTTGTAACCGGCGATGTAAAATGTGATTCTGGCTGTCCTTCTTCATTTACTAAGATAAGTGCTGTCGGTGACGTTCTCTCAGCTGCTCAGGTTAATAATATACTGTCAGAAATGGGTGAAAAGTATAATATGGAATTTGTACTAGACGCCTAACACAAAGGATCTTCAAATCAATTACGAAGATAATAAAGCCGAAGCTCAAAAAGTAACATTAATTGGATCTGCAGTTGATCTCACCCTTGGGGTGGTTAAGGTCGTCATAGGCTTTTTCTTTAACTCTCACGCTCTGGTTATTGACGGTTTTCATAGCTTAACCGATTTAGTAACCGATTTCTTTGTGGTCATTATAACGAGAATCTCTAATGAAAAACCCGACGATGAACACCCTTATGGTCATGGACGTTTTGAAACCTTAGGAACTGTTATCCTAGGTGCCATCTTAATGACCACGGCAGGAGCTCTTCTTTTTGAGACCATCCAAAGGTTAGTTACGGGGACCCAGTCAGTGGTTCCAGGTTGGCCCGTATTTATTACGGCGATTGTCTCCATTATAGCTAAAGAAATTATTTTTCAATATTCTAAAAGAGTTGGAGAGAAACTAAACTCTCCCCTTCTTATCGCCAATGCTTGGCATTCAAGAAGTGATGCCATCACCACAATAGTCGTTTTAGTTGGTTCTCTTTTTGCTTACTTTGGATATTTCTTTATGGACGCCCTTGCGGCCGTCATCGTATCAATCTTTATAGGAAAAATTGGTTGGGAGTTTTTATTTAATTCTATTAAAGAGCTCGTCGATACTAGTCTAGATTCCGAAAAGGTGAGAGAAATAAAAGGGGAGATTTTACGAGTCCCAGGCGTAATCAGCATGCACGACTTAAGAAGCAGAATGCATGGGCAAAAAGCAGTCCTTGATGTGAACGTACAAGTTTCTCCACATATTACGGTAAGTGAAGGACATGAAATATCGTCTTGGGTAATGAAGAATCTAATTGAAAAATTTGACGAGATCGAAGATGTGACTGTTCATACCGATGTAGAAGATGACCGAGATGAGGCCTATATGCATTCGGACCTAGATCTTCTTCCTTTAAGACCTACACTTGAAGAAGAAATTCGCTCAAGCTGGTCTAAGCTCTCCGACGCTCCGATGTTATATGAAATTCATCTTCATTATTTAGGGGGAAGAGTTCTTGTAGACTTATATTTACTTAACTCTGAAATTAACAAAGACCAGCTTGAAAGCTGGTCTAGTAGTGTTCGAAATGACTTATCAAAAACATCTTGGTTTAAAGACGTTCGTATCTGGAATAGTTTTCTCTAGTAGATAGTTAGGTTCCAACCATATCTATAACAATCATCATTCTTACAAGCTGTTCTAGAAATTTTTCCTCTCCAAACAGCAGTTCCCCCAAAGCGAGAGCAATCATCATTTATACATGAAACATTTCCACCGGAAAGATCGTAACCTGTTTTTACAGTCCAACCGTAAGTTAAGCAGGAGTTTAATTTACATTTTACTTCATCTTTTAAGACCTTATTCCCAGCCTTATTAACCGACTTCCAGCCTTCATAAAAGCAGCCACCAGGAAGACAAGTCACATCAAAAGTATCACCCTTTGAATCTATTGAAGACCAGCCTATATTTTCACAGTCTCCGGACTTGCAGTTATTATTTAAAAAATAAAACCCACCCATTTCTTGCATAAACCAACCGTCAGTAAAGCAATCATCACCCTTACAGCTGATTGAGTATTTTTTTGAAGCGGCAAATGAATTAACAGAAATAAGAAAAAAGAAAAGAATGCTTAAGACTTTCATTGAGGGGGTCCTGATTAAAGTACCCCCATATTGTAGGAAACTTAATTTCCAAATTCAATGGTCCACCACTGTTGAATAAGATTACAAGGTGAGCCATTAACGCTACCGCAAATATTTCCACCAGGGTGTCCAAGTCCATTAAAACTTCCAGCAGGCATCCTAACAAATTGATTATTAGTAGCTGTTCCACCTGCAGCGGGAGTTGGCTCAAGTAAGTTATTAAAATGAATATCGTAGTTCACCGCGTGGCAAGAAGAGCACTGCGTCTCAAGAATTGGTCTTAAATTCGCTTGATAGAAATTAAAGCCTGCACTTGAGGTCGTATAGGCCGCAAAAGTGATAGGAGTTTGATTGATAAGATAGTCTTGATTGTTTGAAGACGCATAAGCATAAAGTTGATGAGTTGTACCATCTCTATAACTTAGTGGAACATAAAACTGAAAGGCATGGTTTCCAGCATAGCCTCCATTAAATCCAGGATTCGCAGCGATTGTTGAACCTATAAAAGTTCCAGCTCCTCCCTGCTGACCATCAAGATAAAATTTTACAGTGACGAGCTCTCCAACATTAGATGGGTTTGCGGCCCATCCAGTAATCTTTCCTAGTGATGTTATATCTAAAATATCACCGGTAGGGTCAGTATTCGTATTATTGTTATTATTATTGCTTCCAGGGTTTTCTAATTCATACCACTGAATAACCACATCACAAATTGGATCGGCCACACCAGATGGACATCTGTTCCCTCCCGTATGCGCCGTTATTCCTTGAATTTTATTCATCAGGTTATTTTGAACTCCTGAAGTTCCTACCATCATCATTTGTCTCATATTTTGGTACTCATAAATTGTAATAGGAGCTTGAACGGGTGGATTGTTTTGTGGGAGATCATGACAAAACATACAGTTGTTTTCAAAAGTTGTTTTAACTGTTTGTTCAAAAAAGTCCTCGGCAGCCGTCGTATTGCCGCCAGTATTATTATTATTGTTATTATTGTTGTTGTTAGTATTGTTACCGGTATTATTGGTTCCACTATTTCCGCTCACCTGCTCATCTTCTGAGCTCGCAGATTTTCTAGCCGTCTTCTTTGGGGACTGAACTACACAATGGGTGTAAGAAAAAAGGATTGTTAAAACAAGTGTCACCGACCCAATGACTTGAAGCCATTTTCTATTTTCACTATTCATAGGTTCTCCCGTGCCGCTACCGACTACCTTTGAAGTTGCTCTAACCTTTCGGAATAATGAATGTTCTAAGTTAATGACTCAGGTATTTACTTGGGCTTACAAGTCTTTGAAATATCGTCTTTCTTGGAATTCTCTATGGCCTTTTCTTCGGCCACAGCTGCTTTTCTAAAGGCATCTATGGACGATTCTGTGTCGACGCTTAAAATGCCTTTTGCTACGGGAATCATTTTATTCCCGTTAGCAAAGTAGGCTGAATTTATTTGGATAGCATTTTTCATAGGGTTTTATTCAACAACCCAGGTGTCACCAGAATTAAGAAGGGCCGTCATATCCCCCTCTCCTTTCTTAGCTTTAACATCAGCAAGCTGATCATTAAGCTGCTGATCATAAACCACATCAGGAACCCTTCTTAGAACCCCAAGAGGAACCGGAAGCTCTCCGCGCATTTCAGCTAGGATTTGAGCCACAATAGGATTAGTTTCATCATGAACAAGAAGTTCAGATTCATCTACATCACTTAGGGCCACAACAGTTGGCTTATTATCGACAAGCTTAATCCCTTTATCTTTTTCTTTTCCAAAGATAAGCGGCTTTCCATTCTCAATTCGAACAGTATGCTCATCTCGAGTAGCTCTATTAGTTTGAAGATCGTGAACCTTATCATTGAAGATCACACAGTTTTGGAAAACTTCAATAAAAGAAGTTCCCTCATGCTTTGAAGCTTCAACAAAAGTATCAATCATATGCTTTGGATCAGTATCAATAGTTCTAGCGAAGAAAGTTGATCCTGCTCCAAGGGCAAGAGAAGCGGGATTAAAAGCCCTATCTAATGATCCGTAAGGACTAGATTTAGTATTTAGTCCTGGTCTTGAAGTTGGTGAATACTGTCCCTTAGTAAGACCGTAGATCTCATTATTAAATAGGATAATATTAATATTTACGTTTCTTCTGATAACGTGAATAAGGTGGTTACCACCAATTGAAAGACCGTCGCCGTCACCAGTGATTTGCCATACTTCAAGCTCAGGATTCGTCGCCTTAATTGCCGTAGCAAAAGCTGGCGCTCTTCCGTGAATCGTATGCATACCATAGGTATTCATATAGTAAGGAAAACGCGAAGAGCAACCAATCCCTGAAACAAAGACCATGTCTTCTTTTTTCTTACCAATTTTAGTCATGGCCATTTGTACTGAAGATAAAATGGCATAGTCACCGCACCCAGGGCACCAACGTACTTCCTGGTCACTAATAAAATCTTTTTTCTTATAAGTTGGATTGTCAGTCATAATTACCTCTTAAAGTGTTTCTAGTTCGCGGTTAAGCATGTCTACTAGTTCTGAAATCTTGAATGGTAACCCTTGAATCTTAGAGTAACCAAGCGCTCCAACTTCATACTTTGCGTTTAATATTCCTCTCATTTGACCATTATTAAGTTCTGCAACAATAACCTTCTTAAAGCTTTTTAAGACTTTTTCCATATTGGCTGGCATTGGGTTGATATACTTAATATGACAAAGTGAAACTTTTTTACCTTGATCTTGAAGAGTCTTCACGGCCATTCTTGTAGCTCCATAAGTTCCTCCCCAACTAACAAGTAAGATATCTCCAGACTCTTCTCCTTCCACTCCTTGCGCAGGAATCAAAGAAGCTGCCTTATCTACCTTTTCTTGTCTTAATTTTACCATATGCTCGTGGTTATCAGGATCATAAGAAACATTTCCTGTACCATCAGCTTTTTCAAGACCACCAACTCTATGCTCATAACCTGGCTGCCCAGGAATGGCCCAAGGTCTAGCTAGATTTTCATCTCTGCTATAGGCAAGGAACTCCTCACCTTCTGGCTTAGCACCTTTAAGCTGCTTATGTTTAATTGGTCCAAATTCTTTTGTTAGATCAGGAATCTTCCATGGCTCAGCACCGTTAGCGATATAACCATCAGTCATAAGCATAGCTGGAGTCATCGTTTCAAGAGAAAGTCTTGAAGCTTCATAAGCCATTTCAAAACAGTCCCCTGGTTTTGAGGCGGCCACAACGATCATTGGTGATTCACCGTTTCTACCAAACATACAAAGATTTAAATCTGATTGTTCTGTTTTAGTTGGAAGACCTGTCGAAGGACCACCACGTTGAATATTTACACATACCATTGGAAGTTCGTAAATCATGGCAAGACCAAGAGCCTCGCCCTTAAGAGCAATACCAGGACCTGATGAAGTCGTAATCGCTAAGGCACCTGCGTAAGCAGCGCCAATGGCTGAACAACAAGCTGCAATCTCATCTTCCGCCTGAAAAGTCTTAACTCCCATATTTTTATGCTTTGAAAGTTCATGAAGAACGTCTGAAGCAGGAGTAATAGGGTAAGAACCTAGGAAAAGTTCAAGACCTGCTGAATGAGCGGCCTGAATAAATCCCCAAGCAGTTGCCGTGTTTCCGTTGATCTGTCTGTATTTACCAGGAGTGATTCTAGCCGCCGGAACTTTATAAGCCGTTCCAATTGCTTCAATTGTATCAGCAAAGTTCCAACCCGCTTTTAGAGCTTTAACGTTGGCATCAACAAGCTCAGGCTTTTTGCCAAACTTTTCTTCTACCCACTTAATCGTGGCATCGAGCTCACGTCCGTACATAAAGTAAGTCATACCTAGAGCGTAAAAGTTTTTACATCTAGCTTTAGACTTATTATCTAATTCTGATTCAGTAAGAGCTTCAAGAGTCTGACTCGTAATCTGAGCCTCAATCACTTTAAAACCTTCCATCTCTGGAGTTCCAAGAGGAGTTCCTTCGTAACCAGCTTTTTCGATATTCTTTGCATCAAATGAATCGATATTTAAAATAATTGTTCCGCCCTTCTTAACCGAACGAAGGTTAGCTTTTAAAGCTGCCGGGTTCATGGCCACTAAAACATCTGGCTCATCACCGGGAGTGTTAATTTCACTGGCTCCAATATGAACTTGGAAACCAGAAACACCAGCAACGGTTCCAATAGGAGCACGAATTTCAGCTGGAAAATCAGGGAAAGTGGCAATGTCATTACCCATAAGGGCTGACGTGTTTGAAAATTGAGTACCAGTCAACTGCATACCATCCCCGGAATCGCCGGAGAAACGGATGACTACACTGTCGAGTTCTTGCATTAGGAAAGTCCTTTAAAAAAACACTATTAAAAAATTTCGAGTTTACCTTAACAATTATCGCCGGTTTTGACTTCTTAAAAAGGTGGAAAAACTTGCTTTTAAAGCTCTGTGACGGGAGTTGTTTACTTTTTGACTCACGCACCAAGTAATATCATCAGGAATTTTTATTTGATCCTTTAGTTAGGTCTAAGGACACGGCGCGATGTTTGTTCGCTTCCGCTCTAGGTTAAGCTTAAACCTAATGAGAATCGCCTTTAATGCCTCACTTTTATACGATGCCCAACTTAGGGGATGGAACCGCTATACAGTGTCTTTACTGCGGGAACTTAAGACCCAAGGTATCAACTTGTTCCTATACAGTAGAAAAGCAGTTCACCCTGAGATCAAAAAGCTCCTCGGACCTGAGAATATCACATACCGAGAAGCTCCTCATGTAAATTACTTTATCTGGGAACAAAGAACCTTAGTAAAATGGTGCCAAGAAGACCGGATTGACCTACTTCACTCGCCTTTTAATTACGGCCTTCCCTCTTCTTCCCCTTGCCCAAAAGTCTTAACTCTTCATGATGTTATTGAAGAGAAGTATTATAGACCTTTTCAGAGCCTAATTTCTAAAATTAAACCTTCCTCAATTAAATACCGCTATCTTCAAAGCTCTGCCCCTAAAAATGCGGATCATATCATTACTGTAAGTTTTCATGCCAAGAATGATATTAAAGAGTTCTATAAAGTTCCTGAAGAAAAAATAGATGTTACTTATGAGTCACACCCTCAAGAGTTTGAAAAAAAACTTAGCCCTGAAGAAAAGGTTCAGATCCTATCTAAATACAAAGTGAACTACCCCTTTATTTTTTATATTGGGGGCTTTGATCAAAGAAAGAATATCCCCTTCTTGTTAGAAGCTTTTGCTAAGGCCAGCTTACCTGAACACCGCCTGGTCTTAGGAGGCTCAGGAGACTCAACTGAACTTCAAAGAAAAGCTTCCGACCTTGGGATAAATGCTTTTGTTCATTTCACTGGATATATTGACGATCTAGATCTTCCAGCTTTTTATCAAAGTGCCGACGCTTTTGCCTACCCATCCCTATATGAAGGTTTTGGATTACAAGTTTGTGAGTCCATGGCAAGTGCCTGCCCAACTTTAGTTAGTGACCGAGGCTCCCTACCTGAAGTCTTAGGCGAAGGAGGTCTTTATTTTGATTTAGACGATCCCAGGGCCCTTGCCGAGATGATGTCTAAGATTTCACAAAATCCTGACCTAAAGGCAGAACTGTCTGAACAGGCCCTAAAACGCTCTAAAGCCTTTAGCTGGGCAAATACAGCTTTGCAAACTATCGAAATCTATAAAAGAATTTTAAATAAGAACTAACTTTGTAACAAAGCGCTTAGAAGTTAAACTAACCTATATGAAAAATATAATCTTAGTTATGACATTCCTAATACCGACCCTCACTTGGAGCTACGAAGTGAAATTCAATAAAGAAGAAGCTCTTAAAAAGCTCACAGATCTTCAAATCAAAGTTACTCAAAAAGATGGGACGGAGCCTCCCTTTAGTAATAAATATAACGACAATAAAAAGGAAGGTATCTACGTCGATATCGTTTCTGGCGAGCCACTTTTTGCCTCTGTTCATAAATATGACTCTGGCTCTGGTTGGCCTGCATTTTATCAGCCTATTGATAAGGCCAATATTGTGGAAAAAACTGATCGAAAACTTTTTATGACGAGAACCGAGGTTCGCTCCAAACATGCGGACAGCCACCTCGGCCATGTTTTTACCGATGGGCCAAAACCCACGGGACTGCGTTACTGCATCAATTCTGCGGCCCTTAGATTTATTCCAAAAGAAGATATGGAAAAAGAAGGTTACGGAGAATTTTTAAAGGTCCTCAAAAATCCTCACAATTAACGCTACGAATCAGCATTGACAAGCTTAAGGAGCTCATTTAATTTAGCTCCACACTGATAGTGGGCGTTTAGCTCAGCTGGGAGAGCGCTACCCTTACAAGGTAGATGTCGGCGGTTCGATCCCGTCAACGCCCACCATTTATTCCACTAAATCCCTTACAATTTTAATAATTCTTACAAAACTTTTGATTTGAATCCGGGGCGATATCCTCATGGGTCTCTAGGGAAAATACCGTATTAAGAGAATTTAGCTCCTGTGCCATATCTGCTGGAAGCATTAGCTCAATAGCATTTCTAGCTTCGAGCAAAATATTAGTCTGTAAGATTCTATTTTTTTGAAACCAAAAAATAGAAGAGTCCGATTCGTTGTCTTTTCTGAATTTACCATAAGTACAGGTTTCATAATGTTCAGTAAAAAGCATAAAGTAATTTTCCATCATCATGGCTAAATGCTCTCTATTGGTTATATAAGAATAAAAAATGATACCTATGTTCGGTACAAAGTCTGAAATAAAATCTTCAATTGTAAAATCGTGGCTATTAGGATTCTCAAGCTCACCATAAATTAAAAAGATAGCGTACTCCCAAGCTTTTTTTGTTTCTGGATAAACGATTTTTCTACTTACCATCTCTTTATTTTCGTATCGGGAGGATCTAAGTTCGTAATAACTTTTAGTCTTATCGAGAGTATCAAACTCATCGATTGGATAAACATCATTTGCATGAGTTAGTTCATGAAAGAGGAGTCTTGTTAGTACTGGCTTTATAACTGCAATACTCCTCTCTTTCACATAATAGCTGGAATAAATAGTCTTATTATCTTTAACAAAATCCCAATCCGTAAAAACTTTCTTACGTTCGTCTCGAGAATATCTTCCGTCTTTTTTAAACTTAAGCTTTTTGAACTCGACTTGAGTCTTCCATAGATAAGATGCATTTAAGTAAATCATCCCCGTGGGTGTATAATAAAACGAACTGCTTATTTCATCAGTTATAACAATTCCAGAAACTGAAGCAAAAAGGGCAAATAAAAACTTGTTATCTATATTATTTAGGTATTCTTCAAAATTTTTGGCCAAAAAATCATGGCTAACAATTGTATTTTCTAAAACAAACTTAGTATTGATCTCCCGTCCCTTCGTACCAAGAAGTGGCACTTTTTCTGGTGTACAATCTTTTCCAAGTTTCTGAAGAGCACAGTTTCTAATGGAGCTGTAGTAAAGTGATCCTGGCTTTGCCGATACAAGCTTTTTATTACTATCGAAAAAACCTAAGTTTTTTTCAATCTCATTTTGGTGGGGTTCACCGGCAACGGGTGAAGTTTTTCTGTTTCCACAAGAAACAAGCAGAGCAATTAGAGATAGTAGAGTTAAGTATTTCATAGCTCAGGGACGCTATCACCACACCGCGTCAAAAACAATGGAATTGAAATAATTATATTCAGAAAAATCGGTAACTTAGCTTACTCTCTAGGAAAATCCTTAATCCAATAAAGCCAGCTGTACCTTGAGTGAGGCCTCTTATATTCAGTCAGCATATTATCGTCGGTGATGAGAAGAAGGTCCTTACGTTCTCTTAAAATAGGACCTATATCGGAGAAATCTTTAGAGGCGACTTTATCTATCTTCTTTTCAAATTCAAGGTCACTTACTCCTGCCCTCTTATAAACAAAATCTTCTCTTAAAACTCTAATCCTTTCATCTTTATCTAAGCTTGCAATTGAATCTGTACCCATAAAAAGATTGGCATAAGGAGTAATTCTTTTAAAGACCTGGGCTCCTGTGTAAAGACCATCTGGTGAATTTGTTGCATTAAAAAATACTATTCCATTTTCATTAAGTTTTGATTTTGAAAGCTCTAAGAATTCTTTAGATAAAAGATTGCTCACCATGCTTCGGTAGTGATGGGGAGTATTCATAATAATAACATCAAATTTTTTATTCTCGTTCAACTTTAACCAGCGTCTTGCGTCGTTAAAATGAATTTTAACCCTAGGGTCGCTAATTAATTTCTCATGGCCGGGGTACATGGATGAAAGCTTGAAATAACCAGGATTAATATCCACTATGTCTAGACTCTCTAGGTGCTTATAATCTTGAATTATCCTCCCCCAGGCCCCAACACTCATTCCTATTAGAAGAATTTTTCTAGGTTTTGGGTGTAAGAGGGCAAAGATATAGGGTCTATCTAGGGGAAAGTCGTAAAAAAGTCCCTCGGACCATTTTCCATCAAAACCGCCTCCCCCTGAAGTAATATGAAAACCATTCTCATCAATATGAGTTGTAATGATTCCATGCCTATTTTGAATTACTTTATCAAACTTTGTAGCGGCCATGGGAGCTGATTTTTTAAATAGTTTAAATAAAATTTTATCTGCAAAAACAAAGTAAGTTCCGCCCACGATAAGAAGAGAAATGACACTAGCAATAATTTTTTCTTTCTCAGGTTTATACATAATTAGACTTAAGAAAACGGACCCAAGGGCAAAAAGAAAAAATGCTTTTTCAAGGGAAAGGCTGTCTAAAATAAAATATCCCGTAACAAGTGGACCAAGAGTACAACCTAAAATATTTGCCAAATACAATTTTGAGAGCTGACTTCCAACATGCCCTCCCTTTTTTGAAAGCAAATCATGGCAAAGGGCAATCAATACCCCTCCCTGTAAAAAGGCGACCACCATAATAAGCCCATAAGAAACAAGAAGACCACCGTTCGCTGTCAATGAGAGTACAAAGCTAACAAGGACTAAGGAAAAGGCATAAACTACAGCAGAGGCCAGTAGCATATAACTAATTTTCTTCATGGGAAAAGTTTCTTCCTCACAAAGTTTTTTTGCATATGCCGAACTAAGGGCAATGCCTACTAAGAAAAAACCTAGAACATGGCCAAAAACTTGAGGCATTCCCGCTACCGAAAAGCCAATGGCCCTAACCCACAAAATCTCCTGACTTAAAGAGATAAAGCCTACTAAAAAAGCGAGTAAATAATAGATAAAACTAGATCCAGAAGCTTCTTGATAGGAGTCCTCTTCTTGAATTTCAATGGAAGAAGAATGAGTTAGCCGTATATAAACAAAAGTAAAAAGTCCGACTCCCAAATTAAAAAGAGCTGCTATTTTAGTGGAAGATTCAATTCCCATAAAAACAAATAAAAGATCCACACATAAAAAGGAAGCAAGAGCGGCTCCGGCCGTATTGAAGAAATACAGTGTCCCAAAGGAAACCCCCGTATTCTTTTTATAATAATTTAAATAAGTCACTAATATGGGAAGCGTTGCCCCCATAAAAATCGTAGGAATTAAGAGAAGTAAAAAAAGTAAGGTCATTCCACTTGAAAAAGAAACTGACCAAAAAATTGGATTAAAGGCTTTAAAAATATAAGAGCTAAAAAAGCCAAAAGCTCCAATTAAAAACTCACAGAGAAAAAAGGCCTCTGGAAGTTTGCCTGGGTATTTTTTTGAAATAACTCCCCCCAGTAATCCCCCAAGTCCAAGACCCAGCATAAAAATACTTACGATGATTACGACTGACTCGGTATTCACTCCAATCATTTGAAAAAGAATTCTTTGCCAAGAAACCTGATAGATTAAACTTGCAATACCAGAAAAGAAAAAAAGAAAAATAAAGAACCTATTGGCATAAGACTCCTTATTATCCTTTTCACCGTAGGGAAAAAAGAGAACTCCCAAGATAAAGATAAAATAAATACAGGAGGCTAGAATTACCACCGGTAACGAAAACCTAAACTCAAAAGGAAGGACTAATATAAAGCTAAGCGGCGCTATAAGTGATCTCGTTTTAAAAATAGCTAATAGCTCTGGAGTTAAAACCCACTTCTTTACAACAAAGGTCACTGAGGTCCCAAAGCCCAGTAAAACAAAACTGCTTATAATAAACTTGGGGAGAAAAGCACTGCCAGACGTAAAGTAAGCAAAGAGAGCTGCACAAAAAATACAGAGAATAATTCTAAGGTAAGTCATGGGTTTAATTATAGGCCAATTCAATTCTATATGCGAGGCACAACAAAGAATTCGTCATCTTCCACTTTCCCTCTTTTCATAGTGTATTCCTAGGTCATAGGATTTCCCTATGAAAAAACTAACTGCACTACTCTCTCTTTTGTTCTCTTTATCCCTTATGGCCGAAACAACTCTTATTCCAGTTGGCCAATATGAGTATGCTCGTTCAGAGGTCTCTTTTGTAAAAGACGTTCGAGTTTTAAATACCTTAAATCAAGAAGGAAGAGATCAACTCACTATTTTAAAGAAAGATAAATACAGCTGCCAACGATTTCCGAGAAGCTGGTTTAAGTGCATCAAATTTATTAATGACCGGGCCATAGTAGATATTCCTCTGGCAGAAATTCTCAAGTTAACACCAAGCTTTGATGAAGTTTATGAGATGGAGTTAATTTCTGAGTCAGATTACTTAAGTATTTATCAAGTGAATCAGCTTGTTGAAACCCCTTTATCTAAAGCTAACCAGTATCGACTCTATATAATGGAAGATGGTATTAAGCATTTAGATATTGAACTTGATTCAAAAGATTACCGCTTCAACTACAAAAAAACTGACGTTCTAAGCATGCAGTTAACCAAGAGAAAAAGCCTTGGTAAGAATAACTGGATGGAATATGGCATCCTCTCCTTTTATAGAAAACTGTAGTTTCAGATACTTAGGACTGTTTATTTTTCTAACACCCCTTGAAATCCTTTCAGGCCATGCCTTCTAGGTCCCAAATTTAGATAAGATCAATTAATTGAACTTATTAACCCAAGGCCTATAAATGAAGATCAAAAATCTAATCGCTCTTTTATTGATTACGACAAATGTTTCTGCAGCAGAATTTCTAACCGGAACTTTAATCGACAATCACGATGGTAGCTTTGACATTAGTACCTCAAATGGAAAGTTTGAAATTCAAACTTCTGACGAGATCAAAAAGTCTCTCCCCTCACTAGCAAATCCTACTTATGTAAAACAATCTGATGGGAACCCCTATTCATATGAATTCAAAGGTGAGATTAAAGGAAATACGTTCGAGCTTTCTCAAACCCCAACAAATATCCCTGGAGCTGACTCACTTACAGGTGTCCTAACTTATAATGAAGGAACTGGGAAATACCATATTGGAGAACAAGAGGTTTCTTTTGGTTACACAAAAGTTTTAAACCACTACTCTTTTGATGAAGTATCAAGACAGTCCTATGTAGGAAAAAAGATTATAGCAGACGGCAGAATTGAAAACGGTGTTTTTATTATGCAGGCCCTAACGCCAACTGGACTATTTAGTGCTGCACCTGCCGCGAGCTCTCCCTACGACAAAGAAATTGCAAAGAACCCATACAAATTTATCAAAAAACGTGTCTATAAAAACGATATCTCTAAATCGAATAACTCATTCAGAACAACTGTTTACAATAAAAAAGGTTATGAAGTTAAACCTGGAGAATCTGTATTTCTTGTTACTCTTTCAGGAAGACAAGGTGATTCCTTTGGTTCAGTAAACGGTCACTTTGTTGCCGGTGTCGGTGAAGTTAAAAAGGATCTTACTCTTCGAGCTGAAGTATCAAATGCCTATGTAACAAATGGAAAGGATATCCTTTCTGGAAATACCTCACTAACAAATTATTTCTCTAATCTTGTTCAGGGACAAAATAATTACCGCCCCACATACACATTTTTAGTATATGGAATTGATGCAGAAAAGCTTAAGAAGTTTAGAGACTTTATGGAGCCTTCTCATATCCTTTTTAGAACTCAAGAACTCGATATCACTCTAGATTTTAACTGCACTACGGAAACGGCGAAAGGCCTTGTCCTAGCAGGTATTAAAGGTAATCATGTTAGAACGTGGTGGAATCGAACCATGGATTTAAATCATCTTGCCATCCCTCTTAGACTTGCCAGTGTTTTTGGTGAAGCTGGAGAGGCTCTTGGAAAAACCGCTTCAAATGACAAAGAAGACTTTCAACCAAGACCAGCTTTTCATAGCTATATCGACTCTCTAAAGAATAAGAGTGTTATTAAAAAGCTTGGAATTAAAAGAATGGATTATGTTTTCTATTCACAAATTCCATCAAAAAGACCAGTTGGCGGAGCTCCTTCAAACTTTACTTTTAATGTTGGTGTAAAGCATGACTCACTTTTTTATAAAAAGCTTTATGACAAATATGAGAATCCGGATACGATGCAGGATCCAGTAAGCCACGAAAAATTTCTAGAATTACTAACTGAACTAGATCACGTTCAATAAAAATACTGGGAGCCTAAAGGGCTCCCTTCTTATATATTCCCGCCCATCAATTTACTAATATGTTTCGTGTACTCAAACTCGTCACATATAATTTTAATCGAGGCGGTTAGCGGAACTGCTAAAAACATACCTGAAACTCCCCAGATCATTCCCCAAAGAATCAAGGCCAATAAAATCGTAATTGGATGAAGACCTAAGTCATCCCCCATTAGCTTGGGCTCAAGAACATTTCCAACGAGAAATTGAATGACAAGAAGTCCGGGAAGAAGAACAAAGACCTGCCAGCTAATACCAAATTGAAGAAGGGCCACGGGCACCGTAATTAAAACCGCAAAAAGTGACCCAACATTAGGAATAAAATTAAGCATAAAGGTAAGAATGGCAAACATAAGAGCTAAGTCGAGTCTTACTACGCTCATCAACCCAAAAGAAAGACCGGCCGTTAAAATAGAAATAAAGATTTTATTGGTAGTGTACTTTGAGATCCCTTTACTAATTTTCTTGAGTACTCCCTCTTCCTCTCCCTGCTTAGTACCAATAAGTAAGAACAGTAGAAAAATTCCAACGAGGAGAGAATCTCCAACAATATGTGTAAGTGAGCCTCCCATTTTCTTAATAAAACCTAAGATGGGAAATTTTGAAATATACCCGAGAATTTGATTGCGATCGAGAGGAACACCCTTCGCTGTTAGAAAATCAACAGTGGTTTGACCGAAGATCAAAAACTTTTGCTTATAAAGGTCCGCTCCTGAAATAAAACCCTTTAGGCTCATCATGGTCCCCATAACCAGCAAAGTGATCACTACAACTACGATAGTAATACTAAGAATCGTTGAAACAGAATTCGGCAGTTTAAACTTTTTTCCAATCCAGTCCACCAGCGGCAAAACCGAATAATAGATAAACAATGAAAAGATAAAGGGAACAAAGACTGCGCTAGCAAACTTTAAGACAACGGCAACGGCGATGATCGCCAGGGTAAACAAAGACCCAGTACTAATTCGATTTTCCATAGGTCTATTTTGGACAAAAAAAGACCCTCTGTAAAAGAGGGCCCTTGATTGCGCGATTTTTGTAGCTAATGGCTAGTTGGCCACTCCCATTTCTCCTGGATTTTCGTCTTTAAGGACTTTAAGACCAACAACTTTCATGAACTTTTCTGGTTCAGTAAGCTCTAAGGCCAGCTTAAGGACGTCATCAACGTGAGCAACTGGGTGGATAGTAAGTCCTGCCTGAATTTCCTCTGGAATTTCAGTAAGGTCTTTCGCATTTCCTTGTGGAATTACGATGGTGTCTACACCTGCTTGCTTTGCGGCGAGCATCTTTTCTTTTAATCCACCGATTGGAAGAACTCTTCCCCTAAGAGTCACTTCACCTGTCATGGCCACTGTTTGGAATACTGGAATCCCAGTAATTGCCGACACTAGGGCCGTAGTCATTGTAATACCGGCCGACGGTCCATCTTTTGGCGTCGCCCCTTCCGGTACGTGAACGTGGATATCATTCTTGGAGTACCACTCTGCATCGATTCCGAGCTGAGGGCTAATTGATCTTACATATGTGAGTGCAGCTCTCGCTGACTCCTGCATCACATCACCTAATTTACCAGTTGTTTGGATTTTCCCAGTTCCTGGAACAGTGATCACTTCAATATTTAGGATTTCTCCTCCTACTGAAGTCCAAGCAAGTCCGTTAACAAGTCCAACTTGTGGAGCATCCTCGATCTCTTTCCCATCTCTTTTCTTAGGTCCAAGATACTTTGCTAACTGCTTAGGTGTTACATTAAATTTTTTACCTGGCTCGTGCTCTTTTTCAACAACCTCTGTAGCAATTTTTCTACAAACAGTGTTGATAAGTCTTTCAAACTCACGAACTCCAGCTTCTCTAGTGTATCCACGAACAACATCAGTCATAGCCGCGTCGTTCATGGTTACTTTGTACTGCTCAAGACCGTTATTTTTAATAGCTTTCTTAAGAAGATACTTTTTACCAATCTGCATTTTCTCAGATGGCGTATAACCAGAGACATTGATGATTTCCATTCTGTCACGAAGTGGACCAGGAATTCTTCCAAGGTCGTTTGCTGTCATAACAAACATAACTTTAGAAAGGTCGTACTCAACTTCAATATAGTGATCACCAAAGTTTTTATTTTGCTCAGGATCAAGAACTTCAAGCATGGCCGAAGCTGGATCCCCTCTCATATCAGAGCTCATCTTATCAATCTCATCGAGAAGGATAAGTGGGTTTGATGTTCCCGCTTTCTTAAGAGCGTTAACAATCTTACCTGGCATAGCACCAACATAAGTTCTTCTATGTCCACGAATCTCTGATTCGTCTCTTACACCACCAAGAGAAATTCTTTGAAATTCTCTTCCTAGTGAATCCGCAAGGGATTTAGCAATCGAAGTTTTACCAACGCCTGGAGGACCTGCCAGACAAAGGATTGTTCCTTTACCTTCTTCAGTTAGAAGTGAGCGAACCGCAAGGTACTCTACAATTCTATCTTTTACGTCCTTCATTCCGTAGTGTCCGTTATCTAGAACTTCACGGGCATGTTTAACTGAATTATTGTCTTCAGTATATTCTCCCCAAGGAAGATTTAGCATCCAGTCGATATAGTTTCTAACAACTGCTGCTTCAGCCGACATTGGAGACATTGACTTAAGCTTCTTGATCTCTTTTGCCGTCTTAAGTTTCGCTTCTTCAGGCATATTCTTAGCTTCAAGCTTTTCTTCCATCTCTTGGATGTCAGTTTTGCCATCGTCTTTTTGACCAAGTTCTTTTTGAATCGCGTTCATTTGCTCATTAAGGTAGTACTCTTTTTGGGACTTCTCCATCTGAGTTTTAACACGTGATCTTATTCTTCTTTCAACATTGATGATTTCAATTTCACCCTGCATCTTTTCAAGGAGTAGATGAAGCCTCTTCTCAACTTCTACTGCTTCTAGAATTTCTTGTTTTTCAGGGATCTTCATCGTTAAGTGTGCAACGATAATATCAGCAAGACGTGAAGGGTCTGTAATAGAAGAAATACTCATCAGAAGCTCTGGTGGAATTCTCTTATTAAGTTTCACATACTGCTCAAAGATACTCTTGATGCTTCTCATTGTAGCTTCAAGATTCACTTGATCATTTACGCTTGTATTACACTTTGTAACATCGGCCCAATAACCATCATTAGATGAATGGAACTCATTAATGTCAGCTCGGTATTTACCCTCGATAAGAACCTTTACCGTATTATCTGGTAAACGTAGCATCTGGATAATGTTTACAACTGTTCCAACGTCATAGACGTCTTCACGGTCAGGATTCAATACGCTGGCATCCTTCTGAGTCACTAGAAAGAGTTCATTATTATTCTTTGCAGCTTCTTCAAGCGCAGCAATTGATTTTTCACGACCTACGAATAGGGGAACAACCATATGAGGAAAAATAATGACGTCTCTAAGCGGAAGAAGAGGGTATCGCTTTGATGTTTCAGACTTGGACTCCGGCATAGCACCTCCTGTACTATTTGAGTTTTTCTTCCGTAACCGTCGACATCTTGTCCACTCGGAAGAACCGTATACTCTATTTTAACCCTAACTTTGGAAAATTAGTGAGTCTTTTTTTACGGCGAAAATTTCCCGACTAAGTGAGACAACATTAAATCACAGGTATTTACCCCCTCCGAATACCCCTATTTATGGGCACTTCGAGCGTTATTTTTTATTACTTCCTGATGACAGTTTTTTTTAGTTGAAAAAAAAATTGAAATTCATATCTATAAAAAGCGCCCTGAAGGGTTCTACTCAGTTACTAAAGTACTGATTTAAGTTAGCCTTTTTAAATACCGACGAGAAATGGTGAGAAACTATAAGAGTGCAGCTTCTATTCTAACTATTATGCTTACAGGCAGTGCCTGTGAGACCACTGGTGAAAAGTTTCAACAGAAGTTTCAAGGAACAATCGCCTCTGTTACGACTCCAAGTACTGAAAAAGAGATGAGAAGGCTGACTAAAGATGGAAAGACCTTCCCTAACCCTCAAGAATTAACAAGGGTTATAAGTAAACCTGGAGACCTTCCAGGAGGAGAGCCTTGCCCGCCAGCGGCTCGTAAAAGCTCTTCGAATAAATCTGTAGCAAAGGGAAAGTCGCCCTTTAGAAAGAATGTTACTAATAGTGGAACTTACGGGATGTATTCTTATTCCCTTAAAAGACATAAAGGTCCAAGACGTGGCTGCTTACCTGTTGAAAATGTTTCTAAACAGGATGCTATAAAGGCACTTGCCTCTCAGAACTTAACTTATAGGGCCGGAAGTGGTCACGGCAAGGTAAAAGACTCTGAGGTTAGAGCTCTTGGGGCAGCAATTTTATCAGTTCAGTATTTAAATGGTGGTCCCCTAGCAATGGGTAAGCCGGCTAAGAATCAACCGAATCCCCTTCCTATTGAGTTTAGAGATCAAAAAGGAAGTCAGCAAAAATGGGAAAAGATTGAGATCGGAAGATCTGGTCATATGCACTATGGAACCAGCGTTGCTCAGCATGTACATGAGTGGGCCCATTTAATTGGAAATAATGGTGGCTATGAAAAATTTAGAAAAGAAGTAGGTGTTCCACCTTACTGTAATGTTTCAGGCTACTCTGCTAACAACCCGAAGAATTCCAGAAGAAAAGAGTTTAATGAGCATTTTGCGGAGGTCTTAACCGCTTTTGTTACTGAACCAGCTTCACTTAAAAATCATTCGAATAAGGCCTGTAAAAAAGCTTTTGAATTCTTTCGAAAGTTCTTTAAGAAAGGCGACCGTTATAAAGAGTGTATGTAAGACTCTTTAGTTCCTTTATCATTTCAATTTATTTAGGTTATTGAGGTAGGAAATAAGTTGAGCCTAACTTTCGCTAGGCTCAAAGATCTGGCTTCTTACGAAGCCGTTTCGATATCTTTTTTAGCTTTTAGAGTTGATGAGGGCTTATCTGGGAACTTCTTCTCCCCTTCAATAAGCTTAGGGTTCTCTTTTCCTAAAATTGAATCATGGGTAACAAGAACTTTGGCAATCTTGTCGTTGCTTGGAATATCGTACATCACATCGAGCATAGTCTGCTCTAGGATGGCACGCAGTCCCCTGGCCCCAGTCTTCTTAGCTAATGCAATACGAGCCACTTCTTTTAGGGCCTCAGGCTCGAACTCAAGTTCGATACCGTCAAACTCAAAGAGCTTTTCGTACTGCTTAGTAATAGCGTTCTTAGGTTCAGTAAGAATTGAAACTAAGGCATCTTCATCTAGCTCTTCTAAAAGAGCATTGACAGGAAGACGTCCAATAAATTCTGGAATTAGACCAAATTTTGATAAATCTTCTGATTCAATCCCACCTAGTTTTTCAACTACCGACTGTTCAACATCTTTATTAGTTTCTCCAACGGCAAAGCCCATAGGTCTTTTAGTCATCCTTTTTTCGATGATTTTATCAAGCCCAACAAAAGCACCTGCTACAATGAAGAGGATATTTTTTGTATTTACTTGTAAAAATTCCTGCTGAGGATGCTTGCGCCCACCTTTTGGTGGTACTGCCGCAACAGTTCCCTCTACTAATTTTAGTAGGGCCTGCTGTACACCTTCACCAGAAACATCTCTTGTAATTGATGGGTTCTCTGATTTTCTAGCAATCTTATCGATCTCATCAATATAGATAATTCCTCTTTCTGCTCTTTCAATATCGTAATCACAGTTTTGAAGAAGGTTTAGAATAATATTCTCAACATCCTCACCAACATATCCAGCTTCAGTTAATGAAGTGGCATCAGCGATGGCGAAAGGAACATTAAGGTATTTAGCAAGAGACTGAGCGATTAATGTCTTACCAGAACCTGTTGGCCCAGCAAGAAGAATATTTGATTTTGCTAATTCAACTCCATCATCTTTTCTAGAATTTCCACTGTGGGCAATTCTCTTATAATGATTATGAACAGCAACTGAAATAATCTTTTTAGCTCTACTTTGCCCGATCACATAAGAATCAAGATGCTCTTTAATCTCATGTGGCTTAGGTACATTATCAAGAGCCGCTTTAGACGTTGTCTTAAGAGAATCCTCATAAATGATGTCATTACAAAGTTCGATACATTCGTCACAAATATAACATCCGGGACCAGCTATCAGTTTCTTTACTTCCTTCTGTGACTTTCCACAGAAATTACAGTGAAGGGTACTTCCGTAGCTTCCTTTTTCTTTTGTCATAGTCTTCCCTTATTTTTAAATCTTAAGCTTTCGCTTTCTTTTCAATTTTATTATCAATTAATCCAAGTTCAATGGCCTCAGTTGGAGAGAGGTAATTATCTCTATCCGTCTCAGCAACAATCTTGTCCATCGTCATATCGATAGCAGAATGCTTGATATAGATTCCATTAAGCTGATCTTTTAGATCTTGAATCTCATTGGCCTGAATTTGAATATCAGAACATTGTCCTCTGGCACCGCCTAATGGCTGATGGATCATAATTCGACTATGAGGAAGAGCATACCTATGCCCTGCTTCACCTGCCGTTAATAATAAAGATCCCATTGATGCTGCCATACCTAAACAATAAGTATGAACTGGGCAAGAAATGTACTGCATAATATCGTAGATCCCAAGACCTGCGTAAACAGACCCACCTGGGCTATTAATATAAAAATGAATTGGTGCTTCAGGGTCAGATTGCTCCAGAAAAAGCATTTGTGCCACTAGTAAGTTAGCAACAGTGTCATTTACCTGGGTACCAAGGAATACAATCCTGTCTAATAAAAGACGTGAATAAATATCGTATTGTCTCTCCCCTCTGGCCGTTTGCTCAATAACAATTGGGTTAGGGATGTGCATTTTAGTATCGGTCATTAAACTTCTCCGTTCTCGAACTATTTTAAATAGGATTTACTATTTTCTTTTCGGGTACTTAGACCCAAATCTTTAGTAACAAATCATACGGATTCTAGGAATTTTAAACAAGGTCCTAAGGGCCGTAATCCTGCGTAAAAAGGCCATATGAGTCATTCCTGACAATTTAGGACAATTGAAGCGATGTCTAAAATGATGACGTGCCGGGGGTTGAAATTGTCCCTGATAAGCCTTATCTTTTCCCGAACTGAAATAAGACAAATTAAGCCTGTTTTAACAGAGGAGAATACTATGTCAGAAAAAACGTACCCAACGAGACTTGTAGGTAACCCAGCACCTGATTTTAAAGCTGATGCCCTAGTTCAAGGTGATTTTAAAAACCTTTCTCTTGCCGATTATAAAGGTAAGTGGAAACTACTTTTCTTTTACCCACTAGATTTTACTTTTGTATGTCCTACAGAGATTACAGCTTTCAACGATGCATCTGAAAAATTTGCAGCTCTTAACTGCCAAGTAATCGGTTGTTCAGTTGATTCAAAATTTTCTCATTTAGCGTGGAGCAAGCAACCAAGAAACCAAGGTGGACTTGGAGAGCTTCAGATCCCTCTACTTGCTGACATGACAAAAGAAATTGCTAAGGACTACGGAGTTCTTCTTGAAGGTGGCGGTGTTGCTCTTCGTGGAACTTTCCTAATCGACGACAATGATATTATTCAACATTCTTCAATCAACCAACTAGGTGTTGGTCGTAATGTTGATGAGTACCTAAGACTTGTAGAAGCATTCCAGTACACAGCTAAGCACGGAGAAGTTTGTCCTGCAGGTTGGACTAATGGTGCCGACACAATGAAGCCAGATCCAACTGGTTCTCAAGAGTACTTTGGTAAAATTAAGTAATTTTACTCAAAACTAAATTGAGTTAATATATAAGGGGCGCTTTATGCGCCCTTTATTATTGGAGTTACGAGTGGAAGCAGCCCTAGAATACATAAACGCAAATGCAGCTAATGCACCCTATATTATCTTTGGATTATTACTTTTGGCTGGATTTAATGTTCCTGTGTCTGAAGACATTATGCTATTCACCTCTGCTCTCCTCGCGGCCAAGAATCCAGAGCTTCTTTACCCTCTCTTTATTGCCGTATTTGCTGGTGCGTATTTAAGCGACGTAATTTGTTATGCTTTTATGGGACGCTTTTTAGGTGAGAAAATTTTTAAGATTAAATTTTTTAAATCCATGGCCCCGCCGGAAAAAATCGCAAAAGTAACTGAGTTTTATGAGAAGTACGGAATCATAACTTTGATACTAGGTAGGTTTATTCCATTTGGTGTTAGAAACGCCCTATTCCTAACCGCAGGACTTGGAAAAATGAATGCACTTAAGTTCTGCATTTCTGACTTCATCGCTTGTACTATTTCTTGCTTGAGCTTCTTCTCTTTATACTACTACTTTGGAGAATCAGTAATTGAGTACGTAAAGAAGTTTAATTTGATAATTTTTGCTGTTGCTATTGTTGGCGGGATAATCTTTTTTATCAGAAATAGAAAAAAGAAAATTGCTGCAAATAATCTCTAAGGTATCAATATTCCTCATTTAAATAATTTTTGTGAAATTTACGATATTTCTGTATATTGTAGCTAAATCTCATTAAAACTAGGACTATCTAGAGGAGTGAATATGAAGTCGATTATTCTAATCATTGCATTTTTAATAAGCACTAACACATTTGCAGCCAATGTTTCAGATACCTTTAAACGAACTAACCTTGAAATGCTTGCTCTTATGTTGACCGTTATCGAACCTGATGAAGCAATTCAAGGGATTAATAGCGTTGCCTTCAAAGCAATCAAACCAAGCACGATAAATGTTTCTATTTCTCATCACGCGGAATTCAAGGATTCTGAGATTGAGGAACTTAAAAGCGAATATAAAGAAGAAGTTGCTGACATGGCCAGAATTATGGGTCTCTCAGGATACAAGACACAGGTTAATTTCAAGTTTTCTAAAAATTAATGGTAGCTAAGGATAAGTGAACCTCACTTATCCTTAATTTTTTTTAGCTTCCAGGAAATTGTATAATCTGGAGGACAGGCACCAAACTTAAAGTCATTTTCAAAATCATTTAAGTATTCAAACTTACTCTTATCATTTTTTTCCTCTTCCTCTTCATCAAAATCATGAGCCTCAGATGAATTTAAAAATAAAAAATAAGATCCTTCCAACTGCCCTATTTCCAAGCGAACTTTTTCTGGTTTGTTGATTTCAAAAATAGCTCCTTCCCTTATAAAAAACTCTTGGTCATAGGAAAAATCAGTTTCAAAGATATTTTTACTTAAATGACAATTATTGGGTTCTAAATGAAAAATTTTCTTATCTTCAAGCCAGAGATTTCCATGCTGATGAAACTTAACATCATACAAATATTCAACCTGACAGCTCTTGGTATCGATGCTCAGTTTTAAAACAGATGGTCCAACTTCAATTTGGCGTGACTGCAAATCATCAAAGTCAAGGAATGAAATTGCATAGAACGGAGTATTCACCGATTGATAGTAGCTATATACATCGTCCCCCATAACTTCATGTTTTCCATTTTTTAGGCAGCCAGTCTCTACGATTTCGTAGCGACCTTCAGGAAGAGTGGTTGTATTTCTTCGACTCGCAACAACAACAGTTATCACGCTTAAAATTATAAAAATAAAAAAAACAACCGGTTTTGCCAAAAGCTATTCCTTTGAAAGAAGCTCTATGATTCTTTCATATTTTTTTACATTTCTTCTATAGAAGTACTCACCATCAAAATACAGTTTATTCTTTTTAGACTCGAGTTCAGCTTTCCCCTTAAGCGCAAACTTAAGAGCATCCATTTCCTTGAAAAAACCAGTGCTAATTTTCCTCTTATGGTCTACCTTATTATTTAATAAGAAACTAACTGCCTCGAGATCCCCAAAATAACTCGATATCATAACCGGAGTAACATCATATTTTTGATCTGGAAGGTCTATCTCAACGTCTAAGTTTAATAATATTTTATAGAGAGACTTGGAGCTAAAAAGGTATCGGAATTCCAATTCTTTATTTTCAAAAAATGTAAAGAGATTACCGGCGGCATAATGGGTTAGCAAAAATCCATTTTCATCAAACTCTTTTAGGGTAGCAATTGGTCTAATTAACTTTTTAAGAATCCTTTGAACAATATAAGTTTCTCTATCCACGCTAATTTTTATGACTGAGTTAATGGCCTCTTTAGAGAAGAGATAAGAAAAACGTTTTTTTGTACTTAGAAAGTCTATAAAGTCTTCAATTTTGTCTATTTTAACATATTTATAAGAGTTAACTACCGCATACAGTGCCTTCTTATCTACTTTCTCAGGAAGGCCCAATTCAACTAATTTCTTAGCTAAAGAGAATTGCCCAGTCTCTATAAGATTAAACAAGTAGTTTTCTGCTTCTAATTGCAGTCGAGGAGTATTAACCAGTCCGGCTCCCAAAAATGAACCTAGGCAAAAAAATAAAATAATCTTTTTCAGGAGAATGAAATTAAACAACTACTAAGCCTTCTTTTAATTAATGCTGTACTAGATAATTTTATAGGGAAAAGATAGTTCCATAAAGAACTATAACCTCCATGCGCAGCATTATAAAATTACCAAATAAGGCGCTGATTCACTTGCTCTTCCCTTCTCCTTGAAAGATAATTTTTTTGACCTAAATGACAAATTTTTTAAAGCTTTTACATCCTCTTTTTGTTCACTTTCCAATCGCCATAAGCGTGATTTTAGCAGTCATTATTTTAAATAAAAGACTAAGAGAAAAGTTTTTCTTTGAACTACAAGTTATTAACTTTCTTTTTATATTAGTAACTGCCATAAGTGGCTACTTCTACCTAGGAACAATTGACTACTCCGCCCCTCAATTGCTCGAACATAAACTTACATCCTACTACCTTCTTCCGATTATTCTTGTTTTTACCGTTCTTCTCTACTTCAAAGAAGAATTTAGAAAGAATCCAATTATTGTCATACTTGGCACCTGGATTCAATTTCTAATAATTGGATATATTTCCTTCTTAGGAGCAACTTCTCATTACGGAAATTTTTTCACAAACAAAAAACTGAAACTCCCGTCAAAGAAGTTTCACCATAGTAATGCTTCGATAAAACACCTCGAAGAGAAAGTTATGCCCATCTTAAGACATCGATGCCTTAAATGCCATAACAGCAAAACCCCCTCGAAAGAACTACGCATGGATAATTCGATCCAATTTCTTATAGACCTTCAACGAAAAAACTTAATCTCAAACTGTAATAAAAATGAAAGTGAGTTTTATAAAAGATTAACTAGACATGATGACTCTAAAAAGATGATGCCATTAAATAGAGGACCACTTTCGGAACACGAAATCAAGATAATTGGAGATTGGTTAGACCAAACCTGTGAACTCCCAAAAGATCTCTATAAGTCCCTAGATCATTGGAGCTTTAAAAAAGTTATAAAACCAAAGATTGAAAAAAGATCAAAGTCTCTTAATCCGATTGACTACTTTTTAAAAACTCAAAATATAGAATCGGCCTCGGAGGACTTAATCAAGAGAAGAATCTACTCAAGCCTTACTGGACTAGTCTATGTCGAGAAGAAAAAGAAAAAGGAAAAGGTTGAGCAAGTTATAAAAAATGCACTAGACTCGCAGCATTTTGGTGAGAGGATCGCAAGCTATTGGTTAAGACTGCATCGATACGCGGATACCATAGGCGGAGATCAAGATTCTTACCGCTTAGGCTCATTTCAGTATCGAGATTATATTATTAAGGCTTTCAATAAAGATACCGGTTTAAACAATATAATCTTTAACCAACTAGCTGCCGACCAGGTTCATCAAAGAGAGGAAGAAAGCCTACATGCCACAGGCTTTCACCTCGTAGGAGAAATTGACCCGGAAGAAGCAGGGAAAGACTTAGTACCGACTAAGCTAACCTACTCTGACGATGTCCTTGGAACCACTTTTGCTATTAATTTAGGGCTAGATACCCGCTGTGCCAGATGCCACGATCACCGATCTAACCCAATTACTCAAAAACAGTATTATCAACTATCAATTCCATTTCTATCGGTGAAAGACGACTATTTCTCATTACAAAGGTTTGAGGAGGATGAAAAAGAACTTTCTCTTCTTGAGTCACAATATAAAGAGAAAGATTTAAAAAAATATATTCTTGAAACTCAAAAATTCTTTTCAAAGAGAAGAAGTATTTCACTGAAAAATGAAAAGGATATATCTGAAACGTTCATCAGAGTTAGAGGCGAACCTTTTCGGCATGGAGAAAGTGTTAAATTTGCATTACCGGATTTTTATAAAGGTGATAAAACAAATTTAGATTTCTGGAAGGAATACCTTCAAAAAAACAAAGGGCTAATTTCTACGAATAATAGCCACAGGGCGGTTCTAGGTGAATGGATCATTAATGAGCAATTTGGAGTTGGACTACATACTGCCCGAAATTTAGTTAATCATTTTTGGGCGCTTTTCTTTGGTAGGTATTTAATAGAGAACCCTGGAGATCAGAACTTTAACTCTAAAGAGCCTAAAAATAGTAAGCTTCTAAATTATTTGGCTCATTACTTAATTGAGAATAATTGGTCAGCCAAAAAGTTAAGCAAACTTATAGTAAGTAGTAATGCCTTTCAAGCAAAGTCTACCGGATATAATAAATTAGAATTCAATACCTATAAATTTTTCAAAGCCGTACCAAAGTTTCCTGGAGAAATAAGAGATCAAATTTTACAGCTTTCGGGGCAGTTAGTTTACCAATCTTTTGGTCCCGGAATTCAAGGAAAGATCTCAGAAGAATTAATGCAACAAATTAGTAATGATTTTTGGAAAGAAGTTTATTCAAAAAAAGAAGAGTTCAAAAAATCTATCTACTTATTTAAAAAACGTTCTCTAATCAATCCTCAGCTCTACTTTATTGAAGATAGAATTAGTGCTCTTCCAAGGCTAGGGTCAGATAAACCTCGAATCAATGACGAAATCAGTTTCTTTATCAATTCAGACCTTGTTAAAAATGCCGCCCATTCTGTTTCTAAGAAATTAATTCTTGAAAAAAGAGAATACGAGGAACAGTATTTCCATCAAGCTTTCTTGAAAATACTAGGAAGAAAGCCAAATGAGGAAGAAGTCGACAGTATTCAAGCATATATAAAAAACATAAAAATTAATAAAAAATCTATTGAAAGAGTACTTTCAAGTTTTTGTCAGTCTATGTTTAGTTTAAATGAGTTTAGATATATTCATTAAAGGGTAAAATGATTAATAGAAGAGATTTTATTAGATACAGCTCTATTGGCATGACTGCTAGTCTAAGCGGATGTCTCCCGGGAATTGATGGCTTATTTACTAAAAACAAAAATTTGAAGAATATAGTCTTTTTAACGATGAATGGTGGCTTATCCCAAATGGAATCATTTGATTATAAGCCAGAACTGATTAAAAGCGATGGTAAGAGTATCTATTTACCAGAAAGTGAAAATCCCTATAGCTCAATTATCAAGCCTAGAACTAGCTTTAAACAATATGGTGACTCTGGTGCTTGGATTAGCTCAGCTTTCCCTGAACTATCAACGATTGCCGATAAGCTAACTTTCATAAAATCCTGTAAGACCTTTTCTTTGTCTCACTTTCCTGCTTCAAGGTATCTTTTCACGGGCTCAGCAGTTCCTGATCAGCCATCAATTCTCTCTTGGCTAGGCCATCTCTTAAGCCCTAAGCCTAAAGATTTACCTGCCTCTATTTCAATGTATGATAGTAATAGGCCATTCCCTCCATTTAGCGATGGAATGATGAAGAATATTTTTTTACCAGATTCAGCAAAGGGTTATCTTTTAAAGCATAGTGTAATTGAAATGTTAAAATCGTCTGAAATTACCGACCCTTATGAGCTAAAGTCAATTCGCTTAATCAATCAGCTAAATAAAAAAGGCCCTTTAAGGAGTCATAATGAAAGCATTGAAAGAGCAGCTGCTTTTGATCGATATAGTTCTTTTAAGAACTCAATACAAAGCACAGTAGATTTTGAAAAAGAGCCTGAATATATTAAAAAGCAATATGGCTTAAATGACCCTAGTTCATCCTCCATGGCCAAAAGGTTAATCACAGCGAGAAATCTCCTAGAGTCAGGAGTTAAGGTTATAAATATTAACTCAGGTGGATTTGGAATGTTTGGATGGGATGCCCATCACTCATTTGATAGTTTTTTTGATATTGCTAAAGAGGTAGATAGGCCCATCACCGGATTTATCAACGACCTAGAACAAAGAGGCTTGCTTGATTCAACATTAGTAGTTTTTTGGACTGAATTCGGAAGATTGCCCTCCGTCGAATCTTTGGATCCCAGTGATAATAAAAAAGGAAGAGACCATAACCCCAATGCCTTCACTATTTGGCTTGCTGGAGGTGGTATTAGTCCTGGAAAATCAATAGGAACCACTGATGAGCTCGCCTATAAGGCCGTGGAGGATGTTTATTCTATTCATGATATTCACCACACAATTTTTAAGCTCGTGGGTATTGATTTAAATGATCTGAACTACTGGCATGAGGGAAAATTAAAAACCTACTTCAAACAAAGAACGAGAATGATAAAAGGGCTGATTTAAAAAATCCGTCATATTGATAGATTTAGTTAGAAACCTCAATCAAAGATTAAATAAATTCAATCACTTAACAACCATGTAAGGACTTCGTGGCAGTGTAAATAGTATAGTGGCAAGGGGTCGTAGCTTGCCTGTCCACCTCGGCCGTCCCATAACTAGTTCATGATTAAAATAAGCGACATAACCCCAGACATGGGGAAATTACTGAGACCTTGGGGAGGGTCAAAAGGGATGAGGGAAAACGAAAATCAGTTGGAGAACGTTGTATCTCTAGAGAACTGGAAAAAAATTAAAGACGCATCACTGGCAAAGTGGGAACCACAAAGCCTTGATGAAAAAAGAGCCGAGAAGCAGTTTAAGGATTATTTTAATATTCTAAGTTTCTCAGAGCTTATAAATGAGTCTACAGACATTATTAAAGAGCTAAATCAAAGTCCACTTAGTACAGAAATTACTATGAAGTCTAAGATTCTTTTAAGTCAATTTAGTAAGAGACTCGGCGATGAATCAAAAGAAGTTGCTGATACCTTTCAAGACATGCGCAAAAGAATTGAAGATAAAATCGTAGATCTAAATAATAGACTTTAATAAAAGGAGGCGTAAGCCTCCTCATATTTTTAGAAAATTTTCTTAAATAGTTTCTTTAATTTTTTTGTTTTCTTTTTACGCCTTTCTCTTTTCTTCTGTTTCTTAGTGGCTGCATGTTCTTCGTGACTTAAGTGTGATTGAACTCTTTTTAAATTTCCTTGTGAAATCTTCAGCTCTTTTTGAAGCTGATTAATTTGCGCTTTTTTTGCAGCAATTTGAGCATTTAACTTATTTAAGGCAGCATTTTTCTGTGCTTGAGAATATCCCTTTTGATAACTCGCAAACTCTTTTTCAAAGCTCTTATTGATGGCTCTTAACCTTTTCTTTTGACAATACTCTCGATCAAGTTGATCTTTTTGATTCAGGCATCCTTCAAGTGTTTTAGGGGCAGCGAATAGTTGGGTCGCCATAAATAGAGTAATAAGACTTAAAACAAGCTTCATGAATAATCTCCGTTTTTAATAATCCGATATAAAAATTCTACCTAAAAAGGCAAAAAGACGGCAGTGTTTTGATAAAATAAACAGTCATGTCTATTTTGTAGACGAATTTCCTAAAGGGACTCTAAGCTCTGGTAATCATGGAGGACTTTCTGCCTTAGGAAGGCAATCTTCTCCTCCCCCCCATATCCTAAGAGTTCGGCTGTCTTTCTTAGGACCTCAAGATCTTTATTTGAAGACTCAAATTGATTCAAAAGAAAGACGATATTCTTTGTAAACCTCGCCACGTATTCTCTGATGGACGCCCTTTCTTCTTCACTAGATTTTACAAATTCACAGCCAATTTTCGTAACAAAAAGAGCGTCGATCTCTGACTCTCCTTCAAACTTTCTAACTAGTCTGGCCTTTACCCTGATGATTTTTCGATCGAGCTCCTCGAGCTTCAAATGCATAAGTTGAGGCTTAGGTGTTGATAGCAAGTCGGGGATTGAGGGTAGATCTAACACAAGCGGAATGGCTGCAACCTCTGGTATATGAGGTAAGTTTTCAAGAAGAACTCCGCCTTCAGAGATATTTAAAATACGGGCCTTTAAAACATACTCATCATCCTGAAAGAGGACTTGTGTTTTAAGAGGGGCCCGTAAAAATGCTCTTTGAAAGCGGCTCATATTATAAGTACTTAGATGCAACCTCAGATAAGGCTGATCTCTCTCCTACCTTAAGTACTGTATGAGAAACAATATCTTCGCTTTTTAATCGATCTAGGCAGTAGATCAAACCATTATTAACCTCATCCAAGTAGGGACTATCAATCTGATGGCAATCGCCGGTTAGAATAATTTTGGTTCCTTCTCCAGCTCTTGTGATAATTGTTTTTACTTCATGAGGTGATAAGTTTTGAGCCTCATCAACAATTAAGTATTGCCCAGCTATCGAACGACCACGAATATAGGTTAATGGTTCAATATGAAGAAGACCTTCATTTATAAGTTCATCATAATTATGGGTTCCAGGACCACGGTGAACTCCGAAAAGAAAATCCATATTATCAAAGATTGGCTGCATCCAAGGACCCAGTTTTTCGTTAACATCACCAGGTAAGAAACCTAAATCCCTTCCCATAGGCTGAACAGGTCTTGAAACTAAGAGTCTATTAAACTTTTCCCTACCTATGGCCATTTCAAGCCCAGCCGCAATGGCCAATAAGGTTTTACCAGTTCCGGCCTTCCCTACTAAAGTGACGAGCTTGATTTCTTCATTTAATAAGGCATCAAGAGCAAACTGTTGCTCCATATTCTTAGGGTAAATTCCCCAGACACCCTCTCTCATCGGAATTAATGGAACCACTCCTTTTTTTGAGTGATTGTATCTTCCAAGAGCACGTCTCCGGTCATTCCCTTTCTCACAAACAATTAAATATTCATTTGGATAGATGCCTTCCATCTTGGCATCTTCGATAGGAAGAAAACGTTCTTTCTCAAAGGCCGTGACATCGTCAGCTGAAACTTCGTAAAGCCTTTGACCCGTGTAAATCTCATCAAGCGAGACATCTTTTTTTCCGTAGTCCTCAGCCTTAATTCCAAAGACATCTGCCTTTAGTCTAAGATTGATATCCTTAGAAACAAGAGTTACCTCTTCACCAGCTTCATGCAAGAAAATAGCGCTAGCTAAAATCTTATTGTCCGGCATCGATAAGTCTACGGCGTCGTTAATAGCCTTAGGAGTTTTATCAACAGAGATAATTAAACTACCTCCATTTTCTAATTTTACTCCCTGGGTAAGTGATCCTTGTCCCCGTAGGTCATCGACCAAGCGAGAAAAATGTCTAGCATTACGACCGTTTTCATTTTGGTCTTTTTTAAATCGATCAACTTCTTCAACCACTATTAATGGAATGTAGACTTTATTTTCATCGAATTTAAAAATAGCTAGAGGATCGAACAAAAGAACATTGGTGTCTAAGACGAATGTTTTACTCAAATATGACCTCCCATCCTTGGGATTGTGGACTTATAGTTGACTACAGAGGTCCGGTGAAAACCATATAGTTTCAAATACTTATTTATTATAAGGAATTACAATTCGCATTGGAAAGGAACTTATTCAATATGCGGTCAGATTTGCTCTCTACCGCCAAATCCCCTCTATTCGGTAGAATTTACATGAGAGACTATAAAGAAGAAACGCTTCCCCGAGTAAAAAGGTCAGCTATGAGTAAGACAAACCTGCTTTTAATTCTGATATTTACGTCAATTCTATCGTGCGGAAAAACCAATCAAGAGGAAGTAGACGACGCTCTTTTCCATGCAAGACAACTTCTAACTGGTGGACGATGTGCTGAAGCACTAGAGGCTATAGCAAAAATTCCTCCACAACCAAGAAATGCGGATTATTTAAAAATTTCAGCTTCTGGCCATGCCTGTATTGGTGGATATAGTACGCCAACATTTTTCCTTACGGATATTAGCAAAGTCTCTGCCTCTCAAACGGCTTTTCTAGGTTCACTTGCAACTTTTTCAACAAGTAATATGACCTCTAATGCCTCTGAGGATTATCTAAGTCTGAAGACTGCCATTAATATTTTACTTTTAGGCGGAGGGATCTCTACCTCCTCGTACTCTAATAGAACGGCTGCATTAGGCTCCCTAGATAATAATAACCTCAGTGTCTTTGCTCTCTATATGATTCTCGTAGAGTTAGGAAAATTTATGAATTATTACGGCAATGCCAATGACACTACTGGTGTTAAAGGTGGAGGCTCAGGTCTTAATGAATGTTATATGGACTACACAGATGCTACAGCTCAGGCTGGAATCGCTCTTCAAGGTGGCGACTCTTGCGACGTTTTTAATGAAGGCGGAGCTGAGTTAAATGCAAGCCGAACACGCCAATGTGAGGGCATTGTCCTTTTTAACAACTTTATAGACATTATTAACAACGTTACTTTTTCAGGTAGTAACTCTGGAAGTTTAGGTAGCCTTTCAACAAACGTAACTAGCCCATGCACGCCGGGAGCAACTTTTAATGCAGAGACCTGCAATGTAAAAACGTTTTCTGAATGTGTAGATGACACAACCAATATCAACAACGTTCAAATCGAAAGATTTTACGGAATCATCTTTGAGAATATGCATATTTAATGAAAAAACTATTAATACTTAGCCTATTCATTTTTACCTCTGATCTTTTCGCTAAAGAGTTTAAATATTTAGCAAGAAGTCCAAGGGCCCTTCTTATGGGAGATGCCTTTACGGCCGTTGCTAATGATGAGTACACACTCTTTTATAATCCGGCAGCCATGGGAAGGCATAAGGGTATTCACATCACGATGATCAACCCTAAAGCAGAGCTACCAGATGTTCTCTCAAAAAATGTGAAGAAGCTTCAATTTTCTTTAGACGGAAAATATAAAGACTGGCCAAAAGAGCCTGCGGCCATAACAAACAGGATTCTTGGAACTCCCCTTCATCTTGGTGCAGCGATTACCCCAACGGTAAAGTTTGAAAACTTTGCTTTCACTTGGCTCAATTCTTCAACGACAGACTTAACTCTGCTTAATGCCACTCATCCATCCCTTGATATTAATTATCGCTATGATCGTGGTTTTTTAATAGGTGCAGGATTTCCTATTATAGGTAAAGGTGGGGATAAGGCTTCAAATCAACTTTCAGCCGGAATTACATTAAAGAAGATTGATAGAAGTTCTCTAGATGGAGATTTTGATTTATTTGGAACTGAGCTTTTACAAATTGTTGAGAATTCAGATAGCTATAAAGATATAAGAAGAAGCCTAGGTTACTCTAAAGGAACTGGCTGGGGTTGGGATGTTGGGCTTGAACAGGTTTTTAGCAAAGGACCCTCAACATGGATTCTAGGTTTATCGATTTTAGATATTGGAGATACCAGATTTAATAAAGAAGATGGAATAGATAAGATTCCAGATCAAAAAATGGCCACAAACTTTGGTACTTCCTTTAATCAAGACTTTGGGTTCTTTGACTATACTCTGGCCGTCGACTTCTCTCCCATATATGAACCACAAACAGATTTTTTAACAAAATTGAAAATGGGATTTAAGGCCTCTATTCCTGGTTTTGAATTCTTGATGGGAGTAAACGGAGGCTATTGGTCTTATGGTGTTAGTGTAAATGCATTTTTTATGAAACTTACTGTTGGATTTTATGGTGTCGAAGCGGGCCGAGGATTTAAAGACTTTGAGGCTGAGAGAATTATTTTTACTCTCAACCTCCTAGATATTGGCTTCGATCCTTAACCTTTTAAAAACTTCATTAAGATTTCTAGTGCTTCTCTGAACGGCTCTTTTTCCATAACTAAACTCATTCTTGCCGTGTTATTCATACCAAAAGCAACTCCTGGAACTGTCGCTACTCCAAACTCCTCTAGCAGCGATTCACAAATTTCAGGGGAATAGTCCGCCGTATCAGTGGCAGAACTTTTAAACTTCTCCATTATTGGTGTTTGGCTGAAGTCTATTAAATAATAGAAGGCAGAAGTTGATTGATACCAGGTATGAGATAACTCGTTCTCTCTAAGAACTTCTCTCAAGGTTTGAGCATTGTCCCTTAGGTGTTTTTTAATTGGACCGAGATAAGTCTCAATCAAATCAAAGTCAAAATTGACCAAGGCTCTTTGAACTAAACTATTAGCCCCTGATGTTGTTTGCCCTTGAAGGGTTGTAATTGCTTTAGTTAAAACTTTAGGAGCAATAACCCATCCGAGCCTAAGTCCAGTTGACGCTAGTGTTTTTGATATTCCATCAACGATTATGGTTCTGGCCAGTAGTTCAGGTTTACTTTGGTAATAAAATGTTGGCTTTGGATCAAAATAAAAAAGCTGAAAATAAATTTCATCACAAATAATATTTACGTGAGGATTTTCAAGCATTAACTCCGCAAAGTCTCTCATCCATTCATCACTATAGTGAGTTCCTGTAGGATTATTAGGACTATTAATTATAATCGCTTTGGTTCTAGGAGAAATATTCTTTTTAATCTCGTCTAGGTTTGGTTTGAATACATCAAATGGAGAGCTATAAATAATCTTAGGCTCACCCTTACAAAATTTTATAATCTCAGGGTATGTCACCCAAAACGGAGCGAGGACAATAACTTCATCTCCATGGTCAAGTAGTGTTCCCATAATATTTGAGACCGCATGTTTCCCACCATTCGTTACGACGCAGTCAAATTCAACACCTGAATCACTTAGCGAAACACCTCTTGTTTTTTCCCAATTAGCGATAATTTTTTTTCTAAGCTCTGGGTAACCGGGAACAGGGCTATATTGATAACTTCTTATAAAGTCTAGCTCATCTCTTATGAGTGAGCTGAACTCTGGCATTGGTCTAAAGGGAAGTTGTCCAGCTGTTAGGTTATAAATATGTTTTCCGCTTTCAGACATGGCAACGGCCTTAGCATTTAGCTTTAAGGTTATTGATTCTGAAATATCACTAACTCTGGAACTAATCTTCATTACGAATCCTTTTTCTTAGCTTCTAAGTACTTTCCAACCGTCTTCGGAACAAAGCGCATAATATCCCCTTTATGTCCGTAAACTTCTCTGACCATAGTCGAAGAAATAAAGTAATGTTCACCGGCTGTCATTAAAAAGTAAGTTTCAATTTCCGGATAAAGTTTGGTGTTCATAGCGGCCATTTGGAATTCACTTTCAAAATCACCAGTAGGCCTTAATCCTCTAATTAAACTTCCAATATTTTTTTGTTTTGCATAATCAACAATCAACCCGTCCCAGTGATCAACGACTACTCGTTCATCACCTGCAAAAAGCTCAGTTAACATGTTCACTCTTTCGTCTTTTGAAAAAAGTGGGGTCTTTGTTGGTGATACAGCGATGAGGACAATGACTTCGTCAAAAACGCCCAAAGCTCTTTTAACAATATCTTCGTGCCCATTAGTGAATGGATCAAAAGTCCCTGCATATAGGGCCCTTTTTTTCGTAGCTGGCATAACGCCTCCAGTTGTCGATATTCTATCGAAGGCCTAAGGAAAGGGAAAGTTATTGATGTGCAGTTATCTTTACGACTGCCAGGAAGCTGTCGCCCTGTGTAATAAAATCATAGAAGCTAATACCCTGATTTTTTAGGTCTTCAGACGAAATTCCTTTTTTTTCATCAGACTCTATCCAGAGCCAGCCCTTAAACCATTTTTCTTCAATCAATCGTTTAAAGACTACTTTCTGATAAGTTTCTTTTTGATGATAAGGGGGATCTAGGAACAATAAGCACATGCTCTTCTCCTCCTGGCTTAAACTTTCATAAGTTTTCTTAAAGCCAATCAACCAATTTTCTAGGGCCTGATTTGAAGAAATAAATGCATCTTCCTCGAGGTATGAAGCGTATGAACTTTGAATTTTTTCAATATTACTTTTTAAAATTGGATAAACTTTTCTGTGCTTTTCGATAAAGTAAATTTTTTTTGCACCCCGAGACCAAGCCTCAATCCCCATGGCTCCGGTGCCGGCACAGCCATCTATAAAAATCCAATCATCCCAATCTTGGTACGTATCGAATGCCTTCCTCCTGAGGACAGCAGAGGTCGGTCTTATCAAATTTCCCTTAGGTGTTTGGAGATTATAGCCCTTCGCAATCCCACCTAGGATTTTGACTGCCATGATAGATCCTAAAACAAAGTAATGCTTAAGCTGCCTTAGTACCTTTAGCTTGGCCACCCATTGGTACAGAGAACTTTACCCCTCCGTCCATTTCAACTGAACATCCATCGACTTCATTAATTGAAAGGTGCATCCCATCGACATTTACGACTAGTCCATTTTCTGTGACTTCTAGATGGGCCGTTTGACCGGCAACTTCAAAGTTCATTGAGAAATTCATTTGCCCAGAGGCCGTGAACTCAACTGGATGCTCTCCAGTAGTTGTGGTCTTCTTTTCGAACTTAACTATATTATCTTCAACAACTTCAGAAGTTGTTTCTATGACTTCTTCTACGGGCGCTTCAGTCGTTTTTGCAGCTGGAGCATCGTCTTCATACTCTCTTTCAAGATTCTCGATCTCACTCATGATGTCTTGAAGCTCAGCATCATTAAAACCTTGTTCTTTTTTGTTAGCCATCTTTAGCTCCTGTCCGTAACGCATTGCCCATTTTTGAGCAGTTTCTACATACCTTATCGGAAGGGGCATTCAGGTATTTAGTCTTTTTTTTGAGAATAAAATTAGCTATTTAACACTTTCTTACAGGTGAACTGTAATTTTATTTTAGGCTAACTTCTTTTGACTCATGGACTGGATTTCGGTAAAAATTCTCCTCACACAAAACTGACAAATTTAGAGAACAAAGTTGAAATATATTAAAGACTTATCGGGGATTGAGCGTTGAGCAGGCAGAACTTTGAAGCCTCCTCCTGGCTCCAAACAACACATCCACATGGCCTTCAAGAGACCCACAAAAGGGCTCAAGTATTGGCAAAATCTTACAGAGATGAATCCATCTCTGAAGAATTTAATCCATGTTCTCATTTTATTCCTGGGTGGAAGGGTGGAAGCCTACTTTCAAGACCGGCCATCTTGCTCAACAACTTATTACCGCTTTTAACAGACGATGCCGCTGAACAATTAAAAACAATTCAAGGTGGGAAGAGCCATTTACTAAATTTATATAACGAATTTTTAGACTGGGCACAGTTTAAAGAACTCCATATTAATCTAGATAATGTTTCTGATTTCGTCAGGCACTTCAAAGACGAAAACTCTCCGTATAAAGAAGAGCTAAAAGACTTTAGAAAGCACTATGCCTTTAGAGCTGTTGTTAAATACTTATTAAAAATTAAATTTCTAACTTCCCTATCTAAAAGTCTTGATTCGCATTTTACAAAAGAAAACCTTCTTAACCCAACAAGCTTTCTTGTTAAGATTTTCCAAGGCGGGGGCTCAACAGAGCTTCGCTGCGAGTCTCTACAGAGTTCTCCCTATAGCTGGTATCGCCCCTCTAGAGAGTTCAGCGAGAAATTAATGGAACTCGGGGACGCGTTTCATAAGATCAACATCACTGAGCTTATGAAGGTCCTCACTTTTAGAGAAGGTGACTTTACTCAGAACCTTTTAAATTTAGAAGATAAAGAATACTCCCATAGCCTTAGTCATTTAAGCTTTGGGCTCTTTTTAAATAATCTACTCGTGTACTTACCGGAGTGGATAGAGAATCATAGAGACAAAGAGTGGACCGGATTCAACTTCAAGCATAAGACTGGAACCTTAGATGTTTTAAACACTAAGTTTACCGGCCAAAAACTAACCTCTCTAAGTCTGGCCCATAGACTGGCTCAGGAACATAACTTAAACCCAGATTGGACTAAGGTTATTTGCCCTGATTTTATTGGGGAGGAATTTCATTCTGGACAGTTTGCTAAGATCACTCAAGAGCTACTCTTTCTTAGTTTTCTCATAGAGCTAGCCAAGTCGAGAAAAGAAAATCCGATTCAACTAATCTGCAGAACTTTTAATGACCGCAACTCAAGACAAAACTTTGAGAATGAAGGTCAAGGGTCATTTCTAGGAAGTATGGAGGCTCAAAACGATATCGTTTACGAAAGAGTCGTTCTTAATATTCCAGAATTACCTAAGAGAAACCCACACTTTGCACTAGTTAATCAAATTACAAATCAACTTGAGGAAATTGAGCCCGGCGGAATTCTCTTCGTGATGACGAATCAAAACCTTTTTGTTCCCAGTCAAGGAGAGAGAGTTAAGCAGCTCATGAAAAATGCTAAATTTGAAGTCTCATTCGACTTCAGTCATTTAAAATGGCGTGGTGAGATTCCTGGTCATTTATATATCTTTACGAAAAGAGGTAATGCCCTCCCTTCTCAGCCTTTTATGCTGGGAGAAAGCATGGTGAACCAAGACCAAAAGGAAAATTGCTTTTCTTTCACTTGGAGTGGTGAGCTTAAGCATTTTAAAATGTTTGACGCTCTTTCTACTGAGTTTTCTCATTTTCTAAAATCAAAAACTCCTACTTCAACTCCACTATATTTAAGGGAACTAGACGAAGGATTAGTTTTTGAGTTTTATCAAGATGCCCTAATGGATGGGAAGATGATGAGCTCTATGTCTAAAGATAAAGAGAAAATTACTCATCCTCATTTCTTTAAGTGTCTTACTAACTCAAGTTTACCCTTTGATCATTTCTTTCATATTCAAGGAATCAACCCTAACGACAGTGTAAAGAAAGATGAAGTTAATACTATTTCCGAGAACTGGCTCGGTCTCCAATACCAACCGGAGTTAAAATATAAATATATTCTTGTGGCAAACTTTAGCAATGCTACAGATATTCAAATCGAAATTATAGATGCAAAAGCATATAGAGCTACACTTGAGAATTATGGAACGGCTTATTTTCACTATTTTGGTCTAGTTCCTAAGACAAATCCTTTAAATATTAATCTCTTTAGAGAATATTTTAACCATCCTATGGGACATCAAGTTATTCAACTGTCCTTATCTGGTGGAACGACAAAATTAAAACCAAAGCTTCGCGCACTTTTAATCCCCACTTTCTTTAAAGAGAATATTGAACCCCCTGCCCATTTAGAAAATTGCTTGGCTCCACTTAAACTAAGCAAGAATTCAATTCTTTCAATGCATCCGGCAGAGTTTTCAAAAATGGCTTCTGAAATGGACTCTTGGCTTGAACCATTAGCTGAAAAGTTCCCTTGGTATCTCTCAGGTCTTTTATCACATTTCAAATTTAATATTGAAGAAGTTCTAAGGGCCATGAAAGGACAAAGCTTCGCTGGCAAAACTCTGGATTTTCAAAACCCACTTATTGTAGAGAAACTGATCAATCTTGAAAGTAAGTCCCTATTCCCAAGGAATGAGGATGCCTTTTTAGACTTTAATATTTCAAGTAACCAAGATATTCATCTCCCCCTATCAGAAGTAAAACTAGGGAATGATGGAGAAAACCATTACTTGGCCCTCCTTTCTGAGGAAGACATCATCGTTAAAATTTACTCTGATAGTGAGCTCCTAAAGTTTGCTGAATTTGTTCTAAGCTCAGCCTGTGGAAGGCCGATTAGCCAGCTTCTAACCCAGATTAAGCTTCCTAAAGTAACTGAGTATAAAAAAGTCATTGCTGAGTATAAAGACCTTAGCTCTGAAGTAGATGCCGTTCACTGTAAGGCTCAGATGCTTCTTTCCGGAATCATTAAAAAGCAGATCCTAAAACAACACTAATTCCAAAAGTTTGTTAAAATAAAGAAGTAACTAGATCTCCGGAGACTCAATTGTCGAGTGAAATACTTGGTCTTCAAGAAGGCCTGTATGAATACATGAAAAGAAAGGCTTCGGAATTTGAAGTTGAAGAATCTGAACAACTAAAAAATTTTAAGACCAACCAAAAAGAACTAGCCTCAAGAGATTTCAAAGAATCTAATATCGAAGAACTCATAGAGTCTATCAAGTCATCCCAACTAATTTTTCTAGGTGACTTTCATACTTTTGACCAACAAAGTAAAAACCTAGAACGACTACTTAGAACCTTGATGGAAAAAAAAGAGAAGCTTCTCCTTGGTGTTGAATTTGTTAATCAAAATAAACAGGATGCCATCGATCAGTTTAGTAATCAGACCATAACGGCAATGGAATTCTTAGAGATGGTTAATTATTCGGAGTCTTGGCGTTTTCCTTGGCATGTTTACAAACCTTTTTTTGAAATGGCACGAAAAGGTGAGGTCGAAATTTTTGCTCTAAATACAGTGGGCTCTCTAGAGGAAAGAGATGCGAATGCGGCCCTAAAAATTCGACAAATACTTGAAGATAATCCAGATGCTAAACTACTTGTTTTTTTTGGGGAGCTTCATATAACGCCGAACAAACTTCCACAGCGAGTAAAAGAGCTTTGTCCTGATTCTACTCAAACAATTATTCACCAAAACTTAGACGAAGTTTATTGGAAGTTAAAAGATCATGGAGATCAGGTCGTCAAATTCGCTGAAGGTGAGTTCTCACTTCAAACATCACCTCCTTGGGTAAAGTATGAGAGTATGGTCTATTGGTTTGAGAACTTATGCGAAGACCCTGACTTTGATTTGAATCAGTATCTTATGGGCTCAGGGAATATGTCTCTTAACTCCAATGTTCCAGAGAACTTCTACTTCCTAGCAGAAGAGCTTTCAAGATCCCTTATCTTAACCGTTGACGAAGAAGAGCTTGAAGATTTTAACTTAACTGATCATAACCAAATTTCACTGGTCCTAGAGAAAATTGAAAAGCTTGAGTCAACAGAGCTTAAAGATTTTTATAAAACCTTAATTGCCAGAGGCAAGAGCTTTCATTTGCCAGGAACGAACCTGCTATACTGTTCTAACTACAGTATGAATAGATTGTCGTATTTGGCAGGAATTCATCTTTTTGAAACAATCCAAAAAAGAGAATCAAATCCTCAGTTGAGTTTTGAAGATAAAAGTCTCTTCTTTTTAAGATTTTGCCAACAAAATCTAATTGGCTATTTCTCCTCAAAACTCATCAACCCCTATCGCAAATGCGATATGTATTCAAACTTTAAACAAAGCTTAGAGCTTGTGGACTTGAGCTTTAAAGAAAGAAAAAATGCTGAACTCTTTATGGAAATCCTCGACTCTAAAGATGACTTAAATAAACTTCAGGAATTATTAAATGAGCAAGACAGTATCACCCTATTCTATGTAGGAAGATTCCTGGGTAAATTTCTAGGGGAAGTTCTTTATATGAGAATATTCAACGAAAAAAAATTATTAAAAAGATACGAAGAATTAAAAGAAAGACTTTTTATGAGCCAGGCAAATTTAGAAAACTTCCTGGCTTTTACTAATTTAATTCTACCTGGCGAATCTTATAAAGATCTAAGAAAAAGAAGCTTCTAAATCCCTTTTCGTTCCTCTAACTAATGAAGTAAGCCTCTTGCTTTTCTTTTCAGATTTCCCTGGAGATCTAAAAGCCATCTGGATTTTAGAGCCAACGACCTCGTTAGTGCTTCCCATTAAGTTCTCAAAAGTAAGGTCGGCCCTAAGCTCCTTAGCAAACTCTTTAACTATGATTAGGTCCTTTGATGTTTCTGGACACTCAGAAGTTAGACCCCTGTTAAAGTCTAGGAATTCTTTTGTGAAACCTGCTCCCGAATCAAAGACTGTTAGAAAAACAGTGCTTCCTAGGGTTTTGGCATTAACTGAAATATGAGATTCTCCATCTCCATTTTCACAGCTTTTTAAATTCTGATTAAGAACAAGATAAACAATTTGCTGAATTTCTTCTTCATTTCCAAAAACTCTTAATCCTTTTGGAAGATTTGTATCGAGAGTTACAGCAGAAGTTACAAATCGACTGCTAAGAAGCTCTAAGGTATTCCCTAAGGTCTCGTTAAGCGAAACGCTTTCTGGTTCCTTCGAAGCGATTGAAGGTGCTCCGGCAGGTAGTCCAGGTTGCTTATCATCCCACATGGCATCGATCTGGGCCTCAACTTCTTCTTTTGATTTTCCATAAACTGGAACCGGTTTTCCAGCAAGATCAAGAGGCTCAGTTTCATTAACCACAACTTTCTTTTGTCTAGCGGTACCGTTAACCAACAAGGCTGTTTTAGGCAGTCCATTATTTTCTAGTGCTTCAGTAATAAGACTTTCCACTTGTTCAGCAAGAGCAGAAGGGTCGTGAAGTAGATCGCCAGCTTTTTCTTCTATTTCTTCATTTCGCTTTGCTAGAGTTATATTGTTCCAAAGCTCTCCTAGGAAAAAGAAACTCACTAAACCTATTAATAAAAAGAAAGACCACTTTAAAGAAGAATAGCTGGCTAGAGCCTTTGAACTTAATCCTTCTAATCTGACTAGGAATTCATCTTTTTTAGTTTCAAGTCTTTCAAAGCGTCTTCCTAAGACCGAGGCCACCACATTCTCAGGGTTCCCCTCAAGTCCTTCAAGCTTTCCATGAAATTCATGGGTCAGTTTATTTACGTCATTTAAAAGTGTAAGCCCACCGGTTAGAAAGCTCTCTAGATGCGATTCAAAATAAGCAGTAGTATCCGCTAAACAATCTTGAGTTGAAGTTAAAAAAGCTTCTTCCAGATATGGTGCGCTTAAATCTCCAAGCACTCTGGCCGTATAGGTTTGATGAATTCTTTGGTAACAAGTTTGAACGCCTTCACCAAGAACCGTAATTTGACGAATTCTATTACTTAAATTTTGAATAAAGAAACCTGCAGCAATTAGCAGGGTCACACAAACCAGGCCAGCTAGACCTTTTTTATTTTGAATAAAGTTCACGGGATTCACCTTCATGGTTAAATTACCTCTATCTTCTACAATCATTGTAAAACAGGGAGCTCAAACCCCATATATTAATCTTTACAAGACGCAACATAATAGTCAAGAATAGGTAAAAACGCCCTAGTTATCGACGCAGAGGGACATTTACTGATTATGGTTAGTGAATCCGAACAAAGAAAATTAATAGCACCAATCTTTATAAGTCTCCTTCTCCACCTAGGCTTACTTAAAGCATTGGAATTCTTGCCAAAAGATCTGGTTTCCTATGATTCAAATAAGATAATTAAAAAATCAAAACCTCTTGAAGTTCGAAGTATCTCAAGAGAAGAGCTAAAAAAGTATCGGACCGTTGGGGTCAAGAATGGAAAAAAAAATTTTTCCATGCCTACTAAAAAGAAAGGATTGGGTGATTCTGTCGACACCCCTGGAAAGGCCATAAAAGTTCAAACTGCTAAAAAACCTACTCCAAAACCGGCCAAAGCAAAGATTCAAAAACCACAAAATAGTAAAAAAGAAATTTCCTTAAATGCCCTTCGAGTAAAACCAAAAGACGAAGTTGGTGTCACTTTAAACTCAGATGTTAAAAAACTTGAAAAAAAGAAAACGTCTAAACTTGAAATAACAACAAATAAACAAGAGATTTATCAAAGAAGAAAAGAAGTTCAAACCGACGTTCTAAAACAGCTAGCCGCTTCACCGGACAATGCAAAAGTATTAAGACAAACAGGTTTTAACATGCAACTTGAACCGCCCGAAGGAGTCTCAGAAGATGAACTCAATTCAATGGAGAAAATCTTCTACTCCTTTCAAAAGAGAACTTTTAGAACTTATGTGGGATCATTTTTAAGAAAATATCAACAAACACTTTTAAATAAACCCATTGTTAAGGAAACAATTAAAAATGAGAAGCATCGTTTAGCGGGAAGAGTTATTTTTGATAAAGAAGGGAATATTGTAAGTATTAAAATAATTAGATCTTCACATAGCGACGAGATTCATGAACTGTTTGAAGAGACTTTAAAGGATATGTACAAACTTCCCAATCCCCCCAAGGACCTTTTGTCTAAAAAGGGTCAATTTACTATTTATTACCAGTTAAGAATTAATTAAGAAATCCAGTTTACGAATAAAGCAAAAAAGATAGCCGCCACATAAGCCATTCCCATTTTTACGCTAAATAAGACTGAGGCCATATCAACGGCCATGTTCCCAAGTTCTTTAAAAAAACCTAAAGCACCATCTCTTGTTTTTGAAACAGTGGAGAATTCATTTTTAAAGAACATTTCCTTATTATTTTTAAATAATGTATCGGGAATGGTTCCCTGAAATTCAGGAATTAAGCTATTTATTCTCGCCGTTACGGCCTGTGATAGCATTACAGTTTTCTGACATTCACGACATGTAGAAACATGTTTAACCATATTGTTTGGAACTTCAGATTCTTCAACATCCATTAAGGCGTAAACCGTATTCGTATGAGGACAATTTCTAGCTTCAAGCTCTCCCAAAACATCACTATAAAGTGGAGCCTGCTCATTAGAATATAGATAAACCGTATCTTGATTTTCCATCTTAATAAGTCTCCGCGAGATTTGCTGTACCACCAGAATTCTTTAGAAGAGATTCTCTAGCTAGATTCAATAAATTAAAATATTCCACTTTAGTAATATCTAAAATTTCAGTGACTTCTTCTTTACTAAATCGCAGTTTATGTCTCAAACAAAGAACCGCCCGATGGTCCATCGGAAGGGTCCAAAAAGCATGATGCTCAATTCTATCGCTATAACCTTCTCTTGGAGGCTGGAACAAATTGTTCTTTCTAGCGATCCTGAAAATAGTAGAAAGGATAAAAGTTCTTGAGAATCTAAAAAAGGATGTGGGATTTGAATTCTGACTTTCTAATTGAAGTGAAAGCTCTTCCCTTTCTTCCGCTAACAAAAGATACTGCGCATCCTTTATTAACTTTTCACTCAAATCTTCGTCGGCTGTTAAGGCCATAGCAAACTGGTAAAAATCAGGTTGCTGTCTATTTAAATAGATCTCTAAATCCTTGAGTCTCATACTCATATTTTATCCAGCTTCGAGCACTACTGGCAAGAAAACCAAGGATTTCGGGTGGTTATAGATGAGCTTTTTAGTTCCCTATAGCTAAAGATTTTTGAGGGAATGGACGATAAGTAGTGAAGAACAGGAGTTTAAAATGAAAAGGCTTCATTTAGTAACAGTTATTTTTATTGGTTTAGCGCTATCAGTTTCTGGTTGTGCTCCTAAAACAAACAAGGTGAAAACCAGTAATAATAACAACACGACTAGTACTTTTAATAATAATCCGATTCCAGGTTATACACCTCCACCGGGTTATCCAAATCCTCCTTCGGCAACACCAGTTGACCCGCATCCGGATCCTTACTCTTCAAATAATTGTGGAGCAAATTCTGGTCTCAAAGGCGGCGGTATTGGTTATGGATCTGGAAATGAAGCAGGTCACGCTGACGCTGGCCAAACAATTAACTATTATAAAGTTAATGACCCACCAGTAACGGCCCATGGAAATGGGACAGGAGTAACGGTTTGGTCATCACAAACAGATTTATCTCCAAGTATTTCTCAATCGGTCTTTTTTACGAACTCAAGATTCAACTTAAGAGTAATCCCAAGAGTAGTAACTCAGGGAGCGACAGATACAAGAACTGGTGCCAACTGTCAGTATGTCCCACGTCCTTATCAAAAACTAAAAGTTGGGGTTAGACTTCGAAGAGCTGACCTTTCAACTGGTGACTACTATCAATTTGGAGTTGGAGATTTTAATGGTGACGGAGAATCAGATGGAATTCCATTAAATCAGGCTTCAAGGGTTCACGAATTTCAGGTTCCTCAAGGTTCAAGCCAACCACTTGTAGTTGAAGTTCTCAATATCGAGTGGGATTGGTCTTGTTACGAATATGAAACTCAAAACTATTGTAATGTACCAGGATTTTGTCCTTGGGATAAAGTGTGGATGTCTGAGTGTGTAAGCGTAGAGCTTCAATTCTCAACAGATGACACGAAAGATATTGTTGGTATCAGAACTTCTGATCCATAGACCTACATTAGGCCCAGAATCTCCTGGGCCAAGTCCTTCTTCATAGCATCAGAGACTTCTACAAGTAGACCGGGACAAGTTACGTTCACTTCCGAAATATTATTTCCTAAAATATCAAAAGCTAGCCAATCGGCCCCTTTTTCCGACAATTCATGACATAGATCCAAGCAGTTCTTTTTTTGGACTGAGTTTAATTCTGTAGCGTGATAAGTTGCTCCTTGGGCGATATTTGCCAAGAAACTACCTTTTGGTGGAACTTTAACAATAGTTCCAATCTCAACATTTTTATAAAAGATACTTCGAATTTCACCCTCAACAACAGTTTTATCAAAAGGTTGAACAATAACTGGTCCTTGAAATTCTTTCGCTCTTTTCAAAAAAAGTTCTTTTAGGTCGTTATTTTCCATTTTAAGCTCTATTTTTTCCACACCTATGCCTTGATATAGATCAAGTGGTTTTAGAATCACAGAGCTTATGTTTTGGCCTCTAAGATGGTCTATAAATTTTAAGAAGTCATCGGCACCACTTCCAACAAAAGTTTCAAGGCTCGCTGGCTTTTCTAAAGCTGCTAGTTTTTCGTTATAAAGTAAGATTCCTTCAGGATTATTAACAACTTGAACGCCACAAGCTTGCTTTAAAGACTTTAACATCCATAAAAATCTAAGATAGCGAGTGTCAAATGGAGGATCTAACCTCATATGAAGAATATCTTCTTTTCCCAATTCAAGATAAATTTTTTCTTCTAATTTAAAACTTTCTAAGTAAAAACTGTTACTTATCAGCTTTGAACTAAATGAATAACTGTTTAATCCAGACTTTCCCTTGTTAATAAAGTGGAAATCTTTTTCAAAAACCAAAAAAACTTCAAAACCCGCTTGTTTTAAACTATGGGCAAAAAACAATGTTGAGTCTTTTTTAACGGTTAATTTTTCAAGCGGATCAATAAACAGAATATGTCTTTTCATTTAATAAACCAGGTTTCAAAGCTTTCTTTACTTGTCGAATTTCTATACGCTTCATACTCACCTTCTATATATCCAAAAAACTCCTTAAGTGAAAGCCCCTTTGAGCTTCGAAGCTGATGAATCTTATCCATACTCTTCTCATAAGTTAGGAATGCTGCCAGTGAAGCATTATTCCACTCTCTATTTAGAGCAAAGCAGCGCTTCTCCTCAATTCCGAGCTTAGAGCACTTCTTCTTTATCGAAGGATTGAAACTATTTTCCATAAAATCCTTTAAGACCTTCTCACCCTCTTTTCTAGATTTTGGCGGAGCCATTTTATATTTTTCTTGAAGCGCTTTAGCCTGAATGACAATTTCTTGACTAAGCTCAGAGTTCTTCTGTCTTTTTTCTTTTCGAGTCTTTATCTGCTCTTCCGTCATCTTGAAATAATCAAGGACCATTTCTTGACCAAAGTAATTTGCCAAGTTCTCATTTAAGTCAACTTCATCTTTAGCAAAGAAAATCGTATGAAATAATTCGTGAAATACAAGTTCAGCTAAACCTATGTCATCATAATGAAAGAATGAGGATAAGATTTTGTCCTCAAAATTTCCAAGAGTTGAGTATGCATAGACAGGCCTTATATAAGTAACCATTCCATCTTCTTCCTGATCTCTGGCATATTCCTTGGCTGATTCTTTTTTAAAAAACCCGAGGTATGGAAAACATCCAACAAATAGAAAGCATTCTTTTTGTGCCTCAATTTTATGGAAAGGGGATGAGATAACCAGGTAGGTTACGGCATCTCCTTCAAGCATTGTTGTTTCAGAATAAATATCAGTACTTTTTCTATCGAAATATTCGTAAAAGTATTTTTTATATTTTTCTATCTCTCTAATTTTTTCTTTATGCTCTTCTTTAACATTCGGATCCTTTAAAACGTCTTCGTTATCTTCTCCATTCATCAGAAGTGAGAACTGCCCTACTCCCTGCTCAAAGACATAACCAACTTTGGCACAAGAAGTTAAAAGCAATAAAGATAAAATTATTAATCTTAAAGAAACCAAGACAACCCAACCGTATACTTTAAGTCATCGGCAGCCTGGTCAAACTCAAATGCAGGGAAGATAGTCCTTACAGAACTTTTGATGGCGAAACGTTTGGTTAGAAAGAATTGAAGTGAAAAAGAAGCCATGACAGAATCATATCTGTTCTTTGACTCTCCATCTTGAATAGACCCCGCTGCACCATTGCTACTGTCAGCAAAATTAATAAAGGTTTTATCCTCTACTATTTGCCTGGCATATCCAATACTAATAGCTGGTCTTAATCTGGCTTTCCTAGGTGCGAGAGATTGCTTTATTCCAACGCCATACATCTTCGAATCAACAACGGTTCGAACCCCGGTGATAGAAATCGTACTATTTTCAATGGCGATATTATTTACTTCACTGATAATTTGTTCTGATTGAGAAAAGCTAAACTCCAAAGCGGTTAAGGTAAAGAAGTATACGGCAGCTGAAGCGGAGTAAGTTGTCTCCGTTTTTTTATTCTCTTTACTGGTTCCATATAAACTTTTCGAGTAACCATAATCTACACCCATTTCCATGAGTGCAAAGGAGCTCGTACTAAAGAACAAAGTCATGACAATTAAAATTAGCTTTTTGGACATAGTTCGCCCTCCTCTCCTAATTTTATCAAGTTTTAGAGGGCTTATTTTCGTCTAGGCAGTTTTGACCAGACTTAACTATTTAGAAGTTGGATATCTCCGACCATGAGCCTCAAGTAAGTCACCTTGGCATGATAGGGCCGTGGCAGATGTGACCTTCACATCAACCCAGTTCCACTGCAGATCTTGCTCATCATTTGATGGTAAAAAGTGAACAATTCGGTTGCAATTGGTGCGACCTCGCCATTTTTTTACTCCACCCATATTTCCATGACCTTCCACAAGAATTCTATATTCATTACCAACGAGTTTTTCTCGAATCTTAGCTTGAATTCCAAGCTGATACTTTTGAATTTCTCTTAAGCGTTCACCTCGGATATCATCAGTAAGCGAATCTTCCATTTTAGACGCTCTCGTATTATTTCTCATCGAGTAAGCATATGAGTAAATAAAGTCGTATTGAGCTTTATCTAAGAGGTCTAAGGTCATTCTATGTTCTTCATCGGTCTCATTAACAAAACCAGCGATAATATCCGTTGATAAAACAATATTGGGATTCGATTTTCTAAGCTTCTCCAAGAGTCCTAGGTAATGTTCAATAGAGTACTCTCTATGCATTCTCTTTAGAACTTCATCTGATCCCGACTGAACTGGTAGATGTAAATGATTAGACAGTTTTTTAGATGTTCCGTGAACTGCAATAAGCTCGTCGCTTACATCATAGGGATGAGATGTCGTGTATCGAATTAACTGAAGGCCATTAATTTCCTCAAGCCCCATGATTAATTCTGATAAAGTTTCACCATTGTCATGCCCATAGCTGTTAACATTTTGTCCAAGTAGCGTGACCTCTTGAATACCTTGATACTCAACGAGCTTACGTACGTCCTCAATGACTTCTGCTTTTTTTCTACTTCGTTCCTTTCCACGGGTGTAGGGAACAATGCAGTAGGTACAATATTTATTACATCCCTTGATGATATTTACAAAGGCTTGAGGTGATCCATGTGTGATCTTAGTTTCAATACTAAAGTTCTCACTTCGGTCCCAAGAATTGATAGTAAACTTATTGTCTCCAGAGTAGGTCCTAAAAACCATATCGTTAATTTGATCGATAACATCTGTACCAAAAGCAAAATCTAAATGTTTATATTTCTTAACTAGTTCTTTTCCCTCAGTCTGTGCAACACAGCCTCCGATTCCAACAACTAAATCCTTCTTCTTTTTCTTAGCATGTTTCATTTCACCAAGCTGTGAATAGAATTTATTGTTAGAGAGGTCTCTAATGGCACAGGTATTAAAAAGAACCATATCGGCATCATCAACTTTTTCTGTTCTGGTAAAGTTTAGATCTGAAAGGTGCGAAAGAATTCTTTCGGAATCATGGTAATTCATTTGGCAGCCAAAGGTTTTCATCCAAACTTTTCTGGGTGGAAATTCAAGGTCACCCATTCTGACTGATTTTTGTCCGGTATTCGGATTAATTGAGATTTGTTCTTTTGGAACTACTGGGTTTCTAACCCCAAGGCCTGTAGACATAATTGACTCCCATCGTTTCAGCTTTTAAATCTGGCGATGTATTGATTAAAGGTGTCATAACCTACCAATATGATTAGGTACTGTAAATAAGGCTCTGAGCTGATTTTTTCAGTGGGCCTGCTAGATAACCTATGTGATTTCAAATTTGGGAATCTTCCAAATCTTCGAAAATGCGAAGGGCCATAAGAAAAACTAGGCTAAGTCATTGATTTGTTGGAGGAAATTGGCGCTCTCTGGACATAAAAAAAGGCTCCCGAAGGAGCCTCTTTGGAGAAAAATTTTTAAGACTTAAAAAAAGACTACTTCTTTCTCTTAGGAGCAGCTTTTTTCTTAGCTGGCTTCTTCTTAGCGGCCTTCTTCTTAGTCGCTTTTTTCTTAGTAGCTTTTTTCTTTGCTTTCTTCTTTGTTTTCTTCTTAGCTACTTTTTTCTTTGCCTTTTTCTTAGTGGCTTTTTTCTTAGTAGCTTTCTTCTTAGTAGCTTTTTTCTTTGCTTTCTTCTTAGCTACTTTCTTCTTAGCCTTTTTCTTAGTGGCTTTCTTCTTCGCTACTTTTTTCTTTGCTTTCTTCTTAGTAGCTTTCTTCTTTGCTTTCTTAGCTACTTTTTTCTTAGTAGCTTTCTTTTTTGTGGCTTTCTTTTTAGTAGCCTTCTTCTTGGTTGCCATTGACATCCTCCTGGTTTTCAATACTTAATTTTAGGATAAACACAAATTCTACTTAACGCAAATAAAAAAAGGGCGTTTTTCGAGTTGGTTTTTATCAAATTTTTCTCCTTCAACCTTTTTTAAAAAAATTTAGAGTTAAATTTTATCACCAAATCTTCCGAATACCCTTCTACATAGAGTGTTCAGCGTTTTTAGCTTATCATTCCCAAGTCTCAAAACACTTAAAAACAGCATAAAATTCGCGTCTTATTTTTCCGTTCATCGGTTTTTTTTAAGGAAAAAATTACTTTTTTAAGTAAAAAAAAGGATTAAAAGCAAAAAATGTTGGCAGTTTTTTGAATTAAATCTAGTTTTCGAAGACGAATTTTAATTCTTTTTCATCTTCTTTGCCCTCATCTAGACCAACAATTACTCTCCCTCCGCCAACTAATTCTCCAAAAAGAACTTCATTTGACAGTGGTCTTTTAATTTTATTGTCGATTAATCGAGCAATGGGCCTTGCACCCATTTTTGGATCATAACCATTTTTTGCAATCCAAGCTTTTGCCTCATCTGTAATGACAAGCTCAACGTTCTTTGATGCAAGCTTAGTTTCAAGTTCAATAATAAACTTATCTGCAACTTTGATAATTAAATCTTCGCTTAAGGAATTAAATTGAACAATCCCATCTAGCCTATTTCTAAACTCAGGAGAAAAGAAATTCTTTAATGCTTTATCTCTTTTAGACTCTCGAGAGCCCGTCGTAGAGGCGAGTCCAATACTTCCTGCTTCATAGTCTTTCGCGCCAGCGTTGGTTGTCATAATAATAATTGTGTTTTTAAAATCTGTCGTTCTTCCATGTGAATCAGTTAAAGAGCCGTGATCCATTACTTGCAGTAGTACATTATAAATATCTGGATGTGCTTTTTCGATTTCATCTAAAAGTAAAACGCAGTGAGGATTCTTTTTAACTGAGTCTGTTAAAAGTCCGCCGCGATCATGACCAACATATCCTGGAGGCGCTCCAATTAATTTTGCAACCGAATGCTTCTCCATATATTCAGACATATCAAAACGTTCTAGATGACAACCTAGTTCACGGGACAATTGACGAGCAAGTTCAGTTTTCCCAACTCCAGTAGGTCCAGCAAACAAAAAGGATCCCGTTGGCTTACCTTCATTTCCAAGACCCGACCTTGAAAGCAAAATGGCGTCTGAAACTTGTTCAACAGCTTTATCCTGCCCAAAAATCAACAACTTAAGGTTATCTTTTAAATTTTTAAGCTTATCTTTTTCTTCAGCTGCAACCGAAAGGCGTGGGATTTTTGCAATTTTTGCCACAATCTCTTCAATATCTTTCTTGGTAATATTTGCCCTTCTCTTATTGGCAGGCATTAGCTGAATAGAGGCACCAGCTTCATCGATTATATCAATCGATTTATCTGGGTTCTTTCTATCTGTGATGTATCTTTCACTTAGATTTACCGCCAATTTCAGGACTGGGTTTGAGTATTTAACTTTGTGATGCTCTTCAAACTTAGTTTTTAGGCCCTGAAGGATCTTATAAGTGTCCTCCCAGCTTGGTTCTTCAATATCGATTTTTTGAAAGCGTCTATTAAAGGCAGGATCTTTTTCCACAAATTTTCGAAATTCATCATGTGTTGTAGAGCCCATTACCCTAATACGCCCTGAACTGAGCCAAGGCTTCAAAAGGTTAGAAGCATCTAAACTTCCTCCGGCCGTAGCTCCGGCTCCCATAACGGTATGAAACTCATCTATAAAGAGAATATTTTCTTTTCCCGATTCTTTTTCTTCCGCTAATTCTTTTAATACATTCTTTAGCCTTTCTTCAAAGTCACCTCTAAACTTAGCCCCCGCTAATAAAGAGGCCATATCAAGGCTGTAAATAGTCGTATCAAGTAAAACTTCCGGAACTTGTTCTTTCACAACGGCAAAGGCCAAACCTTCCGCTAGTGCCGTCTTACCTACTCCTGCTTCTCCAACAAGTAATGGATTGTTTTTTCTACGACGACAAAGTATCTCAACCACTCTTTTTATTTCTTCTTCTCTACCAATAAGAGGATCAATTTTGTTATTCTCTGCTAGCTCATTCAAGTTAAGAGCATATTTATCAAGAGCCTTGTTCCTTTTTGGTCTAGCTGCTGACCCTTCCTGGTTTTCATCTTCATCAGAATCATGTTCTACAATTTCAGTAGGCTCAACTTGAGTAACGGCCTTATCGAGACCATGAGAAATAATCCTCACCACATCAAATCTTTGAATACCTGCTTTTTGAAGCAGGTATAATGCGAATGATTCTTCTTCTTGGAACATGGCCACGAGTAAGTTGATACCACGGATATGTTTTTTTCCTGAAGACTGCACATGAATGGCAGCTCTTTGAATAACCCTTTGAAGGGTTAAAGAAATTTCAGGTTGGTAAGAGATACCGGAATCTGCCGCAAGTTTTCTTAGCTCGTCATCGACAAATTGCTTTTTGCTTAAGATTTCAATTTGCTCTTGAGAAAGAACAGAAAAGTTATCTGAGTTATTTAAAAATTCTCTTAGTTCATCTTTGATTGCTTCTGGGTCACCCCCGCAGCTATGAATAATTTCTACGACTTGTTCATCGTCCATCATAGCAAAGAGAATTGACTCGAGAGTCAGATATTCATGGCGTCTTTCATTTGCCATTTTTATAGCTGAGTTAATAATGAGTTCAAGCTTTTTTGACATCATCTCTAATTCCTATTCCGGTTCCACAGTACAAAGTAGTGGATGATCTTCTTCTTTTGCTAAATCAGAAACTTTTTGCGCCTTAGTCTCTGCAATTTCGTAAGTATAAACACCGCAAACACCTTGACCTTCTTTATGCACTTTAAGCATGATGGCCGTAGCATCTTCAGTCGATTTTCCAAATACGGCCTGAAGTACGTAAATGACAAACTCCATGGTCGTATAGTCATCGTTGTGAAGAAGAACTTTATAGAGGGATGGTTTTTTAACTTTCTTTTTTACGACAGTCGCAACACCACTATCCCCATCGATATCCTCTTCATTACTAAAGATGGGATTGATCTGAATGTAGTCAAGGTCTGTAATTTCCATAACCTATTATCTCAATTGAACAACCCTCAAGCAAGATGGACACATGTTCACTTGCCAGCCTTGATTTGTGCAATTACCGTGTAAATCACTAAAATAAGGGAGTAAATATGTCGTTTTGGGATCTTTTTAAATCGTGTAATCAAAAAGGTGAGTCACTTTCCGGTCTCCACGAAAAAGTTGAAAGTTTACTTCCTAGCTCTGCCGAGGATGAACAGATTCTTGTGGCCTGCGTAGCCGGTCTTTTTGCTAGAGTCATCTACATCGACTTTGAGGTTCATCAGAATGAGGTCTTAAAAATGAAAGATGCCCTAGAGCATTGGACTAAGCTATCCGAGGTCGATATTAACGCCATTGTGGAGCTTTCCTTAAAAGAGATAAAGGACCTAGCAGGTCTAGAGAACCATAAATACGCCAAACCCCTTTGTGATATTCTTCCAAAAGATCAAAGATACGGTCTTTTAGAATCTCTTTTTCAAATCGCTGCTAGTGATGGAAATGTTGATGAAAAAGAATCTGAAGAGATTCGAGTCATTGCCACAGGGCTTTTACTTGAGCATAAGCACTTTATCTCTGCCCGCGCTTCAGTTATGGAGTACTTAGGGGCTCTTCGCGCCTAGGCTTGTAAGTTGCTGGAATTACAGAATTCGACTCGAATATCTCCCTAAAAATAAACCCCCTTTAGTTAGATACTAAAGCTAGAAAACGAATCATAAATTGGGGGTTCCAATGAGAAATTCAAACTTAATCCTTCTGGCAGTTATTTTTCTTCCATTTTTTGTTGGCTGTGACTCCGATGAAATAGCAGCTCTTCAAAGCCGGCTAGATGTTGCCGAATCTAGAATTGCTAGTGGTGGGAGAGATGGGGACTCATGTGATGTTATGGAAGTTGAAGATGAAGGCGCATTAGTTACTTGCGGGGAAAAAAGCGTCATGATTTATAACGGTTCCGATGGAATGGATGGTGCCGACGGTATTGATGGGATCGACGGCAGAGACGGTACTTCTTCGGTTGTTGAAGTTATAGATCCATGCGGTGATCAAGGACGCTTCGATGAAGTTCTTCTAAGACTTGAAGATGGATCAATTTTAGCTCACTTCTCTTCCGGAAATAGACAATTTCTAACCTTTATCGGACCAGGAAATTACCGAACGACTGACGGACTGGCCTGTAACTTCACTATAGATGAAGACCTAAATATAAGCTGGGAATAAAAAAAGGAGAACCGAAGTTCTCCTAATATATTTTAAAATTTTTAGATCGAATTACTTTCTATTGTAACGAGAAGACTTTGGATTGTACCAACACTTAGGACGTGATCCTTGAATCTGACCACCAGCTCTTGTACAAGTTCCAACACTTGGGTCTACATAACTTACGTCTACATATGCTCCTACTTTACAAAGAGAAGCTCTAAAGTATGTATCAAGTCTACACTGAGGCATTGGGTGTCCATGATATGTTGAAGTTACTTCTGTTGTTACAGGGTCAGAAAAATCAACAGCATTAGGTAGCTTTCTTAAATGTCTAAATAGTGAAGCGAGTGATTTTCCGGCCATGGCAGCTCTATAACAAATAGCCTTATCTTCAGCGTCTCTATAAGTTGCTGAACACTTACTTCTAACAGATCTATCAATTTTGATCTTCTTAGCAGCAGCAATATTATTTTCGTTGGCCCAAACCTTTCTAAGACATTTCATCGTTCCCCAGTAATCAGCTTGTCCCTCGTTTGAGGCCCAAACAACCTTACCGTTTCTAAACTTTTTTGGAGCTCCACCTAGGTGATGACCTAACTCATGACAAACAACTAAAGTAAAACCGTCTTCAGTAATGGCGTGATGACGAGCTAACCCACCAAACATGCTAACCATCCATGTATCATTGATTTGTCTTGCGTAAGCATTAACTGTTCCGTCCATCCACTTTCTTTCTACAACAAGCTTTCCACCGTGGTCAGAAACGATATCTTCGTAAACGCTTACAACTTTATCGATAGAAGAATTGAACTGTTCCTTAGTAATTCCTCCAGCTGCCTTATCATCAACACTAATATAAAGATCATTTTCTTCTACAATTCCAGTCTCACCGTGAAGGTCGCAGGCTAATGTATTAGTAGAAAAAGTTAGTGCAGCAATCATTGCTAGAGTTTTGATAAATGACATGTAAGTTTCCTTCTGTTTTTGAGTAGGAACACAATAGGAGGGAGTACCCGACCTTACAAGTCATGTAAGTTTATGTTGGAGTTTGGTGCCTGTTACCTTTTGGGACTAACTGCGTTACGCAAAGTGACGCAACTAGTCCCAAAAGGTAACAGGCACTTATAGGTCTAACCTACGTCATCGAAATCGTCTTCATCGTGATCCTGCCATGCGTCTTCAGGGTCGAGATGCACAGGGTCATGGTGTTTACGATGGATTCTATTCTTAACCTTTTCTTTCTTTTTAACCAATTGCTTCTCAAGACGCTCCATAATTTTATCAATACTTTTATAGAGGCTGTCTTCCCCCGCCTTAGCGTGAAACTCTTGGCCTAGCCCAAAAAGGGAAACTTCAGCATGATGAACCTGATCTGTTGTAAAGCAATGCCATTTAATATGGGTATTGCCGTCCAGGTACTTATTCAGTTTTTCAGACTTCTCCCTAATTCTTTCATCAAGAGCAGGAGTATGTTCTAGATGCTGAAATTCAATAGTAATTTTCATAAACTGGTCTCCAAAATTGTTAAGCAATTCCATTGCCTCTATATATGATAGTCCTTTTTCGGTTTGCCTGTTTTAGCCTTTAATCTTTCGTTTAGAAGAAGACAGTATTCCCAGCATTTCTCTATACTTGGCGACCGTACGACGGGCAACTTTTACATCATCCCGACTAAGAAGCTCTGCAATCTTTTGATCAGATAAAGGCTTCTTAGTGTTTTCGTTGTCTACTAAAGACTTGATCTTTAGCTTGAGAACTTCACTAGAAATATCGACTCCACCATCTTTACCGCCTACCCCTGAGTTAAAGAAATACTTCAGCTCAAAAAGTCCGATTGGCGTGTGCATATATTTATTTGTGGTCACACGCGAAACAGTTGATTCGTGCATACCAATTTCATTAGCAATATTTTTAAGAACCATCGGTTTTAAAAACTCTGGTCCTTTCTTAAAAAATTCTTGTTGCTGACTAACAATCGCTTCAGCGACTTTGTGAATTGTTCGCTGACGATTTTGAATTGATTTAATTAGCCAACGAGCCTTATTAAGCTTATCAGTTACGAAGTCAGTCGCTTCTGTGTTCATGCTTGGGTCTTTTAGCATTTGCTGATAAAGCTGCGAGATACGAAGTCTTGGAACTCCTTCATCATTAACTTTAACAACGAACACTCCACCTACTTCTACAACGTAGATATCTGGCACAACATAATGAGTATCAGCGGGAGAAATAAGACGCCCCGGCTTTGGGTGAAAGTTTTGTAAGAGCTGACAGGTTTGTTTAACCGTTTCTGAGGTTACACCTGTTGTTTTAGCAATTTTTTCAAAATCATTACAACGAATATCTTCTAAGTGATCTCTAATAATTTTTTCTAAAAGCGGCGAACGCTCCTCTGCAATCTTGGCTTGTGCAAGTAAACAGTCCACAAGATTTTCTGACCCACATCCAACGGGGTCTAATCTTTGGATCATTTCAAGAAGTGAGAAGGCATGTTCCCTATCAAGATCAGTTTCTGCGATTAATTCTTCAAATGGATGAGCGAGATATCCATCATCATTAATCGAGTAAACAATTTCCATAGCAAACTTCATCTCTTCTTCGTTCAGGTCTTCCATACGAAGTTGCCATTCAAGATGCTCCACAAGTGTGGCTCCACGGCTTACAATATTTTCGTAATTTGGAAGTTCATCTAAGTCAGCCTTAGCCATAGAGGGAGGTGAACTTGAGTTACTTTCATATGTATCTACATAAGTTTGCCAATCAAAATCATCCCCTTCCTTTTTCATAAGAGGATCTTCTTTAATCGAATCTGGTGATGATTCCTGGTTCTGCCCTTCAAGAGTTTCGACTTTGTAGTCGGCCTCGTTTTTAGCATCCGAACCGTCGACTCCGAGTTCTTCCAACATAGGATTCTCGACCATTTCCTCAGAAATTAAGTTGGTCATCTCCATGTGGGTCAGAGTGAGAAGCTTGATGGCCTGCTGAAGCTGAGGCGTCATCATAAGACTCTGCGTCTGCTTCATGTGTTGACCTAATTTAACCGCCATAATTTACTCGCTTGGCGAATTACATCCTGAATTCTTCTCCTAAGTAGAACTTCCTTGCTCTATCGTTATTAATAATTTCTTCCGGTGTTCCGCTTACAAGCAATTCACCGCTATTCATAATATAAGCTCGATCAACAATTCCAAGAGTCTCTCTCACATTGTGATCGGTAATAAGGACGCCGATGTTTCTTGATTTAAGTCCTGTAATAATGGACTGAATATCACTAACAGCTAATGGATCAACCCCAGCGAAGGGCTCATCAAGTAAGACAAACTTTGGTTCAAGGGCTAGAGCTCTAGCAATCTCAACTCTTCTCCTCTCTCCACCTGAAAGAGCATTCCCCTTACTTTGTCTAATATGATCCAGACCGAAGTCCTTAATCAGTGAGTTCAATAAGGTCTTCTTTTTTGTCTTAGGAAGATTCCTATTTTCAAGCACTGAAAAAATATTTTCTTCTACTGAAAGGTCTCTAAAAACGCTGGCCTCTTGTGGTAAGTAACCAACTCCCTTAAGAGCTCTTTCATGAATCGGAAGAGGAGTTAAATCTTCACCCGACAAATTAATCATACCTTCGTCGGCCTTAACCAGACCGACCATCATATAAAAAGATGTGGTTTTTCCAGCTCCATTAGGACCAAGTAAACCTACCACTTCACCTTGATGAACTTTTAGGCCCACATCACTTACGACAGTCCTGCTGCCATAAGTTTTCTTTAAATTTTTAGCTTCTAAATAACTTGTTGCTTCCATAGCCTCACTTCAAATCAAATTTGGTATTGGCATCATCTACCTCTACCACTTCGTTATTTTCTCTAAGAACAATCTTATTGCCCTTAATCACATCCTTATGTTGGTAAACCTTTGGTGCCCCAGTTAGTACAATTTTTCCTTCACTTACGATCCCCTCCAACTTTTCGGAGAAGGCACGCCTTGTGAAAGAGGAACTTCCATCACTTGGAACAACGGTTTCCACTATCTTCACATCGTCATAAAGGACGAAATACTTGAGTCTTTTATTATAGTTTTCGAGAAATATTTCTCCCTTCAAAGCATCAGCCGCAAATGACTGTTTTTTAAGGCTTACATCGTCAATTAGGTCTATTTGGTGCTTCTTCATGTCTAAGTCTAACTTATTGGAATTAAAATAAACGCTCTGCTCATAGGCCCTCTTCCTAAGGATCTTACCCCTAACCTTTCCAAGATATTGAGACTTTTCGGATTTTGGATAACTTATAGCGCTTTCAGAGAAGATTTCAATTTCATCTCCAGTTTTTTTGGATTTTGAGAAGGTATGCACATTTCCAGTAGATACGAGTTTGTCTGAAACAATATTATAATCAAGCTTATCGGAGCTATACCTTGAAAGGTCGACTTCCATTGTGACCTCGCCTTCAAGCATAAGCTCTTCCTTCCCTTCCTTTAAGAGTCCGGTCTTTCCCTTATAGTTAATTGGTTCTCCAGTGCCAGTATAGGCAATACCCTTTGGAGTTAAAAAGACTGTTCTTCCCGTATTGCTATCAAGGGCAAGTTGAGAGGCTAATAGAGTTAAAGACTTCTTATCGTTTTTAACTAAAAAGTATTCGGCCTCTTTAAAAAAGCTTTCTTCATTTTGTTTGGTAGGTACTGCAGAAGACTTTAAATTTCTAAACTCTCCCCCGTCCCATTTACCTATTAAAGATAAGGCAATGATACCGAAGCAAAGACCCACAAAAACAAAAATAGTTAACCACTGAACTCGTTTCACTAGATCATTCTAACATAGTGCCAGTTACCTTTTGGGACTTTGGGCGTTAATAAAAATAACGCCTTAGGTCCCAAAAGGTAACTGGCACTTATGATTGTTTTAGGATATTCTTGAGCCACCAAGTCAAATAAACAGGAAGACAACTTTGGCCGTGACCACACTAACGGAGCTTCTATCTGCTGATGTGAAGCTAACTCCAATGATGGAGCAATATACCTCGCTTAAGAAAAACCATATGGAAGATATTGTTTTCTTTCGAATGGGAGACTTCTACGAAGTATTCTTTGAGGACGCTGAGAAGTGTTCAAAAATCCTAAATATTGCCATGACTCATAGAGGCAAGGTCGGAGGAATCCCGATTCCCATGGCCGGAATTCCTCATCATGCTGCTTCTGCTTATATCGACAGAATTACTGAGGCCGGTCTAAAAGTTGCCGTTTGCGAACAAGTCCAAGACCCAAAAGATGCGGTTGGAATTGTTAAAAGAGCCATTGTTCAGGTTGTTAGTCCTGGGATGCCTTACGATATTGAAAGAACCGGAGCTGCCGAGCACCGCTATATGGCCGTGGCTCATTTTGAAAATGGAGTTTATTTTCTCACTGCCTTAGATTTTACAACTGGCGAGTTTTTCGGCCAAAAATTTCAAACGACAGAAGACTTTCTAGAAGGCCTGAGGCTTGTGCACCCAAGTGAGTTCATTACATATATGGGCCAATGGGAAGAGACACCTGAAGTGGAAAAACTACTTGAAGCTATGGGAACTCTCAAGACTCGTCTAAGTGATGATTACTTCAATCCAAAAGTTAGCAATATCTATACGGAAAAATTAATTCCAGGTCATAAAAGAGATAAGATTTTAAAACTAAATCATGAAGTTTTAGCTCCAATTGGTGCCCTCGCCTATTATGTTTGCTCAACTCAACAGCTAGACGACTTTTTTCATATCCGTCCTTTTCAGCTTAGGAATGACGAGAATAAATTAAGAGTTACTCTACCTACTTTAGTCGGTTTAGAAATTCTTCCAAAAAGTAGAGAAACTTATAAGGATTCTGTTTTAGGTTTTTTTGATAAAACAAAAACAGCTATCGGTTCAAGATCCCTTAAGAAGCAATTTGTTTCTCCCTCACGTTCTAAAGAAGTTATTCTTCAAAGACAGAACTTAATCAAGTTCCTACTAGAGGATACTGAGAAGCTAGAGGCTATTCGAGAAGAGCTCTCAGAAGTTAGGGACCTAGAGAGAATACTGGCTAAAACCGGAACGAATCGAGCTACGGCCGGTGACCTCCTGAATATAGCCTCTTCTTACCGTGCCTATGAAAAGCTATCCACTCTCATTGGAAAAAATAAATTCAATGTTTGGAAAGAGCTTTCTAAAAAAGAGCAAGAGTCTTTAGAGAAAATCAGCTCTACGATTGATAAAACAATTAATGATGAGATTGGCGCTGCTCTTGAAAAAGGAAACCTTATTAAAAAAGGTGCGAGTAAAAAAAGAGATCGTCTCGCCAAGCTCTCAAAGAATGCTCACGAAGAAATGGTAGAGATGGAAGAGCGCTACCGCGAAGAAACGGGAATCCCAAAATTAAAAATTAAGCATAATAATGTTGCCGGTTATTTTATTGAGGTCAGTAAGACCCATTCTAACAAAGTTCCTAAAAGCTTTAATCGAAGACAAACTCTTGTTAATAGCGAACGCTATACAACTCCAGAGCTCGATGCCTTTGAAAAAGAAATGCTTTCAGCAAAAGAAAAACTAGAGCGACTTGAACGAGAAATCTTCAAGGCCCTTGTTTCTGATATTAATGAGAACTCTGGTCTAATTCAAAAGCTAGCTGATCTTCTTTCCTTGATGGACGTCTTTCAAAGCTTTACCTGGATGGCACTCCAGGAGAATTTATCTTGCCCGGTAATTCATGAAGATAAAAAAATAGTTAATTTAAACAGCGCTTGGCATCCACTTATAAAATCAGTTCTCTCAGAGAAGTTTGTACCTCATAATTTGTTATTGAATGAAGATTGCTTTTTTGGGCTAATCACTGGTCCAAATATGGCCGGTAAAACGACGGTGATGAGAGAAGTTGCTATTGTTCAGCTTCTAGCGCAGCTTGGAAGCTTTGTTCCGGCAAAATCAGCAGAGCTCGGTCTATGTGACCATCTTTTTTCAAGACTTGGGGCCAGTGACGATATTCTAAAAGGTCAATCAACCTTTATGGTAGAAATGGCCGAAACAGCGGAAATCATCAGACATGCTACGGACCGTTCATTAATTATTTTGGATGAGGTTGGCAGAGGAACTTCAACCTATGATGGTCTTTCAATTGCTTGGTCTCTTTGCGAACATTTCTTAGCTGAAACAAAAGCTATTACCTTATTTGCAACTCATTACCATGAACTAATCGACTTAGCTGACAAAGAAGAGTTTGCTAAAAACTTAACTGTTGAAACCTTAAATAATAATGGTGAAGTTCAATTCCTTTATAACCTCGTGGAAAGAGCTGCTAGCCAAAGTTTTGGTATTTACGTTGCGAAGATGGCGGGGCTACCAAAGAAGGTTCTACTCAGATCTCAAGAGCTTTTAATGCAACTTGAAAATGAAGATCGTTCGGAAATTGATATCGAAGTAAAGAAAAAGGGATGTCAGCTTGATATGTTCCCCATGGAAGAGAAAATTGTTATTCCTGAGCATTTAAAGAAGATTGATAGTGAACTTCAGGATATCGATATAATGAATATGACACCAATAGAGGCCATGAAAAAGCTCCATGACCTTCAACAAACGTCGATTGATTCGTTACATTAGTTTCCGCATTTAGCGTCAACGAATTCTAGCATTGTAATATCTTTTGCTCTTTGAACGGTTTCAGAAAGAGCTCCAATTCCAATTCTAAGGGACTGGAAAAGCCTTCCAAGACCAGTCTTTCCTTCTGAATCTCTTTTAACTTCCTCAATTACTTGCTGCATCTTCTTGGAGTACGTTATTTCTGTTTGATTACCCATCAAAATGGCACCAAGCTTTACGTTCTCCCTAAGGTCTGTATAAAGTTCTTTATATGCTTTTACACATTTACCTACTGATGGGTTTTCAAACGCCAAGCAGGTCGTTCTAATTCCACTTAGAATGGTAGAGTTTGCACTAACGGCAGTAGACATTTCAAATCTATTATAACTGCCGTCATTAAATCTTCTGATATATTCTTCAAGGTTTATATAACCCGTTCTATAAGCATCAATACAGTCTTGATTAGAAATTAAAGGATCACCAGCAAAGGATTGCGATGAAAAGACGATTAGAAATAAAAGAAATAGCTTCTTCATTAGGACTCCATTAATAGTTTTCTTTATTATGAAGTCCAAAAAAAAAAGGGGATTTAATCCCCTTATTCAGCTAAAAATTACATGTTCATTTTTTAGACAATCAAATGAGCTTTAATGATTTAAAGCTCTTATGACAGGACTTTCCGTCTTTAAGCTTTGAGCATTCTTCAAGGAGAATCGCCTTAATTCTAAGATTAAAGGTCTTATCTTTTAGCTTAGCAAGTGATTTTTGTAGTCTCTCGAGACGCTTTTTATTTCTACCACTAAAAGCATCTGGCTGTTTAAGAAGTTCGCTAATGATGGCCTTAAAATCTTTGGCAAAATTTTTCTTCTTATTATTATCAATCATTGTTCTAAGGTAAGAAGTTCCCCACTGAAACCTAGTGCTACCTCCCTTTGAAGCTTCCCAAGCCTTTCTACTCCAAGCAAGCTGGGCCTCAGGATTACCAAGTTCTTTTTCTATAGAAGCAAGATAGCTCATAAAGTAATAAGGAGCGATTGATTTTGATAGCTCTTTTTCAGCGTAAGATTTTGCTTCTTTTAAAAGTTTTGATTTTTTTAAGATCCAAATGACCGTGCTCATGGCGTCCTGCCTAGTATAGCCGTCCTTTGCTTCCCTATCTGTTTCTTCAACTTTTAGAAGTAGTTTCTTTTGAAATTCAGGGAGAAGTTTTTCATCTTCTAAAGCAATATTCATTTCATAGGACAAGGAAAATAATCGCTCTTCTACAGATAATTTTTTGTCGGTCGAAAGCTCCTCTAATAGTTTTCTTAATTTTTTATGATGCCTAATTCGACTTTGAATATCATCAAATAAATAGTCAATATACTTACCTCCGCTATAAGCGAGAGTTCCAGTAAATCCTCTGGCCAATACTTTTTGATTAATTAGTTTGACGAACTCTTTTCCTAGAGGCGTTTTTAGTCTTTTAGTTTTTTTATCTTTTGTGAGTTGTTCGAGGTATTTTAATAGCAGTGCAGTCCTTTCAAACTTAAAGCGAAGAGGAATTTTGTTATAAAGTTTTTCATAGAGTCCTAGCTTATCTTTTATGTCTCTATTTTGCGCCCAAGAATAAAAAGCCAGTTGTGACCACTCTTCTGCAGAGGGATGTTTTTTCTTTAGTAATTCCTCTATAGAGATTTTTCTTTTCTTACTTGATCGAAGTAGCTCAGTATATATCCTTGCATCAATGGTTGTTGGAAAACGCATTAACTCTCTTCCTGCAGGAGTCATCACCATCATTGTAGGATAACCACTTGCCTTAAGTTTCTCTCCCCAAATTTGTGCCCTATCCGTATCCCCATCGAGATACACAGCAATAAAGTTTTTTACTTCTTTTTGAAAAGAGGGATTCGTAAAAACTTTCTTTTTAATATGATTGCAGGGAGGACACCAAATAGCCCCCCAGTATAAAAAGAGGGGCTTATTTTGCTCTTTCGCTAATTTAAAAGCGCTTTCAACGCTACCTTTATGCCAGTCCACTCCCTTTGGAATGCCTGCGTAAGCAAGAGAACTTAAGAATATGACTAGTGAGATAAGTATTTTCATGGAGACAACTTATCAGCTCTGGGGGTTTTTCGGCAATCCATAACAATCGCTTATAACACGCATCACAATTACCAATTATCCAAGCAAGGCTCTCCAAGGTAGTTTCTGCGGGTTCTAAACAATGGAGGAACTTATGAAAAATATATTAACAACCGCATTTTTTACCCTTTTTAGCGCTTCGGTCATGGCCGATGCCCCAAAGGCCGATATTGCTATCCTTTTAGACACTTCCGGAAGCATGCAGGGCCTAATCAACCAAGTCCGAGATGGTCTTTGGCAAACCTTAAACAATCTCGGAGAAATCAAAAGAGACGGAAAGACCGCCGAGTTAAGACTCGCCCTATACGAATACGGGTCAGGCTCGGTTTCGGCTGAGGCAAATTTTCTTCAAATTCTTTGCCCTCTAACAACGGATCATACAAAGATTGCTGAAAAACTTTTTGCCACAAAGGCCACTGGTTCTCAGGAGTTCTCAGGAGCTGTAATTTCTCAGGCAACAACAGATCTCGCTTGGGCCACAGATCATTTAGATTTTAAAAGTATTGTGATTGCTGGAAATGAGACAATCAATCAAGGACCAATCAGGCCCCTTGAAGCTGCTAGCACGGCCCTTGGAAATAATATCTTAGTGAACACAATTTTTGCTGGTTCTCAAACTATCCAAACCGGTGGCTTTGGTGGCGGTGGATTCGGAGGTGGTGGATTTGGATGTTCTTTTTGTCCTAATCCAAGGCCGACGACTCCAACTGAACCACCGAAACCTGAGTTTTCAAAGAATCCAATTTTCACAGAATGGGAAAACTTAGCAAAGTCCGGACAAGGAGAAACCTTAAATATTGATCATAATAATTCGATTCCCTTTATCGAATCACCTTTTGATGATCGAATTGTAGAAATCACAGAGGAGATCAATAAAACCTTCCTACCTTTTGGTAAAGACGGACAAACAGAGTTTGATCGTATGATTGACTTAGATCGAAATATCAGAGGCAGCGGTGCTGGTTCATACATCGGTTGGGGCTCTTACCGAGGTGGAAACTTTGGCAATGCCACAAACGCGAAGTGGGACCTTGTTACGGCCTTTAAAGAAAACCCAGAGTTCGATCTTTCAAAAATCAAAGACGAGCATCTACCAGAGATTATGAGAGGCCTTACTCTTTTAGAAAAACTAAAGATAGTAAAAGAATTTACAATGAAAAGAGACGCTCTTGAAAAAGAATCAAAAGAACTCAATGAAAAAAGAAGATTATTTGTAGAAGAAGAACTTAGGAATCGCCAAGGTGAAGATCAACAAAACTTTGCTGAAGCCTTCCGCAAGATTATCGTTAAACAACTGGAAGCCAAAGGTTTTGAGCTTTAAAGTTTAGACATGGCATAGATTGGAGTATAGGGAACGACAATTTCTCCCTCTACTCCACTCTTAAGTCTAAGCGTCGTTCTAATAACGACATCATGAATTCCCATGAGTTCTGATAATTCTTCCCGAGTAAATTCTTCGAGCTTTTCAAGACCTATTCCTGGTAGAAACTTCTCCCAAGACTTTTTATATCCTTCGATAAAGTCATCATCTAGATTAACTCCAAAGGCGAAACTAGATTCTTTAAAAATTGAATACACATCAATTGAGGACTTAGACTCATCTAAATATTGGCCAAACTTCATCAGATCAGTTGCGATCAATTCTACTTCAGCCTCACTCGCTATATGATCTTCGTAGATTGTTCTTAAAATTGGAATACTATAGGCCGTTCTATGAAACTTCGCTTTCCCACCTAAGGTTTTAAATTTCTTTTCTAGAGAAACTCCCCCCTTAATAACATCGAGTAAAGGAGCCGAATTAGTTTGAACTTGTTCAAGATAATATTTAAGCTTGGGAATTGTTTCGGATTTAATCTCAGCCACTTCTGTTTCTCGCTCTAAAACCTTTTGAATCAATTCTAGATTAAGCTCTGATTTGTTTTCAAAAAGACTTTTTACTTCCTTAAGTTGAAACCCTGTATCTTGAAGTTCTTTAATTGTTTCTGCAACTTCTATCTGTCCTTCAGTGTAAGTGCGATAATTATTTTCACCGCGACTTGGAATAAGAAGCTCAATCTCTTCTAAATACCGAAGCATTCGAATTGAAAAATTTGTCTTTTTGGAAAAGTCTTTTATCTGAATCATATAGTCCCCATTCTACTAAGATTTTATTCCTGTCTCAATAATCGAGGCTGACAGCATGTGAGGGTAAAGATATTTTTAAATAAAAATGTAAGTACTCAAAATTACGAGTACAAATAACCTCCTAGCATATTCGGGTATTATCAGTATTTGATAAGAACACCCGATAAGTAAGCAATGGATCTTAAAGACCTTTCACCAAATTCAGATTGGCTTAAATCACCTAGAAAGGGTGGAAGCTTACGTCGTCGAACGTTTTCTTTTTTCTTAGATCTATTTTGTGTGCTTTTGACCACTAAACTTCTTATGGCCTCTTATATTAGCTACCTAAGAACCTTTATGTTTATGATGGGGGAGAAGTCTCAGGCCCTTTTAACAACTCAGATGCATAAAGTTGAGTTTTCAATAATTACTGTGGTCTTCTTTGGTTACTTCTTTCTTAGTTATTATATGGGTGCCGGAAAAACACCTGGAAAAATTCTTTTTAGACTTAGAGTTGTACCCAATCGAAATGAAACTGAGCTTTTAACTTTTAAAGAAAGCATTAAACGCACAAGTGCTTATCTTTTTTGTTATCTAACCGGCTTTGTCTTATTTGCTATTCCATACTTTAACAAAAATAAAGAAGGACTTCCGGATATGTTTTCTGATTCTAAAGTCATGACTGAGGAAGCTTTTCAGGCCATGCTAAAGAACTCAAAAGAAGAAAGTAAAAAAGATAAAACGGCCGGTGAACAGCTCGAGCTGGACTTCACTTCAGTTGCCGTTTCACAAGATAATATCATCTACTTACCTGGACCTGAATTCTACAAGGATCAAGTAATAAAAGATGATGAAGATAAAGCAGCCTAAGACTTTAGGCGGTCATCAAGTACATTCATCATATGTAAAACTTTGCTCTCTTGAACGGCCTCACGCATTTTTTCTCTAGCGATGAGCTCAGCCTCTGTATATGGTTCATCATCTGGTCCATCAGAAAAATAAGTATCTTCATCAGGCCATTGAGCATAAGCAACATAGGTATTTTTTGTTTTAGTAGTATGTAGACGAGAGCCTTTTGAGCCCTTACATCTATAGATAGCATCGGTGAAAAGGGCCCAGTTCTTCTCGAACTGGGCGTTCATATTTTCTTTTATTTTGAATTCATAAAGAGCAACTAACATTATTTTTTCTGCCAATTCATATGCAGCTCATCGAGTTGAGCTTGAGCCGGAATTGACGGTGAAGAACTCATGAGATCTGTTGCTGAATTTGTTTTTGGAAAAGCGATGACATCGCGAATCGATTCCGTCTTACACATAATCATGATAATTCTATCAAGCCCAAAAGCAAGTCCTCCATGAGGTGGAACTCCGTATTTTAGAGCTTCTAAGAAAAAGCCAAATTGTTTTTGTGTATCCTCTTCAGTCATCTCTAATGCTTTAAACATTGTCGCTTGGATATCATTTCTATGAATACGTATTGAACCACCACCTAATTCATAGCCATTACAAACAACATCATAAGCATTAGCTAAACATTTTTTCCAGTTCTCTACTCCGCCTTCTAAATACATTTCTAAATGCTCTTCTTTAGGCATAGTAAATGGATGGTGACGAGCAGCTAGCCGACCTTCTTTTTGAGAGTATTCAAAAAGTGGAAAGTCATAAACCCATAAGAACTTATTCTCATCACCTAGGAGGTCTAAAGAGTGACCAAGATGTCTTCTTAGAGCATCAGCACATGAGTGAACTGTATCTTCATCTGTATCAGCAAAAAAGAGCCAAGTTCCATTTCCTTTCTCATTTCCAGCTGCACGTTCTTCAATCTTTGCAAAAATATCATCGGTAATAAATTTGGAAATCCCCGCTGAACGTTCTCCGTCTTTAACTTTAAAAAAGGCAACCCCTTTCCCGCCGTGAGGTTTAACAACTTCAACAAAGGCGTCAGTTTCTTTTCTTGAGAATACTTTTACTTCTTCAGGAACGAAAAAGGCTTTAACCATTCCCCCTTCCTTAGCCGGTTTGCTAAGGACAGCAAATTCACTATCAACAAAAAGGTCAGTTAAAATAATATGCTCTAATCCAAAGCGAACATCGGGCTTATCTGAGCCATATCTGCTCATAGCTTCTTGGAAGCTCATAGAAGGTATTTTCAAATCTTTTATTTCAAATAAGCTTCCCAATGTCTTCTCAACCAAGGCCTTAATATACTCTGGAGTAGCAAAGGAAACCTCGATATCAATTTGAGTAAATTCTGGTTGTCGATCATGGCGTAAATCTTCATCGCGAAAACAACGACAAAGCTGAAAGTATTTATCTGTTCCACCAATCATTAAAAGCTGCTTCAGAGTCTGAGGAGACTGTGGAAGGGCATAAACATGATTAGGATGAACTCTTGAAGGAACAACATAATCTCTTGCTCCTTCTGGAGTTGATTTATAAAGGATTGGAGTTTCAACCTCAGTAAAGCCTTCGTCATAAAGAGCATTACGAGTATCGTGCATGACTTTGCTTCTCATTTTTAAAACTTCTTGAAGCTTATCCGTTCTTAAGTCGAGATAGCGGTACTTAAGCTTTAAATCTTCAGTTGATTCAACTTTTCCGTGTGGAAGAAAGGGAAGATTATCAATATCACATCGTGATAAAACCTCCAGGTCTGTTACCTGTACTTCAACCTCACCAGTATCCATATTTTTATTTAGAGCATCAGAAGGTCTTTTCCTGACAGTCCCTTTAGCTTTAATTACGGACTCAAGTGAACATTGCTTTAAAATCGAAAGATCTCCTTCGAACTGCTCGAAACCAAGCTGAGTCAATCCATAACGATCTCGAATATCAATAAAGTGAAGAGCTCCCAAATCTCGATACTTATTTACCCATCCACAAAGCGTTACTTCATTTCCAACATGTTCAGCTCGGAGTTCCCCGCAGGTATGGCTCCGCAATAATCCAGCACTCATTTGCCACCTCTTTTTAATTCCCTTACTCTTTTAAAGGATGACCCTATTTATAACGCAAATGCCCCGATGGCTCATTAAAAATCTCTTGCTCTTGGCCATTTTCAGCCTTATTGGCTGTCGCGGCGAAGCTGGCATCCCCCATGGACGCCTTGCCACAAAAGACGGAAAGCTCATAAAAGTTGAACTTGCCTTGACTGATAAGACTCAAAAACAAGGCCTTAGTGGCAGAAAAGCGGGCAGCTTAAAGGCCAATCAGGGAATGCTATTTGTTTACGATAATACGGAACCTAGAAGCTTCTGGATGCCCGATACGTACTTTGATTTAGATATATTCTTTTTAAATAAGGATTTAACAATAGTTCATATTGAAAGAGATGTTCCCCATCATCCTGGAAGAAAAGAGCCTCCTGCTATTGCTAGAACCAAGGCGGTAAATTGTCAGTATGTGCTTGAGCTGGATGCAGCTTCTCCTCTCTCAAAGAAGCTGCTGGTAGGTCAAAAACTTAAATGGCTTGGGTCTTCTTCCCTTTCGAAAATAAAATTAAAAACTCATCCTTAGCGATAAATCCTAAGTGATCTCTCACGAGTTTTCTTTGATACTTGGCAGAGTTTTGAATGAGCTCAATTTCTCCTACTAAGTTTTCATTCTCTACACCAATCGAAACAAATTCAGCTTTTTTGTTATCGACTAGCTCTTTTCTCTCATAATAATCCAGGACCCCGCCTCCTGAAAAAACTAATCTTACTAAAAGCACTCCCGCAAAAGCCCATCCGAGCTTGAGTAGAAATCCTTGTCCTTTAATTGTCTTTTTCTTTTTAGCTCTACGTTTTACTGGCGAAGTTTTTACAACTGATCTACTAGTTGCATAACCAACATTGGCCGGCGCTTTACGTGGAGATTTTCTTATACTTGTAGTGAACTCAACATCGTCAGGTCTAGCTACAGTTCTTCTACTGGCCGCTGGCCTGGCTGCGGGCTTTGTGGCCCTTGAGCTATACCCACTGGCCGGAGCCTGTGATGAGGAGGGAGATCTTCGAGCTTGCTTAGCCCGATTTCTTTCGATGGCCTTACGTAGCCTATCGCTATGTACACTTGCTGATTCCATACAAACTTCCTGTTTGTTTAACGCCAAGCAAAGACTAAAACTCTTTGCCTGAAACATCCTGTCAATTCATTATAAATCAAGAAGTTAGCTCACCCTAGAAAAAAAGTGTTTTACTCAGATAAGTCTTTTTCAATTTGAAGCCAAAATTCACGAAGTACAGAAACTTCCTTGAAGTAGAAATAGAGGGTCTTTCCATCTCCCGTGGCCGGAAAAGTCGATGGGGTGGTGGTGTTTTCACCGGTTAAGAAAAAGTTTTTTAACATTATAAAATTAGAATTCGTTGGATCCGTCGTACTTATAGCGAAACCTTTATCCGTTGATACAAACTCCCCAACAGGAAAAGCTCCCCTAAAAATACTCTCTGACTTTAGAATCCTATTGCTCGCGATGGTCGAGTCACCTAGTGGACCAAGTCTAATATAATCATCTGCCCTATGAATCCCATGGGATTTAAAGAAGACTTGAAAGTGATCCTCGCCCTCATCCATCCACCAGCTAAAGCCTGGATCACTTAAATTACAAAGGATATCTTCCTCAATGGGAAAGCGACGATTCACAAGCTCATCTAAAATAATCTCAGCTAATTCTTTATTTTCTGTTGAGAAGAAACGAACTCTACCTAGCTGCTCCTCTTCTATAATTTTTAATGATTCCAGAATTGAAGATTCACCTTCATTTAATTCTTCAAAACTCTCAGCGAGGTCGCTTGAAACAAATCCCCTAACACAAAATGTACTTATCCCTTTCTCAAGAATATAAAGTAAACCTGCGCCACTTGGGGCAACGACTTCTTCCTCTGCAGTATGAAAAAAATCACCTTCAAAGGAAAATTCGGAATTTTTAAAATCTCTGCTGAGTTCCATCGTCTCTCTAGCAAGAGCTTCAAAACTTAGTTGGCTGTCGTCCATAACAATCCTTTTAAGTGTTTCTTACACTAAATTTTATAAAGAATTCGTACTAAATGACAAGTGATGTCCAAGAATCACCAAGCGCCCCTCTACCAAAGGGCCTCAAGAATTTTGATCGATAAAATCACAAGAAATGGGGAGAAATCAAAGGGGAAATCCTGCGGTACAAGCTGTCTTAAAAGCTTTCGGATTGGCTTACATGTAAAATCCGACGCCTTTTTAATATAAAGAACGGCCGGATAATTTCTAAACTGAGGTAGATAAGAAAGGATTACATCCGCCACTAAAACTAATATATAAATATTTAAAATTGATCTAATCATTGGATTTATTATCCTCAATAGGAAGACCAATGTCGAGTGGATACTTTTGAAATTGGTAGGATAAGCAAGCTCCGAAGAAAAATAAACACATCACCAAAAAGATCCAAGTACAGGCCAAGATAAAAGTATAATAATCTCCATAGTTCGCCACGAGGGTCCCTCTCGCATTCTTTAAATAAACCCAAAATAAGTTTTTAGCTAAAAGTAAAAAGAAAACAAAAGTAAATGAGCTAAAAAAAGACTCTCTCCACGTAATCTTAAACCTGAAAAACCATCGATATAAAAAGGTAAAATACCCAAGGATGAGTAGACCAATAAAGACATTGGATTTTAGAAACTTAAAGCTCTTTAAATTAATGGAATTGAGCCAATCAACAAAGCCTGTAAGTGCATGAATGGTTTGCATATATTCAATAGCACCTGATTTTTTAAAAAAGGAGAGGGCACCCATTAATATCGGAGGTAGTGCTAAGAGAAATATTAATGAACTTATGCTAATGGCAATAATTCCCATTCCCTGTAAATACTTCCACTTCGAAGTGTGGGACTTATCATCAGTCATGAGATAAAGACCATTCCAAATTGAGTTAAAAAGACCGAAACCTGTAATTAGAAGAATGATGGTATTAATTAAAGTAAAAGCTCCCCCTCCAAAAAGAGGGCCAGACAATACGTTTTTAAATTGCAGTAACATTTCTGGGGCAGCATTAGGAAATAAACCTCCCGCCAAAACAAAGATTTCTTTTTCACTTTTTCCTAAATCTCCCAAGGCGATTCCCACCATTCGAATAAATAAAAGAGTTAAAGGAACGATAGACATAATCACATAGAATGAAGAAGAGGCCGCCAATGAGCTTCCCTTCTTTTTATTAAAAAGAATCACTGCTTCTTTAAATCTTTTTGGTATTTTTTTCATTTAACCGTTTTACCCCAGCAAGAATTTATTCCTTTCTTTACACCATGGGGTCCTAAGTGAAGATCCTTATCCGTATATCCAATAGTAATATGAGGATAAAATAGATTGGGGTCGAATTTCGAAGCATCTCCCCCTTTCTTTTTATAAAGATCAAAAACTCTTTTTCTATAATCTTTAAGTTTTCGTGAGCGAACAACGAGGAAGAAAGTACTGTCTTCTTTATAGTCTCCTCTCCCAACACAGATAATTGAAAACTTTGAGTCTTGGATATTCATTTCTTTGGCTAAATTAGTTAATTCTTGAATTGTTAGATTTTTACTTAGAACAAAATCAAACTCAGGTGGAGTTATAATTGTGATATGAGCTTCAGTTCGGGCATTCTTTTTAGAAAGCTTTCCTTTCATAAAGACATCAAGTTTATTAAATAAATCTTTTACAGGGTTGAAGTGGATATTCATGGCCACGTAATTCCCAAATGGCTTTGAAGATTCATGTTTAATAAATGGAACGTTATTATGAATCGACGGGTCAATCTTCCATGAGAACTTTGCTTCAGAGTGAATATTAAAACTAAAAATTATACCCAAGATGAAAATTAGTTTATTCAAAACTCTCTCCTTCTACTGTGAGCTTAATGTTTTTGCCAGCTCTACAAAGTCCACCGAAGGTTTAATACCCAAGAGATTAGCTCTCTCGTTACTCATAAACCAATCGTCTTCAATTCCGTATGGACTATGTTCCCCTTCTTTTGCGTCTTTGGCTAGCAAGGCCTTCCGACCTACACCACTTTCCATTATTGAAAGAATTTCACTTAATTTTGGGTTCGCCGTGAAAAAGTTTAGGGGTCCCTCCACTCTTTGCTCTCCCATTTCCAATAGGGCCAAACCTGCGTCTTTTGAAGATAGGACACAAAAGTAAGCTTCCAAATTTGGAAAATAAATGGGCTCCCCTTTTTTGATCTTATTTAAATGCCAATTCCAACGGTCGCTAGTATCCCCCATTCCTATAACAACAGGGGGTCTAAAACACCCCACCTTAAAAGGGGCTTTTTGAAGATAAAATGCTTCCGCCTGCCTTTTTCCTTCAGCATAATCAAAGGCACTTCGATCACCCATTTTTAAATCAAGATTATTGGTATCGATGGTGTCTTCCCTTAAGTCTTTGCCTAGATTGTAAACACTTTTTGAAGAAGTAAATATTAAGTGTTCTATTTTTCCTTCGAGAGCTTTCGTTAATATTTCAGCTTCATTGGAGCAAAACCCTAGCTGGTCATAGGCCAGATCAAAAGTTTTGCCATCCAATTTATTTTTTAAAGAAGAGAGGTCATTCCTATCAGCGATTAGTTTTTCCAGGTTTTTATGCTCTGGAAAATCCCGCTTGCCTCTTGTGACCATCGTGACATGGTGCCCCTTAGATAATAAGATTTCGATAAGTTCCCGCCCAAAAAACCCAGAACCTCCAAAAACAATTGTCCTCATGTCCTCTCCAAAGTTAAGATGTTTCGACATTTAAGGAGAATCGTATGCGAAGCAATATAGAAAAACTAGTTTTACTTTTTATCGGCTCACTATTGTTGATGAGCTCTGGAACCCATAGCGGAAATAAAGTTAAAGAGGCCCCATTCTATGGGACTGATATTAAGGATAAAAAATCTATTTCTCTAGATAACCTTACTCAAAACTTTTCAAAGCATGATGGTAAAGAAGTCGTCTTTGATGCAAAAGTGGGAAAAGTTTGTGTAAAAAAGGGTTGTTGGATGACACTTGAAAATAAGTCAGGCTCTACAAGAGTGAAATTTAAAGATTATAAATTTTTTGTTCCAATTTCACTTGTTGGAAAAACTGTAAGAGTGAAAGGAGTTGTTTCAAGAAAACTTTTGAGTAAAGAAGAAGCAAAGCACTATCTAGAAGATGCGGGAGTAAAAAATCCTAAAGTAACCGGAGAAGTTGCTGAATACTCAGTAATGGCAAGTGGAGTAAAACAACTCTAATCTTCTTTACAGGCGGGCTTGTGACCGAGTCCGCAAGCCTTTTTAAAAAAAGAATCCTCTTTTGTTAAAATTCCAAGTTCGTAACATCCAAGGGCGTAGTCTCCATTGCAGGACTTTCTTAGATATTTTTCACCCATAATCTTATTATCTTTTTCCAAATAAATTCGAGAGGCCAATAGACAGGAGCCCGTATTCGACTCTGATTCACAGGACCAAACATAGATATCTAGCTCGTATAATTTATAGCCGATCGCAAGAAAGACTATAATAAAAGCTACGTATCCCCATTTTTGTAAATATTTGTTTAGATTAAATTTCAAAATAGTTTTAACTGGTCCCCGGTAATAATATCGTCAAAGCTTTTCTCCTTTAACCATAGCACATCTTCAGCGAGGGGCCTAATTTGCTTATCTATATAGTGTTGATAATCAATATCAGAATGGTCTAACTCAATAGGGACAGGGCCTCTACGGGTAATGATGTATGAAATTCTTCTTAGGTTTTTCTGGTCTTCTTTTGGTAACTGAAGTGCAGCCTTTACGTGGGGAGGTATAGACTTAATATATTCGTCTGGAGCCTTAGTAAGCCTTTTGGAGTACTCTAGCATTTTATCAAAAGCTCCAGATTTGAGCTCTTCAACAAATTCTCTTATATAATCTTCCATCTCTTCATTCGAAAATAGTTTTTCATAAAGACCAAACTGAAAGGTTTTAGCTAACTTCGTTGAATCAGATCTAACGTACTCCATTCCAGCAAACTGGAGCTTTTCTACATCGCCGTCAAAAATCAAACCAACGTATTTCTTTTTGGCTCCCTCTCCTGTCCCTCTGGAAGCAGGAAGAAAGAATTTTTTATAGTACTTCTCAAATTCCATGACCAGTTCGCTTTTCGCTTCAAACATAGTCTCTATTTTCTGACTTAAGTATTCCGTTAACATTGCCGCAAGCTTCTCGCCTCTATCAAAAGGCTGGGTGTGGTCAGTCCCTTTAAGTTTTACAAATACGGAATCTGTATCACCATATATTACTTTATAGCCTTCAGATTCAAAAAAAGTGATGGCCGTTTTTAGCACCCATTGTCCACTTTCCGTAATGGCCGTGGGCAAATCTGCATGATAAAACCGACATCCCGTCGACCCCATCACTCCATAAAAGCTATTCATTAATATTTTAATGGCCTGTGAAAGGTAAGGGTCTTTTTCTCTTTTTGCTTGGGCCCTTAGTTCCATAAGCTCCACAATAAAATCAGGGAGGATATGCTCTGTTCTTGAAAACGACAAACCAGAAGGAGTGGCCCCAGTTTCTATGTCATTTTTTATCCTAGAGTAAGGGTCAATTTTGAACGTTTTTATAATGCTTGGATATAAACTCATGAAATCGAGAACCACGACATGGTCATGCACTCCAACCTCTGGCTCCATGACAAATCCACCAGCTGCCCCAGCGTCTCGAACAAGCTCTGGGATATTATTGGCAACGATTCCTTTTCTATGAAGTCTTGGAAGAAAGAAATGATCAAAGGCTGCCGTACTTACTCCGACCCTATCCATTAGTAGCCCACAAATAATTGTTCTTTTGACAATCATTTCAATTAGACCGGTCTTTTGGAAAATGCGATTGACAAGAGTACAGTCTAATAAGTTGTACTTAGCGAGGGCTTTTTTATCTTCTCTAAACCTTCTTTCAATTTCTTCAACTTTATTCCCGCCAGTATCGGTTATATCTTTTCCATCTCCAAGGAGAGCATTAGCAACAGTATCAAGTTTAAAGTTTTCAAATGAATAGAAGTTTGATCTGAGCGAAGGTGGTCCATCAATAACGACCCTACCTTCTAACCTAGCAAACCAGCCAGCACCTTTTCTCTCAGTTATCCTAGTTTTACTTTTACCTCTTCCCCAATTGAACTCCAAACCATATTGAGTGTATTTCCTTTCTAGAAAACTCATATCAAAACCAATAACATGCCAGCCAATAATGATATCCGGGTCGAGCGTTTTAAGTTCGTTATCAAATGCCATCAAGAGATCTTTTTCCGTAGGGTATAACTCTAGGTCACATTCTTCTATATGCTCCGACTCTCTTAAGTCTCCCACCATAAATACTTTTTTAAACTCTCCTGAGGCTCCATACTGATGATAGCCAATTGAGAACAAATCATTTTTCATTGAAGTTTCAATATCAACTGAAATGATATCTAATTTGGGAGTATAAGTGGCAGGCCTGATTTTGGGGTTTCGATAGGTCTGTACATTATTCTTTGACTTAAACTCTCCTTCAAACTCCACCGAGCCATTTATAAACCTTTCCATGAGGAAGCGTTCAGGAGCTCTAACGTCAGACTCATAAGTTCTAATACCGCGATCTGCCAGAGTGTCTTTAGCCTCTCTTAAATCTCTATTTGTGGAAAAATAAAGTGCATCGACCTCAAGTCCCGCCATGGATTTGAGGTTTACCTTCTTCCTCTCTCGAAGGCCGCGTAAATTTGGAAGATTGGACTCTTCAGAAGCAATAAAAAAAACGGGGTATTGCCCTGTAAACTCTAAACAAAAAGGACCAGCATCAGACTTCCCGAAAAACCTTAGGATATGCTCGCCTTTATAATCTTCAAAATGCCCTGTTAAAAGAAAGCCCTTTTGCAATTCTAACTCACCGTTTAATTCTCAATTTGCTTAGCAATTTCACCATACCTTAACTGGACCAAAAAGCACTTATCTTTTAAACTCTACCCATGACAAATCTCTACCCCCCAATTGAACCCTATAATACAGGGATGCTTAAAGTTGATGAAACTCACACTCTCTATTTCGAAGAGGTAGGAAACCCAGAAGGTAAACCTATTGTCTTTTTACATGGTGGACCGGGAGGTGGCTGCTCCACGGATTATCGTAGGTATTTTGACCCAAAAAAGTGGCGAGTCATCCTTTTTGATCAAAGAGGCTGCGGAAGAAGCACTCCCTTTAGTGAATTAAAAGATAATACAACATGGCATTCCGTTAGCGATATTGAACTTTTAAGATCAAAATTAGATGTTGAAAAATGGGCGGTGTTTGGCGGCTCCTGGGGCTCAACTTTAGCTCTTTCCTACGCAATTAAACATCCCGAATCTGTAGAGGCACTATTTCTTAGAGGAATTTTTATGGTGAGACCTCAAGAGATTAAATGGTTTTATCAAGAGGGAGCCTCGAGGATCTATCCCGATGCTTGGGAAAAATATATTGCTCCAATTCCTCAAAATGAAAGAAATGATTTTGTAAGTGCATTTTATAAGCGGCTTACTAGCGATAACCAAGAAGTCAGAAAGGAAGCGGCCAATGCTTGGGCGACCTGGGAAGGTTCTACATCAAAATTAATTCCTAATAAAGAGATGGCCGAAAGCTATGGAGAGGATCACTTTGCAGACGCGTTTGCTAGGATTGAATGCCACTACTTTATAAATAATTGTTGGTTTGAAACCGACTCTTGGATCTTAGATAATATTGATAAGATTTCTCATATTCCAGGATTCATTGTCCACGGAAGATATGATGTGGTTTGTTGCGTAGAAAATGCCTGGGACCTCCATAAAGTCTGGCCGAAGAGTGAACTAAAAATTATTGAAGATGCTGGTCACTCTTTGAGCGAACCAGGAATTGCCAGTTGGCTGATTGAAAAAACAGATAGTTTTTAACGCTGAAAAGGACCCGCCAATACACTACCATCAATAGAGACTCCTGAAAGAAAGGTCTCTAGAGGTGTACCTGCATTAATCGCTAAATTAGCAGTATCAGCTAGCACTAAAGTGTTTTCAAGTTTTTGGCCTAAGACTTTAGCCTTGTTAATATTTTTTTCTATTTGCAATGCAATTTGAACCGCCTCTTCTCTCATATCTTTTAAGCTGCCCCTTGAAGCAGCCGCGTTCATCTCCTTTGCATCAATTCGCTTTCTTAAATTTGCTAAAGCCTTATTCAATTTAGTTAAATTTTTATTAACGTCAGAATATTTATCAGACAGTTTCGTAATATTAGTAGAAATGGTCCCTAATTTGGCATAATTTCCGTTTTTTATGACACTTGAGATATACCTGTATTTTTTCTTAACATTGGCCATAGCCTTATTGACGTTAACCACAATTTTTTTAAGCCCATCTGCTTTAAACAGCGCTTTTCGAATTGCTCGTGGCCCAGTCCCATTTAAAAAACGGACCAATTTTTTATGTGCTCCCAGGGTTCCTTTTGCATATTTTCCTAGTTTTGAAACAACACCTGGTAATCCTAATAAATCTGATGCTTTTGAAGCAACCTTCCCTACTGCTCCCACAGCTTTAAAAAGGAAGCCTGAAAAGAATTCTGTTCCTAGGTAAGCTAAGGCATTACAAACCACTTCACCTTTTGCCACTGGGGAATAACATTGATAGATATCCTTCACTTTGTTTGCAAAATATTTAGTCAAGGAGTTAAATATCTTAATAAAGTTACTCTTTAGTTTTGCAAAAAAACCAGCTCCGCTACTAGAGGTAAATTCATTTACCACTCCCGCAACTCCACCTTTATATAATGCTTTTGCAATTTTGAAGGCTTTTTCTCCCACAAATCCAAACAGCTGCTTTGCAATTTTAGGAATATCTAAAATACTTTTTATACTGTCATAAAAACTTTGAAAAATTCCTTTTAAAACACCGGCAAAGCAAGAAAGCAGAACCCTACCAATTCCGCTTCTCTTTGGGTCTCCATTATCTCGAAGTGGTTCAGGAATATGCCCGCAGGCATCTTCTTGAATGGCGTCGTTTAAAGCTCCAAATTGAAAGAGTTCTATTTTTGAAAGAAGTGAAAATGTATCGACTTCACACTTAACCTGTAAGCCCGGCTCATTGGCGTCATTGGCCATAATACTTGTTGAAAAAAACAAGAAGAATAGACTTGCGAGAATTAGATTACACTTCATCTAAAGTCTCCAAGACTTCGTCAAACAATGAGAACGCCTCACCTCTTGTTATCGTTGCATTTCCTTGATCCATCGTTACGACTTGTATATTTACCGATACATTATTTTGAAAATAGTTAACTTCATAAAAATTAACAGTCTCTCCATTATATCTTTTATATTGACCACTAATTTTATACTTATAATAACCACCTTTTTTTCTATCCAGCTTAAAGCTAGTTATTTTTAGGTTTGTCGCTCCATTAACCGAGAGCAAATCTGTTTTTACTTTTTTAAAAGCCTTAACATATTGTTTTGGCTTAACTGAGCGTGGCTCTAAATTGTATTCTTCTTCATCTATTTGATATGAGAGAACTGTTTTTTTATCAACTTTGTGCTGATAGGTTTTGGTTACCCCAAAAATTGATGAAAGCTCATTAAAATCATTCGCAAGCCTTTGAGAAACCTTGAACTGGATTTTAGTTTGGGTCGGAGTATAAGTTCCAGAGCCCAGGGAGATTGTCGTAATGGCCAGTGTAAAAAATATGGCTAAACCTGAAAGTGCGAATATTATTTTTTTCATAAGTTAAAACCCTTACCTATTCCAAACGCTACAGTTGTTGAAATATCTGTGTTTTCTCCGATCACTTTACGGTGGATATAAAAGTCAAAAATCAATTGGTTTTTAAACTGATAAGCACCAATCGCAGAAACCCCTAGCCATTTTTCTTTTTTATTCCAAACGGGAAACCAACCAGTTTCACTCACATATGCATTGAAGGCATCATCAAGGATATCTCTTCCACCTGAAGTTGTGAAAAGATCAACTCCAGGACCAAGTTTAAAACGCTTCGTAAAATTAAAGAAAAGTTTATTCTCCATGGCCAGATGATGGTTTCCTAGCCCTGAAGTCTTATGCTTGTACTTAAGTAATGGATGGTACTCCCAGCTTTCAAAAAAATGAGAACTATAAAGCCCAAGTTCTGCGTGAGAGCCAAAGTCATTAAATGATAAAAAAGCTGGCTTTCTTCTTTTTGTATCCCCTCCAGGATAAATATATTTGCCGAAGACTGCTACTTTCGTATCCCTATCTTTATAGAAGGTATATCCGACTCCTCCTGAAACTTCACTTAACTGTGACCTCTTGGTCCTTTGTGTGGCCCCAAGAAAGGGACCGTCATTCATTCTGACGTGCCCATATCTAAACCCGAAATATAAGTCCCAATCCGCATCTAAACTTAGGGTCGTATTTAGAGCCCCTTGATAATAAGTTCGTATGGCCTTATCAAAACCCGGTTGTTGGTAGTCTGTTTTTTCATCACCCTTAAGCCAAAGAGAAGTACTCGTCGAAAGTGAAATCGAGGAATGAATAAAGATATTCTTAGAATAACCTTTATTAATCCACAAAAGAATGAAGACTAAAGTGTAAACAAATTTTACCAACATACCTTAATTGTAGGGGTAGATTCTTGAATTAATAGGGGGGAAATTAAAGCCAGCTATACTGGTTTATTCTTCTCCATCACTTGGTGGGGAGATTACATCCGTATTAGATTCAGTAGGAGCTTCAACAATTTCTTCAATTTTTTGAACTCGTCCAAAATCAGTACGAACATCAAACTTTTTATTAGATTCTTTTTTCTCTACGTCACCATCTTCAGTATCGATAAATTCTATTTTTTTAAGTTTGATCAAGTAATGTCCTCTGGCACCTCTTTGATCTTCAGTGATTCCTTCATTTGAAAGACGATCAAGAACAGAGGTCAGATGATACCCATTATCTTTTTCTTTTGCGATAAACTCGAGGATTTGTTGGTTCTCAAGAAGTGATCCGATATAGGTCACTGCCAAAGCATTGATTGAAAATGTTAATGCCAAAGCGGTTAAGATCAACTTCATTTTTTGCATCCTCTCTGAATAGGCTTTTATTCTGGAGCCATTTTATAGCAAAAAATAGGCATGAATATCAGTGGCCCTGTAATCTTTTTATAAAGCTAAGTCTTCGTAATTAAAAAGATTCCATCTCTAATTGGAAGAAGTGTTCCATAGAGCTCATTTGACTGACAAACATAGTCGTTAAGGGCCTGAATATGGGTAGTTGAATTATCAGTAGGCTCTAGCTCTGAAGCAGCTTTTAAGACATTCCCGCTCCAAAGGACATTATCTACTACAACAATCCCCTTCTCACTCAATCTTGGTATAACCATTTTTAAGTAGTTTAAATAGTTTTGCTTATCAGCGTCGATAAAAACAAGATCAAAACTGCCTTCTAGGTTTGGAATAGTTTCTAGAGCAGGACCTATTACTTTTTTTATTTTATTGCCATCGGGAGATTGTCCCCAGTATTTTTTTGAAAGAGGCGTAAGCTCGTCATCTATATCTAAAGTTATGACCTCTCCATCCATGGGCAAGTTTTCCGCCATGCAAAGAGCGCTATATCCCGTGTAGGTTCCAATTTCTAAAACTCGTTTTACTTTTAATGAGCGAACCAGAAAACCAAGTAACGATCCTTCCATCTCTCCAACTAGCATCATCGCCATAGGTATATTTGCCTTAGTTTCTTCCCCAAGCTCTTTAACAAACTGACTTGGTCGGTTAGATTTACTGATGGCATAGTTTTCAATTTCTTCATTAATAAAATTCATCTGAACCCCTTTTTACCCGCTTAATATAACGTATTATGACTTAGCAAGGCCACTTATCGATATTATAAGCTGACCGAATAACACCGGAAATTATGACCTTAAGCCCTCTAAATTAAATAAATTTTCTCTCCTTTTCACAAAAATTCCGAAAAGTTTCACATACAAATTGATAATTAACGAGGGAAAGAAATGAAATTCATGACATGGGTGCTTATTTGCGCCATCGTATCTTTTGCATCTATTGCGGAATCAAATGCAAAAACGGTGGTCTTCAAAAATTTCAAAGTAAAGAAACAACTTTTTCAGGAATATCAAGGTCCATTTAAAGTTACAGTCCAAGGTGATCATAAAGTCTTGCTTGAAGAAGACGATTCTATAATGAAAAGCCGTGGTATCAAGGACAATCCCTTATATCAAAAAATCGTGAAGAGGGTAAAAGAAGAGCTTTTAAACCAGGCTAATAAAATCACAAGTGATACTATTAAATATAATCAGTCTTATGCTCTAGGGGATACTAACTTCTCTGGCTTTAAATGGGGCGGTCTTATTGGCGGCGCCGGGATTAATGCTGGTAGAAGACTTTACCCAGACTATACTGCGAGTGAAGATGATAAGCGCTGGGTTGTTGAAGATCGCTTTGAAATTGAGGTTGATGCAAAAACTTTTCTCAAGAACTTAAGCGACTCAGGAAGCGTAGAGATTTCTAACTCTAGTTTAAACGCTTTTGCCGGAATTCGATTTAGGAGAACTTATACTTATATCCATTTTGCTGAGAGCTATCTTAAAGGATTAACTAGAGATTTTGATAAGCTCTTCTTAGGGTTCTTAAAATTCGGTGGATCACGTTTTCTTTCTCTTGAGGATCATGAATCTATTTCTAGGAAAGATTATTTAAGCGCTCACCTTAGTGCTGATGCTGAGACTCCCTCTTATTATTTCTTGTCAGCATATGCTGGAGGAACACTTCGCTACAGCAGAGTTAATGACGTTAGTATTCACAGACCAGGCTCAAGAGATCTTCCAAGAGAAAACGAAATTTTAAGAGTTAGTGTAAATAAAAGTAGAATTACTGGTAAGGCCGTAACAGTTGGGCTACAGGCTGACTTTTTTAATTTACTAAAAGTGTCTCTGTTAAGTTTTGAGTATTCTAAAAACTTAAATGAATCAAGTTTTCTTTCAATGAGCTTTAGAACTCATGATGAAGATCTTTTAGACAATAAAGACTCCATTCTTCATCAAGAGGTAAAAGATGTCTTGAGAGGAAAACTTCCTGAGAACAATTTGGCCCTAATGCCTTTTGTAATTTCAGAACAAGATACAAAAAGAGATAGCGAATCCATGAATACTCACCTATTCCTTTTTGATAAAGTTAAAGGGAACTCCACGAGTGAAGTAACTGTTAGAAATAGCTCTGGCACAAAATATATGTTTAGGCATAATGAAGAAGAGTCTACTTATAAGAAAAGCTGGCTTCAGGCACTTTTTAGCTCTAAAAAAATAAATAAATACAAAAGAAGAATCACAGATACCGTTAACTTTGAGTATCAAGTTAGAGATGACGAAAGACATCTTAGTCTTGAAGAGATCAAGCTAGACGACGCCGACAAAGCTTACTTAAGATTTAGTAAAGAGATCAATGCCCCAAAAATCGAAGGTAACTCTAAGAAAAAAGTTAGAAAAGAGCTGGTTTCATTTGGCAAAGTTTATACCAATATTGAAGAAAGAGTTTGGAAAAGCTTAGCCGATGGGCATCTTAAAGGAAGCGCTACGATTAGTGTTAATGCTGAGATTGGAGGAATGGGAATTTCAAGTCTCGAGTCTATTTCAAGCGATGAATGGAAAGGGATCACGAGATGGGTTTGTGTTCGCGTTGATGGAGACAATGACCCTGGCAGACTTAAGAAAGCTCAAAAGAAATGCTTAAAGTCTCTACGTGAAAGCTTTTCTGAATATAAAAAAGTTTTTGAAGAGGAAGCAAGAGTTAGTGCTCGCGCCCTTAGAAATTTAATCAGCGGAATTGCAAAGTACGCGAGAGGATTTAATGACCTTGAGTTGATCTTTGGTCAGGAAAACGTTGGTATCTCTGGATATTTTTCCGCCAAAACTCATCACGGTTTTCCTTATGTGACTTACTTTACTCTAGGGGACGATCAAGGAAAGGGTCTTATCCAAGATGCCCTTCAGTAAAAAAGGTGTCTAAGTTATTGACATCATGACACTAAGAAAGGAAAAGGGGTACCAAAATGCCCCTTATTTTTATCATAATTCCAGCTACTTATAACCATAAGTAGGTATTAAGGAACAGGCACTTGTTTTGCAGTATAAGAGCCATAACAAAGCTCTAGAGATGGATTTCAAAGGCTATTAAAAAAAGGAAACTGCGATGGAAATCACACCTCTAAATAAATGGATACCAAATCTTAAAAGACCACTTGTCATTGCTGGTCCCTGCTCTGCTGAAACTGAAGAGCAATGTTTAAGTGTGGCTAGAAATATAGTTCAGCAAGAAGACGTTCGAGTTTTTAGGGCTGGTATTTGGAAACCAAGAACTAGACCGGGAACTTTTGAAGGTGTTGGAGAGGAAGGATTACCTTGGCTTCAAAAAGTAAAAGAAGAAACGGGACTATTAACTTCTTGTGAAGTTGCAACGGCCGCTCACGCAGAACTGGCCCTTAAATACGGTGTTGATATTCTATGGATCGGTGCTAGAACTTCGGCCAATCCTTTTGCGGTACAAGAAATTGCTGATGCCTTAAAAGGAACCAGAGTTCCAGTTCTTGTAAAAAATCCAATCAACGCTGATCTTGCCTTATGGGTTGGAGCGATTGAAAGGATTGCCACAGCAGGAATAACGAAAATTGGTGCCATACACAGAGGCTTTTCTACTCATGAAAAAACCATGTACAGAAATAGACCTCTTTGGAGAATCCCTATTGAGCTAAAAAGTAAAATCCCTGGGCTCCCAATCATTTGCGACCCTAGTCATATTGCAGGAACAAGAGATCTAATTCAAAAGGTTTCACAAAAAGCTATGGACGTTGACTTTGAAGGATTGATGATTGAGACACACTGCAATCCAGACGAAGCTTGGTCAGATGCAAAGCAACAAGTTACTCCTAGTCGACTTTCAGAGATTCTATCTTCAATCTCGGTTCGTACTGAATATTCTCATGATAGAAACTTTGAGCAGGAACTTGATGATCTAAGAGATAAGATTGACCGCGTTGATAATGAGCTACTAGAGAGCCTACAAGAAAGAATGAAGATCGTTGACTCTATTGGTAAGGCCAAGATAAACGCTAATATTACGGCCCTTCAAGTTCACCGAATGGAAGAGCTAATGAATAAGAGAATGCAGATTGCCGAAGCGTTAGGACTTAATCCACAATATATAAAAGAAATATATGATGTGATTCATGATCACTCTGTAAAAGTACAAACACAAATGATGCTCGATTCGCAAACTAACAAAGTAGAAAAATAGATGCCGTTTTCCCATCGAATACAAGCAGTAGAAGGTTCTAAATCGGTGGGTCTTGCTTCCCTTGTTGGAAAATTAAAAAGCGAGGGGCATGATATTATCGGTCTTCATGTGGGGGAACCAGACTTCCCTCCTCCTCAAGAAGTCATAGAAGCAACACAGAAAGCACTTTCAGATTTACAAGTTCGCTACTCACTAGTCCCAGGGATTCCTGAACTTAGAGAAGCCATTGCAGATAGATTCTCCAGTCGCTCTGGAAAAAAAGTAAACCTTGAGAATATTTTAGTTAGCAATGGATCTAAGCAGATCCTTTATAATATCTTTCAATGTTTTATCCACGAAGGCGATGAAGTTATAATTCCGGCACCCTACTGGGTAACATTCCCGGAATCTATTAAACTAGCGGGAGGAACCCCCGTTATTGTTAAGTCAAGAGATGATCTAGGCCTTGACCTAGAAGCAATTGAAGAGGCCATTACCCCAAAGACTAAAATGATTCTCTTTAATACTCCTAATAATCCTTCTTCCGCTGTTTATGCCAAGGAGGACTTATTAAAAGTTGGAGAGCTAGCTAAGAAACACGATCTTCTGGTGGTATCTGATGAAGCCTATGAATCACTGGTTTTTGAACCAAATGTTCATACAAGTATAGCTTCACTTTCTGATGATCTTTTTCAAAGAACAATAACTGTTCAAACTTTAAGTAAGTCTCATTGCCTTACTGGCTACCGCGTGGGCTATATGATCGCCCCAACTAAGTTTATAGAGCCAGTCAATAAACTCCAGTCCCATCTTAATGGAAATGTTTGTACCTTTGCTCAATACGGAGCTCTAAAAGCTCTAACCATGGATCAAACTTACTTTGAAGACATGGTAGCGACAATGGTCAAAAGAAAGGACCTGGCCTACGGGCTAACAAAAGAAATTTTTAAATGCCATGAACCTCAGGGAGCTTTTTACCTTTTCCCAAGTTTAGATGGCTACGAAGATAGGTTTAAAACATGCAACGAAGCAGCTGAGTTTATTTTAAAAGAGGCCAAGGTCGCCCTTCTACCAGGTTCAGCCTTTGGAATAGATGGGTACCTTAGAATTTCTTTTGCAAGTCATGAAGATGTTCTAACTGAGGCCCTAGGCAGAATCAAGGAGGCTTTAAAGTGAAAGTAGGTCTTATTGGTTTTGGTCGTCTAGGTAAACTTATTACAAAATACATCGCTCAAGATGCTGATGTCATCGTATACGAAAAGTTCCCAACCGATACTACAGAAGAAGAAATTAAAAAGCTTGGAGCAAAAGCAGGCACCCTAGAAGAAGCCTGTGAATGCCCTCTAGTTATTCCGTTCGTACCAATCAGTGAGTTTGAAAACACCTTGAACGAAATGAAACCCTTTCTTAAAGCTGGAACCCTAGTTGCAGATGTATGTTCCGTAAAATCTCATCCTATAGAAGTTATGGAAAAACATCTTCCAAAAGATGTTCAGATTTTAGGAACTCACCCTATGTTTGGTCCTGACTCTGCTAAAGAGTCACTCTTTGGCTGCAAGATTGTCGTATGTAGAGTTCGAATTGAAGATAAATTGTATGCAGATATTTTAAGTTATTTAAATAATCATGGCCTTAAAGTTATTGAGTCATCAGCTGATAAACATGATGAAGAAATAAGTCATTCACTTCTTCTAACTCACTTTATTGGAAGAACTCTAATGGACCTCGGTACTGAAAAGCTTAATATCGACACAAAAGGTTATAGAAGACTGATGAAAATTCTTCAAACTGTTGAAAATGATTCCTGGCAACTTTTTGTCGATATGAATAAATACAATCCCTATAGTGAATCTACCCGAAAAGAATTTTTAGAGTCACTTAATAAAGTAAATAAGAGGATTACTGAATGAAAGTTGCCTTTCAAGGAACAAAGGGCGCTTATTCAGAAGAAGCTCTCAAAAGATATTTTGGCGACTCAGCGATTCCAGTTGGCTTTGAGCTCTCGGAACAAGTCGGTGATGCATTAGAGGCTGAAGAAGTGGCCATGGGAATTCTTCCCGTAGAAAACTCTATCGCCGGTAATGTGGCCATAAATATGGACCTTCTTTATCAGCATAATTTCTTTGTCATTGGTGAGCTCTACCTACCAATTCATCACTGCCTTATGGCAAGACCTGGTGTGAAACTAGAAGACATTAAAAGTGTACACAGCCATCCTGTAGCATTAGAGCAGTGCCGAGACTTTTTAAACCGTCACAATATTAGGCCTATACCGGACTTTGATACTGCCGGGGCTTCAAAAAATCTCGTCTCTAGAAAATCTAAAGATCAAGGTACTATTTCTTCTAGACTTTGCGCCGAATACTACGGACTAGAAATTTTGAATGATGATGTTCAAAAGGTTAAGCATAATATCACCCGTTTTCAGGTCTTTGTTAAAGAAAGTAATATTCCCGACGGTATTCTACAAGAAAAGACCAGCATCGCCTTTACCACAAAACACCATCCCGGAGCACTCCTTGGCTGTCTTCAGGAATTTGCCAAAGCCGATATCAACTTGACCAGACTTGAATCAAGACCCATCCCAGAAAATCCTTTCGCCTATATCTTCTTCGTAGATTTCATGGGCGCACTAAATGATAAAAAAGTAAAAGACACCCTTATCAATTTAAGAAGCGACGCCGACCATATTAAAGTCTTAGGCTCTTACCCAATCGCTTCTAAATAATCCCATGATTTTTTAATCGATTCGTTTGTGAGTTCAGAATAGTCTTTATGAATAGATATTTTAGTAAACAAATCTGGAAATAAAGTATGAATCTTCTCCGCCGACTTAGCACCTTCGCCAATTCCGGCAATGGCCATTTTTCTTGGTTTTTGCTCCATGCTTTGAAAGAAGACCTCAATCATTCTTGGAACGAGGAGTTCTCCGCCTTCATGAAAGAGAACACCGTCGGGGGCGCAGGGGGCGAGAATAAGACAATTATCTTCTTTAGCAGCTTGTAGCCAAGGCTCAAAACTTTTATGAATACTTTCTTTAGATTGTTCCCCATCAGAAAGGGCCAAAAGGATTTTCTCCACACTATCAGGAATAAATAATCCCACATCGATGAGAGTTTTTCCGCCGCCAAAAATTTTTATAAAATTGAATTCCATGGGTTGATTATACAGGAACTATGAATACTACTCTACTTCAATTCCTCAATAATCTCTTGGCAAAGTTGAGTATTATTAGTGGTGATAAAGTCCACACCTTTCTTCAAGTATTTCTTAATCTTACGTTTGGAGTCTTTAGTATAAACACCAACAAGTTTACCTTGAGCTTTAAGCTTCTTAACTTTAGATTTGTGGACGTACTTAAGATCTACCCCATCGAACTTACTAAAGTCTCCGAAGTAACCATATTTTTTCAGTAGGACAGTTTTAACCTTTTTAAAAAATGGATCTTCTAAACGCTTCTTTTCAACCTTGGCCAAGGCACTTGGTTTAAACGAGATAATAAGAACTTTTTCCGGTCGATCCGAATAATATCTTTTGATCGTTTCAAAATCATCTTCAGTGATTGTATCTTTAAGCTCGATAAATTGAGTTGAATCAAAAGCTGATAAGGCCTTTAAAGCTTCATCAAATGTTGGAACTTTCTCACCATTTTCTAAAAGGCATTTCTCATCGATTTCTTTTAGAGTGACTTCATGTACGTTCAGACCTTTCGGGCAAGCTCCGCCCTTTATCAACCTTTTAAAGACTTCATCATGATAAACAATCGTTTTATTATCTTTAGTATGATGAAGATCAAACTCAATTGCGCTGGTACCAAACTGACTTGCGGCCATCAAGGCTGCCATGGAGTTTTCAATTTCCCCAAAGCCTTTTGCTCTGTGTGAAACGCAAAAAGGCTTCGCCAAAAGTGAAGACGAAGCCATTAAGATAATTAGTGTAAAAAGAGTTTTAATAAATTAGCTCCAGTATCCAAAAAGAACTGACCAGTAAACCCATCCCCATGGTCCAAAGATGAAGAAAAATGGCGCTGTTATATAAGAAACGATAACAACTAAAACACGTCCTAGTCCTTTATGCTTTTTCTTAAGATTCTTTTCAACTTTCTTAGCTTCTTTTTTAAAGGCTTTGATTGATCCAGCGTCTTCTAGCTTTTCTTTAACATTTGAAACAAGAAAGTTCTTAGCTTTATCAGAAAAAAGAAGTTCGACATTAGTTCTAATATCGTTATCAATAGAAATTCCCGTTGTTTCAACAATTGGAGAATCAGCGAAAATAGCTTCTAATAAGACATCTCCATATTTTTCCAATAGCTCTTCATCAGTTGCAGAAGCTAGTTCTTCTTGAACCTCTAACTGAGTCTCTTCAAGACCTTTTTCGATCTTCTCAATAAAAGCAGCTTCCTTACCTTGTAAGGCAAAAGCGTTTGAGCTCAATAAAAGGAAAAAACTTAATACAGATACTTTAATCATATTTTTCATGTCTCTCTCCAAAGTGACGTTTTTTGTTCGAGAGGTTTGTATCAGAAACTAAGATGTGGTTCTACCCAATGCGTTGTCATTTACAGGGTAAATCTGTCAAAAAAGTTCATAAGTTGTTGAATTTAAGGTTTAGAACTTTTTAAGAAGTTCAGCTTTTTTCTGATTTTCAATCATCTTTCGCATTTTCAAGCGCATATAAATAAGCTCAAAAACGAAGAAGATAGCAAAACAGATATAGAATCCGGCCGTTTTAAAGAATACCCATCGATCCGTGGACCAATAAAAGGCCACAAAGCCCATAAAGATTCCATAGATAAAGAAGAAAAGTGATGAATGGAATTCAAGACTCCTGATAACAAATGATGGAGGTCTTCTATCTTCATCCATCATTGAAAGCATCATCTCCTCCATCATTCCAGTACCTCGCCAAAGCTTAAAAATGAGGAAGCCTCCCATAATCACCCCTGTAAAAAAGGGTTGCAGCTTAAACCAGATTCCTTCATCTCCTAATAAGGAGAGCCCCCCTAACATGGCAATGAGAATAAAATTAAATTTTGAAATTCCGTGGACATGCTTTGTGAAATATTTTTCAAAACAAATTTCAAGAGTCGCGAGGATTAGGCCGCCAGTAACTGCTATTCGAATGGGATAATTTTCTTCTAAATACCAATAAGCAATGGCCGGAAGAAAAGAAATAAGAAAGAAATTCTTCGAAAGTTTTTTATCCACAATTTAGTTGTACGGACTTAACCGGCCTTTTTCAATTTCTTTTGTGCCAAATCCTTAAGCTTAATTTCTTGATATTTCTCAAATTCACTTCTAATCCCCACTGGGTCTAGAATCTCAACTTTTGATCCCATACTCATCAACCAATCATAAAGTTCACTAGAGACTTCCACAGAAGCAGCCCAGATGAAGTCACCTTCAGCATTGGCCGTCATATAGGGATGTCCCATAAACTGGTAGGCAGGATTTAAGTTTACAGGTTGGTCTTGATCTATTTTAAGAACTAATCGCTCTTCTCTTCCTGATACCGCTCTAATGGCCATGATAAATTCATCAACCTCAAAGCGAGTATAGTTTGGAATATAATCATTTATAGAATTTAATTTAATTTTAGTAATTTCATCCATTGTATAGGAGATTAAACAGCGATCGATAGTCTCTTCTCCAATAATGGTAAGCTCCCCTTCAAGCATAATGAGTTTATGAGGGTAAACTTCAAAAACCTTATTATCAATATGCAACAAGAGTAGAGCTCCTGTTTTAAAAGACTCTTCAATATGGGCCACATACTTTTGATGGATATCAGGTAGGCTTTCTTTAAAATTAAACATTAAATCAGGATCTATCTCATCTGTGTTAATCCCGTAGCCAGGGTACCTGGCACTAACTTCAGCAAATTTTTTCTGAAGAGATTTATGAAAATCAAATCTTTCATATTCCTTCATGAGGGGAAAATGAGCTTGGAGCGCAATCCAATCAGAGAAGCTTAGGTCAAACTGAATCCTCTCGTTCCTCTTGTTAGGAAGGAGAAACTTTTCACCTTGAATTTCCTCTATTTGAACTTGGAAGTTATAGTTAGCTAGGAATTGCAAAACATCGTAAACCATCTCGCAGTTAAAATCTTCCGTAGCAAATTCACTTAAAAAACATTCTAAACTGACCATCTCATCGAGCTCATCTATCCTCTTTAGGATGCTCCAGAAATGATTATTAAAAATAGGCGAATCCATTAAAATCCTTTAGGTGCCAGCAAAATTAGGTATTTAGCACCATAATTAACACACTAAACTTGTCGGGTATTGGGCGTTTTTACTTTAATGATTTTTTAACCTCGCACCCCTATAATTAAGGTATGTTTTTGAAATCACTAATAAAAAACCCCATTTTGATCATCGGTATTCTCCTTATGAGTATCTTTCTCATGAATACCTTTATGGATGGAGGTCTTTGGAATAAGGATCGCCTAAACCCTACTTCATGTAGGGCGGTTTTAGTTAAACTTAATAAGCATGTTCCTGGTGGCTGGACCACCAGCTGTGATGGCAATAATCTTAACCTCGCTATTGGATACACTCCTAAAGAAAAAGAGAAAACAGATTTAGATACCGCTCGAAAAATTGTTTATCGAGAGCTGGCCAATAGCTTTGTGTATATGGCCCAAAACTCTCCTAATGATAACCTTGAAAGAACTGATTGGGTTAGTATCCGCTTTGTTCACCCAACACTTGAGGTTGGGGCTCTTACTGAAGGAAAATTTGCTGCGAAGTTTGCTACGATTAAAAATAAGGAAATGTTAATGAAGCACTTACAAGCAACTGTTAAGGTCAAAGAACTTATCAAAGAGTAAGGGACTTCCGTCATAAAAAACGATTCTTTTTCCCTCCCAATCAAAAGCATATTTAAGTGCATGTAAGAAAAGTCTATCTTCTTCGAGCCCACCATAAAGGGAATCACCTATAATAGGATAGCCCATAAAGGAAAGTTGGGCCCTAATCTGATGCCTAACTCCAGTTTCTAAAACTATTTGCAACAAAGAGTTTCCAGAGTTTTCATCATACCAAGATTTGATAACTGAAAGCCTTGCTTCGATACCCGTTTCATCTTCTTTTTGAATCGATCCTTTTTCACCTGAACTCTTAAGGAAGTGAGTCTTTTCTCCTAGATCTTCAAACTTCCCCCTAACCGCCGCCAAATAAATCTTCTCTTTTGCCAGGGCATGAAAGTTATCCCTTAGCTCATTATAGGTTGCCTCTCTTTTAGCAAGTACAAGCACTCCAGAGGTTTCCTGGTCGAGCCTGTAGAGAAGACCTCCCTCAGCTCCTCCAAAGTCATTTGCTTTTCCAATACTCCGAACAAAGTTCAGGACCGTATCAGTTTCAGCAAAGCTTTGGGGGTGACCATGAATGCCCGCAGGTTTAGATAGAGCCAAAAAATCATCATTTTGGCTAAGGACTTCAATAGCTGGGCCGGAGTAAACGGGATTTACTTCACCATTTCTTAGCAGAGTACAAGGAAGTTCTATTTCCTTTTTACCTCTTATAGAAAGGCCCTTTTTCATCCCGCTTTTTTTATATTGGCTTTTTGATAAACCTAAATGAACGAGGAAGTCTTCGTACAAGTCCTCCACATCATTTAGTAGTGATAATTTAATTTTCATTAATTATTGAGAGTCGACCTTATGCCCTTCAGCACTCAGGTCAGTTTTTCTAATAATAAAGTCTACACGCCTTTGTTTACTGTCAAAATCACCTTCGACATTCCCCTTAACCTTATCCGGTCTAGTGTCTCCATAAAAGACAGTCGTGATTTTATCAGGTCTCACACCTCTTTTAATCAGGCTTCTAGAAACTGAGGTTGCTCTAGCTGCACTAAGCTCAAAGGCATCTTTTCCTCCACCTTCTTCACCTCTACTAGCATGACCTTGAACAAAAACCGTCCAGTCTTTATTACTTAGAAGCTTAACCATTTTGTCGTAAACCTCAACTGAGATTTTTGATGGTACGATACTTCCCTTTTTGAAGAATATTTTATCTTTTACTCTGACTTTAATACCTTCAGGAACTTCATAGATATCAGCCTCTTCAGCTAGGTTGAACTCTTGAAGATCATTTCTCATCTGACCTAAATCTTCGTCAGACTCTCTATTGATTTCATGCTTATCAAGAATTCCTTCCATGGTGAGGAAGTCAATTGGAAATGGTTTAATAGGCTCCTGACTTTCAAGCATAGTGGGTGAATTATCTGGAGACTTTCCTTTTTGGATTACTTCTCCATGCTTTAGAACATTACCTCCAAAAGCATTTCGAATCGAACCAAGGGCAGCTTCATACTTTGCAGACTCAGTCTTTGCAAAAGAAAGAAGCAAAACAAAGAATGTCAGCAGTAGTGTAACTAGGTCAGAAAACGTTGCCATCCAGCCAGGAAGTCCTGGTTCACATTCGGGGCATTTTGTTTCTGGGCACTCTGCTGGTGCGTCATCGGCCATAAGTTATCCTATTCCTCTTCTCCACCGCCGCCTTCAACTTCACGTTCAGCCGGAGGTAAGAATGCAATAAGTTTTTCTTTAATAAGTCGTGGGTTTTCTCCTGCAACAATACCGAGAGTTCCTGCGATAATAATTGTCATTTTAGTCATTTCCATTTTTGATCTTTGCCCAAGTTTATTCTTCATGGGGTTTGCAAAAACGTTGGCAATTACAGCACCATAAAATGTCGTCAAGAGGGCAACGGCCATGGCAGGACCAATGGCGGACTGATCTGATAAGTTCCCAAGCATGATAACTAGACCAATTAGGGTACCAATCATTCCCATGGCAGGACCATCGGCGGCTAATCCGTCGAACACATCAATTCCAACTTTATGTCTTTCTTCCATTGCATCAATTTCTAATTGTAAAATCGCGCTAATAACTTCAGGCGGTCTATTATCCGCTGCCAAAGTCATAGCCTTCTTTAAAAAAGGATCTTCAATTGGAACTTTCTCAAGAGCAAATACAGATTCTCTTCTTGCCGTTTCAGCGAGCTCACTAATTTGATCTATTGTTCCTTTGGGATCTGCTGGTGTGAAGAACACAGTCTTCATTGCGAATACAGTTAGTTTTTTTACCACTTCAATTGGCCACTTTGTAAACGTAGTTCCGATACAACCGAGACCAACAACAATTACTGAAGGTACATCGATAAAAGCACCAACGTCACCACCGGCCAAAATTGCGCCAATTACGGCACCCATTGAAAGAACGAGGCCAATAATAGTTGCGATATCCATAAGTCCATCCTTGGGAGTTTTATGATTTCATAAACTTATCGCCATAAAACTTTAAGGACTTTAGTCTAACCGCCTGTTAATACTTGAATACCATAAACAGTTTAATCCACTATTCAAATCCCCCACTACATGGGCTTTTAGAATTACCTCGCACAAAACATTATAAGAAATTTTTGCCACCCCCTATAACAAAACTATGTTTTAATACACTAATCTCTATGAATGCGAATCGAATCATCATTAGTTTTCTATTTCTCACCTTGCTAGGTTTAATATTAAATCAAAAGGGTTTCTTTATTCCGGAACCAGTCATGGCCGCTGAGTGTAAAAAAGAAATCTTAAAAAGTTCTAAATATAGAACTCATCTCATTGAGCTCTATACTTCTGAAGGATGTAGCTCCTGTCCTCCGGCTGAGAAATGGATTGCCTCCCTAAGGAATAACCCAAACCTTGGAAAAAACTTTTTCCCCCTCGCCTTTCACGTGGAGTACTGGGATTATATTGGCTGGAAAGATCGCTTTGCCAAAAAACAATTTTCAGACAGGCAGAGAAAGTATGCATCTCTTTGGAACTCTAAAAGTATTTACACTCCTGGATTTGTAAAAAATGGTAAAGAATGGAGAAGCTTTCCAATCAGAAAGATTCCCTCTCCCTCCACCGAAGTTGTAGGAGCATTGAAGGCCACACCTACAGGAAAAAGATCCTATAAAATAAGTTTTGAAGGTGAAGCCAAAAACCTAAACCTGAATTACAGCTTACTCGCCAATGGTATAACTAGTAAGGTGACCCGTGGAGAAAATAGAGGACGCAATTTGAAACAGTTTTTTGCCGTATTAAGCCACAATAAAAGGACCTTTAAAAACGGCATGACTGTCGAAATCCCTATCTCTCAAATCACCTCTAAGGAGCAAATGGTGGCCTTCTGGCTGGATTCACCGAAAACCATGGAACCCTTACAAGTCGTTGGCGGCTGTTTCTAAGTTGTGGTAAATTCATTTCATGAGAATAGTTTTAGTCTTTCTTCTTTTATCTAATTTCGCCTATGCGGATCAGCTTCAAGACTTCTGCCGTGAAAAAAAAGGAAAGCTCCTTAAAAAGTATAAATGCCCAAAAACAAAACTGACTTTAAGAATTAGAACCTGTGAGTTCGAAAATCAATATGGCGATACTCAATTTGTGAATGGCTGCTCAGGTCCTTCTGGTGGACATAAGGAAATCTTTTTTAAGGCCTGCGTCCAGCACGACCTTTGTTATCATCACGAGCCCTCTACCAATGGACAATCAAGAAAAGATTGTGATCAACTCTTTTTAAATATTGCCACTAAAAGCTGTGAAACCGACGCCAAAAATAAACAAAAGTGTAAAAGATGGGCCAAAACAATGTACCGCGCCCTTCGAGTCATTGGCGGTCCCGCCTACCACTGCGCTGATCAGCCAAGTAATTACTAATCAACGGGTTGTTATTTCATAGAGCTTTCGAAAAAGCTTAGCTGCATTTTTTTTACTTTCAGTAGATTTACAATAAACTTTGCTATTCTTATTTAAACTTACGACAATCTTTATTCTTTTAGGGCATGCGTACTCAGTATTCTTTTTTGATAAAAGTTTAATCACATTTTTCCTGATTTGCTCAAAAAGAGGAGTGCTGATTCTCTTACTAATTTCATTGCCATTCTCATTCAAAACGACAAAAGAAGATCCTTTATTTGAATAGATTTTGATTGCTTTATTTTTCTTATTATTTGGATAGGTATAACTCACCTTCATAGTGGCGAAAGCTTTAAACGAAACTAAAAAAGTGGAAATTAGGATTAAATTCCGGAACATGTTTTCTTCTCAAGACCACTGCAATTAAAAGAAGCCCTTCCCTTCTCACTACTCATCAAAATTTTATTTAGCCTAATAAAAGCGTTTGGGTGGGAATTTTTTCGAGGGTTTCTATTGCATCCATCATGTCTTCTACTAATCTGTGAGCCTATTGAAAGTAATGCGTCTGCTTTAACTTGTGGACTTTCATTTTTTAGAATTCCACCGAGTACCTCAGAGGCCATGAAGTCTGAAAAGCCTTCATTAATTTGCTCCTGAACTCCATGTATATAACCTTCCTTATGGCTGTGCCCACCTACGACACAGGAAGGAGCTCCGCTTAGGGCCTTATGACACTCTTTCCACTCAGAAGGATATAAAGCCTTACAGTACCTTTCAACCTCTCCTTTTTCTGTGCAATTTAGTTCAGCCCCTTCACAAGAGCCATTCTCCGTTCCTCTTAAGCAATTTACTAATTTGGGATAAAAATCTTTGGCACTATATTTTTCTCTACCTCTTCCAACTTCTAGGGCACATGGATCTATACTATGAGAAAACTCATGGGCAATGATATGAATAAGCGCATGGGGATTCATATAATCCATGTTTATTCCTAAACCTGAACAAATATGAATTTCATTTCCACCATACCCGTCTTCCTGATTAAAGACTCCATTACTAAGATTTCCATTAGACGATCCATAGCAGTCGGAAAGCTCTTCATTATTAAAACGATCTTGATTTAAATGAATCCTCGTTCTTTTAATCTTCGCAGTCATTACTTTCTTTTGTTTGTCAGAAAGTCTTTGACTTCTTTCAATCATACTTAGGTATTCATTCTTTACAGCTTCGCCAATTTTAAAAAGCTTTTCCACTTTTTTATCTGTAAAAATTTTTTCATTAAAAGAGTTATCTTTTTCCTTTTGGTCTAAAAATATTGTGTAGTCTCTACATTCTTCACCCGTAAGACTTAAAGCCTTACATTTTTCTCTTTTGCTCTTGGCGTTTAAATCTTTATCTCTTTTTTTCTCGAGTAAGCAAAACTTTTGCCTTACGTCTTCCTCGCTTATCATTACCTCATTATCGCCAGGGGTATAGCTACAATTTGAATCTAGAACTTTTCCTCCATAGCGACAAACAGACATGGCCGGATTTTCACAAAATGAGTCACCACCACTTGATCTAAACTGACAAAAATCATTAAACGCTATTTCCTTTTCTACTTTGGAAGTCAGATTTCCCATATTTGTGGCCGCTTTTTTTAGTCGACACTTTAAAAGCGCTTCTCTTAAGGATTTTCCCGCAAGTGGCTGGTCACAAATCCCTGCCCAAGAGTCCGAGTAAAACAGTACTGTAAATAAAGTTATGATCACTACTTTCACAACTTCATAATACCAAATAACTGCACTTATATATTTAGGGAAAACTTATCTACTGAAATGGACAAAAAAAGCCTCAGTCAGTGCAGAAAGATTTTTTCTGCACAACTGAGGACTTTATTTTTATTGATTTGACTGAGGTGTCTCTGGGAGATCTTCAGTTTTTGCCTCAACTTCTGGAGGCAATAAGTTTTTTAAACTGCCACTTATATCATCTCCAGATAGCCCGATCTCAGACAATAGAGAATCAAGAAGCGGTGCTTGGGCCCTATAGCTTAGAGCTGACTTCACCATTTGATCGGCAAGGTTTCCACCTCCAGCAGAAGTCCCTTCAGAACTGCCACCTCCGCCGCCTCCAGCAACTTGGTTTAATCCATCAATCTGAAAGATTTTAATCCCGTCAATTTGCTCCATTGGCTTAACAGATTCTGCAATAATTTTATCAAGGTTTTCAATAAGCTTGATCTTAATCTGCATGGCAATCTGCTCAGTCGAAAGAACGTTTGAAGCTTGGTTAATAGCTTCCTTACCTTCAGCTTCAACTTTATACATAATCTCAGCAGCAGCTGCTCTGGCTTTTTCAGCTTCAGCTTCACCGTCTGCTAAAATCTTAGTTTTTTGACTTTCGGCCAAGGCCTCAGTCTTTATTGATTCAGCTAAATCCAGTGCTGCTGTCTTTTCAGCCTGTGCAGCAACTGTAATTGCAATGGCTTCTCTTTCAGCTTTTTTTGCAGCTTCGATAAGCTCAATCGTCTTCTCTCTTGTTGCAATTTCTTCTTCTCTAACCGTTGTTACCCTTTCTTTAGCTTGCTCTGCTAAGGCCCTTGCCTTATCAGCTTCAGCCTGGGCTTCAGATTCCGATTTAGATTTTTCTGCAATGGCAATAGCCTTATCTTGTTGAGCTAGTTCAATTTGCTTAAACTTATCAACAGATTGAGTTTCTACAACTCTCTCTTTAGTAATTCGCTCTTCCTCAATAGCCCTTTGTGCTTGAATCTCAGATTGCTCTACAAGTTGCTTCGCCACAATTGCCGCTTGATCAGCTTCTTTTTGTTTTATGGCCTGCTCTTGGGCAATCTCTGACATTTGCGCCGCTCTCCTAAGCTCAACTTCTCTTTCTTGCTCAAGTTTTGCATATTCAGAATCTCTAGCGATATTAAAACGCATTTTATCAGCCTCAAGATTTTTATTTTTTATCTTAACGTGATTATCTTGTTCAATATCGTTTCTAATTTTCTTTCTCGTTTCAATTTCTTCTGTAAGTCTCGTTAAACCTTCCGCATCAAATGCATTATTAGGATTAAAAAACTCCATCGCAGTTTGATCAAGTCCAGTAAGAGAAACTGATTCAAGTTCAAGACCGTTTTTAAGTAAATCTTCAGTCACGGCCACTTGCACTTTTTGAACAAAGTCGATCCTTTTTTCATGTAGTTCCGTCATACTCATTTCCGCAGCAACGGCCCTTAGGGCATCGACAAATTTACCTTCAACTAGATCCTTTAATTCTTCTTTATTAATAGTTCGCATACCAAGAGTTTGAGCGGCATTGGCCACAGAATCTAAAGTCGGTTGAACCCGAACGTAAAATTCGGCCACAACATCAACTCTCATTCTATCTCTTGTAATCAAGGCCTGCCCTTGATCTCGTCGAACTTCCAGTCTAACTGTGTTCATATTGACCAAAATGGTGTCATGAAGAACAGGAAAAACAAGTGCTCCCCCATCCATAATAACCTTTTGACCACCAAAACCAGTTCTTACAAAAGAGAGCTCCTTCGTCGCTCTTTTATAAAGCCTGGCAAAAACCATCGAGATAGCAAATAGGGCTGCCAGTACTAAAGCGGCTGTTCCCACAACATTGCTAAATCCAAAAACATTATCCAACATATTTTCCTCCTAAAACCTCGAGAGATCGTCCTAATCTTTCATTGATTCATTATTATTTTTAATAGCGTAAAAAGTAGATTTAGTTCTTTTAACTAGTAATACTCTTTCATCTTTTTCAAACTGCTCTTCAGCGAGATCAGGTTCAATCATTACGTAATGATCTCTTCCATGCTCATCTCTAACTTTTCCTTGAGCAGGTTGATTAACTTTAGATGTTCCTAAAGTTATTTTCGCGATCTTCCCTACTAATGAATCCAAACCGACTGCGGTTGTCTCATCTTTAGGCATATACCTCGCAACTAATCCTCCAAAAATCCTCACACTCGGCAGTGCAATGACGAGAGCCGGGATCGTGATAAGCCAGGAGTTTAACGGCGCTCCTATCACCGATTTGATCATGGTTTGCATTATCAAGCCTGATATTCCAAATGCCGTTAAGAAAATTATCATTAGAATTAGAGCAGGTACCCCCTTAACTCTTATCCATCCAATAACTCTCCCTGGACTTGTCGTTGACTCAAGCTCAGGAGCCTCCATGTCAAAATCTACTTCAGGAAAAAGGTTATCGACAAAGGCCGAGATACCAAATCCTAGAAACATTCCGATTCCTTCGAGCATCGCGATCATGATGACAATCATAATCGCAATACTAAAAGGCGCGTTTGCTTCAGCAGATAAAAAATCATTTAAAAATACAAACATCGCTTACTCTCTTTAAAGGGCCCTAGACTTAAACGTCTCTAGCCTCTCATTTATCTGGCTGCTCTTCTCAAGAGCCTCCAGCTCTGAAAGCTTTACTTCGTTATTTAAGTCATACCCATTTGACTTGCATACCTTCGTTTGCTTTTCATACAAACGATCAAAAGCGCCTGTAGCCTTATCAACCTTTCCTTGGACTAAATGCTTCTTACTACTTTTAACCTTTGAGTTTCTAAAACTTGCTCCAGACTTTTCTAGACCGTCTGCAAGTTTTTCAAACTCTGACTGCATCTCAGAACGCTTTGCTTTTAAGGCGACGATATAACCGTCGTAATCCTTTATCTGCGCTTCAAGTTCAGCAATCGTGTTTTTAAGAATCGGAATTTGAGCCTCAAGCTCTAACTGAGATTTTATCCCTGCTTTAGCTAGATCTTCTCTGTTCTCTTTGACTGCAAACTCAATCTTTGAGTTTAGGTTGCTATGTTTTAACTCCATATCTTTTAAAGACTTTGAGTTAAGATGCTTCTGTGCAATCAGCTTTCCCAATTCATTTCTTACTTCATCAATAACGGACTCAATCTCCCTAATCGTTTCCTCAAAGACCGCTTCTACATTTGCGCCCTCAACTAGATCCATTAAGGAATGAGCATTCCCGCTAATAATTCTTCCTACTCTTTTTAAAAAAGAATCTTTCATTTCTACCTCCAGGTAAATAAAGGTAGTTCACCTAGGTTATGCGAATTTTGCATTGCTTCAATAGGCAATATATCCGCTTCCTCTAAATGTCCTACCGTAGTTGTTTTGTTAGTTTTCTTCCTGCGCTACTGAGCGAGTGACCATCACCTCTTCAAACACCCAGTTCACAAAATGCGACTGGAGGAATGAGAGAGAAAACAATGTGACTAAAATTAAAAAAAGTACCATCTCAACCTCCTTTCGTTAGAGATATGTATTTATATGCATTAGTATACATCAATACATAACATAACGCAAGTCATATTATTTAGTGACATAAATAACTGAATTTATTGCTCAAATTATTGAAGAATGGATACTTAAAAAGGTTGGAATTTAAAAAAGGACAAAAAAAAGCCCCTAGAAAAGGGGCTTTATATTTAAGATTAGGCTTCTTTAGTTTCTGGTTGCCCGGCCGTCGTCTCTAAATAACTTATCATTGAAGTTCTTAGATCTGACATACTAAGCTCTTCTCCCTCTAGAAGAAGTTCTTTTTTGATAAACTCAACAGGAAAACCTGTTAATTCGGATAAAGAGCTAAGAGGAACCTTCTGGTCATCCCCTAGAACGTTTCCGTTCTCATCTAGCCATCCTGACTCTGGTGCGTTTCCGTTTGCCATTTACACTCCCTTGTAAATTCTCTACCCAGCTATAAGTTTCATTCTTTAGCTATTCCGTGGGCGGAGGTCTCTCCTTTCATTGGATTTCGACAAAGGAATCATATCTACCGAATTTCATTCATGTCAAATTAATGGTGGCCTGTAAGAAGCTATGTAAGTTTTTGTTGGGATTGTGAAAAACAGCCGTAAATAGCTAATATTAAAGAATTTTACTCGGATACGGGGGCTGTAAGAGTAAAGCAAAACTATCGACTTTGGAGAACATCTCTTTATACTCCTCGTCCGCTTTACTTAAGAGAGTTATGCCCCCACCAGCACCAAGAGTAAGTTCTTTTTTTAAGTCATCAACCTCAGCGGTTCTAATATTAATAGATACTTTAATTTGCTCATCATCGAAAAAAAATGTCGAACCACAATAAGCGCCTCTGCTAGAGCTTTCAATTTCTCTTAAGATTTCCATCGTTCTTTTTTTAGGGGCTCCGGTAATCGAGCCTCCGGGAAAAAGGGAGCCGCTAACTTCTTCTAGTGATAAATCCCTAGTCGATTCAAGAGTAAGGTGACTGAATTGATGAAGGAGCCCTGGAACTTTTAAAGGAGCTTTAAGCATTTTTACTTTTGCCCGTGGCTCAAGTCGGTTGAGATCATTTTTTAAGAGATCGGTAATCATAAAAAGCTCAGCCTCGTCTTTTTCATTTTGACTTAATTTTTTCCAAGCTCCTTCTTCATCTCTAATCGTTCCTTTAATGGGTTTTGTTTCAATGAAGTTTTTATTTTTATTAAAGAGACATTCCGGTGAATTGCTTAGGATACCCCACTTCATCGATGGGATATAGGTGCCATGAGCATAGGCCCCCAAACTCTCTTTTTTTCTAAATAGGCAGGCAGCAATATCGTTAAAATCGCCACTATAGCTATAAACAAAAGGAAAAGTTAAATTAAATTGATAAGAGTCTCCTCTTTCAAGCCTGTCGTAACCTAGCTCATAGGCTTTCTTATATTCTTCAATTGAAGGGACTTTAGCTGACAGCAAGTCAATATTGCTCTTTTGAAGAGGTGCAAGGAATTCTGACTTTTCATAATGAAGATCTAGGGCCAGCCAGTCATTCTCTTCAATTAAATGCTCACTGTCATTGTTTAGAAAACCAGCTTCATAGGATAAGTGAAGAATTCTTTTATTCGATTTTTTTTCAAGGTCTAAAACTTTAAAGAGCTCTCTTACCTCAAAGTCTGATTCCTCACCATTTAACAAATTTATCTTTCTATTTTTTTTATAGAGATATGCCTGACTCGGGTCCTTTAAGATCTTCCATTTATGTTCTGAGGGAATTAAAGAGTAAGGTCCTTTACTGATTTCCAGCATAGGTTAGATTCTCAAAGGAAGTATAGGCCCCAACCCAAGCGAGTTTTGCTGTTCCAATTTCGCCGCCTCGGTTTTTACCTAAAATGATTTCAGCAATTCCAGGCTCTTTTGTATCTTCGTTATAAACTTCGTCTCTGTATATAAACATAATACAATCTGCATCCTGCTCAATTGCTCCAGATTCCCTTAAGTCAGCATTGTTTGGACGCTTATTAGGTCTCGACTCTACCTGTCGGTTTAACTGAGACAAGGCCAATACGGGACACTCTAATTCTTTGGCCATAGACTTTAAGCCCCTAGAGATTTCTGAAATTTGCTGCTCTCTAGATGGATTTTTAGTATGGGAATTCATTAGCTGAAGGTAGTCAATAATGATCATACCTAAGCCAGATTCCGACTTAATCTTACGGCATTGTGATTGAATATCTAAAATAGTCGAAGAACCAGAGTCATTAATAAAGACTGGTAAGTTTGATAATTCATTTACCGCGGTCCCTATATTTCTAAGATCCGTATCTAAAAAGTCCTTGGTTCTAATTCTTTTACTATCAACCTTGGCCTTACTTGAAAGAAGACGCATTGATAATTCGTTTGAAACCATCTCCAGTGAGAAAATAGCAATCGGTGCGCCAGTCATCTGAACTGCATTCAAGGCAATATTTAAGGCAAAGGCTGTTTTACCCATAGCAGGTCTAGCGGCCAAAACAATTAGCTGACCTGGCTGCATTCCTAAAAGCATTTTATCAACTTCGGCGTACCCAGTAGGAAGTCCTTGAATCTCACCGGGCTTTCTAGAAGTATCTTCTAATTCCTTTAAGTTTTCTATCAAACATGACTTAAGGCCAACCATTTTTCCGGCCTTAGCGTCCGTAGTAAGTCCAAAGAACTTACTCTCTACTTCCTCTAAAAACTCGTCAGCATTGCCTTTAAAGTTTAGCCCTAGAGAAGCAACATCTTGAGAGGTTCTTACAATATTTCGAAGTGATGATTTATCTTTTACAGTTTTTGCGTAATGATAAATATTTGCAGCAGAGGCAAGTTCCTCAGCTAAGTCGGCAATCGAAGATTGCCCTCCAACTTCTTCCAGTTTTCCTGCACTCGTTAATTTTGAACATACAGTCACATAATCGATGGGCTGGTTTCCAACGAAAAGGTCATTCATATTTTCAAAAATAATTCCGTATTGAGGGTGATAAAAGTCTTCTCGGCTTAGCTTGAGATCTGCGATCTGTTCAAAAGAGTTTGAGTCCACCATAAGACAACCAAGTAGAGAACGCTCTGCAAGTAGATCATGTGGTAGTTCATTCATCCGTGTACCTCAAATAAGAAAAGAAAGGGACTGACCAAAGCCAGCCCCTTTTTAAAAAGAAATTATTCTTCAGTTGTTTCAGCTTCAGCATCAGCAGACGACTCGTCAGAGTCACCCTCAGGTGCATCCTCACCCGCTTCAGCAGCTTTAGCAGCAGCTTCTTTTTTCTTAGCAGCAGCTCTTTCAGCAGCTTCTTGCTTCTTCTTAAGCTCTTCAGCTTGCTTAGGATCGATTTCAACTTTAACTTTGAAATCAGCAGTTACTTCAGAGAATAATTTTGCGTGAACATCAAATTCTCCAAGAGTTTTGATTGGTGTAGCAAAAGAGATCACTCTTTTCTCTACATCATGTCCAAGCTCAATTAGCGCTTTAGAAACTTCACTTGAAGTCACGGTTCCAAAAAGGTTTCCGTTTCCACCAACTTTTTTAACCATTGTAAGAACAACACCATCTACAGCTTTCTTAAGCTCTAGAGCAGCACCTTTCTCTTCTTCTACTTTCTTAGCTAGAGCTCTTTTATGATGCTCAGCTTGTTTCTTATTTCCTTCGTCAGCAATAACTGCTTTACGATTAGGAATAAGATAGTTACGCCCGTATCCAGGGCTAACGTTTACAAGTTCCCCAACACTACCAAGTGCAGGTACTTTTTCCGTTAAGATAACTTTCATTGGATATCTCCTTCAGTTTTATTTTTTTTAAAGAATTTTCTAAAATTAACCCACATATCAAATAGGCCGACTAAAACAACAACTCTCCATGCTGACCATAAGGTCACAACCACTAGTATGCTTCTAAAGAATCCCTGTACATTAAGCCAGGTCAAGAAATCCATCATGACACCAAAGCCCTGGAAGAAATAAAAGACTCCTAAACAATATAGAATATTGCTTCCAATCAGTACTGCAGTCTCTCCACCTAAATAATCTTGTCCTATTAATAGAACTAGGGCGAGGATTACAAAATATACTAATTGAAATGGAACCTGAAATTTAAGCAGGTCTTTAACTTTGTACGGATAAGGATGATCTCTTTTCCAAACAATACCATTTCTAAGAACAATCATTAGGCAAAGATAAAGTCCCAAATAAACACCAACAAACACGCCAGCAGGAATCCATTGAACAATTCCTTTTGCGATCTCGTCTGGTTTTGAGAATACATCTTTTAAAACAAGTGCTTTTTCTCCGCCAGCTTCAAGAGTAGCCTTTATTCCAGGATTGTCTTTCTTAGCAATCTCAAAAGTCTGGATTAAGGAATTCTCTATCTGCTTTTCTATAGGAGATTCGGCTGTAGAAATATACATGCCTAAAATCCCAGCAGATAATGCGACAACAATCATACCAGCGGTTAACAGACCTTTAACTGGGTGGACTTTTCTAAGAATAACTTCACTTAATAAAATGGCGTTAAAATAGACGAGCACATACCCGATGGTCGTTGTAGCGGCATATTGAGCAGCATTAGCTTCTTGCCCCATTGTCCCTAAATACCAAAGTATTGCTGAACAAATAGTAACCAAGATTGCGGTTTTGGTTCTCCCGTACAGTAAGATCCCAAAGATCAAAGGTACTGGAGTTAACATTGCGAGAGGTAAAAACTTATATAAGGCAATGGAAAGAATCCCGAGGAAAGCAAGCTTTCCTAAAGATAAAGAATCTCCTGGAGAACGTAGAGTTCCCATTTCGCTTCTTGAATCTTGTGATAGGTTCTGATTTTCCATAGTTTATAAGTTCCTAGCTATTGCGTCCTTGAGCGGTTCTACCTGAAAGGTGAGATAGTAGACCAATATTACGAGCTTGCTTGATAGCTTTATCTGCAAACCTGTGATGCTTTCTACTAATACCTGATACTCTAGCTGGAGAAATTTTTCCAAACTCGTTAACGAGCCAGCTATAAGTCTGAGGATCTTTCCAATCAGCTTTGATTTTTCTTGCTGTAAACCAACAAGACTTGCGGCGTGAAAAACGACGACGATCCTTAGCAGGATCTCCACCCTCTTCATCAGTATCGGTTACAGAACCAGCATACTTTTTTGAAAATGGTGTCTTAACGTTTTTAACAATCTCACCAACTTTGCTTTCATCTTCACCAGCAGCGATAACCATATGCTTAAGCACACCGTCGTTAATTCTAAAACGACGAGCAAGCTCAACATTGTTAACGTTGTTAGCTTTGTAAAGAAAGTAAAGGTAGCGGCCTTGCTCGATGCCTGCACTTGTAGGCTGAGCGAATGTAAGTGTTCCCCAATCGTCCTCGATGAAAACTTCTCCATCGTGTTCTTTGACAACTGAAAGAACCATGTCTTTTACTTTGGCGACTTCTTCATCAGATAGTTCCGCCTTTGTCACAAGTGACAATTCGTAAATCATGTTACCTCCTGGGCAAAATGGCCCCCAACTCATGATTGGATGGGAGCGAGTTAACGTTCGTAAATGTCCGTGGAATGTAGCAAGGCCGGTTCAAAAGGTACAGAAGAAGTATGCTTCAAAGCCCCTAATGCCTCAATGCAGCATGGCACAGGATTCACGTCACCCAAGTAGCTGTAATCACATAACGAAAAGGCCAAATTTTTCTCTCGCATACGGCTTCACAGTACTGCCTTTGGGCCCAGGTCAAATGAATCCACTTACATCGCACTTATCCTTCCCATTAAACATAATTTAATTTAAATTTTCATACTGATAAAAATGCAGACTAGGGCGTAAAACTTTTGGATTTAACCATAATTCTTCCCACATTCAATGAAGCAAAGAATTTGCCGCTTCTTCTTGATCAGATTTTAAATTTAAATCTCGTCATGTCTTACGAAGTTATTATTGTTGATGATAACTCTTCAGACGGGACAGGTGATGCTGCTACTGAGTTTTCAAAAAAAGATTCAAGAGTAAGGCTGATAACTCGATATGAGGACCCAGGTCTTATTCAGTCAATCCAAGAGGGAATTAGAAGCGCCAAAGGTAAATTTTGTATTTGGATGGATGCGGATCTTTCCATGTCGCCAAAACTTATTCCAATCTTTTTTGATGAACTAAATAGTGGAGTAGATCTGGTCCTGGGCTCACGCTATATTCCTGGCGGAGGAATGAAGGGCGTTGACCTTGAGAAATCAGAAGAAACAGGAACCATAGAAATTGTAAAGAACCTTTACGAATCAGAAGATTCACTTGTTTCTGCTTTTATTTCAAAATATGGAAATATTTTACTTCGCTATATTTTACATCCATCAATTCATGATTACTCAAGTGGATACTTCGGCGGGAAAAAATCATTTCTTCTTGATAATCTCCCTAGAGGTACCTTTGTAGATTATTGCCAATCTCTCCCCTATAAGGCCATTAGAGATGGTTATATTGTAAAAGAAGTTCCCATGGTTTTAGCAACGAGAGTGCATGGGATATCGAAAACTTCAAACTCCCTATCTTGTATTTTAAAAATTGGATTTCAATGTTTCAGCCGGGCCATCTGGCTTAGGTTAAATTATAGCCCGCGAAAGGGACAAAAGAGGATTTATGAAAGTTAACTGCCGTCTTTGTGACTCTAAAAAAATGACACAATTTTTAGATTTAGGTCATCAACCACCTTCCGATCAATTTGTTAGAGCGGAAAGACTAGATAACAATATTACATACTACCCATTGAGAGTTGTAAGTTGCGATCAATGTAAATTTGTTCAACTTGACCACGTAGTAGATCCAGAAATTCTTTATCAAGATGACTACCCTTATGTGTCTTCTACAACAAATGCCGGTCGAAGCCATTTTGATTCTTTCGCAGGTAGTGTTGTTGAGAAGTACAAGCTTAGTAAAGACGATATGGTTATTGATATTGGAAGTAATGTTGGCGTACTTCTAGATGGGTTTAAGAGACGTGGAACTAAAGTTCTTGGTATTGACCCCGCTCCAAATATTGCGGCCATCGCAGAATCAAATGGAATTCCAACGAAAGTTGCCTTCTTCGGTCACGGAGTAGCAGACATGGTTAAAGAGACTCATGGTCATGCCAAAGTGATTACTGGTTCAAATGTATTTGCACATATCAACGACCTAAACAAGGTTATGGAAGAAGTTGATACTTTATTAGACGAAAAAGGTGTTTTTATTATTGAGGTACCTTACCTAAGGCATCTCTTTGATTTTATGGAATACGATACTATTTATCATGAGCACTTATCTTATATTTCATTGATGCCGCTTGTTCCTTTTTTCAAAAAGAAAGGTTTTGAGATCAGTCATCTCGACGAAGTAAAGATCCACGGTGGATCTCTTAGAATTCATATTTCTAGGATTGGTGATTATACGCCGACTCCGATTGTTGAAGAAATGATTACAAGTGAAGAAAGGGATGGCATACATGAGCAAGAAAACTTAGAGAACTTCGCTCGTAAAGTTAAAAAGAATCGTGATGACTTGATTAAACTTATTCACAACCTAAAGGCAGATGGAAAAAGAATCGCCGGTGTAAGTGCTCCAGCTAAAGGGATGACTTTATTAAACTACTGCGGAGTAAGTAAAGACGATCTAGAATTTGTCACTGAGAAGTGTGAATTAAAAATCGGAAGATTTACTCCAGGTTCAAACATCCCAGTTATGCGTGATGAGGATCTTATAAGCCATGAGATTGACTATGCTCTTTTGTTGGCTTGGAATTTTAAAGACGAAATTATTAAGAACTTACCTGAGTTCAGAGAAAGAGGTGGTAAATTTATCATTCCTATTCCTGAACCACATATCGTTTGAGAGAAATATGAAATACACAAAGATTGAAAACAATTTTGAAGATGATCGCGGAATAATTAGAGATATCCTATCTCACGAGCCAATTGATGCTGTTACAATTATAACTTCTAAAGAAGGTGCTGTTAGGGCCAATCATTATCATAAAGAAACATATCAATGGACTTATGTCATGAAAGGCAAAATTAATTATGTCTCTCAGTTTAAAGACGAGGAAGTAAAAACCACAGTCTTGAATGAAGGTGACTTGGTTGTTTCAGAACCATTTGAATCACATGCACTTCAAGCTGTTGTTGATTCAGAACTCATGATCTTAACTCGTGGCCCTCGCGGCGGAAAAGAGTATGAAAGTGATACTTTTAGGCTTGATAAGCCACTTATTTAGTTAGGAGATCCATGGATTTTATACCTGTTTCAGAGCCACTTTTTGGACAAGAAGAAGAAGACCTAGTCGTCGACTGCGTTCGCACGGGCTGGATCTCTTCTGAAGGAAAGTATGTTCAAGAGTTAGAGGAGCTATGTGCTAAATACTCCGATGTAAAAGAAGGTATTGCGGTATGTAATGGAACTGCAGCACTGGCCGTTGCAGTTGAAGCACTCAATTTACCTAAAGGCTCAGAAGTTATTCTTCCAAGCTTTACCATTATTTCTTGTGTCCTTGCCATTATTGAAGCTGGTCTTAAACCAGTTCTAGTAGATGCTGACCCAGAAACCTGGTGTATGGACACCGATCAAGTAGAGAAAAAAATCACGAAGAACACAAGCGCCATCATGGCCGTGCATATTTATGGTCATCCCGTAGATATGGATCCTCTTTTTGATATGGCCAAAAAGCATGACCTAAAAATCATCGAAGACTTAGCTGAGGCTCACGGAACCACCTATAAAGGGATAAAGTGCGGCGCACTTTCAGATATTGCTATTATTAGTTTTTATGCCAATAAATTGATCACCACCGGTGAAGGTGGGATGATCCTAACCAACCATAAAGAATACGCTGACCGAGCCAGATCTCTTAGAAATTTGGCCTTCAAACCTGAGAAAAGATTTCTCCACACTGAGATAGGTCATAACTACAGGCTTAGTAATATTCAAGCCGCTATCGGAGTGGCGCAAATCAGAAAAATTGAAAAATTTATTGAAAGAAAAATTGAAATGGCCCGCATGTATAATGAAGGTTTAAAAGATCTACCTTTGCAGCTCCCAGTTAAAAAAGATTATGCAAGAAATATTTACTGGATGTACGCCCTAACTATAAATGACGAAGTTGGGATTGACGCTGTGGAACTGGCGAAAAGAATGCATGCCAAAAATGTTCAAACGAGACCATTTTTTATTGGGCTGCACGAGCAACCGGTACTTCATGATTTAGGGCTGTTTATTAATGAGTCTTATCCAGTGACTGAAAGAATTTCTAAGCAAGGGCTTTATTTACCAAGTGGCCAGGCTATTACCAATGATCAGATTAATCATATAGTTAAATCAATGATTGAAGTATTTAGTGAGTTCTAATGGAAAATAAAACTTTTGGAAAAAATTATTCAAATAAGTACGATCTATTTTACGAAAACAAAGACTATGAAAAAGAGTGTGACTTTTTGGAAGAGCTCTTTAGAAAATATAAATTAGACCCAAAATCTATTCTCGATCTCGGATGCGGAACTGGTGGACATGTCCTACCGTTAGCAAGAAGAGGCTATAAGATGGCGGGACTAGACCTTTCAGAGCATATGCTTGAAATAGCTCAAGATAAACTAAAGAGTGAGAGTTTAGAAGCGGACTTAAGGCAAGGAAATATCATTGAATACGACTTTGATCAAAAGTATGACTCCGTAATCTCAATGTTTGCAGTCTATTCCTATGTTACTCAAAATGAAGATTTGCTCAGTAGCTTTAAATGTGCCAAAAAGCACTTGAAGCCTGGTGGAGCCTTTATTTTTGATTGCTGGAATGGTCCTGCAGTTTACAAACACCGGCCACTTCAAAGACATACTAAAATAGTGCGTGAAGATGAAGAGGTTTTCAGACTGACTAATCCCATTCTAGACATTGAAAATCACGTCGTTGAGACAAATTTTGAATTTTTATACTTAAAAAACAATGAGTTAGTGGGAAGAGAAAAAGAGCAGCATATGACCAGATTCTTTTTTCCTCAGGGACTAAGACAGCTTTTAAACACTGCGGGATTTGATCAGGTATATTTTTGCCCATTTCTCAAAACAGATAGTAAAATAGATGACGACTGCTGGTACTTAACAACAATCGCTTTTAATTCGGAGAGCAAATAATGAAAGTTTTATTTCTAAATCCACCTGATAAATATACTCTTCCAGAATTTCCAGACGAAATGGGTAATAGTTTCATCGAAACTGATGACTTTGGGCACTTCCCACCTCTAGGTATGCTCTATGTTTTAAGCTACATGGAAAAGCATGCTCCTGAGTATGAATTATTTTTTAAAGACTGTGTTGCGGAAAAAGTATCTCATGAAGATTTAGCCGCCTATATTGAAGAGGTTCAACCGGACTATGTTGGAATCACAAGTTTCACTATTGCTCTTGTTGATGTCACAAAGGCCGCTGAAACCGTTAGAAAGGTTTGCCCAGATGCTAAGCTTGTTCTAGGTGGTCATCATCCAATCGCTTTTCCTCACGAAGCGGCTCAACTTCCACAGTTTGATGCTTGTATTGTTGGTGAAGGTGAAGTTGCTTTTACTGAGCTGATTAAGGCTTGGGATCAAGGAAAAGATATCAACGAAATTGAAGGTGTCTATACTAGAGAAAAAATCAAAAATTATGAAAACTCCACAGAGGTAGATACGAGATTTCTAAAATCCGTCTCCGTTCCTCCTGCTTATATTGATGATCTATCAAGTGTGCCTATTCCCAATAGAAAATGGATTCGCCACATAAACTACGGAAGCGTTGTTGGAAAGTCTTCAAATATGGCCACAATCTTAAGTACACGAGGCTGTCCTTACTTATGTACTTTCTGTGACGTACCTTACAAGAAGTACAGAACCAGAAGTATTGAAGAAGTTGTAGATGAAATTGAAGAATGTATGGCCATGGGTTATGACGAGTTTCATTTCTATGATGACCTTTTTAATATTACCTCGAGAAAAGTTATTCAATTCTGCGACGAAGTCGAAAGAAGAAACCTAAAATTCACATGGGACTTTAGAGGTAGAGCAAATGTTGTTTCTAAAGAATCACTTATAAGAGCAAAACGAGCTGGTTGCCGACTGATTTCTTTTGGGGTTGAAACCGGGACAAACGAAGGACTTGCTGAACTTAAAAAAGGCGTTAAAGTCGAAAAGATCTTGCAGGTCTTTAAATGGTGTAGAGAGGTAGGGATTATTTCTCTAGCCGACTATATCATCGGCTTCCCTTTTGAGAGAACCGTTGCTGATATTAACAAAAACATCGATTTTCTAGTTGAAATGGACCCTGACTATGCCCAAGTCGGTATTCTTATGCTTCTTCCTAACACTCCTTTATATAATCAAGGGATTGCCAAAGGACTTATTAAGCAAGGTGCCTGGGAAGAGTTTAGCTTAAACCCAACAACTGATTTTCAAATCAGTCATTGGACAGAACACCATGATCTCTCTACTTTAGTAGCCCTTCAAACGGCTGCCTATAGAAGGTTTTACTTCCGACCGAAATATATCTGGAGAAGTTTACTCAAGACGACTTCTTGGTATGAGTTCAAAACTAAGGCCAAAGGGGCCATCAAGCTTTTCTTTAGTAAAGTTGAAGCTAAGATAAAGTCGAAGGACGATGGTCTGATTGGTGACAATAGTTTTAGAGTTTAAAGCTAGAGTAATTTTTCTATGAAAGTTAAGATACTCGGTTGGGGATTGAGCCTAATTTTTCTCTATTTCACCTTCCGAGATATCAAATTTGAGTCGATATTAAACTACTTACATGTGGGTTTAATTAAGTGGGTTCTTCTTGGCTTTCTATTCTACCTCTTCTTTTTTATCTCAAGGGCCTACTACCAAATCAGTAATTTAAATTTTATTTTGCCAAATTTTAGATTTAAGAGTTCTTTAAGATCAATTGCGGTTTCTCAGTTTTACAATTCATTTTTGCCTGCCAGGCTAGGCGAAATCGCGAGGATGAATTACCTATGCAAAGAAGAAAATATTAGCAAAACGTCATACCTCAGCTTTATCTTCTTAGAAAAAGTTATCGACCTTGTATTCATGCTTATTCTTTTGCTGGCGGCAATCGTACTTGGACTATTCAATTTATCGGAAGAAAACAATATTTTAATCTTGTTTTTATTCGTCTCTACTTTGATCGTCTTTATCTTTATTTATATTAAATTCAATGAGAGTTTCTTGAAGCTGGTTTTAAAGCTTACACCTGGAAGTTTCAAAGAGTTGATTATCAACCTAAATAAAGAAGCTATCTCTGGGCTAAACTTTTTAAAAACAAAAAAACAAGTTTTTAAATCAATAGTTCTATTGACTCTTTCTTGGGGAGCGATGCTCTTAACCTTCTGGGCCTTTTCACACCATTTTATCATTAGATTTGGATTTCCTACCTACACTCCTTTGATACTCTTAATCTCAAGTTGTATTGCCATGGCCATCCCAAGCGCTCCAGCTGGTGCTGGCACCATTCACTATGGGATATATCTAAGTTTACTAATTTTAAATAAACAAGCGGTAATAGAGCATAAGCAGGAAGTGCTAAGCTTTATAGTCGTTTTTCATTTCTTGAGTTTCTGCCTAGACTTCATTGGAGCAGGCACCCTTCAGTTTTTATTGAGAAATCAAACTAAAGGGTTAACGGAAAGAACTTAATACTAGCTTTATTTCCAGGCTCAACACATAAAAGAGTGTAAGAACTGGCCGTCTGTTTCCCTAGTCTTGAAGGATCTAGTTGAACACAGTTCTTAGGAATTTTAACTGAAAGCTTAGCAGGTCTGATAAAACCGTCACGAGTCGGTGCCATGGTATAAAGTCTATCTCCAAAAATTAAAGTTGAATTAATATAAATTCCGGCCATATTTTCGAGGTCATTCCCTATGACTATAGGCTGCATAGTTTCAGCGAATTGCACACCTGGAAATGCAGAGTCTCTATTAATTGGTAGTTTCTGTTTTTCACCATTTTCGTTAACTGACCATACATGATACCTAGACTCAACAAAGAAGTTCTTCTTCCCATGGTTGGATTTAAATCCGCCTACGAAAGTAAAAACGGGATCACTCCAAGAAGAGCTTTCAAATTCAGAATCTAATTGAGTTCCACTCTTAGGGTCAAGCGAAGACATCCTCGCTCTTTTCTTGTCGAACCTGGCCATAAAAATACTTTCGCTAGCATAATCCCCTGTGCTTACGTCAGTAAGTGGAAATACATTATTGGCGGCTAAGAACCTTGAAGAGTAAGGAGCAGGAATCAAGGAGTATTCGTTAGGTCCTGTTATAGTCATTAGAAAATATCTTCTAACAAACTCCTTTCCAACGGTGACGAGAGCTGTAACGACGCCAGCGTCCGCTTCTTTCTTTGTTTGAAAGAACGGAGGCTGAATTTCGATTTGCTCATCGAATTCGGCCATAACTTCTTCTGCGATTTCTTCATAAAGACTGGCACTATCCAGTGCTCTAACCTTTACGAAAATCTCAGACTCATTCTTATATGGCTGAAGGTAATACAAATGGCGATCTCTCCCTACGAATTCGCCAAGTATGTCATCGCTATTATCTTCATCTGGCATAATCCAGTTTTTTGTAATTGCTGGAACTAATATTTCACCAAATTCATTTGAATTAATTTTTACCCATTTAAATGGAATTTCGTCTTTTTGAGTTGGTAGACCCTCAAAACTCGAAATTGGAAATTTCCAAGTGCTATTAGAACCAAATAGTGGCTTGAAATTAGAATCAAAAAAGCTGAAGATTAGATTCTCTTCATCTTTTCCAATAGAGTAAGTCATATAATCATCTGAACCATCACGATTTACGTCAACTCTGTAGATTTTTATAAGTTTAGAGACTTTATCCAATGATAAATCTACATTTTCAAATCGGTCCTCGACTATCTTTAGAATAGACACAACAGTCTTTTCCTCAGTTTGCTTCTTAGGGTGCTCGTATAAATACTCTGGGCCTTCAGATCGATTGTAAGGATCTTCAATTTTTTTCATTCGTGAGATCTTTCTACCACCCTTGAAGTATGAGATCAGTCTTGCATCAACTCCAACTACAGGTAGAGTTGTTACATTTTCTTCGCCTAACTTTCTAGCTAAAGAAATCAGTGTGCTCGTCGTACTTTTAAAGCCTTCTTTAGTTTCAATTGTTACTTTTAGGTTGGTATTTGCATCACCGGTTAAATCTGTGATTGTCCCAACTACCATATTGTTTGTTCTTTCGTCTTGACTCAGCTCTGGTATGACAAAACTATCTTTAGATATTTTCATTTTGGGATTATCAAAAGATAGGCTTACTTTTACATCTGTGGCGTCCCCAACAAGTGATTCAATTGGAAGATTAAAAAAGAATTTCCCATCTTTTAAATTATATTCAAGAGCTAAAAGATTCTTAAAATCAGGTGTGACAAACTGCTTAGGCTTTACTGTAATCGCTTTTTTCATGTCGACTAAGCCATACTTTGCATTCTTATTGTCAATGACAGCCTCTCCAACAGGTCTAGCTGAATTAAAGAGCCTGGCCTTCAATTCATTGACGGAAATCCCAGGGTTCATTAATTTAATCGTTGCCGCGATTCCTGCAACGTACGGAGCTGCTTGCGATGATCCCTTTTTCTTTTCATATCCAGTAATTCTTAGAGTTCTAGACTCTTTATTCATAGGATAAGTTGAGATGATAGCCTCACCTGGAGCAAGAAGATCTATTTTTCCACCATAGTTAGAAAACTCAGTGATCTTTCCTTTATTATCAATTGCCCCAACACATAAAACTCCTGGGTTGGTACATGGGAATACTGGTATTTCTTTATTATTATTTCCTGCGGCTGCTACGATAAGTATTCCAGCTTCCTGCGCAGCCTTGATCTCTCTTGTAATTTTTTTTGTTTGAACTAGTTTGGGCCAACCAAGTGATAAATTGATAACTTCGGCTCCGTGACGTCTAGCGAAACTAATTCCGTCGGCAAAAATATCGGTAATTAATTTTCTATCATAGACAAAATCTTTAGTTTTTGAATTTAGGATTTTGACCGGCATTATCTTAACATTCTTAGGGGCAATACCTGCAATACCAATATCATTTATATTAGCCGCGATAAGCCCTGCCACATGGGTTCCATGGCCCACATCATCTTTAACGGATGTTTTTCTATCTAGGAAGTCAAAGCCAGCGCACTTAATTTTAAAGTCAGGTCTCACTGAAGATGGGACACATTCATCTGAGCTCCAAATACGTCCTCTTAAATCTTTATGGTGAATATCAACACCGCTATCGATAACGGCTACGATTACTTCTCTATCTTTAGGTAATTCACTTTCATTAATATGGTGGTAGTTAATATCTACACCAGAAACACCCTGGACGTCCTCTCTTGTAGTTTCACCTGTTGTTCTTTGAATTGTTTGCCCAGTATTGATAACACCCCACTGTCTAGGGAAGAAGGTATCCTTAAATTCTGTTGCACTGCTTGCTGAAAAGCTAGCGACTAATAATGACGTGACCAAAAGATTTTTCATTATAGCCTCTCCCTTATCCAAGAGCCTTCAAACTCTCCCGCCTGAACACCAATGACGTTTCTAACCGCATCCACTGGTCCATTAGGGTACCTAGATCCTATTTTACCGATGGTATGTGATTCGATTGGATCAGCTAATATTTCCGACTTATCTCTAAAGCCCGCGATATTACCATTGATGAACATATTATCTTCGCCAACAATTTTTTTGAAATGATCAAACTCTAAAGCAAACTCGAGTCTCTTGGTAAATCCTAACCAGCAGGCCGCACTTTCCTCAGCTCTCTTCTTTTCGAGATCTGCTTTTTTGCATGACTTGAGTTTAGATATAAGCGGTTTTAAGTGTCCACAAGCTAAGGTCAAGCCGCGTTTAACATTTGATCTAATTCGGCTATCGCAAGCAGGTGTAAACTTTCTTTTCTCTTTATAGTGTCGTTGTAGCTTTTCAAGTAACGACGTAGGAATCTTTTTTATCCTAGCAATTCCTTTTTCATAGATATTTGTATTGATAGAAATATCGTAAAGTCTTAGCTTCTTAGCATCTTCGAAGGCATGTTTATTAAACATGACTCTTCCATATTTTTTATTAATTTCAGAAATCATTTTCTTAAGTTTTTTATCACTCATCGACCAACCTTCTTTACGGTCAGTAAGACTCATAAAAGGTTTGCTAATCTCCATGTCTTTAATATCAGTCCCTTTCTCACCTTTTAGCTTTGATTCAAATCTTGCAAGCCTCGAAGCACTTACCCCTTTAAAAGTATGAGCAGGATTTTGCCAGTCAGAACCACCCCACTCTAGGCCAGAGTAAAGCTTTGAGAGGTAATAAGAGATAATATCTTTTCCAAATTTTTCGTAATTGATACCTGATTGCCCTTCTTCTTTGACTGATAAATAAGTTCCCGTTTTTCCTCTTGGGTCTTCCACTTGAAAATGCGAATTCCCTTTTAGGTATTTTGATCTCCACACAAGAAATGACATCTTCATCGATTTATCTTTAAAGTTATTCGTAATCTTATGCGGCTTCGCCTGACTTTCGAGAAGTTCTGTCGAGCTTTCATTTAGTAAGTAATAAAGAGCCTGGGCATTTTCAAAGAGGCTTGGATTTTCTTCCAATTTTGGGTTGATATTAACGGTATGAACGACTACATCATATTTTCCTTTTAGAGTCTTAGTTCTTAAATTAAGAACTGGAATATGAGAGTCCAAAGAGAAGTTCATCGAAAAGCCTATGGCCTTTCCATTATCGTCATAGACCTGAATATGATCTGCATCCTTTCTATAAAGATGGAGTCTTCTAACGATGACGGCTTCAGCGCCAATTCCAACTCCCATTCGCCAGTGAAGGTGCCCGGCATTCGCCTTTAAATTAATATTTGGAACTATTTTTTCAGTAACAATAATGGATTCACCTACACCAAGGTTTTTATTAATATGTTCCATCATTTTTCCAAGAAGCTTTTTTCTTAGTCTTTCTTCTTCAGACTGACCTTCATCTTCTTCTTCATTTGGAACTTCATCCTCATCTGTTGAATCAGTTTCAGTATCATCTTCTGATTCTTCATCTGCTTCGATCTCTTCCATATACTGCTGACATTTCTCAGAAAGCTCACCCTCTTTAAACTCAGCTAAACAACGGGTATGCTTTTTGAGATTTAACTTAACAAGTGGAACGATGATATTTGTGTATTTTTCTTTAAAGGAAGCTTTAAGAGTCTTAACTGGCTTTAAGTGGGTCCAAGTCTTGACCAGAGAAACACCTGCTCTTAAAAATCCTCCACTATTGGCCACAGGTAAGTTTTCAATACCTAGATGTCCGCCTAGATTAACAGAAGCTCCAAAAGTATCAGCTAACTGAACCAAATTATCGGTTCCCATATAACTGCCAATTACAATATCTCTATTGGCAATTAGTCCACCAGAAATAGTTGGAGCAAACCAGGTTTTAACTGGGAACTCTAAAAACTCTCCGGTTTCTACGAAATGATTAAGCCCTTCTTCAAATTGATCTTGGGCAAATTCAGATCTTCTTTCTCCCACAGGACTATATCTTATAAAGTCATTTACCTGGGTTAAGATATTATCAAAGGCGGCAGATTGAAGTTTAGAGAAAATAAAGTATTCAAAGTCTTGAAAGGGACTATCAGGTGAACCATGGGCATACCTGGCAGCGTAATCGTCCCAATCTTCTTGAGTGATTTTTCCATCAACGAGAAGCCCTGAAGAGTCAGAGATCTTTGTGTCGTATTCAAAATTATTAAAGTTTCTTTTGAAAAGTTCAAATAATGAATTTCTTCGGGCCTTTATTTTTTCAACTAGTAGCAATTCAACTGGCTTTGGAAAGAAAGCCTGCTCTACAACTTCTTTTAGATCTTCAGCTGTTATTTTCTCCAATCGATCCATCATCCACTGGGCATCGTCGATTGTTGTTTGAAAAATTCCAAAAGTGCTATGTGGAAGAATAATCTCTTTATTCTTTTCTTGGCCTACAAACCAGTTCACCTTATTAACCGACTCTCCTATATCTAGAAGAGCGTATGGGATAATAAGAGATCTTGTGATTCGACTCGTTAGGGCCCTTGGAGGAACACCTAAGGCGAAATTAAAATGATCTCTTTCTTCAGGACGCATGAGAACGACATCTTTCAACGTAATTCTTAGATTTTCTTTATCAGTTTCGTAATTCTCTAATTCTTTTTTATCTATCCATCTTGATGGAGCCCCAAAGGTTCCCTCTGGAATCTTTCTCTTTATAAACTCTACTTTTTCTTCATGATTTGAAAACTTAAGAGTTATATTTTTTATGTATTTCATCTTAGGCACAATAAACCCAAGTTTTCTTAATAAGTTCTTTTTAAGAAGTGTCGTATGAAGAGTTTTTTCCAAGACAATTGTATAAACTCTATTTGCTTCAGTGGACTTAGGAGTAACATTAAAACGAAATAATCCTGAAGGTGATTGAATTGGCGCAACGTAATTTAGCTCCTGCCCATCGGTAACCGGAAGCTCATCTTTTAACGGGTCTGAATTATGAATGATTCTATCTTTCCAAACTTCACTCTCAAGAGGAGAAAGTTTGGATAAATCTACAGGGTTAACGGTTCGAGTTGATAAGTTAAAAGCTTGTTCAGGAGTTAAGATCCTTCCCTCATAAACCAAATCATCACCTGGCATTCGAATCTTATCCAAAGGAATTCGCGCATCATCAGCCAAAGCTGAACCAGCAATACTTATAAAAAGTGAACAAACGAGGGCCTTTATTTTCATTTTTTACCTTATTTTTAAAACGCTTTACAATATCAAAAATAACGCTTAGCAACATTTGTTTTGTAATTACTATATGACTCGTAAGTTACTGTTTTTCCAAATAAAAGGGGCCTTTCGGGCCCCTTTGTTCTTCATTGTCTGCTTGATTTGCTAATTAAAGCTCGATTCCAAGAAGATCTGGTAGAAGTCTGTTCTCTAGATTGTCAGCAGTTGTACCGATTTTCTTGGAGATCTTCTTAACAAGGTCAGCCTTCTTACTTTCATCTTGAGCTGCTGCTACAAGGTCAGTAATAGATGCACCTGTTAGCTTCTCTACGTCTCCAGCAAGAGCTAGTTGGTCTTCCATAGTGAGCTCGCCTTCTCCCTTAGAAACCATTTTTTCCATTTTCTTAGATAGTGATACTAAGCTCATAGAAGTCTCGATAGATACGCTATATGTATAAGATACTTCTGATGCTTTTTTGATGAACTGTAGTTGTTCTTTTTCTGCAGCCATTAAAGCAACATCTGTTGTTTCTTCTTCGTCTTCATACTCAAATCCAGAGTTACGTCCCCAGTAAGAGTCTGTGAATCCATCATAATCAACAACTTCATAGTCATCTCCCCAGTAGTCGCCATTAACGTCTCCACCTAGGATGTCATCAGTTTCAATATTTCTGAATTCTTCAGCTGTTGAGTAGTTTGATTGATAGTAGTCATAATAAGTAATAGCACGGATATACTGTAGGCTAACGGCCTTGTACTCGTCATACTTAGCATCGTACATAACAAACCAATCATCTTCACCTGGCTCGATTGAACGGTATGTCTCATCCGTATCAAGAACTAAAAATGAGTCGTCCCATTCACCATCTACAGAGCTGATATTATCGATAAAAGCTTGAACAGTGATGTTTGGTGAGCTGTATGTTCCATAAGTAGAACCGCCACCTGTTGAACCGCCGCCTGAAGATGATCCACCACCTCCACCGCCTCCACAGCCAACTAGGACTAACATGGTTAAAGCAGCGCCAAATTTAAATGCGTTTTTTAATGCAGTTGTTTTCATTCTCTCTCCCTCTAATGTTATTTCGGACGCCTCAAATTTTTGAGGTGCACCAGTCTTGTTTAATTCATTTAAACTTTTGGTTTCGAGGAATACTTATTCAATTGCTGTGCCATGCGCATTGCATCATAAAAAGAACCAAAAAAAGCCCCGTTTAAAACGAGGCCTTCTTTCAATATTTATCTAAAATTATTTTACGTTGAAAAGCTCTGGAAGAATTCTATCTTCTAGGTTTTGTGCAGTAGTTCCAATTTTGCTAGCAATATCTTTTACCATTGCAGCTTTCTTGTCGGCATCAGTTGAAGCTTCAAGAATCTCAGTAAAAGTCTTACCTGTTAACTTCTCAAGGTCACCTAGAACAGCAGCTTGATCATCAGCAGTAAGCTCTCCCTTTCCTTTAGAAATAGCTTTTTCAACTTTGTACCCAAGAGATACAAGGCTTAGTGAAGTTTCAATTCCTACGTTATAGGCATATGAAACCGCAGCTGCTTTCTTAATAAAGGCTTTCTTTTGCTTTTCAGCGGCCATTAGAAGAACGTCAGTAGTTCCTTCTTCATCTTCGTAATCCCAACCAGACTCTCTACCTACATAAGTACCAGTCCAGCTATCGTAATCAACAACTTCATAGTCATCACCAAAAGCATCACCATTTACATAGCCAGCAAAGATATCGTCAGTTTCAATATCACGGAATTCTTCAGCTAGACCTGTGCTATTTGAGTAATAATCATAATAAACGATAGAACGGATGTACTGAAGGCTAACGGCCTTGTACTCGTCATACTTAGCATCGTAGATCACAAACCAGTCATCTTCACCGATATAAGCTGAACGAACAGTTTCATCTGTATTTAAGATTATAAAAGATTCATCATAAGAAGGTGCAAAATCGGCGTTATTTAAGCCATTTACAAAGGATTGAGCAGACACATAGGGTGAAGAATAAGAACCCCAAGTTGATCCGCCTCCGCCTCCGCCTCCACACGAAGAAAGATTAAGTGCCATGGCACCTAGTAAAGCTCCAAATAATAGAGATTTAATTGATTTCATAAAGTAGTCTCCCAGTTTTGGCCTGTGGTAGTGGCCATTTCTCTTTTTTGTAATGCATCAATTGGGAGTTATTAATCACAAAAACACCATGACGCGTTACAGCATAACGCATCACATGCTATAAATTTCATGGTTCGTTTTGGTACTACCTGACCAAAGTGGTTCAATGTGGGACCACCCGATTGGTTCTCTTTGGCACTAAATATAATTCATTAAAAGTGCCCCATGACAAAAATTTCTGCCAAAAAAAACTTCATTAAATCGGATTGCCTATTTAATAATTCCATAATTTCAACAACTTAAAAAAAAGACTAAATCCATAGGCTAAATGACCGATAATTCAAGTACACAATCTTAATCGCTATAAAGGTACGTTGGCTAATTCGGAGTTTTAAGAAATTAAACTATTACAACTTGGCTACATTCTTCTCGGTCTAACAACAGTCTCTGTTGTGTATAAAATCGCGTCAGACTCTACAAAGCTTGAGATCACAAAATCAGAGACTCCAAAAGAAATCTCTCTACCTGAAGAGAAACTAAAGCTTACTACCAAGCTTATGATTGGGAATGATCAGATCCGTCCCAAAGAATCAACCATCGAAAGAAATAAAAAAAGAGCTCCGGCCAGTTTAAAAAAACCAATTGGAAATAAAAAATCCTCCGCCTCAAAAAATAGTGCAAAACCCAGAATAAAAGCCAAAGCGACAAAAGTTTCTTACGATCCAGATACAGATCAAGATTTTATTATTGAAGAAGCCAAAATTAGTAATCGAAATGAATCAAATAAATTATCGGAAGAAAAAGAGGAGCTCGGTTACGGCGGAGATATTGGGATTGGAAGCTTAACAAAAAACAAAAATAAAAACTCTTCAGAGAGTACTAGCTCACAGACAAATAACTCAACAACAAGCGGAGGCTCTACTGATGAGCCTCCAATAATTAAAGGAACAGTTCCCCCTTTAATGGGATCGATTGTTAATCATTCAAGCTTCGGTCTATTTGGTTCGGCCCATGCAGCTATCACCTGTGGAAGCCCTAAAGTAGAGATCTTTGATTTACAGACCATGACGGTTCTTGCCAATAACCCAATCGCTAATGAAGGTTTAAGCAGTTCCACAGAGTTTAATTTCAATCCTCATGCACTTGGGATTAATCTTGAAACCCCTACCCGTTATATGCTAAGGACCCAAGGCTGTACTGAAAATTTTGAAAGAATTATTACAACATTTTTTGGTCCTCAAGATTTAGGACCAGCAACGACACTTCTATCAAAAACAATATATTCAGCTATTACTATTCCCTATGCCGATATCGATCCTATTAAGTTTAAAGAGGTAACAGAGGTTTTAGAAACGGCTACAACATCTAGTGATACTTTAACTGATACCTATAATAAACTTATAGCAAATGCTCCGGCTGCTTCTGGCTTTAACTCTGTTTTCGGTGTAGCACCTCCAGTGCTTGCAGAAGCAGCTCCAAAAATTACGGACTACACTATTCCAACAAACCTAACGGAAAAGGCTGTAGAAAGTTTTTCAGTTTCTGCAATACATTGGAATACTCCTACTTATGTAATTGCTTACGAGTGGTATGTGGATGGTGCTCTAATATCTAATGCTTCAAATCCAACTTATATTCCCCCGGCAAATTCTAAAAACTTTATTCAGCTTGAAGTCTTTGTGGGAAGAAAAAATACTGGAGATCTTAATGTAAATAGAGCAAAGCCCCATCATAATTTTACGGTAAATATTCCAGTTCAAAACACTTTTCCAGCAACAGCACCTTCTTACACTCTAAATGCTGGAAGTAATAACCCAACACCAACAAATAGCATCAGTTTAGATTTAAATACAGGCACGCTTTCTGGGGGTGTTTATAGTAACTGCGAAACTTTTAGCAATTTTGCAATAACAGAAAATGCTACTACTCCTGTTTCAGGTGATTTTACTTATACTTGTACGACTGGAGCAACCCAAACCGTTCCATACACAATTCTTAGTAATGATGAAATAAATCCAACAACTATAAAGATATGGGCAAAGGATGAAAGAGGTTTAATCTCAAGCTCTCAAGACCTTTCTATTCTAATTGATAAGACTTCTCCCGTTATCAATTACACAGGGATGCAAGCCAACTACAGGGCCAATCGTTCGACGACTTTTAACTGGCAGCTTACAGAAAGAAACCCATCAACAAATGGGGCTGATTTTACAGCTGAGTTTTTTAACGGAAGTACATGGAGCACTCTTCCTGACGTAGCAGTTACTTCTGGAAATAATTTAAACTCTCCTTACTCGACAAGCTTTACACTTCCAAACATAAACACAAATAGCGCTCAGCTAAGAATTACATATGTCGATCAAGCAGGGAACTCGACCACTCAAGTCTCAAGTACATTTGGCATTCAAGCCCCAATACTTGGAATTTCTCCCAATCCACATAACTATGGCTCTGTATTAAACAAGGCTCAAAGCTCTGACACAACTTATACCGTATCAAATACGGGTCTCGTCTTTGCTGATAATTGTTCTGCTGCAAGCTTAAGTGGTGCTAATGCATCTGAGTTTACAATTTCCACTGATAACTGCAGTACAAATGACTTATCTGCTTCAGGGAACTGTACGATATTAGCAAAAGCATCACCGACAACAAAGGGAGCCAAGTCAGCGACTTTAACCTGGAGTTGTGACTCCGGCGCTGACACAGTTTCAACTTCACTTAGTTATGTGTCTGCTAATAATCCTCCTACATCTGCAGGAGCTGAGTCTTTTTCTACAAATGAAGACACTCCCCTAAGTTTTTCAGTCTCTGCCGGTAGCGATATTGATGGTGTTGATACGTTAACTTACTCAATTGTCTCAGCTCCTTCAAACGGTAGCCTCACAAATTGTATGGCCGCAGATGGAGACTTAAACTGCGACTACAACCCGAACTTAAACTTCAATGGTTCTGATAGTTTTATTTATAGAGTTTTTGACGGAACTAACTACAGTGTTGCCAATACGACTGTAACATTAACGATTAATCCCGTTAATGATGCTCCTACGATTCCTGCAACTCAGTCAGTGGGTGTTGTTGAAGATACTCTTGCAAGCTTCTCACTAAACCTAGGAACGGATGTCGATGCCGATCCATTAACTTATATTGTTGTATCAACACCTTCTAATGGGACTTTAAGCTGTACGGGCGGAGCTTCAAATGCTTGTACTTATAACCCTAACGCCAACTATAACGGAACAGATAGCTTTACCTATAAAGTTAATGACGGAACTGCTGATTCGAATACGGCGACAGTAACACTAAATATTTCTGCTACTAATGATGCACCCGTGATGTCAGGGGGTCAGTCTGAGTCAACCAATGAAGATACACTTGTTAGCTTTACCCTGTCGGGAGCCACGGATATCGATATTCCTGCTCAAACTTTGAGCTATAAGATTATCACTCCTCCATCAAATGGAACTATATCAAATTGTATTAACACTTCTACTTTCACAACTGATATTACTTGCGATTATACACCTAACGCAAATTATAATGGTCCAGATAGTTTTACATATAAGGCCTATGACGGGATCGTGGAATCTTCTTCAACTTCAACTGTCTTAATTACAATCAATGCCGTAAACGATGCTCCTGTTTTAAGTTCTCCTCAGGCCCAAGCAACTAATGAAGATACTGTTCTAAATTTTAACCTGGCCGCGGGGACAGATATTGAATCCGATCCTCTAACTTATTCTGTTGTAGCGACGACTACAAATGGAAGTTTAAGCTGTACCGGGGGCGCCTCTACTGCCTGTACTTATACGCCAAGTGCAAACTATAATGGCGCTGATTCTTTTACTTATAAAACTAATGATGGAACTGCTGATTCAAATACGGCCACCGTTAATATTACAGTCAACGCCGTTAACGATGCTCCTACCGTTACAAGTGTTCAAGCACAGGCCACTAATGAAGATACTGTTCTTAATTTTAATCTTGGTTCAGCCACTGATGTAGATGGAGACGCTCAAACCTACGCTGTCGTTTCAACCACATCAAACGGAACTCTAAGCTGTACCGGCGGTGCCTCTACGGCCTGTACTTATACTCCAAGTGCAAACTATAATGGCGCTGACTCTTTTACNTANAAATCAAATGATGGAACNGCTGATTCAAATACGGCCACCGTTAATATTACAGTNAANGCTGTNAANGATGCTCCTACNNTTACAAGNGTTCAAGCACAGGCTACNAATGAAGATACTNTTCTTAANTTTAATCTTGGNTCGGCCACTGATGTAGATGGAGACNCNCAAACNTACGCTGTNGTTTCAACCACATCAAACGGAACNCTAAGCTGTACCGGCGGTGCCTCTACGGCCTGTACTTATACTCCAAGTGCAAACTATAATGGCGCTGNCTCTTTNACTTATAAATCAAATGATGGAACTGCTGATTCAAATACGGCCACCGTTAATATTACAGTCAACGCAGTTAATGATGCTCCTACAGTTACAAGTACCCAGGCTCAATCAACAGATGAGGATAATGCTAAAATCTTCTTACTAGGGGCTGGTAGTGATATAGAGTCAGATCCGCTTACTTATATTGTTGTTTCAACCCCTTCAAACGGTGGGCTTAGTTGTACAGGTGGTGCTTCTCAAACATGTACCTACACACCAAATGCAAACTATAATGGCGCTGACTCTTTTACTTATAAAGTTAATGATGGCTCACTAGATTCAAATATTGCAACGGTTAACTTTACCATCAATCCAATTAATGATGCTCCTGTACTAGCTTCTCCTCAAGCAGAGTCTACCAATGAAGATGTCGCTTTAAACTTTAACTTAGGAGCAGCCACTGACGTTGATGGCGACGCTCAGACTTACTCCGTTGTATCTACGACATCTAATGGGACATTAAGTTGTACTGGCGGCGCATCTACGGCCTGTACCTATACACCGACTGCAGACTTCAATGGTTCTGACTCTTTTACTTATAGATCAAATGACGGAACCGTTAATTCAAATACGGCCACAGTAAATATCACGATCAATGCTGTAAACGACAGACCTGTCATGGTTGGGAATCAATCCTTCTCAGTAAATGACAATACTGCACATAATTTCTCACTATCCGGTGCCACAGATATTGACCTTCCTGCTCAAACTATTTCTTATAAAGTTATTTCCGCTCCATCAAATGGAAGTTTAACTAATTGTATTACTGGAGCAGGTTATTCTACTGATGTAACTTGTACTTACACGGCCAATACAAATTATAATGGTTCAGACTCTTTTACTTATATTGCCAATGATTCTGTAATTGATGCCATTTCAACTAGAACTGTTAGTTTTACCGTAACGGACGTTACTCCTCCTTCAGCTCCTTTAGTTGCTAGATCTAGTGCAGAGTACACGAGTAGCACTGCTGCCACATTTACGGCCAGTAGCTGTACGGATACTCCATTTATCTTTTTGAATGAAGGAACTCAACCCTCTGCCGGAGCAGCTGGTTGGCAGGCCTGTACCACTACCGCAAGCGCTTTAACTTATACATTAAGTGCTGGGAATGGAACCAAAACTGTAAAAGCATGGGCCAAAGACCCTAATGGAAATGTATCGCTAGCTTCTACTAATATGACCATTTATTACGATACAGTGGCTCCAACACTTGCTGTAACAACGCCTACGATACAAAAAGGTGGAGCTTCATACAGTATTCAATGGACCATGACAGAAGTTAACACAAGTACTGCGCAAAGCTTTAGTGTAGATTTTTATAACGGTTCGACTTGGTCAAACGGTGTTGTAACTAAAGCTTCATTAAACGGGCCTCTTACAACTCAGGCCTTTAATGTTAGCTGGACTCTCCCTTCTCTTAATACAACATTAGCAAAATTTAGAGTGAACTTCACTGACCTAGCAGGAAACTCAAACTCAGCTCAGTCTGGAAACTTTGAAATCGATTCTATTGCTCCAAGCATCTCAATCACTTCTCCTGCGGCAAACTCTTATCACCAATCAAGTTTAACAATGACTGGTAACTGCGAAACCGGCGCAGACGTTAATTTCTCAGGTGATATTCAAGCGTCCTTTTCTTTAACTTGTGCAGGTGGATCATTCTCTCAATTATTAAATTTATCTGATAACGATGGAAATAAAACAATTACCTTAACCCACACAGATCCTGCTGGAAATCAGTCGACAACAAATAGAACTTTTATACGAGATGAAGTTGCTCCGATTCTTACCAAAACCACAGGTGATAATCCTGGATTCACAGGATCAAATAACTTCTCTTGGGGAGGAACTTGTGAGGGGAACTATACGATTAATGTAACAGGTGACGAAACAACCAGCTTTGCCTGTAGCTCTGGGACTTGGTCATGGACAACGGCTGATAAGTTAGTCGATGGAACATTTAATTATAATTTAGCTCAAACAGATGGTGCAGGAAATACCTCAACAGCACTTTCATTAAGTTGGGAAAGAGACGGAACACCGCCGCCATTTACAATTGCCTCTCCGGTCGCTGTCGCTTCTTCAGGGACTGGAAACTTTACAAGCAATCAAGACACGGTTTCATTATCTGGAAACTGTGAAGGGACCAACTCAATTGCAATAACTGGCGCTGCCACAGGCGCCGTAAGTTGTTCATCTGGTTCTTGGTCTTGGACGACTCCTTCAGTCTCAACAGATGCCATGAGAGCCTACACCTTTACTCAATCTGATAGCGCTGGAAATACATCAGTTGTTACTTTAAATTGGACCAGAGATACAACCGGTCCGGCCCTAACCGTTAGTAGTATCCTAGAAAAAACAAATACAGCGACTGTAACTTTTTCTGGTGGCTGTGAAGATGGACTCACCATTGATGTAACCGGTGCGGAAACCTCTTCAGCGACTTGTACAACAGGTGCCTGGTCATGGACTTCTTCAGTTCAATCAACTGATGCCACTAGAGTTTATACTTTTGGTCAAACTAATGCGGTTCCAAACACAACAACAGTTAACGCAACTTGGATAAGAGAAACAAATATTCCAACTATTTCCGCCTTTTCAACATCAGCAGCAAACCCTACTAAAAATGCCAATGTCCCAGTAAGTATGACGGCCACGAGTCAAAATGCTCAGGTTCTACTAAGTCATATTTGTATAAAAACAAATGATAATGTCCAACCAACCACAGGCGATGGTTGCTGGGTTGCCATAAACGGACCAGCTGTAGGTCTACCACTTGCTCAAACCTTAAACTTAAATGAAGAGTACTTTCATTTACTTGGCTGGACTCCTAATACAACTCTTACTGCTACGGCCTGGGTAAAAGATGAGGCGCAAAATATTTCAGCCTTAACAAACTCAGGTAATGGTACCGCTGGCACAGATAAATTTGATAGAGTTTATGACCCAGGTGAACCCCCAGTTGTCTCAGACGTTATTGCTGCAAATGTTGTTAATGCTCCAAATCCGCCAACGAGGGCTCAAGCAGAAGTACCTGCAGGCTCTGACGTTTATGTAAGATGGATTGCAACTGATAGTACCGCCCTTCCAGCCGGAGCAATCTCACTATATTACTCCACAGATGAAATTAATTTTACTCAAATTGGCGGAGCAGAGGCCCTAGATCATGGAATAAATCACGGCTGTACAGGAATTACCTTGGCCGCTAACGAGGGTTGTTTTAAATGGACCGGTGGTTCACCATTAAACACAAGTTATAAAATTAGAGTTAAAGCGACTGACAGTACTTCCATTAGCTCTCAAATGATTTCAAACCCTCTGAACTCTGGCCTAATAAAAATTATTGCCGGTAATACGGAAGCAGGTCTCGGCGGTTCCGCTGTAACAGCAATGTTCTTCACTAGGAAATCGGGCTCCGAATCTGATCCAGGAACTCTTGTTGTAACAAATGATGGTAAAATTTATTTTAATGATTATAAAAGAGGAATCCTTACCGTTGATCCTAATGATGGTAAGCAGAAGATTTTCATACCAAATACCGGAACTAGTTCTGGGGATGGTGGTCCGGCCGTAAATGCAACTCTTAATTACGCTGTTAAAATGGCCCTAGACTTTCAAAACCGTCTACTCATTATGGACCGAAATAGAATTAGAAGAGTTAATTTAAATGAAGCAACTCCTTCCATTGAAACTATAATTGGTGGTGGTGCTCAGACTGGTGACACTGTTGTTAACCCACTAGATTTATCCATCTATAGCCACTCAACAAATTCTTGGACGGCAAGAGGAATGGTCTTTTTTGCAACTCCAAATGGTGATATTTATTTTCACTCTGACTACGCTCTTAAAAATGCAAATGTTCCTACTTATAGGCTTAGAAAATTTAATTCTGCCACCGGACAAATTGAGTCAAAGTACGTATCCGGTACAGGTGACGGATATCAACCGACCCAAGACTTATCTAAGTGTCGAATGAAAAATATTGGTCTCAGGTATGATCCTGGAACTTCCCAGTTAACTGGCGCTACGGTTATCACAAGACATGCAACTGGTTACACCGGTTGTGATCAACATAATGATCGTTATTCTAGAAGTTTCCTAGATCCAGATACATTGACTGCTCTTCCATCTCAAACAAATGATTCTTATCGTTACTATCGCTACTTCCATATAACTGGAATGGACGGAAACACCTATGTAATAGTCGATAGAAACTATATTAATCGTGTTAATTTTGATGGAACTTATACAAGAGTATTAGGACAAGGGACTAGAGGTCACTGTGAAGACGGAACTCCAAATCTTTCTTGTAAGATGGATATTCAAGACATGTTTATCACCTCAACCGGGAAAATTTATTTTACAGATAGAGGTCAGATTAGAACTATCGACGGTAGCGGTAATGTCGTAACACTCTTTGGACAAAATCCAGGTTATGGTGATGGGGTTAACGCACTTAACTCTAGATTTGATAAAATCAATACAGTGGCAAGGCTTAACAACGGTAAAATTATCGTAGCAGACTATACCTCCTATTATATGAAAGAGTTCACTATTGAAGGGGATATTGATGTGATTGCTGGAAATGGGAATTACCAGCAGCACAACACAACAGACTTAGCCACGGCACAGGGACTCTATGATGGAACCTGGTGGCTAGCAGATAAAGATACCGGAGAAGTTTTTCTTAGAAGAAATTCTGAAGCGAATATCACAAAACTAAATCGTACCACAAATAAATGGGAACTTATTGTTGGCGGCGGTACAAATGAATACTGGGATAATGATGGACAGCCAGGGGCCAGTAGAAAGTCAGGAGGTAATCAAAGATATGCGATACCGATTGGCTATGATACCGCAACGAAAAAATTACTTTTAAGTAATATGAAGTACAACTCTCCTGAAACCCACTGGGAAGACTTTATGCTTAAAGTTTATGATGGGACTGATTCTTGGAGGCAAAGTCATCTCGCTGGTACAAATGATCCAGCTGAAACTTATGTTGGAGGTTATGACGGTATCTGTGCGCTTCCAGCGGCTGCAGCGGATTGTAAAATGCCTTACTGGTCTAGATGGGGAATAAATACTTACTGGGACGCGACAGATGGAAGATGGATTCTTGCGGGTATGGAAGGTGGTCCAGACAGAGACGTTTATGCCATTGTTCCTGGTGGTAATATGACAAAAATTTCTACCACGACTCGAAATATTGACTCCTCTACACTATGGTTGAAAGAGGGTGGAACGACGGACGTTATGTACTATTGTAATGGTGGTCGAATTTATAAACATAACCTCGATACCGACACAGACCTAGGTGCCTTAACTTGGCAAATCTCAAATATGTACTGCCGTGGATATCAAATGGATTATAACCCTGCTAATAATTCAATCATCTTTCCGTTCGAACAGAACGGGCTCTATGGTGTTGGTGAGTATTTTCTTCCTTAATACCCACCTTATGAATTTAAAGACAAGCATTGATTCGAAAAGCTAAATCCGTGTCGTAGCCATGCCAAAAGCCAAACACACTTCGCCTATATTTTTGATGACCGGGATAGGAATCTGTATTGATTAATCCATTTCCCCAAACAACTACGTCCTCTCCATTTGCTTCAATAGAGTCAGTAGTTAAATCGATAATATAAGAGCCCGCACTTAAATCTATTGGATTTGCGAATTCAAATTTAACCCAAGAACTTGAGGAAGGAATATTTCCTACAGTCGCAGTTCCAAGCGACGCCTCAGAGATGTCCGGACTTTGATTTATATTATGACTTCTTAAATCTAAGGTGATGGACTCAGTGCCTTTATCCGAGCGAAGACGCATCTCTATGCTCTTTATTTTCACCGCGGTTAAGAAAGTCAGTTCCTGCACATGGTTTGAATAATCTGAACCACCATTAAACCCGGTTCCCCCATTGGTAATTTCCTGACTAAGGATTTTTGAAGTTGTTAAGCAAGCTGGAGCCGCAGGTGATTCTGGTGCTGTGGGGGATGTTCCACCAACTTCCAGATCTAAAGATTTCTTTTCTTCTTGGGTGCATGATAAAGATAATAATCCTGCCATTGATAAAACGAGTAAATAAGACTTCATAAGTTCTCCTATAAGGTCTCAGTTTACTCTCACTAATTTTCTTTACGGATAGCCCGCGATATAAATGAGTCTTATTTGGAGTCTACGGGTACTTACGAATGAGAAGGGTAAGAACTGCCTAGTACTCTTGGGGGAAAATTTCGTATTGTTCGATATGATAATTATTTTCGGATCGTATTAGTAAGGACTTACCAAAGCGCTCTTCGAGAGTTTCGATCATATCGAGGTCTTCTCCGCAAAGCTGAGCGGTTACTTCAGGGTGAGCATAGATAAAAACTTTGCTACCTTTAGCATTCTTAAGGACTTTTGTAAGTTCTCTTACAAGCTCGTAACAAACTGATAAAGTAGACTTAACAGAACCAGTCCCCTCACAATAAGGGCAAGGCTCACACATAACTCGTGTTAAAGTATCCCTCGTTCTTTTACGAGTCATCTCAACTAAGCCAAGTCCAGAGATAGGCATTACATTCGTCTTTGATCTATCTTTCTTAAGAGCTTCAACCAATGCATTATAAACAGCATCTCTATTCTCTTCTCGTTCCATGTCGATAAAATCGATAATGATGATCCCACCGCAATTTCTAAGACGCAATTGATAGGCAATTTCCTTAACCGCTTCTAAATTATTTCTTAAGATTGTTTCTTCTAAGGTTTTTCTACCAACAAATTTTCCGGTGTTTACATCAATAGAGACCAGCGCTTCAGTTTGATCGATATTTAAAGAGCCACCTGATCTAAGATAAACCTTATTAGAAATTCCTCTTTCAATTTCCATATCAATGCCATGCTTTTCAAAAAGCGGCATTTCTTCTGAATACAGTTTTGACTTCCCTTTTAAGGAAGGAAGAAACTTGGTCACAAATTTATCAACTTCTTTATGATTCGTTTTATCGTCTACAAGAATAGACTCTACGTCTTCGTCGGTAATATCTCTTAAAACTCTTTGGATAAAAGTTAAATCTTTATGAAGCTGATTTGGAGCTTTAACTCGGTCAGATTTTTTTATGATTTCTTTCCAAAGCTTAACAAGCATATTGAAATCTGTCTTAAGAGTTTTTGAGGAGGCTCCTTCTGCAACTGTTCGAGCAATTATCCCTCTTCCTTCAGGTCTAATATTTTCTAAGATTTCTTTAAGTCGATCTCTTTCCGAATCGTTTTCAATTCTTCTTGAAACACCTGTATGTTCAATAAAGGGCATATAAACAACATGACGGCCGGCCAAGGTCACATGTCTTGTCACTCTTGGTCCTTTAGTAGAGATAGGCTCTTTTGCTACTTGTACGAGAATTTCTTCCCCTTCTTTCAAAAAGCTCTCAATAGTTGCTTCGACCGGACGAAGTTTCATATCCATTGACTCACTAAGAGTTGAGAATTCGTCAGGGATAACTTCACCAACATTTTTCTTTGCTTTTTCTTCTTCTAGCTTTTTGGCCTTCTCTGCCATTTCCCTTTGCTCTTCTAAGCTTGGTAAATAAGCATCATCAACATAGAGAAAGGCTGCTTTTTCGTAACCAATATCAACAAAGGCGGACTGCATTCCAGGAAGAACCCTAAGAACTTTTCCTTTATAAATATTTCCTACATGAGGATGATTGCTTCTATCATCCGTAAGTCGATCCATAAGGAAGTCGAGAATTTCACCATTCTCAACCAATGCCGCGCGACATTCGTTTAATGTTTGATTAATTAGTAACTGCTTAGCCATTGCCGTTTATCGTATAGGTACTCGGAATTAAAGTCTATACGCTACACAAAGAGCCCAGCAATACATGCCGTCATTAAGCAAGCCAAAGTACCACCAATCAGAGACTTAATCCCTAGCTTTGCTAAATCCTGACGACGATCCGGTGCTATAGAACCGATCCCGCCAATCTGAATGGCAATAGAAGAGAAGTTAGCAAATCCGCATAACGCATAAGTTGAAATTATGACAGCTCGCTCCGAAAGGACACCTTCCTTGATTAGCTTTTGCAGCTCATTATAAGCCTCAAATTCATTAATAATGAGCTTTTTCCCAAGTAGCGTTCCCACTAAAAAAGCGTCTTCCCAAGGTACCCCCATAATCCAAGCTACGGGAGAGAATAAATAACCGGTTATGAGGTTAAGACTTAATTGAGGAAACCCAAATAAGCCTCCTGTCCAGCCGAGCGCACCGTCTACCATGGCTATCAAGGCGATAAAAGCAAGAAGCATAGCCCCTACATTCATGGCCAATTTAAGTCCCTCTCCAGCACCGCTTGCTGCTGCGTCGATAATATTGACCGTGGTCTTCTCTATCGTCATTGTGACATCACCTTTAGTTTGTGACTCCTCGGTCTCAGGGACCATAAGTTTGGCACAAACTAGAGCTGCTGGAGCTGACATAACCGAAGCCGCTAAAAGGTGGCCGGCATCAATCCCCATCATAACATAGGCAGCCAGAACTCCTCCGGCAACAGTGGCCATACCACCGGTCATAAGGGCCATAATTTCTGATTTAGTCATGGAGGACACATAAGGCTTAACTACTAGCGGAGCTTCTGTTTGACCGGCAAAAATATTTGCCGCGGCAGAAAGAGACTCTGAACCGGAAGTCCCCATAACTTTCATCATCAACCAAGCGGTTCCTTTAATCAAATATTGCATAATTCCAATATGGTAAAGAACACTCATAAGAGAGCTCATAAAAATAATAGTCGGTAAAACCATAACAAAAAAGATAAATCCCATTTTTGGAAAACTATTGAGTGAACCAAAAATAAAATTTGTCCCTTCATTTGTATAAGCAAGAATTCCATTGAAAAATACCTTGGCCGATTCAAAAACCAAACGACCCGTATCAGTTTTTAAAATCAATAGCCCAAAAACAATTTGTAAGGCCAATCCCGTTCCAACAGTTTTCCAATTAATTTTTTTACGATCAGAACTAAGAGCAAAAGCGATTGCGACCATCGAAACTAGGCCGAGTAATGAGATAAGTTTTTCCATTGTTTTCTCCGGGCAACTAAAAAGCGAACTGATAACCTACCAAAGACGGATCTTTGGACTTGGAGTTATAAGCACTATGTTTAGCTGAGTGCCACTGAGTTCTTGTAGCAGTAGCAAATTGTACGTCTTCATCTGGACTTATAAGTAATGAGTTTTCTTCAAATTTATTTTTGTTTTTAGTAGCTGCCATATAGGCCACTAAACCTACACCAAGAATAATCCCAACGGCCGCACCAACGACGATGTTTTTTAAATGATCCCCTGGTTCATCAACAAAACTAAGTGTGGATAAACCTAAAACTGCTCCACCTACGGCAGTCGCTCCAACTATTGATACATCTCTAAAGGAGTCTTCAAAATATGTGCTCTCTCCCCCTCCCTCTTGGGCAAAGCCAGGGGTGGACATAAAAATGAGTGAAAGAGCTGTGAAGAGGATAGTAAGTTTCTTATTCATATTTAATTCCAAGTAGTTAACGCACCGAATTCATCCAAAATGCTTTGCTTTATGCGTTTTCAGCCACTATGATGGCCCTTCATTATAGTGAAGACTTTTCCTTATATATAACGATGCTTTGTTTTTCAGGAGGAGTCAAGAATCGTGGGGACTTATGAGCTATAGCTCTTATTCAATTCTCTTAAAAAAGCGTGATGGTGGCATCTTAGAAAAAGATGAAATCAAATGGTTTATCGACGGATTTACAGCGGGATCTGTAGCTGACTATCAAATGGCTGCTTTTCTCATGGCCGTATGTACAAGAGGAATGAATGAAGACGAAACAGCAGCCCTTACGGACGCCATGCTCTACTCAGGAGATGTCTTAACTTTTGAAGAAACGGCAGTGGTAGATAAGCATTCAACAGGCGGCGTAGGAGATAAAACTTCTTTTATCTTAGCCCCTTTAGCAGCAGCCTGCGGAATTACGGTTCCTATGATAGCGGGACGTGGGCTAGGTCATACTGGCGGAACTGTTGATAAAGCTGAATCCATAAAAGGCTTCAATACAGAAATTACTCTAAAAGAATTTGAAAACTTATTAAAAACGAAAAAGCTTGCCATGATCGGGCAAACACCAGAAATAGCTCCGGCCGATAAAAAGATTTATGCCTTACGAGATGTAACCGCTACGATTGAGTCTGTTCCTTTGATTACAGGCTCTATTATGAGTAAAAAGCTAGCCGAAGGGGCCCGTGGAATTGTCATGGACATAAAAGTTGGAAACGGGGCTTTTATGAAAAACTTAGAGGAAGCAAGAGTTCTTGCAAACTCTCTTATGAATACAGCTGAGCGCTTCGATCGCCATATGGTTTGTATGCTAACCAATATGAACGAACCACTAGGAAATACTATAGGTAATTCACTAGAGATAATTGAATGTATTGATGTTTTAAAGGGCTGCGGACCAAAAGATTTAACAGAGCTCTCTCTCGAGCTTGCAGGAAGCATGGTCCATATTGGTGGTAAAGCGAAGACTCATGAAGAAGGTGTCGCTATGGTTACTGAAGCCATGAATAATGGCAGTGGCTTAAAAGTATTTAAAGAAATGCTTGAAAATCAGGGCGGTCTTAGTGATGTTGTCGAAGACTACTCTCTGCTTCCGCAAGCAAAGTGCACAACTGAAGTACCATCTCCTTGTGACGGGTTTGTTAAAGAAATGGCCACAAGAAATATTGGACTTCATTGCGTAGACTTAGGCGGCGGACGTCATGTCGCGGAAGATAAGATTGATTTTGGGGTTGGCTTTACCATTCATAAAAAAGTTGGTGATAAAGTAAACAAGGGTGAGAGCCTTCTGACAATTCATCACAATGACGACCAAACTGAAATTGTAGAAAGACTAATAAAAGAATTTACAACTGTGGACTACAGCTTCTCAGAAACTGAAGTTAAAGCTGATCCACTCATCTATGAGAAAGATATTCGCTGGAGTAAATAATCATGTATGAAAAACTAGGTGCGGCAGCTAAGCATATTGGAACTTATAAAGAAGCCCCTCCAAGAGTTGGAATTATTCTTGGCTCTGGACTTGGAGCTTTTGTTGATAGTGTTGAAGAACAAATTCACGTTCCCTATTCGGATATACCTCATTTTAGAGACTGCACGGTGGAAGGCCATCAAGGACGCTTAATCTTAGGAAAAGTTTCTGGTGTAGATGTGGCTATTCTTCAGGGACGACTTCACGCCTATGAAGGACTCCCAATGGAAGAGGTTGTTTTTCCAACAAGAGTATTAGCAACCCTTGGGGTAGAAAAACTCGTTCTTACAAATGCGGCAGGTGGAATCAATCAGGACTTTGTTCCTGGAGATATTGTAATCATCGAAGATCATATCAATATGATGGCAGCGAACCCATTAATCGGTCCAAATATAAACGAACTTGGTCCGCGCTTTCCAGACATGACTCAAGCTTATAACCCGGACCTAAGAGAGGCGATAAAGGCTGCAGCTAGCGAAATAAACTATAATATAAAAAGTGGCGTTTACGCTGGAGTTCTCGGTCCGACATATGAAACTCCGGCTGAAGTTAAGATGCTTGGAATTTGCGGTGCCGATATGGTGGGAATGAGTACGGTTCCAGAGAGTATTGCCGCCAATCATCTTGGAATTCAAGTTGTAGGTCTTTCTTGTATTACAAATATGGCCGCTGGTATTTCAAAAGGAAAACTTGATCACTCTGAAGTTAAAGAGCAGGCCTTAAAAGTTATGAAAACTTTTAGTGACTTATTAATCGCTTCAATTGGAAAATTTTAATGAGTAGTGAATTAAGAGAAGCGGCTTTAAACGCGACCAAAAACTGTCATGCTCCCTATTCAAACGCCTTTATTGGTGCAGCTATTCAAACGACAGATGGAGAGATAATCTCCGGCTGTAATGTTGAAAATGCTTCTTACCCAGGCTGTATCTGTGCTGAGCAAGTGGCCATAGTTAAGGCCATTTCTGAAGGAAAACGAAACTGGTCAAGTATCTATGTTTACTCCAAAGCTGGCTGGCCCCCTTGCGGAGTTTGCCGGCAAGTTATGTCTGAGTTTGCTCCTAAAAGCTTAAAGATTATAATTGGAGATGATAAAGGAAATGAAAAAGAGCTAACTTTAGGAGAGCTTTTACCTCATTCCTTTACACCAGAAGAATATAGTAAGAATTAGTTGAATTTAGTTATTCCTAATTGCGGGTGAATACCCGAACCGCGTGCGGCCAAGGAAAAAAAGATGAGTAAAGAAGCTCCCCTAGTAGTAGATGTCCCAGAAGAAATTAAGAAAATGAGTTTTTGTGTTTTCGACCTAGAAACAACCGGTGGGAATCATAAAAACGATAAGATCATTGAAATTGGAATGGTTAAAATAGAGAATCTGGAAATTATAAAAGAAGCAGACTATCTCATTCAACCGGAAATTCAAATCCCAGACTTTATTCAAAAGCTAACTTCTATAACACCAGAAGATGTAGAAGATGCCCCTAAAATTGAAGAAGTTATCGATGAGATACTTGAGTTTATGGGTGATAGCATTTTAGTTGCTCACAATACCAGCTTCGATGTTCCATTTTTTAACTCTGTTCTAAGAAGACTCGGAAAACCAGAGTTAGAAAACAGAAGTCTATGTACAAACCTAATGACTAAATACCTTATACCAAATTTAATGAATTCAAATTTAAATTATATGAGCAAGATTTTTGAAATTAGTCATAGAAAAGCTCACAGAGCACTTGATGATGCTTCAGCGACGGCTGAGTTATTGCTAAATTATTTAAAGATTTTTATAGATAAAAAAATTCAAAAAATTAACCACCTTTATTATCCAAGAAATAGGTATGAGCTAGATAGAATTCATTTCAAACGTGATGAGGATAATGAAACCATAAAAAAGAAGCTCACAACAATGCGAACTCCAGGGCTTATTACTTTTAAAGGTGAAAACGGTGTGATCCTCTTTGCTCTTCCTCTTAGGAATAGTACTAAAGAAAAAGAATATATTGCGACACAAATAGATTCAATTGATTGGGAAATGATAACGATTAGACTTTACGGTCCTTTTTTAGAAAGTCTCGTTCACTTCTCAAATTTGTTTAATAAATTGGAATCCAATATAAGAACAGAAGTTCTTAAGTTTTTATGGGAAGAACATCTTCCAAGCTTGAAAATGCCACTGAAAGCGACTGATGAGGATGGTCCAACTGAGCCTATCCTTGAAAGAAAATTTGGAGATTTTGTTATAACTAATCATCTTGTTCCAGAACAAATGATTATTTTTCCTATTTCATCTTTGCATCAAAAGTCATGTCTTATTTTTAGATATCCTTCTCATAAGAAAAAACTATTGCAGTACATAAACTCTAAATCTAGCCGGATGAGTAACAACAAACTGAAAAAGATTCATATTCATCCAGGTCTTAAAACTTTTATTGATACTTACTTGAAAAATTCTAAGGAAAATAAATCTGACCTCTTTATCTTCAATAAATCCATCCCTCAAAAAAACACTGATGAATTTATTAAATCTTTGGAAGACTTTTTATCTAATAATCCCAATACCTATAATTACCCCAAAGAGTATATTTAGGCATAACACAAGCAAGGCTTCAGAGGTTTGGCCGGCTTTAATTAGACTTACTATTTCAAACGTAAAAGTAGAAAAAGTCGTCAAACTTCCGAGCAGCCCAACCTTAAAGATAAGATTTAATTCACTTTCATTTGGCTGAAACCGAGAAACTAAAAAAAACAAAAGACAACCAATGAGATTGACGGCTAGCGTACCTGTCCAGATTTTACCCGAGAATTTGTTGATTAGAAGACTTAAAACCCACCTAAGATTTGCTCCTATCCCTCCTGCCAAAAAAATATAAGTCGCTAACTTGAGACTAATGGCCATTTATTTTCCTAAGTTAAAGTCCATTCACTTAAAATAATTCTTCTCTGTTCAACTTGTAAGCTCATACCCAATAGATCTAAAAGATGCTGAATAAGCTTGGATTCTTCAATCGATTTATAAAAATTAAAGTCTTTTTCCATTTCAATAATTATTTTAGTAGCGCCTTCGCTAAGGGTTCCGACAAGGACATTATCTTCATCGTGGCTTACGAGTTTATGATGGCTAAAACTAGTCAATATTTCATTTAAAATTAAATAAAACATCATAGAAAGGATTGAGTCATTGAATTCTCTTTTGAAAGTTCCAGATTTTTTTTGAAAATCAAAGTCAAACCTTGCATTGGATTCAATTGTTCTAAATCGAATAAGCTCTAATGATTTTGAAAAAACTTCTTCTATATCATGTGACTCTCCCCTTTTGGGGTGTGCTCTTGAGAAGCCAAGAAAGATTTCAATTAAGTCTTTGCATCTTTTTCCACTTTGCCTCATCTCAACTAGTGCTTGCGAGACTTCGGGGTCTTCTAGCCATTCATCTTCAAGCTCTAAAACAGCGATTGTCGCGAGAATCCCTGCCAGAGGGTTGTTTAACTCATGGGCAATACTCGATGAGACAATTCCCAACTCTTCAGAAGAGTCTTCTTTTTTACTACCTGTTTGGTTATCAAGGGACGAGTTTTCCGAAATTAACATCAAAAGAGATTCTTTTCTTTCGCTCCTACTTATTTCAATCCTATTCAATTCAAAAACTTTATTATCAACTTCTACTTTCTCTAAATTTTCTTTTCGAGAAAGAACAGCAGGAGATAAGTTTAGCTTTGAAAAAGAAGGATTGTGTAAAATGAGCTCCCCTTGCTCAGTAACAAGTGCGCAGGGAAATGGAAATTTGGAAAAAGCCTCTTCCCAAATGGCATCCTCTTCATCTTCTGATACTGGATGAAGTTTTGAGTACCCTACAGAGGCAAGGCAATGCAAAAAGTAAGTATAGAGGGGAGCAATAGCAGAAATACTTTTAGGGAAGCGGTACAAGGCCAATGAAAGACTTTCTCCATTTATCAGAGGAAGAATCATTCCTCCTCCCTTATCTTCATCTAGAAGCTCATCTAGGCTGTCATAAATTTGTACGGATTTTACAATTTTAGATTTATTAACACTTTTTTTAAGTAACCTTTCTAGGTCAAGCTGATCATTTATTACAAAATAGTCACTATAAAAACTTAATAATTCCTCTATTATATCAATCGCAGTTTTGCCACTGCTAACAAATTCCTTTTCTCCGCGATTTATACTTCCACTTAAGCCTTCCAAATACTTTACGGACTCTTTACCTAAGATTTGAGCATTTTTTACTGCATTTTTAATCAATTGCTGTTTTTTATAATGACAAAAATGTAAGTTAATTGTTTCCAACAAAGAAGGAACTTGATTTTGGGTGGCGCTATCTAGAACAAGCAGATTATCCACATCTAAATAATCCTCTTCTCTGACTTCATCAACGAGTAGGATAAACCAAGAGTCCTTCCATTTTACGATTTTCTTTTCTAACAATTGGTATTCATCCATTGTTAAGATAAAAACTTTTCCAGGACTCGGCGTTTCTTTTTCTTTAACTGCAGACTTTAAGTTAACAATATTGAAGGGGTAAGGAAGCCTTTCAATCAACTTTAAAAGACTACTTTTTTCTTTCGTGTTAAAGACTTCGGCCAATCTCAGTTCAAGAAGGTCTGGTGCTTGAGTAAGAGGTAGGGCCTGTTCTCTCATCTACTCTCCCAACCAACGAGTTGCTTCAACAAGAGAATCTCCTTCTATCCAATTCCCATAAACCTTAACCCCCCAGTGCAAATGTGGACCTGTAACCCTACCAGTTGCTCCGGCCCAGCCGATTAATGCTCCTTTGGGTACATAGTCACCTTCCACAACATTTAGCTTACTAAGATGTCCGTAAACGGTGAAAATACTTAGTCCATGGTCAAGAGTTACAGTATTCCCGGTATAGTAGAGGTCTCTTCCAACCACAACTTTTCCAGAATTGGCAGAATAAATAGGAGTTCCTACCGCTGCACGATAATCTGTTCCCAAGTGCTGAGACTGCTTTTTATTATTATACAAACGCTTGGAGCCATAGATACTTGTTACAAAAGAATCAAGGGGCTTTTTAAAAGATTTAACGAATAGTGGGTAACGCGGAGAAGAGCGGTAGTTTTTATTTAAAAACTTCTGCTCTTTTCTAATTCGAATTAAAGCTTTCTTTGGCGGAAATATTTTCTTCTTAGCCACCTTTAATTTCTCAGAAGGAAACTCTTTATCTTTTACTTCAATATGGGCCACCACATGCTCTTTTTTTCCAACTTTGAAAATGCAGTGGTAACCTTTTAGTTTTGAAAAATAAGTTTCCGCGACAAAAGCCTCTAGCCCGTCTTTTCCCCTATAGAAAGGAATGCTTTTCCCTTTACATAAGAGCTCTCCATTTTTTCCCTCACGTAGGTCAGAAAAACTAATAAAGATAAGCTCTCCAGGTCTAACAATATAGTTTTTAGGGCTTACAGGTTTAGTGACCTGCTTCTCTAAGACCGGAGCCTTGATCTCTATCACTTTCTCAGAGGCACACCCGCTTATAAGTAAAAAAGTAAGAATCAGATATCTCATAATTATTCCTTAGCCACTAAAGCTTTTGCTTTTCCATCTGAAAATGTAATAGCAACACTTTTTCCATTCTTTAATTCATTATACTGTTTTTTATTTCCAACAAGTTTCCCGTCTTCATCTTGAATATAGGTATAACCTCTATCTAAAACATTCTGAGGTCCAAGGGCCGTCATCATTTGCCCAAGTCCCTCTAATTTTGTTCCAGTATTTCGCAATTTCGTCTCTATTGAGTACTTCATTCGACTTGAAAGTTCATCTAAACTCATCAACGCTTCATGAAATCCAGTTAATTCTTCTAATCTCCCCCTAATATCAAGATCAAGCAGAGACTTTTGCAGATCATTGAAAAGACTCCATACGAGATCAACAAGAGTATGTGGGTTAGAAGCCTCAAGAACTTCCTTTTTTCTACCTAATTTTAGTTCAATAGTTCCCACCAATGATTTTTTGCAATGGTTTAACTTTTGCAAAATTCTGGTCTGAGAGTCGGTCAATGTTTCTGCTGCGGCCGAAGGTGTCTCACATCTTAAGTCTGCAACAAAATCTGAGATCGAAAAATCAACTTGGTGACCAACAGCGCTTATAACGGGAATTGGGCAATTATAAATTTCCCATGCAAGAGCCTCGTCATTGAAGGCCCATAGGTCCTCGAGGCTACCACCACCTCTCGTTAAAACGATAACGTCGTACTTCATTTCTTCAGGGGCATCCATACTAGTCTTAATCGCGGCCATAAGGGCATTTCTAAGAGAGGCTGGAGCAGCATCCCCTTGAACGACAGCAGGAATAAGAACAATATCCATCTGAATACTTCTTCTTTTATAAATATTTAAAAAGTCTTGAAGAGCAGCGGCCCCCTCTGCCGTAATGACTGCAACTCTTCTTGGAAAACTTGGAATTTTCTTTTTTGTATCTAAATCAAATAATCCCTCGGCGGCCAATCTCTTTTTTAATTTTTCAAACTCAACTTTTAAGTCACCAACCCCAGCGAATTGGATTTGCTTCACAATTAGCTGAAAAGTTCCCCTCTTTCCATAGACTCCAATAGAGCCAGTACATATCACCTTGTCTCCATCTTTTAATTCCCTTAAAAGTGGATTTCGAAATGCATCCCCTTTGAAGACAGCTGCTGAAATTGAAGACTGACCGTCAGACAAGGTTAGGTACCAGTGTCCTCCCGAGCTGCAGCTCAAGTTGGAAATTTCTCCTACCACCATCATATTTCTGAAGTTTGATTCTAGTGACTGTTTAATGGAGGTAACGACATCTGTTACAGAAAGGGATTCTTGCCTTGTCATGGGCAATATTTTAGCAAGAGCTTGAACTTATTCACCCTATGCGGCGCGACAAGTATTTCTTAACAATTAACTCCCAAGAAAACGGATTTGCATTTGCAAATTGTCTCTTAGGCGCTTTTAGTAGGGATTCCAGCAGTTCTCTGAACTCCGTCTTATCTTTGGCAAAGCTTATATTCTCACAATTTAATAATTCTTTTTCTGTGTTTTTAGATTTATTTACTAAGATTGGAGTATTGTGCTCAATACCCGCCAATAGTGAGCCTCTTCTTAGGGTTGCACCATCTAAGAAATAACATAATAAAAGTTTTGTTTTAGATAGAAGCTCTGAGACTTCTTCTTCTAATAAATACCCTATAGGATAAATATTTTGAGGAACAGAGCTTAAGTTCTTTTGATAGTCTTCTTTATTCGCTCCAATATGAATCACCTGATAATCCGTCTTTTTAAGCTCACTAATCACAAAAGATAAATCTTTACTAGAATGAAAATTACCAAAAATACATGCAAATTCACTCTCTCTAAGATTAAGTTTCTTTAAAATTTCTGTTTCTTTTTCACTTTTTTGAATATTACTTCCTACTGGTAACTGTAAGACTTCAACTAAACATTTCGGTTGAAGATAAAATTTAAAATGCTCGGTAGTACAAAAAACTTCATCTGAAGCTAGGAGTAAAAGCCTTCCCATTAATTGATGATAACAATATAAGAGGAGCGACTTGAAATCCCCGAGGTAAGGATAATTGAACTCATGCACCATGACTTGGATCTTTTTTCTCTTGAACAAAGAGTAGATAAAGATCAAAAGCGGGAACTGAAGATTCATTCCTCTTTTTCCGTACATATAAGGAACATATTGAATTAATAAAGTGTCTTCACGACTATTTAAGACCCCTAGAAAGAATCGAATCAACGATAGGCCTTTCCAGCCTTGAGGTGAATCTCCAGAGGAAACTTTAACATCAGCAACTTTTTTCAGCTCTTCATAAAATTTAAAAGAGTAATCGCTTAGCCCTGTTTTTTGGGGAGGGAAATGGGGGGAAACCATAAGAATCCTAGGTCTAACCATTATTGTTCCCATAAGCGACAACTAGTCCTCCCCACCGATTAAGGATCGGAATTTTAGAAGCGACTTTATCAAGTCTAAACTTTTTTAAATGCGTAAATCGCGTCGTCTTAACATTGGCGCCCCTAAAGTAACTTCTAAATATCTTTTTAAAACCTGAATAAGAAAAAGCATAATGAACAATGGGAAGGTCAGTTAGAGGTTGCCACATATTATGAAAACGAGGAAGGACCCCTTCAAACAGAACACTTACTAAACTCACAGCATAAGTCACTGGATTATTACTTAAAAACTCATAGTGCAAACTAGGAGCTGTGATAATAAAGGCTCCACCTGGCTTCAAAACAGACTTTGCCCCTCTAATCATTTCCTCTGGATCAACAAGATGCTCGATTACTTCTGTACTAAGAACAGCATCAAATTCATTCTCATTAAAGGTTTGATCTTCAACGGAAGCAAGCGAGGTTATATGCGTGTTAGTATCTTTCTTAACTGCGCCAATTACTCCCCAATCTCCAAATATATTTGTGGCGACGAGTTCGGCATTTGGAAACTGCTGTCTAAGGACCCAAAGCAATCGACCGTCACCACATCCATATTCTAAAATCCTATATTTTCCATCTTCCCTGTAAGGGATAATTGCTTTTAATAAAGCAGCCACTTCCCGGTGAGAGTCCAGGTGAATATTATCATGGCCGATTTCCTCATTTGGCGGATAGGCAACATGGCAGGCTTTATAATAATTTAATCCGTTTCTCTCTAGCTCTATAATTTTTTGCGTATTTGCTTCTTTAAAAAGATCTCTCGATCTTTTGTACTCAATTTCAGATATCATTTTCCAGGAGGATAATAAGAGTTCATCATTCTCAGGTAAACTTGGAACATCTTTATTTTGCAATTCAAAAAATCGCATAATCGCTTTTTTTCTAAATTCAAATAACCTCAGCCCTTTGGCTAAGTTTAAAAAAGTTTCGACCCTCTTCAAACTCGAATCAAGAGGATATTCATCCCCATGCATGAAGTGAAGTTGAACAAAAAGATGAAATTCTTTTTTGATAGAATCTTCGTCCCTGCTATCTTGAAGATAAAGCGAGTCATAGGCCTTAAATAATTCCGCGGTATTATTCAAAACACTTTTATCTTCACCAGGAATCATCTTACTCTCTAGTTAACCATCGTCTTAAAAAGTTTAAAGCCTTTTAAATACTTAACTGCTTGCATAACTTGATAATCCTCACTGGGATCGTATTTTTTAAAGATATCATCCTGCTTTTTAGCAGTTTTCTTGTTTTTTAAGTCCTTTAACCTTTGCTTTCGTCGCTTTCTCTCTTCCTTCTCAGCCTTAAGCCTTCTTTTCTTTTCTTCAGCGGTTTCTATGGTTGCCGTTAAGTGGTTGCGAAGATCTTTTTCCCTTATATATCGTCCTTCAACCTTGTTCTCATCAACCCACTTTCCTTCAAAGTCAGTAACTTCAATATCTGGTTTAATTCCTACGGCCTGGATTTTTCTCCCCGTAGGTGTCATGTACTGTGCAATTGTTAGCTTTACTCCTTGAACATTATCTATTTTGGCAACGGTCTGAACTGAGCCCTTTCCAAAACTTTGAGTTCCCATAATAATTGCTCTTTTAGAATCTTGAAGTGCACCAGCTACAATCTCACTAGCTGAGGCACTTGCCCCATTAATAAGGACTACAACAGGGATATCCAGTTCTTTATGCCCCGTCTTTTTCACATATCGAATTTCCTTATGTTTAGGGTCTCTACCCTCTGTCGACACAACGATTCCATCTTTTAGAAAAATACTACTTACATTAACCGCTTCTTCTAGTAAGCCTCCTGGGTTGGCCCTTAAATCTAAGACTATTCCTGCTAGATTTTTGGTTTTCTTCCTATATTTTTGAATCGCTTTTCTAACTTCTTCCCCCGAATTCTTTTGGAATTGAATCAATCTTATTAATGCGTATTTCTTATCAACAAGATGCGATTTAACTGATCTAATCTTTATAATTTCTCTTTTTAACTCAAAGTGCTTTATTTTTTCTTCACCATCTCTTACAACCCCAAGATGAATTTTCTGTTTTAGATCCCCTCTCATCCTCTCGACAGCTTCCTCCAGAGTAATTCCGACAGTTGACTCATGATTGATTTCAACAATTCTATCCCCCGCTTTCATGCCAGCTCTATAGGCTGGAGTGTCTTCAATGGGAGTAATGATAACCAGAACACCATCTTTTTGAGTTACTTCAATTCCAAGGCCACCAAATTCACCTTTGGTATCTTCTTGCATCTTAGTGAAAACATCTTGGTCTAAAAAAGCGCTATGGGGATCGAGCGTATTCATCATTCCACGAATAGCACCTTGTATCAGTTTTTCTGTATCGACGTCTCTGTAGTACTGGGACTCAACAAGAAAGAGGACCTTATTAAAAAGCTCTAACTTTTCAAATCTAGACTTTGCTTTTTTGTCTTTCGCGGCAAAAGTCGGTGTACTAAAAAAAAGTGTGCTTACACCCAATAAGGTGATTAATAGTTTTTGCATAGGGTCCTCCGCCCAACTTTACATTCGACGTCGATTATTATTCTTTGTCGTATTCTTGTCTAGTAATAGGATTGTATTTTGTGCTTTGTTCTTTTTTCTAACTTCGAAGTATAACTTACCTTCATTTTTCGCCACATCAAAGGTCTTACCTAAAGACTCTCCTGCATTAACCGATTGTCCTTTTTTGACGCTAGGAAGAAACTGACCGAGATAGATGCTTTTTACTTCATTGCCGTGATCAACCATGACAACATTTCCATAAGTCGATAATGACCCGGTGTGAATAATTTTTCCTGCTCTTGAAGTTCTCACAGCTTGTCTAGAATTGAATTTATACGTTACGCCTTTTTTGGCATATTCCATATCAATAAAATCAGTGAGAGGTGTGCTAAAGCGTTCTGAAATTAATTTTGTCTTTTTTCTCTTCGCTAATGATTTAGCTTTATTAAATTTTAATTTTTTTCGTAATTTTTCTTTTTCTTCTTTTAACTTAACATAACGAAGAGACTTTTCGCGCTTACTCTCTTCCATTTCATTCATAAGGCTAAGCAAGTCGGATTCAACTCTACGGAGGTCTTCGTACTTTGCTTTGGAAATTTCCATGCTCTTGATAAGTTTAGCTCTTTTCTTATGAATCCTATTTAGCTCAGCTAACTCTTTTTTCAATAAGTTGAGTACTAATTTCCTGCTCAAAACTTGCGCGGGTGTACTAACCTTGCCGAAGCCCTGAACTAAAACTTGCTTTAATCTTTTTCTTGTTTCTACTTTTTTTTCTTCATTGAGTTTTTGATCACTCTTTATCTCATTATCAAGCTTTACGATAAGCTCTTCTAGCTTCTTTCTCTGATCCAGAGTTTTTAAGTATCTTTTATTGCCTTTTCCTAAATTTGATTCCAAAGAATAAATTTGTTTTGAAATGGAGGCTAATTCATTTTTATGTTGTCTCAAGTTTTTATGGGGATTTGTTTTTTTTACAGCAGCCTCAGATAGACCAGCAAAACAAAAGCTAAAAAAGGCGATCGCAAGAAGGTACTTCAAGTAGTTCTCCATCCCCTAGTCGTTGTGATTATATAGGCGATAAAAGTTAACCCAAAGAAGATTCCAATTCCAGCTAAGTTCGCATTCCCAAGTAGAATTGAAGGCATTAGCATTAGGACTGAGGCCCCTAAAAATCCTATTCCTGCTGTTACTTGGATGACATTTTTTCTACGACTGAATCTCTCCACAAGATAAGCCTCACGACCAAGATCTGTTCCAAGACCAAACCCTAAAAACAAATATAGAATCGAGGCAATTGCTATCACAATAGTTCCAATCTTAAGCTTCAACGAATCTTTAAATGAAGTAAGCCATTTCTTATTCTTTTTCTCTTCACCTATGGTTGGACCCATGGTGAGTTTATCTTCCCCAGTAAGCCGGGTTAAGTATTGTTTAATCAACCTTTGAGAACGAACTTCTAAATTTGGAGCAAAAGAGATTTTAAGACCTGAAACATCTGGGATGCCGACTTCACTGGCCAGATCTTCCCCCACATCCCCTAAAATCGTTTGAAGTTGCTTCTGGATTTTATCTCCTGGTAGGTTTCTAACCCCCATAACCCCAGGCAAACCCATTAGCTTTCTTCTAATACTTTGAGAGCTTACTTTATTATCAATAAGCGCAAAGAAGTGAGGTGTTTCATTCATCTTCGGAAGGCTTCCCATTAGGCTGTTTTGAATTTTCTCCGATTGACCCAATAGTAAGCTAAGGGAAAATCCAGTAACGATAAAAAGTACCGCCTTTATAGGGTTCTTAATCAAAACATTTATAAACAGATTTAAATAAAGCATGCATGTCCTGAGTATACGAGTTTACCTCGGTCTAAATGAACAATCCTTCCGCTAAACCTTTTCACAAGTTCTCGGTTATGGGTTGCCCAAATTACAGTTAAACCTCTTTTGGTATTATAAAAATTGAGTACATCAAAAAGCTTTTGTGCATTTGTTGAGTCAAGAGAACTTGTGGGTTCATCAAGAACTAGAATATCAGGTCTTGAAAGAAGAGCTCTAACAATCGAAACCTTTTGCTTTAAGCCCCCGTTTGCATTCTCAACTTTCATTTTCAGTCTGTCTGTTATTCCAAATACTCTTGCTAGTTCATTTAATTCTTTTTGAAATTCTTTTTTGGTACCATGAATCGAGCGATCATAGCTTACCCACATATTTGCTTCACAAGTTTTCTTCTCTAATAATCTTAAGTCTTGAAAAACCGGAGCAATAAACTTACTTCTCGGTGGAAGAATAACTTCTCCACTAGTTGGCTCAAGTTCACCTGTTAAAATTTTTAGTAAAGAGGTTTTTCCCGCTCCACTGGAGCCTGTGATAAAAAGTACTTCCCCATTATTAACGGACAGCTGTACATTTCTTAAACCTTGAATTGTTCCAAAGTCGACACTTACATCTTGCAAATAAAAACTCTGATCTCTAATAGAGTGTTGAATCTTTTGAGAAGATAGATTTGGCTTCTGGGATAGCATTTGACTCTTCCTTTAAGTCTCCACAAATCGTCCTGATTTGGGCGTGTTACTGCCTGTAACACCTCCCCAATATTGTACCAAAGTGTCTGATTTTATTCAAAGGAAGGGAACCTGAGAAAAATGTTCCGGTCGGATATTTTTCTCAGGAATTACAGGGGCTTACTCTACTTCAAAATCTAACATGAACTCACCGCCAGGAGTTCCATCACGATCTCCGTCTAGCTCGTTACCAAATGGTCCTTTGAAGGCCCTAGAAATCATTCTTATTCGATAATTTCCCGGCTCAGCATTTACTTGATATCTCAGAATATTGGTTCCAAGTTCATACTTATTAATGGCCTTTAATCCACCTTCAATAAGTTCGCCCTTATCAGACTCTAAAATAATGCCACCTCTAGTAAAACTTTTGGCATCTAAGATACCTTGTAAGTGAATATTTAAAGTTTTATTTCCATCGGCATACCAAGCTTGTCTTACTGTTGGAGCTTTTACGTCTTCAGCAATTGAATTGAATGAATTAATTCGCCCGTTACCTAGCTTATGCTTAAAGCTAGAATTTAGGGTATCAATATCATCAGCCCCTCTCATTAGTCTCGCCAGGACTTGTTCACGAGTGTACTCAGGATTCACAGACCAAATAAGAGCTGCTACTCCGGCAGCATTTGGTGCCGCCATTGATGTTCCACTCATATCAACATACTTTCCTGACTTACTAGTTGAATAGATTGGATTCCCTGGAGCCGCAATATCTACTCCATAACCATAATTAGAAAACTTACTTCTTAGATCGTGTTTACTTGAGTCTGCCCCTGACTGAGTTGAAGCGACTAGGATAAGTTGAGTATTTTTAGTTCTTGCTGATTGTTCTGCGTTTCCATTTCCTGCACTATTAAAGATAATAAGACCTTTGTTATAAGCATAGGCTACAGCCTCTTGGTAAATCTTCTTTTTAGACATCCCATCAACATTATATGAAGTCGTGATTATCTTAGCGCCATTATCAGCGGCATACTTATAAGTTTCCATGATCATTTCACCGGTCCAAGACTTAGATCCATAAAACTTAAGTGGCATAACCTTGATCTTCGGTCCATGCCCTACTACGCCTTTTCCATTATCAAAATCTGCAGCAACGATTCCAGCGCAATGAGTACCGTGTGATCCATTCCATCCTTTTACGCCTGGGTTATTATTTCCTTCATTAAAGTTCCATCCAGAAACATCATCGACATAGCCATTTCCATCGTCATCGATATTATTACCAGGGATTTCACCTTTATTAATATGGTAAATACCAGCTAGGTCTTCATGATCCATTTTGTAGCCATCATCTGTTACAGCAACGATAACTTCCGCCTCACCCATGGAGTAATCCCAAGCTTTCTCACTTTGAATAATTTTATGATGATGTTGTTTTGCATACTCCGGATCATTTGGTGCAAACTCCATTGGATTACCAATAAAAACAGGGTTGGCTTCAGCCCATAATACATCAGAGCGATTATTAAGTTCTTCAATATACTCGCTGGCTTCTAGGACTTGAGGAAGTTTTAAAAGATATAAACCACCTCTGTGCTCAGCTGTGAAATCGAGTTCTTTAAAAGAATTGTATGCAGAAAGATTCAATTTATCGAAACTCTCTCCCTTTTTAAGGGCTACAATAATTTCCGTTGGATGGTCGACGACCCGACCTTCTGTTGATGCAAAACTTGTTGTGATAAGACCAAGGAACAATAGGCCGAACAGACTAAACTTCATACTTACTCCTGTATTACTTTAGGTAAAACCATCATGGTTAAATTAATCTGCTACTAGATTAATATTAGGAGTAAGCTTTGGCCGGTTATGTCAGTTTATATTAGCCCGTCCGTGTGAATCTATCGGATTTATTCGATTATGATTCCTTCTTTAACTAATAGTTCGAAGGCCGAACCAGAGCAAAACACATTGGGAGTATAGTTTGAGCAGTTCTCTAGTCTAGAAATAACCGAGTTTTCTACTTCAGCGAGTAGTTTAATATCACCATTTTCGTAACTAATTTTAACAGGATCTCTGGTTAGTAAAACATTGCCTCCGCTAACTTCTTTCACAATATTTTTATGAGACTGAACAAAAATAATTTGTTTCTTTGGGAGGTCAGGTAAAACCCAGTCACCTGGACTGCCTTTTTTATCAAGCACGGATTGAATCTCATCTACTTTTGCCTGAGCCCTTTTAATTATTTTGTCTGATTCTTGAGAGTTATCTTGATCGATAAGAATTTGTTTTAATTCAGGAGAACGAGCTGTTCGTGCTCCTCGTTCAAGCAAGAGTGTATGGGCCATATCTTTCATTCTTGGCTCTTTATCTAAACTTCCATCTATATATCTAGTTTGAACAAGATTCATAAAATAGCTATCGTTAAACTGGTAAAACTTCATAGCGTCATTTGTGATCATGTCTAAAAGATCTGAATATCTATAAATCCATCCCTTCTCTAAAAAGAAATAAGTTAGCTTTTCCGCTATCGCATCATAGCGACTTCCCCTAGGGGAGCGAATAACTTGTGAGTACCAAGCAAATCTGGCCATTAAAAAGTCTTCCACACAATGAAGAGCATTATGCTTAATGGTTAAGATTTCATGATTATCAACTGTCATAGGTTGAAAGTGATATAGCAGATAATCTCTATCGTAAGCCCCATATTTAAGACCTGTATAGTGAGCGTCTCTAAGAAGATAGTCCATTCGATCGCAATCAATTTCAGAATGAAGTATTTGATTTGCCATAATTGATGGAGCCACACCTTTGACGAGGTCAGAAATATTTTGTGGATCTTGACCACCGTCTTTTAAAATTCGGGTAATCCCACCTTCGTAATCAGTATTTTTTATTATAAAGCTTCCTAGGTTTTCATGATCATCCTTTAAACCTTTCCCATTTTTAGTCGTGGTAGTTTCTCCAAAAGCGATATAGGCAGCTTCAGTTGTATGGGAAAATGCAAAGGTTCCTAAATCGTGCATCAGGGCTCCAAGCCTAAGGGCCTGGTGATAAACTTTTTCTTTGGAAGTTACTTTAGGATTCATTAACTCATCTTGAGTGACTGCTCGCCCACAGCTTCTAAGTATCCGATCCGCATTATTCATGACACCGATGGAGTGCCCAAAACGAGAATGTTCTGCTCCAGGAAAAACATAACTGCTAAAGCCAAGCTGCTTTATCCAACGAAGCCTTTGATAAAAAGGGCTGTGAATAATTTCGTATTCTAGTTCAGTGAGTTTAATGAATCCGTAAATGGGGTCAAATACGACTCGTGCTTTAGTTGGGACATCCATGCCATCTTCCTTAAAAAAGAAAAGCCTGCAAAAGCAGGCTTATCCATTATAACTTATTTTTTTATAATTTTTATTGTAACTTTTTTCTTCCACGCTTTTTCGACTTCTTATTGATCTCTTTGATTTTGGCATGAACTGATTCTAAAACAGTACGTGCTTCTCTTCTAAGACCATTTTCGTGTACAAAGCGATAGAAGGCTTCAACGTCTTGGGAAGTTTTAAAATTTCTTCCACCTTTTGCTGACTCTGCGCTTCCTTCTTCAATTATTGTCTTCGCCATATTTCCTCCGAATTTCTATAATAACAATACAGTTTGTTTTGTCCAATTTACCTGCGGTTTACGCCTCTTTTGGAGCAATCATTCCGTAGCTGTGCAGCTTGTTATATAGAGTCTTAACGGTAATTCCTAAGATTCTTGCCGTTTTAGTTTTATTTCCGCCTAAGTGATCTAGAGTTAAGCAAATATGCTTCTTCTCTAACTCATCTAGAGTCATTTCAGTAAAGTTAAAAGATGTATCTTCTTCTTCCTCATTTACCTCTTCAACTTTATGTACTGAGTCTGCAAGATGATCTCTTTCAACGATAATTCCATCAGAAAGAATATAAGCACGCTCCATAACATTTTGAAGCTCTCTCACATTTCCTGGCCAATTGTACTCTTTAAGAGCTTTGATAACACATGGAGAAAGTGATTTTTGCTGCTCTCTTGTTTTCCCTAGATTTAAGAAAAAGTTTGAAAGAGCTTCCATATCATCAAGTCTTTCCTTTAAAGAAGGAACACTTAGGCTCATTGTATTAACTGAGTAGTAAAGATCTTCTCTAAACTCTCCGCTTTCAATTAGTTCTTCAATATTTTTTGAAGTAGCTACGATTAATCTAATATCTGATTTATAAGGCATTTGCCCATTAACTCTAAATGTCATTCCTTCAGTTAGGAATCGAACTAGTTTTGATTGAAGACCTGGTGAAAGTCTATCGATATTATTGATAAAAAGTGTTCCACCGTTAGCTGCTTCAATTAAACCATGCTTTAGCTTTGGGCTTGTAAAGTCACCTGATTCTTCACCGAAGATTTCTGCTTCAAGTCTGATTTCAGGAAGAGCTGTACAGTCGATGCTAACAAATGATTTTCCACCTCTGTCGCTTCTGCAATGAATTCGGCGAGCAACCATTTGTTTACCTACACCTTTTTCACCCGTAACAAGAACGTTTACTGAACTTTGGGAGACTCTATCAGAGATTGATAGAAGTCTTTTCATTGCTTCAGAGTTTCCGATAATTTCTTTTTCTTCAATTTTATAAGTATCTGCTAATTGAAGACCTGTTTTATTTTCTTGAATTTCTTTTTCTTTAGATTCAATTTGACGAAGAAGTGACTCATTTAAGAACTTAGCTTGTAAGTACATCTTAATATTTGAAAGCGGCTTCTTTAGATCATTTAAAATTGATAGAGCTGCTGTCATATCGTCGCGAGAAAATTCTCTCTCATCACTTAAGTTTTGAAGGTGAAGAGTTGCGATTACAATTCCTTCATGAACAATAGGAAGTGTTAGTTCTGATACAACTCCTTGCTCGGCTTCTTTTTGAAAGAGTGGATCTCTTTGAGTGTTATTTGAAAAATAAGGCTTCTTAGTGCGAATAACATGTCCGGCTGGTCCATGTCCCTTCTCTAAAACAAGTGAACCGTCAGAAGGCTGAGCATTTTCACTTATAAGGATGGCCTTTGAATCTTCTTTAACTACATAGATATTAGCTCTCTCACAGTTTAACTGTGACGCCATAAATCCAGCTAAGTGGCTGAAAAACTGTGCTTCGTCTAATGTTGATAGTAAAATGGTCGATAGATTTTCAATTTCTGCTGAAACTTTTTCCACTTGCTCACTCATCGTTTAACTCCTGTACACTTTAAAATTAGTTTTCTCTCGATAACGCATCGCGTAAGACACTTTCAGTGTAGTGGATGTCTGAATTTTTTACAAGATAAAAATGCTCGGGTATTAAACTTTTGGTCAGTATTTTAGTGATTACAGCTACTTAGTCCATCTGGGAGTTATACAGTTTCCAAATCCCTTAGTTAAAGAGCCTAAAATCTCTCCATCACGGTCCATTATGTATATATTATTGACGGCCTTGGTCCTAGAAAGGACTCTCTGGCTAGAAAACGCTATAAACTGTCCATCATTTGAATAGCTAGGATCTTCGTTTGAACCAAAGTCCTTAGTTAACCTACTGAGATTATTACCGTCCGCATCTATACGGAAAATATCGAAGCGATTATCTAGCCAAGAGGAGAATGCGATCTCCCTCCCATCTGGAGAAAATCTAGGGGTAGCATTGTATTTACCGACAAATGAGATCCTTTTAACGTTTTTCTCAACTCCTGAAGTATGGGCCGTATAAATCATGGCCGCTCCTGGACGCCCAGATAAAAAAGTCATTCTCGTACCATCCACACTTATTGATGGGTCCACATCAGGGGAGTAATGCTTAGTAAGCCTTTTTAGCTTTCCTGAGCCGAGGTCCATAATAAAAAGCTCCGCATTCCCTAGGTGGGAAAGAGTTAGAACAATCTTATTGTCATTATTAGGCATAAAGACTGCTCCGGAATTTATTCCTTTTCTTTTGGAAAGCAGAATATCCTTTCCAGTTCTTAAATCGAGCATTCTAAGGTTTATATTTCTTTTTCTCTTACTTTTTAAGTTTCTAATCAAACTATAGATGACTCTCGTTCTATCTCGAGAGATAGCAGGTGAAATAACAGTCCCCCCATGGAAAGTTAGTTGCTTTTTGTTATTTCCATCAAAGTCCATAATATAAAGCTCTTTCTTTGGGTCATTACGTGTCCCTGTTCTATCACTAACGAATAATATTTTACTTTGAAAGATTGAACGTCTTTTAATAATGCCCTGGTAAATATAGTCGGCCACCTGGTGAGCAACTTCTCTAATATTTGAGCTAGGAAAAGTTCCCCTTTCGTTTATAAACTTCTTTTTGGTACCAACATTATAGGTATGCAGTTCATAATTAAGAGCCGGTCCTCTTCGAAAAACTTTAATTTCTGTAAAATAAGAAATCTTTTGTTTTTTTAAAAACCCATAGTCAGGTCCATTAAAGCCATTTGCCCCAATTCCCTTAACCACATTGAATTCTTTTTTATAAAAAGAAAAATCATTATTAATAGTATCAACAAACTCACCGACGGCTTTTGACTCCGCCGAAGTCAATTGAACAGTGACGTTAGGCATTTCAATCATAAACTTAGATGACTCAAGGTCAGCTTCACCAACCGCTCCAATAACTAATTGCGCCTGGGATGTCGTGCTAAAAATAATGGCTACTAAAATAAAAAAATTCTTCATAATGGAAAACCTAAAACTAGGTCCCCTCTATTTCCACGCGCTCTAATTTCTTTAGATAGTGCTGGAAAGGGAGACGATTTCATAATTGTTTCTATTGCTCTTCTGTCATACTCTTCGTTACCACTGGATTCGTAAACCTCAGTTCTTAAAACTTGACCGTTAGCTGACAAAAAAACCTTTATCCTACATTTTAAATCTTTGTTGATTAAATAACTGGGTAACTTCCAGTTCATTTTCACATGACCCGTTACTTCTGAGACATATCCCTGAAAAGCCGTTGTAGCTCCCGCGCCACTGCCGACGATGCTGCTGCCTTTACTTAATTTATTTCCGGCAAGAACAAGATCCTGGAGCTCTTTATTGGTCTGGGCACTAACCTTTGATGAGCTACTTTTCGTTTTAGTTTTTGATTTAGTTTTTTCTACTTTAGCTTTTTGCTTAGCCAGTAGCTTCATTCGTTCCATAAAGCTAAGTTTTTTCTCAGCCTTCTTATTAAATTCAATTTTACTATCATTCTGACTTTCTATTTTTTTAGGGGGCTTATTCGCTGCTGAACTTTTATCTCCCCCTAAATCCATGGGCTTAACATTTCGTAGTTCTTTAATTGTAAGCTTTGGCATCGCCACCATATCGATTCGTACAGAACTTTCAACAAGAACCATATTTGCCTTTACTCTCTTCTCAAATGAAATATTCATTAGCTTTGTAATACCTATACAAAGGCCAACGATTGAAAGATGCAGGAAAATAGAGTGCCCCAAAAATATCTTTAAGGGCTTTTGCATAAATGAGTTGATCATTTTTCCAATTCGGTTACAAGGGCAATCTGAGAAATTCCTCCCCTTTTTAAAAAGCTCATAAGCTTTGCGACTTTTCCATAGGTTATTCCAAAGTCAGCTCTTAAAAATAAAGTCTTTGTTTTATTTTTCTCAAATTGAGACTTTATTTCTCCAATCACTTCTTCTCTTAACATTTTATCTTTTCCTATAAAAAGCTCTTCTTCTAATGTGTAGGAAAGAACGACTTGAGTAGTGTTGAGATTCAGTGGGTTTACTTCTTTAGTTTTTGGTAAATCAAGCTTAATGCCATTCAACATTAACGGAGCTGTAATCATGAAGATAACTAAAAGAACTAACATCACATCCACAAGCGGAGTAACATTAATATCTGAAATCGCCTTTTTTTCTTTGCCTACATTAAAAGCCATAGTTTATACCAAAGATCTTTCGACCACATTCAAAAATTCTTGACCAAAACTTTCCATATCCGTATTAAGTTTTGCATTCTTTGAATTGTAATGATTATAAAACCATACTGCTGGAATAGCGGCAGCCAGTCCCACAGCGGTTGCAATTAAAGCTTCAGCAATTCCTGGGGCAACGGCGTCCAGAGTTGCTCCACCACCAGCGATTCCCGTAAAGGAATCAATAATTCCCCAAACCGTACCAAATAGTCCTATAAAAGGGGTAATGGAACCAATTGAAGCCAAAGTAGAGAGAAGTTTTTCAAGTTCTAAATTAGTTTCATTAACTCCTTGTTTAAGTGCTCTTTCAATCACACCTAAGCCAAAGTCAGAGAAATGCTCTTTTAAATTTTTTTCATCCTTATTACTTCCTTTAACTTTTTGAAGTTCTTTATACCCATGTTCAAAAAGGGATTTATAAGGTGAAAAAGGAAGCTCTTTACATTTTTCATAGACCTCACTTATTTTTGCTGAGTTTTTATAGAGCTCCATAAACTTTTCATTATTCTTTTCAACAGAGTTTATAAGAGAGCGCTTCTTAAAAACGATGGCCCACGAAACTAATGAGGCTAAGATAAGCGATGCAAGTACGGATTTAACGACAATCCCACTTTCTAAAATAATTTGTAACATATCTAATTCTGCAGTATTCATGAATTCTCCTTAGAGCATCATTATAACTGTTTATTCAAATCATCTCGAGACTTATAGAAGAAATAACCAAGAGCGACAAATACTATTAAGCTCAAGTTTATTGACGTGAGGGGTCTTGAAAAAACCATAGGTGTAAAGCTTCCCTTCCAGATTGGGTCCCAACCGAGGATCGCAGAGAGTGGTGCGATGCAAGTTAATAAAAAGAAGGCCGGAATAGTCCAGTTTTCCCTCTTCCAGTCTGACAGGTAAAAGCTGATAAAAGCAATGAGGTATAAGTTAAACCCTAAATCTAATCCATAGAGAAAAATCGTTTTGCTCGATAGATAGAGCACTGCTGAGAAAATAATATAGGAGAACCAACGTTCAATCTTTCCAAAAGGATGTATCGTCTTTAAAGAATTAAAAACCATGATATCCGTAAGAAAAAAGAATGTGATTCCCCAATAAGAAAGAAAGGGTTTAATAAATGATATTGAAACCAAATTACTTTTCTTTGGATCTCCAATAAAAATAGTAATCAGTAAAAAGAAAATGGTAAAAACAAAAATTTCTTTCTCTGGCCAAGAGAAGCCTTTAATAAAAATATCTCTCAGTGGATTCCTAGAGTCAGATTTAATACTAATAAATTTCAAGATTAACCATGAGCAAATAAGTTTTGTCGCGAGGATAATTTCCCAACCTTTTTCAAATATCCATTCTTCAATTGTTCCTAGTCTATGTCCCAATTGAAAATGAAAAAAGGCTGCGGAGGAAATCAAGATATGATGTACAACTAAGATCAAGAGCCAATAACTTATAAAATAAACAAAGTTCTTAAAGATAGAGGTGTAATAAAGTTTTCGGAATAGTTCCCAAATATTCATAATTTATTGAATCGTTTTTTTAGGCCTAAGCCAATTCATTTGCAATTCAGGAGAAGGATAGATTTGATTATACTTCTTATAGAGGACATTAGACTTAACCAAGTCATCAATCTTCTGAAGCATCTTATAATACATATTCCAAAGCTGTAGGTCTGTTTTAAGGATATGGTCCATTTTCTTTGTAATAGCGAATTGCTGTTGAAAATTAAAACCCTTATCAAATATTATCTCATCATACTTTGTTGATAAATTCTTTAAGGTTTTTAGGTTTATTTTCTTTTTATCAAAAAAGTTTTTTCCTACTAGCTGCCTTAAATCATCTGAGCTCACATACTGAACAAAGTATCCATTATCTGCTCTTAACATATCTTCGAATAATAATAAGGATATCTCTAGTTTTGTTAAATCAAGGGTTCTAATAAACGGTACAGAGATAATAAAAAGATACTCATTAGGATCTGACGGTAATGCAAAATGAGTAATATTCGGGGTGTTTACGAGAAGGATTCTAAATGTTTTTTCATAATAACCCAATTTCTCCAAAAAGAACTTAAAGCTATCATCTAGCGCATAGTCTGGTTTTTCAAAGTCCCACTTTAAAATCGTAGCATTTTTAACCAACCAGTACTCAGTAAAAAAAGTCCAAAAGTCACTGCGATCGGGGGCATTATACTGCCCTTTCTTTTTTGCCAGTTTGGCCTTATCTAGCTCAAGTTCTTGCTTACGATTTTTCCTAGCTTCTTCCGTTAGAAAATCATTTTTTAATACTGATTTAATAGAATCAAAGTCTAGGTGAGATTTTTTCTTATCTTCAGCACTGGCACACAAAGAAAATAGTATCACTATTAGTACAAATTTCTTCATTATCTAACCCTCGACTTTCCAAATACATATTGATCGTATAGTCGTCCCCAATAGTAAAGTTCAGTAAGATCAAGCTCTAACGAATCAAAAAATTTGGGATATCTATCTTGAAAACAATCAGGTTTTGAGGAGGCCAAATATTTCTTATCAATATAACCTTCATAGGGACCAACTTTTACATAGTGCCAAACTTTATTAAATAAAGTGACTGCTCGTCCTTTTTTAGGTGTTAGCTTATAAACTTTAACTGGATGCCCACAGCTAATGGTTGTAAGTGAACTAGAATATTTTGATGGGTTTCTGTGAACATGCCCAAAAATTGGTCGAAAGTAGCTTAATCTAATCATATCCTTTTTAGCTTTTGCCCAGGAGCTATGAGAAGGCAAGAGTAAAAGGAAAAAGAAGAGTATCGCGATAGCTTTTTTCATTATACTTTCCACCTAAACTTAATCGTTTCCCACTCGTGGCACTGTGGACATCTCCAAAAAATACTGTCGGAGTTATATCCACATTGACTACAAAAGTGTTTAGTTAAAGATTGATGTAAATTTTCTAACAAATCCTTGGTATTTTCTACTGCCTCTTCGTAACGTTCTAGCTCTATTAATAGCTTTATATATTCAGCTTTCATGACCTCTGTGCTTTGAGGATGAGTTCCCATCCAGTCTTTCAATATTTCATGAGCACTTATTGATCTTCCAGCCTCTTTTAAAAGTCTAACTTTTGATAAAATTACAGAGGGTATTTCTAATAACTCCTTATCATCTAAATCCAAAAAGAAATCTCTAAGCATTCCAAGCCTAGCCTTATACCCTTCCATTGTATTTTCATCGCCTCTAAAACCTTCCTCTAAAGAAACAAAGATAAATGAAGCGTACATCGGATGTTCTTTTAAAAGCTCAACTAGTAAAGTCTTTGCCCCTTCTAAATCACCGTCTGCTAAAAAAAGTTTTAATCGTAAGATTTTTGCAGATACAGATGGAGCAAATCGAAAGGCATCATCGAGGTCTTCGTGACACTTTTTAAACTCTCCCTTTTCAAAGGCAATTTTCGCTTTTTGCACGAGAATATGAGAGATGGTCTCCGCCTGATTTTCATGACCCACTTTTGAAAGCATAATTCTATAATTATAAGCCTGTTCCCAATCTTCTAGATCTTCATAGATTCGGCATAAGGACTGAATGACTTCATACTGGTCTCTATTAATTTTTAATACGTCTTTATAGGTTTCAATTGCTTTGTCTAAAAAGCCACCTTTATCAAAATCTAAAGCAAGCTCTTTTAAGGCCCGAAGCCTTACACTTTCTGAGATATTCTCTCTGGCTATCAAGCTACGATGAATACTAATAGCCTTTTCAATTTCTCCATTAGATCTAAATAGACCACCAAGGGCAAAGTAAGTGTCAATGGTTTCCCTATTTATATCGACGGCATTTAGAAACTCTCTAATCGCTAAGTCTTTATTTCCTGAAATCAAATATTGAGTTGCATTCAAAAAGACTTTTGATTGAGCCTCAAAAATAGAATTTCTATATCTCTTAGATAGTTTTACACCAGTATCTCGTTCAATTAGATAGTGATAAATAAGCACGATCGTCAGAACTACGGCGACGACTGCTAATAAATGATCTTGTAACCATGCGAGATATAAATCCATAAACTCTATTTTTGAAATTTAGCTAGCAAGAGTGGAACTCTATTAAACATTACTTGGTGATTTAAATGGCTTGCTGCCTGCTCTAAGCTGTCCATAAATTCCCAAACACTAACTTTCTTTTTCTTCTTGATATATTTAATTGTCATTTCACCATCAAGCTTCATTTCTTCGTGAATTTCCCTAGCAGCAGTCCAAAGGGAACCCATGCGATCAACAAGTCCGTACTTCATGGCCTGCTCCCCAGAGAAGATTTGCCCTTGAGATAATTCAATAAGATCTGCTTTAAGCTTCTTTTTTCTTGGTCCTTTTATATGGGCCCTAAATTGTTCATGAACATTGTCGATCATTCCCTCGAGAAGATCTCTTTCTTCTTGCTTCATCGGTCGATTAGGATGACCAACATCTTTGTACCTACCTGCCTTAATTGTTTCTTGCTTTACCCTTGCCCATTCATAAACTTTTGATAAATCCATGAACTCCATAATCACACCAATAGAACCAGTCATCGTTCCAGGGTTGGAGTAGATTCTTCTTGCCGCTGCTCCAATATAGTAACCACCACTTGCGGCCACTGTTCCAAAGGAAGCATAGATAGGCTTTCCACTTTTTTCTGATTTGGAGTCATCTGCTTTTTTATCGTTAGATTTTTTATCGTAAGCAGAATCAATTCTTCTGATTTCTTCGTAAATTTCTTGAGAGGGACCAACTGCTCCCCCAGGAGAATTAATCCTCACAATAATCGCTTCGATACTTTTATCGTTTTCTGCTCGATGCAAAAGCTCCACAGTATCTTTGGAGTCCATAATCACTCCATTGACCTCTATAACCCCGATTTTCCCCTTAGAACGCAATGCATCCATTCCACTACTCTCGTCCTGGAGCACCTGCATTGTATAGGTGGCAAAAATCATAAGTATTATAAAGAAGAGAAAAACGAGAAAAAGCACGCCAAAGACGGCTCTATTTTTGGATTTACTCACATCAACTCCAATGATTACAAGGGCTTATACGCCGGTATTCTAACCTTTCCATGGTTCTCGCATATTGTCCCAAATTCGGGAGGTTCCTACAAGTTTTAGGAGCCTCAAATAGCCGAAATTTCGAAGGACTCAAGCATTCGGTTAAAATATCCGATAAGACAGGTAACTGGAGTAGAAATGAAAATGCTTTTTGCTTTCCTTATTCTTTTAAGCTTTTCCGCAAATGCCGACGAGTACAAGGCACCGGAGATTAAGCTCGGACTTCATCCTCATAGCGAACCTACGATTAAAGGCGATACTAAATGGGATGAAGAAAACTATAAGGTACAAGAAACTCAGGAAAAAGATCGAGCCCTTGCTTCCGAAGAGGAAGAGGATGAGTCTACTATGCTAGGTAGAAACCCATCATCAAAAAAGGGTGAATTAGCTCCTGAAGTTCAGTACTGGAAGTGGGAAAAGTAATCCGAGAGGATTACTCGTCCGAGAGGCTACCAAAGATTTATTTTGCCTTTCTCAGAATGGCTTTTTAGCTGTCCACACGCTGCCAGGATATCATCTCCTTTCGTGGCCCTTACCGTTGTAACAATACCTCTTCTATTTAGCTCATCCATAAACCATTTTATCGTTTCATTGCTAGGTTTTTTAAACTCAGACTCGGGGTATTCATTAAAAGGAATGATATTAATCTTAGATTCTTTTCTTGGCAGTAGACCAACAAGTCCATCGATATCTTCGGGACGATCATTAAGATCTTTAATTAAAATATACTCATAAGTTATTCTTCTATGGGCCTTAAGTGGAATAGACTTAATCGCTTCAAATAACTTAGTTAAGTCATAACGCTTATTAATTGGCATGAGCTCCGTTCTAATATCGTCATGGGCCGCATGCAATGAAATAGCGATATTCACAGGGGGAAAATCCAAAAGTTTTTCTATTTGCGGAACCAACCCAGAAGTTGAAAGTGTTACTTTTCTTTGGCTTAATCCTAGACCTTTTGGTTCAATAAATACTTCTGCGGATGCTTTTACATTATCAAAATTATGTAACGGCTCCCCTTGTCCCATATAAACAACATTAGATAATCGAGGCTCGCCTTTATCTGTCAAAAATTTTTGAACCGCAAGATACTGACCTACAATTTCTCCCGCATCAAGATGACGAGTAAGTCCCATGGTACCAGTGTGACAAAAAGTACAACCAATGGCGCAGCCAACTTGTGAGGAGATACAAAGAGTAAGCCTATCTCTTGCAGGTATGGCCACGGCCTCAACTGTTTTTTCATCACTCATAGCAAGAAGAAACTTTCTCGTTCTATCTTTTGAAAGACCATTCCAAACAATTTTGGGAACTGTCGTATCAAAATTTTCTTCTATAAAGGCTAAAGTCTTTTTACCAATATTGGTCCACTCGATTGGATCAAACTTAAAGTTTTTAAAGGCCCAGTTATAGATCTGATCAGCATTAAACTTTGGAAGTTTATTGTCGGCTAATACCTGCCTTAATAAGGGCAAAGGGTATCCATAAATATTGGGTTTTCTATCTTTAGTCATGTAACCGGAATTTAGCTATTTAGGGCGCTAATGACAAGCGGGTATGCACTTAATACAACATGGCTAACTAGCTAGAATTTAAGCTAAAAATCTCTTCTGAAGACGTCTTAAGATATAGCCGATTCCAAATAGAGTAAGTAGCTCTAATAGACCCTCTGGCCATGATGGACCAGTACTTCCATTTTCACTACCAACGGCAGAGCAACCTCCTCCAGCGGAACCTTCAACAGGATTTGCATTAGACGGAGTTGGGGGCGGAGCAAAGAGCTCCTCAGGTAAAGGCATTGAAGGATCACCAAAAAGCATGGTCGACTTCATAATATCTTTAGAATATTTGTCAGTCCCAAGTGTGACTTTTGAACGCTGAAGAAGCTCTCCTAAAGTGATCCTATGATAAGTTTTGTTAGTGGCCTCTATAAGTTTTCCGTAAAAGGCTTTAGCAAAATAAGATTGAGCCGCAGGAGTGGTTGTCGTTGACGAACCAATAAAAGAAATAGCTCCACCATTCTCATTAAAGATCATGGCCTCACCTAAGGTTCGATAAGTATCATCTCTCCATGGCTCATAAAAATAAGTATTATTACAGTTTAAGGCCATAACAACAGGAAGTTTTGAGTTGGTCATCGCATCCGCATCAGTATTAGTTAACTCCGTCCATTTATTAGGAGCTCCATGACCCATATAAGTCATAAGAAAAGGAGTCTCATTATTAAGCTTATTTAAAATTGCTGTTTTTGTTTGGGCACTTCCCCCTTCAACATAATGATCGATAGTGCTATTAGAAAACCTAGAAGACATCTCTGTGAATTCTTGTATTCTCTCCGAAAACTTATCTTGAGAAGCATCTTTTTCATGTCCTGCAATATAGTTTAGACTTAAGATTCCATCAGTAGGTCTTGAAACTCCATTTTCATAATCAATCATTTTTGTAATATAAGCTTTTAGCATAGCGGAGCTATTGGTAGGGATTCTTCCCACAGCAAGCTTTGGAAGATAGCTGCTAGAATCCGTCACAAAATAATGATCACTGGCATAATCTTCAAACCTCGAGCCTTCAAGCCTCATCGGGATATCGCCAATTTCCTTATCACCATAAGCCAGTTTATCTGTAGGATCATAATCTCCGTCACCAAGGATTAATAAAAATCCTGGAGCAGGAACGGACCAGCTATTCTGTGTATAGTTAACAAAGTCTCGAATACCCTGAGAAGAAGTTTTCCCATTAGAGAATTCAGAATAGATTTGTTCTAGAGTTGCAACTTTAACTGTTAGGCCTTGTGCCTCTCTTTGATCGATTAAAGCTGAAACACTATCAGTTAAATGCTTACGCCCAATTATCAATAGATCCGCTCTATTAGTTGAGGACTTAAGGGGGAGCTCGTAACCAGAAGAAAGACTAAGACCAGTTGGCTTTAAATAGTTACCAGCAGTAACAGCGTAATACTTACTTCCAAGTTCTTCAGAATTATCATTGGCCTCAAAGTCAATCTTATAAGTGGCATTTCCATCAGTACTATAAACAGTGCTTCCGCTTACATAACCTGGACTTTCTAAGTTTGAAATATCCCAAAGCTCGATATTGCTATTGGTGAAATTATCAACGGTGACAACGGTATTTGGATCATCATTGGTAAACTCAACTCTATTAGAAACTGCAGACTTACTACCAAAATATGTCATCGCTAATTTATCAATATAAACTTTTTCATATACTCCTACGGCCGTGGCATTAGTTCCAGGAACCTTAATAGTAATAGTATTGGCTCCGGCCACGAAGAGAGAGTGAGGTAATTGAAAGTTTAAATGCTGAACATCTTTCGTTGAAAATTGAAAGCTATGATTAGCAGTTCCCGATCCATTTACATAAACTTCTACAAGATGATCAAATTCAGTCTCACCAACATCTAAGTTCGCACCTTTCAAGGTAAGAGTTAAGTCTACATCCGTCCCATAACTTGGATCAAGCTGAGGAAGGTTAAAGCTCATATTAAGAGTATCATTACCAGCCGCTCCAACGAGTCTCTTCCAAATAAAATGATCTTCATTATCTCCAAGACCTTCGTACATCATAATATCATTAGTCTCATCAGCGACTACGGTGTACTCAGAGTTCTGATCATTTCCAACCCTAGTTGTCGTCACCGAGCCATCAATGGTGCTAAACCTGAGGGGTGAATTACCGGTGCTATAAATATCGTCAGTACTTAAGACTCGTTGGTTTTTAGAATCATCTTTTGATTCAACAAAGTCTCCATAGAAATAAACTTTATCTCCAGAATTAAATACGCCGTCGGAATCAACTATATAAAGAGGTTCCTCTGAGTTCCCATTATATAGTCTTAACGTCGAGGTTGCCTTATTTTCAAAAGGAGCTTCAGTTGAGCTGCTTACAATATCATCATAGCTAAGCTCAATCATGCCCTTAGCAGAAAAATCGATCTTTAAAGTATTCGCCACAATATTGGCATTATAATCGGTAGCATCTGCAGGTGGGTCCACTTCCCACGAGTTTCCATTAATTCCAATATCAACAACGGCCGTATCTAATCGGTTTAAATCTTTAGTAAAGGCATTATAAGAAAGAGGATCAACTACAAGTTTTAAGAATTTTTTCCCATTAACACTTATTAGTCCTGGTTCAACGGTGACATATGAGCCTGGTAAGTACTGATTAGATCCGTAAAAAATTGAATCTAGGCTATATTGCGCTACTAATTGATTAGATCCATTTAACACATAATCTGGCGCTGGTTGAATCAACTGCACCCCTAGGTTTGATGTTGAATTAGTTATTTTCTGTAAACTTGCCCCCGTGGCAAAGGAATATACTTCAACAAGTAGTGTACGTTTTAATAGTTCTGGTTTCCCTGGGTCCTGAGTCTTTGAATAACTGGACATAGATAGTTCTTTATACAATGCATTCCAACTGCTTACGGAACTGTTCAAAGCTGGAGGCGTAATCTTAATTCTAAGGTGAGTTGAAGTTTGTGAAAGGATTTGAACTCCATCTCCTAAATCTTTAAACGACGGGTTAGGAATACTTCCCGGGTCAGTAACATCAGACTCTCCATCATCATCATTACTTCCACCGTCATTAACATCGCCGCCGGCAGCTGGAGCTGAACCAAGACTTGCAAGCGGAGTAACTATTCGAGGTCCGTGTAGCTCAGTGTTTCCATAATAATCTACATCTTGGATGTAGTACTGATAGGTCTTTCCATTTTCTACATCTTTATCTACGAAGCGGTACTTACCTTTATAAGAAACAGAACTTAAATTATTTCTAATTAAGTCTCCGTTGATCTGTAAGAACTCTTCCCCATCTTCATCTGCTCTAAAAACATTGAAGCCGTCGTGGTTTTGCTCGAACATTGTTTCCCACTCAAGATCAACTTCACCATTATAAGGAGTGGCCGTATAACTTAAGAGACTAATCGCCGAAACAGAACCATTAAAATTGATATTACATGAAGCTGTGCTAACTTTAGTGGTTACGTCAAAAGTAGACGTTTCATAATACCAATCCCCATACCATTCAGTTATGTCCATGGTCTGAGATCCACAGCCTGTAGAAGATGCTAGTTGATAGTTTTCTGTATTAGCTGGAGTATCACCTTCAGTTGCAACACTTGTTTCCCAGTTTATACCAATCTTAGTGGCCGAACTTGGAATACTTCCAGTCGTATTTATATTTAAAACTTTAACGGAGGCGTAACTTGTAGAAAGGCCAGCGAATTGTCCTCCATCCATGTTTGAAAGAACCGTCGTTCCATTAATTCTAAGGCCATTTGTATCAAGCCCATCAAAAACAAACCCATCAAGAGCCACTGTTCCAGAGGTGGCATTAAATCCAAAGCTACCTGATACCGCTTCAATTTTTGCTTTCTTTGAAGAGTAGTTAGAATAATAGCTTTCCGCTTCGGTGTTTGGCATGGCCTCGGCGACACCGTCCATATTAAAAGTACCACCGGAAACAGTCATCGTTTGACCTGAAGCAACTTGTACGGTTCCCCCGCCTTCTACTTTTAAAGTGGCAGAACTAACTGTTGCTCCGCCAGTTAATTTTAGTGTCCGCCCATCTTGAACTAAAAACTCAAAGCTATTTCCAGCTCCGAAGTTAAGATTATTAGTGAATTCTAAAGTACCAGAACCAATCGTAACGGATCCTCCGGCAGTCTTATTAAAGGTTAAACTGCTTATTGCTGAAGTTGTATCAATTGTCTGAGTCGTTGGATTAACTCCATCGTCCACCATATTAAAGGTTTGACCATTCTGATTAAAGGTACCTGTATTAGTAAAGCCCCCATAAAGATTTAGAGTAGCCCCACCACTCATACTAAGAGTACCGTTACCAATGGTAAGAGATTTACAATTGGCCGTGATACCTGCAATAGAAGGATTATTTGTAGCTGAGTTAATAATACAGTTGAGAGTTGAGCTAGGAACACCGCCATTCCAATTCCCACCATTATTCCACGCTGTATTCGTATTACCGGTCCAAACTGTTGTTGAACCAACAATTGCTCTAGCAGCACCTAAGTCCACTGGCGGCGAAGCGGCTCCATTAAAAGCATAACCTTCAGAGTTAACCACATGGGCATTTGAATCTATCTTTATACCAAGTGTTTCATCGGCTGTTGCTAAAGACGCTATATCCGCTTCTACATAAATACAAACCGTAGGTGGTGTAGTGGCGTGAGCAGCTACAGTAGCCCCAGTAATATTTGAGATTGTCGCTTTTGCAGGAACACCTGAAAAAGTTGCAGAACCTAAAAGAGTACCACCAGCACTATTACAATCAGTTTCATAGTACGCTTTAATTTGGGTAATATCAGAAGCATCACCTGTTCCGTAAAGAGTAAAAGCCAGCTCCGTAATATCAGTATCATTAAATGTACCGGCCTGAGTTTGTTTAAAAGCAAAGCGCCCAATTACATAAGAGCTCCCTTGATCCATTCCCCCAGAGGTCGTTGCATCTTGAGTAACATCCAATGTGTTTGTTTGAGTTCCCCAAGTTACATTATAGGTAGGATCATTATCAAAAGACTCTCCTCCCCAGTCCCCATTCCAGTCTGACACATTTAAAGTTCCAGCTGCCGTACTTGTCGTTATATTCGTTATTCCAGTTCTTGCGGACCCTCCTGAATCAAAGGTCACGTTACTCAAGGCATTTCCTGGAATTTGTCTATTAAGTGTTAAAAAAGTTGTCGTATTGTTTACAGGATAAGAGAAAGTCCCATTCTGAAGATAGTAAGAGGTATCGATTGAAGCACCGCTATTAATAACGACACCAGTTGTATTTAAATTGGAAAAAGAATAATACTGAGCAGCGATCGTTCCATTCACCACCATGTTCCAATCTTCAGTGGTTCCCGCGGTTGTAATATTAGCAGACTGAGCCGCTGTACCTAGAACCCTAATCGTACCGGAAGCTCCAACAGTCACTGTTGAATTATTGCCCATGATTAAAGTGGCACCCGGCTCAACTTCAAAAGTTCCACCATTGATATTTAAGTCACCGGTAATCGTTAAAGTATTTCCAGTTGTAACAACAAAGGTTCCCGTTGTATTTGTAAAGTCTCCAGAAATTGTCCAGTCCGTATTAAGCCAAACACTTCCGCCTGTATTGGCAATAGTTACGTTTCCTGGAAAATCAGTTTCAGAAGTAATTGATTGGTTACCGGCTCCTTTAAAGGCGATGGTACCATTTCCGGCCTGAGTAAAAGTATAACTGGCACCAACAGTTAGTGATCCATAGATTGACCAAGTTGTCGTTCTATTGGCCCAGCTCATTCGCCCATTTGCAGGTAAGGTGGCATTCAAACATGCCCTCTCCGTATTGTTTGGAAAAAATGGAAAGGAATACCCTTCTCCAATCTGACAATCAACTGCTGATGTTGGAAAGGTCCCAGGGGACCATTGATTATTCTGAGCGAAGCTTCCTCCGGTTGTCGGATTACCATAACCCCCATGCCATACTCTAACTCCTGAGCCGTTGATCTCTGAAATTCCCCCTTGAAGAGGTGGTCCACCAGAAGTTGACCAATCATAGTCTTGCTCATTAACAACATCATCAGTACTAGCGATTCTAACTGCCAACGTACTTCCATCTTGAGCAGAAGCTGAGGTGGCCAAGAAAACAAAGATACATTTTTCTGTGGTATCACTAACTGTTACATCACTAGCAGCTAAAGTTAAGGTAGCTTCTGCAGGGGAACCAATAGGAACTAGATCAGATCCAATTTGAGTATCGGTCCCAGCATTATAGGTACAATTAGCATTATTATCCTTGTAGACTTTCATGACATCGATATCAGCGGCATTATTTACTCCGCCAATTGTAAATTTAATGGACTGAATATCGGACGACGAAGTAGCAGTGCTTGTCATCGAAAATCCAATGGTCATAAACTGAGTATCGCCAGAACTCGTATTAATAGTTGCAGCTGGCTCCCCTGCTCCCGAGCGATCTACAATCTGAAGTTTTGCAGTGGCTTCTGTTCCCCATGAAATTCTTCCATTTGGATCGGTTTCATTTGCCGTATCCCCAAGACCACTCCAATTTGAAACACTGATATTAGAAACATTAAAGCTTGTGGCATTAATATTTCTTTGAGTACCGCTAGCACCTTCATCATAAAAACCAACACTAGAAAAACTTCCAGGTGCTGTAACTGCTGCCCCTAGAGTCATGGCGTATCCATTATTTGCAATAAAATGAAAGTCACCATTATCAAGTTTTTGGATATTACCTGTGACATTCATCCCAGCGGCAGTAGTTCTATTAATACTAAAATAATTAGCATTAACATCTCCTGCAACATTAAAAGTAAATGTTCCTGAATTATTAGCATCAAGCTTAGCTACATTCCCCGGACTACCGGCCAACTGAATTACCCCACCAGAAGGAACACTAAGCGTTCTTCCACTTCCAATTTCTAGTAAACCGCCACCTTCAATTTTAAGAACTCCATTTACTGTAAGATTTCTTAAAACTCTAAATGTCGCCCCGTTTTTAACAACTACTGTAGCTGAACTTGGGATGGTTACATCTGAGGCTGTGCTATCGATTGTAAAAGTGTCACTAATATTAATTGTTCCAGCGCCAGCATCAATTTGAAATCGATTTGTGACATTAAAACTTTCTTTAATATTTACTGTAGTTCCATTTCCAATTCTAAGTCTTGCGATAGGGTCAACATTTAAAAACTCCTGAGTCGCCGTCCCATTCATAAAGACTTCCCAAGTATTCCCTCCAATTATAAGAGAGTTCTTATTGGGGTTTCTAAAATAGTCACCCGTTAAAGTTACCGTTCTATTTCTTGTAACGGTCAACTGCCCGGACTGAATATCAATACATCCTAAAGTATAAGTACTATTTGGGTAGCGAGGAAAAAACCAATCGGAAACAATCAGAGCATTTTCTCCAGCAGAGTTAGGACGATTCGCCGCATTCCAATTATTATTAGTGTTCCAATTATCCGAAGCTGCATCAGCTTCCCATTGGCGCGTATTCGCGCCACATGCTGCATATAAGTCTGTAATCGACAGACTCATAAAAGTTAAGATGAATAGAAACTGCAAACCTTTAATCATGTTCTTCCTTATCGGATTTACCTCTATAGTATTTAAATTTTAAGGCCGATTTAATCGATCAAATGTGAAGTAAATATGAAGAGATGTTCACATAATATATGAATCAAAACGAGGACTTAGGATGACTAAAGTTTTTTCAAAAAAGCTGTCAAAATATAGGTCAAAAGCAGGATAAAAAAAGTGCAAAAAAAAGGGGTCAATAGACCCCTCAACTTATTAAAAATACGTTAACTTGCTTATTTCTTTAAAGAGAAGATAACTTCCATGGCCTTGTGGTCAGCACCGTTTAGCTCACCCCAAACTCTTTCTTTCTTAAGCTCAAGGCCTCTATAAAAAACATAGTCTAATGGAAATCCAAATTTATACATTCGATCGTCCTTAGAGAATTTAACTTCTTTTAAATCATTTCTAACGGCCATCATTCTAACAAAACGAAATTTTCCTGGGGACCAAGTGTTAAAGTCTCCAGCAAAGACGATAGGTCCATCGTACTTTCTCATGACTTCTTCGATGTCTTTAATTTGTCTAGCCAGTCCCGTTGTCGAGACAAAATTAATGGCGTGAATATTAATAGTTAGTAGATCTTTTTCGCTTCCCGCTATTGGGTAGAAAGTAAAAAGAGCCATTTTAGGTGTATTGATTCCAGGCTCCCTAACTTTTGATTGCTGATAGAAAACTTTACTTGGAGAAATGGTGGATGCCGTAGCAACACCAGTTCTAATATTTCCTGTTCTATAGATAAATGACGTGGCCATTCTATATTCATGATCCGTATCTTCTTCAAAAGTCGTCATCATTTTTTCATCAAGATACATTTCTTGGAGCATTAAAATATCGCGGTTCTTGGCCAGAAACTTATAATTCTTTTTCCAAGTTTCATTCTGTCCTTTATACATATTCCAAACGACAATTCTAATATTTTCAGGATTAAGATCAGCTCTATTGGGTTCTCCAATTGAGGTCATAATATCTTTATGTTTTGGAACGAAAATATTGAGGTTATCAAAAATATCCCCAGGTCCTGCAAAACTATTTGAGCTTATAAAAAAGGTCGCCATCATGGTCGTCAATAAAGCCGCTTTTAAAATACTTATTTCCTCTGTTATTCAATGTCTTCAATTTCGATATCCCTAAATTTTGGCAAAGAAATCACAGATTTACCAAAACAACTGTAAATATTTACCGGTGTCTAACGGTTTGTAATTATTCGTAATTATTCGTGAAAACTGCCCCGATAAGCTATGTAAGTATTATTTAGACTGCCCCTGGATGGGTTCAGTATTTCCAAGGAATGGATATGGCAAATCTTCTAAGAATCTCTATGCTTTTAGCATTCGCTTTTTCGGCTACGCAAGCAGACGCAAAATGGCGCTGGCAAATCCCAGAGAATGACGAGGTCATGATCGAAATCAACACAGAAAGATCAGAACTTGTTACAAGAAACACACTTAATCCAAATGAGATCGATATCTTTGTTTGGAATATGTATAAAGGTGATAAGCCTGACTGGCAAAGAGACTACAAAAACTTAACTCCAAACTATGACATTTTGATTCTTCAAGAGCTTTGGTTAGATCATCTTATGCTTCAAACTTTTTATGAAGATGAACTTTTTAGCTATCATATGGCCACTTCCTTTATAGATAGAAAAAGAAGCGAGACTCCTACAGGTGTCGGAACGGCTGCGAAGGTAGAACCTATCCGAGTGTTTTGGCAAAGATCAAAATATAGGGAGCCCTTTATTAGAACACCAAAAATGGTTCTTTATACAGAATATGCCCTAGAAGGAACTGATAAAACTTTACTTACAGGTAATATTCACGCCATCAATTTTGTTAGCTCAAGAAAGCTACGTCACCAATTAAAAAATATGTCAAAGGTCTTTGCCGCCCACGATGGACCTGCAGTCATGGCCGGAGATTTTAATACTTGGTCGAAAAAGAAAATGAAATACTTACATGAGTTTGCTCGAGAGTCCGGAATGACTGAAGTCAAATTTGATAATGGACACGAAAGAATGAAAACTTTTGGTAAGTATCTCGATTATATTTTTGTAAAAGGTGTAGAGGTTTATGACTCTCATGTTTTTGGAAATAGTGAAGGCTCTGATCATAAGCCAATGACCGTTAAAATAAGTGTCGATACTTCAAAATAATTAAGCACCTACAGTACTAGCGCCTACCCAAGTGGGCGCTTTTGAATTATTTATTTTTCTATACACCTAATTCATACTCCTAACCTTCTAATATTAAGGGACTTTTCCCTTAACCGCTTATTCTAATCAGATACCCATTGATCACGGCTAAAATATACCTATGAATATGACGATAAACATTCTGTAGAGGAATAAATGTTTATAAAACTATTAAGCGTCATTCTATTAGTTACTACCCTTTCTGCTTGCGGCGGAAAAGGAGCTAGTAAAGATACAACAAAGGCCAATATCTTGGTTCTAGGTGGTATTGAGTCCGGTATTCCTGGAATGACCGGTGGTACAAAAATCTTTGGTTACAATAATACAACTGGTGAAACTCTTAATATGACATACGATGGCCAAGGGGCCGTCACCGTTTCAAATGGAGTATGGGGCTTTGTGGCCATTACTTGGGACGGAGTAACAGGTAACGGAAATGGTCAAGTCTTAGAAGGAAATGTTCTTTGCGGCTCGACCCCAGACATGCCTTTATTCGGTGGAGACGTGGCCATTAATATTGAATTAAGTAATGGCGGTTGTAATGATGACTTCCTAGGTGAAGCCGGTACGAAAGAGTCTAATGGAGAACCCAAAAAATTTGTTCCAGTAAAATGTACGAATGATAAAGGCGTTTATGATGACGATGACTCAAACTGTATCGCCTCTGTTGCTGAATCCTATAGAGTTTCTCTTCCAGATGGAGCTTTTGGCGGTCCCGGTCTGACGAGCAGATGTATTGATCAAGATACAGTTGCTAATAAAGAGATGACTGAGGCCACAGCAGAGCTTCGAATTCCTTTAGTCGGTTGGATAGATGAAAGCTTCCCTATTAGAGTTGAGCTATTTGATCAGGCCGGATGTGCCGGTTCAGTAGAAACTTATACCATTATTAATCCATACGCTGGATGGAGCATCGAAGATAAAGCTGCAAAATATGAAGGCGGAGCTGCCCAGGGTGTCGGTGACAATAAGGTTAGATTTCATAACGATCCTTGTTTAAATGATGAAGGAAATGCAGCTTCCCCATTTAGTACGGCCGCCAATGAGTATATTATTTGTGCTCCTGCACAGTTTGCCGGTGCTAGTGGAATTGAAGCTGATCTTACAGGTAAATATGAAATTCAAAGAGACTTAGATTTTACAAGTTTTGGAACATTCCCCACGGCCGTCGTTTCGGGAACTTTTACTGGAAATATAATTGGTAACGGTCATACTCTTTCTAATATCACGATTAATGCATCAACTCCTACAAGCCCACTTGGTATCTTTAGCTCTATTGATGGTACTGATGGAGAAGTAGAAGTTGAAAATATAAAATTAGATAATATCTCTATCACAAGCTTTGAAGGAAGCAGCATTGGCTCCCTCGTTGGGCTAACCCTTCCAGGAACTTCAATTGAGTTAATCGAAGGCACCGATATTGATATCACAACTACCGGCTCAACTGGTCCTTACTATAGCATCGGTGGACTTATTGGAGCCACTACTGCTGGGGGCGGAACTGGTTCAAATTATCATGCCATCGAATTAAATAATGTCACCATAGATATAGGAGATAACTTTGAATCTATCGGTGGAATTATAGGAACTCTTGCCGACGATAACCATTTAAGAATTTCAAAAATAAATGGTATAACGATTTCATCAACAACTTCCGGTAATAAAGTTGGTGGCGCTGTTGGTAATGCAACTACGGCCAATACCGAAATCTACGGTGTCGTTATCAACGATCTACTCATTGGATCAGCCGCCTCCCCTCTACCTGCCACAAGAAGTCAGGTTGGAGGTCTTATTGGAAATGCAACCGCTGCAAGAGTAATAAACAATAAAGTTGGCGGTGAAATATTTTCTAGTGCTCAGGATATTGGTGGTCTAATAGGACTCTACGACGGAGGAGGAACCTCTGAAATTATCGGTAATATTACGGATGTGGATTTAGAGCAAACGACCGGATTAAGCCTCGGTGGATTGATTGGAAAAGTAAATACAACGGCCGGAACCTTAACATTAGATGCTAACAGATCTCTTGGAGAAATTGTAGAATGCTTAAGTGCTTGCGGTGGACTCATTGGTCACCTAGAAGCGAGCACTTCTGCTACTATCAATTTATCAAAATCATACTCTAGAAGTAATATTACCACTTCAAATGGAACTGCTTTTTCTGATGTAGGCGGCCTTATTGGATATGCCTACGATAACAGTACCGGTACCTTAAATTTAAATGAAGTTTTCTCCACAGGGGTTATTACTTCATCAAATGCCAGCTCAGATCGAATCGGTGGTTTAATTGGCTATAGCAGAGATGCCAATACTACGGATGCTTACTTTACTGGAACTCTTGTAGATGCCAACACAACACCAACCCAAGTTGGAGCACTCGTAGGTTATCTTGATGGAGGAAGTTTCCAGCAGTCTTATACGACAAGTGACACAGTTTACGGAGATGATTGTTTTGGCGCTCTTATTAATACCCCAATTACAGGAAATAATCATGGTATTGGTGCCGCCGGAGGTTGCAGCACTTATCATACAGCTATCGCAATTTTAGATTTAACAAACCTAACAGGCTTAGGTGCTAACTGGGAAGATATCGACTCGACCACTGAGTCGACTCTGGCCTTTGAAGATTTAATTAGTAGCGTTGGTGAGAGCTATACGGGATCTTTTTTAGACCCCATTATCATTACCTCTCCTGGGCAATGGGACTCTATTGGTGATGAGCCTTTTTTAATGGGTAAAACTTATCAACTTGGAGCAGATATAGACTTTTCTAACGGTTGTTTTACGCCAATTGGATCAAATGCCAATCCTTTCTGGGGTCAATTTCGCGGAAATAATTATACCATCATGAATATCAATTGCAGTAACCCAGATGCAAGTGAGCATTATGGTCTTTTTAGAAGAATTCAATCTGATACGAATGGTGGGATGGGAAGTATTGAAGACTTAAACTTCTTTGATTTCACCGATCATAAATGGCTTTATGTAGAAAATGTTCACCTAACAAATATTCATGGTGACGTTGGTATAATTGCCGGTTCTGTTACAGATGATGGAACTTCAGACGGTGGTCATAGCGAAAGGTTTGCCTTTAAAGTTTCAAAAATTTCTGTCACTAATAGCTCCGCCACAGGAAATGCTATAGGTGTAAACGCTGGCGGTCTTTTTGGCTCCATGTTTATTAAGAATGTTGAAACAAGAATCGCAGGGCTTCATTTTCAAGGTACGGTAACGAATCAAGCCGCTAGCTCTGGGGCCACCGGAGGTATTGTCGGTCTTCTTGGCGGAAATGATATGGACGCTGGCCATGCGGGCTCAATTGTCGACTTTCAAATTGGAAGCTTTACTGGAAGTGTTACAGGTAAAGATAATACCGGCGGTTTTGCTGGATCATTCTCTAATAATGGTATTGAAGTAAAAGACTTCGCCGTTGTTACCTCTGGTGTAACTGGAGAAACCGGAGTTGGCGGTTTTGTCGGACTTATAAACCGAGGAAAACTTAAAAGAAATTTTTCAAAGGGTGATGTAACAGGAATTACTAATGTTGGCGGTTATGTAGGCCATGCCAATAAAAATAGTACCGTTTTTGAAATTTATAACTCCTATACCCACGGTGATATTACTGCCACAGGTGGAGGTTCAACTGCGGGCTGCTTTATTGGTGTAGCTGCTGGTACTTCTCCAGAGGTCTTTAATAATTATGGGCTGTGTTCAGCTGTAACAGGGACAACGACAAGCTTTTTTGTCGGCTCTGGAAACGGTACCTTTGTCCTCGGTGGTGGAACCACTAATGCCTATGCTGGCCCAAGTGATGAAGCCATTACCGGAGCAGCTCACGTAACTTACGCGCAAATGGTAGACCCTGATCATATGTCTGGAGTTTTAAATTGGGGAGATCCATGGATGAACCTAGATGGCTTTGGCCCTCCACTTTTTTACTGGGAATACTTCTCTGAAACTCTAGGCGACTACGCTCTCTAGAAAATTATTAAATAGAATCAGCGACCTTATTAACTACATTTTGATCAAAATAATTAACTGCCATTCCTGCATCAACGACAATTCCCGTTGCATTGATCCCACTTGATCTAGGGCTTAATAGAAAGAGGGCCGTGTCCGCAGTTTCCTGAGTTTTTAGGGCCTGCTTTCTAAGAGTTAACTGTTCAGCAAAGATATAATTATTAATATAACCAGGAATTCCAGCGGAGGCGCTGGTTTTAAGAGGTCCCGAACAAACAGCATTTACTCTAATAGATGAAAACTCACTTAATGACTTTGCTAAAAAATCCACACTAGCATCAAGGGCGGCCTTAATTGGTCCCATATAGCCATAACTCGTTGCCCTCGTATTTGAAATAGAGATTGTGACAATGCTGGCATCATTTTCAAAACAATCTTTCAGAGCGTTAGTTAAGGTCACAAGACTAAGGCAGCTAATATTTGTGGCCTGTAAAAAATCCGCTACTTTTGTTTCATGAAAAGGTTTGATTCCTTCTGAGTAATTGGCAAAAGCGATTGAATGAACAAATCCTGAAAGCCTAACTTCCTTTTTGATCAACTCTGAGGCCATATCGGCAATAGAGTTTTCATCTTCTACATCACAAATATAAATATCAGAGTTTGGAAAAAGCTTGGCACATTTCTCTTTTGTTTCTTCATTTAAAACTGAGAAAATTAACTTAGCCCCATTTTCTTCGAGCCCTTTTGCTGTAAAATAAGCGACTGACTTTTTATTGGCCACACCTGTAATAAAGAATGTTTTTCCACTAACTTTTAAAAAATCCACCTAGACCTCTGCTACTTGAAATTTAATTTGTACAACTTTCTTTCCTGCTACTTCTATATGCCCTTTACAGTAGACCGCATTAGCTAGCCTCTCTTCCATTTCAACTTTAATATCTAAGACGTCCCCAGGCTTAACCATTCCCTTGAACTTAGTATCGCGAATTCGAGTAACCACTCCAAGACCTTCACCACCGGAAAGAAGAGCAGCACCTGCTTGAAAACAGGCTTCACACATTAAAACTCCAGGCATTATGGGGTTCCCAGGAAAATGCCCTCTAAAAAAATCCTCTTCACCGGTTAAGGTTTTTTGAGCGTGAATATGAGTATCCCCTTTTTCAATGACTCTATCGATAAATAAAAAAGGCTCTCTTTGAGGAATTAGGTCTTTAATATCCATTATAGTCCGCCTGCGACTTCAAGAGTTGTTCCTGTAATATAACTAGCTTCTTTGCTCGCTAAAAACATCACGGCATGGGCAACTTCAGAAGGTTTTCCAAATCGTTTTAGGGGGACAGTCTTTTTATATTCCTTAACTTGCTCTTCCGGTAGGTCATCAATAAGTTCAGTATCGATAAACCCAGGACATACAGCATTTACCGTAATTCCCTTTTTACCTACTTCTTTAGAAAGAGTTTTTGTAATGGCCACTTGCCCCGCTTTTGAGGCCGCATAGTTAGCCTGTCCTGCTAACCCTAAACTTCCACCAATTGAGCTCATATTAATAATTCTTCCATATTTATTACTCATAAAATGACGAATAATCCCACGGCTCATATAAAATGTTCCTCCAAGATTTACATCCATAACTCTCTTCCAATCTTCATCACTCATCATGGCCATCATCGAATCTTTTCGGATTCCAGAGTTATTAACAAGAACTTCTATAGAGGGATATTTATCTTCTACCGTTTTATAAAAATCTTCCACGGCACTAGTATCTGTTACATCAAATTTATAAGTATCAAGTCTTTCGCCAAGATCCCCAAGCTCCTTTTTAAAGTCTTCAGCCGCTTGATCGTTACCAGCATAAGTAGCAATAACTGTAGCTCCTGCTTTTAAGAACTCTTGTGAAATTCCTCTTCCGATTCCCCTAGTTCCACCAGTTATAATCACTCTTTGATTTTCAAAATTCATCATATTATTTTCCTAGCTAATTTGGTCTAAATAGTTCTCAACCTCAAAAGATTGAATTACTCCGTAGTTCGCGGCTCCAAGCCATCCTGACATAATAATGCCCACACTTCCTGAATGAAAAAGTCCGTCTACTTCTTTATGAAGTTTCATTGATATATCGAGTCCTTCAAACTTAGTTCCAAAAGAAGAGCCTTTTTCATGATGAGTAAACTTCTTAATCGTAGTCGGAGTTGCCGCATCAATAAAGTCGATTTTTTCACGAACACCGGGAACCAATTTTTCTAAAGCACAAAGGGTATCTTCAATCATTTTTTCTTTTTCCGCCTCATATTCTTCTTCAGTTAAGTTACTCCAATCTTCAAAACGAGCATTTGTAGAAGCAACAACTGTATAGCGTCCATCATCTCTAGTTTTAGGATAATAAACTGAGAAAGTTCTCGAACTCGTGTTGATATCTAGAAGTTCATCGGTCTTAAACTCTGGAGCCTCTGAATAAAAGATAAGATCTCCTATCTCTGGTAGAGTTTCTCCCTCTTTAATTCCCATATATACCTGGCAGGAACTTGTATTAAGTCTAACTTCTTTAGCTTTTTCAATAAACTCTGGTTTAAAGTATTGCTCACCAGTCATCTTAAAGATGGTGCTCATAATATTTCCATTAGAAAGAACTGATTTAGCTTTGATCAATTTTCCTTTTAGCTCAACACCAACAGCTTTATTCCCTTCAGGTGTTTCCTCTACTACGATACGATCGACTTTCGATTGAAGTTTTATATCGACGCCATTTTTAAGAAGCTCTTCTTTCATCATCTGAATGACAAGATCGGTCCCCCCTTCAAAGGTAAATACACCCTTACTCATAAAGTTAGAAAATACGATTCCATAAGTAATTCCTGGGTCTTCTAGAGTTGAACCATTGGCATAAACAATAGGCTCTAATAAAAAACGGTGAACATCATTTCTGTCTGGAAAATAATGATTAAGAAGCTCTCCATTAGTCATCTTAGGAGCATCATAATAGTTCATATTCATGAGTTCATTGAAGAAAGTATCCACTTGTTCTTGTGGACATTTAAAATGGTCTGTTAACTTACTTTTAAAGTCCTCAACAGTGAAGTCTGATTGAAGCTCGTACATTGGGTTAACAAAGCGCACACCTTTAAGTTGAACTATTCGACTAGCAATATCTTTATTCCAGTACTTCTTACAAGTCTTAATCATCCCCACAGGAAAACCGTGGAGTGAAACATCAAAAATATGGTTGCCTTTTGCTCTTTTAAACCAGGTAGCGAATCCACCAAGCTTATTATGTGCCTCTAGAAGTAATACTTTCCTTCCGTTCTTAGCCAATTTATTGGCGGCTGTTAGTCCTGCAAGACCTCCACCGATTATAATTGTTTCGTACTCGTCGTTAATTTCATCTTTCTTTTTAAACAGCATCTATAACCTCACCGTTTCATCTAGGGCTTCTTTAATATGAACTTTAGGAATATAACCTAGATCATTCTCTGCATTTTTATGATTAAAATAATGTGAACATGATAATTGAAGAGCCATAAACCTAGTCATTGGTGGCTCTTTTTTAATACCAAGTAGACCGTAACCTTTCTCCATCAACCAGCCTATCCTATAAGCAGCGCCGTCAGAAATTTTGTCCGTTAATGGTTCTACCTTATGTCTAACCAAAATATCGTCTATAAACTCCCAAAGATTGACTGGCTTTTCCTGTCCAAGGAAATAGGCCTTTCCTGAAATATTAGAACCAGGCTCTAGTTTTTCGAAAGCACTTATATGAGCATCCACAGCATTTTTAACGTAAATAACATCTACTAAATTATTTCCGTCGCCTACCCTTTTTAGTTTTCCTGTTCGAGCTCTTTCAACAATACGAGGAAAGATATGATGATCTCCAGGTCCAAAAATCAAATGAGGTCTAAGGGCGACTGTGGCAAGACTTTCATCATTGGCCTTTAATACTCTTTGCTCCGCTAGACCTTTTGTTTGAGCATAGTGAGAAATATACTCCTTAGGATAGTCTTGTTCCTCTCCAACACCGCATAGACTTTCTTTTCCAAAAACAACAGAAGGAGAGCTGGTATAGATTAGCTTTTTAATTCCATGCTTTTTACAAGCTTCGATAATATTTTGAGTCCCAATAACATTGGTCTTAAAATAATCGTCATACTTGCCCCAAATCCCGACTTTCGAGGCCACATGAAAAACGGCATCTATTCCCTGAAGTGAAGCCTCTACTGTTGCACTATCTGAGATGTCACCTTGAATTGTTTCAATTCCTATTTCCTTAAGATCAGGATAAGCGCTTCGGGAGAAGTTAATCACCGTATGACCCTTTTGGATTAGGGCTTTGCTTAAGTGTCTTCCGAGGAAACCTCCAGCTCCAGTTACAAGTATCTTCATAGTCTTCCTCTTTGAACTTCATCGCGTATTTTTAACCGATCAATCTTGATATTATGTCTAACATCAACGGGAAATTCTTTTTTATAAAAAACGTCTTTTATGTTCTTTGTATGCTCATATTTATTGGCAAGTTCCACCAGTTCACTATTGAGCTTTTCTTTAGAAATCTTTTTTGATTCTTTATTTAGTTCAATCACTATTTTGGGGGATTGATTGATTTCAACTAGGGCACTCCTCCTAACTGCAGGGTGATTATTAAAAATCGCCTCACAGGGGATTGTATACATAGGCCCTTCTTTAGTTTCTACTTTATGAGATTTTCTCCCACAAAACCAAAGTCGCCCTTCATTGTCGAGATACCCCATATCTCCAATCCTATGCCAAATTTTATCTAGATCATAAATTTTAGCGGCGTTAGTTTCATGTTCAGAATTAAAATATGATCTTGTTACCACATCACCTTGTATGATAATTTCACCGACTTCATTGACTCCAAGCTCAGTGGCCTGCTTTAAAGTTGGGATGGGACCATCCACATATTTGATAATTTTAGCAGTGGTTCCAGGAACAGGCCTTCCAACACAGGTTCCCATCCCCTTCTCTGTTAATTCAGCTGTTTCCTCTAAAACTTCCTTACCTGAAATATTAGAGACAGGTAGAGATTCAGTTGCTCCATAAGGAGTATAAGTCGTTCCATTAGGTAGTATTTCTTTAAACATTCTATGAATTTCATTTCTAACTGGTGCCCCGAACATGACTAGGTACTTAACCGAAGGAAGAGTTATCTTATTCTCTTGGCAATAATTCCCAAGTCCTTCCCAAATAGCAGGACTCCCGGCCACGAAGCTCGCCTTAGTATCTAAAATATTTTTTACTAACTTAACTGGGTCTGCCTTAGAGGGTTTTGACGGGTCCATATCAGGAATAACAGAGGTCATTCCCATCGATAAAGTAAAAAGGCTAAAAAGTGGAAAGCCCGGTAAGTCGGTTTCCGTTTCATTCAGATTGAAAAGCTCTTTTAGTACTCTTGTTTGCTCATAAAATATTTTATGACTATAAATCACACCCTTAGGTCTTCCAGTCCCTCCGGAAGTAAAAAGGATTGCGGCCATCTCATCTTCTTCAAGCTGTTCTGCTTCAAAAGTATTAGAAAAAGATTGAAGCTCCGAAAGTCTTCTCATTTTTCCCCAAGTCAACCCTTTGGTTGTGATCTTATGTTTAACAGACTTAAAAGCGTCCCTAAAAAAGAGACTTAAGAAATGGACTTCCGCTTCGGCCACAAGTCCCTCAGGAGCGACTTCTTTAATTGCCGAAAGCAAATTCTTCCTACCCATTCCGGGATCAATAAGAAGAGGAACCGCTCCTATTTTAAAAATAGCAAAGACAAGGGCATGAAATTCGAGAGATGGTCTAACAAATAGTAAGACCTTTTGCCCTTTCTTAAATCCCGTATCAACTAGGCCATTAGCATAGCGATTTATTTTTTCTTCTAGGTCTTTAAAGTTAAGATCTTTGTATTCGTACTCACCACCATTTAAAACAGGAAATCTAACCGCCGTCTTATTTGGAAGTTTACTAGAAATATTTGTTAAATTATCCGCTATATTCATATAAAAGATCTCATTTCATTAATCAGGTCTTTGCCCGCATCTTCAATGACATAATGACCTGCCTCTTCAAACACTTTATATTTGGCATCAGGGTAGATTCCCTTCCAGCGATTTAAAAAATAGTCGTTAAAGCAAAAATCTTTTCTGCCCCAAAGGACAAGCTTTGGACAAGTGAGTTCGGACAACTTGTTCTCAATATTTTCCAGAGTTTTCCAGCTCCTATGACTTCTCTTCATTGGAATATCAGTAACAAATTTAGCAGTGGCAATTCTATTTTTATAATTATTGTAAGGAAGCAAGTAACCTTTCTTCACATTCTTACTTAAAGGCTTTTCTACCGCCATATGTGTCGCCGGACCGGCGAAAGCATTAAAGCTTCTTATCACCGCTTCACCAAGGATTGGAGTACGGCAAATATTTATTTGAGGTGGAATATAGTCGCAGGTATAAGCGGCAGTATTTAAAATAACAATCTTTTTAATCAAGTCGGGATGTCTCGTGGCCAAACCAAAGCCTATGGCCCCACCCCAATCATGTACAACTAAAGTTATATCTTTAAGTTTAAGATGTTCAACTAAGCTCTCGATATTTGAGATATGGTTTTCAAGCATATACTCAAAATTTTGCGGTTTATCCGAAAAGCCACAACCTATATGATCAGGAGCGATGACTCTATTTGTATTAGAGAATTCTTTAATCAGGTCTCTATAGTAAAAAGACCATGTAGGATTTCCATGAACCATCAATATGGGATCGGCATTTTTTTGCCCTTCATCCACAAAATGAAGTTGATTTTTATGACCGTCATTTTCGACAGTTAGAAAATGACTTTCAAACGGATATAATTCTTTTAACCATGCAGGTTTCACCACTCAACTCCTAACATTATGGAATTCAGACCCGAGCCTATTCCAAGTAAGGCCACCTTACTTCCTTTTTCAATCTTCATCTCATGATTTAGTAAATCGAGGGTGACCGGTAGGGCCGCGGAGCCCGTATTCCCTAAGAAGGGATAAGTTTTAAAAGTCTGTTTATTTTCTAAGCCAAGCGTTTCCATAGTTAGAGCTTCATGGGCCTTTCCTACCTGATGACCAATGGCCCAATCAATATCTGAGTTTTCCCATGCAAGCTCTGCTTTAGTTCTTTCCCAAGTTTCCTTAGCCAGAACAACGCCCTTTTTCATCAGCTCTTCTGAATCAGTTTCCATCATGAGGGCCTGAGTATCACCTCCACCCTGACAAAGAACATTGGCCGAAGTATCGGCCATAGAGACTCCGCCTACTAGCTTATGACCACTAGCTAAGTCTTTATGGGAGAGCGTATAAGCAACAGCCGCTGATCCAATTGTTAAGTTAGCTATGTATTTTTTAATATTCTTTCGATTTATAGAATCGTCTTTAAGTAGTGTTTCAATAGTTTGAAATAAAAGTGGCCCACCGTTTTCACCGCTAACAATAAGAGCATGCTTAATAGCGCCGCTTTCAATCAAGTTAGCCGCCATAACCATGGAGCTCATGACCCCAAGACAAGCATTTGATAAGTCAAAAAGCATGGCTTCTGGTTTTAGTCCAAGGTCGCAGTGAACTACTGAAGCTGTTGAAGGCTCTAAGAAGTCTCTACAAACACTTGCGTGAATGACTAGGTCAATATCTTCTTTTTTAAGCTTTCCACTATCAAACAAATTATTCGCTGCTTTTGTTGAAAGTGCCGACGGTCTCGTTCCTGGTTCCCAATAACGGCGCTCAGTAATTCCCGTCATCAGCTCTAAGCGTCCCTCGGGCAATCTTAGTTTTTTGTATAGTGGTGCGAGTCTTTTTTCAATTTCGTCAGAGCTCATGACCTTTTCAGGAAGATAATGAGCAAAATCAGAGATAACTACATTATTAAATTTCATTACGATTCTGCTCCCGCCGGCATAAGACAATGAAGATTTGCCATTGAAATTCCAGATAACATCGCCCCAACGATTCCTAAGAAACCTTGGTCTGTACCAATTAGATAAAGTCCATTTACTGGGGTCTTTCCATCGCGACTTTTATCAATGGAGCCATAAACTGTTCCCCCGTGATGACTGGTAAACTTCTTAATAGTTTTAGGTGTAAAAATATCTACAAAATTTGGTTCCATATCGATACTTGGATATAGCTTTCTCACAATATCTTTAGAGGCCTCAAGGACCTTATTTTTTTCATTCTTATATTCTTCTTCAGATAAATTTTCCCAAAGATCAAAATTTGCCATAAAGGTCAAGCGAATCATTCCGTCACTATAGTCATCAATCTCAAAATTATTAGGAAGGCAGACCACTGCACTTTTTTCATCAAATAAAGTCTTAGGTTTTCTGTAGTGATAAGCATCATTCTCATTATAAAAAACGATCGTATCTTTAATACCTAGTTCAGCGGGTTTCTTATCATAACAAAGGATGGTCTCAGTAAAACTAAGCTTTCCAACTCTTGGTTTAACTTCGAGATCCTCTTTAATCGAGGCCACCGTTTCAGGATAACCAATGGAAGATAGCACTTTATCCGCTAAGAGAACTTCCCCAGTTTCCAGTTTTACACCTTTTGCCTTTGTGTCTTCTGTTAAGATTTCACTGACTCCAGATCTAAACTTAATTTCGCCCCCAAGCTCTTTATACTTTTTCATAAGTAGAGTTATCACTCTTCTCACTCCCCCTTCTGGACGAGCAAAACCTTCCATAAAGATACTTTTGAACATGATCACAAACTGGGAAAAATCCATATCATCTTCCCAAGCCGATCCATAAATAAGAAGAGGACAAAAAATCATCTCTCTTAAACATTCGTCATCAATAAATTTTGAAACTCTTTCTTTAGCCGATTCGTAAGGGTTCTCTAGGCTAACTTCGTTAAAATTTCTCACATCTTCCAAAAGGGCCATGAAGCCATCTTTTTCATGAGGAAATTTTGAGATAATCTCATCGGTAAAGATATTCAAGTCATTCGTAAAACTTAATTCCTTATTAGGAAAAACAACCTTTGAGCGATGTTGCTCATTAAGTGCTAATTCACTGTAGGGAATTCGAAGCTGCTTCAAAAGTTTAGTTAGAGGCTTACCTCTTTCACCTTTTTTAGCAAAATTTGTCATGGCGTGAAGACCAACGTCTAACTTACGACCCTTTCTTGCATAAAAAGAATTTAACCCACCGGCAATAGTATGCTTTTCTAGGATTAAGACCTTTTTATCAAACATAGCAAGGCGGATTCCAGCTGCTAAGCCAGACATTCCCGCCCCTATGATTATGGTGTCGTAAGACTTCACTCGAACCTAACCTTTTTGAGATTTTTACTCGCGTAAAAATTACTGAACGAATTTTGGTGTTAAGTACTCAACACAGCTATTCATTGTAGCAAGTTGAGGATAGTCAGCCTCAGGCACAACAATGGAATGGCGCTTTTTTAGCTCCATAACGATATCTAGGAAGTCCATTGAGTCTAGGTCAAGCTGGTCTCTTAGGGCCACACTATCATCAATACCATTCACATCATCATCCATAGCAATGTCAGCGATAATGTCTAATACTTTTTGTCTTACTTCAGTTGTTTCCATTTTTTGCTCCTTTTAAACAAATCTATTTTTTATATTTTTTAATAATTAAACATGAATTGATTCCAAGCATCCCAAACGAGCTATTTAGAATCGTATTAACTTCTTTTTCTATAGGGTCCCCATTGACCAAACCTTTTAAGTTACATTTGGGATCAACGTTTTCAATGGTTTTACATGAGTGAACTTTATTATCTTCAAAACTTGGAAGATTCCCGGCAAGCTCTAAAGCGCCAGCAGCTCCCATGGCATGACCAATAAATCCTTTTGTGCAATTGATATGGGTATTATCTGAAGAACCAAAGGCCATACTTACGGCCTCACACTCATTAATATCTCCTGCCACTGTTCCAGTTGCGTGAAGGTTTACAATGTCGATATCGTTAGGCGAAAGTTCAGCCTTTTTCATAGCAGCTTGCATACATTGAAGCTGTCTTTCAGGGTTTGGAAGAACAAAGTCAGAAGCATCAGAGTTAACATGATAACCTGCAATCTCTCCGTATATTTTAGCTCCTCTTTCTAAGGCAGACTCTAATCTTTCTAAAACATAAACCGCTCCGCCTTCGGCAATCACAATTCCATTTCTTTCACTATCAAGTGGGCGAATGGCCTTAGTCACATCTTCATGTTCTCCAAGAGCACCCTGAGCCTTAAAGGCAGCATAGATTCCAAAAGTCTCAGTACTTTCAGAAACTCCCCCGGCAAGGGCCATATCAACTTCTCCAAGTTGAAGCATCTGAAGACCATGAATAAGACCAATATTTCCAGCGGCGCAGGCTGCACCAATACAATAACTTGGTCCCGTTATCCCAAGGTTTAAACTAACTTCTCCGGCCGGAGCATTCGCAACAGTTCTTGGATTATGATGATGAGACCAATAAGAAGTATCTAAATTATTTTGATAGAGCTCATGAATCTCATTTTCAGTCTCAACATTTCCATGCTCAGTAATGCCGAGATAAACTCCGACTCTATCCTTATCGATTTCTTCGAAGGGAAAACCTGAATCGGCAAGCGCTTCATTGGCACAGTAAATGGCAACAGAACCAGCTCTCGTTCCTCTTCTTCTGGTTTTCTTTTTCTGATACTTGAATTCATCAAAATCGCATTTCCCAGCGGGAAGCATTCCCATATGGCGAATTTCACTTCTTTCAATTCCGGAGACTTGATGAAGTAGTGCATTTCTAAATTCTGGTAAGTTATTTCCGTTAGGCGCAGTTAATCCAACACCTGTAATAACGATTCTTTGTTTACCCAACATTCGGCTCTCCTGAAATTTTTCCCATATAGTTTTTTACTCGGCTACCAACTAGGCCCTTTAATTTATTCGCCACGTCGATACCTTTTTCTGCATTATTTGAAACGAGATCAAGCACCCCAGGTAGCTTGTCGGTAACTTTTGGTAGATGCTGGCTAAGCCCCATCTCGTCTAAGGAGTAAATAAAGCGAATGATCACTTCCCCTAGCTCGCAAGTAGAAACAATTGATTTAAATCTTTTGATTCGAACACTATTTTCCGTAGCACCTTTGGCCCGGGAGGCCTTTAATACTCTTTCGGCCATTAATTTGTATTCTCGAATAAAGTCGCTCTCTCTTTTTCGAAACACATTTGAAACGATGCTCAAACAGTCTTCTGTTGCTTCGTAAACTCGGCATCCTCTATTGCGATCTTCTCTAGCGTCCACGGCCTTGTAAAAAGTTAAGGTCTTTAAAGCGTTACTCACGGCGGACTGGGACAGACCTAGCCCTTCTTGAATGTCTTCACTTGAAAGAGCATTTTCAGATAGGGCTAAAAATCCGTAGACCGATCCTTCGATTCTTTTGAAACCAATTTTTTTCAAAAAATCTTCAAAGTATTTGAGCTCGTGGAGGAGTTCTTCTGGGTGCATTTGTACTTCCTATTTCAAATATTTTATTTATTTCATTTTTGAGATACGAGAATATTCAACCTCTTACCCTCTGAAAAGGTGCCATGCACCTTTTGGGGTGCTCTGCGTCCAAACTATAATCCTTCAATGCGCTTATTTCATGTTTCTGAAGATTCAAGCATTAGAGCTTTTTCTCCTAGACCTGCTCCAAACCCAGAAGCAGGCCTATCTGGAGCTGCTGTCTGGAGTATCACAGAACTAAAGCTGCCAAACTATCTACTGCCTAGAGATTGCCCTCGAGTTTGCTATATTGATAACTCAAGGCAACATACTATTGTCTTGGAGAATGCTTGGCGTCGAAAAATAGAAGATACGGTGCTCTTTCTCTACCAATTCGACTCTAAAGATTTTGAAGTTTTTGATGATAATGCTGGCTATTGGATCTCAAGAAGTACTGTAAGGCCCATCATTATAAGAAAAATTACAGAGCCACTTCTAGAGCTACAAAAAAGAAATATTAAACTCGAATTTGTTAAAGATCTCCATCCTATAAAGGATAAAGTCACATCGAAGTATACTGAGTTTTCAATAATACGCTTTAGAAACGCTAAGAATCACTCTTTAAAAGAGAGCTAATCTTATCCCCTCGACCTTTTAAGTATTCATAAACTTCTGGGATATTTTTATAAGTTTCCGTCTGAAAACTTCTATCACAATTCAATAGGGTGATCTTATCTGAGAGCTCCACCGATTCCTCAATAGAGTGAGTGACGAGTAAAGTCGTTAGCCCAATTGAGCTAGCAATTTCTTTAATTTCTCCCCTTAATTCTTCGCGAAGAGCCTGATCCAAGCTCGAAAAGGGTTCATCCAGCAGAAGAAGCCTTGGTTTAGTTGCCAAAGTTCTGGCGATAGCGACTCTTTGCTGCTCACCTCCCGATAACTCAGAAGGAAACTTGTTCTTTTTATCTTCTAGCTTTACTAAGGAAAGATATTCACTTGCTGGGCTATCTTTAATTCCAAACTTTATATTGTCCTCTACCGTCATATGAGGAAAAAGACAGTGTTCTTGAAAGACAATTCCTACTTCTCTTTTTTCAATGGGAACATCGTTCATGAGAACTCCGTCGATAATAATTTTTCCCGAGTTCGGTTTCAAGAAGCCTGCGATAAGATGAAGTATCGTCGATTTTCCCGTACCACTTTGCCCTAATAAAGAGTGGAACTCTCCTTCTTCAAGCATTAAGTTAAAGCCCTTGATCACCGGACTTTTCTCATAGCTAAAATTTAAATCTTCAATAGTTAGATAGTTCATGCTTTCTCGACAACCTTTTCACTAATATATAGAGAAACTCCACCTAGGGCCAAGAGAAATACTGCACTAAGAGCTGCTCGCTCCCACTCTCCTTCTGACGTAAGCTCATATATTCTTGTTGCAAGGGTATTCACCCCAAAAGGTCTTAAGATCAAAGTGATCGGCATCTCTTTAAAAACCTCTATTAAAACCATAACAAAAGAAGAAAGTATAACAGGCCTTAATAAAGGTAATTGAACCTTTCTAAAAGTATAGGTGGCTGACTTGCCAAGAGATTGTGAGGACCAATCTACCTTTTTTGAAATGCCAGAAATTCCTCTTCTTAAAAGCTCTGAAGGAACAGAATAAAATTTAATTAAATAGGCCATAAATAGTGCGGCAAAGGCGAAGAGTCCCGTATAGCTAACCTTTGCATAAGCATAAAAAGCCATAATGCTTATGGCGATAATACTTCCAGGCAAGGCGTATCCTAATTTTGTAATGGGCATTAGTGACTTTTCTTTTGCCCCATACTTATGCCTTTCAAAATATAAAAAGATTAAAGAAATACCAGTTATAAATAAGGCAACAAGACCACCAATGGCCAAGGTCTCTCCGATGAGTAAAAAATAAGATTTATCTAGTTCAATATCGATGGCCTCTAAGGACCAGATTAATAATTGTAAAGCTGGAAAAATAAAAGAAAGAATCACGTAAAGGATCACCCCTCCCATAATTATTTTTTTTGAAACTCCAGAGAAATTTAAGAGGATAGTTTCTTCATAAATTTTTGCCTTTCCCACTCTTACTTTAAATTTATACTGATTGATTAAATATAGGACTAAAGCAATAAGTGCTGGAAATAGGCTTAGTTTTATCGCTGTATTGATTGAAAAAAGACTAACCCAAGCATGATAAATGGCCGTCGAAAAAGTTTCGTAATTAAAGACCGAGACTCCCCCGAAATCACAGAGGACTTCTAGAAAAACAAGAACAGCGCCCGAAAATAACCAAGGCATTGCTTGCGGTAAAATAATATGCCTAACGAGCTCTGAAGGAACCTTCCCAAGGGATCTTGCACTTAAAAATAGTTTTGCATCCATGGCCCTAAAAGCTGATCTAAGATAGAGATAAATATAGGGAGAAAGAGCCATGGAGAAAACAAAGGCCACTCCCCAAACAGATTTAATATTTATAAAAGTAATAATATTAATCCCAAGACTTTCTCTAAAAAACGTTGGGATAGCTCCACTGTATTCGAGGCTTCCCACGTAAACAAACCCCAGAACATATAAGGGAAAGATAAGAGGTAAAATAAAAAGTAAGTGAAGATATTTTTTGAAGCTAATATTAGAAAAACAAATAAGAAAGGCCTGAGAAAATCCTATAACAGAAGTGAAGATTACTGTTAAAAAAGCCAGGCTAAAGGTATCGCCCAAGAGGTCCCAAAACATTGAGTTTAAAATAAAACTCCAAGTCTCTTGATCGGAAAGTGAACCACTAAAAAAAGATTGGCCCAATATAAAAATAATTGGGCCAAAGATAAAAAATAGAAATAATGCTAAATAAGCTCTATAGCTTAATGCTGAAGCGCTATTTATAACGAACCTCTCTCATCAATTTGATGGCCTCTTTTTGAAGCTTTCCTGCACTTGATAGATTAAAGCTCTTATTTGGCTTAAATTTTCCCCAAGCCTTAGTTACTTCGGACTCAGGAAAAAGGTTGTTGATAGGATACTCCATATTAACCTGGGCAAAGGACTTCTGAGCTTTTCTGCTGGCAAGCCACTCTAATAATTTTCGAGCCTCATCTTTATTCTTAGAGGTTTTTAAGATTCCTGCTCCCGAAACATTTACATGAACTCCGTAGCTATTTTCTTGATTTGGCCAAAATAGTTTAAGTGGAAGCTTAGGTGACTTTTGCTTAAGTCTTCCAAAATAATAAGTATTAACAATTCCCGCATCACATTGACCAGAAGCTACTGCTTTAAGAACGGCAGTATCATTTGGAAAAATTTCAACAGTATTATCAACCCAACCTTTAACGACTTTTTTTGCCTTTTCTTTTCCCAGTTCAGAAATAAGCATCGCCACTAAAGACTGGTTATAAACTTTCTTTGAAGTTCTAAGACAAAGTCTTCCCTTCCACTTTTTATCAGCTAAACCTTCATAAGTAGTCAGCTCACCCTTAGCTACCTTATTTGGGTTAAAAGCAATCGTTCTTGCTCTCACTGAAAGTCCAAACCATCTTCCTTGCTCATCTCTTAAGTTAAAAGGAATATTCGTTTTTAATTTATTTGAACTGATGGGCTCCAGTAGTCCTTCGTGGCTAGCGAACCAAAGGTTACCAGCATCTACAGTCATAAAAATATCAGCCGGTGATTTACTAGCTTCTGCCTTTAAGGTTTGAATCAAAGCGGCAGCATTTCCAGTTTTATAAGTGATTTTTACACCGGTCTCTTCTGTATATTGCTTAAAGATATCCTTAATAAGATGTTCTTTTCTAGATGTATAAACAACCAGCTCATCAGCAGCGGCAGCATTAAAACAGAATGATGTAACTAATAATAAAGAAATATACTTAAGCACTGGGGATCTCCTTCGTTTTATAATCAATGGAGATGATATGTACGCAGGAATGTCACCATTGTCAAACCATTGTTTGACATATGAAACATTCCTTGGAATTTAGCTTAGAATTACCTTCTTCGGCGTTTTAGGACCATTTTATCAAAGATCTTACGATCTGGAAGCTCTACCGTGTAGGTCATTTGTTTAGGTGAAACCTCTAGGGCCATGACATGATGCTTCGATTCATTATACCCGCTTCCTCTTAGATACCAGCGGTCTTTAGGCCCTCTCATCTTTACTCCAAGGCCACCTTCACCAACATAGACGATCCCTTTAACAGGATCTTCTTTATTTTTATAAATTGGAACTGTTCTTTTTAAAACATGCCCATCGGACTCAAAGGCCATATCAATTTGATATTTCTCAAAAAGTGGAACCCAGTGCTTTTTGGCTCTTCCCGGCTTCTTAACTCCTGGCCAAGCTGGTCTATGGTAATTGGCGACAATCCATTTTGAATCTTTCTTGGCCTTTTTTAAGGTTTTCTTTAACCATCTTTTTTGAGCGCCTGAATGAGAAATATTCGTATTCATCGTCAGTATTGAAAGTTCAGCAATTCTTGTTCGAAAATAATTTCTTTTAAAGATTCCCCCTGGTCTAGCAAAGACATCATTAAAAAGCGGAGATGCTAACTCGTGATTTCCTCTAGTAGGGATAATTGGAAGCATTCTCCCATCTTTAGTGGCCGTATGATAATGATCCTCTAGCCACGCTTTCCACTGCTTCCACGACAGCCCGTTAGCGATATAATCACCTCCGTGACATAGGGCCAAAATATTTGGATCTTCTTGGAACATCTTTGACATAAGCTTATTCATTTCAATTCTTTGAGCCCGATCTGATCGGCTATCGCCACCAAATAAAATTTTAAAAGTTTTATTTTTATCAACTGGAGCTGTTTTGAAATGATACTCTTTTGACTTTTTTCCGTTAGTAACTGCTGTGAAATAATACATCGTATCTGGCTTCAACTTTTTAAGTTTGGCCTTATGACGTACGTCCAGAGTGTAAAGAATCGGTTTTGTTTTAGCGTTGTTTTTGAAACGATATTTTTTCAAATCTCCATTTCTTGGAACCGTATCGTAGTAAAGATAGGATTTTATCTTATATTTATCCGTGGTCCACATTATATAAGCTTCATGGGCAGGATCTTCATGCCAGACAACTCTTAGGTGTTGGACCATCTGAATTTTTTTAGAGTTTACCCCGGCAAAAGCACTTGCAGAGAATAATAAAGTTACGAAGATAATTAAAATATTTTTCATATTTATCCCTTTACAGCTTTCCAAATTTTCCAAGGTTCACTAACTTTTCTTTGTTGTAGGATCATATAAACAACAAATGCCGGAAGGGCCCAATGAGCACTTCTAAGAAGCATCGGAAAGATACCGTCCCACTGAAAATACATGAGTCTACATACGGCAGTTATAAATCCCCAGGCTGTCATAAATAAATATACCGACACTCTTGGTTTAATCAATCCGCTGATTGAAAGGACAATATCTGCCGCACCTATTAAGGTTAAAAGGTGTACTGCATAAGCCTCTGAAAGCTCATAACCAAATAAAAGTGCAAAGCCTTCAATGAGGAAATCTATAAATTTAGGGTGCTCCATTAGAGCCTCAATTCCATGTCCTACAAAGGTCAAACAAATGAAAAACCTGATTAAAAATCTTTTATCAATACCCCAGCCTTTTTCTTGGTTTTTATAAAAAAGATAAAGAACGAGGGGTAGTCCAAACCTTGCAGCACCAGTCAAAAGAGCAAACTCATAAGCAAAGCTTGAATGTAAAAGCATCGTGCAAATTGGCAGTGCAAGTCCATAGGCAACTGGTACCAATAAAAAACTAGCCACTCTAGTTATTAGAAATAGTCCAAAACTAAGTAAAAGTACGAGAGATGAGAACTTATCAAAGAGCGATGCAAATTGATCACTTAAGTTTAAGTTTAAAAAGATAACTGAGTTAATGGCCGTGGAGTTAAAATAGGCTTCGTAAGACCAGGCAGCAATTTGGAGAAAGAGCGCGAATAGTAAAAAGTTGGTCCACTTTTTAGTGCTTTGTTCTTCTGAACTTAACATTTTGTCCTCCTGACAAATGAGATATTTAAATTTTATCTTTAAACTTTTAAAAATTACAATTTAGTCATCATTAAAAATCAATTTAATGAAACAGTTTACCTAAAATCCCCGACTTAGAGCGGTGGTCTAAATTTTGTATCTGATTTCCCTTCTCAACAAATTTTTGAAATAACGTAGTACCAGAATCGGCTTCTTCCATAACAAAATTATAATCCTGAACTGATAACAAACTAACTAGGGCACCATCACTTTTTTCGCACACCTTAAAAGCGAATTGATTTAAAAAATTTAAACTTTCAAATGGACCTAGAGGCATCTCATCTGATTCAGGCTGCTTTTGAATAAGCTCCTCGTAAACGTCAATCATAGGCTCAAGTTCAATCAACCCAGTTTCGTCAAAAGCAAATTTCAAATAATAAGCTGAAGGTTTAGACTCTCCACCTTCTTGATAATCATAAATCATGACTATAGATTCTGTATCGGTCACGAGTAAACTCCAAAGTCCATAGAGATTACTCCTCCTGGGAGCATCTCAATAACTTGTTCTGTTGGTGAAGACTGAATGGCAACATTATGTTCATCAAGAACTTTCATAAGGGCAAAGTTCTTAGCCATCTTAATATGTATTTTCTGTTTATAACTTGTGGGATTATAAAAACTTGCTCTTCGAATCTCTTCGTAGTTCAGCTCACTTGGTGAACTTGTTCTTGTTCTCCAAAAATAATCCACTCCTTCAGTGGTACTAACCTGAAGATGTCTTAAAGCAAAAGTGTCTAAAAGTTTCTTCCAGAACGTTAGCTTTACTCCTGCATCGAGGTCAGAAAGTTTATCTCCCTCTAAAATGATGAGTCTACCATCTCCTAAAACAATATTATGAATGACTGTATGAAAGTTTACTTTTTCCACTCTAAGAGAGTTTTCTAAAAAGAAGCTTTCTAATTTTTTTAAATACTCCATCTTTAGTCCGGAGCGATTTAAAATGACTTTCCCACCACTCATAAAGATTTTTAAGAGAGTGTTAAAAGCTTTTCTATTCATTCTCTCCCCATGGAAAAAATGAATCTTTTGTTCAAGGCTTTCACCTTCATCAAAACTAATATTTGTGTTCTCATTTAATGAGTAGCACCAGCGATAATTGCGAGAAAAGTAATGCAGTAAACCTAGATGCTCCCATGAAGCAGACTTATGTTCTATTTGAGGATTATAATCAAAAACCTCAAAGAACCTTAAAGGTGCATAAGTTATATGCGAATCATCGTCATAATAATCTTGTCTTAACTTAGTTTCCAAAAAAGAGTTAGCAATCAAATCGTTCAACTGTTTGCCTAAAACTCCTTTTTTACTTCTATGAGGAACTAAAATTGAAGAGGGCACAACATCTCTCACCATGGCCTGCATAACCTGTTGGCTGTAGGCCAGAGAATCATCATTTCCTGATAATCTTTTAAAGAAAGCCTCACTATTACTTCCTAGAAAGGCAAATTTTAAAGCCCCTTCCCAGTTCCCACTAAGACCTTCCATCGCTTCTTGAAGGTAGAGGTCTTGAATCGTATTATGAAATTCTAATTTTTGGGCTTCCTCATCTACAGGTCCAGATAGTTCAGCATCTTCACCCATTTCTTTTTTCTTTGCGTCTAAATATCTAGCAAATCCTTGGTCAAAAACTCGAGATCTGTCATAAAAGAAATCTGAGTACTCTCCACTTTTTTGAGTTCCTGGCTCATGGATCATTCCAAAGCTAGCCCCCCAAATATCTGAATCAATTCCGGCCTCAGTAAAATACTCACCAAGTTCCCCTACGAATTTACAAAAGGCTTGGTAAACTCGGGTATCAAAGAAACTATATATTTTATTAAGCTGACTTTCTCCATCAAGACTTCCATAGACCATGCCAGAGGGTCCAAGGCTTAGAGTTCTAGCCAGCATTGATGGGAGACCACCATTTGGTAAAAAAGGCGCTGGAGAAATTGGTACGATAAAAGTAATTTCTTTTCCTACACTCTTTGCCGCATCAACCAGTTTTTTTAAATCTGTTTCAGGCCGCTCTTTTGCAAAGTTATAGGACTCACCTGTATCCGAATGAAAGGCCCAATTGATAGGGACTACAATTCGGTTTGAATCTGAATATTCTTGAATCTTTGCCTGCCAAAGTGAAGCTGAGGTTTTCCAATAGAGAAACCAATTTTCACCGGGAAACACTGCATCAAAATCCCTTGGCACGGGTGTGGTTAGGGACACATCGACCTCTTCCTTCATCATCATCCTTGATTACCTTGCCCAAAATAGGGCTAAGCTACGGAAATTTTACCAATTTTAGCTATGACATGCCAACCCTTAGGCATTCTTATAGGCTCGTGTCAGACCTTGTCAGAAAGGCCCCCAATTTGTATAAATTTTGAGTACTTGCCCAGTCAATTTCTACAGGAGATTCACCCAAATGTGGTTTTTTAGCGATGAAGAAAAAGAACTAGCTAAAGTTTGCCGTGACTTTGCTAAAAATGAACTCGCTCCCTTTGCTGAAAAGCATGACGAAGAGGATAGTTTTAATGAAGCTGCTTTTCGAAAAATGGGAGAACTTGGTCTTCTTGGAATTACAGCTGATCCAAAATATGGTGGCTCAGGACTTGGCGCAACGGCAGCGACAATTGTCATGGAAGAGTTTGGAAAGGCATGTGCCGGCTCAACTCTAAGTTACTTGGCCCATGCCATGTTATGTGTAAATAATATTGAGGCCAACGCTTCTGAAGAGCAAAAAGCAAAATATCTTCCCAAATTAATTTCCGGAGAACATATTGGCTGTATGGGAATGAGCGAACCTGAATATGGGTCCGACGCCATCGGCATGCAAACTCGCGCCAAGCTAGAAGGCGACCATTACGTGATCAATGGAACAAAAATGTGGATCACTAATGCTCAGTATTCAGATATTGCCTATGTCTATACAAGAACTGGTGACGAGAAAAAAGATCTAACAACATTCATCGTTGAAAAAGGCATGGAAGGTTATACGACTGGTAATCCTATTCATAAAATGGGGATGCGCTCCTCCCCCACTGGTGAACTTATTTTTGAAAATGCAAAGATCCCTGTGGCCAATAGAGTTGGTGAAGAGGGCGATAGCACATACCATATGATGAAAAATCTTGAGATTGAAAGAATCACAATCTCTGGAATTTCATTAGGTATTGCGCAAGCCTGTGTTGATCAATGTATTAAATATGCCAACGAAAGAAAGCAATTTGGAAAGACCATCGGTAATCACCAGCTTATTCAAAAAATGTTAGCGGAAATGGCCACTGAAACAGAGATGATGAGGCATTTTCTCTACTCTGTAGCTAAAGATTACGATAATGGAAATAAAGGAGCGACTGTTGCTGCCCAAGTAAAACTAGCTCTTCCAAAAATGGCCACCAAAATCGCACTTGATGCGATTCAACTTCACGGTGGTTACGGCTATAGCCGCGAGTTCCCTCTTGAAAGAATGATGAGAGATAATAAGCTCAACGAAATTGGAGCCGGAACAAATGAAGTCATGATTATGATTATTGCCAAAAACCTTTTAAAAGAAGCAGCTAAATAATGAATGAATTCCAAGTTGAAATTAAGAACCAATTAGAAAAGTTTCGTCTAAATAAGATTGAACCTTTTATGGAAGAAGATGATAGGGATGAGAAATTCCGTATGGAAATCTTCACTGAACTAGGTCAACTTGGGTTTACCGGTATGTCTATTCCTGAAGAATATGGCGGAGCCGGAATGGGCCTTGAAGATGTTTGTATAGCCTTAAGCGAAATTGCTAAAAGTTCTATTTCATACGCTGTAACCATTTCAGTTTCTAGTATGGTTCAAACCATTATTAATGAATGGGGTAATGAGGAACAGAAGAAAAAATACCTTCCTGCTCTAACTAGCGGCGAAGAAATTGGAGCCTATTGCCTAAGTGAATCAAGCTCTGGCTCAGATGCAGCCAGCTTAAAAACAACCGCTAAAAAAACAGAGAATGGTTATATTTTAAACGGCTCCAAGATGTGGATCTCTTCAGCTGGCCTAGCTAAAACATATATTGTTATGGCCAGAACAGGAGAAGAAGGATCTAAAGGCATTAGCGCTTTCATTGTGCGCGATGGAATGGAAGGATTCACTTACGGAAAAAAAGAAAGAAAGATGGGCTGGAAGGTTTCACCAACCCGTGAAGTTTTATTTCAGAATTGTTTTGTTCCCGAAGAAAACCTCATTGGAAAAGAAGGGGAAGGTTTCAAAGTGGCTATGAGTGGCCTTGATAAAGGTCGTATTACCATTGGCTCCCTTGGTGTAGGTCTAGCTCAAAGAGCTCTCGATGAAGCTGTAAAATACTCACTAGAAAGACAACAATTTAAAAAAGCTATCTTTGATTTTCAGGGACTCCAATGGATGATGGCCGATATGGCCACAGAAGTTGAAGCAAGTAAGCTCTTGGTTTTTGAAGCGGCTAAACAATTTGATCAAGGTCGCCTCGAACAAAAACTAGCAAGCATGGCAAAACTCAAGGCAACTGATACGGCCATGAAAGTAACAACAGATGCTGTACAGATTCTTGGTGGTGTCGGTTATACAAGTGAGTACCCAGTAGAGCGATTTATGAGAGATGCAAAAGTTCTACAGATAGTTGAAGGGACAAATCAGATTCAAAGAGTTGTCATAGCAAGATGCCTTAAAAAGCAATATCAATAAGAGGAATAAATGAAATTTAATTTTTCACCCGAACTTCGGGACACGGACTTTCCTGTTCAGGAATGGTTTAAAAGTTTTAATCAAGTCATTGACTCTAGCGCTACAGGTTTTTTCAGAGTTACTGATCGATCTGAGCTTTTACAGTCTTGTAAAGAGATTCATGAGAAATTCAAACATAAAAAGACTTTTGTTCAAATAGGAATTGGCGGAAGTTCTCTTGGTCCAGAAATGCTTATCTCTGCTCTTCAAAAAAATGACGTTCATTTTGAGTTCATCAATAATATTGACCCCGATCGCATTCATGATCAGCTATCAAAAATTAATTTAAAAGAATCACTTTTTTATGTCGTTTCAAAATCAGGGGGAACGGCAGAGACAATGTCTGGCTTCGCAATAGTAACAAATCTTCTTTTAGAAAATGGTGTAGCCGAATCAGAGCTAAAAAATTACTTTGTATTTGCTACCGATCCAATCAAAAGCGAGCTGTTGAACTTAGGAAATGAATTAGATGTTCACTGCCTTGAAGTTCCCTCTAATGTTGGAGGAAGATTTTCAGTTCTTACTCCAGTGGGACTTTTACCAGCACTTTTCGCAGGAATTGATTGCGACAAGCTTTTAAAGGGTGCAAATGATTTAAAACCCAAGTTGCTCGACGAAAACTTATCTGAAAATATTCTGCTACAAACGGCCTGCTGGTTGATGGATCTAAAAAACAAAGGTCGCAATCAAACTGTTATGATGCCGTACTCATCAAAGTTAAGAGACCTCGGTTTTTGGTTTGTTCAACTTTGGGCAGAATCCCTCGGTAAAAAGAAATCCCTAACTGGAGAAGATGTATTTGAGGGGCTAACCCCGATTCCAGGATACGGGGCCACGGATCAACACTCCCAGGTTCAGCTTTTTATGGAAGGTCCCCATGATAAAGTCATGATTATGTTGCAGGTCGAAAAATTTGATAATGACTACTCACTGCAAAATAAACTTAATTCCCCTCGCCTACAAAAATTGGCTCCCCATAATTTATCCGACCTAATGGAAGCAGAATTTATTGGAAGCTTAATGGCCCTAAAGGAACAGGAAAGACCCTATCTACACCTGCAAGTACCAAGAAATAATGAGGAATCCATGGGGGCAATGATTCTATTCTTTGAATCATTGACGGCAATTATGGGCTCTGCATTAAAAATAAACCCTTTTGATCAACCTGGAGTTGAACTAGGAAAAATCTACGCCTTTGCCCGTCTCGATGAGCGAAATACTTAAAATTAAACGATCTTAATGTTGACCGTTCTAAGCTATTGAAAGAATTGAGCATCAGGCGTAGAATTTTGAATATTCCAATAGGAGATTGAATAGCAATGAGTGATGATTCAACGGTAGTCATAACCGACATTAAGGCCGCATTAGCCTCGGCAGATAAAGAAGCACAAGAAAAACCAGCGGCACTGCTAGTTGTCGGTGGTGATTTAAACGGAACTATTTTCGATTTAAAAAGTGATGTCACTACTGTTGGCCGTTTTCCCGATAACGTAATTCCACTCGAGTTTAATGGTATCTCTAGATATCACTTTAAAGTTACAAAAGTATCTGAAGAAGAATTTACGGTTGAAGACGCTGGTTCAAAGAACGGAACTTTCTTAAACAACCAAAAGATCGAAGGTGCAGTTGTTCTTAATAAAGGCGATATGATTAAGGTTGGTTCAATGGCCTTAAAGTTTTTACCTAAAGGTGATCCGGAAAGATTAACTTACGATAAGCTGAACCTCGAAGCAAATACCGACGCTCATACAGGTTGTTTTAATAAAGGTTATTTTAATAACTCGATCGCTCTAGAAGTAAAGAAATCTAAAGTAACTGGTGAGCCACTTTCATTGATACTTTTTGATCTAGATCACTTCAAACACTTAAATGATAATTATGGTCACGATGCTGGAGACTATGTTCTAAAAACTATGGCGGAAGTCATTAGAGACCATGGTTCAAGAGACAACGATATCTTTGCCCGTTATGGTGGAGAGGAGTTTGTGATTCTTTTACCTAAAACAAATTTGAAACAAGCTTTTGAAATTGCTGAGAGACTTCGTAAACTTGTTGAACAAACAAACTTTACCTATGACAATCAAAAGCTTCCTGTTACTGCATCAATTGGTGTTGCCGATTACAGAAAAGGTGTAAACACAGGAACAGATCTCTTTAAAAGAGCTGATAGTGCCGTTTATAAAGCCAAGGAAGGTGGAAGAAATCAAGTGCAATTTTTTCGCGAATAACTTGAACCACCTCTATGGACCTGCAATCTAATTCAACTCGAAAAATTCATTTACTACCTGAACATATCGTCGACCAAATAAAGGCCGGCGAAGTTGTAGAAAGACCAAGCGCTCTTTTAAAAGAGCTCATGGAAAACTCTATTGATGCTGGTTCAAAAAGACTCGATGTTCAGATTCGAGACAATGGATTAGAGCTTATTTCAATTGAAGATGACGGGGATGGTATGGATGTGGAAGATCTCCCCTATGCCTTTTGCAGACACGCGACTTCAAAAATTACTCAATTTGACGACCTGTACAGGTTGCATAGTTACGGTTTTCGAGGAGAGGCCCTGGCAAGTATTTCAAGTATTTCAAGAATTACTTGCACCTCCTCACCCAAAACTGACCCGTCTAGAGGTGGAAGAATAATTTTTCATGGTGGAAAACAAGAAGATTGGTCACCTCTTCCCTCTTCTACTCATGGAACCTCACTTTTTGTTAAAGATCTTTTTTATAATACTCCAGCAAGATTAAAGTTTTTAAAATCTAAAACTGCTGAGAAAAATGCCCTTCAAAGGGTCTTCAATGGTTTTTTGCTAACCCAACCCGAAGTTGCCCTATCAATAAAATGGGATGACAAAGAAAAACAAATCTTTCCATCTTGTCCAAGTGAACAAATTAAAAAAAGAGTCTCTAGAGTTTTTTATAAGAAAAAACCAACAGAAGAAACCTTAGAAAAAATAGTTGAGATTAATGTTGAATATGAAGGAACGAAAGTCAAAGGCTTCTATTCAAAAGACACGACAAAAGGTGCCTCTGGAAAAGCTCAATACTTTTTTGTAAATGGAAGAATGTTCGTCGATAAAGCTCTTCACCAGGCTTTTATGAGAGCAGCAGAAAATGTATGGCCTTATGGTGAGTATGGACATTATTGCTTTTTTATAGATCTTCCTCCTGACCAAGTCGATGTTAATGTTCACCCCGGAAAAATACACGTAAAGTTTCTAAAGCCTTCTGTGGTTTTTGGACTAATTTCAAACTCAATTGAGAAAAGAGAACAAATTGAATCGGGTCCATCTCTATCAATTAATTCCAGCATTTCCTCTGAAGAACTTTGGAATACATATAGTAATCCTCAAAATTTCACATCAGCGGAAACGACTACCGTCGACATAAGACATGGAAACCAAGTTTTTAGTATAAGCAAAAACTTCTTGATTCACCGACATCAAGACGAGACAAGTATTCTTGTTGACCTTAAAGTATTTATCAAAAAAGTTCTCACTTTAGTTTTAGTTGATAAAAAAGAGCTTGTAGGCACTCCTCTTTTGATTGGAGAGGCCTTTCATTTTAAAAAAGGAAATATTGATAGGAAGTTAAGCTTTTTGAATGAATTGGGTTTTGATTTAGACCGGGTTGACCCTCAAACTTTGATTTTAAGGTCAGTCCCAAGTCTACTAACTTCTTTTAACTTACAAGAGCTAATCGATGCGATTCTTCACTATTTAGATAATAATCAAGAAATTGAAGTTATAAATATGCTAGATAGCATCGAACATAAGCTCCCTGAGTGTTTAAAACCTATCCGCTTTGAATCTCTTTGGACAAAACTTAAAGACAATCAGCATTATTTTTCAGAGGCAATTAAAAATCTGGATGACCAGGAAATTAAAAAGTTTTTCTCGGAGGAATCCTGAAAAAACTTATTATCATATCCGGTCCAACCGCCTCGGGAAAAACGTCTTATTCTATTAAAATCGCAGATCAAATTCTTGCTGAGTCAAAACTAAAACCCGTCATTATCAATTTCGACTCTCTTCTTTTTTACAAAGAATTGAATATAGGGACGGCAAAACCCACAAAAGAAGAAAGAGGTGAACATCCCCACCTTCTTATTGATATTTGTTCCGCAAAAGAGCCCATGAATGCTCACGACTATATTCAACAAGCTGAAAATCAAATAAATTCCTGTCACCAAGCTGGAGAGATTCCTATTTTAGTTGGAGGAAGCGCTTTTTACCTTCGAGCCCTAATAAAAGGGATGTACGAATCAACTAAAGTTGATACTGAGTCTAAAAAAGAAATCGATAGCTTATATAAAGAAAAAGGGATTAAACCCTTTATTGAATTTCTAGAATCGAAAGATCCGGATACGATGAAGATTCTTCATGAAAATGATCATTACAGAATCATTCGTGCCTATGAGCATGTACTTCAAACGGGACAACCCTTCAGCGTTGAAAGAAAGCGAATGGAGGCGCTTAATCCTTACGATTTATCCAGTGGCATTCACGAGGATTGGGAAATTCATCATATTTATTTAGATTTACCAAAAGAAGAGCACTGGTCCTATATAACCCGTAGGACCAGACAAATGTTAGAGGATGGCCTAGTCGGTGAGGTGGAGAAGCTTCTATCTTCCGGGTTTACTGGAGAAGAAAAACCTCTTAAATCGATCGGATATATCGAAACAATAGAATATCTACAGAATAAATTTGAAAATGAGAGCGAATATTTAGAGAGAATCTCAATTTCAACAAGACAGTTGGCAAAAAGTCAGAGAACTTTTTTCAAAAAGATAACCCCTAAGTTTTCTTATCACCCGATTAAAGACGAAGAAGAAATCCTTAAAAATGCTATCGATTTTGTCCGACGATAGTTAACGGGTAAAATCGTCACTCATCAATATTATTCACTAGTTAGTGTTATTATTGACCTGTTATGTCACACGAAAGAAGAAGATTAAAAATTATCATCATCTCTGATGGAACAGGTGAAACTGCAACTGGAATTTCAAGAGCAACAATGACTCAATTCCAAGATAGGGATGTTTATTTTACCCGATATAAAAATGTTCGCTCAAAGGAACAGCTAGATGCAATCTTTAATGAGGCAGCTGTTCACCATGACCTAATTGTATACACTCTTGTACAGGCAGAGCTCCGTGAGCATATTACTGTTCTCTCAAGAACAAAGCATGTTAGAACCTTAGATCTGATTGGCCCAGCTCTTACGGCTTTTTCAAATTACTTTAGCCAAGAGCCTAGCGCTGAGCCCGGACTACTCCACCAGGTTAACGATGACTATTATAATAGAGTTGCAGCCATGGAATTCACCCTCAATCATGATGACGGAAGAAACCTCCAATCCCTTCATCTAGCAGATGTAATTTTAGTGGGAATATCAAGAACCTCAAAGACACCACTATCTGTTTACCTCTCTCAACATGGAATCAAGGTGGTCAACGTTCCTATAATCTTAGGGCAAGAGATCCCAGAAGAAGTTTTTAAAGTAGATCAAAGAAAAATCTTTGCTCTAACTATTGACTCCGACGCCCTATCGGAAATTCGTAAGAAAAGACTCGATAGACTTGGGGCAGAGTTACATACTGGCGACTATGCCGACATGACAAAGGTTATTGAGGAAATTGAGTGGGCCAATAGTAAATTTAAAGAGAATAAGAGATGGCCTGTCTTTAATGTTACAGATAAAGCTCTAGAAGAAACCGCTGCAGACATTATGAAACTTCGAAGTATGCGTAAGAATAATATCTTTAAACAAATGAAAAGAGACGAAGAAGAGGAAAACTAATTCCAATTTTTCGAATACAAAAATATTACAGATTGATTTCTTAAAGTAATTCGCAAAGATCGACTTTTTCTTCTTCACTCTTAAAAGTTACAGTAGCCTTTCTTTGCAAGTTATCACCAGCTCTTTGATAAGTTATTTCATAACTCTTTTCACTTGCTGGCTCACGCCCACTTGGTGAAGGAAAGGAAATACGTCCTTTAATCGGTAGCTCTTCTGTTCTCGTTTCACCATATACTGTAAAGAACATCTTTCCAGCAATACAGGCCCTAGACATAGTTAGGTAACCATAAAACTCACTTTCCATCTCTGGAACTTCAAGTACTTTTTCTTCACCTTTTTCAACAGTAAGATTGGTTACAAAATGCTTCTTACCAGGAGATTGAATTCTAACCACAACCTCTTTCCCAACAGGAATCGTAAACGAACGCATAAAATCAACGCTTGTTTCCTTACCATTGATATAAAGCCTTTGCTTATGTTTATCAAATCCTTCTAAGCGAACCTTACCATCTTCAACTTTTACAAGAGTTGTGACATCTTCAGAATCATCTTTCTTATCTACTGATGCTGGTTTTGGACCAGGGTTCACCTTCACAGGCTCTTCACCTAGGATCGTCGCGATTTTAGCTTTGATTGGCTCTGGTGCGTAATCATAACCAAAGAAGACAACCGCAATAGCCACGGCAGCAGCATATACTGATTTTTTAGATTTCTTTTTCTTTTTAAGCTTTACCTTTCTTGTATGAGTAGAAGTTCCTTTCCTCGCTCTTTTTTCGGTTTTCTCACCTTTAGTTGCTCCAAAATCACTTCGCTTTACTCTACCAATAGTAGTCGCTTCAATCTTTAAGTTATTTCCATCAGCAACTACTCCACCTTCACCAAATTTATCTGCGAGATCAACTTTCTCAGCAGTTTTATCCGGATTGGAGTTCGAATTTCTTTTAGATAATCTGCTTTTTGTTCTCGACTTAGTTGACTCTTCTTCGAAGCCGAAATCTAATTCAGCTTCTCTAGCCTTCGCTTTAGGAGCGCCAGGAACGTCAACACTCATTCCACCAACAGCGGCAGCGGGAGCAGCCGTTCCACCTTCAGATTCTCTCTTTAGATCCTGAAGAAAAGGAGTAAGATCAATCTTTCCAAACTCAAAGAGTTTTTCTCTATCTCTTTTAATTTCTTCTTTAAAAAGCTCTTTTGCAAAATATTGAAGATCGGTTGCATTAAATTCAGGGTAATGAGCATATAAAAACTTAATCAATGCACGATTAAGCTGATCCATATTCTCGTATCTTTTAGTTCTATCTCTATGTAGTGACTTAAGAACGATTTCATCTAATTCTTTAGGTACATTAGGGTTGATACTCGACGGTGGTGGAACTTTACATTCTTGAATTTTCTTTAAAACCGCTAAGTCATTAGCTGCCTTAAAAAGCTTTCTTGAACAAAGCATTTCCCACATAGTAATACCTACTGCAAATAGGTCATATCTAGGATCTAGTTCCATGCCTTCTAAGTATTCCGGCGCGAGATAAGAAAGCTTTCCTTTAATTGTCCCCGCTTGAGTAGCCTCAGAGTTACTTTCAGCTTTAGCAATACCAAAGTCGATAACCTTAACTGCTCCCTCATAAGTAAGCATTACATTGTGAGGAGAGATATCTCTATGAACAATATTAGCCTCTTTACCTGTTAGCTTATCAGTATAAGTATGGGCGTAGTGAAGACCTTGGCAAATCTGAGTAATAATATAAACTGTGATCTCTACAGGAAAAACAAATTTTCTTTGCTTTAACTTATCTAGATATTCTTTTAGATTTCGACCATCACAATACTCCATGGCAACAAAAAGCTGATCGTTATGCATACCATAGTCGTAAGTTTGGATAATATTTGGATGGAGAAGTCCAAAAGTAAGTTTAACTTCATCCATAAACATAGTCTTAAAAGACTCGTCTTTTGAGAATTGAGGTTGAACCATTTTAATGGCAACGACTTTAGAAGCTTGTTCACCTAGAAACTTAGCACGACAAATCTTGGCCATACCACCATCTACAAGATGATCTAAAATTAAATACTTTCCAAACCGTTCGCGTTTTTCATCAGTCATAAGACGTGAGTCTCCTTACGAAACTTATCGGAGCTTTTATATTTATCTGTAGGGAAAATAAGAAATTTAAGAAAAAGACTGGGGACTTTAATTTCAGCGACTTACCTAGTCAATGACCGTTTCTGAGAAGCCTGGGAGCCTAACTAGGATCTTTTCCCGAGCACTTTGCTCACCTTTATAGCATAGGCCGGAAGTTTCATAAAGCTGAAGGGAGAGCTCTTCAACATCTGGGTGGTTTATAAGATGTTTTTCAAAGTCTCTTAACACTATTTTTTCGTAACCACTTCTTTTAGCATCATTTTCAACCATCTTCTTACTGACTTTTTTACTATCTATCGAATAATCAAGCATCAAATAAAAGTCCGAACAAGCACTTATTAGTTTTTTCTCACTATTTGAAAACCAATCATAAAAAGGAGATTTACTATCAATCCGAGAAAGCATCATATCGTATAGCATTGTTACTTCATGAAACCAGGTGTATCGATGGAACTTTAAACTTGCTTTCCACTTACTTGCTTGAAATTGACCGCCCCGGAGATAAAAGTCCCCTTTCTTTGTAAAATTCTTTGAAAGGTTTGAACAAGAAGTGATTCCGAAAATAAGAATTAACAAGCTGAGGGATTTAAGCATTTTCTATTCTCGATTTAAAAGTTTACTTACCCAATTGTAAACATCTTCAAATAACTTGTCTCTACCAACTTCGTTAAAAAGATCGTGCTTTGCATGAGGATAAATGATTAATTCTGATGATTCTTTTGGCATACTTTTATAGAAAAGTTTTGTAGCCTCAACATCACATAATGGATCTCTTTCTCCTAATAATAAGAGTGTTGGAAGATCTAAAAAATAAGATGAAGTTCTAAGGGCGTGAGAGTTTTTTAATATTTCCTTATAAAGGCCTGCACTTATCTGCTGAATAACCAGAGGATCAGCATTAAATTCTCCAGCTTTTCTAATGTCCGCCCCGATTTGATAACCATCAATATCATATGGCAATCGTAACTTTGAAAGAGAATCATGCCAGTGATCAAATAAAAAATCGGCCCATCTTGGTAGATCAATCTTTAAGCGAATCGGTGGATTTGAAATAATTAATCCCTTTGGGGCAATCTGTGGGAAGTTATGCCTTTGGATTAAGCTAAGGCAAACTAGAGCTCCCATTCCGTGCCCCAATAGCACGACGTTTTCGTCCAGTTTTTTTTCTTGATACTTTAAAAGTAGTTGCGCTAAATCTAAGGTGTACTCATCAAAGTCTTTTACAAAGCCTCTGGTTCCACTAGAGAGACCATGTCCTTTGAGATCTAGCCAGCTTACCGAAAGGTTTTCACCTATTTTTTCTTTCAAAAAAAAGGGAAGTTCCCTATGACGAGCATGATACTCCCCAAAGTCATGAACAATTATTAAATGAAGATTTTCTTGATTCTCGACGGGAAAATTACTCGATTGTAATCTTCTATAATAGATCGTTTCATCGCCTTGCTGGGAAGGGAAATGGCCAACAATTGTTTGACCAAATTCACTCTCATCGATGACTTTTTCACTATCCATTAATTACTTTCTAAATAGTTATTTATAGCGCCTCTGGCATCATCACCGATGCTATCAAAGCGAAGTGAGAAGCCGCTATTTCCATCCAGAATTCTAACAATTTTCCCGGATGCGACAAAGCAATACTCACTATTTTCAGGATGCACATTCATTGTAACTTCGTCGTTAATTTTACCTGGAAAATTTGAGACAAGAACCTGCATTCCTCCGACGGAGATATCCCTGCAGACTCCTTCGTAAAGCTGTGACTGATCATGAAAGTACATATTCGCCACAAATGGTTTTCTCACATGGGCCCTTCTCTCATCTTCCTTAACTTCTGGAGGAGTTGTTCCCGAGATTTTAGAATAAACCTCAAAGTCTGCTAGCAAAGTCCAGTTATCCATTCCTGTTGTGAAAATATAAGTTTTTTCATTAATTCTATTTTCTTCAAATAATCTCTTAAGCTGATCTAAACTAAATGGACCATATTCTGCCCCTGAATCATTGGCATTTCTATCCATTCCCGTTTTGATATAAAAAACACGTTCATTGATTCCAATGGAGTTTAAATCTATCGATGACTTTTCGATGGCCGGACTTCTATCCATTTCCATCGAAGGTGCTGGTTCTTCAGGCTCTAATGAAGGAGAATTTCCCCCACCAAGTAAATGTGAAAGTTCATCGACTTCATGAAACTTAACCCAGTTTTCAAAACCTTTTGTCCATATATAACTATCAGAATTAAGAACTCCAGTTTCTAAGAAGTTAGCAAGCTCAGATTCTTCAACCGGACCTTTGCGATCACTACCTTCAACATACCACCAGTTTTTGGACATACCTTTCCCCTTTATTTAACTATCTCTTCTATTTTACCCCTCTCTAAAGTGGCATAAACCGAGGAAATTATTGCCTTTTGCCCCTATTTCAACCCTCTATAGTGAAACTTAAGTTTTAAGGCCAAATAACCGATTAGTTAGACGATAAACATACGAAAAGGGTCGTATATGAAAAACTTAAACTTACTTATTATAGCCATTCTTTTAACAATCCTAAGTGGTTGTCCTAAAGCTGCCTTTAAGGCCAATGAGCAAAAGGACACGGGGGTTGCTAATCCTATTCAGTTTAGCTCAAATTTAAGCTGTTCAAGTTTTACATTGATTCGGCCTAGGGTTGATTTTCTTTTTCTTTGGGATAACTCTACTTCGACAAACTTTATCAATCCTCAAACACAAGCGGCCCTAAATAATACAATTGATTTAATCTCTGATCGTTTTGATTACCATATTATGATTTCTCCCCTTCTTGGAAGCGGAAATACGAACTCAAGTTTAATCACTTATGATCCAAACGGACTAGGCTCTTCTGCCTTATCCATGAAAATTGATAGAAACCAAGCAGGTAATGCGCTAGCTAATCTTCCAACTGTTCAAGGTTCATACGAGGCCGGTGTTGAGAGATCAATTGAGCTAATTTCAAATAATATTTCTAATGGCGTTTTTAGACAGGGCGCTTACACCATGATTGTTGTCATGAGTAACCAAGACGATAACTCTTGGGTTCAGGGAGCTTTTCCAACTTCTTATGATCGTAATAATTATATCAATCAAAAGATTGCTGAGCTTATGTGCCTCAGAGGAAATTACTCAGGAAGCTGTTCAGGTCAAACTCTTAATAGCCTTCAAATGAGATTCTTTTCAATTGTTGCCCACTCTGAAGATTGCGGTGGATCGCAGCCTCAGTTTGATGCCAATATTGTTTATAAGCAGATGAGTGAGCTGGCCTATTCTGTTGCCTATACAAATGGAAACCCAGCACCTAATTCATCTTCCTACCCATATGATAGCTATAATATTTGTAACGTAAGTAATTTTTCAACCATCTTTGATGGAATCAATAACTCCATTCAAGATCAGGTTATTAATCATCAGTATGATTACTGGCCAGTTGCTTCTTCCGGAGCTCCGGCCATTGACCCCAATCAAATCTCAGTTAGAAAAGGTGGCGTTTCGCTTACAAAGCTTACTGAGCCAGTTGGACCTGGGGCGAATGGTTATACCTTTACTAACTCTGTACAAACACAAAATACAAGATACGCACCTACTCCAGGTGAGCCCTATACTGGTTATATGATTAAGCTCTATGGAAATGCCAGAGTGACTTATCCAGAATGTCTACAGATTGAAACTCAGACTCCAGTTGAGTTCTTTGGTTATGCCAATATGGTGAATAAACCTTTTGAGCCATCAATTACTCTAACTATTGACGGTCAAACAATTCCAAATAGCTCCACTAACGGTTGGACTCTTATGAAAACAAATGGTGAGCCCGCTTACTATTCTAGTTTTAATATTAAGATTCAATCCGCGACGAATGATGCTCAGGCCTTCCCTGCAGTCAACAAGTCTGGCTACTTTCTAAAACTACATGGAAGTGCAGTGTATTCAAACGGCGCTATTGTCGACGTACAATACCAACCCCAAAATTAGCGGAGCAGACAATTTGCAAAGCAAATTGCTGACCGCTTTACCGTTGTGAACTTGGTTGCTTCAGCGACCATGTGCATGGGCGGATTTCTCCACATGATTCTTCGCGCGCTTTAGACCGCACTCGCCTTCGGCTTCCGCTTGGTCGTCGCTTACGAATACGCTAGAAAAAATCTCATCGAGATTTTTTATCTAGCGTATTTATTAGACTTATTTTTAGACTGATTAATACGCTTAATGGCGTTCATCATCTTGATGGCCGGATAGGACTTTTTAAGTTTCGCGTAATCAACAATTGAAGTTAGTTTTCCACCTTCGCCGATAATAATATCTTCAGCAAAGCCAGCGGTAATGGCGTCATTTAAATCTTCATCAGTGATAGGAAGATGCATTTCTTTAAACTCGTTCAGAATCACAGAAATATCCGCAGGATGCTTATCATTTTCAACTTTTCCTAAGATGAACTGATCGAGGATAGCTTTTAGGAAACGCTCACAATTATCGGAAATATTTAATTTCTTCTCATCAACCGTGATTCTTTGAGTATTAAAGAAAACGAGAAGGCTTCTAAAACGATCTACACTAGCAACTTTTACAAGTCTTGGAAGACCATCTTCGTCGTCCGCTATTTCAATAAAGTGTTCGTTCTTAAGCATTTGAATAAACTCTTCATATTTTACTTCCTGAATATTAAAAATATCCATCATATAAAATTTAAGTTTATTCATATGGATATCAACTTTTCCATCTTCAATATGACCGTGGGTCTTAAAGACTAGATAAAAAAGTGAAAGCATTTTTACGACGTCAGTATTATTAAAAAACTTATATTCAGCATTCTCACCGTGCCCGGCTGAATTACTTTCAAGTTGTTTAACTTTATCATTAGTTTTTCTAAGACGGTCCGCCAGCGTATTAATAATAGTTTTAAACCAAGGGTTAAGTCCCTCCATGGTTTTCTCAAAGGCATTAAAAGAAATTTCAATTGCCTCTGTCGGCATAATGGCCGCAGCGGAACAACTTCTTTTACTTCCGCCTTTTCTATCAAAGTAGGCCATCTCTCCAATAACTTCACCAGTTCTTAGAATTGCAATTTCAATAAAGCCCTTACCTTTAGGCTTATAAAGCCTAACTTGTCCGGACTGAATAATATAAAGTGAGTCAGCAGAGTCCCCGTCATCAAATAACACCTCAGAAGGTGCAAACCTTTTAATTCCTGATTTTTTTTGAGCTGCTGCTTCTGCCATTCTAGATTCTCTCTACAATCTTTCTAGGATCAAGCACAATGCTTCACCCCCACCTATACAAATAGATGCCATACCATATTTTACACTATTTCTTTCCATAGCGTTCATTAGGGTAACAACTATCCGGGTACCAGAACAACCGATAGGATGGCCCAGGCTTACTCCGCCTCCATAAATGTTGACCTTTTCTCTATCCAATTTCAATTCTTCCATCGCTGCCATAGTCACAACGGCGAAGGCTTCATTGATTTCAAATAGACCAATATCCTCAATTTTTAGATTCGCTTTATCCAAGGACTTCTTCATCGCTTCCACTGGGGCCGTCGTAAACCAAGTCGGATCCTGGGCATGGCCTGCGTAAGAAACAATCTTAAATTTTGCACTATCTTTGTATTCCTCTCCCCCAAGAACAACGGCTGCGGCACCGTCATTAATAGTTGAGGCATTCGCTGCAGTGATACTGCCATTTTTATCAAAGGCAGGTCTAAGCTGAGGGATTTTTTCAAAGTTTGCTTTGAAAGGACCTTCATCAGACTCAACTATCGTATCGCCTTTACGTCCCTTGATGGTGACAGGAGTAATCTCGCTAGAGAAAATTCCCTCTTCAGCTGCTTTTTGAGCTCGCTTAAAAGAAGAGATCGCAAATTCATCCTGCATCTCTCTTGTAAAATTATATTTTGAAGCACATTCTTCGGCGCAATTTCCCATTGGTCTATCTGAATAAACATCCCAAAGCCCATCCCATTGCATTGAATCTTTCATTTCTGTGGCACCAAATTTTGCACCCATTCGGCTGCCAGGCAACAAGTGCGGTGCCTGTGACATATTCTCCATTCCACCTGCGACAACTAACTTATTATCTCCAGCGGCAATACTTTGAGCCCCCATTAAAATGGTTTTCATTCCTGAACCACAAACTTTATTAACGGTTGTACAAGGAACAGACTGAGGTAATTCGGCGAACAAAGCAGCTTGTCTTGCGGGTGCTTGGCCAGTCCCGGCCTGAACAACATGCCCCATAAAAACCTCTTCGACTTTGTTTCCATCAACGCCAGTTTTTTCCAAGGCCCCACGAATGGCAGAAGCCCCTAAACGCGTTGCAGGTACAGAACTTAAACTTCCAAGAAAACTTCCAGACGGGGTTCTAGCTCCCCCTAAGATATAGACGCTCATTGTCGCTCCTCTAAGTATTTTTGGAGCTATTTAAGCAGAAAATTGGCTTTGTGTAACCTAGCAACGGGCCAGATGAAAATCCCTATCAAATGAGAATTTATCTAGGCTATTTACTACAATTTTAAAGCAGTCTGTATGAACTTCTTCGTGAAACCTAGTAATAGGCTCTAGACCTAAAACTTTATAGCGGCGCCACTTTCTTCCCCAATATAGAGCGATCTCCATAGACCTGATGCGCTCCACATCTTCTACAGGAATTCGTCCTTTAATCTTAAGGAAGTTCTCGTTCATTTGAACAACTTCGAATGTATCCGCACATCCAGAACCTTCCAGTGTCACGAATACTTTTGCTTTAACTCTATCTATATTGACCAAATGCATAATCACTTCCTTGTGCTGTTATAACTCTTAGTGTAAATTCCATCCTCAAAGTTTTGAACGAGGTAATAAATGCTTTCTAGGAAAGAACAGACACTTAGAGCAAATTTTTTTCCAAAAAAATGGACCGCAGAGGTCAAGAACTTACTTGAGGGGCTCTATAAACCCCAATGTGATGTGCGAGATCTTTATATCGAGGTCTATGCTTTTACCTACCCTAATGAAATTTTATTGGCGGTAAGTCTTCTTGATAAATTAAACGAAGCCACGATTCCAGTTACGTATATGGCCAGCGCTGATCTTGCTGAAAAAGAAAACCCTGAGGAAACTCTAAACCTTCTTGTTGATAGCATTGGGTTTTTCTTTGAAAACTATTTTGCGTTAGAAGAAAACGAAGACTTTGATGATACGATTTACTCGGCAGATTGGGAGGAATCAAAAGTTAAGAATAAACAATTCCACTATAAAATTTCCAGAGAAAATATTGGCCTTACACTTATGGCCGATGCTCTTTTAGACCAATAAAAAAAGCCTGCTCGTGTCACCACAACAGCAGGCTTAATATTCTAAAAAAAAATTTATTATTACTTACTCGTCAAAACCTGGTTTTGAAACAACCGAAGTTTCTGCGGCGATATCCGAATCATCATCACCATCGAAATCATCACTTTCATCAAAGTCATCAGTGTCGATATTAAGCTCACCAAGGATATTATGAAATGATTTATCATCCTTAAGGTCTGAAAGAATACTTTCAATATGCTTTAGTGGATATTTCCCGACTAGCTCTTCAATAAAATCTTGAAGCTTTCCTTCTTCAAGAATTGATTGCTTTCTCTTTATTTCATTCCAATTACCAATATAGTGGTAACGGCAATATCCCATAGTCGTTGCCGGGTTCTCGCAATTTTTCTGATAACATTCATCTGTTTCAGGAACAAAGAACTCCATTGAACGAATAGCCTCAAAAATATCAGCCAGTGGATTGGCTTCAGCAAGTGTTGAAACTTCTTCAGCTATCTTCGTCTTAATCTCTTTTTCTTCTTCTTTTGTTGGTTTCTTAGGCTTAGCAAGTTTTGCTTTTGCCTTTGTAGCCTTTTTTGGTTCTGCTTTTTTTGCAACTTTTTTAGGGGCTGCTTTTTTTGCAACTTTTTTAGGGGCTGCTTTTTTTGCAACTTTTTTAGGGGCTGCTTTTTTAGCGACTTTTTTCTTAGCTACTTTTTTAGCTACTTTCTTTTTAGCTACTTTTTTCTTAGCTACTTTTTTAGCTACTTTCTTTTTAGCTACTTTTTTCTTAGCTACTTT
>PBIO01000012.1 GCA_002720865.1 Halobacteriovorax sp.
CTTTCTCCGTAGAGGCAGAGGAAGATAGCTTAAATATTACTGAGATGGTAAATCACCTTAAAGGGTTACTCGTTTTATGTGGGTATCATCCGAAAAATGTGGATGACGCTTTCACTCCCGATGAATTTGAGTGGTTTCCCGAAGCTCACAAGATAGAGGATTACTTAAAGTCAGAGGGTTTTGAGGAGAGTGAGAAAATAACCATTTCTTCAGCGGGGTTGGAAAATGAATAAAATTTTTTGCATAGTTCTTGTTTTTATAGCAGGGTGTTCCACTCCTAAAAAAAGTGTTGACACACTCCATGATTACCCTGTCATAGACCCAAGCAAATGCCCCATCCCCCTTGAGAGGTATGATGAAGAATTTCTTAAGGCTAGTGCGAAGTCGTTAAATATGAGGTATGTAGATTATCTTCATGCACTTACTAATGGAAAAATTAGCGAACTCCGAAAGAATGAGGGGCTATTCTTTCAAGCGTATGACCCTAATTGGGCGAACGAACCATCAATTAACCCCATTTTTAGTACCAAAAAAGAAGCTCAAGATTATGCGAGTCGAAACAATATGGCGACAGATAGGTCAAGCAATACCATTGGTCATTCATATATTGTCCGTGAGGTTGACTATCGCTATGAAGTTCGCATAGTGAACCCTTCAACTAATGAAGTTTTATACACGACAAGAGACTTTAATGATGCGTATGAGTATGTGGTAGAATATAGTTCAGCACACGCAGACTTAGTAATATACGACCTTAAGACTGGAGAGATTTTTGAAGAAACTCCATGAGCAAAATAGTCATTTTGTCGTTGGGTGACGCCTTTGACGGAGATTCCTTTTGGCATATTTCGCCAAAGTCTGACTTGCATAGAGTTGGAATCAGAAAAGGGCAGAAAACCTTGAATAATTGCGTTTCAAATAAGAGTAGCGCAATTTATCTTGGGTCTAAGTCTTATTGCTTGACAGAATACCCTACATATACTAAAGATGGAACTTATCACTTATATAAGATTGATTCGGATTCAATGATTGGCAAAAGAGGCGAATGGGTTGGCTCTTGTAAGTTAAATAAGGCGAGTCGTCCCGACCAGTTCAAGTGCAGAGATGATATAATTCCCCCCAAAGAGCGTATAGAATATTTCGGACGCTATGATATTAAAGATGGCAGGATATACAGAGAGATTATCACTAAATTCAGTAAATAAATTATTATGAGTATGACAATGATGGGTTCAAGGCTAGAAGGAGCAATCGACAAAAATAAAATTTTGCGCAGATTTAATAATTTGTTGCATTTAGTTTATCTGCAAGCAGAGCCAGTAGAGGGTGGAGGTTATCGTATTCCCGAAAAAACTTTCGAGTCGATTCAAACTGAGCTTGACTTTCATCCGCCCGAAGAAAAGGATGACAAAGCGTTGGAGTTAGCGACCAAGAGGCGCTATCGTCAGCGTAATAGCTATCGTTTTTGGAAGGATTCCCTTGACTTGGCAAATATACCGAACGAAGAAGATGCCAAAGAGTTTCTGTTAAATATTTTCACGAAGTTAGACAACACAAGGTACTACGGAAGTATGACGCATTCTCGTTATGCTATGGAGACTATGCAACTCGCTCTTGATGATGCGTATGGTACAAATAAAACACTTTTGCACCAACACACCTTCATAAAGAAGAAGTACAAAGGCAAGAAAGGCAAGCAAGCAAAGAAAGGCAAGCAAGCGAAGAAGGCTACGAAAGCACCGAAGTCGCCACCTCCTGTGCCTTTTTGATTTTTCTGTAAAAAGTTCTTGACATTTCCTCTGCTCTCTGTCAGCATGGGTGGATAATGAATATTGAATCAGCATTAGATACTATCCACAACGCTCTTGAAGGGTATGCAGAGGATTGCGTTGGCAGGGACAATAAAGAAGCCCTCCAAGACCTTGATAAAGCGTGGGCATTAATATTAAAGAAAGTTAAGGATATTAAAACTAAAGAAGAAACCCGAGACAATTTCAGAAAATACAATGGGTGGGGGCTATTAAAATGACTGATTTTGAATCTTACTTAGAACAAATAATGCAACAAATAAGGGATTTGCGTGACGCAGATTTCCATGTGTGTCCTGCGGATTCTGACGATACGCAAGAATGTACTTGCAGTAATTTTGATTTAGTGATTGACAAAGTAGACGAGTTAAGGCATCATCATAATTATCCACAATGAGTAAAGAAAAAATGACAGCAGGAGAAAGAGACAAGTGGCTTCATATCAAAGACCTTGAGGCAGAGGTTGATTACTATAATCTATATGAACCAAATGACAGGGCTTCCATTCATCGTCTGCAAGACAAGATAGATGACCTTTACGAAGAAATGGGATTCCCTAAAAAGCTTTCCGATGTACCAACATTTAAAAACAATGACTAGAGAAGAAATAGTAGAAGAACTAGCTGAAGGAATTTATCAGTATAGTAGTTGTATAGAGGAAATTGTTGAAAATACAAATAATTTTCTTGAAACTCTATGCCATGAAGTTCGTGAGGCAGTAGTGGAAAAAGTTAAATCTCGATATGTAGAGGAATAAAACATGAAAACCAAATGGTATGAAGTAGAAATAAAGGGTACGACTTATCGTTCCTATGAGATAAAGGCAGAGTCTAAGGAACGAGCAGAGGAGATGGCTCTTGATGCAGTTGATGAAGATTGGGAGATTAGTAAAGAATGGAAGCAAAGCGCTGAAGTTGAATCTTGCGATAGATTTAAGATTGACAAAGATGGAGTAAAAATTATAGGATGAAATACCAAGTAGGAGTAAAAATTTATAATAGCTTTGAAGTCGAAGCTGATTCAGAAGAAGAAGCAGAAGAAAAAGTTAGGGAGTTAGATGTATATAAGACTCTAATGGATTCTGATTTCAACATTTGCTATGTCGATGAAATAAAGGAAAAAAAGGCAAGAGACATTCCTAAGAAAATGTGTGAGGATTTATTGCGCACCATGACAAAAGATGGCAGAATCATTTGTGATGACGAACATGGAAATACATTATGACTAAAAAATATAAAATACCTTGTTCTTGGCAAGTGTATGGCTATCTCGATATTGAGGCAGATGGTTGGGACGAAGCCATTGAAGTAGCCGAAGATTATGATACTCCACTACCTACCGATGGTAGTTATGTAGAAGCATCTTTTGAGGTTGACCATGATATGATTGAATTTTGGAAAGAACAAGAAAGACAACAAATAAGGAGAAAAGTCGATGCGAACAACTGATAGACAATTAAGAACTGACTCTCCAACCATTGATGAGATGCGTCACGATTTAGCAGAGCAGGAAGCGATGAATATGAATACATCTGATATTATTAATATACTTATTGATGGATTTGAGGGGCTTGACAATATGCCCGATATTGAAATTCGTGATGAGTGGAATGCTCTTTTTGGAGAAAAAGGCAGTTATGGGGAAGAAAAATCTGTTAGAACAAATTGAAGAATTAAAGCGTTGTATATCTACGAAAGGCATTGACAAATTGCGCTCGTCAAATATAGAGAATTTAAATAAATTAAATAAATTACTAAAGAAATTAAATAAATATGAGTAAGTACAAAGTGGCAATATGGGAAGAAGTAAGCGGATTTATTGATGTCGAAGCTAAATCCAAAGAAGAAGCAGAAGAAAAAGCTGAAGAACTAATGTATGAACATGGTGTTGAAACGCTTTTCTATCCCCCAAAAGAATCACAATTTACACACGATGAAGATTTAACCAAATATAATGGCAAACACACTCATCGAAATGCTGAAGTCCTTACTTGTGAGGAAGTAAGTGAGTGACCAATTCAATGAAATAATAGGTCATTACTTTACTAAGGAAGAATGGGCTTTGTGGGCGAAAGGTGAATTTAATTTATTTGATAATTATGTTGAGCGAGTAGGAATGAGCGATGCAGATGCAGACCGACTAAGAAAAGCGTTTCGCACCCCAACAAAAGGAGAGCCAAGCAAAATGACTCCTTATCAAGAATTTCTAAAAAAACCTCTTGACATGAGGGCGTTCTTAGCGTATGATAACAAAGACAATCAATAATTATGAGTATTTTATTTGACGAAGAAAAGTGGGAAAAAAATGTTTCTCAATACAATTTAGTTGAGAAAGATTCGGGCAAGACTCTTGAGACTAGATACTTGTTGCACGATGATGCAGGGTTGCTCAATAGGATTTACGCCCAAGAAGGTAGGAGTGCAGACTGGAGGGAGGTTAATTGGGAGTCTAAGTCTGCAAAAAAGAAAAGGAAATGAAGGAAATAATTCTTTCTGTCTTAAGAGAGGTTGCGTGTGACAACACAGGCACTTGTCAAATTAATCTCCAAGCAGAGGGCGCAAGAGAGATGATTGCGACTGCTCTTGAAAAAGAGTTGCAAGTATATGTAATGAATTTGGTCGAAGATATTGTCACCCCCCAAAAGCCTTACAAGCATCCAAAAATAAATTAATATGCGGGGGCAAGACAATTTAGAGAGGTGGGAAAGTAAAGACTCTGAAATAAGGGAAATTACAAGTAAGATACATCACCTTATAGAGAAATGTCTTGGAAATATGGGTATCGAAGAAATGAAAGTGGTGGAAAAAAGGATGGGCAACCTAGTTAATCAAGGATTGTTTTGGCTCAAAAACGAGAACCCACAAAGATTTGTTTACGATTTAAGGGAGTTTGGGATGTGGTTGTGTGATTACATTGGAGAGAACGAACGGAAGTTTTGGGACACTCCCGAAGATTTTTAAAAAAAGCCTTGACAATATCCATCCCCCTCTTTATAGTGTGGGGATAATGAAAAGATTAGATTGGGTCAAAAGGAAGGACAGACATGGGTTTGTCTATTATGTAATGCAAACTCCACTCGAAACTCTTGTGGTCGAACCTTGGACAGAATCATATTGCTCCAAGAATGGTAGTAATGTCTACGGCAGTCCCATGCCTTATGACATGGAGCATAAGACCCCTCTCGTTTGGACTTCCAACAAGTGCGCAACAAGATTCAAGGATGCGGAAAGCGCTAAAGCTAAAGCGTTTAAATTATATAAAGAAAAAGTAGTGCAAACATTGGAGGAAATGGGCAATGAATAAAGAAAAGGGAGATGATACTCTTAATAAAATTCTTGCAATTCGCAAGAAGCGCCAAGGAGAACTCAAGGAAGCTATTGCATCCAAGAATCCCGAAGCAATGCTTGTAGATGGTCACGATGACGCTCTTGCAGGTTATGATACCAAAGGAAGGGCAATCTACTTTACCGACCATATAATCGGAACTCTTATGCAGAGAGATGGCATGACCGAAGAAGAAGCGGTGGAGTTTTTTGATTTTAATATAGAGTGCGCCTATGTGGGTGAATTTACTCCAATTTATATGTACGAAGAATAATGAACAAAATATTTGAGAGAATTATTGACCTTGAGTCAGATTTGAATAAGTTGATTGAGGATGTGTCCCTTGGGTTAGAGGCTTGCCCGAACAACAAAGAAGAAATTGAGCATGAATTAATAAGTGCGTCAAGGGCGGTTGGGAGAGTTTTTAATTTAAATAAAGAAAATTTTCAATACGAAGAATAAATAATACCCATGAACGAAGAAGATGCAAATAGACTCATGGGACTTGATATGTTAATGGAGAGCATGGAGTTCTTTATGGACAAAATCAAGGAGAGAGAAGATATGTATTCCGAACTAGTTAGTGAGTTCAGAACTATTTGTCTCAATCCTTATGTTTACTCAAAGGCGTTAAAGAAAGAAGCATTTCAAAAGCTTGAGGATACTCATAAAGAATTAATGACATTGCAGTTAAAGCAAAAATCCGATTTTAAAACACATAAGAATTTCTTAAATAGAGAGCTTAAAGGACACATTGATGAATCCTTAAGAGTAGACGCTCTCAAAAAAATTTCCAAGCTTTCCAAGAGTTTCGGCAAGTGCATGAAATTTCAAGAAAAAACCATGACAGAAGTTAGAAATCTTAATGATATTGAAATTGATATATAATGAAAATAAAAGGAAAAATACATAAAGAAGTTAAGTGGGCAGAAGGCAAAAAGAAATCTGAATTTCCCAAATATACTTGGTGGAGTGGTAGCAAGGAGTCTGCTCGTCTTGGAGGTTTCACCATTACCAATCTGCTCAAATACGAGAACTCAGAGGTTGAGGGGTCAGTCCAATGTATCGCTCACACTTCCAATGGGGAGAGTTATTGGAAGAATTTTGACATTCCCCTTGACAAGATTGATGAGTTCTGCCATGCTTTGATGAAAGTTAAGAATTTTGCAGTAGGATTAAAAAAATCAGAAGAACATCTAAAAGAGCATGAAGCATAAAGTAGGGTTAATTCTTGGAGGTTTGCATGACAACAATGTTGTAGATTTAATTAAAGAACTTATATGGAGAGACTATAATAAATCTGTTACATTTAAAATAAGTAGAGCAGAGGATGATTGCCATATTTTTGTGGAAATAAAAGAGATAGAACAATGAGTGAAAATACAAGGGGAGAGCATCACACGAAGTATTCTCTAGGAGAAACTAGGAATGACTCAATGTCTTTTAGTGAGGCGCTAGACAAAGTGCGTGAAGGGTGCGAGATGCACATGAACCAACTTGACAACGAGGGGTATTGCGCAGAAAGCGATGAGTATGTAATTGCGTTGCATTTTTTCGACACTTATCTTGAAGAACTAAAGTCAAATAGAGATTTGGCAAATAAGATAATGGAATCAACTTCAGACCTTTTTTAAAATGAGAGAAATAATGGATGATTATGACGGAGGGTTACTTGCAGGTTATACTAAATCAATAGCCCTTATTAGGCACTTGCAAAGAACATTATCTCCTAATGAAAATATAACGCCCAAGAGCGATGACAGGGTAAAGGCAAGGCATCAACGAGAAATTCTTGAACAAGCAATGGAGTTAATTTCAAAAAATATAGAGCCAAATAACAATGAATGAAATAATAATATATCTCGCCAGTTTGGTAGAGGAAAACAAACTTTCTCAAAAGGAATCTCAGATTTTTCTTGACTATGCTCACGATTTAGTATTGGATGGGAGTGACGATGAGGAAATCGAGTTCACAATTAAAGCAGAAATCAAACAAATATTAAAGGAGAAAGAAAATGGAAAATTATTTTGAAACACAACCTATCCATTGGAATCAGTTCAGTCCAAAGGATATTATGTTTAAGAGCAACTCTATTACTAAAAAGCTATTGCCCGAAGAAAATGTTTTATCTTGGACAACCAAGGAGAGTAGGCATAATGCAATGGCAGAAAAAACAGGTGCAACTGGTCAAAGTCACACTAATTGGGCAGGGAATACCAGTCAGTATTATCCTAGAGATAGCTACAAGGGAGTTTTCGTACAATTAACAGATGTTAAAAAAGAGTTTGTTTGCGCAAATTTAGACTTTATTAACTATCTCCCCAAGGTAGATAGTCAAGGCAAGCCTCTTGGGGGATTGGATGCGTTGGTTTATATTCGCTCATGGCATTATAGGCATGAGTGGAGAAAGGATGCCCACGGAAATTGGGTTCAAAGTCCAGTAAATAAGACTCCACTTCATGCTGATGAGGGTTACAGAATTGCCTATGGTGGGCAAGGAGACTCCAATTATCTTACGCATCGTGAATTTCTTGAGCTTATCGACATATCTGAAGCAGTTAGGAATTTCCTAATTGATGAAGTTTTGCCTATAAAAAGGGGCGTTGCGAAGAAAAAAGCCTTGACACTTGTAGCGTAATCTGACAAGCTTTCCATATCGTGAAAAAGTTATATGAATATAAGTTGGTTTCAACCGATTCAAACGAGGAATATACTCCTTCAAGAAATTATTGGTTTCAAAAGGTAACTGCGAAAGAGCATAACGAGTCGTATTCTTTCTATGATGTGCCAAGGAAGCTAGTCAAGGTGAGGGGTGGTGAGGTCGTAGAAGCACCCTCATGGTGGAGTGGTAGTGTGGATAGATTTAATAAAAATCACAAAAGTTGAAAATAAAACCGAAAAAATAAGAGCAACCTCCCTCTATATATAAGAGAGGCAGAGGCAAAGCGAAATAAAAATCACAAAAGTTGAAAATAAAAGCGGAAAAACAAAAGTAACTCCCCTTTAAGTAAGCGTAGGGCAAATTGTAAGATGGCAAAAAAGAAAAGTCTAAAGATGAAACAATCGGAGATAAGTAGTTTAGTGGATGAAATATTCGCTCATGCTCAGTCCCTTAAAGAAGATGTTGACTATGGAATCTCTCACAAGCACAAAATATTTCTTACGAGTCAAGACCAAAGCGCACTTTACGAAATAAGCACTAAGCTAATGAGGGTTTCAGAGGCTATTGGTGTGCAGTTTATTATACAGGATTTTGAATGAACTTTCCCGAAATATTAACCTTTTTATCTGTTTCGGTGGGAATAGTCTTGACAATCCTATTTTTTACAATTATATTCACAACCTTTGACGATTAAAATAATGTTACCATTTAAATCACACATGAACGATGAAATCCTTGTGGAGTATGCAGGGGTAAATACGAACTTGGAAAATGTTTATAAAATAACATCTCATCCTCACATGAACGCTTTTGGAGAGCTTTGCGGAAAACCCAAGAAGAATAAAAGGAAAACTAAATTTATTGAAGATGACCTTATGTCATTCAAGCAACTAGGTTATGCGGTTTGTCATAATACGCTTGACAAGCATGGGAAGAAAGTCTACATTCATCACAACATGAGAACATTCAAGGAAAGGAAGCAAGGAAATGTTAATTAGTGAAGAAGTAGTTTGGGCTAAAGGCAGAAAAGCCTCTGAGGTTGACAAATATACCACATGGTATAGTCCTTCCCCCGAATGCCGACTTGGAGGATTTACAATCTCCACATACACGCACAATGATTTCGTAGGAGTTAGCGCTCATTCAAGTGATGGAGAGTGCAATGCAAAGTTTTTTCAAATTCCTCTTGACAAGATAGAAGATTTCTGTAAAGCTTTAGTCAGAGTAAAGAAACAAGTAGACACTAATCACTAATGGAAGTTCACTAATGGAATACACAGATGATAATATGCAATCAGTTGCATTCAAAATTGTTGAAAATATGTCTTTGTCAGATTTGCAAGCCTATGTAGCAGAAGATTATCTCTTTCGATTCGACCAAGATAGTGAATTTTTTGAATACCAAGTAGAAGAATTGGGGCTTGACAAAGAATTAGAAGTAGAATAGAGTTTACGCATAAATGAAACAGAAGAAATAGAGTAGAAGAAAAATGATTGAAGGAATTAAAATAACTAAGGTGCGCCCAATGACTAGCGCTGAATTGAAGCGTGAGTATTGGGATAATGATGAAAATAACCCTGTTTATGTCCTTGAATTAGACAATGGATGCCAAATATTTGCCAGTAGAGATTACGAAGGCAATGGAGGTGGGGCGTTGTTTGGTTATGATAGCAAGGCAAATAAAGCCTTTACGATTGCAGTTGGATGAGCAAGAGAGTTGAAAAGTTAATTGCACAAGAAAATGCGGAGATTCTGCGCAAACTCACGGAAGATGAAGCAATTTTCGTTGAGGCTTATTATTATCTTGACAAGGATGGCAAGAGAGTCTACGATGTGGACTTAATTGAACAAGAATTTTGGGACAACCTAGAAACTTTAATCGCACTAAATAAGCAAAAGGGACTATCTTACGGAGAAATGCACGATGGCAGAGGGTAAACTAACAGAAAAAATCATAGAGTTAATTGACGAAAAAATTAGGGAGATTGAGGATTACGCAATCGACACTCAAGAGAACGAGGAACGCTACATCCATGAGATTAATTGCCTTGTCGTTTCAAAGTTCCTATTGGGTGGTCGAGACAAAAATTGCGTTGTAATCGACTGATTCTCAACGATTAGCGATTTCGTTTTTAAAAAAACAAAAAAAAGCATTGACAAGCACCAAGAAATCAGTCAAGCTATTGACTTAACAATTAAGAAATCTTAAATCACATCACACAATGATTATCACACAAGACAAAAACAAACAAGTTGTGCAGTCGCATGACTTTGATTCTGTAAATTGCACGATTGATGCTGAAGATATGCGTTATGTCGCATCTCTCTTGCGCAACAATTACTCTAACCCTACGCTTGCGGTAGTGCGTGAGATTAGTGCTAATGCACTTGACGCAAACATGGAAGCAAACGCTTCACGCAAGGTAGAGGTGACTATACCCTCCACTTTGAATCCTCATTTTGTTGTAAGGGATTTCGGTGGAGGATTAAGTGAGGAAGATATATTTGGTCTTTACTCCAAGTACGGAAAGTCCACCAAACGAAACTCAAACAATTACATTGGAGCATTTGGTATTGGAAAGTTTGCTCCATTGTCTTATGGCAGTAGCTTTTCGGTAGTTTCTTATCATGGAGGCAAGAAGTCTACATATAATGTTTTTGTCAATGATGATGACGATACGAAGATTGTAAAGTTTTCTGAAGAATCGTCTAGCGAACCGACAGGTTTATGCGTTGAAGTTGCAGTTTCTGACGATGATGTAGACACTTTTAGAGAAGTTTGCAAAAATTTCTTTCGATTCTTTTCTGATGAAGATATGCCAAAGTTTATTGGCGTTGGGGAAGATGAAAAGTTTTTTGATGACTATGAAGTTGTCATGGAGGCGCACGATGGTTCTTGGTTTATTCTTGATGACAAAGCAGACTATTGGAGCAGAAGTCACCACCAATCTCATGCGATTATGGGCAGGGTGCATTATCCTCTTGATGCGAGTGCTATTAATTTTGATAGTATTGCAGTCGATGGGGATGAAGAATCCGAAAGAAACGCTCGAAATTTAAGGGAATTAGCGTCACAGGACAATCTTTACATTCGTTTTGATATTGGTCAACTCAAGTTGCACCATAGCAGAGAATCCTTGGAGTACAACAAGAATACTCAACTCGAAATTTTGAACACTTTACAAAAGGTGCGAGAAGATGTCGAGACTATTGCAAAGGAAAAGCTTGGCGATGCGGAGGATTTGTGGGATGCGAAGTTGAAGTATTCGCAGGTTGTCAATGCGTTGCCTCATGGTCTTAAAAGCATTTTTGAAAACTCTTTTGAGTGGGATGGTATTAAGATTGATACTCCTGCCATAAACAGGAATTACAAGTTCCAAGAAGAAGTGCTAATAACCGAATACTACAAGCAAGCTGATGCAGATGCTACGGATGGATTCAAGGTAAGGTCTGCCAAGCAAAATCGCATTTATCCCGATAAGAATACTCAACTCTGTTTTCAAGAGAATAAGACTCATCATGGCAATAGTCTAAGGTGCAGAACTCTCTTTAACGAGAATAGTGAACTTGAGAAGGTGGTAGCAGTTTATTGGGATTGCGAAGCAGGTCGTGACCATGTTTACGATGCAGATAATGGCATGGGGTTCAGCAAGATAAACGCAGAAAGAATTACCAATCTTTGCGACATTGAAAAGGCTAAGTTGCAGTCGAGGGGTCGTGCAATAAGCGGAGAGAGTCGTGCAGATGTGCCTCTTTTTGAGCTTGACACAAGTGGGAAAAATCGTTACCACAGAAAAAATGCAGACTATTGGCTTAATTGCATTGAAAATATTGATGAATTAGAATCGGGAGACAGAGAATTAGTCTACATTCCTATTGCCAACTACAAGGTTGTGGGTGAGAGTGGTGTAGGGCAAGAGGAAGTTCTTGGCTTAGATTCGTTCTTGCGTGATGTTCAAGGAGTAATGAGGATTCAGAAGTCTTTACATGAACAGGATGGCGCAGGAGAAGATAAGGGTGAATTTGAGTTTCCTCTTGTTCTTGGGGTTCGCAGAAAAGACTGCAAGAAACTCACTAAATCTCGTTGGAGTAACTGGCAAGACTACAAGAAAAATTTTGCAAAGTCTTACCTTGTTGAGAATCTTGACATGGTAGTTGCATCAGAAAAGGCAATGGCATTTAAGGAACATTCTTACAATATGGAGAAGTACAGGTTGCTAGATTCTTTGCTAGACAACTCTAAATTCCATAAGTGCGTTCACAATTCTCTTGACTCCGAACATATACTTACTAGTCTTATTAAGGACTTGGAACTAATGAAGGATGATAGGACTGAATTAGAAACGATTTTCAATCTAATAAGCTTTCTCAAGAAGGAGGATGAAGCGTGGGTAAATGAGAACATTCCATCCACCTATGACGCACAAGAGTTTAATAAGAAATGTGAGTCGGTAGTGGAGAAATACCCTTTGCTCGCCAATTTGAGCCAAGAACTCTATTCTTGGCAATCTATGTCGGAAAATAATCTTGGAAAGAACATTACCGACTATGTTATTTTGTGTGATAGAGTGGGGGTTGGGGATTAATTTCCCCTCCCCTCACTTTTTTCTCTTGACAGGTTCAATGGGATGTGCATAATGGATGACATACTTAACGAAAATCTTCTTGAAAAATCTTCAAAGAAAATCAATTTAAGCCTTGACAGAAAACAGAAAATTTAGTATTATATATCGTATTAACAATTAGGAAATCTAAGAAAAAGAAAAAGTTATGAATAAGAAAGTTGCATATACATTAAGCGAAGATTCAATTTGCGTACTTTGGGAAGGCAAGCCNTACTCAGTTCGNAAGGACAACGCCAATTTCCTNCCTCTCCGCAATGCTTTGTTTGAAGCACGATATGAGGATGTTGGTCAGTATCTTGATATTGCGAAAGCGGTAGAAGATTTCGTAGAAGGCGAAGTAGAGGTTCGTGATGAAGTTGTCTACTACAAGGGCAAGCATCGTTTGCATGGGGTTGTAGTTGATAAACTTTTGGAAATGTTGCGTGGGGGATTAAAGGACTCTACTCCTTTGACAAATTATATCGGGAGACTTATGGAGAATCCTTCCTCTAATTCAGTTGAAGAACTCTATACCTTTCTAGGGTACAGGTCTTTGCCAATTACTCCCGAAGGTAAGGTTTTGGGCTACAAGGGAGTTCAATCGGATTTTTGGTCAAGTACAGGCAATGCCGATACGATTGTTGTTCAAGGACAAACAAACGAACGACATCAAATTTTCAATGGAGTAGGCGAGACTATTGAAGTCTCTCGCAGATGCGTAGATGACAACAAGGATAATCATTGCTCATTTGGACTCCATGTGGGTTCGTATGATTATGCGAATGGTTGGGCAGGGAGTGGTGGACGCTTGCTTATGGTAGAGTTTGACCCTCAAGATGCCGTTTCCGTTCCTACGGATTGTAACTTCCAAAAGTTGCGTGTTTCCAAGTACAAGGTTGTCGCAGATATTACAGATACTCGCAAGGAGTTGGACAAGGCAGTTTATGAGGCTAATAAGCCNATCTATGGGTCAGATAGTGATGTCGATTACGATGACCCTGCTTATGATGAGGATGAAGGTCGTGACTATCTCTATGATGACGATGGGATGGACGATTGGGATGACTTGTCAACCACAAAGTTAGCTATTCGCAATTATGTGGAGAATAAGCATGAAGAAGGTGTATTTCCTTCAGTCAAGCAAGTTCGCTCGTTGCAAGTTGTTCGTGATGCAGGACTAAATACTGCTGAAGTTNGAGATATTCTTGACCAGTTGGGATTTGCTCTTGATGGTCACGAAGATAGTCCTCTCACCGACAAACTCATCTTGGCAAGCAACGATTAATCTCTTTAAAACCTGTTGACGCAGGGATTCGCTATGGGAAAGACTTTACTAGAAAAAGCGTTTGAGCAAGCGTCAGTAACGCAAATAGATGCTTGTTGGGCAGTTTTGAAGTACAAGAATATTGGGATTCTAAGAAAGGTGAGGTGCATTAGCTTCATTCTTGGAGTAGATTACAATGAAGTTCTTAATGAAGTTCCGACAAGTGGCGATGGGAGAATCTACGATAAGGCTACTCGAAATTTAATTCATAATGAATTGATAAAATACTCTTGACAAACATTCCCTATTTCCTTATAGTGGAAGCATAATTCAAATTGTTAAAATGGTTACTTTAAACAAAGATGGAACTCCCCGAAAGAGGGGGAGTGGAAAAACCAAAGGTAAGACTTGCTATACAAATGTTACCCTTGCTACTCTCAAAGAGATTGTGAAGGATAGCGTTACGATTCCTGTTAGCAGAAAGTGGCTTGAGGCGCTTGGCGTTGATATTAGCAAGCCTGTCGAGGATGAGCAGAAGGAAGAATCACCTCAGAAGGTGGAATTTAACATAACTGACTTTGAATAATCTTTAACCAGTTTGGACAATAATCCAAATTCTTTTTAATTTATTTAATTTAATTTAAAATTGTCGCTAGAGGTAGGAAAGTAGAATGCACGAAGAAAAGGGAGAGGTTCACGAATACTGGTTGATTCCTTACGCACACGATAAAAGGCGTAAGCAAAGAAGTGAGGACTACGAGAAAACCTATCGTCTTACGGATTACGAAGCAAACAAAATGAATTATGCCTATGGCTTGAACGGAGTGCGTCATCGTTTGGTTCGCACAGATTCTCACTTGGCAAAAGATTTGATTAAAAATGTTAGCTAATATAAAGTTTAAAGCAATAGAGGATTTAAAAATGACAAGAGCAGAGGAATATGATTACGATAAATTTTTGAGCGATTCTTCAGATGACTNCCCAAGGTACGATGAAGGCTTATCGCAAGATGAAGTTGGGGAGAATAATGGCGTTTCTCTTATCGAAGGAATGATTAGACAATCAACAGGAAACGCACTTGAGTCCAATCCTTTCATTGTTAAAAGTGCAGACGATTGGTGGGAGTATAAGAATAATTTGGGGCGAGAGGAATAGATTTAATTTTCTTTTTTATTAATATAATTTAATAATAATTTAAAATAACCTTAATACCTTTTTAAAATGAGCAGTACCGCTTACCATGTATATGACACCAACGGAAACTTCCACGCAGGATATGATGCCGATAATAGGGCGTGGGACAGGAAGGACGCACTTAAATGGGCTAGACTAACCGCCAAGCATATCCACGGCATAGTTTACCTAAAGTCCTTTGAATCAGAGCGTTTGAAGGTCATTAACAACTATTCTTACGATAAGCATATAAAGAAAGCTAATAAGAAGAATAAGAAGTGAAATAATAATTGCGGAAATAAATGATTTTGCGATGTGGAGTTTTTAATTATATAAAAAATAAGAGTTAATACGGAATTTTAAATTAATGAAAGATTTGCCGAAGTTATGTGCATGGTGGTTGGGGTTCAAGCGTGAGGTGCGCAGGGTCGAAACAAAAACAAACAAAATAAATGTAAATAATAAAAGAAAGCGCCAAAGAAGAATCTATCGAAATGATTTTGGATTTCCAATGTTCAAAAAGTGAAATTAATTTTCATTAAATAATAGCGCCAAATAAGAATTAATAAAATTTTAAATAAGATTAGAGCCGATTTAATTACAAACAAAAAATTTACAAATAATCTCAAACCCTTATCTTCCAAATATTGAACTTAATTAGACATAGCGCGCCCGAATTTACAAAAATTTTCCATGAAATACAAATAAGTTAATTGTAAATAATATGGAATCAAATAAAGAATTAAGCGTGGATTATGAAAGTCAGTCAATTATGTTCTTGGAGGAGCAGATGGACGGAGACTACAAAGACATCGTTGAGCGCTATGAATTGCTTGGATTGGATTGGATAGAGGACTTCCGTGGGGGAGAGATAGGCTTGAGAGCGTATGGAAACTTGAAGGATATTGATGGAAATAAAGAGTTAAATATGATTATTTTATTCCCACCATTTTTTCCAAAAGACAAATAGAATTTTTAGAAATATAAGATTTTCTTCATAATGAATAATTTAGAATTGGGCATAGAGTCGGAAGATGTTTCCGAACAGGGGGTTTAGTGGTTTCATCTTNACCCTCCTTTGACCTCCTTTAATGAACACCAATTCTTTTCACTTGACTTGTAGATAGAATTTTGGCATAGTTCCTTATGTTGATGTTGGTATAGANAAACTGAGAGTTAGGCATAGAGTCGGAGGATGTCTCCGAACTGGGTTTATTTATTTCCCACATTGAACACTAACTCTCTTTTTTTATTGACAAGGGGCAGGGCGTCTGCCATACTAGGAAGCATAATTTGATATGGAAAATTTAAATCATTATGAGTTTAGCAAGAGAAATTAATCAAAAATTAGATGAAATAAGCGCCATCAAAGCTGAGATGGAGGAGATGAGAAGGGATTTGAGTGGCGATTCGGGCTTGACAAATGTCGAGACTGGTGACACCATGACCTGTGACGATGCGATATTTGTAGCCGAAGGGGTGCTACAGCGCATCTATGACGACCTAAATAAACTCACAAACCAAGGACGAAATGTTAGAGACTTGTTTAATAATACTTTCTATATTAATGATTTATCTCAAGATAAGAAATGCTCCAATGAATTGAATCAGACTAAACAACAAACAAAATTGGATGAAATAAAGCCGAAACCCGAAATAAATATCTCGGAAATAAGACCCTCNTTCNCNGGCAGGTCGGCAGAGATGACCAAAGAAGAATTTNTNAAAAAATGGCNNGAGTTTATAAAGAAAAAGAAAGGAAATAAATAGATGAAGTATATATTAATAGTTGCATTGATTTTTACGAGTGGTTGCATGACCACCGATAGCTACGACCACCAACCATTGGGGGTTCAGCCTTTTTATGCGGGAAAGCCTCCCTCTCAAGCGCCAAATATTCTACCGCCAAATAATCCACCCGATTTCACTCCAACTAATCAGCCCGATTTCATACCTGTCCGACCGCTCAGTAATATTTTTGTAGAATAAAGTTGAAAAAAAGTGTTGACACCACCAGTGGTTTCTGTCAAACTCAAGGCTTAATCATTAAGAAAGGATAAAAATTATGTCTATTGCTAAAAATGCTCGTTGTTCTCAAATCATTCGTGAAGTAGAGAACGGCAGATTTGTTAAAAACGCCAAGTTCCACAATTTCGGCTCGGTGGTCGAGGATAGTATCTTCGCCCAACAAGCGGAAGCAGATAGGAGGTTGGCAGAGATTCAAGCTCAACGCAAGGTGCGTCAAGGATGAAAAATATAGTTCAACCTTGGATGCTTGAGGCAGGGGAAGAAATTGCGCAGGTATTAGATAAATATTTGCCTGAAATTAAATGCCTTGAATTAACATATGATTTTCTCATTAAAGAAGAAGCAAGGGCTAAATATTGGGCAAACAGGAAAAAGGGATTAAAAAACAGGAGGGTTATCCCTAGAAAGGTCAAATGAAGGATATAAGAGAAATTGCGTTCCTTTCGATTGGAATGTTATTCATTTTAATATTAATTGAATTAGTTTATAGATTACCATGCAACTAAAAGGATTACTTTCAATGAGCGAGTTNTACGAATTGACNGAGAAGATTGCACAATTAATTGATGAAAGTCTAAGCACAAGCATAGAAGATTTAAGTAACATCAATGACTTAGTTGAAAAAGAAATTGATGTCGCTTTCCGCGCACAGCAAGTGGAGAGTATCGAAATAAACGGGGGGTCAAGATAATGGAAGAAGGATATTCTCGCTCACTACTCAAAGCAGTTTGCCCTGTCGCAGTAGCAAGGTTTGATAGGGAGATGGGCAAATATAGAAGAAGGCATTGGAAACATTTTAAAGAGTGGATGGGATGGGGAGAAAAAATAAAAATAACNCTTGACAAATAACTGATTTTATAGTAATATAGATAAATAACAATTGAGAAGGATAAACTCAATCCAATCAAATAATCCAAACTTTTTGTTCTTTTGAAATTTTAGTCTTTTGAGCGACCGACGGGTCGCTCTTGGGGAAACTTGTAAACAGGGTATGCAGATGCCCTGCAAGTGCAATAGTCATCACCTTTCACCGAGGGGTCTTGCTTGCCAAATGGCAGGTGGGTCGGGTTGACAGACCTTATGACTGGCGCATTGCTAATTGCGTGATTGTAGTTTGTCGTGAACGATGGTTCGCACTCAGATGGAGTTCTAACGCCCGAGTGGGAAAAGGGACTCTGAGGTAAGTCTGTGGTGGATGACGAATGTACCTATGTATACCAAGAACTATATATATAGTCTGTCATAGGTTATGAGTAAAGGCTGAGAGGTCGTATCTCATCCCTTCGGGGTCACATAATACAAGCCATTAGTTTTTGTTGGTGGACTACCAAGCTTCCATCCCCCACCCTTTTTATTTGCGACAGAGTTACAACTAAATATTAATCAAATATATGTTGGACTTTTCCACCTCTGTCGTAAACTTTTCCTCAGTAGGGGTACTGATAGGTATTGTGGCGGATTTTTCGTATCTGGTCATTTCATCGCCTTCTCCGTAACCACATAAAAGCGGGGACATTTTTTCTGACGCTACTTGCGTCACCTCCTAATGTACGTGTTATTATCATAAAACTAACCCCTCACCTTTTTTCGGGTGGGGGGTTTTTTTATTTGACAGAACTTGTGTATTCTGACATGATTAAGGGCATGAAACTACTAAAAGATATTGTCGCCCAATGGGGAAATGTTAATGCCGAGCAATGCCAAGAGCTTGCTTGTTACTTTCCAGACACTCCATTGATTATTAANTGGGGNTACCTTCCTAGAGAAGCCTGTCCTGCGTCCAGAGTCGCTCATCGCATCGAGGCAGTTGAGAGATTGCAAGGGGACTACTGCAGGGAAGTATTCATAAAGGCAGACAGCTTTCAAAAATTAAAAGAAGTATTGGGGGTAAAGTAATGGATAAATTAAAACAAGAAGATAAAAGGTATCATATAGATACTTCACGCAAAGTTTTTGTTTATAAGAATTTGCATAAAGATTGTTGGTCTGTCAAGCAGGACGGACTCGTCAAGGCGCACACGAAGAGCATTAATCTTTGGGATTGCTCGTTCCGAGTCAACGCAAAGGGCAGAGCCAAGGTCTTGGAGGAGAAGCGAAAGAATGTTCACGCGGGAATCGTTGGATACATTGATGAGAATGAGANGGCAATGACCTTTGGAACCGCAGTAACCTACAACCCCTACAAGTACAGCACTTTNGTAGAGAAGGNCACTGAAGATCCTGTGATCTGGAGAGGATTCGCAAGCCTAGATCACAANACAGTTTTNGCAGCGTAAATTAATCAAACAAATATATGGAGATAATACTACTATCAATAATNGTTGGAATAATGATGTTTATTAAGACAAATATGTAGACCGGCTAGCAGCGTGCGTTTCCCATTTCCGGCCTAAGTCATTGAGGGTCAGGGGGTTACGCCGCTCTGGGCGGCGCAAGTCATTGAATAGCAGTAATTTAGAACTATTTTACAAATCTTGAAATTAATTCCGGAAAAACAAAAAGACTCCGCCTTTATATATATAGGAAGGAAGGTTTAGAAAAGTATCTTGAAAAAAAGTGTTGACTTCACCCCTATTTCTGTCATACTCATACCTATGACAATCGAAAACCAATACGGATTAAGACTCTCCCTCTGCATCGAAGAAGTTATGAATAGATTGGAGAGAAGCGGAGCTTGCGAGGAAGATAACCCTTGGAACGAAACATTTGCGTCACTCTCTGTACTTTTGAGCATCGTCCAAAAAGAAGAAGATGACGAAGAATGTGAAGAGGGTCACGATTACTACTAAACAGAAAGGAAAATAAAATGGGATTCTTAGTGGATTACAATGGAGGCATTCATGCCGAGGATTATAAACTCAAGTTTCAAGGCAACGGCAATGGCTTTAGTCTTAGAAGCGAATGTTGCGAGATTATCAATCATGCATCTGCCCGCGAAAGGAAGGGCGTGATAGAATTAACACTTGAACACGCGACATTAGGTTTTATTTCTATGGGTGACGCGGATAGAGTCGTAATGACTGCCGAAGATGCACAAGATTTAATTGAAACTCTACAAGAAGCAATTGAAGATGCCGAAGGGTATCAAGAGGAGCTTATCGCAAAACACGAAAAAAAAGAGTTGACAACCACCGCTTAATTTGAGACAATACCACCATGAAAAATCAAAAATTACATAACCCCGAACTTCTCAAGGAAGTTCAACGCACACTACGAAAACTAAAGTATATCCGTCAAGGTATTCAGCCTTTGCCTTGGCAATTATGGAACTAAATTATGTCAAAGAAAAACATAGAACATCGAAACTCCTCTAAAATGGGGAAAAAGTATTCACATACAGGAAACAAACCCTTAGTCAAGTCGTTGCATGACGACAATGTGCTTGTCACCCAAAAGGTGAGGAAAGCGCAAGAAAGGAATCAAAGCTAATGATAGATTACATCGAAGCGAATTGCATTGTACCGCCTCTCAATAGTCATCCAGAGTATGACGAAGATAGCGATACTTGGGATGTTTGGTTCGAGGAGAGTGAAGGGTGGAATCCCTATGGGCTTGAAAGAGAGCTTATTTGCATCCCCCTTGACACTTTAGAGGAAGCGAAAGAACTAATACATAAATCAGAAGCCTTAGTATACCATGAAGAAGCTAATAAAGAAAATCAAGAAAGCTCTTGATAAGAGAGAGTGGAGCGTCGTTTATAAAACAAAAGACGGACGCACCGAAATGTACACTATAAGTAAGCCCGAGCATTCCCATGAGTTTGGGAATCAAAAGGAGGGTCTTGCAACCGCAGGTTTTAGAGCTTTCTGTTACAATAGGGGAGCATTTCGCTCCTTTCGATACGACAGAATTGTATCTCTAAATAGAGCATAGCCAAATAAGGCTCCAGCCTTTTATATCATAAATGGGCGTAAGTCGTTGAGAGTCAGCGGCTTACGTCGCTCTGGGCGGCGCAAGTCCTTGCGGGACAATGCTTTACAACTATTTTCATTCTACTTGCATTTTTTTCTTGCAGTTTCTCTGTAATCTGTCATGATGGAGCCATGAAACAATCGGAAATCAGACAAACAATCGTTCAAGTAGTTCACGGCAATTTGCGTTATTGCACGCCCAACGACCCAATCTGCGTGAAGCAAGTAGAAAAACTAGGCGACCACGCCAACAAGGGAAGGGAAGGTTATACCATCCAGTCGGCAGAAGAAGTCTTAGACGATATTATTACAGACTTGACTTTACTTCAAGACGAGATTAACATTACTGCATCTTTTAATTCAGCACAACTATAAGGAGATAAAAAAATGGGATTAGACCAATACGCATACACCCGATACGCAAACGAAGATTCGGATTGCAATGTAGAACTCGCTTACTGGAGAAAGCATAATCGCCTTCAAGGTTGGATGGAGCAACTTTGGGAGGACAAGGGCAGACCAAACGCTCCCGAACAAGAAAGTCCAATGGGGAGCTTCAACTGCGTTCCTGTTCAGTTGACGCTTTCAGACCTTGAGCAACTAGAGGCTCACATTTTGGATAAGGCGTTGCCAGAGACAGGTGGATTCTTTTTTGGAAATGACTCTTTCTCTTGGGAAGATGAAGATGGAAAGCCATTTGAAGATGGAGACTATTACTATAAGAAAACTGACCTAGAGTTTATAGAGAACGCTAGGGAAGCAATCAAGGAAGGCAAGGAAGTCTATTACGACTCATGGTGGTAAAAAAGATACTTGACAATCTTAACGGAAACTGAGAGAATACTATCATGCAAACAATAGATGTCACACCGAAATGGGAAGGAATGATGAGAGTCATGCTTGCCGTCCTTGAAAATCCAAAAGCCTCTGCCGAGTCCAAGCAAGCAATGAGAGAAGAACTCATCAGTCTTGGCAAGTGGGTAGACCAAGTAAACGAAGAAAGGAAGCAAAATGTCTGATTTGTTAGAGATGCACAAACGCAAGCTCAAGGGAACATCAAGCGAAACCCACGCATTGAATGGAATAGCTGATGAACTTTTCGAGATGCGTAAGGCAAACGAGAATGTTGAGTTTTACCTCAAGAACATAGCAGGGTCACTTGACTTTATCAGTCAGTATCTTTACGATGTTACTTGGTTGATGAAAAAAGAGCAGGAGAAGGAAACTAATGAAAGAAGTAACTGAACTCATCGAAGCTCTCCAACAACGCCTCAAGAATTGTGGTGGTGGCGAGATTGTAATCACACACAAAAACTTTAACATTAAGCTCAATGGCAAATCCTGACCCAAACAACTACCACGATAAACTCATGATTGCGATTCACGACATCCAAGAGTANATTCGTTATTCNGAGATGGGTGGCGAGCTAGACCTTNATGACCCTTGGTATCCGCTGTGGTCATCTTTGAGGGAAATAGGATTCAAAATACANGACGAAAANGAAGCTGACGAAGGAATTGGGGGAAATCTATGAGGACTTGGGATAGANTAGACATCATTGATATTTTGATGGAATACCATAAGGACTTGGAAGCGGAGAGCGTTCGTCTTTCAATACAAGGAAACGCGGGAGATTTCAAGAAGTCTCAAATACTTGACGACAAGTGCGTTGTCATTGAACAATACTTAGAAGAGGCTTTTGGCATTGAGTGGACAGGCATTAAGTTCCTAAGGCCTTCTACCCCAACGACTTAGGTCGCTCTGGGCGGCGCAAGCCGCTGATAGTCAATGACTTGCGTAGTATTAGCTTCGCTACTAGAAACTATAAGCCGAAAAAGAAACTGCATCCAAACATTTTTTTTTGCTTGCGGTTTACTCAGATTCTGTCATACTAATGTACATGAAAATGAGGGAAGTAAAAGTAAGAAAGCCGATTCTTTTTACAAAGTCTCGCCCTTTCAAGATGAAAAACAAGGTCTTGCATCGCAAGGCAAAGCACAAAGGAAAAGAAGTAGCATGAACATTAATGAAGACCATGGCTTTGACGCNCCNGAAGATATTAACTCNATGTATATAACCGAGCAAGCAATGAGTGCACTTTGGGATATGTGTATATCTCCAATGGAAGGAAAGCTTTCGCAAGATGAAATGTCCCTTGTAAGTATAATTGGCGTGCATTTGAAAATGGTTGCAGAAAAGGCGGTGGCTTACGAAAAGCTACAAAAGGGCGAGTTTAGTGACCAAGAAAAAGACAATTTTTATCGCAATTAATCGTTGACAAACCATACAAAATCTGAAAGAATACTATCATGGAAAATCAAAAAAGTAAAGTAGACCTCCGCATTTGCGGAAATCAATCTAATGTCGTTGACCTTGACGAAGTTAAGGCTGTCAACACTCCACAAGTGGAGTACCGAAAAGGTTACTACAAGGACGAGACTACTGGAAAGTCTGTTCCGACTGGTGNCTATCACTTCAACAAGCATGGCGAAAGGTCTGTATCCTATCAGCCAATTTCGCATGACCTCTTGATTGACAAGACTCGCACTCACCTTGACAATGGCGGGTTTGAAATTGTCGATGAGTGTCACAACCTTGCAAGGGAGGGGAAACGCTACTTTGGTTTGTTTGAAGTAACGCACCCAACGAGGGAAAACACCGAGCGTGGAACGATTATCGGTTTGCGTAACGCTCACGACAAAAGCTTTCCTGCGGGTCTTTGTGCAGGTGATGCTCCGTTTGTTTGCGACAACCTTATTTTCACCAACAATGTAAAGTTGGCAAGAAGGCATACTCGCAACATTCTTGCCGAGTTGGATTCTGTTATTGCTCGCACCTTGGGTAAGTTGTTCACCTTTTGGGGTGGGCAAGACCAACGCATCGAGTCTTACAAGAACTTTGATTTGACAAACGCTCAAGTCAATGACCTCGTAATTCGTGCTTACAAGGCAGGGGCAATCGGCAAGACCAAGGTTGTTGATGTTGTAAACCAATGGGAAAAGTCTGACCACTCCGCATTTTGGGATAGGAATATGAACTCCCTTTACAATGCCTTCACCGAATGCTACAAGGGCAATCTAACTGCTTTGCCACAACGCTCTGATGCTTTGCACTCTGTTCTCGATGCGGAAGTCGGGTTTGACCTCTCCGCTTTCGAGGCAACGCAAGAAGCCGAGCTTGTCGAAGCGGTTGCAGTCGAACCTGCTAATGAGCTTGCGGTTGTGGGTAATAGCGGTTTATTTCCTAATGGCGAAGTCCCTGCGTCATATTACGACAACGAGGAAAATCCTTTCTAAAGAAAATCAAAAAAGCTACAAAAAGCTTTCTCCCATCAAATAAGGTGGGAGTTTTTTTGTGCCTGCTCAAATAACGANNATTGATACCGCCTAGTAGNCNAACTAATTTNCCAGTCGTAAGTCGTTGAGCCTCAGGCACTTGNGCCGCCCAGAGCGGCNTAAGTCGTTGTGTGCCAGCGCCTTACAACTATCTTTCGTATTGTTGCATTTTTTTGTTGCGTTTCCCTCGGAACCTGTCACTATATAGGGCATGGATAGTAAAGAAAGAATGAAACAATGGAAAAAGCTTCCCGAGAACACGATTGCTTGGGAAACTTTCAAACGCTTGGTTTCTCAGTTCGGCATGGAAAAAGGAATTGAAAAAGCAAAGAAAATTGTTGACAAGCAACGCTAACTTATCTACTATAGAACCCATGATTACACAAACTCTACTCACGGCAGGAAATGCCAAGATTGTAAAAGGCGAAGAACTAGGTTACCTTACAAAAGGAATCCACTTTGCACCCGCTGACCTCTCAGGATTTGAAGTTTGCCGTTGGCGTTCAAAAGGTTGCACGATGGCTTGTCTCAACACGGCAGGGCGTGGGCAAATGCAAAACACGCAAGATTCACGCATTAAGAAAACAAAACTTTTCTTTGAAGAGCAGTTTGCCTTTCTCGACAAGTTGGCAAAGGAAATTACCTCGACTATCAAGTCGGCTAAGAAAAAAGCAATGCAAGCGGTCTTTCGACCTAACCTTACAAGCGATATCGCATGGGAATCGGTTTTCTTTGATGAAGAGAAACCGCAAACAATTTTTGATAAGTTTCCCGAAACCCAATTTTATGATTATACGAAATCGTTTGGGCGTATGGCTCAATTCTTAAATGGCGAATTGCCAAGCAACTATCACTTGACTTTCTCACGCTCCGAGAATAACCAAAAACTAGTCGAAATGGTTTTGGCAATGGGTGGAAATGTTGCGGTGGTTTTCCGTGACCAATTACCTAAGACTTGGAAAGGTTTTGAAGTCGTCAATGGTGACGAAAACGACTTGCGTTTTCGTGACAAGCAAGGCGGTTATATTGTCGGGCTTATCGAAAAGGGTCTTGCCAAGAAAGACAAAACGGGATTCGTGCAGGAAGGAATAAACTCATGAAACTTAGAATAACAGATAAAATAGCAGTAGGATATGAAAACGGAGATTACTTGCTCATTAACTCAGAAGGGGATGAAGTCGCCGTCTCAGGGAATACCGAATTTAATGACTTAGGGGTTGAAATTCCCGTGGGCGAATATCTTGTCGCTCAAGTTTTAGGCGGTGAAGAAGGGCAACTTGGTTGCACTTTGGATATTGTGGGTTGCCAATGGCATCACTCGAAAACTGAGGTTCAGGAATACATAATTGGAAACACGCCAACAAGCAAGGCTTATTAATGGACTATTACGAAAGTGCCGAAGGGTTGACCATAACAAGGAAAAGGGCTTGCCAAGAGTTGAAAGCTCACGGACTCGTAGACTTAAACGAATTTTTTGACGAATTAGGTTTTCACGCTACCTATAAAGCACAAGATGTTCTAGAATGGCTAGGATATTAAACTAACTAATAACAAACAATGATTGAACTAATAGCAAATATTGGACTCGTAATCCTCGCACCTTGCGTTTTAATTTGGCTCGTAGCCAATCTTTCGTAAGTCGTTGATTATCAGGCGGTTCGGCCGCCCAGAGCGCCGCAACTCGCTGGCTGTCAGTGCTTTACAACTATCTTTCGTATAGGCAAAAAAAAGCTTGCGTTTACCCTGCATTCTGTCATTGTGGAGGTATGAAACATTCAGAAAGCGGAACTCGCAAAGTCTTGAAGCAAATGAAAAAATGTAACGAAATCGAAGAGATTCGGGCGACGGCAAATGGTCATATGATTCTTGCCACGAACGGAGAGCAGTACCTTGCTCATTTCTCAGCGAAAGCGTTCCACCCTCTCAGAAGGTGGCTCAAGAAGAACACCAGTATTAAAAACCTAAAATTCTAAAACTATGTTTGACACAGCAAGAGAACACGCAGACCATGTATTCGGTGCTCAGTATGATGATGTCCGAGAACGCTATGCTTCCGAACTTCGGGACTTAGAGATATTCGCACAATCCGAACAAGAGCATTACGAGTATATGCACAAAGTGCAGGAGGCGGGCTTCGGTGATGATTACGANGCNTATGAAGCTTATTGGAANCGCNCGCTTGATTACTACGAAAGCCAAGGNTTATGAGCGAAAGAGAACTAGAAGCCTTNGAGCAAAGAGAGTTGAGCGTCAAAGAGGANNTCAGNCAAGNATATACAGAGTTNTGGAAACGCAGNGGANTTACATGGAAATTGGTGTCNCACCGAAGAAAGANNCCNNCNTGGTATGGCAAAAGATTTGGATGGGCAGAATCCTATGGNGCGTNTCCCTCTGACTTAGAGCCGGAAGACTTAATCCAAAGAGCGTTGACAAGGAAGAAGATACTAGACTCGTAAGTCTCTGAGGGTCAATGGCTTAGGCCGCCCTGAGCGGCGCAAGCCGCTCACTACCAAGGACTTGCATAAGATTAGCCTCACTAATGGGTGGTATTAGCATTTTAACAAAGNNNAANNTNGNNNNTTTTTTTTGTTGCGGTTTGGGCGAAAAGTCTTATTGTTGTACTTATGATTTCAATTAAGAAAAACTCCAACTTTCCGACATGGATTCAAGTTTTTGCCTTTGGTCAAATGATTGATGAAGTGAAGGGTAACGCTAGGGCATTGCGTCTTGCAAAGAGCATTGCCAAAGACAATGGGGCGACCCATATAAATGTTTTTGGAGAGCTTAAAAAAGTTGAAGAAAACGCTTGACTTAAACCCGAAAAACTGAGAGAATACTCGTATGAATAATCAAGANCNNNNANTCACAGAAGAACAACGCCTNGCAATTATTGCNGANNTNGTANGNNCAGTNAANNCNGGNGAANCCANNATNGAGGTTGACCAAGAGTTGATTGACAACTACAAAGAGGAAAAGGCAACGGAANATTTCCTTGTCGAGCATGGATTGCTAAACGCCCAAGANGAAGATATTGAGGACGAGAAACAATTCCTTGAGCTAGAGAAAGATGTTGATTTCGATGAAGATGAAAACGAGACAGACATGGAATCTCTCAGCCCATCCTTTCGAGAAAACTTTCAATCCAACTAACAACATATACTATCATGCAAACTGAATTCTCATTCGTAGACAAAGCTAATGCCGTGGCAAAGTCCCAGCCACAAAATGTAAACAAGGAAGGGGACAAACTTTGGTTCTCTTATATCAACAAGGCGGGCGTTGTCGTCAATGCCTTTTACGAGTACAGCACTCGCAAGTTCAAGTCTGTCGTCAAGGGCAGTCAGTATGGCGAGGGAGTTGCGATTCGCAATCTTGTTGCCAAGCCAGTTATCGAGGGCGTTTTGGGTGAGTGAGNTATGGGACTTGCTCATCCTTGTTCCTTGGGTGGCTATGTATGCAATCATTTTTTTGTTGAATTAACTAAGGAGGTTTTGGTCGTTTTCCCTCTTTAGTTTGGGTTAGGCAAAGCCCCCATCGCCCTTCGGAAAGGTGGTGGGGGTTTTTTGCGTCTTGCTGTCGGACAATCAAATAGCAAATAGACGCGGTCCAAATATATTCATCGGTCAGGCGGAAGCTACTGATTATCAACGACTTACGCCGCCCAGAGCGGCGCAACCCACTGATACGCAAGCACTTAGAACTTTCTTCGTTTTTTTTAAAAAAAAGTTTGCAATCTCGCTAGAAATCGTTTACTTTGTTTATAGTTCTTTTGATATTTTATTGGATAAACCAAAGCTAGGCATAGAGTCGGAAGTAATGAGTCCGAACGGGTTTTCGGTCAAGGGTTTTGGAAGTCGGGGTTTGTCGTATTTCTCCGATCTCTTGTTACCTTGATTATTATTTTCCTTAAATGAACACTAGCTTTCGTTTTAATTGTGGCTCGTTAGCTTAAAGGGTTAAAGCATCAAGACTCGTGTGATATACTAGTTAGATCATGAACGACTGATCATCGTAAGTTCTTGAGTTGGGGGTTCGATACCCCCACGAGCCTACTCTTTCTGTAGATGCTGAGGCATTGAACAACGAGGCGTTAGTACACGCCTACAACCCAAAAGGGGGAGAGAAAGAGGTACAAAACACAATTTCAGTCTCGTGTCAGACTTGGTAACCCCAAGAGAGAGGGATCGCAACCTTCATAAAGCTGAGTGCAGTCATGTGGCACAGCACGAGACACAATTTTGAGAGGCAGTACAACGCCTAGCGGGTCAACCCCTGAAAGCTTTACCAAGTGTGGCGACTTGGCTCTCAATTCACTTTGGAGGCGTCAAATACACGGATGGGGACGCCACAGGAGATTGCGAGAAGGGGGCAATTCCAATCATAAGTCCTTGCTAGTCAAGGATTTGTGGCGCCCTGAGCGGCGTAACCTATTGAGTGGGAGTGAGTTACAACTATTTTCATTTTTTTGAAAAAAAAGTTTGCAATCGTCGGGAAAATCGTTTACTTTATTCTTATGACAATCAAAAAGACATTCTCCGATTTAGAGTTTAACGCACATGCCAACCATCCGAATGGCGTCCAAGCAAAGCTTGACTTGGGCAACAACACCGAGATTTCCGTAGTCTCCATGCTAACGAGAGAAAGTGAGTTTGGCGGGCTTTATGGTGATGTGTCGAAAGGCACTTATGAAGTTGCCGTTTTTCAAGGCGACAACATGATTCCCCTCTCTGCGTGGGATGATGTAATCGGGTGGCGAACCGAAGATGAAATTACCGAGCTAATGAGCAAGCTCCAAAACGGGCAAGATGATACGCAAGCGTTTATCGACGAGCTTTACCTTGCCAAGAGCAAAAACAGGGCAGAATTAGGGCTTGACTAATCACTCGTAATTTGGGAGAATATTAAAATGGATTCACAATTAAACAACTATAAAGTTCTTAGAAACGGCAAAGCAATTTCGCCAGCGATGACTCTTGAGTCCTGCGTTCAGGCAATCAGGATACTTGAGCAGAAACTTGACCGACTAACCCAACATTCACCATACAGCATCACAAGGATATAAGACATGATTAAAACAATTACCGAATGGGATTTCGTTAACGCCTTTGACCAGATGAACAGGTCAGAGAATTTCTCTGTGGCAGGTCGCAAGGCTTTGTTTGATTTCTTCGAGGAAGTAAGCCCAGAGATGGAACTTGACCCAATCGCAATTTGTTGCGAGTTTTCAGAATATGAGGACATCAACGAGCTAAAGAGCGACTATCCAGTTCCCGAAGATTGCGAGGACGACGACGACGCCCTCAACCATTTTAGAGAGGAAACTCTTGTTCTTGAATTGGGCAACGGCGGGCTAATCATCCAAGCCTATTGAAGATATTTTTATTGTCATGTCGTTAGGCGTAACTCGTTGTCGGGCAACGGGTTGCGCCGCTCTGGGCGGCCGAACCGCCTGATAGTCAACGACTTATGTTAAAAGTCCGCCCCATAGGTTTCATCGCCAAAGCAACCATAATCCTCGTCAGTTCCGAAGCCTGCCGAAGCCATGCCAGAGTCAAAATCTCCGTCCATACTTTCGTCAACCCTATCTTCGTCAACTTCGCCCCAATCGACATCTACGACATCGTAGCGTTGAGTTAGCTTACCTTCGGCATCGTACTGACTATAAACAATGCGAAAATCGTCTTTGTCCATGCCATCAGCAATGCGGTCGTAAACCTCCTCCATTGCATCTTCTAGCCCATCACGGCATTTTGGATAAAGAATCCAGAGATTATCATTCAGTAGAATTTCGTAATTTTCTTTCATGGTTATAATTCTCTCAGATTTTGCGTTAAATGTCAAGGATTTCTTTTGTCGGTAGCGAGCGAATCACAATCCAATCAGGTTGCATGTCGGCAACAAAATCGTCTGCGTCTCGCTGACTTGGTGCGGAAATCGTCGCGAACTGAGGTTGCCCAGTAACGCTGTGGATTGCCACGACTTGAAAGTTTAGAAGAGGAGTTAATTCTATTGAATGTGTCATGTAAACAAGGTAAGCTAGTTTGTAAGAAAACACAAGAAAAAACTTCATTTTTTTAAAGATAAATCTGCGGGCGACAAATAGCTGATTTCGCGGGCCGCAAGCTACTGATTATCAACGACTTACGACGCCCCACGCGGCATAAGTTGTTGGGCATGAACGACTTACGACACCTTGGGCGGCGTAAACGCCTAACCCTCAAGGACTTACAGAACCTCTACCCACCAGTAACCTTCTGATTCGGTGACGATGGTGTCCCATCCATTTTTCCCTTGCTGGTAAGCAAAGGTGCGTGCGGCGTGTTCATAAACGAATTTATACATGATTAGTTTTTGTTAGTATTGGTATTAGTAATGCGAATGCGATAATGAGTATTGCTTCTAGCATGAGTACGCCTCGCCTCTCTGATTCATTTTTTCTAGTGCGTCACGATTGACCTCACCCCAACTAGGCATTCCATTCTCACGCCATGAGTTATTTACATATATCATGTGGCATTCGACTCCCTCGGATTTCAATGAATTAAGTTTGTTGTTAGCGTCAACCAACGAAAGGAATCGGAAGCCATAGTATTGACTAGTCCAATGATTTCCCAACATAGTGACTGAGAGGAATCTCTCGTTTACATCTGCTCCAGTTTTTAGTATTTGATATATCATGTTGTATAGATTAGGTTAATTTTGAGAAAATGTCAAGTACTTACCAAGGTGCTCGGTCTTGGGCTTGACCTACTAGCAAGTCGCCCGCTTGGGTGGACTTGTCGCATACGCAAGAGTATACTGCAACCACCTTAGTGCATTGCCATACCCAATTACCCTTATTGTCGAGACCCTTGTAGTAGCGTCGTACAGCTTGCCAAGGATTCTTGCCGTGACCCATTACCCTGAAGGCATGGTTGCTAGTCCTGTTTTGCACATACAAGACATAAGTGTTGCCAGTAGTGTGAGCTTGGAATCTTGCCCACATACGCTTGGCGGCACAAGCTTGGTCTCTAGTCAGTTTGGTTGGCTTTAAAACGAAATCTCCAGTAACATTCATAAAGACAATCTATTCGAATATTCCAAAAAAGTCAAGCGATTCTTTTCGAAATAGTTGATTTTGCGGGCCGCAAGCTACTGATTATCAACGACTTACGACGCCCTACGCGGTGTAACCTACTGCGTATCAATGACTTACGACACCCTGCGCCGCCTAACCCCTTGGCTATCAGCGACTTGTGAATCTAGCGTTCAGATTTCGTGCCAATTTTCCTTATTATCTTGACAATGGATTCCTCCAATCCCTTAGCCTTAATGGTCAACTTGATGTTTGCTCTTTTCATGCTAACGCAACCGCAAGAAACTTGGAGCGGTTAAAGTTTGGGTTGATTGCCTCGAACTCGTCAGCGAGATTTGCGGCAAGCGTTGTCAAGATGTTTTCGGCTTGCTCGCTGGGAGCATTGCGAAAAGAAAGGTTGAGCGTTTCGGCTACTGCGGTGAAGTGTTTTCTTGTCATGATGGTTTTGTGTTTATTTGGTTAGGTAAAGTTTAACTTGCTCGCTAGTTGCGGGCGACAACTGAGAGAAAAGGACTTCGCCCAAGTCAAGGGCGTGATGCTTTATTTCTGCGACTTCAATGCGATTGCATAACATCGTTACCCTGACGACTCGCTCGTGAATTTTGCTAAAGTAGATTTGACCTCTAAAGATTTTCATTTTGTTTTTTTTCATATTATAAAAGTAACGCAATTTTGATTGTTTGTCAAATTTTTATTCGAAGTTTTTTGCGACTTCTGAAGCGTAGGCAAACTCGCCATCATGCAGAAAACTTTCGATATCGTCAATGGCAAGCCGTAGCTCACTTTTCCGCTCGATTATTTTTTCTTCGTAAGCGTACAGGGAATTTTCTAGCTTTCTTTTTGCCGAGAAAAACGCATTATCCAAGTCGGCAACTTCGTAGCTATCGGTGCCGATATCTTCGACAGCTCCAGACAAAGTCGCCATTACTCCCATGGAGTCAATGTGCTTAATTGAGTTGACGGCTTCAGCAATGTTAACGCTTTCAACCTTTTCCAGTTCGGATTTTATACTGGCGAGAATTTCTTTTATTTTTTCAATTGTCATGATGTAAACTTACGCTAGTTTTGCGGAGAAGTCAAATTTTTTCTGAAGTTTTTTTAGTCGCCGTTGTAAACGCCTTGGCGGTAGTCGGAAGCAATGCGAGCTGCAGTCGCTTTACTTGTCGCAACCTCTTGCTCGGTTACTTCACGAGTTGAGCGTATCTCAACTTCTGTTGAGCCTTTCAAGTATGCCCATTGCTCAAAAATGGATTCTACCTTTTCCACTATGCACTTGCGAAGAAAGTTTTGCGTTTCAAGGCGTTTGCCGTTTTTGTCTAGGTTGTGGAGAATGTAACTTACTTCAATCATTTTTTTTTCTTTTTTAATTTGTTATACTTACAACATAAGCCCAAAAACCCGATTTGTCAAACCGATTGGGCAAAACAATTCTACTTTTTTTCTTGCACTATTCTACT
>PBIO01000013.1 GCA_002720865.1 Halobacteriovorax sp.
GGAGCTTTTCTTTCCATTGATCAGATGCTACATGAAGGATCGGATGATTAGGATCAATATCAGAACCAGGGGTTACATCAAATATCTCAATTGCTAATCCACCGTCTCCAGACCACTCATCTTCTAACATAAGAGCTGCCTTATGACCGCCGTCCTTAAGATATATGTTAAATGCATATGACATTAGGCCTTGCTGTTCAAAATCAAACCACTGGCCGTCAACAATAGTTTCCCAACCATCACCCATGCCATCGCCGTCAAGATCACCTCTTACTGCTAACTTTGTCTCATCCCAGTCAGTATAACCATCTGCCCAAACGACGACAGCTAGTTTTCTATCCCATGGTTCAGATTTTTTCTTTTTTAATTTTTGTCTAAACTCATTTTTCATTAGTTTTCTCCTCTTACTAATTTATTGTTAATACGATAACGAAACGAAGCTCATGACACAAAAAAACAGCCGATACACCAATATGTTACACCTAGAAACTAGACTAACAAATAAAACGTATGACTGTTACATTAACGTTGTGCCGAACCGGAGAACGACTAACTTGACTCATCAAAACCAAACTCTGTAGGTTCGGTCGATTCCCTTATAAATATGGAGCTCGACCGAATTCCTACAGATAAAACTTAATTAACCTATCATTCTCATGCGGACTAAGCCTCCACACTCGACGACTTTAACATACCTTATTAATTCATCAGCAGCATTGCCGGCCGAGTCCTTAACATTGTATGTAATCTGGTAGTCTCCTGCCTCGGACAGATCAACTGGCGCGCCAGATACTTCAATCGATTTTGATATATCTGATATATTCCCGTCAGCATCTTCATCTTCAGCAGTAGCACCTTCATCGCTGTATTCAGCATCATCCGTTCTACAGATTACCAATGGGCTATCTTTATCAAACCCATCGCCTGTACCACGAAGTATAGGCTTAATTGTATCTGGTTTCTTAAGCAGTTCGATGTACCGCTCTGCAGAGGCTACATTACCTGAGGCATCTATTGCCATATAAGACACTGTAAATGATCCATCCTTTCCGCTAGCTAATGCATCTTGGATAGCTTTTACATCTGCCTGACTTGGATTGGCAACAACATCTTGATCAATACTATCTGATGCATCTGCACCATACTCAACATATGAGCCACCAAATTCAATTTCTAAAGGCTCGGCAATAGTACTACCGGGCCCAAGGATTGTTATGACGGGTGGTAATGTGTCAACAAAAGTTACTAACCTAGTTCTCTTTGTTTCATTTCCGCTATCATCAATTGCTGTGTATACGACTTCAGTTGTACCTGGGACAAGCGGGTCAATCTCATCTAATTCTGGATTTATAGATACATTGACGTCGATGTCCTCATCATCTGATACACTATATTCGTCAAAAGAAGGTGGCCATGGGCTACCTGCTTCTAAAACAATATTGACTGAGTCACCGAATGGTAACAACGTCAAATCTGGGTCAGTAATATCTGCTGCTTCCACAGAAAACATCTCAGTAACCGTCTGGCCGTCTGCATCTGTTATAACACAAGACATGGTAATGGATTCGCCGGTAGGCAGCTCAGATATATCAAGAACTGTCCCTTGTAAGGTTTCACCGTTTTCCCACAAGTATGCATAGGGTTTTGTACCACCAGCAGCGGTTACTTGAAACTCAGCACGCTGTGTCTCTCTATCCGCGGATACCACTACGTTACCATCAATTTGAGCAACCAAAGGATCTGGTACTACTTCACCTTCAATAACAACAGTGCGTATAGCGGATGGTATTGTAATCTTATATGAGTAGGGATCGTCGCCATAACGGCCATAGGACTTGTCATAATTAATAAAGTAACCCTGGCTCATATACGAGGCCATTCTTGCATAGACTGCAATAGAATATTGATAATCCCTATGATATTTCCTGAATAGTTCAGGATGATCCGTAGTATCATCTGGCCAGACAAACTTATAAGATCCGTTAAGCGGTGCACTATCTAATAGCTTAAAAACCATAGTGGTTAAAATATACCTACCGTCGCTACCATCTGATTCAGGGACTATATCACCATGTCCATGGTACCTGGAGGACCAGTCGAATTTATAAGCATAGATATACTCACCATGGGTATCGGTATGATAATGTCTTACATATCCTCCTGTATTTAAGTCACCGGTTTTGATTAATCCGTCGGCGACACTGGTCGATGGCTTTTCGATCCATCCGTGATCGTCCCCGGTCTCATGAAGTGCTTGTATGCGCGCGCGGTGCTCTTCAGTAAATCGTGCAGTGTGACCAGGTCCGTTTTCAAAGCCGTAGAAAAACATACTTTCATGTTGGTATCCGGGGACACTCAACATAGTGAAAAAACCCTTATCAATCTGTGAGGGTGTCGGATCCTTTATAATCACTGGCAGCTTAACAATATTTTCACCAAAAATAGGATCATTAGCATGATATTCTGGTGTACCTAATTCAATATGATGATCTAAATAAGACATTATTCATTTCCTCCCGCAAGTTGTTGCATTATCTGATCATTTAGTTCAACACCAATACCTGCGTTCAGGCCGTTGGTGTCACAATGCCGTATCATGTCTAGCACAACAATGGAGCCCATGAATAAAGAGATATCATCCTCAAATTCTGAGAGATCTGTCTCTGCATGTGCCTCCTTAGCATCTTCAACAGCAGCAAGAAGTGCTGCCCTATATTGTTCATCTTCAACTTTTGCAATTTCATCAAGCAAAGGTTGAATATCACTATTTTCAATAGCCATTTTATTTCTCCTTTTTATTTTTTGTTTGTTTCATAACTTAACTTAACGACAAATTGTTTACTCTTGAGGTTGTGGGGCCTGACCACCAAACATACCCTGTACAGCATTTGAGAACATCTGCTGCATCGAGACGAATGTGTCATGCCTTAATTGCACTTCATAAACTGCCTGATCTCTTTCTTCTATTTTCTCTTGCCTTTCTGCTTCTTTGCTCTCTAACTCCGCTTTCTTGATATTTATGTCGGATAGCGAGATCGCGATTTCTTGCTCAAGTACAGTCTTTAAATCATTAAAGATTTGATGATTTGGCGCAATCGTAAGAAAATGATAATCGTCAGTTATACTATCAGGATCAATAACAGTATCTGGTTCAATTTGGGCCCAGGAAACTCCATCAGGTAACAAACCAGGTGTATGCTTATCTGCAATTCCAGTCAGGCCAATGAATTGAATACCATCTCCAAGAATAAGATTCATGATTTGTGATATCTTATTAACTAAGGAGTTAGAAACAACTGATTTTTCATGCTGCTTTTCCTGACGCTGATCCTGGAGGGTATTCAACTGAGCGGTGTTTTCGACAATTTGGTGTATATAATTGCTACGAGCATTTTCAATATCGCCGAGTACGGTCTGCGGTATCGAGGCCTCCTGGCCGTCCCAAGCGGGATTAAAGACTTGATAAGCCTCGAGGAAACGACTCCGAATTTCTGCATCATCTGAATTAATATAGGCTTTATAATGGCCCATAAGAACCTCAACTGAACGATGGCCATCGTTAGCAATCTCAATGTTGGCCGTGGCGGAATTAATTAAACCAATTATACTGACTATATCTGCTTGCAATGAAGACCAAAGTTCGAAATCGGTTGTATATTCTTGCTGGATAGATGCTACTTCGTTTAACATCTGCGTTGTTGATCTAAGATCTCCCTTAAGTTCAATCTCCACCCGGCGTTCTTGAGCTTGGATCAATGCAGAAAGCTCTGTGCAGATCTGAACGAGCGTCCGGAGTTCCGTTTCCGTAGTATTACGTTGGGAAACTGCCTCTGACCATGCTTCCCTGACTGCCTCAACTTCTTCAATAAGGCCAATTATCATAGGCTCATATGGCTCAATCGCATGAAGAGTTTCGATTCTTTCCTCAAGTTGTATTATCTTTACTTGAAGTCCTGAAATTACTTCAGCGTAATCAGACAGCGGTTTACCATCAACGTAGATTCTCTCTGCGTGAACCTCTGACCATTGTTTGTCAATTTTCCCAAGTGCACCGCCGTTGTGTACCCGAGGAACGAAATTTAATTTATTATCTTCTGGCATTTTATTCTCCTTTTAGTTTAAATTTTTATGGTGTAGTCATTATCAACCAGTATGAGTAATGACTCGCCAGATCCCTCGGGATCAAATGTTATATCTAAGTCTTCATCAAGCTTAATAGATGCATCTAATTCAACTTTTTTAGAATTAAGTGATATATCTCCAGAGCATGAATAATAGACTAACGGTTCTTCAAAAACTTCAACTTGTAACTTACTGCTAGGTAGCACATCATCAGAAATGCCTTGTAACAAAGAATCCTCATATATAGAATTGCTTAGTATAATATCTCTATCTGTATCTAAATCTACACCTGAGTCTAGTTCAACATTCCTAGAGTTTAATATTAAGTGACTAAGGCATTCATCCCATAGCAGGGGGGGAAGTAAAATAATATTAGAACTTCCTGCCATTAATCTTAATCTAGCTAATTTCATTTATTTCTCCTTAATTTTAAAATGCTTAACTTAATAACCGTAAACGAACTAATCCCGGCTTTTCATTTACTAATGCTAAGATTTCTTCTTCAGAAAACTCACAATCATAAAATTTAAAATAGTCGAAATATTCAAATAACTGAGTGGCGTTGCTTTCAAAATCTAAAGAACTCTTACGGTTCCCTATGACGGTAAGATAATTGTCTTCGTCCTGTGCAACGTTCACGTCATACGTGCACGCGAGGAGACCGTCAATATAAATTTTTGTTTTAGAACCAGAACCAACTACTGCCATGTGATGCCACTCATTATCATTGCATGTAGATAGATCTATATCACAACCGATATACATCGTTTCATTAATATCACTCCAGTCTCTCTTAGTTAGTCTGGTACCACCCATCTTATTGTCTGGGGTAACATATACCAAGTGACTAGCCCTTCCGTCTGGATCATTTTCGTTACATAGTTGTAATATCGTCCTGTGTGTCCCAACAGTCTTGATACCTTTAAAGAAAAATGAAAAAGTCCATCCTAAACCGGCCGAACATAGTCTTGTTTTTACTTGATTAAATTTGCTTAGGTTTCCAGTGTCACCAGTAAACTGAAGTGAATACTTTCCGAACTTTGAATCATTACTAGACACTACGGCACCATTATGAAAATACCAGCCGCCTGGGCCTTTTCCCATGCCGGACTTACTGGACTCAGTTGGAGACTCAAAGTCTAAATAATGTTTTAAGTTTTTAATCATTATATACCTTATGCTAGCATTCTCATACGAACAAGCCCTTCCACAGATGGTTTAGGTTCATCTTTAGGATTCGCCTTAGAATGACCGATGATCTTTAATGCATTATAATATGCAGCCTTATCAACATCACTCTCAGAATATATAAAGATCTGACCATCTTCCGGGGTCACTGGTTCAAAAATTGCAAATTCAGTTGACACGGTATCCTGTATACAGACGTCTTTTATTCTCAATAAGACATCTGAAATTTCGCTAGTCCCTCTATGCTGAATTCGAAATCCCACAACATCACCGACCCTGTAGGGGCTATATAAGGCACCATCATCGTTTGTTGTGTAGAATTCATTTGCATTCTTAATTGCATCTTTCATACCATCCGGGGTGTCTTCACAAAGACGGCCGTCTTCTGCAAAGCGCTGGGGCGACGTATTCCACCTAAACACGAAAGAACTGTATACTTTTCCATCATTTTCAATATCGTTTTGAGGGAAAAAATGGTTGACGGCTTGCCGGGGGCGGTTAAAATTACTGGCATGCATATTGGGATCTTCTTTTCCCACAGGATAATGTATATCATCACCAATGGCCCAAAACATACCTTCTTCAATTAAATTCATTTTATATCTCCTTAAATTGTTAAAACATCAAACTCAACGCACAAAAAAACAGCCGAAGCACTTATCTTTATGCAATACAGCAACAAAAATAAACTTGACTGTTACTAACGGAGTCTACAACTAAAGGAGACTAAATTAAAACGTAATTCGTGATTTGCTCACGACAATTATAAGTATGGAGTTCAATAGTTTTTTTTAACTGTCGTCGTCTTTACCAGAGATGAATCGAGCTCTAACAATACCGCCTGTACCCATTAATCTCATCCTATTCAACACAGGGACAGTATAAAAAAAATCAATAAAAGTAGAAAAATTTTCTGCATCAGCATCTATACCTTCGATTCCCAAAGTAACCGTACCAGATCCAGATAACGAAATAACATCTGCTAACACTAAGCCATATGTACCTCGGCCATTTATGTCATGGGTTCCGGTCGTACCTGCAACCTGATCCTTAACATCAGGTCCGGCATCTATAGAAAATGATGTAATCTCCCAACTAGAACTTGCCTGATTATCGCTAAGTGTTAAATTAACCTTTTTAGAGCTTATTGTCTGCAGGTCCCAATTGTCTGTTACTAATGCCATGCTCTTCCGCTAATTAAGACTTATATAAAATTTTCTTTAAATTACGTACATGATTATCAAATTTGCAACAATCAGAATTTACAAACTCTACTGATTTAGCTCGAGCTTTATTGTCTGCATCATCAAACTCAAAATAAAACCTACCATCTGGAAGCCGCTTACACTCAGTAAGCGAGAACCCGTGGGTCGCTAAATACGCTGCTATAGCAATATCTGATGTCACAAAAACATTATTTTGTGATGATGTAGTCATTAATCCTCGGCTCCTTAAACGTCCTAATCCACAACTTTAAATATGGAGATGATTTAATTCTTGACAGTATACTAACCGTCAATTTAGAATCAATACAGTTATAACGTCATCTGGCTCAAGGTCATAGTTAAATGTAATTCCGTCTACTTGATCAACAGTATAGTCAGCCGATGTTCCATTAACCTGAAGGACACCGTTCACAAAAATATCCCATCTTTGATCATCAAATTCAAATTCTGCCATATTCAATCCAGGCACAACAACAGGGGTTCCTTCATCAATAAGCTCTTCTATTTCGCCAACAAACTTGAACCTGCCTACCATTAATGCAGAAACTGTAGTTTGGCCGGTTAATGGATCAGCAGAAACATCAATACCAGGTCCAGAAACTAGAAATGGTGAAGTACCGTCTGGGCAAAAAATATCTTTAATAGCTAATGTATCGGCAGAGATTGATGTAGAAGATATTGCATCTGCTGTTAAATTATCTACTGTTAAATCTTGGGCAGACATCACGTTAGATGTTATATTACTTGCCGTTACTTCTTGAAAAGCCCCAGACAAGGAAGACACTATGCCAGCAGTAACTCCGGCTGTGGCATTTACCGACTGTGCAGTAATAGAACCACTTGCAAAAATTGAGGCCTCTGAAAATAGGCTACCTATATGAAGCGCCTTAAAATCTTGTGAACTAGGATCTGGAAATATATTAAGTTCTGCTGAGCCGGTATTAATTGTGCTAGTATCAACACCTGCTAACCTAAACTCGTCTGCACTTTTGTCCCAGAAGAATGAAGGGTCATTTGATCCCTCAACATTAAACACTAATCCTCTATCACCCTGTATAGAAGATGCTGTAGCACCATACCCTATAAAGATTACTGTAGACTCTACTGATAGGGTTGAGACTTCAATTTCGCTTACTTCACCATGATTTATAAAATCGCCGTATAAATGAATATCGCCAGTTACTGTAACATCTTGGCTAAATTCATTATCTTCGACAAATATATTCGCAGCCGACAAGAACGGCACCTGCACAGATTCACCGGTAGGAATTGATCCACTAAATATTAGATCATCGATTTGTGGGTGGGTTAATCTCCCTATCCCATCTAAATCTTCATGATTATCGATTACGACTACTGCGGTCATTATAAGCCTCGATATAAATTTACACTAAAATCATGTCCTGTAACTTCTTATAATAATATTAAAGCACAGGCCAGAAGGTTATTTGACATATGTGCAAATATACCAGGTATAACTGAATTTGTTTTTAGTCTTAACCATCCAAAAAATATTGCCAGCGGAAAAACTCCCAAAACATGGATTGGGTCAATATGTGCTGCTGCAAATAAAATTGATGTTGCATAAAATACAAACAGATCACTAAAACGACAAAACTTTAAGAGTTTCCATAAAAGGCCCCTGAATACTAATTCTTCGATTATCGGCATGACTACGCCAATTATCAATACGGCGTATAGTATCTCAATGCCAGATATCTGTGTAATGAGATTTTGAAACTCACTAAGACTCTCTGACTTAATCCTAAATGTATTAGAGACTAATGTAATAAATGCGCTGGAAGCTAATCCAATTAAAGGAGCTCCCAATATTGCTAATAACCAAGTTCTTTTTATTTTCCTAAATAAGCTTTGCCGCAAATATTACCTCGATTCATGAACTACGAGCAAAGCCCTCAAGCCTTGTTTGCAAATCCATGTTATGCTCAAAACGCCTGACGACAGAAGGGTATCTTCCAACATTTCCCTCTACCGTACATAAAATTCCATTTTCAAGCTTCTCAACAAACCCAATATGCCCCTGCCAAGATCCCTTAACACCTCGGTCCCAACATACAACATCACCAGGTTGAGGTGAATTTATAAAATTCCCTGATTCACCGACATTTCTAAACAGTCTTTTGGCACCATGAGATGTGTTAAATGATAATGGGATCCCAGTTCGTTTTGATGCTTCTTTAAAACACCAGCTAACAAATGATGCGCACCATGCACCGTCGTCGTCAGGGTCACCATCATCAAGAATTCCCTTATATTTAGCAATGTAGGGCCCGCTATTATTTCCGCCGACCTCGCCATTCCCAAGCTCTTCAATTGCAATATTTAAAGCAACAACACCTAATGAATTATTCTCAGGCGCTTCTGGTAATCTCTCAGAATCCATTGATGCACGAGTATCTGGTCCGCAATACCCATCTTCCGTTAAGTCATGACATTTTTGCCAGCATTCTGTTAATTGAACTAAGTGCTTACCCGTAATTAGCCCGTCCTCAAATTGCCTTCTATTATAATTTTCCGCACTCATAATATTCCTCCGATGAACTAAATATTATTCAAAATCGATATCAACGCTAATATCGATATTAATCTTTGGTACCCTAAGTTGATTTGCTAATCCATGCTTTTTCGCTTCTTCAGCATCTAAAAACCAATCAGCATGACCTTTCTTATGAACTAGCTTTAAAAAATAATCATCTTTCTTACCACAATTCTCGGCCATCATCTTATATACAATTTTATTCAAGCGATCCGTCTCTTCAGCGCTGGCTTTAATCTCTTCTACCTTGCCATATTCCATCGAAGAAACATCATGAATCATTAACGTTGCATTTGGATCCATAAACCTTTTTCCATCTTCGCCAAACGTAAATAGTATCGCCCCGCAACTCATTGCCTTTCCTTCAATGATTGTAGCAACAGGAATCTCTGCATGCTTAATGGCACTTATCATGGCCATTAAGCTATAAACTTGGCCACCATATGAATCAATAACAACCGGAATAACCTTTTGGCCGGTATTATGAGCTTGAGCCATTTCTAAAGAAAACTTCTTCGCTGACTCTTCGTCAAACTTATTAACCCTAACAATTACAGGATTTTTCCTAAGTTCAATTTCCTTAATAAGCGGAGATATCTTTGTTGTCCATTTCATTTAAATTTCCTTTATGAGCATGCGCTGTAGCTACAAGCAGTACATAATACACAACCCTCTTGATAGACTAGTGTATCTTCAGCACTGCAATTACCACAAACTGTTTTTCCTGGCCGGGTGCCATCTTCTATATATGTCTTAAGAACTCGAGCAATTACCTTAGAGAAAGAAAATAAGTCTGCATCTCTATCTTTTTGAAGTTGTTCTACGACATAGTTTATTGGGGCACCATGGCGAAGTGCCAACGAAATAGTCCTTGTAAAAGCAGAATGATTTGGATTATCAAACAACGAAACAATATTCTTTAATATTACCTCATCACCATTTTCGCCAAACCTTAAATCATAAATAGAATTAACTGATTTTCTAGGGTGTTTGGTAATTTCGCCATGTTTATACTTTCGCGGAATTTCTACAAATTGTGCAAGTCCACCCATTACCTCATACGGCCTATTATTTAGTAGGCCAATCAAAATTGTCCAGGCTTCACCCTTAATTGTAGCATGATGAATATCACACTCGAGGCTTACTGGGCGCTTTGGGGCACTATTGGCATTAAATGTCTGGTCACGATCTTGGCTGACTAAAACACCTGTCCTACAACCATCTCGGTATACCGTTACACCCTTGCAACCAGACTTCCACCCAGCCATATAAACATCTTTGACGGTTTCAGTAGTAACATCAGCAGGTAAATTTGTTGTATTTGATATTGCATGACATATCCACTTTTGGGCTGCTGCTTGAAGCTTAACTTTTTGCACCCAGTTAATGTCATTTGTTAGTGCGTTGTGATACGGGGATGATTTTACACTAGATTTACCGGTAACATTCATCCATTCCTGAAATCCATGATGGTATACATTATACTCTTGCCATTTATCTCCGACATCATCAATAAAGTCAACCTTCCCATCAACATCATTCTCTGTTAGTTTTTTTCTACGTGTATATTTTAAAAGATACGCCGGCTCAATACCTGATGTAGTTTGTGTCAACGTGGAAACAGAGCCGGCGGGAGCAGTTGTCGTCAAAGCGATATTTCTTCTGCCTGTTTTTTGACACATTTCCTTAATATCAGGAGATGCATCCCAAATCCTGGTCAAAAATTCATGGCCACGTTCTAAATCATGATCATGAATGGGGAAGGCGCCTCTTTCTTTAGCCATTATACATGAAGACTTATATGCATTAACAGTCAACGTCTTATAAAATTTTTCAACTACCTTTATAGACTCGTTTGAACCGTATCTAATACCAAGAGCAGCCAAAGCATCTCCAACAGCCGTAACACCTAAACCTGTACGTCTTCCTAATTGAGCTTGCTTCTTTACTTTTAACCACAAGTCTCTTTCAATTGCTTTTGTCTCTTTTGGTTCAGGATCACCCTTAATTTTTTTAAGAATCTTATCAACTTGCTCAATTTCTAGGTCAATCATATCATCCATCAACCTTTGGGCCTTTTGGGAGACGCTAGCTAGCTGATCAAAGTTAAACCATGCATTTTTCGTAAACGGGTCTTCAACAAATGCTAATAAATTAACAACCATGAGCCGGCAACTGTCATATGGGCTCAAAATAATCTCCCCACATGGATTTGTTGATGTTGAACCGAACCCGTATTCAGAATATGCATCAGAAGGTGTAGTTCTTATGGCATTATCCCAAAAAAGCAGCCCCGGTTCAGCGCATGCGTGTGCGCACTCAATAATTTCATCCCAAAGCTCAAGTGCATCAACATTTAAAGACATATTTGGTTCTTTCGAGTCGACTGGAAACCGTAATTCAACGCTGGAGCCGCTTTCTACAGCTTTTAAAAATTCATCCGTTAATCTCACAGAAATATTTGCACCGGTAACCCTAGATAAATCCTTTTTTATACGTATAAAATCTCTAATTTGAGGATGATGAACAGAAATTGTTAACATTAAAGCGCCGCGGCGGCCACCTTGGGCAACTTCTCGACAAGAATTGGAAAATCTATCCATAAAAACTTCAATTCCGTCTGTAGTTCTAGCACAATTTCCAGTTGCTCGGCCCTTGGGGCGGATTGTTGATATGTCAAATCCAACACCGCCGCGGCGTTTAGCAATTTGAACTAATTCTTGATCGGATTTTAAAATCCCTCCGTAAGAATCCCAAGGAGATTCGATTACGAAGCAGTTAGATATCGATTGAACCTGATATGGGTTCCCAATTCCAGACATGGGAGAACCCTGGGGCACTATGTATTTAAAATCCTTAAACAACTCATAAATTTCATTTTCAGATAATGGATTTGGGTAGTTAGATTCTATTCTTGCATATTCCTTTGCCAACCTACGATGCATATCATCCGGAGTTGCTTCATGAATGACACCATTCTTATCGGTCAATGCATATTTTGTTACAAATACATTAGCAGCTAAATCATCACCATCAAAATATTCTAAAGATTGCTTAATTGCGTCATCAAATTTAATCATTAACCCACCTATTAGTTAGTTGCGATTAAGACCGCTAACTTCCTTCCACTTTTTCTTCAAGATATTCTTCATAGCATTTTCATCTTGCTCTACAGCTTCATTTAAAGTTAATTCAGGCTCATCTACTATTTCTATTGTAGACATTGATGTGTCAATGTGAATAGGAAAAACCAACCCATCCTTTCCTGCGCGATTTTTTGCAATAAAAAGCCTACCAGTTCCTGTCGATTTTTCCATCGCTTTTCTTGATAAAGATATTACAACATCTGCGACCATTGCTTTACCATATGCCTCTGACATATTCTCAAGGCCAACAATTTCTGAATTTGCTGATTCTCTATTTGCTTGTGATGCTGTCCAAACTGGTAATCCAAGATCCATAGCTAAATTACGAAGTTCTTCATAAATTAATTTTAACTCATGACGTAGTGAATCATAATTTCTACTAGATCTCATAATATCAGCATAGTCAATAATGATGACGCCAGGACTAAATCCTTTTAATGCTAATTTTTCAATATGGTTTCTAATCGTTAATACAGAGGCTGAGCCGGTCGGGTATTCTTTGATAATTAACCTTCCGAGATCTGAGTTCTTTTTATAAAATTCCTTTACCCTGTCTTTGTTATCTTGCACGTCATTACTTGGGATCTTACAAAGATTTGAATCATATCTTAGCCCAACAGCATGCTCAGTTAGTTCAAATGTGTAATGTAAAACATTCTTCCCTGTTAACATGGCATTAGCACCCATGGCAACCAACCAGTGGCTCTTACCTACACCGGTATTTGCGGTAATAACACCAATTTCGCCACGTCCTAAACCCCCTCCAAGGATGTCTGAGGCATCTAGACGATCAATTCCTGTAGGACATACATGTCTATTAATTTTAATAAATCTTGCATCTAAATCTTCAAAAAAATCATGACCGACGGTGCTCGGAATTCCAGCAGCACAAGCAGTTTTCATTCTCTCTACGACAGTCTCATATTTGCCTTCATTAATATCATCTACAGATTGTACTAGGGCTTCCTTCAAGGCCTGCCTTTTACAGAAATCAAGGGCCTTATCTTTTACATATTTTATGTCCCCCATATCTGGGTTGTGGCGAATCCTATGTAGGAACTCAACTATCTGATCTCTTAAAATAATATCAGATCCGTTTGATAAATCATCCTTAATAATCGATATTAGCAATGATAACGTCGGAAATGCCTTATATTTTCCAAAATAAACGAAATATTTCTCTGTTAAATATGCAAGGTATTTTACTTCAAAAAAATCAGGACTCATTACCTCAACCATTTGTGCAGCCCACTTATGATCTGTTAATAATCCTTGAAAAATCTTTTCCTGAAACGTTTTGCCATATTGGCCAAAATGTGGTGTACCCTGCTCACTTAGTTTTACTGCGGTCTGCATTAATAATCCTCTACGTTCTAGAAACGAAGTTTAATGACATAAAAAAAGAGTCTGCGTCAAATTTTGATAAGCCCTCGCGGACTAAAATCCTCATTAAGCCAATTTTATTACGTGAAGGTTGAAAAGTATCGATATTATAATCAATTTTTGAAATCTGTGTCGCCGCTAAATTTGAAACATCAAGATACATTAATTTCCAATTTCTTCTAACAATATCAGATGCAGCTATAGCATTATGATACAATTTAATTTTACTGGTCGGAGCTCTTTGCACGCACAATTTAAGTATGTCATCTACAGATATAAAACTATCCATTGTTATCTCTGGAACTCTCTTTGCGAGTGTTTTAAACCCAGCGCCTTGTACACCTTCAATATTATCTGACTTGTCTCCACAAAAACATCTTGCAACACAAAAATTGTGCACGGGTATACCATACTTTTGTAATACAGCTTCAGGTGTTACAAACGCGCGTTGGCCCGGGGACCATTGGCGGATATTCGGAGATAATAATTGGTAAAAATCCTTATCTGACGAAACTATTACACAGCCATCACTATAGCGGTACTTCGCAAGATAACCTATAACATCATCTGCTTCACAGTCTGATATATAGATCTGGGATACAGGCGTGCATCTTAGCATCTCTATTATTAATGCTATTTGATAATCCCTATTATTAGTAGAATCAGGTAGATCCTTACCATAAAAACGATTTAGCTTTTGTGGTTTTCTATTGGCCTTATACCCTGAATATATTGTCCTTCGACGAGTGGATCCGCCACCTTCCCATACAACAACAATCTCTTTAGGATTAACTTTATCTGCTAATAACCTAATTGCTTTTAAAAACCCGACAGCACCGCCAACATGTTGGCCCTGTGCATTCATTGTAGGGTTTGCAGCAAAATGACGCATAAACAAATTTAGTGCATCAATGATTAATACCGGTGAATCTTTTGTTAGGTCCACCTATGCCTCCGGGTCTAAAATATCTTCATTCAACTCCATTGCGATTGAACGAACTTCTTCATAAGACTCGGCATCAATATCAATATTCTCTGCAGTTACTGATTCTCGAACTAATGCTTTCTCAAGTAATTGATCAATATATACACCATACTCTGGGTCTTTCATTAATTCTTCAAAGTCATTCTTATAGAACTTCTTTTCTAAAACAGTTTTCTTTGTTTTTTCATCGATAACCGTCAATGTTTTCCACGCTGATGTTCCTGCGATGGTGACAGTCTTACCATCGATTGTCTCAGAACCATGTTTTCTTAATACATCAAATACCTGTTCATGCTCTTTAATCCCAAGACCAAAGTGAATTTCAAAATTGCATGATCTAAAGGGTGCTGAAACTTTATTTTTAATCGTTTTTGCCGAAACATGAATGCCGATAACTTCCTTATTCTTATTCTCAATTCTTTGGCCGGCTCCGAGCTTAATTCTTACTGATGAATGAAATGGAATTGCTTTCCCACCAGGTGTTGTTGTGGGGTCTCCATACATCACACCAATCTTTGTCCTAATTTGATTTAGGATAAGAAATAGCACGTTTTGATTTGCGATAACACCCGTGATCTTTCTCATTCCCTTTGAGATTGCACGGGCCTGTAGCCCGATCGATTCTTTATCATAGTCGCCAATAAGTTCAGCCTTGGGTGAACTAGCTGCAACGGAATCCCAGACAATTGTAATTGGGACATCTTTATCCATTGCCTTCGCCTTCATGATGGTTGACTCCGCAATTGAAAGTACTTCTTCTGTACAATGTGTGTCAACATAAACAAACCGTTTACTAATATCTACACCGAGAAGCCTAAGATTCTCAACAGATGTAGCATTCTCGGTGTCAATATAGACAACAATTCCCCCCATCTGTTGCGTTGATCTTGCAACCTGAATCGCTAAGTGCGACTTTCCAATTCCAGGAGGCCCGAAAACCTCAACGATTCTTCCTTCTGGAAGACCACCGTTTGATCTATTCGCAACAATATAATCAAGCTGCTTACACCCGGTTGAGACCCAACGTTTAACATGTGTTGGGGATTCATCATAAGCAAGGTTATATGCAACCTTATTTCCTGCCTCCTTATTAAGAGACTTAATCAAGTCGCTGGTAAAATCTTCCGTCTTATTTTTTGCCATATTATGCTCCGAATGTTAATCAACTATACACACAACTGCAGCCCTTGTTCAACCTAAAAAAAAGGGGGAGGAACAAAGTTCCTCCCCCCTAGCCTAATCTGCAGAGGGGATCTTAGAGATCCTCTAGATCGGCGAATGCCTCATCCAAACTGCGAAATTGATTATTAGACTTAGTTGATGTTGTGGTCTCATCAGTGTCATCAGTTTCAGTGAAGGCAACGGTTGGGCCGCGGGTGGTTCCAACATTATCAGAGCTGTTATCATCTGTATCACCAGACAACCAATCATTTACAATCTTTTCAAGCTCATCATATGACTTAAGTGTGTACATATCGTCAATGTTAGGAATTGCGTTAGTCCATTCCGTAGTTTGCTCAGGATCAGAAGAAAGAGGTGTTGCCTTTCCTCGAGGACGAACCGTTGTGGTTGCCCACATTCGACCAGGTGGCTTATTACAAACAACCTTTACGTCACGGCCGTCATTCGGATCTGTGATATCACCATAGTCTTCATCAAGCATAATGTTTAGAAGTGATTGATAAACTGTTTTACCAAAAGACCAGAGGCGTACACCCTTATCTTCTTCACCCCGTACAACTACAGGGGCAAAACAGCGCATCTTAGGATAAAGCTTCTTTGCCAATTCGTAAGAATCCTTTGAAGCATCATCTCGAAGCTTATTAATAAGTTCCTGAATGGGATCTGGCTTGCCAAACTGCTTTGGTGCCAAAAGTCCAGGATTGTTTCCAATATTATAATAGAACCAAAGTTCCTTAAATGGTTGTCCGTCATTACCTGGAAATGAAAGTAAACGAACGGTGGCTTCTTCACCCTCCTGGGGGCGCCACATTGTATTACGCCGAGAACTAGTCCCGGAAAGCTGATTTAGCTTATTCCGAATTGCATCAAAATCAATTGCCATTTTTTTAACTCCTTAATGTTTAATTTGCAACTTTTCTATGGCCACCACGACCATGTTAGTACTGTACTAATTTATTGTTAATTGTATAAACGTATCTTTATTATTTTGGCCACTTATCAATTGGGCACTTTTTTCGTGGCGCATAAACCATTGCAGGAAATGCACAACCACACTTTCCGCAACGATATCTTGAAATCTTTTTACCCATAACTGTAACCGGTTGGCTTCGAAGAAATGGGCATGCCTTACAAATCTCTGCGCGCTTAATCGACATCTCTTCAATTTCCGGAGGTAAACCCTTGGGTTTTTTACTTTTTATAAAGTTGATCCAACCCTCTGCAATATTTCGAAGACTCATTTACTTTTACCTAGCTTCTTCTTTGTCTTTTTTTTCTTTTTCTTTGGATATGTCGAATCAGTCCCAAGTGGTGTAACAGCACCTGGAACACCGCCTACTGCTAACTCATTTTTATCAGATGATTTAGCATCATCTGGTTCAACTAATAGCTTGTCACTCTTATCATTATCCTCATCTTCATCATGATGAGATTCAAATATTTCTAATAAAGAACGTATATAGTTTCGTAATAAATTACTCATTTTGAATACCTCTTTTTTAAATATTGTATAGGATGTTATTCCTCTACTACACTCTCAAGAATATATCCTCGTTCAAACTCTCCCCGCTGAATTGCTTTCTCAGTTCGAATAATCTCAAGATCCATATGGCAAAAACCCATTCTGTCTTGAATAGCCATTAGTACTTGCTGAATGTCTGCTAATTCCTCAATACTAGGTTTTTCTAGAAACTCTGTAACTTCTTCCTGCAGCTTTTCACATAGCTTATCCCAATATTCTCCATCATTTGCGACCCTATAAGAAAACTCTTTTTCTTTTGCGCGTAAAATATCCGGAATCTTATCCCTAACTAATTTATCATACGTTAGTACCATTTTAGTCGTCATTATTTTTTGCCTCTAGAATAATCATCTGTTTAGCTTGCTGTAAGATCACAGCAAGAAGTGGTTCATTACGAATATAAAAACGATTCTCATCTAAATGAGAACCCTGAGATAGGTGTATGGCTAGCCATTCATCCCTTGTTAGTTGTATACAAAAATATTGTAATAAAAATAGCGTTAGATGGGGAACTGCCATTTTTGGTAATTCTTCATTGTATTTATACATTTGCCCTAGCTTTTCGCGGTGCCAATTCGAATCCTGCTCTACAAAGAGATCTTCCTCTAAGTCACCTATCTTTCCAAGTTCATGAAGTAATCCAACACGAAGAATTGACTTTACATCTATAGATACTTCATGAGCAGCTGCTAGCTTGCGCATGCGTGATGTTACAGTTAATGCATGCTCAATTAAACCACCGGGATATGCACCATACTGATCTAGCTTTGTTGATGCAGGGCAAACAGAAGCGCGTTCACCTAGATTATCTAGCAATTCTGAAATTAGGTCTGCCTGATCTGTTTCAAATGCTTTGCGGCACAATCGATCAAACGTTTCCCAATTTGTTTTAATCTGATCAAATTCTAATTCTGTAGACATATTAATAACCCTTTTGCTGTATTATACCACAGCATGGGGTAATTTATAAATCAGTATCAGGAATATATTCAATTGAGCCGGGCTGCTCGCGCCACATATAGTCTTTCTTTCCAAGATAAACTATCACACCTTCTCCTGCCTTTTCTACATGAAGGTCTTCCTCAATACCCTGTAAGAATCCTGAACGATATGCTCCATAGAGTGTATGTGACATATACTTCGTTGCGTCCCTAACATCTAGCTCACCAGGTTGAATCGCTATGGCAATCAAATCACCCTTTTTAACTGCATGGGTCTTATTATATGCCTGTTGCATTGCATCTGCGCCAGAAACTGCTTGATCTATTACATCCTTAATTTTTTCCATTGAAGACCCACCGGGTGGTTGTTTAATTTGTAGATTCTTCATTAGCTGGCCGGGATTTACCTCCGCTAAGGCACCGGCTTCGCGGACGGGATTAGAAAAGCTGCCACGGCCGGTATGGGCCTTTACCTTTTTCTTTTTTTCTTTTTCCGGTTGCTCTTCTTTATCTTCAGAAATAATTTTTCGAATCTGAGCCCTGATAAAATCTTCTGTTGTTAAACTTGGCATAACATTTTCCTTTACCATTAAATATTACCCTGGTGATCTAATAGCATCGATATCAATCGGAAATTTCCCTAAGCCGTCGATATGAAGACCTTCCTCTGAAAACTTACAGATTTTTGAAAGATCATCAGGGTGCACATCTAAAACTAGCGCATCATGAATAACAAATAGTGGTTGAGCCCTTAGCTCGGCTAGCATTATCTTCTTTACAAAGTTTGAGAACCCCAGTAAAGATACATCAACAGCAGAAGATTGCAAGTAGTGGTTGACCATTATATTGTTGTCAGCAGACTGAGTAGAAAGTGATCGACCGAAGAAATTTTGAATCTTTCCAGAAGTAAGCATATCATTTCTAAGCTTGGCAATAAGATCAGAGATGCCAAAATAGTCTTTAATTTTCGATATTGCTAGTTCAGGGTTAAACTGATTATCTAAAACAGCTCTAAGCTTATTAGCTGATGCGCCATACAATGCACATAAAACAGCAATTTTTACATGCTCCCTGTCTAGGCCTCCGTTAAATAAGTTATCTGAAATTTCGTTGTATAAATCTCTACTAGATTCGTGGGCATATAATAACCTTGCTAAGCGAGGCTCTAAAGAAACAAAATCAACTTGAATTACAGATCCGCCTGGATATCTCGACATTAAAATGTCCCTATGTCTCTTAGGAAGAGTCAAAATAGACGGACCTGACTTTACTGTTAAACGCCCAGTAGTTGTAGCCAGTTGATCATAGCTAACTTTTTTTGCATAGTTTTCCCCATCTGGTAAAAAAGATCTCAAAATACCTTTAATTGTTGGGTTATTCTCTGCTGCCATGTACCTTGCTAACAATTGTTTATCTACCAGAGCCCTTGAAAGGCCCAGGAGAAGGCTCCTCTCAGCTACAAAGGTTTCCCCATAGGGACATTTATGAAGGACCTCAAGGGCCTTGGAGAGGACAACAAGTATATCTTGGATTATACTATAAAACTTACGAGCTGGTAGCACATTATGCCAAGGAATATTAGTATTATTAATGCCTAAGGCCTTAAATGATTGAGCATATTCTTTTGGAATGGGTTGAGGTATATTTTTGTTATATAAAGATAAGATAACATCCAGGCTATTGGGTACGGTTGTGTCTCCAAAAACCCAATCGCTGTTAGATATATTAGTTACCCAAGCATATGATCCGGTTGCAGTATCATACCGAAGATATTTCGATGTCCCTAGAACACTTGGGTGTATGCATAAGATCATACCCAAATATAAGCATAATCAGATAAGTGTATCATGTATGCCAATGGTTTATCTTGTCTCGTTCAAAACCCTTTCGACATGATTAAGTGTCGATTCATATTTTGAAAGACCATCTGATTGCACAAAACTAAGTTTTGACTTAAATTCACCAGGAGAAATTGTATGTGTTATTCCAGTAATTGAATAAATGTTATCTATAGTTGTGCCGGTACCAAAGTCCCAAAATAATTGTTGCGTAAATCTAAAAAATGGAAATCCAATTGTTTCCGCAGATAAAGATACAGGTGAAACAGACACCGGGAGACCTTGGTCTAGGGCTCTTGATGAATCCCTTGCCGCGGCATTGTTTCTTCTCAGCATCTGAATGGATGATAATTCAGAACTATTATTGCTGGCCACAGTTGCGCTTAAAATAGCAGAGTTCATTGAACCATATGTGACGGACGGCATCGTTCGTTTAATAAACTGTTTCATCTGATGGAACCCACCTTTTAGCCTTAGGTATGCATCAGGATTTGCTGGATTAGAACTAAGGTCAGCAAGACGATCACCTGCTGAGGCACCGGCTACAGGTGGTACAATCTCTAAGAGCCCTGCATCGATAGCTTGCTGTAATACGGCAGCTACATTTTGACGGTGCGTAGATCGAGCAGGTGTTTCACTAGCTGATAATTCTCTTGCTGAAGAATTAATTTGGTTTAGCCTATTATCCCTTGATGCATTAAGCATCTCTTGCTGCCCCAAATATTTTGTACATTGCCTATCATATATGTGGACCTTTAAGATTGTTTTTCCAGGTTGGGGGCGGCCGGCATTGTCATGGCCAGGTGGATAAACTGCAGGAATTGCCTCCAAAGACATTCCGATATTAGGTTGGCGGAAAATTAAATCTTGCACTGGGGCGCTGGATCCATCGCCAGGAGTATATGCATCCGCTAGCCTCTGGTTCCTACGTTCAGCCAATATGGTGGCATCCATATCATTTACTCTAAGTTCCCTATTTAACTCACGATTAATATGATATAAGTCATTTAGCCCCCAAGCATCTGCTGCAGGGTCACGCATAAACTTCTCTATTAAAAATGCTAAAAATTGCCGTAATGAAATAGTGGTTGATGCCTTCATTAATTCTCTAATCTCAAGCTGAAATAACCTTGCATTAATCGGAAACTCTGCTATATTGTGGTCTCTGACATACGATGCATAATGATTAAACGGATAAAAAATTAATTGAACTTCATCAAAGTTTCCTGTGGCCGCTAGAGGCTGACCTACAAATAACATCATTAACTTTCCTAATGATACATAGTGTGGGTCAGTGTCTTGAAAATAATCATCATTATGCCGATCAGCGCCGCGGCGGTCTCTACCCGCATTCCAGGGTGTATTATCTCCCGTCCTTAAATCTGTAACGGTCCAACCGGTGGCGCCGGCGCCGGCCATATCTCGTTGACTACGTATACAAGCTGCCTTTTCAATTGACCTAACTGTATATGTAGCATTGGAACTACCTGGTTCATTAGGGACAATCCTGCCAGTGCCACTTCGAATTATTCTTCGATGAAATGGATCACCACTTTTATAATCATATATTAATGATAGTTTTTTCCCTAAGCTTGTATCAATTATCTGTGCCAATGATTGTCTTGACCCTTCTCTTGCCGGTTGGTGGCCGCGCTGTCCGCGTCGGCCAACAGCTGGTGTACCGAAAATTTCATCAATAGCGGCGAGAGCATTACGTGCATCAGCTGATACTGCGGTTGTTGTATCTTCTACAGTAGCTCGAAGTGCATTTTGAAAGGTTCGTAATTTTTCTAAATTATCCGTGCTAATTGTCATTGCACCTCTTACAGAACTCATAGAGGCTAGCCATGTATTTCCGGAAACGTCAGATGATGATGATGATGAGTCGCCGGTTGATGATGGTGTTGACATCGTTCTACCATATCTTCTAATGGCCTCAAGCATATCACTCATTCGGGTTTGCTGTCGTACTACACTCTCATCTTCATGAATAGATGAAGTATCTACATTGATTGTGCCCATCATACTCAAATTAATAACAATCTTAACCTGACCATCATCTTGAAAACTAAAACTTGAGTTTGTAACCTGAAATTTTTCGGTCATTTTAAGTGAATTTATAAACTGGCCCATCGGATTCTCTGATGCTGCTGAACCCTCTGGGTGGTTCCACCCATATTCTATTAATAAATGTGTAGAGCTATATAGTGATGGTTTTACTAATCCTGCTACCTCAGATAACCTCGAACGATCATGAACTATGATATTTAATGTGCCACTTTTGTGAGCCATGGCACCACCGGCAGGAGTAACTGTCAACTCTAATGACTCAATCGTCATAAACGGTCGAAATGGGTCTATTATTGGGGCTGCCCTAGGGCCACCGGCAGCAGCCGCTGTAGCTCCATTAGGAGTAACAAAGGCAGAATAATTTGGCTCATCAGCATTTACTAGCGTCTGTGGCGATGTGAATAATTCCATCCCTGCAACTTGGATTTGAGAATCTGCATCAAACCCCATTATCTGATTAATGTTCTCCCCTGTACCGTATACGGGTAACGCATCAATAAAATACGCATCCTCTGAACCATCTGGCGCAGCGGTTGAGCCTTGAAGGAATCTGAACATGGAAATGCCCTGGGCTCGATTTGTACCTACTGCACGAGGCTTAAACTTTGAAACAATATTAACATTTAGACATGGTACACATTTAGACAACTCTAATGTAGGCACATTTTCTAAAAAATATTGTGTTGCCCCAGAATCCCTAACAGCATATGTTAACCTTGAAGGCCTAACTAATATTGCACATAATGAAGGTGCAGACTTTGATGGGTCAGTTGGTGAACTATTTATTGTCTGAACACCGTCACGATCCCAAACTTCTGAACTAGTTGGCGCGCCCCGAATCATACCTATTACTGATGCAAACTTATTGTTTAAACCACCAGGTTGTTGCGATTCATTCCCTGGTTCTCCATCAGCAAAGTTATTGATGTATACGTTGCCGCCGACTTCATTGATGGCGGCCCCGTGACGCACGGAAAGGCAAGGTGTAGCTTCGTCGTCGTTACCAACGAGGCCACCAGCAAATACACTGGGTTCATAAAAAATATCTGCGACGCCGAATAAGTGGTCAAGATCTGAGTCCATGATTAGTGAGCGGTCGGAGGCCTCGGTGATGGCGGTGCCAGCATTAGCACCAGACGCTAGTTCTTTTAATTTCTCTATAACATCTTTTATAAAGAGACCGCCGTCATGGACATCCAACAAAAACTTTCCAACAAAATGCTCTTCTGGGGTACCATTTTCTCCAGAACTCGATGCACTAAAACTTGATAGGTCGGCAGGGGGATCATCAGGCTGCCGATCAGCATCAATTGCATTCATGTAAGATAATCTATCAAGAAATTCGCTGGGTGAAGCGATACCATAGAATTCAGATAATTTTTCTAATGATTTATCTAAATCGTAATTACGGCCCATTATGACACCAACGCAGCTACTTCATTAATATTAGTGGGAATTCTTAAAGATGTCCCAGGGGGTACTTGCATAGACCAGCCTATACCACTTGCAGCTGCAATTACCCACCATAGCCTAGCATTACCGTATACCCGGCCGGCAATTATATCCAACCTATCACTTTCCTTAAGAACGAACCTTCTTGACTTGATCTGCCCTGTCTCTACAGCATTATAAATAATTGTAGGCTGAATCGTTCCTAACGATTTTCCCATCCTTAATACTGGTGCCCTTACATATCTTCCTATTGCCATTTATAATACCTAATCATCTGATTCTTCTATATTCGCAGGTTTATTATTCCCTGCGCTTTGATCAGTTGCAGTTACCCTTTCATCTCTTGTCATCAGCCTACCATGTATATCATGCCCCGTTGATGCATTTAATATATTACCCACTTGATATACAGGGGCCCGATTAAATCCGTCAGAGTCAAGTCCAGGTGCAATATCATGAATCGGAGCAAAGCCGAGGTTAACCTTTAACCATTGTGGGGCTCGGGATCCGATATCCATCTCCCATGGGGATTCTAAATAATCAAAACTTAAACTGGTAATATGACCGGCAAGGCCGCGACCAGCTGTTGATTCGAATGACTTGATAACAACATTTTTTTCAGGTGAAAAGAAACCTTCGCCCTTTGAGCCTGTTAACCCAACTGTCTCAGCCCCCTCCATTGCCGTACGACCCTCTGCTGCCTTAATTATTTGGGCAGACGTCATAGTCAACTTTTCAGAATATAAAAAGACTTCACCATTAAACTCTGGCGGATCTGGTAGTTCGGGATTGTTTTCGTTTTCGCGCTGCGCGGCGACCTCCTGTTGGCGCTCAGTGTTTATCTGCGCAGTATGTTTATCATGAAGCTTAACCTTGTAGCCTGGACGAGTGGGAGATGAAGATAAATCAGCCCCTGCGGCTGCAATTGCGAATAGGGGCCCTGCACCAGAATAATAAGGGGAGCCATCGATTTCGCCTACCCAACCTGATCTAAGAGATACATCCTGGTATCTGTCTCGTTGACCGGAATCTTCGTCAAGATCTTCAAATGCAGCAACAGTTGCCGGTGTATTATCCCTAAGTGTCACCTCCCAGCCATCTGTAAAACCAGCTATATTACCTTTAGCATCAACTGCTTCTGATATTGGACCGAAAAAAGGAATAGACGCACCGGTGGGCATCTGTACAACTCTATTAATCTGAGCCTTAATTTCCTTAACTCTGTCAAGGTGCTTAATATACTTATCATATGAGTCGGATGCAGTAGTCGTTATGCTGTCTATTTTAAAACTTGAATTTTCGGCGTTTTTCTCACCGATACCAAAAAGCCTGGCCATATTAAACCTGCTATAATTAGACTTAATCATGTCACCAAGACGCATCCTTACAAGGGGAGTTGCAGTTGGGATCTGCGACATAGGCATTATAAAGTTTCGATCGCCTGATTTTACGCTTGTGCCCTTAGACCAGGTTGGGTATATCATCGTTAGTAATTTATTTAATGATACCCACATGATATCAAAATCTTCCGGACTTGTCGACGCAACTATAAATTGGATATTGATGCTTCTACTTGTCTTTTTCCATATTTTAACATCATCGACCCTTCCATAGCCAGCTACAGAACTATATTCAGGAGAAAAATCATCAGAAAGTGAAGATAAAAATGCATGAAATGAAACTATTTCATTTGTTCGGATATCTTGAAAATAAAATGGCATATATTCACACTCTAATTGGTTTTCAATTTTCTCTACCATCTCCCTCTTAATTCTAGGGCCTGCTTCATTATAGCCATTCTTAGAATTAGGCGCTACGAGTGTCTTCTTATTTTTACTGGCACCGCCGCGAAGAGCAAACCCAGTAACATATGCATCAATACCTGTACCAACTGGAAGTGAAAATTGCTCAGTTGCTATTCTAAATGAATCTGGCATTAAAAATGCGGCCGGCAGAACACTATGCCGCCAAACCAGGCGACCGTCGCCAGCTTTTACATCACGACTTTGGCCCGGGCGGTTTTCTGGTGTTGTGTCCTTATTATCAACAGCATATTTTTTAGCACCGGACTTGAGGCTGACTATTACGTCACCAAGTTTAATAAGTGTTATAAAAAACGTTACAGTTTTTGAACTAAAAAATGCGTTTAATATCCCGATCACTGATGAGATTGCACCTGTCACACTATTCGGCATTGCCAAAATAGCATCAGACATTTGTTCAACATCTCTTATGACACCCCTTGTTATCGTCGCATAGTAGCCGGCCGATATTATATTATTCATTAATGCGTCTAGAACATCTTTGGCAACAGGTGCACCTGTATTTTCAACATTAATCCCATAAAATGCCATTAGGCCGCGCCACACGAATGAAAATGGCCCTCCGGAGCTATTTTTTTGATTTTTTAATTCAGGAATTCCGCATAGGGATGAAAACATGGAAAACCATGGATTTTGCTTTAAGTGTCTACCTTTTTCTAGATTCCAGGGTGTTTTGGGATCAACGTCGGGAGATGCAGCCGGTTGTAACATTGCTAATGCAGTCATAATTGTTCCTAAGACCGCGGCGCCTGCTGCCATGGCAACGAAGTTAGCTGCAGCCACCTGTATCATTCCCATAGGCAGGGGACCTGAAAATGGCTCACCTGGATGATTTAAGTGTCCGTATGATTTATTATTATTTTCTAATAAATCTGTTGCACCCTCTTCTCCAGCCATAAGTGTATCTGCAAATCCCTTTGTTGCATCTCCACTATTTCCTCCTTCTAGAAAATCCATATGTGTATAGTCAGTTGTGCCTTCTTTGTCCATGACATACTGAGCACGAAGTTCATGAGCTTCAGGTAATAATGGAACATAAGGAATTCCCATCTGACCAAGAGGGTTGATTACAGCACCATCGACACTATCATCCATCATTTGAAAGTCTGCAGTACCTGCCATCATTAGACGGCGACCTATTTTTCTAAGCTCTGAAACTTTCATTAAATCTGTTGGGCTTGCTTGCCCTTCTACAGTAGGTTGATTTGTGTATTTCCCTAATTCTCTATGAAGACCACCTAATGTACCCTGGGTTGCAGAAGAAAAACCACCGTCCTTAATATAGGGGCTACCTTCGACAGGATGGAATCGATTATTCTTTAATATAGCGCTGGTTCGTTTTTGAATTACGGTAGGTGCATCTGATTCTGCCCACGTTTTTCCCTGGGGGTTCTTTATTTCACCCGGGACCTCAGGGATATTGCTATATAGTGTATGACCGATACCGTGGTGTCGCTTAAAGGCTGGTTTTATTGCTGGAACTTCATGATTACCACCAAAATCTGATTCCCCTAATCTGTCAAAATGATGCTCCTGAACCCCTCCTGGAATATTTTCAGCAGCCTTAAGTACATCATCAACAAATGTCCTTGTTGTCCCATCAGCAGGATTCCCTGATTGGTGTGATGGAGTTAATGCCGGCGTCCCTTTCCTAACTTGTACCCTAGAGGTACCTGCAAGTACTTCACCTTCGGTAAACGTCATATCGTTACCTGTGGGTGTTGTATGTACAGGTGAATCTACGAAAGTATCGGAAATGTTATAATTGTTTTCCCTGGTAAGGTTCCCTAAGTAAGAGCCTAATGTCTCTTTAGTAGCAACTTTACCCGGGTTCTCTGCCAAAGTATCAGGAATATCATCACCTGAGTTTAGTTTAGAGTCGTCACCACCGGTGCTTGGGTCAGGATTCAAGACTGGCCCATACTGTTGTTCATCAAATGGCGGCTTCGGAGAGGACATTCTATTTCTCTTCTTTACTCATCTCTTTAATAATATCATCATATGATTTTTCGGGTTTAAGTTTATGCAAGTTTTTTTGCAATTCTTCCCTAGATGATGGATCATTAATTAGTTCTGCTAATTTAATTATCATGGGTTGAAAATCGTTGAGAATTTTTCTTCCTTGGGCCATAATAGCTTCTCGATTTTCATCTGTCAATTCTTCACCAGATTCTTTTGCGGCTTGTGCAGCTGCCTCCAGTGTTGTTTTAATCTCTGGAGACTCTTCAAACTGCTTACGCATATTATCAATAAGTTCCTGTGTATCAATTAATTTTTCACTCATTTTATATCCTTTTTTTAGCGTGTATCGGCCGTAACATTCGACATACTGGTTGCGCTGCCCCTATCTGTTGAAGCTATAGCGTTGCGATCGGCAACGTTTAACCTTGTTACCCTAAACGCAGGATCCTGTTGCGTAGCAAGGCCTGTAGATATATCTTTCGCGTCCATGGTAAGATTTAATACAACGTTGACATTAATGGGAGAATGACGTATACGTACTGTTTGTTCATCTAATCTTAGATTCCTTCCGAATCTATCAAGGTTTGCAGACAAACGTACCGGTGACGTATTTTGCAGGCTTTCAGAAATTACATTATAATCAGTAATCATTTGTGTAATAGCCCTGATCGTTGTGCCACTTACCCTTGTATCTAGACTATCTTTTGCAGTCTCGATAAATTCTGCGTACTTTTCAGTAAAACTAGCTAGCCTTGATACTGCTGAGCGACTACGGCCCATACCTCTACTGTGTTGTGCAATTCCGGAGGTGGCTATTACTTCAATTAGCTTTGGTATTGTATTAGGGTTTGATCCTGATGCAGGTGAAAATACCTGAATCATTGTGCCTACAAGGCTTCTAATAACTGCAGCTGATGAAGAATCTGTTTCACCCTTCAGGCCTTTTAGTTTTTCTAATGTATCACCAAACTTAACGACGGCTTCCATCGCCATTCCAACAATCTTCATTTTGTATATAACGCGGCGGGGATTCTGGATGGATTCTGCAGCCTCTGTAACTGAGCTTATTAAACGAGGCAAATGACTACGCACTGCCCAAACGATATCAGATATTGTTGATGTCATTGTAGATATGCGCCTGGAAAAACTAGCATCAGGCATTTCATCTTCTGATGGCATTAAACCGTATAGTTTCTTTATTGTGGTACCAAACTTGACAACCATATCCATTGCCATACCGACAATCTTCATCTTAGGCTCCATTGCTGCCGGATCGGTTATAGATTCAGCAGCTTGTACTACCGCGGTGACTAAGCTTCTCATATTAGTTCTCATTGCACTTGAAACTACACTCATAACTGTAGAGAATCGACTCATCATCTCAGAGATTGGGGGTGGATCATCTAAGAATCCTGTCTCACCGGCCATATCCTGCGCAATCTTAAACATTGTCTTCATGGTCTTACCAACCTTTGAAACAACTTCGATAGCCATGCCGACAATCTTCATCTTAGGCTCCATTTCAGCAGGATTTGTAATTGAATCGGCCGCTGCTTTAACATGGCGTACCATCTCTGGAATATATGATGATACGGCGCGCATAATTGTACGAATAAAGTCGGCCATGGCCCTTATAACCTCTGGTGCATTTCCGGAAGCCGTTGTCGTTGAACTTGAAGAAGAAGAAAAGATTCCTGAGGATGATCTTTTTGTTACTTTCTTAATTGCATCAAAAAATGAATCTGGAGGCATCATAGATTGAACCATAGTTCCAATAGCACCCATCAATTTTCCTACTGATGCAGCTTTGGCCATATCATCTTCTGAGAAGTCTTTGACTATTTCAATAATTGATGTAATAAGTGTACTAACACCGGATATTAAACCGTTTATCATTCCGGATGCTGCATCAATTACAGCACCAGCTGCGCTAGCATCACTAAACTTAGATACATCAACATTGACTAGCTGTACAGCAACGTTGGCTAGCGTTCCTATGATTTCAAATGCTGCACCTAAAGCTTCCATCTTCGAAGATAGACTAGCTGGATCATTTATCTCTATTGCTGATAACGCACCAACTGCTGGGGCAAACTCGCCGGCTATCTTATCACCGAAATCCCCGATCTTATTAAATCCTTTCATAAGGATTTTGCCGATAAACGGAAGTGTAAATGGTAATAACGCAATTGATAAAAGTGCTGCCTTACCAATCACACCAAAAAATTCACCTAATACTTTCGTCTGCTCTGATAGGGCGGGGGTTAAAACACCTCTGGTTGCAGAACTAAACTCTCCAAGCTTTGTTAAAAACCCACCTTCTTTTGTTAGAGCACCCACAAATGCAACAACACCTGGAATCATTTTTGAACCGATGTATCCGCCAACCCCCGCTAAAACAGCAGCTAGGCCGGCTATACCGACATTTGCAAATATACTCCCAAGATAGGCAAACATTTTATTTGTTTTCCCCCATTTTACAGACTTGCCGGCATCATATACAGCTTTTATCTTACCTATAGTGTCTGGTAGGCCTAACAACATGGGTGCCATCAAGACTAGCCCTAGGACACCGATCAATGCGCCGGCTCCGCCGACAATTGCTGCTAAGCCGGCTGAACCAAGATCATAAAATAAATCTCCCATGGATCCAAAAACTTTCGCAGTCTTCTTCCAGTCAATATTCATCCCTTGAATCATTCCTACAACATTGTTTAGAAACTCTAATACGGGAGGAAGAGCTAATAAGAAATATACCATAAGGCCGAGGCCAACTGCACCAACTATAGCTGATAAGCCTCCGAGTGCGGCCGCGGACGCAGCTATGGCTAATGACCCAAACATTGAAGCTACCCGGACAAATGTTTTTGCAGTCTTCTTCCAGTCAATATTCATTGAAGATAGTTGGGTGCCGACAGCGCCGATTGCATCAACAATACTTGGCATTGCAGCAAGAAAAAGTGCACCGGCAACTACACCCGCAATTGCAATTGGAAATTGGGGAAGCATTAACCCTATTAATGTTACTGCACCGACCAGCGCTGCCAATGCTATAGCACCGATAGCAACAGCACCAAGGCCCATTGCAACTGCTTTAGGATCTGATATTTGTTTTGCTTGTTCGCCTACGGCAATTAATGCATGAATAAAGCCTCGCGCAGCAGCATATAGTAAGACTGGTGCCAATAAAATACCAGCTGTGGCTAATAGCATAGCTGGGCCGGTTGCACCCAAGGCAGCGCCGACCGCAATAAGGCCGAGTAACGCTAGAGCAGCCATGCCTAACGCGGCCATACCCCAGACAACCTTTATTGGATCCAGCATTGCCATTGATGCAGAAACAGCCAATAATGCTAGGGCAAAGGCGACCCCACCGACTGTCAACAATGCGGCGCCGGCTAGCATACCAACTAATGAAGCAACCATTAGCTCTTTAGTTGCACCAAGACCAGCGGTAACCGCAATCATCAATGCTAAAGCACCAGATGCCATGGCTAACCCTAAGAAACCCATTACTAATTGCATAGGTGGAACTAATGATATTATTTTTGCAACTGCGACCATTGCCAATGAGAATAATATCATTGATGTTCCCATTACTACAGCTAATGCTGCCATAGCAAGGCCGGCTTTTATAATTGTGCCTGGTTTTAGATTGGCAATACGTTCAAAAAATCCCTTAATACCTTCTGCCAAAGCGCCGAAGCCGCTCTTTAAAGCTTTTCCCAAACTGCCTGCCTGTGTTCCGCTTCCTACCTGTGATGCAGCCGATGATGTTGCAGATCCAAAAAACCCAGCAATTACACTGCCAACTTTTGCAGCAACAGCGCCTTTAACAGCTGAAAGTGTTGCAACTAACAACATCTTTCCTATTACAACACTAGCATATGCTGCACCGATTTTAACAATTGGGCCTTTGTACTTTGTCCAGATCGTCATTAAAAGATTCTTAACAGCATCGACTAAAACTGGAACTGCTTCCTGAATTGCTGCCCATGAAGCTATGAACGCGTTCTTTAGGGCTTCCCCCATAGATCCCATAGCTGGAGATCCAGGGTTTGCTATAAAATCTGCTATCTTATTAATGACACTTGTTAAACCCTGAATTACCATTGGAATAGCTGCCATGAACATAATAGCTAATGTTCCAAAAAATTTCTTTGCACCATCTAAGAACATAGAGCCGGCGCCACCATTGGATGCAAAGAAATCAGAAAAATTTTGTTTTAATCCGTCCAGCAACGTCCCTATGCCTGCCTGGGGATCTGTCTTTAGTCTATCACAAAAATCCCTAAATGTCCGTATTACACCTTGCATTAGGTCATGGAACTTTACGGGATCAAACATGTCCCGCAAAGCTTTCACCATATCTATTACACCCGGAAACCTTGTTATAAACAAGTTCCCTAATGCCATGGCACCGTGAAAAACTACTCTCAGAGAAGCGCGCAGATTCTGGAGCAGCTCCCTAAATTCTTTTGTATACATGACCCCACGCATGAAGCCTTTTATTAACGCATCAAAGAATCCTGTAAATTGATGACCCAATTCTACTGCACGTTCAATAGACTTTGACAATGTCTTCATTGCCTCAGCTTGGCTCATGGGGCCTTTCTCAGCTTTCTTACTTTCTTTTAAGACATCATCATACCCCAGATTCTGGTTTGATAATGCCAACTTCGTTGCATTTTCATCAAGGCCCATCTGGCTAGATAATAACTTAAGTTCTTGCCGGCTAAGATCCTCAACACTTTTCCCTGTCTGGAAAAATGCATTACGTAACATTTCCATACGCTTCGCCGGATCTTGTTCTTGCATCATCTTCATAGCATCAACATTCATGCCAAATGCCTGTGACAACATTGATGCAGACTTTGCAGCATCCTCAAAGTTGTCAAACTTATCGATTAACCCAGTTAACGCCTTGACTTCAATCCCTAGCTTGTGTGCATAAACTGAAACTTGTGCTAGTTGTTTGGGAGCCATTTGGCCGAAGTGACCAACATCGGCAGCCATTTGTGCCATGTCTTGTGCAATTTCTTTGCCTGCTATACCGAAAGCGTCACCCATTTGTAGGGAGTAATTTGATACTTCTTGTAATGTCTCTTTTAATGACCTACCGGTTGTCCTCGCAAGATTAGCAAGGGCACCAGTCTGTTCTCCAGATATCCCTAATCCCTTAGTAAATGCAACAAACTCTGGACCCATTGCAGCAATTTCACTTTTAAAATGATGAAATGCAGGACCCATTCCATGAGCTTGCTCACCAAGATAAGCTAAAGCCTTTGCTGCTCCCTCTGGGCCGAACCCAAACATTTTGGACATTGATAGGCCAGTACCTGCAACATTGCCAGCCTCAGACTTAAGTGATTTGAAACTACCAATTACAGCCTTACCGGGACCACTAGACAGATCTCCGAATTGCTTTCTTACATTTTCATACTCTTGACGTAAAGCTAGTCCAGCCTGAGCTGCATCATTGGCCATTTGAGTCAGGCCACCAAGTAATCTAAATGGTGCCTTTATAATTGCAGTACCGACACCGGCAATGCCACTAGTTAGGCTACCTATAAATTTAAGTGTAGATCTAATTTGGGCGCCGGCGCCACGGAATGCATCAACAAGTCCGACGCCTAGTCCGACTGCACCAACCCGGGCGGGTGTAAAAGCTTTTGTTAGCTTTTGTAATGCGGTTTGGCTTTGCTGTATTTTCTTATTAGATTTTGTTGTAGAATCGCCAAGCGATGTTTGGGCAGTTGCCATATCAGACGCTGCATCGGCCGCGGCTGCCATGCCCTTACGAATACCCTCAATGCGCTCTTCCATGCCATCAAGATCTTGACAGTCGAGTGCTGAACAAAGTTCTTTGGCTAGCTTAGCTTGCCCAGTAACATATGCTTCCTGCTGCTTTAGCATAGAGGAACGCTTAGCAAGAACTGAATTAATTTCTTGTTGTATTTTTAACTGTGCGCCAAGATCATCAGCCATTTAAGCAAACCTCACCTGTAATAACCTTATATGAGTATATAGGCTAGTAGTAAAATTTCTAGACTGTTCTTTATAGCAACCAGGGTGTACCTACTACTTCTAGAAATTGCCTAGAGGCAACCCTCTTTTTATCTAGTAGCTCAACGACCCTTTCCATACTAGCGGTTGAACTAGTTAATTCTTCGTATAGATTTTTAGATGTTGTAATTACATTTTGGCAGGTTTTTATTTTTTCCGGACTACCACTTAAACGTACATTGGTCTCTTTGCCCAATATATACGCTGCAGCTGCTGCCTGAAACCGTTTCATATTATTTGTGGCCATAATTAACTCCCTTAATACTTTATTAACTATGGCGGTCCTAAGTGAAACGCCTTAATCTAGATGGTACTTGTGCACGCTGCCTACCCATCAGTGACCTAGCATCAGGAGAATTTGCATGTGCTGCCCTAGATGCGCCCTGATTACTTTCATTGGCGCGTTTAATTTCCTTATTAATTCTATCTAAAAACCATAGTCTTTCCCAAATAGGAAGCATATATGCCTCTGAATAGGTAAAACCCATGTAATACATTAATAAGAAAATTTGTTCTAAGTATACTTCCTTATCACTCGGCGTCAGGCCAAAAAAACGAAGCGCCCATCGGTAGGCGCACCTCCGATGTCTCCAAGCAGTGGGGACAGTCCATCCAGGATTTCATCTCAATCCCTGGCTCGCTTTTGTCTATATGGCGGCGGAGGGCTAACGAATCCCTTGCCGGCATATTCCGAATGAATGTATCAATCTTACCTTTGTCAGTAACATTATCAATAGCAGTGATGGCATGCTTAAGGCGAGTTGTAACCAGGTTCTCACCAGAAAGACCAGATTTCTTTTTTCTTTCTTCCATTACCATGATGTTTGTTTCTGCATGACCATCTAGAAAACTAAACCTTACAACCTTCTTTGTAATAGGTAGCGTAAACTCAAATGCGTTTGACCCATCAGCGATGGGATTTGTTTCAAGTCGCTTAATTGGTAACTCTGCAAGATTAAATGCCTGCTTGGACCTGGTACTACATGCAGGGCAATCTACTTCAACATTATAATCCGTACCATAACCGGTGATTCGCAGTGCTGTCATTACTGCATTTCTATCACCAGCTAGCATATCGTCAGGATTAATATCTTTATTGACCATACATGATTTAAGCAAGTGTGAAATAACAGTACCCTTTTTAATAAGGGCTTTAGAAGTTAAAATATCTTCTTCTCGGGCTGTCATAGCCCTAATTTCGATCGTTTCTTTACCATATAGTGGACTATCAACAGGATAACATACACCACGTGATGGAAGGGGCACAGCCTCAACAGGAATCTCAAACCCGAAATCGTCTTTCATTACATTACGAGTCGGCATACCCTGTGCTTGCGCAGCCTTAAATATTTCATTTTCAGTTCTGGTTTTATCAGACACAGTTTCTCTCCGTTCAATTATTATTGTGCCCTATCGCACGTGCAAATTAAATATCACCATTCTAAGATTTCTTGTAAACTATTAGGATAAAAAAAAAGAAAGCTCCGGAAAGGAGCTTTCTTATAAACCGAGATTAAATTTTGATTTAGTACTGTAGTACTGCGTTGTCGAATCGAACAGTTAATGAAATCTCTGTAGGATCTTCTGCACCATAATCCAGGTCACCAAATGCTGCTGAAGTTAGGAAACAACCTTTAAGGTCCCATAATTCAACAACTGTGCCGACAGGATCAAGCAGCTTAAGCTGACAATCGCGCTTATAAAAATCTGCATAACCAGAGCGGCCTGATACGGATTCAAAGTGGGTGCGAATCCACTCCATTACTTGCTGTGAACCAGATGGTGCAATTGGATCATGTAGTGTTAAACTAATTGCATCAAACTTTGTTTTACCTGCAAGGTAACGAGTAGAGTTCATATAAGGAACTTCTTGTTCCGCTGTATTAATAGTTGGTCTAGCAGCAGTCTTCATTAAGAATGCGTCTATTCCCTCGATAGCAAATACCCACCTAAACTTACGCTTGGGTTCAAACTTGTTAGGTAGCATATCGGTAACTGATAGTGTCTCGGCCATTTCTAAAATCTCCTATGATTTCGTTTCGTATTATAAATATTCATCTCTACCGAATTTATACTTCAAATTGTCCTGCATTCTTGACAACAAAGTCAAGTGCGATGAACTCAACAGTCCTCGTCGGTTGTAAGAAGATCTTACCGCGAACCGTATTATTTTCAACATCCGCTTGAGTAGTTGTTGTGGTATCAATGATTACCTTAAACTTATCCAAGCCTTGCTGGGCCTGAATTCTTGCCAATATTGGATTTACAGCAGCAGAGAATCTCGCCAATGTAGCTTCACGATTCGGTTCGAATAAAATTCTATTACCGACAGCGCGAACTCGCCGGCGGACTTCAATAAGCAACCGACGAACATTAACTCTGTCAAGAGAACTCTTTGCCTTCTGTAACGTTTTCTGGCCCCATACCACAACACCTGGAGTGTGTGGGAAGGCCGCTAGAGGATTAATATCTGCCTCGTATAGTGTATCAAGGTTTGCTCGACTTAGCTTCACCTGGGCCTCTATGACTGTGTCTAGGGCACCGCGGGTAAACCCTGCCGGGGCATACCATGGATGAGCAACAGAATCGTTAAGTGCAAAGGCACCTAATACTGCAACTGACGGTGGGCAAACTACTGCTGAGCCTAAGGCTGGATCGTTTACTACAACATCTGGATAATATACTGCTGCGAATGAAGAGTCAAGATTTCTGCCTAGTAATCTATCAGTCGTATTTGTAACACTTGGGTTTGTGTTAGTTGAATCAACAATTAGATTATTTTCAGAATCCATTTCTTCTGCATCTGCAATTAGCATTGCGTCGAATCGATTCTCAACAACATCAATTGCATAATCTACAATACTTGGATCTCTAAGGCCTGGAATTGCTAACAACTTGATATCTACGTCAGCGGTTTCCTGCATTACATCCAATGCTTTTCGATATGCAGCAACTGTTGGGCCCTTAGTAGCCCCTTGCTGAGTTGAATCAATCATTTCTCTTACAGCTGCAAGGTTTGACAATTTGCCTTTTTCTCTATCAAGAATATTGACACCATCAAATCCACCTTGTAGGAAGAAACTGAATTTCATGTATTTCTTCATCGGTAGTGATGTAAAGTCGTCCTGGAAATTTAGGCGACCTAAGAATCTGGATGTTGTACCACCCTGAGCAAGCGTACCATCTCTACGATATTCTGCCGCGGCCCATTGTTTATTGTCAACATCGCCATCTGATTCAAGTAATACTTCAACGTTCTCTAGGGAGAATGCATTATTATTAAATCTATCAGAGTCAAGTACTGTTGTTAACCACTCAGCCCCTAAAGCATCATCAGGAGTACCAGCATTATCACCAGCGACAACATCTAGATTTACTTCTTGAAAATCTGGAAAGTACTTACCGAATGAAAGAAGAGATTTATCAAATTTGTTATTCTTATTTTGTTGTAGAACATCATCATTGACCTGGAATTGCACACCCCAACAAAGTGCAGAATTAACTTTTTCCTTAGGTGAAACACCTGTTTTAATATTATTTCTCATTGGAATGGGGAGCTGTACGACCTCATTCCAGATTGTAGGCTGTAATATCGATGCTAACGGAGGGCTAATTAATGGTCCATCCCCTACCTCATTTGAAGATGTTGCAGCACCAGAAGCCCCAAGTTCTCCGGAAGTGATTAAGTGATCATGGCCTCTAAACCCTACTGGCAGTGCCGTAGCATCAATCGTTCCATTATCAACCGTACTATCCATTTCTACCCTAATATATGTAGAGCGGCTTGGGTGCACACCTTCAATTACTAGCTTTTGAGCGCCCTGAGGTTTATCAAAATCATAATATGCATACATATCACCAATTACCCTGGCAATGTATCTTTCAGATGATGGATTTAGATCAAGCTTAGCAAACTTCTCAAAAACAACTGGGTCATTATCATTATCAGTCATACTCCTGACCAGTACATCAAATGTCCCATACTTAGTTGCTTCAGAATTTGAGGCCTGAACATTATCAATCGTAATCTTAAATTTGCCAGAACCGGCTGTGCCATCGTCTAATGCGTGTACCTTGAAGAGATTCTTTGGCTTGCCACCGAACATCTGGGATGTAACCCAAGGTGAACGTGCTGTTCTATATCTATCTTCAAAGTTTTCGTAGTTAGGAACACCTTGGTTCCCTCGGTTATGATCTGCTGAACCTGTTAACAAGAATGCAGCAACCTCTCCGAGGTTCGGAACCCCTGTACCAGGATCAACACCATGGCCATTATCAACATTTAAGACCTGGCTTCCTGTGACGACTGCATGGGAGGGATGGATATCATAATGTGCGTATAGATAATGTCCTGCATGTTCTATACAACCAGCATCTTGGTTTAAGATGTTTGGAAAGTAATCTGGGCGTTGCGGGTTTAAAGATGCCGTAATAATATTTGGATTATCGGGTGTGTTTGTATGACCGTTTAAGATCATAACGAATTGATCTGCATCGCCTGTTAGGTCAACTGTTCCTAAGTGGTAGCCACCGTCGAGGGCTGCCCCGAATTCGCCAGTTGCGCCTGCTGCTGGAGCATTATTTGCGCCGGCGACTTCCGAACACGAAAGTGCAAGAACAACACCGGAAGGTGCCATTATTACACCTCGGACGATTGGAACTGTAGAGGAGTCTCCTCCTGAAAATCCTGTGAGTGTAATGCCTGGATTTGAGGGTGTATTGACCATGCTAACATTACCTGATGCACCTTCAATTGCTTGCTCCAGACTTAGGCTACCTACGCCACCCCCTGGGGAAGTGTCAGTAACAATAATCTTATCACCTGGTGTTCCGGCATTGTGGCCGTTTGCGGAGTCTATTGCTATTTTCAATTCCGCAGCAATGGCAGGTTGAAGTCCTGTAGCGTCAACGTATATTTTGGTCGTCATCGCCTCAACAAACGTGTCACCAGAGCTAAGTGCGGGCCCCCCCCAGTGTGAACCGTCATCATTGCAGAACTTGTATATCTTCTCCGTACCCTCTGCGTCTGTTATTACTAGATCAGTGTGATGAAACACTCCGGCGCCGCCGGTGATGCCGATCGTTCCTGTTGCAGCAGCAGAATCAACAAGACCTGCGCCGCTAAGCAACGTTGAGCCGTTTGTTTCTGCCATTAAGGCCCCGAGGAAGTATGTTCTACCCTCAGCAGACCCATTACCGATGAATGTACCGGCATGGATATTAGCATTAACCATGCCATCCGTTACGCCGGCAACTGTAAGTGGCTGTACTTGTTCGCTACCAACGATAAAGCCAGCATTATTTACTCGTCCTGAGTTATTGGCATCTGTTAAGTCTCGGCGTAGGCCATCACCTGTGCCGAGGACGCGTACATAAGTTCCTGATCTGGATCGTCTCATCCACTCGTGCATAGCTATCGGGCCGAACTTCTTACCGTCGGTCGGTCCAAACTCTGCAACGAAATCTTGATATGTAGCGACTGTTACTGGGACAAAAGCAGGTCCCTTTAGTGCAGTACCAATAACGCCTGCAGGGACTCCCTGTGGCTGTACAGCCGAGGGTCCACTAAGGTCAATTTCTTTGGTTGATACACCAGCGCTCTTAAAGGTCAATTCAGCCATTTGTCTATGCTCCTACCTGTTAATCCTTTTATTCTACTATAGGTATACATCATGCGAATATTACACCGCTATTCGTAATAATAAAATCGATTGCGATAAACTCGATTGCTCTCGTTGGTACCACAACAATCCTACCATTTAGTCTGTTATTTTCGTAATCTTCCTGAGAATTATTAGTGTCATCCATTATGACCTGGAACTTCTCAATACCAGCTTGTGCTTGTACCAGTGCTAATAATGGAGTAACAGAACCAATAAATCTTGCCCGAGTTTGTGGTGTATTAGGCTCGAATAAGATTCTGTTGGCAACACCAACAATTTGTCTCTTAACCTCAAGCAACATTCTTCTTACGTTAACCCTGTCCAACGCCGATTTGTTCATTTGGAGAGTTTTCTGTCCAAAGATTACAAATCCACCAGATGGGAATACTGCAATTGGGTTAATTCTTGCATCATATAAAGTATCTCTATCACCAGCAGACAATCGTGTTGTTACGTTTGAAACAAATGATAAGGCACCTCTATTAAAACCAGCTGGAGCAAACCATGGATAAGATACTTTGTCATTGTATCCTAAGGCAGCCAAAGCAGCAACAGATGCAGGAACTCTAACCTTGAGATTGTTCATAGGATCATCAATATATACATCTGGGAAATACGTTGCGCTGTAGTTGTTATCTACCGCACGAGATTCAAACTCCTCAGAAGTATTTCTTACATCAGGCTTAAGCTCATCATGGACTAAAGATCCAACGAACATCCTTGTTCCGTCCTCTGCAACATTTGGAATGTCCATCACATACATAGCTTTGGAATATTCCTTTGTTCTATCAGCTGCAAAGTCTGTAACAAATGAATCCCTAATTCCTGGGATTGCCAAGAGGTTTGTATTCACTGTTAATGGATCAGTCATCTGGCGGACAGCAACGTTGTATGAATTTACAATGTTATTATCTCTACCTTCACCAGTAATCAATGTACCTCCAAGACCATCATCCTCAAATCCCTCTGCGGCCAGACCGTCAAGATCACTAGAACTTGCACGATCTGTCATTAGCGCATTGTCTTTATCAAGGATGTTAAGCCCATCGAATCCACCGTAGAATGGTAATGTGAATTTCGCATAAGGTGTGAAACGGTTAAACTTAATAGCATCATTATGAACAAGCGATGCTAGTGTAACTCTATCACCAGCCCCTGGATCGTTAACAGTATATGTTGCAGCATCCGGAACACCATTTCTAATATATGCCGTTTCTAGCATATGAGTCTTTGCTGTTCCATCAACATCAGCAATTGCTGTTTCATTAAGGGCAACCCTGGCCAGGGTGAACTTATTGTTGTTGAATGTGTCAGCACCTGAACCTGTTACCAGTGTATCTAGTTTTGCAATACCCATAAATTTTGTGTATGCAGAAACTAACGGATTAGGTGTTGAAGAAAGATTTGCATTTAGAATTGCACGATCCATTGACCCTGTGGTTGGAAGTCTTTCAAACTTAACACCCCAGTATAGTCTAGAGTCGGCGCGTTCATCATTGCCTGATTGGCCTATATGTGTAACGGTTCCACCTTCACAAGAGCTCATAACATGCCCTCTAGTGCATTTGAACCTCAGTGGTAATGGTGGTACAATGGCATTTTGTAAATCACCTGTTGCACCTACACCTGCAAGGCGTGTATCTTGACCAGCTGGACCAAGTGTATCTGGACCAAGTGTCAATGCTAGAGCATTTTCATGTGTTAATGAATCAGCGGTCTTAATTGTCGGGATCCCCAAGAAACCGAATGGCATTATATCTTCTGGAAGACATGCATCACCTGTGTCTACTGACTCATGTACAATGACCCTAATATGGTGAGACCGATTAGGATATTTTCCGCTAACAACCAATCTACGTTCATCAATTTGATCAGCGTCAAAATCATACAGGACTTTATAATCACCAATTAATCGGCCGATGTACCTATCACTCTGTGGATCTAGGTTACAATCTGGATATGCTTCAATGATCTCTCTTGTCATGTCAGTATCGCCAAAGCGCCTGACCTGAACTTCGAATGAACATGTCTTATTATTCGGATCTGTTGAGGCTCGAAGATTTGCAATAGAAATCTTTATCTTATCATTAGCATATGCACCATCTGTTAGTGTTTCAAATCTGAATAATGGGTACTCTGTCCCACCATATGGCTGTGATACAATCCATGGTGTGGTAGGTGTAGTATAACGTGTGTCATACCTACCGTATAATTGTCTAAACGTTTCATCAGCAGTAAGTGGGCAATCCGCGGAGGTTGCTCCGGAGCCAGATAATATTGCAACAGCCTTTGTAGCTTCAGTTACAACTCTTGCTAGCTCATCCTCAACTGCAAAATCTGCATAGAGATAATGTTCTAATGTTTGGAATTTATTAGGGTCCCTGTTAAGAATTTTTCCGACATATGTACTGGCAGATGGGTCCAGTGAGGCTGTCATAATTTTGATACCAGCCAGGCCGTCATCTTCTGCAAACGTCTTTCCTGTTGAGGAAGAAATTATTAGCTTGAATGTCTTGTGGTCACCAGGGTTAAGGCCTGCGCAGTCATCCATACTTGACAAGTTTGAACCTGCTAGGTCTTCATCACCATTAGCAATCATGACGCGTGACCCGGAAGGGGTCATAATAACTGCCCTAACAAGATTTACCTCATCACCGGCTCCAGCAAGTCCTGCGAAACTATCATTATCACTAAATGCTGGATAACCTTCCATCTCACCACAAGAACTAGAAACCTGATGTCTTGCTACTAAGAATTGTGTTACGCCAGAATGTCGCCCTTGGGTTTCCGATGGATCCCAGTTAATTGCTCCAGTACCACCAAGAACAAATCCTGCGTTCTTTACGGTACCAAGCCTTTTTGTATTATCAATATCAACTAGGGTGTCATTTGCTCCTGCCCCTAGCACTCTCATATATGTCACCGCGGTGCGATTTTTTAAGAATTCACGAACCGCATATGGTCCGAATCTATCTGGACTTAAGCCGCCAAATCTTGTTTGGAAATCGGCAAAAGAACCAACGGTTACCGGCACGAAGGCTGGGCCTTTCTCTGCGGTACCAATTATTCCGGCGGGGGTTCCAACTGGACCCACTTTTCTAGAAGATAGGTCAATTTCCTTCTCAAAAAACCCGGGTGATCGAAATGTCTGCTCAGCCATCGAATATATCTCCTTAGACTAGTGTCACTCTTTAATTAAGTATTGGGTTGAATATCAAACTTCTAGACTACTATTCATTCAAGCACATCATATTATGTATAATGTCATCGTGTAGCGTCATACCCATCTAACTCTTAAAAGACCGTAAAACAGTCTCTCCTTTTCTACGATTTTTAGTTTTAACTTTTACCAATGTCTTTACCTCTTTCCCAGTAAACGGGTCTTTAGAAATTTTAAAAATTGTAATACCGCCCGGATTTGCAGTATGCCCGCCAACAGTCGTTGATGAGCTACCAGGAACCGCATAACCATCCGGACTATTATTATTTATTGCTCTAGAATCGCTAGTTGCCACAGATGATCCAATTTGTGGATGTCCGGCAGCATTATATGATGATGCTATCCCGGAAGATCCGATTGAATCACCAGGAACCGGTCCATGAATTGTTGCAAAATCCTGCAAAATATAGCTATCTGGGTCACCGCTGGGTAACGACCCTCTTTGGTCTGTATAAATACTAGAATTTCCAAGATCACTATGTTCAAATGAAATAATTGGTGCAGATACAAACTTTCGTAATGGAATACCGGCACCTGGATGATCTGATGCTAAAACATACGCCGGTACGCTTATCTCAAAGCTATACCTCACTAGTCTCTCATCATCTGTGAAATCTTCGTAGTTATTACCTGGTGATAGCTCACTAGCAACATATGCAATAAACCAGTATCCCTTATCTGTTTCAATCCTGAATGTTCGCCTATGATTATCCATATATGAACTAAGGACAGCCATCATCATATCATTCATCTGCTGTGTATATTGAGCCCAAAACGTCACTTGGTATGTTGCACTATAAAACTTAACAGGGGGCATTGTTACAATTTCAAATATATTATCGGAAAGCTCTAATTCTAATAACTGGCCTGATCTTGACCCAGTCGTTCTTGGTGCAGAATTTCTTCTAGTGGCTACAGTGCCTGGTTCTGTACCATCACCTTTTCCATCGATCTTATGAAGATCATGAGAAATATTATCTTGGTTCTTTAAACCCAGCCGATTAATAAGTGCCTGATAGGCGGGATCTGATTTTTCTAATCTTTTTCTTATAATCATCGGCGAGCTCTGGCCTGGGCCGATGCCGCGATCGATATCCTGCGCTATACCTGTTCTCATTATAGAAACAAGGGGAAGTATTAATGCACCTGATTTATCTCTAAGTGGCCGTTTTCGTCTAAGGACGGCAAATCTTTCGCCGGTTGCAAATATGACAGGAATACGCTTAGCTTCTTTTCCCTGATTAAAGATTAAGGGAAGCTCTTTATTAAAAAGATTAAAGATAGCCCTATCTACATCCTCTACAGTACATGAAGGTAATACCATATCCTCAGGAATATTATTTCCCTCATAACCAGTAGGGACGGATACCGAATCTGTGGATGTCTTGCTTGTCTTTATGGTCATTAGCAGTCATCTCCATAAAATGATGAATCTGTTGTTGCAACACCGGGGTCATTATTCGATACTTCATGAGGCCCTGAAATAGGTGCTTCAAGTTTTTCATTCTCTTGAAGACTTCTAATATCGCCTGTTTCTCCAAGCCTATTTTCAGAAACTCCCCGCTGTTGTACAAATTCGGTTTGTACTGCATCATCATCTGAATATTCTTCACCAGTTGGGCCAATTGGTTTGATATTAATTTGTCCCTTACGTGCCTGCTTGCCTACTAATTTCACGCCAGTTTTATGTTCAACTTGGCCGTAGACATTTTTATCGGCAATTACAGACGTTATCTCAAAAAACATTGCACCGTAACTAAAATAATCACCTTGCAAAACCTTTATCTCTTTATCTAGTAAGTCTCTAGAATGCAGATATATTTCAATTGTAGCAATTTCTTCACTGCCAAATTGGTTCGTTCTAATAACTTCTGGCTGCCAGTCAACCAGCGCATCGATTTCGATTGGTGGATTAAAAATCTTTTCCGGAGCTTCTTCATATACATCATGTACATTAGTTAGATCTTCCCTAACCTTGTAATAAAAGATTTTTTGACCAATAATATCTTTTGTAACTTCTTTTGTTAGATCAGATATATAGTCAATCTCTCGTGGTGTTATGAATAGACGTGCCATTTAAAATCCGTTAACCAACTATTATTGCCTTGCCACCAGGAACCGGAATATGTCTTAGAATTTTCTGCATACTCTCAACAGCCGAGGCCTCATCCTCAATCATTTTGCTGTATGTTAATTTAGTTAGCATTTCATTAAGGCTAGTTTTTAAGTTTGATTGTTCTTCTCTGCCCTGCGATATAAGGTCAGACCCATTTAAACTAAGATCTCCTCCAGGAATAGGCACTGAAGAAAATTTAGACCTGATTAGTCCTAACATTTCTTTGCAGGCAGCTAATGTATATTGTCTGACCCATTGGCGGCCCATGCTATTCACATTTTGAAATCTTAGATTCCCGTATGGAATATTAGACAAGTTACTGACACCATATATCTGGGCGTCTGGATAGCTGGGGTTAAACGGATTGGGACTAAATGCAATTCGCATCCACAACTTTTTAGGATTTGATTGGGTAGGTCGGGGAAAAACCCTAATTTTTGTACCAGAAATTCTGTAACTATAATTTGATCTTCTTACCCTATTAGATATATCCATTTGTCCTGCTCGAAGAATATCTTCAAAGACTGGTAGCACATAGAATACTGTTTCTGGGGTAAATGATTCAAAGCTAAATTCATTGTTAAGATAATTTATTGCAGATGTTGTATCAAAGAATCTATATGCAGCCTGAGGTGAAAAATGGTATACATCAAGAATCTTTATTTTTGTCTGGGGATCATTTTGTGCGCTGTCAAATAATGCATCACCGTTCTCGTCTTTAAGCTCAGAATATATATCATAATCTTGTTGATCTTGTACTAACTGAATAGATCCTGACATCGTGTTATATGATCCACCTATGCCGGCTTCCATCGCATATGGCTCTGCGCGGCGTAATAAAAATTCTAAATTTTCAAGTGGAAATAGCTGTTCTTTTCCATGGGGGCCTACATCATATGATCCAGACATATTGCTGCCAGTAGGAAATCCTAGCAGGTTCATTAAGTGAGACTCTGCCTGAAATTCGTTAACAATCTTGCCATATTCTAAAAATGATTCTTCAAAACATGTCCAAATTTGTTTTTTTGTTAGCTCTACGCTTAGTATGTCATCCCCAAGCTTTCTTTTAACAAAAGTAACTAATGCATCGGCCTCAAATTGAAATGAAGCGTCGTCATCAAAGAAACCAAAAGGAGTCGGATTAAGTGTGTTTATAAATGATGCCATTAAGATACTCCGATTCGCTAAATCACTAATAAATATGTAGCTTCGACTATGGTTGACAGAACCAACTCAATAAGCGGCTCAAGAATATCATAAGAATGAAAAAAAAGTAGATAAAACAAAAGCGGCTCCTAAAAAGGAGCCGCTTGGAAGGTTGGTTTTAAACTATCTGTTAGATAACGTCAAGATCTAGAACCGTAACTGTACCGTAGAAGTCAGCACGAACCATCTTCTTACCATACCGGGTCATTACGCCCTTACGAGGAGTGAAATCCTCAGGAGCGAAAATAGTCGGTGTGACAATCAATGGAACATATGGCGCGTAGACGTAACCGGTCTCAAGGTAGCTTCCACCCTTATACCCAACAAGAATCTTGTTGCGTGGGAAGTAAGGATCCTTGTAAACCGTAAAGCGGTTACTAAGTGTACCCACCTTCTCAGCACCAAGACTCATTGGGGCACCAACCTGACCATCGCCGTCAAGGCTATAGGAAGGCCGGTAAAGGACGGAAGACTCAAGGATGGTAGCCACATCAGGACCAACAACCATGAAGTTCGCCGAACCCCTAAGGGTCTTACGGTGGATTGTATTTGCACAATCAATTACAGTCTCAGTAAGAGTCTCATACCACTCGCGGACGGTACCAGTAAACTGTGGACCAGGGGCACCGGCAGGAGTCTGGGTCTGGAAGACCTCAGCGCCGGAATTCTTATTAACAAACTTACCAGGTGCGCGACTCCAGAAGAGATTAGCACCAGAAGCCGAGGTAAGAAGATCGTTGAGGATTTCACGGTCAAGCTCTAGAGCAATCTGCTCAGAGAGAATCTGCGTAAGCTCAACCTCTGCATCAAGGCTGTGATAAGCGTTAAGATCCTGTGCAAGTTCCGGACTCCAACGAGCTCGTAACTTACGAGTTACTGCGGTAACAGCAATTGATTCAATCTTGATATCAATTTCTGGAATCTCAGGGGAAGGCTCAGTATCAAAATCTGATTCAAAGGATGGTACAACCAAACTATCACCAGAATCGCCAGATGCTCTTGTAGGAGCCTGAACAAATGATACTGCCATGCCAGCTGCTTGAGTAGCGGTATCGCCAACAATTACCAAAAGCTCGTCTCCGCTCATTGCATTTGGCGTCCACGGATTCGTAAGATTGCTTGGATCCCAATCACCACGCTGATTAAGGCGTCGGATATTTTGGATACTAGTACCATGCTCTTGTAAGCCTCCTGGAAGTGCGCCTGCATCAGCATGCCCATGAACTGCAAAATCCTTAATCATTGTTTTGTCTGCACGATTGAAATCGGAACCAGATATATCAATAATCAAGGCGCTGAAACCCTCACCGTCGTCGTCGATCGATGCTAGGACAGCAGGATCAAATTGAAGCAGTTTGGCATCTTTACCAGCACTATCAAGTGTAGCACCATCAACGAATGCACCGTTTGTAGCACCATGAGCGCCACAAGAAACTCCGGCTGTTACGGTTACATTCTCATGTACTCGAGAATAACCGCTACCAGCAAGATTGTACATACCACCGAGAGCATCAGAACCAGCCTGAATGTTTCCTACAGGCGAGCTATAAATAGATGCACCCGCTGAGTATGTATGTGTTCCATCAGCTGGTGTTCCGCCTGTTGGACTTGCACTTGCACCGACGTTTGAGCCGTATGTATAGTCAAGATAGAAAAGAAGCCCACTGGGGAGGCTCATTGGTTGAATAGAAACGAGCTCGTTTGCTACTAGGCCACCGAATACACGGCGAACGATTGGGAACGCAATATTGGTAAAACCACGAATATCACCACTAGCAACGCCAGTGCCGCTACCATCACCAAGTGAGTTAGCCTCTCGTAGCTGCTGTGCAGCCTGGTTTTCGAGTAGCATAGCCATATTTTCACGATATACGCTATCCAGACCACGAAGCAAACCAGTACGAGACCACTTTTCCACCAAGCGGCGGTTAGCCGTTCCAAGATGTCGCTGGCGAATTCCTTCGGTCAGCTGTTCTAAAGTAAAAGTCTTCGACATTGTTAAATTCTCCTATTTGTTGTGTTAGACATATTAAATGCGTCTACTTTTTAATTCCCGCTAGAACTTGCCAGCGGTTATCTGCCTCAACACCACTTTTGGCCGGAGCTGCCGACCGGGTTGATCTGGAAGACGAACCTGAAGTTCGAATACGACTCTCTTTTAACGTTGACGCTGAACGTCGTTGGAGTGAGGAAGTTAGGCTCTTATAAAGGAGCTTGGCTTCTCTAAGTGTCTTTGCCTCATCGAGAGCTTGGACAACTTGTCGCTGTTGTTTTGCCGTAATATTACGATTCTGCATAAGCTTATTTGCATAAAGCAACTTCGCATTAAACAGATTCATCTCAGAAAGCTGTGAACGCAGAGTCTTTACGGCCTTAGCGTATTCTGCTAGCTTCTTCTTAAGAGCTCGATTAGTCCGGCTCTCATTGGTCCTGTTTCTGCGCCGGCGCCGGGTCTCAGCAACAGCAGCAGCTGCGCTTCCGCTAGCGGCGGTCACACTCCCTAGCTCATCAGCTAAGGCATTTAAAAGCGTATCTTCATCGACATCAACGAATGCTTCATCATCGACATCACCACCACCAAATGCATCGGCAGTCTGTGATGGATCATCTACACCAGATGTCTCTTCTCGAATGTGGCGACGGCGAGTGCGGCTAGTTTCTTTAAGCTTCTTCATCCGGCGTAGTTCACTACGAAGCATAGCCTCATCAATCTCTACAACATCAGACTCATCAACTTCATCAACCTCGTCGACTTCATCGAATTCGTACATTCCCTCTCCGAGGTCAAAGTCATCGTCTCCACCCTCTTCTTCAGGGGCTTCCTCACCGACTTCGGCTTCTTCATCGCCACCCTCTTCTTCAGAAGGCTCTTCGATTTCGAGGTCTATATCTAAATCAGCAAGAACATCCTCTACTGTTTCTGCTTCATCCTCTTCAGGCGTTAGGGTCAGCACGGCATCCAACTCAGCAAGTTCTAACCGATCTGACTCAAAAAGCCTTGCAAATTTACTGTTACGGCTATTTGACATTATTTTCATCTCCTTAATAATTGCAATTGCACGTTGACGGAGCCGACTTGAACTTGACTCTCCTTCACTAAATATTACGTGTCCTTTCAAACTTCCCACTTCTTTTAACAACTTTATGTAATAATTGCGCATAATCTCTCTCTGGGAGGAACTTAGTTTCCTTCCTTCGAATGCCTCAATTATACGTTTAAAGTTACTAACCTTATTTCCCAACTTATATATTTTTTTCTCAAGAACTACTCGTTGGGAAGTTTGCTCTCTTTTCCGCAACAAAAGCGCAAGCGCCTCAGCTATTGGTTCATCAAGCAACAAATCTTCTTCTCCGTCATCTTCTGCGCTTTCTTCATCAGAAGTAGCAAGGTCAATATTAACCTTGCTTGTGTCGACGTTAACACCACCGTCTGAAGAAACTTGTACATCAACATCAGCACCAACAGGAACTGTAAGTGATGGGCCGGTCTCATCAGCATCTAATTGCACCCCAGAATCATCAAGGCCGGACATATCCGGGTCTAAAGCATCTGTGGAACTTAAATCATCTAAATTGATTGTCATCATCTCTGTATCGCCAGTACCATCAGTTGGCGAGTCAGTCCCTGCAGGACCCTCAGGCGATGCCAAAGTCTCTGTGTCATCTGACAACCCTAAATCATCTAATTCTAGATCTTCAGATTCACCAGATTCTTCACTGCTGTCCTCCCCTAATAACTCACGCTCAATCATGCGCCGAATTTTTGGAGTAACTGCATCTATGATTCTATTTTTTGCATTACGTTCAGCCATCTCTTTTAACTGTTTGGCTTCGGCTATTGCTTCATGATATAGGCTAGCTGACATAAATTTCTCCCGTGTATCCATTAAATATATCGTCACGTGTAAAAGTTACATATCAGACATCATAACGATTACTATAATTCCTTCTCGGTTTCTTGTTGATAAAAGATATTGGCTATTAATTTCCTGAGATCTTTAATCGTTAACTCATCATCTGATGTTAAATTTTCTAATTCGTATACTGGGTCATCTTCAACGACGTCAACATGCACAGGCTTAGACCACCCTATCTTGCTACCGGTTGGCCGGCCACTTGGATGATAGCCTGGTGGATGGAAATTGGCAGGGGATGCGCCCCCACCAGCGGAGGCAGTTCTTTTTTTATAAAGGTCAGGAATAGGACTTAACCCAGTTGATATCCCTTGTGCACGTTCTTTCAATTTATTATTACCTGCCACAAAATAAAATGGATCTCCGCTTGCTGCATCTAAATAATCTACTGGATTGTAACCAATGTTAACCATCTTAACAAACAAATCTATATCATCATCATCGATAGGTAAATCTATATCATCATCTAATTCTATATCATCATCAATATAAGGAAAAACGCCCTGCAGTTGGCGGGGCGTTTGAAATTTAGGCTCCAGGATTCCGTACCCTAGACCTTTGCGGTCATCATAGGATCCTATGCCTTGTTTATATCCTTGTAATTTTGCGTCTTGTCTTTTAGGCATATTCTGGCCACCTTATCAACCGGTAGGAGAAGAACCTAATATATAATCATTGACAGTAAACGTATCAATCTTTGCAGAAGAGCGGGCAGGTGACAATACTGCACCTTCCCCAGAGCCCGGTGTTGATGCGGATGGCACAGCTTTCTCCATCCAGGCAGGAGGAGAAGACATTGCATCCCACGGGCTGCCGGCAGGGGCTGATGCTGCGACATTCGGGCCCCACGGACTACCAGGATCAGAATTTCCACCAGTTTTAAAAGCGGTGTTTACATCACCGTAATTAAAATTACTAGCATGTGCGGCAAACTCTCGACTATAATCAGCCATTCCCCAATGTGCTAATGCACCGGGGCCTTGAGGGGCCCCATCAATTACCAATTTCTGAAAATTGACTAGAAGATCTTTTCGACCGTTATCACTGGTAATCCATTTGGGTGTATTAGGAAAACATGCCGTCAAAGATGCCTTATTTGATCTAGATATCCCGCTAATTGGGCCAAGGCCGCCATCAGCACCTGGTCTGGTGTCTACCGTATTTTGACCTGCTGAAGGCATTCAAGAATCCTTTATTAGCTTGGCTGGCTTTTTCCAAACCCATAATCACCAAGCGTCTGGCCAGATTGAGCTTTCGAAGAGGTTTTTGGATTTAATTGTGATCCAACACCAGAGCCCCATGTATCGCTCGGCGTTTCTCCATAACCTTTAGGCGCCTCGCCTTGTTTTGTTGGGTCTAGGCCGTTTCCTTCTCCAGGACTTGTTGGATTAGGCATCCAAGCGCTAGCAGGAAGACCGCCGCCGCCGGTTTCTACATCGCCGAAATCTGGGGCATCAGCATAATCTCTGCTAAAAACGCCAAAAGTATGTCCTTGATCGTTGACCGTTCCATCCAAAACATTTTTTTGATAATCATCTTCTACGCTTTCTTTTGTAAGCGACCCATCATGGATAGGGCTAGAAGAATATATATCTGACATACTTTGTGATGCAGACTTGCCTAATGACCGATCTGTTACAACTGCTTCAACAGTTACTTGCTTATGTGTAGGCATTTAATATCTCCTTAAATTTAAATTTATAGTTTTCTTAAAACTTTTCTACGGAGCTTCTTTCTGGCCTCATTTACTTTTGCTGCTCTGCGTTGCAAACGCTTCATTTCAACTTTAAGCACCTTAAGGTGGTCTAAATCTTTTTCAAGAGCACCTGCTTGCTCATCAGCATCTAATTCTTGAGCATCAACCTTCTCAGGATCATCCTTACCTTGCTCCAGTGTTTCCAAGCGGATTCTGCGGGCCAGTTTTCTTTTTTCTTCTAGCACCAAACGCCGTAGCATTTTAGGGGTTAACTTTCGTACATTCGCCATGATTTTAGTCTCCTATTAATTTAAACAAAACGAAACGATTCTATTATACATATTTCGTTGATGGGATTTATTCTAATTACCTTCTGTTTTTTTAGCATCAGAAAATGCTAGCGCTGCCCAATTTTGTGCAGCCTCTCCAAATGTATCATCTACACTCTCGACCGACGGTGTATCAATAATATCTGATTTTACATTTGAGCGTGGCTCATGAACCTGTTGTTCTTGCAGTGTTGTTGCAGCTGTATCAGCAAAAATTGATGCCATAGTACTATCACTAGTTAATGCATTAACCGTTCTATTGACAGCACTTTCAAATTGCTTCGTAGGACGAGACTGAGTTCGAGTAGTTGGGCGAGCCCTTAGATCTCTTGATTCTTTAAGTGCTGATGTACTTTGGCTTTGACCGGTAAGGCCTTCTTCTAGTATTTCAACAAGACATTCCTTAACAATCGACTTAAGTTGGCTTCTAGATAATTTTGCCATTATGCAACACTTCCTAAATTATTCTGATCAATTGCAGGCAATGCCTTGGCAGGAATGCCTGTTACTTCTGCACAAACTGAAACTCCTCCGTCGTTGACAGTGACCTCTATTTGTTTACATTTTACTTCAAATCTGACCGGGGTTCCGTTGGGCAGTGTAAAGACACCGTCATTTAAATTACCAAAGGCGACTGAATTGTCATCCCCGGTGGAACAAACAACAACAGCACTAGTAACAAACTCTAGGTCAACAGTGTAAGATGAGGTGTCAGACGTTATAAAAGGTACACCTGATGATTGAAATTCAGCGGTTGAACCTATTCCTGGCTTATGATAATTTAAAGGCATTATTTATTCTCCCAATTCATGATATCGTTGAAAATCCTATCAATGCGATCTGACTTTGTAAAGAATTTATCCAGGTCCCCGCGTGAAACTAAAATATCCTTACCTTCCTGCATCATAAAAGCGCCAGGGGTTGAAGGTTCCGAAACAAAATCCCAGCAAATTAATTGAAAATCGTCTTGTACTACCTGGTAGTCACCCTCTGACCGGGTGGAGCCTACACCTCTTGATGATATCCCTAATGTAACACCAGCCTCAACAAGATTTTGGAGAATCTTTCCACATGGGGTATCTAATAATTCGACAGTCCCCTTACATACATCACCCTCCATCCAGGCCTCTCGTATAATATGGGAAACATTCTTTAGCTCTACAACTGATGAATCTGGATGGTCACATTCTCCCAAGGCACGATTTTCTTTAATAAACTTTTGATAATTTCTTACTTCTCTTTCCAAAATAGTCCGTGGGTATATTCTGCCATTCTGGTTTAGTGTATCAGACTTTTGAAGAATCCCCTTCATAACAATCTTACCATCATTATTATCTCGGGATTCCTTAATCATATCTGGTGTGTATTCCCAAGGAGTCCACCCTGTAAGCAGCTTTAATTTCGGCTCAGCCATTTTCACTCTCCAATAATTCTTTCTTTAGGCCTGACACTAACAAGAACTTTGCTATTACGTCATCGTCTATAGAAGTAAACTTAAAGTCGTTCACATTTTCTCTTACAACATTGATTTTTTCATTTAAAACATCATTATCACAGGTCTCAGAAAAATAATCAATTTCGCTTAATGTCGACTCCCTTAAGTATTCTAAATATTTCCTAAATTGCCCCGTATCTCCGCTAGATAAGCTAAAAACATACTCTTGAATTAATTTTGCCTGATCACTGTTTAGGGCCTGGCCATATTTCTTATTAAACTTTTCTGTCATAATCTTAACTGATAGTGAGTTAACATCTTCATCACGATGGTATGACACGTCTTCTTCCACACGCTCAGTCATTAGCCACTCACAGACAATATCTTCATACTTTGCTATCCTTACTAAATCCGAAGCCCTTTCGCGGCGCCAATCATTTAATAAGGTTTGAATGGTCGCATATGACCTATAATCACCAACATGTTGGTGGTAAAAATTTTGATCATCTATTCGATAATTAATCTCTTTTATTAATGCTGCCTTTTCGCGGCGTAGCTGATCTTTATCAAATCCAATAGCGGCTTTTTTGGCCTCACCTAAAATTCTTGTAGCTAAAGACTCAGACTTAACAGTCGTCTTAACTAGCGCATTAAATAATCTAAATTCTCTATATAATTGTGAGCCAGGTTTAAAATGCTTTTTTAAGATCTCTGATGTAACCTTGGCCTTGAGTTCATCGCCCTCAACCAAAGACTCAGAAATACATCTAAGTAACTGCTCATATATTATTCCAACATTACGTTTTTTATTATGTGCTTTTGCCATTGTTCTTAGAATTTCCTTCTTCTAAATCAATTTCTAATTCGATGTCATCATCCACCATGCCTGTTTCAGCAAGGAGACCCTTCTTAGGAATACTTATTGCGCTACCAAGCTTACTTAACGTAGATTCAATCTCTTTAGTCATCTTAGCATGTTGAACTATCTTAGTATCCAAAAATTCATCCAATGCTGGATTGTATATCAAGTCTTCAGCATTTTCTCTAAATGGATTTCTCGTTACGGAACCCTTATCATACGGGTCATTCATTGAATCTTGAGTTCTTGCAGGTTTCCCTACAGAAGTCATCTTAACAAAATCTGGCATATGCGTTGAGCGGGGCCCCGAAGTAACCTTTCGTTTCTTTTTGATGGGTTGATTAAAGACATTCCTAATTTGCTTTTGAGCTTTAGCTGGTGAATCTTCATCATCTATCGACAATCTAACTATGCTGTCTTCATCTTCATCGTCATCGTCGTCATCGTCATCAGAATTTAACGATGGTGTTAATGAAGTTAATAAGTCACCGGGGCTTAAATCAGATGCAAATATGTCTCCGCCCTCTTCGCCACCCTCGTCGCCGGCGGCGTCGCCGCCTTCATCATCTCCAAAAAGACCACCGCCGGCATCACCGCCGGCATCACCGCCACCGGCATCAGGCATAGGGCCGGGGAGTTTAATAGCCTCTGATTCTGGTAATTGAGTTTGTTCAACCCTAAGATCATCAAGTTTATCATCTAACTGGTCATCACGAATTTTTTGGATCTCTTCTGCTCGAAGGCCAATGACGTTTTTCCGAACCCATTCCCTTGATAAAACGCCTTCAGGCGCCTGGCCAGCTATTTCAAACTTTCTAGCAATTAGCTCTAACTTTTGCTGTTGGGCAACTGATGAAGGATTCGACAGCTTTAACTCAAAGTCAATTAGGTCTTCACCCTCATAACCATGTGAATATAAATGTATCATTGCCAATTTATTTAATTCAGCAAGTATTGTTTTCTGAATCCTTTGGATAGTCCTAGAAAATCGTATATCTTCCTGGGCCAACGTAGCCTTTGATCCAACATCTTCATCGTAGCCAAGATATGCACGGGGGATTTTTAATGCAGCAAAAAGCTTCTTCTGGATATATTCAACATCTTCAATTGCAGCAGTATTTGTTCCGCCGGCCAGCGTCTCAATTTTTGTACCGGATTCACCCCCGCGTACGGGAAGAAAATAATCCTCATCGACGCTAAGCGGATTATAACGTAGATCTACCTGTCCGGTCGTTTTATCAACAATCGCATTTCTTTTAAGCGATGACTGGGCTTGTTCAAGATAATTTGCAACATTTTCAGGCGGGACGTTACCAACATCAATATAAAATACTCGTCTTTCAGGCGCACGAATGACACGATATACAAGCATTGCATCCTCAATAAGGATTAACTGGCGCCAGATACGGCGCGCTGCTTCTAATACTGAGGATCCGTATGGTAAAAATGCATCATTTCCCAGCAGCCTAAAATGTGTAACCTGCCAGTTCTCTAATACCTGATTCCCTTGTGTAATCCACCTAAAACGAACAGCTGCCGGATCATTTGGGTCAAAGCCTTCCTCACGTTCAATCTCTGATATGGGTATTGGAAACGCATTTAAAACACCAAACTCAGGTGAAACATCATTGAATAAGAAAAAATCACCGTATTTACATAAGTTCCTTACCCATAATACCAGATTAAAATCTATATTAAGAGTATCATAAAAAACGGTCTCAAGTAATTCCTGTATTTTTCTATTTTCTGAGTAAATGTGGAGCATGTGCCCCTTCTCATCTGTTGAGACAGTCTCCTCAGAGTATATATCTAATGCAGATGCTATCTCAGGAGTTGATTCCATCTCGCTAAAATCGCTATACCTGGACATTCTATCAAATGCACCGTATGCGCTTAGAGTGCTATTATAAACATCACTGTGAGCACGTTTAAACATCTCCATAGCAGATGATGCAGGCTTAGATGTAGAAACGTCGCGGACCCTTCTTTTAACAATCGGACCAGATCGAAATAGTCTGGTTAATCTTTGAAACAAGTTTGGATTTTTCTTTGAAGCCATGTCGTTCCCTATTCTCTTCTACCCAAATATACTAGTTTTTGTAAAAGAATAAATTATTTCAATAACCATGACATATCACCTAATGGACCATCAGAGCCTGAAACTGGTGCACTTCCAATGCTAATTGGTTTAAATGGGTTTTGGTTCATGTTATTCCATGAACTAAATACCGATTTATCTGTAGAGTTACTATTTACAGCAAATGCCTGAAGCATTGCAGCGTTAATATCAACAGTGTGTTTATTGTATTCAGGTTTTGTATCATACAACCAAACACCTATAGCTAATGCTATTACTAAGTCATCATTTGCTCCTCTTTGAGCCTGAGCTTTGTTTCCTTTCCATATAAACGTCTTAAGTTCATCGTATAAACGAGAGGAATACGCATTAACTTGCCTATTTCTTAAAACCTCTTCAAGCTTTGTTAAGATCTGTACCCTTGACACACCTGATGTCGTGAAGCCGGCCTTGGAGATATTTCCTTCTCCATACATCGCAGCAAATTTATCTTTTTGATTTTTATAATAAAGATTTGGATACCCAAGCTCCTGTAGTTTCATAATAACTGCATAACCATATGAATTATTTTCTGGACATATAACTGCCTTGTTATACCTCATCCCTGCTTCATTTAAAAGTGTAGCAAATTGATCAGGAGGTATTTTCCCTTTATATTCTGCAACTATCTCAGATTCGTTAGTATCTATAACATGAAATGTAGAATAATCAGCTGCATCTCCTCTAGAAACATCTGCTGAAATAATATATTTGTGTTCTGTCAATGCATATTTCCAGACCCATACCCCCATGTCGGGGCCCCATTTTTCTAACGGGTTTTTTATACGGGTACGTATATATTCAATATCTTCAGCTGATAAAAATGTGTCTCCGGAGGCTGCAAAGTCACACAACAACTCTTGCGCAATTTGTTTATTTGTTAAATTTTTACATTCGTCCTCAAACCACTCATCGCTTCTTTCTGGGTGTACATCCCATGGTAGCTTCGTAGGATGAAACTCATTTTCCCCACTTGCTGCCTTCATATAGAGATCATAGTACTGACCACCTACGCCGTTAGGGGTCGACAAGACAATGGCACGGCCGCCCGTTGACAGGGTAGGATATAACCCCATCCATAACTCATCAAAGTTTCTTACAAATGCGGCCTCATCGACGATTAGCAAAGACAATGCCTCTGATCTACCTGCATCATCAGATGTTGGTACTGCCTTTATTTGAGATCCATTTGAAAACTCAATTGACTGCTTATTATTTGAAACTATCTCTGATAGCATCATCCATGGTGGTAGACTCTTAATACCTACCTTTACCTTTTTAATAAAGTTCATTGCCACAGAAAGCTTTGTGGCAATTACTAATATGTTCTTATCTTTATAAAAAAGAGCTAACCATGTAGCATATGCAGCAGACAATGTAGAAATACCCAGCTGCCTAGACTTCAAAATAACATTAAACCGGTTATCAACAAAGCTTTTAACACAATCATCTTGAAAATCATATGTATTAAAAGGAATTAGTCCTCTAGTGGGATGTTGAATCTTCATATATTTATTGAAAAAATATACGGGATCTTTTCCACACCGAACAATTTCTTTTACTTGTCTTTGTTTATTAACTGGCACCGTTTCATCTCTATTTTAGTTTTGTATTTCTAGCTCAATATCGCGCCGATAATACGCAACCTTACGAGGTGAATTTACTGTTGCAGATATTAGTTCAACATTATCACGGTTTGAAAGCTCTGAAGTTTTTAATGTATTGCCAGTTCGGTCTTTAAACTGTGACTTAACATCGCCCACCGCATCATTCAATATTTGCATTGATTCATCAATAAGCGCCTTGACTTGCTCTCTTAAAGCGATCTCAGACGCAAAATGAACAATTGTCTGAAATCTGAATGATACGATATCATCTTTAAGTTTGCATGTTACGCTGCGGCCATTTACTTCAGCAGATTTTCCCCACGTATGATTAACAATATCACCGAGTTGATTGATTTCTGTACTATTTAACATAAGTTCTCCTGTGATTCCTCAGTTCTCCTGTGATTCCTCATCATTAGTAATTATTTACCTTTATCATTATTTAACTAGATAGGACGGTTGTAATAGTCTTTTCTCTTTTTCTTTTTCTATTTCATTGCTAGTCGGGCGCCTTCCTGCATGCCACCCGTCAATATCATATTCTACCCATTTCATAAAACAGCTAGCGCAACAACCGTATTTACTGTAAAGCGAGGCATCACTATAGTCACGCATTAAAAATCCACATATGTCACAATCTAAAGGAACTGTCTTCATGTGCCCTTCAGGAATTATAATTTTAAATCCTGAAACGTCTTCTAGCATTTTTCTATTCTGTGTCAGTTTTTTCCAGACCATTACAAATTACCTGTGCATTTTTTCCGTTAGAAGATATTTCGATAGTATTATCAACAATATCCTTGACTCCATCAACATGAGAAATTACTAAAATATTCTTAAACCACCGTTTTAAAGACTTAAGCAGCCTATTACAAGATTCAACATTCATATCATCTAATGCGCCAAATCCCTCATCAATTACCAGTAGATCAGTTTTTGGTAAAGAAGAAACATTAATAAGGGCTACTCGAATAGCTAAAGATGCCATCATTTTCTCCATCCCAGATCCGCATTCAATAATCCTACGTGAATCACCATAGTTTATGTAAATATCCATAGCATTCGACGTCGACTCAGCTTCGAGCTCCACAGTAAACCCAACAACATCCTGAAGAATTTTTGATATTTCTGCATTAATTGCAGGGAGTTGTGATGTTATAATTTGAAGTGGTATGCCTTTTTTTGAAACGGCATTCATAAATAATTCGTATGTTTTCCAGCTAGCCAATAACTCAGTGTACTTGTCCCTATCTGTCTTAAGCTTTATAATCTCATTTGATAAGCGGCCAATCAACTCACTTAAAGACATCCTCTTTGCATCAGTTGTGGTAATGTCATCAGTAAGAGAAACTATTTCACCCTTTATCTTTGTTATTTCAGCTGAAACATTGGCAGACGAAACCCTAAGCTTCATGTCATTTAAGATATTTGTATCTTTATCAATCTCAGAATCTAAAGAAGCTTCTCTAGATTGCAATCCATGAAGCTCAACCGTTTTGCTTGAAACTGTTACCTTAAGCTCTGATTCCTGCTTTAAAACATCATCATACTTCTGTATTTTTGTACTTAAGTCTTCTAATAATAAAACGTCTAACGCTTTTTGTGCTACCTTTACCTGGCTTAATATCTCACCAGTCTTTTCTAGCTGCCCTGTTAATAATTTCTTGTTTTTATGTGATTCCTTTATAAATTTACATGTTGGAAATGAATCACCACAAGGGACTTCTTCAAGGCGCTTAATAGAATTCTTTTGTGTCTTTAATAACGTCTTTTCCCTCTCATGATCATGACGTAATTGAATTAGTGATCGCTCAAGACCAAGCTGCGCTGCTAATCTCTCTTTAAGATCATCAATCGGAAAGACATTTCTAATATTTTCAATTTTTACTAATTTTTCGTTTAATATAGTAATTTCATCATTAAGGGCAGATATCCTTGATCTTGCTTGTAGTAATTCATTATTAGCAGCATCAATTTTTTTCTGCTGAATAGTAACATCATCCGGTGTTACGATATCTTTATCTTTGTGAGTAGCCAAAGAAATCTTAAGACCTTGAAGCTTTTTCCTTAGCTTGGTTAATTCTGCATCAACTAAGTCGCGATCTTTTGCTTTTGCATCATGTTCAATTTGTGCTTCTAGAATCTTTGTTTCATATTCAATATTTGGGACTGATTTTAATAAAGCCTTAACGGTCGCAGATTCATCCTTAACTAGGTCTAACATATTCTCAAATATGTTTAGATCTAAAAAGTTTGTTAGTATTGACTTTCGCTGAGTTGCCTTGTGTTTTATAAATGCATTCATTTCACCCTGGCTGGCTAGTGACGTTAATAGAAAGTCATCGCTAGTACCAATAAGGCTACGTAGAACCTTCTCAGTCTCGCGGCGTTGCTCTTCTGTCATATCAATTGCTAAGCCATCGTCAATTTTATGCAAATTTAAGTGTGTCACAGCATGAAGCTTTCCAGCCCTAGTTTCATGCTTAACAGATTGACGTTCAACACGAAAGTTCTTACCAGAAATTGCGATATCAATCCCCGCCTTACAGAACCCCTTTCGTGAATTAATAATATGTAAATTTTTAATTGAACCCCTATCTGTTGTATTAAAAAGGCCATACATTATAGCGCCAGGGATTGATGATTTACCTATCCTGTTAGGGCCAAATAGGCCTGTGATTCCCCCTAAATTCTCAAAATCAATTACATTACCTTTACCATAGGAAAATATATTATCAAACTCTAAACGCCTAATAGACCACTTAATGTTTCTAGCAGCATCATTATGCGCTAGCTGATTTACGGTGGTTGTAGTTAGTTCCTCTAACTTATCCCACTCATCATCTGTTAAGTCTAAATCAGAATAATACTCTCTCATTAACTTACAATGTGTCTTAGAGTCTCGTAGATCATCCTTAAAAAATGACGTTCCATTTGACTTAATAATTGTAACATCAGAGTCATACTCATTCTTATATACAACTTCAGTTGCATCCTTAAACTCTTTTAAAGCAGAATGTAATTGTTTTATCTCTGGTTGTGATATCGGTGAGTTCGTTCTAATTCTAAATCTAGAACCATCTGGATATGTCTCTGCAAAGTCTAATGTTGACTGAACATCTTCACTCCAGTCAATCGTCACAAATGGTTGATCATGGGGAATTTCATAAAACGTACTAGTGAAATTGTCTTTATCTTCAATTTCCCAAAACAAAAATCCCTTACCGGGTGTTTCCCCATAATTCTGCTGGATCGATGAACCACAATATGCCACACGCTTATCATCGTCCAAATATTGTACCTTATGAATATCACCAAGCATAGTAAAGTCATAATTCTTAAAGAAATCTACATCTACTTCGCCCTCGATATTCCAATTGATGTCTGTCTTTGAGCCCCTAACACCTCCATGGAATAATGCAATATTAATTTCGTTAGGAGTAGGCTTAACATTCGGCCAGTTTTCTTCATCAAAACATGAAAATACTGACCAATTAAATCCCGGGATGCCAATCGGGTACGTACCAGAATTTTTGTATAAATGAATATTCGGATTATTTAATGCTGAAAGAATCGGGCTGATTGCATCTTGTCTATGCTTGTTTAAAATTAGGCCATCATGGTTCCCTAGAATGACATGTGTGGGGGCAATATCTGCTAGTGATGTAAACCACCAATTTAATATATCAATTAACTCAGGTGATATCCCCTGTGTCTTCGAGTGAACAATGTCACCACCGACGTAAATAACATCCGGGTCAAGATCTTTTGCAATCTCAAAAAATTTCTCAAAAGACCTACGATATTCATCATGACGACTTAAGCCACGGAAATGAATATCCGAAATGTGTATACACTTTAAACTCATAAACTATCCTACAGGATCTACAAAATTGATCCACTTTTTACCGTATCAAATAGATTATATAGTCTATCATCCGGCTGCCACTCTTTTGCCTTTTGCAATGCACATGCAAAATCCAATTTTGACATTTCCCCAACATCAGAAAACTGCCCTAAATCCAACATCCGAATTCGGATACCGTAAGATGATAATTTACGTGCATATTCCTGCGTCTTCAATTTAACATCCGGATCCAGTGCCATCAGCACAGGAGTTGAATTTTTAATAATTTGTTGAAATAACTTATAGTCTTCTGAGAAGTGTGAACCCAACAGACACGTCGCATTATCATTACATTTTGTTAGATCAAAGGGCCCTTCTACCAAAGTTAACTCAGAAGACCAGTCGATATTAATTTCGTTAAAAATAACATCTTTCTTTGGTACTTTTGCATTTAAGTACTTCATTTTTGAATCATCATCGATCGTTCTTGCAACAAAGTAATTTAGATCCCCATCAGCATTAAAAGATGGCATTATAGCGCGGCGGCGGTACCTGCCCCTAGTGCAGGTTCCGAACCTAAAATACCATAAGTCTTTTGATGTGAGGCCCCTATTTGACAAGTATCTAATTGTGCTCCGAACGTCGGGGTCCTTGCTCGATAGACTAGCTGCTAAAAGTACAAAATTCTCTGGAACTGATACTAGAATTTCTTCTTCGACAATATCAATCGGTTTAAATGACTTTTTAGAAAACCTTGTTAAGTACTCAGATAAATGTCTAGGAAAATGTCTTTTTAAAAGATATGATAAGTTTCTACCTTTAAGGTCACATACCCAACAATGATATTGATCAGTATCAACTCGGATAATCAATTTTTTCTTAGATGAATTACCATATGTGCTACATTTTGGATTTGGGCAACAAACAGACACGTTTATGCCATCATTGCCAAGCACACATGTACCAAAAACCCTACTCAAAAATGATATTTTATCGCTCGTTAAAGACATCTTACCTATAATATACCCACTAATGGATAAGTGTTCATTTCAGATTATCCTAGCCCATTCGAACTAAACTAATCTTTTGTTAGATAACCTGCTTGAGCAATTACATATGCATCTGCGGCATCGTAGCATCCTGGTTCTAAAATTGTTTGATTCTTTCTAGGCCCTGATTTTAGTGTCTTGGTCGGCCAGTTGAAGGCTACCCGTTCAGAAACCCATGTATGTACCTGTTCCTTTGTAGGAGCCCCACCCTTAGACTTGCGGACAATCTTTAGGCCAACTAGCTTCCTTGCCGCGTTGACATTAATATATTCTGGTTCAAAATCAAATTGTTGTTGTACTAAATAACCCACTATCCCATTAAACCTGGCCAATGTTAGCAGGGTCTTTGCAGAAGATAAACCAGGTCGAAATGCTTGAAGGTTCTCCTCAATATAGGTTTTAGTTATATTATACGGCGCGGCTATAATAGACAGATGTTCTGATGCTTCTTGTGCCTTCTTAAAGAGGCCTATATGTTTAGACAGTGGTATATACCCCATCGCAACTAGTTGGCCCTTAGGGCCTAATACACACCACCCAATACATGATGTTGATATATCAAGGCCTAAAATATTATCCACTAAAAATCTACCTTGACACGAAACACATACCCATCACTGTTTCTCTTAATAATAGGTCTAGCTAGGTTTGTTCTGGCTACAACATTCAAGTTTTCATCATGAAAATTTAAACCGGTGATATAAACAAACTCTGATTCATTTTCACTGGCAAAATTTGATGCATATAATTTTTCAAACTGAGGGTTGGAGGAAGAGTTTATTGTCCCTGCATCACAGGGAACATGGATCTCCATGATATGAATGTTTTGATCTCCTGCCATCTTTACCTCAAACTGTTCCTTACCATAATATGGTATAACTGGAGATTTTATAACAGATATTCCTTCTTCATAAATTATACTACCTGCATCTGCCCACTTAGCGTGGGGTGTTTTAGCATCAGCACGATAAAGACCACCAATCCCATTATCACGCATTCGAATTCTTACCTTACCATCAGAACCGGTAACATCAGAATCATATATTTCGTACGTGTTTGGTTGAATCGCATTTCCATAAAATAAGTTTGATGCATCAAAAAACACAACTTCGTTCGACGACCCATCCCTAGTTCTCTGAAAAATTGTCAAAACAGAACCTGGTGCAATACCAGGATTTTCTGGAGAAGCACCCATAATTGCAGCCATGGTTCCAGATGCCTCTTCTGGTGTCCCTTCACCCAAGCTATCAACCTGAATAAGGCCTGGGTATAACGTTTCTTCAGGAATTAGGTTCGTCAAAGAAATCTTACTATAGTCTAAACTACCAAAATCGTTCGTATATTTCTCCGTTTCAGAACCAGAAACAGGGTGGGTTGTTATTGAGCCAGAACTTAATAACCGAAACCCGGGAAAAAATAGACCGTTGTCACAAGGAAGTACAGTTAAATTACGCTTTCTAATTGATGACGTCGCAAACAAATACTCATTCGCCTCAAGGGGAGTTTGCACCTGGACGTCTATCCTAGATGCAGTTAGATTTAGTAACCTCGGATAATCTTTTCTAACAAATTCTCTACAAAAATTCTCTAAATTTAATAAATGACCACCTACACCAAATGACATAGCAACATTAAATGGGTCATCCGTTGTTGTCGTCATATTTTGGAAAGGTGTTAATAAAACATCTCTTTCACGCGTTTCCTTAACAAAAAACGGAGGAACATAAAATAATAGACCATCACCCTGATTAATTGAAGATATTCCATACATCGATGATGTTACAACTTGTTCTAATGATCGATAATGATCCCATACCTTCAAATCATGAACTTCTGCATTTAAGGGATGATTAAAAGCGTATGTTCCATGTTCTAATGCATCTAAACCAGAACCTACATTATCGCCATAAATTAGGCCCTCGGAGACTGATGTGGCTGAATCAAAGAAGCCACCAATATAGTGCTGGTTTGGCATCGCTGTCACATCTAGGTTATTTCTACCCTCATAAAAATTACCTATGAATACAGCACTAGGGTCACCTAGCTCCTCATCGAGATGTGTTATATGATTATCAAATTCCTGAGGAATTACTGAACCTGATTGGATTACAAACTCAGAATCAACTTTACCATCGATTACAAATGATCCGGTCCCGTTATTTACTGCATCGGTACCCCAGCGGATGGCAACATGATGCCAGTGATCCCTCTTTAATGAATTATCAGAAGATGCGAATATCAGGTCAGTAGGTGTCCCTTCACCTGTCATTGGATCATAGGGTTCAACCCCACCATACCCTGCAGTTATTAAATGCTCATTATTCTCTATAATATTTCCTGATCCATCATAAAGCGGAATTGTAGACGGAGGAACTTCGGCCGATGAGCTGAGTTGTAACATTATCCTGAATCCGTCTAGTTCTTCATCATAATTGCTCGTTGAGCTACCAGACACTAATGAAACTGTATAGCTGGATGACATATGGAAAATTGTCCCAGCTTTAAATTCAGGATATATAGGGCCGCCGAAGTCAAATCCTGAGTATAGTATAGCTTCTGATGGTAGGCCCAGATTTGTGTCACCTGGATCTATGGTAACATTACCGGCTGGGCCCAAGATATTTTGGGTTAAATGTATAACATTACCAATTCGATTGACAGTAATTGTATTAGTGCCCATGTTACCATGGCCATTCACACTATTTATAGCTATTTCTACTTGTTCAGCAACATCGGTACAAGGCGGGAAAGCGCCTAAGGTGCCAATACCAATAAGGACACCGGAAGCTGTAACATTACCAGTTGCAGACCAATGTACATCTTTATCAAAGTAATATACAATGCTGGTGCCATTAGAGTCTGTAATCGTGAACCCGTCCTCAGCTGGAACATCTGTGTCTAAGTCAGCAGCAACGGCCTGGCCGCCGCCATCATCAAAGATTGTGATTGTTGCAACAGCGGCAGTATTAGGTTCTTCATCACGGATATAATACCTGGGATTAATATAAAAGTCAAATGTGAATCCCTCAGGAGGACTGTAGGGGATTACCTTTGGAACTTCCGTTGTAATTGCAGCTGCCGGATATATTAGCACAGAATCTGATGGGACGTTGGATGCCGTAAAAAAGTTTAAGCTATGATAGTTTGTCGTAGCCCAATGTAGCGAAGGGTACATACTTCTATAATATGGAAATAATATTTGCCTCGTAACATTTTTTCGGCTAGTGTCACTAGTAAATCTTACAGAAGGTTCAAACCTTAATACTTCTACTACTTTCTTTTTTCTTTCACTTGGCCCTGAGCTGTTTATTGATACGGGTGTTGTAGGAATACCAGTGTTCGGGTCTAGAGAGCCCATGTAATTATTTATAGAGCCAAAAATATCTGTTACGCCCAAGTCTGATGCAGATATGACTAACTCACTTCTTATAGATTCTAAATTTTCATCCTCAAATATAGATGCAGCGTCGCTAAATGCGCGCAGTTTTTGGGCCTCTTTCTCTATAGGCGAACGTTGGGCAAAAACATGTACAGTACCTGTCATCCCAGATGGTTGACTGCTCTCTACTGATGCAGATACAAATTCCCTTCTAGGATGAGTTGTTAATGATAGGTTTTCAAAATGATCTTTTGTTAGCTCAAATATAGCCATATGATTTCACCTGGTTTATTATCTTTCAAACTATTAGTTAAGTTAATTTTCAAACTATAACTATTAGTCTCTTGTATACCATTATGCATGATACACATACCAACCACTAGAAATCAAGTCTAACTCGGACGGTTATATCCTTTTCATCATTTTTTTCAATTGGGCGGGACATCTTCGCAACAGCTAAAAGATTATCATTCGCATCATATAGACCCACGGTAGTTGGAAATGTAAATGATCTTTGCACATCCTCCTGACCTTCATCAATTACTGTGATTCTGTTGTCATCGTCCGTATAGGTTGGGTTGGCGGAATAATTAAACTCATCAGCAGTAGCCCTGCAAAATATTAGCGTAGAATTAATATTTGTAATATTTTGAAATGTTGCTGCAGTAAGTGTACCAGATTGAAATCTGCAAGATGCAAGGTGATCTACAATATTATCAATTGAGCCTGATATCATGAAATCTGGATAAAATGTGGGTGGCCCTAGGGCTGCACGCCAATCACCCATTTCTTCCTTACTACCCATTACAATACTGCCACCGGGACAATCATCGACAGTATCCAGATCAGAGTCATAATCACCCTGGCGCATTGCATGAATTCTTCCCAGGCATGGTTGTTTAGGGGCCCAGATTTTATTTAGATCTAGAACAGCTATTCCTGCATCATAGAACATTAGGCCGACCGTGGTCTCTGTATCGCTGGCGTCAACGATGTCCGCGACCTCACCACCGAATGTAACACGTTTTGCAGTTGCAGATCCGATGTCAGTATAGATTTGTACGCTACCTGTTGATGTAGTATGGATATTATCATGTACATCTGTCATGGGGTTCATGGCGTCCAGACCAGTGGCAGCTTCGCCGTTGGCAACGCCCCCATAGTCAGGGTTAAGGTATGTATTACCAGCTAGAGTACCTGATTGATAGAAACGAAGTGCAAACGTCTCCCGTTTGATTTTGTCTCTTGCAAATAGACGTTTAAATGACAGAAACATTGCTGCATCAATTTCTGCTGTTTCATCTTTATTGCCAAAAGGAGTAGTAAATGCTGCATCTGCATCACCCAAAAGTGTTTGGGCAAATTGTTTATAGTTGTATGTCTTTTCTCTCATCATAAGACTTTGAGATGTATAAAGCCTTTTATTTGATGAGTCAAGGCCGGTAGAAGCAGCAAGGACGGCTGGGCCCTCTGGCTTAAGGCCTACCGTCATATCGAAAATTGCATTTGAACTTTGCAAAGTAAAGTCTTGATCATAAACAGTCTGAAACAAGGAAGATGTAACACCCGGGCCGATACCACCCGTCACGAATACTTCATAATGTTTTCTAGTTACAGATCCAGAAACATCTTCTTGAATGATATCAACTAGTTGATTTAATGCTGACCTGCTAGTTTTTATATCAGCTGCTGAAATTTCTTTAAACGTTGCCATTTATATTCCCTTTTATCTAGATATCTGAACTTCGAATTCTTTTGTTGCACCAGATTGTACACCTACAATGCCTACAACGGATGATATCACCGTTTTATCCCCAGCATTCCCGTACACATCAAACTGTGCATCTGTTATTGATTTGGTCTCAATCTCAAGTTTTAATTGGGACCCCCCAAGTGCAGTTATACTAGCATCCCGGGGAATGATATATGTTGCAATATTATTACTATCAACGTTATCAGGGGTCTCAGACTTCATTTGTAAAAACATATGTGGGAGTTTAGCTATAAATGCTTGATCTCGAAGCTCAACATCAATCGAGCTTTCGTTAATAATACTCTGGGTTATTGTAACCGTTCTTGAGGAGCCGGATCCTGATCTGCTCATATCCAATGTAGAACTTGTAGAATCTAGGCCGTCTCCCCTGAGTGATAATGACGGAAGCCGAAGAAGGTTTGGGTTTGATATACTAACTAACTTATGTTTAAGTGCTAAATTTCCAATGGTTTGAGCTTCAAAAACCGGAGTATTTTTCTCAATCTTCTCTTTTCCTACAGTTCTACCGAACTTTCTTATTACTTCATAATCAACTTCATCATCACCTAAGGCAAATTTTACAATAGAAAATGATCCGTCGTTTCGTGCTAAAAATGCTCGACCAACGTCAGTTAGTACAGCATCAATTATAATATTGTTAGTTGAATGATCTAAAAAACCCATTTATATACTCCTTCGATAAATATATTGTCATTTTCCTGTCCGTAAATCTTTAACATCAATACTGACTATTTGGCTCTTTTGCCGGTCTGTATTTATAACTTGCAATTTGTAACGCCCTTCTGTGTCCTTTGTGCTTACTGACAGTAGCCCAAGATCATGATCCTGTTCATCTACAATTGATAAGTATTCCGGATCAAAGAATATGCTACATTTTTGGTGGCCACTATCTGTTATTGAATCAGATGTTAGGCTGACATCCCCTATGCCAAGATTTGAATTCTGGATAAGATAAAAATTTGGATATGGCTTGGGAGCCCCTTCGGGGGATATCATTTTCTTTACCAGTCGGTTTGTATTGACATCAAATGTTACAAGAAATTGTTGCGAATAGTTTGAGCTAAAGTCATGTGCATCTATACTACATAAGGTATATATGTATTCTGACTCTTTTGTAAATTCATAATCAACATATATTGTGGATGGCTCGTCCATTTCATGAACCCTTGATGACCTCGGCGTTTCTTTTCTTGGGTCAGGTATTTCGCTATCGTCAAAATCATATTCTGCTAATAGTTCATATGGATCGTTTACTGTCATTCGGCGAAAAACCTGAAATCTTTTTACATCGCGGGTTGAAGTAACAGGAAAACTCCACATCATCATCATTTTTTTGTCTCTATAATCCCATATAAAATCTAGATCCTGGGGAGGAGGGGGAGGATTATATTCCCTACAAACAACATGAGATGATGGGCTCGGCCTAGATGAAATTAAGCCAGTTGTAATATATGCCTGGCCGGTTTCTTCATTTAGGGCTTGAAATTGTACCATCGCGATTGCCCTAATAGAGTATCGATATGCCGAACCATATTTTACTTTTGAATCAAGGGCTGATGAAACTGATGAGGCTGCAATTATAATCGGTCGGTGGCGGCGAACTCTTCGATCTGATGTATATTCTATTTTGTCTACCAGGTATCCAATAATCTTAACAGCATTTTTATACGTGCCGGCGCTAACAGGCTTTGTCATAATTGGCCGGAAGTTAGGTATAAATTCGTAGTCAGATATTACACCTGGATTACTTTGCAATCTTGCAGTCCGTTGTAGGTCTAGTGACTGTTTTGCCAAATTTGACAATTCACCAGCAAAAGGATTTGCAGGATCCATTATAGATTTCTTTAATATAGATCCTAAAAACTTATCATTAAACTGTGAATAATGATTAACATTTGCCAGCTCCCTAGACCATGATGACCGATATCGACGCCTCTGGCGTGTCCTAGTGGAGTATGAGTATACCCCTTGATCTGCTAGCTTTCCGGAAACTTTCATTATCCAGTTTCCGGCAACCCTCGAGGATGTTACACTGTTTAATAGCTTTGCAACATCTGCCCTTGAGTCCGGTAAGTCTTTTTTCTTTCCCTTTGTCTCAGACTGTGATCTTACTGCCACTGCCAAACCCATACTTCTAGAGGCCTTAGTTTCGATCTCCCTATCTTGAAGATTTAAAGAGGAATATCCCCTTGTTGCAACATCAGTTTCACTCTGGATTCTCCACATGTTTTTATGCAAAAGGCGGTGAACGTTTGAAGCGGTTGATATGTCAACTGCAAATTCATTATCAACAGACACATTGGATCTTACGTCAACAGTCTCAAACATTAACCTAACATATCTGGGAACCTTTCTAGAAATTAATACTTCATTATTTTCATCGTATACGCCGAAAGCAACGGTGTTACCCCTATCATTTGTCTTTTCATCTTTTTCAAAAAAATTATATTGAAATTCTGTTCTAAACTTTCGTACTTCCGGAACGTCTAAAACAGTCATAATTTTTGAAGGATATGATATTGTCATTATATTTCCTCCGAAGACGGCGTTGATATAGCCACAAAAAATTCATTAAATGAACTATAATTTTCGCCGCGGCGGCGGGGGCGGACCATTTTAACTACCCTTCCATCTTCTTGCTCAACATCAATTAACATCTCTGATAACATGTCTTGATTTAGAAGGCCCTTCCCGCTAGCTGACTCTTGAGTAGCATCTATATCTACTTCAAAATCATCTGGATCAACTGGCAATAAAAATACTCTATCAAATAACTTCGGTGACAGTGCTTGATGCATAATAGCATCCCTAGAAAATAATCCAGAACTGCATAATGCCCTAAAGTTATTTAAGTCTTCAGTTGTTAAATGATTTGCTATAACATAAGTTCTTGACCTGGGCCCTGCATATTTGCGGCGCCTAAGGCGATGGTATTTAGAAAATATTCTACCCTTAGATGTAAGCAGCCTTGAATACCTTCTAGAAAATACCCTTCCAAGGCCTCGCTTACCCCCAACCTTAAACATTCCAGCAAACATTGACATAGGATTTGAACCCATGCGTGCTTTTGTCATAGTTCTGTTTGCTTTAAAAACCCTAGAGCGTGAAATGCTAGAATATCGCTTTTTAGTTTTTACTCTGTGCTGTATACTCTTTCTTTTCCTTATCGGCTTTATTACTCTTTTCTGAGGGGGACATGCCTGTTTTCTAGCCTTACGAGGGCTGGTTGTAACTCGAGGGCGTATCCAGGTTGCTGTATCGTTTAGGGTCAATACTCTTTGACGGGATTCACCATCTATATTAATTTTTTGTAATAAACTAGCAACAGGTATTGTCCCATTCCTTACCCAGTATTTGAGTTTTTCATTAGCTTCCATTATCTTTAATGTATTTGCAGCTCCATCGTCGACTATTAGATCAGACCATATGTCATGTTGAATAAATGTATTTTCATCAAACTCATAACCAAATAATAGTTGATAGTATTTTCTTAATAAAAAATTAGTCATATGATTGGATAACATTTTAGATGCCTGGCCGGTGCCGAGATAATCATATACTCCTGACTCTAATATGTTCGTCGCTGTCTCTTCACTTTCAAAATCATTATCTGACTGCTTTTCAATTTTTAATCTTGAAAACGTTGCATTCTTTATAACGTCTTCATATGAACTAAATTTATATCCATCTGCAACAGGGGAAAATGCATTTGGTAAAAGAAACATTGATATATCAAATAAATATTTTTTAGGTTTAAAGACCAGGTCTTCATACTCTAAATCGCGCTTATAAACTAATATCTCAATAATGTTTTGTTGTGATGCAATCTCAGTCGACTCTTTTGACCCTAAAGTATATGGAGGATTGTATAACGCATCTATTAACTCTGCTGGAATCCCAACCGCCAAGGTGCGAATATTATCACCTACCCTGCCTGACATTATTGCTTCCGAGGCAAATGCTTTTACTGCCGATAATTCATTTTCATTAATAACTTGATCTGCAGGAAGATATGAACCATCATTATTTCTAGGAAATAGTTTTTCCCTGGCAGCATTTAACAATATGAACTGTTGAGGATTTAGATCTCGCAAGAATTTCTTACTCTCCTTTGTGTCTAAAAGCAATAAGCTATCTTTTGTTGTAGAAGATCTTGTGTCTGATTTTAAATCAAAGAATGATGTAAGTTGTTCTGATGCTGTCTCTAGAGTAGAGCTTAAGGCCTGAAGAAAACTTAGCATTTGATTTACAAAAACTGTTTCACGTTCCAGGTCACTAATAAATGATTGAATGTCAGATGTCAATGTTGCGGATGATTCATTACCCTTTAGTGAAGATAAAGCAGCACCTCGAGACAATCTTTTATTATCTTTCTTATTAAAGAAGTTGTTAGATAATAATGATCCTGACTTCTGGATAGTTGAAATTAACTTTGTCTGGCGGGCTCGGGCTGCAGGACTATCAACAATGGCTAGTTCTGAAATCGTACCCAGGGCCTCCAGCATATTCTTATTATTAGAATAGTTGTATAATACATGAAGCTCACTATTATCATGGGTTTGTACAAAGTTAGCAGAAACATATCTTGAGAATAGTGAACAAAATATCTCTAATAAAACCATTAATAATGTATCTTCATCCCACCCATTAAACAGTGTAACCCCGTTATCATCAAGGTAACTGCTGTCATTTGATGCTGCAGCTATCTCGGCAGCAGACTCTTCTAACTGCTTGGCTAAATCAACAATAACTGCCATAATATTTTTTGACTGGCGGGGGCTACTTACAGCAGACTGTAGTACAGAATATACTGAGGATCTGGATATCTTTATTGAGTTTGCATCCCTTCCTGATGTTGCACTTTCAATACTAGGGACATTGTCTGCAATCTTTGAAGCTTTTACTGCAATTCTCATCCCTGTTGTGGCTATAGGATTTTTTGAAGATGAAAATAATCGCTCGGCGGCGCCGAGATTAATTAACAAATTCTTAGATATTGAAGACTGTGTTAAGTCAGACATATAAGGGCTAAAACTATTAACCCTTGTTAGTTTGACAGGTTTCTTTTTTGTATTTCGTCTAGGCGATTTCCTGTTTCTTGAAGGAGTCACGCGTTCGTCTGTTGAAGTATCTGTGTCCGTATCCTCTATTGTATCCCTAATTTCAATTAAATATCTCAATAACATATGCTTGAGTTCTTGATCCTCTTTACTCATATTAAGTAAGGCAGCTGTAACAGCTAACTCCTCATCAATAAGAGATGTATTAGAGATTCCATCAATTAGCTCTTTTATACGAGATAAAATATCAATAAAAACTGAATGGGGGTGCAGTACAAAGTTTTCATCATCTAAATTAAGAAGCTTCTCTATAAACTTGACAACATCAGAAGACGTACTGTTAAAATTTTTAGCAAATTCAGAATACTCTTTTGTACTAAATCCGCTTCTTTCCTCCTTGCCAAATCTAAGAATATTATCAACATATGCTACAGACCCCGGTATTGAGCGATTACCCTTATTATCAGAAAATGCTCGAGTCTCAAATGGTAGTACTATTTCTCTATTTTTAGACTCTACATGTACATAATCAGCAATGCTTCCAGCAGGACCAGGTGAATCGAGAATGTTGTCACGAGGACGGCCGAGGGCGTTGACAACTGCATTACTTGCATTTAGCTTATCTGCACCAAACCTTTTTCCTATAGTATATTCAGATAATGCACCAATCCCAGCTGATATGGTCAGTTCTCGAGATAAAGAGACCAACAAAACTTTTATTCTATCTGCATCGTCAATCGGTAGTGAAGATAAGAATGAAGAATATCTAGAATATTGCGTCGGATTAAACACATTTTTAATATTTTTAGATCCGATATTCTGTATTCTAAATTTAAATGACTTATTTCTTGGAGAAATTTGTTTATTTATTTTTAAGGAATCTAAATCATCAATTCTATCAAAGTTCTCAGATGATATTAGTAATGGAGAATGACGCTGACATGCCATTAACAGGTCATGTAATACCTGGTTTATAATCTTACTATTACTAAACCTTGCATATCCTTCTTCAGAAAATTTCATACTATTAGTAAGCATTGCCTTTACTGAGGTGTCTAAATTGGATGACAGTCCTGGATTATTTTTTTGAGAAAAATATTTTGCTATTGACGTTGATAATATATCTGAATTATCTTTTATATCTAGTGCTTTTTTTGCATTAATAGTTGCCATTAATGTCTCAAACATGGCGTTGACTAGCTCTTTCGAACTATTATTGACTATGCTATCATACTCCTCCTTAAGCGCCGTATAGGTACCTTCAGGGTCTTCTTCTTTAAATAGCTCAATAGCATCATGAACATTATCAATCACTAATTGCCGCAAATACCATCTAAAGTCTAACATTCTTTCGATAGATGTGTGATACCCTTTATCATTTCTGGTTGGTAGCCAATCTAATGATGCAATAAGCTCCGGTCGGAGGCGGCTAATACTAGCATCTCTCATATATGTAGAGACGCCTGCAAGGGAATCTAAAACCAATTCTTCAGACGTTGAATCAGCAATATAATTTTCCGGAATTTTTGGCTCTTCAGGATGCGGTCGGGGCTTTGTATTGATTCCTGGAACATATTGCATTAATAGCCCTGTTGGGTCGGGAGATACTAACGCAGAGCTAGCACGTGATGTTGTGGCAGATCTCTGTGCAATAGGTGAGTATATTGCCATTGGTGCTGCTCTTTGATCTCTCCTTGTAGGTTTTTGCTGCTTGACTTTTGCATTAAACCCAATTGTATATAAGGACCTAAAAATACTTTTAGAAGACGTCTTGGGTGCCGGTGCCTGCCTTGCTATCGAGACCTTAACCTTCCGTGAAGGCTTACAGTCACCAGACCTGTTGTTAACTTTTAACAACGGCATTGCCTGAACTGACATGGTAAACATTGAACGATAATTTCTTTTTGCCATTACGTTGCTATCCTAAAAATAGGCTCCTCAGAATCAGTTGTTATAGAAGCAGCAGATACTTCGGTACCGTATGTATAATCAGAAAAAACTGGGATAACAGAATACTCTATTGATCCTAACTCACCGGAAAGATCTAAGTCAATAACCTTGTAATTTCCGGTGTCAGAAATATTATGTGTAGAAGCCACTGTCGATTTTACACCCTGGTATACTGCCATTACTAGAAAATGATCAACTTCATTTTGATTTCCTGTTATTGACCATTGAATCATATTCCTGTTATCTCCTGTCTTCATTGCTGAGACGTTTGATATACGGCAGCGCTGACATGGGATAGTTGCCTCTATGCTTCTTTCTAGACCGATTCTGCCTAAGGAAAATTGGCTTCTAGAAGTTATTCTAGATGCAACCTTAAACCCTAATGCAGCAGATGTTGAAGGCAATGTACCTCTAGTCAATGTATACGGATTAAAATATTTAGCAACTAACTTCTCAAAAGTACGAGACGTCTCTAAATCAATAGTTGTAGAAGCAGCACCTGTAAATAACGACTCAGGACTTCTTAATAGTACCTTAATAATATATCTATATTTCCGGCCGGAGAGGAGGTCTGATACGCCGGCCTTTGTTCTTGAGGCTAGGTCATCTACAAATAGGCCGTTAAGGTGAATACCCATATCCTCTGTTACACCTGATATACTATCCTGCCTTAAAACCCAAAATGATAATATTGATGACAGCTTAGAACGATCAGCCTGAATTTCTGAAACGAAGTTTGTGCCTACGCCGGCTGCAGATAACGAATCGAGAACCAAGTTAATCCCTACATCTGTTAGTTCTGCATTTATTTCAAACGTTATTGATAGATTACTCTCATCATCGGCACGAACAGTAAGGTCATCTAAGTTTAAGATTGCGCGCTCTTGAGCAACATATTCTTTTTTAAATTCATGAAGCTCAGTTATTTTTGATATTTCTTCTTTGCCATTAGGGTAAATTAAAACACAACGATATTCATATACATGGTTATCTTTAACACCATAATCTGGTACTTCTATGTCTATAGACTTTGAATTAATTGTGTGTATCTGATCAGAAGGCAGCCTTCCGACAATCCTATAATCTTTTAGCCCATTTCTTACTAGGGGCCGGGAAGTCATATCTGTAGCTGTAATATATAGGGCACATGGGCCTTCCGGAATGTTTGTAACTCTAATATTTACATGATCTTGAGATGTTTCTGCGAATATTGAAATATGCGAAAGTTCTTGTTCTATTTTCTTTGGTACTAGAGGACTTCTATATCTTTCACAAACTGCCCTTCTAGCGCGTGCAGAAACAGAGCCCCGGGGCCCAACTGCAATTGCCATGTATATGCAGTTTTGTGTATTGTTAACCCTGTCTAAAATTCTTTTGTTGCCATCTTCTCTTGTTAGGGGCACGGTCTCTATCAACTGGTAGTTTGTCGACGTTACAGAGCTTAGAGGTGATACTTTTTTTCTATATATTTTTATAGCTGTTGCCGTAGCATCCACTTGCGTAACCCTTAATGCATTATGTCCTAACTCAAATGGGGTAGCATAAATAATCGGAGGATAGTCAGGTGTTAAGTAATCCTCTAATAGATCTTCATGATTAATAACACGGTGAATAACATCAACTATAGCATTTTCAGAATCAAAAAGCTCAAACAAAAAATGTATCTCGCTAGCGCCAGCTAAAGAGTCTTTATGTACTAATAATTCTTCAGTTATATTAGTCGTCGTATTTTTTACAATCTTATTAACTACATGAAAGCGGCTAGATAAATCGCCAGCAGCACCTGAAGTTGCATATACATTTGCAATCGATCTTAGTTTATTTCTAATTATCAATCCAGACTGTGATGATTTAATCTTCCTATTTGCATGACTATGTAATAATTCTCTTGAATTAGGATTTGCTGTATTCCTTGTATTTCTAGGGTACCTATGTGGGAAATAGTTTCTAGTTTTTGTACCGTATCTTGTCAGCCCCTGCATAGCCATTGTATGAGTATTAATAGGAAACGTTGCCTCTGCAACAGATGCAGGATCTATTGAATTTCGGAAAATTGATCTAATTGCAGCTAAACGAATTGATTTATTTTGTAATTTATCAAGCTTAATATTAGAGAAAGAAGAAGTCTTTGGTGCACACAGTACCGGGTACTCTTTTTCAGTATCGTCAATAATACTAGATGTAGGTACTGTCACTGAAATTCTTCTAGTGCCTAAAAGTCTTGTTGCATGCTCTGGATTTGCAGCGATTCTTTTTGCTACATCATTATTAATACCTGTGGTAATATCAGAGTTCTTAACAACTATAGGATCTTTTCTTGCTGCAGTAATCCTATCCTTGACACGTGTTGCATAGTTTCGAATATTCTTAATAACATCTTCAGCGGCAACAGAATTCCCAAACATACTTGAACGAACTAGGGGATCATGAGTATAAGCGGACAATTTAACTGTTGTGACCTTATTTCTTATGCTGTCTGGAATCGATGCGATATAATTTATATTATATAAAAACCTGCCGTATTCATCAATTCCGACAATGGCTGCAAAGGCTTTTGGAACTTCAATAATTTTCTTCTTTTTAAAGAAATTTTTTGTTGATATTTTCATTCCTACTCCAGTATAACCGTGAAGATATTAACATACGTTGACATGCCATCATCATCAGTAAAGATTTTCCCAACAAAAAAAACTCTTTTTCCAGGAGAATATGGGTCATCACTAGGAAACTCTCCAAAATCTATCATAGAAAGCTTCTCTATTTCGCCTATCCCTGTTTCTAAGAACTGCATTATAATATTATTATGTTGTGAAGTTTCTGAAAATTCTAGTTCTATAACTTCTCTATTTACTAACTGCATTTCTAATTCATTAATGGTCATGACCTCAGGTTGATTTAATTTAGCATAAACACCTAAAGGTTCACCCTCATCCTGACCAGGCTTTTCTTGGTTAATAGGGGGTAAATATTTATAAAATGGAAGATGTTGCAGCCTTTTATCTTCATGTAATGATTCAACCTTGGTAATTGATGCCTCAGTTATTTCACCTGGGGTAAAGGGTGTACTGTTAGTTATTGCAAATTGAGTATAGTTTGGGGTTATTGTAAAACTGCTAGTCTCTGATAGCCTATCCAAAGTTCCTATAATTTTTTGGTCTCTAAAGTTTTGGGCTGAGCCTTCTAGCAGTTCATCAATTAGTTCTGCAGTTACTGAAATTTCTGCTGGTATTAGTTCTTCATTGGGGGTTGAGGATCCCACTATGTCTTTATAGAGTTTTCCATTATACCCTATCTTTATATCATTTCCTGCAAATGGAAGCATCTTTGTGTCATTATCAGTCTCAAAAATGATTTGATCTTGTGGCCGGTTTGTTGCCTCGAAGAAAAGACGGCCGTCAGCTGACTCTACAGAGCCATCTCCTCTATCTGACTCAGTATAGAACGTATGTCTGTCTGTAAATGTAACATATCTTATACGTAATTCACCATCAGCAATCTGGCGGCGACCTTCTTTTGTTATGATCGTGTCTAAAATACGTTGTTTTTGATCTAATATACCAGCCATACTGATTAACTATTTCCGTTATAAATTTTCAACTAAGTCATTTCAGGTTTTGCTAGCATAGGAATACTATTTAAAATGATATTAATATTCCTAAATATTCTACATCTAACATCACCAGGTATGCCTTGTTTATGCATTAAACCATTCATCAAATTAAATCCAGCATGTACATCATTAACCTGACACAGACAAATTGACAATTCATCTATCAGCTTAAAATCATATATTGCATGTGGCACAAATAAAATATCATGGGGTGGAACTTTTAAAAACGACATCGCTGCCTGCCCCCAGAAGCATCCCTCAGCAAACAATCCCTTAGATCTACAATACGCAACCAAATGATATAATGGTTCGGCTGACCGGAGTCTATGTAGTTTACAGGCTTTTAATAAGTTATCAGCAGCTTCTTCATATGTGTAGTCATCACTATGCAACATAAGCAAACCTGTTTGAAATTGTGCAAAATACTTTTCTTCTTGCCAACCGTCTAGCTCTGCCCTTTTTTTATAGTTTAATAATGCTTTCTTCTTATCCCCTGCATCGCGATAACTTTGTGCAAGGTAAAATAAACTTCTTAAATCATCAGGATTTTTTTCAAGCTCCATTTCTAAAAGCTCAGCATCGGCAGAAAACTTTTCTTCTAAAGTTTTTCCTCTTGACCTAACTCCCTCGCCATGCTTTGCAGTAATATGTGCCATCGAAAGCTCGCCTTTTCTCATTTCTTCCATCTGGCCTGGTGCTGTAATTGCTTCATGAACAACACCTTTCCATTCCCAATTATAGTCTCTTATATTTGGAATTGCCGGCAACCTGTATCTTAAACCACCGTAATGTTTTTCTATTAAGTAAACACCAAGATTATGTGAAAATGATTCCCGAAATGCTACGGGATCCGTACAGTGGAATATTTCATCTGCATCAATAAATAAGGCATATTTGGCGTCAGTATCATTAATAACAAATTCTAGAGCTTCATTTCTATTATGCTCAAAACTTACCCAGTCAGAATGATAGACCTTTCCAGGGATCCCCTTTTCCTTAAAAAATGATTCAATAATCCCAGGAGTATCATCAGATGACCCAGTATCAACAATAACATACGAATCAATTATATTATAGACAGATTCCAGGCATCTCTCGATAACTGGCGACTCGTCTTTTACAATCATATTTAAACAAACTGTATTAGAAATAATATCACCTACCCACACTTTTTGATTATTATACCCATAATACAGAAAATAGTTACTATATAAGTTCTATATCACATGCCCTTATCATCTATTTCTCGGTATACCATCATCAAAATAAGGCAACGATGATGTAAAGACTGAACTAATATTTTGAGCTTGGGTTAATATAGGATCTAATAAGTCACCTGCAGGGTTAATAAATTTGCATGTAACCGGTGCAGCTGTTACTGGATTCTTTGATTTTCCTGTTGTTATAAACAATCTAGCATCTAAACGTTGCTCAATCATATCTCGATACTGGCCAAAGGTATCACTTCTAAAAACTGCATTTGAGTTTAGTGGTAATGCACTAATTAGGCCATATTTCCACCCTCTAATCTCTGGTATATATCTCCATGTAGCCGACTGTGATAATATTGGAGAGTGGACCCAACCATTTCCAGAACCAAAATAAAACTTATAAATATTGTTGTCTAGCTCCTGAGTATCGCCGAACATTATGTTGCCATCAGTGTCAGAAATAAATCCCTGGGCGCCGTAATTCGGGCCAGAGGGGCCCCAGGGGTTCGGCATAAGCCCAGTTCGAGAGCCGGTCACAAACATTGTTGTAAACTTTAGACTTTCATCAGATGATCCGTATATACCAGTTGGGGCATTTGATAAAGATAATTGGGGTGTTGACTTCCAGTCTGTTTCATCCTCTGAAAATACAGTTCTTAGCATACCAGAATATCTTTTTTCAAAAGGATATGCACCTAACCACCCATCATCAACTACATCTTTCATTGATGTATGATATGAACTAATCCCCTGCACAAGCGTCTCAGCTTTCCAAGGTGTGCTTGTATTGTTAACAACCTGGCCTCCGTCTGTTTGAGGGCCTGTACCATCTTCAGAAGCGCCGGCACCACCAGGCGCTCCATATTGGATAAATTGTGGGCTGAATTCGATATATGGACCAGGACTATAACCAGGCGGGAGTGCTGCATCAGGCAAGCTTAAATGGCCCTCGACGCCTGGGAATGTTACGTCAGTAGCTGCACCGGTTGAGGTATTTCTAATTAAAAATGAATCAGAACCTTCTAGGCCAGGCTCATACTCAACTATAAACTCATCTAATGCGTTGATTGCAGCTGCGGTCTTTTCAGCAACTTCATATTTGTTTGCACCCTGGGTTATATCTTCAATTTTTACCAGGGTTCCATCTGGTTGTGATGGGGCTGGTGGAGGTATCCCAATGGATCCGCGGCCTTCAATATCATACCATATGTTATATGCTCGATTATCACCATCATAAATCGTGAACCAGCAACCCTCGAGGCTAGTCTCGTATCCATCATTTAAAGTAGAATGACCGTCCAGAATAGAGCTTTCAGGGCCGCATGTAATCCTTGTTTGTTCAGGTACCACAGGGCCATTATCTGCAGGGTTTGGTTGGCCAACAGCTAAATGTGTTCCAAAAAAATTCATAAGTTCTTTATTGTTTCGCTTATGGTAATTTGAAGGAGAAGGTGTTACTGTATCATAAAATCTGTCAGAGTCTGAAATATGCTTGACGTTTCTAGAAAATGAACCTTGTGTACCTGGGTATGGTATATCAATATTTTCCCCAGGAAGGCCAGGCAAAAATCCTGAACCTGAGGCTCTATATCTTACTCTACGAGTTCTATCAAAATATGTAATACCCTGCACATATTCATCTCCGGGATCTAGCTGTTTAGATGTAATCAGATCAGATAATCCATGGCCAGATAATGTTTGAGAATCATATGCCGCAGTTATTTCAATGTCAGTACTTAGATCACCTAGCACACCTGCTTCATCAAAGATTTTTATTTGGCCGCCTGTTGACTTGAATGATAGCCTATGCCATGCAAAAATATCCCCAAGCTGTTTCCAGCCAGTAGCTCCTGGGGTATATGGGTCGGCAGAGTTCTCAGTACGAATTCGTGTTTGGGGATTTGATAAAACAGTATATACTAATTTAGACAGCTGGTTTGCTGTAAGTGGTGTATCGTCCCACATTGTTGAGTATGTATTGACACTTTCATTATCACTATTCCATGTATGCTTTGTTACATGGATACCGCCGTCATAGTTTGGTGCATTGGTACCCCCGGTATCAGCCATTATGATACCACTACCACCACCGCCAGTTGTTGGAGGTAATGCTGGATCTTCTATATAGGACATATAGTTATTTGTGAAATCGTTAAAGTAGATCCTGAAGGTGAAATTATTTAAAGCAGGGTCACTTAATGATGTTCCATCCCAATATTCATTCTTATTATGGTCACCGTAGTATACTGCTTCTGGATCTGGAGAGGGCCTAACAACTATGTCGACATAATCTATACACTTGGTTGGGGCGAAGTGGTGGTCAAAATTATCAAGTACTTCTACATAATATGGGTCGCGGCCGCCAATAAATGATGTTGTAAACCCGTTATTATCTTCTGTAGATGAAAAATATGTAGCATGACCTGGCCAGTCCGAGCTGCACTTTGTATACTCATTATAGTTTATAGAACCATCATTTGCCGTCCCCCGGAAACTCCTTGACCATTGATATGATGTATTATTAAAATTTGTTGCCAAAAACAACGGATCTACATTTCCAGCATCTCCAGCAAACCAAGACTCAAATACGATTGTGTCTAGTAGCCCATCATTGGTTGAATTGATTATTTTAAAATCATATGGTATAAACCATGTACATAGATCATTTGCTGCTGCTGTGCTTGTGGCGCTGGCTACTGCTGCGGCAACTGTTTGTTGATATGCTAATAGACTATAAAAAATCGTTTTTGTTTGCTGTTCCCTAGACCATGTAGTCACTTGCGGGCCCGAGAAGAAAGTGCTCAACGTGGCCCCAGGAGAAATAGGCGGAGAGGTTACACAGCCGGCTGCTAATGGAACCCTAATTCTGCGGGTGCCTAGATTCCAGAAGCTACCTACAGATTCTGCATAGTACGTACTTGCAGGATCGAAAGGATTATAGAGAGTGCCAAACCCATTAAAATCCTGACCAGTGGCAGGAAATGAAGCAACTCCTGGATGGGTTATTAGTAGTTCCGGATTACAAATATCTCCGGAGATGATGGCTGTGGCGCCGAAGACACAACCTGTATACCCTATTTCGGCAAAAGCTTTTAACTGGCCAGTATCAAGGTCATCCAAGACTAGCTTTGTCTTTGCATTTGCAAATTCACTCCATTGAGTAGAATCTAAGGTCGTTCCGTACGTAGGATTTAAAACATTTGGTAAATACCTGATCCTATCCGGCATTTCGAATGAACTGTCTCCCGGGCCGGGGATCATGAATACTTCAGCAGATGCGTCACAAATCACACTGGCGCAATCAACACCGAGGTCCTCGCCGACGGTATCATTCAAGTAGCAGTGTACATAACCAGCGTTATTCAGCCATAAGCTGTCTGGATCTGCACCAGGGACACTGGCTGCATGCTGATCATGAGTCCACCTTATTGGGCGGTGTGATCCAGTCACTGGCCAGTTTCCTGCAGTTGCTATAGGCCCAGGCCCGATGCCTTGATCAATGCTATTTGAATTTGCAAATGGGCCCTTGTCGATTTTAAATGCGTACACACTCCAGTCACCCATTGCAGATGTTGACCCTACATCATTCCACCCTATTGGATTAGGTTTGAGATTTGAATTTAAAAAGCCTGTTGACCCAACTTGGTCCATAAGAAAATCATCCAGCCACTCTGCAGAAGTTACCCGTTCACGTGGGCCCTGGAGAACGCCGTCAAACCTTACATTAAAATCTCCAGTTCTATAGTTAACAGCTCCTCCAAGAACTGCATCGCTAGTTGATGTTACAAGGCCGGAGCCACCAGACAAGTCAAACGAACCATCATGAGCAACAAGATCAACACCGCCACAAATACCGCACTCTGAGGACCCTGCACCGCCTTCAGCAGATATTCTGCTTTCATCTAGATATTCTAGCGAGGCTAAGCTAGGATATAGACTTGTAATCGGCCGATATGGTAGTGTCCACTGGGCGCCGGCGGGTTTGGTGGCGAAAAGATTTTTCCCTTGATCTGTAAATGACCCGGTAGTTCCTTCAAAAAGTAATCTTGAAGACGTACAGTCTGGATCCGACTCAGGAGCTAATACACCAACCGGATCCCCAAGTGCATTCACCTGGGAAGGGGCTATGGTTGCAGTTTTGTTCAAGTCGGGGGCAGTTATATATACACAATTTCTTGTTACATTGGAGTCAAGGCCGGTTTGTATATTATAATCGTGGAAAAATAATTCTGTAACTGATGGATAGGGGCCTATTTCTTGCATGTCGCCGGCAACAATATCATCTAGGTAATTCTCAGCATGGTATCCTAAATTATCGACATCAAATTGATCAACTACAGGAGTAGAATATTGTAATGCCTCATGAACTGCGTCCGTAGTTAATGGCTGGTTTAGTGAGTCATGTTTCTCTCTTTTGTCACTAACCAATGAACCATACAACGTTATTTTAATCTTCGAGGGATTGTTCGGGGTGGCGCCTGGGGCCAGGATCATATGAGGCCCGGTATTATACATATCGGCAGATCTAGCAAACATATAAGGACAAGCAGCCTGAAACCCGAATACTAGTTTGTCACCTGGTAACAAGACATATGGGCTGTGTGGACGAAGTCTTTGTGAGGTTTTTGTTTCTATAAGACCTGTTGAAGCACTGTCATTAAATGATGACATCACCGTTCCCATATCCATTGTGCTGGATATAGGAGTAGTTCCAGGAGTAGCAGCATTAAATGCTCTTGCAGTTGATAGTTCATTCTCTAAGCCAGTTCTTACTCCAGTATGACTTGTCTGGAATGCCACTATACCAGTAACTGGGTCATTAAGCACCGGTTTTGTCCCTATTGCATATGCATGGCCATCCTGGAATCGGCCCGGGCGTTGGCATATACCTTTTATAAAATGACGGCCAGCGACCATCATCTGGTCATCCCCGGTAGTCAGTGGGTCGCCACTTATATCTGATCCTGAAACTACTAGTTCTCTCTTAAGGCCTGTTTCTAATATATCATGTATATTATTAACTGAGTCTGGAATATCTGCATATCCTGTAACTTGGCCATAGGTTACCAACTCTCGAATAGTATCAACGTATTCAGTAGTATAATCATAACATGAAAGTGTTATAAAGTCATAATCATAATATTCAAGTAATGTTGGGGGATTAAACTCTTTTGAACTAGCGGATGGATCAAACACCATATTCATAGGAACGGTGCCTGTATTTCCAGCTGGATCTTGACAGATGGTCTCAATCCAGTCTTTAATTTCTTCTAGTGTAGGATATCCCACTAGGGCGCCATTATTATCAAGATTAGTAACCTGGATTGTAAGGGTTGTACCCCCACTAATATCTGGGGCCCAATTGCCATCAATCTGTAGTGATCCACCTACTACTGGCATTGTCGTAAAGATAATGTTCCATGGGCCTGGAAAGGAAGAAGGTGCAGTATCAGGATAATCAGCACAGTCTACATCAATGGCTTCAAATGTTATAATGTCTGATGTTGATGTTGCTTCGTATGTTGTGTCTGGAACGCCGGACCCATCTTCAATTCCCACTCTGGCGAAATCAGGAATTTGACCAGATAGATTAATGACATCGCCATCTTCCCATGACGGATCATTTGGATTGGCACCCCCATCGGGAATATCAAGACCATAAACCTTGGTCTTAAATGAATAATCACCAGCCCAAGGTCTTTGATTTAAAATAAAGAAGTTATTAATAACGGCCTTATTATTCTTATACGTGTCGGTCTCGTTTGATATATTACCAGCAGCGTCGACGGAATACATCACTGCGCGAGGATCGACGTCATCGCCTTCATACCATTCACTATCAAACTCTATTGTAAATTTCTCAAGTAAGAATGGTTTATTAATGACGGACGACATCTTAAACGTCTTACCATCTTGGGCTGCAAACTTAGGATGTGCGGGAAACCCAAAGTTAGATATTGGGCGGGATGACATCAATGAACCTGACTCTAATAATTCAAGGCCGCGTGAGAACCCAATACAACCGTCCCTCATAAAGTCTTCGCAATATGCCTTGTCATCTGCCCAGCCTCCGGCTGGTCCGGATGCACCATCAATATTAATACCGGTACCTTGTTTTTCCCATTGATTGGTCTCAAAGTTATAATAGACCATATTATGGAAACGAATACCTGGATTACTTCCATCTGCTGTAGAATCATCAAGGCCGAAAGACGTTTCATTTTGACAATCCATCTCAATAACAATTTGTGTTTTGCTTTTAAGGGGACCTGAAAATCCTTCTAGATCTTTCTTGCTTACACCTTCATCAAAAAACTCATCATCATTTGAAAGCTTTAATAGGCTATCATCGAAAGCACCAAGATTTTCGCCTGGGGTAAATGTAAGTTCAACGTCTGCAATACCTTTTGGTGTTATTGCAACTGAGGTAAGATCCGATGGTAGGCTCGGTGATGCTATTCTATGATCAGTCCAGCTGGAATCTTCATGTAGCTTAGTTGGGTATCTTACAATATGGCCTGGTGATGGACTGACGAACGAACCGGTTATAGAAAATGCATCACCGGGAAGAAAACTTTGTGAATTTGATATCTCTAAATTCGTATTAGATGTTGCCGTTATCTCAGTAGAATATTCACCCGGTATTGAGTGCCTTAGTTCAATTCTATCTTTTTTTGCATATGCATGGATCTTTAAGCTAGATGAACTTATTTCTCGAGCAAATTCAGCATGAATAGATGATAAGTCAGGACAATCTCTAATGTCGACAACTATATTTCCCAGCTCAGATATTATGCCCCGTTGTGTTTCAAACGTTTCACTGTTGCCAAGGGAGTCAGTTAGTACTATTGTTGATGCATCACTTGGACGTTTGGTAAACTTTATCCATCCCGTTGAATAAGAACTATTAAAGATTATAGCACTAGTATCATCATATGTACTCTTGTGGGTCCCTAGTCTCCCAGATGGATTAGTCCTCATTACTGTGGGATAAGAGCCTGTAGCCGAATCCCAGGCCCGGAGGATGGTACGTGGTGGGTTATTTAAAACTCCGCTCCCAGTTACATACCCCCTAGAAGGACCACTACCTGTTAGATATATTTTAGGCATTACTTAAGTAACCCCCCGAATGCTAGTGAATCAGTCCCAAGTTCATTGTTATTATAAGTAAAACCAGCACCTGATGATTTGTGGTCTCTGGCCAATAGGCTGTCAACGGACGATGGATGTGTAGAAGCAGTTGCACCGGAAACACGAGTAAACTCTGATTGTGCCATGTCTAACAATGCTTGTTGCATTCCTCCGGGGTCATGAGCAACGGAGTCTGATACCTGAATTTTTTCATGAATCTCTTCCCAATCTGTTGACTCAATAAATGGGCTTATGGATGCATCATTTAATGTTAGGTAACCTGGATGTACTGGACCGGTTTTTTCTTCACCATTTTGATATAACAGCTTTGCACCAAAATTTTCTATGCCATCCTCATACCAGTCAAATGATGTGTCCTTCATATCAATCATCTGCACAATTCTATTTGCCCGAAGACGTGAACACTCGCCGGCATCGGAAACTAATAAACCTCTAATGTCATGACCAAAAAAAGGATTTTCAGGATTTTGGCGAGAAGCGCGTGACCTTACTGTAAGCGGTTCAATTACACCGTCAAACTGATCTGGGTCAGTCATCGATGCATTCCATAAAATCAGCGGATACATTAATGTGTTATTGTCATCTAAAAGAAAGTGAACAGGATGAAATTTCTTCATATCCTCATAAGGTTCATCATCCTTAAAGAATTTTGGCTGGCCAAAGTCTCGACGCTCAACCTCATGATTAGGAACCAAGACAATTTGTTGACCAGCGTCGGTGAGCGGTGATGTTGTACTACCGCTAACCCATGTGCCGTCCACATCTACAAACCCCTTATCATTTGATAGGGGGTTAATCATTTTAAGAGTAGGAGTAACCAATGAATCATCGAAGCATACTTCTTCTACACAATGAGAACCTTTCATAACCCTTTTAAAGTTTGATCCAGCAGAAAACTTCGGCACCATACCAGTCATTAGTTTATCCATTGTATTTACACTTATACCCTGGATGTATGGGATCACACTTTCATTTGAGCCTGAAATGGGCGTCATTGTAGATGCCATTTAGTATCTCCCCATTTTTGCAATATATTGTTGCAATGTAATTGTCCCTTTAAGGCCATGGCGATTATTCTCACCCAAATATACATCTTCGTATGAATATTTAAACTTTGCTCTTTCTAACATGTGTGACTCAATTATAAAGTTCATTCCTAAAAACTTGGTTTTCTTAGGTATTAAATCTTCAATTATTAGACCGATTGAATTATCAAACCACTTAAAAAACTCAAAGAATGACGTAATATTAATTTTATCAGTAAGCCTATTAAAATAAACTTCTCTAAGATTTTTAAGATCTGGATATTCTGTTGCAAATAATAGCTCAGGGGCACCAAGAATATTATCTAAAGAATCTAGAGTTGAAAAAATCTTAATAATATCCTCATTTAATGCTTGCACTGACGACATGTCTATTGCAAATCGTGTATCATCTTGAGGGCGCTCAGATGGAAGAATCTCATAAACTGGGGCAACTTCGGCACCAAACTCAGTTACATTATCAAAATTTAGAAAACTTCGTATACGAACTTTATTTGTAACTGAGTGTTCATCAAACTTCGGATCCAACATACCTTTATAGATCCTTTCAGGCTTAATAATTCTTGTTTCTGGCTCAAATCCAGTAGCTAATATATGAAACCCAGATTGGCTATAATCAAATATGTCTAAGTTACCTATATTATCCGTGGTATGGTGTGCCTGGTGGGCGGAAACATCTAATCGCAGCTTTTCGAAAGATCCTGTTGGCGTTATGGTAAAATTAAAATTTGTTAAAGGGTCTTCGACACCAAGGGAAGCATAATTCCTTATATGCTCAGTGATATCAACAGTACTTAAAGCCTTAGACCAAAACCTAATTTGTGCAACTTGACCAGCAAATTGTGTAGTCCTTGATGCATCATCTGCAATTGGATTAAGTCCCCAGTACGCGGATGCTACCGTATCATCAATCTGCTGGTTGCCTATTACAATACATGACCCAGATGCATTTAGTGCAGGATCTATCACTGACCATCTATTATCACGACTGGGGTCAATAGTCTCTTTGAATAAAGATGATGTAGTCTTATGTTCAATAATATCACCATAATTTTGCCTTGCAGCAGATAGATAATACGAAGAACTTACATATGAATTGATAGAGTCATTTCGGCTTCTACCGAAGCATATATGCCATATATTTCCATCAAATATATCAATATCTGAAATTGTTAATTGTAAATAGTCATCTGCAGGGTCTAGTCCGGGCCGGGAATAAAGATCAAGCGTCTTAGCATCAGGGTCAGCAACAAGGTTTGTAATAACTGCAGGAACTATTTCATCAGATCCTGTTGCATGCAACCTAACTAAACTTTGAGGTTGAAGAGAAGGTGTTTTTATAGGGTCAAACTTATAGATTGCCTCATATGACCAAGAACCTGATGTAAATAGACCATCATTAGGATCTGTTGATATTCCATGCAACCCATATGGGCCACCGTCTGGGCCTGTTGATGCGTCAATAAAGGTCCCGGCCGGGGGTGGATAACCTACTTCAGTACGTGAGCCAGATAAAAATGGAGACATAAAGAACGGCTGATTCAATGGAATACCCTGGGTATCAACTGGCATACTAGTATTGGGGGCTATAGATCCTGAAAAATCTGTCATAGCTGTAACTTCAGAAACAGCCTTCCTAATATCTGATAGGTCTTTTGTCTTAGACCCTCCATACTCTCTAAATCTAAAATATTTATCTGGGTTAACCCCCATCGAACGCATTAGCACCTTAAGGCTATGTACAGTACCTTTTGATCGAATAATCTCATTTACATTTGTCAATATTCGGCGCCACAGCTGGTTTTGTACATATTGTAAAGTATGCTCGCTTATTGACAGATCCGGACCAAGATTTAATCCCTCGAATAACTGTTCTATAGAGGCACCCTCAAATGGAGAGGGTAGCTCAATTCCATGATGTTCAGCTAACATTGGTAAGAATTGATCTGCTACAACATCTGTCCCCGTGTAATCAACATGCAAAAGATTTGAAATATGATCTAGAAACATTTTTGTTTCATCAAAAAATCTTGCCCAGGTAAAGAGAAGTGAAGCTAACAGTTGCGCTGAACCAAGTTTACCATAGCCAGGCACCGCATCAGTACCTGAATAACTGTAGTCGTCTCCTACATCTCCAAACTCAGTATCAAACCCTTCTGCCAATTGAGACTCGAGTAGATAATGCTTTGGAACTAGTTTGGTAATTAAGTTTGGATTATTCGAATCATAGTTAATTGCAGAAGCCAATAACTCCTTGTTTAATGTTATGACATCAGAATGCGAAGGAAATAAATTCGGTGAATATACAGAAGATTCTAGTACCAAAGGTGTCTGTACTACATCACCGTTAGTATCAATAATTTTTGTTGGATCCCTATTATCAATATGATAATTTGTAATACGAGCATGTAATGAGTTTCCAGAACTATCTAATACTACGTCATTTGAAACAAAATCGCCAGAGGGTTCATTAAATTTGAAGTACGTCTTTAAGTCGCCACTAAAATTTGAAAATACTGTTCTATCTAGGTATTTTTTAAGTTGACCAGTACTACGAACTGAGTGCCAAGCCCTGAATTCGTCAATAGAACCTGATAGTGTTTGTAAGGGCGTAATAGTATCATGGATTGATCCAGTGCCAATAGTTAATGGTGCCGTTACAAATTCCGGAGATAATTTACCCATTTGTAAACTATTTGATGTGCTAGCCAGTTCTGCATTTTGAAACAGTTTTAGATTATGTTCTCCAGAACTACGATCTAGCGTACCACAAATATGAACAAACTCCCCCTTAGGAATTTCCATATCTGTCTCTATAGAATTTGACCCAGATGCTGCCAACATTTTTACTTCGACTGTTGTACTTGCAGCTAGGGAAGGCATTAAGGCGATAGTCAGGCCATCAGCAACAGGGATATCTGAACCATCTATTTTTTGAACTAATATCTGCGTTTCAGTATCGGTACCTTGATCTGGGACTAATAAATGCATCTCAAAAGATATAGACTTATTTGCCATAGGGTCTAGTACCGACTCGCCGGTATTGATCTTAGATAATGATGGGAAAAGTGCACCAGCATGATCAATGACAGATATATGTGACCCGAGATTCTCATCATAACCGAAGGCGGGGGTTTCGTCAACAACAGTACCAGAAAAATGAAGAAATCCAACATTTTTTGGAAATCTATCATAAACATGTTTTTCAAATCCTGTTAGCTCATCAAAAAATGTTTCTAGCTCGTCCTTTGTGCCATCGAATGGATAACCATTAATGATAACATCAAATGCTGTATTCGTCTTAGCTTCTGCTGAATTAAAGAATGTATGATTCTCAAACTGTGACCAATCAACTGGCAACTGTTGTGTTGATTTGAGCCCGGACCCAGGCGGATCAAATCTAAATGAATTCTCAGCGCCGATAGTCGTGCCTGATAAATGTGACGCAGCGATGGGGCTAGTCTGTACAGATTTATGAGTAAGCTTACGAACAAATGAAGGCTTAAATAATCTATTTGATGCCATTATTACTCCACCCTAAATTGGGCCCCTGAATCTTCTATAATATACTCTACATCTCTGTCTAACACAAGATAATCTACTGTATATGATCGGCCGGAAGGGAGGGCACTCATATAAAAATCAAAAAACATTCCATCAACATCAGATGATACCCTTGTCCCATTGTTCTCTTGCTTGAATGGTACTATAACATCCCCAGTTAATACATCTTTTATCCTATAATAAACCTCATTTAAAATAATACTATCTAAACTAACAGGAAGTTTTGTGGCTTTTCTTTCGACCTCTAAATCACGAGCAAACAATCTAAATCTGGTTTTATCAGAGGTGTGATATTTTTCCCTGATATTTGTTGTAACCAAGTCTAAACGGCGTGAAGATGAAGAAAATGCAGTTCTAAATGGTGATTGTATCTTTAAAGATCCAGTATGATAACATATACTGTTATCAGTTGACCTCCAATATTCATCAAATGTAATTGATCCGCTAGCCAAAACAAAATCCTGGATCGTGTCTTCAGGATTTACATTAGTAGAATCAGTTGTGTCGATTGCGAATGAGGCAGTATATACCCCATCAACAGAATTCTCACCAATCATTAACTGAGATACATCTACTGTTTTTGTAAAAGATCCTGTAACGATATCTACCTTCATACATGATGCCCCAGAGAGCCCTAAAGAATTGCCGGCTAGAATATTTGCTCCAGCTCCATAATGATAATTCTTTAAAAATAAAGATCCCGTTAAGTCAAAATAAAAGTTTTTATGATTATCTTGGTTGCTATTATCCCATGAAACCTCAATGCGGGGCCTGTTTCGTGAAGTACTAACATGGCGTGAGGCAAAGCGTTTAACAAACCTAGTTTTATTATCTGTTTCTTGAGAACCTGAAAATGATAGCCTGAATCCATGATTGGGAATCAGGCCGGCCATTGAGGCGGAGACAATTGTGGTTATATCCAGAACCAGATTTTCTGTTCCATTAACAAAATGTTGAGTTACAAACAGGTCTTGAATACCTGAACCATCATTTAAGTTTCCGGATGAAATAATATCAATATCATTTGAGCCCAATAATCCCTGGGCGTTGGCACCAGTGGTATGCCATTCGACAGCAGAAGAATTTGAAATCGATGATGTTACCCAGTTTGAAACATCTAAGTCATTAAATGATAAAACATCTTTTCCAGAACCTTCATCAAATGATTTTGCTAATGGAAATAATATAATAGTAAAATCTACGGGTACTGCCTGGCCTCCCATAATATCAGACATATGTAATTTACACTCGAAAGAATCATCATTTAAGTCTAAAATAGATGATGTTAACTCTTGTAGGCCTTCATAATCAAATTTCAATAATATTCTAGATAGTTCCTGTGGCTCTGTCTCTCCATCTATTACTGATTCATCATGTAGTTTAAATAAATCTAACGTACCGGCCATCCCAACATTTGCATCCGACGTACGAAACTTATTATTCATAATTTTGTTAGTTATATACGTGTCTTTATCTGGGTCTAAAATAAAAAACATAGACTATAATCTCCTAAGATGCTGTTCCAATAATATCATGATCTGGATATCTAAGCTCAAATATCGAACCTGGTGGCCCTACAACAAGGCCTTTAAATGTATTTGCTGCAAGATTTAGACTTACATTACTATATTCTCTATCCTGAATTATTCCTCGCATGTTATTAACGGATAAGTCAACCAATGATAAAACGTCTGGTGTATTAATAATAACATTGATAATATCAATCATCATAATGGGTTGATCTATTTGGAATGCCTCAATCTTTAAAATATCCTTAAGACGACGAATGACCTTCTGTACAGTTACTTCTTTATTAGCAATTGGATCAACTATAATGTTAAATTCAACAGAATAATTTAAAATCCTTGCATCTAAAACATCAACTGCATCTGATATTAGTCTAAAATCGTCTACATATGTCCTTAGGTTTTTCTTTAATGAATCTGGGGCAAATGCCAGTCGGCCCATTTTATCCAAACTAACAATAAATAATTGGGATGCTAAATGGTTATTTGGATCTGGTCGTAAACCTGCCCGAAAGACGCGGCCGAATTCAGAGGGCAAAGTATAAATACGAGACAATAAGTCTTGCTTTGTTACTACCCGGGATTGCATTTGTCTAGCAGAAGGGATTTGTTTTTTAACTTGATCTAACGTTGGTTTTTTCGCGCCACCAGCTGCTGGGAATCGATTTGTGACAGCAATAGAATCCCGTACGAACCTGATTGTTTCGGTCGGTAAGCTAGAGTTTCTTGGCCATTTTATCAGAAGTTGTTCAACATTTTTAATTTCCCCTGAATTAACATTATGTGATAGACCACCGCCGAAACGATACTTTACCTTAATAGTTGTTCCCCGGGGTGATAGGCCAAGGGTATGGGTATCTAATAGCTTGTTTGGATCTAGCGAAAATCTAGGAATGACCGTCTTTCCATACAGGGGCAATGATAATTCGCTAGGGTCTGGTATAACGTCATCATCAAATGATGCAGAATCACCAGAGCCAAACCTAAGGACTGTCCTCTTTGTATTAGGGTCAACATGTCTTGTGTATCGATATGTTGCAGGTTTAACCTCTAGGGTATATTCTACAATATCAGCATCATCATTAATATTCTTAATTCCCTGATATACTGTGTCTTGTGCTAGGGATTCAACTTCGTAGTAAATGTTGTGGTTCGTATCTTCAACGGAAATAATGTCTGTCAAGTCAGGTTTTGATAATGATATTTTTCTGAAAGGAACATGGTCATCTGAGATCGTAAAATACTCTTCCGTGGATTTTCCCGAAAGACATATTACATTTTTTTCTAACACAAAATATGTCGGGTGATTATCATTTGGGTCTGTTGCGGATGTTGTTACATTGGCTAGTAAGACCCCACCTAAATTCGTCTCAGAAAAATCTACATCTTCCGTTGTGATAAATGATGCTCCACCCCCAGTAAAAACTGTCCCCTCTAGTATTTGTGGTAGTGCCATTGTATTGGGGACATAAGCATCCCCCTCAAAAACAGACGGTACCTCTATTCGAATTGTTACCTCTGCAACTGCAGGTGAGGGCCCTGGGATTTTTAATCCAGCATTTTCGATATGCCGATGGATATTCTTCATCTCAATAGCAGTATCCCACCGAAGCTCATTAAATTGATGATCCATATAAAATGACATAGAGTCGCCAATCATCGCAGCCATATCTAACAACAACCCGCCGACAGACGCCTCAGAAAAATCATTAATCTGATCTGGGAAATACGTTCTGGCATATCTTAATAAGTCAGATCTAAATCCAGAGAAATCCCTGGACAAATAGGATCTCGTTTTCTCTTTCTTTATCTTCTTCTTAATATTAATCGTCATTAAACATTATCCCGTTACATACATTGTTACTTCCATTGCCTTAATATTATTATTAAGCTTAGGAACCTTATAGGTAATACGTATCTTAACTTTTGCAACATGTTGATTATCATGATGTTCGACAGACGTCTCAAATGTATCAAGTTCTATATACGGTAAATACTTTGTTGTTGAAACCTTAATCCTGCTTATAGCTTTTGTATCGCCAGACTCACTACCTAATTCATGGACTAACTCTTCAAGATTTGCACCAAAATCAAAAAATCCTAATCTCTCTCCATGGTTTGTCATTAATAGATTGCGAAAATTATCATGAATCTGATCTGCTAGTGCAGTGTGCATCTTAAATAGGCCATGATTATTTATTCCTGGCTCTAGAGGTGTCTTGAACCCTATGGGTATCTCATTGGGAGGAATGATACCATCAATAATCCGATCAGACTCATTAATGCCAACACTCTTAAAACTATATTTTGTTGCGATCTGATTTGCCATAAACTGTTTGTCCTTACCACCTATCGTAACTAAATATTGCCCTTAATAAATTATCGCAATATATAGGCGAATAATTCAAGGCTATAAAGTAAACTATCAATCAAGATAATGTTCCCGTACCGGATCCTGAACAACCGTCAGTCTCCGACGGTACTGTAGCTCCTGATGATACGTTCGAGTTTCCGGAAACAGTTCTTCCATCAGTCTTCTCATCAGTAGTTATGACAGTGACTGATTCAAAATATGCACGGATGCCATCACAGACACCCTTCGCAAGGATCTTATTAACTATCTCATCCTTTGCTAATGACAATTTGTCCGAATCTGTTGCATCTGGGTTTGACAAATCTGCATATGACCCGGAGGGCGCTGCACCTGCTTCCATAGCTTCAATATATGCATCTTTTATTGCAGCATCTAAATCGCTGTCAGCGCCTGCAGTTAAGCCAGTAGCTGTGCCACCCTCACCCTCACCATCGCCCTCACCATCAGTAGCAATCGAACCCCCAGAATTTCCGCTACCTGGTGCACTTGTGCCTGCAGTTGTATCTGACTTTGTTACAATAGCATGATCCTTTGTATACGTATGGATATACCCGGCCAGCTCAGTAGCAAAAGAAGTTATATTTGCTACTGCATCTTGTTCACCAGCCTCGCCCTTGTCATGAAGATTTGTTTTTTTTGCATTAAATATATCTTCCTGAAGTGTTGACAATAGTCCTGAATCGTGAACTACGTGGCCCTTACATGCTGATGATGTTGTTTCGTCATTTGCGCCAGATGCTGAACACGTCTCTGTTTCCCATGTAACAACAAGATCTAACTTTGAAGACATTAGAAATTGATCAATAGCCAGGCCGAGGTCATTAGCTAACTGTTCTAGAACTGAAAGCCCGGCAGTATTATCTGCATTCTGCATTGCAGCATCATAAGCATCGGTGACATCTAAATGAAATGCATCATAGGCTGCCGCTAGTCCATCATCATAATTATCTGATTGTTCGTACGCAGCATAACCCATGGATTATTCCCCAAATATTCTTTCTGATTTTATGGTATTAATCTGTGCTATCCTATCATCCATATCGTCTTGTAACGTCTGACATTCTGCAGAAGCTGATGCCGTTAAGGATGGATTCGGTGCACCATATCCAGGGGTTGAATTTGAGCTAAAATTTGTTTGTAGGTCTAGTGCAAACTGCTTTATATTTTCCATAGTTGCCGTCAACAAATTGTCAAGCTGTTCATACTTTACCCAGGGTTGAGAATTGCCCGGGCCTGGCCCGGAGCTTGTACCAGAGTCGGCATCTGCGGCTGCGATACCTCCATCAGGATCTTCAGTTCGGCCTAGAAAGATCTTACTTCCTGAAATCTGAATCGTACCATCAGGTAGTAATAATATCGTTGCCATATCGTCCGATGGGTCACCTTCCTTTATTATCCGAATGCTTCCATTGATTTCGGGATACCCCGTTGGTGGCTCTTCCCCTGTTTTCCTTGCAATAATACGTACTTCATCTGACTTTGCGACAATAAATGCTGCATCTTCTATATCATCAATTGTATGTTCACCATATGGTGCCACCATTGAACCAGTTTCAGAGCTAATTCCGAAATTTGCATCACCATTTGTTTTCATTGATACATAGATTCTTGATGCATCATGCATAAGATCAGGATCTCCCTCAGAGGGATTGTCTAGCCTATTTTCAGCTTCTTCTGTTGACGCTGCCTCCACAGGGCTTTTGTCAGTCTCTTGATATCCACGGGCATTTTCTATCACTCGTTGAGATGTAAATTCCGTCCCGTCGGCGCCATCGGGAAAGGCAGATGACCTTCCGCGGCCGGCAACAATATCAATTGTACCAGCATATGATCTTTCATTCTCATCTGTAGGTGGACCGTCATCACCCCAACGGCCATCGGCATCAGCTGATGTAGAGCTTTCAGACCACTGTGCGTCTGTTGAGTCTGCAACTGTCTCAGCGGTCCATCCCCGATCTTCACCTAAGCATATTAATGTATTATTAGAACCTTGTATCACAAAGTCACCAGGGCGTTTAGTAAACCTTGGAACTGACTCAAAAGTTATCGATTGATTTGCTATAGCCTGTTCATGAATTTCTTCATATGCATCCACAGTACCGGGTAAGGACATTAAGTCTATAGCTCCCCCACCATTTAGAAATCCAGGAACTGTATCTGTTTCGTCATATGTCTCACCTTCTTCATCTTCAATTGTAGCTCTGCGACTTGAGGGTGTTCGGCCAGTTTGAACCCATTCCCTATCTAAATGTGTAAAGTTTAAATCATCAACATGAGATGACCCGGGTATTCTACACAACCAATACATTAGCTGTGTTTGCCCTTCTGACCTTTCACTTATAACCCATACTTGTTCACCAGGCTTTACAGGAAAGCATAGATGAGGAGGGAAAAAAGGATAACATATTATGCTAGGGAATGGATCACGACTGCTCTGTTGATCTGACACTATCCTTGCTATTATGGAGTTTCTTGGCTTATTTGCGAAATGTGGTGAGGATTCAGATGATAGTGCATGGATATATCCACCTTGTACTGCATCATTATGAATCGCAATATCAGAAAATACGTCCACAACAACCGCCCTATACAATATACGATTGGGAACTAACCTAGCAAAGCTTTCTACTGTACTGCGGTCATATGACTCTGACATTATTTTTCACCGTCGCCACTTATTTGCGCAAATAAATCATCTGGATTTACTCGAGCCCTTTGCTCCTCAGCTTTTGCAATTAGCTCTGCCAACTTTAAAATCTGTTCATTAGATTTCCCCATACGTTCCAGATACTTTGTCATAACGGCGCCGAGGGTTGCATGTTCGAACATTCCACCGGACATTTGCTTATAAGCGTCTGTAAATAGCATGCTAGCATTTTCTCTATCAATTAATGCATTTTCATATATCTCTTTCCACAGCAGTTTTTTCTTATCCTCTGTGGCCTCTAAAGAATCTAAAATATCAGAAAATTGCTCTATCTTTTTTTCAGTCTCTTTAAGTTTGTCCATTTGCTTACTTACAACTTTCATGTCTGCTCCTTAAAATAACCCATAATCCTCTGTTTTAGCCAATGCCTTATAATGTTTACGTATTATTGACATTGCAACAGACAATTGCTTTGGATTTAATCCAGAAATTTCCCTTACATATACAAAAATCGCACGCTTGTTTAAATAGTCTAAGTCATCTATACTTTCAAAAACCTTAACAACTGCATGCATACACTTTTTTTCATTCTCACCAGTGACCTTTTTTTGAATTTCCAATAGAATTTTCATAATATCACCACGGAAATCTTTTTTAATCATTAACTCATCTGGGGGTAGGATAATGTCATGGTTTGCGACGGCCATTTTGTCTACCATGGACATTGATTCCGGAGCATCTACGCTAACATGGCGCCTGGTATTCTTTTGGCGTCGACGGGAGTTAATAATCAACCAATTTTTACCAACAACATTAAAATATGAAAATGCTTTTGTGCCCTTATGCCTGTCCCACTTATGAAGTGTTTCAAACAAAAATGAAATACAGTCAGACTTTAAATGTTCAACTGGCTCTGCAGGGGTTGCAAATCCATATATAAAAATTAGATTTTGTACTAGCTTGTCAAACGCAGGAAGAATTTTTTCCACATATAAATCATTTTTTTTGTTTATATCTTCTGCATCTTGATAATCACATATCGCAGCTTGGGTATCTGCATTAAAATACATTGATGCAGGATCACCTTTACCCCTACGGATTATTCGCTTTTTCTTAGTTCGCTTTTTCGTTGCCAATTTCTTTATTCCCTTGCATTAACGGGTTATCCGCCTGATTTATCGAAGGTACCTCAAGGCTCCCGTGAATAGACGTTAATGCATGGGCAATTTCTAAAATTGACTCCCTTACTTCCCTAACATTCTCTAATACACCTCTTATTTCAGGACTATTATAAAATAAAGGTGTACTTAAAACCTTAGAGATAGTAGCGTATTTATCATCCAGCATATCCAGTGAAACCTCAAGAACATCTTGTACCCTAATAATAATCAACCCAAATCTTATAAGGTAAAATAAAGATACGGCCAGGCATACTGCCAAAATTGATATTATTACTAGTAATACAGTCGTTGAGGTAGCAAAAATCATTTAAATAATAGCTCCAATGACTCGCTATATAACTGGTTTATCTTTTCCTGTGAATACATGTCTTTGAGTTTTTTTGATAATGACTCAGCCCATTTAGTAGGGGTGCCAGGAGACTTATAAAACTTCTGAAACCTTCGTTTGGCATCTTCCTCAATTGGTTCGGCCCATCGAGCACCGGGGATAAATATATTGTTATCAACCCTAGAACTATGAATTTCTTGAAGATTATACTTTACATCTAAAAATTTTCCATGGCCCATAAAATCTAAATGGCCTGACCAGCCAGTTGCTATTATTGGCATGCCGGACACAGCTGCCTCTAGTAAGGGTAAACCATACCCTTCCCCCCTTGTTAGTGACACTAGCGCTTTTACTTTGGGGTGTCTATACAAAGATGCAATCTCGTCTTGAGTCATACTACCGTGGAGAAAATGTATTTTGGGGTAATCACCAATACGAGTTTCCTCTATAAGACGTGATAAGACACGTGTTGTAACAACCCTATCAATCTTTGTATTTCTTCCAGAATTTGTCTTTATGACAATTCCAACATCAGGATTATCTTTAAACGTTTCACACAACCATTTTACAGTATAAAACAAATTTTTTCGATCGCTATCTGGGTTTTTACCTGTAAGTTGGCCAAAGACTAAAAAGTTAAAAGGCGTATCAAAATCTAAGTCTAAATCCTTAATATCATCATTAGACAAACATTCATAGTATGATTCCGGGATAACAAACAATGGCTTCGTAACTTGGCCAGTGTTGTATATACACGTTTTGACATGCTGCGATGGTACTATAACTGCATCCATATTATTACAACACTGAATCCAGTTAGGATTGCACCGATCGGTTTCGACAAATGCCGAAATGCCGATATTCGTTTGCGCCAATGTAGAGTCCCACTCATTAGGGAGCTGAACTTGAAATGATATATCAAACGTCTCATTAGGAGGTAGTTGCCTAGATGAACTCATAATATCACCCATCAAACCGTCTTCAAGATCTGGATTAATCATCCAAGATGTTATTCCCCATGGAACTATATGAGAATATATCTCTACATCATCACGACTTAATAGCCACTTAAAAATCTGTCTAGAGTGTGTACCATATCCTGAATATGAAAGTAGAGGTGCCCTAATCAATACATTTTTCTTCTTCATTTTTCTTCCTAAAGCGTTACGCATTCCCAGGGTTTATATTTCTCTTTCCAATTAGCAACAGTGTCATTTAATGTTTCATGCCATAAATCAACTGTAGTTTGATATGAAAATTCTGACTTTACATAGTTCAGGACTTTATTACTTAGCTTCTTTTGTTCCTTAGGGCTAAGATTATGCATTTTCATAAAAGCGGCAGCGATGGATTCGCATGATACATAGTCTTCATATATGTACGGCACAGTTTGAGATCCTACCAACGTTTTTATCTCAATAGGCAATGCGACACCATTTTCAGTACCATCTCTATGATCAACAACTTGCCTTGTTAGGCCGCCGGTCTTCGGCGCAATAATTGGGGTACCAGTCTGCATAGATTCAAGTGTCCCAAGGCCGAAGCCCTCGGCATAACTTATATTCACACCAACATCTGCAATATTGTGTAATACATTCATTTGTGCAAATTCAATTCTGTCCTTTGAAAAAACAACATTATCTTTTATCCCTAACATATCAACTGTCTCAAAAAGATTTGAGCCTTCGCGATCCATGGGATCAGTATGTAGCAATAGTGTTGCATTTTTATGCTTATGTGTTTTTTCTAGTCCATCTAAAAATAATTTCCATGACAACAAAAGATCATTCCCACGTTTCCTTTTAGCATTACGATTAACCCAGAATGCGACAAAATGATCAACCTTGTTCGGCCCTAAAATTTGAGCCCGGGCGTCTTTGATTTCCTTATCTTTTAATGGGTAAAAAAGACCAGGAGGTAGGGCATGCGGAATAAAATTTGCTTTACCAGGTACAAGTTCAGAACACATTTCGTATGTTATATACGAATGACAATTGACTAAATCTGTAGATTCATATAAAACCTTATTAAATTTAGGTGTAGGATAATTGTCCCAAACATGCCAATAAACAATAGGACAAATTTGATGTACTTCATCCTCCATCTCCCATAACCATGTAAAAAATCTGGGATCTGTAAAAATGAATAAAATGTCTGGTTTTTCTGCTGCAAGGGTTACTCTAATGAGTTCCTTATTTCCAAACCCATCAATAGGTTTAATAATAAAATCATCATTGACAGTAATTACATCATAATTTTCATGACGAACAGCAGCGCCAAATTGCCTAACAGACCATTCACCCTTTTCAATAAGGCCTTCAATTAAAAATCTACTTTGACATCCTACACCTGAAGGACTTAAAGCATGATCTGACAGCATTAAAATTTTCTTCTTGGCCATTTTGTACCATACTCCTTAACAATATATCCTTATAATACATTGACATTTAAAAGAGTTAATGATAATCAATCAGAACTAACGGCTCTACCAATCATCGACTCCCAATCACGTTCTGCAGACTTTCGAACCTCAAGGTTCTTTTCCCAAACTGCAGTTAATACAGTCGGATTAATGCCACACTCATCAGCTACAAACCTAATTGCATTTAAATCCTTAGGAAAACAATGGCCGCCAAAACCCATACTTCCGTCAGGGCCGGGTACTGAGAGGTGAGAATTACCGATTCTATCATCATATAACGCATACTCTACAACCTTATCAAAGTCAACATTAATTTTATCACAAACCTGTTTCATTTCATTTGCAAAACTTACTTTTGTTGCAAGAAAACAATTTATAAAATATTTTACTGTCTCTGCAACGTTAGCGCCGGTCTTAACAATTGGCACCTTTGGAAACGCTTTGCGGTACATAGTCTTAACTTTTGTTGATGCAGGGCGGGGGCCCCCGATAATAATCCGATTTTGATTTTTAAAATCATTATATGAGTTTGCTTCTGTCAAAAACTCAGGATTAAAAATAACAGTTATGTGAGAATAACGATCATTCAATCTATCAGTAGTACCGGGCTCAACCGTTGATTTAATAACTGCAATCGTTGACTTATTGAGTCGGCGGTTGGCATCATTAATATCACTAATGGCCGTCTCGACAATCCTTGTATCACAACGTCCAGATTGGTTCATGGGTGTCGGTAAACAAACAAATATAATTTCATCAACCTTATCAACTAACTCACTGATATTTTCGACTGTTGATTGTTTCCCGGGATCAATATCATACGTCTCAACATTAAAGGCATTATTCATACCTTCCCTAATTGCAGATCCTACAAACCCCTGTCCTATAATTCCGATTGTTTTCTTTACCATTTTATCTTTATCCTCTATGGGCAATGTTTTGTATCTAAAAACTCACAATATTTACATGAGTCACGATTTTTAAAAAATAAACCCCTCCGAACAGAGCTTATCATATTTGCAACTAACTTATCAGCCTTCGCGGCGGCCTTTGGGCCAACTGATACTTTGACAAGTTCGCATGTTTGGCCAGGTGGTGCATCTCTCTTTAAGAGAACAAACCCACAGTGAATATCCTTTGGGTTAACATTATATTTTCTAACCCAATAATTCTTATATAAAGCTAATTGACTAGTTACTAATACATCACGTTTCTTGTTGGCATGCCAGCCCCATTTAGGTGCAGTTTTCCAATCAATGATCCAGCCCCTCCATCCACCTCGTGGGGTGGGGGTTTTAATAATCCCATCAATGAATCCCTTAAACTTTAAGTCATCATTAGGAATCGCTTCATAAAGCTCTTGCTCTGCAGCAACATATTCCCAACCTGGAAAAGCTTTGTCCATAAAAGCTGGCAGATCTGAAATGGCATTGGTCGCCCATTCGACCCATGAATCCACATAGTTATGAGGCCAAGGCTTATTCCCTTTTGCCTCAGCTATTAACTTCTGCTTATTAATATATTCATCTGAATCATAGCCACGTTTTTCCCATGCTTGACGAATCGATGCTGCCATCTTCTCAAGATCTAGTTCACGGGTCTTTAAAAAATGCTCACACGCTTCATGAACTATGGTGCCATAATCGAGAAATGGTGATACTTCAAATGTATCAATTTTGTCAATCTGCTGGAGTTTATGACGCCAAGAACATTCTTTCCAGGTCCGGACCTCAGAGTATGATATATGAGGCTTATTTGTGGGAAAATTAGTCATAGTTTATTATACAAACCTCTACATGATTGTTCAGCGATTAGTTACTAAAGTTTGTTCATCCTGAGCTATTTTAAAATCAGCCCTATACATCATCTTTGCCAACGTATCTAAATCAACTGTTGGAGACCACCCTAATTTTTCTTTAGCTTTAGAAGGGTCACCTAATAATATAGGCACTTCATGAGGACGAAGAAATCTAGAATCGAACTCAACATGATCATCAATATCCAAACCTGCATAATCAAAAACTAGCTCTAAAAACTCGCGTACCGTTTTAGTTTGTCCGGTTGCAATAACATAATCATCAGGTTCATCTTGCTGTAGCATCAACCACATGGCCTTTACGTAATCACCGGCATATCCCCAGTCCCGCTTGGCATCTAGGTTTCCAAGATATAACTTGTCTTGGAGACCTAACTTAATTCTTGCAGCTGCCCTTGTAATTTTTCTAGTTACAAAAGTCTCGCCGCGGCGGGGCGACTCGTGGTTAAACAGGATTCCTGAAGATGCATGCATATTATAACTTATTCTATAATTCCTTATAAGGTTATGTGCAAACAGCTTTGCACATGCATAAGGAGATGCAGGAGTCATTCTTGTTTCCTCATTCTGTGGTACCATTGGGTTATCCCCATACATTTCAGAAGAGGACGCCTGATAGAACCTGGCATCTGGACATAGCAGCCTTGTGGCCTCTAATAGACGTAATGTTCCGAGTGCTATGCTATCGACAGTTTCTTCCGGTACATCAAATGAAACCCGGACATGTGATTGTGCTGCAATATTATAAATCTCATCCGGACGGTACTTATCAATGATGCTATATATTGATGTTGCATCATGTAAGTTCCCATACACCATGGTAAAATTTTTATTATTATAAATGTGATCTACTCGATCAGTTGTAATAAGGGATGTGCGGCGCTTTATGCCGACAACATCATAGCCTTTACCCAATAAAAACTCGGCCAGATATGAACCATCTTGTCCGGTTATCCCGGTAATAAGGGCTGTCTTGGGCATTACTTTTTCCAGAAACTATATAGGTTTTTCTCAATTTCATAATCAAAATATGCTACTTCATGTGCAGGTTGAGCCTCTGCCCAGGTAAACATTTCCTTAATTGTCTCCTCAAGATTTGTATCATCCTGAAAACCTAAAAGATTCTTGGCCTTTGTGTGATCTGAGTATGCTGTGTGGACTTCATTTCTTTTTTCTAGATGTACAATTCCTGGTTCATAACCAAAATCCCTAGCTACCTTAGCTACCAAATTTGCAGCTTCGTTAATAGTCCATTCCTTATCAGCACCGATATTGAACGTTTCGCCACTATATTCTGTCATGAGCCTCTCAAACGGTTCCATATAGAACTTAATGTCAGAAAAAGCACGTACCTGAGTTCCGTCACCAAAAATTGTAAGAGGCTCGCCACGCATTGACTGGCGGATCCAGATGCCGATAACATTACGGTATCTATCCCAAATATTTTGATACGTCCCTACAACGTTATGCGGGCGGACAATTGAATAATCCAGACCAAATTGCTCTTTGGCTAATTTAAGATCCATTTCGACAGCATACTTTGCGATGCCATAAGGATCCTCAGGAGTCTGGGGCTGATCCTCTGTGAAGGGGGGATTGCCTTCGCCATATACAGCCATTGATGATGTAAAGATAACCTTCTGTACCCCAAAATTAATACATGCATTAATAACATTTGCAGAACAGACAACATTATTCATATAATTGTAGCGCCTAATATATGGGCTAAGCCCTTCAGCGGCATATGCTGCAAAATGATAAACATAATCAGGGTCTGTGCTACGAAATACTCGATCAACATCATCATGATCTTTAAGATCTACTTCATAAAAATCGACCCTTTCATCTACAGAGCTTTTAAAGCCTCCGGATAAGTCATCAATCCCTACTACATTATACCCATTGTTTAATAGATACTTCGAAAAATTGGCCCCTAAAAGACCTGCAACCCCGGTAATCAACACTGTTTTCATGTTTTGAAACTCCTTTAAAAATATTATAACATGCTAATATGAACTGTTCAATTAATACCCCTGACATTTGGGTATTTTGTCTTAAACCAATCGCATGTACTTTTCAATGATGTCTTAAAATCGGAATAAGGATACCATCTCATTTCCATCAATTTATTATTTGAAGATGGTTTTCGGTATTGGCCAGAAGGCATTGATGTATCCCACACTATATTTCCCTCATACCCGATATTCTCTATAATATTATTTGCAACTTCCTTAATACTAATCTCACCAGTATTACCAATATTAATGGGCCCGGTTCCATTATATTTTTCTAATAGAAAAAGAAGCAACCTAGCAACATCATCTGAATACGTGAATTCTCGGAGAGGTGATCCATCACCCCATAGTGTTACAATTGGCTCTTCGGCATTTTTTGCTTCGTATATTTTCCTAATTAGCGCTGGAATAACATGGCCATCTGTTAGATGGAAGTTGTCATTCTCACCAAATAGGTTATTTGGTATTGCAGTTATAAAGTTGCAACCATATTGTTGGCGATAGGCCTGGGACTGGATATCTAACATTCTTTTTGCGTATGCATACCCAAAATTTGACCTATGAGGTGGACCTTTATGAACCTGATCTTCTGTTAATGGATATGTCGCAGAATCAGGATAGACGCATGTACTTAAAAGAGAAACAACTTTCCGAACCTTAAAAATATACGCTGCATCTAAGACGTTGGTATTCATTTGGATATTTTGTGTATAAAAATCCGCAACATAATCTGTATTCCCTTTTACTCCACCAACCTTTGCAGCTAAATGAATAACATAATCTGGTTTGGTTTCCTCAAACAATTTAAATGTTGCTTGGCGATCTGTTAGATCACAATCCTTAGAATCCAAAAAAATAAAGTGATAACTGTATGGGAGCTTAATGTTCTCCCTAAAGGAATGACCGACCATTCCTGATGCACCGGTTACTAATACTCTCATATCGCTAGCTCACTAACATTTATTAGGCCTAGATATTTTTTGGCAAAATATCCCATATTTTTCATTGAACTATCATGCATACCTTATAGGCCTTCCATTACTTTAATTCTTGAAGTGCAGACGACAACTCATCAATATTATTAACACCAATTATTCTTGAACCGTTAATGTCTTTTAAGTAAGAGTCAGTTTTCCAAACCCCACGCAAGGACATATCACCAGGGACAACACGAGGCGCATTAGGTGGGAGGTATTTATCAACAATAATGTTTGTCCCCCCAAAATATGATGCAATGATTGCATTTCCTCCACAAATAGAAATATGTTTTTCAGAAAGTGAGTGGGCCATTAATTGCATGGTATTAAAGTCAACATTCCAAAGCTTCATTAAATCGTTTCCAGTATAAATGTTATCATATTTTTTGACCAGGTCATAATCATTAAATTGAATATTGCCTTGAAGGGGATCCGGAAAATCTAGATTGTTCGTGGGTCTTATATAGACAATATCATGATCTAAAAACTCTTCAAAAATTAATCTTAGTTCGTCTATCTCTATCCTATTTCTAGGTGGGCCGTTCCACTCGCTACAACTTTTATTATTTACTACTAATAATTTGCTGCTTAAACCTGGTGTTGATTCCAGTAGGCCCCCAAACTTTTCTTTAAAGGGTGGGTATATAAACTTAGAAATATCTAAATTATGTCTATATAAGTCTACATAATTATCACCCATATATATGCTGTGTTTTCTAGCTAATGACTCTTTATGAGAAGGCGAAAAATAATAAAATGGACTAGTAGCGCCACAACTTTCTGTCATTTTTAATTTGCCTTCTTTTAACAACATATATGCAGTTGGAATTGCAAATACTAACTCCCAAGAAAACTCTCCGTTAAAAGAAAATACACCGTCCTTAAAGGGGGCTGCTTTAATTCCTAATCCCATACTAAGCTCCTAATCTCTGAAGTGGTTATTAATCATGCTCTTATAAAGAGGGCAATTAATATTCCAGGGTTTTGCATCATACCAATAATGGTTTATGTGAACTGGGTGTTCAACATTTAAGCCTCTACAAAATGGTACCCCTTCTTCCCACTTTGTATGTGCAGCCCAACTATTCCAACCAAACCCAATATCTTTATGTGTATAATCATATCCGATACCCTTAAAATAACTGTTGATTAGTGACTGATCTGTACCTGGATACACAAAACCTCTATCTCTATGAAGTATACTCTTGAAATTTTCCCACCTAAAAAGTTTAATATCAGAAACAGCCATAACACCAGAATTTAGCACCGGTTCCTTTAAGTGATCAGTATGGCCAGGTATTAGTTGATGATTCACTGCAATAAACCCCTGGTCACCCGATGCTTTAATCAGGGCCGATCCTGGGGAAACTATAAATGCATCTGCATCAATGAAGATAAATTTCTCAGATAACTTACACAGGTTAAAAAGCTTGAAGCATACATTATGGGTTGCCTTTTGATTTTGGCCGAAATTAATTTCATCAGTTGGGCTACAGATCATAACATTTATATTATTTTCATTTGCATAATCCTGCACACTGGGTGGGAGGCCTTTTGTCAATATTGCTATCTCACTATCTGGAAAATGTAAGAGAGCATACTTTATCCATCCCTTACACATCAGATTATATTCCTTCTCATCAGAATAATTCATTACAGTAGTTACTAACATTTACTTTCTTCGCTTCTTTCTATTCTTTCGAGTTGACTTTCTAGACTTACTCTTATTCTTTGGGGGCACCGGCTTGGGTTGTGCCTGTTGACGTTCCTTGTCTGCTATCAATAATTGTGGCACATCAAAGTCAATTTCTTTTCGAGATAAAAATAATGCCTCATCGGCTTTTACTTCTGCAGGATTATTATTTCTATCAAATGTTGCATCATGTTCTTGCTTTATTATATCAGGGTGCATATGCCTGATAATCACATGATCAAAAAATCTTTGTTTTCCCAACAAATGGGCAACTATAGTAAACTCATTGTCACAAAACCATGTAGCATACTCTGGATTGTAGATATAACCAAACCTATCATAGTATTTTTTCCCTAAAATACAAAGAGTATTCAAGTCTTTCCTAAATCCGTCGAAAAACCAAAGTACACCGTCGGTATCTGAAAAGTTTTTATACATTGCTTCCTTTATAAGGAGATCATATCCTGGGATTTCAGGGACCATATCATCGGATGCCAGCAATAATATATCAAACTTCTTATTTCTTAAATCTGCGTTTATTGCCTCAACTTTGTTCTTGTTATTCGAATAGCTGGCCGTTAGGTTCTTAAAATTTTTAAAATGACTTCTTACTATATCATTATTCATTG
>PBIO01000014.1 GCA_002720865.1 Halobacteriovorax sp.
AATCAACTGGACTGCACTAGGCAATCACAACAACATTTAACTGGTATCATCTACGGGATCTAAACTCGCCAGAGTTTAAAAAAAGTATGTGTTTAACATACAACCTTTCTCGTCTTGGTCATCTCAATCGATTGCTCGAATGAGAAACTTTATTCTTTTATTAAAATGTTAAAGATCTATCTGAAATCGTTTTCTTAAAAAAATGGTGGAGATGACAGGAGTCGAACCTGCGACCCCCTGCGTGCAAAGCAGGTGCTCTCCCAACTGAGCTACACCCCCAAATTTCCACAAGAGTTTTAAAAAAACGGTCTCAAAACGTAAGCGTGAAAATATTGGAAACGATGATTCATGTCAACTGCAAAAGCCCTTTTTTATTGAAAAAAATTAAGGTTTTTCTATACTAGGCTAAAGAAGAAATTTTACTCGGAAAAGGACATCCAAAATGAAAAAAATGACTACACTTATGCTCGCTGCGCTAATCCTTAATTTTGGCTCATCCTGTACCAATGACAATAAGCAAAAAACAGAAACAGAGCCCACTCCTACTTCAAGCCAAGTTACGGCAAATGACCTAAAGGTGGGTCCTGAAGACCTTTCAGAGGCAAAGGCCACAATAAAGACGGTTCATGGAAATATCGTTTTTAAATTTTACCCAAAGCATGCACCCAACACCACAACAAGAATTATTCAGTTAATTGAGAAGGGTTTTTATGATGGACTGACTTTTCATAGAGTAGTTCCAAACTTTGTCATTCAAGGTGGTGATCCTCTTGGAAATGGAACCGGAGGTAGTGGCCAGAACCTAAAAGCAGAATTTAATAGCCTTCAACACGTAAAAGGCACCGTTGCCATGGCCAGGGCTCAAGACCCAGATAGCGCAGATTCACAGTTCTACATTGCTTTAAACACTCTTAAGAACCTCGATGGAAAATACACTATTTTTGGAAAGGTTGTTGAAGGTCTTGATCTAATTGAAAAAGTTAGGCGTGGGGATAAGATGCTTTCTGTTAGTTTTGAAAAGTAACTCGCGGCTACCTAAGTAACTGCAGACTTGGGATTAGTGATACTCGCGTATCACTTCCCGTGTCTCTTCTCATCTTTGATGTAAATAAATGTCTTTAAGGTAAGTAAAGCAATAATTAAAACCACGATAACTCCCCAAGTAGGCAGATAGAATTGCCCTTCTTTAAGAGTATAAACTTCGTTCGTTACGATACTAGATTGTTTTGCTTCCATTAATTACCTCGCCATCGATTCTAACACGACCACAATCGCGTATAATGCTGCTGAAATAGGAATTGCAGCTACAAACTTCATCCAAGCTTTCTCTTCCTTTAAGTGCATGAAGAAATATGCCACTAAGAATGCCTTACCAATTGCAAGGGCCGTTAGACCTGAACCTTTTGCAAATTTAGAAAGATTATCCATTCCTGGAATAAAAAGTTCGAGAACAGTTAAAAGAGTAAGCAGTCCAAAAATGAACATATACTCTTTAGTGTGACTCTTATGAGCTCCATCTGCCATATCATACTCCTGCCCAACTGGGCTTAAGGATTAAAAGTCCTATTGGCCAATAATCCTAAATCAATCATTAATTTATTAACACCTTCATAATCTGTTCCGTAATAACCTCTAATTTGTCCGGCCACATCTACAAGAACAATTTTATTTGAATGAGCAATATCCCAAATTGAAACATCACTACGATCAACTTTTTTATCTATCGTCATGCCATCACCCATGGGAACTTTATAACCATGAACAAGTAATTCTTTTAATTCAGCCCGATCACCCGTTAACCAAGTCCAAACAAAAGGATTAGCTTTTGTTTTTTTAGCATACTTCTTTAGAACTTCTGGTGTGTCGTTCTTTGGATCAACCGAAAAGCTAACGATGGCAACTTTTTGACCTAAGCCTCTTACTCTTTTTTGAACCGTCTTTAGTTGGTTAACTAGAGCCGGACAAGTCGTCGGACAAGTCGTAAAAAGAAAATTTGCTAAATAAATTCTTCCTTTTAAATCTTTAGATCCAAACTCTTGGCCATATTGATTAGTAAAATTGAACTCTGGTACTTTAAAAAGAACAGGAAGTTCAGGAGGAAGTTCACGATTTACCGTTTTAAGTACGGGAATAAGAACACTGAGAGAACAGAAAAGAATCCAAAAAATTGGCTTTCTAATCAGCTTCTCAACTTTTGATTTCTCGCGAATATAGCCTAATGAGCTAGTGGTCATTCTTACTTAAACCTCGACATAAACTCTTTTCTTTCTGGAGCATCTTTAAGGTCCATTAAGTAACGAACATAATAAGCCGCGGCCCAAATTTCATCATCTTCAATTGTTCCTTTCCAGGCTGGCATCCCAGTTCCACCAACACCTGCAGCTAAACGAAGATAAAGATCTTCTACAGTTTGCCCTGAACGAACATCATGCCAGGTAAAATCTGGCGGCATAGTAGCGTATCCGTGATCAGAATCTTGAAGCTTGATTTTATAGAAGTCTTCATCAAGCTCACTTACTTTATCTTCACCAGCTGCGCTTAAGATATCATTGTACTCATTAAGAGTTACGTAACCTCTGTGACAAGACTGACAATTTGCTACTGCATGATAAACAGCTTTTCCTTTTTCAATAGCAAGAGTCTTACGAGCAAGACCAAAAGGATCCTTTGTGATTTCTATCTTTTCACCAAGTTCTTTTTCTTTTCCAATCCAAGTCTTAGGGGCAAAAGTTTTAATATATTGAATAACGGCGTCAGTTTGATTCTCTGATAAATCCCAAGGAAGCATTGCTGTTCCTTTTAGTCCTTCATGTAATGATTTTGCAATAGCGTCATCGTGAGTTAACTCTCCAGAGGCCACATTACCAAACTTAATTAAACCAAGTTTGAAGTTCCTCGGAGGAACAGCCATTCCTTTAGCGGCAACACCTGCACCGTCTCCATTAACACCGTGACAGGCCATACAGTATTCAGTGTAAATCGACTTCCCATAATTCAAAGTATCCGATTTAACATATCTTCCGCCGGCCATAATCACGTCTTCTTTAAAGTGATTATCCTGACAACCGAAGCTAAATACAGCTAATCCAATTAAAACTAGATTGAGTGACATTTTCATACTCGTCCTCTTCTTCCCTATATTGCAAAAATAGTTATAAACATTATTAACCAAACAATTCCTAAGAAATGCCAAAACTTACCAACATTCTTTACTGTCATAAGAATTGCTTTCTTTCTTTTAATTCTTAAACCAAGCCAAGCTAATGCCCCAAGTCCCATCAAAATATGAGCAGAATGCACCCACGTAAAAGCATAGATAATGGAACCAAAAATTCCGCTACTGGCGTATAAACCAGAAGCCTGTAATGAGCTCCAAAGCATTAATTGAGAAACCAAAAAGAGAGTTCCAAAAGCGCTAGTGGCCCAAAGCCATGAAGATTGAGCATCACTCTTGGCATAACTTCTCTCATACATACAAAAAGAAATTGAGCTTAGTGCGATAATCACCGTACTTAAAATTGGAAGTCCCAAAGATACGGACTCCATTCCCATGGGCGGCCAAGTCTCTGAGGTTAATCTATAAAGAGCATAACCGAGAAACATTGTTGCAAATAGCATCGTAAAAGATACTAAAGTTACAATCATGGAAATATTAGAAACATACTGTTCCTTAATTGTTCCGTTTAATGTGTCAGCGGTAAACTCGTTACTCATAAATCCTTAAGCTTGTACCAATTCTTCAGTTTGATATTGAAAATCTCTATCACCAGTTAATGAAGGGTTCCCAAGTTCATGAGGACCACATTTTACTACTGGAATCTTGTCAAAGTTGTAGTGAGGAGCTGGTGATGGAATAGTCCATTCAAGAGTTCCAACTTCCCAAGGATTATCGCCCGCTTTTTCTTTTTCAAAAAAGACAGCGTAGATAAAGCTAATCACAAAGATAATCTGTGAAGCACCCATAATTAGAGCTCCCCAAGTAATCCATGTATTGATTGGAATTGTTTTTTCTAAAAATTCGTACACAAATGGGTTGTATAATCTTCTGTGCATACCTGCATAACCAACAAGCATCATTCCAAAGAAAACAATATTTAGACCTAGCATTGTTCCCCAAAAGTGAATTTTTGCCCAAGTCTCATTCATCATCACACCAAACATCTTTGGCATCCAAAAGTAGATAGCTGCGAAACCACCCAATAGAACCGATGCGGCCATGGTGTAATGGAAGTGACCAACAACAAAATAAGTATCATGTAGATAAATATCAGTTGTAACTGTTCCTAAATAAAGACCAGTAAGTCCTCCAAGTCCAAATACGAAAACAACACCTAATGAAAAAAGCATAGGTGAGGTAAACCTAATAGACCCCTTCCAAATCGTTCCGAGCCAGTTAGCAAAAAAGATCGCTGATGGAATAGAAATGGTCATCGTAAGAGTCATAAAACTCTGTGTCAGTAACGGACTCATTTGAGTCGTAAACATATGGTGACCATAAACAAGTGTTGAAAGAATAGTAATTGAAGTCATGGCAAGAGCTGTCGCCTTTGCTCCAAATGCTGGTTTTCTGGCAAAGAAAGATAAGAAGTCAGAAACCATTCCCCACGCTGGAAGAATAAGAATATAAACTTCAGGGTGACCAAAGATCCAGAAAACGTGCTGGAATAATACAGGGTCCCCGACACCGTTTGTCGCTGCTGCTCCGGCCAAGAAGAACTGAGTTCCAAAAGTTCTGTCAAAAATTAGAAGTAAACAACCAGCCCCTAAAACAGGAAGGAAGATGGCGTTAAGAATGGCCGTAAGCCAAAGACCCCAAACAGTTAAAGGCATATCGAAATAACCCATACCTGGAGCACGTAAAACAATAATTGTCGTAATATAGTTAATAGCACCCATTGTTGAACTAACACCAAGAACAAAAATGGCTAAGGTCCAAAGTGTCTGCCCAATTCCAGGGGAGCCTACTAAAGTTGATAGGGTCGGATAAGAAGTCCAACCACCTGCAGCTGCTCCAAGTGGAGTAAATAAACCAGCAAGTAATAAAACAAAAGAGAGAACAGCAAAATGAAAGGAGAGCATATTTAAAGTCGGAAAGACCATATCCCTCGCTCCAATCATCAGCGGAATACAAAAGTTACCAAACGCCCCAATCAAAATTGGTGTAATGGCGTAAAAGATCATGATCGTACCGTGCATTGTAAAAAGCATGGCATATACATCTGGTGGAACAACACCGTTAGTTTCAGGGAAAAGAAAATGTCCTAGAATTGGAAATGCTTCACCAGGAAATGCCAGGGTCCAACGAATCAAAAGGGCCATCATTCCACCGATACCTAATCCAAGGATTCCGTACCAAAGGAACTGCTTACCAATAACTTTATGATCATACGAAATAATATATTTCGAAATGAAAGTTGTTGGCTTCGGGTGCATATGTTGTTCAAAAGATGCCATTATTTTCTCCAGTAAACTTCTTAACTAAAAACGCAATCGCGTCTACTTATTCCACTTCCAGCCCCAGTAATTATCTGCGACTTCTGTATCGTTAGTTTCTAAGGCAAGCCTTTCAGCTTCCTCTAACCATGCTTGATATTCTTCAGGTGTATAAACCGTCATCTTCGCCTGCATTCTGTAATGAAAAGTTCCACACATCTCCGCACAAGCAACATCGTATACTCCAGTCTTTTTAAGCTTTACCCACATACGAGTTAAACGACCTGGAATTGCATCTACTTTTCTTCTTGCGTTTGGAAGGAAGTGAGAATGAATCACGTCTTTACTGATAATTTGAAAAACAATTTTTTTACCAGTAGGAACTCTTAGATCATTAGTTGTTACAACATCGTCGTCAGTGTTAAAGACACCGTCGCGACCAGCATAGCGATAATTCCACATCCATTGCTGAGCAAGAACTTCAACTCTTACAATGTCCTCATCTTCACCAGGCCACTTTGCAAAAACATTCATAAAGTCATTATTTGAAATTCTTGTAATGTTTAAATCGACACCAAGAAAAACTGCAACACCGATAACGGTAGCGATCATGACATGTACTTTTTTATTTCCATATGTGTAGTAAGGCTTTGGATGTCTTTTTCTATGATACAAAAAAGAAAAACCAAAAAGACCTGCACAAACTAAAATGAAAAAGAAAACATTCAATGTTGTGGTGTAATTAAAAAGCCAATCGATTAAGTGACCATTTTCAGAAATATCTTCAGGCGGTAAAAATCTTTGCCATAAAGTAAATTGATCACCAGTCTTTGCGACGGCCGGAGTAAGTAAAAAGCTCATACACTCATCCCTTCTTCGGTTGAGAAAATTAATACGTATAAAGTAAGTTATTCCGGCTAATTATAATGCTTTCTAGACGTATTTTCTAGCTGATATTCAATGTTTAGAGATTTGATGATGAACTATTTTAAAAAGAGAATTGCGCCCAGCACAAGAGGAAGATAAAAAACTGATCCCCAAAAATATTGTCTCGCCCAAGATTTGAAGGCCACATCGTTTTCAACTTTAAAAACACCCATTCCAGAGTGACCAAGAAACGCTGCCCCTAGAACAAAAACGACAATTGCATAGGTTGTTCCAGTATATCCATAATAATGCGGTGTCAAAGATAGGGCCAATAGACCTAGAGTATAAACAAAAATATCTATTGAGGTTTTTCGACCTCCTTTTCTCTGGGGAACGATCTTTATATTCGCCGCAGAATAATCTTGAAGATAATAAATGCTAATGGCCAAGAAATGCGGCAATTGCCATAAAAACAAGAATCCAAAAAGGATCCAAGCTAATGTGTCCATTCTTCCAGTTACCGTCGTCCAACCTAATAATGGCGGAATCGCTCCCGGTATTGCCCCGAAATAAAGTGCCGAATCGCTCTTTGTTTTTATAGGCGTATAAAGTGCCAAATAGAAAACCCAAGCAACGATAGCAAGAACGGCAGTTAGCCAATTAACGGTTAAAAATAGTCCAGCAAAACCAATCGCGGATATTGTTCCACCAAAAGTTAAAACTGCTTTTGTTGATAACCTACCGGTTGGAAGAGGGCGATCCTTAGTTCTTTCCATTAAGGCATCTACATCTTTTTCCATATAACAATTTAAAGAGCAGGCACCGCCCACAACTAAAAAGACAAAGAACATACTCTTAACAGATAAAAAGAAAGTTAACTCCCCAGGAGCTAGTAACATTCCAATTAGGACTGTGGTCATAACAAGGCCAGCAAGTCTTGGCTTTGCCAGCGAGACATAATCAGAAAGTGTATTGACGAGATCACCACTAAAAGTATCTCTTTCTATAGTCCAAAGGTTTAGAAACATTTTCCAGGCGATGGCCAAACAAAGAGCTCCTCCACCTAAGTGAAGAGTTGTCGGTGTAACCGCTAAGTTCATTCCAACTGTTAAAATTCCAAGTGTGGCCTGAAAAATAATGGCAGCAAAAAACAGTCCTGACCAAAGTCCCAAAAACTTTTTTGACTCACCCTTAAGTTCTATTTTTGAAAGCCTCTTAAAGCTCATTACCATTAAGCTAATAGAAACGATCGTTAGTAGCAGGGCCATCCACCTATGAGTCATATGTACTTCGGCTGGAAGACTAATTGGCCATAAGTGATGGGACCAAGTTTCGTTATCAAAGCACATAAGACTATTTTTCATTCCAAGGCCGCAGGCAACTCCCGCACCGGAATGTCTCATGAATGCCCCAAGAACAATTTGTAAGTAAACAAGAATGCCGCCGGCAAACCAAAGCTGCTTAAAGCTGGCAGTCCAGTTTTCCTTAGTTTCATCTGTTAAGACTATGGGCTCTTCTTTTAATACTTTCCAAGTCCAATAATGATAAAAATAAATGATCAAACAAAAGAAGATCATTGAAAGGGCCAAATGACTGGTTGAAACGACAGTTGGCAATTTATAGATAACAGTTATTCCCCCCAATAAACCTTGAAGGATTACTGTCCCAAGAGAGGCCCAGGCCACAATATTTGCATGGGAGTTTTCTTTAGAAATATTTCTAGCTTTATGAGTGAAGAAAACAATAAAGATGGAAAAGATCCCAACTAAAGTGGCAAGTAATCTATGGCTATGTTCAATTAAGATTCCACCTTCCATTTTAGGAAATACTTGGCCGTAACAAAGAGGCCAATCAGGACAGGCCAAACTAGATTCCGTGTTATGGACTAAGCCGCCTAATAAAAGGAGGAGGAAAGTTAGCAAAATTTGTATCGCACTAAAGTACTTTATACGCATCGTGTAAATCTCGATTGAAAAGAGCGGTTTATATACCGAGCATTAACACATTAGGCAACAAAAAGAGGAGCTGTTCATTGTCAGCTTGCTTAGAAAAAAATTAGAAGGTAAACACTGATTAATGGAGATTAATATGGGCCCAAGAGAACCTGTTTACTACGGTGACTATTTACAACTAGATAAGCTATTAGACGCACAGCTCCCTGAATCGAAAAAGATCGGCTCGGAGTGTCATGATGAAATGCTCTTTATTTTGGTTCATCAGGTTTATGAACTCTGGTTCAAACAAATTATCCATGAGCTTAAAAGTGTTTACTCAACCTTTGGTGAAAAAAGTGTTGAAGAGAAATCTCTATCAACAGTAGTTGCAAGGCTTGAGAGAATCAAAAAGATCCAAGGCCTGCTCTTAACACAACTTGAGGTCATGGAAACGATGACACCTATGGACTTCTTGGAGTTCAGAGATCTATTAATCCCTGCTTCTGGATTTCAGTCTGTTCAATTTAGAGAAATAGAAATTCTTCTTGGACTTGGGACCAAAGATAGAATCGCCGTTGATAGAGAGTATTTTCTTGGACGCCTAAGTGAAAAAGATAGGGCTAAACTTTTAAAGATCGAAGAACAGCCAAGCTTTTTAAAGCTACTAGAAGGCTGGCTTGAGAGAGTTCCTTTTACGGCCAATCAATCTTTCGATTTTTGGAGTGAGTACAATAAGTCTGTTGAAACAATGCTGACTCGTGATGAGAAAATCATCCGTGGTAATGAAGACCATTTTGGAAAAAAAGAAATGGAAGGTCAGCTTGCCTACCTTGGAATAACAAGGCAAACATTTGAAAGTTTATTTAATGAAGATGTTCACAATGAGTTAATTGAGAAACGAGAAAGAAAGTTTTCTCAAAAAGCGACTCTCAACGCTCTTTTTATTCTTCTTTATAGAGATGAGCCTATTTTAAATCAGCCATTTAATATTTTGACCGCTCTTATGGACATAGATGAGAACTTTACAACTTGGCGCTACCGCCATTCAATGATGGCCCATCGTATGCTTGGGACAAAGATTGGAACCGGTGGCTCATCAGGGCATGAGTACTTAAAAAGAGCTGCGGAAAATAATAGGGTCTTTGTAGATCTTTATAATCTTTCAACTTTCTTAATCCCAAGAAGTCTGCTTCCAGTACTTCCCGATGAAGTTAAGAAAGAATTAGATTTTCACTTTTCTTAAAGGGCTTCGAACTTGGCCTTCATATCGGCCATCCACTTCATGCCCTCTTCTTTAGATTTGTTTTGGCTTTCTTTCATGAAGTCCGCATGATCTGTCATATAATGACTTTTCATTTGACCAAACCAGCCATCGAAGTCTTCTGCTTCAAATTCTTTTTCACACATATCGCATTTCATTGATTTCATAATGACCTTTTTATTAATGTTTATAACGATCTAAGCTTACATCATTTTTATTTTGAAATGGTACTAATCTCTCATCGATTAGGCTTTCAGCTAATTTCCAATCGATTGAATCTAAATCAGTTTTCTCTACGGCGATTTCTTCAATTATATCCCATTGAATTTTTCCAGCTTCCTGAGCGTAAGAGTAAGGGATCAAAGTATAAACCACCATTCCATAGCGACTTCGAAACTTGTCTGGAAATCTTTTTTGAAGTTCATTTTCTACTTTTTTAAAGAATAAAAAGCGCTCATCCCCGACTTTATCCGACATCTCTTCAAAGTTTTCAATGGCCATATCTGCAATGGCATCTCCATTTGGCTTTTGATTTTTTGAATAATTATCAAAAGCTGCTTTCCAGTTGCCAGCACTTTGTTCAATACAATCCATTAAACAAGTAACGTCTTCAAATCCTGCGTTCATGCCTTGACCAAAGAACGGGACGACAGCGTGAGCGGCGTCCCCTAAGAGGCAAATCCTATCAGAAAAGTTCCAAGGATTTGCCCGTACCGTACCGAGAATCCCTTGAGGATTCTCAAAAAAGTCTTCCTTATAATTTGGCATTAGGGGGATGGAATCTGCGTAGTTTTCGCTAAAATATTTTTGAAGATCATCTTTTGTTTTTAAGTTTTCAAAAGAGTTCTCACCCTCCCTTGGAAGATAAAGAGTCATCGTAAAACTTCCATCTAGATTTGGAAGGGCCATAAGCATATGGTTGCCCCTTGGCCAAATATGTAGGGCGTTTTTTTCAATAGCGTAATCACCAGAGGTGGTAGCTGGCATAAATAGTTCTTTATAGTCAGCATTGATTAAGTCCATGGATTCTTTTGAATCAGGAATTAATTTTAAGAGTTCTTTTCTAACAGCCGAATTTGCTCCATCCGTTCCATAGATGCGATCAAACTTTTCAGTTCTTTCTATTTTACTTGGACCCGTAAAATATATTTCATCTTTATCCACATCTATCTTATGAACACTATGGCCAAAAATGATTTCAACTCCGGCCTCCTCGGCCTTTGTCATAAGAAGCTTATTAAGTTCTGCTCTAGAGACAGAGAAGTTACATTCGCTTGGATCTTTTCCATAGGGCTGGTAAGTTTGCTCACCCTCTCTTGAGTGCATCATTCTCCCCGTCACTGGAATAGTAAGGGCCAAAACATCTTCAAGAATTCCTACTTTTTTAACGGCATTTAATCCTCTAGAAGTAATGATTAAGTTAATCGAGCGACCTGCACCTAGTTCTTCTAAACGCATATCTGTGTTTCTTTCAAAAAGAATCACGTCTTCTCCGCGTTTTTTTAGAGTTATGGCCAGTAGTGAACCTACAAGACCTGCGCCAACGATTACACTAGGCATTCGCAAACTCCTTAAGCACTTGAACAAAATTAAAACAGTCTTCAAAAGAATTATAGAGAGGTATAGGAGTGGCCCTAATAATATCAGGTTCCCTAAAGTCGCATATAACGGCCTTATCCCCTAAAACTTTATTTAACTCTTTTGGATTTTTCTTAAATCGAAGAGATAACATACAACCCCGAGTCTGCTTTCCTTCTTCATAGGGAGGAGTCATAATTTCAACAAAGTCTCCCACATTTTCTTTTAATAAAAATTCTAAGTAATTTGTAATTTTAATACTCTTAGCTTTTAAATTCTTTAAGCCAGCCTCATCGTATAACTGCATACTTGATCTAAGCGCTGCTAGCTGAAAGATAGGTGGATTACTTAACTGCCAGGCTTCAACTGTTGGGATTGGATCAAAGTTTGGACCCATCTTAAAACGAGTTTCTTTATTAGTTCCCCACCAACCTTCAAATCTTGGGATATCTTTTTGCCCATGATGTTTTTCATGTACATAAGCAGCCGCAATTCCACCTGGACCAGAATTTAAATATTTATACGAACACCAAACGGCGAAATCCACATTCTTATCGTGAAGGTCGAGTTCGATATTTCCAGCACCATGAGCAAGATTGAAGCCAACAAAAGCTCCATACTTATGCCCAAGCTCAGTAATAGTTTTCATATCAAAGCACTGACCTGATAAGTAATTACAGTTTCCAAGCATAATTAAAGCAAGCTCATCACCAAGCTCTTCAATCTGATTAACAATATCTTCTTCGCGAACACGGTACTCACCTTCTCTTGGCCTTAATTCAACAACGGCCTCACTGGCATCGAAGCCATGAAAGCGGGCCTGGGAATCCACGGCGTATTTATCACTTGGAAAGGTGTTATTCTCTATTAAAATTTTAAATTTAGATTTTGTAGGACGATAAAAGCTAACAAGCATTAAATGAAGATTGCTTGTCAGTGTATTCATGGCCACAACTTCAGATGGCTTACATCCTGCTAGCCTTGATAAACTTTCGGTCACAAATTCATGATAGGGAAGCCATGGGTGCTCTCCTAAAAAATGTCCCTCAACTCCATACTTCCCCCATGAAGCAAGTTCGTCTTCCATAACTTTTCTTGTTCTATTAGGAAGAAGACCAAGACTATGACCAGCAAAATATAAAGTCTCCCTTCCTTCAACGAGATCGGGAAAAGTAAATTCCTCTCTAAATTTTTTAAGAGGGTCCTCACTATCTAATTTCTTAGCTGCTTCAAGATTATTATGTTCAGTTGAATAGTGCATTTATTCTCCTATAGAAACACTAATTGGCTTTAGCCCTTCTACCTCAAGACTGACTTCCATACCTGGCTCTAGTGCAACCGCCGCGGTCGCTGCCCCTGCTAAGACAAGGCAATCTGCTGGAATCCCTTTTCCCCTCGCTTCAAGTAATTCACAAAGCTGAATCACTGAAACCACCGGATCCCCAGAAATATCTACAGAGTTTCCTTCCTGGGCCACAGTTCCATTCACTGACATTTTCATATTTAAGTTCTTTAAATCAAGGTGATTGAAGTCAGTAGTAAGCTCACCTAATATATAATGGGACGAAGAAGAGTTATCGGAAATAACATCTTCCATTGAGAAATATTTAAAGTGCTCATATCTTGAGTCTAAAATTTCTAATGATGCATAAACTCCAGAGCAGGCGGCCAAAACTTCTTCTCTTGTCACTTTTCCACTAAGTGGGGTTTTAATATGAAAGGCTACCTCGGGTTCAATCTTTGGATGAATTTTTCCTTTCATGGAATATTTTCCGCCGTTTTCCACCTGCATAACATCTGTAAGCACTCCATAAAGAGGAGCATCAAGATTCATCTGCTTTCTTTTTCCCTCTGAAGTAAGTCCCATTTTCATACCGATAACTTTTTCGCCATCAGCTTCCCGAAGACGGATTCCTTCCTCCTGAACGCTATAAGCATCAGGTCTCGTAAGTCCCTCAATTCGATCAGAAAATTGGGTAACGGGGGCAGTATTTTTACGGGCCGTGTGAAGCTCGTCAGCAATAGATTTAATGGTGTTTTGATCCATTCTTTTCTCCATAAATTGATGGTGGGATGTTATGTTTTTTAGGCTTTTCTTACAAGACCGGACGACGACTATGAGTGAGACGATCATTGATATTTCCCCTCTAATTAGTGAAAAAATCGCTGTTTTTCCAGGGGATGTTCCATATAAGAGAAACATGACGATGGATTTTAAAGAAGGTCATCATTTAGGGCTTTCATCTATCTCAGGAACACTTCATTTAGGTGCTCATACTGACGCTCCAAATCATTATCATAAAGATGGAAAGGGAATGCATGAAAGGGACCTTGCTCTTTATTATGGAGACTGTCAGGTCATCGAAGTTAGTATTCCAAGAAGCGAAAGAATAAAGCCAGAACACTTAAGCGAGAAAGAAATTAAGGCCCCTAGAGTTCTTTTTAAAACTAATTCTTTTCCTGACCCTAATACCTGGAACTTAGATTTTAATTCTTTATCGCCAGAGCTTATTGAAGTGCTTGTTTCAAATGGAGTGAAGCTTGTTGGAATTGATACCCCAAGCGTAGACCCGGCCACAGATAAAGAGCTCTCAAGTCATTTAACAATTTACAAACATAACTTAGCAATTCTTGAAGGAATTGTATTAACTCATGTTGAAGAAGGTCACTATAAGTTAATAGCTCTCCCTCTTCCATTAAAAGACGCTGACGCCTCTCCAGTTAGAGCAGTCCTCGTAAAAGAATAGTTAGGAACGATATGGAAAAAATACTAAATTTCATAAACGGCGAATTAGTTGAACCAATTAGCGGAAACTATTTAGATAATATAAATCCTTCTACTGGCGAAGTTTACTCCCTTGTGGCCGACTCAGATGAACAAGATGTTAATAAAGCAATCGAAGCAGCTAAAAACGCATTTCCTGAATGGAAAAAAACCACAAAAGAAGAGCGCGCCAATATTTTAAGAAAGCTATCTGCACTTATAAAAGAAAACTTCGATGAGTTTGTTAAAGCGGAAAGCACCGATAATGGAAAGCCGCTAAAGGTTTCTGAAAATGTCGATATACCAAGAAGCTCTAAAAACCTTGAGTATTACGCTGATGAGATTTTAAAATTCGAAGGGGAAAAATTCTCTGACGAAGGAATGGGAGAGAATTATTTGGAATACTCCCCCATCGGGCCAGTTGTTAGTATCTCTCCATGGAATCTTCCACTTTACTTATTTACTTGGAAAATTGCTCCGGCCTTAGCCGCGGGAAACACAGTAGTCGCTAAACCCTCTGAAGTAACTCCTATGACCGCTTATATGTTTACAAAACTATGTAACGAAGCTGGACTTCCAAAAGGTGTCCTCAATGTGATTCATGGTCTTGGTCATAAAGTAGGAGACGCCCTTACAACTCACAAAGATATTAAGGCCGTGTCTTTTACTGGTTCTACGGCCACGGGAAAAATTATCGCAAAAAATTGCGGTGCCCATATGAAAAAGTACTCCCTTGAAATGGGTGGAAAAAATCCTAATATCATTTTTGCCGACTGTGATTTTGATGAGGCCCTATCGGTTACCATGCGAAGCTCCTTTGCGAATCAAGGACAGATCTGTCTTTGTGGTTCCAGAATCTTTATAGAAAGACCAATCTATGAAAAATTTAAAGAAGGCATGATTGAGAAAGCTAAAAAATTAAGACAAGGGGATCCACTTGACCCGAAAACTCATCAAGGGGCCGTAGTATCAGAGCCCCATATGAATAAGATTATCTCGTTCTTTGATTTAGCAGTTGAGGAAGGTGGAAAGATTTTAATCGGTGGTAAAAGAGCTGATCTACCTGGTTTTTTTGTCGAACCCACTATCATAGAAAATCTTGCTCATGATTGTAGAACCAATCAAGAAGAAATATTCGGTCCCGTCGTCACCATCACTCCATTTGATAGTGAAGAAGAAGTCACTGAATGGGCCAACTCAACTGAATACGGTCTGTCCGCTTCTATCTGGACCAAAGACGATACAAAGGCCAGAAGAATGGCATCGGCCATCGACTCAGGAGTTGTTTGGGTTAACACTTGGCTGATGCGAGATCTTAGAACTCCTTTTGGAGGAATGAAAGAGTCAGGCAGGGGCCGCGAAGGTGGAACCTATGCCCTAAAGTTTTATAGCGACGTTAAAAATATTTGTATAAAAAATAATTGAGAGAATATTATGAGCGAAATACTAAATTCAAATACTGCCCCAGAACCAGTTGGTGCCTATCCCCACGCTAGAAAGGTTGGGAATCTCCTTTTTCTTTCGGGCGTTGGTCCAAGAGAAAAAGGAAAGACTGATATACCAGGTGTTTCTCTAGACGATGATGGAACGATTAAAGATTATGATATTGAAGCTCAATGCCATAGTGTTTTTAAAAACGTAAAGGCCATCTTGGAAGACTCTGGTTCTTCTTGGGAAAATCTCGTCGATGTAACTGTCTTTCTTACAAATATGAAAGATGACTTTAAAAAATACAACGAACTTTATAAAGAATACTTTAAAGACTGCCAGCCTTGTAGAACAACAATAGAGATCAATTGCTTGCCAACGCCAATTGCCATTGAACTAAAGTGTATCGCCACAATCTAAGAGGAACTTATGGGAAACTTAGCTGCATTTAATTTTAATAAATGGATTGATGAAAACCGCCACCTTTTAAAACCACCAGTTGGAAATAAATGTGTCTTTAAAGACAGTAGTTTTATCGTCATGGTTGTTGGCGGCCCAAATGAGAGAACTGATTTTCATGTCAATATGACAGATGAGTTCTTCTACCAGCTAGAGGGTGACATTTTTCTACGCTATATAAACCTAGAGGGAAAAGTAGACGAAGTTCACATCAAAGAAGGCGAAGTCTTTATGCTTCCTCGCTTAACCCCCCACTCACCTCAACGTTCAGCTGGTTCTATTGGACTCGTTGTAGAAAAGACAAGAGTTGAAGGTGAAGATATTGATAAGCTTCAGTGGTACTGTTTTAATTGCGAGAATAAACTCTACGAAGAAGAATTCTATTTAAATGATATAGAAAAACAATTTGGTTCCGTTTTTGCCAATTACTACGGATCAGAACACGAAAAATGTAAAAATTGCGGTCATCAAAACGGCAAAGAGTGGAAATAATGAAAGTAGATATTCACACCCATATTCTTCCTCCAGAAATACCAAAGTTTAAAGACAAATTTGGCTATGATGGATTTATCGAACTTCACCACTGTGATTCCTGCTCAGCGGATATGGTTTCCGATACTGGTAAGTTCTTTAGAAAAATTGAATCCAACTGTTATGAAGCCGAGCCAAGAAAAACAGATTGTGAAAAACACGGTGTAGACATCCAAGTCCTCTCCACTGTCCCTGTAATGTTCTCTTACTGGACCAAACCTAAGGACGGTGAATATGTCGCTCAGTTTTTAAATGATCATATTACTGAAGTCGTAAATAAAGATTCGAAAAAGTTTATTGGTCTTGGGACACTTCCACTTCAAGACCCAAAGCTCGCCATTAAAGAATTAGAAAGACTAAAAACAAATGGAATTCCCGGTGTTGAAATAGGATCTCATATCAACGACTGGAACCTCGATAATGAAAACCTTTTTCCAGTTTTTCAAGCGGCCGAAGAGCTTGGCATGTCCATCTTTGTTCACCCTTGGGATATGATGGGTAAAGATCGAATGGAAAAATATTGGCTCCCTTGGCTTGTGGGAATGCCAGCTGAAACTTCATTGGCCATTTGCTCTATGATCTTTGGGGGAGTTTTTGAAAGACTTCCAAAACTAAAAGTTGCCTTTGCCCATGGTGGAGGCTCTTTCCCCGCAACAATCGGAAGAATTGAGCACGGTTTTAATGTAAGGCCTGATTTATGTGCCATCGATAATAATATCAATCCAAGGGAATACCTTGGAAAATTTTGGCTGGACTCCCTCGTTCACGATCAAGAGGCCTTAAAATTTATAACAAACCTTATGGGCGAAGATAAAATTGCTCTTGGAACGGACTATCCTTTTCCGCTTGGAGAATTGGAGCCCGGTAAGTTAATTGAAAACTCAGAATTCTCAGATAAAACAAAAGCTAAACTTTTAGGTCTTAATGCCTTTGATTGGCTAGGTCTAAACGTAAAGGATTATAAATAATGGATTTAAATCTCACTGGAAAAACGGCATTAGTATTTGGAGCATCTCAAGGTATCGGTAAAGCTATTGCTGAGTCCCTTATCAAAGAAGGCGTAAAAGTCGCAATCTGTTCAAGAACAGAGTCCACTCTTAATGAAACAAAAGATAAAATTGGCGCAGAGTTTGCCCTATCTGGTGATCTTACAAAACCAAATGAAGCAAGACGAGTTACCGAAGAGGTCATTAAACACTTTGGTAAACTAGATATCCTAGTCACTAATACTGGCGGTCCTGCTAAGAATAATTTTCCAGATGTTACCACGGAGCAATGGCAAACTGATTTTCAAAGTATCTGGCTTTCGGTTACAGAATCACTTCAAGCGGCTCTACCAAAGATGGCAGAGAATAATTACGGACGTGTTCTAATGGTCACTTCTATCGCTGCCCTTGAGCCACTCCCAGGCCTAACAACTTCAAACGGACTTCGCGCCGGACTTTCAGGCCTCGCTAGATCAATCTCAAATGAATACGCTGCAAATGGAATCACCTTAAACCTACTTCTTCCAGGTTACACAGCAACCGATCGCCTAAAAGGACTTAACCTATCCGAAGAAAAAATTAAAGAAATGGTTCCGGCCGGCCGTCTCGGTGACCCAAGCGAACTTGCGGACATGGCCACTTTCCTCGCTTCAGAAAAAGGCGCCTACATCACCGCCCAATCCATCGCCGTTGATGGTGGCGTTTTAAAAGGTCATTAAACTTGGAGTATATTGAAGATCAAACTTTAACCGAGCTTCCGGCCCAACTTAGCGAAGTCGAGTTCACTGAAGTTATCTTTAAAAACATAGACTTCAAAGAAAGCTATATAACCGGCTGTCTTTTTATCGACTGCAAATTTGAGAACTGCAATCTTTCAAACTCAAAATTTCCTGGCTGCACCTTCAGAGACACAAGTTTTAAAAGCTCCCGCGTCTCGGGCATCAATTGGACCGAAGCCTCAAACCTCGTAAGTTTTAATTTCGATGACTGCCAAATCAATTATTCTGTTTTCCTAGGAATGAATCTTGATAATTTTAAATGCATCAACTCCCAGGCCAAAGGCTGCGATTTTTCTGAATGTTCATTAAAGAATGCTGATTTTTCAAAAACAGATTTAAGCGAAACAAGTTTTCATCACGCCAACCTAGAAAAAGCCTCTTTTTCCGATGCAAAACAGTACTATATTGATCCTAGTGTCACCAAACTCAAAGACGCTGTCTTTAGCTATCCAGAAGCTCTTTCACTTTTAAATTCATTTAAAATAAAAATAGATAATTTGAGTTAGAAAGTAATTCCAATCTTCAAAATAAATGATGGCTTGGTGAAGTTTAAATCTCGAGTAGGATCAGTTACAACATCCATAACCCCCTCTCTTTCCCTAATAAGCGGAACACTAACAGAAGGAGAGATTATGAGATTAGAACCACGAGTGACATTTCTTCTAAAAACATAGCCTACAGAAAGGTCATAATCTAAATTTTCATCATCTTGCCGAAAGCCTCTATCATCAGTTGGCTTTCCAGTCCTTGGGTCATGGGTTAAGTCAAACAAACCACTACTTGAAGAAAGTTCAGGTGAGCCGATATCCATAACCATTGGAATTTCATAATTCGTAAATTGCTTTATTCTCTCAGGATTTATTGTGTATGAATCCGTGATACTTTTAGGTCTCTCAACTTCCCTATGACAATCAGCTTCAACTTCATAGCCATCCACTGCCGATTGTCCCGTTAATGAAAAACCTTGTACTGTTGTAATACTAGATTTTCTTAGTTCATCTGTGTTTTTTGAATTTACCTTATTCTCTAATCTAAGAGCAGAACTATTAGCTTCACCAAAAAACTGCTCTAGCCTAGCAGCTAACTTTTCTTTCTTCTTTCGATCTCTTATAACTTCTAATCTTGGTTTTAAAACACGGCAGTTTAAATTAATAACGGACTTTCTTTTCTCTTTTTTAACATCATCCGCAGTTATACTTAAATCTAAACCTAGTGGACATTTTATTCCAAGCTCACCCACAATCTCTTCATCGTTTAAATTATTTAATAGACCTAAAGATTGAATGGTAAGCGTCTTTGATAATCTCTCTTGTTCATACTCTATATTTCTTTTGACCACTTTCCTTATTTTTTGTATCGCCTCTTCATCAAAATCATATTTTTCCATTTCTAAAAGCAACTCTTTTTCAATATCGACCTCATCAGAAGAGGTCACTGGAAAACTCCTCCTCCTTTTCCCATCGACTAGAACCGAATATCCCCATGGATTCCCAGTCTCACAAATTTGAACTTTTTTATCGATACTACTGGCCTGAAGAAAATCGAATTCCGACTCACAGGCCATAGAGGCAGAGGCAAACAAAAATGAAATGATTGCTAAGTATTTTCTCACTCATGACTATCGGAATTTTCGGAAAAAAGCGTTAGAAACCTAGTAAAAGGCTCAATTAAACACCTTCAAAAAAGCATAGATCAAAACACCGGTAACACTAACGTAGAGCCAGATGGGGAAGGTCCAGCGGGCGAACTTTTTGTGTTTGGTGAAGTTTTGTTTGAAGGCGAACCATAGGGTTGCGAAGATTAGTGGGACTTGCACCATGGATAGTAGGATATGACTGATCAGAATGAAGAAGTAGACGTAGCGGATATTTCCTTCGGCGAGAAATTTCGTATCTCCATGGAAGTAGTGATAGAGAACGTAGCTGATAAGAAATAATCCTGAAGTGGCCACGGCAGTAAGCATGGTTTTAATATGGGCCGAGCGCTGGCCATTTTTTATAAACTGAAATCCAAGGATGAGAAGGATTGCAGTGATAGCATTTAATGTGGCGTTCGTGGCCGGTAAGTAGGTAACCCAATCTCCAGAAGCGGTGGCCGTTTCTTTAAAGTAAATTAGCCAGAATAAAAAAGCGAAGATTGCAGCGGAGAGAACCCCAATGCTTAAATAGGTTTTACTGTCCTTGCTCATTAAGCTGATCGTTTAAACGACGATTCTTGATGATGGTACGGTAAATCAGAGTAAAAGGAATATAAATAAGCCCAATAAAAACCATTAGGATATAAACGATATAAGTGTCTTTTGGGTTATCCATAGAACCAGCACAGCCCGGGCAAGCCCAGGCATTACTGAAAATTAAAAAATTGAATATAACGGCAATTAGCGTTTTGATCATAGAAGATAAATAAATGTGAAAACGAGGATCCAAACAAGGTCAACAAAGTGCCAAAAAAGCCCTGCGAGCTCTAAGAGGTTGTAATCGCCCTTATCAAATTCACCTTTGTAAGCTTTTACCCACATTACTGCTAGATATAGAGTACCTGCGAGAACATGAAGACCGTGAAAGCCAGTAATAGCGAAAAAGGTAGAGGAAAATAAATTATTCCCATGGGCATAAGTTGAAAACGTCATCCCCATATCATTCATAAGGTGGGAATATTCCCAAACCTGCATGGCCAGAAATCCTGCACCACCTAAAACCGTGATACCTAGCCATCTAAGCATCGCTTTACGATTCCTTTGCTTACATGCATCGATGGATAAAACCATTGAAACTGAAGAACAAATTAGCCAAAAAGTCATAAAACCAGAAAGCTCAACTCCACCTAATGAGTTGACAACATCTTCAGGCCAATCAAAAGCTATAGCACGAATAATCGCATAGGCGATAAGAAGACCTGAAAACGACATGGCATCAGCTCCAAGGAAGATCCACATTCCGATCTTTCCAGGTGTCGCTTTACCAAATTGCGGGTCATCCGGGTATTCTAGAATTTCTTTAGGTCCTGTAGCTGCTTGTCCCATAGTTTATTCCTTATTTTTGGTTAGGGATTTCCATTTCCCCCATGTCTAGTAGAAGTTTTACTAGAGCATCAACTTGTTTATTAACATCACCACCAAAGTAATCTGGCTCACTCGCCTCTCCATCTTCAAAGAAGTTAGACATGGCCGTGTAAGGAAGAATACTTTGTGGATTCATAATCCATTTCTTCATCCAATCTGCTCTCATACGTCTCTTTGCTCTAAAGAGATTTGGTCCTTGAGCTTCTTCGTTGTTGTAACCTTCTGTGTGACAAGAAGTACAAGCTAGAGCGTTGTATAGTTTTTGTGCTTCAGCTTTTTCACCAGGTTTCCACTCAACTTTTGCGTAATTATCTTCGAAGGTCGGTTGCTTAGCACCTGCTTGAAAGCCCATAACTAGTGCATTTCTTTCTTCGTTTGTTAGGTTAAAGCTAGGCATTCTAATTTTAACCCATGGTCTGATTGGATAAACATTCTTTAAGAAGTTATGAAGCCAGTCAGATTGAACACGATGACCTTGATCCACTAACCATGGAGGTCCAGCGTTTTCATCATCAGCTACGTCAGTATGGCGAAGAAGGTCTCCTCCAAACTCAGTCCACTCTCCATTCTTAACTTTATGACAACCAATACAATTGTATTTGTTCGCAACTTTCATACCTTCATGGAAGATAGCTTCATGCTCATCAAGTCTCTTTCTGCCATCAGATGGAATTCTCTCATTCGTGAATCCAATAATAGCAACGGTCATTGTATAAGCTTCTCTTTCTGTCATATAGAAGTTAGGCATTTTGGTAATATCTTTAAAAGATTTATCAATTCCAATATCCCATCTTCTTGGGTTGAGTAAGTGAGCTTTAATCCAACCATCTCTAGAGTGTTCAACATCATACTGATGACCAAAACCAAATTGTGTTAGTGGTTTCGTTCCAATTGCTGAAAGCTCTGGACCAATCGGTGTTCTTCCTTCAAAGCCATCAATATTGTGACATGAGTAACAACCGTATTTACCAACAGAACGATGACCTAGCTCTAGTGTTCTCGCTTTATCATCCATAGCAGCTAGCTTAGCTTTTGCTTTTTCTAGAGTATCGAAGGCCGAGAAGTACTCAACAAGAAGTTCATCTCTAAGTTTTTTATCAATTGATTCAAACCTAAGCTCTTCAAACTTCTTATTCTTTAAACTCATTAGATAGGCCGTAATATCGTTGGCTTCTCTATCAGTTAAACGAAATGATGGCATGATCGTATTTGGATCATAATGACTTGGCTTCTTAAGCCAAGAAACAAGCCAATCAGCGCTTTTAACTTTTGAACCTGTACCAGTTAAGTAAGGTCCAGCAAGGGCGTTAACTTTCTTAGAGTTTTCAGGAAAACCTTCAACCCCGTGACAACCCATACAACCGACTTGATTGATAAGAGCCTTACCACGATCCTTGTTTCCACCAGTATAACGAGCAAAAGGCTTATACTTTGCTGATTTTTCAAAAACAAAGTCAGCCATGGCATTAACTTCTACCATATTCTTTTTTACGAATTCGGGATTTGAGTTATTACTTTGCTCAAAAAATCTAGGCATGTTGGCATGCTTATTAAAAGCCTTTGGTTCCCATACCCAGTTCTTAAAGAATTCTTTTGTAACTTTCGAAGCAATCTTTTCAAGTGATGGGCCTGGCTTTCTCTTATGCTCCCATCCCTCAATTTTGTGACAGCCATAGCAACCAAATTTTTCTAGGTTACGAATACCTTCGTTTACAACTGTACCACCTGGAATTCTTTCAACCCCTTGGTGACATTTAATACAGGCTGCCTCTGTGTATCCAACTTTAAACTGAACTTGTGGAACCTTATGTGGAGCATGCCAGTGATACTTCTCTTTCCATTCTTTTTCCTGTTCTTTATTACGAGGAGTGTGAGCTGGAGAATTAAAATCTGTAACTCTATGCCCTTCACCGCCGTGACAAGTTGTACAACCAGTTTGCTTCATTGGGTGAGGTGATTTAGCCCCAACCATCAAATCTAAATTAGGGTGAGTCGTATAAGGCTGCTCAACATCTTCAAAACCAGCTTTATCGATATTCATATGACAAGTCATACAACGATCAACTTTTGGTACATGCTGAAAGTATCTGTCGTCAGTGATATTTTCTAAAACGACTTGGCTAACTTTAAGAGTTGGATCCATAAAATCGATCATGGGTGAGTTTCTTAAAGCAAAAATAGGATCAATAACTGTCTTGGCCCTAGCTTTCTTTAATAGCTCTCTAGCTCCAACAAGCTTTTCCATATCCTTTTGAGCTTCAGTCAGCTCTTTTCCTGTATCTGCAATTTTCTTAGAAAGTGCTTTTTCATCATTCGTTAAATGTTTTAGCTTATCTTTAGAGATAGCGAAGCGCTTTTTATAATCTTGAAGTTTAGCAAAAAGCTCATCAGCATTTTTATCGTGATGGCTATGAGCAAGCTCCCACTTAAAATTTGTTGCAGAAACATTTGAGTTCAACTGACCATTATTAATGGTTTCTGTTTTAATTTTTTGCTGAAGGACTGACATCTCTTCATTAAGTTTTTCAATCGTCTCTTTTCTGCTGGCTTGAAGTTTCTTTCCTTCTTCAATTCGAGCTTCAATCTCAGCTTCTTTTTTAGCGTCGATCTTTTTAGCTTGCTCAGCTAACTTTTCATCAATCTTAGCTTGGGTAACTTTCATTCCCTTTAGCTGAACGGCTTTCCATGGTCTGACAAAGTCATCCAGAAAAACCCAGAAGGTAGTAATGAGGAGTAAGATCGACAAAAAGGCGAAGATCTTATTCAGTTTATTCATGTCATAGGCCATTCCTGGCTCATGTTTTTTTGACATGGCTTAAATCCTTATAGGTTAAGTTCCCACTCAGGGAGCGCAATTATGTATTTTAAACTAAACAACCAACGTAAAAACATCTTCAGTGGCAGCGTGGCCATGATGATCACGAGGTACATATAAATATAGTAACGAATGTATCCAACCTTCTCGATCATCTCTTTACACTTATCCCACTTGGCAATAACCACAGGAATGATCAAATAAAGAATGGTCAGGATAATTCCTGGAAGCTCTCTAACAATCAGGTTTTTAGGAAGTGACATTTCAAGTCCAAAAACCCAGAAAAACTCTGATAAATTGACGTTATATTCCGCCACAACTTTATGAAAGTCCCAGAATTCAAATGGACCGTAGAACGTCCAGTTTGGACCCCTTAAGAAAGTTCCAACAATAATGAGATATAGCCAAAGAACTAACCAACCAAATAAAAAGGCAGTGATGGCCATCTTTCTTTCTGCGAAAGTAAAGTAACCATTCCCTTTTGGATTCGTATCAATATAAGGAATAGCAATTAATCCCACAACGATTAGACCAGGAAGAACAACACCCGCCATCCATGGATCAAAATAAACAAGCATTTCTTGAAGACCTAGGAAGTACCAAGGTGCCTTGGCTGGGTTAGGTGCCCAAGTTGGGTTTGCAGGTTCTTCAAGAGGAGCATCAAATAAAATACCCCAACCAATTAGAAAAACCGTTCCTGCAATAATTGCGAAAAGTTCTGTGTAAACAAGATTCGGCCAACACCAAACTTTTTCTCTATTCTCTGGCAGAGCTTCAATAGGACATTCACCAGCTTCAAGTCTTTTATCGTTCTCAGCGCATTTATAAAGTGAGTACCATGTTAAAAAAGCCACTGAAAAAACAAGGATTGAAATTGGAACATTATCTGGCCAAGTAATAATCAGCCAAAAGTTAGGGTCCAATGCAAAGATTCCGTAGGTAGCAACAAGAAGTGCTCCACCGATCCAGGCAAACTTTTTTGTACCGACCACCTTGTAATACCTAATCATGAAGTAAAAAAGAATACAGGTGATCGGAAACGATCTAATGGGGTCTGCTAAATAATTAATAAACTCTTTCATAGAGATTCTTCCATATTTCTCAAATAATTAAAGTGGTGCTGAAATTCCGCCATCCTTTCTAACTCTCCAAAAGTGAATCGCGATTAAAACGCCAACCACAAGAGGAATAAAAACACAGTGAAGGATGTAAAATCTAAGTAATGCTGGTTCACCAACAAAACGTCCCGCTAATAACTGAAAGCGAACATCGTTTTTATCGGAAACCATAACAAAGTCGCCAATCTGCGCGAGCATTGCACCTGGACCACCATGACCAGCAAATGGAGTTGCTTTTGCCATGTTCGAGCCAACGGCAATGGCCCAAATTGCTAACTGATCCCAAGGAAGTAAGTACCCTGTAAAAGAAAGCAGAAGGGTTAATACAAGTAGAATTACACCAACACCCCAATTGAACTCTCTAGGCGGCTTATATGAACCAGTCATGAAAACTCTGAACATATGAAGCCACACAGTAATAACCATGGCGTGAGCACCCCAACGGTGAATCTCTCTCATAATTCCGAGAGGCACATGCTCTTTAAGGGCGATAATATCATTGAAGGCATATTCCGCTGTTGGCCTGTAATAGAACATCAAAAGAACACCAGTAACCGTTAGCGCTAGGAAGATGAAAAAAGTTAATCCCCCCATACACCAAGTATAACCAAGTTGAACCCCTGATTTTTTTAATTTAATTGGATGTAAATGAAGGAACACGTTCCCTGCAACTACAGCCGCCCTATTACGAGCATTGTTTGGAGGACCGTGACGGAAAATAGATTTCCATACCTGTGTCTCTCTTACTTTGTCTGCTAGACCTTTTTCAGCCATTTCTTATTCCTTAATAAATTATACAGAAAGGAAAGAATCAGGGTGATCCCACTGTCCTTTCTCGTAACGATATATTTTTGTTTTATCTACTTTAATTGTCCCCTCAGGAGTGAGAGTAATTTTGTACCTTTCAAGAGGTCGTGGTGCCGGACCTTCGAAATTAATTCCGTTGGTGTAGTAACCTGAACCATGACATGGACATTTGAATTTTAATTCCGCTGGCATCCAAGTAGGAACACAACCTAAATGAGTACAGATGTTAGATAGGGCAAAAAGTTTTCCTTCTTCTTTAACCATCCAAACGCCGTAACCATTCTTCCATCTTTCATCAACACCTTCTTCATAATCACCAACTCGACCAGCGATAAAATCCATCTCAGGTTCGAAGTTTACGTTCGGATATGAAAAACGAAAGGCCATTCCCAGAAGTCCTGCGGCTGCAGCAGTGAATGTTACCCAGGCCACACTTAGGTAAGAAAAAAATTCTCTTCGATTTAGTTTCTTGCGAGTATCTTCGCTCATAAAAATTCCCTCTATAGGAAAGCAATTTATTAAATATACAGGTGTTCAAAACCCCACTCTTTATGGGTGTTTTGAACACATGATTCTACTAAAAATAAGTAGTTAGATTATGCTTACAAAGTCTCACTTTTTCAACAGATTTAAGGCCTCGCGAGCTTTGCTAACGACCTTTGCATTAGGCTCATTACTCACTACAGCATTTAAAGTTTCATTAAGTTTTGACCAATTATTTTTCTGCAATGCATTTATAACGCTTAGCTTAAGTCCCGCCATTTCCGGAAGTGAAATTCCGTCTGAGTTCTTTGAACCGGCGGCCAACAAGATTTCCTTTAAGGTATCCGTAGCGTTCTCGTTTTTGAAAGGGATTAGGGCCATTGCTGCAGCGTAACGAATGCTTTTTTGATCGGCATTAAGCAGTCCTACGAGCTTTGGGACAGAGGATTCAACTTTATGAGTTCCAACCACTAAGGCAGAGGCCTGTTGCAAAGCAAAATCTTTTGAATCCAAAAGAGTTTCAACTTTGGCCCAATTAAATTTAGTTCCTTCCGGGTAACTTCCAAGAGCGACCAGTGCATGAAACTTAACATTTTTATCGGTATCTTCTAACGCACGATCTAAAAGAGGTAGGCCTTCATTTGCTTTTAAAGCACCAACCGCCACGACGATAAAATCTCGAGTTCTAGGATCTTTTGCATCATCGTAAACCCCAGATAAATTTTCTACCAACCAAGGAACTTCTTCAGCTGGAACTTGGGAGCTCGCAATTACTTTTGATAGTTCATAGGCAGCAACCCATCTGTTCCCAAAAGTCTTAGACTGAATTTCCCTAACTAAATCTTTATAGGAGCGATCTGTTGAGAGCATCTTAGTCACACCCACAATAATAAGTGCACCTACGAGGACGATGGCGATAGGTACAACGAGGCCACCTAAAAATCTATTTTCTAATAATTTCTTCGGTGTAGCTTCTGCCATTTCCCGTCCTTTCCAAACGCTTCGACTTGGTTTATGTTCCTGCTTCGCTTTTAAAGATAAGAATGGTGATTTAGCAAATTCACCCTTTTATGACAATAAAGGTATTCATGGCGTACTTATTAAGAAGTCTGATTTTACTCATGGTCCTAGGAATAGGTCTTACAATGAGCCTTGCCCACGGCTGGATAACGCTTTCCATGAGTCATATTCACGTTGCAATTCCGGCCTTTATTTACACAATATTCGCCCAAGCCTTTGTAATGTTTTATTTTATTGGCGTGGCACGCCTCGTAAAAAATGTTCACCATATTCTTCATACTGAAGAAAATATGGAAGAACTTTTTGATGAAGCCCCGGCTGACCTAGCTCCCTACATAAAAAAAGTTGACCAGTGGTATCGTGACGCTGATCGTTCAAAAAGACAAACCGTCCCTTGGACAATTTTAATGCTGATCCTTGGAATGATTGCCTTTCTTCTTGGTGGAGCTCACGACACTAACCTGGTTGAAAAAACAACCCACTCTGGTGTTGCTTATGGCTTTATCGCCGCCATGTTAATTGGATTTTTTAGACAGTGGTATTATCTAGGTAAGGCACATGTCCTTCTTAGAAAATTAAAAGCTCAGTTTGAAATTCCTGACGCTCAAATGTGATTTAAATATCCTTAACCCAAATAAAAACCCGGTTTTTTCCTGGGGGATTTCTTCGCACTCGGGTTCTACTTTCATAAAGGATAGCTTCTTCTTGATTCATAACCTGCGCCATAAATTCTTTTAGATGTAGCCTAGGAACAAAAATATTATAGTAAACTCCGCCAGGAACTAACTGACCCGGTTTTACATTATCAACTTGTGAAACATCGTATTTATTTAAAAGTTTATTAAGTCTTCTCTTTGTTGAAGTCAGATTAACAGACTTAACCATCACTCGATAAACTTTAGTATGTCCGTATCGACTTTCTCGATAACCTCTTTTTAGAAGTTCTTCGTAATCAGACTGCTCAAGGTCTGCTGCACTAAAATCTTTTGGAAGTGAATCCCAGGAAGTTAAAACAACCTCAGACTCCACCTCAAAACGTTGCTCTTCAAAATCATTGATAAATGTTTTTGAGTCATCAACTTCATCAAGGTCTTCGATATTTAAGGAGAAGTCTGAATTTTTAGCTTCGGCATCAGCTGGTGGTTTAAAAGTTAACGCCTTATCTAGCCATTTAAACTGAGGTTCATAAACACCAATTTTTTCAACTAGATATTTTTCATAAAATTTATTTCCATATTTTACGGCGTAAACAAGAGCGGTCCCCACTAAAAGGAGGACGGCAACTTCTCTAACTATCCCAAGCTGCTCTTTAAAAGTAGCCCTACTTTTAATCATCTTGAAGTCAAAATTAGGATGGTAGATATCTTTTTTCATCTTACGAATAAAAGAGCTCCATTCTTCATAAAGAGTTACTTCAAGAGTTGGCATTATTTCATCTGGCCCTGTTCCAAATTCAATCTCAGGAAACTCAACAATTTTGCAAAGACCCTCAAATGTTAAATTAACATTGGGGTTAGTTGGATGAACGATTTGAAAGCACTCGCTTAGCTTTTCATCTTCATGCGGAGCAAATTCTAAAAAGAAATTTCTAAGGACTGAAGAAATTATAGATAAACTCAAGCCACTTTTTTGTGAAAGATCTAGGATAGAAATATTTTTGTTAATAAAGGCAAAGCTAATGAATTTTTCTTTTAACCAATTAAACCAAGATGAAAGTGGTCCAATCTTTGATTGAGAATAAGCATAATCAAAACGCTGAACTAATTGCTCAAAAGAAAGTCCTTCAATAAAGAATGAGTCCCAAAAATCTTCGAACTCGTCTCTGTATCGACCTTGCCAAGTAATCGCTTCTAGCTCTAAGTTGAGCCATGTACGAAACTGATCAAAGTCTTCTTTATTAAAGTTTAACTCTTTCATTTAACCGATTTTAGTAGAACAGAAATTCCCTGCCCTCCACCAATACAAGCACTGGCTATACCAAATTCTATGTCATTGGCCTTAAGCTGTCTTGCAAGAGTCAATGAAATTCTCGTCCCAGTTGCCGCCAGAGGGTGCCCAATGGCCACTGCTCCACCCCAAATATTTAATTTTTCATCAGGAATACTCAATTCTTTTTGACAAGAAATTACCTGACTGGCGAAAGCTTCATTAATCTCAATTAATCCAATATCAGAAATGGACTTTTTATTTCTTTCAAGTAGTTCATTGATTGCTGGAACAGGTCCAATTCCCATAATTGTTGGATCTACTCCTACAACCCTACCATCAACAATTTCAGCCAGAGGTGTTACGCCATTTTTATTACAATATTCTTCACTGGCGACAACAACCATAGCGGAACCATCGACGATTCCTGAGGCCGTGGCCGGTGTTACTGTTCCTTCTTTCTTAAAGCTGGTTCTGAGCTTGGCCATACCTTCAATATTTATATCTTCCCTTGGGTGTTCATCAATTTCCAAAGTTCCTCTTTTTAATTCAAAAGGTGTTATTTCTTCTTTAAAGTTTCCGGCAGCCTGGGCAGCTAGATATTTTTTATGAGAGTTAACAGAGTAAACCTCACACTCTTCTCTTGTTAGTGAATATTTCTCAGCTAGGTTCTCTGCTGTAATTCCCATAGGGCAGCCAGAATGCTTATCAGTAAGGCTATCTAATAAAAAATCTACGGTCTGAAGAGCGCCATATTTTGTTCCAAACCTACCTCCATAAACTGCATGTGGGGCCATGGACATATTTTCAGTTCCACCTGCTAATACACAGCTCGCTTCTCCAAGTCTTATTAATCTAACAGCATCTAAGATAGATTGAACTCCAGAACCACATAATCGATTTAAAAGATAAGCTGGCTTTTCCATTGGAACGCCAATCTTAAGACCCACATGTCTCGCCCCATAAAGAGTATCTGTTGAGGAAGGAAGTACATTACCTAAAATTACATGATCAATATCCTCAGGCTTCACGCCAGAAGATTCAAGAGCTCCCTTACTAGCACAAACTGAAAGATCTACAGGGGTTACACCTGCTAAGCTTCCACCAAATTTTCCAAAAGCTGTTCTTTTTCCGTTAACTAGGAAAATTTTTCCTGAGTATATATCCTGACTAATTTGGGACATATTTGCCTCCCCTTGAATAGAGTTCATTCTCCACGATAACCTTATATTAGGGCGCATTGCCCAGTAAACACTAAAAGGTCACTATGGCAGAAATCACTCAAGCTAAAGCGAACAGATTCAAGGAAATGGAAACCAAACGCCATTCCCTAGAGATGCGTAAACTTAGCGGAAAGAATGAAAAAATCTATAAGGACAATGTAAAAGCTAATGAAAAAGAGCTTAATAAAATGCGATCTGAGTTTGAGGTCACTAAATTAAATCTAGAAAATGAGCTAGAGCGAAAATTAAAAAGTGTTCAGATGGCCCATAAAGTAAAAATCAGAGATGAGAATAGAAGACTCGGCCAAGAGCTAGATGAGTTAAAAAAGTCCCATGATAATAAAGTCATGGAGACTAAAGAAACTCAAAGAGCACAGCTTGAAAAAATGATGAACGAGCATAAAGAAAGTATTGATACAGCTCGTACTCAATATAAAAAATCAATAAATAAATATCAATTCGACGCGTAGGAGTTAGTGGATGTCAGTTAATGCGGAACAAAGTCAGCAAGGTGTTTTTATCAACGGTAAAGCTCAGGTTATCGAGATGCTAAAGTATATGCAGCCGGAAGAAAGAGAACTCCTGCTGAAAAATATTAAGGCCCGTAATCCACAATTAGCAATTGAGCTTACAGAAAACTGTCTAACTTTTAACGATCTAAATAGACTAGGTGATGAAGAGCTTCACCTTATATTCAATTATGTAAAACCTGCAATTTGGGGTCTTGCCCTAAAAAACACACCTAGAGATTTTCAAAGAAGAGTCCTAAGTCTCGCACCAAGAGATTATGCTGAGCAAGCTTATCAGATCCTCACAACAACACTTAAAAACGAAGAAAGGGATACCAAAAGAGCACAACAAAAGATTGTCTCTATTCTTGGAAACCTTCTAAAAAGACGTCAGATTAGCATTTAGATTTTTTTAAAAAAACTTAGAAATTACTTCTTTAAACCGCGGCGTTTTCTATAATCATCTATTGATTTTCTAAAACTCTTTTCAGTTTTAGCATCAACTTCCCCGCCATGATCAGTTATGTCATCGACGATCCTATGCTCTCTGAGCATGTCTATAGAGCCTCTCAGACGATCTGATAGGGTGATCATGATATTGGAAACCCAATCAGGACATTCTTTAATAACTTTTCTAATATCACTTTTTTTAACCATGATTACTGTAGTAGGGGCTGTCGCAATGGCGGATACACTTCTTGGCTCATCACTAAAAATAGAAAGCTCTCCGATGAAGTCTTTGCTTCTTGCTACTGAAATTGGAATGAGGCGATCCTTATCTTCTTTAAAGATTCTGATTTCACCTGAGGCAACAATATAAAGGAAACTACTGGGCTCCCCTTCAGCAAAAATTACTGTCCCTTCTTTATAATCAACTGGTTTATCAAAGCTCGCCATACTTAGAATCTATTGTACCAGCAAAAAGCGTTCCGTACCTCAATCCAAAGGTAGAAATTTCAAAAGATTTTATTTTTAATCTTTTTCCCATTTTTAGACCAAGCTTTGCTCCGGCCAGAATACTTTTTGCTCTTTTCCCCAAAAAGGGGAATTTCTCCTGTAATTGCTCTGGGTCAAGGTTTTGGATAGATTCGAAAAAGGCCAGATACTTATCAAAGGTAATAGCTGAGCCATTTACTTCGTTACTATCATATTTTTTTAGTCCCTTGATCATTCCGCCTAAACTAACCATGCTTCCTGCGACGCAAAGAAGATAATCAGATTCAAAGTGATTAAGCTCTTCATTATTTAAGAGCTCGTCTAATTTTTGCTCAAAGGTTCCTTCTTTAACCCAATCTGTTCCACGAACAGACCCGACCGGAAGGCTAATAGTTCTCGTAATTTCAAAGGGATTTTTATTAATCAGAATAAGCTCCGTACTCGCCCCTCCGACATCCATAATTACAGCATTCTCTGGCTCAAAATTATGCCCTTTAATTACTCCAAGAGAAGTGTAGTAGGCCTCACCTTCAGCATTGATAATAGTTACTTTAAAACCAAGCTCAGTTTTTACTTTATCAAATAAGGACTTAGAGTTTTTTGCTACCCTAGAAGCTTCAGTTGCTGTCACAATAACTGAGCCTGGGTCTATGCCAATAGATTCTACCTTTTCTTTATAATCTCTCAAGGCAGCATAGGTATCTTCTATCGATTGTGGATGAAACTCTCCAGTTTTATCTAAATCTTTTCCAAGACTGGTCACATGAGTCTCATTAAAAATTTCTTTATAAGTAAAAGGTTTTTCAATTACTTCGGCTGCTAAAAGCAATACGGTGTTGGAACCAATATCTATCGACGCTCGTTTTTCCATTTAGCTCTCTACAACTTTTGTTAAACTTTCTGTGGAGATTGGTTCAGCTATCAGACCTTTCTCGCAGACAATTCCCGTAATATTTTTTGCTCGAGTAACATCAAAACTTGGATTCAGTGCTCCACTTCCATGCGGAGCAATCCTCGCACTAAGTGCATTCAGTATTTCCTCTTCAGGTCTTAGCTCTATCTCAATTTCATCACCAGTTTTCGAAGCCATATCAAATGAGCTAGTTGGGGCCACAACATAAAAAGGTATTCCATAATACTTTGCTACGATTGCAAGTGAAGAAGATCCAATTTTATTAGCGGTGTCTCCATTGGAAACAATTCTATCAGCTCCAATAAAAATCGCGTCGACAAGCTTATTTTCTAAAATATAACTAAAGGCTCCCTCAACTGTAATTTTATGAGGAATATTTTCCTTAATTAGCTCGTATGCCGTTAGCCTTCCCCCTTGAAGATAGGGTCTTGTTTCTGAAGCATAAACCATTTCAATTTTATCTTGTGAAGCAAGATGAGATATTACGCCTAAAGCAGTTCCCATTGGACCACAGGCCAAGGCACCAGTATTACAAAGAGTCATTAATCTAAGTTTTCTATCCCCAAACTTTTTCTCTAAATCTGCCTGAGCGATTTTGGCCATTGTTAAGTTGTTTTCGTGAAGAAGATCCATTTGCTCTTGAGCAAATTTCCTAAGATTTTTTTCATAAGAGCCTAAGTCTTTCTTAGCAATCTCTACGGCCCTATCAACTTCGTAGGCGAGATTAACAGCTGTTGGTCTTGCTTCCTTTAGATAATCTGCTGATTTTTGAATTTGTTCTAATGAATAATTCGGATTATTAATTATATCAAGAACCATCCCCCATAGTGCTGTGAAGCCGATAAGAGGAGCTCCTCTTACCACCATAACTCTAATAGAATCAAAACATTCTTCAAGATTAGTCACCTCAACATAGGTTTCTTCCAGTGGTAGTTTTCTTTGATCAATTAATTTTAAAATGTCATTTTCCCAAATAAGCGGCTGTATCATTTGAATATATCCTTTAGAAGATCTTTTGCTTTCTTCCCTTTTAAAACTTTTTCTTCTAGTTTTTTAATTTCTTTTTTAATAACTTTTTTTGCTTCCGCTTTTGCTTTCTTTTTAAGCCTCTTTGTCGCTTTTTTCTTAACAAACTTAAAGGTGTAATTGTAATCGGGTTTTAGCTCATAGCCTGGACCCGAAAGCTTCACAGGAAATTGCTTCATATCTACTTCTTTTAAAAACTTTAAGACTTTTTTCTTCTTATCAAAAATATTTAAATAAAGGTCACTATTTCCCTTTGGTCTAAGATTTCCCTGAGATCTGATCTCAATCTTTTTATCAACACCAATAAACTTAGACTTTTTAATCGATGTCTTGTCGCTTTTGGCATGAATATCAAAGCTAAAGACTTCAAAATTTTGAGAAATTTTAACAGGTTTTAATGGTTTTTTAGAAAAGTAAGGAAAGCTATTAATCCTTTCAATATATCCATTTACCATTGAGGATAAGTCATAACCCTTAAGCTCTCCATTGACGACATTTCCTTTGATAAATGCATCGTAGAAAGGCTTCTCTTTTACGGTTTTAACTTTCCCAACGATTGAAGCATTCACCTTTCCAGTAAACCGAGGAGTGTTCTTCTCTAAAAATCCATTCATTAAAGTAGCGTCAAAATCTTTAGCCTCGATATTAAAAGAGTGCTCGGGGGTAGACTCTAGGTTTCGAGTAGTTGTATCCACCAAAAGAATGCCTTTTTTGTGATTCAACTTAAACTGCTTTAAGGCCAACATCTTTTTGACCGCTAAAACTTCTCCTGACCCACTTATGGCTTCGTCAAACAATAGAATATTTTTAAGTTCCACACTCAACTTAATCGGGAGTATGTAGGGTTTTGCTGAATCAGCCTTTGTATTGCTCTTTTTTTCTTCATTTGGCACTAAGGACTTATCAATCTCAAGACCATTTAATATGAGTGAAGCTTCAAAAATATCGAGTTTTTTTAAATCTAATGGTTCATTAATGTCTATGGTATTACCGGCTCTTAAATCAATCCGCCCCTTAAAAGCGTTCATTGAAGTTTCTAATTTGAAGTCGGTCTCGACTAGAGATAGTTTTACCCTCTCTACTCCGATAAAATTTCCTTTATAGTCATAAGACATAGGTTTAACTAGATTCACAGAGAAATTTGGAGTTAGCTTATTATCTTTTCCCGAGTTTAAAGAGCCTTTCACTTTTAACCAAGACTCACTATATCCAAGTCCCTCAATCTTTAACTCAGCAACTTTCATTAACCATTCTAGTTTAGCTTTAAAGTCTTCAGTTTTAACTTCTAATTTATCTTTTAAAATTAAGACTTTGAATTTTCCTTCTAACACTTCAGATATTTTTAATTCCGTTTCTATTACGCCCGTATTGTTTTTTCTAATGCTCAGTTTAGAGTCTGAGATTAGTTCTTCGTTTAAAATTTTTCTTTTATTTAAATGTAGATTACCAATTCGAGATTGAGCTTTTAGCTGGATAACCTTGTCTTCTAGAAAAGCTTTTAGGTTCAACTCTCCAACAGACTTTAGGTTAAATTCAACAATCGACTCTTTATTGTTGATATTGATTTTAGAGACAAGATTAAAGGCCGTCGGTCTTTTAATCCCAACATCATTTAACTGAAACTTATCAAATTCATAAGTATTATTTTTTTCATTTTCTTGATGTTTAATTTTTAAATTTAAAAACTGAGCGTTAATTTGAGAATTGGCCAACAAGGATGGAAAAGATTTTTGCTCAACTTCGCCACCACCTTTGTTCTCCGCTACTCCAGTGTTTATTTTCTTTTTTAAACCTTCTAACCAGTTTGTAGATTTATTTTTACTAATATAGTTAAGTGTTGGACTCTTAAAAAATATTTTTAGAGTTCCTCCTCCCGTTAAAATATTTAATAGGGGAACTTTAATCTCACAATGATTTAAAGTAAGTAGCTCCGATGGGATGGCCTCACCTTTATTTTTTAGCTTAACTTCTTTAAGCCCTATATCTGAAGTTAAACCTAAGCCAATTTCTATCTGACTAATTTCTAATTCAAGATTTGGATAATTATTTGAAACATAATTATAAATTTCAGTTTTTAGAGCTTCAGGATTTAGCTTCTTTTGAACATAGAAGCCCGCACCAACCGCAAAGATTACGGTTAATAGAATAAAAATCGAAAATATTTTAACGGTCTTAGAGTTCATTGCTATGCAGGGTATTGTACTGGCAATTAGCTAAGAAAGTAATTCTAAAGGGGCGAACTTAACCATAAATTTTTTAATGGCCCCATCTTTAAATTTAATGACAACCTTCTCTTGGTCACCGGCACCTGAAGTTTCTGTTACTTGACCTTCCCCGTAAAGTGAATGGATTACAGAAACACCCTGCGGAAATTTAGAATCAGGTCCTTTTGACTGTACTTGATATACGACGTCATCATCATATTCTTCATCTGCAAAGAACTCATCTTCATTTTGACTTCCATAGCCATTATTTTGACCGGCCCAGCCACCTCTGCCACCGGACTTCGTTTTAATCCAGCTATAGTATTTTGGCGGTATTTCATGGATAAAACGACTAGGTCCGTTAAACCTAAGCTGTCCATAGAGCATTCTACCTTGAGCAAAACAGATATAGAGTTTTACCATCGCCCTGGTCATGGCCACATAAAAAAGTCTCCTCTCTTCTTCAAGTGATTTTTCACCGCCTTCCAAACTTCGAAGGCTTGGGAACATATTCTCTTCTGCACCTACAATAAACACATATTGAAACTCTAAGCCTTTAGCTCCATGAATGGTCATAAGGCTTACTTCACCTGAATTTTGTTCCTCATGATTTGCGCTTTGATCAAGAGTAACCGTTTCAAGAAAGGCATCTAAAGTGGGTTTGGGATTATTCGACTCAAATTGAGTGATAGCATTCCCTAGTTCCCCTAAGTTCTCAAGCCTCGCTTGAGCTTCATAGGTTTTGGCTGCTTTTAAAAAACTGATATAACCCGTTTCATTGACGGCTTTTTCAAAAATAGCCTCAGGACTTTCTCCTGCATCATTTAAGATCTTTAATTCATCAATCAAACTCACAAAGTGATTTATCGATGATTTAACTTTTGCGGACATTCTAATATGCTTAAAATCTTCTGGTGCATTGACTACGTCCCTAAGAGTTTCAAGAAGAGACTGAGAGTTTTTCACTGATTCTTCTTCAAACTTTCTAAGAGTCGTGGCCCCTATTCCGCGAGCCGGAACATTAACTACTCGGCTTAAGGCCAAGTTATCTTTTTCATTAACGATCAATCTTAAGTACGCCAAGATATCCTTGATTTCCTTACGATCATAAAACTTTATTCCACCAACAACACGATAAGGTGTATTGCTATTTCTTAGTGCATCTTCCACTTGTCTTGATTGAGAATTGGTACGATAAAAAACTGCTATATCATTATAAGTCGCGCCGGCTTTTTTAAGGTCAGCAATTTTACTAGCAACAAAATCACACTCTTCTTTGTCACTTCCCGTTTCTACAATTTCAATCTCTTCCCCATCTGGATTATCAGTCCACATGGTTTTTCCTTTTCTATAGGAGTTTCTTGCAATGACATGGGAGGCGGCTTCAATAATTTTTTTACTTGATCTATAGTTTTGTTCTAACTTGAACATTTTCGCTTTAGGGAACTTTTTTTCAAAATCAAAAATATTATTTATATCAGCTCCACGCCAGCTATAGATCGATTGATCTTCGTCTCCTACAACACAAATATTTTGTGTATGTTCGGCCAAATAGCAGACCAGCTCAAATTGGCATCTGTTGGTATCCTGATACTCATCCACCAAGAGGTAGCGAAATCGTTCTTGATAAGTTTTTAGAACTGTTGGATGCTTTTCAAAAAGTTTTAAAACTCCAGTAATAAGCCCACCGAAATCAACAGCATTAGATCTCGCAAGTTCAGATTCGTATTCTTGAAACATTTGAAAAAAGAAGTCGTCATCTTCAGTATCAACCTGCGTTTCTCTTCCAGGGTAATAACCTTTATTTTTTAATTCATCGATAAAGTTCAAGACTTCATAAGGAGAGATCTCTTTTGTTGAGATTCCTCTTTTCGCTAGTAAGTTTTTAACAATGGCCTTTGATTCGCTGTCATCATAGATGGTAAAGCTTTTACTTAAACCAATATAATTTGCCTGGCTTCGAAGAACTCTAGCGCAAAAGCTGTGAAAGGTAGTTACTTGAAGGGCACCTAAGTCAATATCCACAGAGCTAGCAATTCTCTCTCTCATTTCCCTTGCGGCCTTATTTGAAAAAGTTAGCGCAAGCACTTGAAAAGGACTTATGCCTTTTTCTTGTAAGAGATGAGAAATACGTGTGACTAAAGTTCTTGTTTTTCCAGAACCAGCTCCAGCGAGGACCATCATGGGACCTTCGCTATTGAGCACAACCTCTTTTTGAACTTTATTAAGTGAGTCTAACTGCATTCAGGGATTCTATTCAACCGTTACAGACTTTGCCAAGTTTCTCGGCTTATCAATATCAGTACCTTTAAATTTCGCCATATAATAGGCTAATAATTGGTTAGCAACATTAACGTAGAGCGGAGAAAGTTCTTCTAACCCATCAAAGTTTAGGTCAAACTTAAAGTCACAAATATCATCTAGGTCAGATTCGCCCTTTGGTCCAAGTCCAACGATGACTCCCCTACGGGCCTTTATCTCTTGAATATTAGAAATTGTTTTATCAAAAAGGGCCGGACCAACAATAGCGATATTAACCATCTGATCGTCGATAAGCGCGATCGGTCCGTGCTTTAGCTCTCCTGAGGCGTAACCTTCAGCATGAACATATGCGATTTCTTTTAATTTAAGGGCACCTTCAAGAGCGACTGGGAAATACTGTCCACGTCCGGTGAAAAAGAATCCATTGTAGTTGTAAATTTCCTCGGCGATCTTTTTTAACTCATCAACACGGGCCAAAATATCATCGATTCTTTCAGCGAGTAGCGAGTACTTATCAGCAATAGTTTTTTTCTTTTCTTCAGATTCTAAATCTCCAGCTATAGCATATGAGAGTAGACAACCTGTTAATGCTTGTTGAGTAAAAGCCTTTGTACTAGCAACGCCGATTTCAATTCCTGCTCTAATAAGTAGGTTTTCATCACAGTCTCTATATAGAGTTGAACCTTCAACATTAACAATTGAAAGTGTCTTCATTTTATTTTCTACACAAAGCCCCTGAGCAGCCAAGGTGTCTGCAGTTTCTCCAGATTGGCTAATGAAGAGACCTACTTCCCCCTCCCTAAGTAGAGGGTTTCTATAACGAAATTCACTGGCGAGTTCTACGGCACAAGGAATTCTGTTTCTTTGCTCAATAAAATCTCTAATAACCATCCCTGCATAAGCAGCGGTACCACAGGCAGAAATATGAAATTTTTCAGGCTTCCAAGCGGATACCTTATTTAATAAGTCTGCTCCATCACCAGCTAAGTAAAACTGAATAAGATCTCTAGTTAATCCAGGCTGCTCATAAATTTCTTTAAGCATAAAGTGCTCAAAGTCACCTTTATCAGTGGCTTCAAGAGACATTTCTTGTTTCTTTGATTTATAATTTTTTGATTCAGTACCATCTAGCTCATAAAAAGAAATAATATCGTTATGTCTTTTAGATAGAAGAACTAGTACTTCATCACCTGGGAAGTAAATCGTTTCCGAACTTCCAACAAGGGCGTACGGATCAGAACTAACAGAGGCGTCTGAATTTGCCTCATGTAGACCGGCAACCAAAGGGGCACCTCTTTTTATGGCCAATATTTCACTCGTTTCTGCATTTAAAACAACAAAAGCTGAATTTCCATCAGTTCTTTTAAACGCTTCAGAAACGGCAGGAAGAAAATCCATTCCATTTTTTAAGTTACTTGTTACTAAGGCCAAGAAAACTTCAGAGTCTGTATCTGACTGAAACTCAAAACCCTCAGAAGCCAATTCATTCTTTAATGAAGGAGCATTTTCAATAATTCCATTATGAACAATTGAGATTTTTCCGTGGGTATGAGGATGAGAGTTAGCATCGTTAACTTCTCCATGAGTGGCCCATCTCGTATGACCAATACATCCAACAACGGTATGTTTTTCTTTTTCAAGAAGAGACACTAAGTTGGCTAACTTTCCCTTCTTCTTATAAAAATGAAGTTCGGATTTATCATCCACATAAGCGATTCCGGCAGAGTCATATCCTCTATATTCGAGACGACTTAAACCTTCTAATACTGTATCCATTGGGTTATTCGGACCCAGGTGACCAACGATTCCACACATAATTTACTAGCCTGTTAAATTAAAATTCGGTGTATTTTTAACACTTTGAAGAACTGGGAGAAAGACCCACTGAGTTTTTTACATGTTGCGACAATCGCCAATATCCATGCCGCAACATGCTAATATTATTACTTTTTCTTAATAAATCGCTTGGCCATGCCTTCTTTGGTGCTTTGCCTTCCTCTTGCGATTCCAAATCCACCACTTGGAATATCCTGATTAATTGTAGAGCCACTGGCCACATAACACTCGTCCCCTAAAGTCACTGGAGCTATCATTTGGCTATCTGAACCAATAAAGCAGCCTTTCCCTATAATGGTTTTATGCTTATTAGCACCATCATAATTACAAGTGATAAAACCACATCCAATATTAGTTTCTTCACCAATTTCAGCATCTCCCACATAAGACAAATGAGAAACCTTTACGCCTTCTTTTAGGTTTGATTTTTTTATTTCTACAAAATTTCCGATCTTTGAGTACGAACCAATATTCGCTTTAGGTCTTAGTCTAGCGTATGGCCCAATGGCTGCTTCTTTTCCAACAAATGATTCTTCTAAACTTGAATAGGCCTTAATCGTTGTTCCGTCCTGTACTTCAGAATTCTTTATAATAACTCCCGTTTCTAGAACGCAATCTTTTCCTATTACTGAGTTTCCATAAAGGGTGGCATTTGGATACAGAGTACTACCTTCACCGATCTGAACGTCTTCATCTATATAGACATGTCTTGAGTCAATAAATCTTACCCCTGCATTCCTAAGTTCAATCTTCTTCCTTCTTCTTAGAAGCACTTCAATTCTCTCTAATTGTTCGAGATCATTGACTCCTAGAAAGGTATTTTCATCATCAAAAAGACATGGCTTAACTTTGGAGTCTTCTTGAAAAAGATCGGTTAAATAAAACTCTCCTGCGGCATTTTCGCTTTTAATATTGCTTAGGTGCTCAAGGATATAACTTGTCTTAACTATATACATGCCTGAGTTTACTTCTTTTATAAGAAGCTCTTCCTCATTAGCATCTTTATGCTCAGTAATCTTAAAACCTTCTTTTTCAGATCTAATAATCCTTCCTAACCCCGTTGGGTCCAAGGTTTCAAAAGTGGCCGCAACACCATCTAAATCATCTTTTTTAAGGGCAGCAAACAGTTCTACTAACACTTCTGAACTAATTAACGGCGTATCTGCACACATAATCACCGTATATTTATAATTTGCAGCTTCTGCGTTTTGATCGAAGTAACACTTAAGAGCATGGGCCGTTCCTAGCTGCTTTTCTTGAATAGAAAAACTGACTTGTACGTCAAACTTCTTAGCAGACTCTTCAGCATGAGCTTGAACTTTTTCCTTCTCATGGCCGATAACCAAGCTGACAGCGCCTTTGGAGCTATTGGCATCCATAAACTTTTTCAAAGATTCAATAGAATAATCGACGAGACGCCGACCCATAAGGGGAACCAAAGGTTTTGGGTCTTTAAGTTTAAGACGAGTCCCTTTTCCTGCTGCTAAAACCACACAACCAAATGAGTCAGACATAACTTTTTTTCCTTACTTGAATAAATTACTTTAACTAAAGTGCTCAGGTAATGCCTTTAATTGGGCAGTTAACTGCTGTAGCCGACCGACGAGCTCTTTTTGTTTAGTAAATTTTTACATTTTTTCCCCCTTTACTACCACAAAAAGTTTAAAGAATCGGAAAGATTTTCCCGATTCGTACTATGACTACTTGTTAGTACAAGACCGTTACTTTAAGGAGAGAGTATGGTGACTAATTACGAGGGTGATAGCATAGAGTTTAAGGATCAACTCCCCCTCTTACCAATTCGCGACATCGTTGTTTACCCCTTCATGATTTTACCTCTGTTTGTTGGTAGAGAATCATCAATCCAAGCTGTTGAGCACGCTCTTAATAGTTCAGAAAGATTGATCTTTTTATCAAGTCAAAAAGATATAAAGTCGGAGCATCCAGAGCCATCTGAAATTTTTGAGATGGGTACTGTTGCAATGATCATGAGAATGAGGAAGCTTCCTGATGGACGAATCAAGATCCTAGTTCAAGGTTTAACAAAAGCAAGAATTGTAGACTTTGAACAAAAAGACCCATACTTTGTCACTAAGCTTGAAAAAGTAAATGACCTAGAGCCTGAAAGTGAAAATGTTGCTGTCAGTGCGCTTATGAGAACTATTCGAGAACAACTCGAAAAAGTAATCTCAATGGGTAAGATACTTTCGCCTGATATCCTTATGGTTCTCGAAGACATTCAAGACCCAGGAAGATTAGCGGATCTCGTTGCTTCAAATATGAACCTTCATGTGGCGGAAGCTCAGATGGTTTTAGAAGTACTAGACCCTGTTGAAAGACTTCATAGAATTAATGAAATTCTCTCAAGAGAATTAGAAATACTTGGCATGCAGGCCAAGATTAAAAATGTTGCCGATGATGATATGGCCAAAAATCAAAAAGAGTTTTTCCTAAGGGAACAAATTCGCGCCATAAAATCAGAACTTGGTGATGATGGTGATCAACCAGAAGATGAGTTCCAAGAGTTCAGAAATAAAATTGAAGCTGCTGGAATGAGTGAAGATGTTGAGAAAGAAGCCTTAAAGCAATTAAACAGATTAGAAAAAATGCATCCGGACTCGTCTGAGTCTAGTATCTTAAGAAGCTATCTTGAGTGGATGACAGACCTACCTTGGAATGTTGCCTCTGAAGAACGTATTGACCTTAAAAAGTCACTTGAGATTTTAGATGAAGATCATTTCGACCTTAAGAAAGTAAAAGAGAGAATTCTGGAGTACCTAGCGGTCAGAAGCCTAAAAGGTAAAGACATGAAAGGTCCAATTCTTTGCTTAAGTGGACCTCCTGGAGTTGGTAAAACAAGTTTAGGTAAGTCTATCGCTAAGGCAACAGGAAGAGAGTTTATTAGAATTTCTCTTGGTGGTGTAAAAGACGAAGCTGAGATTAGAGGTCATAGAAGAACTTATGTTGGTTCAATGCCAGGTCGTTTTATTCAGGCCCTAAAACAAGCGAAGACAAATAACCCGCTCATCCTTCTAGATGAAGTTGATAAGTTAGGTGGAGATTTCAAGGGTGACCCTTCAAGTGCACTTCTTGAAGTATTAGACCCAGAACAAAATAGTAATTTTAGAGATCACTACTTAAATGTTCCATTTGATCTATCAAATGTAATGTTTATTGCGACCTCTAATGTTCTTCAAGATATCCCTGGTCCACTACGTGACCGTATGGAAGTTATTAATCTTTCTGGGTATACCCAAGAAGAGAAGCTGGCCATCAGTAAAAAATATCTCGTTCCTAAACAAATGGATGAGAATGGAATTACTGAAGAGCATGTCGAGTTCCATGATGAAGGGCTAAAGAATGTTATCAAGTGTTTTACGGCTGAAGCTGGACTTAGAAACCTTGAAAGACAAATTGGTGCTCTTTGTAGAAAAGTAGCTATGAAAATAGCTCAGGGTGAAGAATCTAAAACACATGTATTTTCTGATACAGTTTTTAAGCTTCTTGGTCCGCCAGTTTATACAAAAGATGATGAAAAAGAGAATGATGAGGTTGGTGTAGCGACAGGTTTAGCCTGGACCTCAGTAGGCGGAGAAGTTCTGTATATTGAAACGACTAAAATGAAAGGATCTGGGGTTACCCTGACCGGCCAACTAGGCGATGTCATGAAAGAGTCTGCTCAAACGGCAATCGGATTTATCAGAAGTAAAGCCGAAGAGTTTAATTTAGCAGATGACTTTTTTGATAATCACGAAGTTCATATTCATCTCCCCGCAGGAGCAACACCAAAAGATGGTCCAAGTGCAGGTATCACTCTTGCCACGGCCATTATGTCACTTATCACAGGCCTTCCGATTGATAAGTCTGTGGCCATGACAGGTGAAATTACCCTAACAGGGAAAGTGCTTCCAATTGGTGGACTAAAAGAGAAGTCTTTAGCCGCCATGAGAATGAATGTTAAAACCGTGGTTATGCCTTGGAAGAATAAAAAAGATCTAGAAGACATTCCTGAGGAATATCGAAAAGAGCTTAAGTTCGTACCAGTTAAGAACTTTGAAGAAGTGCTAGAAGTAGCGCTAGTTGGCTGGAATGACTATATTGCAAAGGGCAAAAAGAAGAAGAAAAGAGGAAAAGAACTTCCTCCAATGGCCGCCTAAGAAGGCGGTCCCATTCGCCGGCCCATTCTGGGTCGGCTAAACTTGACCATTTTATTTACAGACTTTTGATATCCTCTATTTCTGATAGAATATATCCATGTCTAAAGATCCTAAAAGTTTATTAAAAATTGCAGTTGTAGATGATGCCGACTTTTCACGTAAAACAGTCGTAGAAATCTTAGAAAAAAATGATTTTGAAGTCGTAGGTCAAGCTGGTAATGCTGAGGACGCCATTGGAATGATCTCTAGTACCAAGGCAAACCTATTTCTAATAGATGTCGTTATGCCTAACATAAGTGGAATGGAGCTAGCCAAGAAGCTTTCAGAAGTCTCTAACAGACCAATTACTATTATTATGATGTCGAGTCTTGATTTAGAGAATATCATTATTGAATCCATTTCAAATGGTGCAATTGATTTTATCGCAAAGCCTTTTGATGCAGATACTCTTATTAAATCTGTTACGAAAGTCGCAAACGATATGCTTAAAGAAACCTTGTAGGTGATATATGTTTTTAATTAAGTTTTTCCTTTATTTTTCAATTAGCTTTTTTATTCTAGCCATTCCGATTGGTGGAAACCCTATTTTTTACAGTCTTGAAGAAGCCGCCAGACCCGTAACTGGAAAGCTATTTTCTTTTATGAAAGAAAGTTCTAGTGAAGGCATAAAAAAAGGGACTGCTGTCACAAAGAAGTTTTTCTCAAATACGATTCCGCCTAAAAAAGATATTGTTAAGAAAAAAGAAAGTGGAACGAAGAAGCCTTTAGGAAAATATACTGCTGAAGAAAAAGAGTTTCTTGAGAACATATTAAAAAAGGCCCAGTAGCTACTTCTTTTCGCTAGTGGGCCCAATATAATACCAGGATAATTTATTTTATTTTTTACTAGTTTTAGAACCTGATTCTTTTTTACCTGCATCTGGTGCGTCGGTCTGAGTAGAAGCAACAACTTCTTGTCCTCTACTAGAGTCTTTACCTTTTACGCATTCACCTTTCATGTCTTCACCGTAACCGGCATAAGAAACATTCATGGCCAAAATAGCAAGCATCAATACGAATAGTGCTTTCATAACTTCCTCCAAATCCCCTACATGGGGGTAAGTTTGTTTGTTATGGTAGTTGCACGTCAGATGCCAAGAATCCACTAGTAATTACAGATACTTAGAAAAAGATATCTGTTGATCAATCTATAGGGTGCTCAAACTTTAGACAGCTAAGAAAAGATCCTGAAAATTTTTCTAATTAAGGATAGCTTTCCACCATAGGGTGGATATCTTAAAGGAAGATCCCAAAAGAGGTACCTTTTCATGATGCTTTTAAGATGACTAAAAGTATCAAAGCTTTTTTGCCCATGATAGCTTCCCATACCACTAGAACCTACCCCGCCAAAAGGAAGAGTTTCAGAACTTAAATGAACAATTGTATCGTTAATACAAAGTCCGCCAGAAGAAATGAGTTCCCTCCAATCATTAATATTATTATCACTATCGCTAAATATATAAGAGGCCAAAGGTTTAGGTTTTGATCTAACGAACTTAATTGCTTCCCTAATGTTTTCGAATTCAATTATAGGAAGAATGGGTCCAAATATTTCAGACTCCATTGATTTAGAAAACTCATTTGCCTCAAGTAACACAGGCCCCATAAAAAGTTTTTCACTATCTTTTCCATATTCAACCAGGAGTTTTTCATCTACTAGCATATTATCAAGGCGCTTAAAGTGTCTCGCGTTTACAATTCTTCCGTAATCTTCAGACGTACTAGGGTCACGATAAAATTCTTCTACTATTTTTTTAAATAATCCGGCAACTTCACTAGCTTTACCTTTTTTAACTAAGAGATAATCCGGTGCTACACAGGTTTGCCCACTATTAAAATACTTACCCCAGACTATCCGTCTTACCGCGAGCTCCATATTATGCACTTCAAAAAGGCCACAGGGACTCTTCCCCCCGAGCTCTAATGTGACTGGTGTCAAATGCTTAGCCGCCGCCTCCATAACAATCTTTCCTACAAACTCATTTCCCGTATAGAAGATATAATCAAAGTTTAACTTTAATAATGCTGTTGTCTCTGGAACTTCTCCTTCGACAACGGCCACCTGTTCTTCCCTAAAATATTTAGGAACCAGTTCTGCTGCTAATTTCGAGGTCGCTGGGGCCACTTCACTTGGCTTAAGAATAGCTGTATTTCCGGCTGCCAAAGCACCCACCAAAGGAGAAAAGAGTAACTGGAAGGGATAATTCCATGGCGAAATAATAAGTGTCACTCCGAGAGGTTCTGCTTGAATATAACTTCTCGCTGGGAACTGAAGAAGCGGAGAGCTGACTCTTCTTTTCTTCATCCATTTTTTTAACTTCTTAATGGCATGACGAGCTTCACCTGCTACGTAGCCAGTCTCCCCTATAAACGATTCAAAGTTAGACTTTCCTAGGTCACTCTCAAGGGCCTTAAATATTGAAGCTTCGTTTTCTTCAATCATGTTAATTAATCTCTTTAAGGACTCTTTTCGAGCTTCTAATGGCTGAGTTTTTCCATCAAGGAAGAAGTTCTTCTGTTTTTCAAATAGTGTTTGGATTTCTTGCATGAACCTATTATAGAGGTCTCCTACAAATATAAAAAGCCCGGCATTAGGGGTACCGGGCTTTTACTGACTTTCATCGCTCTAGGGGGGGAGAAGCGATTATTGAATTTTTTATTACTTCTTAGTTGTTTTGTTTCCAGAGTCCTTAGATTCTGCATCAGAAGCTGTAGATTGCCCTTGGACAACGACTTCTTGACCTCTGCTTGAATCCTTACCTTTTACACATTCACCCTTCATATCTTCACCGTAGCCGGCAAAACCGATGTTTGTAAAAGCGAAACCTAAAAACAATGCGATAATTAACTTCTTCATCTCTACTCTCCTGGTATTGGTATATACCTATAACTAATGCATAGTCGGTGCCACTTTTGAGACGCCTATTTTCAAGAGATTATGTAATTGTTTCAGTTAGGTTTTTGATGGCCGTCTAAACTTTAGACATAAAAAAGCCCTTCTCAAAGGAAGGGCCTTTTATTTAAGAGGTATTACAATATACTTTTTAAAATTATTTCTTAATTAACTTACCAGTCTGAGGATCTTTAATATAACCTTCTGGTATTTCCTCTACTGGTTTTCCATCTACTATACTTTGTTTGATACACTTACAGCCTTTTAACTCGTCAGCACTACCACATCCTTCTTGATCTTCACCATAGCCTTTAGCGTCTTCAGCAAATGCCCCAAGTGACAATGTTAGTCCTAGAATAATTAGTAATGCTTTCATAATTTCCTCTCTGTAATCAGTTTTCTCTATTATAAGTTAAGTTCGTTTTTTACCTATCTTTTAGGCCAACTCCTTGAAAATACTTAAATAAGTATGCCTCAAGGAATGGGCGATTCTACATATTAAGGTTAACACCAGCCGGCTTAACAATACTTAGAAGTGATTGAAAGGCCTGAGTTACCTGTAGGGCCATTTTATGACCTGCCTTAGATTCAACCTTTTTAATCTCTCCGTAGTTGTCATAAGCGACATGGATTTTACCTACTTTTTCCATAGCAATCTCAACTGGCTTACCAAGTGAGTTGTACTTAAAGCTAAGAGTTCTCTTCTTTCCTTTATTTCCACTCTTATCGATCATTTTAGTGATACGACCTTTGTGATCATAGAAAAGTAAAACAGCTTTTCCTTTATTACTAACAGCTCTTTTTAGGTTCCCCTTCTTGTCGTATTGAAAAGAAGTTGTTCCTTTTTGGTTAGTAACCTTCGTAATTTTATTAAAACTTTTGTGGTACTCAAGCTGAACAAAGTCACCTTTAGTTGAGCTTTTCTTAACAAGAAGACCACGATCATTATAATCAAAGGTTGTTACATGCTTTCCTCTGCTAATTTTTAGAGGTAGTGAACAACATTCCGAATATACTGTTTCAGTAGAAAGACCATTAATTACAGTGGCAATTCTATAAGTATACTGACTTCCATCAGGACGAGTCTTGATTTCGTACTCGTACTTATTTGAAACTTCTTTTCCAAGTGAGTTTTTCTTAGTAACTAGAGTCCAATAATGGAATCTTGGGTTCTTTGGATTTGATTCGTACTTATATTTTGTAGAATCTCCATTTCTTGCCACAATCTCCTCAACAAATTGAGTTTTTCTTGTGTACTTGATTTTCATCTTAGATCCGTCAGAGTAAACAACTCCAACCATATTGTGCTTAGGATCGTAGTCATACTTGAAGACGTTTCCGACAACATCTTTAGACTCTACTAAGTTGTCTCCCTGATACTTGTAAAAAGACTTCTTATCACCAGCAGACCAAATATTCTTAATTTTTCCATCTGGGTACCAGTCAAAGAAAAGTTGCTTAGCTTGTGAATCCTTAATTGATTTAAGTGAACCGTCTTTATAAGAAAGGGCTACGAAGTAACCATTCTTATCCATCATCTTGCTTAGTTTTCCTTCTTTATTAAAGAATTCAACTTTGCCGTCATTATATACTCTTTTAAAACCTGTACTAACTTTATGAACTTGCTGAAGCCCTCTAGTATTAGAGTATAAAACTGTACCTGTAGCTAATTTAGCCTGTACATTAAATTTTTTCGCGTAAGCTTGTCTTAACTCAGCATCATTAACAAATTTATCTAAATAATTCTTTGCTACTGATTCTGAAAGACTACTTCTCTTTCTCATGGCTGCTACAATTTTCTCCGCTGCAGCTTTTGGATCGACAGCTGTTTTTGGAGTAAATCGAGTTAGAGCACCAGACCCATTTTCATGAATAACTACGGAGCCATCAGCCGATACAGTTAGGTAAGTTTCATAGTCACTACCCCAACCAAATCCAAACCAACCTCTATCAGTAGATTTTGAGTTATAAGTTCTTACAATTTCCAAATCGTGACCACCACCAGGAACAATAATATCCGTATAAGATATATAAAAGTTCCCGTTTTTCAGGTTAACACCAGAAAAAGCTAGAGCTGGAAAGAGTAGTAAAAGTAAACTTAGCAATTTTAAATTCTTCATTTGATCCTATCCTTTAGAAGAAATTCCTCTATTATCTCAACGTATTTATCGGTCCTTTCTAAAAAAACTTAAGCTTATTTAAGACTATTTTAGACCTTTATATTAACTATTTTCATAATTACCCAAAGTCCCACCAAATCGAGGGCAACTGCAATCAATAATGCAATAATTCCAAGGGGATGCGTAAACAGGGGCTTCATACTGGCCGGGTCGGATATGGTATAAACAGCGCCCAAAAGCCAAGGCATTGCAAAAATTGTATAACCCTGAAACATTCCCTGAGCCACGTAAGTATCTATTTTTTGTTGAAGCCTAACTCTTTCTCTAATCACGTCAACAATTGTGTCAAAAGTCTCAGCTAAGTTACCACCGGTCTCCCTTAGGATATTTACACTAGCGACAAACATTTCATTATCTTCAGTTGGCACTCTAGTTACTAAACTTTCAAAACACTCATCGAGTGGAACACCAATCCTATTTTGTTGAAGGATAAGATTAAACTCTTGTGATAGTGGCGGCGGCATTTCATCTACCACCATGCCAATTGACTGAGGAACACTTAGTCCGGCCCTTAAACCATTAGCCAGTAATTGAAGCCCATCTACCATCTGAAGGCTATAGGCCTTTACTCGTTTTTTTACGAGGTAATTTATTAATGGCTTTGGTATACGAAACCCTAAAAAAGAAAAGAAAGCTCCAAGTATAAATCCGAGGGGCCAACTAACAAAAGCTCCCACTAAGAATAGGACAAAAACTCCGGAACCTATCGAGGCCCCGAGTAGGATATATGTTAGCTTATCTTCTTCAAACTCAATAAAGAGAAGCTCTAACTTCTCCATGATATAAGAGCGAGTTCCAAAGGTCTGATCTTCAACCCATTTAAAAATCGCCATACTGTATTTAAAACAGAACATAAAAACCGTTATGCCGACGATTCCTACAACTAATGGTCTAGTGAGAAGTCCTGCCTCTGCCGCACCCATTATTTAGCCTTCTTTACCGGTTTCTGTTTTTTAACCGGTTGTTTCTTATCAATAGGTTCTGGATTCTTGTCAGCAGGTGGTAACTTGTCTGCTCCAGGAGGAGCATCATTTCGAAATAATCCTCTTGGGATTTTATAACCTTTCTTTTCAAGGACTTCGATGAATTTTGGAATAAAACCAGTTGCCTGGAATTCTCCTTCAATCTTCCCTTGCTTATTGATTCCTTTTTGATTGAACAAAAAGATATCTTGCAGAGTCACAACATCTCCCTGCATCCCTCCGATTTCTGTAATATGAGTCATCCTTCTTGAGCCATCATCAAGTCTAGACTGCTGAATTATCAAATGCACTGAGGCAGCAATCATTTCTCTAATTGCTTTAGGACTTAGGCCCGCGCCTGCATATTGAACTAGAGTTTCTAAACGACCAATACATTCCCTTGGATTATTAGAGTGAACTGTAGTCATTGAACCATCGTGACCTGTACCCATGGCCTGAAGCATATCTAAGGTTTCACCACCCCGGCACTCCCCAACCACAATTCGATCAGGTCTCATCCTTAATGTTTGTTTAACCAGACAGCGAATATCAATTTCCCCATCACCTTCTAGAGATGGAGGCCTTGTTTCTAGTCTAACGACGTGATCTTGTGGAAAGTCCAATTCAGCAGAGTCTTCACAAGTGATAATACGTTCATTAGCTTGTATAAAACTTCCTAAAATATTAATAAGAGTCGTTTTACCAGAACCAGTACCACCAGAGACCACGATATTTCTATGTCCCTCAACGGCAATTCTTAAAAAGTCAGCCATATTTTGTGTAATAGAGCCAAACTTTACATAATCTTTATAAGTTAACCTGTTCTCTGGAAATTTACGTATGGTAATCGTACAACCATCAAGAGCTGAAGGAGGAATGATAGCGTGAACCCTTGAGCCGTCATGCAGACGCGCATCGACGTAAGGAGTTTTTTCATCAATCCTTCTTCCAATCGGAGCAACAATCCTTTCAATCACATTGAGCACCTGTCGGTCATTAGTAAAGGTCACCGTTGATTTCTTTACCTTCCCACCGTGTTCATAAAAAATCTTCTCAGGACCAACCACCATGATTTCAGAAATACTCTTATCTGAAAGAAGATCCTCTAGTGGTCCAAGACCAAGGGCCTCGTCTAGAATTTCTTTAACAATCTGGTTCATATCCTCCCGACTCTCAAGAATTCCTTTCGTATCTTCCTTATTTAGAATTTCAACCACTACTTTTTTGGTTTGCTCTCTAAGAATAACCTGTGCCTTGGGATCATTATCATCAGATTTTTTTAAGTCCATTTCTTCTACTAAGGCTCTATGAATTCTTGACTTGAGATCGGTCCAGCTATTTTTACTGGCCACATCAGCTTTGCTACCAGGAGCATCTTTTTTAGCTGTAGTTCCAGTTGGCTTGTTTAATTTTGCAAGGGACTTTAAAACACTTTTTTGAATTAATTTTCTAACTGTATCTTGCACACCATTGGCAAACGGCTTTCCCTTAGCAGCAATCATGGCAACAGTTTTTTTCTGCAGAGCCGCGACACAGGAACCATCATCCTTTGCAATGGCATTGAATACAGCTTTTCCCATTTGTTTCCCAATAACTTCAGGAGTTACTGGATGTCCCTTTTGATATTGGTTCAAGAGAAGCTGAATCATATCTCTTGGAAAGAGCATTGTAGTGAGTTCTGAATTTAGCCTACGTGTTTGATTAACCGCCAAAATATCCGGAGTTACGACTAAGAAGATTAATGTGGAGAATTCTAATCCTTTCAAAGAAAGCTCAGTTAAGTCACTTCCACCATCAATAATAGTAATTGGAAAAATATTTGGAATGGCCTTTAGAGCTTTTCCAACTCCATCAGCGTTTACACTGGCCGCAGCCGTTGCATCTGAAGGCATACCAATATAACTTACACCGGCCTGATGAGAACCAATAAATTGCTGAATTGATCTAGGATCAATTGCACCATTAAACTCAGACAGATCTTTTACTGTTTTTTTTGATTTAATACCGGTTATAAAGTCCTGATCTCCACCAGCCTTTTGATCAAAATCCAAAAGAAGAACTTTTTGTCTTGTCTCTTGAGCGTAAGCGAAGGCTAGGTTAGCGGCAACTTGTGATTTACCCAAACCTCCCTTTCCACCAATAATAGAGATTATATGACCGGCCATCTATCTCCTTCTCTTTCTAAACTTTCGTTTAATCTCTTCTGTTCCAGCAGAAGCTGATTCTAGAATCTCAGGAGTTACAAAAACTGCGAATTGACTTCTATTAGTTGTATAAGTTTTTCCTCTAATAAATTGAAAGAGTGCAGTAGCGCCATCAGCTGCCTCTTCATTTGGAAAAGGATCCTTGTCAAAATCGGTACTACTTCTATTGACGACGATACCGCCGATTACGGCTGAGTCTTTAGATTTAACAACAATGCTGGTTTTAATCTTATTATTAAGCTGTTCAGGAGAAACAGAATCCCCTTGATTAACACTAACATTAAGCCCAACACTTAATTCAACTTTTTCTTCCGCCAGTATCTTAGGTGTCACATTTAAATCAAATCCACCAGTCGTTGTTACCACTCTTTGAGTTTCACCTGATCCAACCGGAGTATTTTTTGAAATTGATTTATTGATATTGGCTGCAAAATTATTTTTTACAATTATCACCCCTGACTGAATAACCCTAGCAAAGCCAGCATTTTTTGCAGAAGTTAACTTTGGAAAAAGGTTTGAAATCGTTCCCGAAAGAGTTCCCTCCGATCTTGTCGTAACAGATCCTGCTCCAGTTTTACCAAATGAAATTGAACCGCCACCACCAGATAGCAATGGAGTCCATTTAAATCCAAAAATTTTGTTATAGTCTTTAGTTAATTCAACAAATTGAGTCGTAATTTTAACAAGCTTTGGAATAGGTGCTGGCTGTTTCTTAGGATTCACTTGAATAAAATTTTGAATTATAGATCTTCCTGCTTTTTGAACCGAGTCAGTTCTTCTCGCTAGGTTTTCTAATAAATCAGGAATATAAGCTGCCGCAATACTCTCTGCCTTATTCCGATCAGGAACAGAACTTACGATACCCTCTAGCCAAAAGAGTCCATTTATAACTCTTACCGTAACATCTCTAAGCTGATTCTTTTGAATCTCCTCTTGCATCTTTCTAGCTATAATTTTTTGTGTATGAGGACTAAGCTCTACTAATCGTAAAACGTCTTTATATTTGTCTTTTTCAAGAACAACAACAACTCTCCCAATATCACCTGGAACAACGATTTTGCCACCGACATAAACATTATCACCGGCGATTCCGATCTCAAGGCCTTCAACAGCACCAAGAAGTTTTGGGTCTCTCAATTCTTGAACAATATTAGAAAGGTCATTAGCTGTAATATTTACGACATAAACAAGTTTTAGATCTCCAACAGTATTTCTTAAAGAAACGGTTGTCTTCCCTGGCTTTATACCTTTAAGAATAATCTCTCTCTTGGATGGGATTAGGACATAATCTAAAAAGCTTGAATTACCTACAAGAACATTTCTATCTACCGCGAAATCATACTTTTCAACTTTATCAATTCCGAGAACTATATCAACGTTCTTTTCGGGCACCTTTTCATCGTCTTTTGCTTGAGCAAACAAAACACTAGGAAAACTTAATGAAAGTATTAGTAATAGTCTAACGACCACTTATACCTCTCCCTTTATTTTTCTCATTAAAGAAAGCTTTTGCCTCGGCTGCATCTTCTGCTCCAAGAACATCAAAAATCTTGATTCCTCTAATTCTTTCGATTTTCTTATCATTATTATTTCTAAGAGTTAGATATGGTGGGACACCAGAATAAGTTAAAAGATAAACTAATTTTTGAGCCTCGTAGGGGTCTAGCTCTAGTGTAACAGTATTATATTTACTATAAGTGGCAACATTCATTTTTTTAATAACTGGTGGGACCTTCACTCCAATGATTGGAATCGAGTTTGTCATACTCATCCCCGTTGAAAGAATCAGGACGTCTTGAAGAATTGTTTTAATTTTTTGTAAGTCTTTCCTACCAGGAGCATAGTTAATTGAAGCCAGGACATCGACACGATCTCCTGGTTTCAATAATTTACTAACCGCTTGGTTCTCTGTGATTTGAATAGCTACCGCTCTTTTACCAACGGAAACTTGTCTTGCTAAACCTGTTCTTGCACCGGGAAAGATAACTCTTGGTTTTGTTATCTGCTCGCCCTTTCGAATCGGCACTGTTGCAACGGTGTTTTCAACTTCAGAAATTTTTGAAAAACCACCTGGCATCTTAAAGTTCTTAGGAACTGGCTTAATGGTTACTTTTGAATCATCGATCAACTCTAATTCAGCAATATCCTTTTTGGCGATAACAACTGTTGTCTTGGTTCCATACTGTTGAGTAATTTGAGTTTCTTTATCATCAATATAGGTATTAACCATGAGGGCCGCCAGAGCAGCAATTATCAAGGCTAAGGTAAACGCGCGCGTATTCATATAACCACCGTTAGTTATTGGTTTTATTAAATTTTATCAGGGTTTAGGGGTAGATTAATGCAGGGAAACTTATTCCCGTCGGTTAACTTCCATCTCCTAAGATGCAGTTACTCGTGGCGCCTCGGGCTTGATCCCAATTATAGGTACTATCGTCTTTTAGAATATAAGTAGCTGAGCAAACTCCATAGAAAGTCAGGGGCTTTACAAAAATACTTGAGCCCGCTTCTTTGGCTTTCTCATCACATTTCTCATCGGAAGAACTATATAAGGTACTGTATTTATAGCAAGTTCCATATTGTTCGCTGCTACCCGTTTTTTTTTCGGCCCATCCAATTGAGGCAGCACTTACACTCGTAAGTCCCTCTTGGCCTAAAGAACTAAGATCGGACTTAACCGGCAACATAGAATTACCTTTTAAAATATAATAAAAATACCCTCGCGTAGCTTTTTGCTGATTTATCGAACCATTAATTGCACTTCCAGTATTAAAAAGCACAGTGGCAAAATAAACCAAAAAGGGCATGAACAGGATTAACTCAAATATTGCCTGTCCTTTTTCCTCTTCTATTTTATCTAAAAAATTAGCAGCCATTATCCATCACCGTCGTATTATGATTGCAGCCACCAGCGCCCAAGGCCCGAAAAGCTTCACAAATTCTTTCTACACACTCAGCAATAGTAGGCTCTTTTCCTAAAAAGGATTCTGATTTGAATTTCAATTTATCTGTAGTTCCTACATTTCCAAAGATTGAAAAACGATCTTCATATTCTACTATTGTTCCCACAAACAGATTATTATCAACAGTTCCTGGAAGGTTATACTCTTTCGTTATTTCAATTCCACCTAGAACATCTTCTACATTAAATCCATTCCAAACTTCTTCAGCGACTTGTCTTGATTTTGTGTCACTACCGTCAACCTGGTTACTATTGGCTTCTTGAACCAACAGAGCTCGACTGGCCATAAAATTTGCATAGTGAACAACATAGCCATTGGTAAAATTTAAGGCCATTTTTACATAAAGAAATACAAAGCCGATAACCATCATAAAACTTATGATAAACTCAACTGTCGATTGTCCTTCTTCGTTTTTAGTCATCATCATTCCTATGGGTATTTTTCAGCAGGAGCAAAAAACCTAGATTCGCCATTTACTTTATCAAAATATGTTTCGTGCTCTCTTTCATAGTTTGATTCATCTTCCTCTCCCATTCTACCGTGTCTATAAGCATAAATCATCCTCACATACATCAGTTTCATCATTTCTGATTCACTTCCAACGAAGCGCTTTACTATGGGACTATTTAAAAAAGCGAGCGCTAGAGAAATAATAACCGCCAGTAAGAGAATATATTCAACTGTACTCTGTCCTTTTTGATTGAGGTACTTTCTCATTCCCATACCCTCGCTACAAAGCCAAACCAAACCCAGGACATTAATATCACTGGGGCATATGTAAATTTTTTCCCAAAAACACCTTTTATAATACCTACATTTTTTCTTTCAAAAGCAAAGGCTAGCTTCTTTTTGTTTTGATAGATATTAATAAAAAAGGACATACCTCCAACTAAAATCGTCGAGTAAATTAAAGTATAAAAAGCTTGATCCTGTAACTCATAAGGAACCATCAAAAATAGTGAGAAGAGATATTTCGAATCACCAGCTCCCATGATGTTCAATTGGAACAGCATAAAACCTACAAAAATAAAGGCTATTGGTAAGAAGAAATTTTGAATTCCCCAAATATACACTTTTGGAAGAAAGATTGATAAAAGGACAAAAGCTAAGACATTTATAAGAAACCAATAATTTGAGATTTTAGCAGTTTTAAAGTCGATCCAAGCAACAATCAACAACTCAAAAAAAATAAGAAGGAATACGTACAAAGGCACTATTCACTTCCTTGGTTCGTATAGCTATTGAAATAGCAATTAGACTGACAGACTCCCACCGTTAATTGTTGGGTTAGAGCATAGCCTAAGCTTCCCATAGAGCTTCCCACCATCTTTCCAAGGCCACTGACAAAGTTCACAAGAATAAAGGCCATAAAGCTAAAGAGAAGAATATACTCCACTGTAGCCTGTCCCTTGCTATAAAGTTCTTTTAGCATAAATTTAGATTAATAAATGGTCGAAAATACACAAGAGGGGAAAGAGCTTCCCCTCCTAAGTTATATAGGATTATTTCAAGTTAAATAGCAAAAGCAATGCTTAAGCTAGGATTACTCGTCGAGCATTCCTTCAGCTTTACCAAATACCTTTGATACCAGACCTTCATCATCAGAAACTAACTTTCTCATGATAACTTCCTTAAACTTGAAAACAACAGCTGCAACAACAGCAACTAAGAGAATATACTCAGTTGAAGTCTGTCCGCTCTCGTCTTTAATGTAGGCAATAAAATTTTTCATAACTACTCCCTAATTCAGTCACTACTTCTTCGGCTGGTTTCTCAAATTACTTGAGCGAAAAATCCCGAAAAATCCATGACACAATAATTGGGTCACTTCCTATTACTCTACTATTTTACTCTTTTTTTTAATGCGATGCAATATATATTATATAAGTGCCTGATTTTACGAGAATTCAGGTATTTGTATACTTTTTCCTCTTGCCTTGAGTGCTTACAACTAAGGCCGGTATAATGTTATTGGGTCTTGTAGTTGGCAAACTAAGTTTCGCCCTACAAATTTTATTAATGGGAGCGGTCCCTGGTCACGGTGAGCAAGCTCAAACAGGCAACTGGATTGAGAAGCCTAAAGTGATTACTAACTGCAGCCACCTGTCGATTGACGGGCGGAACCATGAAAAGCCCTCCAAGGCCCACTTTTTTCTTTCCTTCATCTATCGCGCTTCATTGACACTTTACCCCTTAAAATTCATCATTAACTTATGGAAACAACAACATTTGAAAATATCGATACTACGTGGATTGAAAATATAGCTCTCGAAGAGATTAATATGGATGAGTCCGGTGTAATCAATATGGATTCACATCTCGATACTTATCAACTTTTAGAAGAAGAAAGTATTCAGTTCTTAGATCAAATTAGAGATCGTGTTGAGTTGTTTGTTTGTAAATTCAATCAATACCGTTCCAGTATGAATTCTGGTCACCAGGTTAAAATTTTTAAGATATCTAATACTGTTAACGACTTTATGCTCTTTAGAAATAGCCTTAGATTAATTTTTTCTAGAAAAGCTAACGATCTAATTTCAATTGGTTTTTTATCAAGTGGTAACGATATGTTAAGCCCAAGGCTAAATATTCAGCAAACTTCCGGTTCAGAAGCTGCTCATGAAATAAGAGCGCATGTAGGTGCTTTTAATAATATTACTTGGACCTTTCAGGGTGAAAGAGTTGATATTGACTCAATGGTTAAGCATTATGTTGCTGAGTTTTTACGTCAGTCGGCTAGATAAACTTAATCCCTTCGCCTTTACTCTCCGTCTTATTTTCTTTTTCAAAGGATCCATTTAATCTTTTAAAGGTAAATGCTAGTGATTCTTTTACGGTAGGCAGCTTAATGCTGAGGTAACCTTCGATATTCGATATATCCATTTGTAAAAAGTATTTATCGGAAGATCCCCCCATACCTTTGATGATGGGATATTTCCACTTTCCTTTCGAGATCATACCTTTATCGAGATGAAATATATCTGCATAAGACTTAGCAAAATCATAGGCAGTCATAATATCTCTTGAGCTTACTTGGAAAAGTCTATTCTTAACTTCCTTTTCAAAACAAATCTTAATCATGGCCGCAATATAATAAATATCTAAATAGCCTGTTAAAACATTATTATCGCAATCAACTTGGTTTCCTAAATGAAGTTCTTTTTGAAGAGTCTCGAAGTAATTGGGATTAGACATCTTCAAACTACGTCCATAGAGCCTACAGGTTCTAAAGATCACGTAATTCAAACTTGTTTTTTGAATATAGAATTCTGCTGCAGCTTGAGACTTACCATAATAAGTATTGGCATCAGGAATATCCATTTCGATATACTTTTTCTCTTCACCAGAGAACACATGGCAAGTTGATAAATAACAAATTTGCGATTTATATCTTTGGCAGTATTCCGCTACTGTGATCAAGCCTGTTGTATTTAAACTGTCTGTTGTTTCTTGGTTTAAATCAGACTCAACAATACTATTTAACCCAGCTGCGTAAATTGTAAAATCAGGCTTAAAGGAAAAAATAACTCTTTGAACCTCATCCTTATTTCTAATATTCATAGGAAGGGTTAATACCCCCTGGATTTTAACTGGGTTTTGATAATAAGTTCCAATAACCCGGAAGTACTTCTTAAGGTATTGAGCTAAGTTACTTCCAATAAACGAGCTTATCCCTATGATAAGAATCGTTTTTTGTTGCATCTCTTCTGTAGCTTCTTCATTTGACATGTATTTATTTTAACAGATTTTTAGAATTAGGTGAAAAAAGACGTAAAAAAGCCCATGCTTCATACGAAGCTATGGGCTTTAAAAACTTTTGTGTCTATCCGAGTAACTTTAACGCCAAGTTCGGTGCTTGATTTGCTTGCGATAGTACCGATGTCCCCGACTGAACAAGGATGTTGTTTCTGGCGAGGTCAGCAGTTTCTGCTGCCACGTCGACATCCCTAATTCTAGACTTTGCTGCACTGAGGTTCTCATCTGCAATGCCCAAAGTATTAATAATCGAGGAGAGGCGGTTCTGGGTCGCACCCAATTCTGACCTAACTCCGTTAATGTTGACCAAAGCATCATCAAGTTTCTTAAGAGAAAGTTGTGCACCTTCTTTGGTCGCAACAGACTCAGCTCCAAGCCCAAGGGCCGTAAGCGTTGCCGTGTTAGTGGTGCCGTCATAGCGCAATCTATCCAGCAGTGGGCTGTTGTGAATGCCGACTTGGAATTCCATAAGACCACCGGTGCCATCAAGTAGCTTGGTCCCATTAAACTCAGAAGATTTTGCGATCCTGTCGATCTCTTCTTTAAGTTTTTGAAATTCGATATCAGTAAATCCACGTTCAGTTGCTCCTACTGTATCCGAAGCTGCTTGAATTGAGAGTTCTCGTAGTCTGATAATAATATTCGAAATCTCATTCAATCCACCTTCTGCTGTTTGTATTAATGATATAGCATCCCCAGCATTTCTTTTGGCTTGCCTACCACCTCTTATTTGCGCTCTTAAGTTTTCACTTATAGCTAATCCTGCCGCATCATCTGAGGCTTGAGTAATTCTCTCCCCGGATGATAGCTTTCTAAAGTTATCATTCATATTACGGGAGTTAATCCCCAATGTTCTCTGCGCTGCGAGCGAGCTAACATTAGTGTTAATTCGTAGTCCCATGGTTAATCTCCTTCAAACATAACTTACCTCCTGTAAAACTGCCGGACTCCTGTCCTTGTATTCGTTAATATTAGTTTTTCTTTTTTTCTCGTTTAGTTACACATAGTTTTTACTGTTAATTTTTTTTAGAACAATCGACCATTGCAGTGTAATCAACTGTTCTCGTATATTTATCCGTTCGTTTCGTAATCCAACATAGTACTCTCCTATTAGTTGTTTGCATTTGCATAAGCATTTAAACCATTCCTTCCAAAACGCTATTCCTAACCTTGAGCTGCTGCTTGGATTAGTGATAGGGCGTTCTTTGTTGAAGAGTTCGCTTGCGCTAATACTGAAGTACCTGCCGACATTAGAATATTATTCTTAGTCAGGTTGGCTGTCTCAGCGGCAACGTCAGTGTCTCTTACCCTGGAGTTAGCTGCAGATAAGTTTTCTATACTTACTGCGATGTTGTTAATGGTCGACTGCAAACGGTTTTGGAGTGCACCAAAGTCAGCACGAATCCCGGAAACCGAAATAATAGACTGGTCAATTGCGGCCAAAGAGTTCTGTGCAGAAATCTTATCAGCAACCGAAGCCAAGTTTAGTCCTAGAGCAGCTACGTTAACGTCGGCGCTTGAAGCGTCGAATGTTAAACGGTCAGCGATAGGATCATTACGAGTACCAATTTGAATATCAAATACAGCACCAGTACCATTCAGAAGTGGAACGCGGTTAAACTCAGTAGAGTTTGCGATACGATCAATTTCTGATGTTAATTGCTCAAACTCAACATTAAGAAACTTTCTTTCAGTTGGTCCAATAGTATCCGAAGCGGCCTGTACGGCAAGCTCTCGAAGCCTAATCAGAATGTTTGAAACTTCACTAAGGGCACCCTCAGCGATTTGAACTAATGAGATGCCATCCTCAGCATTTCTTTCAGCTTGTCCTAAACCTCTAATTTGAGCTTTAAGGTTCTCTGAAATGGCTAGCCCTGCAGCGTCGTCCCCTGCACGGTTAATTCTTTGCCCTGAAGATAACTTCTCGAGCGATTTGTCCATCTGCAAACGCGTACCTCTCAAATTCCTTTGAGCGTTAAGCGAAGCGACGTTCGTGTTAATTCGAAGTCCCATGGTATCCTCCTTGATATTTGGGTTCCACTAGCGTCCTGCTACTGGTGAGCTCCGTAATCCGCGACCGAATTACGAAATTCCTTCATCCTACTTTTCGCCCTTCTCCTGGATTTCTTTAAAAAATATGTCTAAAAAGCAGACAGGAAAGTTTTTCCAAAGTAGCCTTAATGTATTGAAATAAGTGGAATAATTCCGAGTGAAATAGTGGGGCAATCCCCAATTCGACTATAAAATAAACAGATAATTGAAAAAAATATGATTAGTTATTCGACAATATTAGATTCTCCAGACCTATACGATGAAACACTTAAACTAATTGAGAATTGTTTTTCTTATAAGAAAGAGTATTCATACTCTACAGACTTCGCTCCTTTGATGAATTCAACAAATTGGAAAAACCTTCATATTCTTAGGGATGGAGAAAAAGTGGTCGCCCACATAGGGGCTAGAGTTCTCAACACTACAGAACGTATCCCTATTCTCCTTATAGGTGGAATAGCTGTACATAATGACTACCAAAAACAAGGGTTATTTGATCAACTTTTCCAAATCGTTTTAGATAAACACAAAGAAGAAGTGGCCATGTTTGTCCTATGGTCCGACTTGGATGGTCTTTATAGTAAGTATAATTTTCATCAGGCTGGAGTTCTGATGGAGATGGGATCAGAAAGCTTTAATGAAAAAGACGCCAGCATGGTTGGCCTAAAGAAAACAGATCTTTCATCCATGGATTTTTCAAAACTAAATGAATTGGATACCTGTTATAAAAACTCATTGGAGAGCAATTTTATTTGCTCCAAAAGAGATGGAAGAGATTGGGGTGTAATCTCAGCCGTCTCTAGCACCTCTTTATATACTCACGAAACCAATGGAGCTATCGACTTTTATGTATTAGCAGACAAGGGCATGGACTTAGGTGGAATCATTCATGAATTTGCTGGTGTAAATAGTTCCAATACAAAAGTTTGGTTAAATCTTTTAAAAAAGTACAAAGTTTGGCTTCCTGTAAAGAATCCTTGGATTGTCACTGAAGCGGCTGCATCTTTATATATGGGAATATTCAGAATAGGTAATCCTGAATTATTTTCTAAGCTTATTCACAGCTGGTCTGACTCAACCTTGATCATTACAGCTGTTTCTGATGATACAATCGCCTTTCAATTCCTAGGGGAAGAGTTTACTAAATCACATGGCGAGTTTTTAAGTCTTTTAATGGGGCCAGAAAGAGCTGAGGAGTTCTTACAGTTTAAAAAAGAGCTATGGATTACCGGTATCGATAGCGTTTAGCTAGATTTTTCTAACCGTCAAACTACCTTTCATCAAAGATATAAAACCTAAGGCCCAAAAGATCCAACATAGAGAAGGTATATCTCTCCAATGAGAAATGGCATCTGACTTTAAAAGGGTTACCCCACTAATAAAAAAGACTGCACCTAGAATAATATACCCAAGGAATATGACAGAGCTTGTGACATCTTTAAGTTGTTTTTCGTGGCCCTTATGAATAATCTCAAAAGCATAACCTTTTTTAGACCATTCCTTTAAAAACCAACGAAGATGTCTTGGGAACATTCTTCCTGAGGAGAGAAAATCTCTTCCCATCCAAACAGCTTCTTCAATTATCTCATCTTTATTAAAGCTCTCTTTAACAATTATATTGAGATCATCTTCAACCATAGAAAAGATATCGAAATCTAGGCCCATATCTTTCCCAACACCATCGAGAGTCATTAATGATCTAAAGACCACAAACCATTCTCTTGGAAGATATAATTTATTTTTTCTAAGCGTTTCAATAATAGATTGAAAGAGAAGAGTGTAGTTTGTTTGCTGGACAGTTAATCCAATATAAGGAGTAAGAACATCTCTAACATCAGAAATTAATGCATCTACGTCTGGTATTTTTTCATACTCTGCTACATCTAAAAATTCATACACTAAATTTTCAAAATTATAAGTAATTAATGCATACAGAATAGCAACGAAGTTCTCTCTTCCTTTTTTTGAAAGCCTTCCCATTAAACCAAAGTCGATTATTCCGATTTGGTCATTTGGCATTAAAAAGAAGTTTCCGCCATGAAGATCGCCATGAAAAAAGCCATCCATAAGAAAGGTTTTAATAAATAACTGTAGGCCATCGGTTAATTTTTCTTTAAGTGTATCTAACCTTGGTTCAATCGCAGCTTTATTGCTAAATGGAATTCCATCTAATAACTCCATAACTAAGAAACGTTCCGTACATAATTCTGTATACATTTTAGGAATATAGAGAATCTCTTTTTTATCATGAGCCTCTATGTTCTTTTTAAACCTTTCACAGTTTAAGGCTTCAATATGAAAATCTAATTCCGTCTGCAAAGAAATACTAAAATCATTAACCAATCTCGAAATGCCTAAATATTTTAATTCCTCACTTGCTCTTTCGACTTGGGTTGCTAGTAAAAGTAAAATAGAAAAATCGTTTGTCATCGTTTTAACGATATTTGGTCTTCTGACTTTAATAACAACTTTCTTACCGTCTTTTAGCTCGCCCTTATAAACAACACCGATAGATGCTGTTCCAATAGGGTCCTCGCTTATGGAGTTAAAAACTTCATCTATAGGCCGACCAAGTGATAGTTCAACTTCTGATCTAACTTCGGAAAATGGAATAGGTTTAACTTGGTCTCTGAGAATTTTCATCTCATCGATAAAGCCAACATCAAATAGGTCTTCTCGAGAACTTAAAAGCTGACCAAATTTAATAAAGGCTGGGCCTAATTCTTCAAAACATTTTCGAAGTCTATAGCCAATTGCTCTTGACCAGTCTTTTTCCCCAGACTCTTCAAGCTCTTTTTGAATGGAACGTCTTGATTTAGGTAAAACGAAATTTGGGATCTTCGATGTAACTCCCAGCGTAATAAATTCGTCAAATCCATGTCTTGCAAAGATTATGACAATCTCTTTGAGACGATTGACGTTTCTAATAGTTTTAGTGATTCCGCGACCGGTTTTTAAAATATCCATTATTTTAATTGTAAACCTAGTCGCTATGTTTTGAAACAGCCAGCCGCCTTCATTTATGGTAATAATATTTTGTGAAATTACTCATAGCTTTAATTTTAACATTCGCACTGCACAATAATCTTTATGCAGCCGAGGCCTGCTCGAGGATAGCTATTATCAACTACCAAGAGGTATTGGTTGATACTAACTCTACTCAAAAAGGTGAAGGCCTTCGCTATCATCTTGAAAAAGACGAGAAAGCTAAGGAATATTTAGATGAGTATCAACAAGGAACTCAAATAAAGTGGCAAAACTCACTTCTAGGAAGCGTTGGTACTGGTTTGGTATTAACGAGTTTTCTGACAAATAGTACTGGGAATAACAAAAGGTCCCTTCTTATTGGCGGAGCCACTTTAATTGCCATTAACTTCTTAGTTGCCAAAACATTGGAGTCGGCAAATGAAAAGAATTTGATAAATGCCATAGAAGAATATAATAAAAGAAACCTTCCAAAGATCTACTTTTCGCCCAAAACTAGCGAAGGAAGAGATCCTTCAGGAATTGAGTTTGGTATTAATAAAAGTTGGAATTATTAGATGAATAGTTTTGCAGAAAGGCTAAAATGTTTTAGCTGTCACAAAGATTTGGATTTAGCTTCAGGCGCAAAAATTATGAGAAACGAAGAATGCTCTCATTGTTATGCGAGCTTACACTCTTGTAAAATGTGTCAATTCTATGATCAATCTGCCTATAACGAATGCAGAGAACCATCTGCTGATAGAATCGTTGAAAAAGATAAGGCAAACTTTTGTGATTATTTTATCTTAAGCGGCACAGACGGTGGAAATAACCAATCCGACGCTGAAGCTGCTGCCAACGCACTTTTTAAAAATTAAGGATCAATTATGAGTAATGCTTCCCCGATCACTAAAGGTGGTTTAGAAAAACTACAAACTGAGCTGAACGGACTTATCAAGGTAGACCGTGAAGAGATAAAAGTTGCGATAGCTGAAGCAAGAGAACTTGGTGATTTAAAAGAGAATGCTGAATATCATTCGGCCAAAGAAAAACAGGCTTTGATTGAAGGACGTATCTCTCAATTGCAAGCAATCGTTGCCAATTCAAAAGTTATCGATCCTTCAACTATAGAGAGTGACACCATTGTATTTGGTGCAAGAGTAACTCTTCTAGATGTTGAAAAAGATACCACTGTCACTTACCAGATTGTTGGTGAAGACGAATCTAACACTAAGGAAGGTAAAATTTCTTACAAGAGCCCATTAGGAAAAGCGCTGATTGGAAAAGAAGACGGTGATACTGTTCTTTTTAAGGCCCCAAAGGGTGAAGTAGAGTACGAAATTGAGTCGTTCGAATTCCCAAAAAATTAAGCTCGACTCTCCAATTGAGCTTCTTTTTTCAAGTAATAAAAGCAAAACTCTTCAGAGTCTTCAAAGTGCTGGAGTAAAAACGGTCTATGACCTGATGTGGGTCTTTCCCCTTCGTATAGAAAAGCTTCCCGCTCTATTAGACTTTTCTAATGCAATTATGGGTCAGTATTTCAGAGGTCTTGGAATTGTTAAAGATATCCAAAAAAGACCAAGCAATGGAATGCGAGGAAAGGGAAAAATTCCTCTTCAAAATATTTCAGTAACCGTAAAAGACTACTACACTGACAAATACCTATCTCTCAAGTGGTTCAATTCTTACCCTTCAATTACAAAAAAAATTGAAGAGTCAAAACATCTCGTATTTCTTGGAAAGCTTCAAGAATACAACGGATCCTCTCAAATCGTTAATCCAGAAATCAATAGTATTTCTGTTGATGAGATCGACCGCATAGAAAGTAACGACTCCGAAGAATTAAAAATCCAATACCCTACGATTAACAAGATGAAGGGTTTTAATATAAAAAGAACTATTGATTCAATTCCAATCGAACTTTGGGATGATATTCCTGAGCTACTTTTGGAAAGCGAGCTTAAAGAGAATAATTTCTTAGAAATATCACATAGTTTAAAACTCTTACATGGCATTTTGATCAAGTACAACACAGATGATCTTGAGGCGGCGCAAAGAAGACTGATATTTGAAGAGTTCTTCAGCGAACAAACGAAACTTCTTCTTCGAAAAAAGGACCATAAGAAATTAAAGGCCATCTCTTTTACAGAATACCCTAAGAATATTTTAGAGTCTTTTCCACATGAATTCACTGAAGATCAAAAGAGCGCTTATTCGGATATCTGTAGTGATTTTTCAAGTGGTGAGCCCATGATGAGATTGCTTCAAGGCGATGTAGGTTGCGGAAAAACCTGGGTTGCTTTTGCCACTTGCCTACTATCCCATAGCAATGGCTTTCAATCCGCAATAATGTGCCCAACAGAAAGCTTGGCCCGTCAGCATTATCAAGAGGCCACTAACCTATTTCCTCATCTCAATATTAAATTATTACTTGGCGGAACAAAAGCCTCTGAGAAAAAAGAGATATACAAAGACACAGAATCCGGATCAATAGACTTAGTAATCGGAACGCATTCCTTAATCCAAGATGATTTGAAATTTTCAAAGCTAGGCATCGCCATCATAGATGAGCAACATAAGTTTGGAGTCGAGCAAAGAATAAAACTTGTTTCTAAAACAAAAAGCGGACACTGCCTAATTATGACCGCGACTCCAATCCCAAGGAGCTTAAGTTTAACTCAGTATGGAGACTTGGATATAACCACTATAAAAACTATCCCTAGTCATAGAAGTGGTTTTAAAACTAGAATTGTAGAAGAAGAGAATTTCTCAAAGTATTTGTCCTTTCTTAAAACTAGACTTTCAATGAATGAACAAGCCTATATTGTTGTTCCCGCTATTGAGGATAATGAGGAGATGGATATACATAACCTGGAAGAAGTTTATCAAAGATTTAAAACGTTTTTTCCTACCGAAAATATTCATCCTCTTCATGGAAAACTGACTCCATCTGAAAAAGAAGAAGCTTTTAAAAATTTTAAAAATGGGGAAATTCAAATTCTAATCGCTACAAGTGTAGTTGAAGTAGGTATAAATGTTCCCAATGCCACAATTATGACTATATTAAACCCAGAACGCTTTGGTTTAAGTTCGCTTCACCAGTTGAGAGGAAGAGTGGGACGAGGAAGTAAAGTGGGCTTTTGCTTTTTAGTTATTGATAAAAAGCTATCCAAAGAATCGAGAGACAGGCTTAACTTTATAGAGAAAAACTCAAATGGTTTCGATATAGCTGAAGAAGATTTAAGGATTCGAGGTCAAGGTAACATTCTAGGCAAAGATCAGTCTGGTTCAGATAGCTTTAAAAGATTGGCCAATCCCATTATTCATTATCCCCTACTCGAACTGGCTAGAAAAACCTTATATAAATTGTCTGACAATCCAAGTGATAGCTTCAATAGCTATATTGAAAGGGTTTCAAAAGATACGTTAATTCATAATACTATTTAGCCTCCAATTGCTCCAAATAAGCATTAGTGGTAAATTTAAGTATGGTCATATTTGATGTCATTTCCTCTCCAGATAAAGAACGTATAGGTGAACTTTCTATCTTTTTGGAAAATTTCACTTTGGGAAGTTCAAGAAAAGCAGATCTGCTATTTGAAGACGAAGATATATCAAAATTGCATTTAAATTTTATTTTAAGTGAATCAGGACTACTAATTAAGTCATCAGAAAATGACTACTATTTTTCAAACGGAAAAAAGCTTAAGGGCGGAAAAATCCATAAGATAGGGGATGAAGTTAGAGTTGGAAGCTCAATTTTAAAAATCAAACTCCTAGATTTTAAACATTTGTCAGAAAAATTTTCCGACTTATATAAAAAACGACTCGAAGAAAATCCAGAGCAAGAGGCCCTTATTACTCAGCTTCAAAAAGAACTTATCCATCTGGAAAATAATAAAGATGTTTAAAAAACATAAAACAAAGTCATTCGATGGTCATGACCTTTACTATTCCATCAACAGACCTATCGAGGAAATCGAAAATCTAGAATCTCCTTTACTCGTTTTTAACTACGGGCTTGTTTGTAATAATGCTCACTGGCAAGAACAGTTACCCTTTTTTGAATCCAAGGGACATGCCATTTTGATCCATGATTATAGACTTCATTTTGAATCAGCTCTTGAGGCACCTATAGAGTCCTTAACCTTTGATAATATGGCTAAAGATTTAAAGTCGATTTTAAAAGACTTGGGTAACCCAAAGTCTATTATGTTCGGTCATAGTATGGGTGTAAACGTAACACTCGAGTATGCTAAGCAATATCCAGATGAAGTTATAGGAATGATTTTAATTTCTGGTACTGTTGTTCCACCTCACGATATTATGTTCGATACTAATGTAATGGAACTTGCCACCCCAACAATCAAGTGGGTTACGAGAAAGTTTCCGAACATTTTCGGAGAAATTTGGAAGTCGCAGCATAAGAACCCTTTGATTAAAGACCTTATTCATAGGGGTGGGTTTAACACTAGTACTGTCCCAAAAGAATTTGTCGAACATTATCTAAAAAAAATTGGTGAATTACATCCTGAAGTTTTTCACCAACTGTTCAGCGAGATGAAAAAGCATAATATTATCGGACAACTTGAAACCTTGCAGATGCCTTCGCTTATTATGGGCGGAGACAAAGATAAAGTAATTCCCAATTATCTTCAGGAAATTCTTCACAGCAGATTGAAAAACTCAAAACTGTACATTGTAAAAGATGGTAGTCATGTCCCACAGGTAGACTTTCCTAAAAATATTAATCAAAGAATTGAGCTATTTTTGGAGAGACTAGCTATTTAAGTTTTTATACTCAATCAAAGTTTTGAAAACTCTGTTTCTAGCGCTAACAACTTGGGATTTTTTATATTCGATATGAGAGGCCTCACCGCTCGTATTATTATTGTGAGAATCTAAATCAACAATCTGCAATTCATAGGGATAGAAAAACCTAATATCTCTTGCGATAAGTGATACATCCATCCCTAAGATTTTCTTAGCTAATTCTGGGTCTTCACCCCTCTCTTTCGCCATTTTTCTAAGCTCATTAAACTCATATAAGAAAGGATTTTTGTATTTAATCAATTGCCTACAAGTAAATTGAAGGGACTGATAGTCGGCCAAAGAATGTTTATTCTTGTCATCTTTTCCACCGCCGGCCTGACACTCGTTAGCCTCTCTTTCAATGGCCTGAAGAAATCTCTCTTCAGAAAGGTTATTCCTAATAGCCATTTTTATTAAATTATTATGCTTAACTTTAAACTTTTCTGTATCTAATACTGTATTGATCGAACGACTTGGTTTGATATTGTGTGGAATGATTATATTATTTTCAAGTAAGAATTTAACCACTCTAATCGTGTCAAATTTAGTATTTGTAATAAATCTAACACCGACTCTATCAAAAAGTTCCTCTGCAACATTCTCCGCTTTATGGAGAAGCTTTATGATGACTGAGTCTCTGGTTTTTTTAGATTTTGTTTCAAACTCAATTAAAGGAAGACCATCTTTTTTACCCTTAACTCCGAGAAAAAGTTTATTGTCCTTGTCTCTATACAGGTATTTATAAAAGCGATCGAAGATTTGAGTTTGGATAATATTAAAATAATTCGACCTAAGGTCTTTATCAGTATGTAGAATTGTGTGTATAACCTTGAGGATAACTTCGGCCCAAAGCGTTTCTTCTACATCAGCACCTTCCTTATTTCCCGTTGCTAACAAGAACAAGTCAGATATATCTGTAATCATATAGATACTATTAGGAATGGTTAGATCTAGTCCGTCCGGAGTTCCTTCTTTTAAAAAATATCTTTTAATAAATTGTAAGGCCTCTTGAAAATTTCCAAAGAGCTCAGCTCTGCTAACGGGATCCGAGGCATCAAGCCCATAACCTTTAAGGAACTGGTTTACTTGATCCACATTGTACATCTGACCAACAAAAAACTTTGAATCAAGAGCCGACTTTCCGCCGACAACCACATCAAGTAGTTCCCAGTCGAAAAGATATTTTGATAAATAAGTTGGTCTATTCATTTATTTTTTATAGCCTATTTAAGAAGAGCGACGGAATTTTATATCAAATGGAAATTGAACAGAAAAATGCAGTAAGTCTAAAACAGCCTGAAGTCGTATTTTTGAGCTTTTTTGGAATAGGCTTTGCCCCTTGGGCCCCAGGAACCTTTGGTACCGTTGGCACACTGCCCTTTCTCTACCTTCTTGGCCTAATGGAAGCCCCCTTCCTCATCTTTGTTCCTTTTATTGCAGTGTTTACCGCGATTTCATGTTTTATCGCTGACTATGCTCAAAAAAAATACAAGCTTCATGATCCGGGCTGGATTGTTATCGATGAAGTTTTGGGAATGAGCGTTACATGGCTTTTTCTTCAGTCACAAGATTTACTTCATTTGGCCATTGCCTTTGCCTTGTTTAGGTTCTTTGACATCATAAAGTTCTGGCCTGCTAGTTATTTTGATAAAGAAGTTCATCATGGATCTGGCACTATATTAGATGACATTATTAGTGGGATTTATGCCGGACTAGTTTACTTGGGTATTAACGCAACTGGTTTAATCAGCTAAAAGTTATCCCCCTAAACCGCCGAGTTATCCACATTTTATAAACATTAGGACCTCTAACATCGTCATACATTCGGCGCGCAAACCATTAAAAGTCTTAGATTTTTTCTTCTAACAAAAATCTAAAATTCCAATTAACCACATCTTTTTCACAAAAACAGGTTGACTTGCGCACAACTTACGCACAAACTAAACTTACGCAAAAGTGATTAAAACTTACGCACTAGTGTTCTGATTTTGCTTAGGCCTAATGAGAACTCTCTTAAAAGTTGCACGTTAAGTCATAATCACTTTGAACAGTTTTTGGATAAACAATGTGCCAAGACTGGAGAGAAATGATATTTTTTAGATGTTCTCACCATTCATGGCACACACCATAAAAATTATCTTTTACGAGGGAGAAGAAGAATGGCAGCTAGCAAAACACCAACAAAAGTTTTATCGACTGAAAGTAACAAAGCAAAGGCCCTAGACATGGCCCTTTCCACAATTGAAAAGCAATTTGGAAAAGGTGCAATCATGAAACTAGATGGCTCCGAAAAAGCAGAAAAAATCCCTGCCATCTCAACTGGATCTCTAGGTATCGACCTTGCTTTAGGTGTTGGTGGAATCCCAAAAGGTCGTATTATTGAAATCTACGGTCCTGAATCTTCCGGTAAAACAACTCTAACTCTTCATATCGCAGCTGAATGTCAAAAAGCTGGTGGAACGGTAGCTTTCGTAGATGCCGAACATGCCCTTGATACAGCTTATGCTTCTCACCTAGGTGTAGATATTCCTAATACGCTTATCTCTCAACCTGATAGTGGCGAGCAGGCCCTAGAAATTACTGATATGCTCGTTCGTTCAGGAGCTGTTGATCTACTTATTGTAGACTCAGTTGCAGCACTTACTCCTAGAGCAGAACTTGAAGGAGATATGGGCGACAGTCACATGGGTCTTCAAGCAAGACTGATGTCACAGGCATTAAGAAAACTTACAGGTTCAATCTCTAGATCAAATACAACTGTAATTTTCATTAACCAGTTAAGAATGAAAATTGGTGTTATGTTTGGAAATCCTGAAACAACTACTGGTGGTAATGCCCTTAAGTTCTACTCCTCAGTTCGTTTAGATATTAGAAGAATTGGTGCTATCAAAGACGGTGATCAATTCATTGGCAACAGAACTAAAGTTAAAGTTGTAAAAAATAAGGTAGCTCCTCCTTTTAAAACAATTGAATTTGATATTATGTATGGCGAAGGTATCTCTAAAGAAGGTGATATTTTAGACCTCGCGGTAACTAACGGAATTGTTGAAAAAGCCGGTGCTTGGTTCTCTTATAACAATGCTAAGATTGGCCAAGGTAGAGAAAATTCAAAAACTTTCTTAAAAGAAAATCCTGATATTCGCCAAGAAATCTGTGACAAGGTCCTTGCTAAAAATGGTCTTGGTAACGGAATACTGGAAGAAGAGATCATCAATGAAGATACTGGTGAAATTGAAGTGGCCATGCCAGAGGAAGCAGCTGCTCCAAAAAAGGCTACTCGCAAAAAGAAAACCATCCAATAAAGTGAATATGCGGCCTAGTTTAACTAGGCCGTTTTTTTATTATGGAAAATCCCCCCGCCTACAAGTACTGCATCAGAATCCTTTCTAAAAAGGATTATTCTAGAGCAAAAATTAAACAAAAGTTGATTGATAGAGATCACGCAGATGTTGCAGATGAACTTATAGAACTCCTAGTTGAGAAACGATACCTAAGGGAAGATTATTACGTAGAGGGTCGAATCAAAGGCATGATGAAAAAAAATTATGCTCCTTCGTACATTATTCTAAAGTTAAAAGAAGAAGGTGTTGAGGTCGGCATGAGTTTAATTGAAGAAGTATTCCAGGAATGGGGCTTTGACACTTATACTCAAATTGAAGACCTTATTAGAAAAAAATCAATTCTTCACGATTGGACTAGTGAAGACATCAAAATTCCTCAGAATAAAGTCAAATTAAGCCGTTTTGTGCAATCTAAGGGTCATAAATGGGAAGAGCTTAAAGACTTTTTTTAGAATAAAAACAGGCCGCGTCAATAATCCTTTAAATTCAAATTAAACTGCATTTATGCTAGTTTTACTGGATTCTAGAGAAGAAGGATTTGCATAATGAAAGCATCGGAAATTAGAAAAAAATTCGCCAAATATTTTGAGCAACATGGACATCAAAAGATTGCCTCTAGTCCTCTCGTCCCTCAAAACGATGATACTCTTCTTTTTACTAATGCAGGGATGAATCAGTTTAAGGATTACTTTACTGGCAAAGCTAATGCAGAAAATCCTAAAGCAGTGACGATTCAAAAAGTAGTTCGTGCTGGTGGAAAACATAATGATTTAGAAAATGTTGGTTTTACGGCCAGACATCATACTTTTTTTGAGATGCTTGGAAACTTTTCCTTTGGTGACTACTTTAAAGAAGAAGCTATTAAGTTTGCCTGGAAATTTCTTACTGAAGAATTAAAGATTCCCACTGAAAAACTTTATGTGACTGTTCACCACTCAGATGAGGAAGCTCTTAAAATTTGGAATGAAAAGATTGGAATCCCAATCGATAGAATATTTAAAAAAGGTGATAAAGATAACTTTTGGGAAATGGGGGAATATGGTCCCTGCGGTCCTTGTAGTGAAATATTTTTTGACCATGGTGAAGCTCACGCTATGCCAAACTTTAAGCCTGGAAAAGACCAGGACATCCTAGACGATGAAGATCGTTATGTTGAAATTTGGAACCTCGTTTTTATGCAATACGAGAAAACCCCTGAGGGAAGACTCGATTTACCTAAACCTTCCATAGATACTGGTGCTGGTTTAGAACGGATTGCCGCCGCTCTTCAAGGAAAATATTGGAATTACGATAGCGATATCTTTAAGCCAATTTTAGATTCGATAGGATCTATTACTAAAAAATCTTACGATGAAGATAAATACAAAGGACCCTTTCGAGTAATTGCAGACCATATCAGAAGCTGCACCATGCTTATCACCGATGGAGTAATTCCTTCTAATGAAGGCCGAGGATACGTTTTAAGAAGGATAATTAGAAGAGCCGTAAGAAACCTCAAAGAACTTGGTGCACCTGCAGGATCATTTTATAAATTAGTGCCGGCCGTGTTTGAATCACTTGGAGAGGAATATCCTCAAAATGCTACAAACGCTACACTGGCCGAAGAGTACCTTAAGCTTGAAGAAGAAAAATTTCTCGAAACTTTAGATCAAGGTTTAAAGTTTTTGAATGAGGCCATCAAAAAAGAGTTAAAAGATAAAATTCTTCCTGGTGAAGCAGCTTTTAAGCTTTATGACACTTATGGATTTCCTTTTGACCTAACTGAAGTCATTTTGAAAGAAAAAGGTTTAGACGTAGACACTGTAGGTTTTGAAGAAGCTCTAAACAGACAAAAAGAACTTTCTAAAAAATCTTGGAAAAGTGGGCAAAACGCGGACTTAAGTATTTTCCATGCGGAAAAAGAAAAACACGGTACGACCAAATTTCTTGGTTATAGTTCACTATCTGCTAATTCAAAATTATTGGCAAAAATAGATTTAGAAGAAACAACAGCTCTTGTCTTTGACCAAACTCCTTTTTATGGTGAATCAGGCGGACAAGCTGGCGATAAAGGCGAGATCCTTCTTAATGGAAAAAAGGTTTCAACTGTATTTGATACACAGAAACCGGTTGAAGATCTTTTTGTCCATTTCTCAAAAGATGCAAGTTTATTAGATGTTGGAAAGACCTATGAATTAAACGTGAATTCAAAAGACCGTGCACTCACGGCCAGAAATCACTCAGCCACTCATCTTCTTCAAGCCGCCTTAATTGAAGTTCTAGGTGACCATATCAAACAAGCTGGTTCGCATGTAGACGAGTCTAGACTTAGATTTGATTTTACTCATATGAAAGCGGTTTCAAACGAAGAGCTTAAAAGAATTGAAAGTATTGTAAACAGGGAAATTCAAAATTCACTTGAGGTTTTAACAAGTGAAATGAGTATGGATGAGGCCATCAAGGCTGGAGCACTTGCTCTTTTTGGTGAAAAATATGGCGACAAAGTAAGGGTTCTGCAAATGGGCAGCTTTTCTACCGAGCTGTGTGGCGGAACACATGTAAAAAACACTTCGGAAATTGGATTATTTAAAATCATAAGCGAATCTTCACTAGCATCTGGAGTTAGAAGGATAGAAGCTGTTAGTTCAGATACTGCTACCACTAGACTTGTTCAAAGAAGTAATACACTAGAGGAAATAGAAAAACTATTTAAGGTAAAAGGCGATGTCGTCCTTGATCGAGTTCAGAGCCTTTTATCTGAAGTAAAAGAGAAATCAAAAGAAATTCAAAAATTAACAGACAAAGTTCAATCTTCTCAAAGTGAAAACTTATTTGAAAACCCTACGGAAATTAAGGGTAACTTATATAAATTTGTTCAAGCGCCTGAAGGGGCAGACTTAAGAAAGTTAAGTGACGGGTTTATTGCTAAACATAGTAATGGGATTTTACTGGCAACTACTATTAAAGGTCCAAAGATTGCAATTCTTCTCCGTGCGGGAAAAGACGTTAAAGAATTTAACTGCAATACTAACTTAAAAGAAGTCCTGCCTCTTATTAATGGTCGTGGCGGTGGAAAGCCTGACATGGCTCAAGGCTCAGGGGATGCCGGGGCAGACTTAAAGAATATAGATAAAAAAATACAGGAATTAATATGACAAAAATTAAAAATTTATTACTAATCTTGGTTCTAGTTTTAGCTTCGACTTGTAAAAAGCCAGATGCCAACAGTAATAAGAAATTATTAAATGTTCCCCTTTCTGGTGAAATCTCAACCCTCGACCCAGCTAATTCCTATGATACGATATCCGCATCAATCGTTTACCAATGTTATGAACAATTGTATGAATATCATTATTTAAAAAGACCTTATACACTTCAACCACTTCTTGCCGAAGGCCTTCCTAAAATCGAAAACAATGGAAAGAGATACATAATTAAGATAAAAAAGGGAATTAGCTATCACGACGACCCTGCCTTCAAAGGAAAAACAAGATTCGTAAAGGCTGAGGATTTTATAACTCAGATAAAGAGGCTCGCATTTTTACCCACAAGAAGTAATGGCTGGTGGTTATTTGACGGGAAAATCAAAGGACTAAATGAATTCAGAAAAACCGTTGGCAGTGATTTTGAAAAATTTAAAACGACAAAGGTCTCAGGACTAAAGGCCCTAGACGATCAAACTTTAGTAATTGAGTTAGTAGAGGCATATCCGCAAATGATCTACACGTTAGCCATGTCATTTACTTCACCAATCCCCTTAGAGGTCGTTGAAGGCTATGAAAACAGGTTGAATGATAAAATCGTCGGCACAGGTCCTTTCATGCTTTCTGAGTGGGTAGCAAGCTCGAAGTTAACCATCAAGCGTTACCCACAGTATAGGGAAGCATTCTATCCTCGTCAGGGGGATAGAATGGCAAACTCAAGAAACTTGTTAACTGATGCCGGTAAAAAAATACCTTTTCTTGATACTGTTCAGTACCACATAATTAAAGAGGCTCAGACAAGATGGCTCAATTTCAGATCAAAGAAAATTGATCTTCTTATCGTTCCAAAAGATAATTTTAGAACGGCAATCGACCCATCAGGAAAAATCACTAAAGATTTATCTGATGAAGGGATTAAACTCCAAACCTTTCCAACTCTAACTTACTGGTGGCTTTCATTTAATATGAAAGATCCACTTCTGGGAAAAAACAAAAAGCTTAGGTTAGCGATTGCTCATGCTATAGATATTGATAGATATATACAGCTCTTTACTAATAATACTGGGCAAAGGGCCAATTCAATTTATCCTCCAGGAATTCCCGGTTACGATGCAGCTGCAGAGCTCCCTTACGAGTATGACCTTGAAAAAGCTAAAAAGTACTTAGCGGAAGCTGGATACCCAGAAGGCAAAGGATTACCGGTATTAACTTATGACGTAAGAGGCAGTAGCGCCACAAATAGACAGCAGGCCGATTTCGTTAAAAGCTCTCTTATTAAAATTGGTATCCAGATCACAGAAGCTCTAAACACTTTTCCGGCATTTCTTGAAAAGGCTAGAAAAGGGACTCTTCAATTTTGGCAAGACGGTTGGGCCATGGATTATCCTGATGCAGAAAATAGCTTACAATTACTTGTTACGAAAAATCATAGCCCTGGACCAAACTCAACTTTCTATTCAAATGAAGAATTCGATAAGCTCTTTGATAAGTTAAAACTTTTACAAGACGGCGAGGAAAAACACGCTTTAATGAAGAAGATGGAAAAGATTATACACGAGGATTTGCCTTGGGTAATGCAGTACTATTCTAGAAACTACATCCTCTTTCATGAAAGATTAAACAACTATCGTCATAGTGATTTGATCTACAACAATATGAAATATCTTAGAATCAAGTAGTTAAGCAAATACAGCTAGGCAAATTCTGCCTAGCTTAGTCCTATTTATCAAGTTACCTAGTTTAAATGTCGATTGGAGTAATGAGAAGCCTTTGGGCTTTCCCTGCAACAATGGAAACATTATGAAAACTAGACCTGCTATTCAATTTTTAATCCTAGGATTATTTATGCTTACGGCTACCATGTCGTTTGCAAGGGACTATATGATCTATAGCATAGTTCAAGAAATCCCAATGGGTGAACCTAATGAAAAAATAAAAAAGAATTTTTATATCAATATGGGGAAACAACAAGGCGTAGACAGAGGGACAACCCTAGATGTTTATAGAACTGTTCATAGAGTAGACCCCTACGCTACCAAAAAGAGATATAATTACAAAATTAAGGTTGGGCAACTTAAAGTAGTCCACTCTGAAGAAAACGCTGCTATTGGGGCTATGGAAACTGTTCAGAATGAAGCAGATGATGCGCTTCTTGAAATTGAAAATTTAATGATTGGTGATGAAGTTAGTGTGCATATTAACTAATCTTTCGAAACTGCATGTAAGTTATCTCTTCGCTCTTTTACTAGTTCTATAATTTTATTAATAGCGTTCATTACTTTTTTTGAGCGCTGAGCTTCTTTACTGTCTTCATCAAACTGACCCGCTATTACATTATCAATAAACGAACCCATACCTTGAGCAACGAGTAGATGATTACTTACATCATGGAGAAATTTTCTTTCTTCTTTTATAACTTCAATAGGATCCACTAGTTCAAAACCTCTGTTAGGGCCTTCTGGCGCTCGACAGTGCCTCTTAAAATTGCACATTCAATCTTAACGTCTTTTAAAAGAAGTAGATAGGTTTCAGAAATTTCTAATTTATATATGCTCGAAGTCAAAACAACTTCATTAACTCTTTTTCCAAAAACAAATCCCTTGAAATGAGCAACATAACTATGCTGCCCCGCTCCAGTTTTAAGAATTTTACTAATTAAGATAACCCTCATAAATCTATTAATGCATTATCATATTGAAGCGAGTAACCTAAGTATCTAAAATTAAAAGGGTCTTCTTGGCCAAGTCTCAATTTTCTTCAATAGGAGTTTTTATAAGCCCCTGATTTTTTTGACAAAAGACCTACATAAACCTATAAAATTCCTTCTTATACATTATTTTGGAGTTACTTTATGGCTAGAATTACTATCGAAGACTGTCTTGAAAAAGTTGAAAACCGTTACGAATTAGTTCACCTTTCAGTTAAGAGAGTTAAGCAACTTCGCGATGGAGCTGACAAACTAGTTAAAAGTAAAAATAAGGATATCGTAACAAGCCTTAGAGAAATTGCGGCTGGAAAAGTTAAGCATGCCCCAGTCTCAGAATACGACTCAGACGAATTCTAAAAAATACAAAATAAATTTTAAAATTAAAAAGGCCCGAAAGGGCCTTTTTTTATTTGGATAATGCTACTTTTAAAACCTCATCAAAGTGAGACACGGGAAAAAACTTTAGCCCTCTACGGTGTCTTTCAGGAACCTCTTTTAGATCCTTTTCATTTTGCTTTGGTAAAATAATCGTTCTTATACCAGCTCTTTTTGCAGCTAAAACTTTTTCTTTTATTCCACCTACAGGCAAAACTTTACCTGTAAGACTTAACTCACCAGTCATAGCGAGACTTGATTTAACTTTTTTATTACTGGCTAGACTATATAGCGCTAAAGCCATAGTGATACCTGCACTTGGTCCATCCTTTGGTGTGGCCCCTGCTGGTAGGTGTAAATGAACTTCGTGGTTAGCTAAAAAGTCTTCACCATCTCCCTCTGAAGATTTCTTTTTCTTTGGGGACTCTTGCTGAAGTAATCTTTTAACATAGCTATAAGCTAGGTTTGCCGATTCGTTCATCACATCACCAAGCTGACCAGTCAGCTTAAATCCTTTACCTTTCAAGGGAAGAGTTTCAATAAATAGAATTTCTCCCCCATAGGCAGTCCATGCTAATCCTGTTACAACTCCCGGATTAAAAGCTTTTCCTGCTAATTCACTTTGAAATCTAGCTGGTCCTAATAAGTCCTCAAGTTGCTCAACTTTAGGAGTAAACTTCTTTTTTCTTTTTGAAGAAACCTTTTCTAAAGCTGCTTTACGGCAGAGTTTTGCTAAGAACTGTTCCATCACACGAACACCAGGCTCTCTAGCATAATCTGTAATAATTTTTTTAAGTACTTTTGAAGAAAGAGTAAATTCAGCTTTATCTAAACCGTGCTTATCTAACAATTTTGGTACGACCCACTTATTAGCAATTGAAACCTTCTCTTCTATTGTGTACCCACTTAACTCTATAACTTCCATTCTATCCATCAAAGGCTCAGGTATATTACCAATATAGTTTGCCGTTGCGATAAACAAAACTTTTGATAAATCAAAAGGCACATCTAAATAACTATCAATAAAAGTAGAGTTCTGTTCAGGATCAAGAACTTCAAGCAAAGCTGAAGCTGGATCACCCTGGTGAGAAGTTCCAAGTTTGTCTATCTCATCCAACATAATAACTGGGTTATTAACTTCAACTCTCTTTAAGGCCTGAATAATTTTCCCAGGCATTGCCCCAACATAAGTTCGCCTATGCCCTTTAATTTCAGCTTCATCTCTCATTCCGCCTAAACTAAAACGATAAAACTCGCGGCCCAAAGAACTTGCAATACTTTTTCCCATTGAAGTTTTACCAACACCTGGAGGTCCTGATAAACAAAGTATTGTTCCATCGAAATTTGGTTTTAATTTACGAACTGCTAAAAACTCTAGGATTCTTTCTTTTGCTTTTTCTAAACCATAATGCTCTTTCTCTAGTATTTTTTTGGCATTAGCGATATCGACCTTATCTTCTGAAGATTTGCTCCAAGGAAGGTCTAACATCCAGTTTAAATACGTTCTTGCTACATTGTACTCTGGGCTTGAATCTGGAATAACCTCAAGCCGTTCCATTTCCTCTTTAGCAGATTTTAATGCAGCTTCGGGCATTCCACATTCTTCTAATTTTTCTTTCATTTTTTTGAGATCACGAGTCTTTTCATCTTCGTCCATCCCAAGTTCGTTTCTAATGACCTTTAACTGTTCTCTTAAGAAATACTCTCTTTGATATTTATTAACTTTATCATTTACTTCATCAGAAATTTTCTTCTGTATATCAGCTACGTCTTTTTCTCTTTTTAAATACACAAGAAGCTTAGCAAATCTCTTTTTCACGACCAATGTTTCTAAAAAGTCTTGGGCTTCTGGTATATCGAGTGAAATGGCGAAAGCAACAAGGTCTGCTAACGCACCCGGTGAAGGAGAATTTAGCATTGCCAATTTCATCTCTTCATTGAAATAGGGATTAATCTCACTCAGCCTCTTAACTTGATTGATTACACTTCTTGTATAAGCATCAAGCTCTTCGTCAGCTTCGAGAATGTCATCGAACACTTCAAATTTAGCTCTGAGCAAAGGAGTATCTTGTACATATTCAAAAGCTCTGTATCTCTTAACTCCATGGACCAATACATTAACTGAACCATCCGGAAGTTTAAGTTTCTTTACTACCTTACAAAGAACTCCCACTTTATAAATATCGGCCGGTTTAATCTCTCTATTCTCTAAGTCAATTGCCTCTTCATCTAAGAATTGACCATTTTCATCTTTTAGTTCGGCCTTAACTAAATTCAAGGCTACATAACCACTCGTCATTAAATAATGATCTAACTCAGGTGTAAATTTTTCCTCAGTCAATATAATCGGAGCAATCATCCCTGGAAAAATGGGTGAATTCATAATTGGAATAATAACCACTTCATCTGGAAAATCTGTGAAGTCTTCATTATCGTTTGCTTTAATTTGAACTTGATATTCGCCGTCGAGATCGGACATTATAATAACCTCATAATTTTAGATTAACTTTAGCTTTTAATATCGATAACCAATCTTCCAGGGTTATCTAGGTAGAAAATATCAACGCTTACTTTTTCTTTAAATTTTAATTCAACCGATAAAGTTTCTTTTGATATAGGGAAAAAGTTTATTGAATCAACATACTTAGTTTTTCCAAAAGAATTAATTCCTTTTGTTAACTGCGTATCAAATAAATCTACATATAGATTTTTGTTCCCTGAGTTTATATGACCGTAAACTTTTGGGATTTTTTTTGTTTTGAAATCAAAGACTATTCTTTCGTAGCCAAGAGACTTATTATAATTATGCCTTACTGCTTTTAACGTACTTGTAACAGTTGGCCCTCCATTATGAAAAATTCCTTTATCTAGATATATCGATTTTTTTCTAGATGTAATTCTTCTAATTCTTTCACCTAAAAGGTCTTGCCCTAAGGCCGAAACCGAAAAGCTTAATAGTAGAAGAATTGATAAGATACACTTCATAACGCAAGACTCCATTCTTGTTTAGAATTACACTTAATTATGTGATTTCAGTGAGGCTTTTCCAAGCATAAAGCTCAGCTAATTTTAAATTTATAATATACGGGAAAGCTTTGAAAAATTCGCTAGAACAAGACCCAAGAAAAAAGCGACCATAAAGCCGGCTGAGCCTGAAGGTGGCCCTCCAGGAGTCCCAACAGTTCCACAGCTTAGAATGCTAGGATCTTCTTGTTTTTTCCGTTTCTCTAGTTCTGCCAAAGCGGAAGACTTAGTTTGGGAGTTCTCTCCTACGGATATTGCCCGCGGAGCGTCAACGCAGTTTGTATTATCTTGGAAGGTATATTTCTTTTCAGAAATCTTTGAATAAACCCCTAGTTCTTTTTTACTTACACTTAGAACCAATAAATAAAAATTCTCTGAATCACTATGATCAGAATGCCCTGGAAAAAAGCTATCTTCAGAGAAGGGCTTTGAAACTATAAAGTCTGATATTTTTTCTGGAGTGATTGAAAACTTAAAAGTGTTATTAGAAGCGACACTATCTAATTTTATCCTTCCTACTACATCTAGATCAGCACTATTATCACTGTCGTATCTCAATCCATATGCATCAGCATTTGTTTCATATTCAATGGTCTCAGTTATCGAACTTAGTGAAAGTCGAATCGGTGAATACAAGCTTTGACTTACAATTTTAATGTCCAAATAAATATCACCACTAGGAACTGAATAATTTGTTAAATCTATTTCAAACTCATCTGGAGTATTTAAAGTAATATCTGATTCAGAAAAATAGCCTGTAATAGCATCACCTGTATTCCCAAAAGCATCCACAATATTAATCGAGTTTGTTCCGCCGTTTTTATTTTGCATGTAACTTACTGGGGCTGATAATTCACAACCAATTGAAATATTACCAACATTTATGCTACTTGAAGATCCAGTTGAAACACCTTGAGGCCTTCCCTCCTCAGATCTTCTACAGGATTGAAAAAATGTTCCCCGATAATTTTTTTCCGACAAACAAAAGTCACTTCTTGCCGTTCCAAAATGACTTGGCAAATTAGCTTTCCCGCTAAGAGGTTTTAAATATAAATAGTAAGTTTCCAATTTTGAGAGACCAGAGATTATAAATGATCCATCGGACTCAGAAACGGCTGAAGCAATGACTTGTCCGGTTGAAGATGAAATTGCCTGTACATGAGTACCAAAAATGCCAACCCCACTGCCACCAATAACTTTTCCAGTAATTTGAGAATCACTTGTCGTATATAAATGTCGAACTGCTGCCTTATCGTCACCGGCCAAGGTATCTTGCCCACTAGAAAGAGAATAAAACATTGTCGACCCATGAACCTCGCTATGTCCAAGTCCAATAAAGTGGCCTAATTCATGAGTTAGTACGTCTCCTATATAATTACCGGAATTCGTATTTGTAGTGAAGAAAATTGAATCATTTAATAAAATATCTGATTCAATAATTGTGCCGGTGGATTGCTCAAATGAGACCTTAGTTATTCCTAGAACACTCGAGCCAGTAAAAACACTTGAGTCACTTGTGAAATAAATATCATTTCTTCCAAAAACCGGTCCATTGGAAACAAATCCAGAATTAAAAGAAAAGCCCTGAGAACTAAACTCATTTTGAGCAGAGCTCAGAATTCCAGAGAGTGCACTTTGGCCTATAAGACTAGAGTTTGAGGAATTAAAATATATTTCTGCCGTGTTATCTGCCCAATGAAGCTCTTCTCCATATGTACCTCTATTAATAGTATAGGCAAGGCAAATTTGCGGTAAATTAATTAATAGAAGTAAGAGAAGTTTCAATGCTTACCCCTTTCTATTAAAAAGTTTATAAGATGATGTACCAAGTACAGAAAGAACTATCATTAGCCAAAACATGGCCGTGTTCGACTCATTTTCAGGTCTTTCCTGATTGATTGAGGCTGGAGCTCTCGAGCTCTTACTATTTCCATTGTTTAGATTTAATTTTTTCGAGTTATAAACAAATTTTTCACCTTTAAAATCACTAAGAGGTTCACCAAACTTATCCTCGACCATACTTTGAAAGTCTTGATATCTTATCCCACTGATCTGTGAATTCTTGGGAAAAATGGCACTATTCAAATATGTCGTTCCAGCCTCTTTTGAAATTGTATATTTGCCAAGCCCGAAGTTTAGTAGATGAAATCCGTTACTCCCTCTATTGATTAATAAAACGACATCTTCGTTTGGAGAAAATTCTGGACTCCCGGAATACTTGTGCACAATTCCCTGCCAAACTCCGCCAGGGATTGTGACCTTGAAATTATTCTTATTAATAATATCTCCAGGCTTCAGACCTGATGACTTATCTAGCGCTATCGAAATTTCAGTTATAACTTCACCTCGACTATTTTTTTTATAAACTTTGCTTTGATATTTTCCTCGAATCACACCATAGGATTCTTTAATCTGATCTTCTAAAGGTGTTGGGATATAAACTGCTGAGAAGGCCAGAGAGCTGAATCCCAAGAATATTAGAAAATAGAGTTTAAGTAGGTAAAGTTTCATATCCTACTTAACTCATCGGTTAATATCCCTATAACTTTACTGTTTAGGTCGGTTTAATCTGGCTATAAGTCATTGAAATCTATCAAATTATCAGCAATCTTGGAGAAATAATGATTACTATCGATAATAATAACCGTATTTTTCATCCGTTTAAGCTCTTTTAAAATTGAAGAAATCCCGTCGAGTTCTTGCCCAGAAAGGCCAATAGATAAGTTATCAAATATGAGAATCTCTCCAGTTGCTTTTAGATTTAGATTCTTCAAGAACTGTAATCTCAACCTCTCCCCACCAGATAAACTTTTAAGAGTTCTAGAGAGGGATAGATGAGAAAGATTTAGTAGTTTGGTATATTCCAGAAGCTTCGCGAACTTAGGAGTTAGTTTATATGTTTCGAAAACTTCTTTCAGAGGCAGGTTGTAAGATTGATCAACCGTAAAAGTGCCATCACTTATGGTTGAGATATCATTTTTTAATTTAGTTCCATTACAGTCTTCACATTTTATTGTTAAGTTTTCTAAGAACTGCATATCAATTTCTAAAATTCCTCTCCCCTCACAGGTCATGCATTTACCAAGGTCGGAGTTTGGTGAAAAGCAACCTGGCTCTAAGCCCAATTTCTCTGAAACGGGAAGTTTGGAAAAGTGTTTTCTAACGAGTTCTGAAAATCCTAAAAAAGTTCCGACAGTTGACCTTGAGCTAGCTGTTCTCAACTCGGGATCAAAGTAGCTTATTTTTGAAATCACGTTCGTGGTGTGAAATCTTTTAAAATCATATGGCAAATCAAAGTTTTTAACCCCACTATGCTTTAACTCAATATGGTTGTAGAAAAGTTGTTTAAAAAACAAAGACTTTCCTGACCCCGAATCACCAATAACCCAGCTAATATTTCCTAGAGGGACCTTAATATTTTTAATAAAAAGGTCTAAAATTTTTGCTTCCGAAAACTCTACGTATGACTTCGACTTTAATTTAGGTATTACTATTTTTGGAGCTGGAGTAATTTTCTTTCGTTTATTCTTTTCAACTGAAACAACATCCCCCCCATGACTTCCCGCTCCTAGTCCCATTTTTATAAGGTAATCACTTCTTGATTGAAGAAATCTAGAATGATCAACAAAGGCAACTGTATTACCTTGAGCTTTTAGTTTCTCAAATTTCTTATAGAGTATCCCTTGCTCTTTAATCGACAATCCCCTAGATGGTTCATCAAAAACAAAAAGCATTCCGGTGCCTTCTTGGGCCAAAATTTTAACCAAAAGTAATCTTTGATATTCTCCTGATGATAAGGTTTTAACCTTTCTATTCAAAGAAACACCCCCGAGACCTAGTTCTTTAGCGGTCTCAAGAATAAAAGACAGTTTCTTAAAGGATAAATCTTTATCAGTACTGCTTTCTTTTAAGGTGGCCTCTATTTGATTAATCTTACTACTCAAAGCATCTGACAGCTCTAAATCGCTCAGGTACACACTCAGCTTATTGATCCTTAACCGAGTTCCTAAACAAGTCTCACAAGTTCTTTCTGTTTTTAATCTCCTAGAAAGAATTCTTATACTTCGCTTATATTTCTTTCTTTCAAAATAATTATATATTTCTTCCAGACCACAAAAATTGTCGCCACCTTTTTCAAGTATACTCCACTTAGCTTTACTCATTTTCTCAAATTTTAACTCTGGATTAATCTTTTTTTTCTTTAAATCTTTTTTAAAGTCATCCATCAAATGAGCAAATTGTTTATATGTAAGTAGTGGAATGGCTCCTTCATCTAAAGTTAAGGTTTCATTTTTAACAATTTTTGTTAGATCGTAATCCAGAGTCTGGCCAAATCCATCACATTCATCACATGCACCCGTTGCAACAAGAGGATTAAACTTGTCAGAAGAAAAATCCGAATTAAAAATTGGGGTACTGCAGTCTCCACAAAAAGATCCTGAATCTTCATATTCAGTATTTTTCTGACTTCCATTCACTTTAATCAAAAATACTATTTTTGAATTACCAACAAAATCTTCCAATCTCGATAATGCCGAAGATATATTCTTCTTGCGACATCGGGTCACTTCCCAAAAGGCGTGATCATCATTGAAATCTTCAATTTTAGATTTTTTCCCCTTACAACTTCTCGCGGGAGTACCTGTCGGGGTCAAATTCTTATATGCATCTTTTTTAATAAAAAAGTGGATTACTTCCTTATCGTCTAGATTTCGAGACCAATTATTTACAAAATCCTCAAAAGACTTTTTTACAATCTCTCCACCACACTCGGCACAGTAAAAGTCTCCATTTAACGTATAATGGCGAGTTAGTAATTCTGTCGCTCCTATTAGATCAGAGACCACTGGCCTAGACCCCACAACAGGATTTATTTGAGCTAGTGCCCACACAGGTAGAACTGGCTCGATCTTATCTACATCTGCTGAAGGAGGAATATTCCAAAGAAACTTAATATCGTTAGGAAGGCTATTTAAATAACGTCTTTTTGATTCATCAACGAGAGTACCAAAGGCAAGTGAAGTCTTCCCCGAACCAGAGGGTCCATATATACAAGTAATCTTAGAAATAGGGATTTTTACATCTATATTTTTAAGATTATTAGTCCTTGCACCCTCAATTTTAATATCGCTGAACTTACCCTTAGACATTTAATAACCCCAAAAACATAAAAGCCCATCCTATTGGATGGGCTTCTATAGTAAAGAAATTTTTTAATTGTCTAACGTTTAGAAAATTGGAATTTTCTACGTGCACCTGCAAGACCAGCTTTCTTTCTTTCAACTTTTCTCGAGTCACGAGTAAGAAAACCTGCTTTCTTAAGCTCACCACGAATAGTCGGGTCAACCTTAAGAATAGCTCTTGCAATTCCAAGACGACATGCACCAGCCTGACCTGTTGTACCGCCACCTTTAACATTAATATTAATGTCATATTTATCAGCTAGCTTTAATAAGCTTAGTGGTTGGTTAACTACGTAACGGTTAGTTCCCTTAGGGAAGTAATCCTTAATATCTCTTTTATTAATTGTTACGTTACCCTTACCGGATGCTAAATAAACTCTAGCTACTGAACTTTTTCTACGTCCAACTGCTTGAGAATCATATGTTTTACCTTTTGCCATAACTTCAACCTACCTATTATAACTCTAGCGCAACTGGCTTTTGAGCTTCGTGCGAGTGCTCAGCACCAGCAAAAACTCTCAGTTTTGTTAATTGTTTTCTACCAAGACTTGTATGTGGAAGCATACCTTTAACGGCACCCATTAGAATAGCCTCTGGCTTTCTTTCCAATTGCTCTTTAGCAGTTCTTTCTTTTAGACCACCCATATAATTTGAATGTCTGTAATAAACTTTGTCGTTCCACTTATTTCCTGTGAACTTGACCTTGTCTGCGTTGATCACAACAACGAAGTCACCAGAATCAGTATTAGGAGTATACTTAGGACTTCTTTTGCCTCTAAGCACGTCTGCTATCTCTGTAGCAAGTCTTCCCACTACTTTATCAGTAGCGTCAACCAGGTACCACTTCTTATCAGCATCAGCAGGTTTAAGAACGAAAGATTTTTGCGTGTACATTTAATCACCAACCAAATTGTTAAAATTTATGCTTTTTCACCTTTTTAGTGAGGTTCCTTATATAGGAATATTGGGCCCATAGTCAAGAAGTTACAATTCTATTAAAGGAACTATTTAAAAGAAACCGATCTGGAGATGGAACCTGCCAAAACCTTCTCGACCACCATCAGATAAACGACTTCTTTTGAGTTTGAAGCCATAGTCAAAATCGAGTGTACCCGCTGGAGTCACAAATTTTAAGCTTACTCCTGCCGAGGTCTTAAGATCTAAGGGCTTGAAATTATTGACGAATACCCTTCCCGCATCAAAGAACGGTGAGATCACAACAGCATCATTCACCGAGTAGCGAGGCTCAAATTTTAAGTTGGTAAAGAAGGCCTTATCTTGAATTCGAACCTCTGAGACATCATTTCCCGTGGGCAAACGATTGATCTCACTTGTCGCAAAACCACGCACAGCATCAGGGCCATCTAGCCTAAAAACTTTGATGCTTGGTATAAAACCTTTTGTTTGAGAAACTCCATTCTCGTTTAAAATGGGGGATCCACTGCTAGACGCAAGAACTGTTTTCTCTAAGTTTTTTTGAACACCTGTTGAAATTGATAAGGCTAAGGTCCAGTTTTGAGACAACGGATAGTAAAGCTTATTTCTAGATATAACTTTCCAAAAATTGATCTCTAAATCATCTCTTGAAAGAGAACCAAAAATTGGATTTGCAAACTCCACACTTAAACCAAAAAAGGCTCCCTCTGAAGGACTTACAGATCGATTCCTCATATCTAAATTAATAGAAGGGGTAAGCGCTCCAATGATAAATTTTCCTTGATTATCAATTGAAGAAGCATCAAATTGTCTAATCTTTTCAAATTGATACTTCAAAGAGCCAGAGAGTTCATAATCTCTTCCTTTTCTTTTCCATGTTTTTAATTCTTTACTTAAAGTTGCAGCACCTTTGAGAATGACTGCATCAAAGCTAAATAGTCTTCTTTGTTCCCAAGAAGGTGAAAAGGAAAACTCAGTATTATGGAAATATTTCCATCGGCTAGGAAAAGCGTATGGCCAAGTATAATTGAAGCGAAAAAGAAACTCTTGTAGATTCCTATCTTCTTCTTTTCTTCTGGCGTCTAAACTTTTTAAATTATCTCTCCAGTTGGTCTGGGCCTTAAAAGAAGCTGAGTGATTCAAGCCAAGAACATTATTATAGGCAACCTTTGAAGAGATTTTATAACCAATATCGGTTCGATATCCAGGGGCCACCTCACCACTACCAAAGTCTTTTTCATTAACTTGAATTAGCAAGTTCACATAATAGTCTTTGTCATTTGTGTCTCTATTTGTGACAAACGGAGTGATTTTAACCTGTGAGAATAATCCTAGGCTAACGATCCTATCTTTTATTCTTTGAATTATATCAGGAGTGACAATATCATCTTTTTCCAACCTAACTTCTCTGGCGATGACTTTTTGTTTTGTAATTTGATGTCCAGTTACTAAGATTGATTCAAACCTTGTTTTCTTACCTAGGTCAAAATCAATAAATAAGCTAGACCTATTATAATTACTCTTATGCAAAATAAGTTTTTCAGGATCAGTAGAGTTTAGTCTTGCAAAAAAGTAACCATCATCCCTAACCATCCGTAACGAATTTGCTAAATCTTCTTCTAAATCTACTACATTTAATGGCTTTCCAATTTTATTAACTAAGCTATCTACTAGTTGGTCCTTGAGCGGCTTATCAACCCCAGGATATTCTATTTTTTCTAAAATACTCTGCTGCCTCTCATTCACATAAAATGTTACATTACAAAAAGCCTTATCTGGTGAAAATGTAACTACGGGTTCGCTTACCTCAATAAAGAGGTAACCTTTTTTCAGGTACATTCTTTTAAGTAATGATGGAAATTTCTCTATATAGTCTCGATCAAGATAATCTCTAGCGGCCAGACCTGTGGAATTATCGTAATAGTAATCCTCTACTTCGCTTTTGGTAATTCCACCAACTCCATTAAATACTAATTTTTCAATCGGTATCTTCTTACCTTCTTTGATATAAAAGAAAATATTTCTATATTGGTCACCGCTTTTAGAAACACCATCAACCAATCTATGAGAGACTTCAGTTTGATAGATTCCTCTTTTAATATATATCTTTTTTATAGCCTCAGTAATCAGCTTTGCATTTACAGTTTCAAAATTATTTAAAAGAAATTCTTTGATTTCATTTAGTATTTCACCTCGGGAGATAGTTTTATTACCTTTAAAGTCAAAATTATAGAGAAGACCCACTTCAACAACGACATCTAGGTTTTTCTTACCCTTACTGCTAGGAGTATCCTGAAGTTTTATATTGGAAAAAAAGTAGCCTCTACTAAAAAGATCTCTCGTTAATGAATCTAATTCAATTTTAATATTGACCATATTCCATGGTTTATTTCTAAACTTTATTAGACGAGACTTAACAAAAGTTTTTAAGAATTCACTATCAGAACTAACGCTTACGTCTTTGATTACAATAAAGTTACCTGGATCAATATTAAAATTTAAAAGAACCCCCGAGTCTGTCTTCGTAATATTTGGAACAACCTTAACTTCTTCAAATCCTCTTTCTCGGTAGTATTGAATCAAGCGATCAACTCCCCCTTGTAACTGGACCGGGTCATAAAACCCACCTTCCGATAGGCGTAGCGTTTTTTGAATAATATTTTCATCAATCTGAAGTTTTCCCGTTAATTGAATGTCTTTAATTAGAGGTCTCTGTGAAAAATTAATCTTCAATGAATTTTCACTAAAGGAAAAATCTAATTCACTAATACTAGAATCAAGTAATAAGAATCTTAAATTTTCTCTTATTCCACTTTGAGTTTTTTTGGATGCCAAAGATTTTTCAATCTTTTGACTCATTTGCTGACAAGAGAAACCTTCCTTACAAGCTACTTCAATATCATACGCTTTAGCTGTAAAGCTAAAGGCCCATATCGACAAAATAAATACTCTTAAAAAGAAAATTTCCACTTTAAATCTGCTCCCAACGATTCGGGATTCTCCTCTGTTTCTTCTTCTACCGACCTAAGTTCATAAACGCCTTCTAAACTTAGGTTCTTATTAATATTATAGTTAACATTCATTTCCTTTGTCTCCTCTACGGTACCACCGACTGTACTAGAGAAGCTAACATCAACTTTTTTAATTATGTTCTTCTTTTGAACCTTAATTTTAGTTCCTGATTTGTACCTACTTGCACCCGAGTCTCCACCGCTAAGTCGTCCATCTAGTAAACTACTCTCATCTTCTTGAAACTCAGGACTAACACTAAACTTAAGTCCAAGCATTGAATCTATGGGCTTAACTAACTTAAACCTCTCTACAATAAGACCAACCCCGCCTTGAACAGCAATTTGCTCTCTCTCTGCGTCATCTAGCTCTTGGTTAATATCATCTGGAACTCCAAGAACTAAAAGTGAAAGTATTTGAGATTGATCTAGTGAAGGATTTGACGATAACTTAATTCCAAATTTATCAATTTTTCCATCTACGGCCAAGCCGACTTCATAACGGTCAACACTCGCTATTCCAGCAAGTTTAATTTCTGGAACTTCCTTTTTATTAACATCTAAAAAGGATAACCTACCTTCAGTCATAATAAATTCATTTCCCTTAAAAAAGACACGGGAGACATTGGGTAATATATTAAGATCCCCATTTATAAGTGGTTTTGTCATAGGGCCTATTACTTTAAGACTTCCATCGAGCTTTAGATCAGCAATTGAATTTTTTACGGATACAGGATTAAAAATATCGAAATCTAGATCATAGTTAAGAACATCAAGTTTACTTAATCTACCTTTATTTGGGATATATCTTAAGTATCCTTCAGATAAACCCATTAATTTCGAAAAGTCTTCGAATTCGTTCAAGACCTCTCCATGTAACACGGATACACCACCTGATAAAAGATAGGGTAGCTGTTTACCTTTTAAACTTGCATTACCACTTACAACCACAAAAGTTTTATCAGTAACCGCAACTTGAGCTCCATTTATACTTCCATTCAAGTTCACTTCAGGAAAAGGAAATTTTAATCTAACATTTCCATCTGCGCTTATAGACCCCTTTCCATATTGGCCCTCAAACTTTTCAAGTAAAACATCTTTTCCCTCACTAATAAGTTTAAATTCGATATTACGTAAGGCTCCGGGAACTTTATCTAGCTTTACATCAATATTTTTCCCAATACTTTCGGAATGGAATGAGAAATTTTCATTTTCTCTAAAAAGTATACTGTTACCTGATATTTCCCCAACTGCTGAAAGTAACTTAGGTGTGATTAATTTGAAAAAAATAGGATTCGCCTTATATTTTGAATTAATCTGAAAACTTCTAGAAACATCACCACTACCATAAGAATGGAAAAAACCCTTTTTCGTAGTATCGATACGAAGGTCCCAGTTTTTCATCTTGCCTTTTTCAACCTTCAATTTATTTTTATTCTTATCTACTTGTATTTTTTCTCCCTGAAAGTTTAAATCCAACTCGCTTATAACAAAGTCTAAATCAAAATTTTCATAGTCACCTATGTGGAAGCTCAACTCCGACCTAATGTCTAATCTACCTTCTAAGTTTTGATTTATGTAGTTATGCTCCGAAAGTACACCGGCTAGCAAAGATGGATTATCAGTAAAAATTCTAGTATTAAAATACGATTTTCTTTTTAATTTCTTATCTACAGAGATATATCCCTCTGAGATTGAAACTCCTTCAAATAAATTCGCGCTTAAGAAAACGTCCGAGCCTTTATTATAAATAGTAAAGATAGAGTCTTTTAATTTCCTATTTCCTATTTCAGAGTTTTCAAGTCTAAACTGGGCCCTAGAAGTAAAATTATTTAATAGACCTTCACCATAGAATTCACCTCGAACCTTTCCATTAAGTCCGAGGTTCAAAGTATTATAGGCGTCATAATCTCTAAGCCCTAGACCTGACAAATTTCCATTATATTTGAACCTGTCCTTGTCTAGTTCATAATTTCCTTTTAACTGTAGCTGTCCCTGATTCTTCATGACTGAGAAACTCTTGACCTTAAAGTTATCATTCTCTAAAGCAACGTCAGCATTAAAAGAGTCAAAACGCTCACTATAAAAGTTAATATTTTCACCCCGAGCACTTGAACTAAGCTTCATCTTGCTTGTATCAAATTTACTTTCGTACTTAATATTTCCATCAAAATTAAAATCAACTTCTAATGGCTTCTTTGAAAGGAGAGATATTACAGTAGGAATCATTTTTTCTGCATCAGCATAATTCCCAGTTGGAACATTTATATCTAAATCAAAGAAGTCTTTTTCAAAATAGAAGTTCGCTGCCCCTTCATATCGAGTACTTCCATATCGTCCTTTTGCATCTTCAACTTTTAAAGTTAAGTTTGGGAGATTAAAGTCAACTTTGCCGGAAATATTTCCAAGCTTAAAGTCTAGTATTTCAAAATTTGCTAAGTCTGGAAGAAACGTAAAATTTACATCATCATACTTTCCTCCAATAAAGCCTCGCAACTTTCCGGAGCCTATTATTGGAAGTCCTACAATTGGGCCAATGTCTTCTAGGTTTATTAGTGACTCATAGATAACAACTTTCATTTCTTCACTAGAAAATCGTCCTTCACCCTGAGCTTTTGAATCCCCTATATCTAGCTCAGCTTTAAATTTAAATACCAAATCATAAGTTAAAAGCATATTGGCTCTTTCAATCGAGAACCCTGCGTTTTCTAGAATTTTGTCTTTGTAATCATCAGTGTAAAGTTTAAAATCTGTTATCTTAAAACCTTTCTTTGGTAAAAAGTAAACGCCTGCCTTATTCCAGCCAATCTTTAATTCACCTGAAATATTTCCCTTAATGACGTCTAGATAATCTCTTAAAATATAGAGCGCGTCATTCGTATGAATATTGTCAGCAATAAAGTTTCCTTCATGAGATAGGAATTTCTTTAGTTTAAAATCCAAAACAGGCAGAGGTTCTTTAAGTTTAACAACTCCGCCGTTTTGAGTTGCTTCTAACTCTCTAACCCAAATCTCATTTTCTTTTTTATCTAATGAGATGTTAATCTTTTCAACTTGAGCGTATTCCGAATCTATTAAATCAAATTGTGCATCTACTTTAATTTTAGGGTCCTCAAAACTTCCTTGCGCTACAATATTTACTGAGGCTACACCGTCAACTGGATATTCTCTTATTTCTTTTTTATAGCCCAATTTTGTGGCGATTGATCTAATGCCTGTTTTAGAATTTAAAACTAAGTCAAGCTCTGGTTTGTTATCACCAAAGTCAACTGTACCCTCCGCACTTATAATATCTAGCCCGGAAGATATCGTTATCTCTTTTATATCAACTTCTTCATCCTTAAGGTGCAATAGATAATCTAAGCTATCTATATGAAAATCTTTGTCTCTACTTTCCAGTAATGGTGAAAGAACTTGTTTCACATTACCTGAAGTAAGAATGATATTTTTAAACAAAGATAATTTCAGTAACCCGACATCGACCTCATGTTCTCCCATACTTAAATCAAGATTCACAAATTCTAAATTTTTAACCAGTACTTTGCTTTCTCTTCGAAACTTTTTATATTCGAAGAATAATTTTGGGTATGTAAGTTTCGATTTTTCTTTTGAATCTTCTATCTCAACTTCTACCTCTGTCGAATTAAACTTGACTGTGTCGACTTGAAATCTTCTTGAGAAAAAATCAAATAAACTAAAGTAGAGGCCAATCTCTTCACTGAATATTTTTAATCCAAATTTTGAGTCCACTTTTTCAAGCTCAACTTCTTTTAAAAGTGTCGCTGGTGGAAACATTTTTACTTCAACTCGGCTAAATTTTAATTCTACTCCAAAGTCTCTCTTCGCCTTTTTCTTTATCCTCTGAGTAACGATTGATGCAAACTTCTCCGTCTGAATTAAGTGAATCACTCCACCTAAGGTAAAGGCGAGAATGGTGAAAAATAATATAAGTATTCGGTTAACTTTACCCAAAGCTCATTAGCCTTTGTCTTACCAATCTATAATTTGGGTTTATCTCTTTAACTAATAGATAGCTTTTAACGGCGTCTTTTTTTCGGCCAAGTTTTCTCGCGATTTCCCCTTGTAAATAGAGGAACTCGATTCTTTTCTCACCAGTAATTGGAGTACTACCGTTAATCTGTGTAACCAAATCGTATGCTTTGAAAAAGTCCTTATTACCAACAAAGGTCTTTACGAGAAGATAATTAATTTCTAACTCTTCCTCCATTGTTCTCGAAGTAAAAATTTCGTTTAATCTCTTAAAAACTTCTAGACTAACCTCAAATAACTCCATGGTATTGAAACAAACGATTAGATCTGCATAAGAGTTTTTTAGTTCTTCATCGGTCAAAGTGTTCAACGTTGCTCTTGCCCTAATTGAAATCTTATAATTACTATCTATCTCTTCCTGGAACGATTCTGACCAAACTTTTTCCAAATCTTCTACATTCATCCTTTTGACTCGTAGCTTTGTTCCATCCTCGTCTTTTCTGAGCATGTGGTTAGAAGGATCGATTCTTTTTAGTTTTGACAAAAGTAAGTCTGCTTCTTCTAATTCTCCCATCGATTGTAACAACTCTATATCGTCCACCAATTTCGAGACTTGATCTTTACCTCCATCTTCACTAAACAGATCTTGACCAAAATCTAAGTCCGTATCAACCTCTTCATCCTCGGGTAGAGAATCAATTTTATTAGTGACTGCTTCTTCCAGGTTAATTTCTTTCGAGATAGCAAAATTACACAAGTGCCTGGAAATCGTTTTTCTTCCGCTCTTAGTAAAGAAGACTATTAGTTTCGACAAGTTTTCTTCTGTAATCCACTCTTGCCCCATTAGTATAATTTCTAATAAAAGCTTAATTCCAAGTTTATTGAGCAGATAGTTTTGAGAACTCATTGCGTTTTCCATTACGATATCGAAAAAGCGTTTAGAATGTCTCCAGTGATTAAAGGGAGATGATACTAGAGTTTCAAAAAGAATCTCACTATCAAAACTTTGAATCTTCTCTAGTCCGTCTATATCCCCACGCATAATCGTAGCGATGAGAAAAAAAGAATCAAATTTAATATTAGGTGGGAAATTATCTTGGGCAAACTTATAAAAACTTATAGTTTTTTCATAATTCTTTTTTTTGTATAAGTATTTAAATAACTCTAAACTCTCTTCTTCAGCTTTATCAAGTCGGCCTTCCAATTTTAGAGTTTCTACTAATCTGAAAGAAATTTCATAATTTCTAATTTTTTTTGTTAACTTAAGCAATACTTCTGAGGCAGTGGAATATTCTTTTCTATTGATCAAAAACTCCGCCAAATCCTTTTCTACTTTTATGTCGTCATCAGTTTTATTAATAATCTTTTGAATTCTTATTATTTGCGTCAAACAATCTATTTTTTCGTTTTCATTCAAAACCTCTGTGTTGAAAGAGTCTTTAAAATACTCAACTGCTGTTTCAAATTTATTTTGAGAATAGAGTTTTTTGGCTAATTTATATTTTTCCATAGTACACAACCCAAAGGATAAAAATCCTTTATTTTTAAGGAGTTATATACTCTTAATTTTACTTTATTTTTTAGAAAGGAAATTAGTAGAGTAATTATTTCCTCTAAAATCCGGGTCTCTTAAAATGCTTAAATGAAGGTCCTTATTAGTTTTTATTCCTTCAATAATAGTCTCTTGAAGAGCTCTTTCCATTCTAACCAAGCAAGTCTCTCGGTCTTGTCCATGTACAATTACCTTAGCCAACATTGAGTCATAAAAAGGAGGTACAACGTAACCTGAATAAATAAAATCATCTACCCTGATGCCTATTCCTCCAGGTCTATGATAGTGAACTATTTCACCCGGACAAGGGGCCGAAGTAACCGGATCTTCAGCATTTATCCTACATTCAATTGAGTGCCCATGAAATACTATACCTTTCTGCTCTATTTCTAATTCCAAGCCCGCTGCCGACTTTATCTGCTGACTAATTAAGTCAATTCCTGTTCTAAGTTCTGATACTGGATGCTCTACTTGAATCCTTGTGTTCATTTCCATGAAGTAAAACTTTTGATCATCTTGATCGTATAGGTATTCAACAGTCCCTACCGAGTCGTATTTTACATGTTTTGCTAATCTAACTGCAGACTCACAAACTTCTTGTCTTTTTTCCTCAGTAATCACGGGGCAAGGAGACTCTTCTACTACTTTTTGAAATCTTCTTTGTATCGTACAGTCCCTTTCACCAAGATGAACTACATTACCATGTTTATCCGCCAGGATTTGAACTTCAACATGTCTGGGATTAGTTATAAATTTTTCTATAAAAAGAGTATCATCACCGAAACCTAGTTTTGCTTCAGTTTTTAATCTAGATATCGACGGAAGTAAGTCTTCCATCTCATCAATTCTTTTCATTCCTCTTCCACCACCACCGGCAGAAGCTTTTATCAATACGGGAAACCCCATGGTCAAGACAGCTTCTTTTATCTCAGCATCTTTCAAGTCATTCACTCGAATTGGCTCTAAAACAGGAAGCCCAGCCTCTTTTGCTATTTCCTTAGAAAGGATCTTATCTCCCATATTTTTTATGCAATCAGTATTTGGACCGACAAATTGAACATTCCACTTCTCACACATTTGGGCAAATTCGGCATTTTCTGAAAGAAAACCAAATCCTGGATGAATAGCTTCGGCCCCAGTAATTTCAGCTGCTGACAAAATTGCTGGAATATTCAAGTAACTCAATGTTGGCTTAGCAGGGCCTATACAAACTGACTCATCAGCAAGTTTTACATGCAAACTACTCTCATCAGCAGTTGAGTGAACACAAACTGTTTCTATTCCTAATTCTTTACAAGAACGAAGAATTCTAACAGCTATTTCTCCTCGGTTTGCTATTAATAGTTTTTTAAAGGGAAGTCTTTTTTCCATATCTAGGCCTTAATTCTAAAAAGTACCTGTCCAAACTCAACGTAAGTTTCGTTTTCTACGCAAATCTCGACAATTTCGCCAGAAAAGTCAGATTCAATTTCGTTCATAATTTTCATAGCCTCAACTATACAAAGCACCTGTCCGTTACTAACAGATTGTCCTTGCTTAACATAAGCTTCAGATTCAGGAGAGGAGCTTCTATAAAAAGTTCCTACGAATGGCGAAGTTATTTCTTTTAGGCTTGGATCTTTAGCCGGAGCACTTTTCCCAGGACTAGCATTTACTGGAATCTGTGGATTCGTAACAACTGGAGAAACAACGGACTGTATCCCATTTGTCATTTTTACCTTAATTTCGACACCTTCTTTATCTTTATAAGAAAGCTCAGCGAGTCCATTATCTTTCGCTAAACCTATTAGCGACTCAACATCTTTTAATTTCATATTTTATCCTTTTACTCTTTCTACATATTCACCAGTTCTTGTATCAATCTTAAGAACTTCACCTTCTTTTATAAATAATGGAACGTTAATCTGAACTCCCGTTTCCATGATTGCTTTTTTCATTCCACCACTAGCGGTATCTCCCTTTAGACCAGGGTCTGTTTCTGTAACAGCCAAATTAACAAAGTTTGGTAACTCAATTGAAATAGGTTTTCCTTTATAATAGAGCAGTGAAAGTTTAATTCCTTCTTGCAAGAAATCTTTAGAGTCTCCAACATAATCAGTCGAAATATGAATTGTTTCAAACGTGTCTTGATCCATAAAGTTAAAACCATCTGGATCCGAGTACATATATTCAACTTCTTTAGGGTCCAAATCTGGCTTACTAGCATTTGTTGTAACACCAGACTTAAAAGTTCTCTCAATAACTTGTCCTGTCTCAAGATTCTTTAATCTACATTTTACGAATGCCGAACCTTTACCTGGATTAGTATGATCTGCTTTTAAAATAACCCATGGCTTATCTTCTAATTCTATTTTTAAATTTTTCTTTAAGTCTGTTGTTTGAAACATAAAATCCTCTTATAAAAATGATTGAATTGCTAAAATATACCCTTTTTTGCCAAATCCCTCTAGAACAGAGGTTGAGGCCTGGGCAGTAATTTTAACATTTCTAAATTCTTCTCTTTTATTAGTATTTGAAATATGGACTTCAATGATAGGTTTAGGAAATAATTTTAATGAGTCCAAAATGGCTACGCTCGTGTGGGAATACCCCCCTGGATTAATAATGATTCCATCGAAACTTTCATCACAGGCTTGTTGAATCCTCGTGACAATTTCACCCTCAATATTTGACTGAAACCAAACCAGCCCAACAGAGTTGGACTGGGCCCAACTTGTCGTTTCCTTTTCTATAGATTCAAGAGTGTCTTTACCGTAAATCTCTGGTTCTCTTTTACCTAGCATGTTTAAATTTGGGCCATTTATGACCAAAATTTTCAACTTTTCCATTGCACTCACCTCGGCGCGTCAAAATACCAACGGCATTTCCATATGTAAAGTCGTTACTATAAATTGAAGCTGTTATAATTGGGAGTTTTTTCTTATTTCGGCGTGCTTTTGTATTGCATCAAGAAATTTTTGAAGCTCTTCCACGGATGACGAAGTTGAACCATCTTCTCCGCCAAGCTTTTCGTCTAATGAGTCGAGCAGTCTTTGATGCCCTTCCTCTTCGGCTTCAACCTCAACTCTGGTTTTTGATTCTATGCTTTTTATCTCTTCTAATTTTTTGATCGAACTAACTTCGTTGGGATTAAGCTCAATAATTTTGTTTAAGAGTTCTTTGGCCTTTAGAATATGGCCTTGGTTTATATAAAGATCCACAAGACTATGAGTTATTACAGGCTCACTGACGTTTTCTTTTTCTTCGACATTAACTATTTTAAGGGGTGCAGAAGGTTTTTCCATCTCCCAGTTATTAGTAACCTCTTTCTTATCAGTTTCTTTCAGATCTATTTTCGTATCAGTCTTAATTTCATTTTTATCTAGGTCTACTTTTATCCATTCATCCAGACTTGATTTAACTTTCTCAGGTCTTACCTCAATCTCTTCAAGATCAAACCTCTCAGTGTTATCTGGAACGATTATAAGGTCTTCTTCAGTATCCTTACTTTCAAGTTCCCGTACAGCCTTTGAGACTTCCTCGTCTTTAGGATTTAAAAATAAAAGGTACTTATAACTTTCTAAAGCTTCGTCATTATGTCCAATTTCAACACAAGATGAAGCAAAGAGTTTTTGCAATCGAATATTATCTCTATTGTCGCTGATCAATGGCCTTAAAGTTGAATAAGCCAGGTTAAACTCCCCAACGTCAAAATAACAGTTACCAAGAGTAATATATCCCTGCAGGTACGCTGGATTATGCCTTATCCCTATTTTTAGAATAGACATAGCCTTTTCGATTAAACCCGCTTGACGATAACCCTCAGCCAAAGGAGCGAAAACTCTTGAAGTAGAGTCTTTCTCAAAGACTTCACTATATTTTTCTATCAATGGAGAAATTCCAGTGTTTTTCAAACTAAGAACCTTCGATTAGCCCAGCACTTTCTTGATTAATAATCCTAGGAGTTAAAAAGATGATTAACTCTTGTTTAAGAATAAGGGGATTATATAAAGTTCTGAACAACCATCCAACAAGGGGTAAGTCTTTCAAAAAAGGCACCCCCGAATGGTTTTCTGTTTTTTCATATTGATATAAACCACCGAGAACAATTGTAGATCCGTTTTCCACTAAAACATTGGTCTTAACGGCTCTTTCAACTTTATCTCGAGGTGCACCTTCCGATGGGGCAAGTGAGAAGACTTCCCTTTTTAAGTCGATTGAAAGTGCGATCGATCCTTCGTTAGTGACCTGTGGCGTGACTTTGAGAGACAGCTCCGCCGTTGTTTCCTTAAAGGTTACAGTAATGTTATCACCGTCTTGGTCAATCTCCCTAAAAGTTGTCGTAAGCTTACTTGTTAGTTGAGCTTCCTTTTTGTTTTGGGTTATCACCTTGGGGCTAGAAATAACTTTACCTTTTGCTTCAGATTCCATTAATTGAAGATCAAAGTTTAAACCTAATAATCTATTAAATCTTCCAACTACTGCTCCAAAAATACTTCCTGACTCTACAGGCGCAGTATTAAAAGAAAATCCGGGGCCTGAGTTCAAGACACCGTCAGTCGAACCAATCGGATCATAGCCAAATTGTATCCCATTTCTTAACCCTATCTCCTTTGCATATCTCTCATTTACCTCAACGACCTTAGATTCAACTAAGACTTGGGGAGTTTGAGTGTCGAGCACCTCGATAATTTTCCTCATCTTTTCAATAACATCAGGGGTATCTTTGATAATTAAAGAGTTTGTTCTTTCGTCATTGGAGATTTTCCCTCTATCAGCAGTAAGGTACTCTGTAAGAATTTTGCTCATGTCTTCCGTTGTGGAGTAACTTATGGGAAAAACTTTTGTAACCAAAGGCTCTTCTTTTTCAGCTGTCTTCTTAGCCTCAATTTCTTGCTTTTTAGCCTCAGTAGCCTTTTTTAAGGTCTGAACCATTAAAATAATTCCATTTTTTGTAGCTACGAGGTTATTTAGACCGAGTATGGTATCAAGCGCTTGATCCCATGGTACATTCGTTAAGTTAAGGGTGAGTGGCTTAAGGGTATTTATCTCATCTGTAATAATAATATTAAAACCTGAAGAATCAGCAATCATTTTTAATAACTCTTCAACCTTAACGTCCTTTACGTTAAAAGAAATTTTTCTACCAATATATTTTTTCCTTCCACTTAGAGTAAGGTTTTCAAGAATATCCTCAACTGACTCTGACTTCGGAACAAGTAACTTCCCTGCTGCCTTGACGGCTTCTTTTGTTTTTTCTTCGAATGTTTGAGTTTCATTTACAACTTTTTGTGTGAAGACACCAAACCTATTTTCCACTTCCACAATTACTCTATTAGGGAGTCTTTTTAAAAAGCTTCTTACATTATCTCTTAACTGAAGGGCAATTCTAAGAGATCTTGGGTCATTAGGTTTTTTGTATGCCGAAACAAATACAATACTCCCTGAAAATTCAGAAGTATCGAATGCCCTCATCACTCTTTCAGTAGATTTAACATTCTTTAGATCAATAATAATTTGCTTATCTTCGGAAACATGAAATTTACTAGCTTGGACATCATTACTATCAAAAGTAAGTAACAATTGGCTAATCTCGCCCGCTTGCTTAAACTCAATAGCTTTCAATTCAGACTGCTTGCCTGCTTCTTCTTGAGAATAGCCAATATTTATTGCAAGAATAAAAATTAGACTAACTTTTGTAACTATTTGAAAAAATCCTTTTTTCATATCACATACCATTCTTAGGAGTTATTTTGATTATATCATTATTTTCATTATTTACTTAATTCTTGACCAATTAACTTAAAATCTACTTATCACTGGTAAAATAGTTTCCAAGTATTCATCCTGGTCATACACATTTCTAATTTTCTCTACGAGGACAACCCCTCCAGGTAAAATTGCTTTAATTTCCGCGTTATTTTCACCAAGGGTCATTCCTTCCTTAAGAATATAGCTTTCGTCCGAAAATTCTCCCCCACCAGATGAAAGTTTTGCTATAGCCCTTCTTTCCTTACCTATCAGGACACCGACTATTCTTATGCTATCAAGGGGTACATTATCGATTGTGGGAACATTAGAAAAGTATCCGTCTCTTAGCTTCTTATTAAATCCTTTTTTTCCAGATCTTAGACGTTTTAGCTTTCTCTTAAAGGGGTCCCTTAATTCCAACGGATTTACTATTTTCGTTTTTGCTTTTTCAAACAAGGCAGGGCCTTTTATTTTTTTACCTTGAGCGAAAATCTCGCCGGAAAGCATAGAAAAAGCTAGCACTATCGCTAAGGGGTAAATTCTAAAACTAATAGCCTTTATCATTTTCCCCCACCTTTCTTAAACTCTGACTCGATAGCTTCAATACCTCGGTCTTCCTTGTGAGCGGGATTATACCTATAGGCAATAATACTTGCAGCACAATTGATTAACTGGAATCGACCTCTTTGTTTCTTTTCGGTTTTTGTCATTTTCAAAGATGTTATATTTAACAGTCGATCATTTTCAGCAATTTTTTCGAAGAAAACTAGAAACTGTAAAAAAGTACCTGTTCCACTAAACTCATACCTTTTAACCATATAAAAGCCCTTGTTTTCCTCGTTTCCAGGTGTAAGAAAAACGTTCTTAATATTCAAACCCTCAGCCACTCCTTTAATAAGTTCTAAGTTTTGTGTGTCTGAAATATTACTTGGTAACTTTTTCTGAAGGGCTTCAACTTCGTTAGCTACCATTTCAATACGATCCTTGGCCTTTTCAATATCTTTAAAGTATTGCTGAAGCTGCTTCTTTTTCCTCTTACTTCTTTTTATATTACCGTCTAAGACTGGAATTCTATCTTGCTTTGCTATTAATTCTTCTTGTTTCTCTGTAAAGAGAATGTAGAGATTAAAAGAAACCCATAAAATAATTATCCAATGTATTTTGGAAACGATGGCCGACATAGCTACTTAGTCTCCGGGTCAAAAGTTAATATTTTACCTTTTATTTCAAAGGTCTCTATTCTAGTTTCTCTAGTGCCTACTTTTTCAGTTGCTGTTTTTGAGTCAGTCATCACTAAAGTTGATGAAAAGAAAGCAGAGTCATTAGCAAAAGAAATAAAATTACCGATGCTCTTATAGGAGTTCGCCGCACCTTTAATTTCCACCGACTTATCCTCATTAATGACAATTGTGTTAAACCAAAGGTCATCAGGAACACTCCTCGCAATTTTTTCCAATACTTTTTTGGGGTTCGTCTTTTGAGCAAAAATTTTATCAACAAGAGCTGATCTTTCTTTCAGTTTTCTTACTTGTTGATTAAACGCTTTTAGTTTTTTCTGAATTTCCTTACCGCCCCTTAGATCTTTTTTTAACTTAACAAGTATCTTATTTTTTTCTTTAATTTTTTCATCTAATTCTTTTCCTTGAGATTCAAAGTGATCTTTAACAAAAATCTCTGGAATATATGCAAATAAGATAGCGAACCCAATCATCTTGATATTTACTTGAGAAAAATCAATCCCCAACACCGACGGCATTTTGAACTGTTTTTTCTGTTCTAATAAATTAATCTCAATCATTTATAGTTCTCTCATCGCAAGCCCGAGTACCGAAACTCCGCGATATGCAATCTCATTTACTTTTTCTTCATCAAATTTCTTTTCACTGTAGCCAATGGCCTCAAAGGGGTTAAGGACACCAACATCAACACCTAATAGTGCTTCGAGACCTTCAATAATTCCGGGAATTAAAGCAGAACCACCAGTTACATAACAACCCACCATAGACTCATCAGAAGTCGAGCTTACATAAAAATCAATTGTCTTTTTAATTTCTGAGAAAAATGCCTCAATAACATCGTCAATAATTTCTAATATCTCTTCTGGTAAATTTCCATTTTCATCTCCTGTAATCTTTAAGTCTTCAGCTTCATAATAGTTAACACCCATTTGTCGCTGAATTTCTTCGGTGATCATTACCCCACCAACAGGAATTTCTTTTGAAAAAACAATCATATTATTTTTATAAATAATGAATTCAGTTTTTTGAGCTCCCAAATCTATTAGCAAGAAAGATTGGTTAGGTTCATCTAACTTGGTTCCCATCACCAACTCAAAAACATTAACGAGTGAAATTATTCCTAAGTCTAAAATTTTAAGGCGTAGCTCTGCTTTTTCAAAAATTGCTTTATATTGCTGAATTACTGTGTTCTTGGCAGCGGCAACTAAGACATCAACACCACCACCTTCATTTTCACCCATTGTGTAAAATGAAACTGCTGACTCCTCTATCTCAAATGGAAGGTATTGTTCCGCTTCCCAAATAACTTGATCTTCAATTTCTTCATCAGTACCACCGGCTAACTGAAGTCGTCTTGCGACGGTGTTTGGTCCAGACACTCCAAGACAAACATTATCTGAAGAAACCTTGGCCCGTAAAAAAGCTTGTTTAATTGCTTCTACGATAACTTCTTCGTCTTGAATTTCATCTTCAATTATTGCACCCTCAGGGAGAGGAACCGATGCATAGCTTACTAATTTATATTCTCGAGTTTCTTTGTTTCCTTCAATTTCCGCAACCTTTACAGCACTCAACCCAACATCAACTCCAACAATTGATCTACTCCCTAACTTAAGGGTGTCTTTGACGGAATTTACTAAATTCCCAATCAATTTCTTGCTGTCTATTTCCACTGAAAGCTCACATCGCCAAACTTGGCTACAAATCTACCAGGGTAAATTATACCTAGTCTAAGTAGTTAAATTCAAGGAATTAATGCACCAAACAAGTATGAATTAAACGATTAAAGATTTAAGTTGAGCGTAGAGGTCGGGTAAGAAGATTTGTAGTGTCGCCACTATTAATATGAAAGGTCCAAAAGGAATTGCATTATCCCTGCTAATTACTTTGGCCGCAATCATCGAAAGCCCCACTACTGCGCCCAGAAGACAACTCAAAAATATATTATGGACTACGTCTACAGGCCCTAAGTAGATCCCAAGTGCGGCCCATAGTTTTATATCCCCTCCGCCTAGACCAATCTTCCCTCTCAATTTATAAAATAGCCAAGTAATCAAAAAAGGAAAACCCCCGCCAATTAAGAATCCCAGCAACATATATTTCCAAGAGTACTGAAAGGCTGAATAGGCGAGAAGTGTGGCCCCTAGATAAAGATTTATGGAATCTGGTAGTAATTTATGATCGAGATCAATGAAAAATAGTGCAATAAAAGTAAGAGCAATACTTACCTGAAAAAGGTAAAAATAAATTTGTGAGTAAGTATCAATTTTTAAAAAGAGAATCAATGTGACAACTCCACATAAAAGCTCTATCAAAGGATAGCGCTTAGATATTTTGAAATCACATTCACTGCATTTGCCCTTAAGAAACAAATAGCTAATCATCGGTATATTTTCAAACCAATAAATTGATTTTTTGCATCCTGGGCACTTTGACCTAGGTGTTACAACAGACATTCCTAAAGGAACTCTATAAATAACCACGTTTAAAAAACTTCCAAGACAAGCACCGGCAAAAAAAACAAGGATTTTGAAAAAAAATATCAATTCAAATCCTTTTGACTAAGCACTAATGAAGAAGCAAATAAGAAAATAATTGAAAAGGTAAGCGAGTAACCAAGAGTTCCGAAAAGGTATGCATTCTCTAGCTCTTGCTTATACAAGACAAAGTTTTTGATATCAAATAACGAAAAATTCGGAATAATATATGAAATATAAGTTACTACTTTAGTTAAAAATATACTTGATTTAATACTATATAATTCAAGTACTCCCCTGATGGCATAACCTGAAATATAAACGCTTATAGAGAATATTATTGCTAGGTTAACATTTGTTATTAATGAGAAGAAAATAACTATTAGTAAAATCAAAACCGATTCTAAAAATATTTGAATGATTGACCAAGCGATTAAACTACTCCAAAGTCCATCCCAGTAGTAATAAAATGCAGTGGTAAAAATACTAAGGAGTACTGTGTTTAACAATAGAATCCCAGACAACCCTAAAACCTTACCTGTAAGAAATTCAATCCGGGAAACAGGGTTAGACAATATTAAATAGATGGTTCTCGACTCCAACTCGTTTTTAAGTAATGTAGCACCAAAGAAAACCGCTATTGCCTTGGTTGTCAAAGAAAGGAATCCCAGACCAACATCAAGTGCTATTTTAGAAGGATTTCCAAAGGAAAATTCCGATACGATATAACAAAGTAATGCTAATACAAAACCAGAAATTAAAATATTAATCATGATTTTAGATTTATAGATTTCTATAAAAGTAAATTTGCTAATCGTATAAGACTTTTTTAAATTCATACACCTATCCTATAAATTATATCCTCTAAGGTTGGTGTTATTTTCTTAAGACTTTCAATATTTAAATTCTTTTTCGAAACTTCTTCTACTACTTGGACATACTCTGATTCATTAAAAATCAATTTGCTAAACTCACCTAGTTTTTTTGTACTCCCAAGCTTACTAAAGTTTTCACTAAAATCCCCATCAATCACAAGCTCATACTCTTTAGTGGCTTTGCCTTTTACCAATTCCTGAAGACTTCCACTGTGTACGAGCTTTCCGGATTCAAGGATAACAACATCTTTGCTCACCTCTTCAACATCACTTAAAATATGACTACTGAAAAATATCGTCTTCCCCTCACTGGAAAGAAGATTCATAATATCCTTAAACTCTTTTCTACCTAAGGGGTCTAAACCTGATAAAGGTTCATCTAATATAAGCAGTTTTGGGTCTGCCACCAAAGCAGCTACAAATCCAAGTCTTTGGAGCATTCCTTTTGAATAGAACCTAAGTTTTCTATTTAAGGCGAAGTCAATTTTTAATGATTTTGCCCAATGACTGCCATTTTTATTAATCTCAGCCTGGGTTAAGTCGTTAAGTTGCCCAATATAATTGATAAATTCCTGACCAGTTAAGTCTGCATAAAAGTAAGGGCGTTCAGGAAGGTAGCCTATATTTTTAAAAATTTCAGATCTATTTTTTCCAAGACTTGAATCAAACTCAATACTACCACTCGTGGGTTTTATAAAGCCTAGTAAAATCTTAATACCCGTAGTCTTGCCTGCACCGTTTGCCCCAAGAAATCCAACGATATTTCCCGCACGTAGATTAAAACTCACATTATCTAAGGCCCTAAAGGGTTTTTCCCAAAAGTCAGTTCTAAATTCCTTACTTACTTCATGAAAGCTAAACATTTTTTCCAATCCTTGGGGTTTCAAAGTATAATTGTACTTGAAAATGATAATTAAGTGTAGCTTTTCAATTTTTGTATTAACAGTTCTCTTCCTCGTTCAACTTCAACTTGGCAAAGGTTTAAAAAAGCCGCCTGTTGAAATTTCGAAGGAAGAATCATCAGTTACTCTTAACGAGAACTTTGCTCAAATTTTTAATTTCGGTCACGGACGACTCTTGGCTGCAATCACCTGGGTAGTTACTTTAATTGAAGGTGATATTGAACACTATAATAAAAAAGATGGTAATTCCTGGATGTTCCACAGATTCAAGTCCATTAGTATCTTTGATCCCTATTTCTATGAAAATTACTTATATGGTGGTCAATACCTAAGCATTATTAAGGATGATATAAGCGGAGCTTCATATATTTATGATAAAGGCTTAAAAAAATATTCCAAAGATTTTTGGTTGAATTATCATGCGGGATTTCACTTCTACTTCGAGGCAAAAGATCTGGATAGAGCTCTGCAGTCCTACAAAACCCTAGAGAGTATTGAAGAAGCTGTTAAAAGATTTCCCAACTTACCTACAATTTTGGCAAAATTAAGAATGGAGAAAAATGATCCCGATTTAGCCTTTCAAGGACTTAAAGTTGCTTATGATAATCTTCCTCCGAACAGCTTTCTTCGAAAAAAGTTTCATACTACGCTCTATTCCATAAAAGCGAAAACAGATTTAAAATGTTTAAATGACAAACGCTCGGACTGTGAAAAACTAGATTTTGACGGTAAACCTTATGTGATAAAAAAAGGCTCTTTCGTATCCCAAAAGAGCCTTTCTCCAATTCTTATAAATAGAAAATAATTATTAGTAACCTCTTTGATCCTGATTAAGAGTTTTATCCTGATCGATACTCCACTCATCAAGGTTGCTCGCACCAGAAGTATCAGCAGAAATCTTACCAGCTGCACCAGCTTTGAATGTAGAACCATCAGTTACGACAACGTTACTGGCGTCAAGGTCACCAACCACAGCGTTGGTACCTTTAACTCTAATAATAGTACCTGATGTTGCAGGTGTTAATCGGTACTGACCGTTTGCGCAGGCACCACCATTTGTTACAACGTCACCATTTCGAGCCGTGTTATCAGTAGCGAACCCTACAACATAATAGCCTCTTGCTGCTGCTGTATAGCCCATATCATTAAGACAAGTTGCATACGTATCCCAGTCACCCATCATCGCCGTTTCAGCCGAGTATATAGATGCTAACTGTAGTTTTGCTTCAGAAGTTTTTGATTTTGCTTGGTATTGTTTAAAGTTTGGAATAGCCACTGCTGATAAAATACCAATAATAGCAACAACAACCATTAGTTCGACGAGGGTGAAACCTTCGTCTTGAAGAATCTTTTTCATACATGCTCCCTTTGGTCCGTTGAGAGGACACTTAGTTAAAGGCTATTAAGAAGCCTAGTTAAAAGCCATCAGAAATGAACATTAAAAGTTCAATTCAATCCGGTTAATCTAAAGCTCAGGTTTCTTTCCAATGTCTGTTAAGAAGACATTCTAAATTCACCTAATCCTAAGAAAATTATAACATCAATCTATTTTATTCATCGGTTCTTTGACCGTATAAATTAATTCTTTTAAAAAACCGTCCAAAAAGTTGTTTAAAATCAAGCCCTTATACTACTAGGCCCCACCAGCAGACATGAACATCGGCAAGTACATGGCCACAAGTATGGTAGCGATAATTCCACCCAAAACGACAATAATTATTGGCTCAATCAATTTAGTAGCACCTTCAATTAATGTGTTAACTTCATCTTCAAAAACATCAGCCACCTTTTCAAGCATGCCATCCACTTCACCGGTCTGCTCTCCAACCCTAATCATTTGAGCAACCATATCTGGAAAATAGTCAATTTTTAGTAAAGGTTCGGTAAGTGTTGAACCTTCAACAACCTTCTTTTTAACGGCTTCCAAATCTTCTGCGATCACATAGTTATCCAGTGTCTCAATACAAATATCTAGCGCATCAATTAAAGATACACCTGCACCAAGCATTGTTGCCAAAGTTCTAGCAAAAGAGCTGAGATTCCCTTTAATAACGATCCCGCCAAACAATGGCATTTTCATAGTAAAAATATCAAAGTGTTTTTTGCCAGTTGGAGTTTTCACATAGCTAGATAGAAAAACTCCTGCGATAAATACCACGGGCACAGTTGCAAGTGTATATTCACTTAAGAAATTCGAAGTATCGATCACAAACTGAGTAATTGCAGGTGGCTCTTGCCCTGTATCTGCAAGCATTCCGATAAACTGAGGAACGACAAAGACCATCATTCCCCAAATAACTCCGGCCCCAACCATACAAACAATAAACGGATATGAAAGTGCACTTTTTATTTGTTTTTTAGTTTTTTCCTGTTTGTCCATATGAACGGAAAGTTTTGTGAGAATTATATCTAAAATCCCCCCTGCCTCACCGGCCTTCACGAGACTACAATATAGCTTGTCAAAACCCTTTTGAGCCGACATTGCTTCTGCAACAGTTTTACCTTCACCTACACCACTGGCTATTTTTTTGATAGATTTCTTAAGTACCGGGTGTTTTTCTGATTTAAATTGAATTTCGAGTGCCTGGATAATAGGAACACCTGCATTAATCATAATAGAAAGTTGCTTAGTAAAGTTTGTTAGTTCTTTAGGACCAAATGGGGAGGCAAAACCTTTATCAACCATCCACTCACCAATATCAAACTCTAAAAACGATGGAGGAGATATCTTCTTTGGCCGTACACCTTGAGTACGTAAAATTCTCCTGGCCTCTCGCTCGGAAGAAGCTTCTACTTTCCCACTATCTCTTTTACCGTCTTTGTTAAGACCTTCCCATCCGTATTGAGCCATAGTTTATTTTAACCTAATATCCCTTACCTTTCACCCCAAGCTTTTTAGCTAGTTCTTCAGGCGCAGTTGAATAACTCATTGCTGTATCTGTATCTATTAGACCTGCTTTAACATGTCTTTCTATACATTGATTCATCGTCATCATTCCGGTTTTATCCTGACCAATTTGCATTTGAGAATATATCTGATGAATCTTGTCTTCCCTAATTAGGTTTCTAATCGCTGGAGTCGGAATAAGAATTTCAATTCCTAAACAACGTCCAGATTCAAATGATTTTGGTAGAAGCTGTTGAGAAATAACTCCCTGTAAAACGAAACTTAATAAAGTTCGAATTTGATCTTGTTGATCTGAAGGGAAAACATTCACAATCCTGTTTATAGTTTGCACACATGAGTTTGTATGTAAGGTACCAAAGACCAGGTGACCTGTTTCAGCTACAGTAAGAGCTGCTTCAATAGTTTCAACATCTCTTAATTCCCCAACTAGGACGATATCCGGGTCCTGTCTCAACAAACTTTTTAGGGCATTATGAAAAGTTAAAGAGTCCGTGCCTATTTCTCTTTGATTAACAATACAAGATTTATGAGGATGAACAAATTCCACCGGATCTTCAAGAGTAATGATATGTCCTGATTCATTTTCGTTTAATCTATCTATTAGAGAAGCCAAAGTTGTCGACTTACCAGAACCGGTAGGTCCAGTAACCAAAATTAGCCCATTAGATACATCTGTCATTTCCATTAATACGTTTGGAAGATTCAAAGACTTAAAGTCAGGAATAATACTTGGAATTGTTCTAAAAACAGCAGCAACTCCACCTTTTGAATAAAAGACATTCGCTCTAAACCTTGCAAGACCTTTAATTCCAAATGAGAAATCAAGTTCTAAATTCTTTTCAAATTCATTTTTTTGTTCTTCTGTTAATATTTGATATACAAGCCTCTTAGAGTCACTTGCATTTAAAGCTGGAATTTTAACTCTAACGATTTCACCGTTGACCCTTAATCCGGGAGGTGATCCAACAGTTAAGTGAAGGTCAGAACCGCCACTATCAACCATTAATTTAAACAACTGTTGGATTTTAACATTTTCCCCAACACCTGCTTGTTTCGTTTTCGTTACGGTTTTTTCAGACATTCCTATCTCCTACAGTTTATCTGAACTAGAGTTCATAACTGCTTCATCAAGTGTAGTTAAACCTTGGGCAACCTTAGTCAATGCGCACATCCTAAGAGTTTTCATCCCATCTTTTATGGCCTGACGTTTTATATCGTCTGCAGATCCTTCTCTTAAAATAACTTCTTTCAAAAGAGTACTCATTCCCATGACTTCGTAAATCGCGACTCGTCCTTTGTAACCTGTGTTGTTGCAGTACTCACAACCTTTCCCACGATAAACTTTTATTTTTCCAGCAGAACTTGGCGCAATACCGCAGGCAACAAGTTCCTCAACAGAAGTTTCAGCTATCTCTTTACATTCGACACAGATCCTTCTGCATAATCTTTGAGCCACGACAACATTCAAAGAGCCGACCACAAGAAAGGGTTCGATCCCCATATTTAACAAACGTGTTACTGTTGCAGGGGCATCATTTGTATGCAGGGTTGATAAAACCATATGTCCAGTTAGTGCTGCCTCGACGGCAATTTCACCAACCTCAAGGTCCCTAATCTCCCCAACCATAATAATGTCCGGATCTTGCCTCAAGAAAGCTTTTAGAGCGGAGGCGAAGGTAAGCCCTACCTCCTTCTTAACATTAACTTGATTAATTCCGGCGAGGTTAAATTCAACAGGATCCTCTGCCGTGGAAATATTTGTATCCACAGTATTAAGTTCTGCTAAGGCACTATATAAAGTTGTTGTTTTACCAGAACCAGTAGGCCCCGTAACCAAACACATTCCATAAGGCTGATGAATACCATCTTGAAATACTTTTAGCTGTTTTGCTTCAAACCCAAGTTTAGTCATATCTAACTCTAGATTTGAAGAGTCCAATAGACGCAGAACAATCTTTTCTCCAAACAAGGTTGGTAACGAAGAAACCCTATAATCAATTGGTTTTCCTCCCACCGATAATTTAATTCGCCCATCCTGAGGTTTTCTTTTTTCAGATATATCCATTTGCGCCAAAATCTTCATTCTTGATGTAAGTGGAAGAAACAACTTCTTAGGCGGTGTCTCCATCTCGACCAAGGTACCATCTATTCGAAACCTTATTCTCGCGGACTTTTCATATGGCTCTATATGAATATCACTGGCCTTCTTGATAAAGGCCTCGGCTAAAACTTTATTCACGTATTTAATTATATCTTCGCCAATATCTTCTTCTTTTATATTTTCATTTTCATCACTATCAGATCTAACTTCATGAATAGTATCTAAAAGCTCGTCAATAGACTCTTCGACTCGTCCAAATATTTTTTTCCAAGATGATAAGTTGGTGAGAATAAATTCTACCGGATGCTGAAATGTTGTTTGAAGTTCACTACGTAGTTCCACAACTGTTGGATCATAAATAGCGACACTGACCGCCTTTGCCGTCTTCTGGATAGGCAAAACTCGATATTTTAAGACATCACTTTTCTTTATTAATTTTATCGTTTTTTCTTTGATCTTTGCTTTTGATAAATCAATAAAAGTTAGCTTATTTTTTTCAGCTACTTGTTTTGCAAATTTGATATCATCAAAAAAATCAAACTCTAATAGACCAAGCTCTGCGATATTATTAGGATCCTTATCCATCAAAAGTGGACGTAAATCTTTAATGGGGACCATCCCCGTTTTACTAATCACATCAGAAAACTCTTTTCTAAACATAACGAATTCCTATAGGTTCACCTATGTTATCGGATTTATTGATATGAATGTTTAGCGTTCTACAAGAAATTAGTAATTTATGCCCCAGAAAGCTAGAGCATGAATAGCCTGATTTCTCAGGAGGTCCATTCCATCGATGTATTGAATAGTTGAATTAAGGAATCGGTCACTATGATTTTTATGAGAATAGTTATAATCCCAAAAGATTATACCATTCCTAATTGGTCCATTATAAGTATATTCTCTCGCGCAGGTATTAATGACCAATGCATTTTTTCCAGTCAAAGTTGATAAATCAATGCTAGAAAAACCTTGAGTCTTCTTTCGACTAAACTGTTTAAAGTCTTTATTGAGGAGGCCAAGAGAGAAAATCGTAATTTCTGCCATCGACCCATCTCCCAGTATTATAACCTCTGAGTCGCAACTACTTAAATGTTCTTTTAAAAAGGAGTGAACTGCCAAAAAGTCTGTATTAGTGGCTTCGTAGATTTGGCCATTTTTTCGAATGCAATTAATGATACCAAGCTTTGCTACTTCCCCAACGATATTTACTACACTCTGATAATCTTTCTTATAAGGAGCAGTTATACTGACCCCCTCGACTTCCGAAAATAGCTTATCTAAAGAAGGAAGATCTACCTTATTATCAACATCGTAATGCTTATAATCGATATTTTTTTTGAGAATTTTCTCGTACACAAACTTAGATTGAGAATGTTTAATATTTTTTCCTATTAAACCTAATCTAATCACATTTTCTCCGAGAAGCTACATCTCTAGAGATTTGCTCAATCAAGTCATTTACTGAATCAAACCTTTTCTCATCTCTTAGTTTTGAATGAAAATAGAGCTTAAAGGTTTCTCCATAAATATCCTTATCAAAGTCTAAAATATAAGTTTCAACTGTAATTTCAGCATCTGACTCAAAAGTTGGTTTAACACCAATATTAGTAATACTTTTATACATTCCGTTTTTATATAAAACACTTGAATAATAGACACCCTTACTGGGAGTAATTTGTAGATTTGAATATTGCATATTGGCGGTCGGAAAACCAATTTGCTTCCCTCTTCCTTCTCCCTTAACAATTGTTCCACTTAAATAGAAATCTCTGCCAAGAAGTCGGTTTGCTTGCTTAACATCCCCTTCTTTTATCAAATTTCTAATTTTACTAGAACTTACTGAGAGCTCTTTTACTGACTTTTTATCCAATACTTCGAAAGAATAATTTCGTTCTTTACAAAATTTTTCAATACTATTCACTCCGTCCTTCTTATTGGCCCCAAATGAAAAGTCATACCCTAAAAAGAATCTAATTTTGTGTGATTTACTTGAAAGATATTTTGTTAAAAACTCGTTTCCTGTCAAAGTGCTCAAATCTCTTGTGAAAGGAATCTCATAATAATAATCTGTTTCGGCATTTTCTAATAACTCGTACTTATCTTTGGCTTCATTTATTAAAAAATCCTTTCGTGGCGATAGTACGATAGAAGGGTGAGGTGTGAAGCTAATGACAACCAGCTTAGTATCATCTGAAATCTTTTCTTTAATAGCTTTTAAAACGTATTGATGTCCTATATGGACACCATCAAAGTTTCCTATCGTGACTGCCAAATTTTCATCAGCAATTTCCTCAAGACTCTCTATTAGCTTCAACTGGGTTTCCTCTTACGATTTTTATAAGTTCAGAAAAGTGCTTAGAATCGACTTTTCCCATGTTTTGTTTTTTTCCATTTATACCTGAGAAGTCACCCAATTCACAGCTCTCTAAACTCTTAATAAAATAAGCTTTTGCGCTTTTTGAAAGCTCACTTCTCTCGAGCCTATCCTGTATCGAACCATTTTCTGAGTCTACAGGAAGTAGAGAAAGTACTGCGTATAATCTGTGATAATTCATACCATTTTTCTTAATATCTATCACTGCCAGTTCAATTTCCGACTTCTCAAGTTTCATCAAAAGGTATTTTTTAAAAGGAATAACTATCAATATCAACAAAACAAAGCCCAAGAAGAGATTTGTCCATTTTAGCAAATTAATCTTCTTAAGTGTGAATCCACCCACAAATGAGGGAGCAACTAAACCAACGACCCCTCTGTTGTCATCACTTGTATTTAAAGTCTCTTTTTTCTTTTCTGAATGTCCACCAGAGTTAGGCTTAACTATCCCTCCCTCTACACTTAGAGAAGGTAAAGACAGCTTCTTTGTTACAAAAGTTTTTGAATTAGGATCAAATATTGACAAGCTTATTTCTCTTTGAGGGAGACTAAAACGATCCCTTGCCAAAAAAGTGTAATCAAATGATTTTTTCCCCAACACCTTAGACACCTCTGAAAACTCTGCCTTGGTGTCGAATTCTTCCAAGCTTGGATGAGTATAAACTTTAGGGGCTGCGTAGTTTTCTAAGGCTCCTGGCCCCGTAACGTTTAGCTTAGCCTCTACTACCTCATTGACCAAATACTTCGATTTATTCAAAGTAAAATCAAAATCATGATCTCCAACTAAGCCTGTGAAGTCACTTGGTAGATTTTCTGTTGGGATTGGGTTTACCAAGATTTCGATTTTTTTGGATTGTATCGATCTGGTTTTATACTCTCTCATTCGCAATCCAAAAGCACCAAAGGGAGTATTTCTATTAGAAGATGAATACTGTACTCTTAATTTCAAAGGATCAATAAACGCTCTCCCGACCTTTTCAGGATATATTCTAGCTGAGTACTTCAAGCTTTTCTTATATATTTCTCCCATGTATTCCACAGTGGTTGTTTGCTCTCTATTTATCATGTGGAATCTTTTTATAAACTTATCTAACTTGGGAAAAACCTTTACTTCCTGGCTAACAATCGGAACCTTAGTATATAAATAGTAACGAACATCAATACCTTCACCCACATAAACCTCAGTTTTTGAGGGTTCGGCTTGTAAAAAAAAGTCCTTAGCTCTAACAGCTTCCCTTAGTATATTTATTGTTTTTGATTTCACTTTGTATTCTTTGCCACCAATTTCAACTTTTATATTGCTTATTCGAAGCGGACCTGGTCTCGATGCCACAAGCTCGTATACATGCGTTAAGGTACGTGTAGTACTAAATTTTCCATTGATTATTGTTGTATTTATACTTACTCCACGATCAGACTTACCAATAACATCAGCGGTACCTCTGTCGAAGCTAATATAGGGTTCATCACTGTCACTAGTTTTAATTTTAAAAACTAGCTGGAAGGTTTCACCAACAATTGGGCGATTTGGATTTACGTCTAGAGTTACAACATCTGCTATTAAATTTGAGCTAAATAACAATAGCGATAATAAAATTATATTTTTAATAATCATTACCAGTCCTTTGATTCTCTATTGCGATTTTTTCGCTTTTCAGTCGTGTTGTAGTATTTTTCTTGTAGATTTCTATCTTGGTCCATAATCTGTTTTAACATAGCAGGTATCTTTACTAGTTTTCGTTTTTGTTTTATCTGCTTTTCCTTTTCATCTAGATTAGATGGTTTTTTCTGCTCTTTTTTATTTTCCTTATCTGTCTTCTTCTTGTCTTCTTTTTCTTTGTTTTTCTTATCCTCTTCCTTATCTTTTGGCTTTTGATTCTTATTAGATTTTTGATCTTTTTTATTATCCTTCTTATCACTAGGTTTAGAATCTTTACCTGATCCCCCTTCCTTCTTATCTTTTTTATTTTTATCTTTCTTATCCTTCTTTTCTTTTTTATCTTTCTCTTTTTTGTCTTTCTTATCTTGCTTATTTTTTTGTTTTTGCTTTTGTAGTGCTAACAAAGTGTTATTTCTAACTATATCCTTTAGCTTTTCTTTTATTTCATCACTCGGAGCAAGCTCAATAGCTCGCTCGTATGAATCTAGGGCCTTCTGAAGGTTTCCCGAGCTTGCATAGGAAGTCCCAAGATTTATCAAGGAGTTTAAATCTTTATTATTACCTTGATTTATCTCTTCATATAAAATGCTCGCCTCTTTATGTTTTCCAGACTTGAGAAACTCTTGTGCCAAAAACTTTATATCGTCTGGACTTGCCTTTCCATTTTTAAGTTTTCTTTCCTGTTTTGTAGATTTTAACTTATTTTCAACATTTTCCTGGGGTATTTCAATTTGTGCCTCAGCATCACGAACGGGATACAACAAAACATAGCATAATATAATCAACGGTTTTGAAACAGATTTTGCCAAGCTAAATAGACTTGATAAAAAGTATAATATTATAAAAATACCTATCAAAAAATGTCCATACACCGGTCGAATTCGAATATCGGTCTCACCTAACTTCTTCTTATAAATCGACTTGAAGAAACTCAAGATATCGTCAGTTGGAATCGTATATGAAGTTGATATCCAATATTTGAAATTTTTAAAGTCTTTTCCCATGCTTTTTATTGCTGACTCGTTAAGCTTGCTGATTACCTTCTCACCCTTATGTTTTTTATAATCTAAGAAAACCCCATTTTTCGTCCTCAATGGAATCGGAGCTCCAGCGAGTGTTCCAACACCAACTACCGCCAAATTAACTTCACTACCTTCATCTAACGGAAATACTCCACCGTGCTCTTCACTATCAGTAAATAAAAGGATATTCCCCACAATATTTTCTGAATCATTGTCTATTTTAAAATATTGAAGCGATTCCTTTACCGCCTGATTTATATTAGAGTTTCCATAGTTTAAGTTAGTTTTTTCTAGTGCAGCAACTCTAGCATCTAAGAGGTCAATATCATCCGTAAAAGGAACCAGTCTTTTTTGTGTATCTGAAAAAAGTACCACAGCTATCTGATGCCCGGCCGCCCTTTTAATAAAATGCCTAGCAAGAAAAAGTGATCTCTGAAATCGATTAGGCCTAACATCTTCCGCCAACATAGAGGCAGACGAGTCTATGATGATAATGGTTTTCTGATCGGGTATCGTGGCCTTTATTCTTTCCTCTGGTCCTCTTAAGTCCAAGGTTGCTATAAACAAAAAGAAGAAACCCGTTAAGAACGTTACCAATCTTATTTTAGAGTACTTAGAATCATCAAAAAACCAAAACTTCTTTATTGTTGAAAAGTAATTATTTCTTATCTTCACTATAAAAATTGAAAAAATAACAAACAAAAATATTGTTAAGGCAAGATAGGATCCGTATTCAAAACTCACAGCTCCTCCTTTAAAAATCTAACTCTTAAAAACTCCGCAAGAAGTAACACGAGAGCGCCAAGCAGGAGGAACTCCCAATACAATTCTTTATATAAAATCCTTGATGAGGCATCGATTTCTGTTTTCTCAAGCTTATTAATTTCTTCTAATACATCTTTAAGAGCTTCAGAGTCTTGGGCAATAAAATCTTTTCCACCAGTTAAACTTGCGATCGTTTGTAATGTTTTTGTATCGATGCTTCCACCTGGAATTGTTTGGTATCTCTTCCTACCAAATGCTCTACCCCCAAGAGGAATTTTCGCATCCTTACTTCCACCGATACCAATTGTATAAACCCTAATATCTTTATCTGCTGCTTCTTGAGCCGCCTGAGTTGGAGTCATACTTCCAACATTACTAACACCATCAGTAAGAAGGACTATGGCCTTATTATCTGCTAAAGATTGAGCACCTCTTGCCACTGCTAATGCTAACGCATCACCAATATTCGTACCCATTCCTAAAAAACCAACTTTAATTTCGTCAACTATCCTTCTAATTAGATCTAGGTCAGTTGAAAGCGGAAGAAGTGTAAACGCTCGTTCCGAAAACATAATAATGCCTATTCTATCGGCTGGCTTAAGATTCACAAATTCTAATATCTTTTGTTTTGCAGCCTCTAATCGATTTGGCCTAAAATCTTCTGCCAACATAGATCTTGAGACATCTACTACAAAAAAAATGTCGTTTACTTTAATTTTGTTATTTGAAAGGCCTATTGGTTTTCTAGGTAAAGTTACAGAAATTGAAATCAAAATCCACCCGATTAATCCCAAAAGAAAAACTAACGTCCTTGAAGCGGATCTATTCCTTCCAGAGGCGTCCCCATAATATATAGTAGCTTTTTTGAAAGGCCTATAAATAACCAATATCCAGGCCATAATTCCTAAAAAACCAACTATAAATAAATAGGGATAGGCAAATTCCATTTATCTTAACTCTTTTTTAATTGGTTCAATAAGTACTTTTAGTTCTTCTATTTCAAAATCTTCTACATCTTTTTTAAACAAGTACTCTTTTGCTGATTCTAAAAATTCTAGCGATGTATTTTGTTCATCGTTTAATTTCTTATTCCAAAGCTCTTTATTTGAATATATAAAAGAAAAATCTTCTTTTGTTCGCGCAGAGTTAAATACCTCCTGCCAGTTCGTCTCTTTCTCCAAAGGCTTAGTAGTCACTATCTTTTTCTTTGAGCGTAGAACCACTACTAAAATAACTAAAAGAAGAACAAAAACAAGTGGAACTAAGTATTTCACAAGAGAAGAATCATCCAAATTATAATCACCCTCCATTATTACAAAGCCTTTTTGCCTCTTAGAGAAACTGTTTGTTTCAAACTCTTTAATAGTCACTTGGATATCTAATCCTCCAAGTTTCCATGTTTTGATATTTTTATCTATCTTCTTCTGTAGTACGAACAAACCCTCTACCAAAACAACTTCAGGATTAGATTCGGCCCATCTAGGTTTTGAAAGGCTAATTACATAAAAACTATCCAAGAAGCTATCTCCAACCAAATCATTAATCATACGGGGAGATATGTTTTTAATATTCCATAGCTCGATAACTCCCTTGAAAGAATCGCCTTCAACCAATTCAACTTTTTGGCGAGACAGGGGCCTAAAAAAAGCCTCTCCTGCTATTAAGTCAAATGCCATTACCAAGGAGATAAATATAAGAACATAAGTTCTTTTCATTAGATCATTTCCTTAATGAAGGATTCTAAATATCTGTCTGAGATATCAATCTTTTTAATTTTTTTGCCAAATTCTTTTTCAAGTTCTTTTTCGGCTTCAATATTTACAGTGCGAAAATTAGGCTTTTCAGATTGTTTACCAATTGAAAATACCGATATTGGTGCTTTTGCAAATCTATCCAAGGGACTTTCCATAAAAAAACAATGTAAATTTCTTCTAAAAATAAGTCTCTTCATAGAGGATGCTTCTATAAAATCTACAAAATCAGAAAAGATCACGACCTCACGGTTCTTCCCTGTGTGCTTTAGGATACTATATAATTTTTTTTCTTCTGGTATTTCAACTAACTCACTTCCCCTGTCAATTTCAACTTTTCCATACTCATCCAACACACCATGTTTTTCTAGAATGCTAATTAGATAAGTTATCCCTTTGTCACCCTGAGATTTTGGAATATCTACGATGTCCTCGCCGATAACAACAACATGAACAAAATCATTTGTTTCACCTGCTAGTAAATAAAGAAGGCAGGTGATTTCAATACTGGCTTGAAGCTTTGAAACGCCATTCACACCAGAAAGCATTGAACGAGAAGCATCAAGAACTACAGTTATCTCTATATTCCTTTCTTCTTCAAATGTTTTGACAAAAGTATTATTTGTTTTTGCCAACATATTCCAGTCAATAAACCGAATATCATCTCCAAAGCTATAGACCTGGTGTTCCTTAAACTGTAAACCACTACCCTTAAAGTGTGACTTCAACATACCAATAGAAAATGAATTTGAGTTTTTGAAAAGGCTAGCCTTAATTTGGCTAACGGTTTTTCTAACGTCATTTAATTTCATTAAATCACTTTACTCGCTATTTTAATGGCAGCATCGCGGCCAGTAATTCCATCTATTTCAGCTTCATAGGTCATCAAAATTCTATGGCCTAACACATCGGGAATAATTCGCATAAGATGATCCGGAGAAACATAATCTTTACCGTCCATATATGCGATAAACTTTCCAACTCGCTGTAACCATATACATGCTCGAGGTGAAGCTCCTGCCAAAATCCCACCTTCAAATTCTTTTACGAAATAGTCGCTACCCGGTCTGGTCGCTGAGACAATTCTAACAATTAGATTTTTCAGTTTATCGTCAACATAAATTTCATCAACACATTTTTGAATCTGTAGCAAATCGTCTGTCGCTAAAAGTGGCTCAAGAGAATTAAGAGGTGTTTTAGACAAATCTAGAATTTTAGTTTCTGCTTCAAAGTCTGGGTAGTCTACATTTACCTTCATCATAAATCGATCCATCTGAGCTTCAGGTAATGTATAGGTACCTTCTTGATCTATCGGATTTTGTGTCGCCAAAACAACAAAAGGTGAAGATAGCTTGTGAGTTTTATCACCAATCGTAACTTGTTTTTCAGCCATGGCTTCCAGTAGTGCTGATTGAACTTTTGCAGGGCTTCGATTAATCTCATCCGCCAAAAGAAGCTGTGTGAAGATCGGTCCAAACTTAGTATTGAACTCTTCTTTTTGTTGGCTATAAATCATCGTCCCAATTAAATCACTAGGTAGTAGGTCGGGAGTAAATTGAATCCGCTGAAAAGAAAGGTCACATAGCTTGCTAATAACTGAAACGCTTAAAGTTTTCCCTAGACCGGGCATTCCCTCAATTAGCAAATGGCCTTCACAAACAAGAGCGGCAATTATCGAGTCGAGTAAAACATCTTGTCCATAAATAATACTTTTAGCCTTATCCAAGGTCTCAAGAACATTTTCTCTTTTTACGAATTCCATAATCTTCTCCAAAACAAGTTAGAATATATTTATAACCTATAAATCCATTATAAGTGTCTAAATTTACACGTAAAGTAAGGGAAAAGTTTAGCTGTCAGCTATTGGGACTTAATCCTAATCAAAGGAAGTAGATTATCGATCATCTCGGTGTAGTCATTAATATTATCTTTAAATAAGGTATCAATAAATCTAACAATATTAGTTGAGTTTGAACCATTCTTTGAAGAAAAGTACATGACTAATTGAGCCGGTTCATCGTGGTGGATATTTATATCACAATCAAGTTCATTAGATGTTCTACAGTTTTTATAGTGGGTTGTTTTCAATAAATACTCACTAAAAGCCCTCAATCCAAATCGCCGATCACCTACAACTTTCGTCAAGTTCTGAGACAAGATACTAAAACCAGTATTACCAGTGCTATCTTTTTTCTCTAGTTCTTCAATTAGATTTATTGCAGCTTTTAAACTTAACAGCACTTTCTTAGGCTCTTTTTCCAAACTTAAATACTCAGATATATAATAAGCGCCATTTTCTGAGTTTTCAGTTGCCTCATTGAAGAATTTGTTAAATCCGAAGAATGCCTCATTTAAAAGCTTGTAGACTAAGTTAGTATCTAATTTTTTACTCTCAACGAGTTCATCAGCAATAAATCTTACCGGTTTCTGAAGCCCTCGAATGATATCTATAAAATTTAGACCTGCTGGCCAACTATCTACAAAATTAATAAATTTTGGCAACACGACGGATCCTACACTTATCAAGCTACCTAAATTATTATTTCGATATCGATCGTAATTCTTATCACTTAATTCGTAGTCAGCTTTTACTGGACCTATTCCAATAAAAGAAGATATTACGGCTAAGTCAAAAATTAATGACTCAAGCTCTCTTTGCTCTTGGTAACTGCTCTTAGCCATCCAATCAATTGCTTCTCCTAACAAGGTCTTTCCATTTTTTTGTTCAATTAGTGAACTTAATAAAGCTATAGCCTCTTTTTCAAGAGTAATAGGATTAATTCCGGTAAACAAGGCCGTATCTAAGAGTTTAACTCTGGGGTCATTGATGTTGCCTTGAAACTCTTTGTCGGTTCTCCCAACCCTATCTCTAACAAATCTAGAAAAATTACTGATCCCTGAAAGCATAGATATTTTAGTGAGAATCTTTCCATTATGTTTTCGCAACTGCTTTTTTGTTTGCACCCAAGGCACTTCTATTCTTTTTCCGAAAATTTTAATTTTTACCAAAGCACTTTTCTGGGCCTTATTTGAACTACTTCTGATAAAGGTTCCTAACAATGCTTGCATATAGTCACCAAAACCAAATTCTTTTACTCTATTTGCATCTAACAGTCCGGGATAAGCAGCTACCGCATTTTTTGCCATTCGAATTTGTTGCTTATTAAAAAACTTTCCACAGAATCTAGCGCCAGTGCAAGTTTTAAACATTTTAAGCTTTTTCTCGACAGTCTCGTTATAGTCTTCGGCTTTAGCCACTGCATTCATATAGTGGGCTCCGAGGTAACTCATATCAAATCGAACGTCACGAATAGATATTTCTACACGATCTAGAGTTGTAACTTCAACCATGTCATCTTTAAAGAATAGTTCAGTCTCTGGATTAATAGTCTCTTCAAGCTCATCTAGATCTGCTAGCTCGTTTTTCGATTTTCTCCATTTTAAGCCAGACCAGTTATCAACATTATATCCTCTGTCGTACTCATCATCTTCATTGAATTTAATCTTTAATTTATTAATAGGTAACTTTTTATCTGATAACTTATAAACCATTTGAGCAGATTCACTAACCGTAATCCTTTTTAGTCTCTGATTTTTAGATTTGAAAGGAATTGATAAGCCGTAACCAGGAACTAAGGCCTGCAAGAAGTATCCGACTGTTGATGAGCCGTTCTTTTCATAAACGACAGTCGCATCTTTTATGACTGAGGTTAAAGCTTTTTTAACTCGCCCGGTGCTGGGGCACGGTATAGCTCCGATGTCTTGATTTACATAGTTTTCACAAGAGTAAGCGACATCCTCTACATATTCTTTTGTACCCAGTGAGCCAGAAGATAGCTTTTCATTATATTTTTTAAAAACAGTAGCAAACCAATTTGATACAACCTCAATTTTTGGTCCCTCATCTACTATTGATTCGAATAACTTAGTATTTCTTAAGTATCTATGATTTGCTCCACCAACTGAGAAATATGCAGAGACAACGGAAGTTAGTCTATCTAAGTCCTCTAGATAACCTTTCCGACCTTCAACCATAACTTGATATAAGTATTTATGTCCTAAGTCTAAAATATATTTTAACCCACCTGACTTTTCTTGGTTGATTCTAAATGCCAATTTTTCATCTACAAGCCTAAGCATAGCCACTGCATTATTAAGTGAGCTTGAGGCCATCAAACCGTCGTTATCTAATAGAGTGCCCGATGAGCGGGGGCTTATATTGAACATTTCTTCATATCGATTTTGAGATTCCGCAAGCCATGAAAAGGTTTGCAATGTTATCTCTTTATCTTTAAAGAAAAGACACTCTTTAGGAAAATTATTTAATATGAAATATAAGTCTTTATTATCTGTGAGAGAATCTATACAAACTTTAGTCTTTCTAGAGTATTCTGTTTCACCGTTAGTAAAGTCTATCTCATATGGTTCGTATGGCAGTTTTGTTACATAGTCTGTAATCAAATTGGCACTTAAGCGATTTAGTGCCACTCTACGTAAGTCTGGCCCTCTCGTTACGACTTTCATTATTGTTATAATATGATCTCGTGAGAAGAACTTATCAAAATCTTTAAGGACATTTGCTCCAGAGAAATTTTTCACGATATCGAACATCGCCTGATAAGAATTCTCTAGTGCATCTGGTGTACTTGTCCATAGCTCACTAAACTCCGGCGAAACTACTGCGTACTCTTCAAGCATGGTTGCATAAAAATTAAATAATAATTTAAAGTTTGTATCTTGTTGTAAATGTCTATCTATAAAGTTAAATAAAAAATTCTGTTCTTCTTGATCCAAGAATAACCATGAGGCTGCGAGGGCCTTAATTTTTTCATCGTTTTCAGCTAATAGAAACTCATTTACAAGAACTCCTACTGAATTAAAAGCTAATGGTTTAGTGTTTTTGAGTAGCTGAAAAGCTATATCAAAATATGAATCACTAGATTTATGGATAATCCTACACATCTCTACAATCCACTCAACTGCCTCTTCAGTAGCAATATCAAGTAAGAATCCAGGGTTTGGTGGTATATCTCCTAAGTTTCTGCTCGCAAGAAAAGTTACAAATTTAGAAATGTCAAAAATTGGTATTTCAGAAGTTAAGTCTACAAGCTTTTTTTCTAGCTCAACAAAGTTAAGTGAATGATTACCCCTATTGATTCTTCCGTTTTCTACGTAAGCAATATCACCAGAGTAGTTTTTTAACTTAGGACAGAATGAAATCGCCAGCTGCAAGCTAGCAACATTTTGAACTATATAGTCGTGAAAGGGTTCATACTCATTTTCATATACAAAATTTAAAAACTCATCCACATGGGTCTTTAGGTCTATGTCTATCCTTGCTGAGTCACTATATGGTTTACAGTACAATGGATAATGATACCCCCTCTTTAAAAGCTTGATATCTTTCAACACATCGGGGTTTTCCGTAACTGCATAACTTGTTAGTCTTCTGAATACAGCATTTGTGAATGTTGGTTTTTGAATCCAAGTATAGAGATATGGTTCCTTACTGTCTTTCCAACTTACTACTGGGATCTTTTTGTAAAACTCTTTCTCTAAAGGAGACAGACCGTAGTAAAACTTTTGTGCCAGACTGGATACAAGTCGCAGTCTCACGTTTATAAAATCTTCTCCATAAAAAAACTTTCTCACTTCTTCCCTAAAGGGCTCAGCATTCTCTCCGAGAGAAGTCATGCTTTCCTTGATTAAGAGAGAAAGTGCTTTAATGGCCACCGGCTTCAGATCAACTAATTTTACCAAATTTTTCAATTGTTCCTTAGATAGCTCTCTACCTCGGCGTTTTTCACAGTTTTTATGTGTTCTGTCTTCAGCACAGAGGAACATGTCTCTCATACCATCATAAAAGTTAGTTTCATTAAGTGCGGTTAAAACCCTAGAGAGATCATCTAACCCTCGCTTGCTGTCTAAGTCCCTAATATGATCAAAAATTCTATCTCTTCTTTGTCTATCGTTTAAGAAAGCATTATCAATAGGTCTAAAGAAATGATTCCAAGAAGCTGGATTAATGTTTTGTATACCTCTATTTAAACTTGGGAATGTTTTATCCCAACCCGTACATTTAAATAAAAAGAAAGTGTTTTGGTGCAGAAGTAAATCTTGAGTGAAGTTAACCTTTGAGCAAGCCTCTAGTCTTTCTTGATCTCTAATTTCCCAAGATTCTTCGGGTCTCACTTCGGGAGCAGATTGTTTTTGACAGGACCCTAGCTGCAATAGGGTAAATAATAATAAAAATAAAAGTATTATTTTATTTTTTTGCACTATTCTCCAAGATTTTCCGTTTAGCTATTCCCTTGTTGATTTTATAATTTGAGAAAAGAATTTCGGACTTTACTGTTCTTTTGTTTTTCTTATCAGCTTTTTTTGTTGCAACCTTGAGCTCCTGAGTCGTAGTAACCTTAACACTTGAAGGAAACCCGAAACCGTCAATTTTTTTATAAGTTAACTTATTTTCCATTTTTGTTGTCTGAATTCCCTGAACAGAAGTAACTGTGATCCTATCCACAACCCACTTGTTATTACTCCATGGTTTTTTACTCATAGATAGCATGGAGGTTTGACTACCCATTGGACTTTTGGTTTTAAAAGATTTTAATTTTCCTTCACGATCGAAGTCGATTTCTATTTTATTAATTCCCCTCTGGTGAGTCCTGTCTGTTCCGAGTATTTTTAGGATGCCATTTTTCTCTGATATCTTTTTCAGAGAGTAACTTCTCACTTTTGGAGCTAGTTTTTGAGGTAGTACATAATCCAGTCTGTTTTGAATAAGTGCTTTAAGCTCATTTCGAAGCTCAACATACCCCTTAGGAAGTCCCTTAACTTCAACATGATATTTACCTGGAGTAATCCAATACACTTCATAATAGAGGTCATCCAATTTACTTAAGGGAATACTTTTTAAAACATTTTCTTTTAGGTTTGAGATTCGAATTTCAAAAGATAAGTCTTTGAGACTCATTAATTGGGGATGGTAGTATCTCAAATCAAAGTTTTCAACAATATCGGCAGGTCTTTGAGAGGACCATGCGCTCTGACATAATAAAAATATTAAGAATATAAATTTGATAAAATTCATAAAGTCACTAACCTCTCAAGAATTGTACAATTTTAGGAAATCTTATCAATCTAACGAAATAATTTCCTTCCATTTAGGATTATATAACACTTTGAAATAATTAGGGTTAGATATAGTGACGGCACCCGATTTACCCTTTAGGCCTTTAATGTTGCTTAAAGATGTATAAATAAGGTGTAGTTCAGTTGAGCTTTTCTTCATAGTATCCCTAATTAGTGAACCAATAAGCTCAGCTAATTCATTATTAATAAAGGCAAATTCCTCTTTAATTACAACATGACAGCTCTTTTCATTTTCAAGATGAAACCAGGTATCGTTTTTTGATCCATACTGATTTCTTAAAAAATCATTTCCTTTTACATTCTTTCCAAGAGCACCCCTGGTTTCGCCTATTCTAAATTCAACTACACTTTTATTTTTTAGCTTTCGACCTTTAAATTCATTCCAGTTCGGAAAATTAACCTTTTTTAAATGAATAACCTCTTTCAAATTACTTAACTCTAAATTTATTTTTCTTTCTTTTTCTAATAAGAACTTAGCTGATTTTTTTAAATTTTTTAACTTAGCAAAAGCTCTATCCTTAAATTGATATTCATTTTCATCGAATCGCTTTTTTATTTTCAAACCTATGCCGGCTAAGGCACTTTCCGTTTTCTCACTATTAAATCCATATAGTTCATTTTGAAGATCCTTCGCTTGCTCTATAAATACATGGGTTTTTTTTATTTTTTTGATCTTTGCCTGTAATAGTTTTTTCCTACGTCCAGTTGATTTTCTTGTGATCAAAGTATCGTAATGACTTTGAATATTTCCAATCTTAATCTCACCTTCTAATTCTGTAGCTCCATCATAGATTCCTTCAAAATAACTAGAGTTTCCCTCCTGGGTTATCTTACTATTTGCTTCTTTTTTTCCAATCCAAGACCTAAAGATAAAGTCTTTATTTTTAAAGAAAAAGTTTAAATTTCTTCCCTTGTAAAAAACTGCGAAAATAGCCATCCCACTTTTACTTTCTAGATCAAAAATTATCATCCTATAATTATTATCTACACTAAGTTTTACAATTTTTTGTCCAATGAGATTGTTTTTAAGCCAATCATCAAATCTGTCTTTGATTCGATACTCTTTTTTGGGAGGAATTTCATCTACCCATAAACCCTCCACCCCTTTTCCTCTTCCTAAATGTATAATCTGAGTGGAACCCGGAGTTCTGGCTCGAAATGTAAAAGTCGTAGGTGTGCTTTGAACCTTTTGAATAAAGGCACCACTACTAAGTTTTTTATTTAAATGCTCTACTTGATATTTTAAGGTCGAATGGTTTTGAATCATTAATCAATGACAGTCCCTATACGCCAAGGTCTAAATTTGAAAGAATCTTCCCCGAATGGGAATATCATTGAAAACCAAACGAATAATGCACGACCTTTCACTTGCTCTCTTTTTACAAAACCCCAGAATCGTGAGTCATAAGAAAAATCGCGGTTGTCGCCCATAACAAAAAATTTCCCCTTGGGAATAATCTTTTGCTGATAGTCCGTTTTATAGTAATTATCACTATCTTGCTGGATTACATGCTCAGCTTCACCTGTCTTAACTTTATAAAATTTAAGATTGTAGTTTTTAAATTTTTCATCCATGTCATCCATAATTGGCTTTCCATCGACTTCATTTGCCTTAATTGCTGTCCCATTTATATAAACAACTTTATTTCTAATCTCTATTTTATCACCCGGCACCCCAACAACTCTCTTTATATAATTAATACTAGGATCCTTAGGGTATTTAAAAACAACTACGTCTCCCCTAACTGGGTCGGATTCACCAAAAATATAAATTGGATTTAGATTAATTCCAAATAAACTTAGATCAGAAAATGGAACCTTAAAGCCATAGGAAAATTTATTAACCAAAATAAAGTCGCCAATCATTAATGTTGGAATCATTGATCCAGAAGGTATCCTAAACGGTTCAAAAAACACCGATCTAAACACAAGGACGACAGTAAGGATCATCGAAATCGACTTAACTTCTTTTATGAACTTTTTCTTACGACTATCTCCTTCAACAGGAGAAGGGTTAGACTCAATATTTTCTGTGATTTCGTTATCTGCCATTTTACTTTTTCGCGTAGACTTGCTTATCTCTCACGTCCGTTTTTTCAATCTGCCTATAGTAATACTCAATGATATTCTTTGCCAAATAAGACGACTTGGCGCGCCACATTGGACCCTGAATACTCATCACACTTACAGATATTCCTTTATTATTCCCATTTTTAGGCCTTGCATAAGCTGAGAACCAGTCTCTTTTCCCTTCAGGGAAACCGCCGGTAATACTTCCCGTCTTTCCACCGATTTCAAGCCTACTCTTTAAATTACGCCTCATCCTGCGAAAGCTTTTTCTAGCTGTTCCAAATTCAACAGTTTTTGTCATCAACCTGGCTAACTGATCGGCGGCATCGCTGCTTAAAACTTTTTCATCTTCAAAACTTATTTCTTCATCCAAGAGGTTCTCATCATTTACAAGAAGCGACTTAATTAACTTCGGCCTTTTCAAGTTTCCTTCATTTGCTACGATAGACGCGAAGATCGCAGCATGCAGGGGACTAATCATAGTTTCAGTATTAAAACCCGATGCCAGTTCAGCCAAGTTATACTGATCCTTAGGCATTTGAAAAATAGACTTTGGCAACTTAAGGACTGTCGATAATCTTTTATTAAAACCAAAACTTAAGGCCATTTCATAAAGTGAAGAAGCTGTTGAGTTATGAATTGCTGCCTTTCCAAAGGCAGCATTATTTGAAAAAGCAAATGCCTTTTCTAAAGATATTTTTCTATTCCAACGATGTTCCTTTTTTAATTGATACTTATATAAAGTCGTACCCTTTCCTCTAGTAACAATATCAGTCCAAGGGTTATAACCTGCATTTTCGATTAAATCTGCTGCTGTTACAATTTTAGATAGACTCGCGGAAGGATGTGAAGCAAGGAGAGCCATCGAACGTCCAAACTTCTTACTCTCTCTTTCGTAAGATAAAAGGCTTATAACTTTTCCTGTATCATTATCTAATACGACTATCGCTATAGCCTTTGAGGCATAGAGCTTCATCTGCTTCTTTATATAGGACTCTAACTCTTCATTAAAGTAGAACTCTGTTTTAATTTTTTTATTATTGAACTCAAAAGAATTAATTACATGATCATTTAGAATTCTGTGAGATACCTCTCCTACGAGATTTATAAACTCTTGATCTTTTTCTTCTTCGATACGCAAGTTATTCCAGCGATAGCCGAAGAAAATCAAAAATAAAATGGTGAGGGCTAAGAGGCTACGCTTCATAATTTTTTGCCACCACAAAAATTTCTTTACTCACGCTTCTTGTTGAGTCTGGTCTAAATATTTTAACCTGCTTGAATATTTTTCTTAGATTTCTGATTTCATTTTGAGCGTCGTTACTATCAAATATTTTAAATACAAGAGACCCGTTCGGCTTTAAGAATACGGGAAGCTCATAGATTATTTTCTCTACTAATCCTAAGCTTCTAGCCTGGTCCACGTCCTTAATGCCAGTAGTGTTTGGAGCCATGTCAGAAAGAACAACATCAAATTTACCGTCTGGTACTAATGACTTCCAATCAGAAAAGTCTAAGTAATCAGACTCAAGTAAAGTAACATTTTTAATTCCAGTTAATTTTTTATTTACTGGCTTAATGTCTATACCTACAACTTTGCCTTTCTCACCTATAACTTCGCAAGTGTATTGAATCCAAGAGCCTGGGAAATATCCCAAATCTAATACATTCATACCTTTACTTATAATTTTAAACTTCTCATTAATCTCTTTAAGTTTATAGATACTTCTCGCTAGATAATTTTCTTGCTTAGCTTTTTTAAAATAATGATCTTTTACTTTAAAACTCATAATTAATTAAACAACCTTAAGAAGATTTTAACTCTACCTTCAAAGTGTGAGTCTAAGAGACAAATTAGAATATATATCAAGTAAATCATATTTCGACTTGATCTCAATCTACTTATGCTCTGAAAAACCAACTCCAATGGGATCAAACTAAAAAACACGAACATCCACATCAAAGAAAATGATTTAACTAGATAAGAGTCTAACACTAATGATGATAGAAATAAGATGAATATAATTATAAATATTTCTATTACATTTTCTCTATTGACTTTAAGTTCCCGAATTATGGTTATCTTTGAGTCGAATGCTTTGAAAAGAAGGATTATAAATCCAAAATAAGAGAGTGAATAAAAGGCTTTTCGATTTAAGATTTTAGTAAATTCCGCAAAATAATTCTCATCTATTGGAATCATATTCTGAAGAATATCAATATTTGAGAACAAAACGACTGCCGTTAATGAAAGACCAAATAATGAGTATTTTAAGATCTGTCTTTTATACCAAATGGTCTTATCTCTAAGGAAAAGTAAGTACAATAATATGCATTGTGGAATAACTAAGAGTGCAAAGCTTTGGTTAATGATAGTTCCTAAATACGAGACTAGCCCTAAAAAAAGTCCTGCTCGATATGTTGCACTCTTAACTACCCACAACAGTGTCCAGACCCACAATAAACTATATGTTGTCGTAATGGCGTCACCATAATTGCTGGCCAGTATTTTCGTGAATGACCAAGAACTAAGGACTGCAAAGACACCTAGAAGTGACAATCTTCTTGAAACAAAGAATCTCAGCATTGCGTAAAAGGTCAGGCAAAAAAGCCCGAGTCCAACTAAGTAAAAGTGAATGCACCATGCCAGTTTAAAAAGTATCGGATACTTAAAAAATGGGTAATACCCTACTAATAAAAAATTCCAATATTGATTTCCTATTTTCTCAAAAGGATCAAAGAATAGTTTTAAAGCTTCAATATTTGTAAGCTTAGGAAGCTCTGGAATCGAAAAAACAAACATCAAAAGAGATAAAAATACTAAAGTCTTCTCAAACGAATCTAGGTATTTAAACTCATTAAAGTTTGTTGTCACAGACTCTTTGATTATCTTTCCTCTTGTTGGCCAAGAATAAAATAGTCCCAGTACGGCCCATATGACCCAGTAGGAATTATAGATCCACTTGTGGGGTAAGAAGCTTATTGTATTGAATAGAAGAACAAAAAATATCATCCCTAAAAAAAGCCTATAGACGACTCGATCAATGGAAGAATTGACTCTGAAATAGATTTTTAACCGGTGATCAACTTCTTTTCCTAGCATGAACCATTGGGAGCACATAAAGAGCGTATAAAAAACCAGCATGATGATTTGAAGAACTGTGTTTAAGTGCAGAGTTTTAGGTAACCATATTGGGATTAAAAGGATACCAAAGTACGTAAGTGCCCGATATAAGAAGAATTTAGACTTCAGAAACCATATATTTGAGCTTTTTACTAAAGTATTTTCTATATTATCCGACAAGAATAGTATCCTATTAAGGGCGTTTATCGTCCGAATCTCTTCGAAATCAAAGGACCGGTCCCCAACCGGTCCTTTTAATTTAATGCTCTTTACCTCTAATTTCAAAAAACCATTTAACTTTGTCTGATTTAGGGAGCAATTACTGCCTTTACCCTTAGCTTCATTGCATCAATTCTTCCATATGATAAGCTAAAGTGAGGTTTAATGGGCTTTTTGGGCGCATGAACCATTGCTCAGGATGAGCAAAACCTGAATCAGGAGGATTGATTGGGAATCTCTTTTGGATCCATAAATACGGGCCTACCAAAAGATATTGTTAAACAGATCGTAGAAGCTGAAAAAATCCCTATTAAGAAAATGGAAGGTAGAAAGGGAAAAGTTAAGGCCAAACAAGATCTGGTAAGCGATTTAGTAAAACGCATGGAAGACATGCGTGCTCTTCTCAATACAAACGCCGACGACAGATCCCTTAAAGAACTTCAAGCTAACTACAACGACAAAATTGTCGGTGTAACCATGGATAAAAATAAAGCTAAACCTGGAAGCCATCAGATTGAAGTTGTTCAATTAGCTCAAAAAAGTTCTGCAATGACCTCGGGTTTTGAGGATAAAGAGGAAAGCTATATCGGTGTTGGATATATTCAATATTATCTTCCAAATGGTGAAAGCCGAGAAATTTACGTTGATTCCGAAAATGCTACCTTATCCGGAGTTGCAAAACTTATTAACAATACACCTGATGCGGGCATGACAGCGAAAGTGATTGACGATGGAACAGGAACCGATTCACCGTACAGATTGATCGTAAGTCTGGCGGACACTGGTGATGACAATAAAGCAGAATTTCCTTATTTTTATTTTGTCGATGGAGAAAACGACTTCTACTTAGAAAAAGAAAGGGAAGCTCAGGATGCAGTTATAAAAGTTGATGGATTCGAAGTTCAGTTACCCGAGAATAAGGCGAAAGATATTATCGACGGCGTAACAGTTGATCTTAAAAAAGCTGTGCCTGGAGAAGAGTTTACCTTACAGGTTAGTGAAGATATTGGAAAAATCTCAGAAAAGATTAGTGATATGGTTGATAAAATCAACTCAGTTTTATCTTTTATCAAAGAGCAAAATACATTAGACGAAAATTCAGACACCAGTAGGACACTTGGTGGTGACTTTATTCTTCAAACCATAGAGGGAAGATTAAGAAGTGCTATGTTTAAAAACATCCTTACAGAAGAAGGTTATAGACGAGCAGGGGACATCGGAATTACGTTTCAAAGAGATGGTTTATTAAAACTTGATTCCAAAAAATTCGATAATATGCTTAGCTCAAATTATACCGTTGTAAGTCAGGTTCTTACGGGATTTGTTAGTGAAGAAACAGGTAATAGTCCTGGCTTAGTTGACAACCTCAAGGATGCCGTTTCTGAGACACTAAAAACTCCAGGTGGCATCTTACGCTCAAGACAAAGAAGTTTACGTAACAATATTAGTCAGATTGATAGGCGTATTCAGCAAAAACAAAGAGTAATCGAAAGAAAAGAAAAAAATTTAAAAGACAAATTTGCAAGATTAGAAGGAACAATTTCAAAAATTAAAAACCAGGGAGCTGGTATAGCTGCGTTAGGTGCACAATCTAACCCGGTTACCCAGCTAGGATAAAATAGGAGGAATCCATGAGTTATGGATTAGGAGCTTACAAAAAAACATCAATTCACACTGCTAGCAAAGAGCAAATTCTATTAATGCTTTATCAAGCTGCTATCAAAAACTGCAAAAAGGCAATTGAGTCAATCGAAGCTAAAGATATCGCCAAAAAGGGTGAGTATATAGGAAAGCTCCAAGATATCGTAATTGAGCTAAATAACAGCTTGGATTTTGAAATAGGGGGAGATGTTGCCCAAGAGCTTAGTAGTCTTTATGACTATATTCTCTTCGCAAGCACACAGGCCAATATTAAAATTGAGACAGAGCCTCTAAATGGATGTCTACAGGTTTTAGGTACACTTTATGAGGGCTGGAATGATGCGATTAAAGGCCTGAGAAAAGAGAATGCTAATAAAAAAGAAGCAAGTAGCGGGGCCTAGGAAATGAAAAAGCTTGAGAGAAATATATTCTTTCATATAAAAGCTTTAAAAAAGGTCACAGGACTTACCCTGGAGATTCTCGCTGACCTAAAAGCAAACCAGCTTGATCATGCCCTTGAGATTATTCAAAGGCGAGACGAGCTCTTAAAGGTTGTCTTTGATTTAAATAATATTATTGATGGCAGCTTAAAAGAGAAGATGGAACTTGAGCAAAAGGATCAATTACTTATAAAAGCGTGGAAACTAGATCTTGCCGAGTGGTCTAACGATCAAGCCTTACAAAACGAAGAAATAGAAGCATTATTAAGAGTAGAGAGAGATAAGATAACAAACGAAATAGCAGTTATATTTGACAAAAAAAGTCGTCATAAAGGCTATGATTTAACGAATGTAAAATAGACCGAGTAAACTACTTTGCTCGTTTGACCCACAATCATAAAAATGGTCAAATTTTATAAAAAAATTCGTGCTAAACTTATACTTGGATCTACGATGAATAACGAAAATCAAAACACTATAGAGGTAAAAGAATCAAAAACAGGGCATTCAATCCCTGTCGTTGATGGTGTTCACCTTCACTCTAGTTACAACCCAACAAAAGAAGCTGAAAGTTTTATAGAAAAATTTAATGATCAGCTAACAGAGAATAAAAATGTTTTAGTTTTAGGACTAGGATTTGCATATCATATTGATCGCTTAGTTTTTCAGATGAAAAGAATTTGGGGGGATGATTATAAAATTATGGTTATCGACCCTTTGCTAAAAACTGAAGAGCTTTTGTTTGAAAACAGAACTATTGATTACGGAAAAAAGGTATTGATTCATTCTGGCTTAAAAGTTTCAGAAGTATATGACAACAGAGATATCGTAGATTTTATGTCTCTTAAACCAACTGTTGTTCCGCACACCGCTTCGTTTAATTTGTTCCAGAATTATTTTAAATCACTGATGTCCTTCAATGCCAAAAGCGACTTAGAATCAATCGCTTCACATGTTGAAGATCCTGAGTTTAAAAAATATCTACTTGGCTTTGGAAGTAAAAGTTATTTTGAAATGGTTAATACAATTAATAGTAAAAGTGAAGATTGGAACAAGTGGGATTTTTTAATTTTAAGTCTTAATTCAATTACAAGTCCTGAGAACACAGCAAAAAGAGAACAGTTATGAGTAACGTTTTATTTGTAAACCTAAAAAGAAATGGTGATATCTTTAACACGGCCGCATTGGCTCATTCTTACCTGAAAGAACATCCTCATGCGACTCCATACATCTTAACTTATGATGAGTTTAAAAAGGCCACAAAGCCACTTTCGGTTTTCAAAGGTGTTTTTACTTTAGATCGAAAAAAATTAACGACCTTTAATAATCACAATTTATATTCCAATGGTTTTGCTCTCGATGAATTACTTTGCGAATTAAAAGGCATTGAATCAATAGTTTGGAGTGACATTATCAACTACAGCAGTGATAGAGCCTCCACCTTTCTTTGTAACTATTTGCAGGCTGCAACAAATGCAAACATTAAAGGTGTTTCCTTCGGGAAATATAATAATATTGATTACAAATCTAACTGGGAAGTCGTTTTTAACGAGGTTATTACAAACTCGAACCTGTCTCCTGTACATTTTTCCACTGCTTATCATGGTATGCTTGGAGTAAGTGAAAACACCGGCTCTTACTCAATTAAGAGGATTAAAAAACATGATGATACGGTAGAAAATAATTTTACTAGCTTAAAAAAGAACAATTCTGCCAAGGGTGCAAACTGCTCTCTTGTAGGAATACAATTAAGTACTAGTTTAGATTCTAAAAATTGGGACTCTACTCAAATAACAAAACTAATCGAAAGTGTTTTAGACGACTATGAGTTATATCCGTTGATTTTAATTGCTCCATCTGACGAAGAAAGAGCATTATCTCGAGAAATAAATGAAAAGTTCGATAATAAGTTAGTGGTCGTGGAATCTGATTTCCTAGCATTATCTTCAGTTTTAAGAGGATTAGACGTACTAGTAACTCCAGACACCTCCGTAAAGCACTTAGCTGACTTAAATGAAGTTAAGGTTGTTGAGTATACCCACAATCTTGAAACGACCCTTAAGCAGGGAAGTAGAGGAAAAAGTAATATTATAATTGATTTGAAAGATAATTCATTAGATCTAATTTTAAACTCAATTAAGTTTTTAATTGATCCCACTGACTCTGCCATAAAAAAGATATGGAATAAAAATGTTTATTTCACTTTCGATGACCAACTTGGTTGGAATTTAAGACCGATTAATGGGGAATTTTCAACGCAACTTCTCAAAAGACAATTAAAAAGAACATATATTGCCAACTGGTGTGACATCACCCTTGATTGGGATATCAAAAAGTACTTTTCTGATTATAATTACTCAGAGGTTCAAACTATAATCGATGAAGAGAAAAATTTTATAGGAGAAGTAAGCAGGGACCTCCTAGGAACACTAAGAAGTCTGGTAAAAGCCTCAGAATCAAAAGCTGAAGCTAATAACTTTGTAGTATCTTTGGATAAGCTTTTAAATCATTGCGACAAAGATCTAATGGGGTCTATACCTGTTTCAGAATTTAAGGCCTTACTAGAAAATCTCGACAGAACATCAAATCAAGAGCAGTTAAGATCTGCTGAAGAATTACTTTATAAACTTAAAAAGAATCTGCAAATGGCATTAACCTGCTTAAATACGGTAGAAAAAGACGCTCGCTCAATGCCGATAAGTAAAAAAGGAAAAAGTGAAACTTTTAACGAAGTAACTGCTTAAAAAATTCGAATTTAAACTAGGATGGTTTATGGATGATTTCAGGATGAAACTCCAAAAAGAGACCTTTAAAATCTCTGAAAAAATAAAAAATGGTGAACCTCTCACAGAAGAAGAGTTAAAGTATCTTTTTCTCAACTCTTATCTAGCAGAGGATAATAATGAGTAACAAACCTGGCTCTATTACTCTCGTGCAACTAACCCGGTTTGGAGATATTCTTCAGACCATCTGGGCCGTTAAAGATATTAGACAATTAAATCCTGATCTTACAGTTAATATAATCGTGAGAGAAAAATTCGGGAAGCCTTTAGCTTTCTTATTAGAGAAATATTTTACTAATATTTACTACCTCAACTCCAACGAGTTTATTGGAGAGGACCTAACCAGCGGCCTAGACAAGACCTTAAAAACTATAAATTCGTGGGAAAGCAATGTCTTGGTTAACCTTTCATTTTCTAGCTCTTCTTCTTATCTCTCTAGCTTAATAGATGCTAATTTCAAACTAGGAATGAGTGCAAGCCAGTTTGCCAGTGACAACGTCAACGGATCATGGTCGGAGTATTTATATAGCACGGTGATGAGAGGACCACTTAATTCATTTTCACTCGTAGATATTTTTAAGTTTATTCTTGGTACTAAAAATAGACCTAATCTACCTGTCAAAAGTCACTCCGGGGATACAATTGTAATCCACCCATTTGCTTCAACAGAAAAGAAAATGTGGTCTCCTAATAAATGGGGAGAAATTATATTTAAGACTCTAAAGAAGAATCCAGAACTTAAAATAGCCATAGTAGGTTCACATTTAGACTCAGCAAGAGCTAAGCTTATTATGCAAAACCCTCTACTGTCGGAATATCATAAGAGAATCAATTTAAACTGTGGAAACTTAGACTTTAATCAACTTTATAATTTACTTGAAGAATCATTTTTATTTTGTGGTCATGACTCCATGGTCGGTCATCTTGCATCTTTAGCTGGTCTTCAAACGTTAACATTATCATTAGGCACAGTTAGGGCAATTGAATCAACTCCGTATGGAGTAAATAATTATGTACTAGCCCCTAGGACACCATGTTTTCCTTGTTTTCCAAGCGATCACTGCTCAGACTTTAAATGTCATAAGGATCTTAGCTATCAAGCAGTTACCGAGTGTCTACAGCAATTGATAGATACCAATGAAATTTCGAGTACTGAACTAGAGAAAAATGTTTCCCCCTTACACTTAAGTACTGCAGATGTGTTTCAGTCGAACTTTTCTAAGGAAGGGCTCTTCTATTTAGAAAATATTTCATCAAATGATTTTTCTATGAATGAGTTGTATAGAAAGTTTTATAGAATCGTTTGGCTCTACATGCTCGAAGAAATGGAAGAGAATACTGAGTATCCACAATTAAACAAGGCTAGCTATGCTGGTCTTGAAGGTTTTATACCAAATTTAAAACAGCTATTTGAATTAGCTGAATTTGGTAAAAAATACTCTCGTTTTATCTTAGAAGAAATTTCTAAGGACCAACCTGATGTTGAGTATATAAAAAGCTGTGGTAAAAAAATTGAAGAGATTGACGAAATGCAAGTGCTATTAGGGGAAGCCTCACCTGCCCTAAATCCTATCATAGACTTTTTTAATCTAAAAAAATCTAAAATGGCTGGAAACAATTTGGTTGAGCTTTGCACCTCTTCCCATGAAATTTATCAAAGCATAGGAAGCTTTTGTAACATCATGTATGAATTAATAGAAAAAACCATGAATGAATATAGTATAAAAATGAAAAAAAATTCCATGAAGGAAGCAAAGGAGTAGGACAATGGCCCTAATTACCGTAAATCAGGAAGAAATTAATTTAAAAACACAGGCTAATCAGACAGTAAATGAGTTGATAGATAATCTCTTAAGTGGGGTAATTAAAGACTCTGAGGTTATAACTTCAATACAAATAAATGGACGACAATTAAATGAGGTTGAAGAAGGTGAGTGCTTACCATCTCAACTTTCTGAATTTAACAATATTGACTTTACCGTAAAGTCTAGTATCGAACTTGCTTTCGAAGCTTTGGAAAGCTGCAGCTCTTATATCGACGTAGTAATTAACAAAATTCAAGAGTTGAATAAACTATATGCCTCAGGAGAGCTTCAAAGTGCAAATTCTCTTTTCGCCGAAGTTATCGAAATCATGGATCTATTTGTTCAGTTAATGTCAAAAATCCATAGTACCCTAAGGGCGAATCTCGGTGACAAGTTTGAAAAAACTCAGACTTTGCAGAACCTTGAAATACACCTATTATCTATACTGAAGGGTCTAGTTCCAGCAAAAGAAAAGAATGATATTATCATGCTTTGCGACCTTCTAGAGTACGAACTAATCGACAATTTGACACAATGGAAGATAAAAGCAATCCCAGAATTAAAGAACCTCAAAGAAGTCTAAAAGAAGAAAATTCTTCAGACGGGCCTCTATTCTCGGAGGCCCTTTCAATTTCCGACAAATCCGACTACCTAGAATTACAGCTAAAGGAGGGCATGGTTCACTTAACTCTGCCTAAGAAAAACTGTAACTTAAAATCCATTCAAAAATTAAATCTGAATAAAAAAAGCAGTAAAAGTAATATGGATTTAGAAAAAAAGAGCCAAAGAATTCAGCAACAATTTTGGAAAGGGCTTAATAAATTCTCTGCACTATCAAAGATTAGTAAAGATAGTTTTAAAGAAGAAATCAATCGCAAGCAAACTATTGATCTCCTTCACTCTGAACTCTACTCATGGCATACATTGTTAAGACATTTAGTTTCTCTTCCATCTTTTACGAATTTCAATGTTTGTCAGATATTGTCCCACGAGAAGGGAACTACCAATGTTGTAAGTTACTCCTTCGGTACAGATAATCAGCTTAAGGAAGCTAAAACGAGTATCGAATCATTTAATAAAGTATTTACTCAGATTAAAAAATCAAAAGGTAATCAGTTCTCACAAACACAATTAACAATTCCAGAATTTAATTTTGCGGGCAGCTTTCTCGCTAATATTTTTCAATTACGAACTCATAACATGCTATTTTTACTCTCTGAAAATAGCTTCTTCCCAATACCAGAAGAAACTATCAGCAAAGTAGAATTGATTTATCCGCAAATAGGTGTGGTGCTAGAAAAAATCATAGAAAAGGATTTGTCTGATAGTAAAATGTCTAATCTTTTCAGAGTATTTGAATTACTCCCAAATCCTATTTCTATCCATAATCATTTAGGCGTACCAATTTTTCAAAACGATAGTTATAAAAGCAGTAACTTAAACGAAGCCGACCCAAGTAACTTATTTGAAGCTAAACTTAATAATGATTACAAATTAATCATGATAAGAAACTCTAGTTTAAGTAAGTCTGACATCCAGCATTTCCAAAGAGTAGGACTTCTTGGAGAGCTCTTAAATACTTTACAGCACGAACTTTCCAATCCACTTTTTGGAATTCAGCTAGCAACTGATTTTTTAAACCTACAGCCCAACGATGAATCCGTCTCAGAGTCCCTGCTTGAAATTTCCGAAAATTGTAAGCGCTGCCAAGATATCATCAAAGACTTTAAATTTATTTACCAGGGAGGAGATAAAATTCTAGAAGTTAACCTCGAAAAGCTAATCAGGGAAACTTTAACTCTAACTAAGTCTGCTAGTCGCGGTGTTCAAAAGAAGGTCATTAATAATTTAAGTAATGACTTAATAACAACAAATCCAACCTGGCTCAGTCAGATCATATTCAATTTAATTATAAATTCTTCACAGGCCCTTCAAGCTCAAGGCTGCGAGCAAGATGGTAGTGGGTTAATTGAGATTTTTCTTAGTAATATTGAAGATGGAAAAATTTTAATTAAAGTAGACGATAACGGACCGGGTATCCCAGAAGACCTAAGTGCAACCGTATTTGATCCTTTTTATACAACAAAAGAGAAGGGTACTGGTCTAGGTTTGGCCATCTGCCAGAACTTGGCACAAAAACTCGGGGGAAAAATTAGTTACACTCAAAGCGACGAGGGCGGAGCGTCATTTTCGCTTTTATTGCCCAGAAATGAGATACATAGTTAATGAAAAAAATACTTCTTATCGAAGATGAAATTCTAATTCAGAAAAGCCTTAAGAAACTACTTGAAGCGAAAGGGGCAATTGTTTCTGTGGAATCTTCAGGGAAAGAGGCTATTGAGACAATTTTTCAAAACGATTTTGACAAAATAATTTGCGACCTGATGCTTAAAGATATCACCGGATTTGATGTTATCGAAGAATCGAAAAAACGATACACTATTGAAGAAATAGGAAGGCTTTTCGTGATTATTACGGCTTATAGCTCCCAACAGGTGCTCGACAAGGCCAATGGTTATGGCTGTACTGTATTAAGTAAGCCTTTCGACGATATGAAAGATGCGCTAAAAACCTTCATGGAGTAAGAGTGGGTAAAAAAGCAAAGCTAAAAAATGTATGCATAGTTTTAAAGCCAAAACTTAATAGCGAATTTTCTAATACCCTTCCAACATTGGTCTCTTGGTTAAAGAGAAGATCTGTAAAAGTCTTCTTTCAAGAAGATCAAATTAAGTTAGTTGAAAAAATTTTAAGTCCCTCCTCATTTGAAAGCTTACCTATTGAGAATAAATTCAAGGCCATTGACCTAATCGTGACTCTCGGCGGAGATGGGACTCTTATTGGATTGTCCAGAAGAGGCTCTAAAAGTACTCCACCTATTTTTGGAGTAAACATGGGGCATCTTGGATTTATTACAGAATTTTCAAAGTCTGAACTATACGATGAACTTGAAGTAGCTCTTGGTGGAAAATCCCCGTTAATTAAAGTGCATCTTTTTAAAGTAGAAGTTACTAATAAGAAGGGAAAGAAAGATCGATACTATTTTCTTAACGATATTGTTTTTAATCAAAGCAATATTTCAAGACTGGTTACAGTTAGAGTTAAGGCGAATGAAGAGCCCGTATACACTCTTTCAGGCGACGGTTTAATTATCAGTTCTCCGATTGGCTCAACTGCTTATAGCTTAGCTGCTGGCGGACCAATAATTCACTCCGATGTGAAATCATTAGTAATGACACCAATATGCCCGCATAGTTTAAATTATAGGCCAATTGTTCTGCCAGCTAATACTAATCTGGAAGTGAGACCGGGCGGGAAAAATGAACAAATTAATATTACACTCGATGGACAGCAAGCAATCCTGCTAGAGCCGACAGATATTGTTAATATTAAAATCAGCACATCGAGATACGTTCAATTTATCAAAAATCCAAACAAAACATATTTTCATACTTTAAAAACCAAATTCACTCACGGTCGTAGGGATTAATAAATGAAATCAGTTCTTAAAATCGATAACTTACTAATTAATAATTTCGCAACAATTAAAAATCAATCAATCGATTTCAGCAATGGCTTCAACGTTATTGTAGGAGAGACCGGTAGTGGTAAAAGTTTAATTCTAGACGCTCTTCAACTTACGTTTGGAGCAAGAGCTGAAAAGAAACTAGTTAGGAAGGATTGCGACTTTTCGACTGTTGAGGTTTCGTTTTCAATAGAGAAAGCTGGTTATAAAAAAATCAAGAAGTTTTGTGACGAGCTTGGTTTCCCCTTTGAGGAATCAATACATATCAAAAGGGTAATTTATAAAGAGGGCAACTCTAAAGCTTTTCTAAACCATCAAGCTTGTCCTTTGAATATTTTGACAAAATTCACTCGTAAATTTATTGATCTAGTTGGTCAGTTTGAAAACCAAAAACTACTAACACCAGAATATCAATTAAAGTTACTTGATTCCTTTGCTCGAATCGATAAGGACTTTAAAAAGTTTGCTGATTTATTCTCAACCTTTAAGAATTTAGGTCAAGAACTACAAAAACTTGAGGGTAAAATTGAGAATAGGGAAAGGGAAATTGACTATCTTGAGTTTCAGCTCAGTGAGTTTGATACACTTAACCCATCTACAGAGGAAGAAGAAAGGCTTATTGCTGAAAAAAATTCCATGCTCAACATGGAAAAGATAGAGTCATCATCGAATGAGTTTAGATACCTTACTTTCGAAGAAAATGATGGCGGCTTCCTTTCCAGATTCAAAAGTGTTGTCTCTAAAATCACAGGAATGGCTCTTGAAGATAGCGAGGTCTTAGAAAATAAGGTTGAGACCATTGAAAATGCCCTTTATGAAATTGACGAGCTATTAAGAGCTAAATCTAATTCGATCCAAGATTCTGAATCGAGAATTGAGGAGATACTCGATCTTCTTGATAGGTATCAAAAACTGAAACGAAAATTTAATTTACCAACTGAAGAGCTTCGTAAAAAAAGAGAATCTTTAAACGATGAGCTTTCGGCCTTAAAAAGTATCGAAACATCTATAAACGAATTTAAGAAAAAAATAGTTGTTGTTAAAGAACAGTGTTTGAACTTAGCTCTTACGCTGCATAAGGATAGAGCTTCCGCTGCGGCCAATCTCTCAAAAGAACTCACAAGAGTTATTCAAAAACTAAACATGGAAGGTGCAAGTATTAAGTTCAATTGTGAGGAAGTTGAAAGTCTTTCTTCGAACGGCTTAACAAAACTTGAATTACTTGCAGAAACAAATCCTGGAGAAGGGTTTTATAACTTAAGCAAGATCGCTTCTGGTGGTGAGCTTTCACGAATATTATTGTCTTTAAGACACTTGATGACCACTCAAGACTCTATCTCTGTTTTCTTATTTGATGAAATTGATACAGGTATAGGCGGTAAAACTGCCTTAAAGATTGGTGAGATGCTAAAAGAAATCAGCTCTTGCTCACAAGTTATAGCCATAACCCATTTGCCTCAGATTGCTAGTTTTTCAAATAATTTAATCGCAGTTGAAAAGAAAACAATTTCTTCAAGAACGGAGTCAAAGGTAAGTGTATTAAGTAGGGCTCAGATTAAAGAGTATGTGAATCAAATGGCTAGCTTAAACTAATAAATTCTTGTAGCTCGCTAATATGGATAAAAGTTTTTTCGATTGGCGCATAGCCATTATTTAAGTACTTAAACCCTAGAGGGGATTCATAACTATCTTTTACATGGGAATGACCTGTCACAATCAGGTCGAAGTTTTCTTTTTGATATAGTTCTTCAGCTGATCTTCTAAACTTATCTCTAATAACTAAGCTTTTTTCATTATATTTTTTTAGATTCTTTTTTCTAGATCTAGAAGAGGCCCAATCACCGATCGACTTAGTAATCGAAAAGGGAACAATTCTTTCGGCCAAAATTTGAATAGGGACCGACCTAATAATCTTGCTGTAAATCTTATAGCTAGGGTTTTCAATTTCAATATCATCACCGTGTGATAGCAGGATAGATTTACCCAAATGCTCAATCTTTAGAAGTTCAGGTGAAAAATTAAAGTTTTCGTGACCAAGATATTTATTTAGAAAATTACCTATATGAAAATCATGATTACCTTCAAGATAATATACTTCAACTCCCTTATCCATTAGTTCATTTATTTTTACGAAAATTTCTTTATATTCCTCATAAAAATTTTTATCTCCTCCTACCAGAAGGTCGAAGATATCTCCTAGAAGAATGACTTTATGGGAAGATTTAACTTTTTCGTGGTTTAAAAAATTGATGAACAGATGATAGGCATCATCTCCTTTTTTCTTAATATGAACATCGGAAATTATTGAGATCATGACTAATATTAGGGGATTTATTCGTCAATGTATATCTAAGCCTAAAGGAGACCCCCTCAGTAAACTGAGGGGGTTGGGCTTAAAGGGAGAATACAAACCATTGCTCAATATTTTGTAGAATCCCTATCTGATATTAAATTAACTTTAAGCTTGAGTTTCCTATATTATTAGCCTGAGCAAGAGTGCTAATACTTGCACTTTTAATAATCTGTTTAGAGGCTAATGTTGCTGCTTCTTGAGCTACATCCACATCTTGTATTACAGATCGTGCCTGCTCAGTATTTACAGTTTGACCTTCTAAGTTAGTCATTGTTGCCTGTAGTCTATTTTGAAGGGCACCGAGGTTCGCTCGTTGTCCAGATACCTGATTAATTGCTTCATCTAGAGTTCCAATAGACTCTAGTGCGTCACCTTTTTCAAGAACACCAGATCCACTAATGCCGATATTAGATGATGTTGCCACAGTTGCGTCTGAATCAAATTGAATTGTGTTTTCTTCACCAGAGAAGGTTCCCACATGAAAGTCTAAAACTCCGCCACCTTCTCCACTAAGGAGATTCATACCGTTAAACTTTGTCGACGACGCAATTCTATCAACTTCGGTAGTTAACTGTTGGTATTCAAGATCTAGAAATGCTCTTTCGCTTTCCCCGATTGTGTCCGAAGCCGATTGAACACTAAGTTCTCTCAATCTGATAAGAATATTTGAGACTTCATTTAAGCCACCTTCAGCTGTTTGAACGACACTGATACCATCGTTAGCATTTCGAGTTGCTTGCCTCAGTCCACTGGCCTGTGCCTTTAAGTTTGTAGCGATTGCCAAACCTGCAGCATCATCTGCAGCAGTACTAATTCTTGATCCTGAAGATAGTTTTGATAATGATTTTGTTTCATCTCTTGATGCTTCTTTTAAATTCTTTTGCACCATTTCTGAAGCAATGTTAGTTGAAATTCTTAAGCCCATTTTAGTTCTCCTGTAGTTTGAACGTTTTGACCGAGCAATTAGGTCAGTTAATAGACTCTTCGGAGGTATAAATAAAAACTTTAGCTTTTTTATCAAGTATTTTGTTTTTTTTCATTTTGATGCTAAAAACTGAAAAAGGGAGCCGTTTGGCTCCCTCATTCGAGTATTAAACATGTTCTAGGTAAGTTCTTAGATCAGCTTAAGGGCACTATTCATTGAACCATTAGTCTGGCTAAGTACAGAAGTGTTGGCTTCTGAAAGTATTCTTTGTTTTGCTAAGTTTGCAGACTCTACAGCGATATCAGCATCTCTAATTCTTGAGTTGGCGGCTGATAAGTTTTCAGTCTGAACTTCTAAGTTACTCATTGTAACTTGTAATCTATTTTGAATTGCACCAAGTTGAGCACGGTTCCCGTTAACAATATTAAGTGCATTATCAATTCTTTCTAAGTTATTTCTAGCATCATCTTTAGTTGCGACATTAATACCTGAAACTCCAAGAGCGTCTAGGCTTACATTTCCTTCCTCTGGTCGGTATGTAATTCTATCTGCAACTTCATCATTTCCAATTCCAACCTGAAGATCAACCTGTCCACCTTCACCTGAAAGTAGCTTTCTCCCGTTAAACTCTGTTGATTTAGCAATTCTATCAATTTCAGTCGCAAGCTCTTGTGCCTCAAGGTCACTAAACTTTCTTTCATCTGCTCCAACTGTATCTGAAGCTGACTGAATCGATAATTCTCTTAATCTAATAAGGAGGTTTGAAACCTCGTTCATTCCACCTTCAGCGGTTTGAACTAATGATATACCGTCATTTGCATTTCTTTGAGCTTGATTACCAGATCTAATTTGAGATCTTAACTTTTCAGAAATTGCTAACCCGGCCGCATCGTCAGAAGCTGAGTTGATTCTGCTACCTGATGATAATTTTTGTAATGTTTTGAATTCGTCTCTCTTAACTTTTTGTAAACTGTTTGTAGCTTGAATTGAAGGTACATTCGTTCTAATTCGTAATCCCATGTTTAATCTCCTCGAAACATAATCTTCCTCCTTAAAAAGTAAAGTTTAGACAACCTTGTCAGAACCCATTATTAACAAGCACTCCCACAGTGCTGCTTACATAACCTGTATCGGGGTCGGGTATTAATACTTGAGTGTTTTTTCAATAAAATCAGGTATTTATACCCGAGTTAAACAGTCGGGTATATTGTAAACACCTTGAATTATACGAGAGTTTTAATTTTTTCGATGATATTTGTTGTAGAAAAACCGTCTTTAAAAGGCAGGCTTTTAACTATTCCACCATTTTTTTGAACAAATTCATGACCTACAATTTGTTCTACGGCCCAATCACCACCTTTAACCAAGAAGTCTGGATCTACTTTCTTAATTAATTCTAAAGGTGTTTCATCAGAGAAAACTTCAACAAAATCGACAGCTTTAAGATTTTCCAAAATGAACTTCCTTTCATACTCATCATTTATTGGTCTTTCACTTCCTTTGAGAGCTTTAACACTTGAGTCAGAGTTAAGACCTATAAAGAGAACATCCCCTAGAGCTTTAGCATCATTTAAGTAAGAGATATGACCTGAATGGAGAATATCAAAGCATCCATTAGTAAAAACTATTTTTTTATCACCATTATCTTTTAAAAATATTTCAGCCTCTTTACTAAGCTGAAACATCTTCTACTACTTTGGTATCACTTAACTTACCTTGAAAATCAAAAATGAGTGGCATAAATACAGTTATAAAAGAAAGAAGTGTTACCACTGATCTAATAAGTGTTTGGTCTACTGTCACTTTTTTTGATGAAGTTGAACTTAGCCTCAATGAAAAGATTCTCTTTCCTGGACTCGCTACAAGATCAAAAATGCTAAAATAAAACAAAAAGATAAATGAGAAAAAAATTGTTTGCTCTACCCAAGTAAATTCAAGAAATTGAACAATATTTGAAAGCCCTGATAGTTTCAAGAAAGCTGCGTTTATTAATACCTGAGTTCCAAGGATTATAAATAGGTCAAACACGAATCCTGTACCCTGAACTCCTAATCTTGCAGGTACAATTTTAGCCTCGGTTTTTTTACTAATGATATTTTCTTTTTCGATACCTTTAGTTTGAATCTCTCTAGGTCTAGGCAACTCCACACTTGGAGTTTCTCTCGGCACTTCAACTCTTGCCACCCTTTCTGTACGTGTTCTAATTTTTGGTCTTTGAGAAACAACTGTCTTTTTTTCTAATTGCTTTTCTTGATGAAAGCCCAGTCCTTTAGTAACAGGCTTAAAATCAAAGTCATCAATATCAAAATCCATTGCTGGTTGAATTTTAGGCTGAGGTTTTCTTTGTGGTGTTATCTCTTGCATATGTCCCCCGAATTAATAGAATCTCACAAATGAATCAAGGCATCAAATTTTTGAAAGAATCCAGCCGGACGCCACGCACAATGCTGTTGGAGCTCTCATTATTGGTGTCGGCAGTTGAATAAGCTCTAGGGCATTAATATTGGTCTTCAGGTATTCTGTATCTATTTCAGAGAATCCTCCTTCTGGGCCAATAATTAGCAAGTAGTCCTTATCTTTTTCTAACTTTTCTTCCTTGGTGGGAATTTCTTGATTTAAGTGAAAGAGGAAGCTTTTTTGATAGTCTGTCTCGAGATTAATATTTTTTCCCAGTTTTATTAAATTTGGTAGAAAAGGATTGTTAGATTGTATCAAGGCCGACTTTAAAACCTTTAAACATCTTTGCTCATCAATTTTTTTATTTTGGCAATACTCGGATTCGAAGGTGTAAATATTTCTAATTCCTATTTCAGCACAAAACCTCAAACAATCATTAAAAGCGTCTCTTTTCGGAGGTGAAATTAATAGGTCTAAATTAAAACTTCTTTTTTTAGTTTCAACGGACCCTGACTCTAAAAAAAGTTTTTTCTTACCAATAGACTTAACTCTAGTTCGACGAGTTCCTCCACGGCCATCTAAGATTAAAACTTCATCGTCTACCTTAACTCTCAGGGAAGAGTTGAGATGAATAAAGGCTTCACCCTCTACTTCGATTTCTTCAGGATAAATATCTTCTATAAAACACGCTATCATTTTTTCTTAAAAGTTATGGCCATCCAATCGCCTTCAGATTTCTCAAATAGTATTTCAAACTTAGAATCATACTTTTTCACTATAGATTCTTTTTGTTCGTTTAAGATTCCTGAAATAATTAAATATTTTTGATCTCCTACGGCTTCAGAAATTGTTTGATATTCCGCTAAGAGAACTGGTTCCAATATGTTTGCAAAGACCAGGTCATATTGTTTTTTTTCAGAATATTCCTCTCTAACATAATAATTAAATCCTTCATCAATTGAAGGGAAGTTTAACACCGAATTATTTTTATTGTTTTCAATGGCCCGTTTATCAATATCAACAAAATCCACAGGACCTTCAAAAATCTTGTGGTAAGAAATCCCAAGGATCCCTGACCCCGAACCAAAATCTAAACAATTTTTTAAGTTTTCTTTCTTATTCTTCAATTCAAGTAATGAAAGCATGCACTGTCTGGTTGTTTCATGGGTACCAGTACCAAATCCCATTCCGGGATTAATAATTATTTTCTCCCTTTTTCCACCAATATCGCTATCCTTTTCCCAAACCGGCAGCACTACAAATGAATCCAGCAAGATCGGCTCATAATGTTGCTTCCAGGATTCATTCCAGTCTTCCTCTTCTTGCTCTTCTAAAGTTGCACTTAAATTATTGTCTATTAGGTATTTTAAAAAAGCGCTTGAGTGTAATTTTGCTTCTTTGCTCGAAAAGTAAAATTTTAACTTCCTAGATGCTTTTTCTTCGAGTCTTTTCATTAACTCTTCAGTTAAATCGCCTCCGCAAAATGCATCTTCTCCTAAGATTTCATCGACCTGTTCTTCATTTAATGAAAACTCCTCATACCCATCGCTTTTAAATTTAGACTGTGAGTATTCAATCAACTTTTGTAAATCTAAAGTGTCAGTATTCTCGAGCGTAACAATATAATATTTTGAACTAGTCATTTCCATTACATACCAGTTTTAAGTCTCGTAATCCAAGGAAACCTCCATTAGGAAATATTTTTACTCCTTTTACACACTTATTTTTAATCCAGGTTATATTTGGATGCCACATACCTAAGTAAGCGAAATCATTTTCAGCAATCAGCTGAGCTTTTTTATAAAGGCTATTCCTCTCGTTTTCATTCAATTTTCCCGCAGCCAAATTTAATGCTCTATCAAAGTCTGGATTAATATAATGTCCTCTATTTGCTCCTTTTGGAGGGACGCTATCACTATGCCAGATGAACCTCATCATATCTGGTCCGGTAAATCCAATCCACTGGCCCATAATTAAATCAAAATTTCCTTTCTTAACATTTTTCATAAAGGTACCCCATTCTTGAACAGAGACTTTAATCTCAAATCCAAACTGGGCTAACTTATCTTTAAGTAAATTCACGATTTCAATGGTTGCCTTGTTATTTGAAACACGCCAACTTAATCTCACCGGCTTATTGTTTAAATACCATTTGCCTTTTACTTTTTTATAACCTTCTTCTAAAAGTAACTTTGTCGCTTCATCTGCGCTATATCTTACCTTCTGTGAGTTGATATAAAACTTTCCAAAAGAAGGAGAGAAGAGCCCATTCGACAATATTGCTGTTTCATGAAGCTTGTATTTCAAAAGTTCTCTTCTAGGGATCAACTTTGAGATTGCCTTTCTTACGTTATGTTTAGATAAGTGTATATTTTTGTGATTAAAACTAATGTATTTATAATTTGTTCCTGGCACTTCTAAATATTCATACTCTCTTGTATTTTTTTTCAACCATTTATATTTTCTCGGTGATATTCCACCAAGTGATAGATGCAATTCTTTATTTACAATCTTTAGGGCCAATGTAGTCTCATCTTTCACAACTTTAAATGATAGGTTTGGCTTTGATTCTCCGAAAGCAGGGGTTAAAACAACCTTCAAGGGGGACTTCTCTAAGATTTTATATTCTCCACAACCGACTTGCTCTCCAGATGTGTTAATTTTTAGGATTTTTAAAAGAGTTAGGTTATTTAAATTTTCAATACTATATTTCTTAAAAATAACAATAAACTCCAAATCATTAATAATCTTAATACTTTTGATGTTTTGAAATGCCCTTGCGTGATTTGATTTATTTTCCGGCTTTATAAAGTATTTATAAGAATCAATGACATTTTTCGCCGTTACGCTTTTCCCATCCCAAAATTTTATACCTTCTTTTAAGGTGAAACGGATTTCATGATCCCCACTTTGAGATATTGTCTCTGAGAAATTCTCACAAGCATCACAGTTTGATCTCATTTTTTCGTCAAAATCGATCAAAGATAAATGAGTAATTCTGTTAATATTCTGAGAATTGGCATCTGTTGCATATAATGGATTTAGATTTAGAGGTACCGAAGTAATACCAATTCTTATTTCGGAACCAAAAGTAGCTCTACAAATTAAAAAAATTAAGATTATTAAAAAAGGCCTATAACTCATAGCAAAATACACTCCAGAAGCTATGAACATTATCTCTATCTTTCTATAATGTGAAAATGTTTAAGTTTTTCCCCATGGGAGGCGTTGGCTATATAGGAGGAAATATTTCTTATATTGAGCTCGACGATACTCCATATATTATAGATACAGGTATACTTTTTCCTCGAGAAGAGTCACTAGGTATCAATTATTTATACCCTGACCTTGATATATTAGATCTTAAGGAGTTTAAGGAACCTGAGTACTTATTGCTAACACACGCACATGAAGATCATATTGGAGGTATTAAGCATCTCCTTTCAAAATTTCCAAACATCAAAGTAATATGTAACTCTTATACAAAACTCTTTATCGAAAAAAAGTTTCCAAGCTTTCAGAATGAACTCATAGATACTAACGATTATTATCAAGAAGGTTTAAGCTTTTTTAATTTGAGACATTCTATTCCTGGTGTTTATGGATTCCACTTTCACTCAATTCGAAGTGACTACAGTATCTTTTTTTGCACCGATTTTAGATTCAACTTTGAAGAGCAGGATAAAACTTATCTTAATCAAGACCTACTGAAAGAATATTCTAAATTAGGATCTAAAAAACTTGCTTTTATCGATAGTACCAATATTTGCTCTCGTAACAAAACTGGTCCTTATGAACACGATCTCTATAAAAATTTAGAAAAAGAGATAAATGAAGCTGAACAGAATATTTATATAACCACTTTTCCTTCGAACGTAATGAGGCTTGCGGCTATCATTGGTATTTGTAACAAGTTCAATAAAAACGTAAACCTATGTGGATTTTCCGTTGAGTTTGGTTATGAGCTCGGCAGAAAAGCTGGGCTAATCGATAAGATTATAAATAATAGTAATTCAAATAATAACTCGGTTACGATTTTGTCAGGAAGCCAAGGTGACCTAAGAGGTGCCTTTAGGCGAGTTTTTTCTGGAAATGATAAAAAGGTTAAACCCAAAATCGGAGATTATTTGATGTATTCAAGTAAAATAATTCCCGGTAATGAAAAATCTGTTGGTGAAATGTTTAACAAGGCATCACTGATGGGATTAAAAATTAATAAGGGTCACAATCCTACTATTCACGCCTCAGGACATGCTTACCCTGGAGAAATTTCAAAAATCATAGAGCTATTATCTCCAAGTGATATTTTTCCCATTCATTTAGAAAGCTGTTTTTTTCAAGAGTTTGTAGAACTATCTAAAGATCAACAATTTAAAGGTAAAGTTCATTGCCTTGATAATTTCAAGGGTATTCTTTTAAACTCCAATAAAAAAATAAAGTATATAGAACATGAAGCGCCTGACTTAAGACTTTTCGTTCATGGTGATCAAGAGGTGAATAAAGGGGTTATAAACGATCGAAGAAGACTTGGAAATTCAGGTGTTTTAATAGTATCTTTGATAAAAGAAAATTTGAGCTCTTTAAAAGTCAAAAAATATGGACTTCCAGAATTAGACGATACAAATCTAGAAGAGGCCATGCTAAAAATTCTAAAATCCGAGTGGAATAATCCAGAGGCTGAAGAGTCCCTAAGAATCGGGCTTAGACATTACCTTAGTAAGGTAATCGGCTATAAACCACTCGTTTTCGTACATCTTCTTTAAGTTTTTTGAAAAGTTCCGAAAAGTATTTATGAATGGTTCTAATCAAATATATTTCCTTGCCTTACTAGGATTTGCATTTTTATTAATAGGCATTCTTAGTGGGATAGTTGTCTACCTTCTTCTTAAATCTAAAGATAAGGAAAAAAATAAAAAGGCTTCTAATTCAGCTAACGAAGACTCAGCCCGACCTACTTTTGAAGGACTTCAAAACTGCCACTTTCATGAAAACGAACCTGGAAAGGGTAGTTGCTGCATGTGTGAAAAGAGCTGTTGTGACACATGCCTTAAAGAGTATGATGGCCTAACTTTCTGTCCTGAACATCTTAGAACCTTTAGCGAAAATAAATGGATCGATATAACTAATGTTAAAACAACTCCAAATAATCCTGAGGCTGCTATATATATCTACGAATTTAAAAAAGAGCTATGGAATAGCCGAAGTATCCCAACCTACATAGTTACTCACTATAAAATTAATATCGACGGTGACCATATTGAATCTTATGTAATGTTGTATGTGAGATCTCAAGATGAAGAAGTATTAAGGAATAAGATAAATCAGATAAATTAAGGAACGGCCAAACTTGACCGCTCCCTTAAGCGTAAATTAGATTCTTGGTGTTGGTTCTGGCTTTGGACGATTATTGTTTTCCTCATCCCTTCTTAAATAAGATGGAGTATCTAGCTCCTCTTCATCAAAATTAATAAAGCCAAGCTTTTCAGCGATTGATCTAGCTCTTCCGCTACCTTTGTTTGTATCAAAAGATTCTCTGCCACTATTTTGAGTATTGCTCTCGTTTTTACTGGCTTCATATCTTGTCGCTGCCTCTTTAATTGAGCGAACTAAAGTAGAATCTTCCTCTGGTGAGCTAGATTCCATCACTGGTGCAATAGTTTCTTCAGTGTTTGAGACCATATTCTGTTCAACAGAAATTTCTTCATTTTTAGTCTCAATAACAGGGCTAGGTGACTGTTCAGTCTCAACTGGCATGTCCATAGCTCTGTGTTTAGTTAGTACTCTTTCTTGACCACCTAAACCAGTTGCAATAACAGTAACTTTGATATCATCTTCCATCGTGTCATCGATAACAGTTCCAAAGATAATTTCAGCATCATCATCAGCTGCTTCCATAATAAGAGTAACTGCTTCATTGGTTTCATGCATGGTAAGAGTATCGTTACCAGTGATATTAATAATAATACCTGTAGCACCATCAATAGAGATATCTTCTAATAGAGGTGAACTAATAGCTTCTGTTGCTGCCTTGATAGCTCTATCTGGACCAGAACAAAGACCTGTTCCCATTAGAGAAAGACCTTTGTTAGCCATTACTGTACTAACGTCAGCAAAGTCAGCATTGATATGACCTGTATTATTAATAAGATCGGAAATACCTCTAACAGCATTTAGTAAGACCTCATCTGCTTTCTTAAATGTATCAACTAAAGATAAGCTATCTCCAGCAATATAAAGAAGCCTCTGATTAGGAATTGTAATCAAAGAATCGACACTCTCTTCTAATACTTGAATTCCAGATTCAGCTTGTCTGAACCTTTTCTTTCCTTCAAATAAGAATGGCTTCGTTACAACACCAACCGTTAGAGCTCCAAGCTCTTTAGCTAATTTTGCAATAACCGGTGCAGCCCCTGTTCCAGTTCCACCGCCCATACCGGCCGTAATAAATACCATATCAGCACCTTCTAAAACTTCAGAAAGTTTTTCATATTCATCTAATGCCGCCTTTCTTCCTACTTCAGGATTAGCACCAGCGCCAAGGCCTTTAGTAACATCGGCTCCAAGTTGAACCTTTGTTGGAGCTAAGCTCGCATTTAATGACTGTGAGTCAGTATTAGCGACTATATACTCGACGCCACTTAATCCTGCTTTTATCATTGTATTTACAGCGTTACTTCCGCCGCCGCCGACACCAACGACTCTAATTTTAGCACCTTGCTGCATTTCAACTCCTTCATTACTAGTTATTTCAAACATAAGGACCCCTTATTAAAATATTTCTTTAAAAACTGTTTTTAATGAATCACTAAACTTACCAATTAAATCCACACTCTCTTGTTGAATAGGAGTATCGACACCCTCATTACTTCTACTGGCCTCAATCAAAAGTCCAAGAACAGTAGAGAATTTAGGATTTTGCATTATATTTGTCATTCCACCAAATGGTTTTGGGTATCCAATTTTAGTGGGATGTTCAAGGGTGTATTCACCAAGTTCTGGAAGTCCTTTAATTAGCGCTCCACCACCTGTTAAAACTACACCGCCTGTTATTTCATTTTTTAAATCTTTATCTGAAATTATATTTTTAATAAAGTTAAAAAGTTCTTCCCCACGAGCACCAAGCACATCGGCAACATGCCCTAAAGGTACTTCCCTACTAGGCGTTCCAGAAATACCGTTCACTGTAATATGTGCAGACTGATTTAATTGTTCCGCTAAAACACATCCGTGATTAATTTTTATTCTTTCAGCTTCTACATGAGGAACTTTCAATGCCACTGCCAAGTCATTTGTAAAATGGTTTCCACCTACGGGTATAATTTGAGAATGAATCAAGCTACCATTTTTCCAAATAGCAATATCAGTAGTGCCTCCACCAATATCCACTAGCACAACACCTAAATCTTTTTCTTCAGGGCTTAAAACAGACTCTGAAGAAGCAATTGGTTGTAAAATTACATTTTCAGCAATCACGCCTGTTTGCTCTACACATTTAACGAGATTTTGAATTAATGAAACTGTACCTGTAACAATATGTACATGGGCCTCAAGCCTAACACCGCACATACCAAGAGGGTTCTTAATTCCACCTGTATTATCAACCCTAAACTCTTGAGGAATTACATGAAGGATTTCTCTATCTGATGGAATAACAACAGCTTTAGCCGCCTCTAAAACACGATCGATATCTTCTTCTGTTATTTCTTGACCTTTAATTGCAACAACACCTGAGCTGTTGAAACTATAAACATGACTACCAGCGATTCCAATTGCCGCTGAAGTAATATCTACACCGGCCATCAATCTTGCTTCTTCAAGTGAGCATTGAATTGATTTTACAGTTTTATCAATATTAACTACTGAACCTTTTTTAAGGCCATGAGAGGGGTGTGTTCCGATACCAATAATTTCAAGTTCGCCACTTGCTGTTTTAGATCCAACAATTGTGCAAACTTTGGTGGTACCAACATCTAGACCAACAATGATACTTTTTTCGTTCATGAGAATCCTTTCTCAGTTCAAACAGAGTCCATTCTGTATATTCGATACCTTATTAATTTTATAAGGCACCACAAAAATTTTAGAATTTGTCGCTAAACTTGACAACCACTTTTTTGGAATTGGTTAAATTGATTATTGCGGGAATCTTACGTTTTTTGTCCAGATATTTAACGACTCTTTCCATTTTTCTGATCTTTTCACTCCAGTTTTCAGGACCGAGAAAAACACTTGAGGGCGTACCTCTTAGGGACAAGATGATCGTCAAATCCTTCTTTTCCCCCAGTATTACCTCACTAATAGATCTTGAAACCATAGGATCCATATTCTTAATCAAATCAGTCAACTTTTTCTGGACACCTTTATCCATTTTCTGAACAGGTAAGGCCAAGAAGGGTAAAGCCTTTTTTAACTTTTTCTCACTTCTGAGAAGAACTTCATAAGTTGGATCAATTAATTCGCCACTATCAACTAAGATAGCTTCGTATGACTCAAGACCATTTTCCTTATAAAGCTGAACTTTCATTAGTGGTTTTGGGCAATCAAAACTCATAAATAGCGAATTCTTTAAAGGGTTATAATTAATTTTATAACTAGAAATATAGTGTTTTTTATCTAGTTTTTCTTTTGTGATTTTTTCTTTTAGTTTTTTCAGTGATTTTACATCATCAAAAATTTTCATTAACTGAAGCGCGAAACTTCCAGCTGTTCTTGAGGGACACATTCCAAAACTTGTTCTGTATTTATATTTGCCTTTTCTTTCTGATGAAAGATTATTATTTACGGCCCCAAATGACAGGTGAGGTATTAAAAATAATATTATCAGGGTTGCTTTTTTCATTAGTTAAGTTTTACCTCGGTTTCAAAGTCAACACCATACTGAAGTTTCAATTCTTTCTGTACGATGGCAATGGTTTCACAAATATCTTCAAAGTTTGCGCCCCCAGTATTCACCATAAAATTGGCATGCTTTGGGCTTATTTGAATTCTTTTATTTGTGAATCCTTTCATCCCTATTATATCGATAAACATTCCCGCAGGGCAAACCTTGTTAGACTTTTTATCATTCTTAAAAATACAACCACAGGTCGATTCTTTTAAAGGCTGAGTTCTATTTCTTAGTGCTAAATATTCCTTAATTTGTGTCGTGATATCAGGTGATTGACCATGATGTGTGAGCTTAGCCCCTGTAATTACATCACCTTCATCAAGAAAGTGATTTTTTCTATAACTAAAAGAATTTTTATCTACGATGACGGTCCTCTCATGACCTTTACTATCAATCAAGTAAACCTCATTTACTATATTACATATTTCACCAAGGTTTGTGCCTGCATTCATAAAAATTGCACCACCTAAAGAAGCCGGAATTCCAGTAAAGACTTCCCATCCTTTCAGTCCATTTTTTACAGCGTGAGATGATAGAACAGAAAGTGAAACAGATGCTGGCAGAATATATTCATTCCTAACTTCATCTAAATAACTCTTCTCAAATGGAAAGTTCAACATTAAGTAAGGAATCACAGAGGTTTTGGGTAAAAGCTGATTTGCACCCCATCCAATAACTCGATAATTAATTTTATTATCTTTCAGTTTTGGTAGGAGTTGTTTAAGTGCAGCAAGAGACTTTACGGTTATGAGATCTCCAATGGCCACCAATCTCATAGTGGAATACTTAGTAAGATCCTTTGATTCCTCTAATTCCACATCACCTATCTTGGAAATCAAATCCGATAACTTACTATTTTCCACTGGCCCACTCTCGCGCTTTTCTTCCAATAGCTCCAGCTCCTAAACACAAAAATGCTGCATCTTTATTGAGAAAAGGCTTAATAAGATTACCTATGTCATCAATCGATCCAACCTGTTCACATAGACCCGGATGCAATTGATTTATATCCTTTACTAACCTTTCTGTTGTTATTCCCTCTATTGGCTTTTCACTCGCAGGATAAATTGGTGCAATAAAAACTTTATCGGCATCATTAAAGCTATGAAGAAACTCATCCCAGCAATCTCTTGTTCTTGAGAACCTATGAGGCTCGAAGAAAACAATTACTTCTTTTTCTTTTCTGGTATCTTTCATTGTTTTTATTGTAGTTTTGATTTCTGTGGGGTGGTGACCATAATCATCGATTAATTCAAACCCATCTTTTTTATAAAGGTTCTGAAGTCTTCTCCCGACTCCTTTAAATTTTTGAATTGAAGAGAGTATTAGCTCTTCTTTTACCCCCATCGAGTAGGCCATCGAGATAGCACCAAGCGCGTTTAAAATATTATGCCTTCCTGGTAATTGAATTTTTATTTTCCCTAAATCTCTTCCATCCACAATCAAACTAAACTCTGCAATTTCAGGATTCATTTTGATATCTTTTGCACCTATATTGGCCTCAACGCCCTCATCAAGAATTCCGTAAGTAATATGTGGCTTTTTCATTTTAGGAATTAAAGAGTTGATAATCTCGTCGTGAGCATTCAAAGCACAACATCCATAAAAAGGAACTTTATTAGTAAAATCCTCAAAGGCCTTTATCAAGTTTTCTTTTGTTTTGTAATGATCAAGATGATCAAAATCTATATTAGTGATTACTGACATAATTGGATTTAAAAGAAGAAAAGATCCATCTGATTCGTCAGCCTCAGCTACAAGAAATTCACCTGTACCAACTTTTGCATGTCCCTCTAAGTTTTCTACGATCCCACCTATAATATAAGTAGGCTCAAAACGACTTTCTTCTAGTATGGTTGCCAAGATAGAGGTCGTAGTTGTTTTTCCATGTGTGCCAGCAACAGCGATTCCTTTTTTTAATCGCATAAGCTCAGCTAACATTTCTGCCCTTCTCATAATCGGAATACTTTCTTCGTTGGCTCTTTTTATTTCTGGGTTCGTTTCATCGATTGCGGAGCTATATACAACTACCGTTACGTCTTTTAAATTTTCACTTGCGTGTCCTTTATAAACTTCCGCTCCTAAGCTTTGTAGCTTTTCTGTGTTAGCCGATGAGGCCATATCAGAACCAGACACTTTATAGCCAAGACTGAGTAAGATTTCAGCAATCCCACTCATTCCAATTCCACCTATTCCTATAAAGTGAACCTTTACAGATTTATTTAAATTAAACAATTCGTACTCCTTACCTTGGTAATCTGCTTGCGGGAAATCTCTTTTCTGACAAAGACGGGCTTGTTTGGCTCATTGAAGGTAATGTTTCAGAGAAAATTTCGTCTCGAGCAAATGGATTTTCTTGAACTAAAAGTGTTTTGCGATATGAATTTATGGCGCTCAAAATCAATCCTATTCCAAACGCGTTAGCTAATAGACTTGATCCACCAGAGCTAATAAAGGGAAGGTTTAACCCTTTCGTAGGTAGTAGTCCAAGAACAACTCCCATATTTAGTGTTGCTTGTAGAGAGATTAAGAAAACAACACAAGATACAATAATTGAATGACTTCTATTTTTAATAAGAAGGGCCAATTTTTGACCAAACAAATTAAACAGAAAAAATAGGAGCACAATTGTAAAAACCCCTATAAACCCAAGCTCTTCACCTATAACGCTGAAAATAAAGTCATTATGGGCTTCTGGTAAATAGAATAATTTTTCATTACTATTTCCAAGACCTGTCCCAAAAATTGAACCATTTGCGAAACCCAAATAGGATTGAATTATTTGAAATCCAGATGTCTGAGGGTTTTTCCATGGATCCAAAAAGGCAAATAGCCTCTTAACTCTATAAGGTTGAGAAATAAGAATTGGAATAAGTGCCGTTATAGCCACACCAAATCCCCAGTAAAAAATCTTTCGCGGAAATGAGCTTAGGAAGCAAGCATAGAGAACTATGATTAAGCAAATCGTAAAGGAACCAAAATCTGGCTGTAGGAGAAGTAGCATGAGTGGCACGATTATACCTACTGCTCTATTAATTTTAGTATTCTTATCAAATAAACTAAAGTTTTCAAATAAACTAACTGCACTTAGCAAGACTGTGTATTTTACAATCTCACCTGGCTGAAAACCAAAGAAACCTAAATCAAGCCAACGTTTTGCACCCTTAACAACTTTTCCAAAACCTGGAAAAAAAGTAGCCAACAAGAATACCGTCATTAACCAGTTAACGATATGCCCGTACTTCATCCAAAATGAAACTTTGGTTTTAGAAATAACGAATGCTATGAAAGTCCCGATTGATAAAAAGGATACTTGTTTGAAAAAATAGTAATTACTATTTCCATATTGCTCTTGAGCAAAAATATAACTTGATGAATAGACCATGATCACGCCAATCGTTGATAAGATTAACGTGAAAATAACGACTAATTTTGTGGTACTTTGTAGATCTTCTAACTTATCTTCCATAAGGTTATTTTAACAAACCCTATAAAATCTGCTAGTTGTATTTTCAATTACAATTGGTAGACCAATTTCTTAAAGTAATTGCCACGCTCTTCAAAATCTCTGAAAAAGTCCGAACTTCCATTACCCGGGGAAAGTAGTATGGTATCTCCAGTTCTACTTTTTTGATAAGCAAATAAGACTGATTCTTCAAAGCTTCCTACTATATATGTTTGAGGGTGCTCGCCAAGGGCCCTATTCAGACGCTCTTTACACTCACCAACTAATACAAGCACTCTGGCATGCTTTATGATTTCATCGGCATAAGGTTCGAACTCAATCTCTTCATTGTCTTTTCCACCAGCAATTAAAATAACTGGGTTTTTATAAGAAGCAATGCTTTTAAGCATATCTTCCATTTTTTCAGCTTTAGAGTCGTTATAAAAAGAAACTCCATTTTTCTCCATTAAAAACTCAATTCTGTGTGGAATTCCTGGGAATTTCTCAATACAGTTCTGTATAGCTTTATCTGAAGCATCGAGCGCCTTACAGGCCGTAATTGCAGCAAGTAGATTTTCTCTATTATCTTGACCTACAATTCTCATTTTATTTACTTTAAATTCTGAATGGTAATTAATATTGCTATGGATTCTTCTCTCATGAAAATGAGTTCCTTGAATTTCATTCATAACACCCATTTTTAGAAAGCTTCTTCTTGAGTACCAATACGTTTGGCAATTCGCGTTTCTAAAAAATGTATTATTTGCAAGAGTGTCAAAATTAACAACTAGAGTATCATCAGGCGAAAGTGATTTAATAATCGAAAGCTTAGTTTCGATATATTCACCAACAGACCTAAAGTGTGTCTCTGGATATTTTTCACTAATATTTGTAAAAACTACTAATTTGGGATGAAAGTTTTGTAGGCTTCTCATTTGAATTGCAGAAACTTCAACGATTACATAATCAATTTCTTCTTTATTAGGAAGCATACAATATTCAATGAATGGACTTTCGCTGGTTCCACCAACAAAAACATTCTTACCATCTAGCTTCATAGTAAAACCAATCATATGAGCAACGGTTGTTCTACCCTGACTTCCACAAACAGCAATAATTGGTTTTCTACAAAGCTTATTAGCTAAGCCAAATTCGCTATAAACTTCTTTTCCATTTTGCCTTGCTAGTTCTAACTGAGGAAGCATTGGATCTACCGACGAAGTGTAAACGATCACATCGGCATCTAAAAAATCTTCATCCCTATGCTCTCCGAAAGTCATTTCAGGAGCTGGAGAAATCTTCTTTAATTTTTTAACGGCTTTATTTAAATCAAAGATGGGTTTTATATCAGTAACTCTAATCAAACACTCAAGTCTGTTGAAAAAGTTAATAAGGGTAAAGCCTGTTCTACCAATACCAACAATAAGAACTTTCTTATTTTTAAAACGTTCCATTCAATTTACCTCATCTTAAGGGTCGCAATCGCAACCAACGCCAGAAAAATACTAATAATCCAAAATCGGACAATAACTTTTGGCTCTGGCCAGCCTAGCAGCTCAAAATGGTGGTGAATGGGCGCCATTTTAAAAATTCTTTTTCCCCTTAACTTGAAGGATGCTACCTGTAAGATCACCGACAAGGCTTCAACTACAAACACGCCACCAATTAAGACAAATAAAATTTCATTCTTCGTTATGACTGCAATTGTTCCCAATGTGCCGCCAAGAGACAAAGACCCTACATCACCCATAAATATTTGAGCTGGGTAAGAGTTGTACCATAAAAAGCCTACACCAGCACCAATTATGGCAGTAGCTAAAACGCTCAACTCGCCCACACCATCGATGTATGGGATAAATAAATAGCTACTAATTTCGCGATGCCCCGACACATAAGCAAGTAATGCTAAAGTTACGGAACTTGTAATTATTGGACCAATAGCTAAACCATCTAGACCATCGGTTAGATTAACCGCATTACTGGAGCCGACAATAACTAAAGTTGAGAACAAAACGTAGCCGATGCCACCCATATCGAAAAGAGGTCCCTTAACAAAAGGAACATAAAATTGGGTATCAATAACTCCTTGATAGTAGAGATACCAAGAAGCGGCCAAGGCAGTTAAAATCTGCCAAACAAGCTTTCCCTTAGCTGAAACGCCATCAGTATTACCCCTCAAAACAATTAGATAATCATCCAAAAATCCCAGGGCAAAATACGAGCTTAAAACAAACATTGTTACCAAGAATGGGGCTGACAAAAAGTTGCCACAGAAAAACAACGCAAATAAAATGCTGCCAAGAATAAAAACCCCACCCATAGTCGGAGTTCCCGCCTTTTTTAAATGACTCTCAGGGCCATCATCTCGAATAACTTGGCCAAACTGCTTTAACTTCATAAAGTTTATAAAAGCCTTTCCCCAAATAATTGATATTGCCGCCGCTATTAAAAAAGCTACGATTGCGCGAAACGTTATATATCTAAAAATATTAAACGCGGAAACAGACTGACTTAACGGATAAAGAAAGTGATAAAGCATAGGGACCCATAAATTTTGAATACTTAGGTATTAATTAAGTGCCACGAGTGTCTCCAATTGTAAAGTTCTACTCCCTTTTAGAAAGAAGTTAGAGTATTGCTTATAGCAATTGGTCCAATCGTGGCTAAATTCATCGACGCTAGCGTAACACTTTCCACTCGCAGAGTATCCCTTATTATAGAACTCACTAAATCTACCAATAAATATAACGTTATCTATGTTCATTGTTTTTAAAAGCTTTCCAATTTCCTCATGATATTCAGGACTTTTACTACCCAGCTCATTCATATCACCAAGTATGAACATACTCTTTGACAGCTCCTTAGAGTTTTCTTTTAGAAAGGTCACAAAGGTTTCAAGAGAAGCAATCATTGAAGAGGGGTTGGCATTATAAGCATCCAGAAAGATTGTTTTTCCATCTCTTTCAATCAACTCCGATCTATTATTATTAGGAAGCTTTAGCTCCAGGCAGCTCGATTCAATCTCACTAATTTTCTCTGGAAAAAGCTGAGCCAATAAAGCAGCTGAAAGCGCAAGATTTTTAAAGTTATGAATTCCAAAAAGATAAGGAGCATTCAAGTTTAGATCTACCTTGCCTTTTAATTTTATATTTCTTCCTGATAGTTCCGCTTTCGTATTACCAAATTCAAATCCAACCGATGCAGTTATATTATCGACAGGGAGAGCTTTTAGATGTCGGTTGTCACCATCATAGGAAAAACAACCTTTCTTTTTATTAACAAAATCAAATAACGCTCTCTTTTCTTTGAAGACATTTTCTTCAGTGTTAAAAAATTCGAGATGTGATTGCCCAACGGTAGTAATAATTCCGGCATTGGGATCACCTAAATTACATAAAAATGAAATTTCTCCTGGATGGTTCGTGCCCATTTCGAGGATACAAATTCTGTGTGTATCTTCCAACCTGAGCATAGTCATCGGTACACCCAGATGATTGTTTAAGTTCCCTTTCGTATAAAGTACTTCGTTTGGGAAAATAGATTCACTAATCGCCGCTAACAACTCTTTGGTGGTAGTTTTTCCATTACTACCTGTTATCCCTATTGTGACTGAATTTTTTACTTTTTCACGCCAAGACTTTTGATGATATTTAGCTAAGTCTTGCAAATATTTTTCTGTGTTATCAACACCAATAAAAAAAACTTCTGGGTATTTTGTGTATAACTCCGACGAATCAAATCCGTCACTTTTTCTATAGACACATCCTGAAGCGCCTTTATCGATCGCAGCATTAATAAACTTATTACCGTCAAAGTTTTCACCTGAAAGTGCGAGGAAGAGGTCGCCTTCTTGAATTGTTCTTGTGTCAGTTGAAACTCTTTTCACAGAACGAACTTTCCCTAAAGACTCATCATTATTTTTTTCAACAAAATTTTTTAAATTAATCATTTTCTTCTCGAATCGAATCAACCACAGCAAAGTCACTAAAAAATACTTTCTCGCCTTTTATTTCCTGATATTCTTCATGACCCTTACCGGCAATAAGAAGAACATCACCATCCTGTAGATTTTTAACACCTTCTTTTATAGCCTTTTCCCTGTCAACTTCTACAAGTAATGGCTTCTTCTTTAGACCCGCCACAATATCATTAATAATATTCTCGGGTTCTTCAGATCTAGGATTATCACTCGTAACAATCACTTCCGTACTCGACTTTTCGGCCGCCATGGCCATTTTAGGTCTCTTAGTTTTGTCTCGATCTCCTCCGCAGCCAAAAAGAGTTATCACTCTTGAGTCAGGAAAGGCTTTTACCGTAGCTTCAACTAAGTTTTCTATTGCATCTGGTGTGTGAGCGTAATCAACAATAGCAAAGGCGCCCTTAACCGGTAATACTGAAAATCTCCCTTTAGGTGTTGAGAGTGTATCTAATTTAACTTTTTTAAAGTCAATCCACTCTGAAACAAGCTCAAGTGAAAGTGCTAAATTATCCTTATTATAATGTACCTTAAAAAAGGGAGGCAATTCTCCTACACTAAACTCACTAAGCTCTCTTGCTTTTAACAGGTTTGAATCTCTACCACTTCCATTTAAAAAATCTTTTATTTCTTGATAAAGTTTTTCTTGTGCAGGTGGTACCACTAACTTTGTATCTGAGCTTATAAACAGATCTACGATTTCTGCCTTAGCCCTAAAGTACTCCTCCATAGTTCCATGATAATCTAAATGATCCTGACTAAAAGAGGTCCAACCAGCTCCCGATAGCTTTATACTTCCAAGGCGTTTTTGATCTATCGCATGGCTGCTAACTTCCATGAATAAAAACTTAATTTTTGAAGAAAGTGAGCTTAATATTCTTCTTAAATCTATATATGAAGGAGTCGTACCAGTTATACCTAAATCCAAGATTTCACCATTGGCCGTAACACCAACAGTTCCTAAACTACCAGAAGGTATACCTTGCTGTAATAATAGCTGCTCACATAGACAGACACATGTTGATTTTCCGTTAGTGCCAGTGACCCCCAATACTTTGGGGGTACTAGCGTTAATTGGATATAAAGAGTTTAGAATAGATTCCAATATTATATTTTCTTTTTTGAAATCAATAACTACAGTTGGGCATTTAATATTGAAGCTTGGTTTTTTATTGAGAAATAAAAGGACAGGACTAACCTTACTTAACCTTTCCTTGAATAGAGCCTCAGAGGCTTCATCACTAAAATTATAAACCGCTGCTATCTTATCATTCGAGTTTTGAAGATTTGTGGTTAAGTCTTGAAATTTGAAATCATTTTCAAAATTTAAATATTCAGAGTCTGATTTTTCAAGTTGGTTTAGAAGTTGCGCTTTATTCATATACTGGAGGTGAGTAGTTCAAAGAAATTTCAATATCTTTGGTAAGTACGGATCCCGGTGCAGGCGACTGAGACTTAACAACACCTATACCAATTGATTTTATCTTTGCTTTAATTTTTTTACCGAGGCGAGTGCTTGATTTTTTATCTAAGCCTATAAAGTTTGGAACTATTCCCTCACCACTATATCTTTTTGCAGCCGATTGCTTAAATCGTACTTTATCTATGTCGCTACCCATCTTAGGTTTCTTTATGGCCATCTGGTCAAACTCTTTAGTTTTATAAAGCATATACTCCGCTACTTTTTTAAATATCGGGGCGGCTATTTGATTTCCATAATATTTCTTACTTCCTGGCTCATCAACATAAGCGTAGATCACAAATGGATTTTTAATATTTACCGGATAACCAATAAACCCTGGAATATAGCCTTCGTAGCCTCCATTCTTTCCAGCCTTTTGAGCAGTACTTGTTTTTCCTGCTATCTTAAAATATGGAATCTTAGCATTACCACCAGTCCCGTCCTCAACTGCTTTAATTAAAATATTGGTAATTTGATCAGCAGTAGATTTATCTATGATTCGAGTTCTTTTACGCTCTTTATTCCCATTCTTTATAATTGTGGGAGGTATATAATATCCACCATTTGCCAACGCAGCATAAGCCGCAAGCATTTGCACACCAGTAACTGCTACCCCTTGGCCGAAAGAGACATTACTTAAAGTTAGCGGGGATACATTTTCGTTTTCGTTATAAATTCCTCTTGATTCTCCTGAAAGCTCAATTCCTGTTTTTTTACCAAATCCAAACTCTCTAAGGGTCTCATTAAGTCTCGGATAAGTTAGATCAAAGGCCATTTTTGTGGTTCCAATATTTGAACTATACATAATTATTTCTTCTACTGATAACCATTCATAGTTTTTATTAGACTCAGCTTCTGTTATCACGTGATCTTCAACTTTTAGCTGTCCCCTTTCGCAGTAATAGTTAGTATCTATCCTTGCAATTTTATTTTCCAACGCCGAAGCAACAGTAAAAACTTTAAATGTACTCCCAGGCTCAAACGGATCAGAAACAAAAGATAGCTTCCTATAGTCTCTTTCACTCTTCTTCAAAACATTTGGATCGTACGTTGGATAATTAGCCATTGCTAAAATTTCACCGGTAGTTGCATCTATGACACCAATTCCGCCTTTTTTAGCTTTGAACTGTTCGACTGAGTCCTTCAAAGCTTTTTCAGCAATTGCCTGCAAGTCTTTATCTATAGTGAGGTTTAACTCTAGAGGTTTTCCCTTAAGGCTCGAGCTTTGCATTTTTATCGCTCTTCCTTTCGCATCCTTAACATAACGTATACTTCTTGGCTCACCCTTTAGCTCTTTATCAAAGCTATACTCAATCCCTGACAATCCTATATTGTCTATTCCTACAAAACCTAAGGCCTGCGAAAATAATTCATGATTTGGATAGATTCTTTTAGGGACGGATTCAATATAGATCCCGGGAATCTTCTTAATTTCTTTCACTTGCTCTTTATTTAAAGATATTTTTCTCGCTAACCAAGTATATCTTTCACGGCCTTTTATTTTTTTTATGATTTTACCGTAGGTTAAAGCGGGAACAGTTTTAGCCAATTTTTTATAGCTTGTCTTATCCGCTTTTAAATTTTTAGGTATGGTGAAGATACTATAGGTTTGTATATTAAGCGCTAAGGGATTCTTATTTCGATCGTATATAATTCCACGTTTAGGATAAACTTTTCGTTCTCGAATAAACTGTGACTTACTTCTACTTATTAATTCTTTTTTATCAATTACTTGCAACTTAAGTGCTTTTGCCAAGATTAATGTGAAGGCCAGTAGGAACATTCCCAAAATAAAGTAGATTCTATGCTTTAGTTCTTTATTTTCCATAAGTCCTAAGGAACCACAATTATTTGCTTTTGAGTTGGTTGCTTTAAATTATGATTAGTTGCCATGGATCTTAAGTTCTTCGTAGATAGAAGTTTAGCTTTTTTAGCTTTTAGTTCTTTATTTTCCATTAAGCTTTTTTCAATTTTTGAATTTACTTCATTAACTTTATAATCCAACTCAACACCTTTCATTCTGAAAAGAACAAACAAAATCGAAATTGTTATAAAAGTTAAGGAAAGGGGAAAACCGTGGCTACTAAAAAATGTGTCTTTAAGTTTATCACTTATTTTTATTTTTCGTTTTACTCGAGTAGACATAAGATCCCTGCTAATTAATCTTTTGTATTACTCTTAGTTTAGCACTTCTCGCCCTTGGATTGTTTAAAATTTCTTCTTGTGTTGGCAAAACTGGTTTTTTTGTTAAAATTTTTAATCCTTCATCTTCTTTGGCTGCATCTTTAAACGACCATTTTACTATTCTATCTTCCAAAGAATGAAAGCTAATAATTTGAATTATTCCCCCTATATTTAATAAAGGAAATAACTCAGGTATTAATTTTTCTATAACTGTAAGCTCTTGATTTACTTCAATTCGTAAGGCCTGAAACGTCCTCGTTGCAGGGTGAGGCTTCTTATGTCGTTGCGCCGGAGGGTAAGATAAAAAAACAACCTCTTCTAATTCTTTAGTGGTTCTAAATGGATTTTCTTTTCTTTTCTCAACAATATTTCGCGCAATTCTTCTACTTAATCTTTCTTCGCCATATTTATAAATTATATTGGCCAAGTCTTCTTCATCATAAGTATTAACAACATCTGCAGCTGTAATAGCTTCATCGTCCCCGTAATTCATCCTCATATCCAAAGGACCATCTTCTCTATAAGAAAATCCTCTTTCTGCTTTATCAAACTGATGACTTGAAACCCCTAAATCGATTGTTACGAAATCTATCCCTGGTACACCATGAGTTTCTTTATATTCTTCGAATTTCTTAGGAAAGTTTACAAAGTTTGAATAGATTAATTCTATATCTTTCGAGAATGGTGATTCTTCAATTTTCTTTTTACCAGTTGCGATCGCATCTGGATCTTGATCAAATCCAATAATTTTCGAATTTGGTCTTTCTTCTAAAATGGAAAAGACATGACCCCCGCCACCAAACGTCAGGTCAGCACCAAGAATATTTTCTTTATCTTTCAACAAATTTTTAATGTTTTCCACAATTTCTATTTTTAGAACAGATTCATGGTTTCCAAATTCGTATGTCATTACTTAGTTAAAACCTCTACGATTTCTTTTTGTTGTTCACTTAGACTATCTATTGGTGTCAAAATTCCTACTCTGTTCTCCTTAGGAAATTCAAATTGGTTTTCATGGAGTTTTTTTAATACCAGCTTCACAACTTTATTTGCGTTAGCGTTATTATCCTTCATAACCTTCATGATTTCATCTACCGAACAATGCTCCTCTTTCCAGCAATCATAATCCGTTACCATAGCAATAGTTGCATAAGCCATTCCCGCTTCCTTAGCTAGGTATGACTCAGGTACATTTGTCATACCTATAACACTTGCACCAAAGCTACGATAAATTTCAGATTCCGCTCTTGAAGAAAACTGAGGCCCCTCAATGCAAATATAAGACCCCCCATCCGAACTTTTCACGTCACATTCCCTACAGGAATCTATTAATATTTCTCTAAGCTTCTCATCAACGGGATAAGCTGCTGAAACATGTGCGACAATACCGTTTCCAAAAAAAGTCCTCTCCCTTTTTCCCTTGGTCCAATCAATAAAATTATCAGGAGTTACAAAAGTTCTAGGGGGTAATTCCTCTTTCAAACTTCCAACAGCAGATACTGAAACTATGTATTCCACTCCAAGTTTTTTTAAAGCATAAATATTTGCTCTATAATTTACTTCTGATGGCAATAATTTATGACCCCTTCCGTGACGTGGTAGGAAAAAGGCCGTAACACCCTCGACCTCTGCTTCAATAATTGAGTCACTTGGGCTACCAAAGGGAGTTTCTACTTTATGTTCTTTAATAGTTTTTATCCCTTCTAGTTCATAAATCCCACTTCCACCTATAATACCGATTGTTGACATAAATATACTCCCTATTTTTTCCAAATTTGACTCAAATCACTCAGAGTGTCAAAATACAAATCTCCCACATAATAACAGATATGGAATTAAGAACATACATTGAAAATTATATTCAAAAAAGTTTCAAAAAAAGGGGCTTATTCAAAAAGGCTGCAAAAGTAAGCCTTAGCGAAATATTGGCCAGAGTAGAGGACTTCAGCTCAGACCCTTCACCTCAAAGTTTAATAATTCTTCTCAGAGGACTAACAACCTCTGGTGTTTATATCTCTAGAACATTTCTAAGATACTTAGTTTCACATGTTCAATTCAATAATGAAGAAAAGCCAAAACTATCAGATCTTGAAAAGCAATTAATAAGGTCCGTGTACTCCCTAGAGGAAATCGACCCTCATACAGCGGGCGCGAAAGAAGTGTTTAATGCCATATTTAAAGATCAAATTTTAAAACATGAAGACGAAAACTATTTAATAACCAATGATATTGTAAAACTCGACTCCACAATAGTCCTGGTTTCCGGTGTCTTAAATGAAATTTTCTCAAATGCTGCATTTGAAAGAGGTGCCCAACATTTATCTAAAAACCTAGGTACACATTATATATGCCCTAAGGTACATGGAACCAAGAGTGTGAAGCACAATGCGGATCTGTTAAAGAATCAATTATTAGACTATTCTAATGATAATCCTGATGAAAAGTTATGGCTCTTGGCCTTTTCAAAAGGTGGTTTAGATTGCCTTCATTTTCTTGTAGATAATCCTGAGTTTAGCGAGAAGCATATTTGTGGATTATCAACTATTGCAAGCCCTATTCTTGGAGCTGATCACTTAAATCATAAAATTTTAAAGTTCGTTAATTCTTTGCATGACTACTCTGACAATCAGATTTATAAGTTTTTCGAAAAGCAGTATGATTTTTTGTTTAATGAATTTCAAAAATCCCTCTCTCAAGAAAGACAAAAAACTTGGTTTTTTAATAATCATGAAAGATTGCCTAGTTTAGATTTTTATACATCATTGGCGATGGAATCAAATTGGAATGAGAGTCATTTTTGGATGATGCTTACAAAAGCTTTTTTCCAGAATCAAAAGTTAAATGATGGCATAGTCATTGCTGAAAACGCATTATTTCCAAGCTATTTTGATTCTCACAATTTTGGTATTGTTAAAGGTCACCATCTTGTTGGAACCAGGTCTAGCTCTTACAATCAAGAAGCTCTTTTAGAAGCTCATATTATTTATCTACAATACAAAAAACTTTTGAGCTAAAGACCCGATTTTAGGTTCATCAAAACTAGTTTACTAATTGTTTTCAGTGTTTCAAAGACACCAACTCCATCTGTCGCTACAGATTCAAATGAAGGGAGATTTCTCTTATTCAATTTACTTTCAAGTTCTTCAATTGAAACAACGTTAGGTAAATCCCTCTTATTCCATTGCATAACAATAGGAAGCTGCTCAATATCATAACCTTGTTCCTTGAGGTTTTTCTCCATTCCTTGAAGGCTTTCTAAATTGGCTTCCATTCGTTCAACTTGTGAATCAGCAACAAACACGATTCCATCAACTCCTCTTAAGATCAATTTTCGACTTGCCTCATAAAAAACTTGGCCAGGAACTGTATATAAATGAAACCGAGTTTTAAATCCTCTTATTTCTCCTAAATCAAGCGGTAAGAAATCAAAAAAGAGAGTTCTTTCATTTTCAGTACTAAGACTAATCATATCTCCGCGCGAATCGCCGGCTGTTTTCTTATATACGTATTGGATATTCGTCGTTTTACCACCCATACCTGGACCGTAAAAGACAATCTTACAATTAACTTCCTTCGTCTGATAATTCACAAAGGACATACTAAACTCCTGCAAACGAGAAAATTTTCTCGATTTCATCATCGGTTATATTTTCAAACAATGGTTCTTCCATATTTTCCCTTGCATCAAAATATATACTCAGTTCTTCTATAATCTGTTGAGACACATTCCTTAATTTGTTTTTCAAAATCGCTGGATTAATCTCATTTTTAAAAAATAATCCCAAGTAAAACTTCTCTGTAGAAGCATTTATGGGAAGGATATAGATTCCGGAATCGGATGTATCAAATCCTAATCTAAAATAATTTTTCTCCTCAACGGGAAAAAAATTAGCCATCGCCTCAGCTGCTTGCCAAGCCCCGGCCATTAGAGCTCCTAAAGTTTGCTTGTCTTTTTCACTAATTTCTTGATCTTGCTCAAATACCACGACGCCATCTTGTCTCGCCAATATAAGCGTACTTTCTATGGAGTTTTTCTTTAGAACTCTAGCTATTGAACTTCGTAAAGTATCTTTATCTACCATAATTTCCTATAACGATTTTCTATTCTTTAGAGCTTGAGATATCGTTAACGAATCTAAATACTCCAAACTTCCCCCTATGGGAACTCCAAATCCTATTCTATCAACTTTAATTGTATCTGGGAGGACTTCATTAATATATGAACAAGTCGCATCACCTTCAATTGAAGGGTTTATTGCTAGAACAACTGTTTCCGTATTTCCATCAATGACTTTTTTACACAATTTACTTATTCCAAGCTGATCTGGACCGATTCCCTTAAGAGGATTTAAAACACCTCCTAATACAAAATAACTCCCGGCAAACTCGCCACTGTTCTCAATGGCCAAAAGATCACTCATAGACTCAACCACACACATCATCTGACTTTCATTTCTACGAGGGTCCTTGCAAAGCTCACACAAGATATCATCTGCCAAAGAATTACAGCTTTCACATTTCTTTATATTTAATAAGTTTTCGATGCCTGAACTTAAGTTTTTAATATTTTCGTCATCCCAATTTAGAATTGACAGTGAAAGTCTTAATGCAGATCTTTCACCAACACCTGGCAATCTTTTAAGTTGAGATACAGCATTTTCTAATGTTTTGGGTAGATCCATATATTTAAAACATTCCTGGGATTGATAGTCCGCCAGTAACCTTAGACATTGCCTTAGACACCATATCTTGAGATTCCTTAACCGCTTGATTAACTGCCGTTTTTACCATTTCTTCCAGCATTTCAACGTCATTAGGATCAACACATTCTTTATCAAGGGAGAAGTCTAATATTTCCTGCTTTCCATTTATCTTGATTTTAATCATTCCACCACCAGAGGAAAATTCCATCTCTCTAGACTCTAGTTCCTTCTGGAGTGTTGCCATTTTTTGTTGCATTTGCTGTGCTTGTTTCATCAAGTTATTTAGGTTCTTAGCCATAAAATCCTCTACTGTTTTTTGTTAACGATAACTTTATCAACCTTAGTATTAAAAAGGCTTTCGGCCATCTTAAGGTGTTGGTTATCTAACATATTTTTTTCTTTCTCTTTTATTGCTTCTTCTAGCTTCATGTCTTTTATATTTGCAACTGAGTGAAACTCTTCTTCTTGCCCCTTAAGATCAAACTCTAGCTCTAACTTATCCAATGAAACTTCATAATAGACTGAAAGTTCTGCTAATATCTTTGTTCTCACTTCTTGCTGAGAAAGGTACTCATAGAATACTTTTGCTGATTTAGGGAAACCTAATTTTACGGCCAGCGTCTCTCCAATTTTTTTTGGCTCAGAAATTATATTACCTTGCTCAAGGTTATGCCCGGTAGCAGGAGAGATTTCGTGAACATGATTTAAAAAACCATTCCAAGTCCGTGGTCCTTCAACCTTTGGAGCTGGTTTAGCTGGTTCCACTGGCTCTTCGGTTTTTGGTTTCTCAGCTTTTACATTTTCAACTGGTATATCTAAAGGAATTTTTATTTTTTTAGGTTCTTCACTTTCGGCTTTAATTTCTGGTTTTACTTCTTTATTTACTTTTTTTACTTCAGTTTTTACTTCAATCTTTTTTTTTTTGAACCTTTTGACCTAGCTCTTCTCTCCTGACACAAATTTTTTGCAAAATAATTTCTAGTGTTTTTCCAAGATCATAAGTCTTTGATGCCCACTCAAGATCTTTAGAGAGGGTTTCATATATCCACATCAACTCTTGGGGTCCATAGGAATCCAATGAAGCGGTATAAGCCGTCTTTCCACCCATTAAGGAGTTTATGAGTTCATAAAAAGTATCAATCAAGCCATGATAAATTTTTTCTGAAGATACATTTTCAGTTTGTAATCCTCGATATACTTCGCTCATAGACCTCACATCCCCGGAAAGGATATGTTCTGCTAACTCGTATAGACTTGTTTGTTTTGCTAAGCCTAAACCTAGGAACAATGTATTCTCATCAATATTATTATTTTCAGAAAAAGTTAAAAGTTGATCTAGAATACTAAGCGAGTCTCTAACTGAACCATTTCCAAAGAAGCTGATCTTTTCTACGATATTTTTATTTTCAAAAGTAATACCTTCTTTTTCGGCTATCATTTCTATCAAAGCATTCAGTTTTTCAAGACTAGGACTTCTAAAATCAAATCTTTGGCATCTAGATAACACCGTATCTAAGATTTTCTCTGGCTCAGTCGTAGCAAAAATAAAGATCACATGCTCTGGTGGCTCTTCTAGTGTTTTTAATAGAGCGTTGAATGCACTTGAAGAAAGCATATGCACTTCATCGATAATATAGACTCTATACTTTCCTGTAGATGGTAAAAACTGAACGTTATTAATAAGCTCTCGAATATTATCAACCGAGTTATTTGATGCTCCATCAATCTCAATAACATCTAACGACTGAGTATCTGCAAAGTTTTCACAGCTTGCACAAGCCTCACAGGCCTGACCATCATCTCCTAGGTTTTCGCATCTAATACTTTTAGCAAAAATTCTTGCAACTGATGTTTTTCCTACTCCTCGTGTTCCCGTAAAAAGATAAGCATGACCCGTTCTACCTCTTTTTAAGGCATTCATAAGAGAGGTTGTAATATGCTCTTGGCCTATTACATCTTCAAATTTTCTTGGTCTCCATTTACGTGAGAGTACTTGATAGCTCATTAAAAACTAGGTCCCGATTCGGCCGAATTGCCAATGAGAGAGTTTACCGAGGAAAAAAAAGGGTGGCAAAAAAAGATAAGCGGCAATAGGGCTAAATGCACAGCAGCGCTTTGGCTACCGTTGCTTCCTTCCGGACCTGGCGGAGTTCACCCAGCAACTGCTTGCATCGCCCTATTACCGCGGCTATTTAATGTTTATTTCAAGAAGTTGTCAATATTGCGCGTCACGCAAAAATAAGAATGGCGGAGGACAAGAGATTCGAACTCTCGATACCCGGAGGTATACCCGCTTTCCAAGCGTGTTTAATTATGCATTTTTCTAGAACAACCAGAATATCGGGGGTATCCAAGTCTAATTCCTCTTGTTGCTACTTGTTATTATTAGACTTATTGTTTATTCATTGACCAATATTCTCGCTTATTAAATTTCAATATCAGTTTCAACTTCGATCTCAGTTTCTATTACGTTTTGAACATGGTTATATATTTCCGTAGTCACATCAGGCGATTCAAGGGAAATTACAATTGAATACCTAAGAGATTCCTCCCATCTGGCCTTTCGCTTATGCTCTTTCCACCATCCGCCTACAGGAAAAACTGCTAATTTTGATTTACCTGCCAATTCTGCAGCTGTACCATTCCAAATATCACAATGAACACTTCCTCTTGTTCTTAAATCTGGACCCAAAAACCAATTATCATTATCATCACTTTGTGTAGAGTCAACATCATCAAAAGAGCCAGATACTCGTCTTTGAAATGATTCTACTGAATCGGTTGGTGACATTGTTGTAAACCGAAGTCCAAAAGATGAATATTGAAACTTTTTAATACTCCCTCTTCTAGAGGGGTTTGGCTCAATATAATAACTCACGGTAACTTTCATCTTTATTTCAGCATCACCTAGTTCCCTCAAAACATCAGTAGGCCAAGGCAAATCAATTAAATCAAAGTTATCATAAGTTACATAACCACTATCTGTTTGTTTATATGGTGTTAAAGTTCTTTGAGAGACTAATGTAACCTCATTCTTTGCACAGGCTAAAGCATATTCAATATCTGGGACACCATATCCATACTTTCTTATAAGTGAATGTACCTCTATTTTTCTGCTAAACGGGGCAAATTCATTTAACATCTGCTCAGTCCAACTTGCACTATGAATTATTAATGCTCTTACAGTCTCCGGCCAATATTCGGGATAACTAGATTGAATTTTTGCTGTTAAATTTGCTGCCAAAGAGGCTGCGCTACTTGTACCCGTTGAGTAATCGAAAACTTTATTATTCGCACCACTTGTGGTGATAACCCCGAGAGAAGCTGTTTCTGTAGCCTCTGTCCCTTCGTTGTTAACAGCTAAGTTTCCACCTTCAAGAACAATATCTGGTTTTAATGGAAAGTTTGAAGTTTTTGACCACGTTAAAGTAGTTGTACTCGTAGGAGACAATGAGCCCTTGTCTGCAAGTGGAGACCAGGCACCAAGCAGACTGGGTTCTTGCAAATTATCAAAATTTGTATATGCCCCTACAGTTAGAGCATTCCAAGATTGTGCGGGGTCTTGTACAGATAATAACTCGTTCATTTCTGGATAGTTGAGAGGATATCCATCATAGCGAGCATTTCCAGCTGAAACTATGAAAAGTTTTTGATTGCTTCCTTCTCCATAAGAAACTTTATCCAAAGTAGCAGACCAAGAAGTTGCTTCTCCCTTTATTCCGAGATGAGGGTCTGTTACCGCCATTGAATATATCTTCTCTTTAGTAGGGGATGCTATTTCAGACTGAGAGACTGCTTGCTCTGTTATCGATGGATAGTTTGCTACATTATTTGAACCAATAGGTGGAAGAATTTTCACTGATCCGATACTGTGGTTAATATCAATCGTTTCATTATCCAGTAAGTTTTTTAACATATCACCATACTGAACAATTCCTATCATATTGGTTCCATGAAATAAGTGATGACTATCGTGTACGCCCCATTCAGCATCAATGGAAGTTAGTTTTTCAGGGTCAACAATACTCTCAAGCAAAGGATTATGAATATTAGCCCCTGTATCTAATACCCATACTTCTGTTTCATTTTCGACATGATTAATACGATTATTAAAGTCTGTAGCCAATTCAAACTGCTCTTCAATATTCATGTCATCTATAATTGGATGTGGTGTATCAGCAGGTTTTCTTAGCTCACAAATAATTTTTTGATAATGTAAAATGTTAGATAAGTTTTTTGAGGTAGATTTCACTAAAACCATAAACCTATCAACAAAAGCCACAGGGTTGCCGAACTGTTCAATATTATATGTGCTACAGAAGTTATTAAATTTTCCCAATATTACATCTGTACCAAATATCCAGACTTCCCAATACACTTCTAAGTTTTCATCCTCTGGATAATCACTTCCATCACTGGTCCATAGCGACTCCAAAATTGCTAACTTTAAATCATTAATACTTTCAACTAAAAACTTTGGTTTACTTTCTTCAAATGATTTTTTTATTTTCTTTTCTAATCTATCTACTTTTCCTTCTGGAACATAAACGACCACTTGGTCTGAGCCATCATCATTCTTTCTATAACTAACAACCTCAAAACCCGTTCTACTATCTTCTAAGTTTTCAAACTTTAGCTCAAACTCTTCGCCTTCTGCCTCATCTTTTTCTTTTCCTTTCACCTCAATATAAAAGCCTTCCGGTTCAACTTCTAAATTCTGAGCCTCTCGAAACTCTTCAAGCTCTCTGCTAGCAAAATTCAACTTTTCTAGCACTGTCTCTGCGTGACGCTCTCTATTAATTCGAGTCGGATAAGCATTATTAGCATTACCCCTTGCAGGGCGAGGGTATACATAATCGTGAGAATTTACGAAATTATTTGGCAATAGTATATTTTTATTAGGCCGTTCCAAGTTACCCCCCATGGACAAGCTAACGACCAAATCTAAATATCACAAAATGTTTATTGTTTAAAGAAAGGCTTAAGTGACTCCTCATCGACAAAAAAGTTATCATTTAAGATAATTTCCTTAGCGACCTCATTGCATGCTCTAACTATTTCAGCATGATTCATGCCTTCAGCGTACTCTGCAACTTTTTTCCAACTCACTTTATTTTTTACGAATGAAAATAACCTATCTCTCATAAGAGATTCGACAACACTTAAGTCTGGGTTCTTGTATTCTATGACTTTATCAAACCTTCTAAACAGTGCATCATCCAACAACTCGGGATGGTTAGTTGCTGAAATTATTATGCTATCACCTCTAGAGTTCTCGAAAAGCTGTAAAAATGAGTTTAGTACTCTTCTAATTTCTCCAACGTCATTATTCTTATTTCTTTTTGCACCTATTGCATCAAACTCATCAAACAAATAAACCGCCCGATGAGAGTTAATGTGGTCAAAAACAAGCTTAAGCTTTGATGCAGACTCACCCATAAACCTTGAAAGTAGTCCCTCAAACTGAACTGTATAGAGAGGTATGTTTAACTCATTCGCAATCACACTTGCGGTTAGAGTTTTCCCTGTACCCGGAGGACCTGTTAGTAATAGCTTGCTAATAGGCTCGTAACCGAAATCTTTTAATCTAAATCTTTGTTTCTGTTCTTTTAAAAGCTTATACAAAAACGTGTCAATATCCTGAGAGAAGACAACATCTTTAAGCGTTTCCCTTGGGTGGGTAAGGCTAAACAATCCAGAAAGTTCCCCTTTTATCTTCTTTGGAATTAAAGTCTCTTGAGAACTTACAGATTTTCTTTTTTCTCTTCCTTTATCTATTAATTCTTTGATGTCGGAAGCTAGATTATTTTGTCCCTTCTTGGCAGCGTTGGCAGCAACTTGCAAAGCAACAGTAATAAATCTCTCTGAGTCATCTTCAAAGTATGAATTTATCAATGCTTTTAACTGGTCTTTATTGGCCATTGCTTTTCTCGTTTAGATTACCGTCCAAATCTATAGAGCTATCAACAAAATCTTCTATGATTTTAGATAAATAGCCGCTCGCAGTGTATTTAGCCGGCATCATTTTTTCGCCTTTTAGCTTTTCGACCCTTTTAGATATTTTTTCAACTGAAGTCGTTGTTAGCCTTATCGAAAGGGTCTTTTTTTCCACTTCCAAAAAATCACTTTCAGACTCGGCAACACTCAATAAAAGGCTGGATTTCTCTTTTTCTCTACTCACACCCCCAATCTTAATAATTATTTATTAATTAATCAATATATAATTATTAATCACATCAGTGCGCCAGGTATTAAAATTCATTGATATTCGAGTTTTTAATACAACAATCAATAAACAAACTTATCGAGTAACTTAAAGCGCTAGAAATATTGCAGAGCATATTAGCTTATTGAGCTGACCAAGAAAAACTCAAAGGGATAAAGGGATAAAGGGATAAAGAAATAAAGAAATAAAGAAATAAAGAATGGCGGAGGACAAGAGATTCGAACTCTCGATACCCGGAGGTATACCCGCTTTCCAAGCGAGCGCCTTCGACCACTCGGCCAATCCTCCGCAACTGAAGCTGTAAAATTACACAAAATCAATAAGGGTGTCTATAAAGAGGCTCTTATCAGCCGTGAAACTTTCTTTTTTCTCTAAAGAAGTTTGATAAAATATTTGAGCACTTGTAGTGAAGAATTCCTCCGTATAGCTCACAATTATGATTTATCCTTTTGTCTTTAAAAAGATCATAACCAAGGCTTATGGCCCCACCTTTTTTATCGTAGGCTCCAAAAATAATCCGATCTACCCTTGCGTGCAACGCAGCAGAAAGACACATTGCACATGGTTCAAGGGTAATATACAAGGTGCAACCTTTTAGCCGCCAATTTTTCGTTTTTTTTGCTGCTTCTTGGAGTGCCAAGATTTCGGCGTGACCACAGGGGTCATGAGTCGATTCTTTTATATTATGAGATTTAGAAATTATGGCCCCGTCCTGATCCACAACAACTGCCCCTATAGGGACTTCGTCTATTTTATAGGCGGCTTCCGCTTCTAATAAAGCAGTCTCCATATGCCATTCTATTTCTCTAAAATTTTTCATGCATTATTCTGTTTAGTGAATTTTCTCTCTCTTCTGCGAAGAGTTTCATTTCTCCAAAGGTTTAGCAAGTCTGAATAGGCCACTGACTCCTCATCACTATTTAGAACAAATTTCACTCCGTAGTTATACGGTCTACCAAGGGAATAAATTCTTTTTGATACAATTTCTAATTTTAAATTTCCACTAAAGTAACTATCAGACTTTATTTCTATTTCCTGTCCTACTTTAAACTCTTCAAAAGAAGCTACACAGGCAGCGTTTCTTCTCAAATCAGTAACCCTTGCATCTGATTCATTATTTTCATTTGTTATTAACACCTTTAAGTCTGTTCTGTACCTAAAGTCATACTCCCACCAACTCACTCTAGGATAATAAATTGGTGAAGATAATATATAAACTTCGATACCAAGCAGGCAAAGACCCAAAAAATACAGCATCCTTATTTCCATTGTGGGTAAACTAGAAAACAGAATCTTATTCAATAGAAATAAAAATAAAATAGCGCTAAACGTCCAGAAGGAATAGAACAGTTCTTTTTTTGTAATAAAAAATAATCTATAAAAAATAAATAGACAGCCTACATGCAAAAGCCAACTCAATAGCCCTAGGCCATAAAAAAGCTCAAAGGTAATTCCAAGAAAAACAAAGGCGAAGTGTCCCCAATGAAGGACCTCAAGACGGTTAGAGTCTTCTTTTAATTTCAGATAATTAAGAACGATTCTCATACTTATATTTTCTTAATTTTTGGGGATATCAGATAGGGGGAAATAAATGGCGCAGCTGGCAGGAGTCGAACCTGCGACCACTTGATTCGTAGTCAAGTACTCTATCCAGCTGAGCTACAGCTGCGCATTCAGTAAGGCTTTATATTAGCCAGCAAGTCTTATGTCAATGTAAGTGGTTAATTTTATAGACAAAATAGCTTCAAAACATCATTAAATTCAATTACTTATAATCTTTGTTTTTTTCTAGCTCTATATATAGATGCATTGAAAGAAGTCCTGAAAAAGGTCTTATTAATAAATCGGCCATTTTCCCTAACACTAGAAACTTAGAGTTTCTTAGCAGAAAGGATATAGGACCAAGGTGTTTTACTTTTGAAATAGACACAAAAGGGTATTCCTTTAAAAATGTCTCTTTATTTTTAACTAGGTCATTGTAGAGCTTTAATTTTTTAGGCTCTTTTTTGTCGTTTAAAAGTTTATAAAAAAGACCTGGGTAACTACCTGACATTTTTAAGTTAAAACCATTTAAGATAGTTGAGCGAAGAAAATAATTGAGATCATTTAATTGATGGTAAGTATGATTAAGAACTAAACCTTTTTCCGCTCCAGAATATACTGTTCGCCAGTAGGGGTCTTTGATTTCTAATATATCTTCTGTAATTATTTTTTTATCAAAAATAAACTCCTGTTCCAAAGGTACCCAGCCATTTAATTCTGAGAAGGAACTATATAGATCTTTCAATGAAGGTCTCTTCAGTATTTCGTCTAGCTCTGAGTTATCTTTGAAAAGAAAATATAATTCTTTTCGACTTGGCTTTTGCTCTACTGAACCCTCAAGTAACTCGAACGTTTTTAAGAAGTTTTTGAACAAAAACTGATCATCAAAACTCCCTATCTTAATTTTAGCTTTATCTATCAAGGAGCTAGAAATTTCTTTGGTTAAGCTTAGGGGTGAGTGGAGTATTGACAACCCGATCATCTCACACAAAAAAACATCGCAAGGTATCTGGTAGTGATATAGAAAATCTAGAAAAGTTTCTATATTCAACATCGTGAGGATTGATAGTGTTATTGAAAAAGACTCTAGATTAAATTTATGATGCTTGCTTAACCAATCAAGATTTTTTAAAAATAAGTTCCAGTTTAACCCGTCTCTTATGAGCTCAACTATTTCACCTGTACCATCCAAGCTAACTTTGAAAGAGACAGAGTTAAAATTATTTAATAATTCTTCGTTAGATTCTAAATTTCTTAAAGGGAAAGAGAGGTTAGTATTATAAACGAGATCAATATTCTGTGCCTGATCCAAACGAACACATTCTTCTAAAAACTTCCAATGGGAAGGTTGAATTAATACTTCACCAGAGGCCCAATACATTTTTGTAATATTTCCATCTTCGATGAGTTTTTTAAGTTCTGGTTCAAAAAGAGTTTTATTGAGGGTTTTTTTTTGCTCAATCAAATTTAAATCTTCACTTTTAGCAAAACCAGTTTTCTTTAGCGCTGTTTCTATCTTTGAAGAGGATTCAGCATTACACATCCGACAAGAAAGATTGCAATCATTACTTAACCTATAATCCACAAAGCTAGGTAGACCTTCAAATCTTCCGTCTTGATCGGTTCTTCTTAAGTTAGAAAATTTATCTATTTTATTAAAAATTTCTTTTGGCTTATCATGGGTGATTTGTTGATCTAGACAAGCTCGGCAATACTCAGGTGGAGCTGTGCCTGACAACATTGTTTTTCTAATTTTCCTTAACTCTTCACTATTCCAGTAGTCTTCAAATTTTTCCCAATACCTATCTTTAAATGGCTCAGCTTGAGTACATAGAGCTCTTTGCCCAATCATATTAACGTGGGAGTGAACCCAGGGGGCCAGGCAAAAAGGGATTGTTTCATTTGATTTATTCACCATTAAAATCTAACAGAAGTTGGAAGAAATGGAATGGCGGAGACGGTGAGATTCGAACTCACGGAACCGCAAGCGGTTCGACACCTTAGCAAGGTGCTCCCTTCGGCCACTCGGGCACGTCTCCAAGTAAAGAAATGGCGGAGGACACAGGATTCGAACCTGCGGAACCGTGAGGCTCAACGGTTTTCAAAACCGCCGCTTTCGACCACTCAGCCAATCCTCCGCGTAGTGGCGAAATAATACGGAATAGTGCACTTAATGACAATATCTGAAGACAAAAAAACTAGCGTAACGCCCTGATATACTTCTCTATTTCGGCCTTATCCACGGCCCCTGGGTCCAATCTTAGGTAAGTTTCAAAGCTTTCCGCGGCCAGAGAGCTCTGCCCCGACGCGTTAAAGATATAACCAAGTTGTTTATGGATCTCTGGATTATTAGGAGCTTCTTTTAAAGCTTTTAAATAAAACTGCCTAGCTTGTTCATAGAGGTTGTTTCTATATTTTATAAAACCAATTCCCATTAGAGCAGGAACTAATTTGGAGTTTTTGGAAATTGCTTTTTCTAAATATGGAGTAGCTTTAGCATAGTCCCCCGTTAATCTATAAATTTCACCAGCAATATAATGACCGTAAGGCAAGGTTGGATTTTGCTTTATTTCCTCAAGTGCACTAGCAATAGCTTTATCATATTGCTTTAGACTTATATAAACTTTTGCCAAGTTATAATGAATTTTTGGGTAGGTATTTAACCTCTTAGCTATCTCCAAAAACTCATTCAAGGCTTCTTTATTTCTATTACTAAGTAATAAATATTCTCCAAGTACCATTCTCGTTTTTAAGTTTCCTGGATCCGTTTCAATTAGTTTTCTACTATAAAAAATTACATCTTCATTATTATCTTCTACCTTACTAGCTCTTATCATAAATTGATAAAAGTCACCGTCTTTGTTTGGTAGGTTTTCAATCTTCTTTTTATATTCTTTAAACTCAACCGTTTTACCACTTCTATAATAATAAACAGCAATATCACCAAGAAGTTTTGGGTGATCTGGAAATAGTTTTAATACATCTCTCAAATATCCAATGGCCGTATCAGCGTCATTAAGTTCATATAGAATATTTCCCTGTAGTGACAGGTAGAAAATATTGTCTGGGTCAAGATCTAAACACTTTGATAAATACCTCTTGGCATCTTTAAATCTTTTTCTTTTAAAAAATTCTTGAGCCAAGACAAAATAATATTCATCGTTCAATGGATCTTTTTTAAGAGCCATTTGAAAATACTGATTCGCAAAGTTAAAATTCTTCTTTTTAAGCCAATAATAACCTATTAATGCTTGAAAATTAGGTAATGTAAAAAACTTAGTCGTATTAGAAAGAATGCTAATTTGCTCGTTAGCTTCATCCATTTTCTCAACCTGCATTAAAGCAGTAATCAAGGCAAATGCTACATCTGGGTTAGCCGGATATTCTTTTTTAAGAAACCTTGTGGTTTCTAGAGCTGCCTGAAAATAACCTCGTTTTGTTTGTATCTTAGCTAATAACAGTTGCGAAGGAATATAAGTCTCATTTAAGTCGACAGCTTCAATTGCGTACCGAAAAGCATTTTCCCATGATTTCTTACGAAGAGCTTCTTTAGCCTTTCTCATAGCATCTTTTATCTTACTTTCTTGTATAAGCGTTTGAACTGCTTCACTTCCTTGCTGATCAAGTGCCGCCAATTTAGAACGAAGAGAATTACTTTCCTTATACCTTAGCGCTTTCTTTAGAAGCTTAACCGCCATATCTAGGTTGCCGTTTAACGCCTTCATCATTCCCATATACTCCAGGTATTGAGAGTAATAATGCGGCGAATGCTCCATGCTTAACATTTTAATTTTTTTCAATGCTTTAGATAAAAGAGCATATTCACCATCTACAAAAAGATTCTCACAAAGAGCCAACCATAGTTTTACAGAACTTGGCCTTATCTCAACGGCTTTCTTTAGAAGGGCTCTTTGTTTTTCAAATTCCTCATTAGCTCTGAGAAAAAGTGCCATGTAAAAGTAAGTTTCAGCATCTTTGTTTTTAAAGTTTTCTAGTCTTTTAAAAATTCGTTTTGCTTCTACATATTCACCAGTCTCAATAAGGACATATAAGTAATAAGTAAAAATTTCCAAATTCGGTTTATTCACCCTTAAATAGTTTTCGATAACTCTTTCGGCACTTCTGTGCTTATCTAAATAAGAATAAAATTTGGCTACCCCTAAAGTTAAATTGCTATCTTTAAGTATCTTATTTTGAGAGATTTGAATTAGCCTGAAAATTGTCTTCTTTGCCTTCTTTTGGTCCTTTGCTTCAGGTAAAAGTTCCGCATAAGACCTAACTAAAAGACCCAAAGCTGGGTTCTCATCATAACTATCCTTAAGAGACTTTAAAAAATACGTACTCGCTTTTACTCTTGCAAGGTAAGACCCATCTTTGTAAAGACTAACTCCCTTAACAAGCAATTCTTTAGCCTTTGCTTTATTTTCTTTTTTATTTACAACAGGAAATTCAAAACTAATATATCTTGGTTTAAAGGGGGCTGGCCCCGACTTGTCATCCATAAGAAAAAGGCCCAATAGAGCTACCACCGCAACAACCAAAACAACTGGATTTATTTTCTTTTTTTCAGGTTTCTTATCTTCTTTTTCTTCTTCAACCTCAGGTTCTTCCTTAGGTTTCGCTTTTCTTTCAATTTCTTCTTCGGCTTGTCTAGCGATGGATTTTATATCTGGCATGATCTCATTAAGATCAACAAACCCCGTTTTTTCATCTACATCAATACTTTCTTCGACGACGACTTCTTCTTCCTCAATCTCTTCTTTAACCTCTTTTTTTTCTTCAACAACTTCTTTTAAAACTTCCTTAGGTCTAATTACTCTAGTTTTTTCAATTTCTTCGCTTTTGGGAGGTACTCTAATTAATCTAGTTTTCTCTACAGAGGGCTCTTCTTCGGCGGTCTCCTCTGGTTCTTCTTGCTTATATTTTTCCTCTAGCTCTTGATAATTAATTTTTGTTGAAGTTTTCTTTTCAAATTGAAATTCACTAAAACCGTCTTCACTAGTAACGGGTCCGACATCATCAGGGAGATCGGTTACTTCAACCTTTACTTCTTCTTTAACTTTTTTAGGAATATTTATTCTTGCTATGGTACTGTCACCGACCTCTTTCTTAACCGTGCCTGATTTTTTATTTGTAATTATTTCCTTAATGATTTTTTTTAAATCAGGAAAATCTTTTAGACCTAACCAATCCCCTGCTGGATAATTTTGAATTGGTTCTTTTCCGGTAATATGCCCTTTGGAGAATAGTTCTCCAATTTGCTCTTTTTGGAATGGACCTACAATTCGACCATTCTTCAATTTGACGCGGTACTTTGCCATCCTAACTATTCTATCGGATTTCAGTAATTTTAAAACGTTAGGAAGGTTTTGGCTTTCTTGAATAAACTTGTCGGGAAAGAATAGGTACTAACATTAGACTCTGCCTAAAATTTAAACCAAGTAATATCAAAAAGACGCTCGCCATTGGAATGTCTTTTCCAACCAAATAGTAGGCCATTAGGCCATATTTGAAGTTAAACCAAGGACTAAAAGGAATCGTTATAAAAAATGTAATTAAAGCTAATGAAGACAGAGCTAATGAAAAGGAGGGCTTATCTTGAATATTATTAACTGATATAAATGCTAAGATAAGTAGGTTATTGGCCCAAAATAGGGTCACAGGAGTAGAAAAATTAGCAAATAAATTAATTGAACTTAAGGCTAGATTAAAAACAATTAACATCCAAATCTTTCTTAGATTATCTGTTTCTTTTTCAACTTTAAAAGAACTAATAATCATAATAATCACTATTAAACATAGAACTACTGAGAGTAGCTTAGTTTCTACATATTTATGTAAATTTATATCTATCGTTAGTTTAAATACGTACGAATTGTATATGCCGATCCATACCCACACTGACGCTACTCTTTCTATCAAATCCATTTTACTAGCTGTGTCTTTTAAAAGAGAAATTAGCTTCAATAGAGGAATAAAAACTAAAAAAGATATTATACTTATAATTAGCCCAGACTCTTTCAATAGTTTTTCTATTCCTGAATAATTTATCGAATTGTTCAGGGTCATTTGAAAAATCATTAAAACTAAAAGGACCCCCACAAAAAACACTTCAAATACTGATGGAATTAACTCTTTTGACCCTGGATTCAGAGTTTTTAAAAGACCAACCAAAGCAAGAATATGTAGAGGGAATAAATCTGTCATTAAAAACAGAAAAGATAGAATATTAAACATGTTTCTTCTAAAGAGACCCTTAATACTCACATCCTTGGTTGATAGCATAAAATATGAGGTCCCTATAAAAACAAATGCAGGATAAAGAAGGTTAAGGTTTGAAATTTTTAAAATTTCTTCATGTCCAAAGAGATATAAAACTCCAAGGTTTAATAAAGCAATAAGTAATTTACTAAGATCTAAATTATTAATCTTATTCAGAACAAAAAATGCACCGAAATAGGACAGTAAAAAATGAGGTAGATAATCACTATATTGAAGCAGAAACTACCCCCAATATACAAAGTCCGAATCTGGCCCATGAGGTTGATATAATACCTGAAAAAGTTTTTGATTTATCGGTTTCAACTTCTATATTTTTTACCCAAGAAATTACAAAAAAGGCTATTAGCCCTCCTTTTTCTAGCAGGCTAATACTTGGAATTAGTACGCTGACTAAATATATTATTGTGGAGAATAATAAAAGAAGCTCTTCTTTGGCCATAAAATTATCGCTCTTGAATGCTCTAATCATAATTTGATTCAAAAAGTAAATTACGATGATTTCAAAATGATTTCCTAAAATTCCAAAAATAAAAAGCGAAAGAATTAAATCCATAAAGCTTTTGGAGTAGTTCTTTAATTTAAACTTCAAGAAGAAGAAATTAAGTAAAACTATAGCCAAAAAGCTGACAAAAAGAATTAAATCTGACCATGGCCACCAAAAAGAGAAAATAACAGAAATGGCATAAATAGTAGGGCTGTGTAGTTTTTTCGTGTGAGAACTAATCAATTCGCTAAGCACCCGAAACCCTACAAGGAAAAAAACAATCGTTTCATTTTTAAAATTTAAAAGAGAATCAAAGCCTTTAGCGCCCACAGATATTAATATCATAGATAACAAGAATATCGGTACTAAAGAAAATGACTGTTTCTTTATTCCACTTTTTCCAACCTCAAACAAAATGGCGAGTTCGAGAAATAAAATACTCAGAATCATATTAGTATTCATTAGCGTAAGAGATATCAATAGAAATAAATTTCTGGCCTTTATGAAGTTGTTTTCATTTTTATGAACGCTTAAAAAAACTGGAATAAAAAGAAATAAGGCTAAGAGGTAAGTCTTATCAGTTAGCTTTAACAAAAATAACGAAATTATAAGAGTAAAACAGGCTGCAATATAAACTAAAATACTTTTTGTCATATTAACTTACCCCCAATATAAGTAAGCTAAACATAAAAAGCAGTACAATGATGAAGCTACTATTTGTAAGTCTCTCAAGGGAAGGGTTCAGCACTTCAACAAGCTCTCTTAAGTCATTTTGCCCATATTTAATAGATTCTCTAGGTTTAGCTATTTTTGTTCTAGAAAAATTCACACTAATTTGAGAGATCCTAGCTATCTTTTCTTCTACTTCTCTAGATCCTATTTTAAATATAATGAGCAGGCATACTAAACCAAAAACAAACTCGAGCCAAAACAAATAGTATCCCAGCGACGGTAATTCTACCGGAGATAGTGGTAAGTTTACCCATTTAAAAAACAGTGATCCAATCCCTGTATTCCATTCTAGGGGTATGAAAAGAATGGATACAAAGATATTGATTCCAATGGCCGTAAAACCTAGTTTTGAAAAAATATATTTCTTGTCTTTAATGTTTTGCCAATTAGGAAGAACGTTTTTAATAAAACTTATCGATGAAAGTATTGTAATTAGAGCAATCATTACTAAGACTAAAGAAAAATCAAGTAATCCGGAAGAAAGCGCTTTTCTGTATAAGTACGTTTTAAAAATATAACCTAGTCCAAATGGAGGAGAAAATAGAAAAAGAAATGCGAATAAATACCAACTCAAGTTTTTAGAGTCGCCTGATAAGCAAAGAAGTGTTTTGCAAACCAATATAAAACTTAACATTAAGTAAAAGATCTTCTCATCACCAAATATAGGAAGAAGGATTGTAAGCTTTAATATTAACTCCAGTATTTCCTCGAGGTTTATATTGGTCCGAGAAATAAGCTTTTTAAAATTGATCACTACCTCAACAAAGACCGCCCCAACCACTAAACTAACCAGGGGGGAGGGGAGTTTTAAAAACAAAAGCAAAGAGGAAAATAAAGTGATAAATACAAAGTTACTATAAAACCCTTTTCGCAAAAATTTGGAGTTAATATTTAATATGTATATAAGGATTATACCAACACTTGATAGAACCAAAGTGAAATCCTTACCTATAAAGAGAAAAAGAAGTAGGGACAAAGGAAGGTGTCTTACTAAGCCTTTTGGAGATTCTGTACTATCATCAAAAGCTTCCAAAATATAAAAGACAAGAAAGCTCACTAATAAAAACTCTAGAGTTGGTGAAAACAGAAAAACCAATGAGGCCAATAGTTTCCTACCATTTTGTAAGCCATCTCCAATTACAAGATGGGTACATAATAGGATTAAAGTTATAACTTTTAACCAGGATTCATTAGACAGACTCAGATTAAAGTAAGAGCCTATTTCAAAACCTGTAATTTTTGTAAACAAGATGACAAAGCCGATAACGAATATATACAAAATATTAAAAAATTTGTCTTCCAAGTCTATAAATCTTGTTAAAAGTTTAGAAAGGACAAAATTTATCAATATTGCGATAGGAATTAAGATCATGCTTTCTCTCTGGTAAAAGAAAGTATGGTCATTTGAATTAAACAAACTAGTGCAATCATGACTACTCTATCATTCCCGGATAATTCTTTTATAAGATAAATAAAGATTGGAAAAAATATTATATAGACAAAAGATTTTTTAGATATGTTTTTTCTAAAAGCTGTTGATAAAAGAACCGCGAAGATAAAGAAATAGATCAGCTCCATTTTTTACCTTCTTTCTTTAATACAAGGTCAAACACTAGAGCGATTGTTAAACACACCACACCAATAGCGATAGATTTTATTTCTTCCGGTGTAACAAAGGTTCCTTTACCTAGTCCCTCGATGATCAGAATTGAATCTTGCAAATAGAGCATCAGGATAGATATTGAAAACAATAAAAAAATTGACACAAAAAACATGATAGGTTTCTCAATTTTACTCTCAATATCTCCAATAGCTCTTGGGTACAAGAATGTTGGCATTATTAAAAAACTACCAATAAGAATAGTTTCTACACTCACTTCTCTCATAGTAAAAATCAGAACCAAAAGACATACAATAGGTATAATTAACGAAGGAAGGTCTTCTGTGTTTCTATTTCTTGAATACAGTAAAACTATAAATAAAACTAATACATAAAAGAGGACGCTCATGCTAAGGCCCCCTCAAGGCAAAATGAAAAAAGAATCAAAACCCATGTATAATTTTGAGCAACCGATTTCTTCATTACTGGTATATAATTTTTTATTCTTATAAATCCATAAAGAAATGGCGGAAAAACTAAAAGTGCCATAAGAACAGCTAATTCATCTGGTCTTGAGGACCATACAACACCAAAATAAAAAATAGAATAGGCATAATACAACACCGAACTAATTTTACTTTTATTAATAGAGTTCAAAACCAATATAAAATGTAAGCCAAAAATAACCCAAGGAATTGAATCATTAGTAAATATATATAGGCTTAATATAAAGTTATTAGCTACCATCGTCAGGTCCTCATATTTGCTTTTTCTTAAATGTTCTATACAAATAAAAAGTGAAATATAGGCCAATGACTGAATATTTAAATTTATAAAGAAAATTATCACCAAACTTAATATTGGTAAACCAATGGTAAATAGAGGGGTTATATAATCCTTTTGAATAATAGGTCGAATTAATTCTTTTTTAAAAAATCCTAGAAAATTAAACGATTTTTTTAATTTTATTCCACTAGAGTCAAAGCAAGTCCTAAGAATTGATACCTCAAATGAAATCACGACTAGAAACAAACAATATATAAATGTGGTGAAAATTTCAGTCTTCAGAAATAACCCCATAAATTACAAGAGTTAAGATTGAGATAGAAAAAAGAATCATGAGTTTTTTTTCAACGCCTAGGCTTAAGCAAAATAAAGAAATGACCATAAAAAAGGTTAAAAGTGTAAACCTTAGGTTCCTTTTGATAAATTTGGGGGTTGAGCTAGGTGAAGTGAATTTAAACACTATATTGGAAAGCAATAGCAAGGCTACTGCTAATCCAACTACAATATATTCGTTCACCATTAACATTCATTTACTGAATTAGGATTTTGGCGGCACCAGCTAGTGATATCAACTTAGACCAAAATACACCCAGTAATAAAACTGGAACTGTAAGTCCTAATATTACTGCTTGATTTACAAAACCTAATCCCTCAATATTTTCATCACTTTCTACGTCTTTAAAAACCATTAATCTTACGATTTTCAAATAATAATAGAGGGATATAACAGAATTCAGACCCCCAATTATAGCCAGTACATAATATTTTTTCTCAATTACCGCTGCTAGTATATTAAATTTTGCTACAAAACCACTAAGTGGTGGAATTCCTGCGAGAGAAAACATTACTACAGACATTGCTATCGCCATTAACGGGTACCTATAGATAAATCCATTAAATCTTTCAAAATGATCGTTTCCATATTTATCTTGTACAAATGAGGTAATTAAAAAAGCAACCAATGTCATAAAGAGATAAGTGGCACCATAAAATAAAATTGCTCTAGCCCCAAGTTCATTTATTACCACGACACCCATTAACATCATGCCAGCGTGGCCAATAGATGAGTAAGCCAGCATTCTTTTTATCGATCTTTGCCCAATGGCACCAACATTACCTACGGTCATGGTTATTATAGCTACAACTTGAAGCAAGGCGATCCAAGAATGATGTAAAGCGTTTACATCTTGAAAGAATACCATCGTAACTCTAGTCAAAGCACCAATAGCGGCTAGTTTTGGAACGATTGCAAAAAAGGCAGTCACAGGAAGAGGGGATCCCTCATAAACATCTGGCGTCCACATATGAAAAGGAGCACAAGCTAATTTATATCCAAGACCGGCAAAAAACATAAAGAACGAAGGAGCTAAAATTGCTATTTGAGTACCTGAAAGTTCTGAGAGCCTCGCACCCATTTCACTGAATTGAATAGTTCCAACGACTCCAAAGATATGACTCATCCCAAAGAGCATGATACCTGCAGAAACACCGCCGTATAGAGCATACTTTAAGCCTGCCTCACTTGATCTCTCATCTGCCTTTCTAAATGAAGCTAAGGCATAACTAAGAATCGATAAAGTTTCGATACCCAGATACAGGATTAGCATATTGTTGGCTGAAGCGAGAAGCATACCTCCCATCAGTACACCTGTTGCCAAAATGACAAACTCTGCCTTCATTTCTGAATAGATATCTTTAGATTGAGCTGCTAAATAAACAGCACCTAGAGTACCTAAGATCATGATAATTTTTAAGAAGCCACTAAAGGGATCGATCACAACAGAATTAGTAAATAATGGTTGTGCCTGATCTGTTAGACTTCCTACAGAAATACAAAATGCCACAAAGAGACCAATTACAGCTGCCGAATACAACATTCCTCGGCCTCTCTCATGTTTATCATAAGTGGCTTCCAGAATTAATAATCCTACCATCGTAAGACATACTATTAATTCCGGTAAATAATGGCCTAAGCTGGCTAGGTAAGACAGATGCATTTTAAATTCCTATTGAAATTGAGCCAATAAACTTACTAGCTGACCAACACTTGATTTCATAATATCTAAAACCGGTGCTGGGTAAATACCAAATACAATTACAGCGATACAAAGAGGAGTCATATAAAAGATTTCTCTAGCATTCATATCAGTGTAAGACTTACATTCTTCAACAACTTCTCCAAAGAACATTCTTTTGAACATCCATAAAAGATAAGCGGCACCAATAAGTAGGCCAAAGAGTCCTAGAACAGTAATCGTAGTGTATTTTTGATAGATTCCTAAAAAGATTAACGCTTCAGAGATAAAACCTGATAGTCCCGGAAGACCCATAGACGCGAACATCGCAATAATAAATACGATTGAGTAACGTGGTAGCTGAGTATAAAGACCACCAAAACCTTTAGATCCATCAGGACGAACAATCCATCTGTGATGAGATCTTTCGTATAGAATTCCGATAAGCAAGAACATCATTGCAGTCGAAGTTCCATGGTTAAACATTTGAAGGACAGCCCCATTCATACCGTGAACAGTCATGGCTGCAAGACCGAGCATCACAAAACCCATATGCGAAACTGAAGAGTAAGCTACAAGTTTTTTCACATCGGTCTGGGCCATGGCACACAGTGCTCCGTAGATAACATTAATTAAACCTAAAATTGCAATCCAGTCGGCAAAGTGCACTGAGGCCTGTGGAAAAATTGGGTATGCAATTCTTAAGAATCCGTAAGTACCCATCTTTAGAAGAACACCGGCTAGTATCACTGATACGGCCGTTGGTGCCTGAACGTGGGCATGAGGTAGCCAAGTATGAAATGGAAATACTGGAACTTTAATAGCAAAACCAATAAACATGGCTACAAAGAATAGTTTAGAGAAAGAGAAAGTTGTTCCAAACATACTAACCATATTGTCAGTAAATTTACCGCCAGATAGCGCTAGAATATTGAAACTATCAATTCCTTTTCCTGAAGCGTAGTAAAGAGCAACAATACCTACTAACATCAAAATTGATCCGAAGAACGTATAAAGGAAGAATTTAACAGCAGCATATTCTCTGTTCTCTCCACCCCAAATACCGATAAGAAAGAACATTGGTAGAAGCATAACTTCCCAGTAAACATAAAACAGGAAGAAATCTAGGGCCATAAAAACCCCATAAACTGTACTTTGAAGCATTAAAAATAATGCAAAATATCCTTTAACAGACTTAGTAATTGTCCAGGAACTTAAAATACATAAAAAGAACAATAAGGCCGTAAGCAGAATCATTGGTAAACTGATCCCATCAACACCTAAAGTATAAAAGATATTGAATTGCTTAATCCAAGCCATTTTGACCATGAACTGCTCTTGCATTCCAGGTACTGAATTGTCGAATTTCATATAAAGAACGACTGCTAAAATCATTGAAGCAATGGTGTTAACCAAACTCCACCAACGTACAACGTTGTCCTGCTTATCCTTTGAAAAGAATAGAGGAAAGATAATTACCCCTAATACTCCCAAGAATGGTGTCCATAAAATCCAATTAAGTAATGTTGATGTACCGTGCACAGCACTTCTCCTTTATATAAAACCTAAACTAATGACCAAATATAACCAGCTAAAACCAGAACTATCATAATAAAATAGAACTGAATTTTACCGGACTGTAATGTTCTTAAAATAACGTTGAATGCTCTTACGCTTGCTCCTGTCCCATCAACACCAATCGTGTCGACGAAGATATGGTCAAACCATTTTGAGATTGTAAAAGCACATCTATTAACTTTTTCCCAACCATCGATAGCGTACTTGTCATAAATACCCATATCTAACCAAGCTAAGAAATTATTTACTGGGAGTAAGCCTTTTTGAATGACACCCTTGATATATAAATCATCAAAATGATATTTATTCTGAAGAGCTCTATACCAACCAGAGAAAGTATTAACCCACCAACCTGGATTCCAGCTTTTTCTGATGTACATCATGAATGCAATAAAAACACCACCAAAGGCAATAAAGATTGATGCCCAAGCTCCGATCACATGCACTTTATGAACATGGTGGTACTCTTCCTCACTCTTACCATGAGTTGAGTCATAAACTGATTTTGAAAAAGTTAAAGTACTCTTAATGTCTCTAGAACCCCATTCTTGACTCTGATAATCTTTAAAAACTTCTAGCTTTGGTTCAGCGATAAGAGTGTCAAACCACTCGATTTTTTCATGGGCCACTTTTACAAGCTTCTGACCTGTCAAAGATCCTGAGAACCAAACACCAAGAGTAAAAACTGATAGTATTAATAGAGGTAAGTTTCTATTCCATGAAAATTTTTCTTCATGTACATGATCATAAAGATCTTTATCTCTTGGTTCTCCATGAAACGCTAGGAACATCATTCTACACATATAGAAAGCTGTTAAAAGAGCTCCACAAAAACCTAGGGCCGCTGGGAACCAGTAATATGGATTATATGTTGCCATAACTAAGGCATCACCTAAGATTCTATCTTTAGATACAAACCCTGAGAAAAACGGAATACCTGCAATCGCAAGGGTGCAACACCACATAGCAAACCAAGTAAATTTCATCTTATGTCTAAGACCGCCCATTCTTGGCATTTCCTGTACATGAGCATGGGTATGATGATCATGAAGTGAATGAATAACAGATCCTGCACTTAGGAATAAACAGGCTTTAAAAACAGCGTGAGTAATCAAGTGCATAAAGGCTGCATTATATGAACCAACTCCAATACCTAATACCATATAGCCGAGTTGAGAAATTGTTGAATATGCTAGAACAGCTTTAAAATCTGTTTGCACTAAAGCAATAGTTGCGGCTCCAAAAGCTGTGATACCGCCAATTGTTGCAATAAAAGGAAGAAGTCCACCTGCCTCCATTAAAGGATACATTCTTAGAGAAAGATAAACACCAGCTGCAACCATAGTTGCTGCGTGAATTAAGGCTGAACAAGGCGTAGGTCCCATCATGGCATCAGGTAACCAAACCTGAAGAGGAAACTGAGCCGACTTTCCGATTGTTCCCATAAAGATTGCAATGCCAGCAAAGGTTGCTAATGGAATCCCAAGAACCATTACTCCTTCCATTCCACCGGTTGCCAGATATGCATAGATATCAACAAAGGTAAAAGAGCCCACTTGCCAATAAACCGCCAAAATCCCTAATAGGAAAAAGACGTCACCTACACGAGTGGTCATAAAGGCTTTTACGTTAGCATTACCTGCTTCTTCTTTTTCGTAATAAAAACCAATAAGGCTATAAGAACAAAATCCCATCAATTCCCAAAAAATAAATACAGAAAGTAGGTTGTCACTTAACCCAAGACCAAGCATCGCAGAAGTGAATAGAGACATATAAACAAAAAAGCGTCCGTATCTCTTATCATCCTTCATATAGTAAGTTGAAAAGATATGAATAAGTGAGGCAACACCTGTGACCATAAAAAGGAGTGTGGCACTCATATTATCAATATAAACACCCATATTCATGGTGAAATCTTGTCCGCCACCATTTAGGTTAAACCACTCAAATGTTTTATGAACATGATAGTTAGTTGAATACTTACCAAAAACGAAATCATAGAAGACTCTAGAAGCTAGAACAAATGATCCCAAGATTGCGGCACAACTAATTCCTACTGCCAAATTTGTGAACTTCTTTACGATAAAAGAATTAATCACAAATGCGAAAAACGGTAGAAGTACAATTAATCCAATATTTAATACGTTATATTCCATAAAATCCTTCTATGCCTGCAATTGAGTTGCATCATCAACATGGATACTTTCTCTAACTTGAAAAAATCGAATTACAATAGCCAGTCCAACAGCTGCTTCCGCCGCTGCAATCACAATTATAAAAAGTGACATTATATGACCGTCTAAGTTTTGGTTTATAAATCTTGTATAAGCTACAAAGTTTAATGCTGCTGCGTTTAGAATTAACTCAATACCTAAAAGCATAGCGATTACATTCTTTCTTGCGATCATTACCGCCATACCGATAACGAACATAAAGAATGACAAAAATAAATAAGAGTATAAAGATGCCATTAATTAGTTCTCCTTGTCGGTCTAGCAATAATTGCAGCGCCAACGAGCGCCCCTAATAATAAAATTGATGATATTTCAAAAGCTAATACATGATCAGTAACTAGTAGAGTTCCAAGCTTTTCAACCGTTGATTCATAAGGCGGTAGTGGTACGGCCTTATAATCTTTCATTACATTGGCCATAATTCTGATAACAATTAGCGAGATCACAAGTACATTTACCCCAGCAACGATATAAGTTTTTACACTTCCCATCCCAGGAACTTTCTCAATTCCAAATTTATTCTCATTTGAAGTTCCGCCGCCCGTTAACATAATCCCAAACAACATTAGAATTACAACGCCGCCAACATAAACAACTAACTGGGTTGCTGCTAAAAAGTCAGCACCTAGTGTTGCATAAAGTCCGGCCACTCCAAAAAGTGCAGTAAGAAGAGAAACACAGGCATGCATTAGATTTTCTTTAATAAAAAGAACTCCTAATGATCCTACTAAGACCAAAACTGCTGAAGAAATAAACAATACTGAATCAAACACAAACAACTCCTGGACTAATGTCCACCAGAACTACCAGAGCCCATTGAAGAAAAAAGCTCAAACATGCTCTGACCCTCAAATGCGTAAACCCATACGGCAACCATAAGTAAGTTAAATAAAGCTATTGGAGTTAAGTACTTCCAACAAAGTGTCATTAGTTGATCAACTCTTAATCTTGGTAGAGTCCATCTAATCCAAATGACTACATAATAAAGAGCTAAGGTTTTCGTAAAGAAAGATCCTAGCTGTAAGAACTGACCAATATTTTTCCCTATAATAGGTGGAAGTGCTGAAAAAGCTTCTCCGTTTCCTAAATCAAATGGAACTTTATAACCACCAAGAAAAAGTGCTACCGCTACTCCACAAACTACGAATACTTCGATGTATTCAGCAAGTGCAAAAAACGCGAATCTCATCCCTGTATATTCTGTATGGTAACCAGAAACCAGTTCAGACTCTGCTTCTGGTAAATCAAAAGGTGCCCTGTTGGTTTCAGCAAGTGCACCAATGAAGTACACAAAAAATCCTATAAAGGTGAATGGATTATGAAATAAATACCACTGGTGAGGAAAACCACCTTGGCCACTAATTAAAGTTCCAAAACTCATTCCACCAGCGATTAAAACAATCATAATAATCGAGAGTGTTACTGGAATTTCATAACTAATAATTTGAGAAGCTCCTCTCATTCCACCAAGCATTGACCACTTAGAGTTTGACGAATAGCCCCCAATAAAAATTCCAACCCCTACTAAACTTGAAATACCAAGTAAGTAGAAAACACCTACATTTAAATCAGTAAGGATAAACCCGCTAGAAAATGGAACTACTGCTAAACTTCCAAAAACACCGACAATACAAAGAAGCGGTGCTATCACGAACATGAATTTGTCTGCATCCCTAGGAATAATATCTTCCTTAAGAATCATCTTTACGCCATCAGCAAGCATTTGAAGTAATCCAAAAGGACCTACTCGGTTAGGCCCTTGTCTTGCTTGTAAGTCAGCTGAAATTTTTCTTTCAGCGTATGTTCCAAGGCCACCAATAGTAGCCATTACACCAACAACGGCCAGAACTGCTGCAAGATAAATCATAAATGAAATTGTAGAAGTTAGATCAGTACCTGCCATTTCACTGGCCATTTTTACAAATGCCTGATGACCTTCGAATTGTGACAGATAAGAAATTAAACTTTCGTTCATTACGCCTCCACCTTTTTAGATTCTGAATCTTTATTCAAATCTAAGTGAAAACTCTTAACCCAATCAAGGTCTCCTTTCTTCCAGCAGTAAACAACTCCCGAAATTAGAATGATCACAAAAAGTGAAAGGGTACATAAAAGTAAACCGCCTCTCCCAATTTCATTAAACTTTTTAAAGACGCTCGCAACAGGGAACATCAAAGCACCTTCTACATCGAAGATGATAAAGATTAATGAAACCACATAAAATCTTACGTTAAAGTTAGACCAGGCAACACCAACGGGGTCTTCCCCACATTCATATGCCTGTTCCTTTAATCGCGTAGGATTATGGGGACGAATAAGTTTACCAAAAATAATGGCGCCAAAGACCAACGCGACACCAACTCCCATTAAAATAAGAATCGGCATATACACGTCGAGGTTATGAGATGACATCTCAGTTCTCTCCTCTATAAAAGTCGTATACAATTTAGTGGTCCAAGATTACAAAAAAGACAACCACTTGAAAACATTTTGAATTAATCTTTTTAAGACTAATAAGGAAGGACAGAAATTAATCTCTCTGTGCGTTAATCCAAAAATTATGACACACTTTGTACATATCAACGAAAAAATTTCCAACTGGGCCTCAAGACCTGGGGAAGATATTCGTCTAAGCGGATTAAACGAAGAGCAGTTTTGCTATTTTTTAGATGATTTTATCTCTAAAAACAGCCTGACTAATAGCCCTTTAGTAATTTTTTGCCCCACGCAAGATACCTCGGAAGATCTTGCTGAAGCCTTTGAATCCGTAAGTTCACGCCTTTCTATCGAAGTTTTCCCAGAGGAAGAAGCCAGCCCCTATCAGCCTTATGTCTCTTCTGATTTTGTGCTGCGAAAAAAGTTTTCCGTCTTAAACCGATTGACTCAGGGAGATTTCCCCGACATACTTATCTGCTCAACACGCGCTGCGCTATCGAAACTTCCTCCTAAACATTTCTTTTTGGAAAATAAAATCGAGTTAGTTGTAGATGATATTATTTCTCCAGATGAGCTCGCCTCAAAACTTTATAAATTAGGGTACTCCGCATCAATCACAGTTGAAGAGCCTGGTACATTTTCTAAAAAGGGTGAAATTTTTGATATTTACCCTAGCTCTGGTGAGCCGTTTAGAATTAATTATTTTGATGAGTTAATTGAGAAGATAAATTCCATCGATCCTGATACTCAAAAAACTCTAAAGGACCAAGCTCTTCAGAGTGTAATAATTGGACCTGCTCCTGGTCTTTTAGCTCAAGCTAATTATCCAACTAACTTGAGAGAAAATATTCCAATGCCTGGAACTCAATTCAAACTTAAGTTTGAAAATCGCAAAAAGATATTTCAGGAGCTCGGTGATGGGTTTTTATTTCAAAACTATTCGCTCGTTCTTCCTTTGTTTTTTAAGAACGAAGAAGTTTGTTCCTTGCTGGACTATTTGCCCGATGAGGTTCTCCCTATTCTTTTCAAAAGAAGTCATATCGACTTAGAAGAAACTGAACTATTTGAAACTCTGAGAACTGAGTTTGAAGAAAGCACAGATGACTTACAAAGTGAGTCAGTAAACCCGGGACCTGAAAATTTCTTTTACTCATCTCTAGATGCACTTATTGGAAAAAAGGCTATGTACGTCGATGATGTTTTAGTTTCCAATGAATTTGATATAACAAATCTCATCGAATTTAACCTTGAATCAGCTCCAATATACTTAAAGAGCAGAGTTCAGTTATCAAATAGTAAAAAAGAGAATCTCAAATCTATTTTTAATTTCATCGGAGAGGAATTTAAACATAGTGGAAATATTATTATTTCAACAAAGACTGCAAGTGCTAAAAAAGAAATAAAATATCTGCTGGAAACTTTTGACATTAAAAGGGAAGTACAAAATAGAATTACATTTTCTGAGTCTTATTTAAATCACGGCTTCTACTACTCTGCTGAAAAACTTTTAATATTAAGTGAAGGTGATCTTTTTTCAGTAAAAAAGAAAAAAGCTCAGAAAAAAGCAAATATAAATCCCGATTTATTTGCTGAACAGATCGCTACCTTAAAAAAAGATGATTACGTCATTCACTCCGATCACGGTCTAGGAAGATACTTAGGTTTAGAATCTATGGAAACCGGTAACGTAAAAAATGACTTCTTAGTCATTGAGTACGCAAGTAATGATAAAGTTTATGTACCAGTCTATAAAATTAATCTCATTCAAAAACATGCTGATTCTGGGGCAAACTGTAGTCTTGGAAACCTTAGAACTAACAAATTTAACCAAGTCAAATCAAGAGCCAAAGAATCGGCCAAAAGATTAGCTTTTGACTTATTGAAACTTCAGGCCGAAAGGCAAACTCAGAAAGCTCATGCCTTCAGTCCACCGGACCATTACTATAATGAATTTGAATTGGCTTTTCCCTTTGAGGAAACTCCAGACCAAAGAAGTGCAACAGACTCTGTTCTGGAATCAATGCAAAAGCCTGCACCGATGGATCATTTAGTTTGCGGTGATGTGGGTTTTGGTAAGACAGAAATTGCAATGAGATCAGCTTTTCTGGCAGCCCTTGATAAAAAACAGGTTGCTGTTTTAGTGCCAACAACAATTTTAGCTCTTCAGCATTACAATAGTTTTGTAAAACGCTTTAAGGAATTTCCTTTAAGAATCGAATTTATTTCAAGATTTAAGACTCCTCGAGAAGTAAAAGAAATTAAAGAAGGTCTAGAGGCTGGCTCAATCGATATCATTATAGGTACTCATAAGCTTTTATCAGATTCAATAAAGTATAAAGATTTAGGGTTGGTTATTGTTGATGAAGAGCAAAGGTTCGGAGTCGGTCACAAGGAAAAATTAAAGACCCTAAAGGCTACGGTTGATTTTTTGACTTTAACAGCGACACCAATTCCTAGGACACTTCAGTTAGCATTTCTTGGTCTTAGAGATTTATCCTTAATTCAAACCGCTCCTCCAAAAAGGCAATCAATCAAAACTTATATTATTAAAGATGATGATCAAACTATTCAGTCTGCTATAAAAAAAGAGCTTTCTAGAGGCGGTCAGGTATTTATCGTTCACAATAAAGTTAGTGATATCGAGCAATACTCCGCCAAGATCCGGGACCTTGCTCCTGAGGCAAAGATTATATTTGCGCATGGTCAAATGAGTGAAAAGGAATTAGAAAGCAGGGTCACTGGCTTCTATGAAGGGAAGTATCAAATCTTGATTTCAACAACCATCATAGAGTCAGGTCTTGATATTCCCAATGCAAACACAATGATTATCGATAGGGCCGACACATTCGGACTAAGCCAACTGCATCAGCTTCGAGGGAGAATCGGAAGGTCCGAGAAAAAAGCTTATGCATACTTCTTAGTTCCCCAAAATCGAAACTTAACTCCTATTGCTGAAAAAAGGCTTAAGGCCATGCAGACCTATGCTGATATTGGTTCTGGCTTTCATATAGCATCTTGTGATTTAGAAATTAGAGGAGCAGGTGAAGTTTTAGGAGCAAATCAAAGTGGACATCTGGAAGCTGTCGGACTTGAACTTTATATGGAGCTATTAAAGGAGGCAATTGGAGAAATTAAAGGGGAACAACAAACAGTAAGCTCCAAGGTTGAAATCTCTTCACCTTTTTCTAGCTATATCCCTAATTACTATATTGAAGATGGTCCTACGAGATTAAGGTACTATAAACTTCTTTCCAATTCAGAAAACCAAACAGACTTAGAGAATCTTATTGAAGAAATTGAGGAGCTATTTGGTCCCAAACCTTCAGAGCTTGAAAACTTAACCTGGTTATTTAGATCTAGGATAATTTTAAAAGATTGCGGTGTTAAATCTCTTCACGTGGCCGGTAAAGACATAAACATTACATTTGAGAAGAGTTTTTTAGATAAAGAGAGTGAAACCAAGAATAAGATGATCGACTATTTCTTGAGTAGACCAAAAACCTATAAATTTAGTCCAGATTATAAAGTCTTTTACCAATCAAAAGAATCCATTACTCTAGAGGGGCTTTACGATTTCGCCAAAAATATTGCGGAGCAAATTCTTCCATGTTAGCGTTTTTACGTAGCCTCCACAGCTTAATGTGGTAAAATTTTAGAAAGGAACAAATTGAGGAACTCTCTATGAATTCAAAAAACTACATCGTTTTATTTACTATACTATTTTCTCTATCAGCTAATGCAGCTAAAGACCCGGTACTGGCAACAGTAAATGGAACTAAAATTTTGCGAAGTTTGTTTGATCAGGAATACAGACAAAATCTTTTATTCGTTAGTGATAAACCTGTTACTAAAGAAAAAGTATTAAACGATATAATCAACAGAGAGCTGGGAATTAAAAAAGCGAAAAAAAATAAGCTTCACCTAGACCCAGTTGTTAAAAATAAAATGGAAGACATCCTCTACCATGCTCAGATTTCAATGGATCTAGAAGGGGAGTTAGCTAAGATACAAGTTTCAGACTCAGAAGTAGAAAGATATTATAAAAGTCATCCTGAATACAGAACAGCTCATATTCTCTTTAGAGTAAAAGCTTCACCAGAAAAGGATGAGGTTCTTGCTGCTCAAAAAACAGCATTAAAGGTTTATAATGAGTTAAAAAAGAACCCAGAAAGATTTTCAGAACTTGCTAATAAGTACTCACAAAGCAGCACTGCTCCAAATGGAGGAGATATGGGCTTTCAACCGGCCATACGTCTCGCGCCAGAGTATTTCCAAGCTATTAAAGGTAAGAAGCCAGATACAATAACTTCTCCCGTAAGGACTCAATTTGGTTATCATATTGTTAAAATTCTTGCTGTTAAGGATATAAAGTCAATTAATACAGCACTTTACAAAAAAGTTGTATACGATCAAAAGAGAGACAAACTCCTCGAAGATTATTTCAGTGGTATGCGTAAAAATGCCAAGATTAGCGTTAACAAGAAGCTTCTCGAAGATTACGACATACTTAAGAAATAACCTTGTAAATCTTTAAAAATTGTAGAAAAGTTTAACCAGGGCAAGCCGCCCTGGAGGTTCTTTTGTTGAAACTAATTTTAATTACACTTCTCACATTTACATCGCTAAGCGCACATTCAAAATTATTGGATAAAATCATCGCCGTCGTTGATAACAAAATAATAACCCTATCTCAGGTTAAGAGAGTTCAATCAAGCATTGGCCCAAGAAGAAATATTTCACCTCTTATTTTTTATAAAGCAAAGTTTAACACCAAAGAAGTTGTTCAATTACTTATTGAAAGACAAATCATAAGAGATCGTTTGTCAGAAATGGGATACGTGGTCTCAGATGAGCAAGTTGAGGCGCAAATTAAAGAAACTGAGTCAAGACTCGGTCTCAATAGAGATAGGTTATTAGAATTTTTAAACTCTAATAATGTAACTTTTGATGAGTACTTTGAACTTGTTAGAGAGACTTATGAATATAATATTTTTAATCAAAGAGTTATTAGACCTTTAATTTCTGTAACAGAACAGGAAATTAAAAATACTTTTTATAAAGAAAATCAAAATAATAAGACCTTATCCTTTAAATACACATTGGTAGATTTTGCACTTTCAAAGAAGGCCTTTAAAAAAGGCATGCTCAAAAAATTTAGAAGTGTTCTAAAAAAGTTTCAATCTGATGGTTCTCTTCCTAGCGAGTTTTCAAAAGTTTCTACGGAACTATTCGCCGATATTGATCAAGATGGTCTTACTAAAAAACTTCAAGCTCTTTTAAAGAAGACAAATGAGGGGGCATTCACAAGTCCTATATTAATTGGGTCAGATTACCATGTCTTTTTTGTTAAAAAGAAAGATGTTGTTGAGTCTGAGGTTTTTCAAAGAGCTAAGCCAAGAATCAAAGAAAAGCTTTATTCAAAAGTTGCGGGAAGTATTCGTGAGCTATGGTTTAAAAGAGAAATAAATAAGCACTTTGTTAAATACTTTTACTAATGAATAAAATCCAGGTTAGCCAAGGGCATGAACGTTCCATAAGCCTAGAGGTCTTTCTTAAAAGTTTTTTAACATTAAATAAGACTCAACAATCAAAATTTTGCTTACATGTTTTTGAGGAAGATTTAACTCGGGCACTAGCATCAATGCAAATAAGCTTTGATATTAAAAAAGACTGCGTGTTTATTGTTGGCTCAGCTCTCAAATGTAACTTTCTTAAATCAATTCACAGCTCAAAATCATTTACCTCCCTTGAAAGTGCTCTTGAAAATATTTCAGATGGTGATATACTTTTAACTTTGCCAACGAGTAAAGATCAACTATTCGATTCTAACAATCATTATACCGGGCATACTGATTATTTTAGGAAGAGATTTAATAAAGAAGATATCGTTATGCTTTTTGTATCGGAGCATATCAATCTTGCTCTTTTAACTGAACATATCTCCCTATCGGAAGTTGAAGACAAAATTAAAAGGGAATTAATTTTATCCAAAATTTCAAATCTAGTTTCATCGAGTTTTGATTTTAAAAGATTCATATTTACAGGTATAAATCCCCATTGTGGTGAATCAGGCCTAATTGGTAGTAAAGACGAGCTTTTAAAAAATACTATTAAGGTGCTTGGAGAAGCTCATAAAGAATTAGTTTTTGAAGGTCCAATCAGTGGTGACACATTTTTATCAAATACCGTGACCACAAAGAAATCTGATTGTTTTATTTCACCATTTCACGATCAAGGTCTTGCTCCCTTTAAGGCCATATCTGGATATAGAGCATCAAATATAACTATAGGATTACCATTTCTTAGACTTAGCCCTGACCATGGGACGGCCTTTGAATTATATGATAAAGATAAAGCTAATTATTTTGGGACTTTATTCACAATGAAACTGGCCCTTGAAAAATTGGGACATAATGGCAATTGATAAGATCAGCGTCGTTAACGCTAACGTTCATAATTTAACTTCGGTAAGCTGTGAATTACCTAAGGATTCTCTTATCGTAATTACTGGTCCCTCTGGAAGTGGAAAATCCAGTCTCGCGTTTGATACGTTATATGTAGAAAGCCAAAGAAGATATATTGAATCCCTTTCTTCTTATGCACGCCAATTCCTAGGTCAACAGCAGCCCCCAGATGTCGAATCAATTACAGGTCTTTCTCCGAGTATAGCGATTGATCAGAAGACTAGCTCAAGGAACCCGAGGTCTACAGTTGGAACTATCACTGAAATATATGATTACCTAAGGGTTTTGTTTGCAAGGGTAGGTACATTAAAAGATCCTGAAACAGGGGAAGAAGTTAGGTCTTATACTCCCAATCAAATAGTGACAGAATTATTTAAGGAAAAATCTGGGACAAAGGTCCAAATTCTCTTCAAACTCCCTGATGAAATGAGTAAGTCTTTATTTAAAGCTGAACAATCCAAATTGCTATCAATGGGGTTTTCTAGAATTTATACTGGAGATGAAGTCTTTTCCCTGGAAGATTTTGAATATGGATCACTAGGGGATGAAAACTATATCGTCGTCGATAGAGTTGTCCTAAAGTCAGAATCAAAGAAGAGAATTAGTGATTCCGTAGAACTAGTCTTAAAACTTGGATCAGGAACTGCATGGTTTCTAATTGGAAATAAGAAAATCAAATCATACTCCGAGAAGAATATATCAAGTTCGGGGGAACACTACCCTGACCTAGAGCCTAGATTGTTTTCTTTTAATAGCCCAATGGGTGCCTGTAGTGAGTGTAATGGCCTCGGCGAATCAAAAAATTTCGATATAGATAAAATAATTTTTGATGAAAACCTACCTGTTTTAGGTGGTGCAATTGGACCTTTAACGAAAAGAAATAAGTTTTTATTTAAAATGGTTGAAAGCATTCTCGAGCACGAAGGAATTTCAAGTAAAACAACATTTAAAGAACTAAATAAAAAAATTAAAAAATTACTACTTGATGGTGGTTCGAAAGTTTATAAATATTCCTTTAAAAGTGAAAATTCTCACTTCGAATTTAGTAAGCCTTTTCCTGGTCTATCTGAGTGGCTCTATAAAAAGTATCGGGAAACAACTTCTGAAAAAGTTCGATCTAGCTTAGAAGAATTTATGTCTATTGATATTTGTCCTGAATGTGATGGTAAAAGGCTTAATAAATATGCTCTTAATACCTTTATTTCTGGTGTGAATATTATTGAAATAGCTGAGTTATCACTCGGAGAAGCTGGGGATTTTATTAAAAATATTAAATTAGATAAAACCAAGGCCGTAATTGCTGAGAAGCTACTTAAAGAAATAAACAATCGCGTTCGCTTTTTAAATGATGTAGGTCTCAGTTATTTAAATTTAAATAGAAGTGCGGGAACATTATCCGGCGGTGAGAGTCAAAGAATCAGGTTAGCAACACAAATAGGCTCTTCACTTTCAGGTGTTCTTTATATTTTAGACGAACCTAGTATTGGCCTTCACCAAAGAGATAACCAAAAGTTAATTAAAACCTTAAAAGAACTCAAGGATTTAGGAAATACGGTCATTGTAGTTGAACATGATGAAGAAACGATGATGTCGTGTGATTACTTATTAGATATGGGCCCCGGGGCAGGTATTCACGGTGGAAAAATAGTTGCATCAGGCCCCCTAAAGTCTGTTCTTAAATCTAAAGAGTCATTAACTGCAAAATATTTAAGTAAGAAATTAACAATTGAAGTGCCTAAAATAAGAAGAGAGTCTAGAGAAACCATATTACTTAGAAAGGCAAAATCCAATAATCTAAAAGAGATCGATGTAGAATTTCCATTAAACACACTAACCTGTATTACCGGCGTTTCTGGTAGTGGTAAATCTACATTAGTTCACTCCGTTTTAGTTCCCGCAGTAAAAAACTCACTTACAAAAGGGTCTGCCACTAGTTTTAAGAAACAAAACTATCATTCCATAAAGGGACTCTCGGACATAAAGTCAGTTATTCAATTAGATCAAAGTCCTATCGGAAGAACTCCTCACTCCAACCCAGCCACTTATACAAGTTTATTTGATAGTATAAGAACTTTATTCTCTAAAACTCAGGAATCTCAAGTTAGGGGTTATAAACCAGGTCGTTTTTCATTTAATGTAAAAGGTGGACGCTGCGAAGAGTGTGAAGGGAATGGTGTAAAGAAAATTGAAATGCATTTCTTACCAGATGTTTATATTACCTGTAGTGATTGTAACGGAAGCCGATATAACCCTGAAACACTGTCAGTTTTATATAAGGGCAAGAATATTTCTGACATTTTAAGCCTTTCTATAGAAGAAGCTGCAGAGTTTTTTAAAAACCATACTTCAATAAAGAGAACATTAGATGTTCTTAATGATGTGGGACTAGGCTATATAAAGTTAGGACAGCCAGCGACAACTCTGTCTGGCGGAGAGGCTCAAAGACTTAAATTGTCCAGAGAGCTATCTAAAAGACCAAGAGGGAAGTGTCTTTATGTATTGGATGAGCCGACAACAGGACTGCATTTTCAAGATATAAAGATCCTACTGAAGGCAATTAATAAGTTAGTGGACGCTGGTCATACCGTTATTGTTATTGAACATAATCTCGATGTTGTTAAATCGGCAGATTTTGTAATAGACCTCGGGCCTGAAGGTGGAGACGCTGGCGGAAATTTAGTCGCCGCAGGAACACCCGAAGAAGTTGCTAAAAGCAAGAAGAGTATAACTGGAAAGTTTTTAAAAGAATGTCTGAAATAATCACTGATCATAATGACCCGAGAATAAAACAGTTCTTAGGTCTCAAAGGAATCACCAAAGATGATTACATCATAGGTGAGGGCTTTAGAATCGTAGATAAGATGAATCAGAAACTTGGGTTAAACAAGGTTCTTACTTCACCGAAGGTTTTAGATCAAAATTCAGATTTTTTTAAAAAGTTTGATTGTGAAATTCTTTTTGCAGATGATGATTTTATCTCTGAGCATGTTGGATATAAATTTCACCAAGGTGTATTTGCAATAGCAGATCATCCTGGATTTCAATCTCTAAATAATATTGACCATGAAGTTTTAATATTAAATAACTTGGATAATGCAGAGAATGTAGGTGCTTTAATCAGAAGTGCCATGGGGCTAGGCTTCAAAAATATATTAGTAGATAATCAGTCTTGCTCCCCTTACTTAAAAAGAGCTATTAGAGTTTCCATGGGGAATGTTTTTTTTTCAAACACCTTCAAAGTAAGCAATCTTGTAGAAGGAATCTCTCAATTAAGAGACCAGGGATATTCTGTCTATTCTGCAGCAAACCAATCTGATGCGATTAACTACAAAGATTTAGAAATTAAAAATAGAAAAATCGGCATTGTTATTGGAAATGAAGGAAATGGAATAGCTGAAGAAGTAAAAGCCTCTTCCACCGGAATAATAAAGATTCCAGTAATGGAAGAGGTTGAACATATTAATGCTGCAGCGGCTGGCGCAGTTTTAATGAGCTATTTTAGTCCAATTTAAACTTCAATTTTACCCATTAAGTTCGCCATCTCGATTGCAGATAAGGCCGTTTCCCAACCTTTATTCCCCGCCTTAGTTCCGGCCCTTTCTATGGCCTGCTCAATCGTATTAGTTGTTAATACTCCGAAAATAACAGGAAGATTTTCATCTAAACTTACTTTTGAGATACCTTTAGCTGCTTCATTACAAACATAATCAAAGTGAGGAGTACTTCCTCTTATTACAGCCCCTAAGGCCAAAATAGCGTCATACTTTTTAGTTTTTGCCATTCTAGAAGCGACTAACGGAAGTTCAAAAGCACCTGGTGCCCATACAACATCGACATCGTCGGCTTCATGTCTTTTAAAACAATCTAGTGAACCTTCAAGAAGTTTTGAAGTAATAAAGTCATTAAAACGACTAACAACTATAGCGAATTTTTTGTTCGAACCATTTAAGCTAGCTTCTATATAATTTGGCATATCTTCTCCTAAATACTGTTTAGTATATGGCCCATCTTTTCTTTTTTGATGAACATATAATCTTTATTATGTTTATTTGAATTAAACTCTATTGGTACTCTTCTATTAATATGAATCCCGCACTCTTCAATCCCAGATAGCTTTAAAGGATTATTTGTCATTAAATCGACAGAGAACACACCCAGACTTGATAAGATTTCAGCTGCTATCTTATAATTTCTAAGATCTGGTTTAAATCCAAGTTCTTCATTGGCAGAAACTGTATCAAATCCTTCTTCTTGTAATTTATAAGCCTTTATTTTGTTGGATAGACCAATCCCTCGACCTTCCTGCTTTAAATAAACAAGAACACCTGATCCGTTTTCACTAATTTCTCTAAGTGAAGCATCTAGCTGTTCACCACAATCACATCTTTTAGAGCCAAAAACATCACCTGTTAAACACTCACTATGGATTCTAACAAGAGAATGATTTTCCTTCTCGGGATTACCCATTGTTAAAGCAATATGATCATTTTCATATAAGGACAAATCGAAGTCTCCATATTTATTAGGAAACTTTACTCTTTCTAAGATTTTGGTCTTCGATTCTTCAACACGAAACTCTATCAAATCCTTAATAGTAATAATCTTAAGATCGTAATGTTTAGCTATTTCAAAAAGCTCATCTGCTCTGGCCATAGAACCATCCTCAGACATAATTTCACAAATTATTCCCATTGGCTTTCTGCCGGCAAGTCTTGCTAGATCAACTGCTGCTTCAGTATGCCCAGGTCTTTCTAAAACACCATTAGGTTTAGCTATTAGTGGAAAGATATGTCCTGGTCTCAAAAATGTTTCTGGTCCAAAAGATGGATCAACCATTTCTTCGATCGTTTTAGATCTATCAAAAGCTGAAATTCCAGTTCCACTATTTTTACTATCGATACTCACAGTAAAAGCCGTTTCATGACAGGAATTATTTTGATTAACCATTAATGGGAGCTCTAATCTATTCGCATCTTCGACTGTTAGAGGTGTACAGATTAAACCTCTACCAACACGGGCCATAAAATTGATCATTTCAGGTGTAACTAAATCAGCTGCAGCTATAAAGTCACCTTCGTTTTCTCTATCTTCATCATCAAGTACGATGACGACTTTTCCCTCGGAGATATCTTTAATGGCATCTTCAATTTTATCAAATGTATTCATATTAAAATCCTGCCTCTTTTAAAGACTCTAAACTAATTGATTTACTTCTATGTTTGAGCAAATTCTCAATATATTTTGCGAGTATATCCACTTCCAAATTCACCTTGCTTCCAACTTTTTTAGAATGAAAGACCGTATTCTCCCAAGTATGTGGGATTAGCGATACGGCAAATCTTGTATAATCAGAATTCACTTCTGCTATAGTTAAGCTAACGCCATCAACTGAAATCGAGCCCTCTTGAACCAGGTAAGGCTTCATTTCTTCTGGAAGATTTATCCAAGTATAATAGTTGTCACCATTACTAATAACTTCTGAAATTTCACTAACACCATTTACGTGGCCCATCACAAAATGACCACCTAGCTGATCAGAAGCTGTTAGAGATGTTTCTAAATTTACCTTGTCACCAATCTGAAATTCACCAAAATTAGTTTTTTCTAAAGTTACACCAACTGCTTGAAACTTAACCTCTGATCCGTTTTTTTCAATAACTGTTTGGCAAACACCGTTAACACAAACCGAATCGTCTATATTTGCTTTTGGCGCCAATGATTTTAGATCAATAGTTATCAACTTACCTTCTTCATTAGGTTGTATATTAGTGATTCTACCAATTTCTTTAACTATTCCTGTAAACATTGCTTCCTCAACTCGATCATTAAATTTCCTTCTATAACTTCAGTGTTGGTAATCTTTAAGTTTAACGAATCAGAAATTAAATTGTTTGTGCTTTTAAATATCCCTTCACCATTTCCAAGTAATTTTGGAGCTTGAAAGATTGTTAGTTTATTAAATAGTCCTTCTTTCAAAAAAGAACTCAGAACTTTACTTCCACCTTCAATTAATACTGATTGAATTCCGAGTTTTTTAAGTTCTATTAAAGATTTTATTAAGTTGTGATTTTCTATCACCTGTCCTTTTTCAATAATTTTTCTCTTTAAACTATCTAGGGAATCTATTTTATTAGTCGTTATAAAAATATTCTTTTCAATATCTTCTCTAAATAGGTAGCTATCCCAATTAAATTTTTCTGGATCGCCCAATATAACCCTAAATGGTATTTTTCCGTTTGCGTCGACACCCATTCTAATATTTAAAGACGGGTTATCATTATTTAAAGTTTCTCTTCCAATCAAGATGGCATCATAGGTAAGCCTTAACCCATGAGAACGTTTTCTACATGACTCATTACTAATCCACTTACTATCACCCGTAAAAGATTGAATTTTTCCATCTAAAGTTTGAGCTGCTTTTAAATGAATAAATGGAGTATCGCTTAGAATACTATGAAAAAAGACTTCATTTAATTTTTCGCCTTCAGGCTCTAAAACACCCACCTCAACTTCTATTCCTGAATCTCGAAGCGCTTTAATACCTTTACCTGAGACCTCAGGATTGGGATCGACATTACAAATAACAACTCTTTTAAATCCGGCCTTAATAACCTCTGGCACGCAAGGAGGTGTCTGCTTATTGGAGTGACAGCAAGGCTCTAAGTTACAGTAAAGTGTTGCTCCACTTGTATCTTCCGAGCAGTCTTTAAGTGCTTCTATTTCAGCATGAGGCATTCCGCTTTTTGAATGAAAACCTCTGCCGATTACTCTTTCATCTTTAACAATAACCGCCCCAACCATAGGGTTAGGACTAACAAATCCTTTTGCTTTTTCAGCTTCTTTAAAAGCGAGGTTCATGAATTTAATATCTATTTCGCTATGCATAATAAAATATTCCTAACTTTATCAAATATCTTTTAAATCCTTTAAATTCAAGAAAATTGGGCCCTGTGCTAAAAATGGCCAGTTCGTCACCAGTGTCAGAATAAAAAATTGTAAATATTTCTAAGTTGTTATTTTTTCACGTTTGCTGAAATGCCGTGTCATGGTTGATAACTTGCAGGGAATACTCTGTTAATTTTATAAAACATATAAAGAGGGGAAAACCATGGTCAAAATGATTCCATTATTAATGCTTCTAACCTGCTTTTCAGTTAATGCAGAAAGTAGCAAAACAGTCCTTTACGAGGGACAGCAATTTGAGTCCTTAGAGCTTAAGAACAAAAAAGTTGAAACAAGATACAGGGAAGAAGAAGTAGATGATACCTGTACGCGTCAAATCCCATACACAGTTAATGAATGTGGATATGAAACTAGATATAGGACTGAATGTAGAACAGTTCCAGGTTATCAGGACTGTCGTACTGTTCAAGATCGTACCTGTAGAAACGTAACAAGATATAGAAGAGAATGTAGGAACGTTGGCGGTGGACAGACTTGTCGTACAGTCCCAGGAAGAAGACAGTGTAGAACTCTTCCAAATGGAACACAAAGATGCCGTCAGCTACCATCTCATAGAGTTTGTACAGATAAACCGCCTAGAAGAGAGTGTCGAGATGTTCCATATACAGACAGAGTCTGTACCACGACACCTAGAAGACAGTGTGATTGGATTCCAAGCAGAAGAGTTTGTGAGGATGTTCCATATCAAGAGCATGTTTGTAGAGATGTAACGAGATACAGAACTGAAGAATATGCCTGTAGAAGAACGATCCAAGTTCCTTATCAAGTTGTTGCAAAACTTTTTGATGGAAAAATCGATGTTCAATTCAAAGAATCAAATCTTGGAGTTTCTAAGGCCAATCTAAACTTTGAGTTGGATTCTGAGGGTAAGGTTTCTTTAAAAGTGGAAGATCTTTCGGAAAATGCAGCTCTTATTCTTGGAAAGAAAAAGGTAGAAGCCGAAGATCAGGGTGATACTTTAGCAATTAATGCACTTTATAAGATCAATTTTCTTGATATGAACAAAATTCTTGCTCCAATTAAAAAGCAAATTGGCGAATTTTATCTCAACGAAACATATCTTTCTTTTGTGATGGGTAAAGTTTTAAAGCCAGAAGGGATTAAAGTTTCTGTAAATATCACTAGAAAAGATAAAACGATTCTTTCAAAAACTCTTGAAGCAAATGAGTATAAATTAAGAGATCACGAAGGAAACACGAAGCTAAGTTTAGATCTTAAGCAATTTGATATTGACCTTAGAAGAAGGGAGCATTCTGTGACTGTTGACGTTGAGATGAAGTTTAATGACTTAATTCTTAACAGCCCAAGTCCGCTTCTAAAAAATACTAGAACTGTAAAAATCAAAGCCGTTAAAGATTAGGCAAAAAAAAAGCTTCAGTCAGTGCAGAAAAAACCTTTCTGCACGTCTGAAGCCTTCCTTAATATATCTTCTGATCTGAAGAAAAAATTAGATTAGGTAAACAGAAATCAATGTGAAAATCACAAGTGATTCCATAAGAGCTAAACCAAGAATCATTGGTACGAATAGCTTATCAGCAGCTGATGGGTTACGAGCCATACCTTCAAGAGCTACAGAAGCAGCGTTTGATTGAGCACGTGTTCCACCGAAAGCAGCAATAGCAACAGCTAGGAAATAGAATGCAGCTTTTGTAAATTCGTTAAAAAGTGGAGCTCCACCGTCTTGAGCCATAGCAGCTGAAGAGAAAAGAGCAACAGTAAGTACAAGTAGTAATTTTTTCATTTGAACTCCTTAAAGTTGTTAATGTGCGTGCTCTTCATCATGATCGTGATGAGTTGCAAGCGAGATATAAACCATTGATAAAACTGTAAATACATAAGCTTGGATAAAACTAACTAGTATTCCAAGAATCATAAAAATGATTGGAACAACTAGAGGAGCTAATCCTGAAAAGATTGAGAGAACTAAGTGATCTCCCATCATATTTGATCTCAAACGAAGGGCCAAAGACAGAGGCCTAATAAAGTTTGAAATAATTTCAATTGGAAAAATTAAGATCGCTAGGTACCAAAGAGGACCAGCAAAGTGCTTGAGGTAATTAATAACTCCCTGCTCTTTCATTCCTTTAACGTTGTAATAAAGAAAAGAAAAAACACCAAGAGCAAGAGTTGTAGATAAATGCTCAGTCGGTGGCAAGAACCCTGGAATCAAACCAATTAAATTACAAATTAAAATAACTAAAAAGGTTGTTGCGATAAAGCTAAAATACTTATGAGCTTCTTCTTCGCCTAAGATAGCTTTACACTGACCATATATGAAGTTTCCGTACAGCTCTGAAATATTTCTAAAAGTAATTCCTTTATCTGGAATGACTACATTTGAAACCTTTGCAATTTTTGAGCGATAAATAAATCCACCCAAAATCAAAAGAAAAGAAACAAAGATCATCGTTGCTACGTGCTCTGCCATCGGAAGATGTAGTGAGCTAATCCAAGTGAACGCTCCACTTGCGGCCTGAGCAGATGATGAAGATAAAAGAAGCGATAGTGCTAATAATTTTTTCATTTTAAACCCGTTTTTTAGTTCGAACGCTTCAACGAGACGCCGAGCACAAAAATCTGAATTACGTAGTTAAGTAACGGAATTATTATCCTTTTTCCTGTAAAATGTACACCAATAGTTAAAGCCAGAAAGATGACGGCCATCTTCGCCACAAAAATTAAAGCGAGTTTTATTTTTGAATAGTCTACTGGTTCCGTGGCAGTACCTATCTCAACAATCTTCTGAATAACGCTCATCAGTAAAAATAGATTTAATAGAGTAGCCACATAAACACCTAAAATAACGAGGGTCTCTGCGGTGGATTGTGAGAAAAAAACTAGGCCAGTAGTTGTAACTAAACTTAGTGGCACAAATATTTTTAAATTAATTCTTTTTCTTAATGGCATAACGAACCATTAAATAGAACGTATTAAAAATTACGGCAAGGAAAAGAATTAACCCTACAGGTTTTGACACATAGCCCTTAGAAACTGAGTGATGCATTAGCCACCCAAGGAAAAATATCAAACTAGGTAAGCTAAGGGCGAGACCCATTATCTTTAACCATGATTTATTTCCAGTAGGTATTTTCATTTATCTCTTTCTGGCAATTCTTCGAGAGTAGATACTTTTTAATCTGTTTTGAACAACTTGAGTATTGGGATATTTTCCAAGGATTGAATAATATAAGTCATAAGCTGTTTTAAGTTCTTCTTTAGATTCATAAATATTGGCCATAAGAAATTTTGCTTGTACAACTAAGTCTTTTTTGGATTCTCTTTTTATAAACTCTTTTAAATACACTAGAGACCTATTCCATTGCTTCCTATGAAAATTTATTAAACCCAAATAATAAAACGAATCGAGAAAAAATTTGTGGTTAGTGTTACTTTGAATGGTTTCAAAGGTTTTGATGGACTCCTCAATATTTCCTTTCTTAAAAGAAGAAACGGCCATTCTAAACTGGTAAAAATCAAAATTTCCTAGTTTAGGTGTAAACTCGGATAAGTTTTTGTAGGAAAGAAAAGATTGGGTAAAGTTTTTAGAAAAACTAAAGGCGATTTCTCCAATTCTTTCTTCGGACTTCACTAAGAAAAGTGGATCTTCAGTAAGCTCTTTCACTTTCGTAAAGTAATCAATAGCTTCATCATTCTTACCTAAATTAGTACTGTAAATCTCACCGAGCTGATAATAAATTTTTACTTTGAGTTCATTTCCAGGATTCTTTTTTAGAATTTCTTTATATTTAGCAATAGATCTCTCATAGTCCTGTACGAGTAGAAACTCTTGCGCTTCAACAATTTCTTTATTGATTGTAGGTGTAAAATCTAGGGACCCTAACGATAGAACCCCTAGTCCTAAAACGAAACTAATCAGCAGGAGTTTCATCTACCTCATCCGGGTCGATAATCTTTTCCACTGCTACAACTTTCTCACCGGCTTTAAGCTTGATGATACGAACGCCTTGAGTAGCGCGACCCATGAGAGAAATTCCAGAAATCTTAGTACGAATAACTTGCCCTTTATCTGTGATAATCATTAAATCATCTTTATCAGAAACTGGTTTAATATCAGTAATCTCTCCATTCTTATCGGTAAGTCTCATAGCAAGAATACCTTTCCCGCCTCTCGTTTGCTTACGATACTGAGATGAACTTGTACGTTTTCCGTATCCATTTTCTGTTATTGAAAGGATTTCAACATTATCATCGATAATTTCCATTCCGATGACTCTTTCACCTTCACCAATATTGATGCCTTTTACACCTTGAGAAACTCTTCCCATTGAGCGGCAGTCAGTTTCAGCAAAACGTATTATCTTTCCACCGTTAGTGCAAAGAAGGACATCTTTTTCACCATTGGTAACCTTAACGCCTAGTAAAGAATCACCATCGACAATTTTAATCGCTTTTAATCCACTCTGTTTAATTTTCTTATAATCAGTTAGGTTAGATTTTTTAACGATACCGCCTTCTGTAGCGAACATTAAAAACTTACCTTCGAGTTCATCATCGGAAGGAATCATTACGATTTCCTTAATTTTTTCACCCGATGGGATTTGAATGAGGTTGGCTACATTTCTTCCTTTAGAAGTTCTAGTCCCTTCAGGGATATCATAAACTTTCTTAGAGAAAACTGTACCTCTACTTGTAAAAAAGAGCAGAGTAGCATGAGTGTTTGCGGTAAAGATCGAAGTAAAAAAGTCTTCATCATTTCCACCAGCACCCTTAACACCTGTCCCACCACGTTTTTGAGTTTTATAAGTGTCTATGGCCATTCGCTTAATATAACCTTTATGGGTTACAGTAACGATTACTTCTTCTTTCTTTACAAGATCTTCAATTTGAATTTCATCAGCTGCAGCGACAATCTGTGTTTTTCTTTCATCACCGTAAGCTTCAAGAATCTCGTTAAATTCTTCCTTAATTATCCCTTTTATCAGATCTTCTGAATCTAGGATTTCTTGCAAGCGAGCAATTTCCTTCATGATATCTTCGTAGTCTTTTACGATTTTATCTCTTTCTAGACCAGTCAATCTCTGAAGACGCATATCCAAGATAGCTTGTGCTTGAATCTGGGATAGCTTGTATTTGCTCATTAAAGAAGTTCTAGCTTGCTGAGGACCTTCCGACTTTTTGATTAGCTCAACAATGGCATCAATATTTTCTACTGCGGTTTTTAAACCTTCTAAAATATGAGCTTTCTCTTTTGCTTTTCTTAGTTCGTAAACGGTTCTTCTAATAACAACTTCACGTCTATGATCAATAAACGCTTCGAGCTGCTCTTTTAGATTCATAACCTTTGGTGAACTATTTCTAATTGATAAGAATATAATACCAAAAGATGTTTGAAGTTGAGTTTGCTTATAAAGTCTATTTAGAATTACTGTCGCGATTTCACCTTTTTTAAGGTCAATAACAACCCTAATACCTAGATGGTTTGATTCATCTCTAATATCAGAAATTCCAGTAAGTGCTTTCGAGTTTACAAGGTCAGCTACTTTTTCAATTAATTTCGCTTTATTAACCTGGTAGGGCAACTCAGAGATAACAATTCTTTCTCTGTCCCTTCCAAATTCTTCTACTTCAGTTTTAGCGCGAATCTGTATTACGCCTTTACCTTTTTTGTATGCAGACTTTATTCCCTCTGTTCCATGAATAAATCCAGCTGTTGGAAAATCAGGACCAGTAATAATCTTCATCAAGTCTTCAATCGGAACTTCTCTATTATCAATTAAAACCAATAAAGCATTCATCACCTCTGTTAAGTTATGAGGTGGAATATTCGTGGCCATACCAACAGCAATACCTGCCGAACCATTTATTAATAAATTTGGAACACGGGTAGGTAGTACTTTTGGCTCTTTTAATGATTCATCAAAGTTTGGCTGCCAATCAACAGTTTCCTTATCGAGATCTTTCATCATTTCTTCAGAAAGCTTTCTCATCCTAATTTCTGTATACCTCATAGCGGCAGCGCTATCTCCGTCAATCGAACCAAAGTTTCCTTGTCCATCCACAAGGGGATATCTCATAGAGAAATCTTGGGCCAACCTAACAATAGTGCCATATACAGCGGAGTCACCATGTGGGTGATACTTACCAATTACTTCACCAACAATTCTTGCTGATTTTAAATATGGTTTATTATGGTAGTTTCCATTGGCGTGCATGGCATAGAGAGCTCTTCTATGCACAGGCTTCATTCCATCTCTAACGTCTGGAAGGGCACGTCCAATAATTACAGACATTGCGTAATCTAAATAACAATTACGCATTTCATCTTGAATGGTTACAGGTTCAATATTTCCGTGATCGATTGGAGTATTATCGTCAGCCATCTATTCTTCCTTAAACATCTAAGTTTCTAACATTAAGAGCGTTCTTTTCAACAAATTCACGTCTAGGCTCAACCTGATCTCCCATCAAAATGGAAAATACTTGGTCAGCCTCAATTGTATCCTCGATAGTCACTTGTAAAAGTGTTCTATTCTGACGAGACATTGTTGTATCTAAAAGTTGCTCAGGATTCATTTCACCAAGACCCTTGTAGCGCTGAATATAAGCACCTTGCCTTCCGTCTTGAATAACAAATTTGGCGAAATCATCTATGTTTTCGAATTCTTGTTTCTCAATCTTTTCTTTTTCTAAGCTAAATTTAGCCTTGAAATATTTTTTAATACCATCAAAATTATTATGAAGGTCTGCGTATTCCGCTGAAGAAAAGAAATAGCTTGTTAGCTTAAACTTTTTAGTTCTTGCTGCTGTTTTCACAGTCACCCTAATCATCTTACATTGATGTTCAACATCATCATCCACGTCGAATGAATACGTTCTTAGTGTTTCTGCCTCTAACTTCTTAAAATGTTCTGTCAGATCTGCAAGTTCAGCATTTAACTTCGTTTCATCTTTAAGTGTTTCAGATGTTAAATTTGAATGCTCGATAATTCTTCTAAGTAAATGCAAATCAAAATGAATATCATATGAACTTAAAATATTATTGTAAGTTGTATATTTATTAACAATATTTTTAGCCGTTTCTTCATCAACAGTATCACCATCAACATTAATCTTTGCACCTGCTAGTGAATTGGTTACTAGAAATGCCTCTAGCTCTTTATCGTCTTTTAAGTATTTCTCAACTTTACCTTTTTTATATTTATAGAGTGGCGGTTGAGCAATATAGACATAACCTTGCTCAATAAGGTCTGGAAATTGTCTATAAAAAAGAGTTAAGAGCAGGGTACGAATATGAGAACCATCCACGTCAGCATCGGTCATGATAATGACTTTGTGATAACGAAGTTTTGAAATATCAAAGTTCGCCTTACCAATACTGGTACCAAGGGCTTGGGTTAGCATCTTGATTTCATTATTAGCCAACATTTTGTCGTAACGAGCTTTTTCAACGTTTAAAACTTTACCTCGTAGGGGAAGAATCGCCTGAGTTTTTCTATCTCGACCCTGCTTGGCAGAACCACCGGCCGAGTCACCTTCCACAATATAAAGTTCACATTTAGCAGGATCTTTTTCTTGGCAGTCAGCCATTTTTCCTGGAAGACCACCACTATCGAGAACTGATTTACGTCTTGTTAATTCACGGGCCCTACGGGCTGCTTCTCTAGCTGCAGCGGCATCAACAGATTTTCTAATAATAACTTTAGCCGTATCAGGATTTTCCTCTAAATAACTTTTAAGCCCATCACCAACTAGAGAGTTAACGATTCCTTCAACTTCCGAGTTACCAAGCTTTGATTTGGTCTGCCCTTCAAATTGAAGCTCTGGAAGCTTGACTGAGATTATAGCGGTTAAACCTTCTCTCATGTCATCACCAGTTAAATTTGTTTTTAAGTTTTTCGTAAGCCCACTATCTTTTGCCCAAGCATTAAGTTGACGAGTAATAGCAGTCTTAAAACCTGAAACATGCGTTCCACCTTCAGGTGTAGAAATAGCATTGGCATAACCAGAAAGAACTTCGTTGTATGAATCAGTCCATTGCATGGCGATTTCTACTTCGTAATCTTCTTTTGATTGAAAAATATAAATGGGTTTTTTATGAATAGGTGTTTTAGATCTATTTAAGTACTGAACAAATTCTACCAAACCGCCTTCATAATGAAAGGTGTCTTTTTTATCATCCGCTCTTTCGTCTTTTAAAGTAATTTTTAAACCTTTATTTAAAAAGGCCATCTCTCTAAAACGGTTTGCTAATGTATCGTATTTAAATTCATGAACTTCAAAGATTTCATTATCCGGCTTAAAAGTTACAGCTGTTCCAGAGTCTTTCATATTCTCTAGAGTACCTGTTTCTTTAAGAGGAGATTTAGCAACACCATGTTCAAAAGTTATTTCATAAATCTTGCCTTCTTTTTTAATTTCAAGTTTTACATACTTTGAAAGCGCATTTACAACAGCAGCACCAACACCATGCAATCCACCTGAAACCTTATAAGCAGAGCCTTCTTCATTAAACTTTCCACCAGCATGCAGTTTTGTATAGACAAGTTCTGCAGCAGAAACACCTTCTGTTGGGTGAATACCTACTGGAATACCACGACCATCATCAACAACGGTTACAGAATTATCCACATGAATAATTACTTTTATTTCAGTACAGTAACCAGCCAGTGCCTCATCAACAGCATTATCTACAATTTCGTAGACGCAATGATGAAGACCCTTATTAGAAGTATCACCGATATACATACCAGGACGCTTTCTAACAGCTTCTAAACCTTCTAAAACTTTAATTTGGTCAGCTTCGTATTTTTCGCCAACCTTCGAAATCGATTCTTGATTTTCCAAAAGAACTCCCATAAGTCCGTTAGTAATTCTTTTGCTAGAGGATTATGAAATCCTACCTGATTCCACATAAATCTTCTTTGCATTTTGAATTTGTTCCAATTCTTCCTTGAACTTTTCGTTGGCCGTAGTGATGAGAACTTGGAATTCGCTCTGCTCCAAAAACTCCACTAACTTCTTCCAACGGAACTTATCCAGCTCCCCTGAAACGTCATCAATTAACACTATAGGGAAGGAACTAAATTTATACCTAAAGAGCTCTATATAGGCAAATAAGAGGCTTAAATAAGACATCTTTTGCTGACCTAAAGAACAGTAATCGAATGAATTCAACCCATCAAAAAGAAGCACATAGTCATCTTTATGAACTCCATAGGAAGTAACGCATCTCATCTCATCTTTTTCTAAATTAGATTGTAGTAAATCAAAAACCTGTTGCTCGTCCAAACCTTGAATTTTAGTGCTTAACTCAATTCCAAGTTCATGCTCTTCTGCAAAGATTTTTTTAAAGATTGATTCGCAAAAAGGAACCATCTCAGAAATAAACTTTAGTCTAGCACTAGTTAAATAAACAGAATTTGAAGCAAGTTCTCTATCATAAGCTTTTATTTGGTCACGATATTGTGGTGGTTTCTTAGCCAGTAAGAAATTACGAGATCTAAGGCCAGAGGTGTATTTATTTAAAGTTTTCTTATAAACAGGATCAATTAATGAGATGTGGTGATCAAACCAAGTTCTTCTAGAAGAGGGTACATTGTGAAATCCGTAGGAATCAAAGGGATTAATGAAGATCATTTTGATTTCTGGCTTTTTCTTAATAGCTTTTCCTTCTAAGAAAAATTGCGCTTTCTTTTCTTCTAATTTAGCAGAATAACTAACTAAATCATCTTCTCCAGTTTCAAAGACACTAGATAATATTATTTCGGGTTTTCCACCATCTATACCTAAGTACTGTGGAAAACTCGTGTTTTTACGGAAGGACTTTTTATTGGTCAAAACGTAGATGGCTTCTAAAATATTAGTTTTACCATTTCCATTTTCACCTAGAATACAATTTATCTTGGGACCAAACTCAATTATATCAGGAAACAAATTTCTAAAGTTCGTCGCTTGAAATTTTTGAAGCTTATAAGAAAGCATTTAACCTAAAGTTTTAAAGGCATAATAATGCCCATATGATTAGGAGCTGCTGATGATCTAATAATAACTGGACTCAGTTCATTATTTAATTCCATAAGAACTTCACCGTTATTGAAAATAGATAAGGTATCAATTAGGTACTTAGCATTGAACCCAATCTCCATATCTTTACCATCATAATCTACAGGAAGTTTTTCAGACGCATCACCAAGACTTGGGTGATTAGCCGTAATTGTCATTTCTTTATCTTTTAAATGAACTCTAACTCCATTTGATTTCTCATTAGACATAATTTTAATTCTTCTAATGGCATCAAATAGAAGATCTTTATCTGCTGTTAAAAGAAAAGAAGTCTTTGAAGGTATCACTGCCTGGTACTTGGGATATTCTCTGGCTATTAGCCTTACAGAAAGAAAGTAAGTGTCCTGAGAGTTAGCGTATAAAAATGAATCATCTAGAGATAATTTGATATCAGCTGAAGGATCAGACTCTGCAAGTTTTTTCAACTCGTAGACTCCTTTCTTAGGAATAATAATTCCGTTTGTTAAGGAATCAATTCCATTTACATCAACTTCAGTATCTACCATTGATAAACGATGACCATCAGTTGCAACAGCTCTTAATTTAGAATCTCTTTCCTGAAGATAAATACCATTTAGGTACAATCTTGTTTCATCTGTAGAAATCGCATGGCTAGTCTTACTTATGACATCCAATAAACCTTGAGACGTCATATTAATTTCGTTGTTCTCATTATTAAAAACTAACTGTGGAAAATCTTCGTTTTTATATACGAGTAGAGTGTAGTGAATATCTTTGAAAGATAATTTTAAAGTGTTTTCACCTTCATTAATTTCAAACTGCACTTCACCATCAGGTAGCTCTCTTAGGATATCAAATATATTCTTAGCATTTACACAAAATGTACCCACTTCATCCACATTTGCATCGATACAAACCTTTGCAGAAACTTCTAGATCTGTAGCAGATATTTCAATTCTGTTATCAACTGCTTTAATCAAAGCATATGTGAGAATTGGTCTTGAGTTTCTTTTATCAACAACAGTTAAAACTTTATTGATTGCAGATCTAAAAATGTCGGTATCTAAACTAACCTTCATTGCTTTCCTTATAAGAGCTATAGGAATTTTTATAATTTAAGAGCAGCCTTTGCAAGGGCGTAGCCTTAGATTCTTTAATCTCTATATTTATTTAATATATATTATATCCTGTGGATAAGTGAGAAACTCAGAAAACCCTTTATTATTGGGCATTTATAAAGAAGGCTATTGTGTGAGGCCGGGGATAAGTAGCCAAAAAAAATAGAATACTTTCGGATATTCAAAAGTTTTTAACATTAATGCCTAGTTTTTAAGGTCTTAATCCACATGTTTTTAACAGAGAATTTAAGACTTTTCGCGTTGGTCAATTTTCTCCTAGTTTTTGCCATATTTATCCACATTTTTATTCACATGTTAATAAAACTTATTCATTTTAAGGTTTATAACGGACAAAATTAATTAACATATGTTTCTAATTATGAATTACTTCATAAGCTTCTAATTTAACTATGGTTTTAAGAGGGGAGGTTTGTGGAAAAACTTCCTCTTGGTATGAAAACAAATGTGAACAAAACTACATAAAATAGTTATTCACATTTTGAGGGGGATAATCCCCCTCAGGTTAATTTAATTTTAAGATTTTAAAGATTATTTTCGATAGCAAACAAGTCACGAGACAAAACTAAGTCGGTGCGTAGTTGTCCTGTCACTTTATTGACTGCATGGATTACTGACGTATGGTCTCTTCCGCCATAAAAAATCCCAATTTCTTTTTGGGTAGCGTTGAGAATTTTTCTAGATAAATACATACCCACATGTCTTGCGGTCGTAATATGTTGTCCTCTAGCCTTAGATTTAATGTCAGCTAGGGGAATTTTGAAATGTTGAGAGACAGCTCTTGCCACAGTATCTAAGGTAATAATTTTCGCTTCTTCTCTTGATTCTATACCAAGTAAATCTTTTACCTGAACCATTTCTAAATCAACATTCATTAGATCAGCATAAGCTTGAAGTTTTATAAGTGAGCCTTCAAGTTCTCTAATATTTGCTGTGATATTACTTGCAATCAAAGTGTAAACTTCATCCTGTAAGAATAGATCAAGCTCAAAGGCTTTTCTTTTAAGGATAGCGATCCTGGTTTCAAGGTTTGGGCTTCCGATATCAACCACAAGTCCCCAGGATAAACGACTGCGAACTCTTTCTTCAATTCCATCAATGTCTTTTGGTGGTTTATCAGAGGTAAAAATAAGCTGCTTACCTTTATTGTGTAGTTCATTAAAAATATGAAAGAACTCATTTTGAGTACCTTCTTTATTTTTAAGCTCGTGAATATCGTCGATCATAAGTACATCAACTTTTTCTAAATATTTCTTTTGAAATTCGTCGATATTTCTTTCTCTAATTGAATTGATCATTTCTTTTAGAAATTCACGGGCCGTAATAAGACAAATTACCAAGTGTGGATGATTACTTTTTATCTCGTTAGCAACAGCATGGAGTAGGTGAGTTTTTCCCAGCCCAGGTGAACTATGAATATACAGAGAAGGATATTTCCCACTCTTTCCTGGATTTTTTGCAACACTTAGTGCTGTAGCGTTTGCCATATTGTTTTCTGGCCCAACAATAAAATTATCGAAGGTTTTTGTAGCATCAACCTGTATTCCATTTTTTTTCGGTTGAATATGATCAATATATTTAGATTCTGCTGACTTTGCTTTTTCTTCGGGTGCTTGGTTGAGATCTAAACTAAATTTGGCTTCTTTAGCTGATTTAGCAACATCGGCAACCTGCATTGGATTAGCTTTTAATGAGTTTAGGATGCTGTTTTTATTAGAACTCATACTTTCTTTTGAAGAAACAACAGTGATTTCTACTTGATAGTTTCTGCCAAGAGTGTTGGCAATAGCTTCCTTAATATAAGATAAGTAGCTGTTATTAATGACATTTTTTATAAATTGAGTTGTAACAGAGAAGATGACTTTCTCACTTCCAAGCTCAACTAAATAAAATGTATTTTCGAAATATGTGCTGTATTTCTGGGTAGTTATAGACCCTTTTAGGTAATTTAAGATCTCTGTTCCGATAACGGTTAGCTCGTCATTTGAAAACTTTTCTGACTGATCTAGTACGATATTGGTCTTATTTTTTTCTTCTAAGTTATTGTTTTTGCTGGGAATATTGAGCGGGTTCATGCTCGTTTCGTTGGATAAAAAGTGCTCAAACGGAAATTGTTCACTCATTCCTGGCCTCTCCCTACTAGAATTTCTAGTTGTTGTGTGTGTGAAATTGGGAGGCAGAAATTAACACGGCCTAAACATTTTATGCAATGGGGTTTTTGAGCAGGGCCCAAAAGTTTTCCACATTTTGTTTAAAAAGAAGCATTTAGGATCATGTATTGTGGCATCAGTAGCTTGACCTTTCTTTGACCAGTGTGTAAATCATAGCCTTTAACGAAATCTGGCAAATAGTAGAGGTTATAGCGATGAGCAAAAGAACGTGGCAGCCAAAAAGAAAAAGAAGATTAAGAGTTCACGGGTTTCTAAAGAGAATGTCTACCCCTGGTGGTAAGAAAGTGATCAATGCACGTAGAAGAAAAGGTCGTAAGAACCTTTCAGTTTCTACTGGTCAAAAGTAGAGACAATGTCTTCCGAAAAATATCTTAAGTCTAGTCGCCTTTTAACAAAGGGCGACTTCGCACATTTAAAATCGAATTCTTCGGTTTCAAAATCGAAATGGTTAATGGCTTTCTATAAAGAAGGTTTAAACAGCTCCAGAGATACAAGAGTAGGCATTAGTGCTTCTAAGAAAGTAGGCAACGCTGTTAAGAGAAATAGGGTTAAAAGGCAAGTTAGAGAATTCTTCCGAAAGTCAGAATTTAAAAGCCTAGGAAAAGATATCTTAGTTGTCGTCCATCCTAAATTTTATAAAGACGATTCGGTCTCTGTATCTGAAAAAATCAATAACTCAATGAATCAGATTTTTAGTAGAATTCCTAATGGCTAAAGTCGCTAATTTTTTAATTCTCATTTATCAAAAACTAATCTCTCCACTTCTTGGACCAAGGTGTCGTTATTATCCAAGTTGTTCAGAATATTCAAAGCAATGCTTTGATAAGTTTCCTTTTTGCGTCGCCTTATGGTATTCCATTTTGCGAATTCTAAGATGTCATCCGTTTAAAGACGGCGGGTTTGATCCCGTCCCTGAAAAAGGATGCCGCCTACATTAATTGGTGTAATTTATGAATAATGATCAAAGACGAATGTTTCTTGCTGTAGCACTTTCCGCTGCTGTTCTTTTTATATGGCAGGCTTATTTTGCTCCAAAGGATCAATTTGGAACAAAGAAATCTAGTGTAACTACTGCTGTAAAAAATACTGTAGAACCCACTAAAAATAATCCAACAACAGACAATTCAAATACGACAACTTCAAATCCTGTTAGCAATACAACAGCCCCTTCTGAAGAATTAAAAACATATACTCTTGAGAATGAGAAGGGACATATAACTCTTAATAATAGTTTAGGGATTGTTGATTTTTCGAATGCTGATGCAAAATATGATTTTAAAAAGGTTGTTGGAGAAAATGATTCTCCTTTTAAAATCTTCGTAAAGGTTAATGGTAAGTATACAAGAGTTTATATAGACCTCATTCAAGAAGGGAATACCTTAAGAGGTAGAAACGATGCTTTAGGATTAAACTTCCTCGGAACTCTTGATCAAGACGAAAGATTTAGGTTTAACTTAACCTCAGGAACTCCTTTAGCTTATAGAATTGAATTTCAATCAGAAGAAAAAATGCTTGATAACCGCCAAGTTAGATATTTTACTTTCTTAGGTAATAAAGACGTAGAAAGGTTTGAAGTTGGTGATGAGGATAGTTTTGACGGCCAAATGAAATGGGTAGGTCTAGATTTTAATTTTCATCTTTTCGCTACTGTATTTGACAATAAAAAGGTCGTAAGGACAGTAAATAAGAACGGTCTTTTAACTGTTGATATTGTTGAGCCGACCCAGTCACTTGATACTTATTTTATTTTCGTTAAGAAGAATTACGACCTACTGGCGAAGCTAGGGGATAACCTTCAGTTAAGTGTCGATTTTGGTATATTTGGTATTTTGGCCGTTCCAATTTTAAGAGGAATTCAATTTGTTTATAAGTATATTCCTAATTATGGCGTTGGAATTATTCTACTAACAATACTTCTTAGAATTATAACTTTTCCTCTTTATTACAAATCTATTGTAAGCATGAAGAAGATGCAGAAAGTGCAGCCAGAATTAACTAAGCTAAAGGAAAAATTTAAAGATGATCCACAGAGAATGCAAAAAGAAACTATGGAGCTTTTTAAAAGGGCTGGTGCAAATCCATTAGGTGGTTGCTTTCCAATGCTATTACAAATGCCAATTTTCTTTGCTTTTTACCAGGTACTTTATAATGCCGTTGAGTTAGTGAATGCACCTTTTATGGGTTGGATTTCTGACTTAAGCACAAAAGATCCTCTTTATATTTTACCAGTGGCCATGGCCATTGCTATGTTTGCTCAACAAAAACTAACTCCTACAACATCAGTAGATCCAACACAGCAAAAAATTATGATGGCAATGCCGCTAATTTTTGGATTTATTATGAAGGATCTTCCATCTGGACTTGTGCTTTATATTTTTGTTTCGACTTTATTTGGCATAATTCAGCAGCTGATCGTTTACAAAGCTACAGACTGAGATGGAGTGGCTGGTATCAAAAGACCCGATAATTGCCTGTAGTAGTGGAGCTACTGAAAATACGGCAATCTCGGTTATTAGAATATCAGGCATAGAGAAATTAGTAGATCTGCAAGAGTTCTTCACAAAAGATCTTAATAAAGTAGAACCAAATAGAGCCTATCTTAGTAAAATTGTTTCAAACGATCGTTACTTAGACGAAATATTATTTACTTATTTCAAGGCACCAAATTCTTTTAATGGTGAAAGCATTCTTGAGCTAAGTGTTCACGGTAATCCTCTAAATATTAAGAATATAATAGGTCTTTTTAATTCCGTAGGAATTCGAAACGCTAATCCAGGTGAAATATCCTATAGAGCGCTTAGAAATAATAAGTTAACAATGTCTCAAGTTGAGGGATTAGATACACTTTTAAATGCAAATTCCACTGATATTATAGAGCAAGGATTAAAAAATTTAGGGGGAGCTCTTCAGAGGGAATTTATAAAACTGCGGGAGTTGTATTTACACCTAAGGGGATCAGTAGAAATTCTAATAGATTTTTCTGATGATGTTGGAGAAGAAGACTCGCTTAAAAATCTAAGAAGAAGCTTTGAAGATTTTTTTAACTTCATAAGTAAGTTAGAGCAAAGGACTAAGACACCAAGGAATCATTTACTTAAGCCAAAGGTAGTTCTGATTGGAAAAACAAACGCTGGGAAAAGCACTCTTTTTAATAAGCTATTAAATAATGAAAGGGCGATAGTTTCTGAAATTCATGGAACAACCAGGGATTATGTAACAGAATACTTTGATGCCTCTGGGGTTGAATTCCAGCTTGTTGATACGGCAGGTTTGCGTGAAAGTGAAGATCAGATAGAAGTTCAAGGGATCCGCCTTTCAAAAGAACTCTATAATGATGCCTTTTTTAAAATTTTGGTTGTAAACCCAGTAGATTCAAGCGAGTTTTTGCCCCAAGATTTACCACCCGATGCCGTTATATTTACTCATTCTGATAACCCCGATTTTGATTCTAAATTAAGTGATTATAAAGACTTATGTAAGGATATTGCTTGTTTTCATTCTGGTTCTATAGGACCAGATGTAGTTTTTGGTCCTATAGGACCGGGGTTTAAAATTGGTCCTATAGGACCAAAACAAGGTGGTCCTATAGAACCACTTAAGCCAATTAAAGATCATATTTTCAATAAATACAGAGGCTTAACAAAAACGAACCCTATACTTCCTGAAAGACAACGTAATAATATTAAAGACTTATACAAAAAGGTGGAGTACTTATCTCAAGTACTTTTAACGCAAGGTGATATGGGTATAATATCTAGTGAAATCAACAACTTAGATGAGTCTGTAAATGCTCTATTAGGTATTACAACACCTGATGATGTTTTAAATAATATATTCAGTAATTTTTGCATCGGAAAATAGCTTAAATAGACTTTATAAGTTCCACGTGGAACATTGAGCTTTGAGGCTCATATATATGAACAATTATAATTTCGATATTTTAATCGTTGGTGGTGGTCACGCTGGCTGCGAGGCTGCCTTTGCCGCTTCGGAGTTCGATCTTTCTGTAGGTTTAGTTTCTATGCCTGGAGTCCCGCTTGCCTCGGCTCCTTGTAATCCAGCCGTTGGTGGAGTTGGTAAAGGTCAAGTTGTTCGCGAGTTGGATGCTCTTGGCGGCCTAATGCCAAGGCTTACTGACTTCTCGGGTATACAGTTTAGAATTTTAAATGAATCTAAAGGACCAGCTGTTAGATCTACTAGAGTGCAGATTGATAAAGACAAGTATGCCGAAAAGGCCTATGAGATTTTATCTAAGAGAGATGGCTTAACTCTTGTGGGTGCCACTGTTCTTAAGATTACTAAGTCGGCTAATGGCTATACTGTAAATTCTAAAGAAGGGAAGGTTATAACTTCGAAAGTTTTAATTCTCACGGCTGGTACATTTCTAAATGGAAAACTTCATACGGGCTCTCTCCAGGTTGAGGGAGGAAGGGTAGATTGTGAAAAATCAGTTGGGCTTAGTGAATTAATATCAGCTAAAGGAAAAATTAAGAGATTTAAGACTGGAACACCACCAAGGCTTCTAGGGAAAACTATAGATTTTTCGAAAATGGAAGCCCAACCAAGTGATGCTAGGGCCATTTGCTTTCATTTTGGCAATAAACCAGATTTTAGACAGCAAAAACAGTTAGATTGCTATTTAACAAGGACTAACTCTCAAACTTTGTCGTCTATTAGAGATAACAAAGAAAGATCTCCAATATTTAATGGTCAAATTAAAGGAGTGGGTCCGAGGTACTGTCCTTCAATAGAAGACAAGGCTTTTAGATACCCAGATAAAGATAGCCATCATGTATTTGTTGAGCCCGAGGGATTAGATATTGATACATTTTATCCAAATGGTATCTCCACCAGTCTACCAGTAGAAGTTCAGGAAGAGTTTTTAAGAACAATTCCAGGTTTAGAAGGGGCTGAGATTGCTATTCCTGGATACGCTGTTGAATATGACGTAGTTAACACCGTCGATTTAAAGATTAGTCTTGAACACAAGGAAATTGAGGGCCTTTTTACGGCCGGTCAGCTTAATGGGACATCTGGGTACGAAGAAGCAGCTGGGCAAGGGTTTATTGCAGGCATAAATGCGGTTTATCTCTTAAAAGGTCTTGGTACATTTAAGTTAAATAGAAACCATAGTTATATTGGCGTAATGATCGAAGACTTAGTAACAAGCGAAAGGGATGAGCCCTACAGGCTTTTTACCGCCAGATCAGAAAGTAGATTATATAATAGAGAGGATAATACCTACTATAGGTTAGCTCCTTACAGAAAATCTTTAAATCTAAACAATGAAATAGATAATTTTCTTGATAATTACCTAGTTCAAAGAGAAATCTTGGTAGATCTCGTTAAAAATAGTGGGTTTAGAGCTACTTCCACATGGAAAGAATACTTCCAGGAAAAAGGCTACGGTAAAATTCAGGAGAACATCAGCCTAGAAGAACTTATTAAAAGATCTCATTTGGATCCAGAGAAAACTCTATTTGAAGAATTAACCAGAATGGGGATTGCTTTTATCCCACAGGTGGTAAGTGATGTAGCAAATTCTGTAAAATATGAGGGCTATCTAGAGAGAGCACAAAATCAGCAAGAAAAGCTCTCAAAATTGACCGAGAAAAAGATTAACTGGAAAATTCTATGCGAAAATTCAAATATTAGTTACGAATGCCGCCAAAGGATTTTAAAAGTTCAGCCTGAGGATTTTAGCCAGCTCTCAAGGATCAATGGAATTAGGCCTGCAACTTTAGCTTATGTAGCTTCAAATAGTTTATGATGAAAGAATTCGCGCAAAAGTACCTCGATGTTCTTGAGGGCCCACTAAAAGGTATAAACCTAACTAGAATTTTAGATTTTGATGATTTTTATAATAAGCAAATAATTGATTCAATACTGCCCTATGAGAACTCAAAAATTTTTCAAGAGTCGATATCTCTTTCTGATTTAATAATTGATGTCGGCTTTGGTGGTGGTTTTCCACTGGTTCCTTTGGCGGAGTTAAGCCCGAGTAAAAACTTTGTTGGAATTGAATCTAAGAATAAAAAAGCAGAAGCCGTAAAAGTAATTTGCAATGAGCTTGGTATAGAAAATGTTAGGCCTATGCACGGGAGAATTGAGACATTCGAAATTGATCTAACGGCAACGATAATTTTTAAAGCAGTTGGTAAAATACCCGATTGTTTAAAACTTCTTAACGTAACTAAAAAATCCAATGTGTTTTTTTACAAAGGGCCTGGACTTTATGAACAGGAAGACTTGTCGAACTTAGGCTCACATATTAAAAAAATTGAAGAACAAACTTTTGAATTGCCCGATGGGTCACAAAGAATTTTAATAGGTTACAGTATTTCACCTGTTCCACGTGGAACACAAAAAAAGAAATCATCTCAAAAAAACCTTGTCAGAATCTCAGCTCTTAAGACAAAATTGTTTCCACACATATAATTCTCCTGGAGAGATAAATGGCTATAATTATTGCATTAGCAAACCAAAAAGGCGGGGTTGGTAAAACGACTTCCACTATTAATATTGCATCGTGTCTAGCAATAGCTGAGAAAAAGACTCTGTTAATTGACTTAGATCCTCAAGGGAATGCCTCTGTAGGCCTTGGAATACCTAAAGAGTTACATGAAGAAAAAAATATTTATCATGTAATTATCGGTCAAACTGAACTTAAAGATGCAATCTACGATACAGAATTACCTTTTTTAAAAATTTGCCCATCCGATGGAAACTTGATTGGTGCAGAGATTGAGCTTGTAAGTGAAATGGCCAGAGAGCAAAAATTAAAAAATGCTTTTGCTACAGTTGCCGACGATTACGATTATATTTTAATCGATTGCCCACCTTCACTAGGTCTTCTAACTCTAAATGCTTTAAACGCCGCAAATAAATACATAGTTCCTCTTCAGACTGAGTACTATGCAATGGAAGGTTTTGCTCAACTTCAAAATACTATTAGATTAGTTCGTTCTTCATTAAATCCAGACTTAGAAATGGAAGGTGTTCTTCTTACTATGTTTGATGCAAGAACATCACTACATAAACAAGTTAGCGAAGAAATGAGAAATGCTTTTGGTGATAAAGTTTTTAAAACTGTTATCCCTAGAAACGTAAAGCTTTCAGAGTGTCCTTCATTTGGAAAACCAATCATCCTTTATGATATTGAGTCTAAAGGATCTGAAGCCTACCTAAATGTTGCTAAAGAAATAATAATGAGAGGCCGTGTTCAAGCTCCTAGCGAAATAAAAGAGTATGGCTTCGAAGAAATCCCTGAAATTCCGGAAGAGTTATTGGTTGTGGCCAAAGAAAACCAGGAATTAGATCAATCACAAACTTTAAATTAAGAAGAGGAATTTATGGCTAAAAAAATTGCACTAGGAAAAGGAATCGCTTCCCTAATTCAAGAAACTCCCAATGAAATTCTTTCTCAGAGTTTAAAGGATTTAGATAAAGCTGATGGAAAAAAAGAATCGGAAATGGAAAATAATCCATGTCTAGTTGATATTAATTCTATTGTTGCCAACCCGGGACAGCCTAGAAAAATCTTTAAAGAAAAAGATCTTGATGAGTTAGCGGAATCCATTAAAGAAAATGGAATCATTCAACCTCTTTTGATTAGTAAGGCAGAAAAGGGTTTCGAGTTAATAGCAGGTGAACGAAGGTTGAGGGCTGCTAAAAAAGCAGGGCTTGAAAAAGTTCCGGCAATAATAAAAAGAGGAACAGATAAAGACAAAATGGTTATGTCTATTATCGAAAATGTTCAGCGTTCTGATCTCAACTGCGTAGAGGAAGCTCTTGCTTATTACAATTTGATGGATGATTTCAAGCTTAGCCAAGAAGAAGTGGCAAAAAAAGTTGGTAAAGAAAGATCAACAATTGCTAACTTTTTAAGAATACTTAAGCTTCCAAGGGCCGTACTTGAAATGGTCCAAAAAGATTTTTTAACTTTTGGACATGCTAAAGTTTTAGCTGGTGTTCAAGAAAGAGAAAAAGCAATTAGACTTGGAGAGATGGCAGTTGCTGAGCAATGGTCTGTAAGAGAACTTGAAAAGAAAGTAAAATCCAATCCAATGCCAAAGTCGGAGCCAAAAAGAAATGTAGAGCTAGAGCAAAAACTAGACGGTCTTAAAGGTAAGTTAGAGCAGAGAACAGGATTTCATTTTCAAATTAAAGGTAAGAAAGCTGGATCTGGTGAGATTGTCCTTAAATATACTAATGAAGCCGAGTTTAACGATATCTTTGAATACTTAATGAAGTAAGTGGTCCTATAGAACCACTTTAGGTGATGTGATAATGCAAGGTGTTAAAGGTGAGATTTCAGCCATTATTGAAGAGGGCTGTAAATTTGAAGGTAATTTAAGCTTTAATGGTGTCGCCAGAATTGCTGGCATAGTGAATGGCTCGGTCTTTTCAAATGATACGGTTATTGTCTCTGAGGGCGCCATAGTGAATGCCGATATCAACGCTAATATTATTCTTATTTCTGGTACCGTAAAAGGCAATGTAAAAGCGACATCTCGCGTCGAGATTATTAAGCCCGCAAGATTTGAAGGAACCATAACAACTCCTAGTCTTATCGTGGAAGAGGGCGTTATTTTTCACGGTACAACAAAGATGGCCGATAATAAGCAATAGTTATTATGGCGCGTAAACTTTTTCCTACGAAACGTATTTAGTCCGGCTAAATCGTCCTTGACGATACTCTAGCTAGGCTTTATTACTTAACTTCAATTTCAAGAACTTACTTAGTTATCTGGTCGACCGAGGATGTTTATGGACCAAATTAATGCTTTTTTTGAGAGTGTAGATGTTTTTAAAAAACTAGGCATCGACTCCACAATTATTTTTCAATTCATTATTTTCTTAGCAACTTTTTTCATCTTAAAAGTTTTGTTTTTCTCTAAGTTACTTTTTGTTTTAGAGCAAAGAGAAGGAAAGACGACTAAGCTTGAAGGTACTGCAAATGAAAAATTTGCAGAAGCTGAAAAAATGTCGAGTAAGTATAATGAAGAAGTTCAAGAAGCTAATGTTAAGGCTCAAGAATTATTTTCAGAAAAGAAAAATCAAATCATAGATAAAGAGCGAGCGAGATTTAAATCGGAAGAATCAAAAGTTAATGCTGATCTTGATCAAAAAAGAAAAGAAATTGAAGCTGAGTTCCTAGTGCAAAAAGAAGCATTGTTAAAAAATGCTGATTCATTAGCAGGGGACTTATCTAATAGACTGACAACGTAATAGAGGAATAAATGAATAAATTGTTTCTAGTATTATTATCATTATTTTTAACAACAGAGTTACTAGCAGCTGGTGGTGGAACGGGTACGATAATGGACCTTCGCTTCCCTGCTATTAATTTCATTCTTCTTTTTGGAACCTTAGGTTTTATTCTTAGGAAACCACTTAAAGAGATGTTTGATAAAAACGCAGAAGATGTGACTTCACTTTTTGGTCTAGCCGAAGAGAAAGATAAGGAAGCGCAATTAAAGTTAGATGAATATAAAAGAAAATTGGACAACCTAGAATCTGAAAAAAATAAGATCATCGCTGAAGCTGAGCAAAACGCTGATGCGTTTTCTAAAGCCCATGCTACTGAGACTGATGAGTTAATCACACGTCTCCATTCCGATGCCAAAGGTAGAGTAGAGGGTGAGTCTGCTCAAATGAACAGAAATTTAAGTGCGACCTTACTGGATGAGGTTATTAATAAAGTTAAAGAGAAAGTTAATGGCGATAAGGGCCTTCAAGAAAAGGCAACTAAGAAGTTAGTTTCTCAAATTTAATTGGTGACATAAATGAAAGAAGTTCAAGTTAGTAAGGCATACGCAAGAGCATTTATAGAGCTTTCAGAGGCTAAAGGTGTTAATGCGGCAAAAGAATTAACAACTTTAACAGAAGTTATAAATGGAAGTAACGACCTAGAAAGCCTTCTGTTTTTAGATGTATTCACGGCAGAGGAAAAACTTGGTGTCCTAAATGAAGTTGTTAAAAAGTTAAACCTTTCTCCAATTACGACACAGTTTCTAACTTTTTTAGTTGAAGAAAAAAGAATTGGCATTCTTCCACTTATCTTTAAAGAGTTAGTTGTAATAGACGATCACAAAAGCGGTTTCTTAAGAGGGACGATTGAGGGTTCCGATGCCGGTGTTGATGAGGCTTTTACTAATAAAATGAAAACTTATTTAAAAGAAAAGCTGGGTCTTACAGCTGAGCTTACTTATAAGCAAAATAACAAGATCACTGCAGGTTACAGAGTGTCTGTAGATGATCTTCAATTAGATGCATCACTTGATAATCAACTTAATAGATTTAAAGAATCTGTTCTTAATTCATAAAAATATAGAGGTTAAAAATGTCTATGAATCCTGAAGAAATTACCAGCATCATTAAAGACAGAATTTCAAGTTTCGAAACTCGTCTTCAAGTAGATGAAGTAGGTACTGTACTAACTATTGGTGACGGTGTTGCCCGAGTATTTGGTCTTAAAAATGTTATGGCCGGTGAGCTAGTAGAATTTGAAACTGGTACTAAAGGTATGGTTCTTAACCTTGAATCAAACAACGTTGGTGTTGCGGTTCTTGGTGACGATGTTCAAATTAGAGAAGGTTCTACTGTTAAAAGAACTGAAAAAATTGTTGAGGTTCCAGTTGGTGACGCTCTTTTAGGAAGAGTTGTTAATGCCATTGGTGAGCCCGTTGACGGTCAGGGTGAGATTAAATCTGATAAATTTTCAAGAGTTGAAGTAAAGGCTCCCGGTATTCTAGGTAGAAAATCAGTTCATGAGCCTCTTCAAACAGGTATTAAGGCTATCGATTCAATGATTCCAATTGGACGTGGTCAACGTGAACTTATTATCGGCGACCGTAAGACTGGTAAAACTGCCGTTGCTATTGACACAATTATTAATCAAAAAGGTAAAGACGTTGTTTGTATTTATGTTGCCGTTGGACAGAAAAACTCTACGGTTCGTCAGGTACATCAGAAGCTTAAAGAGTCAGGTGCGATGGATTATACAATTATCGTTTCTGCGACTGCTTCAAACCCAGCGCCTCTACAATTCCTTGCTCCTTATACTGGTTGTACAATGGGTGAGTATTATAGAGATCAAGGTAAGCATGCACTTATCGTGTATGATGATCTAACAAAACAAGCACAAGCTTATCGTCAGATGTCACTTCTTCTTCGTCGTCCACCGGGACGTGAAGCTTTCCCTGGAGATGTTTTCTATCTTCACTCAAGACTTCTAGAAAGAGCTTGTAAAGTTTCTGATGATTTAGGAGCTGGGTCTATGACTGCACTTCCAATTATTGAAACTCAGGAAGGTGACGTTTCTGCTTATATTCCTACAAACGTGATTTCAATTACTGATGGTCAAATTTATCTTGAGGCCGATCTTTTTAACTCTGGTATTCGTCCAGCTGTTAACGTTGGTCTATCAGTATCAAGGGTTGGTGGTGCCGCTCAGATTAAAGCAATGAAAAAAGTTGCTGGTACACTTCGACTAGATCTTGCTCAGTTCCGTGAACTTGCGGCTTTCGCAGCTTTTGGTTCTGATCTTGATGAAGCCACTCAATCTCAGCTTTCAAGAGGTGAAAGGCTAGTTGAACTTCTTAAGCAAGCTCAGTACTCACCGCTAGAAGTTATTGATCAGGTTATGGGAATCTATGCCGCTACTAAGGGTCTATTTGACGCTGTTCCAGTAGAAAAAATTGGAGAAGTAGAGGGTGAGTTACTTGATCATATTAAGAATAAGCATTCTTCACTAGTAGATGCCATTACAAATGATGGAGCTATTTCTGATGACAGTGCTACTAAGCTTACAAGTGTTGTTAATGACTTTGTAGCTTCTAAAGGATTCTAAGTAAGGACTAGAAATGGCCAATATAAAGGACCTAAAAAAGAAAATTAAAAGTACCAAGGGAACGCTTAAGATTACTTCAGCGATGAAATTGGTTTCAGCGGCGAAGCTGGCAAAAGCTCAGCTCGCCATTACTAGCTCTAGGCCTTATGCCAATGAGTTAGAAAGCTCTATTAAAACTATTTCAGCACTAGTTCAAAATTACTCGCACCCTTACCTGGAAGAAACAGACAATAAGAGATGTGTAGTCTTAGTCGTTTCTTCTAATAAAGGATTATGCGCCGGTTTTAACTCCCAACTTGTTAAAGAAGTTAGAAATTGGGTTGGTAAAACTGATTTAGATCCAAAGCTTTATTTCATAGGGAAAAAAGTAATGGACGTTATTGCTGACGAAGTAAATGTTGGAAAGAAGTATGAGTTTGAAAAAGCGGACCCTTCTTTTCAAGAAATTACTGAAGTAGGTAATGAGCTTGCTGAAATGTTTAAGACTGGCGAAATTGGAAAGGTTTTTGTTGCCTATAATATTTTTAACTCGGCGATAAGTTTCACACCTACAATTAAGCAGTTACTTCCTATGTCACTTGACGAGGAAACTAAAACAGCAGTTAAGGATGAGTTTCCATTCGATTTTAAATATGAACCTGCACCTGCAGACATTTTAAATGAGCTTATCCCGCAAGCATTTGTAACTACGCTTTATACATCCGTACTGGATAGTGCGGCTGCTGAGCACGGATCAAGAATGAGTGCGATGGATTCAGCTTCTTCAAACTGTAAAGAAGCTGTTAGATCACTATCAATTAAGATGAACAAACTTAGACAAGCTGCCATTACGACGGAACTTATAGAAGTCGTATCTGGTGCAGAATCGTTAAACGGTTAAGGAGTATATTGCAATGTCAGAACAAAACGTAGGTATTGTGAAACAAGTTTTAGGTCCAGTTGTGGATGTGGAATTTCCAAGTGGAAATCTTCCAGCTATTTACAATGCTCTTAGAATGACAAACACAAATATTTCAGATGAAAAGAACAACCTTGTTGTTGAGGTAGCTCAGCATCTTGGTGATAACCTTGTTCGTTGTATCGCTATGGATGCAACTGAAGGTTTAAGTCGTGGTATCGACGTGCTTGATACTGGAAAGCCAATTCAAGCACCTGTTGGAAATGGTTGTCTTGGTAGAATTATCAACGTTATTGGAGAGCCTATCGATGAAGCTGGTCCAATAAAGGCTGATAAAACTTATGATATCCACAGACCAGCTCCAACTTTTGAAGTTCAGTCTACAAAGTTAGAGCCTTTCTTTACTGGTATTAAAGTTATTGATCTTCTTGCTCCTTACTTGAAAGGTGGAAAGATTGGTCTATTCGGTGGTGCCGGTGTTGGTAAAACCGTTTTAATTATGGAACTGATTAACAATATTGCTACTAACCATGGTGGTTTCTCAGTATTCGCTGGTGTTGGTGAAAGAACTCGTGAAGGAAACGATCTTTACGAAGAAATGAAAGAATCAGGCGTTATTAGTAAGACAGCCCTAGTTTACGGTCAGATGAACGAGCCTCCAGGGGCCCGTGCTCGTGTTGCCTTAACAGGTCTTTCTGTTGCGGAATATTTCCGTGACGAGCAAAAGCAAGACGTTCTTTTCTTCGTTGATAACATCTTTCGTTTTACGCAGGCTGGTTCAGAAGTGTCTGCACTTCTTGGACGTATTCCTTCTGCCGTTGGTTACCAGCCAACTCTTGGTACGGAAATGGGTGCTATGCAAGAGCGTATTACTTCAACAAACGATGGTTCGATTACATCTATTCAGGCCGTTTACGTTCCTGCGGATGATTATACTGATCCAGCTCCTGCAACTACTTTTGCCCACTTGGATGCGACAACAGAACTTTCTCGTCCAATTGCAGAACTTGGTATTTACCCAGCGGTTGATCCACTAACTTCATCTTCTACAATTCTTACTCCAGATATTCTTGGTAAAGAACATTATGAAACAGCCAGAGCTGTTCAGCAGATTCTTCAGAAATATAAGGAACTTCAAGATATTATCGCCATTCTAGGAATGGATGAATTATCTGAAGAAGATAAAATGCTAGTTGCTAGAGCAAGAAAGGTTCAAAAATTTCTTTCTCAGCCATTCCATGTTGCCGAAATCTTCACAGGTACTCCAGGTCAATTCGTTGAAATCGGTGATACTATTGCAGCTTTCAAGGCCATCTTGAATGGTGAATGTGATGATCTTCCTGAGCAGGCTTTTTACCTGGTAGGTGGATTAGATATGGTTCATGAAAAGGCAAAAACTTTATAAGGATAAATAATGTCTAATCACTATACTGTTGACGTACTTACACCAAGCAGAGTTCTCGTTAAGGATCTACCTGCGGAATCTTTATTGGTACCTACTGAATCAGGTCAAATAAATGTTTTAGAAAATCATACTCATATTGTGACTAAGTTAACGACAGGTCAGCTGAGTGTTTTTGGAAGTGCTGATGATCCTGATAGATTCTTCACGATTACTTCAGGTGTTTGTAAGGTATTAAATGATAAAGTTGTAATCCTTACTCAAGTATCTGAAGAAAATCATGAAATTGACTTAGACAGAGCGAAGCTTTCTCTTGAAAACGCAGAAAGAATGTTGAGTAGTGAGTCCATGACTGATGAAGAAGTTCAGAAATACCAACGTAAAGTTGATAGATCTAAGCTTAGAATTCAAATGGCTGGACTGGCTAAGTCTAAAAAATAAATTTATTGAAAATTATTATCTAATTAAGGGGACCTTTTTGGTCCCCTTTTTTTATCTATTGAAAATCTGCCAACCTCAGGCACAATAGAACCATGCATAAGTGTTTGAAAAAATTAATCATTCCAATAATTTGTGGCCTATCTTTGGTCTATGTTGGAAATGGCTTTTTTAATTATTTATCTATTGATTGGAAGGTTGATTTAGATACAAAAAAAGTAGAAACAGTCTTTTCCAGATTTAAACATATTAAATACCCCCTCCTTTTTTCTGATATTAGAAATAGGAATCAGATGTCTCCAAGTGCAGAGGCGCTTAAAAATTCAATAGGTAAACAAACTGAAAGAATCCTAAAAATATATTCTAATGCTAGCTCCCTTTTTTACCTAGATTATCTTCCAATTAAGCCGATTGAAAAAGAGTTTGCACCGATTGATCCAATAGATCTGGCCATAAAACTTGATGTTAAAGATCCGACCTATTCATTTATTAGTTCAGATAGAAAAGAGTCACTTTCATTAGAAATGAATTTCGATTTAAATCCAATTTTTACTGATACTAAAATTGCAGACACAAACTGGGAAAACTTTTATCAGGAGATAGGACTAGAAGAAGAAATACTTTCTTATGCAGATTTCTTTGGAAAAGAAAAGACAGTACCTGGCTCGCACGATAAACAAGAAGATTTAATAAAATTAGTTCAGTCTTCTACAAAAAGATCAACAAATGCTAAGGCTGGGTCTGATACCGATGATTTAGTATTTTTTAGCTATAAGGAAGAAAAAGAAGAAAATAAAATTAGTAATGCCGTACTTCAAGCGATTGAAAGAGAGTTAAAAGCAAAGAAAAAGAAAAGTGTGGCCTCATCGAAATCAAGAACGGTCGGTGGATATAATATAACTACACCAGAGATTGAAAGAAAGAGTGCCCAAACAAAGTATAAAGCAAAGTCTGAGATGCTAGAAGTTGAAGTGATCACACTTGGGGTCATGATCGATAAAGGATTTATGGAACAAGTTAGTGGGATCGAGTTCATACCCCATTACGATAAGAATGAGAGATTTTATGATGAGTCAGAAGGTGTACTAAGGCTTTCAAGCAATCTAGAGCAATCAAATTATATTTATGGAACCTTGCTCGGGAAAGGTTTTGTGAATATGAGAACTACCATACCTCTATTTTTGGGTGGAGGGTTGTTTGAGGTTCCTCTTCTTGAAAGAGAGGCACTTAATAAATTGCTAGATAAAGAAGGGTTGAAAGGGCTAGGGTCTCATTTGCTGATAGATTTGGGTGACACCGCTATTGATGTGGATATTGATCGTCCGTTTGAAGCGCGAACATATTTAAATGAAGAATTTAAACTAACGACTCAAGAGAAAAACTATAAGTACATTCTTTATGTTGGTGTTGAGCCTGGAAATGCTGTTCTGAGATATCTGGACTCAAAAGGGGCAACACTTGAAAAACTTACTTTTCTGGCAGAGTCAGAGCTAACATATGAATATTTTAGCGCGAAAAAGCCTTACCCTTTAAAATTTGAAACTTTCGAACTAAATCCATTATCTCAAAAAGCAAAAGAATTACCCATATCAGCCAGTAGAATTACACCTTTTGGGAAAGAAATTAGTCCAAAACAAGTTGGAATTAATTCATTTCTTTTTGATGGTTTTTCAAGATTGTCTAGTTCGAACTCTTATTTGGAGTTTAATCATTTGGGTGATGTCGTATTCGCGGGAATGCGTTTTTCAAATTACGTAATATTACCAAGCTCTGCTTTTATTGACTCGATCTTGAATGCTGAGGGTCTATCGAATTTAGAGAATCATTGTATGATACAGTTAAATCTAAGTGAGCCAGTTAAAAATATTCTATTTGATGGCGAAGATAGAGTTGGGCCAATGGATGTTAAGCTACACTATCTAGACGAAGACGGTGTATTGTCAGAAGAGCCTTCCTTGCTAACCAAACATGCCTTTCTACTTGGTACCGGTCAGGGGGTTGTCAATATGCAGATAGAATTTCTAAATGGTAAGAAGTTAGTAGCGCAAAGTTTTTGCTCTGATGGTACTTATTTGGTGGAACAGCTCTGACCTTTTACGTATTGTTTATAATTTTTAGGATATTTTCTTCTAAGCTGCTTCGGCGTCAATTTTAAGTATCTTTTTTTTGTTAAGTTAGTAGTACTAAACACTATTGTTCCTTTCTTGTACTTCCTTTTCTTATATTTTAAGTGTGAGTTATACTCATAAATATAAGGCTCTTTCCTTTTTAATTGTTTAGTAAACCAGCTTTTAGTAATAGAACACTTTGTAACAAAAACATTTATTTCTTTATATTTCTTTTTAAATTTTTTTAAATCGTAAAAATGTTCACGATAGGCCTGTGCATGAGAAAGTGCCACAAATTCGCTGTAAAATGCATTACTAGCAAAACCTAAGTGGGGATGATCATAGCTTGAGAGGACTTGCTCTAGTTTAGGAGCTTTAAGTTTTAGTTTACGTCTTGCTTTGATTATATGTTTAGTGCCAGAGTTATAAGCAGGAATCGCTAAGTCCCACCTTTTTAGAATTTTCTTATTCTGATGAAGAAGGTGAAAGGCGGCTAATGTACTCATTGCGGGATTTAGGCGTCCATCTTTATATTTAGAATATGGCATAAAGTACTTGCCGATTCTTTTCATAAACTGCCAAGTGCCAGTAGCTCCAACTTTCGATCTCGCTTTCGTGTTAAAGCTTGATTCAATAAAACTAATCCACATTAGTTCTTTTGGAAGATTGAAGTCCATGAGCCATTTTTCAAAAGTCTTTGAATAGGGGGCATATCGATCGATTCCATTTTGAATTTTATCCTTCTGTCCTGTTTGCGATCTTAAATTATTCGCCAAGTTTTTGAAAAGTTGGCGTCTTTTCTTTGAAGGTTTCGGAATCTTAAAGCCAACTTTTTTGAGTGCGTTAACAATTTTTTTCTGAGTAACTGATTTAGCTCTGTTTTTTTGTAAGTAGACAAAATCTTTCTTAACTAACTTAATTCTTTCTTTGGTTAGCCGCCTTTGAAGTGCATATTTAGTATAGTTATTTAGCTTACTGCTTTTTAACTCGTCAAATTCAATTACATCATACACAAGCCCGAGGTTCTCTTTGTCATGCAGTACGATATGGTGACTTGAAAAGACAGTATAGATATGAAACCAAAAAGTAATATCTTTTTTAAAATAAGGTGTAACCTCAAAAAGGTCATTAACTCGATTTTCAGGGTCTTTTAAAAATTCAGTAATTCTCTTGGATCCAAAATTAACAGCCTTTTTATTTTCACTCAACCTGATCTTATTGCCTAGAAGTTCAATCATCTCCAGATCATTTTGAAAGATATTCTCAGGGGTAAGTGCAAACGAGCAATTGGTTAAGAATAGAAAATAAATAAATACCAAAAGAAAAGTTTTCAACTTTCCCATTCCCCTCTTTTAAAAACTTCCAGGGTTCTCTTGTACCCTCCAGTGACTAAAAGACTCATTTTTTCGGGGTTCAACGAAAAAGAATTCTGAAAAAAAGTTTTATAATTACTATGTTTTGGACATATATCAATGAACTTTGTGTTCGGGCTATAATTTAACTTTCGCTCTAGGATACTCACTAGTTTTTTTCTATGGATCGATTCAAACTTCTCTCGAATAAGATAATCGTTTACCGTATCAATTATATCCTTTGAAGAATTATTCCTAGCACGTGCAGAAACAATTTTCTTTTGAATCATGAGGTAAATTGACTGAGTGCAAATGGCAGGTAAACCATAGTTGATAAGTGATCCAACTTCGTCAAAATAATGATAGGGGGTATGGGTCCAGCTACTAATCACATATTCGCACTTATTATCGACGGCAACGTGAGTAGAAAGGGTCTCCCTAATTTCTCCATCAATATAATAATCTGTTTTTTCAGTATGAGGATTGAAGACCGGATAGGGGCTGTAAAACGGTGGAACACTCATGCTGGCCGCTACGCTTTCTACTACAGGTATTCCAGTATAATAAATCGCAGTATTGTCATGTCTCGGGTTGGGATAGTTATATTTATTAAATATAACCTTTCTAGAATGATCCAATTGAGTGGCAACAACAAAAAGATCACTTTTATAGTCTTCGAAATCATTAGAAATTATTATATTTTCTTCAATATATTTTTTAAGACCGCTAGTAGAGAAAAGTCCGGATAAACTTAAAAGAGGTGATAAAACCCCTTTCATCATAGTTGGAAACCCCTCAAATGGATCGTAAGTTTTACTACGGGGGGGATTCTTCATTGGTCTTTTAAGGCTAAGCATATCTCTATAATTGATGGGCCTGACTTTTGCATTTTTACCATCTAGATGAGCCTCTATCAGGTCCATAGGGCTTAATCCACTTGCAAAAAACAAACTGACCAACGCGCCAGCGGAGGAACCAACATAGGTTCCTATCTCGTACTCACTTTCTTCGGAATCATTGCTTTTTAAACTAAATCCAAGCTCTGTTAAGGCTAATGCTACTCCTAAATGCCAAGCTGCGGCCTTTACAACACCACCTGATAGAACGAGAGCGACTTTCTTATTTTGAAACGACTGTATTGAAGAACTAGGCATTAGAATATTATAGGCAATACTAGGGAAAGTAGAATTGCGCGGAATGTTAAAATAACCTGTTTTTCAGTCGATGATTGCCGTAATATCATATGTATATACCCATTTAATGAGATGATACCGTTATGATAAAATCAAAAATTCTTTTATGCCTATCACTCCTTTTTTTCTCTTTAGAAAGTTTTGCAGGACAAAGCATGAGGCGCTGTATGCTGCTTCCAATAAAAGATACCGTCGGCGGTGCTGTTGCCTATAAAGTTTTTGAAGAACTAGAAAAATATCTAAAAGATGGGGACTGGTGCTATTACCAAAGTAATTCTCAAATATTAGATATTTTAGGAAATTTTAAAAAAAATCTAGATACTTATTTAGAAAATCCAAAAGTTTTAAAAATACTATCGGAAAAAACGAGAGCAGGAAGCTTAATTAAAATAAAAATTGATACAAAAGCAAGAGGTACAGAATTACAAATTAAAGTAATTGGTGAAAATGGAGAAGATATATATTTTAGTGAAAAAACTGTTCTTAAAACCGATGATAATACGGTCATTGTACAGACACTAAAGAATTGGCTAGAGCTTTTCGAGAAAACAATTCCTTACGACGCAAGAATTATCGGAGTCCTTGGTAATCAGTTTACTATTGATCTGGGTAAACTTTCAGGAATTAGATCTGGAGATGAACTCTTTGTGGAGAGACCGGTTAGGAAGAAAAGACATCCTTTGCTAAAAGAAATAGTTGATTGGGAAAAAGAAAAAATAGCAGAGGGAAAGATATTTCACACGGCCGAAAATCAGGCCCAAGGTAAAGTAACGATTTATGAAGGAAATAAACGTTTAAAATTAGAGGACTGGGTTAACTTCCAACGAAAAGATAAAGTTCAAGTAGTTAAGCAGGAAAAATTTGATGACTCTTCAGAATATGAATTTGGAAAAATGGGAAGACTAGGCCTATTTTTTCACTTAGGAACTGGTTCAGCTGCAGCTATAGATACGAGTCAAAATAAAATTAAAGGGTTTATTTTAGGAATCGACATAACAGGTGAAATCTGGGCAACTAGAAACTATTGGGCCAGTCTCGAGATAAGTCGAAAACTTGGCTCATTAAAAAAAGATGAAGGAAGCCTAGTAAATAATAGTAACTCAGAAACTATTTCTAAATACAAAATAAAAATGGGTTATAAATATCTCCCTATGGGTTATTTTTACGGCCCTCAAGTTGATGGCTTTTTAGGTTATGGTAGTTACACCTACGGTCTTGATACGCAAGTTGCTGATGGTTTTACCGAATTTGGCTTCAAAGGACTATTATTAGGGGCCAAAGGAAGTATGCCACTACAAAAACAATTTAGAGTCCATATGGAGCTCTCGTTTTTATTTAATCCTGGATTTGAGGAAGACGTCTCAATCTACGGGGCTACCGATACCGCTTCTAGTTATAGTCTAGAAGTTGGAGGAAGCTATTTTTACAGTCCTAATATTTCAATTCTCGGCGCCTATGGGGTGACATCTAATAAGGCAAAGTTTAAAACAACTGGACAGTCTTTAAAGTTAAAAGAAAACACTTTTAAGGTTGGAGCAACTTTTACTTTTTAGTTGAGGATGTCATGAGTCAGATTAATAAACTAGAGGAACTAATAAAGTACCATAAAGCTCTATATTACCAGGGTCGTCCAGAAATTAACGATCTTGAATATGATAAATTAGAAGAAGAGCTTAGAAAATTAGACCCTAAAAATAAAACACTACAAATCGTCGGGACCACTACAACTGGGACTAAGGTCAAACACAACACGAAAATGTTGTCTTTGAATAAAACTTATAAAATAGAAGAACTAGAAAAATGGGCCGAAAATAAGGAAGTTGTAAGTACATTAAAAATAGATGGTGTAAGTTGTTCAATAATCTTCGAAGATGGCATTCTCAACCTTGGAAAAACTCGTGGTGATGGGAGCTTTGGAGAGGATATTACTGATAAGTTATTATGGATTAAATCTATTCCTAAAAAATTAGTAAACTCGAATCAATCAGTTGAAATAAGAGGAGAATTATTTTGTACTGAATCTGATTTCTTTTCTCTTACAAAAGAAATGGTGAAAATTGGTCTCGAAAAGCCAACTTCCCAAAGAAATATTGTTGCAGGACTTATTTCTAGGAAGGAAAACATAGAACTTTGTCGATATATACAATTTCGCGCGTTTGATATTATTGCAGAAGATATCAAAATTAAGTCTGAAAAAGAAAAAGAGACTATTCTAAAAAAAATGGGTTTCATTCCAGAAGAATTTACTCTTCATGAGAATATTAAAACAATAAAAGAGGAAGTTGAAAGAGCAAGGCTATTTATGTCAGAGGGTGATTACCAAATAGATGGACTAGTTTTCACTTATAACGAATATAGTTTACATAAAGAATTAGGTGCAACGGCCCATCATCCTAGGTATAAAATTGCATTCAAATACCAGGGAGACACAAAAGAAACTGTAATCGAGGATATAACTTGGCAAGTTTCAAGGAATGGGATTTTGACTCCAGTAGCAGAGGTAACCCCGATTGATTTAAGCGGAGCTAAAATATCTAGAGTTACTCTTCATAATTATGGAATGGTTAACCAGTACGAATTAAAAAAAGGTGACACGATAGAAATTGTTCGCTCCGGAGAGGTTATTCCTAAATTTCTTAGTGTGATTAAGAGATCTAAAGGAAAAGTCGTATATCCAAAAACTTGCCCTTCTTGTAATGAAGGGGTGAGCGTTGTTGATATCAGAATTCTTTGTACTAATCCGACCTGTCCGGCACAGGTAAAAGAAGGAATTTTAAACTTCGTACAAAAGATAGGAATAGACGATTTAAGCTCTAAAAGACTCGAAGAAATGATTTCTAAGGGAATCGTCTCTAAGATAGAGGATTTATATAAAATAAAAAAGAATGATCTTCTTGTCCTTGATAAGTTTAAAGAAAAGCTAGAAGGAAAATTACTAACGAATATTTCAAATTCGAAAAATACGGACTTAGCAACTTTTTTAAGTGCTTTGGGAATAAGTGGTGGGGCAATAAATAAATGTGAGAAAGTTGTTCATTCTGGAATCAATACTATAGAAAAAATATTGGATCTAAAATTGAATGAGCTTGTTGCTGTAGAAGGATTTGCTGAAAAATCAGCTACAGACTTCTTAGAATCACTACAAACAAAACATGAAACAATTAAAAATCTAGTTAAATTGGGATTTTCTTTCAAAAGTGAAAATAAAAAAACAGACGGTGCATTGACTGGTTTAAAAATTGCTATCACGGGAACCTTATCTGAAAAGAGGACCGTTATAGAAAGTAAAATTAAAGAATCCGGTGGAGTCCTTGTAAGCAGCGTTTCGAAAAAAACAGACATATTGCTTACGAATCAACAGACATCATCATCTAGCAAGTATAAGAAAGCTACTGAACTCGGAATAAAAATATTATCCGAGGAAGAGTTATTAAAATTACTTAGCTAGGAGTGGCCTTATAAAATCTAAATCTAACTTTGTCTGCAATAATTGCGGGCACGCGACTATCAAATGGAGCGGAAAGTGTAATGAATGTAATTCATGGAACGCATACGTAGAAAAAAACCTTAACAAAAATAGTTCAAGAAGTTCGGGAGCAATTACTGTATCAGCAAAAGAGCTAATCGATATAAACTTCGATAAAAATGAATATCACACTACTGGATTCAAAGAATTTGATAGAGTATTGGGAGGAGGGATGATCGAAGGAGGCCTATACCTTATTGGGGGTGAGCCAGGTGTAGGAAAATCTACCCTTATAACGTTGGTTTTAAATAACCTTAACGTCTTACATAAAAAGAGAGGTCTTTACATTAGTGGTGAAGAAAGCTTATCGCAAATTGGAAGAAGAGCATTGCGTTTGGGAGTTGAGAAAAAAAACTTCTTGATGCTCAATGAGACATCATTACAGACCATAATTGAACAAATTAATTTGATCAAACCGAGCTTTATAGTTCTCGACTCAATTCAAACAACCATTTCAGACGAAATAGCTTCTCCTGCTGGATCTATCTCGCAGGTAAGAGAAGTTACCCATGAGCTAATGAATAAAGTAAAAGAGAAAAATATTTCATGTTTTATAGTAGGACATATTACAAAGGAAGGAAGTATAGCAGGCCCTAAGATTTTAGAGCATATGGTTGACACAGTTATTTATTTTGAAGGAGATCAAAGTAACCAATATCGTTTACTAAGATCTGTAAAAAACAGATTTGGGTCAACTAATGAAATAGGTATTTTTAAGATGAGCGAAAAGGGACTAAGAGAAGTAGTTAATCCATTAAGTATTTTTATAAATAAGACCAAGAAAAATAGCTATGGAAATTCTCTCTCATGTGTTTTGCAGGGACTTAGGCCTTTGGTCATTGAGGTTCAGGCTTTGATTGTTGATAATCAATATGGAAACGGAAAAAGAGTGAGTCAGGGGATTGATAATAATAGAGTCGTAATGATTCTCGCAATTATAAAAAAATATCTAAATATAGATCTTATCACTTCAGATATCTATATAAACACTGGGGGGGGATTAAAAATTGTAAGTAGCGAAATGGATTTATCTTTACTCATTTCAATATTGTCTTCTTATAAATGCAAATCCCTATACAGGGATTATATTATTTTAGGAGAGATTAGTTTAACAGGTGAGGTTAAACCAATACCTAATCTTGAGACAAGGCTTAGAGAACTAAAACATTTAGGATTTAAAAATATTTTAACCAGCAAAGTTTCTCTTGAAGAGATTACTAACTTGTCACTAGATCTAAATATTAAAACAATTGACCATATAACAGAAATAAATCCAATTATAGATAAAGTCTTTCAATAGCTCGATTCCATTGGGTTTTCTTCTTTTTATAGTGTTCAGCAGAGGTTTTGTCAGGGTCTATGGATTTATCCTTTTTCCATAGACTTGCGATTTGATCGAAGCCAATAGTCTTGTTACCAATCGCAGACGCCAAGCAGGCCCCATATGCAGTTGTTTCAATAATTTGGGGCTTTATAATCTCTAGATCAGAAACAGTCGCTTGAATTTTCATTAGGAGGTCATTCGCGACTGCACCCCCATCTACCTTTAAAGATTTAATGCTAAGGCCTGAGTCGCTTTTTAAAGATCTTATTAAATCTTCAATTGAGAGTGCTATTCCATCGAGACAAGCTAATGAAATATGATTTTTATTTGTGTCTCGAGTTAGTCCAATAATAGAAGCTTTAGCTTCGGTTACCCAATGGGGTGATCCTAGGCCGGTGAAAAAAGGTAGAAAAAGAACATGTTCCATTTCTTCTAAATTAGTTATTTTAGTAGCTAGGTTTTCAACCTCAGGACTATCAGGAAAAAAGTCTAATTGATCACGTAACCATTGTACCGCCGCACCAGCAATATAAGACGATCCTTCTAGAGCATAGAAAGTCTTGCCTTCATTTCTATATGCAATTGTCGTTATTAATCCATTTTTAGAGTATGAAGGGGATTCACCTGTATTAAGTAGAATAAATGCACCTGTTCCATAGGTACATTTCAAATCTCCCTCTTTGAATCCAGCCTGTCCAAAAAGTGCAGCCTGTTGGTCACCTAGAATGCCAGTAATGGGAATACCGTCAGGTAGAAAGCCTAGACCTCTTGTTAAGCCAAAATTTGAAAAACTGTCCTTTACTTTAGGAAGACTATCTTCCTTAACACCCATTATCTCACAGAGCTCATTGTCCCATGTATTTGAGGACAAATTAAAAAGCATGGTTCTTGAAGCGTTTGAGGGTTCTGTAAAATAACTATCTCCAGAAGTTAGTTTATAAAGTAAATATGTATCAATATTTCCAAATTTTAAGTCCTTAGAAGCTTGAGCCTCTTTTACTTTTTCGGAGTTGTTTAACAACCAATTAATTTTTGTACCAGAAAAATAGGGGTCTATAGGAAGACCTGTTTTTTCTTTAATAGAATCTTGGTGACCCATTTTGATTAAGTTCGCACAAAACTCACCAGTTCTTCTATCTTGCCAAACTATCGCATTGTGAAGCTGCTCACCGTTCTTATTGAAAGCGCAGATGGTTTCCCTTTGATTAGTTATTCCTATGGAACTTATGGATTTCCCATCAAGTTTATTTCTATTAAGAACTTCGGTAATAGTTTTCTCAACCGTTCCCCAAATATCATTTAAGTTGTGCTCGACTAGTCCTGGACTAGGAAAAATTTGAGGGAACTCTTGGTTTACTTTATCCACAAAATTAAAATTTGAATCATCTACTAGAACAGCAGTTGTCCCAGTGGTTCCTTGATCAATAGAAAGGATATACCCCATAAATAGTCTCCATGATTATTCTCCGACTAATGATAAATCAGTATTAGTTGGATTAACAATTACGGTTACTAAGGTTTTCCACCTCTTAGCTACATTGCCATTTATGCCGCTGAGAAGTCCATAGCTGATACCAATGAGCATAACTAAAAGCAGTACAAACTCTATAAAAGTTTGACCACGCTGATTTTTTAGCTCTAAGCTCTTGTTTTTATGCTTTTTCATAGGTAAAGCTTTCTTCCTAAAACTTTTATTAGACACTCTATATAATAAGAATACTATGTGGTCTCGTATGACATCAATGAAGAAGTATATTCCTGTTTTAGCAACATTATCACTTGGGATAGTGGTGCTTGGTAGTCAGGTATTTTTTAAAGGTCGGAATATTAATGCCTCGCCTTCTAAGGAAGTTAACAGAGTAAAGCTTCATTATGAGAATAACCTAAAAGGTATTGAGTTTTTTGAAAATGATAAAAAATTTTCGTTAAATAATACAAAGACCCCCGTGATTATTATCAATTTTTGGGCCAGCTGGTGCGTGCCCTGCCTTGAAGAGTTTCCTTCATTGGTAAATTTAAGAAAAAAATATAGCAGGGATGAAGTAATAATTTTGGGCATCAATACAGATGATAAAAGCTCAGTTAAAGACGCTAATAAAGTTATTCAAAAGTATGGAATTAACTTTCCTACGATTTTCGATACAGAAAGTAAGCTGATTGAAAAATTTAACGTTTCTAGTATACCTATTTCGATAATTTATAAGAATGGTAAAGTCCACGAGATTAGCAAGGGCGCTAAAGATTTTTACTCTGGTGAATTTCTAGAAGAAATAGAGTCCTTTATTAGATAGAGTCAAATTCAACCGCTAAATTTCTTCCCCAATTATAAGTTATTTCATCAATCGTATTAGTTTTAAAAAATGAAAAACGCGCATCCATACCTTTTATTAGCGCTCCTTGATTTTTTAAACCAAGCGCATGGGCGGCGTTTAGTGTAATACTGCTCCAAAGTTCACAAATATTCATCTTATAATTTGGAGCAGCTATTGAGGCGAGGAGAAGAACATTGTCACAGTGGCAACTTCCAGGATTATAGTCTGATCCTATTGCCACCTTTACGTTTGAATCAAGAAACTTTCTAGCATTGGCCTGTTCTTTTCCTAGAAAATAACCGGTTCCTGGTAAAAGGGTCGCAACCGTATTTGAACTTGCTAAAGCCTTAATTCCATCATCACTTGTGCAAAGAAGATGATCGGTTGAAAGTGCATTAAAGCTTACGGCTAATGATGCGCCAGAGTTATCTTTAAACTCGTCGGCATGTGATTTTACGGGAATTTTTAAAGATTTTGCTTTCTCAAAAAGAAGCTTAACGTCTTCTTTGTTGAAATAACCGTCCTCGTGGAAAATATCAATGATATCAATTATTCCTTCATTACTAAGTTTATCTAATAATGGAAGACAAACCCTCTCAATATAATCGCTGGAACTAGAAAAACTTTTTGGGACAGCATGTGCTGCCATAAAAGTATTAATAATTTTAACTTTAGGATTAAAGTGGTTTTTTAAACGGTCTATAATTTTCGTTAAGCGGTATTCCTCTTTAATGCCAAGACCATAACCGCTTTTAATTTCGATGGTTCCAACACCATAAGATGAGATACGTTCAATTTTTTCGCAGGATTCTTTGAAAAGCTGCTCATCACTTAAGCTGTTTGTTCCACGTGAGGATTCAATAATTCCTCCACCTGCTTTAGCTATAGTCTGATAGTCGGCACCATTTAATCGCATAGAATATTCTTTTGATCGATTTCCTCCAAAAATAAGATGTGTGTGTGAATCAATAATTTCAGGAGTAACGACGTATCCATTAAGATCTTTTGTAATATTGACTTTATTCACCAGATCTTGAGGAGCATCTTCAAATTTTCCAATAAACCGAACTTCTTGATCATAAATGATGCAGCCCTTTTCAATAACACTTAAGTCATCAGGGTTAAGACTTCGACCATTTTTTTTATGAGCAGAGCTTAAAGATAATATTTGGTTTATGTTTTTTAAAAGTATCATTTTTATAGAGAAGGAAATTTAATATTTGTATTTTTAGATTCTTCTATAGCACTTTCATACCCGGCATCAGCATGTCTAATAATACCCATACCTGGATCTGAATTTAATACCAAACTTAATCTTTTATCCATTTCTTCAGTTCCGTCAGCCACTATTACCATACCTGCATGTTGAGAATAGCCGATACCAACGCCGCCTCCATGGTGAAAGCTAGTCCAGGAAGCCCCGTTCATAGTGTTAATGGCCATGTTTAATATTGGCCAATCACTTATAGCATCAGATCCATCTAGCATTCCCTCTGTTTCCCTGTTAGGTGAGGCCACTGATCCACAATCTAAATGGTCACGGCCAATAACGATTGGAGCTGAAACTTTTCCTTCTCTAACGAGATTATTAAAAATTAGTCCGGCTTTTTCTCTTTCACCATATTTTAACCAGCAAATTCTACTAGGAAGACCTTGAAAACTTATCATTTCTTGAGCTTTGTCTAACCAATTGAGGAGTTTTTTATTTTCAGGAAAAGCTTCCCTTAGTGCTTCATCAGTTACCTTGATGTCGTTCGGGTCACCACTAAGGGCCACCCATCTAAACGGACCTGATCCTTTACAAAAAAGAGGTCTAATGTATGCAGGAACAAACCCTGGGAAATCGAATGCATTTTCGACACCTGCTTGGCGGGCACCCTCTCTAAGATTATTTCCATAATCAAAAACATGGGATCCTTTGCTCTGGAACGCTAGCATTGCTTTTACATGGTCTCCCATCGTTTTAATGCTTTCCTGTTTGAATTTTTCAGGATCACTTCCTTTTAAGCTCATAGCTTCATCAAAATTATAACCTCTGGGCACGTAGCCATTTAGTGGGTCATGGGCAGAGGTTTGATCAGTTACTAAGTCAGGTAAAACATTAGAGTTAAGAATAAATTCGAAAAAGTCTGCAGCATTGCCAACGACTCCTATGCTAAATGGAGTTTCGGAATTAACTTTTTCTTGGGCTAAATTAAGAGCTTCTTGAAAACTATTTACTTTTTTATCTAGGTAATTTGTTTTTAATCTTTTATCAATCCTAGACTCGTCGATATCACAGCCAATAAAAACACCACCAGCCATTTTTACGGCAAGGGGTTGAGCTCCACCCATACCGCCAATTCCAGCTGTTAAAACAAGCTTACCTTTAAGGTCTTTTCCGTCACCATAATGTTTTTCAGCAGCGGCCATAAAAGTTTCATAGGTTCCTTGTAGGATTCCTTGACTACCTATGTAAATCCAAGAGCCAGCAGTCATTTGACCGTACATTAGTAGGCCCTCGTCTTTTAGATTGTTGAAGTAGTCCCAATTTGCCCAATGTGGAACGAGATTTGAGTTAGCTATTAGAACTCTTGGACCATGTTCACTTGCTGGAAGAACAGCTACAGGTTTGCCAGACTGGACTAATAAAGTTTGATTGTTTTCAAGCTCTTTTAAGGATTTAATTATGTCATTAAGTGCTTTATGGTTTCGTGCTGCTTGCCCGTTACCACCGTATACAATTAACTCTTCTCTGTCTTCGGCCACATCGGGATGTAGATTATTTAGCAAACATCTTAATGCAGCTTCTTGATGCCAACCTTTGCAGGTTAACTTTGACCCTGTTGGGGGTAGTGGTATATTTGATTCCATTATAATAATTCTCCTGTCGCGCTTTGAGCAGCGTCTACTAGCTCACCACTTCGTAAAAGTGCGTCGATATTATTTATATCAGGTTGAAATACTCTATCGTTTATTATTATTGGTACATGCTTGCGAATGAGCTCTTGAACATTTTCTAGTGCCGGAGAAGTTTTGAGTGGTCTATGAAAATCTATTGCCTGGGAAGCACAAAGTAGTTCTATAGAAAAAATGCTATAAACATTATCAATTAACTCTAGAAGCATCCTTCCACTTGTCACACCCATTGAGACATGGTCCTCTTTATCCGTTGAGGTTGGAATGCTATCTACTGAAGCTGGATTGCAAAGGCTTTTGTTCTCTGAAGCAAGTGCGGCTGCGGTTACGTGGGCTATCATTAATCCACTATTTAGACCGCTGTTCTTCACTAGAAAAGGAGGAAGATCACTAAATGTTGGGTTCATCATCTTTTCAATTCTTCTTTCTGAAATATTTCCAAACTCTGATAATCCCATTGTCATATAATCCATACCAAGGGCCATAGCCTCACCATGAAAATTTCCACCCGAAATAATCACGTCTTCGTCAGGGAAAACTAAGGGGTTGTCAGTTACAGAGTTTACTTCGACTTCTAGTAATTCTTGAAAATGACTAATAGTCATTCTAGCGGCCCCATGGACTTGTGGGATGCAACGAAGGCTATAGGGGTCTTGAACTTTCCCGCAGTTTTCATGGGAATTTAAAATTTGCGAACCTTTGAGAAGCTGTTCAAGATTATCGCAAACATCTAATTGTCCCCTATGGGGTTTTAAATTTGAAATCAGTTTTGAAAAAGCTACTGAAGTTCCCTGAACGCCCTCAAGTGTAAGTGCACCGCAGATGTCAGCTATTTTCGAAATGCTTTTAGCTCTATGAAGTCCAATACAACCTAATGCGGCCATAACGGCAGTTCCATTGATAAGTGCAAGACCATCTTTAGGACCTAGAGTTACTGCTTTTTCACCAATATCATGAATAGCAAACTCAGAACTTATGCTTTTACCATTATGGATGACCTGTCCTTCCCCTATAAGACAAAGGGCAATATGAGCAAGCGGAGCCAAGTCTCCTGAGGCACCGACACTACCTTTCCTGGGTACGATAGGGTTGATATCTTCCATTAAGAATTTTAAAAGAAGTTCAATCGCCGAAATGGAGACTCCTGAGTAACCTCCTGCGAGACAGTTGGCTCTTAAAAGCATAATCGCTCTAGTTGTTTCCCGGTCAAAAGGAGTTCCCACACCAGTACAATGACTCCTAATTAAGTTGAGTTGTAATTGTCCAAGATTATCTTCCTCAATTTTCATGGAACTGAGTGCACCAAAACCAGTGTTAATTCCGTAAATAGCCTCTTTAGATTTAGACTTTTTAATAACATACTGATTACTGTGTAGAATTTTCTTTATAGAATCATCAGATAGAATGATTTCATATTCATCTTTATTTGCATGTGCAACATCAAAAACTTCTTTTGAAGTAAGAGATTGTCCATCAAGAACTAATTTTTTTTTGCTCATTTATTTACCTTAGGGAATTAATTTTTTCTAAATACTTATTCGGGCCTTCTTTAAAGATATAGGAACCGGCTACGAGATTATCGGCACCAGCGTCAATTAGCTTTTTGGCGTTGTGCTCATTTACTCCACCGTCAACCTGAATGGAAAAACTTAAACCGAGATTTTTCCTTCTCTTTACTAAGGCACTAATTCTTTCGTAAGTCTCTTCAATAAACTTCTGCCCACCAAACCCTGGCTCAACACTCATAACTAAAACCAAATCAATGGCGCACAATATTTCATCGCTTAAAAGATTTAAGTTGGATTTAGGCTTGATAGATAATCCAACTGATGAATAATGTTTTTTTGCTTTGCTTATCAAGCTAAGAACATCCTCACTTTGAGCCTCAATATGCCATGTGAAGTTATGTAAATTCATATCCTTTAGGGATTCAATATAAAATTCAGGATTCGAAACCATTAAATGGGCATCCAGTGGTTGCTTAGTTTTTTGAGATATTTTTTTTATAATTGGCTGGCCGAAAGTTAAGTTTGGTACAAAATGTCCGTCCATTATATCGAGATGAAACCAAAGGTGTTTAACATCCTCAAAGTGTTTTAATTCATTTTCAATATTCAAAAAGTCGCATGCTAATAAACTAGGAGAAATTACTGTGTTCACGGTTGAATCCTTGTGCTGTGAATTTCGATTTTAGTATTATTGCTTTTGAACCCATTGATGAGTTCGTAATCTGTTCTTTTTGGCTTTCCTTCTTGCTGAACAAGTTTAAAACGAAGAGAACCAGTCTTGGCACCTACTACCAAGGTGTTAAACTTGAGAGAGACTTCAAAAGGTTTTAATTGTTCATTTGATAATTCAGACTCATAAACCTTTAGTCTCTTATTATTTAAAAAACAGTAGGCACCAGGAATGGGTGAAAGTCCACGGATTTTGTTTTGAATTTCAACACTGGTTTGTTTTTCAAAATCAATTAAAGTTTCTTCTTTGGAAATAGAGGGTGCAAAGCTAACTTTAGATTCATCTTGTACTCTTTCTGAAACAGTTTCGGAAAAAATATCTTCCAAAAAAGACCTCATCACGACAGGAGAAAGATCCTTTAGTTTGTCATGGATTGTTCCTAGGTTGTCATCATCTTCAATTGTGATTTTTTTTTCTTTAACAATATTTCCTGCATCCATTTTCTTAACCATTTTTTGAATACAAAGGCCTGTCTCTTTGTCGCCATTAAATAAGGCATGTTGCATAGGAGCAGCTCCTCTATATTTTGGAAGAAGCGAAGTGTGAATATTAAAACAACCAAGTTTTGGGAGATGTAAAATATCTTCTTTTAAAAACTGAGCAAAAGCAAAAACGATCATTAAATGTATATCGTTTTTACTTGAGAACTCTAAAAATTCTTTAGATTTGTTTATGTTTTCAGTCTGTAGGATGTCGAGACCAAGCTCTTTAGCTTTGATGATTACATCTGGACTTTTTAATTTCTTACCTCTTCCAGCTGGTCGGTCAGGCATTGAAACTACTAAAGAAACATTAATTCTTTTGTCGGCAACAAGAGCTTCGAGGGTATCGTTTGCAATCTCAGGTGTCCCAAGAAAGACACAGTTCAGCTTATCCAACACTGCCTCTCTTCTTTTTTTTCTTCTGAAACTTTTTTAAAATCAATGCTCGCTTAAGTGGACTAAGTTTTTCTAAGAAAACGATTCCATCTAGATGATCTAACTCATGTTGAATACATATAGCCCTCATCCCTTCAGCCACTGTTGATCTTTTTTCACCATCGAGGTTTTGATATTCGACAGTAATTTTTTCAGATCTTTTTATGTCTTCAAAAACACCCGGAAAAGATAAGCAGCCCTCTTGGCATACGACTTCACCTTCTCTTTGAGTTATGACAGGGTTTATGAAAACTTCAGCATCGAAATTAGAATACTTAAATGTTTCAATGCCTTCGGCATTAGTGACTCTTTCTCTTTCAAATTCAGTGTCTAGACAAAAGAGTCTAATTGAAAGACCAACTTGAGGAGCGGCCAAACCAATTCCGGGAGCTCTATACATTGTATAAAGCATATCTTTCACAGTTTTATGTAGCTCTTGATCAAAGCTATTAATTTCTACGGCCACTTTTTTTAAGATGGGTGCTGGAAAAGTGAAAACTTTTAAGCCTTCACCCTCAAGGATATAGTCGGGGCCCAATTCTAGTTCGTGCATGGGCGGTTTATAACATGACGGCAGTGCGTAAGTCTATTGAATACAGTGGTTTAAAGCTTATTCTAGGCTAATGAGGAACATTTTAGCCCTCAAATTATCTACAGTTTTTCCTTTTAAGTTTAAAAGGATTTCATTGCCCTTTATTCCTCTACGCCAGACCTTCCACTCACGTAATATCTTATATTTATCAGTATCTTTTAAGAGTAAAAATAAAGGACCGTCTATTATCACAGCTGAATTATCTTTTTTTAGATAATTTTTTACGTCGTCTATACCTAGAATATCGACATTCTTTCCAATGGATTGACCGATAAAGTATGGTTTACGGTGCACTGCGCCTACATTCTTAGTCTTTATGGCAATTTCTCTAATCTCATTAGGGACTAATGGGAGAATATAGTTTGGGATAAATAAGCACCAGTAAACCACTATTACCGCGAGACTAGCTATGGAAAAATGACTGGGCCTTGGGCTTTTTCTGAAGACCAGATACATACTAGATACTAAAAGAATAATCCCTGCACCTAGGCTTATGTAACTTGCTTCTGGAAACTGATCAATAAGGGAAAGAGTAATAAAAACTAAAACTAATCCTAAGGAAGAGAAAAAGCCGATATAAGTCCTAAAGATTTTTTGCAGGTTAAAGCTAAGATTAACTGCAGAAAAATACTCCAAATAAATTCCAACCAAAATAAAAGGCATTGCCGGAATAGCATAGTGGTGGCTTCTTTGTTGGGGGATTAGCCAAACAGTAAAAAAGCAGGAAAAAGAAATTAGCAAAAAAACTATAAACTTTGAATTGCTACTGGATAGTTTTTCTATTCCACTTCTGTAAATTCTCCAAAAGAGCCCGGGTATTAAAAGAGACCATGGTAAGGCGTATAAAAACAATCCCTGAAAAACATGAGTGATAGGATAAGATTTGGATGAGAACTTTCCTAGATTTTCTCTTAGGAAAAAGTAATTAAAAAAGTCTTTTCCAAAAATATGATATTCATACAGGAACCAAAAAGATGAAATTACTAAAGAGCAAAGAAACCAAATGATAATTTTAATTAGGTATAGTTCTTTAAAGACGAGATAATGAAATAACCCATAAGCGCAAAAAGTTGGAAGAAGCATTGCAAAAGCAACAGGGCCCTTAACTAGACAGCATAAACTCGTAAAAACTATTGAAAAGACTAAATCTTTTTTTTGATTTTTTTCAAGATAACTAAAAAAGTAAATTGCAGAGAGAAACCCAAATAAAGCTAAAGGCATCTCCATCATAAATATTCTGGAATATTTAAAAAAACCTAAAGTTGAAAAACAAAATATTAAAAAGCCGCTATTTGATATACCACTTATCTCTTTAATCTTTCTCGCTGCGATGACAGTTAGTGCTAGAGAAAGAAGAAGGACAGAGACTCTACTAAAAAATAAACTTGATACCCCTTCTATGTAATAGAAAACCTGAGGAAGTAAAAAAAGAAAAGGTGGTTTCGACCAGTGAGGATGACCGAGATAGTATGGAGTTAAAAAACTTTTTCTTTCAAACATCTCACTTGCGACCTGCAAGTAGAACCCTTCGGTTCCTTGTCTGAGAGCATCGGGGTTTCCAATATCAAAAAGCAGGGCGATTAAAATAAATATAGAGAAAAGAATAATATTTTTCATTTTAATTTTTGATTGATTTTATATTGATAAGCAAGATATAGCGTAAAAATAAAAGGTAGAGAAAAAGCTGCAACATAAGGATTGATTTTAGAACTTCTTCCTAGCTCAAGTGAGTAATCATAGGTAAGCCAATATATTAACGTTAATAAAAAAACTAACCCAAGATTCTTGCCAAAACTGCTCGTTCTTCTGTTAGGACTAAATATAGCGGTCGCAGCGACTAGAGATAAAATAATACAAATTAAACTGGAGCTGATTTTATCTAGAAACATGACGAGATATTCATTTGTATTGATCCCGCTTTCACTTAAACGACTAATGTATAGGTATAAGTTGAATAGACCTAAGGTAGTAATATCGGACTCAATTTTTTTGAAATCATTTAAATCCTCCTTAAGTTCAACACTTAATTGTGGGATGGTTTTCTTCGTCGGGAAGACTTTAGCAGAATCAGCATTATTGAAAACACTCGCCTCCTCGGCAGTCCAGGTAGTTTCAGAATCGTGGACAAGTCGAGAGGCTTTAATCTTCTTCTCCAGCTTGAATGAATCATTAAAGAAATAGAGTGTAACATTATTCAAGATACCTTTTTTCTTATCAAAACTTGAAAAAGAGAAGAAGTAATTCCCACTTTTAAACCAAATCTTACCAGTTCCAATTGTAGAAGTTCTAAGCCCTTTTGCTTTTAAATTTCTAAACTTATTGTCACTGTTTTCAATTAAGGTATCTCGGTAAGACCTAGTCATTGGCTGAACAAACCCACCTATGAAAAGCTGTATGATTGCTATAACGGCTGATGCTTGGACAAGTGTTATAAAATACTTTTTGGCACTGAATCCACTTGCAAAAATAGCTGTGAGTTCATTTCTATTTTTAAGTTTATTTATACTGAATAAGCTCGCGGTCAAGCAGCTAACTGGAAATATTTTTAATAAAAATCCAGGAATCTCAATTAGATAGTTCAGAAGCACTTCCACAGGAGTTACATTGCCCCTTAGAAAGCCGCTTATAAGATTTGCTACTGTTAAAAGTAAAAACAATACAATTACTGAAGATAAAAAAAATCGATACCACTCTTTGAGTATCAGCTTTTTAAGCAAATCTTTCTCCAAGTATTAACGAATAAGTTAACTGCAAAAATAACCGGACGAAAAACAAGCAATAATGCTTTACCGATCAAAGGGTTTGACTCACTAAAGCTCACTAACCTTGGAGAAAAATGATAATACGCAGAGATAAACTTTATACCGAGAGCATAATGATTTAAATAGTCGGCCTTAAAGCTTCTTAAAGAACACGTTATATGATGATTTTCTCCAAAGGCATAAGTGGCGATATAACATTTTTTAGAATCAACCTGTATTTTGGTAAACGCCCCTTTGAAGGCTTGCTGGTTAACAGCGGAATTATGTCTTAAGTACTTTTTAAGCAATTGCGCATTTATATGCTGATGTTTAAAACCTATTGTGAATTTTACAAATTGAGCTAAGCACCTAATACATTCACTTTGAAGGCCCGGACTTCTATCATAAGCTTTACTGAGATCCCAATAAACCTGTGAGACTAACAGAAGCTCAGCCTTATCTTTTTGGAGATCGAAAAACTTGGGATCTAGATGATTTTCAGGAACTCCAAAATAGTCTGCCAATGCTTTAAGGTAAGTAGCGTAAAACTGAACAGCCTTACTTACTTCTTTCCCCTGAAATGCCTCTTGTCCTCTCCTGAGATACTTAAGCCTTTCTCTATATGCTCGTTTTGCCGAGTCAGGGATTTCTTTTCCAGTCACGATTTAAAACCTGTAAGACAAGCTAAAAGAAGTTTCACTTACCTTGGCAATATTCTTATTTGAGACATTTTCAGTATTTTTAATAGCAGCTTCTATAACTAGTCTCGGTTGTACCCAGCCAAGACCTGCGCCTGTGCCTTTTTCTTCTTTTCCCATGTCACGAAAGTAACCAGCCCGCGCATAGAAATCATCCATTAATTTAAACTGTAAAGCTCCTCGATAAAGAAAAGATTCACCTAATTCTTTATAATAATTGGCACCTGCATCCGCCATAATGCTTATGAAATCCTGATAGACATATTGCCCTCCGAAGATTCCCAACGAATCATCAGCTCTTTTTTTAAGAGGGTCGAAAGCAACAAAACCGATTGTGAACTCTTGTGAAACTGCATGTGTAATCCCGACAACAGTTTGGAGATATTCATTTTTATCACCACCAATGACTTCGTCAGTCGTTCTTCTGAGAGAAACACCCATTGCTGACTTTTTTCTAATGGGAGAAGAAAGAGCAGCAGCTAATCTCTTTCGTTTTTGGTTACCAAAGCTTTGGCTTTGATAACTAAATGATCCAGCTGTATTACCTTTTGCATCAGAAACAATAATTCCAAGGTGATCTGAATCTTGAACGACCGTGTTAGACTCCCTATTTTCGGCACTACCTTTACTTAGATATACCGATCCAACATTGAAAAATGCTATTGGAGCAGGGTTCAATATTGTTGCTTCATCCATTAGAATGGAGCCGACACCGGTACCGGCAGTGGATTTCATCCTTGTTGTCTCAAACTCTTGAATTTTAGCCAGACCTGGCAAAGAGTAAATGACAAAAAGGATCGGGAATATTTTTAAGTGTCGAAAGGTAAATTTAGTCATAATATTGGTACCTGAAAATAATATTATATTAAGGTAAGTATAATGAAGATTAAAAAGGCCGTCATCCCCGTAGCAGGTAAAGGAACAAGATTTCTTCCCGCAACCAAAGAAATCCCCAAAGAGATGATTCCAATTTTAAATAAGCCAATGATCTCTATAGTAGTAGAGGAAGCCGTCAATGCTGGAATTACTGAAATAATCTTTGTTAATTCAAGGGGAAAGGAATGCATTGAAAACTATTTTGATAGAAATTTACATTTAGAAAACTTTTTGAAAGAAGCTGATAAAAATGATCAAGAACTTTTAATTAAAGATATAGGATCTAAAGTAGAGATTTTAAGTGTTCGTCAAAAGGAGCAATTAGGATTAGGGCATGCAATAAATTGTGCCAGACCTCTTATTGGGGATGAACCTTTTGCGGTGTTATTGGGAGATGACATCATGGAGGGTGAAGTTCCAGGAATTAAGCAATTAATAGATAAGTATGAGGAGCTTTCATGTTCAGGAGTAATAGGTCTTTTTGAAGTACCAAAAAGTGAAACCTCTAAGTACGGAATTATAGATGGTGAGAAAAAGACAGAGGGTTTATTCAAGTTAAATGCCATGGTGGAGAAACCTATGCCTAAAGATGCGCCATCTAACTTAGCGGTTCCAGGTCGTTATGTTTTTGATTCTGAAATTTTTGATTTTCTAGACAAGATACCAAGAGGAGTCGGTGGAGAATATCAACTAACTGACGCAATAGAATTGATGGCGAAAGAAAGAGAAATTTATGGTGCAATATTAGAAGGCACTAGGTTTGATACAGGTAGTATGGAAGGTTATCTAGAGGCCACAATTGCTTACGCCTCAAGAGACGAAAAATTAAAGCAGGTAATTGTCGACAGCATTAAGAAGTACATCTAGGAAAAATTATGAAGTTATTTATAAGTTTATTAATGGTATTTTCTTTAAATCAATCGATTGCGGCGATTCCCACCGTTGAAGGACTTTTTAGAAATTCATCCAATCGAGAAGTTACTGGTGAAGGAATAAGAATAAGCTACTCGATTGAAGAGCAACAAAATGAAATATTACTCCAGAAAACAGAATTAGAATCAGCAGACAAAGAATTAGAAGCTGAAATGCTTAAGCAAAAAATAGAGCCTGTTTTTATTAAGCAATCGATATTAATTGGTGAAGATGGAAATTCTTTACAGTCAATTAAGTACGTATATAACTCAGCGGAAATGAAAAATACTAACTTAATTAACTTTAAATTTGCCCCGAGTTATAATGCAAAGATTATCAGTGAGTTTGATATCAACAAGAGGGTTTTTGAGTCACTGAAGACAATGTATCTTTTAAACACCTCTTCAATTATTGGAACCCTCTTAAGAGAAAAAGGTAATGGGTATAAAAGTAATAAAGATATTTTAGATGTAGAAAAAATAAGACTGTTAGAAAGATATAAAGAATATCTCATCGCAACAAAAGAAGACCCAGACTTAAGGGAGGAGTTATCATCCCCATTAAATCCAACAGATCTTGAGGAAAGAGGGAAAGTTTTAGATTTGATGAAAAAAAGTATGTATGAAAAAACAAATCAAGTTTCTCTTGTGAAAAAGAAAAACTTATTTAGATGGAAAGTAGATTTAGGTACTATACAGGCTGAGTTTTCAAACGAAGACCATCGTTTGAAAAAGTTTAATTTGCAAAACAATGGACAGGTAGAGGTGACAACCGGAGATTATATACTCTTTGATGGGTTGCATGAATTACCTAAAGTTATAATTTTCAAAGGAAATAATGATAGGGTTTACAAGATAAGAGTGATTTCTCTTAAGCATTACCAAACTTATAAAAAAACATTTTCTAGAGAATTAAAATCGTTATCTAAAATAGAAAAAGAAGTAAAAGAAAACGGTGTAAGCTTTAAAGAGCATCCTCTAATTTTATAATGGCAAAACATTTTCTGGTTGCAGTCAATACACCCTTTAATAATTCACTATTAACATATAAGAGTGAGGTCGAGTTCCTTAAAGGGGATCTTGTGGAGATTCCCTTAGGTAAAAGGATAACTTTCGGATGTGTAATTAACGAGATATCTGGTGACCTTGATACAGATATTGAATATAAAAAAATTCGTGGCTTAGTTGATGACTCTATTAACATAAGCGGCGAAATAGATTTTTTAAGTTGGATTTCAAAATATTACCATTACCCCTTGGGTCAACTAATATTTGATACATTACCTAAAGTTCTAAAGAGACCGAGAGAATTGAAGTTTTTCGAGGGGGAGAACAGCATTCCAGAGGTTGTTCTAGAGAATGAACAAGAATTAGCTTGGGAAGAACTAGATAAACTAAACATTAGAAGTTTTTCAAAAAAGTTAATTCATGGAATAACTGGAAGTGGAAAGTCATATATTTATTTAAAATTTATTAAAAAAGTTCTTAATGAAAATAGAAGAGTTTTATTTTTAGTCCCTGAAATCAACTTAACTCCGCAATTTATTTCATTTTTTGTTCAGCATTTAAAGGTGCCAATTTATCTATACCATAGTGATATTTCAAACTCAGATAAATATAACTTGTGGAAACTTATGCAAGAGGATGCCGGGCCATGTTTAATAATTGGCGTCCGGAGTAGTATTTTTATTCCCATTAAAAACCTCGGCTGCATCGTGGTAGATGAAGAACACGATAATTCATTTAAGCAAGATGATCGTTGCCCATACAGTGCAAGAGATGCTGCTTTGAAAAAAGCACAACTTAATAATATTCCTATTCTCTTAGGTAGTGCTACTCCAGGGATGGATTCTTTTTATAATTTTAAAAAAACAGATGACTATATACCAATCACAAAAAGATTTTCAAAAGGGTCGCTGCCAGAAATTGATTTAGTAGACTTAAGAGAAACGGATTATGGAATTGATTTTGAAACATGGCCTATACCAGTTTCTACTTTGGAAAAAGTGAAACAAAGATTAGAGGCTGGGGAGCAGGTACTCTTCTTTATAAATAAATTGGGATTTGCAAGTTACGTGCAATGTCGTTCCTGTGGACATACATTTGATTGTCCAAATTGTTCTGTTAGTTTGACGATGTTTAAAGGGAGAAGGGAGTTATCATGTCACTCTTGCACATATAAGGAAGAAATGCCTTCGATGTGTCCCATGTGCCAAAATATGAATTTATTAAATAAGGGATTTGGAACAGAAAAGGTTAGTGAGGTCCTGGAGGAATACTTTGGTGATAAGAGTATTGCTAGGTTTGATCGTGACGAAATTAAGACAACTAAAAAACTTGAGGAAGTATTGAATAGCTTTCACTCTAGGAGAATTGATATACTAGTTGGTACTCAGATGGTTTCTAAAGGACACAACTTTAAAAATGTTAACCTCGTCGTTGTCCTTGGAATTGATTCTCAAATGAATTACCCAGATTATAGAGCGAATGAAAGAGCCTACCAGCTCTTAACTCAAATTTCTGGGAGATCCGGTCGTTTTGGTAAAAGCAGTAGTGTTATGGTTCATACCCATAATCCAGAGAATGACATTTTTTCTTTCGTAAAGGCGCATAGTTTTGATGGCTTCTATCAAAAAGAAATTGAGATACGAGAAGTTTGTTCTTGTCCGCCCTTCTTTAAGCTAGTTGCAATATATATTAATGGAAAAGATAGAGATGTGTTGGTTGGGTTGGCCAATAAGCTTACTAGCGAGTTGTCTTTTTTATCAGAAAAATATTTTAATGAGGTGGGTGTCCTGGGACCAAGGCCAACAGTTATTGAAAAAAGGGCGAACAAATATACTTGGGTAACCCTTTTGAAGTCATCAGATATCAATCAGCTTCATAATCTACTAAGCACCTGGGAAGAAAAAATTAAGCTAAAAAGTGGGTATTCCATAAAAATTGATGTCGATCCCACTTTTATCACATAGTAAGTGCCTGAAATTACTTATTAATAAAATCAACTAAGAGACTTAAGTTTGTCCGTAATACTCCGATAAGAGAGGAGTAAAGGGCCTATTTGAGCCTATAAAATAATAAGGATTTTATTATGAAGAAGGTACAAGCTTTTAAGTGTTTCTGCCTAATTTTCTCTCTCTCAATGTCATCTGCTTATGCAGAATTTGATGTGATTAACTCTAGTGGGACAAGTCATTCGTCTTCTGATGGAGGAACTACAGTTGTTTCTACGTCACCTGAAGGTGAAAGAGAGGTTGAATATACTGGAACCGAAAAGAATTGTAGTAAAACTAAAAACTATGCTCCTTATAAGTTAGTTAGAAAGCTGATGACTAATCCTAATGACTTTAAAGTTGATCTGGTCACGAAGGATGAGTCAGAAGCTAGAGATAATGCCAAGTTGCAAGTAAAGGTAACTATGCCTCCTTATTTTAATGCTTGTGTAAAATTTAAACTTGTTCCAATAAAGGCAAAAGGGCAATCACTTCACATCCGAATGAAAATGATTGATCCCACTGGTAAAGAGCCTCTTTATAAGTACGAAGATTATTTATCTTGTTTAAAGCAAAAAGAAAGCTCAGTAACAGGTGATAAGCCAGTTCTGGATAATGGTAGGTTCCATTCTGAACGAAGTGGAATAAGTGATGTTCAACATATGCTATTTGATCTAGATATTGATCCGGGAAAAAACGTAAATGTTTATTTTGACAGTCCATATAAAACAGCTGCGAATGGAAATCATACACCAGTGTTTGGACAACCAGAAGATATTGTTAGCTGTTATAAAAGCGAAGAATTCGTAAAAGACGGTTACGTCTTATATAAATCACCTGAAACAGAAGCGGCTGAAAGAGCCTATACTGCATGTACTAGTAAAGATCATCGTGCAATTTTAAGTGAACTTGAAAGACTTCGTTCAGCTGGTAATGCTAATCAGTTATTAAAAAATGCTGGAATGTTACAGAAGGTACTTAATAGTGCTTTAGAAACAGCAAGAGAGAGTAGAGAAAAAGAAATCTTTGAAGAAATGGAAGCAATAGCTAATGAGTTTAAAGAATTCAAAAAAGAAGGCTTTAAAGAAGAAGATGAAGACCTAGTTAAGGAAAGTGGAAAGAAGTATGTGAAGCTTTTAGAAGAGCTAGATGAGATTTCAATTCACCCTTCTATAAAGATGGTCGAAGCTTTATTAGAGCAGCGTAAGAAGGGAAGTACGACCACTGCTGAAAGAGAAATTATTGACGAAGAAATTAAGCGTCTTAATGAAGTGATTGGTCGATTTGACAAGAAAAATAGAAAAGAAATGAAGGTTATATTCGAAGGTTTAAAGGAATATGCCTTAGTTGATCAAGCTTATGATATTGAAGGTTTTCGCTTAAAATCGGATATGTATAACAAGGTACATAAAGACAGAAGAACTGGTGATCCAGAAAGAAGACCAATGCTGAGCCTTTCAAGTGCAGCTGATAGAGTTAAGGGAAATCTTAAAAAGTTTGAAAGAAGGACTGGTGATTGGGAAGATGCATATCTTGCAAAAAGAGGGTATAGCGAGCCTTTAAAGAGGACACAGCAACAGTATTCTTATGCACTTAAACGATATCAGAATGATGAAAAGAAGTTTAAGCAAAACGAAGCAAAAATGTATAAGAAATATTGTCAGCCAAATTTTGTAATGTTTAATCAGGCTTATCATCAAAGAAGATGTCAGAAGTATCAGCAAGGTAGATCTGCAAGAATGAGCAAGTATTTAAAGATTAGAGAAAATCAACTTGGTTATATTCAAAGTAGAAAAGGTCAATACGATCAATTAAATGCTTGGTATTCTACAGCGATTCAAAGACAGGCTGCTGAAAATTTTGATGATCAGGACCCTTTTGGATTTTACTCTTATAATCCAGGTGGTGACCTTGGAATGGCAGATGATTTTTCTTTAAGTATGCCTACAATGCCAAATTATGGTCAGCAAGGGAGAGCTCCCGCTGGATATGGTGGAACTAGTTTAGGTCGACCTACAATGGGCCCAATGGGTGGGGCTAATCCATATGGTCAGCCTTACGGTATGCCTCAGGGGTTTATGCCACAGCCAAATTACTTTGGCGGTGGCTATAGATAGGCTTAGAAGTCGATAGAAGTTCTAAGTTGAAGTAGAAAAGAGTTTTCAGCTTTATTAATTTGGGTCGTGCTATTTGTATAGGCCCAATATTCTCCCGTAAATAGATATGCTGCCGAAGATCCAACTGTGATCTCATTATTCCATTTATAGTCGATGCTAAGGTCAATTTCATAACCAAGTTGGTCATCTTGGTTTGTAACTGCAGAAAAGGCTGTATTCGAAGTGTGGTTGAAGGCATTACTACCTGCTGTTGCTGTTTCTTTAGCAACTGCCCAAATAAAAGCTGATTTGAACAGCCAGCTTTCGCTGCTGTAGTCTAACCCAAGCTTCGCAAACATAGCGTTGGTAATATAACTATCGTAAACATTTCTATTCGCAGCTCCAATAGCTCTTCTGTTGTAGCGAAATAGTAATTTAGCTACTTGGTAATTTGGGTTCAAATACATTGCATCGTAACTAGAAGTATCACCACTTTCTCCACTCACTGTACCGGCGTCAACTCCGAAGGCCCAGCTCTCGTTTGCCTGAAATGATCCCTTGAAGATAATAGCTTTCGCTTTGTATTTTGCTTCTTGAGTAGAATTAAAGGCGTTACCTAGTTCACCACTTAAGATTGGAACTTCTAAGGCTAGTGAAAGATTACCAAATCCTTTTCTGAAATAAAGATCCGTTACTTTAACATCTGTTTCGCCAATGGCATTTGTTCCGTCTCTTGTGATTGTTGTATTAAACTTTGAGTTTGCTTTTTTACCAAAGAGAAGACCAAGGGCTAAGTCACTGTCGTTATTATCGTAAAGAAGTGAGAATCCGTATTCTTTTATTTTCGAAGCTCTCGTTAAACTTCCAGTGCTCGATACCTTTGACCAATAGGGTTCAATTTTAAAGTTACCGATTTTGAATTTAAGTGTGATTCCATCTCGAATAAAAGTATGTCTGTCCCAAGTATCATCACCTGAATTTACTAGAACACCTAGTCCCCAGTGAGCAGTGTGGCGTCCAATAACATAAGTTGCTGTATCGGAATAAAGTTCGACATACATTTTATTTAAAACTAAATCATCACCGGCTGGAGCATTGTGCATATATAGTGCTGTACCCATTCCGTCAGTTGAGTTTGCTGTTTGGGTAGAGTTATCACCTAGTCTCCCCCCTCTGCCGTAACCAGATGTAATTTCACCTTTAAAGGTAGCGGCATCATTAATGATCATTGTGGGGTTAAGTCTGAAAAGGTAACTTTGAAAAGAGGCATTAGCATGAGCCCCACTGCCAAGAGCAACTTCCTGTGAGCCAACATTTGCTGTGGCTGAATTATCAACCTTGCTTTGAACTCTTCTGTAGTTGTCGATTAACGTCGTATCAACACCAAAAACACCATGCCAATCAATAGGGACAGCGAAAGAGGTAATAGGTAATAATAGTAATAGTAGTACGATTTTTTGCGTCACACAAAACTCCAGGATTTTACTCGTCCTTTAATCCTGTTAATATAGAATTTGGTGACTCCTAAGTCAAAGTAACCCCCGATTGTTATTGAGTTTAAACTGATGGCCACAAGCATTAAAAAATTCATAAAAGTTATTATGCTATTCCTTTTAGTAGGTGTGCTGGCGAGTACGGTTTTTATCGTTCAGACAATTTATGATGCACCACTTGATATATTTGATAAAGTTGTCTCTACGAGTGTTGGAGAATCTGAAAACGATTCTCGAATATATTTAGAAAATGGATCTGGAACTGATTTGAGAATGTTAAAGAGTTATCATCTCTTTTCTAGAGCAGCGATCAGTTTTGACCAGTGGGTTACTAAAGAATCAAAAAACTATACAGAAACTAGAAATAATAAAATTATCATAAATAATAAGATTGAACTCGATCTACCCTTAAGAAACGAATGTAAATTAGTTTATTGTTTTCAAAAGAAAATTAAGTTTGAAAATATTCCGGCAATATTCTGGAAAGGCTTGATTGGAATAGAGGATGAAAGATTCTTGCTACATAAAGGAATCGATTTTAAATCGCTTCTAAGAGCACTTATTCATGACATTCGAGTTATGAGATTAGAGCAAGGTGGATCAACTTTAACTCAGCAAATAGTAAAAAATTTATTTTATACAAATGAAAAAAAGTTTTCTCGAAAGCTTAAAGAAATGATCGTGGCTGTATATCTGGAGTCTATTTATGAAAAAGAAAAGATTCTGGAGGCCTACTTTAATGAGGTTATTTGGGGTGGAAAACAAGGAATAAAAATAAAAGGGTTGTACGCAGCATCTTTGTTTTATTTCTCTAAAAAGCCAGAGTTTGTTACCCCATACGAAGCAGCGATATTAATAGCACTTTTAAAGGGACCAAATTATTACAATCCTTTAACTCGCGAAGAAAGGCTTAGATCGAGAGCAGACCTTGTTTTTAAAAAACTGGTTACTATGAACCTTTTTCCTTCTGAAAATGGTGAGAGATGGACTGATGATAAATGGAAAGGTTGGATTGAGAATCTTAAAAAACTACAGAGGGAAAAGCCCTACAGAAATAATTGGTGGCTAAGTAATAACTTAGAAAAAGCAGAGTTAAGTGTTTATGAAAGATATATTCTTCACTCAAAAATAAAGGCGATATTATTTTCGGCAAAAGAAAGACTGGGTGGGATAGATATCGCTGCTAAAGCTTACTTTGGAGATATAAAAAACCAAGAAAGTAGATATTTTTACTACTCTAAGTATGAAAGAAATTGGGAGCAAGCAAGGTCACAGGAGAAACATACTCTAGGTAGTACGATTAAGCCTTTAATATATTCGCTATTAGTTGACCTTGGCACAACAATGGATAAAGAAGTTGAGACTGGTGAATTGGAAGTAAAGTTAAAGTCGGGAACTTGGAAACCAAGAGAAGCTCATAAAATCCCGGAAGAAACTGTTTCTTTAAATAAAGCTCTAAAGCTGTCATATAATAGGCCAATTATTAGAGAGGTTATTTCTCAAGGCTATGAAAAAGTTGAATTAGAGCTAGAAAAGATATTTCCTGAATTAAAAAAGCCTCTCTCTGAATACCCTGCTCAGTTGTTAGGGACTGTTGAGATCAGCTTAGAAAAACTTTTTTCCGTCTATAAAAGTTTTGTAATGAAAGAATGTGAACGAGTGGATGGAGGAATTGTTGAAATTTTATCAGACCCTAGAGAAACGACTATAAGAAAATTAGTAGGGAAAGATTTTGGAGGACTTAAGTTTTTTGGTAAAACTGGAACATCAAATAATGGCTTCGACAATTGGTTCGTATTTTATGAGGGTAGTCGGTTAGGAGTCATCTGGGTTGGATTAGAGGGAAGAAGGACTGGTGGAGATCTAAAACTCTATGGGGGCACAACATCATTTCAGATTTTTAAAGATTTATATTTAAACTCTGGCCAAAGATTTGGAGAATTTAGCTGCGGACAATCAGCTCTAACCAATTGAAATTATGACACTTAAATAATGAATCCTTAGAATGATCCTATTGCAAAAGAAAATGAGCTTGTGTATATTCAACCCACTGAAATTGTTGGGGTGTCGACAAGTGGTAAGTCAACAGATTTTGATTCTGTCATGCATAGGTTCGAGTCCTATCACCCCAACCATTTCTTTTCTAATTCCCTGGAGGGAACCGTGAAGCGAATTGTCTTAGTATCAGGCTCATCAAACACAGATCTTTCCAGACGTATCTCAGATTTTCTAGATGTTTCATTAGTTGACCCACAGTTAGTTAAGTTTGCTAATGGGGAAATTTTTTGTGAGATTGAAAAGAATGTTCGTGGAGCAGATGTTTTTGTTATCCAATCCACTTGTACACCAGTTAACGATAACCTAATGGAACTCTTGATAACTGTTGATGCATTAAAAAGAGCATCGGCAGCAAGTATTACGGCCGTAATTCCTCACTATGGATATTCAAGACAGGATAGAAAGGTAAGTCCAAGAACTCCAATCTCAGCTAAGTTAGTTGCAGATTTGTTAACAGTAGCTGGAACCTCTCGTGTTATTACGATGGATTTGCACGCTGGACAAATCCAAGGCTTTTTCAATATTCCTTTCGACAATATTTATGCTTCTCCTGTTCTAGTAAACTATATTAAAAATGAATTGATGACTGAGAACACTATCTTTGTTTCTCCAGATGCTGGAGGGGTTGAGAGGGTTAGGGCATACGCAAAGAAATTAAAAGCAGATATTGCAATGATCGATAAGAGACGAACTGGTAAAAATGTAGCAAAGGCTATGAATATTATCGGTGATGTTCAAGGCAAGGAATGTATTATTATTGATGATATGGTTGATACAGCGGGAACTCTTATCGAGGCTTGTAGAGCATTAAAAGAAAATGGTGCGACAAAAGTTTATTGTTGTACGACTCACCCTGTTTTTTCTGACCCTGCCATTGAAAGAATATCAACCTCTGATGAGCTTGATAGAATTATTGTCACAGACACGATACCACTTAGTGATGAAGCAAAAAAGGTAGAGAAAATAGTTGTGCTCTCAACGGCTGAACTATTATCAAAAGCAATTCATAGAACATTTAATAATGATTCTGTAAGCTCACTCTTTATTTAATCTACTAAAATGAGTTACTTAATCGTTGGCCTAGGAAATCCCGGAAACAAGTATAGAGATACCAGACATAATATTGGCTTTATGTCAGTTGATAGTTTTTTGGATTCTAATGGGTTGCCCTGGAAAGAAAAATTTAATGGCGAATATTCAACTTTTACTTTTAATGGGGAAAAGGGATATTTGTTAAAGCCAATGACTTTTATGAATTTGAGTGGTGACAGTGTTCAAAAAGCAGCTCAGTTTTTTAAAGTTGAAGCTGAAAATATTCTTGTGGTCCACGATGAGCTAGACTTACCTTTTGGATGTGTTGAATTAAAAAAAGGTGGAGGATTAGCAGGACATAACGGATTGAAATCAATAGCCGAACGAATGGCAACTAGAGACTTCTTGAGGCTTCGCTTAGGAATAGGAAGACCTGTACATGGAGATGTTTCCAATTTTGTATTGTCTAATTTTTCAAATGAAGAACAAATAAATTTGAATGATTATATAGTGGGAACCAAATCAGTACTTGAACAAGTCGTGGAGAACGGCTTCGGTAAAGTAGCATCTAAATTTAAAAAGAAATTATTAATAGAGTAGGATAAATTATGGCATTAAATTGTGGAATAGTTGGGCTGCCCAACGTAGGAAAATCAACTATATTTCAAGCAATCACTTCTGCTCCGGCCGAAGCAGCAAATTACCCATTTTGTACGATAGAGCCGAATGTCGGAATTGTTAATTTGGTTGATAGTCGTCTAGGTAAGATTGCTGAATTAATTAGCCCTGAGAAAGTAATACCCGCTATCGTTGAATTTGTAGATATTGCTGGACTTGTTAAGGGTGCTAGTAAAGGTGAAGGGCTAGGAAATCAATTCTTAGGACATATTCGCCAGGTGAATGCGATTGTTCACGTCGTAAGATGTTTTGAAGACCCAGATGTTGTTCATGTTTCTGGAGTTGTTGATCCTATAGAAGATATCGAAGTCATTAATCTTGAATTGGCTTTAGCCGATTTAGACTCTGTAGAAAAAAGACTTCTTAATATTCCAAAACTTGTTAAGAACCAAAATAAAGAAATTAGTAGTAATGCAAAAATGCAATTACCACTTTTAGAGAAGTTAAAAGAAAGTTTATCTGAAGGTGTTCAGGCTAGGTCTCTCGGCTTAAGCGAAGAGGACCTTGAATTAATAAGTGATCTAAATTTAATAACATTAAAGAAAGTGCTTTATGCCTGCAATATAGATGAAGACAGTCTGCACGAAGATAATGATTTAGTTAAAAAAGTAAGAGATTACGCCGCCAAAGAAAACGGGGAAGTAATTAAAATTTGCGGAAAACTAGAATCAGAAATTTCAGCTCTTGAAACACAAGAAGAGAAAGACGAATTTTTAGAAGCAGCAGGAATAGAGATCTCTGGGCTAGAGGTTTTAACGCAAGCAGCTTATAAAATGTTAGGACTTCGAACTTATTTTACTGCAGGTGTTAAAGAGGTCAGGGCCTGGACTTTTAAAGATGGTGATAAGGCCCCACAAGCAGCAGCAGTTATTCATACTGACTTTGAAAAAGGTTTTATCAAAGCAGAAGTCTATTCTTGTGATGATCTTTTTGAGTTTAAGTCAGAATCTAAAGTTAAAGAGAATGGTAAGTTTAGAATGGAAGGTAAGGAGTATCTCGTTAAGGATGGAGATATTATGCATTTTAGGTTTAATGTTTAGATAGAGTTTTTAACCCAGTTTAGGCCATCTAAAAGTGGCTCGCCAAAAATAATTTTATAGAAAAATATATTCCTCGTAATATATTTTACATATTTCTCTGTTTCTTCAAACGGAATTGATTCAACTTTTAATAAATCATCTTCGATATTTAAATATTTATTCTTCCACCTCCTGAGATTGGTTTCTCCGGCATTATAAGAAGCTAGTGTGTGAATCAGAGATTTATCGTATTTTTTGTATAAATATTTAAAGTATCTACTTCCAATTGATAGATTTAACTTTGGTTTGTATAGATCAGATTTTCTTAACCTTTTTTTATAGATTCGAGCAGTATTAGGCATAAGTTGCATTAGGCCTCTGGCACCAGCGGAAGACTTTGCTCTAGGATTGAAAGCACTTTCTTGTCTGATTAATGCCAAAAGAAGTACAGGATCCATACCCTTTGAGTAATGCTTTATCTTGTTAAGGTAGGGGGTCGGAAATAAAATCTTCGTAGTTGTTGGTAGAAAGTCTAGATTCGCCACAAATCTGTTTCTACTAAAAAACTTAAAAGAGCTCAGGTAATCGTCTTCATCTTGAAACAACTTTAGTATTTGAAATGATGTCTTAAGTTTTTCATTTTTAGAAGCTATTCCGCGACCAGCAGCGTGGTCTGACGGCTTAGATAATAGCTCTCTAATTTCTAGTGCGGCTAGTTTTTGACTATCTGTTTTAAGCCAGATTTTTAGTCTCTCTAGTTGGTCTAAATTATTTTTAGAGAGACTTTTGTCTAGGGAAGTAATTCCATTGTCTTTATTATAGAGATAGTTTTTTTCTAAGAAGCTATTTAAGCCTAATTTCTTTAGATGTGCAGAACTTAGTATTGAATAATAATTTAAAGGACTTTTTGTAATCTGCGTCTTAAATAAAAACTCAGCGAGTGAGCGTTCGTTATTTTTAAGAAATATCCTTCCTATCCAGTACCTGAGTTTTGAATCGTAGTTCTGCTCCATTCCCAGCAGTCCAGAGCGATTTATATATTTCATGGCTGATTTGTAATCATCACGCACTAAATCTAAATATAGTCTCTCAAAGTAAAGTGGTGCTCTGTGGTCTAGGGACTGGGTTTGAATAGACCTTGTAACAAACCTCTTAGCCTCTTTGACTTGTCCATTTCTTGAAAGGCGTCTAGAAATCTGCCTAAACTTTTTGTTACTATACTTGTATCCAATCAAGGTCTTGTTTTCAGAATAAAAAGAAAGAATTTCCTCAAGAAAGGTTAAGCGTTTTATATCATCTTTAGATCTAAGAAACTTTGAACAAAGGGATTTAAATTCTCTGCGGAAAAGTCGACTTTCTTTTGAAGGAAATAAGCCAGTTGATTGAAGATGCTTAGTAAGCTCCTTTCCATAGTTGAGATGCCTGGATGCATAGGTTCTTTGAAATAGTGATGTAATTTCATCGATATCAAACTTTTTTAAACTTATTACTTCAGCAAGGGCATTTGGAAAAACAGTTCTCTTAGTTTTAAGTCTAATTAATCCAACATTCTCTGTTTCAACTAATGCTGCGTAGAATGACTTAATAAAACCTTTTTCATGTTTATTTAATTCCTCTTCCTTTTTTAAACGGACAAGATTTTTATGACAAAACCTTAGCACCTGAAGATAGTGAAATTTTGAAACTCTGCTTGATAAATTGGACATGTCAAAACTACAGTTTGATGAATTAAAAGGCTTTTTGTTAATTTTTATTTGTTCCTTTACGACAAAAGCTTCTTCTTTAAATCCCTCTCCTAGTTTAGAAAATAGAACTCTTACTTTTCTGGCTAGTTTTTCCTTGTGAATGCTTTTATTAAGATACTCAAAATATAGTGAGATTTTATCGAAATCCTTTTGATTGGTGATTTTGGTTTTTTGAACAGAGGCATATGACAAGTTTATGACTTGCAAGAAGACGAAAAAAAATAAACAAGCTTTGCTTTTAAGCATCTAGTCGAATCTCTTTTGGATATCATTCAGTTTATTTGTAATTTCTTGCAGGACAACTTTTTTATCTTCAGGAAGAACAACTTCAAGATTTTTTAAATAGGAATTGACTTCAGATAAATACATAAAATCTTGCTTCCTTTGCTCTTCAAGAGTTTCGAAAGCATCATTAATTGAATCTGCAACTTCTTGAAAAGAATCACCGTTTCTAAAATATAATTTTGTTATCGGGTTTCCATTTTTGATATTTTCTAAATATAGCTGAAGCTTATGCATTGGCCCTGCTATTTTGTGTGTGACATAAATAAAATATAAAAATATGAAACCATTTGACCCTATCTGCCAAAGCAGAAGCACGGACATTAGATTTTCTTCTTTTTTTAAAATTGTTTTGGCAGCTTCAGGATGATTTGCTTGAATAAAGGAAGAAAAGCTTGATAGAAGGTCAGAAATCGTCCATGGGTAGATAAGGCTTGAGGCGATTGCTAAAAAGCATACTAAAGCACTTATCTTTAATTGAAACTTTGGGTTGATTAATAATATTGATCTTTTATATGCCACTTGATTTCCGAATTTTAAATAAACTCTATTAATGATAATATTGTTTTACGTTTGTATCTAGTTAAATAAAAAAGGCAACTTTGGTTAAGTTTATGGCACTAATAAAAACCCTACGAGAACAGTCCGCTATCGGTTTTGATGGTAAAATAATTGTGCAAGATAAGGCCATGTCTCAGCACTTGGGAAGTATTCTTTTATGTGCCGGTACCTTGGTTGGGTGTTCTTTTAATGGGGAGAGAGGAAAAAAGTCCCTTTTAAACATACTCATGCAGGAGTTTTCAAGCAACCCTTCACTGGATTATGTCGTTGAACCTGAGGTAATTGGTCTAGAATTGATCCAGTTTGAGATTGAGTTAAATGATCTTGAAGAGGAGTTTAGAAACATCCTAGAGCAGACTGAAAAAAACAAAAAACTTAAGCCCCCAGGTAACAAACGTGTGATCGTAAATTCTGATTTTATTTGCCGAGGCGCTAATATTGAACCAAAAGAATTTGATGTCCTCTGCTTAATAAGTGACTTTGGCAAAATTCAAGACATCTATGAAAACTCGTTTTTGTATGAATTTGAGGTCACAAACGCCCTTGTTTCACTTAGAAAAAAAGGCGCCTTAAAAGTTCTTTCTTAAGTAGAAAATTCACTACTGTCGAAATTTTAGACAGTCCTTCTGATTAAAATTTAATACCCTCTTTCAAGAATCCTCGTAATTTCAGTGCCTTATGTGATCCGCACGCACACACGTCCCCGTTTTTTTTGTGATGCAGTGTGGCACGGTCGTTGCATTAAGTACTGTAGGAGAAGGAAATGAAAAAGACACTATCTACAATGAAGACTTACTTTTTTTCAGCGGCAATCACAACTGCAGTGCTAGCGGGTACTTATGCAGATTTAAAGCTTAAGTCTAATTCATTTATGTATGAAGACAAAATAGATGTAGTTTCTTTTCGACCAGAAGAAACAAACCGTAATGTTGCCTCTAGAGTCCACGATTTTAATTCGCCTGCTGTAACCTATTTAGGAGTTACTGAAGAAAATAAAAAGAAAATAAATGGAAGATGGGAAGTAACTAGAGTTATTGATAATAAAGGAACACCAATTTATGACTCTTTTAAAAATGAAGAGGATAAAAAATCTATCATTATAGTTAATATGGAGTTGGTTGCAACAAGTACAGTAGTATTAGATAAAGATAGAAATCAAACCTTCAAAGTTTCACTTCTTACAAAGAATAATACAATTGCTCTCTTTAAAATAATTAATGGTGGTTATGAAATTCTAGAAGCAAAGAAGATTTTGCCGAAGCCAAGATTTAAAAAACTTGCAAAAGCTAAGCCTGTATTAACAGAGCCAACTCAAAAAGAAACAATTAAACCTGCTAAGAAAGGCATTCGCATTAATGATATGGATCTTTTTTTAGAGAGTGCTTTGAACCCATTACAGTCTAGAAATGTATTAAATATTAAGCAAGTAAATGGAAACCTGAGTGTGTTTGATGGAAGTATTCAAGATTTTAATGCTTCTTTAAATACCGGTTCTGCAAAAGAAGTTAACTTAAACTTTTCATTCGCAGAAATTAAGGATGGTGGTCAGTTCGAAGCTGAGATTGGTGGAGACAAGGCAACGGGAATTATTACGAATAATGGGGAACATAGCTATAAAGTTAGATTTGCCACAGGACCACTCCAGGGCGCGATCTTAACATTTGTTTCTGAGGAAAAGTATGAGCAGGCACAAGAGAAGTTTGCGAATTATGAAGAAAAATTGGAAGAAGCAAGAAGCACTGAAGGTACGTTGAGAATAAAAGCACAAGGAAAAGAAGAAGTTGAAAGAGTTCCTGCGGAACAGGCAGAAGAAGAGGAAGTAGTTTTATTCAATAGTAACGAGAAAAAATTAGAATATGTTGCTCAGTACGGATTTTCTTTCGGGAAGAGTACAGAGAGAAAGCCAGCAAGTGTAAAATAGTTCCCAGCCCGAGGGCCGGGAACTCGATTTTTTAATTAAGTAATTGTTTTAGCTCTTCTTTCAAAATTGGAACAATCTGAAATAAATCACCAACTATTCCATAATCAGCTTTAGTAAAAATAGGGGCATCTGGGTCTGTATTGATAGCTACGATTACTTTTGAGGTTCTCATTCCAGCGAGATGTTGAATAGCACCTGAAATACCACAAGCAATATATAAAGACGGAGCTACAGTTTTTCCCGTTTGACCGACCTGCATTGCGTGTGGTGCATAGCCTGAGTCTACAGCAGCTCTAGAAGCACCAACAGTAGCCCCAATCACTTCTGCTAACTCATCAAGTATTTTAAAATTTTCTGCATTCTTCATTGCTCTACCACCAGAAACAATAATATTTGCTTCAGATAGATCAACCTTTTCAGAGGCACCCTTTATAATTTCCTTAATTGTAGCTCTAATTTCACCAGCAGAAGAACTTACATCGGCCTTGCTTCCAGAGCCAGCAGTAGGGGAATCACTAAGACCTAGGGCATTTGGTCTAACGCTCACAAAATGAGGTTTTGGTCCCTGAATTCTTACTTTGCATAGGCACTTACCAGCGAACATAGGGCGAGTACCTTGAAACTCGTCACCTTCAAATTGAAAATTTGTAACCTCACTTGCCATCCCAGCGTCGAACATTCCAGCAAGTCTTGGTAGAAGATCCTTCCCTGTAGGGGTAGATCCTGCAAATACATAATCATAAGAATTTGATGATATAAAATCTTTTAGTGCATTCGCATATCCTTCCGGAGAATACTCATCAAGCTTGTCACCTTTTAAGCAATGAATATTTGCAGCGCCATATTTTGCAAGCTCTGCAACACCCTCAGCTCCAATATCCCCGACGGAAGCTACATCAACTTCATGCCCAGTAAGCTTTCCAACAATTTCTAAGCTTACCGATTTAACGTTCTCTTTATTTGTTTCTGTAAATACTAATATTTTTGCCATTTCTTATCCTTTAAATAACTTTTGCTTCAGTTCTAAGTAGACCAACAACTTCTTTAACAATTCCAGCTTGGTTAGCTTCATCCATTGCATCAAACTTTTTACCTGCCGGTTTTTCTGGTGGTAAGTGAAACTCTGAATAGACCACTCTGCGGTCTTCAGGAGAAACACCAACATCAGTTAGGCTATGCTGAGCGAGAGGCTTTTTCTTAGCTTTCATAATTCCAGGAAGAGAAGCATATCTAGGGGTATTAATACCTTTGTTACACGCAACTACGGCCGGCGTTGAGCAATCGTAAACTTCAAGAGCGCCACCCTCGATTTCTCTTTTTAAAGTTATTTTTGAAGAATCACCTTCATATCCAACTACAACTGATACAGATGGTAGGTTTAACATTTGGGCCAAAAGCTGAGGTACCTGCAAGCAGTCACTATCAATAGCTTGTTTTCCTGCAAAAATTAGATCTGGAGATTTTCCTGATTTTTCGATTGCACCTTTAAGCGCCTTAGCTGTCATATATGAATCTAAGTTATCATCACCTTCCACTAAAATAGCGTCGTCAGCTCCCATTGCTAAAGCTGTTCTTAGGGCTTCAGTATCATGTGCAGCACCTACTCTAACTACAGTTACAGTAGAGCCGGCATTGCTAGCTTTTACTAATAGTGCTTGCTCAACAGCAAATTCATCATAAGGATTCATAATCCACTTGATTGCATTGGTTTCAATAAAAGTACCATCACCATTCGGCACAACTTTGGTTTCAGTGTCTGGGACTTGCTTTACGCAGACGAAAATATTCATAATGGAATTCTCCTTATTTAATGCCTAGAAAAAATTTCTTTAGCTATAACCATTCTTTGTATTTGAGATGTGCCTTCATAAATTTGAATAAGCTTTGCATCTCTCATTAGTTTTTCAACAGGGTATTCAGTAGAGTAACCATATCCTCCAAAAATTTGGACGGCGTCTGTGGTTATCTCCATGCAGGAGTCAGCGGCAAAAGCCTTTGCATAGCTGGCAACTTTTGTATTAGGTAAATCATTATCTAGCATCCATGCAGCTTTAGATATCAATAACCGAGATGCTTCTATTTTCATGGCCATATTAGCAATCATAAACTGAATGGCTTGGAAGTTAGAGATAGGTTTTCCAAATTGTGATCTTTCTTTTGAGTATTTTACAGCATGATCATAAGCACACTGAGCTCCACCTAGAGCACTTGCAGCAACCATTGGGCGACTATGATCCAAAGTTTTCATTGCTATAGTCCAGCCGTCACCAGGCTTACCAAGCATATTTTCCTTAGGGACCCTAACATTATTAAATCTCATCCCTCTTGTGTCAGAACATCTGTGTCCCATTTTTTTCTCAGGTGCACCTATCTCGATGCCTTCTCGATTACTCTCGACGATAATTGCCGAAATTCCTTTATGTTTTAAATTCGAATCGTATGTTCCGTAGACGACAAATAGATCGGCATGACCAGCATTGGTAATCCACATTTTGTCGCCATTAACGATATAAGAATCACCATCTTCTTTAATTGTTGTTTTAATACCCGCGGCATCTGAACCATTCCCAGGTTCAGTAAGACAAAAGGAAGCAATTTTATAATCTTCTGTGAATGGAGTTAAGAATTTTTTCTTTTGCTCATCAGTTCCCCCAATTACTATTGGAAGTAATGCTAAATCATTGGCCATTAAGATGGTGTTCATTCCCATGCAACCGTAAGCAAGGTTTTCAGTTATAGATACGGTATCGGCAGCAGTAAAACCAACACCACCATACTCTGCTGGAATACAGGTATTAACAAATCCAAGCTCCCAAGCTTTTCTCAAAATCTCTAGAGGCATTTCTCCAGATTCATCAAACTTTGAAGCATTTGGTTGCATTTCATTTTTCGCAAACTTTAAAGTTTGTTCTCGAATTTCTTGCTGTTCTGTGTTGTAGCTAAAGTCCATATTTTTTCCAATGAGTATAGAATTATATGGACGGAGTCTTTTGGGGTCAATCTAGCAAATATCAGACATTATCCAATGGAAAGGCTTCATTACAAAACTGACTTGGAAAATCAAATTTACTGCTTAGCGTTTCGAATATAGGTAGTTCTTTTAATGGAAGAACAATAAAACTTCTTTGAAAAAGCCTAGGATGAGGAACCTCTAAGTTGGGAGAATCAATAGTATCAATACTCCAAAATAACAGATCTATATCAATAACCCTTGGGCCTTTAGAGATCTTTCTTATTCTTCCCATCTTCACTTCAATGCTTAGCAATATTTGTAAACATTCCTGCGGAGAAATATTTGGGATTTTAAATTGTAAAACCTGATTCAAAAACTCAGGTTGATCTAGGTAGTCAACGGCAGGGGAACGATAAACTCTACTTTGAGATTTTAGCTCTAGCTTCTCGGATAAAAACTTTTTAGCCTGCTTAAGATTCTCAAGTCTATTTCCAATATTTGAACCAAGAGAAATTATAAGTGCCATTAATTTTTTTTCTTTTTCTTGGTTTCTTCTTCAGGCTTAACAAACTCATCTGGATAAGAGGGAAGAACTGCATTGTTGGGGGGAATTGGATCTGATTTTACACCACATCCTACTAGGATAAATAAAGTAAAAATCACGATCCTAAAATTCAAGGCTAAAACCACCAGAGATAAGATCAGAACCAAGATCTAATCTGAAGAACCATCCTGGCACTAATCTTTTTAAAACGGTTACACCAAAGACGATCGATTTCTTTTTGAGATCCTCAACTTTTTGAAGTTCTAATTCTAATTCCGCTGCTGATCTAGTATCGACCGGGTCTTGTTGGCCAGCACCTGGGCTTTCAGCTCCGAGGACTTGAAAACCAACATAGGGTTGGATGAAACTGAACATAGGTCCTGAAATAGTGTATTTTCCTCTGATGACCATATTGGTTAATTTCGCATCTAGCCCCAGAGTTGGATAGTCATTGATAAGATTTTGTCCGTAACCAGCTTCAACATATATATTGTCGTCAACCTGATAGGCCCAGTAGGCGTTTAGTTGATTGTATCTTTGAGGGCTCCCGTCAGTGTTGAGGCCTTCAATTCTACCTAAAACAAGGCTAATTAAGTTATCAGTCTTAATAACCCTTTTTTTGTTATCTTCAACATTAAGGCTATCTTCTAGAATAGTTGTTTCGTTAAATAAGTCTTCTTCATCTTGAATTTTAGAGTCTGCTACCTCTTCTTTTTTGTTTTTTCTGTAGAAACTATCATCACCACGAAGAACTTTGACATCGGATCCTGCTCTAAGTGAGTTCCAAAGATCGAGATTATAGATCTTGATAATTTTAACACCTGACTGATTATCTTTAGTTTTTGCTGCAAGGGCCCTGCAAACTAACTCATCATTAAAGATTAGGCTTATGAAATCACCTTTATCATAAGATCTCTCATTATTAGATAAGATGAATATTCGTTTAGATATTGATATTTTCTCAATCTTTTCGTTTGCCAGAGGAGCATTGTTAAACGTGTCATCCCCACCGGAGAGGTCATCCAAGACAGATTGCGCATTAATTCCGAGGGAAAAGCTCAAGAGAAGAAATGAAACTAAAAAATTGGCAACCTTATTCATTCATCCATATTACCCAAGGGCGTTATGCTGTGTCTAGCGAGGGGCGGCAAAAAATCCCCTTCGAATATAACAAGTAACCAAATTTATTAAAGGTTAAAATATAATGAGCCGATAATATGTTATAGCAAACAAACTCAAGGAGAGAGCTATGAAGCTTTTAAAGGTGTTCCTTTTAATATCAATTTTCGCATTAGTGTCTTGTTCAAATAACAAGAAAAAATCAGCAGATAAGCCAACAGACAATACTGTCTCAGAAATGGAAGATGAGTCAGACTTCATTGTAGATTCAGATGAAGAGGATCTAGAACTTTCTGATAGTGGCGATTCCCTTGAATCGGATGAGTTAATCTCTGAGTCTTCGGATGATGTACAAGTAATGGATGGATCAGATAATTCAGCAACTATTTCTATGACTGACGGAGTAAGCGATTATCAAATTGAAAAAGGTGATACCTTAATGCTAATAGCCTTTAAGCTCTACGGAGATTATAGAAAATGGAAATCTCTTCAAGAACTAAACCCTGGTCTAAGCACTGGAACATTATCCGAAGGTGGAACATTAAAATATAATGAGCCTTCTGAGAAATTTGTTTGGAGCCCAGAGGGTCTTCCGTATCTAATAAAAACGGGTGATACTCTCGGAACAATTTCTAATGATAAGTATGGAACAACGAAAAAATGGAAATTGTTATATGATAACAACAGACCAATGATTCACGATCCAAATTTAATCTTTGCAGGTTTTACACTTTACTATGTGCCTGAAAGAGACGTAGCATCTGAATAGTTATGAACACCTTATATAAAAAATTGGCCCTCTCAAAGAGGGCTTTTTTTATTCTCCTGATTTGTCTTATTACGGCTTGTGGTAGCCGGCAAAAAAATTTATTCGAAAAAAACGCAATAACAGTTACTGGTCAAGACTATATCGACCATTTAGAGTTTTTAGCTATAGATTATTTAAAAACTCCAACCGTTAAAGAGTTGAGAATATCAAAAACCAATAAAAGCTATATGGAGGGTATTTACAAAAGAATCGTTTTAAATAATGAACTTGTCCTTAAAAAAATAATCACTCCTAAATTTCATATAATTCGTTCAGAGTTACCATTTTATTTTAGTCTTCCGAGTGGAAGATTCTTTTTTAGTGATACTCTAATAAGAAAATACATAAAGAGTGAAAATTTATTTGTTTCACTTTTGGCGAATGAAATATATAGGATGCATAAAGACCTATATGAAAAAAAGATCCTAGTTCCACTAGGTTTTGCAAGTACAAAGAAGATGCTATCTTTATATAGACTTCCTTTAAACGTAAGGGTTGAATCTTTAAAGTGGTCATACTTTCTTTTAAAAAGAGCCGGGTATGATCCATATTCGGTTTTAAGTTGGATTCAAATGCAAAATAAAAATAGTCTTGAGTTTTCCATGCAACTTGGAACAACTCATGCCCAAACCAGAGAAGAGTTTTTGTTTAAAAGTTTCTTGGCCCAAGAGGTAGGTAAAAAACAATCGGAAACCGAAAACCCTGAAAAAAACTCTTCAAGAGGTTTTTACCAACTACAAAGGTCTCTATTATGAAGCCCGAAGAAACAGAACGACTGTTTATTGAAAGTTTATTTAAAAACTCAGGTCTTCAAGAAGGCGAAATAAAAGTTGATAAGTTAACAGGGGATGCGTCTACAAGAAGATACTTTAGGTTAGTGACAAAGAAAAATAGTTATGTAGCTTGTCTTGATAATCCTATTGGGAATGAGGAGCGTTACGACTTTGAGGAAATGCAATCAGTTTTAAAAAAGAGCAATGTAAGAGTACCTGAGATTTTTTATTTAAATCGCGAAAAAGGTTTTATTCTTGAAGAAGATTTGGGGAATACAACCCTGTTAGAAGCTCTAGGTCAAACCAGAAGTAAAAAAGAAAAACTCGAACTATACTACCCTGTACTAGACGAGCTTATAAAAATTCATGCAATAAACCCAGAGGAACATAAGGGGGCTTGTTTTACAAAGCTAAGGTTTGACACTGCAAAGCTTCTAGATGAAACCAGGGTAACAAATGCAAATTTTATAATTAAACTTTTAAAAACGGATCCTAATGATCCAAGTATTAATATTATCGACCAGGCTTTTAGTGGAATCTGTAAGTTTCTTGATACTGAGCCAGTTGTTGTAACACATAGAGACTTTCACTCGAGAAACTTAATGCTGGTTGAGGGTAAGCCAGTCGTTATTGACTTTCAAGATGCTAGAATGGGGCTACCGCAGTATGACTTAGTTAGCCTTCTTGAGGATTGTTACTTCTTCGTGAATAAAGAGGTAAAGCAAGAATTATTAGAATACTATTTAGATAAAAGTAGTTTAAAAATGGAAAACTTTGAAAAATATTATGACTTTATGGCAATACAGCGACTATATAAGGCCATTGGGAGTTTTTCACTGATATACAATACGAGGGACGATAGCAGGTATTTAAAGTTTATCGGTAGAGCCTTCGAGACAGTTTTGGCAAAGTTGTCTAGGTACGAACAGCTTACAGATCTTAAAGTCACACTCGCAAAGATTTATTATGCAAGTTGAACATGCAATTATTTTAGCAGCTGGAAAGGGAACGAGAATGGGAGAGATAGGAAAGCTCCTCGCCAAACCTTTATGGCCATTTTTTGGATTTACTTTATTAGAGCTTCAAGTAAAGTTTTTGAGCGAAAGGTTCGGCATAAAAAATTTTTATGTGAACACTCATCACCTCTCAGATCAATTTTCCAGAATAAAACTTGAAAATGTTTCCATAATTTATGAGCCGACCTTATTAGATCAAGGTGGTGGGATTTTAAATATAACCAAGAGGCATGACTTATGGGATTTGCCCATATTAATAAATAATGCAGATCAGTTTTACTTTTTTAATGAAGAAATTTTTGTAGAAGGGATTAAGAAATTAAATAGATCCTCCGCCGTGCTTTTTGGACTAGAAGTACTAAAGCAGGATGGTTATAACGAATTGATTGTAGATAGTTCCGAGTCGCTTAAGGGAATAAAGAAAAATCAAGCAACAGATTCAAAAACTTTCTCTACTTACTCTGGGATGGCATTACTAAAAATTAAAAATCAGAAATATGATGGAGAAGTGATTCCTTTTTTCGAATCTGTTGGAGATTTTAGGGAGAAGTTAGTGCTAGTACAAAAAGTAAAAGAATCTGAATATTATGACTTTGGTAAGTTAGATTCTTACTTTGACTTATGCGCTGATACCATGAACTTGATTGTTAATGAAGAAACAAGCAGCGTAACGAGCTTGATAGGCGAGGCAGGAGTTAAATATTGCTTAGATTTTGGACTAGATTTTCGATCAAAAAATAGAGCCAAAAGCATTGAAACTCTTAGGCTCGATCAGGGTACAGTTTGGCGAGAGGGTTTAACAATTAAGGAACAAGTCGAATCTAGGAAATAAACTCGCTATCCTTTTCTTCAGTGATGAGCTTAATACAGTCAATAGGGCATACTTCAATGCAAAGTTGGCATAAAGTACAGCTCCATGGCTCAATTCGGTATGAATCCTTGCCTTTTATAACAGAATGTTCCGGACAGATAAGCCGGCAGTTGTCGCAATGAATACATGTATTATTTATTTCCAATTTTGGCTTCATAAGGAATATTATAATTGAGGTGGAAAAATAATGCAGAATTTAAAGATATATAAAAAAAGTCCAGTAATGAGAAATACAGCAGTCTTCGCTGTTTTTTCTATGTTTTATCTCCACGTTTTAGAGTCATTCGTAAAAGGGGTGTCGACCTTTAATCAAGATTCTTATTTCTTATTTTTTAATTCTCATAGATTCTTATTTTTTACATTAGTTTTATTTTGTTTGAGCATCTTAAGCGGAAGAAAGTTCTCGAAATATATATATACCGCCTTTATTTTTCAGTGCATTTATTTTGCGTTTGAACAATATATGATCGCCTTAGATAAATTTATTTTAATTTTAAACTTTTTATTTGTGATTTTGAGTTACTATTTTTATTTGTTTATGAACTCTGATTTAGGTGAAGCCTCAAATACTCCCTTGGCAAGCAAAGATGACATGTACACTGGATTAACTATTGATAGTGAAATCTGTATTAACTGCAGTGGTGAAAAATATAATGCAACCTTTATTAATTGGGACCAATATACTTGTTTTTTAAAAATTGAAGGTTCAATTAAGAACCTTAGAAATGAAGTTCAGGTAGATTGGGTTTTTGAAGGCATTAAGTATTCCAGCCGGGCCTTTGTTGTATCGGGTTCCCCTGGTTTTGGAGTAGGATTAAGATTATTTGAACAAGAAAATGAATCAAGTGGAATATTCGGGTGGACTGAATTCTATGATATAATTCAGTCTAGAGGATATTCACCCAACTTAACGGCGTAATTATGAAAATTTTTATTTATCTTTTGCTACCAATTTTAATTATGTCCTGTAATCAGGACCAGGGTCCTGAGCAAGTACTAAGAAGCTATGTAAATTTGAGGTTCCAAAAAGGTGATAATCTTAAGGCCTTAATTGATAAAACGACTGGCGAATTAAAGGCAGATCTCGAGTCTTTGAAAACATTGGGCGAAGAGGCTCGTAAAAAGTTTGACCAATCTAGTCAGTTTAAAAAGAAAACATTGAAGGTTATTTCTAGGGATTGTAATAAGAAAACCTGCAAGATTACTTATATTATCTCCTATGAGAAAGAATCTAGTGGTAATCCGTATAACGCAGAAATTAGAAATGTGGCCAACCTTAGCTTTGTAGATGGGGTCTGGAAAATAGGAAGTATCGGGGGACTTAAAAGTTACTTTGAGTCTAAGAAGGATATTGAGCCATAGCCAACTGTTGCACTCGGGTAATAAAGATTCTTATTGAATAGTCGATAAGTCTGTATGAGTTTTCTTGATGATGAAATTCTTTTAAATCAACTTGTTGAAGAGACGCTGGGGGAGAAAACAGGGCCCTTAGAAATGACCACCTATGAGCTTACTTATCATAGAAATCTTCAATGTTATCAAGTAGAGCTAGCAAATAAACTCTATACGTTCCCATCAAACTGGGGTCCTTTTGTAAAAGTCCATGAGCGAATTGGTGAAGGGTTTATTATTGAGGGAGATATGGAGTGCTTTAACTCTGTTTTCGGTTCTTTAGTAGGGGATGAGGTAAAAACAGCTTTTCTATTTTCTGGCAGTCAAACTTTCTTAGTGTTTATTCCAAAAAAAATGGAGACCAATTTAAAAGATCTCCATTCACTTATTTTTGATAAAACTGATTTTAAATTAGCAGCCTAAGCTTCTTTGTAGAAATTTTTCATCTTTAAAGCATCATCTTCAAGATTTGGACTGTTACAGATGACATATCCTCTACAATCATTCTTCTTAAGAACTTTTAAAAGATCTTTCCAGTTAAAAGATGAATCGTCTAAATTCAAATGCTTTAAGTCGCCCTTGGAGTTACTACTAATTCCCGATAGATGAATATGCATATTCTTAACACTTTCTTCACCCAGCTCAACTTTTAAAGTTTGAATTACTTCATCGAACTCTTTTTCAGAGTTATACTTACCTGTTCTTGCAAACAGATGACTAAAGTCCATACATGGTCTGCAGCTATTTACATTTTTTGTTAGGCTGATTAGCTCTTCAAGAGAACCGAACTGACTCGTTTTTCCTGTTAGCTCTGGCCTTAACTCAATTTCAATATCTAATCGTCCAAGTCTCTCTTCAATTACATTCATTGATTTTTCAACTAGGTCAAACACATCGTAAGGCGAGTCTTTCATATAGAAAGCTGCGTGAAAGGTCATACTTTCTGCGCCACAAAGGTCTGATATTTTAGCCGTTTGAATAATTCTCTCGACAGAGCTATCAATCTTGTCCTGTTCTCTTGCATTTAAATTAATATAGTAAGGACCGTGAGATGTAAGTGGAACACCTAGCTCGTAAGAGATCTTTCTTAAACCAGAAGAGACCTCTTCTTTCATTCTTACACCATGTGCAAACTCTAGCTGCATACAGTCCAAACCTAAGGCGTGTATTTGCTTAACACCTTCAATAGGATTGTTTTTCTTTTGTGTGCTGTTCGGAACCCCGGCAGTACCAAATAGTAAAGTTTCTAGACTCATATTGTCATCCCGCTCAATTTTTGCCCCTGATTTCAAATAGTTACATACAAAAAGGTAAAACGATCTATCTAAAAATTGGGTTCATATACGTAACTGCGTTATAGCCCTTGGGGGTTATATTGTCTATAATTAACACCGCTTCGAGTAATTACTAAAAACGCACCACGTTAAAGGATATTGTGCAAAGCGTAAAGCTCCTGATATTATTTGGCCTTTGGCTATACGCCGTGGCTTCAATTTCATTTCTAGTTTTCCCAATAAGGGGAGAATTGGTTGGTATTACAATAGCGGTTGTTTATCTTGTGCTAATTTATACCTTTATAGATAAATGGATTCTTTTATTTCTCTTAGCTGTTCCTGCCAAAAGAGGAGACAAGCTTTTAGAGAAGCTATCAAACTTGTCATATGGCCATAATCAAAACGGGCTAGCTCTTTTTTATTCTAGAGTTGGAATTAAAAATGTTATCTGTTTTGAGTGGCGAGGAAAAAAAATTGTCATTATTGATAAAGATTTAAATAACACCAGCAATGTGGAAAATTCTTTTAGGCAAGTCATTACAATGTTTAAGGATAAAACTGCCAAAAAGAACTCTAGGTTAATGTATCTGTATTCAGTTTATAATTTACCAGTTCTCGTTCTTGAGAGGTACTTTGGGCAATTTTGGGTGTTTAGCTTAATAGTAGGAATTTGGACAACACCCTTTAGGTTAATAATTGACTCTATATTGAACAAGAAATTAGATCAACCAGAGTATTCTCACAATGGTCAAGAGCTCCCGGTTGTTGATATTTTCACGAGTGAAATCATTAGGGTCTTAGGTATTTATAAGTGCCAAGAAACTGACTTAGTTAGTGTGATTTTTAATAAAGAAAAAGTTTAGGGTGCAAAAATTTTGAAAACAGAACCAAAGAAAAAACGGTCAATTGATATATCTAAGTACTATCCGCTTTTTTTCACTGTGATTTTTGTTGTAATTCTTTTTCAATATTCTTTCTCTGCTCAAGAAGCTATTTTTTACGATTTAAGAGTTAAGTGGGATTTCGGAACAAGCTATGAAGACAATATTGTTCTAATAACTCTTGATGATGATAGTGATAGATTTTTAGGTGAGTCTTATCCTTATACCTATGCTTCACATAGTAAAATGCTAGAAAGACTGATTAAGGATAAGCCTTTTATCGTAAACTACTTCGTCAATTTTCTTGAGCCGGTTACAACTCAAGATCGAAAACATTTAGGACAATTTACCAACTCAATAGAAAAGTTTAAGAACCTGGGCGGCGAATTTCGTTTTGGAACAGAATGGGACGCATGGGGGGAGCTTTTACCACCAGTCGACTTGCGTGATTTCGGACACTCCTCTTCCTTGATTAACCTAGATGGCCTAACGTTCGCCAAAGACGATGTTTGCAGAAGAGCAATCCTTAACGTTGGGGGGGAAGACTCTATTCATTTATGGTCTGCAAATAAATTTAGACAGGCAAAAAAGTTAGAACCTTTAAATATTAACTCTATTCTAGGTGCATATTACGTAAGAAAGGCTGATGCAACCTTTACGCTTTTTCGATACTACACATCTCCATTAGAATCAAATGGACGAATAAAGAAGATACCTTTTCACCGAGTAAGAGTGGGCAATTTTCCGAAAGGTTTTTTTACAAATAAGATCGTGCTGATTGGTCCATCCTATATGACGAATGCTCCCGACTTTGTGTTAACCCCTTTTAATAAAGAAGAGTATAAAGCACCTAAGCTAATGGTACATGCTTCTATTATTCAAGCCTTGGTTAATAACAAAACCGTTTATCAAATTCCACGATATGTTACTTATACCTTGGCAATTGTAATCGCTATTTTTCTTTCCATCACAATTTCTAAGGTTAAACCTACAAGTGGTTTGTTCATCACAATTATAGTAATGCTGGGAATATTTTTAATTTCCTATCTTATGTTTTCATTAATGGGTCTTTGGCTTTATGTAACACACCTCGTTTTAACAGTTTTCGTGGTTTATTATATATGGGTGCCTTTTAGGGCGATTGGGGAATATCAAAGAAGGTACGCCATACAGGAAGAAACAAAGCTTTTGAAAAAAGTTGAAAACTTAAAGCAAAACTTTATTTCACTAATGAGTCACGACCTTAAAACGCCGGTAGCGAAGATAGCAGGTTTGGCAGACATAATGTTAAACCAAAGCTCTGATGAAGAGCAAAATCGAAGAAACCTACAATCAATTATGGACTCAACTAAAGAGTTGAATAGATTTATTACATCAATTCTGGACTTAACCAAAATAGAGTCGAGAAACTTAGATCTTACTTTGGTTTCTAGGGACATAAATACCGTCATCGAAAGTACAGTCGAAGGCCTTAAGTATGAAGCGACGAATAAGAATGTTTTGGTAGAAATGGAGTTATCTCCACTATACCCAATAGAGTTTGATCAAAATTTGATGAAGCGAGTTTTGAGTAATCTTATTGAGAACGCCATAAAGTATTCAGGAGAAAACACTTCGGTAAAAATAAAAAGCTGGGATGACGAAAAATGGGTCCATGTGGAAATTCAAGATAATGGAGTAGGAATTCCTAAAGATGACCTAGAGCATATCTTTGACAAGTTCTATCGGGTAAAAAATGATGCGAGCCATAGTATTAAAGGGACTGGGCTTGGGCTATATCTTGTTAAATATTTTGTGGAGCTTCATGGTGGCATCATTGACGCAGAATCTACATTGGGACAAGGGACTAAATTTACTGTAAAATTGAGAAATCAATGAACTGGGATGGAGAAGTTCTATGCATAAAGTTTTAGTAGTAGATGATGATAAAGTTTTACAAGATTCCGTAAGACAAGCTTTAGAATACCATCACTTCTTTGTAGATGTAGCAGACAACGGAAAAGAAGCTTTAAACAAAGTAACAGCAGAGAAATATGATCTCGTTGTTATGGATGTAAACATGCCAGAAATGGATGGAATTGAAGCTCTTGGACATATCAAAAAATATGACCCTTCTATAATCGTTTTAATTCTTACGGCTTACTCAAATGTTGGAGATGCGGTTAAGGTTGTTAAGGAAGGCGCATATAATTACCTTGAAAAACCAATATCATCCGATAATTTAGTCGCACTTATAAAGAGAGCATTAAAAGCTAGATCACTAGTTGAAACTTCAATTTTTTCTGCACCACAATTATCTTTAGGTGGAAATTCTGATGATAAATTTGTTGGTGAATCAGATGTAATGATTAAAGTTTTTAATGTGATTAGTAAGCTGGCCCAAGTTAATACACCGGTATTGATTAGAGGGGAAAGTGGTACTGGTAAGGAATTAGTTGCTAAAGCGATTCATTATAATGGTCCAAGAAAAGATGAGAAATTTGTCACTATAAACCTGGCGGCAGTTCCGGAAAACTTAATTGAGTCTGAACTCTTTGGTCATGAAAAAGGAGCTTTCACTGGTGCTTCCGAAAGAAAACTAGGCAAGTTCCAATATGCTGATGGCGGAACAATCTTTTTGGATGAAATTGGGGACATCTCTCCAGGGATGCAGGTTAAACTTTTAAGAGTTTTACAGGAAAGGTCATTTACACCGGTTGGTTCAAATAGAGATGTTAAAGTAGATGTGAGAATTATTGCAGCTTCTCATAAGCCCTTTGAGGAGATGATTAAAGAAGGCTCTTTTAGAGAAGATTTATTCTATAGATTAAATGTTTTACCAGTTTATCTTCCACCACTACGCGAAAGACTTTCCGATATCCCTCATTTAATTGACTATTATATTAAATACTTTAACGGAGTTCATAATTTAGAGATTAAAGGTTTGAGTCCGGAGTCCACGGCACTTGTTAAGGAATATACCTGGCCAGGAAATATTAGAGAGCTTCGAAATGTTGTAGAGCATGCCTTTATTATTGAGTCTACAGATACGATTCAACCAGCCTCACTGCCAGACGTAATTAGAAAAACTGCCGGTGGAAAAGCGGATAAAGATGAATCCCTTCAGGGAATAATCGACTTTAAGGAAATTCAAGATTCGGTAGTGACGGAAAGACCAACCAACGAGCAGTCGGAAGGCTATCAATTCACATTTGCAACAAAAACTGAAGACAATGAAATTAAAATGGATTTTCAAGTTGCAAAAGAGCTTTTTGAAAAAGAGTTTATTATTCATGCCCTGCAATTAAATAAGGGGAAGATTAACCAAACAGCCTTAAAGGCAAATATTCCTAAGAAAACTCTCTTGAGAAAAATTGAGAAATACGAAATTAATCCGAAAGAGTACTACTAGCATCTATGAGACCGATACTTTTTGAGTTATTCGGGTCTCAAGTTTTTTCATATCCCTTTTTTATGGGTTTATCATGGGGGCTGGGATACCAGCTCTCTCTTTATCTTTTAAATAAAAGAGATATATCAAAAGATGGATTCTTATCCTTATATGTCGGAATTTTTATTTCTAGCTGGGTTGGCTCCAAAGTTTTATTTTTAATTTCTTCAGCACAAGATAGGGTAACTGAATATGCTGGTGCCACTGAGTTTTGGTTAGGTGGGGGCTTCGTTTTTTACGGAGGATTCTTATTAGCTACAGCGTTTGTTCTTTTTTACACTCTAGTGCTTAAAAAATGGAAACTTGAAAACTTTAAGTTTTTGTTGCCTTCAATTGCTTTTTCCCACGGAGTAGGAAGGGTGGGTTGTCTCTTAGCGGGTTGTTGCTTTGGTTCCCAGTGCGACCTTCCATTTTCAATTCACTTACATGGTATGGACAGACACCCAGTTCAGCTTTATGAGGCTCTTGGCTTATTCACAATAGGCTCTTATTTTTTGTGGAAAATTCTTAAAAATAAAGAAAAGGCAGAAGATTATTTACTCTATATTTTTCTCTACTCTGGTTTAAGGTATTTGACTGAACTTTTTAGAGGGGATCTTGTGCGTGGAGTTTCTGGACAGGGAGTATCGACAAGCCAGTGGATCGCAATAGGATTGCTCTTAGTTTCAAGTTTTTTTATTATTAAGAAGCGTCTTGCTCGTTAGGTGTATCATCTGGAGAAGGTTCTTCTGGCTTATCTACGGCCCCGAATTTTTCCTTAATCTCTTCGATTTTACTTTCTTCAACGTATAGCTCGCTAAAAAGTGTCTCATTACCCCAAGCCGTAAAAGCGTCGTTGCTTTCGTACATCATGATGGTTTCCCAAGGGCAATCTTGGCTACAGTTTTGGCATCCAATACATCTGGCTAAATCAATTTCGACAGTTTGTTGAAACTGGGGATTGGCAGGGTTTGGACCTGGAACTAATTCAATACTATCAACAGGACAACCAGCAATACAGACTTCACAGCCAGTACAGCCAGATTGGTGTACAACTGCTAGTAATTTCGGGGGTCTCTTACCTTTTCTCTTAGGCTTAAGACGCGCCGTGTGGAATGGGTTCTCAACAATGATGTTTCTTTTATCGTCCATATCTACGTACAGTTTATATCAATCTGCCATTAATCCAAAGCTATTTTGCTTAGATGGTTTTATAAGTTATATTCCCCAAGGTGTAAATTTAGTAGCTTAGTTAATTTTTGGCACTATGCGTATAGTTAGGAAATCTTTATGAAACCAATCAGATTTGTCACTGCAGCCAGTTTATTCGATGGGCATGATGTTTCAATAAATATTATGAGAAGGCTTCTTCAGGCCAATGGTGTGGAAGTTATCCATTTGGGCCATAATCGCTCAGCCCAAGAGGTCGTAGATGCAGTAATTCAAGAAGATGCAAATGCAGTAGCTTTGAGCTCTTATCAAGGCGGACATAATGAATACTTTGCTTATATTAGAGACCTTCTTGATCAGGCTGGCGCTAAGAATGTAAGGATGTTTGGTGGTGGAGGCGGAGTTATTACACCTTCAGAAATTAAAGCCTTACATGAAAAAGGAATCACAAGAATTTATAGTCCTGAAGATGGTATGACTTTAGGCCTTAAGGGCATCATTGAAGATATGGTTGAAAAAAGTAAATTTTCAACTCTTGAAGGTCATAGCTTTACTAAAGAGAAGCTAGACTTTAGAGAAATTTCAAAATGTATTACTCATATTGAAAATGAGGGTGAGACACCAATTGATTTTGCACCTAAAGATACTCCTGTATTAGGAATCACAGGCACTGGCGGTGCTGGTAAATCTAGTTTAATTGATGAGATACTTCTTCGTTTCAATAGAATATATAAAGATAAAAAGGTAGCTCTTGTTTCTGTTGACCCTACAAAGAAAAAGTCTCAAGGAGCGCTGCTTGGCGATAGAATTCGTCTTGGGTCAGCTCAGTATAAAAACTTCTTTATAAGATCATTAGCGACTAGGGATTCAGGAACTGAACTTAGTCCGCATATACAAAAAGTAATCAACTTTTTAAAGACACAAGATTTTGATTTCATCATCGTAGAAACAAGTGGAATTGGCCAAGCTTCTGACGCAATCACGAAAGTTTCAGATAAGTGTGTTTACGTTATGACTCCGGAGTACGGTGCTCAATCTCAATTAGAGAAGATTGAAATGCTGGAGTCAGCAAATTTTGTCGTTCTAAATAAATTTGAAAAACCAAGATCTGAAGACTCGATGAGAGATATTAGAAAACAATATCGAAGAGATCATGAGCTTTTTGCAGGTCATCCGGGAAGCCCTGAGGATAAGGACTTACCCATCTATGGAACAATTGCATCTCAATTCAATGATCCAGGAGTTAATGCTCTTTTTAAGGATATTTGTAGCGAATTTGATTTTGATACAAAAGCCTTTGAAGATCTAGATTGTCAAAAAGTACCAACTCTTAAGTCACGTATAATTGCCCCTGAGAGAGCATTGTATTTGAGAGAAATCTCAAAAGCTGTAAAAGATTATAATCAAAACTCTATCGAAATTATCGAGAAGGTCTCAGAGTTAGAGTCTTTAAGGGGAGCCTTAAAAGTCCTTCCTAATAATGAGGAATTAAAAGAAGAATTAAAAAGAACAGAAGCGAGTTTACCAGGTGAAGTTTTAAGGGATATTGAAAATTTCGATAGTATCGTTAAGGAATATAAAACCGGTGAGTATAGATTTGAAGTTAGAGGAAAAACTCTAAAAGTTGCATCCCAATTCACAAGCCTTTCAGGATTGAAAATTTCCAAAGTTTCATTCCCTTCTACAAACTCACTTTCAGAAAAAATAAAATTTATAAGAAATCAAAACTTACCTGGTCATTTTCCTTATGTATCAGGAATTTTTCCGTTTAAAAGAGCTGATGAAGACCCTAAGCGAATGTTTGCAGGAGAGGGTGGCCCAAGTAGAACCAATAAAAGATTTCACTATTTATCAGAGAATGATCCTGCAAAAAGGCTGTCTACTGCATTTGACTCTGTAACTTTGTACGGGGAAGATCCTGATAAAAGACCAGATATTTTTGGAAAAATCGGTGAAGCAGGGGTTAGTATCGCTACCCTTGAAGACATGAAAACGCTATTTAGTGGTTTTGAGCTTACAGACCCTAAAACCTCAGTCTCTATGACTATCAATGGTCCAGCACCAATTATTCTAGCGATGTTTATGAACGCCGCAATTTCACAACAATTAAGTGGAGATGATTTTTTTAATGAAGAAAAACGTCTTGAGGTTATGAGAATGGTTCGTGGAACTGTTCAGGCTGATATACTTAAAGAGGACCAGGCTCAGAATACATGCATATTCAGTCTAGAGTTTGCTCTTAAGATGATGGGTGATGTTCAAGAATATTTTTGTAAGAATGCGATTAAAAATTATTACACTGTTTCAATCTCTGGTTATCATATCGCAGAAGCTGGAGCAAACCCGATCAGTCAACTTGCATTCACTCTTTCAAATGGATTCACTTATGTTGAATATTATCTGAGCAGAGGAATGAAGGTAGATGATTTTGCTTCAAATCTCTCTTTCTTTTTCAGTAACGGTCTCGATCCTGAGTATACAGTTATCGGAAGGGTTGCTAGAAAAATCTGGTCAGTCGCCATGAGAGATAGATATGGAGCTAGTGAGAAGTCGCAAAAGTTTAAATATCATGTTCAAACTTCAGGTAGATCCTTACACGCTCAGGAGATAGACTTTAATGACATTAGGACAACTCTTCAGGCCTTTTTAGCATTATCAGATAATTGTAATTCACTTCATACAAATGCCTATGATGAAGCTATAACAACCCCGACAGAAGAGTCTGTACGTAGGGCTATGGCAATTCAAATGATTATCAACCGAGAGTTTGGTTTAAATAAAACTGATAATCCACTGCAAGGCTCCTACATTTTTGAAGAGCTCGCAGATCTAGTAGAGGATGCCGTACTTGCTGAATTCGAAAGAATTTCTGACAAGGGAGGTGTCTTGGGTGCAATGGAGAGCATGTATCAAAGAAGCAAAATTCAAGAAGAGTCATTATACTATGAAGGCTTAAAGGATAGTGGGGAACTACCTATAATTGGTGTTAACACTTATATTGCGGACAATATTCAAGATCAGCTTCAACAAGAAATAGAAATTTCGAGATGTTCTGATGAAGAAAAACAAGACCAAATTAACAGACTTAATAACTTCAAAAACTCTCATAAAAATGATTCAAAAAGATCACTAGATAGACTTAGAGAAGTAGCCTTAAGTGGTGAAAATATTTTTGAAGAGCTTTTAAATTCTGTTAATTACTGTAGTTTAGGGGAAATCAGTTCTGTCCTTTATGAAGTTGGTGGTCGCTACAGAAGGAATATGTAATGGTTAAGATCTATACTAAAACAGGAGATGACGGAACAACCTCACTTTTGTCAGGAGTCAGGGTTAGTAAATCAGACTCTAGACTTCAGACTTATGGAGAAGTAGACCACTTTAATTCCATGGTAGGTATTTTAATTCAATATCTTGAAGATGGAGATGACAAAAACTTGTTGCTAGATGTTCAAAACAAATTGTTCGACCTTGGTGCCTTGTTAGCTTGTCCTGAAGAAAAGATCGAAACATTTAAATTAAAGCCAATTAGTAAAGAATTTGTAGATTCAATAGAAAAGCAAATCGATGCGGTTGGGGAACAATTGCCACCGCTTAAGTTTTTTATTTTACCAGGGGGAAGCTTAGCGGCCGCTAATGCTCATCTTTGTAGAACTCAGGCCAGAAATGTAGAAAGAATGATGGTTGCACTTAAAAATGAGGGGGGCTTCGTACCTGATAATGCTTTAAAGTTTTTAAATCGAATGTCAGACTATCTCTTTTATTTGGCTAGACTCATCAACCTAAAACTAAAAGTTGATGAGGTGATCTGGAAAAGCTGAGCTTACTTTTTTCCTTTTTTGGGGCGATCAATTTTTAACATTTTTGTTTCCCCAGAGGATTCCTCTAAATCAAAATTTTGACCGTCCCTAACTTCACCAACTTCTTGTGCAGCAGCTTCCTTACTTACCTTTTCTTTTGCTTTGTTTATAATTCTTGTTCGCATCCCTGGTTTCGAGGAAGCAATTTCTTCCTCGCCTTTAAGCAGTGCCGCAATCTTCTTTTGCCTTTCCTCTGGTGTGTTAATTTTCACCTCAGGTGAGGGAGGAGGAGTACTCTTAGCTTCTTTGGCTGCCTTTGCTTTGGCCATTGCCTTTTTAACTGCTAAACCTTCGTCCAAAGGAAGATTTATGAAGGTGTGTTGGGTTTTTTCACCCTCTCTTGTATGCTTACTTTTTTCTGACGCACCCATCTCAGAGTCATCTAGAAATATTCTAATCTCACCAATACTTATTTCATCCTCGAGGTACAGGTAGGCTTCCATAATCTTAGAGCCGTTTAAGTAGGTTCCGTTGGTCGTCTCTAAGTCTTTGACTAGAGTTCTCCCTTCTTTATTAACTACCACGCTTAAGTGTCTTCCTGATATCTGGCTGTCTGTGAGCTTAACATGGCACTTGCTTGAACGCCCGAGGACGATAGAATTCGCCCCTATCCTCGTTTTGATAGATTCTTCTCCATTTTGGATAACTAGGATAATAGGCATGGGCTAACTCCCTAAAATCTAATTATAATTCAACTTTTAAAGTTTACAAAAGAGGGGTAGAAAACTATTGGCTATCGTAAACTTATGCTAAACTACGGTTTTAAAGCATTATATCACGTAAATGGTAAATATTTATGGAAGAAAAATTAGTTGAAATTACAGATAAGGCACTTGAGCAAATTACTAAGATTTACGAGGCAGAGAATCGTGATGAAGGTGTAGGCCTTAGACTCGGAGTAGTCGGAGGTGGCTGTAGCGGACTAAGTTATAAAATTGACTTTGATTCACTTAAAGAAAAAGATCATATTTTAGAGTTTGAGAAAGTAAAAGTATTTATAGATTTAAAATCGGCGATATATCTAAAAGGAATAACTTTAGACTTTAAAGATGGATTAAATGGAAAAGGCTTTGTTTTTGTTAATCCAAACGCTGCAAACACTTGTGGTTGCGGTGAATCTTTTTCTGTATAAATGGATTCAAATAAATATTTTAACTTAAGCTCATGGGCCTCATTCGATATTAACGGTGAAGACTCGAAGCGCTTTTTAAGCGGGCAGCTAACAAGTGATCTAAATAAACTTTTTCCCAAGTCTTCTCAATTGACCGCGAGAGTTTCAAGAACTGGCAATTTATTATTTTATGGTTATTTGATTTATATCAATGAAAATTATTATAAAATTATAACTCCCCAAGTGTTTGTTGATGATTTCATCGAGGATCTAAAAAAATTTGCCATAATGGACGAGGTTGAATTTTCAAAAGAAAATGAAACATTGATCGTGGGTAATGAAGATAACCAACTTTTAGAAGCAGACTATATTATAAACTTTTTAGGAAAACCGACCTCCTTTAAATTTTCAAAAGATCATTTGTCTTTTGAGGAATACGAAATTACTCGATTAGAGTTTATGTATGGAATTCCAAGCATTCCTCGAATTCAAGAAGAAGGTATTTTAGTTAACCAAACGGTCTTTGTGGACGAAGCAGTCTCCAATGAAAAAGGTTGTTATGTAGGTCAGGAAACAGTCAAGAAAATTGAAGCAAATCGTGGAGCTGGTAAAAAATCAGTCGCACTTATTTTAAAAAATAAAGCTAATAAAGTCGGCGAATTTATCAAGGTGAATGAAGAGGAATATAAAATACTTGGTTTTAGCACAGAAGGAGATACTCAGTTAGTATCAGTTGAAGCTAAAAGAAGCATTAGGGTTCAAGACAAGCAAGTTACAATTGAGATAGAAGGTAATGTTGATACAGCAAAAGTAAGATTATTTCCTATCTTAAATAAGTCAATTGAATCTATTTCGACTGGCTATTATGAAAAGGCAGTATCTTTTTTTACAAGTGGAAATAATGAAGAAGCTATAAAGTGGATGGAGCTGGCCTTTAGGATTAACCCTAATGATAAAGAAATAGCGGAGTCTTTTGGGGCACTAGTAGGTAGGCTTGGGGACTTAAAGAAAGCGATTGAGATTATGGATCATCTTGAGTTAATAGATCCCGACTCAATTATGGCTCACACTAATAAATCTCTTTTTTATATGAAGCTAGGAGAAATTGAAAAAGCTGAGGATGAAAAGTCCAAGGCTACAGTAAAAGGTTTTAAAAATACGGCGAAGCAAAACTCTGATAAGAAAGAGGAACTAAATAAGCGTCTTGGTATGTTTAAACAGGTCCTGGAGATTGATGAAGAAGATGAATTGGCTAACCAGGGGGCGGCAGAAATATATTTTGAGTTTGGTGAGATTGAAAAAAGTAAATTGCACTTAGAGAAATTAATTTCAATAAATAATAAAAACTTTAAGGCAATGGCCCTAATGGCAAAAATATTAATCAAAGAAAGTCGTAATGATGAAGCATTAGAGCTACTTAAAAAGGTATCCTTGATTTCTGGAGAGAAGGGAGATTTTGTTCTAGCAAATGAAACACAATCACTTATAAATTCTTTAGAGATTCCCTCATCTTCGTGATTTCATCTCTTTGAGCTTTTTCCAATTGAGATTCAACCCTTGTAACATCTTTTTTAAAAACTCTAACTTCATCCATTACGTTTTGAATTAAGGTCCAGCCAAAGTCTGTGATGAGCTCATTTTTACGGGCCAGCTCTAATGAACCTTGGCAAAAACTTAACATGTAGAATTCTTCAATAAAGCGAAATTTTATTTTTTTAACTTCATTATCATCATAAAATTCATTAATTTTGTCGTTTAGGCAAAGAGATCCAAAAAGCTTGAGGGCCCAGTAAAAGGTGAATACCCCGTGATAAATACCTCTTAGAGGTCGAGGTGATTTTCGCCATGGGGAGTAATAAGCTTTTTCAGAGTCTTCAACTATTAGTTCATTAGAATTAAGTATGTAGTTTAAATAATGATGACCGTTTTCATGTATGAGGTCATCAATACAATCGACTCTGTCTCGACTAAAGAGGTTGATCGAAGAATACCCAGGAAGGTTCTGCAAAGAATAGCTGACCATGCTCGGTTCATCGAGAGCAATAATTGTATGAGTAAATTTTTCTAAAAGAGAATAGAGTTCTGGGGCTAAGGAATCTAACACTGAAAGCGAGTGTTCTATTTTGCTTTTGAACTCAAGCTTTTTCTCTTCCCCTTTTTTAGACCCGGGCCTTAGAAATAAAGTACTCTTTTTAAGAGGTATAGGCACTTGAACTATATCGTGTGTACGATTTAATTTTTTGATATTTACGAACTCATTATCAAGACTTTCTGAATTCTCGTCATCAAGCTCCAGTCCTTGATTAAAATCCAAATATAAAAACGTTTTAAAATCACCAATTTCAGGCATTCTCTTGATTGTAGAGTGGAGACTGAAATCGTTGGTATAGTTTAAAAGCAAATAATTTATAAAATGATCTTCAAGCTTTTCTAAAACTTTTCTAGAAGACTCAAGGATATTGTCTTCGTACACTGAGAAAAAAATTGAAGCGAAGTCAGAGGTCTCCCAGTAATCAAAAATCTCATCTTCAACTTCTTCAAAAATCAGCTCATTTATGTAAATTATATCTATTAGTAGTTGGGTAAAATATACTTTTAGAGAAGAGAAGGGCCCATGGATAAATATATCTCCAAGCTTATCTGGGAATAAATTTTTTTCTTCAAATTTTCCTAAAAGAGTTTCTGGAATTTCCAGGTCTAACCAATAGGAGTTTAATTGAGCTTTAGTGTTCTCAATTGAGATATCTTGAAAGTCGATAGAGAGAATATTTACTGACATGTAAAAGTGGCTGGGGTGGAGGGACTCGAACCCACGACCAAAAGATTAACAGTCTTCTGCGCTACCACTGCGCCACACCCCAACAGATTGAAATTAGATAATGTTATAATTTCAATCGACCTTTTTGTCCACAGTCCAAATTCAAGATAATTAGGCCTAAGTCATTGATTTTTCTATAGTTTGATTAAAATACTCAAGTAATAATTTAATGTGACGATAAGTCATTGAGGTATCAAATGGTTGGAAAGAACCTACTTTTAGGTCAATTGCTCAGAATATTAACTCCAGATGAGTTGAATGAGCTTACGACGACTTCCAAAGGGAGAAACTTAGTATCTTTAACTAAGATGCTTTCAAGTGATCTTGACGAAGAAACTGGTGGCGCAAAAATACTTCCTTTTAAAAAGAAAGAAGTTGAGGAGGATGGGTCCAAAGAAGAGGAAAGAGAATCCTTGGCCATTGATATAGAGTGTGGGCCAAATTGTAAATCTATCTTAGATGACCACGTAAAAAGAATTACTGTATTAAATAGAGACTATTCTAAAAACTGTCCAGTTAGCCAGGAAACTTCAAGTTTTATAATTAGCGAAAAATCAAGATTCAAAGAAAATTACAATAAAATCAAATCTAAAGAAGTATTATCTCTGTATGAAAAAAATGCATCTATAGATATTCAACGAGAGAAGAATCAAAAAGAAGACTTATCTAATTCTTCAAATATTGGAATTCTCGTAAATAAGAAACAAGCCTAGTAGGCTATCCCTTTTATGCTGTCCAGTTCATCGCTTTCATCTGAAACTTCCAAGCTCGCCATCTGGTAAACACAGGCATCTATTGTCGCAATTGATGCTGGTCTGTAGTTTCCAGAATTTTTTACACCGCCAAAAGGAAGTTTGGGACTTGCTCCTGCCGTTGATCTGTTCCAATTAACTAGGCCAGAATCAATTTCAGTAGCGCATTTTTTAAAGAGCTCTTTATCTTTTGTAAATGCACATGATGCAAGACCGTATTCATTACTGTTGGCTAAGCTAATAGCTTCTTCTATATCGTCATAGGGAATAATCGTCGCGTTAGGGCCAAAGATTTCACTAGTTAGGAAAATGCTTTTTGGGTCAAATTTATCTGCAAGATGAATTGATGGAGTTACGTAATAACCTCGATACTTCTTTTCTAGAAGTTTACCACGCATAATCTCTTCAATTCCTTCTCGTTTTGCCATTCCCATATAAAGGAGATAACTATCAAGAGAGTTTTTATCCACTAAGGGCCCCATAAAAGGATCTACTTCGTGTTCAATTGGATGGTCTATAATAATTTTTTTTGCATATTCATGAAACTTTTCTGTGAATTCACTAACTAGAGATCTATGAAGAATAATCAAGCTTGTTGAAGTGCACCTTTGTCCCGTAGTCATAAAGGAGCCTTTAATCATCTCAGCTAGAGCGTGTTTGAGATTAGTGTCAGAATGAATTATGGCTGGGTTTTTCCCCCCCAATTCTAAACTCACAAGTTTACTAAAGTCCTTATAAGTATTTTCAACAATCTTTAAACCGACTTCTTTTGAACCTGTGAAAAAGATCCCTTTTAAAGACTTTTCTTTTAAGAGTCTACGAGCAACTTCCCCATCCCCTTGATAAAGATTTACAACACCTTTAGGAAAGCCAGCTTTATGGAAACACTCAATCATCAGCTGAGCACTATATGCAGTTTTTTCAGATGGTTTAAATATAATACTGTTTCCCGAAATTAGAGAGTTTAAAATTTGAGTATTAGCTAAGTGGCAAGGGAAATTAAAGGGGCCGATAATTAAAGAAGGTCCAACCGGCTTATAGTAGAGCTCTCCTTGTGTGTTTGGCATGATTTCAGGGTAGCTTTTTTGTAGGATTCTTGGGAGACCGTCGTTAATGGTCACATCAACTTTTCCAATTACCGAACCTGCCTCGCCTAGAGCTTCCCATAATGGTTTCCCTGACTCGAGGCTTATGGCCTCTGCCATTTCATTTTTAATTTTTTTTACTTCATCCTGATACTTTTTTAGAAAAGATATTCTTTCTTCTACTGAAATATTTCTCCAAGTTTTAAATCCCTCATTAACACTTTGAACAACTTGGCCAATGTTTTTATAGCTAATATTAGCTTCGTATAATATCTCGTCTGTGTTTGCAGGACACTCTCTTTTAATAACGTTATCTTGTCGATCGTCGTTAGAGTGGAATTCACCATTATAATAATCGCCTAACATTTTAAACTTCATAAACTATCCTAGAAGAAGATCCCGTAACTATCGTTGTTTTCTAATTTTAATGAGTCGATATAGTTGAATGACTCGTTATCTAAACTTATCTTACCCTTATCAACTTTTCCATTCGCCAAAATTGAAAAAAATGGAAAATCTTTATGATTTAAGTTTATAAGAATTTTTTTGAAATGACTCTCGCTGTTGTCAGCCTTTTCTAATTTGCCTACGAAGGCGTCTTTTACCAGTTTGATGTCTTTTAAAGCGGCTCGATAATGAGGGCCACCATCAAAAGGATCTACCTCATTGGTGTAGTTAAAACCAATTGACTCAAGCATTTTTTTAACCGGCTCTGTTTCTCTACCAACTCGGCCTATTGAATCTCTGGCTTCAGGAGTTAATAAGGTCTCATATATTGTCCCTTGTGGAAAAAGACTTAATATAAACTCTTTATTTTCTCTACTTAGTTTATCTGCTTCTTGATAGTTCATATTCATGAACCTTCTGCCAAGGGCTTCCCATAGAGGGCTGTTTCCTTTTTCGTCGAGGGGTGGCATGAGCTCACTGTGAATGACGGGGGTGAATTTTTTTGAATGTTGAGACATGTACAAGAATCGACAAAAACTTAATTGTTTTCCAAGTTTATTCGGATTACCTCTGTACTCTGGTGACAAGATCAGTCCACCGATTTCAGTCCAGCCGTCAGTTTCTATCCCGAGTTTAAGAGTGCCATGAATGAAGCCAGTATTGATTGATTCACTGTATTTTTTTTCATGACCTACAGTGAGATAGAAGTGAGGTTCTTTTTCGGTGCCATGCTTGCCGTGAATCATGGAAACGCCAATTAGTTTTTCTTTTTCAGCGTCTATCAAAACGAAAATAAAATAATCGTCTTCGTGATTCTCTTCAGCGTCATTGAACGCCCTTGTACTACTTCGAATTTTATTCAGAAGCATTCTTTTATCCGGTGGCAAGTTTATGAACGCAAGATGTTGGCTTAGAGTGAATAAATCTTCTAAATCACTCTCTTGAACTGAACGTATATAGTACATTTTACTTTCCCGTAAATTCTTTAAAGGTTTTCTCTAATATTTCAAAAATTTCATTAATATGCTCCTCATTTAAACAGAGTGGGAGTAGGAATCTAATCTTGTAAGGATTCTTTCCGCAGGAAAAACATATTATTCCATTGTTAAAAAGCTTCTTTATAAAATTTGCTGTGTCCTCTTTGTTTCCATCTTTTATCTGGAAAGCAAACATCAATCCTATTCCAGAGGTAGAATTAAAAAAGCCTTGGCTACTCTTATTAAGGAGATTCATTTTTTGCTCAAAAATAGTCCTGATTTCTTCGACTCTTCCCCCGGTTCCAAAAAAATTACCCATGGTAAGATATTTTAAAATCTTTCTTCCTGCCTTGATTGAAGAAAGAGACCCTTGAAATGTACCAGCAATTAATCCAGGATTTGGGTTAAGTTCATTTGAAAATAATGTTCCACAAGACTGAAGAGCCTTGCCTACAGTCACCACATCTGGGAATTCATGTAGGTCAAGTTTTTGGAAAGCAAAAAGTTCGCCTGTTCTACCGAATGATTGAATTTCATCTATCCAAATAAAAAGCTTCTTTTCTTTGGCCCATTTAAAAATGGCTACGTATAGCTCTCTTGGGTAAACATTAAACCCACCCTCACCTTGAACTAGCTCCAGGGTAATCGCACAATGTTGGTCAGTGTAAATCGATTCCAAATTTGAGATGGTCTCATTTATCTGTTCTTCAGTATTACTATTTTCTGAAATGGGGAAATGATCCACTTCTAAAAGAGTAGGCATTCCTTTTTTATAATCTAAGTTGTGAGTAATATCCTGAGTGGCTATCGAGCGGCCAGCAAAACACTTTTGAGCAGCAAGAATTCTTGTTTTTCCATCTGACTTTTGCCAAATCATTTTAATTGCATTGTCATTGGCGAAACTGCCTGAACCAGCAAACCAAAAATGTTTTAGGTTAGATTTTGTCACAGAAGAAACAAGCTCTTTAGATAATTCAATTGGATCTTCATATAAATGAAGATTACCAGTCATTAAAGTATCCATTGTTGCGGCTTCAAGGCAGGACTTGATAAAAATGGGGTGAGAATGACCTAAAAGGTTGACTCCTATACTAGATATTAAGTCATACTTTACAGATCCGTCTTGAAGTTCTGTAAACGGTCCATGTCCTCTTCCAGTAGCTAGGAGTGGATAAAAGAACCCTCGACCTCTGATCTTCTCGTACTCTAATAATTTTTTTGATACTAGCTCCGCCTTTTCCGGGTCGGGCGCACGGGTTTTCATAAACTCGTGTTGAGCAATTAGAATTTCTGAAAAAAGATGATTAATTTGGTCATCTATTTTTGGATTATTAACACCTAAACTCATTTTTGAACCAGCCTGAAGCAGTGGGACATTATTGCTTATTGCTAAATAAACCCCAGAAAGGATAATTAAGTTATGGAGAATATTAGCATGGAATCACTTCTAAAGTCATTACGTGAACAATATCAAAGCAGCGACTTTGAAGCTGTTAAGACGAGCCTTATCGACAATAAAGATGCCTTTGATAAAGGTGAGTTTCACTACAATTTAGGTACGGTCTATTCAAAAACAGGGAATTATGCTGTTGGTCGGTACCACCTAGAAAAGGCTGTTTATGAAGGTTATGATACGGCCGCTACAAAGCATAATCTTAAAATTGTGAAAGATAAACTTTCGACTCAAGACCTTAGCACCTCCCAGTCTATTGATGATGTACTTTTATCAAAATCAATTTCCTATGGTCCCGATTTTTTTATCTTTGTGACTTTAATTTTTCTGGTGGTTTCTATTGTCCTTTTCAATAAAAAAGTCGTGAAAAGGTGGGGCGTAGCCATACTTATATTATTGTCACTTACCCCAATTACAGCAAAACACTTCTATTTAGATAATTTAAATATAGCTGTGCTTTTTAACGACTCTAATGTCTATGAAGGCCCTAGTGGAATATTTGAAAAAACGGGTGAGATACCAAAAGGTGCAAAAGTACTTGTTGGTAAGACAATAGACGGTTGGTTTTTTATTGAAAGACCAGTTGAATATGTGGGCTGGATAAAAATGAATGACGTAGGGATTTTAAAATGAGCTATGAAAATGAAATATCTGAGAAATTAGAAAAAAAAGAAGCTCTTCCTGAAAAGTTAGATATTTCAATGCTAAAATATTTTTGGCAGGCGAATCCTCTTTCATCTGTGAAGGGTGGAAATATTCCTAAATTTTTAAGAAAGATTGGAGTCCTTAAAAACTTTTCTGATAATGAGCTAAGATTATTATCACAATCGCTACACCTAAGAAGTTTTGAGAATAAAGAGGTTATTTTTAGACAGCATGACTTAGGTGTAGGTTTTTACTTCATCTATTCTGGAAATGTTGATGTTACTGTTGATTCAGGTAAAGGAGCTGAAGAAAGTGAAAATTACTTACTCTCTTTAGATAAATATGATTATTTTGGAGAACTCGCTTTGCTTCAAGATAATAGTGCAAGAAATGCTACCGTAGTTGCAAGAGGTAATACTGAATTGCTTGGAATTTTTAAACCAGATATTGAATCTCTAATTTTGAACCACCCTATTGTAGCCGCGAAGCTTCTTCAGTCTGTGTCGTTGATTATTGCCAACAGGTTATTTTCGGTAACGAGGGAAGTTAGGGCCCTAAAATATAAGTTAACTCAAAGAAAAATGGGAAAAGATGGAAGCAAAGGCTAGTTCTTCTAAAAAGGAATGGCTAAGGCTTATCTTCTTTTTTAGTATTATCTTAATTTTTGGGGGAGCTCTTTTGAGTCTACCCAGGGCAGCCATTCCACTAACCATTGCTTATGTTATTTACCTCATTGTTAGTCCTGCGTTGCCAACGCTGGCGAAGTTAGGATTAAGCAAAGGGTTTTCGATCGCTTTATTATTCGTTGCCTTGTTGTTTTTCTTTATTTATCCGATTGTCAAAGTAGTGCCTACAATTACACGGGAGGCAAAAGAGTTTAAAGATAATATTCCACGTATCGAAAGATATGTTGAAACTCAGTACAGTAAATCGCGTGCAGTAATCAAAGATAAAACAGGATACGAAATTCCTAGTAAGTATGTATCGGAGGTCATTGAAGTCGCGAGAAAAGGTACTGCTAATTTTTTATTAAACCTTCCGCAAGTTCTAGCCTCATTTCTAGAGTGGATCTTGCTTGTTCCGCTATTTTTATTTTTTCTTCTAAAAGACGCAACCAGTTTTAAAAGATCGATCCTAAGACTAACGCCAAATTCAATTTTTGAAAGATTTTACTACTTATCTCACAAGTTTAATTCTCAGCTTGGAGACTATATTTTTGCAAAGTTTGTTGAAGCCAGCATTGTGGGAATAATTATTACAAGTGGCTTATTAATCTTAGATATAAAATTCTCTTTATTGCTCGGTTTAGTGGCAGGTATGACAAATGTGATTCCTTATGTTGGGCCTGTGTTAGGAACAATACCAGCGATTGTTCTCGGGTTCGCTGAATATGGAACAACACCCACAACTGGTGCCATAGTCCTCCTGTATTTGATAGCTAATACAATTGATATCGGAATTGTATTCCCGATACTTGTTTCCAAAATAGTTGATCTTCATCCTGTGGTTGTTGTTATGTCAGTGATTCTAGGATCTCAGTATCTTGGGATCTTAGGAATGGTAGTCTCAATACCCTTAGCTGCCGCAGTGAAGCTTATAATTATCGAGATTTACAACGAAGTATACTCTGATAGGAACCGATAATCGCTTGTTGCTTTACTAATTTTGGCTCTAAATGATAGACTAGCCCTGTAGATCATATCTCATGATTTCAGACAGTTAGGGTTTTGTTTTGAACAAATTATTATCTATTCTATTCATAAGTCTTATTTTTTTAATGTCTTGTAGTACTCAACGTCCAAGTGGAAAAACTGAGGCGGAGATTCTCTTTAAAGAAGCACAAATGCTGATCGAAGACGGTCGTTATTTGATGGCAACAGAAAAGCTTAACTCTCTTCGTTCACAGTTTCCCTATAGTTACTACGCTACTCATGCGGAACTTCTTCAGGCAGATATTTTATTTGAACAGGAAAGTTATGTTGAGGCAGCTTCGGCTTATATACTTTTTAAGGACTTTCATCCGAGGCATAAAAAGATGGCTTATGTTGTCTGGAGAATCGCTGAAGCTTTTAATAACCAAAGACCGCCTTCTTATGACAGAGATTTATCCCCTTTATACGAAGCAATTAAGTACTACGATGAACTATTAAGAGTGTATTCTGGCTCCGAATATACAAAAGGTGGTCGAGAAAAAATTGAAGAGTGTAAAAAGTTACTAGAGAAGAAAGAGAGATATATAGCGGATTTTTATTTTAAAACTGATGTTTATCAAGCAGCCAGATACCGATATTTAGATATTCTAAAGAACTTCTCAAGTAGAAATTTAAGAGATCATTCGATAGTTAGAGTAATGAAAGCATCGCTAGAATTAAAAGAACCTGAGAAGTGTAAAGTACACTTTAAAAACTTTTCAGGTGAGCTAAAGGGCTCTGTTAAGAAGACCGTTGATGGAATTTTAGCTAAATGTACTAATATTTAAGGGGGAATATTGGAAAACTTATCAAAAACAGATTTGGTTAACAGAGGTAAAGATTGTTTTCAGAAAGGCGAATATAAAAAGGCCAAAGGGATTTTTACCGAACTAATTGAAGATCCCTCTTCGTCGGAATCAATCTTGATTGATGCCTTTTTTCACATGGCAAATATTTTTCATATTCAAGGGGATATTGGTAAAGCCATTAAAGGTTTTAATAAAGTTCTTGAGTTAGAGCCTGGCCATACTGATGCATCAATTAGCTTATCAGTTTTATATAATGATATTGGACATTATGAGGAAGCTAAGAAAGTTTTTGATAAGGCAAATCAAAGAGTAAAGCACACTGGTCCCCAAGGTGGTGTTGAAGATATTCATATAAATAAAAAATTCTCATTAAAGCACTTAGAATTGGCTGATATGTATAGCTCTTACAATAGGCATGACGAAGCTTTATTTGAATATAATAAAGTTACTGCCTTAGATCCTGAAAATCTTGAAGCTCGAATTAAGGTGGCAAAAGTTTATGCAAAGAAAAACTTTATGGCGAAAGCTTTTGATGAACTAAAAAAGTTAAAGAATGAACACCCCGCTTATGTTGAGGGCAGAGTTGCTCTAGGGATCTTATACTATGGAACAGGGAAGATTTTAGAGGCTCAGAATGAGTGGGAGAACGTGATTGCACGAGATCCTGCTAACTCTGAGGCTGCAATGTATTTAAACCTCTCTAAAGCAGCTACAGAGACAACCCTTCCGTAAAAATTAGTTTTAATATTTAAGCAAAAAAAAGCCCTCTAAATTAAGAGGGCTTTTTTATATCTAATTTTGAATAATGCTTAAGCTTCTGGACGTTTTGGCTCTGTAGGTTTTGTTGTTTCAGTTTGTGTTTCTGAAAGTTCCACGGCCTGAGGTTTAGCTGTTGTCGTTCTTTGAGAATCGTCAGAGCTAAAGTTAGAAATATAAGTTTTAAGCTCGGCATACATTGAGTAGCGAACTTCTAACTTGCTGTCTTGAAGAACAATTTGTCTGGCCTCTTTTGACTTATTATTAATAATAATTGGAGCCTTAAGATTAGCGGACATTTCCGTAACAGCCTTAGGTATTGTTAAAATTGTATAAACACTTGCTTCAGTAACAGTATCAAGACTTAAACTTTGAAGTTCTGCTGGAAGAAGTTTAACTGAATAGTCTGGTTGAAAAATCTTAGGTTCAATAATAGGAAAAGCAGTTTTCTCATCATCGATTGATTGAAACCATAAGATTAAAGTTTGATCACCTGGATCAACAATAAAAAATCTTTTTAGGTGTTCAAAACCAAGAAGACCTTCTTTAAAGGTAATAATATCTTTCTTTTCAACTTCAAGTTCACCAAAACGGGTTGTATTGATTTTCACTTATAGGCCTCCAGACATATAGGGAACCGGCGAGCTCCAAAGTAATTTTATCAGGCGTAGGGGCAAAAGGGCAAGCGGGAATTTCTTGCAGATCCGCTGTAATAAATTTGTAATTTCAAGTATTTATCTACTTCTTATGAAGTTCGCTTGCAAGGTCAGAAATTGAGTTTAAATCGGCCTGAGAAGCCTCTGTATTCTGGTCCTGAATGGCTTTGTAAACCTCTTCACGATGGATTTTAGTCTCTTTAGGCGCCTTGATGCCTAAACGAACCTGTTTACCTTTTATTTGGACTACGACGATCTTGATATGATCATCGATTGCAATACTTTCACCTAGCTTCCGTGTCAAAACGAGCATTATTTCCCTCGAAGAGTTCTAAACCTTCCTGATTCAGTCGGCGTCGAATCTAATATTATTTAGTAGGGTAAAAAGCAAGTAAAAAGCTAGTATTTTGTTAAGAATACTTGGAATTGGCCTAAAATGGCCTAAAATTTACCGCAGAAAGTCTAAAAGATTTTGATTTATGGTGCCCTTCGCCGTTTGATATGTAGTTTTTAAAATTCCCTGTTGTTTAGTTATGTCTGCAAATAAGTCAGCGATGTCAGCATCCTGGACCTTACTCTTTCTCTCTGCGAAATTTACATTATCTGCTTCGTGAACATTCTCTGAGCTTTCAGCAGAATTCATTAGAGAACCAACTCTGGTCCTAAGTCCAACCATTCTATCCATCGTGGAGTCGAACTTCTCTAGAAGCCCTTGGATGAGGACAGCGTCGTCATTTTCAAGTGCCGTTGCTAGGGCCTCAAGTTGAGAAAACATATTATTATAAGCAGCGAAGCCACCTTCAGCTTCAGTTATGGAAGCCAGGTCACGACCCATTCCAACATCATTTACTTTTTCGTTTTCCCCTTCGTGTTTATTTTTATTTTCTAATTCAGGGAACTTTTTTAAGGGGTGCTCAATCTTATTTGAAGAATCGTCGGTTGTGAAAAAGACTTCAGCACCGTGTAGATTCATAGGAATAAAAAAGTCCTTTGCAACTTCGACAGTTACGTGACCCTTGTCTCCATGATATTTTCCATCTGGGGTAAAAGGCTTATCAAGAGATTTAAAACCTCCAAAGATATACCTTTGTCCGATTCTTTTATTAGCAATACTTAAGGCTTGATTTCTAAGTTGATAAACTTCATTTGCCACATTCTTTCGAATTCCTTCACCATAAAAATCAGAGGCCTGAGCGATGGCGATCTCTTTGGCTTTTAAAAGTATGTCACCTAATTGTTCGAGTGCTTTATCTGTAGCTGCAAGTTGAGTTTTAGAATAGTCTATGTTTCTTTTGTATTGCTTTATATCGCTTTGGCTCGATGAGATATTTAAAGTTTCGACGTTTCCAATAGGGTCATCTGAAGGCCTAGTAATACGCTTCAGGCTAGTACCTTTCATTTGTAGGTCTTCCATCTTTCTCTTCGCCTTATTTAACGCAAAGGAAAGTGAAGCTGTAGCTGAATTTTCAGATACTCTAACCATTAATTACCTATCTCTTAATACTCATAATTGTTTTCATCATTTCATCAGCAGTCTGCATTACTTTAGCATTAGCCTCATAGACTTGTTGAAAACGAACCATATTTGCGGCTTCCTCGTCTAGAGAAACCCCTGATACTCTTTGTTTTATATTCTCTGTTAGTGCCTTTAATCCTTCTGCTTGCTCGTGATCTAAGTTTGCTTTTCTCGTCTGTAAACCTAGGTTACCTATCGAGCTTAAGTATGATTCCTCAAGGGTCGCAACTCCACCGCCGAGTATTCTTTCATGTTGAATTTTAGAAATGGCTACAGCTACTCTGTTATCACCAGGAGCGTTTGGAGCAAGTGCAGTAGAAATATTTGAAAGATCATTTTTAACGTCATCGGAAAGATCTATCATTGCAGCGGCACCTTTAACCCCACTTTCAATCGACTTGAAAAAGTCTAGACCCGTAGTAGGTCCTTTAGAGTCGCTTAAGGGAGGGTTACCATTTGCATCGAGTTCCACTTTTCTGTTTACATATCCACGTCTATGGACAGCGTTGACTGTTTGAACTAACTCATGGGCTATAAGATCAACTTTGTCGTATAGGTCTTTGATATCTTGATTACGAACATTGATCAAACTTGAGACTCTACCGCTTTTAAATTTATTAGTTATTGGGCCTGAGGGTCTATTTTTAAAATAAACTTCCATGGCACCAGGCATTCCAGACTTACTAGAATCAGCGCTTACTGGACCGGCTGCAAGCTCTGCTGTATTTGTTCCTGTAACAAGGGTACCAACATTTACAGCACTAACAACATAACGTCCTTTTTCATCCTGATAAGTATGAATCTTAAAACTCTTTGATAGTTCCCTAATTAGTTCATCTCTTTGATCTCTTAAATCCCCAGTCTCATTTTTTACAACTTCTAGGGTAGCAATTTTTTTATTAAGATGAGCAACTCTTCTTGTGATTTCGTTTATCTCTGAAACTTCACCTTTTATCTTTCCATTTATCCCATCAACGAGACCATCAAGAGTCTCTTTGATTCTATGAAAATCTTTTACAACCAAAGAGGCATTATCTCTTACTACTGATCTTATTGTTTCGTTTTCAGGATTATTACTTAGTTCTCTAAATGAATTGAAGAATTTATTAAGAACTTTGTTAAGGCCGTCTTGGTCAATTTCGTTAAAGATATTTTCGACTTGCTCTAATTGTTCTGTTCTATGACGAAAAAACTGTTCAGAAGAAATATTTGAATTGAGTCGTTTTTCAACGAATTTATCATGGTCTCTAGCGATCTTGTTAATTCGAACACCAGATCCCTGTACAAGACCACCTTTAGAAATAGGGCTATTTGTCGATTGGTGAACTCTTTGCTTTGAGTAGCCTTCAGTATTAACATTGGCGATATTGTGCGACGTAGTCTCAAGAGACTTCTTACTTGTATGTAAGCCTGTAATACCAATATTTAAAATATCAGGCATCGTTCCCCTTAGTCAGTTGTATGGGTCCTAGAAGCTCCTCTCTTATTGTAAGTAGAGTAGTTCTTATTTCCCATGACTTCTTCTCTTATTTGTTTCAACGAAAGTAATGCTTTGTTGATAAATAACTGATTCTTTTTATTTTGGTCCTGAATTTTCTCAATAAGGTCTATTAAGAGACTATTGAATCGAAACAGATGTCTTTGTTCATTTTTCTTTTCGTAAATATCCATTACCATGATGAGTTCAGAGACCGATTCAATCGGATCCATATTCTTTGTAGCTAAAAATTGATTTAGTTCCTCAATGATTTGAGTTCTAACTTTTTCAAGAGCTGAGATTTCTACGTTGATAGCATCCTTTTCTGCGGTTTTTGTGTCTAATTTATCAAGGTCAGACTCGAGAAGAAGTGCGTACTCATCAAAGGTTAAATTTAATAGAGTAGTATGTTTTTCACATAATCTTTGCCATAAATCCGTTACTCTGAAGTAAATCATTTCAAGAGTATCAATTTGTTGGTTTGTTTCCTTATTCATTTGATCTCCTAAAACTCAGTTGCCAGTAGCTTGTCAGCAATGGCTTCGTAGTTAACTTTGTAAGTTCCGTTATTAATTTGTTGCTTTAGTCTTGCGATCTTTTCGCTATTATCAATTTCTGGAGCAGCATCAACAGCTTTTTTGATTCTTGAGAAGTCCCTTACAGCATCAGGGATTTGTACTTTAGCGTCGTTCTTGCTCATTTTCTCTAGCTGCTGTCTTCGCGAATAATCATTGCGCCTCATAGACATTTTCTGAGCTCTAGTCGTTTTTGCCTGCTCACTATTTGGAAAAAAGTTAGAACGATTTGTAACATCCATATTACTCATTGCTAGGCTCCTTGCCTTCGACGTTGGGATTAGCCATTTTAACGTCATTTCTTTTTATGATTCTTGAGTCTTGCTGTGCCTGGAATTGCTTGTAGGCGAGTGCATTTCTCATTCTTTGAGGATAGATTTGATCTAGAATTACTTTTTGAAGACCCATCCCTTGATCTTTAGTCGCTAACATATCAGCTCTTTCTGAGTTCATAAGAGACTTATAGTACTTAGCGGCCTGATTGTTTTCAGTTTTACCAACAGAGTTTTCCATTTGTGAAATCATGAACTCTGCAAATTGCTTCTCCATACCAGTAGCAACTTTCTTGTAAGCGTCTGGGATGTACTCGTAGCCATCAACAAGTTTCGGAGAACTGTGTTTGTTTTTATCCTGTTTGTTTACAGGCATTGGAATGGATTCTTTAACTGTACTTATGCTCAAATTCTCATCCTGAGTTATTTAGTCGGTCATTCCTCGGCCAACTAGCATTGTTCTATTTTACCATTGAATGGGGCTAAAAATCCATTCAGAGTAAAACTGTAAATTTTATTCCCATCAAATTAACTCAATCTCTCCTATCAAAGCACCATTTCTCTTAAGTGCTTGAAAAATCGAAATTAAATCTTCTGGTGTAGAGCCAAAAGCGTTTAAACTCTTCACTAGATCATTTAGTGAAGTCTTTTTATCAACAAAATAGAAGCGATTTGGCTTATCTTTTTCACCACCGCCATCGTCTCCAATTTCGATTGTTAGGTCCCCATGGCTTATGGCAACCGGCTTTAAGAGGATATCTCCTCCTGCTACGATAGTGCCAGTCCGTTCGTTGATTATAATTTTTGCTATTGAATCCGTATAAACTCTGAAATTTTCTACGATAGCGAGAAGCTGTACTACTTTTCTTTGATAGTGTGCCGGGATTATTAAATCAACAGTGGTTGAATCTTTAGAGTTTGCAAATTTTCCACCTAGTTCTTGATTGATGACTTTTTCTATTCTTGCTGAAGTTGTGAAATCAGGATTTTTAAGACTAAGTCTAAGACTTTTTTTCTTATCAAAGTTTAACTCCAGTTCTTTCTCAACTGTTCCGCCGTTTGTAACAAGTCCTGAGGTAGGAAACTTACTTCCTTTAGTTAGCCCACCAACTGAAATTGATCCACTCGCGATTGCATAAACTTTTCCATCACCACCTTTGAGAGGTGTAACCAAAAGTGTTCCCCCAGCAAGTGACTTCGCGTTTCCAATACTGGAAACCTTAACATCAATTCTTTGTCCCATCCTAGCGAAAGGCTTCAGTCTTGCGGTAACAATTACACTGGCAACATTTTTAGAGGAAATTTCATTTTGAGGATTTAGACCAAGCTTTTGAAACATCTTCCTAAGAGAGTTGTCTACGATCTCTCCACCTCCGTCTCCAGTCCCATTGAGACCAATAACAAGTCCGTAGCCGATAATGGGGTTTTCTCTAACACCTTTAACGTCGACTAACTCTTTTAGCCTAATAGGTTTAGCAAAAGCCGTTTGAGAGATAAAACTTAATACTAAAAAACTAATTAATACTTTCATAAATCACCTAATAACATTAACTGTTGACTCTATAATTCCAGATGAACTCACTGTATCTGCATCAGTAATCTCTCTCCTGGGTACTAGAGCTTGAACCTCTACCAAACGCTTTTTATTTTTAAATAATAAAAATTTTCTTCCTCTTAAAAGAAGATGGTCCTTATTAATTTCCTCAATGACAATGCTACTAATTCTGTCAAAAACCTGATCTTTGTTTCCATCCTGGGAAGCTGCAGGTGTGGCTGCAGGTGCCTCTGCGGTTTTCGCATCGCCGGCAGCAGCTTCTTTGTCAGACTTTTTCTTTAGCTTTTTCTTTTCCGGAAAGGCTCTTTTGAGCTCGGCCGTAATCTCATTTTTCAATCTAGATTCAACATCTATGAGAACGATATCTCCACTTGATTTCTTAGTGTTATCTGTAAATAGGAAGTTGTCATCACCTCCACCTACCCAAAGGCTACCAGCGCTTCCGTTGTCATTTAGATCATCCGCTTTAATTCGCTTTTCAGATTGATAGTTTCTTTTAACTTGTGGCAAAAGAACTTTATTGTTTGAAGAGCTTACTAGTCCATTTTTAGGTGCCCGTGCATTTTTTCTATAGAAGTCGAATTGATCTCCGTGCTTCCTTGGCTTTCTTCTCTTGCCATCAGCTCTATCGAACTCTCTATGCATTTTACCTACGTATGAGCTACAACCTGATAGCAGTAGGGCAGTGAGGGTAGTAAGAATTAAAAATTTCATAAGTCCACCAGTACCTTGTTAAAATCTACAACTTTTCCAATTATCATTCTTTTTGTTTTAGGATTTCTTAGTTTTATAATTTCTCCAAACTTTCCACTTTGACTAGGAATGCCTGTACCGTTTAAAACAAGCCCTCCGCTTTTTAATACGACCTTTGTTGGGATTCCCGCAGAGACCAGATTAATTGGTGTTAAATCTGTAAACTTGAGACCAGTTCCCTCTGGTAGAGACTTATTTAGTTTATAAAAAACTAGTTGTTCAATATTTGTGAAATATTGTTCTGGCCTAGTTACATTTATTAGCTCTTTCTTAAAAAGAGAGGGACTTAATTGAGGCTCAGATGCAGATAGAGATCTAACCGGAATAAGTGCTTTTGTTGAAATAAAGACAGTTCCTTGAACCCAATGGGTTTTGGAAAAACCCTTTATGGGGTTCCTCACCTCAAGCGCAATATTCTTCTCTCCAGTGGTATGACATAATTCGCAAGAGAGGCTTAAGCTAGACTCCAAATCTAGTCCAATAGCACTCTTCTTATTCAACATTTTTAACTTTCCAAAGGTCCAATCCTTCCTCAAATTAAACTGCTTTTGAAACTCATTTTTTAGATTTATTACCTGTATTCGGTTGGGAGTTAACTCAACGGTGTAACCGGAGTTTTTAATTTCACTAATTGAATTAATTATATTCGAAGTAAGTGATCCACTTGATTTATATATTTGTCTATTAAACTTTCTTTTTACATCTAAAGGACAATCTGATCTCTTGATAATTTCCTTTGAGTTGAACCCATTAGGATTAGGAAGATAGTATATTTTTTCAAATGAATCAATTTTACAACTTTTTGTATTACCAAAACTTGAAAAACTAAAAAGAATGGAAGCCAATAGGATTAATTTCAAGTTTATTACCTCAGGTTGTTTACTGCTTGTAACATTTGATCAGCCACACCCATAACTTTTGAGTTCATCTCATATGCTCTTTGGGCCTTAATTAAATCAGTCATTTCAGTCATAATGCTCACATTAGAAGTTTCTAGTGTTCCTTGAAGGATTACACCCGTCTTGTTTTGACCTGCTACGTTTTCACTGGCGGGACCACTCGATCTTGTGACTCTATAGAAGTTTTGACCAGCAGCCGATAAACCGACAGGGTTAATAAAGGTATAAACGGGGATGGTTCCCACCTGTGTAGGTTCAACAACATTTTGTTGAAAGGCCTCAACAAGACCATCTTCAGTTATGTTTACGCTGATAGTTCCAGGAGGAAAGACAATCCCAGGCATAACTTTGTAACCTTGTTTGGTTACAAGCGTTCCGGTTTTATCTACATTGAAAGAACCATCTCTTGTGTAAACAACCTGCTGGTTAGGCAGAAGAACTCCAAAAAAACCTTCACCTTTAACCATCAGGTCAAACGGGTTATTGGTTACATTTGGACTTCCATCGGTAAACTCTTTTCTAATAGCCGAAACCTTGGCTCCACTACCAACTTGCATTCCAACACTATAAACAGTGTTGTTACTAGAGCGGGCTCCGGGATCATTTACTGTTTCATATAGTAAGCTTTCCATCTCTGCTCTACGTTTCTTAAAACCAACAGTATTAATGTTGGCAATATTGTTAGAGATAGTATTCACGTTAGATTCTTGAGCTGCCATACCTGTTGCGGCAGTATTAAGGGCCTTTAGCATCGTATGCCCAGGTACTGAATGTAGTAGAGCAAAAATAAGTAAATTAGAACTTAGAAATTTCATTAACACCTCGGGCTGTGATTTCATCATATGCTTTGATAACTTTTTGGATTGATTCAAAATGTCTATGTGCCTTTATAAGGTTACTCATCTCGGCAACTGCATTTACATTGGATCCTTCTAGAAATCCTTGATGAACAGCAGATTTAGATTCTGAACTTTTAATATTTTGTAAATCTTTGTTTATATAGAGAGAGTTTCCTTCTTTTCGAAGAGCATGAAGATCCTCAAATTCGACGACAGATAATTGTCCAACGCGATTCCCGTCTTGATAGTACTCACCTTCTAAATTAAAAGAAATAGATCCTCTTCCAAGTTCAATTATTCTTTCTTCTGGTTGGGGAACCTTTATTTTTTTAGTAGAAGCAAATTCTCTATTAAGTGCGGACTCTGGTATGTCTAGTTTTGACAACACTGGAAATCCGTCACTAGTAACGAGCTGATTTTTATTATTAATCGTGAAAGTACCTTTTCGTGTATAGCGAACACCATTTGGCGTTAAGATTTCGAAAAACCCTTTTCCATGTATTCCTAAATCAAGAGGATTGTTAGTAGGTTGGAGTGAGCCCTGTTGGTGGTCAGTGAAAGAGCCATCTACTTTTACCTGCGCTCGCTCTGCCCCATAGGATCTGTAAAAATCAGCAGGGGCCCATTCTTTATTGGGAAGATCTATATCCTTATAACCTTTCTCAAGTGTGGTTAAATATTCTTTAAAGGCCAGTTGATCTTTTTTAAAGCCAGCGGTATTTGCGTTAGCTACATTGTTGGCAATGGTTTCAACATTCCTCTGTTGAGCTATTGCTCCTGAAATTGGTACCCATAGGTCTTTCAAAAATCACCCTCCTGGTGATCGATTCTCTAGGTAAATTGTACCTTAAGCGCCAAAAGTTCCACACGAGGCAAAATACTCCTACAGGATAACTCTTTGAAATTAGGAGGAAAAATTGTAGATATTACAACGCGCCATTGTTATTAATTGCTGTCGTAGGACCAGTTTTGAAGCGTGGTGTTATTGCGCTTGGAATCATCAAGGATGTGGCTCAAGTATTTAAAAATATTTGGAAAAATATACCGATTAAGAGAGAATTTACCGTCATTAAATTGTCTGAGCAATGAGCTCAACTTCGGAGATCAAAATGGCCGAAAAAAAATCCATTAATTTGGAGAAGTCATTAAATGAGTTAGAAAAGTTAGTGGAAAAGCTAGAGAGTGGGGATTCAAGTTTGGATCAAAGTTTATCTCTTTTTGAAAAAGGAGTGTCTCTATATAAAGACTGCAAAAAAGAGCTCGATAAGGCGGAGAAAAAAATCTCAAAGCTAACTAAGAGTTTAAAAGAAGAGGAGCTTGATTGAATTTCTCTTCTTATTTTTTGATTATTTTCCTCAGCCTTTTAGTATCCTGTGCTGGACCAGTAGAAGAATCTTATGATGATATAAGCTCTAATGTCGTAGATCTGGATAGTAGTTCAAGTGAAAAAGCACCACCGACAATTGGATCAGAAAGTGATGTCTCTGCTGTTGGTGTGGGTCCAAAGCCAATTGGGCCTAATCGAGTAGGACAAGATGAGAAAAACCCGAGTGTCTGGGCCCTCGTCTTAAGTCCTGGACTAAATAGAGTGATTTGTCATGCAGTCGCAGTCAGAGCTCTTTATGAAAAAGGAATAAGGTTTAACATAATTACTGGTAGTGGAATGGGGTCTATTGTTGCGGCATACTTGGCCCAAGGAACGACTCCTGAAATTATCGAATGGAGATTTCATAAGTTTTTTCAAAAGTCTGAGGGAATGAAACCTTTTTCAAAAAACTGGATAGAAAGAGTTGAAAAAGATCTACTAAAAGACTTTGAAGGGAAAAAAATTCAAAACACCAAAATTACTTTATTAGTACCGGTATATAATGAGTTAGAGAAAAAGGTGGATTACTTAAGAAGAGGTGATTTGCATAAAAGCTTGTTAGAGAATGTGAACCTTAGAGCAAGAGTACCAGGTAAAGCTAATAGCGTTATTGTTTACGATAAATTAGATTCATCAAAATTAATAAGTGTTGGTGCACAAAAAATCGTTGAAATAGATGCGCTAGGAAGAAAAGTTAAATTTGAAGGAAGTGCAGATTATTTATTTGGGATTTATGGTAGATGGAGTTCTGTTCCAAAAGAACAAAATGAAAATCACTATCTTATGGAACTCCCAATAGCAGATTTTTCTTTGGACTCAACGAAGGATTTACCTGAATACCTAAGAATGTCATATTTGTATGTTCGTGATAATTCAGTTGATATAAAAGAGAATTATCTAAGTAGGAATTAAATTGATAAAGCAAAACTTATATAAATTGATGGGTGTTTTTGTAGCGTTGGGAGTTATTGGTGCAGTTTTTGGAATAAGCATTATTGTTTACTTTTCATTTACTTTACCAAAGATCAGTAAGCTTTCTGATTATTCCCCGCCAATTACATCACAAATTTTGGCTAAAGACGGAACAGTACTAGCAAGTTTAAGCAAAGAAAAACGAGAAATTATTCAACTTGATGAAGTGCCACCACTTGTAATCGATGCTTTTTTATCTGCTGAAGACTCTCAGTTTTATGAACATCAAGGTGTTGATTATCTTGGTGTAATGAGGGCCATGATTGCCAACATCAAAGCAGGAAGAGTAGTCCAAGGTGGAAGTACAATTACTCAACAGGTTGCAAAGTCACTTTTGCTTTCTCATGAAAGATCTTTTACGAGAAAGATTAAAGATTTTTTATTAGCACAGAGAATTGAAAAAAAACTTTCTAAAAAAGAAATTTTATTTCTCTACTTAAATCAAGTTTATCTTGGTGGCGGCTACTACGGAGTCAAAACTGCTTTTAGGGGATATTTTGGAAAAGAACTGGCTGAGGCAACTGTTGCTGAAGCGGCTATGGTGGCCGGGCTACTCGTGGCACCGGGGAAATATTCACCGTATATCAACCCAAGCCGAGCCAAGAAAAGACAAGCCTACGTGCTTTCCCGGCTACTTGCGAATGAAAAGATCAGCGAAGAAGACTATAAACAAGCTGTTGAAGAAAAAATAAAGTATCGAATCAGGAAACCTTCTTACTTTAAAGCAGGTTATTTCACTGATTGGGTCAGGCAAAGGGTTATTGAAAAGGTTGGAGAAGAAAATTTCTTAAAAAATGGATTTCGAGTAGTTACAACCCTAGATTGGGAGCTGCAACAAGTAGCCGAAAAAGAAATTAAGGAAGGGGCTAAGGCCATTGATAAAAGGCAAGGCTTTAAGGGACCATTAAAGCATCTTGAGTCAGAAGCGGCCTTTAGAGACCACTACAAAAAAATTCGGATTGAAAAATACAAAGAAAACTCTAACTACTTCGTTGTTAATGAGGAGCGTGAAAAAGTTTTTGAATTAAGTCTTGATCCAAATGAACTATCAGCAACAGAGGACCATATAAAGGATGTTCAAAGTAAAATTAAGTATAAACGATTTTACCCAGGATATAGAAAAGATGATCCACTGCTTGAACAAATTAAACCAGAAGAAAATTATGAAGCTGTAGTACTAAAAGTACTCGATCCGGAAAGGCTGGTCATTGTTTCTGTTGGTGGAGTTACTGGAATAATGGGCTATGAGCAGTTCAATTGGGCCCATGAGAGGATTATCCAAGAAGAAAGACATTTTTATCCTTATGTAACAAACCCAAGTACGATATTGAAAAAAGGTGATGTTGTACTTGTTAAAATTATTAATAAAAAAGCAAAATTCCATAACACGATAAGAAAAGCTGCTTTTGACAAAAGATTAAAAGCAAATAAAGAACTGTCTAAAATTAAGAAGGAGAACTATCTGTTATGTTTACTAGACCAAGAGCCTGATGCAGAGGCTGCCCTAGTATCTATTTTGCCATCTACGGGAGAAGTTATTAGCTTTGTGGGAGGATATGATTTTTCAAAGTCCCAATTTAATCGAGCTATTCAATCTCAAAGGCAACCGGGATCATCCTTTAAACCCTTGTTGTTTGCAGCGGGCTTAGAAAACGGATATACGCCAGCAACTATCATTATAGACTCGCCGGAAGCTCTGGGAGGTTATGATGCATCATTAAATTGGAAGCCTAGAAACTACGATGGAAAATTTAAAGGCCCTATTACTTTTAGAAATTCTCTAGAGCAAAGTCGAAATGTTCCAACCATTAAGATTGCCGAAAAATTGGGTGTTCCAAAAATATTAGAATTTTCTAAAAGGATAGGTTTTAAAGCAACGTTAGATGAAGACCTGTCTTTGGCCCTCGGTTCTTTTGGTGTGACCTTGATGGATATGGTGGCAACCTATGGAATTTTTCCTAACGGTGGAAAACTTCTAACTATAAAATCGATTACAAGTGTAACAGACCGAAATGGCGAATCTTATTACCTTGAAGATAAAGAAGTCGAGGCGGCTCCGACGCCTGAAGTTGTTGAAGAAGTAGAACCATCTCCAGAACCTACTGAGGTTGTGGAAGGGGAAAATGTTGAAGAGGAGCCAAAAGAGAAAATTAATCCTTTTCTTGAAAGCCTAGGGGGGGATCAAGTTTACGATCAAAGATTGTCATATATCATGACAAATTTGATGAGAGGAGTGGTACTTCATGGGACAGGAAGGGGAGCTAGGTCAGTTAGCCAATACTTAGGTGGGAAGACCGGGACTACCAATTCTTATGTTGATGCTTGGTTTACAGGATTTTCTTCTAATGTAGTAACTGGAGTTTGGACAGGCTTTGATGACAATAAGACACTAGGTTTTGGGGAAACTGGTGCTCGGTCAGCTCTTCCAATCTGGAAAGAGTACATGAGTGCGGCCCTTAAAAAGTTTGGTGAAAATGACTTCAAGCCACCACTAGGTATCGTTAATGTTCTAATAGATAAAGATACTGGAAAACCAAGTAGTTCAGGGAATACTAGAGCTTTTTTAGAGGCTTTTGTTGAAGGTACGGAGCCAGGAAGCCAACAAGAAAAAGCTCAAAATGAAGAGGGTGCGGATAAAAACACTCAGTTTTTTGAAGAGGACGATTATTACAATAATCAATAGTTAAAAAGGAAAAGGACAATATTTCCCTTAGCTAAATACAAGTCATTTTACTAATTTAAATAGATGATTCAGTCGATAAGTTTCTTAGTGATAAGAGGTTTATTGCCATGAAAAATGACTTTGAAAAAAACTTAGGATTAAAAAGGTATCTAAAAAGGTTCTCTTTTTGGGCTACGGTTTTTTCTTTTATTATTCATATGTCCTTTTTGGGAGTGAAGATTAGTCTGCCTGATTTTAAAGGTGAGCCTAAAAAACTTTCTTCAAGCGTCATTAAAGTTAAGCTTTCTCCAAAAAAACTAGAGCCAAAGTCTAATACCTTAAAAAAACAAATCGTGACTACGGAAAATAATGGCAAAGAAGAAAAGCCAAAAGAAAGTAAATTTCTATCAGAAAAAAATCAATCCTTTGATCGTGAAACAGTTTCTAAGAGAATAGGTGTTTTTAAGGAATCAGGAAAAGGTATTCGTAAAGGTTTAAAGAAACTGGCACCTAATAAAAAGAATACAAAGAAAAATAAAAAAGTCGCAAAACACAAAAAGAAAAAAGGGATTAATAAAAAATCAAAAACGGTTAGCTTGAAAGATCTGGCCCTTGGGAGTCAAACCCCTAAAGATGAGAAGAAATTAGAAACTCAGCGTAAACTTGCCGCACTTGGATTGAAAAGCGGAAGAGAAGGTCTTTTGGGTCTCTCTCAGAATAATGACTATGTAGAAGATGTTCCACTAGGTGATGTTACAAACTTAAATACAGTTGAGTACAAATATTACGGATTTTATCATCGGATAAAGCAAAAGCTTGAACAGTATTGGGGTAATTCCTTACGTAAGAAAGCAGAAGCCTTGTATAAGCAGGGTAGAAGAATTCCGGCCAGTGAGAACAGGATTACTTCATTAACTATTACGATGGATAAGATGGGTAATATTGTAGATATTAAGATTAATTCTACTTCAGGGGTTCGAGAGCTTGATGACGCAGCTATTGAGTCTTTTAAGCAGGCTGGGCCTTTTCCTAATCCACCCCGTGGAATGATGCGAGATGGACTTGCTCAAATTGAATGGGGCTTTGTCGTTAAGAGCTAGTCTTAATGAGTATTAGACTCTGAGGGCTCTTTTAAAAGCTCTTTAAGCTTTCCTAAGCCTTCCATCATCACATAATGATTCCAAATAGAATCTAACTCTCTAATGGTCTCTACGATCTGAACAGCAGCATGATCTCTGCTAATTTTTTCGGAGTCTGCTAAAGTGGAGATCGCTCCAGCAATTGCATTCACTGCAGGTTGTTTACAAATTTCAGAAAGCCTTCTCTCGTAAGAGCTATCGATTTTCTTTTCTTTTGATTTAACAATCGCTGTATTTAATAACTGAACGAGTTCTTGATTTTCCATTTGCATTGGTGTGTGTGCCTCTCCAAAATTTGATTCCGGAAGTATCAGAGTTTTTGCCTGAGGAGTAAAGTAAAAAAAATCTATGGACGAATTTTTTTTAAGCGTTAAATTTTTTCTTACTTCGTGACTAAGGAAAGCCGAATTTTCATAGGGAAAATTGAAAAAAAAAGAAAAAAACGCAGTGTAATTTCTTGACATGAAAAATCAAAAAAAAAAATTATTTTTCTTGCAATTAAAAACCCCCATAAAATGGGGGCTAGGTGGTATTTTGCTGGTCTTAAGATTTTGTAAAGTAAAAAAAGAATTATTCGATTGAGTTACAATGCTCCAAGTAGGCCGAGGGAGTCATAAGTTGTTCTAGCTCAGTCGTATTAGAAATTTTAATTTTAACAATCCAATTTTTATATGGATCAGAATTTAAAAGTTCAGGAGCTCCTTCTAGTTCAGCGTTGGCCTCTAGAACTTCACCAGTTAATGGTGCGTAAAGATCACTGACAGACTTAATGGATTCAACAACACCGAAGGCAGACTCAATTTCCATGTTTCCGCCAACTTCCGGTAGCTCTACGAATACAATGTCACCTAAGGCTGATTGCGCAAAGTCTGTAATGCCGATTGTCACGACATCACCCTCGATTAGGGTCCATTCATGTTCTTTTGTGTACTTAAGGTTTTCTGGAACGTTATGTGACATTACTTATGTCCTCCGGTGACAAATGGCTTTGTATGATAAGTAGCTGGAAAAACTTTATTCCTAATTTCAATTGAGAAACTTTTGTCCTCAGGCCAGTCAGATCTTTTAACAAGCGCAAGGCAAATACCTTTTCCAAGACTTACAGAATGAGTCCCAGAAGTTATATGACCAATTTTAGAACCTTTACCATCTAAAACGGGATAACCTTCTCTTGGAATCCCTTTTTCTAAACTTAATTTGGCCAGTCTGTATGTGGGCTTAAGTGTTTCGAGTGAGTTTTTACCTAGAAACGAAGGCTTATCAAGCTTAACAGTCCACTTAAGATTTGCATCTAAGGGTGTTAAGTCATCGCTAAGTTCATGCCCATATAAAGGATAGCAAACCTCTAGCCTTAAAACGTCCCTTGAGGCTAGGCCACAAGGTGTGACATTTGCTTCGATTAGCTTATCCCATAAATTGGAAATCTTATTATTTGGGCAAAAAACTTCAAAACCGTCTTCACCTGTATAACCTGTTCTTGCCAGCAGGATTTCGGTACCATCGAAGTTATCAGGACTTACTGAATAGTAAGGAAAGTCCCCTTTAGATAAGAGTCCAATTTTTTTAAGAGCTGCTTCTGAGCCAGGACCTTGAACAGCAATAAGGGACGTCTCGTCGCTTTGGTCTTCTAATGTAATATCAAAACCTTCTGTCTTGCTAGAGATCCAGTCCCAGTCCTTTTTTATATTAGCGGCATTAACGCATATCAAAACTTTTTGAGGTCCAAGCTTGTAAGCAATAAGATCATCAATAACTGTTCCGTTTTCCCGGCATAAAGGGGAGTATACGGCCTTGTTTTCGCCAGCATTTAAAAAATCGTTTGTTACTATGAAGTCTACAAACTTATGAGCTTCTGGTCCTTCAACCATGAATTCGCCCATATGGCTTACATCGAACATCCCACAACCATTTCTCACTGCAATGGTTTCGTCTTTTACTGAGGTGTATTGAATTGGCATATCGTAACCAGCAAAGGCAGCCATTTTGGCTCCTAGGTCACAATGTTTTTGATGAAGGGCGGTTTTTAATAAATTCATAAGATATCTTTAATCTATAAGCTGTTTTCAGCTGCTTGTAAAAGATTTTGGGCCAGTGAAAGAATTGTTAATGGTCCAACACCGCCAGGTACAGGAGTGATTGCAGCGCATTTATCTTTTATATTTTCATAGTCCATATCACCACAAAGTTTACCCTCTGAATCATGATTTATTCCAACGTCTACAAGTATTTGATTTTTATCTTTGCTTAAATAATCAGACGTTAAAAAGCGAGGTCTTCCTACGGCCGATACAATAATATCTGCTCTTTTAGTGTGTTCTGGTAGGTCTTTGGTTCTAGAATGACATACGGTAACTGTGGCATTTTTATTGAGCAACAATAGTGAAAGAGGTTTTCCCACGATTAAGCTTCTTCCAATGATGACGACATTCTTTCCAGAAAGGTCATTCCCGTAATACTCAATAAGGTTCACCACTCCCTGTGGTGTGCAAGGCATTAAGCCATTGCTTTTTGGATCACCCTTAAATAGTTCTCCAATATTGTGCACATGGAAACCATCTACATCCTTTTCTGGTGAGATAAGAGCACCACAATCAATATGCTGTAAGTGCTTTGGTAGAGGAAGCTGAACAAAGCAACCGTGAACATCATTACGCTCACTAATCTCTTTAACCTTTGCTAGGAACTCACTTTCTAAAATCTCTTCACTTAAGTTAATGATTTCACAATCAGCTCCAAATTTCTCACAGAATTTTTTTTTGTTTCGAGTGTAGATAAGACTGGCTTTATTCTCTCCAACCAGCAGAACTTTCATGGAAGGAGTAACTCCCTTTGATTTCAAAGACTCACAACGTTCTCTAAGACTCTCTAATTCTTTTTCAACTAGGGGAGCAGACTTCATTTCTATAGACATTGGTGATCCTTGAGGAAGTAGGAGTTTATCCTAGCCTTATTTTGCGAACTTGTGGACTCACTTTGCGTCGTCAAAATAATTTTGATACAAGCAATCTCAAGAAAAAATGAGGATCTTTTTATGATGTTTTATTTTGGCTTTGGCCTTCAGCTTATTGGATTAACTACGGTAGGTATCTGCCTGTTTTCTGGTATGACCAAGGGAGACTATGGTCAGATTGAACTTGTGCAGCTAGTTGGTGGTTCTCTAATTTTCTATGTGGGGAATTTTGTCCGCGGCAGATTCCAATCTTAAGTCTATAGACACTCTATTTCGCAATTAGTTATCATTATAGTTAATGATTATCTTGGGAATCGATCCAGGTTCAAGGAAAGCAGGCTTCGGTCTAGTTGAATTAAAAGGTCGCAAATTAAATTATTTAGAATCGGGTGTTTTAAACTACGACTGCAAGAAAGACTTTCTGGACCGGTTAGGGAATATCTATAGATCATGTGAAGAGTTGGTTCAAAGATATAATCCGGATGAAATCGCAGTTGAATCCCTTATTTACGTTAAAAGTGTAAGCGCGTTAGCAAAATTAGCACAAGCGCGAGGGGCTATGGTTGCAGCCTTTATGAAGAGTCATAATGGTCATGTTTTTGAATATTCACCAAATTTAGTTAAATCAACGGTTACTGGTCATGGTCATGCTGATAAAACCAGTGTCGATAAATCTTTGATGATGCTATTTAAGAATCAGATTCAAAGAGAGTTTAAGACCCATGACGAAAGTGATGCCCTTGCAATAGCAATTTGCCATTCATTACTGAGAGGGCAAAATGGAAGTAAGGATCAATATTTAAAAGGGGGCAGATCCCTTAAAGAGGCGTTTAAAAGATGATTGGACATATACAAGGTAAAGTTCTTTTTAGTGATGGAGTTGAAACAATAGTTTTAACCTCCTCAGGAATTGGTTATCAAGTCTTCTTTAATAAAGTTTTATCAGAGGGAAGCTTTGTAAGTATTTTTATCTCTCATCAGATCAAAGAAGCAAGTGAGCAGCTTTTTGGGTTTCAAAACTTAAGAGATAAAAAGATGTTCGAACTACTAACTTCAGTTAAAGGAGTTGGTCCAAAGGGAGCTTTTAATTTATTAGGATTTTTAGGAACCGAAAGCATTATCGAATCTGTCTTACTTGAAAATAAAAAAGCACTTACAGCTGCTCCTGGGGTTGGGCCAAAAGCAGGAGCTCAAATCATCTTAGATTTATCTAAAAAAATAAATAAAATTAGAATGTACTCACCCTCTTATAAAGTTGACGCAGATAACTTAGAAGAACTACCAGTATTTAATACAAGTGAAGTTGTTGAAACTTATCCAAATGACAATTCAAATGAAATCATGAATGAAGCTCTTGTCGCTTGTAAGGAGCTAGGCTTTAGGGAAGATCAAGTTCTGCCTCTTGCTCAGAAAATTCTTACAGACAATGAAGTGACTAAACCGGAACAGCTGGTTCACTTAGTGTTAAAGGAAATATAGATGGAAATAGATATCGAAACATCAAGTGACAGATTTTTATCTCCAGAAGGTAGTAGAGACTATAAGCAAGAAGAAAGACTAAGACCTAATAATTTCGATGAATTTATTGGGCAGAAAAGAGTTATCGAAAATATTGACGTTATGGTGAAGTCTTCAAATATGCGTGAGCAAGCAATGGATCATGTTCTACTTTCAGGACCTCCAGGTCTAGGTAAAACTTCACTGGCGATGCTTATTGCAAACTCTCTAAATAGTGAACTGCATGTGGTCTCCGGACCGGCCATTGAGAAAAAAGGTGACCTTGCGGCGGTTCTAACAAATTTACAACCAAGAGATGTTCTTTTTATTGATGAGATACATAGAATGCATATTTCGGTTGAGGAAATATTGTATTCAGCAATGGAGGACTTTAGGCTTGATATAGTTATCGGTCAGGGTCCAAGTGCTAGAACAATGCAAATAGAAGTAGCCCCTTTCACTCTTATTGGGGCAACTACAAGATCGGGGCTTTTATCAAATCCGCTAAGGGATAGGTTTATGGCCCATCTCCATTTCGACTTTTATCAAAGTGAAGAATTAGGAAAAATAATTCAGAATAATTCAAAAAAATTGGATGTTGAATTAAAAGATGATGCTCGCCTTGAAATGGCAAAATGTTCAAGAGGAACACCTCGGATTGCCAATAGAATCTTAAGGAGAGTGCGAGACTTTGCCTTAGTTGAAGGTCAGAGTTCAATAAGCCCTCAGCATGTAAAAAAATCATTAGATCTGATGGATATAGACAGTTCGGGTTTAGATAGAATGGATAGAAAAATACTTACAGTTATTAGGGATTACTATAATTGTGGGCCCGTTGGAATTGAAGCTCTCTGTGCAACCTTGGCCGAGGATAGAAGTACTATCGAGGATGTTTATGAACCTTTCTTATTAAAGGAAGGTTTTGTTTTAAGAACACCAAGAGGGCGCGAAATTTCTCAAAAAGCTAAAGATCATTTAGTTTCAATTGAAGTCTAATTAATTTTTGCAGCAACTCTTTTAATTTTCGAATCTGTTTCTTTCGAGTTTGTTTGCGAGGCTGCAAAAGTGATTAGTGCAAGTAGCACTACTAAGTATTTTAGGTATAACATTTTTTCTCTCAATTAATGTGTGTAAGAACAATTCTCGTAGAAAAGGATGAATATCTAAACATGAAAAAATTGAAAAAATATTACAAATGAAGTGAATTGAGTAAGAATATCCAAAATGGCGCCAAGATTATGACGCCTCGATTATAATTTTTATTTAATCGTAGTCCTTATCTAATAAATCCGTATAGGCAGACTCAATAGAGACTTTATTTACGAGGTCGCCTGACTTGGGATTCATATTCCAGTTTAGTTTTCTCGTCCACTCAAGCGGTTTTGGTTTTGATGTGTCGGTTCCATTTTTTACAACAATACCTTCGCCTTCTTTAACTAGCGTAGACTTTTTTTCGTTTTTAGATCTTACTGCAACAACTCCCTCATTCACACACATCCATACATCATTACCTGATCCATAGCTTGCAAAAAACTCAGTCCCTCTAACACCCATAGCCGCCGTTTTCGTTCGAAGAGTAAGTTTTGATTTTTGACCTTTTCTTAATTTTCCTTTTAACACTTTTATAAAAGAGTTTCCTCTTAGTAAGTTTAGTTTGGTCGAATCATCTTTGGATTTAGGTAGTACTTTAATGACCATGACACTTTCAGGTCCAAGCTTAACTTTGTTTCCTTGGGGTAAATGCAATACTGCAAGTGAGTCTTTCCCCGTTGTAATGCGATCTCCAGCTTTAATGACCTGGTTCTTCTTTAGCTTTGTAGATTTTCCAATCTTTACAACACCCTTCGTGAAAATCACTTTTCCATTCTCGGCGAAAACTTAAAAACTAAAAAATAAAGAAAGTACTACTAAGAAATTCATTCGGACCTCGTTTTTACAACAGCTAAAGTTAGTTTTGATGAACAAACCAAGCGGTCGCGGTCATCATATATATTTGTATCCCATACTTGAATCGTTTTACCTAAATGAATAGGTTTAGTTATTCCCTTAACCTCACTTCCTTCAATAGCTGGTCTTAAGTGATTGGCCTCAATTGAAATACCGAAAGCGACATATTTACTTTGATCTAAAACCATATTTGCAGCTATCGAAGCCAAGCTTTCTGAAAGTACGCAGCTTACACCACCGTGAAGCCTTCTTTGTGGCTGAACAGTTCTGTGATCTACCGGCATTGTTCCGGTTAGGGAATTATCGGCGGCTTCAACAATTTCTATTCCATTATGATCAACGGCCGTATTTTTACACCAATCATTTATTTTTTTTAAGTTGGGCTCTTTAAACCAAATCATTAATCCCATCCCAAGACTTGATAACCTTGTTTTGATAAACAATGGTTCACATATCTTTGTTTAAGTTCATCTGGACTCATGGCCCCTGCAACAGCTCCACCAGCTCCGCCCATGGCGGCACCTTGAGCAGCACTTCCAGCAATATCGCCTGTAAATATTCCGGCCACACCGCCGACCACTCCACCAAGCAGTGCTCCTGCACCACCAGATTTTAACATTTTTTTGGCCTTGGGAGACTTTAGAAACTTATCAGCCTTATCCATGCAGATTTTTGTATCGTGCTTTGCCCTTTCTTCTCCCACTGATTCAAACTTATCATTAGGGTATAGAACGGGTTTACTAGAACATGAGCTAAATAAAATTAATATACAAAATACAACATAACTACTTGATTTTAAGTGCATTGCTCCTCCGTAAGTACCTAATAAGAGTAACTTATTATGGGCCAGATTGAGAATAAATAGTGGCATTTTTAGAGAAATGCCTTAGTAGAATACTCTAGAAAAGTGTCAAAACCCTTTGAAATTAGGAATATTTACATAAATTCGCAATTTTTTTCCCTTCCTAGGAGTAGATTTGATACAAGGCTGTCGTATATAAATCGGGAATATTTACCGCTTTAATATCCGTGAAGCTGGGTAGTTTATACTGATACTGTGTGTTGCCAATAGTAAAACCAGCACATTAGAATAACTGAATACTTAAATTTGGAATTTAAATGCTTTACCAAAGAACACTAGCAAAGAAAGTTACAGTTACCGGGTTGGGTCTCCACTCAGGTAAAAAAGTAACGCTAACGTTAAGTCCTGCTGAGGCGGACTTTGGTATTCAATTTACTAGAACTGATCTTCCTGAAGAGCCGGCAATAAAAGCGTCGGCCATTACCGTTGGTGCCACAGAAAATAATACAACAATTGGTTCAGGGAAAAATATCATTCATACCGTTGAGCATCTTCTTTCAGTTTTTTATGGACTGGGGATAAATAATGTTCTTTGTGAAATTGATGGTCCAGAGGTTCCAATTATGGACGGTTCTGGAGCCTCATTTGTTTTTCTTTTAAAGGAAACAGGAATCACAACTCTAAATACCTCAAAGAAGTTTTTAGTAATTTTAGAGCCGGTTAGAGTTGAATTAGAAGATAAATGGGCAACAATTGAGCCTAATTCAAAACTTGTTATTGATAGCACAATTGTTTTTCCGCACTCTTTAATTAAGAAGCAAAACAAAATCTTCGAGTTTTCTTGTGAGAACTTCATCAATGAGATCTCAAGAGCAAGAACTTTTGGAATGCTTAGAGATGTAGATATGCTCAAAAGAAGAGGGTTAATTAAGGGCGGAAGCCTTGATAATGCTGTCGTTCTTGATGAATTTAAAGTGGTTAACCCTGAAGGACTTAGATTTGGTGATGAGTTTGTTCGCCATAAAATCTTAGATACCATTGGAGATATCAGCCTTCTTGGTTATGAAATCGCTGGAAAGATTACAACTTATAAATCAGGTCACAATCTTCACAATATGCTTTGTCGCAAACTTCTTGAAACACCTAGTGCTTTTGAGATTGTTTCAGCTTCGGCCCTACAAAAAGAAACTATTGAAGCCTTTGAGCTCCCGCAGGCGCTCGCGCCGGCATTTCACTAAGGCTAAGACTACACAGTCACTGGCCAACCTCCTAAATTCATTATATTAAATTTAAAAAACACAGGAAGAAACCTATGAGGCTTTCAAAGGCATTTTGGCAGACATTTAAAGAAACTCCAGCAGACGCTGTAATACCTAGTCATCAATTAATGATGAGAGCTGGGCTAATTCATAAATCTGGAGCAGGGCTTTATAACTATCTTCCATTCGGTTTAAAAACGATTAAGAAAGTAGAAAATATTGTTCGCGAAGAACTGGATAAAGCTGGTTGTCACGAGCTCTTAATGACAGTTGTTACTCCAGGTGAACTTTGGCAAGAGTCAGGTCGTTGGGACAAGATGACTGAGATGCTTAAATTCAAAGATAAAGGCGGTCGAGATGTTTGTATTTCACCGACCAATGAAGAGGCGATAGCCGATATTTTTAGAAAGACGATCAAGAGTTATAAACAGCTTCCTGTGAATTTATACCAAATCAATACTAAATTTCGTGATGAAATTAGGCCGCGATTTGGTTTAATGCGTGGGCGTGAGTTTGTGATGAAAGATGCTTATACCTTTCATATGGATAAGGCCTGCCTTGATGAAGGTTATGAAAATTTAAAGAAAGCTTATTCAAGGATATTTGAAAGACTTGGACTTAACTTTTTTATTGTTGAAGCAGATGCTGGAGCTATGGCAGACAGTTCAGCTAAAACACATGAATTTCAAGTCATTGCTGACAATGGTGAAGACTTACTGATTTATAATCAAGAAGCTAACTATGCTTCAAATCAAGAAAAAGCGAAAACCAAAAGAGCTAATATTGATTTTGATACAAGTAAGCCAGCTCAAGAAGAGGTGGCAACACCTAAGATGTCTACAATTGAAGATGTTTGTAACTTCTTAAAAGTACCACAGTACACCAGTATTAAGTCGTTAGTGTATTTTGCAAATTACCACGAAGAAGACAAAGACGGAGAGTTTGTTCTCTTACAGCTTCTTGGTGATGATGAGCTTAACGAATTAAAACTAACAAATTATTTAGGGGCATCTGAGGTTAGACCTGCTGCTGATGATGAAATGAAAGACCTTGGATTAGTTAAGGGATTTATCGGTGCATTCAATTTAAAAGAAGACCTTAAGGTTTTAGTTGATTCGGCTATAAATATGGACGGAGCGTTTACCGTTGGAGCTCAAAAAGAAGATTTTCATATTAAAAACTTTGTCCCATCAAGAGATATTAAAGAATGTGAACAGGTTGACTTAAGACTCGCCAAGAAAGGTGACCTTACAGAAGACGGTAAACATATTGTTGATGAGATTAGGGGAATTGAAGTAGGTCATATTTTTCAATTGGGAGATATGTATACCAAGGCCATGGGAATTACTGTTTTAGATCAAAATGGAAAAACAATTCCTCCACTAATGGGTTGTTATGGAATTGGTATAACTAGAACTGTCGCTGCTGTTATTGAACAGCTTCACGATGATAAAGGTATTATTTGGCCAAAGAATATCGCACCTGCTGATATATACTTTGCTTCAATTGCTAAAAGTGACGAGCTTAAGGCTATTGCGGAAGATGTTTATAAAGAACTTCAAGATTCAGGTTTCGATGTAGTCTTTGACGACAGAAAAGCGGGGCCAGGATTTAAATTTAAAGATTCGGATCTTTTGGGATTACCAATAAGAGTCGTTCTCGGTGAGAAGACTTATGGTGAGAATCAAGAGCTAGAGTTAGTCGTAAGAAAAACAGGGGAATCTTTAAAAGTTAAAAAAGATCAACTTGTTTCTAAAGTTAAAGAACTAATGGAAACCCTATAATGGCTCAAGAGATAATAGTTGGAATTCACTCAATCGTTGAGGCCTTAAATAATCCTGAAAGATCTGGACATAAGTTATTCACAACCAAAGAAAATAAAAGTGAATTAACTAAAAAAATAAATCTTAATAATATTTCAGGATTAGAAATTTTTGAGCATAAGTCCCACGATATTCAGGAAGAGGCTAAAAAACTTTATAAAGAGTTAGATTTTTACTTTAGTAGGGTTCCGTCAAATACCTTTCTTGTTACTGAGAGACTAGAGTTAAAGAACCTAACTTTTCTATATAACTTAATAGACTCGAATGAAGATTTTAAAATGCTTATCCTTGATCAGGTAACTGACGTGCATAATTTAGGGGCTATCATGAGAACGGCGAGCTTTTATGGTGTTAATGCCGTTTTGATTTCAAGAAAGGGAGATCTTTTAAGAACTCCAACTTTCCATAGGATTTCATCAGGTGCCTTTGAGCATGTGCCATTAATTAACTGCGGTAGCCTTCCAAAAACTATAGCAAAGCTAAAAGAAAAAGATTTAATGATGCTGGGCTTTTCTGAGCATTCTGAAGATTCTTCATTTGAAGCCGCAAAAAAAATGGCCCTTGTCCTTGGAGCAGAGGATGTGGGTTTATCCAACGCAATTACCAGAATATTGGATAAAACCATCAGTCTACAGCCTCGTGGAAACATCAAGAGCTTGAACGTTTCAGTCGCAGCGGCCGTGGCCATGGAAAAAATGATTTCAACTAACGCTTAGCGCGGTTATAAATTTCTTGATTTTAATATTCCAAATGATTATAAACATCCACTGACAAACGAATTTGGGCTGGCTTAGCTCAGTTGGTAGAGCAACGGTTTTGTAAACCGTAGGTCGTAGGTTCAACTCCTATAGCCAGCTCCATTTTTTTTTGTTATATTAGTGGCGAGGTTGCCGAGTGGCCAAAGGCAACAGACTGTAAATCTGTCGGGTTTCCCTTCGATGGTTCGAATCCATCTCTCGCCACCATAAATCTCAATAAGCGGGCGTAACTCAGTTGGTAGAGTGTCAGCCTTCCAAGCTGAATGTCGCAAGTTCGATCCTTGTCGCCCGCTCCATTTTTTCCTTTACATGCTCACGTGGCTCAGGGGTAGAGCGCGTCCTTGGTAAGGACGAGGTCATGGGTTCAATTCCCATCGTGAGCTCCAGTAACCTGAATTTTTCCTAAATATCTTTGAATTAAGACTCTATTGAATTAATAACGTACTATTTTTTTCGGATTATTTGGCCTAAAACCCCCAATTCATGGCGTTTTTAGGCTTGTCATCGGCGAGACCTTAATACATACTGTGCGGACTTATACATAGGTATTGAAAAAAATAGGAATTAATAGCTTCACTTTATAGGAGTATAGAAAATGGCTAAGGAAACCTTTAATCGGGATAAACCCCACGTAAACATTGGAACCATCGGTCACGTTGACCACGGTAAAACTACATTAACTGCTGCGATCTCAATGACTCTAGCTGCTGCATCTGGATTAGATGCTAAAGATTATTCAGACATTGATAATGCTCCTGAAGAGAAAGCTCGTGGTATTACTATTAACACTTCACATATTGAGTATGAGACGGCTACTCGTCACTACGCTCATGTTGATTGTCCAGGTCACGCTGACTACGTTAAGAACATGATTACTGGTGCTGCCCAAATGGACGGTGCTATTCTTGTTTGTTCAGCTGCTGACGGACCTATGCCACAAACTCGTGAGCATATCCTTCTAGCTCGTCAGGTTGGTGTTCCAGCTCTAGTTGTATTCCTTAATAAGGTTGACCAAGTAGATGACGAAGAACTACTTGAGCTAGTTGAAATGGAAGTTCGTGAACTTCTTTCTTCTTATGACTTCCCTGGTGATGATGTTCCAATCGTTGCTGGTTCAGCTCTTGCTGCTGTTGAAGACAGAGATGCAAATATTGGTAGAGAAAAAGTTCAAGAGCTTATGGACAGAGTTGATGAGTATATCCCAACTCCTGCCCGTGACGTTGATCTAGACTTCCTAATGCCAGTTGAAGATGTTTTCTCAATTTCAGGTCGTGGTACTGTTTGTACTGGTCGTATTGAAAGAGGGATCATTAACGTTAACGACGAAGTTGAAATCGTTGGTATTCGTGAGCTACAAAAAACTACTATTACTGGTGTTGAGATGTTCAGAAAACTTCTTGATAAAGGTATGGCAGGTGATAACGTTGGTCTTCTTCTTCGTGGTACGAAAAGAGAAGATATCGAGCGTGGTCAATGTCTAATCAAGCCAGGTACAGTTAATCCACACAAGAAATTTAAGTGTGAAGTTTATATCCTTTCTAAAGATGAAGGTGGACGTCACACTCCAATCTTCAAAGGATACCGTCCACAGTTCTACTTCAGAACTACTGACGTTACTGGTGCAATCACTCTTGCTGACGGCGTAGAGATGATCATGCCAGGAGACAACACTTCTTTCGACGTAGAGTTAATTACTCCTATCGCGATGGAAAAAGGTCTTAAGTTCGCAATCCGTGAGGGTGGTAGAACTATCGGTGCTGGTACAGTATCTGAGATCGTTGAATAATTAAGAAATTAATTTTCAAATAAAGAAGGGGAGCTTTTGCTCCCCTTTTTTGTGTCTAAAGAAGATGGTCAAATTGACGATTCTTTGCTAAAAATTCAGAACCTTGTGGGAGTATGGCACTAATTGGTAGCGCGGCTGATTCCAAATCAGTAGGTTGGGGGTTCGAATCCCTCTGCTCCCGCCACTTTTCAAATACATTATTTTATCTTTAATGCGGCGGGGCATCGTAGCGTTATAGCCGGGCGTTAAATTTATTTGGCCATGTGTCACTGCAAGGCCCTTGCCAAAGTGCTCAAATTGTTGGATATAGTCTAGACTTGCGTGAGTAAGATGTTGAAAGTCCGCCCCTAGAGGGTAGGCGTCGAAATATATAAGGAAAGATATGTCGATTGTAAAAAGTGAAGATAGTCGAAAGTGGATTAACTCTTTCGTAGCGATTGTTGCAATTCTTGCTGGTTTTGTTTCAATTCGTTTCCTAGAGCAAATGAGTGAGTGGTTCGACTTAGAAGCAAAAGTTAATCACTTTCTAATGGTAAGCCAAGGAATTGGTATTGTTGTTGGTCTTGGAACTTTTATTGGAATTATAAAAAACAAGAACGCTTCTACGCATATGCAAGAAGTGTTTGATGAACTTGTTAAGGTTGTATGGCCTGATAGAGATTCAGTTATAAAAGTAACAATTGGAATTATTATTGGTGTTGCTTTTATCAGTGGCATTTTAGTTGGAATCGATTTTTCTTTTAGAAAATTACTAAGCCTTATTTATTAAGAGGACCGCAATGAGCGACGAAAATAACAACGAAGAAAATGTAGTAGAAGAAACCGCCCTTGCGTCTGAAGAGACGACTCAAGAGTCAACGGAAGAAACAGTAGAAGCTGCTTCAACAGAAGAGGCGACCACTGAAGAACCTGCTGCAGATGAAGAGCCTGCAAGAGTTGTAAATGAACTTAGCCAAGGTCTTGCAACTCCAGGCGACGGTTTTCAGTGGTTCATTGCAAAGACAATGACTGGTCAGGAAAACAAAGCTGCAAAGTTAATCAAGCAAAGAATTGTTCAAAACAATATGACGGAATTCTTTTCAGAGATCCAAGTTCCTGAAGAAGAAGTTATTACGAATGCGAACGGTAAAAAAAGAAGAATTAAGAAAAAGTTTTTCCCAGGTTATGTTTTCTTAAACATGGCTATGTCGGACAAAACTTGGCACCTGGTTAAGGACACAGACAAGATCACTGGTTTTGTTGGTGGAACTCCAGATAAGCCAGCCCCACTAAGTGAAGAAGAAGCTGCTTTCATGATTAATCAGACTTCTGACAGCGTTAAGAAACCTCGTACAAGTGTTAACTTCTCTGAAGGTGAGACTGTTAAAGTTACTGAAGGTCCATTCGCAACATTTGTGGGAACTATTGAAGAAGTAAATGAGAAGGGAAAGATAAAGGTAAACGTTTCAATTTTCGGAAGACCAACACCGGTGGAACTCGATTTTACACAAGTCGAAAAAGTATCTTAGACCTTATTAATAATTTTGTTGGGAGATTCGTAGGAATCGCAGGAGTAAAACATGGCTAAAAAAGTTACAGGCTTTATTAAGCTACAAATTGCCGGTGGGAAGGCCAACCCATCACCACCAATTGGACCAGCTCTTGGTCAAAAAGGTGTAAACATTATGGAGTTTTGCAAGGCCTTTAATGCAAAAACTCAAAAAGATGCTGGTACGGTTCTTCCTACTATCATCACTGTTTATTCGGACAGATCTTTTACTTTCGTATGTAAAACACCTCCGGCCTCTTATCTACTAAAGCAAAAGCTTAAGTTGAAAAGTGGATCACAGAAACCTGGAACTGAAGTTGCTGGAACTGTGCCTGAAAACGTTGTTAAGGAAATTGTTGAGGCTAAGAAACCTGACCTCACAGCAGCAGACGAAGCAGCGGGTATGCGCACAATCGAAGGGTCCATTCGTTCAATGGGTCTAAAGCTAGACTACAAGTAAGGGCTAGGAGGAAAAAATTATGAAAGCAAAATCTAAAAAATATTTAGAAGCGGCTAAGAAAATCGAAACCGCAAAAACATACTCAGTTGATGAGGGGATCGCTCTGGCAAAAGAAGTAGCATTTGCTAACTTTGATGAGACAGTTGATCTTGCTTTTCGTCTTGGGGTTGACCCACGTCATGCTGACCAAATGATTAGAGGAGCAATTGCTCTTCCAGCTGGTACAGGTAAATCAGTAAGAGTTTGTGTAATCACTTCTGGTGATAAAATCAAAGCTGCTGAAGATGCTGGTGCTGACTTTGTTGGATCTGACGATCTCGTTGCAAAGATCGCTGGTGGTTGGCTTGAGTTCGATAGAGTTATCGCATCACCTGATATGATGGGTAAGCTTGGTCGTATCGGTAGAGTATTAGGACCAAGAGGTCTTATGCCTAACCCAAAACTTGGAACTGTAACTCCAGATGTTGCTAAAGCAGTAACAGAGCAAAAGGCCGGTAAGGTTGAGTACAGAACTGAGAAGACAGGTATTATTCACGTTCCAGTTGGTAAAAAGTCATTTGATAATGACAAGCTAAAGCAAAATATTGAAGCAATTATTACTGCTGTTGTTAAGGCAAAACCAGCTAGTGCAAAAGGGACTTACATGAAGTCACTTGTTTTAAGCACGACAATGGGACCTGGTATTAAGTTAGACACGCTAGAAGCTACGGCTCTAGTTAAATAATAGGATTGAAGAAGGTCGGTTAACCAGCAAGGAAGTTGGTTTGTAAATCCTGCCCGAAATCGTCCTCCGTAAATCTTGGAGGTTTAAATGATGAAGAGAGCTGAGAAGGAAGCAATCATCGCCAATATCAAAACAGATATTGAAGCGGCGAAAGCTATCTTTCTGACGAATCTCATTGGTGTTGGAGCCAATGATGCTGTCGCTATCAGAAAAGGTATCCGTGATGTTCAAGGGAAAATGATCGTTACGAGAAATACTCTTTTCAGAAAAGCTGCCGAAGGCACGACAGTTGAGAAAATGCTCGCCGACCTAAAGGGACCCCACGCACTTGCTTTTGCATTTGAAGACGCTGCTGCTGTAGCGAAATGCTTAAAGGAGGCTGGCGAGGACCATGAGGTTGTCGATTTTAAAGGTGGATTCCTTAATGGAGAGGAACTCACTAAGGCGCAAGTTATCGAGCTTGCAAGTCTTCCGTCACGCGACGAAATGCTTGGAACTTTACTTGCTACATTTAATGCACCGATTTCTGCCCTTGCCAGAGTTCTATTTGCTATTCAAGAGCAAAAGGAATCTGGAGCCGAGCCTGCACCAGTGGAAGCTGCTGCTGAGGAAGCGCCAGCAGCAGAAGCAGCACCTGCAGAAGCAGAGGCCGCTCCAGCAGCTGAGGAAGAGAAGAAAGAAGGCGAAGAATAATAATTTAATTTTTAAAAATTTAAGGAGTTTATAATGGCTATTACAAATGAACAATTAATCGATCACATCTCAGCTATGTCAGTACTTGACGTTGCTAACCTAGTTAAAGAACTAGAAGAAAAATTTGGCGTTTCTGCAGCTCCAGTTGCTGTAGCTGGTGGCGGTGCCGCTGCTGCTGGTGAAGAGCAAACTGAATTTACAGTTGTTCTTGCTGAAGCAGGTGCTAAGAAAATCAACGTTATTAAAGAGGTTCGTGGAATCACTGGTCTTGGTCTTAAAGAAGCTAAGGAACTTGTTGAAGGTGCTCCAAAGCCAATTAAAGAAGGTGTTGAAAAAGCTGAAGCTGAAGAACTTAAGAAAAAACTTGAGGCAGCCGGAGCTAAGGTTGAACTTAAGTAATCTTTTTATTGCTTAAAATTTAGTTTTATAAAGGTGTGGAAGCGGAATCCGTTTTCACGCCTTTTTGTATTTAAAAAAATAATTAATTAAAACAATCAGATAAACTTAACCCTTAGTAGGGAAAAGTTGCTCTCGAAGGAGACTGCAAAATGACACAGGTTTTTTCGCCTAATGAATGGTACAGAAAGAACTTCTCTACAGCACCTGTCGTACTCGATACTCCTCCTCTAATGAAACTTCAGACTAAGTCTTTCGAAGATTTCTTACAGAGGGATATCCCACCGGCAAAACGTGCAGAGATAGGACTTCAACACGTCTTTAAATCCGTATTTCCAATTCACGATTTTAATAAGACAGTTTCTCTCGAGTTCGTGAGCTATGCTCTCGAAGAGCCGAAGTATCCTATAAAGGAATGTCGTCAAAGAGGTCTTTCTTATGAAGCCCCTTTGAAAGTTGTTGTTCGTCTAGTTTTCTATGAAGTAAATGTAGATAAGGATGGAGAAGAGCAAAGAACAGTTTCTTCTATTAAGGAACAAGAAGTTTATCTTGGTAATATTCCTCTCATGTCTGATACGGGATCATTTGTTTATAATGGTACAGAGAGGGTTATCGTTTCTCAGTTACATAGATCTCCAGGGATTATCTTTGAGCATGATAGCGGAAAGAAGCACTCAAGCGGTAAGCTTCTATATTCTTCAAGAATTATTCCTCATAGAGGTTCTTGGTTAGACTTTGAGTTTGATCATAAAAATATTCTATTCGCTAGAATTGATAGAAAAAGAAAGCTTCATGCAACTGTGGTTCTTAAAGCCATGGGATACAGTACTGAGCAAATCTTAGAGCAATTCTATAAAAATGAAACTCTACTTATTAGTAAAGAAGGTACGTTCACTAGAAAGTTAGATGTTAGCCTTCTTTCTGGAACTAGAGCTTTTAATGATATCCTTGATAAGAAAGGTGAAGTTATCGTTAAAAAAGGGAAGAAGTTTACTAAAGCTTCGATCCGTAAACTTAACGAAGCTGGAGTTGATACAATTCCTGCTGAGCTTGAAGAAGTTATTGGAAAAGTTGTTGCTGAAGACCTTTTTGATGAAGCTACCGGTGAGGTTCTTTGTCTTGCTAACGAGGCTTTAAGTGAAGTTAAAATAGCAGAACTTGTTTCTGCCGGAATTAAGGAAGTAAAACTTCTTTATATTGATATGATCAACTACGGTGATCAAATCAGAAACACTCTTTTAATTGATAAGACTGACTCTCAAGATGATGCCTTAATCAAGATTTTCGAAAGATTAAGACCAGGTGAGCCGCCAACAGTTGAAGCTGCTGATGCTCTATTCCAAAGTCTATTTTTCGATGACACTAGATATGACCTTTCGAAAGTTGGTCGTATGAAGATTAATTACAAATTTGGAATGGATATTCCTGTAGAAAGAACTGTTCTTACTCATGACGATATTCTTAGAACGGCTCAATACTTAGTAGAACTAAGTAACGGAAAAGGTAAGGTTGATGATATTGATCACCTTGGTAACCGTAGAGTTCGTGCAGTTGGTGAACTTCTTGAGAACCAATTTAGAGTTGGTCTAGTAAGAATGGAAAGAGCTGTTCGTGAAAGAATGGCTATTCAAGAAATTGAAACAATGATGCCTTACGATCTGGTAAATCAAAAACCAGTTTCTGCGGCTATTAAAGAGTTTTTTGGTTCATCACAACTTTCACAGTTTATGGATCAAACGAACCCATTATCTGAAGTAACTCACAAAAGAAGACTTTCAGCCCTAGGGCCAGGTGGTCTTACTCGTGAGCGTGCTGGATTTGAGGTTCGTGACGTTCACTCAACACACTACGGACGTATGTGTCCGGTTGAGACTCCTGAAGGACCGAATATTGGTCTAATTACTTCACTTGCCACATTTGCAAGAGTTTCTGACTACGGATTTATTGAAACTCCTTACCAGACTGTTGAAAATGAAAAGATCAGTGCTCCTAAGTACTACACAGCATTTGAAGAAGAAGGGAAAGTTATTGCTCAGATCGATATTAATCATATCGAAAATGGAAAAATAACTGGTGACCATATTCCAGCTCGTGACAACGGTGACTTCCGTCTCGTTGATAAAGAAGACGTTGAACTTATGGACGTTTCACCATCGCAGATGATCTCGATGGCAACATCATTGATTCCTTTCTTGGAGCATGATGATGCTAACCGTGCATTGATGGGATCGAACATGATGAGACAGGCCGTGCCTGTTGTTAAGACTGATGCTCCAATCGTTGGTACTGGTGTTGAAAAAATTATCGCTAGAGATTCTGGTGCAATTCTTTTCGCAAAAGAATCAGGGAGAGTTATCTTTGTTGATTCAAATAGAATCGTTGTTCAAAGAGATAAGTTCACTGAAGGTGAATCAGGTGTTGATATCTACAAACTTATCAAATACCAAAGAACTAACCAGAATACCTGTAATAACCAAAAAGCCCTCGTTAAAGAAGGTGACACGGTTCTTAAAGGACAGGTTATCGCTGATGGTCCTGGTACTCAGTACGGGGATTTAGCCTTAGGTCAAAACGTTCTTGTGGCATTCATGCCATGGGGTGGTTACAACTATGAAGATTCAATTCTTATTAGTGAAAACCTTCTGGCAAAAGACGTTTTTACTTCAGTTCATATTGAAGCCTTTGAAGTAGAAGCTCGTGATACAAAACTTGGTAAAGAAGAAATCACTAGAGATATTCCAAACGTAAGTGAAGAAGCTCTAAGTGACCTTGATGAAGCTGGTATTGTTCGTGTAGGTGCGATCATTAAGCCAGGGGATATCCTAGTAGGTAAAATTACTCCAAAAGGTGAAACTCAGCTTTCTCCTGAAGAGAAACTTCTTAAAGCTATCTTTGGTGATAAAGCTGGAGATGTTAAGGATACTTCATTAAGAGTTCCTTCTTCTGTTCGTGGTACTGTTATTGACGCTAAAGTTTATACTCGTGAGGGTGTTGAGCTTGATAGTAGATCAAAAGAAATCATTGATTATGAAACAACTCTAATAAGAAGAGATGAGAGAATCGAAATTAAAGCGATTCAAACATCAGCCATCCAAAAAATCTCAAAGATTTTAAAGGGTGCTTCTACAACAGATAGTCTTGTTTCTGAAGATGGTTCAACAGAACTTCTTCCAAAAGGTTCAGAAATCAAAGCAGATACACTTTCTGGAATTCCATTCGAGCTAATCGGATATCTTCCATTAGAAGCATCGCTTGAAGAAAAAGTTTCTGAATACTTTGCGGATGTTAGAAACAGAATCAATAGAGTTCGTACTAAAGCAAACGAAGAAATTGCAAAACTTAACCGTGGAGATGAACTTCTTCCAGGTGTTATCAAGAAAGTGACTGTTTATGTTGCTATTAAGCGTAAGCTTCAGCCAGGTGATAAAATGGCCGGGCGTCACGGTAACAAAGGTGTGATTTCTAACGTTCTTCCTCAAGAAGATATGCCATTCCTAGCTGACGGTCAGCCGGTTGAGATTGTTCTTAACCCCCTTGGTGTTCCTTCTCGTATGAATATTGGTCAGCTTTTAGAGCTTCACCTTGGTTGGGCCGGACGTGGTCTAGGTGAAAAGATCAAAGTAATGCTAGAGGAAAGAGCAAAAGCAGATGAAATGAGAGATTTCATCTATAAAATTTATGAAACTGAAGACGTTAAAAAGTGGCTAGCTAAAGCATCTGATAAAAAAGTTATGGAAGTTGCAAAACAACTTTCTACAGGTGTTAGGTTCTCTACTCCGGTTTTCGACGGCGCTACTGAGAAAGACATTCATAGAATGTTTGACCTAGCTGAGCTTGAACAAAATGGTAAAACGACTTTATTTGATGGTCTTACTGGTGACGCTTTCTCGGAAGATGTAACCGTTGGTGCCATGTACATGCTAAAACTGCATCACCTTGTTGATGAAAAACTTCACGCTCGTTCTACAGGACCTTACTCACTTGTTACTCAGCAGCCATTAGGCGGTAAAGCTCAGTTTGGTGGTCAGAGACTTGGAGAAATGGAAGTTTGGGCCCTTGAAGCCTACGGTGCTGCTTATACACTTCAAGAATTCCTCACTGTTAAGTCGGATGACGTTATTGGACGTACAAGAATGTATGAATCAATTGTTAAAGGTGAGCAAGTACTTGAACCTGGTCTTCCAGAGTCTTTCAACGTTCTTATCAGAGAGCTTCAAGCCCTTTGTTTGGATGTGAAACTTGAGGAAAGTACTGAGGAAGAAACGACGTTTAGCTAAATACATTAGAGTTTTTAAAAAACCTAAAGAGGAAATAAAATGAAAGACCTTTTGAACTTTTTCGACAAACCAAAAGATCCGATTAGTGTAGAAGCCGTCTCAATTAAGATGGCTTCTCCTGATACCATTCGTGAATGGTCATTTGGTGAAGTTAAAAAGCCAGAAACAATTAACTACCGTACTTTCAAGCCTGAAAGAGATGGTCTTTTTTGTGCCAAAATCTTTGGACCAGTAAAAGATTATGAGTGTATCTGCGGTAAGTATAAAAGAATGAAGCACAGAGGTGTAGTTTGTGAGAAGTGTGGTGTTGAAGTTACACTTTCTAAAGTACGCCGTGAAAGATGTGGTCATATCGAATTAGCAGCACCTGTTGCTCATATTTGGTTCTTAAGATCACTTCCTTCAAGAATTGGCGCTATTCTTAACCTAACACTTAAAGAACTTGAAAAAGTTCTTTATTACGAAGCGTACATTGTAACAGCTACTTCTGAAGAAAACGAAGAAGCTGGACTTGAAGTTGGAGCTGTAATTTCTGAACAACTATTTAATGACCTCAAAGAAAAGGGAATTAAGTTTGAAGCAGGAATGGGCGGTGAAACTGTTAAAGAACTTCTAAGAAAAGTTGATATCGATATCGATAATAAAGAACTTAGAAGAGCCTTAATGAATACAACGACAGAAATTGCTCGTCAGAAATTAGTTAAGAGACTTAAAGTTGTTGAGTCACTTCTTAAGTCTGACAATAAGCCTGAGTGGTTTATGATGGAAGTTATTCCAGTTCTTCCACCGGATCTTCGTCCTCTAGTACCTCTAGAAGCAGGTAGATTTGCAACTTCTGATCTTAACGACCTTTACCGTCGTGTAATTAATAGAAACAATCGTCTTAAAAGACTAAAAGAGCTTAACGCTCCAGAAATTATTATCCGTAATGAAAAGAGAATGCTTCAAGAAGCTGTTGACGCTCTTTTTGATAACGGAAGAAGAGGAAAGGTTTTCACTGGTGCTAATAAGCGTCCACTAAGATCACTTTCCGATATGTTAAAAGGTAAGCAAGGTCGTTTTAGACAAAACTTACTTGGTAAACGTGTTGATTATTCTGGTCGTTCGGTTATCGTTGTTGGTCCATCTCTTAGACTTCATCAATGTGGTCTTCCCAAGCTTATGGGTCTAGAGCTATTCAAGCCTTTTATTTACAACAAACTAATTGAAAAAGGTCACTGTACAACTATTAAAGTAGCTAAGCGTATGGTTGATCAGCAGAAACAAGAAGTATGGGATATCCTTGATGAAGTTGTTCAAGAGCACCCAGTGCTTCTTAACCGTGCACCTACTCTTCACCGTCTTGGTATTCAGGCGTTTGAGCCAATTCTTATTGAAGGTAAAGCTATCAATCTTCACCCACTTGTTTGTACGGCCTTTAATGCCGACTTCGACGGTGACCAGATGGCCGTTCACGTTCCATTGTCTCTTGAAGCACAAATTGAATGTCGTGTTCTTGCAATGTCGACAAACAATATTCTATCTCCAAAAGATGGTAACCCAATTATCGTTCCATCACAGGATATCGTTCTAGGTCTTTATTACATGACTAGAATTCGTCCTTATGCACGTGGATATGGAAAAACCTTTTCTTCAAAAGAAGAAGCACAGTTTGCTTACCACTCAGGAAACCTTCACCTACAAGCACCTATTAAGGTTCGTATTGAAGGAGAGATGGTTGATACTACTGTTGGTCGTACATTCGTTTACGATGCAGTTCCTGCTTGTTTAACTTATGCAGATATCAATAAAGTTCTAGGGAAAAAACCTCTAGGAGCTCTGATTGACCATGCTTATAGAATCGGTACGGAAAAAGACACTGTTCTTTTAGCTGATTCACTAATGAGACTTGGTTATTCTTACGCAACTAAAGCTGGTATCTCTATTAACGTTAACGATATGACGATTCCTGATGAGAAACCAAATATCCTTGGTGCTGCTTCAGCGGAAGTTGATAAAATTACAGAAGAATATAACGAAGGTTCTATTACAAACGGAGAGCGATACAATAAGATCGTCGATGTTTGGGCCCAGACAAATGAGAAGCTAACAAAAGTTATGCTTGAGCAAATTTCAACTGATACTTTTACAAGTGATGTAAAAGGAGAAGAAGAAATTAAGGCTCCTTCATTCAACGCACTATTTATGATGGCTGACTCTGGAGCAAGGGGTTCTACTACTCAGATGAGACAGTTAGCTGGTATGCGTGGTCTTATGGCAAAACCTTCAGGTGAAATTATTGAAACACCAATTACGGCTAACTTCCGTGAAGGTCTAGACGTTCTTCAGTATTTCGCTTCTACCCACGGTGCCCGTAAGGGTCTAGCCGATACGGCACTTAAAACTGCTAACTCTGGTTACTTGACTCGTCGTCTAGTTGACGTAGCTCAAGATGGTATTATTAGAAATGAAGACTGTGGTTCTCAAGACGGTATCGTTCTTACATCAAGAATTGAAGCTGGTGAGATCGTTGAACACGTAGCTGAAAGAGCTATGGGACGTGTTACTTCAACACCAATTGTTGATCCTACAGGGGAAGAAATTTTTCCACGTGGATATATGTTGACCGAAGATGACTACGCGATTCTAAAAGAAAAAGAAGTCGATCAAATTAAAGTTAGATCAGTTCTTACATGTCGTGAAAGACATGGGTTCTGTGCACTTTGTTTTGGTCGTGACCTCGCTCGTGGAACAATGGTTTCAGTTGGTGAAACAGTTGGAGTTATTGCAGCTCAATCAATTGGTGAACCTGGTACACAGCTTACGATGCGTACTTTCCACGTTGGTGGTACTGCAACTGCTGGTGCACAAGTTAACAAGACTGAAGTTAGAACAGCTGGTGTTATCCATTTAGAAAACGTTACTTTTGCTACTACTGCAACTGGCGATAAAATCGTAATGAATAAAGTTGGTGAGATTGTTGTTAAGACAGCTCAAGGAGCTGAAAAAGAACGCTATCCAACTCCTTACGGTGCAAAACTATTCGCTGTAGATGGTGATGAAGTTAAAGTTGGTGATAGAGTTGTTGAATGGGACCCGTTCTCAATTCCACTTCTTACTGAAGTTTCAGGTACAATTAAATATGAAGACCTTATCTCTGGTTCTACAGTAAATGAGCAGGTTGATGCTGTTACAGGTTTAACTAATAGAATTGTTACAGAATCTAAGGATCCTTCACTTCAGCCTAGAATTACAATTGTTGATTCTGAAGGTAAGCCGATTGTAATTCCTGGAACAAAAAGACACGCTAGTTATCGTCTTCAAGTTGGTGCCAATATTATGGTTACTGATGGTGCAAGTATCGAAGCCGGTTCTGCCGTTTCTAAGCTTGCTCGTGAAACAACTAAGACAAAAGATATTACCGGTGGTCTTCCAAGAGTTGCAGAACTTTTTGAAGCTCGTAACCCGGCCAACGCTGCTCAGATTGCTGACATCGCTGGTACGATTGAATTTGGTCCTGAGTTAAGAGGAAACAGAAAGATTCTTGTTAGACCAGAAGATGGTGGAGAGCCAGTTACTTATAGTGTTCCTAAAGGACGTTATGTAATTGTTAATGAAGGTGATTATATCCGTGCTGGTGAGCCAATTATGGATGGTCCTTCTAACCCACATGATATTCTTAGAGTAATGGGAATTAAGGCCCTAGCTCGTTATATCGTAGATGAGATCCAAGAAGTTTATAGACTTCAAGGTGTTAAGATCGATGATAAGCATATCGAAGTTATTGTAAGTCAGATGCTTAAGAAAGTTCTCATAACTGATGCTGGTGATTCTCACTACATCGTTGGAGATTCTATTACTAAGGGTCAATGGATGGAAACTAATGAGGAGCTCGTTGCAAACGGCGAGGCACCTGCTCAGGCCAGACCATTATTACTTGGGATTACAAAAGCTTCATTAACTACGGATTCATTTATTTCTGCGGCATCTTTCCAAGAGACAACTAAGGTTCTTACCCAAGCTGCTCTTGAAGGAAAAAGTGATGCTCTTAGAGGTCTTAAAGAAAACGTAATTATGGGACGTCTGATTCCTGCTGGAACCGGTATTTCGAAATATCGCGACTTTGATGCAGTGTGTGAGGATGTTTTAGAGCCAGGTGCTGAAGAAGCAGCGCCATTTATGGTTTAAAGAGGTAAATATACTTGTACTAGCTAGTTTGCGGTGTTACATAGACTAGCTAGTTTTTAAATGTTGAGCTAAATGTTGATTAAAGGGAGCTGAGAATGCCAACGATTAACCAGTTAATCCGTAAAGGTAGAACTGACAAATTTTCAAAAACTAAATCACCTGCTTTGAAGGCCTGTCCTCAAAGACGTGGTGTATGTACTAGAGTTTACACAACGACTCCAAAGAAACCTAACTCTGCTATGAGAAAGGTTTGTAGAGTTAAGCTAACCAGTGGTTTTGAAGTAACTTCATACATTGGTGGTGAAGGTCACAACCTTCAAGAGCATAGTATTGTTCTTATTAGAGGTGGTAGAGTAAAAGATCTTCCTGGTGTTCGTTACCATACTATCCGTGGAGCACTTGATGCGACTGGTGTAGATAAGCGTGGTCAACGTCGTTCTAAGTACGGTTGTAAAAAACCTAAGAAGTAATTAACTAACTAATTAAACTGCCACCATTCCTGTGAATGGTGGACTTGGTTTAATAAGAGTAATCCTATTTATATAGGGTGAAGAGAGGAAAGTATGAGTAGAAAGCATAGAGCAGTCCCAAGACAGGTTCTTCCTGATCCAAGATTCCAAGACATCGTAGTTACAAAATGTGTTAACTCACTAATGCTAGGTGGAAAAAAATCTGTTGCTGAAAAAATCTTTTACGGTGCAATGGATTTAGTAGAGAAGAAAACAGGTGATGAGCCTCTTAAAGTTTTTAAGAAAGCTCTTTCAAATATTAAACCAGCGGTTGAGGTTAAGTCTCGTCGTATTGGTGGTGCCACTTACCAAATTCCAGTTGAAGTACGTCCAGCACGTCGTCAGTCATTGGCGCTACGTTGGTTACGTGAGTACTCAAAAGGAAGAAACGGTAAAACTATGGTTGAGCGTTTAGCTGATGAGATCATCGATGCTGCTGAAAACCGTGGTGGAGCTGTTAAGAAACGTGAAGACGTTTACAAAATGGCTGAAGCTAACAAAGCTTTTGCTCACTTGAAGTGGTGATTTAAAAAAAAATAAAGTTTAATTATGAGAAGGCCCTCTCGTTTCACGACGACAGGGCCTTTTTTTTATCCTAAAATACATATATGGCTAAAATAGAGAACATTAGAAATATTGGGATTATGGCCCATATTGATGCAGGAAAGACGACTACTACTGAGCGTATTCTCTTCTATACGGGTAAAAGCCATAAAATTGGAGAAGTTCATGATGGCGCTGCCACTATGGACTGGATGGAGCAAGAGCAGGAAAGAGGGATTACTATCACTTCTGCCGCTACCACTTGTGACTGGAAAAAAACCAATATCAATATTATCGATACTCCAGGGCATGTTGATTTCACGATAGAAGTAGAAAGATCTTTAAGAGTTTTAGATGGGGCCGTTGGTGTTTTTGATGCTGTCTCAGGCGTTGAGCCTCAGTCAGAAACAGTTTGGGGGCAGGCTGATAAATACAATGTCCCAAGGATCGCCTTTGTTAATAAAATGGACCGAATGGGATCTGATTTTGAAAACTGTGTAACAGAGATTCGTGAAAAACTAGATAAGACGGCAGCTGCTATTCAGCTTCCCATTGGATCTGAAGATGAATTTTCTGGAATTATAGATCTTCTAAAAATGAAGGCCATAAGATTTTCTGAAGGTGACTTAGGAGCAACAGTTACCGAAGAAGAGATTCCGGCAGATCTAATGGATCAAGCAACCTCATCAAGAGAAGAATTGATCGAGTCACTTGCTGATTATGATGATGATTTTGCAGAAAAATATTTAGGTGGCGAAGAAATTACTATCGATGAAATTAAAAAAGTTATGAGAGCTGCTGTTATAGAACATAATTTTATTCCAGTTCTTTGCGGTTCTGCATTCAAAAATAAAGGTGTTCAAACTCTTCTTGATGCTGTCGTAGATTATTTACCTAATCCAGTTGAGAGAGGTGAAATCAAAGGAGTAAGTGCAAAGGATCCTGATAAGGTAGAGGTGAGGAAGCCTGATGAGTCTGATGTCTTTAGTGGGTTAGCCTTTAAAATTGCCACGGACCCATTTGTTGGAAGCTTAACTTTTGTAAGAATATATTCTGGAACCATGAAAATGGGGCAGAGTATTTTTAATCCACATAAAAAGAAAAAAGAAAGAGTTAACAAAATTCTTCAAATGCATGCAGATAAAAGAACTGAGCTTCAAGAAGCTAAGGCCGGGGATATTGTTGCCATTTCCGGATTAAAATTTACAACAACAGGTGAGACACTTTGTACTGATCATAAACCTATCGTTTATGATCTAATGGAGTTTCCAGAGACTGTGATTTCTGTTGCAATCGAACCAAAAACAACTGCTGATGAAAAAAAACTAATGACGTCACTAGAGCAGTTAAAAATAGAAGATCCATCTTTTACCTATAGAAATAATAAAGAAACAGGACAGCTTTTAATTTTCGGAATGGGAGAGTTACACCTAGAGATTATTGCTGATCGATTACAGCGAGAGTTTAAGGTTGGTGTTCGAGTTGGTTCTCCACAAGTTTCTTATAGAGAAAGTATTCTTAAAGAGTCTAAAGCGGAGTCAACTTTTAATAAAGAACAGGCCGGCAAAGTTCAGTTTGGTCATTGTGAAATTAAGGTTGAACCTTTTGATGAACAAGGTGGTGTTCATTTTGAAACTGAGTTAACCAAAAAAGATCTTCCTCAAGAGTTTTTAGATTCAATTGAAAAAAGTATTCACGATACAGCTCCTGGTGGAGCTCTCGCGGGTTATCCTTTTATTAATATTAAAGCCACATTAGTAAGAGCAGAATATAGAGAAGAAGATTCAAGTGAAGTGGCTTATTCAATTGCAGCTTCACAGGCCTTTCGTGATGCTTGCCAAAAGGCCGGAGTTAAACTTTTAGAACCAGTAATGGCACTAGAAGTAATCAGCCCTTCAGAATATACCGGGGATGTTATTTCAGACATAAATATGAAGCGTGGAAAAATTCTAAATATGGGAGCCAAGCAAAATAAAGAGCAAATTGAGGCTGAGGTCCCACTTTCTGAGATGTTTGGTTATAGTACAGATTTAAGGTCCAAATCCCAGGGCCGAGCCAGCTTTACTATGAATTTTGATAAATATGTTGATATTCCTAACGCGTTAGCCAAGGAATTGATGGAAAAACGCGGAATTTATATCTAATTTGTTTGGCCATGCGCTCTGCGTTGGCCGTAATGCAAAATAAAAGCAAAAATACCTTACATTTTTTGACAAAATCTGAAATCAGCATGTTGACAAAGGGCCCTATAAAACTTAAAAACCATATTCAATCAAATACTAGAGGGTTAGTAAGGCATGAAAGCGTCGAGACTGAGAATTAAACTAAGAGCGTACGATCACAAATTATTGGATAATTCAGTTAATGAAATTGTTCAAACAGCGAAAGAAACTGGAGCCCGCGTTGCTGGTCCAATTCCTCTTCCAACTGAGATCAATAAGTTCACAGTTCTAAGATCACCTCACAAAGATAAGAAAGCGCGCGAGCAGTTTGAAATGAGAACCCACAAAAGATTGATTGATATTGTTGACCCAACTCAACAAACCGTTGATAGCCTAATGAAATTAGACCTATCTTCAGGTGTTGATGTAGAGATCAAGTACTAGGCTTAGATCTTTTAACGAAGATTTAAATTTAATAACCGCGAACGCATCCCAGATAGGCTGGGTGATGCTGTGGAGGATGAATGACTGAAGAAACGACCTCTCCTGAAGTAGAAGCTGAAGCTCCCGCTGAAGAAGAAAAGAAAGAAGTCTCGACCGCTGTTGACCTACCCGTATTTTACGGAGTCAAGGCCGGTATGACTCGAATTTTTGATGATGCTGGAAATCATGTTCCAGTTACTGTTGTTAAGTTAATCCCTAACCGTGTAGCTCAAGTGAAAACTAAAGAGACTGACGGTTATGAAGCTTATCAACTTGCTTACAATGTTAAGCGTGAAAAACTTCTTAATAATCCCACGAAAGGACATTTGAAAAAGGCAGGTATCACTGATCACTTAACTCGCTTTGGTGAAGTTAAGGCTGAAGGTGCTTCTGCTGATGCTCTTGGAAAAGAAGTATCTTTAGAAAGTTTTTCTAAAGACTCTTTTATTGACGTTACCGGTATTTCAAAAGGTAAGGGCTTCCAAGGTGTTATGAAGAGATGGAACTTCCAAGGTGGTCCAGCTGCTCACGGTTCAAAATTTCACCGTGCTCCTGGTTCAATTGGTATGTGTGCTTCTCCTGGGCGTGTAATAAAAGGCAAAAAACTTCCTGGTCACATGGGTGCTAAACAGAAGACTGTTCAGAACCTTCAGGTAGTTGAGCTTAACAAGGAACAAGGTTACTTACTAGTTAAGGGATCAGTTCCAGGTTCTAAGTCTGGTTTTCTTAGAATCTCTAAAGCTGTGAAGAAGTAGGGGTAGACTATGACTGATATAACCGTACTTAACTCAAAATTTGAATCTAGCGGAAAGCTTACTACTGAAGTTAGCCTAACTGCTGATGATATTAATGTTCCTGTAGTTCACCAAATCGTTAAAGCTACTTTAGCTGGCCGTCGTCAAGGTACTCACAGTACTAAGACTCGTGGTAATAAGCGTGGTGGTGGAGCTAAGCCATTTAAGCAAAAAGGTACTGGTAGAGCTCGTCAGGGTTCTTCAAGATCACCTTTAATGGTTGGCGGTGGAACCGCATTTGGTCCAACTCCAAGGGACTATTCTCAAAACGTAAATAAGAAGATGGCTCTTAAAGGGATCCAATCGATTATTGCTGACAAGCTTCAGGCTGGAAAACTTACTGTAGTTGAAAAGCTTGATTCTGATGGAAAGACTAAAGGTATGTTCAAGACTTTAAATGATAAAGGTCTTCTTCCTGCTCTAGTTGTAACTGCAGCAAGCGATTCTCTTGCACTACGTGCAGCTAAAAACCTTCAATGGGGTAAAGGTATTCCAGTAAAAGGTTTTAGTGTTTATGAAGCTGTTAAATTTGAAAACCTAGTAATTGAAAAAGAAGCACTCGAAACGCTTCTTAATCGAGTGGTGTAATTATGCAAATGCAAGACGTATTACTGAAACCATTGATTACTGAAAAAGCTTCAACTGGATCTGACAAATTTAACCGTTTTGGTTTTATGGTTGCACTAGGTGCGAACAAGAATCAAATCAAGTCAGCTGTAGAAAAGCTTTATGATGTAAAAGTATTAAATGTTAAGACAAGTATTGCTCCTGGAAAACTCGTAAGAGCAGGGAAATCTGTCAAGAAAACGCCAAAGACCAAGAAGGCATTTGTTCAGCTTAAAGAGGGACAAAGAATAGAATTTTTTAAAGGCGTATAAGGATTGAATGATGGGAATTCGTAAGTTTAAACCAACAACACCTTCTCTTAGAAATACTGCGGTAGTTACTTCGGAAGGGCTTACTAAAGGGGTTAAACCTCTAAAAGGTATGCTCGGTTCAAAGAGTTCAACTGGTGGTCGTAATAACCACGGTAGAATTACTTGTCGTCATAAAGGTGGCGGAGTTAAGAGAAGATATAGAACTATTGATTTTAAAAGAAATAAATTAGATATCCCTGCAAAGGTTCAAGCGATTGTTTATGATCCAAATAGAACATGTCATATCGCTCAACTTGCTTATGCAGACGGTTACAAGTGTTACATCTTAGCTCCTCTTGGACTAAATGTTGGTGATACTGTGATCTCTTCAAAAGACGCGGATATTAAGACAGGTAACTCTAAGCTTCTAGCTGATATTCCAGTTGGTACTTTAGTTCATAATGTTGAACTAAACCCAGGTGCTGGTGGTCAAATGGCTAGATCTGCTGGAGCTTATGTTCAAGTTATGGCGAAAGAAGGAGATTCAGTTCTTCTAAGAATGCCATCGGGAGAACTAAGAAAAGTTAAACTTACTTGTCGAGCGACTATTGGTCAGGTTGGAAATCTTGATCATGAAAAACGTCAACTTGGTAAAGCTGGTAGAGCTCGTTGGTTAGGACGTCGTCCAACTGTACGTGGTGTTGCTATGAACCCAGTTGATCACCCACATGGTGGTGGTGAAGGTCGTACATCGGGTGGTCGTCATCCTGTTTCTCCTTGGGGAATGCCTACAAAAGGTTACAAGACTAGGAAGAACAAGAGAACTGACCGTTTTATTGTTAAAAGAAGAAATAAGAAATAAGCCATTAGGCTTTAAGGAGAAAATATGTCTCGATCACTTAAAAAGGGACCATTTGTTGATCAATCGCTTATTAAGAAAGCGATGGAACTTGATGGTGACAAAGCTAGATCTTCAAAGGTCATTAAGACTTGGTCACGTCGTTCGACGATCGTACCTGAATTTATCGGACTTACTTTCGCTGTTCATAACGGCAAGAAGTTTATCCCTGTATACGTTACTGACAATATGATTGGTCACAAGTTAGGGGAATTTGCATTAACAAGAACCTATTCTGGTCACGGTGCTGACAAGAAAGGGAAAAAGTAGGTAGGGAATAATGGCTATAACAGTTAAAAACAGCAGAGTTGGTATTGCTCCCCGTAAAGTTAGACTTGTTTGTGATCTTATCAGAAACAAGAAAGCTTCTGATGCATTAAGAACTCTTCGCTTTTGTGAGAAGAAAGAAACGGCCATTGTTTTGGCTAAATTAATTAATAGTGGACTAGCTATCGCTCAAGAGTCTGGAAAGTACGATATCGATAATCTCGTTGTTGGAACTCTATACGCGAACGAAGGGCCAACTCTTAAAAGAATTCAGCCACGTGCCCAAGGTCGTGCCTTTAGAATTCGTAAAAGAACTAGTCACGTAACTTTAGAACTGAAAGAAGCATAGGAAGGATAGAATGGGACAAAAAGTACATCCATATGGATTTAGACTAGGTTACATCAAAGGTTGGCAGTCAAACTGGTACACTGATAAGCGTGCTTATGCGACTAACCTTCACGAAGATTTAGCTATCCGTAACTACATTGAAACGAACATGAAAAATGCAGCTGTAGCTAGCGTTGATATTTCAAGAACTTCTGATCAAGTTAAAGTTACAGTAAATACTGCTAAGCCAGGTGTGGCTATCGGTAAAAAAGGTACTGGAATTGATAAAATTCGTGGTGACCTTAAGAAACTTACTAAAGGAACTCTTATCTTCAATATTGCTGAAGTTAAGAGACCAGACGCTGATGCGAAGTTAATTGCAGAAAATATCGCAGCTCAACTTGAAAAGCGTGTTGCTTTCAGAAGAGCTATGAAAAAGGTTATGCAATCAGCTTTCCGCGCAGGTGTTAAAGGTATCCGTGTTAGAACTGCTGGTCGTCTTGGTGGAGCTGAGATGGCAAGAGCTGAAGGATACTCAGAAAGAAAGGTTCCTCTTCATACTCTAAGAGCTGATATTGATTACAATACAGCAGAAGCCAAAACTACTTATGGAGTTATTGGCGTTAAAGTTTGGGTATATAAGGGTGAGATTTATAAGTAAGAGTTTTTGCTCTTAATTTAAAGGAATTGGAAAATGTTAAGTCCTAAAAAAGTAAAACACAGAAAGCAACAAAAAGGCCGTATGAAAGGCAAAGCTAACCGTGGAAATACTATCACTTTTGGTGAATACGGTATACAGGCTGTTTCTTGTGGTTATATCACTAACCGTCAGATTGAAGCTGCTCGTATCGCCATGACTCGTAAGATTAAGAGGGGTGGACAGGTATGGATCAAGATCTTCCCAGACAAGTCTCTAACGAGAAAGCCTGCTGAAGTTCGTATGGGTAAGGGTAAAGGTTCACCAGACTCATGGGTTGCAGTGGTTAAGCCTGGGCGTATTTTATTTGAGATTAAGCATACTGAACCAGAATTAAGCATCGAAGCACTAAAGCTTGCTTGTTACAAACTTCCAGTTAAGACGAAGATTGTAAAAAGAGAAATGGAATAATTAGAGGCAGATATGGCAATTGAAACGTTGAAATATGAAGAAGTTAAAGGTTGGGATGCGAAGCAAATCGACTCAAAAGTTGAAGAGATCAGAACTGAGCTTTTTAACATCAGAATGCAAAAAGTTGCTTCTGGTATCGATAAACCACATCTTTTAAAAATTGGTAAAAAGAATATTGCCAAGCTCTTAACGGCTAAGAGCGCGAGTAGAGGTAAGTAATGAGCGAACAAAAAGCATTTAAAAGAACACTTGAAGGTGTTGTAGTTAGCGATAAGAACGAGCAGACAATTGTTGTAAATGTTCTTCGTCGTTTTAAGCACAGAACTTATAGTAAGTTCGTAAACTCTTCAAAGAAGTACCATGCTCACGATGCGGCTAACACTGCAAAAGTTGGGGATAAAGTAACAATCATCGAATCAAGAGCTCATTCTAAGTTAAAGAAATGGGAACTTGTAAGCGTTAATAAGTAATTAAGGCGAGTTGGAGTAAGTAATGATTCAAATGCAATCAAAAATGGACGTAGCAGACAACTCTGGAGCCAAAGAAGTTAAGTGTATTAAAGTTCTTGGTGGTTCTAAAAGAATGTCAGCTGGTCTTGGAGATATCGTTGTAGTAGCTGTTCAGCAAGCTCTTCCTGGTGGAAAAATCAAGAAGGGTGACGTTAAGAAGGCTGTTATCGTTCGTACGAAGTACCCGATCAGAAGAGAAGATGGATCGTACATCCAGTTCGATAAGAACAGCGTTGTGATTTTAGGAACAAATAATGAACCTGTTGGAACTCGTATTTTTGGGCCAGTAGCAAGAGAACTTCGTGGACGTAGCTTCACAAAGATCTGTTCACTAGCACCAGAAGTTCTATAAGAGGATTGAAATGGAAAAGTTAAGAGTAAGTGACGAAGTAGTAATTTTAGCTGGAAAAGATAAAGGTAAGAAAGGAAATGTTCTTCAAATCTTTAGAAAGCAAAACCGTGTAATCGTTGGTGGTTGTAACGTAGTTAAAAAAGCCGTTAAGCCAACTCAAGAAAACCCAGCCGGTGGAATTACTGAAAAAGAGGCCCCTGTTCATATCTCTAACGTGGCAGTTGTTAGTCCAAAAACTAATAAAGCTACTAGAGTTAAAATTGTGAACAAAGATGGAAAAAATATTCGCGTAGCGGTTTCTTGTGGAACTGAGCTGTAATTAAGAAGGTTTATGATGAGTAGATTAAGCGAAAAATACAATAAAGAGATCATCGGAGAGATGAAGGGTAAATTTAATTATACAAACCCACATCTAATCCCGAAGCTGGAAAAAATTGTTGTTAACTGTGTAACTAAAGATTGTGTTACGAATTCAAAAACAGTTGACGGAATTATGGCTGATCTTGAAGCGATTACTGGTCAAAAGCCGGTTGTTGCTAAAGCTAGAAAATCAATTGCTGGTTTTAAGCTTCGTGAAGGACAGGCACTTGGTGCAAACGTAACTCTTAGAGGAGAAAGAATGTATGAATTTCTTGATCGTCTAGTTTCAATTACGCTTCCAAGAGTTCGTGACTTTCGTGGTGTTAACAAGAAAGCATTTGATGGAAGAGGAAATTATACTCTTGGATTAAAAGAGCAAATCATCTTCCCAGAAATCAACTACGACAAAATTGATAAAGTTCGTGGTATCGGGATTTCATTTGTAACTACTGCTAATAATGACGAGGAAGGGCGTGAATTGCTTAAGCAATTTGGTATGCCTTTTCAACAATAAGATAAGAGGAAACTCGTATGCCAAGAAGAGCAAAGATCGTAAGTAACGATAAAAGAAGAAAGATGGCAGAAAAGCATCTTAAGCTTAGAAAAGAGCTTAGAGCTACTGTGAAAAATACAAACTTAACTGACGATGAACGTTGGGCAGCTCAGGACAAGCTCCAAAAGCTACCACGTAACTCTTGTGAAAACAGAGTAAGAAATCGTTGTGTAATAACAGGTCGTTCACGTGGTGTGTACAGAGCGTTTGGACTTTCAAGACTTGAGTTTAGAAGACTCGCCTTGAGAGGGATGCTACCTGGTGTAACTAAGTCTAGTTGGTGATTGAGGAGAATTAGATATGATGACAGATCCTATAGCGGACATGCTAACAAGAATCAGAAACGCCATCCAGGCCGGACATGATCGTGTTGAGTTTCCTGCAAGTAAAGTAAAAGCTGGTGTTTGTAAGGTTATGAAGGAAGAAGGGTATATCCGTGGCTTCAAAATCGTTGCAAAAGAAAAATCAGATATCAGAATCAAAGTTCTTCTAAAAGAAGATGCGATCGTAGGGATTAAGAGATTTTCTCGTCCAGGTCTAAGACAGTACAGAGGATATAATAATATGCCTCGTGTAATTTCAGGTCTTGGTACTGCTATCGTTTCAACTTCTCATGGAGTTCTTTCTTCTAGAGAAGCAAAAACTAAGAAAGTGGGCGGAGAAGTTCTCTGCACAATTTGGTAAGAGGTAGTAATGAGCAGAATTGGAAAAAACCCAGTTGTAATACCAGAAAAAGTAACTGTTACTTTGGACGGACAGAAGGTTTCTGTAAAAGGACCCAACGGGAATTTAGATTATACCTTTACTGATTTCGTAAAAATCGAATCAGATGGAAAAGAAGTTAAAGTTAATCCAATTGATGAGTCTAAAATGGCTCGTTCACTTTGGGGAACAACTCGTACACTAATCGACAATATGGTTGTTGGTGTAAGCACTGGTTTCAAAAAAGACCTAGAGTTTAATGGAGTTGGTTATAAAGCTGCTGTTAAGGGCGATGTTCTTAATCTTAGCTTAGGTTATTCACACCCAATTGATTATAAGCTTCCAACTGGAGTTTCGGCTAAAGTTGATAAGAACGTAATTTCTATCAGTGGTGCGGATAAAGAACTTGTTGGATTTGCAGCTGCAAAGATTAGATCGTTCAGACCACCAGAGCCTTATAAAGGTAAAGGTATTAAGTATGCTGACGAACATATCATCCGTAAGGCTGGTAAGACTGGTGCTAAGAAGTAAGCACTAAAAGAGAGTAAGAGATGAGAAAACCATTAGGTAAAGTAAAAAACCCTTCATTGGCTAAAAAGCTAAGAAGAAAATTGTCTATTAGAGCAAAGATTAATGGGACAGCAGAACGTCCAAGATTATGCGCTACTAAGACAAATAAGCATTTAAGAGTGCAGGTAATTGACGATGTTACTGCCACTACTCTTCTAAGCGTTCAGACGTATGGAAAAGGTGGAGTATCTGGTGCAAGAGCGAACAGAGAAGGTGCAAAACTTCTTGGAGCTAAGCTTGCTGAAGAACTTAAAGGCAAGAAAATTGAAAGTGCTGTTTTCGACAGAAGTGGAAGTGCCTATACAGGTGTATTAGCAACCTTAGTTGACTCTGTAAGAGAAAACGGAATTCGAATTTAAAGAGGAATCTCATGAGCGAAGAAACAAAAAAAGCTGAGAGCACAGAAGAAGTTAAAGCGGAAGAAGCTGGAACAGAGAAAGCTGTAGAAGTTAAGGCAGATGCTGGTTCAGGTAAGAAGGAAGAAAAGAAAGGTCGTCGTAAACCGGCACCTCGTAAGCCAAAACCTCAAGTAGAATCTGAATTCGAAGAGAGAGTTGTGGCCGTTAACCGTGTTGCAAAAGTTGTAAAAGGTGGACGTAGATTTTCTTTCTCAGCTCTAATGATTGTTGGGGATAAGAAAGGTCGTGTTGGATATGGACTTGGTAAAGCTAAAGAAGTTCCAGAAGCGATTAGAAAAGCTACACAAGCTGCTCAAAAGAACCTTATTCCAGTGCCAATTGAGCACGGAACAATACCTCATCAGGTTTTAGGTGAGTTCGATGCTGGTAAGATCCTTTTTAAACCTGCTTCAGAAGGTACTGGTGTAAAAGCTGCTGGTGCATGTCGAGCGATTATGGAACTTGCAGGTGTTAGAAACGTTCTTACGAAATCAACACGTGGGAATAACCCTCATAATGTTGTTAAGGCTACTTTTCAGGCCTTAGGTCAACTTCGTTCAATTGAGCAAGTTGCAGCAGCAAGAGGAAAAGATGCTAAAGGCATAAGAATTAAATAGAGGTAGATATGGCCAAGACAATTACAGTTACACTTAAGAAAAGTATAATTTCATGCACGCCTAAGCAAAAGGCTTGTGTAAAAGGACTTGGATTAAGAAAAACTGGTTCATCAAAAACATTAGAAAATACTCCAGCAGTACGTGGAATGATTAAAAAAGTTATTCACTTACTAGACTGGAAAGAAGCTTAATAGGTTAGAGAGGCATATATGTTAACGTTAAATAATCTAAGTAGTCCTAAAGGTGCACATCGTAATACGAAGCGTATTGGTCGTGGTCAAGGTTCGGGTCAAGGTACTCAAGCTGGTAAAGGTCATAAAGGTCAAAAAGCTCGTGCAGGTGGCGGTGTAAGACCAGGTTTTGAGGGTGGTAACATGCCTCTTTATATGCGTCTTCCAAAAAGAGGTTTCAAAAACTTTCTTTTTAGAACAAATTACGCAGAAATTAGTCTTGCTCAACTTGAAGCTAAGTTTGATGGTGGAGAAGTAACTAAAGAAGCTCTTATCGAAAAAGGTTTATTGAAAGGAATCAATAAAAGACGTCCAGTTAAAGTCCTTGGAAATGGTGAACTTAAGAAAGCTCTTACATTTGTAGGAATTGAGAAATTCACTAAGTCAGCAGCAGAAGCTGTTACTAAAGCTGGTGGAGAGATTAAAACCAAATAAGGAAAGGATCCAACGGAATGTCATCCAACCAAACGAAACTCGAAGAGCTTAAAAAGCGAATTTTATTCACGTTTCTTTTACTCGTAGTCTATAGGTTAGCGGCCCAGATACCAGTTCCTGGTGTTAACGGTTCCGCTATTCAGGCTTACTTCTCTGAAGGCGGTGGGGGAATCTTTGATCTGATCAACACTTTTTCTGGTGGTGCCTTCAAAAGATTCTCAGTGCTTGCTCTTGGGATTATGCCTTATATTACAACTTCAATTATTTTCTCCCTTCTTGGTGAAGTAATTCCACAGATTGCTGAACTTCAAGAAGATGCCGACGGACATAAGAAAATTCAGAAGTGGACGAGATATGCAACTGTACTTCTTTGCTGTGTGCAAGGTTATGGTATGGCCGCAGTCTTTGAAAGCTTTAAAAGTCCAGGTGGAGTTCCAGTAATTCCAGAACCAGGAATGCTTTTTAGGTTAACAGCTATGATTACACTAGCGGCGGGGACAATGTTTCTTCTTTGGCTAGGTGAAAGAATTACTGAATTTGGTTTAGAGAACGGTGTTTCACTGATTATCTTTGCTGGTATAGCAGTTGAATTACCTTCTGAAGTTATTCAAAAACTTACATTATACAGAAATGGTGAACTTCCAGGTGTAACTGTTTTACTTACACTAGCTGTGATTCTTGTAACCTTCTATGTAGTTGCCTTTATAGAAAGGTCCTTTAGAAGTGTGCCAGTCCAATATGCGAAAAAAGTTGTTCACAACCGTGTTTATGGTGGAACTCAATCACTTCCAATGAGAGTTGATACAGGTGGAGTTATGCCTCCAATCTTGGCATCTTCACTTCTAGCTGCGCCAACGACTTTCGCTAGCTTCGTAGCCGCTGATAGCGCTATCAAGCCTTATATCGATACGATTGTTCAGTCGCTTTACCCAGGTAAGCTTCTATTCAACCTTTTCTTCGCTCTTCTAATTGTTTATATGACGTATTTCTATGCGCCAATTCAGTTTAAGACTAAGAAGATCGCTGAAATGCTTCAAAAGAATAACGCCTTTATTCCTGGGATTCGTCCAGGGGCGAAGACTAAGGAATACTTGGACTTTCTTCTAAGTAGACTCACATTTTTTGGTTCAATCTACCTCGTTGTGATTTGTATTAGTCCGACGCTTATTACGGGTCAGCAGACCATGTTCGGTGGAACATCAATGCTAATCCTCGTTAGTGTTTCGATTAGAGTGATGATGAACATTCAATCATTCATGTTCTCTGATCAATATGAATCAGCTTACAAAGCAAAAGGTAAGTATAACGGAAGTAATAGAAGGTTCTAATGGCTACACAACTTATTCTTTTAGGTGCGCCAGGGTCTGGTAAGGGAACACAAGCTGCTAGGCTTGTTTCAGAAATGGGTTATAACCATATTTCTACTGGGGACCTTTTAAGGAATGAGATTGCTAAAGGCTCAGAGCTAGGACAAAAAGTTCAAGGAATTATGACTCGAGGAGAGTTGGTGGATGATGCCACTGTGCTTGAGCTTTTAAATGCAAACTGTGATCTATCATCAGGAAGTTATATTTTTGATGGTTTTCCAAGAAATATTGATCAAGCTAAATCACTAGATGAAGTTGTGATTAAAAATGCTAATCATACAGCATTATATTTTGATATCGATTTAGATGTTTTGGCCCAGAGACTAGTTAATCGCAGAACTTGCGGTGATTGTGGAGAGATCTACAATTTAATCTCAAAAACTCCAAAGACTGAAGGTGTTTGCGATAAGTGCCAGGGAACAAATCTGAATCAAAGAAAAGATGATAATGAAGAGTCAGTTAAGACTCGCTTGGGTGTGTTCAAAAGCACAATAGAGCCAGTATTAGAGTACTACGAGAGTAAAGGGGCTCTGAAAAGAGTTAATGCCTCAGCTCCAAGCGAAGAAGTTTTTAAAGAAGTTAAAAATACAGTTAAGTAATATAAATGCTATGCGTTATGGCCTGTGACTATACTTGCCATAGTGAATACGATTGTTCTATATAGCTAGAACAAACAGGTGGAATTACAGCGTTATGTCTAATGGCGAAACGATTGAGGTTGAGGGCGAAGTAACCGAGCTCCTTCCGAATACGAAATTTAAGGTTAAGCTCCCAAACGGCCACTCAGTGGTTGCTCACATTAGTGGGAAAATGAGAATGCACTTTATTAAGATCATTCCAGGGGACAAAGTTTTAGTCGAAATTAGCAAGTACGACTTAGGAAAAGGTCGTATTACTTATAGAAGTAAAAAGTAAGAGGAATATTATGAAAGTTCGAGCGTCCGTTAAGCCAATGTGCAAAGACTGCAAAGTAGTAAAAAGAAGTGGTGTTTTACGTGTTGTATGTAAAGCAAATCCAAAACATAAACAAAGACAAGGTTAATTATAACTAAATTAGGAGTGTAGCTATGGCCAGAATCCTTGGTGTTGATATTCCTAGAAATAAAGCGATGAGAATTGCCCTGCGTTCTCTATACGGAGTAGGTCCTACTCTAGCCGTTGAAGTTCTAGAAAAGTGCAACATTGATCCGAACAAAAGTTCAAATGATTTAACAGAAGAAGAAACGCAAGAAATTCGTAAGCTTCTCGAAGACAACTACAATGTAGAAGGTGATCTTCGTAGAGAAGTTGGATTGAATATAAAGCGTCTTAAAGACTTAGGTTGTTACCGCGGAATTAGACACAGAATGGGTCTTCCAGTTCGTGGACAACGTACTTCTACCAATGCAAGAACCAGAAAAGGTCCTGCAAAAGCAATTGCTGGTAAGAAGTCTATCAAGTCAATGAAGTAAGGTAGGGAACAATGGCAAAAAAATCTGTAACAAAGAAAAAAGTTAAAAAGAATGTTGTATCTGGCATCTGTCACATCCAGGCTTCTTTTAACAATACTATCGTAACATTCACTGATACTGCTGGTAATGCATTAGCTTGGGCTTCTGCTGGTCAGTTAGGTTTCAGAGGATCAAAGAAATCAACTCCTTTTGCTGCTCAAATGGCTTCAGTTGAAGCTGCCAAAAGAGCAATGGAGCATGGACTAAAAACTGTTGAAGTTAGAGTTAAGGGACCAGGTGCTGGACGTGAAAACGCTGTACGTGCCCTTGTTCAAGCTGGACTGAGAATCACTGCTGTTTCTGACAGAAGCCCGATTCCTCACAATGGTTGTAGAGCTCCAAAAAGAAGAAGAGTTTAATTTTAGTATTTAATTTAAGGAGAATATTTCGATGGATACATTTACTTCGAAGAACTGGACAAGCATGATCCGCCCTGTGGCACTAGAGACTGAGATTGATACTACAAACTATGCCTATGGTAAATTTGTAGCGAAGCCTCTTGAGCGTGGTTACGGCCAAACTCTTGGGAACTCTTTAAGAAGAGTTCTTCTGTCATCACTACAAGGTGCTGGTATTGTTGCTATCCGAATTGAAGGTGTTGAGCACGAATTTGGTACGATTAATAACGTTAAGGAAGAAGTTTCTGAAATTATCCTTAACCTAAAAGAAGTACATTTCAAGCTTAACCAAAAAGAAGACGTTGTATTAACTCTTGAGAAATCAGGGGAAGGTCCAGTTACTGCTGGAAATATTGTTGAAAGTGCAAACGTTGAAGTTCTTAACCCAGATCATGTTATTGCTAACATCTCTTCTGGTGGATCTATTAAGATGGAACTAAAAGTTGCTCGCGGTAAAGGTTATGTTACTGCTCTAGACAATAAAGAAGAATACGATCTACCTGTAGGTTGGATTTATCTTGATACACTTTTTTCACCAGTTCACCGTGTAAACTACGCGGTAACGAACGCTCGTGTTGGTAAGAGAACTGACTTTGACAAACTTACTTTAGAAGTTTGGACTAACTCAGGTATTGAGCCACAAGACACAGTTGCTTATGCTGCAAAAATTTTAAGAGACCAACTTGCTGTATTCCTTAACTTCGAAGACGAAGAAGAAATTGCAAGAATGGAAAGCAAGCCAACTCAAACTCAAAGTCCACAAAACAGTGCTCTTCTTAAGCCTGTTTCAGAACTTGAGCTTTCAGTTCGTTCTGCTAACTGTCTTCAAAATGCAAATATTAAGTACATCTATGAGCTTGTTTCAAAGACTGAAGGTGAAATGCTTAGAACTAAAAACTTTGGGCGTAAGTCTCTTAATGAAATTAAAGAGATCCTTACAAACATGGGACTTGGTCTTGGGATGAAAGTTGATAGCATCATGAAAGACCTAAAAGAGGACGGACAGTAAAACTAAACTGTCAGGAGTAAAAAATGAGACACGGTAAAAAGAAACATAGAATAGGTACGAACTCTGCTCACAGAAAAGCATTGCTTCGTAATCTTGCTGTAGAAGTTATTGACCATGGTCAAATTAAAACGACTTTCACTAAATGTAAGGCTATTCGTCCATATGTTGAAAAACTAATTACTATTGCAAAGAACGACACTATTGCGAATAGAAGACTAGCTTCTACTAAATTAAATAATAAGAAAGCTGTTCAAAAACTATTTGCTGAAGTTGGACCAAAGTTCAAAGAAAGAAATGGTGGTTATACTCGTATTATGAAACTTGCCGACGGAAGAGTTGGTGACAATGCGAAGATGGCTTATATCGCTTTAGTAGATTAATTTTAAAAAAAAGATTATTAAGAAAGCCTTCTTGCGTTTACGTCAGAAGGCTTTTTTTTTAGGTATTACATGGAAAAAACAGGATCTATTTTTCTAAGTCATTCCCAAAAGGCTTTTATTGTAGTGGCCGTACTTGCGACAACTTTCCTTTATTCCCATTATCAAAAGGGTTTATATGAAGGATTTGTTAATAAAGCGCCAACTTTAATACTTAAAGAGATGCCGGACTTTCAGGCAATCGATGTTTATTCAAACGAATTAATTTCAAAAAAGACTTTTTTAAATAAAGGTAAGGGAACCCTTGTTCACTTTTGGGGAACATGGTGTGCTCCATGCGAGGCAGAATTACCTTCCTTTTTAAAACTATCAAAAAAGCTAGCGCAAGAGAACGTCACTGTTTTAATTTTAGCCGTTAATGATGAAGAGGTAGCTGTCAAAAAGTTCCTCAAACGCTTTGGAAAGGATCGTCCAAAAAATATTCTATTTGGACTTGATAAGGAAGGAGCATCTCTACCTTTATATGGTTCCGTTAAGGTACCCGAAACTTATCTATTTTCTAATCAATTAAGGCATTTAGATAAGTTTGTTGGTCCCCAGGATTGGGCCCATAAAACTTATCGCGACAGAATTTTACGTCTCTTGAACGCAACAATTGCTTCAAACAAGAAAGATGTAGAGACCCACTAAAAGACTCAATTAATCTTTATACAGTTCTAAAGCTCTATAATTACAAGTCAAAATCTGAAATTGTACTGATTCTAAGCACTTGTGTGTAAATTCTTTTTTCACCAAAGCATTCAGAAACCTTAAGAAATTAGACAGTCTGCCGAAAAGTTAAACAGTAATAGCTGCACTAGGGTGTCATATTCTAATGCTTTTTAACTTTATAGGAGTTTTCCAATGATTGACTGGAAGGAAATGGGCGATCTTCATGTAATCGCGAAACTAGAAGAAATTCTAAATAAGTGGTGGGGCGTCGAAATGTTTTGGACGGATCTTCATTATAAAATCCGATCTAAGCATCTCGATAAAGACTATGAATTTAAAAATCATTTTATGAAAGTTCAATTTGGTATGAGCTATGGCTACGAGTACATGGGTCAAGATATCGAAAAGGTAACTGATGGACTTCATGAGAATACAGGTACGCATGTTGTATTTGATTCATTTTTTAAACATGTAAAAGGCGTAGCTAGTAAAGTAAATGTCGATGGCGAGTATATGGGAACGGTTTTTGCCTTTCCATTTGTTATGGACTCTTTTACTGAAGCAGATGCTGAAGAACTAAAGACGCAGATGATGGAATGCGGTGCTGCTGAAGCTGATGCTGTTTCTGCCATAGCTAATTTAAAAAGAATGAGTCCTGCTGATTTAGAGTACTTCTCAGAACTTGTTGATTTAGTAGCCGATGAAGTTGTTACTTTTCATAATGAAATTTCTAAAAGAGAAGAAAGAATTCATGAGCTTAACTCAGAGCTTGGGGATAAATACCGCTATCACTCTATGATTGGTAAATCTAAGAAGATGCAAAATATCTATAGATTACTTGAGAAAGTTTCAACATCTGAATCAAGTGTGTTTATACAGGGTGAAAATGGAACAGGTAAAGAGCTAGTAGCTAAGGCCGTTCATTTTTCATCACCTAGAAAAGATAATATGTTTTTAGCGGTAAACTGTTCAGCTTTTAATGATAACTTACTTGACTCAGAACTTTTTGGGCATGTTAAGGGAGCATTTACTGGAGCAGTAAAAGATAAGAAAGGACTTTTTGAAAGTGCTAATGGTGGGACACTATTTCTTGATGAAATCGGGGATACGAGTCTTTCGATGCAGGTTAAGCTTCTTCGTGTTCTTCAGGAAGGAACTTATTTACCTGTAGGTGCAACATCTCCTAAAAAGGCTGATGTTAGGATCGTTGCTGCAACAAATAAGAATGTAAAAGAAATGATGGCAAAGGGTGAGTTTAGAGAAGACCTTTTTTACAGAATTAATGTAATCAATGTAAATCTTCCGCCACTTAGAGAAAGAGCAGATGATATTCCAGTTCTTATGGATCACTTTTTAAAGAAAAGATGTGATGAATCTGGACTTCCGCTGAAGACTTACTCTAAAAAGTGTAAAGAGAAAATGCTTGATTATCCTTGGCCTGGAAATGTTCGTGAGCTTGAAAATGAAGTTGAAAGGCTAGTTGTACTGGCCGGAGACGATAAGAATATAACACCAGACAATTTGAGCCCAAGAATTCTTGATCATGGGGAGACTGCAACTTCAGCTACTTCTAGAGGTATTAATACTAATGGTGGATTAAAAGCTGCCCTTGAAGAATTAGAATCTCTTATGATTAGAGAGGGACTTAAGCGTTGTAACTTCAATAAATCTAAGCTTTCTAAGGAACTCGGCATTAGTCGTGCGTCACTAATAATGAAAGTTGAGAAATATGGCCTAGACAAGCGTAAAAAGGCTGCTGGAGAAGAATAACACAGAGTATAAAAAACCTAAAATAATAGCCTCCTAGAGACCAAAAAAGTAGAATACACAGGTTTTTAGGAGGCTTTTTTATGTCTGATATTTTAGAGCAGAAAAGAAATCTGCTGGTTGAATTACGAACCCAAGCAGAACAAGGTGGCGGACCCGCCAGAATCGAAAAGCAACATGCCCAAGGCAAGTTCACGGCCAGAGAAAGAATAAATCGTCTTATTGATCCAGGAACTTTTATAGAGTTTGATCGCTTTGTTACTCATCGTTGTACCGATTTTGGTATGGAGAAAACAAAATATTTAGGCGACGGAGTTATCACAGGTATCGGCGAAATTAGTGGTCAGAAGATTGCTATTTTCTCACAAGACTTTACTTGCTGGGGAGGGGCTCTTGGTGCCGCTCATGCAAAAAAGATCTGTAAGATCATGGACTTCGCTTTAGAAAATAGAATTCCTATTATTGGGATCAACGACTCAGGTGGAGCTAGAATTCAAGAAGGTGTTGATGCCCTTGGTGGATATGCCGAAATCTTCTACCGAAATGTAAAAGCTTCTGGAGTTATCCCTCAGATTTCTTTGATCATGGGACCCTGTGCTGGTGGAGCTGTATATTCACCTGCAATTACAGACTTTATTTTCATGGTAGATAAAACATCTTACATGTTTGTAACTGGTCCAGATGTTATTAAGACCGTTACACATGAAGAAGTAACAAAAGAAGAACTAGGTGGGGCAACAACTCACTCTGAAACTTCTGGAGTGGCAAATTTTAAATGCCGTGACGAAGATGATTGTTTTGAAAGAGTAAGAGAACTCTTAGCATATATTCCAGCTTCTAATTATAGAGCACAAACTCCAAAATTCACTTCTGATCCTATTTATAGAGATAATACGAAATTAAAAACGGTTGTGCCGGCAAACCCTAAAAAACCATACGACATGAAAGAGATAATTCTTGATATTGTCGATGACTCTCATTTTTTAGAAGTACATCAAGATTATGCTAAAAATATAATTGTTGGTTTCGCTAGTATTGGTGGGATTAAAATCGGTGTTATTGCCAATCAGCCAGCAATATTGGCCGGAGTCTTAGATATTGATGCTTCTGTAAAAGCAGCACGTTTTATTAGATTTTGTGACGCTTTTGATATTCCAATTGTTACTTTAGTTGATGTTCCGGGATTCTTGCCTGGTACTGTTCAAGAGTACGGGGGGATTATTAAGCATGGTTCAAAATTACTATACGCATACGCGGAAGCGACTGTTCCAACGATTACATTAATTACAAGAAAGTCTTACGGTGGAGCTTACGACGTCATGGCGTCTAAGCATATTAGAGCGGATGTTAACTTAGCTTACCCAACTGCAGAGATTGCAGTTATGGGAGCTGATGGAGCCGTTAATATTATTTTTAGAAACGAACTTAAGGGTCTAGAAGGTAAAGCTTACGACGAAAAGAAAGCTGAACTAGTAGCGAATTATGAAGAACGTTTTAATAATCCTTATAGAGCCGCGGAACTTGGATATATTGATGCTGTCATTTTACCGGAAGAAACAAGACAAAGGCTTTTTGAATACTTGAAAGTTCTTAAAGACAAAAAAGTCGAACTTCCTAAACGTAAACATGGGAATATTCAGCTATGACAAATGAACTAGTAGGGAAGACAACTTCTCCTAAAAGAATTTTAATTGCGAATAGGGGTGAAATTGCTAGTCGTGTAGCAAAAGCTTGCCGTGAGTTAGGACATACCGCTATCGGAATTTGGACTGATAATGAAATACATGCTCGTCACTTAGAATTTTGTGACGAGTGGGTTCACTTACAGGGAATGACTAACGCTGAAACTTATTTAAATATTCCTAATATTTTAAAAGTTATTAAAGAAAATAAAGTTGATGCTGTTCATCCTGGTTATGGTTTCTTGTCTGAAAATGCAGATTTTGCAGATGCATTAAAAGAAGCTGGTGTTGTTTTTATTGCACCTCACGCAGAGGCCATAAGGGTTATGGGTGATAAGGCAACTTCTAAAACTTTGGCAAAAGAGGCCGGAGTTCCAGTAGTACCAGGAAGTAGTGCCGCAGTTGAAACAGTTGCTGAGGCGACAAAAATTGCTGATCAGATTGGTTATCCGGTTCTATTGAAAGCAGTTGCCGGCGGCGGTGGCCGTGGAATGCGTGCTTGTCATAATGAAAGTGAAATAAAATCTAATTTTGAAGCTGTACAAAGAGAATCTGAGTCTGCATTTGGTAATGGCGACTTATTAGTTGAAAAATTAATTGTTAATCCTCGTCATATTGAAGTTCAAATCATGGCAGACAAGAAAGGCAATGTTTTTCACTTCTTTGAAAGAGAATGTTCAATTCAAAGAAGAAATCAGAAAGTTATTGAAGAAGCACCTTCTCCATTTATTGGGGATGATGAAGATGTAAGACAAAAAGTTTGTCAGACCGCGGTTAAGTTAGCCGAAGCTGTAAAATATGACTCGGCTGGAACCGTTGAATTTATCATGGCCGAAGATAAGAGTTTTTATTTCTTAGAGATGAACACAAGAATTCAGGTTGAACATCCGATTACAGAAGAGATAACTGGAATTGACCTGCTTGTTTGTATGATTCAGTCAGCCTTTGGGGAAGATTTAGGAATACCTAATCAAGAATTTATTAAGAGGTCTGGTCATGCAATAGAGTGCCGAATCTGTGCGGAAGATCCTATTACTATGCTTCCAGCTCCTGGAAAGGTAACTGGATTTGAAACAAATTTCCCGCAAGGAACTCGTTTTGATAATTGTATCTTTAAAGATTTAGAGGTTACTCCGGACTTTGATCCTATGATTGGAAAGCTGGTCACAAAAGGGATAAACAGAACAATTGCGATTAGAAAAATGATGTGTGCACTTGATGGGCTTCATATTGAAGGTCTGAAGACAAATATTCCGTTACATAAGGTCATTCTGCGTGAAGAAAACTTTATTAAAGGGAATTATTCAACGGCCTATATTGCAACAATAAAACCCCAGGAAAAAGTCACGACACAATTTGATTATCTAAGAATTTTTAATAAGCTTGCAGGAATTGAAGCTAATAGGATGGGACTATGAGAACCTACCTAATTGATAATGATAAAAATGAAATCATAATTGATCTTACGAGAACGACTGTTCATTCTCATGAATTAGTTGAATTTGAATACAGCGCAGTAAGAGATAATGAGATTGTTCAAAAGGAAAATATCTTTGTTAGAAAATTAGCAGGTAGATACTTTTCTTCCACCGATAATAAAAGATGGACACGCTTAGCAAAGCAAAATCTTCCAACACATATACTTAATGTAGATACTATCTATAAGGTATTTCGTGGTTATAAACCCTCTGGACTTTCAGGTGGAAATGATGGGGAGCTTTTAACTCAAATGCCAGGTAAAGTTGTTAAGATTCAGGTTGAAAAAAATCAAGAAGTAAAAGCTGGGGACACTGTTCTTATTTTGGAAGCCATGAAGATGGAAAACGAAATTAAGTCCGCTGTTGATGGAATTGTTAAAGAAGTACATGTCAAAGAAGGGGATGCCTTAGATCAAGGTGTTTTAATGCTCGAGATAGAACCTAAATAGGGAAAAATTATGAATGATGCAGAAAAAGCTTTAAGAGAGCTTTTAAAAAATATCAAGGGTGTTGGCTTAGTTGTCGGTATTCTCGTGTTGTTGGTCGTTGGGAAGTCTACTTTTTATACTGTAGAACCTGACGAAGAAGCGGTTGTGATTAGATTTGGAAAGTTTGTTGGAACAAATCCTCCAGGTCTTCACTTTAAATTACCAATTGGGATTGATGAGGTTTTCTTCGTTAAGACCAAAAGAGTTTTACAAGAAGAATTTGGATTTAGAACTAAGAATGTAAAATCTAGGAGAACTGAATATTCTAGAGGAAATTATGACAATGAATCACTCATGTTAACAGGTGACCTAAATGTTGCTGATGTTGAATGGGTTGTTCAGTTTCAAATTTCAGACCCTTTTAAGTTTCTTTTTCAAACGAGTCGCCCAAAGGCAAATATTCGAGACGTCTCAGAGTCCATCATGAGAAGGGTTGTTGGCGATCGTTCAGTAACAGAAGTGCTTACGACAGGAAGGGTTGAGATTGCCAATGAGGCCCAAGTTCTTATGCAAGATGTGCTAGATAAGTATGATATGGGTATCAAAATTGTTACAGTAAAACTTCAGGACGTTAACCCTCCTAATGCTGTAAAGCCTAGTTTTAACGAAGTAAACGAGGCTAAACAGGAGCAGGAAAAGGTAATTAACCAAGCTGAAGAGGCTTATAACAAAGTTATACCTGAGGCGAAAGGGAAGGCTGAAAAAGTAATTAGTGAAGCAGAAGGTTATGCCGAGGCTTTAATCAATGAGTCGTTGGGTGATGCTGAAAAGTTTGCAGCTATTCTAAAAGAATATAAACGCGCACCTCTAATTACGAGAAAAAGAATTTATCTTGAAACTATGGAAGATATTTATAAAAGAATGAGTAACCTCACTATTGTAGATCCAAAAATTCAAGGTCTGCTCCCAGTGTTTGGGAAAATGTTGGAAGACGACAAGGCGGCTAAATAATGAAAGGTATATTATTAGTATTAGTTTTACTCGGGGTCATTCTCGGAAAAAGCTCTTTCTTTGTTCTTAAGGAAGGAAGGCAGGCAATTATCACGAGATTTGGGAAGCCCATCGGCAATCCAATTACTAAAGCAGGCTTACATTTTAAGAAGCCTTTTTTGGAAGAAGCTCGATTTGTAGACAAAAGAATTTTGAGCTGGGATGGCTTTCCTAATCAGATCCCTACAAAGGATAAAAAATATATTAAAGTCGATACGACAGCTAGGTGGAGAGTTGTTGATGCTCTAAAATTTATTCAGACTGTTAGAAATGAAGATGGTGCAAAAGCTAGATTAGATACGATTCTAGATTCGATTACTCGTGATGTGATTTCTAATGAAAATCTTGTTGAGGCCGTTAGAAATTCTAATTCAATTATCAAAAAAACAGAAGAAAAAAGAGAAGAGATACGCCGAAGAAAAGAAAAAGGTGAACCAGTTTTAGAAGATGAAGTAACGGTAGATATCGAGCCAATTCAAACAGGTCGTGAGGAGTTAAGTTCTAAGATTGCCGTTTTAGCCGATAAAGAGCTTTTAAACTTTGGGATAAAACTTATCGATGTTCAGCTAAGAAGAATTTCATATGAAAAATCTGTTGAATCTAAAGTATATGAAAGGATGATTTCTGAGAGAACGAGGATTGCTCAAAAAATCAGATCTATTGGCCAGGGTGAGAAGGCCAAAATTGAAGGTAGAAGAGTAAAAGAGCTTCGCAGAATAGTTTCTGAGGCATATCGTACTTCCCAAGTAATCAGAGGTAAGGCGGAAGCTAAATCGACTGCGATTTATGCTAAGTCTCTTGGGCAGGACCCGAAGTTTTATAGCTTTATTAGATCTATGGAGGCCTATAAGCGCTCCCTTAGAAGTAATTCACGTTATTTATTAAGTAGTGATAGTGAATTCTTAAGATTCCTAAAAGAGAATAATTAAGTTATTGAAATTACAGGGGCAATTTCCCTGTAATTTCTTCTAACTCCCTAGAAAACTTTCCTTATTATGGTAATGTTGCAGCGCATTATAAATAAGGAAACCCTTTGGAACGAGTAATTATATTACTTTTATTAGGCTTAACGGTTTTAGGTCTTACATCTTTTTCGGCAAAAGCTAGCTCGGAATTTGATCTATTCGAAGAGTTCACTGAAGACTTTCAAGACAAGGTTGATATTGAAATAGACTCACTTGATTTTGTAAGGCCAGAAAACGGTATAGGTAATTCCGGTACATTTAAGTTTAGAAAATTTCATGTTCAGAACCCCAAATTCAGTATTTTTGTTGGAAACGAAAATAGTCTCTTTGATTCAAATATTTTTATAAAGGGCAGTTTAGTTGGTATTAAAGGTCCCCAAACTAGATTCGCTTACGACTTAGATGAAATAAATGCAGATTATTTGCATTCATTTAAATATGCCAAAGTTAGGAATACAAAACTTTTAATGGATAAAGAGGGTATTAATTTTAGTGGTGAATACTACAAAATTAGAAAACCCGAATCAATTCTTGAGCTACAAAACTTTATCTGGAACTGTGATAGAAATAGCGAACACCTGTTTAACGATAGTGTTGGCTTTCTATCGGGTTGCCTAAATTCAGCAGAAATTATCCCTCACAATGAAGAGACGCCTATTAAAGTTAGCTTTAACTTTTTGGGAAAAGAAGAGTCTCCTTCGGATAGGGTAGATTTTGAGTCTGATATTAGATTAGTTAACTTTACTGATGATAGAGTTCAAGGAAAAGCCAGTATTTCAAATATAACATTTGGTAGCGGTGTTCACTTGGTAACATCAAATGTAAAGGTTGATTGTTTTAAAGAAAAAAATCTTATTGATATAAATACAGAAACAATGTTAATTCCCTGTTTAAATGACCTTAAGTTAGAATCTGATTTGTTTGGAATCTACTTTAAAGATACTGACAAAGAATTTTACAACTTCGAAGCCCCAAGGTTTCAAATTACCGATAGGGAAATCAAACTTGAAAATAAAATGTTTAAGTTTGTTGGGGAAAATTCAAAGGTTGTAATAAGAGATGTTAAAATGGCAGCTCAGAAATTTGAAGACTTTGATCCATTGGTTTTTGATAGCTTTTTAAAGAGTCTTTATAATAAGAATAAATTCACTCCTTCTATTGGTAAAAATGTGGCAAGTTTAGACTTTTCTTTTACGGATCCAGAAGCGCGATCAGATCAAACTAAAGAGATTCGAATTGAAACCAGGGTAAAAGAGTTTTCTACTTCTCAAACTAAAATCCTCGTCGACACCGATGTTACAAAGCTGAGTATGGATGATGATTACGATTTTTATATGAACAAAGTACAGATTGAATGTGAAAAGGAATCAAATATAATCGAGTTTGAAGGTTCGAAATTCCTAGCTGATTGTAAGCACTCTGGAAGATATCTTTTTCGAGATATTGTGATCGATAATAAAAAAGATATTAAAAAACCTAAATACTTTATAAAGCCAGAGTACTTAAAAGTCGAAGACGGTTACATGTCGATACTTGCTCCCGGTTTTCAGTTGGTCGACGAAAAGGAAAATATTACCCTTTTAAACTCTAGTGTTAAATGCTTGAAAAGGTACGAAAAGGACTTGTTTAATATATTAGACGTTCTTGAGGGCTGCCTAAAAGAATCTAAAATATACATTAGTAGAATTGTAAGTGAAAAAAATAAAAAAAGAGATGCGACGAAGGGAATCTATGAATTATATAAAGAAATAATTCATGGTAAAGTGTTCAACCCAATTTCCCTTGTTAATTCTAAGGATGCCTTTGTTCGAGATGTAAAAGTACAGATTAATAATAATTGGATGAAATTAGATCTCGATATTAAGTTTTTAAAGGCTGATTTGAAGGTCAAGGCAGAAGGGCGTATTTCATTAGATAGGGAAACAGAAGAACTTGTTATCGATATCAAGCAGGCAAAGCTTCCACTGTCTAAGTCTAAAAAGATTTTGATGTATTTTCTCAAGAAAAATCTAGCCAACGATACAATCACTTTTGAAAATGGTCTTATAAGGATTAAGCTTTAAAAATCATTTTTAGAATTTCTTCCGCTGCCGCTGTGGGGGATTTTTTTGACGCTCCAATTTTAGATTCAAATTGTGCATATTGTTTTTGATAATCACTATTCTCTTGAATTTTCCTCTTGATACCAAATTCTATCGATGACTTAAACCAATTGATAAGTTGGTCTTTTCTCTTTTGATCCCACTGGTTGTTTTTAATAGAGAGCTCTTTAAACTCTTCTAAGAGGGACTCTACTTTCTCCAGTCCTTTATTTTCAATGGAAGAAATTGTTAAAACCTTTGTCATCCAAAAACTTTTTTGATGGAAAAGTGAAATCGCCGATTCATATTGGGATTTAGCTAGTTCAGCCAATTCTTTAGTTTTTCCGTCTGCTTTGTTAATTACAATACTATCTGCTATTTCCAAAATTCCCTTTTTGATTCCTTGGAGCTCATCGCCGGCGTTAGGTAAGAGGAGAACCATAAAAAAATCAACCATTTCAGAAACTTGAAATTCACTCTGACCAACACCAACAGTTTCTACCAATATTGTGTCGAATCCAGCGGCTTCACAAAGGATCATTGTTTCTTTTGTATGCTGTGCTACGCCGCCCAGGTTACCACCACTAGGACTTGGACGAATATATGCATTGGGATTATTGGCAAGTTTTTCCATCCTGGTTTTGTCACCAAGGATAGAACCACCGGTCTTAGGTGAAGTCGGGTCTACAGCAAGAACAGCAACTTTTTTTCCTTTAGAGATTAGATACTCACCAAAGGACTCTATAAAAGTTGATTTTCCAACACCGGGAGTTCCTGTTATTCCAATTCGATAGCTTTTACCGGAATGAGGTAAGAGTTCATCCAAGAGTTTATTAGCCTCTTCTCGGTGCTCGGTTTTCGAAGATTCAATTAAGGTGATGGCCTTGGCCAAGCTTCTTCTATCACCGTCTAATATTTCTTTTGCTGTTGGCACTATTTTTTACTCTCGATTGCATTTAAAACTTTTTCTACGCAGTCTGGAATCGGAGTCCCAGGTCCAAAAATGGCGCTAACACCTTTTTCTTCTAAGAATTTGTAATCTTGTTTAGGAATTACTCCGCCCACAATAATGCAAATATCTTCAGCTTTTTGCTTTTTTAATTCATCAATTAGATCAGGAACTAAAGTCTTGTGTCCTGCTGCTAGACTTGAGACACCAACAACATGCACGTCATTTTCGATTGCTTGTCTGGCAACTTCCTCAGGTGTTGAAAAGAGGGGGGCTAGATCTACGTCAAAACCGGCATCAGCAAAGGCAGTCGCAACAACTTTTGCTCCACGATCATGTCCATCCTGGCCCATTTTTGCGACTAGAATTCTTGGACGCCTTCCATTTTCTTTTTCAAAATTATTTATACGCTCTTTTAACATTTTCCAGTTCTCATCAGAATCAAAAGTGCTTCCATACACGCCGCTGACTGTTTGGGAATTGGCTTTGTATCTTCCCCATTCTGATTCTAGTGCACTAGTTATTTCACCAACTGTACACCTAGCTCTAGCGGCCTTTATTGAAAGGTCGAGTCCGTTACCTTCACCTGTTTTTGCATAATGAACTAAATCAGCAAGGCACTTCTCAACAGCCTTATTATCTCTATTCTTTTTTAATTCGGCTAATCTTTTGAGCTGTGAATCTCTAACGGCTTTATTGTCAATCTCAAGTATATCAATCTCATCTTCATTTTCTAAGGTGTATTTGTTAACTCCAACGATGGTATCAGTTCCATTGTCTATGCGAGCCTGTTTTGCAGCAGCTGCAGCTTCAATTTTGAGTTTTGGGACTCCAGACTCAATTGCTTTTGCCATTCCACCGAGTTCATCAATTTCGCTAATAATTTCTTTTGCTTTTTTAGCGATATCGGCAGTTAGGCTCTCCATCATATAGCTGCCTCCCCACGGATCAACAGTATTAGTAATTCCTGTTTCCTCTTGAATTACGATTTGTGTATTCCGGGCAATTCTAGCTGAAAACTCAGTAGGTAGTGCAACCGCTTCGTCTAGTGCATTGGTATGGAGTGATTGAGTACCGCCAAATACAGCGGCCATGGCTTCAATGGTAGTTCGAATGACATTATTATAAGGATCTTGCTCAGTCAGTGACCATCCTGAAGTTTGGCAATGAGTTCTAAGCATTTTGGATTTAATATTGGTCGGATTATACTTAGATACGATCTCCGTCCATAACATTCTGGCCGCTCTTAACTTTGCAATTTCCATATAGAAGTTCATTCCGATTCCAAAGAAAAAAGAAAGCCGTGGGGCAAAATCATCAATCTTCATGCCACTAGCTATAGCTGTTTCAATATATTCTTTTCCATCCGCTAAAGTATAAGCCAATTCTAGTGCCGCATCTGCACCTGCTTCTTGAATATGATAGCCACTTATTGAGATTGAATTATATTTAGGCATATTTTTAGAAGTAAAACTAAAAATATCTGCAATTGATCTCATGCTTGGTTTTGGAGGAAAGATATAAGTATTTCTAACCATAAACTCTTTTAGAATATCATTTTGTATTGTTCCCTTTAAATCCTTAAGGTCAACTCCTTGCTCTTCAGCTGCGACAATATAATTTGCTAGAATAGGTAACACAGCACCATTCATGGTCATTGATACTGAAACCTTATCAAGAGGAATCTGATCAAAAAGAATTTTCATATCCTCAATCGAGTCGATGGCGACTCCGGCTTTTCCTACGTCACCCTTTACTCTAGGATGATCCGAGTCGTAGCCTCTGTGAGTTGCGAGATCAAATGCAACTGAAATTCCTTGGCCACCACCTTTTAAGGTTTTTTTATAAAAGGCGTTAGACTCTTCAGCCGTAGAAAATCCAGCGTATTGTCTTATGGTCCAGGGTCTACCTGTGTACATTGTGGCCCTAGGTCCACGAATAAAAGGCTCGAGTCCTGGCATGGAATTTTTATGACTTAATTCTGCAATATCTTCTTCAGTGTAGAGCGGTTTGAGATCAATTCCTTCAGCCGTTTTTTTGATCAATTCTTCAGGTTTTCGACCTTTGGTTTCTTTTTCAACCAGCTCTTCCCAGTCCTTTCTCGTATATGGCCCCATGGAGTCCTCATCTTTATAGCTTATATTTTTCGCCACCTTATCAAATGGAAAATGGGATAGCCAATTATCTCGGCATAAGTACCTGAAAATACGAAAGAAAATTGATGAGATTTACCTAAAATTAAGATATTGGGGCAGGTTTTTCGTGGAAATTGAGCAATTTTCCGGCCGTAGTATAATAGAGAGAAGAGACTTTATGAAAGATAGAGAAACTGACATAAACAAATTAATCATAGAAAACAGTCTTCAAAGCTTCTTCTTTGACAAGCTTCAGGAAGTTAATAAAAAAGCGTCTAGACCAGTATCAAATGAATCCATTTATTACTTAAGCATGGTTCTTGATCAGTTTGGAGAATCCGCAAGACTCTTTGAAGAAGAAGAGGGAAAACTTAGAGAAAAAGTTTTAGGCATAAAACTTCTTGAAGCCTCGAACCTACCAGACTCTCAGAAAAAAAGATGCTTAAAAGAAATCGGTGATACCGCACTATTTGTAAGTGGCTACTTTCATGAATCATTAAACTCAAAAATTATAGACGTCGGATACTACGAAAACTTAGGGCAAATAGCTTATAAAAACTTGGATGGTTTTTTTCCAAAGGCTTACGAAGTTCCTTCTTTTTATAAAAATCTTTCTAAACGATTTAGCTGTCTTACAAATCTAGTCAGTATAATCTCCCAAGATTTTTTTTCTAATAACTTAGGAGAGATGGCTTACCTCATTGTCTCTGATAAAAATAAAGTCAAAGTATCTTAGCTTCTACCTACAATTATCGTACTAAACTTTTTAGAGAGCGCCTTTTTTATACCTTTGGTAAAATCCTCATACTTTAATTTCCTTATTTCATCATTTCTTTGATGAGGGTAATCAAGACCCAGTTTTTGAAAAACCGGAACAGAGTATAAATTGGCGTAATCATCATTAGTTTGAATATTTAGTAGCGTTTGTCCTTCAATCATTTTTTTAATTCTTTCAAAATCTTCTCTAGAGAGACCATTGACTCTAATTTTTTCAATAATGTCTTGGATTGCTTTTAAAGCGGCATCAACTTTGTCGTGGCCAGCGGCAATATAAATTCCCCAATAACCTCCTTCGAGAGCTTTGAAGTGTACGGGCTGGGTAGCATAGCAAAGACCTTGTCTATCTCTTACTTCAACAAATAGTTCTGAGCTTTGGCCTGATAAGAAAGTGGAAATCATTTTAAGATATAGATTCTCTTTCGAGTTGAGTTTGTCAGTGGTGATTCCAGTAAAAATCTGAGTCTGTTCGCGATCAAAATCAATTCGTGTATTTTTTGGTTTATACTTAATGACCTTGTTTTTATTCGCTTTTTCTTTGCGAGGTTTTAGATCTTTTATTTTCTCAAGTATCATTTCTTGAACTTCTTCTAACTCTAGATTTCCGCAGTAGGTAATTAAAATGTCGGAAGTCCTAGTCTTTTTTTCATGCAGAGAAACGAGATCTTTACGCGTCGTTGACTTCACGCTTTCAGAAGAACCCAAAATTGGCCTAGAGTAAGGGTGAGATCCAAAAAAAGTTTTTGAAACCTCTTGAAAACATATTTTAACAGGATCTTTTTCTTGGTTACCTAACACCCTTTGAGTAACCTTTTTTTCATGACTAACAAATTTTGCTGGAAATTGAGGTCTTAATAAAGTTCCAAAAAAATGACTTAGAAGAGTCGTGTAATGATCGGTAAGCCCATGCATACTCAATCCATAAGCATTTTTACCAGCGAAACCATTAATGGAAGCAGATTTATCTTCAAGGTCTAGTTTTAAATCATCGTAGCTAACACCTTTATAGCCTTTGGTTAAAGTGCCTGAAAGAAGGTGATAAATCCCATTATTTTTTTTGGTTTCCTCTGTTAAACCACCTCGCATATAAGCCTGCATAACGAAGGTCGGGTTCATATCGTTTTTTCTGTAAAGGAGTTTGATTCCTTCCTTTAGAGTAACCACTTGAACTTGTGGATCGTATTTCGAAAGTAGTGTGTTTTTAGATTTTGCTTTAATAGTTTTAGAAACTTTTAATTTAGAGTAGTTTTTCAAAAAACTTTCTAGCTCTTTCTCTGCTAAAGCTTCATTCTCATTTTCTGGAAGCTGCAAGCTTAGATGGATGGGTTGATCAAGAATTTCTTTGAGGGCCTGATTAACTTCTCCAACGGTAGTTCTCTTAAGATTATTTAAAAACTTTTCGTCAAACTCCAAATCGTTTGTCTGGGCAAAGTTATGCCCGAGAGAAAATGCGAAGGATTCAACAGTTTCCATCTCGTAAACCTTGGAAGCTATATACTGATTTTTAATCTTATTAACTTCTTTGGAGTTCATTCCCAGCTCTTTGGCTTCTTTTAATGTTTGATTTAGTTGCTTAAGAATAGGTTTAATATTTTCAAATGGGAAAGTTATCCTCGCTATATGGAGACCTCCGTCATTCATAAACATCGTTGAACCACCACTAGAGTTAGCTAATGTTTTTTTGATGACTAAGTCTTTGTAGAATCGGGAGGTCTCTCCATGACCTAGACAGTTAATGGCTAAGTCTTCTGCTGGAGACTTACCGTCTCTTATATTTGGTGCTTGAATCGAAAGGTATAGTTGGCATAAATGAACATCTTTTTTATGAATAGCATATGAACTTTTATTTTTAAGTTCAAATTTAGGAAATTCACTTTTTGGGCCAGAGGGCAATTTAAATTTATTAATAGTTTTTTCTAGATCATTACGATTTTTTAAATCACCTGCTACGACGAGGAAGCTATTTGAAGTATTATAGAAGTTTTCTCTAAAGCCTTTAAGCTGTTCCCTAGAGAAGTTCTTAATGGTCTGTTCATTTCCTAGGATTGGATGATCATATCCATTTTTAAAGCAAAGTCTTTGTAGTTTTTGAAAACTTAATTGTCCCGGGTTGTCTTGTGAGCGGCGATACTCTTCAAAAACAACTTCTCTTTCTGGCTCGAGATCCTCTTGTTTGAACATTGGGTTTGAAACCATATCCATTAATATTTCAACAGTTTCATTTATATGATTCACAGGGGTGTTGATGTAGTAGCAAGTATAATCAAATGATGTAAAAGCGTTTAGCTCTCCACCAAATGATTCCACACTGTGAGCAATATCTGCGCCTGGTCTTTTTGGTGTTCCTTTAAAAAACATATGCTCTAAGAAATGAGCTATTCCAAAATCTTTTTCTTTTTCCAATGCGCTTCCGGCGCGAAACCAAATTTGAACGGATGCTGAAGTTGATCCCGGGGAATCAACAAATACAGTATTTAATTTATTATCTAGTACGACTTGTTCTTTGTTCATAGGTTCCTCTGATTTGTCACAATGAAGATATAATTATAGAAGATAGCACTCAGAAAAACAGGATATTTTGTTGGATAAAGTAGAGTCTCTATATATTCATTTTCCACTTTGTCGTCACTTATGTAATTACTGTGACTTTTATAAAACTGCGCCTAGCGTAAACGATAGAACGGCAAAGCTAAACGAATTTCAATCACTATTATCCCAGTCTATTACTCGGCTAAACCATTTTTTTATAGAGTCCAATGCAGAGTGGGGTGAATTAGAAACTTTGTATATTGGCGGAGGAACACCTTCTCTTTGGGGCGAATCAGGAGCAAATTTTTTAGAAAACTTTTTAGAAAAAAATAAAATAAATCTGTCCGACACTTGTGAGGCAACTCTCGAAGTAAACCCTGGAACTTGGACGAGCGAAGGATTAAAAGCTTTTCAAAAAATGGGTTTCAATAGATTTTCATTAGGCGTTCAGTCGACTGAAAATAACTTTTTAGAAAAAATCGATCGAGTTCATAGAAAAAATGAAGTTCTTTTAACATTAAAAAAATTTAAAGAGTTGGGAGTGAATTTTTCGGTCGACTTTATGCTAGGTCTGCCTTTTTCGAAGGAGTTGAATAGAAACATCATAGGAGAACTGGAAGAAATTACTTCATATGAGCCCGACCATATAAGCTTATATATTTTAACAGTTAAAGAAAACTACCCATTCTATAAGAATCTTCCTGATGAAGATTGGATAGAGAATGAGTACTTAAGCGTTTCAGAATTTCTTAGGGATAAAGGCTATGAACACTACGAGGTTTCAAACTTCTGCAAGCCAAATAAAAAGTCGATTCATAACTCTAAGTATTGGCAAGGAGATAGCATTGCCGCCTTGGGACCTTCGGCAACAGGCTATTTTAGCGAAGCCAAGAAGCGATACAAATGGAAAACTTTGTCTGCAGATTTTGAAATAGAGCAGCTAAGTGAAAGTTCAGCGAGAATGGAGAAGTTTTACTTAGGGTTAAGAACTTTAGAGGGAGTGGATTTAGTTACTTTTTTTGAGGGGACAGATCTAAAAATTATGCTTGATTTAAGTAGAGAGTGGAGTAAAAAAGGGCTCTGTGAAATTAATAAAAATCGATTGTTTTTGACGCCACGTGGCTATCTAATTATGGACAGCCTTATGGATGAAGTCTTTATCAGGGTTAAATCCCTTTAAAAACAGCACTTTAGGTATAGCTAAAAAAAGTTTTTTTCTCAGCGTTGACACTGGGCCCTGAGACCCCATCTTGTAGCTAAGTAAAGAGAGGTTAAATCAAATGAGAGAAACGGAAGAAAAAGTTGAAGTTGAAGTTGAAGTCGAGGCCAGCGCTGAGGGTGATATTTCCGTTGAGGATTCTGTAGTTGAAGAATCTGAAGGCGAACAAGTCGCTAATGAGGAAGATAACGTAGAAGTCTTAGAACCCAAAAAAGAAGAAGAGGACTTTAAAGCGAAATATCTTTATCTTGCTGCTGAAATGGAGAATATGCGCCGCCGGTATGAGCGAGAAAAGGAAGGTTTAATAAAGTATGGTAACGAAAAAGTCTTATCTGGACTTTTAGATGTCGTAGATAATTTGGACCGTACTTTAGAAGCGATTTCGAGCGATGAAGACGAGAAAATTAAAAATATTGTGACAGGAATTGAGATGGTTAGAAATCAGTTCCTTGAAGTATTAAAAAATAATGGATTAGAAGAAGTTAAAGCGTTAGGTGAAGAATTCGATCCGAATTTTCACGAGGCCTTAGCTCAGCAACCGGCCGAAGGCAAAAATGATCAAGAGATCCTTTCTGTCTTTCAAAAAGGTTATGTCTTAAATGGAAGACTACTTAGGGCGGCAAAAGTAATTGTAGTAAAAAATTAATTATAGATTTGTAAGGAGAAGATCATGGGTAAAATTATTGGAATTGACTTAGGAACGACAAACTCTTGTGTGTCTGTTTTAGAGAATGGAAAGTATAAAATTATCGCTAACGAAGAAGGACATAATACGACTCCTTCAGTTATCGGTTTTGGTAAAGATGATGAAAAGATGGTTGGTCAGGTTGCCAAAAGACAAGCGGTAACGAACCCGGCCAAAACACTATATGGTATCAAAAGACTTATCGGTCGTAAGGCTGATGCTCCTCAAGTAGCAAAATTTAAAGAAGTTGCTCCTTTTGATATATTTGCCAACAAGAATGGAGATGCCTGGGTAAAAGTTGACGGGAAAGAGTATTCACCTCAAGAGCTTTCAGCAATCGTTTTAGAAAAACTAAAGAAAGCAGCTGAAGACTACCTAGGTGAAACTGTTTCAGAAGCAGTTATCACTGTTCCTGCATATTTTAACGATGCTCAAAGACAAGCAACAAAAGACGCTGGTCGTATTGCTGGTTTAGACGTGAAAAGAATTATTAACGAGCCGACAGCTGCAGCTCTTGCTTACGGATTAGATTCTAAGCAAGACAAGAATATCGCTGTGTTTGACCTTGGTGGTGGTACTTTTGATATTTCTGTTCTTGAGATTACAGGCGATGGAGTATTTGAAGTTAAGGCTACTAACGGAGATACATTCCTTGGTGGTGAAGACTTTGATGAGTCTATCATTAACTGGCTAGCTGATGAGTTTAAAAAAGATAACAGTGTTGATCTAAGAAAAGATCAAATGGCTCTTCAAAGACTTAAAGAAGCTGCTGAAAAAGCAAAGCACGAACTTTCAAATGTAACGAGTACTGATATTAATCTTCCGTTTATTACAGCGGATGCTTCTGGACCAAAACATTTAAACTTAAATCTTTCTAGAGCAAAGTTTGAATCATTGATTGGTGACCTTTTAGATAGAGTTATCGCTCCTTGTGAGACGGCAATTGCTGACTCTGGATTATCAAAAGATGAAATTCATGAAGTTGTCCTTGTAGGTGGTTCTACTCGTATTCCTCTTGTTCAGGAAAAAGTTAAAGCAATCTTTGGAAAAGAGCCTTCTAAGGGTGTTAACCCTGATGAGGTTGTTGCCGCTGGTGCCGCTATTCAAGGTGGTGTTTTAGCTGGAGACGTTAAAGACGTTCTTCTTCTTGATGTTACTCCTCTCTCTCTAGGGATTGAGACTCTTGGTGGCGTAATGACTAAGATTATTGAGAAAAATACGACGATTCCTACAAAGAAATCACAGGTTTTCTCAACTGCTCAAGATAACCAACCGGCCGTTAGTATTCACGTGCTTCAAGGTGAAAGAGAGTTTTCAAATGATAACAAAACTCTTGGTAAATTTGATCTAACTGGAATTAATCCAGCACCTAGAGGCGTTCCTCAAATTGAAGTTCAATTTGATATTGACGCCAACGGGATTGTAAATGTTTCAGCTACTGATAAGGCCACTGGTAAAGCGCAGGAAATCAAAATTACTGCCGGATCTGGTCTTTCTGATGAAGAAATCGAAAAGATGGTTAGAGATGCTGAAGAAAACAGAGATGCCGATACTAAAAGAAGAGAAGTTGTCGATACAAGAAATCAACTTGATGCTTTAATTCTTGCTGCTGAAAAAATGATTAAAGAAGGTGAAGGTAAAATCTCTGATGATCAGAAAAAGGAACTTGAAGACGCAATTGCTGAAGGAAAAACTAAACTTGAGAGTGAAGTTTTAGATGAATTAAAGGCAGCGATGGAAACGGTTCAAAATGTTTCCCATAAAATAGCTACTGATATGTACCAAGCCGCTGGTGGACAGCCAGGTCCAGAGGGTGCTGCTGGTCCTGAAGGGGCAGCAGGTGGTCCAGGTCCTGAGGCGGGAGATAAGAAAGACGACGATGATGTCGTTGATGCTGACTTTAAAGAAGTTTAATTTAAATAAATTTTTATCCCCCTCTGTGAACGAGGGGGATTTGTCTATTTAGGGACGTTCATGAGTAAAAGAGATTATTACGATATTTTAGGAATACAAAAAGGCGCTGGTAAAGACGAAATAAAAAAGGCTTATAGAAAACTGGCCCTAAAATATCATCCCGATAGAAATCCAGACAATGCCGAAGCAGAAGCAAAATTTAAAGAAGCTTCCGAGGCAGCAGAAATTTTGCTCAATGACGAAAAACGTGGACGTTACGATCAGTTTGGACATGCTGGGGTAGATGGTCAAAGTGGTTTCGGCGCTGGAGGCTTTGGTGGCGGAGGAGACTTCGGTGACTTAGGGGATATCTTTGGAGATATCTTTGGTGACATACTAGGCGGCGGAAGAAGACGTGGTCCTAGGTCTAGAGGAAGAGCTGGGAACGATCTTCAGATGGCGCTCAATGTAAGCTTTACTGATGCTGCTTTTGGAGTAGAAAAAACAATCTCGATTAATAGAAGTGTTGAATGTGATGACTGCGACGGATCTGGTGGGAAGAATGGCGCTAAGCCAATAACCTGCGATATGTGTAGTGGTATGGGAGAAGTTAGAAGGCAACAAGGTTTTTTCACTGTTGCCTCAACATGTCCTAAATGTCAGGGAACAGGGCAGATGGTTTCAGATCCTTGTGGTACTTGCCGCGGAGAAGGTTCGAAACGCAAAAAAGTAGATATTGCGGTAAAAGTACCTGCAGGAATTGATACTGGTCAAAGATTAAAACTTTCTAACGAAGGCGACACTGGAACAATGGGTGGTCCTTCGGGAGATCTTTATGTCGTTATTCAAGTTGAAGATCACGACATCTTTGATAGGGAAGGATTTAATATTTACTGTACAGTTCCGATTAGTTTTAGCCAGGCAGCACTTGGTGACGATATAGAAGTTCCTACTCTAGATGGAAAAGTTGCTGTATCAATTCCTGAAGGAACTCAGTCTGGTCGAAAAATGAGACTTAAAGGCAAGGGTATTCAAAAACTAGGTGGATATGGGCAGGGAGATCAGATTATTGAAATCCATGTAGAAACACCTACTCATATCAATGCTGAGCAAAAAGAAATTTTTCAAAAGTTAGCGGAACTTGAGGGTAAGAGTAACCCTATGAGTCGTGGCTTCTTTGAAAAGGTAAAAGACCTATTTCATTAATTTAAAGTATTCATTCCTTTACCGACCCGAGGGCAGCTAGTAAAATATTGTCACGATAGGTCAAAGGAATGATTATGTCTTTAAATTACTTCGTAAGAAAAGTACTAGCGGTTATATTTTTATTGTTTGTTGTAGGTTGTTCAGGGATCTCAATGATTAAAAGCGGAAGTCGCTCAGACTTATACCGCGAAGATTTTCTAAAAAAAATTACAAGTATTAAAACTCAATATAAACAAGGTCATAGTAGTTCGGCATTACAAGTGCTTAAACAAATGCCCGAGGAAACATTATTACCAGCTGAACGTGCTCTTAGAAGAAACCTTATGGGAGTAATTCACTTTTCTGAAAGTAATTTTGAGCAAGCTATTTTTAATTTCGATTTAGGCCTTACGACCTCTCGCTTAGACCCTTCCCTAACTTCACAAATTCAACTTAATTTAGCGAGTAGTTATTATAAGTTAGGCTTTATGGACAAGTCCTATGCTGTTTTAAGCCAAGGGGATCCTAAAGTCCTTAAGGAAGCTGAGAAAAAAACTTTTTATAAACTAAAATATAAACTTTCTAAAGAACTAGGAAAAGATCAGGAAGAGTTAAGTTCATTGATAATGTTCTTGTCTGATAAGAAAAGTTTAAGTGACTTAAAGTCAGAGCCACTATTTGAAAAGTTAATCTCGAGCTTTTTCTCGTTAAATAAAAGAGAAAAAATTAGTGTTTTAGAGAATCATGTGGAGGGACAACCCTTAAGTGTTGGGTATCTCGCTTATCTTGAAGCAGAAAAACTTTACTATAAGGGTGAGAAAGAAGAGGCTACAGAATTATTGGAATGGGTAGAAAAGAAGTTTGCTGGAAACAGTGAAGTTGATAGCTTGGTAAAGGGATTCTTCTTTAGGCTTGAAAATTACGCAAAGATTGATCCGACCTCTATTGGTGTCGTCTTACCAATGTCTGGTAGCAAGCAGGGCTTTGGGAAAAGAGCAATGCTTGGGATTGACCATGCTCTTCGTAATCAAATGGCCAGGCCTACAGTGGAGGGACAATCTCCTTATCAAATACACTTAAAGGACTCAGGTGGTAGTGGTGCTGTAGGTAGTTATAGAGTTAAAGAATTGATTGATAAGCATCATGTTGCAGTAATTATTGGAGGTCTTTTTCCTCAAGAGGCCGTTAGAGAATATCAGGAAGCAAAGAAGTATGGCGTTTTCTTTATTAGCTTAAGCCAGGTTTACCTACCAAAAGAAGAGAAGGATCATCTACTTTTGGAGATTCCAGGTTCTGTTGAATCACATCTTAAAGAGATCTTTTCTACTGATGTAATCACGAATTTTGGAAAAAGAGCGGCAATTCTCTATCCATCAACCTCTCGTGGCAAAGCTTATGTTAATGAGTTTTGGAGAAGAGCTAAACTTGGAAATGTAGAGCTAGGTGGAGTAATCTCATATGATAAGAAAAAGTCTGACTATAGAGAACCTGTTAAAAATCTTTTAGGATTAAAATTTAAAAGAGAAAGACAGGAAGAGCTTGATCTAATTACTGAAATTCATTCATTGGAAAAGAAAAAATCTTCAAGAAGGATTCAAACCTTAAAGCCTCAAGTTGATTTTGATTGGATATTTGTACCATCACTACCTAGAGAGACTTTACAGATTGTACCGAGCTTTACTTATTTCGATGCGTTTAGGTTAAATATCATTGGAGGGCCTAGCTGGAGAAGTAAGGCCATTTTTGATGAAAGCTATAAGCTAGGTAGCCTATTTTTTGTCGGTGATAAGGTAGGTGAAGCCGCAGACCAATTCTCTCAAAACTTTATTAACCGTTATGGGCAAAAACCTAGAATTATTGAAATGAGATCTAATGATGCTTTAGGTATCGCTATCTCTGTCTTGCAAGCCACACCCTTTCAAAGTAGAGATGAATTAGATATTCATATTAGAGGCAGAGAATTACTTTCTGGAGTAACTGGAGAGTGGAAAATGAACGAAGGTGTATGGATAAAAGATATGGCCTTTTTAAAATTACATAGAGGGAAAGTGGCTAATGCATTTGTAAAAGCGGAAGTCTCAAGTCCCTCTAGCGAAACCTCACCTTAGAAGTCAGTCGGTTTATTAGCTCTAAATAAAATCCGAAGCCGTAGGCAAAATTAATTATAAATTGAATATAAGACACTCTCAGCATAAAGAGAGTGTTTCTTTTATTCTTACTAAGGTTCCATGAAAAAAAGAGATTTAGGGCTAAGTAAGCAAGTAAAGGGAGTTTTAAAAGAAAACTGGTCTCGAATGCCATTAATAAAAATATATAAGTCGTAAATAGAAATGGAACAAAATAAATGGGGTCGAAGCTAGAAGGATAAAAGAAAAAACTTCTAAGTCTTCCTGAACCACTTAGCATAACTGCTCTAAAGAGCTGCCAAGTAGACGCTCTTCTCTTGTGGTAGACAAAGAGCCTTGGGAAATAGTGGGTTTTAATGCCCTGTTTTTTAGCTTGATGAATAAGAACATTTTCTTCATTTCTAAAAAAGCGATGATCAAACTTTAATCCATTTTTTAACAAAGAGTTTTTTATCCACATATTACAAAGAATAAGTTTCTTTTCACTAGATGTGTTTGGCTCTAAATCTGTTCTATGCCTATATCTAGTATTTGCTGTAGCTAGTGGGCTTTTGAGAGCTATTGAAAGAGCTTTTTCCCAGTTATTTGAATTAGGGTAATTGGCATCGGGGCCACCAAAAATTTCTAAGTTTTCGTTTTCTTCAAAAATTTTCTTTATTTGATCAAAATAATCAAATGGCAGTATAGTGTCGTCGTCTAAAAAAAAGAGATACTCAGATTCAATATCAACGGCCCCCAGGTTCCTAGCTTCTCCAGGGTTTGTTTTTTTTATGGTTTTCGACTTAATTTTTGGAAAGGAATTCTTCAATAGTAGACTAGTTTCTGAATCATCTCCATTAACTATAACGTGGATATCAAAACCCATTTTTTCTTGGTGCGGTAACAAGCTTTGCAAGCATCTTTGCAGTAGCTTGCTCCTATTTGCAGTTATGATTAAGATTGAAAAACTATTCATTCATGCAAGTTTATAGTTTGTGATAGTATTTTACTATGACGCAATTCGAGAAAACATTGAGTATAGAATTCAGGGGCACGGGCCTAAGCTTAAAAACGAATTCTGTCGAACTGTATGAGCGTATTAGCAAGGATTTTAGCCACTTTCTGGTCCCTGAACTTAAGAACCCACCGATCTTTAATATTACATCCTTAAAAGAAGACAGGCCTTCAATCACAATCCCAACTAGCATTAGCCTTTCTAGAGAATCTAAAAACTCAAAAACCTACGACGATGAAAAAATTAGGTATAACGATTATGGAGATCTCATCTCTAAATATGATTATGATAAAGAGTCCGGATTAATAAGCTCAGGCTCGATCGAGCGACTTCATGAAATTACCTATTTGTTGATTTTAAGTAGGGTAGGTAAGTATCAAGACTTGCTTGGGATTCATAAAGTTCATGCCCTTGGGTTTATTTATAAGGGAGTTTGTTGCGTAGGTATGATGAATATGGGCGTGGGGAAAAGTACTTTATTGATGGAGCTTCTTAAGGACCCAGAAGTTGAGTTACTAAGCGATGATTCTCCTTTGATTGATGGGCGCGGTGAAGTCTTAAGTTTTCCTATTCGAATTGGAGCCTCGGAACTTCCAGAGGGCCTTGAAATTGAGGACCCTAAAGAAAATATTTATAGATTGATAAGAAAAGAATATGGAGAAAAAAATCTTATTTGCCTGCAAGGTATTAAGAATAAGATTGGAACTCAGTATAAAAAAATAGTGGTATTTGAAGGTAAGAGGGGTAATAGAAGGCTTACAAGAGCCTCTTCTATAAGCCTATGGCTTTCACTTCAAAAGCATATGGTTATTGGAATAGGGCTTCCTATAATTTTTGAGTATTTTTGGGAGAGTGGAATATCTGACTTCATAAGAAAAACGAAGATCTTCTTTTTAAGACAAAGAGCAGCAATAAACTTCTCGAGAAACTGCGAATTTTATAAGTTTTCACTGGGGAAGAGCTCCGAAGAAAATGCCAAAGCCCTTAAAGAATTATTAGAAAATTAATCACAGCAAGTAGCTAACTACTTGTTTTTACCTGCTGCAATTCTTTTTAAAAGACGCGCTTTCTTTTGAGCTTGCCCTTTTCTTCTTCTCATTTTTGTAACTGTTCTCTTACGTCCTGAACCCATGTCCGATATCCTTTGTGCTTCGAATTAATCAATAACTTAGAGAATGGATACTAGAAAAAAATTTGGCCTCTGACAAGCTTCCGTTGGCTAATTAAAGGCATTAGAAGGTCACTATAAAGATATTCTTTTGTTGATAGTTTTGGTCCGTAAGTGGTAAATTTTACGAGTTCATTTGCTTCATGGAGGAGAATTGACAAAAAGCGTCAAAGGAAAGACGTCTAAGAAAAAAACTTCTAAGAAAAAGAAGTTGGCTTCTAAGGCTAAGAAACCTAATACAAAAGATTTTCAAAAAATAATTGAAGCTGACCCTGGCTTCTATTCAATGCATCCTCATAAGGCAGCGTTAGCCTCAAGACGAATTCATGGAAATGAAGAAAAGAAAAAAATCGCGATCGATATGCTTGAAAGGTATACAGGTCACGACTTCAAAGATTTTCAAAAACAAATTATTCTAACAAATTTTCATTACTATACAGAAAGATTCAATGCCATTTTAGAAGACAGCAAACATACGAGAGGTTCTGCCTTTCAGGCTTCTAGTTCTAAGAAAGCAAAAGTTACAATTATTGAGTTTGGTGTTGGAGCTGCGATGGCCGCTCTTATTGGGGAACTTCTAGCTGTAGTTGAACCTAAGGCCGTTTTGTTTCTAGGTCTTGCCGGGGCAGTTCACAAGTCGCTTAAAGTTGGAGACTTTGTTTTACCAATCGCTTCTATTAGAGCTGAGGGAGTTTCAAGGCACTTTTTGCCAAGACAAGTTCCAGCTCTTCCAACCTTTAAGATTCAAAAATTTATTTCTCAAATCTTAGTAGAGCATGGGCTTGAATATAGAACGGGTACGATACATTCTACAGATTATAGGTTTTGGGAATTTGACGATAAATTTAAAAAGAATTTAATCGAAGAACGTGTGCTTGCAGTAGAAATGGAGACAGCTGCTTTATTTACATCTGCATTTGTAAGTAAAGTGAATATGGGGGCACTACTCTTAATCAGTGACTGCCCTATGAAAAGAGGTGGAATTAAAACAAAGAAATCTGCTTCTGGAGTTTTTAAAAAATATACAGATATCCATATTGAATTGGGAATTGAGGCAATGGCCGATATCGCCGATCGTGGAGAAAAAATTAGACACTATACTTGGTAATATAAGAGAAAGGATAAACTTATGTTTAAGAAAATGCTTGATTGGTTTTCAAATGACCTCGCCATCGACTTAGGAACAGCAAACTGTTTAGTTTACGCAAAAGATAGAGGAATTATTGTTAATGAACCTTCGGTTGTTGCCGTTCATCAAGGGATGAAAGGAGTGAATAAAGTATTAGCTGTTGGTAAAGAAGCAAAACAAATGCTTGGTAGAACTCCAGGATCGATTAAAGCAATTAGGCCAATGAAAGATGGTGTTATTGCTGATTTTGAAGTTACACAGGCCATGCTCAGATATTTTATTCAGAAGTCCATGGCTGGCTCCAAACTTATTAAGCCTAGAATAATTATTTGTATCCCATTTGGTATTACTCAAGTTGAAAAGAGAGCTGTTAAAGAATCAGCTGAACAAGCTGGCGCAAGAGAAGTGTATCTGATTGAAGAGCCAATGGCTGCTGCGATTGGTGCTGGTCTTCCAATTACAGAACCTTCCGGAAATATGATTGTTGATATTGGAGGGGGAACAACTGAGGTAGCAGTTATCTCTCTTGGTGGAATTGTTTTCTCTAAGTCGGTTAGAGTTGCGGGAGATAAATTCGACGAAGCTATTACTCAATATATTAAAAAGAAATATTCACTTCTTATCGGTGAGCGTACTGCTGAAGCAATTAAAATTAGTATCGGTAACGCATATCCATTTGACGATGAAGTTAAGAGCTTTGAAGTGAAAGGACGTGACCTTATTGCTGGAGCTCCGAAAATTATCGAAGTAACTTCTGATGAGATTAGAGATGCTCTTTCTGATCCAATCGGAGAAGTTGTTGAGGCGATTAAAATATCTCTTGAAAAGACACCGCCAGAATTGGCTGCTGATATTGTCGACAACGGAATTATTTTGGCAGGAGGTGGGTCACTGCTTGCGAATTTGGACGTTCTTATAAAAGAAAAAACTGGTCTGCCAGTCTCACTTGCTGAGGATCCACTTACAAGTGTCGTTAGAGGTTGTGGTAAAGCTCTTGAAGAAATTCATCTGCTTAGACAGGTAACAACTCTCTCTTAGGCTATGGAAGGACTAGGAACAAATTTTATAAAGATTGATACCAATGACATGGTAACAAAGATTGCTCGTCTCTCAAGTGATAAGGGGGATGTTAGCGTTTGGAATAAGGGGCAAGACTCCGTTGACTACCGTGCTAATGAATCTAAGTTAATTGATGATGAAACAGGTAAATATGTATTGATAAAGCTTTTTGCAGAAAAAGAAGATGCAAACTTTATCGGAAAAGATATTTTATTAAGTTTTACAGTAATGAATGTTGATTACTTTGGAGAAGGTAAATTTGCCGTTGATGAAAACCCAGAGTTTATAACGATAAAATTAGCTTCAAAGATATATAGGTCAGAAAAAAGAGGTAGTGAAAGGTTACTAACTTTCCCGCATCACCAAGTATATTCATATTTTAAAATTACTGAAACAGGTGATGAATTAGACAATGTCATTAGCCTCGCTGATTTAAAAACAAAGTCCAAAAAAGAAAAAAAGGGCTTTGATAAAATGAGTGAAACCGGAACTATTCAGGCAGCGGAGTTAGAAGCTGGAGAAAATGAAGAGGTTGTAGGTTTTAGAGTTTTAGACCTTGCGAATAATGGAATTTCTTTTTTAGCAAATGAATCACAAAAGAAATTTTTTGTTTCAGAAAGAATTTTCGATACTTTATTATTGATGTTTGACGGTGATTCTTACACCTTAAAAAATGGTCTTTTGATTTATAATGTCGACTATGTTGGAGGAAAAACGGGTGAGGCTCCAATATACAAACTTGGTATTAAGTTTGATAGCCACGCAGAACTAAGCGATAGGCTCAAGGCTGCCCTAGATAAAACTTCCGTTCTTCAGACCATTAGACATGACTTTGAAGAGTTCGTAGATGAGTAAATTCTTCATTCTTTTTTTAATCTTTTTTTTAGCCCAAAGTTGTTCTATTTTTACTCGCGGTAAAAAAAGTACGGATTCAGGTGGAAGTGTCACAGAAAACTCAAAGAGACGTTATAAGTTAACTGACAAGGCCGGGGAATTTATCGTCTATAAAGAAAATGGTCTAAAGTCCGGCGACAAGACTTATATCTCTAAAAGGGAAGTATTACCCTTTGATGATGATTCAACAAAAGTTTTAGAGCAGAGTGTGGCTATTTCTAAAGTTGGTGTATTGAGTAAAAAGATGAAAATCATGAGGCCTTATAAGTCTCAATATGCTGTTTGGTTTGACGGTAAGAAGTACACAACGAATATGACTCTCAATGAATCTAGTCGTTCTTTAGTGGTTAAAATGAAAAGCCCAGAAAAGCAGTGGAATGGACGGAAATCTTTTAATTTTCCTGATTCCAAAGCGATTTATTGCTTTTTTACCCAAGTTTTAGAATGTACAGCAATCACAGGTTATTTCAAAAAAGCATTTGAGAAAGGAAGAGGACAAATGAATTTCTATCTCATTTGGGATGGATTTCCTTATTTTCAAGAACAATACTTAAATATACCAGACTCTATTTTTACAAAAGCCAAATTAAATTATGACGGCAAAAATAAAAATGGAGAAAGAAGATTTTCATTAAACTTTGCGGGGCAAGTAATTTTCTTTTTGTTTGATGAAAAATACAATTTCATCAAGAAATTTTGGATAAGTCAGGGCCTTTCGATGGTCCTAAGTGAGAAGTAGAGATGACAAAGTTTCTCCATAGGCTTTCTTACTCTGCTTTTACAATCTTCTTGGCGGTTACGGCTCTCTTTTTTGTTATTAGAATGGCTCCAGGGGATCCTGTTGAGAAAATCTTAGGTCCAGAGGCAACCTTCGAGGAAATTACGATCTTAAGAAATCAGCTTGGATTAGATAAGGCAATTCATATTCAATACCTTAATTTTATAAAAGATGTAGGGACAGGGAACCTTGGAGATTCGTTATATAAAAAAGAAGAAGTGACGGGACTCCTTAAAAAACATATGCCCCCAACAATTATTCTAGCTTTAGTGTCGGTTACCTTATCGGCATTTTTTGGAACTGCTCTAGGGATTTGGGCCGGATTTAAAAGAAAAAAAACGTTTGATAATGTTGGCAGACTTGTGAGCTTAATTGCATTGTCATTTCCTATTTTTTCTTTAGCCCCACTTTTAGTGATTATCTTCTCTATAAAACTAAATATTTTGCCTGTCTCTGAATGGGGAGAAGTAAAGCATGTTTTTTTACCGATTCTAACATTGGTAATCCCACTTTCTGCTGTATTAATGAGAGTTTCAAGAAATAAGTATTTAGAAGAAATAAGTGTTCCTTGGGTTCAGGTTTTAGAATCTAAAGGATTGGCACCCTTTCAAATTCTTTTAAGAGTAACAAAGGTCTGCTTGCCCACCATTTTAAATGTGGTAGCTATTCAGCTTTCTGTAGTCTTAGCTGGAACGATGATTACTGAAACAATTTTTGATATCCCTGGAATGGGAATGCTCTTGTTCGAAGGTATTCAGAATAGAGATTATCCCGTTGTTCAGGGAGTGATCATCTATTCTACAGTTATCTATATGTTAATTTATTTTATTGTCGATTTTTTGAATGAGAAAATTGACCCAAGGATTAACTCATAAAATGAGTACTTCAAAAAAAATTAATAAGGAAATATTTTTTGGATCTTCCATTTTAGGATTGTATTTGTTCTGGGCCATTGGTTGGTTCGTTTATAGTTATTTTATTGGTGGAAGTTTCGATGAGCCTTTTTTTCCAAGAAGTAATATTAGCACTGAGTTGATTTCTCCTTTTTCTGAAGGGTATTTTCTAGGGACAGATCTTTATGGTCGAAGCCTCTTTCAAGTATTAAGTGCTGGACTCTGTTATTCGCTAGGTATTGGATTAACGATTAGTTTTTTCAGTGCAGGAATAGGAATAACTATTGGTTACCTGTCTGCGGTAGGGCCTAAGTTTTTGAGGTCTTTCTGTGATTTAACGACAAATCTCATTTTTATTTTTCCTTCTATATTAATTGCAATCCTCGTCATGTCTGTATCTGGTCAATCGTTTTGGGGTCTTGTTTTTGCGTTGGTTGTCACAGGTTGGCCTGGATATGCCAGAATTTCGCGGGGAGAAACTTTACGTGTCATGAGTTTGACTTATGTTGAAAGTGCCAAGGCAGTCGGAGTGGGGCCATTTCGGCTCTTTGCAAAGATCGTTTTACCTGCAATCTTACCTTTTCTCCTCGTGCATATCGTTTTGGGCATAAGTGGTGTTATTATTTCAGAAGCTTCTTTAGGGTTTTTAGGTCTCGGTGGATCTGAATATTCTTGGGGTGCATTATTATCAAATGCGAAAACAGTTCTTTTGGAAGCTCCATTTATGGGAATTGTTTTGAGTCTATCAATGGCAGGTTTGATAATCGGATTAAATTTATGTGGAGACGGATTAAGAGATTATTTTGATCCAAAGAGTTGAGAGGAATTTATTAGGATGAAAGATTTAGGACAACTAATTTTTACAGGAATTAGTGGAATCACTCTTACGGAAGAAGAAAAAGAGTTTATAGAAAAAGAAAATATTGGTGGCATAGTTTTATTTGCTGAAAATTTTGAGTCTCCTGCCCAACTTGCGGAATTAGTTAACTCCATACAAAAACTTAGAGATGAGTACCCCCTCTATATTTCTGTAGATCATGAAGGCGGAAGGGTCATTAGATTCAGAAAGTACTTTACTCAATTTCCTCCTATGATGGAAATAGCCTCAGTGGGTTCTCCAAAACTATGCTTTGAAGTTTCAACTATTATGGCCCAAGAATTAAAAGCTTGTGGCATTAATTTAAATCTTGCCCCTGTCTGCGACATTTTAACTAACGAATCTAATAAGGTCATTGGGGATCGTGCTTTTGGAAGGGACCATGAGTCGGTTTCGAAGTATGTATCAAGTGCTATTAGGGGCTTTCAAACGGAAGGTATTCAAGCTTGTGCTAAACACTTTCCTGGACATGGGTCTACAACAAAAGATTCTCATTTCGACTTACCTTATGTGACGAAAAGCCTAGAGGAATTAAAGCAAGAAGAGATACAGCCATTTATCAAAGCCATTAAAAGTAGGGTTGAGTTTGTTATGATGGCCCATTTGGTTGTTGATGCTTTTGATAAAGAGAAACCTTGTACTCTGAGTCCGGCAGCTCACGATTATCTAAGAAATGAATTGAAGTTCAACCGTATTATTATTTCAGATGATATGGAGATGAAAGCAATAACCGATAATTATTCAATTGAAGATGCAGCCGTTATGGCCATTAATGCGGGGACAGATGTTATTGAGTATAGAACTATGGCCACAGCAAGAGTTGCTCTAGAAGGTTTAAAAGAAGCGCTCAAGACTAAGAAGTTAAAAAATGATGTGGCTAAGGACAGAATTGCTCGAGTTTTAAATAGTAAAAAAACTCACCTGGCCGACTATTCACCGGTTTATATCCCTGAGCTTGAGAAGAAGATTAATTCCCGACAAAGCCAGTTGTTTATTGATGAGTTAAATAAACAACTTACAGAAGTTTCGCCTTAATATAATGGCAACCAGCTAATCGTATAACCACTTGAAATTACATTGGGTAAGGGGAGTTTATTGCCCCACATTAGATAAGGCTCACTCCTTTGATATCCTATAGTTACAGGAAAAAAGGGAGAATTTTTATGCTCGCCGTAGCGGCCACTGTACTTATCTTTATAGCAGTCTTTCTTGTTACAAACATGATGTTTCAAGAAGAAGAAGAGTACAAAGCTGGTGAAAAAATTGAAGAAGGGATTAACAAAGGGCAAGAAAAGCTCAATGAACAAGGCCCTATCTTAAGAATATCTCGTCCCTTTTTTAGAAGGTATGTAACTCCAATTGTTTCGACAATGAAGAGTAAGAAAAAGATCCGAGAAAAATATAAACGTAAACTTGCGAGTTCTGGATTAACAGAAATTTTAACACCAGAAGATTTCTTTTCATTTAAGCTTTTTCTTATCATTGGGTTCCCCATTGCCTTTTTTATAATCCGTTGGTTTATGGAAGAAGATTGGCCACTTTCAGTCATTCCAGTTGTTGCAGGTCTTGGATATGTTTATCCAGATATTTGGATAGATGGAAAAATTCAACAAAGACAAAAAGAGATTATGCAAAACATGCCGTTTGCTGTTGATATGCTTGCTCTATCAGTTGAAGCGGGTCTCGATTTTATGGCAGCAATGACAAAAGTTGTTGAGAAGGCTAAGCCAAATCCCCTTAATGAAGAATTCGAGATACTTTTAAAAGAAGTTAAGATTGGGGCGAGCAGAGCTGAGGCGCTTCGTAATATGTCCTGGAGAGTTGATCTGGTTAGTATTGCTTCTTTCTGTGCAACTTTAATTGCTGCTGATTCCGTTGGTGCTTCCATTGGTCCGATCTTAAAAGCACTAAGTGCCGAGATAAGGCAGAAAAAATCAGCAGAAGCAGAGAAAGCGGGTGCTACAGCAGCTACAAAAATACTTTTTCCAATGATCTTCCTAATTATGCCAGCCGTTATCATTATAGTTATGGCCCCAATAGCAATGGGATTCTTACAGTAATTTATGAGAGAGAAAATGGAAATTAAGACGAAGGAAAATATTTATATCGCTAAAGAGGCTATTGAGGCAAAGAGCAGTTTACAGAAAATGAAAGGGTTAATGTTTTCAAAAGGGATGGATGGGTTTGATGCAATGTTATTTAAAAGATGTAATTCGATTCACACATTTTTTATGAATTATCCCTTAGATATTTTATTTATTAATAGAGAAATGAAAATAGTGAAAATAATTAGAAACTTGAAGCCATGGAGAATGACACGTTTGTATTTTAGTGCCTATCAAGCGCTAGAATTAAAGGGGGGAACCCTTGATGAACGAGTTCAAGAGGGTGATGTGCTAGAGGTTATATGTATAAATTAGTAGCAGTAGCAGGAAAATTAAGGGGCCAAGAGTTTGAACTCCATGATGGAGAGAATACTTGTGGTAGAGACTCTGGGTGTGATGTTCATTTACCGGTTCAGGGAATCTCAAAAAAGCATATGTCCGTCACGGTGACCGATGATGTTTGCTATATAAATGATTTAGGTTCATCAAATGGAACTTTTTTAAATGGAAAAATTGTAAAGAGAGCAACGGCAGAAAACGGAGATAAGGTTGCACTTCCAGATTTAATCTTACAAGTTGTCTACGTTGAAGAAAAAAAGATTATTGTTAAAAAAGCTGTAACCGATGAAGATGATGATGAAGATGAGTTGTTTAAACCAGACCCGATGCCTGAAAATATCGCGGGCAAAATAGTATGGTCATTTAAATGGAAGTTGATGCCTGTTATTCACGGAATTAATGAAGAGTATGAATGGAGTCACTTATTTGGAATTTTACTGGCTCTTTTTTCCGTTGCAACGATCACTCTAACAATTCTACCTGTTCTTAGGGATAGTCGAGAAATCCTATATACAGAAATTGCAAAAAGAGGAAGTCACTACGCCGAAGAAATTGCCAGAATTAATGCTCAGGCTCTTGAAGATAATAGATTGGAAAGAGTCGATACTGCGTTCTTAGACAAAGAGGATGGAGTAAGTTCATACGAGTTGTTTGACCCAAGTCTAAGAATTGTGAGACCGATTACTCAACTAAATGAATACTCTAAAGATGCATTTTCCGCTGAAGCGAAAGATGTTTTAATGAATCCGAAGAAGAAGACTTCCTTACATGCTAGAAGACTAAATGATGGTGCCATCGGGATTGGTAAAAAAATTATGGCCTTCGATGCTAAGTTGGGAAGACAAAAACCGGTTGGGATTATTGCGATTAAATTTAATCCCGAATCACTAGTTAAAGAAGCCAAAAGAAGTACGCGTCTCTATCTGGAGTCGTTAGTGACCTCAGCTATGGTCGCCATTATATTTTTTGGAATTATTTACTATCTTACTCAAAGACCGATAGATGAGCTTCGCTTTCAAATTGAAGAAGCTCTACGGGGAAAAAGAAAATCTTTAGAGTCAGAATATTTAATGTCTTCATTAGATCCTTTGCGAGATTCAATTAACTCAGTTCTACAAAGGATGCGAGAGTTAAATGCAGAGGAAGGCGATGGCGAATTTGTCGAAGAAGAGGATGATGAAAGTTATGTATCAACCTTGAAGGAATTTATGCGAGGTTCTTCAGGTGGGGCCATGGTACTGGATAGTCAGAAAAATGTGATCTCCATTAATATGGAAGCTGAAGACTTAACAGGTATTAGGGAGTCTGCAGCTGAAGGAATGAGTTTACTTGATGTTGCTAGGGAGCAAGGCTTTGCTGCGACGGTTTTAGACTTATGCGAAAATTCTGCATCAAATATGGGTACGAACCAAGAAGGAGAGTATGAACTCTCTGGTATGCCACATCAAATACATGTATGTTCGCTGATGGGTAAAGATGGATTTGCAAAGGCTTTTTATGTGACCTTTGTTAAGGATGAATAACTAAATGGCTAACGGAGCGGTCAAAATTTCTAAGGAATTGACTTTGGCGAGAGCTGAAGGGGATCAGTTTCGTCTTCTCTGTTTAACAGGAAAGAATAAAGGAACCTCTTATTTCCTAAGTGGAAAACGTGCCGTCATGGGAAGAGGTGATGAGGCGGATGTTCAGGTTTTAGATGCAAAGTCTAGTCGAGCTCATGCTGAACTTAAAAAAGTAGGTAGCACCTATGTTGTTACTGATTTGGGAAGTCAGAATGGGATTGTGGTTAATGATCTAAAAGTGACTCAACATAAATTAGTTGATAACGATAAAATTATCATCGGACAAACTGTTTTCAAATACAGCGTTATCCCAGATAAAACTAAAACGGATTTAGTTGAAGTCGATGATGAAGATGAAGAGGAAATTGAAGAAGAATTAGACAAAGGCAAAAAGAAAAAAGGTAAGGAAAAAGAAAAGAAAAGTAGAAAGAGAAATATCATGATTATTGCCGTGCTTGGGCTAATCTATTTACTGATGCTTGATTCTGATGAACCTAAAAAGAAAGCAAAAAAGCCAGTGACAGACCCGGATGATATTACTGCTACTTTAGATTCAGTATATAGAGAACAAAAGAAAATTGAAGATAAAGATACGAGAGATAAAGTTCAAACTTTTATCCATAGAGGTCAAAGAGAATATAGAGAAGGCAATTACTTTAGAGCTATTGAGCAGTTAAATCTTTGCTTAATTTTGGCACCGGCACATGGATACTGCAGTTTCTTACTAGCAAAAAGTAAGCAACAGTTTGATGCAATGATTAATCAGCATTTTGAAAAAGCTAAGATTGATGTTGATGCTTTAAAGTACAAAGCAGCGATGGTTGAATATTGCGCGGTCGTAAAACTTTTAGGTGAATATAAAAAAGCTGGAAAGTCAGATGTTAGACTTGAAGAAGCGGAAGCAAATATTGAATTTGTAGAAAAGAAACTAGGAATGGACCCAGGTGAACATAAGTGTTTTTAAGGACAATCAATCAGTCGTCGAGGTAAATCTTGGCTCTGAAGTTCTGGGGAACTTAAACTCAGATACGACCTTTTTTGTGGGACGTTCGCCGGAGTGTCATGTCCATTTAGATGATAAACAAATTTCGAGAGAACATGCCGAAATTTCTTATAATGGCTCCGCCTGGAATATAAAGCAACTATCACCTTTTTCTAAAGTCATTGTAAATGGTACCCCATACGAGGCAAAAGAATTAGCCGCGGGCGATATTATTACAGTTGGCCCTTATGTCTTAAATGTTGCTATTCCTCAGGTTGAAGCGACTGAGCCAGCGCCTGTTAGCGAAGAGATTGAAGAGGAAATTCCAGCTGACGATATTCCTGATGTAGAAGAAATTGATGATGACATAGATGATTTTGACGAAGAAACCGTGGCCATGGCTTCAAATGAAGTTGACGACCTCGCGGAAGATTTAGATGAAGAGTCCTTTGATGCAGATGGTGAAGAAGATTTTGAGGCAGCAGCTGAAGGGGATGAAGATTTTTCTTCAGATGATTTTGATTCTGACGGAGAAGATTTCGAAGCTGAAGAAATGGAAGTCAGTGAAGATGGGGACGATGATTTATTCGGAGAAGGAGACTCAGACGGTGAAGAGGCTTCGGGATTTGAAGAAACGGATGGAGATTACGCGGTAGATGCCTTTGAAGACGATGACGATGATGAAAGCACAAGAGTAATACAAACCTTCGCGAAAGTAGAGTTTGAGCTCTTTGGGGAATACGCTCCTTATGAAAAATATGTATTAGATACTAATGAGATAACAATTGGACGTGACCCCGAGAAATGTCAGATCGTTTTAAATGATCCAGAAGTTTCGGGAACCCATGCGAAATTTAAGAAAAATAATATTACGTGTTCAGTTGAAGATTTAGATTCTGGAAATGGGACTCTTCTTAATGGGGAGAGAATAAATAAATCGATTCTTACAAATAATGATGAAGTCATCATCGGTGGAACGACTTTTACAGTGAAAATTATTTCTGACTTCCTAGAAGAAGAAGAAAATAGACTCATGCCGGTTGAAGAAAACCAGGTCGTGGAAGTAGAAGAAATAGTAGAGGTTGATGCGGATTTCGATGATGAGATGATGGAAGCTCAAGAAGGAGCTTCTGACGGTAAAACCAGTATTATCGCAGATATTAAAAATTTTAAGAATTTGCCTCCGGAAAGAAAAAAGAAAATTGTTATCTATGGAATAGTCGGCATTGGGCTATTGTCAGTACTTCTTTCAGAAGATGGAGAGAAAAAGGCTAATGCCAAGAAAGAAAAAGGAAGAAAGTCCCAGAGGCTTGAGGCCGAGAAACCATTAAATCCGAAAAAGAAAATGCTTAAAAAGTTAAGTAAAGAAGAGCAGGAGTTTGTTGAGTCTCGTTACCTTCTAGCTAAAGAACAAATTAACGTTGGGAAATATAGAGAGGCCATCACCGAACTCGACAAAATTTTCGCTATTATTCCGGAGTATAAGCAATCAAAGCAGTTGTATGAGGTGGCAAAAGAAAGTTTTGCAAAGCTCGAGGAAGAAGAAAAGAAGAGAAGAGAAGAGATTGCAAGAAAGCAAAGAGAAGCGAAAGTTAAAATTCTAGTTGGTAATGCAAAAGAAGCTGTAAAAAATAATCAAACCATCAGGGCCAAATCTCTTTTTACTGAGATTATTAGTCTAGACCCAGAAAACTTTGATGTTCCACTCCTAAGGCAGCAAATTGAGGCTTACGAAAGAAAGCTTGAAAGAGAAGCCATGGAAAAGGCTCAAAAAGAAGCTGAACGGAAAAGACAGGTGGACTTATTAGCCCCTGGCAAAAACTATTTTTTAAACAAAGAATGGCATAGTGCTGTTTTAAAATTACAAGATTTCGTTAGGAAAAAAGGTATAGATGAAGACTTAATGACTGAGGGAGCAGAGATGCTATCAAAGTCTAGAGAAAACCTATCCAATATTGTGCAACCTCTACTTGGAAAAGCCAGAAGTCTAAAAGAAGGTCAGGATTTAAAGGGTGCTTATGAAAACTATCTTCAAGTACTTAAATTCGATCCCTCAAGTGCTGAAGCTTTAGATGAGAGTAATGAAATTCGAGAAAGATTAAAAAATAGAAGTAAAAAGATTTATAGAGAAGCTATTATTGCTGAGTCCTTAAGTCTTTTTGAGGATGCCAAAGAGAAATTTCAAGAAGTTCAGCAGGTATCACCTAGTGATAGTGAATATTATAAGAAAGCCACAGAAAAGCTTAAAGATTACTTAGATTGAGGAATTTATGAAACTAAAGAGTTACTCAGCACATACTCACCAAGGGCCACATCTTCAGATCAATGAAGATGATGTCGAGATAGATTTAATTAATCAGTTGTATTTAATTTTTGATGGTTTTGGTGGGAGCGCTATTGGTGATGCTTGTGTTCAGGAGATAAAACAAACTATTAAAACTTTTTATACTAAGATCGGTGGAGATCCAGATGCAACCCTTCCGTTCTTTTTTAGCCATAAATACCTCCTCGAAGGTAATGCTTTGATTAATGCAATGGTTTACGCTCACGAGCAGCTAAAAAATAAAAATATAAAGTTAGAAATGAATGAAAGAGGCGGAGCTTCGTGTATTGCTGTTTCACAATCTGAAAATATTTTAACAGTAGTTGGAACTGGAAATTGTGCAGGTTTTCTCTACCGAAATGGTCATATTTCCGAAGTAATGGGCCCAGATAATATGGAGCTATTAGGACAAGATGAATACTTAAAACATTTCTTGTCACTTCCAATGAGTGGTTTTGGATTGTTTGACGACTTACACTTCAAAGCTTCAGAGGTTAGGATTAAAGAAGACGATATTCTTATATTGTTAACTGATGGGGTATATTCAAGACTTAGCCCAGATGAAATTAAATTCATTCTAGATAGAAAACGTCCAAGTGACGGTCAGAAAGTCAAAGAGCTATTTAGCTTAGCAAATAGTCGTGGAAATATGGATAATCAGTCTACCATTCTTCTCCAGTATTAATTTGCCCCTACCAAGCTTTGGTTGCCGAAGTGACTAAAAATAGGTGAAAATATTCCAAAGGTTGGAATTAATGGGCCATAAAATTCTGGTAGCAGACGACAGTCTTACAGTTCAAAAAGTAGTTAGTATTACTCTAGCGAGTTATGACTATGATCTTGTTGAATGTAAGGACGAGTCACAATTAAATGAGAATCTCGTAATAGGTGGAGCAAGTCTTCTTCTTTTAGATTTAAATCTTTCTGAAGGAAAGTCAGGCTATGAAGTCGCTAAATCTGTTAGAGAAAAATCACCGAATCTTCCTATTATTTTACTACTAGGAACATTTGATACTGTTGATGAAAAGGCATTTTCTGAGGCAGGAATTAATGACCGAATTGTTAAGCCATTTGAGAGCAGCCTTTTTACTCAGAAAGTTCAGACAATTATCGAATCGGGACCAAGCTTAGATGATAGCTCGAATAGTATTTTTGCTGGTGAGACTGAATCTAACTTTTTGAACTCTGAAGTTGAAGACATAACACCGGAAGCAGAGCTAAATATTGATAATGGAGACGGCTGGGTTGTGGATAGTCCAGCTCCTGAAGACAAAAGTTCTGACACTTGGGATTCATTCTCACAGGAATCCTCTAGTAAAGGAGAGAATGCTTTGGAAGCTAGTTTAGAAGGCTGGGGGATGAATGTGCCCGGGCAAATTGGATCCGAATCATCCGACAATGATATGGAGCTTCCAGGAGTCATTGGTAAAACAGAAGCTGAAGTTACTGTCAGCGAGGCCGTAGAAGAACTTGATATCGTCCATGAAGAGGAAAAAAATCTTCCAGTTGAATCTGATCTTGATTATCCAGATGTTGGAGAGCCTGAAGTTAAAGAGCAATCTATCTTTAGTGAAGTGGATCATCAGCCCACTAGCGCCCTTGCTAGTACCGAAGAGTTTAATCTAGATGTTGAAGACAACTCTGGCCCTAGTATTGAATCTGAAATTGAAATTGAAGAAGATGCAGAAGATTTTTGGGCCGCTGATGATGATTCCTCTAGTGAACAAGTCGACATCGCAATGGAAGTGGAGTCTGAAGAGGATGATCTTGAAGACTATCATGCAGAACCAGACGTAGAACAAATTCAGGAAATTACTATAGATGAGTCTGTATCACTTGATTCTTTAGGTGATCCTAGAGGGAATGAGCCGTTTGAGATTCGTACTGACTTAAGTGTGGAAAATACTACTTCACAAGTTAATACTGCTGAAATTGTTGAAAAAATCCTAGAAGAATTAAAGCCGACGTTAAACGAGCTTGTTGAAAAGCATTGCAAAGAAACTATCGAAAGCGTTGCTTGGCAAATAATTCCAGACTTAGCTGAAAATTTAATTAGGAATGAAATTAAAGAGATTAAATCTTCTACAACATAGTTTTAAAACCAAAGCGACCCTGAAATAATTTTTTTTAGACCATCCTGGTTTTCAATAAGCGCTTCACCATTTTCTCCAACACCTTTAAAAACTCCACTAAGGCTTGATTGTCCGTCTATTATTTGAACCTTTTTATTTAGGTGAAAACAATTCTTAGTCCAGTTACTTCTGATATCGCAGCTAGAAAGGCGATTATTTAGAATATATTGATAAATTTCATTGGGAAGTTCGTGGCTAAAATTTTGATAGGAAGAAAGGTCAATACTTAGAGCACCTGCTGGAAATTTAGACCCTTCTATTTTAGAGGGAATATTAACCTCAAGATTTAAACCTATTCCAACGAGTAGATTTTTATTATCAAGGAAATGACAAAGTATTCCGCCAGCTTTTTTAACCTCAGATTCCTCTAGGATCAAAAGATCATTTGGCCATTTTAGTACTAAATCAGCACCTTTATTTTTGAAAAAATTTGTTATCAAACATCCAATCTCTAATGGAGTCAGTGTTAATATTTCACAAGGCGTTAAGACGAAGGAGAAGGCGAGTGATTTACCTAGCTGATCCCACGAGTTTCCATGTCTTCCCTTCCCTGAAAGCTGTTTCGTTGTCGATACTAAGAGAGACTCCCCTAAATACTCGGAAATATTTTCTTTAACCCACTCTTGGGTAGAAGGTAATTGCTCAAATTTTAAGTGTCTGATTTCCATATTTGCCTATTTATTGTATGTTCTGTGGCAAATGACAAGTGAGGAGTCGTAATGAGTCTTATTGAACGAAATACACCAAGAGAGATTAAGTTTACAACAGGAGTAAATCCTTATGCCCATGGAAGCGTTATTGCTGAATTTGGAAATACAAAAGTTTTGATTACGGCGGTTGTTGAAGCTAATGTCCCTCGCTGGATGAAAGACTCAGGAAAAGGTTGGGTAACGGCTGAATATAATATGCTGCCCTCATCTACCCACGAACGTATGAGACGTGAGAGATCTAAAATTGGCGGGAGAACTTACGAAATTCAAAGACTGATCGGTCGAAGCTTAAGAGCTGTTGTTGATTTAGAAAAACTAGGTGAAAGAAGTATTATAGTAGATTGTGATGTTTTAGTTGCTGATGGAGGAACAAGAACGACTTCTATTAGTGGAGCCTACGTGGCCTTAAGTCTTGCTATTCAAAAATTAATTTCTGAAAAAGAACTTTCAGAAAATCCTATAACCGAAGAGTTAGGTGCCATTAGTGTGGGAATAAACTCTAATGGAAAAGTTATAGCGGATTTGAATTATGAAGAAGATTCTAGCTGTGAAACGGATATGAATATAGTCATGACTAGGTCAGGAAAGTTCGTCGAAGTTCAAGGGACGGCTGAAGAAAAACCCTTTAGCGCGGACCAGCTACAGGCCTTACTCGATTGCTCTAAAGAATCTTTAAAGAATGTATTTGAAGCACAAGATAAAGTCTTAAAGTGAAAGAATTTGTACTAGCTTCAGGAAATTCTCATAAAGCAGATGAGTTCTCTGAACTCTTTGATCCAGAAATAATTTTGGTGAAAGCAGCTCCAGAAAAACTAGAAGTAGTTGAAGATGGACTTAGTTTTCAAGAGAATGCTTTCAAAAAAGCAGAGGGCTACTATAAAAAACTGAAGTGCCCAATTGTTTCGGATGATTCGGGACTAGAGGTGGAAGCACTTCCTGGTGAGCTCGGTATTCACTCAGCAAGATTTGGAGGGGAAGATCTTTCTTCTGAGGAGCAAGTTGAGCTCTTGCTAGAAAAATTAAAAGAAGAAGAAAATCGTAAAGCTTATTTTGTATGCGTTCTTTGTTTTTATATAAACCCTGAAGAGGTTTACTTCTTTGAGGGACGTAGTCATGGACATATTAGCTCTTCAGTTCAAGGAAGCGGCGGTTTTGGCTATGACCCCGTTTTTATACCCGAAAACCTTGATGGAAAGACGAGTTTTGCTGAAAATCCTGATTGGAAGATGAAAAACTCCCATAGATCCAAGGCCTGTAAGATGGCCTCTCAATTCTTTGGCCGTTAGGCCTAAAATTAATTGCCAATTCTTGCTAGATTCATTAGTTTAACTCCACCAGAAATCTATAGTCGGAGCGTAGCGCAGCCTGGTAGCGCACCTGCTTTGGGAGCAGGGGGTCGATGGTTCGAATCCATTCGCTCCGACCATTTTAATCTCAGCAAATTTTCTCAATGATATCAGGTGCTTATGTAGGCACCCTTTGTTGATGGGCGATTCGGCCATTTTGACAATATTGTCAAGGCCAAAAATTGTATCAATAACTCCTCAATTATCACTGTAAGAAAGGCCGGAAGGCCTTTTATTAAAGGGACTTACATCATCAAACCGATGTAAAAAATCTTGTACTAATTGCATCAGATATGACACGATTTTAAGGTTAGCACACACTAATAAAGACATTTAATTGCGCACACAGCAAAGGGATTAGCTCGTGAAGTTAAAAAGATTAATCATTCAAGGCTTTAAGTCTTTTAAAGACAGAACTGTGGTTGAGTTTGACGACGGGATTACCGGAATTGTTGGACCAAACGGTTGTGGAAAATCAAATATCGTCGATTCGCTCTTTTGGGTTATGGGAGCGCAGTCAGCTAAGCACCTTCGTGGCAATAGCATGAAGGATGTTATTTTCTCGGGGTCGTCTAAGTATAGTCCAGCAACTTGGGCCGAGGTTTCCTTAGTATTAGAAAATACCGGCGGAAAGCATATTCATATTGGAAATAAAGTTTCTTCTCCTTCAGAGATACAGCTCACTCGAAAGCTTTACCGTAACGGGGATACTGAGTATCGAATTAATAATGAGCCAGCCAGATTAAAAGATATCCAAGAAGTCTTTATGGATACCGGTGCCGGTGCCAAGTCATATTCAATTATTGCTCAGGGTGAGATCAACAGACTTGTTCAGGCAAAACCAGTTGAAAGAAGAACTATGATTGAGGAAGTTGCCGGGATTACGAAATTTAAAATTCGTAAACGTGAGTCAATGAGAAAGATTGAAGCAACTCAGTCAAACCTAAATAGACTGAATGATTTACAATCAGAAATTGAAAAGAACCTAAGAGCACTTCAAAAACAAGCTGAAAGAGCAGAAAGAGCAAGATCTTTAAAGGGTAAGATTCGCAGGAATGAATTAGTTGTAAACTCTCATAAAGTCTTCGATCATTTGAAAGACTTTAGAGAAGCAAGAGTCTTTATTTCAGAAAAAACTCTTGATGTTCAAAACTGGACAACTAGAAAAGAATCACTTGAGGTAAGTCTAGCAGACGAGCGATTGAAAAAAGACGATCGCACTTCTGAGCTTGATGGGCTTCAAAAAGAATATAATGAGATTTCAAGAACATTAGCAGCTTCTGAAGAAAGGCTAAATCATTTAGCAGATACGATTACGCAAAAAGAAAAACTTGTTGAAGATAAGCAAGTAGAGCTAGAAGAAATTAAAGCTGACTTTGAAAATCGAACGAATAAAAAGACTGAGTTGATTAATGAACTTGAAGAGATTCGTAAGAGCGAAAATGAAGCCTATGATTTCGAAGCTCATGAAATTGAAGTAGAGGAATTAAAAGAAAAATACCTTTTAGCTTCCGAGGAAGTTGAGCAAGCTAGAGAAGATATTGAAGAGATGAGAAACTCTTTTCAAACACTTGATCAGCAGATGTTTCGAAATACTTCTAAACTTGAAGAGTTTGCTAAGAATATTGAAGATTGGACAGCTGAAATTGAATCAGTGGAATCTGAATATTCAGGATTATCAACAAAAATTGCAAATGAAAGAGAAGTTGTTCAAAAGGCTGAAGAGCTCGCACTTGAACTATCAACAAAAGAAAACGATTTAAAAAATGAAGTGACTTCTCTAGCTGAAGATTTTCAAAAACTAGAAAAAGAAACTCGCGAAAAATCTAAAGAATTAATTCAAACAGAATCGAAGTTAGTTTCTCTAAAGGAAATTAACAGATCTTTAGAAGGTGTGACTGAGGGATCAACTCTATTTTTAGAAGAGTCTGGAACTGAGGCTTACCAATTACTAGGTACATTGATTCAATGTGATGATAAATATACTGGTGGAGTACAGGCATTACTTGGTGACTTTCTTCAAACTCTAGTTTCTAAGGAAACAACACCATCTACCTTAATTGATTGGATAAACGGCAAAGAAGAAATTGCAGGACTAGAGTTCTTGCAGCCTGGTGAAGCTCTGAGTGTTTCAGAAGAGTCACTAGAAAGACTTCGCTTAGCTGGTTGTTCAGAAATCAAAACATTAGAGTCTATTGTTAAGCTTGAAGAAGGTTATGAGCATTTAAAGGCCATCTTTAGTGGATATTTTCTAGTCGATAATTTAGATCAAAATGTCTTTAATTCCCTAAGTACTGGAATGAACTTTAAAGCCCTTTCTAGCTTTGACGGAAAAACAGCAGTTAAAAATGCGGGTGGAGCAAAAATTCTTACTCTAGGTTCTGAAGAAGATTCCTCTCAGGGAGTTGTAGAAAGAAATAACAGAATCACTGAGCTCGAAGTGAAGCTTGAAGAGTTAACTGAACTAACTTCAGGACTTCAAACTAAATTAGAAGAAGATGAAAATATTCTTTTAGAAAAAAGGTCGGAGCTTGAAAATCTCAGAAATGAAGCGGCTAATGCAAAAGCCGATGCGGCAGGTAAGAAATCTGCTCTAGAGTCTAAGCTTGAAACCATGCAAACGGGAAATAAGAGGCTTGATATTCTTAAAAACCGTAAAACAGAGACAAGTAAAGAAAGACTCGAACTTTTAGAGGCTCAAGAGAAGATTAAAAAAGAACATAATGACTTTAATTCTAAAGTTGAAGAAAAGAAAAACTTCTTAGAAGAACGTGAGTCTGCTAATAGCGAACTTAAGAAAGCCTATGAAGAAAATAGAGATGAGTTTCTGGCCAAAAAGGTAGAGCGTGACTCCTTTAATGAAAGAATGAAAGGATTTACGAGTCAGCTGGATGATATTGAATCTCAGCTTGAGAGACTTACTCAAAAACAGGTAGCCACTTCAGAAGCGATTGAATCTTACTCTAAGGAAATCGAAGAAATATCGGCAGATTTAGATAAGCTTGAGCAATCGAATATGGATACGGCTGATGATCTTCAAGCTAGAGAAGAGAAACTAAATGGAATGAAAGATGACTTAGCTGTTCTACTTCAGGGAATGCAAGATAGAGAAGACGAAGTTAAAAAGCTTAATCAGGATATTAACAAAACAGATAAAGAAATTGCTCAGAGACAAGCTAAACTTGAAAACTATATTAATGAAGAAGAGCAAATTGTTCGAGACATTTTTGAAAAGTACCATGTTGATTTAAGACAAGTTCTTGGTGAATTTTTAAGTTATGAAGCCGTTGATTATGAAGAATTAGCCGATATTAGCTCCATGTATGTTATGGAAACTGAAGAGGGCGAAGTTCAGATTAAAAAAGAAGAGTACGAGTTTAATAGACGTTATGGCCAAGACTTAAAAGACTGTGGCTATAAGTTTAAACAGTACAAAACGGAATACGGTAGATTAGGTGAAATAAACTGGCAGGCCATTGAAGATTATGAAAGACAAAAAATGCGTTTTGACTTTCTTAAAATTCAAGAAAATGAGCTTAGGCAATCACTAGAAGATCTAGAAAAAGCAATCTCTCATATTGATGAGAAATCTAGAAAGAGGTTTAAAATCGCCTTTGAGGAAGTTAATACGAGATTTGAAAAAGTATTCCCGATCATCTTTGGTGGGGGAATGGCAAAACTTCAGGTAACAGGTGACTTGGATGATGCTGAATGCGGTGTTGAGATTATCGCTCAACCTCCAGGTAAAAAGATGCAGAATATTAACTTAATGTCTGGTGGTGAAAAAGCTATGACGGCCGTTAGTTTAATTTTCTCAATTTTCCTTGTTAAGCCGTCACCATTTTGTCTTCTAGATGAGGTCGATGCTCCTCTTGATGATGCAAACGTCGGTAGATTTAATGAATTATTAAGAGAAATGAGTGCTGAAAGTCAGTTCATCTTGATCACTCATAATAAGAAAACTATGGAGCTAAACGACTCTCTTTATGGGGTAACTATGCAAGAAGCAGGTGTCTCAAAAGCGGTAAGTGTTCAGTTACACTAATGAGAATTTTTTTAACTATATGTTTATTTATTATTACGGGTCCTTTTGTTTGGGCCCGTTCTACTTTTTTACCTGCAAGTTTTCAGGCAGACTTTCAACAAGTTCATAAATCTTCAATTACGGGTAAAGAGAAAAAGAGTAAGGGAAGTCTTGGTTATAAGTTTCCTGGTCATATTAGGTTTGAGACAACTTATCCTGATAATATTGTGTTTGTGAGCAATCCTGATAAAACTTGGTATTATACGGCCCCCTTTATGGAAGGAGAGCCTGGTGAGCTAACCGTTTCAAAGTCGAATAAAAACTCTCTTGTTAAGTTCTTTGATTTATTAAAAAGAGGCTTAAAGAGTAATAAAATGTACACAGTTAAAAGTAATAAGACAGGTGTTCTACTTAGCTTTACTAAAAAGAGTAAGGTAGAGCTTGGGTTAAATTCAGCTCAGTTAAACTTTAAAGGCCCTGTCGCTTTTAAAAATATTACCGAAGTTATTCTGTCTAAAACTGATAAAACCAAGGTTAAGCTTGAACTTAAGCAGGTAAAACCCGAAATTAATTTTAGTAAATCTCACTTTATCTTTAGTGAACCTAAGAATACGAGAGTGTCTCATTAGAGATTGGTTAACATCTCTTTTTTCAGCTTAAATGATTCATCAAAAATTAATCTTCTATAAGTGATCATATTTCTTAGTACTAATTTCACATATCCTTGAGTTTCTTCATATGGGATATTCTCTATAAACTTAATTGGGTCTCCATCCCATTTTGTGGCAAACCATTTTTTTACGACTGACTCACTTGCATTGTAGCTAGCGACATATTGGATAAAGTTATTATTAAATTTTCGCTTTAACTCCCCAAGTAGGGCTGCTCCAAGACTAATATTTATATATGGATCGTATAAGTCTTCTAAAACCTTATAGGGAATTTGATGTCGAGAGGCCAGCTCCTTGGCTCTCTCTGGAATTAGTTGCATTAGCCCAAAAGCATCGGCCCAAGAGCGAATTACGGGGTTGAAAGCAGATTCTTGCCTCGTAATAGAAAAAATTAATCCGGGAGGAACTTTATATTTTTTAGCAATCTCTAGAACAATCTCTTTGTTTGGTATCGGGAAGGCAGAGGTAAGATGCTCTTCTTGAGCGGAAAGACGGTCCTTGACGGGTATCTTGAAAAATTTAAAGATACCACCTTCGTACCAGCCAACTTTTTCATACAAAGGAAGTAGAGAAAGAATCTGTTCAGTTGATTTAAAGTTATTCTGAATAGATTTTAGGTAGGTTTGTGCAAGTTCTTTTTCTTCAAGAGCAAGTAACCACTCTAAAGTATTATCCTCATGGTAGTCACTACGTTCATCAACATCTATGGGTGAAAAAGATTTATCGAGCTCCACGTGGGAAATGATTCCGTAATATCCATAGGGATCTTCTCTAGTAAGTTCTCTATAGATTTTTTTTGCTGGAATCGATTTACCTAATTCCATATAAGATTTTGCCGTCCAAAATCTTAATTTTAAATTAAACCCATGACTTTCATTATTTTCGTAAAACTTTTTAAAATGCTCTATTGTCTCTTCATACTTGCCTAGAAGAAAGTAGTTCCATCCAAGAGCCCATTGAATTTTTTCTTTAAGTGATTTATTAGTAGAGGGCAGTTCCGAGGCAATTTTGTATTGTTCTATTGCTTCTAGAAACTTTTTTTCTTCGGCCTTCATTTTGCCTAAAATCCAATGAATTTCCGTTAAGAAATTGGGACTATTGACACCATAGGAGAGTAAACCCAATAATACTTTTCTCCCGGCTTCTCTTTTGTGCTGAGTCCATAGGGCCCTGGAATATTTAATTGAGGTGTCCACCCAGATTCTTTTGATTCTTCCACTTTTTGGGTAACGTTTTAATTTAGCTTTAAAAAAATCCACCATCTTTTTAGTCTTATGGACATAAGTTGGCTTTTGTCTTTCTAGCTTATAGCTAAGGCGAAGTCTATTCCAAGCCAGTTTTTTTGTATTGATATTGGAGTTTGGATCACGAATTATTTTTCTATAATAAACTCTGGCCTTATCAAACTGACGAATATTTTCATAATCACGGCCTACCTTAAACCTTTCTGCACTGGAAATATTCTTTTTTAGTCTAGGAGCTAGCTTATGAAGTTTTTCGGTGACCTCATCGACTAATTCTTCATCGTCAGAGTTTTTTGCAATTGAAAGTGATTCTAAAACTATCTTTAATTTTTCTTTTTTTATTTTTTTGTATCTAGAGCTTTTAGAGAGAAAAATAGCTTCATACTTCTTTTCTTTTAGTCTCCTCGCCACTTCTAGAGAAGTTGATACAAACTCTTCCTGAAGCCAAGACGGGAGATCATTTTTTTTCAGATCCCAAATCTTTCTATACCTTATTAAAGGATACTCACAGGCTCCTAAACTTCTCACCCAGGCCAGCTGCCTTAGGGGAAAACTTGTATCAGAAGCTAGATACTCGAATCTTTTGCAAGAGTGATGAAGTTTTTTTTCTTTTAGAAATAAGTTGGCTCTTAGGAACTCCTCGGCCTGTCTTTCATTGCTGGCCTTTATGGGTTGAATAAATTCCTGCTTATCAGAGATCAGGTTCTTCTTAAGATCTAGGATATCCTCCCTATCTGGAGGAGAGGTAAAAGGAGAAGAGCTACATCCCCAAAGAGATAATAAAGTCACAAAAAATAATATCTTCACAGTTTTAGTTTATAGGAATAGTTAACTTATTGAAATTATGCGACTTTATTGCCCTTTTGGGGGGCTCGAATCTGGTAAAAACTTCAAGAAGGGTGTCAAAGCATCTTTTACGTAATAAATAGCTAGGATTATGGAAATTCAAGAAATTACAAAAACAAGTACACCACTCCTTTTTCAGAGAAAAAGTCTTCATTTTACTTCCCTAGGTTGTAGTAAAAACCTTGTAGATAGCCAGGTTATGCTCGGTTATATGGGACTAGATGGATTTACTATCTCTGAAGATCCTTCAGAAGCGGAAGTAATCGTTGTAAATACGTGCTCCTTTATTGAAGCAGCAAAAAAAGAATCTATTGATATGATTCTGGATTTAGCTGAATTCAAAGATGAAGAAAAAGGACAATGTAAGGCCCTAGTTGTATCTGGCTGTATGGCCCAAAGATATGCTAACGATTTAGAGGCTGAACTTCCTGAAGTAGATCTGATTATTGGAACAGGTGAATATCATAAAATAGTAAAGCTTTTAAAAGCATTTGAAGATGGAAAATTAGAAGCAAAAAGCCATGTTGAAATTCCTAAGTTTATTCATACGGAATTTGATCCAAGATTAAATACATCTCCCTTCTATACTGCCTGGCTAAAGGTTAGTGAGGGCTGCAATCGAAACTGCACATTTTGCATTATTCCGACGATTCGCGGAAGGCTAAGGTCAAGATCAGTTGACTCTTTGATAACAGAGTCAAAAACTTTAGCCAAAAATGGAGTTAGAGAATTAAATATTATTTCCCAAGACTTGTCCGACTATGGAGTTGATCTTGATGAAAATAATAATTTACCAGAACTTTTAAAGGGGCTTGATTCAGTAGAAGAAATTGACTGGGTTCGGCTATTCTATTTTTATCCCGATGAACTTACTGAAGAAGTAATGGACATTTTGGCTAATTCTAAAAAGATAACCAAATATTTAGATTCTCCAGTACAACATTTTAGTACTAATGTTCTTAAAAGAATGAATAGGAAGATAGAAGGGGAAGAAATACTTAGAAGAATCCAGAGACTTAGAGAAAAAGTACCTGGAATAGTTCTTAGAACCTCTATCATCGTAGGGTTTCCTGGGGAGACTGAAGAAGATTTTGACCTTCTTCTCGAGGGCATTACAAAAGCTAGGTTTAATCACCTTGGTATCTTTAGATATTCAGATGAAGAGGGAACACCTGCCTTTAGGTTAAAAGATAAGGTTGAACAAGAAGTCATCGATGAAAGATTTGACAGACTTTTTGAAGCTCAAAGAGAAATTGCTAGGGAATTAAATCAAGAATTCGTAGGTCAGACCTTAGATGTCTTAATTGAAGGGGAGCATGAGGAAACAGAACTTCTTATTCAAGGTCGTCACCAAGGGCAAGCACCAGATATTGATGGAAAGGTTATAATCAATGATACTAATGGGGTTGTCTTAAATGTTGGTGATCTCGTAAAAGTTGAGATCACCGAAAGCTTAGATTTTGATTTGATTGGTAAGATCGTTTAATACTAATCTTTTTCTTTTGGATATGCAGTTTGAAAAGCACCACTAAGATTTGTAAAATCAAAAGTTAGGTCGGCGTTACCACATGATGTGTTAGACGAGAAGTAATCATCCCAGTCACCTCTATTATTACAAGAAGGAAAAGCACATCTAGTTGAAGCTGTATCGTTATCATCCATTAGGTTACCTGGACCAGCTCCACCTGCCCAAGCTCCAATAGTAAGAGCTTCAAGACCAGAGGTTACATCAAAATTATTATCCCACTCTCTAACAAGTAATCTAATTCGAGCAACTGGACCTGAACCGCCATCACAAGAATAGCTATAAAGATTTCTACCACCGGCAAATGGGTTACTTGCCCCTGAAGGTGAGTCAGCGGCATAGTCTAGCCAATCATTGTCAGCACCAGCTGTTTCCCAGTTAAAGTCATAGGTCGCTGTATTACAGGCCGTTCTATTCATATAGTTAGCAATGAATAAGTTTGAAGACATACCCTTATCAAATGGAGCGGCATAATTATAAGTAGCTGCTACTTCACCTACGGCCGGAACTTGAGCAAGTGTAGCTCTGTTCACTAGATCAGTCGGAGAAAGGTTTTGATCTTCTGATCCAGCTCCTCCAATACATAAACCTTGAGTACCGCCACAATCAACATCTGCCTCTACAGCAGCTTCAACAGTACATCCCATGGCCGGAGTATCTGCTCCACCAGCTCCGACATCATTATGAGAGCCAGTTGAGTTCCAAGTCCAGTCACTAGCACCAGCGGTACATGTGGCATTTGTCGGACAAGCAGTACAATCGGCATTACAGGAAGCATCACAGGTACCGGCAGTACCACCTGTACAGGTTCCATTATTATTTTGGCAGTCAGCAATTGTTGTATCAGATGTTTGAGAGCCATTACTTGTACAAACAAATGCTTGAGCACTCCAAGTTTGAGTACTGAAAAGTACAGTACCGTCGTCACAATTTGGACCAGGAGTTGCTCTATCAGAAAAGTCCCCACCACCGTTAGCTGATAAACATTGGTCAGCTGGTGGAGTTGTTTGCCCCGAACCTGCTTGTGTTGCAGGAGTTGCAGCAGAACTATAAAAACTTGCACCTGTAGGCGTTTCTACAAATTCAGGTTGAGAACCACAAAGAGGGTCACTGAAAGAACCTTCATTCTGATAAAGTCTAGTTACATTATCAGTTTGAATATATGGCCAATCATAGTAATAAAATGGCGTATGGTTTAAAACCGTACACATATCATCACCAGTTTTTGCTGTTAGTTTAAGACCTTTGTAAAAGAGGTCAGATTCACCGCCATCCATTACACAAGTTAAATCAATGACGTCTGAGGCGTTAGCGTGTCCAGCTGTTGCCGTGTCCATTGCTTCTTGAGTAACTCGGCAAGGAACATTTGCCATACCATAACCAATTTGATGCATTTTATAGCTATCAGGCTTTGGATCTTGGGCAGTGTCAGTTGGTGTTATTAAGAAATGATCGTATACCTTAAGCTCAAATTCGTGAGAAACAGAACCATAAGGATTACTAACTTTTACGATGAACTTTTCTTTATCAGCGTTAATTGTTGGAGTACCACTAATACGACCAGTAGTTGAATCAAAAGTAAGACCTGCTGGAGGACTAGCTGGCTCAGTTGCAACCCATCTAATATCATCTAGCTGACCATTAAAACTTGCATCATTCTCACAAGCCGTTCTTGTCGTATGAGAAGAACAATCTGTAGCTCCAGTACCACAAGTTGAATTTCCTGGAGAGCAAAATCCTTGGCCATCATAAGTTAAAAATTCAATTTTAGTATCAGAAGGAAGGTTTCCTGAACCATCTTTTCCAATCCCAAGCTCAAACTCAATAGAGGCAGCTTCATATCTATAAAGATAAAAAGTATGGTCTAAAGTTACACCTGTAATCGTAGCTTCAGTTGCCGCAAATGGATTAATATTATCAATATTTTCACCGCCACCATCTAATAAGAACAGTCCATTGGCAGCATGGTAATACTGACCAACATAAGTATTATTCCCATTAACAGAGTGAACAACACCGGCACCTCTATCAGCACCATCATTTGAAGTAATATTAAGACCCGCGATAAATCCAGTCCCTGCGGCAGCGCCGTGAGCTAGGATAATATCGTCAGCTAAAACCTCAGTTACCGTACCAGCAGCTAGACTTGTAAAGCTACCAGAGCTAGAGCAGTCCGCTGGCCTTAAAGTATCACCGGTTGAAAGGGTGCCTTTTTCTAGCTGAAGGTAAAGTCTGTTTGAAGCTGTAGGTCTAAGCGTACTGGAATCACCAGCAAAGTTATCCCATTGGTAGGCAACTATACCGCGCACATGAGCTGTTGTTAAATCAACGTCATTATAAGTTGTGATAGCAGCATCACCATCTAAAAAGCGGTTATATTTTTTATTAGTCGTACATTTAAATTTATCGTCAAATCTTTGTGATTCAGCAACCGTTGCGAATTCTACGGCCGTATTATACTGAATAACACCATCACCTAAGACATAGGTTTTTTGACTATCAAATTCAGAACGATTATCTAAATCGTCATACTCTTCAAATTTACCGTGTACAACTTGAATATCTAAATAATAATATTCTGGTGAAGTAGTTTCGATCGAAGAGATAATATCTTTTACAATACCAAACCCAGGGTCATCATTATTAGAAGAAATATATGAACCGACTTTAAATGCTGTTCCACTTGGAACATTTAATAGAAGGTTTCTATTCATTGTTAAGTTTGCTGGTGGAGCACTAACTGAGAAGTTAAAATCAGCATCAGCTGTTTCTCCCTCTAAGTCCGTAGCCGTTATAAGGAACTCTTGTCTGCCAAGAGTGCTTGTAATTTCATTGGTAATGGCAATTTGACCGTGAGTAGTATTTGCTGCTCCACCGGATGCTGCGTCAGGGTTTATTCTATCTCCTGGCTTGAAAACAATCTGAGGAGCACCAGTAGAGCCCATTAAAACTAGATCTGAAGAATCACTATTTGTTCCGGCAACAGATGCAACACCTAAGTAATTATTTATTGAATAAACAATTGTATTTTGTTCTCCATTAGAATCATCAAGTGGAGTAAGGTAAGCTGTCCTACTTACCGTACTTGTAATACCAGCACCAAAAGCCGCAGTTGTTAAACTATGAGAGCCAGGGGTTAAGGTGATCGCTGTAATTCGAGGTGATTCGATAGTGTCGGAAGTTTCATTGAGAATTGAAATTGTCCCGCCAACTCTAACTTGCTTAAGAAAGTCTTCTGAAAATTCAGTTTTTCCAAAAGGAGTAATAGTTGTTCCGGCAGCACTAACGTCTACGGTATCAGCCCCTTTGATTAGTGCTATTTGTGGTTCGAATACGGTCTCATTTAAGACTGCATCTTTACCTAACTCAAATGTATATTCGATATCTTCAATAACTGTTTCTTGAGAAAGAAAAGTTGCTGTATTGTCGACACCATCTTTTTTAACAAACGCACTTCTACCATTTGCATCTAGAGTTACAAAGAGCTGATTTCCATTAATAAAAGTAATAGTACCTTGTGTACCTCTACCATTAGAAATCTTATTTTCATCAGGATTTGTAGAGTCATAGCGAAACTGTGAAGAGTTATCTACTGTAATAATTAGCTTAGCTAAATCAGTTGTTGAACCCACATATCTATAGTGAAAATAATAATGCTTTTCAGGGTCATCATTGTCAGCGATTGGATTAGTAATTGGATAAGGCTGAGCAATCGTATCTTTTGCTTGAACTTTAAAGCTTGTAGTCGCTGGATTTACAGGATCTTCAAGTTGGCTACCGTAAGTAAAAACACTTACGCCAATAGTTGTTTTATTAATAGGAGTTGAAAACCTTCCGTCAAATTCACAAATCTTGTCCATTTGACCAGCAACATATTGAGAATCACCAGTTGCCGTATTTGTGATCGGGGCTCCCCAGTTATTTACATTTGTAATATCTGTGAATGAAGAGCTGGCCGTGGCTAAGTTACCATCAAGAAATCTAACACCGTAGCTTGAGATATCTGGGGAAGTGCTACATCTAACCCATTCGATTAGCTCATCGTCAGCAGGAGTTTTACCGTCACTTACTGAAGTATCAACAAAACCTGAGGTTTCTGTAAAATGAAGAGCAAAGTTATCATTCCCGGCACCTCTAATTTCAGCATTTGTAAGAAGGGTTGCCCAAATATCAGTAATAGTTCCACCAGGTACCGGATTAGCGTAAATTGCTGCATCACCTGGTTTAATTTGAGCTAGAGCATCAGCACTTTTAAAATACCTTTGGTACTCTTGCCCAGCGGTTGTAGAAATTGTTGTATAAAGAGTGTTAGTTCCGTAATCAACAAAGTTGATCGTTGCCTGTGCCCCATTTGGATTTAATACAATATGGTTAGCAATAAAATTAGTGGCATCTGAAACTTGAATGGCATAAAGAGTGCCATTGTATTGTGTATAAAAGATGTCTGTACTTGCGATTGGTCTACTAGAAGCAATCTCAACGTTTTCAGTATAGGTAGTTCCAGTTGTTGAGTTCGTTGCAGTAATGGCATAAGCTGTTAATTCATTAAAGCCAGTTAATGTACCGGTAATATCTGATCCATTTTGAGTAAGACCAGTAGGTAGAGCAGGAAGAACAGACCAAGTAATTAAATTACCTAGTTCTTCATTATCAAATCCAGTAGGAACCTGATCATCAGCATACTCACAAATAATCCCTGTTGTTACAGTTGTACCATTTATAAGGCTGGTGATTTCAGTTGTGCTATCACCGATAACAACAAATTCATGTCTTGGGTTTACTGCCGTTCCGTCTTCAGAATAAGGCTCATCTAAAAATCCAGCATCTAGAGCAAAAGGAGTCCCAGCAAAAGAAGATGAAGGAACTAGGTTAGCTGCTGTCGCTTCTATTGTTGCACTACCATTTCCTGAGGTACAAAGAAGACCTGCAGTTGGATGAAGATCCGGAGGGATAACAGTAACGGTACCACCGCTGTTATCAGTATTAGTTGCTTTCTTCGGTGGATCCTCTTTGAACTTAGTAAGAGAATCTGGCATACAGCTGGCCAAGGTCAGAGAGAAAGTAATCAATAGAATTTTGAAAATAAAACTTTTCATACGTTTCATTATCGACGCCTTTTATATGAATATTTAGGAAGATTTGTTTCCTGAGCGATTTTAGTGAGTTAGGCAAAAATTGCCCCTTAAATATCAAGATTCCTTCACACGTAATTGCCACGACTTAGAGGCGCAGAATGACAACAAATTATTTAATTACAGGGACTTATCTGCCCATCTGCTCCAATTGTGAATAAAATGTTAAATTTAGAGGAGTTAGATAATTATGCTCCAGGAGGGAGTCGTGTTTAAGAAAATCACTATCATTATAGGGATTAGTTTCCTGTGTTATTCAAACCCTAGTCACGCTGGGATGGAAGATCTTAAGGAGAAGGTTCGTCCTTATATAGTGAAATTTTTAGGAACAGAAACAGCAGTAAAGCTTTTAGGACATGAGCCCAATACAGTAGAGCTGCCAGAAATTCCAAAGGTTAGTAAATCAGCTTCAAAATGTGTGAACTGTAATACTGGTGAGGATGAAAAGGAAAAAAAGATACCAAAGGATAAAAAGGCTAAGCTCGATTATGTCTTTGTGGATGAGCTTTATACCTCTACACGAAAAGTAAAAGGTAATAAGGATGAGTTAAGTCGTTGGTTTAGTATTCTTTCTCAAGGGGGAACGAGAGAAGGGGTGTATAGGGCCTTAGTTTTAGATAATACTTATCGCGGACTAGAAAACTACGATAGTCCTGTGAATGATTCCGTTATTGAATTTGCAACTTATTTCTTTCCACGGTTTTTAAATAAATCGATAAAGAAGAAAACATTAGAGAAAGTGAATTTTTATACTCTTAAAAGAATTGCGACGGAAAGAAGCCTTGAGATTGTCGACGAATATCTAGCGACAAACCGAGAAAACCTTTATAGCTGGTATGCGGTTTTGTCGGGAGAGTTAGCAGAAAAGTATCCAAGTGTTTGGAAAAACAAAATTAGAAAATCTCCTAGGATGATCAGTCATAAAAAATGGGCCTCTAAAGTGCCGGATCAGCATATTAAATCAGAGGTAATTATTAAGATTCATAAGGTTTTTAATAGCCTTAATTAAAAAAAAGATCATCTCTATCGTGGATGGCCATCAATAAACGTTCTACTCCCATCGCAATACCCGCTGATGGGGGAAGACCTTTAGTCAGACTATTATAAAATTGAGTTGGCTTAGGAAGCTCATAGCCATAAAGAGCATTTTTCTTTTGGCTATCTTTTTCAAAGCGCTCTTTTTGTTCTTCGAGATTTATAAGTTCATTAAAGCAATTTGCTACCTCTAATCCATTTAAATAAAGCTCAAACCTTTGGCAAACTCTTGGATCGCTTTCTTTAATTGTGGAAAGAGCACTTAAGGGAGCTGGATACTCATCAACGATAAGAGCAGGAAAGTTTTTAAACTCAACTTCGATCTTATTGAGAAAAAGCATAAAAAATAAATCTTCCCATGGAAGCTCTTTTGTTACGGAAAGTTCTTTAAAATCTGCAGTGAGCTTTTGGTAAAGATCGTCTTTGTTTAAAAACTCAAGAATATCGAAGTTACAAAATTCTAAAAATAACTCGGAAACAGTGACTTGCTCTAGAGCCTTAAAGGGAGAGTTAGGTAATTCTAAAACTAATTCCCGGCAATCTTCTTTTATTAAATTATAATCGGCATTGGCCCGGTACCATTCAAGCATAAGAAACTGTGGCCTATGGGTTGAGCTCTCAGGCTCGTCTCTGAAGCAATAAGAAATATTATATATTTTCTCAAAGCCCTCGCTAAGAAGTTCTTTCATGGCGAATTCTGGAGAGGTCTGTAAGAAATAATCTGTGCTTGAATTGTTTTGAGCCCTATCTACTTTAAAAGGGTGGATATGGACCTCCATCCCAGGATTTTCAACCATGGGGGGGGTGGCGACCTCCATAAAGTTTCTTTTATCAAAGAAATTTCGAAGGTCTTTTAAACCGGTGAATAGGGTCTTACGGGCATTATTCATAAATGGGAAAGTATCGCATTGCAGGAAAAACTGTCAAACTTGCCAAACGCTTTCTAGAAAGTATCATCAGGCTTTTTAATAGCAGAGGAATATATGGAATTAGTTCGATCTCTTTATGAAATGTTGGGTATCTCAGGGGCCGTAAATACTGGTGACCTATGGGGTTTAATCTCATTATTTTATTTATTAATGGCATCTGGCTCTTTGGTTTTAAAAAAATCAGATCCAAAGATTGAATACAAACCTGAGCCAACTTCGACACCTATTCCTGCTCCTACCTCTACACCTACTCCGGTAGAACCGGAAAAAGTAGAAGAGGTTGTACCTGAAAAACCCAAAGTAACCTGGGGTGAAAGATTAAGAAAAGGACTTAGCCAGTCTCGCTCAGAAGTTTGGGGAAAACTTGGAAATATATTTACAGGAAGTGCCCTAAGTGAAGATTCTATTGAAGAAATTGAAGAGCTACTTTATGGAGCTGATATTGGGCCAGGTACCGTTGCTGAGTTGATGGACGAGCTTAATGAAAAACTAAAGAAGGAAGGTTTTGGAGAGGAGCAGTTTAAGGAATTTCTTTTTGCTTTTCTTTCTTCAAAGATGGATGGAATTCAAAAAGAAGTTTCATCCGAGCTCTATAATTTTGACCCCGCCAATAAAGGAAAGACTAAAGTCATTATGGTTGTCGGTGTGAATGGTGCTGGGAAAACGACAACTATTGGTAAACTTGCCACAAAGCTTACAAATCAAGGTGCTAAAGTAGTGGTTGGTGCTTGTGATACTTTTAGGGCCGCGGCCGTAGACCAACTTGAAGTTTGGTGTGAACGAGCAGGGGCTCAAATGGTTAGAGCAAAAGAAGGAGCAAACCCAAGCGGTGTTGGTTACGATGCTCTTCAGCAGGCCTTAAATGAAAAAGCTGATTATTGTATTTTAGATACAGCAGGGAGACTCCATACAAAAGGTAATTTGATGGAGGAGCTTACTAAAAGTAAAAATGTTCTAAAAAAACTAGATGAATCGGCGCCTCACCATACATTACTCGTGATCGATGCCATTACGGGTCAAAATGCTCTTCGCCAAGCTGAAGAGTTTAATAAAGCACTTGAGCTTTCTGGTCTGATATTTACAAAATGTGATGGCTCATCCAAGGCCGGATCAGCAATTGGAATTGTGCAGCAATTAAAAGTACCTATTACCTATATTGGTGTGGGTGAAAGCGTAGAGGATTTGGATATCTTTAATCTAGATGAATATCTATCGGCACTTTTAGACATGACTCAGCCAGCCTAATGCTTTAAGTCTAAATTGACGTGACCTCTTTATAGCACTATTCTATTTTTAGATGAATAGTGAAAAAGAAAATTTGGATTTTGACGTCTTAGGTTTCAAGGTTAGGTTTAGACCTGATCAGTTTGCGAATGCGCAGATCGCTGAAGATATTGTTGAATATGTTCGAAGTGAAGCTAATAAGATTAAAGATAGAGTTCCTCAATTAGATCAAGGACAAGTGGCGATTTTAACAGCGCTACAAATTGCTTCAGAGAAGGTTTCCATGGAAGCTGAATGCAAAGATGCAATTGAAACGCTTCAGTTAACCGCTGGAGATGCCTTGAAATTTATTGAGGAAGTTTCTCCGGCAACGACTTAATCCAAAAGTGAACTTATCAAAAAGTGAAGCTCGTAAGAGTTTGAAAGCTAAGATAGCTGAATTCACTCCTGATATACGACTAAAAAAAAGTCGGGACGTTTCTAGAAATATCCTGGGCTTTTTAAATTCCCAAAACTATTCATCTAAAGGGATCATCGGTGGCTTTGCGCCAATGCACGATGAGGTAGAATGGCTACTTGAGCTTGATGAGTTCGCCGATAGACTTGCTTTCCCTGGCACCGATGAGAATGGAGCAATGATATTTTTCCAGACTCGTTTTGACGATTTGATTGCGACCCGCGTTTTTGGTGTGACGATAAAAAGCCCAAAAACCGAAGCAAGCATAGTCGTGCCTGACCTTCTCTTGGTCCCCGGATTAGGCTTTAGCCGAAAAGGAGAGAGACTTGGAAGAGGAAAAGGTTTTTACGATAAGTATTTAGAGAATTTTAACGGTTTAAAAATAGGAATATGTACTAGCGAACAAATATTGAATGAGATCCCAACTGAAGATCACGATATCAAAATGGATGGGCTGATCACGGATTCTGAAGTCACAATATTTTAAAGCTTGTAATCCTTTAAAGGAGATAACCATGGATACGACCCTAGTTTTAGCAGCAGTTTTAGCCGCTGTAATTGGGGCGGGGATTGGTTGGTTCATTCGCCACGCAGCAGTTATGGCCGACGTAAAAAAACGTGAAGGCAAAGCTGACGAGATTATTGAAAAAGCGAAAAAAGATGCCAACGATATCAAGTACAAGGCTCGTAAAGACGCCAAGCACGCCGCCCGAGAAGAAAAAGAACAAGTTGAAGAAGAGATTAAAAAACTTCGCAATGATTGGAAGAGCCAAGACGGTGAACTTCAAAAACGCGAGGCTAAGTTTGAAACTAAAATTGAAGAGCATGAAAAAGATGTGGCTCGAGTTGCTGCAAAAGAAGAAGAGTTGACCGAAGCTAAAAAACGTGTAGAAGCTGAAGTTGAAAAGTTTAAGTCAAAGCAAAGCGAGCTTTCTGATCGTGTTGCCGAAGTCAGTGGTATGTCTCGCGATGAGGCCAAGAATATTCTTCTTCAAACTATGGAAGAGGAAGCTAAAGTTGATTTCGCTAAAAAATATGGTGAGCTTGAAGAAGAAGCGAAAAATGATGCAGAAGAAAAATCAAAGAGAATTGTGGGAATCGCAATTCAAAGATTTGCTGGAGAGTATGTAGCTGAGAAATCTATTTCAGCTGTAGATCTTCCTTCTGATGATGTTAAGGGACGATTGATTGGACGCGAAGGTCGAAATATACGTGCTTTTGAACAAATCTGTGGAGTCGATTTAATTATCGACGATACTCCAGAGGTCGTTGTTATTTCTTCTTTTAACGTTGTTAGAAGAGAAATTGCCCGGCAAACAATTGCAAAACTGATTGCCGATGGTCGTATTCACCCGGCAAAAATTGAAGAATTTCACGATAAGTCTAAAGCCGAAATGGAAAAGCAAATGCTTGCCCTCGGTGAAAAAGCTCAAATGGAAATAGGTGTTCATGGAATTCATCCAGAAATCCTAAAGCTTGTTGGAGCTCTGAACTGGAGAACGTCTTATACCCAAAATCAATATCAGCATGCTCTTGAGGCCGCATTTATCTGTGGCGCCATGGCAGCTGAGATGGGATTAAATGTTAAGCAAGCTAGAAGAGCAGGTCTTCTTCACGATATTGGTAAAGTGATTGATGCTTCAGCGGAAGGATCTCACGCCGTTATTGGTGCTGATTTTGCAAAAAAATATGGAGAAGCTCCAGATATTGTTCACGCAATTAGAGCTCACCACGATGATGAAAAACCAGAAAGCGTACTTGCTCACTTAGTTGCAGCAGGGGACGCTTTAAGTGGTGCTCGTCCAGGTGCTCGTAAGGCCATGATGGAATCTTATGTTTCTCGTCTGACTGATATTGAGCAAATTGTTAACTCTTTTGAAGGTGTTAATAAATCTTACGCCATCAGTGGTGGTCGTGAAGTTCGTGTCTTTGTTGAAAATGACAAGGTTGATGATCAAGCAACTGTTATGCTCTCAAGAGATATAGCAAAGAAAATTGAAGAAGAAATGTCTTACCCAGGAACAATTAAAGTAACTGTTCTTAGAGAGACAAAAGCCATTGGCGTAGCAAAATAAGATGAGTAGTTTAACGGCCCTGGTAACCGGGGCCTCATCTGGAATTGGCCTTGAAACCTGTCAGTATCTTCTTGAAGAAGAGTATACAGTCTTTGGGGCCAGCCGTTCCGGCTCTCCCATCGATCACGATAATTTTATAGATGTTGAACTAGATATTAGAAGAGAAAGCGACGTAGAAGAGCTTTTTTCAGAGATCTCAAGCCAAGAAGATGGATTAAACCTGATCGTCCAATGTGCAGGGGTTTTTGATGCAAGTCCAATACTAGAGACCGAGTCAAAGGTCTTTAGAGATCATTTGGATACCAATATTCTTGGAGCATTTCATATTTTTAAGAACTCGACTGATTTAATTATTCCTAACGAAACTCATTTTATAACCCTCCTATCAGTTGCGGCTCAAAAAGGTTTTCCAAATGTAGGGGCTTACTGCGCTTCTAAGTTTGGACTTAAAGGTTTGATAGAGTCTGTTAAGGAAGAATGGGAAGCTAAAAAAGTTAGATTCACCAATCTTTATCCAGGACCAATTGATACACCTATGTGGGATGAAGTCATGGATGAGTTTGATGAATATGATCGAGGATCGATGTTAAATCTTGATGATTATATCGGTGTGCTTGATATGGTCGTTAAGTCTGCCCCTCATATTCAATTTCCAGAGCTAACATTTCTTCATAGATCGGGGGGACTAAATCCATGAATGAAATGGATCCCCTGAAAAGACATTATTTGCTAATTTTTCCAATGGCTTTTATGTTCTTATCGCTCGGTATCGTATTTAATGCCCCTGCGATTTTTGTTTCCTTTTTTATTTTAAGCTTTTTGTGGGTTTGGGGAATTTTAACTCCAGGGTTAAGAGAAAAGGTTCGTTCTCCTAAGTATAAATTTTCATTTTTTAGGTTTATGTATTGGATAGAAAGAAAAGTTGAAGAGCAGCTTATTTTTGAAACAAAGTTTAGTTTGAAATTTTTAACAAGGGATCTCGGTCCAATAGTTTTTTCTTTTATTCTTTCGTTGTTGGGTGGATTTCAAATTTTATTAGCAAGTTTTATTGGAGTTCTTGTCGGTGAGATTTGGCTCTATACTAATAAAAAGTTTTATCTAGATACTTTTCAAAAAATTGAAGAGAGCACATCAGAAAATTCATTATAACTTCTCGATCTTAAAAATTTATTCTTAAGATCCTCACCTTCCTCTAAGTCATCAAAAATATATCGGCTTAAGGCCTTAAATCTTTTTAAGATATGATCTTCACTACGCCCTTCTCTTTTGTATTCCCGATCTAGTTCATAAAAGTATATCTCCATGAACTTTTTTCTCTCCTGAAGTAAGAAAGCCTCATTAACTTCTTCGCCGTATTCTCTATAAAGTGTAGCAAGCCAAGGTGTTTTTAGAGCGCCTCTTGCGGCCATTACGGAATGGCATCCTGTTTCTTCAAACATTCTTTTTATATCAGCAGTGGTCCAAATATCTCCATTTCCGATTATGGGGAGATTGCTTATTTCAACAGCTCTTTTTATATAGCTCCAGTCAGCTAAACCTCGGTAGAGTTGATCCCTGGTTCGACCATGTATCGTTATGGCCTCGACACCTTCGTCTTCAAAAAGTTTTAAAAGATCTTCAAAATTATTTGTATCCTTATAACCAATTCGTATTTTTACGGTAAAACAATTTTTAAAATTACTTCTAATTGTTTTTAATATTTCTTTTAATGCTGGGATATCACTTAATAGATAGGCTCCACCTTTATGGGCATTAACTTTTTTAGAAGGGCAGCCAATATTTAAATCCAGATGATCGAAACCAATGGCATCGATAAGCTCGACGGTTTGCTGCGTATTGGCCCGTGAAGAAGTTAAGATTTGAAAAGTCGTCTTCTTCCTTAGTTTTTGATTTTGATAAGCAAGCTCTCCAAAATGACCAAGAACTTTTGAGGTTTTGTAAGTCCCTTCGGATGGAACTCGCAGAAAATCTGTTGCGAATAAATCCCACTCCGGAAAGGCCCGTGAAACGGCCAGTCTGTACGACTCTTCTGTAACTCCTTCCATGGGAGCAAACAATAGGGAGCCTTTATTAAAAGGAAGGCGATTTTCCATGCCTCTATATAGACTGATTGTGTCAAATGGGCCAATTTATTTCACCCATGATAGCTCTTAGACATGATTTTACCTGTTTCTATAGTTATGTTCGTAAAAGATATTGGGCCTGATGGCCTAAGTCTTTGGATGCAGGAAAGGATTGAAGAGGATAAGTCTTCAGAACTTCATGGGATGATGGAATTTCCAGGTGGAAAAATAGAAAACGGTGAATCCAGCGAAGAGGCCGCAAGGCGAGAAGTCGAAGAAGAAGTAGGGATAACTGTTAAAGATTATTTGCCTATTTTTAAAAGACATTCTTATACAAGAAAAGATAAAACCATATTACTTCATGTTCATTTTTCAAATGTTGAAGACTTACCCTTAGATAAGGGAGAGTGGTTTTCACTAAAATATGAAACTAAATCCGAGCATTTGAAGGGAAAGATTCCTGCGGTAAATCATGAGTTCATAGATTTATTTTTGGGGTATATAAAAAAGCAAAGGGAAGCAGAGTTTTTGGAGAGGTTATGGCAGAGATCTTAATGGTCACAGAGATTTTTCTTTTGTCGCTGGCATTTGGAGTAAGTCTTTTTACTCCCATTGCAAATTCAAAGTTAACCGGAAATGGCTTTGTTAAACTAATTATAACTGTTGCCTTAGTTCCACTCTTCTTATCAACACTTTTAAATCTAAGATATGCTAGTCTGACTTCATTCCCTTCTATTCTTCATTATATCCCGATGGTCTGCATGGTCCTCGTAAGATTTTTCCACGAAGATGAAAAATCAATTCTTATGTGGATTCTTTATGCCGTTCAAAATATTTGTTTGTTGGTTTTATTCTTTATTACTTTTAATCACCACTGGCCGACCTTTTTATACTTTATGTCGAGCATGGGGCTCCTTGGGATAATTACTTATGCCATGGTCTTAGGCCATTATTATTTGGTGGTACCAAAACTTACAGTTAGACCTCTTCAAATTGCCAATATTATTCTTTGGGTAATTATCAGCATTAAGATTGCTCAAGCAGGAATCTTTGTTTTTGATAATCTTGACTTCTATGAAGCGGGAACAATGAAGGGGGCTGGCTATAGCTTTAATTGGCTTATGCTTCTTATGAGAGCTGGCTGGGGTTATCTTGTTATTGGGGTCATGTCGATTTTTAATTGGAAGCTCTTGAAATTACGTTCAACACAAAGTGCTACAGGAATGCTTTACGCAATGACATTTTTTGTTATTATAGGCGAGCTCTGCGCGCAATATATGTACTTTGGCTATGGGATGTTCCTATGATGACTGTTGAAATTACTTGCCCTGAATGTGGCTCCGGAATAAATATTTATCCATCTCTTGATGCAAAAGTTGCTGATTGCGATGTTTGCCAAACAAAAGTACCTACAAAATTCACAGCTGATCATATGGAATCAAATCTTTGTGATTGCCCTGTTTGTGAGAGAAAAGATTTTTATCAGCAAAAAGATTTTAGTCGTAAGATCGGCGTGGCGCTTTTTGTGATCGCGGCCTGTTTTGTGCCTTGGACGTATGGAATATCCTTAATTATTTTATGGTTAGTAGACCTCTTTCTTTTTAGGAAGATACCAAACGTTGCCATATGCTATAAATGCCATACAAATTTCAGAGGCTTGGCCAATTTAGCTGCCATTCCTCCCTATAATCATGAGATGAACGATCGAATCGTTTACTCGGATCATGACTTTAAAGGTAAGCCTCTAGAGCACCACTAAACATTTGTAATTACTGCTATTTGGACTTTACTTTCGAATCGGAGTAAAATATAAGATGCATCCGCTTTAGTTTTAAACAAAAAGAACTTAGTGGTGATGTTAACTATACAAGGTAGGACCGAAATAAAAGTTCCGCTATTCAAGGGCCTCTTTCAAGAGATTGTTATGCCCGCCAATAATCCCCAAAAATTCTTGGTTGCTATGAGGTTCAATTGGATCCAGTAACTAGCTATTATGAAATTGGAGCACTAGTGTTTTGCCTCTTTGCTTCTGGCTTTTTTTCCGGCTCTGAAGCGGTTCTAATGTCTATTGGTGTTGATAGAGCGAAACAATTAATTGAAGAAGATGGCTCTAGAGGAAAAGCCTTTAAATTCATGGTTGAAAAACCTAATGAGCTTCTCGCCACAATCCTAGTGGGAAATAACGTCGTCAATATTTTAGCAGCTTCACTTAATACGGCCATGGCCTCTCGCTACTTTGAAGACGATGCCATATCAATTTCAGTTGGTGTTACTACCATTGCAATTCTAATATTTGGTGAAATTATTCCTAAAACTTTCGCAAGAACTCACGCGGAAACACTTTCGTATCCTATCATTAAGATCCTTCAGTTTTGTTATATCCTGACTTACCCAATTATTCATACGATGGTTTGGATCATTGAGACAGTACTCGGGAAGAATGCTCAAATCTCAGGTCGAATGATCACTCAAAATGATTTTGAGTATATGCTTGATAAAGCAGAGAAAGAAAATACCATGGATGCTAAGCAAATTGATATGCTTAACAATATCCTCGAATTTCCTACCATTAAAGTTAAAGATATTATGATTCCTCGCCTTGAGATTAAATTTATTAGGGCAGATTGGAATTTCCATAAAGTAATCGATGCCGTAGAGCAGGCTGCCCACAGTAGATATCCAGTTTGTGAAGGAGAGTTAGACAATACAATCGGCTTTCTTCATATTAAAGATTTGGCTTTTGTGCGTGGGGAAATGAAAGGTAAGTTTGATCTAAAGAAAATCTTAAAAGATCCTTTCTTTGTTTATGAGCATATGAAAATTTCAGCCGTATTTGACCATATGAACAGAAAGAAAGTTCACCTGGCCATGGTTAAAGATGAGACTGGCATGATAGTCGGGATTATTACCTTGGAAGATATTATTGAAGAAATTCTTGGGGAAATTCAAGATGAGCATGATGAAGAAATTGCAGAAGTTCTAGAAGAGTATCAAGAAGCAGACCTTGAAGAAGGTATCTTTGTTGATGGTACGATCTCACTTAGAGAACTTTATAATGATTACGATATTAAAATTCCTTTGAATGATAACTACTCAACTCTGGCCGGTTTTATCCTTGATATGCTTGGAAATAACTTTCCTGAAGGTGGACAAATTATTGTTTGGGAAGGATTTAGTTTTGAGCTTTCAAAAGTTGAAGACTATGAAATCAGGCAGATTCGAATTCGAGATGTGGACGGGGAAAAACATTTATTCTCTAAGAAGGAAGCTAACGAAGCTGACGAAGAAACCATTGACGTAGAGTCACCAGTTGAAAGTTAAATTATTTTATTGGTCTAAAAGAAACGTTCCCGTCATTGATTAATCTAGTTCTACAGGAAAGCCTAATCTCTTTTCCGGTAATAAATTCCTCGCCATAACGTTCGATCATCTCTTCTTTAAGAGCATCAATGGTATTTTGCTCTATTAAGCTAGGCGGTTTTAAAAGCTCAGAGCCTTCAATGACCTCTATTCTGCAGGAACCACAAGATCCGGCTAGACAGCCATGGGGAAGTTTTATTCCTTTTTGCTCGCATTCATCAAAAATGGTCTGGTTTAGCTCAACTTCAAGCTCTTGAATTTCTTCAGGCTTGTCTGGATTTAAGCTTATTGACACGCTGGGCATACGGTTTTTGTCCTACAGGTTTTAATATTCGTCCAATTCTAGCCTAGGACCCAAATAAAGTCTTTTATTTTCGGGACTTAGGATTATTTTTGGGCACTATCAAAAAATTCCCTATTAAGGAGAACGCATGCTTAGTTTTGAAACACTTTATTCTGAAGGTCATGAAGAAGTAGTCTTTTTCTCAGACCCAACTTGTAATCTTAAGGCCATCGTGGCGATTCACGATACAACTTTAGGACCAGCTCTTGGCGGTACTAGACTATGGTCTTATAAGTCTGAAGAGGAAGCTTTAACCGACGTGTTAAGACTTTCTAAAGGCATGACTTATAAAGCAGCTGTTTCAGGATTAAATCTAGGTGGAGGAAAGGCCGTTATTATTGGTGATCCAAATAAAGATAAGTCAGAAGCACTTTTTAGAAGCTACGGTCGTTTTTTAGAATCTCTTAACGGAAGATATATTACGGCTGAAGATGTAAATATCAGTGTTGAAGATATTGAGCATATCTTTACTGAAACAAGTAATGTCTGCGGTGTTGCTAAAATTCATGGTGGTTCAGGTAATCCATCTCCTTGGACAGCGAGAGGAGTTTTTAGAGGAATCGAAGCTTCTTGTTTAAAAGTTTACGGTGATCGTTCAGTTAGAGGAAAAACGGTAGCTCTTCAAGGTGCCGGATCTGTTGGACGCCATTTAGGTGAACTCCTTTATCAAGGTGGGGCAAAGGTAATCTTCACAGATATTAATGAAAGAAATATTGAACTTTTTAAAGAAGCTGTTCCAGATGCAAAATTTGTTGGAGTTGAAGAAATTTACGATGTTGATTGTGATATTTATTCTCCATGTGCTTTAGGGGCTACTGTTAATGACGACACCATCGATAGATTAAAATGTAAGATCGTTGCAGGAGCTGCTAACAACCAACTAGCTGAAAGTAGACACGGGCAAATTTTAAAAGATAAAGGTATTCTATATGCTCCAGATTATTTAATTAATGCTGGTGGATTGATGAATGTTTCAATTGAATTTGAAGGCTGGTCAGACTCAAAAGCCACAAGAATGGTTGATACTATTTTTGATACCACTCTTAAAATCTTTGAAATTTCTGAAGAGCAAAATATACCTGTAAATCAGGCCACGGATGTACTGGCTGAAAGTAGAATTGAGGCTATTAAAAAGATCCAGGGTAAATTTCTTGGTCAGAACAATAGTCACCGTTTTCCTGGTAGAAAAGGTGCCCATTTAAGATAAAAACAGACTAAATAGCTGTGATTACATAAGCCCGACCTTTATGGTTGGGCTTTTTTTTGGAAAACTCTGCAACCTATTATCTCGCGATGTGAAAAACTATAATAAGAGGGTGAAACTTATAAGGTTTTTACATGTACTAGGACCCCTTTTTCTGATCATACTTTCAGGAAATTCTATGGCCATTACTTTCAGTGATGCGGTTTTTCCTGAGCTAGCTACTTCCGGAAGAGCCTTGGCCATGGGTAATGCTTTTATTGCTAGGGTCGATGATAGCTCTGCCGTTTTTTATAATCCGGCCGGACTTGGTACAGTTAGATATGGGCATTTTCACTTTTCCAATTTTCATTTAGAAACTAATAGAGGCTGGATGAATATAGGAACCGGAGGAGGTCTTACTGACGCCAGTTCAAACTTCACCAAAAGTATTTCATTAGATGGACAAAGAGAGCTTTTAAATAAACCTGGAAGTTATGGGAAGCTTGCTTACACACGTTTTCATTTACTTCCAAATTTTACCACCAGATATTTTAGTGCAGGCTATCTTTTATCCAAGCAAACATTAGCAACCATTCAAAGTGAGACAAGTGAGTTTGAATATGCTCAAAGGCTTGATCATGGTCCTTACGCAGCTTTTAATATAAGCGCCCTTGGGGGAATCTTTAAAGTTGGATTTTCCGCAGCTTTTATTAATAGAAATGAAGCTATTGGTTCTGCAGATAAAGATACAACTTTAGAACTTGGTGACAATGATAAAAATAAAGGCTCGGCCATCATTATAACGGGTGGAACAAGACTTACATTACCTGTTACGTTTCTTCCTACTTTTGCAGCGACACTTCATAATGCTGGTTCTCAAAGATTCTCCCAGTCTGGTGGCGGTGGAAGACCAACTAAAATTAGACAGACGGTAGATCTAGGTTTTTCTATTACTCCTCAAATAGGAAAATCACTTAGGCTTCATTTAGAAACAAACTATAAAGATTTCTTTGATAAATATGGCGCTTCCACGGCCAGAAGGATTACCTTTGGTTCAGAGTTTGACTTTAGTAGAACCTTCTTTTTAAGATTTGGCTGGGGAGATGGGTTCGGCTCATTTGGACTTGGGCTTAGGACGAGAAAACTTGAATTTGATCTCACCACATACGCTGTTGATACTTCAGGTTCATCCTTTAGAGGAATAGAGGATAGAAGGTTCTCATTGACGCTCTCAAGCGGCTTTTAGTATAACGCGACGGGCAATCTGTAATAATTTCAATTCAGTTAACGAACGTATGACGAACTTGCTAGAGATTTCACATCTTTAAATAATAAAAGGCGTGGGGTCTAAAAGATGCAATCATCACTGGCTAAAATTTTAATCATTTTCTTATTTCCAATTATCTCTTTTGCTTCGGTTTGGGAGACAACGAACTATTGGGACCAGGAATGGGAAAGCAAATTCTCTGACTGGATGAAGCTAGAGGTTTCAAGAGATATTTTTAAGAACCCTCAGAGTAAATGGAATAATACTAAAACGGATTGTGCTGACGCGGCCTATGCCATGAGAATAATTTTTTCTTATGAAAATGGACTACCGTTTCAAATGAAAAATCCATCAGGAGCAAGACCTGTCGATGGTGAAGTTGCTAAGTTTCTAACCAATGAAACAAATGCCTTTGACAATTATGAGCAAGGTCCAAAAAGAGTAATCCGTTTTATTGAATACATTGGAGATTCTGTTGGAACTGAGCATTTAGCCTATCACGATACTTATTCTACAACTGTTCAAAATATCAACGCCGGTCATATTTATATTTACCAATATGGTGGTGGAACAAGGCATACCTATATCGTTAAAGATCGACTTTTAGATGGAAATTTAATTCTCTATTGGTCAACAGTCCCAAAGGCACCAAGGAGACTAGCTAAGAAGAAAGGGATGCCAGCAGGTTTTACTGGTAGGCCATGGGGCTTTAAAAGATTTAAGCAACCAGAATTTTATAATACGGAATACGTTTATTCTGAAGATACTGCTGCCTCTAAGGAGCAATATAAGATCTTAGAAAAAGTTGGGAAAAGAAAAGTAAACGACACTATTAAAAAAATGCTTCAGCTTGAAGAAGAGAACTTACTTACAGGAATTCAAAAATACATTGATAATGCTTGTGAAGCTTTAAAGGATCGTGTTGAAGTTGTTCAGATCACTCAAGACTTTCTTAAAGAGAAAAGCGGACGATGTATGAGCGAATCTGAATACAATGATTACTCAACGCCTGGTCGCGATAGCGGAATAGCTCAAACAATTTCGACTTTATTAGACTCTTGGGAGACTGTTGTTGAAACAGGTAGAACCAATGAGCTTCCTTCAAATTTAACGAAGGCTCTTAATTTCTTAAGCGGAGAAAGTAAGCATGGTGAAGAAGAGCTAACAAAGCTTTGTCAGATTAGTTTCGAGCATAAGAATAAAACCTATAAGCTTAATCTTAATGACTTCTATGAGAGATATAATAGTAAATCGCTATTTGGGCGAAGAAAGCTTTCTCCTTATCCGAATGATCCTGTGACACTTAGATGGGGACTAAAGGGCAAGAAATCCAAGTGCAAGAAGTATTAGGGTAAAAAACCAGCTAATTTTAGTCACTTAGAGCCTTGTAAATATTCTGTTTCTTAGACAAACAGGGCTCTATTCGATAAAGTCTCATCGAAAATTCTAATTAATTAACGCTAGGCAAGAGAGTCTTAGATGCTGGAAAAAACCAAGCCCAAGGTTACACCTAAAATGAAAACTGTAGAAGATAAGCTTAAGTTAGCTAAGAAACATGGTCTTAAGAAAGATGATCTTGTTTGGATGCTAAGAAATATCTATTTATCTAGAAAGCTAGACGATGCTGAAATCTCAATGAAGAAGCAATCTAAGGCCTATTTTCAAATCTCGGGTGCGGGACATGAAGGTATCTTAACGGCCGTAGCAAAGGCCATGAAACCAAAGTATGACTGGTTTATTCCTTATTACCGTGACCGTGCCCTATGTACTGGTCTTGGTGTTACAGGTTATGAAATGTTATGCCAGGCAAATGGTAATACTGGTGACACAGCTTCTCATGGTAGACAGATGCCTGCTCACTGGGGAAATGTAGATTTAAATATTGTTACTAAGTCTTCATGTACGGGTACACAGTTTCTTCAAGCCTGTGGTGTCGCTGAAGCGGGATTATTTTTAGACTCTTTAAAAAAATCAGAAACAAATAATATTCCATTTGAAAAAGACGAAGTTGTTTATACTTCTTGCGGAGATGGAACAACTTCTCAAGGTGAATTTTGGGAAGGTGTTACAACTGCTTGCGTGAATAAACTTCCTGTAATCTTCTGCGTAGAAGATAATGGCTATGCTATTTCTGTACCTACTTTTGTACAAACTCCAGGGGCATCAATATCAAAAGCTTTAGAAAATTTTCCTAACTTAAAAGTTATCGTGACCAACGGTAGTTGCCCGATTGAATCATATGCGGCCATGTTAGAGGCCGTTGAGCATACTAGAAAAAGAAAAGGACCAGTTCTTGTTCACGCTTCAGTGACAAGACCATATTCACATTCTCTTTCTGATGATCAAAGTATGTATCGAACAAAAGAAGAACTAGAAGAGGAAAAGATAATTGATGTTTTTAACTCTTATCCAAAGACGCTAATTGAAGCTGGGGTTATAACTGAAAAAGAAAATGATGAAATCCTTGCAGACGTAAGTGCTGAGGTTAAAGAAGCAATGGCAAAGGCCATCGATACTCCTTGGCCATCTCCAGAGTCTAGTATGGATCATCTTTACAGTATGGATGTTGATATCACTTCAAGTGATTTTGAAACAGAACCAAACTTTACTGGTAAAGACGATATCCCAATGGCCGGAGCTATTAATAAAGTTCTTCGTTCTGAATTTAAAAGAAATCCTCTCCTTAGAATGTTTGGGGAAGACGTGGCTGACTTTAGCCAGCTTGAAAAACTTGATAACCCAGACTTAAAAGGTAAGGGTGGGGTTTTTAAAATTACTTCAGGTGTTCAAAGAGATAGTAAAGATGGACAGGTATTTAACTCGCCTCTAGCTGAAGCTAATATTGTTGGGCGTGCCATTGGCATGGCCATGCGTGGGCTTAAGCCAGTTGTTGAGATTCAATTCTTTGATTATATCTGGACAGCTTATATGCAGCTCAAAAATGAGATGGCCACTACGAGATATAGATCTGGTGGTGATTTTAAATGTCCAATGGTTGTAAGAGTGCCAATCGGTGGATACTTAAGAGGTGGTTCTATTTATCATAGCCAATGCGGGGAATCTCTTTTCACTCATATTCCAGGAATAAGAGTGGCTTTTCCTTCAAACGCAACTGATGCCGCTGGACTCTTAAGAACTGCAATCAGATCAGATGACCCCTGTATGTTCCTTGAGCATAAGCACCTTTATTATCAAGGTTATAATAGATCAGCTGAGGCCGATGATAATTTTATGATTCCTTTTGGTAAGGCCAGAATCGCATTAGAGGGCACCGATGCAACAATTGTTGCTTGGGGCGCACTTGTTCAAAAATCTATTGATGCAGCTAAAAAACTTTCTAATGAAGGCTTTTCTGTTGAAGTGATTGACCTTAGAACTCTTGCACCGTTTGATATGGAGGCAATTAAAGATTCTCTTAAGAAAACGAATAGAATCTTAATTTGTCATGAGGAAACTAAGACAAGTGGTTTTGCTGGAGAGATAGCCGCCAGAATTAATGAAGAGTGTTTTGAATCACTAGATGCTCCGATACTAAGAGTGGCAGCTAAAGATGTTCATGTTGCCTACTGTCCTCAACAAGAAGAGTATATTCTTCCGCAAACAGATGACGTTGAAGCAGAACTTAGAAAATTACTAGAATACTAATCGTAATTACATCTTATAAGCATTCCAGTTAGATTGTGCCGGTGTAGGCACTTTCTATCTGAATGCCAGCTCGTATACCCCTTTTTCGTTTTTTCTATAAACTGATATTGAGTTCTTTTTTCAGACTTTTTGTTTAAGTAATTTATCTCCATGTTAAATAATGGGTTTGAGCTAAAGATTAAAAGTAGGCCGATGATCAGGGCTTTTCTTCCGCCTATGCTTAAATAAAGACTTAAAAGTATTAAATTTAATGTTGGCATAAAAGTCCCTAAAGAAATTGAAAGTTCACTAAAGAACTCTACGAGAAAATAGAAAATGCGTAGAAGGGATTCACCAAATGGAATCGTCGGGAACCAGTAAATTACAAAGAAGAAAGGGTAGAGAACTCCAAAGATTGAAGTAAGAAGAAAGTTCCAAATAAAACCAGTTGTGGTCAAAGGGTAAGGAGAAAAATACTGAGCGATTATTTGCCCACCAAATAAGGCCAGTGGTAGATAAATTTTTCCCCGACCGATAAATGAGAGGATTATACCTAAAAATAAAAAGCTATATGAAAAACTACGAGGACTTAAGTTATAGGTTCCTAGAAGGAAATCCCAAGTAAAGCTGATGAGGAAAATATAAAAAATATTTAAATCTCCTAGCCAAGCCTTCGTTGTTTTCATGAGAAGGATTCTTTTAATAGATTGAAAAGGAGTAAAAAAATAACTTATTCCAAGAAGTGGTATAAGGATAAATAGCTTGCTTCGAACTCTATTTATTAAAGGTCTTATAAGAAAGTAGAGGCTCGCAAGATGTACCCCTGATGGAGTAAAGAGATGTCCAAGTGATATAGCTTGAAACTTCTTTTTAATAGTCGGGAAGACTTTTCTTTTATCACCGCTTATAAATGCTGCCAGTAAGCCCGCCATTGATCTTTCTTTGAAGCTAGCAGCTATATATTGATACCTTTTCAGAGTGAACGAGCGCTCTTGATGATCACGAAAACGGGGGGTAGGAGCCTTCATAAAAGAGCAATACAGGAGAAGAAAACCCACTAAATAGACCAAAAAGAGACGCCCATTCACGTGCAAACCATTGAAAACTAGTAGTTTAAGGATACTTACTTAACACTTTGAAATTAAAGCGATATGTAAGGGGGTAATTCATAAATTGAAGAGCTCGTAGTGAAAAATGCTTTATTAAAAACAATTCAAAATTTTTTCGAGGAAGATGATCTTTCAAGAAATTTATTTTATCAAAAATCGCTTCCGACTGATGAAGTCCTTTGTTCATTAAAGATTAAAAGTCCTTTAATTCTTTCTGGGCTTCCTTGGTTTGAAGCTTCCTTTCAGTACTTAGACGAGAGTTTTAAGCTTCCTGATGGGATCTTAAATGATGAAGGAAAACGAAAAGAGGTTGGAGATATTTTACAGTTTAAGCTCCCTTTTAATATCGCTTTAAATGGTGAGCGAATTGCCCTTAATTTACTTTCTCATGGAAGTGCCATTGCTACTTATACAAACGAGTTTGTCAAAAAAGCGGAGAGTAAAAATATTAAGATTCTTGATACAAGAAAGACGACACCTGGGCTTAGGTCCCTTGAGAAATACTCAGTAAGACTTGGTGGTGGAGTTAATCATCGTTTAGGGCAAACGGATCTTTGGATGGTTAAAGATAACCATAAAACCTTTTTTGGAGGCTTAGAGGAAGCGGTAGGCTTTTTCGATTCAGTGGGATCATTTTATAACGAAACGGAAGTAGAGATTCATGATTTAGATGAGCTAAAAAAAGCTCTCAATCTAGGTGTCCGTCATCTTATGCTTGATAATTTTCACCCCGATCAGATTAAAGAAGCAGTAAAAATAAAAAAAGAAGGAGTCACTTACGAAGTAAGCGGCGGAATAAACCTTGAAACGATAGAGAATTACTTAATCGAAGGTGTAGACGCTATAAGTATTGGTAGAATTACTTATGGTGCCCCGCCTGTGGATATCTCCTTAAAATATGAGCGCGTATAATTTTGATGTACTAATTATTGGTTGTGGTGTCGCTGGTTTAACAACGGCCCTAAGGCTTGGTGAAAGCGGGGCCAGAGTAGGCATCATAACTCGAGAGAAAGACCCTCGAATCTCAAACACTTTTTGGGCCCAAGGCGGAATAATCTATCCAGAACAAAATGATGGGCTCAAAAAAGATATTAATAAAGCTTCTAGTAATACCTCTTATCCAGATGCTGTTTCAGTTATGGCAAATAGAACTCAGGAAATCTTAAAAGAAGTTTTGATTGATAAGGCCAAGACTGAATTTGAAAAAGATGAGCAGGGGGAACTTCTTTTTACTAAAGAGGCGGCCCATACTGTTTCTAGAATTTTATATAAGGGTGATTTTACAGGAAAAGAAATTCAAGTATCTCTTCTCAATTACTTAAAAGATAAGAATAGGTTTCCAAACGTTACTTTACTTACAGGTCATACGGCCATCGATCTTCTTACTCCAATACACCATGGGGTGAAGATCACTCAAAGATATGAGAAGAACAAGGTTCTAGGAGCCTATGTACTAAATCAAGAAACAGGTCAGGTTGATAAGGCTCTTTCTAAAGTTACCGTTTTAGCTACAGGAGGAGTTGGTTCATTGTATTTGCACCACTCTAATTCCGAAGGAGCTAGGGGTGATGGACAAGCTATGGCAAAAAGAGCTGGGGCCACCATCACTGATATGGAGTTCATTCAATTTCATCCGACCACCTTTTTTGATAAGTCTTCGCATAGAAGATTTTTAGTAAGTGAGGCCATAAGAGGTGAAGGAGGAGTTCTCCTTAACAGTGAAGGTGAAGCGTTCATGGAAAGATACCACCCTGACCGCGAGCTTGCTCCCCGTGATGTTGTCGCTAGATCGATAGATCAGGAAATGATCAGAACTAAGCACGAATGTGTTTATTTAGATATTAGTAAAAAAGATAGTGAGTGGATTAAAGAAAGATTCCCTACTATTTATGAGCATTGTTTAAAAAATCATGTGGATATTACTCAAAGACCTATTCCTGTCGTACCTGCCGCCCATTATACCTGCGGAGGAATTAAAACAGATACTGTGGGAAGGACTAATTTAGAAAATCTTTACGCTGTAGGGGAAGTGGCCTGTACTGGTCTTCATGGAGCGAATCGTTTAGCTTCGACCTCTTTAGCTGAAGGTCTTACTTGGGGCTATATTGCAGCGGAAAAAATTGAAAAAGAACTCGAAGAAATAAAACTATACTCGGAAGATAAGATTCAAGAGTGGAGAGTTGGTGATGTTCCTGCGGACCCGGCCCTTATTCATCAAGACTGGTTAACTTTAAAGCAAACCATGTGGAACTATGTTGGATTAACAAGAACACCAAATAGATTAAAAAGAGCTCAGGCCATGTTCTCTGAGCTCTATGATGAAATTCAAAAGTTTTATAAAGATGCCATCTTAAATGATGAATTGATTGGACTTAGAAATGCAGTTGAAGTTGGTTATATGGTTCTTAATGCCTCTGCTAGAAATAAAGAATCTGTTGGTTGCTTCTATAGGACCAACTCCTAGCTAGTGGCTCCACTAAGCATTAAAATAAAGAGAAGAGTGATAAAAAGATTTAGTAGGTACTGAAGTAGTTGTGCTTTTAATTCCATGTTCTCTCTCCTTTCTTACCTCGTCACCAGGGAAATGCCAGCCGGGTCCAATAAAGAACCCGGCGTGGAAAAGGTAGGGTTTTGATAAGTTCGGGGGCAATTCCTTTTGCCAAGCTCCGAATAAGATATTTAAGACCGCTTCGCATTTTGATAAGTGCCTGGCAGATAAATCCTTGAAGCGGTCAGCGTTCATCTCTAGCCAGAATTTCGTTTTTTTAGGCGGCCTTCTTTCCAAAGTGGCTAAGAAGGACATTCATTGTTTTTGTGGGATCTTGCTTTCCATCCTCATTAAGAGGGGCTTCTACCCACTCGACTTCCTCTGTCATAAAGCAGCTCTCTATAACGTTATCCTCCTTGGCAACAAAGTAGAGAGTCTTGGTATCCATTCCGCAGTGGTTGAACTCGCTCTTCTTGAGCGGAGAACATTCCCACTTACAGTTTTCAAAATTGGTTGCGATGAAGTTGCTGAATGCAATATTTGTAAATTGAAAGTCGCAATCTACAAAGTTGCATCCAACAAATCTGCAATTTTCGATTTTTGATCCGAAAAAAACACAAGACTTGAAGGTTACATTCTTAAAGGTAGTGAGAGAAAATAGAGAGCCAGAAATGCTTAACCCCTCGATATCACTATTCATCAGTACTTCGTTTTCGATAACTTCGTACTGAGTGCTATCTAGGACTTTATTAACCTCTCCCTGGGTAAGAGCTTCAGGGTCTGAGTGAAGAGCTAGGGATTGATCAATAAATTTGGTTAAAGAATTCATGTTGCCTCCAAGCCTTGTGTCGTTTGAGTGACAGTGTGTGTCGCTCAATTTCATATTACAATAGTTGACTCATTGCGTCAAGAAATAAAATTGCGTTAAGAAATTAATTTGCAATCCGATAAGGATATTGAGGGTTTATCATGCAATTAATTGCAGTTGCATGGATATAAACCATTGAAATCCCGAAAAGGGAGGTGAAATATGGCGCAATTTGATGAATCTAAAACAGGTGAGTTCCTCGGAGTTGTACGAAAGTACATGCAAGTTAGAGGAAGTCTGTCCCAAAAAGATCTTTCTGAAATGGCCGGAGTAGGTGTTTCTACCATGAGCCGCTTTCTTAATCAGAAAACATCAGAGTTAAACCCTCAACTAATAGCGAAAATCGTCGCTAAACTCAATATACCCCTTCACGAAATGATCGATTTTGTCGAAGAGGGTTTTAGCGATCACTTTATAAGACTGGTTAAGTTCTATAAAGACGAAGAAGGGGTCATGGGTGGACCAGATCCAATTATGGATGCGCCTGAGCCGGGAGATGATGGCGAAGAAGATGATGATTTTGTGGACGCATTGGCCACGGGCGGTGGAACTGCCAAGAAATCTGCTTCTACAAAAATAAAAGTTGGAGGAAAGACTCATACAGTTGCCTTCCAGCCAGAAGGTGGAGGAAAGAACACCGACAGTGATATTAGAGATAAGCTAAGATCGCTATCAGCTAGGCAAAGAGGATTCTTAACAGACTTTCTAAGCTTAGATACTGATGGAAAAGATTTAGTTGTGGATATTGGAAAAAATATTATTACTTACCTAAGACAAAAGGGAATAGATTTTTGAAAGCCTTCTATCTTTTAGCAATCTTTAATTTACTACTACCTGTAGTAGGCTTTAGTGCGCCAGATAGATTAGAAGTTATTTTCTTGAGCCCAAATCGAACAGCAGGAATCCTTCAATTTCTAGATAAAAACTCAAAAGGAATTTATCTCTCAAGGCTTATTGCTCAAGAGGGTGATTCTGTTATCGATTACTCTCAGCGATTAGCTTACGAAGAAGAATACGTCATCGATTTTAACGACCCTGAAGGATGGGAAAAAGGGACACCTCTTAATGATAAGAACTGTATTCCTATGGGAGATGGCTGTTTTAATCCTCAGCAGGGCTACACAGATGAAGTTCCTGCTTCAGTTAAGATTAATGAAAGTGCAAAAAAAGAAAAAAGAAAAGAGCCAAGCCCTTTTGAATTAAAAACATTTAGTAATGATGATATTGAGTTAGTGGAGTGCCAAGAAGGTAGATATTTCGATATTTTTTGCGGCAAAGAATCAAAAAGAAAAAAAGTCACAGCTGATTTAGAAGTATGGATTGATACTAGCTCTTCACTTAGAAACATAGATTATTCTAAAGAAGATAATTATTGTGAAAGACGCTTCTTCGCCTCAAAACTAAAGAAGGACTGCCGAGATGCGGTCGATTTTTCGATTTTTGATACGGCCAGAAGAAGTCTTGGGTCCTACGACACTCTTTGTGATTATATGGGATCAAATGATGGAAGAAGAACGGTGAGTTGGATTGAAGCTAATTCTGCTGAGCATTTGGTTATCATCACAGATATTGATGAATATAATGGGGTCTTCAGAGAGTACCTTGAGCGAACCAATGCCATTATTCATGGAGTAGGTACTAAACAGATCACAGCTAAGGACCTTATCAACTTCATCCCTAACTTCGTGAAATCTTGCCGCTAGGTCCTCTAGAAAACCTTGTAATTAGTATTAATTCCTGAAGTTCTACTGGCCATATTCCACCACTTTTCTTAATTTTCAGCTATGGATTTGGGGAAATTATTAAAATGGTCAAAAGCTGAGCATAACCATTTGCCTTGGCGAAAAAAAAGAAGTGTTTATAGAACACTTGTCTCCGAAATCATGCTTCAACAAACAACTGTTTCAACAGTCTTAAACCATTTTGAAAGATTTATTAAAACTTATCCAAACGTTGAAGCACTGGCCAATACGACTGAAGAAGAAATTTGTATGGCCTGGAAAGGCTTAGGTTATTATAGACGTGCAAGAAACTTACGATTGGCCGCAATTGATATTGCAAAGAACAACTCTAAAGTTCCAACAAAGTTTGAAGATTTAAAAGAGATTCATGGAATAGGGGATTATACGGCTAATGCTCTCATTAGTATTGGTAGAAATAAACCGGCCTTGGCTCTAGATGCCAACCTCGAGCGTGTTATCAGTAGGCTTTATGCTGTTAAAGAAGAAAAGGGACCTAAGCTTCAAAAGAAAATTCAAAAGCTTTTTGAAGATGGCTTTATCTTTCCTCACTTAGAGAAAGCGGGACCTAGGGCCGTGAATGAAGCTTTGATGGATCTAGGAAGAGTATATTGCCAAGCCAAAAAGACTGAGTGTTTACTTTGTCCACTAAGCGATAGCTGCAAGGCTTATCAATACGATGAAGTTGATAAGTATCCTGTCGTTAAGACAGTTGCTAAGGAAAGCTTTGATTTAGATGTGGTGAGGTTCGTGGTCAAAAAGGGCAGGAAAGTACTTGCTTATCAAAAGAAAAATGATGAATGGCTATCAGGACAGCTGGAAGTACCTACCTATGTTCTTAATACTAATGACAAAAAACTCAAACAGTATCCTAAGCTAAGCAAAAAGCTCAAAACGGATAAACTAAAGAAATTTAAAACGGCAATTACAAAATATAAGATTACCAATTACATCTGTGAGCTATCAGTAGATGAATTCGAAAAACTTGTTGGGAAGAAGAAAAAATATTCTTTTGTTACTAATAATCTTGAAAAAGAAAACTTCTCTACGGCCACAATTAAGACCTTCTCTAAGATTTAACCTAAAATTGACATAACTGTGGCCTTCACTTGAACAAATTGACAGGCATCTCTGTCACATTGGAACAAACGTAAGAACCTAAGGAGTTTGTTCTATGAAAAAAATCTTTTTTATCAGCGCAATAGTCATCCCCAGCTTCTTTGTCATTACGGCAAAGGCAGGTGACTTAAAAACCAAATGTAGCGATCTCTCTCAATGTGCTGAAACCGTGAGTTTGCTAACAAATAAACAGTATCTTTTTCCAGGGAAGCTAAAGGGAAAGATCAACGGTACAGAAGGCGTAGATTTTACTGCTGAGAACGCGGACTCTCTGTACTCACATATCCTACATGAAAATGGATATACTCGCGTTCTGTTAGAAGATAAAAAAACATACAGAATAATCAATGCTAGGGATGTTAGATATACTCCTGTGCCACAGGTGAAAAGCGATTTTGATTCGGCACCTGAGCTTCCAGCAAACGCTGACTATCATATGATGACTTATCAAATGAAATTCCCACTAGCATCAACGGTAATTACAAGGTCTCTGCGACCATTTATGTCTCGCTATGGAAGAATAATTGATAATAAGATTAATGGAACACTAGTAGTCCAAGATACGGCTCTAAATTTAAAAAGACTTTATGGATTAATGAAGCAGATGGATAAAGAGCCAAGTAGAGAGATGAGACTAAAGTGGAAAAAAGATAAGGAACGTTGGCATCAAATTGAATTAGAGAAAGCTAAGAATTGTACGGATCATAAAAGTTAAAAAGGAGGACTCCCTCTTGCGAGGGAGCCCAAATTTAAGAGATGAAGATATAAGCCGGGTCCTGTCGAGAGTTGTCATTCATCTAGGTCACTGGTTACCCAGTGACTCGAGCACTCTACCCGCCTACTCGGACTGGCCGTCCTCAAACATAGGCCTATTTGAGCTTGCACCGACTAGAGTTTACCTGGTTTCACTACTGCGCAGCCGAAGCTGCCGTACATACTTTCTGTTGCACTTGTCCTCACCTCACGGTGGATGGGCGTTACCCACTAGACTGCCATACGGTGCCCGGACTTTCCTCCCGCTTAAGTTCCCGAAAGAACGAAAGCCGGCGACAACTTTCTTCACTCTTGGACATGAGTTATGCACCATGACAAATGAATAGTCAATCGAAGTTCAACATGATAAAAAACCGCAATCATTTCAAAGGCTAACTAAGTGAAACTATTACTAATTCTTTTCTTATTCTCTATTAGTTCTGTCGCAGATGCAGCTCTAAAGAATCTTGTAGAGGAATACTTAAAATCAAACTCAACTGTTTTAAAATCTAAAGCTCAAATTAGTACCAGTTTTTTAAATATTTCTTCGGTTGAGGCCCAAAAAATTTGGTCATTATCTTATGCGGGAAAAAAAGAAGACGATAATCTAGAGCAAGTAAGTTCCTTTGCTACAAGAAATACTGAAACAACCACCCATTTATTATCCTTAGGAAAAGGTTTTAACTGGGGAGGTGAGTTTGCACTAAACAACACTTTAATAAAGTATAAAGCACCAACCTCGGCTCAAGCCTCTAATGGGTTTGTTCAAGGTATTAAATACACTCAAGACCTCGGGGCAAACTTTTTAGGTCGAAGTTTTTATAGTGAGTTAAAAGCTGCAGAGCAAACTCATGACTCAACTGAAGCACAAGTTAAGCATAGCTTACAAAGTTCTCTCTACGGTTTTGCCACGACATATTCACAAGCAAAATTAAATCTTTCTCTTTTAAAGCTTCAAGAAGCTGCATTAGAAAGAGCTAAGAGAAGAAAAGAACTAATACGAAAAAGAGTTAGGGACGGTTTAAAAGAGAAAGTTGATCTTATTCAAGCAAGTATCGAACTTCTTGCGGCTGAAGAGCAGGTTAAAACGGCTCAGATGAGAAGAAAAACAAGCCTTGAGGCCTTATCAAATGCACTTCACCGAGATGTAACTCGTAAAGAAGTAGAGCCGTTTGATGCAAGAATTCTTGATATGAGAACGATTCCTGTAGGTAACTCTTCAGGGAACCTTGAAATTTCAACTTTGGAAAAGAAAGCTCAGGCCCTAAAGACTTCTAAGGATAAGGTTGATTATAGCTTTTGGCCCACCGTTAATGCAGGTCTTGAATACAACGTAAATGATTATGATAATCAAAAATCCACGGCCATTGATGAGGGGATGCTGACGGGAAGTCGAAATGCTACTGAAACAATCCTTAGCTTAAATGCTGTTTGGACCTTTGGTAATGAAAGCCAAAAGATAGCAAGAGCTAAAAATAATATTGAGCTTAAAACTACAGAGATGGAAAAAGAAAAGCTCAAAATTAATTTTTCAAAATCTGAAGAGTCTTTATTAGCTCAACTAGACCTTTTGGAAAAAAACCTCAAATCGGTCAAAGAAAGAAAAGACCTTGCCTCTAGAGCATTGAAAGAAATGACCAAACTCTATAATCGAGGCAGAGCAGATCTTGATCAGGTAATTAGAGCTGAAGAATCCTTAATAAATACAGAAAGAAACTTTATTCAATACTTAGCCGAGAGAGAAGGGATGATCTTTCGACTAGCTAGCCTTTATGGAAATCTTGAGGAGTATCTACTCAAGTGAGATCCGTAATACGATACTTTATTCAAAACTCGCTATTAGTAAACCTACTAACTGTAATGATCGTAATCGTAGGCGGAGTTACCGTCTACAATCTACAAAAGGAAACCTTTCCTCAGGTCGATTTTGATGTGGTTGTTGTAAGAGTGAATTATCCGGGTTCCTCTTCTGAAGACGTAGAAAAACTCGTTACTATCCCTGTCGAAAGAAAGATCAAGGAAGTTGAAGGAATAAAAACCTTGAACGGTCTATCTGCCGAGGGTGCTTCCATTATGTTTATGGAAATCGATCCGGACTATGATTTAAAACAAGTTGTAGAAGATATTAAAAGCGCTGTTGATAGTGTTGAGGATCTACCAGAAGACGCCAATGTACCCATCGTAGTTTCTGCTAATAATAAAACTCGCGGAATTATTAAAGTCGTATTGACCTCAGACTCCTATGATGACTTAAGAGAAGTTTCAAAAGATTTAAGAGATAAACTTGAAAGGGAGATTAAAGAGATCTCTTTTATAAATCTTAAAGGATACCGTCCCGATGAGATACGAGTATCAGTTGATCCTGCTAAATTAAATAATTATGAAGTGACATTAGGGGAAGTGAGCCGTTCGATTAGGCAAAGAAACTTAAACTTATCCGCAGGGAAAATAGAATCCGATAGCGGTGATATCTTTATTCGTACTGTGGGAGAGTTTGAAAAAGCATCTGATATAGAAGACGTCGTTATTAGGTCAAATAGCTCAGGACAAAATGTTACTGTGGGAGATATTTCTAGCGTCGTTCAAGCACCTGAATCAAACTCCATTTTATTTAGGTCTAATAGTGAAAGAGCTATATTTTTAGATATAAAGGTTAAAGGTTCAGCCGATGCAATCACATCAACGACAAAAGTGAAGGACAAGGTTGAGCAGTTTTTTAAAAACGGAAAGTATCAAAATATAAAATATCGATATGCAGATGATTATTCCTACTTCGTAAAAAGGCGATTAAATATCCTTACAGATAGTGGTCTTATGGGAATGATTCTTGTTTTTTTCTGTCTACTCCTCTTTTTAAATTTTTCTACATCGGTTGTGACATCACTTGGGGCACCAATTGCTTTTATGGTGGCTTTTATCGTGATGGGCCTTATGGGTGTCACGATAAATCTTATTTCCATGTTTGCCCTTATTTTGGTTCTTGGAATGTTGGTCGATGATTCAATTATTGTGGCAGAGCAGTTCTATCAAAGAATTGAAGATGGTGAAGACCCAGAAGAGGCCGCAGAAGAAGCGGCGATGGAAACAATTCGTCCTGTTACAGCTACAATTTTAACGACAATGGTTGCTTTTGGGGCCCTCTTTTTTATGGGGGGAATCATGGGGAAGTTCCTCTGGCCTGTCCCCGCAGTGGTTTTGATCTGTTTAGTCGCCTCTTGGTTTGAATGTTTTTTCATTCTTCCAAGCCACTTGGCTGACTTTTGTAAGGTAAGTGCAAAACATAAGGCGAGACGTTGGTATGATAATCTTACTGATTTATATGCTAAATCACTGATGTTCTTTCTTAAAGGATGGAAGGGACGAATGCCTATCGTGACCATTATCTTTTTTGGCTTTCTTCTTATATTCACAGTGGGTGTCGCAAAGAATATGAGGTTTGAGCTTTTTCCAGGAGATGATGTTCGAACTGTTTTTTTACAAATTAAGGGAAAAGTTGGTGACCCCTTAGATAAAACAGATAAGGCCATCATGAAGCTTGAGGCTCTAGTTGATAGTGAACTTAAAGATGAAGAGATGCTTCAATATAGTGCTGAAGTAGGAAGATTACTTGGTGAACATCAAAACTCTAAAACAGGTAGTCATTATGCTTCAATTGTTATTTACCTGACACCACCAGATGAAAGAGAAAGGTCAACAGACGAGATCTTAAGCACTTTAACTAAAAAATCTAAGAACTTAATCTCTTCAGACTACACAGTTATCACTCAAAAGCAGCAAGGGGGCCCTCCTAGAGGAAAACCAATTGAAGTTGAGTTAACTGGAGACTCTTTAAAAGAGCTCATGGTTATTTCAGAGAAAGTTAGGGCCGTTTTAAAAGAACAAAAAGGTGTAACGACGACAGAAATTGATTTTGAAGTTGGTAACGACCAAGTCATTGTTAAAGTTAATGAAGAAGAAGCAAAGCGTTTAGGTCTTAGCACCCAACAAATTGCCATAGAGCTTAGACAAGGTTTTGCCGCTGATACCATTACGGAAATTAGAAAATCTGACGAAGATGTTGATATTAAAGTTGTCCTTAATGATAGTGCTAGATCAAAGAAAGAAACACTAGGCCTTCTTCATATCGTAAATAATCAAGGGAGAAGAATTCCGTTAAGCCGAGTGGTTAGTTTTGATTCAAACCCGGGGGCTTTTGTCATAAGACGCCAAGAAAGAAAAAGAATCTTTTCTGTTTCAGGGCAGATCGATAAAGAAGTCACTTCGCCTAGAGAGATGGTAGCGGCGATGAAAAAGGCCCTTCCTCCCATTATGAAAGAGCATCCAAATATTAGTGTTGCCTATGGAGGGGAGAATAAGAATACCCAGGAATCCATGGCAGGATTGATGAAATCATTTGGAATTGCCATGTTCGCCATCTTTTTTATTTTGGTAGTTATGTTTGGAAGCTTAGGTCAGCCTTTCGTTGTTATGATGGCAATACCACTTGGCATGATTGGAGTTATCTATACTTTTCTTATATTTGGGCAATCATTAGGCTTTATGGCCATGATGGGCGTCGTCGCACTTATTGGGGTTGTTGTTAATGATTCTATTGTTCTCGTCTCATTTATTAATCAAAAAGTCAGAGAGCATAAAAAAGATATTCTAACTTCTGTTTATGAAGCATCTATTTCAAGGTTTAGACCGGTAATTCTAACGACGGTTACAACTGTTGCTGGATTATTACCTATTGCTCATATGCCAGGTGGAGATCCATTTTTAAAACCCATGGCCTTAGCCTTTGCCTGGGGACTACTTTTTGCCTCTGTCATTACTTTAGTTTTTATTCCAAGTAACTTTCTTGTATATCAAAGAGTTGTTAATTGGTTTAGTAAGAAACTCTCAAAAGGTAAGTTAAAGAGTCTTGGCACTGAGGGGAGTGATGAGTCTTCCGCAACCCGGGCATGACTCAGTAACTTCACCTTTTTCTATTTCCGTAGCTTGCATCTGGTTAAGAGTGTAACGACAAATATGACAGGCGCTATTACTTACAAAGCAAAGTGGGTTGTTAAACTTATGTTTTTCATTTGAAAGTAAATAAGCTGTCCTATAATTTTCTCCGGCCTGAGAAAGTAAGGAGCTAACTCTTTCTTCTAGTACTTTAATTTTTTCTTCTTCATTATGAATCTCTATTTCTGAATCCTTTTTAATCTTTTCAAGAGATAATAAACTTCCTTTAAGAAATTCATCTTTTTCTGAAATTTGATTGCACAACTCTTCAGTGATTTCCATTAACTCTAAAATTTCTTCTTGGAGTTTTTCAATTTTGGGATTTAATACGTCCAATTCCTTTTGAAGTGCATTTGTTTCTTGTTCGTTACGAGCCAGGGGAATATGTTCGTTCGTTTTTTCAGCTTTAGCTTCTGAATCAAAAAGATCTTTTTCCTTTTTTGATAGTTCCGTGCTTTTTTCACTTAGCTGAGATTCTAAATCAATCTTTGCGCTGGAATTTATTTCCCGCTGCTTTTCAATATGCATGACCCTCGAAACTTGCTCTTCGGTGGCATCGAGATGTTCTTTCATCTTTTTTTCAAGGGATTGAGCTTCAATCAAATGTTTAAAGTCTTCGATGGCCATACGCGCTAATTCCGATTAAATACCTAGACTACAAAAAGTATTCTGAGGGTGAAAAAGTTGTATAATAGATTAGTTGATAAAACAAAGTAATCAAGTGGTGTCTCATGCGCGGAAATTCTTTCGGAAAAATGCTTTCTATTACCTCTTTCGGAGAATCCCATGGTGAAGCTATTGGAGTGGTCTTAGATGGCGTTCCTCCAGGGATGGACTACTCACTCGAAGATCTTCAGGCGGAGCTCGACCGAAGAGCTCCAGGTAGACTAAAAGGTGCTACAGCAAGAAAAGAGCCAGACACAGCTGAGATCTTAAGTGGAGTTTTTGAAGGTAAAACTCTAGGAACCCCCATAGCCGTTATTGTAAGAAATACTAATCAGCGAAGCGGTGACTACGATAAGCTAAAAGATAATTATCGCCCAGGGCATGCAGATAAAACGACAGAAGCTAAGTACGGAATTAGAGATCATAGAGGCGGTGGAAGATCGAGTGGCCGAGAAACTGTAGCAAGAGTTATTGGTGGTTATTTTTCTGGTCTTCTTTTAAAGAACGTCACAGTAAGGGCCTGGATTAGTAAAGTTGGTCCTTTTGTGTATAGTGAAATCCCAGATTTAGCCGCAGATTTTGGAGCTTATTCATTTCCAGATACGAGTAAGACTGATGAAATTGAAAAGTATTTAGTTGGCTTAAAAAAAGATGGTGAGTCTCGAGGTGGACAGGTAAGAATTGCTATAGACAACTGTCCGGTAGGTCTAGGTGAACCCTCATTTGATAAATTGAAAGCCGACTTTGCAAAAGCACTTGTTTCTATTGGTGCCTGTTTTTCTTTTAGCTTTGGGTTAGGTGAAGAAATGGCTGACCATGATGGATCTTTTGTTTCTTCAAATACTGATAATTTTGGAGGGATTGAAGGTGGTATCTCAAATGGAAATAGAATCATAATGAAAATTACTTTTAAACCCACATCTACAATTGGTGATAAAGCAAAAGAGGGAAGGCATGACCCTTGTATTATTCCTAGGGCCATCCCGGTTGTTGAAGGAATGGTTAAATTAGTTCTTGCTGATCACTTCTTAAGACAAAATGCTTATAAAAATCTATGACAACAAAAATACATAAATCAACATTGACGGAAATCTTAGCTCAAATAAAAGCGATAGATACAGATACACTTATAATAATTGCTGATCAAAGGCTTTGGGAATTATATAGAAATGAGCTCCCACTTGATAAGATTGAAGGTAAAAAGATTATACTTAGAACTACTCCTTCAGGAGAGGCGGTTAAAAACTTTGAAGAGTTTGCTTCTTGCTCAGAATACTTATTAGATAAGGGCGTTCATAGAAAGGCCCACTTGATTGCGTTTGGAGGAGGAAGCTTATCAGATTTTGCTGGTTTTGTTGCTTCTACGCTATTAAGAGGAATTTCTTGGTCTATAATTCCCACCACACTTCTATCTATGGTTGACGCCTCAATTGGTGGAAAAACGGCGATTAATTCTAAGGTCGGTAAAAACTTGATTGGCGCTTTTCATAAACCTGAAAATGTTTGGCTAAATGTAGACTTCTTAAACACACTTCCTGAAGAAGAGCTGGTCAATGGTTACGGAGAAGTGATCAAATATGCATTTTTAAACGAAGAGATATCTAATCACTTAAAAATTAAGAAATTTGATCTTAATGAGCTTATTTTTAAATGTGCTGAGTATAAGTTGGATCTAACGGAGAAAGATTTTAAAGAATCTGGGCTCAGAAAATGCCTAAATTTAGGTCATACTCTTGGTCATGCCATTGAAAAAATTTATTCGTTGCCACATGGGGAAGCTGTTTTTTGGGGAATTGCATTAGTCCTTGAAGTTTTTCAGAATGGAGACTTCAAGTCAGAATTAAAGGAATACGCCAAACAATTAGGGGTTCATGAGAGGCCAGTGCCTTGGTATAAAAAAACATTTCCAATTGAAAAGATAATGACTTTTATTAGCAAAGATAAAAAAATGCTATCCAAAACAAATCTAGAATTTGTTCTCGTCGAAAAAATTGGAAAAATTAAATACCAAGCAGTCGAGCTCACTGAGCTAGAATCAAAGCTTGAGGCCATGAAGGATACTTTAAGTGACTACTCCTTATAGTGTAACTCCAGGAAAACTAGAAAAAACCATAGAAGTACCTACTTCTAAATCATACGCTAATAGAGTTCTTATTTTGGCCGCGATTACACCTGGTAGCGCTACTATTAGTAATATTCCTGAATCCACTGATGTCACAAAGATGATTGGGTTATTACAGCAGATTGGCTTAGAAATAGAGCAAAGCGGGTCCACGGTTACTGTTAAGAATAGTTTTCCAGAATGTGAGAAATCAGAAGGGCAAACTCTTTTAACGGGAGATGGAGGAACGACAAATCGATTTATCCTTCCGCTCTTGGCCCGAGGAAAGCAAGAATATATTTTAGAACCGGAAGGGCATATGAGAAATCGCCCTATGGAACCTCTAACTAAGGCCCTTAAAGAAATTGGTGTCAAAATTGAAGTTGAGTCCGATAAGGGTTGGCTTTCAGTAAAGGGACCTTTTCCTTCTGAAGCAAGAAGAGTGGAAGTTGACTGTAAAGACTCGACCCAATTTATCACAGGATTAAGTCTCGCTAGCGCTGATTGTGAGTTAGAGTTTGTTCCCATTGGTTTAGACGCAAGTCTTGCATACTTTCTAATGACCAAGCACTTGATTGAAGAGTTTAAAGCTCAGCAGAGGGAGTGGGAAATCCCCGTTGATTTTTCTAGCCTTGGTTATCCATTGGCTCTTGCGGCCGTTAGTGGAAAGGTCAGTGTAACGAACTGTACTCGATTCGATGACTTTCAAGCAGATGCAGTTTTTTTAAAAGTACTCGAGGAGATGGGGGCAGAACCAGTTTTTGATAAATCTGGTTTAAGTTTAGTTAAACCAGAATATTTAATGCCTTTTGAGATTGATGGATCGAGCTGTCCGGATCTTGTTCCTACATTGGCCTTTGTAGCAGCTTATGCCGCAGGATCCAGTTATATTAGAAATATCGAGATCCTCCGTCATAAAGAGTCCGATCGGGTCGAAGAAGTGCTTTCCCTTCTTAAAGCCTTCGGCATCGAGTTCGAGTTCGATAGCAAAACCCACAATCTTATCATTTACGGGAACCCCGCCAATGCGGGAACTTCTCCCGCGGTCGACTACAACCCTCCAGCCGACCATCGAATCGTCATGGTGGCTTATCTTTTTATGCGAATGAATGCCGGTGGCACTCTTACTAACTTTCATCATGTTAAAAAATCCTTTCCAAGCTTTTTTGAAGTACTCGGATAAAGAACTCTTGGAGGAAAACCTCCAAGAGCCTTGTTTTTCATCAATGAACGTATGGTGACAAGTTTTTCTGAGAAACAGGATCGAGAAGATTTACATTCTCGATTTTAAATATATCACCAGCTAAGTCTTCAATTAGGATAGAACCGTCGGGGAGGAATTCAGGCCAGTCTTCCAACTTAGTGTGAAAGATCCTCTTACCCTGTTCGGTTAAAACCGTGTACTCACGGAGCTCTACATCTTCTTCAATATGCAGAACTTTTTCTACCTTCATGACAAACTCGGCGGCTTTTAGATATTCCTCAACGGTTAATCTTGTTAATACGTCCAAGTCTTTTAAATTTTCAATTAGGAAAACTTCATTTTCCTTTTCATCTCTTAGGGAGAGAAACTCCATGGGTTCAGACCAAGGAAAACATTGCTTAATGGTCACCTCCGTCTTTTTACCCGCTTGCTCGAAAGTAAGCTGGTGTGATTCTCCCATATAAATTTTGTAGTCATCGACTAACTGTAATGCAGACATTTGGATCACCTCCTTTTCCCTATAGGAAGGGGGACGCTTAATTGCGACCCCCTAGATTAAAACTCGCGTTTTAATTAAAGAGCAAAATATTCACTCATTTCTTGTTGCATCTTATGAAGCTTGCGGTACTCGCCCTCTTCTTTTGATAACAACTCTTCGTGGGTCCCACGCTCTACAATCTCACCGTTATCTATCACGAAAATTCGGTTCGCTTTACGTAGAGTTGATAACCTGTGAGCAACAGCAAACACCGTGCGGCCTTCAATCAACCGATCAAGAGCTTCTTGGATGTTACGCTCAGTTTCCGTATCTACGGCACTGGTCGCCTCATCAAGAATCAAAACTCTTGGGTTGGCCAAAATCGCCCGAGCAATACTTACTCGCTGTCTTTCACCACCAGATAGAGTATGTCCTCTCTCTCCCACAACGGTGTCGTAACCGTGAGGAAGCTTACCGATGAAATTATGAGCATTGGCAATTTTAGCCGCTTCAATAATTTCTTTTCTTGAAACATTTGGAACACCGTAACCGATATTGTCCAAAATCGTTCCATGAAAGAGGTAAGGGTCCTGAAGAACCATACCAACCTGTCTTCTATACAGACCAAGGTCTAGATCTTTAATGTTGTGACCGTCGATCGTGATGTCTCCACCATCGATGTCATAAAAACGAGCGATAAGTTTAGTAATCGTAGATTTCCCACCACCGCTGGTTCCAACAAGTCCGATCATCTCTCCAGGTTTCACATCAAAGTTAATCCCTTTTAAGATTTTCCTTACTCCGTCGTAACTAAAACTCACATTGTTAAATTGAACATGTCCTTTGACCTCTTCAATCACAATAGGGTTTTCAATATTTTGGATCGTCGGATTCGTATCTAGAATCTCAAAGATCCGGTAGGCACTTGAAAGTGCCCGGTTTAACATCCTCGCCACCTGACCAATCACTTCAATCGGCTGAGAGAACATTGTGAGATAAAGTAAAAAGCTCACAAAAGTACCAGCTGAAAGATAAGCAGCATCAGTTGGGTCAGCAATCAATCTTGGGGTGGCAAAGGCCCAAACCCCAATCACGATGGCGTGAATTCCCATCATCAGCACTGGCCAAAATCCGGTCCATGCCTGGTGGATATTATTAAACTCCTCCATGATGATCCCGTTTCGGTCATTAAACCTTTTTTTCTCGCGCTCTTCTTGGTTGAAGGCCTTAACAACTTGTACTCCTGGAATAGTATCCGAAAGTACATTTGTAAGGTCTGACCACTTTCTCCAAGCTTTAAGAAACAGTCTTTTCATTCCTTCTCCGTGGCGATAAATCGCAAACAGAAGAAGTGGAACTGGGATGGTCATAATAAGACCTAATTTCCAGTCCATTGAAATCAAGACAGCACTTAATCCCGAAAGAGTGATGAGGGCGATTCCTACCTCAACCACACCAAAAGCGACGAAGTCCCAAATTCGATCAGTGTCTGAACTTACTCGGCTAATAATAGAACCCGTTTGTTTCTTAGAGTAGAAGTCCATGCTCAAAGTTTGCAGGTGAGCATAAAGTTCATCTCTTAGGTCCCTAGCCACTTTTTCCCCCAAGATCGACATTTTATTTAGCCGTAGCCAAACAAAAAACTCTCTTAAAACGTAAGTTGCCGTCAGTGCACCAACCAAAATCCAGGCCATAGTAGAAGCTTCATTCACGGATAGAACTCCATCCTGAAAAGGCTTCACAACCTGGTCAATTAAGTAACCAGAAACATACGCAGGCACCAAAGAGACGGCCGTTGTTAATACAGCACCGGCCGTCCCAATAGCGAGCTCACGCTTGTACGGAAGGAGGTAGGCGAGCAATCGCCAGAGGGCCTGCTTCTTGTCTGTACTCACGGAGTTCTGTGCCTCAAGAACCGGCTTCAATACAGAATTTACATATTCCTCGTCTGCATTTACTCCCGGATCTACTTGGTACTCCTGATCCTTAATTTTTTCCTCAATCAAATACTTGAGGTGACCCATAATAATCTTCTGTCTCTGTGTAAACCGCCAGGTTGCCACAGGTGGAAGATCATTCGAGGTCAAACAGATAAAAGTGCTACAACTTAAAGAAGAGTTTTCCTTAATATCGCTAATCCTTTCAATCGGGACCCGCACTTCAATCTTCAATCTTTCCTCTTCACCATGTCTTTTCACTATGAAGAGGTTCTTTTTTGTTAGAATGACCCAGGCTTCTTGAAACTTAAGCCTCTCATCTAAATCGGATAGGCCGTAAAGCTGAATCCGCGGGTCTTCCTCCATTCTTTCCAAAAGCTTCTTAACTTCCTTTGGAAGCCCACCCTCTTGCCGAAGGTGGGTCTTAATAAATTGTTGTTTTCTATTTAACGTTTCCATTTCTTTCTCGTTCTTTTTGCCTGAATCAAATCGGGCTTAGTTTAAATTGGGAGGATGAGTGTAGTGTGCATAATGACCCGAAGGTGCGTTATCCATTACATTCTCATACTTTCCGGGACTTACTGATCTTCTTAAGGTTCTCCCTGTAAGAAGGGTTTCTGCTAAAAGCTTAAAACCAGTCAGTATTTTCCGAGTCGTATGGTTTAAGAGTCTCCAGCTTCTTCGCCAAAGCAACTCCCATGCTCTCATCCAACTTATTAGCTCACTGCTAACATTCAAAAACTCTAGTAATTTCATCCGATTGCTGTACATATATTTCTCCAATATTTAGTTTTGTTTATGTCTTTCGTTTTGGAGAGCGACGATCTTGGCCTTAGAGATCGTAGAACTTTAAACGATTGACGGTTTTTGAACTAAAAAGGCGAATCCTTGCGCCGGGAAACTCCGTTCCAGCTCAGTTCTTTATAAATTTTAGTTTTTTGGTCTAAGTGTTATTTTCTAATTCTGTAGAAATCACTTAGTGCGAAGCCTAACGGCTTGAGATCAGAGGCCATCACAACGCAGACGGAATTTCCGCCATTTACCATTCCCATGAATTTTAAAATCGAGATGATAATGTTATCCATAATGGACCTCCTCTTAATTGAGTATTCGAAAAAGACGTAAATGTCTTTGACTTGTTTCTAAAGTAACGCATTAAAAATTATTGTCAAACTTTTTTTACGTTTTTTTTTAAATAAAATTGACTTTTATTTTTTCAATAATTTTTCTCCCTCTATAGTAAGTTTTAAAAGCACCATGAATAACTATTCTGATAAGGCCCGAAAGACCCATTTTCCCTAGGTAAAGGGCCGTTGAGTATTAATGAGATTATTGAAAATAGAGACAGAAAAAATATTTTCTAATCTTCGTAAAAAATTCCTGAATAAAGCGAGGCTTCGCCGGCAATTATTAGTTCTACCTTAACCTCATGACCTTTTTCTGGTTTCGAGATTAATAGTTCCTTAAGAATAAATTTCTTCGGATGCACTTGTTTCATCCCAAGTGTCTCGAAATTTACAATTTCATTTCCTTCAATAGAGATAATTACTCGGCTAATGGTAGTGATATCAATATCAAAATTAAAAAGATCTAATTCTAGCGTTGGGTTTTTCTCTTTTGAATATTGCTTAAGCTCTACTTCACCAATGAACTCATTGGAACCTTCTTTAACTAGTTTCGCCTCATACTCCCAAATCTTTCTCTTACCAAAAAAGATTCCCATCATAAAAAAAAGAATAAGAAAGTGCCACCAGACAAAGTTTTCAAAGAGAGCTTTAAGCTGTTCCATATTTTTTACTTACTAAAAGTTATTGGATGAACCTTTGTAGGTCTCTTTGCAGGATCAGTTATATTCCAAGCATAAGGAATCCCACCAAACTGCAAGACAGAATTTTTGTACTTAATAATATCATACAGTGTTTCACCAACAGTCGGCATTTGATTGGGGTGACAATAAAGACCGCTCACATTTCGTGGCCTATTAATTTTCCAATCCTTAATTCCACAGCTGTTATTATGGTTCAAGTCGTTATAGTAATCGACTACATCTTCATGGAGTAAAACCATAAAAACATGTGTCGGTGTGTGATCAAATTCTACAAGCTCACCAACCTGAGAACCGAGTGTATAATCCGAACCATAAATAACTGTAAGCGATGGCTTTTGACACTTCTTATCCATAAAAAGTTGAAAGGCCGAATAAAAATCACCCTTATCCATATAGGCCGTCATCTTAAAAGAGTGCCGATCATTTTGCCCAATTGGATGACAATCAGAATAATGATTTCCCCGCGGAGTTGCCGCTAAGAGAACACTTGAAAAGCCCACTAGGGCGATCGTTAGAAGTTTTTTCATAACCTAATTAGGCTCCACTTTTTTCCCCTTGTAAAGGTACGCGTACTTTAATTAAGGGTTATTAATTTCAAATAATTGGCTAGAAACATTTGAACCGGAACCCCACTCAACTAGGCTAGAGGTATACCTTGAACCTCGCTGTAATGATCCGATATTTACGCGAATGAAATTTTTTCGATCTAAAAAAGAAACGGATAAGTTTTCAGAACTGAGACTACTATTTTTTGATACTCTCAATACACAAGATGGACCTACTCTTTGGTCGTTAACTTCTTTAGTACACCAATCGTAAACGCTGCCTAATTTTCCACTTTCTTGCATCAATTCTTTATATAAGATTTTATTGCCTGGAATTAGGTTGGCGTAAAGAACTCTTAAAACATCATTTCTTTTCTTACAAAATTTTTTAAATTCAGGACCTGAAAGAGATTTTCCGTTTTCACAAATAAAACTAGACTGAATTTTTATATCTAAGTTTGGTCTTTCAGTGGCAAAGCAGAGTCCCGAGAGGGAAAAAAGAATAACTATAAACTTCATGATTCTAGTCCTTTTTGATGATTTATTATTCAAAATTATGTGGCATTAGAGACGCTTAGTAAAAGTAACGATGTACAAAAAAAGATGGTGGGTCATTGAGTTCACTTAGTAAACTCATGAAATTGTCCCACATGGTTGATATTGTTAGAAGATTAACTTAAGCAATTTAACTTGGCATTAAACTAAGTGAAAAGATGAAGTGCGGGCTTAGATAACCCGTAGAAATCATTTAAATAAATATCTATTTATCATCAAATCCTAAGTATTTGACTAAATTACACCGATAATAATATCGGATGTTTAAATCAATTTTTAATAAATTTATAGCTCTTCTTTTTGGAGCATTTTTAATCTGTGTTGGATATTCAGCTAACACGAATCCATATATTGCTTACTTTCTTCCAGAGCTTGAAATAAGAAACATTGAAACAAGTAAGATCACAAATTCCCCATCTAGAGATCAACTTCAAACACTGGCTAAAGATAAGAAGGTAAAAGAAGCTATTGAGAAGGCCAGTGGAATTAAACTTGAAAAAATTATTGGTCTAGCTGGAGATAGTGGAACTATAACTTATGATAGTCTTGAGACTTTTAAAAGGCTCCAGGAACTTGAAGGCCTTAATTCTAAGCTTTCTTCATCCCTTACTGAGATCGAGTGTGACGGTTCAGGAGCAGGAAAGTCAAACGGATTTGATAAAATTGAAATTTGCCATGGAGAGCATCCCGTTAAATGTGCAAATCGTAACCGAGATATTTTAGATGAAGCTGTTAAGAATATAGCTCAAATTGACTCTAGTCTTTCCAAAAAGAAATCTGAAGTTTCACGATTAAATGACAGTAATATTCACGATGAGTTTGAAAGTCTTGAGGAATTAGAAGAAAAGCTTCCTAAGCTGGATAGAAAAATTAGTTTTCTAGAAGGTTCCCTTCAAAAAGGTGAGAAGACGCTTAAAGCTCTAAAAGAAGACTATGAGAAGATTAAGGGATTAAGTGAAAAGAGAGAAAGCGTTAACAGACTCTTTAATAAAAAAATCGAATCCTTAAAATGTAGTCTGGTTAATCAACTAAGTCAGAACGAAGTTACTCTTTCAAAAATAATTGAAAAAAGAAGACAAGAAGCTGTCAATGCGGAAAGTATTGAAGACAGGCTAGCTATAAACTCTGAAATTGACCTGCTTAGAAAGCTAAAGACCTTTGAATCAGATGGTAGAACTCTTGAAGAGATTAGAAATAAAGTTCAAGCCGTTGCCAATGGAGAACAAAGGGAAGGAGTTTCGAGAAGCTCTGCAAGGCTTTTAAATAGCATCCTTACAAGTAATATAGATTGTAATCAAAAAGATAACGAACAAACTGATCAAGACCAGATAAATGACTTTCTCAATGAAGTTGAAAAATTAGAACTTACTTCAAAAAGAAGAATTAAAGAGCTTGAGCTTGATAACCAAATAGATAAGGAGCGCCTAGACGAACTTGTATTTGATAAGAATAAAGCAGAAGAACTCTTTAAAAAAAGAAAGGAAGATATAGCAAATCTAAAAAGAGAGATCGATTCTTTAAACTCAAATAGAAGAAAAAATATCTCAGATAGAGACCATGCTCATCATATGTTGGCAGAGGGGTGCAGAAAACAGTACGTCTGTATAGAAGAGGATAAATCAACCTCAGTAGATAAAGGAGGTGAGAGTGGATATCTCTACGGTGATGTTATTAATGCTCTTAGAGATAGACATGGGATCTATCTTGAAGAATCAGAAGATACCTTAAAAACCATTAATTTGTACCGTTATTTAAATAAAGTGAATGAGATCAGACTTTCTGAGATTGAAGATCTTTCAAATGAAGAAATTGATTGGAATGAAAAAAATCCAGGTAAGTATGCTGAATCTTTACTAAGGACTAAATACAACACTGAAGAAGCTCTTAGGCTTATCCGCCTTATGAAAGGTTATACAGATAAAGAGTTTAAGGAAGCCAAAAGGGCCCTTGAAGGTGTGCCAGCAATCTTGGAGCTTTATAAAGAAGACTTGTATGGAAAAAAAGAAGGTGAAGAAGGCCTTTTTGCTAAACTAGATAAAATTGAAAAGAAGCTTCTTGAAAAGGATAAGGCATTGAAAAGCAAGTATGACGAGTATGTTAAATGGCAGGTGGATTTAAATCTTGCTCAGACAGATGCCTACCGAGCAGTGATCAGAAGTGATAATCAGTTTGAAAATAGCCTCAATCGTTTTGAAAGTGTTGCAAGTGGTTTTGGGGATGATGTTCTTCTGTCTTTAAGTAAGGGAGATATGGAGTCAGCTAGGCGGGCTCTTACAAACTTTAGAAATGTCCAAGGTCGACAAAGACAAATGATGCTTTCTCAGATTACCTCTACTGATAGAGCGGCAAGTCTAAAAGAAAGAGAAATTTATCTAGAAGCTGAGTATCAAAAATTAGAAAAAAGATTTAAACAGCATTTAGAAGCTACTGGAAATAATGACAAGCCCCTTTCATCTGATCGTTTTGACTATATTACAGATGGAGGAGGAAATTTTCATTTTCCAGGATCTTCTCATCAAGGTTCTAGCGTTAATGTGTGGGTTAATGATGGAGTAGATAATCATAGAGCTCCTGCTGGAATGAGAATCCCTCAAGATATTCAAAGGCAGCAAGTAACAATTACAAATACAGATGCCAACGGAAATACTACATCATACGAGCTAACTGTTGTAAGCACCGATGAAGGACAATCTCAGATTGTAGTGGCCAGAAATCTTTCACCTGATTGTAAGCAGAACTGTACAACGCTTCGGGATCTTAATGGAAATGAGCTTGGGCCCGCAGGTACTCCTATTGAGTTTACACTTCCTTATGACGAGTTTAGAGGGGAGGCCAGTGATTATCTTGGAGACTTGGTTCAAGATTCTTTTAATACACCAAATTCAGGACTAGGAACAAATTATCAAGATGACCTTAGAGCACTTAATCAAAGAGCAAATGAGAGAAATATCCCTTCTGTTGCTGAGACGAGTGGAATAATCCTGAGACAAACGGAATCAAGAGAAGCTCAGGTAAGAGAGCAAACATCAAATGCAAGGACTCAAAGCTCTGCAACTAGGGTGAGGTCAGCGGAAGTATTAAGTAGCATTGACTCTTCACTACCACCTTCTAACTTGCCGGACAATCCAAATCGCGAAGAAATGGGAAGTACATTAGCTATCGCAATGACTGATATGGGTCTGAGCACACTTCCAATTATTGGGAACGGATATAATCTTGTTGATTTTTTAGCACAAGTTTTTACAAATCATTCCCTTCTTGGATTGCCTTCCGATGATATTGATAAGCTTATTACTGGACTGGCTATTATTCTTCCTAATCTCAAATGGGGTAAGCAATTTAAGCATGGTAAGAAGATGGTACAAAGTCTTATTGACCTTCTTAAAAAGCATGGAAAAGAAGGTTTTGATTTCTTTAAATCGGCCCTTTTGAAAGGTGGAGGCAAGGCTATAGGTATTTTAAGGGCCGTTGGTGAATATCCTAAAGTTGCACTTGGGTTAAGCATAAAAGAGATAAAAGTTTTTGATAAAATAGTCGGTTCGGCAAAAACATTTTTTGGAAACACTTCTTCTGTATCAATCAAGGATTTTTCATTAACTGCTAGGAGTATTCTAGGTAATAACGTTGGCGCTGCTGGTAAAATTGAGAATATGTTGAAGTCAACAACTGAGTTAGCAAAAAGTTTAAAATTTACAAGTACTACTGCAAGACATATGGAGAATACTAGTCGTCATGTTCCTATTAATACACTTTCGACTGCTATAATGTATGGAAAAAGAACGATCGATCCTCAAGGTGCAGCAAACACATTTAAATATACTATTGAAATGTTTAAGAATGGGAAAAAGTATAATTTGGAAGTCGTGTTAAGAGAAACAGATAACACGATCTTACATTTCCTCTATAGATAAAGGACTTTATGAAATCAAAGATAAAAATTGAAGCTAAAAATGATTTAGAAAATAATGATGAGTCATACTATTCTACCAGTGATCAATCTTTATCGGTTAGTATCGTTTACCCAAAAGAGATACCTGGAAGCCTTTCGTGTAAGATTGAAGAAAAGTTTGAATTGAAGAAACCCTATTTTCTTTTAAATATAGACAACTTGACAATTACTTTTGAAGGAGAGGATCTTTACCTTGTTTCTATTGATGCATATACAAATTTGATAAATTGGGAGTCTGGAACAATAAGTGTTCCTGAAGAAAAGACCTTTGGGTATGCAACACTTCAAAAGAGTGTAGATGATGATCGAGAGTCAATAACTTTGAACCCCCGATTTCTATACGATCAAAGGCATTCTGTTTTGAAGATTGAATTATCATCTACTAGAACTGATAAAGAAGAGTTCTTTAAGATTTCCAGTAACATTTCTATAGGTCTATCTAATAAAACAATTACTTCAGTTTTTATTGAAAAACTTAAGATAAAACCTTGATAAAAGTAACTAATCAAATTGTAATGAAAAAGTTTACAAATGGTGGGACATCGGTGACTTGAACACCGGACCACCCGGTTATGAGCCGGGGGCTCTAACCAACTGAGCTAATGTCCCACAGATGGTTGAATTGCACATATTTATACACTTGCGACTTGAGTCTTGTAAATTGATTGCACGGTGCGTAGTATGGATTTATGCTTAAGTTTTGGAAATATAGCGCCACAGGAAACGATTTTGTCGTCTTTGATGACAGGAAAGGAGATGTTCCTGTTTTGGATTGGCAGGCCATTTGTGACCGGGAAAAGGGTATTGGAGCTGATGGGATCCTTCTTCTTAGAAGTTCAGATAAGGGTGATTTTAAAATGACCTATTTGAATGCAGATGGGGGAGAAGTTGAAATGTGCGGAAATGGCGGAAGAGCTATTTCTCATTTTGCTAAAACTGAATTGGGGATAAACCCGAAAAATACTTCAAGTAAATTATTTGAGTTTGAAACTCTTGAGGGAGTTTATAATTCCACTGTTGATGGGGAATTTGTCAGACTAAATATGACTGAATTTGCTGAGTGGAAAAAATTTGATATCTCGCCTTATTATCCAGCGAAAAATTCTATTTATATGAAAACTGGTGTGCCCCATTGTGTTTACCTGGTTCATTCTGTCGATGAAGTTGATCTTATGTCCCACGCACCTCCGATTCGTTATAATGAGATCTTTGAGCGCGGAACTAATGTGAATTTCATTGAGAAATTAGGGGATCATCATATAAAAATGCGAACTTATGAGAGGGGAGTTGAAGGTGAAACCCTCGCTTGTGGAACAGGCGCAACGGCAGTGGCCCTTGCTTGTAATGAGTTCTTTGGTTTTAAGGATGAAGTTAAAATTGAGGCCCCTGGTGGAGAGCTTATTATTCAATTTGAAGGTGAGCAGGGAAATTTTTCTAATATTTATCTTTGTGGAAAAGCAGAAAAAATATCTAGTGGATCAATCGATCCGAAAGAATACGGTCAATCCTAGAAAGAAAGTCTTTTAAAATTTTGATACTTAATAAGGAGCCACATAAAGCTCCTAGGCCATTGGCAATAAGGTCAAGGAGACTCATTTGGCGAGTGGGAAAAAAGTCCTGAGCAATTTCAATAGCGCCACTATAGGAAAAAAGTAGGATGAATATAAGAATAGGCTTCTGATTTTTAGTAAGCTGTTGAAAGTAAAAAGTTGAGATAAAGTAACCAGTAAAATGGACCGCTTTATCCACGTGAGGAATCCATTCAGGTCCAGGTTCGCTAGGCATTAAGGAGCCCCCTGTGATGATGGCCATCCCTAGGAATCCAAAAAACCACCATAATTTGTTCAATCGATAAGCATTCATAGACGTCTTCTAGTATACGGAATAAAATATAAGCATGTCTCGTATTCTTGTCATAGTTTTACTTTTTTCTTTACCAATTTCAGCACAGGCTGGATTGATGGTAAATATTAGTATGATCTACAAGAATGGAATTGATAAGAACTTGGTTCTTGAATCTGAATTACATTCAATTGAAGAGGTATGGGGAAAAAGAAAAATTCAACTAACTATGAAAAATGGAGCTCGATTAAATTTAAGAGCAGGTTTTTGGGAAAGACCGGTGGCCCAGCTAGAGCAGGTTGGACCAAGTTCAAAAATCTTTTTAGAGGGGGAGCTTTTTAAACCTAATGGAGAGCTCGCTAAGCAAATTGAAAGAAGACAAACCCAGGTTGAAATTGGTGAGCCTTTTATTATCGGATATAAAGGGCAGAGTCAGCTCCTTGAAGTTACAATCAAACCGTATTTAGAATAATGGAAAAATGTCGCGCGGATAAAATGCTTGTTCAGTTAGGACTGGCTGGGACCCGTTCAAAAGCAGCTCAAATGATAGAGCGCGGAGAAGTTACATATAAGGGTGAAGTCTTAAAAAAAGCCTCACAAATTGTTGAGGGCGAAGGGTTAGAGATCACTTCGGAACATACTTATGTGGGAAGAGGCGCTTATAAACTTATAAAGGCCATTGAAGAATTTAAACTAAAGCTTGATGGTAAAACTGTGGCAGATATTGGAGCTTCTACAGGGGGATTTACGGAAGTTTCTCTATTAAAGGGAGCCAAGAAAGTTTTTGCTATTGATGTTGGTCATGAGCAGCTCGATCCAATATTGGTAAAGGATGAAAGAGTAATAAATTTAGAGGGAACTAATATCAGAGAGCTTGAGACTCTGGGTGAGCTTGTTGATTTGGTGGTTGTAGACCTAAGTTTTATTTCTTTAGATATTGTGTTTAAGGATATTATTAAACATTTAAAGGACGATGGCGAAGGAGTTTTTCTCGTTAAGCCGCAATTCGAGCTTTCTAAAAGTTCTCTTGGTAAAAAGGGAATAGTTAGAGATCCAGAAAAGCTTTTAGAGGCCCTTGAAAAAAACTTTGAATTACTAAAACCGCAAGGGGTTTGTGTAAGTCCGATTAGAGGTAAAGAGGGAAATAAAGAGTTTCTCTTTTATTATGTGAAAGCTAAAACTAAAGCTGGTGTAAAAATTGAAGATTTAAAGAATCTAATCTTGGAGAATAAATGAGTAACTTATGTGTTTTTTGTGGATCAAAAAACGGAAATGATAAAAAATATATAGAACTTGGAAAAACCCTTGGAAGCCTAATGGCCGAAAAAAATATTGGTCTGGTTTATGGCGGGGGCCGAGTTGGAATCATGGGAGAACTTGCGGATGCCTGCCTTGAAAAAAAGGGTGAGGTTTACGGGGTGATTCCAAAGTCTTTAATGGAATGGGAAGTTGGGCATGAAGGCATCACAAAACTTGAAATTGTTGAAACGATGCACGATAGAAAGGCCAAGATGTATGAACTTTCTGATGGCTTCGTTGCATTGCCCGGAGGGATGGGCACTCTTGACGAGCTGTGTGAAATTATCACCTGGGCCCAGCTTGAATACCATAAGAAGCCTATTTACGTTCTGAACGACTATGGATTCTTTGATCATTTGCTAAAGCACTTTGATTTGGCCGTTAAAGAAGGTTTTCTCAGTCAGGAGCATAGAGATTGGATTGTGGTGGTAGAGGGGCCAGAGAAGCTTTTGGAAGCATTTCTGAAGGAAATCTAGCTTCTCATTTTGTAAACAGTCGCCTATAATTTCAAACTATTAACGCATTAGTTCAATTTAAGTGAGAATTCGATGAATCGATTGGTTGTTTTTATTATCTTGATGGCTTCTTTGGTAACCATCTTAACTTTAAAAAACTATAAGTCTCTTCCAATTTCAAATCAAAAATTTGATATGAAAAAAGCTGAGGAAGCACATAAGGCTCATAAGAAAGAGCTTATTGAACTTGCTAAAAGACAAGAACCAAAAAAGAAAGTTGTAGAAGAAGTTAAAGAGGAAGGACCTCTTGTTGTTCTTGATACTCCACAACTTCAAAGAGGGGATGCCCTTTATAAAAAATGTATTGTTTGTCATGGAAAGAGAGCGGAAGGAAAGAAATCTCAAAATGCTCCACGTCTTGGTGGACAATTTGATTGGTATTTAGAAAAGCAAATTACGGCCATGCGTGATGGTGTGCGAATCAATCAGAAAATGCTTCCGTATGTGAAGAAGCTGAGCGACCAGGATGTAAAAGATCTTGCAGCTTATCTTTCTAAAGTTCCTTGGGGAAAATAATTCATGCCTCTTTATAGTTTTAAAGAACATAAGCCAGAAATTGGTGAGGGCTGTTTTATAGCTCCTTCAGCTGATGTCATTGGCCAGGTTAAACTAGGAGCAAACTCTAGTCTTTGGTATGGCGTAGTGGCTAGGGGTGATATCAATCAAATCACTGTTGGAGAGAATACAAATATTCAAGACCTTACTATGCTTCATGTAATAGAAGATATTCCTCTTATTATTGGTTCAGGAGTGAGTGTGGGTCATAATGCCATTCTTCATGCCTGTACCGTGGAAGATAATTGCTTGATTGGAATGGGGGCCATTGTTTTAGATGGCGCTGTCATAGGAAAAAATTCTGTCGTTGCAGCAGGTTCCGTTGTTTCTCCTGGAAAAAAGTTTCCCGGAGGAAGCATGATTATGGGAAGCCCGGCAAAGGTTGTAAGAGAGCTCCGCCCTGAAGAGCTAAAGGGCTATGGTCAGCATTTTAATTCATACCTAGAAAGCAAGAATGAGTTTAATAATGAGGAGTTTGTAAAAAGGCTAGATTAAAAGTCGTTCTGCTGAAATTTAAATCTGATATCCTCAATCCTCTTTTTATTCGCCCCTAAGTCTGAATGACCTTTTCTTGAGGCAGATCTAAAGTGAACTTTTTTATCAATTCCAAAATAAAACTCCACATCGTCAATAAATCTAAAAATAGCACTTGTGAATTCAGCATGGATATAATCTGGACTAGTGGTTATGATTTTAGCACTAGAGTTTTTTGTTAAAATACCAGTTATTTTTTGATGGGCCCTTTCTTTATTGGAAACGATCTCAATGGGCTCGAGGAAATGCTCCTCATCATGTTTAAAGCTTGTCACGCAATTTGGCTTATCGGGACATTTACTTAGTTGGTTATCAATAACACCTAAGCCTTTAGGCATTGGGGCTGAACAAGAAACAGTAAGTATTGCTATAATTAAAACTTTAAATAGGTCCACGTTTTTTACGTCCTTTTTCGTCTACTTGAGCTAAGCAATAGGGTGGTATTTCTAGGAAATGAAAGATTCGTTCATCGGGAATTGATTTCCATTCCATAATACTTTCATTGCGAGGGGGGTTAATGGCCCCTACCTCTGCTAGTTTTTTAATTTTTTCATCTTTATCTAAAACAAGCATAGCACCAATTTCAACCATATTAGTGTCGGGGGCACAGATAAGTAATTTTCCATTTTGGAAGTACTTAACAAGTTCATTCCAAGACCCATCAATGACTAAGGCCTCGAGTTCTTCAATTGTTTCTTGCTTTAAATCTTCAGACATTTTTTTCCAAATAAAAGGCCAAGGATAACCTTGGCCAATTTATAGATACTTTTAATTAGTTTCTAGAAGTCACTTGGACGAACAGTCTTACGTCCGTTAGCTGAACAACGATCTTGAGCGTCTTTAACCATTGCGTGAACTCTTTCGTTTAGTTTTTCAAGAGCGTCCGAAGAAACGTTTAATCCACCACTTTTAAGGGCGTCTTTTGTTTTTGATCCAACTAATAGCATGTCTTTTTCTTTACTCATTATTTTCTCCTGTTTGGTTTTGAATTATTAATTCAATTTATTCTTATTAAGAAAGTCCATGAAATCAACCGAATTCTGCCGTTAAATGGCGTTTTCTTGCATTCTGCGTAGTGCTAGCGCAAGGGGCTATTTTTTTGCGTATAAGTTTTCAGCGAGTTTACGAATATTTGACGCAGCTTTTAGATGTCTATGGCATTTTTAAGTCAGGTATTTGCAATTTAGAAGGACTAAAACTAGGCTAATGTGACCTAAAAATAACGGAGGATAAAATGAAAATCGCAAAATATTTAATCACGGCAATCTCACTTGTCTCACTATCAGTTTTTGCTAATGGAACTAAAGATAAGCTTCCATCAAAAAAGAGTTACAGTGTTGATACAAAAAAGAGTTCTATTGTTTGGACAGGTAAAAAAGTTACAGGTCAACACACTGGTACTTTAAAGATAAAGAGTGGAACACTTAAGTATGATGGATCAAATCTAACAGGTGGAGAATTTGTTATTGATATGACTTCTATCAATACAACAGATCTTTCTGGAGAGTGGAAAGCTAAATTAGATGGGCATTTAAAAAACGATGACTTCTTTGCAACAGACAAGCATAAGACGGCTAAATTAGTTATTAAGGATGCTCAATTTGGTAAAGGTGGGCATTGGGATGTAAATGGTGACTTAACTATTAAAGGAATTACAAAACCTATAATGTTCAAAGCTAACGTAAATAAGAAGGGAACAATGGTAATGGCAAGTGCTGATATTAAGTTTAACCGTCTTGATTACGGCGTTAAGTACAAGTCAGGGAAGTTCTTCAAGGACCTTGGAGATAAAATGATTTATGATGACGTAGAATTAAAAGTTAACTTAACTGCAAAATAATAATTAGAGGTCCTTCTTATCAGCTTGATCTTGAAGGGCCTCAAATTCTAAAGCCTCATTCTTTTCACTTTCAATTTCTTTAGCGCGATACTTCTTAGAGAGTATAAAAAGCGCGATCAAAATTATAACCATTAATATTACAATAAACTTTGCGGGCATTTTATTTCCTTGGTCTATATATATGGGCATCAATCCTATGAGTAACGGTAAAGTTCTCAGGAACTAAATTCTTTAACAACTCTAAATGTTCATCATCAAACTTTTTAACATCCTCTGGAGATAGTGCTGCGCCAACTCCACGGCAGGCCCTGATCCTTCCGCACCAGCTCTCCCAAGTAAATGCAACTTCCTCGTCGTAAATAAAATGACCTGCAAGTTCGAATTCGTTTTGGGCCCAGGTGGGAAATTTTGGGATTTCGCCACTATAGCTATGGGCGGTCCAGTTTGGATTATGCTTTAAGATAAGTTCTTCTGTTTTTTTGGCAGTGTTATCTATTAAAGGCAACCAACAAAAATGTGAGGTAGAAAAAAGACCGCCGTTCTTGAGCAGTCGCTTTATTTCAGGAATAACCTTTTCTTTATCAAAATATAAAAAGCATTGATTGGCAGTTATGGCTTCAAAGGAGTTGTCCTCAAAAGGAAGCTTGTTAGCATCCGAGGCGACAAAGTTAATTTCTAGCTTTTCGTCTTTCGCTAGAGAGCTTGCCATTGCAACTTGCTCGCTTGAAATATCAAGTCCAGTGACATTAGCGCCATTTTTTGCAAACTCTCTGGCCAGGACACCGGTACCAGTACCTAGGTCTAAAATGCTTTGATCTCGTAGACCGATTCCGCACTCTTGCATCTTTATATAAAAGGATGGCGGTGGTCCCGGTCTGTACTTAGCATAGTCCCGGGAAGTCTTTCCCCAATCGATGGTCATGCCTGGATCAATATCATTTAAATTATGCATGTTTATTGTTTAGCCACTGACTATCCTTTTGTCACTTTAAACATGGTAAACACCTGATATTTAATGCCCTAACTGGCAAAGGTTTTGCTCTATATAAAGGTAGACTAGCGTCCTGCTAGAAACAGTTTCCAGGAGGGAATATGTTAATCGAAGTCGGTCCAAGAACTATCGGAAAATGTAATCTAAAATTCGAAGGTTGTACGGGTAGGAAGTTTTCTATCGTTAAGAAAGTCCTACTAGCTAAAGATGGGCAAACAGCTTGGGTTTGTCAGAGCTGTTTGATTAGAAAAGTAAGGGATGATCGTAGGGAAGTTATGCAAGAGCCTAATCCTATGAAGAAAAAGCAAGAGCAAGAAGCTTAAAGCTCAACCCAATACCTCTGGGTCGGAACATCTCGGTCCTCATTATTTATCTCATCTTGTAAAACTCCACCGACTGAGAGGATGACTTTTTGTGATCCAATATTGGTGGAGTCGCAGGTGATAAGAGCTTTTTCAATATTTAGCTTTTTTGCAAGAGGGAGTACGGCCTTTAGCATCTGTTTCCCATGTCCTTGGCCACGGTATTTTTTACGTATTTCATAACCAATATGTCCGCCAAACTTTTTAAGGGCATCTGTTAGTCTATGACGTATATCGATTCTCCCGATAAATTCTTCCCCTTCTACCCACCAGTACTCTGTTGCTGCTACCCAGCCCAAAGGAAGACCTAAGCCTTTTCTGGTTTTTTCAAATTCCTCAATATAATCTTCAAATCTATTCTCTAAAAATTCTCTATCAAGATCGGGCCACAAATCTTCGATTTGAAACTCAACAAGGGCCTTCATATAGCTTTCCTTGTATTTTATATTTGGAAGAACTAATCGAGGCATAGTAGCCCTCTTTCTAGTTTCTCCTTTAGTAAGAAGAAGCCCAAGTTATCAAAAAACATTGGAATCTCTCCGGAAAGATTCATGCTGATAAGTTCGTCCATCGTAAATGCCTTTAACTCCATAACGACATCTCCGTCGGGATTGGGGATGGGGTCGTGAATTAGACCTTTTGCTAGCACAAAGTAGCGAGAAGTGTTTAAGGTCCCGTTATGGTGAGCTTCACCAATAAGCTCGAAACTTTCGGCCCTATAACCTGCTTCTTCCTGGAGCTCTTTTGAAGCGTTTTCCTGCCAGCTCTCATTATCCTCAAGAAAGCCTGTGACAGGCTTCCACCTATAAGGAGTCTCCTCATGGGGCCTTCTCTCCTTCATAATTAGAATCTTGCCTTCTGGGGTAATGGGAAAGGTAACAACGGCCTTTCTGGTATAAGTCTTTTCATATACCTTGCCGTCTATTTCCTGTTCAGTGACCCTAAGTACGTAATTTCCCTTATAAACCTCTTTCATATGCTCTTCCTTGATTGGCTAGATTTTAGACAGTCTGTAATGAATCATCCATTTTTTACAGGGACCCAACCTATTTTTAGGCACTTATAGGAGATATTTTTGGCATATCTCGTGCAATTAACAAAATATATAGATTTTAAATCAGAGAGGAAACTATGAGAGCGTTTAACCTTTTAGCACTTACTTTAGCAACTACCCTTAGTGTTTCTGCGTTTGCAGGAGATAAGGATAGAAACATTTGTGATGATCTAATCGAGCAAGGAGCCTCTAAGGGTGATATCGCCCAGTGTTTTGATGCTTTTGGAAAATCAAAATATAGAAAGAAGCTGGAAAAAGAAGCTAAAGAAAGAGGTGAGCAAATTGCCGCCACTGAAGCTGAGCAAGCTAGACTTGATGCTGAAAAAGAAGCTGAAAGAAAGAAATACATTATTAAACATTTTGAAGGTGAAGACCTAATGTATCTAAAGTTCGCTCATTTTGTAGCGGTTAAGTATACAGACGAAAGCATGGGATCAGATGAGACTGTTGATAATAAAATGACAAGCCCAAAAGAGCTTTGTGAGTACTTAGGATTTGAAGATGCAATTTCTTCTAAAGAAAATGTTGGATACAAGCTAAGTGAGAGAATTTCAGATTACGAAAACCAAGATTACAAAGGTATTTATGTAAACTGGCAAGGTAAGATGAAGGAAGTTAAGTGGAAAGATAGTGACCCAGCAAGTGTAAAGCACTACACGAAGATTGCTTGTAAGAGACTTAGAAAGTCAGACGAGCAAGTACAGTCTGAAGCATTACAGAACGCAATCAGACTTGTTATCTCAGCTCAAGAAAAGCCAGAAGCACAAGAGCAAGGTGAAGAGCAAGTAGACTCAGGAAGACAAGAAACAGAATCTGAACTAAGAGTAAGAAGACTTCTAGAAGGAAAAACAAGAAGAAACTCAGATCGTTTCACACATAAATAAGAAGAGAAAATAGAAATATAGTGAGAAAAATTAAGGCCGCGACTGCGGCCTTTTTTTATGGTCAGGATGGAGTTTAAAGTTCCCAGCCGTCGTAATAATCCATTTCATAAATATGATTATAGTCCCGCTCATCGATGCTTTGGTTGTAATAATCGATGATAACTTTTGTAAAACTAGAGCGCCTTTCATCGCCGTTTATCAAAGTTCTTTGAGTTACTGGATATGGAACCCACAAGAAACTATCAGCTAGATGAGTAGCGTCGTTAACTACATTGTAAGTCGTACCACGGATATTTAACGATAGGGTTGTTTTAAAAACGCCGGCTTTTTGAGTTCTAAAGCTTGTCTCACCAACGTAGTTTTGAGTACAAAAATTAACGATATTGCGATCATCAAAAACATCTCTTAGATAATTACATTTTTTTGTAACGGCTTTTAAATAAAGTTCTTGAAGTTTTACAGCAGGAACTCGGTAAATAGTTTCGTCAATTTTTGAGTTTCCACATTGGGAAACAGGTCCTTTGCTTAAATTCCAAACATCCTTTGAGTAGACCTTAACTAATTTGGCGTTACTATTAATGACAACTCTTTCTCCGTAAGCATAGTTGTAGGAGCACAGATCATTTATTGTAATCTGCATATCTTGAAAGATATTTACTGTTTCACCTTTCTTGGCGACTCCATACTTGCTAATTTGATCTTGATAGCCTCGAGTAAACTCGTCTACGGTTTTACCTTGGCTTCCTGTGATAACTTCATCTTTTCCACAGCCCACTAAAAGTAGGAGTGAGATAATTAATCCTATTTTCATACTTGCCTCCTGCAAAATGATGAAAAATTAAATCAAGAGGTGTTTAAAAAGGCAAATAGGGGAATAAGTACTGGATTTTACGCAAAAAAGCCCCGCATTTGCGAGGCTTTATCTACTCTCTTCTCTCTATTTAATTAGTTACAGTTAGAAACCTCAACTCCCCAAGAACATCTGTATGCTTTTTGAGTCTCTTTAAGAGCATTGTATTCAGCTTCTACAGTTGAACGACCTGAAGCACCTTTTGAGTATCTCATGTCAACTTGACCATTAGACTTTGTACAAGCAGCTACACAGTAGTTAGCAGCTTCAAAACTTTGGGCCTGGCAAGAAACTTTCTTAACACCCCATGAACAACGGTAATCACTTTGAGTTTTACTGATGGCCTGAGACTCTGCTTCTAGTTCAAACATAGCTTCAGCTCCACCTAGGTAACGTAAATCAGTTTTACCATTTGATGTAGTACATGCAGCTGAACAAAAATAACCATTGTTATTTGGGAATGGAGGGTTTTGTCCTTCACACTCTTCTAAACGAATTCTTAAATCATCATTTGATTGTCTTAGGAATCTATTATCTTCTTGCGCAAGTCTAAGATCTTGGCGAGCTTGTTGTAACTCTCTTCTTAATCTTGCAGTCTCTCCAAAGTCTGGAGTAGGTGTAATCTGACGACAAAGTCTAAGCTCTTCTCTAGTTTGACGAAGCTCTCTTCTTAGTCTTCTTGTTTCTTGTCCATTTCCAGGAACATTATTAAGACGACATTGACTTAACTCAGCTTCAGTTGACTGAAGTGTCGTTTGAATGTTTCTTAAATTTTTCACACATCTTGCTAGACGGTCATTTGCTTGTGCTGTGCTGGCAACAAAGGCCAAGGCCGTAAGACCTATAAGTAGGTTTTTCATATTCTCTCTCCCAGTAGAATTATGCTTTCTCCAAAGCAGTGGGAAAGTACCATGTTTTTAATTTTTCAAAAGATAGCTTGTAATATTGACACGAGTTGTCTTAATCCACTTTTTCGAAGCAAACCCATTGTAATTGTTGAGGTTTTGTTAAGAAAATCAGCTCATCATCCTCTAAAGAAATCAACTCTTCATGCCTGATTTCTCGAATATTATCGCAGGCAAATTCAGGGGACCATCTCACCTCTACCTCTTCAGAAGAGAAGTTGTAGAGAACCAAGGCCATATTCTTTTTATCTGGAGCAATCTTAAAAAAAGAGATGACTCGCTCATCGATAAGAAAATCCATTTTCTCCGATCCTTCCTTGAAGGCCGGATGAGAGCTAAAGTCTGGACTTTGAGCTATTAGACTCGGCTTTTGTTCAAAACGCTCAAGACGAATGAGATATTCTTCAGTGAAGTCGTTACCAAAAGTTTCTTTAAGTCTTATCTCAAGTTCTTCCATAGTCGGTCCAAAATAAGTGTAATCAAGATAAGCTTTATGGTGACATAAAGGCCACAAGTTGACCAATGGGCTAAAGACTTATTAATCTCTAAGGAATGGAAAAGAAAACAGCACTTATTACCGGAGGGGCCGGCTTTATTGGAAGCCACCTCGCAGACTACTGCCTAGAGCAAGGGCTAGAGGTCACTGTAATAGATGATTTAAGCCATTCGACAATCAAGAATTTAGATGGATTCAAAGTAAATTTTGTAAAGGCTGATATTAGAGATCTATCTTCGGTTGAAGCAGAGTTTGAAAAAGCAGACTATATTTTTCATCTGGCTGGCTTGGCGGATATTGTACCCTCCATTGAAAATGCGCCGCTTTATCATGATGTTAATGTAAACGGTACGGTAAATATTTTAGAACTTGTTAAAAAATATGGCTGTGAAAAATTTGTCTATGCGGCCTCTTCTTCTTGTTATGGAATTCCTAATAATTACCCCACAGATGAAAGTGAAATTATTAATCCTATGTACCCCTATGCTCTAACAAAAAAATTAGGAGAAGATTATGTTCTTCATTATTCAAAGGTCTATGGATTTGAAGCCATCTCTTTAAGGCTTTTCAACGCCTATGGAACGAGATCAAGAACGAATGGAACTTACGGTGCTGTCTTTGGAACATTTTTGGCCCAAAAACTAGCAGGGAAACCATTTACGGTCGTAGGGGATGGAACTCAAAAGAGAGATTTTATTTATGCTACTGATGTGGCCAGAGCCTTTTATTTAGCGAGCCAGTCAAAGTTAAATGGAGAAGTTATAAATATCGGAGCAGGGAAACCGCAATCTGTGAATAAACTGGTTGAACTTTTAGGAGGAGAAAAAGTTTATATTCCTAAAAGACCAGGAGAGCCTGAACAAACTTTTGCCAATATTAAAAAAGCAAAAGAATTACTTAACTGGTCTCCGGAGATAAGTTTTGAAGAGGGAGTCTCAATTATTTTAGATAATATTGATTACTGGAAAGACGCCCCTGTGTGGACAAAAGAGACAATTGAAAAGGCAACATCAAGCTGGTTTAAGCATCTCTCTTAGCTAGAATCTCTGTTATGTTTCTATGAATCGTCTTCAAGGCGAAAGCTTTTTCTTCATGAATATGAGGAGCGATTTCATCTTTAATTGATTCAAGGGCCTTTGCCGAAAGATGTTTGATTGATAGATCACTTGGTTGCTCAAGTAATATAAAAGATGGATCTAGGTTTTTCTTAAGGCAAAATTTATAAAAAGGTAAAACCTCATTCAGATTTTGGGATTGAACCACAAAATCTAATCTTAGAAAAAGTGAAGGACGCTCTTTTTCTCTATATTCAATTAAATCATCGATGGCCTTAAGGATTTGCTTAAAGTCTCCCTTTCTTCTTATTCTAAAGTAGGTGTCTGGTAAAATAGCATCAATGCTTATAGTGATTACACCTAACTTAATTTTATCAAGATAGTCTTTTATCTTTCCGCCAAAGTTCCAATTAGCATTAGTGGTAAAATTCCATTTGCAATCTTTGTTAACTCTAGAGACCTCATCTATTAGCTTGAACGTATCTCCTTGGATAAAGGGCTCTCCTCCCAGCATGTCTATTTCTTCAAGAAAGGGAAAAACTTCCTTTGGGCCATCATTCCAAAAAGTTGTTTCGTCATATTTGCCGTTATCACCCATCCAGACATGGCACATGATGCATTCTAAATTGCATTTACCATTTAAGCGTAGATCTAATTTCTTAATTGATCCTGATTGAATTTTTTTCTTTTCAACCTTATCGTTAAAGTTTTTATAGAATTCATGACAAGATTTAGTAGCAATATTTTTTTGGCAGGTTCTTATTTTACCCGATAAAAACTCTTCTCTTAGAGATTGTAATTTTTCGCAATTCCAAAACTCTTCCAGAGACATGTCATTTATATCTCCAAGTTCAAAGTCCTCTAGGAGACAACACGGATGAACTTTACCCTCATAACTGAGCATAAGTTCTCTAAAAGGTCTGGAGCAAAATGGTGTATCTTTTGTCATACTATGGTTATACTTTTAATGATCCGCACCATTAATAGTCGCAAGATATGAAAAGATTATCAAACAAAGAAAAAAAAGAATTACTTAGTGAGTCAAAGAGCTTCTGTATCTTGCCCTGGCTGCATATAGAAGTTCAGCAAGATGGTAGAGTTCTGCCCTGTTGTAGGACTCAGCACTATACTCCTCTTGGGAATGTTAAGGATCAGCCCGTAAATGAAATCTGGAACTCCGAGGCTCAAAAAGACCTAAGGTTAAGGTTATTGAAGAGCCAAAAATCAAAATACTGTTCATATTGCTATGATATTGAAGATCATGGCGGAAAATCTCCTAGGCAAAACTTTAATCAATTCTATTCAAAAGAAATTGATCGGATTGATGAAACCAAAGACGACGGAACTTACGAAAAGATGTCTCTAAAATACTTAGGCATACGCTTTTCAAATTTGTGTAATTTAGAGTGTGTTTATTGTAGCCCTACCTATTCAAGTAGGTGGGCCCAAAGAGAAGGGCTTCCAAAAGAAGAGCAGGTGGTTTATCCCTTTGGAGAAAAAGGAAAAATCTTAGAGCTGGTTAAAGAAAATATAGATTCCTTAGAGTCTCTCTATATCGCTGGAGGGGAGCCGCTTCTGGAGCAGGAGCACTTAGATCTTCTTTTATATCTGATTGAAAAAGGACGAACAGATATTTCTCTATACTACAATACCAACTTAACAAAATTAAAATTTGGTAAGACTTCTATAATTGAACTTTGGAAGAGTTTTAAAACAGTGATTTTAGATGCAAGTATTGACTCTCAAGAAGAAAGAAATGATTTTATTCGGCTAGGGGCAAAGTGGTCGGTTATCGAAAAAAATATTGAAGAGGTAAAAGCAAAAGCTCCTAATGTTCTTTTTAGACTATATATTACGAATACACTGTTGAATGTTTTAACCCTCCCTCGTTTTATGAAGGATTCAATAGAGAGAGGTTGGCTTGGTCCATCAGATATTAATTTTAATAACCTAACAAAGCCTGAGTATTTTGCCGTTCAAAATTTAAATCAAGATTTGAAAGAAAAAGCCAAAGAGAACTTAATGGAGTTTATCCAAGAGTTTTTAATGGAGAAATATTCAACAGCTCAAAGTATTTCACTCATAATTCAAATTAAAGAATTGATAAATTTAATGTCTAAGCCTCAAGACCAGACTCAGATTCCAAATTTAACTCATGAAATTGGTAAAATCCAAAACTCCTCAGGGCTTAAGTTTGATGAGATTTTTCCAGAATTGAATAGCCTGATTAAGTAAAAAATAGGAACTCAAAATCACCTGAGTATTCAGTTTTCTCAAAAAGAAACTCCCATTCTCTTGGGGAGAGGAAGGAATTGCAGGTTAGGGCCCAGCATTGTAGGTTAGTTAATTCACTCCAGTTTCTATAGGATTCGACAGCGACAAAGGATCTTTTTGAGATTCTTTCAATTTCCTTTAGGGAAGACTCCAGTTCAGGCAGTTCTAAGTTATGGAGAGTCATGATTGAAAGAGTGAGATCAAAAAAATTGTCTTGAAAGTGAGATAAACAATCTCTTTGGTTTAGATCAAGAATTTCTAAGTCTGCGGTTAGTTCGCCAGGAGTATCTTTTAGAGCATGCTTACTAATATCTCTTCCTACTAATGAGATTCCTGGTAGCTTCTTTTGAAGTTCGAATAGGATAAAGGCTTTTCCGCAACCTAGGTCCAGGACTTTTGATTCATTTGTGAGCTCATATTCTTTTATCAATCTATCAGCTAGGGGAGCCCATCTTCCGTCATATCGATAGCCGCCATAGCCATACTTCCTATCCCCATCCCAATATTCTTTTTCAAATTGAGCTGCAATTTTCATGCATTCTTTTTTATCTGGGTTCATCCTTTCGAAATAATTTCTAGATGTACTCTTATGGTGAGAAGAAATAAAGTCTTTAAGCATGGAGTTCTCTAATTTTTGAAGCTATTGATTCGGGATCTAGTCCAAGAGTAAGAAACATCTCTTCTTGTCTGGCATATTCCTCGGGGAATTTGTCGGGAAGAGTAAATCGATAGAACTTCTTTGGGGATATATTATTTTCTAATAGCATACAGGCAATTTGCTGACCAAGTCCTCCGTTAGGTACATTTTCTTCTAAGGTGATTATTGTTTCATACTTAGGGGCTTGGGCCAGTATTTCGCTTTTATCTAGGGGTTTAATTGTGTGATGGTGATGTATATCTATGTAAATAGAGTCTTTTTCTAAAAGCTCTCTAACTTTAACTGCTCTTTGTCTCATGACCCCAGTTGTACAAATCAAGATTTTACATTTTGAATCTGGATGCATATCCAAAACCGCTTTTCCAATTTTTGCTAGACCAGGGGATGAGAGTATTTCCTCTCCTCCTTTTCCTAACCTAATATATATGGGTCCAGGATAGTCTTTAGATTCTTTTATCAAGTCGGTCATCTCAACCGAATCTGATGGAGCAAGAATCGTCATATTTGGCAAAGCTGATAAAAGCGAGAGGTCTTCAAGTGCCGTATGAGTTGCTCCTAAGGGCCCATAAACTAGTCCTCCGCCATTTCCATAAAGCCTAACTTTTGCATTGTCTAAGCACAGATTGACCACAATCTGATCTAGGGCTCTTCTCGTTAAAAAAGTTGCGATCGTATTTATATAAACAGTTGCCCCTGCATGGGCCATTCCTGCGGCCATGCCAACCATATGACCTTCCGAGACTCCTTCCATAAAAAATTGACTAGGAAGAAGCGACTTAAACTCTTTAAGGGTATCCACTCCCAAATCAGATCCAATGAAGACGACATCTTCATTATTTTTGGCAAGTTCAAATATTGCATTTAATCCCGCCTTCCTCAAAACTCTCTCCTTTTTAGGGAAGCTCTAACTTTTTCAACTTCTTCATCACTTAAATAGCTTTTATGATGCCAGTGTAGATTTCCTTCTAATAAGTCAGAGCCTTGACCTTTTATGCTATGACAAATGATGGCCTTAGGAGTTGAGGACTTTTCTTGAAGGCATAACAAAAGGTTTTCTGGTTCATTAATCATGTCGACTTCAAAGGTATTCAGTTTAAAAGCTTCTAGTTTTTCTTTGAGAGGGTTTAGATCACAAACTTCTTCTGTGGAGGAATAGGACTGAAACTTATTATAATCTATAATTATCGTAAAATTATCTAAATTTTTATTTCCTACACTTAGTAAGGCTTCCCAAACACTTCCTTCATTAATTTCACCATCACCAACAATGACATAAACATGCGATGATCTTTTTTTCCTTTTTAGCTCAGTTGCCATGCCTACTGCTACAGATGGACCAAGTCCTAGGGAGCCGGTCGAGGCTTCTATGCCTATGATCTTTCCTTTTGTTGGATGACCTCCAAGTACAGAGCCTGGACGGCAATAAGATTTTAATTCATCTTCTTTTATAAGACCGTGGTCATGTAAAATGGAATAAAGAGAAAGGCAGCCATGGCCTTTGCTAAGTATGATTCGGTCTCTATCTTCAGTATTTTTTTTAATCTTCTCAATATCTACATGCTGATAGTAGAGAGTGGTTAATACTTCGATGACAGAAAAAGCGGAGGGAATATGACCTCGATTTCCATATGAAAAAATGTCTAGAACTTTGTTTCGTAACTCAAAGCTCTTTTGATTTAGAAACTCTTTTGCCATGGTCAATTATCGACTCCGGTAAGGAAAAACAAATACTACCATTACTAAGCCTGTTTTGATAAGTCTCGGCTCTCCCTTGGGACTTCAGGGGGTCCTTCTCAAGAAGCAGCCAGTCAAAAGCAACAAGGTCTAGAACTAATTCAAATGAGTTAGAAAATATTCCCGGGAATTGTTGTTCAAAAAAACTAAAGAGTTCAAGAATTTCGTTTTGGCTCAACTGATTTCTAGAATGGAAAATAGCATTTCCTAGACTTCTCAGGGGATCATCCATTCCCGAGGATTCTAGGTCTATAATTTCAATTCTATCTTTATATTCAATTAAGTTATCAAGGCTTAAATCCGGGGCACAGAATACATTATAGGATGGAGAATAGTTTGCATTTTTTGAGCGGATAAGTAGATTTTCGTGAAGTTTAATAAAGCTAGAATAATGAGGCTTCTGAGCGATTAGTCGATTTTCAATATGTTTTAAATACTCTTCTATCGTAATTCTCTTATGGGTTGCTTCTAATGGCGAATTTAGTTGAAAGAGGTATTCTAGCTTTGAAAAGACCTCTTGGCTGAACTTAGAAGGACTAATTCCATCTATAAAGTTTGTTACTAAGATAAGATTTTCGTCATCATGAAAAATAATTTTAACTTCTTGATCGATAAGGCTCAAATTAGTTTTTTCTCTTAAATAACGTTCGTCTTTACTAAAACATTTTATAACAAAAGTGTTCTCACCAGACTTAAATTTGCCTACAGAGTTATTTCCCGTGCTAAGAGAATCTTGAAAGGTTAGAGACATCTTTTTAGTAAGCCGAATAAGAGCAACTATTTGGGACCAAGAGAATGAGGATGTTGAGTTTTTCGAAGAGGTTCTAGAAAATAAAATTTTAAAAGGGATCTCCTCTAATTTCGGATTATTTAAAACTTTTTCTAGATCGTCGATGACTATATCGGGATTAATCTTGATGATTTGCTCTAGCTTTTCTTCGAGCGACTCCAATAAAAAAATATTTCTATCCTTAATAATGGAAGTCAGGCCGAGCACTTCTAGTCTATCCAATACTAGATTCTGCAGTCCAGTATAGTTCCCACAATAGGATGTTTTGGTCTTATGGCTTACTAGATAAACTTCATGGCCTTCACCAATAAGTGCTTGAATGCTCTCTTTGACTCTTTGAAAAAGGTTTACATCCGTTACTCTTTTTCCGTAGCAAAGACCTTGAACTTTTAACCACTGATCATGAGATTTCTTTTGAAGGTATTCTTTTAGCTCAGGTAAAAATTTAATTCCTTTTGGAATAGGTTTACTCTCTTCGAAAAAAAGCGGTTCATAATTAAGAAGAGTATTGTCGATATCAATGCATATTCTCATTACAGAAGGTTTACCTCTTTCATTTTTTGAACATTGAAATAATTACTAGAGTTTGAGTCTTGAAAGACCCCTTTTTCGAAAGCGGTTTTCAAATCTTCTATGGCCTCTTCGATTGAGTGTTTGGTCTTAAAACCAAGCTCTCTATGAATTAGCTCTGAGCTTATATGGTAAGACCTATCATCGTCAGAAGGAATGGTCTCCACTTGAGCACTTGGATAATGTTTTTTCACCAGTTGGGCCAGATCCTTAACCGGAAAGTTTTCATCACCAACGTTGAAAACCTTACCTGCAATTTTTTTAGAGGGAGCATTTAATAGCAACATATAGGCTTGGCACATATCCTTTATATGGATATTTGGTCTTTTTTGTTCGCCGCCAAATACGAGGATTTTATTTTTGTTATGAGCATTATTGACTAAAATATTTACGATTACATCTAACCTTTGCCTTCTAGAGACTCCGCAAACCGTCGCAGGTCTAATACTAACGGTTGTAAAGTTTTCAGATTGAAAACTTTCAAGTATCCTTTCGCATTCTGCTTTAAATATTGAATAGTCTGTTAGCGGCTCTAGGTTCAACCCTTCATGTACAGAGCTTTCATCTTTAACACCGTAAACACTAGATGAAGATGCGTTTATAAATCTTTTAACTCCAGCGTTAATTGATGCTTCAACTAAGGGTCTGAATGAATCAAGATTAATAGATTTCCCAAGTTTGGGATCTAAGTCAAAACTTGGGTCATTTGAAATGCAGGCTAGATGGATAACTGACTCGCAACCTTTTAGCGCTTCTTTAACGACTGATGAATTTCTTAGATCTCCCTTAATCAATTTTAAATTTTTATGGGGACTTAAGGTCTCGCCATATAAAAAGAGATCCAATACGACGACTGAATAATTATTCTCTAATAAAAGTGGGACTAGCTCTGATCCGACATAACCAGCTCCACCTGTGATAAGCACTTGACTCATACCAGCAACCTTGGGCTTATAGGGCTAAACTATGATAGACTGGGCCATATGGATAATTCAAACCCCAAGGTCTATCTTGGTCTTGGAAAAGTTCTATTTAACTCTTCTGTCTGCAGTATTGAGCCTAATGCGGCTGGTCCTGACGTTGAAATCTTCTTAACGGAGAGGATAACTCGGGTAAAGGCTGACGGCTCTTGGCCGGAGCAAGCCTTGCTCAGATCTGGTCTAATTGATGCGGATAAAGAATTAGTCATCAGTGATAATAGAGATGTTAAAACTCCCCACGAAAGAGAAGAGGAGCTAGATAAAGTCATTCCTTTTTTTAATTATCTTAAAAAGAAGAATTTAGATCAGTTCTCAAGTGTTTTAAATCCAAAAATTAAATTTGTTTCTCATCATCTTGCCCACGCAAATGTAGCCAAATTTATGTGTCCCTTTGATAATGCCGCAATCCTTGTGATTGATGGAGCAGGTAGCGAGGGACATGTGGTTGAAGAGAACAAAGGGAACGAAAAAGAGCACGAGGAGAGCAGTGTCTATTTCTTAGATAAGGGAGAGCTCAATTTAGTGGAAAAGACTTGGCAAAGTTTTTCTATGGCCAAAAATACAAACGATCGTTGGTATAGTGAGGGAATTGGAACCTGCTATGAACTAATCGCTGAGTTTATCTTTAACTCAAAGAGAGCTGCTGGAAAAGTTATGGGGCTAGCTGCCTTTGGAAAGGCGAGTGAGTTTGAATCACCATTGGAGCTTCTTAATAGCTTAAACTGGGAGAAGGCTTTTAAGGGGAATTCTAAGTCCGATTGGGAATCCTCTCCAAACATGAAGATATATGAAGACCTAGCGGCTAGTGTTCAGCTTTTATTTGAAAGGTACCTTGAGGATAAAGCAAAACGCATTAAGGAACTTCTTCCGAAAATTGAAAATTTAATAATTATTGGAGGCTGTGCCTTAAATTGTGTAAGCAATGAAAAGCTTCTTCAAAAACAAATTTTCAAAAATATCTATGTTCCCCCAAATCCTGGTGACGAGGGAATTGGTCTAGGCTGTGCTCTGGCAAGCTATTACGAAGAAAACACTTGGACGGCCTTTGAGTATAAGAATCAGCATGGATATTTTGGACCCATGACTTCAGTGCCAACAAATATAAAAGTTGAAAAAGAATTTAAAAATTATAAGTTAAAGAAATCAGAGAACATCATCAAAGATACTGCTGACTTATTAGAAGCAGGCGAAACAATTGCATGGTTTCAAGGAAGAAGTGAATCTGGCCCTAGAGCCTTAGGCAATAGAAGCATATTGTCTAGAGTTGATAGGCCCGGTCTAAAAAAGTACTTAAATAGTGAAGTAAAATTTAGAGAAAGTTTTAGACCCTATGGTTGTTCTGTTGTGGAAGAAAAGGCAAAAGAGTACTTTGAAATAATTCCTAATTATCCAAATCCGTTTATGTCATTTGCTGTTCCTGTGAAAAATGAATTTAAAGAAAAATTTCTTGAGGTTTGCCATGTAGACGGTACTTCTAGAATTCAAACAGTCACAGTAGGACAAAATCAGCTTTTTTATAATTTAATAGATGAAGTTGGAAGAAGGACTGGATTATTTGCTGTCTTAAACACAAGTTTAAATATCATGGGGGAGCCCATCTTAGAATCCGTTGAAGACGCCAAGAATTTCTTTGATAAGTCCAATTTAAAGTACCTCGTTATTGGTGCATACGTGGTAGAAAAATGAATATCTTAGTATTAGCCACAGAGCAAAACTTTGTTTGGACTAGTATGCAGGAGATTATTCCTAGCATCGTTCACAATTGGCAAAGTTTAAGTACTGAAGGGCATTCCGTTAATACTATTAATGTTGATAAATTAGACCTGAAAAAAGACGGGGCTAAATTCTTAAAAGCTGAAGTCCTCGTCGTAACGGCTTTCAATTTAGATATTCATAAAGCCTTGAAGGTTGCAAACGAAGTTTTTCACTTCTCCGGTAAAACTTACTTTTATTTACATAATTTTTCTACAATAGCTTGTTGGCCATTAAAGAAATGGGATGTTCTCAAGTATTTAAAATCCAGCGATGTTTTTGTTTCATCTTGCTCAAGAGATCAAAAACTATGTGAGAAATTATTTCCTAAGAATACGGTATTAAATATTCCTTTTTTATTAGAACAAGAGATCGAAAAGAAAAGATCTCAAAAAGAAGGTCCTTTCGTCTTTATTGGTAGAATTTCTGAGCAGAAGAATCTTCATAATTTATTAGTCGCTTATTCGTTATACTTAAAAGACTCTTCCCTTAAGAGAAAGTTAATTTTTTATGGTAAAGAAGACTTTCTCGGTAGTCCAAATATGGGTAAAGAGAGCAGTGATTATCTAGACTTGTTATTAAGAATTTCCCAAAAATTAAAGCTAGAAGAATTTGTTGAGTTTCGTGGCTTTGTAAAACGAGCTGAGATTTACTCTGAGTTATGTGAGCTCAATTATATTTTTATTAGCCCAAGTATTCACTCTGATGAAAACTTTGGAATGGCCGCATTTAAGAGCCTTTGCGATGGAAAAAGAGTGATGTTAAGTGACTGGGGTGGACATTCAGATTACAAAACCTATTTTAATAATCAATTAGAACTGATACCTGTGGAATCGTCAAAACGTGGTCCTGTAATCACTATTGAAAATATCTACCAAGGATTGTCGCGGGTAGAAGAAAAAGAAACTGTCGAACCGAATATTCCAGAGCATTTTCAAGAAAAACAAATATTAAACTGCCTAGTTGACTCCTTAAAGGAAGATTATAAACCTAGCCCTATTGAAACTTCTGACTTGGTTGAAGACGTTTTTAGGAATCGAGAACTTTTTGTTGAGGAAGGGAAAGAAAGCACTTCCACAAAAATCTTTGCAAACTATAGAGATCCTTTATGCGAGCCATTTTTTAAGGCCTATGGAATGAGAGACTTAAGGCAGAATACGGTCTATAAAAAATCACATTATAGATTTAGCCCTTGGTGTAAAATAGAGGGAAGCCAAATCATTATTGCTGACCCCCATCTTGGCGAATCTAGACATAAGTTTGAAGCTGGGCCTGCGGTGGCAAGTATAGAAGGGACTGACAAGAATATCAGTTATGAACTAGTCAAAGAGCTTCTAGAGAATAACGGGATTTATATGGACGGAACAACTGCATTAAGAGGAAAGCTCTTTCCTGATAAATGCCAAACAAGTATCGACCTTTTGAAGGTAAAGGTTCTAGACTATTTTTCTCGAAATAATCTATCGACACCTCAATTCGCTGATGACTTTCTTAATTTTAATGAAGAGAACAATGCTGAAGTGGTAAATATAGTTTTATTTGGCGGTTATCTAAATAGAATTTTAGAGTCAGGAAATTGGCCATTTCGGAAGATGAAGTTATGGGTTATCTCACACAGTGTTAGACATGCTTTATGTGAGCTATTTAAGTTTGAAAGGGATGAGATTGGGGTAATCCCTCGCTATGAAATCTTTAGTCAGGTGAATTCTGCGAATTGGCCAGAGCTAGATAAGGCGGAGTTTGTCTATGCGGGAAGAATATCCAGAGTTAAAAACATCGCACTTCTTATTAAAACCTTTCATCGCCTTCAGAATAAGTTTAATGGAGTTAAACTAAAATTAATTGGTGATTTCGACTCAGAAACTCATGAGTATCAAGGTGTCTTTACTGTAGAGGATTATCAAAAAGAGATTTTAGCTTTGGTTGAAAGTTTATCTTGGCATTCTAAACCTGAGTTCATTGGAAAGCTTGCCTACGATGAGTGGCCAAAAAAGCTTAATGCAAATACTACTTATATAAGCCTCTCTACTTATTTGTCTGAAGATTACGCTGTCAGTATCGCCCAGGCTCAGGAAAATGGAACCCCTGTAGTTTGTTCGAATTGGGGAGGTCATCAAGAAGTCAGTGGAAAAGTCTTAAAAATACCAACCGAGCTTTTGTTTCCGGCCGGTGAAGAAGAGCTTCTTTCGTTGCAAATTGCTGAATACCTAGAGACGCATTGGGGTGAAGAAGTTAAGGCTGAAAAATCAAATTCGATAAAACTGCCAACAGAAGTTAGCATTTCTAAGCTAGATGAAATGAGAAGAGAATTTTGTCAAAAATACGGTAGCCAAGTACTTGGATTAACTAAAGGAATGGGACCCCATTTTGCCGAAAGCGATGAGGGGAAGCTATTGTATAATAAATGGGTGAAATCATTAGGAAAAAGAGGCGATTTTAAGACCTGGGTTGTCTTAAAAAGTGGCTTTTCTGACCAGAATGAAGAGATTCTCAAAGGGCTTAAAAACTTTGGAATTCTTTATGCTACTGAACTTTCACATGGTGATAATTTAAAGAGATTATGTCTTGCTGAAAAAGTAATTTTGCTTCTGGACGAAAAAGAATCCAAGAAGATTGGGGATTTGTTAAGAGGCATGATCGGAGAAGAGCGCGTGAGCACTCCATTGGTTAAATAGTTATGGCAGAGTCGCAAGTAAATTTAACAAGTCTTGAGCTAGGTCTATTTTCTGAGATTGAATTTGAGATTAGCCATAAATGCAATATGGCCTGCTCTTACTGTCCCAATAGTCAGTACGAACGTATAGAGCAAGGAGAAATGTCACTGGAGCTTTTTGAAAAGGTTATGAAAGAGCTTAAAGAGGCTGGCTTCTCAGGCAGAGTTTCGTATCATTTTTATAACGAACCCATGCTTTCAAAGAACCTTGATAAATTTATCGAGCTAACGACAAGGTATCTACCGAACTCTAGCCCATATTTATTCTCAAATGGAACTCTTTTAACTAAAAAAAGGTTTGATGAGCTTAAATCTCTAGGTGTCAAAAAATTTCATATTACAAAACACGAAGACGTAAAAACCAATTATGTATTTGATAAAACTTACGAAGAAATTAGCCCTGAGGATAAAGCAGAATTAGTTTATTTTGAGGATTACACCCAAGTTGAGCTTAGTAATAGGCAAGGGCTCCTCTCGCATATTGCGCCAGTTGAAAAATCCTGGCTTCCGTGTTTTATCCCACTTCGGTTAGTGGTGATTACTTTAGAAGGTAATGTGTTGCCTTGCTATGATGATTATCTACAAAAACTGGAAATGGGTAATGTTAACGAGAATAGTATTATTGAAATCTGGAATTCCGATAAGTACAAAACCTTTAGAGAAGATCTAAGACAAAAAAAAGGAAGAGAAAAGTATAAGACCTGCAAGGGTTGCAGTAACTTTAAGATAAATTAATATGGATAAAAAGAATCAGTATAAAATTGACCAAGAGCTTGAAGCAACTCTTATTAAAGAGAAGCTCAAGAAGATGGGACTCCCTGAGAACTTTTGTCCAGTTCCGTTCTCAACCGTAATAGCTGAACCTGATGGAAGGATTGGTAGCTGTAGGTTAAAGGGTGCAGAGTTTGAGATTGGGAATATTACAGAAAAACCACTAGATGAAATCTGGAATGATGAATTTATCCGAAGATGGAGAAGGGAATTTCTTACTGGCAATGTGAAAATATGTGAAAGAGAGGTTAGGCATCGAGGTTGTAATCTTTGTAGTGAGAATAATAAACTTTTAGATTATATTCAAGTAGAGGAAGTACAAACGGAACCCATTGTAAAGTTCACGGCTAATTTTAATGGTTTTTGTAATCTTGAATGCAAGATGTGCCATATATGGCAAAAACCAAATGGTCTTTATGATGAAATTGGTTTTTGGGAAAAAGGTGAAAAAGAAATATTTCCTTTTATAAAGGAAATAGATTTCTTGTCTGGAGAGCCTTTCCTTCAAAATGATACTTTTAGGTTAATCAATATGATTTCCAAGATTAATCCTGAATGCGAATGGCTTTTTACTACAAACGCAGCCTATAGCTTTAACAAAAAACTGAAAGAGCATCTCGATAAGATAAAAATTAAACATTTAATGATAAGCATTGATAGCCTTAGAAAAGACATTTTTGCAAAGATTCGTCTAAAAGGGGATTTGTCACAGGTTCTTAATACTAGTGACGAGATTAATAATTACAGAAATAAAAGAGAATCCCGTGGGCTCAATAGTTTTCCTATTTTACTTGGTTTTTTGGTGCAAAAAGATAACTGGATGGAAGTGGGAGATATTTTAGACTATTGTCAAAAAATGAACTTTAGACCTCATATTCAGTTTTGTTACGAACCCCTCGAACACTCCGTTTTAGATTTCCCGGAAGAGAAAATTTTAAAGATGCTTGATTGGTATTTAGAAAATATGACCTGGGAGCAAATGGAAATGGGCATTCGTTCAATAACACCGTTACTCGATAAGGTGCAGCCAATTGATCGGGCCAACTTCTTCTTGGCGGCCAAGGAAAAGAAGAATGGATAGAGGGGAGTTTTATAACCTTAAAAAGACCATTCAAAATGAAGGCATGGCGCCTATACGTATAGTGAGTGACTCAATGGAACCGCTTTTAGATGTAAACAGGAACTATCAGGTCGCTAGTATGAATAGAGAACCAAAAAGATTTGATATCATTGTTTTCTATCGAGAACAAAAGCTGTTCGCCCATTACGTTTGGAGAGCAAATACTTTGGGAGGAAAATCTTTTACGACAAGATCACTTAAGGACCCAAAAAACGATGAAGTCCCAGTTCCCGAGGAAGATATTTTGGGAATTCTTGTTGGAAAAAGGTTAAACTTTATAAAAAAACTCATTCTAAGCTTGAAATATGCATAGTGTTGAAATTAAACATACGACTAGACAAATTATTGCTCTAACAAAGAGTAATATGATGTCACGTTATAGAAAAACTATAGCAGGTTTTTTATGGGTAGTTTTAAATCCAATCATTATGTACGCCGTTCAATCTTTTGTTTTTAGAAAACTATTAAAAATAGAAGTTCCAAATTATTCGTTATTTTTACTTTGCGGCCTCCTTCCATGGATCTTTATTACTATGACAATGGATATGGTGACTCCGATACTCGATCTTTCAAGTGATTTACTAAAGAGCTTTAAAATGAATCCCGTGGTTCTGGTGCTTTCTCAAATCTTAGATAATTTCTTTAATTTCCTTTTTGCTTTCCTCATCGTATTGATCCCCACATGGGCCTTTATGGGGGGAGAATGGAAGGGCATTTTCTTTTTGCCTTTTATATTACTGTCACTTGTGGGCACAACGGCTGCCGTTTGCTGGCTACTTGCAACACTTCAAGTCTTCTATAAAGATGTTAAATTTGTGGTGTCATTTATCCTTAGCATACTATTTTTCCTAACACCTATTTTTTATCCGGTAGACTATGTTCCGGAAAACTATCGTTTTCTAGTTAGCTTAAATCCTATTTATGCTTTGATTGAACCATTTAGGTTTAGCATCTATAACTTTGATCTAAGTCTTCTATTAAAAGGTCTAGCTAAGAGCTACTTTGTTATGATCGTGACAACGATAATTTCTTATTATTATTGGAGGAAGAAGAAAAATGAATTCTACCTCAGCCTCTAATAATATTTTGGAGATCTCCAACTTGGATCTCGTCTTCAACTCTCATGTGTACAAAGAGAAGTCTTTGAGACAATCATTTGTGGATCAATTTAAAAACCCCTTGGGACTCTTAGAGAGCAACAAAAACTCACTTCATGTTTTAAAAGACGTAAGTCTTTCTTTAAAAGAGGGTGATCGCTTAGGAATTTTAGGTTGCAATGGTTCGGGGAAGACAACTCTTTGTCGAGTCATCTCTGGAATGCTTGGACCGACTAAGGGACAGGTAAACCTGAATGGTCATTGTAGGGCCATCTTTAATACATCGATTGGTATTTTGCCCCAGTTGACGGGTAGAGAGAATGCTCATCTCCTTTCGGTTTTAATGTTTCCTGAACTAGAGAAGCATGAAAGAGAGGAATTGGTTAGAGAAGCTATAGAGTTTAGTGAACTAGGTGAGTTCATTGATACCCCTTTTGTCCACTATAGTAAGGGAATGCAATCTAGACTATCTCTTTCAATTATCTCCGCAAAGGTAAGCGACCTTTTGATTTTAGATGAAGTCTTCGACGGGGCGGATATGTTCTTTAGAGAAAAAATAACGAAAAGGATTTTAGATCTTATTGAAAAATCGGGAGCCACGATTTTAGTATCACATAATTTGGATCAAGTGCGACTAGCTTGTAACAAAGTTCTTGTTCTAGCAGACGGCAGGAAATGGTTTCTAGGTGATATTGAGGAAGGTATTAAGCTCTATAGTTCTCTAGGGTAGATTCAACTAAGCTCGTTAAGAGTTGTATTGATTTAAGACTTTCTTTTGATAATTCTTGGATTTGAATTTTGGCCACGAGGCGTTTTATATTTTCAAGATGCATAAGAAGGGTTGCTTTGTCGGGAGTAACCTCAAGCTGGGTAAATAGTCCCCAGAGTTCCCATCTCACTTGTTCAGCTAATAATCTTGCTTCGGATTCGCTTAAATCTTTTAAAAGTTCGAGATCATGATCAAAACTATCATGATAAAATGAAGAGCCAATCCAATAAAAGGGATAATAAAGGATGTAGTCCTTTATGAGGCCCTGTCTTGAACATTCTTCGTAAACTCTATTAAGATCGATCTTCTCTTTAGAGGGAAGGGAGAAGAATGTTTTTAAGAAAACTTTTCCTAAAAGGTTTTGCTCCTGCAGCTTTTTGTTTAGCAGGGAAGTAAGTGTATCTAAGCTAAGTTTTTTAGGCATTTCCCAACCCAGCTTTTCGAGGTGAAGCTTCCACTTTCTTTCTCGGTAAGCTGGAATTTTTTTGAGGTTTCTTCTGTCAGACTCTAACACTTTAAGAAAAAAAACTATCTTTTCATAAGAAGAATCTTGAGTAGAGCTATAGTTAAGCCGCTCCATGAGAATTGGGTCTCTTCCAACTTCAAGTGAGTTGGCGTATGGAAGGAATTTAGAAACCTTATCACAATGGTAGAAATTAATCTCACCGAGAAAAGGCATGAACATTTTTAATAATCTATATCTCCATAGCTTAGAATAGATCTCAACTTTTTGAGTTGCGAAGAAAGTCAGATCCAAGTCACTTAAAGTGCAAATAAGAGAACCGAGTATATAACTATTTCTAGGCCAGATTTTTATAGGTAAGTCGACATAAATTAGTCTCACCATCTGAAGGCCTAAGAAATAGGGAAGTTTTTGAATTGAAAGAGGTAAGTGTATTAAAATTTTAAAAAGATTCATTAATGAGATCTTTTGCTAGGGACTTGAATTCAGGAGTGCAAAGAAAAATTTCCTTATAGTCTTGAGCCTTTCTATCTAATAGCGCTTCTTCTTTGAAAACATGGGAAGGAATCTCATTTATATATTTCCAGCAAGATTCAGCATTTTTCTTTTGTTCTTTGGAAATAGTTTTAAATTTATAGTAGTGATATTTAGAAATCCTAACACAGTCATCTTCATTAAAAGTTTCAGCTTTATATCTATGATCAAATGAACTTGCACCATTAGACAAAAAATGATGAGTCACAGCGCTATCGTTATACCAATAATTATTCTCATTCAGTTCCAAAAAACTGACCTTGCTTAAGTCCTTGCTCTTGAGGCTACGCCAGTCCAAGAGCTCTAAATTATTTTCGATTGTATTCTTTAAGTAGTTAAAGAACTCAAAATCACGATTATCATTTGTATCAACAGCTTCTTCCCCGAGCGGCTCATGCCTGAAGAATAGACCTTTGAGACTCATTTGACTCTTTTGGGCCAAATCAAGCTGTTGCTTTAGGTTGGAGTCATTATATAGCTCTGCTGCAACAGTCGTTGTTAAGTAGAGCTCACTTCTATTAACTTCTTCCTTAAGAGGATGAGTTTGAATCTTGTAGAGCAAACATTGCTCTTGCCATTCTGAGGGTATGAAACTTCCTGCCGTATCTGGAAGAATTAGGATGGTTTTAATTCCATCAGGCTTTGGGTGAACGTAGAAAAAATGAAGAATTGACAGTAGGCCATCTCGTACGAATAGACTTGGAAAAAAATTGAACCAATCTTTCTTTTTGAAATGAAAGAGAAATGAATCTATCCCCAGTGGGTTAAAGCATTCTTCAGAATGAGGTCTCGTGTAGTTGAGAGTTTTCTTATCTAGAAAATCCATCTCCATCCAATTGGCTTTTTTAGAAAGAACAGAACTTACATCACGATAATTGGCATTGATTAAACTCTTAATATCCATAGATTTCCAGGTTAATTAAAATAAGGCTCATAGATCTTTTTATATAAACTCGAGTAAGAGCCGTTTGATCCTTTAAAAAATGGAGCTTCCTTATTTATTCGGTGTGACGACGCCATCATTTCCATTTCTCTAGTGAAGCTATCAAAAAGTATTTTAGGTTCTTGCTTTATTAAACTCTTTAAGGAATTGGCATAGGCTTCAATCCCTAAGATATCAATTGATTCCAGCGATAACTTTTTTCTTTCCTCTACTGAAAGAAGTGCCTCGTTCGCAGAGGTGAGTTCAAGAATGAGTTTGTCTGCTAAGGGAAGAATTCTTCCATTTTTTTCTTGTATAGGGACATATCGATTTTGGGATAGCTCTTTGAAGCCGCTAAAACCGCCCCAATCTGACAAAATGCAAGGAAGACCACAGCATAAAGCCTCGGCTGGGGCCATTCCATAGTCTTCATCATTATGCGTGCTTAAGCTTATATAAAAATCAGAGCTACGATACAACTCTAAGAGCTCCTCATGATTACAATTTCTAAGTACTTCTATATTTTCATTATTTAGGGACGCCAGTTTTTTCTCTACCGAATGCCCATAAGAGCCAGAGCTTAAATTTTTGCCAAGGAATGGAATCCCTAGATCATCAAAAGGACCAGCAATAATTAACTTAGAGTTATTGGCAATATTTTTATTAAATTGATCAAAATAAGTGATTAACTCTAAGATGTTTTTTTGAGTTGATAGCCTGCCACTATAGAGATAGGTCACTTTGTCATTTGTCTTAGCCGGTGAATAATTAAAAAATTTAGTATCAATTGGAAAAGGTAGAACTGAAATATATTCTTTATTCGCGTTAATAAGGTTTTCCAGTAAGGCCTTTTGTTTTTTGGAGGCTACGATAATCTTAGAGCTAGTTTTCTTTAAGATTCCTTCAATTCCAATCCAATTATTAGTTTGAAGAGTAAAGTCTCCAAAAACATGAAAGATGAGATGGGGAAGCTTATCCATGCAGGCATCTAACGACAGCAAGAAGCTTTCCGGATGAGGTTGATGATCTAAGAAAATAATGGTCTTAGGATTTAAGCTAGAAATCTCTTTGGCAAGCTTCCATTGTTCGTACTGATCATCTTCATTATTCAAAAACTTAACAATGGACTGATCCTTACCGAGGACCAGGGAATAAGCCTCTTCAATATTATTAGTAATACTCTGGCAGCTAACCCAATTAGATTTAGAGCCTCTTTTAATAAGGACAGTTTTTGACATATAATCATTATATTGAAGTAATGACAGGTGTAAATAAATGCACCTAATGCTCCGCGTTCGAGGAATATATGATTAAATTGCTTTTTATAGGACTTCTTATTTTTACTTCTTGCAAGAAAGAAGAGGACTTTAATCCATACCTTAGTAAGGGAACTAAAGTAGCAGAAGTTAAGACGCCGAAGTATCTCTACAAGCTAGATGGTAACGAAGTTGGAGGAGATGAAATTCCTATTGAGCTTAGGATCAAAAAGTATAATCAGGATTTAAAACATTATTACAAATACTATAATGCTGTTGAGTCATACGCCGTTCGAATGAATTTAAAAAAAGAAAGAGGAATGAATGATGTTGTATCCGGACGGGACCTTGCTCCTACCTTAACCGAAATTTATGAGAATGATATAAGCGATAAAGATGTTGAAGAGTATGTGAAAAAGAATGAAAGTCGCTTTTCTGATCCAAAGGCCACCAAAGAGCAAAAAGCTGCTGCTGCAAAGTATGAGTTACTAATTGAGCATATTACGCCGATTTATTTAAAAAAGAGAAAGCAGCTTTACGAATCAGATAAGCTCCATGTGAATATTCTTCCGCCTGATATTAGAAAAACAGGAATTTTCTTTGGAGGTTATCCTAAACTAGGGAAGCCAGAAAATAAGTTAGAACTGTTGGTTATTACCAATTATCTTTGTAAAGACTGCCGGGAATATAATGAGCAAATTACGAAGCTTTATGAAAAATATGGAGATAAGTTAACCTATATCCATGCTTACCATGCTTTTAGACCTGGAAGTACCAGTCACGATACTATTTTGGCCGGACACTGTATTAATCTAATCGATAAGAAAAAGTACTGGTTCTATCATAAAAAAATGTATGAAGACCCGATTATCGGAGAATTGACAACTCAAGATCGAAAGAAGTTCAAAGGAATCTTAAACTCCTATTTAAGCGAGCTTAAAATGGATGAAAAGAGAGTCTTTACCTGTATGGCAGATAAAGAAAACGAAAGGATTATCAACGACAAGATTTTGGAATTTGGAGATGCGGGTATAAAGGTGCTGCCTATGTTTTATTTAAACGGTAGGCAGCTTATCCTACTTGAAAAAGAGGGACTTGAAGCCGCATTTAAAAATATGGCTAAGACCCTCGGATTAGATTAGGATTACCAACCAGCTGACGTTGCGTTCACGCAGGTAACTTGACCTTGCTCCCAACCAACAACAAACTGACCGGCACCACAACGTGATTCAGCTCTCGTAATACAATAATTTCCTGAAGAACCACCGATACAAAATCTAGCGGCTCTCGCGTAGCTATTAAAGTAGGCATAACCTAAGCCTCTCACATTACCGGTTGTATAAATATAACCATCAGAACCTCTCATATAAGCGGTTGTTGATGTATCTGTTGAGTTTCGAGCATAGAAGTGACCACCGATTGCTCTAAAATGCGTTGACCAGAAAGTAGAACATCTATTGACATTACTATCACCACAAACATTTACGGTCGTATCAAAGCTACAGGTACTTCCATTCCAGTTACCGGTAACCCAAGCACCACTATTAATTCTAACTCGAGTGGTACCACAAACATTTGACTTAATACCATCAAGAGGTTGGTTAGAAGCGTAAGCACTTAAGCTCGACATAATGGATGCCAGGTCAGCTTCATTAGAAAGAAAATGAGAAACGGCCGACACAACCCAATCTTTTGTTGGAACTTGTCTACCAATAGCTGCCGGAAGGGAAGCCCCAGATCTTTCTGAATTAAAGGTTCCCATATTTCTAATAACAATAGGTCGATAACCACCACCTGTTGTTAAGTCGGCACCAATTCTAATAGAGCCACCTACATCTATTGTTCCGGCCGATGCAGTTGGTACAACGCCTACACCAATACTTGTTTTAACTTGAAGCTCACCATCACCACCTGGAGCAGTCGTTGCAGCACCAACGGCGGCACTTGTTGTAACTTCTAAGTTATTCCCAATAATGGCATCACCAGCTGTACCGGGAGCAGCAATGGGACCAACACTTAGTGATCTTTCAATCCTAGCGTCTCCAATTCCTGCAGGTGTGTTAGCAAGTGAAGAACCTACGCCAAGGCCAACACCGATTCTGGTATTTCCATTGATATTAGCAGATCCAGCCGCTGCTGCAGGTGGTGCAACGCCAACACCTAAAGCTCCTTGTGCGTAAACAGAGCCCTGAGGAGCTGCTCGAATTATTGGATTTGCAACGGCAATAGTACCAGCACCTAAACTATTGGTTGCATGAATATTACCTTGATCTAATATTGGAGTTCCATCACCAACGGTAAGACCCATAGCTGTACCGCCCATCCCATGGATGGCAACACCATTGAAAACATCTAGATTCCCAGGATTGGCATCATCAGAAATTGGATCGGTTGCACCGCCACCTACACCAAGTGAACCTAAGAGATCAATATTACCTGAGGTGTTTGTGTTTGGATTTTTACCAACTGAAAAAGACCCGTTAGTAGGGTCGTATGGAAAACCTGCACCAGGGGCAGGGTAAGCATCGCCATTTTGATTTCTAATTGTAACTGAACCCCAAGTTTGCATTGCAAAGTTTTGAAAAAGGTCACCAGGGGCTGGAGGGTTAGGAGCGGCAACTAGGGCCGGGCTATTTTTTAATGTTATGTTCTTACAGTCACCGTTTTCAATCTCACCTTCAAGGGCCCCACAGGCCGCTTGGGCGTACTGACTTTGATTCCCGTAACAAGAAATAATTTCGTTAGAATTATCCGTAATAACAGTTAATTCAAATCTTCTGGTAAACTCTAGTCCACCTAAACTACCGCCTAAGTTTGCAGCATCTTTACTGGCATTTGCAGTACCACCGACGTCCTCATTATCTGCCGCTGAACCTTTTCTAAAAACGAGAAGAACTTCCGCTGTACCACGTCTAACATTTGTAAGTACACCACCAACAACGACGGTATCTGTTTCATAATGTGTTCCAGGTGTTGTACCGAAATCACCATTATTTAGGAAACCTCGAACACCAATACTCTCAATATGGATTCTCCCCCCAACACTTGCACCAAAATCTACACCCGGTGCAATTAAAACGGTACCATCTGCCTTATTAATATCGGGTACTGGCGTCGTTGTAATATCACCATTTAAGGTAAGGTTTTGAAGAGTTGCGGTACAGGCGTTTTGGTCATTTAGTTCATTAGAAATTTGAACAATCTTCGTTTGAGCCTCGAAGTCTTGTTTCATTCTTTTAGTAGATCGAGTCATATTCTTGGTTAACTGCATAACACCAAGTGAGACGATTCCAAGCATTCCCGCGGCCACCATGATTTCTACGAGTGAGAAACCGTTTGGGCGACCCAAGAGCATAAGGAGAATACTTTTATTTTTGTTAGACTTCTTCATTTCTGGCTCCAACCATACGTTCAGATTTAAAATTTGTTTAATATGGTTCAATTATAAGGTGTATCTGGGCTAAACTAAGTATGTAGGCAAAATTAGGTAGGAATTTAGGGTATAACCCATTGATTTACTTGGAAATAAGATGAAGTGTGAAAATCTCTTCATATCGTTTTTTAGGATATTATAGGGGTTAAAATCTTAAAAAATCGCCAAATAATGGAGGACTTTTGGAGCTGGATAAAAAAGACAAAATCGATCGGATAAATAAGATCTCTCCGAGTTTTTGTCTAGCAAAATGGCTTCAAGTGACCATCGACCTTGTTCATGGGACGAACCATAGCTGCCATCATCCAAATCGCCATAAAATCCCCCTGGCTGAGCTAGAAAAAAACCCTTCAGCTCTTCACAATACTAATTTTAAAAAATCCGTGAGAAAGGAAATGCTTGAGGGAGTTAGACCCCCTGAATGCGAATATTGTTGGCAAGTTGAGGATGTGACAGGATCGGAGCCATCGGACCGCCATATTAAATCTATGGATCATTGGGCCTATCCACATTTAGATAAAATTGCTGGCCTTCCTTGGGATGCGGATGTCATTCCGACCTATGTGGAAGTTATGTTTGATAAGAGCTGCAACTTAGCCTGTGCCTATTGTATTTCAGATATAAGCTCCAGTATCGAAGCAGAAATTAAAAAGTTTGGTCCCTATAAAATGCTCGATCCCCATCGTCTGAGTCGCCACGAACCAGCCGCAAAAAATGAAGATGAGAATCCTTATGTAAAAGCTTTTTGGAAATGGATGCCGTCAATATATAAAGGATTAGACACCCTTCGAATTACTGGAGGGGAACCACTACTTTCCAAAAACACTTTTAAGCTTTTAGACTTTTTTGAAGAAAATCCTAATCCAGAACTTACTCTCGCTCTCAACTGTAATCTTTGTGTAAGAGATGAGATTCTTGACAAATTTTTAGATCGCCTCGAAGAAGTATGGAGTCAGGGGAATATTAAAAAATGTGATTTTTATATTTCGGTGGATACCTTCGGAAAACATGCGGAATATATTCGGAAAAACTTAGAATACGATAAATTCATTAGTAATATTTCTAAATTAAAAGATCGATTTCCAAAGATGGAAATTATTATCAATGCAACATACGGCATCTATTCGATTCCTCATTTTAAAAACTTTCTAGAACAGATTTATGAGTTAAAGCAAAAGTATGGCTGGATCGTAGTGGATACTTCGTACTTAAGTCACCCCATGTATCTTCGAGCAAATATGGTGACAGAAGATTTTCATCCTCTTATTAAAGAGTGCCTCGAATATATGGGGGAGCGCCCCTCCGAATTTGGAGGAAAGGGGTTTTCAACTCACGAGCTAGAGAAGCTAACTAGAGTCTACCACTGGGTGATTGCTAAAAGACCTAGTGAGGAGCATAATCAGAATAGAGCAGATTTTTATACTTTTATTACTCAACTTGATGAGCGCTATCCGGGAACATTTCCCGAGGTTTTCCCCGAGTATGAGAAATTTTGGGCCCACTGCAAAAAAGCCTTTTTCTTTATAAAGAAATTAACCACGGAGTAAATATGGCTTCAAAAAGTTATACGGATGATACGGTTTTCAAAAAGTCAGAAGAGATCGTTGATAGAAAAAATAATAACGAGAATATTATAGTCCTGATGAAAATGGACGATAGCTCTTCCTTTTATAAAATAAAAGGTGTTGCCACGGAAGTATGGGAGCTAATTGGGGAAGGGAAAAACGTTAAAAGCATCGTTGAAGATTTAAATGCTAAATATACGGTTGGAGACGGCCAAATTCGTAAAGATGTAGAAAGTTTCTTAGATGAACTACTTGAAATGGATGTGATTAGTATATAATTTCAGTAGGTTACAACTGTAAACCCTTGCCTTTGATAGTCAAATTCATATTATTGAGGTACAAGGAGTTATGTTATAATTGATGCAGCAAGAAATTAAATTATTGGAGTATAGGTCATGAGTGAGAAAGATAACGAAAAGAAATCAGAATACGACTTTGGTGGGATTGAGGAATTTAATCTTCAACAGATCGAAGAAGAGATTCTTAATGAAAGTATCTATTTAGACGTTTTCGCCGGATCTGACTTAAGATTTAAAAAAGAGGTAGAGCCTCTGACTGGTGATCTAGAGAAAATTTCTGCTCTCAAAGGTTATTCTTATAAATATAAAACGGAAGACTTTCCTCAGAATGATTTTGCTGAAGGTGAGCAGCTTGGCGTAATGGCCCAAGAAGTTGAAAAAGTTTATCCGGGTGCAGTTAGAATGGATAAAGATGGATATCGTTTTGTTAATTATAGCCAATTAACACCAGGTCTCATTGGTGCGGTTAAAGAGCTAAATGAAATGGTAGAGAAGCAGTCCAAGCTAATTGAAGAGCTTAGAACAGAAATTAAAGACCTTAAAAAATAAGTAAGTTAAAATTATAAATGAATCATGGCCTTCCTATTGCGGCGACGCTGGAAGGCCTTTTTATTTGTAGGCAATAATGACAAGTCTTTGGAATAAAATTCCCCGAGTTGTTTACTATATGGATCTGCTTGAGCCGGTAGTTTCACTTGGAAAGTGGTTTTTAGGGAAAGCTAAGGATACTGATTCAGTTGAAAAATTTGAAAATGAACTCGCAAGCTACCTATTTCTAGATAGCATTAAGTGTTTATCCCACGCTAGGATTTGTCTCTATTATGCTTTGAAGAGTTATGAAAATCAGGAAGGTGATGAAATCTTAATGACCCCTATCAATTTACCCGATATGGTAAACATGATTCGGATCCTTGGCTTAAAAGAACGATTTGTTGATATAAAGCGCTCGGATTACTCTATCGACCTAGTGGACGCTAAAAATAAGTTAAGCGAGAAATCAAAATTTCTATTTGTAACTCACCTCAATGGCTTCATTCCTAATATGAATGAAATTGAAAAATTTGCAAGTGATCATAACCTCATTCTAATTCAGGATACGACTCAGAATTTTGGGGCTAAGTACAATGGTATGCCTCTTGAATCATTCGGAGAGCACTCATTCTTTTCTTTATGTGATTTAAAAGTACTTCATACTCATATGGGGGGAGCCCTTGTAAGTAATGTAAAAGAAAGAAAAATAAAGGTCGAAGAACTAACGTCTAATGAATTAAAGTCCCTTCGGTTTTCCTATTTGAGAAAATTTTTAGTAGAAGATTTGATAGCAAACCTAATACTAAATAGAATCTTTTTTAACTTCTTTGTTTTTCCTGTACTCAAACTGATCACTTTTTATGTGGGGAGCCAAAATATTCAAGACCTTACTAATGGTAAAGGTGTGAAGTTTGGAAAAGTTGTTTTTTTAAAGGGGTTGTTTGGGGGTGGAGGCGACGTTCTTTCGGAAGAAGTGCCAGCAGATATGCTCTATAAGTATTCTTCCTTGCAGGCGGAAATTGGCCTTAAAAGACTTTCCTATTTAGAAAGAGTTGAAAAACGAAGAATATATTTTGCTAAATTATGTGAATCTAAACTAACGATTCCAGAAAAAAACAGATTCAAGAGGAGCGAGCAAGAACATGTCTTTTGGAAATTTCCCGTTTATTGTGAAGATTGGATTACCCTTCAAAAGTATTTGATGGATAGGGGAATCGACTCAGCCAGAAGTAATTTGCCTTGTTTATCTGATTTAGATTATTTAAAAAGTTCGGATAAAACCCCGGTCGCCCAGGCGCTTGTTAAAAACTCTATTTATATTCCCCTTCACTTTTATTTGAAAGATGATGAGATCGAATTTGTTATCGATGCCGTAAATAAATATTTTGAAGGAGGAGGAGAATGATCCCACGTGGCCGTTTCCATGTATCTCTGACGAATCTTTTAAAAGCATTAATCTGGTTGCCTTTTTCTAATATGGAAAATGATGACAAAGTATTAGAAGTAAAAAATATATTTAATGATAAGTTTGGCTTTCAAAATAGTTTCTTTTTATCTTCATGTAGGATCTCTTTTTTGAGTATCCTAGAAGGGCTCGAAATTGACTCGAACTCTGAAGTACTCTTGGCCCCAATTACAATTCCTGATATGGTTAATGCCATTAGAATTTCCGGGCATACTCCAGTTTTTGCTGAACTGAATAAAGCTAGTCACTCTCTTGATATCGATTCTATTGAACAAAGCAGAACAGATAAAACCAAAGTGGTTCTATTAACCTACTTGAGTGGATTTATTCCAAATGTTGAGGAAATTAAAGAATATTGCGATAAGAAAAATCTGATCTTAGTGGAAGACTTTTCACAATTGATAGGCGCTAGTTATAAAGGAAAGCCTTTAGGTAGTTTCGGTGATTATGCAGTAGCCTCCTTTTCGATTGGTAAAACCGTTACGGCTCAAGTTGGTGGAGCGCTAATCGTTAATAAAAGAGGAAATGAGGCAAAAAATATTTTGGCCAAGGCAATCGAAAATTCTATGGAGGCTCCTAAAAAGTCCTTCTTTTATTCTCAGCTTGTAGAAAATACAAAAATAGAGATTTTAACTTCTCCTCTTGTCTTTAATTTATTAACCGGGCCAGCGCTTAAGCTAGTCGCTAAATACTTTCCTGATAAATATTTAGGGATTCATAAAAGTGGAGTCGTGAATAGGTTCAATGAAAAGGACCTTTTCTTCGATGATATTCCAATAAAACGAGATAAATTTAAAAGAGAATTATTCTTTAAGTTTAATAACTATATGGCCAAACTTCTCCTTAGGTCTATAAGGGAGTGGGACGAAAGAAAGTCAAAAAGGGCTGATAATCTGAGCTATTTTTTAAAAGAGTTTGGAGGATCATGTCCTAGCTATATTGGAGAGGGGATTTTCCAAAAAGATGTCTTTCCCATTCGGGTAGCGGTTAATTGTAGGAACCCTAAACTTGTGCAATTAAAGCTTATTAGTCATGGTATTGATACGGGAACTTACGGACTTAATCTTTGTCATAGAGAGAGTGTTTTTAAAGATCACGAAACTTCTCTTCCCGTTGCAGAGGGGATTCATAAAAATTGTATTTTTATCTCTCTTCACGAAAAAGTTAAAAAAGAAGATCTGGCCAGAGCGATTAGAGTATTAAAAGAGGTCCTTGTTGAGAACTAAGCTGGGCTTAATTTTTTTTGGATTATTTCTGTCCTTTTTTATTATAGAGGGGGGGCTACGTTTGGCCGGTAGTATTTATGTTCTGGCCCATGATAAGTCTTACTTCTATCAAGGCTTAGAAACTGAGCCTTGGGATAGAGATGAAACTTTTGAGGTTTATGATGGGAACTCTCAAAATCTAATTCTAGCAATTGGAGATTCATTTACTAATGGTGGAAATGTTCAAAGTCATCAATCCTATCCGGCTCAGCTTTTTAAAATAAAAAAAGAAAGTTCGGTGGTCAATCTCGGCCGATGCGAAAGCAGTGCCTATTCCGCTTACTTAAGATTAAAAAACTATTTTGAAAAGAACACTGAATTACCTAAGTTTGTAACTATTTTGGTTGGTGCTGCCGATGGATTCGTAGAAAAGCCCGAGAGTGAGGATGCGGATTCTTTTATGACGATTTCTCAAAACTCCTGGTTATATGAACTGAGGGTTTACAAGCTTCTTCGCTATATTAATTTAGGTCTTAAGAAAAATAGGTTGGTGGGAAACCTAGGTAAAGCCTGGGATATAGATAAAGAAATAAGCGAGACGATTAAAGTTAAGAAGATTATGCAAAGTGCATTTTTTGAGAAGAAGAACTTAGAAGTTGAGTGGAAAAAGGCTCATGAGAAATTAAGTCTTAATTTTCTGAATTATTGTGAGAGAAACAAAATCTATGTCGATAATCCGAGAGGTCTAATGCATGCTTCTTTGGTCTACCTTGTTAAGATGTACGCCTCAAAAGGGAAACATGGGGAGGCATTCTCTCTTCTTTTTGAATTTCAAAACGATCTACCAGATTTATTTTGGAGTGATTTTTTTCAGCCAGCACGATTCTTTTTTTATCAAATTTTTCAAATTCAGAGTAAAACGAGTTCGGTTAAGGTATTTAGAAGTTTAGAAAAACAGTTAACGCAGTTTCCTGAGCTTGAGAAAAATATAAATTTTGACCAAATGCTAAAAAGATTTAAAAGCTGGGAAGAGCAAGAAAAGAGTATTTCAGAAGAAAGGCGTAATTACTTAACTAAGATGGTAGACCTTGTGAATAAAAGCGGCGCACGACCTATTCTAATGACATATCCATCAAAATATCAGTCGGCTAATTCAGATCTAAGGTTTGTGGCGAATTCTAAAAAGGTTCAGCTAGTAGATTTGAATAATTATTTTTCAAACCTCTCGGAAAAACAAGGAAGATCAACCTTTTTTGAGGATGACGATCATTTAACTCCTTACGGTTATCAGCTAATGGCCGATAGAGTCGCTAAAACCCTTGAAAAACTGGAGTAGATGCAAAGCTGACTATCTGGTAAAATTGGAGCTATGAAAAATATCAAAATTAAGGTCACATTATTCTCTGTTAGTTTACTCTTGTCCCTTGTGTGTGCAGAAGTTGGATTAAGATTGCTTGGGTATAAAATGCTCAATGACCGTGAAGCCCAATTCTTTGACGATAAAGAAAAACATGAGCTTGATAAAAATGTTAATGAGTACCGTGAAGATATTCGAATCGAAAATAAAGAGGGTGATGACTATATGGCCGACCTTCCTTTAATTGAGAAGGAACACGATGTCTTTCGCGGTGAAGTCTTTGAAATGAGTACGAAGAAAAAAGGCCATAAATTTCAGTATCGTGTTGTTGCATTAGGAGACTCAGTTACGAATGGAGGAAATGTTCCACTACGAATGAGTTACCCATATCAATTGTTTAATTTGCAAAAAAAGAAGGGCGGAGTAATTAAATTTGATGTCTATAATGAAGGTATCTGTGAACATAATACTTACACCACTTATAATCTTCTAAAAGATAATATACATAGCTTTAAGCCTGATATCTTACTCGTTCTTTCGGGTGAAGCTGACCGTTTCAACCCTGTTGGAAGAAAACCCCCAGAAGAAGAAAAAGGTAATTTTTTAAGTGAGCTAGCTTACAAATTCAACTCAGTTCTTCACGAACTTCGTCTTTATAAAATTTACCGAGGAATAAAACTTAACTCCAGATTAAGCCCCTCAGAAAGAGATGTTATTTATCTGGGCACTAATAATCTTAAACGAAGTATTATCAATTACGATTGGATGCAAAAAGCCTATGCTCAAGTAAGAAAGAAAAACTGGGACGAAGCCAATAAGTATCTTAAAGAGTTAAAGCCCGATCTAAGAAAAGAACTATTTTTCACTGGAAAAGAAAAAGATATTGATAGAAAGATGTTCGATATTGTTGAGTACAATGTTCTTTTGATTGGTGATAATTATATGGCCCATGGGAATTACGAGGACGCTGTTAAGCATTTTAGTGATGTCATTGTTAAGTTTCCCTTCTTTTTTCCTCTGGCCAACGAAGATAATGGGATTATGTACTACTTAAACTGGGCAATCTCTTTTCAGAGTACCTACAGTGCTGATTATGTTTTAGAAAAATTCGAAGAAATTAAAAGAAGGTTTCCTGAGTATGCTAAGACGGAAAACTTTGAAATGAATTATGAAATTTATAGAGATTACGAAAAATCAATGAAGCATATTCAAGATACTAGGATTGAGAACTTAAGAAATATCGTTAAATATGCGAATAAGAGAAATATCAAAGTTGTATTCTTGAATTATCCTGCAGACTTTATTAATGCAAATAAAGCATTGGAGCAGGTAGCAAAAGAATATAGTCTTCCTTTTGTAGACAATAATACGGTTTTTAAGAAATTAGTAGAAAGAGACGGAAGATTAAAGTGGTTTGAAGACGACGAGCATCCCACTCCCGCAGGTTATAAAGTTATGGCAGATAATGTTTTTAAAGTATTATCTACCATGGATCTCTAATTCGCGTATTAGCTTAAAGACATTTTCGGCAATGATTTGATATCCAAGCGGTGTGCAGTGATCATCATCGAATAAGTACTTTTCACGCCCTTCCGCAGCGATCAGTTTGGAAAAAGTTTTATTATGATCCACTAGAGGCAAGTCATGTTTTTTTGCCATTTTCCTAAGCATATTGTTTGCACTGCTATAATTACTTGGATAGGTATGTAGGATTAAGGTAATTCCATTCTGTTCAGCTAGCGATGCCATTTCATCCCAAGTTTCTTCTCTTTTTTTGTCAATTTCAATGGTGTACTTATCCCAGTTCTTTATAACATTTTTAAACTCTAAAAAATCCCCTTTCGTTTTTAATTGAGGGTGCCTGGATTCTAGGGTCAAGAGGGCCTGAAGAATATCTCCAGGTAAGTACTGACTTTGAAGTTTTAAGGACTGTAGTAAGTTATATTTGAGGGCCTTTAGGTAATCTTCTTGCCAGAAGTAAAGTGGATGAGAGTTCATTAAATCTAAAAGCAATTTTGTGATACTTGAGTGCTTATTTTTTCGAGCATAAACACTGGTTAAGTACATTGTGATTCGCTCTAGATAAATTTTCGCAGGAAGAGTTTCTTTTGGGAAAACTTCATTGAACCAACTCGGGTTATATTCCTTTGGCAAATTTTCTCTTAACTTAATTGCTTCCGGAGCGTTGAAGTTATAAATTAAATCGTCATTAATGGTATAAATATTTCTAGCGTTCTCGTAGATAAAGTGAGTTGCAATCAATTCTTTTTGGGTAATATTTGAATATGGAATCCTTAATCGATCGGTAAATCCGAATCTTCTATAGTATTCGTATTTTAAAATACGATACATCTTATAAATTCTGAAATCTTTAATGAAGCTAGGTATTTTTATTTCTTTATCTAGGATGGTTCTATCGTTAACAGGCCCGAAGCTTTCACCAAACATATCCGCTGAGCCGACAAGAATACTGATATACTTGATTTTCTTCTGCTTCTTTTCGAGAAAAAGTTTTATACGCTCCAAAGCATCAAACGTTGTGCTTTCACATTTTCCGTAATTAAAGACGCTGAGATTTCTAAGATCATTATCGAGATGTTTAAAAAGAAAGTAAGGATAGCTATCATAGGACTGAACATTGCCGCCGTTAGTAAATGAATCACCAATACACATAACACTGGACTCTTCACCACTATTAAAATGTTCATAAGTAACGTCATTATCTTGAGTATTCGCCTCGTCAATTTCAGGTATATACTCTTTTTCGTAAGCCTGCTGAACAAGATGGCCGACAGTTCTCAAACCTATTTCTACGGCCATCACAGTTATAAGTAGTGATGCTATGCTTATTCCGATTTTTATTCCGATTGAGGATTTTTTCATTTAATACTTTCTTCTTAAAATATTTATTTCCAAAAATGTTTTTATATAAAACTGAAACACTCCCAATATATTTGGCAGTGAATTTGAACGAGTATTCCTTTCATCTTCAATAATATCATTTACTGGGACTTCTTGATAGGAAATCCCTGACTTTATCAATTTGATTAATATTTCCGCATCAAGAGCGTAGCTATCAGAGTGAAGTTCTAGTCTTTGAAAATGCTCTTTCTTAATTAGTGAACTTCCGTTGAAATATTTTAAAGATAATCCAAAGCTAAGATTTAAGATCAAGGTATAAAGCTTTGAGAACAGCCTTCTAATAAATGGTCTTTCATAAGTATTAGCTTGGTAGGATATGATTAAGTCTTCCTTGCCAATAGGCTCGAAAATAAGCTTCATTTGATCTGCTGGAATATCATACTTTCCATTGAAACAAATTAAGTACTCAAACTTGGAAACACTATAACCTTCTCTAATGGAGTATCCTCGACCTTTTGTAGTTGAGTGATTTATTAGGGTAATTTTGGCGTTCTTTGCTTGAAGCTCTTCTACGAGCTTCTGAGTATCATCATTAGAACCATCATTTATAACGATAACTTCATAATCCAGCATCTCATTTAGTACCTCTTGGAGGGTTTCAATGGTTCTGCCAACATTCTTTGACTCATTCAGACATGGAACAGTTACTGATACTCTTGAATGTCCCTGTAAACTCGTGTTTCGTGTCATGATAGATAAAATAGGATAAAATAAGACCTAATATTAAGGCAAATTTTCTATGAAAAACTTATTTAGACCTTTGTACTCTCTGTACTCCTATACCGCGGGGCAAATGGTTAAACATTTCAACCAGGTTCTGCCAATCTCTCCCTTGAGGTTAACGATCTATATTACCAAGAAATGTAATCTTTCCTGTGACTTTTGTTACGTTAAGCATAATTTAAACACACCTGAGCCCAATAGCCTAAATTTTGATGAATGGAAAAAGGTTATCGACAAGATTCCTAGAACTACGGTGATAGACTTTTGTGGTGGAGAGATCTTTTTGGCCAAAGATATGATGCGAATTCTTGATTATATGACGCAAAAAAAACGTCTGGTTTCTATTATAACTAATGGAACGACAGTAAATGAAAAGATGGCAGATTTTTTCATCGATAAAAAAATAACTTATTATATGACCTCGATTGACGGTATGTGGGAAACTCACGATCGGATAAGAGGTAAGCAAGGGGTATTTAAGCAATCTGACAAAATGTTTAAATACCTACATGAAGAAAAGAAAAAAAGAAAAAAGAAGTTTCCCTTAACCTGTCTAAAGACCGTTATAACTCCTGAAAATGCTCATGAGATTCTAGATTTATTAAAATATAGTGAACATGAAGCAAAAGTCGATCATGTACAACTTTCCTTAATTCATGAGCACAAGTTTAAAGCGGGCTATGATACTTTTGATAATATCTCCACTCTAGATGAGCTTAAAGGAAATACTTTTTCATATGAAGAAAATGATAAAGAGAAGATTAAAAAGGCTCTTCGAGATATTTTTGAGTATAGAAAAACGAGTAAGATTTTTATCGGACTATCCCCAACCTTTGGATCTGAGCAAGAGATTCTCGATTATGTAGATGATCACTTAGCCTTTGGTGTAAAAAAATGTGATAAGCAATGGAGTGAGTTTTTTCTCCATTACGATGGTCAAATTGCACCTTGTATTTCAAATAACTGGGGAAATATAAGAGATTTTAATTATGATATTTCTCAAGTCTTAAGGTCTGAAAGGGCAAGGTCTTTTAATAAGGCCTTAGAGGCAAGAATGCCTTTTTTTCCAGAGTGTGAAGGCTGTTGCCGAACAATTCATACGAAAAAGGGTTAACAAACAATGGGCGCAGAGTTTTCAAAAGAAGATATCGTCGTTGTTAATAAAGAACTGTTCAGCTCTTTAAAGTCTAAGGCCGAAAAAGAGAAACTAAAAAGATTTCGGCTATGCCTCCATAAAGACCATGAAAGCCCAATACAAGAGATGATTATCGCTATAAATCATATGTCATATGTTCAACCTCATAGACATCCCGGCGGTAGAGTTGAATCTTATAGCATCTTAGAAGGGGAGCTTGATGTTTTTATTTTTGATGAAGAAGGAAAAATAAAAGATCTAATCACGCTAAGCAGCCAAGGCAGTTCTCGAATTCTTAGGATAGAAAATAACAATTGGCATATGCCAATCGCCAAATCAGAATGGGCAGTCTATCACGAGATATTAGAAGGACCATTTGTAAAAGATGAGGTCGTCGAATATGCTGATTGGGCTCCAGAGCAAGATTCAAAGAACGCTTATTCATATAGGAAAGAGCTATATGGAATCTAGGTCCATCATTCTCGGGAGTTCTGGGTTTATAGGCTCACACTTACTCAAAATGAAAAACTCAGTTGGGATAGAACGTTCCTCAATGGACTTATTGAATGTGGATAAATTACCTATTGAGGTGAAGTCCACAGATACATTGATCTATGCGGCAGGTATTCCCCGCTCAAAATCAAATGAATTGTCTGATAAAGAAAATAATATAAAAATGATTAAAAATCTTATTGGGAGTTTAAGAAACAAAAAGCTTAAGAAGATAATCTTCTTAAGTAGTGTTGAAGTTTATGGAACGAAGCCAGTACTTCCAATTAATGAAGAAACCCCCTTAGATCCAGATAATAAGTATGCAGAAGGAAAGATAGTGGCGGAAGAGCTTCTTAGGGACTCTGGACATGAACTATGTATATTAAGACTACCTGGTATTTTTGGTAATCGAAGTTCTGGTGGATTCTTAAAAGTAGTAATGAATCGGTATTTAAATAAACAGCCTTTGAGACTCGAAAATAAAGGGAAAACACTTCGAGACTTTATATTTGTGGAAGATCTTGTAAGAGTGATACAACAAATTATTGACGAGAATCTCCCTGTGTCACTTCTTAATATAGCCAGCGGAAACTCTTATAGTTTACTTGAGTATGCCAATTTAATGGAAGTTCAAGATATTGAACTCTTAAACTCTAGTGAAGGGCAGTTTGATTTAGTTTTTGATAACCGAAAGTTATTAACTGAGCTTCCAAAGTTTGAGTTTTCAAATCTTACTTCTAGTTTTAACGTACTGAAGGCGGCAGCTAATGGCTAAGAAAAGCTTTCATATTTTTATAGTCAGTGCTGTATTAACAATTTTTGTTTTATTCGCTTCTCGATATGATCCAGAAGTTATGAAAATTGATAAAGGATATTATCAGAGTTATACCCAATCAATAATCGAAGATGGTGATTATAATATCTTTAACCAGGTCGATCCTGTCTTTCGATGGATAGCTACAAAAACCTATAACCATGTAGACTTTCATGATCATGGCATTTCGGTATTATGGACGCCATTTTTTCTGTATACGAAATTATTAAAATCGTTTGGTTTGAATCCAGATGTCTTCTTGTCAACTAACTATAATACAGCTCAGATAATTGCAGGCCTCTTCTTTGGCCTATTAGCTCTTTTGTTAAGCTTTAAATTGATAAGACTTTTTTGGGGTAATTCACGTGGGTCTCTAGAAGTAATTATAGCCTTAGTAGTAGGAACACCTTTTCTTTGGCATATGCTATTTCACCCTGCAAACTCCGATATAACGGTGAGTGTTTTACCAGTTATTAGCACCTTAATCTTCTTGAGTGTCATAGAGAAACATCGCAAGCGAGATTGGTTTTTATTTGGGGCATGGATGGGGTTTTCGGTGATTGCAAAAATCACTATGGGTTTTTACTATCTTCTTCCTGGTGTTGGACTTTTGATGGCCCTAAAAGAAAAGGGCTCAAAAGGCTTTTTAAGTGTTCTTTTTTTCATCTTAGGTTCATCTTTATTGCAGGGAGCTTTTTTAGTAAATGAAACGATAAAGTTTGGAATCCCGATTAACGGATATCTTGCCACCGTGAATTCAAGCTACTACTTGTTGTTTGAAACTTTTTTAGGACCAATAGGATACTTTTATATTTCACCGATCTATTTTTTATCTTTAATAGGAATCTACTATTATTTTAAAGCCGGTGTTAGTTTATCAAAAGAGAACCGTGCTCTTCTTGGTTTAGTATTAATATTAGTGCCAATTGTAAAAATGATTGTTGAATCCTTCACCTTTGCCGTGGTTGGTGATTTAGGTGCGAGACATTATATAATTGATATCTCGGTATTTATTTTAACATTTAGTTTCTTTTTTCAGGATTTTCGAAATTCCAAAGTGAAATTAATCTTGATTCGAGCTAGCTTTATTTTTTGCGCCCTTTGGATGTGCATAATGTGCATCTGGTTTTCATATCACCTGCCGCAAAAACCATTTGTTTGGGGTCAAGACTATATGAGAAACTTGGACTTTCTCTTCCCGACACTAGAAATTATGAGTTTTAGGGCAAACTTGTTTAGAGAAGTCGGTCTTATTCAAAGTCTTTGGGAGACTAGGCTATATTACCCACTTATTTTGATAGTCTCTTTTCTTTTAGTTCATCTTTATCATGCTCGCATCAACAAACGAGTGCTTTGGGGAGTTTCAATTTCGGCCTGGTCTCTTTATTTAATATTCACAGGTTTAAATCTCATGAACAACGAAAAGAATGTGATAGCTCAGAAAGAACAAGGTCTTTATAAAGATACTGTAATTGGGAATGGAATGAAAATTTATCTTTATGATGAAAATGTTGGTGCTCTTGTGGATACCATTAACTTTTTTAAATTTAGGGGTAATGATGAGTTTTCAAAGGGGGCTCAAAAAGTTCTTGAGAACTATTTACTTGAAGTTAGGCATCAGGTTGTAGTCGACCCTATAGGTTTTAGAGAAGGGTTAGATGAAGGAAATTTTAGGGAGCCGCATAACTAATGAAACTGTTGTTAAATATATATTTAAGAGCTTTTTGGAGTTTGGTTAAAAAACCACCCGCTCCCAGAGTATTGATAAACTATTTTAAATATTATCTATGTAGATTGAGACCAAAACTAAAACTCGATTTTACTCCGACTAATCTTGTTATCTACACAACTAAGAGCTGTAATTTAAATTGTGATTTTTGTTTTATAGGAGATGATTTAAACCCAGAGAATCCTAAAAAGTACGAGTTGACCTTTGAGGACTATTCAAAAATTAAAGAGAACAAATTTTTCAAAAATTCACTTAGGTTAGGGCTTCTAGGTGGGGAACCTTTTATTGCTAAAGATATTTTCTTAATTTTAGAAGACCTGAAGAAATACGGAAAAATTACGACTGTAGTTACTAACGCTATGCTGTTAAAAGGGGAAAAATTAGAGCGTTTTAAAGAATGCCCTCCTACAATATTGGGCCTAAGTTTATATCCTGAAAATGAAGAAGACGTTGAAAGAGTTTTTAAAGAATTAGATTCAAAAACAATTGTTTGGATACAAACAATAATTGAAGCCACCGATCTCAAAAAAATATATCGTGTTTTAGATTATTGTAGGAAAATTGGTTGTAAAAATATCCGTATGGGAAATTACTATCCCACTTATGGTAACGGTATGGAACATGTTATTTTTGAGGATAATGAAGAGTATAAAACCATTAGGAAAGAAGTCGATTCAAAATTCGGCGGGGAGTTTAATATTGATTGGCTAGCTCCAGTTCAAAGGAAAGTTAATCAAAAAGTTTGCCTGCAGCCCTTGAGCTATATTCATATTGATAACACCGGTGAGATCGGAGCCTGTTTTATGAGGTCCCCCAATAAAGATATTTACGGTAGTATTTTTGATCAAGATGCATGGAACAATAAGGCAAATCAAGACTTAAGAAAAAATATGTACTTTAAGAAAGAGGGTTGTGATCCCTGGTGCCGTTTTTGTGAAAACCTAGGAGAAGATCTTTATAAGATCTAGTTACCTAGAGCCTCAACGATTACGTTTGATAAAACCTCATGACCTTTTTCATTGGGATGTATTGGATCAAGCTTTGGGTCCAAAAAGAGGTACTCCTTGGAGGCTGCAAAAGCGGAAGCTGCATCGGCCACAACCACTCCCATTTCATTCCCTAGCTCTTCCATGACCTTATTATAAGACTTTGCTTTAAGAGAGGAGCTAACGGCCATAAGTTTTCTAAGATTATTCGCTGATAAACTAGCCTTCTTGGCACAGATATAGAATTCTCGAGTTGGAAGCATCGTAATATTGCACTCAGCCGGAAGTAGTTTAAAGACTTCTTCATCCCCTAGCTTATCAGGCAAATTTACGGGAAATTTAACAAACAGGACCTTTGAGTTTCTACTCCTGATAAAATGGGTCATTTCAATTAAGTTCTGTCTATATTCATTGATATCTACTCTGATATTATTTGGCATAGGCAATCTTTCTTGATTCATGGCCAAAAACTTCTGAAGTAATTTAAAGGTATATAGTTTCTCAATAGAGCTTAGATGAGACGATCTGGCTTCTTTTGGAACTTTACTATCGCTTTCAATTCGATTTCTAAAGAATCGATAGTGATCAACATCATTAATGACGTAACTGATGGTTACAAGCTTTGGGTTATAATAATCAAAAATCTCTTTTAGAAGCTTTTTCCCTTGGAATGATGAGTATCCGACCATAGATCCATTTGTAACTGTTTTGTTAAGCTTTTTACTAATCAAGAAGCTGTACGTCTTATTATGAGGAACGCCCCAACCATAAGAAGGAGATCCTCCCATGACTAGGATGTCGGTGTTCTTTTTTTCATCGGCCCTCATTCCAAAACGATTATGTTTAACACTAGCTCCGAAAAAAGTTCCAGTGTAATTTACTTTTCCCCTCCAGAATCTTTCAGAATGCGGCTCTAAAATTTCTTTGATTTGCTCAAGTCTTGTTGGACTATATAAAAGAAAGGATATGCCCTCAATCAAGACTAGTAGTGATAAGGAAAAGGTCACCAGAAAAATCTTATGTTTAAGGGATAACGGTTTCATTACTCTTTAATTTTTCTAATAAGAAAGGCCATCAGTTTTAAAGCCAACTTATTAAGGAATCCTTGATTCTTATCAATCGTTAAAAAATCTTCACGAGAAATTTCGGTCGAGGTGATTTTATGTTCTTGGACTTTTCCTATATTATTGCAGCAGTCTTTTTTATTATCCCAAAGGTCTTGGTTTTTGAAGTACTGCTCTTCTGGTTGACCCAGATAACATGTGGAAAAATCCATTCCATGTTTTTTCACTTCAGCTCTAATATGGCTGAAATATGCACTAATTTCATCTTCAGAAAAATAAAAGTCTTTTTTAGGTGTTTTGTCTTTCATTAAGTTTCGAAGCGGAAACCCTAGCTCATCTCCGAGAGTGTCAACAAGAGTAGATTTTAAGGTAACAAAACCTGAGAGCACAGATAAACAGCCTGTTTCAGCAATTTTTTTAACGAGCTCGTCAGTATAAAAATCAAACTCGAAGGCGATCTCCTTTCCCGAAGTCAGACTACCGTCTGGCATTGTTGGAAAAAGGGGGTTGATTCTCGCTGTTACCCAAAAACCTTTTTCTCTTAATGTTTTAAGGGCCCATAACCTTTGTTCGGGAGAGCTGGCCCTAGGCTCTAGAACTCGAGTCCTTTTTTCATCTAGAGAGGGAATACTTATTTGGATAGCCCCTAATTTGGGGTCCATTAAAGAGGTAAATCGATCATCGGCAACCAAATGAGACCTGGTAAAAAATAAATAAGGATAATTAAAGTGATTTAGAAGTTTTATTAATTCTTCACTAATTCCAAGTTTATTTTCCATTGAGAGGAATGGGTCACTTAATGATCCTACTCGAAGGGGAACTCTTTTCTTTAAAATACCTGCGAAGGGGTGATCTTCGTTTTTTTCAAATACACGATAAAAGATCTCCCAAATTAGGCTTAGATCAAGGGGGAGAGGTATAGGACTATTCCATTTACCAACAGCTTCCCCTTCAAGTTTTGCATAACAGTATTTGCAATCATGGGTACAACCTTCTAAGTAGGTATCTATTTGAAAACCAACATGGCAATTTTTACAGCCGATAAAATTATTAATAAGGTTGATCCCTGTGTCGGGACTAAGAGAAACCTTGTGAGTTTTGAAGAAGTTTAAAAAATTATCCCAATCGAATTCAGACTTATACTGGCTATCTGCCATTAAGTTTTTAAGACGTTTATGAAAGCTTTCTTGAGTTTCCATTACTTTATCAGATCTCTCATTTTCTTTAGAAAAACCTCAACTTCAGCTTCGGTATTGTAGAAGGCAAGTGACGCTCGAAGAGTTGGCATGAGCTCATATTTATGAAACCAGGAATGGCCACAATGCACACCACTTCTGGTCATAATTTTTTCCATCTTGCTAAGCATCAAGCAAATCTCGGCAGGATTTCTATTTCCCGTTGAAAAATTCACTATACCACTTCTATTTTTTGCCTGAGTCGGACCAATCAGCTTTAATCCGTTGAGTGATAAAAGTCCTTCAGCGAGCTGCTCATTTAATTTTATTAAATGATCATGGGCCTTCTTTAAATTTATTTTTGAAAGCCATTTAATAGCGGCTCCTGAACCAATTATTCCAGCATAGTTTTGAAGACCAACTTCAAACTTCTCAGGAGCTTGAGAAAGAGTGCAGCTATCATAAGTGGTATCAGTAATCCCTTCACCGCCTACAAAAAAAGGAACCCATTTATTTAAGAACTCTTCTTTTGCGTACATAACTCCCATCCCAGTGGGTCCATAAGCCTTATGCAGAGAGAAGGCCATAAAATCGATATTTAAGTCTTGAACATCAACTTGGTAATGAGGAATTGCTTGAGCCGCATCAAGAAGAACCATTGCTCCATTTTCATGGGCAAGCTTTGTAATTTCCTTTATCGGAAGCTGAATCCCAGTGATATTCGAAGTATGAAAAACCGAAACTAGTTTGACTTTGCCCTTGGACAGAATATTTTGAAACTCTTGAAGGTCAAATTCCTCAGCGACTGGAGGAATAGGCATTTGAACGAAAGTAACACCTTTTTTAATATTCAAGAATTGCCACGGAAGCATATTTGAATTGTGTTCAAGGTCAGTCGTTAGGACAACGTCACCTTTTTTAAAATCAATCATGTTGGCAATCATGTTGATTGATTCAGTAGTATTCTTCGTAAAAACAATTGATTCACCTGAGCGGCAGTTAATATACTTATCTATCTGCTCTCTCGCTTGATGCACTTTTTTAGTAGTAACCTCTCCAAACTCATGGGCGGCTCTATTGTGACAAGAAGGGTGTTCATTATAATATGAAACGATCGCCTCTGTGACCACATTAGGTTTTAAGGTCATACAAGCATTGTCAAAGTAGATTGGAGCCTTCTTTTGATCTTTACTCAAACAGGCAAAATCTTTTCTAATCTTTTCAGGGTTGAAATTAAACAAAGAGACCGACTCCGGAAAGAGCTAAGACCCAACACAGAACTAAAGAGATGATATTAAACTTATCATAGACGGTTCTAGATAAACTCGGTGAAATTGGATTGGCCCAAACACTAAAATTACACCTAAGTCTTGGTAAGATATCTTGCTTCTCAATTAAAAGTAGATTGGCATTGATAATAGTTTTTAAATTAGAGTTTAGACTTTTTATTGGTCCAATAAAGCCTAGAGTAAAAGTAGGTATCCATAAGAGAATGCAGATCAGTGTAAGTGGGACTGATAAAGTTAATAGACCTAAAATTGAAACTTGTTCTGTTTCAAAATTACTTCCACAACAATCGATCTTCGCCTTTATTTTTGAGCTCATTACAGTAACTTTTTTCCTTTCTCAGAGGTGAGAATGGCTTCTGCCACTTTTACTTTGTCAGCAAAGAAATCTACCGTTTCGCCAACATATTCATCGTAAGTTTTATTTGCTAAGAAATATTTATTTGCAAACATTTTAAAGAGAATAAATTGAAAACATCTAGGCTGTCTCTTCCTGTCATAAACACTGCCTTTTACATTAGGTAGTGGAGCCAGTCCTTTTTCATATAGAATCTTTCCTGCTGTTTTCTTCTGCATTTCTTTTTCAATATCTTGCTTTGGAAGACTTTTTAACATATTGGCATTTTCCATGGAGATAAAGCTTCCTTCATCTGGAGACTCATATTCAAAAACTGGATTTGAATAAATAATGCCAAATTTTTTATAAAGATCTTTCATCTGATCAACGACAGGCTTCATTTGGGCCGGAAACATATTCATACCCTGATTAGCCCCATCGGCTACATATTTAATATCGTGTGTGTTGCAATAATCTATGGCCTGAATATGCATACTTAATTTACATAATCCGCAAGTACTAAGGTTCATAAAACCATGTTTCATGACATTTTGAAGATAGTTCTCGTAACTTATATGTTTAAATATTTTATCAAAATTAATAATAATATGCTCAACTCTATCAGCCCCGTATTTATCAATAAGCATTTTAGCGTTTACTTTACTGTTTTCAATCTTAGCAATACCAGCTCTATCAAAAGTTAAGAGAATTAGTTTACCAAACTCTTCAATTTGAAGAGCTGCAGCTAAGGTGGAGTCTGTTCCACCTGAAAAAAGTATGGCGCAGGTATCAGCTTGATGCTTCATCTTTTTCCTTGTTTTCCATCTCTTTAGCCTTTCTAAGTTCACTTAAAATAAAATTAAAAATTCCGAAATAGGTAAAGTATATAGCTTGGGTAACCCAACCGAGAAACTCGCTAAAGAGTATACGAAGGCGCCATGGAAGTATTAGTCCTATAAGAGAAATAACAATTCCTATAAAGCGACCTATCATTAGATTCCTTTAAGTTTATTAAAATAGGGCATAGATGGCCGGAAGTACCGAACCTCCACCTGCCAAAGTTAGGAATAAAGTCAGAAAAGCAAAAACCATAAAAATTGGCATTAACCACCATTTCTTATTTGTTTTAATCATCATGTAGATCTCAGACAATATTTGCTTGTTCTCTTTAATCCGCTCTTTGTAGCTTTTCTTATCCATCGTCCTATCCTAAAGATTTAATTAGGTCTTCATTATAACAGAGAATCGTGGTGGTTAAGCTATTAATATCGTTGAGTTTTTCTTCATAATTAAATAAATTTTATGTGCGCTGCGCAACTGAGTGAAAGTTCAATAAATTCATGTTCTTATGAATTCGGTGTTAGGATATTCTGTATGAATCGCCAAATTCTGAGCAAAATTTCGCTTAGCTTTATAAGCCTGGTTTTATCTCTAGTCCTGTTAGAAGGGGGACTCAGGTTGGCCGGGGCCTATATTGTCCAAGAATCTGGGCAGTCTTATACTCCCTACGAAGAATCAAGTGATTACTCAAGGGATGAAGTTTACGAAAAATTCGGTACCAAAAAAGTGTCAGGCACTATACTGGCCATCGGTGATTCTTTTACAAATGCCGGAAATGTAAAAAGCTTTCATAGTTATCCTTACTATTTATATGAACTTTTTTCTAAAACAAAGCAGCCAAAATCAGTTTTAAACATGGGGCTTTGTGAAGATAGCACTTTTGGAGTAAAGGATCGTTTAAAAGAGTTTATTAAGGATAATAAAACAAACCTTCCTGAGTCGGTAGTAATGTTGGTCGGTTCAGCTGATAAGTTTGAAAGGTTTGAAATTGAAAGCGACGACAAATTAAAGCTTGATTGGTACGAAGTTAATCCTCCCAGCTTCTATAAGTCACTTCGAATCTATAAAGTTTTTCGTCATATCAAGCTTTCCTTAATGCATAAATATTTATTAGGTAGCGAAGAAATTGAAGAAGGGGATTTCGATCAAGTTAAAAATGTCTATTTAGAATTAAAGGAAAAATCGCTTAAGAAAGAATATAAATTTAATGAAGATGTATATTTAGCTAAGTTACCAAATGGGTTTAAAAAATACTGTGAAGGCCTAAATATTAGCTTTTCAACAGCGAAAGAAATGATTCATTCTACCTTGATTTATATGACTAAGATTCTTTCATCTAACTTGAGACATGATGATGCCTTTTATTGGCTAGTAGACTTAGCTAAAACCTTTCCTGAAGAGTTTTGGAGTGGAAAGTTTGAAGATGCTTATTATCGAATTATTCAAGTATACCAAATACAAAGTAAGTACGATGCTGAATTTGTGCTGACGCAGTTTAATGAAAAAACATCCTCTCATAAATATTTTAAAGAATTTTTTCAAATGATTAAAGAGCAAGAGGCTGTTGATACTTATGTAGATAGAAAGAGGATGGAAGCCTGGAAAGAAATAATCGAGGTTACTAAAAAAAATAAGATTAAGCTTTATGTAATGAACTATCCATCAGACTATAAAAGTGCAAATGAAATAATTGGACAAGTCGTCTCGAGCAACAATGTGCACTTTATAAATAATAATCAGTATTTTAAGGATATTATCAAGAAAGAGGGTAGGGCTAAGATTTTAGAGGACGATGACCATTTAACCCCTTTTGGTTATAAACTTTTAGCAGAACATATCTTTTTGAAAATGAAGGAGAGCCCATGAGTGTTTATAGCTCCCTTAAAGCATTTCATTTTCCTGAAAAGGTAAAAGATTTCTTAGAAGATAAGCATAGTGCTCCGGTTCATATTAGATTAAAGCCAACCAATGCTTGTAATCATGACTGCTGGTTTTGTGCTTATAAATCATCAAATCTATCACTTGGTGAAGACATGAATAGCCGAGATTCAATTCCTCTAGAAAAAATGAAAGAATTGATTAGTGATTTTTCTGAGATGAAAATCCATTCAGTTACCCTAAGTGGAGGAGGAGAGCCTCTGGCCTATCGTCATATTAATGAAACGATTGTTGGCTTGGGTGAAAATGGTATTAAGATTGGTGTTATAACAAACGGGACATTTTTAAAAAATGAAATTGCTAAAAATTTGAGTAAGTATGCATCATGGGTACGAATCTCAACAGACGCTTGGGATGGAGAGTCCCTTAAAAAATCTAGATCATGTTCAGAAAAAGAATTTGATAAAATTTTAGAACAAATGAAAGCATTTTCAAGCATGGCCAAAGATACTGAACTTGGTGTGAGCTTCATCGTGACTAAGGAAAACCACGATAAAGTTTTTATTGCTGCGGAAAAATTTAAGAATGCAGGTGCTAAGCATATAAAAATCTCTCCTTGTGTGACTTCTGTTAATGGAAAAGAGAATAACTTATATCATTTAAATATTAAGGAAAAAGTATTTGCCTTAATTAAAGAATGTGAATCTTTAGAAGATGAGAATTTTTCTATCATAAATCACTACCATGAGATGGAAAGTGACTTTTCTAAAGACTACAAAACCTGTCCATACTTGCAGTTTTTAACAGTAATCGGGGCAGACTGTAAGGTTTATACCTGCCAAGATAAAGCATATATGGATGACGGGCTTCTCGGAAATATCACTGAGCAATCATTCAGGAAAATGTGGAATTCTGTAGAAACGATCGAGGCCATTAAGGCCCTGAATCCGAAGAAAACTTGTAATCATCACTGTGTAACAGATCCCAAAAATAAGATTCTTAATGATTTAAAACGCTTAAAGCCAGGCCATGAAGGCTTTGTTTAATGCGTGGCAAGGTTTCCCTTTTTACATAATTTGATACTCTAAACGCTCTAATCCCCCTATAGGAAGGCATTTTGAACCTTAAGGATTTCACCGAAAAGTATATTGCACAAGTTATCTCACTTCTTAATTCTGTTAAAGAAAAGGAAGTGGCTTCATTTTTCGAGGAGATAAAAAATACCACTACTTCAGGTGGGAGGATTTACTTTATTGGAAATGGCGGAAGTGCTTCTACCTGTTCTCATTTTGCAAATGATCTTTCTCGCTGTGAATTTGAAGGTGCCCCTGTTAGAGCAATCTCCTTATGTGAGAATAATTCTCTTATTACCGCGATTGCAAATGATTTTGGGTATGAAAATATTTTTAAACTTCAACTAAAAAGAGAATTGTCACAAAAGGACCTTGTTGTGGCCGTGTCAGTTTCTGGTAATTCAGAAAATCTAATTAAAGCAATTGAGTATACCAATAACAGAAATATAAACTCTTTCGCCCTTTTGGGAAGTAATGGTGGGAAACTACAAGAACTTGTAACTTCGAGCATACATATAAATTCTGGGGCCGAAGAGTTTGGTCCTGTTGAAGATATTCATTTGGTCTTAAATCATTTGATTTCAAATTATATCCGTCGGAACTTTACCTAATGAAATTTCGAGAAAAGATTTTGTCGCTTGAAGCTCTTTTTCAAAAAGCCAATGAGTTAAAGGAAACCTCAAAATCTCTGATTCATTGTCATGGTACCTTTGATCTTTTACACCCAGGGCATTTGAAATATTTCCAAGAGGCTAAAGGATTGGGAAATATTTTAGTTGTAACTCTGACTCCGGATCGCTTTGTTAATAAAGGTGATGGTAGGCCCGTTTTTAATGAAGAGCTGAGAGTAGAAAGTATTGCTTCTCTTGAGTATGTAGACTTCGTTGCTTTAAATAACAAAGCTGATGCTGTTGATTTACTCACCAAATTAAAACCCAATATTTATGTTAAGGGCTCCGACTATAAAAATCATGAAGATGATCCAACGGGTATGATCTCATATGAGGTACAAGCAGTGGAGGAAAATGGAGGGAAGGTTCATTATACAAATGGTATAAGATTTAGCTCCACAGATCTGATTAATAAATATTTTATTTCTAAAAAAGAGTGTAGATAAAAGGAGCAATAGGCGATGATTGGGCCAAAACCAAGAACGCTCCTATAAATACAACAAAGATAAGTACCGGAGCTAGCCAATATTTCTTTCTCACCTTCATATAGAGCCAAATTTCTTTAAAAAACTCGATCACTTACCCCATGCGTCACAACTGATAAAACCATTAAGCCTCTTAGCCTAAATATAATATACTATCTTATATCTATATAAAGATAAAATGGACCGAATGATGGATAACTACATATTAGGGCTTTCAGCTTTCTACCACGATAGCTCTGCTTGTTTGATAAGGGGAGATGAGGTTGTGGCCGCAGCTGCTGAAGAAAGGTTCAGCAGGAAGAAGCATGACCCTGACTTTCCGATTTCGGCGATTAATTATTGCTTAGAAGAAGCAGGTATAGAATTAAAAGATGTAGAAAAAATTGTTTTTTATGAAAAACCGTTTATCACTTTTGAGCGGATCTTTGAAACCTATTTAACCTATGCACCTTTTGGCTATACTTCTTTCGCGACCAGTTTTCCTATTTGGGCAAAAGAAAAAATATTCATGAAATCTCGTATTCTTGATGAGCTTAGTAAGCTAGGAGATTTACCTAAGGAGAAGATCAACTTAAATTTTTCTGCTCATCATCTCTCTCACGCGGCAGGAGCCTTCTATCCCTCTCCATTTGATTCAGCTGCAGTAATTTGTATGGATGGCGTTGGAGAATGGGCAACCACAACTATTTGGCATGGGAAAAATGAAAAACTTGAAATTAAAAAACAAATTAACTTCCCTCACTCCATAGGACTTTTATACTCAGCCTTTACCTATTTCTGCGGCTTTAAAGTTAACGATGGAGAATATAAGCTTATGGGACTCGCTCCTTATGGAGATCCAATTTACGCTGATCTGATTAAAGAAAAACTTATTACAATCAAAGATGATGGTAGTTATGAAATGGATATGTCCTATTTCGAATATACTACTGGCCTAAGAATGACGAATTCAAAGTTTGCAGCTTTATTTGGGGGAGAGCCTAGAAAACCTGAATCTGATATTACGCAAAGAGAAATGGACTTGGCAGCATCAGTTCAAAAAGTAACTGAAGATATAATTCTTTTGATAGCAAAATACGCAAAAGAAATTACGGGAGAGGATAGCCTCTGTCTTAGTGGGGGAGTCGCTTTAAACTGCGTTGCAAATGGAAAGCTGTTAAGAAGCAAACTTTTTGATGAACTTTGGATTCAGCCTGCAGCAAGTGATGCGGGGAGTGCTCTTGGATGTGCATTAGCGGCTTATTACAGCTCCAATGAGGTCAAGAGAAAAGTTAATAAATCAGACAGCATGAAAGGTTGTTACTTAGGACCAAAGTATACTGAAAAACAGATAAAAGAAGTTCTAGATCAAGCAGGAGCTACTTACAAAACTATGAATCGTGAGGAGCTAATTGAAGAAGTAAGCTCTCTCATTGCACAGGATAAGGTGATCGGTTGGTTTTCAGGAAGATCTGAGTTTGGCCCTAGGGCCTTAGGCAGTAGATCGATTTTAGGCAATGCCCTTAGTCCTGAATTGCAAAGAACGATTAATTTGAAAATAAAATATAGAGAATCATTTAGACCTTTTGCTCCTGCTATGCTGGAAGATGAATCGAATGAATACTTCGATTACGTAAAGAAGAGCCCTTATATGCTTTTAGTGGATGAAGTTAAAAAGAGTCATCAAACGAAGCTTAGTAGTGAAGAGGAAGGCTTAAAAGGGCTAGATCGTTTAAGAGTGGCCAGAAGTACTTTACCGGCCATAACTCATGTAAATAATACGGCGAGAATACAGACCGTAACTGATGAATCGAATCCTGATTTTTTTAAATTAATTAGCGCGGTAAAATCGAAAGTAGGTAAAGGGGTTGTTATCAATACATCCTTTAATGTGAGAAGTGAACCTATTGTCAATTCACCCATCGATGCACTGAACTGCTTTATGAATACTGAGATGGATTATCTCGTTTTAGAAAATATTTTATTAAAAAAAGAAGATCAAAAAATTCAAAAAAAGAATGAGTCAAAGGACAGAACTCCGAAGAAAATGACGATGAGAGAACTTTTAATTTTTTGGTTAAAAGTGTATGTCTTTATACAAATCTTAAGTTATGTTACGCTACCGTTCTTTGGATTTAAAAGAACGATTTATCCGGCGTTAGTTGCCCTCCTTCCATTTTTCTTTGCTGTCGCAACCACTGATCTCTTGTCGAGTCTTACAATTCCTTTTAAGAGACTTCTTAAGTTTATAGAAGGTGGAATAAATAAAGTTTTTCTAGGAATAATCTTTTATTTGATTTTAACACCTTACTCATTCTTGATGAAAATATTTGTGAGAAAAGAAGCATCCTCAGAAGATACTTTTTGGCAAGAAGGACAGGAACTATTGGTTAACAAGAGGCTGTTTTAATGAGTAATAAAAAAGACAACTTATGTGTTTTGCCTTGGAATCATCTCTTTGTCACTAATACTGGGGATGCATCATTCCCTTGCTGCTCATCACAATACTCTCTTGGAAGAAATGAGAAAAGCGATTCCGTTTTAAAACTTTCTGGAGGAGGTCTTTTAAAAGAGTTAAGTGAAAGTAAAAAAAATCTAAGAGAAGCTTTTTTAAAAGGAGAAGAGCCAAAGATCTGCTCTGGCTGTTATGAAAAAGATAGGGAGGGGATTTGGAGCTATAGAAAAACTTCAAATGATCTTTTCCCAAAGACTTATGACGAGCTAAAAAATAAAAGTTTAGACCTCGCTTCCCCTATGAAACTAGAATTTATAGACCTCAGGCTTGGCAATCTTTGTAATCTTGCTTGCCGAATGTGTGATGCAGGATCTTCAAGGCTATTGATCGATGACTACAGGGAATACTTAGGGGATGAAAACTTTGGAAAAGAACTAGAGGGCATTAACTGGTTTTCAGATAGAGGCTTTTATAAAAACCTCGTCGAAAACGGAAAAGATATCAAGATAATTAATATGGCAGGAGGGGAACCTTTTCTTATTGAAGAATCTTGGGAATTCTTAGAAATGTTAATTGATAGAGGATTCGCAAAGAATATTGAACTTCGGTACAATACAAACTTAACGATCATTCCGGAGAAGGCAAAAAAACTATGGCCCAAATTTAAAGGGGTGGTTCTCTTTTTGTCTATTGATGGGATCGACGATGTTTACGAATATATTCGCTATCCAGCAAAATGGACAAAAATAGAAAAAAATTTAGAGTACCTTGAAGACAATTTTGAAGACCTAAATATAACGGCAGCAAATATTCAAATGACCGTACAGGCCTATAATATTGCAAATATTCCAGAGCTAACGAAATACCTTCAAAAATTTGAAAAGATCTCAAAAGTTCCACTTATAAACCTTTTGGAAACACCAAATGAGCTTTCTTTTAAAAGTCTTCCCATTGATTATAGGAAGGAAGTGGCTAAGAAGTTAAAGATATTCTTAATGGATATTTTTGACTTAAAAGGGCTTCAAAAGATTGATACTTATGAGGATTTTCTAAGAAATACAACTTACCTTGTTGAAGAACTTTTAAACGAAGCGACTTTTCAAGATTCTCAGTATCAAGAGTTTATAAGGATCACGGAGTTTTTTGATAATAAAAGAAAACAAAAATTGTCAGATGTTCTTAACCTATAAGTTTGTTATAATATTTTAAAAGGTAGAAATTGGAAAAGATCGACTTAGAAGAGCATATTTATAAGCCAAATCACATCAGTATTGGACTTCTGAGCCTTTTATGTACTTTAGTTTTTTTGCCTTCCTTATACTTTGATTTCTTTTTTCTCGACGACGGTTTTCATGTGCGTGATAACCCAAGGATTGACTTAACTTGGGAGAATTTTAAGTGGTTTTGGCAAAAGTCTGATGTACCTGTTGTTTATAATGTTTGGCAGCTGATAGGATTTATTGGACAAGGAGAGGCTTCGGCTTATCGCTTTGCAAATATTCTTCTACACCTTTTAAACGGAATTATCCTTTTTAAAGTCTCATATAAATTAATCTCTAAGCATGGAAACTTCTCAAAGAGTGTTCCTTTTCTGATATCACTCATCTTCTTGATTCACCCTCTTCAAGTTGAAAGTGTTGTTTGGATTTCTTCATTTAGAAGTACGTTAGCCGTTTTTTTTATGTTTCTTGCCTTGGAACAGTATGAAAAACGACTAGGTCTTAAAAACGATATACTCATAATTCTTTTCTATCTCGCAGGAATACTATCGAAACCTATAATTGGAGTCTTGCCTTTATTCTTGTTTGTTTTTGACTATTTTATTAATAAAAAGCCATTGAAAAAGATTTTACTGGCACCTTATATATTACTTCCGGGAGTCTTTTTAATAGGTTACTTTTTTGTCGTTTTACTTCCAAAAAGTGTTTTAGAAACTCAGTTAACCCTAGTCCAAAGACTTCTTGTTCTTGTTGATTCGCTATACTTTTATTTCCTAAAATCTTTTTTCCCTCTTCTCTTAAGTGGTATTTACGGAAAAAGTTTAGAGCAAGTGATAAGTTCATTTTCGTCAAATAGCTTTTTGTTAACCCTAATTGGTTTCACGTTAGTACTGTTAGGATTGACCTTTATATCAGTCAGAAAGAAAGACCGATTCATGATACTGGGATTAGCGATTTTTATAATCTTCTATATCCCAACGAGTGGTATCTTTAACTTTGATTATCAAATAATCTCGACTGTTGCAGATCGTTATATGTATTTACCGATAATTGGAGTTTCTTTAATTGGAATTGACTTGTGGCAAATCCTAAAAGAAAAAGAAATCGGGGTCATGATAAATAAATTACTAAACTCTCTAGGAATCGCTTTTGTCGTCGCGATGATTTTTACTAGCTGTAGACAGGTAGGACTTTGGCAAGACGAGATAAAACTATTGGCCCCAGCAGGAATTAATAATCCAGATTCTTATCACGTACAATTAGCCCTGGGATCACAGCTCATTAATAGGGGAGAACCTCAAAGGGCATTAAAGCATTTAAAGAGAGCTTATAACTTAAAGAATGATAGTTTCGAAGCTGCACTCTTTTTAGTTCAAGCTTACTCTCAGACTATACAGTTAAAGAAGGCTAAAGAATTATTAGATTTGTATAGAGTTGAATCGGCTTCATTCCTCCCAATGATACATAGCTATCTTGATGGTCTCGATAGAGCAGGGAAGTATCAAGAAGCCGAAGACATAGCAACTTATTATGCTCAAAGATATCCATATGAATTTGGAATTACATCAAGACTGGAGTCCATTAAATCTGGAGCCGTTCATCGAAGCTTATATGCTCTTAAAAAGTTACTTAGGTCCGAAGAAGTAAAAAAGAACTCTAATGTAGAGGCCATCTTAAGAAAAAAAATTGAAGAATACGAGGCGCAGGAGAAAGAAATTTTAAAGAGAGATTAAACTTTGAACTAGCTCTTTTTCTTAAGAAATTCTTGTATTTCTTCCGGCGTCCCTAAAGAAGAATAGCTCGCCGCTTCAAAGCAAAATACTTTTTGACCGAGCTCTAAGATTTTATTGTAAAGAGGAGAGATATAGTACTCACCCACATTTGGAACCTCATTAGAGATCGCTCCTTTTGCAAGATTTAAAAACCTAGAAGTAGAACCAAAAAAATAGGCACCAATTATAGCTCTGTCGGAAATAACTTCTTTTTCAGCAACTCTTAAAACAGCTCCGTCAACGTGCTGACAATAGCTAAATCTTTGAAGAGAAGAGTTGAAAGTTGCAAATCCATTTTCATTGTCGTTTGAGTTCTTTATAAACTCCAAAAAATCAGGGCTTTCGAACGTTAAATCTGAATCTAGGATAAGGAGTTTTTCATTGGGGCTTAGGTGTTCACTTGCTTTAAGAACAGTTTCACTAGCACCTCTTGTTTTGGACTTAAGAATTACGATTTTGGCATCGGGATATTCATTTTTGACTATTTTAGCATAGTGGTCCACATCCTCATGCCTCAAAATAAAGATTAATTCTAGGTTTTCAATAGTGTTAAGTGAGTCTAAGGCATATTGGAAAAGATACTTCCCGTCGATTTCAATAAACGGCTTATAGCTATTGGGGTAGTCAGTTTGAAATCGTAGACCTTCTCCGGCCATTGGAAGAACAACTTGAATCATAAGATCACTTTATCATATTTAAACTCTCTCTTCCATTGAAGGGAGGTATTCTTGAAGCCTAATCTCCATTTTACCAGCATAAAGAGTACTAAAAGCGCCGTAGAAAAGTTACCGGCATTAGATTTTTGATCTTCTTCTTCCCAGGTTATGGGGAAGAATTTAAATTTTAAATTTTTACTAACCAAACCTAGGACTATGTTTACATCAAATGCAATATGATTTGGCCAATGGTCTATATTAAAAGAATTTAACATATCAACTCTATATATATTTAAACCAGAACCAATTTCAGTAATTTTCCTAAAGCAAAAAATTGAAAAGATTAAATTGAGAAATTTGTTGCCAGCCGTTCTTAGAAGGGAATATCCCTTGCGTTTACTTTTTATATCAAAACGAGATCCTAAGAGAGCTGTCAGACTAGAATCAGACTTCATTTGTCTGATCATTTCTTTTACGTCAGCAACTTTAGCCTGATCATCTCCGTGAAAAAAAATAAGGTGTTCGAAATTATTTTCAAGAGCGTATTGGAAGCTAAGTTTAAAGCTTCCACCAAGGCCATAGTTACTCAAATTATTGATAAGTGCAGAAGGAATTTTAAGTGAAGCGGTGCTAGAGATAATTTTCTCCGCCGTTTTATCTGAACTACAATTGTTCACGAAAATGATCATATCTACGGCTAAATCGGTTGATTCTTTTAAAGAATTTATGACTCTGACAATTTGTTCTTCGCAGTTATAGCAAGGTATGGCCAACAGGGATGTCATTTTTCTTTAACCATAGTTAAAAATTGATGGCTTCTTATAATAAATAGATCTAAAAAATCATCGTACTGATGTCCTAGATTTATTTGTTTGTAGGGAAGTAGTCTCGCCAAGTGAATAAGTTCATGGAAATAGGTTCTTAAAAGCCCACCGTCACCATAATTCTTAAGAATATAATTCTTTAGTATGATAAACAGTTCATGATCCTTCAAGGCCATGATGTCAGAAACCTTTAATTTATCTAAACTAAGATCTTCATAAGATGAATTTAAAGATTGAAAAAGCTTTGCTAGTTCAACTTCAATTGTAGAAACAGCATTTTCCCCGTTTGGATCTATAAAAAGAGGTTTTTTTGAATCTATTAATATATTTTCAAGAGTGAGGTCCCCATGGATTTCACTATTCTTTCCTTCTTTAAGTATATAGCTATATGAGTTTAAATCCTGAATCAGCTGAGCAACAGAAGGGTATTCTTGTCCTTGAATAAGGTTTGTACCTGCAAAGTCTCTTGCTTTATGATTTTGAAAGCACTGTAATAATTTTTTATCTAACTTATGTTTTAAATAAAAATCAATTTGCTCTTGTGAAACAACTTCTTTTTCTCTTTTTAATTGCTCGATAGAAGAAAGGATTTCAAGAAAAAGGTTTTCGTCAATTTCCCCAAGGCCTTCATGGGCATTTTTTGCGTTCTCATAATAAGTCATTTCATAACTAAAGCTGTCTACTGACTCAATAGGATTAGAGACTTTTGGAATAAAGGTGAATTCGGAATGATTTTTTAGCCAGTTAAACTGATCTTTAAGTTTTTTTGTATTTCCAATGAATTCTTTTCTTAAAATGGGACCGCTTGGAGTTTCTTTTATGTAGAACTTGGCACCTGAGCAGTTGCCAACCTTTAGGTCAATCGGTTTCAAATCTTTTGAATTTCCTCGGCTGATTGGGGCTTGGCTCATTTTCAAATATTTCTTTTAATACTGGTTCTAAATGAAAGTAATCGCAATTTATGCAATCCTCTCCTGGTTGGTTTTCCCTTAAGTTCTTTCTTGTTATTTTATAGTGCTCACTCTCATTATAGTAGGTTGAAAGCGACTTATCATTGATATTCATTAAGGGTTCTTGGCTCGTATTAATGATGCATTGCCGCAGGTTTCCGAAAACATCTATCACGGCACCATTATTAGGCCAAAAACATTGATCGTATTTCCAAGGGCTGCTGCCTTTAATGTCTTTCTTATAGGCCTTAAGGTACTCAATCATTTCCTGAGGGAAACTATTAGGATTAGGTCTATCGTGATTCCAATCCTGAGCGAGGTTAATCCTTACTCCTGCAAGCCCATAGTCCTCTGCCATCTTGTAGATTTTAGGAAGCTCTAGGTAGTTTTTTAATGTGGCCGTGAAATTTATATGCATTTTAGAGGAGCGATCTTGTTCTGAAACATTTTCTTCTAGGTCTTTCAAAAACTGAAGGAGCTTTTTCCAGCTAGAGCCTGCCCTAGTTTTTTCAAATATCTCCTCTGTCCCATCAATTGATAGGTAGAACATGTCAGTAAATGGAATAGTTTTTAGAAATGAGGTGCGCTTTAAGTTATATTGGCAATTGGTTGCGACAATTACAAAGGCTTTTGGAAAAGCTCTTTTTAACTCTTCCGCCATGAAGTGGAACTCAGGATGTAGCATGGGCTCTGAAATACCTTCTAGCTTTACTATCTCGAGGGGACATTCATGAAATAAGCTAATATTTTTTTTAAACTCGTCTAAAGTAAGATATTTATCTTCCCGCATTCCAAGTTCTTTTAGTCTTTCCCGATTGCAGCTTGGACAAGCTAAGTTGCAACTTGAGTTGGTTTCAATCATTAAATATGAGATTTCTTTGAAGTAGTCAGTCATAACTTCCTTAAAGTCTCACAGATTAAATCAATATCTTTTAACTCTAACTCTGGATAGCAAGGCGGACAAATATGTCTTGAGCAAAAATCATCGGCTACTGAAAAGCTTTGACCTTGGACATAATCCCTCATCACAGGTTGTTGATGTAATGGATGATTGTAAACACCTCCGGTAAGGGGAATCTGGGCCTTTGTTAAAATACTTTCAATCTCTGTTCTGGAAATTTCCTCAGGGGGAATGATGATTTGTTTGTAATAAGAGCCTTTGCTGTCTTGAGAATCAGTGATGACTTTCCAATTTGTTCCATCTAGGTTCTTCTTATAAGCCTTAGCTAACTCTCTTCTTTTATCAATTCGCGATTGAATTCTCTTGAGCTCCACAACCCCAAGAGCGGCTTGGAACTCACTGACTTTATAATTACCACCGCCGGGGAGTTCATGAATCAATGGATTATCTAGCTTATGCCCAAATCTTCTTAGTGATATGGCTTTTTGAAAAAAATCTTGATTATTAGAAATAAGGCTTCCCCCCTCTCCAGTCGTCATGATTTTAGTTAAAAAGTGTGAGAAGCATCCAGCCACACCGAAAGAACCAGCCGATGCACCATCAAGAGAAGCTCCATGAGCATGGGCACAATCCTCGATTAAGGGAATATTATTTTCCTTACATATCTTTTGAATTTCCTTAATGCTTGGTGAAATATGACCACCAATATGAACAGTAATAACAGCAGCAACCTCTTCTTCGATATTATTTTTAAGCTGTTCTGGAGAAAGGCTAAAGTACTGATTTTCAATATCCAGTATTAAAGGAGTAGCTCCAGCATTTATTACTGCCACGGCCGTGGCTATAAAAGTATTAGTTGGTAGTATGACCTTTTTGCCTTTTACATCAATGGTCTTTAGGGCCAGTTCGAGGGCAGCCGTACCGGAGGGAACGAGTAGAGAGTAGGGTATCTTCGAGAATGTAGAAAATTCTTTTTCAAATTTTTTTACAAAGGTATGATTGGTTAAATAGGCTTCTTCGAATATTTGATCGCAATAAGAATAGAACAGCTTTCTTTCTTCCTCACTAAAATGTATGTCGAAGACACCTATTTTTTTCATATTACCTACGGACAGTTTCTTTTAATTGATTCTATCAAAGTCTCAGAAATATACACCTTTTCTTTCTTAACGATATCGCAACCATCTGAAACCTCTTGAATTCCTTTTGGCTCAGGAATTGCTTGTTTGGCAGACCATGCATCGAAATGGATATTATTCCAAAGTTCGTCCCTAGAGATAATACCTTTGGCAATTAAAGAAAAGTTAGTCTGATAGAACTTCTTTCCATCGCTAAAATAAATATTTTCTTCTTTTTTAGGGAAATGAGAAATAATAAATGGATCAATCCTTAAGAATCTTTTTTCAAAGATAAAGTAATCATTATTTTTGTACTTATTATATAGTTCTTTAAACTCAACTAAGAATTGAGCCTTTGAGTTTGTGATAGGAGAAGCATGAACCAGCATAGCCCCCGTATTTACTGACTGAAGACAAACAAAGATAAGCAGAAGAGATGTGAAATTTAGTACCGTTCGATTATTCAACAGAAAAATAAAAAGAGTAATTAAGAAAAAATCCCAACGTTCTGAAAATTCAGGTTCATATAATACTACTGGAGAGAGGGCAATTGCTCCGATGAAAATAATGAGGATATTATCTTTGAAGGTCTTAAAATTTAATCCAAGTAAAATGATAAGATTTATCCATGCTAAATAACCTAGGATCCGAATACCCTCAGAGTAATTCATATTTTCAAAACCAATAAGAAGGGCCTGGAAGTAGCTTAACCCTTCAGCTCTGGCACCTTGTTCTAAACTTACGGCCTTTTCCAAATACCTATGGAGCGGAACTTGTTCGAAGGCTAAAGAGAAAGAGCCATGCCAAAAATGTGAAAAGTGAGTGGCGATATGGAAAAAATAATAAGTCGCTAAGGCCAGTAGTACCGATATCGTAATTTTTTTTCCACTTATATTTGGAAGCCATCTGGAAAATGGAACTAAAGCTATTAAAAAAAGAAAAACGAATGGTGAAATATGCATCCAAATGGCAAAGCCTAAGAAAACTCCACTTAAGGCACCATCAATAATATTTCCAAATTTATCATTGATCAAAAAATAGAGATAGAAAGTAAAAAATCCGTAGTAGGTAATATTATCTTCAATAGTAAAGAGCTGTACTATCATAAGAGGAAAAGCTAAGAAGAATCCTGTAAACCACAAAAGACGATGTCTATTATCTTTAATCTTATCCATTAAGTGATAGAAGAGTCCTAAGACAAAAAAAGCATTGAAGAAGGCAGAGGCCACTAAGTTTGGAACTAGGGCATTGATACCCCCTTGCCACCTATTGACCATATCAAAGAGATAATGAATAAAAAGAGAGCCCCTCATATTATGAGTAAAGGCACTTTGCCTAAAGCACTCCCAGTTAGAACAATTCGCAATATTTTGTTCTACGATTCGGATATAAGCGTGATGGTCTACTGGATACTTAAGTGCAAAAATTAAGATGAAGGCTAAAAAACTAGCTAAGAAAATAAATGGATAGCTAAGACTGCTTCTCAATTTCAATTACCTTTTCAAGAGACATATGATGAAACTTAATACTGCAATCGTCGAACTTAACCACAAGCTCTGGGTTTAACTCCTTTGAGAGGGCCTTTGTGTCGAAGGTTAAGTGAGAAAAGCGTTTCATTATCTCATCGAATTCGACATCTATTACGACTTCAATATGCTCAAATCCTTCCAAAGTGGACTTTCCTTCTTTGGGAGCAGGAACTTCAACTAGAGGAATAATATAATCCCTAAAAACAACAGGCTTATGAAGCTTGTAGGTTGCTATATCCCGCCCATTAACTTCTGATTCAATAAGAAGCTCTCCTAAACCAGACCATAAGCTTTTTAGTTCAGAATAATTATCCAAACTAGAAGTTCGATAACAAAGATGATCAATTTCCCAATTGCCGATATCAATCTTTTTTTCTTTTAAAATAGAAAAGATCTTCTCAAGGAAGATCAGGGCTTTTTCATGCATACTTAAGGATAACATCTTAAATTAAAAAGACCTATGACTGAGCTGCGTTAAGACTCTTTTCTTTTGTAGGTTTGCATTATCGTAGTTGAAGCGACGGCACCTTCAAAATGCTCTTTTTTAATATCCAAATATTCTGAATTGCTAAAAAACTTATTCATTGTCTCTGAGTCAGGAAAGTAAATTGTGAATACTCTATTAATTTTCTCATCTGTTTCGCTCTTTAAAGTTTCAGCGACCCTAAAATCATAGCCAAATCCACCTCCAGCAGCTTCTAAAAGGGGAGTCATGCCGGCACGGTAGTTAGCGTAGCCTTCCTCATTTGTAATATTTAGTCCCACCAACATTTCAATCATCTTTGCTCCATCTTATGAGGTATTATATTTATTAAATAATAATCCATCAGCTTCGGGGTTAGAAGTCGAAATCATAAGAGATCTTCTCCATTATTCTTGCCACTTTTTGATTCCTTTCTTTTTTGCCAAATTATTTTGGAAAAAGAACTGGAAGATCGCTGGTCTTATTATGCTTTCCACCATGTTAATAGATCTTGATCATCTTTTGGCCACTCCGATTTTCGATCCAAATCGCTGCAGCATTAACTTTCACCCTCTCCATACCTATTGGGCCGCAGGTGTCTACCTAATGCTCTTTCTCATCCCCAACTGGAAAGTTCGCGCCTTAGCACTTGGCCTCGTGTGGCACCTTATTACAGATTTTAATGATTGCTTATTCTTAGGCTAAGGAATCTGGCAGTAGCCCTGGTACTCTTCCTTCACCTTAGATTTTAAATCTACACAAATGGCCCTATTTACTTTTGTTAGAGCTTCGTAGGCAAAAAATAATTCAAAGGGATCAGCATTATTTTCTATACAGATAGATTCACAGATTCGAGCATGCATAAGAGCCTCGTTAAATTTTTCGGCCTTTAAATGACTAATAGCTAATCGATACTCCGCTCTTTCAACTTCAACCCATGTTCCGGCGATTTCCCAATATTTTCTAGCTGTTTTAGCAGCGCTTAACATTAAGGCTATCTCAGATTCATTTCTTGATTCTTTCTCCTCTAATTCACAGGCCAGATTATTCCCGCTTACGGCAAGTGCCTTGGCCGCTGGGTTTGAAGAGTTTATGCCATCAGGTGCTTCAGAATTAGCCTTCTCAAAGGCGAGAGTGGCTTTTTCTATTTCACCTTGACCGGTTAACTCGCTCGCTGCCACGGCGTAAATTCGAACCAAACTTCCTTCATCAGTGCAAAGGCCGGAGTACTTAGAGAAGTTTTCCTTATTGTCCATACAGTAGGCTAAACTTGCTTGCCCTCTATAAACCGCCTGATTGTTCTCAAAGCTTGGAAGCTCTTCAATCTTACTTAATAAAGAAGAAGCCTCATTCCATTTTCCTAAATGGCCCCCAAAAGTATGCACAACGATCGAGACATAACCAGGAATTTTGTCAGTAGTATCAATCAGGTGTAAGTTTTTTTCTAAGTCTTCCGCCACCTCTAACGATTTTGAATCGTGATTAGACCAACACTTATTTATAAACTCTTGAAACTCATTACTCATTTTTAATCCTTATAAATTATTTATTAAATAACATTCTACTCATGGCATTCAATGGATTCAATTTTCTTTTCACAGCTTTTTGAATTACATTTTCCGTTTACGGAGCAGCCGAACTGATTGCAGGACCCGCCCTCAAGCCAGCAGCCAAACTCATTGCATCCACCGCCCTTGGTGAATTTTCCAAATTCATTCTCACCTACACAAGAAAGTGCAGATCTCTCCTTATTCTCCCCGACCGGATCAGGAGTTGGGTGCCATCCCTTTTCACTGGTCCAGGTGCAGCCACTTAAAAAAATAAGGATGATTAAACTTCTAAAGAGCCGCAAAAATATCCACCTGATTTCCATCCGGATCTTTAACCGTAGAGTATCTTTGACCCCAAAATGCATCCCAAGGTTCTTTCTCACCATTAAAACCTGCTTCGACCACAGACTTAAAAACCGAATCGACGTCTGCGGGAGAGTCTTGCAAAAAGCAAAGCGTGATCCCAGGACTCATAGGTTCCTGCCATTTTGGGTTAATCTTCTTCATAAGCTCAAATGAATCAAGCATCACACGAAGACCACTTGAAGTCGTTCCTTCAAAATGTCCTTCACCAAATTCCTTAAACTCGATCCCAAACAAACCATAAAACTTAATGGTCCTTTGAACATCCTTACAGGCTATTCCGATTGCATCTAAACTCATAAGAATTCCTTAACTTTAATTATATTGGTGATAGTTAAAATATCATTCTATAGTAATTATGTTTTGGATAAAGTAGAAAAAAAGAAACTAAAGCAAGAATACTTAAAGGGTCTATCTAAATCAGACTCCAATAAGCGCAATTGTTATTGTTCAAAAGAAGAAGTGGGCACCATTGAATTTTGCGGAACCTGCATGGTTTGCAAAAAGCCGGGACATACTCGCCATCACCCCGGCGCCGTTCCTATTACCGGCGGTTGGTGCGACTATCATTATATTCGTCTTTCATGGACTCACCCAACGGCCAAACCTGGCATGTTCGTTTGGTTAGCTTCAATAGGCCTTATCTGCTTTGTAATCAAAAGCTTTTTTTAAATTCAATTTGTGCGGGAAATGGGGTGGCTGATGGGACTCGAACCCACGACAACCAGAATCACAATCTGGCGCTCTACCAACTGAACTACAGCCACCGCAAAGATAGAAACCTTTATAAAGAGAGAGTGGGGACTCGTCAATAAGTCCCCGGAATTTTCAGTTTGTTGATTAGGTTAAGTGATTGAAATTACTAGATGTTGATTGAGAATTTTCCAGTAATTCTGCTGGTCCCAAGTGCATTCATATACTCAAGGCCGATATTTAGGATGGCCAGGTCAAAGACGGCGCCAGCTAGAAAATGCACAGATGAGTGGGAGGAATCGATGGCCCGGTTACCCACAAGAGAGATATCGGTCACTGTGATATTCGCCGAAAGTTTTGTGTCAGTGGATGATTTAACAAAACCAAGTCCCGCGTAAGGTTCAAAGAAACCAAGAAGATCGGCACCAGCTAAAACTTGTACGCCCATAGTTGTGGTTTCAAAAGCTGTTCTACCAACAGCACTTCCACCAGCGACGGCCGAGCTATCTACGAAGGAAAGTTCATTTGAGTTAAAGTGACCACGAACGGCCAGCTGATAGATAATATGATCAAGAAAGGTCCACTTAATCCCAAGGCCCGTGTTTTTAATCGTGGCCCCGTCAGATGATTTTTCTGGAATAAACCCAAGCTCAAAGGTGAGTCCTAGAGGTTTAAAACTAAAAGCACCAATAAAGTTTAAGTGAGGAAGTTTATCTATATCTGTATTTGGATCTTCTTCTTTAATTAGCTGGGCCCACTTAGGTGCTTCAGTAACACCAATTACAACCCCAACTTCAATACCGACGAGGGGAAGCATATCTCCCGCGGGCTTTGCACTAGAGTTAGTGGTAAAGATCCAGTCGGCTCCAAGTTCTTCAGTTAGAGCGTCGATCTCTTGCTGAGAAACATTATCGATACTAAAAGTTCCAGCCATTGTTGTGGTCACAAAAAATAGCGCGAAAAAACTTGTTAAAAATATCTTCATTGGAACTCCTTTTTGGTCCAAGTTTATTAACAATGTTGATTTTATCACTAAAAATGTTAATAAAATACGGCCCCGTGTTAAGTGTGGAAAAGTGGATAATGCAGGGCCGTATTTGCCGAAGCCCCTTTGTAGTGGGCCTTCGAAGAATTTTCCACATTGAATTCACAATTTTTTTATGTGAATTACTTGAGAAAAAAAGTTCAAAAAGATTTTGACGTTAAGTGTTTTAATTGGAAAAATTTACTTAAGACATTTTGCACACACACTTAATTTTTTTTTACCAAGGAAGGGATCAAAATGAAAAAGAGTTCAGCACTCCTTTTTATTGTTTCACTACTCTCGGCACCATCAGTATGGGCTTATGGTACTGGGCAATCGACTTATCCATTGATGGAAAAGCAGCACATGGTATCGACTGAGATCACAGGGATTACTTCTACTGGTGGTGGAGTTGGAATGCAAGGTCGTTATACCCGCAAGATGAACAAAAGACTTGTTCTTGATGGTGGGTTTGGACTATCTAGTGGTGATCGCGCCAATAGAATCTTCGCCGGTGCAGATCTAGAACTTTTTCCTGATTATATGAATCAGCCAAGAGTGTCTATAAAGACGAGTCTTGAGAATGCAAAAGAATTTAAATTTAGAAGAAATATTTTAACTGTAGCACCTACGGTTTCAAAAGGTTTTAACTTTTGGGGTGAAGAAGCTTATCCATTTGCTTCACTTCCTTTTGGTGTTCAGTTAATTAATGAAACAAAACAATATGAGACTGTTGCTAACGTAAACCTTGGAATCTTAGGTAATCTACCTTTTGATGGTTACAGAAAATTTACTGCAAGTGCAGAAGTAACGGTTGATATTAAGGATAGTTATACTGGTGTATTTCTAGGGTTATCCTATCCCTTGAACTAATACTGTGAAAACTAGGCTGGTTTTCTCAGATTTAGACGGGACCTTGACTCATGGAGTAGAGTTGGGTCCCGTTTTTTTTGATCTTGTTTCGTATTTAGAATCCAAAAATATTCCACTTATTATTGTCACGGGAAGAAGTAAATCCTGGGCTCATTTCCTTTTGACTCATGTGCCTTATCTAAAACATATTATCTCTGAGGGGGGAGGAAATCTTTCCTGGAGAGCTGAGGATGGCACTCTTTATGACCGTCTTTTAGTAGATGAGATAGAAGCTCGCAGGCTTATGGCCATGACCGATAAACTTTATGATGAGGTCGAAGAGTTAGAATTAAGTGCCGATTCTTTTGGACGTGAGACCGATCGGGCCATCGAGCTTGGTTGGCTTCGTGCTGATAAGGAGCGAGAGCAAACGATTAAGGAATTTTTTAAAAAAGAAAATGTTAATTGGTCAGAATCCAGTGTCCATTTAAATTTTTGGTGTGGGGATATTTCAAAGTACACCGCCGTCTCGTACTTCTTGAAAAATCATACCGATTGTAGTGAGGATGAATGCTTGTACTTTGGTGACGCCTTAAATGATGAAACCATGTTCAAGCATTTTCCTCATTCGGTCGGTGTTTCTAATATTAATGAAGTTATTGATAAACTTAAGTTTAAACCCTCAGTGATTCTAGAGGGTAAGGAAAATGAAGGCCCTTTTGGGGTTTATAATTTTCTTAAGGATCATTTAAAATAATTCTGAAGTTCATACTCAATGGTTTTTTCTATTTCCTCTGCTTCTAAGGAAAACTTTTCTTTTATCCATGGAATAAAGTCGTGGGGGAGTTCCGCTCTAAAGAGTCTCTTCTCGTTCTTATAGTCGAAATAAATGCCAACCGCGTGAAGAGCATGTCTTGGTAGCTCCATTTCTGTATGATCTTCAGGTGAGGCCCAGAGGTCTTTAAATCGTTGAAACATCTGGTATGAACCAAGGTAAAGCTTATCCCCAACTAGAGGGAGGCCATTGTCTTTGGCGTGGACTCTAATCTGATGCTGTCTTCCCGTTTTTGGAAAGGCTAACCCAAGAACATAGGTTTCGTTTTTGTAGAGGATTTTAAATTCAGTTTTAGCAGATTTTCCACGGTTATCTTCTTTATCATAAGCAAAAATATAAACTCGGTCTTTTCCAGTGCTTTCAGTTCCAAGTCTCTTTTCAGAGCTAAAGAAGTCATCTCCATTGTAGTCTTTATGAATTTTGGCCATAAAGAAATAAGCCTTCTGGACAAGTCCCTCTTCGAACAGTGGGGTTAGAGTCTGGGCCGTTTTTGGAGATTTTCCTAGGAGTAGGATACCTGAAGTTTCTCTATCTAAACGGTGTATAGAGTGGATGGTTTTTCCATGAATATTTTCAAAGAAGACCGTGGCGCAGTTAAAGAGATGTTTACCCGTGGGGTGAGTTGCCATGTAGGGAGGTTTTGAGATGACAATTAGATCTTCGTCTTCAAAGATAGTTTTAGGAGTCGTATCGAGCTCTAACTTTTCTCCATTCCAATACTCATCTTCGTGAGTTGTTTTATGAAGAGTAAGAACTAATTTATCCCCAACTCTAAGCTTAGTCGTGGGTTTATGTTTACCTGGTCTATCGAGGATGATGACATGACCATCTTTGATTCTTCGTTTGATCTCTTCCCGGCTAAAGGATGGATTGTAGGAGCTTAAGTATTGATCTAGACGAAGGCCATCACTATTATCTTCAACGAGATAAGTGATGGCAAAATAATCTGGATGGAATTTTTTCTCTAGTATCAATAGCGTTCTTTTATTAAATATTTTAATCCACCAAGGGCACCATTAAGAGAATATCCATACTTATTTTGAAGATTATCTACGATGACTTGAATTTGGTCTTTATGTTTTTGAGATAGTGGAGTTTTATCATCTTCTGAAATTTCAGCTTCAAAAAAGACAAGATTTTTGGCCACATTCTCAATAACTTTCTTCTGCTCTTTTCTAAAGCTTTCTTGAAGTTTAGTCACAAGATCTGGAAAAACCTCATCGTAATTTATGTCGGCACCAGGATTATCAAGATAGTAGGCACCTAAAGTAGAAATAAGGTGGGACCTATAAGTCTCAACTTTTTCTTTAAGCCCAATATTAATTTCAAATTCCTTAATAAAATAATCATCAACTGGCTCGAATCGACCCGTAATTGTATTTTTAACCTTTTCACCCTTGAGAAGAGCATTCACGTTTTCAATATAGCGTCTGATGTAGTCTTCGTAAGAGCGCTCATCAACGAGTCCCAGTGACTCTCTTAACTCTTGGTCAAATAGGTTTATGCAATGATCTTTGATTAATGCAATAAACCTGGTCGGATGATGATAATCAGCTTGCGGCGTCATGTTGAGGAAGTCGTAGTCGTTCTTCTTTGTGATTAACTTTTGTAAATATTCGATAATTTCAACAAAAGTAACCTGCTCATGACGGCTGGAAAGTTTATAGATTATTTTTTTCATATCTCTTGGCGAGATACCAAATTTTCCTTCGTAGAGATTTTCAAACTCAAATTCACTTAAAACATCTTCCTTACCATTTAGAAGAATTTGCTTGCTCTCCGAATCAAGGCGATCTGGCATTATATTGTCCGCAATAAAAAGTGATTTCTCTAGTGGGTTTATATTCGAAATAATTGTTGCAAGCTTTTTATCGTCAAAGTTTTTGGTCTGGCTTGAGCGAAGTCTAGACATGACGGCAAATAAGCATAATGCAGTTAGGGAATGTGGTTCAAAAGTCGCTTTATCACTTAGCCCTTCAATCTGCTCACGATAAATATTTTCTTCGTCTTTATAATTTAGAAGATAGGGAACTCTAATAAAGTTAAATCTTCCTTTAAAAGAATTGAAATCAGGATGCTGCTTAAAGGCTGCAAGGTGAACCTCGTTACTTGTTCCAATAAAAAAGATATCCAGCTCAGTAACAATACCACCCAGATTAATATGACCGGTTTCCATTGTTGTAAGAAGATATTTATAGGTATCAAGAGGTCTTTTAAGAAGATCAGAGAACTCAAGGATCCCTCTATTTGCTAAGATAACTTCACCGCTGAGTTGAAACATATTAAGGGATTGAAGGCTTGGTGGAAGATTACCAAGTCTTTTATCCATTGTGATTTGCTGCATTCGTGCATCAACATGCATTTGAGGTTCAATCGTAACGGCCCCAGAGGAGTACCTTTTAGAAATTTTAATTCTTTCAACTCTAATATGTTTTAGGACTTCATCATGTTGACCTTTATAGTTTTTTAATAAGGCATCATAGATCATGCGATTTCTTTTAGAGAGATCACCTTGATAGAGGTAGCTTTTCTTAACATGTTCTAGGAAGTCAGGGAAATCACATAAACGATCTTCAAGAATCTTTTGTCTATATTCTTTTGGGATTAGAAGAAGAGGGTGATCTTTAAGCTCGCTGGGAAGGATGGCTGAAATTTCTTTATCTTCAAGATAAGCAAAAGAGAGCAAATCTTTAGAGCTACTTGATTCAGAGTTTAAACCGAGAGTGCCTTTAATATAATTATCAATAGGAAAGATCCAGCTAAAAGAATAAATTGCTCCGTCGTCGGTTTCAGAATATTCTTCAGCGCCTTTCATTATCTTTCTAACCATCGAACTTTTAGAAGAGCCATTTGGACCAACTAAAAGAATAAAACGGTTATTAAAACCTTCATCCTGAAAATTAACGAGATTTTGAATGATATTTTCTTGAACTTTTCTTTGGCCAAATACTTTCTGTGTATCAATATGTTTTTTAGTGAACAAGGCATAAGAGCCATCTTCATTTTTTCCAAAATAATTTAACATATCGAATAAGTACTCGAAGGTAGGTCTAGATTCCCGACGAGGATCTTTTTCAAAAAGCTCCATATAATCGTTATAGGAAAGAACTTCTTGATGATGTTGATTTTGTTGGTTGGCTTCTTTTATCCAGTCCATAAAATACCCTTTTATAAACAGCTGTTTTCTCTCTATAATTGTATCACTCCAGCACCGAATTCCCTTGGGACGGCACATTTTATGCGCAAAGCTAAACCAAAATTTCTCTTCACTATTATGTCACTACTCGTAGGGGCAGGAATCGGGGTTTTTGGCTATTTGGGATACCAAAAGTCTATAACCGACCAATTTGTTCAGGAAGGGGAAGATCAGCTTAAACTGCTTGAGGCCTCTTCGAAGGTTTGGTCAGTCTGGAGAAAGGGCATTTATTCTGAGCTTTATAAAGAAGCGTCAAAAGAATGCCCCGTTGAGGAGTATGGTGAAAATACAAAATGTAATCAAAAGCTTTTAAACTGTGTGCTTAAAAACTCATCAATAAGTCCAAGCCTTAAGGGAGTTGGCAAGATAAAGCTTGGTAAGGCCGAGACTGTATCGCGAGAAGTGCATGGGAGGATGGCCCCTTTAGATGGTGTTCGCTTAAATATTTCACTTAGAGACTCAAAACTTTCAATCTTACTAGAGAATAGCTGCGATAAAATATTTTTACCAAAGCGAATATATGGATTTGGTCCTGACAAGAACCCTAAATCAGAATTTCGCTTTGATAACTTCGAGCGTTTAATCTTTATCGATAAGAATCTAAGTTCTGCAAAAGGTAAAACAATAGCGCAAATGAAGAGAGTTTGCGCCTCTAGAGGTATGCAGCTTCTAGAGTCTCATATATTGGATGCTGCCGCCTTTCACCCTGTGGATATTAGGAATAACCGTCCACAAGAATTTTTAAGACCAAAACTTCCTTGGAGTAGAAACTACAAAAGTGAATTTCCTTACAAAGCACAGACCGATAAAAAATTTAAATTTGAATCTAAATATTGCGACTATCTTTATTCAAAAGAATGCATAGGCAAGAAGGATACATCTTTGCCTTCATGGATGGGACTTAAGAATCCTCTTGGGGGAAAAATGGAGGTCGTAAGAAATATTAAATTTGAAGATCAGGTTTTAGTCCCTTCAAGTATTTACTTCTCTGTCGAGAGTCTATGGCATCAGCTGGGCTTAAGGGCCATGTGGAATGGAAAAAGTTTTGATAAGAGGGATTTTGTTTTTTCTAAATTGGGAGCACCGGCGCTAGACGATTATTCAAATCTAGAGCTTGGTTTTCGCTGTATGCAAGAGGTTTGGAAATGAAGTCCATAATCTCATTAATATTTCTTATTCTTTTTCTTATTTCTTGTAAGGACCAGGAGCCGAATCTAAAATATCTAAAAGCTTATATGGTAAAAGAGTTCTCTGGCTCTCATAAAATTATTGCCATGGATAAAGCTAGTTTTTTTCCTCAAAAATCAATTATTTCTCCCCAGATGACTTGGAAGACTTTGTTAAGAATTGAGAAACAGGATAGTACACTTTGTCTTTTTTATAGGATTCCTCATAAAAGGCTAAGTAAGGGAAAGGGCATTTTAAAGATCACCAAAGTTAAGAGCACTGAAAATTGTGAGAATGTCTTAGAAAGAAAACCCGAAATTAAAGTAAGTAAATTAAGTCACTTGAAACTCTACTTTACCTCAAAAAGAGAAAGAAACTTAAAATTAAAAACAGAGTTCAAGGCTTTTCATTTCTATTTCAGTGTTTCCCGTCAAGACGAAAAGGATTTGGTTTTAGAACTTCCTCTATATAATACTGTTACCTCTAATTTAAAGAATCCTAATAAACTTCAATATAAAACGAAAAATTTTGAAAAATATGATGAGCCTTGGAGAGAAACTTTAGCTCCAGGAATGAGGGTATATACTGGGGATATAAAGCTAGGCAGACCAGTTGTCATTGATGGAGACGTTTGGCTAAATTATGCTGAAAATAATTACAAGTTTTGTTATCGAGTGGATCGATCTTGTAAGATTCTACAGGATTTTGAATGTGGAACCTGTAAGAGAGGCTGGTACTCCGTTGTAGATCATGCCTGTAAAAATGGAGGAAGTAAGCTTTGTGGTAGCTCTCGTTGCGGAGAACGAAATCAACCTGCTTGTCCGAGAGGAACTGGATTTGAAGAACCTCAAAATGGAAGCTACTGCTTTAGGGGCTCTAAAGCGGGCATTTGTAGAGACGGTCTTGAAACCTATTGCGATGAAAATGAAGTCTTAATCTGTAAATAGGATTATCTTACTATGGGAAGAAATGAGTTCACTGAAAGATCTGGTTTTACTTCATGACCTAAAAAGATTGCCGGCATCAATTGTAAGGCCGTGCTTTTTAATAATCTCGCTCTTTCTTTATAACCTGGGAAGTTAGTATTAATATGGCAATCGGAAGTAGCTTTAAAAAAGTTCTGACATAGCTGAATTTTTGGGTGGAGTAAGCTTTTATCCCAAATTAATTTCTTTTCATTCTTGTCGTAAAATATCTCAACCATTCGTAAAAAGCCTGAAGAGGGCGGGGTCGAAATAACAGGTGTATCTAGTAAGTAACCTCTTAGCTGTGAATCACTATTAGTCAGTACCAGTAAGTCTAAGGAGCCTCTGGGGATTCTCTTCAAAAATCTTAAAAGATCATCTTTATTATTTTTACAGTATATTTTGGCCCAATTTGGTCTAGGTGAGTTTAATGTTTTAGGAGGAAGCTTACTTTCACACTCAGTTTTTAAACTGGCCATTAAGATGATTATGTCTGCCCCTTTTTTCTTTAAATAATTTTTGTACTCAAGAAAAGTCACGGCCGGTTTTTCAAAGTAGATACCCTTAAAATAGTCATGAGATAAAACTTTTCGTCCCTCATAGCTTGTTAACCCGATAAGACCAATCTTAAGTCCATCTTTGAGTAAAATTTTTGAGCTGGTAACTTTGCCTTTGGTGAGAAGCTTTTTTGTTTTTAGGTTAATAATATTTGAGTTTATAAATGGTATCTTATTTGAGATTAACTCTTCTTCATTTGATAAAAATCGTATGACCTCTTCTTCAGTGAAAAGAACGCCGTCATAGTTTAAATGATCGTAGAACTTCAGCATCGCATTTTGGTCTTCTTTGTTCACTGATTTTTTTAGAAATCTTCCCGAGTCGAGTAGAATTAGTCTTTCACCGAAGCGTTTTCTCAAAATACTGACATAGCTAGAGAGGAAGCTTGGACCACCATACTCAATTGAGGAAGGATTTCCAGGTTTAATAATATTTTTAGGGATTGGTGCGAGCTCTGTTCTTAGTTGGCCCTCTTCATTATTAGAGATGGCAACCATAAGTCTTTGGTAATTACTGGAAGTTTCCTCTTTCCATTCTGGTAATGAATAAAGACGACTTGGTCCTTTCTTGGTACAAGTGGATACGAGAAATACTAATATGAATAAACTAAGTCTAATCATTAATAACTTTTTATTTTCCCTAGTTTTGTATAAGCCCTCGTAATAGTATCGAAAATTTTATCATACCAATCAAGAGGGGAGCATAGTCCAAGACTAATTCTTACGACTCCTCGACCAATTTCATCGGTGACACCCATTGATTTTAAAACTTTTGAGGTAACGGGCTCGTTATCAGAACAAGCAGAGCTAGTTGTTACATAAATTTCTTCACTTTCTAATTCAATTTGAACTGCTTGACCATGAATTCCAGGGAAGGAAATATAAGTGGAGCTTGCTAGTCTTGGGGCGTCTTCTCCCATAATAACAACATTTGGAAACTCTTCTTTAATTTTATTTTCAAACTCTTCTCTTTTAACTTTGAGAGCCTCGAGCTTATGGGAGTTTTCTTTATAATAGTTTAAGGCCACGGCCAGAGTCTCATTTCCTAAGTAATTCTGAGTCCCACCGCGAAGGTCTTTTTCTTGACCTCCACCGATGATGAAAGGCTTAAGATTATTTAAGTCTTTGGCCATAATCAGACCTGTTCCAGTTAGGGCTCCAATTTTATGACCGGAGAGAACTGCATAATCTAAACCTGATTCTTCAAAGTTGAAATCAGCCTTTCCAATAAGCTGAGTCGTATCACTAAAAATAGGTGTGTCATGTTTTTGGCAAAGCTCAGCCATTTCTTTATAGGGCTGAATAACTCCCGTTTCGTTATTAGCGGCCATTATAGAAACAAGGGCCACGCTGCCAGGAGTTTCGTTTAGAAAGACCTCAAGAGCTTCCATATTGACGACACCATTTGCAAGTGTAGGACATACTTTTAGGGTAAATCCTTTTTCTTCGTAATATTTGGCCGTCTTAACTACAGCTGAGTGTTCGATACCACTTGTGATGATTACGTTCTTACCTTCTTCGAGTTTTCCGCACAGGAGCGAATAAAAAATATGAGAGATACCTTCAGTTGAACCGGAATTGAAAAGTATTTGGCCAGGCTTGCAACCTAGAATTTTTGAGCAAGTAAACCTAGCATTTTCCATGCCCATGAGAACTTTTTGTCCCAGGTGGTGAATGGCATTCGGATTAGAATAAGGACCATTATCAAGTCTATTTATTAAATACTCTTTTACATCACCACAGATCGGGGCTGATCCATTATAGTCGGCATAAATCATAATAGTTCTCTCTCTATTTTAAGAAATTGAAAGCATTCTCTCTAAAGCGATTAAAGAGGGCTCACGAATTTCTTTTGATACTTTAATTACATTAATAGGTTTATCTTCTTTTATTGCTAGTAACGAAGCAAGAAGCCATCTTGGCCTTACTCGGTACATGGTTGTGCATAAACATTGGTAAGGAGAAAGTGAGAAAATCTCTTTATCCTTAAATCGCTCGGCCAAGCGATTAACAAGGTTAATCTCTGTGCCAACAGCAAACTTACTTCCAGGTGAAGCAGCTTCAATTTTATTGATAATATAACTTGTTGATCCATTGTCATGACTGGCTTGAACAACATCAAAACTACACTCAGGATGAACGATTACCTGAACATCGGGTCTATCATTTTTCAATTGTTCAACTTGCTCTTTTGTAAATCCTTGATGAACACTGCAGTAGCCATACCATAGAATGACTTTAGCTTTTTCTACCTGCTCTGGAGTTAGGCCACCATTTAGCATATTTGGGTTATAAACGACCATTTCTTCTAAAGAGATTCCCATATCAAAACAGGTATTGCGTCCGAGGTGTTGGTCGGGAAAGAAAAGCAATTTTTGACCTTGTTTAAAAGCCCACTCAATAATCTTTTTGGCATTACTAGATGTGCAAATAGCTCCACCATGATTTCCTACAAAAGCCTTTAGCTCGGCTGTACAGTTGATATAGGTGATGGGAGTTATTTTATCTTTCGTGCAATTGCTAAAGAATTTCCAAGCTTTTTCAACCTGTTCATTATTGGCCATATCTGCCATTGAGCAGCCGGCATTTAAATCAGGCAGTATTACTTTTTGATCATCATTCGTTAACATGTCAGCGGTCTCTGCCATAAAGTGAACCCCACAAAAAGTTATATAGGGTTTTTCAATACTTGCTGCTTTCTTTGCAAGAGCGAGACTATCACCAGTTTCATCCGCAAATTGGATGACTTCATTACTTTGATAATGATGACCAAGAACTAAATGCTTTGGAATTAACTCTTCTTTAAGCGCTTTTAATTCTTTGATTACCTCTTCGTCACTAATTTCACTTAGGGGAATAGGTGTTTTATTTGAATGCTCTTCAGTAAATAGGTTTAACATTTTTTTAAACTACTTCGTATCCGTGTTCGGCCCAACCTAAAATTCCGCCGGCCAAGTTTGTTAAATTTTCATAACCGTTATTTTGTAAAATCATGCAGGCGTTTAAACTTCTTTTTCCGCTTCTACATTGAACAATAATTTCAGCATCTGTCGGACCGACTTCAGCATATCTTTGTTCAAATTCGCTTAGAGGAATAAGTTTTGCGGCGGCAATATGACCGTCATCCCACTCTTCTTGCTCGCGGCAATCGATTAAAATGATGTTCTCGCCTCTATCTAGTTTTTCTTTCAATTCTTTCGAATCAATTTCATTAATCATTGAACTCACCTCGTAGTCGGGGGTTTGAAAAGTTGAGCTTCTTTGTAGCATATTTTTTTTTGCTTGAATTTTTGCGCCCCGTCTTGTGCGATGCATTTTAAGAGTAAGATTCTTTGACGATGTGTAACAGAGTTTCTAAAATTTTAATAGTTTAGCTATTTTCCAAATTCGAAGGAGTGAATTTATGGAAGTAATAACAGTCGCGAATAACAAGGGTGGAGTTGGTAAAACAATGCAGTGCTACCAGCTAGTTTGTCATCTTGCTCATAAGGGAAACAAAGTTCTTGTTATCGATTTAGATTCACAGGCAAATTTAAGTTCAACCTTTGGCGTTCAGATTCAACGAACTCTGATACCAGAGTGGCTCATCGGAGATATAGAAGCAGAGGAGGTCGTCGTTCCAATTGATGGTGGTGATGAATTTCACGACAATATCAGCCTAATACCTGCAAGTAGGCACCTCGCAAATCTTTCTAAGTTAATGATTCTATCAGAAGCAGAAATTAGAAAAGGTGCGGGAAGGAAAGAAAGACTTTTAAAAATTAGATTAGAAGCAATCGCCGAGCACTATGACTATGTCGTTATCGATACACCTCCGATGTTAGGTGACGAACTTATTATGTCATTAGTAGCGAGTAATCGAATTTTGATTCCAACTCAAGCTCAAGACTATTCAATTGATGGACTTGAAGAATTGATGGATACCTTTGAAATTATCAAAGAAACTGAAAATCCAAAATTACAGTTTAATATTATTCCTTCGATGGTTAACGCTAGAAGAAAGATTGAAAAACAAAGACTCGAAGAGCTTTCACAGTCTTTTAATATCACTCCGCCAATTAGAAACCTTGTTCAGATGCAAGAGTCGATTTCTACGAAGAAGCCGGTTTTTATGATGGGTAAGAAAACTAAAGGTGCTGATGATTATAAAAAACTTTGGAAGTCACTTAATCTTTAATTTTTAGGATAGGAATAAATATGGCAAAGAACTTTGCACCAAGAGTATCGAAGAGAAAAAGAAAAACTATCGATCACTCGGATAAACTTGATAGAGACCTCTTCAAACTAGCGGATGATAAACTTTTAAAAGGAGCAGTCCTTTCAGAAGTTAAACTTAAAGATGTCGTCGTTAGAGAACAGGTTCGAACTAAGTTTAATGATTCTTCAATTAGAGAATTAGCAAAAAACATCGAAGCTAATGGTCTCATCCAGCCGCTGGTTCTACATTTAAGAAATGGTGTTTACACCCTAATTTGTGGAGAGAGAAGATTTAGAGCGATGAGCTCCATTGATATGGAAGCTTGTCCTTGTTTTGTTCTTGAAGGAAAAACTGAAGAAGAATTGATGGCAATTCAATTTTCAGAAAACTCTTCAAGAGAAGCTCTTCACTTTATTGATAAAGCAGATGGAATTTTAAATTATCAAAAGGCTACAAAGGCCAGTGAAAGAAAAATCACCGCGGCACTTGGGATCTCAAAGTCCGAAGTTCACCGCTCATTATTAATTGCAAAGCTTCCTAAAAAGATTAGGGAAGCAGCAAAATCTTATAATATTGAAAAGTATGTTCTGCTCGAGTGGGACGCCTTAAAAAAAGGAAAGCTTAGAAAAGAAATTGAAGGGCAAATCCTAAAAGGTGAGATGACTAAGCGAGCACAGCTTAAAAAAGTTCTTAAGGCCGGGGGAGTTGTTCAGGCCGGAAGAAAGCAGACTAAAAAAGCCCCTGCACTTCCAAGAGGACTTTCGGCCAACGCTTTCTTAAAGGCCATGGAAGCTAAGTCTAAAGACTTACCTATGGATAAGAAGACCAGAAAGCTGATGGAGCAACTTTTAGAAGAGACAAAAGAGATCGTAGATCTTTAAAATTGTATTTTCAGGTACTTAGGAAAATCAAGGGTTGTAAATAATTGCAACTAGGCGCGTCAGTGCGTTTGTTTTGCTACAATTTTGTTATGGTACGCCAATTGCATTTTTAAATGGGGAAAGTGTAGTAAGCACCATAAAATCAAAGGGTTAGCATGTTTGTAAAAAAGAAAGTATCTCCCATTCACTGTTTAAACTTTGGACACCTGTCTGTCCTTTTACTGTCTTTTCTTTTCAGTAACTTAGCTCTTTGTGAATCACAGCCTCAAGACGATATGGAAAATCTGGTCATGCTTAAGATGCTTAATCCATCTTATAGAGTTCGTGGCCGTGGTCCATCAAACTTTGTTCCAGATGATCAGATCGAGCCTCTTCCAGTTGAAAGTAAGTCTTGGACTCAGCAAATTCTAGTTGAAGATGATGCAGGAGTTTTAGTTGGAATCAAGAAAGACCTAGCTGAATGGCAGGAAACCCAAGAGTATGCAAAAACTTGGAACCTAGAAAGCACGGGTGTTTACGATGTTGATAGCGTCGATACTAAAAAGGCTTACCTTCAAAGAATGATCTTAAAATATGCTGATAAGCGCTTATCTGGAGAGGTTAAAAAAGCTGAGGAAGGTTCAGCACTTCATACAGTAGGTCAGGCACAAAAGGCTCTTAAGCCTAATGCTGAGGCAAATGTAACTGAAAATATTAAACTTAAGTTCAAGGCTCGAGTTCTTCAAGGCAAGGCCATAATGGAAGTTAGAAACCCATACGTTGAGTATAAGGCCACAACCAACCTTAAAGGCGAAGTCCATATGGATGCGAGAAAAGAATTTAAGGAAATCGGTGTTGAGACAAATGCTAACTATCAAGCAAATGACGATGACTTAAAAGTTAATGTTATTAAGAACTTTGAGGATTTTAATCTTCAGGCTCAAATTGATTATGAGGTGTCTCAAGAGAACTGGACGGCCAGTCTTCAACGTCCAATCTATAAGAAACTAATCGGTAGAGTCTCTTCTACGCAGTCTGAAAAAGAAATGATCTTGGGCGGCGAGTCTAACCAGAGAATGGAAGTGATGTTTAACACTTCTTTTTAAGAAATAGAGTATTGGATTTTTCGCTAAACCGCGCTAGATTGCTCCTAATTTATAATTAGAAGTATGAAAGGAAGATTCAATGAGTCTATTTGAAAGTCCTCTCTTTAAGGACGCATTCGAGCAGCTTGAAGTAGCTGCATCAACTATGGATTTAGATCCAAATATTCTTGATCGTTTAAAATATCCAAAAAGAGCCTTACAAGTTGCCGTTCCAATTCGTTTGGATGATGGGACTGTAAAAACTTTTATGGGTTATAGAGTTCAGCATAATATGACAATTGGTCCTGGGAAAGGTGGTATCCGCTATCATCCTAAAGTTGATCTTTCTGAAACAGCCGCTCTTGCGATGCTTATGACTTTTAAGTGTGCCCTTGTTGGTTTGCCTTTAGGTGGAGCAAAAGGTGGAATTCAAGTTGACCCAAATGAGCTTTCAAGACAAGAGCTTCAGGCGCTAACAAGAAGATACGCGACCGAAATTAATATGATTATCGGTCCAAATATCGATATCCCAGCTCCAGACATTGGAACTGATGGACAGACCATGGCCTGGTTTATGGATACATATTCTCAGATCAAAGGTTATACAGTTCCTGGCGTTGTTACAGGTAAGCCAATCGGAATTGGTGGTTCACTTGGACGAGCGGAAGCTACGGGGAAAGGTGTTGCTTATTGTGTGAACTTTGCTTGCGATAAACTTAATAGAAAAGTGAGTGGTTCTACTGTTGCAATTCACGGTTTTGGTAAGGTTGGTGCCCCAGCCGCTGAAGACCTCGCTGCTCAAGGAGCCAAAGTCGTTGCTATTAGCGATGTTTCTGGAGCTATTTACGATCCAGAAGGATTGGATATTGAAAAATGTGTTGAATGGGTTAAGAGAAGAAATTATTTAAAGGATATGGAAGGAAGTCATAAGATAATATCTAATGACGAGCTCCTGGCTTTAGATGTAGATATTTTAATTCCAGCGGCTATCGATGGTGTAGTGACTAAGGATAATTGTCATACAGTAAAAGCGAAAATTATTGCTGAAGGTGCCAACGGACCATTAACAAAAGATGCCATTGAACATTTAACAGCTCAGGGATCATTTATTATTCCTGATATCTTATGTAATGCCGGTGGTGTGATTGTTTCCTATTTTGAATGGGTACAAGGACTCCAAAACTTTTTCTGGGACCTTGAGCGAATCAATAAAACACTTCACGATATTCTTAAAGATGCTTTTGATAGAGTTGTAGAAGCTTCAGAAGAGTACAATGTTGATATGAAAAAAGCTGCCATGATTGGAGCTCTAAAAAGATTAAGTAAGGCCATGAGACTTCGTGGACTTTTTCCTGCTTAATGAAATATCTTCTTCTTTTTTTTGTCGTCAATTCAGCGTGGTCGAAAGTTATCGACCACTCTGTGACGATGAAGCGTGTTGAAATTTATACGATTAAAGAAGCCTGTCAGGCCCTTGGCCATACCGATCTCTTATTAGTTGATAAAAAAGATAGAAGTCATCTTGATTGTATGGGCTCTTATGAAAAAGTAACTTCTTTTTGCGAAAAAAAATTCCCTAATGATAAAACACTGACCCGTGGGTATATAGATGATACTTCCAATCAGGTCATCTGCGAGCGCGGAACAAATGTCGTAGTGAAAATTGCCTGCGATAAAAGAGACCTTCCTCTATGCAAAAAGCCAAAAGAGGGATGTGAAAAAGTTGGAAAAATATTTGCCATTAGGCATGAAGTTTTTCGCTCAACTTTGGTGAAGTTTTTAAAGGGGCGTGCCCTAAATTGTTTTTTTGCAGTTAAAGATCCAAGTCTAGATAGTCTTCAGAATTTGAAAGACCCGATCAAAAAATAGTTCAATGGCATTTTTTCCTTTTTATTATCTATAGTTAAAAACAATTCGCTTAGTTTTAGATTGTATTTCCAAGATTGGAGGTATTTCTATGTATAGTGGCGTGTTTAGGCTTACGGCCTTATATCCGGGTAATCAAAAACTAGAGGGATTAGAGGTTTATGGTTATTGCTCAAAAGGGCTTCCTGGACTTGAAATAGTTGGACTTGGTTCCTTAGGTAGGTCAATTAAAGAAAAATTGATCTTCCTTTCTCGGCAGTTTGGAATCAAGATCCCATTAAAAAGATACGTCCTATGCATAGACTTACCGCCAATTCTTAAAAAAGAAAAAGGAGCTGATGATTGTAGGTGGTTAGAGCTTCCTCTGTTAATTTTGTTTTGGACTCTTTCAGGAGTTCTAGAGCTTGAAAATTTAGAAGATTGTGTGGCCATGGGAAAAGTTCAAGTAAACGGAACGGTTCTTTGTCCCGAACTTGAAAATATTAACCTCACTGGAGAAAATAAAATAATTGCCCCAAGTTTTGTTAGCATTCCTATGGAGAGTTATCTAATTCCACTTGAGGAACTTTTTAATAGTGCAGGGGTGACTTCTCTAGACTATAAAATGTCTAAATTGAAAGTGTCTTAACCAGTTGATAGGCCTGGGGCATATGCTCTGTTTTCTTTCCTAAGCATTCTTTTAGAGGCGCTAATTCAACTTCACCTTGTTTATAAATGGTGGCGCTAGGGTAGTTTCCATCCACTAATCCTTGAACCGCTTCATATCCCATTCGGCTAGATAAAAAACGATCAATAGGTGACGGGCGGCCACCTCTTTGAATATGACCTAAAATACAAACATGTGATTTCAGTTTATGCTTTTGGTATAAATTCTCTTGAATCTTATAGGCAAGTCCAGGGACTTCACCTTCTGCTACGACGACTATGGAAGAGTTCTTTCCTCTCTTAGCACCTCTTTTAATATCAGAGATTATTTCATCGTAATCTACTTCTTTACTTGGGAAAACTACATTCTCGGCACCAGTACATACGCCCACATGAAGGGCGATGGCCGGAGATTTTCTTCCCATAACTTCAACGATAAAAGTTCTTGCGTGGGAGTGTGCCGTATCGCGAATTTTATCTACTGCCTCTACAGCAGTTTGAACGGCCGTATCAAAACCAACAGTATAATCAGTTCCTGAAATATCATTATCAATAGTTCCTGGAATACCGATGACTGGAATACCATGCTCTTCATGTAAAAGAGCAGCACCTTGGTAGGAGCCATTTCCTCCAATAACAATTAAGGCGTCAATTCCTTTTCTTCTTAAAATATTCGCCGCTTCCTTTCTCGTTTCTGCTTCGTGAAATTCTTTGCAGCGAGATGTCTGGAGCATTGTTCCGCCTCTTTGCATGATATTACCAACTGAAGAGGCGTCCATTTTTTCGACAGCTCCCTCAAGCAGACCAGAATAACCACGCTTGATTCCGTAAACGTCTAAATCTTTAGAAATCGCCGTTCTTACCACGGCCCTAATTGCACAATTCATTCCGGGTGAATCTCCACCACTGGTTAGAACTGCAATTGATTTAATTTCTTTTTTTGTTCCAGACATATATTCCTCTTATTCAAAAATTGTTGTACCTGTAAATTCTTTAGGGAATTCTATTCCCATGGCGTGAAGGATAGTAGGTGCTACATCCATCAAGGCCTTGTCCTGATGACCTTTCAATTCAGTCGCTTTTAGGTCCTTATGAAAAACGCTAAAAGGTACAGGTGCTCCGGTGTGGCTTGTATGAGGGGAGCCATCTTCATAAACCATTTGATCGCTATTTCCATGATCGGCACAAAGAAGCATGCATACATTATTTAATTCACAGACCTTCATTAGCTGACCTACAGATTCATCTAAAGTTTCAATTGCTTTTATGGCTGCTTCATAATTCCCCGTATGCCCAACCATATCGGAGTTAGCAAAATTAACTAAGTAAAACTGATGCTCGCCTTTATCAATTCTAGATACTAGCTCTTTGGTAACCTCAGGGGCCGACATCTCTGGCTTTAAATCGTAAGTTTCAACTTCTTTTGGTGACGGGATCAGAAAGTGTTCTTCATCCTTAAATGGTTTTTTTTCGCCGCCGTTAAAAAAGAATGTGACATGGGCATACTTTTCAGTCTCAGCAATTTTAAACTGTTTAATTCCCTTTTTGCTAAAATACTCGCCTAGGGTTCCTTTGATTTTTTCTTTATCAAATAGGATGGGGAGCTCCACCTCGTCAGGAATATAGGGAGTCATGCATAGAAAATACCCAGGTGTAATCTCTCGTTTAAATTCTTTAAAGTCGGGATCGTTATAGGCTAAAGAAAGTTGAACAGCTCTATCTGGCCTAAAGTTCATGAAGAAGATGCAGTCCTCATTTTGGATGGCCCAATCTTTATTAAAAAGTGCTGGTTCAATAAATTCATCAAATTTTTCTTTTTTATATTGCTCTTGAATATACTCAGCTGGAGCTAGGTTAGAGATATGACCTCTTCCTTCGAAACAATCCATGGCAGCTTTGATTTTTTCCCAGCGTCTATCTCGGTCCATTCCGATGGAACGCCCTTGCATAGAGGCAAAGTTAAACCCTGGAGTCTTATTCAATTCCTCAATAAAAGTATGACCAATACTTTTTTGAGTATCTCTTCCGTCCATAAAAGCATGAAAGAAAACTTCAAGGTCATTATCTTTTGAAAGAGAAGAGATGACTTTTTTAAAATGATCGATATGCGAGTGAACACCACCATTAGAAAGGAGTCCTAATAAATGAATTCGTTTGGTTTTCTTTGAAGCTTTTTCTTTAAGTGTTTTTAAAAGCTCTAAGTTTTCAAAGCTTCCATTTTCAATTGATTCATTTATTCTAACCAGGTCTTGTCTAACCGGTCGTCCTGCTCCGAGGTTCATATGCCCGACTTCCGAATTTCCGCAAACTCCTTTTGGTAAACCGACTTTTTCTCCGCCAGCTTCAATCGTTGTAAAAGGATAGCTGGAAAAAAGATGATCGATATTTGGAGTGTTGGCATCTTTGATGGCATTTTTGGTAGAGTTTTGATTGATCCCAAATCCATCTAGAATGACGAGTAAAACTTTGTCGCTAATAGCTTTTAGTGTTTTGGACATGGCGTCAGGCTCCGCGGTAAATTCGCTTTTTGTACTACCATTAATTATCATATTGCCCATGAGCTTTAAACCACAACTTAACCCCAATATTACGACTCTGAAAGAATCAGCAACACTTGCCATTAACCTTCAGGCAAAAGCCGCCAGGGCCGATGGTAAAGATGTCATTCACTTTGGATTTGGGCAGAGTCCTTTTCCCGTACATGGAAGTATCCAAAAGGCTCTGCAGGATAATGCTCATCAAAAAGACTATTTGCCTACGAGAGGTTTACCGAAACTTTGTGAAGCGGTGGTTAAGTGGCATAAAGATCTTTTTGATTATGATCTTCATTTAGATGGAGTCATGGTAGGTCCAGGCTCTAAAGAAATGATTTTTCAGGCCCTATACTGTCTTGAAGGTCCAGTTCTGGTTCCTGCTCCTAGCTGGGTTAGTTACGGACCGCAGGTAAATATTAGAGGAAAGATCATTGAGTCTATTTTAACCAAGCGATCTAACTCTTATAAGATGATGCCAGATGAACTAGAGAGTGCTTGCCTTAAATTTCCGGGAGAGCAAAAAAATCTCATTTTAAATAACCCTGCTAATCCCACGGGAGCACTTTATAGCTCAGAAGAAATTAAGGCCCTTGTTGAGGTCTGTAGAAAGCATCAGGTCGTTGTTATTAGTGATGAGATTTATAGCTTGGTAAACTTTAAGAGTGATTCTTATATGGGCTTTCATAATCATTACCCAGAGGGAACGATTATAACCACAGGCTTATCTAAATCTCATGGAGCTGGTGGTTACCGATTAGGTATCCTCGCTGCCCCTGAAAACTTCTCTAACTTAACGAAGGCGCTTTGCTCTATGATTAGCGAAACCTTTAGTGCCGTCTCAGCTCCAATTCAATACGCTGCTTTAGCTGCCTATACCGTTAATGAAGACTTATTAAAGCATATCAATCAGTGCACTCAAATTCATAAGCTTGCAGGGGAGTATCTTCACGGAAGGTTTATCTCTATGGGGCTTAATTGCCCAAAGCCGGAAGGTGCTTTTTACTTATTCCCAGATTTTGAAAACTACAGAGAAAAATTAAAGAGCCTTGGTATTAAAAGTTGTTCCGATCTTGCTCAGGAAATTTTTGATAAGTTATTGATTGCTGTTCTCCCTGGTAGTGATTTCTACCTCGATGAAAGCTATTTTGGAGTTTGAATTGCCTCTGTAGATTACGATGGAGAAGAGGCTTTAAGGGCCCTTGAAAGTGGTAAAATTTTAGACGATAGCTTCATCAAAACCTACTGTCCTCGCCTAAAAGAGGGTGCCGACCGTCTAGAGAATTATCTAAAGTCTCTGTAAGTCTTTAAAATTAAAGGACTAAACTCCAGCTGCTTAATTCTCTAAATCTGTATAAAAAATAGACAGATGTTCCTAAGTTGTTGAAAAGGCAATTGCTAAGTAGCTGTAATCCCCTCCTAAAACTTGGCACCGACGTTGCAATTATAAATGCATATTTGTGTGAACTTAAATTTTAGCTAATTAATTCTTTAGACATAAGTCTATGGACAGGAGGAAAGAAATGAAAAAAATAGCACACCTTCTACTAGTACTAACTTTGATTGGATTTAGTGCCTGTGGGAAAAAGAAAAACAAGACGCCTGAAAATGCCGTCGCCAACCAATTCTGTGATGCATACGGAAATTGTTACGATAACACGTACAATGGAAACAATGCTTACTCTTCAGGTGCAGGTTCTGTACTAAGTAGATTAAGTAGCAATCAGTACGGTGGATTCCAATCACTAAGTCAGCCATTAAATCTTCACTTTGAAGATGGAGTTTTCTCAATTGAGGAAAGCAGCTGGTGGATCTTTGATACAACTTCACGTGAGTATGACAAAACTAGTGACTTCACTGTTTTTGCAAACTTAAACGGAGCTTGTTCAGGAAACAGATACGGAAACAGTGTATCTGAAGTTGTTAGCAGACTAGTAAGTGAAGTTAATAACTCAGGTGGAGCAATCATGCAGCTTGGAAACAATGTTTATAAAGTAAGAGAAAGTGACGGAGACGTTATCACTCTAGACTTTAACCAAACAACTTGTGCCAACCCAGTATGGATTGAATCACCAAATGGAAACGTTACTTTTTATAGAGGAGCTACTGTAGGATTCTAATCCCACAGAAGTAAATAACGACCCAATAAAAGAGCCAGTTTTATAACTGGCTTTTTTATTGTCTAAAATGCTTTAAATGTCCTGACACATCTCAACTAGCGCCAAATCTTTTCTAAGTTATAATTAAAGGGTCTATCGATTAATACCTGAGGAGAATGGTATGGCCCAATATAAAACTGATTTACGAGATATTGAATTCAATCTTTTTGAAGCCTTAAAGATTCAGGATAACTCCGCTGACTATGGAGAGCAGGACTTAAAAGAGATTATAACGCAGTTTGATTATTTTTCTGGTAAGGAGCTCTATCCCACTAGAGTGCCAGGTGATGAAAAGGGTGTGACTTTAAAAGACGGATCCGTAACCGTTCCGGAAGAGTTTCAAACAGCAAATCAGGCTTTTTATGAAAATGGTTGGTTTGCTCTTGGTTATCCTGAAGATATTGGTGGAATGCCTGTTCCGGCGGCCATTACCTTTGCCTGTAAATCGATTTCTATTGGAGCGAATGTGGCCTACTCAATGTACCCAGGTCTTACGGCCGGAGCATTGAATGTTATTCATAAAGTGGGAAGTGATGAGCAAAAAGCAAAATACATCGCACCAATTATGGAAGGACGTTGGGGCGGTACCATGTGTCTTACAGAGTCGGGAGCGGGATCTGATGTAGGTGCTAGTACAACCACAGCAACACCTAATGACGATGGGACTTATAATATTAAAGGCGTAAAAATCTTTATTTCTTCCGGGGATAATGACCTTTACGAAAATATTATTCATCTAGTTCTAGCTAAAACTCCTGGAGCTCCAGAGGGAACAAAAGGGCTTTCTCTTTTTATTGTTTCTAAACTAAATGAAGATCAATCTTCAAATAATGTAGTTTGTACAAAGATTGAAGAGAAGATGGGAATTCACGGTAGTGCTACCTGTGAGATGACCTTTGGTGGTAACGGGGATTGTAAGGGCGAACTTATTGGTAAAGAATTTGAAGGTATGGCCAATATGTTCATTATGATGAACGAAGCCAGACTCTTAGTTGCACTTCAGGGAGATGGGCAAGCCAATTTAGTGACCATGCTTACAGAGCAATACGCTAAGGAGAGAAGTCAATTTGGAACCGAGATTGTTAATCTTCCAGACGTAAAGAGAATGCTTTTAAGAATGCGAGCATATTCAAGAGGTATGCGAGCACTTTGTTTATATACCGGAAATCTTTTTGACGCTGAAGAAAAAGGTGACGAAGAAGCAGCTAAGGAAATCGCTTTTCTGATTCCCATTTGTAAGGCCTTTTGCACTGATGAAGGTTTTAATGTTTCCGTTGAAGCGATACAAGTTCATGGTGGTTACGGTTTTTGTAGTGAATACGGAATTGAACAATTTGCTAGGGACTGTAAGATTGGAACCATTTACGAAGGGACTAATGGAATCCAGGCCATCGACTTTGTCATGAGAAAAAACCTCAGGGAACAAGGTGAAACCTTTAAAAAAGTAGTGGGAAAAATCACCAAAACTATTGGTGAAGCAGATCCAACGGCTTTCGGAGATGAAATTAAATACCTAACTGGATACTTAAAGAATGGAGCTGCCATGCTTGAAGAGTTTGGAAAAATGGCGGCCAAAAAAGAAACGGATAAAGTTCTCGAATCTGCCACTGACTTTCTTAACTATAGTGGTCATTTAATTGTTGCTTGGCGTTTGTTAGATGCGGCTAATTTGGCGCATCAAAAGCTAAGTAGCTCTGAAGGGGACGAGCTGGCTTTTTATCAAAGCAAAGTGGCTGATTTTAAAGTCTTTTGTAAGCATTGTTTAACGAAACACGCGGGTATTCCTTCTTCAATTTTAGAGTTTGGTGAAGATATATCCAGCTTTCAGGTTTAGCTGATTAAGTGTTAAGATAAACAAGATTATTATTTAAACTTAAAATTTGGAAATTACATGAACCTCGAAGTTCTTAATCGCGAGATAAAGGACTTTAACCAGGAGACTCACGGAAGCACGGATTACGACAAAGATGAAATCTATGTGATGGGCGAAAGCCCAAACGAGTTTGCTCCATTAAAGTACCTTGTCAAAAAGATTGAGGGGATCTCTACACCAAGAGATCTGCTTAAGCTTGGCCTAGTTCACGATACTTACGAATTGTTTGAATACGAGCATTTCCCTCAGTGGTTTGAAGCTCAGTTCAGTCGTAAGTTAACGAGAACTTTCTCCAAGAAAATCTCAATTCTTCACCTTCCTAATAATAAGGAAATTTTTGATTCTATTGAATTAGTGAATAAGTGTTATCAAACCTTGAAAGCAGAGCAGATCCTAATGAATGGAAAGAATCTTCCTGTTCAATTGGGAGAGTGGTACGCCAAAGCTATTTTTGGATTAGAGCAAAGAAAATCCGCTTCTCAAAGAGGCTTTGATTTCTACCTAGAAGATAAAAGAATTGAAGTGAAGGTTCACTGGGCCGATATCTCATCTCCGAAAGGGGTAAAGATGAGAAAGTCCCTAGTGGATTTATCAGATCACTGTATTCTTATTTATATTGCAAGAAACTTTATGATTAGAGAGATCTGTTTTCTTGATAGTAATTTTATTATCAGAAAGTTTGGTGGAAAGGGGCATACGATCTTTTTAAAAGACTCCGATGTTTCACAGTATTTTTTTAGTAAGTCGGACAAGCATTACGCTAAGGTAGTGAATAAAACCGCTCTTATGAAGTACTCGAACCCTCAGTTGGCCATGAAACTTGCAGAAAGTTTTAGCGGCTAGTGAAGCTCATAGCGAAGTAGACGGCATTCAATCTTACCATTCCAAAAAGGAACTCTAGCTGAAGTTTGAAGAGCAATCTTCTTTCTCAGCTCTGGGTTCCCGGTAAAGACATAACCTCTAAAGCCTTTAAAGTTATTTTTTAAGTTTTCGCCGATTCTATAATAAAGATCAGATAACTCATCCACATCCCCAAGCCTTTCACCGTAGGGAGGGTTGCAGATAAAAACACCTTTTTCTACTGGTGGAACTAGAGTTGTAACATCTTCTAAATCAAGTGGTACATGCTCTCTTTTTAAGCCCAGAATTTTTAAAGTTTCACGGGATACATGCATGGCCGTTTTATGATTATCGAATCCGTAAATTCGGTATTCGGGAAATTCACCAATTTTTCTTTTACCTTCAGCATAGGCTTTAGTCTTTAGCTCATCCCACCACTTTTTTAGAGTAGCTTCTTTTTTAAACCAGGGATGATTTTCAAAGCTAAAAGAAATTCTCTTTCCGCATCTTAAATAGGCCGGACTGATTTCTCCTAGCATAAGAGCCGCTTCAGCTAGAATTGTCCCCGAACCACACATACCATCAATTAAAACATCTTCTTTTGGGTTCCAATCGCTGGCCATTAAAAGTGCAGCGGCCAAGTTTTCTCTAAGGGGGGCTTTATGTCCCGGAGGTCTATAACCTCTATTAGAAAGAGCCTCACCGCAGAGATCAACAGAAACAATACCCTTAAAGCATTGGTATTCACCCTCGACACGAAAATTAAAACTATGTGTAGGATTTTCTAGCTCAACAGAAGGACGAGTTCCTCTAATTGACTTAATCTTGTCGCAAATCCCATCTTTAACAAGCTGACTCATATAAACAGAATTTTTATAAATCTTTTTTCCATCGCGGTCTAAAATGGTTTGAATTTTTAGGGTATCTCTAATGTCGATAAAATCTTGCCAGTCATAGCTTTCCACATGTTTTGGAATATCTTTTTCATTTTTAAATTTAAACTCATGAAGTTTTAAAAAGACTCTACTAGCAAGTCTTGTAGTGATTAAAAGAACCAGAGTTGAGCGCCAATCAGCCTTGAAAAGAACTCCACCTTTTCCGATGGATGACTCCTGAACAAAAGGTTTGATCTCTTCTAGGAGTAGTTCTTCCATGCCTCGTGGGCAACTTGCAAAGTATTCATTCATTTCTTATTAATCCTATGATGGAAAAGGAAGGCTTTATATAAAAGCTCCTTATAACTATCGGCCATTTCTGGGTTAAGTTGCTTGAGTTTAAATCTTTTTATTCTCCAAAGAGCTATTGAGAAAAGTCCTATGAGAATGGCATCTGTTAAATGCTCTATTTCTGCTCCCTGAAGGGGGCGAACACTTTCATAACCATCTAAGTAAGAGGCCACAAGTTCTGGAAGCACTCGTCCTTTCTCTAGACAAGTTCCCGACATTGAGATTCCTATATCTAAAATTAAAGGACCAATGCCTGCCTGTTCGAAATCTAAAAGGTAAGCTAATTGATTATGATCAAAAAGAGTGTTGTCGTAATAAAGATCCCCATGGATCAGTCCGTTCTCCCAAAGATTCTCGTTATAATCTTCGAGGTTGTCTGGGAAAATATTTTGAAAAGCTTCCTTAAAGTCATCTGGACAATCAGGAGAATTAACAAAGGCTAAAATTTCATTTTCTCCAAAGCCAACTTCTTCGTGAGGCCTTAGGCCCTCTATCTTTTTTATCTTATGAAGAGTTGCTAAACCTTTTCCAATTTCAAAACAGGTTTGATCACTTGGGCCAGGAGGAATTCCATCGACGAAAGGGTAAAGAACTCCAGAAAAATCTTTATATTCATAAACCAGTTCATTTTTAATTGTCGTAAAGGGAACTAGGGAAAAAGGAAAACCCTCTTCTTTAAGGCGATGAAGAATCTCTTGTTCTTTTGAAAGAGCAAGGTGGTCCTTATCGTTAGAAACTTTAAGGAGGAAACGACCTTCCGAAGTTTTAACATCGTAGTTTGAGTTCGATATTCCAAGACTTAAGGCACGAAAGTTTGTGACGTCTCCCTTGCCGTATAGCTTTAAAATCTCCTGCGCTTCTGACTTTTGAAGCTTAGTATAATCACCCATAGCCTTCTTATTATAACGCAATGCCTAGAATTGCTAGCTTTTCTAACAATTTACCTTAGTTTACCCCTCTTTCAAGTGCCCCTATGCTTGTGGGCCTGCTACCTAGGTGCTATAGTCTGCGGACTTAAAACATTAAAGAACGCCGTTTTACAGGAGATTAGCCGTGAGCGAACAAAATTATAAAGTTGCAGACATCGCCCTTGCCGATTGGGGAAGAAAAGAAATTACAATCGCAGAATCAGAAATGCCGGGTCTAATGGCCCTTAGAGAAGAGTTTGGTCCTACTAAACCTTTAAAAGGAGCTAGAATTGCTGGTTGTCTTCATATGACAATCCAAACAGCTGTTCTTATTGAGACTCTTGTTGAGCTTGGTGCTGACGTTACTTGGTCTTCTTGTAATATCTTCTCAACTCAAGATCACGCCGCTGCGGCCATCGCTGCTGCTGGAATTCCTGTTTATGCCTGGAAAGGAATGAACGAAGAGGAGTTCAACTGGTGTATTGAAAAGACATTAACTTTCCCTGACGGACAGAAGCTTAATATGATCCTAGACGACGGTGGAGATTTAACAAATATGGTCCTTGATGATTTTCCTGAGCTTGTTGAAGGAATCAGAGGACTTTCTGAAGAGACGACTACTGGTGTTCACAGACTTTACGAAAGAATGAAAAAAGGAACCCTTACTCTTCCAGCTATCAATATTAACGACTCAGTTACTAAGTCTAAATTTGATAACCTATACGGTTGTCGTGAGTCTCTTGTAGACGGAATTAAGCGTGCTACTGATACAATGATTGCAGGTAAAACTTGTGTTGTTGCTGGTTACGGTGATGTTGGTAAAGGTTCAGCGGGATCACTTCTTGGTCTAGGTGGACGAGTTATCGTTACTGAAATCGATCCAATTTGTGCTCTTCAAGCATCAATGGAAGGTCATCAGGTAATGCATATGGATGACGCCGCTAAGCTTGGTGATATTTTCGTAACAACAACTGGTTGTGCTTCAGTTATCAATGCTAAGCATCTTGATTCAATGAAAGACGGAGCGATCGTTTGTAACATCGGTCACTTTGATTCAGAAATTGAAATTAGCCACCTTCATAAGAACTACGATGAAATGAATATTAAGCCTCAGGTTGATCAGTACACTAAAGACGGGAAGAGAATTATTCTTCTTGCTCAAGGTCGTCTTGTGAACCTAGGATGTGCAACAGGTCACCCTTCATTTGTTATGAGTAACTCATTCACAAATCAGGTTCTAGCTCAGCTTGAACTTTGGGAAAGAACTGATCAGTACGAAAATAAAGTTTATATGCTTCCAAAGCATCTAGATGAGAAAGTAGCTCGTCTTCACCTTGAAAAAATTGGTGTAAAGATTGATAAGCTTACTCCAGAGCAATCTGAGTACCTAGGTGTTCCAGTAGAAGGTCCATATAAGCCAGAGCACTACAGATACTAAGAAAATAACACATTCTGTTATATTGAAAAGGCCGGTTCCATACCGGTCTTTTTTTATGCTAAAATTGGTCTATGCAAAAAATATATATGGCCTGTGACCATGCTGCCTTTGAAGGCAAAGAAGTCCTAAAAAAATATCTTTCAAATAACTTTGAGGTTATTGACCTAGGAACTGATAATCCAGATCGTTGTGACTATCCTGACTACGCAGCTAAGCTTGCTGAGGCAGTTCAAGCTGAACCTCGGTTAGGTATTCTTCTTTGTGGTTCTGGAATTGGAATCTCTATGGCCGCCAATCGTTATCAAGGAATTCGCGCAGCACTGTGCAGAACTCCTAACGAGGCTGAATTATCAAGACAGCATAATGATGCCAATGTGTTATGCTTAGGGGCTAGAATTAATTCCGATGAAGAGCTTGCGGCCATTGCAGATGCCTGGTTCAAGGCAAGTTTTGAAGAAGGTCGTCATACCGGAAGAATTGCTAAATTTAATGAGCTTGGAGAAAAAGCATAGATACACTACCTCGTAAAATATTAGAAAGAGTCTTTTTTACTTTAGTTACGATTCTCGTATTGCTTGGAATTTATTTTTCAAGAACTGATTTAAGGTATTATGAAGGTACTTACGTAGTCGAAGATGGGTTTATTGAATATCTAACGGTGCTCGCTCTTTTTATGTGCGGGTTTCTTTGTTTTTATCGAGCAAGTATTTTAAGACCTTTTAAAAAACCTTTATTTATTTTTTCTTTAATCTTTATGGGATTAGTATTTGTCTTTGGGGTAGGAGAGGAAATCTCTTGGGCCCAAAGAATAATTGGCTTTGAAACCCCTGAGTTTTTTAAAAAGTATAATACTCAAGGGGAATTTAATTTTCATAATCTTCGCTTTGGCGGAGGAGCATCAAATCCAGGGGAAAAAGGATTTAGAGTAAATAGAATTATCTTTGGCACAGGACTAGGAATTGGAGTTGCCATCTATTTTCTTATCCTTCCAGTTCTCTACAGAAAAAAAGAGAATATAAAAAAGCTTATTAATAAATTTGCTCTACCTCTGCCAAGAAACTATCACATTATTGCTTATCTAATCCTGTTTGGACTTGTGCAATTGATACCTACTTCTAAAAAAGGAGAAATCCTTGAATTTGGTGGATGTTGGATTTTCTTACTGATGATGTTTGAGCCTCTTAATAGAGAGATCTTTTCTAGGCGTTTAGAAAAACGTTAAAGAGTTCCGAAGATTTTTTTTAGTCTTAGTCTGAGCACTGCAAAAAGGGCTTCAAAGATAATTCCCCCTGCCATTTTGGATTGACCGTCTCTTCTCTCGTAAAAAATAATAGGAACTTCCTTAACGGACATTCCTTTTGACCAAACTTTATAATTGAGCTCTAGCTGGAAAATATAGCCACTAGAAATTATATGGTCGAGGTCTATTGATTCTAAGGCCTTTCGGGTAAAGCATTTAAAACCGCCAGTTGTATCAAGAACCGGAATATTAGTCATAAAGCGGCAGTAGATACTGGCCATATAAGAAAGAAGAAGTCTTCTAAAGGGCCAGTTGATAATTCTAATACCATCTATATAACGCGAACCGATGACGAGATCATTTCCAGTTGCAGCTTGCAAGAGGTCTGGAACTGCCTTTGGGTCGTGACTAAAGTCGCAGTCCATTTCAAAAACATAATTATAATGACGTTCAAGGGCCCATTTAAACCCTGCGATATAAGCAGTTCCTAGGCCCAGCTTTCCAGTTCTTTCAATCATATGCAGAGAGTCTGGATGTTCCGCTTGTAGTTTTTTAACGACGTCAGCAGTTCCATCAGGAGAGCCATCTTCAATAATTAATAAGTGAACACCTTCGTGGAGACCAAAAAGGGTAGTGATCATTCTCTCGATATTATCTATCTCATTATACGTTGGGATAATGATGAGAGTTTCATTGAAAGGAAGAATCCTTTTGTCGTTCATTAGGCTCCAATATCGGGACTTCGTTTATGACGGTGCTTCTTATTATTACAGCCGGTACAGCCTTTTTTCAATTTCTTTCGATAGTTTGCTGCAACATGATGAAAGTAATCAATGGCCTTTTGTCCCATTTGAGACTCTATGAGCCAAGAAAACTTTTTTACTGCAGGAAATTTATTTATAAGAGCTTCGGGTACCTGGTTACCTTTAAGAATTTGCTCATTTTCATCAATATAGTGAATCTCTTCATAGCAATCATCAATGGTGAGATTAGTGAAATGAGAATACAGGTTTTCATCCTGTAGAGGTATCTTGGTGATATCTTCGGTTCCTGGCAGATTTTCTAAGGCCTGCATGAATCTTACGCATAAAGGGCAATCTTCATCATAAATGAGAACGGGGAGCTTGTAGTGGGATTGCTTCATGTTACTTCCTTGTAACTAACGTTAATAAATATTTGTGTGTTTTTACTACCGATTTACTTCTAATCTTTTGAATCCTGAGACTTGATATCTTCTTGATATGATCTCAAAAATTGGACGATTTTTATCTTTATTTATTTGAGCACTACTTAGTGCTCGGCTTTGATAATTCAGAACTTTTCCGCCACGTTTCTTATTAGCTTTCTTTTTTCCAAAGCGAGCAAAGGGGTTTGCTGCTGCTTTCTTTTTTCTTTTTCCATTTGCTCCACGTCCACCAGAGAAGCTAATGACCTTTCCTCGTCTTTTGTTAAATGATGAGCGTCCAGTACTTCTTCCTCCAAATCTGCCACCTCTAAACCTAGCAAAGTTTGACTTTACTCCTGGACCACCTTTTTGTTTTGCCATTATGGCCGCAAGCTTAGGAGCAACTCCAAATTTACCTAACTCTTTAACAGTGTCTTGTTCTTTGGCATTAAGCACTCCTGAAGCAGGAATTTCGTTTCCAAACTTATCAATAGTTCTCTTATTAAAAGCGGCGAGTTCTCCATTCTTTGCACTTGCAAGGTCTCTTGAGTCCAGTTGGCCACGAGAAATATTTGAAATTGGCCTGACGGCAGCACTATTGAAAGCAGTACCAATACCGAAAGGCTTAAGCTTGTTCATAATCTTATTATCTAAACAAGCATCGGCATTTATACAGGTACATTTTGGATCGACTTTTGAATTAGCGTCAATACAGGCAACCCTATAGTTTCCTAGTTTTACTTTATTATTGTGAAACTGGGGTAGGCAATAGGTCGGATCATTTCTTGTTTCCTCTTGAGCACAATAACATTCTTTATCCGTAACAGGATTACAATCACCTTTACCTGGAAGTTTATCCGCAATGGCCTTTACTTTATCGTAGTACCCTTCATTAAGTTCTGCTTGTTGTCTAAAAAATTCAGTTAATAATAGTGATCCCCCCAGCTTTAGCCAGATTCCTACTGAGCTTGGATCTGCACCTGTCGCGAGCATTAAACCGTAACAACCTGCAGTTGCTGCCCAACCTCCAAACTGAAATTTATGTGACTTTGCTCTATCCTGGTGAGTTCTAGCGGCCTTATAAAGAATTTCTTTTTGGGCGGTATCTTTACCTGCTGGAATTTCTGCATTTTGTTTTGTTAACTGAGTTTGAAACATGGCCACGGCTTCAACACCGATGGCAATATACTTACAATAATCTTGCCTATCTTTTTCTTTTTTCCCTTCCGTCTTCTCCGTAACTTTTCCATTGGCGTCAGTTGTTTTAGTCGTTGTTACACCGTCTTCGTTTGTGAAACTTTCGGTTTTAACACCATCAACTTCAGAAGATGATTTACTTACAGCATCGTCAGGTCCTACCTTAGTTCCTTCAGGAACACTGGCATTTTTCATTTTAATTCCACCAGAGGCTCCGCCCATCATACCTACGACCATTGTATAGGCTTTTGAAAGAGCCATGACCATATTAGAGTCCATACCCATAAATTTTGAATCTGGTGTTTTCCCTCGGCAAGCATCAGGGTCATCAAGCTGGGCGCACATTTCCTCTTGCTCTCTTAGGGCCTTTCCGTCATGGACATATTCTTCACTTAAACGTTTTTCTTGATCTGTTAAATTAAGCTGGGTGCCTTGCGCTGGTCCATCAGGAGTCGCGATCATGGCTCCATCAGCACTTGGTTGAATCACTCCATTTTTAGGAGCACTCGAATTTTGTAAGGCCTGTTGATAGTACTTTTCATTATTGGCCTGTGAATCAATAACACCCTGATTGAGCTGGCTCCCAAGATTAGGAGTTGCAGTTCCCGCATTAGAATTGGAGGTGGCTGGATTCGCTACTGGGTTATCGGTTATAGATCCACCGGTCTGACCAAAGGCCACGCTGTGGACCAAGGCTAAGGTAAGACATAAAAGGTTAATTCTCCAACTCATAGTAATTTCCTTATGTTGCCTATTCTATCATTCAGTCAGATTCCCTCTTAGTGAGAAAATCTGTCCCCTTTGATAATATAGTAAAATCAGGCACTTGGAGGTCTTTGGGAGGGAGAGAAGAGCTTCTTCTAATGGCACAAATAGTTGACATAATTGACGCTGGAAGGAGCTATTGATAAAACTGCATATGCCTAATTTTCATGAAGAGCTTTCACATTCAATGGTCCACTATCTTTTAACAATTCATAAGTTAAAAGAAGGGAAGGGATATGCCCGAGTTACCGATATCGCTAAGGATTTGGAGCTCACTAAAGGCTCAGTCAGTACGGCAATTAATAACTTAAAGAAGAAAGGTCTTGTTGAAGAGGAAGACGACAGCAAGTTCTTACTTTTAACGAAACTTGGCCACGATGAGGTTCATAGAATCCTTTCTTCTAGAACTTTACTTTATTATTTTCTAAGAGATTTCGTTGGTGTTTCAGAAGACGTGGCAGAAAAAGATAGCTGCCAGATGGAACATTTAATGAGCCCAGAAACAAGTGAGAAGTTTTTTAATTTTATGAAAGAACTGGCCTGCTCATGTGACGAAACTGGACATAAGGTTGAGTTCACAACTTCTCTTGATCTTTGTGAGTTTAAATCGGCCGTTGATTTCACTGAAAAACAACTTGGTGACAAGCATTTACCAGGTAAAGAATCATAAATTGAGATCGATTTTTTTATTTTCTTTATTCTTTTTTTTATTAAATTCTAATTTGCAAGCTGCGCTATATGGTTACTGTCTAGGTGATGGAGAATCTCTACGAGCAGCTAAGTTTCACCTAAGTAAAGTTTTGGCACCGAAGGATCAAATTCATATTAGATCTAGTGTTGGTTGTCTTGAAATTGTTGGCGGAGCAGAAAGATTTGAGCTGTATGACCGTTTCTTAAGGGCAAAGTTTAGAGTCATAAGAACTTATAAAGATCAGGATACTGGAAGTCGTATAAGTCAGATTCCAAGAGGAATGTGCCGAATTTTCGTGACTAAAATTGGTAAGAATAAAAAGGTCACAGATAAAGTAAAGATTGGAAAAAGTGGGAATCTTTCAAGATCAGAGGCGAAAGGAATTTCTAAATCAACGAGTAATCTAATATTAAGCTACGGAAAGAGAGGGAGCCTAACGGTAAATGAACAGAGAGTAGGTATTACTTGTAAGAAAGCAGGGGCTGGTTATCAGCTCGAGTTTGATCTTGAAAATAAAGATTCTGGAATATCTTCAAATGCTTTCGTGACTCCGGGGCAAGAGCTTAATATAGGAGGGATTGTAAATGACCTCAATAATAAGCGTCGAACCGTATCGTTAAATAATGGCTTAGAATATGAGAAAGAAAAGGGAAAAGAATTCTTTGATTATTTTCTAAAAGTTAAATAACTTTTCCTTATAAAAAATCGTTACCTTCTGACTTCCGGAATAATTCCAAGGCTTATGAAAAACTGAATAAGAAAGAAATTCTTTCCATCCCATTTTTTTCCATTCTGGCACCCACCAATGTCTTAGAGGTATAACTATTCTTTTAAAATCCTTAAGCACTGTTTTCGTTGGGTAGGAGTCTAAAACTAAATCAAATGACGATAATTCTCTTCCAGAGCGGTTAAAATGGAAACCGTCCCTCTTATAGAGATACCAAGTTAATGGCCAAGTATTTTCTTTATAGGCCAAGAGGTTTAATTTACTTCCAGACTCGAGCTGCTTTTGGAGTTTAAGCGCGAAGTTTTCATACTCCTTAGAAGTATGAACCTGACTGATAAATTCTGAGTCTGAACCCGTATTGATAAAATTAAGCTGGTAAGCCTGATAGCAGTTGAAGGAAATCCCTATAATGGAAAAAGATAAGAGAATTTTAAGATTCAGATCTTTATTAAGTAAGACCACTAAAATTGTACCAGGTATTAAAATGTACATACTTAGCCAAGGAACTTTTTCTCCTAAAAAACTATATGTAAAAAAACTTGCGGTGGTCCAATAGTAGAAAAAAGCTTCCACTCGCTGGCCTCGCTTCAGTAAAATAGTTGTGCCACTGATGGATAAAATAATGAGAAGAAAAAAGGCGTAAAAGTCGATTCCTAACTTTAGTTTTGCAAGGGTACTCCAAAGAGAGGTTTCCGGAATATTGCTTCCGTATACTAAGTGGAAGACTAAAGAAAATAAAAGGCAAGCTAGAGGAAGAAATTTTACCATCATTCTCTCTCGCCAATGAACTTTCGCAATCGAAAATAATAATGCAATAACAAGGGGAAGCTCGTACCAACTCAAAGTAAAGAACTGAGTTAGGAAGGGCCCCTTAATCCTCTCTATATGATGCTGATTTATCCAATACCCAAGACTTTTTCTATAAAGACCGTCTAGGATCCCTTCAGCATAAATAAATCCGGCTGAATAATAATAAAGATAAAGAATAACCCCAATTAATAAACTAGAGATAAGATGAACTTTATACTTTTTGAGCTCTGAAATGATAAAGAGGTCTTTTTTGAAGATGAAAAGATCAAAAACGATATAGCCCGCCCATAGAGCTAAATGTACGTAAGCATTTTCTTTTATACAAAACTGTAAAATAAATGGGATGACGAATAAATAAGTTCTAAACTTTTTTAAAGAAGGGTGAAAAGCTAGACCCATTAATAAAAACATGAAAAAGACCAATTGATCATGTCTTAAAAACTTCGCCCAGTACACATAGCTTGGTCCTGTTAACAAAAATGCAGCTACTAACAACGAGCGGTAGTTCAGGAGAGGTTTCAAAATATATATGAGAGCTAAAGGAATAAGGGTAAAACAAATGGCAGGTATAAGTCTTATCGTATTGTAGGATTCATCGAAAAAGTGATAAAGCCATGGGAGAAGGTGGTATAGGAGAGGACCATGGAGCATGGGATCGTATTTATAGTATAAAGACTCTGGACTTAAATAATAATATAGACCATAGATTGCGTTTAGAGATTCATCATGATGTAGGGGTCTAAGATCAAGCCCACTCCATATTAGGCCAAGGCCAATTAGAATTGGTATGATAAAAATAAAGTAAACCTTAGGAGAGTTTAAAAGTTTCTTCATCTTGACCTTGAATTGTTTTATTTACCCATTCTACCCCTTGCATAAATGTATGATCCTGATTACTGATTTCATACTTCCAGGCTCCGAACCTACCTCTTGAATATATGCCTTTTGCTTCAAGGTCGGGGATCAGGTTGTTTAGGATTTCGTCTCTACCTAGTGAAGGAGTGGGGTATCCAAGAGCTGCTTTGAAAGACCATTTCGAGATAATTTCTTCATCTGAGATTAGCTTGGAATTTTTTAGTCCTTGGATGGTATCTTCGATAATAGTTTCTTGGTTAACTGGCTTTTGACTTGATTCACTAATTTCAGCCATAAGGGAAAATTGGCATCCAGGATCAGGAACATTATGAGGTGAATAGTTCGAGAAAACCGTAACTCTATAAAAAGGAGAGTCATCTTCGGGAAAATACATCCAGCATTTCCCTTGGAGATTTTTGGGGAGCTCTCCCTTAAGTCCAATTCCTACAACATGAGTAGACGAATACTTTAATTCATCAGCAAGTTCAATAAGTGTAGGAGCGTTTATGAGTTTCGTTATACTTGTTAAGGGAAGTGAGCTTATTAAATGCTCATACTCAAATTCTTGGCCATTTGAAAAAACAGTTTTATTTCTCCAATCAATTTTTTCAACGGCAGAGTTCAGCAAAATTTTATCTAAGCCAATCTCTTTACCAATTGCATTCCAAATGGCACCAGTTCCACCTTTTAAAGGGAACTGAAAGGTATTATTCGGTCCCCAGCTAACATCATCTCGGTTTAATTCTATATTCTTCTTTATTCGGTCTAGATCAATTTGAGCAACTCGTTCACCAACCCAAGAATAATTAAGCTCTTCTGGTTTATGGGCCCAAACTTTAAAGTTATAGGGATACATAAAGACGTCGCAAAGGCCTTGCCCGAAAGATTTTAATAACCAGTCTTTGAAGTTATTTATCTTAACGTCGCTTTCTTTAATTTCTTCCATGCCTTTTAAACAGGATTGAGTATCTTCATTTGGTAGTCGGTGAATATTGTTTTGAAATGGATAGGGGACAAACGTGTTTTTTAGCCATACCCAAGCTTCTCGTTCGTGGTGAAGCCATCCGCTTTTACCAAGTGCCTTTTCCATAGCCAGGTCAAAATAGTCGTAATGAGAAAATTGAACATGACCGCCAATATCCCAGGTAAAACCCATTTCGTCGACGTAGCTTGTGGCCAGACCTCCAACGCGATTTGATTTTTCAAGGATTAAAAAATCGTCAATGCCTAAGTCTTTCAGGCGATAACCAGCACCAAGTCCACAGGGACCAGCGCCAAGAATAAGGTATTTTATTTTTTTAGGCATGAAGTCGTTTTAGCTCATCATTATTAGTTTGATTCAATTCTAGCTTCATTCTGGAAACTTTGTAATCCAAAAGAGCAGAGAATTTGATGAGTTCAAAAAACGATCTAATACAGGCCTTAATTAGTCCAAGTCTTATAAGTGAAACTTGACCTGTGGCCCTTTCTATATGGGTAACTGGAACTTGAGGGAGATTCCCTAAGTATTTTGAAGCTAAAACTGAAATAAAGACATTTGGTGCAAAGATACCTGCCGGTAAGCAGTGGATAATTGAACTTAAAAAGTCTTTTTGAATTAAGCGATAAGGAATATTCGCATCGGAGATTTTGGTTCCAAAAATAATTCTTAGGCTCATTTTCAAAAATTTGGTGATAAAGATCCTTGATAAAGGATCATGTCTTTTTGTCCTGATTCCCAGTATAAAGGGCGCAGCTTCTCTCATTTTCCAAAGTTTGGAAAAGTCACTTGGAAGGAACTGATCATCACTATCTACCTGAAACACATATTCAGAATTTAGCGTAAGTGCATGATGGTACCCGGTTAAAAGTGCACTCCCGTGGCCGCCATTTACTTGATTCAACACTTCCATTTCTTCATTCTCAGAACAAAGATTTTCAAGAATTTCCAGTGTATTATCTGTGCTACCGTCATTGACAAAAATAATTTGGAAACTTGCTTTTTGAAATCGAAGAGCAGACTTCCATTCAAGAGCAACTTTCTCTATACAAGACGATTCGTTGTAGACAGGAATTACCACGGCTAAATCGAGTTTATTATAAGTCTGTTTCAGAAATTATCCTTTTTGAGCAAGAGCTTCTGACTTATTATACTCTTTATACTGATTCGAATTAAGGTGGGGAAAAGGTGCTCATTAAACTTAAAAATACAATATTGGAGATTAATACTCAGCTACTTGGTTTACCTAAGTCCTTAAAAAAAAACATATTCTTTGTAGCATTCTCAGCCTTTGCCATTCTCGGGTCTTATCCATTTATAAGAGCCTCAACGACAGCACTCTTCCTTCAAAATCATGGAGCTAAAAACTCACCTTTAGTTTGGCTTGGTTCCGTTGGAACTCTTGCGGTTCTAGTAACTCTTTATAATTTTTTGCAAACTAAAGTTAGAGTTCAAGTTCTCTTTTTGTTTTCTTCTCTAGGTACCTGCCTAGGCCTTGGGCTGTTCTACTATTTATTGGAACAGGGACAAAGTTTTTGGAGCTACCCACTTTTTATTTTAAAAGAAGCTTATATTGTTCTTCTTTTTCATATGGCCCTAGGTTATCTCAACAGTACCATTGATTATAAGCTTGCAAGATCTCTTCTTGGACCGCTAGGGGCCGTGGGAAGTTTTGGAGGAATAATAGGGGGTTTAATTACTGCCCAGTATGCAAAATCATGGGGACTTGGGGTCATTATAGGAATAGGTGTTTTCTTAATCGTTCTGGCCACGATTTCATTTTGGTTTACTGATAAAAATATAAATATTTCTGAGAATAAAAAGATTCAAAAGAAGGAAAATCTCTTTTCTGATTTAGGAGAAGTTAAGAAATATGTTTTTGCTATTGCAGGAATAATTGCCTTGGCACAGTTTTCAATAGCCTTAATGAACTTCAAATTTAATTTGCAATTAGAATCGAGTTTTCCAGATAAAATAGGTAAGACCCAATTTTTAGCAGAGCTATATACAGCAGTGAATGCAATGAGTCTTTTTCTCCAGTTGATAGTCCTTCCAATTGCTCTTAGAAGCTTTAACTTGAGAAATATTCACATATTTCTTCCTGCAAGCTATTTAGCTTTAGTCCTACTTGTCTTGGCCCTCCCGTACGGTGGGCTGTGGCCGGTAGCGTTAGGCTTCTGGTTTTACAAGAGTTTTGACTATTCTTTCTTTCAAGCGTCTAAGGAGTTGCTCTATTTTCCTCTAGGGGCGAAGCAAAAATATGCTGCTAAATACCTAAATGACTTAGTAATCTATAGACTTGCAAAAGGCTTAATTTCTCTGATTCTCATCTTTATACAAAGCCCTATCCTTGTTAATATCATGCTCGCCATTTCATTGGTGCTATGGGGCTTACTGGTTTTCCCCCTGTTTAAATTAAGACCTAATGAAGCTTAGGAGAAAATAATGAATCCATTTTTAGAAAAGTTTAATACACCTCACGAAACAATGCCGTTCGATAAAATTGAAAACGAGCATTTTATGCCAGCCTTAGAAGCAGGAATAGAAGAAGATCGGAAAGAAATTGAGGCCATCAAAAATAACCCTGAAGAGCCAAGCTTTGAAAATGTCATTGAAGCTCTTGATAGAACTGGAGACCTACTTGGAAAAGTTACAGGTGTCTTTTTTAATCTTCACTCAGCTAACACTAATGATGAGCTACAAGATATTGCAAAAGAATTTTCTCCAAAGCTTACAGAGTACGGAAATGAGATTCTTTTAGATGAAGTCTTGTTTGAAAAGATAAAAGCTGTTTACGATAAAAGAAATGAGCTTGGACTAGATGTAGATCAAATGACTCTAGTCGAGAAGTTTTATAATCGCCGTGCTCAAAATGGTGCTCTTCTAAAGGGAGAGAAAAAAGAAAAACTTATTCAAATCAATAAAGACCTTTCTAAGCTTTCACTAGAGTTCGGAGATCATCTTTTAAAAGAAACGAATTCTTATGAGCTAGTTCTTGAAAATAAAGAAGACCTCGATGGACTTCCTGATAGCGCTATAGAAGCAGCTGCCATGATAGCTAAAGAAAAAGGCAAGGAAGGAAAATGGGTTATAACTCTAGATTTTCCTAGTTTTGGTCCCTTTATGAAATATTCCAATCGTCGGGACTTAAGAGAGACAGTTTATAAGGCCTATACGTCAAGGGCCAACAAAGGGAATGATTGCGATAATAATGAAATCATTAAAAAAATTGCAAAACTTCGTCATGAAAAAGCTCAATTACTTGGCTATGATTCTCACGCCCATCTAACTCTTCAAGAAAGAATGGCCGCAAAGCCTGAAACTGTGACTGGTTTTTTAAATACATTGCTAGAAAAAGCAAAACCTGTGGCTGAAAAAGAAATTGATGGATTAAAAGAATATATCGTCAAAAATGGTGGTCCAGCTGATGTTCAGGCATGGGATCTTTCTTATTGGTCAGAAAAACTTAAAAAAGAAAAGTACGATATCAATGATGAATTACTTAAGCCTTATTTTAAATTGGAAAATGTTGTCGAAGGCGTTTTTAAAGTTGCAGAAAAACTTTATGGACTAACCTTCAAAGAGAATAAAGATATTCCTTCTTACCATGAGGACGTTAGAACCTTTGAAGTTTTTGATGGTGCCGGGAATTTTACTTCGGTCTTTTACGCTGATTTTTTTCCAAGAGCTGGAAAGAGAAATGGAGCTTGGATGACAAGCTATAAAGATCAATTTGTAAGAGATGGCCAAGATAGCCGCCCACATATTTCGATCGTTTGTAACTTTACGAAGCCAACCGAAACGAAACCTTCACTTCTTACCTTTAATGAAGTTCTTACTTTATTCCATGAGTTTGGGCATGCCCTTCACGGAATGCTTTCAAAAGGTCGTTATGAAAGCCTTTCTGGAACTAGTGTTTACTGGGACTTTGTTGAATTGCCGAGCCAGATTTTAGAGAATTGGGCATTTGAAAAAGAGTGTCTGGATCTATTTGCGACTCACTATGAAACTGGTGAGAAGATTCCACAAGAATATATTCAGAAAATAAAAGACAGCTCTAATTTCCATGAAGGTAGCGCTACCTTAAGACAGCTAAGTTTCGCTAAGCTTGATATGGCATGGCATAGTAAAGATCCTTCAGATATCTCAAATGTTGAAGACTTTGAAGAGAAAATTACTGAGCCTACCAGGCTAGTGCCAAAAGTTCCTGGTTCCGCTAGTAGCTGTGCTTTTGGGCATATTTTTCAAGGTGGATATTCAGCTGGATACTATAGTTATAAATGGGCGGAGGTTCTCGATGCTGATGCTTTTGAGGCCTTTAAAGAAAAAGGTATTTTCAATAAAGATGTGGCCGATAAGTTTAGAACCGAAATTCTAGAAAAAGGCGGTTCAGAACATCCGATGGAGCTTTATAAAAGATTTAGAGGAAAAGAACCAACTCCAGATGCCTTATTAAAAAGAGGCGGTTTAGCCTAAGGCTTGGAACTTAAAAAAGATTTTTTAGCATTTTGAAAAGGAAGAGGTAACTCTTCCTTTTTTATATATTCCAAAAGATGTGGAAATAACTGCTCAGCAAAATCTTCACTACTTTCTCTTGGGAGTACGGAAGGTAAATTGTCGACAGCAATTATTTTAATTCCTGCAATGGCTTCTACTGTTGGCTTCTCCCATGAGGTAATACTTGTATAAAGAGGAATTGGATTAAGTTCGCTATTGGGATCACAGCTAACATCAGAAATGACTTTTAAATCGATTTTCTTATCTTGAATAAGCTCTTTATTAATAAAAGGGGGAACCTTAGAAAAAATCAGAGCGGCATTAATAAAAATATCATGCTGGGTAATCTCGATAAAAGGTCCACCCTTTTTTGTTTCTTCTAGGTCCCAGTTTGTCGATTGCAAGTTTACTGCATTAAGCAGGTCTCTCGCTCCCGTTCCACATCTTCCAAGTGCGCCTATAATTAGAATTTTTGGTACTTTCTTTTCTTTTGCTAAAGACTTAATTCTATTGATTAATAACTCTTTGCTATCAAAGTCCACTAATTTCTCTAAACCGTTAGGACTAAAATATTCGAGAAGGGCCGTGGCCGCTCCGACATAGCCGGCCCAATAACCGTAAGCACATACTCTTTTGTTTTTATCATCTGTGAGGAACTCTAAATCAAATAATTCTCCGCCCCCATCTTCATATCTTTTATAAACTTCTTCATATCCTGATTGTTTTTTAAAGATATGGGCAAAATAAATATGTGAATGCTCTATTGGAAACTCTTCCTCAGGTAATTCTTTAAGTCCCAAAATGAGATAATCCGAGGGACAGGTTCTCCAATAACCCATTTCAACAAGTTGGCAACCAACGGCCTCGTATTCACTATCTTTAAAAATTCGAGAAGGTGAAGATTCTATAAAAAGATTGAAACCGTCTTTCACTAGGATAGAGGCACCTACTGGAGTAAGAGGTGTTCTTCTTTCATTACTTTTAACTTCATGTCTTAAAACAATATTTTTCTTCACATCTTCCTTTAATTTTTATCGAAGCTATTTGGGTCCCTATAAACTTGTTTTATTTCGGAAGTCCAAAGTTTTCGTGTTTCAGGTAAGAACATTCTTAAAACAATAGTAATCAGAAATATAAGTGAAGCCCAGTGTAAAATTTCAAAGGTGCTTAATCTATTTCCAATAATTCCAATGAGAATTCCTGCTCCCACATTAGGGACGATAAAACAAAGATCTAAGAGGCTATGAATTCTTGTGAGAAATCCCGTTTCGACAGTTTCCGACATATAATTGAGTTGAGAAGTGATTCTGACAAATACCACGATCCCCCAAAAAAAGATGACCAAACAATTTAATTCAAAATTAGAAATTCTCATCCAAAGAGGAAAGATAAGTGCTTCTAGTCCTACACAAATTAAAATCAGCTTTCCTGAAGAAAAACTTTTGGAGAGCTTCCCTGTAATAGCGCCACCAATTACACCACCAAGACCAAAGGCCGCCATAAAAATTCCGTAGTGAAAATCACCTTTATTAAGTATCTCTTTTATAAAAGGCAGAAGTAGTGGAATCAAAATCCCTATTCCAGCCCCTAAAAGAATGGTGTTAACTAATACGCAGCGAAGTTCAGCTCTTTTCCAGACAAAATGAAGTCCTTCAATGATATCTCCCCCCATTGATTGCTTTATGGGGGTTGTTTTCTCTGGTGCTTTATAACTCATTCTTACTAAGAGATAGATACCTAGGAAATAAGTCAGAAGGTCGAAAATAACCACTTCTGTTATTCCATTTAATGAAGCATATAGTCCCGCTCCAATTAGAGGTCCTAACATATGAATAATGGCGAAAGTTGTACCAAAGAGAGAGTTGGCTTCTCTAATTTGGTCAGAAGGGACAATATCATTAACAAGTGTTTGCCTGGCCGGCTTGAAGATGCCGGTAAATAATGCGATTAACCCATTTAAAAAGACGAGAGACCAAGCATTAGAAACAAAAAATAGACAAGCGACAATTGGAATACGTGCAAACTCACAAAAGAGTAAAAGTTTTTTTCGATCGTATCTTTCGCCCAAGGCACCGCCGAGTAAACTTCCTAAAGTTAAAAATAAAAGAAAAACTGCTCTATTGATTCCCATGAACGATTTATCATCATTCGTGATATGAAAAAGAAAGAGCATAAGAGCAGAGTCTGTTATAAAACTTCCTAACTCACTTGAAAGACCTGCTAAATAAAGCCTTCTATAATTAGGAAGCTTTAAAATTTTTGAATTAAACATTAGCTAGCGAACTTAATTTCTTGTGAGCAACTTCATACTCTGAAACTATTCTATCAACGATTACCTTTGTTGGCTCAATTGCATTTACGAACTCAATTGAAGGACCTGCACACCAAACGCTTTTGTAAGTAGCGCTCATGGCTGCTTTTTCTAAAAGTTTCATTCCCTTATAAAAGGTAAGCATCTTCACATACTTTTTTAATTTTTTATTTTTGTTTAAAACTTTTTCAATTGGGTTTTGGTCAAGACCTATTTTTTCAACATAGGGAGTCTTGATAACTGTACAAGGGGTGCCAGAGAGCTTTGAAGTAAGTGCGATATCTTTTGCTCCGTACTGAACAATTGCTTTTTTATAATCTTCGGTAACACCAGCTTCAGTCGTTGCAATAAAAGGACTACCTACACTAACTCCCTCTGAGCCCAGGGCCAAAACACTTAGGAGCCCCTCACCAGTTCCAACTCCTCCTGCCGAAATTACCGGAAGGGTACAATGCTTTCTTAAAGTGGGAACAAGGATAGAGGCAGGGGTAGGACCAGCGTGACCGCCAGCACCTGAGTTGACGGCAATAATGGCATCAGCCCCAAGCTTTTCACATTTTTTGGCCATCTCCACATCCACAACGTCGCAAATAACTTTTACACCTTTGGAGCCACATCTCTTAATTACATCAGCAGGGGAGCCTAAGGACGTAATTATATAGTCTGGTAGATATTTTTCGCAAAGCGCAATTTGTTTTTCTAAATGGACATTGCTTTTATTGACGATAAGGTTGATACCAAATGACCCGGGGCATTTTTCTTTAAGCTCTTTTAAACCCTTTTCAAACTCCTCAGGAGTTCTCCAGTTAAGGGCCGGAATACAGCCTGTTATTCCAGCTTCTGCTGCGGCAATTGTCATTTCTATATTAGAAACCAAGAACATAGGGGCCATAATAATGGGGTACTTGATATTAAATGTGTCAGTTAGCCATGTTTTAATCATACCTTATCCTTCATCTTGCTATGTGTAAGAGACCTAAAGACCGTCAAACTTACTACGGGCTTGTAAGAACATATTAGGGGAAAAAAAACGCAATTCATATAGGTCTCGCTAGACTATCAGTACTAAAAAGAAAGTCAGGGATGACTAGGTCAGGCCAGTGGAGGGCGACAATGCTAAAGACAGCAATTTTTTCAGTTTTATTACTTCTAAGCCTTGGGATAAATGCTCATGAAGTAAAATGTGAATATAATGAGAAATCGGATAATTCTCCTTATATTTGGATATCACTAGGTAGCGACGCTATCGCAGAACTTCAAAAGACATTTCCAGCTAATAAGGTTATTGCCAATAAAAGCAACGACGGAATTACTTTAATTCAGGTCCGCGAAGGGCAAGTGAACTGTATCTCAGCTATGATGCACGAAAAGTTTAAGCGTTGTGGTGGATTCGTTGTTCATGATTCAGAAGAAAAAGGTCTTGAAGAACTTTATGCTTCTCCAGAAAGATCTTTTGGAGATAAGGCCATTATTGCAGACTACTCAATTAATAGGGGAGATTTAGTAAGGCCTCTTATTGAAAAAGTTAGAGCTTTAAAAATTCAAAAAACTATCGAAAAACTTTCAAGCTTTAAAAATAGATACTACAAAGCAAAAACAGGTGTTGATTCTCAATCATGGCTTAAGTCTCATTGGGAAAAACTGACGGCTGCTAGAACTGATGCTTCAGTTGCTTACTTCAAGCATGATCGCTGGCCTCAACCTTCACTTATTGCCACTATTAAGGGTAAAACTGATGACGTTATTGTTATTGGTGGTCATGCCGATTCAATTGCCGGATTTTGGGGAAGAGAAAGAGCTTCAGCTCCAGGTGCTGATGACAATGCCTCAGGTATCGCTACTACAACAGAAATTATGAGACTTATCTTAGAGTCTGGTTATCAGCCAGAGAAAACGATTAAGTTTATGGCCTATGCAGCTGAAGAAGTTGGACTATTAGGTTCTAAAGAAATCGCCACAAGCTTTAAGCAAAAAGGTGTAAATGTAGTTGGAGCTCTTCAGCTTGATATGACTAATTACAAAGGTTCGGAAGTAGATATCGTAATGATGACTGACTTCACTAACGAAGGACAAAATGCTTTCTTAGGAAAGCTAATTGACGCTTACCTGCCTACTATTAAGTGGGGCTATGATAAGTGTGGTTATGCCTGTTCTGATCACGCCAGCTGGAACCGTCAGGGATACCCTGTTTCAATGCCATTTGAATCTAAAAAGAATGACATGAACGGTAAAATCCACACTGGAAGAGACACAATTGCTCAATCTGGTGGAAATGCTGAACATGCTGCGAAGTTCGCAAGAATGGGCGTTGCCTTTGTTCTTGAACTTGATAAGTAAGTCTAATTTATAAATCTCAAATATTTTCGCTATTTTACCGAACCTTCTGGGTTTGGTAAGATAGCTTTGTATTAACACTAAACAAGATTAGATAAGACTTGAGCTCAGACTCGCTTCCAGAAATTCCCGATTACGCCGCCATTAGAGAATTATTAGAATCTGAACGGCGAGCTATAATAAAAGTAAATAAATTCTCCGAAGAAGATGAATATGTAAGAACCATTGCAGACGCAGGGCTGGTTCTTGATTTGGTTGAAGAAATTCAAACTAAACTTAATGACTTCTTTCAAAAATATTCATCACTAATATCAAAATTTAATAAAGATTTTATTTCTTATGTTGAATTTATAAATAGAGATTTTATTTTAGATCTAATTTTTTTAGACGACTGCCTTTTTCCTGAAAAAGAAATGTTCTTCTTCGGTCAAGATGGAGGCTTAAATCCTGAGTTCTTTAAACTCCATATTAAAAGTATGGAAGAGTGGTGTATTGAGACCGCCGGTCTTCACGATAGAAACCAAAGTAAATTAAAGGAAGAGTTCACTTTAGAGCTAAAAGTTTCAGAGATGGATTGCCACTGCGTAAAGTGTATTGCGGACTATCGAACTCAAACAAGAGAAAAAGTGTTTGATGATTGTAAAGAATTGATCTCAAAAGTAGAGAATGATCTCTTATCATTAATGAATGAAGGTGTTGAAGAAGTTAACGCAACCTATTTAGATCTACAAAAAAAATTAGATAGAATTTTTCATAAGGTAAGGACTAGGCTTAAGAGATCGACAATCAATCGATTAGATACTCAAGTCAAAGCGATTATAAAAGAGAAATTCACTTATCCTTCAGAGCTTGCTAAAAAACGTGAAGAAGTTATCAAACCGATTCTTCTGAGAATGCTTGATGAACAGGAACTAAGTCACGATCTTATCGAGGACTCAGAATATAAAAGATTCTTTAATCAAATTAAAACCAATATCTGGAGAGGCGAACACTATATAGGTCGCGAATTTAAGAAAATGGTTAAGTCCTTATTACTTTTAAAGCGTAAGGATATTTCAGGGACAATCCTGCAAGAGTACTTAGGTGAATTCTGGGTGCATTCCCAGGCCAGATCTATAAAAAGAAAGATTATCTATCATATGGGTCCAACCAACTCCGGTAAAACCTATCATGCAATTCAGAGATTATGTGAAGTTCAGTCCGGCTGCTATCTCGCTCCGCTTAGGTTATTGGCGGCAGAGCTCTACGATACAATGAACCAAAAAGGTGCAGTGACGACCTTACTAACCGGTGAAGAAGTTATTGAGATTGAAGGGGCGACTCATTATTCCTCAACAATTGAAATGGCCAGACTGCAAGAGCCCTTTGATTGTTGTGTAATCGATGAGATTCAAATGATTACTGATCCTCAAAGAGGATGGGCCTGGACGAGGGCCCTCGTCAATATCATGGCGGAAGAAATTCATATCTGTGGGGATCCTTCAGTTCTAGATTTAGTTAAGAATATTGTAGAGCTTTGTGGAGACGAGATCGAAATAAAGAACTACGAAAGAATGACTGAGCTCAATGTGGAGAAAAAGCCAATTACTCTAGGTAATCTCGATCGCTCTGATGCTTTAATTGTTTTTTCAAGAAGGCAGGCTCTTAAATACAAAATGAATTTAGAACGTCTGAACTTTAAGGTTAGTATTGTATACGGTCGACTTTCTCCAGAAGTAAGACGTGAACAGGCCAGAAAGTTTGATCAAGGCGAAACTGATATAATGGTAAGTACCGATGCCATTGCAATGGGAATGAACTTACCCATTAAAAGGATTGTTTTCTCAACTCTTTCCAAATTCTTTAATAACCAAGAACATTTAATTTCTCATAGTGAAATTAAACAAATTGCAGGGAGGGCTGGTCGTTATCAACGATTTCCCGTTGGCTTTGTATCCTGTTTAACAAGAGTTGAAGATGGTATTGATCAAATAAACGAAGCTATCCAGGCGACCCTAGATCAAAAGAAAAAGTGTATGGTTGGTCCGGATTTAGATATCTTTAGCCAAGTTAATACGGCCCTTGAGGAAAACAATCTCCCTCAATTAAAACTTTCAGAATTTCTAAGATTATTTAATACCATGCAATTTAAGAAACCTTTTTATTGTGTCGAGTTGAACGAGATGATTGAATTGGCTGAAATTGTTGAAGATGCCAATAGTGAAGAGGTTTTAACAACAGCGGAAATTTTTGGATTTACCTGTGCACCAGTAAACCAAGGCCTTGTTGATCATGTTCAGTACTATATTTGGATTCTGAATAAATATGTAAATAATGATCCTATATTCTTTGACCCGATAGACTCGAACTCTGACGATATAGATTATTTAGAAACTTCAATTAAATGTGTAGAACTTTACCAGTGGCTTTCAAGACATTTTAACAATAAGAACTTTGACTATGATGATGAAGCCCTTCATCTCAACAAATCTAAAGCCGTTGAAAAACTTAATGAGCTGCTTTCTAATAGAATTGTACCAACTTGTTCAAGCTGTGGTGTTAAGTTAGAAGAAAACTCTAAATTCGCCATTTGTGAAAAATGTTTTAAGGAGCGCCGCTTTAGTGGTGGGCGCGGCGGTTCGCGAGGTGGTCCAAAGGCAGGACAACGAGGTAGCGGAAGAGGACGTAACCATTCCGGTGGTCGAAGGGCGGCTTCAAATGATAAATCAGGTTCTAAGAAAAAACACAAAACTCGAAAAAGAAAATTTAAAAAACGGTAAGTGATGAAACTCAGTATTGCCGCGAAAGACATTCTTTTAGGCACGAGCTTAGACTCAAAACTACAAAACTTAGATAAGCTTGAGTTTGACCTTCATGAACAAAATCCTCTTCCACTAAATCCAGGACGGGATGCAACAATTTCTTTTAGTGATAATCAGATAAAATTTCCGAAGAAAAAGTCTCTAAAAGTGGAATCTAATCGAGGTCTAGCACTTCATTTTTTTGCTAATCATGAACTTCTCGCTATTGAAATGATGGCCGCAGCTCTTTATTGTTATCCCTCTCGAAATGAGGAAGACATTAAGTTCAAGAAAGGAATTCTTTCTGCCCTAAAGGATGAGCAAAAGCACTTTCGATTATACTGTGAGAGAATGAATCAGTTAGGTGTAGGTTTTGGGGACTTCCCATTGAATGATTTTTTCTGGAGACAGATGATACATTTAAAATCTCCACAGGAATTCTTTGCTCTGATGTCCTTAACATTTGAAATGGCAAACTTAGACTTTTGTATTCACTATAAAGAGATATTTGAAGAGTTGGATGATGAGGAAACCTTAAAAGTTTTAAATACCGTTTTAGAAGATGAAATTACCCACGTTTCAATTGGCAGATACTGGCTTGAACAATGGAAACCAAATGGTTCTCTATGGGATTATTATAGAAAACTATTGCCTGAAAAGATTACTCCTTCGAGGGCGAAGGGGATGATTTTCTCTAGAGAAATTAGAGAGAAAGCAGGACTTGAGTCTGCATTTATTGATGAATTAGAATCCTATAAAGATGACTTTAAGATAACAAATAGAAAAGAGTGGTAAACGATGACTCTCTATAGAGCCAATTTTGATTACGAAAGTGAGTTATTTTGGACCAAAAGAGATAATTGGGCCGTAGAGATGCTTGAGCATTTACTCTTTTATTGTATTGATAAAAAAGACACCCTCTATTCCTCTAAATCGTACCCGTTAGATTACCTAGCATTTCTAAAGGACGCTCTAGGTTTTACACCGAGACTTAGTTCAATAGGAGAGCCTGAAAACTGGTGGGGAAAACTTGAAAATATAAAAAATGAAAAGGTTTTAAATTCAAAAGTTACTTCTTTTGAGTTAGCAAACGACCTTAACTTAAATCATTCGAAAAGTCGGTTGATCACCAATATAAATGACCTTCAAGAATTTTTAAACACGGAAAAGGATATTTTCTTAAGACACCCCTATGAAAGAGCCGGGAGAGTCAGTTTTAGGTTAAATTCTAAAGAGGTATTTGAGAGTCAAAAAAATAAAATTGAAAAAGTTTTAGAGACGCAGCCTCTGCTGGGAGATTTATACTTTGAGTCAAGAAGATGGGACCTAGGGACTTGCTTAATTCAAAATGGTGGTAAATTCGAGGTTGGTTTTCAAATCAAAAATTTAAATGACTCCCAAGGTGTTTTTAGGGGAGCTGTTTTGCTCGACGAGATTATTGAGTCTGAAGAATTAGAAAAGATAGGCAAAGCCTATTATAAATTGGGGGCCAGAGAGTTAATACAGATTGATAGCTTTGCTTATGATGGAGGAATCAACTGGTTATGTGAGGCAAACTATAGAAAGACGATGGGGTATGTCGTTAGCAAATTAAAAAGAATGGTTCCACCGGAGGAGTCTGTAGCATTTTTGATGACTCCAAAGTCTTGGATGAAAGAATTTATTACTCATAAGCAATTACTAAAAGTATTAGAAGACTTAGAAGGGGTTTTTCCACTTTCACCAGTTGAGAATCCAATTTATTGTTGGTTAATTAGTGCAGATGGAAGAGAAAACTTACTCACAAAAGCTAAGGAATTATGGGCCCTTGTGGCTAAGGATGGACAAGAATTTCCTAGTATTTATGAAAAAATCTTGCCCGATAAAAAAACTCCAGAAATTAAACTCCCCATTTAATCGCCTGAGAGAGAATTGCTCAAGTATACTTTTCTTTTAATATTAATACCTTAAGTGATATCAACAAAAATTCGATAAGTTATAATGTTAATAGATACGAAAGTATTTATTTTGAACTTTAGTAAGGTCATCTAAATGTTTGAAGACTTGATTGAAAAATTAAAAGCATCCATTGAGGAGCTACGAAAGAAACTGCCAGGTGGTGGCGGTGACGACGACGAGTATGAAGATGATGATGACTATGAAGAAAAGTACCATGATGATGGTGACGAAGACGATGAGGGAAAAACAGTAAAGGTTCAAATAAAAGATCTTCTACAGGAAGGTGGCGAATCTGAAGATGAAGAAGCTGGTCCAAAAGAAAAAACGAAAAAAATATATACTGACGAAGACGATGAAGATGAAGACGATGAAGAAGACGAGGATGCAGACGCTGCGGCTCAAAAAAGAAAAAAGATTATTATCTATGCTGTGGCAGTACTTCTTATTGGGTTCTTACTTAAAGATGAGTTCATGCCTCCTGAGCCGGACCCTGTTGCGGTCCCAGTCGTAAAGCCTAAAAAACGAAAGCGAAAGAAACGAAAAAAACCTAAAAAAGTAGTTGAAGCTCCTGCTCAAGAGAAACCAGCTGAAAAGCCAGCTGAAGCGGTCCCTGAAGCTGAGGCACCTAAGCCAGTAGTAGATGTTCCACCGGAAACGGCAGTAGGTTTACCTGAAGAGAATAAGCCAGAGCCGACTGCTGCACCAGTGGTTGAAGCTCCAAAAGAGGAAACACCAGCAGAGCCAGTAGAAGCTCCAGCGGTTGAAGAGCCTAAAGCAACTGAATCAGAAGCTGCCACTGAAGTTACAGAGGTGTCAAAGCCTGCTGAAGACACTGGACTCGATATTCAACTAGGTGAAGAAACAGCTCCAAAGGTGGAAGAAAAACCGGCCGTCGATATGGCATCAAAAATTGAAAAGAAGCTAGAGTATGTCGCTCCTCCAAATTATGAGAGAAGTGGTCGAGGATTAATCTATAATTGTGTTGGAAAGCATTGGGCCTGTGTTGATAAGTTTAGTTACTTAACTTGTAAGGAAAACACAAAATGGTCTGGTCAAAATGCAAAGAAACCAGAATGTGTAATCAAAAATGTCTACGCCTCTGTTGAGGACTGTAGCATTATCCAAAAACATTATATTGAGTCTTCTGAGCCAACTGGGTTTTGTGACAATATCCCAGGAGTGGAGAGTAAAGAAGTCGCTGAAGAAGTTTCAGAAGAAGTCGACTTACTAGGAGAGTAGAAAAGAGTTACCAGCCTCGGTATCCTTCTTTTTTCCTCTCTTTCTTTTTAACTTTTACTTCTTTTCCATCGACGACTTTAGTGTGATCAAATGTCCATTCAACCTTTTCCTCGTCATCAAAAGGCCATTGAACAAAGCTTGGTCTAAAAATAAGTGTGAATCCTTCTTGCATCCTAACATCAGCGACAGCACAAGCTTTACCCATCAAGGTCCAAAATTTTTCTTTCCCATGATAAGACTGTCTGACAGAAGTTATTGGACCTGGAAAAAATCCAAACTCACCCTCTTTGAGCCAATCGAGCTTATAGGCAATATTATTAGAATCAACTAATGTAATTCTCCACTGATCAAGTGAATTGACTCTTTCAAACTCTTTAATCGTAAGAATCGTATCAACACAAACTTTATCATTTATAAATTTTTTGTTTAGATTATCTTTAAACCGAAGGGATTGTTTTCTCGTTAGATTTTTCCCTGCGATTACTTCTTTAGCTAAGGCCTGGACATAAGCCTTGCTGATTGGAAAAGCTAAGATTTGGTAATTTCCCCCCGCCATTGAGCTCTTCCTAGAAAGATTATCTTTAATCCTATCGCTAGTAAGTCCTTCGGTCCCAATACCGGTTATATAGGCTTCAGAATAATCAATGACCTTTTGTTTCGGTAAAAAAAATGAACAAGAAGAAAGCGTGAGCAATGATAAAATGGCGAATAAAGTTCTCATGAACTAAGTATGCCTATGAAATTTTGGTTAGAAAAGCTCTTAAGCCGCGTCTTTTTTAAACTGGCCCTCAATGATTTTTAAAGAGAAAGTATCTGATTTCTCAGCTCTATCCTTAGTCATCGCTTTAACAAAGTTTTTGACTAGCTCTGGGTCAAACTGAGAGCCCGCAAACTCTTCAAGCTCAGCAAAGGCAACTTCGTAAGGGAGACCTTTTCTGTAGGGTCTGGTTGAGGTCATCGCGTCAAAAGTGTCCGCAATAAGAATAATTCTTGAAAATAAAGGAATCTCTTCACCTTTTAGGCCGTCGGGATATCCACGCCCATCATATCTTTCATGATGATGTTTTGCATTTTTAGCAACTTCTTCAAAAGGCTCAAAGCCTTCAAGTATTTCAGCTGATTTTGATGGATGTTGCTTCATTTGTAAGAACTCTTCGTCATCAAGTCTGGCTGGCTTTAAAAGGACTGCATCTGGAACTGCTATCTTTCCAATATCATGAAATAAAGCTGACATTTCTAAGTCATATAAAGTCTCATCGTCAAAGCCCATTTCTTCCCCAAGTTTTAGGGCAAAATGAGTTACCCTTAAACTATGGCCAAAAGTATAGTGATCCTTGCAATCTAAGGCCTGAAGGATAGAGCGCACCGCTTGCTCGCAAACAGATTTTTGCTTTTGCTTTAATTCTTTAATTTCTGCAGCTAGATCCTTCACACTTTTTTCAGAGCTACTTTGCCTGAGAGGAAGTACGTCTGCATCTTTATTTACTTTTTTCATATAGCCAATCCAAATGGTCGGTTAATGTCCTTGTTCTATTTTAAAGGACTAACAGGTACTTTTCGGCATTTGGGGTCCATTTCTTTAGTTGAAGCATAGACAACTTAATAATTTCAGCGGCTTAATTTAAATGGGGTTTTTAAGGCAAGTGCCATTTTCATAGGGCATTCTAGTTAAGTATTTGGAATCTTTAAGTTACTAACTGTTCAAAATACCGAAGCGGAAGTATCATAGGGGGCGTGAATAGACTCATCTTTATATCCAAAGGAATGGAAGAAGGGGACCGAGCTGCTTATATTGAAAAAATAGCAGAAGAACTTGGTACTGTTTTTCAAAAACATGAACTAGGCGAAGCCCTAGAAGATCCAGGATTTTTATCTGATCGAGGGCAATGGCTCTTTTTATCTTGGCCCTTATGCCAAGAATCCCAAAAACTCATTAATGATTTGAAGATAGGCTTTTATCTTTTATACGATGGCTCGCAAGAACATGAGCCTGAATTCCTAAGGTTTCTTGAAAGTGATCGTAACTTAATATCTCCAATCGATACGACTAGAGATCATAGGTTTCATATTCCGCTCCTTAGGAATGCCTCCCCTAGTTCACAAGATGAAAATCGAAAAGAGCTTCTTGGGGTAGGAGAAAATTTAAATAAGATGATTGAGTTTTCAATGGCGGAACTTCAAAGAGTTAAAAGGCTCCATGAGCAAGTTGTTCCTATGAAGAACGATAACTTTAAAGGAGTTAAAATTCTTTCTAAGTTTGCCGCAGGAGAAGGGGCCGGTGGAGAGTTTTTTGATATAGTTAAAGGCGAACAAGAAGTTTTATTACTTCTGACAAATACAACTAGTTACGTCGCTTCATCCATTATCTTATCTCATTTTGAAAAGCTAAGGGCATATAGCGAATTTGGAGAGAAGAGGTTAACTGATTTTATCTTAGGTCTATCAGGCGAGTTAAAAGATTTAGGTCTTTTAGACATGAATGATACTGAAGCCCTTCAGCTTCTTGTTGTAAAAATAGATTTAAATAAAATGAAATTTAAAGGTTTTCAGTTTGGGAAGACTGAGCTTATCTCCTCGAAAGGGCATGTCTTAGGTACTAACGACTTTCCTTTAAATAAAGAGTTTTTAAGTCAGTCTGAATTTGGGTTTGATCTTGAAAGAGGGGAAAGGCTCGTGATTTCTAGTCCTGGGGTTAGGAAAAATTGCGGCGGATTTATGGACGAAAAAAAATACGAAGATTTCGTTCGAGAACGCTTACCTCTTGGGGCAAGAGATTTATTAAATGAAGTATATTTTCAACTAAAAAAGAAAAGAGATTCAGATTTTTTAAAATTTGATGCATCTGTTATTTATATTGAGGTAGATAAAAATGTTATTGTTGAAGTTTAGCACCGCGATTTTGTTTCTGTTTGTTTCTTCAAATGCTTTTTCAATGTTTACGGAAAAAGAATGTCTAGATGCCGGATTTAGCATAAATGTTGCCCATAAAGACAAAATTACTTTTGGAATGGCGCAAACGAAATTAAAAGTGATGAAAGATAAATGTGAAATTATTGTTTCTCACCAAAAATTAAAATTTATAAAGAACCAGTGGAAGGTTGATGTTTGTAGAGAGCCTGTTCATATTAAGGCTGGTTTTACAGGGGTAGAAGTTCTAAAGAAAAGTGGAAGCTGTCCAAATAAAAAAGAGCCAGAGTTCTGTGAAGCACTAGTTAAGATTAGAGAAATTATTCAAGATGATGGACTAATCTTTGCCAAGGGAGAGAAAGAGAACCTCTCCACTGATCATGGGAAAATTTATTGCGCTTATCAGTTACTTGGTGGCTATTTAGATGGAAATCGAATTTATAGCAGATATGCCAAAAGCACTAAATCGATGACGGCCCCAGCTCCGGTTCATCCACTTACTCCAGTGGAATCTTCGCCATCAGTGGATCCAGTCCAGCCTGCTTCAGATAAGCAGACTGAAGATGGAACCTTTTAAAAAACTATTTTACAGCTTTAAAGGCCTTATCTAAATCAGAGATAAGGTCATCTACGTCTTCAATCCCAACTGAAAGTCTAATAAGATTGTCGTGAATTCCAATTTTCTCTCTTACTTTCTTTGGAATAGAAGCGTGAGTCATAATGGCAGGATGTTCAATTAAACTTTCAACACCTCCAAGTGATTCGGCTAGGGCAAAAAGCTTTACCGAGGAGAGAAATTTTTTGCTCTCTTTGACTCCACCTTTTAGGAAAAAAGTAATCATTCCTCCAAATCCATGCATTTGCTTCTTCGCAATTTTATGTTGTGGATGGGATTTAAGTCCCGGGTATACAACAGAGTCAACCTGCTTGTGAGACTCAAGGTACTTAGCGATCTTTATTGCATTTCTCTCGTGCTCTTTCATTCTAATGGCAAGAGTTTTAATACCTCTTAAAACTAACCAAGAATCAAAAGGTGATTGGCTTGGGCCAATAGAGTTTTGTAGATACCAAACTTTTTCATAAACCTTTTTATTGTTTGTCATAAGACAACCGCCGACTACGTCACTATGACCATTGATATACTTAGTCATCGAATGCATCACTAGGTCAGCACCAAGAGCGAGTGGGTTTTGAAAAATTGGACTCATAAAAGTATTATCAACCATAGTAAGGGTCTTGTACTTTTTTGCTATCTTTGCCGTCTTAGAAATATCCGTAATCTTTAAAAGAGGGTTTGTAGGGGCCTCAAGCCAAAGCAAAGCTGGCTTATGTTCTTTAAGAGTGGCTTCAACAAGTTTTGTATCTGTCGTATCGATGAAGATAAAGTTATAGGCCTTATTTAAAATAGTCGTGAAGAGTCTATATGTCCCGCCGTAAACATCATCACCGCAAACGATAGTAGAACCTTCTTCGAAACTCTTAAGAACCAGAGTCGCAACTGACATTCCACTGGACATCGCTAAAGCATACTTCGCTCCCTCAAGTGCCGCGAGATTTTCCTCTAGTCTTGTTCGTGTGGGGTTATGACTTCTTGTATACTCATAACCTTTATGTTTTCCAGGTGATGACTGAACAAAAGTTGAAGTTTGAAAGATTGGAGGCATGATGGCTCCGGTTTCCTTATCCGGCTCGCCGCCCGCATGAATGACTTTAGTGGCAAGCTTTAAGCTTTCTAACTCTTTCCTTTTCATTAGAAACTTCCTTTTTGAGAAATATACTGAAGAATATCAATATCAGTCATAATATTGATTACCTTATTTCCTTCTGTCACAAGAACAACTTCTTTATTTAATAAAGCGTCTGTTACATTCGACAATAGTTCTCCGCTATCGATTACTTTAAATTTATTACTATAAGCAAGTGAGATATTATCAGTTAGTGCATAGTCACCGTTGTAAACTGGTCTTAAAAGATTTTTCTCTTGAACCATTCCAACAATTGCGCCTTTTCCGTAAACAGGAATCTGGCTAATTCCTTTTTCTTCCATCATCTTTACGGCATCACCAATTGTATTGGTATCTTCAAGGGTGAAGATATTTTGCTTATCTTTACCAAGGTCCGCAAGAGCTTCGCTAACCATTACATTAAAGCTAGGATCGTTATAATTATTATCACTCATCCAATCGTCGTTATAAATTTTTGAAGCATAACGATTTCCTGAATCATGAAGAAGAACTAAAATCTTCTCAGGCTTCTCTAATCTCTTTGCGTATTTAATAGCTCCACAAATAGCTGCCCCTGCTGAACCACCTGCGTATATTCCTTCTTTCTTTAAGAGGGCCCTAGTCATAAGAAAACTTTCCTTATCACCAACCATTTCCCAGTCATCAATCTTTGAAAAATCATAGTTCTCAGGAATAAAATCTTCACCAACACCTTCAAGAACATAAGAGTAGGCCTGTCCCATCTTACCGGTTTCGGCGAATTCTTTAACGATCGATCCTTCGCAGTCAATTCCAACAATTTTTTTAGAAGGATCCTTTTCCTTAAAATACATTCCACAACCTGTGATGGTTCCACCGGTTCCAACAGTGGCCATAAAAGTATCGAAATCACCTTCAGTTTGGTCCCACATTTCAGGAGCAGTCCAGGTGTAGTGAGTGTTCCTATTATGTAAATTGTCGTATTGATTTACATAAAAAGAATTAGGAATAGTTTCACTTAATCTTTTTGAAACTGAGTAATATGAACGCGGGTCTTCTGGCTCAACTGCAGTTGGGCAAACAATTACTTTTGCTCCAAAAGCACGAAGATTATCAATTTTTTCTTTTGATTGCTTATCGGCCATAACAAAGATGCATTTATAGTTGTGAACTGTTGCCCACATGGCCAACCCAACACCGGTGTTTCCAGAAGTACCCTCGATGATAGTTCCACCTGGCTTAAGTTTTCCTTCTTTAACGGCCTGATCTAACATGTAAGCGCCGATTCGATCCTTAGTTGATCCACCCGGGTTCATGTATTCAAGTTTGACATAAATCTCTGATTCGACATCTTTAGCTACGACATTAAGTTTAACAATTGGCGTTCCACCAATGGCTTCAAGTACGTTAGCTTTAGTTCCTTTCATCATAATTTGAATCCTCTGTTGCCAGAGAATTCTTAGTGCAATTGACCCCAGTTTTGAGTGAGCTGAATAACATGCTCATGGGGAGAAGGACCTAGAACCTCTGGAAATTCCAAGATTTTTTGGAAATTCGTTTTGGCAAAACTTTTTAACTCATTTTCCCTCTCTAGCATAGAGCTACGTAGAATTTGTCCGTCAGGATCTTCTTCGTCCCACGCTTCGAGGTATTTTTGTAAACATTTATTAATGACCAAGAAGTTGTCGCTGTGCATAAACTCCACAGCTTCTTCCTGAAGGTCTTTAGCTTCACCGATTTTATGCTGTTCCACTGAAGTAACTAAAAACCAGTTGGAAAAGCTCTTCATTCGAAGCCTATCTTGAAAATTGAGGGCCTCTAGGAAGCTTTCCCGGTTTTTATAAAGAGCAGCAACCGCGTCCACAAAGATATCCACAAATTCAGCGCCGGTAACCTTTTCTAAATAGCCAAGAAGCTTCTTTACTCCGCTAGAAACCAGTTTTCCTAGGATTCCTTTTTTCTCTTTCTCAATACCGCTAGCAATACTTTTCCCAAGATACTTAAAAATTTCAACGAATGTCTTATCAAAGAATTGATTAATCTTCTGACTAGCATTTAGAAAATCCATAAAATGCTTCCCAGGAGGTGTATCAAGAACAATCACATCATATTGTCCATCATTTAGCCTGTTTTGAACTTCAATGGTGGCCATAATTTCATTCATTCCCCCATGGGGACGGGTCAAAATTTTAAGGATAGGATTATCTAAATCTTTTATGGAGTTAGTTCTCTCTCCCATTCTCTTTAGAGTATGACTTGGAGACATTAAAAGAGCATCAAGATGACCTGGAAATTCTCCAAAGGCATCTTCAAAATTTGAGAGGGCCACTTCTTCAACTTCGCCGGCGTGATCGTCATTGAGATTAAGTATTTGCTTTAGCCTCTTAGCCGGATCAATTGTGATAAGGAGAACTCTTCTACCAAGTTTTGCCAAATGCATGGCCCTGGCGGTAGCTAAGGTTGTTTTGCCGACTCCACCTGTTCCACAGAAGATTTCAATTTTCTTATTATTTATGTCCACTTGAATTCTCCTTTGAAGAATTCATTTGTGGAATTTACGATATTTTCAAATTGAACGTCGGTGAAATAGGGAAGAATGCCAAGCTTAATGGAATCATCATTATCTATTTCAAGTAAGGCCTCTTGTTCCATTGAAACTTTTTGTTTTAAAAAATCAGGAAGCCCTTCGATTCCTTTAGAGATAAAGGGAACTTTTCCTAAATTTCCATTGGCCACGTACTTAATATTATCTAGGTTCATTTCGCCTAGTTGCTCTCCAAGCTCTTTACCCTCTTGAATGGCCATATGAGTGGGAAGAGTCGTGACCCAAATTTCCAGATTTCCCTCTGTATGAAGAAATGAGTGCATTTTATTAATATCTTCAACTAGCAATCCCTCTTTAAACATATCCTTAAAATTATGAGTTGATTGAAAAAGGGTTAGGGAATGTCCAGAGGCCGGAGCATCGATCACGATATGAAGTTCCGGGTCTGAATTTAGTTTATCAATAATATGCCCAAGGAGAATCATTTGCCCCAAGGCCGGAAGCATATTAAAGAGGGATTTAAAAAACGGCGTTTTCATAATCCAACCGGCCACCATCTCGCTCTTTAGTTTTCTACCCATATACTCGCGCATACTATCTTCTAGAAATAACTCAAAGTAGGGAATCCCTAAGGATTTAAGACTTGTAACTTTCGGTGGAACATCAAAACTATTATAGAGAACTTTATGACCTGATTCTTTTAAATGCTTGGCCAAAGACATGGCGAGCGTAGTTTTGCCCACGCCACCTTTTCCGGTGACAACATATAATCTCGAGGGATTTCCACTATTAGAAGTGGTAATAGCCTGTGATGAGGAGTTTGTAATAGGATCCTTCAACTTCTGGTCCGAGCTCTTGTTTCATATCGAAGGGATTATGATATTGCGCTAGAAGACCAACTGTAAACTTGTCATTTAGCTTAAGCTCACCGCCGCCGCCTAAATGTGTTCCAAAAACAACCTTACTCTCTGATTCAACAAGTGCGTTATTGACCAATCTCTTAACTTTCGGGGCGTAAAATCCCAAACCAGCTACAGCAAATGGAGCAAAATTATCAAAGTTATAAAGCTTTGCTTTAATTCCCACCGCTAAACCCGTAAGTCTAACAAAAGTGTTTCTGAACTCATGCTTATGAGAATGAAGATCAACCATTAAATCAAATGAGTGACTGGCAGAATAGTTATAAAGAAGATCAAAAGTAATCTTATCTTCTCCGAAGTCGTCAAAATCACCTTTAATAAAGGTTTGGCCTAAACCAATTCCAAATGAGTGGACCTTTAAACCATTTGTTGGTCTTGGGGCTTCACTTCGAGCGCTTGGAGCAGGCAGTTTTGCTGCTTTTTTGTCGCTGTCTTTAGAGGTGAGTTTTTCAATTTTAGATTGAGAAAACGAAAAACTGGTAGAAGCTACAAATAATGTAGCTGCTACCAGCATATTTCTTGATAATTTTTTGATCATAAACCTACCGTGAAACGGTTAGTACCAACTAATAGATTAGTTTAAAGTACTTGGAGTTTCAACAGTCGTGTTAACTTCTGGATTCATGAATGGCTTGAATTCAGTAGTTGTTTCAACTTCAGGAGCCGTAGTTCCTTCAAGTGATCTGATATAACCAGTAAATGTACCTTCTTCAGAACGGATAACACGCTTAAGAAGTTCAGTATCACCAGCTTTCAGAGACTTTCTTTCTTGATCGAAAAGAAGTTGGATCTGAGTAGTGTAAGTGATGTCATTCTTAGTCTTGTTGTCGATTACTTGAATCTCGTGACCTTCGCGGATAATCTGAGCGATTTCCTCAAGAGTTACGTAACATGACTGATGAGTGTCATAAAGCTTACGGTTTTGGTACCTTTTGATAATTCGTACTTCGTTCATCTTAGTTTCCCCTATGTGATGAAAGTAATTAAACTTTGTTTCCCTAATTCGTTTGTTTCCCTAAAATAAAACAACTAACTTTTTATAGTTAAGCGAATACAGAGCGGTTATAGCATTATTTGTTGCGACTTTAACGTGGCGTGTAGAATTTTCTAAGACGCCTTTAAAACCACGTATAGGGCAAATAATTTCAATAGCTTAGGCTGTGGATTTTACTCCCTGACCCGAGGCTACTAATGCCTTGCTTCGCTTTAGTGACCGAAGAAATAGCAACTTTCATTTGATGCTGTCAACCAAGATGGGCCAAAAAATGGCCCTCGAGGTCAAAAATCCGCAAAAATCGTGCAAAACCGAGCATTTTGCCACGGTGCTCGTCCTATATCCGTACAAAAAACACGGGTTTAATGGCAAAAAATGCCAATTCACCTGGCCCAATAGAAATCCTTAAGACCTTTTGCGCAAACTTACGACAAGAGAATGAAGCCGAAACATCGCCCACGCAGGGCAGATGAGATTTGGACCTATGGACAGGTAGTATGTTTAAAAACTTATTTCTTATTTGTGCAATTGTAGCGACTTTGAACTCATGTAGTTCCCTAAAATCCGAAAAGACAGCAGTTCCCGTTGTCCAAAAGGAAATTGTCGAAGTTAAGAACATGATCCAGGCAGAAAAAGAAATGGATCTGCTTACGGATAAGGCCATAAAGTCTTCTCCCGAGTCCAGGGACTATTTAGCTACTGATCTCTATATCAAAGGAAACGACGCTTCATTAAGAGGGGACGCTGGGACGGCAGCCTTTTTGTTTAAGTATGTTTATAAATTAAAGCCGGACGATGTTTATCTTAAAAAGAAGTATGCCATTGAACTTATTAGAGTTGGGAAACTTGAAGAGTCTAAAAAGCTTCTAAGTGAAGTTTTTGTAGAAGAAAAGTTTAAGGATGAAACCACTGGTCTGATTCTTGGTGGCGTTTACACAGCAATGGATCAATCAGAAAAAGCTCTTAAAGTTTATGAAAAGGTGGTTAAGTTTAATCCTAAGTCGGAAGAGGGATGTGTTTTCCTTGGTAAGGCTTACGCCTTGGATGAAAAATATGGCAAGGCCATGAAGCTTTTAAGTAAGTGTGAAAAGACAATGCCTAATAATGGAATCTTTTCTTATTATAAAGGGAAGATAAACCTATCAAGAAATAAGCGTAAGCTGGCCATGAGCGATTTTAGAAACTCCTTGAAAAGAGATAGTCGTTTCTATCAGGCTGCAGTTGCGTTAGGTCTTCTATACGAAGAGAAAAATAAAATCTCTCGCGCTAAGAAGACTTACAAAGACTTTTTAAAAGATAATCCTATGAGCTACGCGGTTCTAACGAGAATTGTTCAGCTTAAGTTTGCTACTGAGGATTATGAAGGAATTATTGATTATGCTGAAAGGTTATCAAGTCTTGATTCCAATGATTTAAATTTAAAAGTCCGTTTGGGAATTCTTTATACGGATAAGAAAAGATATGAAGATGCAAAAGGAATTTTTAAAGAGGTCCTAGTTGCAATGCCTGATAGTGATAAGGTTCTTTATTATCTTGGCTCACTATTTGTTCAAACTGACGATTATGAAAATGCCATAGGCTATTTTAATAAGATTAATGCGGAAAGCACTCTTTTCCATGATAGCCATATGCAAATGGCTCAAATTTTAAGTGCCATGGCCTTAGAAAACAGTGGAGCTGTGGAGCGATTTGAAAAGTTTGTTACGGAGAAAAGTAATAAGTATGACTTTTTGGCCGTTGAATTAAAGATTCTTCTAGCAAGTTTTCATGAAGAAAAGAGAAACTTTAGAAAGGCTATAAAACTCGTTGAAGAAGTTCGCGGGAAAAAAGACTATACCGAAAATCACGATTATTACTTAGCTTCTCTTTATGAAAAGGTTAAAGAGTTTAATGCGGCTAAAGTGGTGATCTTAGAGCTTTTAGAGAAAAACCCTAATAATGCCCATGCTCTAAACTTTCTTGGATACTCTTTATTAGAGCAAAACACTGATCTTGAAAAAGCCCTCGCCTATATTAAAAAAGCTGTGGCGCTTAAACCTAATGATGGATTTATCAGAGACTCTTTAGGCTGGTACTACTATAAAACCGGTGATTTAAAGAAAGCTCTGGTGGAAATAAAAAAGGCTCACGAGACGGTTAAAACTGATGTTGTCATCACTAAACACCTGGCTATAATCTATCAGGAGCTTCAGCAATACGAGGAAGCTAGAAAGTACTATCAAGAGGCTTTAAGAAATTGCAAAGTTCAATCAGAAAAAGACGATGTTATGAAGGCCATTCACGAATTGGACTCACTACGTCTCCCAGCTTCAAAAGAGCAGCCAACGCAGGATTAGTCTTACTAAGCCTGCTTTTGATTTCTTGTACCCATATCTCCAAAAAAAGTAGCATTCCCTTTGAATCTCTTTGTCTTTCTGGTGAAGGAAAAGGCCGAATTGAGCATTTAGAGGGGAAGTACGTCTTTAGTTATGAGAGTCTTTTTAAAAATATAGAAAAAGAATGGCTCCTTGGTCTAAGTCTACCCATTCATGGAGAAGAAGTTTTAACTCTTGGTTTTAAAGACGCCGATAAGTCTAAAATTCAAATCAAAGGCAGATTCTTTAAAAGGCTGACGCTAAGCGCCAAAAAAGAAGGAAAGCAAAAAGAGATTAATCAGTTAAAAAAAGTTCTCGGGAAAATTGGGCTCTTTTTAAAAGTTGTGGATATGGTTCGAATAGGGGACTACTCTTGTAAAAAAAATATCTGCGGATTTGGAAGACAGCTTAGTTTTAAGTTTAAAGAAACTAAGGACGAATTAAATATTGTTTTTCCATTTGATAAAGACCACGAGTTTCTAATTAATGCGAAAAATAAATCTACCTATTATCGGAAGGTTAATTTCACTTTGAAGGATAGAAGGCGAAGTTCTAACGCAAGACAACCCTTTGCATTAACTTTAATTCAAAGAGATTGTTCCTAACACCTATTACGCGACGACCAAATTCCCCTAAATCCTTGGCAATTCCCTGTTTTTTTATATATATACGTTAGGCTTGCCTTATATAGACTGTTGCCGAAAGTCTTTTTACCAGTGATGGTTCTGGCAATTTAAACGACTTAACCAAGTAGATAAACATATCTACAACAAAGGATTGACTCATGAAAAAGATCAAGTTTTTTCAAACCCTGATCATCGGCTTACTCCTAACCTCTTTCATTGGTTGTACAAAGAAAACAACCTCTAATGAAAGTGTGCTAAATTTGGCCGTAAGTGCAGAAGTTAAGGGTATGGACCCTATTTACTCAAATGATCGTTATTCAAGTAACGAAGTTGCCCGTGTTTACGAAGGCCTTCTTGAGTATCACTACTTAAAGAGACCTTATACACTTAAGCCAAACTTGGCCGAAGCAATGCCAACAGTTTCTGCTGATGGTCTGACTTATACTTTTAAAATTAAAAAAGGAGTAATGTTCCATGACGACGCTGCCTTTCCATCAGGGAAAGGGCGTGAGCTCGTAGCTGAAGATTTTGTTTACTCAATTAAGCGTCTTGCTGACCCAAAACTTCAAGGTCTTGGTTTCTGGCTTCTTGAAGGAAAAGTCGTAGGTCTTGATGAGTGGAGAAAAAAATACTCTGAACTTCCTAAGACTGATTACTCAGAATCTGTTGCTGGTCTTCAAGCTCTAGACAAGTACACTCTTCAATTCAAACTAAAGAAAAGCTTTCCTCAGTTCCTTTACTCACTAGCAATGCCATTTACATTCGCTGTAGCTAAAGAAGTTGTAGAAAAATACGGAAAAGAATTCCTTAACCACCCCGTTGGCACAGGTCCTTTCGTCCTTCCCGTTTTTACACAAAGTAATAAAATCACTTATACAAAGAATCCTAACTTCAGAGAAAAGAAGTATCCTTGTGAAGGTGATGCAAATCTAAAGGCTGCTGGTTTTATGGCAGACTGCGGAAAGCTTCTTCCTCTTGTTGATAAACTAATCGTAAATATCATTGTTCAGAGTCAACCTCGCTGGCTAAATTTTCAAAAAGGTAAAGTAGAGTATATCTCAGTTCCAAAAGACAACTTTGATACTGCTATTCCTGATGCGAAAAACCTAGATCCAAAATTTGTTGAAAAAGGTGTTAGGCTTTCAGTATCTCCATCTCTTGATGTGACTTACACGGCTTTTAACCATGACAAGAAACTTTTCAACAATACTAAGCTTCGTCAGGCAATGTCTCTAGCTTACAATGTTGATGAGTCAAACAAGCTTTTCTACAACAACACCGCTATGCCAGCTCAATCAGTAGTTCCTCCAGGGATTGCTGGTTTTATTCCAAACTATAAGAACCCTTATAGAGGAAATGGAAAAGCAGAGCAGATTGAGCAAGCGAAGAAACTTCTTGCTGAAGCTGGATACCCTAATGGTGAAGGTCTTCCTGAAATCACTTACGACTGTCCATCATCAACGACTTCACGGCAAACTGGAGAGTACTTCAAAAAACAAATGGCACAAATTGGTGTTAAAATTAAAGTTATCACTAACCCATGGCCAGAGCTTCAAAAGAAGATCACAAACCGTAATGTAGACCTTTACGGAATTGCTTGGGGAGCTGACTACCCAGATGCTGAAAACTTTTTACAGCTTCTATACGGGCCAAACAGATCACCAGGAGCTAACGGTTCTGGTTACGATAACCCTGAATTTAATAAGCTTTTTGCTTCATCAGCCGTAATGCAAGATTCTCCAGAGAGAACTGCTCTTTATGAGAAAATGTATAGAATCGCTGCTGAAGAAATACCTTGGATCTATGGTGTTCACAGACAATCATACACAATCGTAAATGGTTGGCTTAAAAACTATATGTCTACAGACTTCGAAGCTGGACAAGCCTCTTACTTAAGAGTTGATCTAGAAGCTAAGAAGAAGCTTATGGAGAAGTTTTAATTAAATGAATATTTGGGCCTATATAATCAGACGACTCCTTTATGTCATTCCGGTACTACTTGGGGTGTGTCTGATTATTTTTGTTTTATTTAATATGGTGAGTCCGGATCCCACCCTGATCATGCTCGGTAAGCATGCTAGCTTAAGCCAGATGGAAGATCTTCGAAGAGAGCTTGGATTAGATAGATCCTGGTTCCTTCAATATCTAGATGTTGTTAAGTCTGCTTTTACTTTTGAGTTTGGAAGATCTTGGTCTACCAAACAAGAAATCATTGAAATGATAAAGGCGGGAGCTATTCCTTCCTTAACTCTTTCAGTGCCGGCTTTTATTCTTTCAACTGTGATCAGTATCGCCATTTCTTTATTTGTTGCTTTTTTTAGAGGAACTTTTATTGATAAGGGTGTGGTTTTCCTTTGTGTTACCATGATGAGTATCTCATCACTGGCCTATATTCTTTTTGGTCAATGGTTCTTCGCCTTTAAATTAGGCTGGTTTGAAATCTCAGGGTACGAGTTTGGTTTTCCAGACTTCGCACCCTATGTGATTCTTCCCGTAATTATTTGGGTGATGCTTGGCCTTGGACCGGATGTTCGATTTTATAGAACAATTATTCTAGATGAAATTTACCAAGACTATGTAAGAACGGCGCGAGCCAAGGGTCTTGGTGAAAAGGTTATTATGTTTAAGCATGTGCTTAAGAACGCCATGATACCGATTATCACTTACGTTATTATTCAAATACCATTTTTGATTTTAGGAGCCCTCTTACTTGAGAGCTTCTTTTCAATTCCAGGGCTTGGAGGGATTACTCTAAACGCTATTAACTCTTCGGATTTTCCAGTTGTTAAAGCGATGACGATTCTTATCTCTGTGGCCTATATTTTATTTTCAGTCTTAACTGATGTTCTTTATACATTGGTTGATCCACGAGTGAGGCTGAAATGATGAAAAACGACGCACCTAAGAAGTCAAAGTCTCTATGGCAGCATGCTTTTTCTGAATTAACTCGTGATAAAATGGCAATGACTTGCTTAAGTATCGTTGTCTTTTATGCAGCTATTGCCATCCTTTCTACCCTTGGCTTTGTGGGGGGAGACTGGGCAAAAGAAGTAGGACCTTCTTATGCACCACCTTCATCAGAGTTTATTTTTGGACTTGATATCTTCGGAAGAAGTGTCTTTGATAAAATGATTAAAGGTACTGAAGTTGCCATGTCTATCGGCTTAGTTACAGCAATTATCTCCATGATTATTGGGGTCGCTCTGGGAGCAACTGCCGGCTACTTTGGTGGTAAGGTCGATGAGTTTATCGTTTGGTTTTATACGACCTTTACTTCTATTCCTTATATTATGCTTCTCGTTGCTATTACCTTTATTCTTGGTAAAGGGCTTGTGGCGATTTACCTAGCTCTAGGTCTAACCTCTTGGGTTAATCTTTGTAGGTTAATTCGTGGTGAAGTTATTCGTCACAAAGATAGAGAGTATGTTCATGCCGCTGCCGCCATTGGTGGAGGCGACTTTAGGAAACTTTTTAAGCATATCCTTCCCAATGTTCTACATATTGTGATCATTAATTTTTCTCTTCAATTTCAAACAGCGATTAAATCTGAAGTAATCCTATCCTTTTTAGGCTTAGGTGTTCAGGGCCGTCCAAGTTGGGGAACAATGATTGATGATGCAAAATTAGAATTAGCTCGTGGAGTATGGTGGCAATTAGCAGCTGCAACTCTTGCGATGTGGATTGTGGTGCTTGCTTTAAATATTTTAGGTGATGCTCTTCGTGACGCACTTGATCCGAAGCTTAAAGGTAAGTAAACTTTAAATTGAATTTAACAGGAAATGCTTAATGGCAGAGAAAATTTTAGAGATCAAAGACTTATGTGTTGAGTTTAATACTGACAGAGGTCGAATTCGCGCTGTAAACGGAGTTAACCTTGAAGTCTTCAAGGGTAAAACTCTTGGCGTTGTTGGAGAGTCAGGGTCTGGAAAGTCAGTTACGGCCTTATCTGTTATGCGTTTGATTCCTTCACCTCCTGGTAAGATTGCCAGGGGAACTATCGACTATAGAGGTGAAAACCTTCTTGATATTCCATTTGATGAAATGAGAAGGATTCGTGGAAATAAGATTGCCATGATCTTCCAGGAGCCAATGACTTCATTGAACCCTGTTTTTACTGTAGGAAATCAAATTGAAGAAGTTCTTGAGCTTCATCAAACTGAATTATCAAAAGAACAAAGAAGAGAGAAGGCCATCGAAATGTTACGTCTTGTCGGTATTCCTTCTCCAGATAAAAGAATAACAGAATACCCTCACCAACTATCAGGTGGGATGAGACAAAGGGTTATGATTGCCATGTCTCTTGCTTGTGAACCCGATATCTTAATCGCGGATGAGCCTACTACTGCTCTTGATGTGACAATTCAGGCACAAATCTTAGAGCTTATGAATAAGCTTCAAAAAGAACTTGGGATGGGGATCATCATGATTACTCACGACCTTGGTGTTGTTGCTGAAACCTGTGATGATGTAGCGGTTATGTACTGTGGACAAATTGTTGAAAGGGCAGAAGTTAAAGAACTTTTTAATCACCCTCAGCATCCTTATACAAAGGGTTTAATCGAATCGATTCCATCATTTGATTCAACCACAGGTGAAAGAAAAGACAGACTTCCTACAATTGAAGGAATGGTTCCATCATTATTTGATCTACCAGACGGTTGTAATTTTCAAGATCGTTGTGATTTTGCCACGGACAAATGTCGTGGTTCAGAAGGTGAGCCGGTGCTTAAGTCAATTGGTACAAATCATGATGCCGCTTGCTTTCACCCATTAAGTTAATTGCGTTGGAATCGTAAAAGGATAAATTAGATGAGCGAATATCTTTTAGAAGTAAATAATCTAACAAAAAAATTCCCTATCAAAGGTGGAATCCTTGGTAGAGAAGTGGGTGCTGTTTATGCCGTCAATGATGTTAGCTTCAAAATTAAAAAAGGTGAAACTCTCGGATTAGTGGGGGAATCGGGCTGTGGAAAGACAACTTTAGGTCGTTCACTACTTCGTTTAATCGAACCAACTTCTGGCGAAGTTTTCTTCAACGGTGTTGATATCACAAAACTTGATGCAGACCAGATGAGAGAGATGAGAAGAAAGATGCAAATTATCTTTCAGGATCCTTATGCCTCATTAAACCCAAGAATGACTGTCGGTGGAATATTGGCTGAGCCAATGGAGATTCACGGACTTTTTAAAGATAAAGAAGAAAGAAGAAAAAGACTTCTTCAATTATTAGACCAAGTTCAATTACCGGCAGATGCTTTGAATAAGTACCCTCATGAATTTTCTGGGGGGCAAAGACAAAGAATTTGTATCGCTAGGGCCTTGGCCGTTGAGCCAGAGTTTATTGTTTGTGATGAACCTGTCTCTGCACTAGATGTTTCCGTTCAAGCTCAGGTTGTGAACTTGATGATGGACCTTCAAAAAGATTTAGGTTTAACATTTTTATTTATTGCTCACGATTTAAAAGTTGTTGAGTATATTTCAAATAGAGTGGCCGTTATGTACCTTGGAAATATGGTAGAAGTGGCTGAATCTCATGAGCTTTATGGTGGTGCTAGACATCCTTACACAAAAGCTCTTTTTTCAGCGATTCCTAACCCAAATCCCAATGTAACTCACGATAGGATCATCCTTGAAGGGGATATTCCAAGCCCAATGAACCCTCCATCAGGATGTCATTTTCACCCAAGATGTTGGAATGCAACCGACGAATGTCGTGGGTCATATCCTCCTGTAACTGAGGAAAGCCTGACTCATGCGTACAGGTGTTATAATCCTAATCAAGTTTCTAAATAAAACATCAGTAACTTACATACCTGAGCAAAAAGCTTTTTAAGTTTTTTGCTCAATTTTTTTACCTAAAGTTTTTTTATTCCAAAATTCATTAATTCTGGGCACTTAAACACCGAAAAGAAGATGAGGTGTAATGCCAATGGATAAAAACAAAGAAGAAAATGCAGACTTTTTAATGGAGGACGATTTAGAAGATGAAGGTCTTTTAAATATGCCTGTCCAAAAAGTTAAAAAAGATTTGGAAGCAAATGCGCTTCCCCTCGTTTTCAATCTTATGGAAATGCATTTTTCCGTTGGTGAAATTTATTGGACCATGAGTAGTGGAAAGAAAATAACTCTTTTTCATCCTGGTGATTGGATTAGAAAAGATTATCTTCAAAAATTCTTAAGTGCCGGTAAAGAAATTCAGATCGACACCATTCTTAATGAAGACTATTGCAGCAAAGGCTTAGGGCTATTTGAAAAGTTTTTAGAATGCGAAGAAGAAGAGGATAAGGCTGAGTATCGAGATGCCATTATTTCTTGGATCTGTGATGGTTACTGGAATAATGAAGAAGAAGTAGGGCTTGCGGACCTTATGTTTGTTTGCGAGCAAAGTTTCTTTGGTTTCACTCAGGAAGAAGAGCAAAAACTTTTTGATTCAAGTGCCGACCTTTTCAAAAGGTCCTCAATTGTAAGCAGTTTACTAGTCTCCTTGGCAATTGTAATGGGTTACTTAGATAAGGAACTTCTTAAAGACCTTTATCATTTAAGTTTTCTCTTTGATATTTCCTTGGATGAAAATGTACTTAGCACAAACCTTATTAACGCCTTAGAGCAAGAAAGAAAAACCCCTCAAAGCTGGCACTCTTCCCTTGGGGAAAACGAAGTCTCGGTTTTTAAGTCTCACTCGGAACAAGGTGTTGATAAAGCTTTTACCTTCTACGAAGAAAAAATGAGTAATCCAGGGCTACTGCACTTTATTGAAACTCATCATGAAAGGATTAACGGATTGGGTTTTCCTCTTGGACTAAATGAAGGAGAAATTTCAGATCTAGAGGGATTAATTATTTTTGTGAATAATAGATTTCCATATAGCGACCTTAAACTGCGTAGTGGAGATGCTTCCTCATATTTAAGAATATTAATGGAAAAAAGTGAAGAACTTGAAGCAGTTCTAACAAATAGAATAAAGAAAATTATTACGAATGAATTTGAAAACCGAGATTCAGAGCATGCCAAATATTTGGAAGTTTCTGGAATCTAAGCTGGAGAAATTTTGGAACAAGAAAAAATCTTGATTCTAAATTTACTAAATGAGATAACGCCTGAGCTAGAAGTCGCTCTCGCTGTTGACTCGTTAGAAGTGGTGACGTCTATCGAGGCCCTTGAGGGTCGCTCTCCTATATATGTTTTAGTTGATACTGAATTCGATTTGCCTGAGACGAAAGAATTAGAAGACTCACGTATTATATGCTTTAGCTCTGTAGAAGAGGTGAATCATTTCCTTCGAAATCAAGGTGATGTTATTTTTAATCCATCCTTTGCTCAGTCTGATGTGGGTAAAGTACTTCTTGAAAGATTCTTTTCGAGAAGCACAGTTGTTCAGATGGAAACGGCCTATGATGGGATTCTTAAAAACTCTCAGTCAACCAAGTTCTCTAGCCCTCTTACGATCGGATATTATAGCGATATAATCACTAAGTTCGCCCATGCTGAAAAAGCAGATATTACGGGACTTAGAACTTTTCTCTCATCCGTTTCATCCTTTTTTACATATTTAACAAAAGATAAAGTAAGCTGGTTCCCTCTAGATGTGGATTATGGAACAACTGAAGATGCCCTAGTGGTACAAATTACTTCGCCAGTAACAAAAGTATATAAAGACTATATTATTCAGTCTCTCACAGACACAAATCCTAGAAATCCATTTGTGGGTTTAATGGATATTTGCACCAAACAAACACATGCGGTGGACCTCTATTACTTAGAAAAAGCCAATAAATTAGTTATTACGGGTGTCTGGCTAAAAGATGTCGATGCCTTAGATTCAAGTTTCTTTCCAACCTTATTAATAAATCAGCTTTATACTTTTGAAGAGCTTAAGGCCTTAAGGAAGAACACCTTAACAAGCAAGATTGTTCTTACTCAGGAAGAAATGGAAGTTAACTATGACGTAATTCCTGGCTCAGGTGCTGAGATCTTCAATGAAGAAATCTTTGAAGAAAATAAGAACCTGATCACCATTAAGACCTTTGTTGATTTTATCAAAGAATATAGAAAACATGAGACCGACGTAAAACCTGAGGGCGAACTTGTTCTAAGAGATATTGCTAGATACCTAAGAAAATATCCTGATCAAAGAGAAATTAATAAGCTTGAGCAGAGCGACCGTGAGGCCATCTTAAGATGTTTTGCCAATGAGGCGGCCATTGAAGAGCTTGAAGAGACCATCACAGTTGTTAAATCTTCAATTGATAAAGAAGACTTTCTTCAAACAGTCATTGATAACCTGACAGAACTCGAAGAAGAAGACGCTATCAAACTCGCTGGAGGCCAAGATGAAAAAGAAGGTCTACAAAAAGTAAAAGGTCTTAAAGATGAGAAGGATCAAAATGTCGTCATAAGTGGAGGCTCAGAAGAAAAGCCTGGGCTCATGCGAATTAAGAGTCTTCCCCAGTCCCAAAAAGAAGAAAAGCAATTTATTAAGGCCGCGGTCGATAATACTGAGGCCGAAGAAGCCTTCCTAAGTAAGGCCGGCGGAGAAATAGATCTTGGTAATGTCCGCGAGGCCATGCGTAAAAAGAATTCAAGACCAGTTGGCGAAGAAGCTGAACCACTAAACTGGGAAGTTAAAAAGAAAAAAGTTACTGATAAAGTGGCTCAGAAGATTCAAGAAATTAAAGATGGATCGGATGACAAAGATATAAAGACCCTTGAAGAAGAGATTATGACCGTCTTTAAAGAAGAGATGGGGGAAGATTCTGAACTAATCACCATTGCAAAGTCCGTAACAGAAGATGCTTCCAATAAACTAGTTACAGAAAAGCTAAAGGCAGTAGACGATACTAAATTAAGAATTGCTCAAGAAAGAAATGAAAAGGCCATGGCCCTAAGAGATGAGCAAATCGTTAGGATGAAAAAGATCCTCGACAATATCAAAGAAGAAAATCACGAATTAAAATCAAAGCTCGCCCATGGTGCTCCAGCTCCTAGCAATGACACTCAGTCGAGTAGTGAAAATGATGAAGCCTCATTAAGTCTTGAAGCTAAGGCCGCTCAGAACGAGCTTAGTAATGCTCAAAAGGCCTTAGAAGTTAAAGATATTGCCATTGAAAAGCTTAAGCAAAGCCAGCAGATTGCCCTAGAGAATAAAGACAAGCAGCTTGCTCAGATGCAGGAACGTCTTGATTCAATTTTAGATTCTAAAAGCGGCGATGGAACTGCCGAACTTGCGGCGGAGATGAAGAAAGTCTCTAATGAAAATAGACTCCTTCAAAGTCAGCTGGATGTTAAAGACCGTACGATTGAAAATATGAGCCGAAGAATTGAAGATGGCGCTCAAACTGAAAATAATAGAACTGCCATTGAGCTTGAAAAAGTTAAAGAGCAAAACCGTGTTGCCCTTGAGGCCATGAGAGCTTTTAAAGCTGAAAAAGCCCAGATGGAAGGAAAACTTCGAGTCGCTCAAAGAGAAGCTAGACAAAAAGAAACTGAACTTAATATTGAAAAGGCCAAGGCCTCAAATTCAGGGGGCGGCAGCGTAAAAGAGCTTCGTGAAAAAGACCGCGAAATTCAAGCACTCAAAAATGAGCAGAATAAACTTAACGATCAAAATAAGGCCGTCTCAATTAGATGTAAGCAGTTAGAGCAAAAGATGAAATTCTTAAATGCTCAGGTGGAAAGTGCTAATAAAGGTGGCCGTGGTGGTAGGGCCCAGCAAAAAGGACCTAACGCCAGTAGCGGAAGGGAAGCCAAACTCGCCCTAAAACTAAAGCAGGTTGAAACTGCCAGAGAAAAAATGGCCATGGATACCCAGCGCCTAAGCTCCCAGCTCGACACCAAAAAGAAAGAGGCTGTCGCTCTAACAACCGAAAATAACACACTCAAAAATAAACTAGCTGACCTAGAACAGAAGCTTGCAAAAGCTGAAAAGAAAGCGGCGTAGGCAAAAAAAAAGCTCTTCATAAAGAAGAGCTTTTTTTAATGGTGCCCAGGAGAGGACTTGAACCTCCACACCAAAGGCACTAGATCCTAAGTCTAGCGTGTCTACCAATTTCACCACCTGGGCATCGTAGGGATATGTTTTACTGAGATTCGAATAAGTTGGCAAGAATTCTGTAATTGTGCAGCGCTAAATTACATTAAGTTTTTTAGAGGGATTTGCGACCAGGCTGCTTAGAGTAGGCTGGTTCGGTTGGTATTTTGCTTGGTAATTAAACTCACTACCATCGGAGACCTTCTTCCAGGATAAATCACCGTCATAGACCGGCTTATTAATCTTCTGAAGGTGTTCTCGGCGGTCAATCGTACGCATAACCTGTCTGGCGATTTCCTTGGGTTGATTGCGAAGAATATTGTCTATTTTTGGCATATCTTCTTATCGGCGCGCCGAGCAATTTACTCAAGTATTTATTTAGGGATCTCTTAAATTTTGGGGAGTTAGGAAGGAACTTCCAGGACAGGAGCACCGTCCTGGAAGCCTTTCGGGCACATCAGGAGACCTGTAAAAGGCCTCCAAATTCTTATTTTTTCTTCGTTGTTTTCTTTTTAGCGGCCTTCTTTTTTGTGGTCTTAGCGACTTTCTTTTTAGCGGCCTTCTTCTTTGTCTTCTTAGCGACTTTCTTTTTAGTCGCTTTCTTCTTAGTAGCTTTCTTTTTAGACTTTGTTTTGGACTTTACTCCAGTGGCCTTTTTAGCGGCTTTGGTAACATCGTCTAAATGCTTTTCAACGGTTTTCTTCATGGTCTCAAGTTCTTTAAGCTGCTCATCAAGAAGCTTTTTAGTCTTTTTGATCTCACCTTCGAAGAACTTCTTCATGTTCTTAACTTCGTTGTTATAGCCCTTTCTTAGGTCTTTTATGTTTGAATTCAACATCTTATCGATTTGCTTTTGTCTCTTGGTCTTCATTTTCCTTAGGTTATCGATAGTTTTGTGAATCTCGCTGGTTTGTGCGAAATCGACAAAATTCTTCTCTAGAGTTCTAAATGATCCAAGTATCTTATTCTTTACGTCAGCCATACTTTACCTCTTTATGGGGGGCTTGTTTACATGTCTAATTTAACTCTTATCGGGGAAATCGCAAGGGTACTGTGTAAGGAATACTTTACAGGGGGGTTGAAATGTATAGTAAAGTTTACGATATTAGTCCAGCGGGTGAACCCCTTTGGAAATGGTCCTTAGGACCAATAGGAAAGAGACTATGATTACTAACAACCTGAAAGACATTCGAAGAGACTACGGTGTTACTCAACAAGAACTTGCTGAAGGTGTAGGAACCACGAGACAAACTATCCACTCAATTGAGTCGGGTAAAAGTCTTCCACAGCTCGAGCTAGCTCTTAAAATGGCCTACTATTTTGATGTGAATTTAGAGGAGCTTTTCTTCTTAGACGTCAAAGGTACCATTGAGGAGTCTGTTGAGCCCTTTTCCATTTTTGGAAAGAATTAATAATATTGTCAGGCGTCCCACGTCGCACCGGGTTCATGATTTTTTTGCTGAATGTTCTATAATGAACATCCGGAGGAATTATGGACCAATCCCACGCTTTAAAAATAATTGAAAAAGATCTACGTAAAGTTTGCTCGACACCTCTTGGGAGAAGAGCTTTTTTAACGGCCCTACCTGTTCTCGTGGCCGGCTGTGCCAGTAGTGATAAAACAAGATACCGTGAAGGTGATAATTCTGGGCAAGAAACTGCCATGACCATTGCAGATGAAAAACGTATGACCCAGGAATATCTTCCGCAAATGTATAAGGAGTATCCAAAAACAAAGAACTCTTATGCTCAAAGTTATATTTCAAATCTAGGTCATAAGATTGCTTCAGGCAGCGGGCTTGAAGGAAAACCCTATAATTATAATTTTACTCTGGTCGATGCCAAGATGATTAATGCCTTTGCTCTTCCGGCCGGGACTGTTTTTGTGACAACGCCTTTATTGAAGATGGCAAAAACTGAAGCAGAACTAGCTGGTGTTATTGGGCATGAAATTGGTCATGTTCAGGCCAGGCATACAGCGGAAAGAATGGACAAGGCGAAGAAGGCGCAAAAGAAAACTTTAATTTATGGAGCTATCGGCGGACTTCTTGGGGGGGCCGGTGGTTACGCCCTTGGAAAGTTCTTATGTTCCAAGGAAGATAGGGAATGTCTTAAAAGGGTCGCTATGTACGGTGCCATGGCCGGAGGGGCCGGTGGACTTTTAATTCAAAAGTTTGCGTTCATGGCCAACTCTCGGGAAGATGAGATGGAAGCGGATAGGATTGGTTTTAAAACGGCCATGCAATCAGGTTTTCACTCTCAGTACGTTGGTAATTTTTATTCAGAACTTTTAAAAATGGAAGAGGCCCATAAGCGTGGTCAAAATAAATTAATGGCCTCTTTTGCTGATGCCATGTCGACCCATCCCCCAAGTAGGGAAAGGGTGTCTCAGCAAAGAGAATTGTCTAGGGAATTTGCAGGTAAGGGAGGAACCATCTCCTCCCGCGAGTTTAAAAAAGTTAAGTCGTTAGTTTAAGAAACATTACTTGCTTTTGTTATCAATGCTGAGCCGATATTTTTATCTGGAAAGAGCTCAGCATAATTTCTTATGATGGTGGGACTTACCCTTCTCCAGATACTGCCTCTATTTAATTTAGATAAGGAATCGATACCAGCGGCCGCAAGAATTTCTGCAACGGCGTGAACTGTTTCATGATGAAAATTTGCCACTCGAACATACTTGTCTTCAACGTCTAGACCTTTGTAAAGCTTTGGATTTTGTGTGGCTACACCAGTAGGGCATTTATTAGTATTACATTCTAGGGCCTGAATACATCCTAGAGCGAGCATCATTCCCCTTGCGGAATAACAGGCATCTGCACCAAGAGAGATGGCCTTAACAATATCGAAGCCAGTTAATATTTTTCCTGAACAAAGAATTTTAATATCTTTTTTAAGATCGTAAGCTTTTAAAAGATCAGAAGCAAAAATAAGTCCGTCTCTTAGGCTCATTCCAATTGAGTTTGAAAACTCTGGTGGTGCAGCACCGGTTCCGCCCTCGCCGCCATCAATGGTAATAAAGTCTGGAGTGATTCCTGTATCCACCATGGTTTTACATAGTTCTTCAAACTCAGCTGGAGAACCAAAACAAAGCTTAAAGCCGATAGGTTTTCCGCCAGATAATTCTCTTAAAGTTGCCACAAACTTAAGAAGCCCTTTTGGGTCAGAAAAAGCAGAGTGGCTAGAGGGAGAGGCCACAGTTGTGTGAGGAGTCACCCCTCTTGCTTTAGCGATAAGAGGAGTATTCTTTTTGGCCGGAAGAATTCCTCCGTGACCAGGTTTAGCACCCTGGGATAATTTGATTTCAATCATTTTTATATTTGAAGAGTTCGATCTCTCAGCAAACATCTGAGCATTAAAGCTACCATCTTCATTCCTACAGCCGAAGTAACCCGTACCAATTTGCCAAATAAGATCACCCTCTCTTTTTAAATGAAAGTCTGAAGCACTTCCTTCACCAGTATTATGGGCAAAGTTTCCAAGTTTCGCTCCCCAGTTTAAGGCCTCAATTGCATGGCTACTTAAGGAACCATAGCTCATGGCCGAAATATTGAGGATTGATAGGCTATATGGTTTCGCGCAATCCGGTCCACCAACGGTAATCCTTAGATTATCTGGAGAAACTTGATCAAGAGGAAGTGGATTCATAGAGTGATTAATCCACTCATATCCTGGTTCATAAACATCTAGTTGAGTTCCAAAGGGAGTTGTAGAAATTTGTTTTTTAGATCTTTGATAAACAAGTGAACGATAAATTCTAGAGATGGGAGTTCCATCGGTATCGGATTCAATAAAGTATTGATAAATTTTTGGTCTTAAGTCTTCCATTATGTATCTAAGCCTTCCAAAGAGGGGATAGTTTTTCATAATGGTTCTTTTCTTTTGCAGCATTTCATATACGCCAAGTAAGAAAAGAGGGGCCGTTATTAGAAAGCTCCATACTAATGGGTGATAAAAATAAGTAGCTATTCCTTGGATTGATAAAATCAAAAGACTTACGACGGTAAATTCCAATCTCATAAATTATTCCTGTTTGATGCCTATTTCTAGTTTATTGCATCATTATACTTCGCGACATAGGAAGCTTTTTCCGAAGAGGTTGATAATTTCAGTTGGGATTTTTTTCATGTTAAAATTCTAATCATGTCAAAGACTTACGAAATTATATTTACTGGTGGGGGCTCTGGTGGTCATGTCATGCCCACTGTGACTTTGCTTAACGAAATTAAGGATAAATATCGTATTGGTTATATTGGCGGAAGTGGAATTGAAAAAGAATTGATTGGTTCCTTAGGACTTAGCTTTCATACGATTTCGACGGGAAAGTTAAGACGTTATATAAGCTTAGAAAATCTAATTGATGTTTTTAAAGTCATAAAAGGTATCTTTGATTCCCTCTTTGTTCTCCTTAGGACCTCTAATAAAAAAACCTTAGTCTTTTCAACCGGCGGCTTTGTGACAGTTCCTGTGGTTTTGGCCGCTTGGCTTCTAGGAAGAAGAATCTATATTCATGAACAAACTACCCAGGTTGGTTTGGCCAATAAAATCGCCAGTAAGTTTGCTTCAAAAGTTTTTGTCTCTTTTGAAGACTCTTTAAAATATTTTCCTAAGGAAAAAACGCTTGTTTCGGGGTACCCCCTAAGGGCGGAGCTATTCGACCCTTCAAAAAAGCCAATTCAATATGAAGGGATGACCATCAATGAAAGTACTAAGCCTCTCCTTTTTATTACGGGTGGTGGAAATGGATCAAAACTCGTTAATGATTTGATTAAGGAAAATTTAGAGGACCTTCAAAAAAAATACTTTATTGTTCATCAAGTTGGTAAAGCCTTTATTGATGAGTATAAAAATTTAAAATCTGAAAAATACTATCCCGTCGCTTTTGTAGGAAGTGAGATGACTGATCTCTATAAATGGGCAGATATTATTATTTCAAGAGCAGGAGCAGGAACGGTCTGCGAGCTTATAGCCTTAAATAAAAGAAGTATCTTTATCCCTCTTAAGATTGCCCAAAAAAATGAGCAATTCCATAATGCGAAGGAAGCAGAGTCTAAAATAGGATCCTTGGTAATTACTGAAGATGAGTTAGAAAAAACGAATATAGATGAAATTCTAAAAGAGTTCTCCGGTGGTTCAGCGGTAACTAATGGAAGACCTCAAGAGAATGGAAAAGATGTCTTACTAGGACAAATTAAAGAAGCTTTAAGTTAAAAATAGATAAACATTTTTGCAATTCCATCCCAAAACCGATGATGTCTTTTGTACTTTAGTCCAAAGTTTAAATTTTGAAAGGTGTGAAAGCGAATTTCTGAGCTATAAGAATAGGAAGATTTATTACTTTCAACAAAGTAATTTTTCTTCCAATCTCCTGAGAGATCCCAGGACAATGTTTTTCCAAGTCTTAAGAGAAATTTAATCTCTGGACCGACTGCTAATCTAAAACCTCTATGGCTAATCCTTTTATTAAAATCAAATTCAGTGGCCCCCATTAAGTAGGCGAGTACTGGTCCCATCTTATAAGTGGCCCCAGCTCCGACTTGAGCAGTAGGAGCAAAACAATCATTACATCCGCCATCTTTAATGGTTCTCCCTCCAAAATTGGCCCTCCAGCTTAAGTCAGAGAAATACTTTTCCATTGGGGTTAAGGCATATACTTGAGCAATTGAAACTTCATCGACTCTAAAGCTAGAACTATTATTTCTAAATTTATCTTCGAGATTATACCTAAACTGTAAATGGGCCATTTCCATAGTGGCATTAGGGTTTTGACCGGTGCTTAAATCTAAAAGGTCATGCATGGCAAAGCGGTATTCAAGCTTTGAGAAAACATCTGACTTTGAACTTGTCCCTGCCCCAAGAGTAACTCTTCTGGCCTTATGACCGAGGTGAGGCATTTCATCTTCTGGAGTAGGAACTTTTAATTCTTCAGATTTAATTCCAAGCTTTGCTCTTTCTATGAGAAATTTATTCTTAACCTTAACCTCATTAGACTCTTTCATAAGCACTTGCTCGGCATATTCAAAGTCAATAAAGTCTAGAACTGTGTCTAGGACCTTCGCCTTACTTTCTTTAGGACCTGAAAGAGCAACAGGTTTTAAGTCCTTTACGATCTTATCAAAATCCTTTCTTTCATCTTTATTCAATAGAGAGAGACGATGTTTAAGAACAGTCATCTTTGAAGGTCTATAAGTAACGCCCTTTAAGAGTCCAGGTGTATTGGCGATGATGGCAATGGTGTCCGCAGGTATAACGAAATAGGGAACTCTATCTGTAAGTCCGAAGTCGGGATTGGCTATGTCGATTAAGCCAAGCATGTGATAACTGCAGTTTTCTGTTAAGTAATAATAACGAAATCCGGTGCTTCCCATCTCCCAAAGATGAGCAATAATTCTTTTAATCTCGATGGGCTTTAAATTTAAATGGTAGTCCCAAAGATCTCTTGATTCAAAATCACTGTATTCTCTAATCTTATAGAAGTAAGGCATGGTGGCGAATTCACCCATGAACCCACCGGCAAGTCCCATCAAACCATAAAGGAAAGCATTACCTGTCGTTACATTGGCAGAATAATTGGCGGCGTAATCAAGCAGCTCATATTTTTGTCCCTCTTTAGGATCAGCATTTTTGCTAAATCTCATTAGAGTATGACCAAAGGCTGAAGCGGGCCGACTTATAAAGTAGCTAGAGAAAACCAGGCTAATACCTTTAGCCGAAAGTTTATTAAAAAAGTTTTCGTACTTAGGACAAGTCTTATCTTTAAAGACATTCTCAGTTTTTAAATGTCTTTTTAAGAATAAATATCTGGAAGGGAATTTACAGATCGGATGATCGTCCATGCTTTTTAGCTTATAAGATTTGGCAAAAGCATTTATGGTGGCCTCTAACTCCAGCTGTAAATCTTCGTTTCCGCCTTCAGAGAAGAAAAAACTTTTTGTATCTGCTTCACTTTCCGTTCCACCAAAAAGATTCCAGCGCCAGTGAAGTAAGTTCTTCCACTCTTTTGTTTGAGATAAGTTTTTTGCTCTAGATTCTTGAATAAGACTTTGAAGAGAAGTTGTATTTGCGAATGATGCTTCGCATACTAAGATAAGTAAAATGTATAAAAAAAGGCCCCTGATCATGCCAAATAAATTAGCTAATCAGGGGCCTTGTGGCAATTAAATCGCTAGATTAGATACAAGCTTTGCTGTTGTCGATAAGCGCTGTAATTTTAGCGTCAACCTGAGCAGAAGTTGTTCCTTCAGCAAAAATCTTCCCGTAGTTTTGTTGTAAAACAGAACCTACAGCGTCAAGATTTGTACATCCGTACATTTTTGTTAGTGAAGCAAGAGTATCACCTTCACCACGAGCGATGTCGTTTGAAAGAGCTACTTTATTAGCTTCAATAAAAATAACTTGGGCCTGTCCACCAGCTCCGTCTAACTCACAGTTAGAAGTACCAGAAGTCATACCAAAAGTGTTGTTACCAGAAGTACCGTTAGTAGTGGCACCAAGTACTTGGTGAACTAGTGACGATCCGTCTGTCCAAATTGTTGAACCAAGACCACAACCTTGTGCTTGGTAAGATGCAGCTGAAACAGTTCCAGCAAAACCTAGTGCGATAACCGCTAATAGAATCTTTTTCATAAGTTCCTCCATGGATAAATATTAGACTCTTGAGTATAAAAAAGGTTAACAGACAGTGAGGCCGGTCACAATGGGAATTTATAGTCATTTCAATACTTTTTATGACTACAATGCTATAAAATGAATCAAAAAAGTCGGGATAGGTGTATGGCATCAAAAGAAGTTTTAGAGGTAGGAAAATTTCAAAAACAGCTTTCAGATTTCGCTAAAGAAAGGGAATGGGAGCAGTTTCATTCACCAAAAAATATAGCTATGGCCTTATCTGTTGAAGCCTCAGAACTTATGGAAATATTCCAATGGAAGACCACTGACGAGTCCAGAGAGCTTTGTGAAAAGGATTTAAGAAAGGTTCAAGAGGAAGTCGCTGACGTCTTTTTATATACGATGAGAATGGCAGATCTTTTAAATATAAATATTGGTGAAGCTATTGAATCGAAGATGGAGCAAAATGCTCAGAAGTACCCCGTTGATAAGTCACGGGGTAATTCTAAGAAGTATAATGAGTTAGATTAAAGACCGAGTAATCCGTCGCGAAGACCTTCGTCTTTAGCATTGATAAACCAAACTGAAAGAAGAGCTTTTGAAAAATCCCCACCTTTAATGGTTCCTGACTTACTATTGGCGAATTCAATATGAACGTCTTTATCAGTAAAAGTTAGAACGATCTCTTGGTTCTTTTTAACATCACCCATAAGAGCGTTGAGTTCATCAATTCTTTTTTGAATCTTTGATCTGTCCTTCACAGCGCTAGCAAAAGCTTCATTCCAGCCATTGATTAGCTTTTCACCTTTTACGTCTCTTACAAAATGCATTCTTATATATTTAACACCATTAGAATTTAAGATTGTTTGAGGGTCTTTGGATTTTTTCTCTAAATAAAGACCACCTACATAAACCTTTACTCTTAGCCATGTGGCCTTTCTCGTTCCTAGTCCATTAAGAACTAGGTCTTTGCCTTTTACATTAACTGAGTCAGGCATTGTTACTTTATCTAAAGTAGCTGCGTTTATATTTAGGCTTAGTAAAATTGAAGAAACTAATAGTAATACTTTGTTCATTGCTTATCCCTGCGTTAAATTAAATTTGCGAGTTCCCGAGTTTAGCATTAAATTCCTTTTCAAAGAACTATTAGACTAACAACGCAAGGCTTCATTTTTGATTCAAATCAATAACTTACATAAAGGCTACGGAGGACAGGACATTTTAAGTGAAGTGACTCTGTCTATGATGCCAAGAGAAAGAGTGGGGCTCGTCGGAAAAAATGGTTCTGGAAAGTCGACTCTCTTTAAAATGATCCTCGGAGAAGAATCACCAGACGAAGGAACTATAGTCGTTCCAAAAGGCTATATCTTAGGAAGCTTATCCCAGCATATCGAATTTCATCATGACACGGTTTTAGATGAATGTGCTTCTGCCTTACCGGTAGGTGAAGAGCATAATGTTTATAAAGCGGAAAAATATTTAACCGGCCTAGGTTTTTCAGATGAAGACTTTTATAGACCTCCCTCAGAATTCTCTGGTGGATTTCAGCTAAGAATTAATCTGGTTAAGGCCCTTTTAAAAGAACCAAATCTTTTACTTTTAGATGAGCCCACTAACTATCTTGATATTGTTTCCCTTCGTTGGCTTAAGATGTTTTTAAGGCAGTTTCCCGGGGAAATTATTTTGATCACTCACGATAGAGATTTTATGGATGAGGTAACGACTCATACTATGGGAATCGTTCGTAGGAAGATTAAAAAAATAAAAGGTGGTACTCAAAAGTTTTATGAACAAGTTCTTATGGAGGATGAAATCCATGAGCAAACAAGGCAAAACTTAGAGAAGAAAAAGAAACATCTCCAAAGCTTCGTGGACAGATTTAAGGCCAAGGCCTCTAAAGCAACCCAGGCCCAATCTAAAATGAAGCAACTTGATAAGCTAGGCTCAATCGACAAGTTAGAAGCTGACCGAAATTTTGGATTTACTTTTAACTACAAAGATATTCCTTCGAAGACGGTATTGGATGCTGAGAATTTAAGTTTTTCTTATGGAGAAGAGTTTCCAACCCTCTTTCAAGATGTTTCTATTCATTTAAAAAAGGGGGAAAGGCTGGCCATTATCGGTAAAAACGGCCGAGGAAAATCAACTCTTTTAAATGTTTTAGGAAAAGAGCTTAAAAGTCCTACGGGAAAAATTAAATTTCATAAAGATGCCTCGATCTCACATTTTGGCCAAACAAATATTAATCGCCTTAGCTTAAATGCTACGATTGCTGAAGAGATTCAAGAAAGTAATGATGCCTTATCAAGAACGGCCGTAAGAAATATTTGCGGCGCTATGATGTTTGAAGGGGATCTTGCTGATAAGAGGATTAAAGTCCTGTCTGGTGGAGAGAGAAGCCGAGTCCTTTTAGGTAAAATATTGGCCAACCAATCAACAGTTCTTTTATTAGATGAGCCAACTAACCATCTTGATATGGAGTCTGTGGAAATCTTGATTGATGAAATTGATAGCTTTCCTGGCTCTGTGATCTTAGTAACTCACTCGGAGTTTATGCTAAGGCAAATTGCCACAAAACTCATTGTCTTCCAAGGGGGAGTCGCCTTTGTTTTTGATGGTACTTATGATGAGTTCTTAGAGAAAATAGGCTGGCAAGAAGAAGATGATATAGGTCAGTCTAAGAAAAAGAAAAAAATTCCCAAAAAAGAAGCTAAGAGGCTTAGGGCCGAACTCACCAAAGAGAGAGGAAAGGTTTGCGGACCACTTAAAAAAGAAGTAGAAAAACTTGAAGATGAAATCTCAAAATCTGAAGAAAAAATAAAGACTCTTGAAATTGAACTTGCCGAAGCAAGCGCTAACTCAAATGGAACTATTGTGACGGCCTTGTCAAAAGAACTTGGTGCTTTAAATAAAGCCATAGAAGAAAAGTTTGAGAAACTGGAAGTATCATCAGAAAAATTAGATTCTCTTTGGAGTGAATTTGAAGAAAAATTAGAAGAGCTAGAAGGCTAGTTTTATCTTTTAATTAATTGATATAAGAATTTTCCTAACAGCGGTAATAGACCTACTAAGAATAAACTAATGATTAATGAGGGAGATAAAATTTCATCAACGGTAGTGATTTTAGATAGCTGAACCCCTGCATTGACATAGATAGCAGTACCTATGAGCATTCCTACTTGGGAAGTAAAATAGTAAGTTTTCACCTTTATTGTTGTAAGTCCCATGAGAAGATTGATTAAAAAGTTTGGAAAAGCTGGAACTAGCCTGAGTGACAATAAATAGAATACCCCATCCTTTTCAAAACCTTTATTGACTGTATTGAGCTTTTTTTCGAATTTTTTTTGGATAAAATCTCTAAAAAGAAACCTTGCAGATAAAAAGGCTAAAGTGCCTCCAATCGTTGAGGCGAAGCTGACCAGTACAAGAGCTGTTAGAAAGCCAAAAATAGCCCCTCCTGCAATCGATAAGAGAGTAGCTCCGCCAGGTATCGATAGAGCTGATACAAGGATATATAAGAAAAAATATAAAGTGATAAATAGAAAGCTATTCTCGTTATAGGAAGCTAATAACTTGGCTTGATTTTCTTTTAAATAATCTAAAGTTAGGTATTGTGAAAGACCAAAATGATAGGCCAAAAGAAGAATGGCTAAAATTATGAAGATTAATAAAAGTTTAGGATCTATTTTTTTCAAAACAAAAAAGCCCTATAACAAAATAATTGCTATAGGGCCTATTTATAGAAGTTCTTAGTTATTTAATTAAAGCTTTTTGAAGAGCACTGTATAGATCAATTCGCCCACCCGTAACAAGCTTACTTGAGAAACGTCCAACCTTAGTGGCACTTTCCATAAGAAGTCTTTTAAGCTCAACTGGTCCAAGCTCAGGGTTGTGACTAAGTACTTCAGCAGCAACACCAGCAGCAGATGGAGAGGCCATAGAAGTTCCTGACATGCTTGAGTATCTATTGTTTGGAGTTGTTGAGTAAACGCTTGACCCTGGAGCAGCTAGATCAACATTTTTCTTACCGTAGTTTGAAAAATAACTCATTCCACCACGGTTACTTGTAGAAGCAACAACCATTAGGTGGTCATTTTCAAATGAAGCTGGGTAAGTAAGTCTTCTGTCGATATCTTGTGAAGAATTACCAGATGCTGCAATAACAAGTGTTCCGTATTTCTCTCCAATGTACTTGATGGCTTCAGAAACCGCTTGTCCACCTTCATTATGAGACTTACCAAATGAGCAGTTGATAATCTTAGCTCCGTTCTTAGCCGCATATAAAAAGGACTCAACAACATCTACGTCAAGTTCATCACCACTATTAGGAACTGTTCTGATTCCCATAATTTTCACATTGCTCGCTACACCTGCGATACCAACACCATTATTTTGTTTAGCACCGATAATTCCAGAAACATGAGTTCCGTGACTGTGAGTATCTTTCATATTACCTGTGGCATTTCCGTCAGAATCTCTAGTTAATGTATTAATTCCATGAACATCGTCAACATAACCATTTCCGTCGTCATCAATATTGTTTCCAGGAATTTCACCTTCGTTAACCCACATGACTTCCTTTAAGTCTTCGTGATTAAAATCTACACCCGTATCAACAACAGCAACGATAACTTCGGCACCCTTACCATTGATAACTTCGTTATAAGCTTTAGTAACACTCATCCCTGTTTTGTTATTGAAGTGCCATAGTCTTCCAAGCTTTGGATCATTAAAGTCACCACTTAGCTTTTCATTTAATTCAACAGTCTTTTCGGCCGTTGGTAACTTTTCAGTCCTTGATGAGTAGTAATCTTTTTCAACATACTCAAAGGCTTCATTACTTAAAAAGTCTGATTGTAGTGATTTAATATCTTCTAAGTGAAGAACATATAAACGCTCAAACAAATGCTGAACTTTTTTTACAGAGTGGTGAGCCGGCATGGCCTGACCTTCTTTTAATTTAACAATAAGTCTTTTTGGGTTATAGCGAATTTCGCTGGCGAAAAGGCTAAGGCTCGTTACTGCAACAAGCAGGGCAACTAATAACTTCATAACAATTCCTTTGTCTGTTGGATTATTTAACTGCAGACATCTTACTTAATAGATAAAAACTCTGGACACTTATCAAAACTTTCATTGGTGAAAGGGAATGTTAATCTGACCGAGGAAAGGACTTGGTTTTATCTCCGAGTCTTTGACTCGGGAATACTTTAAAAACTGTATTGCTTGCTGTTTAATAAGCTTTCTTCCTTTTGTTCTTTTGAAAGGGTGTAAGATTTTTGACAACTTGGAGAATGGATTTGGAGTTTTTTATCTTTAGACATGGGCAGACTGATTGGAATGCAGAGCGCAGAGTTCAGGGTCATACAGATATTGCTTTGAATGAAGTTGGAAGAAGAGAAGCGGAGTTGTTAGGAGAAAGACTAAAAGATTTAAAAATTGAAAAAGTTTTTAGCTCCGATCTTTCAAGGGCCTTAGAAACCGCAAAAATATCAAATCCAAATACTGAAATTGAATCATCCTCTAGGTTAAGAGAAGCACATTTTGGGGAAGCTGAAGGTAAGATCTTTACCGATGTTTTAAAAGAATTTGGAGAAGAGTATTTTAGAACAGAACCTGAGTTTTGGGATCACCGTATTGCCGGGGGAGAAACCAAAAGAGAAGTTATCGATAGAATTTGGGCTTACTTAAATGAAATTGCTAATGAACAAAAATATAGTTCCGTTGGAATTAGCACTCATGGTGGAGTCATACGAAATATAATTCATTCCCTCTTGCCACCTGAAACGCCAAAAATTGAGATTCCTAACTGTTGCGTTTATCAGGTTACCTATAAAAATTCTAAATTTGAATTAATCGGAAGACTATAAAATCTCAAAGGCCATTAGCATGGTTCTTTGACGCTTATTAAAATTATCATCGCTAATAACAATTAAAGTATGATTACCGTTCTTTAATTTCGGTCCAAGGGCCAATCCCTCTATATTATCTAGCTTTTTCTTTCCAGCTGTCAGAAGGGGAATATAATCATCTAAGTCGGCGATAAGAACTTTTTTAACTGGTCTATACTTTGAACCTTTTAATGATGAAATTGAAGAAACATCCGTCGAATCACTTTCAATTGTTACCTTAAAAATTTTAATGGTCTGCTTTCTATTCTCAGGAGTCCAGGCCCGCTCCATAGTAAAGAAATGATTTTTTGACATGGGAACAATTTCAACCAACCCGTTTACACCGCGAGTTTCAGAATGCCCTTCAATGGCAGGAATTTTTTCAAGAGGGTAAGCAAATTCATCATTAAAAACAAAACCTGCATCCTTTCTTTTAAATCTAGCGATTCGAATAACACCGGGTTTTGATAGAGATGTAAGTTCCCCGTCTTGAACCATCGTATCTTCGGTTCCCGTAAATAGATACTTTCCTTCCTTAGTAATTCCTAGTGACTCAAAGGCCATATTATTTCTTGGACCCTTTGTTGTCTCTCCCTTGTGTTCAGGAAGATAGCGGTCGGGAACAGCTATCCATCCCTTATAGAAACCTTCTTTTGAAAACATCATTAAGCTAGGTGGAATTCTAGGAGTCATCCTATTATCACCTTCAGAGGAAATTATGAGATCTCCAGAAGGCGTTTGGGCAATCCCTTCAAAGTCCACTTCACCTTTTTTAAAGGGACTCTGATTAGCTGCTCTTAAGATAACTTGAGTATTGATTTTGATATCAAAAACTGACTCAGAAATTTGAAGATCAAATTCATAGAACCGGGCCGGACCTCTTTGGCTTCTGTCGTCGCTGATTCCAATTAACCGCTTGGTTTTCTTATCATAAGTGATTCCACTTATGCCGCCAAAAGGAATTTCCTCAAAAGTGGTCTTAGGTTCAAAAGCAAAGTCTCCAATTAACCTTAAGGTGTAAGTTTCTTTTTGAGCTAGACCAGAACATCCGACTAACAAAAAAAGAAAGAGGAGACTTAATCTTTTCATATTACCTTCCGTAAGTAGGAGATCCTTCAATATTAGTTTCGTAGAATTCACCAAAACCTTTCATTTGCTTATGAAAGCTTTCCGCAAGTTCCTTGGCCTTTTTCTCGTACTCAGCTTTATCGGCCCAGCCCTCTTTAGGGTGAAGAAAAGAAGTTGGAACTTTTCTTACGGCGTGAGGAATATCAAAGCCAAAGATTTCATCTCTATCAAACGGAGTAATATTAAGAACATTCTTTTGAATTGTTCTTACAATCTGACGAGTGATTTGAAGTGGAAATCTTTGACCAACACCATATGAACCACCGGTCCAACCTGTGTTGATTAACCAAACTCTAATATTATGCTTGTCTAGGTAATCACCTAAAAGCTTAGCGTATTCACTTGGATGTCTAAGCATGAACGGAGCCCCAAAACAAGGAGAGAAAGTGGCCATAGGCTCCTTTACTCCAATTTCTGTACCCGCTAGTTTCGCCGTATATCCTAGAACGAAATAAAACATGGCCTGCTCTTTTGTGAGCTTAGCTACTGGAGGAAGAACTCCAAAGGCATCAGCAGTTAAAAAGAAGATATGACTTGGAACTTTTCCGTTTGAAGACTCTTTAAGCTCATCGATAAAATCAAGGGGATATGAAGAACGTCCGTTCTCAGTAAGAGAATTATCAAAGAAGTCAGGCTCACCTGTTCTTTCTGTTAAAACCACATTCTCAAGCATTGAACCAAATCTATTTGAAGCTGACCAAATCTCAGGCTCTCCTTGATTTGAAAGCTTGTAGGTTTTTGCATAACATCCACCTTCAAAGTTAAAGACACCTTCATCACTCATTCCGTGCTCATCGTCACCAATAAGAAGAGTTCCTTCATCTGTTGAAAGAGTTGTTTTACCCGTTCCGGAGAGTCCAAAAAAGATTCCTGTTTCACCATTCGTAAGCTCATTTGCTCCGGCGTGCATTGGAAGTACATTCGACTCTGGAAGTACATAGTTTAAAACACAGAACATCGATTTCTTAATTTCACCGGCGTAAAGTGAACCAACAATGATGGTGGTATTAGTATCAAAACAAGTTGTAATAATCGTAGGGTTTTTCGCTCCATATTTTTTTGGATCGATAACCATTTCAGGTGCGTGAAGAATGAGAAAATCATTATCATCAAGTGGTCTCATTCTATGACGGAAAAGATACTTACTAAAAAGTGCATGTTGTGGATGACTAGTTACAAGTCTTACTCCGATATTATGCTTTTCATGAGCACCGACTGAACGTTCTGTAATATAAAGATCTCTGTCCTCATTTAAGTATTCTAAAACATCTTTTCTTAATTCAGCGAAATGCTCTGGAGTTTGGGCCGTTAAAGTATTTTCCCACCAAACTGTATTTTCAGTGCGAGGAGACTTAACAACATATTTATCGGCAGCACTTCTACCTGTATGCTTTCCAGTTTGAACAACCATGGCACCATGTTTAGTAAGCTTTCCATGCCCAAGCTGAACTGCTCTTTCGATTAAAGTGTTAAGGGGAGAATCTTTGTAAATTTTGTGATCACCACGATCTAACTTAACACCAACTTTTTCATAATATTCTTTATCGAGCATTTCAGGTCTCCTGTTGCGCTGCGTACTATTTGCTAATTATGACCACACTTTACTGCTATAAAGAGGATTTTAAAATGCGAAATGCGCCGGAAATGTTCAATTAGTTTAACCACAAATTGACATGCTAAAGCCCTATCAAATAAGATGCCTTTTCACGTCCCTGCCGGGGTGGCGAAATGGTAGACGCAGCGGATTCAAAATCCGCCGGTGGCAACACCGTGGGGGTTCAAGTCCCCCCTCCGGCACCATCTCCTGGAATTATTTAACTTGTGCTACGCGTAGATTTAATTCTCCTATAGAATAGGCATATGAGAATTTTGTACGCCGAAGATAATGAAGAAATTCGCGAGATCTTAGCCTTAAGACTCAAGTCCCTGACTAAGGGCGAAGTTTTGACCTGTGAAAATGGTCAAGAGGCCATCGGCGTTCTCGAGGGCGGCGTAAATGTGGACCTGGTTATTTCCGATCATTTTATGGATGGAGGTAATGGGCTTGATTTATATAATTTTATGCGAAGGTCAGACATAAATGTGCCTTTTATTTTGATGACTGGCGCGGAGAATCCATCTGAACTTGGGTTCGGAGATTTTCTTGAGCATAACCCCCATAATGCTTTGATTGCAAAACCACCGAAAATGGCCGCGCTTAAGGATGCGGTGATGACGGTGGTAAGCGCAAGAGAAGGGGAACCGGAAGGGCTTCCTCAATCTGAAAATGGTTATGTGCCAATTAGACTAAAAATTCTTTATCGTTCTGATGAAGCTCCAACGGATGTCTATATTAAAATTCGTGAGGGACATTTTGTTAAAATTTACCACGCTGAAGGTGAGTTAAACGAAGAGGATATTTCTAAGTACGAAAGAAAAAATATTCAAACTATGTACATAAAGGAGGAGGAGTTAAACGCTTTTCTTGAACCCTTTATGATCATCTTGATGAAAATCTTTGCTGAAGAAATTGAGCAAGAGCCTAACAAAATTTATGAGCGGCAGCTTGAGGCCCAAGAACTGGTGCATTCGCAGTTGAAAGCTTCCGGTATGACTGAAGAGGCTATGGAGCTAGCGAAGTCATTGGTTGAGGATAATATTAGGGCCTGCGCTCAGACTCCAAGGATTGGAGATCTAATAAAGCAGATGATGGGTAAGGCCGATTATATTTATGAGCATAGTCTTATGTGTTCTTATATTTCGGGGCTTATTTTAACGGACCTAGAATGGAATTCAAAAGATACTCAGTTTAAATTATATTTAGCTAGTATCTTTCACGATATGAGTTTAGATGGCTCTTCTGCCATGAAGGATATGGAACTCAATGGGATTATTCCTGAGAAACATTCGGAAGCGGATATAGAAAGATTTCTTAATCATCCTATGGAAGGATCAAATTTTATTCATGATTTTCGGGAAATTCCACCGGATACCAATGTTATTATAGCTCAGCACCACGAGCTTCCAATGGGTAAGGGATTTCCTAAAAAACTTTTAACCGCCAGAACCTTCCCACTTTCAAGGGTCTTTATAGTCGCACATTTTATTGTGGATTATATTTACAAGGAAGGATTCAATATTCAGACGGTAAAGAAATGCTTAACTCATATGAAGCAAATTTTTAATGAGCCTCAGTATGAGAAGATTCTAATCTCAGTGCTTAAGATTTTTAAACTTGAGTTTGCAAAGAAATAGTTTTTACTTAAAGTTTTTAAGACAACCGGTGCCTTTTCTAACATAAGTATTGAGTTTATCTGAAACAAATACTTTTTCGAACAAAGGACTATCTTTTAACCGATCTTTATCTAAATCGTATTCTTTAGTTTCCCACATACTATTAGGAGCTTTTAGTGAGTTTCCTTGTCTTGGGTTTATGTCACCAAAGGAAATAGCAATATTGGCACGCTCAAAATTATTGATTAGTACTTTTTCGTAAGAAAGCCTTAAGAAAGGTGAAATTTGTGGGTCGGTAGCAAACTTTTTTTCATTTGGGCATTTTGATTCAAATAATTTAATAGCATTCTTGGCGATTGTGACATTTATGTTTTCTTTATGGAAATCAAAGTTTTTAAAAATTAAATCTAGGTTTCTTTCCCCGGCAAAAAAGATAAGAGTTAATGAAAAGGTTAAATATATGATGGGTAAAAAATAATCAATGGGAACAAAATTTTCTATTTTAGATTTGAGTTTGCAAAGATTATTGATTCCAGAAATAAAACAAAGGTAGAGACCAGGAGTTAGAAAACTACTTTGATAATCCCAAAGTAGTGTCTTTCCTAGGTCATTCGATAGAAAAAGCACCATTCCCGAAATAGATTTTAAAAGCCAGAGAAGGGGAGAAAATATCAAATGAAAGAAGAAAAAGGATTGGTTGAACTCCCAAAAGGCGCTGGTTTTTATTTTTTCAATGACGAGACCAGGTGAAGTTAATACTCCGTAAATTATAGAGAGTGGTCCTTTGCCGTATTGACCAAGTTCATTGGTTAAATTCTCAGAATCGAAAAGAAAACTATAAGCAATGATAAAGTAGAAAAGACAAATGAATAAATACTTGTAAATATTTTGTTTATAGAGGCGATTCTCTTGAGTTACGAGGGGCTTTATTAGGAGAAGCATGAACAGGCAAATTATAGTATATACTGCGACATCTATTCTTAACCCCAGAGTAATTAAGAGAATTGGAATAACAACTTTCTTACTAATACCGTTTAGAATCAAAAAACAAAGTAGAGTTATTGATAGTGTTATATAAACTTCTGGATGAGCAGAGAATATTACTGATTCAAAATAAGAATTTGAAAGTAGCGAAAGAGGAAGAATTATCGAGATTAGTCTTGAGGTAAGCTCTGAAATATTATTCTTTCTTAAAGTTTGATAAACAAGTATTCCAAAAATCACGAGTGACAAAATGAGAGATAGAATCGGAAGAAAGACTATGATAAATTGTGAGTCCGTTAGGAGATATAGAGGGACCAAGAGAATATGGCTTACGGACACTGGTTTACTAAGCCATTGAGAGTTTAGTTGAGATACAAAAAAAGGTTTTTTCAAATATATGGTATTTGAGACGACATCATTTAAATAAGTGACATCATTAAAGCTATAAACACCGTGATCAAAAAATGATGTAGCCTTCCTTGTATATAAAAAAAGTAGGCTAATTGTAATTATCGATGCAATAACCACGAAAATTTTTGAATTATTTTTGCTGAAAATCTCTCTCATTCAAGCTTTAAAAGCTCTAGCGCTTCTCGAGTTGAAAAACGAAAGAAGTCATCCCCTAAATATTCCTGAATTGATTTGCTATCAATAATACAGGCAAACTTTATATAATCTAAAAGATAGCGAGGAAACTTCCAAAAAGGAAAGTTTAACATTTTGACGGTCTGTTCAAGAAAGATGAGGGGAACTGGAATGGTTGGAAGCCCAATGACCTTTTTTGCTTCTTTAATTGAGATGACTTCATTAGGGGCGACATTGTAAATTCCCGTTGGAACGGCCTCAAGAGAGCGAATTATAATATTAGCCATATCGTATTCATGAATGAATTGAAACATGGGATTAAAGTCTGCGCCAATGGGGGTGTAGGGACTTATTAAATACAAACACATGGAGTTTCTAATATTTGGTCCAATAATAGAGCAAGGTCTTAGGACAACTGTTTCAATATCGGATTGATTTTTCCACATCCAGTTTGTTGCAAAGAGATCCATTTCCACAACATCTCGAAGTTCAGGGTATTTAATACTGGCACGTAGGGGTGCTTCTTCATTGATAAAAACGGGATTATCGGAAAGAGCTCCGTAAACATGATAGGTGCTCATGATGATATTTTTCTTAACCCCAAAACGTAGGGCCAAGTCCATAATTCTTTTTGTGCCCATGACGTTTAGGTCTAATCTTTTTTCAAGATTTCCCATTGGGTTGGCATCCGCATGGCTCATTCTCCCCAGGTGGAGAACAGCGTCGAATTTTTTCTCCCTAAAGATTCGTTCAAAATTTCCGCGGGTGTATTTCATTTGAACGGTTCTAATATTTTCCGTTTGAACTTCAAGCTTAATAGGTCTTGAGTCAACACCTGTCACTTTTATATGAGGATATTTTTTAGCAAGAAGTCCGGCTGTGATTTTAGCTAGACCCCCGGCTATTCCAATGATTAAAACAGAAGAGATGTCTTTCATTTCTAAAGTCATTCAGACTCCTCTTCATTAACATTGGCCCAAAAGGATCTTCTCTTTTTTAAGCCTTCTTCAGTAAGCCTTCTTACCTCACTCTCTAGGGCCTTGATATGAATATCTATTTCTGAATCTGAAGATTCAGGAGTAAGGCCCTCCGGAACGTCATACGGCTTTCCAATATAAATATCGACTGGAGAAGGCATTGGAATTAGTGATGGGGTTAGTGGCAGGGCCGGCAACCCAAGAAATTTTGCTAACTTTCTTGGATGATAAACGAAGGGGTAGAACTCTTCTGCACCCACAACAGCAATGGGAAGCATTTTCGTTCCCGTTTGCAGGGCCATCCTAAAAAAGCCTCGCGTAAATTTCTGAAGTTTGTAAAAATCAGCCGTGTTCTTGGCCACACCTCGAACGCCTTCAGGAAAAACGAGGACTGACTGCTTGGCCTCTAGTAAGTTAATACAGTTTTGTCGATCACCAAGAACTGCGCCACCTTCCGCGGCCCAGGTTCCAAAAAATGGTAGGCTTGTTACAAATCTTTCAACCATGGGTCTTAGCACTCGAGGAGATTCCATCTCCATACAAAAAGCGATGCAAATTAGCATGCCATCAATTGCTATTTGCCCTGAGTGATTGGAGACCACTAAGTAGGGTTCGTCTTGAACATTTTCTTTTCCAAAAACGCGAACCTTGAAATAGTTTTTATAAAAGGGCCAGATCATCTCCATATTTTTTCTGGCCTTGCGCAGGCTTAGCCCCCAAGGATCTTCCCCTTCGGGATAAATTTTACGAAGGTGTTCAAAGATGCGATCAAGCTCTTCTTTAGGTGGTTTAACTCGGAGCTTTTCGCTCAAAAACTCTAACATAACGTACCGTGATCATTGGGTTTTCTTTTATTCTATCACTTTCGGCCCGCTTCACAAGAAACGGCAGTTTAGGTTATACTTTCCCTAGGTTTTACCGGAGTAAATTTATGCAGAAACAACCAGGTTGGCAGTCACGTTTTCAAGAGATCCTTCAAACTTGTCAGGATGAGGTGAAGAGGACCACAGAGATTGGCAAGAAAATGCTAACGGCCTCTAGGACAAATACAAATTTACATGAAGCTCATGAAGAGCTTGGGCAACTTGTGGTGAGATCTATTGAAAGCGGAGAGCTTAAGTGGGAGAACCCAAAAGTTATTGAGCTTTTAGAAAAAATCAAAGACTGCGAAAAAGACTTAGAAACCATTGAAGAAGAAGTTAATAAGATTAAATTTGCCGCTGGTCCGGTGGACGTTTCAAAGGATGAACAACCTAAACAAGATTAACTCTTAAGAGATAATTAACCAGGGCGTCTTCTAGCTGGGGAACGCCCTTTGAATTCTCAGCTGAAACAAAATAAATTTGCTTAAAAAATGGAGTGGCTGCAAAGATGGCCGGCTTTTGCTTTTCTAATTTTGCCCTATCTTTTTGAGTCTTAAGTTTGTCAATTTTATTAAAAATTAAAAATGCTTCATGATTAAAATTAATAATAAAATCTTGAAAATGAAGATCGGTTTTTTGCTGGGGATGTCTTGAGTCTTGTAGGTTAAGCAAAAGAACTCTTGAAGGCATTTTATTGAAGAAAAGACCCATCAGCTCTTCCCATCTTTGGGACATCAGCTTGTTTACATCAGCATGCCCATAGCCAGGTAGATCAAAGAGAAAAAATGTTTCTTCATTATCACCTTCAAGCTTAAACTCGAAGATATTAACTTCTCTGGTTCTACCAGGTGTTTTAGAGGTTCTTGCAGTTTTTCTTCCAAAGAGAGTATTGATAAGACTCGACTTTCCAACATTAGAGCGTCCAACAAAGGCCAAACCTTTGGCATTTGGATTGTCATTCAACCATTGCTCTAGCTGAGCAGGCTGGCTGATACCCATTTTAAATTGAGCGCTGCCTTTGGCAATCTTACTCATTGATTCTCCTGGCGGTCTTAAGCGGACCACAATGTTCTCTAAAAAGTCATCGCACCTTACTAAATAATTGAAACCTTTGACCATAGTTAGGCATGACATTTGAAAAAAACACCGAGAGTTCAATTTTTGGAGGTTAAAATGCAATCAATTGTAGAGTTTAAAGAAGAAAAACCTAGATTCTTTAGTGATTTTGGTGGCTTACGAATTAAGGAATCAGGTCTTAGGCTTGGAGATAAGATCACAATTAAGCCTTTCAATGGGGCCAGACAAGAGGTTTTGCTTTCAAGGCTTAGCTATAGGTTCAAAAGGGGAAGTGAGTATGCCTTTTTTGGGGAGGATTGTGAGATTCAAATACCCATTATTTCAAAAGTGTTTACTGAATATAAGTTAATACTTTGCTCTAAAGATCCTGAGATCTCCGTCGATGAAAATGCCCGATATCTTTTAAGAGCAACGGGGCTAAATCCCTTCAAGTTAAACGGGAATTATACCTTTGAAGCTTTTTTGGAGTACGGAGATAAGGTTGAACTTGAGTATACGAGACTTGAGATTAATCAACCAACTCCCACTGAGCATTCGGCGGAGCTACCTTTAGATAAAAACTTAATACAAAGTAATCTCAGTGTATTGATAGTGGGAGAAACAGGGACTGGAAAAAGTAGATTGGCAAATAACATTCATGAAAACTCTCTTAGGCAAGGACCATTTGTACAAATCAATATTTCTTCCTATTCAGAAAGCCTGCTTGAATCTGAACTCTTTGGACATGTAAAAGGAGCCTTCACCGGAGCAGTTACTTCAAAGAAGGGGGCTTTTGCAGAGGCTCATAGAGGTACTCTTTTTATCGATGAAATTGATTCTTTGCCAATGGGGATTCAAACAAAACTTCTTTTATTCTTAGATAATAAAAAGATCAGACCGGTTGGAGGGTTAAGTGATCAACAGCTTGATGTAAGGCTTATTTTTTCAAGTGGAAAAGATTTAAAAGAATTGGTTCGGCAAGATAAAATGAGAAGGGATTTTTACTATAGGCTAACAACCGGTGGGAGGATTCATCTAAAACCTCTTAGACTCGATACAAAAAAAATTACTCTTTTATTAAAGCATTTTGAAAAAGAAAAAGGGGTTCATATAGTCCCTGGTCTCAAAAAGTTTTATCGCAAGTATCAATGGCCTGGGAATATTAGACAGCTATTAGGTCATTTAGAGCAGAAACATATTCTCTCTGGAGGAGATAAAATTTCATATTCGTCAGTGGATGAGGAGCTTTCACAAAACCTGCTGGAAGAACAAGTCTTAAGCAATATCGACGATATTAAGTCCTTAGAGCAGATGAAAAAACTTTATGTGAATAGAATCTATGAAAGGATTGGAAGAAATATAAAAAAGACGTCAAAAGTTCTTGGAGTCTCACCTAATACAGTTAGGTCCTTGGTAAAAGAGGTTAAAACTGAACTACTTTAATGGTGATGAAAAAAGCCAGGTAAGCAAGGAGCTAACAAGCTTTGGTAGTCATCCAAGTTTTATCGACGCGCTTTAGGGCAGCTGGATTATTTTTTGATCAAAAACAGACCAGTGAGGTTCAAACCTCTATTAATCATAATTTCTAAAAGAGTTCTTTAGTTCGGTTTGAGACCTGGCATTATTCATCACCATGGTAGTAGGTCAGTTTAAAAGAGGTTAGCCAGCCATGATGCTGTGGATATGCACTTCTTCAATACTTCCCTCAATCTTTAGGTCATTAAGAAGCACTTGCATTTCTTTCTTGATTTTTTCTTTTATGACTCTCTTTCCGTCATCCTCTAATGGGAAGTTAGGTAAGATTTGTTCTACTGATGTGTTGAGCTTATCTTTTAAGAGGTGAATATTTTCAAAGAAATATTCCTTGATATAGCGATTAGATGAAACAAAAGTAAAGTCGATTACAAGTTTAGAGGCAGGATTTCTCCCTGCATAAACAGGGAAGGATACATTCCTCACTCTTAATTCTCTTTCTTGCCTTTTATAATAAACAGGTCTTTTTTCAGGAGTATTTGCGCTCGGAGCTTCCTCAATCATTTCGCTGGCCGGAGCTCTTTTTTCCGAGATTTTTTGAACTTGTTGATAGATGGCAATTGATGAAAGGCCGCCCATTGTTGCAACGGAAACCATAGCGAGCATAGTCGTTGGCTTCATGGCGATATACCAGTCTCGAACTCTTCCTATAAAAGGAGAGAAGACGGCGAAGACGGCGAGAAAAACTTTTTCCCAATCAATCTTCTTAAAGTCTGTTGTTTTAAAAAATAAAAGAGCTTTTCCAATGGCACCAGAAATCTTTCCAAAAAAAGAATCAAAAACACTTTTAATTCCAAGTAGCTTTACTTGCAGATTTTGAAGGTCAAATAAGGGCTTTCCTTTTCTTTTGTCGATGGTGTTCTTAATTGAGCTGGGAGTGCTCTTGGCCACGAAAATACGAAGAAAGTTCATCATACTTTCGATAAGTAAATTGAGCTTTTCTTCTAATTTTTCCCATGCTTTCAAAAGCTTAACCTCCTAAGGCTTGCCATCTCTTACTTATCGGAAAATAGGCTTAAAACCTGACTATCTAAGTAAATAGTAGAGTATTTTCCTCCAATAGAGAGCTGAAATAGGCATAAATGTCCATATATTGGGGATATAGGGCGGTTTCTAGAGGTTTTAGAAATTTGCCCCGATAAGCTTAATGCCCAAGGAAATGGGCTAATTGGCCCATAAATAGGATTTAACTATGAAAGCATTATCTCTAATCACGATACTCTTTTTGACCACGAGCTGCGCTTCTTTATTTCAAGAAAGAACTTTTATTCGAGAAATGGATAAGGAAAGCGATGGAACTTGGACTCCTCATGAGGATTTTCATGTCATTCCAGGTGACCAACATGATGGTTATAGGACCAGAGAACAAATTGCTTCTCGAACTCCGGGGGCAAAAATTAATACCCTAGAGGATAGTCTGCAAAGAGAGCTTTCAGTGAAAGAAAAATCACTGACCATGGAGCAGTATGCGGAGTATTCAGAAATCAAACCAGATTTAGATACGATTAGTGAAAAAATTTATTTTTTAAATTTATCAGTTGATGAAAGAGAAGAGTATTTAAGCTCAAGGCAGCTCGGTAAATATGCTGTTACCAATCGTCCTTCAAGAGGAAGACGATCGGCCGGTTATAGGGAACCTGCTTCAATGCCAATTGCTAATTCCTTTTCCTATGGAAGAAATATCTATCAAGGAATGGCGAAAGAAGAAGTGAGGAGCTCTTGGGGAAGACCTACCAGAGTGGATGTAGCAGGGGATCCTAGAAACCAAAATGAGCGCTGGACTTTCTATGAAAATGGGAAGATTAAGCAGGTCTTTTTTGAAGGTGGAGTGGTTCAAGGCTGGGCCCTCGAGTAAATCTTAATAAATGACGAATTTTTAATACCTTTTCGCTGTGTCATTTGGCACAGCTCCGTTGTTTTCTCCTAATTTTTCTACTATTCTCCGAGCTAAATTTTTGGGCACACTATAAAGAAGGTGACACAGGTCATCAAAGGAAGAATCATGAGTGAACTTCTCGATAGTTATACTCTGGAGTTTGAAAAGCCGGTTAAAGAGCTTGAAGAACAAATTAGGGAATTAGAAAACAAAGGTCATGTGGACCTCTCTAAAGAAATCAAAGCTCTTCAGAAAAAAGTTAATGGCTTAATAAAAGAGATCTACGATAATTTAAGTCCTTGGGAAAGAGTTCAGCTTTCAAGACATCCGAATCGTCCCCATGCACTTGATTATATCAATAATATTATTTCAGACTTTCATGAAGTGGCCGGAGATCGCCATTTTGCAAATGACCCCGCCGTTCTTGCAGGCTTTGGCTTTATTGGTAAACAAAAAGTCGCTGTTGTAGGTATTCAAAAAGGTCGAAAGACTAAAGAAAAAGTTTTAAGAAATTTTGGTATGCCTAGACCTGAAGGATATAGAAAAGCCTTAAGAGTTATGCAGACGGCAAGCCGGTTTAATATTCCCATCATCAGCTTAGTTGATACTCCCGGTGCCTACCCTGGAATTGGTGCTGAGGAAAGAGGTCAGTCTTGTGCCATCGCAGAGAACTTGGCCGAAATGTTTGATATCAAAAGCCCAATCGTTTCAGTCGTCATTGGAGAAGGGGGATCAGGAGGGGCGCTCGGCATAGCCATCGCAGATAAAGTTCTCATGATGGAGTATTCAGTTTACTCAGTGATCTCTCCTGAATCCTGTGCTTCAATTCTTTGGGCCGATCCTAAAAAAGCAGAGGTAGCTGCTAACTCACTTCAAATAGGACCAAGTAAAGCACTAGAGCTTGGCGTAGTTGATGGTATAATAGCGGAACCCACTGGTGGAGCACATAAAGATACGGCAAAAGCGTTTGAAGCTGTGACAAAAGCTATTGAAACAGAAATAAAGAAACTATTAAAAGAAGATATAGAAGATTTAAAGAATTCCCGCTTTGAAAAATTCAGGGCCATGGGTAACTCGACCATCTTCGCGGAGAACTAGAAATTATGATTTACTCCATGACCGGATTTGGAAGAGGTGAAGGGAATAACGATGATTATGCTGTCACCGTTGAACTAAAGTCGGTTAATCATCGCTTTAAAGATACGCGATTCAAAATGTCTTCGGCTTTTAACTCAATAGAACTAGATATGAAAAAGCGTTTGAATGAAAAATTCAAGCGTGGAAGCTTTGATATTTTTGTTAATTATAAAAGAAGTGAAAGCAACTCTAAGTTTGCTGATATTGACTCTGATAAAGTTAAGAGCTTTATTTCATCAATCAAAGAGATGACAGAAGGGGCAGGTGTACAGGTCACAGCAGATGCAACTTCTTTTCTTCGAAATGAATTCTATGTTGATCAAGATCTAAGCAAAGACAAAAGATTGATGTCTGCCACTTGGGAAGCTTTTGATGCCGCTGTTGAATCCCTTAGCGCTAGTCGCCTTTCTGAAGGCGAAAAAATGTTAAAAGTGATTCAGAACCATAAAAAGCAATATGAAGGATTTTATCAATTCATTAACTCGAAGGCGGACTCTTTTCAAGAGAGCGTTGAAGAGAAGCTTAAGAAAAGGTTCCATGAGTATGCTTCAGAACTGAATGTAGATGAGCCTCGCTTTATGCAGGAAGTGATTTATTATCTTGAAAAGCTCGATGTGCATGAAGAAATAAATCGTATTCAGGCCCATCTTGAAAAGCTTGATAAAATCTTAAGTGATGGCGGAGAAGTAGGAAGGCAAATAGATTTTTTAATTCAGGAATTAAATAGAGAGACGAATACCATTGGTTCTAAATCTAATTTAAAAGACATTTCGGATTCAGTCGTTCAAATGAAAGTTCAGCTCGAGAAAATTAGAGAGCAAGGGCTAAATCTGGAATAATCATGGCACAAACTGAAGGTAAAATCATAATCATCGTAGCGCCATCCGGTTCTGGAAAATCTACTTTAATTCAAAAAATTAAGGAAGAATTCAAAAACTTAGAATGGTCGGTAAGCTTTACGACTCGCCCTCAAAGAGAAGGTGAAGTCGATGGGGTTGCTTATAATTTTATAAACAAAGAAGAATTTGAACAAAGAAGAGATAAGAACGAATTTCTTGAATGGGCCCTGGTTCATCAAAACTATTATGGAACTTCAAAGATATTTGTTGAAGAAAAGCTTAAAGAAGGAATTAATATCTTATTTGATTTAGATGTTCAGGGTGTCGATAGCTTTAAAGAATACTTTGGAGATAAGGCCAAAGCAATTTTTATTGCTCCACCTTCAATTGAGGCTCTAAAGTCTAGGCTCTTGCAAAGAGGAACAGATAATATCGATGTGATTAATGTTCGCTTAGAGAATGCGCAAAAAGAGCTGCTAAGAAAAGATGATTTTGATTACTGTGTTGTGAATGATGAAATAGACCGCGCCCATCAGGAGCTTAGGTCTGTTATACTAGAGATTATGGAGAGTTAGTTGTACCAAAGGTTAGATTTTTCACATGAAAGAGATCTTAATATTGATGATTTAAGTCGTCGATTGGAAGCCTATTATCCGGATGCTGACTTTGCTCTTCTTAAAAAAGCTTATACTTTTGCTGAAAAAGCTCACTCCGGTCAAAAGAGAAGCTCAGGGGAAGATTATATTATTCATCCCATCAACGTAGCTGGAACTCTTATCAAGCTTAAGCTTGATATGGATTCAATTGTGGCCGGACTTCTTCACGATGTCGTTGAAGACTGCGGAGTTACTCCAGAAGAAATCGAGAAAGAGTTCTCCCATAATATTGCTCAAATTGTCGTGGGTCTTACTAAGATCTCAAAAATTAAATTTAAGACCAAAGAAGAGTCTCAGGCCGAAAACTTTCGAAAGATGGTTGTGGCCATGGCCAAAGATCTTCGAGTCATAATCGTAAAACTAGCTGATCGAATGCATAATATGCGTACTCTTCAATATGTGAATGAAGATAAGCAAAAAAAGATCGCCAAAGAAACTCTAGATATTTATGTTCCCTTGGCCAGCCGCCTAGGTATTAACTCCGTCAAAGCGGAACTTGAAGATTTATGCCTAAGATTTTTACACCCAGATATTTATTATCGCTTGGCCGAAAAGGTCACGATGAAAAAATCAGAGCGTGATAATTATATCAAGGAAGTGATCGACCATATTCAAGAGAAGCTCTTAGAATATTCTCTAAAGGCCGATGTTAAAGGAAGACCAAAGCACTTTTTCTCTATTTATAAAAAAATGATCGCCAGGGGTGTAGACTTTGAGCAGATTCAGGACGTTTTAGCCTTTAGGGTTATCGTTAATAATATAACTGAGTGTTATAAAGGTCTTGGGATTATTCACTCTTCGATGACACCTATTCCAGGTCGATTTAAGGACTATATTGCAATACCTAAGGTTAACAACTACCAGTCGCTCCATACTACCGTTATTGGACCAAAAGCAAATCGTATTGAAATTCAAATTAGAACTCATGATATGGATGAGGTTGCTGAAACAGGTGTTGCCGCCCATTGGAAATATAAAGAAGGGATGGCAAGTGGTGAGACAAGACTTGATTGGGTTCAAGAGCTTTTAGAGTTTAACCAAAATGTTGAGAATAATAATGAGTTCATGGCCGCGGTTAAGAGTGATCTCGATGTTGGAGGTGTTTTTGTTTTTACTCCCACCGGTGATGTTAGAGAGCTAAGGTACGGAGCTACGCCATTAGATTTTGCTTACGCCGTTCATACAGAAGTTGGAAATAAATGCGTTGGCGCTAAGATCAATGGAAAAATGGTACCTCTTAAGTACACTCTAAAGTCAGGAGATACTGTTGAAATTCTAACTTCAAAGAATCAAACACCATCAAAAGATTGGCTTGGAATGGTTAAGTCCAGTAGGGCCAAATCAAAAATAAAGCAATACCTACTTAAAATTGAAAGAGATGAAAATAAAGACCTCGGTAAAGAAGTCCTAGAGAAAGCCTTTCGTGTATTTGGAACCTCTTTAAAAGCTGTGCAAAAGACAGGGGAGTTTACTAAGGCCTGTGAAGCATTTAGTGTTGCCAACGAAGAAGACCTTTTTATCCAAATTGGTTCAGGAAAGTATGGGCCAAAAGAATTTATCAATACAATCCCTTCTCTTAAAAAAGAAGAAGATGTCGATGAGAAGATTGACGAACTCGACTCATATACAAAGAAAGTTACTTCTACGGCCCGTAAAAAATCGAATAAAGATAATGCCGTAATCGTTGATGGAATGGACGACTTGATGGTGAGAATGGCCCGCTGTTGTAATCCAATCCCAGGGGACCCTATCGTGGGTTATATAACTCGTGGGCGAGGGATTACAGTTCACACGGCCACCTGTGATCGAATTGATTCAGGAGATATCGGTAGAAATATCGAAGTTAACTGGAATACTGAATTTAGCTTTAAACATCCTGTTAATATTAGAGTTATTACTCATGATAAACCTGGGATCTTATCAAATATCTCAAAGAGTATTACTAGTATTGGTGTAAACATCAGGTCTGCACTGGCTAAATCACTGCCCGATCGAAAGGGATCTTTTATCTTTGAAATTGAAGTTAAGGATTATAGTGAACTGTTAAAAGTAACAGGCATGATTGAAGGTCATGAAGAGGTTATTTCAGTAACTCGGGTCTAACGCGGCTATTTTCTTGAGAATCCCAAAAAATCAGAAATCCATAAGTTCTAAGAAGTTTAAAAACCTCTTTATAAAGAATTTTTAAGTTTCTCCAGTTTGTATAACTTGTAGGAATCCCACTATAGTGAAACTTAAAACCTTCATCAGGCTGAATAATACTATTCATAATGAGCTTGATCCTCATGATATGGTAATCATGGGAGATGATAAGGATATTTTTATAAACTTTTTCACTCCTTAAATATCTTAAAGTCGAAATACAATTTTCAAGAGTATTCCTAGCGAGATAATCAATTTGAAGTAAATCAGGATTAAAGCTTTCTTCAACTTTTAAAGGAGTTAACAAGGTATCGACATTATTTTTAGAGTAGACTCCAGTAATAAAAATATGAGGCTGCTTATATTCAGCCGCTCTTTTTAAGGCAAAGGGAATTCTTCCGGCATCGCCAGTAAAAACAACAATTAAATCTGGAGAATTATTATAAAACCTATCGTGTGAGGATTTGCTGGCATTCTCTGATACTAAAATAAAGATAGCAGAAAAGATTGAGTACAATAGAAACAAAATAACCAAGATAAAAAGAGAGTTTTTTAAATATCTTTGAATCTTGGTTTGCTTTGTTTCAAATATGTACTTGCTACTAAACATCTTACTTGTAAGCGATCACTTCAATTTCTATCAGTGCCCCTTTTGGAAGTGCTGGGACTTCCACGCAGCTTCTGGCCGGATAAGGTGCCTGAAAATACTCTTCATAGGCCTTATTAACGATCCCAAAGTTTCCAAGATCAGTAATAAAAATTGAAGTTTTTAAAATATTAGTTCTTTTTAAACTTTGAGACTCAAGAAGTCCGTCGATATTTTTTAAGATTTGATCTAGCTGCTCTTCACAAGTTGCAGCCATCTCCATGGTTTTAGGATCAAGCCCAATCTGACCAGAAAAATAAAAAGTTCCATTATGCTCTACACCCTGGGAGTAAGTTCCAACTGCGGCAGGTGCTTTGTCAGTGTCTACAATTTTAATACTCATTTACTTTTCTCCTTAGCACGTTCTTCTTCTTCAGATAGTAGTGCTGTAAGAATACAGTTATTAACAATTTCAGAAACCGGCGAAGTTCTTTGAATGATGTTCACCGTAGCATTCATAGGAACAAGTAGCGGTCCAACGGCCGTACAGTCGGCCAATTGAGATAGAAGCTTATAGCTAATATTGGCCGCGTTTAAGTCTGGGAAAATAAGAATATCGGTATCTCCACCCTCTAAATCAGTAAAGTTAAAGAGCTTATCCAGAATATGCTTATTAACGGCAACGTCAGCCTGAACTTCTCCATCAACTCTCATTTTTGGAAAAGATTCTTTAGTAAGCTGAACAGCCTTTTTTACTTTCTTTGCTTCAGGATGATTATTTGACCCAAAGTTAGAGAAACTTAAAAAGGCAACCCTTGGGTTACGCTTCATAACATGTTTATAAAGATCGACGGCATCACCTGCTATATCTCTTAATTGTTCTGCCGTAGGATTAATATTGGCCGTACAATCCGCTAGAAAAATTACTCTATGTTTAAAAACCATTACAAAGATACCTGCAGCAGTCCTCTTATCTCTTGTACCAATAGTTTTCATGATTGGAATAAAACAATCTGGGTAACTTAAAGTAGGTCCGGCCATAAATGTATGAGCAAGACCTTTTTTAACCATCATTGATCCAAAGTAATTCTCTTGGATCATAGCATCTTCAGCATGGTAAATACTTACACCAGCTCTTTTCTTTTGCTCGTGAAAGTCCATATAGAAATCTTGGAAATGCTCACTTTTATTTGGTTGAATAATTTCTAAGTCTTTTAAATCTTCAAGACCAAGTTTTTTCATCTTATTTAAAATATGTTCCCTATCACCTAAAAGAATAGGTTCGATTCTTCCATCTTCACTAAGAATCTTAACAGCGTTTAAGATTCTCGTGTTGGCACCTTCAGCAAAAACCATTTTTACTTTACGCCCATTTTTCTTAACATGATTTTTCAGTCGGTCTCTAATCTGCTTCATAAAAGGAGCAGTTGTTCCTAATCTATCTTCAAGGCTTGAAGCATAGGCAGTAAAATTATCTATTTTTACCCTTGCGACTCCTGAATCAATAGCAGCTTTAGCAACGGCCGGAGTCACTCTTGTAAGAACTCGTGTATCAAAAGGTTTTGGAATTAAATAGTTAGCACCAAAGCTAAAATCCTCTCCGCCGTAGGCAATCTTCACTTCCTCTGTCACTTCTTCTTTAGCTAAGTCCGCTAAGGCATGAACTGCAGCAAGCTTCATTTCTTTATTGATCGCAGTTGCTCTAACGTCTAAGGCACCTCTAAAGATAAAGGGAAAACCTAAAACATTATTTACCTGGTTAGGAAAATCAGACCTACCTGTTGCCATAATAGCATCGTCTCTTACTTCAAAAACTTCATGAGGGTAGATTTCTGGGTCAGGATTGGCCATGGCAAAGATAATTGGTCTCTTCGCCATTGTTGCCACCATTTCTTTTGTTAAGATGCCTCTGGCACTACAACCAATAAACCCGTCAGCGTCTTTGAGGGCATCGGCAAGTGTTCTGCATTCTGTATCAGCAGCAAACTCTTCTTTATAAGGATTCATTCCCTCTTTTCTTCCCTTATAGATAACTCCTTTTGAGTCACACATAATGAAGTTTTCTCTTTTTACGCCCATATCAAAAAATAATTTTGCACAGGCAATAGAGGCAGCTCCGGCACCACTAAAGACAACTTTAATATCTTCGATTTTCTTGCCGCTAATTTCTACTGCATTGATAAAACCGGCAGAAGCAATAATGGCCGTGCCGTGTTGATCGTCGTGGAAAACGGGAATATTCATTTGTTCCACGAGTTGTCTTTCAATCTCAAAACATTCTGGTGCTTTAATATCTTCTAAATTAATACCACCGAAGGTTGGCTCCATGGCCTTAACTGTTCGAACCATTCCTTCAATGGTTGGTTCATCAACTTCGATATCAAAAACATCAATATCGGCAAATCTTTTAAACAGGTTTCCCTTTCCTTCCATGACCGGTTTCGAAGCAGCAGCCCCAATATTACCTAAACCTAAAACTGCAGTTCCATTTGATACAACTCCAACTAGATTTCCTCTTGAAGTATATCGATAAGAGTCTTCTTCATTGTCTGCAATTTTTAAACATGGAACTGCTACCCCTGGTGTATAGGCCAGAGCGAGGTCCTTTGAACTTAACATTGGCTTAGTTGGAACGACCTCAATTTTTCCTGGTCTAATTCCTTCGTGATAATCTAAAGCCCGTTTTTCATCTTCTTTTGTACTCACAAAAATTCCTTGGTTTGCCCGAAAAAGTATCCCTATAGACTAGTTCAGTTTCTTAGGAATTGTCACAAACTTGTGACGCGTTAATTGCGTCTTAATACAGGAATTTTTGCCCCTAAAATTAAGGCAAGGGTTGTACAGAGAATACCGGCATAGAGTTCATCAATATTGGCCCAAAAACCGGTGTGTGTTGCGTTGCGCCAGTAACTTGTTCCTATGACGCCAACCACACAGGCAAAGACGAACTGACGATCTTTGATTTTTCCCGGGAACATATAGCCGTACATAACCGGTAAAAGAAGACAGGCAGCACTATAAGATCCAAGAGTCTTCCAGACTGTTTTTATATTACCCTCAAAAATTAGGGCCATGACAATTGATAAAAGACCAACGGAAGCCACGCCGATATGGTGAAGGATTGGTTTTCCTTTGTATTTTTCTGGGACCAAGTCGTAACTTACGGTGGTGCCTGCTAAGAAAAGGTAACTATCTAGGGTAGAAAGAATGGTCGCTAGAATTCCAGCTAAAACAAAGCCTCTTACACCCGGTGGAAGAATTTGAAGGGCATAAGTGAGGTAAGCATTCTCACTGGCTGCTTCTGGAATAACCGCCTTAGCGTACATGGCACCAAAGGTTGTACAAATATCAAAGCAAAACCAAACAAAAGTTGAGATTAGAATTCCTTTTTTCGCAATCTTTGGTGACTTTGCTGCAAAAACTCTTTGATAGAAATTTGGATCTACTAAAGTTGATAGGGCTATAAAGCCCCAAACTAAAGTGGTCGCAATGGGGTATCCTCCCGTGAGACTAAAGTGATTTGCGGGAAGATTTTTTTGAAGGAATCCAAGCCCTCCGAAAGTTCCAACAGAAATCGCCAAAATTAGAAAAACCCCAAGGCACATAACAAAGAATTGTATTAAGTCAGAAAAAACAACGGCCCTAAAACCACCCATCATCGAATAGGCAATAACGATGAGAACGCCGCCAAACATATTAAGCCAAAGCTCTCCTCCGAAAAGAAGTTGGCTAAAAAGTCCAAGACTAATTGTGTAAGCAATAGGTAGGACATTAAAGAAATTAAAGATACCGCTTAGCTTCGCTGAATTTGGACCAAACATCTTTCCTATAAGATCAGGTAAAGTAACGGCCTTATAGGACTGAATTCGACTGATAATTAAAAATGCAAAGAGGATATAGGCCACGTACCAAAAAAGCCCCTGAGTAACAAAATTATAGAGACCTGATTCAAATGCTATTTTTGTGACTCCAAAAATCCCCCCATACCAAGTGGCCACGAGGGTGGCGATAAATAGTGGAAGAGTTAACTGACGACCCATTAAGAGTAAGTCTAAAAAATTAGCCTTTTCATTGGACTCATCAACCTCGTCGCTTTTTTTAAGCTGACCATAAACGACAGAGCCAATTGTAATAATAAGGACAATAAAAAAGACCACCCAATCAAGGGTGGTCAAAACTTCTGAATATTCAATTGATGTTTTAAGTGACATTTAATCTCCCTACGTCGGCATTATCCGAATCAAGTTAAAGGGTCGTGGTTTTCCACCTCTCAGCCTCTATTAAATCGGCTCCCCTGATTTGCATGTCTTATAGTTTAACAGCTTTTCTTTAACAAGTTAATTTAATCCACCTCCAAAATTTGAAGAGAGCTCAATCTCAAGTCCATTTGGATCAGTGATATAGGCCGACTTACTTTCTGGATATTGAATTACCCCTCCATATCCTAGTTTTATGCCCTTTTGCTTGAGAACCTTAATGGATTCATCAAAGTTCTCAAGGTTAAATCCAATATGGTTTAGTGGGTTGGCATCGACTTCGTCATGACCATTTTCATACAGGGCCATATACAGAACCCCTGACTTTCCAATAATCTTGTATGGATTTCCTTTGGAGCTAACTCCAGCTTCTTTAACTTTGAACCCAAATAATTCGCTATACCATTCAACAGTTTTATCTAAGTTAATAACATTTAAATTTAAGTGATCTAGTCCATTTACGTTTAACATTTTAGTATCCTCCTAAAGAAGCGTTTGCTACTTTTCTTTGGCTTACACGAATTCTACATTCAGCAAGCTGGTATGCCCTCTCAGCCTGTAGGCTAGGGTGAATTAGGTTTTTAAGTATATTGAATAAGGTCTTCATCTTTTCTCCTTTGTTTTGTTGATACCTTTATCGCCGATTCTGTGATATAAATAAATTCGATTATATTTATGTACCGATAGGAGTTATCTATGACGCTTCAACAGCTCGAATATGTACTTGCCGTGGAAAAGCACCGACATTTTAAGAAAGCCGCGGAATCCTGCTTTGTGACTCAACCAACCCTCTCTATGCAGCTGCAAAAACTCGAGGAAGAGCTTGAAATCATCATTTTTGATCGAACAAAGTCTCCAGTCCTTGTGACAAAGGAAGGGGAAGTTTTTATCACACAGGCCAGAGTCGTTCACCGGGAATATCTAAGGTTATTAGAAGTTGCTAAATCTTCCGAGGGAGAAGTATCAGGCTCTTTTCATTTGGGAGTCATTCCAACACTTACTCCTTATATCGTCCCACTTTTTGTGGAGAGCTTTCATAATATGTATCCAGAAGTGGATTTAAAAATTGAAGAGATGAAAACGGAAGACATTGTTAAGGCCTTGTCAAAAGATGAGATTGATGGAGGCTTATTGGTTACTCCCTTAAAGGAGGATGGCCTAATTGAAAGAGTCCTTTATTATGAGAACTTTAGATTATTTTTAAATTCTGAGCATCAACTCCTTAAAAAAAGTAAAATTAGAGAATCAGATCTTGACCCAAGTGAAGTTTGGCTTTTGAACGAGGGACACTGTTTTAGAAACCAAGTCCTAAAAGTTTGCGGTCTTAAAAAGAATCAGAGACAAAGTTTATTTGAATCAGGAAATATAGAAACACTTCGAAATATGGTTATGAAAACTTCTGGGTACACTATCATTCCTGAGATGTCCCTTGAGGGACTACCTAGTAGTCAAAAAAAATTAACCAGAGAGTTTCATAAACCTATTCCGACTAGAGAGGTTTCACTTGTTTATGGAAGAAGCTTCTATAAAGAGAAAATTATTGAGGCGCTAGAGAAATCAATAGTTTCGAACCTTCCTAAAAGCGTCAGTTCTTTGAAGAGTAAAGAATTGCAGGTTGTCGATATTTAAGGATGAGCTATAATAAGCTAATGAAAATTTTAATTCTCTTTTTATTTTCTCTCTCACTTCTTGGCTCGGTCCCAAAGAATCTTGATCTTTATAAAAAGGTTTTTAAATCCTACTCCAAGTCAAAAGTGCATAAAACTGAAGACCGAATTAGTGAGTTTAAAACCAATAAAACTATTTTAGAAGCATTTGATTCAAGCGGGAAAAGGCTTGGTTTTATTCGTGAAGTAAACACCTCAACAGGGTGTAATGACGGCTGCTTACCTGTTATCTTTACCTTATTCTATGATTCAAAAGGGCAGTTTTTACGTCTTATTTCTAAGGAAGGTCTTACTAAAAAGGATCATGAAGAATTTGGCGACCTTGATTACTTAAAACTAGAAACTATTGTTAGAAAGAACCCGCCAGTATTTAAAAAGGTTGGTCACCCCTCCGAAATGGTTGACGCCATTACAAGGGCCACCTTAAAAGTTTACAAACCCCATGTGATTGAAAGAGCTGCCTATACTACCTTAAGGGTTAGCCTCTATAACCAAGATACTTTAAATTTTATTAATAAAACAATTCTGAAAACCACTAAAAACTGATGTCACTTTGATACCGGTCCGGCTTACATTCTTTTACTTCTCCTAAGTAAAACCTCTAAGTTAACGAAATCCTTTTAATTTTTGGAGAAAGAAAGTGTCAGCATTTAGAACGTAGTAATTTCCTCAAGTAAGTTATAATTTATCGTCATTAAGTCTAGTTCTATTCGGAGCGGGAAGGACTTAATACTATCTTTGAGAGGGAAGGAGTCCTGTATGTCTAAATCTAAAACGCCACAATACCCACAAATTGTACTTCTTACGCTGCTCGCACTTGTTTTTGCCTCATGCGGAAAGCAAGCTGTAGACAGCGAAGGAAATCCTGTTTCATCATCAATTATCGTAGGAGACTTGGGATGGAAAGAGATCACTTCATTATCAAGCTTTAATCCAATCCGAGTTGCTGGTAAGGCAGTAGCCGATATCGATCTTCCGGCCATGGGTTCTCGTTGTACTGGCTTTCTTATTAGCGAAAGTATTTTAATGACTAACCAACATTGTATTCCAACCTCTTCTCACGCTAGAGGGGTAACTGCCATTTTTAATCATGAAAAAGGCGTGTCGAAATCAAGTCAAAGAAAATACGACTGCTCAACCTTTATTGGAAATAATGCCAAACTTGATTATGCACTTTTAAAGTGTAAAAACTTTCCTGGCAGAACCTATGGGGTTGTGGAATTAGATGATTCTCAAATGCAAAGGGGTGATGCTCTTTATATCGTTCAGCAAAACTGTGATTACTATACTGATAGAAATTGCGACTACACTAAAAAGTATAGTACCGGGGCCATCACAAAAGTTGGGGATGAGTACACTCATAATGCAGATACTCTAGGAGGTTCTTCAGGATCTCCTGTCTTTAGTACTGAGACAAATACCGTTATTGCTATTCACCATGCAGGAATGGGAAATAATGGACGTGGTCGTGGTCTTGAGAACTACGCTGTACCAATGTCAAAAATTGTTCCGCATATCATGACAAACTTTCCTAGCGTTGATCTTGGGGATGTAAGTGACGGTGGTAACGACGATGACGATACTCCTACGCAGACTGGTGATGAGCCAAATAATACCAGATCAGGGGCAACTCTTCTTAGTGGAACTTCTCTAACAAAAAGAGCCGCAACAATATCATCTGCTAGCGATGTAGATTACTACAAAATAAAAGTACCAAGTGGATCAAAGGTAACTGTCAGTATTGCTTTTAGTCACTCTCAAGGGGATCTTGATATGAAGGTCCTAAGCTCAACAGGAGCGACTCTTGGAAAAAGTGCAAGCACAGGAAATACTGAATCAGTAAGTCTGGCCTCTGCCTCTGGTACCGTTTACTTTCAAGTCTATGGCTATAAAGGAGCTAAGGCTGATTATTCTCTAAGCTTTTCGGTGACTAAAAAAGTAACGAGAAGTAATGATACAAAAGAGGGAGCGACTAAAATTAGCCTTCCTTATACAACAAGCACGAAGAGCATTGGGACTTCAAAAGATCTAGATCACTATACCTTTACACTGACGAGAACGAAGAGCGTTTCTGCTTCAATCTCCTTTTCTCACTCAAAAGGGGATCTTGAACTTTACCTATTAAGTAGCACTGGAAAAGTGATCGCAAAGAGCACAAGCACCAAAAGCACTGAGAAAATTGTTAAAACTCTAGGTGCCGGTAAATATTATGTTCTTGTTTTTGGATATAAAGGTGCCAAAGGAAAGTATTCAATGAGTGTAAAATAATTAAGCAACGTTAAATAATCTATTATCCAGGCAGTCTCTTCTTAAGAACTGCCTGGCTCTTCTTTCAGACCAATAATGCTCATCTTTAAAACAAACAAAACCTACATGGCCCCCTGATTTCGGAGTTTCTAAAAAGATATTTGGATTATTCCTAGCAAGTTGTTCGGGGTACGAATTTTCTCCTAAGAATGGGTCGTTTTGAGCATTTAATATTAAGGTTGGAACTTTAATATTGCCGATTAAGTTGATTGAGCTAGCGTGTCTATAGTATTCGTCGGCAGTTTCAAACCCATTAACTTTGGCCGTATAAAGATTATCGAAATCTCTAAAGCTCTTAGCTTTTTTTACTGCTGCTACATCAATTCCGGGTAATCCCATTAGCTCATGCTTTTCGATAACTTTCTTTCTCATCGTGGAAAGAAAAGACTCCGTATAGACTTTTCCAAAATGCCAATTTGTTAAATTTGTAATGGCCTCTTCAATATCAAGAGGTGAGGAAATAAGCATGGCACTTACGATCTCGCTTGGAACGTGAGCCCCTTTATCTCCTAGGTAATAGCTTGTTAGACTTCCACCAAAAGAAAAACCAATTAAAGAAATCTTTTTATACCCCATTCTTATGGCCCAGCTAATGACTAGCTCTAGGTCTGAATAGTTATTGGCATTGTAGAACCAGCGCTGTTTATTCATAACCCCGCTACAAGATCTATAATTCCAAGCGATGACATCAAAGTGTTCTGTGGAGAGACTCTTCATCATTCCCTGTACATAAGGGTTAACAGACGAGCCTTCAAGGCCATGAGATAAAATAGCCACATGGTCTCTTCCGTTTAAACTAACATCAATATCTATAAAATCGTCATCGTGGGTATCGATCCTAACTCTTTGCGTTTCAACACCTTCAACTTTTCTAAACATAACAGGATAAATGGTCTGTATATGTCCATTTTTAAATAGCTTTGGGGCTACATAAGTTGATTTAATTAAAGGCATATGAATTGAATCCTTTGAAAGTTGCCTGCATATCCTAGTTTAAATTTTATCAAATTCATAATGGAGAACGAAGAAGGTAAAAATTGTTTGGTAATAATTGAGATCCGTGTTATTTTGCTCCTATGAATAGGGAATTCTGTATCTATATTCAAGTAATTACCACCATCATCACCCCGTAGGGGGTCATTCTTTTTTATTACTAAATTCATAATGATGTCTTATTTGAGAAAATTGCTCAGATAGGAATTTTATTTAATTTTTTTAGACTCGATGGAGGCGAATATGGATTCGTACGTCAAAAATATAGATCATCGGAGGTTAGGTGAAGAACTAGACCTCTATAGCTTTTATGAGGAAGCACCGGGCTGTCCTTTTTATCATCCCAAGGGAATTTTCTTACGGGAGTATTTGATTAGGAGATGGAGATTGCTCCATCAAAAAAATAACTATAAGGAGATTATCTCACCTCAACTGATGAAAGAAGAGCTTTGGGAAAAATCTGGTCATAGTGATTTGTTTTCTGAACTAATGTTTTATTCTTCAGATGGAGAATCAAAGTTAGCGCTTAAGCCAATGAGCTGTCCTGGAGCCATTCTTTTTTATAAAAGAAAGCTCAAAAGCTATAAAGACCTTCCTGTTAGGTTATGTGAGCTTGGACATGTGCATAGGAATGAACCTTCTGGAGCGAGGAATGGACTTTTAAGGGCCAGAAGTTTTGTTCAAGATGATGCTCATATCTTTTGCTCAGAGAAAATGGTGAAAGATGAGCTCCAGAAAATTTTAAATCTTGCCCGTGAGCTCCTAGCTAGCTTTGGATTTAAAGATTTTTATTTTGAAATTTCACTGCGAGATTACTCTAAGCAAGGTAAGTATCTTGGTAAAGATAGTATGTGGATAAAACTAGAAAATATTCTAGTGGAGTTAATGGAAGAAAATGATCTTTCTTATGTTAAGAAGCATGGAGAGGCCAAATTTTATGGTCCATCTCTAGACCTTCACTTAAAAGATTCTAATGGCAATAATTGGCAATGCTCATCGGTTCAAATCGATTTTAATCTACCAAAGAGATTTGATGTTTCCTTTATCAACGAAAAAGGAGAAAAAGAAATTCCGATTTTAATTCATCGAGCACTTTATGGTTCACTTGAAAGATTCCTTGGAATTCTTGTTGAGCACTATGAAGGCGTCTTTCCATTTGCGATGAGTCCGATACAATTTAGGATTGCTCCCATTAATCAAGAACAGCATTCTTATGCTAGGGAAGTTGAAAGTAAATTGGAGAAAATGGGGTTTAGAGTTGAGGTTGATGATAGGAGTATTTCTTTTTCTAAAAAAGTTCGAAATTTTTATTCTTCAAAAGAGCCTTACTTGATAATTGTTGGAAAGTCGGAAATGGAAAAGGGTTTAATAAGCTTTAGATCAAGATCCGGAGCCTTAAAAAAAGAGATCGACTTAAGTGAACTTCTTAAGGATGGTGGTGACAGCAATCATCCGCTTTTTGGCTATCACGATGAATCTTAATATTAAGCCAGTGCCCGGCCATAAGGATAACAGAACCGATAACATTTATGATGGTATCGAGGTAATGAAAATGTTCTTGGTTGTGGGCGTGAAAATCACCTTCGGCTATTTTCCATCCATGCCCAGGGCTTAATAAAGCTAAGCATAAGACTAAGATTCCTATGGTTCCAAGAATCATAGGAGTCTTATTTCGATGATTTTTATAAAAACGCCAAAAGGTAAAATAGGCCACAGGAACAATAAATAAAAAGATACCTAGATGCGACCATTTTGAATCAAAGAAATGCGCCACCATTGGGCTAAACATTATAAGAAAGGGAGTGGCTATGCAGTGTATAACACAGAGTCCCGAAAGGACGATTCCCACCTTATCCAAAGATTGGGTTTGTACATAGTCTTCTGATTCTTGCTCTATTTTCATGGATGATGAAAATCGCTCTTTTATTGGGATTAGTCAAATACTTATATAGCTGATTTTATTCGCTTTTAGGAGGATGGTTTGTGAAAACATCCAGTTCAAAGTCCTCATTTAAACTGACCTTGGCCCTGCCCCCTAGATTTGAAGTCACATATCCTAAAATAGGCTTCCTCGATTTTTCATCGTTGCCGTTAATGGCCATAAACTCGACAGCACCTTCACCTTTGTTAAAAACTCGAATTGAAGAGGTTTGACCTGGCTTTACATAGTTCACATGAACCCCGTCTCCATTAGGAAGGATGACAACGAGATCTTTTAAGGGCTCTTGGTAGTTATTTGTGAATTCAATACTTATGGTACTTGTAATCCATGAGTAGTTATAAATAATTCCTGCAGCAATAGGGTAGTTTAAAAATAGCAATACAAAGAGAGAGATAAATTTAATCTTTAACCCAGAATCGCTTTGAATTTCAGAGCGACCTTTTTTCCAAGGTATATAAAGGAAAATGATTCCTAGAATATTGGCCGGTACTGCAACAACCAAAAGAGCAAAACCAATGGTCGAAATTTTTCCGCCTTGAGGTGCAATATTAAACTCACCAAAATATTGGCTTAGCCAATAACCATAAATAGCAAGTCCCAAGAACATTGGAACTAAAGCAATGGCTAATGTTGAAGCAATCCTACGACTACTTAAAGCTTCTGTTTGCATAAGTCTATTTTGCCAAACCTCTTGGGAAGTTTAAATAGGTAAGTCAATCTTGGTCAAAACGCTCAAGTACTTTCCATGTATGATCAGAAAGCAACTTTACCTCTGCCAGACAGGCCTTAAACTTCTTTGAGTTACCCCAATCTTTAGGGCCAATTAAGCTTAAGAGCTTTTTCCCATCCTCTTTTTCATAGAGGTAATATTTTTTCCCAATAATGGGTTCAAATTTTATCTCGGCATCGTAAACATAGTGGGAGATTTCAACTCTGTCTTGAACATCTTTAGCCTGTTTAGCAAGAGTTCTCATTTGCTCAAGAATCATATCGAGTCTTTCTTGAGTCTGCTCTTGCATGGCATTCATGGCCCTGCCTTTAATAACACCTTGTTCAGTAGGAACAACACTAAAGCCCCCAACTGAGTGGGCATACTCCACAAGTCCTGGGAGATCCACGGTCTTAAGTTTCATTAGATCTAAATCTAATCCCTCTATATCTACTGGTACTGGTTTTTTATCTTCTTTTTTACTCATAATAATTGCGCTCATTCTCTTTTCTAGCTTGGATTATACTATAAAATCAAGAAGAGATGACCCTTGTCTAATCTAATTTAGGGTAGAGAAACCAAAGCTTTGCTGAATGCCTCATTGTTCCTGCATACCTAAGGGCCTCATCACCTTCACCCCAGAAAAGATCTGCTCTGCCTGGAGACTTAATAGCTCCGCCAGTATCCTGTGCTAAAACAAGCCTAGAAGTTTCTTCGTAGCTCGTGGGGACTTCTACAGATTTATCTGCGAAATAAGGTTTTTGAAAACTTAAGTAACCAAGAGCTCCTAGAGGAAATAGGGAGCTATCAACGGCCAAAGTTCTTCCAGAAACAACTTCATTTCCAAAGGTCGTTAAGCCTCTACTTTCTATGACTTTAAAATATACATAGCTTGGGTTTATTTTTAAAAAATCTAAGAGCTCATCTTTTGAAAGAGTTCTTAGGTGAGCCTCAATTCTTTGTAGGCTCATCTCTTCTCTTGGAATTACATGAAAGAGATGTTTTCCGATACTTTCGTATTTCCATCCGTTTTGACCTGCATAACCAACTCGAACTCTCTTCCCACTTGGAAGTTCAAGAACCCCAGAGCCTTGGATTTGTAAAAAGAAAGAATGAATAGGGTCTAGGTAATAAAGCTCTAAATTTCTTCCTTTGAGTTTTTTTTCAATAGTTATTTCTTCCCGGCTAAAATGAGGAAGGATTTTAGGAAAGGGCAGTCCTGCATTGACAATTCTACCTGATACTTTAGTTCTTGAGGTTTCAAAATTTCCGATTCCTTCATCGGCGAAACTTTGCATATCGATTTCTACTAAATCTTTAGGCAGTTTATAAATTGGCATATAGTATTTTTCAGTAGGCTTTTTTCTCGCAGGATAGAGTGGTTCGTAATAGCTGGTTAAAAGAATTTCACCCCAATCCTTTTTTCCATAAACTTCCATAAGGATAAAGTTTTCTTCTACATATTTAAGAAGCTTATCCTTATCTTTAAACTTTAAAAGCTCCATCAAAGCAAAGCCATAATCTTTGGCAAAAACATTTTTAGACCCAAACTTTAAAACTCGGCTTGGAGTCTTCATTAAGATTTTTATATGTTTTTTAAGCCCAGCCTGAAAAACGTCGATGGGAAGATCGTCCTTGAGGAGCATTTCCGAGGGGAGTGACCTCATGGCCTCTTCTGGAGTAGATATTTCTTTTCGGGCACAGGACCCTAAGAGCAAAAGTATGATTATTAAAGTTTTCATGGACCCATTATAGCTTTATATTAGAAACATGGAAGAAATGAGTGGCCGACTTTTTCTGGGAGTTCCCATAAATGACGAGGTCCGAAAAAAGCTTAAACAAAATACCTGGCAGTCATTATCGCGTTATAAAAAAGACCGAATGACTCCGGCCCATAATTGGCATTTTACAATGGCCTACTTCGGGCAAATTCCACTATCAAAACTTGAAAGCTTTACTAAATCACTACTTAGTGAAAACTGGGGAGAGAGCTTCAAGCTTGGTATTAAAGGCTATGGTGCCTTTCCCCAAATGAGTGAAGGGCGGGTTCTATGGCTAGGTGTTTCAAGGGGAGAGGTTGAAATATCATCCCTTGCAAAAAGGCTAAGGCAATTAGCTGATGATCATGAAATCGAGTACGATCAAAAACCTTTTATTCCCCACTTAACTGTTTGCAGAATGAAGGTTCCTCGTAACTTAACTCGCTTAGCGGAAGATTATAAAGTTAAACAAGAGTTACCTTTTATTGTCGATAAGTTCATTCTTTATGAAAGTATAGGCGGGGCTCAAAAATATAAAGAGATTTGTGAAATTCCCATTGGGGTCTCTAAAGACCAATAGTAAAAAGTAATCTCTCAATAACATTTTCTAAAATTGAATGTTTATTATCAATTTCTAATTTATTCTTATTTGAAAGCTCTTCCATTTTTTGAACTTCAGCTTCGATAGGAGCCAAATCAATATCTTTTAAGATTTCCTTTTCTAAATACTTAAAGGCTTCTTTTTCAGAATCACTATAATCTCCCTCAAGATGCCCTATAGTTCGACAAAGATGAAGAAGAAAGGCCCGGTCAGGCTTATGTGTGATTGATGGTAAGAGCTCTTCAACTTTTGCGCCTTTAACAAGATCAAGTTCTAAAGTAGATTTTTGTGAGTTACTTAAAGGAAGGGAAGATAGTTTTTCTTTTGCCCAGGCTTGTTCTTCAATTGAGACTTTGCCGTCCACGTGAATAATAGAAAAGGCCGCACGCCACATATTAAATTTGCTTTCGCTTAGTTCACTCATTCCTAGTCCTCTTTTGTTTGGGACTATTATACCTTACTTACAGATAAATGGTGATTTTACTGAGTAGCTTGGAGTGCAGTAATCCTTCCAAACGCCATCCTCATAAGTAGAGAAGGCAAAAAACCAACGAACTTGCTCAGTTCCTTTAAGCTCGATTTCATCAGGCATAGCAGCTGGTTGAAACCCATCTATCTCATAACACCAACCATAGGCCCGCATTTTTGTATCACTTAAGACTTCAATTGCTTCCATTCCAACTGGTGACCCTAGAATAGAGTTTATTCCCCCTTCAGAACCGATGTACTCAGTCTTAGATTCCTCTAGAGCTGAAATGGTTAGAGCACCTGCCGTAATTCCAGCACCGGTGTTTTCACCGACTAAAAAAGGTTTCTCCTCGCACGGACCTTGGAAATATACTTCGCCGGCAAAAGAGGAAAGGGAGATTAAAGCTGAGATGAGAAGTGTTTTCATAAATGAACTTTTAGGACAGGAGAGTCAGAATGTCATTGCAATCTGATACCAGTGTCTATGGGGTCCCGCGTCTAGTTATTGAAAACTCGCTAAAATACATGGCTTTTAAATTGCAACTTAAACCCCATTCAATTTATCTGAGGGGCAAAAATGAAACTTTTAACTGTAATTCTATTTTTATTATCAACCACAGCTTCTGCTGACCTAATCACTCAAAGTGAAAAATTAACCAGAACCATCGATCAAAATCTTAGCCGATTAAACGATACTAAAAAGCAAAGACTGCGAGGTCTTATAAAAGAGGCCATCGCTGTGGCCAGTAGTTCAACGGGAACACCTTCCTCTTGTTACGAGCAGGCCTATAGAGAGTTTTATAATCAAACTCAAGCACAGGAGCTATGCTCAGGGGGCGGAACAGTTGAGACAGTGGCCTGCTATAAAAAAATGTATAGCGAGGTTTATAATAAAGACCTAGCGATCCGACTCTGTAAACGCGGAGGAACTGTAGGTACCTATAACTGTTATAAAGCCACGTATTCAGATGTTTACAATAAAGACTTTGCCGTTTCCCTTTGTGAAAACAGAGGAAATGATGAAACTTTTCAGTGTTATAAAAAAATGTACTCAAATGTTTATAATAAAGAACAAGCAAAAACTCTTTGTATGAACGGTGGAACTCTTCAAACTTATTCATGTTATGAGAATATGTATTCTCAAACTTATAATAGAGACCGTTCCATTCAAACATGTAAAAACTAGTTTACCTGGGGCCGCCTAGGCCCCACTTTTTCCTTACAAAATCCAAACTTTCTTTCATCTCATTACAATCGTGCCTAAATGACAATGTTTAAAGACCTAGCGGTTGTCTCCCTTTTAATAAGCCTTTAATTATAAGAAAAGGATCAAATACTTTGGTCCTTGGGGAGAGAGAGATGAAAAATATATTGAATGCCTTTAGCATAGTGATGCTTCTTTTCTTAGTTTCCTGTGATCCCGATGATCTACCAGGAGGAGAAAATATTGACTTCACCTTGGGTCAACCTGAGATTGCCGGAACTGGCTGCCAGGACACCACCATCCGAGTAAGCGACGATGGAAAATCCGTAGAAATCGATACTGAGTCCTTAACGGTCAAGGCCGGAAGTACTTTTAAATCTCTTGCCCGAATCAATTGCTTAGCAGCGGTGCCCATCTCAATTCCTTCAAACTATCAAGTGGCGGTTTTACCGGCCACCTTTAAAGGCAAGCATCTTCTTCAGGAAGGAGCCTCCTTAAAAGTAAGCTCTGAAACTTTTCTTGCAGGTCAAAAAGGACAGCAAGCTGAAACTCAAATCCTAGGAAAGGAGAAGGGAACCTTTAAATTAGGAACAGATGAATATAACAATGCTTCAGTAAGTAAGTGCGGTGAAGATAGCATCCTTAGGCTAAACCTTAGACTCTTCTTAAAATCAAAAAACAAAGAAGCGGCTTCGGCGGGAAAAATCACAGGTCTAGCAGAGGGTGAGAAGTCTATCTTTAAACTGAAGTTCATTAAGTGTTAAAAAAATAACGACAACTAGGGGAGAGAGAGGGCCAGGTTACTGGTCCTCTTATTTTGGGAAGGCCACAACAATGGCAAGATAATGCATTGTGGTTCCGCCCATAACAAAAAGATGCCAAACCATATGCGTATAGCGAATTCTCTTCATCATATAAAAAACTGAACCCACCGTATAAGAAAGACCACCAAATAGAATATAGTCCACTGATTTTTGAGGTAATACTTCCTTTAAGTCAGACCACATAAAAAGAGCTGACCAGCCCATGGCCAAATATATAAAAAGAGAAAGTTTTCTTCGCTCCTTTTTTCCAAACAATTTAAAAAGAACTCCTCCTAAAGCATAAAGCCAGAAGAATGCGCAAAACCAAATACTTTTTGGAGTCGCGATATTAAACATCAAAAACGGAGTAAAGGTTCCTGCGATCAAAATAAAGATGGCCATATGATCACATTTTTTTAGCATCAGCTTTCGCGTCTCATTCTTTTCTAAATGATAATAAGTCGAACTTAGGTACATTAAAAAAAGTGACAGCCCAAAGGCCCCATAACTTAAAACTGCTTTGGCCCCAAAAGGATAAGCGCTCCAAACCAAATCAAAAATCACATAAAGAGCAAAGAGAACTCCAAAAAAATGCGTAAGGGCATTGGCTTTCTCTTCTGCCTCAGAATACTGAAATACTTTTTTGCTGGTCATGAATCCATTCTAATGGAATTGAAGAGAAGCTGTTGTAAAATATATGTCATGCGCACTAGGCCATAAACCTTGACACTTATGACCCCGAGTTCAATTTTTCTTGAATCTAATTGAGATTTTTATTCAAAATTCAGTTAATTTAGTGCGAAATTCGACTATTCTGGAAAGAATATAATGACCCCCCTAAGTTTTCAGAAATATTTCTAAAACCTTTAACTTAAGTTGTTGAATACGCGAAAAGTAACCACGTACCAGAAATTATCGATACTTGATAATATTATCGGGGTGTGATAATATGGGGTATGATCAAGAGCTTTGGAAACCAGCTTGCTGAAGACTTATTTAACGATAAAAAGAAAACCAAAGCTTTAAGAAAGTTTCCTCCCGAGTTGCTAAGGGTCGCAAGAAGAAAGATTCTTTATTTGTATGATGCGGCAATTTTGCAAGACTTAAAAGTCCCACCCGGAAATAGGTTAGAGGCCTTGAAAGGTGATTTGGAAGGATATTACTCGATAAGAATTAATGACCAATGGAGAGTTATTTTCAAGTGGGATAATGGAGCTTCAGATGTTCAGGTTTTGGACTATCATTAAGAATAGAGGTTTTTATGAAGAAACAAAAAACACCGGTTAATCCTTTTCATCCAGGGGAGATGCTTTTGGAAGAATTCATTGAGCCTAATGGTTGGACTCAGGCTTATGTTGCTGAACAGCTTGGCTGGACTAAAGCTAAGTTAAATGAGCTGATTAAGGGAAAGAGGGGAATAACAGCAGACTCTGCATTAGACCTATCTGACCTTTTAGGGACTAGTCCTAAATTATGGATGAATCTTCAGTCCACATTTGATTTGGAGCAAGCTCGGAAAAAGAGAGAGGCAGCATAAAATAATGTCAGAATGGAGTGCAATAATAAATTCAAAACTTGTTGTACTCTCTGTATTCGTTCTATTGTTTATAGGAGCTAAAGCATTTAGCTGCGAGCCTGATGAAATTTTTGTAAGATCACATCGAGTTAAGTCTCACACAAAAAAAGATGGCACTCTGATTAGAGAATATTTAAGGAAAGGTCATTGCCGAGAGATTCGAAGTCATAACTATTTCAGTAATAATCGAAAACAGAAATTTAAAAATGTAAGAACTAATTTAAAAAAGTGGAAAACTCACGAAATTAAGATAGTAAAAGAGGTAATGGAAACATTACCCAAGTGGTTAAAAAGATATAAATTAAACGAAATCTTAAGAGCTGATGATTTTAATGGGGTAAAACTTAACCCTGCTGCAACAATTCCCCAGAGTAAGACATTGATAGTCTTTAATAATTTTTTTGAAAGGACAAACAAGAGAGACGTTTTGATTCATGAGCTTTCTCATATCGCCGTGTATGATTTTGAGCCTTTAAAGCTTGAAGAGTTTTTTATTAGCTCAGGTTGGAAGTACAATAAAAATAAGAAACTAAAATCACCAGTCAATCCTCTATTGAAAGATTCCATAGTTTCTCCAAGTGAAGACTTTGCGAACCATGTTCAAATTTATTACTCAAATCCAAGTTTGCTCAAGAAGCATAATTTTAAGTCATACCTACTTTTGAAAAAGATGATCTCAAAAAAGGAAAATAGAAAATGAAATCTGTAGTTATATTACTTTTTTTTGTTTTTGGTTGCTCAAAAGTTGAGCTGAATTACAGCAAAGACCACTTTTCTCCGATTTTGAGAGTTATGCAGAGTAAAGACTTAGTAGAACTCAATAAGGTCTTTGGAAAACCTGATAAGAAAAGAATCGAAAATGAAAATAAAAGGAATGAAAAAATATACAGTTATAATTCTTCCAAAAGCTTTGGATCAATAACTGCATATGTAGATGAAAACAGTCAAAAGGTATTAAGAATGACTTTTTTCTTCTGGGCCGATTTTGATAATTATGAATATCTAAAAAATCGATTTAAAGGCTATAAGTGGATAGAGACAAAAGAAGTCGATAATAATAACCATGTTGTTACAGACAATCGCTTAGTTGAAATTCCTGAGCTGAAAATATTTTTTCACTACGATAATAATTCTCCAAAAAGAAAAGTAATGTGGATCGTTTTCGATTAATCTTTCACAGAACAAATCTCTCTTGTAAAATATATGTCATGCGCACCAGGCTATAAACCTTGACACTTATAAAAGAGCCCCCATCTTAGGTTTATGAAAGAAGAACTGAACAATATATTTCTTGGAGCCCTACTATTTGCCCTGACGGCTTTGGCCCTTATGGGGGTAAATCTAGGCATTGAGCAACTTCAGTTCATGTTTATTGCGTTTTCGGGCCTACTTACTTTGGCCCTTATCTCTAAATCAAAGTCGGAATCAAAAAGACTTATTTTCTCTCCAGTCTTTAGACCGGTTCCAGCAAGATCACAAACTAAACGAAGAATAGATCCACTCCTGAATTAAACAATCCTTAAATTTTAAAAAGAACTAACGTTAATTTTTTAAATTATAAGGATTTTGTATGGAAAACTTACTCTTATCAGCTATTGAAACTTTTAATACTTTTTTTGGGAACTATGGTCTTTCAATCATCGCGATTACCCTTGTTATAAAATTTGTCACCTTACCACTGATGATTATCTCAGCTAAGAGCTCTAAAAAAATGGATCAAGTGAATAAAAAACTTAAGACCTATGAAAATTTAGAACCAGCCGAGCTGGCCCAAAAAAGAATCGAGCTCTTTAAAGAACATCAAATCAATCCGCTCGCATCAATACTTCCGCTTCTAATCCAAGCCCCCATTTATTTTTTCTTATTCTCGGTCCTAAGTGGAAACTCATTCCATGGAAGCTTTATCTGGATTACAAACCTTGGGGCCTCTGACCCCTTTTTTATCCTACCCATTCTGGCCTGCCTTAGCTTTGCCATTCCCATGTTTCTAAAAAAGCAAAATGAAATCCCCCAAACCATGAAGAAGCTTCAGTACATCCTTCCCGTCATAAGCTTTCTCTTCCTCTACAAAATGAAGGCCGCCGTCCTGCTCTACATCGCAACCAGCTCAATAATGTCTTCAATCACAACTTGGGGAATCGACCGCTTTTCATCTTAAAAATATTTAAATTTTCTGGCGTAGTTCTCTTTCCTGCAAAGAGAGTAAATTTTAACGTGAGACACGGATAACTCAATCAGTTTTGCTTTCTTGAAACAACATTTTCATTTCTACAAGTAACCAGGTACCTAATGAGGTCCGCAGCGGACTGCATTTATGAAATTGAGCAAGTAAGCAGTTGATTCCGCGATAAGTAACCACGTACTAATCAAAAGTTGAGTAACTGTATAGGGAGTTTTTGCCTTCCCTAAATTACTCAATAAACTTGTTATAATTAGCTGGTGAACAGTTTAAAAATGTTTCTGATTATATTATTTGTTTTGTCTCCATCTAAGTGCCTTAGTTCTTATTTTGTAGGTTTGAATTCAACTTATTCTGCTAAAAATTCACATCCTGAACATCACAATGATCCGCCTGCTTTAGGTAAAGTTAACTTTGGAGGCTCGATAGGACATATTTCAGAAACCACAATAAAGAAAAAAATAGGAGTACAAGGAAAAATTATGATTTCTTTTGATAATGTGGAAATTATTGATCCTAGGGATAACGTTACTAAGAGCGATGCAATTTCCAGTGTAAAGTTTGGTTTAAATTTCTTTTCAAATTTCCCCGTATTTGGGAACTTTATGCTTGGAGTCTCTGCAAATAATTTTTCTCAAAAGATAAATGAGAGAGAATTTATATTGGGAATCTGTTACTCCGTTGGACTAGGCTTTAGATTTGGACCATTTGATTTATTAACTTCCCTTGAAAATAGTGACTTAGGACCAACAGGTAAACTTAGATTTTTCTCAACATCTCTAATTTTAAATTTTTAATGTTACTTTCGTTTGGAATCGACCGCTTTTCATCTTAAAGATATTTAAGTTTTCTGGTGTAGCTCTCTTTCCTGCAAAGAGAGTAAATTTTAACGTGAGACAAGGATAACTCAATCAATATTGCGTTCTTGAAACAAAATTTTCATTTCTACAAGTAACCAGGTATCAGGGTAAATTTGAGAAAGACACTTTTAAATAGCCTTATTTCAGTCATTTATGACTTCAAATTTTGTAAAGTAATTTGATCAACTATCCGATACCTATATGTGAACTTCAAACTTTCTTTATTGATACTGATTTTTATTTTACCTAGCGTAAATGCAAGTGATTTCGATAAATTCGATAATCTCGTCCACATCATAAAAGTTAAATCTAAGAAGGGTGGGAGTCATACTGCCAGTGGAACGGGGTTTGTTATTGGAAAGAATGGAAAACTTATTACCAATTATCATGTGATTTCGAAGCTTTTTAAAAAAGGAAAGATTAACGATAAGTACAAAATATACGTAAAAATAGGTAAAAAAGAATTTTTGGCAAAAATACTTAAGATTGATATTTTGAGTGATCTTGCTCTTATTGAAATCCCACATAAATTTAAATCAACCGTATCTATAGCTAGTAGAGAAATTGGTAAGGGAGAAAAAATTTATTCCCTCGGTTATCATGACAAAGAGTTTTTAGCGATTAATCAAGGAACTTTTAGTGATTATATCATAGATCAAGCAAACAATTTAATGGCACTTTCTATCCCTCTCAATCGAGGAATGTCTGGGGGGCCTATTCTAAATACACGCTTCAAAGTTATTGGAGTGAATGTGATGAAGAATACGGATCGAGAATCTTCAGGTTATGGGATAAATAGGAAAAAACTTATTAAGTTTATTAAGGAAAGCGAGGATTTAGACCCTAATGTGTCCCTTGAAGAAATTCTATCAAAGCAAGTTAGTGAGACCTACGGAAGAGTAATTGCGTCTATAAATAATACGAAAGATCATCAAGATTTAAATAATTGGAAAACTCCAGATATGGAACATTTTCTATATTGTGGTGAGTTTGATGATGATGAGAACTTTAATAATGATGTCGATGATAAAGATAAAGATCAGATATTAGCGAAGTATAAAGTATGTCAAATGGACTACAGGAAGGTTCCACTAGCGGCAATGGGAAGTGATATAAAAATCAGTTACGCGATTGTGAATTTTAAGGGCAGTCAAAATACAAGACCGGTTACTTATTATAATTATATCAATAACCAGTTTAAGTTTGAAAAATTTAAAAACATTTTTCAGAATGATAAATTCTCCTGCAAAAAAGACCATATTGAAAACTCTCATGGAGTTTCTTTTAAATTATCAATTTGTGCATTCAAGTATGAAAGGGTGCCGAGTTATATTAAAGACAAAAATTATTATAAATTTGATGTTAAATCAATAACGATGAATCCTGAGCTGGATGATATTCTAATCAATCTTCAGTTTAGTGGAGAACCACATCTAGCAAAATCGATAATAAAAAGTGTGTTAGAGAACATCTATAAAATTAAGAAGGATAGAACAATTGCACAAGATGAATGATGAAAATGACATTGTCCCCGTAGATGAAAACTTGCCGATGAATGCAGATTCAATCTCGCCTAAGCAATTGGATTACCTAGAGCTTATAATGGAGAAAATGTACCATCATCAGTTCCGTCATATAAAGCTCATAACATGGGAGTTTGTATACAAATGGGCATTAATTTTACTTTCAATAATAATCTTTCAAAAATTCTATGTTCTTAACTTAAAGCTTTCTGAGTCCCTCTACGAAGGTTTTTACTATTCATGGGGTGTTCTTTTTACTGCAGGAACTTTTTCAGTTTTGTCTAAGTGTATAACAAGCCTTTACTACTTTAAGAATATCTTATTGAGAGTTATTCAAGTTCTTGTAATAGATTCACTATTTGAATTAGTTAGACCTTTTAGTTTAGGATTGAATCGATTTTCTATTGAAGCTGAGGTTGTTGTAAACATTCTAAGTCTAATACTTTCTGTAGTTTGTCTTTATTATATTATGGTTTCTTTTGTTCCGTATAAATGGATTAAAAGAGCAACTAAATTTTACGTCGCATTTTCAGTATTTATTGCCCTTACAATTCCAGTTAATGATGGATTAAAGCACATGGTTTTCTTGGACAACGAGGTAAAAGTTTACTCTGACTCTGAAAAAAGAAATAGCAGGTCAGTTGCAGAGATCGAGAGCATGATCGACGAAGTTATAAAGGATCTTGAAGTTCAATAGTCATATGAGTACTACTAAAGCTGATTCTACCCTTCCATGCGAACAAATCATTTTAGGCCGGGACGCGTAGGCAAAAAAAAAGCCCCGCAAACGCGAGGCTTCTTTTTTAAATTGGTACTCCGTAGGGGATTCGAACCCCTGTTACCGCCGTGAAAAGGCGGTGTCCTAGACCGGGCTAGACGAACGGAGCATATCTGGACTACTTCTTGAAAACATCTGTGGAGGTGATTCCAAGAGCTAGTCCAAAAATGGTTTGCCTCGAAAGCTAGTACCAATTCGGTGTTTTTAATGGTGAACCCTCTGCGACTCGAACGCAGGACCCTCTCCTTAAAAGGGAGATGCTCTAACCAACTGAGCTAAGGGTCCACATTTAAAACGTAAGAAGGAATGTAGTTTTCTCGGGCTTTTTTGTCAATTTGAAATGTAAGTAATTTTGCACCTTTGTCAGAAAATTTCTTGCGCATTGGGAGAGGGCTTACTAGATTGGGCACCTGCAAAATATGAGTGAATCAAACGAAAACATATTGACTGGTGAAAAGAAGAGAGTGGCCGTCCATACTCTGGGCTGTCGTCTGAATTTCTCTGAAACTGGCTCTATTTCCCAAGGATTCGCCGATCGTGGCTATGAGATCGTGCCTTTTGGGGAAGAAGCTGAGGTTACTTTTATCAACACCTGCACAGTGACGGATGACGCTGATTCAAGCTGTAGGAGCCTTATACGTAAGGCTCACCGATCTTCGCCAGAAGGGAAGATTGTGGTAGCGGGTTGCTACGCCCAAATGGACCCGAAAACTATTTCTGGGATGCAGGGCGTTGATTTAGTCTTAGGAACTTCTGAAAAATATAAGGTTTTTGATTATCTTGGTGAGGAAGAAGAGCAGGTTGTGGCCGTAGATAAAACAAATTTGTTTTGGGGCGCTTCAACAAGTCCTGCCGATAATCACACCCGCGCTTTTTTAAAAATTCAGGATGGCTGCAATTATGTGTGCAGCTTTTGCATTATTCCCCAGGCCAGAGGCAGATCTCGGACTATCACCGTGGATCAGGCCGTTTCAGAGGCTCAAGCTTTAGTTGAGAACGGCTTTAAGGAGATAGTGCTTACTGGAGTTAATATTGGTGAGTACGAGTCCACAAGCGGAGAAAAGCTCACTGATTTAGTTCGAAGAATTTTGGCCATTGAAGGACTTAAGAGATTACGTCTTTCTTCGGTGGAGCCAAACACGATTACTGATGAGCTTTTGGATGTACTGGAAGCTTCAGATAAGTTTATGGATCATTTTCATATCCCCATGCAAAGTGGCTGCGATGAGATTTTAACGTCCATGAAAAGAAAATATGATGTGGCCTTTTATAAGGAGATTATAAATAAGATCCTTTTAAGATTTCCAAATGCTGCCATTGGGGCGGATATGATTGTTGGCTATCCGGGTGAAACCGAGGAGCAGTTTAAGGAAACTTATAATCTGGCCAAAGAGCTTCCCATTACTCACTTCCATGTTTTTCCTTACTCAAAGAGAAAGGGAACCATTGCGGCGAGATCTGAAAATCATATTCATCAAGCAGTGAAGAAGGAGAGATCCCGCGCTCTTCATATGTTTGGAGAGGCCAAGCTTGCCATGCTTTCAGAAGATATGGTGGGAACTTCTACTGAGGTGTTATTTGAGCGCCGAAATAAGGAAGGCTTCTTCGGTGGATATAGTACGAATTTCGTTAAAGTTTTTGTTAAGACGGATTCCGATTTAAAGAATGAAATCCGCCGCGTGCATCTTACGAGCTTTAGAGATGGAAAGCTCTACGGTGAGCTGATTCAATAACTAATTACTATTCAAGCCTTGTTGAGAAAGCCCGATTCCCTTTTCTATCTCTAAATTTTAGAAGCGATTGAGAACCATCTTTTCTCGTAATGGTAAAGGTATAATCCATGTCTACGTCAAAGGTAAGAATTTTTCTAAAAGCGGTTAGCTTAAGTACGCCATTATCGTATTTCCAAGTTCCTTCTCCGTCACCTAGGTTTTCAAGATTGTAATAAAACTTGCCGTCGCTGTAGAGGGCAAGCTCGATTGGGTAATCGTTATTCACAATTTTTTTGTCGATACTTAGGTTCGGTTGATCGGGTTTTGGTTTTTGATTGATGAACTGGTCATAATCAGACTTCGACTTTTCAAATACAATAAGCTCACCTTTTTCTTTCTTTAGGCCGCAGCTAGCAAAAAGGAAAACGGTGAGCAGTAAAACTAATTTCAATTGAAGTACTCCTTCTTGAATTTAATTTCAGATCTTTCCGGTCCATAAGCAAGAATTCCAACAGGAATGCCAATGAACTTTTCAATCGTTTCGATATAAGTTTTTAAAGTGTCGCTTAGATTATCTGTTTCAAAAGTGTCTTTGAAACATTCCATTTCTACATAGATTGGCTCTACTTGAGAAAGGTCAATTCCTGGGTAAGCACAGTCAATTGTCTGGCCTTTATACTTGTAACCAGTACAGATTTTAAGAGTGTCTACATGGCATAAGACATCAAGCTTTGTTAGAGCGATGGAAGTCATGTTTGAGGCTTTAACGGTGTATTTTAGGAGGGGAAGGTCAAGCCAACCACATCTTCTTTTACGTCCCGTGGTAGCGCCGAACTCACCACCGATGGTTTGAATTTTTTCTCCTAGTTCATCAAAGAGCTCTGTAGGAAAAGGACCTTCACCAACACGAGTTGTATAGGCCTTAGTGATTCCTAGAACTTCTTGGATTGATTGACCTGGAAGACCAGCACCTGTGTAGATTCCTCCAGCTCCAGTGCTAGAAGAAGTTACGAAGGGGTATGATCCATAGTCGATATCAAGAAGAACACCTTGAGCGCCTTCGTAAAGGACTTTTTTATTTTCTCTAAGGGCATGATCAAGGAAGCTAAAAGTATCAGTTAAGTAAGGAGCGACATTCTTTCCAAGTTTGAAAAGATGCTCAGCTTCTTCTTCTACTGTTGGAAAGTCTGAACCGTAAAGATGCTTAAAGAGAATTTCTTTTTCTTGCAGATTATTTCTTAGCTTTTGAATAAGAAGGTCTTTGTCGAGAAGGTCTTTTAATTTAAGTCCCTTTCTTGAAACTTTATCTTCGTAGGCCGGTCCAATTCCTTTTCCGGTGGTACCAATTTTAACAGGACCTTGGTTTTCTCTAAGTCCATCGAGAAGTTTGTTATATGAAGTGATAACAGCGCAGTTTTCTGAGATCTTTAATTTATCAGGGGTAACTTCAACACCTGAATTTCGAACATCTTCAAGTTCCACTTGAAAAGCTTCTGGATCAAAAACTACACCGTGCCCGACAACGGAAGTACAGTGGTCATGTAAGATACCGGAAGGAATCAGGTGTAGAACAATTTTTTTGTCACCGACAATAATGGTATGTCCGGCGTTATTCCCACCTTGGTAGCGAACAACAACATCACATTTTTGTCCTAGTAGATCTGTAATTTTACCTTTTCCTTCGTCTCCCCATTGGGAACCGACTATAGCTAGTGATTGCATTAGGCTTTTACCTCGTTTAACAAGTTACTATTTAAAAAGAATTCACTTAATTGATTAACAACCATTTCCCCAACACGAATTTGAGCTTCTCCAGTGGAGGCCCCAAGGTGAGGAGTCAGAACGAGGTTAGAAAGTTTTCGAAGAGGTGAGTCTTCTGGAAGAGGTTCAGTTGCAAAAACATCAAAACCAGCCCCTTTAATTTTATTGTTTGAAAGAATATCGTGAAGAGCTTCTTCATCAACAATCCCGCCGCGGCTGGCGTTGATTAAAACAGCATCTTCTCTCATTGATTCAAGAAGAGATCTATTAACCATTCCTCTTGTGGCGTCCATAAGTGGAGTGTGAAGAGAGATGATTTCGCATTCTTTAAAAATTTGCTCTAGATTTTCAGCTTTATTTGCATAGGGAAGATCTGACTTCTCTACAAAGGGATCGAAGAAAAGAAGATCTGGCTCAAAACCAGCAAGCCTCTTGGCATAGATTTGACCGATACGACCAAAACCTACAACACCAACTTTTTTATTTGAAAGTTCAGTTCCAGCAAATTTTGATTTATCCCAGCCACCATTACTCATAGTCGAATGGGCCCAAGCTGTTTTTCTAAGAACAGTCATCGTTAAGGCCATAGCATGTTCAGCAGCTGAATTATTATTGGCTCCAGGAGTATTTGAAACTTTAACTCCTTTTTGTCCGCAGGCAACTTTATCTATATTATCAGTCCCTTCACCGGCACGAATAACGTACTTTAAATTTGGGGCCATTTCTAAAAGGTCTGGGGTTACAGTCGTGGCCGATCTGATAACAAGCCCTTCAGTGGTAGGGAGTAGTTCTTTTAATTTATCTTGGGTGATTTTTGGTTCTGGGTGAACGTTAAATTGGTCCATTTCCAGCAATTTCGCGAACAAATTTTTGTCAAATCCATCAGCGATGACAATTGAGGGTTTCATTATAATCTCCAGAGATTTACGATTGGTTAACCGTAGCCGATACTAGCTCGAATACTATAGGTAAGAAAAGGTATATTGCTTATGACAGAGAATAAAAGAGTCGAAGAGTTTTTCACCCCGCACAATCAGCTTCTTATTCAGCAGAAGAAGGAGTGGACTGAGATCATCACAAACTTCGAAACCCGTAATAAATACCAAATCTTATCTACGGGGGGAGCTGAGCTTGGCTTTATGGCAGAGCAGGGAAGTGGTTTTGGCGCTATGCTAGCAAGATGGTTTCTACGAACGCATCGCCCAATGAAAGTAATGGTCTGGGGAAAAGACCGAGAGGAGTTAATGCAACTAGAGAGACCATTTTTTTGGTTCTTTTCTGACCTGACTGTAAAAGATTCAGAGGGCAATATTCTTGGGCATGTATATAGAAGGTTTGGGATTCTTCATAAGAAATATGACCTAGCATCAGAAACAGAAAAAGTTTTTGCTAGAGTCGTCTCACCAATTTGGCGGCTTTGGACTTTCTTTATAAAGGATAATACGGAAAGAGAAATTGGAACCATCTCAAAAAATTGGGGAGGCCTTTTAAAAGAAATGTTCACAGATGCGGATCGATTCCAAGTTAGTTTTGGTAATCAATCTTGGAAAGAGAAGGCCGTAATTTTTGCAGCAGCAATTAGCATAGATATGGATTTCTTTGACGATAATCAACGAAATAATTAACTCAACTATTCAAAAGCCCCATGAACACTTGATTTATTTCTTATTGCGGGGACTCCAGTGCCTGATATAATTAAATTAGGTACTTATGTTTAGAAACATCTTTATAACATCTATTTTTACTTTATTTATCTCCTCCGCTTTTGGTCAACGCATAGATGTTGATAAAATTAGAAAGCTACAAAAGATAAAAGAAGAGCAGGCCGTAGTTGATGAAGCTGAACAGCGTAAACGTGCAGCGGAAAAACTAGAACAAGAAAAGCTAAGAGAGGCCATTGGTCTTGGTCGAATTCGTTACTGCACGATTCTTCCGTTTGAATATAAAGATGATCAAGATTTAGCTGACTCCGTCGTTCTTGAAATTGAAAAATTTCTCTCAAAAAATTCAGTTTGTCGTTTTCATACGGATATTGGGATTTTTCAAAAAATGAAGGAAAAATCTCAAGGCTTAAACTTCTACCTTGATCAACAAAAAGTCCGAAGAATTGTGGCCGACAAGTTAGAAGTGGGCTCTCTATTTAAGGTTCGTTATTTAAAGAAACAAGATGGATCATTAAAAGTTCAGTTTAAGGTCTTAGGTGAAAATGGTAGAGACTATTACTATGAGGAAGAAAGAGTTTTCTTCAAACCTACTACTGAAGCCATCAGTAAACAAGTTGTGGCCTGGATAAAAGAATTTGATGAAGCTCTTCCTTTTGATGCAGCCGTCTTCCAGGTCTTTGAAGATAAAGTAAAGTTTAACCGAGGAAAAGAGATTGCTGATTATCAGAATCATATTTTTATTATTAAAAGACTAGTTAAGAAAAAAAGAACCACGGAAAATCCAGATAAAGTTACTGGCTTTATTACTAAAGATATTGCTCGCGGAACCATCATAAGAGTTGAAGATAAAGAGACGATTGGATTAGTTAGAAATTATAAAAAGCTTATTCAGCCAGGTGATTGGATTAAAATTGAAGATTACGATTATTACGGCAAAGAAGTTCAAGATGAGTACACACCAAAACTAGGGCATTTCGAACTTGGTGCTTTAATGACTCAAGTTTCAGGAATTGGGAATGATTTTGATGGATTAAGCTATGGCGGTTTTGCGGCCATGAAGCTTAACTTTCCTCATCAATGGTACTTCTATGGTTATACAGAAAGACGTTTTGGTAGTTTTTCTGGAAGCTCTTTTATTACCGCCGGCTCAGAAACAAAACTAACCGATATGAACTTTAAGGCCTTGCTTGGTAAAACAATTAATTATGAAAAGTGGCTTAGAGATATTTATATTTCTATTTACGGTGGTTATACCAGCTATCAACATGGATTTGGCTCTACGGCCCTAACGGGATTTAAAGATATAACTATGCATGGGATTACCTTCGGAGCTCTTGCACTATTAGAAATGACTAATAAGATAAATGTCTTCGGAAGATTCGAAGTTATTCCAATCCCATGGCTTACGATCGATCCCGACACTTTTGGGGAGCCTTCTTATAAATATGTTTATCAGTTTGAAGGATCTCTTATCTATAAAGTGAATAGGGCCTGGTCAATTAGAGGTGGGTTTCAGTACACCATCAATATGGTGAAATACGAAGAGCCAGTTCTTAGAAGATTTAAATATAACGAATCTCTTTTTAAACTTGGTCCCATCTGGGCTTTTTAAAAAGGCCGCCGACCTGGTGGGCCGGCGACGTTTTTAATCTACGCTTCTTCTCAGCACGCAATTGGTCTTAATTCCAAATTCATTTGAAGTCGGTTAAGTGTTTCTTGAAACTCGTGAAGAGTAGGCAAGGAACCAAAATGCGTGTTCTCGTAAGTGGATTGAGAAATGAAATCATAGATCTCGATTGGCTTACTCGCATCACTATTTTTAGTGAATGCTTTCCAGTTGGACTTTCCTGTCCTCCTGATACTCCTAAAGAGACTTTGAACCACTTCTTCTCGGGTTTTTACACCGAGTCCGATCACGTCCCCATGATCAGAGAGCTCTAAGAACCAGACCTTATAATCAGTCCTCTTAATTGGGTTCTTAGAAGTTTCTACAGCAATGGCCATGTACATAAACGCCTCCCGCGGTTAATGACAAGGCTCAGAACTTTCTCCGGAGAATTTCTAAGCAGGGAGAAGTGCATTGTGTGTGTGCGTTTTACCAATATTCATCCTGAAAGTTGGTCTTCCCCTTTTCTAATTAAATCTTAGAACGCGTAAAGCCCCATCTGCACGCCTTTTCGGCTAACACTTACTGACGGGAAGTAGAGAGAATGTCAGTAAAACTGGGGTCACTAAATCTAAAAGCTTAAAATTAGGCGTAATACAGGGCCGAAAGGTCTTCGTTCATAGCGCAAAAACCGGGCCTAAAGCTCGGTTAAAAGGCTTTTTAAATGGTCATTAAGGGAATTTAGAAGGTTTTCTGAAATAGGTAATTGCCTATGCTTAATTCCAGCTAGGTCAAAAATCTTTCTAGCAATTTTTGAATGTGCTTTATCAGCATGTTTATCAGAAAGAAAAACAATCTCTCTTACTTTTGAACTAGCAATTAATTTTGCACACTCGTTACAAGGAAAGAGCGTTACATAGGCGGTTGTATTTTTAAGGGGGGCCTTCGCATGTAGAATCGCATTGGCCTCCGCGTGGACGACATAGCCATATTTTTGATGTTCAAGTCCAACCGAAGAGTCTTTTCCCCAGGGAAGTCTTGTCTCATCAATACCTGCAACAAAGCCATTATAGCCCATAGTCACTTGATGATTATTTTCGTCGACAAAAACAGCACCGACTTTAGTACTAGGATCTTTAGAGCGAAAGCTAGCTATCATTGCCTGCAACATAAAATACTCATCCCAATTTAGGGCACTTTTAACTTCAATTAAGTTTATATTTTGATCGACGTTTTCACTCATGAATTATTTTTACCTCAATTTAAGGGATTTGGGTATAAGCCAAGGCCTTAAGATGACAAAAAAAATAGCCTTATGCCGCTGTAATTACATGAGAGTTAATTAATATCATTCAGATCTAGAATTACCTCAGTTTTATATTTTGACCACCGAGAAGTAAGCCTGCACATCAAGTGCAACAAACATTTTAATCAATAGCAGTAGGCTTATGCGACTCAAGGCGAGTAGCGATTCCAAGGAATGGGAAAACAAATTCCAAGGAGGATGAATGGGTCTACGTATCAATACGAATGTTCCCTCACTATCAGCAAGAAGAACTCTCGGAGTTAACAACGAAAAGCAAGCACAGACTTTAGGGAAACTATCGTCAGGTACTCGTATTACTCGTTCTGCAGATGATGCTGCCGGTTTAGCGATTAGTGAAAAGTTGAAAGCCCAAGTGCGATCAACCAATCAAGCTGAACGAAACGCTAATGATGGTATTTCTTTGATTCAAACGGCAGAAGGTGGTTTGAATGAAGTTTCAAATATCTTAATTAGGCTTAGAGAACTTGCCATTCAGTCATCATCGGATACCGTTGGTGATTCAGAAAGAAAGTTTACAGACCTTGAATACCAAAGCTTGAAAGCTGAAGTTGAAAGGATCTCGCAGGTTACAGAATTTAACGGCAAGAAACTGTTAAATGGTGCCGGTGAAAAGTATGATTTCCAGATTGGTATCAATAATAATGATTTCAATGATCGAATTTCATACAATGCTCAATTGACGAATTCGTCGTCAGCTAGTCTAGGAATAGATGCACTTACTGTCGGTTCAAAAGCCGATGCTCAGGCCAGTCTTGAAATGGTGGATGCTGCCATTCAAAATGTTTCTGGTCAGAGAGCAGAACTTGGTGCCGTCCAAAATAGGCTAACGTCAACAATTCAGAATTTACAGGTTTCAAGTGAAAACTTAAACGCTGCTAACTCAAGAATTCGCGATACTGACTACGCCGCTGAAACAGCAAAGAATGCAAAATTAAGTATTCTTACTAATGCTGGTACAGCAGTACTTGCTCAATCTAATGCTCAAGGATCCAACGCCCTTAAGCTAATCGGTTAATTTCATAAATAAGAGGGCCTTCGAATGAGGGCCCTTTATTTTTTCGGGTATAAATAATTTATTTTCTTTAAATCTTCACTAGAGAGCTTCTCTTTGTTTGCCGTGTAAGTGTCTCCGTCCTGTTTAACAATCGTAAGATCTCCAGGATATTTTGAAAAAGCATTTTGGGCATAAAGCATTATGCTGTTAAAATCAAAAGGATGCTCATTAGGGTTGAGTAATTTATTTGAGATTTTTTGAAATTGAAGATGATTTTTTGAATCAATATTTTCCCAGAGAATCCTAATATATTTGTCGCGATCCGTTCTATTTTGTTCATGAAGTAGTCCCATCGTATGAAGCATCTCATGCATTATACTGCCACTATTACAATTTTCTGCCAGACTTATTGTTTGCTCACCACCAATCTTTCCTAGGGGAGAGTAACAATTTAAAGGACCGCTCTTAAAACGAACGAAATCTTTTTCTCCCTCACGCTTTTCCCATTTTATATTACTAACCTTATTTAATTCATCGATGGCCTTTCGAACTTCTTCAAGGTTAGGAAGGTCGCTATCAATTTCATAGGGAATAGCTTCACCAGACCATAGAACGGGTTTAGGAAGAATTATGGGCTCCCCTGATTTTGCCCTTTCTAAAAATTCATCCATATCATCAATTTCACCAACAATTAAGTCTCCGTGGGCGATAATCATTTTGTCCACGATATTCACGCTTGTGATAATAAGGTCTCCATTTGGTTTTTGATAATGAGTAGCAATTTCATCTTCAGGAAGAACTTCGTTTATATGCTTTGGTTTTGAGATAGAAACTGGCTTTTCCTTTTTCTGAACAACAGTTCTCTTAGATTTCTCAAAAAGTTTTTTTGGTATTTTTTTGTTAATTTCCTCAACCTTTTTTACAAGCTTCGCTTGATTTTCAGGAAAGGGATACTGGCGCAGTACAATGGGATCGGGGTTTCTTTTTTTCCAAACTAGGAACACCAAAAGGGCGATTGCGAGTACTGTGGCTATAGGGAGAAGCTTTTTCATTATTGTAATCTTTTATCCTAGGATGAATAATGACAATAAAAATAAACCTCGTCAAATAAAGCTAGTAATATTAAATACTTAGTTGCTTGTAATTTCTTCACAAGAATAGCTTTTTTTACTCATTAGGCTAGTCTCCCCCTCTATATACCAGTATCAAGTTGGAACTTATGAAAACTCTTTTTCTACTACTAATTTTAGTCACTACAGGCTTAAACGCCTACTCCTATGAATCAAACTCAGAAGGTAAAGTTACTGCAAAACACGATCAAGAATTTCAAAAAAAGTTGGATAAATATTTTTATACAAATAAATCCTTAGATATTAGAAAACTAGAAAATATAATTAAAACAACGACTCAGAAGAGAGACGGGATAAGAAACTCTGTGTTTCTATACGAGAAGACTCGTTATATCGAAAAATATCATTTATCAGATGCTGAAGCGACCAAAAAAGCTAATAAAAGAATAGCTAAAAATAAAACCATTCTTTTCGCCTTTGATTTGGTGATTGAAAAATCAAAAAAGCTTCTAAGAAAAAATAAAATACTTACAGAACGTCAAATTATGGATGAGGCCTCAGATATCCTGATGTTTTTGTCAGCCACCAATACGGTTAAAAACTTTACAATCTCTTGGGAAATTACAGAAAGGCTAAGTGATGTTATTCGTAATTTTTATAAGTTAAAGTTAGATGACTCGGCGGAGTTACAGGCCTCTAACTTAATTGATGCCAATAATAATTTTCTTTCTCAAAAAGATTTAACGGAACATAGAAAAAATGGAGGAGATCTATCTGAGCTAAATCCTCCAGATAGTGCTTTTTGGCAAAATAACAAAGTTGAAAAGTATGACCCTTTTAAAGAAAAGTATAGAGGTAAAAAGATTTTCCCTAAAAAAGATGTGACTTTTCATTACGAAAGATTTGGTAAAGGTGCTGTTAAAATTAAAGCCTTCTACAATGAAATGGATGAAGGGGAACTAAAAGAAAGAGATGTTACGATTAAACTTGGTAAAGAAGTAAACTCTCAACTTTTTTCAGCTCATTTAGCTAGGGCCGTTGGATACCCTGCTATTCCAATGGTTTTTAGAAAAAACTTAAAATTAAATATTGGAAAGCTCACTTATCAGCAATTTATTTCTTCTTGGAAAGAAAATCATGGGAATGGGGATTTTAATCCAAGCGGTCTTTTTAAATATGATAGAGAAACCAATACAGTAATCCTTAAGGAATGCTTTTTAGAAGTCTATCCAAAAACAGGAAAGAAGTACGCTAAGCTTGGACCTTTCCGTTCTGGTAGAAACGGTTTTAGAAATAGACGAGAGTACCGTGCCCTTATCTTATACATGGCCATGGTTGGAGCCTCAGATACAGGCGATAGAAATATTCGAGTTGATGCCTATAAGGATAAAAAAACTAAAGAGTGGAAGCCTCTTTATTTTATGAATGATACTGGTTATTCCATGGGAACTTGGTATTCCGGCTTTAATCCATTAGTAGTAAATCAATATGTTGATAAAGTAGTCTGGGATAAAGGTGATAAAGTATGGTTAACCTATTTCCAGCAGGGACCAAACCCGAAAACCTTTAGAACAGTTACGGCCACAGATATTAAATGGCTTGCTAGAAGATATGCAAGATTAAGTCATGAACAAATTCTAAATATGGGACTTTCTGCCGGAATTCCTAATTATTTAGCAGAGCTATATGCAGAAAAAATTAAAAGAAGAATTAATGGTCTTATAAAGGCTTTTGATCTTAAGAAAAAAGAACTTCCAATAATTTCTTATAAAGAATTAAGTCAAAAATATCCAAAACAAATCAACGAAAAAGGAAAGCTTAAAGATGAAGCGGATGACGTTGAGGATCGCGTAACTTGGTATAACGGATTTAGAGAAACATTAGGCGAGATTGTAACAGTTAATGGAACAAATCTTATCACTTCAACTTTAAATAATATTTTAAGCCTAAACTTTGATCTACTAAATGTGGGAACACTTTATAATTTAGGAGATATGCGCTATGGAGAATTCAAGCTTGGCACTAGTCGTCTCGTAAATATAAATATCCACCACGGTGAAGGGCAGCGTCGTTTTATTGTGGAAGATTCCTATAATTTAAGTATCCCTATTGGTTATTTTACAAAAAAAGGACATGAGGTTGGAGATCATATCGATCTTTCTCTTCCCCTTGGTTTTAATATTAACTATACGTTTAAGTTTTATCATTCTTATCCAACTCTAAAAGAGGCTTCGAAAGCCAAATTCTTTAGGCGTTTCAATCCTTGGGTTGTGGCCGATATTAAAGAAAACTTAAAGGTTGGAGAAACGATTCATATAAAGAAGTCCCTAGGAACAACTGTTGGTGGGATTAATATTGATCTTAGTGAAGATGTAAATGCCTCATTAAATCTTTTAAAATTCACTAAGCTTTCTTTAAAAGAAGTTTACCTTCAAAGCTATTCAAAAAATGTTCTTGAGGCGGTGGTTGTTGATAATAAAATTAATTCATTAACGTCGGGTTTTAATGCTTCATTTTATATTGGGCTTGGAATGAATGCTGGGAAGTCATGGAGTGATAAAACTTATAAGTACTTCAATTTTGAATTTGATAAAGCTCCCGTTGATGTAAATCAGCAAGTTTTTGAGGCCATTGTAGATGATAGTAAGAGTATTGAATCCGTACAAAGATCAAATAATATTGTAGTTCATGAAAGATCTGAACATACCTTTAAAAATTCTCATTTTCTTGTTTGGAGATATGGCTCATCTAGAGGAAGTGGAGAAATAGAGTTTAATGCTAGAGATACTGAGACATCTGACTCAGGGATTTACTCAGAAGATGAAAAATCAATTGTCGTTAATAACGAAAAGAGAAAAATCTTAACAGCATCTCATTCTTGGCAAAGATCAAGAGCTCTTTCAGATATTTGGAATGATGAAATGGAAGCTGGCGGTTTAGAAGCTGTATTAAACTTTTTCTTTGGGTATTTAAATGAAGGAAAAAGTTTTAGGGTTTCATCAATTGCTTTGATTGAAAATGACGAGATTGAAGAGTTAGAATTGAAAATTTCACATCATAGAAAGGATGATTATGCGACTTTAAAAGAGTACGACCGAGAGTTCATTAAATACTTTGAAAAGAAAGTAGGAGAGAAGAACTACTTTAGCTTTAAGCTACCTAAAGAGGTAAAGCATTTGAGCCCTATTAGCGCGACTCAAAACTGGCAAATTGGAAAAGAGGGGATTAAAGAGCTGATCGCTAACTTAAAGAAAGCGAAAAATCTAAAAATTTGTACCATTCTTTGTAAGAGGCGTTTAAAGAAATACGACGAAGCAAAGAATGCTAAAGAAAAGCTAAGACAGCTGGTTAAGCTTGTAAAAAACCTAACAAAAAAGAACGGAAGAAAAACATCTAACCTTAGAAAACTAATCTCAGATAAGAACCTATGGATTGTGACTAGGATTAATAATGTCTTCAATTCAGCCATTCCAATTACCTTTCAAAGAGGAATGGACTTGTATGGAAAAGAGATTGGATCACATCAAGGTGAGGATATCTTTAGAAGGTTAAATGCTAAGTATAACTTAAGCCCTTTTATTGACTTAGGTGTTAGTAAATCCACCTATTTTAGATAAAAAAAAAGCCAGTCTTTCGACTGGCCTTTTATTCTTATTTAATTAATTTATTTTATTAAAGTAGTGGAGCGATAACTAGAGCAACAATACTCATTAGCTTCACTAGGATGTTCATGGCAGGACCAGAAGTATCCTTGAACGGGTCACCTACAGTGTCACCAGTAACAGCTGCTTTGTGAGCTTCTGTACCTTTCTTTTCACCTTCGATATGACCTTGTTCGATTGCTTTCTTAGCGTTATCCCAAGCACCACCGGCGTTTGACATAAATAGAGCAAGAAGAACACCAGTAACAGTAGCGCCACCAAGCATTCCGCCTAGACCTTCTTTACCAAGAACAAATCCAACAACTACTGGAGCAAGAATTGCTGTTACACCAGGAAGAACCATTTCTCTAAGAGAAGCGTTCGTGGCGATTGCAATACATCTTTCAGTATCTGGTTTACCAGTTCCTTCCATAATTCCTGGAATTTCTTTGAACTGACGTCTAACTTCTTCAACCATTTCCTGAGCAGCTGCACCAACTGAACTCATTGTGTTAGCACCAACAAAGAATGGAAGTGTACCACCAATGAAAAGACCGATAACAACTTTTGGGTTCATGATATTAATTACATCAAGTCCAACAGCAGTTGAGTAAGCAGAGAACATAGCAAGAGCTGTAAGAGCAGCAGAACCAATGGCAAAACCTTTACCAACAGCAGCTGTCGTGTTTCCGATAGCATCTAGCCCGTCAGTAATAGCTCTAACTTCAGGTCCAAGCTCAGACATCTCGGCAATACCACCGGCATTGTCAGAAATTGGTCCGTAAGCATCAACAGTCATTGTTACACCAGTTGTAGCAAGCATACCAACAGCAGCAATACCAATTCCGTAAAGTCCAGCGAACTGGTTAGCGAAATAGATACCTAGTGAAATAAGAAGGATTGGTGGAACAGTTGAGTACATACCAACCGCGATACCTGCGATGATGTTTGTGGCAGGACCAGTTTTTCCGGCTTCTGCAATTTTCTTAACTGGACCAAATTCACCAGCAGTATAGTATTCAGTAGCAAGACCAATAAAGAGACCAACTAGTGAACCAAGAACCATGGCGTAAAAAGGACCCATAGCATATGGAAAAACTGTGAAGGCCATTGCTTTAACGGCAACATATGAACCAGCGAAAAGACCGATGATTCCAACAACTGGAGCAAGTCTTAGTGCCCAGGCAGGATCAACACCTTTGAGAAGGTTCATTGAAAGGATTCCTAGAACAGAAGCTAGAAGTCCAATTGAGATAACAACTAGAGGTAGGAAAACGGCACCAGAGTCAGCAGCAAAGCTTGATCCGATAAACATAGTAGCGATAACTGAACCAACATATGATTCAAAGATATCAGCACCCATACCAGCAGTATCACCTACGTTGTCACCAACGTTATCAGCAATAGTTGCAGGGTTACGAGGATCATCTTCTGGGATACCAGCTTCAACTTTACCAACAAGGTCAGCACCAACATCAGCGGCTTTAGTGTAGATACCACCACCAACTCTAGCAAAAAGAGCAATAGATGAAGCACCCATGGCAAAACCGTTAAGAGCTTCAAGAGTTGAGGCACCGGCTAAAAATTTATAAAGAAGAGCAACACCGATAAGACCGACTGAAGCAACACACATACCCATTACTGAACCACCGTAAAAAGCAACTGAAAGAGCTTTACCTTGTCCAGATTGAGCAGCAGCTTCTGCTGTTCTTACGTTTGCCTTAGTAGCGGCTTTCATTCCAATCCATCCACAGAACATAGATGCAAGTGCACCAGTGATGTAACAGATGGCAGTGTTAGCGCCTAGCTTTACAAAAAGTAGACCCGTAACAACGGCTAGGAAAACGAGAAGGATTGAATATTCCTTCTTGAGAAAAGTCATTGAACCTGACTCGATTAGACCAGCAATTCCGGTCATCTTGGCATTACCTGCCGGTTGCTTAACAACCCATGCATATGTGGCTAGGGCAAATAAAAATCCCAAGGCACCGATGTATGGACTAAAAGCCAAAAACGATTGTGTTGATTCCATTTTGGAGCGTCTCCTTCTAATGAGTGTTATAATTTCCTAAAAAGGTAATTTCCTTTTACTATAATGAACGGTAGTCGAGAAAAATTATCATATACTTGAGAGAGCGTAAAACCTTTTCAGCTCCTCCAGGTAAGGGAAGTTAGTCGTTGGGCGCAGAGCAAAATTCAACTAAAAAAGTTTTGAAGTCTTCGGCCAAGATGGCCGTGGCAACTTTTAGTAGTCGTATCCTTGGCCTTGTGCGTGAACAAGTTATGGCAGCTACTTTTGGCGCTAGCGGTATCACAGATGCTTTTACAATCGCTTACCGTGTTCCCAATATGCTTAGAGATCTTTTTGCCGAAGGGGCTTTCTCTTCAGCATTCGTGCCTATCTTTACGGAAGCGAAGTTAAAAAATGAGGACGAGGCTAGACGATTATTATGGTCCCTCTTTGTATTGCTGGGAAGCATTACGTTATTTTTATCCATAGGAATCTTTTTTTTCGCGGATCCCATCGTTCATTTTTTTACTAACGAGAAATTTACCAGCGACCCTGAGAGGCTTAATCTTACAATAAATTTAGTTAAGATCATGTCCCCGTTCTTAGTTTTTATTTCCCTGGCGGCTTTATTTATGGGGGCCCTAAACTCCCTTAAAATCTTCTTTGTTCCGTCCTTGGCTCCAGCCTTTTTTAATATAGTCATGATCGCTTCAATAGTAAGCCTACCGGCCCTATTAAAAGATAGTGGGATTCATCCAGTCTACTGTCTTGGTATTGGTGTTTTAGTAGGGGGCTTTGTTCAAATGGCCATCCAACTTCCTATTCTATTTAAGCAAGCCTATGGTCCAAAAGGACCTTTAACTTTTGTGAATAGTTATACAAAAAGAATTATCCATAGAGTTGGCATTGGAACTATTGGAATTGCAGCAACCCAGATTAATGTTTTAATCAATACGATACTCGCAACAGGAACCGTGATTGGCGCTGTTTCTTGGCTTACTTATGCCTTCAGGCTTTTTCAATTTCCCGTAGGGATTTTGTCTGTTTCAATTGCTGGATCAAACCTCGTTCACTTTAGTGATGCTTGGAAATCTGGAGAAAAAGAACGGGCCGTAAATCTTCTATCCACGAGTTATTTTTTATCATTTCTTGTTATAGCCCCGGCCTTTGCTCTTTTATTTGCAATGGGAGAGGCAACTGTTCATTTAGTTTTTGAGCGAGGGGCATTTGATGCCACCGACTCAGCTATGACAGGAATTGCCCTTAAGTATTATTTATTCGGGCTTCCTTTTTATGGTCTTTATAAGATTTTTGCTCCAACTTTTTTTACTTTAGATAGACCTAAGATTCCGGTCTTTATTTCAGTAGGATCTATTATTTTTAATATCGTTTTTTGTGTAAGTCTGGTTCCTATCTATGGATTTAAGATCCTTGCTCTTGGAACCAGCGTCTCAATGTTCTTAAATTCCACGGCCCAATCAATTTTCTTAAGAAAGTATTTAGAACTTCCAGGAAGTTTCTTTTTTAATCGAAGAGTAGGGAAGACCATCATCGGGGGAGCATTGTGTTATTTAACGGCCTCATATTTAGTGTCCGTTTTACCCCTTACAACCGGGGCTTTTTATAGCAAGATCTCGTATTTTTGTTTAACCGGCTTAGCAGGTGCAGCAACATATTTTTTAGTGATGGCCATATTTGGAGAATTAAATCCAATTCTTCGTCTAATAAAACGCAGGTAGTCTTTAATAAACTCCTAAGAAATTAAGAAGTTGCTTGTGGTATGCCCGAGGTTTGATATAGACTATAAGAGAATTTTAATATGCGCCTCGCATTGAATAGGGGTTTACCTAATGAAAACGGATTTTGAGACACTCAAAGCCCTCGCACTATACACAATCGATCACCTTAAGGAAAAGGGGATGATTGATTTTGAAATATCAACTCGTGAAGTGTTGATTGAAGCAATGGCAACAGAGTTTGGTGTTTGCTTTTCAACTGACGAAGATATTCGCGACCAAGCTATCGAAGAAGTCGAAGATAAAATGGGAGTAGATAATCTTCCAGACGACGTAACTGAATCAGAAATGTTTAACCACGCTAGAAAAGAAATCATCAAAGGTTTTAGCGGGGAGAATATTGGTGGTCTTTACCTTGTTGAATCACTTCACCAAATCGCTCATAGAATGACTAAGTTTCTTTTAGATTCTGAACATATTGAAGATGTGTTTGGTACTGATGAAGAACTAGTTACTTTTTTAGTTTCTGTGATCAGATCATTTAATCCAAAGCGCGAGACTAGAGATTAGTCTCTCCTAGATTATTTCTGGCGAAATCATTTCAAAATTAATGACAGCTTCCTCGAAGAAAGGACCTTCGATACCGCCGTTTAATACGCCACTTCTACTTGAGCAAAAAAGACATTCCTTGGAATTAATATTTCTAATAAGTACGCCATCAAAATAAACTCTTTCGATTTCATTCTCTGTTGCAGTCCCTTCAATTCGTACAATTTCTAATTTACCTTCACCAACATATTTATTTTTTTTAAAGTCAGTAGGGTTGTAAATCACACTGGAGTCCTGATCAAAGATTAAGCCGAGCTCTTTTATTTTTTCTTTAAATAATTTTTCAAGGGGAGTTTGTGATTCGTCTATAAAGGAAGTGAACTTAGCAATCCAGTCATAACGAGTATCTTTTCTTTCAAAGCTAACGAGGTTTTTTTCATCGAGGGTTTTTGTCCACCAACGGGGAACCATAAATCGCAGACCATGAAACTCAAACGTAACGGCCGTTTTCAAATAATCATTTTTTTCATTTTTAATGGCGTACATTGTATAGGCCCCTAAAAAAAGAAGTCCTATAATGATGAGCCACTCAAAGAGCTCTCCCATGCCTCTAATGTATAGGCTAGAGCTATCTTTTTGAAGGAAAAAGCTGCCATTTTTATAAACAATTTCAATGGGTTATGGACTTTATTGAATTCTCGTTAAAGTTTGTTCAGAAATGTTCCGAAATGACGAATGATATAGAACCTACAACGCATAGGTAGTGAGAGTAAGTCGTTGATAGATATTGGAGAACAGTCATGAATTTAATGAACTGGTTAAGGAACACAAAGACGGTAGCGTATAGCGCGGTCTTCCTTTTAGCAGCAATTCAATTGCCACAGGCCCAGGCCGAAAGTCGCTTTGATGATTGCAGCGGAATCAACCAAAACAGATTTCCAACGGAGTATCGTGCTTGTTTAAGAGCTGAAATTGTTGGAGGAGCTGATGCTGGAGCATTGGGAGTCGATTGTGTGGACTGTTTATTCCAAGAAGAGAAGGGCACTGATTGGGCAGGACTAGCTGCTGGGATCATGGGACCTCTTGCTTTCTTTGGAGCTGCATATGTCGGAGCGAGATATCAGTATAAAGGACAAAAAGCTTGGGCCGGTGCTTATGAGCGCGGACAAATGGAGTGTACTACCCGCTTCAATAGCTATTTAGATTATTCAATTACGAGAGGTGGAAATCCTATCCTTCCTGAACAAGCACAAGGGCTAAACGATACCTGTAATGGTTCGGGGCTTGGTGGCTTTGCTGGATTCGGCGGAATGGCCGGAAACGGATTTGGAGGATTTGGTAATCCTTATATGAGTGCAGGTTATTCACCAGGATTTATTGGTGGAATGCAAGGACCTTACTTTGGCGGCGGAATTGGCGGCGGCTTTGGTGGACCATACGGCGGTGGATTTGGAATCGGCGGTGGAACTGGTCTAGGCTACGGCGGGGGCATGTACGGTCCTGGCTTTGGCGGCGGAATTAATATTGGAATCGGCGGCGGAATCGGTGGACCTGGTTTTGGCGGTGGATTTGGAGGTTACCCAGGTGGTGGCTTCGGCGGTGGTTACCCAGGAATGGGTGGCGGATTTGGTTACCCCGGTGGTGGCTTCGGCGGTGGATTCGGTTACCCTGGAATGGGCGGCGGAATTGGCGGCGGAATTAATATCGGAATTCCTGGAATCGGAATCGGTGGCGGCTTCGGTGGGCCCGGTTACGGAGGCGGCTTCGGCGGTTACCCAGGTGGTGGTTTCGGTGGATACCCAGGTGGAATTGGAATGGGCGGCGGTATTAATATCGGCGGTGGTTTCGGTGGACCCGGTTATGGAGGCGGCATGATGTGTATAGCTGCTCCTTGTCCAGGTGGCGGCTTTGGCGGCGGAATGGGTGGTTACCCAGGCGGCGGTTTTGGCGGAAACATGGGCGGTGGATTTGGAATGCCAGGCTTTGGCGGTGGAATTAACATCGGCGGAGGAATTGGTGGTCCAGGTATGATTAATGGTGGAATCGGAATTGGAGTCGGCGGTGGTATTGGTTACCCAGGCGGCGGATATTTCGGAAATACAGGTGGATTCCCTTATCCAGGTTACCCAGGCGGCGGAGTTGGCGGCGGTATTAATATCGGCGGCGGAATCGGCGGAGGTGGCTATGGAAATGGTGGCTTCGGCGGTGGTTATCCAGGTGGTGGCTACGGTGGCGGAGGCTATGGTGGTGGCTACGGTAATGGCGGCTTTGGCGGTGGCTACGGTGGTTATCCAGGTGCTCCAGGTGGATATGGTCGACCAGGTGGATTCGGTGGTTACCCAGGCGGAGGTTATGGCCAAGGTGGTTACGGAAGAGCAGACGCTATTGCGCAACAAAGATTTCAAGGTCGTGGACAAGTTCTTCAAGGACAACAACAGGCCATGTACGATAGTTATGGTAGAGCAGGTGCCAGTTACCAAGGTGGTATGGGCGGAGCTGCTGGCTACGGCGGTGGTTACGGATATGGTGGCTACGGTCAAGGTGGGGCTGGTTACGGATATGGTGGTGTACCATACGGAGCTGGAAATCTCGGACTTCACTTTTCAGTGGGCGGAGGCCTTGGCTGGAGATAAATTAAAAACTAAATTCTTTTATAATAGAGGGCTCCTTACGGAGCCCTTTTTATTTTGATAAGCTAATCCTATGTCAGGACCAACACAGCAAAAACTTTTAGAAAAAGCCAAGACGCTTCCAAGAAAGCCTGGCTGCTACTTGATGAAAAGAAAGAATGGTCAAGTTATCTATGTTGGTAAGGCTAAAAATCTAAAAGCAAGAGTGACCACTTATTTTAATAAGTCAGTCAAACCTCCTAAAACAGAAATTCTTGTAACCCATATTCGAGAATTTGAATTTGTTCTCACAGAAACAGAGGCAGAAGCTCTTGTTCTAGAGAACAATCTTATCAAGAAGCATTCTCCTCGCTATAACGTACTGATGAAGGACGATAAGTCCTATCCCTATGTAGCAGTAAATCACAATGAGGATTACCCACGTCTAGAATATAAAAGAAGAGTTAGTCGTAAAAAAGGAATTGAAGTTTTTGGTCCTTTTGTTTGGGGATCTAATATTTCTGAAGTATTGAGAATCATCACGAAGTCTTTTCAGCTTAGGGATTGTAACCTTAGGGAATTTAACTCTAGAAAAGAGCCTTGTCTTCTTTATCAAATTAAACAATGTAGCGCTCCTTGTGTGGATATAATAGATAAAGAAAATTATCAAAAAGACTTAAAAGATGCCCTCAACTTTTTTCGAGGTAAGGGTAAGAAGAGTTTAAAAATATTAAAAGATAGAATGTTAAGAGCCTCTGAAAATGAAGAGTTTGAATATGCTGCTCAAATCAGAGACTACACGACAATTCTTGAAGAATTTTTAGAATTCTCCCAGCAGAAGAATGTTGAGCTCGATTCACCCACTGCCAATATTGATGTATTAGCCTTTCATCCAGGGAAAATTGAGATTGATATCGCAATCTATATAGTGAGAAATGGAATTTTACTTGGACATAAGAACTTTCATTTCCCAACGATTGAATGTCAGGACGATATTGAAGAAGAATTAATGGGCTTCTTTTTCCAGTACTATTCAAACTCTCATGATAGTTTTCCGGAAAATATTGTGACCCCCTTTAAAAAAGAAGAGAATAAGCTTTTTGAAGATGCCTTAAAAAGTTTATTTAAGACTAAGGTGCAAGCTCCGGGGAAAAAGTATTTGGGTCTGGCTAACCTAGCTAAAGATCAGGCCAGTGAGCATCAAAGAGTCCGCATGACCAATCAAGATAGTATCTATAATGGTCTTAATAAATTAAAAGATCTTTTATCTATGAAAGAAAGACCCGTACTACTTGAGTGTTACGATGTGGCGATTTTTCAAGGAAGCTCACCAACTGCAGCTCAAATTGTTTTTAGAGATGGGAAGCCTCTTAAAAAAGAATATCGACATTATAAGCTTGAAGAACTTCCAGAAGGAAATAATGACTTTGCTATGATGAAGGAAGTGTTATCTAGAAGAATGGATAATGGAAATCTTCCCGATGTTTTTATTGTGGATGGAGGCAAAGGACAGGTCTCAATGTTTCAAGAAGTCCTTAGAGAATTTGATTCGGATATTCCTGTGGCAGGCATTGCTAAAGCAAAATCTGCACACGGAACAGAAGAGAGATTAATTATTCCAGGAAGAAGTAATCCCTATATTTTAACTAAGAACCCTCCTCTTATGAGAATTGTTGTGCAGATGAGGGATGAGGCCCATCGATTTTCTAGACGTCTTCACCATAAAGGGGAGAGTAAGAAAACTTTTAATACTTGGTTTGATGGGCTACCTGGGATTGGACCCAAAACAAAAGAGAAGCTTTTATTAAAGTTAGATAAATCTCAAGATGAACTTCGTGAATTAACGTTGAATGAATTAAAGAACTACTTTGATGTGTCTGAAAAAATAGCTGACGTCCTCTTTAATGAACTTAATAAAGAGGACGTTTAAGCGCTATATTTAATTTATTATGTGGATTAGTTTTTTATTTCCGGCACCGCACTCAGGACAGCGAGCTGACTCCTGAACGATAAGATTTTTGTAGTCTGATAAGTGAGAGTGAACAAGTTTCCCGCCACATGTGGGACAATCGTCGATGATTTTTTTAACTTGATCTATATCTCCAAAGTACTCTTCAAAGTGCTCGAATTTGTAGTCAGAATCTGCAGGCATTATGACCCCCCCTTGGGTGCATTGAGCGTTAATATCTATAGTCTTTTTCGGGTGATACGCGAGGCTCTTTACAAGCTTGTCCAATAATGGGACTGTTGGGACAAAATTACCGTGGGTTAAACTTGCCCTTTATGGCTTAGAGAGTATGGACTGGGAAGATAAGTTTAGAAGACTTAGAAAAGATTCTGACGGAGTAAATCCGGCTTTTCCTATCGTGGAAGAGGTGACAACTCAAAGCGCTTCAGAGCCGCTCTCAGAGCCTAAGTTACCTGAAACCCAAGCAGAAAAGTCGGTTAAGTCAGAAAAAGAAACAGTCCTTCAAGGTTTAAAAGAATTAGCGGTTCAAAAAGAAAATGAAAGTGGAGCTGGAATTAAATTTCCCGGTGGTGAAGTAAAATTAGCCGAATCTACAGAGACAGAAGAATCTATTTCTATTGAGGCGAGCGAATCTCCTAAAAAATTAAAAGTATTATTCGTCTATAATTATTCAAGCGATGCTTTGGCTATGCCTGAAGAAAATAGAAATCAAGCTCCTAGCGAGCAGCTATTGTCTCGAATGATCAAGGCCATGAAGATGGATGAGTCTGAATACGAAACTCTAGTCATTGAAGAAGATAAAAGGGACCTTATTTTAAATAAGCTAGCTGAGACCATCGTTGAGATCGTCGTGCCTATGGGAGCTATTGCGACCAATCTTGTCTTAGGTAAGCAAGAAAGAATTAGTAAAGTTCACGGAAAGTTCTTTAATAAAGATTTAGTTTATAAAAATGATCAAGTAAGAAGCTTTCAAGTTGTTCCCGTTTTTAATCCAGAGATGATTCTAATAAATCCAAATATGAAGAGATCTACATGGATGGATCTTCAGAAGATCATGGAGAAGCTCGGCATTCCCCTCGAGTAGCTTGAAACAGACCAAAATTCGTACTAAAATTTACTAGGTCTCATTAGGAGATTTATCTAACACTGACAGGACGGTTAGTGGTGTTTTCAAAGTTTATGGTCTTATTTTCGGTTCTCTTTTTTTGGGGATCATGTTTTGCGGGACTTAAACCTTCTCAGTACCGACATATTTCTCTATCAAAGCCAAAAATAAAAGTTCGAATTGGTGACAAGTTAAAAAAAGTGACCATTTCTGGAACTGACTTAAAACGAACTCTTCATGTAAATAATAATCACAAAAAATTTCCTGGCCGAAAAAGAATCAGATTCAACTGCAAAAGCTTTACCCGTAAAAATAAAGGAAAAATCTCTAAGCCTATTTTATTAGCTTCCGTTTCTTCTCAGACAGGATTAATTTCACTTGATCGAACAAAGTACCAAGGAAGACTTCATGTTGTAACTTCTCCTAGCGAAGAGTCCTGTGATGTCATCCAAGAAGTCGATATGGATTCTTATATTAGCGGCTTACTTTCTAAAGAGATGAATGGGGCTTGGCCGGTTGAGGCACTAAAGGCGCAGGCCGTGGCAGCTAGAACTTATGCTTTTTATAAGCAAACCACCCAGCAGGTCTCTAGAAAGCTTGGGCATCAGGCCTATTACGATTTAGAAAGTAGTGAAAAGCATCAAGTGGCGGGAGATTTTTTTGCGACAACCTTAAACACTGATATGGCAACCACCGATACCGCTGGTTATGTCTTAGTTACAAAAGGAAAAGGCAACTTAACGGAAACTTTCTTTCACGCAAAATGTGGTGGCAAGACTTTAAAGCCTTCATCAGTTTGGTCAAATCGAGTAGAGGGTTATAGTGGAGTCAGTTGTCCCTTTTGCGACAGCCATGGAAAGAAGAACTGGAAGGAGTCAATTTCTAGAGCTCGAATGGTTAAATTTTTAAAATGGGCAAAAAGAAAAGGGCATATCAAGTTTCGAGATTCTCTTTTAAAAAATAAGATTCGATTGGCCAAAGATAAATTTAAGGCCAACAATCTTAGGATTTATTTAGGCAGTAAAGTACTGGTACTGAAAAAGCCACTTCTTCGAAGATATTTTGGACGATTCTCAGTTTCTTCCAATAATTATAAAATGGTTTCTAAAGGAAATGACTTTAGAGTTTATGGTAAAGGTCTTGGGCACGGAGTAGGCATGTGCCAACTAGGGGCGCTAGACTTAGCGGACCGCGGTTGGGATTTTAAGAAAATTCTGGCACATTACTTCCCTGGTCATAAACTGGTTAAACTTTATTAACGATGCTTAAACTCTTACTCTTTTTAATTATTCCCTTTCAGCTGTCGGCATATACTATTTTGCTAGATCCAGGGCATGGGGGCGAGGACTTAGGGGCTCAAGGTTCACTAGGTAAGGAGAGTATTTCCGAAAAGGATTTGGCCTTAGAATTGGCAAAAAAAATCGCCAGTAAGATCTCTAAAAAACACCGAGTCTATTTAACAAGAACTTATGATAAGACCTTATCTTTAGAAAAAAGAGCGGAAATCGCAGAAAAGCTTAGTGCTGATATCTTTGTTTCAATACATGTAAATGCTAGTACGAGAAAAGGGGCTCATGGTTTTGAAACTTATTATTTGGATCACCATAAAGATGCGGCCGTAAAGAAAATAGAATCTATAGAAAACAGGAACCTTAAAGGTGAAGAACTCGTCGTTCATCAAATACTTACAGATTTAATCGTTGATAGAACAACTAAGAGCTCAAGGCTTTTAGGAAAAGCTATTCATAAAAAACTAGAAAGAGGAATAAAGAGAAAGTACAAAATGAAAGATAGAGGTTTAAAACCAGGTCTTTTTTATGTTCTTGCTCTTACCAAAAGGCCGGCAGTCTTGCTTGAAGTCGGTTTTATCTCAAACTCTAAGGAATTAAAAAGGATTAAGTCGTCGAAGTTTCAGGAACAGTACGCAGATAATGTGGCCAAAGGAATTATGGCATATTTGAAGGTGCTTAAAAAAGAAAAGCCACCACTGTTTTAATTTTTACTCCCACATCTCTTTTCAAAATAGGGCGTAGTTTCACTTTCGTTAATCCTACACCCTATTTGGAGAGGGGAGAGAGTATTCCTACCAATCTTTGGTAGTAATCTTTATTGTAAACACTGTTGTGCTGGCTGGAAAATCATATCAATTGGATAACCGCTTGGGCTGTTTCCAAAGTATAGAACTCCAGAGTTAACTCTTCCTACCGGACATTGTGCAGTTTTGGTGTTTTGGTCACCTGTAAACTCTGCCGCAATTTGTGGTAGTTGGTTAATAATAATGTTGTCGTAGTAACCGTCACCTGTACTACAGATACTTAATGAGTATTGAAAAGTTCCATTTCCAAAATCATCGATTTTGATAATGTCACCTGATCTTGGATCAACTCCAACATAAGATGCTACTGAAGCTCCGCCTTGACCACCTGTCGCCTGTAGTTGTCCGTTAGAATACATTAAGTATCTATTTACACGGTTACAGTTGTACTGGCTCATTAGGTTGTTTAAAAATGCGCCTTCATTTGGGTTATTTGGATTGTTGAATCCAAATGGATTAGTTACGGCTGTGTTTTCGTCAGCCTTTTTCTTTGATTTACCACATGACACTAACATCATGGCAGCAAGTCCAAGTGTGAAAGCAGTTTTAGCTGCAGATTTCACGGATGATGAATTAAAAGTTTTCATGACTCTCTCCTCGTTTTAAAAAGTCTATACAAGCTATATTGCACGGGGTGTGCCAAAAGCTGCCCTTCAGGTTTGAGAGTGTTTGTAAGTAATTACAGCTATTTAGCTCTGAGACCGATTTTGGGAATAATTGAACTTTTTTTCATATGTCTAAAATTTTGACGAAAACTGGAGGGTTTCCCTAAGAAACTGAACAATTTTGCATGGTTAGAAGATTATGGCTAATAGCGCTATAATTTAGACATATTAAGTTAAAGGAATCATAGGCATGAGCCAGAAAAGCATTTGGATGAAATCCCCATTTATGAGCAAGCTTTTAAGCTACCTTAAGGGAGTGAGTAAAGATGAAGAAGTTATCTTCAGGCTTAAGACGACCTTAAAGATGACACTTATTCCAATTGCTTCTGGATGTATCATGGCGGGCTTTCTTTATGTTCTTCTAGAAATGAATCTTTATTTCTTTGAAGCAAATGGATATCAAGGGTGGCAAAGCTTTAAAGAGGTTTATTATGAATTCATTATCGGTAGTACCTTAAAGCTTGTTCCTTATATAGCGGGATTTATCGCCGTAGTCGCAATCACTGGAATCTATGTTTCAGATTTACTCTTAAGACCTTTTAGAATCATTGGGGATTATTGTGAAAAGGTCGTTAATGGTGAAGATACAAGTTACGATCCAGATTTTTTTACGGACCTAAAGCTCTTAACTACTTTTTCAGAGCTTTTCTTTTTGAATATCCACAACACAAGAAAAGCAAAGAGAAGCCTTGAGCCAATGGATATTCCAACTAAATACACTCGAATTCATCAACCGGTTTCAGAGACTGCCTTTTTTCTCCAATACTTCCTTTATATACTTATTGTTTCAATATGCGCCTACATGGCTCTTTATATAGCTACTGTAGATATGCATCAGGGGATTATTAACCTGGCCGGAGAATCTTTAAAATCAAGTAAGATGATGACTTACTTCTTCAATCGTCAGACAGAAGTTCTCCAAGATGTTCTGCAGGTGGTGATGTTCGGTCATATCTTGATGTACGTAGCACTTGCGAGACATCTTTATTATAAAGTTTGCGGTCCTGCCTTTGGTATATTTGCCACAATGCGTGCCTTCTTAAAAGGCAACTACAGTTCTCGGGTACATTTAATCGGGTATTACTATCTTCGTACTCATTGTCGAAAATTAAATCGATATCTAGACCTAATGCAAAAAGAATTGACGTAGTTGACCTAAATTTGACTCAGACTTAATGGCCAAGAATCCGAATCAGGCTTATGATAGAACACATTAACTTATGTGAGAGGACTAATTTTATGAAAAAAATGAAAACGGTTTTTACTTTGCTTGTGGTGGGAATCCTGGCTATTGGATGTACTTCAGAACAACAAATTAAAGACCAAGTGAAAAAAGCACTAGAGGAAGATCCAAAGCTTTTAATATCTGCCATTGAGAAAAATCCAGTGGAGTTTGCTGAAGCAATGAGAACAGCTATTGGAAAAGCTCAATCTGTTCTAAAGAAAAAACAAGAAGAAGATGAAGCTAAGAAATTAGAAGAAACCTTTGATAATCCACTTAAGCCAGAAATTCGTAGCGATGAAATGATTAGAGGTAAAAAAGATGCTCCTCTTACTCTTGTGGAATACTCTGATTACGAGTGTCCATTTTGTTCGAGAGGGTTCAATACGGTTATGGATTTAATCTCTAAGTATGGAGATAATATTCGATTTGTTTATAAGCATCTTCCACTAAGTTTTCATAAAAATGCCATGATCGCATCTCAGTACCATGAGGCCATTAGACTTCAGGATGAGAAAAAGGCTTGGAAATTTCATGATGAGATTTTTAAGAATCAGGGAAAACTTAAGTCTGGTGAACCGTTTCTAAAAAAACTTGCTAAAGAAGTCGGTGCAAACATGACTAAGCTTGCAAAAGACGTAAACTCTGAAGCAGTTAAGAAGAGAATTCAGGATGATATGAAAGAAGCTGCAAGCTTTGGAATGCAAGGAACACCTGGCTTCCTTTTAAATGGTATTCCTGTAAAAGGTGCTTACCCGGCCAGTTATTTTTACGGAATTGTTGAAAAGCTTAAAGCAAAAGGCAAAGTTAAGTTCTAAATTTAAAATTCAATAATGTTTAACGCGGGGCCGTGAGTTATTATAACCTACGGCCCCGCGTCAGTTTTACCCTCAATAAATTTTGATTTTTAGCGATTCTGTGGAAAAATAGAAGAAAGGATTTTGTTATGGAAGACACGACTTACTCAAATCTCGGTTTAAAACAAAAAACGAATCCGATTCATCCTGGAATCAGTTCTGATCTTGATCAAGAATACGGCCTTGCGACAATTATTGATGAGTATTCAAAGAACGGCTGGGATAACTTTTCTGAACAAAAACTTTTTAAAGCCCTCTCCTTTGAGTTTAAAGCCCTTTTAGAGATAGAGAACCTAAAAGAGTTGGTTCAAGACTTGGTTCAGGTTGATCATCACCTACATCTAATCTTAGATAATATTCAGTTCAGTACAAAAGACTTGGGGCTTGAGGCCTTCTATCAAAACTTATCCACACTCTTTATACGCATGGCCCTAGAGGAAGAAGTTAATTCCGATTCAATGAAAAGAGCAATCGAGATTGCTCTTGAAGAGGAAATCTACACTTGGCAAGAGCGCCTTCAGTAAAGGCGAGGGAAAGTTTTCCACAGATAAAAATCATCAAAATTTTTATTAATGACTATTGTCATAGCGGCCAAAATAAGTGACCATTTTATTATTCTAATAACTACACACAACACACGATCCAGAAGGAGTTGGAATGAACAGAAAAGAATTAGTAGAGGCGATCTTAGAAGACAAAGACCTTACTCACATGACTAAAAAAGAAGCAGACCATTTTGTAGCAACAATGCTAGATGTAATCAGAAAATCAGTTAAGCGTGGAGAAGATGTTTCTCTAATTGGTTTTGGTACTTTCTCAAAAGCACGTCGTGCCGCCAGAATTGGAGTTAACCCTTCAACTGGTGAGAGAATCAAAATTAAAGCTAAGACTCTTCCAAAGTTCCGTCCAGGAAAGGCTTGGAAAGAAATGATGTAGAGGATAACCAATTTTTTAATTGGATTTTGGGGGCCCCGATGGGGCCCTTTTTATTTCTCGAAGGCAAGGATATGCCACTTAAACACTCAAGTATTCGTCAGATTTGTGACCCCGAGGCAATTTTTGCCGGCAAGAATTGACTTAAATGGTAGAAATTACCATCAATTTTGCCCCCATCTTGAGATTTTTCCCGCACATGCGTATAATTTTTGACATAGAGAGGTGAAATAATTTCCTCTCGTCCATGGATGGAATGTAATGGCAGACGAAGAACTACAAGATTTAGATGGTGGCGGTGGCGGCAAGCCTTCTGCACCTCCTTCAGGAAAGAACCCACTCTTAACAGTACTTGTTTTAATTAATACTGTTGCGATGCTTGGTGTAGCTTTCTTTCAATATCAAATGCATCAAAAGATTTCGACTGAACCATCTGTACAAGATGTTGTTTCAGCGGAAATGAAAAAGTTAGATGACTCTGAAGCAAAAGAAGAAACAGGTGAAGCGGTAGAAGAAGATGGAATCCTTTTTCCACTTGAAGGTTTTACTGCAAACTTAGCTCAGGGAGACGGACCTAGACGTTTTGTACGATTAACTGCGGTCCTAAAATTTTCGAAACAATCTAATGAAGAAGAGTTTAAGGCTCGTAAGCCGCAAATTCGTGACACTATCATTAGTACTTTAAATTCCAAGCGACCAGAAGATTTACTTAAGCTTGAAGGAAAGAATTTTTTAAAAGAGGAGTTAAAGTCGGCGATCAATTCATTTTTAGTTGATGGTCACATTATAGATATTTTTTATGTGGGCTTTCAAATAAACTAAGCCCGCTTTTTATTAAGTTACCGGTCCAGGAAGGATCGGCCTAAAGATCCCAGGAGGGGATGTTATGGCACAGGTTTTAAGTCAAGACGAAGTTGATGCGCTCTTAAATGCTGTTAATGATGATGCTGGTGATGACCTACTCGGTGATGGTGGGGACTTTGGTGTAGAAGATGATATTGATGAGAATATCCAATCCTACGATCTGACCAACCAAGATAGAGTTATCCGTGGGCGAATGCCTATCCTAGAGATTATTTATGAAAGATTTATTAGATCTTTTAGAGTGTCACTATCTAACTCATTAAGAAAAATTTCAACGATCTCAATGATCTCAACCGACCTTTTAAAGTTTGGTGAGTTTGTAAACACTCTTCCGATACCTTCATGTATGTGTATCATGAGATTTAATGAGCTAAGAGGTCCTGCCCTTCTCGTGTTTGAATCAAAATTAGCTTACGCCATTATCGATTCTTACTTTGGCGGAACAGATAGACCTTTTACAAAGATTGAGGGAAAAGAATTTACCTCAATAGAACTAGCTTTCATGAAGAAAGTTATGGATATGGCGATTAATGATCTAGAGGAGGCTTGGGCTCCAGTTCATAGAATTGATGCTCAGTACTTAAGAACTGAAATTAACCCTCAGTTTGTTGGGGTTGTTCCTCCTTCAGACGTTATTATCGCAACAACTCTTGAAGTTGAATTTGAATCAGCTTCTGGAACTATTATGATCGTAATTCCTTACTCAACGATCGAACCGATTAAGCAAAAACTAAGCTCATCATTTCAAACTGATAATGAAATGGCTGATTCAATTTGGACTCAGGCCATGAATGAACACATCAAGGATGTTGTTTCAACGATTGTAGTAAAACTTGGTGAAGCAGAGATGACTGTAGGTGACCTGGTCACTCTTGAGAAGGGCGATATTATTCCGCTTAATCAGGAAGCTTCTGGTGAAGTAAGCTTAACGGTTGAAGGCGTGGAAAAAATGAAATGCCTTATCGGTGTACATAAAGGCAATCGTGCCATCCAGGTAAGTAAGAAAGTAGATTAATAAAAGTTATAGGAGACAAATATGGAAGAAAACAACGAAAACCCACAAGAGCAACCAGGACTAACGGCCGTTGAAGGTTTAGATACAGTTCAGGTTGAAAAACTAGCTGACGAAGTAGCAGCTGGTGATGATGCCTTAAATAAACTAAAGGTTCAAAACCTAGACTTTATTTTGGACATTCCACTAAAAGTAACCGTCGAGCTTGGTAGAACAAGTGTTGTAATCAAAGACTTGCTTCAATTAGGTCAAGGTTCTGTACTTGAACTAGACAAGCTAGCTGGTGAGCCACTTGAAATCCTTGTTAATGGAAAGCTTGTAGCGAAAGGCGAAGTTGTTGTTGTTAATGAAAAATTCGGTATTCGTTTAACAGATATTATCAGTCCTATTGAAAGGATTGAAACACTTAAGTAATTAATTACGGAGAGTTCGATGAAGAGCCAAGTATTAGTATTAATCATTTCCCTTCTAACCAGCTTTACCGCTTTTGGTAAATCTAAGGTTCGTTCTGTTGCTTATGAAGCAAAGAAAGAGCAAAGAGGAAGACTTATTATCAATCTAAAGGGCCCACTTAGTGAGACCCCTGAATTATTGGTAAAAGATAATATGATTCAGCTTTCTGTTCCAGATAGTTTTGTTTGGCCAAAGATCGAGAAAAAAGTCTCTGTTAAAGGACAGTTCGATACTACAGTTCTGGCTTATCAATTTGATAAAGAGAATGTTCGAATTAGAACAATGCTGCCTTACTCATTAAGAGGACAAGAGGCTGGAGTTAATGTTCTTTTAAAAGACAGACAAATTGTTTTAGATTTCCCTCGTAAAGGTAACTATCAAAATACAGGTCGTGCAGCTGCTAAAAAGTCTCCTAAGAAATCAGCCGCAAAATCAAACGTCACCGCTTACGATGAATCTTATTTAGAAAAGCTGCTTAAAGATAAGACAACAATGAAAAAAGAATATGGTGACGAATTGTCTCCTGCTAAAACGGCAAATATCACTACTGAAAAGCAAGTTAAAGAAGACGAAGTCAAGATGGCCCTAAGTGCTCAGGATAAAATAAAAAATCCAGCAGAGGGATCGTCTAACTCCTCGTTTTCAGTGATGAGCTACCTTGGTAAGTTTGTTGCATTCTTAGGTATTATCCTTCTCCTCTTTTATGGGGTTGTAACTCTAATGAGAAAAGGGGTTATGAAGAAAGGAAAACTTGGTTTTCTTAATAATACAAAAATGGTGGAAGTATTGAGTACAACTTATATTGCTCCTAAGAGATCAGTCATGATGGTAAGAGCCCATAATCAAGTGTTTCTTGTGGGATCTTCAGATGCTGGACTTCAGCCACTAGGTGAAATTTCTGATGTGACTGGACTTCTTAAAGACGGAGAAAAGCAAGTAGCAGGAAATAACTTTGATACCTCACTTTTTGATGCAGATTCTCAAGAAAAAGAATTTAAGTTAAAAGACATGACAACGACAACTAAGAACACTTCCGAGAAGGAATCTCAAGAAGGTGGTCTAGCGGCGTTGTTAGCAGAAAATACAGTAGAAGAAAAAGTAAAGCTTTCTGACCAAATTAAAAGCAAGGTTAAGAACTTAAAAAGCTTTCAATAAAAAAGGACATATCAATGGTTGTCAGGATGACGGCTTGGTTAAAATGGATTTTACCACTATTGATTGCTGCACCAGCACTGGCGCAGCAAACTCCTTCAGGACTTAATCTTCCAGGTCTTGCCGTTAATTTTGGGCAAGGTGCTGACTTGGTAGATAGCCTTCAGGTATTGGTACTATTTACAGTCTTAACTTTAGCACCAGCAATTTTAATTCTTTGTACATGTTTTACTAGAATCATCGTTGTTCTCTCTTTTATGAGACAAGCGCTAGGAACACAAAACTTACCACCGAATCAACTACTAATTGGTTTTGCTCTTTTTCTTTCTATCTTCGTCATGAAGCCAACTGGAACAGCAATTTATGAGCAAGCGATTCAACCATATATGGCCAAGAAAATTACGACTGGTGTGGCAATAGATAGGATTGAGTACAACCTTCGTGGGTTTATGAACAAGCAAGTTAGAAAAGCTGATATTGCTCTTTTTTATGATGTGACAGGAGAGAAAGCTCCTAACACTATCACTGATGTACCTATTCACTTTTTAATTCCTGCATTTATTATTTCAGAGTTGAAGACCGCCTTTCAAATCGGCTTTTTACTTTATATTCCATTTCTAATTCTGGATATGGTTGTGGCTTCGGTTTTAATGGCAATGGGTATGATGATGTTACCTCCGGTTGTTATCTCGATGCCTTTTAAACTTCTACTTTTTGTTCTTGTGGACGGATGGCAGTTAGTAACAGGATCTCTTCTGAGATCGTTTCATTAAGGATAAGTTATGGGATTTGATGCAGTATCAGGAATTACACACCAAGCGATTAAAGTCGCATTAATGATTTCGTCTCCAATGTTATTTGGAGCACTGATTATGGGTATACTCGTTTCGATCTTTCAGGCGGTAACTCAAATCAACGAACAAACACTTTCATTTATTCCAAAGATTATCGTTATCGTTGGGGCCTTAGCTATATGCGCACCATGGATGTCAGATACTCTTACAAGTTTTACTAAAGAACTAATTATTAGCATCCCACAGGTTGTAGGAAGATAAATTGAATATACAGGTAATGGACTTAGAGATTCTCGTTGCATTTTGGCTAGCCTTTAGTCGCTGCCTTGCGATTATCTTTCAATTACCTATCTTTGATGGAATGAGTATTCCTGCCATCGTTAAGGCCATGACAACCTTAATGATCACTTATGCGTTCTTTCCTTTTATTCAAGGAGAAGTCTTAAAAGATATTGCTTATCTTGGAGTTGATAACTTTTGGGCCTTAACGGCATTCTACACCGTAACGGGTTTGATACTTGGTTACCTGGTTAAATCTTTAATGAATATGTTTATCTCTGCTTGTTCTATTATTACTCAACAGGTTGGTTTTGCAGCGGTTAGGTATTTTGATCCTTCAAGTGGAACACAAATTGGTCCCTTTGAAACTCTTATCCAGTGGACAATGCTAATTATCGTTGTAACCTCTGGGGCATTACTTCCAATGTTTCAAGGCGTCTTCAATAGCTTTTTTAGTATTCATATTTACGATCTTGGAAAGATGGTTCATTCGACGGTTTTCTTTACGGATCTTTTTAAGAATATTTTCTTATCAGCATTGATGCTCGCATCACCGCTAATTTTTACTAACTTATTAATTATGTCGGTCCTTGGGATTATCGCAAGAACCGTACCTCAAATGAATATTATTATGGTCAGTTTCGTTGTGAATATTGGCCTTGGACTTTTAATTTTTGCAGTTAGCTCGGAAGAATTCTTCCAAGTAGGATTTAAGGCTTATACCAAGCACCTGGGACATTGGTTCCAGTTTACTATCTAGGGTTAGAAGATGGCTGAAGAGAATGATTCAGGCGAAAAAACCGAAGACCCCTCCCAGAGTCGTATAGACGAGTTTAGGAAGAGGGGTGAGGTTGCTTCATCGAAGGAATTAGCCAGTGTGCTGATTATGTCGGCGTCTTTTTTGACGTTAGCGCTTTCGATCGTCTTTATCTATGAAACTATGAGTCAGTACCTAGAATGGCTTTACGGGCTAAACATAGATAAAGCCTACACAGAAGAACATCTAAGAAAGATCTTTGATAGAACTGCTATCACTGGACTTAAATGTACCGCCCCAATTTTCTTTGTGGTTGTTTGTGTTTCTGTTTTAGCGAATGTCGCTCAGATTGGATTTCTTTTTTCTCCAGAGGTACTTGAGTGGAAACCTGAAAGAATTAATCCTATCAGTGGATTTAAAAAGCTTTTCTCAATGAAGTCCTTAGTTGAAGCCATTAAGGGGATTTTTAAGTTTGTTTTTATTATGTCGATCGTTTACTACTTCCTTAAGGATGACATCAATTCTTATACAGGCTTTTTTCATTTAGACTTCTTTGCTTCATTTATGCATGGGAAGTGGATCGTAACAAAACTTGCCTTCGCTATCATCATCGGTATGGCGATTATTGCTCTTGGAGATTTTGCTTACCAAAAGATTAGCTATGCAAACAAACTCAAAATGACAAAAGAGCAAGCTAAGAAAGAGCATAAAGAAAAAGACGGTAATCCTGAAATCAAGCAAAGAATTAGATCTCTTCAAAGAGAAATGGCTCATAAGAGAATGATGCAAGATATTCCTGAAGCCGACGTAATCGTGACAAACCCTACTCATATTAGTATTGCCCTAAAATATGATACCCAAACTATGATCTCTCCAGAGATTATCGGAAAGGGTGCAGATCATATGGCCATGAAAATTAGAGAAATTGCTAAAGAACACGATATTCCTTTAGTTGAAAATGTTCCACTAGCTCGCTCACTCTACAAGTCAGTTAAAGTTGGGGAAGCAGTACCTAGAAGTGCTTATAAGGCTGTCGCTGAAGTTCTGGCTTTTGTTTATAAGTTAAAAAGAAAAAAGAAAGCTGTAGGAGTGGTTCAAAAACCAAAGCCGCAGGCAAGGGTATAGGAAATAAGAGATGAATGATTTTTTATCAAGATTCAAATTTTTAACGGGTAGCTCTGACTTACTTATTGCAGTAGGACTTCTTTTCACTCTAGGGGTGATGGTCGTTCCAGTTAACCCAACTGTTTTGGATTTATTTCTAGTTTTAAGTTTATCTGTCTCTGTTGTTATTCTTCTCATGAGTGTTTACGCCAAGAGACCTTTAGATTTTAGTACTTTCCCATCAATCCTATTAGTGATGACCTTATTTAGGCTGTCTCTAAACGTAGCTTCAACCAGAAATATTCTTTTAAGAGGTGGGACGGATGGAACTGGCGCAGCCGGTGATATCATTAGGTCTTTTGGTGAGTTCGTCGTTGAAGGGAATTATGTTGTCGGTATTATCGTCTTCCTCATCTTAGTCATTATCAACTTTATGGTTATCACTAAAGGTGCTGGTAGAGTTGCTGAAGTTGCTGCTAGATTTACCTTAGATGCTATGCCTGGTAAGCAGATGGCCATCGACGCTGACTTAAATGCTGGTTTAATCGATGAAGCTGAAGCAAAGAAAAGACGTAAAGAAATTGGCGAAGAAGCTGACTTCTACGGTTCTATGGATGGTGCTTCGAAGTTTGTTCGTGGTGATGCCATCGCAGGTATTTTAATTACGGCCATAAATATTATCGGTGGAATCATTGTTGGTGTCGCTCAAAACGGAATGGATGTTTCAACGGCTGCAGAAACTTTTACACTACTTACAGTTGGTGATGGTCTAATCACTCAGGTTCCCGCTCTAATCGTTTCTACCGCTGCTGGTGTTATCGCCACTCGAAATACTGCTGATCATGCTCTTGGTTCTCAGGTTATTGAGCAATTTAGTGTACATCCAAAGTCTCTTTATATTGCCGCAGTGGTTTTATTATTCTTCGCGGTTATTCCTGGTCTTCCTTGGTTCCCATTTACATTTGCAAGTGTGGCTCTAGGGGCAGCTGGCTATTACGTTCAAACTGATAAGGAAAAGGAAGAAAGAGAAGCACAACAACAGGTTGCTGAAAGCAAAAAGGCTACTCCTGAAAACCTAGAAGACCTACTTGGCCTTGAGCTAGTAGAGCTAGAAGTTGGTTACGGATTAGTAAACTTAGTTGATTCAGAACAAGATGGAGATCTTCTTGAAAGAATCACACATATTAGAAAACAGTTTGCTCTTGATTGGGGTGTGATTATTCCTTCAGTTCAAATTAAAGATAATCTGGAGTTAGCTCCAGGTGGTTACTCTGTAAAAGTAAAAGGGATTGAAGTTGCAAAAGGTGAACTTATGAGTGATCACTTTTTAGCAATGGACCCTGGTTCAGTTATCGAAAAAATGGATGGAGTGGAAACTGTGGAACCAGTTTTTGGATTGCCTGCTGTTTGGATTACTGAAGAGCAAAAAGACGATGCTCAATATAACGGATATACCGTAGTGGATCTCTCAACTGTAGTGGCCACTCACTTGACGGAAATTCTCAAGAATAACCTACATGAGCTGTTCGGAAGACAAGAATTAGTGCGAATTATGGAAAATTTCAAAGAAACTAACCCAAAAATCGTCTCAGATCTCATTCCGGACATATTATCGCTTGGTGTTGTTCTGAAAGTGTTGCAAAATTTACTTAGGGAAGGAGTTTCAATACGTGATCTAAGAACTGTTCTTGAAACAATGGCAGAGCACGGACCAGTAATGAAAGATCCTGACCAGCTAACTGAAATGGTGAGGCAATCTCTGTACAGGACGATTACGGAGGCAATCAGGAGTGATCAGGGTGATATACCGCTCTTCACTTTGGACCGAGGAATAGAGGAATCCATTGCTAACAATATCATCCAAACAGAGCAGGGTCAGCAGTTGAGTCTTGACCCAAAAGTAACGCAAACAATTTTAGCAAGCCTTAACGAAAGAATCGAAGAGGCAACAAATATGGGAGAAAAAATGATCGTGCTATGTTCGCCAGTTGTACGTAATCATTTTAAAAGGCTTACAGAAAAGTTTATCCCTAATTTGGTAGTTATAAGTCATAACGAAATAAGCTCTGATGCAAATATCAGATCTCTTGGCACAGTGAGGTTATAAGATGTACGTAAGAAAGTTTGAAGCGGATTCATTGGACGAAGCCCTTAAAACGATTAAAAGAGATTTGGGCCCAGATGCCATCATCCTAAAAACGGTGACGAACAAAGGGTTGAAAGGTGCCTTCAAGAAAAAAAGAATTGAAGTGACAGCGGCAATCTCTGAAGAAAATTATGTGGCGAAATCAAAAGTCGATAACGTACTAGACGAAGATCAAAAACAAACATTTTATTCAGATCAAGCTAGCTATATTAAAGAAAAAATCCAAAGCCATAATATGACAGAACAAAAGTCGACCGCCGCTTCAAGTTATGGAAGTATGGGCCTAAACAAGCCTGTAAAAACGGTAAAAGAAATGGGAAATAAAATAAAGTCTTCATTAGATGATTTTCTAACTGGACCAGCAACAGCGGAGCCTCAGCAGAGAACTACTCCTTTACAAACTCAAAGAATTGAAGAGCCAACCCTCGGTTACGACAATTTTATAGATGAAGAGCCTACGACTAGAGCTACGTCGATGGATTCAATTACAAACGAAGCTGATAATCAACTTGTTGAAATGCAGAGAAATAAAATAGATGAGCTTGAGCAAAAACTTTACGAGCTTACTCAATCTGTTGAAAGACTAGATAAGCGCGAGCCAATTGGCGTTTATGAGTTAAGAACTACTCTTAGAAGCTTAGATATCAGCGATTCATATATTCAAGATCTAACGAAAAAGGCTTTGTTTGAGTTATCTGAAAATCAAACAACTGATGCGGATGTTGTTTTTGAGTTTGCGTTGAGAGAAATGATTAAAAGTATAAATGTTGAAATGCCATTATTTTCAACAATCGATGAAAACTCAGCTCCAGCTATTACAGTTATGGTGTCTGATAGTTCATCTGGACAAACTTCAATGCTTCAAAAAATTGCAGCTCTTAAACCAGATTCAGTACTTATTAGAAATACTGAATTTGATAATACGGGAAGTTTCACAGAAAAAGTTTTTGGAATGGACGTCGTTAAGACTAATGGTATTGCAGAAATTGTAAGTGAATGTAGAAGAGCAACTGAGCAAGGGAAGACAGTCTTCGTTGACTATAAAACAGGTAACGATGAGGTTGGAGAAGATGGTGTTCCAAACAATACAAAAAAGTTTATTGATGGTCTAAGAAGGGCATTTGATAATGTGGAAGTCTTGGTCACCCTTTCGGCAATTCACTCTGAATTGTATAATAGAAAGGTGGTTGCTAAGTACAGAAGCTTAGCAAATGGACTTGTGGTTTCCCACCTGGATGAGTGTTTAAATTTTGGTGCACTTTTCAATATTGGTGAAGACCACCCAGAGCAACCATTTAAGTTTTTCGGAACCGGGGAAGTTGTACCAGACGATCTCGAGTCCGCAACGGCTGAAAGGATTTTGGCCGGAATATTTCAATTCGAATAATGGGAGTCTTTTTTAATTCCTAAAGTAGGAGCTAGAAAATAAACCATTGAAGTTGAGGAGACAGGATGTCGACTAAGAATGCCACGGAATGGCTGATGTCACACAAGCGCTTTGATGCGCATCAGTTAAAAAAGATCCCTAACCGTACTTATAGTATTGCCATTACAAGCGGTAAGGGAGGAGTTGGAAAAACTTCAGTAAGTATCAAAATGGCAAAAGTCCTATCAGATTCTGGATACCGAGTTTTACTTGTGGACTTTGATACTAATCTTTCGAACACGGCCGTTAAACTTGGCCTTCCTATTACAGATAATTTTTATGATCTTCTAAGTGCAAAGAAAAGTTTTGAAGATTGTATTTATACAGAGGGTAATTTTCATCTGTTGAGTGCCTGCAATGGAAATTACGACTTGTTAGATAATGAAGCTGGTCTTGATAAACTGATAGTCGATATTATGGTAGAGCATGAAAAAGAATATGACTTTATTCTTCTCGACTGCCCAGCTGGTCTTAGCAAAGAGTCTCTATCCTTAAGCGCTTATTGTGATTATCGCTTTGTTGTAGTGACCCCTGACAGGTCCTCAATCACCGATAGCTACTCCCTAATCAAGATTCTTAACACTAAGTATGGAGTAAGTGAAAATCACCTCTTACTCAATAAGGTGTCTTCAAATAGACAATATGAAAAATTAGTTAAAAGCCTGAGTGAAACAGTAAGTAACTTCCTTTCTTGTAGACTTCCAGTGCTTGGGGGACTGAACTTTGAGTCCCTAGAAGTAGACCATTTTGACCGGTTACTGTTAAAAGATGCCGGTTCTAAAATACATAAGAATTTTATTAACGTGCTCCGACGATTTGTCGAAGAAGACATCGGTACCACTTTGTCCACTTCTAAAAGCGGAGAAGATTCCTCGGTACCCTACGCTTCAAATAGTGGCGTAGATGACCTTGAACAAGAAGTTCAACTAGGAAGCTAAGGAGCGCTTGATGTCATCACTCTCGAAAAAATTAAAAAACTTGAAAGATTACCGTTCGACTGTAGACCCGAAGGTTAAAGACGAAATTGTAGTTGAGTATGCACCACTGGTGAAGTTTATTGCTCAGAAAATTGCAGCAAGACTTCCTGCCAATATTGAGCTCGATGATTTAATTTCATGTGGCGTTATTGGTCTTATGGATGCGATCGAGAAGTTTGACCCTACAAGAGATAATAAATTTAAGACATATGCCGAGTTTAGAGTAAGAGGAGCCATTTTAGATGAGCTTCGTGCGCAGGACTGGGTACCAAGATCAATTAGAGAAAAGGCAAAGTTAGTCGAGAGAACTTATGCCAAGCTTGAGTCTGAATTTAATCGCCCAGCAACTGACGATGAAATGTGCAAAGAACTAAACTGCACCCAAGATGAATTTCACGACCTTCTTAATAAAGCAAAATCAATTTCACTATTAAATATCGATGACTCAGCCACCTTTAACCGTGGTGATAAAAAGCTAATGGCAGGTTTAATGGAAGATAGCCGTACGGTAAATCCATTTACAGCTGTTAGTCATAAAAATATAAGAGAAAAACTTAAAGAAGGGATTGGTCAGTTGCCAGAAAAGCAAAGGCTTGTTCTTTCACTATATTATTATGAAGACCTAAACCTTAAAGAAATTGGGTCAGTTTTAGATGTAACTGAATCTAGGGTTTCGCAGCTTCATACCCAGGCCATTTTAAAGCTTAAAGGTAAGCTTAGAGGTGTTCTGGATGCACCAGAAGATTTAGCAAGCTAAAAAGTGCCTGTTACCTTTTGGGACTCAAAGCGAAATAAATTTAGCAGTGTGTCCCAAAAGGTAACAGGCACTAAAACAGGAAGTTTATGGATTTACGCTTAAGTGGAAAGTTCTTGAAGGATTATAAGCACGGAATGGATGCTATTGAGGACCTTCATCTTTTAGCTGAGCCAGGTTTATCTCCCGTCATAAATAGAGTTCACTATCATCTATCAGAAATTCGAAGAAAAGCGGAACTAAGCCTGGAGAATCATCCAGGTTTAAACCCTGTAAAAGAAAAAATCCAAGCGGAATTTATTTTTCTTTTAGAAGAAGCTGCATTAACGATAGAGAACTGTCGTCAGCTAATCATTAGAGAGACTAAATCAACTCTTAATCTTATGCAGTGGGGTAGGTTAATTGAAACTGTTCCAAATGCGATAAAGCTCATATCTTTATTTCCTGTTGAGGGTTTAATTGAAGCTAGCTATACAAACAAAAATCTAACTATTGTGGCAAAGCTTGAAAGTTATCATGACCTGAGTAGCATTAAAGCTGAGGTCTATAGACTGAGTAGAGAATTCTTTAAAATGAAATGTTTGCCAACCTTTACAGTAGGAGAAGCTCATCAGGTCATTTTTAATTTCGATTTTTCACATGTTGAGGATTTTGCTTACAATATTGATCTCGTTAAAAGGCGAGTGAACTTATCAAATATTTTTCCTGACTATCAAATTCCTATTCAAAAAATAGAAGCAATACATAACCAAACTGCTCTGATAATGAGTGCTAATGGTGAATTTTATTATTTTGAGAAGCTAAATTCTGAGGTAGTTAAAAAGTCTGTAGCGGCTGGAGCAAAGCCCGCACTTTTTCATTTTCCCTTCCTATTTCGCCCCCTGTCCATCATAATACCAAGAGACGGGGATATAGCCCCCATTAACGGATTTAACGGCACAGGATGTGAGAAGCTATTAACAGATCAGGTATTTGGAAAACCTTCAAAACCTGTTCATAATCTCGATATTTTTTCGATCCTGAGTAAGTAATCCAAATTTTCATTTACCTGTGGAGTGAAAGTGAAGTCAGTTCATTTTTCTAGTGTTCATAAATTTTTTGTCTTTGTCGGTGTCGTCTCAATTATAAGTATTGGGTATGGGATTAAGAACTTCTGGTTCGATGGATCTCATAATATAGAAAATGTTGCGAGAACTTATGAGACTGCGGTTAAGTTTAATAGGTTAAAGGACTACAAGCATGTTTCTAAGATTAAAACCTTAGCTGAACAAGACAGGGCCAGAGAGTCTATCAAGATTGCTGAAGAGTTTGGAAAACAAATTAAAGCTATTAATACTGATGTTGATTCTGAATCATACCAGCTCCTTCATAAATCTCTACTTGAATCAAAAAAGTCTTTAGTAGGTATGATTTCTAATCCCGAACTTAAGAAAATAATTGGGGTCTTAAAAACTAAAGTGACTGGCTTTAGAATGTTTGCTCAGAATAATTACTGGAGAAGGTTAACAAGGAATGGAAAACGCTTAGAAGCGAAGTTGCAGCATCACCCTTCAAAAAGTCCTGGATACTATACTTATGAAAGGATAAGAGGTCTTCAGAATAGCCTTTCTAGGGATGTCGCCTTTATGGAAAAAATCACAGAAAGTTCAGTATTAAAATCTGCTGATAAAGCCAGAATACTTCTAAGATTAAAAGCTCTTAAAACAGAAATTGAAATGCTTGGAAACTACAAAGAAAATCTTAAGTCTTTCTCAAGCTCTGTGATCGATCTAAGAGAGAAGTATATTAAATGGAGCAACGAAGTAGGTCCTAGTATAGTAAATAAAAGACTAAATCTTGAATCTGGATCAAGGAATATTCTCTTTGGCTTAATTGCTTTTTTAAGTTTTCTAATAGCCTCTGTTGCCGGGAGCTTTTATTTTCTAAAAAGAGATCGCATAAATAATGCGATTGAAAGTGAAAGAGAAACGGTTTCAATTCTTAAGAATCATATCTTACCAATCGAAGTTAAACCTGTGGCAGATGGAACTCCTGAGTTTCAAAGGGAGCTCGATAAGTACCGCGAATATATTCATAAAAGAATGAGTTTTGGGACAGTCTTTCAAGATGCCATGCCTTTTTCTTCGATGCTTCTTGATTCAAACTTAAATCTTGTTTGGGCCAATGGACATTTTTATGAATCATGGAATTTAGAAAATAAAAAAGAAGACTCTCTTACTTGGGACTACTTACAACGCTTTACGAACTTAGGTGAAAATGACCCAATCTTTGAGGCCATAGAGCACGATATTGCGGGAATTTATCAGATTCAGGTTAAGGCAGATAAGCAGCAAGAATCAGCGCCTTTTGAGATGTATGTATCTCCCGTTCAGTATGCCGGGCAAAAAAGGCTAATGGTAATCTTTTATCCACTTAGAACTTTAGAGGATACTCTTAGTAATCAAACTAAAAGTTTGGTTGGACCTGTTTCAAGAACTCTTGACGCCCTATCTAGTAATAAATACGATTCTGATTTTCAAGAAAAGATAGCTAGTGATTTTGAAGTAGCAGGAATTTCAAATATTTTTGATAAGTTTCAAGATTTTCATAAAAAGATTACGGCAGAAAAAGAAGGACTCATCGCAGAGATTGATGATTTAGACCTTCAAATTACTGATTATCAAAAATCAATTAGCGATGTCGCCGAGTTAACAAAATTTAAAGAAGATCTTCAAAACCTCATTAGCGAAAATTTTAGAGTTGCTAAAGGAACTATTATTAAGTCGGTTGAAATGAGAAATGAAATCGAAAGATTATTTTCTGAAAGTATGAAAACGACTAAGGAACTTTATAGAGAACAAGATGATCTCATCGTAGCTTCGAGTAGGATTCAAAATGTTCTTAGTGAAAATGAAAAAGCCTTTGATACTGTAATGGGGCATAAGGAAAATCTCAAAGAATTGAAATCGCTAGTTGAAGATTATAGAACTCGAATGATAAGGACGGTTGAGCAGACTCTAATTTTTAATAAGAGTATAGACCCTCAATTCGAGCAAGCATTAGACAAAATTAAGATGGAAGTAAGAGGTTTTGACTCAACTCTAAAAGAATTTAGCCAAGTCGTACAAACAATGGATGTATGCTTATCAAAGGTAGGGCTAATTTTAGAAAGAACTGAAACACCTGAACTTACTGAAGTGAGAAAAAGGTTTGACTCATACCGAGAGTTTATTGAAACCAATATGTACGATTCTCAAATTATCGGTCAAGAAAGTGAAGTTGTTGATGAAACAATGGTCGCCGCACTTAAGAACCTTTATGATAGCTTTGCCGAAGATGGCAATGTAACCAAAGAAATCAAGTTTATCGTAGAAAACGATATGCAAGAGGCTGCAAAACCAACCACCTCTTTTCCAGAGATGAATGCTTAAGATATTTTTTTTAGAAGCTTTTTAAAATTAGAATTTAACTCATCAAGGCCGCGACTATTATCTATGATAAAGTCAGCGGCTTCTTTTTTATCTTCAATATCTATTTGAGCTGAGAGAATCTTTTCAGCCAACTCAAGATTGGTACCATCTCTTTCTAGAAGGCGTTTGACTTGAATTTCCCTTGGGGCATATACACAAATAGAAATGTCCACGAGTGGAGCGAGTCCTTTTTCAAAGAGAAGAGGAACGTCGTAAACCATTAAACTAGGGTTTTTAAACATAGAATAATGTTCTTTAAACGCCTCAGACATTCGAGCATAAATAAACTGTTCTATTTTTTCTCGGTTGGAATCTTCTGAAAAGGCGATTTTTCTAAGAATAGAAAAGTCGACCTCATTTTTATTGACGGCCGAAGGCCAGTTTTCGTTAATAAATTTTATCGTTTCGATTTTTTCATAAACTGTTTTAACCAGGGCATCAGCGCTGACAACTGGAATACCTTCTTTAGCAAAAAGCCTAGAGACTGTGGTTTTTCCAGTCGCGATTCCGCCTGTCAGACCAATTACAGGGTGAGCGACTTGATAAAGTCTATCTTCAGGTTTTAGTTTTACTAGTTCATCCTTAAGCTTTTTCATTCATTTTTACCTGGTCCCAATAATGATCCATTTGTTCTTGGTTCATATTGTTTATATCTTTGCCAGCCTCTTTAATTAAACTTTCCATCTGCTGAAATCTTTTGAGGAATTTTTTATTCGCTTGTCGGCAGGCTTCTTCTGGATCGATATCCAAATGACGGGCAAGCTGAGCTGCGGAAAAGAGAAAGTCGCCCATCTCTTCAAACAAGCGCTCTTGATTAACACTTCCACCATTTTCCATTGGACCAATTTCTTCTTTAAGCTCTTGCCACTCCTCTTCCACTTTATAAGCAACCTGAGAAGCATTATCCCAATCAAATTTTATCTTTTTCGTTTTCTTTCCAATTTTATTGGCCGCAAAAAGCGCAGGGAACTTAAGATAGGAATCATCAATCAAACTTTTTTCCGTTTCACCTTTTTCTGTTTTCTTAATTTCTTCCCAATTTGAAACGACTTGATCAGCATCTATGTTTTTATCTTCAGATTCAAAAACATGAGGATGTCTTCGAATCATTTTATCAGCTAAGTTTTTTGAAACAGATTCAATATCAAAATTGTTTTCTTCCGAGGCAAACTGACAATGAAGAAGTACTTGAAGAAGGACGTCACCAATCTCATCTTCCATTTCTTTAGGATTGCCATCTTCAACCGCAGCAATAAACTCATAGGACTCTTCGATTAAGTACTTGAGAAGCGAGCTATGAGTTTGCTTTAAATCCCAAGGGCAACCGCCATTTGGGTCTCTTAATTTTTTGACGACCTGTGTAAGGCGCGAAAATTCGGGCATTTCCATTCGTTTCACCTTTGATTTCATTGTCAGATGTACCTTACTATAGGTAAACGGAAAGTTATGATTGTTCAACAAATCAAAAATAACAGCTTCACTTTGGAGCTCATCGATACAAGCCGAAACAACCCATGGGTTAAGAAGGCCAAGTTAAAGCGCTATTTAAGTGCTTGTTTACCTGTGTTTGAGGATTTTGTCTTAAACAAGAAAGGGCTTGGGCTTAAGTCTCACGGGGTGAAAGAAATAGAAATGACTCTAACACTTTGTGGTGCACAAAAAATTAGAAGCTTAAACAAAGAGTATAGAAATAAAGATAAGAAAACAGATGTGCTCTCGTTCCCTGTCCATGAGCAACTAAGGGAAGGTGAAGACCTTATGCTAATGGGCGTGCTAAACTTGGGAGACGTTATTATCTGTAAGGAAGTGGCCGTAAAACAAGCTGGGGAATTTGAGATTGACCTAGAGGGTGAGACAGTACATCTTTTGGTTCACGGTTTTCTTCATGTTCTTGGATACGATCATGAAATTTCTGAAGCTGAAGAGAAGATAATGCAAGATTTAGAAAATACGTTGTTAAAAAAAATATCAAAGCGATTAAAGAGGTAATAGTGGATCAGGCAATTAAAATTAAATTAGATGAATGTAAGTCCGATATTAAATCTTACGAAGATAAACTCGCCTCACTCCGGAGGTCGCTTTGAAATTGATCAAAAAAACCATCGCTTAAAAGAGATAGCAGACTTAGAGGCCCTAGAGGGTTTCTGGGAGGATTCTGATCATGCCTCTAAGATTCAAAAAGAAAAATCCTTAATTCAAGATGTTACGAATACTTATAATAAACTCCAAGAACTTTGGGATGAGTTCGAAGTACTAGTCGAGTTTGCTGAATCAGATGGTGATGAAGCATCTGCAACCGAGGCTGCAGTAATATACGAAAACTTTTTAGAAGCTTTTTTAAAAGCAGAACAAAAGGTACTACTTTCTGAAGAAGTGGATCCAAATAATGCCATCATTTCAATCAATGCTGGAGCTGGAGGGACTGAATCATGTGATTGGGCCTCGATGCTCTACAGGATGTTAACGAGATGGGCAGAATCTAAAAAATTTAAAATCCAAGTACTCGATGTTCAGGATGGTGATTCCGCCGGAATTAAATCAGCAACTTTTACTGTAACTGGTAACTATGCCTACGGACTTATGAAATCTGAATCTGGTGTTCATAGGCTTGTTCGAATTTCGCCTTTTGATAGTAATGCTAGAAGGCATACAAGCTTTGCTTCCGTTTTTGTTTCTCCGGAAATAGATGATGATATAGAAATTGATATTCAGGATAAAGATTTAAGAATTGATGTCTATCGCTCAGGCGGAGCTGGTGGTCAGTCTGTTAACACGACGGATTCCGCAGTAAGAATTACCCATAATCCTTCTGGGTTAGTTGTGACCTGCCAAAATGAGAGAAGTCAGCTTCAAAACAAAATTCAGGCCATGAAGGTATTGAGGTCGCGCTTGTACGATCTTGAAATGGAAAAGAAAAAAGCTAAAGAGGCTGAGCAAGAGGCAAATAAAAAGGAAATTGGTTGGGGGGCACAAATTAGAAGTTATGTTCTTCATCCCTATAAAATGGTCAAAGACCACAGAACAAATTGTGAAATGGGACAAGCTGAAAGAGTTCTTGACGGAGATCTCGATAGCTTTATGGATTCTTTTTTAAGATGGCAGGTCCATAAAGAAATTCCTGAGGGAGCGAGCGACGATGTTTAAAGACTTCTTTAGCGTTCTCTTTTTAGAAAAGTCATCTTTTCGATTTGCCATCGGTGCTTTAGTTGGTTTTTCATTTTCTATAGCTGTTATTCTGTCTACGGTAGCCATAATGGATGGTTTTGTTAAAACCTTAAAATTTGGCCTTAAAGAATCTACTGGAGATATTTCTTTTTATTCAAGAGATGGATTTTTTAGCTTGCGAGGTCAACCTCTTGATACCTTAGAATCAATGAACGTAGACAAGTATACGGGCTTTGTTCAATCAGAGGGATTCGTTATCGTAAACGAAAGTTCTAAAGGAGTACTTGTTAAAGGAGTTGACACTAAATCTTTTTCTGAAGTTACGGGAATACCTACGAAACTCAATAGCGGAGAAGTTAGGCTAGGTATAGAATTAGCAAAGTTTTTAAAAGTTAAAGCTGGAGACTTTATCACAATTGCTTTTGGTAAAGGGAATAAAGACTTGAATGGTCTTCCCCTCCTTCAAAGGTATAAAGTTGCAGGTGTTGTAGATCATGGAATCTATCCAAAAAATTTAAGATTAATGTATATGAACTTGGTAGAACTCCAGCAAGTTCTTGGCATCGAGAATGAAATCAATATGGTTTCTTTAAAAATTCCAGAATCGGAAAGTGTTAATTTTAATAATAATCCCAATCTCTATACCGAAAAAGTTCAAACCTCAGTCAATGAGCTAAGGGAGGCACTGGGTTTTGAGTATTCTGTTCAACCTTTTTGGAATGAATTCTCTACGTTAATTAGCGCAGTAAAACATGAAAAATTTATGATCGGTCTTATCCTTCAAATTATCGTGGTTATTTCGATCTTTAATATCGTCGCTTTTATTATTTTTGTTAATGAAAAAAGAAGCCGGGAAATGTTTTTGTTTAAGGCCCTTGGAATGAGTCAGGCAAAAATGAGTGAGACCTGGTATAAATTTGTTTTAATTCTTTGGCTTAGCTCTTGTGTGCTTTCCATTGGGTTAGTTCAGCTTTTTGGTATTGGCCTTGAGCACTTAGCTATATTTCAATTGCCCGGAGACGTATATAGGCTTGGAACAATTAAAATTTCTTTAGAAGTTACAGATTATGTAGTCGTTTTTGCTTTATCCTTAGTTTGGCTTTTATTACTATCTTGGTTTAGCATGAGAAGACTTAGAAAGCGTTCGATTCTACACGGACTGCGAAGGGAATTTGCGTGAGTTTTATTCAAGTTCAAAATTTAAAAAAGAATTTTGGAAAAGTTTTTGCTTTGAATGGGGTCTCTGTAAATCTTGAAGCTGGTGAACAGTACGCTATTCAAGGTTCGAGTGGCTCGGGAAAAAGTACTCTCTTATATTTACTTGGAGGTCTAGATCGCCCAAGTGAAGGAACAATTGAAATTGCAGGAAGAGATTTATCAAAACTAAATGATGAGCAAATGGCCAAGTTTAGAAATAGTGAAGTGGGTTTTGTTTTTCAATTTCACTTTCTCCTTCCGTCCATGAATTGCTTAGATAATATTCTCCTGCCGGCGAAAATTGGTGGAGTGAGTCAAGCAAACCTGAAGAGTGAAGTTGAAAATTTGGCAGAGCGTTTAAAAGTTTCTCACTGTTTAAAAAAATATCCTTTTGAATTATCCGGGGGAGAGCAGCAGCGAGTCAATATCATTAGGGCTTTGTCTTTAAAGCCAAAAATATTGCTTTGCGATGAGCCCACTGGAAACCTTGATTCAGAGAATAGTATGAATGTGGCCCAAATCCTTAAAACATTGGCCCTAGACTTTGGCTCAACGCTTCTTGTTGTGACTCATGACAATATCGTGGCAAAAGAATTTGATAACCAACTTTTCATGAAGGATGGTCTAATGCAGGATGGCCTTCCTGCGCTGCCATAATCTTTTTTTCGCTTTGTAAGAATACAAAATTATTGGTATTTTCCAATACCGGTGCTTTTTATTCTAGTAATCTACTGAGGTAGAAAAACACCGCAATTAATTTTTTTACTATAGAGGGACAATGCCACGTAGAGAGACCCTTCTCAACGGATTTCTATTACTTCTTGCGAACTTGCTAATGGCGAGTTCGGTTTTTGCTATTGAAGATATTGGTCCAAGAAAAAATCTATTCCGCATTGATGACATCGATGTCGTCGGAATTAAGAAAGTAGAAAAAGAAGCTATTCTTGAAAAAATAAATGTTAAACCAGGAATGCGTTTAGATAATTATGTTCTTAAAAGAGACTTAGAAAAAATCTACTCCCTAAAATATTTTGAATTCGTAGAAGCTCATCACAAAGTTAGAGCTGGGAAGAATACACTTGTATTTAAAGTAAAAGAAAAACCAATAGTCGCAAAAATCGTTTTAGAAGGAAATAGAGAGATAGATGAAGAAGATATTGTGAGTCAGATGAAAACCAAGGAGTTTTCAATTCTGGACATCAATACTCTTCAAACAGATGTGGGAGCTATTCAAAAACATTACGAGGAAAAAGGATTTTACCTCGCGACAGTAAATTATAGTATCAAGCAAATTAATACTGAAAACGTCGAAGTTACTTTTAAAATTAGAGAATACGATAAGGTTAGAGTTAAGCAGGTCGTGTTTCTAGGAAATAAGGCCTTTAGCGACGGTCAGCTTAAGGATATAATGGAGACGAGGGAAGAATCCCTATTTTCCTTTATGTCAGGCTCAGGAAACTTCAAGGAATTTAACTTTCAGACAGATATTGAAAGGCTTAAGTACTTCTATAAAACTAAAGGTTACTTGCAAGTTAACGTAGGTAACCCTGAAATTACCGTTAGCGATGATAAGAAGTGGGTCTTTATCACAGTAAAAGTGACAGAAGGGCCTCAGTTTACAGTTAATAGTGTGACTTTTCAGGGAGAGATTCTCTTTCCAGAAGAAGAGCTTCGTAAAGAAGTTAGAATGAAAGAAGGGACAACATACTCAGAAGAACTACTAAGATTAGATATTCAAAAACTAACTGAGATGTATCAGGATGAAGGCTATGCCTTTGCAAACGTACTAAGAACTCTTCACGTTGTACCAGGTGAAAATAAAGTTGATGTTGAGTTTTCTTTTGAGAAAGGAAAGATGGCTTACTTCGGTAAGATCATTGTTAAGGGTAATACTAAAACTCGTGACAAGGTTGTAAGAAGAGAGCTTCGAATAATTGAGGGCGCCAGGTTTAGTGGTTCCGATCTTAGAAGATCAAAAGAAAATGTTAATAGGTTAGGATTCTTTGAACCAAATAGCGTAGTTTTCAATACCGTTTCTCCAAAAGGAAAAGATGATGTTTTGGATGTTGAAATCAATGTAAAGGAAAGGAATACAGGACAAATCTCTCTTGGTGCAGGTTACTCAACGGCGACAGGAGGTTTTTTACAGGCTTCGATTGCTCAAACCAATTTTAGAGGACTGGGTCAGAATTTAAGTTTCAGTCTCTCTTTATCCGACTCAAATAAAACTTATAATTTAGGATTTACTGAACCCTATCTCTTTGATTCAAAATGGACAGCTGGCTTTGATGTCTTTCGTCAGCAAAATGAAACGAGTGAGTCGTTCAGCTTTCGTAAAGATGGTTTCGCTTTAAGAGTAGGATATCCTATTTTTGATTACACACGTCTCTTTTTAACCTACAAGCTTGAAGATACAGAAATTAAGGCCGTTAACGATCCATCAGTTGATGAAAAAGTTGAAAATGGAATTGCCTCTTCAGTGAAGACGAGTTTAGTTAGAGATAAGCGAGATAACAGAATGGAGCCTAAGAATGGTTACTACTTATCTGTTTCAACAGAGTACGCCGGTGTTGGTGGTGATAAGAAATGGTGGAAAAATGATTTAGACGCCAGATATTTTAAAAACTTTTATGGAGACTTCGTCTTTCGATCCCGTTGGTACACTTCAAAACTTGAAAAGCAAAACGGACAGGCCATTCCAAGAACTGAAAAGTTTACTCTTGGTGGTGCTCGTAACCTTAGAGGCTTTAGTTTTGAGGCCGTAGGACCAAAAACAACTGGTACAAAAAACGGGATTACAAGAACCTTTAATTCAGGATCACTATTTGCGAGTTATACCTCACTTGAAATAGAGCACCCTTTAGCCAGGGAAGCAGGACTCAAATGGGTTGTGTTTATGGATGCTGGGGATGCCCAGGCCATTGATGACTTTGATATTCACCTAGATTGGGGCTTCGGTTTTAGATGGTTCTCCCCAATCGGTGTTTTACGCTTTGAATTTGGGTATCCGTTGAACCATAAATCGACGAATCCAGGTAGCCAATTTCATTTTGATATAGGACAATTATTCTAGACTTTTGCAGTGTTTTTTAGGAGCGCGTCAATATGAGAAATTCAGTATTGTTATTCATGGTTTTTAGCCTTTTTATTTCAACTCCAGTTTATGCCAAGTTTGTTGTTGGCAAGGTGGATATTCAAAGAATTCTACTTTCGGTTAAAGAAGGTAAGAGGGTAAGGAGTCAGCTTAAGAAAAAATTTGAGGAGAAACAAAAAGTTCTCAAAAAAGAAGAAAGTGCGATTCGAAAAGAACAAGAGAACTTTGAAAAAAGAAAAAATCTACTAAGTGATAAGAAAAAAGCCGAAGGTGGACAGAAGATCCAAGAGAAAATTCTTAGGCTTCAACAAAAATCAGTTAAATACCAAAAAGAAATGCAAGGAATGGAAAATAAATTAAAAAAACCAATCCTTGAAAAGCTGAAACTTGTTATCGATCAAGTTTCAAAGAAGTCCGGTGTGGATATTACTTTCGAAGTTAGTACGGCTCCGGTTGTTTACGCAAAGTCATCTAAGGACCTAACAAATGACGTTATTAAAGCGTACGATAAAAAGCATAAATAATTTTTTGAATTAAATAATTTGAGGGTAGGGGGAACTATATGTTCCCCCTTACTATATGAGACTTATGAAATTTGAAGATCTTCAAAAAATAGTTCCAGATTTAAAATTAATTACAGGTAGTAATTCAACTTCAGAAATTAGCTGTATTTGTGATTTAGACTTTCCCGTTTTAAACGGACTACTTTTTATAAAAAATAAAAAGTACTTAGACAGAGTTCTGGATTCTGAATTACCAATAATAGGAATTCTACTCAGTGAAAAATTAGAGTCTGAAGCTTCGAGTTTAAAAAAATTTGAGCCACTATTTATAGCTAAGGCAAGTAATATTGAGCTGGCCGTAAGCCACCTCTCAAAGCCTTTTTATGATTTAAAGTATTCTTCAATCCTGCAGGCACCGGCTAAGGTCGCCGCCAGTGCTAAAGTTCATGATGGAGCATTTGTTGGTAAAAACGTGTCCATTGGTGAAAATAGTGTTCTATATCCAGGTGCTGTGGTTATGGACAACTCTGTGATTGGTTCTAATTGTGTTCTTTATCCGAATACAAGTATCTATCCATTTGTTGAAATAGGAGATGATGTTCGAATTCACTCTGGCTCTGTAATAGGTGCTGACGGATTTGGTTATAATCATGATTCTGGAGTCCACCATAAAGTATGGCATATGGGTGGGGTTAAAATTGGAAACCACGTAGAGGTTGGTGCCAATTCTCAAATTGATGGTGGAACTTTTTCTCCAACCATAATCGGAGAGGGATCAAAATTAGATAATAATGTACAAATCGGTCACAACTGTCATTTAGGCAGAGGTGTTATGATCTGTGGTCATGTGGCCATTGGTGGAAGCTCTCATTTAGATGACTTCACCGTCTTTGGCGGTAAATCAGGAATGGGCGACAATATGAAACTTGGAAAAGGCTGCCAAGTGGCGGGCGGTGCCCTCGTCAATACAGATTGGCCGGACGGAACGGTTTTAGGTGGTCACCCCGCTAGACCTCTTAAAGAATGGATGCGTGGAATCGCTTTCGTTAGAAAAGAGTCTTTAAAAAAGAAGTGAGGATTTTATGTTGATGAATAAAGAACAAGTCATGCAGTTTCTACCCCATAGGGATCCTTTTCTCTTTATTGATTCGGTTGAGTCTGTGGAATACCCTGGGTTAGACCTTAAAGATGGAGAAGTGATAGCGGCAAAAGATACTGTAAACTCTGAAGTTATTGCCCACTATAGAACAAAAAAAGATCACCCCATATTTGCAGGTCACTTTCCTGGAAACCCCGTTTTACCTGGGGTTGTTCAAGTTGAAATGATGGCTCAAGCGGCAGCCTTTGGATTAATTAAAACGGTAAAAGATCCTAGTGATAGCAATATGGAGGTGGCTTTGATTTCAGTAAGTAATGCAAAGTTTAGAAAACCAATTGGCCCTGAAATGGATTTGATAATTAAATCAAAAAGCATTAAATGCCGAGGTCCATTTGCTACTTATGAGTGTGAGCTCCATTGTGGAGAAACATTAATGTCAGAAGCCACTGTAATGGCCACTGTTAAATTATAGGATTTTAAATGAGCAATATTCATCCAACTGCAATTATAAGTGACTCAGCAAAGATCGGTGAAAATGTATCAATCGGACCTTATTCCATCATAGGCGAAGGTGTTGAACTTGGTGATAATTGTAAAGTTCATGGTCATGTTATTTTAGATGGGATTCTTAAGGCTGGAAGTAATAATGAGTTTTTTCAGTTTTGTTCTATAGGAGCACCTCCTCAGGATAAAACATATAAAGACGAACCTACGGAAACCGTTATTGGAGATAATAATCTCTTTAGAGAGTATGTATCCATTCACAGAGGAACACTTAAAGAAAACAAGGTAACAAAAGTTGGTGACCGAAATATGTTTATGGCCCATGTTCATCTAGGTCATGATGTGAGTGTTGGAAGTGATTGTATATTTGCTAACTCTACTAATTTGGCGGGCCATGTAAAAATTGGCGACAAAGTCATTATTGGTGGTGGCTGTAATATTTCTCAATTCGTTTCACTAGGGCGAGGTGCCTACTTAGGTGGAGCTTCTGCTGTCGATAGAGATATTCCACTTTTTTGTACGGGCTATGGAAATAGAGTGAGATTAAAAGGGATAAATATAATTGGTCTCAGAAGAAACGGTTACGCCAAGAATATTGTTTCTGAAGTTGTAGACTTTTATAGGATGATGGAATCAAACGCACTGTCTCCTAGGGCTTTTATTGATCATGCTGAATTGATGGAAGAGTTCAAGGATAACGAAATCATAAATGAAATGGCTGCTGAGATAAGAAGAAGTGAAGTAGGAATTGCTCCGTTTATGTCTTAAGGAAACCTTTTGAAAAAAGTTAAAGTTGCCGTAATTGGCTGTGGATATTTAGGACGATGGCATGTTGAAAAGGCAATCTCACTTGAAGATGCTGAACTTGTTGCTATTGTTGAAAACTCGCAAGAAGGTAAGAGTAGGGCCAGTGAGCTATTCCCTGACGTAAGAATTGAGCTTGATCTTTCAGAAGTTTTAAATGACATAGATGCTGCAATTGTAGCCACACCAACGTCTACACATTATAGCTTAGTAAATAATCTTATAAATGCTGGGAAACATGTGTTTTGTGAGAAACCTCTTACGAGTTCTCTTGAAGATGCAATCAAACTTAACCAAATAAAGTTACCAAACAATCTTGTCCTTCAAGTAGGGCATAGTGAAAGATTTCACAATGTTTGGAAAACAATAAAAAGTGATAGCGAGTTAAAGCAATTCTTCGACGATAAGGCATGTATTACTATTGACCGATATGCTCCCTTTAAAGGAAGAGCTACTGACGTAGATGTGGTTAGTGACTTAATGATTCATGATTTAGATTTACTTTGGCATTTGTTTGAAGAAGAGCCTAAAGATGTGTATGCCGCTGGACATAAAATAAATACCAACAAGTGGGACCATGTTACTGCCGTCGTTAATTTTTCATCAGGACGAAGAGCGATACTTATTTGTGGTAGGGGGCATGTAGAAGAACAAAGAAAAGTTCAAATTATTGGAAAAAGAGGAACTTTATTAATCGATCTCATGAATTACTCTTATTCCTACGCAAGCCCCGGGGCAACACCTGAAAATATTGTTAAAAAGTCGTATGAAAAAGCAGACCATCTACTAGAGGAACAAAAGCTTTTTTATAGCTCAATTCTGAAAAATTTAGAGTCTCCAGTATCAATGTCAGATGGGATAAAGGCCGTGACTTGGGTAGATGCCGTTCAAAGATCATTGGAAAGCGGAAAGGCCGAACCTCTATAATTATGGAAACTCCAAATTGTCTTATTATTGCAGGTGAAAAGTCAGGAGAAGAGCATGCCATCAGCTTCTTTGATGATATTTCTAAAGATTGCGATAAACTTGAATTTTGGGGTGTTGGCGGGGAGCTACTAAAAGAAAAAGGTGTTTCTCTTCTCTATCACTTAAAAGATTTTAGTAGCTGGGGCTTTAGTGAAGTTATTTTTAAAATTCCCTTTTATAAAAAAGCTCTTGAAAAAATGGAGTCAGAAGTAGAGAGAAGGGGAACCAAAGTTGCCATTCTTATAGACTTTCAAGATTTCAACCTAAGACTGGCCAAAAGGTTAAGTAAAAAAGGTGTGAGAATACTTTATTACGTGGCTCCTCAGGCATGGGCCTGGAAGCCTTGGCGAGCAAAGGCACTTGAGAAGGCCGTTCACACTTTATTTACGATCATCCCTTTTGAAAAAAAATGGTTTAATGATAGAGGTGTAAAGAGAGTTTATGGGGTAAACCATCCCGTATACCTTACTTATAAAGAGGAGCTTTCAAGAGAACTTCCAGAGCGCAGTTTTGAATCGATGGAAGATGAGATTAACCTCCTCATTTTACCTGGATCTAGAAACTTTGAAGTTAAGAACTTACTTCCTGAGTATATTAAGTCATTAATTAATTTGAGAAAAAAAAGAAAAGTAAGGGCCTTATTAGTAAAATCTCCAAACGTTGATGAAAAACTATATGAGCCATACGCGAAATATTTTGATGAAATCTATCCAGATACAAGCTTAACTACCGCACTTAAGAAAGCTCATCTTTGCTTGGCAGCAAGTGGAACCGTGACTTTAACCTGTAGCCTTTTTGAAGTACCTACAATCGTTTGTTATAAGACTTCACTTTTAAATGAATTCATCTTCTATACGTTTGTTAATTATAAGGGATTTATTTCGTTGGCAAATATTGTTCATGAAGAAGAGGTTTACCCTGAATTAATTCAAGAGAGAGTAGACCAGACTAACTTAAATAAACAATTAGAAAAATGGTGTAACAGTCGTGAGGCCTATTCAGCACTTAAATCAAAATTAAAATTAACAAAAGAAATGTTAAAGGGAGATGGGTCAAACCCCGGCCTTTATATGGCTGAGGTTATTAATGAAGCTTATTCTAAAAAGAGGGCTTCATCATGTTAGGTCTGTATAAAGTTTTTAATATCTTTTTATACCCTCTATCTCTAGTTTGGGAATGGTCTTATAGACTTAGAAGATTCTTTTTCACTTACGATGTCTTTAAGTCTAATGAATATCATGTCCCTATCATCTCTGTTGGGAATGTTACTTTTGGTGGAACTGGAAAGACCCCTTTCACCATGTGGCTATCAGAGTATTTAGGATCTAAAGAAAAACAGGTCATGATTTTGATGAGAGGCTATAAGGGACGACTTGAGAACTCTAGTGGAATTATCAAAGCCGATAGAAAGCTTGGATTTAGCCCAAAAGACTTTGGTGACGAAGCCTTATTGCTGGCAAGGAGACTTTCAAATGCATCTATTGTAGTTGGAAAGAAAAGGTCTAAAAACCTAGAATATTATTTTCCTAGAGTTAAACCTGATGTTGTTTTACTTGACGATGGTCACCAACATTTAAATATCAAAAGAGGCTTAAATATAGTTCTTTTCGATGCCCTTATGCCACTTAATAGATATAAGGTTGCTCCGATGGGGTATATGAGAGAAGGTTTTAGGGCCTTGCTCGATGCCGACTTGGTTATTATTGGAAGAGTCGATCAGGTAGACCCCACTCAGCTATTAGAATTAAAAAAGCTGGTGGAAAAACATCTACCTTCTAATGTTCCAATTGCCGAAATGAGGTACCGTCCCCGTGGATTTTACTCTTCTACTTACCAGAGAAAATTTCATTTAAGAGAAATTACAGGGAAGAAAGTTATTTGCGTCGCTGGTATTGCTTCACCAGTTTCATTTTTTAATTTAATTGATTCACTTGGGGCAGAGATTGTTAAAACAGAATCTTTTCCCGACCATCATGATTTTAACCTCGATGATCTTACTCAGATATTAGAGTTAGCAGAACAATATGATGCCTATGTCGTTACAACCGAGAAGGACATGGTTAAAATGAGAAAGATTGCAGAAGATCCAAGGATCCTCTATTTGGAAATCCAAGTAGAATTTCTAAACGGAGAAGATTTAGTTAAAGAAGCAGTAGATAAGGTAGTTAATTAGTGCGTTTTTTATTATTGGCATTCTTTTTATTAGGTTGTGCTTCAAATGAAGACAAAGTTTTTGTCGATCAGGTTTCTCCTGATCTTGTGGAAACGTTTAAAATCGAAAATGAAAAATTTAAAAAGTTTGTTATTGTTAATAAAAAGCCAGATAAGGAAAAGCCACTCGTAAAGAAGAGTGGCACCACTAAAAAAGAATCTAAGTCTAATCAGGAAAAACCTCAACCCGTATTAAAAATCACTAAAAAGAAAGACGTTATTGAAATTCCAGAGGCTCCAGATGAAGCTCCTGAAAAAACAGATGTTAAAAAGAAGGCGGAATATCCAGAAGATTATCCTGAAGAATTAAAGAAAATAGATCGAGAATCAGAGAAAACTTGGAAAAACTATACTCCTTTTTACCGAATAGGAGAGGAATTTGTCTTTGCCATTAATTACCTCGGAATCACCGCGGGACATGTGCGTTTTATAACTAATGGTGGTTTGAAAATAGCAGGAAGAGACGCGCTTCACTTTAGAGCACTCTTTAAGACCAGTAAGTTTTATAAATATATATATGAGGCAGATGATATGGTTGAAACCTATGTCTCAGCTGATAAGTTTTTACCTATTAAGTATTCTCTAGTTCAAAGAGAGTCTAATAAAGATGTTGATGATCTTCAGCTCTTTGATCATGAAGAGAAAAAGACTTATATGTTTTATAAAAGATTTAAAAAGAAAAATAATCAGTTAACAAAAAAAGAAAAAGAAGCCTTTTTAACAAAATATTTCCAAGATTTCATGTCTACTCTCTTCTTTGTAAGAGGATTGCCACTTAAAAAGGGAGACGTTTATAAGTTTCCAGTTTACACGAGAGGAAAGTTTTGGCGCTTAGACGTAAAGGTAGCGAGTGTAAAAGATAATATTAAAGTTATGGGTAAGTGGAGGGATGCTATTCGATTGGATACCATCGCTCATCCTCCGAAATCTGATAAGAAAAAGTCAAAAAGCACAATTAGCTTTTGGTACTCTAATGATTCTGAAAGGATCTTTCTCAAGCTAGAAGCAAAACTTAAGTTTGGTGCCGTAGAAGGAGAAATTGAAGAGCATATTCCAGGACGAAGACCGTGAGGTCTAAGATTCTTTTCGCCTGTCCTACGAATAGGTGGGATGCAAGAGAGAGAAGCCTTCTCAACGATATGCAAATCGCTCACGAAAAAGGCAACCAGATAGTTTTTTACGGTCTAAAAAATTCTCCACTAGATAAAAAAATCAATCTGGAAAATGTTGAAAAACACTATCATCCAGGTCTGGTACAAACTCATTTTTTTCTTTGGCCAAAGCTTCGAAAGTTAATTTCCATTCTTGAGGATAAAGAGCTGGCCCTTGTTCATTGCTATAAGTTAAATATTCTTTGGCCCATTTGCTTCTTTCTAAGGGGGAATAAAGAAGTTTCTGTGATTCATTCTCAATTTTTTGAAATGAATAAAAACTACAGAGCTCTCTGGCATAGATTATTAATTAGAAGATGTGATCTTATCTTTGTTCCTTATGATCATCTCATAAGGAATATTTATAGTAGACTAGGAGTTCATCCAAGAAAGATTGAAGTTCGGCCCCCAAGTCTAAAAGAAGCCACCAGCCCAAGTAAGGAAAGCGCAATTTTTGATAAGTTTGAGCAGTTTTACTCTGTAGGGTTATATATTTCAGACTCCGATAGAAGTCTTAAAAACTTAAAACCTGTAATTAAAGCTTTAAGTGTCGCCAATGAGTATTTCGATTGGAAAAAGCCAATTAAGCTGGTCTTTGTGACGGAGGGAGCTTGGTCAGAAAAGTCAGTATATCAAAAATTAAAACAGGCCGTACTTGAAGAGGGTATAGAAGAGCATGTTGTTTTTTATGCAGGCGGGGTTCCTTCAAGTTATATCCAATATTTTGATTTATGGATGAGTCTACCAAAAGGGGAAGGCATGGATGACCTGGCCTTGTTAAGCTGTAGTATTGGGACTCCCATTTTAGTACCCCGGCACCCGTCTACAACTCAATTTTTTGATGAATACGGTAGAATCGGTGAAAGCTATAAAAATGACGATGTGCGTGAGATCGCTCGAAAGTGGGAAACCCTTTTGTCGGACCCGGAGTACTACCGAGACAAGATCGAACGTGCGGCTATTTTGATTCGAGAGTCTAATTCAAGAGAAAACCAGAAAAAACAGTATATTGCGGCATTTGAAAAAGTTGTTAATCGCCGTGAAGGTTACCGAACCCGTAGAAGCTCTCAAAACCCGTCTTAGTCGGTCTTTAGACAAAGATTCCTTTTAGAAAGAATTGTACAAGTTAGTGTAATTTCGATATCCTGCGCCCCGTTTCATATTGATTCTGAACCACCCGCAGTAGCGGAATTCAGGACGATTAAAAAGTAGATGGCCACGGTCATCGATAGGAGGGTTGTTATGCAACCAACAGATTTAAAAGCAAAGTGGATGGAGGGCTTCGATGTTGTTTTCGGCGACGAAGAAGAGACCACAGAAACAACTGATTTTTCAAAACTTATGGAAACTCAGGTATCGAAGAAATTTTCAGAAGGTGAAACTTTCAACGGTAATGTTATCTCCATTGGCCAAGACTACGTAATGGTAGACATTGGTTACAAGCAGGAAGGTCTTATTCCTGTTAGAGAATTCCAAAATTTTGATGGAACTCTAAAAATTAAAGAAGGCGACGAAATCGAAGTTTACCTAGAAAAGCTAGAGTCTAAACTTGGAAACCTCGTTCTTTCTAAAGACAAGGCAGAAATTCTTAAAGCATGGGATAAAATCTCTGATGCTTGTGAATCAGGTGTTCCTCTAGAAGGTACAGTTGTTGCCAAAGTTAAAGGCGGATTATCAGTTGATATCGGTGTTAAGGCTTTCTTACCTGGTTCACAAATTGATCTTCGTCCAACTCGTTACCTTGATAAGTACATTGGTAAAACAATGCAATTCAAAGTTATCAAGTTTAACAAAAAACGTGGAAACATTGTTCTTTCACGTCGTGCTATTCTTCAAGAAGAGCGTGGCAAGTTAAGAGGAGAGATTCTATCTCAAATCCAAGAAGGAATGATTGTTAAAGGTATCGTTAAAAACATCACTGATTACGGTGCATTCATCGATCTAGGTGGTATTGACGGTCTTCTACACATTACTGATATGAGCTGGGGACGTGTTAAGCATCCTTCAAATCTACTTAACATCGGTGATGAAATTGAAGTTAAAATTCTTAAGTTTGATTCAGAAAAAGAAAGAGTATCTCTTGGTCTTAAGCAAGTTCAGCCTAACCCATGGGAAGTTGCTCCTGAAAAGTACCAACCAGGAAAAGTTGTTTCTGGTGAAGTCGTTTCTGTTAAAGACTACGGAATCTTTATTGAGCTTGATGATGGGATCGAAGGTCTTATCCACGTAAGTGAAATGAGCTGGACTGGGGCGATCAAAAACCCTGCGAAGCATTTCACTGTTGGTGAAAAAATCGAAGCTCAAGTTCTTGAAGTTGACGTTGAGAACAAGAGAATTTCTCTTGGGACTAAGCAACTTCAGCCTAACCCTTGGACTGACATCGAGAAGAAGTATCCTATCGGTGGAAAAGCTAAAGGTAAGGTTAAGTCTGTTGTTGAATTTGGAATCTTTGTTGACCTTGGAGAAGAAGTGGATGCACTTGTTCATATCTCTGATGTTAGCTGGACGAAGAAAACAGTTAACTTGGCTGAGCAATTCAAAGAAGGCGACGAAATCGAAGGTATGGTTCTTACAGTTGATAAGGATAATACAAAATTCTGTCTTGGCCTTAAGCAACTTGAAGAAGATCCTTGGAAGAAAATCGAGGAAAGACTTCCAGTTGGTACAGTTATCGAAGCAGAAGTTGTTCGTGTAACTGACTTTGGAGCTTTCGTTGAGCTTGAAACTGGTATTGAAGGTCTAATCCATATCTCTGAGCTTTCTGAAGAAAGAGTAGAGAAGCCGGAAGACGTAATCAAGAAAGGTGATACGCCAAAAGCGATGGTTATCTCACTTGATAAAGATGCCAAGAAGATTGCTCTATCAATTAAATCAGCAGTTGATGCCGAGAATCGCGGTGGAGGTCATCAAGAAGTGACTAAAGCAGCAACTCTAGCGGACAAACTATCTGGTTTTCAAGTTGGTGGATCTGACGACGAATAAGCATTTAAGAAGTTAATTCTTATATAGGAAGGCCGGTCTATGACCGGCCTTTTTTTATCCATAATTCCGAAGACTTACCTTTAAAATTATATGTTTTAGGTGAATTTCCGATAAGGCTTTATAATGATGAAACGAGGTCTCTATGAAAGTCTTTTTAACTACTGTTACTCTGCTTTTTAGCTCACTTTCTTTTGCTGATGATTCAGCTAGGATTAAGCTGCTTGAAGATCGAATAAGGGCCCTAGAGGCACAAAATGGTAGTACTGCTGACTCCGGCGGACTTAAAGTTAAAGATCTCGGTGGTCAAAAAATTGAATCAAATCGATCGCCCGCTTCAAGCTCAAATGCCCCAGCCTTATCTCCGGCTAAACAGGCAGAGATTATGAAGCAACTTGAAGGATTTAAGGCAAGACGACAAGAAGAAGTTAAACTATTAGAGCAAATGGATGAAGAAGGATATTAATTGAAAAAGATTATACTAGCGGTCGCCCTTAGCTTTAGTTTCTATGCTCTTTCCTCTGAAACCTTTGTCAAAGGTGCAGGCTCTGAATTTAAAATGAATTCAAATGGAGTCTCATCAAAATTAAATATTTATATTACGGAATCGAGCTTTACTCGACTTGGTATTGAATATCATTTCGCAACTTCGGGTCTAATTCAAAAACAAATGTGGCAGCAGTTTATCTTAGGTCTTAATAGTGACGGACCTCTTAGTATGGAGGCTGGTTACGTAAAAACACCTGAGCTGAGTAAACCGGAGAAATTAACCTCCGAGTACTTAAATGTTAATAAAGGTGTAAAACTCGACCAATTCTTTTTCTCAAAGAAAAAAGAATTACAAAAGTATTTTATTGGTAATGAGAATATCGAAGTGCCGGCAGGAAATTTACAAGCGGCACACTATAGAAAAAAGAATAACGGACAAGTTGTAGATTTTTGGATTAGTGAAAAAGTTAAACCTATCGGTATGGTAAAGCTTGTCTCAAAGAATCCAAAAGAAATGGCGCAAAATTACGAGATAGAGCTCGTCTCATTACTTAGAAATGTTAAGGCCACCATAAATCCTAAAGAGGCCAGACCGCTTACTGAAAAAGGTAAGAGCGCCCTTGCTATCCCAATAAAAAAATAAGGTACGCGTTTCTTTTTCCGTATTTCAACATCTTATCTGCTAAAAAAATCAGAATTGAATGAATAAAGTGAAGATGAAAAAGCCAGGTCTCAAACCGAACTCAAAGATCTATTTAGAATTTATGATTTAAAGAGGTTTGATTCCCACCGGACTGATTTTGTTCTAAAAATAAATCAACTTCCCTATAGCGCGTCGATAAAACTTGGAGAAACCACAGTAACCTGTTAGCTCCTTGCTTACCTGGCTTTTTTCATCATGGTTTAAATAACTGATTTCCGGAAAAAGAAACGCGTACCTACTCGCAGCCACCGCAGGTGGGTTTTTCATTGTGAGATTCAACTTCTTCTTCAATTTCGGTTTTTAATTTCTCGCGATCTTTAGCGGACATACCAAGAGTTGCTCCGAGAGTTTCGGGCAGGCTCGGAGCATCTAGTGTTACTTCTATACCCATTTCTTCAAGCTCTTGCGCTTTAGCATAGGCCGCGTCGATTTCGCTTGGGGCGAACTCGTAAAGGATCTGGGACTCTGAATCTAGAAGTTTTATTTTACTTTCCACATGTATCTCCGTAACTTCAGATTATCATGAGTAAATCAAAAAAACTCTTTTGTATTATTGAGGAAGACACCGTTCGTAGCTTTTTTGAGAAAGTGCTTAAAAAGGCCGGTTGGGAGGTGTATTCCTTAGGTTCAGTCTATGATGCGTCGTTTCGTATTCCTGAGTTTGGGCCAGATATAATCATTTTAGACACAGGAATAGTTGCCCCGCAGCGAGATGAAATCGGATCCTGGGAAGTTGGAAACGCGGTCATTCTTGGACTTGGCTTTGTCGCTGAAAGGGAGTCATGGGGAGAGGAGATCGATGGATTCCTTGAAAAGCCATTAGACCCTAGTAACTTAGTAGATAAAATTCTAGAGCTCGTTTAAACTAAGTATATGAAGAAAGAACTTATGTTCACTTTAATTGGGATTGCCTTAAGTCTCATTATCTTTTTCGGAGCCTTGGCGTTTCGAACATCATTATTTTTTAAATAGAAATAAAACGGCCCCGATTGAACGAGGCCATTTAAGTGCGGAATGGGAAGTAAGTAGAATGGCTTAATTTCTACTAGTTAATGATTACCGTGCCGGTTTAGTGCTCTGGTTAATCGAGAGCAGCAACATGATTTCGAACAAATGACATAGCTTTAACTTCAGCGTTAACTTGATTAACCTCGGCTACCTGCTCGGTAATTTCTCAACTGAAAGGAATTTAATACGGATTAAGATTTTTATCCACAAGGTGGTAAGGAATGAAATATTTTTATTCGTCGCGTCGTAAAATAGGGGAGCGTGACGAAGAGGATATGTAAAAACAGTAGGTTAAACCTCTATTTCGTCTAGGATCGGGTCGTTTGGAGCTAGGATAAATGGGTTTAACCCAAGTCCACCGAAGATAAAATCAGGAATTTTAATTCGATAGAAGATCCCTGTTTCATGATTTGAAGTGGCCATGACGTTTGCTTTTGAAACGACAACGGAATGGGCCTGTCCTTCATCGTATGGAATAAAGAGCTCATAGGTTTTTTGCTGATCTAAAAAATAATTAACGATATGTTCACGAAGTCCGGCCACATCATTTTCTTCAAAACTTGAAACGAGAAAACTTCCTGGAACTGACCTTTGAATGATCTTTGCTTTCATAGGATCATTAAGCAAATCTCTTTTATTAAAAACAGTGATACGTTTTTTATCGCTTAGTCCAAGTTCAGCTAGAACTTCTTCAGTCACTTCCAAATGCTTTTTATAATGTGGATCACTTATATCGCAAACGATGATCAAGAGCTCAGCTTCCAGAGCCGACTCAAGGGTTGTTTTAAAACCATCAATCAATGTGTTTGGTAAGTTTGAAATAAAACCAACCGTATCAATAAGAATCATCGGTGGCTTGGTATCGGGGTTTAACATTCTGAAGGTGGAGTCAAGAGTAGCAAAGAGTTTATCTTCTTCAAGAATATCAACTTTACAGAGTCGATTCATGAGTGAGCTTTTTCCCGCGTTGGTATAACCAACGAGAGCAGCAGTAACTGCTTTATCCTGTCTTTTCTTTTTTTGTTCTACTCTTGATTTTTCAAGGCCACTTAATTCTTTTTTATAGAACTCAATTTTTTGACGAATTATACGGCGGTCAAGTTCAATTTGCTGCTCACCTTCACCACCTTTTACACCGACACCACCCCTTTGCCGTCCAAGGTGACTCCAAAAACCAGAGAGTCTAGGGAGTACATAGCGAAGCCTCGCAATTTCAATTTGAATCTTAGCTTCTCTTGTCCGTGCGTGCTCAGCAAAAATTTCTAGAATCACGTGAACGCGGTCGACAACGGATAGGTCTGTAAGCTTTTTAATATTTCTAATTTGGGATGACGTTAACTCAAAGTCAAAGACAAGAAGCTTTGAACCTTCGGCCTTAGCGGCTAAGGCAATCTCTTCAAGCTTTCCTGTTCCAAGAATGGTACCCGCCTCAATTGTCTTTTTATTTTGAATATATTCACCGGCGGAAGGCACTCCAAGGGTACGAAGGAGTTCCCTTAGTTCATTGATTGAACGTTTACTTTCTTCTTCGGTTTTATGTTCAGGCATTTTTGGACAGACAATACTGACCAGACTTGCTTGGTATTCCCGGCTTATATGGAATTCATCATCGAGCATATCTAATTTCTACTAATTTATTATCTATTAAACGTGTATGACCTAATTTGAGGGCTCCGGCAAGTATAACCGTATGAGTTCTCTCGCAAGGTTCACCTAGAGTTTTCGCATCTAATATTTCCAAGTAGTCCCAGTTCCCACTTTCTTTTGATAAAGATGCTAATTCCTGGGCCTGACCATAAGAATCAGGCCAGTAATTATTCTTAATAACTTCTTTTAGTTTCTCAAGTGTTTGAGGAAGAACAAGGGCCAGTTCTCGGTCACTTTCACTAAGATATTGATTACGGCTACTCATAGCAAGACCGTCTTCGTCTCTTTTGGTGGGCATTGGAACTAGCTGTATATTGAGCCTTAGGTCTTCAATCATCTTTTTACACACTAGGTACTGCTGATAATCTTTTTGCCCAAAATAGGCTTTATGGGGTTTAACGATACTAAATAATCTATAAACAACTGTCGTTACCCCGTCAAAGTGACCAGGTCTATTGATTCCACAGAGTTTATTAGTCAAATCACCGACAGTAATTTTTGTACTAAAGTTAAGTGGAAATATTTCTTCAGGCACTTCAGGAGCAAATATGGTTAGAAGGCGACCTCTGAACTCTTCGTTTCTATAGAGGTCTTTTAATTTCTTATTATCTTCCCCAAGTGTTCGAGGGTATTTTTCAAAGTCTTCGTTAGGACCAAATTGTTTTGGATTCACAAAGATAGAAACAATAGTGTTGTCATTTTGTCTAAGAGATTCCTTAACTAGACTTAAGTGGCCTTTATGAAGATTTCCCATGGTTGGAACAAAGCCAATTGTTCCTGGTCTTAGGTTATTTCTGAAGGTCTCGAATTGATTTAGAGTTCTAATAATTTCGATCACGGGAATACCTTTCCTATAATTAGGCTAGCTAATTCGGCCTTGCTTAAACTTTGTTTCGAAAACTTGTTGTCTTTGAGAAGCAGATAGTTGGCACCTTCATTGGCGAAACCTTCTTGTTCTGATCCCGTTAAACCATTATTAACTTTAGTCCCGACCAAAAGATCAACAGGCTTTCTATTATATTTCTCTAACATCATCTCTTCAGTTAAATCCGTCTCAGCGGCAAAACCAACAATCTTTTGGTGAGGTTTTTTAAGCTCTAAGACACCTTTTAAAATATCATTGGCTTTTTTTATGGGTAGGCTATCTGCTAATTTCTCTTTTTTTAATTTTTGATTTTCAGCAGTAAATTCAATATCGCCAATAGCTGCACTTGAGATATAGCAATCGGAATCTTTAAAATGATTCTCAACTGCGGACTTCATATCCGAGTTTGTTTTTGCGATGACAAGACGATAGTGAGGAAGCTCTTTTAATAATTCTAACTTCTCAGTGCTTCCTTCCCCGGCAATAACAGTTACAAAATGACCTGCCATTAAGGCTGTCTTAGCTAAGTAGTAACCTGTCAGACCCGATGAGCTATTAGTCAAAAACCTAACAGAGTCTAGTGGCGCTTTGGTAGCACCAGTACTAATAAGGATTTTTTTAGGCTCGATTATCTTATTAAAAGCTTCCGTTGTATCGATAACAGTTTCTACAGAAGGAAGTTTGCCTTCACCTTCATCACCACATGCCAATAAACCATTTGCTGTAGGATGAACAAATACCGGAAACTTATTATTGAGTTTATTTAACGCCTCTAAGTTTTCTTTAGTGAAGGGATGAGAAAGCATCTCTGTATTCATGGCTGGATAAAAAATCTGCGGCTTATCTTTTGGCAAAGCAAGAAGTGTTGATGATAAAAGGTCGAAGGCTTCGCCACGTACAATTTTGGCTAGAAAGTTTGCAGAAAGTGGAGCGATTGAAATTCGGTCACACCATTTAGCTAAGGCCACGTGAAGAACTGTACCAATCAATTCACTATCTGTTTTCTCACTTGGGTACCTAAAGTCATCACCGCTCAAGTAAACCTCTTGGCAACCAAGGTAGCGATAGACTTCTGGACGTACGAATTTTTCCCCACCTTTGGTGAGAATAACCCTGACCTCATGTCCGTTTTTAACAAGGCCCCTGGCAATATCTAATGATTTATAAGCGGAAATTGAGCCGCAAACCCCTAGGATAATTCGCATAAAGCTATGTATTTCAAATTCTTAGGCCATTGGCAATGAAAAGTTAATGCGTCATGTCTTTAAAGACTTGGTGAAGACCTAAGTGTACGAGATTTGGCTCTTTGATAATCTCCCGAGGAAGGTATTTTTCGTACCAAAAACTGAGACCTCCGGAGAGGATGATGATTTCAGGTCTGAACTTATCCCACCATTTTTCAATAAGACCTCTTTCGGCCAGTTGAACTGAGCCGAATATGGCCTCTTCTGTATTTTTTGGTAGAGAACTTACTTCCTTCATCTCTCTTATTCTTAATCTTGGAAGCTTGGTTCCATTGGAGAATGACTTAAGTAATGTGTCGGTACCTGGAAAAATATGGCCGCCTTCAAATCCATCATTGGTAATAAGATCAAGCGTTGTAAAAGTTCCGGCGTCAATAAGCATTACTCTATTGGCCTTTTTAGTTTGAATCCAATTTTTATAAACCCAGTAGGCACCGGCGAGTCTATCCTCTCCAATTGTGTTGGAATAATTTATTGGCATTGCTAGTAGTGAGTCTTCATTTCTGATTTCACATAAGGAAATGAATTTTGGTCCATCCCATTTTTCAAAATCAGGTCCAACATTGGCACTCAAAACATGAGTGGCTTTAAGTTTTAGATCTTGTGCTAAATCTTCAAGGGGAACAACTTTATCGAGGCCCTGATTATAAGTGCCGACAGAAGTATTAGTGTTTCCATTATTAATGGTTAAGAGAGGTTCCGTCATTGTAGGGATTAACTGCTTTCTTTTGAGTTAGGTATTTTGAAATGGCTTCTTTTTTTTGCTCATAAAAATTTGCGATAGGCTCACAAAAAGCTGGAGGGTCATTCTTTCCCAGATGTAAAAGATCGTTGATGACGAGTACTTGTCCATCTGTATAATCACCAGAACCAATTCCTATAGTTGGAATACTAATGGATTCACTAATTGATTTAGAAAGATCTTCTTTGACACATTCAAGGACGAGTGAAAAAACACCGGCTTCCTCTAAGTCTTTAGCTTCTTTTATTAGCTTCTCTTTTGATTTTTCATCTTTACCGTGAATATAGTAACCACCTAGCTCGTGGACCGATTGGGGGGTAAGCCCAATATGGCCCATAACTGGGATTCCTGATTCCGTTAATCTTTTGATTAACTCTAGATGATGGGGTCTTGCCCCTTCTAGTTTAACAGCTTCAGCTTTAGATTTTTGAAAGAGTTTAGTGGCGCTCTTAATCCCATTTTCAAAAGTTGAATAGGTTCCAAAAGGAAGGTCAGCTACGACAAATTTATTTGGAGCTCCTCTTTTGACAGCAGAGCTAAAAATAATCATTTCCTCTAAAGTAACTTCCACAGTAGTCTCGTAACCGAGTATGACATTCCCAAGGCTATCACCGACAAGAAGAAGATCTACTTCTGATTCATTTAGCATGCCTGCCGTTTGAAAGTCATAGCAAGTAAGCATTTGAAGGGGAGCAATTCCTTTTTGAATTTTATGACTTCGAAGTGTTCTTGTACTGTGCTTTTTCAAAATAAATCCTTAGAGAGCTGGTCATGTGTCGAACTAAGCTCTTGTGATCTCCAAAACTCTAAAACTTCCGATTGAAGCTGCTTAAAGTCTGTTTCATCACACTCTTTAAAGAACTTTTTATCCCAAATATCCTCTATAAGGCCATTCAAAGTTTCTTTAAATGTACCGCTAACTAGTTGTTTTTGGGCTTTTTCTCCCCCTATTAGTGCATTGGGGCTTATTAAATTAAAAAATTTCTCGGGGCCCATTTTAACCATGGCATCACAGATAAGTTTTGTTTCTAACCAACACTCCATATAGGCGACTTCTTTTGGAATACCTTTTTCACGGAGCTTATTATAGCAGGCCAAAGAAGCATAAGGGATAAGGCCACATAATAGTCCTTGCTCAGAAAAAAGATCTGCTCTTGTTTCTTCCTCAAAGCTTGCGAGAAAAGGGCCAGCTGTTATTCCAATGGCACTAGCAAGTTCAAAGAGAAATTCTTTATCTTCTTTATTTAAAGCATACTCATCTGAGTATACAGCTCCTAGTTTTCCTTTCGTCTCATACTGATAACGAACTTCTGAAGCAATGGCTTTTGGGGCCAGTAGTAAATGTGAAAAATTTGGGTATATATTATGAAGCTGACTCTTTAAGACGCTATAGCCATGCCCGTAAATTATTTTCGTACCCGCATTAATATTAGAGTTATGATCTTTTAAGAACTCTTCATGAGAGTGGTCTGGAATTAAAAGTAATAATGAGCAATTTTCTGGAAAAGCATCTTCCCCTAAAATTAAAGTTTCAAAGTCCAAAGAGCTGACAAGCTTTGAAGAAGGACTATTTTTCCTTAGGGCCACTAGAACCTTTAATCCAGAATCTCTTAAGTTTAGGGCCCAAGCCTTTGCCTGAGAGCCAAAGCCTACCATGACGAGGGGCGTATTAATGATAGAATTCTTCATTTTCTTTGCCTTTATTGTTAGTCCTCAAATAGCTATCATGCCCTATTAAAACCAGCAACCAGAGGTCCCGTGTTTCTTGTAAATGGTCTAGAACCAACTAAAAAAGATCTTTTAAAGCTTTTCGAAGGAAGAGAGCTTTTAGCTGGGCGGACACCGTTTACGACGGCCATATCCATTGATGGAAAGGTTCCGTTTTGGGGTCATCATCTTGAGAGACTAAAGAACTCCTTCAATTTTCTATTTAAAGACCAAGACTTTAAAGAATTGGAAAAGAAGTTAAATCTTTGTTTAAAAAAAATAAATGAATCATCGGGCACCCAGTACTTAAGGTTTACGATGATTGAAAACAAAAAATCGGTCCAACTTATTTTTCAAATGAGGGAACTAGAAAAAAATAACCTTACAGAGCTTTCACTTAAGTCGATTTTTCATCCGGGAAGGGTGAGCTCACTGCCTAGAAATTTGAAGTATGGAAATTATTTAGAAGCCATTGAAGAAGTAAAAAAGGCAAAGGAAGAGGGGTTTGATGATTGCTTACTTTTAGACGATGAAGGTCGGGCCTGCGAAAGTACTATTGCAAATATTTTCTTTAGAAAAGGAAATAGGATTTTTACACCTTCTTTAAAAAGCCCCGTCTTAGATGGGGTGACGAGAAAGGTTATTCTTGAAATATTAGATGAACTCGGAGTGGAGTGTGAAGAGTTAACCCCGAATAGAGCCGAGTGGGAAAATATGGATGAGGTCTTCTTAACTAATTCAACAAGAGGGCCAGTCAATGTATCAAAAATTGATACGAGAGAATTTGAATCAGGCTCCGATATTTTTAGAAAAATTAGAGCAGCATACGATGTGAGGTTGAACTCAAAATGAGCAAAATATTAAAAGTTAAATGCCCAACTTGTAAGACTGAATTTAATTACTACTCAAGTGAGTTTAGACCATTTTGTACAGAACGCTGTCAGATGATTGATATGGGTGGATGGTTTAATGAGTCTTACGCTCTACCTTCTAAGGAAGCTTTATCAGATGAAGATATCGAAAAAGTAATTAAAGAGCATAATGGAGATGAGGATTGAAAACTCAGACTCTTAAAAAAGATGTCCTTCCGGTCGTAAAAGAAGTAGCAACTTTAGCTGGAGAAAAGCTTCTTCGTTATTCTAAAAAAATTCATAAATTAGAAGTAACGTCAAAAGATGCTGAAGGAATGGTTTCTGAAGCTGATATTAAAACCGAAAAGTTTATAGAAAAAAAATTGAAAAAACTCTTACCTAAAGCTTCTTTTCTTGGAGAAGAATCAGCGTTTTTAAATATAAAAGATAAGTCCAAAGCATATCGAGAATTTCAGAAAATAGAATGGAGCTGGATTGTTGATCCATTAGATGGAACACATAATTTTCTTAGTGGTCTAGACTACTATGGAGTTTGTATTGCGCTTACTCACTTTGGGAGGCCTGTGCTTGGGGTAGTTTATAGACCGGGGACAGGGGAACTTTATTACGCGATAAAAAATGGAGGAGCTTTTAAGGAAGACCTTCAAAAAAATAAAAGAACAAAACTATCTAAAGAAAGCAATACTAAAAAACTCAAGGACTCAATGGTGGTTACCGGCTTCTCTCTTGAAAAAGGAATTGAAAACCCTGGAGAGTTTAAAGCACTTCAAAGAGTTATGAGAGAGGTTCGCGGTCTTAGGCGCTTTGGCTCAGCTGCTCTAGATATGTGTTTGGTTTCAGAAGGAATCTTTGATTGTTACTGGGAAAAAGGTCTCTCCCCCTGGGATGTGGCAGCTTCTGGAATCATTTGCGAGGAAGCAAAAGTTCATGTAACCGACTATACTGGTGAGGTATTTCATCCTTTTCAAAATTCTGTTTTCTGTGCCAGAAAACCACTTTATAAAAAGATTATCAATTTGATCTAGTACTCAATCTTTATACTAGGAATTTAATCCTCCGCATTGACGTAAATTCAGGCAATTCTTATAATCATATTAGGTATTTATGCTTATCCAAGGACGGGGAAGTGAAAGAAACAATCAATCTGATATTAACAAAGTTTACGGATGAAACTTTAACCATTTCAATTGGACTTATGGGATTACTTTTTGTGATTCTTGCGGCCTATTGGGTTTATTACCGTAGAAAGTTCAATGAATTAAAACATCAGATTCCGGCTCAAGTTGTAAAAAACTATTTAGATTCAATCATACAAAACTCAAGTGCTTTGAAGTCTTCACTCTTTAGAGGTGGTGGCCTTGATGTAGAAGATGGAATTCCATCAGTTGTCCCTGCTGCAGATTTAGGCTCAACACCCGTTCAAGTTAGCGGCGCTTCTGGAGAGGAGCTAAATCAAAAAAATGCGGAGATCGCTTCCCTAAGAGCAACGATCGGAGACAAAGATAAAACTCTAAGTGAATTAGAAAAAAAATTAGCAGAAGCAAGTTCAGGAGCACCAGCTCCTGATAATAGTGCTGAGATAGACGGATTAAAATCAAAAATTTCAGAACTAGAGGCTGCCTTAGCCGCAGCAGCGGCTGCTCCGGCCGGGGGCGGAGGCGACGAAGAAGTTGCCAAACAATTAACTGAAGTAACTCAAGAAAGAGATCAGTTAAAAGAAAAATTACAAGAATATGAGATCATTGAAGAAGATTTAGCAAATCTCAAGAGACTTCAACAAGAAAATGAACAACTTAAAAAAGCTCTTGAGGCTGGCGGAGGAAGTATACCTGCTCCAGCTGCCGAAGAGGAGCCACTTCCAGTGGAAGAGCCTGCGGCCGTTGAGCAAGAAGCTGATCCACTACCTGTTGAAGAACCAGCAGCAGAAAATGAACCAGAACCACTTCCGGTTGAAGAAGAAGGTGGTGCTGAAGAACTTCCGATTGAGGATCCTGGCGCTGATGCAGCGGCGGCTGATTCTGCAGAAATGGGAGTACCGGCTAATGATGGTGACCAAAAATCTGCGGAAGAACTATTAAGTGAATTTGAAAAAATGTTAGGTTAGGCCTTGGAGGCGACTGCTATGAAAAAGATATCCCTGCTTATTATTTTTTGCCTCTTTAGTGTTAGCGCTTTTTCAAAGCCTAAAAAGATAAATCAAAAACCTACCAATGACTTTACTACAGCTAAGTTTAAAGGCGTAAAAGCTACTTTAATTAAAGAATATTCAAAAGATGGGTTAACCAAGAAGCAAATCGCCAAGCTAAGGGATAGGACTATGTCCTATGGACCTTCAGCAGTACCGGCCTTAATTCACGTCATGAAAGCTAAAGACTTCCCTGACCGAAATAAGTGGTTAGCAACTTTTCTTCTGGGAAAAATTGTTGGGAAAAAATCAGCTCCCTTTATTTCAAGATTTATTCAACATCCTAACTGGGTGATGAGAATGGCAAGCTTAAAAACTCTGAACGCTTTAAAAGCTGACAAATACAATGGCCTTTATGCTTACGCTTTAAAGGATAAAAGTATGATCGTTAGAGGACAGGCTTTAGAAAATATTCGGTCCATGAATTTGCAAAGTATGGCACCGGCTGTTTGGGCCATGCTTTATGATAAGCAGAATTACCATCTTCCAAAAAAGAAAACGGGAAAAGCAAAGAGAACGAATCTTATCAAAAAGGTTATTAGAACTGTTGGAGATTTAAAATTTTCAAAAGCTAAAACCCCACTACTTACAATGATTCAGAAGAAGAAGTACAAAGATATCTTTGATGAAATGGATTACGCCCTTTCAAAAATAACTGGAAAAGTTTCTCCTAAAGGAAAGACTCATATTAAAAAACAATTTTGGAAACGTTATTTAATGAAAGAGACGATTATCTAGAAGCTTGATTCTGCTTCTTTAGCTCTCTTTTCTTCGATTTGTTTAAGTCTATTGTCGATTTTTAGTTCGCGGTCAATTCTGTAGATAATACTTTTTTCCATAATGCCGTCACTTCTTATAATTTTCCAACCTTGTAAGAAGTCTTGCTCAACCATCTGTCTTCTAAAAACGGTTACCTTACTTACTTCTCTAGTCCCTCTAAACCCTTTAACGACATTAATAATTAATTTAAATTTTGCGGCCTTAACTGAATCACTACTTCCAAAACTATCTGCGAAGTTTAGCTGAAGAGTATTGTCTATCCATCGAGTCTTAATAAGACCTGACTCTTGATTAGTAACTTCTAGGTCATAGGCTTTCATTACCTGCAAAACGGCCTGCCAGGTTTGGGCATAGTCGCTTTTAAATACTCTTGATGGAACTTCAAACTCTTCTGTTACATATTGAAACTGCTTATAACTTGCACAGCTTCCAAGGCCTAAAACTAGAGTTAGACATAGTGCGATAAACGAAAATTTCTTTTTAGCAGTCATTATGATAATTTTAACACTTGTGTACAAAACTACGCCATAACTTTTGGAGATTAGGTGGAATTTCTTGAAACAATGAAGAATGTTCTGATACTTGAGGCTAAAGCTCTTGAACTAGCCGCTGCTCGAATTACCGAAAAAGACGCTAATGTTTTAACGGATTTCTTTAAAACTCTAAAAGAAAGACACGGAATACTCTATTTTTGTGGAGTAGGAAAATCTGGATATATTGCTCAAAAATTAGCCTCAACCTTTAGCTCACTTGGGCAACCGAGTTTCTTTTTACACCCTTCAGAGGCCATGCATGGTGATTTAGGGCGATTATCTGAAGTGGATCATGTCATCTTTATTTCAAAATCGGGAACGACCGAAGAAATATTAAAAATTATCCCATTTCTTCCTTTTGGAGTAGAAAACTGCCTCGGCTTACTTGGAGAAAAGAACTCACCAATTGGTGATAAATGTAATCATGTTTTTGATTGCTCGGTAGAAAAAGAAGCATGTTTAAACAATCAGGCCCCAACGACGAGCTCAACCCTGGCCATGGCCATGGGAGATGCTATTGCCGTCATGTATGAAAAGTATATTGGTTTATCAAAAGAAGGTTTTGCTAAATTTCATCCCGGTGGGATTTTGGGAAAAAGTATGCGTCTAAAGGTTTCCGACGTCATGCTGAAAGCGGATGATTGTGCAAAGGCCAGCCCATCTCAAAGTTTAAAAGAAATTTTAATTGAAATGACTAGGCTCCCGGTTGGAGGCTGCGCTGTCGTAGAAGGTGAAGCGCTTAAAGGTATTTTAGTTGAAGGGGATGTTAGAAGAACCCTAACGAGTAAAGAAACTGGTCTTGAAACTTTAGCCTCAGAAATTATGACTACAAATCCAGTTAAAGTAACTCCAGATGCTCTTGCTTCAGAAGCTTTTTCATTGATGGAAGGTCATAAACCAAACCCCTTAAATATTTTGCCTGTGGTTTCAAGCGAGGGGGCTTTTTGCGGCTTTATTCGCTTACATGACCTTTTTAAAGAGGGTTTTAATTAGTTCTTTTTTTTAAAATGAGCCCGATTAAGGTGAATAAAAACCAAATTAAAACTGTTATCAAAAAACCAAATCTTTGAAATGGGGTAGGATTTCTCTTAGAAGTCTCTAACTTAAAATCCATAACCTCTTCTACCCCAATTGCAGACCTTTTACTTTCTGAACCATCTTCGAAGAGGATTGAGCTTATGCCTGTATTGGTCATTCTCACAATTGGGATTTGATATTCAAGTGCTCTCCAATGAGCTAGATAGAGGTGCTGGTAAGGTTCACTCGTATCACCATACCAAGAATCATTAGTGAGATTTATAATAAATTCAGGCTGTGTCTCTAGTGAATTTAAGTAGTCTCTTGTAAACCAAGAGAAAAGTATTTCGTAACAAATATGGGTTATAAACGGTGTTCCATTTTTAGTCTTAAAAAAACTATAATCACTTCCTGCTGCGAAATAAGAAACATTTGTAATAAATCCACTTAGAAATTCATTTAATGGACCAAATGGAAGTCCTTCCCCAAAAGGAATTAACTTCATTTTATGATAAACAGCTTTTAGCTTTTCACCTTCTGAGAAATGAAAAGTGGTATTGTATTCAGACTGAAAATGTCTTGATTTTGCCTTCGTGTTTCGGTCATAACCACCCACAAATAATTCAGAATTCATTTCTCTTACAATATTTTTGAAAATGGATGGTATCGAACTTGGATGAGTCTTCATAAGCTCAGAATTTAGGAGATTGGGGTAGGCTGTCTCTGGCCAAATGATTAAATCAAGCGGAGCTTCTGAGGGTTTTGTTGAGAGATTATAGTACTTTGAATAAACGTCCTGCATGAAACTTAAGGAACCTTTTTCAGACTGAATCTTCATAAAGTTTCCGATATTGGCTTGGACTAATCGAATATTATTCGAGCTGGTCGGGATCTCTCTTTTCAACGGTAGAGATATATTTACGACCATAAAAATAGCAAAGGAGATAAAAGCTAATTTGTCTAAAGTTCTTGTCTTTATATATTCTACGATGGCCAAGACAAGCCAAAAGCTCATAAAGGAAAATAGAGGTGCCCCTACAATAGGAGCTAAACCAATATATGGTGCAATCGTAAGCCAAGGATGTCCTAAGTGGGCAGGGAACTGTTGTGGAGTATAGTACTCTAAGACTGTAAGAAAGAGAGCAAATAAAAGATGTCTATTTGTTCTAGACTGAAGACTGCTGTGACTCTTAAACCTGAACTTTGAGATTCCCTTTTTAATTAAAACAAATAAAAGAAATTGTGGCGTAATAATGAGTGAAAAAAGTAATCCCATGACTTGATTAAAGGGAAAAGGTATTTGCCCAAATTCTTTTAGGGTATAGGGAATCCAATAATAGCCCATTAAGCAATAGCCAATAGAGAAGAAAAGCAGAGCTATTAGTTCAGACCCCAAAGGCCTTGCTTCTTCCTTTAGGTCTCCCGAATGGGGAATGTCTATACATAAAAAGAACAGCACTAACCCAATTATAGGTGTGATTATCAGCCCTTTAAATTCACCCATGGGAAATCCCGCCGCATAAAGGATACCGCCAATAAGAGGCAAAATAATATTAAAAATTTTCGGATGGTTTAGAGTTTTATTCACATGTTTATAGTAACTTCCCTAATAAACCATTGCCAATAAATTGCGTAGAAGCCTATGATTATCTTATGGAAGAGAAGCAAATAAGTACTCCATTGTTGGATGGCCATGACTATAGGCCCATAAAAACTTGCCCGAAGTGTACCAGCGTATTTATTACTGATGATGAATGCGAAGGTTGTGGCTTTAAGTTAGCCTATAACCCGGTCGGTGAGGCTTTTGGAGAAAAAAGCTTTTACAGTATCAAAGAGCATTATTGGGGCGGGCAATCTCGACTTGTTCAGCATTGGCCAGAGCTAGAAAAAAAGAGCTCGGTTAAGGCAAAAAAATATCTTAGAGATCTAGATCATCGCTATGAAGTTCTTTTAACATTTTTATTAGGAGAGTCTGAGGAAGATAGAGGGTTCTATTGGCTGGAGTTTCAAGATCTTTGTCTTGAGCTAGTAGACTATGGGATTAATCCAGAAAGCCTTTCTATAAAATTAAATGATCATAGCTTTCACGGCTATGCCCCATTGATTCACGACTTTCTCTCGGAACTTAAAGAGAGTCAGTCTGAGACGTCTACTGTATGGAATAAATTTATGGACTTTAGAATCGGGGGAGTTTTAAAACTTCGGTTCTTGTTAATTTCTGGGATCGTTCTTGCTGCCGTATCGACAGCAAGTCTTTTAGTTTACCAATACTTCTTCTTATTTTCTTAGTTAGCTTTGCGGTAATAAATCTTTCCTTCTTTTTTGTTTGGAAGACGGTCAGCTACTTTTTTGTTGGCTAAATCTCTCTTAAGTGACTTGGCTCTTATGTATCTTTCAGCAAGACTTACGGCTTTACCTGCATTTAATCTTCCGCCTGAAGAGCATCTCGCTAGGAGGGTAATTTCTTTTTTCGCTGAAGATTTAATAATCTCTTTTATCTCTGTTGCTGTTAGCTCTGGATGCTTAGATTTCAACAGTGCAGCAACTCCAGAAACAAAGGCCGTTGCTTGACTCGTTCCCGTAAGGTATCCAGCACGTCCGTTTGGAAGGGCAGAACGAATTCTGTATCCAGGTGCAGTGATGTCAACACTTTGCTTTCCGTAGTTAGAAGAGCTTAAAAGTCTTAGGGCCTGATCGTGGGCAGTTACTGTAATGATATTTTTTAGTCCATAACTTGCAGGGTAATAAGCATTGTTTTTAATATCGATATTACTTTCTTCATTTCCAGCAGCTGCAACTACTAGGATGCCTTTTTTCTCGGCAAGTTTTAATATTCTAAGTTCTTCTAGAGCTGGCTCCGGTCCACCACCAGAATAGTTAATAATATCAACATTCTGATCAACAGCGTAGCGAAGTGCTTTTATAGTTGAGTTTAAGTTGTCTTGTCCTGAGGCTTGAGGATTGTAATACTTAAGAGTAAGAATTTTTACTTCAGGATTTACAGATCTAACAATTCCAGAAACATGAGTTCCATGTCCATGACTGTCACTTGGTCTATAAAGGTTCATTTTATTTTTTGAAAAGTCTAATCCATAATTAGTTTGGCTTGCTGAGCCTTTGTTCACATGGAGGTTCTCTTTTAAGAACGGGTGAGCAGGGTCAATTCCAGTATCAATTACGGCGACGACAATATCTTTTTTCTTTTTAAATCTTTTCCAAGCATCCACAAGATTAATTGATGATTTCTTATTTTCTGGATCAACACCCCAACTGACATACCTAGAATGAAGTTGAGCCAAATCAAAATAACTTTTAGTTTTTGATTTTACTTCCTTCGCTGGTTTGGTTACCTTTTTTAACAGGTTGGCCGGAAGAGAATTCTTTCTTCTTGGTCCTGCCTCGGCAACTTGGATTGAAATGGCCGAAAAGATCAGGGCAGATGCCAAGATTGATTTCGATTTGAATAACGTACGGTTCTCGCTTTTCATGTTTAACTGAACTCCCTTAATTCGAACACAAAGACAAGGTTCAACTCTGTGTTTGACCACAGCACCTTGTCCTATTTAATAAGCAAAGCCCTTGCCAAAGAAAGGCGACTTATTTCAGGTACTTAAATAGGTATTTGTCTAAAAACCCATCAAAAAGGTTGTGCACTGTATAAAATTTGAGCAAATTTTAGAAATGGACCTAAACTGACTCTATTTAAGGGGGCATTTGACCGAGTATAAAGGTCGGTTTGTCACCGGTACCCAAGTGAACCATGTAAGTTACTGAAAACAGATAAGGCTAGTTGGCATCCAGCTTGCTCTATAAGGGAGTAAACAGGCTTAAAAGGCATAGAGGTCCTTTTTAGCCAGCATAGAACATTGGAGTGAGCTATGAAAACAATGAAAAACTTTTTAACTTTGGGTCTTTTTGCAGCAATGCCAGTTTTAATCTTATTGGCAGTACAGGTTTCACCGGCAAATACAGATGCGAATGTGTATGAGATGCCAAAAGTGGAGAAGCGAATTGTGACAATTGAGGATGAATTAAAAGTGATCTTATCTAAAACAGATAATATCTCTAGCTATACTATGAAAGACGAAGGTTTTTAATATTGCCGTATTGAAATCGTTCTTGTTTTAAAATAAAAAAAGCCAGCTATTGCGGTGTCGCGAGCTGGCTTTTTTGTTTCTATCTTTTTTTAATTTTTATCCAATTTTACTCAGACCAGTTCCTCTTTCAGCTTCTTCTGCATGCTCAATACATAGTGAGGCCCAAGGCTGATTTTCGAGACGTTTTTTACCGATAGGCTCATCACATTCTTCACAGCAACCAAATGTGCCTTGTTCAATTCTATGTAGAGCTTCATCAATCCAGCGAAGCTTAGAAATTTCGCGTTGTCTTATATTAAAAGTAACCTGTTGGTTGATTACGCTATTTGCAAGATCAGCTTCATCTGGCAAATCGTCAGTTGAGATATGAAGATCTTCATTTGAACGTAAAATCCCGCCATTTAAAATCTTAGTTTTTGTCTGCAGGAGGGTTTCCTTAAATTTGTTAACCGTTTTCTTATCCATTTATCCTCCCAGGAAGATTTACTTCCGGTATGTTAAAGGTCCTTGGGGCACCAACCTATATTCTAGCAATTCCAAGCAATTGGACCCAGATGGGTAAATTACTCCAAGAGCACACCCTGTAATCTGTCTTTTATCGGGAGATAGACTGAAATACTTGAGCTCATAATTTAGAATTCCAATTAAATTGACACTTTAAGGGGCTAATTCGTAGGATTAAGCATCCGGAGATTAACTATGTCTGACTATCTTAATCAGGTAGAGATCGAAAGAAATACTGATTCATTACTAAAATATATTCAAGAAGACCGTCCAGGTACGGCCAGAGCTGTGGCCAAAAGAGAGGATATTGATCCAAAAATTTTGGCTCAGCTTTCCATGCATCCAAGTGAGATGGTTAGGGTTCTTGTTGCTAGAAATCTAAAAACTCCAGTTGATATCTTAAAGATGATGACTCTTGATACCAACGTTGCCATTAGAGATTCAGCAAAGTTTTCTTTGGGCCGATTAGGAAAACCTAAGGTTTCTAAGCCTACGGTTTCAAAACCGGTCAAAAAAGATAAACCCGTAGAAGAAGTTGTTAAAGATATTAAAAAAGAGAAGAAACCAAAGAAACGCCGAAAGGATAAAAAAAAGGATAAAAAATGAGTGAAGCAGAAAAAGCTAAAGCAGTTGGTCATATACCATCGGGCCTATTTATAGTTTGTGCAAAAGACGGTGAGCAAAAAGATGGATACTTAGCTAGCTGGGTTCAGCAAATTAGTTTTAAACCATTATTGATTGCAGTTGCCTGTAACCCAGATAGAAAAGGTTATGATGCTATTAGAAGCGGCAAAACATTTACGGTAAATGTTGTTGGTGATCATGATGGTAATTATATGAAGCATTTTTGGAGTGGTTATGATGAGAGCCCCTTTAGCGAAATTCCTCATAAAGTCAGCGATAATGATGGAATCTTAATCGATGCCGCGAAATCTGTAATTGAATGCAAAATGATTTCAAAAACAAACCCAGGGGATCACGAGATTATTGTGGCAGAAGTTATTGATTCTCACGTTTTAAATGAAGATGCTAAACCTAAAACTCATATTAGGAAATCTGGTTTAGATTACTAGATGTCACTTGATTCCCTTTGGCTAGTGGGCCGATCTATTGTTGATATGACTCCCGATGTGAAAGGCATCGGGATGCTTGGTTATGGGAATCCTAAAAACTATGTTGCTGGAGTTGAAACTCCAATTTCTTGTAGAGTTCTTTGGATTCAAAATCCTCGTTCAAAAAAACAGGTCGTTTTTGTAAATTTAGAAATATGTTTTCCAACTCAAAGTTTGCGTACGGAAATTGAAAAAAATTTAGAAAAGAGTTGGGGGCTGAATGAAGAGGATTTGATAATTACGACTCAGCATACCCACTCTGCTCCTGGAGGCTATACTCACTACGCCTTATACTCAATGTCCACCCCTGGATTTTGTCAGGAAGTTTTAGATACCTACTCTCGTTCGGTCATTGAGGGACTTAAACAAGCTTTTGAGTCACTTTCTAAAGGAGAGGTTTTTTACAAAAAGGGAAGCTTTGCTCCAGAAATTCCCGTGGCCTTTAATAGAAGTATGAAAGCCTACAACCGAAATATTGAAATACATGCACCATTGAAAGTTGAAGAGCAAAACCTAGCTATCAACAGAGAAATGAGCATGCTCGAGCTAAGGGTAGATAAAGCCCCTTGGGCCTCAATTAATTGGTTCGCTGTTCACTGCACTTCTATAATGTGGAGAAATCAACTGATAAGCCCGGATAATAAAGGTTACGCCGCTTTATACTTAGAAGATTATTTAAAAAAAGAGGGAATTGAAAACTATGTTTCTGCCTTTGCTCAAGGTGATGCTGGAGATGTTTCCCCTCTATATCAAGTACCTTATTGGAAAAGATTCTTTCCCAACAAGGTAGATGACGAGTTTAAGAACGCTAGGGCAAATGGTCGGTTACAATTTGAGAAGGCGAAAGAGATATTAGGGCAAGAAGGTATTGAACTTAAAGGTGATATTGAAAATGAAATCTTTTATAGAGATCTAGGAAATATTATAGTTGATCCTGAATATCTCCCAGAATATTTAAGGGAAAAAGAGATTAAAACCTCTCCTGCTACTTTGGGAATCGCCTTTTTAAAAGGGGCTGAGAATGCTGGAATTGATTGGCCTTTAGAGCTTTTTGCTACGGCAATAGCAAGAATTATTCAAATATTTGAAGTTTTAGTTACCGCTCTTATGAACTCAAAAAGAGCGATTAAAGTTAGAAGAAAATACAAAGCGCAAAGACCAAAAAATATTTTTGTAGAGTCGGGAGAGAAGAGGCTGCTTGGTACGGATTATGTAATGGGCTTAATCTTACCTTCGATTGTTGATCCCACAGTTAAGTATTTTAAACGAATGCATAAAGAAGGAGGTCTTAAAGAGCACTCCTGGACCCCACAAATCCTACCTTTTCAGATTTCGATTATTGGAAATATTGCATTTATAATGCTGCCTTTCGAGACGTCAACGATGAGTGGTCGGCGGATCAAAAAGAGCTCTTTGAATATTTTGAAAGAAAGAGGAATTAAAGAGATTCAACTTGTCCCTTACGCGAATCAATACGCAGGTTATATTACAACCCCTGAGGAATACTCGGCTCAATGTTATGAAGGCGGTCATACGGTTTTTGGGAAATGGACATTACCTGCCGTTCAAACAGTTTTAAAAGAACTGTTGAATCATATGCTTGAAGAAGAGGAGGATAGGTTCCTCGATAAAACTCTCAGGCCTCCTGAGTTCTCTGAAGAAGAGCTAAGGATTAGAAAATTCTCTCCCCATAACTATTAATTTTCACATTTTTCTTTATAAAGCTCATTCGTGTAGGAGTTGGTAGGCATCAAAATCGTATTATGAACAGATACTCTTTCTATTAGATAGGAGAGTGAGTTAATATCTTCGTAATTTGAGATTAAACTACTAGGCTTTTCTATTTTTATGCATTTTTTATTAGTATCATTTATTTTACTTAAGGTCTCAAGAAGAGCTATATCTTTTTGAAAAAGATAGGAAGCTCTAATATCCCCAAGGAAAATAAGTACAATAATCACAGCAAAGCTATTTAGTAGTTTTCGGCTAATAAAATCTTCAATGGAAAAGTTATTCAAAAAAAGGATTGGAGTAAAACCTATTGTGTATAAGAAAGGTCTATAATGGTATTGGCTTGATAAAATTTTAAAATTCCAATTCTCATAAATATAAAAACAAAGAAATAATAAAAGAAGTGCTTGGAATGGAAACCTTTTAGATTCCGCCAATCTAAATCTAAACTGAAAGTAAAAAAGAAGATAAAAGGTCAAACTTAATGGGGAAAAGAGAATAGCTTTTATCCCAAGAATTGTTTCGTTGTAAATAGGATATTCTGAAAAGAATTTAAAGAAAACGATGTATAAAAACGATAGGATTGTTCCTGTTGTGAGAAGGTAGAAGTTGTAATCTCGACCATTTTTATATTTATAGTAATGCCATAGCAAAAGGAGAGACCCTGTAAAGCTTGCTGGCGGATAAAAAAAGAAAAATAGTATATAGAGAAAACTAAAAGTAATCCTTAATTTTCCAGAGTATTTTCCAATAAGTAAGGAAGCGATCACCCAAAACATTGCGAAACTATGAAGTGCTCCATTGAAGGCAGGGGCTGAAGTTAAAAAATAGAAAAATAAAAAGCTTAAAAGAATGGGATACAGTAATCCTTTGTGAGCGGTCTTATTTAAAAACTTCCATGTGAAGAAAAGGCAAACTATTGGAAACATACTGAGACTGAGTCCAATAGATTTCGTTCGAATATACTCGTCAGCACCTAATAAACTTAAAAAGTAAGAGGGTATTTGAAAAAGTGAAAAACTATATCTAGGTATATCGTAGGAAATCCCCTTTAAAAGAGATTGCATAAACCACTCAGGAAACCAATAAAGATAACGATCTACATGAAGAGCATAAAGTCCTGAGATGGAGAAAAAGACTAAAACGATGACTGTTAGTAAGTCTATTTTCTTAGAATCACTCACTTATCTTTTACTTTTGTCTAGTTGACGCCAGGATTTCCCTTTTCGATTGGCACGATTCTTTTGCCAATAATCAACAGCCTTTAAATGTTCTTTATATGACTCAGTAAAAACATGGGTGCCATCATTTTTAGAAACAAAATAAGTATAATTATGTTTAGATGGACTTAAGGTGGCCTTTATGGCCTCAAGTCCAGGATTTGCAATTGGTCCCTTAGGAAGCCCACCCATTCTATAAGTATTGTATTCTGTTTTTTCTTGCAGGTGCTTTTTTCTAAGATTCCCGTTCCAAGATTCCCAGATTCCATAGATGGTTGTGGGATCACTGTAGAGTCTCATCTTCCTCTCAAGCCTATTATGGTAAACACCAGCTATTATAGGGCGCTCTTCTCGTGCGCCAGTTTCTTTTTCAACGATTGAGGCAAGAATAATAATCTGATGTTTATTAAGACCGTTGGGAGCATTGGAAAAATCAATGCTTTTAATTTGTCTGTTAAAATTTGAAACAAGGGCCTTAATGACTTCCTCAGCTGGCATGCCTTCTGTTAGGCCATAGGTATCGGGATATAGATACCCTTCAAATCTATCAGCGGGAATATTGAGCTTTTTAGTTAAGGCAGGATTTTTCGCTGCATTTATAAATTCGCTTTTCGAGCAAATTCCCTTACTTTCTAAAATTTCAGCGACTTCAAATAAGTTTTTCCCTTCAGGAATTGTTACTGAAGTTGTGATCGACTTTCCAACAGTTAAAGTCTCAATGACATCTAACATAGTATCACCAGGCTTTATTTCATAGCGGCCAGTTTTAAATTTTGTCATTAAGCCTTGAGTTTTACAGTAGCGATAAAATAGTTTTGCCGAGGGAATAAACTCACTTCTATAAAGTCTTCCATTAATTTTGGCAAAACTTTCTCCAGCTTTAACTTCAAATATTTGAGGCTTACCCTGATAGGTCCAAATGGCTATAGTGTAATAAACTTTTAGGGCGGCCAGAAAAATAGCAAATGCTGGTGCCCCTATGAGTAGGATCCAAAGATGTTTTTTCATAGGTTTATTTTAACTTAGTTTTGATTGCTAGCAAGAAAGTCTTCAAGAATGATTGACGCAGCAAGTTCGTCAATTTTTTTAAGGTCTACTTTGAAATTATACTGGGGGGAGTTTTTCATTCGGTCCTCTGCTTCAAAAGAAGACAAGGTCTCGTCCTGTAAAAAGAGCTCAATTTGCGCTTTTTCTTTTAACTTTTCGCCAAAGTTTCGGACTGTTTTTGTCATGTCGGACTCGGTACCATCCGTATACAAGGGCAGTCCAAGGATCAATATATCAAAAGCATTTTCATCAATATGGGCCATTAGCTCTTTAATAACCTGATCGTCATTACGATAAATAATCCTCCCAAAGCACAGGGGATAAGGGTCTCTTCCCACAGCATAGCTGGCCAATCCGACTACTTTTGTTCCGTAATCGATGGAAAGGAGGTGCTTTCCTTTAAATCTCTCAATATTTTTGGGATGAGGAGTTTTCATGATTTTTATCAAATACCTTGTAAATTCCATATCTACAACGGTTATGCGTCGCGTCTTTATTGACATTAGATATAGCACTGCTATTATGAACACATCCTTAAACAGATCTCAAAACTTAAATCCTAACATTTGAATTTAGAAATCGCCCAAGGACCAAAAATCATTTTTACTAACCCCTTATCTATAAACACCTCAGAACAATCTATCGAGAAATTAAGAATAATATTTAGGAGAATTTTGAATGCATCTTAACGACCTTCGGGAAATGGAAATCAAAAAACTTAACAAGATGGCCGAGGAGCATAAAGTTGAAAATGCTGGCTCAATGAAAAGACACGAAGTGATCTTTGCCATCCTAAAAGCTAATGCCAAAAAGAAACAAGATATCTTTGGTGGCGGCGTCATCGAAATCCTGCCAGATGGCTTTGGGTTTTTAAGATCTCCTGGATACAACTATCTTCCAGGTGCCGATGATATTTATGTCTCTCCTTCGCAAATTAGAAGATTTGGCCTTAGAAAGGGTGATTCAATTGAAGGGCAGATTCGTCCTCCTAAAGATGGTGAACGCTATTTTGCACTTCTAAAAGTCGATACAGTAAATGGACATTCTCCAGAAGACCATAAGAAGACAGTTCTTTTTGATAACCTTGTTCCACTTTATCCTGATACAAAAATCAACCTTGAGAGTAAGCCTACAAACTACTCAACTCGAATGATTGATCTTTTTGTACCTCAAGGATTTGGACAGCGTTGTTTAATCGTTGCACCACCTAAGGCTGGTAAGACAGTTCTTCTGCAGGACATGGCTAATTCAATTACTGATAATCATAAAGATGCTCATCTTATTGTTCTTTTAATTGACGAAAGACCAGAAGAAGTTACCGATATGAAGAGAAACGTTGATGCGGAAGTAGTTTCATCGACTTTTGATGAGCCGGCAAATCGCCACGTTCAGGTCGCCGAAATGGTTATTGAAAAAGCAAAACGTCTAACTGAAGCTGGGAAAGATGTTGTTATTCTTCTTGATTCGATTACTCGTTTAGCTAGAGCCTACAACACTGTTGTACCTCCATCAGGTAAGATTCTTTCTGGTGGTGTTGACTCGAATGCACTTCATAGACCAAAAAGATTTTTTGGTGCCGCAAGAAATATTGAAAAAGGTGGTTCATTAACTATTATTGCCACGGCCCTTGTTGATACTGGTTCAAGAATGGATGAGGTTATCTTTGAGGAATTTAAAGGTACTGGTAACTCAGAGATTCAATTGGATAGAAAGCTACTTGAGAAAAGGATTTTTCCTGCTCTAGATATTAATAAATCCTCGACTCGTAAGGAAGATTTATTAATGGAACCTGCAACTCTTCAAAGAACATACCTTCTTAGAAAAGTATTGCATCCAATGAATACTATTGATGCTATGGAGTTCATGCTTAGTAGGATTACGAAAACGAAGACCAATGATGAGTTCTTCGAATCTATGAATGGGTAAGTAGCAATATGAGTATGTTTGATAAGCTAGACCAAGTTGTTCAGCGATTCGAAGAGCTAAGTGAAAAAATGGCAGATCCTACCTTGTATGATCGCCAAGCCGAATTTAAGGCTATAAGCTCTGAGCATAAGAATCTAGAAGAGCTAGTTCAAGCTTACAAAGTATATACGACTCTAAAAGCAGATATCGATGAATGTAAAAACATCTTAAAAAATGAAAAAGATGAAGACATGCGTGAGATGGCTAAAGAAGAGTTAGCTGAAAATGAATCCAAGCTTCCAGAAATGGAAGAGAAGCTCACCATCTTACTCCTTCCTAAAGATCCACTTGATGATAAAAACGTAATGATGGAAATGCGCGCTGGAGCTGGAGGCGATGAAGCTTCTATCTTCGTTGGCGATTTATATAGGGCCTATCAAAACTATTTTCGTGATCTTGGATTCAAGTCGGAGCTTGAATCAATCTCCGAAGGGGATGAAGGAATAAAAGAAATCATTTTCACAGTTTCTGGTGAAAAGGTTTATTCTAAATTAAAATTTGAATCTGGAGTACATCGAGTTCAAAGAGTACCTAAGACTGAATCCCAAGGTCGAGTTCACACTTCCACGATTACAGTGGCCGTAATGCCAGAATCTGAAGATGTTGAGTTTGAACTTGATATGAATGATGTTCGAATAGACGTTTTTCGTGCTTCAGGTGCCGGTGGCCAGCACGTAAACACAACTGACTCAGCTGTCCGTGTTACTCATTTACCCACAAATACCGTTGTGGCCAACCAAGATCAGAAATCTCAATTAAAAAATAAAGAAAAAGCTCTTAAAATTCTTAGAACAAGAATCTACGATAAGATGGTTCAAGAGGCTCACGCAAAAGAATCTGCTGAGAGAAAGGGTCTAGTCGGTACAGGTGACAGATCAGAAAGAATTAGAACTTATAATTATCCTCAAGGTCGCTTAACTGATCACCGAATTGGTCTCACTATTTATAATCTTGATAAGATTATGGAGGGAGCCATGGCCGAAATCACAGATGCTCTTAATGCTCATAACCAAGCTGAACTTTTAAAAGGTCAGGAAGAGTAAATGTATTCTAATATTCAAAAGCTTAAAGACTTCTTTTTAAAAAAGAAGTCAGACCTTGAATCCTTTTACCCTGGAATCAACTGGAAAAGACTAGAGTCAGAATGGGAAGTTTTTGTTTTGAGATACTCTGATAATGCAAGAGTCAGCAATTTTATAAATTTGTTGGAAAGAGCCACTCCACTTGAGTACATAACCGGCGTGGCATACTTTTATAAAGCTGAGTTTTTAGTAGATTCTAATACCTTAATTCCAAGAAGCGAAACTGAAACGCTGGTGGAATTAGCCTTAAAAGAAATTAATAAAGAGATGAGAATTGCTGATATTGGAACAGGTAGTGGCTGTATTCCATTATCAATTGCCATGGATGCCAAGTTTCCTCTAGATATTGTTGCCACTGACATAAGTACTAGTGCATTAAATACGGCAAAGAAAAACTCTTTTAGACTTGAATACACTCGAAACAAAAAAACAAAGCTAGAGTGGGTTTGCACTGACAGATTAAAAGACGTTAAAGGAAAGTTCTCCCTGATTGTTTCAAATCCTCCTTATATAAAGGAGGGTGCAGATCGAAAACTTGTACATGAACAAGTTCATAACTATGAGCCTCATACGGCCCTATACCTTAAAGATGATGATTATGATCATTGGTTTTCAGAGCTCTTTAAAACCGTCTATAGCTCCCTAGAGCCAAGAGGCGTCTTTATAATGGAAGGGCATGAGGAACATCTTAATAATTTAGCACCCTTAGCCGAGCAATTCGGACTTAAAGATGTAAAAATATTACCTGATTTAACGGGCAGCCATCGCTTTCTGCGCGGTATTAAGCTAGAAGGCTAGTCGCTAACTAAAAATGTGGAATTGGAAAAACTATGGATCAACTCGTAATAAACGGGCCGTCAAAACTGTCAGGCTCTGTAAAAGTATCTAGTGCAAAGAACGCATGTCTGCCTATACTCGCAGGCGTTCTCTTAAACCCTAAACCTACTCATTTAAAAAACCTTCCAGACCTTCGTGATATTCGAACTATGTGTAAGCTTTTAGAAATGCTTGGTGTGAAAATTTCTAAAAATGGAAATATAACAACTTTTGATGCCAGTGAGTTAACAAGTACTGAGGCAACTTATGAGCTTGTTAAAACCATGAGAGCTTCAATTTTCGTTCTTGGTCCTTTAATGGCGAGAAAATCAAATGCCAAGGTTTCACTGCCAGGTGGTTGTGCTATTGGCGCGAGACCAATTGATCTTCATCTTACCAATTTAGAAAAAATGGGAGCTTCGATTACTCTTGAAGAAGGTTATGTAAAGGCAGAAGGAAGAATGACAGGTACTCATCTTGTACTAGCTTTTCCTTCAGTCGGTGCTACTGAAAACTTACTTATGGCCGCAGTTCTTGCCGATGGTAAAACAACTATTGAAAACTGCGCTCTTGAACCAGAGATTACTGACCTCGCAAATTTTTTAAACAAAATGGGCGCTAGGATTGAAGGTATCGGAACTAAAACTCTTGTTATCGATGGTGTTATGGAGTCAGAGCTCTGTGAACTTGAGTATGAAGCAATTGGTGATCGAATCGAAGCTTCAACTTATGTAATGGCGGCTCTTGCCACTCAAAGTACATTAACTGTTGAAGGATTTAATCCTCAGCATATTGAATTTATCACTGAAAAGTTAATTGAGATGGGAGCCAATATTAAAGTTGGACCTGATTATATGACGATGGAACCTTCGACTTTAAAGGGTGTAAAGATTGATACTGCTCCATACCCAGGATTTCCTACGGATGCTCAGGCACAGATCATGGCCCTTACATGCTTAATTGATGGAAACTCACTGATTAGTGAAAATATTTTTGAAAACCGCTTCATGCATGTACCTGAGTTAAAGCGACTTGGGGCTCGAATAACTATAAAGGGAAATTCTACCTTTGTAGAAGGTGGCTTTCAGTTTACCGGTGCTCCTGTAATGGCGACTGATTTGAGAGCAAGTGCTGCTTTAATTATCGCTGCTCTCGCAGCTAAGGGAACCACAACAATTCGCCGTGTTTATCACTTAGATAGAGGTTATGCTGATCTTGATAATAAGCTTAGGTCGATTGGGGTTGATGTTAGAAGAGAGAATCCAGAGCTAGAGAATAACAGATAGTTTTTTTATCAAAGGACGTTCAATGGATGATTGCCTTTTTTGTAAAATGATTTCAGGGGAAATCCCCTGTGAGAAAGTTTTTGAGTCAGATAAAGTTCTTGGCTTTAAGGATATTTATCCTCAAGCCAGAACTCATCTTCTTTTTATTCATAAAGAGCATACCTCAAATGTTAATCAAATGACTGGTGACCAGCTAGCTTCAGTTTTTGAAGCAATAAAAGCACATACAGAAGAAGGCCTTGTCGAAGCTGGATTTAGAGTAGTTACAAACTTTGGATCAAATGCTGGGCAAACAGTTTTTCATACTCACTTTCATGTGCTTGGGGGAGAAAAACTTAGTGGATTCGGCTCTTAGTTATTGTAGTAAATCTTTTAAGATTTTTTTTCTTTCATCAGCAAGCTGCTCAACAATATGAAACCAATTTTTTGCCACTTCTCTTGCTGACGGAGAAATCTCAGGGTCACAGGCTCTTTGAATCGTCCATACTCTAAATTCTCCGAGTTTTTTATCATCTTGCTCTTTATAGTCACATGGATCTTTTGCCATGAAGCTGGCGATGTATTTTAAAGTTACGAAAAGTTCCGGAGCGTAGAAGTCATCGTCGAGTAAATTAGGAATTTCAAGTAATAGATGGTTTGGTTCCATTCCCAAATATTATCTCATAAATTTCGAATGAAGTTAAACGAACAATTGATTACATCTACAAAGAAGAGCGAACTACTCGGCTACTGGTCCAAAGATATTTTTGTTTTAGCGAAATTCTTTTTAAGAAAGAACATGATTCCAGGAATTTTCTTTTCGCCGATTCTAAAAAGAGGAATCGACCATCCAAATTTGAATCTAAAATCAATATTTTTCCACATTGTATCAGTTAGAACTCGAACGATCATTCCTTCAAACTTCATTTTAATAATTGGAGAAGGGCTTTCGATATGAAAATAGTCTTCAATATATCTTGGGATATCTTTATGGATAGAATCTCTTTTTCCAGTGTCTTTAACAAACTCATGAAGTTCCTGTCTTTCTTGAAGAGTATCGACAATATTAAGTTCAACTTCGGAGCCATTTTTTGCCTGAAAATATTTAATTTTCTTTACTGCTGTTGAGCCATCTCCATCTTGATTGATCATATAGACAATACCTTCCTTGTACTTTCCTTGAAGTCTAATTCTACAGCGTCCCCCTGGAAGTTTTCTAAAGGTTAGAGTATCAATCTGATTAAGAACAAATTTTATTTTTTCATCAACTGGTTTTTCAATCAACTTCTCAAATCCATCGACAAGTTTATTTATTTGACTTGAGTTTAGGGTGATATTTCCCATTTGTCCTACGTAGTGAAGCAAAGTCACACCGAAGGTTAATCCTTCTGAAATTTTGAGCTCTTCGGAAGTATTCTCCTGAAGGATAAATAAGTGCTCTGCCATTTCTCTGAGCATCTCATCACTGACTCTAATCTGAGGATCGAAGTCCTTCTCTTTTTTCTTTTTAAGTGGGGTATAAGTTTCGTTTACCCCATCCCATGCTGGATCGAGTTTAGATTTTTTTTCACCGCAGCCCAATAGGGTTGCCATGATAATGAATAGGGCGAGGAAGCACTTGGTTCTCATTACCGAATTAAAATAGCAAAAATTCTGTCCCGGGTGGGGATAATCACTGACAGATTTTGACTTATTTGTAAGTTTAATAATTTCAGTGGCTTAACCTGTCAAAAGCCTAGACGAATCTTATAATTATTTCAATTTGAAATGGTAATCACGAACCTAAGCCATTGTTTTGAAAGAAATTGTGAAAACTTCCCATGGTGGAATACTAATTTTTCAGACTTCCCAGAGTGGGACTATTAGCTTGCCACTATCAGGAGGTAAGAATGAAATTTTTTATAAGTTTAACTATTTTAACAATTGTATTGAGTGGGTGTGGCCAAAAAAGAAGCGGTAAAAGAAAGGGAAGAATCAATCAATTTCAACAAGAGCAAGAAATTTTAGAGACGAAAGGCCTTAGGTTAGCCGACCTAAAGGCTAAAAAAATTGAAGTTCATAGTGAGGGTACCGGCTTAGTTGAGGTCGGCATACTAAAAAATACAGAGAAAAGATTTTTGAGAGATAAGATTCTTCAAGGTGCTTATTTAAATTTAGCTGGCTATAGTGCAAAAGATGACTTGAGGATAAGTGATAGAGATGAATTTAGGTTTTACCCCGGTGAAGTTTTACTGGAGTCAAAGTTCTTTCTAAATAAGGCTTTTGAAAAATCTCCGGAAGAAAGAGTGTCTTGGAGGCTAGAAGGAGAGATCGCTTGGGAAGGGCTAAAAGAGGGAGAAAGCCTTCAAAATATTACGATTTCATTAGGTGCTAAATCTAAGAACAAAAGAAATTTAAGTTATTTTGGTAATGACCTACTTTCTTCTAGACGTGCAGAAGTCGCTAGGTTTGATAGAAAGAGATCCCGGAGTACTTTTTCTTTATCCTTTGTGGATTTACCAAAAAGCGTTGTAAAAAACCTTGCTGACTTTAACAATGATATGTTTTTAGAAATCAAAGACTTTAAGCTTGATCAAAATTCAATGAAACAGTTTTTATCGAAAAGAAAAAACGGGAAAACGCGACTCATCGTTTCTACTCCAACTGAGGAGAAATTTTATTTGATACCAAATGGTAAACGCTTAAAGGATTATTTGAAAGGACTTGATCAGAATCTATCATTTGATCATCTTGGAAGAATCGACTCGTTCATGAACCTTAACATAAGTGAATTGTTCAACTTCCCCGACAGAAATATCTTAGAGAATATCTCCCTTTATGGAAGAAAAAATATTTGGTGGAGTAATGTCGACGAAGATATTGAGAACTATAAAGCAGACGGCTCTACCATTGTTCTCGCTTATACGGATTTGATTTCTCTTCGGAGTACTCGCTATTCTTGGAGCCCATTTAAAAAAGAGCTTAAAGAAAAGAATCACTTTTTAAAAGTGAATAGTAGAAAAATTGTCGGAGAGATTACCAAGAGGGTGAAAACTTATTCTTCAGAAGAATGGGTAAAAGAAATACCCTTTGAAATCGCTAGGGAAGTTTGCTTAGAAGATCATCGATTCGAAAGAAAAGGAGTTAACTGTCATAATGTTTGGGAAGCGGCATTTTCATATCCTAGTGGAGCTTTTAGAAAAGCAGTTGAAAGTAACTATCTTAAAGAAAAAATTAAAGAGGGTGAAATATTTGTTCAATCAAAAGAAAATACATTAAGTAAAAGAGGCTTTTTAGAATTGAACTTACAGGAGAGAGATGAGGTTCTGTTGATTAAGAATATTGAGAAGCTAGAGTCAGTTTCTGGTGGGTTTATTGGTTGGAAAGTTTATGATCAAAGATTAAATTCTTATAAAACGAGAGCCCCATATGACGATCTAAGTTCGTTCAGAATAAAGGTGGGGCATAAATCCAACTATCTACTCGAAGGTTGGAAGCTAGGGTTTAATCTCTTAGATTAAACCCAATTCTCTTGAAGGCCATCAATAAGGGCCTTCATTAGTGACCTTTGGAGTCTAGTTAAACCATATAAGTTTGCCATTAGGATAACTGGACTCTTTTTTATTGTGAACACAGCTACCATTTGACCTTTTTCTTTATTGTATTCGACTACTTCAAATTCAGCTTGAAAAAGCTTTTCGTAATTCTTCATAAGCTTATTCTCAAGCTCTCCACCTTCTTCAGGATTCGGCTTTGCTGTCCCATGAACTTTTACTTTTATCAGCTTATTTTTCTCGCCTTCTTTCTTTGCCTTTTGCATATCATTGTAAACAAGTGTTAGCTCACTAGTTCCAAGATTTCTTCTAACGATACTCCAAAATTCTTCAAAAAAAGCAGTTCGGTCGTTAGGCCACAGATTGTTAAGATGCTTAACTACAGTAGTAAACTCCTCAAGGAGGGATAAATTATTTTGAAGGATCCAAGAGCTATAAACTTTATTAAAGTACGGTGTAGCTTCTTGAGTATTTAGCTTTTCAAAAAGGTCTGCATCTAGATTTATTTCTTCACAGGTACGGATAGGATTTTTTTCTACAGTAGTCGTTAAAGTCCCTAAGAACTCAGGGTCCTCTAATAATGTTTCTGAAAGGAAAAGTCCCTGAAGATTTAGATTGGATAATTCATCAATATCCATGATTTTTCCACGACCTTCTTGCGCGTTTTGACCAAAGTCTTTAAGAATTATCTGTTGTGGGTTTTTAATAAATGCGAGCTGAAAATCCATGAATGCCCCTGTGTAATTGTCCGTGTGAAATTGTATCTTATAACAAGCCGTACCAATTTAAAAGAAATGCGCGTTAGGTAAGATGTTGAAGTATAATAAACTTATGAAAAATACGGGACTATTGATTCTCTGCAGCATGATTTTTATGACCTTGGTAGAACAGGTGAAGGCCCAAGATGAAAGGTTTACCAGAAAGCTCCTTTCAGGGGATCTTACTCGAATAGACCCACTACAATCTGAAAGTAAATACCACTTTAGAGCGAGGTCTAGTTATTACGAGATAGATATTAATGGTGATAGTAGAAATGAGTCTTTTGTTATTGAGAAAAAAGATGGGGAAGACTGGTTTCATGTTTATAGCTATAAAAAAGAGAAACTATATAGCTATAAGTTAGACCCTGGTGGTTTTGACAGTAGGCTTTATCGAATCACTACGAGAAAGCTCTCCAGTAATACAATGGTCTATATTTTACATTATTTTGAAGGCGTAAATCGCTCTTTGAAATTTAGATCCCAAGCAAGATTTTATTTTCTAACAATTGACGGTAAAGACTTATCAACCCTAGCTACTTATAAGGGACCAGCTTATTGGGAGGAATTTAAAAGCTATAAACATAACCATTATCATCAAAGAGAGTATATTTTAACTGCGGTTGATTTAAATAAAGATGGGATTAAGGAGCTTAGTCTGAGTTATAATCAAACTAAGCGTGTATTCTTTTATGCCGGAAAAGGCTCTTGGCTTAGGTTTTAAGAAGCTTTTGGAATATTAAAGTCATCGTCGTCATTGTCATCTTTCTCAGACTTTATTTTTTTACTTGGAAAAGCTAGTGTATTGTCTAAGTAGTCTTCCTCTTCTTCAAATCCTTTTTCATTTACAGGGGCATCAAGTTTTCCAAGAAGGAAAAACCAAATTCCAAAAGGCAGGGCAAGCATCATCATCAGGATAATGGCCGGAGTAAGATCCGGAGTTGAGACGGTCATAATCTCTTGTTCAGGTAGTTTCGTTACGTCGACTTTTATTGCGGGCTTAGAGTTAGCTTCTACTCTTAAGTTTTTATTTTCATTATTCCAATCAAAACCTTTGGCCTGTTCAGGTGGAACTTCTTTATAGTCGTCGATGCTAATTCCTGTTACTGGTTCTACGGCCGGCTTTCTAGCAAATGCCGTTAAAGGGAGCAGAATGATGGACAGAACTATAAGTTTTTTCATATTTACCTCTAGCTTCTTTTCGGACTATGAAAAGAGACCATTAACCTCAATAAATTCAGTATCTTACATTAGGGTTTCACCTGTATAATTTTCAAAAATAGGGGCAAACCACTGGTTTTATGATACATCGCATAATGTTCTATAACCAGTGGGAAAAGAGGTTTCATGAGTCTAGTCATTGATCAGGCCAAATTTGAAGATATCAATGAGTTAATTGGTCTATACCTGACTATTTACGGTAAGGATTATCCTCTTGAGATTGGAACTAACAAAGATGTGATGACTAAGCATATCGCCGACAAAGAAAGCACTTTGTGGTTGGTCATGAGAGATACTCAAACCAATACAATTGCAGCATCTTGTATTTTCGAATTAGACCTAGATTATAAGATTGGAAAGATAACTGGAATGACAGTTAACAAGTCCTATCGAGGACAAGGTCTTGCTACTAAACTATTGGGTGATGGAATTGATAGGGTTCTTCATACTGGCAAAAGAGTACATTCTCTTTATGCGACTAGTAGGACCATTGAAATTAGTGCTCAAAAAATGTTGATGGCAAATGGATTAAGGCCTCTGGGTATTTTTCCTAATGCGAGAAAAATTAAACATTATGAAACTTTAACTTTGATGGGAATTTATGCAGAAGGGGTTTTGAGTAGAAGGTCAAAAGTTGATAAGGTTCCACCGCAAATGCTTCCTCTTTATGATGCCATCGGTGAAGTTTTTGAGGATTCTGTTCATCCAAGTGTTGGACACCCTTGTCCGGTTAGATCTAGTGAAAATGATATTGGTGATGAAGACTTCGAATATATAGATGCTCCCCGTTTTGTACAAAAAAGATTTGAAGAAATCTTTAAGGGGGATAAGGAATCTATTTTTTATCCATTTCATAAACCAAATCTTATTATTTCGTCACAAAAATGTGATTTAGAAATTTTTGCTTCTTTTAGTAAAAAAGATCATTACTGTGTTCTCGTTACCGCTAATAATCCCATTCGTGATTTAGAGGGGCAGTTTAAGCAGTTAATGTTTTCAATGAAAGAAAAGGGAATCTACTATGTAGAGACCTTGATGAGAGCAGACTATTATGAAGTGATCTGTTTCTTGCTCGAGAATAAGTTTCTACCTTCAGCGCTGTATCCTGCTATGAGGGAAGAGGAAGGAAAAATGCACGACTACGTTCTTTTAACGAGAACAATGGTCCCTCTTGATTTTAGTGAAACTCATATTGACGATTGCTTTTTGCCTTTCGTAAATCAATATGTAGAGCAATGGGTAGAGATGAACTTAAAGTCTCTTGGGGTGAATAAGTGAAACTAAAAGTCCCCGACTCAAAACGCCTAAAGTCTGTTGAGGAACTTTGCCTGATCAAAGAACCTTATCTTCCCCTCAACGAAACTGAAGAGCTTTTTCGAAATGCAATGATTGAAAATATAAAATGGCATAGAGAGAAAAGCCCGTATTACTCTTCTCTGTGTAAAGAAAGAAATTTTGAGGAAGATAATTTTAAAAACTTAGAAGATATTCCATATATACTAGCCAACTTTTTTAAGAGGCATGAAATAAAGTCAGCCAGTGACAATGAAATTGGCCTTCACTTAACCTCGTCTGGAACGAGTGGGCAAAAGTCCCAAATGTTTTTTGATGATTGGACAATTAGTTCGGCACAGCAAATGGTAGGAAATATATTTGACTATTACGGCTGGAGATCTGATGAAAAGGTAAACTATTTACTTTTTACGTACGAACCTGAAGAAGGCTCAAAGTTAGGAACTGCTTATACAGACAACTTTTTATGTGAATTCGCGCCCGTGAACTCAGTCCATTATGCTTTAAGATATACCAAGTCCGGTCATAAATTTGATGTCTTTGGTTGTATTGAAGCACTAAAGCGATTTGAAGAAGAGGGACTGCCAGTTAGGATTTTTGGCTTTCCAGCTTTTATGAATTTCACAATAGCCCAAATGAAGGAACTAGGAATTCCTCCCTTAAAGTTAAATAAAGAGTCTATGACCTTCTTTGGTGGAGGTTGGAAAGGGCATCAAGAAAAAGCTATATCGAAAAAAGAGTTTTATTCTGAATTAGAAGAAATGCTGGGAATACCAGATAGAAACTTAAGAGATGGTTTTGGAAGTGTTGAGCATTGTGTGCCCTATGTTGAATGCGAAAATCACGAGTTTCATATTCCAACTTATTCAAGAATTCTCATTAGAGATGTTAAAACCTTAAAGCCGCTAAAAGAGGGTCAAGTTGGTTACTTAAACTTTATAAGTCCCTATATAACTTCTGTTCCCGCAAACAGTGTACTGATGGGAGACCTGGCAACCATCCATTCTGTTTCTGAATGTGGCTGCAATTTAAAAACACCGTTCTTTAGGATCGTGGGCAGAGCAGGATTAAGTAAAAATAAAAGCTGCGCCATTGCAGCCTCTGAAATCTTGAAAGAGTTTGCTGGAGGTGAAAAATGATGCACTTTTTTAAAGGCGAATGGGTAGAAGCATCTAAGACAGAAAAAATATTAAAAAATATATCGACCATGACAATTGAGTCCTTAGAGTGCGACCTACAAATTCAAGATGTACTTGACGCTTGTGAGACATTTTCAAATAAGTTACTTAGAGATGATGAATTACGTAAGAAACTGTCAGTTGAACTGACTGACGAAGCTACCCTTGATGAAGTAGCTTCGTTTTGTAAGAAGTCTTTTTTGATAAAGAAAATTGAAAAAGAATTAAATGGCTTAAAAGGGTACGATCTTAGAAAACAGTCATTTAAAGATGAGATATTTGAATCTTATGCTGCACTTGGGACCTTGGTCCATATAACTCCTTCAAACTCAGAGGGACTTAGTTTTTTAGCTGCCATTGAAGGTCTTCTTGCGCTAAATACCAACTTCTTAAAAATAAGTCATAGAGATAGTAATTTTACAAGCCTAGCGATGGAGGAGCTCTTTAAATGTGATCCATCGGAAAAGATAAAGCAAAAGGTTGGAATCTTTAGAATCTCTAGCTCAGAAAGGGAGTCCCTGGGGAAACTTCTAAGTGTTGCTGACGGGGTTTCGGTATGGGGAGGAGAGTCCGCAATCTCAGAGATTCAAAAGATGACGCCCCCTGGAGCAAGATTTATCCCTTGGGGTCATAAAATCTCCTTTGCCTATGTGGATAAGTTTAGTTTGAACGAACAAGACGTGTTCAATAAATTGAGCTCAGATATAGTTCTCAATGAACAACAGGCCTGTAGTTCACCACAGGTTATTTATCTTGAAACAGATAATTTCGAAGATTGTCTCAAGTTTTCAGAAAACTTATATAGCTCATTAGAAAATGAGAGCAATAAAGTGCCAACTGTTGAACTTGGAATACAAGAGCAAGCTGAAATTACAAATCAAGTGGAGTTAGCAAGACTTGAGTCTCCGATGGGGATTGCCAAAGTCTTTGAAGCAAAAGATAAGAGCTTTAGAATAATAGCAGAGAAAAATCGAGGATTAAGACCATCACCTTTATACAGAACAATTTTAATTAAACCTCTTCCTTCTAATAAAATTATAAGCACCTTGTATCCTCTCAGAACTTACTTGCAAACTGTGGGTTTAGCCTCTTCAAGAGAATATGGCTCTAAGTTAGCAAAAATCTTTATTGCTGCAGGGATAAATCGAGTTACGAAAGTTGGAGAAATGCTTTCAAGCTACGAAGGCGAACCACATGATGGTGTTTATGCCTTGTCTAGGTTTATGAGAAGAGTCAGGGCAGAGATAAAAGATATGGAGGATATTCATAGTCTTGAAGAATTCAGGCTTCCAGTATTGAAAGAAGAAGCTGGTCCAATTATGGATAAATCTGAGTTTCAAAAAATGTCGGGAGAACGAATCGATCGTGCTGAATTGTTCTTTAGATCTGGTGGTTCTTCTGGGAAAACTGCACTCAGCTTATTTAGTTATAAAGACTATCACGAACAGATGCAAAACGCGGCTGAAGGATTATTCGCCGCTGGCCTCAATCCTAAAGAGGATAGAGTGATAAACTTATTCTTCGGCGGTGGTCTTTATGGTGGTTTTATAAGTTTCTTTACCATATTAGAGCATTTAGAAGCTATCCAATTGCCAATGGCAGCTCATGAAAATTTGAAGATGGTTGGAGAAGCAATAATTGATAATAATGTTAATACTCTCGTGGGGATGCCAAGTTATATTGTGCAACTCCTTAAAGAAAATATTGATCTTTTCAAAAAATATGGAAAACTAGAGAAAATATTTTTCGGGGGAGAACACTTTTCTAAGAAGCAAAGAGTGTGGATCCAAAATCAGTTAGGTATAAAAGTTATACGTTCCGCGGCCTATGGTTCAGTGGATGCTGGACCTTTGGGCTTTCAATGTCCAGCATGTGAAGGATCGGTTCATCACCTCTTAGATTCAAATCAAAGTCTTGAAATCTTGCAAATTGAAGCGGACCTTCCATGTATAAAAGGCGAGACGGGAAGACTTGTTTTTAGCAGCAAGAACAGAGAGGTCCTTGATATTAAGAGATATGATCTTGGAGACCTAGGGCGTTGGGTAGAAGGGGATTGCCCCTGTGGAAGGAAGACTCCACGGTTTGAACTTCAAGGGAGAAGTGGAGATATCTTTAGGGCCGGTGGAACCTTTATTAATTTTCAAAAGATTGAAATTATTTTAAGAGATAAATTTGATTTTTCGGGAGAAGCTCAGATCATTATTAAAAAAAACGGTGACTTAGACGAGGTAAACTTATTAATCGACTCCGCATTTATTCAAGAGCAAGAGTCGGAAATACGAACTCATATAATGAAAAAGTATCATGAGTTACATGAAGTCGCAGACCTAGAGAAGGGCCTTTATTTTAAAGTTCTTTTGATAGACGGAGAAAACCTCGAAAGAACAAGTGGTTCAGGGAAACTTATTCGAGTTAAAGACATGAGGATGCTTTAATGTTTTATTCGTTAGAAGAGATTGTTCGAAAAGCCTCAAGGAATTCTCCTTTTTACAAAGAGCTGTATAAAAATATAAATCCAGATGACTTTAGGTTAGAGGATCTTCCTATAATCGATCAGTCCAATTTTTGGGAAGCCAATCATTTCAATAATAACTCTCTACTAACTGAAGATATAGTTGATGGTGTAGTTTTTAAGAGTGGAGGCACTACAGGTAATCCTAAGTTCTCAGTTTATTCCAAGGATGAATGGCAGACTTTCACGAAATTATTTGGTGAAGGTATGGATAAAAAATGTCTTGAAAAAGGAGATAGAGTAGGGAATCTATTTTATTCAGGAGATTTATACGCCTCTTTTTTATTCATAAATAAGTCTATTGAAAATTCACAAACGCCAGTTTTACAATTTCCGATGACAGGTGGGATGAAGCTTGAAGAGATCATTAAAACCGTTGAAGAATATTCTATTAATGTTTTGGCAGGGGTGCCGACGACATTTACATGTATGGCCGAGTTACTTTTAAATAAAGGGAAAACTCTTAACTTAGAAAAAGTACTTTATGGTGGAGAAGCTCTCTATCCAGAACAACGTGAAATCCTTAAAAAAGTATTTCCAAATGCACAACTGTTATCAATTGGTTATGCGAGTGTAGATGGAGGCCATCTTGGTTATATAGACAAGGACTGTGGCCCTGGTGAACATAAGGTTTTCGATGGTTCCATTATGGAAATAATTAATGATTCAGGAGAAGTTATCACTAATGAAGGTGAGGTTGGAAAATTAGTCTATACAAATCTAGCTAGAACCTTAATGCCCATCATTAGGTACCCCGTTGGAGACTTAGCAAAATGGGTTGGGAACAACAAGTTTTTACTGCTAGGAAGATCAGATGAAGGGGCTAGAATTGGACCGGTGACAGTAAATAGGGATGACCTAGTTGAGGTTTTTAGAAACTTAAAGGTTTTCAGCGAGATTTCTAATTTTCAAATGATAATCACTAGGGAGAATGCAAGGGATACGCTTGAAGTTAAATATACCGCCTCGAAAGAGCTATCTAACTTGCAGGAAGGGTTCTATAAAGAGAGGAAAATGTACCTCGAGGCCGTTCAAGACAATCATATTAATCATATTAAATTCACTTGTGTTCACGAAGATGAGCTAGAACATAATGAAAGAACCGGGAAGTTAAAGCTTGTTATTGATCGTCGGCATCAATAACAATCTTCATTCGACCATCAACTCCAATTATCTGGCCTAAATTCAAAGGAATCCAAATATTCTCACCTGATAAAGGCTCAGACGAAAATATTAAGTGGTTAATAAAACCGTCTTTCGTGGCATTTTCACAGGACTCTGAATAAGAAGGGCAAGAGTCTTTATCTCCACAACTAGTTTTATAGGTTGAGTAGTAAAGATTTTTTCCACCCTGGTGGGCAACCATGGTTTCACCATTGGTAAGTAAAAAGGTTAAATAAGTTTCCTTGTCTCCGCAATCATCTTTTAAAGAATAAGGGCCAATTAGGTCAGTCAACTCTTTTACAGCTTCTTTAATCGCTTCAATGACAATTTCAGCTTTACAATCTTTTATAGAGATATCAATTTTTTTACTTAAAAAAGAAAGGATAAAGTAAAAAATTAATTCGCTATCAGTATCACCAAGAATGAATCTTTTAAGCTCCGGCAAAATCTGATTAGAAATTTGGTTTCTGTAATTTTCAAAGTCTTTAATATTCCCATTGTGAGCGAAAACCCAGTGTCCATATTGAAAAGGGTGGGTGTTTAAAAGTCCATTTGAGCCTTGAGTTGAATTTCGAATATGTGCCACAACAGTTTGGCTTGAAACAACACCAGAGACTTTCTTAAATAGGTTACTTTTAATGGCAGAGGACTCTGCGGACTTAATTATATGGGGAGTGCCTTGAACGTAGTAACCGACACCCCAACCATCTGGATGTTCATTACTTTGCATTACCAGGGCATTATCAGCGCTAACAAGACTGCTATGAACTTGACTTAAAATAACTGACCTAAAACCGAAGAGTCTACACATAAAGCTATTATGCCTTTAAGACTGAAGTTCTTCAAATTCCTCATACATGGCAAGAAGCTCCTCCTCTAAATCGCCCATTTCTGTTGCAAGCAGGGACAATTTTTCTGAATCTTCTTTCGTTAGTTCCATAGCGCCCATTTCTGAAATTTTTGAATTTAACTCTTCGATTTTTCGTTCCGAACTTTCTATTAGGGTCGGAAGCTTTCTAAGTCGATCCTTTTCTTTATTGGAAAGCTTTTTCTTAGATTTAACCTCTGGATTAGGAGCTTCTTGAATCACAGTTTCTTGCTCAGATTCAAGCTCTTTATTTAAGGCCAGAGCCTCAAGGTAAGGAGAAACTTGCTCGTAACCTCCATGAAAATATTCTAGTTTTTTACTATCCAACAACCATACTCTATTCGTTATATTGGAGAGAAAACTTCTATCGTGGCTAATTAAAATCACCGAACCTTCAAATTCCGTTAAAGTTTTTTCTAGAATCTGTAAGGTCTCTAGATCAAGATCGTTTGTAGGTTCGTCAAAGATCCAAATATCTCCAGGCTCCTTTAGATTTAGGGCCATTTGTAATCGACTTCTCTCGCCACCAGAAAATGTTCTTAAAGGTCTATTGATTTCTTCTCTTGGGAAGAGAAAATCCTCAAGGTAGGCAATAACATGTTTTTTTCTACCATTAGCTAAAAAGATAAACTCTGAACCATCTCCCAATATTTGAAAGGGCGTTTTCTCAAGATCTAGCTCGGTTCTTTTTTGAGAAAAATGCTTAATGATAATCCCATCAGCTCTTTTAATGATCCCATTGTTTTCTTTTAACTTTCCGGCAATAAGTGAAGCAAGTGAAGATTTTCCGGCACCATTTGGTCCAATAAGACCAATTTTTTCACCTTTGGTCATAACAAAGTTCAAATCTTTAAAAAGTAATTCACTTCCAAAACCAAAATCCACACCTTTAAATTCAAGAAGCTTCTTTCTCTTTTTTTCAGTGGAAGAGATACTTAAGCTCATCTCTTTTCTTGTTTGGGAAATAATATTTTCTACTTGTCCTTTAAGCTGAGTAAAATTATCTACTCTACTCTTTGCTCTCGTTCCTCTTGCCTTTATTCCTTGTCTCATCCAATCCGTTTCACGGCGCAAGGTGTTCTTAAGTCGGGCTAAAACTCTTTTTCGCTCTTCTTCTTTTTCCGATAAAAACTCCAGATAATCGGCGTAAGATCCTTCGTACTCTTTAATTTCACCATTTGTAATATGAAAAATCTTTTTACAGACTTTTGATAACAAGGTCCTGTCATGGGATATAAGAATATAGGCACGATTTGTTTGTCTAAGTTCATCCTCAAACTTTTCAATAGTTTCTATATCTAAATGGTTAGTTGGCTCATCCCAAAGAACAAGATTTGCCTTACAGGATAGGCCAAGACTTAAAAGAATCTTTTTTTGCTCACCTCCACTAAGGTTCTCGACACCGCCATCAAGATTAGGAACCTCGAAGTATTTTAAATAACTCTCAAAGCTGGATGCGATATTCCAGGCATCAGCATGTTCCCATTTTTCAAAGAGATCCTTCTGCTCATTTAGATACTTGTCGTCTTTTCCGACGAGCTCTTCTAGCTCCTTAAGTCTTTGATGCCATTCTTTGAGCTCGGGGTAATATTCTAAATAATACTCTTTAACTATTCGGCCAGGAATAACATTGAAATCTTGGGGTATCTGAAAAACAGTAAACTCTTTCAAAGGATCATTAAGACCTTTTGTTTTATCAAACATAAAGGGAGGGTCGCTAAGATCTGGAGTAGTGGCACCAGTTAAAATCTTAAATAAGGAGCTTTTCCCTCTTCCATTGAGTCCAAGGAGGCCAATTCTATCTCCAGCTCTTATATTAATATTAGCTTCTTTAAAAAGAACTTTTGTTCCATAGGCAAGGCTAATATTTTTCAAGGTGCAGAGCAGGCTCAACTGAGAATTCCTCGTTTTTACGGTTAGATAGGTTTAGCTCACGACGCTCTAATTGGCAAAAATTGCCTATTGGAAGATTCGTATAATCCAATTTCGTATAATTTTAATTGGATATTGAAAGGAGGAATCTATTCTTTTTCCAGCAATTGCTTACAGGACCTATGAGAAGCTTAAGGATCATAAAGTTTTTAAAAAGCTCTATAAGCAAACAATTAAACGTTTACGTTATATTGGCATTCCGACCAAAAGGGCAGAGCTTGTTCATAAATTAATTGACTCTGAAATTAAAACCCTTTTTCTTGATGACTTGGTAAAAGAAAATGTTTCTTGTAAAAGTGGTTGCTCAGCTTGTTGCCATACCCAGGTTAGTATCACTTCTGATGAAGCGAGCCTACTGGTAAAGCAAATCGTTAGCGGAGCAGAAGTAGATTTAAGGCGGCTTCGCCTTTTGGCTGATACGGGAAATAATGCCGAAGAGTTTTACAAACTTTCTTATGAGGACCGTGCTTGCCCATTTCTCGGGGCAGGTGATACTTGTACTGTTTATGAGAATAGACCGTCAGTATGCAGAACAAATCACGTCGTTTCTGAACCCGTTCTTTGCGAAACGAGAGATGGACAAGAACAGGCCGTAAGACTTTTGAATACCCATAGAGCTGATATGATAATGATGGCCTTCTTTAAAAATAGTAAAGAAAATGGCGCTTTACCAAAAATGCTATGGAAGGCATTGAAAAGACTTGAAAAAACTAATTCTAACGCTGTTGTCAATAAACTCTAATTTTTCTATATTCACCTAAGTTCTAAATCCTAATAAACCGAGATTTTTATGTATCAGTTATATGGTATCCCAAATTGTGACACAGTGAAGAAAGCTAAGAAAAACTTAGAGGCTAATGGAGTAGAGTTCGACTTTATCGATTTTAAAAAGACTCCCCCTAGTAAAGAGTTGATTAAAAGGTGGAAATTGAAATTAGGTGAGCTTCCAGTAAATAAAAGAGGAAGAACTTTTAGAGAAGTTAAAGAGCTTTACGAATCAAGCACAGAAGCTAATCAGATAAAGCTCCTCATTGAGAAATCTTCATTGATAAAAAGACCCTTACTTGAAAAGAATTTAAAGCCAGTTTATATGGGCTTTATTAGCGAGGAATATGACGAGCTCTCCTGATTTAACTGGTCGTTGTTACGAATGTTTTAGATCTAAAAAGGCTTGTTTGTGTTCTGACATAAATAGCTTTGAAACTAAGACTAAGATTGTGATCCTTATTCATCCGAAAGAGGCGAAAAAGCAAAGGGTAGGCACTGGGAGATTAACCCAGAAAAGTCTACTAAACTCCCAAATGATAATGGGAGTTGATTTTACAAATGATAATTTGGTTAATGCTTTGATAAAAGACGAAACAAAGAATTGTTTCTTACTGTACCCTGGAAGCTCCGCTATAAACTTAAGTAAGAATGAAAAGTTTCCACAAGACTCTTTAAGAGAGAATGTTATTTTTGTTTTAGATGGAACTTGGCCTTGTGCTAAAAAAATGCTTAGGGAAAGTAAAAACTTACAAACACTACCTCGAGTTTGTTTTGATGCAAGTATTCCATCGAGGTTTTCAATTAAACATCAACCTGCTCAGAATTGTTTATCGACAATAGAGTCCGTTAGCTTTTTGTTATCAGAGCTTGAGCGACAAGAAGTTGAAACCTTAAATGGTGGAGCAAGTCAGATGGTAGAACTTTTAGAAAAGATGGTTAAATATCAAAGAGACTGTGCCGCTGACCCAAGTACTCCAGGTTACCGAAGAAAACCTTACTCTAACCAAACGCACAGAGAAAGCTTTATAAGACCAAAAAGTAGACTGTTTTTTTATGATGATAAAAACTTTTCCTAAATTATCCGTAGATAATTTTGAACTTCGACTTCTTCAAAAAACTGAAGCTGGTCTCGTTTTAAATTTTAATAAAAAAAATGAAGAACATTTAAAAAGATGGGACCCTCCTAAACCTGAGGGGTTTGATACGAAACACTATTGGGAAGAAAAAGCACTTCTTTGGCGAAAAGAATTTTTAGAAGATCAAAGTTGTCGGTTAATTATTTTTAAAGAAGATAGCATGGTGGGCTCAATTAATTTTACTAACTTTGAAAGAGGACCATTTCAAAATGCCAGGCTTGGATATAAAATCTGCTCAAGCTTAGAGGGGCAAGGAGTAATGAGCGCATGTTTGCGCACCGCGCTCGACTATGTTTTTAAGGACTTGTCTCTTCATAGGGTCGAGGCCAATTGCATACCTCACAATCATAGGTCCAGAGCTCTTTTGAAACGTCTTGGTTTTGTTGAGCACGGTATTGCTAAGGACTACTTGATGATTGACGGAAGATGGCAAGATCATGTTTTGACTAGCCTTGTCACGCCCTTTAAAGCAAAGAAATAGCCCCATAAAATTCACTTTTTAATCGACCATTAAATACCTACAATACTAGATAACCCTTGGATTTTTAAGGGAAGAACTTCAAGGACAGAAGAAGGAATCATAGGAAGTGATACTCTATAGTCGATTACAATTTATTTTATTCTTATCTGCAGTGGCCGTGGTCACCGTGTTTAGTGTTCCATCTAAATTAAAACTAGGGATGATTTACTTTCATTCCTATAAGTACGAAAAAGCCTTTGAATATTTTAATGCTGTTAAAGCTTTTGATGATGACAATGTACATGCTCTTAAAAAAATTAAAGAATACTTTCTCATTCAAGGAGATACAAAAAAGGCCCTTGAACTTCAAAAAAAATTAGTAGCTATAAAGCCGAAAAATTTGAATTACCTTATTGAGCTCGAGAAGCTTTATGATTGGAACCTAATGCCCTATGAAAGACTAAAGGTGATAGAAAGAAGGGCTTCAATTTCAAAGACAAAAGCCGAAGAAGAAAAACTACTTTTACAAGCGGCTAACGGTTATCGATGGTTAAGAAAGTATGATGATGCCAATAGAATTTTTAGTAGGCTTAAAAAAGTTGATGATATCGGATTTAAGAAAGAACTTATCGATTACTTCTTAGCAACTCGGCAAATTGATAATGCTATTGAGCTACTCGAAGATTATACGTTAAGCGAAAACACATCTTTTAATTATAATGATTTTCTTTCGCAGGCATATCTCTTGAAAAATAACCACCAAGGAGCTTTAAAACAAGAATTGATACTTTTTTTAAATGATAAAACCGCAGGAAAGTATATTTTCACAGATAGATTTCTTGAGAAGGTTCCTAAAAAAGATATACTCAAGAAAATTAATCACCTTGAAAGGATTCTCTTTCACTATTCTGAGTTAGGGTCTATTGCCGTTATAGAAAAAATACACACAAAACTTTTAAATACTGTGCCTGAAGATGCTGGAATTCGATTTATGGTGGCAGAATCTCGGTATAAAAATAATCAAAAAGATGAAGCTTATAAACTATATAAATCCCTAACCGGTATTTCTGTTAAGAAAGACATGATTTTACTTGATGTCAGCCGAAGATTCAGCGAAATGAATAAGCACTGGGAGGCTATAGGTGTTTTAAAAAGATTAACGAGAGCTTATCCGAGAAATATCGAGTTCTTGGAGGAATTAGCGGAAGAATATAGGGAAGCAGGCGAGAAGAAAAAAGCCCTTAAAATTTACCTTAAGATTTTTAAGCTAGAAAAGAAGAAGCTAAGAAAAAGCACTTTTATAAAATTAAGAGAAGGGCCATTGTTAGCTTTTAATAAATTTGGCCGTAAAGACAAGCCCAGTTTGATCTTAAAGAAGCCAAGAGTCATACCTGTAATTCCGATGGGGAAAATTAAGTATCGTTTAGGTGAAATTAAAACTAATCTTCAAAAATACAAAGGTCGTATTATTGAAATTTTGGAGGAAATAAATAACCCAAGGGAGTCCTTGGAAGTTTATAAGGATTTACTCAATAGTTATCCAAACGACTTAGAGCTGATTAAGAGGATTGGTTATAATTATATAGAGCTTAACGACTTTAAATCTTCATACCCCTATTTTGAATCATACTTAAGAAGGCATAAATATGACTTAGATAGCTTGGAGATCTTAGCAGGCCGAGATATTCAAAATAAAGATTTTAATGCTGCTCTAGAAAAACTATCCAAAATTAAAGAAAAAAAAGGAATAGAATTTTTTAATATATACACAATTGGAATGCTAGAAGAGTCCTACTTTCATACTGGAAATAAAATGAGTAGGGAAAATATATGCAAGCAAATATTTCAGAAAAAATTGCCTGGAAAAAAAGTTAAATTCAATGAATCTGATAGAGTTGAATTAGAGATTAGATGCTTAGAAAGAGCTGGTGAGCGCGATAAAGCATATGCGCTATTATCTGAATTAGTAGACAAAAACCCAAGAGATCCAAGATTATTAACAGTATTTGTTTACTACGAAATTGAGCTTAGAAATCTAGAGTCGGCGAGAGCGACGTTAGATTTTTTATATTCTCAAAATTTGTATACCCAGGAAAACAAAGATCAAGAGCAGTACTTAAATGAAGTGAAAGAGGCTATAAAGTATGATTACTCTTGGGACCTTGAAGCACTCGGGAAATTTCATTGGTCAAAGAACTATGCTTACTACCAAAGTGATTTAAGAGTAGGAAAAAGGTTTAACAAGTATCGATTGGGTTTATGGAATAAACAAGTATTGACTTCTAAAGATGGAAACCAGGATCATGGCTTCTTTGCACCACATATTTCATTTTTTAATGATTCTGACAGTTTGGAGTTAGGTTATGCCGTCACCAATGGACATAAAGAGTTAGATGCACCTATTTATGTTAATGCATATTTTGGCAGATGGAACGCATTTAAATTATTCCTTTCATTTAAAAATTCAGTTGGAGAGTATCAAAATGCCACCCTCGCCAATGAGAAAAAATCTTATACAAGAAGTCTAGTTGCCTATTTCAACGAAAAACATTTGATGAAAAAAGATATTTGGGAAAGTTCAATAGGCTTTGAATCAATCACCTATAGGGAAGAAGATGGTGAGAATGTATTTTTAAATACGGAGTACCTGGCCCCAATAGGCGGAAGAAAACAGTTTCATATGGGGGTGCAGCTATATTACAGAACATTATCCAGCTCTTTTCCAGGTATTAAAACAATTTATGGAAGTGGAAGTGAAGCTTATTATGTAGTTCTTAGAAAAGAAATTACCTTCGAAGAAAAATTAAATAAATATATAAAGGGCGCTATCAAATTAAGTATTGGCGGCGATCAAAAAAGAAACATCTCGTTTGGAAGTTCATATGACGTATTGGCCGAAGTTTATGGCCGCTATGGAGTTGCAAAAGGATGGAGACTCTATACCGAATATTTTAAAGAAACAGACAGCTTTAGCTCAGGAAACTCAGGAAACTTTGGGTTTTCATGGAATCATTGGTTTTAGGAAATTATGGATCAAAAAGAATTGAAATTACTTGTATTAGATGACTCAAAAGAATTCGTTTTCTTATTAACGAGCCTACTTACCTTTCATGAAATTCATGTAGAGACGGAATCTAACCCTTTAAAAGCTTTAGATTTGGCGGAGGCTGAAAAGTTTGACCTTATCATTTCCGACTACATGATGGACGAAATGGATGGAATTTCTTTTTCTGAAAAAGTAAGAGGAACAAGTAAAAACTCGGAAACGAGAATTATTTTATTAACAGCTAAACATCTTGAGAACGAAGAGCTTTCAAAAGTTAGTGAAATGGGACTTGTTTATGTAAACAAGCCAATACTCCCGAATGATTTATATAAAAAGGTAATGGACACGATTAGGAACTAGTATGAAGGACTGGAAGTTTACGAAAGATATGATGTTGATTGCCATTATCATTTTGGCAACAGCCGGATTATTTTATTTAAACAATAAAGAGAATCCAGCAATGCTTGGTTTTACACCACATCCATTTTTTGTGATAAGTATCCTTATCGCGGCCTTTTATGGTTTTAGACATTCTGTATTCTCTTCCACATTTTCAACCGGCTTATATTTTATCTTACTTCATAACCAAATCGATTATGATGAAGTTGAATCCATTGTGGGATTTGAGTATATTTCAATGCCTCTATCGATGATTTTCATTTCGATGCTTGTTGGGGAACTTAAACAAAGAACAATTCGCGACTTAGGTGATGCCAATAAGGAAATTCTTGAAAAAGATACTTTAATAGATAGTCTAGAAAGAAAAATTGATATCGGTAATAAAGAAGTTGGTGAGCTAAAACAAAGGCTTGTTAGTAAGCTTGAGACGATGGAAGAAATTTATGATATTGGCCTTGGGTTATACAAAAATAATATTGACGAACTCTTTCCTAACTTCTTGGTAATCCTTCATAAACATTTAGGCGTAGAAGGGGCAAGCATATATTTAAAGTCAAAAAGCAAACTCAATGATGGGAAGTTTAAGTTAGCAAAAGGATTTCCATTTTCGGATGATTTTCCAATTCAGATAAACAGTTTTTCAACTGATGATATACTTTTTAGAAAAGCTTTTAAAAAACAGAAGTTAGTGACTGTTAGAGATGTTAGTTCAAAAGAAGAGTTTGAAGCCTGGGGAAAGCAAACAGTAATCTCTGTTCCTGTGGTCGTTGGAGGAGAGGTTCATGCAATAGTGAACGTACACAATATTCCGTTCTTGAAGTACACTCCAACAACCTTCAAAAAACTGGAGTTACTAGTACGTTGGCTATCTCAGTCGCTACAGTACGCTATGAATTACGAAGGATATTCAAAATATTCAGTCTTAGATGAAACCCTACATATATATAAAAATAATTATTTTCATGAAAGGCTGGAAGAGGAGCTAGTAGAAGCTGATAAATATAATACCCCACTAAGTGTAGTTAAGTTATCAGTTGAGAACTTTGAAGCCGTTAGCGAAGTTAAGAAAGTTCCATATAAAAAGATCTTAAGTGATGTCTGCCTTAGGATGACGAGGCGTAGAGACTGTGTTGCGGAAGGAAGAAATGAAAGTGAATTTTTGCTTATAATTCCAAACCTAAATGAAAAAGGAGGGGAGGAATTTAAGAAAAGGATTGAGGGGGAGATTAAAAAGTTTAACTTAACTAATGAAGCTCACACACCTCTAGACTTTGATATTAAAAGTTATTTTGTTTCGGCCCGCGATACGAAGGCGAGCGATGTTATGAAAGGTCTACAATAGTGTTCTTAATATCACTCTCGATATTCTTTAAGCTTATTTTTATAGTAGGTCTTCTTGCACAGTTTATTAGTGAAAATATCTTCTTATTTCTTTTAAATCCTTTAACTGCTATTGCCATCAGTTATTTTATAAACAAGAAATATCGTAAACCTCTCGTTGCCGTAAGTTTCTTTGTTCTCGATTGTTTTTTACCTATTTTTGGGTTTGTTTCAATGTGTATTTTTATCGCTCTTGGTCCACTCTATAGAAAAATCTATCAAGATTCTAAGATTGACGTATATGACATTCCAATGGGAGAAGAAACCTTCAATGAGTATGCTTTCCAAAAAAGAATTCTAATCCAAGGAGAGAATGAAGAGGCCGTAGACGACGAGCTATATGAGAATTTCCAGATTCAACCTTATCTAGATGTTTTTAATGAAGAAGACTTGGACTTAAAGCTTAATGCCATCGAAAAACTATCTAGGTCTCTAACTAGTGAAAGCGTAGAGATTTTGAAAAAAGCACTAGATGATCCCTCCTATGAGGTAAGGTATTTTGCCAATAGCGCTTTGGAAAAAATAGAAAAGAAAATGTTTTCAAAAATAGATGTCGCCTCAGAAAATATAAAAAGGTTCCCAGATGAGCACCATAATTATAACAATAGGGGACAGCTGTATTTAGACTCTTACTTCTTAGGCTTTTTAGATTCTTCTATTAAGGAGTTCTTTTTAGAAAAGTCCTTGTACGATTTTATCTTTAGTTTACAGCTAAAACCCGGGCAATCAAAGCTCTACTTAAAGATCACTCAAATTTATCTGCAGCAAAAAGACTTTGAAAAAGTTTTAGAGATAGCGGATCAGGCACTTGAAAATGAACTAAGCATGGAAGACAGGGCCAAAATTCGATTCTATCGAGCTGAAGCGAATTATAATTTAAAAGAATTTCAAAAAATATCTGAAGATTGTGACTCCGTTAATGAGGTCGGGATTCTCTATAGCAAAGTTAGAGAATCAAGCGACTGGTGGGCAGAAAGTGGAATTAAAGAAAGTAAATGACATTCTTCTCGGTCTAAGCTCTACAGATTGGGCTGAAAGAACCGATTCGCTACAAAAGCTTACCGAACTCAAAGATAGAGAGGAAGTGCTATTTCTATTTAAAAGAATTTGGCGGGATAAAGATACCGCTCATGTCTTCGCATTTTTACAATTGATGGAAAACTTACTAGAGGAAAAAGATATAAACCTTGTTGGTCTATCACTTTTTTGTCTTTCTCACTTTAGGGAGTACGAGAATATAAAGGTAAAGGCCGAAAGCAATAAATTACTAGAAAATTTCCTTGAATCTCCCACTATCTATCGCTTTGTAAAAGTTGCGGCTTTTAGAAACTGCTGGGAAATAGCACCTATTGGAATTAAGGAATATCTTACGAGAACAATAGGAGAAAGAAATTATTTTGAATTAGTACCACTAATTTTAACTAATTTTCAGCACCTTAATAGGCCCTTAATTACTCTAACAATTGGAGTTATCAAAAAGCTTGAAGACCCTAGAGGAGTAAGGTTTTTAAAAGAGATTGCCAAAGAATCAGATGATTCCGTTGTGATAAATCTTTGCTTAGATGGTTTAGAGAGAATAGGGAATTTCTTTGATGGCTTCTTTTATAAACTTTACTTAAATCACGAAGACAAGAAGATTAGGCAAACTGCAATTAGAGGAATATCAAGCCTAATGCAACAGTACTCTCTTCCTTATTTGAAAAAAACCTACATAGGAAGTGATTCCTTAGATACTAAGCTAGACGTAATTAATAACATTGGTAAGGTTCAGCACAAAAAAGCAGGTACTTTTTTAATCTCTTTATATGAACAAGAAAAAGACGAAGAGCTAATTACTAAGCTCGAATGGGCCCTGCAGTCTCTTGATAAAAAATTCGTAGTTGATCCATTAATAGAACTATTTACAAAAAGCTCCGATAAAATTAGGTTTAGAATTTTAACTTTCTTCGGGGAGATCTATCACGAAAAATGTTTTAGACTTTTAAGAAACGTGATTAATGGAAATTACAATGAGTTCATAACTGTTTCTGCGCTCGACTCTATTGCTATCTACGACAATATGGAGATGGCTAAAGAAATAGAGAAGATAGCGTTATCTCCAGAAAACCCTTTGAGTTACTATGCTTTGATCTCACTGTATCATCACGACTCTTATGATCATGAAGGGCTAATTACAAAATTTATTAATTTGGAAACGAGCTTAGAGCATCCAGGCCATCAGATTCTATTAAATGTCATAAGAGGAAAAAATATCTCAAGGCAAAATAGTAAGAGGTTAGAAGTATATGTTGAGAAGACACTATCCTCTGAAGTAAGCAATAACGCCTATCTTGCAATTGAATGTGCAGCTACAATTTTTAATAAAGCAATCTTTAAGAGACTTATTTATATCAGCCATCAAACTAAAAATAAGTTTATTGCTAAAACATGCGTTGAAACATTAATAAAAATTTTAGGGCGAGATCCAAATATGCTAGTCGCGAGCCCAGACATATTGCTAGATAATAGGATTCTAGAACATTTCAATCCTGTAAGAATGAAAAGAGATTTCCTTTTTACATTATTGCGGATTATCGAAGATGTCGGTTGGGATCACTATAAACCTTTTATTGATAAGTTCGGAAAATATATTGCTGAAAACGTAAAAACATATTTAGCTTCATGGGATACAGTAGAAGAACTATCAATGATGCTAGAGCTACTTAATAGAGTCGATTTTGAAGCCAACTATGAAATTGTTGAATATCTCGTTGAAGATATTTATCAGCATAGTAACCCTAGTAATCAATTTTTAATTTTAAATATTGTAACAGAGTTTAATCACCCTGATTTCTTAGATTTTATTATTAATGAGTCTTTAAAAGGACAGAAGTTTGGAGAAGTCGGATATGAATTGGTGCAACGTTTTGTGGATGGGATAGTTTAATGAGTGATGTCTGTTTGATTCTAGAGGGAACTTATCCTTATGTCGCAGGAGGGGTTTCGACTTGTGTTTATCAATTGATAAAGGAAACTCCTCATATCAAATATAGTATCGTCTATATTGGGGCAACTCAAGACTCTCTTAAAGAATACAAATACCCAATTCCAGATAATGTAAAATTAATAAAAGAGCTCTTTTTATTCGATTACGATCTTAAAGGTAAAACAAAAGAGCTAGGAATTGACTTTGATTTTGCTAAGCTCACAGAGTTCCATAAGGGATTACGAAAGGGCAAGGTTGATGGTTTTAAAGAATTTTATCATAAGTTCTTCGACCCCGATAAAAGAGTTTGTGATCCAATAGAGTTAATGGAAAGCAAAGAAGCTTGGGATTTTTTAGTACAATTTTATGAGAGACAATTTACGGGTGAAAATGGACTTTCATTTATCGATTATTTTTACTCATGGCGCTTTACCCATTATCCCATGTTTAAAATATTATCGGCAGATATTCCAAGGGCACACCTCTATCACTCTCTTTGTACTGGCTACGCAGGTCTTTTAGGAGCAGCCGCAAGTATTAAATATAAAAGACCATATGTTTTGACCGAACACGGTATCTATAGTCATGAAAGAGAAATCGAGATTTATCAGGCTGATTGGATTTACAATACTGACAAGGATTATAGGGCCAAAAAGAATTTAAGTTATTTTAAGGAATGGTGGATTAAAACATTCCATTTCTTTTCTAAGGTCGCCTATCACCACGCAGATGTTATCACGACTCTCTACCAAGGAAATAAAGAAAGACAAATTGGCTATGGGGCAAAGAGATCAAAAATTGAACTCATTCCCAATGGAATTAGAGTAGAGGATTTTACGGAAATAAAAGATAGCTCGGAAAAAAACGAAAAAAAGGCGATCGCTCTGGTGGGTAGGGTCGTTCCAATTAAAGATATAAAAACATTTATTAAATCAATCTCATACGTAAAATCAAAAACAAAAGATTTCGTTGCCTATATCATGGGACCTACGGATGAAGATGAGGATTATTTCGAAGACTGTAAGAGATTGGTTGGCCTACTCGGGCTTGAAGAGCACGTCGTTTTCACGGGTCGTGTGGATATTAAGGAGTACTTTAAGAAAGTTGACTTACTCGTCCTATCCTCTATTTCTGAGGGGCAACCGATGGTTATTTTAGAAGGATATGCCGCAGGTATTCCGACTGTCGCTACTGACGTCGGGGGATGCAAGGAACTTATTTACGGCGGGAGTGAGTTAGATAAAGAGATTGGTCCAGGGGGCCTTGTTGTTCCTTTTGGAAAACCTGATGATCTAGGTGAGGCCATAACGAAGCTATTGCTTGATGAGGAAAAGTTAGAAAAGCTGGGTCAAAACGGATTTAAAAGAGTTAAAAAGTTTTATCAAGAAAATATGACCGTGACTAATTATATGAATGTCTACAATAGGTATTTATCAAGTAGTCTTTAGGATTTGAGATGGCTGGAATAGGTTTTAGACTTACTAAATATTTTGAGCATGATGATTTATTGGGGAATATCAAAGGAAGTATCTACTCAATTATTATTAGTACGGGCCCTTGGCTTATTTCAGTTTTGGCGGTTGCGTTTGTTTCTTATTTTGCCCAAAGACAGTTAGATAATCATGATCTCTATGTTTTAAAGGCTATGATTTGTTACACCTATGCAGGAAGCTTAATTCTTTTTGGTGCCATTGAAATGCCTGTAACGAGGTTTTTGGCCGATAAGCTCTATATTAGAGATCTAACGACTTTTAGAAATGTTTTTCTAACAATTTTGATAATGTTTACAATAGTAGGAGCGATAATTTCTGCGATCTTCTATTCCTTTTTTGATTACGATATTGTTGTTAAATTTATGGCGACCGCTTTTTTTATTAGTGTTCTAGCTATTTGGGTTAATATGATTTTCCTAAGTGCTGCAAAAAATTATCATCAAATAGTCATTAGCTTTTTTATAGGAGGGGTCCTCTCTGTTGTTTCTTCGCTGATTTTAGGGAATTATTATGGACTCGGGGGATATGTCCTGGGATTCTCTATGGGGCAGGCAGCGATAGCCGTACTTCTTACTAGGAACTTGTTTTCGGAGTTTGCAGATTACGATTATATTAGTCTTGAGTTTGTCTCTTATTTTAAAAGATATAGAACCATGATCTTCGTGGGACTATTTTATTACTTAGGAATTTGGGTAGATAAGTTTATTTTTTGGTTTGCTGGGGTTGGGGAGCAAGTTGAGGCTCTTTTTTATACGAATCAGTACTACGATACGGCCATGTTTTTGGCTTACCTGACCATCGTACCGAGCTTTGCCGTATTTCTCGTTCAAGTAGAGACTAATTTCTATGTGAAATATGCTTATTATTTTAGATCAATTGAAAGTAAAAATAATTTAAAATTTTTAAACGATTCTGTTTCTGAAATTATTGCGGCCTTAAAAAGAACAACAATCTCTCTTTTGAAGATTCAAACATTTGTTACGATTATCACGTGGTATTTCTCTGAACAGATTTTAAATTTCCTACATCTACCAAGTATGATGGAGCCCATGTTCAAATATGGTGTTATTGGAGCGTATTTACAGATTTTGTTTTTAGTATTGAATATTATCCTACTTTACTTTAAGCAAGCGAAGCAGGCAGCCTTTAATTATGGAATCTTCTTTGTGACTAATACAGTATTTAGTCTTATTTCAACAAAACTAAGTATTCAGTTTTTCGGACTGGGGTACTTATTATCATGCTTGATTACCCTAATTGTAACTTTTGTGACGTTGAATCAGACATTAGGACAACTTAATTATTTAACCTTTATGAGACAACCCCTTACGAGGAAAAACTTTGGCGATGAATTATAAAATACTTGTTCTTTCCCTAATTTTCCTAGCTTCTTGTGCAAAAGTACCTCTTGAGCATATGTCACTTAGTTCGATGACTCCAACCGAAGGACCACCGGAGTCTATCGGGTATTACTCCCTCGGTTGTCTTAAGGGCGGGGTAAGTCTACCAACTCATGGTGAGGGTTTTCAGGTTATGAGACTTTCAAGGGGAAGGTTTTGGGGACATCCAAATTTAATCAAATACCTAAAAGAGAGTTCCATCAAAGTGGCAAAGAAAACTGGAAGGCAAATCTTAATCGGTGACCTAGGGCACGCCAAGGGGACCCCTTCACTTACTGGTCATAATTCCCACCAATCTGGTCTGGACGTAGATATTTGGTTTAAGACTATTGAAAAAAAACGGGTCCTAGATTTAGCTGAAAGAGAAAAAATCTGGGCACCTAGTTTTCTAAGTAAACCGGACGAAGTTGACAATACAAAGTGGAGCAAAATTCACTGGGAAATTCTCAAAATTTTGGTTTCTAATGATGAGGTTCAAAGAATTTTTATTAATCCGGCCATAAAGAAAAAATTATGTCTTGAACAAAAAAGTAAGTTTAGCCTTAAAGAATTATCTAAGATTAGACCTTGGTACCGCCATGATGATCATTTTCATGTGCGATTAAGATGCCCAAAGGATTCACCAAATTGTACTTCACAATCAGAGCCAAAACTTGATGATGGTTGTGGCAGTGAACTTGACTGGTGGTTTACTGAAGAAGGGCAAGAAAAGATTGAACCCTGGGATCACTATAAAAACTTTAAGACTAAAAGGGAGAACCTCCCTAAAGAATGCAAAGAAATTTTATAAACTGATTATTTATAAGCTTGAATAAGGGCCGGAATATCTTTTTGGCTCTTTAGATAATCTAAATCTTTATCCTGCTCAATAGTTTTCCAATCCTCAAAACCTAGCTGAAGTGCTTCTTCAAAAGCATTATAGGCCATCTCAGCATTTTTAGTTATGGAATAAGCGCAGGCTAAATTATAGCAACCAAATGCTTCCTCAAGATCACAGGCCCTTCTAAAATACTTTATGGCCCCTTCATACTTTTGTTCACCAAGATAAAAGTGACCTATCCGTTCACAGCCTGCCGCTTCTTCACCCTTACAGGCTTTGTCTAAATAAGGAAGAGCATCCGAGAGCATATTCATATTGGTATAGGCTTCGCCAACATAAAAGCAGGCAATTGTACTCGCGGGGCAGTGATCTTTGCCAAACTTTATAGCCCCTTCATTTTTTCCGGTTCTAATAAAGTACCAGCTTAAAACAACGCAAGCGCTTCTGGCCTTTTCACCGCATTGCTTAACAAGTGTTTGAAGCATTTCTTCTGATACATGCTCTGGCCCGAACTGATCGAGCTGATGTTGGAGTTCATCACAGCGGGCCTTATTGGCGATATTCATATTACAGAGGAGGTGATATTTTTCCCAAGTGGAGTCAAAGGTTATGACTCCACTTTCTTTAGACTCTTGCTTAGAACAAGAACATGATTGTAAAAACAATAAGATAATCAATAATAGAAAATGCCTCATGTCTATTATTGTAACCTATTTAGATTTACTTACAATAATTAGTTTCGAACTGAATCTCTTCTAAATTTTCTTCAGTAACGGCAACATCATTAAGAGTGATAACTTCATGACCACCATCGAAAAGATAAAGCTTAAGATTAACCGTATCCTCGATTTTCACCCCAAGTTCACCCATTGTTTCAACAAAGTGTTCCGCTAGACGACATTTATAATTTTTTCCGTGAAGCTCCTTGGCCTCTTTTAGAATTTCTTTGTATCCCTTTCCATTAACTTCAATTAGAAAATGCGACTTTTCAGCGTTAAATCTCTCAGGGTTTTGAACTTTGATAAACTTTCCCCAACCAGCGAAAAGTCCAAATTCAATATTTGTAAAAGGTGAACGTTCCCCAGCTTGAGCGCTAAGTACTAGTAATGATGTGATAATTAGAGCAATACTTTTCATAATTTGAATCCTTCAGGGTTTTTCAAGTCTTTACGTGCCTTGTTATAAATGCTAAAAATTCGCCATGTCAAACCATTTAAATCTAACAGCTTTTTTGCTCATTTTGCAGTGCTTTTTTAAGCCAGGCTATACCCAAGAAATCACGTCTAATTTTGATCAAACTGAAAGCGTTATGGTTTATGGGGAGCAGGAGCTTTCAGATGGTTTAATTGACGCCCCTGTTAAAGTTGAAGTTGTCGGACAAGAACAAATTCAAAAACAACAATATCAAGACTTATCTGAAACCGTTTCAGGACTTCCTGGTGTGACTACGGCCACAACTGATCGAAGGGCCGGAAGTAAGTCGGCCATGATCCAAGGCTTTGGGGAAAACTCTGTTTTAGTCATGATTGATGGTACTCCAGTTTCGCAAAATAATAGCTTTGGCTTTGACCTCACACAGATCTCAACTTCTGATATTGAAAAAGTGGAAGTTATTAAAGGCGGAGCCTCTTCTCTTTATGGATCTCAGGCCATGGGTGGAGTCATTAACGTTGTAACTAAAAAAGTAGCTCCTAAAAATAAAATAGAGCTGGAAGCTTCTGGGGGCCTCACCGATAAAGAAGGCGGAGCTAGCAGGAATATTAAAGTAGGAATTGATCGAAGAATTAAAAAACTTGGAATCAAAGCAAACTTTAGCCACCGAGATCAAGACTCCTTTGATCTTGACCCAAGTTCTCTTGCTAAAGATGGAGCTGACTCAACTAGGCAGCAAGCAAATCTTAAATTTCAGACAAAGCTTAGAGGAAGAACTTACTCGGCCAGTGGAATGTACTTAAGAGGTAAAGTCTTATCTCATACTTCAAGACCTTATAGCTCAAGTGCCTTTGGTGCTTCACTAAATAAAACAGATACAGAATCAAAAAACTTCAAACTAGGAACCGAAGAAAAACTAGGAAGTGGAATTCTAAAAACAAATCTTAACTACGAAGTTAACCAAGATCAGCTAAGCTTAAATGACGACCCAAAAACAAGTTTTACTGAGACTTTAAAAGAAACTCGTTTTGAGGGGCGAAGGGTTGATCTTAAGTACCAAGAATTTAAAATTAAAGATCATAGCCTAACTACAGGGCTTCTTTTTACTGAAAATATTGTAGATCAAGAAACCACGACTCAGGCCGTGCCTGAAGTTATTATTAAAACAAGAGATATTGAAAATCGCTCCGTAAAGTCTTACGAAGGGTTTATTCAAGATAATTTTTGGGTAGGGGACTTCGAAGCTTCTCCTGGAGTTCGTTATCAATACGATAAAGACTTTGGCTCTCATATCTCGCCTAAAATTAATATTTCACACTATACGGACATAGGAAGTGTAGGTCTAAAAACCTGGTTAACAGTGGGGACCGGTTATAGAGCACCCTCCATAAAAGAGAGATTTTTCACTCTCGATCACTCATCAGTTGCTAATTACGTCGTGTTTGGAAATCAAAACTTAACTCCAGAAGAATCCATTAGCTTTCAGCTTGGAGAGGAGCTTAGGCTATCATCACTTGGAAGAGGCACCTCTCTTTATGGAAACCTCTTCTTAAATAAGATTAGCAACCTTATAGAATCTGTTGAAAGAGAAAGCGATGGAAACGGAAGAGTTTTTAGCTACGATAACCTCGATAAAGTTATTAGCCGCGGAGTTGAGCTTGGAATTAAAGGTGAGCTATTTAAAAAGTTAAACTTAAAACTAAATGGCTCATACACTGAGACCATAGATGAAAGAACAAATTTATTACTAGCAAATAGACCTTTATACGCCGCTAGTTTTACGGCCGGGTATCAGTTTACGGATTCCTTCTCTACAATTAGCACCACCTCATACACGGGGAATAGTTTTGTGGACCTTGATAATAAGGCCATTAGTCCCGCCTATATGACCACAGACTTAAAGTTTAGCTATCAGTTTAATCGTGAGCTTGGGACCTTTTTTAGCATTAATAATATTCTCGACGTTACAAAAGACCCAACACCGGACCTTGTTAACCCAAAAGTTGATAATAGACCGGCCCTTGGACGAAATCTCTTTATGGGATTTAGGATGACGGTGCTTTAAAGTGAATATCCTAAATAAAATCCTTATTCTTCTGATCACTCTTTCAATCTTTTCTTGTAAGAAGATTGAGGAAACGCCAGTAATAGATTCAAGACCTACAATCGATAGTTTTAGAATCGCATTATCGCCTTATGTAAAAGATCAATCTATTAACTTCTTCTTAGAAAACTCTTGGTACGCCTACGATGAAGGAAACCATATTATTTGGCCTAATTTTAGAGTCTATGTCCTAAGAATTGATAGCCAGTATTTTAAATTTCAGGTCGTTGATTACTACGATGAAATCTCTCGTCCAGGGAATTTTACCATTAGAGTTCAGCCCGAAGGTGAGGAAAGCTATCTCTTAGACTTTAAGGCCGAAGGCTGCGGGAATGTCTACACCAACCCAGCTTATAAAGAATGTATTAAGAACCCGGAAACAAATGTCTATAGCTATATCGATTTGAATACTAAGTCGGTTTCAAAGCTTACTAAAAAAGAGGCTAAGAATAACGCTGACTGGGATATTGCTTTTAATGGTACGGATATCAAACTTAATTCTGGTAAGAACGGACTTGGCTCCGTTAGAGCGGCCAATCTCTATGTTTATGGAGGTTTCTTCTCTGGAGATAAGATTAACTTTCAGCGAATAGCTGAAGAATCTTTTGGGCAAAGAGGAATAAGATTCTTTAATCAAAACTTTAATTATAGAAAAGCCGCTTTTTCCATTCCAGAAGGGCAAACCAGAGCCATCTTTGAAAATGATTGGTTTACCCAAAACCGATCCACAAGTTTCTTTGAGGCCATAAGTAAAAACTGGTGGATTGTTAAAGGCCAAGAGGCCAATACGTATTCAAAAATAAATATCAAAGAAATTTCTGAAGAGCAGGTGGGCGAGCATATAGAATCAAAAATTACGCTTTCGCTTTTTAACCAGTCAGAAACACAAACTGAATTTGGCCCAGAAGAAACTTGGGAGCTACCAACCTTTTCAACGGCCAAACGCCTTATCAAAATTTGCCTCGACTTAAACAAAAAAGAAGTCGTCCCCTGCAATAACCCAAAAGCCGACCTGCGCCTTTCTATGTCCAATAAAACAAAACGCCGCTGGCGCATCAACGTCCTTGGCGGCGCTGTAGGTCCTCTATCAAAATCAGAAATGCAAAACTGGGTTCGCGGAAACTAAGCTTTTGAGAAAGCAAGTCGGTGAACCCTAAGGCTCACCGACTTAATCACTATTTCTGGGACACTTTTTGAAACGTGCTACGTGGATTGAGGGGGACTAGCTCAATGGTGACCCTTCTGTTGTATTCCCGATCCTTCCAGTTATTTGTAAGGATCAGTGGTCGGTTTTCCCCAAGGCTTACCGTTCTAATTCTTTTTTCAGGAATACCCTTCTTCTTAAGTTCTGCTTTTACGGATATGGCCCGTTCTAAGCCGAGTAACTTATTATAATCTTTTGGTCCAAGCCTATCAGTATGGCCTTGGATATAAACTAAAACTTCTACCGGTGACTTCTTAACTTCTTCTACCACTTTATCTAATAAGTACTTGCTATGTTCTTGAATATCAGTCGAATCAAATTCAAAGTTGATTGCACCGATTTGTTTTGGAAAATCTTTGTGGACTGAAGAGTCATGAATCTTAGAGCTTGGAGAATTCATCGAAGACATCTTGTCAGCCAACTCAGATCTTTCTTTGGAAGAGCAGGATGCAATAAAAAATGCAACTATAATTAAAGAAATTCTCATTTTCATATTAATCTCCTTTTTTTCGTTTAAGCAGCTGAAAGAAAATAGTTCTGGGCTTCTAGTGAGTAAAGTTCTTCCTTACGATTATGCTTAGAACTATTTTTTCTATAGGCTTTGTTTGCTTGTCTAACTATTGCTAGGCTAGCTTTTTTAATTGAGTCGTTAATTGTTTCTGACGTTTTTGTGGCACAAAATACACGTCCTCTTGAGGTTAGTTGTACTTTTGCCTGATATCCATTTTTGAATTTTTCGACATCAATATCTATAATTTGAGCTTGCTTAATTACATCTCTTAAATATTTTTCGTAATGTCGTTTCATGTATTTAAGCCTTGCAGATATAAATTTCATATTGAACTCCTTATTTTTTTGCGTTTATTAGATTGATTTATCTTTGCTACTATCTTTAATTCATTAACTTCTTTTTCCGCTAGTTTAAGACTTTTAGCATCTAACTCTCTTTCTACTTGGTTTATTGCTGCATTAAAGATTGTTCCCCAACAAATACCAAGAAATAAAATAATAGTTGCTCTATTTACTGCAGGCATTTTGTCCTCCTAACAATATAAAATATTGTAGTCGTTAACTGATTTCTCCCTGATTTTAGAAATTTGATTTTTTAACTCGTTTACACAAATCTCGATATCAGACAAAACGATCAGTTTGGTTAAGTCCTCTGCTTTTCTATATTCAATAAACTTTGCGTAAATATCTTCTATTAATTCGTTCACTTCAAGAATTTGTTTTTGAAGACTTGCTTCAACTTCTCCGAGTTCAAATTCTAACTGAATTACTTTTGCTTCAGCCTCAAGGTCTGCGAGTATGATTTCTAATCCGCGAACCTCAAGGAGATTATATATTTCAGAGCTATCATTTTTTTTGAATGCGTACATACAGACTCCTTTGTTAAACTGTTCCAAGTAAAGGAGCCAACTTTTTATAGAAAGATTCAAAATTTATAGGTTTTTGAATATACTCCATGGGCTCGGTGCTTAAAAAATGCTTTTTCCTTAATTTTTTTCTTGAATGAGCAGAAATTAAAATAGGCTCAATAAAAGGTTGATTCTCAATACAATATTGGAACAAATCCATACCTGATGAATTTGAGCCTAGGTCGATATCACTAAGCACAACATCATAGCCTTCATCTTTTAGACTTTCTGTTGCGATCCGATTAATGGCCTTATTAGCATTCATTTCCCAATCGATTTGAATTTCAGGGTTAATTTCTAAAAGTAGTTCTTCTAGAAGGTGAATCTGAGAGAGATCATCTTCAACAACTAAAACTTTTTTCGCTTTATCGGTTAGAAAAAAGGCTCTTAAATCAGTGTCAGAAAAAATATTCCGTGTGGGTGAATACTTTTCAAAGATCTCTTCATTTAAAAGTTCTCCAATCTCTGGAGTGTAGTTAGATTGTTCTTTTATTGTTTGTGCTTCCATATAAACCTCCGTTCAGTTTTGGGAAACTACGCTTCCTTGCATATTTGTGTATTGCAGGGAATATGCCATTTTGAAATCCTAGTGATTTTAAGTGCTTAGGGTTGGCTTATATCTATTCTGGGTAATTTTGGGACATTTGAATTGTCCCTTCTTGGGACTTAGGTAGTAGCTTTTTCTTTGACTAGGATCTCTTTAACTTCAAAGATTAACTCTTTTATTACTTCTGGATCATTTGACTCTTCTATTTTTTTACCAAGCCTACTTAAGATATCCAGGCCATAGTTGGACGCACTTCCTTTTAACTGGTGCCCAAAAGTTTTTGCCTCAAGCTCTCCATTTTCAAAGTCGTTGATTTGTTTAAGCTTATCCTCAATAAACTGAGGTTTCTTCTTTAAGAGTCTTAATCTTATTTTTTCTTCAAAACTTGTTGGGGTTGATGAGGCTTTTTGTATTCTAGGAAGAAGCTTTTTTAAAACCTCGTTTAACTGATTTTCGTTGATTGGCTTTTCCAGAATTTCTCTAAATCCAGCTCTTAGCATTTTTTCTCTTTCAAATGCTGAGTTATGGGCAGTAAATGCTATAAAATTTATATCTTTAGTATTCGCATTTGAAATGACACTGAAGCCGTCAATTTCTGGCATCTGAATATCCAAGAAGACAGCCTTAAAAGATCTATCTTTTAATAGCTCTAAACATTCCTTCCCATCTTTAGCAAAGGATAGGTTTGAAAAATGCTGCTCAAGGTGAGCTTTCAATATGTACCTATTGTCCTCAATATCATCACAAATTAAAATAGGAGTGTTATCTAAATGATCTGATTTAGAAAAGGAATGCTTTGAGATCTTCTGGTCACTATGAATATTCCAGGTTATACCAGGGTAGACGCTGTGTAGATTACTAGGAAGTTCACCTTTTTGGTTTAGTGAAATATTCATTAAAAATATATTTGCCTTTTTTATAGACAGAATCTCAGGCGTTTTTATTCTTGATTGTAAAAAAATAGCGTCGAATTCCTTTAATTCTTTATCCTTTAAATCTTCTAATTTAGAAAACGTGAAGAACTCTTTGTTTTTAGGAAGGTTTTCCCTAATCCAGTTTTTAAGTTCTTTTGATTCTTGAACATATATATCATTGAAGTCTGGTAAACTGTATTCACATAAGTTTTTATAATCGACAATCGGAATATCTACGAAGAAAGAGCTTCCTACATTCTTTTCACTTTCAAGTCGTATTGAGCCACGAAGGAGGTCCACATATTCTCTTACAATAGAAAGTCCTAGACCTGTTCCTCCGAATTTTCTTTTTACAGAACTATCCGCCTGTATAAAACTTTCAAAAATTGAATCAATCTTTTCTTTTTCTATACCTATCCCAGTGTCGCTTATCGTAATATTTAATATCTTCTTCTCGGGAGAAAACGAGAGACTTAATTTTATATGACCATCTGAAGTGAACTTAATCGCATTACCTAATAAGTTTATTATAATATATTTAAGCTTAACATAGTCAGTTTCTACCTCTTCAGGAAAGTCTTCAGTAATTGAGACATAAAATTCGAGACCTTTTTTTCCTGCATCAAAATAGAATAAAGAAGCAATTTCTTCTATAAGCTCTTTAACGATTACTTTATCAGAGCTTACAGTCGTTTTCCCATGCTCTAAGCCTGAATGTTCAATGACATTGTTCAAAAAAGACAGCAGTCCTTCAGCAGACTTTTTTAAACGAAACAAGTAAGTTTTCTGGGTTCTTGTTTGATACTGTCGTTCAAGAAGAGTCGTCATCCCTAAGATAGAGTTCATTGGGTTTCTAATCTCATGTCCTATTCGGCTAAAGAAGTCTGATCTTGCTCTTTGAGCTTCTTCCAGTTTTTTCATTGCCGGTCTAAAAATAAATAGAGCCTCCAAAATAAGGGTTAATAGTGTGATGATTAGAATAAAGATTTCGTAATATCGAAATCTTTCAAGATTGGAGCTATACTCTTTATCATAAACATCAAGTTCAATATCTGATAGCTCTCGATACTTTTTTAAGGAATCTGCAGACTTTAGAATCAATTCTGTTCTTTGGCTTGGATCATTTGTCGATAGCTGATTTAGTTCTTTAACACTTTCAGTAACATAGTAAAAGATTTCAGTTATCCCCCAATGTTCATGGTCTTTTTCTGATTTGAAGGCCTTTTTAATGCTATCACTTTCTTCTGCGACCCATAACTCAACAGCTTCCTTCGAAAATTGATTGAACTTCTTATTAAATTCTTTTAAAGAAGATTTTACTTTTTCTTCAGATGATATTGATTGTAATAAAAAGAGTTCCTTTCTTAATACAAGCGCCATTTGATTGTGCTCTCTTGCTTTTTGAAGAGTGTCAATTCCTTTTCTTTGGAAGTATAAATTGTATTGAACGATTGAATGTAATGCTATTGATAAAAAAGCGATAATAGAAAGTCCGACTATATAGCGGATAGTAAAATTTCCTCTCTTGAAGAGTTCGTAAAAACGTTTCGCTTTAAAAGGTAAGTCCAAAACTTCCCCTCCAGCGAAAGTAATTTACTCGCTTATGATCTGATAAATATTTAGTTCTTGCTACGCCAAATTCAAAGACCTTTCTATTTAGCTTTAATCGACTTCTTAACTCGAGAGAACTGAAACTCGATTTATTGGAAATAAAAGAGAAGCTTGGTTTTATCGTTAATTCAGGGAGAGGCATGAAATTAAGACCTAGTGGGATATCTACATAACCGTGAGAATGACTATTTATAGATTCTAGATATTTAGCATTTATTCCTATAAAAGGTTCAATGAGACTGTTTGCAATTCCCTTAAGATGGAACTCTGAAAGCACATGAGCGATCAACGAGTTTTTAAGCACCTTTCCATTTAGAGTCAAAAAATCAAGATTAAGACCAGAGGTTAAATATGATTCTTTAAAAAAATGATCCTGCTCAAAACCTAGGCCTAGGCTTAGAAAATCTCTTCTTTGAGTATCAAAAAAGCTTAATGAACTTAAGAACCTTAAATTTAACTTTGAAGGAGAGTTGGTTGAAGGAGAAGTTTTAGGCTTAAGTCCAAGAACGATATGTTTATCCTTTGATACAAATTTACCCTTTTCATGAATTATATTAGGGGTAACTTGTTTTGTTTGGTCTAATAAGTCTAAAAGCTTGAATGAAATCTTTTTGCTATTGATTTTCTTACAGCTACTTAGGACCATTAACTGGTTTTCTGTGTCATCTTTTAAGATAGTAATGTCAAAATATCCATGGCAACTAGGCTCCAAGAACACTCTCGATTCTAACGGGGAGATATCCACAAAAAGTTTTGCTATAGTTATTATTTTTTGTTTAGCTCCTATTATCTCGATCTTAAATTCATTTAACTTGGACTTGAGACTCAATTTATAATTGAATTTTTTATTCTGAAGTTTTTGACCACCTATAATATTGTAGTTCCTCGGAACTGAAACCAAGGCAAAAGTTTTTAAGCCTTGTCCCTCATCTTCGTCAACTATAACTTTACTTGACCATTGGAGCTCAATTTTTTCTTCACTTTGAATTAGTAAACTTAAAATTAAGTTACTATTTATCTCAGGTCTCGCGAAGAGACTCGTAGAACAAAATAAAAAATAGAAGAATAATAAACACTTCATTATTTTCTTATTTCTCCTTAAAGATTAAACTCTTTGATTTTGCGGTAGAGGGTTTTCCTGTTTATACCAAGAATTTCAGCGGCACGTTCTTTTACGCCATCGCAATAGTTTAGCACATAGGCGATATAACTTTTTTCTAAATCATTTAGGCTATGAAGTTCGCTAAAAATTTGAGATTTGAAGCCTTTATTTGCACCGGAGGCTGAGGCTAATACTATAGAGTCTTCTGTAATTACAGCGTTGGTTGTCATTATGCAGGCTCTTTCAATTGCATTTTCGAGCTCTCTAACGTTACCTGGCCACTCATACTCCATAAGGGTTTGAATAGCTTCTTTCGAAAATGATTTTGCTGGAGATTTGTGCTGGTGTCTATATTTTTTGAGAAAATGATTAGCAAGTAGGGGAATGTCATCTAAGCGTTGCTTTAAAGATGGAATTGTAATGTTCACGACATTTAACCTGAAAAAGAGATCTTCTCGAAAGAGATTATCTTTAATTAAATCAATTAAATTTTTATGTGTTGCTGCGATTACTCTAACATCAATTTCTTGTTCTTTTGACTCCCCAACTCTTCTGATTTTCCCTTCCTGAAGAACTCTAAGTAGTTTTGACTGCAACTCAATCGGCATATCTCCAATCTCATCTAAGAAAATAGTACCTTTATTTGCTTCAATAAAGAGCCCATCTCTGTCGGTATCAGCACCGGTGAACGAGCCTTTCTTATGTCCGAATAATTCAGATTCTAAAAGATTTTCCGGAATAGATGCGCAATTGATAGTAACTAAATTATTTTGCTTACGGTCACTAGAGTTATGTAACGCCTTTGCTATTAATTCTTTTCCAGTTCCTGTTTCACCTGAAATTAAAACACTGGCACTTGTTTTGGAAACTTTTTTTACGATATTAAAAATCTCTGAGATTTTTTTATTTTTCCCAATAAAGTTCAACTGTGATGACTCAAGGCTTTTAACTTTGCTCTCTAGGTTGGAATAATCTTCTCTAATCTTTTTTAATTTGATTGCTCTTGTTATTAGAATCGAAAGTTCTTTGTAGTTAATTGGTTTAGTAACATAGTCGTATGCACCAGTCTCTAAACAGTTTACGGCAATTTCGGTACTCCCATGCGCTGTAACTAAAATGAAAGGGATTTGTATATTTTCTTGATTAAGATTTTCTAAAAACTCTAGGCCAGTCAGGTTAGGCATTTGGTAGTCACAGATAATAACACTGTACTGATTTTTTGATTCCAATATATTCTTTAAGGCTTCTTTTGGATTCTGGAATGTCTTAAAGTCATGATTCATCTCTTCACAGACTGCTTCAATGGCAACTGAGGAGCTAATGTCATCATCAATAATCATCACTTTCTGAGTATTAGTCATAAAGAGACTCCGTTTTTGATGTCCCCTTTTGGGACATATCGCTTGTGGAATTATGCCCCAATTTTAATATCTTCGCTATATAACTACATGAAAGTATTCAAATTATTTTTTGGCATCCAATCTGCAATTTAAAAACTAGCACTTAGAAGACAAAGTCTTCTTGTGCCCTGCAGTGGCGCATTACGGTATGTCACAAAATATTAAAGGACCGTTTGGATAAGCGGTGAAATTTAAACGAGGTGAGGTTTTTATGTTTGCTTATTCGAGAGTTTGTTTATTTTTTTTAATAATAAGTCTATTGCCCGTGGAAGCAATTGCCTTTGATGGGGTTTATCAAAATAAAAGTTTGGAAAATCAACTGAAAAGAGATCTCGTTAGTATTGAATTACGAGTGGATAATATTGAAGAATCTTTTAATGCTAACTCGATTTCAAAACCTCCTAAGGTTGAAATGACCTTTGGTGAAGTTGATGACCTTTTAAACATTCTAAACGAAAAGTTAATTAACTTATCTGTTTCAAATCACAATTTTAAAGAAGTTATCATCGCAGACTACATTTTTTATCTACACGAATTAGAGGAAAAAGTTGAATCACTTGAGATGAGTTATTTTGAATTAATGTTAGAAACAAACTTAAGCTAAGGAGAATTTATGAAGACGTTATTTATTCTATGCTTATTTTTATTAGTTTTAATTTCAACTGCCGAACAATTGGATGCAAAGGTAATTATGAAGCCGGAAAAAAGCTTCAAGGAAATCCAACTTACGATAAAAAAAGATATGGAAAAACTTGAGGATGGAGTTAGAAAGGCTAAGTATGATCTTGAAGATTTTATTGACGAATCTAGTACTTCAGAAAATAAAAACCTGAATACAGCAATTAGTCGTAAGGTAGAAAAGCTATTTTCAAGGTCTAAAGAAAGTGTCGTTGATACTTTTAAAGAAGCAAAAATTGAATTCAAATTACTAATTGAGAAAATCAAGAGAAAATTGAATGGTGTACCATTTATCTCTTAAGTTATTTATTAGAAGAGCTTAAGTACTCTCATCTAATGAGGAGTTTTTTATGAAGAATTTTATTATTATTACTTTTTTGTTGTTTAATATGATGAACCTTGACGTTTTTGCGAGGGGAAAATCGCAAAGTCTAAGAAAAAAGCTAAATTCATTGGACTCAAAGCTATATAGTCTAGAGCGAGAAGCAAGAATTTTAGAAATCGAACTGCAGGGTGTGTACATATTCGATAAGAAACTTACGTCTGTTGGTAAAACTATAGATTACTGCAATGATAAAATCCTAGAATTTAATCGATCAAATAATGACTACAGAAAAATTGTTATAAATGATCTCTCTTATTGCGTGACCGAACTTGAGAAGGAATTGAAATCGATTAAAAATAAGTCCAAAAGAAAGATAAATTAAAAAAGAATTGTGGGCGCTGTAGGTCCTCTATCAAAATCAGAAATGCAAAACTGGGTTCGCGGAAACTAAAACAGTAGACTTATTTTAGAAACTTTCTATCTTGTAAGGGGTCATTGTGTGCGCAAGCATTGATAAGTTTAGATGCTTCATTGCTGTCGAAATAATTAATTGGATTTGAAAAGTCAAACTTTACTATCTTAAAGGTGTTTTGATTATCATCTACTTTCTTTAGGATGAAAGTAATAGGCTTGTAACTATTATATTCACGGCAAGGGAAATATCCCTTACTCATAACTTTAATCACATCCTGCATTTTAAAGTCATGTGCTTTTATGATTCTATCTATTTTAAATTTCAGTATGCATAGTTTTTCATTCTTGCTGTCCTTTTTTTTGCTTAATACTTTTCCATGGAAAACATATCTAGATTGATGGTATTCATTACAGATCTTACGAAACCTTTTTTTTTGTTTAGACTCAATTATAGTGGCCAAACACAAAGTTGGGATTAGCCAAAAAACTGTAATGTAGAGAAGAGTATTTTTCATATTAACCTCAGTTTATTATATTGGTTTTTGTCCAAGCAAACTAGGGAACCCGATAAGTAAGTGCCCCAGCAGGGAGTGCAGGTACCTAAAAGAAAAATAAAGTAAAAGGATGGTGAAATGGCACAGCCGCCTGGATTCGAACCAGGGACCGTCCGCTTAGAAGGCGGATGCTCTATCCAGCTGAGCTACGGCTGCACATTTTCAATTCGGAGATCATTTTATCCGTGGGTTTGATTGCATTATTCAACGCAGCAAAGACCAAAATGAATCCTTAGAACTTTGTGAAATTAAGGGTTTTCCGCAGGATTGTCAATATGCTGCTTCAGCTAACTGGTTAAAATTGCAAATCTTTATGATAGACTTTTTCAAATGGCATTAATCAATAAGACATTTAGTTCAACCGACGAAGTTTCTAAGCATCTAGCTGATGGTGGGGCGACTTTTTATCATACTTCTAAGACCTCTACGGTGGTTCCCTATGAGATTTTAGAGAAGGCCCTGGGGGCAAGTGATAAGGATGTGGTGGTTGGGGACCTCTCGGTTATTAAACCAGAGATGCGTCTTGATGATGATAAGAACCTGGTGGTTCGAGGAGCCGTGACTTGGAAGGATGCCAAGGAGTTTTGTTTATCTAAGGGAAGAGAAATTGGAACTTCTCCTACGGAGGAGCTGGCCGGAGTTTTATCGGGACTGGCCACATCTTGTACTGGGGAGCGGGCCTTTGGTTTTGGGACTTTAAGAAACCAGGTCGTAAGCTGCAAGTTCTTAGATTATGAAGGGAAGGAATACGATCTTTTTAGGGATAAGAAATTAGTGGAGCTTCCTTTTTTAAGTGATTCTTCGGAGCTTTTTAAAAAATATGGAGAAAGCTTTAATACCTATTCAGAATATAAGAATGCTCCTTTTCCAAGAATGGAATCTGAAACGGATTTAATGATAGGAACTGAAGGGCAGCTCGGTGTTATAACGGAAGCGACTTTAGAGACTACTCCGGCCGCGGACGTGATCTATCTTTTTTTAATGCTTCCTAAGTGGGAAGAGGATGATCGTCTTCACCTAGAGGTGTTCGATGCGGTTCAAAACTTAAGGGATAAGGTCTACGCCGTTGAGTTAATTGATGAGAACTCTTTACAGGTTTTACCGGCCGAGGAAAGACCGGCCGTAGGGAAGGATCTTATTTTTTTAGAGGTTAATAGCGCTTATTTTGAAGAGCTTTATGAAAACTTCTTATCAAAACTTGATATGCCAGAAGAAGATATTTTTGAAATCGCACCTAAGAAATGTAGAGAGCTTAGGATGAATATTCCTAGGCTAACTTTTGAGCAGAACTCTCGCATGGGTGTGACAAAAAAGGGAACTGATGTTCAGGTTTCTAAGGAAAGATTTGGGGACCTCTTGAGCTACTATAGAAAATTTAGTGAACTTGGTATTCCTTATAATTTATTCGGTCATTTTGGTGATGCTCATTTACATTTTAACTTTATGCCAAAACCTGAAGAAGAAGCTACCTGCCAAAAGGAGCTCGAAGGTTTATACGAGGCGGTGAGAACTTGGAATGGATCGCCTTTTGCTGAACACGGAATAGGAATAATTAAGCAAAAATTTATCCATTCTTATTTAGAGGAAGTTCATTTTAATATGTTTAAACTTTTAAAATCTAAATTAGACCCAAGAGCAGTGCTCTTTCCCCAAGGATTTATGACAATGGGGGAGAGGTCTTGAAAAAAGCTCGAGTCTATCGCTCTTCGGCCAGAGAATTTGAATGCCGTGATATTGAAACAGGAGAGATGCTCTTTGCTACGGCCCTAGGGAATCTTTTAAAGAAGGACAATAGTATCGTCGTCGGTGATATTGTGAACTTAGATGATGAGGGCGTGATCACTTCTATTGAGGAGAGGTCAAGCGAGATTTATCGATATTTACCAAGAGTTCAAAAAAAGAAAATTACTGCTGCTAATTGTGACCTTCTTATCATTTTAAATTCAGTTTCTAAGCCTGAGTATAAGAGAGGCTTTGCCGATCGCTTTCTTCTTCGCGCAAGCCAATGGGGAATTAAGCCCGTTATGATCTTTAATAAGATGGATCAGTTTGAGGATCAATTCGATTTTAATTTTGAGGTCGATCGTTTAAAGGAGCTTGGGGTTGAGTGTTTTGAAATCTCAGCAAAGTTTCCTGAAACAGAAAAAAAATATTTAGATCGCGGAACAGAAGAGTTAAAGGAATTTATCAAAGGAAGGACGGCCATTTTTCTTGGGCAATCAGGAGTTGGTAAAAGTAAAACCATAAGCCTTCTGGCCGGAATGGATATCGAATTGAAGACTAAGGAAATTGGTAAGGCCGGAAAGGGAAGTCATACGACGACTTGGTCAGAAATTATTGATTGCGGTGACTTTAGTTTGATTGATAGCCCAGGGATTAGATCATTTTCCTTAGAAGATTTAGTTGGGGAAGAACTTATGGAGCTCTTTCCAGACTTAGAGGAAAGGGCCGTAAATTGTAAATTTTCAGATTGCCAGCACTCGTCTGGAACAAAAGGCTGCGCCTTTCATAAACCTCTTTTAGACCCTGATTCTTATGAAGGGCAACTAGTTCACTCAAGATTAGAGTCCTATTTAAGGGTGTATGAGGAAATAACCGAGAATCCTGCTTGGTCAAAAAAGTAGATAAATCACCGTTTTTTTAGACCTCGAAGCTTTTACCCGCTTCAGTTAGACCATGAAAATCCGATACGCTTAGAGAACATAAGTCGTAGGAGACAACATGGCTGATAAAGTATTAGATTTCAACACCGCTAGACAAGAAAACATCGAAGAAAAAAGAAGAACTTTTGAACGAGTTCTCTTTCAAAATTTTCTAGGATGCTACACAGTTATCCATAGAGAAGGTGTGATCCTACCTGTAGACCTTGTTGATATTTCAGCTGATGGTTGTAATTTCCAAGTTCCTTGGAATGTTAATAATGATAAAAAATTTGAGCCAGGAACGGAGTTTACTCTTCGCTTCTATTTTACAAATACAAGCTATATCCCAGTCATCGTAGAATCCAAGTATGGAAAAGAATTCGTTGATACGGACGGGGAGACTTATATGCGTTATGGCTGTGAGTTTGATACTTCGTATCCAACTTTTGAGGCCTTAAAGCCATTTATTGAATTTATGTACAAATTCGCTGAGCATTCGGCCGTAGATAAAGGTGATACTAAGATTTATAATCTTAGATAATGCGCTGTGCCGGGGTTGACCCGGCTTTCTTTTAGAACCCAATTTAACATGATATGTTCCGCCCCTATGAAAGTCGCTGTAATAGGTGGTGGTGTACTGGGCATGGAAATGGCCAGAAGACTCCATGAAATGGAAGCTGCTGTGACCTTGTTCACAAAGTCAGGCAATCTCGGTGGGAAGTTATCCCGCATGGCCTCCTATGAGCCGGAGTTCCTTCTTGGAAGTGCAAGCGCTGCTCAGTATATAGAAGAAAAAATAAAACCTTTAGAGGCAAGCCTCCGCTCTTCTATTCCTGTTAAGGAAGCAGAAGTTCTTAGAGTTAATAAAAGATTTCTTGGTCCTGAAGAAGAGGTGGAAGGACGAACTCGTCTTTCAGATTTATTCAGAGTTATTTATAGGGTGGATCCTACGGAGCTGATTAAATCCCAACAAGAGGAAAATCCTGAGCTTTACAAAAATTTTGATGAGCAGATGCTCAAGTCTCTTGGTGAAGAGCTAGAAGCTTTTGAAGACTTTGATATGGTAGTGGATGCTTCAGGAATAATGGAAAACCCCAATTACTTAGGTCCAGGGGGAGTGCCGGCCTTAAACGAGCTAGGACTTTCTAAAAAGGGGAAGGCCTTTTATGGATGGGACGCTGTTGAAGGTTTACGGAATAATTTAGATAAGAAGAATATCGTTATCGCTGGCTTTGATGAGGCTGCGGCCTTGGCGGTATTAGAGCTAAGAGAATGGCTTTCAAAGGGAAGTCATATTTTGACTTTAGTTTGTGAGAAGGGTCGTCCTTTTGAAAATCTTTCTAGTAATACTCAAAAGAAATTTGAAACTTTTATGAATGCCGCAGAAGCTGGCTTCACTAAAAAAATGGAAACTTATAGAGAAAAGGTTTTTGCATGGAGAGAGCTAGATGAGCATGTGAAGGCGAAAACGCCAATGCCTGCGGAGCCAAGACCTCCTTTTGAAATTCTCTTAAATTCTTATATCACCTCCATCGACTGTTTGGTTGATCAAGAGGGCTGGTTTTTGACCGTCGAAAATAAAGAGGAAAGCCTAAGAACTTTAAAGGCAGATGTGGTTCTTTCATTAAAAGGCTTTAAAAAATCATCTGTGCTTTCACAAGGTCTTCAAACCCATTATAATTTTGGAATGACGAGTACAGTGAATGCAGATGGGATGCACCCAGAGGCAGGTTTTTATACTCTTCTAGGTGATGATATTGAGTCAGGAATTTCGAAAATAGATCCAATTATCGAAAATATGCTTGGCTTTTTTAGTAAGGTAGAAAATTGAGATTATTAATATTGGTATTACTTCTTACAAGCTGTGCAACTACGGTTGCTGATAAAGAGCTTAAAAGAAGAAACTTAGATGAATACTTTAGTGGCTCAGGTGTTGTTAGATATTTCTTATCTGATTTACCTGATTGGGCCAATTTTTCTCAAACAGCGGCCTGTCAAAGAAGTATTTCTCCGCGCTATTTTAACGTGACGACTCTACTTAAAAGCTACGACTACACCTATGAGCAATCTGTTCAGCTTCAATATATGTTTAATGTTGAGATGAATAAGCTTAAGCAAAGGACAGAGGCAAAGTTTCTTCCCTTTAGTGATGAAGAAAAACTTTTCTTTACTCTTACGGATAAAATTCAGGCAGAGATTAGAACCTTTAGGCCTCCCACCTTTAAACGAGTTAATATTATCTGGATGGACCCTCTCTTAAAATCAGCTGAGGGCCAAAATAGCTTAGCTAAATTGCTTCGTAGTAGTGATATGGACTTAGGGCATCCCGTTCTTATTTCCATGTGCTTAAATCACTTTGAAATGGAGAAGTTTTTAAGCTCTAAAGGAATGCTTAATCGAAATGTGCGATATATTCCTTATGAGATGTTTTCACCTTATACAAAAACGGGAGAAAAAGTTCCCCTTTTTCAGATTTACTTAAATGAGTTCTTTAAGAAGAATCAAAAATTATATTTATACCTCCCTAGAGGTCATTTTAAACCAAATGAGCTTATTGGAGATTTAACAGTTAAACGTTTTTAGGAGTTGTGATGTTAGGATTTAATGAAACAAAAAAATGTGATCATAAAGAAGATATTGAAAGAGCTAAGGCCGTATTTAAAACAAATAAAGGTTCATTCACAATTGAACTCTTTGCTAAAGAGTGCCCAGAAACTGTTTGGAACTTTATCAATTTAGCAGAAGGTCGCCAGGAAACTGAAAAAAAGGGACCTTATTATGACGGACTAATCTTCCATAGAATTATTGAAGGATTTATGATTCAGGGTGGCTGTCCTGCTGGTTCAGGAATGGGCGGTCCAGGTTATAAATTTGGTGATGAATGCATGCCAGAGCTTTCTCATGATGGAGAAGGAGTTCTTTCAATGGCCAATGCTGGTCCGGGAACAAATGGGTCTCAGTTCTTTATAACTTTAGCACCCACCCCTCATTTAAATGGACGTCATACCGTCTTTGGAAAGGTAAGTGATGGAATGGATATTGTTCGTGCCATTGGTGTTGTTGAAACGGGAGCCATGGATAGACCAGTAGAAGACGTTGTTATTGAATCTGTGACGATTGAGCGTTAAAAAGCTCGGTCGTATATTGAAGATCTAAACAGCGAAAGATGATCTTTAAACGCCAAATAATTATCTAAGTCCTTTGGCTCATTCACTTCTTTACTGAGAAGATAATGGGCCAAAGCCTCAACCTCAGCCAAACTACTTTGTGTATATAATTCTTCTGAAGGGAAATGAATAAAACGACTAAAGCGAATAAGCTCTTGATCGTAAACCTTTGCTAAGATTTCAAGCTTTCTATTGTATTGCTCTTTAGTTAAGACTTCTCTTTTTGAAGCAAAACAATTGATGGCCGGATGCCAAACTGGAACTTCTGTAAAAAAACTATGAACTGCGTAAGAAGTTTGAATATGATGGGGGTGACCATACTCACCAAGGGGACCATGAGTAAAAATTTGATCTGGTACAGGGAGAGTTGTAAAAAACTTTTTTAGAAGCCTTTGATCTAAATTTTCATTATAGGTGTCTTTAAATCCTGCCTTAATAACTGACTCAACTCCAAGAAGCTCACAGGCCTCTTCAAGCTCTGCCATCCGCTCGTCGCCTCTGCCATCAGCATTTCCATCCGTAAGACAGACCACGGTCCAATCTTCGTTAGGGCGACTAAGAATTGTTCCACCAAAAAATAAAGTTTCATCATCTGGGTGGGCAGTAATGACCATATTTTTAATTGCATTTGCCATGAATCTATTTTGTCTATTAACCTAGGAATATGAAAGTTTTAATTGGATTAAATAAGACGTTTGTTGACCAAATGACTCAGACTTGGATGCATAAGGAATACTCCAAGGGAGTTAGAGATTTCTTTATTCCTGCTGGTGGAACTCCTGAAGGGCTTTATAAGCTGTGGCGCAAGGAAAATCCCGAATGGCTTATGGAGACTTATCTCTATCAGGTTGACGATATAATTGATGGTGAGCAAAAAGATAAATTCTATAATTTCTTTCAAAAGCATTTAGGCGATTTTAGAACGAGGCTTCAAAGAATAGGGCAGACTTCTGCTCCAACTAAGTTTTCGACAATTTTAGGTCTAGGACTAAATGGACATGTGGCCTTTCATGAGCCAAATCTTCCCAATGATTTTTCTTACGGGGAAGTAGAGCTTACAAAAATAACACGAGATTATTTAAAGCTTCGTGAATCAAGTATGGGCATAACTTATGGCCTAGGAACCTTTCTTAAATCAGAGGCAATTCTTCTCATGGTCAAGGGTGAGCATAAGGCCGATATCTTAACCAAGTTTTTAAAAGATGATCCTAGCTGTCCGGCCATTGCCTTAAAAAAGAATCCAAATCTAACTCTAGTGGTGGATGAGAATCTGTGGAAAATGATCGACGGAGACTTAAAAAAAAATTTGATTGCTCCCAATGAGAACTCTCGAATTAACTTTTTTATTTGATAACGAGGAAAGGAATTATCTATTCCGTTTCGATTCTATTAACCATGAGCTGGATATACTCATTTCCTCTGTAGCGATTAATGGCCAATTGGCAGTAAACGTATAGGTCCTCATCGCTTTGAGAAGCATCAAATAAATCGTCTGGAGATTTAACACCAAATTTATCTACATAGTTAAAGCTTATTCCCTTAAAGAATGCTCCTGTGGTGGATTTAAAATTCCATCTCACATGGACTTCTTTTAATAGGTCAAAAGAGGCTAGGCTTAGTCCCTTAACTCTAAAGAGTGGCTTTTCATTACCCATTCCAAATGGCTCTAGCATCTCAAGCTCTTTTAAAAGTCTTGGATTTATTTCGTGAGGCTCGATTTCAAGATCGTAATAATCCTGAACTGTTCTTTCTATGGAGGGTACTTGTTTTAAGTATTCAGTTAGGTTTTGTCTTAGCTGGGCCAAATTCTCTTTAGGCATAGAAAGTCCCGCGGCTGCTTTATGACCACCAAATTTAACAAAGAGGTGCTCTTGAGCTTTGAGCATGGAAAATAGATCTAAGTCTCCAGCACTTCGGCAAGAGGCCTTAACAATTCCTTTTTCTTCAGCATCCGTAAAAACTAAAGCGGGAGCTTTATAAGTTTCTACTAATCTAGAGGCCACAATCCCAACCACACCTTCGTGCCATTCACTATCATAGACCATGGAGACAAGATGCTCGTCTCCGTCCATTGTTTTTAGAACCTGTTCTGAAGCAGATTTAAAAACTTCTGAAGTGATAATCTTTCTTTCTCTATTTGAGATTTCTAAATGAGAATAACATTCCTGTGCCCTTTCTAAATCCTTGGCTATTAAACATTCTAAGGCCATTTCTGGATGGTCGAGTCTTCCTTTTGAATTTATAAGGGGACCAATATTAAATCCAAGCTTTTCACTTGGTACAAACTTGGCTTCTCTTTCTTCTTTTGTAAAAAACTTAAGAACACCTGGATAGGTAGAGCAATGCATTTGCTTTAGACCATGGCGAACAAGTTTTAGGTTTAAGGGAGTTAGCGGGGCCATATCGCAAACAGTTCCCATGGCCACCCATTGAAGAAGTGGATATAAACTTGGAACTGTCTCACCGTTTGCTTCAAGCTGTTTTTTTACTTCCCAGCAAATAGCAAAGGCAACACCAACACCAGCTAATACCTTTAAAGGTGAGTCAGCTGGCTCGTCTCTTCTATTTGGATTAACAATGGCATAAGCTTCGGGCATAGTTTCGCGGGCATCTTTATGATGATCCGTAATGATAAGATCAAGCCCACGTAGTCCCGCATATTCGGCGGCTTCGTTATTAGAAATTCCGCAGTCCACAGTGATGAGAACTTCAATTCCCATTTCGATGGCCTTATCAATTGAACTTGGATGAAGGCCATAGCCCTCAACAAAACGGCTAGGTTGAATTAAATCAACGGGCACGTCTACCATTTCAAAAAAGTGATGAAAAAGGGCGCAGCTAGTGGTCCCATCCACATCGTAGTCTCCATAGATTCCGATGCGTTCGCCATTTGTGATAGCGCTAATAATTCTTTGAGCGGCCTTTTGCATATCCAGCATATTGGTTAGATCTGGCATGGCCTTTAAATCCCAGCTTAAAAACTCAGCAATCCCTAGTTCATCTAGACCTCTTTTTTCAAGAAGCCTTCTGATAACCGGATGAATATTAAGTTTTTCTTGGGACGTAGTGTGTGTTTGCGTCTCATTCATATAAAAAGAGTAGCACAGGCGATAGAAAATGCCTTAAATGACGCCTTGCTCTTGAGACGGTAATTGAAGATGTAACCTAATTTCAATAAAGTGTAAGAAATAAAAATCAGAGAGTATCAAAATGACTATTAAATCCAAAATCAGAACCATCCCTAACTTCCCAAAAGAAGGAATCATGTTTCGCGACGTGACAACTTTAATGAAAGACCCGGAAGGCTTTAAGCTCACCATCGATACTTTAGTTGATCGCTATAAGGACATGGATATTGATGTCATTGTTGGAATAGAGGCCCGTGGTTTTATTCTTGGTGCGGCCATGGCCTACAATATGGGTAAAGGCTTTGTGCCTATTCGAAAAAAAGGCAAGCTTCCCGGTGAGACCTATAGTGAAGACTATCAGCTTGAATACGGTGTCGATACAATTGAGGTGCATACGGATGCCATCGAAAAAGGGCAAAAGGTTTTAATCGTCGATGATCTGTTAGCGACCGGAGGGACTATTTTAGGTGCCATTTCTTTAGTTGAAAAAACTGGAGGGGAGGTTGTTGAATCCTGTTTTATCGTAGATCTTCCAGATCTAAACGGATCCCAAAAATTAAAAGATGCTGGCTATAAGTACTTTTGTCTTACTGAATTTGAGGGTGAATAGCTGAAAGCTTAACTCGCTTATCAACCAGTAATTCTTGGACCCTAACTTGAAAGGCATCTGGTTCATTATATTGAATCAGCTTTGGTAGGTTTTGTGCCAGAACTCTTCTAAAAGTTGGGAACTGACTATCGCTTACGCCCATTAGTTTGGCGTAGCTCTTAAGAACCTCTCCGCGTCCTTGAACTAAATTACTTAGTATCTTTCTTTGGTTTAAAAGAACGAACTTTATTAGCTCAGCCTTTGGGCTACTCATAGAAGTCCCTTTTCTTTTGAGATCAATAAAGTAGCTATGGGGTTGATATTCAAGGAGATGACCAGTTAGAGCGTCAGTTCCCCAAGAAAGAAAGGACGTGCAGTTAAAAAGGGCCACACCTGAAACTGTTTTTTTGAGCTGGAACTTCTGGCTATCAAAGCCATCTTTTTTAATCGTTATATAGTGCTTATTAAACGTGGAGCGTTTGAACTCTTTTGTAAAAGGAGTCGTTCCTACTTTGTCCCCATCAATATAAACATCAGCGCCAGAAGGCTCTGACTTAAATGTAACCTTGTCTTTACTTTTAGAAAATATCGTCGCGCAGCTAGAAAGCAGGCTTAATAATAAAAGTGAAATGACAATTGAACGCATGTGAGTCTTCCTATCTAAGAGGGCACATATTGAACTAAATAAGAGAAATCGTAAAGAAAGTTTTTACCAAAGAACGTAGAGACCTTTAATAAGATCGTCAGGATGAAGCTCTTTGGAATCGACGAAGAGGCTTTTGTACTCCTCAGATGTTTTGGCGTGAACTTTGGAAAAGTAGTTCAGGGGAAGGTAGCCTTTTTTACACTTTTGACAGCTTTCCATTTCCTTTTTTCCCTCGTTTAAAAAACCGCACATATGACACTTCTTGAAGATTGTTTTCTTAGAGGTCAATGTGGTTTTATAAGTTGAGTTACTCATAGGTACTAAGCTAATCGAAACATTTGAGGGAAATATTAAGGAAAAAGTGGAAAAAAATTCCGCTCTACAGCTAAAGGCAGAGCGGATTAGTCGGTTTCTTAGAAGGCGAAGTAGGCTGGGTTTCTTCCTGGGACTTCTGGAGCGAACTGTCCAGCGCCTGTAGGAAGGCCAAATCCTTGTCCTAGCTCTGATCCAAAGTAATTACTTGGACCGATATCTCCCCAGTAAGTATTTTGAGGATTACGAGCTGAGTGATAAAGGAATGAATCCATTCCTTGCTTAGGCATATAGTAGTAACTATTCACCTGAGTATTTCCATTATTAAAATCAAATGGGCTAGCACCTGGTTGACTCCACATTTTATTCATCATGGCGAGTCTCATATATGAGTTCCAATCAACCATGCTTGAGTCAGTAAGCGGGTTTTGATTAACAACTGGCATTTGCGGAGCCGGAGCCTGATTGGCAAGCATGGCATACATTGTAAACTGTTCCATCAAGGCCGCAATCTGAGCCTTTTCTTTTTTACGTCTCTCGGCCATCTCTTCTTTTTCTTGTTTAAGAGCGGCGACAACTTTATCTATTTCTTTTTTATCTTCTTCAAACTCAGTCACTTGCTTTTTTAGTTCTTTCAGTTGTTTTTGTTGCTCGCATTCAGCAATTCTTAGATCAGCAAGTTGGGCACCCTGAGTTTCAATTTCTGTTGATTGTGTAGCAATCTTAGTTTCTTGTTCAGTTATCTTGGCATCTTGTTCTTCAATTTTCTTATCTTTACTTTGAAGCTCATCACTTAGTGCAGCAACTTGAAGTTCAAGACTTGCAATTTCATCTTCAGCAAGACCAAGCTCTTCATTAGTTAAATTAAGCTCGTCTTGAAGACCAGAAAATTCAGCTTTTAAACCCTCAAGTTCAGCGAGAGCATTTTCTTTTGCTTCTGTTTGTGAAGCGAGCTGAGTTGTAAGAGTGGCAATATCATTTTCCAATTGTTCTTTAATTTTGGCGTGCTCGCTATTGGCCGTATCAAGAGCTAATAGGGCTTCCTTTTTAAGGGCAAGCTCTTCATTAATTCTGGCATCTCTCACTTCGATATCAGCAGCGCGGCCCTCTTTTTCAGTCTTAAGACTTTCTTTGATTGAAGCAATATCAGCCTCAAGAGCTTTCTTTTCAGTGGCGTGCATTTTCTTAACGGCGATCATATCCGACTTAAGTCTAGAGCGTTCTGCATCTAATTTTTTAATATCTTGAATTGCTAAAGCGATAATATGTGCAGCAGCTTTATTTTGAGATTTTAAGGCTGCGATCTCTCTGGCCTTCTTTTTAATCTCAGTATCTTTAGCTTTAATTTTTGCTTTAAGCTCAGCACTGTCATTTATATACATACGAATTGATTCAACGTAGCGCTTTCTTTTATAGATAAGACCCAAGGGAGTAACAATTAAGATCTCCTCTTCATAGGCTTTATCTTGAGCGATAGCGACCTCAGAAGCAATACCTCTAGAAGCTAGGGTAAGGCTGCTCTTGGCAGGTGTAGGAATTGTATTTACTGCATGTGAGACAAGACCCACGGCCACAAGGCAAAAACAGTAAAAACCTAAACGCCATTTTGACATATTCATAACTCTCTCCAGTTTGAAATAACTATGGTTTTAATAGAGCAAGGACTATGCCAATAAATGAGGGGGTAAGTAGTTGAATTTGTCTTAGGAAGTGGTAATTTTTATAGGACCGTCTAAAATTTAGACACCCCCATGCGCATACTATGGCAGCAGAGGGGTGTCTTATGTTGTTTAATTAAAAGCTAAAAAATTCTGAACCAACATTTCCTCTTCCTGCTGTAGGAACTGTTTGGGTGTAGTTAACTCCATCAATAACCGGCATTAGTCTTGGCATCGATGAAGCCGCTGGGTTTCTCGACTCTAGTTCTGGGGCAGCAAATCCACCGTAGCTACCGATTCCAGGATATCCGCCAAATCCAAATCCGGCAGACTGACCACCGAAGTAATAGGTATTAACTTGCGACCTAGGGGCTGCAGCTTGTGGTCTATTCATCATGGACATTAACATAAACATTGAAAAAGGATCATTACCTGCAGGGGCTAAAAGCGCTGGAGGAGATACTTCAAAGAATGAGTTTTGTTGACCTTGGATATGGGCAAAAAGCTGAGCATAAGTCATAACATCAGCACTAAAGCCATCAACACTGGCGTCTGCATCTACTTCCGCTTCTTCATCAACTTCTGCAACTACCTCTTCTTTATCTTTAAGAAGCTCAGCAATTTGTCCTTTAATATCTTCTAGTAAACCTTTGTTTTCACAGATTCTTTCACTTGTGGCAGCAAGAGCTGCTTTTTGCTCAAGAAGCTCAGATTCTTGGGCCTTTGAGATTTTTGTGTTTAGCTTTTCCTTAACTTCAGCTGGATAAAAATCAACCATTTCCTTAGCTAAAGCATCAAAGGCTGGTTTATTTTCATGTTCAGCTTTATCAGAAAAGAAGCTTCTAAAGTCAGCGGAACGAGTTAGAAGACGTGTTCCTTCTACTCCGAGCTCTTCTACTTCTTCATCTCTCATTTGGATAAGTTCACTTAATCCCGTTTCCTCAGCGTTTAGACGAGCGTGAAACTTTGATCTGGATTCTTTATGAGCCTCTACAAGCTTCTTAAAATTTGAAAGTTCAACATCAACGTTTTCAGCGGTTACAGATTCAAATTCTACAGCGTTGGCTATTGTTCTAAAGATAGATGGGCTCCAGTTACCAGCTACTGACTGATGTTCGTAAACCACATTAGAACCAAAGGTAAACCCTAAGACTGATAGTGCAAGAGCACCCTTTGCTACCATGGACTTCATAATTCTCTCCTCATTAATTTATATAGGAGTTTAATTACAAGAGTCGTGCCATCTAGAAATAGTGGAAATCATAAAAGAGCGAGTAGTCGCTTTGGTAAAAAAGAAATGGTGCTGTCTAAACTTTTTACGAATTAAAGATTTGAACTTGAATCATCATCTTCAGCGAAGGCCTGATCCATAGCATTCATATTATCTGTAAAAGTTTGCTGGATTTTTTTCATAAGCTCTAGCTCATGCTGAACTCTAACCTGCTCAATTTTCTTTCTAAGCATGGCCTCAGTTCTTTTCTCAAGCTTTTCTCTGAAAGCTTTTCTTCTTTCTGAGGGGCTCATTGTGCGGGCAGCATACTGGCCATCAATACCGATAATATCGTTATTAACTCTTTGAACATTGTTTGAAGCGGCTAAAAGATTAGCTGAAAAGAAAAGAGTCACTATAAAGATAAAAGTCTTATTCATGGTTGCATCCCAAGGGTGAAATCTAAAAATCGCCTAAATATAGTGAAGGGTGTCAAGTTTGTCTAGCTGGATTATAGAGATTACGGCAGCTATTATTCGTCACTTTTTCTTGGGGGTCTTCTTTTGTAGTTTTTCGATCTCAGAAAGGACCATATTGAAGTTTCCATTATTGATTATGATTTCATTTGCCCCTGATTCCGCTAAGCTAGCGGCCGCCTCATCATCAGCTTCCGGTAATATGGCCAGAATAGGCAATTCGTCACGGGTGTGGACATTTCGTAAAAGCCCTACAATTTCCTCCGCTGGCATGTCTTCAAGCTCATCCCCTTGGATGATCACCAGGTTAAAGGGATGTTTTTCCACGAGGTGGATGGCGTGAAAGCCACCCTGGGCAAGCTCCACATTAAAGGCCTGCATTCTAAGCCTTGAGCTAGTTTGCTTTTTGCGGGTTTCGTTCCCATCAACATAAAGAATATTATATTCGTCCGTAAGTGCTGGCATGGAGAGATTATCGCTAAACTTAGTTTTTGAGTAAAGGGGGAAAATGGAGCGGCGACCGAGGGTCGAACTCGGGACCTTCTGCATGGCAAGCAGACGCACTACCACTGTGCTACCACCGCTCGATTTTAGGGATATTAATTACGGGTTGATTTTATGTCAATAATGATGCGAAAAGTTATTTTTTCCAGATTTTGCTTACCCATTCTGGATGATCAATAAATGGGTTTCTATTTTTCTGAAAAGTGTAACCGCGGTTATTTCGGTTTCTTTCGTGCTCGCTTACCGGGTCTTGCTTATGCCACTTAAGAAGCATTCTAACAAAATGGGCCTTGTAAACTTGATCGCGGCTACCGTCTAACCACTCGTGATGAAAAGATTGAATTCGGTCTTCGTATCTTGTCGCAAAATAAAAAAGAGATCTGGCGATATCACCTTTGAATTCATCGATTGGTTCAAAAACTGTATTCCCAACATTTTCAAAAGTATTTTTACCGACTTTAGATCCATTTCTAGATGTCCACTTAGCAACCTTACCAACCTCACCAAAAGAAAGATGTCCTCTTCTATTATTTACATAACCATCGGAAGGATAGACATGAAAAAAGTCTGATCTCATTGGCTTAGCTTTATTAAATGAAGACTGAGGAAAGATATGTTCTCTATTGTAGCAATCAGCTTCTTTCTTATAGTTCCCACATCTTTTTTTAGGAGAGTTAAAAATATAAGGATCAGCACCATTTGGATTTTCAGAATACATATCAACGATTGAGCCATCACCATCATAAGTCGTGTCGCGATCAGTTTCTTTATAAGCATTAAATAGGGCGCCGTAGCTTTGTGATTTATGTGTTCTTGAGATTATTGTTTTGAGGGCGGATTTAAGTTGATAGCCAGTAAGGCCTTCTACATTTCTGTAGTAATTTTTTTCTGCAATTGCTGAATTCGAAAATAAAACAGCAAAAATAATTAGAAACTTATTCACTCTGCACCCCTCAATTCAGCCATTAAGTTAAACTTATAGAGACCATAAGGCAAATCTTGGTTACTGCAGGGGGTCGATGGAAATAGACTGTCCGTCTTTATTTATTAGGCTGCCATCAAAGTCAAAGGACTCAGGATTAAAGGCGGAGGTCTTACCTTCTCCTCCAGGAATGTCGATGACATACTTCGGTATCATCCAGCCTGGTAATTCATTTCTAAGTAGATGATAGAGATAGCGCCCTTCTGTGAGACTTAAATAAAAGTGCATCCCACCTTTTACTCGATCGGGATGATGGAGGTAGTAGGGAGTAATTCCAAGATCGCTTAAATTGGTAAATAAGTTTTTTAGAGAAGTAAGATCATCATTTATGTCTTTAAGCAGCACTGATTGAGATAATAATTTTATCCCGGTTTGTTTTATTTTTATCAATGAGGCCCTTACTTCATCATCGAGTTCATCGGTGTGATTTGCATGAACCGCAATAATTAAACTAAAAAATTTCTTTTTGTATTTTGTTAGAAGTTCACAGAGCTCTTTTGTCACTCGACTCGGTAAAATAATGGGAGTCCTAGTATGAATTCTTAAATACTTTATGCTTGGAATTTTTGAGAATTCTTTAAAAAGGAGCTCAAGCTTTTCATCACTTAAGATAAGGGGGTCTCCCCCAGAGAGGATCACTTCATTTACTTCTGGATGATTATTTAAATAATTGATGGCCTCTTTTAATTGACCATCAAAAAGCTCTGAGGGATTGGCCAATTCGTTTTTTCTAAAACAGTACCTACAGGTAATTGGGCATACTGGAGTGGGGAAAAAGAGTAGACGGTTTTTATAGCGATGGATTATCTTCCCTGGCTTTGAATGATTTTTATCCCCGATGGGGTCCTTCATACCTGCTTTCTTATTTTCCTCAGAATGGGGGACAAACTGTTTCCAAAGGGGACTTTTATCTCCAGCTCGCAAAATTTTCTTCGCGAAGTTTTTAGGAATAAAAATGGGGTAAGTTGTTTTTGGTAATTTTTGGCCTAGGACTTTTTCTAAATCTGAATAAGTCTTTATGGCCTCTTTTAATTCTAGCTTCCAAGAATCTTGAGCATTATTTCTTTGTAGTGCTACTTTTTTCTCTTGTTCGTCTAAGAGATTAAGGCCGAACATTTCCGCCCTCTTTAATGAATTGTCTTTTTCCCCACCAAGCACAACCTCTAATAAGAGCTGCTCCATAAAGGGCCATTCCAAAAAAGTGGTACATGACTTCTTCTATGGTTCCTTGGCCGGTTTCTGTTAGGGCGTAGTGAATCCATTTTAAAAGGATAAGATGCAGAATAAGAATGATGAGCTGCTGAAGTCTTAGTCCAATATTGTTTTTATTAATTAAAGTCATAAGCTTAAGTATAATGTGAAACGTTATTTGTTAAGTAACTTCTCGCGTTCAATCTGTTCTTGGGTACTTAGAGTCTTGTACTCCGCAATCTTCTTCACCGCAAAGGACTTGTAGAGGTTGCTGACGAGGCAGTGAGCATAAAGAATAAGACCGTCTGGCATCGGTAGAAGGCTTATGGGTCTTACGGGCCTAAATTTACCCTTCATGCTTCCGCCTTTGTATTTGATATCAATCAATTCCTGATTTGCCACAAGGGGCTCAAGTCCTTTTATTTGTTTTGGGATATCAAGCTCAGAGTCTTCATCAAAACTGTTCATTTCAAATAAAAAAGCACTGTTTAAGATCTTAGTATTTTTCTTTTGTTCATAATAGGTTTGAAGGGCCTTAGTAAAAACATGTAAGCAGGCCTTGGCATCGTCTAAGGCACGGTGATGATTTTCTAATTTTATATCTAGCTTCTCAACTAAGGTGGCCAGCTTATGGTTCGGAAAATCTGTAAAGACTTTCCTTGAAAGGGCGCAAGAGCAATAAACCTTTGCGGCCGGAAGATTGAGTTTATTTTGAAGCATATCAAAGACGATAAAGCCCACATCAAATTTAGCGTTATGGGCAATTAGGGGAAAGCCAGCGATAAAATCCACAAACTCAGGAATCACGGAATCAATAGTTGGGGAGTCGGCCACCATCTCATCAGTTATATTGTGGATCTCTGTGGTAAATGGGGGAATGGGAATTCCTGGCTGAATAAGCCTATCAAAGGTCTCAAATCCGTCTTTGGTGACCTTTATTCCAGAAATCTCGATGATTCGATCCACTAACGGGGATAGGCCGGTTGTCTCCAGGTCAAAGGCTACGACGCCCTGTGGAAAAAAATGGCGGAGGATGTCTAATTCGTCGCTACTAAGATGTTTCAAAAACGTTCCAGATATTAAAGACTTAGGGGCTTTGCTGTCGTTGACAACGGAGCCTTACAGCCTTAAAAAGTGTTTTAATATTAAAGACATATAGCCCAAAACGCTTAAAGGTACAAACGAGACAATCCATGAAAAGTTTTGACGTTATCGTCCTCGGCTCAGGTCCCGGGGGATATATTGCGGCCATCCGCGCTTCGCAATTAGGAAAGAAAGTGGCCATCATCGAAGCTGAAGAGCTTGGTGGTGTCTGTTTGAATAAAGGTTGTATTCCAACCAAGGCCGTTCTTAAGTCGGCCCATTCTGTTCATGAGCTTGATGATATGAAAGCTCTTGGAATCGACTTTGATTTAAAGTCTGTAAAGCTTGATGGAGCTGTGGCCGTAAAACGTGCCAAGGGAATTAGCGACCGTATTTCTAAAGGTGTTGGTTTTCTTATGAAGAAAAACAAGATCGAAGTTATTTCAGGTCTTGGAATTCTAACTGGTCCAAACTCAGTTGAAGTAAAAAATAAAAAAGGTCACTCTGAAACTTTTGGTTTTAAAAATATGATCATCGCTACCGGTGCTCACTATAGAACTTTTCCAGGTCTTGAGCATGACGGTAAAAAACTTATCGGTGCTTGGGAAGCTATTAAAATGGAAGAGCTTCCAAAGAGTATTGGGATCATTGGCGCAGGAGCTATCGGCGTTGAATTTGCTTATTTTTGGAATGCCTTTGGCGTAGATGTGCATATTTTTGAGCTTCAAAAAAATCTTCTTCCCATTGAAGATACAGACTCCTCTAAGGCCGTTGAAAAAGCTTATAAAAAATACGGCATTAAGATGTCTCTTGGAGTTGAAAAGGTTGAAGCTAAGTCCACTTCAAAAGAAGTTGTTATCACAGCTGTAGAAGGCGGAAAAAAGAACGAATATAAATTTGAAAAAGGTCTTATTGCCGTTGGTATGACCGGTAATATTGAAAATATTGGTCTAGAGAAACTTGGAATTAAAACTGATCGCGGTTTTATTCAGGTAAATGATATGCACCAAACAAATCTTCCTCATATTTATGCTATCGGGGATGTTAGTGGACCACCACTTCTTGCCCATGCCGCTTCTCACGAAGGGGTTATTGCCGCTGAACATTTAAGCGGAGGTCATCCTCACGCCATGGATAAAATGAATATTCCTGGTTGTACTTATTGCCAACCTCAAGTGGCTTCTATTGGTTATACGGAACGAGCCCTTAAGGAAAAAGGAATTGAGTATAAAGTTGGAAATGTTCCCTTTGTGGCCAACGGTAAAGCTGTGGCTTCAAATGAAAAAGATGGGTTTGTGAAAACTCTAATTGGAAAACATGGAGAGATGCTTGGGGCCCATATCGTTGGAACTCACGCTACAGAATTAATACATGAGTACTCCCTTTTCAAAACAATGGAAGGGATTGATGAAGAAATATTTGCTACGGTTCACCCGCACCCAACTCTTGGAGAGTTTTTAGCGGAGTCAGTCTTAGCAGCAAAGGGACGCGCCCTTAATTATTAAATTATACGGAGTAAAATATGGCTAAACATGAAATCGTAATGCCTCAGATGGGTGAATCAATTACTAACGGAACCATCACGACATGGCATAAAAAACCAGGCGATGAGATCGACCTAGATGAAATCCTTCTTGAGATTTCAACTGATAAAGTTGAATCTGAAATTCCTTCTCCAATGAAGGGACGTGTTTGGGAAGTGCTTTTTCCTGAAGGGGAAACGGTTGACGTAGGAATTAAAATCGCAGTTATCGAAGATGACCTAAGCCTAGCTTTTGATGGAAGTTCTTCATCTGCAGAGGCGGCTCCTGCGGCTGCTAAAGAAGAAGCACCAGACTCGGCTCCAACTGCGTCCGCGCCTGCTGCAGCACCAGTATCAACAGATGCTGGAACTACCGACGGTCGATTCTACACTCCACTTGTTAAGGCTATGGCTAAAGAAGCTGGTGTGGCTCTTTCAGAACTTGCAAATATTACAGGAACAGGAGCAGGTGGAAGAGTTAATAAGGCAGACTTTTTAAAATTCTTAGAAAGCCGTGGTTCGGCTCCTGTTCAAGCAGCTGCACCTGCAGCTCCAACTGCGTCTGCGCCTGCTGGAACTTCAGTTCCTACTGGCGGTGTTGCTTCTGTTACTGCTAGCGGTGAAAGAGTAGAAATTATCCCAATGGATAATATGAGAAAGGCCATTGCTAAAAATATGGTTGAATCAAAACTAACCTCTCCTCATGTTAACTCATTAGATGAAATCGATATGACTAATCTTGTGAAGTTTAGAGAAGGTTTTAAAAATGAGTTTAAAAAGCAAGAGGGATTCTCTCTAACTTATACACATTTTATTTTATACGCCTTAGTTCAGGCCCTAAGAGAGCATCCACTAGTTAACTCTTCAGTGGACGGAAATAATATTGTTGTTAAAAAAGATATTAATCTTGGCTGTGCTGTTGCGGTTCCTGGGAACGGTCTTGTTGTTCCAACTATTAGGAGCGCAGATTCCTTAAACATCACGGGAATTGCAAGAAAGGTTAATGAGCTAGCTGCGAAAGCTAGAAATAAAAAATTAACTATGGACGAGCTAACAGGTGGAACATTTACTTTTACTAATGTTGGATCATTTGGAACCTTAATGGCGACTCCAGTTATCCTTCAGCCACAGCTTGGAATTTTCGCTTCAGGCGTAATTAAAAAGCGTCCAATAGTAACTGGTGATGATGCCATCGCAATTCGCTCAATGATGTATGGGACCCATACTTATGATCATAGAGTGGTTGATGGTCAGCTAGGGGGCATGTTCCTTAACTCTGTTAAGTACAACCTCGAGAATATGGATCCAAGCTCACTTTTCTAGAATTCTTCTCAATTGGCTGGAAGCTCTTTACGGGTTTTCAGCCACTTATACCATTAAGTTAAGAACCTTAAACTTTCCTTTAACTACAGTGATTTAGAATATTGACCGATAATATAAGTAGGATGAAACAAATAATATTGTCTTCTATTCTTCTTTTAAGCGCCTGTTCGATGTTCGATAAGGCAGCTTATGAACAGGCTGAAATGCAGGCCAAGTCTAACCAAGTGGTGGATACAAGCTCCTATTGGGAGTATCAGTATGTCACTCTTGCTAAATTTTATGAAGTTCAGTGTGGTAAGGCCAAGGCCTCCTTTGATAAATGGGTGGCCAATAAGGGCTTTGAGAAAGCCGAGCAGGAGCTACCAGGACTTTGTACTCCAGTTACCGGTTTAGGGGAGCATACGGGTAAATGTATGCCTGAGCAGGGAAGTTTTACTTATAAGCTTAAGGGCGTAAATGGAAAGACCGCTCGAGTTGATTTTATCGTCGCTGGTAAAAGATGTTTTGCTGATGTTCACATCCTTACTGAAGTCATAAAAAATAAAAATGGAAGAACCGTTTGTCATAAAGGCTCTAGTACTGAGTGTGCCCTTTATCTTTCTAAACTTGAGAGCGACAATATTTCTTTTACAAGAGATATTGGTCACCAGGCTGATATCTACTTTAAGGAAATTGGCTTTAGAGGAAGACTCTTTAACTTCTACCATTTTGAGACGACCAAGTCGGCCTTTGAAGAATCCAATAATTACCGCACCTATAGCTCATCTCCTTATTAATTAAGACCTAATTGGCACCCTCTGTGCACTATTAATCCTATGTATAGAAGTTAGCTTCTTAAGATACTGGAAATCAGTATGGTCCCCGAGAGTATATTGGACCAGTGTCAAAACTTTAGACGGAATATAGTATGCGTATTTTTGTAATTCTCTATTTAGTTTTGAGCATTCAGTCAGCTCATGCTCTATTTGGCTCTGATTATCCATCAGATCCGGTGGCCGTATTTGATATGGGAGTTTCACAACTAGAGAAGAGAAAATATAAGAAAGCAGTTAAGACGTTTGAGCACTTCTTATCTAAGCATTCAAACCACGACCTTTTTCCAAAAGTTAAAGTTAAATACGGTGATGCTCTGTATGGAAATGAAAACTTTATGAAGGCGCTTCGGGTATACGAAAGATCTCATTTAGAGTCTCCACATAATGAAGAGGGTGCCCATACACTTTTTAGAATGGGGGAATGTAATCTTAAGTTTATTTCAAAAGATAAAGGGCAAAAGCATATTCCTTACGCCATTGCTGCCTTTGAAAGGTTCTTAACTCTTTATCCAGAGCATATAAAAGTAGAAGAGGCTAAGAAAAATATTTTAGTTATCAAAAAAGTAGAAGCTGAATATCAGATTGAAGTTGGAAACTACTACTTTAGGCATAAAGACTACTGCGCGGCCTTTAGTCATTTTGAAAAAGTCTTGAAGCTTAAAGATTACGGAACTTATAAAACAGTTGATTCTTATATCGCTAAATGCCAGCAAAAAGAGCTTTGTCTAGACGAGCTCGCTTCTTGTGAGTTCGAGCTCAGGGAAGTTAATTCCCGAATGAAATAATTAGAAATTCTTAATTCTATCTACAAGGTTTGGATAATCAATAAAAGGATTTCTGTTCCTTTGAATCTCAAAGATAGTCTGGTTTCTATCTCTTTCTTCAGCATCAACAGGATCAAGCTCATGCCATTGTCTAAGGTAAGCTTCTTGCCTTTCAGAGATCTTAATTTGGTAACGAATTGAAAAGTAGAATAGTGCTCTAGCTACATTTCCTTTATGTTCTGTTGGTGGCTCAAAGTAGTCGTAATTCCCTTTAGGTGTTCCTGAATAAGAAGCAGCACAATCATTTTCAAGAGGATCACCTTGAACATTAGCGAACTCATTATTTCCGCGGATACTATTTGCACGGCTATCAGTAGGAAAGAGGTGATGAAGATCTGATTTTTGTAGACCTTTTGGGAACCTTCCTGAAAATTTTGACTGAGGCCAAGTATGCTCACAGTTGATTTGGCTGTGATTAGGAATAGTATTGGGACCAACTTGTGTTTGAGCATTAGTGATTTTTTTTCTGCAGTAGACGTCTTTGATATAATACCCTTCTGCATCTTCTTCTAAGTGAAGCTTTCCAAAAAGAACTTTTCTAGCTCCTCTATATCCAAGAGATCTTTGCTCGTAGCAATTTCCCTTAGGACCTTCAGCGCAAGAGTTAACAACAACGTCGTCACCTTTTTTTACTCTAATATGTTTCTTATCAAGAACATTAAAAAGAAGGACCTTTAGTTCTTCACCAGAAATATTTGAGTTATTGAATTTTTGCTTAGTAGCGGTCGGGTAGTAATGGGAAACTGCAATTGCTTCCTGTGCCAATAGTAAGAATACGCTTACGACTAGTAATAACTTCAACCTAACCTCTCTGTTTAGATGGGCCTAATATTACAAATCAATATCAGTTTGGCTAATACTTTATTAAAGGTGAGCCTAAAAAAAATAAAATTTTGAAAGTGAGGTAACTATTTAATTGTATTAGCTTTTATGAAAGGTTTTGCCTTTTTGAAGTTGGGTCGGTATATCTACGGAACCTAAAAAACGAAATTATGCGGAAAGTCATTAGAAGGCTTCCCTTACGAGAGACGAACACATGACTAAAATTTTATTACCATTATTATTGGCCTTAGCTTTAACAAGTGCAGCTCATGCTTCACCAGAGTCTTGCTACGAAGCTTTTACTGACGGACACACACAAGACAGTAGAAACTTTTCGGTTGATTTAAACGATCTTGATATGCGCGAGTATGGAAGAGATTATCAAGCGGAAGCAATCTTTGTTATTCGTGAACTAGCTAAAGAATTAGGCTGTAAGAAAAAAGACCTAAACTTTGGTAAGGGTGTGAACGGAAGATCTAAGCATCGTTGCAGAACTTTGATTCCTGGAAGAGCTCATACGGCCGTTTGTTATATTGAGACAAATCTTGGTTACTTCTTTTTAACTAAAGACTTCTTAGATAAGGCCAATATCACTTATAATCGTTGGGACTAATTTAAGGATTAAAACTGCGGACGTCTTGTAAGCATTCAGAACCGAATGCTGTATTTCGTCCGCTAATAATATAATTTTTGATAAAGTCTACAAACTCTTTACCACCTTCATTTACCCAATTCATAACACAACTAGAATTAGAGCAATGTGACCCATGAGCAGAGTCATGGTGATTAGAAGTTAAGGGAACTCCATTATTAACAAGGCCAAGGGCATGCCCTAATTCATGAACAACCGTGAATTGCTCCACATAGTTTTTGACGTCCTGGGTTTCACTGGAGGTCATGCTATTAACCACATCTTTAAAAATCGCAATTATGGTTGTTCCTGTTAGGCTTACACCAATAACATTTGAGTTTCCTTCAAAAGTTCCTCGCACATAAATAATACTAAATTCTGCCGTCGGTCCTGAAGAAGAGCCAAAACTTAAACTATTATTTAATTCAACTAAACTTTGGTAGTCCCAAATAGCCCGATTTTGAGAAGGGAGGGCCGTCATCTGGTTTAAATCTTTTGGAATACTATAGGTAACGCTCTGGCTTCTCTGATCGTAAAGAGCCTTCATATTATCTTCAGTTACATCCCAGGCTTTTTTTCCAGTGATAAAACTTTGGGTAAAGGGCTCAGCTCCTGGCTCATAAAAGACTCCTACATTTAATTGAGTCATGGAGGAGAAGAAGACTTTTAATAATTCAGAAGTTTGCTGTGAAGGAATAAATTTATTTCCGCCAGCGGTTTCAGTTCCGCAGGAAGTTAAAAATATAAAAAGCATTAAGACTAACTTCTTCATAGTTACCTTTTCGGTGTTTTAACGGGTGAACTTTATTAATTAACTAGGACCAAGCATGCGATATCGCGACAGTTTCTTAATCGAATTAACCGAGCTACTTGGTTGGTTACATTTATAAGGAAGGTTTAAAGAATAGTTGCCTTCGCATTTTTTCATATTGGCACAACTAGATATTGAGGCTGTGACAATTAATAGATAAATCAATTTCATGTTGGTCTCCTAATAAAAAAGGCCAGATTCATTTCCTAATCCTCTGGCCTTACCCAAAAACCCACAAAACGGCTCTCTTATCCTCGGTCTCTCAAACCAATCCACATTCTCTTCACTCTCGAGTTCAAAAGCGGGGAGATGAACTCTGAAACCAGTTTATTATAATTTTGAGTTGGATAATATAGACTATGTAAAAATTATGTTAACGATATAGTTCTGTATAATTCATTTACAATATAGTTTCCTCTTTAATTCTAGGTGTTTATTGGTCTTATTGTTAACTTTTAATATAATATAGATTAATTTGTGTTAACATATTTCTAAGTTGTTGAATTCAATATTCCGATAGGAAGTTATGGCCCCAGATATTTTTAAATTTCAAGATTACCGAGCTTACTTAAAGGAGCTGCTTGAACACTTAAAGGTGGAAAAGAAGATTTCGCAAAGAAAGCTCTCAAAGGTGCTCGACGTTTCACCGGCCATTTTTACAATGATCATTAAAGGAAAAAGAAAGTTAGGGGAGAAGTTACTTTTAGATCTATCAAGCTTTTTAAACTTTAATGATTCTCAAAAAGCTCATCTCGAATCGCTTGTACTACTTAATGATAGTATTGAGTTAACTCAAAAAGGTTTTGCCCTTAATAGTCTGGCCGAAAACAAAGAGTTCGCGACTAATCATCCTCAAGAGCTAGAAACCTATAAGTATCTAAGCCACTGGGAAAACGTGGCCATTAGAGAGATGACAAGACTAAAGGATTTTAAACTAAGCACTAGCTGGATTAGGAAACGTCTTATAAAGAACGTTTCAGTTAGAGATATTAAGAAGAGGTTAGACTTTCTTATAAAGAATAATTTTCTCTCTCAAAAAGATGGGGGAATCAAATATGTAGCGGACAAACATCTTAGCTGTAGAGAGGGTGTTTTTAAACTTTCTCTTGGGCAGTTTCACTCAAAGATGCTTGAACTTGCAAGTGATAGTATTGGAGAAGTTCCTTCTAAAGATAGAAAACTTTTGGCCCATACGGTTGCCATGTCTGAAGAGAATTTTGAAAAATCCAAAGAGATCATAGAAAAAGCGCTCAATGATATAAAGGCCCTAGAGAAAAATGATATTGAAAATACTAGAGTCTTTCACGCGGAATTTGCCCTTTTTCCCCTAACTAAAAGACCTGAAGATACCGATTAGGTTGTGATGAAGAATATTTTCTTTTCTATATTGATTATGATTATGCTTGCAGCCTGCGGAAAAGAGCCAGTTAGTAGAGCAGAGGATTCAGGGACAACGGCCGGAAATCCAAATACTGGTGGAACCAGTTTATTCTCACTTCCGCTACCAAGCGGTTACGAGCTAAAGCTTTGCGTGGAAAAAATAACTATAGGGACGCAAGAGATTTTAACGAATAAGCTTATAAGTTTGTCTGAAAATAAAGCGAGCTTATTAGATGAAAATATTGATCTTGGAAATGAAAGTTCATTAAAGCTAATTCTTAGCAACTCTTGTGGGACCGGTTTCTCTGCTGAGCTTTCAAATACTGTAACTACAATAACTTCGTCATCAACCCTTGAAACTCTCTTTCAGGCCCAGGGTAACGAAGCCCCCTATGAAGGCATCAAGTTTAATATTTCAGGACAAAGTCTTCTAAGTACCCAAAACTCCACAGCTCTTGAGCAAATTCTTGTTAACTCTATTGGTGAAATTCAATAGGGTCTTGTTAACAGAATTAATTACACTTTAATTGTGCAGCGCGCGATATTCTGGTTTAATCCAAGCACTTTGAATTAACTAGAGAGGAAATGCATGAAGCTGTTCGTTTATTTTTTATTACTTACAAGTCTTGTGACAAATCTGTATGCCACGGAACCAGAAGATGATTTTGCGGAAATTGAATTAGACTCATTTCATCTTAAAGAAGTTGTAAATGATTCTGAAGATTCAACTTTTGTTCCAGTTGAAATAAAGATGGAAAAGCCAAATGATGATCAAAGATCTCGTGGAGTTGTGAACAGGCTTATCATCTCTTATGGACAAATTTCCGCTGAAAACTTTGAGACTACTTTTGAATCTAATAATGAGGATCGTGGTCTTAATGGAAATTTCGATATCAATAGATTTAATGAGATTATGAAAGAGGAGCTAAAACTTCGCGCCAGTCATATCATTACAATTGAATACTATATTACCGATGCTCTTAGTATTGAGCTAGGTGATACCTATAGAGAACAAGGAATGGATAGAACTCAAGTTGGAGAGTATTCCCCTAGCTCTGGTGGCGGAAACCTATTAGGTGGTGGAGGAAGTACCTCGACACCATATTATATGGATCATGAGGACCGTACTCATGATATTACCTTGGGACTTGGTTACACTGTAAAGGTTATGGATAATAACTTTGGGAAAATAGAAATTACATTTAAAGGTAATGCTGGTTTAGTACATATGGATACGAGAACAGAAGTAGACTATGGAACTCCAGAAAACTATGTTTACGAGTATGAAGGAGTTGCTGGTTATTCTCTAGGTGCTGGAGTTAGGGCGAGATATAGCTATAAAAACTTTTTTATCCAAGGTGGAGTAGATTATAAAAACTATGTTATCGCGCCTATGGAGCATTCTGATGGTAGCACTAGTCAGATCAACCAAAGGGGTTTTATGGCCTACTTTGGAATTGGGATTAGATTCTAAAAAACAAAAGGCACCTTTTAGGTGCCTTTTTTATTGTGTAAATGCGTCTAACACGACCACAAATAAAATCATAATGGCAAAAGCAAACGGGGTTAAGAGTAATAATGTATTGATTAACCCCGCTTCAATTAAAGTAAGTACTGGGGTATTCATTCTATCCTCCTTTTAAGAAGGGATGGAGATAGGCATGGGTTCTAAAATGGGCTTCCAAAACTCAACCATCTCTTCATCCGTTTTAATTGGTGGCCTACAAACGGCAATAACCGTATTGTCGTTTTCTTCAATCTCGATATCCTCTTCAACATCTAAATCATCAACTGTTAAGGCTTCACCGATTTTTAAGTTCTTAACATTCTCTTCAATTCTTTCTGGAATATCCTCGACCATCCCATAAACATTTAAAGAATCTTTTAGAACAACTAAGACACCACCATTTTTTACACCTTTTGGAGTACCTTCTAGTTTTACGGGAATCTCAACTTTGTTTTCCCTGTCTTTAGGTAGTTCAACGAGAGAGAAATGAAGTGGTTCCTTTGATATTGGATCTTTGTGAATATCAATAAACTTTACAAACCTAGGACCTAAAACAGTGTCCACCTTATAAAGCTCTCCTGGCTCTTTTAAGGCCTTCTTAAGCTCTTTCTTAGGCATCCTAATGGGAGTGCTATCAATTGTTTTTCCATATATTGATCCAGGAACAAAACCGTTCTCTCTAAGTTCCCATACTTTTCTATTTTTATTTCTCTTCTTAATATTTAAAAAATTCATTTTTAATCCTTTTGTTCATTCGTTAGCAGTTTAGTTTTAGTCCGTTTGAAATTCTAGCTGGCTAAAACCATTCCAAGCTTCAGTGCTTTTTGAGTACTGAATGGAAGTTTCGTCGACCTATCAATCAAGGCTCCTGTAAAATAGGCCTTCTCTAGGTCTGTCTCCCTAAGGTCAGCACCTCTCATATCACTTCGCCTTAAGTTGGCTTTGAAGAAGGTACACTGTCTCATATCAGCTCCTCTAAGGTTTGCTTCTCTCATCTTTGTTAAAAAGAATGAGCAACCTCTAGCATTTGCGTCTTCAAAGTTAGACCTATCCATGTCAGATCTCATAAAGCTCACATTCATAAGAAATGCCTTTTTGAAGTTAGAACTCCAAATCCTAAGGTTTCTCATTTTCGTATTAACGATTTCTGAGGCCACAAATTTAGCTCTTTTTAGGTTGGCAAACTTAAACCAGGTTTTGTCAATATGACTTCCTGAAAAGTCAGCCTCTCTTAAGTCGGCTCTTCCTAGGTTTGCCCCTACAATATCGGAGCCCGAAAAATTGGCACCTTGAGCATTTGCAGCATTCATATTAACGTTCTCTATTTTGGAGTTAGAAAAGTCTTTGCCCTCTAAGTCCTTTAATCTGAGATCGTTTATATCTTGTAGTTTCTCATCTAACATTTTATCAAATTCTTTTATTGCCATATCATACTCCGTTTTAAGTTATTGCGAGCCTTTGCTGTTTTCCATTTCTTTCTTTCGCCTACAACGGCTTCTTCTAAAACTTCTAAAGAATTGGATACTGCTCGAGATAAATTCTCTGATGCCTTTCTCGCATATAAGACCCCTGTTCCTGGTCTTTTTAAGGCAACTCCACAACTAATAATTTCATCATTTTCTGCTCTCTTTGAGTTTTCCTTGTCGAGCCAAATTTCGACTTTCCATTTGCCACTATTAGAAAACTTTCCGAGTGCCGATTTAATAAAATACTTAATCGTGCTTACGGTTTTTTGATAACTGGTATCAATATTACTATGTACTTCTAGCTCAGGTGTTTTTGCTTCAGAGCTTGGTGCAGAAGTAGGGTTACGTTTTTCAACAAACCTCTTATAAACCTCTGAATCCTCAAAAGATTCCCAGTTATCAATAACTTGTTCATTCTTTTTATTGCTCATAATGCCTCCTGTTGCATTGTCTAATACTATTATCGCACTATTTGCTGTTAATCTAAAATACATATAATATTAGTTCTATATAATATAAAATCTATATAGGAGCTAAGCCTTGTATAAGTTCAACTTTAATCATTTACACTACTTCATGACCATTGCTAGAGAGGGATCGATCGTAAAAGCTTCCAAAAAGCTTCATATTACTCAGCCCGCACTTAGCCATCAGTTAAAGCTTTTTGAAGAGGACTTAGGCGAAAAGCTTTTTGATAGAAAAGGAAAACGCTTAGCTATTAATGATCATGGAAGAAAAGTTCTAGAATATGGAGATAGGATTTTTAGGCAATCAGATGAATTGCAACAGGTCATTAAAACAGGCGAGATAAGCACTTCTAAGATTGTTAAAGTGGGAGTTATTTCTTGGCTCCCGGCTGAACATGTCTACGAATTCATAAGACCGCTTCTGTATATGTCGCAAATTAAAGTGCAAATTATACAAAAAGATTTAGCTTCACTTCTAAAAGATGTTCAAACAGATGCCCTCGATTTAATCCTTTGTGATTCTCCTTATTCAGGAAGATCAAAAAAATTAATGGGTAAAAAAATTCATTCTGAACCAATTATTTGCTTGGCTTCCTCAAATGAAAAACTAAAGGGTAAGTTTCCTGCAAATATTAACTCTAAGAAAGCTATTTCATATTCAGAGGCATCTGAAATTAGAGACCATGTTGATGGATTTATCCTTGATAATAATCTAAGCCTAAATATTGTAGGGGAGCTCTCTGATGCATCCCTGGCGCTTTATGCTATAGAAAAAGGGGACGTCATTGGCTTTCTGCCCCTAACTAAAGCAAAAGAGGCTTTGAGAGGAAATAGAGTTAAAAAGTTAGGAGAGATTTCTAAGGCCAGATTTTCACTATGGGCGATATATAAAAAAAATCAGGGGCGCTCTAGCATTATTACAAACTTGATAAAGAGGAATGATTAATTATTTTAGTAAATCATCTGGTATATCGGATGCTTCAATTTGAAGGTCAACGTCCTCATATCTTTTTGGAAGCTGAGAGATTTTAGACTTTATTAGCTCTTGAAGTTTTTGGATAGAAATAAGTTGTTCATCGGACTTTTTCCATATCGCATATATTTTGATTCGTAGGGGGTCACTAAACTTAAAAGTTTTTATACCCTCATAATTATCAAGTGGGTTTTCAGGCATGAACATAACACACCGACCTCGCTCGCATAAATCTCTTAAAAACTGTGGATGATCACTATAAATTATCTCTCTTGGAATAGAAGCCTTCTCTCTTAAGTACCCAGCTACCGCCTTGTTCAATCTTTTATCTCTATTCGTGGCCGCAAAAGGAATATTTATAAGTAGATCTTTTTTATCTTTAAACTTTCCATAGAGTTCTTCACTACAAGCGAAAAGAACTTCGAATGATCCAATCTCACTATAGTTTAAGCTTTTTCTCTTTGGTTCTCGAACAGAAATGCCCCAGTCTATATTTCCCTTAAGTAAGTTATCTATAAGGAGCTCGTGCACATCTTGTCTGGAGGTATTCACAGTTCCAAATTGAGCATATAGGTCCCAAAACTGTGATGTAAAGCTACAGGCAAGTTCTGTAGAAATTGTATCCTCTATTCCTACGTTTACGGGGTATCCGCCGATATCATCGCTAGAATAGTGGTCTAATAGCTTGGAGCCAGTTTCAAAAATTGGTTTAACTTGATCGAGGAGCTTAAAGCCTTCGGAGTTTAACTCAAGGCCTTTTGAGCTTCTTATAAAGAATTTCTTTTGAAACTTTGCTTCGAGTTTTTTTAGGTGCTCACTTAAAGTAGAGGGGGCCAGTTTTAATTTAGAAGCTGCTTCCTTTAGGGAGCTAGACCTTGCTACTTCATAGAAGTAGTAGAGCTGGTTCCAATTAATTTCTTTTAGTTGTTCCAAGAAATATCCCTTTAGTGGTCTAAAGGGATATTATCATAGGTCTTATTGATTTGCTGAAGCGGTGCTCTGCTTCTATAGAACGGAAAGGCAATCGTCTGAAATTAAGCTCTTTCTTGTATGGTTGTTAGGCGTATCTAGTTTATTTTCAAGTACTTTTCTTTCCTTTAGCGTGCAATAGGCACTGTTCTTCGTCTTTAGTAACGAGATCCTTTGCTTCATCTTTCTTTTTTTTCTAAACATAACTGCTTTCATGTTTCTCCTTAAGTTGTTATTCCTATATTTTCTAAAAGATGCTCTGAGTGGTCCTGTTTTTGATCTAGGATATAACTAGCTTCAATAACAAGTTTCTCTTTGAGCTCATTAAAAAGTTTTCTTTCACTGACCGAGATTTTTTTTTCTTTTTTAAGAATGTTTAAGTCGTGAAAAACTTCTAGCATGGGCTTCAAGCTTCCTTTTAAGAATTTATTTTTAAAATATCTGTATCTGCTACCCTCAATTTCTCCAACATCGATCATCTTTGAGGATTTAAGATCTCTTAGGTATCTCATCAATGTTCTTTTAGTAGGTAGTTTCCTAAGTGAAATGTCTTCATTGCAAGGAAGGTAATGTATGAGGTCTTTATCTTCTTCGATTACCTTGTGAAATTTCTCTGTCTTTCCATAAGCACTTACAACTTCTTTACCTACATATTCTCCAGCGCTGATTCCAACTCCAGCTACCAGGTCTCCTCTTGAAAAATCCATCTTTACCCCTTTATAAAACTGAGCGATTAATTGCTCTGGGTATTTAAGTATGCCTTCTTATCGGAGAATTATGAATTTGAGATTAATTAAATTCGTAAAAACCGAATCGGCGGAAAGGTTTATTGAGGTCTGCAGCATGTATCTGCTAATATAAAATCATGCAAAAATACTTATATCTACTTGTAATTACTACACTATTTGCCATTCCTAGAGATTTAGAAGCAGCCTGCTCAAAGAAGTGGAGGGCCATTGTAAGGGACGGACCTTCAAATCAATTTGAAAGACTAAAAATGATACCTAAGTACACTCCTTTGATCATTGAGGAGATAGATGGCAACTGGTTTCGAGTTAAAGGTTATGATTTTGAAGGTTGGGTTTTTTCAAAATCCGTCTCGGCCAAAATGAATTGTATGATTAGCTTGGGTGAAAATGAACCTATTTGTGTTGGTAAAAGGAAAACCAGATCAAGTCGAGTTAGCCTAAGTGAGGGATTTAAAATTCTAAAAAAAGAACTTGGCTGTAATTTTGTTCAAGACCGTGATGGAAAAAGGTTTTGGATTAACAGCATCGGTGCGTGGCCAGAAAATCAGGCCAAGCTTATTACTATTGATTAAAAAAAGTGATATTTGATTTTCCATCCCGATAGTCGGTTTCCCAGCTTTTTAGCTTTCCCTTTGAGAAAAGCAATTTGTCCGCCCTTACAGGACCCTTCTTATAACTAATTTCGTAGAAACTATGATTGCTAGTTTTAGAAACCTCAGTTCTACAGGTTTTCTTTTCGGCCAATAGGAGTAAGTGGTGGGCGCGGCTATTGACGATGGCCCATTCCTTTTCTTTATTGATATTAGGGTAGCGAACATAACCAATATTATTTGCGTCAGGATGATTGGGTTCATATCTTAAAAAAGTGTCGTATTCTTTATGACCCTTTTGTATTTCACATTTTCCTTTTTTACAGTGGGTAACTTTTCTTGGAAGAAAAGGACCCCCTTCTTCAGTTCTAGTAGTATTGGAATTTAAAAAGTTAAAGCTAGAAATCTCAAGCCTAGTGCGAGTTTCTTTTAGGGAATTACAGTCATTGGCCATAAGGCTAATAGGTACGATAATTAAAATAAGAAGTTTGATCATAAATCCTCCGCCTCTATTATAGCGGGGAATAAATAATTGAGTGTAGGGGGCAAGTATTGACCTCATATAATTTCTAATCTTATTAATTTCAATGACTTCATCACTATTTCAAGAATGAAAAATTGCCCTTAGAGAATTCAACTAGTGTTATAAGGAGAATTAGTGATTGAAGAAAATGTATTGTACGGATTTTTAGAAAAACTAAATCAAGAAGCACTTTTACAGATTAAGCGAGAAGGAAAATTGACTCAAGAAAATGCACTTCCATTTTTGATTAAAGATCAGTATTCAAAAATTTCACTTATCGAAAAGGAGTTCGCCACGAGGGGAGAGCTTGAAGTTCTTAGAGATGAGGTGCATGAACTCAGAAGAGAATGCATGGAGAGGTTTGAACATCTAAATAAGTTAATTATTTGGGGATTTGCTGCCCAGTCTTCTTTGATAGCACTACTAGGCTTTGGTCTTTACCTCAAATAAACTAATTCCAAAGTTTATCTAAGCGCTCTTTGATCTTCTTTTCAGTCCCATATTCAGTTGGTTCATAAAACTTTGGAGTGCTTCCGCTTGTATAGGTTTGTTCAACAAAAGCTCCCTCGTATGAATGAGGGTACTTGTAGTTTTTCTTATGGTCGTGGTGATTGCGAAGATGGTTAGGGACTTCTATGGTGCAGTTTGATTGCACGTATTCCATGGCCTGATTGATTCCCATATAGGCAGCGTTTGATTTTTCTGCTGCGGCTAAATAAGTTACGGCCTGGGCCAGGTTGATTCTGGCCTCTGGCATTCCGATTGAGGCCACAGCGCTAAGGGCCGAGGTTGCAATGGTTAGACCCATGGGGTCTGCATTACCCACATCTTCGCTTGCGAAAACGACCAGGCGTCTAGCGATAAAGACTGGATCTTCACCACCGTCGAGCATTACCGCAAGCCATAAAAGTGCGGCGTTAGGATCTGAGCCACGCATACTTTTAATAAAGGCAGAGATCACATCATAGTGACGATCTTTATCTTTATCGTAGTCGCGAGCGTTTTCTAAAATAAGTTTTTGTATTTGATTAAAGTCGAGAGGTTTATCACCGAGCTCGGCATTTTGTCTTTGAACGAGATCTAAAATATTAAGGGCCGTACGAGCATCCCCCCTTGAATAGTCCGCAATAAAGTCGAGGGCCATGGGCGGAGTAGGAATTTCGTATTTCTTTGAAGTTGTTTCTAAAATGGTTAAAACTTCCTGAGAGCTAAGCCTTGAGAGCTCTACAACTTGAAGTCTTGAAAGTAGTGCCCGGTTTACTGAGCTTCTTGGATTCTCAGTAGTGGCACCAATAAGGGTAAAGTCACCGGCCTCCACATGGGGAAGAAGAGCATCTTGCTGAGCTTTATTAAAACGATGAATTTCATCAATAAAAATGAGGGCTTCTTTGCCAAACATCTTCTTCATTTCTTCGGCACTGGCGATAAGCTTTTTTAAATCGCCGATGCCCCCAAGAACTGCATTGAAGCGGTAGAATTCAAGTCCCGATCTTTCGGCCAAGATATGGGCAAGGGTTGTTTTGCCAGTTCCAGGAGGTCCCCATAAAACAATGGAAGGAAGGTTTCTGCTTTTTAAAAAGGGGTATCTTTTAAAAAGATGAGTCTGACCTACATACCCGTCTAGATCTTTAGGACGGGCCCTAAATGCTAGAGGACGCCTTGCGTCACTTTGAACCATGTTCTGATTCGTGGAATTGTTTTCAAAAAGACCTGTTTGAGCGTCATTTACCACTTGATACCTCATTGACTTCGCGGGAGCGCTATCTTAACTTAGGGATTCAAATTTTCAAGGGCCTCAGTAGAGGACATAGCGCTTTTGTAGAGGAGGTGATGACAGATGGCGCCAAAGAACACAGCATTAAAAGTAGTTATCGACGAGAAGCTAGGTGTAGAGCGTTCGCTGAAGAAATTCAAGCGTATGTGCGAATCTTTTGGAGTTATTCGTGAGTATCGAAAACGTCAAGAGTATAAAAAGCCTTCTGTTCGGATGAAAGAAAAAACCGAAGCTGCTGAAAAGCGAAGAAAGAAGACACAATTCAAATACGGACGTGGTGGAAAAATCTAGTCCTGATAAAGCAAAGCTCAGACGTGCAGAAAAAACCTTTCTGCACTGACTGAGCTTTTGTTATTTTAACGTCTCTTTAAAATTATCTTAAGAATCGAATTCCATCGGTTATGCATAAGCTTCACAATATTAGAAACCTCTTTAGGAACTTTTAAATTTCCCTTGGTCATTTTCATTGAAAAGGAATTCCAGCTCATATTGAGCTCACCTAAGCGGTTAAGAAAATGTTTTTGACCTCGGTCTGTTAAGAGATGATCTTCAACAATTTTAAAAAAATGGTTCCAGACAAAATCAAATTCGTCTTGAATCTCAGGAATCAACTTTCCCGTCATGGCCAGCTCGCAAGTTAAGCTCATAAGGTGAAGATTTTCTCCAAGGTTTCTATGAATTTTATTATAGGGAAATAAAGGAGTCTCAAAAGTAATTAAATACTCTTCTATGGCATGAAGGTTTTTATAATTGAGATTAAAAAGCTTATCTAGGGAGCCGTGAAGCTTTAGGGTTGAATCGACTTTTTGACTTTCTTTAGGAAAGCTCATTCTCTCTGAGAGGTAATTAGATAAATCTCGGTCAAGCTCTCTTGATAAATGATAGATCTTTCTAAGTCCATCGGTGCACTCAGGAGATACCTCAATGCAGACGGATTTGGTTTCTCCCCAGGCCTTTCTCATCTCAACTGTTTTTGCCTTTATCTTTAAAACTTCTTTTTGAAGAGGATCCACCTTTTCAAGAATATGGTAATACTCTTTAAGTAAGCTCTTCAATTGGGGAATTATGTATCTTCGATAGGAGCTGTCGCTGACTTTTGCTTTTTTAGCGTCGAAATGAAAATACTGATAATTGGCAAAGGCCAAAGAATTGAACGCGAAAAAAAGCACCATGAAAAGCTTCATGGTCCTATTCTATGAAGGTCTATAGGCCTTGTCTATGCGGCAGTCTTTAAGAATCTTGGAGCCGTTGTTAAACTTGTGTAGGGCTCTAACCAGTCTTTTCCGCCCTCGATCACTTTAAGCTCAAAACCTGGCTTTCTTTTCTTTACCAACTTTTTAGGAAAAAGAGAGATAGGAGAGTTTTCAACCTCAAAGCAAATATTAGATCGCTCTGGCATATCACCGGAGTGAAGAGCTGCTAAGACAATATAAGCACCAAAGCCATCTGCTTTAATGGTGCATTTTTTGTCAGCACTTCTGTGAACACGATCACAAAAACTTTGACCATATTCTTCAAGCTGTTCTTCAGCGAGTTTTAAAAAATAATAGATCCTTTCCCTATCACAAGAAGAGAGATGCTGCTTCTCTGTGGAAGAGAGACCAATATTTTGGTAGTGGCACATAAGGGTTTTTTGAAACTCCACATCGTCTTTAGGGGTAAGGTCATAAGCAAAAAGAGTTCGAGTTTGATTGCCCACTTTGATTTGGATTTTTCCCTTGAACGGATTTGCTTGTTTTAAAGTCTTCTTGATATCAGTCATAATTCGCCCCTAAAATGCCTTGAACAAAAGTCTATGTTCTTATTCTAAAAGACTCTTCGGCAGAGACTAAGGGGGAAATAAATTATTTTATAACCCCCCGTAATCACTGAATGTATGGACTAAACTTTTTCTATCGACAACTTTAAATTATAGGACTCCACTTTAAAGTCCACAGAATCGCCTCTAAGCCCTTCTTCAAGTTTTACAGAGAGCGTTTCGCTACCAATGTACTCAGAGTGTTTAAGGATAGCCTCGGCCAGCTCAGGGTCGGTTTCAAAACCGACACTAATACGATCATCAACATTGAAACCGAGGTCCTTACGTGTTTTTTGGATACGATTGACCACTTCTCGTGCCAGTCCCTCATGAATGAGTTCAGGATTTAGCTCACAATCAAGATCAATTGAAATATAACGATTCGATAGTGCTTGAGTTCCTTCTTTGGCTTCTCTAAAGACGAGAATATCTTCTGTTTTAAAAACCTCTCCCCCTAGTGTGAGTTCGCCATTTTGTTCAAGCTCAGAAAGCTCACTGACCCCTAGGGCCTCAATTTGCTTTCTCACTTTTCCAAATTCTTTTCCAAATCTCTTTCCAAGTACAGGTGAGTTGGGCTTACAGAAAAGTTTGATAAAGCTATCTTCATCTTGTGAGTACTCAACTTCTTTAATATTGAGCTCCGTTTGGATATAGCTCTCTAGTTTTGAGATTTCTTCAAGTACAGCTTTGTCTTTATGAAGAACCGTAAGTTTAGAAAGAGGAGTCTTAACTTTAATCTGAACTTGGTTTCTCTTTTGTCTCCCAAGAAGGATGATCTGTTGCATTCTATCTACGGCATCCTCAAGTTCTGGGATGATCATGGATTCATCTGCTACTGGATAGTCACAAAGATGAACAGACTCAGCTTCCTTTGAACCAGGGTTAAACTTCAGTAGTTCTTGGTAAACATGTTCACTTAGAAATGGTGAGAAGGGTGCCATGGCCGTGGATAACTCTTTGATACAGGTATACAAAGTAGAGTAGGCGGAGCACTTATCGTCCGAAAGGCCCTCTCCCCAAAAACGTGAACGATTCAAACGGATATACCAGTTTGTTAAATCTTCAATAAATGTAAAGAGTGCTGGAACTACATTATATAGTTTATAGGCTTCCATTTCTTTAGAGATATTTTTCTTTAATGTTTGTAGATTGGAAAGAATCCAGCGGTCAGTAATATTATCCCCAAGCTTAAAATTTTCTTTTGAATTCCAACCGTCTACTGTCGCATAAGTAGAAAAGAATTTAAAAGAGTTGTACCAAGGAAGAAGGGCACGGCGAACCATATCCTTAACGCCACTATCGGCAAATCTTTGATCTTCTGCTCTTACCAGACCTGAATTTATTAAGTATAGCCTTAGAGCATCTGCACCGAAATCTTCCATAAGGAGGTCAGGGGCTGTGTAGTTCTTTAGCCTCTTACTCATTTTTTTACCATCTTCAGCATTAACAATGCCGTTGACGATAACGTTCTTAAAAGCAGGCTTTTCAAAAAGGGCCGTACTTAAAACAGTCAGGGTGTAAAACCAACCTCGAGTCTGATCAAGACCTTCAGCAATGAACTCTGCCGGAAAGCCCTCTTTAAAAACATCTGCATTTTCAAAAGGGTAATGTAGCTGAGCATAAGGCATGGAGCCTGATTCAAACCAGCAATCAAGAACTTCAGTAATCCTTTTATAAGTACCTTCTTCTCCATCGACATTAAACTCGATAGGATCGACGACTTCCCGATGAAGGTCATCAACCTTTACACCAGTGTATTTTTCAAGCTCTTCAATCGAGCCCATGCAGATAAAATTCTCTGTTTTTTGATTGTACCAAACCGGAAGTGGAGTACCCCATACTCTATTTCTTGAGATTGACCAGTCGCGGGCACCTTCAAGCCATTTTCCAAAACGGCCATCCTTTAAATGGTCAGGAACCCATCGGATTTCCTGATTAGACTTTAGAAGTTTATCTTTTATAGATTCAACGTTTACGTACCAAGAAGGAATGACCTTGTAGATCAATGGCGTATCTGAACGTGGACAAAAGGGATAGCTGTGAACAAGAACTGCTTGTTCAAAGAGCTTATCCTCTTCTTTTAGTTTCTTGATTATTCCCTTATCAGCGTCTTTAACATACTGACCTTTAAAATCCGTAACAGCATCTGTGAATAAGCCATGATCGTCGATAGGACATTCTAGAGCATCAATTTTAGCTTCTTTCATGACTCTATTATCGTCTTCACCAAAAGCCGGAGCAATATGAACAATACCTGTACCGGCATCAGTTGTAACATATCCATCATTTAGGATTTGAAAAGCACCTTCTGCTTCGTGTTTTGCGAAGTAGGAAAAGAGAGGTTCATATTTTTTTCCTTTTAGGTCAGAGCCTTTCATTTCTTCTAGAGCTTCAAATTCTCTTTTTTTGCTATAGGCCTCAAGTCGATCTTTAGCGAAATAAATATTTTTCCCAGACTCCTTTTCTCTCACCTTTACATAATCGATATCAGCTCCGGCACAGAGACAAAGGTTTGATGGAAGTGTCCATGGTGTGGTCGTCCAGGCGGCAACATAAGCATCTTCGTCTTTTAACTTAAAGAGCACGGTAACAGCTGGGTCTTGAACATCCATATAGTTTTGGCCAGCTTCAAAATTTGAAAGAACTGTTCCAAGGGCAGTTGAATAAGGAACAACTCTGGTTCCTTGATAGATTAATTTTTTATCCCAAAGCTGCTTGAAAACCCACCAAACAGATTCCATGAAGGTTACATCCATGGTTTTGTAATCGTTTTCAAAATCAACCCATCGACCAATTCTTGTTATAGTTTTTTCCCACTCATTGGTATAGCGCTGAACAATCCCACGGCACTCGTCGTTGTATCCCTTGATGCCAAGTTTTTCTACGGCCGCTTGAGCTGACATGCCTAACTTCTTATCAATTTCATGTTCAACTGGAAGTCCATGACAGTCCCAACCAAAACGTCTTTCAACATAACGACCTTTCATGGTCCAATATCTTGGGACGGCATCTTTTAAAATTGAGCCAACTAAATGACCGTGATGAGGAAGGCCAGTTGCGAAAGGAGGTCCATCATAAAAAATATAAGGAGCGCCAGACTTTGTTTTTTCCAAAGATTTCTTGAAAATATCTTTTTCTTTCCAAAACTTTAAGATCTCTTGTTCGGTATCAACGAATGAAAAGGACTCGTTCGTTTTCTCTACTTCACTCACGGCAAACTCCTACTTTATAGTGAGGGCGGCATAATAGCCTCGAAAAGATGCAATTTCAATAACTTGCCTCAATCGAGCTGGGCTTAGGGGCAATCAATTCCCCCGACGCTTAATTAGCCGATTTTACTGGTTTTTGAAAAACTCTCAACCGAAAAGTTTAGTATGAAACATTGGACTCTTTTTCTATTTCTTATCTTGGCAAGCCCATTTTCCTATGGAGATGACCTAGATGCTCTGGACGCTATGCTTGATAGTGAAGAAAGTATAGACGAAGTTTCCTTAGACCTGGCCATGGATGTGGAGACAACTGAAAGTCGCGGTAAGGATAGAGCGGAGAATGAGTTTCGACTTTATCGTGAAAACAGAGATGTTCAATTTAACTTCAAGGGCGTCAAAAAGAATTTAATTAAGTGGGACGAAATTAACCCAGATGGTTGGCTTGGTTTAGATGCATGGAAAAAAGCTCGAGTGAGAAAAGATCAAGAGCCAGAGTGGAAGCTTAACTTAATAGAAAGAAATTTAAGAGAGCTTGTAGGAAGGTTTTTGGAATGTGTCGGCGACTGTAGAATCTATCGAGGTGAAGGTTTCTCTACCTCTCAGTATAAATCAAGAGTGAGAGAGCTCGATGAAATTATTACTCAACAAAACTCCTACGCTTGGATCGCTATGGCTGATGGTACTATGGTTCGACTCTCACCAAACACTTCTGTTAGCTTTAAAGAAATTAATATTGGAAAGAAAGAAAACTTTCTTCATATAAGAATAAACTCAGGAAATCTTCTCGTTTTAAATCGAGTTAAGCATAAATATAAAATTAGAAATTTAAGAGAAACGGATAAGGTTTTTCTACCTCTCGGGCTTAACGACGCAAATCCAGAAGAAGTGAAAATTAAATTAAATGAAGACGACTTATCAAACTTTATTGAAGAAAATACTACCGTTCAAAAACATTATAAAAAACTGAATACTTATATTGAGTCGAATAATGATTTAATTGAAGGAAAAGAAACACATACGATGGTGGTTATGCCCAATGGCACGGTTTTTGGAAAAAATATGCAGGCCGAATTCGTCGTTCTACTGGGGGGCGAGTCCTATGTAAAACAGAGGACTTTTAAAGAACAGTTTATGGATTTAGAAGAGGAGTCTGAGCCGGAAGCAGAATTAGACTATTACTATAGGGGATTTGAAAATAAGGATAAATTTACTTTGGAGCCTGGTAATTGGTATCGAGTAGGAATTAAAGGGAAATCAATCGTGCCCCATAGCGATCCTCAGCTCTTTAGAGTTGGAGAATACTTAACGAGTAATATTCCAAGTATTCTTTTGGCCCGCGAGATTTTAGTTGAAGAAAAGAGTGAGTTTATATTTAAAACGGGAATAAGCCGTAAAGATTTAGCTGAAAACGGAGGCTATCGTCTTTGGGGTGAAATTGATAAAAAAGGCGATGATTTAAATCTTAGAATTCGTTTTTTAAAGGAATACACAAGAAGGATAGAAACCACGAACTTGGTTGTCGCGAGACAATTTAAGAGAAGGGCAAGTGATAGAGGTGAGCTAACAAAGAGTATGATTTATGATAGCTCGTTTTATGACAGAGCATTAAGAGATTATATCGTAAGTCGAGATTCAGAAATTATTGTTGATACAGATAGAGAAGTGCTAAACTCAACCAAGAAACTTTTCTGGAAAATTATCAATGAAAAAAAGAGAAAATAAGCTTAACTTAATACTCGCCAGTGGGTCACCCCGACGAAAACAACTCCTTGGATATTTGAATATTCCTTTCGAGATAAAAACCGCTGATATAGATGAAGTTTCCAATAAAGAATCTCCAGAAGAACAGGCCTGTGATATTTCAGAGCAAAAAGGAAGGGCAGTATTTGAAAATATTGAAGCGGGGGACTTTCTCATCATTTCTTCTGACACAATGGTTATTCTAGATGGAGAAATCTTTGGAAAACCTGGTAATAAGGAGAATGCTAGAGTTATGCTAAACAAACTTTCTGGGAAAACCCATGAAGTTGTAACAGCAGTAAGTTTTATTGATAAGTCTGGTGAGGCTATTAATTTTTTTGATAAAACTAAAGTGAGCTTTAATCAAATTGATCCGGAGTTACTTGAAGAGTACTTAGATACAGAAGATAGTTTAGATAAAGCTGGGGCATATGGAATTCAAGGTGCGAGCCTAACCTTTATAAGTCAAATAGAGGGGTCCTACTCCAATGTGGTTGGCTTTCCTCTAGAGAAAGTGATTCAAAAACTTAAGGAAAACGGATATTGGACTAAGCTTAGATAGCGACCTAGAATATGATGATGAAATGCCTTCTTATCCTTTTGATTTCTTTTTCAGCCTTTGCTCAAGATGGTGAGAGTGAGAGTGAGAGTACTCTTGTTCATAAAAGCTTAGTAGAGTTAAAAAATTTAAAACCTGAAGATTTTGACAAAAAAATAGATGATTATCGAAACTCAATCGAGAAATATATTGAGAAGAAAAAACGAGTTTGCAATGGCGAGTTTACGACTATCATCTTGAGTGACTCGGAAGATCAATCCAAAAAGCAGTCAAAAAAGTTGTCAGTAGATGAAAAGAAGCTGTGCTTTAATGAACTTAAAGCAATATATAAAACCTATATTAATCACCTTTTCTTGGTGAGAAGTAGGTTCTTAAAGTTTCTAAATAAAAAACGCATAGAAGAGCTAGCTTCGATTCGCGACGAAACATTAAAAAGTATAGATTCAACATTCAATAGAAAAAGATAACCCAAATTATTTATTTGTTAATTTCTGGGCAACCTGATTCGCAAGAGCAAAAGGTTTTAAACTTTTACTTCTCGTAATGCTCTTTTTTGGGCGTAGGCTTAGGCGCTTGCTTGTAAGCTTCCCTATACCATCGCTTTCAGCTGGGATCATCCGACCCAACTTGTCCGCTTTAAATGTCGGTTTCATTTCTCATCTCCTAATTGGTTAAAGTGTTAAATAGCCTTTCTGAACGAAGGACTGGTAACACAACCAATTAGATAAATGAGCTCAAGATGAACTATTTAGAAATTAGTTGATACCAGCTCGTTTTCGTACTCGGAAGTTCTCAAATAGACTCCTTTGCTAGAGTTACGAAGATTGTGAGCTAACTCAATCTACTATTGATATCTTATCATAAGAGCGGATTTCTTTCATTGCATCACCCCGGCACGTCTTTCCGGGGCTCCAAATCATTGTAAATACTAGAAATCTAGGACAACATATAGGGTGTATTTGTTATAAAAACACTAAAAAAAGGCATTTTTCCAATGAAGAGTATTATCATCCTCGCCGGTCTTATTTTTGTCATTTCAGGCTGCGGAACTTTTAAAAAAATGGCCATCGGTACCACCTCAGGAATGTTTTATGAGGCAACTGGTGAGCTCGAAACAGATGGAAACTGGGAAAGTTTTAAATCCGGAGCAATGGGAAATATTAAACTTATCGAAGGGCTTCTTTATCTGGCACCAGGTGATGATGATCTCTTAGCCAGTTTAACAAAGGCCTATGCCGGCTATGCTTTTGGCGTCTATGAAACTTTATACTTAGGGGATAAGCTGGCGGAAAATGATAATGAAGAAAATTTAAATCAGGCCATTTATAATTATTCAAAAGCAGTAAATTATGGACTGGCTTACTTAAAAGAGCAGGGTGTTTCTTTTGAGAAGTTAAAAAAGAATATTGGCGACGTCAAAGAAATCTTAAAAGATGAGCTAGGTACAGGAAAGCGAGACCTTGAGACTGTTTTTTATATAGGTCAGGCTATTGGTTCACTCGTTAATCTTCAAAAAACAAATATGAGTCTGATTACTCTGGTTCCAATGGCAAAAGGAATGTTCGATTATGTCTGTGAAACTGAGCCTAAATTTAATCATGGTGCATGCGGAATCTTCTATGGCTCCTATGAGGCAAGTCGACCTAAAATGCTTGGTGGCAATCCCGAGAAAGGAAAACAAATCTTTTTAAAAACGATAAAAGATTATCCACATAATTGGTTCGCTAGAGCAGCTTTTATTGAACAGTATATCGTCCCAATGGTTGATGAGGATGAATACGAAACACAAAAAGAGTTTTTAGAGGAAGCTGCTGAGAGTTTTGATAAAGAGCTCAAGTGGAACCCCTTTAAAAAAGAAAGCGAAGAGGCATTTAAAAAGAAAAACCTAAAAGTGTTTCAAGCTCTTGGGTTAAAAAGATTTGAAATTATTAGTAAATATGAAAAAGAAATTTTCTAGATAAGGAAAGAAATATGATTAAATCACTTTTGGTGCTTAGTTCACTATTAATTACTACTCAGTTATATGCGGTAACTTTAAAATTTGGCGTTCTTGCTCCAGAAGGGACAAATTGGGCCAAGCAAATGAAAAAGATGGCCAAAGAAGTTAAGAAGGCAACCAACAAGAAAGTGAAATTCAAAATCTATTTTGGTGGCGCCCAGGGGGATGAGCATGACGTTTTACGAAAAATTCGTGTTGGTCAGTTACATGGCGGAATGTTTACTGGAAAAACGCTTGGGGATATCAATGGGGATGTAAGAGTTGTAGAGCTTCCTTTTACCTTTATGGGTGATAGGGCCAAAGCTTGGAACGCTGTAGAGAAAATGGCAGGCTTTTTCGATAAAGGATTTTCTAAGAATGAATTTGTTAATTTAGGTTTTAGTGAAATCGGGCTTGTGTACTTTGTTAGCCAGAAAGACACCCCAAATATAAAGGCACTTAATGGAGTAAAGATTTGGTCTTGGGAAGGCGATAAACTTGTTTCAGCTATGATTGAAGAGATGAAGCTAATCTCTGTACCACTTCCACTACCGGATGTTTTAAGTTCACTTTCGACAGGTATCATTGAAGCGGCCTATGCTCCTCCTCTTGGGATTGTATCTTTGCAGTGGAACTCAAAAATTAAATATCTTGTAGATTTTCCGATTGCTTATTCGGTTGGAGCATTTCTTGTAAGTAATAAAGGTTGGAATAAAGTTCCTGCGGAACATAGAGAAACGGTTAAAAAAATTGCAGCGAAGTATATTTCAAAAGTATCAAAGGCTAACGTTGATGATAACGAAGCGGCACTTGAAAGTATGAAAGCGCTGGGTGTTAAGTTTACTAAGTTTCCAGACTCTGATGTAGAAACTGGAAAAAAGCTTAGAGAGCAGATTGTTAAAAAACTTAAAGGAAAGCTGTTTTCAGCAGAAGCTTATAATTTATTATTGAAGAACCTCTAGGAGGTAACTTTTGGGATTTTTAAGGGCCATAGATAAAGGCGTTGAGAAACTTGCAGGCTGGGGATTAGTTGTTTGTGTTTTAACAATGCTTTTTCTAAGTACATTAGTCATTGTTATGCGATGGTTTGGGGTAACCTTTCTTTGGTTTGACCCCTTTATCAGGCATGTTGTTTTTATTAGTACTTTCCTTGGTGGCGTTATTGCAACGGGAAGGGGCACTCATATCGGCATTGATATTCTTGGTAAGTATCTCGAAAGTAAAAATTTGGAAGGAGCTCAAGCTTGGATTGAAAGACTTATCGCTTTTGTTTCAGCCGGAACATTAGTTTGGCTTATACAGGCTTCTTGGGACTTTATGTTAAGTGAGCTTAAGTATGGTAAGCCAACATTTTTTGGAATTCATAGCGGGTATTTAACGGCGATTATTCCCATTGGCTTTGCTCTTATCGCTTACCGCTTCTTTTTTCTTTTCGTGAATAGCTTCTCTTCAAAAGAGGAGGCCTCGAATGTTTGAAACTCTAAGTTTCCTAGGAATTCTCTTATTGGCAGGATTTGGCGTTCCTCTGTTTATCATCATGTCGTTATTTGCCCTAACGGCATTTAGCTTTACCGACGTAGAACTTTCAGCCGTTGCGATTGAGATCTATAGAATTTCTTCGCAGGCCTCAATTTTAACGATCCCATTATTTACTTTTGCTGGCTATATGATGGCGGAAAGTAAATCGCCGCAAAGACTACTCCGATTTGCTGAAGCTGCACTAGGCTGGCTACCTGGAGGGGTCGCGATTGTATCCCTGGTCATTTGTGCCTTTTTTACGGCCTTTACCGGGGCAAGTGGGGTAACCATTATTGCATTGGGAGGATTACTTTACCCAATTCTTCGTAATGAAGACTACTCTGAGAAATTCAGTCTTGGACTTATCACCACCTCAGGATCCCTCGGACTTTTATTCCCACCAAGCTTACCGATCATTTTATATGGTCTTGTTGCTAAAGTTGATATTGATAAGCTTTTTTTAGCGGGAATTATTCCGGGTATCTTATTAATCGTAATCTTATCTGCTTGGTCAATTAAGAATGGAAATTTATCAGCCAGAAAATCAAAGTTTGATGGAGCAGAGCTTGTCGCAGCCTTTAAAGGCTCTTTTTTAGAATGTCTTTTACCTGTTGGGGTCCTCGTCGGAATCTACGGTGGATTTACAACGGCCACAGAAGCAGCAGCTCTAACAGCATTTTATATTTTTGTGATCGAATGTTTTGTCTATAAAGACCTAGATATTTTTAAGGATATTCCTAATGTTATCTTGGATTCTATGAGTCTAGTAGGGGGAATCCTTCTGATTCTTTGTTGTGCTCTAGGGCTGACAAATTATCTGGTCGATGAAGAAATACCAATGCAAATTTTAGATATGATGAGAGAGTTTTTAACTAACAAGTATAGTTTCTTACTCTTCCTTAATATCTTTTTGCTTATTGTTGGTTCTCTCATGGACATCTTCTCCGCCATTATTGTGGTCGTTCCTTTGATCACTCCTATTGCAGAAGAGTTCGGGGTTAACCCTATTCATTTAGCAATTATCTTTTTAACTAACTTAGAGATTGGATATATTACCCCACCTGTTGGAATCAATCTCTTTATATCAAGTTTTAGATTTAAGAAGCCTGTAACAGAACTTTATAAGGCTTCTTTTCCATTCTTGATCTTGTTGATAATTGCCCTGCTTATTATTACTTATGTTCCGGCCCTTAGCCTGTACATGGTAGAGTAGGAGGAAATTATAAAGTTAATTTTTACCATTCTATTATTGGTAAAATGTTTTACTGTCCATGGTGCTCCCTCGAGTAACGCTTATTACGATAATGTGTACTTAGGAGAAAATAACTTTGGGCAGTACTACGGCCCTCTTCATCCGGACTACCGAATAAATAAAAATGATCGCGATCTTGAATTTAAAGATGATCTTTTTTTGAATAGATACTTTGATGGTCTTATTTCTTCAGAGCTTTTGAATTGGAAGTATCGTTGGAGTGAAGAGCTTCCCGCTCATAGCTCTTGTCCAAATTATTATCTTAGCCAGAATATCGAGTACATTCGTTATCTTTATCGGTTACTAACTATAAGTTACTCTTTTGAAGCTATGAAGGACTACAATGTGCTTCTTTATCGTTTAGGAATGGATGATTCTAAATGTTCTATTAAATGGAAAGATAACTTTAAAAAATGTAAGCCTAAATCAATTGAGATGAGGAAGTTCCTAAGAAGAGCTAAGTATAAGTATTTATCAACTTTTGAAGAAAAGAGATATGTCCTACAGACAAAACAGGATAGAGCCGTTTGGCTAAACAATTTTAGGCAAAATCACAATAATATAAAAAAAGTAGGAATGACAGAAGGACTTCTAAGCTCTCTTTGTCAATCTGAAGGAATCAACTGTTCCTTACTTTCGATGAAAGAAATAGAAGGATTAATTCATAGCTCCTGTGAAAGGGAGAAGGTGTTAATAAACCAAATCTGCAATGAAGAAGATAATTTATATGGAATAAGCTATACCCAAACGCCAGTTGAACTTTTAAAGAGTGCTAATACGTTGTCTGTTATTAATGGCGGAGGTTATGGAGAGCAGTGCTTAATGAGATATGCTGATATTTTTAAGGAAAGAGAGTTTCAGCACAATCATTTAATTGATTTGTTTAAGGTTATTAAAACTAACCTTTCTAAAAGAAAAACTCGATATTTGCAGGGATCAATCTTTTTACCTGGGGCCTTAAAAGAATTTGATGATAAAGGCTTAGGCGATTTTATTTTCGCTGCTCCAACGCCAAAACCGAAACCAAAACCAACGCCAAAACCGACACCGAAGCCAACACCAAAGCCAACTCCAGCTCCGGTTGTTGCCACACCTACTCCAACACCTAGGGCAACACCAACACCTGTGCCAACCCCAGTTCCTGTTAAGTACTCTCAGTTTGAAGTGGCCAGAAGAGAGAGATATAACAAAAGCTTAGATGAAGTTGTTGTGAATATGAAGCTCTTTAAAAACGACTTTGTTTTTACAGATAAGATGTTAGAAGTCTTAGAAGACCCTCTTAAAGATTATCAAACCAGACAGGCGCTTCAAGATATGAAAACCTTTGATAAGCTTGGGACCAAGACTGAACCTGTTAGGCTTACTTTTTTAAAGTACTTTATTGATAGAAATAGCCATCAAGGACTATTTAATATTCAGGCCATTATTGGAAAAAGTTTTTGGGTTAAAAATGATATCGATAATATTGCTGGGGCTACCTATGTAGAGATTAGAAATAATCAATCGACCGGTAATAAATGGGCTATTGTTATTAAGAGATCCCCCTGACTGAGTCTAACTGTTGTTAGCGCCAGGGGGGTATAAAACTAAATCTTAGTCGAATTTATTAGCAATTTTCTTAAGTCTTTTCTTTGTCTTTTTACCCATGTCTAGCATAAGTAAGAAGCCACCGTTTTCACCGTTTGAGTCAGATCCAACAAGAGAGATATTACCTGTTCTTGTTTTCCCAGTGTAAAATCTAGCAGTAACGATTGAACCACCGATATCAAGTTTCTTAAGTGGTACAAAGATACCAAATACACTATTACCTAAGTAGAAGCTCATATTTTTAAACTTCTCAATTGTAAAAGCAACAGCCGGTAATCTTCCGTCAACAACTCCTGGAAGTGGACGTCCACCTGGTAGAGCTTGAGGATCAAGTTGGTCTAACCCTCCATTAAAAACATCTTGTAGACTTACGGAAACGGCCATAAGTGTGCCATCTGATTGAAGATCAGGTGAAATCTCTAAATAACTATTTTGATACTTGGGGATATTGTATCTTAGTCCACCATCAATTTTGATGTTCTCAAAGACCATAGAAATTAGAACATTGTCTTGTAGAAGAGTTACTTTAGGTCCAATAACTCCAGGAATTTGGATGTTCTTTGCACTTCCTCCATCTCCACAAGAAGTTGAGAATAAGGCAAAACCTGCAAACATTAAGCTGATTGTGAGAGTTTTTACTCTCGTTAAAGTTGAATTTTTCATGGCGCTCTCTCAAAAGAAACGTCGTTTCTTTTGACAAATTGGTTCGGGGTAATTGACGTACTAGTAGAGCGGACGGACAGCGTAGAACCAAAAAATAATTTTCAAATCCTTTTGATCCCTCAATAAATGAACAATTAAGCTCAGCCATAAAATAGCAGTTTAGATAATGAGGTCAACAACAGCATCGGATGAATAAATTTCCGCTTTAGAAATTGACACAAAATTGACTAAAAACAATTACTTGATTCAATTTCTTCTCTCGGAAATGTGCTTGATAGATTTTGTTTTTAAGAGTTTTTAAATAGCCAAGAATAATTGCCGTTGGTTTGTAACTTATTATTATCTATATTCTTGAAAGTGGTTTGATCATTTAAGCTTAGGTCTATTGCATAGACTTTTGCACCTGAACTTAATGCACTCGTTAATCCATGATGAGAGTCCTCAAATATTACCGTTTCTATAGATTTTGTTTTTAAATTCCTCATGGCCTCGAGGTAGCAGGCCGGGCTAGGTTTAGTTTCAAAAACTTCATCTCTTGTGAGGATATAGTCAAACTTCTCTAGAATATTGGCCTTTTTTAAGAAACTATTAACCGTAACTCTTGCGCTGGCTGAAACTATTGAGATCAACTTCTTCTCTTTTTTCAACTCATCAATAAATCTGAAAAAGTCTTTTGCAAAATAGCTTATGAACTCTTCCTCACTAAAGTCATCTATAACTTTAAGCAAGATTGAATCTTTTTGATCGATAAACTCACTATGAGAAATATGCTGATGAAGCTCTACTTTGTCTTTGTAGACATTGTCATCACCCCATCCTACATACCTATTCATGATGTCCTTAGCGCTCATATTTATATCGTACTTTGAAAAGACCTTCTGAATTGCTCGGGCATGAAGAGGTTCACTGTCGAGAATAGTCCCATCCATATCAAAAATCACGCTCTTAAAGCTCTCTATTTCCTTGTTCATGTCATTCCTTTCCGATTCCTGAGAACTCACTAAAAATGCGATAAAATCCTTTGTAGGGTATCTTAAAGAAAGGAAAGCTCCCTTGAAAGTTTTTTCGATTGTTGACAATAAAGCTCAGGAAACGTCACTTCGTAAGAAGGGGAAAAAAGCTGTGCGCGGTGGCAGAAAAAAGCCTGCGCCTAAACCTCCACGGGAAAATGTGACGGCAGATCAGATTAGGGCCAAAGTTAAAGCCTTTTCGGATAAGAATATTGAACAAGCTAAACTTACAAAAGAAAAATTGGCTAAGTTTAATGCCCAAAAAATTCCTGATTTAGATGATGCTGAAAAAGAGGCTCACAAGGGTGATGTTGGGATTAATGATCCGAATGACCTTGCAACTCATGGAAAGTTAAAACAGGTATTATCAATGAATGCTTTTAGCTTTAGTGACAAAGAAAAGGCAGCTCTAGAAAAAATTCTTAAAGACTAATTATTTCTCAATTCTTCCAAGCATTAGTTGAAGCTTTTTAATTGTATCTTTTACAACGGAATCTAAATTCCCTTCAATCATAGTGGCCGCTGAATGGTCGTGACCCCCACCACCAAGGGCGTTCGCCATGATGCCTACATCAATGACACCAGTAGATCTTAGGCTTACTTTGACCTTGTCGCCTATTTGCCTAAACATACAAGCGACCTTGATATTGTCTAGAATGAGGAGATGGTTAACAAATCCGTGAGTGTCTTCAGGGTCCACATTAAACTTGCTAAGAGTATCCTCAGTTAGTTTTAACCAGGCTATTTTTTTATCATCTGTTGCTTGAGCTTTCGATAAAACCGTACCAAGCATTTGCATGTATGAAACTTCCTTGGCCCCGTAAATTTGATTGTATGCACTAGGAGGCTCAATACCAGTATCCATAAGTTTACCAATTAGCCTGTGTGTATCACCTGTAACAGTAGGATAGCGAAAAGAGCTCGTATCAATTAATACTGAGGTATATAGGGGAAGTGCCAACTCTTGGGTAAACTTAACATTTAGACTTTCTATTAATTTTCCAACGAGCTCACCGGTTGCTGCCATAGTTGTATCGATACAGTGAATGGCCATTAGCTCCGGGGCACAGGGATGGTGATCAATAAAAAGTAAGTTTTTAGATTTTTGTACCAGGATAGAGGTTTTTCCAATTCGTGTTAGAGAATTGGTGTCAGCGACGATAAAAAGATCAATCTTAGGATTCTTATTTTTTTTCTTATATTCCTTTAGGCTAACTATAGTCCCGTGAGGATCGAGATACTTATATCTTTCAAGTAGGGGCTCCTCATTAACACAAATCGCTTCTTTGCCAATACTTCTAAGGGCCAAGGCTAAAGCTATTTGTGAGCCGATACCGTCTGCATCGGGATGAGAGTGGGTAGTGATAACAATATTCTTTGCTATCTTAGTCAAAGTTTTAAACAGTTGGATATGTTCCATACTTGCTTTTCGACGCTTAGGCCTAGGTCTTTAAGAAATTAGGTATTTATTAAACTTGAGGGAAAGGCTCGGCTTTACCTAAGGGTGAATATTTTGGTAGGATTTTGTTTAATTCAAAAAGGTTTTGAAAAGGATTTCAAGAGCATCTATGAGTGAATTAAAGGCAATTGAACTTAGCGAAGTTTCCAAGGAATATCCGGGAAATACTGCTGTCGATAAAATTAGTTTTAATGTTGGTCTCGGCGAAATTCATGGCTTCTTAGGACCTAATGGAGCCGGAAAGTCTACCACCATGAGAATGATCACCGGCCTTATTCCGGCAAGTAGTGGAACTATCAAAATTTTTGGAAAAGATATTTTTAAAAATCCTGAAGTTCAAAATCATGTTGGCTTTTTGCCGGAGCAGCCACCTCTTTACTTAAATATGAAAGTCATGGACTACTTAAACTTTGTACTCGATTTACATCAGTTTAAGGAAACTAAATTTAGAGATCAGGCTATTGAAAAATGTGGACTAGAAGATGTTAGTCACCGGTTGATAGGCAACTTATCCAAAGGTTTTAAGCAAAGAGTTGGAATTGCTGCCACCTTAGTTCACAATCCCAAACTTGTGATCTTAGATGAACCGACAGTTGGGTTAGACCCCGCCGCAATCGACGAAATACGAAATTTGATAAAAGTTCTTAAGAGTGAGCATACGATTTTCCTTTCGACTCATCACTTACATGAGGTAGAGCTTCTATGTAGTCATATTACCGTTATTAACAAAGGAGAGGTTCTGCGCTCTGGTACTCTTGAGAAGCTTAAAGAGGACTTTGTTCCAAGACAAACAATTCATTTAGAAATTTCAAACTGGAACGATAGCTGGGTTAAAGAACTTAGCTTTTCGGATATAGAAGTAAGAACAGATAATAGTGAGATCATAATTTCGACCACTGATAAAGAAGATATTAGACCGACACTTTGTCGCGAGCTTATTGCATTTGGAGCAGACCTTCTTTCAGTTAATAAAGAAAAGGCTCATGTTGAAGATATTTTTAGAAGCTTAACTGAGGGGAATAAATGAATCTGTTAAGTGGTATTTGGGTTCTTTACAAAAAAGAAGTAAAAGATTTCTTTTTCTCTCCCATCCTTTATATTTTGTCGGCTCTTTTTTGCGGCATTATCGGCTGGTTGTTTTTTAACTATCTCGTTTTATCAAAAGAAGCAACTACCGCGACCTTAACTCAAGCCGTACTAAGCCCAATCTTTGGTAATATGAATTTTATTTTTTTATTCATGGCACCTCTTTTAACCATGAGGTGTTTTGCTGAAGAAAAAAAACTTAATACCCTTGATTTACTTTTTCATTCTCGGCTCGGTAATGTTCAAATCATTTTAGGAAAACTCTTTGCCAGTTTTACAGCAGCGCTTTTCATGCTCTCTTTTACTTTGGTCTTTCCGGTGGTTCTCGCAATTAGTGGTTATAGTGATTGGTATACCGTCGCTTCTGCTTATTTAGGCTTGCTACTAAGTGTGCTTTGTTACTTGGCCGTGGGGATTTTTGCTTCTAGCTTAACAGAGAATCAGGTCGTCTCTGCCTTAGTCGCTTTTAGTTTATTGCTTGGGTCTATGTTGCTCGTGATGTCGGCAAATGCTAGTCATAATCCACTCGTGGGACAAATTCTAAGTTATATGTCGATTCCATTTCATTACGAAGCCTTTGTAAGAGGAGCTATTAAATCTTATAGCCTTTTATTTTTTCTTTCATTTTTAGGCTTTTTTACTTTTTTAACTCGTGAATCATTAGAATCTAGAAATTGGTAGGGGATATCGTTTGAACAATTCATGGTACAAATCTTTATTTATAATCGCCAATGGAATTTTATATTTAGTTTCAATAGCCCTTTGGATTTCTTTACCTCAATCAACAATCTTAAATTTGGGAGTTACAGCCTTTACCGTACTCATCTCAATGGTTTTGATTGTTGTCTATCGGAAAGACTTTTACGCATTTTATACCAGCGGATTCTTTAGCGGTTTTAGTAAAAGCTTTATTTCAGCTATTCTAGTTTTTGGAATTTTAGGTTTTACAAATTATCTAGCTTTTAAACACCCGGTACAATGGGATGTTACTTTAAACAAAAAGAATTCTCTTACAGATCAATCCGCTAGAATTCTCAAGAGTATTAAATCGGGACTAAAATTCACCGTTTTTTCAAAAAGATCCGAACAAGCTGCCATTGCGGCCCTGCTTGATTTATATCGGTTAGATCGACCAGATATCGATGTGACCATGGTTGATATAGAAATTAAGCCTGAGTTGGTTAAGCAGTATGGGATTGAAAAGTCCGGGACTGTCCTTGTGGAATACGAGGGCCGCTCGCAAAAAGTATTGGCCTTGTCAGAACTAGCCATTACAAATGCTATTATTCGAGTTTCGAGAGATAAAGACCCCGTTATTTTTTATAGCACCGGCCACGAAGAGATGAATCTCTCAGACAATGAAAATGAGGGCGGGAGCTACTTAAGAGATTTGCTCAAGAGGGGAAGCTACGATATTCGCGCCGTCAACTTATCGACATTTAATGAACTGCCAAATTTCGTTTCCGCTCTGATGATCTGGGGACCAAAACAAGGTTTTCATGAAAGTGAGCTAAGGGTTATTGAGAGTTATCTAAAGCGCGGTGGAAGAATTATGGTGGCATTAGATCCTAGCGTAGATAACGATAAAGTTAGCGGTCTTAGAAGTTTACTTGAAAAATGGGGTGTTCAAATACAGAACAATCTTGTGGTTGATAGGATCAAACATATCAATGGAAGTAATGGCTCTGTTCCAATGCTTGAAAAATATAATAAAGATCATCCAATTACTAAAGACTTTAAGGGACAAGTTTTCTTTCCTTTAGTTTCTTCTATCGCTAAAGTTGAAGGTAGTGCTGGACGACTTTCTGTTCTAGCACAAAGTTCACCCTTTCCTGCAAGTTGGGGAGAAATGAGTTTGAGTGAGTTTGTTTCTGGGGCGGTAACTTTTAATCAGGAACAAGATATTAAAGGACCTCTTGGTCTAATGGCCGCATGGGAAGGCAGTGGAACCGCTGCAAGAATGATCCTTGCCGGAAACTCTACCTTCGTCATCAATACTTACAAAAAGTTTTCGAAAAACTTCTCATTATTTTTAAATTCACTAAGCTGGTTAGTGGATGAAGATAGATTAATATCTTTTAATCTTCCCGTTGTAAAAGATGAACCCGTATTTATAAGTGCTCCTCAGTTAGGGATTATATTTTACTTTAGCGTGATTTTTGTCCCCCTCGGATTAATTATCATCGCCGTTATTATTTATAGAAGGAGACTTGTCCTCTAATAATGAAAAGAATTGCCTTTCTTTCTATTCTTTTAGTTCTTATTGGTATTTTCACTTATCAATTCGAAGAGAAAGGGGGCTTAGAACGTTTGGCTATGGAAGAGGCCAAACATAAAATCATAGATGAAGCTTACCTTGGGGAATTAAAAGAAATTAGTGCTAGTAACTTTTCTATTAAAAAAGATGGAGAACATTTTAAGACGTCGAAAGGAATTCTTGTCGATGCCCAAAGACTTCAACAGTATTTAGAAATTTTAGGCAAGATGAAGGTCAAAAGATATTTAAAATCCGACGAAATAAGCCCTCTTTTTTTTCCGAGTGATTCACCTGTTTTGAAATTCGTTTTTTCTAAAGGCTATGCTCACTTTAAGCTTGGGAGTAAGCTTGAGTTTGATCAAAGTTTTTATATGGAGGTTAATCAGAATGGTGTCGTTAAACAAATGATAGCCGTTGATTCTTCTCCTAATGAAGGTACCTATGATAAGACCACTTTTCATAAAAACCCAGAAAAGTATTTAAGATTCAAAACTATGATACTTCTTAATGAAGACTTCTTTATTGATACACATATTTTTCAAAGGGAGTACATGGCGAAAAAAGTTGAGTGGGTATCAATTCGAATCGAAAATAATAGTTCGAATCCATTTGAGTTACTTATTCCGGAAAGAAGAATTAGTCCGAGTCCACCCTATGGTTTAAATACTAAGCGAGCTTCGTACCATGAGTTTATTTCCGATCTCGTGAACTTTACTGGAGTCGGTTGGATGAAAAATGGAAAGCTTTCAAACTCAGTTTCAAAGTTAGTTATTGAAGATAAAGCAAAAAGAAAAAAAACCATAGAGGTCTTTAGAGCACTTGATGGAAGAGAAGGTTACTTTGCTCATCTTGTAGAAGAGGATAAAATCTTAAGTTTTAATGAGAAGAGCTTGAAAACCTTCTTAAAAAAGGAAGAAGATTTTTGGGAGCTAAAGGGCGTAAAAGAGTCACAACCAAAAAGAATTACAATGGCTTTTCCATCGGGGAAAACTGTTGAGGTTAAGTTAAAGCATGGAAATATCTTCGAGGCACAGGCGGTCAAAGAAAGCGACGGAGAACCTGTAAATACGGCCTTTAAATATTTAATTGATGTTATTTCAAAAGAGGCAGATGATTTAACCCGACTAGAAGGCAATGAAAATCTAGATAAAAGCCTTTTTAAGCTTTCTTGGGGTGTTGAAGGCCCGCAATTTCATGTTATGCTAAACAGAGGGGAACTAACCCTTGTGAACAAAGAGCTAGGCTTTATGCTTCACTATAAATATCTAGACTTGCAAAAGTTTGGAAAAGAATTGAAGGATTTCTTTTTATAAATGATACAGCTTCTTTCTAATTATATTTATGCATTTCTTCATCCGTTTAAAACTCATAGTTTATTAAGTGCTGTTGGTGAACATGCCGGAGCAGTCCAGGAAAAGAGGCAGTTTCAGCTTGTGGATAATATCCCTAATGAAGTTTTAGAGGCTGAGGACACTGAGCTTGCCTTTGTCGATGCCATGAGTGTTTCTTGGATTTTTATAGTTATACAAGGGATATACTCTTTATTTGCAATTCACTTAGGTTATGAAGCTTTTTCTATGGTTCATGGAGAAGAAGAGGGGCTAACTAGTTTATTAATCCCCAATTTTCATTCTCAAGGAAAGAGTTTAGTATTCTGGGGAATCTTGTTACAAATAGTTTTCTACCCCGTTTTTGTTTGGTTCCTAACAAGAGTTTGGGGAAGTTTTATTAAATTCTTTGCAGACCTTTTTGAAGTTGAAGGTGAGATCGACAAAAAAACAAATCAGGTCGTTAACCATTCATTAGTTAGTTATACTTTTTATATCCTTCCAGTCTTTGGAACAATGGCTCAAGGTATAGGTATGCTTTTTTATCTATATGCTGGTTTGAAAAATAATTTTAAGTTTACTCACCTTCAAAGCCTTGTAATCCTTGTTTCTCCAGTAATTTTTGTGGGATTCTCAGTGGTGTTGCTGTCAGTCATGGTTCTGATGGTCGTCATCTCTCTTTAGAAGTCAGAAAATATTAAATTCTTTGCTACGCATTAGGTGTTGGTAATCACTATGGTTCGACGGCGGCCTGCATTTACTTAGGCCACTTCGTCGGCCACTATGAGTGAACACACAATTTGAGAACAGAAATTATTAACACACACAATTATAAGGGGGTTCTGTGTCTCCATTTGCCTTATCCCATAGTTTATTTGGACATATCGAAGTTATTTGCGGACCAATGTTTTCAGGAAAAACTGAAGAATTGATTAGAAGAGTGAAAAGAGCGCAGATCGCGAGGCAAAGGGTTCAGATCTTCAAACCAAAGATAGATGATCGCTATCATGAAGAGAATGTCGTTAGTCATTCTGCTCAGAGTATTCAAGCAAAACCTATAGATAAATCTACAGATATTTTAGAGCATCTCTATGATTCAACAAGAGTGGTTGCCATAGATGAAGTCCAGTTTTTTGATGAAGACGTTATTCTCGTAGTTAAAAAACTTGTTAGAAGAGGCATAAGAGTTATCCTTGCTGGTCTTGATCAAGACTATAGAGGAATTCCATTTGGGCCCATTCCTCATTTGATGGCCATTGCCGATAGGGTAGATAAAGTTCAGGCAATTTGTACTGTTTGCGGAGGAGCTGCCACCAAGAGTTTTAGAAAGGTTCTTGAAGATGAAGGGCAAGTTCTTGTTGGAGAAACAGATATTTACGAAGCTAGATGCGGAAATCACTTTGAATATCAAATTGACGAAGAGCTAGTAAGCTTAAGGCCCAAGTCGGAGCCTGTGGAAGAAGTCACCGTTTAGTTTTAAAACGCCAAGATTCTTGCTATATTCTTAGTTATTGTTCCATTTTTATAAGGACTAGGAGTCTTATATGGCCATTAAAGAATATTTATCTGAAGAGAAAATCAAGCAACGTGTTGCTGAGCTTGGAGCAGAAATCTCTAAAGATTATGCCGGCGAAGAAGTTGTTGTGGTGGGAGTCTTAAATGGCTCATTTATCTTTATGGCCGATCTTGTCCGTCAAATGGACCTACCTGTTAAAATGGAATTTATCGGAGCCTCATCTTATGGTGATGCTACAATCTCTTCAGGAAATGTAAAAATTCATTTGGACCTAAGAAAAGATATCTCCAATCAGCACGTTCTTCTTGTGGAAGATATTGTGGATACTGGTAATACAATCAAAGCACTACAAGAGTTACTTTCAACTCGCAAAGCCAAGTCCGTAAAAGTTTGCTCTTTTTTATTTAAGCCTGCAAGACTTGAGCAGGACGTGAAAATTGATTATCTCGCTTTTGAGATTGAAGATCATTTTGTCATCGGCTATGGATTGGATTATGCCGGTCGCTATAGAGAGCTTCCCTATGTAGGGATTTGGTCTGAGGATAAGTAGTGACGATAGAAGTAACTGGTTCTGTAAGAGTTGATCTTGTTGGAGGAACTCTTGATTTAAATCCGATTAATTTAATATTAAAAAATGTGGTCACAATGAACGTGGCCACTTCTTTAAAGGCAAAAGTTAAGCTTACAAAGATAAACGACGATCATATTCATTTCATTTCCAAAGACTATAACTCTGAAAATAAATTTGGTGCTTCATTGTTTACTGAAGAGAATCTAAGAGGGAAAAGCTTTGGTCCCTTAACGTTTTTATGTCAAATCCTAGATCATTTCAAAATTCATTCGGGCCTAAAGATAGAACTTGAATCTGGTTCACCTGCAGGTGCAGGATTAGGGGGGTCTTCTGCTATGGGAGTAACTTTTTATAGCGCCCTGGCAGAATATCAAAATCTACCCCTTGATAAAGAACAGGCCATACGAATTGTTAATGGAATAGAGGCAAGAATTTTAGATAGCGGTCCCGCTGGTTATCAGGATTATTATCCTGCCTTGCACGGAGGGGTTCTCGCTTTACACCCAAGTGTGGATGGTGTTGTTGTTGAACAGGTCTTTTCCGAGGAAATTAAAAGGGCCTTAGAGGAATCTATTACTCTTGTTTATAGCGGAGAGCAGAGACATTCAGGAATGAATAATTGGGAAGTTTATAAAGGATTTTTTGATAAAAACTACGAAATGAGATCAGGACTTCAAAGTATCTCAAAAATTAGTGCCGAAGCTTATAGTGCTTTAAAAGAAGGGAATATTGCTCTATTACTTCAAAAAATAGGGGAAGAAGGGGATATTCGCAAGAATCAATTCCCCGGAATCGTTACTCCTTCTATGAAATCTCTGTATAATAGTCTTAAGGAAGCGGTTCCAAGTTTAGGCATGAAGATTTGTGGTGCCGGAGGTGGCGGATGTTTTCTTTTCATTCATAAACCTGAAGAGTCTGAGCTAGTAGCAAAGGCAATCTTAGATGCTGGAATGGAAAAGTTAGACTTCCAAATTGATTCTCCCTTATAAGAACTGCGTTAGTATAAGTTATGGCAACTCAAAATATTGCAGGGATGAGTATGAAGGGGGGAAGAAAAGATAAATTCTTTTTTTGCTTATTAGAATACTTTCCTGAGCATGAGCGCTGGGCACTTAAGTCATTATTACAATTAAAAGATGAGTCAGGTGTAGATCGAGAAGATGTCGTTCGAAACTGGATTGATAAATTCGAAGTTCAAGATCTCGTGGTAGATTTTCCATTGAGTCAGCCGGCCTGTCATACTTGTGAGCTCGATTGTCCTGGTATTTCTAATTGTCCCGTTCCTGAAGTAAAAGAAATTAATGAGCTCATAATTGAACTCATTGAAGAAGATCAAAGATTGAGCAGTCAAAATCCTAAGCAATATGAACAAAGACGCAATGCTGATGATGAAGTGGATTTTACAAGAGATATTTTTCATAAAGAATCTCATGAGCATATCTTAAGCCGTTCCTTTAAAAGACGATTAAAGAAGGGGTACTTACCTTATTGGAATCGACCTATCGATCTTTGGGTCTGGAATTTTTATTATGATCAGCTTTTAGATTTGTTTAATTCGTCTTACGATTCTTTTGGCAATACAAGCTTAATGATTCAATCTAGATTTAGTTATTTAAAAAGACATTTTCCAAAGGACCTTGAACTCTACGAGTCCTTTGGCCCAGTTATTTTTATTGAACTTTTAAGAGCAGGTGTTTTACAAAAAAGGCATATTCAAAACTTCAATGACATCGAGCTAGGTATGGAAACAAGAGTTGACCTTATCCAAAAGCTTGAACAAAATTTAAACCTCTTTATTTATGATCATGACTTTGAAGTGCTTATTAAAAACCCACATGCCTTTGATTCCTTTTTACTGGCCTTAGCAGGGATGCAGGCGAAAAGTGGAAAACGTAGAGAGATGCCTAACTGGACAAAGCCGGAGCATACCCTTTTCTTAGTCCCTAACTTTTCTTAAGCTCTTGTTCCTGATGGGGGAAAACTCTAAGCCCCATAGCATTAAAAAAGAAGACTCCAGATACGGCCAAAAATACAATTCCCGGAATAAAATGACTACCAAGTAAGGAAAGTCCCCAGAGGGCAGTACCAATACTGGCCGTCCAGGAATAGAAAACTAAATAGGCAAACGCGACTTTTTTATTTTTGTTGTAGAGAATATAGTTGATTAGGTGAACGAACCCCACCAACACAAGCATTAAAATTAAGCTTTGAGTCATGAGTTGGTAGAGTTGTTTTATATGGGTTTTATCAAGTTGCTGCTGCTCGGCAGCGACTTTAATCATTAAGTCCATTGTTTCAGGGTTTGTAAATTTCTTATAAACATATCCCAGGATCCAAACATCACAGACTAAATAAAGAAAGGTGCTATTTTGTCTAAACTTATTTAACCCCATTTTTTCTAAGTACTTTCTCATTTGTGACCTTTTGCGATAGTATAAAATCTAACCTTATTATATGGCTTAACTCTATGCTCCTACAAGCTTGCTTACTCATCTTATCAATTGTTGTTCTTTATTACGGAGCAGAATTTGCTCTTGATTCAGCAGAGATTGTCGGCAGATTCTTTGGGCTTTCGCCCTTAGTTATTGGTCTACTTATTGTCGGGTTCGGGACCTCTCTTCCGGAGTTTTTTGTCAGTCAGCTGGCCTGCTGGAGAGGACATCCTGAAATAGCCTTAGGTAATATTGTAGGTTCAAATATTGCAAACCTCTTTTTGATTCTTGGAATTTCTGGAACACTGACAACTCTTTTTATTTTAAGAAGAGAAATAACAATTCAGTTTTTTATCCATATTATTTTAACCGCGATACTTATCGGCGTACTTCTCTATGGAAAACTTGATTTAATAACTTTTTCTATAATGGTTGTCTTTTTTGGAGGATATCTTTGGCACACCTTCCATGAAATGAAGAAACAAAGGGAACACTATACTGAAGAACATGATGTTGAAGAGAAAATAGATTTTAAAATTGTGGCAAAGCTGATTCTTGGATTTGCCTTATTATATGGTGGAGGGGAGCTACTCGTCTCAAGTGGAACAGCTCTAGGAAAGATTTTTGGGATTAGCTCTTATATTATTTCTGCAATTTTTATTGCCTTTGGAACAAGTTTTCCAGAGCTCGTAACGGCCCTGATCGCTTGTTTAAAAAAGAAAAATACAGACTTAATCACAGGGAATATAATCGGCTCAAATATTTTCAATGTAGCCTTTGTTCTTGGCGGTTTAGGTTTTTACAATGTGAAAATTGAGCAAAACTTTCATGTGGAAATGTATCTTCTTGGGGCGGCAGCCATCTTTCTAATGCTCTTAGCTTTGATTAAAAAGAACTTTGGTAGACCTGCTGGAATACTTTTTCTAGCTTCCTATGGTTTTGTTGTTTTTCACTGGATTTCTTAAAAAAATTCTTACAATAAATCGAAAATCGCCTTTTTCTGAGTACTTACAAAAATTACATAGCAAAATCGTGGACTTGTTGCGTCATTTGCGTGATATCAGTATCTTAAGGCATCCAACTATCTAATTATCTTATTGTTATTACAGGATAATCCCCAAATTTTGACCCAAATTACTTTTGCTCGATATGATTTGATTGCGTTTAAGCAAAGAGACGAGGAGGTTTCTTATGAACGTTAAAACTTTAAACTTAATGGCCTTGATTGGCGTTTGTTATTTGGCAGCAGGATGCTCCAGTACGGAAGCTCTTAGAGAGAAGTACATCTCAGCTGATATTAGAAAAGCTGAGGAGCTTGCTAAGAAGAATAAGAAGCTTGATCGAACAATCTCTTCAAATAATTTTGGATATGGGACCCTGCCGCTATAGGCAGGCTACCCTTTAAAGCCGCAATACTTTCTTGCAAAATCCTTTAATCTATTAGCAAACTCTTTGGTTTTGCGTTCATTTCCAATATAGAAAAAATAAGAATTAAAATCTAAATAGACTCTATTATTTGAAAAGTCGTGATGAGTTTTAACTTTTAGTTTTTTGAAGTCAAAATACTTTTCACCTTGATTTTCAGTTTCTGTGAAACAATTCTTAACTTGCTTGTAATCACTTTTCCCAGGAACCCATCTTTTTCGTTTCACTCGTTTCGTTTTTCTACAGTGAGAATCTAAAACCTTTTCTTCCTTCTTTAACTTTAGATAAAAACCACAAGGGGCCTTAATATCACTTTTTCTCCACTTGAAGCTTCTATAATAGCCTTCTCGTTTATTCGTTCCATACCAGCCATTCTTTAAGTCATTTTGTATCCAGCTCAAACGCTGACGGGCTTCTTCAGTTAACTTACTATTAGAAGCTGCCATTGCTTTTTGATTTAGCTTTTGTTGTTTTGCTAAAAAAGCCCCAGTGGGTTTTGCGCTAAATTTCCCTTGAGCATATTTACCTTTACTCGTGGTAAAATGACCCTTCATCCAGGCCTTTCCCTTTACCTCAGCACTTCCTGTAATATGTGCATGGCCACTAATTTTGGCTTCGCCAGATATAACTGCTTCACCTGAAACTATTGCGTCTCCGTATACTCTTGCTTTATCTGTAACTTCAGCTTCTCCCTTAACTACGGCATTGCCATAGACTCTTGCGAACTTAAGGACAGAGGCGCTATCGCAAACCGCTGCAGTTGGGGCAATAAAGACATAGTCCCCAACATTTGCTCCTTCAGAAACAAAGCCTCCTTTGCGAGGGTTTCTCTTACTTTTATCATTTGTATAGAAGTATCCATTTTGACCAGGGCATTTTGAGGACGTGGCTGCAAAAAGAACTGATGGGAGAAGAGTAAAAAAGATGAAAGTTTTTAACATTTTTTTTCCTAGCTATAGTCACGTTGTTTTAGTTTTCTATCAATATCTTTTTTAGCTTGGTCTTGTCTCTTATCGTGCTGCTTTTTACCTCGACCTAGAGCTATTTCCATTTTAACGTAGCTATTCTTAAAGTAAATAATAGTTGGAACAATAGTCATTTTTTGAGCTTTTACTTGATGAAGAAGCCTGTCTATTTCTTTTCGATTAAGGAGTAATTTTCGTTTTCTTGTTTCTTGGTGATTATTTATATTTCCAAACTCATAGTGGGGAATAGTCATATTTTGAATCCAAGCCTCACCATTCTTATCAACGTCAATCCAAGCTTCAGCAATACTAACTTTTCCCGCCCTAAGACTTTTAACTTCGGTTCCAACAAGGGAGAGTCCCGCCTCAAATTTCTCTTCAAGAAAATAATCGTAACTTGCTCGTTTATTTTTAGCGATGATCTTTTTTCCCATAGTATTAAAACTTGATCCTCAAGCCTCCACTGGCCGCAATTACACTACCTCCGACTTTATATCCTGGGGCTCCAATCTTACTGCCGGAGTTCCCATTTTCCTGATTGGAGGTCTTAACCACGTTTACTTCTTCAAGCTTATGATATTGAATTCCACCGCTTAAATCGACATCTTTACCAAAAATCCTCATCCCAAGTCGAGCCCCTCCTGTTAGGATTAAGCTGTTTGAGTCAATTGAATTTCCGGCACCGACAAAGTTTCCTTCTATGGGTGTAGGCTTATAGCTAAGACCACCTAAAAGAGAAAAGCGATCCGTAATACTTAAGATAGAGCCAACTTTTAGAACAGGTATATTTCTTAGTTTTAATTTTTCATAATCATCACTTGGTTTAACCACGCCGCCACGGTCTTTAACTCTGATAACAGGAGTTTTGTAGTTTTCCCATAACTGATACTCTAAGGAGCCTAGGAAGGTAAAATTACCGATCTCAAACGAACTACCGAATCTTAAAATATGAGGATCATAATAGATCATTGATTCAATTGTGATTTGAAAAAGTGCTGCTGTTGGGTCATTGATTTGACCGCCGGCTTTTGCTTCAAGATTACTTTTCATTTCTTGCTGAAAGGTAAAATAAGCAGACCAGTTTTTCTCTCTATATATAGTAGAAAAAATTCCGGCTAAAGCAGGTTTAACTTCAGATTTTGCTCCACCACTTGAACCAAAACCGGTTCCATTAAGAGAAAGGTTAGTTGAGGCATTAGCCCCAGCTTGAAACCCAACATGAGTTCCTAGAGAAAAGGCGAATTGATCTGTTAACTTATGGGCGTAGTTTAAATGAATTAAAGTTCTTCGATAGCGAGACCTGTACATAACGTACTCTGGAAGAGCGGCGTCTCCTGAATTCGTTTCAATCACTTTTCCTAGGGGGGTGAAAACAGAAACACTAATGGGTCCAGCACCTTTATATCCAAGTGGAAGAGTTGCATGAACGGTTGCTCCAAAGAAGCTATCATAATCTGTGGAGGCATTACCCACTTCAGTAGTAGTAGAGTTCGTACTATTTTTGATTGTAATATTTGATATGGGCTCAAAGTCTGTTGAAACTGAACCCGCTGATGTGGCAAAAGTTATGGTATCACTGAAGGCCATTAGGGCCGGAACATAATAATTATTGGCCGGGTCGTAGATATTAGTATTTGCCTGGTTTCCAATTCCACTAGTTGAAGGGTGGCTTCCAAAGAACTCAGCATAGTTAGCTTGAGCACTTAAACAGCAGAAGGTCACCAAAAAGGCGATGAGGTTTCTCATGAGACTTCCTTAAATTTTAACTATTTAAACAAGAATAGAGTAGCTGAATAGTCGCTCTATTGAAAGTCTCGGCCCTTGCTGTTCGTGGAATGTCGCAGTCGGTAAAGGCCTTGTCGAGGACGTCAGCTTGGTAGTGAGATTTCAAAACGTTATAGACTTGTTTTCGGCGAAATTGAAAAAGTCGTCTCAGAAATTTTTCAAATTTTGGAAGTTCTTCGAGAGTAATTTCTGGATCAAGCCGTCTTTTGAAGGAAACCACGAGTGAGTCAACTTTTGGAGGTGGTAAAAAGGCCCCCGGAGCGACCTTACATAATTCGCTAACTTCAAAAAATGCTGAGCAAAGAGCATGAAGAGAACTCATTTCATCTTTATTTTTAGCTGACCTTCCTATGATCTTCAATCCAACTTCTTTTTGTACCATTAGGGTCATTTGATCGATGGAGGTCCAAGATAAAAAATTAACGATGAGAGGGCTGGCTACATTATAAGGAAGATTACTTACTAACCAAATCCTCCTGTTTTCCCAATCAAGATTTTTTAAGAGCTCTTTTTCATTTAACTTTAGAGCGTCCATAAAAAAGATATTTTCGCGAGAGACAAAATCAAGAAGGTATTCCTCCATTCTCTCGTCTTTTTCTACTACGGCCAGTGGTTTTTTATGATTAGCGAGCTCTCTTGTTAGAACTGCCGGACCAGGTCCAACTTCTAAAATAACATCAGCTTCTTCAGCAAAATTATTAGTGATTTTTTCTATAACGGTTTTATCTTTTAGAAAGTGCTGACCAAGATCTTTATTGGCCCTTGGAAGTTTATTCAAGGATGGGTCCGCGTTTTGCAAATTCCTTCTTAAGATCTTTACTTAAGAATCTCCCAAATGCGTCTATCATTAGTGAGTCCGGATAGCTTATGGCCTTTTCTTCCATAGTTCTTAAGGCGTAGTTGGCGATCATACCGCCATTATCAGTACAAAATTTTGGCTGTACGATATAGACTTCCTTATGTTCTTCTCTCATGACAGAGCGAAGGTGACTATTGCAAGCAACTCCTCCTCCAACGACGAGGGGAAGATCTTTTCCGTACTTTTCCTTCGCCACTTTACTTGCAAAAGTACTTTTGAGGCGCAGGGCCTCAACGATAGCAAATTGGTAAGAAGCACAAAGATTATCCCAGTCATCAAAATCCTTATGCTCATCCAGAAAAACTCGAAGTGAGGTTTTTGTTCCTGAGTAACTTAAATTACAATTTTTTGAAGACTTTAAACCAACTGGAAATTTGTACTTTTTTGGATCTCCATTTTTGGCTTTTTCATCAATGATTCTACCTGCGGGATATTCAAGGCCCATGAGCTTTCCACCCTTATCAAAAGCTTCACCAGCAGCATCATCGATGGTTGTTCCTATGAGCTCAAACTTAGTGGATGACTCAGCTAGTACAAACATACTATGGCCACCACTTACAATTAAACCTAGGTAGGGATAGCTAACTTTTTCTGTTAAATGTATGGCCTCAAGATGAGCATATAGATGGTTTACCGGGTTAAGCGGTAATTTATAAAGTAGGCTTAGGGTCTTACCAGCGTTTAAGCCGGTTAGAAGTGGACCTAACAGGCCTGGATGAGTTGTTACTCCAACTAAATCTAAGTCCTTAGGTTCAAGAGCTGTTTCTTTAAAAACAGATTCAAGGACGGGGGCAAGTTTAGCAAGATGGTTCCTTGCCGCAAGTTCTGGAACAACTCCGCCCCATTCACCAAGAAACTCATCCTGATTAAAGGTTTTCATAGCAAGGACTTCTGGGAGCTCCCAGTTTTGAAGATCAGACGTACCTCTTAGAAGACATACGGAAGTATCGTCACAGCTTGTTTCTATACCTAAAACTAATTTATTCATATTGGCCATTGCCGGCTTATCCTAGCATAATGGCTTCGATAAAAGAATAGAGGGAGAAGGGCAATTCACATGGCCAAGAAGCTGATTTTATTTATATTTGTCCTGCAGTTTAGTGGCTGTAGTTTTATTTTTTATCAACCAGATAGAGTTCTTTACAGTAGACCCGAGCAGTTTAAAGTTGATTATATCGAAGAGTGGATTGAGGCCTCCGATGGAACAAAGCTTCATTCTTGGTATTTAAAAAATAAGGCAAACCTCAAGAAACCCAAGGGTCTTTTTGTTTTCTTTCACGGAAATGCCCAGAATCTTTCTAGTCATTATGCGAATTTAGTTTGGCTTACTTCTCATGGTTATGATGTCTTTATTTTTGATTACCGTGGTTATGGTTTAAATGATGGACAGCCTAACCAACAGGGTGTTCATAAAGATGCCCTAGCTGCATTTGACCACGCTCATAAACTCTATAAAAAGATTGGTCACAAAAAGTTAATCGCCTATGGTCAAAGCCTCGGTGGAAATATAATGGCCCGAGCCTTTGTGGACTTTCCTCATAAAGAAGATGTGGACCTTCTAATTTTCGACTCCACCTTTAGTTCCTATCAAGATATCGCTATTCAGAAATTAAAAAAATTCAAGTTAACTTATGTCTTAAGTCCTCTAGCTTATATCTTAATAGATGATCGGTATGGCTCCTATAAGCATCTTTCAAAGATTAAAAGACCATCTTTAGTTATCCATGGGATGAGGGACCTCGTTGTAGAGCCGGAACATGGTAAGTATATATATGAAAATCTTGGTAGTGAAGAGAAGTGGTTTTGGCCTGTCTTAGGTGGCAGACATATTGATGTTTATCATAAACATGAAAAAAGATACCGTAAAAAATTACTTAAATTTTTAGAATAAAAAGCTACTCACGCTTGGGGCAAGAGAGCTCTTTAATCTTTTGGCGGACATACTCTTCTTTAGGCCGACCAGCTTTACCATTCTCTAATGTTTCATACCATTCAGGTGAGCGGTCTGGGATATGACAATTTAGACAATTTTCTTTCATCTTTTCATACTTTGCTTGCTCGCTAATTTCTGGAGGTATTGCAAAGGGATGTTCTTGATGAAGAGTATCGTGGCAGTTTAGACACTGAACATTAGCAAAATTATGAGTGACATTATTTCTTTCGTCTCGTTTTAGCCAATCTTTAGAAAGCTTTCTAATTCTCTTAACAGGAAGTTTTCTTATTGATCCCACGTCTTTAAAGGCTTCACTTACTTCGGCCCAGTACTTTTCTTTTATTTTTTTAAGCTGCTCTTCTTTTTTATCTTCCTTATCTAAGACGATAAGCTCATCCGGAATCATAAAACCATTATTAGACTGAAAGCCCACACTATGACAGCCGATACAAGTTAAGTTCTTTTCTTCGTTATCATTGATAAGAGTGGCATAGGCAATTGAATGAGAGGTATCATGCCAAAAATCAACTTGAGGCTGATGACATTCGATACAAGAAGCAGCTGTATTTAACTTTACTCCAGCATTGTCCCCAAGTCCTTGAGTGCTCTGTTCTTGAATCTGTATTTTCTTCATTTCGTCTTTATGATTATTTATAAAAGCTTCAAAAGGGTTTGGACTAAGTTTTTCTTTAAGCTCATCTCGAATTTCATGAAGTACCCACGTATCCTTGGATTTTTCTTCGTTAAGTTCTACTTGAACTTCACCTAGATAGTGGTTACGAGAAAGAACTTGAGCTAATTTTGTCGTGCCTTCTTCGTAGGGAATTTTTGTAAAACTCTGAGTATGGGCCCCCAGAACCCAGTCAATTTGAGGGAATTTTTTTACGAGATTCTGATCATTAGGCATTCCTGAATGGGAGAGAAGGACAAGCCTATGTTTTTTATTCTTTTGATCAAAGCCAATCTTTTTTAACTCTTCTAGGAGAACGGGCATCGCTAATGAAGGAGCCGTAAAATGGCCCGACATCTTTGATGTTGTGATAGAAGGGTCTACCATACCAATCATAAAAACCTTCGATTTGCCTTTTTCGAAAATGACTATTCTTTTATGCGGAAGAAGATTTGGATTCACTAAGTTTGATACAAGCAACTTATATTGAGATCCTTTTAATAATACTTTAAGAAAATCTATACCAAGAGCTAAATCCTGATCTCCAGGAACAAAGTATTTAAGTCCAAGTTTATCCATTCCATCAGATAAATTTTTTGCCCCAAAAGTAAAACTATCTTTCATTGTTGGAGGAAGATTCGGGGATGGGAAAAGTAAATCACCCGTATCGAGGAGATAGACCTCACCGCTTGATTTAAGCTCGTTTAACTTGCCAGCAACTTGCGGCAGACCTCCTAGGGGAAAATGGCGACAACCACAAGGGTGAGTTTCCCCATTTATATTGTGACTAAAGATCAAATGGAGTTTGTCTTTCTTTACCTCTATAGAGTCATAAAAAGGATTAGAGGGCTTAGATTTAAAGCAAGAAGTTAAACTTAAAATTAAGATTAAATAAGCGATACTTCGCATGTTGTTCCTTAGAGTTTTTTCAAGATTCCCTTTGCTTCCTTGGCTTGCTTAGCCTTTGGAAATCTAGAAATTAATTCGTTAAGGGTTTGTTTAGCTTCCTCATTCTTCTTCATTCTTTGAAAAGACTTACCTAGAAAGAGTAGACCATTTTTATTATAACCACTCTTAGGATAGTCGGTAAAAAGCTTAGAGAAATAGATAAGAACTTGGTCATCTTCTTTCAAGATATAGAGACTCATGCCAAGGTTGTGTAAGGCCCTCGCGCGCTTTGAGCCTTTAACCTTCTTTTTTTCAATAAGCTCTTGAAGCATACTTTTAGCTTTTTTATATTGGCCTTTTTTGTAGGCAGCCATGGCCGCATCGTATTCAGATAGCTTTTTCTTTTTTGGTTTTGCTTTTGATATTTTAGTTAAACTCTTAAGTACCTTATCTAAGTAAGCTTTTTGTTCCTCGAGAGATTGTTTAATTGAGGCGATATCAGTATTTAAAGTCTTATTGTTTTCTTCTACGACAAGCAACTTAGCTTTAAGTTCATCGATTTGTTTTTGAGTTGTCGTTTGTCTCTGATGACCGCTTTCTTCCACTTGACCAGTAATGCTATTCATTCTTTCTTCTAACTGCTGCATTCTAACTGTTGCTTCTGCCGTAAGCTTTTGAGCTTCAGAAACTTGTAGATTCAGGTTCTCAACCATTTGACCTTGAGCTATCTCTTCTTGGGTCTTACAGCCATTGAGGAAAATAGTTACTATGAACAACGCAAGAATCCATTTCATATAAAATTCCTTTCTTTACTACTGGGGTGAAGTGGTGATTTCTAGTGCAGCCTTTCTTCTTGAAATAAACTCTGCTTTCTCAGCGAATTTTTGAGAAAGAACGGCGTATTGTTTAGCCTTATTGAAATACTTTCTTTTATAAGAGGATTTAGCTTTGAGGTAATAAAATTCAGCCTTTCGAAAGAGACCTGGAGCTAGTGTTTGTGCTTTGGATTCTTTTGCCGCAAGGAATGCAGTTTGGGCCAATCTCATTTCAAGCTTGGGGCGAGTGGTAGCTAAACCACAGGCCCCTAAAAATAATGCAATGAAAGCAAGACTTAGAAGTTGCTTGAGCATCGTTAAATTATTTTGCTGTTATGACGAAGTTTCCTCTACGGTTTTGAGACCAGGCACTTTCATCATGACCAAAAGCGACTGGGCGCTCTTTACCAAAACTAATTGTTGAAATTCTTGATCCAGATACACCTAGGGCCACTAAGTAATTACGAACAGCTTTTGCTCTTCTTTCACCTAAGGCTAAGTTGTACTGAACACCACCACGCTCGTCGCAATGACCTTCAACTTGTACTTCAACAGAAGAAGCCGCTTTAAGAAAAGTTGCTGCCGCTCTAAGTTTATCTTTAGTAGCTGAAGAAAGAGATGCTGAATTATAAGCAAAGTTAACAGTTTGAAGTGGACCAGTTTTACCAGAATCACTATCTGCATTTAATTCAAGATCTACATCACTTGCATCCATATCAGTAGCTGATACATTTACATCATCGCCAGTAGCACTTTTCTTTTTAGAAGAACCACAGCTAGAAACAGTTAGGGCAAGAGACAGGGTCAACAAGAGCGTTAGTGCTTTTAGAGGATGTGTCATTTAAAACTCCTTAATTTAGTTATACAATTATAGTTTTCTTAATCATTAAGATAGGTAGAATTATAGAGTAAATTAAAGACCCTTTAAAGGTACAAGTCTGTGAAATCTTTTTATAAAATTTTATTACCCGCTGCGGCAGTAATACTTAACTTTTTTACCCCAGCATTAGCTACTACGGTCTATCGCCAAAAACTACCAAGTGAACTTTCTGAAAATGAATATACCTATGCGTTAGAAGTACAAACTGGTGTCGGTACTATGGATGTGGAAATTCACGCAAAGGAGAATGCAGAGCTCTACGTTAAGCGTGTGGCCCAAATACTAAAAGAAGATGCTCCAAAAATAATTGAATACTTTGGTTATGTTCCGTGGAATACGGTTCATTTTGTCGTTGATGGATTTGTGTCGGACCGCGTCTCTAACCGAGCAAACGGGGCGGCCACAGTTCATCCAAGGCCTTTAGTTCTCTTGTTCACAGCGCCACCTGTTGGAATGGAGCATCTTGTTACAGGAGGAGACTGGGTAAAAAATTTAGTGCTGCATGAGCTTATCCATATTCTTCATTTAGACCAGACCGCTGGATTTATAAAATTCTTAAGATATTTATGGGGTTCTGATGGAAAGCTTGGGGGAATTGTTCCTAATTGGTTTGCCGAAGGCGTGGCCACTTGGGGGGAAGCGGAATTTACAAATGGCGGAAGGCTTAGCCGTTCACTTTTTAGATTTGAATATAAAAATAGAGTTTTAACTGAAGGGACTTGTTCTTCTACGGTCTGTTTAGATAATACTAAACACTATCCAGGTAGAGGCTCTAGGTATTGGTACGGATCCCATTTTTTAAAATGGCTTGAGGATAAAAAACCAGGGAGCATGGCCTGCCTTATTAAAAACAATTCAGATAATATTCCCGGTTTTCTTCATTGGGCCTTTAGAGATTGTGTTCAAGAAGATTATCAGGTTCTTTTTGATCGATACTTTGAACAGACCAAGTCAAAATTATTTAATCAGCTAGCTGAATTTAGAAAGTCAAATTCTGTAAAGGGACTTGGGCATATTCCTTTAAAGAAAAAAGAGTATCTTTTATTCTCAGACGGAGTAACGCTAAAAAATGATAAGCTTTTTATCTCAATGCTAGACGATAAAAAGATTAATCAGCTTAAAGTCATAGATCTAAAATTAAAGACACAGGAAAATACTAGGGTAGACGATATTATAGAAGCGGTTCTCCCAGCAACAACTGAGTCTGGAATAGTCTTGAAAACTTTTAGGGAGTATTCCTCTCGAAATGGAAGTTTTTGGAAGCTGTATGATCCCCTTAAGAAAAAACTTACCAAGGAATTCTCTTGGTCTAAACCAAAGTATCTTTTTCAGTTAAAAGATAGGCTAATCGGTCTGATTTATGAAAAAACTGTTTGGGAAGTTTGGGAAAATAAAAATGGAGTAGAAGAAAAGCTCTTTGACCTCCCTCCTATGACGAATGTCTTTAACCCTGAAGTTATTGAAAGAGATGGGAAATCTTTTATCAGCTATCGTTTTCATGATTATTCGCAATCGCCTTCTCATGAGTATTTAAGAGTTGATCTTGATACTGGAAAAGAGGAAGTTCTTTTTCAAAGTGAAAACTCGTTAGAGGTTGTAGGCTCTTGTGGAACAAGAAAAATTCTAAGGTCAGATAATAAAACTTATTCTTTAAATATCAGGAACGGCTACGTCTCAAACTTACCTGAGAGCTTTAATGATTTTGCCTATATAACGGGTAGTAATCAGTACACAGTTCTACTTTTTGAACAAGACCCCAAAAGAATCTACTTTAATAAGAAAAGTTGCCAAGAATGGATCGATGATAATAGTGGAATCGAAATTAAAAGAGGACCTGACTCTATTGCGGGGGCTAATAAAAACTATATAGAGGATAAAAGCTCTTATCCGGAATGGGATCATTTTCTTCCCCAACGTTGGGGAATTGGTGCTACTTATGGAGGTTCAACCGACGGAGTTACCTTATCAAGTTCGGTAAATGATCCCGCGGGTGTTCATTCGATAGGCGGTACAGTAAAGAAGTACTTTGATATTGATGAAGTTGGAAGTGCAGTTGCTTACTCTCATAGTAATGACTATTTTGATTTTGGCACTAGCTATTCAAAGGGATATATAGCCTCAAATATAAAACAAACACCTGATTCAATTGAGTCATCAAGCGCTTATCTCAGTGATGATTTTGTAAACGGATGGCTTAAGTTTGTTCCGACTTTATCTTATTCACAAGGAAGCACATCAGACTTTGTCTCAAGCCGTAAATATAGAAAGTATTCGGGTAATCTGTATTTTAGTACAACAAATGTCCATCGTGATGATTTTTTAAATGGGGCCAGCTTTCAAGTGGGTGCTTTTAGAAATAATACCGTGGGACGACTTAACTACTTGGGTTATCGGTCTAAACTTAAACTTGATCTGCGATTGAATTATTTCTTTGATCTTAAATTAAAAGGGACCTTCGAGAAGTTAGATAAAAATGATCTTGGAAGTGGGGTGGCCTACGGCGGTGGCCATTTTGGATCATTTCATGATTTTTACGGGCTTCAAACTAATGATGCCTTTGGGAATGAAGTTCAAACAGGAAGTCTAGAAACAAATATTTTGTTAAATGAGGCCTATAGTGGACCACGCTATATTCCTCTTTATATAAAGGAAATAAAAGCGGTTTTCGGCTCTGGCTTTATCAAGTCTGATTTCGTCTTTATTGAGTCAGACGGGAGATTCCTTAGGGATAAAACTCTTCTTAATGTTTACGGAGGACTAGGTGCTTCGTACACATTGTTTTATGGTCTCAGTGGGCGGGTTGATTATTTGCTTAGTAAAGTCATTAGTGAAGATATAAACAATAATCCTATTCAGCAGCTGATAGTCTTTAAAGCCGGCTTTTAAAAAAATAAACCCCGCAAACCGTTTCCAGCGTGCGGGGTATATTTTGGAGAGGGGAGAGAGTATATATGCACATTCATGTGCAATCTTTAATTATTAAGTTCTTCGTTTATCTTTTCTAGGACCACGGCTGCCACTTCAATTTTTCCTGCTTCAAGTAGTGAGTACTCGCTATTTGCTTCAGCAAGAAGTTCTTCACCATCAGTAATATATTGTTTTAAGGCTCTTGCTAAACGCTTCGCTTTCTTCTTGCTATTGCCAATTGTAACCACCGGTTCAATCGAATCCTCTGTTTGCTTAAAAGTCATGCCTCGCTCTTCAAGCTCTCGGTCCATATCCTCAAAAGCTTTTTGAAGCATTTGGTACCTAGCTTTTTCTAGTTCTGCATTATTAAGTTTTTGAATTCCAGTTTCTAAGTTTTGTTTTAAAACGAGTGCTAGCTGGAGTTTGGTTATAAATTCTTTATGTACGCCTAAGAAGTAAAACTTCTCAGCAGGGTAGTCCTCTAAAAAGTCCTGTAAGTCGACGATATATTCGATAAGCTGGCTATGGGCCTCATCCATATCTTGTAGATTTACTTCACCTAGATAACTAACTTTCCAATCCACTTCTTGTAGACCCGGGGCTGGCTTATTCTTTTCCGGAGTAAAAACAATGGAGGCATTTCTAGAAAGGCCTGCTTCATTCATTCGAACTTCTTGAAGCTCCTTTGGAGAAGCTTGAATTTGCTCCGTGGTAACCCCTGGAAGATTATTTTCTTCAGGTCGTAAGCTCTCCTTTTCACAGGAAGAACCTAATAAAACCACAATGGCCAATGGGAGAAGCATCTTTTTCATGCACTGATTATGTCAAAAATAGCTATTTTAAGGGTCATTCTTGAAAAGCTTTCAATGGGTGTTAGTAATTTAGACAGTAAAACCGACCATGTTTTGTGGCGGTCTAACTGACTAAAAACTAGTTAGAAAATAGGTCTAAGTACTAGATATTTCAGCTATTAACGATTCTTGAGTAAAGGAATCAGTTAAAAAGGTCGATAATCTAAGACGATGATAAAGCAAAGCCTAATTATATTCCTTCTTTTAACCTCCTCTAAAGCGTGGGCCTTCCCGTCAATTTTTGAAATTATAGAGGAGAATACAAGAATGCTGGTTTCCTGTGTGGAAGGAATCGAACCTATTGCGGATATTGGAAGTATTGAAAAACTAGCAACCCATTTGGACTGCGATAGTCAGCCTATTGATAAGTACTGCGGCTGTATAGCAAAACAATCCCCCGAGCCGCTCTCTCCTGAAGATGTATATGTCCTTGAGATGGAGCTTGGCTTTTTTGGAAGTGATGATGATACAGAAATGCTAGATCTAATTTCTGTTATGACTGACCTACAACAAGTTAAGTCAGCTTATAATATATTAGGAACTGAAAATAACTCTTGTTTTAAGAGCGACGATGTTACAAACCATACGGATATAAAAACCAGTCTAAAAGATATATTAGATGAGTTGCCACAAGCTAATTCAAAACCTTTGGCCTATGTAAAATCAAGCTATATTCATAAAGCAAGGGATATCCAAAGATCAGTGAGCTCCGGTGATCAAATAAACTTTAATAATGAAGGAAAAGGTGATGCTCTCTTTCTAATGGAAATGGCCAAAAGTATTGCTTATAGTGACGAAACAGTTTTAACGGCAAAGAAAGACTTTACCGTTGATCTTCTTGCGCCGAATGGATTTGTGAGCCAGATCATGCCAAAAGACGCCAATGAAAAGGTTCAATGGGAAGAGGATCTAGAAAAATTTATTCGCTCAGCTGACAAAGGAAAACATGCTAGCTCTCCTATCTTTCGATCCCTAAGAGCCTCTTTTGAAAAAGGTTATAGCGGTGGACTTTTTAATAATAAGAAAATTCTATTAGGACAAATTGTTGACTCCGTAAAGGCCTTAGGACTAGAAAAAGGTGACCTCGACAAACTTAAGCAATCATCGATGGAGCCTCTAGAGCTAATTGAAAAAAGAATGAATAGCGATCTTTTTAAAGACAGAATTGGGGTCATGAGTGAGTCCCTATGTATAGACTTGTCTGGGGAGTTTTTGTGGAAAACCAGAACTGGAGACAGCAAAGGGTTAATGTCTATAGAAAGAATTAGAAAGAATGGCTCTAAGGGTAGAGCTATGATTAGTGAATTCTCAAAACTAGACCCCAATAAAAAGGAAGATCGTCAAAAAATAAAAGAAATGATTAGGGTCAGAAATAATATGTTTGAAAAAATGACCTCTCAATTTGACCTCTATAGAGCAGATAATCCGAGTGAGGAAATTGATAAGAAAATTAAGACATATATTTCTAGTAAAAAGATCTCAATGGGGAAACTTTGGTGTGGAGAAAGAGATATTCAAAAAGGTGTCGATGAATTTGAAACCACTGTCATCCCAAATGTTGAGATAGATAAAGAAACTCTTGCCGCATTTGAAGGGGTAGAGCTTTTAGAAGAGAGTGAAAGACAGCAGCTTTTAAAAGTAAGAAATTTAGATCGAGATTTAAAAAGACTTGAAAGAAAGATTGAACATTCAAAACAACAGATTGGTTTTGCCAAAGTTGACCTAGAAAGAGCTAAGGCCGTCCTAAAAGACTATGAGGGAAATCCGAATGTGTCTGAAGAAGATTTAAATGCTGCAAGAGTCGATGTTAAGGAATATACTCGAAATCTTGCTTTCTTTAGAGCGACTTATAGAAAAGATGATGAAGCTCGAAGAGAACTATCCAATAGTTTAGTTGATGCCAGAAATAATGCTGAGTTAATAAGATTAAAGATTCAAAATCAAATTAGCGACTCAGCCGAACGGCTAGAAATATTTAACCAAACAGCCTCTCAAGCCGCGTCTGGAGGAGCTTCTGGTGCACCACAAGTGGAAAAAGCTGAAACCGCTTATTCGCAGGCTAAAGATGCGGTTAGAAGAAGAGTCATGATTGACTTTGAGTTAGGATCGGGCAGTAGTAATTTCGGTATGGGACAAGGGGGAAAAACTCCACCGGCTGACCAAGCCCCTGCCTTAGTTCGTACAACTCATGGAGACGAAAGAACAGTTTCTTATGATACAGAAAAATCAGAATATGTTATTCGAACCAATAGAGAAGAAGCACAGGACCATGCCCATGTAACGACAAAGATTTTAAATACGGTTCGTGAATCAACTGAAAAAGGTGTTAAGAAAGGGACTGATGAAGAGTTACTGACTTCAATTTCAGATACAATGAGCTCATTAGCAAATGACGTTTCTAATTCACTTGAGTTGAATGATGTCGGTGAAGAAGGAATAAAAGACTTTAAAAACACAATCGCAAAATTCGATGAGGATATGAGTCCAGTACTTGGGGAAATGAACTTTACGGCCCTAGGTGAATATAAGAAGGCTATCTCTGTTGAAGAAGTTGCCGATAATCACTTGGCCAAGCAGCTTAATACAATTAAAAATCAAGGAAATGAAGTAGTAGCAGGCCTTGCTGGTAAGTTTCAAGAGACACTTAACCCTATTGCTGGTGTAGAAAATTCAAAAGCTCCCGCCTCGGCTCAAAATTTAATAGCTCCAGAGGTTGTTAATAATAATTTTACTGATAATAAACAAGCTTTAAGTTCAAATAAGAAGAAAGCGGCAAAAGGGGTCATAAAAGAGCAATCTGCTGATGAACTGGCTCGCTCAATTTTTAATTCAAGAAGAAAAAGTGCTGATGATAAAGCTCCTTCGGAAGAAGAGCTTAAGGTTTCAAAAGCTGATGCAGAAAAATTAGCAGAAATTAAAAGATTAAAAAGAGAAATAGCTCAAGAGAAAAAAGCCAATGAGCAGCTTGACCGAGAAATTGAAGCATCCCAAGAAAATAAGAAGAAGCTAAAAGAAAAAGCTGCATCAAAACCAGTACAAAAAGACCCCATAGTCTCTACGCCAAGTACAAAACCACAGGTTACCCCAACTCCTAGTTCTGGAGGGGCTACCCGTTCAAAAGGCGGGGATAGAAGTGCCGCGAGCATAGCCTCTTCAGGAGTAGGAAGTGCTGCCTCAAGCTCTGCGGCCGTTAGATCCGTTGTAGACGGAAGAGTAAAAGGCGGAGTTATTGTTAATGGAGAATTTATTCCACAGGCCCTGCTTTCTAATCAAGCAACTAAGTCAATACAAGATGTTCCTAGCTCTAGTTTAACCTTAACTAGCAGCAGCACATATAATATGGAACCTATTTCATCAAAATCTAAAATGGCCGGAATTCCGGTTGTTAAGTCAGATAAGTTTTCAAAACTTTCCCCAGAGGAAAAAGAAGTTTTTATCCAGGATCAACTAACTCGCTTAAAAGCAGACCAGATTTTAATAGAAGTAGAAGATGGTACAAACTTATTAGTTAAATCAACAGTAAAGCTTAGAACAAGAATAAAAGTTTCAGGTTTAAACAAACTACTTGAGAAAGCTAATGAATAAGAGACTTTTGCTGATACTAGGCTCACTCTTTGTAAGCGGGTCACTAGTTTCTGCAACCATATTCACAAGTAATAGTCCGTTATCCATGGCGGCAATTAACACAGGTCTTTCTGTTATCGATGTTCCTAGTGGTGCAATTAAAGTATGCGGCTTTGAAAATCCTAATAACACGCAAGAATTTAATTTACTAAAGATCGCCAATCAAATGAAATGTGATGAAATCTCGGATTTAAAAGATCACTGTGGTTGTGTTTTTCAATATGGGGGATCAGAGCTACAGTCCGGTGAAATTGATGATCTTGAAGCGGAGCTCGGGTACTTATCCGAAGCGACATCAACGACAAAACAAAAGGCTTTGAATGACCTTGGAAATGCTAATGCGGTCCTTAATATGTACGGACTTTTTGAAATTCCAAGAGAAAGAAATACTTGTATTAATCAAAAAGAATTGAATAAGTTTAAAAAGGATATTGATCAAAACCTGAGAGAGAGTATTGCAAGAAATGAAAAGATTCCTTCACTAGCGCGAAAAGATTTTTTAAATCAGGCTGAAACCATAAATAATTTTACCTCATCACCAAAAAATGCATTCGTGGCTGACGAACAGTTTTTAAATGACCTGTCTAAAGCCGTGGATTCTAAAAGTATTTTTTCTGATCCTAATGTTGGACTTCCAGGGCCTAGTCTTTTTTTTAAATATGAAAGTACTGGCGAAATAAATATGCTCACAAGTTTACCGAAAGAAATGAGTAATCCTAAAAGTTGTCTAAATTATGGTTTTGACAAGTCTCAAGATGTTCTTAGTTACTTAGAGGACCCTTCGGTTAACCTTGATAAATATAAAGATTCGCCTTTATTTAAAGTATTCTCCCAACTTCCAGCAGATAAAAAATTAAACTTCTCTGATTATCTTGGAAGACTAAGTATTGCGAAGGATCATTATGAGGCTCAAAGTAAGGCACCGCTAATCGTTGCGGGGGTAGATGCCCTTAAAAAAGCTGCGGAGACGGTTCCTATTGACGAATTTATTGGCGATGAATGTCAAAGGATTACAGAGCAGGTAAAATATGAAACCTCCTCAAATTATTCGGACGGAAAGTTTCAACCTAAATTTCTTGAATCAAAAAAAATCATTGCGCAAAGAAATGGAGAAGTCCTCTTAGAGGCAAAAGATGGGGCTGAAAATATTGAGCGAATTAGTGGTCTAAGGTTGCAGTATTCAAGAAAATATAAGGAAGCTCTTTCAGGTTTAGATGAAGATGAAAGAAAAGTCTTACTAACGGAAAAGCTTTTTAATTTTTCTAAACTCTTATGTGGTAAACTTAAAATTGAAGATCAAATGGCCTACACTATCAGCTATCTTAATAATTTAGAAGACAATAATAATCTTCTGAAGTCTTTTGAAGAGGCGCAAGGGCAGATTGAAAAAGCCAATATCGAAATAGAAAATTTAAAGCTAGAGCTAGTTAATATTGATCGAACAGAGGTTGGGTTAAGTCAGTCTATTGCCTCTTTAGAGATTAGAGAGAAAGAGCTAACTGAGCAGTTAGTGAGAGCAAAATCAAGAAAAGGCCGAAATAAACCCATAGCCATTATCAACTTACTTAAAAAGGACTTGGACTCAACAAAGGAAAGTCTCGCTGCAGCTAAAACAAGGTATAATTCAAATAAAGAAAGGAAGACGGTACTAGTCGCAGCGATAGAAGCTTCAGAAAAAAGAAAAGAAACTATCGTCTCAGAAGCAGGTAAGCCTCTTTTAAAAAGACCTGCAAAATTAAACATCGAAGATCCAGGACCAATAATTATAAAGCCAGTCGATTTAAGCGAAATAGAATTGCCTACGATTCTGGTATATGACGATGATAAGCCGCTTTTTCCCAATAAAGAATCTGATCTTGACCTGGATACTAACTTAAAGCTAAGTCTTTTTGATAATTACGAAGTTGTAGAACGAGTCAAGGACCCCGTTGTGAAAGGGGGAGAGCCAGTCATCGTAAAGACCCTAGAGAGGATAGAAAATAAGAAAAAGGTCTATACGGGAACGACCATTGGTAAAGATAAAGTAACTTTAGAAGACTCGTCCGTTGGAACAAATCGAACTATTGTGTCCGAAATGAAAAGAGTTGAAACGACTCGAGAGGCCTTATCGGACTCCCTAGCAGAAGTTAATGAGAAAAATTCTAAAATCTCTGAAGATGAGGAAAATAGAATTAATGAATCTATTAAAGCAGGTTTAGATTTAATAGGTGATAGTGTTGTGGTCCAAAGAGATATCATCACGCAAGCGGGACCAAAAGCTGATGTAGCACCTATTAAAGCGGTAGTAAGAGGGGAACTGGAAAGAACAAGAAAGTTTGTTGCAGAGAACCAGGAAGTACTCGAAGGCGCCAGCAGTGATGAACATATTGCCAGCTCGGCAGCCGATGGTTTAGTTACTGATAGTGATGGTAATCTTATTAGTAATGTTATGTTTGAGGGAGGAAAAACTCGTCAGCTTTTAACTTCAATTGGCGATTTTAAAGATGTCCATCTTAATTCTAAAAATGGTGTTGAATCTGTTGCTGCTCTTCCTCCTGGATTTGCCGGGGGCATCGGTCAAATTTTTACAGAAAGTTATAATAGTAAAGAAGGCGATAGGAAATCTGAAAACCCTTCAAGAAACTTGTTAAGCTCTAGAACCTTAGGGCTTTCGGACAAGTTTGGTGAAGCAGAAGAACTCGGTATGGCCCTTGCTTCAGGTGTAAAAAACGTGAATAGCGTTGATTCAGACGCTAATAAAGTAATGGAAAAAGCACAGGCCTTATTAGCTGAAAGAGGTTATGACGTTCCTGAAACGAGCTATAGTGAATCAGTGGCGAGTTCACCAAAAGAGGTTAAGCAGGCCCTTGAATCTAAGAAAGTAGAACTAAAGAGAAAAAATAAAATTCAAAGGCAGATAGCTAGGGACATGCAAATTGAAAATATGGGCATAGCTAGAGAAGTCGCCCAAACAAAGGATGCCTTTGTAAGTAAGAATGTAGAAAAGGAACTTAAGATAAAAGATGTGGTTCCTGAACAAGCTGTTGAGGCTCCTACTCCTAGCTTAGATATCCCTAATGAAGTCGCCCAAGGTCCTATTGAAAATAGAGAAGAGAATAAAGATAAGATTGGTGCTCCTCGTGCTCAGGTTCAAAGCAAGGGTCTTAGTAGCGCTGAGGAAGCTAAAAGTTTAGGCAGTAAAATAAAAGAAAAAATTAATACGGTAAAAGAAAAGAAGAAGGCCGCAAAAGTTGCAGCAGCACCTGTAAAAAAGCCAGCTGTTTCTTCTGGGGGAAGTGCTCCTAAGGGGAAGGCTTCAGTAAGTTCTCCATCAGCAGTTGCAAGTGGGTCAGGTAGCACTGGAGCAGGGTCTCCATCTTCTCGGGGACCGGCCAGTGTAAGCGGACAGATAGTCGATAATAGTTTCGAACTTGGTTACGATCGAACCAAGGCCTTTAGCTCAAAGAAATTTGATTTAACTCCCATTTTAGAAGGAGTTGATGATGATCTCTATGTGCGTATACCTAGCTTTGAGGCCCCAGACGGTTTTTTAAGGCTCTCTGAGCAAAAGCGAGAGGAATGGGTAAGTCAGCAGTTTGAGGAGTCAAAGGCCCAGGAAGCCGTTGTGGTGTTTCCTGACGGAAAGAAGCTACTTGTTAAAAAGAAGAATTAGGTCCAATAAGTAGCCGTTATCATTTAAAATATCCCATAGATAAATTCTATCATAACATTTATAATATCGAATTCACTTATATTCAATTATAGACGAAACTATCTATGTCTTAATGACAGGAGAATTAATGAAGACTAAAGATGATTTTAAAACAGTAGTTGTGGGGGGCGGAGCGGCCGGAATTATGGCGGCTTTAAGAGGAGTTCTTAATAACGAAAAAGTTGTTCTGTACTTAGGTTCCGGAAAGGCCAGAAAGAAGAGTCGCGAAATGTGGGTCTCCAAGGTTGAGAATATGCCTGGCTACGAACATTATAAAAAGGGCATTGTGAATCCAAATAAGGACACCCTTAGCTGGATTAAAGAAAGCAAGTTTGCTGGAAACTTAGAAGTTTTAAGAACTTCAGTTAGCTCTATTAAAAAATTAGATGATGGAAGCTTTGAGGTGGAAGACGAAAAAGGTGGAATGCAAAAAGCTTTCTCAGTTGTATTGGCCACGGGAATTATGGACGTTCAACCTGAGATTCAAGGAAGTATAGAACCGGTTCTTCCTTACGCTAATGTTCAGCTTATTGATTATTGTATTCGCTGTGACGGACATCATGTTCAAGATAAAAAGACCACTGTTATTGGGCACTCCAATACGGCCGGTTGGGTCGCCATTCTTTTAAAAGAGCGCTACGACGTAAAGTCCATGACTGTCCTAACAAATGGCAAGGAACCAGAATTTGATGAACAAGTGAAGAAGCTTCATGAGGTTTATGGAATTAAAACAAATACCAGTGCCATTAAAGATGTAAAAGGAAATGCTAAAGAGCTCATCCTAGAAGGTTTTGAGTTAGAAGATGGTTCGACAAACGAAAGCGAGATTGCTTTTATCTCTCTAGGTATGATTGTTTATAACGAGCTGGCAAAAAGCGTTGGAGCAAAAGTTGATGAAAGGGGCTTTGTCATAACAAATGAAAAAGGCGAAACAAATATAGAAGGATTATATGCTATCGGAGATCTGCAGGCCGATACAAAAAAACAAATATACACCAGTTGGGATATGGCGGTGGACGCACTTGACGATATCGACAACAAAATTAGAAGAAAGTTAAGAGAGCAAGCTCTTGAAAACTTCGGAGGATAATTATGAAATTAGAAAATAGAGAGGGACAAAGAGTTCCTGAAGTAACCTTCAAAACAAGAAAAGATGGAAATTGGAAAGATGTAACAACAGCCGACTTATTCGCTGGAAAAAAAGTTGCCGTTTTCTCACTACCTGGAGCTTTTACTCCCACTTGTTCTTCAACACATCTGCCAAGATATAATGATCTTGCTCCTGTGTTTAAAGAAAATGGAATCGACAGTATTATCTGTCTTTCAGTGAATGATGGCTTCGTTATGGAAGCGTGGGGAGCTGATCAAGAAGCAGAGAATATTCAACTTATTCCTGATGGAAATGGCGAGTTTTCGGAAGGTATGGGAATGCTTGTTGATAAATCGGCCATTGGTTTTGGTAAGAGATCTTGGCGTTATTCTATGATCGTTAATGACGGTGTGATTGAAAAACAATTTATTGAACCAGATAAGCCTGGGGACCCATTTGAGGTAAGCGACGCCGATACAATGCTTAAGTATATAAATTCGGATGCTAAAGTAAGTGATGGTGCCACGATCTTCTCAAAAGTTGGTTGCCCACACTGTAAAGCTGCTAAAGAGCTACTAGATGCGAAGGGAATTAAGTACACCGATATTCCTGGGTTAAAGACTTATGCTCTTAAGGCCATGGGCGGAGCAGGAACTTTTCCGCTAGTTTTTCTTGATGGAAAGCTTGTAGGTGGAAATGCAGAATTAACTGAAGCTTTAAAATAAATAGGACTAGTGAGCCTCTAAAAGGGGGCTCACTATTTTCGATTAATCTTTTTTTCCAGTGATTCGATTTGATCTTTTAAGGTTTCAATCACTTCGAGAAGCTCTTCTTCCTCTTCAGAAATATCTTCTTTTAAACCCTCGACATTCTTTTTAATAACTCTCATTTTTCGGTCCATCATGCGAAATTCACGACCCAATAAGGCATTGGCAAAAAGCGCCGTATAAGTGGCGAAGAGTCCTGTTCCAATAAGCATGGAAAAAATCCCGATCACTTTGCCCGCCGTGGTCATGGGCACAATATCTCCATAACCAACAGTAGTAACCGTTGCAAAAGAAAACCAAAGGGCGTCTAACCAGTCAGTAATAAGATAATTCTCATGGGCCTCGGCCATATAAAAGACAATGGATAGGAAGACGATAAAAGTATTTCCTATAATCGTTAGTCCCAAGAACTGGGGACTTTTAAAAAGTAAGAAGAATCTTTTTAAAGACTGTCCTAGGCCTAATCGTTGCTTTATCATATTATAATAGTAGAGGTGATTTAAATGATTGAAAATATCTTTTATCCATTGATAGGTGGAATTTTGATAGGAGTTTCTAGTTCTACAATGCTCGGTGGTCTTGGTCGGATCGCCGGAATTAGTGGAATTGTCGGTGGGGCCCTGACAAAGCCAAAGAAGGAAGACCTTTGGCGTTTTGCCTTTGTGGGAGGGCTTATTGTAGGAGGAGTTCTACTTCGGATCCTAAGGCCAGATCTCTTTAATTATAAATTTGAATTTACAGCTCTTCATTATATTGTGGCCGGAATTCTCGTGGGCTATGGAACAAGACTTGGAAGTGGATGTACTTCTGGTCATGGGGTTTGCGGCATGGGACGAATGGCAAAAAGAAGTTTCGTTGCAACCATGACTTTTATCATGTTTGGAATGTTAACGGTCTTTGTTAAAGGAGCTCTATCATGATGCAGTTAGGGATCTCTTTTATTTCAGGAATTATTTTTGCTTTAGGTTTAGTTATCTCAGGAATGACAAACCCAGATAAGGTAATCGGCTTTCTCGATATTACCGGAAATTGGGATTATTCACTTATGTTCGTTATGATCGGCGCCATAAGTGTGACCTTTGTTATGTTTAAAGTCTTAACAAAGAAAAAACCTTATTGCGGTGAAGAGCATTTTCTTCCAACAAAGAAGGAAGTCGATAAAAAAATTATTATTGGCTCAGCTCTTTTTGGAATAGGTTGGGGCATGACAGGCGTATGCCCTGGACCAGGCTTTGTAAATTTGGCCACCAACGAGTCGGCGGCCTTTTTATTTATCATTAGCCTCTTAGTGGGAATGATACTTTTTAAATTTACTGAGAGTCACTGGAGTTAATGGGAGCAAGGCCTCCCATTACCATATGTTCTATTCTCTCTGATTTTTTCTCTTTTTTCTCATAGTCCCAATCAGTTTCCGGTTCAACTGTTTCGATCTCAGTCGGCTTTTCTTCAACTTGTACTTCCATCTCACCCATCTCAAGTTCCATAGTCGTAGCAACTCTTTTACCCATAAGCCTTTTCTTATCGCCAGCAAAAGAGAAGTTACTAAAAATAATCGCAACAAAGCAAAGGGCCGCTGCTGCAAATTGTTTTTGCTTTAAATATTTTCTTACGGCCGCAAGTCCCACTGGGCAGTCTTCGGTTAGTACTGTGCCATCTTCTCTTTTATAAAGCCTTACACAGATATCTTCAGAACCTTGTATAAGAGAGCTAACTTCTGATTCAGTCATACTAGAAAGATTAAAGACTTTTTTATCGCAAAGGTCGCAGTGCCTACACTTATCATCACCGGTCATATCACTCCAGTCTTGATCACAGGGGCTAGCAATTTCGTACTTGATATTATTGTGGTTAAAGCCGCTCATTTTATTCTCCTCGTTCCAGTATCGGGGTTTCTATAAGGACAACGGATGAGGAGGGATTTTCTTAGGATAAAAAGAGATTTTTTAATAATTATAGATACTTAGGGGGCTGGTTCGCCCCCTAATAAATAGGTATTTTATTGAGTTGGATGCTTTCCAATAACATGAACTTCTTGTTGTGGGAAAGGGAAGTTAAGCCCTGTCTCATCAAAAGTGGTCTTAACTTTTTCGATCACATCAAAATGCACATCCCAAAAGTCAGCGGCATTTACCCAGGCCCTAACCGTAAAGTTTACTGAACTATCTGCTAGTTCACCAACTCTAGCAAAAGGAGCAGGGTCTTTCATGATTCTTGAATCATCATTTAAAATTTTGATCAAAGTATCTTGAGCCTTTTTAATATCATCGCCGTAGGCAACTCCAAAAGTCCAATCCACTCTACGAGTAGCTTCAGTTGAGAAGTTAATCATTGAGCCACCTGCAAGTGGTCCGTTAGGAAGGATAATCGTTTTATTATCTGGAGTTTTCATAACAGTACAAAAGATTCCCACTTCTGAGATCTTACCTGTGTAACCTTGGGCCTGAACCACATCCCCAACCTTAAATGGCTTAAAGATTAAAATCAGGACACCGCCAGCAAAGTTTCCAAGGGAACCTTGAAGGGCCATACCAACAGCAAGACCAGCAGCACCTAGAATGGCCACAAAACTAGTTGTCTTAATCCCAACCATTCCTAAGATCGAAATTACGAGGGCAACTTTTAAAAGAGTTGAAACAAGTCCCTTTAAAAAAGGATGAAGAGTAGCGTCTACGCCTCTAACCGTTAGGGCCTTTCCAACCATCTTAGTGATCATCTTAATAACCATTGAACCGATTATAAAAACGGCAATAGCGATAACAATTTTCATTCCATATTGAATGGCTAAATCAGTAATTTTTGTTAAATCCATTTTCTACCCCTTAGAATTTCGCAATAAGCGAGGTCGTGTATTGATAGTCACTGTTCTTTGCTCCAAGAGCAGGCTCATTATCATACTTATGTAAGTATCCAACCTTAAGAGTGAACATCTTTGACATGGTAAAGTTTAAGCTTGGCTCAAAGTTAAGTTGCCAGTCATCGCTTTCAGAAAGATTTGGAAGGGCTTCAACCCAAAATTTAAAAAAGAGGCTTTCATTATGCTGACGAGTGTACTCACTATAAAGACGAAGCTTAGAGCCGTTAGTCTTTCTGCCAGCGAGGTCGGACTCAAGTGTACGACGGTAACCAGCTTCAGCGTGCAGCTTATGCTTGTCTGTTTTAAAGAAGTTATAAATTCCACCAAGGTCATAGTTCCAGCGGTAATCTAAAGAAGCGAAGAAATCCTCTTCTAATTGAGCCGCAGCAAAGGCTGACCATTTATTATTAAGAGCTCTTTCATAACGGGCATTAATATCCCAGTTACGAGTGTTAAGCTCCTCATCAGCTTTACCGTAAGAATAGTGACCACCTAGTTTAAAAGTGTTCTTTTCCTTAGTGTAAGTATTAAGAGTTTTGGCATTCCATGTTTCTTGTTCGGTATTTCCACCATTAACAATCACAGTTAGTTCCGATTCATTACTGTACTGAGCGAACGCAGAAGTACTGAATAGGAGTGCCAGTAGCAACAACTTCATCTTTTTCTCCTTATTAATAAGTGGCCTCTTCTACCATTTGCGCATATTGTTAGTAAAGAATCTTAAACCCCCCCAGACCCCGTTAGGTACCTGGTTACTTGCATATATGCTATAAAATTTAGTTATGAATGATTCGAGAAGAAAGTATAAGTGCCGGCATATACTAGTGGAAGACCTAGAAGATGCAGAGTATGTTCTAGAAAAGTTAAGCGAAGGTGAAGAATTCTTTAACCTTGCCAAAGACTTGTCTGAGTGTGACTCAGCCAAAAATGGTGGTCTCCTTCCAAGTTTTCGCTCAGGGCAAATGGCCGCGGAGTTTGAAAGGGCCGTTCATAATATGGAAATAGGTGAGACCTCAAAGCCTATCAAAACCGAATATGGTTACCACATAATTCAGAGGTTAGAGATTTAAACATGATTGAAGTTGGAAAGATTAACGACCTTAAAGTCGTGGACGAAAATAGTTCTGGTTATTATTTAAGCACGGACGAAAATGAAGAAAAGGCCTTTATGCCTCCTTCCCTTGGTCCAAAAGAAATTAAAATTGGGGACGAGCTAAAAGTTTTTATTTACCTCGATACTTCCGACTGTCTTCTTGCCACCTCAAATTTTCCATCCGCAGTTGTTGGTGAGTATGCCTATATGAGAGTTGTGGAAACCACTCACTTTGGAGCTTTTCTAAACTGGGGAATAACAAAAGATCTTCTTATTCCAGACACGGAACAAAAAACACCCATAAGAATGGGAGAAAATCATTTAGTTCGGGTTTGTAAAGATGAGCGAACCGAGAGGATTTTTGGAACCACAAAGCTTGGTAAATTCATTCAGGCCTCTGAATTTGATATTGCTGAAGGGGATGAAATTGAACTTGTTCCGGCCACTAAAGAAGAGCTTGGCTACCGCTGCATAGTGAATAAAAAATTTGTAGGAATGATTTATCATAACGAAATCTTTACTGAGATTATCCCAGGTAAAAAAATGAATGGCGTCGTTAAAAAGCTACGCGAAGACGGCCTCGTTGACTGCGCCCTTCAGGTTCAGGGGATTAAAAATCTAGTGGACTCTAAAGACGTTATTCTTGATTACCTAGAAAAGAACGGCGGCAAAGCTGAACTTCACGATAAAAGCACTCCCGATGCCATCAAAAAGGCCCTTGGTATGAGTAAGCAGACTTTTAAAAAATCCATAGGAATGCTTTATAAAGACCGTAAAATCCTCCTTAAAAAAGATGGAATTGAGCTAGTTAATACCAATAAAGAAGAGTAATTTCAGCACCTTATAGTGTAGATTTTCCTAACAGCATCTGTAATCCTTACAACTTGCTAGATATAAATTCTAAGCTTGCTATAACTATGGCACAGGAGAATTTTATGAAAGCACTAATCGTTGCCCTTACGTTACTTACATCTTTGTCTTCTTTCGCCTCGGATGCGGAAATTTGTGAAGCAGTTCCTTCATATGACTTAGAAAAATGTGAGAAACTTGTTTCCGAAAATACGCTGGAGCAAATTCCTGTAGAGCTATGTCAGTACCGTGTTACTAAAGGCGCCATGCTTGAGTGTTACGAGGCCATCGCCAATAGAACTTATGAGTATTCTGAAGTTCTTGAATGTGCCAGAGGTCAGCATCTTGGAATTCCATCATGTATGGCAGAGTCTGGGCAACCCGTAGAATAACTAGAGCAGACCAAAGCGATAAGCTCCTTCGAATTGGTGTCTCGTATCTTTCCATAGATTAAGAAACTTTAATACTTCGCCAATGGTTTCTCTATCGCGAAGGATCCTATTATGGCCCAACCCTTCGGTCAGTAAGAACTTTGGATAGATGGTTTCGCCTTTGATTTCATTAACAACTTTAAATGGGACCTGCTTATCAAGCTTGTCGTGAACAACAAGAACTGGACCATTGTGAACCTTTAGAAACTTGCCTTGTTCAAACTCATTAATTCTAATATTTAGATCTTTTTCAATTTTAGAAAAGAGATAATCACTTTGCAGTTTGTTAAAACCGATAAGAGAAGAAAAATTCTTAAGAATACTTGTAAGTTTATTTGGAGAACCGACGCTAACAAAAGGAATATTTTCTAATTCCTTAAATTTCGAAAGGGCGTAGCCAGTACTAAAAGCCCCAAAGCTGTGGGCCACAATTGCGCTATAAGGACCGTTGTTGATTTCAAGCTCTCTAATTATCTCTCCCGCCATAATGGCGTTAAGGCGACTCTTAGGAGAGTTTCCATGTCCAGGTAAATCAATCGCCACAACTTCATAACCATTTTGCACAAGGGGTTCAAAAAAATGTGAAAAGTCGCTGGCAGCTCCTTCCCAACCATGCACTAAAAGTACTTTTCTGATTGAACGACCATATTTATAAATAGTGACACGTTTATCATTAAGTACTCTATTACTTACTCTAGTACCTGTAGGGAATGCATTTTTCCTTTTTTTTCTAGCAAAAGGAGTACTAAAAACTCTAAGTCCCAAGTTTGCTCCTAGCATGGGATTGATTCCAGAAACTGTCGATATAACCTTTTTTACAAGAGAATGCGTTCTGGTGCGAACGTTCGTTCTTTTTGGTGCGATATTTTTAGTTTGAGTTTTCATTTCCTTCTCCTTATATCTGGTAGCGTTCAATGAATTCATTGAATGAAGATTGAAAAATTTTATTGGCTGACTTAACTTCCATTGTTCTTAAATAAACGAGGTGACCAATAATTATTGAGTAGAGTTCAAAAGTAACTTTTTTAGTTTCGATACTTTTTCTAAAATGATCTTCTTCTACACAAAGGTCGATACTATAATTTAGTGAACTGATTAGTTTATTAGTATGCAGTTGAATACGGCTTTTCACAGCTCCTGGTTTTGAATCATACTCCACCGCTGCTGCAAGAAAAGGGCAGGTCCCACCACCGTCAGTTTTATACCAATTTACCCAATTTTTTACGATGAGCTTTAATCTAGGTAGGCCGCGTTTTGCTTTTAGTGACCTTCCGAAAATATCGGCACCAAACTTTTCAGCTGCATGGTCAAGGATCATAAGATGCATTTTTTCTTTTGAGTTAAAGTGAGCAAACAGTCCGCTTTTACTCATACCAACTTCATTGGCCAAGGATGCAATTGAAACAGACTCAAAGCCGGTATTGCGTACTAAGGCCAAGGCCGTATCTAAAATTGTTAATTTACGTTCTGCACTAGTGCTCATAAAATAAATATAGCACGATCGTTCGATTTATCAATATAAAAGAACACGTAATATTGGCACATTGCGGCATAAGGTCAAATTATCTTTACAATAAACTGTAGTTCTCTCAAAAGCTTTTTAGTGCTATATTCACCATTAGCTTTAAGCAAAGCTACGATCAATTGAAACGGGGGTGCCCTGGTTTCGACAGGATCAGTGGACGCTTGGGGTGCGTGTCTGGGTTGGTCTCTTGGCCCAGTAAAAAGGAGACCAAACATAATTGCAAACAATGACTTTGCACCTGCAATGGCTGCCTAATAGGCAATACCATTCATGAGGCGCTAGTGCCAATAAACAGAATCTAGCAAAGCAGTTAAGCCTGCTGTCGAACTAGGCTTTGAGGCCGCCGGGTATCCTCGTTAATCAGTCACCGGGCGTTGCCATTTGCAAGTAAAATGGACAGCCTTGTCTGCGGGCAAAAAACGCAGAAGACACACGTGGTGCCTTATTCAAAAACTGTCTTGGACGTGGGTTCGATTCCCACCACCTCCACCAATCGAAATGCTAGACGAACTCTCGTCCATAAAGAGTTCGGGACTAGCATTTTTTTTTGCCTTTTTTTCAGACCTTCCACCACCAGACGCATTGGCCACGCCTAGTGTCCTTCCACTTCTATAAAAAGGGAGCACAACCCCCTTTTCTCCACCAGAATTCCTCTGGTCTTTATTCCCATTTTCTTTTGTCCACACGTTAATTTGAATCAAATTGTCAGGGCCGATATGGATACTTTTCATGACGCTCTTGGTAATCATTCTCTTCTTTTGCAGTTTGAATTTTCTAAATTTCTCAGAACTTAGTTTTTTGAGGTTATCCAATACAAATTCAGGGTGAATAGTCTCTGGCTCTTCATTTGCGGACTTGATCTCAAGTTCAGCTATCTGCTCTTGAACTTTCTCAAGCTCGCTTTCAGAGTCCTTGAGTCGATTTACAATCGCATCTACACTTCCAGCTAGATCACTAGTTGAGATAACATCAATAAGCTTATTGATTTGTCCTTGTATGCTTTTCTCTTCACGTTTTTTTGCCTTTAGCTGGCCTTTGTACTCAGGAGAGGTATTCACAGAGAGTTCTTTAAGAATCTCAATAAAATCATCTTTGAGTGCCTGATTATTTAGGATGCTAAAGAGGTGTTTTTTAATTCTTTGTTCAAGCTCAATTGCAGGATAGCGTTTTATTTGGCACTCAGATTTTTTACTGTGGCCATAATAGTAGTGCTTATTGGTTTTTCCTGTTGCAGATTGCCCAAAGAGTGCCTGTCCACACTCATCACAAGTTAATAGACCTGAAAGAATAAAGTCATGAGTTGCCTCATGTCTTACGGCTTTATTTGAGTCTAGGATTTTAGCTGCCTTGTTGAAATCAAGTTCGCTAATAATCTTCTCCCATGAAGTATCAACAAAATGGTATTTTTCAATAGTTTTTAACTGGCTTTGATCTAGCTCTTTGTTCTCTTTATTAATTTCTCTTTTTCCCATATAAAAGGGATTGGTAAGAAGTCTGTATAAAGAAGAGTGGGTAAATGGCTTACCACCATAGTTGATCCCACTTCTTGAAGTCCAAGCTTTGTTATTAATATTATTATTTTTTAAATACTTTAACACTTCTGAGACTTGAGCTGTTTCTAGGAACACCTTATACATTTTTTTAACAATTCTGGCCTCATCCTTATTGATAATCATTGAACCTGATTGAGTAGGGTGCTTATCAAAGCCTAGTATGGGAGTACCACCATTTAAAAGACCTCTTAATGCTCTTGCATGGAAATTGTTTTTAATCCTTTCAGCAGTTAGCTCTCTTTCAAATTGGGCCAATGCCATGATGATAGTCATAAAGACTTTTCCGGCAGGGCTTGTTGTGTCAAAGTCATATTGTAGACAGATAAAATCTGCTCCTAAATCTTCAAGCTCTTGAACAAAACTAAGAAAATCGGTAACTGATCTACTTAACCTTGAAAGCTCTGTTACAATGACAGTGTCAATTTTATTTCGTCTAACATCATCGAGTAATTTTTGATATTCGGGGCGATCAGTATTTTTTCCTGAAAATGCTTCATCTTTATAAATACCGACAAGTTTTCCCCATTTATTATTATCGTATCTATTTTTTTCTTCAATTTTTAATTTGAGTCGTTGTAATTGGGAAGTAATAGAGCCTTCTTTGTTTTTGGCTTGCTCTTCTGTACTCACACGACAATATATTCCAACTTTTCTCATATTTTAATCCTATTTTTTATTAATGTTCAAAACAAAGAGACATCTTCGTAGTCACTGAGCTTAAAAAGCTCCATAGTTGTTCCAGTGAAAATTTTCTCTATTTTATTTGTTCTATCCTGATCAAGATTTGAAATGAAATCTGGTGAAAAAACAATATTTTCACTATGAGCCAATACAAACTTTGATAATTGTATTTCTTTCTCTGCGGTATCCATTTTTTCTAATTGCTCTCCTAAACAATCATAATTTGATTTCCTATGCCAAGTGATTATGACTTGAGTGTCATTGTTATGAGGAAAAATATTTAATCCGATAAAATGAATTGTCTTAGAAGCAAAATTGTTTCTTTTATTTCCGTCAAAATCACAGACAGGACTAATGAAAGAGCTAACTGCAAATTGTGAAGCCTTACTTGGTATTACAAAGTGAATACCTTTTGTATGATGATATTTACTATTTTTGATTTGATACCTAAGTGACTCGAAATATGGTTCAACATCCTCAGCACCCATTGATTGCCCTAGTAATGCCATTTCTAAAATTTCACCATTTAAAAAATCCCAATTAATACTCTTCTCAGTTTTCAGAAAAGGATATATTTTGAGTAGGGTGTCGATATCCTTCTCTTTACTCGCCTTTGACATAATATTAAATACTTTTATTGCATTTAATTTACTCCAATACTCTCGACATAATGTACGATAATAAAATAAGACAAATTGCTCAGGTGTAATATTGGATATATTGCTTGCTTGATTAAAATCAATAGGGGCAAAGATACTTGAATCATGGTGACTACAAAACCCTGTAAAGGTTGAGGCATTATTTCTTCCAATTTTCTTAAATTGTATTTTTCCATTAGAAGCATAATCAATAATACTTAAATGGTTATCAACTTCAATTTGGTCTAAAATAAATGAATTTTGAATAGAATGTGATCTTATTATTCTCTCTGAGCAATCATCATTTTGATCAAAACAAATCTGATGAGCACTTCTTTTGTAATAAGTCTTGAATAGTTCAAGATATTTAACTATATCATTTGTCATTTCTTAGCTCTCTTAATAATCATATCAATTTTAAGTCCAATCCCATTTGCAATTCTCACTAGCTGATTAATTGAAACGCCTCTTTCAGTTCCCCGAAGGGTTTTATTGACATTCTTTCTATCCATACCGATTAAGCGTCCAACTTCTCCTTGAGAGAGGCCTTGCTTTTCCATTTCACTAAGTATTTTAGTAATAAGCTGCTCCTTTAATTTTGGAACTTCTGTTTCTTCCCAATCGACCACTGTCATAACTCCTTATCGGTATATTAAGAGACTAGCGTGAATTATCACGCTGGTCAATGGGAATAAATTGATAAGTAATTATAGCTATTTATGAAGCCTGAGCAGAAATATTTGGAAAAATAAGCTGACAAAGATGCTTAATTCTTTCCTTGTTTTGATATTCAGATATTTCAGCTTCCTTGATAACAATTTGAAATTCATTAATTTTAATTTGTCTTCTCCGCTTCTTGCCTGTGGCCTTAGCTTTCTTTTTTGGCATCTACTGGCTTATTTTTTCTTGGTTTCAAATCTATGAGGGTGGACTTAAGAATTTCCTCAATACTATCGCTATCGTTCATCTGTGATACTACTTTTTTAAGATACTCCTTTGAATTGAAATGCTCCTTGATAATCTTAGTTTTATATTGTCTGTAGTAACTCTGATAAAATTTCTGGATGATCCAAGATGAAAGTTTGGCAGGAGTGACCTTGATACAAGCTTCATTTTTCAATTCATCATACATAGACGAAAGGGCCGACTTGGCCCCCTCATCTAATATAATTCTTCCTGATTTTAATTTACTCATTTTACCTCACTTGATTTTTTTAAAGCTAACATTAACTTTATACGTTCTGGTTGCTTGGTTTTTATGGTTACTACTTGATGTTGAGCCACCATGAAAGAACCTTCTTTTACCGTGTCCAAAGCATGATCCATAACCTTGAAACCCAATTCTGATATTGCCAAGATTGCCATCAGGAATAATTGAAAGGAAGGCTTCATTTGTTTCTTGAATCATTTCTTTTGAAACTTTAAATTCGGTAGTAATGGATAAGGCGGTATAGCTTACAATTTTCCCAAGTGGATACAGGTTGTCACCAATTCTTATTCTGAGCTTGGTATCATTTAAATTATTAGTAAAAATAACATCTTGTTCATTAAGACCATTAAAATTTCGATATTTTAAATTACAACCTCCAGACCTTCTTCTGTCCCAACAGATTTTTCTTTTTAAAAGTTCACAGCGTCTACAAGGACGATCAAGTATTTCACATTCTCTATCAACCCATCCTGATGGATAACTTCTTTGGTACACTGGCCCAAACATTGGAGTAGATACTTTTCCTGTGAAAGTAATGATTAGGGTTTCTTGTGACTTTAGGTCAGCGATATATTTATCAGATACAAGAATTTCATTTTCTAAAATTGGCTCATAGAATACTGTTGGAACTACTGGCTCTGGGTGATCTATTACTTCATCAGCTTCTTTATCCCAATTCTCACCACAAGAGGCGAGTAAAGAGATAGATGTAACAATCAAGATTAATTTGAGCATATTATTTTTTCTCCTTTTTTAATTGTTGATTAGGTATCCATTGAGGTTCTTCTGAAATCATCCAAACTCTATGACCCTCGACTAACTTCTTGCCTTGAACTTGAGTATCAACCCATTGAGATTCAACAACTGGCATTGAAAGGCCGGGATTGTTTCCTGATGAATAGTTTTTTGGATAATCGACTCCAAACTTATCTAAATTAAAAAGAGTTTCTCTTCTGGTTTTCTGATCTCTCTTATTAAGGCCCTTATGAATAAAGTAAGATGCAATTCCACTTATTGCACCGCCTATAAGCGCACCTTTTAATGCTCCTTTGCCACTATCTTTACTTAGTGATGATCCTGTTACTGCACCTGTTGCTAGTCCTGTACCTATTCCAAGTGTTAATGACTCTTTCATTGTTGAACAACCTGTCGTTAATATGGCCATTGCCATAGTCAAAATTAGTGCTTTAAACACAAATGCTCCTTTAGACCCTTTAAGTCTTTATGCTGTAATTAAAATTACTGTAATTACAAATAGTTGATAGATTTCTCCTTCCCACATTGTGGGGACATAGTGGGGAGGGATAATCTGGCTTTATAAATTTAAGTTTTGTCCTTTTCTATTTTGAAAAGTGAGATTTTTAATCATTCCAAATTCATTTTCTACTGAGTGAATGTAAAATTTAGGGGTGGCATCGGTATAATGCTCTTGTTCAAACTTGAATATAAAATTTTTAATCCATTCATGTTTTGTAAAAAATAATACAATACTAGTTGACGAATTTAGGTAGTAATTAAAGACAAGATCTTCATACTTCGCACACCCATTTGCCGAATTTTCATATTCAATGGCAGCATTAAATTCAAACTTTCCACGCTTTATGAGGGCATGGCCATCACTGTGAGCTTCAACAAGTCGTTGTGTTGGAGTAGAATTACTAAAGCTTTTGATGCATTGAAGTTCATTTTCAGAGACATACCTTTTGATACTTTTAGATCGTTTTAATGACTCAGCAATATAGATTAAGTACATATCGTGTTCTTTACTATTACTTTTTAATTGGTTCCTATAGACCTTAATAGATTTGATTTCTGATAATTTAGCCATTCCAAGTTTAGTCAATTGATAGATCATCTGGTATCTTTTATTAATTGGCATACCACTTCTTTCAATTAATTTTAATTTTTCAATTTTATTTAGCCGCTTTCTGAGACATCGCTCAGCACTTGTTGGATAACAAAATTGATTTATTTGTTTAATACCTCCTAGTTTATATTTAAATAAAAAATGAAAGAGTTCTATCTCCCGTCCTGTTAATTTCACTCTGGCGATAAGTCTTCTCCAGATTCTTTTTCATCAGGAGTATCAATAATATTAATATCCTGATCTGGTTTTACCTCTTTAAGCGATACCATTGGGCCATGGAATGTTTTGTATTTTGTTTTAAGTTCGCTGACAAGAGCAGAAAGTTCACCTTCAAGTTCATCTTCTGACAAAAACGGAGCTTGAACTTCGACAAATTTATTCCCTGTTGCCCATATCCCTCGGCCTTTAACATCTGGAAGACTTAATGCTTTTTTATTACCAAGGACTGTCATAGAGCCTTGGAGAGTATTCATTTTAAAACACATTCGACCACCAATATTTTCTTGAACCTTTGTATCAATGGTTTCTTTTGTCACTTTTTGTGTAGCCAAAATTAAATGGATACCTGCAGCCCGTGAAAGTTTAATTAATTCATCTGTCAATTCTCTGGCCTCTTCAATTAATCTATTTTTTGAAGAATTAGATTTTGATTTCGTATAGAGAACAGAAGCTTCATCTACACCGATGATAATCTTATCAATCTTATGCTTTTTAGGGTCTATCTCCTTTAACTTGTGCTTTTCCATATAGGTAAATCGTCGATCCATCTCGTCCTTGAGGTTTTTAAGAACTGTGACAGCACCTTCTTCTGTTTTGATAACTCTGACATTAGGAAGGTCTTCAAAAGGCCTCATCTCAACCCCTTTTTTCAAATCTAAAAGGTAGAGCTGTAAGTTGTTAGTGGATTTTAATAGAGAAACTAAAACCTGTTTAAAGAAAACACTTTTCCCACCCCCTGTTGTCCCTGCAATGAGCATATGGGGCAAGGTCGCTATATCTTGAGTTAAAAAGCCTCCAAGAGATTCGCCAATAGTAAAAGTGTATGGACGAATATTCTCTTCTTCACATTCGTAGTAACTAACTTTTGATGGTAATGATTTGGTCGTAAGATGAAATTCGATAAACTTAGGGTTTTTACAAGGTTTAATTACTTCAACTATTTGGCCAAGAGCAGAGGTGAGATCGTTAGTTTTTCCTGTGTAACGATCAACTCCAATTCCTTCGGACTTTAAAATAACCTTTGTTTTAAATTCATCAACCTCTACAACCCTTATCACTTTGGGAGGCGATCCATTGCCTGCCTTCATGGATAAGAAATCAAAATCTTTTTGATATGCCTTAATCTTTTTGTATTCTCGTAATCCATACAGAGGAAAAGAAAAGAATATTCCCAACAAGGAGAAGGATATGAAGTAAAAGAGCCAAGGCATCTTGACTAGAAAAGCGATTACTCCCTGAGTAAAGGCAAATGGTAAGACTTTGCTACTGATAACGAGGAAATCGTAATTATAAGTCAGTGAAAATGTCACCATTAAGAAAAATATAAAATTAAACCATAACTTAAATGACTTAACCTCAAACTTTTTCAATCCATGGTAGGATATATCAAAATATATCCCACATAACTTTCCAATTGCAGTGAACAGCTTTTCTGCTGTCTTATTCGTACTATTATTTTTCATGTTAATCCTTTTTAACGATTAGTGGTGAAATTAAGGAGATGATTAAATCACCCCCTGCTTCAACTGTGACATAGGCTTTCTCGGCCGATTGCTCTTGTGCCTGCCTTGCCGCTTCCATTCCTGAAACTGTCGATACACCATGAAGGAGAGCATTTTTCATTGTGGCCTTCGGAGTAATTGCTCCGCTCTCTCCAAGTGCTTTCTTTTCTGTGAGAACTTCTGTCATACCTGAAACCATGCTAAGACCGAGTGTGGTAGCGATGCGTATTCCCGCTGTTCCGTGATAGTCACCTAATATTCCTGTTGAATAATCTTCTGGATTAAGTGCCTGCGCATTAATTTCAATTTCGCGACCACTTGGAAGAACTGCTTTTACAAAAGTAAGGAAAACTTTTTCACCGCTTCCTGTATATTTAACAGTTCCAAGAAGCATGGTGTCTTTTGGGAGCTTATTCTTGCCTTTAAATGATCCTCCATAGGGAAGTAATACTTTAATGAACTTGTTAAGATCACGCGTATCAATTGTGCTAACTAGTTTTCCAATAAAGTTAGTTCCTGTTGGTATTGAGCCTTCATGTGTGGGCAAATCTGATCTTGTAATGATTTGTTTGGCCATGAGTTTAATATTTGGAATTGATCGGCTACGAGTTCTTGTTCTGCGAGTGCTTCCGCTTTGAGTCCCATTTTTTATACCACCATCAATTTTTCCAGTGCGATCAATAGATATTTCTTCTTCATGAAAACGCTCTGTGTTTATTAATGATTGATCGACCTGCTTTACAATGGCAGTATTCTCGGCTTTTCCAAATACTTGGGCCAATATAATTGCGATTATAATAAAGAAGGTACTGGCAATGCTAAGGTTCTTTTTATTGAGTGTAGCCTTGCCATCTGATTCAATTAAAAATGCCGATTTCAAACTTTCCTTTAATTTTGGAATTATAGAAATTTCCTAGAAATGATTGTCTTTTTAACATCATCTTTATTGAATAATTGCAGACTAAACCCTTCTTTTTTCTTTAAGTTAAAAAAAATTCGTCCCTTGATTCCTAAATTCTTTTCAATCCTTTGGCTTGAGAAAATCAATCTCTGCTTCGGTAATTTAATTTTTGAGCGAGTAAGAAATAAATCAACATCGTTAATGCTGATGATTTTCTTCCCTTCATTGAAAAGTCTAAAATCAAGAACGTAAAATTTAGGTTTAAGCTCTGTGACTTTTTCAAGGTAGCAAGTCAGCTTAGATTTAAGTTTAATGCTCCTTTTAATCGTCTTTACCGAAAGATTAACTCTTTTTTTTCTTTTCATCTTCGAGGATTTCCACAGAACATTTACGAGGTCATCATATTGGTTGTAATTACCTGCCTTTAGAATAAATCCAAAAGTATGATATTCACCGTAAACAAATAAATTTGTCTTAACTGGGCCCTGTGGCTGTATGGTTATATCATTACCAATGAATTCAACATTAAAGTAATTTTGATTTCCAACGACGACTTTCTTAGGAGTTTCCCTAAATCTCAAAACTGTAGATTGTCCTAGCTTTAGATGAATTGTTCTCATCTCTTTTGATGATACTTGGATCGTTCTAATGTTTCCTGCAAAGGCTGACTCAATCAGCAATAGTAATCCGAAAATTGTTAATAACTTCATCTATTTAACCTCGTGTTCTATTAGGCCATTTACATAAAGCCCTAATGGGTTCCATTTATTAGGAGTGTCCTTAATTATTTGCAATGAGATTTGTGTCACCGAAATAAAAGGAACTCCCTTTAAACGAATAATCCTGTCAAATTGAGAGACGACTTCTTTGTCTGTAACTGATACTTTGATATTTCCAACATACTGACGATATTCGGGTACTGGTTTTGATTTCTTTTTTGTTTTTCTCTTAATGAGATTCAAAAAGTCATCAGTAACAAAAGGGTGAATATTATTCAGCATTATTTTCTTATCGAGCTTCTCCCATTCATAATTGGCCTTAATAAAAGTTGTAACAAACTTTTTAATTTCATTTTTGCTAATATCGGCCGTTTTCCTTGTCGAGGTAAACCTTTCAATGTTTTCACCTGTCTTTTCTATGACAACTGGCGGTAGAGTTGCCACATAGGCCAGAATTGAAAGTGTAAACAGTAGGCATCCTGTCAATGAGAAGCATATAACTTTGTAGCTATAAGCAATTCGATTTAAAGCAAGCCATTGACCTCTTGCACTTATCTTATTTAGTTGGGTCATCTTTATTACTCCTATTGTTAAAATCAACTTTAATGACATTTTTGGGTAATCCTGCCGGTGGTGTAGTTTTCATTTTTTGCGAGAAATGACTTCTCGCTTGTGTTAGCCCTGATTTCATTCCGGTGCCCATACGATTAAACCCGTTTGCAGTTCCTTGCATCGTTCCTTTACCAACTCGTCGACCTTGTTTTTTTGCAAATTCAGTTACGACTTTTCCTGTTGCAAAAGTGGGAGCAGCAGCAAGTGCCGAAGCCGCACCAGACATTCCATCATTGATTAATGATTTAGTGGTAAATGGAATAAAGAGCATTGAAAGACCAATGCAGAGGTTAACTAAGATACTGGTAAGAAAGTTATCCCAATCTCCAACCGCTGGGCTTGTTGCAAGCTTTAAGAGCATAACTCCTAAAATTGACCACAATATTTTCCAAGTAACGACATTGATTAAACCTTTATAAAGATTAGAGGTTACAAATGACGTTCTCCCTGAAATATACATCAGAATCATTAGAGGGGAGCATACATAAAGAACTGACCAGACAAAATGAACTAAAACATTGGCCACAAAAACACCAACGTAGGCAATTATGTAAGAGAGTAAATTTAAAATAAAAATTACAGCTTCTCTAAATTTTAACCAACTAACCTCAGATTCATTATAGTTTTGTTCTAAGTGTTTCATTAAATCACTTAATTGAGTTAATCCATGAATTCTGTTTGCTACTCCATCACCAACCATTGCTATAGCGTTGATACATTGGTCAAATGAAATTAACAAAATTATTGAGATTACAACTCGTTTAAGAATTGCCGAAACATTTGGATTTCCTTCTGGGAGTTTAAAAAATTCTAATATGATCGTTATGAGTGTAAATGGAACGATTAATATCCAGTACAGCTCTTGCATATTAGCATTTAACTCCTTACACACCTCTGGAAGGTACTCAAACATCAGAATTTAAGTAATTTCATACTTCCATCAAAGTTTTTTAGGTTACTTTTAATGTCACTATTAATTTTATTAAAATGACCTACGCTATCTTTTCCTGCCTTGTTATTCATCGCTAAATTCTCACCTTGAAGTTTTAAAATCTGTCCATTTATACGCAGTAATTGATTCAGAGTGTGAAGGATTTTAGAGTTTGTTTCTGCCGTCATTCTTGCGGCTCCCTTTGGAGAGGCGCGTCTACTTTGAATAGAAACTCTATTTGCGTTTTCTTCCTGCTTTTGAGCGTACTTTTTAATATTACTGGCCATCTTAATACTTTCAGCAACACTTTGATCGTGAAGCATGTGCAGTGCTGCTTCATCTGACTTTGGAATTGCGCCGTAAACTTTTGTAACGGTGTTAAAGGCTTTTTGAAAATTATGAATTTCTGATAAAATACGCTCATCTATAATAGGGAGTGAGTTTAAAAGACCCAATGAATTTTCAAGACCAGAATTTATTAACCTGATGTACTGATCTCTATTTCTTGCCGTGTCTACCATTGATTTTAGCTGTTGATAGCGTTTAATGTTTTCAGCCAAGATTTTTACTAAGTATGGGATTTGCGCCCATCCTGCACCACCATCACCCCAAAAAGAATAAGAGGCTGACGTATGGAAAATTAGCAAAAAACTAACAAGTACAACTTTTACTTTTTTTATGCTGCCTCCTTTTCGCCATATGCGAGTTTTTTTAATATTTGGATTGTTTCTAACTTTGGAAACTTAGATTTCATGGCCTCTATTTGTGCTTTGTCATGTCCATCTGTAGTACATATCCAATAGCTAAGTGGATCAGGAATTAGCCTTAACACAATTTTTCTTTCATCCTGCATATACAGAAACTCTGAATATTCACCCTTCACTAATTCAAGACTTTTAACCACCGCCGTTTCATCCTCAGTGAAGTCCATTGTTTTCTGGAAATCTTCCCAATCAATTTTTCTCTGCCTTAGAATGAAGATGCTACTAGTATTAGGAAAAACAGCATTCTTTATTTCTTGATTATTTAAAAAATCTTTATAGTTTTGGCTGATACACCAAATACCGCCATTAAATTTTCTAAATGTTCTATAGGCCTCCATAGTGAAACTTAATCCACTTTTTGTTTCAAAGAGTTTCCATGCCTCATCAATAATCAGTAAGTAAGGTTTTGACGTATCTTTTGCAGCTTCATTCTTAATAAAGTCCGTAAAGAGAAGTAAAAAGACATTTTGAAGGTCAGAGTAAGTATCTAATCCTTTCATTTCAATGGTAATCAAGTCCTTTGAAACGGTGACATTACTTTGGCCATCTAACATTCGCCCATAGGCGGTATTACCCGTCCAAGAATATAGAATTTCTGCATATTTCTTAATCTCTGGATTTCGATGCTTTTCTAAAACTGATTTGTAATCACTGAGAGTAGGTGTCTTTCCGTAGTTCTTATCGTAAGTCATGAATATAGATTCTTCTAAAAGAGCCTTGTCTCTTTTTGGTAAGCCATTAGAGTCATCATCCTTTAGTATTGATTCAAGTGCAGCAAGAATGAGCTTAACCTTTGAGGTCGAAGGAGACTTTTCTCCGTTCAAATCAAACATATTAAGACAAATTTTTGAATCAATATTTAAATCAATAAATTCACCACCAAGAACTTCAAGTAATCTTTGTGAAGAGGCACCGTTGTCGATCCATACAATTTTAGGAGTAGGTTTCTGTCCATAAAATTGAAGCATTAACTGGCAGATGGTAAAACTTTTTCCTGCACCAGAACCACCAAAGATTAGACCATTCCAGTTAGGTAGCTCCTTTGCAAATGGATCTAACGCAAATAAAGAATAATCCCTAGTTGGAATTAAGCAGACAGGAGTTTTGTTTCCTTGCCAGTTTCCATATACAGGACAGAGATGACTAGCATTAGAGCTTTTGACCTTTTTATCTCTAAGTCCACTACAAACTCCAGGGGCAGAACCCAAAAATGCATCAATGGAAGGAAAGGTTTCAACAAGGCCTTCACTTTGATTAAGGGCCTTAAAAGCCTTTAAGAGAGAATCAGTTTTATTATCCAGTTCCTCAAGACTTTCATCCCAGATAGTGACACTTAAATTCATCGAAACAAGTTTTTCTGAACCATCTAACAACTCACGAATTAACTCTTCAATTTGTCCAAGCTTACTCTCTGACTCAAGATCGGATACATTTTTGCTTCCTGATGCCATTGAGTGAGCAATTCTTCTTTGAAGTTGTAACCTTTCTAGCTCTTTCTTCTGGTCTTCAATCTTTATTCCTTGAGATAGCCAAAAGTGAAAAGAAAGTTTGGTAAACTCATGAATCATTGCAGAGTAAGTCACTCCTTCGGGAAGAATACCCAATGTTATGATTCTAAACTTCTTTTTTCCAATTTCTATATGACCCTTTGAGTACGAAGTATCAGTCAGGGCCACTTGTTCACTAAAATTAGGAGCCAAGTATAAACTTTCATCTCTATAATTAGGAATACCCAATTTTTCAACTCGATCTAAGTTGAAATACTCAAAACATATTTTATGCCACTCTGTCGGCAGTAATGTTTTTGGATTTAAGCTACAGTGATTAAGTGCATTTTCGATCTGTCTACTTGACCTTAAAAATTTCTTTTTAAAAGCTTCATACTCAGTCTTAAATATTGGTTCATACTTTTTTAATGACTCCCAGAATTTATGCTTAGAGTAGTTATGTTTATCACTTCTTACAAAGAGAAAAACTTCACTTTTAAAGTAATTTTTATATTCAATATTACTTTTAAAAAATTCTGATCTCGCTTCTTGTATGTCAGCGTAAATAGAAGGGGCATCTTTGCTAACTAATCTGTGTGCGTCAGTTTCCATTTTGTAGTTAGGGCTTACTCTGTAAAAAAACTGTAAGCTTAATCCTTCTTCAACACCTGTTAGTAGATGCTCTAAACTTAAAGAGAGTTGGTTGATTTTATCGCTGTCAGTGCAATTAATATCGTACCCTTCAAGTTTATATCCCTTACCGAGGCTTCCATCTTCAAAAACCATTATATCGCCATCAAAGTGCCAGTAAGGCAGCTTATCTTTTAAACTTAGACTCATTAATCCTCATTTGTTTTAATTTAAAATTCTTTCCTTTATCTCCTGCTGAAAAAACTCCCGAGTTTGTGTAGTACCTAATAGCGTGAACTAAGAAACTATCAGGTTTATCTCTTTTGACAATAAACAGAACCGCCGCCATTATCGCCGGCACTACAAAAACAAGATAAAAACCTATTGCTGTCTGGCCCAAAATTAGATTCATAATCGCTGCAAATAACAGGACAAAAAGAAGATCGTGGATTTCTAGGCCCACGATCTTAAGCTTTGAATCTAATTTTCTATGTACGATAGATTGACTCAGTTTCAAATTATGATCCTGCGGCTGATTGAAACCAACTGATAATATGAGGGGCCATAAAACCGACAATACTACAGACGATAACCATGATGATTCGACCTTTGGCCGCACCATCACCTGTAAGAGCAAGAATCACTGCATAGACAAGACCCAAGACGCTTACTAAAGGTAAGATGACAGTAATTAACTTATTGGTTAGGCCTTGCATTTTTGATTCAAAGCCACCGCCATATTGTGCAAAAGCAGAATCGGGGAAAAATACCATGATGGCAATAAAACCAAACATAATACCCAATGATAAATAATTTGATTTATTAATCATTATTTACCTCCTAGAAGTAGTTTTTTTGTATAAGGTCCAAGAGACATAATTATGTCGCCATTTGTTTGAGAGCTGCTATAACCTTCTCCTACAACTTTTCTTTGATGAAACTTCCCATTCTTTTTTACAACAACTTCAACACGGTAACTTACTGTCTCATCAGTGGAGTTAAGAGCTTTTAGGTAGTATTGATTGTCTGGGTACATATCAATTTTTAATCTGTATTCTCCAAACTGCTCATCGTGAAAGGCGACTCCGGCCGGAAAGTATTTATTGCTTTGAGGCTCAAACCAATAAAGTTGAAAAGTTTCGTTTTTTTGTTTATTTGCATTGTTCATTTTGTATTCTCCAAATTATTTTTCTTATTAAACCGTCCAGTACACGCCAATTTATGCTTTACGCGATCCGAAGCTCCTTGTTTTGTTGATCTGATTCAATCATCTCTCTTAAATTTAAAAGTGCTTTTGTTTTTATTTTAGTGACTTTACTTACTGTAGAGCAGATTGCTCTTGCAATTTCATATTCACAAAAGTTCTCCCAAAAACTTAGATAGATAACAACAAACTCATCAGAGGGAAGTTGTGTAACCTTTTCTCTCACTTGATCTTGTTCTCTTTTACTGTATTTTTTAAAAGCAGTAGGTACGAAGTTCATTTTTCTTAAATATTCTTGTTCTTGTCTTTTATCTGAAATCTTAATTATTCTTTTTGTTTCCATAGTTATTTCTCTAGCGTCCATGACGTTCTCCTTATTTGATGAATGGGTAGTAAAATTGAATACGAACTTTTTCTTCTTCGATTTCTCGAAGCCTTTCCTCATTGATAGGTCTGTTAAGAAAGTGAATGAACTTTTTTGTTTGGTCTTTTACAAAAGATTTTTTGAAGTTCTTACTTCTTTTAATTCCTGTTTTTTTTATTTTTGATAAAAGCATATTTCCCCCTGAGTGCTTCTCAGTTGTTAATCTTGCTTTTATCTATTACAGGATGTGTGCCAAATTTGATTAGTTGGCATGATTGAGTGAAATCAAATATTTAGAAAAGTTTGAATTGGAAAATTAGAAAATAAAATATTGCGTATTTATTGCGTGCAACAATTCAGAAATTGCATGGAAGCAATATAATCGAGATATTATTTTGTAAATTTAATTAAGCTTAGAGGCGATATTGTTATTTGACTTGTTTTGACATCATAATTAGCTTGATAGAAATTAAAATCCAAAGAGTCATATTCCATGCATTTATCATGAACAATATTAATGATTCTAATTTTATCTTCATCAGAGGTATTTAAGCCAAATATAATTCCATCCAGATCATTGAAATTATATTTAAGAAGACGATCTTTTTCCTCTACAGTGTCATTTAGAATGCTTGTATGAACTAATCTCGTTTCCTCTTCGTGACTCCATTCTTTCATTTTAAGAGGTATATCGTTATAGAACCGCTTCCAGTAGGCTTCTCGCCAACTGTCTTGACCTTGAATGATATCTTGGACTAATGGGCTTAATTCCTTGTTCTCGTTGCTGTACCATTGATTTATTAAGTCAGGGTAAGGTAAACGTCCTATTGATCTAAAAAATCCTATAGGCTTTACTTTTGAGTTGTAATTAATATCATGCAGTTCAAAAAACCTCTCTCCATAATGTTTTCGAGTTTCATTTTTATTTCCACCATAACCAGTAACAGTATTTAGATTAATACCTTTAATTTTATTTTTCTCTGTCGATTTAAACTTTAAACATATTCCCTTATGTCCATTTGCGTAATATCCCCACATAGAGGGATCTTTTGGATTTTTTGAAAAGCAAGCAGTATACCAAGGCCAAAACATTAATTTCTCAAGTTGCTTTACATATTTTGATGGGAAATCAAAAAGATAAAACTTTTTATTATTTTCCATCTTTTCTAGGTTATTAAGAGAACTGATTAGCTTTGTTTGACTTGCTGTATGTTGTATTACTTCAAAGATAACATCTTCTAAGTTTTCAAGTTTATTGTGCTCTTCTTTTGCTTTTTTTAAGAGGTTGAAGAAGTCCATATTGAATAGAGGGTTTTTTCCTAAAAGATTATCCATTTCAGTATCAAATTCACCTTTACTTTCAACAGTGTCATCGTGATTTTTTATTAGCTGAAGACAGTAAAGGTGTATTGATTCTAAATAAAAGATAAGCTCAGTTCGTCGAATACTATCTCTTTGTGAGATTCCTTCAATTAAAGTAATTATTTTCTCATTTGAAAAAAAATCATCAAAAATGCTTTTAATTTTATCTTGATATATTGGTGTTGGAAGTCTATCAAAAGTGCTAAAGACGTGAATGGACTCATCTGTAACAAGGTGATCCTCACCTCCAATTCTAATCATTAAGTATAAATCTTGGAGACAAAGAAGATAGTTTTTAAATAAATTTTTCCAAAGAGTCTGGTCGCCCTGCCAGTAAATATCCCTAAACCCTTCAAGTGGATCATTGAGGTCTTTTGGGTCTGAAAAATAAATTTCTTGTTTTTCCAGTTCTTGAAATTCTATAATTTTTTCAATAGATCGGAATCTATAAATATATTCACTCATTTATCAACTTTGCTTCTTTCTTGGCTCGTATAATCATTAATATTATAGATAAAGAGTATATTATTATATTCCATTTGTTTATAAAAATCATTGCGATTTGGGCAACTCCATAGCCAACATACATGGGGTGATTTATGAACTTATAGATACCGTCGGTGCATCGAGTACCTCGCTTAGCAGGAGAAACACCTAGCTTAGTTCCAAGGTCTATAGTGGCCCAAGTAACGATTAAAAATCCAGCTATAGCAAACAAATCAGCAACTAGTTTGATTGAGTTTGTTTCTAAGCCATAAGGGGCTGAGAAATAAATTAAGGGTAAAGCACTAGAGATATATGCAACAGAGGCCATCGTCTTGTTTCCTGTCTTGATAGCCGCTTCTCTTCTTATTAGAAATACTGCTGCAATAAAATCTCTAAAGAAAAGTAGTAAAAAGAAAAGCTCTCCCGATGCTTGCCACCTAAGAAAGCCAATCAGACTAAATGAAAGCATAATTAAGCCACCAATCCATTTTTTATAATCAGTGGCCTTTACTGCTACTATTTGCATACTAAATTCCCGGATTCATTCGCCCATTAAGAATTTCATTAATATCAAGATCAGGAAAAACTTGATTTCTGATTTCACCAATTAGAGCTTCTTCACCCTCAAGCAAGCGAATGTAATGAACCATGTTTTTTATAATAAGTTCTTTTCTTTCTCTATCGCTCAAGACTTCATTTGTTTCGGTGCCATTTTCTTCTAAAAATGAAACCTTATTACCAGAGAGTAACTGCGTGAGTACTCTTTCTTGGCTTTTAATTAACTCCGGAAGGTCTTTAATCCCCTCTGCATAACTCGTAACTGTCTGCGCACTCGCTGCAATTGCCAAGCATAGTGCAATAGTTTTTAAAAATGTCTTCATACTATTTCTCCCCTGATAAAAAATTATCTATTGTTTCAATTGTTTGTTGTGGTTGTTCATAATGAGCAAAATGCCCAGCATTATTTATTATTTTTAAATTAAATCCACCCAAGGCCGCTTCATCTTTTGCAGGTTCAGGTGGCATTACCAAATCAGCTTCACCAGAGATAAATAATTTTGGAATATCGACTGACTTTAATTTGTGAAGTCGATCTTCTTTTGTGGCACTCTCTGCAATGGCCTCAGTGTAGCTTTTTACACAAACTGAATCATCGGTGATAGTGGCAATACATTGATCAGCATGGTCAGGGTGAAAATAGAATTTTCTATAAATATAGAACCACTCTTTATAAATTTCATCCGTAGGTTGTTTTTCAAGTTTACCTGAAATTTCAATATGTTTATCGGTAATACCTTTTTCAAAGCGTTCACCAAGTGATGAAAAGGCTCTGTTTGAAACAGGTGATCCAATAACGATAAGACCTTTGATGTTTTGGTAATTATTTGCAGTAATATCTATAGCCTGTATGCCTCCGAACGAGTGGGCACATAAAACAACATTCGCTAAGTCTTTAATGGCTTCTTTGACTTCATCAAGCAAAATCTCATAGCTGTGGCTGTCATTCAGTTCTGTTGTAGTCCCCACAGGGTCAAGAAAAAATAATGAGTATTTTTCTTTTAAAGGGATAAGCTTTTCAAAAGAGATTGAACTTAAGCCCGGCCCCCCAGGAATAAAAACTAAGTTTGTTTTTGAATGTTCGTTTATATAACTTTTAATTTTCATTATACTTCAACCCCTGTGATTGAAAGAGGCAACTTTGGGCGACCTCGGCCTTTAGAAGGGATAAAGGCATCTAACTTATATTTTTTTATCCAACGATATAAAGTTGAGTAATCAACACCAAAGCACTTGGCAGCAGCGGTTTTATTTCCTTTTGTGGCCTTAAGTACTTTTATAATTGTCGTTTTGATTTCATCATCCTTAAGCTTGTTAAGGTCAAATGATGAATCCTTGGTGATTTCTTTCTGTATTTTTTGAGGAGTACAATTTAACGCCCTGTAGATAATATCGTCGTTAATAGATCGTCTATCTGTAAAGATCATTGCCCTTTGGATTACATTTTTTAACTCTCGAACATTACCGGGCCAGTCGTGTTGCTTTAATGCATGGAAGGCCGAAGGATGAATTTGAAAGAAAATTCCATTAGAAAACTCATTTATAAACATGGTTGTATAATATTCTATATCTTCAGGACGATCTCTAAGAGAAGGGATTTCAAAGGTGAAGGTATTAAGCCTTTGAAGTAAATCTAATCTGAAAAGACTTTTTTCAACTTCCTGAGTTAAGTCCTTATGTGTTGCCGCAATAAATCTCAAGGTGATTTTTCTTGGTACTGTTGCACCAACTGGCATAATTTCTCTTTCTTGTACGGCACGAAGTAACTTGGCTTGAATCTCAAGTGAGCAATCACCAATTTCATCAAGAAAGAAAACGCCATTATGGGCCTGTTCGAGAAGACCTATCTTATTTGCAGTTGCACCTGTGAAAGCTCCTTTCATGTGACCAAAAAGCTCTGACTCGGCTGTTTCTTTTGGGATACTTGCCATATTCGCGGCGACAAGTCTTTTTCCCAAATAACTTGCAATATATTTTGCCATGTACTCTTTTCCAGTACCAGATTCACCGTTTATTAGAATCGAGGCATCACTTCCACTACGCAAAAGTTTATCCAAGTCTTTAAACATCTTAAATATTGCCGGTGACTTAGTTTTAAATTCAGTTGAATTACTTTTTCTCTGGCTTTGTTCTTTCTTTTTACTAAGCCCTTTTCTAATGGCAATTCTTAAGAGGTCATCGTGATCGCCATCTTTTGTTATGAAGTCAGTTAATGGCCTTTTCATCGCCTCAACAACTCGCTTTGTATCTTTATCCCCACTTAATACCACAAAGGGGATTTGGTGATACTCTTTAATAATATGATTAATAAGGTTTAAGCCATCTTCGGCGTGTCCCTCAAAGTTGAGGTCAATAACCACAAGCTGAACGTCAGACGTTTTTATTATATCCTTTGCATCATTCACGCTTGTTGCCGTTAAAATAGAAAACTCATCAGAGAGCAGGATTTCACTACTTTCTAAAATGGCCTTGTCATCGTCTACCAATAAAATTAATTCTTTATTCATAATTTACCCCTACATCCTTATGTCAAAACATGCTCCACCAAGATGCGATTTTCTATAGATGATTTTACCACCATGGAGTCTAATAATATGGTTAGCACTGGACAATCCAATACCAACACCATTTTTCTTTTTTGATTTCCCCCTTCCTTGTAAAAAGAGAGAAACATCTTCTTGTTTAATTCCTTCACCATCATCAGAAATAGCGATGGATATTTCTTTATTTATTTTTTTAACTACAACTTCAACCTGACCTTTACTGGCCTCGATAGCATTAACGACAAGATTGCTAATTGCTCTACCTAGCATCATGTTGTCATGAAGAAACGACTTTATAGAGCTGTCGTATTTTTCAACTATCTCTACATTTTGAACCTCTGTTAATGCCATTTGCGCCTGCCCAGTTGCCTTACGAACAGATTCATTTAAGTCATTCTCTTTGCGATCAATATCTACTTTAAGATTTCCTTTGGATGCCGTTACCTGAAATAAAATTTGTTCTGCAATCTCAGCCACTCGCATTTTTGCAAAATCTTTTTTATCTTGGGGAATACCTTCTTTATTAATAATTTTAATCATCTGCTTTAGAGCCGCAACAGGTGTGTGAAGGTCATGTATGAGTCTTTTATAAGCTTCAACGGTTAACTCCTTGGCCTTCGCTTGGGCCAAGTTATCATTACTACGCTTTAGTTTTGAGCTTGTGGTTAGAATCGTATTATAGATATTTTCAAGTTCTTCAATATACATATAGTTTGAAAGACTTACTTCTCCAAATTCCGAGAGCTTTCTAATACTATGTTCAAGTTCTTTAATAGGTTCAATTGATTTTTGTGCTGTTGAAATGATCTTTGTTGCTAGTATATTTAGAATTAAAAAACTGAGAAAAAATATTATTGCTGAAATAATCATAACCATAAAAAATAGCTCAAAAGTCGGGTTGAAAATCCGAATATTAGAATTAAGATTTGCTGGGCCACCATCTCTTTTGATTTTGACCGTCGATATTAAATTATCTCTGGAGATTTTAGTTTTAATTCCCAATATGCCCATGCCGATATTTTTAAGTGGAATGCCAACAGTGGTAGTTGAATCACTGGAGGCAATAATTCTTTTATCATCAAAAATTTCAATCCTAATGCCTTTTTCTTTTGCCACCGAGGTTATAAAACGTTGAAGCTCCGGCCCATCTTGAGTTTCAATAAGAGTTGAAATATGGGGAGAGATGGCCCTTGCAAATGAGAGGTCAGAGTCTGAATAGAATATCAATATGGAGTACGCCGTAATAATTGCCGTAATTAACGCTAATGATGCCGGTAAAATGATTTTATATGGCAACAGTTTTTTGTTTAAATATTCTTTAAAGGAAAGGCTACGATTCATTTACTGGCCTCCTCTAAGCATGAATTATCAAAGCTAACTTTTCGATAATCAATATAAGCAACGGCCAAAAGGTTTGGCTTGAATCCTTTTACGCATTTGTGAATCCAGTAATGTGGTTTCGAGTGAAATAAATTTGCCGATAGAGCGAGAGTTTCAATTCTGTTGGCCAATTTTTTATAAACATCAAATCTTTTTACTCTGTCTTGAAGACCTCTTGCTGATGTAAGTAAAGAATCAATTAATTTGTCCTTTATACCGCTATAATTATCAGGGTTACTTGAAGCAAAGTTATTAAGTAAAAATTCAGTGTCCGGATAATCCACTATCATAGAGACAAGAAAGGTTTGTAACGTTTTATCCTCATACCTCTTCATCATCTCAGGCCAAGATAAAACTTCAGTTTTTATTTTCCAACCTTTCTTTTTAAGAGTGGTTTCAAAAAAAGTAGCAATCTCATTTGTTTTATCAAGGCCTTCGGGAATAGTTATTGTAATAGGACTATGTTTAGGTATTTCCTCCTGCTGTATTGGGCTTTCATTCTTAATATAGCCGGGAAAACCTGTAGGCACATATCCATTTGCCTGTGCAGCACTTGGGTAAAAAGTTTTTCTAAATTTTTCAGAGTCGATACTTTGCTTTAGAGCTTTACGGACTTTTATATCATTTAGCGGTGCAATTCTTGTATTGAATCCAATGATCCATGTATCGGCAACAACAGTGCTAAAATCTTGTCCTTCTTTAAAAACATCTTCAAGACCACTTAATGGCCAGCTAGAAAGATCGTGCATTTTTCCTTCTTTAGCTTCTTGCATTGCCGTGGTTTGATCAACGGCCCTTAAAATCATAGATTTAATATGCGGTTTTTTACCGTGATAGTTTTCAAAGCGTCTAAGCTCAATATCAATCTTATCAATTTTGGCTACTGAAAATGGGCCAGAGCCAATGGGGTTCTTAAAGAAGTCTTTTGTCCTTAAAAGTTTTGCAGGAAGAACCTTGGCTGTTCCACCGGCTAAAACATATAGAATTGGTGGAAAGGGATTTTTAAGTTCAATGGTTACTGTGTGATCATTACTGGCTTTAATCCCCGAAACCGATTTGCTAATGCCGCTATGGTAATCACTAGCACCTAAAATCATATCGTAATATTTAAAGACTTTGCTTTCAGGGGCAACCATTCGACTTAATGAAGCAACAACATCAAAAGCTGTGATCTTATCGCCATTATGAAACTTGGCGTTGTTTTTTAATATGAAGGTGAGAGTCTTGCCGTCTTTGCTTGTTTCCCAAGATTTGGCGATCCCTGCTTGAATGCCGTAGGTTTCGGTAAATCTAAGAAGGCCTTCATAAACAAGCTCTGAAAATATTAGTGAAGCCCCATCATTCATCTGGGCCGGATCGTAAGTAACTGGCTTGGAATACACCGCCTTGATGTAGGGAATTTCTACATAGCTGGTTACATGCTTTGTTTGTTGGTGATAGAAACCTCCAATCAAAACTAGTGCGGTGAATGTTGTTCCAAGAACAATTTTTTTCAAGCTTTCCCCCAGCGGTTAAATTCGCTATCTGCTCAGTCTATGAGCAAGGCCTGTGCCACTTCTAAAGTTTCGACACAGTAGGCTATACAATCGCTTTAGAGGTTGATTGGCAAATCGAGTCTGTAATATTTTCAGGTATTTAAAGGGATCGAGGACATTTCGATACCGACATGTTTTCGAGCTGAGACTTCCGTACAGATTTTAATATTGCAAAGATACAATAATTAAAAATATTGCACGCAATATATATGCAATATTTTATTAGGCTCAGTTCCTCTTCTTAAATCTGTAACATGCTTAAAGGCTGTAGGGATTCACATATCATTTTTTGGCACTGCGATTGCCTTACTGTTTATGTAAGTGTGGTCTAGGCTTAACTTTATACTGGTAAATTGACTGAATTAACTCGTGTCGCTTTACGTTGCTATCGACTATTATTTTAAATTTTTAAAGCTGATATAGATCATGTACTTCCTATACCTATGGGGGGTAGGGTACTAATGAGAAATAATTAATTGATTAACAATTACTTTTTTAAGGAGAAACACAATGAAGACTATCTTAACAACAGTTGCCTTGGCCCTTTTACTTTCAAGCTGTGCTCATAATTTCATGCGTGGGACAGTCGCAATGAAGACAGACAAAAATACAGCTCATGTTTGTTTAGGGAACAACGATGTCAAAATTGGTGAAAAATTAAGTTTTTACACCAATCATTGTATAGGAACTGCTAGTGGTGCGAGAGATGAGGGCGGTGGAGACGTTAGAGAGTGTCATATGAAAGTTCTGGGAACGGGAACCGTTACAAAGTTACTGAACTCTCATTACTCTGAAGTGAAAACTGATGGTAGCTTTAAACTTACTGAAGGAACTTTAGTTCAAAAGGGAAAATAATTTTTCTTTCTAGGGGAAAGTAGTGAACGTAAAAGGTACTGATCATACGAAAGAAATTGATTCGTTGAAAAAAATTGAAGGCCAAGTACGAGGAATTATAAAAATGATTGAGGATGAGCGGTATTGTATCGAAATCCTCAATCAATTTAAAGCCGTATTTGCAGCCTTAGGAAAAGTTGAAGGTCGAGTTTTAGAAGGGCATGTGGGTGCATGTATAATGAATGCACTTACTGATGATGAAAAAAAAGCTAAAGATTTGATAGATGAATTAGTTGCGGTTTTGAAAGAAACTGGAAGGAAAAAGTAAATGACCGAGGCTAAAACCAGTTGCCATGAAAATCATGTTCATTCGACTCACGGTAAATTACAGATTAAAAATAGTTCTGATCCTAATGCTATTTATACTTGCCCAATGCATCCAGAAATCAGGCAAATTGGTCAAGGAAGTTGTCCTAAATGTGGTATGGCACTTGAGCCATTGATTGCAAATGATAGCGAAAATGAAGAATTAAAAGATATGTCCAAAAGGTTTTGGTTGGCGGCACTGTTCACTATACCTTTATTTATAATATCAATGGGTGATCTCTTCCCAGGTCAACCCATTTCAAAGATCATTTCCCCGAAGTTCAAAGTTTACCTTGAACTTTTTCTCGCCACTCCTGTCTGCCTTTATTCAGCATGGCCTTTTTATGTGAGAGGAATCGACTCCATTATTAGGAAAAGCCTGAATATGTTCACCCTAATTGGTATTGGCGTTAGTGTCGCCTATCTCTATAGCCTCGTGGCCACTTTATTCCCAAGCATGTTCCCTAACTCATTTAAAGATTCACTGGGACATGTTGCTGTATATTATGAGGCAGCGGGAGTGATTGTGACCTTGATACTTTTAGGCCAAGTCTTAGAACTGAAAGCTAGAAATCAAACAGGTGAAGCAATAAAAAAACTACTTGGTCTAGCTGCAAAAACTGCCAGGCGTATTAGTGAAGATGGATCAGAGGAAGATATTCCACTTGAAAATGTTCAGCTAAATGACAAATTACGAGTTCGTCCAGGAGAAAAGATTCCAGTAGACGGCATTGTCGTTGAAGGTAAAAGTAATGTTGATGAGTCAATGATAACTGGTGAGCCAATACCTGTTGAGAAATCTAAAGATAGTTCTGTTGTTGGTGCAACAGTAAACGGAACTGGTAGCTTTATTATGGAAGCAAAAAAAATAGGCTCCGATACTTTGCTTTCTCGAATAATCCATATGGTAGCTGAAGCACAAAGAAGCAAGGCTCCTATTCAAAAATTAGCCGATGTTGTTGCGGGGTATTTTGTCCCTATCGTATTATTAATTGCGATTATTACGTTCATTGTTTGGGCGAATTGGGGACCCGATCCTGCTATGGCCTACGCTATAATTAATTCCGTTGCCGTTTTAATCATAGCATGTCCATGTGCACTCGGCCTCGCAACTCCAATGTCAATAATGGTTTCAACGGGTCGTGCAGCTACGATGGGAGTTCTTTTTAAAAATGCTGAGGCAATAGAGATTATGAGAAAGGTAACGACTCTTGTTGTCGATAAGACGGGGACTTTAACAGAGGGAAGACCTGAGCTTGTAACGATCAATCCAGAAGCTGCCCAAAATAAAGATGAATTTTTAGCAATGGTTTCAAGTCTAGAAAAAGGAAGTGAGCACCCCTTAGCTGAAGCAATTGTAAGAGGTGCTGAAAAACAAGGTTTATCCTTAATTGATGTTGATGATTTTATCTCAGTAACAGGAAAAGGCGTTAAGGGAGTTATTAAAGGAAGAAAGATTGCTCTCGGAAATAAAGCATTAATGAAAGAAGAAAATATTTCAATAGATCATGTCATAAATGAAGCTGAAAAATATAGAAGAGAAGGACAGACTGTTATGTTCGTCTCAATAGATAATAAATTTGCAGGACTAATCGGAGTTGCGGACCCAATAAAAGAAACAAGCTTGCAGGCAATTACAGAATTACATAATGAAGGGTTAGAAATAGTTATGCTTACTGGTGATAGCAAGACTACAGCAGAAGCAGTAGCTAGTAAACTTGGGATTGATAAAGTTGTTGCAGAAGTATTACCAGAGCAAAAAGTTGAAGAAGTTAAAAGACTTCAGGCTGAAGGAAAAATTGTTGCCATGGCCGGAGATGGAATTAACGATGCCCCAGCACTTGCGATAGCTCAAGTTGGTATCGCTATGGGAACTGGTACAGACGTGGCGATGGAAAGTGCGGGAGTAACTCTTGTAAAAGGTGATCTTCGTGGAATCGTTAGAGCTAGAAAATTAAGTCGAGCAACAATGGCAAATATTAAGCAGAACTTGTTTTTTGCTTTCATATACAATGCCGCAGGAGTCCCCATCGCAGCAGGTATTCTTTTCCCAGCCTTTGAAATTTTATTGAGTCCGATGATTGCAGCCGCTGCGATGAGTTTTAGCTCTATTTCCGTAATTACAAACTCACTTAGACTTAAAAAGATAAAGATTTAAGGAAGGTAAATATATGAATAGAAATGAAATAAAAAATTTTTGGAAAAACCCAATAGTCTTACTCTGCTTGTTAGGGATTGGTTATTGGGTTTACACCTATCATTTAGAACACGCTTTAGGCCTACTACCCTATAGTATTTTACTCCTTTGCCCGCTAATGCATATCTTTATGCATGGAGATCATGGACATGGCGGCCATGGACACCATGATTCTCATCGCAGTGATAGTGAAGAATTTGAAAAAAGTAAAAATAAGGAGGAGCATAATGCACGGTGAATCAGGATATGGATTATGGACTTTAGTAGTTTTAAATTCAGCAATTTTTATTATTTTTGCTTTTAGTTTTACTAAACCAAAGAGTGCCATAGATTGGAGATCTCTCGGTGGGTTTTCAGCATTTATTTTGGCTTTATTTACCGAAATGTATGGATTTCCCCTCACTATATACTTTCTTTCAGGATGGTTAAGTGAAAAGTTCCCTGGCTTAAATATTTTCTCACATGAAAATGGACACCTCTGGAGTGCTTTTCTAGATTCAAAGATTGACCCACATTTTCACCCAATCCATATTGCAGCAAATATTTTTATTGTAACCGGTTTCGTGATGTTGTCTTCAGGTTGGAAAGTATTGCACTTGGCCCAAAGAAATAAAACTCTAGCGACTACTGGTCTTTATTCGAAGGTAAGACATCCGCAATATATAGGGTTTGTAGCAATTATGTTTGGATTTTTGTTGATGTGGCCGACGTTATTAACATTAGTAATGTTTCCAGTTCTTCTCTTTATGTATCATAGCTTAGGCAAAAGTGAAGAGAAGCAAATGATTAAGGAATTCGGGAAAGAATATTTAGATTATAAAAAAAATGTTCCCGCGTATCTACCGAAGAGGGCAGGTTTATTTAAGCAAAAAAGTTCTGAGGTGTAGCTTTGATGAGTTGGCATAGTAGCTCTATACATGATCATTACATGCTTATTAGCATTTTTTCTTCAGTAATATTTTTTGGAATTTCTTATATCGTTTATAGAATAATAAAAAGAAAAAAGGATAAATAATGGCAGAGTTTTTAGGTGATATTGCATTTGTTTTTGAAATACTAGTTTTAGGTATTGGGTTATTGATAATTTATTACGGAAAAAAAGAAAACTCGAAACTAGTTAGGTTTGCAGGATATATGATGAGTGCAATATCTATTCTTGCTCTAACGTGTACAACTTTCTTCTACTTTAAATACTATTTAAATGGAGAATTTGATACTGCCTACCCCACGCAAGTAATTATGGATAATAAATAAAGTCAAACAAGGATATTTAGCAGGTATCGTAAAGAGAAGAGACGTTTTAAAAGCATTAGAGAGGCCGATGAAAAAAATATTGGATTATAAAGACGAATTAAAAGACCCTATAAGCTTAGTATGTATCAAGAAATATCGGTTTTTATTTGAAAGATAGGAATTAAAGGAGGATTTATGAATTTGCTGATAAAGGTTTTTTTTCTCGGGTGGCTAGTTAGTTGCTCTAGTAATCCGCATAAGTTTATGCGAGGAAATGTTGTGATGAAGATGAGCGAGAAAGATGCCCATATTTGTTTAGGGAACAATGAAGTCGATGTAGGAAATAGTATTATTTTTTATAATAACGACTGTAACCAATATGATAATTCTATTGAAGGACTAGGTGGCCTTTGCAAGCTAATTGAAATTGGTAAAGGAAGAGTTGAATCAATTATAAATTCACATTATTCATTAGTTAAAACAGACGGATCTTTTCAATTTAAAGAGGGTGATTTAGTACGCGTTAAAAAATAATTATAAATTTCCATTTAAAATTATTTGCACTTTTTTAGGATTATCAAGAAGGTTGCAGTTTGTTAGATTTTTAATTATTTTAAAAATATACTTTAAGTAAGAGACATCGCTTAAAAAAATGAAGAGGAGAGGAGAAATTAAACATTTATTAATACTTATCATTTTAACAGTTTCATCTTTGAATATTTATTCTCAAACTTCAGATAAGGAGCATGAGAGTCATCACCCTGATGTCTATGCAAATGATAGTAAACCTAAAGCAAATAACTCCGATTCCATGAAATTAGATTCCTCAAATGGAATGGACAACATGTCAGATGGAAAAGATAGTATGGCCGACATGGAAGGTGGAAAAGGTGGCATGGGCGGCATGATGGGTGGAAAAGGTGGCATGGGCGGCATGATGGGTGGAAAAGGCGGCATGATGGGTGGAAAAGGCGGCATGATGGCCGGATGCCCTGGTGGAAATTGTGGGAAGAAGTCACCTACAACTTGGGATATATATCCGACGATGATGAATCTTAAAGAACTAACAGAAGAAAAAAGAAAGGAAATATTAAAGGCAGCAGATAAAAGAATAGAAGAAGGAAGAATATTAATAAATAGTGGTTTTAAGGACTTGAATATAACTAGCGAAGTTACTGATTATTTGAAGTTAGAAAATGCTTTAGAAGAAATCAAACAAGGGGTAAGTCAATTTAATAGTGGAATAGCTGCAAATAAAGCTATTAAAGAAGGTAAGGCCCCTCAAAATATTGCTCTTCGTTGGTTTAAAAAGGAGATGAATCTTATACCTATGTCACTTCAAGCAAAACAAAAGCATTCATTTTTGCTTGGAATGTCTTTTTTCCACACATCAATTATGGTCATACTGATTCTCTTTATGTTGATAATGATTTGGATGTATTTCTTTAAAATGAAAAGAGCTGCAATTCTTTTAGAAGGTCTCTCAAAAAAAGTGCCAGCAGAAAATACTGAACCTGAAATTATAGAAGACCGAGAGCCTAAAATAAAGGAAACGGTTAATGAGTCAAAATCTATTAGTAAAATTGAAAAACTAACCAAAAAGTATTCAGGCCCTCTTAAGATAATTGGTATATTTGATGAAGCTCCAGCAGTTAAAACTTTTAGATTGGCCAATATTGATGACTCTTCTCTTGCATTTAATTATGAGCCAGGGCAATTTGTTACTTTCGTGCTGGATATAGATGGAAAAAAAGTTAGGCGATCCTACACAATCGCATCATCTCCTACTGTGAAAGACTTCATAGAAGTTACTATAAAAAGAGAAGATAAAGGTTTAGTTAGTAAATACTTTCATGATGATCTTAAACTATATGATGTGGTTGAAGTTAATGCTCCTTACGGTAAATTTTATTTTAATGGGACTGATGCAAATAGCATTGTTCTGATCTCTGGTGGAGTTGGAGTTACTCCTATGATGAGTGCTGTGAGATATTTAACTGCCAAGTGTTGGACTGGAGAAATTTATTTTCTCTTTTGTTCAAAAACCAGTGAAGATTTTATTTATCAAAAAGAGCTTGAATATCTTCAATCTCGTCATGCTAATTTAAATGTTTTGGCTAGTATGACAAGGGCCAAAGGCACAAGTTGGATGGGTCCTCAAGGAAGATTTACTAAAGAGCTTATAAATAACTTCATTCCCGATCTCAATGCAAAAGCAGTACATATCTGTGGTCCAATTCCAATGATGGATGCTGTAAAATTAATACTTGCCGAGCTTGGTGTCCCGAAAGAAAAAATTAAGACAGAAGCTTTCGGTTCTGCAAAGCCTAAAACTGAAAAGAAAGTAAATGCTGTTGCAAACAAGAAAGAACCAAAAAAACTAACATTTACAGTTTTAAATAAGACAGTGGACATTACAAGTGAACAAACAATATTAGAAGCGGCTGAAGAAAATGGTATTGAAATTGAAAACTCATGCCGCTCTGGAGAATGTGGAATGTGTAAAGTTAAGCTTCTTTCAGGAATAGTTTCGATGGAAGCTGAAGATTCTTTAGAAGATGATGAGAAAAGAGAAGGTATTATTTTGGCATGTCAGGCAAAAACCAATGGAAATGTGAGTATTGAGGTTTGATGAATCTACAAGAGCGTCATACAGTCACAGGACTTGTTATACTCATGTTAGTATTATGGGTGGGGTTTATTCTCCATCGTTCTCCTTCATTTCCAGGAAGCTTTACAGGAAGCATGATTGGTATTATCGCTACCTTTTTTATGTTTGTACCTTTGCTCTATCTTATAGTTAAAAGATTAAAAAAAATAAAAACTCATTTTACAAAGTGGATGAAGATGTCCACCTTTTTAAGGTGGCATATTTATGCAGGTATAATCGGTCCTATTCTAGGTTTAATACACACAGGACATCGCTTTGATAGTCTGGTTGGTATAAGTTTAATTCTTCTTATGCTACTTGTTGTGATTAGTGGCTTTATAGGACGCTATCTCTTGGGTCAAATCACAACTGAAATGAGGGATAAAAAACAACTTTGGACAAAGTTATTAGAACAATATGAAAATCTATCAATAAAAGTAAGTTCTAATTTTTTAAACACCCACGGAACAATAACCTATCTTCCATTTTTCTTTAAGAAGCTATCACTGGCCATGGCAGGTGCTCCATCTGACGAAATAACTTTACTTAAGCTGGCAGATTCAATCTCTGATGTTGAGTATTCTATTAAAATGCATGAAACGATAAAACTTTGGTTTAAAAGATGGTTAAAGTTTCATATTGTTATTTCCCTAGTCCTTTATGGCATTTTAGTATTTCACATCTTTAGTGAATTTTATTTTGGTTTGAGGTGGCTGTGAAAAATATCTTATTTGCAATCTTATCTTTGACCTTAATCTATATATCTGTTGAACATTTTATGTTTAATCCTACTCACTTTAAAGAGTCAACGTTAGGTGGAGTCATTTGGAAACAAGCAGTAAACCCAGGAAAATTAAGTCAGGCCCATTCATTTTTAGATAATGATTGTATGGCCTGTCATAGTCCGATGAAAGGAGTTGAGAGACAAAATTGTGTTGTTTGCCATGCGAATGATATTGATATTCTAGAGCGTCAACCAACTTCTTTTCATGCAGATATTTCAACATGTTTAGGATGCCATAAAGAACATATAGGAAGATCAGGCCATATTTCCAATATGGATCATAGCTTTTTATCAGAAACGGGTATGCTAATGTTAAGTAAAAGTACGAAAGCAGACGACGAAAAAAACATTATGCATTCATATATAATGGAGTTAAGTGGAAGAGATATTAATCAAGATAGCATTTTTGTTCACCCAAGTACTTCTAAAAAAGAAACACTTTTAAACTGCGCTAGCTGCCACTCAAACGACGACAAGCACTTTGAGCTTTTTGGCAATAACTGTGTTCAATGTCATAGGACTGACATGTGGAATATTGCTGAATTTCGTCATCCATCTCCAAAATCAAGAGATTGTATTCAATGCCATCAAGCACCTCCAAGTCATTACAAAATGCATTTTAATATGATGTCACAGAAGATACCAAATAGACCAGATGCGAGAGTTCAGGATTGTTTCAAATGTCATCAAACAACACATTGGACGGATATTAAAAATATCGGAAAATTTAAACATCATTAATGATGCAAAGAAGAGATTGAATGGAAATAAATATTAACAACGAAGATTTACTAAACAGCATTGCAATTGTTTCGACTCTTGTAATGGGCGTTTTGTTGATAAGAAAAAAACTTATTGAGTCTGAATTATGGAAAGCAACAGTAACTCCACTTTCTTCAATTATTGGAAGTGGTTTTTTAATAGTTGCTCCACTTCTACACTCTGTATTTGGTAAGTGGGCACCTTTGGGAATGATTATTTTGTCTGTTTTTGGATATTCAATTGGAATTGTCATCCGATTTAATATTAAGCATGCTGAAAATTATTTAATATCTAATAATGGTGATTTCGTTTGTAAAATTGAAAAAATATCGCAAGTTCTACTCGGATTGTCATATGCTGTTTCAGTAGCATTTTATATTAGTTTATTTACATCATTTATTTCAAAGGAATTTGGTATCGATCAAATTCTAATAATGAAATGGATAACGACGGTTACTTTGCTAAGTGTGATGGGTCTCGCTTGGTGGAGAGGAACTAAAGGACTTGAAAGGATAGAGTTAATAGCTGTGACAATTAAACTTGCAGTAATTACAGGAGTTCTCATTGCACTCGCAAGCTATGATGTGATTACACAAACTGATTGGTTTCAACACAGTCCAATTAAAACACTTACGTTGTTTGAAAAGACGGCCATGCTTGCAGGGATGTTGATGGTGACACAAGGTTTTGAAACAACAAGATTTATGGGGGAGCACTATTCAACTGATATGAGAGTAAAAGCTTCTAGAAATTCCCAGGGGATTGCAATCGTAATTTATATTATTTTTATCGGACTGACTTGCCCAATCTTTTTGAACTTTCCAATTGTAGAGCTTAATGAAACGACTGTAAGTTATAGTCTTGGCCAGGCCGTGAGTATTTTACCTCTTTTGTTACTAGGAGCTGCAATCGCAAGTCAACTAAGTGCTGCTCTTGCAGATACAATTGGGGCTGGAGGACTACTTAAAGAAATAATTCCAAGCTCTTTTTCTTTGAAGGTTTATTATATGGCAGTCATCGCAGCAGCGATTTTTCTTATATGGTCGGCAAATGTTTTTGAAATTATTAACTTTGCTTCTAAGGGATTTGCTAGTTATTTTTTATTGCAGACGTTTATCGCTTTTAAATTAATTAGGTTAGAACTGAAAGGACAACAACAGGGAATTGCTTTAATGGGTTGTTTATTCTTGCAGCTTGCTTTGATGTTTGTGATTTTCTTTTCAATTCCAGCGCCCCATAGTTAAAACAGGAGAATTAATATGAATAACAACGATTTTAAAGTGCATGAGAAAATTAAAGTTTTTAATGAAGGAATAGTTCAAAGAAATCCTGCTGAGGGAGAATTTCATCAGGCAGTTCAAGAGTTTACAGAATCCGTTATGCCTTTTGCAATGTCTAATCCCAAATATGATGATGGACATATTCTACAACGTATGACTGAGCCAGATCGAACCATCATCTTTAGAGTATGTTGGGAAGACGACAGTAATCATATTCGTTGTAACCGTGCGTGGAGGGTTCAGTTTAATAATGCTATTGGCCCTTACAAAGGAGGCCTTCGTTTTCACCCAAGTGTAACTCAATCAGTTCTTAAATTTTTGGGCTTTGAGCAAACTTATAAAAACGCACTAACAGGGCTTCCTATGGGAGGTGCTAAGGGTGGAAGTGATTTTGATCCCAAGGGTAAAAGTGATCGTGAAGTGATGCGATTTTGTCAGTCAATGATGATTGAGCTTTCTAAATATATTGGTGAAGATACTGATATACCAGCGGGCGATATTGGAGTTGGAGCAAGAGAGATAAGCTATCTTTTTGGGCAATATAAGCGTCTTAATAATAGATTTGTTGGAACCCTTACTGGGAAGGGGCTTTCCTATGGAGGAAGCTTGATCAGAACAGAAGCAACTGGCTATGGGGTTATTTACTTCACTGGTCATATGCTTGCCAAGATTAATGAGACTTTGAAAGGAAAGACAGCACTAGTATCAGGCTCTGGAAATGTTGCAATATTTTGTGCAGAGAAACTAATTCAAGAAGGAGCAAAAGTAGTGACGCTTTCAGATTCGAGCGGTTTTATTCACGACCCAGAAGGATTTGATATTGATAAAATAGAATGGTTAAAAGATCTAAAGTTTAACAAGAGAGGTCGTATTAGCGAGTACGCTAATAAATATACTAGTTCAAAATATCATGCAGAAAAAAAACCTTGGATAATAAAGGCCGATCTCGCCTTCCCTTGTGCCACCCAAAATGAGTTAAATGAGATGGACGCAAAAGAACTAGTTACAAATGGAGTTAGCTTAGTTGCAGAGGGTGCNAATATGCCTTGTACATTAGATGNGGTCAAAGTCTTTCAAGAAGGAAGTATCTTATTTGCTCCCGCAAAAGCAGCAAATGCTGGCGGAGTCGCTGTCTCAGGCCTTGAACAAAGTCAGAATGCTTTAAGAATTCCATGGACCAGAGAGGAAGTTGATAATCGGCTTAAGCAAATTATGGAGCATGTACACCAACAATGTGTTGAGTACGGTGAAGATAAAGGTAGTGCTATTAACTATGTAAAAGGTGCTAATATTGCCGGCTTTGTTAAAGTTGCTGATGCTATGTTGGCCTATGGGATTGCTTAGGAAGGTTTTTATGAAAAAAATAATTTATATACTATCTCTTTTAATTTTATCTAGCTGTGCACATACATTTATGAGAGGCAGTGTTGCTAAGAAACTAAGTGCAACTGAGGCCATCGTTTGCCTCGGGAAAAATGAAGTTAAAGTTGGAGATACCATCAAATTTGAAAGATCAGATTGTAGTTGGACAGCTGATAATAATATTACAATGCATGAAAATACAAGTATGGGAGGCAATATTGAGCATACAGGATATGGTCGATCAGTATGTGAACTTGTTTATTTGGGACGGGGAAAAGTGATAAAGTTAATTAATAATCATTTCTCAGTTGTTAAAACAAATAATAAATTTGAATTTAAAGAGTCAACACAAGTTGAAGTAATTCGTAAATAATTATACATGGGAGAAAAAATGAAAATTCTATTTTTAACATTATCACTAGCTCTGGCCTCATCCTGTAGCGGATTGGGCACTAACAATCAGGAAACGAATCTTTGTCAATTGGGAAAATGTAGATTGGACAAGTCATGTTGTCATAATGCATGTGAAAAATGTGATGGAAAGTCGAGCTGTAAAGATTCTGACTGTCATAGTTGTACAACTGGTAAATCGTGCAAACTAAAACACAAGAAAAAATCTTAGAAAATAGGACATAAATGAGTAAGGAAAGATTACTGAATAAATCTAGTGAGTGGGGCAAATGTTGCTGCGATAAAAATGATGAGTTCCTGCTTAATGCAAGCTCTCCTATATTTGGAGATATCCTACGGATAATTAGAATAACATGGGAGATTGTAAAAGGATTTTATGTATTTAGAAAGCTTGGCCCTTGTGTGACCGTTTATGGTTCGGCAAGGTTTGGAGAAGAATATGAATATTATGATTATGATTATAGTTTAGGGGAACAATTGGCCAAGGCAGGTTTTACAGTTTTAACTGGTGGTGGTCCTGGACTTATGGAAGCTGCTAATAGAGGTGCAAAAAATGCAGGAGGTAGGTCAATTGGTTGTAATATTAAACTTCCTAAAGAGCAAAAACCAAATCCTTATCTTGATACATTTTTGGAATTTAAATATTTTTTTGCAAGGAAGCTGATACTTGCGAAATATTCGTATGCCTTTATAGCAGCTCCAGGTGGGTTTGGTACTCTAGATGAAATGTTTGAAGTAGTTACCCTAATCCAAACAGGAAAAATGAAAGCATTCCCAGTTATTCTTTTAGGAAAAAAATATTGGACGCCATTAATAAATTTTCTTGAATTGACTCTTCTAGAGAATAAGGCGATCAGCAAAATAGACTTGGAACTTATTACAATTACGGACTCCCCTGTCGAGGCGGTTGAATTAATTAAGAAAAAGGTCACTTCAAAATTTGGTTTGAAATATGTTTAAGAGTATTTGATAAAAAAAATGTTAACTTGAGTGTTTTTTATTCACTCTTTAAAATTGGAGAAAAAAATGAAAATTAGAAAAGTGTTATTTTTGGTTGTATTAGGAGTTACTTTTGCAACTGTCGTTAATGCAGGAATGGGAAAAAACAAAGGACATGGTATGAAGATGGACATGTCTAAAGACAGCTCAGAAGATATGATGGCAAAGCACATGAAAGAAATGGAGGCCCACATGGCTTCAATGCACAAAACAATGAATGAGATGCATAAAGCAACTAAGCATGAAACAAAAATGGTTTTATGGAGTCAACATGCAAAAGAAATGAAGTTACATATGGACTCGATGGAAAAAATGATGGGGATGATGAGTATGAAAATGAAGCCGATGGGAATGATGATGAAAGATATGAAAATGGGAGGAATGAAAGAAATGGGAATGGATAAAATGAAAAATATGATGGGGAAAATGAAAAATATGATGGGCAACATGGAGAATATGATGGAAAAATCATCTGAAATGGAAATGTCTTCAGACCATAAACATTAGATTGATTACTTTATTTTTTTTCAATGAAGGCGTGGTATAAGAGGCAGTTTAATTTTATTATCATTAGGAGTATCGTGCACAAATGATACTCCTAATTTGAAAAAAGTCAGTAAAGCTTCTTAGTTGGAAAAAACGCTATATGTATTAAATACTTGGAATTTATACGAGTAACTGGAACTGATCATGAGGCAGCTCAATATATAAAGAGTGGGCTCTTAAGAATTTTGGCTTGAAATGCTCAAAAGGATATTAATTGAAAGCATTGCTTAATAGACTCCAATATCTACTGGGGCCAATTATTTTTCTAGTCATCCTCTTTTCCCCTTTGGAAATTGAGCAAGACGCACAACAATTTCTAGCAATTTTTTCGTTGGTTATATCACTTTGGCTTTTTACAGATGTACCCTTATTTATTTCAGGAATATTGGGTGTAACTCTTTCTGTTATATTGGGCGTAGTTAAACCAATAGAAGCATTTTCTTCGTTTGCAGATCCAATAATTTTCCTATTTCTTGGTGGCTTTCTTTTGGCCAAGGCATTAGAGATAACTGAGCTTGATAAAAGACTTGCATATAAAGCACTATCTCATAACTTTGTCCAAGGTTCGCCTCAAAGGATAGTACTGGCCTTTTTATCTCTTAGTTTTGTTCTTTCCATGTGGATTTCAAATACAGCAGCAGTCGCTATGCTATTGCCCCTTACCTTTGGTGTTTTAAAAAATCTTAAAGATTCCTATGGTATAGATGATCCACAATTAAGTGAACACCTTTTGCTAGGACTCGCTTATAGTGCAACAGTAGGAGGTAATGTTACACCAATAGGTTCACCACCAAATATAATAGCAATCGGTCATTTAAAAAACCTAGTTGGTATTGAAATTGGATTCTTGCAGTGGATGGTTATGGCATTGCCAATTTCTTTAATTGTTTTTGTTTATATTTATAAGCGCACAGTTTCAAAAATACCGAAAAATACTATATTGAAAAATATCGAAGAAGTTGAAAACTACAAAGATTTAACTAAAAATCAAAAAAATGTAATAGTAATATTTTCACTCACAGTATTTTTTTGGATAATACCAAATTTTTTAACTCTTGCTTTACCTGCTCAGTCTTCTTTTTCTCTTTTTTTAAAAAACAATATTTCAGCACCTATTGTTGGAATATTTTTTGCATCTCTATTATTTTTGTTACCTTTTAGTTCTAGTAAAAAAATCTTAACAAGCAAAGACACCTCTCAAATAGATTGGCCAGCTTTGTTATTATTTGGTTCAGGCCTTTCTCTTGGGAAAATTTTATTTAAAACGGGTCTTTCTGGACATTTTTCTTCTTGGATAATCCAGATGACAGGGGCAACGGGGACACTTTCCCTTATTGTTGGGATAGTGTTTTTTACGATATTATTTACTGAATTGGCCTCTAACACAGCATCAGCAAATATCATCATCCCTATTATGATCGCATTTAGTAAAGATACAGGTACTAATCCATTGGTGATTATTTTTGTTTTGGCAATTGCCTGTAATTCGGCATATATGTTGCCCGTGGCTACCCCACCCAATATTATTGTTTATGGAACTAATAAAATTACGAAATCAACTATGGTTAGTGCAGGATTTGGAATTAATATTTTATGTGCCTTTATACTTTCTTTAATTATTGTTATTTTAGTATAGGGAGATATTTTTTTATTCCAGATATTGAGTAAGTATTTAATAACTTTAATTGTAATAAGACATTCAAATAAAAATGAAAAAGTTACAACAGATGATGACTAAAGAAACTGAGGAGATAATGGAAAATAATCAAAAGTTAAAAACCTTTCAGATCATAAACATTAGAAAGATTACTAAATATTTTCAAAACAAGGACTTGGCATGAAAAAAAGTTTAATTTTAGCATTTTCATTATTAATGGGAGTAGCATGCACAAATGACTCTTCAACCTCAAAAAAAACAAGTAAAGCATCATACTTACAGCAAGAGATGGTAGTTTATAAAAACCCCAGCTGTGGATGCTGTACAAAGTGGGTTGATCATATGAGAGAATATGGATTCAAATTAACAGAGAAGCCAATTGATAATTTATCAGAAATGAAGGACTCCTTAGGTGTTCCGCAAGATAAAAGAAGTTGTCACACCGCTGTTATGGGGGAATTTGTTTTTGAAGGACATGTTCCTGCCGCTAGCATCAAAAAATTTCTTGAAGATGAAAATCGTGAAAAAGGTTTAGTTGTTCCTGATATGCCCATGGGAAGTCCCGGAATGGAGTATGGAAAACATAAAGAGAAGTTCTATGTTTATTCTTTTGATAGTACAGGACACACAAAAATATTTGAAAGATATTAAAATGATTAATTATAGAACACAGAACTTTAATACGTTTTGAATCTGAAAAATTCAGTTTTGTCTAGCTATGATAGCCTCTTTAGTACAGGGCTTGTGGAGGTGGATTAAATGGTCTTATGGGAGGATTGATCGAGTGACATGTAAAAGAACATGTGATGAAAAATTCTACAGCTCCAAAAAGTCCTCAAGTTTGCTTTTGAACTAATTAAGTTAATAAAAACGTATTGGAAATAAGGAATATATAAATGTCACATGCAACTCACAAACATAATCATGATTATGTAATCCAAGATAGTAAGATTGGAGCGAATGAAAAGAAAACAATGTTTGTATTGAGAAAAAATAACGATAAATGGAAAATAATTAATATTCATTGGTCTTAAACTTATTGTTAGTTTGAGTGAATAGGCATACCCTTGAGGGGATACTTGGAGGTATTATGAAAAGTAAACTGTTAGTTATTTTAATGTCATTATTAATATCAATAAATTTCGCCTTTGCTCATGGTGATGAGCACTCTGAAAAAAAGAAAGATCACTCAAGTCATTCGGGACATGATTCAATGGAGAAGAAGGATGATATGATAAAGGGAAATTTGGTGGGTTTGACATGCTTTGTGAAGCACGCCTCAAAAGGTCCAAGCCATAAAGATTGTTTTAAGGAATGTGCTGAAAAAGGCCTCCCTATAGGGATTTTAACAAAAGATAATAAAATTTATCAAATTTCAGGCGAAGGACATGGAGATTTAAAAGAAACTAATAAGAAGTTTTTAAAATATGCAGAAGAGGAAGTTATGGCCAAGGGAAAAGTTTTTACTAGCAATGGTATGAATATGATTGTTGTTAAAGGAATAAAGAAGGTAAATTAATAAATGTCTTACTTGTTACCTATTTTATTATTAATTTTCGTAAATATTTCTCAAGTCTATGGACATGGTGGAGAAGATCATGAAAATTCAACACCTAAAAACGATATAGAGCTTGATGCTGATGGCTTTGAAATCGTGTCCACTGCTCCATCTCAAAAAATACTAGTTAAAATAAACAAAAATTACTTGAGAAACGTAAAAAAGATATTCTCAAATAAATGTCTTTCTTGCCATGGAGTTAATGATTCTCCTCCATGGTATTACAATATTCCTGGGCCAAAACAATTAATGGATTATGATATGAGGGAAGCAAAGAAACATATGAATATGACTAATGACTTTCCTTTTGAAGGGCATGGTAGTCCGGTGGATGATTTAAATGCACTTACGAAGACTATTCAAAAAGATGACATGCCACCAATGAAGTATAGACTGATGCACTGGGACTCTAAATTAACGGAAGCCGAAATTAAAGTGATTAATAATTGGATAAAAGAGTCTCAAAAGATTCTAATTCAGAAATAAAATTTGGAGAAATATTTTGAAGTTATTTATTTTTATATTTTCAGTGCTTATAAGCCTTACCAGTTTTGCAAAAAGTTATAATCTGTCAATAAGTGAAAAAATAGTTTCTTTTTCAGGTAAAGAAAAGAAAGGAATGGCAGTAAATGATTCTATTCCGGGACCTATATTAACATTTACTGAAGGTGACACTGCCGAGATTAATGTAACTAATAATATGAATGTTGAAACCTCTGTTCATTGGCATGGACTAATTTTGCCAAATTTTCAAGATGGCGTCCCTTACTTAACAACTCCACCAATCAGGCCCGGTAAAACTTTTACATACCGTTTCCAAATCACTCATTCGGGTACATACTGGTATCACTCACATACAGGCTTGCAGGAACAACAAGGTGTTTACGGCTCAATTGTTATAAAACCTAAAAAACAAAAATTAAAATACGATAGAGATCTTGTACTCGTACTATCAGACTGGACAGACGAAGATCCTAATGAAGTTTTGCGGACTCTAAAAAGAGGAAGTGATTGGTACTCTATAAAAAAGAAAACGGCCGTCAGTATAAGTGATGCAATCTCAAATGGTGCTTTCGGAGGTCTTTTAGGGCTTTGGAAGATGAGAATGCCGGGAATAGACATTTCTGATGTCTATTATGATGCTTTTTTAATAAATGGAAAAAAAGAGATTCAATACTCTGAATTAAAGGCAGGAGAAAGGGTTCGAGTGAGAGTCATAAATGCAGCGGCTTCAACTTATTTCTGGACAACAATTGGAGATGCTAATGCAAAGCTGGTTTCCTCTGATGGTGTCGATGTGGTTCCCGTAAAGGCATCGAAGGTATTACATGCAATCGCCGAGACCTATGACTATATTGTTACGATTCCTAAAAATGGAAGTATTGAATTTAGAGCATCTGCCCAAGATGGTTCTGGCCATGTGACAGCAATACTTGGAAGTGGCAAAATTCGTAAAGCGATGATCGTAAAAGCTCCAGATTATATTGAAAGGACTAAGAATTCGGCTGGCATGAGTCATAGCATGGATATGACTTCTGGCAAGAAAATGGATCATTCAATGCCTGATATGAAAATGACGGACCACTCATCACATAAAATGATGAATCATGATATGAAAAAAGAAAACATGAAGATGAAGGAGGGAATGAACTCTAAAGGTTCAGAGTTTAGCTATGATATTTTAAAATCTCCTATCAAAACGAATCTTAAGGATAATAATGTTAAAAATATTGAATTAAACCTTACGGGAAACATGTGGCGTTATGTTTGGAGTTTAAATGGAAAAACTCTATCTGAGGTTGATAAGATTAAGATAAGCAGAGGAGAGGTTATTCGGGTTGTTTTAAATAATAAAACAATGATGCATCATCCGATGCATCTGCACGGACATTTTTTCAGAGTATTAAATAAGAATGGAGAATATTCACCTCTTAAACATACTGTTGACGTTGAACCCATGAAGTCAGTAACAATTGAATTTCCAGCAAACGAAACAGGAGATTGGTTCTTTCACTGCCACGTTCTTTATCATATGAAAGGTGGAATGGCGCGGATCTTTAGTTATGGAGATAAAAGAGATTCAAGGTTAAATAATTTTGCACTTTCAAACGTTTTAGATATGGATCGACATTGGTATACGTGGACTGAGACAAAAGCTGCAAGTCATTATGGATCAATTGAGTTAACCAGCTCAAATACTCGTAATCAATTTAACCTTGGTGCAGAGTACGGTTGGAATAAAAACCTTGAAGCAGATATAAGTTATGATCGTTTTTTATCTGATTATTTTAGGGTTTATTTGGGCGCAAATACAGAAAATAAAATAGAAGAAGAACTTGGTGCTACTGAGACTGTTGGAACATTGGGACTTAAATGGCTCTTGCCTTACTTTATTGATTCAAATTTCAGAATTGACTCCGATTTAAACCTCCAACTTTCTTTCGATGTGGATTATTTGCTTTTTTCAAGAGTTGCAATTTTTGGTTACTGGGAAGTTACTAATGATTTTGGTTGGAAAACTAAGTTGCCAAATAATAATTCTTGGGAAAAAGATTATGTATGGAACTTAGGGCTTGAATATATAGCAACAAAGAATTTATCAATCTTTACAAGTTATGAAAGTCGTTTTGGAGCAGGAGCTGGGATTTCATATATTTGGTAAAGTACTCGTATTGAAAGTGAGGGCTATCTTTTATGAGTCATTTTATTTGTAAACAACTCTAATGAAGGTAGACCTTTTTGAACTTTCAAAAGAGCTTCTCGCTTTACCATTTTGTTAATGAGGTGAAGTGACCCAGATCCGAGAGCCACAGAAAAAATTATTGCAAGAAATATGTCAATTATTGCACGCATGATTAAGCCTTCCTTTTTTGTATTCGTTTAATGATTTCTTTAACTGTGGATGGGTGCCATGATCCACCACGCTTTGTTGGTATGTTTTTACTATTTAAGTATTTTGAGATTTGAGAAAAGTTTTGCTCTTCATCTAGTAAAGCCAGCATCTTCTCGATGATTTTTTGCTCACCTTTATGAACTACACGCGTAGTCCCAATGAGCTTTTCACCGTAAGATAGGACAGGTGCTTTTCTATTTGATTTTTCAATTCCTAGAGTCCGTAGGGCATCGCTTATCGAAGTTCGTGACCAGTTAGTTTTTCTATGGATTTCATAGCTAGAAAGGTCTTTTTCTAAATACAGTTTCCGCAAAAGTCCGCTGTTTTGAATGGGTTTATTGAAAAAATGAGTAATGATAATAGGAACATACGGTTCGGCGTTACAGAGTTCGTCTAGCAGTTCAGATCGCCCACCAAATTTCGCAAGGGATTTGGTGGAAACCCACCCCTTCAATTCTTAAGTAATTTAAATCATTCAATTAGGTTTCAGTAGGTTAGATCAATCACTCCAAGTTCAACGTGTCTGGAAATGTCTCGGCATTACCCTCGTTGGCTTAGTTGTGGCTTATTTTTGGCTTACACCAAAAAGTTAGTCGTCATCTAAAGAGCTACGCAGTGTAATTCAGTATTGCCTACACAGCGTAGCCCTATGAATTTAAAGGATACAATACGTATCCAAAAAAGAGCGTTTCAACCATTTATTAAAAGGAGAAGCGTTATGGCAAAGAAGAAGAGAAGAAGATCAGACACGAAGAAAATAACAAAAGAAGCTCTCATTTTGAGATATATGAGAGAGTCTCGCCATTTATCTATGAGAAAGGCTGCCAAAGTTATTGGTATAAGCGAAGCTAAAATAAATCATTCAGAGAATGGACGTAGAGACCTAAAGCCAGATTATATTTTGAAGGTAGTCGTTGCATTAGGTTATAGCTATCAAGACTTTTTAGACTTTCTCAACGATAAAAAAGATGTTCCTGAGCATACACTTTCAGAGTGCATTGAAATTTTAAAACGACTTACCCCTGACAAACTAAAGACAGTCAGGACGATTTTAGAAAGCTTTTAGAAATAAAAGCTGTAAGTATCTAAAATTTTTGCATATCTAAACTCTTGACTCTGGTCTATACTCCATGGTTTACAATAAGCTGAGGAGTTAATAATGGATGAGTTATTAAAGATTGGTCAATTAGCAAAGAAGTCAGGGGCGTCTATAGATGCGATTCGTTTTTATGAAGATAAAGGGCTTATAAAACCCACTTCTAGATCATCAAGTGGATACCGATATTATAACTTGGATGCTGTTAATACTTTAAATTTTGTACAGAGTGCAAAAGAATTAGGCTTTACTCTTTCTGAAATATCGGACTTTCTTGAAATTCAAATATCAAAGAATGGCAAATGCTCCTTAGCACAAGAAAAAATTAACGATAAGCTAAATGATATAGAGACAAAAATATCTAATCTCAAGTCGATAAAAAAAGCACTAACTAAAGTTTCTAAAAAATGTGAGACCTCAGAAAATAGTGACCCTTGCCATTTTTTAGAAGTACTAGGTGGAATTAAAAATGGAAGATAAAGCACAAAAGGCGACTCTTGTTGGAAGTGTGATTGCTGCTCTTGTCGCATCAGCGTGCTGTGTTGGGCCTGTTATTTTTGCTGTTTTAGGAATATCTAGTGCAGGATTATTAACAACGCTGGAGCCGTATAGACCGATAGTTTCAATAATTACTTTAGGCTTATTAGCATTTGCATTTTATCTTACTTACAGGGATAAACCGGCAAAAGAATGTGAAGAAGGCTCTTACTGTGCAGATCCAAGGTCAAATAAGTGGAATAAGCGTATTCTTTGGATTGCAACAATTTTAATAGTTGGATTTTTAACATTTCCATATTGGAGCATTTATTTAGTTTAAGAGGTGATTTATGAAATTCGTTACTATGCTTTTATTATTGACCTCGTTAGCTTCTTGCTTTGCAAGTGAAAGAGAAAGCAAAGAAGCATCAGACATAAACTTAACCTCTAAGAAGTATTTCGTTAAGGGAATGACCTGTGGTGGTTGTATTATTGGGGTGAAAATGGCCTTAAAGAAATCAGACGAATTATTATTTGAGGATAAAGATATTAGTGTTGGAGAAGCAACAATAAAATTTAAGAAGAAAGATTATAAAGGTGATAAGACCGATTGTGCAGTAACAAGCTCGATTGAAAAAGTAACCGATTTTAAAGTATTTCTTGATAAGGAACACACTAAAAGGGCCTGTGGCTCATAGAGGTAAATATGGGATGCTGTGATTCCAAGGACAAACCAAAAAGAGAAGAAGACCAAACTGTCAGTTTTTCTTGCCCTAGTTGTCAAAATAAAGGTGTAAAGGTTCAAACTATAACTCTTCAGGCCTTACTTAAAGATTGTTGTAAGGAAAAAATTAATGTGGAATTACAGTATAAGTTTTGCAAAAATTCAGACTGTGAAACAGTTTACTTCTCAGCAGATACTTCTCATTATTTCTTAAAAGATGAGTTAACAGTTAAGGCCACTCTCAAAGATGAGGGCTTAGAGGTGAATGTTTGTTATTGCTTTGGACACACTAGAGCAAGCGTATTAGATGAAATAAAAAGAACAGGGAAATCAACTGTTTTAGAAGATATAAAAGCTAAAATGAAAGACCCCGGTTGTTTCTGTGAAACAAGTAATCCCCAAGGTGGTTGTTGCTTAGGCAATGTTATAAGCTGGATTGCAGAAGCAAAAAAACTCTAATTTTTAACAATAAATCAGTGCTATTTTTGTGCTATATAGATCGTAACTATAGACGATCGTTAGATTAACTTCGAGTCCACCACCTCCACCACCACGAATGCTTCGCGTCGTTTGCTATATCTTTTTTCTAGATTAAAGTTTTTAAAATTAATTGATTGAGTTTCTTATGAAAGTTCTTAATGTTTTTGGCATAGAGATATTAAGAAAGTTTGTAAGCTAAAGGTTAAAAATGAAAAATAAGCTATTGGCTGGAACCACACTTCTTATTATTATTTTGTTATTTTTTCTTTATTTAATTAAAGATTCAGATCTTTCTGCAGTTAAAAATCCTGATTTAAAGATTGATACAAATCAAATATATTCAAAATCAGGATCAATAATAAATGAAAGTCTTAAAGAAGAGAGTCATCCAGAGTCAGAGCCTCAGGCTTTTTTAAATAATAATAAGAATTTAAAGACTACTGCTTTTGTCGAGGAAGAGATTGATAAGAGAAAGGCTAGTGATATTTTTTTAAATAAACTAAATAAACTTTCTGAACATAAAAAAAATTATATGTTGGGATTGTTGTCAGGACGTAGAAATCCTCCCCAAATGATGAATTTTTCAAATTATTGGGATGCTAGAAGAAATGATGTCATTCGTTGTCAAGAAGGTGATGGTGGCCGATTTTTCTTTGTAATGGACCTTACAAAGAAAGTAACAATATTCTTTGATCAAAAGGAACAAAAATACATTCAGCATATAGAGGGAATTGAAAAGACTAAGAATGGTTCAGATTCTGTTTACAAAAGTAATGGTTCTAATAATAAACTATTTGTACACTATCAATTTATTATTAACTTTTCAGAAGAGCAACAAATTGGAGAGGGTACTTTAAGATATAAATATGAAAAGGCTGACAAAATCAAAGAAAAGGTTTGGCCTTTTACTTGTGAAATAACTCCATAGCCTACATTAAAATTAAATTAACTTGTAGTAATCTGTAGTAATCCTAAAAAATCACTCAATAATTAAGGAGAGTTGCATAGCTCTCACCACCTCCACCATCGATAGTGGCGAACAGCTGGACGAACTCTGTTATTCTAAGCGCCTAGAAATACAGAGAAAAGTAAAGTTCGTTTAGCAATTCACCACTAAGGCCATTGCACAAGGGCCGAACTTTTTTCGTAGTTAAGCTTTATAATTCTTTTTTTAGTGCATCAAAAATAAAATCTTTAAAGATTTTTACATGCCTTGGCGTATATGTAGTTGATGGAGAAAGGAGATATAAATTTCGGTTTACATAGGTATGCTTCGGTAAAACATGGGAAAACTCATTAGTTACAAGTTCCTTTTTGCAGAGAAAACTTGGCAGAGTAGCTATACCTTTATCTCTAAAAACGAATTCTTTAAGTGCTGACATAGAGTTGGATGAAAACTTGGGTTTGAGGCCTTTATGGAAATCTTTATTTAGAGGTGTGCCATGGACATCTTTGATTATGGCACACGAATTATTTTCTAAATCATTGATAGATTTAATCTGACTATTCGCTTTTATATAATGATTGGATGCTACAAAAATTACATCTACTTCGGTAACCTTTCGTTGAATAAGAGTTGAATCTTCAAGTCGTCCGATTCTTAGAGCTAAATCTATATCGTTCTTTTTAAAGTCTAAAAATTCTGTCGTTGAATATAATTCAATAGAGACTTCTTGGTATAGATCCATAAATTCTGAAATCAGCCGAGTGAGAATGAATATAGACAAGTCTTCAGGAGCAGTTAATTTAATGTTTCCTTTTATCTCGTTGGAGTGACTCTTGATTTTCTGTATTGAAGATTCCAATTTTTCTAATTGAACTCTTGTTGATTGAAGCAGCATAAAGCCTTGCTCAGTGAGAGTGATTCCTCTTGGAGTTCTGGTCAATAATGTTTGCTCCAATTCATTCTCAAGCTTTACCAAGTCTCTACTAATCTTAGATTTAGGGTGATTTAATAGCTTTGAGGCCCGAGATAAACTGCCACAGTCAGCTACTTTAACGAATATTTTCAATAAGTTAAGGTTCATTGAAGTGTTCCTTTATAGGAACAGTATATTGCATTAATGTGGTCTTTTGCAACATTAAAATCTGGTCGATAATGAATATATCAACTTAACAAAGGAAAAAATTATGAAAACAAAAATTATCTTAGCAGCTCTACTTTTAACTTCATTTTCGGCAATGGCCGAAAATATTGACCTCGGCAAGAGTTCATTTACATGGCGAGGTTCGAAAATTGTTGGAGACTTTCACACGGGTCCTATTGGAATGAAAAAAGCGACGCTGAAGGACGGTAAAGGAGAATTTGTAGCGGACATGAATACAATTGAAGAGACAACCTTAGAAGGAGAATGGAAAGCTAAATTTCTAGGTCATATAAAAAGTGAGGATTTTTTCAATGTGAAGAAGTACCCATCAGCTAAGTTAAAAATTGAAAAAATAGACAATGGTTACTTGTACGGGACGCTTACAATAAAAAATAAAACTCATGATGTAACTGTTCCTTTTACTAAAAATGGAAATACATATACTGGAGAGCTAGGATTTGACCGAACTAAATATGACATAGTGTATGGTTCAGGTAATTTCTTTAAAAACTTAGGAGATAAAGTAATTGCTGATACTGTGACATTAAAATTTAAAATTGTAACTAAATAAGGAGGCGGATAATGGCACTTGGAATGTTAGTAAATGGTAAATGGACAACTGATTGGACTGAACATGATGAAAAAGGGAATTTTCAAAGAATGCAAACAAAGTTTAGAAATACGGTTAAAGACTTAAAAGAAGATGATAGAGGGAGATACTCCCTCTATGTCTCTTACGCTTGCCCATGGGCACATAGAACAATTATGACTTATGAACTTTTGGGATTAAGTGGTTTTGTAAATTTGGTAGTGGTGGAACCTCATATATCAGAAAAAGGATGGTTTTTTTCAGAAGACTTTGCCGATACAAATTATAGTTTTTCTTTTCTACAAGAACTTTATCTTAAGCATGATCGAAATTATACCGGGCGTGTTACGGTGCCTGTATTGTGGGATGGTAAAAAAGAAAAAATAGTTAACAATGAGTCCCTCGAAATAATCAAGCTTTTTAATGGAATTTTTCGTGAATTTTCTAACAAGAAGTACAATCTTTTTGCTGATAAAAATTTAGCTGCAATTGAAAATGAAATTGAATACAACTACGATGCGATTAATAACGCTTGCTATAGGACCGGATTTGCAAATTCTCAGAAAGTTTACGAGAGTGAAGTAACAAAGCTTTTTAGGGAACTTGAGAGATTAGATAAAAAACTTGAGAAGAGAAATTTTCTAATTGGTAATGAATTATCTGGCGCAGATTTATCTCTCTTACCAACGCTTCTAAGGTTCGATGTTGCTTATCATGGAATTTTTAAGTGTAACTTAAAGAGACTAAAAGATTTCAAGAATATCGAAAAATTTAAAGATAACTTACTTGATATACCTGAGATTCAAAAAACTTTTAAGTCAGATCAAATCAAGACGCTTTATTATAAAATTATTGAGTTAAACCCATCAGGAATTGTTCCATTAGGACAGGCTTGATATGCTTAAGATTTGCAGGCGTAAGGCCATCGTGGGAGCAATACTCACTTTAGCTTCAGCTACGTTATGGAGGAAAATTATGACAGATACTAAAAGCAGCAAGGAACGGATGCCCATTTTATTTATTGGCCATGGTTCCCCAATGAATGCCATCGAAAAAAATGAGTTTACCGAATCATTGAGTAAACTCTCAAGTGCCCTACCTCGGCCGAAAGCTGTGTTGATGATTTCTGCTCATTGGGAGACTGAGGGAACGTGGGTGACCGGGATGAATAATCCAAAAACTATTCATGATTTTTACGGTTTTCCAAAACCTCTTTTTGATGTGCAATACCCAGCACCTGGAGATTCATCTTTAGCTATAGATATTTCTTCATCGGTAAGAGACTTTAAAATTGAAATTGATAAAAATAATTGGGGATTAGATCATGGGACGTGGTCCGTTCTTCGACATATCTATCCAGAAGCAGATGTACCTGTGATTCAACTCAGTTTGGATAAAACTAAATCAATAGAATACCATTTTGAGTTGGGGCAAAAGATTAAATACTTACGGGACAATGGTGTAATGATTATTGGGAGTGGAAATATAGTTCATAATCTCGGTGAATTAAATTGGGGCGAAAATGCCAAGCCTCATGAGTGGGCCATCGAATTTGATGAATGGGTCAAGGGAAAATTGGTAGAGAGAAATTTTAACTCTCTTGTCACCGACCCACTGAAGTCAAGAGAGGGGAAGTTAAGTATTCCAACATTAGAACATTATTTACCACTGCTTTATGTTCTTGGAGCAAGTGGGAAAGATGACAAATTATTGTTTGACTATGAAGGAATTCAAAATTCATCAATATCGATGAGGTGTTTAAGGCTTACTTAACTAAAGCTAAGTGATTTATGAGTGAAATCTTTAACTACATTGATTATATTGGGACATTTGTCTTTGCAATTACTGGAGCTTCTATTGCTGGAAAGTCGAAGTTCGATTTTTTTGGGATGCTTTTTTTAGCTTTTTTGACTGCTGCTGGAGGAGGAACTGTTAGAGATTTAATTATTGGACAACCTGTTTTTTGGACTAATAATTCAATTTATTTGTATTTAATATTTATCTCTACTTTATCTACATTTTTTTTAGTCAAATTTTATGATAAAAATAAAACACTATTGCTGATTTTAGATACTCTAGGGGTTGGAACATTCGTCATAATAGGTACCCACAAAACTTTAATTCATGGATTTAACAATGAGACGGCCCTTATTATGGGGACAACCAGTGCTGTGTTGGGTGGTATTCTTCGATCTGCATTTAGCAAGGAGTTTTCAATATTAGCAAGTAAAGAGCTTTATGCGACTATTGCTGCTATATCTTCGCTTATTTTCATAATGCTTATTAAAGTTAATATCGCCCTTAACAGTTGCGCTTTTATTGTGATTGCCGTGACCTTCGTGGTGAGATACATCTCAATAAAATTAAAAATCCAACTTCCATTGTTTAAAGGATAAAGGATTCATAATTCCTCCTTGTCGATGAGATCATTAAGCTTTAAAAGGATTGATTGATAAAGAGTGCTATTTGGTAGTTAACTTCTTAGTATACTTTTCCAATGATGGAAGCCCTTTTTGAATTTTAATAAAGGCCTCTTTTTTCACTTTTGCATTAAAAACATAAAGTGATCCAGACCCAAGTAGTGTGGAGAAAATTATTGCAAGAAATATGTCGATGATTGCACGCATGATTAAACCTTCCTTTTTTGTTCACGTTTTATGATTTCTTTTACAGTTGAGGGATACCAAGACCCTCCGCGTTTAGTTGGTATGTTTTTACTATTTAAATATTTTGAGATTTGAGAGAAGCTCTGCCCCTCATTTAATAAGGCCAGCATCTTGTTGATTACTTTTTGCTCACCCTTGTGAACTACACGCATAGTCCCAATTAGCTTTTCACCATAAGATAGGACAGGTGCTTTTCGGTTTTGTTTTTCAATTCCGAGTGATCGTAAAGCATCACTTATTGAAGTACGAGACCAATTAGTTTTCTTGTGGATTTCATAGCTAGAAAGGTCTTTTTCTAAGTAGAGCTTCCGCAAAAGACCGCTGTTTTGAATAGGCTTATTGAAGAAATGAGTAATAAAAATAGCGACATACGGTTCAGCGTTACAGAGTTCGTCTGGCAAATCGCAGGGCCCACCATCTCGTATAGAGTTGAATAATAATAAAGTTGATTATTAAGCAAACAACTTTTTTTGCGATACTGCTATTGTTTGTCTTAATGTTGAATGGTCTGAAATAGATTTGGCCAAAAAATTCCCTACGAGACGTCTTGAAACTTGCCATTGTGAAACTTGATTATTATTTGATGTGTGTAGCAGTCCACATGCTTCTTTGGAATCATTTAAATGGACAGGTTGTGAGATCGTCCAGTCTAGACCACTTTCTCTAATATATTTATCTTGTTTTTCAGTGTCTTTAATTTGTGGCTTTAATAGGAGAGTGAAGAAAAGCTTATCTACTAACCTAAGGTTGTTCTTTGAGGGACCAGATCCATACGTAGTTTGGACAAGAAGTCTCTTTATGTTTAGCTCTTTCATTACTTCAATTGCTAATCTTGTACCTTCGCTTCTAATATTCATTGGTGTTTTTGATGGACCAAAAAATCTTACTCGAAAGGGATTTTCGCTAATACCCAAAGTTATAATGACGACTTCCTGACCCTTCATCGCTTCTCTTAAGGTATTTTTATCGAGTGCAGAGCCGTCTATTGTTCTAACTTCTTTTCCAAACACCTTGGACGCACTTCTGGATAAAGCTGTGACCTTATGGCCTTCCCCGAGAAGCGCTTCGACTGTTTTTCTACCTGAACCACCAGATGCTCCAATTACCAATACTTTTTTTGATATTTTCATTTTAATTCTCCTTTTTGTTTTTCCTTAAACTAGTATTTTTTGTTTTGGGTTTGTTATTAAGAGTGCCAATCCTAAAATTGCAAAAATGATTTCAATTCCAATTGCTCCCAAAATTGCTGTTCCTGGAATTCCGTCTAGGACAATGGCCGCGATTCGAAAGATTGAGTAAGAGCCAAAGACAGCTAGTGAAGCCATTATCGCCGCATCTTCAATCCTTTTAATGATTGAACCTGCTAGAGCGATCAATCCAAAAATAAAGAGACATCCGCCCATGGACCTTAGATCGCTAAAGAAGTTGATGTTACTATCTACCCTCAAACCGAACTGATTGAGGTAGGAGTTGGGGCTTATACTGATGTAGCCCCCAACTAGCATGAGGATAATTCCTGATAGTAATAAGTAAGCTTTTTTCTTGGTAACTTTCATATCTTGTTCCTTTGTTATTTACGGTGTGTTCATTATTTGTTATTCTTGTGGTATTATGAATGCCAGTTTGTTCTTGATTTTATGCAGATCGTACATTTAAAGGGTGTTTAATGAATTCGAATAGTTACAACGAAATCCTTCACTACCTAAAGCTTGATAGTGTCTTTTACAGTCGCTCCACTTTAGGTGGAGATAAATGGGGAGTAGACCTTCCGGCTTTTGAAAATACCAGCATGTTTCATATCGTTACTAGTGGAAGTTGTGTGGTCCATATCAATGAAAAGTATCACCACTTAAGTACAGGAGACTTAGTTTTTATTTCGAGGGCCTGCGGTCATAGCGTTAAGGGAAGTGAAGAAGCCAAAGCTATCGATTTGTTTTCTCAACCTGTAAAGCAGATTAGTAATTGCTATGAAACTTTAGAGCTCAATAAAGATAATAAAGATCAAACAACTATTCTTTGTGGGATTGTTCGAATTAATCACCCCGCCGGGACAATGTTGATCAATGAGATGCCTGACATCATAGTCATGCGGCAAGAAGAACATATGTTTGGTAGCATGATGAATGAGATTGTAAGGTTGATTGCTCGTGAAGCTGCAGGAGAGTTTATCGGTGGAGAAACAGTGATCACAAGGCTTTCCGATGTGTTGGCCATCCAGGCTATAAGAAGCTGGATTGAAAGTAGCGATAGCTTTAAATCGAGATGGATTCAAGCCATTAAGGATGAAAAAATTGGGAAGGCCCTATCCTGTTTGCATAATGAACCTGGAAAGACTTGGACAGTAGAAAGCCTAGGCAAAGAAGTTGGGATGTCGAGAACGGCTTTTTCAAATAAGTTCTCAGAAATTGTTGGTGATTCTGTCCTGAACTATTTGACGAAATGGCGCATGAACCTTGCTGGGATGAGAATAAAAGAAGGTGTTTCAGTCGATTTAGAGTTTGTCGAAAATTTGGGTTATAAATCAGAGTCAGCCTTTCGCAGAACTTTTAAAAAAATCATGGGAAAAAATATCTCCGAGTTCAAGAATAAAGAAGATTCATTCCAACTTGAGTAACACTAGACTCCCTATTACCTGAAAGGTCAGCAATTTCAATAGCTTGAATTACCTCTTGACCTTCCAGCGGTTGGAAGCTTTATGATAGTATGCAAAAGGAGATAAACTATGGAAACAAATATTCAAATAGAAGGCATGAGCTGTGGAAGTTGCGTAGGAAGGATTGAGAGTGCTCTTTCGAAAGTAGATGGAGTTGAGAAGGTTTCAGTTAATCTTGCTTCTGAAAAGGCAAATGTCGTAACTCAGGATTCAATAAGTGAAGAGACATTAATTGAGGCGATTAAAGATGCCGGATACAAGGCTAAGGTTTCAGTTAAAAGCCAGGATCTTGAACAAAAACAAAAGGACAATCTGGAAAAAGAAAAAATACGTCTAACAATATCTGCTGTCCTGACTTTCCCACTAGTTGTTCCGATGATCTTTATGCCTTTTGGAATAGATGTAATGCCTCCGGGATGGGTTCAACTTCTTTTAACATTACCGGTTCAGTTTTGGATTGGTCTTCGCTTCTACAAAGCTGCTTGGGGCGCCGTTAAAGCAAAAAGCGGAAATATGGACTTGTTGGTTGCGCTTGGTACCTCTGCAGCCTTCTTTTTAAGTCTTTATCATTTGATTAGGTTTGGCAGTCACGCTGGTCATGGAGGTCAAGGTGCTCTTTACTTTGAAAGTGCCGCAGTCATTATTACTCTCATACTTTTAGGGAAGTACTTTGAATCCAAGGCAAAAAACCAAACAACTGAAGCTATCAAGTCCTTACAAAAATTAATGCCTGAAGTGGCAAGAGTGAGAAGAGGTGATGAGGTTGTTGAAGTCGAAATAGAAAAAGTAAAGAAAGGTGAAACTGTTATTGTAAGACCTGGAGAGAAGATACCTGTGGATGGAAATGTTACTGTTGGACAAAGTGAAGTTGATGAATCTCTTATAACAGGAGAAAGCTTACCTGTTCATAAAGATATTGGAGATAAGGTTATTGCTGGTTCCATTAATGCAGATGGTGTGATTGAGGTCGAGACAATTTCTTCTAAAGATGAATCAACTCTATCAAAAATCATAAATTTAATTGAATCGGCGCAGGCTGAAAAAGCTCCTATTCAACGCCTTGTTGATAAAGTGAGTGCCATCTTTGTACCCATTGTATTAGCAATTAGTTTTGGCACATTTTTAGTTTGGGGAATGACTCAAGGGAATTGGGAAGTCGCTCTTATTAATGCGGTCGCTGTTTTAGTCATAGCTTGCCCGTGCGCTCTTGGCTTGGCGACTCCTACTTCCATTATGGTCGGAACTGGTCTTGCAGCAAAGGCGGGAATACTAATTAAAGATGCTGAAGCTCTCGAAATGGCCCATTCTGTAACGACTGTGGCCTTTGATAAGACGGGAACCTTAACTCAAGGAAATCCTAAATTAGTTTCGATTCACGTTGAAAGTCTAGATGAAAAATCTCTATTAGAGATTACGGCGGGTATCCAGGAAGGATCGGAACATCCACTTGCTAAGGCTGTATTAGAAAAATGTGAAAGCTCTAAGATTGCACTTAAGAAAGCTCAAAATATTAAAGCTATTGCGGGTAAAGGTATTAAAGGTGAGGTTGAAGGCGAGCAATATCTAATAGGTACAAAAAAACTAATGCTTGAATCAAATATCAAAGTCGAAAACTATGAATCCAATTTTAACGAACTCGTTTCAAAGGGACATACCGTCTCATTTGTTGCCAGGGAAGGGAGTCCTAATGCACTCGCTATGATGGCCTTCAAAGACGAACTAAAATCAGAAGCAAAGTCTACAATAGAAACACTTAATAAACTTAAGATAAGGTCATTGATGATTAGTGGTGACAGTTTTGGAGCTGCAAAAACGATTGCTAAAGAAGTTGGCATTAGTGACTTTAAGGCGGAGGTTTTACCAGATGAGAAAGAGAAAGTGATCTCGGAATTGAGAAGTTCTGGTAAAATTGTTGCAATGGTGGGAGATGGTATTAACGATGCTCCCGCTTTGGCCAGCGCTGATATTGGATTTGCTATGTCAACAGGAACAGATGTAGCAATGCATACAGCGGGTGTTACCCTCATGCGGGGGAATCCAAAACTCATTGCAGATACTTTTGATATTTCTAGACGAACATATCGTAAAATTCAACAAAACCTTTTTTGGGCCTTTATTTATAATATAATTGGAATTCCACTAGCGGCACTAGGTTATTTAAGTCCTATTGTTGCTGGTGCAGCGATGGCCTTTAGTAGTGTCAGTGTTGTTTCAAATTCTTTGTTGTTAAGAAGTTGGAAACCTCTTTCAACGAGGAGAGAAAGATGAATATAGGCGAGTTGGCAAAAAACTCTGGTGTAAACTCAAAAATGATCAGACACTATGAGTCCATTAAGCTCATACCTAAAGCGCAACGTAATAGCTCAGGATATAGAGTTTATGGAGACAAGGATGTACACACACTTTCATTTGTAAGACGGGCCAGAAGTTTAGGATTTCCTCTAGAAGAGATAAAGCTTTTATTAGGTTTGTGGAAAAATAAGAAGAGAACAAGCTCTAAAGTAAAAGAGCTCGCTCAAAAGCATATTGATGAACTTCAAAACAAAATTGATGATCTGCAGTCGATGAGAGATTCATTGGATCACCTGGTGAAAAATTGTCATGGAGATGACAGGCCCGATTGTCCCATTATTGAGTCTCTTTCTAAATGAAATCTAAATTTTGTAGTAATCTGTAGTTACTTTCAAAAATCACTGAGCAAATTTAATTAGTTACGAGGCTTCCACCACCTCCACCAGATTTCGCAAGGGATTTGGTGGAAACCCACCCCTTCAATTCTTAAGTAATTTAAATCATTCAATTAGGTTTCAGTAGGTTAGATCAATCACTCCAAGAACAACGTGTCTGGAAATGTCTCGACATTACCCTCGTTGGCTTAGTTGTGGCTTATTTTTGGCTTACACCAAAAAGTTAGTCGTCGTCCAAAAGACTACACTTGTAGCTTTAGGGTCTAAAAATAGACCTATCTCTTTAAAAACAAAGGGACTACACGTGTAGCAAACAAAGAGCATCTTTATTAATTTTTATGGAGGTGTTTATGAATACAAAAAAGAAGAAGACTAGAAGAAGTGACACGAAGATCCTTACAAAGGAGGCGAGCGTTCTTAAATATTTAAGGGAGTCTCGTAAACTTTCCATTAGGAACGCTGCAAAAGTAATTGGTGTCTCTGATACTAAGGTCAATCATATTGAGAATGGCAGGTGTGACCTTAATCCTCAGTTAACTTTGAAGTTCTTAAATGGATATGGGTACACTTACGAAGAATTTATGGAGCTTATCAATGGGAAAAAGGCGCTACCGTCTAATGATTATGCTGAGTGTTTAGAAATTTTAAAGAGATTAAGTAAAGATAAATTGAAAACTGTTAAGGCTATTTTACAAAGCTTCTGATTTTTAGAATATGGAATGAGGCACCAACAATGATGCCTCATTAAGCCTTTTTTAATTCTCGTGACACTCAAATGGTTCTGAAGCACTGTGACGGTGACAACCGTACTTAGTTTTTGAACCTGACTTTAGGTAAACAGTAACGCTAACACCGTGACCATTAGGTGAAGCCTTTACTCCTTTGAAATCAGCGATAGTTGCTTCATCATTATCAGCTTCAAAGGTAGCAATCGTTTCTGTAACAGCTTCAGCTGTGTCAGATGCTCCTGAAGCAAATACATTAAGAGATGTTAGTAGGGCGAGGGCAAGTAAAATTGTTTTCATGTTTTTCTCCTTTGGTTCGTTAGAACTCATCATTATCGAAATCATCTTCTTCGTTATCTTCATCAAAATCGTCATTATCAAAATCATCGTCGTCATCATCTCCATCTTCTTCACAATTTTCAGGAATAGTGGTGACTTCTTCTTTTGGGGCACAGGCCTTAATCCAATTAGCTATGAATTTAATTTCTTTATCGTGTAACCTTCCTCTTATAGGCATTTCTCCTGACTCTACAGTTTCATATAGCCTGCTTTTTTCTGGGAGACCTTTTTTTAGTAAGGGAATAAATCTATCTATCATTGTCGTTTCATAGGAATCAAAATCAATAGGATCATTCTCAGGCTCAATACGACCTGCTTTTGTTGAGTGGCAGGACATGCATTTTGGTTTCAATATGTATTTTTGAAGTGAGTTGAAACTAAGTGGTGCTTTGCCTTGAACTAGGAGGCTTCCTTTGAAGGGAAGGGTATTATCCTTAAACTTCAATTCACCTTTTTCTCTAACACAAGAAGAAAGTGCACTTATTAATATTAATATTTTAATAACTCTTAACAGCATAAAGTATATGTACCTCTATATGCTATCTTTTTCAAGTACCCCGTGGGGGTATGTAATAAAGTAATAGTTTTTGCAATTTATACATAACCAAGTAATTTGTTTCTTTTTGCATACACTAATGCGCGATAACGGTACTTAAGCAGTTGATTAACTGTTGAATTTATTTGAGTAGAAAAATTGCCCATTTTAAATGGCATTAGTTTTTATCGGAATTAGCGTAAGTTCCTATAATTACGTTAATGCTAATATACGATTCGAACTTCTCCGATAATAGAGGAGTGAGTGATTGTAGAAAAATAGGTTTCTTAACCTTTCTGTTATTTAATTTAGTCTCCTGTGAAGACCCTTCACTGGGGCAGGGTAGTATTAGGAAAGACTATGGAGAAAATAATGAAGCTCGCCCAGCTTTCATAAACAGGTTAAATCATTCTCCAAGTCCCTTGTTGAGAAGTAGTGCTTCGAGGGAATTGAATGAGATGATGTCAGGACCGACAAGTGGGCTTCTGTGTGGAAGCTATTCTTCCCATCATTTAGATATTGGTCCAGATGTTAATATTGATATGACCGATGAACAACGTGCTTTCCTAGAGAGTGAATTGGGCCCTCCTCCTCCTTCTGGAGGAGCTGTAAATAAGGAAATCCCTGATTCACATAACGGAACAAGTGATGCAGCTAAGTTTGGCTACTATCGATATAAAGACGGAGATAGAAGAGTTTTTGGTACCGAGAGAACAATATGGAGAATTAGAGCAGCCGGTAAAGTTTTGGCACAAAAGGGACTAGTAATGGGGATTGGTGATATCTCCCAGCGTGGCGGCGGGAAAATTGCTCCTCATAGTTCTCATAGGGAAGGAAGAGATGTCGACTTAAGGCTTTTGGGCTCCAATGGAAAGGCTACTCCTTGTACTGTAGATAACCCGTCTTGCTTTTCAGTAGAAAATACTTTTCAAATGTTAAAAGCTTTCGTTGATATTGACCCTAGTAAAGTTAAACTCATGTACATTAATAGCAAGGCCCTAAGAGATAAAATTAATACTTATTATAAAAAATTAACTGGTACTTCTCAGAATATCTCTAAATACATGACTGGTCATAACGCCCATATACACTTAAGTTGGAAAAAATAATGAAACCTGTTTTTGTTACGCTATTCTTGTTAATAACTATAAACGCTTCTTTAGCTGAAGATTGCAAAATTGATGATAGTAATGCTTACTTTGAAGACTTAGTTGGTGAACCTTATGGGGATCCAGGTTCGGGTCAATATAAAGTTATCTTTGAAAAAATATTAACTTTTTCCCCCGATCCACCACTTGAAGCTTCTCTTGTTTTCCCATTTAAGGGAAACTGTTCAGGTCTTATTTTTCATAAAGTCGAGGTATTTGGAGCTATAGGGCCAGATTCATTTCCAAAAGGATATAATAAAGACAACCTGGAAAAAAAATATCTAACTTGGCAAAAGAAGCCTCTTTCTTTTGAAAAAAAGCATCTAATCCTGAGGAGTAACCTCGCAATATTAAAGACATTTAAAATTTTGAATATGATGAAAAAAGCTCCTGAAGGAAAACATATATGGAAGTTCAAGTTTGTGGTGAGATATCAAGAAACGGATGGGGTAACTAAGGTATATAAGAAAATTATAGATTCTCATCTAATACATTAGTCATATGTATTAAAATCGTTAGGATCATTCTCTGGTAAAATTTAGCATATTTGTTAACCTTAAATTTAAGTTTTCCCTTCTCTCTAGAACAAGAGATGCGGGTACTTATAAGGATTAATATTCCTAAAACCTAACTTAACATTAACTACCTGTTTATTCATAATGCTTTAAGCTTAATACCTCCCCTGCGAGCTATGTAAAAAATAATAGTTTATGAAATTAATACATGCACTTATCTAAAGGCTTGCTTAAATGCTGTGTTGTGGCATATATACCCCCTGTACGTATCTTATTGGAGCAGTTTATGAAGAATCTTATTCTACTAATGACCCTTTTTAGTTCTCTTGCCTTTGGAGGGGAACGAAAATATGAGCTTAACGTCGAGCACGTCACAAAAAATATAACAGGGGTGGATGTAACCCACGCGCTGGCGATAAATGGCAGCATCCCTGCCCCAACACTAAGATTCAAGGTTGGTGATACGGCAGTAATAAAAGTTGTCAATAAAACTACCGAACCTACGACGCTTCACTGGCATGGGCTTCTTCTACCTTGGGATCAAGATGGTCCTTCATTTTCAAATACAAAACTGATTCTACCAGGAACTTCTCATACCTTTAAATTTCCCATTATTCACTCAGGAACTTTTTGGTATCACTCACATACTGAACTTCAAGAGCAGCGAGGATTGTATGGTGCCATCGTAATTGAAGATGAAAAAGAAATCGCTAAGGTTGATCATGACCTGGTTTTTCTAATGAGTGATTGGACTAATGAAAGGCCGATGCAGGTGTTAAAGAACCTAAAAAAAGATGGTGATTATTACGCCTTGAAAAAGAAATTTCTACCTTCAGTATTAGGTGCGATTAGAGCTGGAGTGGTTTGGGATTATATCAAAGCTGAATGGACTCGAATGGGACCTATGGATCTAAGTGATGTTGGATACGATGCTTTTTTAATTAATGGAAAGCAAAAAGAGATGCTTAAAAATATTAAGCATGGAGAAAAAGTTCGCTTAAGAGTTATCAATGCCTCGGCCTCAACGTATTTCTATTTTAATATTGGAAATCTAAGAAACTTTAAAGTTATTACTAAAGATGGCATTGAGGTTATGCCAGTTGAAGTAAATGAGCTTAGAGTGGCCATCGCAGAGACCTATGACATTGTTTTTACAATGCCACATGAAATGAAAACCTTTGAAATTAAAGCGACAGCTCAGGATATTACAGGATCAGCTAGCTGGATGGTTGGAAATGGTCCAATGGAACATGTTCCAATGAAAATGAAGCCAAGTCCTTACGGGATGGGAGATATGGATCATGGCGGTGGAGGTCATGGAGACCATGATGATGGTGGAGATGATGGTGGAGGCCACGGGGACCACGATGATGGTGGGGACAATGGTGATGAAGATGATGATTTTGATAACGACGATTTTGGAGATGAAGATGAGTCTGATGGTGGACATGATAACCATTTGATTGGAAAAAAAGAGGTTGAGTCTCAGATGGAAGATGATCTCATGTTTGCTGAGATGGAAGAAGGTAATGGAATGCCAATGCCTCCCATGAAAAAAACGAAGCGATTAACTTACGATATGCTAATGGCAAAAAAGATAACTGCTTTTGATCCAGAGCTTCCTACAAGAGAAATAACTTTAGAGTTATCTGGAGATATGGATCGTTATACTTGGCATATTAATGGAAAACCTTTTTCGGAAGAAAAGTATATTATGATCAAGTACGGAGAGGTCGTAAAAATTAAATTTGTAAATAAAACGATGATGCATCACCCGATGCACTTACATGGACACTTCTTTCGAGTGATTAATAAGATGGGAAAAAAGTCTCCTCTTATGCACACTGTAGACGTCGCTCCTATGCAAACCGTGGATATTGAGTTTTATGCAAATGAGCCAGGAATTTGGTTTCTTCATTGTCACAACCTTTATCATATGAAGATGGGAATGGCGCGATTGGTAAAGTATGAAGGATTTGAAAGACCCGACGATTTAATTCAGCAAGAAATGGAGTGGGGACCAAGATTAACTCACGATAATGATGCCTTTGGTAGAGGTGAGGTTTTTCTTGGCTCTAATAATGTTGAAGTTAATCTTGGAATAAATGCTGGACGTTATGAAGTAGAACTTAATATCGAGATTGATGAATATGACATAGATAACCTTGAAGCCGATCTACTATTTAAAAGATACTTTAGTCGCTTTTTAGCGGGCGTCATTGGTGCTGAGTATGATGAAAATAGTATTTATGGACTTCTCGGGGTTCAATACATGCTACCTCTTAATGTCGAAATGCTGGGGTATGTAAGAACTGATGGAAAAGTTATAGTAAAACTTAGAAAAGAAATACCGTTGACTTCTAGATTGGCCCTTGAGCTTGAGCCTACTATCGAATATCTGAGTAACGAAATAGAATTTGGTATGGAAGCAGGGTTAAATTATGTTATAAATGAGCGATGGGAAGCTGGCATTACTTATGGGTACGATGAGCAAGAGGGACACCGAGTTGGCTTTGGAATTAGATTTAAATTTTAAGGGAATGATATGAGTAAAAAAGGTGCCGATCATAAAGCGAACTTAACCAGAGTCAATCGTGTTGAGGGTCAGGTTCGTGGTATTGGTAAAATGATTGAAGAGGAAAAATACTGCATTGATATTTTGACTCAAATTAAGGCAGTAAGGAGTGCGCTAAAGTCTCTAGAGTTAGAGGTTTTAGAGTCACATCTAAACTGCTGCCTCAAAAACGCAGTTGAGTCTGGCTCAAAAGAAGATATGAATGAAAAAATTGAAGAAATTCTTACTGTAGTAAAAAGAGTAAGTAAGTCTTAAGCTATTCACAAAGTGAACTTTTTATTTAAAGAACAAAGCTTAGACCTAGTATACTTATACTTAAGTGCTACTTTGAAATAGTAGTGGAATTTATTATTGGTCCCTCAATCACAATGTTGCTTTTAGCCTTCTCGGCTGCTGCTCTTGCTAAAGGACATAGTGTTTTCCCTTCTCCAGGAACTGATAAATTTTCTCCATATGAGCTTTCCATACTATCAGCTGCAAAACTAAAGTTTACTGTGATGACAAACAGTATTGAAACTAGAACTAACTTTTTCATAATATACTCCTCAGTTTGTTTATATACTTTTATATAGAGCAAGACTTATGCCAGTTCTTAGGGCTAATTCAACGTTTATTCAGATAGTTATATCTGTTGCATTGTAAAAATTACTTAAGTGTACAAATAGTTTACACTTTTTTAGTCTATTTACAGACATACCCCCTTGGGGTATAGGTGGGTTGTGAGTTTACTCATATTTTAGGCACGCAAAACGTTTTTTTATAATTTTTTACCCATGATAAAACTAGAATGAAGAAATTTCTTTTTATAATATTCCTAGTATTGATGATACCTTCTGAAAATGCTTGGAGTTATCCTAATTTTATAGGGTACGGATATTCATCATGTATGACCTGCCATTATAACCCTTACGGCAATGGTCCGTTGACTGATTACGGGCGTGCCTTATCGGCGACAACTATTTCAGACCGTCTTATTCACAGTAAAAGTAAGAGCGAGGAAGAGTTGGCTGAAAAAAGCAACTTTCTATACATGAAAGCTTTCAATAGTAGAGTTCGACCATCGGTAGATTACAGAGGTTTAAGACTAATTAGAGATCTAAAGAAAGATAATCCAAAATATGAAACGATTCATATGCAAGCAGATTTTAACACTGTTATACGCTTTGACGGAACGGATAAATATATTGCTTCTATTTCATTTGGTTATGCACCTACACCCAAATCACAAAAGGGTAAGGACGTTGGGAACTACCGTTCAAGAGAGCACTATATAGGAATAAGGCCAAATAATAAAATTGGATTTTACTTGGGGATGATGGACAAAGTGTTTGGTATTCGGGTTCCTGATCATATTGCTTTTAGTCGCTCTATAACTGGCTTAGCTCAGAATGATCAAGCACATGGTGCCTTAATTCATTTTATGAATGAAGATTTTGAATTAGGGCTTCACTCTTTCTTGGGGAACTTAGATCAAGAGAGTGACCTTAGACAGGCCGGAGGTTCGACTAAGTTAGAGTATACTTTTTCAACAAAATTAAAGCCAGGGATCTCATTACTTTGGTCTCGATCTGATCATACTGAATTATTTATGAAATCACTTCATGTTAAAATGGGATTCTCGAAGGGGTCTAGCCTTTTATTTGAGGTGGGGTCTAAAACTCAATTGATCGAATCGACTAAAAAGAGTACCGATTCAGGATATGGGCTAATTCAAAATCATATTTTACTGAGAAGAGGATTATTTTCTCTTGTTACCTTTGAGTACTTTCGTCCGGACTTTGAAAAAGATGCAAATACCTTGAGATTAGGGCCGGGAATTCAATATTTTCCTTTTCAAGGAGTGGAAGTTCGCTTTGACCTGTACAATACCAAAAATTACAGTAGCAGCTCTGCTACAAAGGATAATTGGGATATGGGGGGACAGTTACACTTATGGTTTTAGGAAAATATTATGGAAAATTCTTACTCACCCTTTTTGTTAGCGGAAATCTCATATTCGGATATAGCGAAGCATCTGAGTTATTGAAATCAATAAAAATAATAGATGATGAAATAAAAGGTAAATTCTCTAGTTATGAAAAACTTTTAGAACAAGATACGTTACCAGTAAAAATACAGATTTTACTTTATAAAAAGATAAAGAGTTTGATAGTCCAAGTTAAAGAAAAATCATATATTGGTGAAAATGATAAGAAAATTGCTAAATTGATTATAGATAAAGCAGAGGATTTTGAATTAGAAGATTACGATTTCGATGAGGTTTCAGAAGAGATGCTTCTTTCACTTAATGAAATTGAAAAAATACAATTTAAACTAAACTACTTTGCTTCGGTTCACTTTATAACATGGAACTATCTCTTAAGCATGGTTGACTCTCAAGGAAGGCAGGCGGGTCTTTATTCTAAAGAAAAAGGGCCATGTATAGGAGGTGGATTAAATTATTCTAATCATTATTGGGGTGTATCACTATCAGGATGCTACGCCTATATGGCAGCAACTGTAGGGGAGGACTCCACTTCCATAAAATATAGTCAAGATAATGTATCAGTAGATGCGGTAGTATTTAAATTTCCTATTTTTTGGAAGCCTCAGGATGACATATCAATTGGAGTTGCACCCCTTATTATCTACCATCGAGGGGATTATACAGCACCTGTTGGAGGTCAAATAATGGATGAAAATGATATTTCTGTTGGGTATGTCGTTAGAGGTACTTGGAGATTATCTAATGTAGAGCTTGATGTAGGCTTAGGTGATGTAAAAGAATATAAATCAGGCCTATGGGAACTTGGTCTGAGCTATTCTTTTTAGATATTATCAATCCAGTTTGTAATCAAATCAAATTCGGCTTCAGAGATTTGTGGTTTGTCTTTAGGCATATTTCCTCCAATATTTTTTAATCTGATTACAAGAGAAGAGGAATAAGAATCATTTGGCTCAATTTGCCCAGAACTGATCCAACCTTGGTCTGTTTTGTTTGAGTTCCAGTCGTTGTGATAACCTGTATGGCATGACATACAATTTTCTTTTAACACTATGTAAGCTTGATATAGCCTTTCTCCTTTAGGGGTAGATCTGTCAATTCCTATGTTTTCAGAAAATGCCCTGTCAAATGTGTTAGAGTTATCAGACTGAATACAAGAGCTAGCTACTAGTAAATATAAAAGAATTGCGAATCTCATTTTTCAAATTTTAAAGGGAGAGTAATCGAAATATCAACTAGCTTTTTAACACCAACCCCCATGTAGCTAATTCCTTTTACATCAAACTTAGTTAAATCTAATTTAAAAGATGCCTTAGCATATTTTTTAGATAAAATTTTATACTTGAAAGGAGACTCTTGTGTTTTTCCTAAAACTTTGAATAACCCCTTGCCGGTTTGGTTCTTACCAGTAGCGCTCACAAGAAGAAGCATCCCTCTAGGGTTTTTTTCTATTCCGAGCTTCTTTTTTAAATGTTGGTCTCTTAATTCTATACCTGTTACTAAGGATTTTATGGGCACACGTATGTTTTTAGCAACTATCGAGCCGTTCTTCATTACTAAAACCTTTCCTTTGATCTTTGAAGAGGAGGCAGTGAATGACCCTGCAGGGGAAAGGGATATTCCGATATCAATTTTCTTCTTAGGCTGGGAAGCACTTATTGATGTAGCTGCCAGTATCGTCAAAATTAAAAAGTAAACCTTCATATATCCTCCTAGGCAGTTTAACAACTAGCATACCCTATGGGGGTATGCAAGGGGGCTTGTTAGTATTACATGCCTTTAGCATACAAATTTATTTATCTGAATTGTTTAGACTCATACAGCTGTTAACTATTAATCAAAAGAGGGGTGGTTGTTCCTAACTGGCTGATTCTACATATATTCTTTGTAAGTTAGGCTTTTTATTTTGCAAATAAATTCTAGTTAATGATTTATGTCATGTTGTACCCTTGGGGGGTATGGTATCGTCTATCAAACTAAAGGAGATTTTATGATCAAATTAATAAAAGTATTTACAGTATTAACGCTACTAACACTTTCTTATCAATCTTTTTCATCAGACAAGAAACACTCAAATATGGCGAAAATGTCAGGGCATATGTCAAAAATGATGAAAACTATGAAGATGATGAAAAAAGAAAAAAATCCGAAGAAAAAACAACTACTCATGGAAAAGCATATGAAGCAGATGAAGACCCATATGGGAATGATGAAAAATATGATGGGAAAAATGAAAGGAATGATGAAAGAGCATAAGGGCATGGAAATGATGGAAAACATGGAAGGCATGATGGGAAATATGCAAAACATGATGGGTAAGAATATGGCCATGTGTACGGGGAATACTATGAATAAAAAAGTTAAGGCTAAGCAAGAGGATCACTCTTCGCATAATCACTAATAATTTTTAAGTAGGGAATATATGGAAAACACCCATTCTAGTTGTCACGACGCAAGTAAATCAAATAGTCATAGTAGTGGAGCCAAGCTTTCAGCTGACCCGAATGCTATTTATACCTGTCCGATGCATCCTGAGGTCAGACAGGTAGGTCCTGGCAGTTGTCCTAAGTGTGGAATGGGTCTTGAACCACTGATCGCAGATGATAGTGAAAATGAAGAATTAAAGGATATGACCAAAAGATTTTGGTTGGCGGCACTTTTTACTGTACCACTATTCATAATATCAATGGGCGATTTGTTACCAGGTCAGCCTATTTCGAAATTGCTTTCACCTAAGTTCAAGATTTATCTTGAACTTCTTCTAGCCACTCCAGTTTGTCTATATTCAGTGTGGCCTTTTTATGTGAGGGGAATCGATTCCATAATTAGAAAAAGTCTGAATATGTTCACCTTGATTGGTATTGGTGTAAGTGTCGCCTTTATCTATAGTTTAATTGCGACTCTGCTGCCCGGATTATTTCCAGTATCTTTTAAAGACTCTACTGGGCACGTTGCGGTTTATTTTGAGGCTGCTGGAGTTATTGTGACCTTAATACTATTAGGACAGGTTCTAGAGCTCAGGGCGAGAGATCAAACAGGTGAAGCGATAAAAAAATTATTAGGTTTAGCTGCAAAAACTGCCAAACGTATACTAGATAACGGTGATGAGGAGGATATTCCTTTAGAGGATGTTCAGTTAAATGACAAATTAAGAGTTAGGCCCGGAGAGAAAGTTCCAGTTGATGGCATCGTAGTCGAAGGCAAAAGTAATGTAGACGAATCTATGATTTCAGGAGAGCCCATTCCTGTTGAAAAAAAGGTTGGAAGTTTAGTTGTTGGTGCAACTGTTAACGGAACTGGAAGTTTTGTTATGGAAGCGCAAAAGATTGGTGCGGACACATTGCTATCTAGAATAATTCATATGGTAGCAGAGGCTCAAAGAAGTAAGGCTCCCATTCAGAAGTTGGCAGATATTGTGTCTGGTTACTTTGTTCCGATTGTAATACTCATAGCTGTTGCCACATTCTTCACTTGGGCAAAATTTGGCCCCGAACCATCTATGGCCTACGCCATTATAAATTCAGTAGCTGTTCTTATCATCGCTTGTCCTTGCGCTCTTGGCCTAGCGACGCCAATGTCGATTATGGTCTCTACAGGAAGAGCAGCGTCAATGGGAGTATTGTTTAAAAACGCTGAGGCAATAGAAGTCTTGCGGAAAGTTAATACTTTAGTTGTAGATAAAACTGGAACCTTAACAGAGGGCCGTCCAGAGCTTGTGACAATTCAACCAGAAGACTCTTTTAATAAAGAGTCGTTTATATCTCTAGTTGCAAGTTTAGAGAAAGGAAGTGAGCACCCATTAGCGGAAGCTATTGTTAGAGGTGCCGAAAAGTTAAGCATTGATTTAAAAGCAGTTGAAAGTTTTAATTCAGTTACTGGAAAAGGTGTCATTGGAGTGGTTGAAGGGAAGACTGTAGCTCTTGGAAATAAAGCCTTGATGAATGACGAAGGCGTAGAATTCAAGCATGCTATTGAGAATGCAGAAAATTTTCGAAAAGAAGGGCAAACAGTGATGTTTGTATCGATAGACAAAAAGTTTGCTGGTTTAATCGGTGTCGCAGACCCAATCAAAAAAACCTCAAAAGAAGCAATCGTAGAATTGCATAAAGAGGGCTTAGAAATAGTAATGTTAACGGGAGACAGTAAAACAACTGCAGAGGCAGTGGCGAGTAGTCTAGGCATTGATAAAGTCGTTGCTGAGGTTTTACCAGAGCAAAAAGTTGAGGTTGTAAACAGGTTACAGTCAGAAGGAAATACTGTTGCTATGGCAGGAGACGGTATTAATGATGCTCCAGCTTTAGCGAAGGCCCATGTTGGCATTGCCATGGGAACAGGTACAGATGTTGCAATGGAAAGTGCCGGAGTAACCCTTGTAAAAGGAGATTTACGAGGAATTGTTAGGGCCAGGAAACTAAGTAGAGCAACTATGGCGAATATAAAGCAAAACTTATTTTTTGCTTTTATCTACAATGCAGCGGGTGTGCCAATAGCAGCTGGATTACTTTTTCCATTTTTTGAAATTCTGCTATCCCCTATGATTGCTGCAGCGGCAATGAGCTTTAGCTCTGTCTCTGTTATAGCAAATTCTCTAAGGTTGAGAGCGACAAAAATTTAAGACTTCAATAATAAAGAGGTTATTATGAATATCAATGAAGCGAAAAACTTTTGAAAAAATCCGATTGTTTTAGTGTGCGTTTTAGCTATCGGATATTGGGTTTATACCTACCATCTTGAACATGCTCTAGGTTTCTTGCCTTATGGAATCCTATTACTCTGTCCACTTATGCACATCTTTATGCATGGAAACCACGGCCACGGAGGACATGGCCATTCACACAATGAAAACTCAGATGAATGTGATCATAAAGATGAAGTAAAGGAGAAATAAAATGCACGGCGAATCAGGTTATGGACTATGGACTCTTGTAGTTTTAAATTCAGCAATTTTTATAATTTTTGCATTTAGCTTTGTAAAACCTAAATCTGCAACAGACTGGAGGTCTTTAGGTGCATTTTCAGCATTTATTCTAGCTCTCTTTACAGAGATGTATGGCTTTCCCTTAACAATATATTTCTTATCTGGATGGTTGAGTAAGAAATTTCCTGGATTAAATATTTTTTCACATGAAAATGGTCATATCTGGAATGCTTTTTTGGACTCCAAAATTGATCCTCATTTTCATCCTATACATATAGCGGCTAATGTCTTTATTGTTTTTGGATTTGTGATGCTATCTAGGGGTTGGAAAGTACTCCATACGGCTCAGAAAAACCATACTCTCGCGACAACTGGTCTATATGCAAAGGTAAGACATCCTCAATACATAGGTTTTATCGCAATAATGTTTGGCTTTCTACTGATGTGGCCAACTTTGCTTACTCTCGCAATGTTTCCAGTTCTTTTAGTTATGTATAACTACTTAGGAAAAAGTGAAGAGAAAAAGATGATAGAAGAATTCGGAGAACATTACTTAGATTATAAAAGAAAGGTGCCAGCATATATACCAAAATGGAAGGACCTATTCAGCAATGAAAAAGCTAAGGTTTAATTAAAATGGAATTGCATGAAATAGACATCCACAACCACATAATGGGTATTAGTATAATCTCATCAGTCGTTTTTTTTGGATTGTCATTTGTGGTTTATAAAATAATTAAAAAAAAGGATGAATAATGGCTGAATTCTTAGGCGACATAGCATTTATGATTGAGATTTTAGTTTTAGGATTAGGACTCGTCGTTATTCATTATGGGAAAAAGGAAAAGTCTAAACTATTAAAAACGTCTGGATATTTAATGAGTATTTTTTCAATTTTGGCTTTAATTTGTACAACTTTTTTTTATTTTAAATACTACTTCAATGGAGATTTTGATTCAGCCTACCCAAAGAGCACTTTTTCAACAGATAATAGATAAAATTGGAGAAATCGATGATGATGATGAATCTCGAAATACCTAAGGTAAAAGATATAACAGTTAAGAAGGTTATTGCCTTTAAACCTGATCACGCGACATCTGACATAATTCGTATTTTTAATGAGTACAGAATCTCTTCAGCCCCTGTTGTAAATGATTCGAATGAAGTAATAGGATTTGTCTCGGAAAGTGATTCAATGAAGTGCATGGGGAATTGCCTGTTTTTTGATGAGCAAAGGAACCCTACAGTTGAATCTATAATGTCAAAAAAAATATACTCAGCTAATTCTGAATGGGATATTTTTGAGTTAGATAATTTTTTCATTAAAAACCATATTAGATCAGCCCCCGTGGTTGATAATGAAGGACATTTAATAGGAATCGTAACTCGAAGAGATGCACTACTTTCTTTACAAAGACTTCTTGAAGAAAGGTCAGATTATAAACGAAATTTAAAAGAGCCAATTGAACTGAGTATGCACCAAAAATTAATGGTGAAGCTTAAAAATTATTAATTTAAAAAAGAGTTTAAGATGACTGATATCATTAAATCATTTAGCTGTGAAAAATCTTGCGATTGCGAGGTGAAATCACATGATTGTGAGCTGATTGTTCTTACTGGAGGCCCGGGAGCAGGAAAGACAGCGGTGCTGGAGTCAGTTAAGAAGGATCTTTGTGAGCACATTACAATTATGCCTGAGGCGGCAAGTATTGTCTTTGGTGGTGGATTTTGGCGTCTAAGTAGTATAAGTGCTCAGATGGCATCTCAAAGAGCAATTTTTCACATACAAAGGGAAATGGAAAACCTTGTAAAAGAGGAAAAGGAGTGGGGGCTTGGCCTTTGCGACCGAGGAAGTCTTGATGGTCTTGCATATTGGAAAGGAAGCGAAGATCAGTTCTGGAAAACCTTTAATACAAACCTAGAAAGTGAATATTCACGTTACAAAGCTGTTATTCACCTCAGATCTCCCAGCGCTCAGAATGGATACAATCATGAAAATCCAATACGTATTGAATCAGCCGAAGAAGCTATGTTGATTGATAATAGGATTCACGATATTTGGAAAAACCACCCTTCTTATATCATGGTCAGTAGCCAGGAAAGCTTTTTGGACAAACTCGCTTTAGCTTATAAAAGTATAAAGGCTAATGTTCCCGATTGCTGTGGAGGTCATTTCGAAATTAGTTAAGTTAAAAAATCATTTTCTTTTCTTCTATTCAAGTAAATGAGCAGTATTAACAAACTTCAATTCTTGACGATTATCTTTATCACTCTCGCATGGGCAGCGTGCTTTCCTTTAATTGAATTAGGGCACAGGGCTGCTCCCCCTCTGATGTTTGCAGCTTTTAGAAGTTTGATCGCTGGGCTTACTATTATTTTCCCTCTTTTATTTTTTAATAGATTTAGATTTTTTGATCTAGGGCTTTGGAAAAGCTCTTTTTATATAGCAATCACTTATACCGTCCTCGGGTTTGGAGGGATGTTTCTGGCAGACGGAAGAGTTCCTTCTGGAATAGCAACGGTATTAACCAACACTCAACCTCTTATCACGGCAGTTTTAGCTTACTTTTTTCTAAGTGAAAGCTTAAATAAGCAAAGCCTATTGGGATTACTGGTGAGTTTTTTAGGAATTCTTTTTATCGCATCTGGCAAATTTTCAGATACTTCGAGTTCAGGTAGTTTTATCGGCTTTTTATTTGTTTTGCTAGGTGCTTTTGGAACGGGAGCTGGCAATGTCTTTATGAAAAGACTTGTAGATAAGTTTGACCCTATTGTATTGATTGGTATGCAGTACGTGATCGGCTCCATGATCCTATTTCCACTGTCATATGTTTTTGAAAATAATACCCCTATCGATTGGCATCCATCTTTCTTTTGGTCTCTTATTACACTTGCTATCCCTGGAACTGCTGTCGCAACAATCCTTTGGATTAGGCTACTTAAAAAGATTGAATTGGTTAAGTTGAACATGTTTACTTTTTTAACACCTACCTTTGGGCTCATAATCGGCTACATAGTGTTTAATGAGAGATACTTTGGTAACGATATTTTCGGGATTGTGTTAATACTACTTGGAATTTTCCTAACAATGTATAAGTCAAAAGAAGTAAAGCCGGATTAACTTCAAAAAGATATAGGTACCAATAATAATGAAGAAAAATAAAGTTAAAAATATTAAAAAATTCTTTATATCCGAGAGTAAAGTGAATGTTATTGTTTGTCTTATCGTTATAGCGGTATTGATCGTTCCACTTCACATACTTGGATTAAAACTGCTTGGGTACTTGTTTGGAGATATTCCTTAATGAAAAAAATATTTAGATTAATTTCGATTATTTCTATTATCAGCTTTATTCTTCATTTGATTTGGGAGTATGCCCAATGTGCCCCATTTTTCAACCACCTAAACTTAAAGCCCACTCGTCAGTCGATGCTAATTGCAACTTTAGGAGATGTTAATCTCACATATATAGCATTTTTTGTAATATCCACGGTAAAAAGGGATTGGTTATGGGTTATGGAGCCTTGGGATAAAAAAGTTTTTCTTTCTATGTTCACTATAGCTTTGGTTTTAAGCATTGGAATTGAGTTTCGAGCACTGAGCACCGAAAGATGGAGCTATTCTTCTAGCAACCCTTTACTGTTTGACTATATTTCCATAATTCCAATTCTTCAATTATTGATACTTTTTCCTCTAAGTTTTTACCTGTCTAGGTTGGTGATAACTTTACTTAAAAATAAAGACTAGTTTGGAAGGAGCGAATTTCGAAAGTAGCTATTTAATTCAAACATTGATAATCCACCGAGGACAGCCCCGATTAACCATGCTCCTGCAGCTGTAAAATAAATATTTGCACCAAAAAGGAGAAAAAATGAAACAGCAACCATTGAAATTGAAAGAAAGTATAAAAACCTTGATGTTCTGATTTTTCTAACTTCAGATCTTTTTAAAATATAAGAAGCAAGTACAGCACCCGATCCAATAAAAAGCGCTCCACAGGCAGCAAAGCAACCATAGGTTCCAAAAGCGTAATGAAAGTAATGATAAAGCTTATGATTATTAGTCAAACTAAGCTCAAACTGTGGACAAAATAATAGAGTAAGTAAGCCAATAAATAACTGAATCACAAGTAACTTTAGGAATACTATTTTATGCTCTGGATTTAGGTCTCTATGGACAAAATCTACTATTTTTTTGCTGATGCCAGTAGGGGGCTGGTTACCTTCAGAGCTTAAAAAATCGTTATAGTCATTTTCATTATAAGGATTATTCACTTTGTCCTCCCAATAATTTAAGGCGAATTTTTTTTATTCCTCTAGAAATTGTTTTTCGAGCATTAGTCTCTGTAATATTTAAAAGCTCTGAAATTTCAGAATAATCTTTGTCTGAGTAAAATCTGAGAGAAATAGCTTCCCTCTCTCTTTCACTGAGATTCTTGAATTCTTCTAAATCTATTTCAGGTAGCAGGTTTGGATCTGATACTTTTAAGTGCTCATCTTTGATCTCTTCAAACTGCACCTTTCTTTTTTTTAAATAGTCCAATAGTTCACTTTTACAAATAGTATAAAGCCACTTTCCAAGTGGGAATTTTGAATCATAATTCATACGACTTTTGTGGAACTTAATCATAATATTTTGAAATATCTCGTCTACGGAGATGTCATCAGAAACTCTCTTCTTTAAGTAGCTGTAAACTCGACCTTTGTTTCTGCTATAAATTACGTCAAATGCCATACTTTCACCTTTTTGGTAAAGCTTCATTAGCTCTTCGTCAGATAAGTGTGAAAATGGATTCACTTTCCCTTACTCCTAATTACGATTGAAATGGCCATTTTGTGACATTTTTATTTTCATACGTACCCCCATGGGGTATAACCCCTTAAAACTACATTAATTTTACTAAAAAGATAAGTTATTTGTCACAAAACAAGAGGCTTACTCGTAATAAGAGTTAAGGCGCAATATAGGAGGCTGAAGTGAGGATTATAATAGCAATTCTTTGTACCATGATTTTTCAAAATTCATGGGGGCATGGTGGAGAAAATCACAGTGAAGAAAAAACAGCCTCACCTGCTGTTCATAACCAAATTGTGTCTTCAAATAAAAATCTCGAGAATATTTATAAAACAATTAACACTAATTATAAAAAGAGAGTTAAACCGATCTTTGAAAAGTCTTGCTTTGACTGCCATTCAGGTGAAACAAATTACCCTTGGTATTACAAGATACCGGGAATTAAGCAGTTAATTGATTCTGATATAAAAGAAGCAAAAGTCCATTTGGATTTTTCAAATGATTTCCCTTTTTTAAGTCATGAGACACCAATTAAAGATCTTAAGAGCATTTTTAATAGTCTAGAAGAAGAAAGAATGCCACCTCAAAGATATTTATGGTTCCATGGTGAAAACAACTTAACAGAGAAAGAGTTTAAAGAAGTTAAAAGGTGGATAAGTGAATCTTTGGAGGCAATGGAATGAAGATTACGACTTTGTTAAAAGGAACCTTCATCAGTATTTTTGTAATACCTCAGTTCGCTCACTCTTATACATTCTTAGAGGCTGTTGAAAGCATTAGAAAACATGAGAGTGTTGGTGCTCTTGAAAGTAAATCAAGAGCATTAAAAGAGGAAGGTGAAAGTAGAGGTTCTTGGGGGGATCCAATGCTTAAGATAGCAGCTAAAAACTTTCCCAAAGATAGTCTAGAAGACGATGAGACTCCAATGACAGGAATAGAATTTGGGATTGCTCAAAAGATATCCTTAACCACAAAATATGGAAATATTGAAGATGCCTTCTTAGCTTTTGGTGAATCAAAAAAACAGGAGTCAGCAAATAAAGTTCAAGAACTGATTAAGTCATTGTGGGATATATTAATTGAAAATAAAAAGCTTGGTGAGGAAATCGGAATTATTAAAGAAAATATAAGCTGGATAAAAAATATTTTGAAAGTTTCTAAACGGCTTTATGCTAACGGGAAGATATCTCAACAGGCTCTTCTAGATATACAAATTAGGAAATCAGAATTAGAAGCTCTTTTAAGCAATAAAGAATATGGATTGAAACAACAGTTAGACAAACTATCTTATGTGTTAGATTTTAAGAATAAAAGCATTGTTCATAAATCTATACCTTGGAGTATCTTTAAAGACAAAGAATCTGAAACAACAGATCTGAAAGAATTAAGCTTGCAGTCTAGGTTGATGGCTAAATCAAAAATGCTAACGGCAAAAAAACTCGCCTATGTTCCAGACTTAACATTTTCTATTGGCTATACGAAGAGATCTAACATTGATAACAAAGGAGACTTTGTCTCTGCAATGGTTACATTCCCATTACCCCTCTCAAGTCAAAAATACTCAGGTCACTCGCAGGCTGTTTTTGAAAAAACTTCTGCTGAAAAGCAGCTAACTAACTATAGAAAGTTTAAAAGAAGTGAGCAGGAACGACTAATACATCAAATTGATAAACTTAAAGAGGAACTAAATATTTTGAAGAGTAGAACTTTGAGATTTGCTGAAAACTCGAGAAACATTACATCAAAGTCCTATAGCCTAGGAGATTCCACTTATATTGAACTGTTACAATCAGAATTAAAGCTTCAAAGTTTATTACTAAAACGTGCCAAATTAGATGCTCTAATCCTCAAGACTAAAGCTAAGTATAAGTACTTAATTGGAGAAAAGTTATATGAATAAGCACATTATTGTTATTTCCATAATAGCAACTCTCTTTGTGTCCTGTGATAAACTCATTGTTGACTCTAGTAAGTCAGGTACAGAGAGTGCTCACTCTAAAGAAACTGTGAAGAGTTATTATACCTGCTCTATGCATCCTCAAATACGAGAAGATAAGCCAGGTAAATGTCCCATCTGTCATATGAACCTTACTAAGGTTGAGATTGATGACTCAGAGGATATCGTAACTCAGGGAACTGTTAAAGCAGAGAAAGATCTATGGCAATGTGCGAACTTTCCTGATGTCACTAGTGAAAAAGAAGATGTGTGTCCTATCGACGGGACTCCGATGGTAAAAAAACCTAAAGAGAACAAAGCAGGAAAAGTAATCGCAAAAGTAAAACTTAGAAAGGCTCAATTAAGCCACTTTAAGCCTGATTATTTTCCAACAACATCTATGATGATGAGTAAAAAGATTAGACTTCTTGGAACTATACTTCAATCTGAAGATAAAGAGAGCAATATTCCTGCTCGAATTGGTGGTCGAGTGGAAAAGGTATTCATTAAGTCAACTGGAAGTTTTGTAAAAGTGGGAGAGCCTGTTTTAGATCTCTATAGTCCGAAGCTTATTAGTGCTGGTGAAGAATACTTAATTGCAAGAAAAACTTATTCAAAATCGAGATCTAAAGAATTTAAAGATATGTTAAATCAGAGTGAAGAAAGATTAAAACTTTGGGGGATCAAACCTGTTCAGTTTGAATCATGGTTTAAGGAGGGGGAAGTTCCCAGAAAGATAACTATCTACTCACCGGCAACAGGAATTGTTAGGAAACGAAATGCTGTCGTTGGAAAGTACTTCAAAGAGGGGCAAAACTTTTTTGAACTTTCTGATCTTTCTGAAATTTGGGTTGAGATGGATGTATATGAGAATGATGCTGCTTTAGTTACCCTAGGTCAAAAAGTAAATATGAAATTTACGTCACTCCCAGGCGAGATTCTTGAGGGAGAGATTGATTTTGTTAATCCTGTATTGAATCCAATTTCACGAACCTTAAAAATTAGAACAACAATTTCAAACGCTACAGGAAAGTTAAAACCAGGAATGGTTGCCGATGCGACTTTGGATATAACACTCGAAGGTCAGCCACTTGTTATTCCAAGAACAGCGATTATTGATACGGGCAAAAGAAAAGTTGTCTGGATAAAATTATCAAATAAGCAGTTTCAGGCAAAAGAAATACATACTGGTCATGAGTCTGAAGGTTATGTTGAGGTTAAGCACGGCTTAATGGAAGGGGAAGAAGTTGTGATTGAAGGTAATTTTCTTCTTGACGCCCAAGCGCAACTCTTTGGTGGTTATGAGGACATGAAAGAACAAAAGTCTGGTGGACATAATCACTAAACGAGGCGTTATATGATTCAAAAATTAATAGAAGCATCCATTCGAAATAGAGTTCTCGTTGTTATTTTGTTTGTTTTAATTGCACTATTGGCCGTCTTTAGCCTAAAGACAGCCAGAATTGATGCAATACCAGATATCGGAGAAAACCAACAGATAGTCTTCACTGAATGGCCGGGACGTTCTCCAAAAGATATAGAAGAACAGGTCACCTATCCCATGAGTATTCTTCTTCAAGGAATACCTGGAGTAAAAAATATTCGTGGCATTTCAGCTTTTGGGTTTTCTACAATATACGTTATTTTTAAAGATGATATTGATTTTTATTGGAGTCGTTCTCGAGTTCTAGAGAAGTTATCTACAGCTGGGAGTGCTCTTCCTGCTGGCGTGGTTCCTCAGATGGGACCTGATGCTACAGGGCTAGGACAAATATTTTGGTACACCGTCGAAAATGATGAGAATAGTATTAAGCCTAAGTCTCTTGCTGAACTTAGATCGATTCAAGATTTTTATGTCAGGTATTTACTGCAGGGAGTAGATGGTGTCAGTGAAGTTGCCAGTGTTGGTGGTTTTGTAAAAGAATATCAAATTGACGTCGATCCTAAAAAGCTTTTTGCTTATAACATTCATTTTAACAAATTAATAAAATCAATTCAAAATAGTAACATCGATGTTGGTGCTGAAGTTGTTGAGGATGGGGATAGGGAATTTATAGTTCGTGGGAAAGGCTTTTTTAAATCCCTTTCGGATATTGAGAATGTTGTTTTAGCAATCAAAAACAAGACACCTATTCGGGTGAAAGATGTCGCAACAGTTGGCTTTGGTCCAGGGTTTAGAAGAGGAGCTCTCGATAAAAATGGGAGTGAAGCCGTAGGCGGTGTTGTTACTATGAGATTCGGAGAGAATCCCAAACAAGTAATCGATAAAGTAAAAGAAAGACTAAAGGTTATAGAAAGAGGGCTGCCTAAAGGAGTAAAGGTCGTTTCATTTTATGATAGGACTGAATTGATTGAAAATACTATTGGCACAGTATACTCGGCCTTAAGTGAAGAGATCATCATTACCGTATTTGTTATTCTTCTATTCTTACTACATTTTCAATCTTCTATTCTTGTTACTCTTACTCTTCCATTTGGCGTCGGAATTAGTTTTATCTTAATGAAGTTGATTGGCGTTGATTCCAACGTGATGAGCTTGTCAGGTATGGTGATCGCGATTGGATCGATGGTAGATATGGGAATAATTATGACTGAGAATATTTATTCTCATTTATCTGAAAAACCTAATGTTTCGAAAAAAGAACGAATTGAAATCATCATTAAATCGGCCAGGGAAGTTGGACCGGCAATTTTAACAGCAGTTATGACGACGATCGTTACTTTCTTGCCTGTTTTTGGGCTAGAGGGGAGCGAAGGGAAGCTTTTTGGTCCTTTAGCTTGGGCTAAGACATTAGCAATGTTTGGTTCTGTTGTCGTTGCTATTGTTCTTGTACCTGCACTTTCTGTTTTCTTACTGAAAGGAAAACTAAAACCAATTGAAAATAATAAAGTTAGTTTCTTAATTATTAAAAGTTATCGTCCAGCTTTAAATTGGGTATTGAAAAACAGAAAGAAGTTTTTGATTGCTCCGACTATTTTACTGATATTAGGAGCTTTTGCATTATCTAATCTAGGTAAGGAGTTTATGCCTTCTTTAAATGAAGGTGATATCCTCTATATGCCTACAACTACGCCAGATATTAGCATGACTAAAGCAAGAGAGCTTTTAGCCTATACTGATAAAGTCCTTAAAGAGCATCCTCTAGTTGAATACTCGGTAGGTAAATTAGGTAGAGCAAACACAGCAATCGATCCAGCACCAGTTGCGATGTTTGAAACTGTAATTAAACTTATCCCGAAAGAAAAATGGCCTAAAGGGAAGACTATTTATGAGATTATGCAAGATCTAGATCAGGCGGTCCAAGTTCCAGGACTAGTGAATTCTTGGGATTTTCCGATACAGACAAGAATTGGGATGATTTCTACCGGCATAAAAACACAAATTGGAATCAAGATATTTGGAAGCGATCTTAAAGAACTTGAGAGTTTAGCTGGAAAAATAGGGAAGGAAGTAGAAAAAATCAAAGGAGCTTATGGGGTTTACGCCGAGCAAATTACTGGTAAGCCATATATTGAGTTTGATATTGATCGAATTGCAGCATCTAGGTACGGCATCAATACAGGTACGGTTAATAAAATACTTCAAACTGCCGTGGGTGGAATGCCTATTGGGCAGTTTTACGATGGAAGAGAGCGCTATCCAATTAGAGTAAGATATAAAAAGGAATTAAGAGACCGAATAGACGAATTGAAAAAAGTTTTAGTTCCTAGCCCATTGGGACAACATATTCCTCTAGAACAATTAGCTCATATAAAAGTTGTTACTGGGCCTGCAGCGATTCAATCGGAAAATGGTTTACTTCGATCGGTCGTATTATTAAATGTAAAGGGGCGAGATCTAATCGGCTTCGTAGAGGAAGCGAAGAAGCATATTGGTAAAACAGTAGAATTGCCAAAAGGATACTCCATTGTTTGGGCTGGTCAATATGAAAACCAAGTAAGAGCGACCAACAGATTAAAAATGCTTGTTCCAATCGCTCTGATTATTAATCTCGTGATTATTTTTCTCGGAATTAAGAATTTAAGAAATTCGGCAATTATTTTTAGTGCCGTTCCAATTGCAATGGCAGGTGGCCTAATTCTTCTTTGGATTGGTGGGTTTAATACTTCGGTCGCCGTTTGGGTTGGTTTTATCGCACTTTTTGGAATTGCTGTTGATGATGGTGTTGTAATGATGACTTACCTTCAAGAGTCTATAAAAAAACACACACCAAAGAACTGGGAAGAATTGAAGGGGTGTATCGTTGAAGCAGGATCAAGAAGAATAAGACCTCTAGTGATGACAACAACTACAACTGTTGTTGCACTCGTCCCCGTTATGTGGGCAACTACGACAGGTAGCGAAGTAATGAAGCCGATGGCCATTCCAACACTTGGTGGAATGTTAGTTGAATTAATCACATTATTTATAGTTCCTGTAACCTTTAGCTATTTTGAACAAAGACGAATTGAACAAGGAGAAAGTCATGCTTGAAAAATTATTTATTCTCAGTATCCCTTTTATATTAGCTTCGTGTGCTTCTACCAACCACAAGTATATGCGGGGATCAGTTGCTATGAAATTAGATAAGAAGACTGCACATGTTTGTCTTGGTGATAATGAAGTTAAAAATGGAGATAAAATATTGTTTTACTACAATGATTGTGAACAAATTGACCCAGAAGTGGGAGGTCTAAAAGGTTTGTGTACTCTAAAGGAGCTGGGAACAGGAGAAGTCACAAAAGTTCATAATAGCCACTACTCAACAGTGAAAACTGATGGTTCGTTTAGCTTTAAGGAAGGAACCCTAGTTCAAAGAGAGAAACTGTAATGGATAAGACAGATGAATGTTGTAAATCAGGATGCGAAGGCTGTCCCTGGAATTATAAACCAAATGAAAGAGAAAACATAAAAAAGGAGAATATTATGTGCCCTAAATGTGAAAAAAAAGTGTCGTTTAAAAAATCGCTACTTGCTCTATTCTTAGTGATGGTAGCAGTTTGGAGCCTGGATAGCTTTGCTTCTGGAAATATGGATCATTCCAAGATGGATCATAGTAAAATGGATCACTCAAAAATGAAAAAAGATAGTAAGCGCAAACAGCTTACTGAAGGTGCAAAAAAATCCGTTATAAATGTTCTTCAGGCGAACGAGGAACTTCATAATTCTTTTTTTAAATATGATGGTAAAAAAGTGGAAGAAGCAGCCCAAAAATTGAAAAGTGCGATTGATAGAATTAATGATTCCGAATTAACGAAACTGTTGAAATTTTCTAAGACAAAGTTGGCAGATATTAAAGCTTCCAGTTCAAGAGATGATAATAATCAAAATTACCATTTAGTATCAATGGCATTAATTCATATAGTAAATACATATGATGTTGGGTCAAAATACAATGCATACTCTTGCCCTATGGTTAAAAAGAAATGGGTTCAAAATAGTAAGAAAATGGCAAAAGTCCATAATCCATATGCACCAAATATGCCTCACTGTGGTTCAAAAGACAGTAATCATTAATAATGGAGTATATGATGACTAAAACAAATCTAGTTAAATCCTTAGTGCTGACTTGTTTTGCTTTACTAATTTCGTTCAGCCTTTATGCAAAGAGTAGTGTTGACAACTTTATTCAGGTGACCGAAATGAACAAAGTTTGCATGGTAAATGATTTTTATAATCCAATGGCAGACTTTAGTAAATTTATGGTTCAGGTAGAGAAAAAGAAATACTATGGCTGCTGTGCAATGTGTAAAGATAAATTACAAAAAAGTATTAAACACAGAGTAGCTAAAGACCCTTACACTTACGAAAAAATTACTAAATCAGATGCTTTCATAGTTGCTGACAAAGCAGACAATGGAAAAACCTTTTACTTCAAAAATAAAGAAAATTTTGTTAAATGGGTTAAGTTTAAATTTTGATTAATAATACTGGCAGGTATCATTTTCAACCTGCCGGTAATATTTTGTTTAAATATAGTTTAAACATTATGGCGCTCTATATAGGGAACTGCTTCTTAATGACTAAAGCGTTGCTTTCATTTGGCTTCACATGGTAATCATTAAAAGGGCCATCGCTATCATTGATACATTTTCTACAATCGTTACTTTTGTCATTGGCAAATTAAATATTGTACCAAGGCAAGCGCACTGTATCTGACTTTTCTTTTTTACAGCTTTATATACACCCACGGATGATATGCTCAATAGAAGTAAAACTAAAAAATTGAGAATTATCGATCTCGGGTAAAATAAGTATCCAATACCTGCTAATGCTTCAAATGAGGCATAGATATAACCATATCCTCTGAATTTTGAAGCGATAGGGTCATATGTTTGAAACGCATCAGCAAATCCCTCAATGTTTAGTAATTTAAAAAAGGAGAAAATTAAAAAGAAGCCTGCCATATAGTGAGACATTAAACTTAAGTAGGTATAGTCTGAAGTATGGATTGCTACCATTGTTACAGTTCCAGTTAAATAGCTAATTACTAATATTAACGGAAATAATTTTTTTACGAGACTTTCATTTTTCGTTAGTTTTTCAAGTTTTGGGTTTGTTATATTTGAAACGGTGTATTTGCTGAGGTCATTTTCTTTAAATAAATGATTTAACTCACGCGACTGAATTGTCTTTCTAGAGCTGATCTTTAACCTATCAGGGTTTCTAAAAAATTTAACAGAGTTAAGATCTTCTAATTTTGATAACCCGTCTTCAATTTGTTTAATACAACTACCACAAGTTATTCCCTTTACGAGAAACATGCTATTTTCCATTTTAAACCTTCCTTAAATGATAACTTATCTTTTATTTCATATACCCCATGGGGGTATTTTGATCAATAGTTTATATGTTAAGTTTTTAAATCTTCCGTCACTTCTAAACATAAGACGAAGCCATGGAAACCCTATACAAGTGATTGAGATTAAAGAGTTGTTGCGCTGTGTAATTTTTACGCTTTTGTATCTTGTAAGTGCGTATTGTGAGATATTGAGTCTATGAGATCCGTAATGTGTGCACTTATCTTTAGCCTACTTATTAGTTCTAACTTGTATGCTAGTGATATTTCAACAATCGAAGTGAAAGTTAAAAGACTTCAAAAAGAACAAGATTCTGGTGTGGCAGATATTTTTTTTTCATTGTCGAAAGAGTTCCAAGCTGTTTCGAGAAAATTTCATAAGTCGGTAGAGAAAGATATATCAAATAATACAAATCTAACTGGGGATCAATTAACATCCCTACACAGGCTAGTTTCTAGCTATATTACGTTGAGTTATCAAATATTTAAGAAATCAGAAAGTACCCATAACTTAGAAACGAAAACCCTACTTCGATTTGAGATTCTTCGTCTCGCAGGAAATACATACTTACCTTTATTCTTTAAGAAAAAGTTAAGGCTGCTACTTAATGCTGAGGACATGGCCTTTAATATATCTAAAGAAGAGCTAAGAAAGCATTTATTAGTAATATTATCTTCTTCGGAAATTGATAAGAATAAGGCCTTGCTTGAGAAATTAAAAAAAGTGCTTCCAGAGTATGATTATAGAAAAATTGATAACCATATTGTTACTAAAAAATTAAATGTGCATAGGTATTTTTCTAATCTTCGTAGGATAATTGAAAGAACTAAGTTTTCAGACTTTGGTGCCAGATCGACCCAATTCTTGGTCCACCATTTGAGTGGAGCATTTGGAAATAGTGCAGGTGCAATTAAATGGCGAAAAGGATATCTTTATAACAATGAAAAAATCATTAAGGAGTTACGAGATAACTTGAAACCTCTTGATATCATAACTGAAAAAGCAGGTTTTGCTTTGACTGATACTTTTATCCCAGGGCACTTTGGTCATAATGCAATTTGGCTCGGAGGCAAAGATGAACTTATAAAACTGGGATTGTGGGATAATCTTATTCCTGATCATATAAAAAAGGGGATTGAAGAAGGTAAGCAAATCATTGAAACAGACCGAAGCGGAACACACTTAAAATCTCTTGAAGATTTTATGAATGTAGATGATTTCGCTATATTAAGACTAGGCGATAAAACTCTCGGGAAAAAACTATTTGAAAATGTTTACAAGGTAGCATTTTCACAACTCGGAAAAACGTATGATTTCAATTTTGACGTCGAGACAACAGATAAATTGGTTTGTTCTGAACTTTTATATCAGAGTTTTGGAATGATAAATTGGCCGACGAGGAAATACCTTGGAAGAACCACTATTTCACCGGACAATATTGGCTCATTACTATTTTATGAAGACTCACCCTTAGAGCTAGTACAGTACTTTTCAGGGAGCCCACAGGGTTATATATCGAAAACTTTTGATGACCTTGCATCAGACATAGGGTTATTAAAAAAAGGCGAGAAGTTCTTTGAGAAGATTGAAACTTGTAAAGTTAGAAAAATAAAAAAGCCAGGACCTAGAAGAAGAGGTTCCCGTAGTTCAGACTTTATAAATGTTAAATCTTGTAAAAAGAATCTGAGAAACCTTCGTTACACTGAGAGAGAAATAGTACATTAAGAAGACTTTATGTAGTTGACTGCTCTACTCTGTACTGTAGATAGGTAAAATCTTCTGCAAATTCAATAATCCATTTTCTGCTATACCCCGTATCCGTATATTCCGAAGAGAAAGTATATCTAGTAATCAGGAGGATTATTATGAAAGTTGTACTTTCTCTCAATATATTTGCGCTAATCTTTTATTCGTTCTCAGCCTACTCTAGTGAACATCGGTTAATTCTTAAAATAGATAAAGATAAAGATAAAGAGTACCGAGGGTGTCAGGTTGGTGAACCAATTTTTGAAGCCCTAAATCTATATGACGCTATCTGCACGGATAGTGGCTTTGCACTAGTTAAAAAAAATAGATCAAACAATTACATTCTAAACTCTAAGGTTACCAGCCGAAGTATTCCTAACGACCCACGGTTTTCAGAATTATGGAACTTTTTACCAAACGCAAATGGTGCAGATGTTTCTGCTACAAAAGCTTGGAAATTATTTAAAGAAATGAAAGCTAGTCAAAACGATTTTGTTGTAGCTGTCATCGATGGAGGGGTAGATTATAATCATCCTGACTTAAAAGAAAATATTTGGATTAATAAAAATGAAATTCCCAATAACGGAATAGATGATGATGGAAATGGCTATATCGATGATGTTACTGGCTGGAATGCTTACACAGACAGTGGAGAGGTTGATTCTGATTATCATGGAACACATGTGGCAGGTATCATTGGAGCTAAAGGAAATAATTCCATCGGCGTGACTGGAATAAACTGGGATGTCAAAATTATGGGGTTGAGTGGCTCGTCGGGCGATACCAAAACGGTTCTTAAAGCCTATAACTATATTTTAAAACAAAAAAAGTTATATATCAGTTCTGGCGGAGCGAGGGGGGCTAATATTGTCTCGACGAACTCAAGTTTTGGGGTAGATCTGGCTGACTGTAGCTCTAGGGACTTTAGGTTATGGAATGATGTTTATGATGAGCTTGGTAAACTCGGCATTCTTAATGCGGCGGCAACGATAAATGATGAAGTTAATGTAGATGATGAGGGAGATGTTCCAACGGGGTGTACGAGTGATGCTATTATTTCAGTGACTAATACCAATAGTTATAATGCGAAGTACAAGTACTCTGGGTTCGGCGAAGTTAGTATAGATATAGGAGCACCAGGAACTAATATACTTTCTACGGTGCCCGATAGTGGCTATGAGCTTTTGACGGGCACATCGATGTCTACACCTCACGTTGCCGGAGCAGTTGCTTTTCTACACAATCTTGATAACAAAAAATTCAAAGAGTTCTATATGAAAAACCCATTTGCTGGAGCTAAAAAAATAAAAAAAATAATTTTAAACTCAGTGGATAAAAATAAAACTCTTCAAGGAAAGACTCTGTCAGGTGGCAAATTAAATTTATATAAGAGCGCGAGTGCTTTTTTGAAATTTAGGTGAGTCTTTAAATCGCTCTGGGTATAAGGCTTAAATGGAGGGGCATTGCAGCAATGCTCTTCTGTTATTTTGAGATCGTAATTTCAATAGCTTGTTATTGAAGTTCTTCAGTTAAAACTTAATTATATGACTTACATCATTGTCTACTATACCTCGGTAGGGTATCTTTGCTCGAGTAAAACATAAATCTAAAAGGAGCCCAAATGAAAAGCTTAATAGCAATTACACTTGCAGTACTTATTCTAAATGGTTGTGCGCATAGTTTTATGCGAGGAACAGTCGCAATGAAGATGGATAAAAAGACGGCACATGTTTGCCTTGGTAATAATGATGTAAAGGTCGGAGATAAAATAGATTTTTTCCATAACCTTTGTAGCGGCGCTAATGCTGGTGGGAAGGAAGAAGCAGGAGATGTTAGATCTTGTGAAATGAAGATATTAGGAACCGGAACAGTCACTAAGCTTCTAAATGCTCATTACTCTGAAGTTAAAACAGATAGTAACTTTAAGCTAACCGAAGGGACCATGGTTCAAAAAAGAAGATAGGCTTATGATTAATTTTTCTAGAAGAGATTTTTTACAAAAAGGTGCAATTGGAGCAGGAACTGCCTTTGCTATCTCAAATAGCTGGGCAAGCATTTTTACTTCCTCGGACTTAAAAAATAGTGAGGTTGATATCATTATCGAGCTCACTGCTAAATCCCAAAAGAAAACTTCAGGAAATGAGTTTAAAACAGAATATTGGACTTACGAGGGTAAGCTAGTTAAAGGGACTCGTGAGAATTTAGTTAGTTTACCTAATAGTTACCTCGGTCCTACAATCCAGGTCAATACTGGTGATAAAGTAAGGGTAATTTTTAAAAACGAATTAAGTGAAAAATCAATCGTCCATTGGCATGGATTAGATGTTAGCCACGAGAACGATGGCCATCCACATTATGCGATTAAAAATGGTGATTCTTATCAATACGATTTCGTTGTTGAAAATAGAGCAGGGATGTACTGGTATCATCCACACCCACATGGAAGGACAGGCTTTCAGGTTTACCAAGGCTTAGCAGGACTGTTTATAGTTAGAGACAAGGAAGAGGAGAAACTTCAACTTCCTACTGGTGACCAAGAATTAAATTTTGTAATACAAGATAGAAGTTTCAAAGCCAGTGGAGAACTCGATTATAGGCCATCTATGATGGGGGCCTTTGGTGACACCTTGATGATTAATGGCATAAAGAAATCAGATCCTATAAAAGTCAAAAAAGGCTTATATCGATTACGTTTCTTAAATGGATGTAATGCTAGAATTTTTAATATGTCCTTTACTGGAGGTCAGTTTAGACAGATCGGAAGTGACGGAGGTCTTCTACGTACTGCCGTTAGTATCGACCGATTTTATTTTGCTCCGGCTGAAAGATTTGATTGTCTAGTCGACTTCTCGAATTTTGAGATCGGTCAAAAACTTAGTATCGATAGTCTTCCTTTAGTAGAAGGGCGGGGTGATAAATATTCTCTATTAGAGTTTGAGATTACTGATGGTAATTCTGTTACTTTTAAGAAACCAGCTTTGCTATCTAATATGGAACAAATAAAAAAAACCGAAGCACAGAACTTAAACAACCCAAAGAAATTTGAACTTATCCCGAAAAGAGGACTTGGTTGGACCATTAGTGGTAGGGCCTACGAAGATGATAGTTACGTGGATGATGAGATTGTTAAGTTTGGTAGTACTGAAATCTGGGAATTCTATAATCCTACAGGTATGCCTCATCCAATGCATATTCATGGTACACAGTTTCAAATAGTAAAAAGGGAGTCTGGCCAATTAAAGGGTTGCTTAGATCTTGGTTGGAAAGATGTTGTTTTGGTTATGCCAGGGGACAGGGTTCAAGTCATAAAAAGGTTTAATACCTTTAAGGGAACTTTTATCTATCATTGTCATAACTTAGAGCATGAAGATATGAGTATGATGAGAAATTTTAAAATTATCTGATTACTTGTAAAGATTTGTTGAAAATGAGTATAATTACTCCAATGCACAATGTTCTGAAATTCCTTATATGTCTTAGTCTTTGTTTGCAAAATGGTATTGAGTTTGAGGGGACGGACAAGCATCTTTTCAGTTACTCAAAATTTAATCAAACAGCACATGACAATATAGATGACACAGCTGAAGATCATGCTCATAGACATAAGCACTCTGATGATGGAGAAGAGCATGAACATAAACATAGTCATACTGAAATCAACTACTCTCAACTTAAGATGTTTTTCTCCGAACAAACATTAAACCTTAGTTTCAATATTATTAAAGCGAAACGCCATTTTTCATATAAATCACATCTTTCCTCACCACCAATTTTTGGTATCTTTCGACCTCCAATCTCATAAGCTAACTTAAATAACTTTAAGCTTATTAAATAAATTAATGGAGGTTTTCTTGAAAAAATTAATTTTTAGTTTAATTCCACTTATGTGGTCTATAAACTCATACGCTCACGGCATAAGTGAAGAAGCCAAAAGAGCAATGATTGAAGGTGGGTATTTAAAGTATATCTGGCTCGGTGCTGAACACATGGTTACAGGTTATGATCACTTACTATTCTTATTTGGTGTGGTCTTCTTTTTAACGACTTTCAAAGATATTGTGAAGTTCATAAGCATTTTTACTATTGGTCATAGTATCACCTTAATTTTTGCAACCTTTTTGGGAATTACTGCAAACTATTGGTTAATAGATGCCGTTATTGCCATCAGTGTTTGTTATAAAGGATTTGATAATAATGAAGGCTTTCAAAAATACTTTGGAATGAAGAAGGCTCCAAATCTATTAATGATGGTCTTTATCTTCGGACTCATACACGGCTTTGGACTTTCAACTAGGCTTCAGCAATTGCCATTAGGTGAAAAAGGGACAGGTATGCTTATGCGTATTGTTTCTTTCAATGTAGGTGTTGAGTTAGGTCAAATTGCAGCATTAGTGATTATGTTAGCTATCCTTTCTGGAGTAAGGCATACAAATGCTTTTAAAAGATTTTCAAGAGTTGCTAATGATGGTCTGATATTGGCTGGTTTCATGTTACTTTTAATGCAGCTACATGGATATCTCCATACATCAAGCCCTGATGAATTTGGCTTCAGTGAAGACAACCATCTTCATCATCACATGAAAATTGAGCAATCTAAGTTACCAACAAATAAACACGACACATTATAAGGAGTAATCATGAAACTATTATTAATATTTATTACATTAGCTTTTTCTGCATCTGCATTTTCAGGACCTGGACATGGTCACTCACATGGGCCTGTTGATACTTGTAAAAAGCTTGCTACGAAAGACCTTAAAAAAAGCTCTATTAAAATCGGGAAGTGTCATATCTTACGCTTTGTAAAGGCTGGGAAAATTGAATCTTCTTGGAGGGCTGCAAAACATCTCCAAAGTGAAATTAAGAAGTTCGGTGGAAAAGAAGAATGGATTGTAACCTTTCATAATGAAAAAGGTACTAAGGGAAAAAAGCTATTCGTTTTTTTAAATATGAAAGGCGGCTTCATAGCAGCTAACTTTACTGGAAAATAGTAATAACCAGAAAACGATGATTGATAACGGCAAAAGGGGGTCTCGTTTTGCCGTTATCCTGCAATACTTCTTTATCTGACCGGAATGAATGGTACTATTAATTGATTAAGAGGAGGAGTGTGAAATGAAGCGATTAAAATTGAAGATACCTCCTTTGATTTTGATGATTGTTTTTGGAATCCTCTCATTTTTTGTTTCAAAGTTTGATCCTTTTATATTTGGAAACTTTAGGCTCCTCCCACTTTTTATGGGTGGGGTTGGTGGAGTAATTTCCTTATGGTCTGTTGTAATATTTAAAAATGAGAAGACCACTGTAGACCCAATGAATCCCAATAAAAGTAATAATTTGGTTGTGAATGGAGTCTATAAATATAGCCGAAACCCAATGTATTTAAGTTTTTATTTGTGGTTGCTTGCTTGGTCTATTTATCTAAGTAGCCCATTGTCGATATTATTCAGTCTGTTTTTTGTTTTGTATTTAAATATTTTTCAGATTTTGCCTGAAGAAAAGGTCTTGATAGAGAAATTTGGAAAAAGTTATAAAGACTATATAGAATCTGTTCGCAGGTGGATTTAGCAATATCTATCCCAGGTCTATGATTTATAGTTGCATCCATCATTGTCGCAGCTTTCGAACTCAATTGTTGAATGTTGAACATTATAATCAAAAAGAATTCCCTTAATGCTTTGCTTGAGTTGGTCAATATCTTTCAGGATTGTTCCTTCGGGGAGACTTACATGAAAACTTAGGTAGAAATTGTCTTCATCTAAAGACCAGCCTTTTATTGCATGGACATCTTTTACTATCGAATGTTCTTTAATCTTTTCTTCAATCTGTGAAATTTTTAAATCGTTTGGAAATTTTTGTAAAAATATCTCACCAACTTTAACTACATTTTTATAAACGCCTCTCAAAATAACAATGGAGATTAAAATTGAAAGGATCGAATCTAATATATACCAAGGCTTAAATAGCAAAACGATACTTACTATAAATACAGCAACCCAGCCGAGTATATCTTCAAGGAGATGAAGCATAACCATTCTCTGGTTAATACCAGAATCTTTAGAGAGCCTATAAGCAGCTATTGAGTTGACTACGATACCGAGTATGGCCAAAGCAAGCATTCCTTCAGGTTTTACGGCCTCAGGAGAGCTGAGTCTGTTGACTGCTTCATAAATAACAAAGAGACTTCCAGATAATAGTATAATTCCGTTTATAAGAGCCGACAGGACAGAGAACCTTCTATAACCATAAGTAAACTTTGAGTCAGCCTCCTTGTGACTTAGCTTCTCTGCAAAGTATGAAAATAAGAGGGCAATGCTGTCACCCAGATCATGAAGAGCATCTGAATAAATAGCGACACTATTAGTTAAATAACCACCAATAAACTCAATAACAGCAAACGTAGCATTCAAAAAGAATGCTATCAGTATATTCTTGCTTCCTGTTGGATGGCTGTGGTTGTGACCCAAATTAAACACCTCTTGGCTGAGTAGAGTTATAGGGAGTAGTTCTATTCTAGTACAGAGAACAAGGCTTGACGAGACAATAAAATTAGTCACTTATAGGTGTTGAAACTTTATACACCCCTTGTTTTTTTTACTCCTCATCTCTATAGAATCAATAGATTTGCTAGAATTTAAGGATGAAATATTTTTTATTAGTTATTCTGGTTCTTTTAACTCAGGGCTTCGCTTTAGGTGACGATGTAATCAAGTTACAATCCGAAATAGACAGTGAAATGGGTAAGAAGGTACTTGCTGTAGAAAAGGCTCACGAGTTAACTAAAAAATTTCGAGAAGTGGCCAACCCATTTCACGAATCGCTTATTCAAGATTTAAAAGAAGAGAAACCATTAACTGGGGCACAACTGACCTCTATGCATGGACTTGTGTCATCATTTATTTCCTTAGCTTACAGAATTGAGCGAGAGTACGAACAAAGAGAAGATGGATTCGTTAAGCTTTTCTATGGTGTAACTCTTTTGGAGTTAATTAGAAATACATATATAAAAGCTTTCCGTAATAAAAAGCTAAGAGTACTTTTAAACGATAAAGATTCATCTTTTGGAATAGAAAAGAAAGAATTGAAAAAATACCTATTAAACGTTTTAAGTAGGAAATTCCTTAGTGAAGTCGAGTCACTTTACATCTCGTATAAGAGTGAGGCGGGAGAGAAGTTAGAAAAAGCTTGGAATGGTCATTCTAGGGTTATTGAGAAGATTCGCAATAATGAATTTTTGAAATTTAGGAAGTTTATTTTAGATTCGACTGCTTCTGATTGGGGGAGAGAATTCTCAAAGTTTCTTCTTCACCATGTTAGTGGAGCATTTGGAAATAGTGCAGGATCTATTAAGTGGAGAAGGGGTTACCTTGAAAATAACTTTAAAGTGATTAGAGATATAAAGCTAAAGATACAACCTCTTGACGTAATTACAGAAAAAGCAGGCTTTGCCTTAACAGACACATTTATTCCAGGTCACTTCGGTCATAATGCGATTTGGTTGGGATATGAAAGTGAGCTTATTGAGATGGGTATTTGGAACACACTTCCATCTTCAGTACAAAAAGGTATACGACAGGGGAAAAATATTTTAGAGACGGATAGATCAGGCACACATTTAAAGTCACTGGAAGATTTTATGAATGTCGACGAATTCGCTATACTACGATTCAAAGAAGGAATTATTAAAGAAGAACAAATTGAAAAAATCTATAAAGTAGCGGTATCTCAGTTAGGGAAAAAGTACGACTTTAACTTTGATGTCGAAACAACTGATCGATTAGTTTGCTCTGAGTTGCTATACCAAAGTTTTGGGAAAATAAACTGGCCGACGGAAAAGTATTTAGGAAGAACGACAATTTCACCTGATAATGTTGGATCTCTAATTCTTTATAATAACTCACCACTAGAGATGATATATTTTGTAGCAGGTTCCGAATCTGGTCTATATGAAAAGGATATTTTTGATTTTGCTAACGATATTGGATTTAAAACGACTTCTGAGGGATTCTTAAAACCTAGAAAGGTTTGTACAGTAAGAACAATAAAAAGACCCGGTGGATTCAGGCAGAGAGGCACTTCAAGAAAAAGAGAAACAATAAATATCAAAGATTGCGAGACAGTATTTGACGAATTGAATTATGAGACTCGCTGATATCAATAAGTGGGAGATAAAAAAGAGAAGTAATACTTAATCGAAATACCACTTCTCTCTTATGCTACTTTTTTTAATCGAACTATTCGCTAACTACAAATTGAGTCGTTGTATAGCCAGAGTTTTTTAGGTTTTCCAGTTTACAACTTTTACTCATCTTTATTTTCTGACCAAGCCAAGTATCTTTGACGTAACCACAATTTACGGTCATCGCACCATTATCATAAACGATATCACTACCTTCTAATGAAAGGTTGGGTATAGTAACTCTTGTTGTGGATACTCTACACTTTCTAGTTGAAATAGTCCCTCGGTGCATTCTACACCCGTTTAGACCTCTTCTTTCAGTTTTCTTTGCGATTAACACATAAAGATTGTCATTTTTGTTGATTCTGACAAATGAATCGACATGCGAACGAAAACTCGTTTTTGTGTTTGCAATAAACTCAGTAGAGCTATTTGCGAATGCCCCGAATGATATAGTCATTAAAGCAATTAAAGTTATTTTCATTTAATCCCCCCTTGTTTTAACGTCTACGAGACCAATATTTATTAGCCTTCGTTATATTTTTAGCAATATCGGTATCAAACTTCTTTTTCTTTTCTTTGCTTGAAAAGAAATAGGTTTTTCCATCATGTTCAGTTTTATATTCTTCTTTTCCTTCAACGTTCATCTTCCCGTGTGAAACGCTGTAGGCACATTGTTTCATGTACTGATGGTGGTGATGTTCTGGTTCTTTGTGATGATGAGCACAAGAAACAATGAATAACGAAAGTATTGTTAGTAATACTAATTTCATGCTGATTCTCCTTTAATTAATTCTGGTTGCATTTGTTTTATAAATAATCCGTATAAACTTGGTAACACGATAAGAGTAAGAGCAGTTGCAGATAATATCCCTCCTACAACAACAGTCGCGAGAGGCTTTTGCACTTCAGCTCCTAACCCTGTTGAAAACATCATAGGTAAAAAGCCAAAAATGTCGGTTAGAGCGGTCATGAGAACAGGCCTCAATCTAGTCATTGCTCCCTCCTTAACGACTTCCTCAGGGCTTTTACCATCTTTAATGAGTCTATTGAAATAGGTTACGAGGACGACCCCATTTAATATACTAATTCCACAGAGAGCGATGAAGCCAACTCCAGCAGAAATACTAAAAGGCATGTTCATAACATTTAGAGCAATAACCCCACCGATGAGTGCCATTGGAGCACAAGCAAAAATAAGAACTACTTGAGCAAAGTTTTTAAAGGCTGCGTAAAGCATCGCTAGGATTATGAGCAGGGCCATTGGAACTAAAATCCCTAACCTTTCTTTGGCACTTTGAAGGTTCTTAAAGGTTCCACCCCATTCAACATAGTATCCTTCAGGTAGTTTTACTTTTTCTTCAACTAATTTTTTTGCCTTATTAACAAAACTTTCGATATCCCTTACTTCCGGATTGATAAGAACTGCTATTCTTCTCTGAGAGTTTTCTCTACTTACGGCAGAAAAGGTTTCAACAAAGTCTATATCGGCAACTTGCTCAATAGGTACGGTGTAACCTTCAGAAATACCAACTGGTAATTTTCTTACAGTCATTACATCTTTTCGTTCTAACTCTGAAAGCCTTGTCACAATGGGATATTTTCTAACCCCATCATAAACATGACCTACTTCACGGCCACCAATCGCAGTGCTAATTGCGTCGAGAACTGGTCTTGCTGTAACTCCTAATTCTGCAAGAGCTTGCATTTTAGGGGTATATTGAAGAAGTGGTGACTTTCCTTTTGACTCTGACTCAGCCTCTCCAGCTCCTTCTATCCCTCCAACTATTTCAGCGACCTCTTTTGAATAAGCGATTATTTTATCTAAATCATCACCAAATATCTTTGCCGATACATCAGCTCTAGTTCCTTCAAGTAACTCATTGAAACGAAGCTCAACTGGTTGAGAGAGCATCATTACCTGTCCAGGCACATGAAGATCTAACTTATCTTTCACGGCTTTCATGAGTTCCTTTTTATTTGTGATCTTTGGGTCATCTGGCCACTCATCAAACTCTTTTAGCATGACGTACGAATCAGAAATATTAACTCCCATAGGGTCAGTCGCTACTTCTGCGGCTCCAGTTCTTGCAAAGACATCTTTAACTTGTGGGAACTCTGCAATAATTTTCTCCGACACCCTTTGAAGTTTGACCGAGTTCTCCATACTAATATTTGCAGGGCGAATAAACTGAAGTGCGAAATCTCCTTCATCCAATTGAGGAATAAACTCAGCTCCTAATCTTGAGAATAAAAATACTCCAGTCACAATTGAAGCGATTCCAATTCCTAATACAAGCTTTTTTACTCGAAGAGCTTTTTCTAAAGTTGGTTTAAAGGCCTTTTCTGCAAGACCCATAAGATAAGGTTTTTTGTCTTTTGTTTTCCCACTTAAGAAGGTCGCAGCCAGTGCAGGAACTAAAGTAAAGGAAAGAACTAGAGCAGCTCCAAGGGCCATAATAAATGTAGTGGCCATAGGACCAAACATTTTCCCTTCAACTCCTGTTAAGGCAAAAAGAGGTATAAATACGACAATAACGATAAGTTCACCAAAACCAGCAGCAGATCGAATTTCAATTGCTGAATCAATGACGACTTTTTTGACTTCCTCTCGTGTGAGTTCTCTTCCTGCGGCTTTACCTTTTATTTGTAAGCGGTGGACGCAGTTTTCAATCACAATAACAGCGCCATCAACAATAATACCAAAATCGAGAGCACCTAAACTCATAAGATTTCCAGAAACATTTTGCCATTTCATTAAAATGAAAGTCATAAGTAACGAAATAGGTATCGTTATTGATGTAATAATGGCGGCCCTAAAGTTACCTACTAGCAGAAGCAAGAACAAGATAACAAGACCAGCACCCATGAGTAAGTTGTGCTCAACTGTCCCCAGTGTCGCATCAACCATGTTGGATCTGTCATATAGGACTTTTAACTTCACCCAAGAGGGTAGGTCTTTTTTTATATTATCTAATTTTCCAGAAACTCTTTGAGCCACGGCCCTAGAGTTTTCTCCAAGAAGCATGAAAGCCGTTCCGATAATAGACTCTTCACCGTTTACTGTAGCTGCTCCTGTTCTAATCTGTTTGTCATATTTAACATTAGCAATATCTTTGATTTTTATGATTTGGTATGAAGAAGTTCTTTTAACAACAACTGATTCAATATCTTTGATATTTTGAAGTAAGCCAACTCCACGCACTAGAAGTTGCTCACCTGTTTGCTGAATATAACCACCTCCAACATTTAGGTTAGTCTTTTCAATGGCAGATTCTATATCATCAAAATGGATTCCATACTTGGTCATTTTGCGAATATCAGGTTGAATGAAGAATTGTTTTTCATATCCACCAATCGTATTGACCTCAGTGACACCTTTTACAGTTAGTAATCTAGGTTTAATAAACCAATCTTGCAGTGAACGAAGTTCCATTAACTGGACAAGTCGTTTTTCAGGATCAGTTTCTACAACAACTGCCTCAATGGAGTAGTGAAAAATTTCACCTAACCCAGTACTTATGGGTCCCATTTCAGGAACGACACCATTTGGCAGTTCAATGTTTTGGAGCTTTTCTGAGGCAAGCTGCCTCGCTTTGAAAATATCCATGTCTTCTTCAAAAATTACTGTAACTTGAGATATACCGTATCTAGAAATAGACCGAATAGTTTCAACTCCTGGAATTCCATTCATAGAGTATTCGATAGGGAAGGTTACCATCCTTTCGACTTCTTCTGGAACAAGCCCTTTCACTTGGGTATTGATTTGAACCTGAGTATTAGTAATATCAGGAACAGCATCAATTGAGAGTTCTTGGAAAGATTTAGCTCCAAAAATTATTAGTAATAGAGTCGCCATAAAGACGAACATTCTATTATTTACTGAAAATTCGATAACCTTATTAATCATTTTAATTACCTATCTTTTAATGTGAGTGACCATACTCAGACTTATCTGTACTATAAACGTCAGTGACCCTTAGCAATCCAACGCCATTCACAACGATTTGATCTCCAAAGTCGACACCTTTAACTTCAACCATATATCCACTAGGCAGTTCTTTAATAATTTTTGCTTGCATGAATTTAAAGTAACCTGCACGAAACCTATAGACACCCTTCTTGTTTTTGGAAGCAACGAGAGTGTTTTTTTCGATTTTAAAACTTGAACCATCAACGGTATTCAATTTTAATTTGAGAGTTTTGATAGCTTCTTTAGACAGTTTGAACCCTTTCTTTTCGTCTACATCAACAATGGCTTTGCCTTTACCAATCGCCTTTCCACCACCGTGATTATGTCCATCATCACCTTCTTTGTGATCATCATGTCCTTTATGATCGTCATGGTCGTCGTGATCTTTGTGGCCAATGGAGTCATGCTTTTTTCCATGATCGTGCCCATCACCCTCTTTGTGTTCTGCATGTGGTTTGCTTCCATGAGCATGACCACTATGGTCTTCTTCAGAAAAAGCGCTATTTAAATTTAGTAATCCAAAAAACAATAATAGTAGTGAAATCTTTTTCATATAATCCTCATTTAATTGTTGAAGGCTTTACAACCAGTGGCTGCGAAATCTTCAGATTCATAAATCGTCTTTAAATTTTTAATCAAGTTATCCTTAATCTCGTCATAATCTACAAATGACTGTGGACAGGAGTTAAATCTTCCATCAGAGCATTCTCTGGAGAATTGCTCATTATTAACTTCTGAAATTAAGATATTTTGACAGAGATTTTTTTTCATACCCTTTCGTCGGATATACTTTCTAAACCTTCTACGATCAGAACTCTTTTTAACCAATTCGTTTAAATACTCATTTCCCTTTAGAACTGAGTCGGAATAAGTTTTTAAATTTTGTAAATTAAACTCTGCTCCTGCTTTTTCAAGCTTGCTTTGAATTCCAGCAAAGTAATCTACGGCATCTTTAGCTTTGATTTCGGTGGTTGCCTTAGAGAAATTTCTTTTATTGAGATAATCGCCAGTAAAAGTCATTCGTTTAAGCTTTTCAACTAAATCGGCATATCTTAGTCGGTAAGAAACCTGAAGTATTTTTGATGCGTAGAGGTTGTCTAAAATCTCAATCATCTCAAGAGCATCTATCTCACCACCAATCGAAATATAATCAACCATAGCTTGATAGTTTGATTCTGCAAGTGTCGCTCTTTGTTTCATGATATCGAAGTTCTCAATCAGAGAGTTGTGCTCATTTACAAGTAGATTGACTTGCTTCTTTAAAGTTTCAATTGTTGCCTTTAGCTGAATTTTAAGAATCCTTCCTTCAGATTTACTAATCCTTAAGCTAGCACCTAGTCCGAAACCTAGGCCGTCTTGAACAGGTATATCTTCAAAAGCTCCATTACCTGAAGAGAAGGTAGAAGCACCCAAGACATTAAAGTAAATCTCACCTTTAACTTTCCCTAGGGCGTTAAACATATGCTCAAATTGCTTTGCTTCTGGGGATGCATCAATAACTTTAAAGATTATCTTTGAGAAATCCAAAAGTTCAGCCTCTTCGAGGTTTGGTAAAGACGGGGGAACAATACTTATTTCTAGCTCATTGTTGATTCCAGTTAGAAATTGAAGCTCCTTTTTTTCAGAGAAAGTTAAATTCTTCAGGTTTCTTGAATCTTCAACTAGTGCGAGATGCCTATCCTTAATTAGGTTGTAAGCAAAAATATTTCCTTCACCAAAAACATTTCTAGATTCTGCCAAATCAAGTAACTCACTATATTGACTAGCTTTAGAATTAAGCAGTTTTTGAAATTCCATATCTCTATAAACACTCATATAAAGAAGCTTTGCTGTACTAACTTCATTGGCCCATACTGCTCTATATTGCTCTTGTTGTGATTTATAAAGATGCTTAGCTTGACCAACCTTGAACCAGTTTGCTGGGACGAGGAAAGGTGCAACATCTTGAATAATATCTCCTACTGCTAGGGGATCGATAATTATAGCGGGAATTTTTAAGAGATTCCAAATATTGAGTTTTGGAAGTAGACCAGCTCTTGAGTACTTAATTTTTTCTTTTCTTTGATAGACTCTTTCTGCATTTTCTAAAACCATATAGTTTTCATTAGAAACTTTTTTAACCACATCTTCTATTCTTAGCTCTATAGTCTCAGCAAATGAATTAGAAGTTAGAAAAAGGGAAAGAATGAGGATTAACTTTTTCATACTATTTCCTTTCCAATGTTAGGTTATAGACTTTTGCATTTGAGCGAAGCTTACCTTTTAGAGCTTGAACAAACTTAATTTTTCCTTCACGAACTAGGCCTGCGACATTCTGACCATCTGTCGATGCTTCGTTTTCGCTATTTAAGTCATCAGCCAAGTAGAACTTATAAGTGTTCTTCTTACAGTTCTCGGTAATAAGATCAATTATTCCTTTTTCTACATTAGGTTTGATGTCTTCTAGTATGCAGCTCACTCCTGACAAGTCTGAGTTTGGATTCCATTGAACTACATGTACATTAATTCCAAGGTTCTGAAGCTCATACTCTAATTCTGGTAATGTTCTAACTCTGTTATTCTCATATCCAGGAATAGTTGGAGTGATTACAATCCGAACTTTAAAGTTTGAATTACGAAGTTCAAACTTCCCTTCAAATTCGCCTTCAATTGCGTCAATAAAGGTTCGTCTAACTTTTAAATCAGAAGAAAGTTTTGCAGCCCACATTTCTTGGTTTTCATTTTGAGCTCTAATTTCTTCACTTGTTTGAATAAAGGTCTGCTCTTTGAGTCCTTCCTCACCGTCGCCACAACCGACTGTAAAAAGAACTATCAATGTTAATAATAGTAAATTTGCCTTCATATTTTTCTCCCCTTAAATACTTTTCGTATTTAGCTGTCCTTTCATTTTGTAGATATACCAAAGTGCTTCTACAGCACCAATTTCAAATTCAAATCTTGTATTGGAAAATTCGATTAACTGTCTATGTGATTCAATAACTAATGAGGTGGATATTATTCCTCTTTTGAAGAGTGCTTCAATTCTTGTATGTTTTTTCTCAAGTTCTTCTTTAGTGGCTATTGTTAAAAGTGAGTCCTTGTATCTGCGATAGGTACTAATCCATGATTCAAGATCAAGTTCACTCTCGAGTTTTATATTTTTAAGCTGCGAAGATGCTACGATAATTTCTTTTGCAGCCTTTGCTCTTCCTCCACCATTGACATTAAATATTGGTAGATCGAAGGTTAATGCAATACCTATGGTCTTGGTATTGCTCACGTTTAGCTTCTCGTATTCGAATGTAGGGCCAATCTTTAAATCAGGATAACTATTCGACTTTTCAAGTTCGTAATTGGCTTGAGCAAGCTCTAATGCTGACTTGGCATAGTTTAATTTGGAGTATGAATCTGTTTTTTTATTATTATCAAAGCTTTCAGAAAGGTTAACTTCGTTTGGTAATGAGTTTCTAGGAATAATACAATTTGTTCCAGTAAAAAAAGTAAGGTGTTTGCTTAATTTTATTTTCTCAGAATTTAACTGAGACATTTTTAACTTATAATCATTGGTGACAAGTTCAAGTGTCTCTCTCTCAACTCTTTGTTCAGGTGAAATAGAACTTCGTCTTTTTAACGTCTTCAGTATTTTGTTAAAGGCACCAAGAGATTCTTCGTATAAAGGTATGAGTTCGTATATTTGTCGAAGTCGATGCATTCTTTTTATAGAGTCTATCAACGAATCTTCGTTCTCAAAACGAGCAGCGGCCATACCTAATTTGTAATTTGACTTTGCTACATCTACTCTTGCTCCCTTCTTACCACCCAGCTCAAAGGTATGTTTTAGTGTCACAGCAGTTGTATAGACATTCCCTTCAATAGAGTCTCCCACGGTACTTTCGGCATCTAACTCTGGATTTGGTGTTTGATCTGCAAAATCGATCGACTTCTCTAGGGCGTGACCTTTGGACTTATTTATTGAAATGCTAGGATGATTCTTTTTTATCATTTCTAGTAATTCACTAGGTGAATTAATATTGCACTGAGCTTGGATGCCCGTACTTAGTAAAAAACTTAACAATAAGAAAGCATTGCCTTTCATTCTTTTATCCTTTTAAAAATCAACTAATAAAAATCTGTTCGTCTCGCTAATTTAGCGAGTTAGAGTACTCTGTTGATAAATCAACATGAGAAAAATATAGACTATGAATTGGAGGGGGGTCTTAGAGCAGGGTCTAAGACGGGCTTTTGATAATGCTTCTGGTAAGACCAATGAGTTCTTGATCTAGAACTCACAATGGGGTTAATTTTGATTGAATTGTTTAATTGGGCGAAGTTATGAATCCCACTACAATGATGTGAACAATGACCTTCTTTATCGTGACAGTCATTATCCTGGCACTCTTCATGGCTTTGGTTAAAGGAAATATTATCATCACCATCAACATGACTAACTGTAGATTCATCATCTAGATGAATAACATTTGCTTCAGCCATTACTCCAATAGATAAAGTCAAAAGCATGAATATGGTTAAAAGTTTGTTCATCATTAGTAACGCTAAATATCAATTAAAGTTCGTCATAGTCAACTATAAATATTACATTAGCGCTAAGTCTCTATAAATATGTCAATTTAAGGTCAATTCTTTGCCTAGGTTTATTCAGGGTAAGTAAACATACTTAAAATATCGTTACTTTATTTTTTTCGTTCCAGACATCTGATTAGATACGGAGTCCGACTTTTTGGTAGCGACATCTATATCGGGAGTATTTATCCTTAGTGCAAGGGCTATACCCGAAAAAAGAAGAGAAGCGACTGTGGTCGTGATAGTCCACCCCCGATGAAAAAGGAGCTACTGACTGTCTAAGCATCTTGCCTTCAGAGGCAGAGGTTATGGAGAATGTAGTGAACATCTTTAAATTTCAATAAGTTACAGGGAGGGGGTTTCCCTCCCTGTATTTTTAAGTAGTTACGATTAAAGAAAATCCTCATAATTCCGATATGTTTAACACTGTTACAACGAGGTTGATTCACAATTGGAACGGTGCTATAATATACAGGAATAACAGGAGGTAGATTATGTCTACGGCTAAAAAGCAAGATACATTTGGTGGAAGAATTAGCTCTGAACATAAGAGTATGCTCAAGTACGCTGCTGATTGTACAGGCCAAGACCTTACGGCATACATTGTAAGTACAGCTCTTGAGAAAGCTAAGAAGGACATTAAAGAATATCAAGAAATGAAGTCTTTGGTTCTTAGCAGAAGTGACTTTGATAAAGTTTCAAATGAAATCGCCAGTCCTTCTGAACCTAGTGAAAAGCTGGTAAGTGCGTTTAGGACAAATAAGAGTGTAATCGAGGATGAGTGAAAAGTTTGTTCATATAAAAGAACTCTTAGATTTAGAAACTTCAAAAAAAGTAAAAGCCAGGGCTAGTTTTAGTAGCGGAAAGCAATCTTTAGATGACTACATTCAAAGGTACGCTAAAAATGGCAGCAAAAATCAAGTAGGACAAACACACCTTCTGATAGAGGAAGAGCCCTTAAAAATAATTGGCTATTACACATTGAGTACACTCTCTGTTGAAAAGTCTTTACTTGCTAAATTCACATCATACCCAGCTCCTGAAATATCTGGGATGTTGATGGCAAGATTAGCAATTGCCACTAGCGAGCAACGTAAAGGCCATGGAAAAAAGCTTTTGGTTCATGCTTTAACTAAGATACAGCGAATAAGCGAGGATGCAGCAGTGAAAATAGTTGTGGTCGACGCTTTAGACCAGCAGGCTAAGGATTATTACATTCAATTTGGGTTTATTGAGTTTGATAATGAACCTATGAAGTTATTTATATCTATTGAGACCGTTAACTCTGTTTTGTCTCAAGTTTAAAATTATGAAGTGTTGTAATGAAGATTCAAAAGGCTCATCTCAAGCAAAGGCTATATTAGGTAGACTTTGCTACTGTTTTAAATACTCCGAAGCAGATTTTAAATCTGCCTTGAACGAAGGAAAGGAAACAGAGTTAATAGAAGAAATAAAATCAAAAATGAAAGACCCAGGCTGCTTTTGCGAAAAAGCTAACCCATCGGGAAAATGTTGTTTAATGGATATCCAAAAATTTATAGAAAAATCAAAATAAATAGTTCTATTCTCTTCGAGTCTTAGACTACGGTCGTAGTCTAGTGATCCTAATTGAAAATTGGCTTATCGTGGCTTAGTGCTATGATAAACATTTGAATTGTCGGACTGTCGGCAGTTTCCACCATCGCGACTTGTTGTGTTGTGAACTTATTGGTATTTAATTTATATGGATAAATCAATTACTAAAGTACCTGAAACAAATGATGAAATTGAACGATGTCATGAAATACGTGAATACGTGTTACGAGAAAGTTTTTCTGATGTGGGTATGAAACTAAATAATTATAATAAAAATCATCCTGTTCATGGAGCCCCGAATGTTTCTCTTATCTATATTGTAAATAATGAAGTAATTGGTTCAGTCAGAATGGATAAGAAATATGAACACCTGAACCTTCCAGATGGAGAAGTGCGCTTGGCCTTATTTGCTATTAATCCAAGTGTTCAAAAAGCAGGTCATGGCAGAAAGTTTTTTGAAGAGATTAAAGAATGGTGCAAAGAGAACTCGATTTATACGATTCATACAAATTCTAGACCAAGCTCTCATATTTTTTGGAGTAAGGTTGGATTTGAAGACAATACCTGGGATGAAAAAGGATTAGTCGATTCTGAAATACAAATGACTATAAGATTATAGCGATTAAATCATTGTGTTTGTAGTAATCTGTAGTCACTTTGAATAATCACTCAACAATATGAATAAGTTATAAGGCTTCCACCACCTCCACCAATATTAGGTAAAGTAATCGACGAGTTGGTCAAAGACGAATCTGATTCTGCGATTGGTTCTAAGTTCTCTGTGGGAGACGATCCATGTGGGAAAACTCATTCCGTCGAATGACTTCAAGACTCTTTCGACGGATTTATCTTTGTCTCCAATATAATGAGGCATCACACCGATTCCTAGTCCTGCCTTTACGAGATACCAATGCACAAAGTGACTTTCAGTCAATAATTGAAAGTTCTCTTCTGTGAGATTTATTCCGTAAGCTTTCAGACCTTCTATATAGCCTGATAGATCACCAACACTTACAAAGTTAGCATTTGATAAATCTTTTAATGTTTTAAAAGGACCATTGTTTTTTATAAATTCTTTTGTGGCGTAGAAGTTTCCTTGAGAGTCCGAAACTTGTTTCATTATAAGGTCAGGTTGTTTCGGTTGAAAGTTTCTAACCGCAATATCGGCTTCTCTTTTTCTAAGATCAGCAGAATCATTCTTTGCAACAACTTCAATCTTTATTCCAGGAGCGAGGCTTCGGATTTTTTTAATGAATGGTGGAAGTAAAAAAGCAGAGTTCGCTTCACTGGCAGTGATGGTGACGGTTCCCTCTAAATCTTCAGACTGCCCCATTGCTGCAAAAGAAACTTTACTCGCACCTTCTGCCATGGATTTTACATGCCCAACTAGATCTAAGCCTATAGGTGTAATTTGGATTCCTTTTCCTGCTCGCTCAAAAAGAACCACACCCAGTTCATCTTCTAGGGCCTGAACCTGTCTTCCCAAAGTCGATTGAGTTAGGTTTAGTGCTTTGGCAGCGGCGGAGTAGCTGCCTTTTTCTGCGGTTACAAGGAAGGCTTTGGCCCTATTCCAATCAAAATTAAGTGTTTTATAGTCCATAGTGATAGTTGCAAATATGCATAGGTTATATGCTTATTTTGGCATTTCATAATATTAATTGCAACCGTATAGTATAGGTAACAGGGAGCTGTATATGACAACATCATCAGAGTTTTGGGACAAGGTTTCACAGAAGTATGCAAACAAAGCGGTACCATCTCAAGATATCTATGAGGAGAAACTCGCTAGAACTCAAAGGCTCTTTGATAGTGATTCAATTGTAATGGAGTTTGGCTGTGGAACGGGGACGACGTCTCTTATTCATGGTCCTCATGTTAAGGAAATTATCGCTTACGACTATTCCCCAAAGATGATTGAGATAGCTAACCAAAAAAAGCATGAGAAACAAATTGAAAATGTAACTTTTGAAGTAAAGTCCGTGGAGGAGATACCATTTCATACGAATACTTATGATATGATCATGGCCCATAGTATTTTGCATTTAACTCAGAATAATGAGCAAATCTTAAAAAAGTCTTATGAGGCACTAAGGCCAGGAGGGTTTTTGGTATCTAGCTCTGGTTGTATTAAGGAGATGAATCTTTTTATTCGTGGTCTTATTCCTTTGTTGAAGGCAGTTGGAAAAGCACCGGAGATAACTGAATTTTCGGCGAATGAGTTGATTGAACTACATAAGAAAATAGGCTTTAAGATTTATGATGCTTGGGCTTATAAAAAAGGTGAGTTATTTTTAATAGCACAAAAAAAGAAACTTGAAGGATGAAAATATGAAAATAAGTTACACAGTTCTTGGAACAAATAATATGGATGCGGCAATTAAGTTTTACGAAGCTTTGTTTGAAGGGAAAGGAAAACCTCATGTTTTTAGAACTGACCGAATGAATTTTTGGCAATTTGAAAGCTTTGCGTTTGCTTTGGCAATTCCTTTTGATAATGAACCCGCAACCAATGGCAACGGAACAATGATTGGATTTGATGTTGAAACTGAGGATGAGGTTAAAAGGCTACATGCTTTGGCCATTGAGCTAGGCGGCTCATGTGAAGGGGAGCCATGTGCTAAAGGTCCAAGGTACTCAGGGTATGTTAGAGATTTAGATAATAACAAATTATGTTTTTATAAGTAGAGTTTTAAGTTGAGTCGTTTGCGCGGGTAATGGGTTTAGGTAGGTAGGTCTTTTGCCGATAAGTTCTCTAGGGAATTAGGGGATATTGGAATGAGAGATTTTTTTACGGCCTTGGCTATACTTGTGGTTGGAAGTGGGTATGTGAATGCTGGTACATTTAAGGATGAGTCTTGCATAACTTCCAATATGCAAAAGCTATATAATCGCTCGGACATAGATGAGAAAATTCAGTCGCTAAGGGATATTCAAATATCTAGTAAGGATAAGGAAGAGGTAAGGCGGGCGCGCTTGGACGAGGAAAAGCTCGATCGTGAGCTCATGAAGTTGGCCATGCGTGAATGTAAAAAATCTAAGGGCAATCTTTTATTTTGTGAAGGTCTTCCTACCCCAGGTTATCCTGAACTCGAAATTGTATCTGAAAAAATAAATGGAAAAGACTATATTGTTACTTATTTAATCTCTAATAAGGGTAACAGAATGGCCGTTGAATCTTATCCTGATAAAAAGGGAGAAGGGGATGCGGGAATATCTAAGCCTTCGTTTCATCAATTTAAAATTGGGGATGGAGCAGATTCATGGCAGTTGGTAAATTATAAGAATGCTTTTCCCGCTGCGGGAGATAGCTGGGATTTTATTCGTGTCGGTGGACATGGATTAACTTCTGAAGAGAAGAAAAAATACCCTAGTGCTAATAACCCAAATCCTAGAAAGCTTCTAAGCGCTTTTTATAATATGAAGTGTGAAGAGTCCGTCCCTGAAAGAGATGAGACCGAGGTTTCTAAGAAAGTGGTTGATGAATCTAGGAAAGCTAAGGTGCTTGAGGATGAAGGAAAGGGTTCTCGTTCGTTCAAGGGGTCTCCTGGAAGAATTCCGAAATAACTCACTATATCTTATGATAAAAAAATATATTCTTGCCTTACTCATTTGCTGCTCGACCCAACTTTGGGCGAAGGCACCGCAAATCGAGGGTGAGCTCGTGGTGGTTCATGGATCCTGTAGTTACTTTAGTAAGAAAGGTCAGAAAGGAATTGGCCAAATTACAGATTCGTTCTTGGAGAAAAACAAGAGAGTTATCTCTTTAGTTGATAGTCAAAAGAGTATTGAGTTTCTAACGGATATTAAGGAGAAATTTGAGAAGCAAGCTCCTAGGACAACAAAATCCTGCTCAACTAATATAGGAGACAGTTATTATAATTATTATCCCGCTGTTGCTGAGACTGAATTACGTTATTCTCGGGATGGGGAAAATGATTATGTACCAGTTTCTAATCTCGTAACGGTTACCGGTGGGTACTGGAATATGTGCTATAACCGTGCCCTTTTAGATATTATTGAGAACTCTAAGGAGAAGAATGAGCTAAATATCCAAATCCCCATGAAGGCAATCTTTGGTGCCGGTAATTTATCAGAGGATGCATATAAGTACGAAAATTATGTTAGCTCGTTGGTGCGCGAGGATATTTTTAAGAGGCTCGTAGAGAAAGGCATGACAGATTTTCAAATCCAAACTGAATTAGACGGAAGAGTTGATGGCGAGCGCTTTATCAATCAGAGTGGAAAATTTAAGATCAATATTAAATTCTTCTCAGATTAGTACCCATGGTGGACCAATATCTAAATAAGTATATTCACGATTGGAATCTTAAAAACTGTGAAAAGTTGGCCTCAACTTTTACCAGTGATGTGTATGTGGTTGATTCGAAGTATGGGAAGGCCGTTCTTAAGATTCTGAATGAAGTTGGTGTGAAGGACGAACTTCCTGGAACTTTTTTCTTGATAATTGCGGTGGAGAGGGAAGTGCCAAGCTATACAAGTTTGATGAAAGGGCGCTTCTTATTGAATTTCTTCCTGGGGAGAATTTATATCAATTTTCTAAGATAGGTAATGAGAAGGAAGCCAGCAAAGTCTTTTGCGAAATCATAAAAAAGATTCATAAGGTGAAGGATATAAAAAATAGGGAAAGGCTTAGCCCTCTTTCTGATCTATTTAAAATTTTTGGAAGAATTGATGTCCCTAAGGACTTGGTTGATACTTTTAATAAGGCCGAAGCACTGGCCAAGGAGCTTATGGCCACTCAGACTCATGAGGTTTTACTTCATGGGGATCTTCATCATGAGAATATTATTTCAAGGGAAGATGGAGAGTTCGTCTGTTTTGACCCTAAAGGAATGATTGGGGATCCCGCTTACGAACTTGGCACGACTTTAAAGAACCCAAGAGACTATCCTGAAATTTCCCAAAATATCGAATGCTTTGTGGAGAGGGCCAAATTCTTTTCAGACGAGCTAAAGCTTCCCTATGATAGGGTCGTGGGTTTTGCCTTTATTCATGTCTGCCTCAGTATGGCCTGGTCAATTGAGGATGGCTTTGATTATCTAGCGCAGCTTGATCTAGCAAAAAAAATTGAGCCTTTAGTTTAAGATCATATATAATACGAACTTCTTAGGATAAGGAGAGCTCTTGGATTCATCTGAAAATTTTGAAGGTTCATTGGTTTTAGAAAAGCTAGCTGAAATCGGTAAGGTCGAAGAATTTTATGATGCCATTGATTCGGATGACTTTGCTAAAGTAGCGAGACTTATGCGAGATGCGGGGCTTGAAGAGAGTGCAATTGAAACTGTTATAAGGAAGGCAAGTGAGTAAGCGAATTTGCTATTGGGGCCTATAAAGGCTAGGTTTAAATATCGAAACTTTTTTATGGTTCACTGGAATAGGCTTTGACCTGTAATCAACTCGAGACTGTTTAGTCACCGAAGATCTCTTTTAGGGAATGATTATGGGAAAGTTTGTTAAGGGGAAGCCTTTTATAAGGAAAGTTTTACTTCGTTATACTTCTGTTGAATTTCCCGATTTTGATATTCATTTAAGAACCTTAAAAAATAAGCAGCAATTTTCTGATGATGATAAGGAAAGCGAGAAGCTTGGGATCAATTCTACCTTGTGGCCAATCTTTGGGGTTGTTTGGGACTCGGGAAAGGTGATGGCCGATCTTATGTGTACTGAGGAGATCGAGGGAAAGAGGATCTTGGAGGTGGGCTGCGGTATTGGTCTTAGTAGCTTGGTTTTGAATCAGCGTTTGGCGAATATTACGGCCACCGATTATCATCCTGAGGCGAAGGTCTTTTTAGAGGAGAATGTAGAGCTTAATAATAAGGTGAAGATTAAATTTCATCTCCAGGATTGGGCCAGCACGGATTCGACTCTAGGTAAGTTTGATTTAATTATTGGAAGCGATCTTTTGTATCAGGATGATCATGTCTTGCTTTTATCTTCTTTTATAAACCGCCATGCGGATACTAAGGCTGAAGTTATAATGGCCTCACCAAAACGTGGTTATCAAAATAAATTCACCACCGAAATGCTAAAGTATGGTTTTTCCCTTGAGGTCTTCTTACCTGATGATCAGGAGGATCTTGAGGCCCGTCTTCGTTGTCATATTCATAGGTATAAGCGCTAGAATCTATGCCTTCTTCTTAAGCTCTGCTATAATGGTGGCGGAGAATTTGTCATGAAGAGAATGAACGCAGAGAATTTTGAATCGATTGTTGAAAGTGAGAAAGGACTTTTTGTGATTAAGTTTTTTTCTCCCACCTGCGGTCCCTGTAAAACTATGAGTCCCGTGTTTGAGGCTTTAGAAGAAAATAATCCTAAGGTTAATGTGTATGAGGTGGATACTTCGGAGAGTCCGGAGCTTGGGGCACATTTTGAGGTGCGAGGGGTTCCCTACACGGCCTTTTGCGAGAATAGGGAGGTGCTCTATGACTTTATTGGAGTCACTCCACTAGGTAATCTTCAATACGTGATCAATAATATTGATGATCCTTATTTTAGGGAAACCGGTGAGTTTAAGCAGGAAGAGCAAAAGAAGAGCTGGACCTTTGAGCTTATTCTTGGGGCCGTAGTCTTGGCCATCATATTGGCGATTACTCTAATAAAATAAGTTAGCAAAAAGTTAACTTTGGTGTCTTTTTTAATTTATATTAAATTTACCTCAGTCTGATTTAAATCTATTCTGGCTTCAGAGATCGCGATGGAGCGTTCTAAAACCTGGAGATAGAAATGAACTTATTAATGAAGAAAATAATTTTGGTGCTGGTGATGAGCTGTATGGTTATGACGGCCTACGCTAATGTTGGAAACCCTGGAGTTAAGTACGGTCCTTCTACCACCTGGAATGCGGGCGGGGATACTAAGACTAACTTGGCCAATTTGAAAAAGCGAAGCGGGGAGCTTCGTAAGATGAAGAAGGAACTTCAAAAGAAAAAAAGAAAGACTAAGGGAAAGGAAGCTAAAAAAGCAGTTCAAAAGGAAATTGATGATGTTTCTAAGGAGATGAAAAAAGTCTTTGATGATTATGATTTTGAGGATGGTTTAACGACTAACCCAAGAAAGCCAAAGAAAAAGCCTGAGGCCAGGGCCTGGAAGCAGAAAATGCGTCAAGAAAGATTAAAGAAGATGCAAGAAAAGCAAAAGAAGTGGGAAGAAAAACAAAAGAAGAAAAGAGAGCGCGCCAGAAGAGTATCTGATTTAAGTGATCTCGGTGACGTAACAATTGGCGATGTTTCTTCGGCCAATACGGATGTAATGAATTCTCAAAGAGACCTTGAGGATGTTGAAGATCAGATTGAAGAGGCTAAATGTGAAGAGGTTAATGATGAGAATCAAGAGATTTGTATTGAGCTTGGAAATGCTAGAACTGAGGCTTCAGCAACTCTAGAGGAATCAGAAAGAGAATTTGGAAGATTGGCCAATGCCCTTCCACCACTTCTTATCGGCGGCGGAACTCTCTATGTTATTTATGATCGAATGACAGAATTACGTGAGTCTTATGCCAGAATGAGAGATGTGAATAGAGAGCTAATTAACTGTGAAGAAAACTGTGAAGTAATCAAGCGTCAGGTTGAGAATATTAAGAACTCTCTTCAGGAGCAAGAGGGCCTAGACAAGACTTCATTAGATGAGGCCCAAGATGAAGTTAAGCAAGAAGAGATCGGAGGACCAGTTGATGCTGAGCTTATTATCCCTTCTTATCTTTCTGAAAATAATGAGATTCCTTTTGGAAATAAGAATGAGCTTCCGATTATTTTAGCAGTTGATTCCACAGAGCTTGAGGACGTGGTTAAGTCGGCCCAGGCGACAGTTAATGGAAAGGCCATCGAGCTGGTTTATTACCCTGAAAGAGGAATTTTTACGGGGTCATATGCTGGATATGGAACAAAAGAAGAGCTAGTTGGAAAAACTGAGATTGAGCTAATAGATGGACAAGTTTTAACAGGAAGCTTCTCAGGAAGAATTAATACTGAAAAACCAAATGTAGAAATTAAGTCGACTCCTGGGTCAGTATTTAAGAAAGGAAAGTTTAAGATTCATGTTACAGGTGAGTTCGATAAAATTGAAATCTCTGGGGATAATGTGAAGTCTCAGACGATTAAGTTTGAAACAATGAAAACTTCTCATAAGATGACGGTTAAGGCGAGTAAGAAGGGATCGGCGACGATTAATGTTGTGGCCACGAGAACTTCTAAAAACGTGAGAATGCCTGAATTTGACGGAGAAACTCTTGCGACTGACGAAGAGGGGAGAGTTTTAAGAGAAGATGATTACTTCCAAGAAATTGACCTTGGTAGAAGTAAGGCAAAAGAATTAGGTTTTTGTTGTGAAGATATGAATGAGTTAACATGTGAAGGTTGTATAGCTGGCAAGCGTTCAAGAAAATCTTGTAAAGCTTTAAATAAACTTCCAGGTTATAACTTTAAGGCTTTTTTAGTAGCGAAGAGCCTTTCATGTACTAAACTCTAGAAAGGGGACCGGTTGCTCAAGGGCAATCGGTCTTTTATTTTGTTTCCGTCCAAGAAAATAAATCAAAATTCATCTGAAAAACTTCTTTAGATTCACTCGGACCAACTAGCTTTTTAACTTTAGTAAGAAACTTCATGAATTGAGAATTAATTTCTTTTCTAACCTCATCGTCTCCGGAAAAGATGACACTTAGGTTATAAGTTTTAGATTCTTCTATTTGCTTTAAGCGATTCATCGTATTGGTATAACACTGCGATTTATAGGAATGAAAAATGGCAGAGTCTTTAGGAAGATGAAGCTCAATATCAATTAGCTCTATTCCCTTCGCCCCCATCTGTATGATGCCCATCCTTTGAAGACTATTTATATACTCTGAGATTCTTTTTTTCGGTAAAAAAAGCTTGGCCGCTAACTTCATAGGGTCTTTTCTAAACTCTTCACAATGAAGTCCCATATGAACCACCTGATTCATGGGATCTAAATAATAGTCTTCCCGGTTGATCTCCCTTTGGGTGAGCTCTTCTACATCAATATACTGAGAGGTTTTATTCTTTTGTTTTTGCCAAATCTTAATTTCTCTTAGAAGTACTTTTTCTCGGTCAGCTAGTCCGCAGCGTGAATAATCCAGAAGCAGTTTTAGGTACTCGGATTCCTCCGGCGAAAAGCCTAAATACTGAGTTGCTAGAAATAGCTGATCTTGGCTTAAATCCCGAATTCCTTTGATAACTTGAGATAGATAGGCCTTTTGGATTCTCATATGTGAGGCCATGGCCTGAAAAGTGATGGAGGAGTCGATTTTTTTACGCTCTTCCACGGTTTTCTTTAAAACTTCTCTATAGTCTAACTCATTGAAAATATTCATCATTTGGCTCATTTTTTGGAATTTGTTAATAAATTGTATACCACGTCGTCTAGATAAATAAATAATAAATTTACGCGTGTATAAAGGTGACGGTAGATTGTTCTTAGAGAGAGGGATTGGTATGAATCCCTTAGGTATTTAAGGAGTAAAAGTGAAGACTTTAACACTACTGATTCTATTAACTTTTTCTCAGTCGGCAATTGCCGGGGGCTGGGCCAGTGGCGGGGGAGACCCGAAAGAAGTTGAAGCAAAAGTTTTTCCATTTATGGGAAAGATCATCGATGCTGTGAATCTGCTTAAATCTAACCTTGATAAAACACCGTTTAATGAAAATTTTAAAAATGCCTTTAAAAAGGATCTCGATCTTCTTTTAAAGAATGGACGTTTTTATTATGTGCCAGAGCTTTTTGCTGTGGGCTTTAATAGACATCCAGGTGATTACACAAAGCTATACTCTAACGGTGCCATGACTGAGTTTAAGCTTGGAGCGCCTATTTATTTTTCTAAGCAAGCGATTAAATACGATGTAAGAACTCTTGCTAGAGTTATTGGACAAGAAGTGCCTCACCATATTTTCAAAGGTCGCTTTCAAAGAGATGAGACCTTTGCCAATAACTTAGGAACTTACCTAGTTTTACTAGATAAAATTCCAACGGAGCCTTATTCAGCAGCTCAAATTATTTATGAGGAATTTGATCACGAGCTAAGAGATGATTCTTCAAAAAGAATTATCCAAAAGGCCCGTGATGAATTTAATGCTGGGGAAAATGTATTAGAGGTTCTTTATAATCTTGCTCATAGACTTTATAAAAATAGAGGGAGCTTTAGCGACTATCATGTGGAAACCGCTGCACCGATGACGAGACCAGAGATGTATAGACTTTGGCCAAAGACTGCAGATATTTCGGCCCTAACAAAGCTAAAGAAAACTAAGATTGCCGAATGTATGTTTGCGACCTATCAAGATGGTGCCTCTGGAATTACTAAGCAGTACCAAGCTCTTCTTACAGATACATTTCTAAAGCTAATGGATGAGTTTAAATCTAAAATTAAAAAAGTTTATACCACCGAGGAGTTCTATCTTCCCATGGAAAAAGTGGTAACAACCTGTGGCTTTGGGATCGAAGATGATGCAGGAAAGGTATACTTATACAAGGCCATAATCCGCCATGAAGATAATCAATGCGGTGGTGAGGACAACCCCTGCGATATACCGCCCCCTATAGGCCTTTAAATACCAAAGAAGTTATTTTCATTTTCTGTTAGAATAAAGTTCTATGAAAATAACTTTATTTTTTTTAACGCTTATATTTCTTTCAAACCCGCTATTTGCAAAAGGATCCTTTGAGCAGTGGAAAAAGGATTACGCCAAAAGGGCCTCTCGCCACGGCATTCCAACAAAATTCACAGCAAAAATGTTGGCCGGCATAAAGCCTGATCCCTCAGTTATTAAAAAAGATCGCAATCAGGTAACGTCTAGCAAAGTCATAGATTATCAAAAATTTATAAAACGCTGGCTTAGAAAATCTCCTAGCCGATTGGACCAGGCAAAAGTAGCACTAAAAGAAAATTTAGAGCTTCTTAAAAAGGTTGAGAAAAAATATGGAGTTGATAAAGAAGTTATTGTTTCAATATGGGGAACGGAAACTTTCTTTGGAAAAATAACTGGCGACTATGATCTTTTGACCTCACTTTCAACCCTTGCTTGGGATGGAAGAAGAAGAGGTTTTTTTGAAACTCAGCTAAATGCGGCCTTAAGGCATATAAAGCAGGGCCATGTTAAAAGAGAGGACTTAAAAGGGTCCTGGGCCGGGGCCACGGGACATTGCCAGTTTATGCCTTCAAATATTCCCGTTTACGGGCAGGATTTTGATGGGGATGGAAGGATTGATATCTGGAATACAAAAGCAGATATCTTCGCCTCTATTGCTAATTACTTAAAGAAAGTTGGTTGGAAAAAAGGAAAAAGTATTGGCTCTCTTGCTTATAAAAAAGGAAAGAGCCGTATAAAGTTTGGAAAATACTATTCAAAGAAGTCCTATAATAAGCTGGGATATCGAAACTTAGACGGATCAAAAATTAGGGCCGGAAACTGGAAAAAGAGAAGGGCAGCTAAGATTTCCATGAAAAATTCCCCCATTGTTCTAAGGGGAAGTAATTATACTCCTCTAATGAAATGGAATGGTTCTAGCCTCTTTGCGGCCTTTAATATCCTAATAATCGATGCCTTAAAATAACTATCTAATTTTAAGATAGGTACAAAATAATCATTGCACTTTTGTTAAGCAAGTTACTGGAGTATAACACTCGGGAATTGGTGTCCTCCAGGCTTTTAGGCCTGCCAGAAAATAGGAAAATTTAACTTAATTTGGAGTTTTTCTATGAAGTCGTTATTTTTAGTTAGTTTAATTGTTTCAATGTTTGGCCTTAGTGCTCAGGCAAGAGTTTACAAGAATGTTAAAGTTGGTGAGTACAAGTCAGTAATCGATCTTAATGATTATATAGGACAGCCTTTCTTTGATGTTATGAGAGACGTAATCTACCCAGAGCTTAATGAGCAGGCCCTTAACCGTACCGGTGGAAAGCATCTTGATGGAATCAAAAAAGGTGAGGGTGTAGAAGTTATTCTTGGAAAAGATGTAACTACTTACCATGTTAAGTACAAAGCAGATCATGAAGATAAAGTTGAAAGATCAGGGCGTAGCTTTGGAGCGGTTGGATATGGTTCAATAAAGAAGTACGTGGCAGATGCTTCTTATAAGCACTACCTAAGAACTCTTGAAAGAGTCCTACGCGGAAGCGATGAAGAAGTAGAAGCTTTTTATAGCGCTATCATTAAATTGATCACAGATTCTGACCCTACTGAATTAGCTCAGCTAGAAACTAAATCAAAGCAAGTTGCTTCTGACTTTGTTGCTATTTATATTGCTGAACAATATAGAAGATTAACGGCCACTCAAGGAGAGTACCTTGGACGTAGCCACCGTTGGGACGATGCTTTAATGCAAGTTACCTTAGTCGCTGCCTTTCATTCTGGACAAGATCAAATGCAGATGTTCTATGAAGGTGAGTTCACTGGCGAAGTCTATAATCAAAATGCATGTCTATATAAGGCGCCAGGAAAAGAAGAAGAACGTGCGAATACAGAAAAAAGAGAAGCTCGTCTTTATGACTACTGGCAATTTACTGTGAGAAGTGAATGCCCAGGAAGAAGTGGAGTTAACTTAACAAGAAGAGATTTTGAAAAACTTGGACGCGCTCTAACTGATCACTTAGGAAGCTCTATTAAGGAATTAGACCTTGGAGCAGCTTATGATAAGAACTTTTTTAAAGCTGCCACAAAAGATCTTCTTACTGGAACTTTTGAGTACGAAGCAAAAGATTTCTCATCTATCTTAGTTGATACAATTATGCAGGTAAGAGCTGAAGCTAATCTTATTAGTGAAGAGCTTTCAAATTAATAAATAATTAAATTCTAAATATTAAGGGCCAGTCATCGACTGGCCTTTTTTTGGTTCTAGGCGAATGTTTCAAGAGGCATCGAGCGAACGATAAAGTTTAAAAGATCACTTCGAGTAATAATACCTTCGAGGTCATTCTTTTCATCGCCGATAAGAATACTAGAGATCTGCTCTTCATAAAGAACCTTTGCAATTAATCGAACTTCTGTATTCCTCGTACACATAAGTACTTTCGGGCTCATGACCTCTCGAACTTTTTTATCAAGGGAATGGATTTGTTTAAAAATATCTCGATCTGTAATAAGGCCCACAAGCTCACGATCTTCGAGCACAGCAAGATGGTGAACACCTAATTCATTCATCCTTGTTATGGCATAGTTAATGGACTCATCCGAGGAGATGACCTGAACGGTCTTACTCATAAGATCTCTAGCATAGAAGTGCTTTAAGCTATTTTGTTTTTCGTTATACTTATTTGATACCGAACTTGCTTTAGAAGGCTCGGTATTAGCTCCAAATTTACGAAACTTCTTTTTTTGGTTTAGGGTTCCAATATACTTTGGAGAGTAATAAGAATCATAGGTTTTATTAACGGCAACGATTAGACTCATCGTGTGTTCCTCGAAATAGTGTGTCTTAAGCTTAGTTGAAAATGATAAAAATGACGAGTGGCCTTTTCTTTTTGATTGAATAAAGGGTAGAATAGTCTCTGGAGGCTTATTGGAGCTATCAGAGAAGACCTTTCTCAAATTTCTTAATGAACCAAATTTAGAACTAACTGAAACCACCGAACTATCTGCTGAAGAGATGGGAGAGCTATATATTTACTCAGCTTTGCTTAGTACGATTATGGGTTTTTTAAAAGAACAGCTTTGGTTAAGTGATAAGGAAGATTTAGTAAATAATATAGAAACCACTTATGAAGAGTTTATTAATAAATTTTTATTAAAGGAGCTTAAACCCCTAGGTTTTCTAGAGGATTTTTTAATAAAAAGCGGTGCCTCAGAAATAAAAACATTAAAAAAGAGTAGCTTACTTATAGAGAAAAAAGTTCTTTCACTAATTATGAATCGAAGTCCAATGGAGCAAAAAACTTTTTTAATACACGCTCTTAAGGATATGAGTAAAAAGTTTTTAAAAGAAGAAAGTGATCAAGAGGGCTTCGCTCAAAACTTAGGCCATCAAGGTCTAAGGCTTTATAGAACATTTGATGGACTTGATAAAATCTTTAAGCTCGACTATCAGCTCGATTTAGATATGGATGTCGATTACCACGAAAAAGAAAGAATCTATCAAAGTGGTGGCGTTGGTGTTCAGTCTGGTTATTCAACCATTCTTTTGTCTCTTGACGCAATCGAAGTAAAGAGTGGCGACTTGATTGTTGATCTTGGCTCTGGATATGGAAGGGTTGGCCTAGTTTACGCTTTATTAAGACCTGATACTCAGTCAATTGGTTATGAGTTCGTACCTCACCGAGTTCAGGTGGCCAATGAAGCAAGTGAGCTTTTTGAGCTAAGTGAAAGTCTTAATTTTAAAACTCAAGACTTATCTCTTGAGTCTTTTAAGATTCCAGAGGCAGCTGTTTATTATATGTATGACCCTTTTACCGAAGATACTTATAAGTATGTCCTCGATCAGATCGTGGCCTTTAGCCAAAAAAGAAAATTGACCATCGTCACTAAAGGAAACGGAAGCAAGTGGTTAGATCGAGTCGCCTCAGAAAATCATTGGCCAGCTCCTAAGGTTCTTGATGAGGGCAATCTTTGTATCTACCATTCTTCAAAGTAGAACTGTCCTTCGGAAGCCGTATAACTAACTGAAATAATTGAAAAAACTCATTAAAGATAAATTCAGCACGGCCCGATAAGTAAGGGTGAAATTCAGGGTCTTACTTTTACTTATTTTAATGGGTCTATTTTCTTGTAGCTCCGTCAATCAAAGAAATCTTTCATTTAGATCACCAGCTTCAATTTTAAATTGTAAAAATTTGGTTCGCTCACTCTTTGGTCTTTCTCCAACAAAGGCCACGACCAGTGAATTATCTAGCGGCGTAGTTGAGGCAAAGTCCGTAGATAATCTTGTTGAGGCCATCTTCGATATGAAGACGACCCATTCAGAACAGGATGTTTATGTACGCTCTCTTGAGGAATCAAAGCTATTAAAGGATTTTGATCTTGATCGAGAGCATTTGGATAATATTATTCAAACTCTTGGAAGTGCAAATAAGCAAGGTGAAGTTAGGGACTGGCTTAAAAATACCCTTTCTCATGCACTATCTGAAAAACTAGCACGAACTTCGAGTAAGTTTGATGATTCTCTTGAGCATCTTAGAAGGTTAGCAAGTCTTGACTTAGATGAGGCTGGCATTGAAAAAATTCTAAAAGAATCTGATGAGCTTAAAAGGCTTGGTTTTGATTTAGATGAATACAAGTCACTGGCTTATTTATTTAAGGGAACAGAAGATCCAAGCACAGATAAAATTAGAGAGCGTTTACTTAAGCAATTTGCAAAACTAGGAAGCTCTGAAGAAGAAGAGTTTATTGACTTTTCAAAACTTATAGAAGGAATTGATTATTATAAAATGAGCGATGAAGAGGTCTCTTCTTTTTTTAAGGATGCAGATCTTATTCGGGTATTAGGTCTTAGAAAAGATACCTTAAGAAAAGTCTTAGCTGGCCTTAAGGAAGGCAAAGACTTAAAGGCTATTAAAGCAAAGATAATTCCTGATTTTTCAACAATGGGAATTGAATTTGAGGGAGCAATCCCAGGTAGTATGACCTATGGGGACGTTTTAAAAAAGATAGGGGAAACCCTCGAAGAGCTTTATCCCGGGACTAAGGTTACTTATAAGGATGGTGGAAGTTATTCTAGCCAGCTTGTGTATAAGAGAAATGATATTGAGTACGTTTATGACGTAGGGGGAGACTCTTCTCTATCTTTTCCAGATAGTAAAAGGGGAGTAGAGATTGCTTCACCTATTTTAAGAGATCAAAAAGATGTGGCCGTACATTTTGAAATTCTCTCAAGATTAAAAAAGATCGGCATGGATCAAAGACCTGATCAAGCAGGGATTCATATTCATTATGGAATCGATGCAGCTAATACGACGAATGAGCAGATGCTTGAAATCTACGAGCTCTTCTACAAAATTGATGGTCCTCTTAGAAAGTTCTTTTTCGTAAATGAGAATAGGGGCTATATCAATTTAAAAAATATGGAAGGCGCTATTGCAGACTTAAAGGATAGGATTAGAATCAAGCCGGGAACTTCAGTTAAGGAGCCGATTAAAACAGGAACCCAAGATTGGGCCAGACCTAATGCTTTTAATGCAACCCGTTCCACCCTACGTTACGTGGGGAGATACGGAACTTTAGAAAGCCGCTTTTTTAATAGCTCTCTGGATACAGGTGTTCTTGAAATGTATACGGATTTTACTATTAAGCTTATGGAAGCTTGGAAATCTGGAAACTCGGAAGTCTTTACTTATGTTAAAGAAACTCCTGCCGATCAAATTTCAATGGGCCGTATCGCAGAGCTTGTAGATGCACGGCTAGCTAAAGAAATCGATAAGTTTGATAATCTTCCTAACGAAAATATAAATGCTAACGCCATTGCTAAGTTTGAAAAAGAAGGTGTTGAGATAAGTGAGGATATTGTTCCAAACAAGCCAACTTTTGAACAAGTTGAAGAGGGAATCACTAGTTATAGGTCCGATAGAGAGCTAGGTTTGGTGGCCAGAAAAATGAATAGCTTATCCGAAGAGGACTTTAAAAAAGCAGCAAAAAGCCTAATTGAAAACGAATACGCTGGAGAGTTTACTTTGCAATCAATTGGAAAGGCTTTTGTTAATGAGAATTTAAGTGAAGAGACTATTATGGAGATAACATCGGCTCTTATAAAAAAATCTCGCGGTGATGCTTTTGAAGGAATAGTACCAGGCCTTTATGGAACTCTTGGCCCAGATAAGGCTCATAAGTTTTTAGAAGATAGTATTCTACCTTCGGCTACAGATCTTCAAAAGATGTCGATCCTAAATGGTATTAAAGCAAGAACTATGAAAGTACCAAGTGTTCAAGATTTTGTCTTGAAGAACTTTGTAGATAAGAAACATTCCATGCCTGTAATGGAGCTTGTTCCAAGTGTCTTTTTGGCGAAGCAAGACCTTCCCAATCGTCCTCTGGCCATGCAGAAATTAATTTTAAAGGATATAGATTTTTCAGAATCTGTTAAGCAAGAATTAATGAACTATTGCTTACTTAATCATAAGCACTTTCCTGATACTTTTAATACAAGTATCAATTTTATGCTTTCAACTTCTAGTAAAAAAGATACTTATTTTAGTCAGTTTCTAACTTACTTAAATAATGATTTAGAGGAATTAATTCCAGGTATGGAAAAATGGATACAAATGGGAATGGACAATTCTTTTAATTCAAGAATGGTAGATAGCAATGCGATCTTAAATGTTTTTAAAAAATGGGATGGAAAGTTTTATAATCATTCCCATGAAGGACGAAGTGCTGGAGGAGTCTTTTCCAATTTTGTAAGAAAAATCGTAGACTTTTCTGAAGCTGGAAATAGAGTACAGTACCAATTGCTCTCTAGTATTATTGGTCATATTGATAGAGGCTTTATTTTTGTGCCCGACAAAGAAGTTCACTTTCTTGACCTTTTAAAACTTCATAAAGAAGATTTTACGACGGATAGTTTTCAAAACCTTCTCAGTCTATTTAGTAAGGTCAAGGGTCATAATAAGATTAACCCACATTTTGTAGCGAGAGACTTTCTTGATAGCTTTGAAACTCTCTCCAACTGGGGAAGATCAGAAAACGCAAAGAGATTAGAGAATCTTATTATCAGGCTTAAAGAAGAAGTTATTAAGCCCCTACCTAAAGGAGATAATAGGTCCAAGCTCTTAGCCGACGCCAATGCCCGCTTAAAGGAAGTGAGGGAGGCTATTAAAAAGAATATAGCAGATGAAGAGAAGGCTAAAGCCGAAAGAGCTGCTAGAGCTCAACAGGAATAGGTATAATTTATGCTTATTACAGATATTGTAATTGCTAATTTTATTTATATTTAAAACCATGCCATAAAGGCTCCAGAGACAACAACCGGAGCTATTTATGAAAAACCTAACCATTTTATTATCACTACTTTTAAGCTTTAACTTATTCGCAGCCGAAGATATCAATCTAAGATTTTGGGATGGAACCTTTGCCTATAACCAACTTATCGTTAAATCTCATCCGCACCAGGATAATATCCTAACTCTATCTTTAAGCGGCTCACAAATTAATTTAGGGGCGCAGCTAGAGGGCCTTGGGGAGACTTGGAGCTCGAAGGATCTTGTGGAGATCACCTTAAGAAAGAGCGACTGTACTGTTGATGTGGAAGGAATGAGAGTTAACTGTAAGAGTGATCGTCTTCTAGCAACTGTTCGCTGGACCGTTAATTCGACGATTACTAAAACCTTTCATGGTTTAGTAAATAATCTCAATGTGGCCGCATCAAAACAAGTTGTAAGCTTTAACTTTAAGATGGAAACGACTGATGATTTTCAGCCCCATAATGAAGATATAAGCGTTACTTTCTTTGGAACACATTTTTAATTGACCAAAAAGGTCACTTCTTGAAAAAAGCCATTAACTGAGTATAATCAGCCATATGAGAATTTATCATATGGCTTTTTTTATGCTCTTTAGTACCGGCATCTTTGCTAAAGAGATTGAGCTCGGAGTAACAGAACTTACTCTTAAATCCCATTATGGAAAATACTCAAAAAAACTTTTAACAGATGTTTTTAAAGAACTAGGTCATAATCTAAAAGTTTCCGTCTTACCCCATGATAAATTAGAAAAGAATGTACTTGAAAAAAAGCTCGATGGGGAATTGATTCGTATGTCTAAGTACGGCGATGATAGACCATATCTCGTAAAAGCGGATGTACCCCAGTTTTTCTATAACGTAGCCGTCTATGGAAAAAAAGATGAAAAGATTTCTGATTGGTCAGAGTTAAAAGGCAAGAAGATTGGCTTTAGAAAAGGTTTAAAAATAATAGAAATTGAGCTGTTAAAGCATTTTAAAAAAGGTGATATCTTTCACCTAAGTAAGTTTAACCAGGCCAATATATTAATAGGTCTTGGTCGAATAGATTATTTCGTTGAAGTAGAGAAAGTGTTTGATGATTACTTAAAATTTGAAAGCCCTATTAATCTAAAAAATGTAAAGAAAATTGGAATCCTTAAAAAGGACACAGCTCATCTTTATTTAAGAAAAGAGCTCTCCCATCTTATCCCCAGCATAAATAAAGAATTGAAGAAAAGAGTTAAGTAAGAACTTTTCCTTCAAAGTCTGTAGCGTCATGGCGCTCTATTAGCTTTTCGTTATCATCTCCCCAGCTACGATTGACAATTTTTCCACGCTTAACAGCTGGCCTTTGCCCAATAAGTTCACTCCAGCGTAAGAGATTCTTATAGGATTTTGAGTCTAAGAATTCTCCTGCATCATAAAGGTTCCCACTAACGAGTGCTCCGTACCAAGGCCAGATAGCCATATCAGCAATACTATACTCTTCACCGGCAATATAAGTTCTGTTGCCTAAGACTTTATCTAAAACATCCATTTGGCGTTTTGCTTCCATGGTAAATCGATTAATACAATATTCGAGCTTCTCAGGGGCATAAGCATAGAAATGCCCAAAGCCTCCACCAATATAAGGAGCACTTCCCATTTGCCAAAATAGCCAATTTAGAACCTCTGTTCTCTTTGGATGTTCCTCGGGAAGAAACCGATTAAATTTTTCTGCTAGGTATAAAAGCATTGATCCTGATTCAAACAAGCTGACTGGCGTCTCACCAGACTTGTCTAAAAGAGCAGGAATCTTTGAGTTTGGATTGATTTTTACGAATCCAGAAGAGAATTGGTCACCTTCTAAAATATTAATCAAGAAGGCATCATATTCAGCTTCCTTGATTCCAAGTTCTAAAAGCTCTTCAAACATAATTGTTACTTTTACGCCATTAGGAGTTCCTAAAGAGTAAAGCTGAAAGGGGTGCTTACCAACGGGTAGCTCTTTTTCATGAGTGGAGCCCGAGATAGGGCGATTGATATTTGCAAATTTCCCCTCGCCCTTGCTTTCATGTTTCCATACTTTTGGGGGGTTATAGCTAGTGGTCATTTCTCATCCTTTTTTAACATTCATATCCTATAGGAATAGGCTAAAATACATGAAATGAAAAATCTAAGATTTGTCGAAGAAAACATGCTTAAAACTTACGAGGAAAATGCCCAAGAGTTTGATAGACAACGGTCGAAAAACCTTTTTGAGGAGAAGTGGCTAAATAAGTTCAGTGAGCTTATAGGTCCAAGTGGAGAAGTATTAGATATTGGTTGCGGTGCAGGCGAGCCGATCGCAAAGTATTTTATTGAGAAGGGATTCTCCATAACTGGAGCGGATTTTTCCTCAGAGATGATAAAAATTGCTCGTAAAAGATTCCCAAAGCAATCTTGGATTATTGAGGATATGAGAACCTTAAATTTAAAAAGAGAATTTGATGGATTGATTGCCTGGAATAGCTTTTTTCATTTGAATCAAGAAGACCAAAGAAAAGCAATCCCTCTTTTTTGTAAACTGGTTAAGGATGAGGGAGTCTTGATGATGACGGTTGGCCCTGAAGAAGGGGAAGTTTTGGGAAAGGTTAATAATTGTGATGTTTATCACTCTAGTCTTAGTGAAAAAGAGTACAGAAGCATCTTTGAAAAGATGAACTTTGATATTATTGAGTTTATGGCCAATGATAGTGAGTGTAATGGACATTCAATATTGCTTGCTAAGAAAAGATAGGTAGGGAAGAGAAATGAAAAATCTAAAAGAAATTATTCAGCTGTTTTTTCATCTTGGACTCGTCGCCTTCGGTGGTCCCGCTGCTCATATTGCCATGATTCATAAAGAAGTTGTGGATAAAAGAAAGTGGATGGAAGAGGATCATTTTTTAGATCTAGTTGGAGCGACATCACTTATTCCGGGACCAAACTCAACAGAGATGGTTATTCATTGCGGTTATCAAAGAGGTGGTGTGGCCGGGCTTTTCGCATCTGGAATCTCGTTTATCCTTCCTGCTTGTGTGCTCACAGGTATTTTAGCCTACCTTTATACTTTGGCCTTTCAGATACCAAATTTTGAAGCCTATATGATTGGAATAAAACCAGTGGTCTTAATTCTTATTTTCCAGGCATTACAAAAGCTTTGGAAAAAAGCGATTAAAAGCTATGAGCTTGGTATTATTGCAGCAGTAGTTGTGCTTCTAGGATTTTTAGGCATTAGTGAGGCTCTTTGTTTACTTATTGGAGGTCTTCTAGGTTTTGGATTCTTAAAAATTAGAAATTCTTTTACACTTAATTCCGTCGCCATTCCGGCAATCTTTTGGGTCTTTGCTAAAATCGGATCTATTTTATTTGGCAGTGGCTATGTTCTTATTGCTTATCTTCAGGATGAAATCGTTGAGCAAAGAGGCTGGCTGACAAGTGCTCAAATCGCAGATGCTGTGGCCATTGGTCAATTTACCCCTGGACCAGTTTTATCAACCTCCACATTTATTGGTTATCTTTTAAATGGTCCCTATGGAGCTATTGCCGCCTCTGTGGGAATATTCCTACCTTCTTTTTTATTTGTTTTACTCCTTAATCCGTTAATTCCAAAGATGAGAAGTTCAAAAAACTTTTCTTTATTACTAGATAGTGTAAATGCAGGAGCACTTGGTTTAATGGCCTATGCCTTGTTTCCTCTTGGTAAAGTGGCTTTTTTAAATCCAATTGGAATTATTGTTTTTTTAGTTATCTGCGGGGTGCTTTGGAAGTTTCCAAAATTAAGCTCATTAAAACTTGTGACTCTTGGAATTTTATTGGGAGTTATTTTAGTTAAGAGCCTCCCCTCATTAGTGCTTTAGGGAGGCTCAAAGCTTTGGGGGCTTCTTATTTACAATTGTTTACATTAGAAATTGAACTTCTAAATGCAAATCCTACTTTAACAGTAAAAGTACATTGTCCTGAAACAGCTAGGTAGTTAGTTGTTAGGCCTGACTCGCTAACTTTTCTAACTTTAACATTTGTTCCACCTACGAAGTTTTGAGCTTTTTTCGTAGCGATGTTGTGAGCTGTTCTTTCAAGTTGATCCCAATCTACTGATGGCATATCAGGTGTTGTAAAAGCAGCAGCATTTAATCCAGTAAGTAATCCAGCAATTAATAATAGTTTTTTCATGATGTCCTCCGAACGTTAATAAATATGTTGAGACTTAATTAGCAAAAATTGAGAGCGAGAGATTTTTTTGGAATTTTTTTCAAAAGGAGTTTCGTCATGGGCCCAAATATGTAGGGCGTGATGAAGCTTATCCTGTAAAAATAGGGGAGAAGCCCCCTTAAATCACCCTTTTAGGCTAGTTTAGGGCAAAACCGAGGAGCCCAATGAAAATCATACTGATCTTTTTTCTTTTAAGTCTTGTTTATATAGGAACGGCCGTGGCCGCCGTAGATTATAGCGGCTTTGAGCTAAAGCCCCATCAGATAAGCTTATTGAAAAAGCTAGAAGCAAAGGGAAAAGATGAAGCCTATCTTTTAAAGATGGCAAAAGGTTTTCATTTATATAATACGACAGGTTCTTCTATAGAAGAGGAGGAGACGGAATATATACCTCCTCATACTGACGAAGAGTTAAAAGAAGTTCAGCAGTGGGCAAAAGGGGGCGCTTTTTCTGCCTTTTTATCATACACAAAATTAAGTTTCGATAGTAAGTCTTATCAAGCTGATTGCCCGAATTGGGCCCTTTTTAATTTTGGTAGGGCCACCGGAGTTGAATATCTAAAAAGAGATGTTCTTAAAGGTGCCATCAATATGATGAGTGAACTTCAGTATCACTACGCTAAAGATAGTGAAAATTTTCAAGAAAAATTTCTAGAGCTCGCTAAAAGAGAAGGGCTCGGAACTTATTTTTACTAGGGAAGTAAGGGAAGAATCATTTTAAAAAATTCTGAAGCGCCTTTTTTACTTAGGTGAATTCGGTCCCCAAGATAGTTTTCTCTATCGTGAGCATAGGTCGCAAGGCTTTCTTCTGTGACGCCTTTAAGTACCTTACAGCGACTTCCAATGGCCTTTAAAAAGTATTCCTGCGTCTCTACACGAAGCTTATTCTTTTCAATAAGATCTTTATAGTAAGGAGGGGAAGTTATAAATAAACATTGCTGTTCATCTGAAAGTGCTCCTAAAAGATTCCCTACTTTCTTTGATATATAATTTTCATTAAAACCCATGGAGTTACCAAGGAATTGGAAAATGACCAATTGAGGTTTTTTTCTATTGAGATACTTAAAAGCGGAGTCTCCATTGGTGCTTAAGCAAACCTCATTTTTCATCGGAACGCGAGAGCTATCGTTTTTTCTTCCATTTCTTTTACAAAGCCATTTAGAGTTTTTTGAATCCCTCTCATCTCCCCAATGTCTTGGAGAGCTTGAGCCAACTCCATAAAGTCTGACCTCTTCAATCTTTGAACTCTCTTTTAAATGCTTGTAAACCATTCCTCCTAGAAAGCCCTCACTTTGAGAGTCTCCAATATAAAGAACAGAACTAACCGAGCTAGGGGCTCTTTTGAACTGAGAACAAGAAGCAAAAATAAGACTTAATAGTATGGCTAGTTTCATAATCAGATTATAGCAGAAATCTTGAAACTAGCTATCAGTGCTCTTTTGGGGCTTTGCTGCCGTTAAAACTAAGGATGGGATAATACTATTTAAAAGAGTGTAAATTAGTAGGGCATAAATCATAACGGGAGGTAAGCCCCCTCTTTCTTTTAGGATCCCAGCAATGACAAGACCAAAAATTAGTGTTGGCATAAGGGATAGGGAAATCTTGTAAGGATCCTTTTTTACCTTATCCATAAAAAACTTCATACTCGAACCAATTACAAGAAGTCTTAGTGGGATAAAAATTACTAGCATTATTGAACCGATTTTTAAGGCCTCTAAAGTAATTTCGTTGAAGTAGATTCCAAGTCCTGCGTAGAAGAAGTAAAAAGGTAAAAAGGTTTTAAAAAAGCTAGAAAGTGAGTGAAGCATATTCTCTTCACCTTCTTTAAAAATTTCTCTCTTAAATCGCCCGCCAACAAGACCAACAACGAAGGCTCCGACTAAATAATAAGCGCCCATTTCTTTAGAGAGGACTCCTGCAATTAATGATAGCACCACAAGAAAGGGAACTTCAGAATTTGGGGCATAGGGAGAAACAAACTTAAAAAATAATCTAAAGACGACCGGTAGGATTAAGAATAAAAAGATAAAAAATGCTGAGGAGACAAGTAAAGACTTTATATCCCCACTTTGTAAGGCAAAGAATAATAACACAATGGCGATAAGTTCCTTACTAATGGCCTTTGATTTAATCCAGTATTCTTGATCCCCGCCCATTTCAAATGATTTTAGCGAGTTTAATATAAAGCCCGCTGAAGGTGTAAAAATCCCTAATGAATAAATAAAGGATTCTTGAAAGGGTAGGCTAAAGTATTTTGAGATCCCAAACGCTATCGTAATAAGAATAAGTAGGGATTTTGTTAAGAACTTGGTTAAATATATCTTGTCTTGCTTGAGTTCTTCAAACTCAACCTCAAGACCTGCAAATAAAAAGAGTGAGGTGATCCCAATTTGCGATAAAAACCTAAACAAAGTATCGCTTTTTAAAGTTGGGTCAAAGGCCGTAAGAATGACCCCGATCAAGAGGGCCGTAATACCAGAGGGGATCTTAAAACGCATAAGGACTTTTGGAAGAATAAGGACGAGTGAAAATACCGCCAAATATTCTAAATCATGCGTAATCGATAGATCTGGCATTGTCCCCCCCTAAACATAAAACCTAACCCTATTATCGAGTCAAATACACGGTTTTACTAGCTAAAATGATAGATTCAGCTAAATTGCTTTAGCCGCTCTATAAGCTTCATTTGGAGCTTTTCGCTGGCTTTTGTGAACCAGAAAAAGTGTGTTTTCACCTTTTTCCGATCAAAATATAGGCCTCCAGAGTCAATGTCCTTGTGGGTTCCAAGGAGCCAGAGGATAGTGTCAGCCCCTTGCAATGGGGTTCTTAGTCGACCCTTCATCTTCTTATCAAATTCCGGGATGGCGGAGCTAACACCAGGTGTCTCTGCCCAGCCAGGATGCATCGCCATAACTTTTTGATTTGGAAACATATTTTTAAAATAAGGAAGTAGGGTTACCTGCGCCCTTTTTACATTGGCATAGGTCGCAACTTTGTCATACTTAGGATTTTCAAAAATCGTCTCTAAGTCTAGTTTAGCAAGATACATCCCACCTGATGTGACCCAAACAATTCTAGCATTCTCCTTGAGCTTTCCCTCTTCTTTTAATTTTTCGACCAGAAAATAATGACCAAAGAGCTGGGAGGCGAATTGAAGCTCGACTCCATTTTTATTTTTCGTAAACTTCTCAGGCATTCCACCAGCGTTTAGAACCACATAGTCTAAGGGCTCAAGTTTATCGACTACTGTCTTTAATTCGTCCCAGTTTGCCATATCCCAAGAAAGAAAAGATAACTTCTCATGTTCTTGAGCCGCCGCTTCTCCCTTTTCTTGGTTTCTTCCTGTGATAAAAACATGGACTCCCTGTTTAGCAAGTTCAAGAGAGGCCGCTTGGCCGATACCTGAAGTTCCCCCGGTGATGATGGCCTTAGCGCCATCTCTAAATTGATACTCTTCATCGAAAAATTTCTCATGTCTTAAATACCCACTTTTATCAAAACTATAATAAATACTTGCGTCTAAAATTTTGTTCCACATAAAACCTTCATAAAAAACCTTGATACTTAGAGGAAAGAAAATTCCCCAGCCTATTCCTACGGCTAAATAATAAAAAGGAGAGAGTACTTCAATTGGAGATAACTTAGATCCACCATAGTATGCGCTAATACCACCCAGGGCACCAATAAGAGCAAGAAGAGGAATAGGTTTTTTTGAAAGATAGTTTAGAAGATCCCCGTAGTATCCAATGAACACAAAATAAAGGGCCGTTAGCCATAAGGGGAAACTCTCTTGACCATAATTAACCAGGCCTAAGCTTTCAAAGAGACCCTCTTGGATAAGTCCATAAATAACAAAGAAGCCTAGAGAAAAAACATAATGGCCTCGAGTTATATTAGGTTTATATATAAAGTAGTTTGCTGCAGCTAATCCTATAGAAGCTAGAAAGATCGGCAATTGATATTTATAACCAAAGGCGACACTTACATACCAAAACCCTTGAAGAATGATGACTTTAAGTGCGGTCATATCTCGGTTTAGTTAAGTGAGAGGAGTTTCTTTTTGAGATCTTTATCAACTGGTACCTCACCAAGCCAAGGCTCAAAAACCATTGAAGCAATAATTTTGTCATCGATTTCTCCTACGAGTTTGCCATTTTTAAGCATGCTTACTTTTGTGTTTTCTTTTCTGATGACGTAAAGATCACCTTCTTTTAGATCTACAACTTGATTGATAATCCAATTGTACTTGTCTTTATGCTCAGGGTTTTTCTTTAGGAATGGTTCAAGACCTTCTTCCCAACCCATAATGGAGTATTTCTTTTTTACTTCCCTTTTGTAATCCAGGTGAAGCTCCTCTTTTCCATTCTTCCCTTTAAAGTAGGAGATCTGATAAATATCGATCTTAAAAATTGAAAACTCTGCCAAAGCAGTACCAACCATTTTAAGTTCATCGGCCTTAGATGAAGGCATAAAAAGAAAGAGAAAAAGAACAAGTATGATGTTTTTCATAGATCTAGTATAACAGACTCTGTCGAAGATTTGCCTTATGCATGTCTTAGACAATATTGCCTCTTTGTAGAATTGCTATACATTAGGAGCATGAAAACAATCTTTATAATATTGGTATGCCTTATGAACTTTAGTTGCGCTGCTGGAGGGGACTTTAGACGGACTGTCGACTACGTGGATATGAATCGTTTTATGACCAAGTGGTATGTGATCGCAGGAAGATTGACCTCTTTTGAAGATGGGGCCCATAACGCCATAGAAAACTACTCTTGGAATGATGAGAAGAATAGAATTGATATAAGTTTCACTTTTAGGAAAGACTCATTTGATGGCAAAGAAAAAGCTATTCCTCAAAAGGGCTGGATAGAAAATCATAAGACCAATGCTCACTGGAAGATAAGTCCTTTTTGGCCATTAAAGTTTCATTACCTGGTGATTGATTTAGCCGAAGATTACTCTTGGACTGTTATAGGTGTCCCAAGCGAAAAGTGGGTTTGGATCATGGCCAAAGACTGGAACATGTCACAAGCTAAGTTGGATTCTATTATCAAAAGAGTAGATGAAATGGGTTATTCAATTAAAGATATAAAACGAGTTCCCCAAAAGTGGTAAGTGATTTCAGCGACTTAGAGGGCTAATGACCTGAAGAGCTTATACCTTTAAGGGCTAATATGATAACTCTAGCCCATGAGATTATTTATTTGTCTTATTTTTGGGCTTAGCTTTACACCTGTATTTGGCAGTGAAGTCAGACTCGCAGTTGCAAGTAATTTTGCAAATCCCATAAAAGAGCTTATCCGAGAGTTTGAGAAAAACTCAGATATAAAAATAAAGCTATCTTTAGGCTCTACAGGTAAGCAGTATGCACAGATTCTTCAAGGCGCACCATTTGATCTTTTCTTAAGTGCTGATTCATTAAGGCCAAAACTACTTGAAGAAAAAGGAATTGGAGTTCGAAGCACAAGAAGTACCTACGCTGTAGGTAAGCTAGTTCTATGGACTCCTAAAATAAGAACTAGTTCCGAGCTTTTAAAGGATTTAAAAAATATTAACTTTAAGTATATATCTATAGCTAAACCAAAATTGGCACCCTATGGAAAACTGGCGAAAAACTATCTTCGGGAATTAGGGATTTGGAAGAAACTAAATAATAAAATGGTTCAAGGGCAAAATATCAATCAGGCCATGCAATTTGTTTTAAGTGGAAATGCACAGCTAGGACTTTTGGCTTATTCGCAGGTTAAGAACTTAAAGGGGAGCCTCATCAAATTAGATGACCGGTATAAAATAGCCCAACAGGTAATCTTACTCAAAGAGAGTACCTCAAATAGAAAATTTTTAAGTTTTTTAAAGTCTAATCAGGCTAAAAAAATTATTCAAGACTTAGGCTATGAGGTTAGGCCGTGAGCGAGCAAGATTTAAATGCCATTTTCTTAACACTTAAGCTTGCGGGCCTATCGACGATCATTTTATTATTAGTCGGAACACCAATTGCTTGGTGGTTATCTAGAAGTAAGTTTAAATATAAGTTTTTAGTCGAAGCTTTTCTTACTCTTCCTTTGGTTCTACCTCCCACTGTCTTAGGCTTTTATTTATTATTGGCCCTAAGTCCTGTTGGTCTGGCCTTTAGCTTTACTGGCTTAGTTATTGGTTCAGTGGTTTACTCACTTCCTTTTGTCGTCGGTCCCTTACAAGATACTTTTGTCTCCCTTGGAAACAGACCTTTAGAAGTAGCGGCCACCCTAAGAGCGAAACCGATGGATCAATTCTTTTCTATTGTATTACCCCTTTCTAGGTCCGGTTTTATTACTGGAGGTGTGCTTGGTTTTGCTCATACTTTAGGAGAGTTTGGGGTGGTCTTAATGATCGGTGGAAATATTCCTGGAGTTAGTCAGGTCTTATCCATTTCAATTTACGATCATGTAGAGTCGATGAATTACCAAGAGGCACATGTTTTGGCGGCTGGATTAATGGGGCTTTCTTTACTCATGTTAATCATTGTTTATTTTGTGAATAAACGCTTTAAGGTGGTTAAACTATGAGTCTTGAAATTAAAGTCAATTATCATATTGAAAATTTTATTTTGGATTTAGATTTAAGGCTCCCAAGTTCAGGCATCTCTGTCATCTTTGGGCCTTCCGGTTGTGGTAAGACAACTTTACTAAGAATTCTTGCAGGGTTGATTACCTCCTCTAAAAGCTCGATTAAAATAAATGATGAGTACTGGCAATCAGATTCACTTTTTTTAAAAGCCTATGAGAGAAGAGTTGGATATGTTTTTCAAGAACCAAGTCTCTTTTCACATTTAGATGTTAGAGGAAATATTCTCTATGGGTTCAATAGAATTCCTAGTGAAGAGAGAATTATTTCTGTGGATAAAGTCCTCAAGGTTCTTGAGTTAGAGCCACTATTGGATAGAAGAATCGAAGGTCTCTCAGGAGGAGAACAGCAAAGAGTCTCTATTGCTCGAGCTCTACTTAGTGGACCTGAGCTTTTATTAATGGATGAACCACTTTCAGGACTAGACTATAATCTTAAGAAAGAAATTATGCCTTATATGGAGTCTCTTTCAAAAGAATTTCTGATACCAATCATTTATGTAACGCATTCAATTGATGAAGTTGCACGTTTGGCTGATGAATTGGTTCTGTTAGATAGAGGTAGAGTTCATTCACAAGGCTCTGTTTTTGAGCAATTGAGTAAAATCGAAAGTGATCAAAGTAGATTAAATCTTATCGAAGGAAAAATTGAAAAGATAGACAAGCAAATGAGCTACTCGACTTTAAAATTTGGAAATTCCGATTTTCTTATTCCGGGCATTGACTTTGAGCTTGGCCAAAGATTTAGACTACAGATTAAAGCTAAAGACATAAGCTTAGCTTTAGAAAGGCAGTTGGGCACAAGCATTCTAAATATCTTTGAATCGACCATTTTATCTCTTACTGAATTGGATACAGGGCAATGCCTAGTTAAGCTTAAAGTTGAAGAAGAGATTTTTTATTGCGAAATTACTAAGCTATCAAAAGAAAATTTAAGACTTGGCCCGCAAATGACTATTTTTGCGCAGATTAAAGCGGCTTCGATAACAAGGTAAAAAGGTCGGATTTTGTTCTATTTCTAAATTCCCCTTGTTTATTTACCGATAAATACAGGTGAGAGTTTTTTTATTATTTTTACTATTTCTGGCTAGCTTTGAAGCGTTCTCTTGTGAGAAAGGAGTACAGGCCGTGGCAAGCGTTTGGAGCAAATTCTTTGGAAAAGCAGACGATGCTAAGGTCGTTGGAGCCAGTACTAGAGATATCAAAAAATATAAAAAGATAGTAAGCACCTCACCCGATAGTAAAAAAGCCTTGGCCTTACAAGAGAAAATTCTAAGTGACGATGGAGTTTTAGATTTTTATAAAGGCCTTGATAAGTCTAATCAAAATGTGGTTCTTCGATTATCAACGAGTGACAATCCTGTAGATAAGAAAATTATAAACTTTTTATCTAAGGCCGATAAAACGGAACTTAATAACTATATAAAAGAAATTCCTGGCCCAGGTATGGAGAGAATTAGGAATAAAGTATTATCAGGTTTTCCTGAAGATCAAATCCTAAAGGCCTTATCTCTTGAGGCCAAAGCATCAAGAATGTCACTCTATACTAAAATTTCTAAAGGAGAAGTGGAGTTGCTTAACTCTAATCTCTTTGCAAAAGTAGAAGTGGACCTTGGTCTGCCCGCCGGACTTCTAAAGACAGATGCAAGAGGAGTTCTTACCTTGGGAGATTTGAGTAAGGTTGATCCTAAGAAGTTAGATTCTCTTAGCGATTTTATTTCAAAATTTAATAAATTCAAATCGAATGTAAATTCCAATGACCTAGATAAGTTTTCAAAATATGATGAACTTTTTGAAGTTTTGGGAATTCAAGATAAAGCTTTAAGACTCTCTTTAAAACAGAATGCCCTTGGGGACTTTGTTGTTCCAATGAGAAACTCTTGGGAAGTTCCAACTATTGTTGAACCTGTAGAGTCGATTTTAGGGGTAACTACTAAATACGATGGAACAAATTTGATAATAAAGGCCAAAGATGTACCGGAAGACCAATTAAGGGTTTTAGACAAAGCGATAAATGGGTTTAAAGAAACTCCAGATGCCTCGTTAAAATCTAAAACTTTGATTGAACAAGCTAGACAAAAGAAGTTTTTAGAGGCCTTTGAGTCACCACAATCCGTGAGAGAAAGTTTAGGTGTGAGAAAGGCATTAGCACCAACATCTGCTGATGACTTAAACTACCGAATCCCACATTCGGATGCGCCAAAAGTTGGCTGGGAAAGAATAGATGTAACAAATGTTAATGGTAAAACCTCAGCTCTATCAGCAGATGAGATTAGCGAGGGTTACAAGAGAGTTATCTATAGAAATAATGGAGAGGGAAGATCAATAATTGAATTAAGAGACCCTAGTGGAAAAATTATTTCTCAAGAGATGATTGTCGCAAGAAATCCAAAAGACCCTGGTAAAGGAGTGGCCTTCTTTAGCTATGAAGATGGAAAACTCTCTAAAACATTTAGACCAAACCCTAGGGGAGGTCATATGGATACGGGACATGGGTGTATGTCTTGTCATGGGGCCATGGAAAGAGCGACGGGTAAAATTATATCCTCATTCTTACCAAATGGAACAAAACGCTCACTGGGATCTGTTCAGCATCCAACAGGAGAACTTCTTGATAAGGCCAATAGCAGTACAATTAAAGCCTTCGAGGAAGCTGCTAAATAGGTTTTAAAGCTTTGGCCTTTTGAAGTTTTTGATAACTTTCAATTAGCCTTAGGTGCTTATCAAGACCTGACAAGTTTGAGTCTGTTGGTGTAAGTCCAAAAAAACGAATTTCACCGGAAAGGCTTTTAACCACTTTAGAAATCATATCAGTACCAAACATTCTATTTAGATTAGGTAGATAGTCTTCTAATGAAAGCTCTTCATCTAGTTCAATATCGAGCATTGTATTTAAGGCCCTATAATAGGATTTTCTCTCTGGAGAATTTTCATTAAAGGCATTGATAGCTTCAGCAAGTGGTTTGGCCTCTTCAAAGTTTTTAAGGGCCAGATAGTTAAGACATTTTAGCTCACCAATATTTAATTGTCCCCAAGCATCGTTCTCGTCGAACTCTATGCCGATTAACTCTGAGATTTTCATAAAATCATCGATTTCACTTTCTTCTAGCTTTTCAGTTAGTTTCTCTAGTCTCGCCTCATCAAGAGAATGCAGGTTCAAGATATCCTCTCTAAAAAGAAGGGCCTGATTATGATTATCCCAAATAAGATCTTCGACTGGATAAATTTCTGAATAACCTGGAACGATTATTCTACAAGCACTGGCCCCGAGCTCTTCGTAGTCCGCAATATAAACTTCTTTTTCAAGCTGATTAAGAATATTCATTAAATAGTCATACTCTTCTTTGGTATCGCCAGAAAAATCCCATTCACAAAATTCATACTCAGCTTTTTCACTAAAGAACTTCCAAGAGATAACCCCTGTCGAGTCGATAAAATGATCAATAATATTATTATGCTCGCTTACAGCAGCAGAGTTAAAAGTAGGTGGCTGAACATCGTTAAGACCTTCAAAACTTCTTCCTTGTAGTAACTCGGTAAGGCTTCTTTCAAGGGCCACTTCAAATTTCGGATGAGCACCAAAGGAGGGGAAGACCCCACCATTTTTTGGGTTCATTAAGGTGACACACATCACTGGAAATCGACCACCTAAAGAAGCATCTTTAACAACTATGGGAAAGCCTCTTTCTTCTAGTGTTTTTATCCCTTCCATAATCTTTGGATACTTATTTAGTACTTCTTGTGGCACATCAGGAAGTACGATTTCTTCAAGAATGATTTGATTCTTAACAGCTCTTTCAAAAATCTCAGAGAGACATTGAACTCTGGCTTCGTACTTTGTATTTCCAGCACTCATACCATTGCTCACAAAGAGATTGGCTATTAAGTTGACGGGAATAAAAACTTCTTTTTGATCTGATTGACGGATATAAGGAACAGCGCAAATTCCTCTGTCTTTTCTTCCAGAGTTTGTATCAATTAAGTGAGAGGCTAATAAATCTCCATCAGGATTGTAAAGAGAGTGCATTCTCTCATCCATAAGATCGATTGGAAGTTCATCTTTTTCGTTTGGTAAAAACCATTTCTCCGTTGGATAATGAACGAAGTCTGAATTAGCAATCTCTTCACCAAGGTAATAATCACTATAAAAATAATTATTACTAATTCGTTCTAGATATTCACCAAGAGCCGAACAAAGTGCAGCATCTTTTGTTGCTCCTTTCCCATTTGAAAAACACATGGGAGAGTCCGCGTCTCTTATATGAACAGACCAAACATTAGGAACAAGATTTCTCCAAGAAGCAATTTCGATTTTAATCCCAAGCTTGGTTAGAATCTCTGTCATATTCTCGATAGTTTCTTCAAGAGAGCAGTCTTTCCCAAGAATCATGGTTTGGGCTCCATCATTTGAGCCACTCTCGTACATAAGGGCAGAGTCATCTTTACCCAATACGTTTTGAGTTTCGATCTTAAAAGTTGGTCCCGTTTGAATGGTCTTTTTAACTGTACAGCGGTCGATAGATCTTAGAATTCCTTCGCGGTCTTTTTCAGAAATACTTTCAGGCAGCTCTACTTGAATATGAAAAGTTTGATTATATCTATTCTCTGGATCGATAATATTATTTTGAGTTAGCTTTATATCTTCTGTTGGAATCTTACGAGCTAGACAATAAACCTTAACAAAATAGGCCGCGCATAATGCTGATGAAGCCAGGAAGTAATCAAAGGGTCCCGGTGCAGTACCATCACCTTTGTAGCGAACGGGTTGATCCGTAACAACTCTAAAGTCGTCAAAGAGGGCCTCAAGCCTAAGATTGTCTAAGAAACGTACGTTTATTTGCATAGTAAGGAGTTTTAGCACCTTAGGAATGGCTTAAAAAACGAGCAGGAATTAATTACAAGGGGTTGCTATAACGGCCTGTGCGCCTAGTCATTAACTACGCATTCGGCCTGATACTGCTTACCCTTATAGGTTAAATAGGAGTTTCCTGTAGGAATAGGGTGGTTTGCGGCCAGTGAGAGAAAGTCGTACTTATAACTCTGTCCACCTGCCGGTCTTAATTCAAAGATAAGAACCCTCTTTCCTTCAAGCCTATCAATAAAAAAGGCTCCGTAGCTAAAGACAGAATTGATACTCTGAACCGTTTGTCCAGACTCAAAAACCTTCATGGTTACCCAGGCATCAGTGTAGTTCCCACCGGCCAGCTCCACTTCTGCCTCAAGAGAAAAGTTCAATTTTGAATCTTCCCAGGGGCTACATTTAACAACATAGTCATTGGCGAAGGATGATTGAAGGGCAAAAAGGCATAATAGTGGGATTAGAGTTTTCATGAAAATAGAATAGGAATAAAAACCTAAAATTAAAAGTAAGTATTCACAATATCCAAGGTAATCCCTTGGTCTCCGAAGTGATCGGCATGAAAGATTTCAATAGCTTGCATTTGATTTTTTTTGATCAACGCGCAAGTTTCATCTTTTATTGTGACCAGTGAATAGTTCATTTTATTAGCCTCTGTTAAAGACTCAATTGGTTTTACGTCACCAAATGCGGAGGCGAGTAGGCTCGCGGCCACATGACTTCCTGAGGATTCATTTTTTGGGATCAGTTTTTTAGCTTCTTCAAAATTTGAATCATCAATGGGAATAATTTTAAGACCCTCTTTTTCTAAGGTAAAACCATAGGGACAGTGAAGGCACTTAGTTTTACAACAGGAGCCTCTATTGCGTAGAAACTTAGAGGTTTTTACATCAAGGCCATCTTTTCTATATGTGAGCTCATCCATTAATAATTACCTTTTAAGAATCGATCAATCATCTTTTCCTTAACCACAAAGTGAAAAATTAAGGTGGAACCAATAAGGCTTGTGATTGTTACAAGGGGAAACTTTATCATCCAATTCATATCAATTCGATTAAAAATGATATGAAGAACTATAATAATTGGCAGGTGTATTAAATAGACAAAATAAGAAGCATCTACAAAATAACTAATACTTTTATTGGGCTTATTAAAATAATTTTTAAACGAGTAGATAGTTCCTAGCACCATTGTCCATGTGGCCAGCCCTCCCATTAAATTCAAAATCCAAATAGGAAGATTATGACCTGCAAAACCTAGATGAGTATCAACTTCCAGGTAGGCCCTTAAAGTTGCAAAGCCAACTCCCGCTGCAAGTAAGGCGAGGGAGGCTGTTTTAGATAAGCTATGCTCTTTAAAATTAAAGAGCTTCCAGCCAAAGAAAAAGAAAGTCCCATAGTAGGTGAATAGTGAAATCATAGGATACATCTTAAAGGGCTGATCAACCCAATGGGATTTCATTAAAAAGAGGCTAAGAAAACTTGCTGAAAAACAAATAAGTATTAAAAGTGAATACCTTGGAATTTTGAAATTGATTAAATTTCTTAAAGGAACACTGATTAATGAAAAGACGTATAAATACATAAGGAACCAGAGATGTCCCCAATTTGGAGGATGTCTAAATTTCTCCTCTGTGGCAGGGGCGAAGAAGTTCTCCATGCCGTATTGAATGAGAAAAGGAAAATCAAGAGCGTAGAGCTTATCTGGAACTTCCATCAAGACCCAGGCCATTTTGAGAGGAACGATTAGGAGAATAAAGAAAACCAGTAAGGGGTAAAGCAGTCTTCGAGTTCTTTTTTGAAGGAACAAACCACTATCAATTGTAAGCGCGGTAAAGAAACCACTGATCACGAAAAATAAGGGCATTCTAAAGAGTCTAAGAAAATCTAATCCAATATCAATTAAGTATGAATGGCTTGGGTCTTTTAAAACCCAGTGATACTCAATTTGTCCGTAGGCCAAACAGGCATGGAGGGGAATTCCCAGCAACATGGCAATGGCCCTTAGATAATCAAAGTAGTGATATCTAACTTTATTCATAGGGCCTGCACCAAGGTGAAAAGATGAATCCATAGGAAAATATTTAAAAGTTCGGCCACCCAGGGCTTTAGAAAAAGTGTACTAAACATGATTAAAAAACCATAGGTAACTAAGTTATAACCAATTGTGGGACTAGTTCCCACATAGATAAATGTAGCCCCTAAAACAAATGAAGAGAGGACTATGAAAATGCCTCCGTACAGATCTTTTTTTTCGTCACCAAAGAAATGAAGGATCAGCCAAAGAAGAATTGAGACTGCGGTTAGAATATTGAAGAGCAAAGCCTTTTCCGGAAGTATGCTTATGGCCAAGTGAAATCTAACAACTATGGCCAAGGCAAAACTTACGACAGAGAAAGTTATCAAAGTTGAGGGCTCAAAGTATTTAACTTGAAAGTTTCCTTCCTCAACAGCTCTTTTATTTTCCCATGCAAAAAATATTTGACCTACCCCTTCAAACATAAAGAGTAGGAGAAAATGAACCTGATCTTTCATAAGAAAAGCTAGAATGATGAAGACAATGGCGGATAGTGCTTGGAAGAGTGCCGTTAGCTCCTTTCCTTTTTTTCCATATGAACGTTTATAGATTGTCTCCATCAAACTCATGCTTCAATCCTTGTAAGCTTAATTGGCATACCATTTTCTGGCTTAAGGCTCACATGAGAAACGGCTCTCGGAAGAGAAGTTCCTTCAAGTTCAAGCTTATAGCTTTTTAAAACTTCAGATACAATGATGGCCACCTCAATCAACGAGAAGTTTTCTCCGACACATCTTCTTTCACCTTTTGAAAAAGGAAGGTAGTGATCTAATCTATTAACTTCAACACCTTCAAATCTTTTAGGGTTAAAACGAAGAGCGTCGTCCCAGTGTTTTTCACTTCGGTGGATATTCCAAACGGGGATAACAATACTGGTTCCTTTTGGAACTTTGTATTCCCCAAATTGATCATCTTCTAAATTCTTTCTAGAGGACATGGGAATGGTGGTATAAAGCCTAATACCTTCGACAATGGCACGGTAGAGTTTAGGATGCGAGTTTTTAAAATTGATGGAGGTAATCTCTTCAGCGTTTCTAAGCTCTTCTCTTAATTCATCCTGAATATCAATATGATTTGCAAGAAGCCCGAAGATCCAGGCCAAGGAATTTGAAGTTGTTTCATAACCGGCAATCAATAAAGTTATCACTTCGTCCTTTAATTCACGGTCACTAAGGCCTTCTCCAGTATCTGGATTCTTAGCGTATACAAGTCTTTGTAAAATACTTTTGGCCTTAGCCTCATCTGAATGAGCTTTTTCTTGGTTTAATAATCTTTTAACAATTGAAGAGAGGTTATTATTATGACGATGAAACTCTCTATTCTTTTTCGTTGGTACCCAGTAGGGAAGTGGAAAAAGCTCGAACATATGATCATGGGCCATTTTTGAAGTATAGAGGACGGCCTCATCCACTATTCTGGCGTCTTCTTCCGTTAAATCAGAACCTAGGAGCGTTTTTCCGGCTATGGCAAAAGTTAAGTTTCTCATCTCTAGTGAGAAGTCTAAATTAGAGGATCCGTTTTCTTTCCAGCTATTAATTCTCTTTTTAGTTAGCTCGTATATTATCCTTGAAAATCCCGTTATCGCAGCAGGACCAAGCTCTTTAGAAACTATGACTCTACTTCTAAGCCAAGATTTTCGATCATTATTAGTAACAAGGCCATTGCCCATGACAACTTTCATTTCGTCTGTTTGAGCACCTTTTACGTAGATCTTTCTTTTATCACCAAGGACCTGCTTAATAAGTTTTGTATCGTAAATTATGATGGTATTGATGGGCCAACCGTAGCTGGCAATAGTTCCGAATTTTTTTTCGGTTTCTTCTAATGCACCTAAACTATCTCTTTTAAAATGAAACATGAGCTTTACGAACTCAAGTCCTCTCGGTCCAGGGATATGCCTTATACCGGAGAGGCTAAAAGAGTTTCTTAAGTTTTTAAAAAATGGCATTAATGCGAGCCCTTTTCTCCCCATACCTGGTCAAGGTTGAAGTACTGACGTAATGAGGAAGTATCACTAGATAATTCTACATGAGATACGGTCCTATTGGTAATAGGTTTTAAAGTCAGTAGGCGCTCTTTTTGATTATTCAGCTTTCTTGGGTCGAAAAGACTCAAGTTTTGGTGATGATTTTTATGGTAGTACCCGCCCATGGTCACAAAGTTGGCAAACTTATAATAAAGATTATGATCCATATTAAAAACTTCGACGGAGCCATCTTCTAAGTCCCTATGACAGACATAATTGATATGAGCAAGAATAGCTATATTACTTAGAACTGCAGGTAGATAAAAGAAGAGAAAAAGACCAGGTCCAAAAATTAAACACCAGCAAACTAGTCTTAGAATCATATTCATATGAAAGACTAGGGTTTGTTGATCAAGAATTCTTTCATAGTTCTCGGTTTTAGAATGAATATCCCTTAAGTATTCTTTGGTATGCTCAATCATGTATTTATTCGGAGAAATAAAATAACGAAAAAAGCTCATTCCCCTGGGAGAAACCGGGTCATACTTATGATCAGAATATAAATGATGAAGAGTATGAACCATTATAAAATTATTAAAGCCGTAGCCAACAAAATGCCCGACAAATTCACCGATAATTCTATTAACTGGTCCCTTGGTCACATTCTGATGTCCGGCCTTATGTAAAAAGGCGGCCACTAACCAGCCCGCTGGAATAGCGATAACAAAACTTAAAAAATAATACCAATGGAGCTCTAAACTTAGTTCAGATCTTAAAAGAAGAAGCCCGCCTAAAAGAAGGCTTAAAAAGAGAAAGTCTCTTATATAATCCTTAAGCAAAAAATAAGGATCTTCCTTAATATTTTTAAAAACCTGAGCTGGTGCCATAGGCCCTATTTTATCTAATTAGCTTATTTAGAAGTTGATTTGAGAAAAGATTATAGGCTGCCATGTAAGGCCGTCTAAACATAATACAGTGTGTAACTTATTGATTTTTATGGTATTTTTCGAGGAGATCGATCTCACTGGAGCTACCCATAGCAAAGGGAGTTCTTTCGTGAAGATCACTGGCCTCTAAATCAAGCACTCTTGTTTTTCCATCAGTGGCCTTACCGCCAGCGGCCTCAACTAAATAGGCCATGGGCCAAGCCTCATAAAGCTTTCTTAATACTCCCTGAGGTTTTCCATTAGAGCAGGCCGGATAGATAAAGACGCCACCACGAACGAGAATTCTATTTAATTCAGCGGCAGCGCTAGCGTACCAGCGGGTATTAAAATACTTTTGGCGAGGGCCTTCTTTTCCAAGAAAGCATTCATCAACATATCGAGTGATGGCCTTATTCCAATAGTTTTTATTAGAAAAGTTAATGGCCACTTCTTTCGCTTCATCTGAAATTTTCATATAGGGATGAGTATAGAAAAAAGCACCAGACTCTAGATCTTGAGAAAAACCGTGAACTCCATCACCAGTACAAAAGGCAAAGGTCGTGGCCAATCCATAGAGGCATATTCCAGCGGCCACAGGATCTTTTCCCGCTTTTAAGACTTCTTCGGTTGTTGGTTTTGTGTTTGAGGGATTTCTGACGATGGAAAATATCGAGGAAACGGGAGCATTTATATCTAAGTTTCCAGAGCCATCAAGTGGATCAAGAATAACGATATACTTTTGATCTTCTGAGCCTTCAAAATAATGAATTTCTTCAAGCTCTTCACTTACAAGTGCTGCAACACTTCCATTATTCTTTAAAATATTTAAAAAGATATTATTGGCCTGAATATCTAAGGGGGCCTGCTGATCGCCGCTACTATTTGTGCTTGCTCCTTTACTTAAGTCGCCAGTAAAGTTTCCCTTTCTAAGAAGGGCAGCGGTCATTCTGCAAGAAAGTCCAAGATCAGACATAATGGAAGAAAAAATACCTGAAGCCCCAGGAGCTTCATTACTTTGAATAAATTGCTCTAAGGTGAGGGCGAGTTTCACTCCTCGTCTTCTTCCATATTGTGATAAACCGTCACAACATCTTCGTCGTCTTCAAGCAGACCAATAAGTTTTTCTATTTGCTCTTTCGTTTCTTCGTCTACGGCCTTTGTGGTGAGGGGGGCCCGATCTAGTGACGCTTCTTCCGGAGTGATATTTATTTCTTGAAGCTTCTCTTGAATGGCACCAAAGGTTTCCATGGGTCCAACAACTTCATAAAATTCTTCTTCTTTTTCAACTTCTTCGGCTCCGGCATCGATCATATGAAGAGTAAAATCATCTTCATCTGAAACTGCTTCAACTGGCACGGTGTAAACGGCCTTATGATCAAAGACAAACTCAAGAGAACCAGTAACACCAAGAGAGCCTCCACATTTTTTAAAATAGCTTCGAACATTTGCAACAGTTCTTGTGACATTATTAGTAGAAGTTTCAACAAAAACTGCTACACCATTTGGTCCATAACCTTCGTAGTTAACGTCATCATAACCAACACCGTCTGAGCCTTGTCCTTTCTTGATGGCCTTTTCGATATTGTCTTTTGGCACATTAAATTTTTTACAGCGATCAACCGCGACTTTTAATAAGAAGTTGGTACCAATATCTGGACTTCCACTTTTAGAAGCGAGAAACACGTCTTTTAGTGCTTTGGTGAATAACTGGCCCCTGGCCTTATCTGCGGCGCCTTTTTTAACGGCAATCTTGGCGGATTTTCTTCCCATTTTAAACCTGCTTGCATGATGTCATTTTTCCTAAGGAGTATAGCTAGTTTTTTTAACTTTTTCTAGAAATCATGATTAAATGGGGCCTGCTTGTGAGGGTTTCTTGAAAAAGTCGTTTTATAGTTTAGATTTTAAGCAGTTAGAAATGGAACTTAGTCCATCCGCCGCAGCAATCTTATTTAACCACCATTATAAGAAGAGAATTCAAGAGCAAGATTATAAAGATGTATCTAAGGAGGCCCTTAGCTATATAAAAGAGAATTATTGCTTTAAGCTTCCAGTGATAGATAAGGTCGTCGAGTCTGAAGATCGAACGGTTAAGTTTTTGATCGAACTAGCTGACGGATCAAAAGTTGAATCAGTCCTTATTCCTTTTCAGAATAAGTACTCCCTTTGTCTCTCCTCTCAAGTTGGCTGTGCTATGAACTGCTCATTTTGTTTTACGGGCACACAGGGATTAAAAAGAAATTTAAAAGTAGAAGAAATAATCGGTCAGTTTTTATTGGCCCATCAGTGGCTACGTGAAAACCGCGCCGGTGATGAGAGGATTTTAAATTTAGTTTTTATGGGACAAGGGGAGCCCCTTCATAATTTTGATGCCGTAAAAACGGCCTGTGATATCTTTCTATCAAAATATGGCGCCTCAATTGGTCATCAGAAAATTACTATCTCAACTTCTGGTTACTTACCTGGATTAAAAAGATGGTCAAAAGAAATTCCAGGAGTAAACCTGGCCCTCTCACTTCATTCACCTTTTTCTCAAAAAAGAGATGAGCTTATTCCTATTAATAAAAAGTACCCTTTAGAAGAAGTCTTAAAAACTATTGAAAATATTCCCTTAGCAAGAAAACAGTTTATCACTTACGAGTATCTTCTTATTAAGGATTTTAATGACTCTGAAGAAGATGCAAGAAAAACCGGTGAATTATTAAAGGGTAAGACGGCCTATATAAATCTAATCCCTTTTAATCCTTTTCCAGGCAGCGCTTTTAAGAGACCTGAACTTAAAATCACTGAGCGATTTAAAGAAGTACTTGATGAGTACCAAATTCCTACACTTATTAGAGTTGTAAAAGGGGATGATGTATTAGCGGCCTGTGGTCAGCTTAACTCTTCGCCTTCTTAATATATTTTGTATAAAGCTCAAAAGGAATCACACAAATAAGCCCCGCAAGAACGCCAATGATTAGATTTTGAAGGATCTCAGGCATTATATATTCGATATGAAAAGTATGATCAACGATTCCGCCGCCCACAAGAAACATGGCTAAAGTTCCAATAATCCCAAGGCCTTTCATAATAAAGGGCATGGCCTGAACAAGAGAGTTTCCTATTTTAATATGGCCTTTTTTCATAAGGAAAAGCCCAAAGTCGTCAATCTTAACTAAAAAGGCCACAAGTCCATAAATTAAAATAGAAGCTAAGAGGCCGATTACAATTAAAGTGATAACCTGATTGATAAAGGCTCCTTTAACGGCAGATTTGGCGATGACAATAATTTCAATAGATAAAATAAGATCGGTTCTTATGGCACCTTTTATTTTTTGCTTTTCATTAACTTCTTGTTCTTCTCCCTTGTGATCCGAGTGATGAAAAAGTTTTTCTATAACTTTATGAGCCCCTTCAAAGGAAAGATAAAGGCCCCCAATTAATAAAACTAATTTTAAAACCGGAGGATAAACCGCCATTAAGATAATGGTGCCGGTGATAGCGTATACTTTATTATAAAGCGAGCCGATGAAAATCTTTTTGACCATGGGAAGTTCACGGTCAGGATTAACTCCATCGATGACGCCAGCATTTACCGCCAGGTCATCGGACATAAGCGCGCTGGTTTTCTTCAAGGCCACTTTACTCATGACGGCCACGTCATCTAGAGTACTTGCGACATCGTCTAGGAGTGTCAAAAGGCTAAACATGTCTTAATCATACGCCAAAACCTAGCGCCTACCAAAATAAAATTATATGATTCCAGTATGTACACACTGCGTCCATATCAACGTGAGGCCGTTGATAACACCATCGATTTCTTTAAGAAGAAGCGTGACCCTGCGGTTATCGTTTTACCTACCGGTGCGGGAAAAAGCTTAGTCATCGCCGAGCTGGCCCGAATTGCTAAGGGAAGAGTTTTAGTTTTGGCCCATGTTAAGGAGCTTGTAGAGCAGAATCACGAAAAGTATGAAAGCTATGGACTAAAAGCAGGAATTTATTCAGCTGGTCTTAATAAAAAAGAAACAGATGAAAAGGTCATCTTTGGAAGCATTCAATCTGTGGCCAGGGCCAAAAAATCTTTTTTTGATAATTTCTCACTATTAATAATAGATGAATGCCACCGAGTTAACTCAGATGAAGAAACTCAGTATGGCGATGTTATTAAACAGTTAAGAGAAAAAAATGAAGGTCTATGTATTTTAGGTCTGACGGCCACGCCCTACCGCTTAGGACTTGGGTGGATTTATGAATATAATCATCAAGGGGAGTTAAAATCCCAAGAAGAAAGATTCTTTAAACAATGTGTTTTTGAGTTACCACTTGAGTATATGATTAAAAATAAATTTCTTACTCAGCCAGTTAAAGTTGATATCCCTGTGACCAGCTATGATTTTTCTGAACTGACTGAATCGGGAAGAATGTATAGCACCTCTGAAGTTGAGGAGCTTTTAAATCAGCAAAAAAGATTAACCCCGCTTATTATAAAAAATATTATCGATATTACAGAAAGCTATAACCGCCAAGGGGTGATGATTTTCAGCAGTACGGTAAAGCACGCCCATGAAATTCTAGAATGTCTTCCTAGTGGTCAGGCAAAAATCATTATTGGTGATACAGATAATAACGAACGCGATAAAATTATTGAGGAATTTAAGAATAAAGAATTTAAATATCTTGTAAATGTTTCCGTTCTAACCACTGGCTTTGATGCTCCCCATGTGGATGTCATCGCCATTCTTCGTCCCACTGAATCGGTAAGTTTATACCAGCAAATTATTGGGCGAGGGCTTCGTCTCGATGATAATAAAAAAGATTGCTATGTTTTGGACTATACCGGAATGGGACATGATATTTATACTCCCGAGATAAGTGATAAAAAACCTTCAAAAGAAAGTGAAGCGGTTATTGTTCCATGCCCTAAATGTGGTTTTGAAAATAATTTCTGGGGGCATTTAAATTTGGATGGGGATATTGTTGAGCACTTTGGGCGTAAGTGCCGAGGGGCCACTCAGGATGCAAACTCCCTTGAGATCTTTCCATGTGGTTATCGTTTTCGTTTCAAAATTTGTCATTCTTGCGGGATGGAAAATGATATTACCGCAAGAGAATGCACGGAGTGCTCTGCGGTACTTATCGACGCTGATTCAAAATTAAAACAAGCTAAGCTCTCAAAGAACGCCCACGTCTTAACGCCTGACTCTGTTGACCTTGAAGAAAAGGTGGACAAGAACGGGAATCCTTATTTAGACGTGCGCTACTACGACTTTGATTCAAAATATTTTAATGAGATTCACTATTTAAGTAATAGCACTAGCCTTAAAAAGTTTAATATTAACTTTCTTCGCTCTCACTTAAAGAGACCGGAGTTTAGTGCCTATATCAAAAATGTAGATGATGTTCTTGAGCATAGTCATTTACTTCGAAAGCCAAAGTTTATTATCGCTCGTAAACAAGATAAATTTTGGAAAATTACTGAAAAGATTTTTGCAGAAGAATTAAGATAAAGGTGCCGAAGCACCTTTATCTTTTTATTTTTCGATATTTGCACCAACAACAGCAGCCATTTGCATCATGTTGATAGTTTGACCTTCTTGAAGATTAGTAAGGTCAGTTAATTTTCCTGACTTACTTGTCGATTTAGTTTTCTTGAAGATCGGAAGAAGTGTGGCGTCAGCAACAATATACTTTCCAGCATTTTCCGGAGCACCATTTTCTGTTTTTGTTTGTAGTTTATTCTCTTTGATATAATCCCAAAGTTTTTTTGTAATTTCAGTACGTGGAAGTTCAGTTGCTCCAAGCATTGAGGCAAGCTCTGCTTTAAGGGTAACTGGTTTCTTAAGTCCTTTTGGTTCGTCAGCCATATATGTCTCCTTTTGAGTTAATTCATCTTATTATTTCCGATGGAGAGGGCATACGTCCAAAAAGAATGGGGATTTAAGGGCAATTTAAGGGATTTTTGCGCTAATTTGCTCTAATTTACCCAAAATAAGGTTTCTTGGACCGCCTAGTCACATTCTCGCCGGTGCTTTGGGATAGACTCCTTCAGGGGTTCCCGCGATCCAATGTTTTATGGTTTTTAAAATTTCGTCCTTATCTCGCGGAAGGTTACCTCCGAGGGGATTAGCATTTGAAACATGATTCGCCCTAAAAATGACTTGATTTAAATCAAAGCTAGAGAGCTCTAGGATATCGTGCATTTCAATAAGAAGTTCTTTTGAAGTTAAAGGCTCGATCAAGCCTCTTTCAATCATGGTGTGGTAGGGAGTTCCAGGTACTGAAAAAGTTGTTAAAAAAGAAAAGAATTGAGGATTTGTAGCGCTTAACATTTTGGCCGTGTTTTCCACGTGCTGCCTAGAATATTTTTTTCCTCCAACACCAAGCATAGCAATGGTGGAGAGTTTAAAACCGCAATCTTTAATTTTTAAAGAGGCCGTTTTCATATCGAGGGCAGTATTTCCTTTTACGATCATATGAAGAACTTTATCATCACCGCTTTCAAGTCCGAGGTAGGCGATATCTAGTTTTTTTGAAGCGAGAGTTTTAAGCTCGGCTTCAGATTTTTCTAAGATATTTTCTGCTGTTGCATATATTCCTACTCTTCGATTGTTAGGAAAAATCTTATTGATATGATCAAGAGTCTCCTCAAGAACTTCCATAGGGGCCCCAAGAGCGTCTCCATCACATAAAAAAATCTTGTCTGGATTCATTCCACTAGCAGCGCATTTATCGAGGTCCTCTTTTATTTTTTCAATTGGTCTAACTCGATAAGTTTTAGAGCGGTACATATCGCAGTAGGTGCATTTATTATTGGAACAACCAATCGTCACTTGAATAAGAAGAGAGCGCCACTCTGATGGCGGTCTGTAAACTGGGGGCTCGTAAGCAATAGGTGGTTCAAAAAACATAGCTATACCACGGGAAGAGTTAGGACAAAGGCAGTATGCCCGTCTCTTAGCTCGTAGTTTAGACTACCACCATGTTGTTCGGCAATACTGCGCGAAATGGATAGACCTAAGCCGGTACCCTCGCCAACTTCTTTGGTTGTAAAAAAAGGATTAAACAGATTTTCTATGACTGAATCTTCAATTCCTTTTCCTGAGTCCTTAATAATAACTTCCACCAACTCATCTGATTTTTTCATTTCGACTTGAACCCAGGAATCAGTTTTTTGTGCGTTTTCTTGAATGGCATTATTAATTAGGTTTACTAAAATTTGCTGAATTTCCATTGAGTCACAATTGACGTCTACGTCTTGCAAGTTATGAGGCTTTATTTCAACGAACTCACTTTTTGCTTTGAATTCAATAAGCTCCAAAGTTTCGCTTACTATCGTATGAAGATTATTTCGCTGCTTTGAAAAATCATCTGATACTCTAGTAAATTTTCTAAGACCATTAACAATCTTTGAAATTCTCTCTACGGATTGATCGATTTGTTGGGCCACTTTTTCTTTAGTTCCTTCTTTATCGGATCTTTTTAATAAAAGGTTGGCATTTGAAATAATGGCTAGGGGATTATTGATTTCATGGGCGACCCCTGCGGCCATTTGACCTAGGGTAGCAAGCTTTGAAGAGTGAACTAATTTAAGCTTTTCATTTTCAAGATCCGCCTGAAGTTTTTCAAGAATACTAAAGTCAAAATGAGTACCATTAAAGAAAAGGGGATTTCCTTGCTGATCCCATTCTAGAATTTTTCCCTTTGAGATAATCGGAACCCAATGACCGTCTTTATGTTTCATTCTAAATTTAACTTCATAATGGGGAACTTTTCCCTCTAAATAGTCAGTAAAAGCGGCTTTTGATTTATCAAGATCCTCTGGATGAACTAGCTTCTCCCAGTTCTCATAGGAGTTTTCGATTTGAGCTTCATCATAGCCTAGGATCTCTTTCCATCTTTTATCAAAGATCACTTCATTTGTTTGAAGATTCCATTGCCAGGTTCCAAGTTCTGATGAGTTTAGGATAAGATTAGCTTTCTCGTTAAACTGTCTTAACTCCTTCGAGCTAACGGTTTGTCTGTAAACATAGTAAATGATGACTATACCAATAAAGTAAACTACGGCCTGTCTTTCGATAACGTCTTTAAGAACTATATGCTCGTACTGAAAACTTAAAGTAGTGGGAATCGTGACAATAAGAAAAATGAGAATGAGGTTCCATCTAAGAGTCCCGAGAGTGGTAACAAAGATAATGGTACAAAGCTGTGCATAAACCCAAATATAAGGTCGAGCAGTGTGGAATTCTTGATGAGTTAAAAAATGATAAGAGGCAAATAGTGCACCAAAGGCAGGAAGGCAAAGGACAATATCCTTTTTTAACTTCTTACTAAAAAGAATGCTTAAGACAAAACCACCTAGGACAAAGTTTCCTGCGAATAGATCTTCTTTGAATTGTATAGAATCTATTCCGTAGTTTGGAATTAGGATGAGGGTGTAATAGGGGAGAAAGAATAGAACCGCGAATAAGAGGGTGGTCGGAAGCTGCTGTCTTTTTTCTTCGAAAGTCTCGGGAGAAGACTCAAGCGCCTCTTTTAAAAATAATTTGAATCCTTTTTCCATGGGTAACTATATTATATTTATAACTATTTTTTAAAGTGCTCGATGCGTTAAATTCATAAGATGGTGAACATGGGTTGACGGCAACGCAATGAGTTCATATACAAGGGCATGCAAGAAACCATTGAAGCCATTTTAGAGCGAGTAGAACTCAACAAAAAAGATAACTTAGCAAAATGGTTAGGGCGCGCCATTAGTGTAAGCGACGATTCAACCACAAGAACAACTCAAACCTATCAAAATATTCTCTTCAAAACGGATGTTTTTTTTGAAGGCCTTAATCAGGCCCTTAATGAAACGGTAAAGGAAGAAAAACTTCTAACCGGTGTAGGTCTTGTTGAAATTGTTTTAGATGAGCTTGGTTTTGAAATCGAAAAAGAAGACGCTTTTATCGTTTATCATTTAAGAGATTTAGGAAAATTTAAGATTACAGATAAGAAACTTAAAGAACAGCTTAAAGGTCTTTGGGGTCAACATAAAGACTATGCCTTAGATGATCAAGAGTTTGCTAGAACATTAAAACATCTAATGCGCATGGGATTACTTGATTTTCGAAAAGGAAATATGACCATGAAAAAAAGCGTCATTATCCGTTATAAAGACTAATCCTCTAAGTTTTCCGCTTCTGTGGCCCCTAAAATATCCATTGCCTTCCAGGTCGGAACATCTTCAGAGAGTTCTTTCAAAAGAAAATCAAATTTATCAATGGCATGGGTATGTAAGTCAGGCTCATTCACAAAATCTGCAGTCTCTCTCCATAGAGGTGACTGGGCCAATCTTCCTCTAAGGGCCGTAGTTAAAACATCGATCCAAGTAGGAGCGGAGTAAGTAAAATTCAAAGATAGACTATCGCTTAGGGCCTGAGTTTTATGCCAAGCCCCTCTGGGTAAAAACATAAATGACCCGGGTTCAAGAGTGAACTCCTCAGCACCCTCTGTTGGAAAGTCTTCTGGCATTAAGGTTTCCGCATAGGACGCTAGCTCTGGGTCTATTGGATGACCTAGAGTATGCCTGGTCATAGGATTTTGAACACTTGTATTTGGAGCAACCCACCATTTTTTAGTTCCACTTACCTGATAGACGAAATTAATATTTTGATCAAAGTGAGCGGCGGTTCCGCCACCACTTGGAATGGCGTAGAGCAGACTTCTTGAATAAGTAAGATTTGATAAACCAAGATCCATTCTTAAAACATGCAACCATTCATCAATTAATTTATCAAAGCGATTAGGGTCATCAAAATATAAACCTCTTCCTTTATTAAAAAGATCAAAGGCCTCTACGGGGGAGCATTTTGAAGAATTAACTTCGTCAGGAGTTCCCTCATTATAAACATTAACCGTTTCAGGCCATTTTTCAATTAAGCTGCTCATTTTTAAAAAAGGAAGATCTGTTAGCTCTTTAAATTTATCTTCTAAACCGTGAACGACAATAGGCTTGTTTGAAATATAACTTTCAAAAAACTGCGGTCGGTTCATGGGGGCAAAAAGAGATTCAATTGAGATTTCGTTCATCCCAGATTTATAGCATAAAAAAGGGGGCCAAGGCGAGGGCCCCCTCTTTGAAAGAAAAGCTAGGCGGCAACCATGGGAAATTTGTATCGCTTTGGTTTAGCTTTTCTTTTGAAGAGCTGCTTAAGTATGGCCTGGTGACCTTTTAGCAAGCTCGAATAAGGGTCGAGACCTCTTTTAAAGGCCAGCAGTGACTTCTTCCTCGGCAAGTTGACCCTTATTTTTGATTCAAAAATTCCAGGTTTCTTTTCATTAATTTTTATCTTTACGTCCGTCGCCTCCGGGGCAAGTTCCTTTAAATGCTCTTTAATTTTTTGCACCTCTTCAACAATTTCGTCAGTCATAATAACCTCCAGTTATCCGGCCATTGAAAATTCATCATAAGGAATATGCACTGGATACTCCTCAAAATGATCGTAGTTATCGTAGGTATAGGGCTGTGCTTCCGCGGGGGCACCTCCTGGATAGCCAACCAAGCTCAATTTTTTTAAGCTTAAAAACTTATCCCCATCATCGTTTTTATGGATATATCCATAAGCTTCAACAACTCTGTTAACAAAGGGCTTTAACATGGATTCTTGATCCTTATTAATAACGATGTAATCCTCTCCCCATTCTGTGAAGATACTAAATTTTTTAGGTTTTCCAAACTTATCCCACTCAATAGGGCTAACCGCCCCAACCACCTTAGAGAAGGATTTAGGAATAAAGCTGTGCTTCATGATAAACCTCCTTAGGAAAGCGAGTTTGTTTCCAATCTAATATTTGTTGATTAATGTCTTCCTCGAGATTTTCATAGATACTCTGGGGATGACGACCAAAAGAGATGGCACTAAACGTCCTGTTTAATGTTCTGATTTTAAGACAACCTCGAAGCTTTGCTCCTTCATCGAAAAAATGTAGATCAATTGAAGCATTGACCGGGAGTTTTTCTCGAAGAAGGTCGAGTCTTCTAGAAAGTGAAGTCCTAGCCTTTTTAGGCATTGGAACTCCAAAATCAAGAGACGCTTCTAAAACTTCTTCGAAGTCAAAAAACGCATTTCTCATACAGACCTCCTATGTCTAAAGTTAAGTTTAGACTTTAATTATCTATGAATTTGATTAGGGAGCTTTGAGGGACAATTACAATCTCAGCTACTAACCAAAATCATATGAATAATCATCGTCCAAAAATAGAATAATATCTCCAAAAAAAATGTCAATATTTGCTGCTTAAATTTGCAATTTCTTGACATTAATTTTGACAAAAAATATCAGAAAACTTTTTTTTTGCCTTACCCTTGACGTCAAAAAAAGGACTACCAACTTATAGGTAGGAAAGAAATACAACCAATTATAGGAGGTTTATATGTATACATTTTCGCCAACAAGAAGAGTTCACTTTAAGCCGGCCTTTTGGGGCGTGGATAGGGACCTTAAGGAAGTTATGGAAAATATGGAAAATATTTGGGAAGGCGCACGTCCCCAAACGACCACCCATAACTTTAAAGAAACAGACAAAGCTTTCTTGTTAAGCCTTGATATGCCAGGAGTTAATAAATCAACTCTAGAACTTCAGCAAGAAGAAAACTGGATTCATATTAAAGGTAAAAGAAAGGATGCTTTTTCTGATGAAGAGGAAGCGCAGGCCGTAGAGGTTAGCCGAACGGTAACGATTCCTAAAGACGTGGATATTGAAAAGATCGAAGCGCATTTAGAAGATGGCGTGCTTTATCTAGCTCTCCCAAAACAAGAGAAAGCGCAGCCAAGAAAAATCAGCCTGACAGAAGGTGGTGGCTCCTGGAATAAACTACTTTCTGATGCGTAAAGAAGAAGGGGGCTCGTCCGGCCCCCTTTTTTACTTATTGATATTTTTGATTTCTTTATATTCTTCGTAGATATCCTCAAAAGGACCACGGCGATCAGGTGAGCGAAGCTCATTGATTTTAATCCCTTGATCTCGCATGACTTCTTCCGTGGCAGCGAAGCAAGCGTTAAGTCTGTCTTGTTCTTTACAAAGAGCTCCTAGTAATCTGCCTGGCGATCTTGTTACACCGGTAACGGTTCCAGAGGAAATCTCATTTTTTTGAGCCACTTCTGTACAGCTTAGCTTATCGTAGTCGATCTGAGACTTTCCATTAAACCAAGTATTATAAAGTTCTGTATTGAGAACCTTATGAAGCTGCCCTAGGGTTCGAACACTTGTTAATTGCTCAATATGTCCTTTGCTATTTGAGGCCTTCGCATTTTCAAGGTCTGATTCACAAACATCAGCTCGCTCCTTATACTTTTCTTTTAGCGCCTTAATTTTTGCTTGTGTTTCTGGGTCCATATTTCTCATATCATTAACTGCCGTGCTCATAAACGCATCGATCGTAACGGCAGCACCACTGGCCGCAATAATAGCGGGGATAATAAACACAAGGGGAAGTAAAGCATGGGCATCTTGAATAAAAGGATTATGTGAGGCTGTTCTTTTCTTTAGAATTTTTAGCATCCCATCTATATGGGCCCTAAGGCTTTTATCCTTACTAAAAATATATTCTTTGCCATTCACTAAAACAGTTCGACTAAAGTAATCTACTAGAACCACTTCAATCTTGAGCCCTTTGGCCTTAACAATAAAAGTATTCTCATCAATTTGAATGGCAGCTTTTTTCTTATTCATCTCTTCTAAGATTTTTTTACTTAATTCTGGATCAGAAGATTTCCATTCAAGCTTTGAAGGATTTTTTAATCCCTTTAATAATTTCTTATGGGCCTTAGGAACAGATTTATTGGCAAGCTTTGTGACAAAGCCCCTTACAGGAGAAAGACTGGTTCCTGCATACCCATTTAAACTAAGACAAAGACTTAAAAACAAAAATAAATATTTTGTACTTTTCATACTGACCTCTCTATTTAATTTATCGGTATAAAGAAGAACCAACTAAAGGAGTCAAAAGTAAATTACTCAAGTACTTTTAGGCTATACTTAAAGGAAGGAGAACTTATGAATATTGCTATCTTATGTGTGTTTATCGCCAGTTTATTACCGGTGATTTTTATTGCTTATGCCAAAGTTACCGGAGGCTTTAAGGCCGGGAAACATAATTCTGACCCAAGGGCCTATATGGCAAAGCTTGAAGGGAAGGCCCATCGTGCTCGCTGCGCCCATGATAATTCTTGGGAAAACTTCGCACCCTTTGCGGCCGCTGTGACTTTATCGATGATCGCCGGAACCGATCAATCCTGTATTGATATGGTAGCGGTTGGCTTTATTGTTCTTAGAGTTGCCTACGGTCTAAGCTATATATATGACAAAGATAAGTTGAGAACTATTTTATATACAGGTGGTCTTGTCTGTACGGGAAGCTTGTTTGTTATGGCCGCTTTTTAGCGAGTAAAAACGGGCTCTAACTCTGTAGAGAATTTCTTATTGAATTTATATCCATCAACGTCAAAGTCTGATAAATCTTTGGCGTTTTCAATTCGGTTATCAATAATATAGCGAGACATCATGCCGCGGGCCTTTTTTGCAAAAAAGCTAACAATCTTAAAGTCGTCCCCTTTCTTTTCTTTAAAAATGGGGGTGATAACCTTTCCGTCGAGTTTTTTAAAATTAATGGCCGTAAAATATTCCTTGCTCGCAAGGTTAACAAGAGTTTCTTCTTTTTCTAAAAGCTTATTTAATTTCCCAGTAATAGAGTCACTCCAGAAATCATAAAGATTTTTTGAGCCATCAGCGGAAAACTTGGTTCCCATCTCAAGGCGGTAAGGTTGAACTAAATCAAGAGGAGAGACCAGCCCATAGAGCCCAGAAAGAATTCTTAAATGATCTTGGGCATATTCAATATCATCTTCTTTCATGGTCTCAGCATTAAGGCCCACATAAGTATCGCCCTTAAAGGCGAACATGGCCTGCTTAGCATTTTTTAAATTAAAGGGAGTTTTAAATTCTTTATAACGTTTAATATTTAATTCCGTGAGGGAATCACTTAGCTTCATCATATTGGCGATGGTCTTAGCATCCGTCTTCTTTAATTTCTCAATAAGAATCTTAGAGCGCTCAAGCTCTGTGAGCTGAGTGAACTTCTTAGTGGGGGCAGGATTTTCAAAGTCTAATTTCTTAGCAGGTGATACAACAACAAGCATTTAATACTCCTTGTCATAATCCTACTAAAACCTTAAAACTTTGTCACTTTATTCAAAAGGAAGTTGGAGTTTGTAGTTTGCTTCAGGAGAACTAATCTGTTCAAGAGATTTAATATACACCCTGTCTGCTTCAGAGAGCTTACAGTCTTTAGCGAGGGAAAGGTTAGAGTTTGCTAGGGACAGAGGTATTATTTTTGAACTTTGAAGACGATTACATTTAGAATTCATTTCAATCATTAAATGCTCTACGGCCTCTTGGGCGTCTTTAAGCTTTGCTAAATGCTTATGCATTCCATCTCGAGCTGTACTTAATTTACTGGAGAGATCTTCCATAGAGGCGATTGATTTTTTTCTTTTATCAATTTCTAGTTGTCGCTGGGCCATATCCCAGTCTGCAGCTTTTTCAAGAAGAAAATGAGTCATACCACCGACAAGCTGTACAAGTCCTTTTCGTTTTTTTGGATCTTTGAGATCGACCTTAAGTAAATCTACACCTTGTTTTCCTTCCTTAGCGTTATCTACAAGAATTCCCTTGGCATCGTTTACAAATGAAACGGCAGAAAAACCATCGTGGTCATCTAGTGCATCAGCTTTTTCAGTAATCCAATTAACGACCTCACTAGATACACCTGAGCTACTCATAATCTCTTCATTGCTTCTAAACTTTGGAACTTCTTCACCTTGTAAACCTTGTTCCTTGGCTTTTCTTTCAATTTGTCTTTGAGCGCCACCATAGTTTTCTTTAAATCGATTAAAGATAGTGATTCCATCAGAGAGAACTTTTCCGCAGTCACCTGCTTTTGAAATAGTTCCTACCTTATCAACGGCAGCACCACCTAAATGTTTTAAAACCCCTTTGCCCCCTTCCTTTAAAGCCTCTTTGGCCTCTTCAAGATCAAAGCAGCTGGCCATGGACATAACTAAAGAAGAAACGGTTTTGAAGTCCTCGCCAACCTGATTGGCGAATTCATCTTGAATTAAACTTAATTCCTCCTGGGCAATGGCAGGAGTCAGCATCCCTGAATCTAATGAGGTTTGACTTATTCTTCCGGCAAACTCTCTTAAAGGAATATCATTTGGAATAGGGGTCTTGTCTTTTGAATCTTCTGAGTTACATGAGTTTCTCGAACAGTATAAATGCTCGTGATCTATCACGACCACTTCTTGTCTTCCACTGACCCACCAAGCGAATTTCTCTCTGTAGGTTTCTGGCTTTTCTTTGAAATCCTCGGACCTGTTACTTGGACATTCACTGGCTGCTTTATTTTTTGAGTTATCTGAAGATAAGTTTTTACCATTATATATTTCCGCTGGAATACAATAGTCTCCTCTGAACCCTTGGTAGTAATTAATTCCTTTTTTAATATTCGCGAGAAGATTCTCTAAACTTTCTTTAACTTTTCCTGGTTCTAGACAAGCGAGGTCTTTATTTAAATGAGAGAATAAACCTCTTTTAAAATCAGAAGGATTTCTTTCTTTTTCAAGTCCCTTTATCTTTCCTTTTTTGGCTTTTCCTTTTTCATCATATTTATAAATAAGTTCGAGTATATTTCCTTGCCCTGCAATTGAAACAGAGGGATCAAAGCCGCTCGTTAAGCCACTCTTTGAAGACTTGGTTTTAAAGTTAAACTCTTTAAGTCTTTCACTGTAGATAAGCTTTTTATTTTCTAGGTTTGATGAATTTGTTCCCATGCCTTTATTAAGGTCTTTTAAGTGAGAGCGCATTTTATCTTTTTGGAGACTACAAAAAATTTCTTCAAAGGTGTTGCTATTATCCTTAAACGGATCGAGCTCAGTTCTAAGACTTTGCAAGCAGTCTCTTGAAGCCCCATGGCGGGCAAGGCGTTCAATTTTTTCCTCAAACTGTCTTTTTCTCTTTTCTTCTCTTTTTTTCGTTTTCAATAGACTATCAGCGAGGGCCGCGGTGGCTTCATCTCTTTTGGCGATTCTTTGAGCCTCTGCGCTACTAGGCTTGATCATGACCTTTGATTCTATATCTTGAGTCTGTACGGGAAACCTGCCGTTCTCAAGCTTTATCCAGGTCTGCCCGTTTCTACTTTCTTCTAGCTGTCCCGTGTAGGTATATCCATCTCTTGTCGTGATCTTGTAAACAGCGTCGGTTTCACTTAAAGCAAAAAGTGAGCAAGACCAGAAAAATGAAAGAATCAATAGAATGCGCATCTTATATATTGCCTTTGATATAAGATCTTATCGGATAAATAAAAAATACCCTAAAAAGTGGCTATCTAGCTGAAATATCGGAAAAAGAGGCCCCTCAAAAGTGGGCAGTTAACTTAAGTTTGGGATATCTTCCGAATAAAGCCCCATGGGAAGAACTGACACAAGAGTGGTGTAAAGCTCAAGCTCGTTTTTCCCATAAATACGCTCCTCCCTATCAGATTCCTTGGCGTATTTTTCGGCCAGCTCATCAAGCTCCATTCGGTAACGTTTAACCGTCTCTTTTTTAAGGTAGAGCTCGCTAATTCGAAAGCTTCCTTCTTTTCCCTTAAGCTCTTTTTCTAGGGCCCCATCAGTTAGGATAAGATCAGAAAAATTCCTCATGGAAGTTCGCATAAGATGTTTTCCAAGTCCTGTAAGTTCGGGAAGAGCAGTGCTCCCTTGGATAAGCCATTTGATTTTGTTATTTGGATGGCGCTCTAGCATCTCTAAATCTTCTAACTTCTTTAGGTACTTCATCATAGATTTTTCAGTGAGCTTATACTTTTTCTTGATTTGAGAAAGAGAGTAAAATTCTTCATAGATTAAAGTGAAGAAATAAAAGTAATGAGTGTTCTTTGCAAAGAAAGCATCTTGCTCTTTAGTAAGATAAAAATTTCTTGGCTTATCTTCTTTAGCAAGAAGGGCCAGATCAAAAAAATTGATTCCCACAGCTTCACAGATGGCCTCTATCTTTGAAAGGGATCCATCATCAGCGGACATTAACCTCTTGATAGAGGACTCGCTCATATCAAGTTCTAGGGCCAAGTCTGAGTATTTGATCTTCTTTCGCTTTAAGATCTTTTTAAGTTCGGCCATTAAAAGTGGGTAATTTGAAGCATTTTTCATATAAAAGTACCGTTTTTTAATACTTTTTAACATTCTATTGAGAAAAGTTCAAGGTCTGGTACAAAGGTTTCAGACAAAACTTTGGAGGAACAAATGAACTATGACTCAAACATCTTAAATAGAATTTTTAAACTGATTTTTGCAGGACCGAAGCTTATTAGAAAATCAGCTCCTGGAAAATACGAGGTAGTATCCTCCCATAGAGGGGGATACTATTTCTTAAATTAAGTCTTTGACCTTTGCGACACAAGCTTTAGAACAACAGGCCTTCTCTTTTAGAAATTTTTTGAACTTAAAACGGTTCTTATCACTACGGGAGCAATGACGATTGCTTCCCCATTTATGACCTTTTCCCCATGGGGCATAAGCACTTTGCTTATAGAGTTTTAGAGCGCAGGTGGCATTGGCAACTTGGACTTCATAATTCTCATAACGTTTAGATTCTTTTATCTCTCTACCTTTTGAGTCACGAACAACCGCCTTACTTGGGTAACAGAGTTGATTCTTTTTTAGAGTAACGGTCTTGCCACCTGTGTAGGCCCTAGTGCCTTTAGGCTGATTATGCATGGGGTGGATTCCCCAAGGGCCACGACCACCAATTCCAATATTATCACGACCAAATGTTGATTCAGAATTAGAAATACATAAAAAATGCTCGAGAAGATCGTCATGATTTTTAACATCAATGCCATGGCTTGTGTTATCGGATTTAATAGCCGCCTTACAAATTCCGGCCTCTTTTAAGGCTTCGGCTAACTTCTTAAGTCTTTTAATTGTTGAATGATTATCTGGAAGGGCAGAAAACTGTTTACTGGTATAGGCAATCCTTTGAAAGCATGCGTTTGATTCTCCGAGAGTCTGGCGGTTAAGTGAATCGACCACATCGAAAAAGGATAGGGCGGTAAAGCTAAGAGGATCTAAAAAACTAACACCTCTTTCTCTAAGCTCTGTTTCAATATCATCAGCAATAATTGGTTCCACTTCTTTTACAAAGGCCTGATCACCTTCTTGTAAAAACCAGGCTGAGTCATCACCCTTAGTCCGGTTTAAACATTTAAATTGAGTAAGCTCCCCGCTATTGTCGATAGTACAGGTATAATTACTAAAGTCCTGCCTTGACTCCATTGCCATAAGGGAAAAAGAAAAAAGAAGACTGATAATTCCGAGTAGTTTTGTCATAGAACCTTATCGTCAGATGTTGCTTATTTACTTATATTAAATGGATACCTGTCTTAGGCCTAAAAAAGGGGTAAGTGGCTGTTTATTTGATAAATTAGGTGCCTTGTTTCTAGGAAATTAGAAAATAATATTCCAAATAGAATAGATATTCATAAAGAAGGGGTTCCACTTATTGCGGCGAACCTGCTCTTCTTCTCGTTTCCAAAGTCTTAAGTCTTTTGCGTACTCCCCATAGCCAAGCTGATAGCTGGTTGGGTTTTTATGTTTTGAGAAAACCTTGGCCTTAGGGTAACGCTCAAATTCATTAACATGAGTGTCCATTAAAGGTTTAGCTTTGGCCCTGTACTCTCGGGCTTTTTGGATATGCTCAGCTCTTCGCGGGGACTTCTTTTGATAACGAAGGGCCATTCTTAACTGGCGAGCGTGATGAATCCTAAGGAAAGTCACATCCATTAAATCCCTTAGTTCTTTATTTTTAATTTTAGCCGTGCTTGGTAGCTCATCAATGGCATTTGATAATTTTAAAATTTCTTCTTCATTAAGCTCTGGATTCTTGGCCAGCTCTTTTAAAAGATTCCTGTCGTGAATTCTATGTTTTTTAGAAATCTCATCTTGAAAATTCGCCGCGGTGATCATGGAGATGATCCCATTCTTTTTAATATGTTTTGTTTGAAAGTCGACGATGGCCTTCCACGATTCCTGGTCTTCCCCAAGAAGTTTAAGCCCAATCATAGGATCAAAAGCGTACTCCTTATTGGACATAAGCGCCACGGTCCAGTCCATTAGCCAGTAGCCTAGCTCGTGACCAGTGGTGAAATTAATATGCCCCTCGAGATTTTCCAAAGAAAGATTTTTCATATCTTCTGCTCTGGAGGTGAGGTAGTCCGTCAAAAGTAGGGGAACATCCACATCCATAAAAATAAAATAGCTTGTTTCCGGGTAATACCAGGTGGGACGCTTACTTTTTTCCCTAAGAGTAAAGTCTCTAATCTCAAAAAAGTTTTCATTTCCATACATGGGTACATGCTCATCGTAGAGACCGTAAAACATTACCGTGTGAGGGAAAATCCCAACAGTGCTATTGGTGTACTGAGGTAAGAAATTAAAGTTTCCGTATTCCGGATGAGTTTGATTTGAAGAGACATGCACTTTTATAAAAAGCTGACGCTCCATGGGATTTAAGACGGAAGCTGCTCCCTCCATCCAACCAATGGCGCGCTTATATGCAACAGGAGTAAATTCCGATGTTCCTGCTTCCATAGTCAAAAAAGAAAAGTCGATTCCATTGGCCACTTTCTTAAGTTTTTTCTTTAGGGCCTTCTGGGAACCAACACCCGTTACTGCCCGAAGAAGATTTAAAAGCTTAAAAGAATTTTGTTGGTGAAGAGCCGCTCCAAGAGAAATCCCCGGATAGATGCCTAGCTCTTTGGCCAACTTAAATGGCGCTTTTAAATTTCGATAGATTCTCTTTTTCTTTTGGCGAACCAAATTAAGATCAAAAATATTTTGATAGTTCCGGGCCATCCAGCGCACAAAGTCCATAGCAATTTCAGTCTTGCCCATTAAAAAACCATGAACCCACTCGTTGGGGTGGAGAGTATGTAAATGAAATCCACGAAATTTAAAGGCAGGCTCAAACTTAAAAGTCTTTTGGCAGCTCTTTAATAGGTCGACTTCGTGGGGAGAGATCTGAATCCGTGGATGAGGAAAATAAAAGCCTAGCTTTTGAAGCCCATAATAGAAGACCGAAGACCATTCCTCATCGTTTGCCATGACCGTGAGCTTGACCTGATTATCTTGGCATTGGATCTCAACTTGATTTAGTGGAGAGTTACTTCTTGAGAATTGAATTTTATTTGAATCAAGCTTAGCCTTTCTAAGAATTAAAAGAAGATCAGAAGAAACGGACTCTTCCTTGGCCACAACGAGCTTCATCTTCGATGGAACCACATCCGCATGGGCGCTGGCGCTTAATCCTAGGACCAAGACTACAATGGTAAAAAGCTTATTCATAATTCCTCATTTCGCGTAAATACCTTCTAACAAAATGGGACTTTTTAAAATTAAATTGAAGATTTTTCACTGGAGCAAATACCCAATTACGGGGACTTACTTGGAGAAAGAGAGTAAAGAGGCAAGGAACACCGTTTGTATTAAGGGGCGCAAGGTGTTACTTTGAGTTCATAAGCGACCCACAACGGGGAGCATTTTTTTTAGGATTTATTATGAGTACAGGTACAGTTAAATTTTTCAATGAAGCAAAAGGTTTTGGTTTTATCACTCCAGAAGGTGGAGGGGACGATCTTTTTGTTCATGCAACTGGGCTTGAAGGTACCAGCTACCTCAACGAAAATGACAAAGTTGAGTATGAAGTTGGTGAAGGTCAAAAAGGACCATGTGCCGTTCAAGTAAGAAAATTATAATAGGTAAAAATCAAATTATATTTTTTTAAGGAAGGGAGCTTTTTAGCTCCCTTTTTTTGGGTCAAATCGGAATAGGTCCGGCCAGAATAGGTTTATTTAGCCGATGAATTCGCTAAAGTATTTTTGTGAATTTCCGATAAGCTGGAATGAGAGAACACACAAAAAGATCTAAGTTGTTGTTAATTATAACTTTATTAGTAACATCTTCTATAATGGCCAAAGCCCCTGAGCAAAAAGGCCAAAAGAATCATCAGGCTAATATTGAAGCGGCCCAGGCTCATGTGGATTTCTTGCTCAATAATCTAGATCGCTATCCTGCCAATATTGGAGTTGAACCGAAGAAAAAGTATGATTCTTTTGCAGAAAGAGTGGCGGCGGTAGATGAAGTTTTTGCAAGCTATTCAGTAGAAGCAGGTAAGCGAGATCCATTTTTCGAATCATCTAATACGACTAAGCCGATAGTTAAATTCTTTAATGAAGTTCTTAGTGAATACGAAAGTGCCTTTCTTGAAATTAATGGAAAAAAAGCGACAGATAAAGATAGAAAAGAATATATAGAAAGAAAATTTCCTGGGGTTAAATACGAATCCCTAAAAAAACTATTAGTTACTAGCCATAAGGCTCAAAGGAAACATGCTCAAAAGGATCAGGCTTTTTGGGACGATTTATCTAAGAAAAAAGAAGGATTAGTCTCTGTATGGCCTGAACTTTCAAATGCTGTACACCCCAAAATAACGGCAGCAGAATTTAAAAAATATCTACCAGAGCTTTCGCAAGATAGTGATTGCTCCATAAAAAAAATAGAAACTTTACAAAGAAGTGACGGAGAATACTTAAGAATCTTTATTAACGATAAGACCTTTTTTGATGTTAAGGCCGACGCCATTACCGTAAACACTCCTTTTTCAAGAGGCTATAAAAGCAATGGAACTAAAACTCCATTTAGTATTGAACTTGGAAAAACTCAGTGGACAGATGAGCACGCCATTCTAAGATTTGATAAAGATGGAGTCCTTAAAAAGATTCTTTTTAAGAAGATTGGCACTGAAATTAATACGGCTTGGATTGACTCACTTCATACCTTTTTAAACACGGGAAGCTATGAAGGGTTATCTAAAGAGCATGTAGATAAAAAAATCAATTACCGCTGTGAAGTAGATGCTAGTCCTAAAAGTGGTGAACTCAAATCCACGGCTTCTAAGGCACTTATGGATAGTAATCGAGAGGCTGGAAAACATATACCAGCTGAACTTGATCAAGCTGGGAAAAATAAAGAAGGTAATTCAATACGGAAATAAAATTATCTAGAATTCAAACTGATCGCTTTTACTTTCTTCGAAGACCCTGAAAAATAAGGCTGTATATGAGAAGAACAGTGAAAAACATAAGGAATAACGAAAGAAGAAAACTCTTATCATTCGAGTACAGTTTAAACTCATGAATCAGATCAAAGTTTTTAAAAACCGAATAGAAGTATTCTTTAGAAGAATCTTTTGTTTTTTCCCAGGAAAAATAAAACCCCGTTGAGCTGCACAGACAAAAAAACAAGGTGGCAACAAATGCGCCTTTTCTAAAGGAAACGAGCATTTTATCCAGTTCATTTTTACTATAAATAATTTCGCGGGCCTTTAAAGATTCCTCGTCTTCTAGCTTCGCCTTTAGAAGAGATTTTGTGAACTGCTCGAGAAGTCCTTTAGACTTAATATATTGATAAAGGATCATTGGAACGAGCAGCAAAAGAGCTATATAGATTCCAAGCACTAGGGTAGAGGGGCTAACATAAAAAAAGCCCACAGAACCTGCAATTCCAAAGGATAAAAAGGCTAGAGGAAAGACCCACTGAATCTTTGTTTTTAGTCTTACGTATTCGGGACCGTCATCAAGGGAGAGCACCTTTACTTTGTCGCCGATTCGTTGGTGAATATCGTTTGAACCGTAGCTTGCTGTAAAAAGGTATTCCTTCCCTTTAAAATGATACTTAATTAAGGGGCGATACATAGTCGCTTTGGCCTTCCCATTAGTTCTAGAGATATATCTTTCAATTCCAAAAACCGTCCCCTTAAGCGTCTTTCCTTTGTTTTTAAAATAAAGATAGAGCCCACTAAAGCCTAGACCAAAGAGAGTAAAAATTCCGCTGACGATTAGGATGACATACATAGATTATTTAACCTTCTGCGTAAAAAGAAGTAAGGGGGAGGAGAAATTTTATCATGGGTCTATTATACCTTAAAACTGCGAAAATTTAGAAAACAAGAACACAAAGATGACGGCTTAAGGCCTCAATATTTTCGGGGTACTCTTCTTTAAATTCTTTTTTTATATAAGTGTGAAAGAGGGAATAAAAAATCTTATCTCCTGCGGCCGTACCATGGTGTACCCAGCGACCAGTTGCGTTTTTAACTTTGTCGACTCGATCTCTTCTCGCCGCTTCAAGCCAGGCATCTAAAACTTCTCGGTGATAATTAATTCCTTTTATCAAATCCTCGCGCATTTTAATTAATCTTTTATCTTCGAGCTTCATATTCTTCATTTCAAAAATAATTTCTAAATAATAATCCCGGTAGGGAGCAGAGCGGGGAAGATCCCCTTTATCAATTTTTCCAATGAACTCAAGAAGTAGAACCTTTTCAATCACGGCCATATCAGTAAGACTAAAAAGTTTTTCTATCTGCTTGGCCACTTCAGGTTTTAAATTACTTTGATCCCCATTATAGGGTTTATAAGGTTTATTAAAACGAGCATAGGCATCCACAAGATTCTTTCGCTCAGTGATCACGTCTTTATCATAACGAAAAGATTCAAAACCCTTGGCAAAACTCACTTGGGCTAGAAGGAAAAAAATAAGGAAATAGGATATTTGTCTCACCTTAACTTATCGATTTTTTTAGAGAAAACCTTTAGTGCATATTTGCAAGTGACCAGGTACCTAGTACCTAGTATGATTAGGGCATGAAACTTATATACGGAACTGCATGGAAAAAAGAGCGCACTGCTGAACTGGTCGAACTGGCCCTTAAGACTGGGTTTAAAGGTGTGGACACTGCTTGCCAGCCTAAACATTATAATGAACCTGGTGTAGGTGAGGGCATTGCGAACTCTGGAATTAAGCGCGAGGATTTATTCCTTCAAACCAAGTTCACTTCCATCGCTGGTCAGGATCCAGAGACTATTCCCTACGATCCAAGTGCCCCCCTTGAAGCGCAAATTAAAAAATCCCTAGAAACTTCCCTTGTGAATTTAAAAACAGACTACTTAGATTCCCTCGTTATGCATTCACTGATGAATTCTTTTGAGGAGACTTTAGAGGGATGGAAAGTCATGGAGAGTTTTGTCAGAGATGGCAAAGTCAGGCAGCTTGGAATTTCTAATTGCTATGACGATGAATATTTCAAGGCCCTTTATGAAAAGACAGAATTAAAACCGGCCGTTTTACAAAACCGCTTCTACGCCGATAGCGGCTACGATGTTGAGCTAAGGGCCTTTTGCAAAGATAAGGGCATAACCTATCAATCCTTTTGGACCTTAAGCGCCAACCCACATATTTTAGAAGGCCAAACAGTTATGGACCTTGCCAAAAAATACGGCACCACCCCCGCAGTTATTCTCTACCGCTGCCTAAGCGAGACCGGCGTGGTCCCTCTTTGCGGAACCAAGTCCGAAGTGCATATGAAAGAAGACCTTGCCCTTTACGATTTTGAAATTAGCGCGGATGAGGTTTCAAGGGTAATCCCTTCGTAGCGGAGTCGCTTCGTGTTAAAAAAGGTCCGGAGCGGACCTGTTCAAAGTGAAATATTCAGTCTCCATTAAGAATTTAATTTTTCCAATTTAGATTTAAAGACTTAAAAAAGTAATTGGAGAGATTATGATTACACCTAAAATAATTGAAAAAAAGATTTATATTATTAGGGATACGAAGGTAATGCTCGATAGTGATCTGGCTGACCTTTATGGTGTAGAGACTAAATACCTCAATAGACAAGTTAAACGTAATTTAGAGAGATTTCCTAAAGAGTTTATGTTTCAGTTAAGCAAAATTGAATTTGACTCTTTGAAGTGCCAATTTGGCACTTCAAAAAAAGGACGTGGAGGAAAGCAGAAACTTCCTTTTGTATTCACTGAATATGGAATAGCTGCATTGTCGGGTGTTATAAATAGTCCCATCGCAATCCGTTGCAATATCGCAATAATCAAAACCTTTATTGAAATGAGGAAAGTACTAAAGCAAGATGAATCTCTTAGTCAGAAGCTAGAAAAACTTGAAGAGGGTACTAATCAGATGTTTAAAGTTGTTTTTGAAAGGCTAGATGACTTAGAAGCGGTGGCTCCACTACTTCCACCTCGTCGAACGAAAATTGGATTTAAAAAAAACTAATTAATTTCTTACAAGTCTTTAAATTTAGGAATAAGCTTTTTAGGAAGTCTCTTGATAGGTTTACAGCCTTTAATTTCATTGCAGAGCTTATGGGTCAGTTGAATATTGGATTTTTCGTCTTCACCTCCAGCACCTAGTGGAAGAATATGATCGAGCGAGGCGTCGTCCAATCGTCTAATCCACCTATGACAAAGTTGGCATAGAGGCTCTCTTTTCCAAAGCTCCTCTTTTAGACCCTTAAACTTTTTTCGATTCTTCTTTTTTTTATATGGACTAATAACTCTATACAGAAGTGACTTTCTCTCTTGATCAGAATAATTGAATTTAAGGTGAGGGTAATATGCTCCGAGAGTACAGGTATCACACTTCAGGCCGTCTTCATGAAAATTTAGGACGGCTTCTTCTTGGCAAATAAGGCAGGAACCAAACATGCATATATTCTAAAACCCATTCTTATTTTAATCCATTGCACTCATGAAAAACTCCGCAAGAGTTTAGTTTTCATTTTTGCGGCGGCCGGCTAGGCTGACCAGGTACCGAAGACTCGGGCCCTTGTTCTTGCTTAGGCCAATCTTTCCAATGAAGAGGTTTGTCTTCTTCCCATAGTTCTGGGTTAATGCCATAGATGCATTGGTTATCATCGCGCCAGCACTGTCCGATCATAAGGTATTCAGCTTCTTCGTTCGTTTCATTTATGAAAGTGTGGAGCTTTCCGGTTCCAGCAGGAAGGGCGCAGGAATCGCCCGGGTTCATTTCATAGCGGTGCCCATCAATCCAAGCTTCTATCTTGCCCTTTAGGACATAGATGAATTCCTCTTCCGTTGATTCACAGTGAGGAATGCCAGAGCGATGCCCGGGCATAAGAATGGCATGATGAAGGGCCACACGCTGGGCCCCTAAGGTGCGCCCAAGGTCTCGAACTTTTAAAAAATAATGAAGAGGCTCATCAGGACCTCCTGCATCTTTTTGCTCGATATCTAAAATATTCTTATGAGTAGTAAACGCCGGAGGTTCGGGTCTATCGGCCCAAAAATAACCACCTTCCTTGCATTCTTCATTTCGCGCCGGATGTTCCGGGTAGTAGATTTTATCGTCCTTTTGATTTTGCTCCCCAATCACAATCATCACCACATCTTCTTTGCTATTATTATAAACCGCGTGGGCCAAATTCGAATTTGGAGGAAAGAAGATAATATCATTTGCTTTTGCCCGGTGAAGCTTTCCATTAACCCAAATATCGGGAGTGCCCTCTAAGACGTAGACAAATTCCTCTTCAATTAAATGAGCATGAGGCCAAGAGGACCTCTTTCCAGGGGCAAGGGTTTCATGATGAATCCCAAGTTCCACAAGACCTAAGTCTGATCCAAGGGAAGCGCCCTTGGCAAAAGTTTCATCGGAGCCATTATAAAAAGCATAAAAATTTTGATCCACAATCGACGAGTGATGGCGAATAAACTCTGGCCTTGAATCAAGAGATCTAGGCAAGGCCGGACGGGGACCGCCGTATTCAAATAAGTATTCCTTTTTAATTTTAAAATCGGATGGATGAGAGATGACTTGAAACTCGTCTTCGTAAAGAGGAGAGTCTGGTCTTTCGGCCAAAAGCATAGAGGCCTTCCCTTCCACCACGGAGTAATGCCAATCTTTTAATCCGCTATCCGCATATTTTTTAAGACCGGCCTTGGTAAAAAAGGAAATGGCCCCGGGGTATTTTTCTCCCACTTTTGGTAGCCAAGTGCCATCCGGTTTTGAGGAGCGAAGGTCAGAATCACGGGGAACTTGTTTATCTAGTTCTTCGTAGATTCCTTTAGAATTTAGGGTGAAGCGGAATAAGTTCATGGGGAAAAAATAGCAATTTTAAGCTCTTGCGTCGAATGCCTTGGTAGAAACTACAGGTATGAAAGGGACGTATTGACGATCTATTTCCCCAATTATACCAATGCGTCATGATATCTAAACTTGTCGCCGCCCTTGCTGTTTTCACTCTTCTATCCTCTAGCGCCGAAGCCGCCCGCCCCCTATGGAGCCTAAAGCATTCCATTAGAAGCTACCGCAAACTCGCAAAACCCACCGACAAGCATTTCAACAAAATGAAAAAGGCCTTCACCCGCGCCAAGCGCGCCGGCAATGCCAATCACGACATCCTAAGATACCTCACCAAACGCATCAAAAATTCTAAGGATAAAGCTTTTTATAAAGAAGTCATGACTTCTCTGGATAGCGATAAGTTTGATGCTGAAGAATCCATTTTTATCCTAATGGAAAAGATCCGTGGTATTCCTAAGCATAAATATCAGTTGATTGAGGCGCTTTATGGTTCGGCGTTGGTTATGGTTTATGGGTTTGCGCGGGATTAAGTTCATCGGTTTTTGTATTCTTTAATCCTCAATTTTATCGCTTCATCAGATTTTATTTTGAATTGATCTTTGTAAAAATCATTTTCCATTCCAAAATAAGCTTCTTCAGGAGTTCTCCCTTCTAAGGCAGAGTGAGGGATAATATTATTATAATCATCAATATATACTCGAATATGTTTTTCTAAACCGAGCATGGAGTTGAATTTCACTTTTTTAAGATAGTTTTGTTTTAACATTCTGAAGAATGCCTCAATTCTAGAGTTTGAAAAATGGGTATTCAACTTTGATATGAGATGTTGAATCTCATGATTTTCAATAACTGAATACAGATGGTAGTTGAGATTTTCTTTACCTGCATCTGTCATTAATTCAAGAGGAGAAGTATATTTTTCTACAGTGTTGTTTAAAAGATTTGCACTTGTTTCTCCATTCCAATTCTTAATCAGTTTCCAATTGATTACGAAACGAGAATGATTGTCGAGAATAACTTGTAAGAAGACCTTACGACCTCGGACCTTTATTTCAGTAACATCCATATGCCAAAGTACATTTGGAAAGTTCCGTTTGATACCAATCGGATATCCTCTTTTAAAAATCTTTTTGAGTTTTGGTCGCTTTACTTGAAAAATACGTGCGTACTTTGTCCAAGTTCTAGGTGAACAATGGACTAGGTCTAGTCTTCTTGCGAGTGTTGATATTGCATGAAGAGGTAAATGAAAGTATGCCGGATTCTGGTATAGGTTTAATAGACTTCTTAATTCAGTTGGAGAAAGAGATCGCTGATGATTTTGTCTGTATTTGTTTATATCAGAAATATAGTTTTTCCGATCAGTTATTTCTTTATTCCATCTTTTATATTTCGAAAAACTCATTGATAAGTCATTAAGCGCACTTCTTAGGCTTTTTCGGCCTTTGTGCTTTTGAATGAGTTTTATAATTTTAAACCGAACTAAAGGATCATTGATCCTCAATTTCTTCAAAGTTGTTTTTGTAGCCTTTTGAACTGAATTTAAAAGTTCAATTCTCCTTTTTAATTCACGAATTTCATCTTTTAACTGAGCATTTTCTTTTCTCAGTATCGTAACCTTCATCGTCTCTTGATCGATAGGTTGATACTTTAGTTTTAAATGAAGTCGTTTTTTTATCCAGCCTTTGGCAGTGCTTACTGGAATGTTTAGCTCAGGTAACAAATAAGGGTTTTTAGATTTTGAAATTAAAACCTTAGTCTTTTCATCGTATTTTTTGTATTGCATTATTTCCCCAAAGGGGAGGTTGACGAATATTCGTCGGACACGGGTTCATTTCCCGCCACCTCCACCAGAGGCTGGGCCGACCTAAAGACTATGCAACGGTACATCCGCAAAGCCGGTACAGAAATCAAAGGCATCACTGACAATCTAGATCTAGATTAATGGAGTAAAAAGGTCCGAAGAATGGACCTTTTTATTTAGTCATTAGTAGTCTTTACTTGTAAAGACATATCATAAGTGTTTAAATTTATATTATTTTTTCCCGTAAGAATTAAGGTTCCAATATGACTGATTTGGATAGATGGCTCTCAGTTGAAGAGATCGCAAATTATCTTGGTGTTAGCAAAGAAAGTATTTATAGATGGCTAGAGTCTAGGAAGATGCCTGCTCACAAAGTAGGAAGACAGTGGAAGTTTAAGGTTAATGAAGTAGATGAATGGGTAAAAAACGGAGATGCATCAGAGGAAGGGCATAAGTAATGAGTGACTTTCTTCACAAAGGACTTAATCCAAAGCAAAAAGAAGCTGTTTTAAATACAGAGGGACCTCTTCTTATTATAGCAGGGCCCGGTTCAGGGAAGACATTTACGCTAGTCGAGCGGGTTGTTTATTTAATTAAAGAGAAGGGGGCTTCTCCAGAGTCTCTTTTTGTTGTTACTTTTACCGAAAAAGCTGCAAGGGAATTGAAAACAAGGGTTTCAAATAGACTCGCGGAGCTGGAAATTCCATTCAATCTACATGAAATGTATTTAGGTACGTTTCATTCAATCTGCCTAAAGATTCTCGATGAGTATAGAGATGCTTCAAGATTAGAGAGGAATTACTCGGTGATGGATCAGTTTGATCAGCAGTATTTTCTTTACCAAAATATAAAAAAATATCAAGCGATTGAAAATTCAGATTTAATTATGGGTTCTAGAACTTCTAACTGGAATCAGTCTGAAAACCTTTTGAAATGGTTAAATAAATTATCGGAAGAGGCTGTAGATATAAAAACATTTCATAGCTCTGGTGATGTTGAAATTAGAGCATTAGCAGAGCTGTATGATCTTTACCATAACGAACTGAAGGATAATAACACTCTTGATTTTTCAACAATTCAATATGACACCTTGAGGCTTCTAGAAGACAACCCCGACATTCGAGAAGAGCTTCAAGAGCATCTTAAATATTTAATGATTGATGAATATCAGGACACTAATACGATCCAAGAGAAGATAGCAAGGCTATTGATGGGAGAAAGAAAGAACATTTGCGTCGTCGGTGATGACGATCAAGGTCTCTATCGGTTTAGAGGTGCGACAATTAGGAACATCCTCCAGTTCAAAGATAATTTTGAGCCAGGAGCGTGTAAAGAAGTTGATTTAACAATTAACTATCGATCTCATCCTGACATTGTTAAGTTTTATAATGAGTGGCAAGCAGATAAAACCTGGGAAGTAGATGGAACCAGCTTTAGGTTTGATAAAAATATCATCCCTTGCGATAAAGAGTTTAAAACTAATCCCTCTGTTATAAAAGTTTCATCTGAAGAAGGAGATTCTTGGCACGAAGAAGTTCACCTGTTCCTGTCTAGACTTGTAGAGGAAAAAAGGATTACAAACTGGAACCAGGTCGCATTTTTATTTCGATCTGTTAAAAATGATAAAGTCTTAGCACTTAGTAGATACTTGGAAGATAAAGGGATACCTGTTTACTCCCCAAGGTCAAATATGTTCTTCGAAAGAGAAGAAATAAGGCTAATGATTGGTGCCTTTATATTTATGTTTCCCCAGTTTCCAAAGGTAAGACAGTTTAAAATCAATGGAAAAGATCATCATTTAGAAGTCTGGGATTATTATGATCGGATGTGTGCTGCTCCATTTTTTGAAGAACTAAGAAAACCTGAAAATAAAGAGCTTTTAGACTGGTGTCGTTCAGTAGCAAGAGACCATATGAGACTCGTGAAGGATACTGATTACGGTTATACAGGATTATTTTATAGGCTACTCCAGTTTCCTCTTTTTAGTCGCTTTCTACGAGAAGAGGACAGAAGTATCGAAAGAATAAGAGCAACTAGGAACTACTCTCTATTTTCTCAAATTCTCACAAGGTTTGAATATTTACATTATGTGAGTGTATTCAAGCCTCAGTATTTAGATAAAAATATTAAAGATCTTTTTAATTCATACTTTAGGTTTTTGATCGAGGGTGGAATTGATGAGTATGAAGATGATTCAGAGTATGCACCCTCTGGTTGTGTTTCTTTTTTAACTATACACCAATCGAAAGGACTAGAGTTTCCTATTGTTTTCGTTGGTTCTCTAGAGGCAGTACCGAGAAAGCAGTATACGGACCTGGATGAAAAGATAGAACAAGGTTACTTATCAAAAGAAATTTTTGAGCCTTTGGAGCACACAAAATATTTTGATTTCTGGAGGCTTTACTACACTGCATTCTCAAGAGCTCAAAACCTCCTTGTGCTTTCATGTGGTGAAAAAACAGGGAATGGTAGAACGCCTTCCAAGTACTTTTCTAGGTATTACGACAAGGTGATTTCGTGGAAAGATCCATCTTTCAGTATAAAAGAAGTTGATGCGGAAGAGGTTAAGGAAATAAATATTAAAAATGAGTACTCCTTTACCTCGCACATAAATCTTTATGACACATGCCCTCAGCAATACAGGTTCTTTAAGGAGCTTGCGTTTGCACCTGTTCGTACCGCACCAATGATATTTGGTACAATTGTTCATCAAACGATTGAAGATATTCATAATGCCGCCCTTAGCGGGAATGAAGACATAATTAACGAGAAAAAAATTGAAGAATGGTTTAACCATAACTACAAATTGATCTCAAAAACAGAGCGAGTCTTACTTGCTCCCCATATTGAAGCAGTGGCCCTGGATCATGTCATTAGGTACTTTAAAAGCGAGCAGGATAAATGGTTTAGAATCAGGGAAGCTGAGATCGATATATCTTTAGTGATGGAAGATTTTATTTTAAAAGGTAGCATCGACCTTGTCCGGGGAGAGGATAATACAGTTGAAATCGTAGATTTTAAAAGTGAAACCAAACCAGACATTGAAACTGAAAGTGAAAGGCTAGAAAAGTATCAGAAACAGTTAGAGATATACGCTCACCTGTTTGAAGAGAGGACAGGGCAAAAAGTCTCGAAATTACACCTTTATTATACGGGTGAAAAAAGTGGGACACCTTACATCTCGTTTGACAAGAGCTCAGAATCTATTGATGGAACAGTAAGTGATTTCTCAAGTGTCGTGAGAAGAATTGAAAATAAAGATTTTAAATTAAAGCGTCCTCCTGGAACAGAGTGCGTGGACTGCGATATGAAATACCATTGTGGAAAGAAGAATTTTAAGTTTGAAGGATGAATTATGAGTGAAGAAAAAATAAATGTTGAAGAGTTTAAGTTTGAGCCTATTAAAGGTTATCCTATGCTTAATTGGAAAGGAAAACGACCCTTTTCTTCTACACAATACTACCCTGCTCAGCTCAAAGAAAGATATGGTGATGAGAATCATGATGGATGGATGAATAAGCTTTTCTGGGGAGATAATCTTCAAGTTATGAGCCATTTACTTAAAGAGTATAGAGGAAAAGTAAATCTTATCTATATAGATCCTCCGTTTGATTCAAAGGCAGATTATAAAAAACGTATATCTTTAAAGGGAATAGGAGCAGAAGGCTCAATGAATTCTTTTGAAGAAAAGCAGTATACCGACTTGTGGAATAATGATGAATATTTGCAATTTATGTATGAGAGACTCTTTTTGTTGAAGGAGTTGCTTTGCGATGGGGGAACGATTTTTATTCATTGCGACCACAGGATGAACTCATATTTGAGAATCTTAATGGATGAAATATTTGGAAGGGAGGCACATGTTAACGAGTTAATATGGCAAAAGATTAGGACTACTAAGGCTCAGTCTACTGGCTTTGGAGGTGTACATGATACAATTTTGTTCTATTGTAAAAACAAGCTTGGAAGCTTCCATACTCAAAGAAAAGAACTTAAAGAAAGCTATATCAAATCACATTATAAGCCGCATCCAGTAAATGGAAGATACTTTACTGATGTGTCCTTGCTTCAGAAGGGGGCTGGTCCGGCTCGAAATTTTGGAGATAAGGTGATTTCACCGCCACCCGGTAGACATTGGGTTTGGGGACAAGAAAAAATAGACAAGGCTATGAAAGAGGATAGGATTTGGTTTAACTCAAAAGGCACACCTAGAAAGGTTCAATATCTTGATGAGATGGAAGGTGATGTTGTAAGTGATTTATGGTTTGATATTTTCCCAATAAATAGCCAGGCACTTGAGGACACCGGATACCCCACACAAAAGCCAGCTTCACTTCTTGAGAGAGTCATTTCTTGTGCTACAAATGAAGGAGATCTTGTTTTTGATTGCTTTATGGGAGCAGGGACGACTCCAGATGTAGCAATGAAGATGGGGCGAAGATTTATTGGGGCAGATATTAATTTGGGGGCGATTCAAATTGCGACAAAGAGAATTAACTCTAGTGTTAAGATGCTAGTAGAAAATGAAGACGATATATCAAAATTTTGGACAGGGTTCGAAGTTTATAATGTCAATCACTACGATGTATTTAGAAATGAGCTTGAGGCGAAAAGCTTAATTGCAGAGGCTCTTGAAATAGTTCCGATTTCAAATTCAGTATATGACGGTGAAAAAGATGGAAGAATGGTTAAAATTCTTTCTATTAATAGAATTGCAACAAGAGTTGATCTTAATGAGTTAATTAATGGCATTGATTATAAAGTCTATAAAAAACGAAAAGAAGACAATCCAAATAAGGTTGTCGAAAAAATTCTATTGGTTTGTATGGGGCACGAAGCAGATTTGAAAGCGGGACTAGAGCTTGCTGTTAAAGAAGCAGGATTTGAAATTGATGTTGAAGTTGTTGATATATTAAGAGATAAGTCAAGCCTTGAGTTTAAGAGAGATGCCGAGGCTAAAATAGAAATAAAAAATGGGAAATTAATTATTGAGAAATTTTACCCTATGAATCTATTGCAAAAGCTAAGTATTCAGAAAAGCAAAGTCAATGACTGGAGAGAGTTAGTAGAGTCTGTGATGATAGACTGGAACTTTGATGGAGGGATATTGTCACCGTCAACCGTAGATATTCCAGGTAAAAAGGATCTTGTAACAGGGGAGTATGAAATACCTGGAGACTCAGGGACAATTCGCGTGAAAATTACTGACATACTGTCAGAGTCTTTGGAGATTGAGGTTCATAATGGTTAAAAATCATAAGGAACGTGACAAGGGGCAAGGACTTGATTTTACATTTTATAAACTACTTCGAAAGTTTTACCTAGAAAACAAAGGTGCTATTAAAAGGAACTATAGGGATCTTACAAAAAAATATCTTGATTATAATGATCCTGCTGGACCTAATTCATTTTTAAGAGTCCCACAGTACGAGGCTCTTGAAATGTATGTGTTTTTGAAAGAATACCTTGATAATGAGCCAGTTCAAAATATTTTTAAAGATTGGTACGAGAAGAATAAGAAATTCAAAGATAGGTCGATAACTGGGGCAGAATCTGGTCAAGCTACTCTTTTTGGGGGAGAACTAGACGAAAAAAGTTATAAAAAAATATTCTCAGCAATGAAGAAAAATAATCGGATGTACTCTAATTATATTTTTGCTTTAACGATGGGGACAGGAAAAACAATTTTAATGGCGACTTGTATTTTTTATGAGTTTATTTTAGCTAAAAAATGGCCCAAAGATATTAAATATTGTCATAATGCATTGGTTTTTGCTCCAGATAAAACAGTTTTACATTCGTTGAAAGAAATTCAGACTTTTGACATGTCTAAGGTCGTTCCTCCTGAGTATGTAAACTTTCTCACGACACATATTCAATTTCATTTTCTAGAGGAAGCAGGAACCTCGCTAAGTACCTTAGATAAGTCTATGTTTAACATAGTAATATCTAACTCTCAAAAAATAATATTAAAAAAGAAGCATAAAGAGAAAAGCTCAGTTGATAAAATTTTTGAAAGTACAAAAGATGTGTACGAAAAAAATACTGTTTATTCAAATAATGAAGATTTGTACGGCTTTGATGTGCCGGATAACGAGGTTGAGCTAGCAACAAACCAGCGTTTTGAAAAACTTAGACGACTAGAGCAGTTGGGGATTTATGTAGATGAGGCACATCATGTTTTTGGTGCGGGTTTAGCAAAGGACATGGGGGTAAAAAAAGGAGCCAATAGTCTTAGAACAACTATTGATGAACTTGCTTTAAGTCTTGCGGCTTCAGGAACACGAGTCGTATCTTGTTATAACTATACAGGAACGCCTTATGTAGGGAAAGATATTCTACCAGAAGTGGTATATGGATACGGTCTGAAAGAGGCGATTGATAATGGTTATCTTAAGAAGGTTCAGTTAAATGGTTATACAAACGTAAAAAATACAGAGTTTATCAAGTTAGCAATTAATGACTTTGTTGAGAATTATTCGAATCAAAAGTATGAAGGTATGTTGCCTAAGTTGGCAATATTCGCTTCAAGTATTGAAGAGCTTGTTAATGAAGTAAAGCCTGCAGTTGAAGATGAGTTAACAAAGCTAGGCATTCCTCTCGATAGAATTCTTGTAAATGTTGGAGATGATAAAGTTACATCTAACGATGACATTAGGAGGTTTGTAACTCTAGACACAAGGACGTCAAGTGATCAGTTTATACTTTTAGTTAATAAAGGGAGAGAAGGTTGGAATTGTAGGTCACTTTTTGGTGTGGCTTTATATAGATCGCCTCGTTCAAAGATTTTTGTACTTCAGGCGACAATGAGATGTCTAAGGTCTATTGGGGAAGGGCAACAGAAAGGTCGAGTATATCTTTCAAATGAAAATCTTGACACTCTCAATAATGAGTTACAGCAGAACTTTCGAATAAATGCAAAAGATCTTCAAGGTGTTGCTGAGTCGAAAGATAACGTTGAAGTTAGACCGGTCCCTCCTCCTGTGAAAATAACGCTTAAAAGGAAGTTGTTGCAATTCGAGTTATTGAAGAAAGAAATCTCAAATGGGATTGATCTAGAGTTAGATAAAATTAATTTTGAAAAATATCGTGTTATCCAAACTACTCAGGAGGGACTTGAAGAAGGAGGTGTAAGTGGGGATGCACCAAATATTACAAATGATTTAACAAGCATAAAAGAGAAGATGGAGTTCTCTCCGATAACAATTGTGGCAGAAATAAGCAGATATTTAAACCGAAAATGTCTAGAAATTGATAGCGTACTAGAGAATTCAAAGCAAGGGATGAATGAGATAGTTAAGGTCGTAAACGACTTCAATGAAGTGCTTTATGATTGGATTATACCTCGTCTCTTTAATGAGTTTTATGAATTAAATTCATTTGATGATTGGGAGGAGCATGACGTAGAGCTCGTAAAGGACCCACCTTTGGAAACAGGATACTACACGGTACGTGCAAAAACAGACATGACGGTTTCTTTGAACCATAAAGACTTAGTACCTGGTTTAGTTGAAAAAAGCTTTCATCTAGACACGTATTGTTTTGACTCTAAGCCCGAGAGAACACTTTTCTGGGATCTTTTAAAAGAAGATAAAGTTAAAAAGGTATACTTCACGGGGATGCTAACTCATGGTCAATCAGACTTTTTTATACAGTACATAGATCCCGAGCAACATTCTGTTCGAAGTTATTACCCTGATTTTATTTTCGAAGAAAGTGACGGCTCTTATGTCATTGTAGAAGTAAAAGGAGATAACATGGTAGATGACCCTGTAGTTCAAGCAAAGAAAGAGTATGCCTCTCAGATGGCAGTAGCAGCTGGTATGAGATACGAGATGATCAAGGGCAGTGAAGTAGAGAATAGAGAGTATCGAAAACTCTTCAAGTGACCCAGGGATAAGGAAATCACGACAAAATGGGTGATGTAAAAGAGTATCAAATTTTTCTAAAAGGCGAAGATAAAACTAATAGTGTTAGTCGATTCGAAAAAATAGGCAGTAAGTACAAAATTGTTTTCAACAGTGGCAAGACATTCACCTATAATGCGAGAAACGTCCAGATCATCGAGTCTGTTTTAAAACAAGAAAAACCTAGAGATGTCTTTGATTACTTAAGCAAAATAGCAAGTAAGGTTGGTTTAAAAGCTAAAGTAGGTGATGGGAAAGAAATAAACATACTTTCTCATAATTTTTCCAAGCTAGGGTTTATTGATAAAGATAGCTTACTGGGCCACTTTTTATCCAAAAGTGGCCCGAATGTTAAATCTGAAACTCAAATAAAACAAGAAATATACCCCTTCGGTTTTAATTCTAGTCAAAAGAAAGCTGTCGATAGAGCTCTAAAGAATAGGGTAAGTATTATTGAAGGACCTCCAGGCACAGGGAAAACTCAGACGATCCTAAACTTGATTGCAAATATTGTTTCAAATGGTCAAAGTGTGGCTGTTGTATCAAGCAATAACTCTGCAACTAAAAATGTTCTTGAAAAACTTGAAAAGAATGACGTTTGTTTCATCTCTGCATATCTTGGAAATACATCAAATAAAAAAGACTTTATAGAAACTCAATCAGATACACCTAATCTAAAAGAGTGGGAGCTCAGTGCGGAAGATATTGAAAAATTAAATGATGAAATATCTACTAAATACACTGAGCTTGAAGAAAAACTTGAAAAGCAAATTAAACTTTCAGAGCTGAAACAAGAGTATTCAGGCATTGTACTAGAAGAAAGGCATTTCTTAATTGATTATGAGAAAGTTAAAAATCAAGATAACGTAAATTTCCTGGATAAAGTGACAACATCTGATAGAGCGTTAGAGCTATGGCTTGAAAGTGAAAACTTTGAAAAGCCTAGCTGGTTCTGGTCAATAGTATATTTTGTTTTCAGCTTTATGAACAAGGCAGCATTTCGTCATTCTTTCATAAATAAATTATCCAAGGAATACAGTGTTGAATTCCTGGTTTCAGAGTTTCAGAAACGATTTTATGAGTTGAAGAAAAATGAATTAGGAAAACGTATTGATTCAATCTCTAGAGAGTTAGAACGTTTTGATTTTTCTAAAAAGATGAAGGTTTACTCTGAAATGTCTCTAAAGCTCTTTAAATCTAGTCTTGCAGATAAATATAAAGATGGAAGGTCTAAGGAATATGAAATTGAAGACCTGAGAAAAGACTCTGAGAGCTTTATAAAAGACTATCCTGTTATACTGAGCACTACTTACTCATTGCGAAGTAGTCTTTCTAGGGATGTGACTTATGACTATGTTATTGTTGATGAATCTTCACAGGTCGATCTTTGTACAGGAGCCCTTGCATTGTCTTGCGCTAAGAACATTGTTGTCGTAGGAGATCTCAAGCAGTTACCACATGTTGTAGATTCAAGGACTGCTAATCTTACTGACTCTATTTTTGAGAGCTACGATTTATCAGAAAGTTTTCGATACAAGGATCAAAGTTTATTGTCTTCGCTTATAGAGATTTTTCCCGAAGCTCCTAGAACTTTATTGCGAGAGCACTATAGATGTCACCCTAAGATAATTGAGTTTTGCAATAAGAAGTTTTATGACGGGAAATTAGTTGTTCTAACCGAGGATAATGGGGATAGGGAGCCTTTAGTCGTTTACAAAACAGTTGAAGGAAATCACGCCCGAAATAGGGTAAACAAAAGGCAAATAGACGTAATCAAGAATGAAATTGTTCCTGAGCAAAAACTTAACCTTAATGATGGTTCTTTAGGGATAATTACACCTTACAGAAACCAGACAAATGTCTTACAGGACTCATTTAAAGGTACTAAAGTTAAGGCTGACACTGTTGATAAGTTTCAGGGGCAAGAGAATGATATTGTTATTCTCTCTACTGTCGACAATGAAGTTTCTGAATTTACAGATGATGCTAATCGGTTAAATGTCGCTGTCTCAAGAGCTGTTAAACAGTTGATACTGATTGTTAATGAAGGGGACTCTTTAGAGGATCGAAACATAGGGGACCTCGTTAATTATATTGAGTATAACAATTTTTCGGTTATAAAGAGTAAGATAAGTTCTGTGTTTGATTATCTCTTTAAGAGCTACGCTAAAAAAAGAAGAGAATTCTTTAAAGGGAAGAAGAAAGTTTCTAGGTTTGATAGTGAAAACCTAATGTATGACTTACTTTCAAATATTTTGAGAGAAAAGAATATTCGAGATTTAGGTATTGCGATGCACGTCCCTTTAAAGATGATTATTAATGACTCAAGCCTGCTTGATTCAGAGGAAGAGCGTTTTGTCATGAAAACACAAAGTCATGTTGATTTCCTCATTTATGATTCTCTTGGAAAGAAACCAAAGTTTGCAATTGAGGTTGATGGGGTTTCCTATCATAAAGATTCGGGCAGGCAGGCAGAAAGAGACAAAATGAAAGACGAGATCTTTAAGAAGTATGAGCTTCCTCTCTACAGATTCAGAACTGATGACAGCAATGAAAAGCAGAGAATCGCTAAAATATTGGATTCGATTTAGACCCAGAATCAGATATTTGCTCTGTTGTAGTTACTTGTAGTTAATATCATTTTTAAACTTAATTATATTAAACAGTTAGGAGTGGCTCACCACCTCCACCATTTATTATTAGTTGAGTATATATGTCATATTCCCTTATTTTCCAATTTTGAGCTTTAAATAAATATTCGTTAATCTCATAAAAATCTAACCGATAAGTGGTTACTAATCAAAGAAAACTATTAATAAAACTGCTGCTTAAAGATAGCGCTGATCTGATCTTTTTATGGATAAACCGCGATACTTAACAAAATCTAGATTCAAACTTGGTATGGAATGTCCTACCAAGCTTTTCTACACAAAGAAAAAAGAGTACCTAGATTCAAAAATGGATGATTCATTCTTGGCCGCCTTAGCAGAAGGTGGCTTCCAAGTAGGTGAGCTTGCAAAGCTTTATCATCCTGGTGGTCATGACATTACTACTCTGGATTATGAAGAAGCAGAAAATCAAACAAACGATTTGTTAGCTCAGGAAAAGGTAACTATTTATGAGCCAGCAATTAAGTTCGAGAACCTTTTTATTCGAGTAGATGTACTTGTTAAAAATAAAGATCATTTTGAACTAATTGAGGTTAAAGCAAAGTCTTATGGTGGAGAAGATGATCCTATCTTAAATAAGAATGGAACCGTCAAAGCTGGTTGGAAGCCATACCTGTTTGATATAGCCTTTCAAAGGTATGTCTTAAGAGGAGCACATCCAAACGCAAGGATAGATAGTTACTTGATGCTTGCTGATAAGAACTCTTCTTGCCCAGTGGATGGCCTTAATCAAAAGTTTAGGATTGTAAGAGATGAGAGTAATCAAAAAGGTATCAAAGTATCAAATACGCTTACTGAAGAAGATTTGGCATCAGAGATTTTAATCAAAGTCCCAGTAGATGAAATTATTGATCAAATAATGGAAGACGGGACCTTTGAAGAACAAATTAAATATTTAGCTGAAGCTTATGAGAAAGATAATAAGCTTATTTCTCCTATTGGAGGTCATTGTGCTAAGTGTGAGTTTAATTGTTCTGCAGAAGATGAAGAACAAGGTTTTAAGAATGGTTTTAAAGAGTGTTGGAAACAATCTCTTGGCTGGAGTGATGAAGACTTTGAAGAGTCAAATGTACTAGAGGTTTGGTCGTTTGGTAGAAAGTCTCAGTTAATTGCTGAAGATCGAATTAAGTTTTCAGATCTTGTTGAGGCTGATTTTGAACCTGTTACAGATGGAAAGCCTGGAATATCAGCAAAAGAGAGAAAGTGGTTACAGGTAGAAAAGGTTCAAACTAATGACGAGACACCTTTTTTAGATAAAGACGGTCTTAAGCTAGAAATGGATAAATGGACTTTTCCACTGCACTTCATTGATTTTGAAACCTCTATGGTGGCAATCCCATTTAATAAGGGAAGAAGACCATATGAGGCCATCGCATTTCAATTTTCACATCACATTGTGAATGAGGATGGAAGTGTTGAGCATGTAGGTGAGTATTTAAATACTACTCCTGGTGAATTTCCTAACTATGAGTTCTTAAGAGAGTTTAAACGACAGTTGGAGCACGATGAGGGAACTATTTTTAGATACTCGCCCCATGAGAATACGTTTCTTAATCATATCTATCGTCAGTTAAGAGAAGATCCTAGTGAGATAGATGATAGAGACGGATTGTGTGATTTCATCAAAACGATTACGACAAGCTCAAGTTCTATGGCCGAGACCTGGGAAGGCGATAGAAATATGGTGGACCTCTGGCATTTAGTGAAGAGGTATTACTATGATCCTGCAACTAGAGGATCAAACTCTATCAAAGCGGTACTGCCTGCTATTTTGAATTCAAGTGACTTTCTTAAAGAAAAATATTCTAAGCCTATATATGGCTCTGAAGGTGGAATTAAGAGTTTAAATTTTATAAAGCAGACATGGTTAGAAGAGAAAGATGGAAATGTTGTAGACCCATACAAGAAGCTTCCAAAGATGTTTCAAGATGTAAGCGATAAAAACTTAGATCTTTTAACTGATGACGATGAACTTGCTAATGGTGGAGCTGCTCTTACGGCCTATGGACGTATGCAGTTTAGTGAAATGAGTGAAACAGAGAGAAATGAATTGGCCAATGCCTTACTTCGCTATTGTGAGTTAGATACTCTTGCGATGGTGATGATTTATGAGGCTTGGCGAGAGTGGATAAAACGATAGAGAAATGGAGAAGATATGAGTGATGATAAGTATGATTTTGAGAAAGAGAAATTAAACTTACTTGATAAGTTAAATTCTCCTGATAGGAAAGTTGCATTTTTGTTTGGATCAGGAGTTAGTGTCGATGCAAAACTACCTACAATGCAAGGACTAACTGAAAAGATTGAGGCATTGCTTGAGGGAGATAATCTTTCGAAATATAAAGAAATAAAAGATCATCTTGATTCAGGTGAGCATTTAGAACATATTTTAAATTTTCTCGAAAATATTTCAAACTTCGGGAAATTTGATAAGTTTCTAGGCGACAAAGATGGTTTGAATTTCTCTTGGCAAAACTTAAATAAAGAAATCAGGAAGAATATTTCGAAAGTCATATCTGAGAGTGTCGAACTTAATGGTGAAAATTATTTAAAGTTTGCAGGTTGGATAAATACGAGAGTTAAGAATACAGAAATTTACACTTTAAATTATGATTTGATACTTGAGTCAGCCTTTGAAACTCTAGGGATTTTGTATTTTGATGGTTTTGTTGGCTCCATTGCTCCAATGTTTCAACCGTCTGCTGTTGATCCTGTTTTACATGATGTAACGAAAGAAATTCGTCCACCATCATCCTGGGTGCGAATTTGGAAAATGCACGGATCAATAAATTGGATGGAGGAAAATGTAAGTAATAGGCCTATCGTCAGGAGGTCATCAGATAAGGTTGGGGAATGTCTAATTTATCCTTCTATAGCAAAGTATTCTGAATCTCGTAGAAGCCCTTTTTTAATATTGCAGGACAAGTTTAGAAGGCATTTGAATTCAAAAAACTTAACTTTAGTTATATCAGGATACGGATTTGGTGATGAACATATTAATGAAATATTGATTGATACGTTGAGGAGAAATAAAAGGCTCGACGTTGTAGTATTGAATTATGGAGAGATCGACTCCATAGAGACATTATCGGAATTAGCAAAAGATAAAACCTTAAATATATCAATTTTTTCTCCTAGAGAGTTCTGTGTTAGAGGAGTTCGAAAATCTTGGGAAGAAGGAGAACCTACCAATCTGGGCGATTCGGTTGAGTTTTTCAAAATGTTGTTCGACAGTACATCCCTAAAAGATACTGATACTCAGGAGAAGAAAGGTGAGTAGCGTTGAAACTAGAATAGGGAAGATTAGAGCTGTTTCTGGATCGAAAATTTTACTGGCCTTAGATCCTGAAATAGATATTGCTCCTGTAATACGCAGTCGCGTACATAGGGTTACACAGGTTGGATCACTACTTAAAGTTAAAGTTGGAGCTAGATATGTAATTGGGCATGTTTCAAGTGCTGTAGCCGTATCAAGTCACCATACGAATGAAAATGATGGAGAAGAAGGGACATTTGCATGGGGGATTATTCCAGGAGAGAGATCACTAGAATTAAGCGTTTTTGGTGAGATTATTAATGGAGTGTTTGAGAGAGGTGTTTCATCTTTTCCAGATATCGACTCTGAAGTGCATGTTGTTGATGAGAATGATTTAAAGAGTATTTATTCAAATAACTCAGAAGAGGTTTTACCTTTAACCTTAGGAGAACTGAGTGGGGGGATATCTCTCCCCGCTATTGTTGATCTACAGAAATTTGTAATGAGGCATGCTGCAATAGTTGGATCGACTGGTTCAGGTAAATCAAATGCTGTATCAGTAGTTCTTAAAAAAATTTCAGAATTAAAGTGGAATAATACTAAAGTCATTATCGTTGATATTCATGGTGAATATGAATCCTTTATGAACGATGATGCAGATGTGGTTTCACTTAGATCAACAACACATCCATTTAAATTGCCATATTGGCTTTTACCGTTTGACGAACTGATCGCTTTTATTATGGGGAGAACTATTCAACAAGAAGATCTTGGGACTCGTAAGTTTAAAGAAGAAATAGTAAAAGGGAAAGTAGAGTGGGCTATTAATAATGGATTAAATGATTATACTAATTCAATTACAGTAGATTCTCCTATTCCGTTTGATATCAGAAAAATATGGTATGACTTATATGTCAAAGAATTTGCAACTTATGACAATGCTCAAAGACAGGAAGAGCATATTTCCTGGATTGATAAGGGTGACTCAACTCGTTTGGCTCTACCAACTTTCAATCCACCTGCTACTGGTAATAGTGCTCCATTTAAGGGAACCCAGCCTACTGGAGCAGCGAGTTTATTGGAAAAATTAAGAACTAGATGTATTGATAGAAATTACGATTTCATTATGGGGGATGATAGTAATGATGTTTTTCGACTAGAGCTGAAAACAATTTTAGAAAGTTGGTTAGGGGGAAAGGGAGTTACTATCTTAGACCTCAACAATGTTCCTTCTGATGTAATAGACATAACGGTAGGCTCAATAAGTAGGTTACTTTTTGATATCTCTAGATGGGGGAGGGAGAAGGAGGGCTTCGGTCGTAAAAGACCTATTTTCCTTGTTTATGATGAAGCACACCTATACTTGAGTGATAATAAATACGGATTTAGCTCAGGGGCATCAGTTCGTACTGTTACAAGAATATTAAGAGAAGGAAGAAAGTACGGAGTTGGTTCCCTGATCGTAAGTCAGCGGCCATCTGATATTAATTCAACTATCTTCAGTCAACTAGGAACAATTATATCTTTGAGGTTAAATAATTCATCCGATGTAAATGTTATTAAAAGTGCTGTCCCTGATAACTTATCAAATATGGCTGATATTATAGGTTCATTAAAAACTGGAGAGGCCTTTATTTCTGGCGAGTCAGTACCTCTTCCATTAAGAACACAATTCTTTGAAATAGAGGGAAGAAATCAAAGTAGTGATCCCAAACTAGTCGGAACCTGGAATAAAGATAAAAACATAGAGAACCTTGAAGAAGTAATTAAAATATGGAGAGTTCAAGGAGCAAGTATTAATGAGACTGAGGAGTAAATATGGAATGGACCTATTTGGATAGTTCTTGGATTGAAGCAGCAAGGGTGAATCATGAGGAAAATTATTTAGAAATCAAATTTAAAAGTGGGAAATGCTTTAGATATGATGGAGCTGCGGAGCATTTTGATGGTTTAATCTCAGGGTCGGCTGGAAGTTATTTTCATCAGAATTTGAAAACTTGGCCCTATACTGAGTTTTTAGAATAAGGACGATTGAATATGGCGAAAAATAAAAGAAACGTTTTAGAAAGAGATGCAAAAAAACTCTATCTCTATAGTGGTAATCAATGTGCTCGTCCAGAATGTTCAAAAGAAATATTTTCTCCCGAAGGAGCAAATATTGGAAAGATTGCTCACATTGTAGGTCTCAATGACGACTCTTTAAGACATGATGGTAGATGGTCAGAGAAAAAATTAAATAGTTATGAAAACTTGCTTCTACTTTGCTCTGCCTGTCACGATGTGATTGACGATAGAGATTCTGGCAAAAAGTTTAAAGTTCCCGAACTGAAGGAGTGGAAGTCCTCACACGAGATTAAATTTGAGGCTGGATTTAGAAAATTTATTAATTCAGAAACAAAAGTTTCTTGGAATGAATCCTATTCATCAAAACTTCCGAATGATTACTTATCTGCATGTAAAACTTTAAACCTGGACCCTTATGATTCGGATTGGTTGAAAGAGCATTTAGAGAGTTTTGTTAGAAAACTTGAGAATCTTAGCCAAGGAGTTAGAGAAACACTTTGTCTTGTACTTGAGAAAGGGTTTGATTTTGATTTAGGATTTCCTTTTCCAATGCTTAACAGAAGAGAGATCTCTTATCAAAACTTTATTACAAATATAGACAAAAATGATAGAGAGGAGTGTATTCTTCACATTAAATGCTTAGTGGACGAGGGGTGGCTCGAGGTTAACTGTGCTTACTTTGAGGGAGAGGAAGCAACTCTTTCATTTCGACTCAACTATCGAGAAGATGAATATGACACATTACTGAAGATATTCTTGGAGAACTTAAAGCCTGAGAAACTGTTAAACTCAATTAAGAAATTGGATTTTGGTCTAGTATAGGAAACCTGAGAAGTGGTGAACAGTTAAAGTAACAAGCTGTAGCTTCAATTCAAAAAAATCCTTATTCATCAGGGGAAAAAATTAATGAAACCACCTCCACCATTTATCGCATCTCACCTTGAACCAAATCCAAAAACTTATTACTATTTAATAGCGTTGAATCCACGCCACCCCCCTTCGATGGGAAAGCACTGAGTGTAGGATTTTGAGTCTAATGCGTTTTTAACCTTTAATTGGGGTTTGAGGCAGAAGAAGGGAATGTTTTGAAGACCTGCAATTGGAGGTTTCAGTGAAACTATCAGCACCTATTTATGTATTGAAGAAGAAGGCCCGGGAGCTTAAGCGCTCGGAAGGTATTTCCTTGAATGAGGCCTTAGATGTGGTGGCACGGGAGGAAGGGTTTTCTTCTTGGAGCCTGCTTGCCAGTAAAAGCGAGGAGCTTTTGCCTCGGGAGCAAGGGGAGATTCTTGGTTTTTTAAATGCTGGGGATCTTATGCTTATTGGGGCCAGACCTGGGCATGGGAAGACGACTTTTGCCCTTGAGCTTTTGGTGCAAGGGATGAGGGAGAAACGGCAGTGTTTTTTCTTTTCTCTAGAGTACACGTTTAAGGATGTGCTTTCTAAGGTGGCCGATTTAGATACCAGTATAGGGGCGAATAATGAGTATCTTCATTTTGATTTTTCTGATGAGATCAGCGCCAGCTATATTATAGAGAAGGTAACCCCCGGAGCCGTGGTTGTGGTGGATTATCTTCAGCTCCTGGATCAGGTAAGGAGTAAGCCTAGCTTACAGAGTCAGGTTTCAGAGCTTGAGGAGTTCGCTCGTGAGAGTGGGTGCGTCTTGATTTTTATAAGTCAGGTTGACCGAGAGGCGGATGGGAAGAAGCCTGGTCTTTCGGATGTGCGGCTTCCTAATGCGCTTGATTTGGATGTGTTTAATAAAGCGCTCTTTATTCATGAGGGGAAGAAGTACTTTGTTAGACCCGAGGTACCTGGTTACTTGCTATAATGAAAAATGAAAGGGCGCTCCCGATGGTCGCGCCCTTTTTTCAATATTATATAGTGTTAAATATTTGAAAATACGAGCTCAAAATTTTTTCTTGAAAAGTTTCTAACAATTGTGCAATGATGTCTTCGGAGTCGATTTTTGCCACAGGTGTGAGCGCCCGAAAAGACGACAGTTAAATACTAAAAGGCAATTTAGTTTATCTTTATTAAATCGCTGGCTTAGTTGTAATGAACGCTCACAACAACTACTTATTAGTCCAGCTATCTTAATGGAGATTGCTATGTCGCAATTAGATTTTTCAAAACTATGTGCAGATTCTCTGCGAAATTTCACAAAAGAAAATTATAATATCAAACTTAAGGCTGCTCATGCTCATGAGCTAGTGGCTGCATATTTTGGTTATAATTCAAGAAATGCAATGATTTCAGACAAAAGATTCCCAATTGGGAAGCTATGTGAAGCTGAGGTAATCGTTATGATTTCCGATAAAGAAATAGATGCTCGGAGGTCTGAATTAAAAGACCTATCAGCTGAAATTCCAGATAGCTATACTCTCGGTGAAGCTGTTTATACCCCTTTGTTTAAAGATCTTTCACTTTATAAAAGTGAGTTCCCTCTATTTAGAAGTTTTGAAAGGTTTGCGAAATATTTCGTTGAAAATAGTCAGCGATGGAAAGATACAATTAAAAAACTTGGAGACTTTCAATATGAACATATTGTTTCTGCTTTAGAGCACGACGATAGGGTTGTTATTAAGGTTGTACATACCTCTAAAGTGTCTGAAGTCGAATATATTGAAAATGGAGAGACTATTTTAACTTTACCTCGTATCGCTGGGAAAATAGGTTTTGGTCCCCTTCAAGTTAAAATAATAAGTAAGGCTGGAGGAGAAAGACGAGTTTTTAAGAAACCAGGAGGACAGGATGTCTGATATTGGACCTAGAGAAAAAGAAGTTTTTTATCGAAATGAAAAATATAGTGTTCGCGATGATGGTTCTGTTTATAGGCATGAGAGGAAAGGGAAAAGACCGAGACCCAATGATTGCAAATGGACATTTGGCAAAGAATCTAAATCTCATCCGTATCTTTCTATTTCAGGACAAAGAGTTCATCGAATTGTAGCAACTGCCTTTCATGGTAATCCACCTGAATCTGATTATGTGGTTGATCATATTGATACAAATTGTAGGAATAACCGGCCAGAGAATTTAAGATGGGTCACGAGACTAGAGAACAGTCTCAATAATCCGGCTACGAGGAAGAAGATTGAATATCTTTGCGGAAGTATTGAAGCTTTTCTCGATAGTCCTTCGATGCTCAATGATCGAACGAATGATCGAAGTTTCTCTTGGATGAGAACGGTGACCAAGGAAGAAGCTCAAAATTGCAAAAAGAGAATGACCATTTGGGCAAATTCTAATATTCCGGAATCAAAATATCAGGGTATGAGTCGCGATAGAAGGGACTTTAATAAGAGAGTCTATAAACCACTTAGTAAGTTTGATGTAGGATTTGGAAGGGAGCCTGGCTTAGATATCTCTAAAACACTTTGGTGTGCCACTTATATGTTTATATCTAATAAGTTTTTTCTTTGTCCTGAAAAATTTAAAAAAGATAGGCTGGAAGAATATTTTCAAAATATTAGACCTGGAGAGCTCTTTTCTGAAACTCAAAAAGTAGAAGACTATCCAGACTATTATTACTCTATGGAAGTTGTTAAGTCAGAAATTCGTAGAGAAAAGAATTCGATTATAGTCCTATGTAAAAGATCTAATAATACTTTTATGAATGTCGGTATAGAGCTGTATGAGAAGAATAACTGGTTTATCCATAATAACTTAGGAGTTTATAGTTGTGAGGATGAAGCTAGAGGTGCATTTACAAGCTTAATAAAAATAGAGACTAGTGAATTTTCTAACTTGAGTTTTAAAAACCAGATGAATTTATGATAGATTAAAAGGAAATAAATTCTCTTTTATAAAAAAACACCTAAATATCTGAAATAATTTGTTTCATTTTCGAAAAGTCCAATAGATACAAAACTATTGGACTATTTGATGAGCAATACTTTACTCGCTGAATTCACGCAGAAGGTTCCTGATCTTTCGGGTACGAATATTTTCGATTTTAGAAAGAGGCAATACCACTTCTGTGATCTACTTAAGGAATTAATCACAGAGGTAGTTCAAAAGCCATTTAATGAGAATACCTTAACGGCGTTAATCCAAATCAGTAAAAATAGGTCTAAAGACAATAATATAGAGAAGTACTTAGGTCTACTAGAGCTTCCTGATGAAAGTAGGGAAAAGTACTTGAAGGAAATGCTTGCAGTTAATCAGTCTGATCGCGGGCTAACTGGAGCAGGAAAGAGTTCAATTTCACCTGTGAGGATGATGCTAGGTAAAGGTGAAAAAGAAAATTCAATCAATAGCTCAACGAAAGAAAAGTATTTAGCAGAAGGATTAGCCCACTTTGAAACCTTTAGAGAACTTTTAAAAAAAGCATCAGAATGCCGGAGTTTTGATGAAGCAGTTAGTGCTGTTAAGGAGTTTGTTGATAAAAAGGTCCCGATGATTAAGGAAGGGATATACTCACCCTTACTTTGTTATTTAAAACCAGAATTTTTCCCAATCGCTAATAACGGAACTAAGGATTACTACAAAAGCTTAGATTGGAATGGAAAGGACTATATTTCGTTAATGAGTTTTACTTCATCTTTGTTAGTCCTTTTTAAGGATAAGAATCATTTATTGCTTGATGCTTTAACAAGGGGAAGGGTGAAGTATCAGGTTCATCCAAGTTTAAAGCCAAAAAAACCTCGAGTATTTATTGAAAAAACATATCCCAAAGATGGACTTTTCAGGGAAATGTTAATGTCTCCGGATAGTGGAGATGATGGTAGAGACACTTATAAGAACATGAGAAAAGTTATGCCCGACGATATCGTTCTTCATTTTATTAATAATAATGAGTTCGTAGGGGTATCAAGAGTAGCGGATTATCACGATGAAGTTGAGGCTTCTTTTTCTGATGCTGAAGAAGAATCGACGCATTATCAGGTTAAATTAAAGGACTATATTGAATTAGATCCAAACTTACCTAGAAATCTTCTTTTTACAGATGAAAACGAAGAAGTTTTAAATAATATTAGGGTCAATAGTGGCAAGAAGAAGATCTTCTACAATAAAAACTTTGAAATGAATCAAGGGGCATATTTAACTGATGCTCCAATTGAACTATGTAGATTGATTAGCAGAATATATGAAAGAGAATTCTCTAAAGAAATTCCTTATCTCTCTGAGGCCTTTGGAAGCCATGAGTACGCGGGTGTACAGCATTGGATGATTGGCTGCGGAGTTGACGGAAAGTATTGGGATGAGTTTTTAGAAAGAGGTCAAGTAACTATAGGTTGGGAAGACTTAGGAGATCATTCTAAGTTTAAGTCTAGAGATGAAGTTGAATCTAAATATATAGAAACCTATAAGCCTGAATCTAGACCTACTAATGATGCCTTGGCCATTTGGGAGTTTTCCCATGAGATGAAAGAAGGTGATATAGTTTTTGCCAAAATTGGACGAAAGAAGTTCCTTGCTGCAGGAGTGGTTAAGTCTAAAAGTGTTGAATACGACGCGACTCGAAAGCTTCATCAGATGATTCAAAAAATAGAATGGTTAAAGATTAAGGAGCATACATATACCGATGGTGGTGTTGCCCTAAAAACACTAACCAATATCAATCAATACACTAGGTTTGTTAAAAATCTACGACAAATATATGAACTTGATAAAAGTAATAATGAGGATAATGAGATGAGTAAAACATCTTTAGACCAGTTAAACACAATACTTTTTGGCCCTCCTGGAACAGGGAAAACTTACGAAGTAAGAAAAATGGCCCTAGATATAATTACAGGAGGCAATGCCCCTGAGGAGTATGATCAAGTCGTAAAAGAGTTTAATAGGTTTAAAGAGGAAGGGCAGGTCGAATTTGTTACCTTTCATCCAAATTTCGGTTATGAAAATTTTGTAGAGGGCATATTTCCAGATACTGAGAATTCTGAAGTACTTACTTATAGAAGGAAGTCAGGAGTATTTAAAAATATTTGTGATGAAGCTCTTAAAAACCTTCTTAATTCTGGAGAAAGTAATAGTACTGAAGTAGAGGATGAGTTTGAGGCCAGGTGGAGGCGATTTGTTGACGAAATTGAAGATGGAGAAGGAAGTCTCGTAATGAAGACATTGAATGGAGCAGAGTTCCTTGTTCGCCATACTGATACCGATGGATCTTATATTTTTAGGAATACCACGGGAACAGGACATCATATCGCGAAGAAAAGATATTTTAAGGTTTTTAAACACTTAGTTGAAACGGGAATCAAGGAGCCAGAAAGAAAGGATATTAATGTATCTTCCCTCCAAACATATATGGCTCCCATTTTAAGAAGACTTTTTACTTATGATGACATTGAAATTGCTAGAAGTAATGAGGAACGTAAGAACTACGTCCTTATTATAGATGAAATAAATAGAGGAAACATTCCAGCTATATTTGGTGAACTTATCACTTTGATCGAGCCATCTAAAAGATTAGGAAGTAGTGAAGCTCTCAAGCTAACACTGCCATTAAGTGAAGAAGATTTCGGAGTACCGAAGAATCTCTATATTATCGGAACAATGAATACTGCAGATAGATCTGTCGAGGCCTTAGATGCGGCATTAAGGAGAAGATTTTCTTTTATTCCAAAATATCCTGAAAATAACCACTCAATGGTTGGGAAGGTCGGTGATGTTGATCTTAGTAAAATGCTAGAGCGGATAAATAAGAGGGTAAAAGTTTTAAAGGGTGATGATTATCAAATAGGCCATTCTTATTTTATGAATATTAGTGATGAGGACTCACTTCGGGAAGCTTTTGAAAATAAAGTAATTCCACTCCTAAATGAGTACTTCTATGAGGACTTAAAGAAGGTTCAAATGATTCTTGGGGATAGTTTTGTGAAATCAACGCCAGTAGAGTCTGGACTGATGTTAGGTGATGAATCAGATATTGAAGACTTTGATCTCTATGAGCTTATAAGTAGTTCAGAATGGAAGTTTAAAAAGATCTATGAATAATTTTATTCAGGTGTTTGAACATCAGATATTAAAGGTCTACAAGGAACCATTTGATGAAAATGGTAATCGTATAGGAATAAAGGATTCTGAGTTTAAGGCCCTCCTTGGATATCACTCTAAGGTATCTGACCAGTATTTCACACCAAGTCTAAATAAGTTAAAATTCAATCACTATGTTGGAGTTATACAGGTTGGAAAACTAATCATAGAAATTCTTCCTAAAGCTGGGAAGGTCGGAAATAAAGAGATGTGGTCAAATGCCCTTTATAAAATGATTAGGGTGGCAAAGGACTTTAGATCTAAGCGTGGTAGCCAAACCAAGTTACTTTTTAAAAATGAAAGAATCCTGGAACTCTACTTGATGGAGTATTTAAAGGAGCTTGAGGAAGTCCTCCATAGAGGTCTTCGAAAAAAGTATAGATTTAGGGACTCAAATCGAAGATCAGTTAAAGGAAAAATTCTTTTTTCAAAAGATGCTGTCATTAATCATAGCGATAAATCGAATGTTTACTGTCACTATCAGTCCTTTGATTTCAACCATGAAATAAATCGGGTACTTTTACATGCTCTTAATCTTGTAATTTCAGTCACCAATTCACGAGAAATCATTTCAAAGGCCAAGGCTCTCAAAATTGAATTCCCAGAGAATCTTAATGATAAAATCAGTGTCGGAGCCCTATCCAAGTTAAATACAAATAGAAACACTGATTATTATGAAAAGTCATTAGTTTTGGCAAAAATGATCATTAATAATCATTCTCCAAGCCTCAAAACTGATAACAATAGTGTCATAAGTTTTCTCTTTGATATGAATCATCTCTTCGAGGAGTTCGTGTTTAAGACCCTTAAAAAGAAACTTGATGGCTATAAAGTTTACAGAAAAAGAATCTCCTATTGGAATGGAAAACGTTTGATTCCAGACATCTTAGTTAAATCTCTAGATACAGGAGAAGTCTTTGTCATGGATACTAAATGGAAACTTCCAAAAAACTATAAACCAGACGATGCCGATTTAAGGCAAGTGTTCACTTATAATGAATATTTTGGAGCAAAGAAAGGAGCACTTCTGTATCCATTTACAGAAGGCTTTGTTGAATCTAGTGGGAAGTTTGAGGATCGGGAGCATGAGTGTCTTGTCGTCGGATTAAATTTATTTGATAAAAAGAATAAACTCAAACAAGAACTTCTTTCGAAAAAAATTATTTCACTTTTAGTAAAAAGAAAAAGGTTTGAATGAATGAAGATTATTTTTGCTAAAATTCAAAAAAATAAGTGCTTATCTAGTATGTGGATTTCATTCACTGAGGATTTTCAGGTTAAAGAAACTCAAAAAACGCTATCAATAACTTATCAAAAGAAAACTGACATGAGTCTGTATAGCCCTATTTCTTCAATCCTAGGGATAATAGGCGAAAATGGGAGTGGAAAGTCTTCGATAATTGAGAATATTTGTAGTGATTTATTATTAGATTCAAGTGAAATCTATTCTGACAATGTATATATTTTTTGGGATGAAATGAAAAAGGAGATAACTCTATTAAATTGTAACAAGGGTGTGAAATGTCTAGGGTTCTCTGCAGAGATAGTTCGTTTGCCTCAATTACCCGTGGGAGGACTCTCTCTTAATGTGTTCTATTACTCACCAATCTATAGTCCACATCAATCAGAGTCATTCTTATCTAAGGAGTTCAAGACTAATGGCAAAAATCTTGGAAATAACTATTTATACCGGGGTACGCTTGGAAAATCTAAACAAACAGATATCAAAACACAGTTCAAATTTTTAAGAGAAAATAGAAATAGCGACTTGAGTAGTGGGTTCCCTAAATATTTTGAACTGGCATGTGAGAAATTATCGCTAAGAAATTTTGACAATATACTTGTCGACTCTATATTGGATGTGTTTGAAAATAACAGAAATAATAAATTTGAGAAATTATTTTATAAATTCACCAAAGAATACGGAAGTCTTCGGTTAAGGTTTTTTAGAGACCTCAATAGGTTTGATAAAGATTATCGGAGTCGAGAAGATTTTGTAAGAGAATATTCGAATAAAGCAATAAGTAGACACATTGATCATGAACCACAAAATGTAAGCGACTTTTTAATGCTGCAAGTGTATAAAACTTTTTTCCAGGCACTCAAAAGGGCGAGCGTCCTAGAGAAAGCTCTGTTAATAGCGGTCCTTTTCTCTAGTGATAGAAGAACTTTCTATATGGAGCTGAACAAGTTAATGATTTTTTCTGGGAGATCTGAGAACTTTATCTCGCTAGAGGAACAGGGATTTAGCTTTAAGAAGTTTGAGAGAAGTGTAGTAAAAATACAAACTAAATTTAATAATGTTGAAAAGGTACTAACAATACTTCGAAAAAATAGTTCGTTTGATTATGGAATGCCGCGAAAGTTTTACCCTGAAGAAGAAGAGGAGTTGTTCATTTTTCAAAATACTATATTTGAAAAATATAATCTAGAAACCTTGGGCTTCAGTATGGGATGGCAGGGAGTTAGTAGTGGTCAGATAGCTAAGTTAACACTTTTCTCGAGGTTGTATTCAGCATTTTCGTCAAATATTAAAGGCACAAGTTTTATGATAATATTAGATGAGCCAGACATTTATTTACATCCTGAATGGCAAAGAACCTTCTTGAAAGACTTGAGAGACTTTCTCAGAAAAATAGAATCAAAAAGTAGTAAAGAAATGTCTTTCCAATTACTTCTTACAAGCCATTCTCCTCTTTTAATTGGCGATCTGAAGAAAGACTCTGTGAAGGTACTTAAACGATCTAACCGTGGATCCACCTTGGAAGATGTCTGCGATCTAACATTTGGCTCAAATATACATACCAGCTATGCGATTACTTTTTCCTTGGATTCTACGAAAGGGGCGATATTTGATGAGGCAATCAATAGTATATATAGACTTATTGAAGTCGGAGATGAAATTTCTCTGTCTACCCTCGAGAGCAGTATTGAGCTATTAAAAGAAACTGGTGATGAATTAATAAGAGAATCTTTTTTAGATAGGATAAAGGAGATTAAAATTAAAGATGAAAAGCAAAATAAAATTAAAAACTTAAAAGTAGAAATTGCTAAATTAGAGAGCGGGAATGATAACAATTGATTTAGAGGACCCTAAAGCTGTTGAAGCATTTTATAAAAAGTCTAAGGACATTTTATTGAATAAAATGGGGACAAAAAAATTTCGTTGTTTTTCAATGTGGCTAGAGGTGAATAGCACAAGCCTAAAGGAGCTGTTGACTGCTGATTATATGAAGTTGCTTGCATTATTGGGACCGTTATCAACAGCGAGACCAAAGTACCCTTACAAAGACTTCAAAAACGATATGTTAAAGGCTTATCGCGCTTTATCTTCATCTAAAAATAAAAGATCATTTTCTTCATTGGATTTCGTTAATAGTGTTGGTATTAGAGTCTGTCCATATTGTAATAGAAATTTCGTGTTTAATGCGTCGTCTCGAAACCGAACTTGCGAGCTGGATCACTTTTTTAATAAAGATGAGTTTCCCTTTTTTGCTTTGAGTTTTTTTAACTTAGTACCTTCTTGTGGACTTTGTAATAGATATAAATCAACAAGGGAAATTGACATCTCCCCTTATGATAATAATGTTGACTGGACTTCCCATTACAAATTCAACCTTGAAATTAAAAAATCAACGATATTGTCAGTAAATGATTTTGACTTTAGATTAGAAGTTCTTTCCAAGGAGTTCTCACTAAATGCGAATTGTTTTAGACTTGAAGAGTTGTATGAATGCCATAAAGAGGAAGTTTTGGAGCTATTGAACCGAAAGCAAATATTTTGTAAATCACAGATAGATGAAATAAGGGAGAAGTATAAAGGCCTTATTCCTTCTCGAAAGCAGGCTAATAAGATTATTTTTGGTCATGGGATCGATAAGAAAAACTTACAAAAAACGCCGTTATGTAAAATGCTCTCTGATATATTTGAATCTGATGAGTGAATAGCTTTTAGGATTATTCTTATTATTAAAATAAAGAGCGCTCCTGATGGTCGCGCCCTTCTTTGATTAAAGACAAAATTCATATTCGTGTTTGCGCCCATCGATCCAGATGGTGAGTTTTTGGGTGTACTTTTGGTTTCCTTGGAGCCAGATGTAGTTTTGGGTGATGGGAAGTTTGTCGTATTGATGGCCGTGGTTTTCCTTGATGAGGGTGCCGGTGAGCTCGTTGATGAGGGAGCTTTGGCGGAAGTTTTTTAGGCGGTAGTCGATGGTTTTGAAGCCGGTGTCTCCCCAGACGTCGAGGTAGATTTCTCGGGCGATGCGGCCCCCTTGGTTTAGGCCGTAGGTGGGGGTGACTCTTGATTCTTTGTAGCTTAGGCGGATGCTTAGGTTTTCTGCCTGGAGGAGGTGATGCTTCCAGGTTCCTTGGTAGTAAGCGCTGGCGCTAGTTAGAGGGGCTAAAACTAATAGTAATAATGTGATAAGCTTTTTCATATTTTCTCCTTCGTGAGGTTTTCGTTAAGTATTTATAGGCGAGTTTTGAATCGGCCGCTTTCGATTAAAGGATAAAAAGTTGTGAAAAAAGGACAGGAGATTAAGGTGAGCTTTGATGATCTGGTTATCTATCATCAAAACCTTCCTAAAAAGCAGGTTAAGCCTCACTCTCATAAGGAGGCCCATGTCTTTATGCCTCTTAAGGGAGATATCTGGATTACCCTAGGTGAGCAGCGAGTTCGCGTGACCCCAGGAAAGATGCTAGTTCTGGCCGGCGGGCAAAAACATAGCTTTGAATCTTCAAAGGAGCAGGGGGAGCGGATTGTCGCTATGGTTCCCCTGGCGATTAAGGAGACAGCGCTTCTTCCTTGTCATCATTTATTAAGGGAGCTCTTTTTCTTTTTGTTATCTGATAAGGATTCACCCCTGGCCAAAAAAACCACGGGACTTATTAAGGGACTATTAAAGGAGATTACAGCAGAGCAGCCTTTTGGGGTTCATAACTTACATAGTAAGGCAGAGGATGAGAGGGTTTTAAGGGCCATAGAGCTAATGGATAAGGAACTTGATGCCAGTATCTCGCAAATTGCTAAAGAGGTTGGCACCAGCGGAAAGACTCTAACGAGGCTTTTTCAAATGGAATTAGAACTAACCCCCAAGCAGGTACAAACCGCTTTTAGGATTGATCGCGCCTCAACTTTGTTAAGGAAGGGTGGCTACTCCGTAACGGACGCGGCCTTTGAAGTAGGTTTCAACAGCCTCTCTAGTTTTATCAAGGCATATCGAAACCACACCGGCAAAGTCCCATCCACTGATCGCCGATAGGTACCTGGTTACTTGTAAAAATGAAAATGTTCCTTAAAGAAAACACTAACCCAAATAGCACGTCTCTTCTAAATGAAGTGAGGGGACTTGCTGAGCTTAGAAAATTTCAGGATGTTCATAAGCTTCGCATTCCTTTGGTGGAAGAATTTACTCAGCAATTTATAAAGATGGAGAAGATTGATTCGACTTCGCCTACGAAGGAGGGCTGGATTCGTTTGGCCCAGGGGCTGGCGGCCCTTCATGGAGTGCATCAGGAGCAGTTTGGATTTGAGGAAGATAATTATATTGGTTTGAATAAACAGAAGAACACTCCCTGTGATGATTGGGGAGAGTTTTATTATGAGTGCCGTTTGCTCTTTCAGGTGGAGCTTATATCAAATCAATCCGTGAAGGATGAGTTAGCTGCAATTTTAAAGTCTAAAAAATCTGAGCTTATTAAAAAGCTTAATGAGCATAATCCTTCGGCCAGTTTACTTCATGGGGATCTATGGTCAGGCAATGTGATGTTTGATGAATCTGGACCTTGGCTTATTGACCCGGCCGTTTACTACGGGGACCGAGAAACCGATCTTGCCATGACCGAAGTCTTCGGCGGCTTTCCCCCTATCTTTTACGAGACCTACTTCTCTCTCTACAAAAAGCCTGAAGGCTATGACTATCGAAACGGCCTTTACAAGCTCTACCATATCTTAAATCACTATAATCTTTTCGGTGATTCCTACCTCGGGCAGTTAAGGGCGCTTCTTCGATTTTAGGCCATTAGGTACCTGGCTGGCCGGGACAGGCTTACTTGCTATAGTGAAAAATCTTGAAGATCCATATCTAGCTCAAGAACTGTTACAACAGTATTTAGATTGTACTGGAAGACAGCATAAAGTTCGCATTCCCATTTTCTAATTTTAAAAATACCAAATCTATCCTTATCAAAATGAGAGAGTTCATAAATGCCTGAGCTTATCTCTTCATTTAGCTTGCAAAGCTCTTCACTAGATACTTCTATTTCAAATCGCTCTTTGAGTCTTCTTAAAGTGTGAGTTTTCTTTTTTTGAATGAGTTTTTCTAAATTTTTCATTTAGGTATCTCTAGACTTGTAGTTTACACGAGTCTTTCTTAAAGCTCCAGCTTCACGCGGATGGGATGATGGTCTGAGCCTTTGAAGTTGCTTAGGACTTTGGCCTCTTTGATTATCATGCCGCGGACAAAGACATTGTCGAGGGGGTTATTGTATTTGCCGATGCGGCTGATGATGGGGGCGCGCAGGCGGTTATCTTCTTCGAAGGTGGCTTCCGTGAGGCCTGCTTCTTTAAGTGAGGATTGAAGGAAGCTGTACTTGCTTTTTGACCAGGTGTTAAAGTCGCCGGCAAAAAGGATGGGTCCTGAGTGGGAGTTGATCACGTCAAGAAGGGCGTTAATCTGTTTTTTAAAGGAGCCCAAGGTAACAAAGTTTATGCCGTGGATATTGATGACCATTAATTCTTCACCGGAAGTAGCGATATTGTATTTTGTGATGAGCGAGATCTTTGGAGTGGTAAAACCAAGTTCCCGTTTACTTCTTTGGTAGTCGACGGAGTTTGGGGAAACGGTGGAGCCAGTTGAAACACCGGTGGGGGTTCCCCGCATCTTAAAGGAGACTCCCATATGGTAGGAGTGGGGGCCTTTAGAAAGGGCGTCTTTTACTTTTTGTTTGAGGTGGGTTTCTTGAAGAAGGAGAAGGTCCGCGTCTTTAGATAGTTTTTCAAGGTCGGATGCAAAACTTTTCTTTTTGCCTTTATAAATATTCCAAACGATGACGTTTAAGTTTTCTGGTAAGGCCATCTTTAGGGGAGTGCTGTCTTCTCTTTCTATTTTAATAATGGCGTCCACGGGTTCTTGATAGAACTTTCCATGGGCCGTGCCTAGGGCGCAGGTGATAATGATGGCGATAAGTACCTTTAAATTCATCCCTTATTTTTGCAAATCCTAGGAAAAAAGGGCAAAAATACGAGAAATACGGTAGAAATAACATGTCAAAAACTTAGACGATATAAACCTTGGGGAAGCAATTATGGGAACTTTACATCGATTTGTAGTGCAGGATAGAAGCGCGAAGATTTCTTGGACTTTAGAGGAGCTTGGAATTGCTTACGAGGTAAAGGAGCTTCAGTATAAGGAGTCCGAGCATAAGAGTGAGGAGTATTTAAGGATTAATCCTCTTGGGCAATCGCCAGCTTATGTGGATGATATGGGTACTTTTACCGAGTCCATAGCCGCGGCCATGTATCTTGGGGATCGCTATCTTGAAAAGGGACTCGCACCGGCCTTTGACGATATAAAGGGAAGAGCGGAGTATTATTTTTGGACTAATTTTAGCGGCGCCACGATGGATAGTGTTTATCATAAATACTGGCTGCTAAAGAAGACTAATGAGGAGTACCAAAAGGATTGGACCGAGTGGACGGAAACGAAAATCGAGCAAATCTTTTCTCTATTAGAAACTAGGTTAGAGGGAAAAGAGTATTTAGTTAATAATAGTTTTTCTGTGGCAGATATCTGCGTGGCCTATGTTCTTTGGCAGGTAACGGAAGAGCCAACTTATAAAAACTATCCTAATGTCATGAGCTATTTTGAGCGCTGTACTTCTAGGGAAGCCTGTAAAAAACTTGGTGCCTTCGCAAAATAGTACGAAAATTATTTGAATTTTTTTCATTAGTGAAACGAGAATTTAAGGTCTTTTTTCGTTTTTAATGCGCAATCTAGAAAAATAAATCTAAAAAAGAGAATAATTATCAAGGGGTTATTAGTGATCCCGTAAGCTAAGTTCTGCTTTAGGGCAACCAACTTTATGTTGGAGGAAAGATGTTAGTAGATAATTTGAAGCATGTTAAAATGATGGAAGAAGCTGGGTTTGATGAGAATCAATCTCGAACTCTGATAACGATTTGGAGCTCCATTGTGGAATTAAATTTAGCGACAAAGGATGATTATTTATTGCTAAAGAAGGACCTTGAGATAGCTTTTTTACGAGAGAGAAAAGCAACGGATGATAAATTCTCAGGGCTAGATGAGAAATTTATAGAAATAGATAAAAGATTTATTAAAATTGAAAAACGGCTAGATGCAGTTGAAGAGTCTATAAAACATCTTCCAGGAAAGTTGCTCAATCAGTTCATCTTTGTGGCATTTGCTATGGTAAGTTCTATGGTTGCCCTAGGAAAACTTGGTATTCTCTAAGGGAAATAAAAAAAGGGCGCAAGTCCGTAAGTGCGCCCTTCAAAAAGGAGAGATTTTTTATTTTATTCTTAGTCTTCGCAACGTACGTCTAGAATAGCTGTGTACATTCCAGTTACGTGGTTAAGATAAACTTTGCTTGAAGAAGCAAATGCTTTTCTACGAAAAGTGTTGCTGTCTTCGAAATCACCGTGAGTAGGGTTACAAGTTCTTAGGTAAGAAAATTTAGTTCTTCCCCAACGGTCAGCATTGATTTCAGCGGCCATAGCTTGAGCCTCTGCGAAAACACCTTGAGCAGTTTCACCTTTTACTCTTACTAGTTCAACTCGGTCATATCTTCCAGCGAAAGCAGAAAGAGAAAGTAGGGCAGCAGTTAAAGCGATAAATTTTTTCATAATAAACTCCGTATATATAATTAGTGGCATTATTGCCGATTATTAAATTAGTCTTCGCAACGAACAACTACAGTTGCTCCATAAACACCAGTTACATGGTTAAAAGTTACTCTGCTTGTTGAAGTGTAAGCTTTTCTGTTGAAAGAATGGCTATCTTCAAAGTCAGAAGAGGTAGGGTTACACTGGCTTAAGTAAGAAAATTTTGTTTTTCCCCATCTGTCGCCATTGATTTCAGTGGCCATAGCTTCAGCTTTAGCGAATACACCTTGAGCAGTTTCACCTTTTAACCAAACAATTTCAGTCTTGTCTAAGTTTCCAGCGAAAGCAGAAAGTGATAATAGTGCAGCAGCGATAGCGATAAATTTTTTCATATTGAACTCCAAAAAGTTAGTTAGGCATCAGCGCCTGTTGTTTCGATGACCAAGTTATAGGGCAGGTAAAAATTTTTTTCCTTAAAAAAAACTCTTTTGCTTCAGTTTTCCTTAACCGGAGTTAAAACAATAATTTTGGTTACTTAGGATAGTTGTTTAGGTCTCTAATAAAACTTAGAAGCTGATTGCTTAACTGGTGGTTATGATTTTTTAGATAAAATTAGACTTTTAGAACTAGAAAAAATGGTTCCAACTTTATTCATATAAAGAGATTCTTTTGGATTTAGATCAAAGGGCTCGCCATTATGTTGGCAATTGAACCCACCGGCCTCAAAAGAGATAAGGGAAGTGGCAGCGTAATCCCAAATACAGCCTCCTCCTAAGGATTCTTTTGGAGGTTTAATAAAAACTGCTGGAGCGAGTTCAATGGTATTGATGGCCATCATCACAGCTCCAGCGATGGGAATCTCGTTTAACTCCCCCGGGCCTTCGATAACTTTAAAGGGGTTTTCGTTTTTAAAAGCGCCTTCACCCTTTATAGCATGATAAAGATTCTTATTCGCCGGATCGAATACAACTCCAATTACAACAGTTCCATCTTTTTTGATTAAGGCAATTGAAACCGCGTAACCGCTTTCTCCTTTAGAGTATTGTAGAGTTCCATCAAGGGGGTCCACACACCAGAAATATTCTTTTTCAAAACGGGAATTATCATCTGGGGATTCTTCCGTTAGTAGACCTAGGTCGTATTTTTTTATGGAGGGGTTTAAAATTTCAAGGATGGCGTTCTGCGCTTTTAGATCAATTTCCGTTAGGGCACTAGAGGCCTTGCTTTCACCAGCTGATTTTCCAAGTAGGGATAAAGTGCTTCCGTCTACGGAGCTAATAATCTTTCCAGCCGCTAGGGCCGCCTCTTTGGCCTGGTCTAAAAGCTCTATAAACATTTTAAAACCTTATCTTTCATCTTTTCCGAATAGCTATTGAGTTTTGGGTGACCTGGGGACCAACCTTTTAAGAAGCGATAGAAGTCGCACCAGGCGTAGGGATAGAGCCCACGCCATTCTTTTTCTACTTCTAAGTTATTTAATTCGCCAAAATAATAATCAAGCCATTTAGCTTCATATTTTTCTAAATCATCTTCTCTATAGATACTGCTTAGAAAATAAGCGAGATCTTTGACGCCAACTCCGCCCCCAATATATTGAAAGTCCACCGCAGCAGCTTCAGTATCAGAGAATAAAAAATTGGCCAGCTTGGCATCTCCATGCACAAAAGTTTTAAATTTAGCAGCGTTTAACTTCTTATCAATTAAGGGAGCTGCTTTTTTTAGTTCAATATCCTCGATGGCCTTAAACTCGTCAGGCCTAGTATCCAGATGCCAATAAGTTCCAATCTCCCAAAGACCAGTGGGAGAAGTTCCTAGGTAGTGAGCATGAAACTTAGCAAGCCATTTTAAACAAAGCTTAATCTCCTCATCATTAACCGAAGCTTTCGGGGAAAAACACTTTGTTTTTAAATCTTCTAGAATAAGGTACTGCTGATGACCTCTTTTTCCTGCGGCCAGAAAACGAGGGGAGTAGGCAAAGGGAATCTCATTATTAAAATTTTTATAGAAGTTCATCTCTACTTCATATGATTTGGCTTTTCTTTGGTGAGAGAAATCGGTGTCCCAGCCCCTTGGATGATTCTTACCTCTTTCTATGTTGATGAGTTTTTCAATAACAGAGGTCTTTTCTGTGGTGACCCGATTAAGGACGCCGTAACCACTCCAGAGTTCTTGAATGGCCTTTATCTCTATGATCTCTTTTGAATCTGTGAGCTCGAGAATGATTTCTTTCATGCTATAAGCTTACACTATTCGGAGCCTTAACGCGGATAGTCCCAAAAGGTACCTGGCACCTTTGCGTAATTGCGCAGATTATGACAAAACTACGGGAAATAAACACAATTCAGAGGAAACTATGGAAACAGATTCGCAAAAAGTTAGTTATATCATCGGTCGTCAAATCGGTGGAGATTTTAAAAAGCAAAACATCGATATTCAATTTGATGATTTCTTTCAAGGTGTACGTTCATCTTTTCTTCAAGAGCCAAGTGAACTTGAAGAAGCTGAGATCAACAGAGTTATGGGTGAATTCCAAAATAAAATGAAAGCCGCTCACGAGCAACTTGCTAATGAAATGGCCATGAAAAATAAAGAACTAGGGGAAGCCTTCCTAGCTGAAAATAAAAAAATCGACGGTGTTACTGTAACAGCATCAGGGCTTCAGTACCGCGTTCTTGAGTCAGGAAACGGAGCAACTCCAACTGCTGAATCAACTGTTGAAACTCATTATGAAGGAACTTTGATTGATGGAACTGTTTTTGATTCATCTTACCAAAGAGGAGAGTCTATCTCTTTTCCAGTAAATGGTGTTATTCCAGGTTGGACTGAAGCTCTTCAATTAATGAAAGAGGGAGATGTTTGGGAATTAGCTATTCCTTCAGAGCTTGCTTACGGCGCTCAAGGTGCTGGCGGACAAATCGAGCCTCACTCAACACTTAAGTTTAAAATCGAACTTATCAAAGTTAAGTAATTATAAGGCCCCTCTCTGAGGGGCTTTTTTTTGCCCCAAACATAGGGTGCTTTTACCCCATATAAACCTTCTAAACATCTTTTTAAGTTACTGTATTTATGTGAGAGACATTCTTCTCATAAACTATAGTTTCAATGACAAAAACGATCTTAACAATAACGCTTCTTTGCCTTTCCGTGGGGCTTTTTGCCCAGGTTCCTGATTCGGCTAAAAGAGAGTCCATCAACTTTCAAGTAGGAAAGACTAAGGTCATTTATTTAAAAGCCGACGAAGATATGTATGTTCATTGTAATAATGCTGGTTATTACACTTGCGAACATCAGAAGAAGCCAAAACGAATAATTATTAAAACCTTAAAAGTGGGTAACCCAAAATACGACCTGATAATTAGAAATTTAAAAGGTGATATAGCAAGGGTCGTAAAAATATCAGTGACACCATAGGAAAAAATATGAGCGATTTATGGGAAAAAGTATCAGAGTCTGAAAAAGAATATGTAGAGGGCGCTGGTCCGTTTACTGATGAGCATGGGCAGGCCTCAATTCATGGCAATACAATTGTTCATAAATGGAATACTAAAGGACGAGGCTTTTTGACTTTCTTCGCGGTTTTTTGGAACGCCTTTGTTTTTACTTTTTTGACGGCTACCTGGTCTGGCTCAGTAACTGTCAATGGAACTCCTTATAAATCAATTCAACATGCTTACGCCAACGACCCAAGCGTTTTAGTTTTTTTAATCTTTCCGGTCATAGGACTTGGGATCGGCTATGTCTGCGCGGCCCTTTGGTTTAATAAAACCATTATCAAGCATAATTACAAGGGGCTTGAGATTACTCGCGGTCCAGTTCCTTGGCCTAAATCAAAAGTGATCATAAGTAGCAGCGATATCGTTCAGTGCTACGTACAGGTTTATTCATCTCATTCACAAAATAAAAGACCAATCTACGCCTACCGTGTCGTTGCTCAGGTCCTAAACGGAGCCGAACAAATTGTGGAAGACGGACTTCCAAATTACCGTGCGGCCAGAATCTTAGAGCAGTGGCTTGAATCAAAACTTAATATAGAAGACAAATCGGTTCACGGTGAAGTAGCTTCATAGGCTATGTCGTTCATTTACCATTTAAAACCAGTGCCAATGGAAGGGGATTTTTTGATCCCCCTCAATGATATGGATAAAAGCTCCGAGCTCTATGTAAAGCACGCCAGTAAGTATGAAGGGCGAGAAGAGCTTATGGATGAAAGTCTGCCTATTTTAAACTGTAAGTGGAATGATGTGGTCCAATTCTCGGCCCTTGATCCAAGAATAATCGTAGAAGAACTTAAAAAGTATCAAACAGATCTGGTTATTAATCGGCGTGAGATTTACCGGGTTCCTATTAGTGAGATCATAGGCAAGAATGAAGCGATTATTTTTGACCGGGATACAACGAGGAAAAAGGGAAGCTTTGGTATTTTACCCCATGAAGTAAAAGTTTTAAGTGAAGAAAATTATAATGAGTTAACTTCAGTTCCCAAGGAGACTATCGAGTATTGGAAAAGAGTGAGAGACGAGGGTGGGAAGTTTTTGTTTTTTCCTTTTATTACCCATATTATGGTTAAAGGAAAAATCGACACAACCAACTTTGAGATAGTAGAGATATGAAATACTACGATATGCACGAAGACGTCTATAAGCAGCTAGCGGCCAAGGATAAAATTTCTTGGGATGGGCAAACGGATCCTAAAGAGCTTTTTAATCACGAGATCAATCAGGCCATTGGAGAAAAGCTTCCAGAGTTTTTTAATTCTTACGAAGGGCTGTGTGCAGTGGACTTAGGCACAGGAACGGGAACCTGCGCTTTAAATTTAGCAAAGCTTGGCTTTAAAGTGCGTGGTTTTGATTTATCAGAGACGGCCATAGGTCTGGCCAAGGAAAATGCTAAGGCCCTTGGAGTAGAAGCCAGTTTTGAAGTTTCAGATATCACCAAAATTGTGACCACTGATAAGGTGGATTTAGTGGTGGACAGTAGCCTGCTTCATTGCCTTGTATATAAGGAAGATAGGAATAATTTTTTTAGAGTGGCCCATGACTTATTAAAGGATGAAGGGCTTCTTTTTTTGCATACGATGATCGAGGCCAAGGATATGTCTGAGATGCTTGATCGAGATTATCTTGTTTACGAAGATCATATTCTTTATAGCACTGGCCCAGATCGCTGGGAAATGGACTGGCAGGAAGTACAGGGGAAACGTGTTTTTCCCCACCGCTGGATAACAACTATTGATCTCTTAACAGAAGAGGTTAGGCGCGCGGGATTTAAGATCGTCCACTCAAAGCTAGAGCCTCAAGAGCGAAGCACGGGCACCCTCTGCGCTTGGCTTAAGAAAATTTAGTTACAGTACTGAGCGAAAAGTTGATTCATCGTCGCCACAAGCTGTGGACTTTCTGAACCGGCCTTATCACATCTATTCATGCCTTCAACGGCTAGGTGACGGTACTGTTCTTCACAAACTTCTTCAGCTCTTTTGTAGAGGTTAAAACATTTCGTATATAGTGGAATTGTAGCCTCAAATTTTTCAGCGGCACCATCTAGAGCGTGGCAAACTACGTTCATATCAGGGTTTTCATTTTCAATTTCAGTATAGGCCGTAACATAGTGCTGACCACCTTCTGCCATTAACTTTCCAGCTTGCCCTTCAACACCCGCAGCGTCGTAATAAGGTCCTCCGCAGTGTTCGGTGGCAAATGCAGAAAGACTAATAAAACAAATTGCTAAAAAAGCTAGAACGACTAATTTCATTGGTATCCCCTTAATTTTTGAAAGGCAAAATTAACTAAATTGAGGCTAAATGACAAATGTCGTCTTAAGTACTGAATATTTCAAATATACAAGTAACCAGGTACCTAATTGTCTGTATAGGGTTCGTCGATTTTTCGAGGGACCCGGTCAGCTGTCACGGCCACATAAGTGAAGACACCTTCAGTTACTTTCTCACGAATATCTTCGTACTGACGTGCAACCCATGATTCAATCTTAACCGTCATGGAAGTTTTTCCCTGCTTAATTAATTTTACATAACAGCAAAGAGTATCTCCCACCATAACTGGTTTATAAAAAGTCATGGCATCAACGGCGATGGTTACCGTTCTTCCCTTAGAGATTTTTTTTGTGACTAGGCCGCCGGCAATATCCATTTGGGATAGGACAAAACCTCCGAAGATATCTCCGGCCGGGTTAGTATTCTCTGGCATGGTCTGGACTCTAATGGCCAGCTCGCCTTCTGGTTGTTCGTTTTCTTTCATACTCATGAATCTAGTTTACTTGCTCGCCTATACAACAGCAAACTTCTTAACCTGATGTTAATTTCCCATTATTGGAGGAGGGGAAGGCCTATAAAAACTTCCCGTATCCATGGCTAAAGTTAGGAAATTACTTGGTTTAACAGGGGTTAAGGAAAAGTGCTTGAGCCAGTGTTTTCCGGTCGCAAAAAATCTGGATTCAGACTAAATTCCTGTCATTGAAACAAACAGCACTGACTCCTACCGGTGCTTGTAAAACTTTCTCCTACCCCCCAGATTCCCTTCGTCATGATGGCGAAGGGGTTCTTCCTGACGAAGAAACTGGTAGGTGCAAAATGCACCATAGGGGAAGAAGCTTCAATTCGCTGGATAAAAATTTGAGATTTAGTATTCATAGAATACGAGATAATTGAGAGAGAGAGAGAAGATGCAAGTTACGACAAATGTCATTTCAGATGCTTTAAATAGCTATCTATCGAGCACCCGACTTTCCATGGAGCAGATTGCTAATAAATGGAATATTTCTTCGGCCATGCTTAGCCAGATAAAAAACGGTAAAAAGCGGGCTGGAATCGATCTAGGTCTAAAGATCCTACGTGAAACAGGAACAAATATTGAGCACAGAAAGATGTGGCTCGATGAAAGGTATATGCAAGAAAGTGAAGAGTACGGGCTTATAAAGGAAGAGTTCAGCCGAATGAAAGCTGAGAAATCTCTTCAAAATGAGTTCTGTGAGCTTCTAGAATCTCATCCGGTTTTACTTGATATCTTTTTAGATATTGCTCTTGCTGAAAAAACCGGAATCACATGGAATAGCATTTATAAGAACTACGGTGAGCACGGAGCAGACCTGGCCCTAACCTTAGTTGAATCTAAGCTCGTCGTTAGAGATGAGGAAAGATTTTATATTAATGAGACCAATTCTACTTTTATAAGTGATGAGGTAACCTCATTCGGCATCGTTAAGGCGATTATCGAACTTCAAAAAACAAGAAAGAAAAGAAATATATTTAAAGGTGAGCTTCAGTACGACATCACTGATGTTAGTAAAGAAGCCTATGCGGAATTAATAGAACTTAATAAAGAATATGTAAAAAATGTGAGAAGCATATTACAGGAGAATGAAATGCATCGTTTAGCCGGCGGAGTGAGAATAGTCTGCCAATCCTTAGTTTCACTAGCAAAGGGTACACTTTGTTTGGCCCTATTCCTTTGTCTTTTTAATCAAGGACCTGCTCATGCGGGCGGTATTAGCGGCGGTAGTTCTGACCTTGCTCTTGGCGGAGTTGGCGGCGGTGCCTCAGACTTAATAACCTCGACTAGAAAACCAAGAGACTTTACGGGACGTTTTGGTTCAAAGTTTATCTATGAAAAAGCCTCTCTTTCTGTGCCTTATTATTATGCGGATAAGGAATCAGCGGTTGCAGCCATGGTTGAACTTAATAAGAATCTAGTTGAAGGAAACTACGACAAATCGATTCTTAGAAGAATGAGAATTCGTCCAAATGACAATTGTAAATCACAAGACTCAATGGGCTCATCATATATACGTAATGCTCTTACTAAGGGAAGTATTCACCCCCTCGGATTTTCCCTTAGTGAGAGTTTTAATGCCAAGGGCGAGCAAAGATTTAGCATCAAAGCTGACTTCTTTGTCCCTTGTGAAAAGCCTAAGAAAGATTAAGAGTGCCCTAGTTTATATGCACCGTTAATTGCCTATCTACCCGTAATCCCATGAAGCTTTCATGGGGTTCGGGTTTGCCTTAAACTACCTAAATGATATCTTTGAAAAACCTAAGTTACTCAGTTCCCTCTGGGAAGAGTATTTTTGAGGATCTTTCTTTTGAAGTGGAGAAAGGAGAATTTCTTGGAATATTGGGGAAGAATGGAACAGGGAAAACAACTTTAGTTGACTTAATTCTAGGTTCAAAGCCAGCATCCACAGGAGAAATTAAGGTTTTTGGAGAGGACTCCTTTGATGATGAGAAAAATTATCGTAGTGATATAAGTTTTCTAAGCCAAGATGTTATCTTACCTCATGATATTTCAGTTAAAGATTTTCTCTCTTATCATGGTAGTTTCTATCCCAATTATTCGTTAGAAAAAGAAAAAGAACTTTTAAAATTTTATAGTATAAATGAGCTTGATAAGATTGGTAGCTTGTCTACAGGTCAGCAAAACAAAATTCAAATAGTTGGAGCTTTGTCTTCAAATCCGAAACTATTGATAGTTGATGAAGTTACGGCAGTTCTTGATCCAGAAACTAGAGCTAGGTTTTTTAAAAACTTAATGAATCTCAAAAAAAGTGGTGAGTGCACAATATTGTTAGCTACGAATATTGTTGAGGATTTAATTGGTAAAGTTGACAGGGTTCTCTATCTAGAAGAAAAAAGAGCACTTATTCACTCACCAGAAGATATCCACCTTCTCTTTGAAACGGAGGACGTGGCGTGAATAAAGTCATGAAAAACATTATCTCTTTTGAAATAGAGGTTAAGACAAAAAAAGCTAAAGAGGCTTTCTTAAAGGTCAACTTTACACTGGCCATAATATTCTTTGCAATAGCACTTTTGAATTACAAAATGATAGTCACTTCAATCTATTGGGGAATTGTTATCAATTTATTGATTTATTTTTTCATTAATACATCGTTTAATTTGCAAGGTTTTTCTATTAAATATTATGATGGTATTCCTTGTAGTAAAAAAGAACTACTTTCATCTTTAATCCTCGCTCAGCTTCTTTTTTCGATCCCATATCTTTTAATAGGATTTGTGATAATTGCTCTATGTGCAGGTGGCTTCTTTTCTGTTTTTGACTTTAAGGTATATGAGTTATTTTTTATTTTGTTATCTTCTATCCCTGTTTCAATACTCTTCACACTTTCTAATATTGTTAATTTTATTAGTAATCCTCGAATTCAAGCTAGTAAGGCTTTAAATCCGCATACCTTAACAATAAGAAAAATTATGAGTAGCCTAAAAACAGGAATCCTTTCATACGTTAATGGATTGATGTGGGTGTTCATTTTTGCGGTTCCCTGTATCACAATTGGCGACTATTTTCGCCCTTTCGAAGATGTAGACTATTCGTTTGAGATAGTCGCTTTTGGTTTTCTTTTTATTGGTATCTTTTTTAAATATAAACAAGCTTTAAATGTATGGAAAGATGAAAGGTTTTCTTTCCCTGACAATAAGAGGTTAGTTAGGAATTTGAAGATTTCGACTGTGGGATTTGTATTGTCTATGCTGATATTAGTAGTTTCAAATCCCGTTTTAGATAAAGAAAATAATTTAGTTGCCAGTGAAAAAGTTAAAAAAATTTATAAAGATATAACTGAAGGAAAAAAAGAGGTTGTTGATCAAATTTTTAGCGACAAGGAGTTAGTGACTTATGCGAATAAGGATGGAGAGACCTTTTTCCATTATGCACTCCGAAAAGGACATATTGACGTAGTTAAAAAGCTTTCTTCTCATAAAATTTTTCTAAATGAGAGATATTATCAGAGTAGAACTCCTTTAATGATCGCAGTAAACTCTAAAAGAATTGAAGTTGTAAAGCACTTACTAGAAGTTGGATCAGACCCAAATGAGACTCAAGAAGGAGGCTTTTCTCCTTTAATGTTAGCTTCAAAAAAATGTCAGGCTGGACTAGTCGATTTACTTATTGAAAAGGGGGCGTCGCTTAATGCTCAAGATTCCAGTAAGTTTACAGCTTCTCACTATGCTTCTAAAAGCAAGTGCCTCGTTCCCCTAATGGCACTTCACAAAAGTGGTGCTAGTTTAGAACTAAAAAATAAGGAAGGTCTGTCTTCTTTAGACTTACTGAAAAAGAAAAACTCTAAGTTGCATGGAGAATTTAAATATTACTTAGACAATTATTCTAAATATCTTCGTAATATTGCTAGTGAGAAATAGAAAAAAGGACCTTCATTCGAAGGTCCTTCTTTAGAGAGAGTATGTTATTGACGAGGGCTTAGAGCCACTCGAGCTTGAGAGAACAATTCTTTGTCGTTAAGAGAACTAGAGATAGTTTCTCTTAGGTGGGTGCTTTCTTCTCCATTATGATTTGTGAATTTAACGATTTCACGAACAGTACGGATAGAAATTTTAAATTCAGCTCCAACTTTAAAGTCTTCACCAAAAACTTCGGTGGCGTTTGGCCAACCACAAAATTGCATATTAGGATCTTTGATTCTTAAAGCAAAAACCTTAACGCCAAAGTCTCCACCGCGGCGATGATTAAGGGCACGGTGCCAAGTTTGGTAGCGCTCAAGATTGATGGCCGGAACTGGACAGGCGTATCCCATGATATTTGGAATAAAGGTGTCTTCAGCAACTCTAAGGGTTGCCTCATGTGTTTCATCTAGCAAAGTTTGAATCACTTCTTCATTTGCCATAACAGTATTCATATTTAATAAAACTAAAAATGTAAGTAATAGGCTTTTCATTTCTCTCTCCAGGTTGTGCTTGTTAAGCAGTTCTGAAGACTTTATAGGTTAGGTTTATGTATAAATATAATTAAAAGTTAACATGGTTGTTATAAGGTATTTTTATGGGTCCGGTAGTCTCTCTTGAGTAAGTATAAGTGCTCGTAATTATTAATATTTTTTGGTCTTGAAAGTTAAAGCTCGCCCTCTAAGATACCGATAAGACTGGGTGAGAAAATTTAGTAATGTCTTAATATTGTGTTTTCTAGGCCTAAGTCTTGGGCCTTTGTCTTTGGCCTCGGAAAAAGAAGTGGTCATTGTTAAAAATAATTGGACCAGTCAGATTGTTTTATCTGAAATTCTAAGTGGCATCTATAAAAAGCATGGAATAAAAAGTCGATTTAAAAAACTTCCCGTTGATGAGCAGTGGGGTGAGTTATCAAGAGGGTGGTCAGATGTCCAAGTGGAAGTTTGGGAAGGGACCATGGCCGATAAGTTCGAAAAACTCACTTCTGAAGGAAAGATGCTGGGGGCAGGAACTCATGATGCTAAGACCAGGGAAGATTGGTGGTATCCACTTTATGTAAAGGAGCTTTGCCCAGGTTTGCCAGATTGGAAGGCCTTAAAAAAATGCTCCAGTGTTTTTGCTACAAGTAGTAGTGGTGGCAAAGGAAGATATCTCGGTGGACCGTGGGAGAAACCAGATAAGGCCAGAGTTAGGGCCCTTGGACTTAACTTTATTCTTGAGAGGGCCAAAGATTCAGATGGTCTTTGGGCAGCCTTAGATAAGGCCTTTAAAAAGAATAAGCCAATACTTCTTTTTAATTGGACCCCGAATTGGATTGAACATAAGTATAAGGGGGAATTTGTTGAATTTCCCGAATACGATCCAAAGTGCGAAACAGATCCATCCTGGGGTGTTAGCAAGGAATGGAAATATGACTGCGGCAATCCTAAGAATGGCTGGCTAAAAAAAGCGAGCTCTAAAAGATTAAAAGAGAGCTTTCCCTGCGCCCATGAAATTTTAAAGCGATTTAATTTTAAAAATGAGCAAATTGCAAAGCTGGCCTTTGAGGTTGACTCCAATAAAAAGGATGTGTCCAAAGTTGCTGCCCGTTGGGTTAAAGAGAATAAGATGATTTGGGAGAATTGGATCCCAAGCTCTTGTCCAGCAAAAGGAGGGAAGCATTAAATTTAACCTCCGAGATTCTATTAGTCTTCAGCTTTTAAAGTCAGTCTTTAGTCTGTATTTTGTGGCAGCGATTTTCGTAACGGCAGTTCAGCTTTATTTGGAGTTTAAGCAAACTAAAAGGGATATAAAGGCCGATATGCAAAGTATCGGCACCACTTTTGATAAGTCCTTAACGGATGCGGTCTTTAATTATAATGATCAACTTATCTCAAGCATCTTACTGGGTATTGAAAAGAACAATATTGTTACGGGGGCTCTACTCCTAGATGAAAAAGGTCAAAAGATTGAGAGTAAAGGTGAGCTCAAGGCAAAGGAAAAAGAAGGATTTTCTGAAAAGCATTATAGTGTGACTTATCCAGTGCTAAAGGAGAATGAGGGTAAAACTATTCAAATTGGAACTCTTAAAATCTATTCTAGTCATAAGGTTGTTATTCAAAGAGTTAAATATGGATTTCTTTTAATTCTTATTAACTCCTTGATTAAAACCGCTTTTCTTTGGCTTGTTATGGTTTATTTTTTAAATAAATATCTTTCAAAGCCGCTTATAAAAATGAGTCAAGGACTCGAAGAGCTTGATTCACAAAAACTAAAACCTTTAAGTCTAGAGTATGATTATAAAAATGAATTTTCCTTTTTTAAGGACTCTTTTAATAGATTGATAGAAAAGATTTCTCAGCTTCATAGTAAGATTAAAACTGAAAACGAAAAACTTGAAGAAAGGGTCGCTCATAGAACTAAAAACCTAGAGCAGGCCAATGAGGAGATTTTAAAACTCGCTAAAACCAAATCAGATTTCTTAGCCAATGTTTCCCACGAGATTAGAACTCCTATGAATGGATTAATTGGTATGATGGAACTTTTGGACTCTGGTTCGCTCTCTAAGGAGCAAGAAGAGCAAGTGGCCGTAGCCAAATCTTGTGCGGAGAACCTACTGGTCATCGTGAATGATGTTCTAGATATTAGTAAAATTGAATCTGGGAAAATTGATTTAGAGAATGAGTACTTTGATCTTCATAATTGTTTAAAAGAAGCTTTTTCAATTTCTGAGTATGCGGCCAAATCTAAGGGAATCGAGCTGATCCTCAATATTTCTGATGATACTCCTGAAGTTTTAAAAGGGGATGTCACTAGGTTTAAGCAGATCATCTTAAACTTCTTAACAAATGCCATTAAATTTACAAGTAAAGGTAAGGTAGAGCTTCAATCTAAAAAAATGAATAATAGAATTGAGTTCTCAGTAATCGATACTGGAATTGGTATTTCTAAGGAGGCTCAAAAGGAAATTTTTGAGGAATTCTCACAGGCCGATAATTCAATCACAAGACGCTTCGGTGGAACGGGTCTTGGGTTATCAATTGCAAAAAAGTTAGCTCAGCTTATGGATGGTGAGATTGCGGTGGAGAGTAGTGAAGGGGAGGGTTCTCGTTTTACGTTTAGATACCCCTATAAAGAAGCTGATAGTACTTTTTGTTTGCTTGATATAAAGAAAAAAGAAGACCTAAAGAGCGACTCTAGTCCTTCGTTTAAAAAGATTCTTGTTGTTGATGATAACACTGTAAATCAAAAAGTCTTATCGATGATTTTAAAAAAGCTAGGTTACGAATCGGATATTGCTTCAAATGGTGAAGAGGTCCTAGAGATGGTTGCAAAAACTAGTTACCAGCTTATTTTTATGGATATGCAGATGCCTGTTATGGACGGAGTAACTGCCACGAAAAAACTAGTAGAAATTTATGGGGCAAATTGTCCAAGTATTATTGCGGTTACTGGTAATGCTAACTCAGAAGATAGGGAAGCTTGTTTTAACGCCGGTATGATTGATCATATCTCTAAGCCAGTAAAGATAGAGGATATTCGTGTCGTCTTAAAAAAGGTTTTAGAGCTCGAAAAAGAAGTTGGCTAATTCTTAGCGATTCTTTAAGGCCCCTAGGTATTTTTTATCATGAACAAGAATATGTTTTAAAAGCCAGTTTTGAAGGTATTCGTATAATTTTTGAATCATCTTTTCATCACCAGCTTGATATTTTTTAAAGAGCTCATCTACTTGGGTCGTGAAAAGTTTATGCTCAATTTTATGTTCCGCTGTATGTTCGTAATTAACTTCATCAAAAAATTCTTCTTCATAAGCAAAATGAATTACAGCAAATTCTTTAAGGGCATTAAAGACTGATCCAATAGAGAGCTCATGGGATTCTTTTTCAATCATTAGATGAAGAAGGTTTATATACTGAACAATTAAGAGGTGGTGGCTATCAATAGTCTCTTCTTCTAAGCTGTACTTAGGTCCCCATTCAATAAAGGGTTTTTCTTCAGGGTAAATATCAATTAGCCTTTGAAGTCTTTGAGTTTCAGCTACTATATCCATGACTTGCACCTAAGTTATGAGAATTCCTGATAAGTTTGAATTATAGTAGAAACAATTAATATTATCTAGGTTCCGCAAAAAGTTTCTGTGACTCTCTGCTCATTGGTAGGAGGCTCTTTAAAATGATCAAGTTCTTGATTAAAACTGTAGGGATTCTCTAAAACTTTATTCATATTCTTAAAGCTATCAAGCTGTCCTTTATAAATATCATCGATAACTCTTTGAACTTGATGGTTTCTAGGAATATAGAGCGGGTTAATACTATGAAGTTCCTTAGTCTTTGCTACTGGCCTCCACTCGGATAGGAACCTTTGAAGTTTTTCAGTATCTGGATAACCCTTTGAATCACCATTAAAAAGCTCAGGTAAATTTCTAAAAGAAAGAGTAAAATCTAATTGGTTTTCTTCAAGATAGCTTAGAAAAAGATGATTCAAAATTCTATTGGAGTCCGGAAGACCGAGCTTTTCGCTAAATTTTTCTTCTATCTTCTCCTGAATTAATCCAGGTAAGAACTTTAAGGACTCTTCAATCTTTGAGACGGCCTTATTCTCGTCGGGATCAATTAGTGGAATAAGACATTCCGCTAGTCTTAAAATATTCCACTGGGTAATCGGTCCTTGATTCATAAAAGCGTAGCGACCATTTCTATCAATGGATGAAAAAACTTTCTGAGCTTTATATTCATCCATAAAGGCGCAAGGACCATAATCAATTGTTATTCCCGCAATTGAAGAATTGTCGGTATTCATAACCCCGTGGATAAATCCAAGTGAGGTCCAAATGGCCGTGAGCTCTGCTTGTGCCTTGGCCACTTCTACTAGAAATTCTATTGGTGAGGTCGCCTTCGGATAATGTCTTTTTATGGCATAGTCCATTAAGACTTTGAGATTTTTATGATCCTGCCGACTAGCAAAGAATTGAAATGTTCCAACTCGCAAATGACTTTTGGCCACGCGGGTGAAAACTCCTCCCGGTTCAGCTTCTTGCCTATAAACAGGTTCGTTCGTTAGCACTGCTGCCAAGGCCCTTGTGGTTGGAACTTTTAACTGATGCATGGCCTCACTTAAAATATATTCTCTTATGACCGGACCTAGGGCAGACTTTCCATCACCGCCGCGAGAAAAAAATGTTCTTCCGCCGCCCTTAAGCTGAATATCAAATCCTTTTGTTTCTCCAAGGAGTAGAGCTCTACCATCGCCAAGCTGGGGAACAAAGTGACCAAACTGATGACCGGCATAGGCCATGGCGAGAGGTTCAGAGCCCTCTAATATTTCTTGTCCCGAAAAGATCATTGCCAGCTGTGCCTCTGACTTTGAGGAGACATCAATCCCAAGCTCCTCTGCTAGCTTATAATTAAAAGCAAGAAGGCTGGCCTTAGGAAAGCTTGCAGGATCAGCTTTTTCGTAGAACTCTTCTGGAAGATTAGAGTAAGTATTTTCAAAATTAATCATTTTTAAAGCGCTCCACTAATATATCGATGCCATCTAAAATGGGAGCCGGTCCCGGTTGTAAAAATATGGCAGGGTCTAGTTCAGTAACAGGAATCTTTAATCCTGTTCTTTTTTCTAAGGAGTCAAGCTCAACTTTTTTCCCACACCAGCAGGCCAGGCATAGCTCGGGTTTTGCCTCAATAATTTCTTGATTTGTTACAAAGCGATCTTTGGCCAAAGAGCCCTTAGCCTTTTTGGAGAAAACGTCAGTCCCACCGCAAAGTTCAACCAATTCAGAGAACCATCTAATTCCAGAGATTGTCGGTTCATCCCATTCTTCAATATAAACTCGGGGTCCTTTTAAGTTTAGTGCTTTAGTCTCTTCTATCTTTGCACAAAGTTTTGATACAAGCTTATTTGTTTTCTCCACGGCCCCGACCATATAACCTAAAGTTTGAATATAGGAGAGGATTTCCTCAAGGGATCTTTGATTAGAAATAAAAACATTGAGCCCCTTGGCAATAAGCTCTTTTGCGATATCTTGCTGAATGTCTGAAAAACCAAGAACTAGATCTGGCTTTAATTCAATAATCTTTTCTATATTTGCCGATGTGAAGCCAGATACTTTTTTAAGCTTCTTAGCAGCCTCAGGTCTTTCAACAAAAGCAGAAACACCAACAATACGATGCTCTTCACCCAATAGGTAAAGCGTCTCTACGGACTCTTCCGTCATACAAACAATACGCTCAGCAAACTTCTTCATCCCCCCCATCCTATTAGGTACCTGGTTACTTGTAAATTTGAAAAAAAACTTAGATTTTAAGCAAGAATTTTAGATTTTCACTAACCTAATGGACTAAGAAAGCCTTGGAGGTGCTTTATGCCAAGAAAAGACTTAATTAGAACAAATGAATTTCCCTACCACGTAACAGCTAGATGCCATAATAAGGAGTGGTTTGAGCTACCACTATCTATAGTTTGGAAGTTAGCCGAGTATAGCCTAAAAGAGGCTCATGAAATGTTTCCAATAGAACTGATTAATTTTGTTCTCATGAGCAATCACTATCATATGATTTTAATTACTCCTGAAGCGAATCTCGATAAATTCATGCGCGAGTTTAATAGACGACTAACTCTTAGGATTCACCGTTATGCGGGAACAGTGAATCAAGTCTTCGGCGGGCGTTATAAATGGTGTGTAATTTCAGCGAACAATTATTTTATGAACTGCTATCGTTATGTTTATCAGAATCCAATTAGAGCTGGCATTGTAAAAAGATGCGAAGATTATCCTTACTCTACGCTTAGATTTATCATCAAAGGAAAACAATTCTCTATTCCTATTTATGACCGTTACGGCTTTAAAGACGAGTGGGGACTGGCTTGGCTTAATGAAAAAGTAGAACTGCCTAATTGTTTTCGTTAATTAGCTTGAGGATATGGGGAGTTATTTTTTGAATATGCATACCAGCGTCGTAGCCACTATCCTGTTTTCCGTCTGAACATTTATCACCTTCAGAATTACAAATATTCCAACGCTTACATTTTTTCTTTTTATCTATGACAAAATCATTATTACCGCGAACAAGAATTCCAAGGAGCTCTCCTTTGCGGGTGATAACGGGAGAACCTGAGTTTCCTCCCACGGCATCCACAGTTCCTTCAAAATAAACCTTTTCTGGGTTCATTTTTTTTATGAAAGCGTCACTTGCATACTTAAGGGGAAGACCTGAAGGAAAACCCAGCATGGCAATTCTTTTACCTTCATATAACTCTTCTAGGTTTCCAGGCTGAAAACTATGGCGACCTTCCATTTTTTTGCTAAGTCTTATAAGGGCGTAGTCCTTTCTATTCTTACCTTTCTTTTCATGAATTCCGTAGATCACTTCTTTGCAGCGAACGATGGAACTTGATTTTCCTTTAAGAGGGTTGTCACCTTTTTTATTAATGGCGTAGTCAAAGACCCAATCAAAGTCTTGGCATTTATCAGTTGCTTTATTTTTTACTTCTCCAGACTCCACCATACAGTGACCGGCCGTAAGCATAAGATCGGGCGCAACGAGAAAGCCTGTACAGGCCACGGCTGAGGTTGGCTGTTTAGAGAATTTTTCGTCTTTACATAGATTGTACTCTTCAATCATATTTGGAAAAATAAGCTCTAGCTCTTCACCGTCAATATTAGTTTTCATCACATCGGTCCAATGCCCAAGGGCCGTGCCCCATTTTCTGATGCGTTCATTGGTTTGGTGCATATCAAAGCGATCGTCAGTGCCATAGATGGCCTTGTTCTTGTTCTTTTTATCGCTTCTCCAAGCATGGGCCTGGGAGGTCATGAATATGATGATGAGGATCCATTTAAACACCCCTTATCTTATCTAATCTATGAATTCGATTCGATAGAATATGAAAGATCTCTAAGGGGTGTTAGAATAATAACAGTATTAAAGATCCATGATTTCAGGTAATTAGAGCTATGGAAAAGATCATTATTATTGGCGGGGGTCCGGCGGGACTTTTTGCAGCTTATAAGCTTCTTAAGAAGGGAAAAGCTGTGGCCCTTTATGATCATTCTTCTGGGCTTGGTAAGAAATTTCTTGTGGCCGGCAATGGCGGTTTAAACTTAACTCATAGTGAGGAACTTAAAGTATTTGCTTCTCGCTACGGTAAAGATGAAGAACTATTTTTAGAGCTAATCAATGAGTTTACCCCAGATGACTTAAGAGCGTTTTGCTCTGAGCTAGGAGTTGAAACTTTTGTGGGCTCTAGCGGCCGAGTTTTTCCTAAAAAACTTAAAGCGGCGGAGATCTTACTTAATTGGACCAAGATATTAAAAGAGAATGAAAACTTCAGCCTATTTTTAAATCATAGTTTGATTTCGATAAATCAAAATAAGGAATTAAGTTTTAAGAATGAAGGAAAAGAAGTTTTAGTTCACGGAGATAAAATTATCATGGCCCTAGGTGGAGGGAGCTGGAAGAAAACCGGATCCGATGGAGCTTGGGTCTCTATGTTTGAAAACCTAGGAATAAAAGTAAATGCTCTTCTTCCCATGAACTGCGGCTTTGAAAAAAAATGGTCTGAATACTTTATTAAAAATGTAGATCGCTATCCCTTAAAAAATATTGCTCTTCGCTTTAAAGACCAGATTATCAAGGGAGAGGCCATGCTTACTCCTTTTGGAATTGAAGGGGGAGGGGTCTACGCTCTTTCAAATAAAATTCGAGATGAGTTGTTAAAAAAGGGAAGGGCTAATCTCTTTTTAGATTTAAAGCCAGATCTAACGGCGGAACAAATTGAAGCAAAGCTCGCTGATAAAAAAGCTAAAACTTCCTTGAGTAATCATCTACGAAAAAGCATTGGGATAGAAAAAGAACAATTTATTCTTCTTAAGGAGATAAGTAGTACTGAGCCTGATAAAAATATCAAAAGTCTTAAGTTAGAATTAACAGGTATTCGACCTATTGATGAAGCCATTTCAACTTCCGGCGGAGTTTGCTTTTCTGAGTTAACAAATTTTTTTGAGTTAAAGAAGATTCCAGGTGTCTATATTGCGGGTGAAATGCTCGACTTTGAAGCCCCTACCGGGGGGTATTTATTGCAGGCATGTTTTTCAACGGCAAATCGCATAGTTGAGAGTATCTGACCGGAAGCAATTTCCCTCGGTCAAAGCTATGTAAAGCCGATCATTAAGGCCTTTTGAACCCATCCCGATGGGTTTAATATGAGAAGCCAAAAACTGACACTGACACTAATGATGGTGGCGTTCCTTTCTTTCTCCTGTGTGGAGGAAACCCCAGAAGAGGATTGCACCAAAACTAATGAACCCTCAACCCAGCTGGTTGCCGGATCGGACTCACTTGAGAATGACTCCAAGTGCGAAACTGACGATGACGGCGGCGTGGATGATGACCAAGGAAATGATGATGGTAATGATGGCGGTAACGACGATGTTACTGATATTGATGCCCTTAATGCACCTTGGAACAAAGAAGGTACTTCGATTGTTATCGATGCTTACGAGCAGAACCGAATTGATTGGAACAAGATGGCAGCGGATACCAAAATGGTGGGAGTTATCCACCGATCTAGTATAGGAATGCGAGTAGACAAAAAGTATGTCGAAAGAAAGAATATCGCAAAAGAGCGAGGTTATTTATGGGGGGCCTATCATTTAGGTCGCCGTGGAAACACCATCGCCCAAGCTGACCTTTTTCTCTCCTTAATTGACGGAGAAGAAGACACCCTTATGGTTCTTGATTTAGAGGACACATCATCAAGTAGCTTTATGAGCTTAGATGAAGCCGAAGTTTTTATGGACTATGTGTATGAAAAAACCGGTCGAATTCCAGTGGTCTATGCAAATCACAGTACGACTAAAAAACTAAACACTAAGTTTAAAAACAAGCCCATCTTCCAGCAGTCAAAGCTATGGTATGCCAGGTTTAAATCGAGAGTGACTGATTATCCTACTGGGATCTGGCCAAATTATTTTCTATGGCAGTTCTCAAGTGAGATCAACTGCTCAAGAACTGGATCCTGTCTTTACAATGTACCTGGTACATCGAGTGATATGGATATAAATGTTTTTAACGGCGATTTTACTGCCTTACAGGCCCAGTGGAATAACGACTAGGCTAAGTGCCAATTTTTACTGGTAATTAAAGGGACTTACCCCATATAAAGAAACCCCTTCTTATATGGTAAGTCCCTAATTTTACACCTCCATAAATTTTCTTTTCATGGACATTCAGAACTGCCGCATAATGAGGATTCAAGAATCTAACCCCTGCGGAATAAAATTATGAAATGGATTATCTTTGCTTGTTTTGTTGTTATTAGTTTTACGGCCTTAGCGGCAGAGGGAGATAAGCCCAAAGTAGTAAAAAAGAAGAAGCTCAACTTCAGAACTTTGGCTTCGGTATCGAATGATGTCCAAAAAGAAGTGGAAACTAGGTATAGGGATAATATGCTTAGGGAAGAAGAGCAAAGAATTCTTAAGGATGAGGAAGCGTGGCTTAAGACTTTAGAGTATATGGAGAAAAATAGTCACGAATAAAAAAGCCCCGTTTCCGGGGCTTTCTTTTTTTACTTTAGATATTTAACTAAATTGATATGTCCTGTTTCAACTTTGGCGTCCCAAAGGTCACTCTTATTCACAGTTGCTTTCATATTGGCCATGGCCTCAGATCCAGACATTCCAGCTGAAAGACCTCTAGCAAGAGCTCCAGCAACAAGAGGAGTGGCCATTGAAGTTCCACTCATATTTCTCCATCTATTGTTTGGAATAGTTGAGTAGATATTGCTACCAGGAGCAGCTACAGCAACAGATTTAACACCGTAGTTTGTAAATCCTGAAACACCTTCATTAGTCGTTGAAGAAGCAACAACAAAAAGATGCGATAGACCTGTGTATCCAGCAGGAACGATTTTCTCTGTTTCAACAGTATCGATTCTATCGTCATTATTCTTTCTTTCGTTTCCAGCAGCAGCAACAAAGATCACATCTTTTTCACCGGCCCAAGCAATAGCTTCTTTAAGCATATTAGATGCATCTTGATCCCAGTAACGAGTCCAAGAGCTATAAAGTCTCCAAGAATTCGTTAGAATCTTTGCTCCGTTATTAACAGAGTATTTAATAGCTTCAACGGCGTCAGTCATAAAACTTTTTCCTTGAGAACCAATAAGTCTAACGGCCATAAGCTTTACATGAGGAGCAACACCGCGAGCATTACTTGTGGCGTGTTTCGTGGCAGCTACAATACCTGCACAATGAGTTCCATGTGATCCACCATCCATTGGGTCGGCGTCTTTGTCGGCAAAATCATAACCGTGAACGTCATCTACATAACCGTTTCCGTCGTCATCGATTTGATTTCCTGGAATTTCATTTTTATTAGTCCACATTCTTGGCTTTAGGTTGTTGTGATTATAATCAACACCTGTATCTAGAACAGCAACGATAACAGAGCTTCCACGAGTAGGAGTTGGGAGCTTATCGTACTGAAGAGAGTCAACATGCCAACCAGTAGCAGCGGTTACTTCCTGAGTATCATTTTTTGGAAGATAAATTTCCATGTCGCGGAAAACTTTTTCTGCTTTTACAACAGACTTAAGCGACTTGGCGTCCATCCCTTCAACGACAACATACTTATTGTTGTTAAATGTAAAACTCTTCTTAAGAGTTAGGGACTTCATTTCAGTTAGGGCTTTCATATCTTGTGGATTTTGAATAACCATTCTATCAGCGAATGCTGAGGTCGATAAAAGGACCGTCATGGCCACGATAATCTTCTTCATAAAACTTCCTTGTTTCGGTTAAATAATTCTTAAGGAATTTTATGAATCAGGTTTTGCCGTGACAATCAAAGGGTGTGAATGCAAGAAAATATGAGGTGTAAAACACTCAAGTACTTCCTAATATTACTTACTTAATTCACTTCTGATTAAAGCAAGTAGTGGCTCATACCCAAATTGCTGTAGTTTCTTGCCATTTACAAAGAATGTTGGAGTGGCACGTACACCAAGTGTTTGTGAATCCCTCATGTCTTGATCAATAACTTTTGGAATCTCTTCTGAGCTCATATCACGTTTTAGCCTGGCAACATCTAGACCTTGGACAGCATTTAAAAAGCCCCAAAGTTTTTGAGGTTGAGGATTATGATGACTTCCCCAGGCAGGCTGAGATTTAAAAACCATCTCTAATGTTTCCCAGAAGAGATTCTGTTTTCTTGATGCTTCTAAAATTCCAATAACGTATTTAGAGTTTCCGTGAAAGGGAACATAACGAACGACTAATCTAATTTGTCCTTTATGATCTTCCATAATCTTTTTAACGGCAGGATAAAAAGCACGGCAGGCTTCACATTCAGGGTCCAAAAATTCTACCAGATAAACTTTTGCGTCTTCCGGTCCCATTGTTGGAGAGTGAGGTCTAACAAAAGTTTCCGCATTTTCTTCAGCAAGGAAACCATACTTGGTTTGCTGTGCTCTTTGGTAAAAGAAAACGGCTAGGATAAAACCAATGATGATAAGGACTGAAGTGGCGATTACTGTGATTTTTTGTTTGTTCATAAATAGAATCCTAACGTTTTAATTCTCGATTGCAAAGAAAGAGTAATCCCGCAATAAGGCTAAAGGCAATTAATGAAAGTAGAGGAATAGTTATAAAGCCCCAGTCTAAATAAACAGTCGAACAGGAGACCCCTTCCATGCAAGGAGTGGCATTCTCAGGAACGATTTCCCAGTGCAATAGATTATGCCAAAGAGCAAAGGCCCAGCCTATTCCCACAAGGGGAGAGGAGAGTTTAATTGCTACCGGTGTAAGCGGAAACAGGGCCATCATAAATATGGCCACTAAAGGATACATGGCAATTCTTTGGTACCAGCACATGGCACAAGGGGGAAATTCCATGACTTCAGAAAAGAAGAGCGAGCCTGCCATAGAGATAGCAGCGACAATCCAGGCCATAAAAAGTAATATCCACGCCTTTTGATTTTCTTCCATAACTAAAGCCCTTTTAGCTTATTCTCAATATAGATTAAATCTTGATCTAAGGTCATATAGTCAGGGTTTAATTTCTTAGCCTTTAAAAGCATTTCTTTTGCTTTTTGATATTGGCGGATTTCTTCGTAAATCTGCGCTTTAATTTTATAGGCTCTTGGTATGTTAGCAGAACCTTCCAAAATCTTGTCAAGATTCTGTAAAGCTTTATCATATTCTTTATTTCGAGTTAACCAGTCGGCATAGTTCTCAAGGGCACGGGGTCTTTGGGGTTGCGCCTCAATAATTTTTGGGTATTCAGAAACCATGAACCTTGGAAACTGAGTTTTATACCTTTCAAAGCGAGGTAGATTTTGATTTAAAGTGGCTTTCATTTGTTTATTAAGCTGCCTCATCATACCTGCTCGATCTAAGTAGGAGGTCTGATTCATATACTCATCCCAAGGCTTTCTAAAATTTTCATTATTCACAATATCAATTCTAACTTTATTAATAAGTTTGATTTGAGAATACTGTTTAAACGAGACGAAAATTAGAACCAACGCAAGAGCGAGCTTTAGGCCTTTATAAGGCAATAGATTTGGGTTGAATTTATAAATAGCTTTGTCACTAAAGAGAAATAGGACATATAAAGTTAAGATACTTGGGTCTGGGTAATAGGGCTGAACCATCGAGTAGCTAAGTGTAAATATAAAGAAGCCAAGCCAGGCCCCTCTTTGATTTTTTTCTTTTTGGAAAATCTCTTTAAGGATAAAAAAGATGATGGCCCCAAAAATGATAAGACCAATTAAACCAAATTCACCCATGATATTAAAAAGCACAGAGTGAGCATTGTCATTCCACTCTAAATCTTTTCCTAAAGTGGGCGTATAATTGTACCAATAACCTTGAATAAGACCATTGATCCCATAGCCTAAAATTGGTTTGGCCAAGAACGAATCCCAGGCTCCTTGCCAGACCCCTAGTCTTACAAATTTAGTTGATCTTTCAATCATATTTGAAACGATTGAGTTTTGGCTGAGAAAGTACTGAGCGCTTAGGGCAATAATACCTGCTAGCATAGCCCCAAGTGAAATCTTAAAGGTCTTTTTATCTGCCATAAGAGCAAAGGCGATAAGGCCTAGGATTACACCGCCAAGTGAGGCTCTTGAACCTAGATAAATAAGGGTCACAAAGCAAAGAGCGTGAATAAAGTAATTAAGATATTTTTTCTTTCCATCAAAAATATGTCTAAAAATTAAATTCACAAAGATAGTTGATCCCACCCAATAGGCCAGGGGGTTTGGATTTCCCATAAGAGCAGTTTCTCCAGCTTTTGGAGAGACAAAGAAAACTTTAAAGAGAACGATGAGGCTCATTAAGGAACCACTTGCAATAAATACGGCGGCTAAGAAATCTTTAGTTATCCTAGCTTCTTTTAAAGTTAGACTACCTATAACGATGGCCAGATAAAAAATAATTCCCGTTCCTCTCCAAAAAGATCCAAAGAGCGCTAGGGGCATATCGCTAACCCAAAAAAGAGAGAGAATACTAAAAATTAAAAGGGAGAAAAAACCGACTTGAATTCTTCCGAGCTCAACTTCATTATTTTCGTCACTAATAAATAAAGATCCAATAAGCCCAAGACCGATTAAAAATTGAAATAAAATTACCTTTGGATAAATAAAAGGTAGGGGGATTCCTGAAATGGAAAAAAATGGAATAAAGAAAAGGCATAAGAGCCAGATTTTAAAGAAATATTGCATAGGTAAAGTTTAAATGATGATGCAGTTGATTAAAATGATAAAATTGTGAGTTTTGCCTCTAACTGTTCAAGCCTGTAAGATTCTTCTATGCGAAAACTTGCCTATATTACACTGCCTTTACTCCTTACTAACTCCGTTTACGCCCACGGGATAAGCGCTTCGGCCAAACAGGCCATGTTAGACGGTGGAATGCTGAACTATCTTTGGCTTGGGGCGGAGCATATGATTACAGGCTACGATCATCTGCTCTTTTTATTTGGTGTAATCTTTTTTCTCACTAGCTTTAAGGATATTTTAAAATTCATCTCAGTTTTCACCCTCGGACATTGTATCACCCTGATCGCAGCAACCTATTTAGGAATAAGCGCTAACTATTTTTTAGTGGATGCAGTGATTGCCCTTTCGGTTTGTTATAAGGGATTTGATAATAACGGATATTTTAAGTCCTACCTTGGCCTTAAATCTTCGCCCTCGCTTCTTGGAATGGTTTTTCTTTTTGGCCTAATTCACGGATTTGGACTTTCTACGAGACTTCAGCAATTACCTCTAGGGGAAAAAGGCATGGATTTTCTTGGAAGAATTCTATCCTTCAATGTAGGGGTTGAGGTCGGTCAGATCGCGGCTCTTTCACTTATGCTTATAATTTTATCGGGGGCCAGAAAAACAGAGCTCTTTAAAAAACTTTCCAGAGTATCAAATGACCTTCTTATCTTAGCTGGTTTTTTGCTTTTCTTAATGCAAATGCATGGATACCTTCATACCCGCTATCCAGATGACTTTGGTTTTTCAAAAGACGAACATATTCACCATCACGAAGATCTAAACTCCCATAGTGGACACGATAGCTTATAGGATAATTATGAAAACATTATTACTTATTTCTACATTACTTTTCTCCTTAAACACTTTTGCTCATGGTGATCACGGTCATCATCATGCTCCAGCTCCTATGGGAGAGCCGGTGACTGAAAAAAGACTTCCTAAAATCGCGAAGGTTTACGTTTTGAATTATATTCAACGTGGAGCTCTTGATAAAACATGGAATGATGCAAAACATATCAAAAGTGAAAAGAAGAAATTTAGAGGCGTGGAAGAGTGGATTGTTAGTTTTAAAAACTCCAAATCTAAAGACAAGAAAAAACAAATTCTCTATGTTTTTATGCGTCTTGATGGAAAGCTTATTGCGGCTAACTTTACCGGAAAATAGTGAAGTCAATTTTCTTAGAGGGCTTCACCTTGCAGGCCAGTTTAATCCTGGCCCTTGGGGCCCAGAATATCTTTGTCCTAGAGTCGGGACTTAAGAGAAATCATCACTTCCTCATTGCTGGCCTTTGTATCTTCTTTGACTTTCTTCTAACTTTCGTTGGGGTTTGGGGGGCCGCTTCTGTCTTAGCAAAATACCCCTCTCTTAAAATTATCGTCGGTATTTGCGGAGTAGGCTTTCTTTTATTTTATGCCTACCAAAAAATTAAAGAGGGTCTTGGGGGAGCAAAAATAAGTTTTGAAAAGAGTGGTCTACTGCTTTCAAGAAAAAAAGCTATTTTGATGGCCCTAAGTTTTACCCTTTTAAATCCCCATGTTTATCTTGATACGGTATTTCTAATTGGAGGCTATTCGGCAAAGTATGATTCTTTTGAAAAAAGAACCGCCTTTGGTCTTGGGGCAGGAAGTTTATCCACCCTCTGGTTTCTAGGCCTTGTCTTAATCTCATCCTTTTTTAACAAACTCCTTCATAGTAAAAAGGCCATGGGCCGTATTTCTTTAGTCTCAGGTATTATCCTTTTATCAATTGGAATTAAACTTGGGATAGAAGTGTATAACTGGATTAGGATAGGATAAAGATATGAATATTACTTTTGAACTTTTTGACCCTCTTAAAAGCGATCATATTGATACTTTATTTAGGTGGGAAACTGACGAAGAAATTTTTAAACTAATAACTCCAATCTTTAAACAAGAAGATCAAAATAAGCTAGCAGACCGAAAAGTCTTTGCATCGAAATATCTAAAAACGGGCGACTATATCCATGAAATTCAATTTATCTGTGTCGATAATAAACCGGTCGGAAATTTTTCCCTAATGATGGATCCCGGTCATCTTTATAAGAAAATAAAGGGAACGGCATGGCTTGGACTTACTATTGCCGAAAGAGAGTACTGGGGGAAAGGAATAGCTAAGATCGGAATGGAAAAGTTTGAAGAAAGAGCCCTCTTTCATGGAGCCAATCGTATAGAGCTAGGGGTTTTTGAGTTTAACTCTAGGGCCATCTCATTTTATAAAAAAATCGGTTATCAAGAAATAGGTAGAATCGAAGAATTTACCTGGGCGGATGATAAAAAGTGGGACGATATTCGAATGGAAAAGATCTTATTAGATGAAAACTAAACTCGGTCCTAAATTAGAAAGACTTTTTGAGCTTATTCCTAATGGCTATGAAGTTATTTGGGATACCTGTTGTGATCATGGAAAACTTGGATTGGCCTGTCTGGAAAAAGAAAAGGCTAAGAAAGTTATTTTTGTGGATCAGGTTCCAGGGATAATGAAAGCTTTAGAAGCTAAGCTAACTAAAATTGGTGAACTAAGTCCTAACAGATACGAACTACAAACCATTCCTGCTCAAAAGATTCAGCTAGAAAAGAAAAAGAATCTTATTTGCATTTGCGGTGTCGGCGGTGAAGAGATTATAGATATTATTAAGAATCTAAAGGGAGAGTTCGATCTGCTTTTGAGTCCTCAGTATCATCTTTTTGAGGTTCGAAGATTCCTGAACGAATTAGGATTTAAGCTGATTAAAGAAGAGCTTTGCTTTGAAGGTAAATTTGGAAGAGAGCTTCTTTTTGTTTCAAAAAAAGGTGAAAGAGACATAGACCCAATAGGAAAGGAATTATTTGATCTTACTAATGAAAGACATTTATCCTACGTAAATGGAATCACTCAGCACTTAAAAAAGATAAAGTCAGAAGAGGCCCTAAAGTTTTATCAGAAGCTTATTCCGTAAATTCCCCGCCAACTCTAATAAACTTAGCACCGGAAAGAACATTCTCAAGAGGACTAAGACTTCTTACGGAAAAATATTTTTTTGAAAGAATATCTATATGGGATTCTCCAATTTCGATAATCTGATGAAGATTTAAAAAAGGAGCAAACTCGATAGGAACAAGTAATCCGACGCCGCCCTCTGAGTAATCAAGAATTTGGCAGCTAACTTTTATTTTATCGTAGTTCTCTGTATAGAGATAAATATTTAGGATGAGATTACTTTTTAGGCCGAGCCTAACTCGTCCGCCTTCTCTAGTTTCTTCAATTCGAAGAGTGGTGGGAAAGCTGATCTTAAGTTTAGTTGAATTAGCAGATTTAATTTTTGATTTGAAGATGGTCGTTCGAAAATCTGAGTGGAAGAAGACTTCTTTGTCTTTATCAAAACCTAGACCTTTTTTAAGCTCCATGCTTTTAAAGTCGATATATTCAGATTTTTTTTGATAATCAAAAAAGAAGCCGACTGTATTCTTACTTTCACCGGCAGTTATTTGAAAGGCAGAAACGCACTCCCTAGAGTTGTAGATTGTTCTTAGGATATTCTGAATAGACCTAGAGTTGGTGACCTCGACGAAGCCTTTTTCCTCTTCATCCTTTTCTTTTAAAGCTCCCATGGTCCTATTTTCTCATTCTCTAGAATGAGGGCCAGTAAAATAGTAAGTACTTGGAATCTCGAAGGTTAATTCCTAAAATGCTGCCAACTTTTCTGGGATTAAGAGCACTTAGGGCACCAAGAGCCAGGCTTGCTCTTTTTACCCATAATCTCAAGTGGAGTAGCTCTCCATTTATGACCACAACGACACTCAAATAATAGCCTGTAGGTAGAATTCTTGTATTCCTTAGCTAGGCATTTGCCGCCTTTAGATTCGGCGTGCTTTTGCATGTCAGTTAAGTCAAAGGTTCGACGTTTTTTAGGCTTATTTTCCATATTCTTACACTATACACTGATTTCTAACCATTATGGGGTATTCCTTTACTTATTTTCCCCATGTGGTAAAACTCAGTAATAACATTTTGTGTTATAGAACATTTTTTTTTAGGATTACGATTATGAGTACAGGTACAGTTAAGTTTTTTAATGAAGCAAAAGGTTTTGGATTTATTACTCCTGATGAGGGTGGAAATGACATCTTCGTTCACGCAACTGGAATTGAAGGTGGCGGATACCTTAACGAAAATGACAAGGTTGAGTATGAAGTAGGTGAAGGTCAAAAAGGGCCATGCGCTGTTCAAGTTAAAAAAATATAATTAAGAATTTAAATATATATTTTTACAAAGGGAGCTGAATGGCTCCCTTTTTTTATGGTCAGGACGACCGGTATGTCTGCGAGAGGCAGGAGGCCGGAGCAGACGATATCCAGGACAAAATAACGCGACACACCCCAAAAGGCCGCACGCGGACCGACATGAAACCTTTTTGACGGGGGGAGTTGCCTCATTATAGGATTCCCTTTTTAAAATTTTCAGATCAAGGGGCCTTTCATGGTAGATGTACCTAAGCACGCTCGTGTTGTAATTGTTGGTGGGGGAATCATCGGTGTTTCCACAGCTTATCACTTAGCTCATGCTGGTTGGAAAGATGTTGTTCTTTTAGAGCAAAGCGAACTGACGGCCGGGACGACTTGGCATGCAGCCGGATTGATGGTGACTTTTGGATCGACTTCAGAAACCTCTACTGAACTTAGAAAATATACGAAAGATTTATACTCAAAGCTTGAAGCGGAAACCGGGCACTCCCCAGGGTTTCAGCCCATCGGTTTTATCGAGGCAGCTTCAAATAAGGATCGCCTTGAAGAGTATCGCAGAGTTTCAGCTTTTAACCGCTACTGCGGGATTGATGTTCAAGAAATTTCTCCAGCTCAGATTAAAGAGCTTTTTCCACTGGCCCATGTTGATGACTTAGAGGCCGGTTTTTATGTTCCAACAGATGGAAAGGTAGACCCGGTTGGAGCAACCATGGCCATGGCCAAGGGTGCTCGTATGCAAGGGGCTCAGCTTATTCAAGGAGTAACCGTTACAGGTGTTACAACAAAGAATGGGGCCGTTACAGGTGTTACAACTGAGCAAGGAGATATTTCTTGTGAGTATGTTGTTAACTGCGCAGGAATGTGGGCCCGTCAGTTTGGTGAAAAAAATGGAGTGACCATCCCTAACCAAGCGGCCGAGCATTATTATTTAATTACTGATGAAATTAAGGACCTTCCTCAGGGAATGCCTGTTTTAGAAGATCCATCTAGCTATGGTTATTACCGTCAGGAAGTTGATGGGATTATGGTTGGAATGTTTGAGCCCGTTTGCGCCCCTTGGCTGGCGGACTCAGAAATTCCAGCGAATTTTTCTTTTCAAGACCTAAGCCCTGATTGGGATCGTATGACTCCTTTTCTAGAAAAGGCCATGGCAAGAGTTCCGATCACAATGGAAGTTGGTCTTAGAAAGTTTTTCTGTGGACCAGAAAGTTTTACTCCCGATATGGCGCCAATCATTGGTGAAGCCCCAGAGCTTAAGAATTATTTTGTGGCCGCTGGTTTAAACTCTATTGGAATCCTAACTGGTGGGGGGATTGGAAAATTAATGGCCGAATGGATTATGTCCGGTCTTCCTCAGTATGATGTGACGGGGATGAATATTGACCGTCTTCATACTTATCAAAACACGCCTAAGTACCGCGCCCATAGAACCGTAGAAACTTTAGGGAATGTATATAAATGTCATTATCCATTTAAGATTCCTCAAACTGCACGTAATTGTAAAAAATCTCCTTTCTACGATCGCATGAAAGAGGCGGGTGCTTATTTTACTGATGTAAGTGGCTGGGAAGCTCCGGCTTGGTTTGCAAAACCTGGAGAGAAGGCGGAAGTTGAAGAGCTTAGTTGGGGAAGAGAAAATTGGTTCCCTAATTGGGCCGAAGAGCATAAGGCCGCCCGAGAGAATGTTTGTATTATGGACATGTCTTTTATGGGGAAATTTGAAGTTGTTGGCCGAGACGCTGGAAAACTTCTTAATAGAATTTCAGCCAATGAGGTCGATGGTGAAGTGGGAATGATCACTTATACCCAATGGCTTAATGCGGATGGAAAACTTGAAGCTGATTTAACTGTTACAAAAATGAGTGAAGAGAAATTCCTCGTGGTCGTGACCGATACCATGCACCGACATGTGGAAACTCATATGAAGAGAAATATTCTTCCTGAGGAAAATGTCTTTGTTCATGATGTGACTGGGGGAATTTCTCAGTTAAACGTTCAAGGACCAAACTCAAGAAAGCTTCTTCAAAAATTAACGGGAACAGATTTATCGAATGAAGCCTTTCCTTTTAGAGGGGCAAAAGAAATCTCTATTGGTTATTCAAAGCTATGGCTGATTAGAATCACTTACGTCGGTGAACTTGGCTTTGAACTTTATATTCCAACTGAGCAGGCCGTTCAGGTCTATGATGAAATTGTAGAGGCAGGAAAAGAATTTAACTTGGCCCACGCTGGACTTAGAGCTCTAGGGTCACTAAGAATGGAAAAAGGTTATAGAGACTACGGTCACGATATTGATAATACGGATAATCCTTTTGAGACTGGTCTTGGTTTCGCCGTTAATTTAAAAGGTGGAGACTTTATTGGTAAAGAAGCTGCCATAGCTGCTAAACCGGAAAAAGCCACGATGCTTACTCGTCGATTGGCCCAAGTTTTAGTTAAAGATCCTGAGCCACTTCTATGTCATGCGGAAGTTATAAGAAGAGATGGTAAAGATATGGGTTATGTAAGAGCCGCTTCTTACGGACATACGCTTGGTGGGGCTGTTGGGCTTTTTATGATTGAAGGAGGAGATACTCCTATTAATAAGGCCTTTTGTGAGTCAGGAGAGTGGACTATTGAGATTGCAGGAAAAATTTATCCGGCTCAAATTTCTTTAAGTCCTATGTACGATCCGAAGATGGAAAAAATTAAAGCATGAGTGCTGAAGTAAATATCCTTCTTATTGAGTGCCCCGATGAACTTGGAATTATTGCCAGAGTTACAACTGTTTTAACCAATCATAAGTTAAATATGGTTGAGTTTCATGAGTTTGCAGATGAAGAAACCGGACAGTTCTATATGCGTACCGGTGTTACGGGAAAACTAGATCGAGCTAAAGTTGAAAAAGATATAGCTTCAGTACTACCAACCGGAGCAAGCTTCAGATTCGTTAATAATAAAAGAAAGAAAGTCGTTATCATGGTGACTAAAGAGACTCACTGTTTAGGGGATCTTCTTTTAAGGCATTATACCAATAATATTGATATGGATATTCTAGGGGTTATTGGAAACCATCCTGACTGCAAAGAGCTTACAGAGAAGTTCAAGATTCCTTGGTTTGAAATTTCTCATAAAGGTATTGAGCGCTCTGAACATGAAAGACTAATTGTAGATAAGATTAAGGAACTTGGTCCCGACTATATTCTTCTGGCTAAATTTATGCGTATTTTAAGCCCTGAGTTTGTAGCTGAGTTTCCAAACCGAATCATTAATATTCATCATAGCTTTCTTCCTTCTTTTATAGGGGCCAATCCTTATCGTCAGGCCTATAACCGCGGCGTTAAAATTATTGGAGCTACTGCACATATCGTAAATAATGATCTCGATGAAGGTCCGATTATTTATCAAGACGTCACAAGAGTGGACCACTCCCACTCCGCCGTAGAGATGAGCCGTGCTGGAAGAGACGTAGAGAAAAATGTTTTTACCCAAGGAATTAAACTCGTTCTAAAAGATAGAGTCTTTGTAAAAAACAATAGAACCATTGTCTTTGCGTAGGTGCATGTGAGTAAACTTAAAAAGCAACTTATTTTAGAACTTGAAAAGATTAAAGGTCTTGAAGATCGCCCTTCAAAAGTTGCTGGCGGTTCGGCCATCTTTTATAAAAATAAAGAGATTGCTCATTTTCATCATAATAATGAGATTGATGTAAGACTAACTAAAAAGATAATTAGAGCAGAAGGTCTACATCATCCCACTGATTCAAAGTTTCACCAACGGAATCCTAGTAGTGAGTGGATAGAACTTCGCTTTAGAAGAGAGGCTCATTTAAAAGAGGTGGTTCGCCTTTTTAAACTCGCGATTAAGCAGTATTAGTTGAATTGTTTTTGATACTGAACAACCAGTGAGTGTTCAGGCATAGCATTACAAAGACCTGCCAGTTCCCAAACATAACAGCGGTTAATATATTCTTTTGTGAGCATTTGATAGCCCATGGAGATACTTGGTGACTTTGGGGTTCTCAGCTGTGCCCAGGCCGAACCATAGCTTGTTGGAAAACTTCCGTGTTGGTCAAAGTACTCAACAAAGGAGTTCATTACTTTTACACTTCTGTTATAGAGCCCAATTTTATTTCTAATCGTCTCAACAGGATCTTTTCTAAGCTCGGAGGCCAGTTCCACTTGAGTGATTTTTCCGTCTTGCTTGACCCACGCTGGGAACTTCTCAGGTATCATGGCCGCGATCTTTTTGGCCGCAGCACTTATGGCCGCTCTTGGGCAGTTAATGGGCTTAAGTTTGTCGTCTTTATACTTTGTACATTTTTTTATCAGCGCTTTAAGGCAATTGCTGTCTGTAATTCTCTTTCCTTTGCAGGCCTTTGGTCTTTTTATGGTTTTATTCCAATCAACTCCATACAGAGGAGCATCTGTTTGACCAAGCTGAGCTAGTCCAACTCCCCATCTATAGGGTGAGCAGTTCTTTTCATCTTTAATACATTTATTTTTCTCATGTAAGTTTTCTGAGAAGACATCAAAAAGAGATTCATGTTGGATAATAGAGGCAACGAGGGCCGGGTTTTCATCAACTTTTTGAGACTCTTCTTTCACTATCTTTAATAGAGAAGAGGGAAGTTTAAAGGCCGTGGCCTTATGGCAGTATTCACCATTTTTTCTTTTTGGTCTTTTTGGACAGGATACGGCGTAGTCTTCTGCCACGTCTGGTACATCTTGATTTGAAATCGGCACATAGCGATCGAGACTCATAAAAAGATGATCCTTCATTCGCTTTTCCATGGCCGGTGTTAAAGAATTTGGATCAAGCTCAGCGTGAACAGCAAAAGGAAACTGAATATAAAGAGCGTCCTTAATACTGGTCGTTGGGCTGGCGAGCTTATCAATTGGATTTGCCGCAAAAATCTTTCCGGAAGGTTTCTCTAAACTATAATCAACCCAAAGAAGTTTTTCTTTTAGGGGACCATTTAAAACTTTAATATAAAGTTTATCTTCTTTAGCCTCTAAGATAAAGGCCTCAGTTTGAGGAACCAACTCGGCTCCCTGAACTGAACTTATTAGAAAAAGTGCGAATAGGATAATCTTAGTCATTTGCTAACTGAAATCCTGAACATGAAAGTGACTTATTTTTATACCACTCACCCTTAACTTTGATTTCACTGTCGACAGTAAAGCTATTAACAACTCCATTATTTCTAACTTCTAAATCAACAACGCCTCTTTGAACGGCTTTTTCGTCTTCGTCGCAAAAAACCATGGCTCCATAACCAGCTGACCCTTCAGTCATATAAATTTCACCTGATCTATTTGGACAGTAAGCAAAGTCTACTGACATAAAACCTTCGAAGAAGGTAACGACTTCTTTTTTATTATTTTTCTCTAATGTGTAGATAGAGGCATTCTCAGTTTCTTTAACTTCTAAAGTACAACCTTCTGAGTTGATATAATTAGTAACTGATGCATGTAGTGGTAACGAAAGCGCACATAGTGCCGCCACAGCTAATGTTTTCATACTTACTCCTTTTCCTGATTCATCCGCATCATGCCAGAAAGCGGGACTTAGGTGGGGTTTCTTGTAGTTTTTATACGTGGCAGCATAAAAAATGTTTGAGTAGCCTATATAAGGCATTGAAATTACTGGTGTCATAGAGCACCTCCCGCTGTAAATTGTTCAATAAAGATTGAGCATTCGTAGCCTCCTTAGTAGTTTTCCAGCAGAGAGAATGCCACCCAAGGAGAGAGAAATGAAAAAACTAATGACTTTAATTTTTGCAGTATCAGCAATGACGACTGCCCAGGCCCAAGATCGTACGACAATGGAAGCTAAGCTTTTAAAAGCGACTTCTAATTTACAAAGAGCTGTTGATCGTAACTTAACTATTATGACTGACGGAGACTTAAGAGAAGCTCTTCGCGCTACAAGAAATGCTATTAGAGCTGTTCGCGGACAAGGCGGCGGTGGAAACGGTGGAGGAGGACATTTTCCTGCTTACGTGGCCAATGTTAAATTTGAAAGCAATGCTTTTTTACTTCAAGCCTCTGATGTACACGAATTCAAAGAGCAATGTTTAGTTAGAGCTCAACAAACTAACCTAGGTAATATCGATGATATCTACCTATCTTTTAATGGTGCTCCACAAGTTAAAAAACACACAAGTGGTTGGTGGACAACCAATGATCAAAAATGTGGGATCTTAACTGGAATGATCCTTGATGAAGCTTTTAAGCAAGGAATTGTTTTAAGCAGAAAAAGATATGTCATGACAGGTGATGCTGACGGACAAGGTCTATTTGCTGAAGGGAATAATATCTTTGAGCTAGAGCAATCTTGTACTGAGAACCTAAACCTTTCTGGAAATGTTGATGACGTAAGAGTTCGCCTTAATGGTGGAGAGCTTAAAACTTCTCATACTGGTGGTTGGTGGACAACTGCAGGTGAAGTTTGTAGAAATGCCGTTTCAACTGTTTTTAGATAAGTAAATTTTAAATTGATAATTGAAGAAGCACACCTTTTGGTGTGCTTTTTTATTCCTGGCAGTTTGAGTATGAATAAGTAACTTTGTATTCACCAACTGAATTTGGATAAGAGTCATTTCCGATAAAGGGAGCTGACTCATTCATTGGAGTGAACCTAAAGTCGTCCTCGTCTTCATGGTCTTCGATAAAATTCATCATTTGAACATAGCGAGCATTAGATGTTGAATCTTCATAAGACTCGAAAACCTCTCCAAGCTTTTTTGCTTTTACTAAAATTAAGCCTGACTCTGGATGTATCTTCCATTTTTTTGATTCAAATCCACTATCCCAAAGAAGGGTTGCCTTTCTTTTTTTAACGCTAATTTGAGCAGTCATAGTTCTAATAAAATAAACTTTAGATAAGACCCTAAGATTGAGGGTAAGCTCAAAGTCACTGCATTTTCTTAAATCCGCGTTAGCAGCCGATGACCAAATAAGGGCCATAAGGATAAAAACTTTCATAATTCTCTCTTAAATTGTGTGTGACTACTTGTATCAAACTTTATTTAAAAGATAAATTACTTTGTTCTGGTTACAGGCTTTCGACCAAAGGCATTGATGAATTCCTTTACCCACTTCTCTTTTACATTTGGATTTGTAGGAGTGAACTCACAAGGACCAACGTCAATACGGCTCTCGTATTGATGAGGGGCCGAGTTTGTGTTGTTATGGCAGTTTTGGCAAACATGCAGAGGAATATGGCTTAATTTGATATTGAGAGGCTTTCCATCATGAGTTCTTAAATTAAACTCTTTAGGAAGGCGTCCCTGATAATCGGCTAACTTAAGTTTCCCTTCCATAGGATGGTAAACACCAAAGGCCCATCTCTTATTGGAAACTCGCTCAATCATCCTAAGTTCAAAAAGAGACTTTTTATCGTCTTTAAAATTAAGCTGGTGGATAACTTTAGTTCCTATGGGGTAGCGCCAAACAATTCTGCCCTCTGAGTCTGTAGACTCTTTGATTGTTTGCCCTTCTGGTAAAACAGCTGCCACTTCTTCAGAAAAAGCTGAAAAGATCTCTTCTAAGCTTCTAACTGGCTTGTCGTTGATTTTAATTCCTGCTGCAATTGGGGCCCTAGGTCTAGTTCGGAAATTATGAAACTCTAGATAGTCGTTATCTTGAACATGAGTGATAGGTAGCTCTTTTTTCATGCCTTCACTGATTCCAGCATAAGAAATAGAAATTAGACCTATGGTCATAAAGCTAATGATAAGACGTCTCATAAATTTCTCCCAAAATGAGGGGAAATCCTACCAGTCCTTGTCCTACTTTCCTAGACGAAACGGAGACGAATCCAAGTGATTTTACTCATTTTTTACGTTATAGTTCTGCGTTATGGATATTAGACTAGGATATTTTACTTCTTTGGATGAGGACTTTAATGAGCTTTTAGAGGAGTCCTTAAAAGAGGGGTATGAACATCTAAAGCGCTTTAAGGAACAATGGGAACTTGGGGAGAATCGATTCGATCGTCCAGGAGAGATGCATGTGGTTGCCGTTGAAGGCATGCGTCCGGTTGGGATTTGCGGCCTTAATATTGATCCATATTTAAATGATGAAAAAGTTGGAAGACTTAGGCATCTCTATGTTCACCCAGACTTCAGAGGCTTAACAATTGGTAGTATTCTCGTAAATGAAGTGATCGACTGTGCCAAAGATTCTTTTCAAGTATTAAGGTTACGCACTAAAGATGAGGGTGCTTCAAAATTTTATATAAAGCTTGGGTTTGAGCTTTCGAATGTAGAAAAAGAAACCCATCGATTAATCCTTTCTAAATAAACGTCTTCTTTTATAGAGTAAAGTGAATGCACTTACTCCAGCTATTACTCTCATGGACCATAGAAGATTATTATAAAATTGATCGTTCTCCGGGATACATTTTTGATAGTCACAAAAAATATTAAAACTTAAACACCAGCCTTTCATATTAAGAAAGATTAACCCTGAAATAATAAGAAACTTTTTACTCTTATATCTTTGGGGTAGGGCGTAGAAAAACCAGACTCCGAAAGACAGGTAAAGAAACTCCCATAAATCACACTTTAGTAAACACTCACCCATAGGTTTATTATAATCCAGTTTTAAGGTATTATTTTATTATATGATAATAATTGGTGATGTTCACGGCTGTTACAAAACGTTAATGGCCCTTATAGATAAACTTCCTAAGGATAGAAATATTACTTTTGTTGGAGATCTTATAGATCGCGGCCCTGCAAGTAAGGAAGTGGTTAAATTTGTAAGGGATAATAATTACCGCTGCGTTCGAGGTAATCACGAAGATATGGCCAAGAATAATCCTACCGAGTGGTTAAAACACGGAGGGATGCAGTCCTTTAATTCTTACGGTGATGATGAAAAGCAATGGGAAGAAGACCTTGAATGGCTAAACTCAAGACCTCTTTTTTTAGAGTTTCCTGAGTTAAAAGATGAGGAAGGAAGAGTTCTTCTCATCACTCACTCTAGCGCTGGTTGCTGTTGGGAATTAGATAAAGAGGGAATCGAGTTTCCGCATATGATTATGTGGAATAGGAAAGAGCCAAGTTCACCAGAGGGTTATTATAATGTTTTTGGACATACACCCCAAAGGGAAGGAAACGCACTTCTGGGTGAAGACTTCGCAAATATCGATACGGGTGTCTACTTTGATGATGGTCTTTTGACCGCCATGCTATTTCCTGAGAAAAAATTGATAACTCAAGAAGTTATTGATGATGTCAATTACTAGATAAATTCCTTTAGAACCTTCATCGCATCAAATTTTGCTCCGATTTCTTTTAAAACAAAAAAGACGCCGCCAACTTTTCTATCGATAAAGACACCATCTTTAGGTGGCTTTCCGATGGCAATCTCTTTTAATAGTCTTGGGGCAAACTTAAAAACTTCATCTGGAGTAGAGGATCTTCCCCAATCATAAACACCATTATTAAAAGGTTCACCAATCAGATTGGCATATTCCCATAAAAGATCAGTATTACTTTGTTTCTCTTTTGAGAGATAACCCATTTTTTCAACAGTTTTAAAATAGCTTTCTTTATCTAAGAGAGCGCAGGTTTTAATAAGCTCTTGGTAGTTCTTTCTAAACTCTTCTGGGATTGTCTTGGTAGCACCAAAATCAATTAGACCCCATTTCGGATCGGAATCTATATCTACAATTAGATAATTTCCAAAGTGTGGATCTGTTTGCATAACTCCCCAAGTATAGAGTTCTAGGAAGAATAGTCTTAAAAAGCTTTCTCCAAGTTTATTTCTAACTTCTTGAGGAAGGGCCTTCACTTTTGAATCTCGAGGAGAGTAGCCATCTAAAAATGTGGAACTTAAGATTGAATCGTTTGAGTATTCTTCGATAATTTTAGGAGCAGTGTACTCTGGATAATCCTTTATGAGCTCGAGAAACTTATTTGTAGAAGCAGCTTCAGCTTTATAGTCCGTTTCTAGATAAAGCATTTCTTTTATTTCTTCGAATATCTCTTTAAATTCAATTTCTTTTGGAAGGAGGTCCATCATATTAAGGAGCATCTTTAGGGCCTTCACATCATTATCGATGGCCTTCTTGACTCCTTCATACTGAATCTTCATGACAAAACTTTCTTTAGCTCCTTTTTTCCTGGCCATATGAACTTGACCAAGGGAGGCCGCGGCAAGAGGAATCTCTTCGATCTCAAGCTCCTCTAGCCACTTCTTTGGTACTCGCTTTTCTAAAACGGACCAATCAAGGAAACTTGATTGATTCTCAAGGGACTTTAATATTTTCTGGGCCTCGGGGGGGAGGAACGCTCCGGCGTACAGGGAAAGCATTTGTCCCGCTTTCATTAAAGAGCCTTTCATAACTCCAAGCTCTTCAACAACTAGGTCTAAATGCTTTTCTAATCCTGAGCGGAGCTTTGTTTTTAAATCTTCGTCTCCAGACATAAGATAACTTGAGCCGGTCTTTAAGGCTATTTTCGCCATGGATAGCTGTCTTGAGAAAAAGCCTGTTTTTAATTTCTTTATTGATTTCATTAGTAGGGACAATCTTTGACGAGTTTTAATACTTTCTTTGGATTTTTTTCGTAGAGAAAAGCAATATACTCTCGACCTGCGACTTTTATATCTCGCCAATTATAAGATGGATACTTCGCTGCAAATTTATGTTGAGCGGGACCACCTATTTTTGACCATTCCTGCATGCCGTATTCGTCGAGTTTTGAGCAGGCCACTTGAAGAGCGTGGATTCGTTCATGATTTAAAGTTAGAGCTAGGCCATCCACCACTCGTTCATAATCTCCGGCCTGTTGTCTGATAGAAGCAAACGGGTTAAGTCCAACAATAGCCTTGTATCCCTTAATGGAGCTTGCCAAATCTGTTAGAGGAACTCCTGATTCGGTCTCAATTCTTTTTTGGCAGGCCTTACCTTTTTTATCTTTATTAAGCCAAAGGTTGTATCCCTCGAGATCCTCATTAAGAATTGAAAAACCTGTACTCTCAAGACCTAGTCTATCCGGTGTAACCTGACCAGGGTTGAGCCAACCACGAAAAACAAAATAGCAATACGAAACGGCGGGAAAATAATTTGGATCATTAAAGACCATAAAAAGAATTTTCTTATCAATACTAAATTTTGGAGCCCCTAGAGTTTCCGGTTTGATTAGCTGCGAAGGAGATTTACTATCACCATTAAAAAGTAATTGATTTAGTTTCTCACAGGTAACTTTATGCTTACTTATAGGTAGCGAACTTTTACATAAGTTTAAAAAATCCGTCGTATCTGCATATGTGGCAGGAGAGAAAAAAAGTATTAAAAAGAAGAGTCTTAGCATCAAAGAATTTTATCATAATTTACCGAATTAAATGAAAGGCGGTAAAAGATTAATCGAGTAATTTCGGGGGGTTTTACCGCCAAAAAGTACTTGAGTAATTTTGTTGATCGACCGATACGTTTTCTATGCCAGAAGAAAAGAAACCAACCATACATAAATTGGGCGATGGCTTTGAGCAAACAACCCATAAGTTCATTAGAAGAATTGTTAACCGTCTCCTAGATGGGATGTTTCACTTTAAGAAAAGAAAAGGGGAGATGGTCGCTGGTTCTGCAACCTTCTACTGCTTACTATCTTTTTGCCCTGTTCTTCTTCTCCTTATCAGCTTGACTGGTTACTTTGTAGGAAGTCCCGTCGAATCTAAGGCTTATGTTTTATCTATGGTAGAAAATAATTTTCCAGGGCTTGCCCCTTGGATTATTGAAAGTGTCTCAAAAATTATTGATGGGCAGCTAACTAACCCAGGGTTTAATTTTGTTAATACAGGTTTATTGCTATACGCCTGTCTTGGGATCATCAGCTCCATGATGTTTGGGTTAAACACTATTGCCCGAAAAGAAAGCCGCGGTGGCTTTCTCGTTGAGGACCTCCGCTCTATGGGAATCGGAGTAATTGTTTCTAGTTTTATTTTTTCTATTATGGCCCTTTCAAACAAAACTTTTATGATGGGGCTTCTTAAGAGTGATAGTGAAACGATGAATGCTGTTACTGAATTTATTGTGGGAGGAAATTTTCTCCCCGCACTTCTTTCACTAGGCTTCTTTACCGCTTTTTATAAATTGGCTGCGCCAGTTCCGGTCAGGTGGAGAGATTCTTTAACCGGAGCTTCTGCTTTTGTGGGCTGTTTTATGGCCGGTAAGTCTTTTTATTGGATTTATCTTCTTTATTCAAAAGAAGCTATGACTCAAAGTTATGGTAACTTCTATACTTTGATCATTGCTGTAATTTGGGTCTATTTTTTGAATTGTTCTTTCTTCTATGGTGCAGCTGTTAGCTATCTAAAGTATCAGAAAAAACCAGTGGAAGCTCAGGCACCGAAACCGATGCCTGTGGATTTAAAAGAATCTGCTTAAAGAGAAAGCTCAGCTGTTAAGTCTTTTACAAGTTCGATCTGTTTTCTAAGCTCACTTGAAGTTTCGTCGTTGATTACTTCTTCGTTTGAAAGGTCACTGTGCATAACCTTTGCCATTTTAATTTCTGTTTCGATCATATCGATCATGGCAGCTTGAATTTTTCCTTCAACATCATTGATAGGCTCGTCTAGGTTTGCAACTGTGTGCTCAAAGCCAGCTTCAGCTTTGTTGATATCTTCTCTTAACATATTTAAGTAAGCCGCTTCGATCTTTCCTTCTTGAATAGAGTCTTGAAAGCTATGATCATTGGCCGTGGCAAAATTAGTGAAAACAGTAATAATAACTGCAAAGATTAAAAATAGGTTTTTCATAATTAACTCGCTTAAAGGGTTTGGCGAATAGATAGCCTAAAACCTCGCCTCGAAGTTAAGTTTTGAAATATTTTTACAGTGTTTCTAGAAGCTCTATACGGCTTTCTGGTAACTTAGAAGGATTTGAATATCTCTTCGAGATAGGGATCCTACGGCCTCAAGCTTTTTAGTTGAAACACTTCCAGGTGTGTTGATCTGTTTAAAGATCAAATCTGCAATATCTGAAGTGTTCATATAATAGAAAGTAGGGTCATTAGCATTGATTGTCCCTAGCATTTCGTCGATGATCTTCTTTTGCTCTTCAATCCTTAAGTCATTTTGATCTATTATTTTTTCCATTCGAAAATTGTATGGGAAATATGGGGCTTCGCCTAACTAAATAAAGCTTGTCTAACATATTCTTACCACTGTAATTTCATAAGCTTATATGAGTCTTGTCGTTTGGGCCTTACATTTCTAAGGATGCAAACTGCCTCCAAAGCTTTTTAGTGATGGGTCCCATGGGTTTTGTCTTATTTCTTATCATATAGACTTTAACCTCATGGATTTCAATTTCTGTTAGCGAAACCTTTTTGAAAGCTCCTTTTGAGAGCTCGTCATCTACCATAAAGTTGGGAAGTCTTCCCCAACCAAGGCCACTTTGAATAATCTCTTTTTTTGCATCCATGGAGCTAACATTCCACCTTCGAACATCTTCAAGAACGCCGAAAGACTCGTCTAAAGGTTTTTTACTTGAATCGGTTACAACCACTTGAGGAATCTTTTTTAAATTAGTGATAGAGCTAATTTTTTGATCCTTTATCACCGGAATCATCATTGTTTTATAAATCTCTATTGTTTCTAATTCAGGACTTGAAAAATGTAGGGGAGTAAAACCTATTTCAATTTCTTTATTAAGTACTTTCTCTAGGACTCCGGAGATTTGTCCCATAGATAGAGTGAGATCTGTCGATTGAAAATCACTAAAAAAATGGCGGAGTTCACAAAGTATCTTGGCCAAAGGGGCAAGGCCATCTATCCCTACTTTAATTTCCGACTCTGTCCCCATACCTAATTCTTCGCCAAAAAGCTCAAGGGACTTCATATGAACTAGGGCCAGCTTTGCCTTCTGATAAAAGAGCTTACCTTCTTCTGTTAATTTTGGGCGATACTCACTTCGGTCAAAGAGCTTGATTTGGAACTCTTCCTCAAGCTTCTTGATGGCCACTGAGAGACTAGGCTGAGACTTGTGAAGAAACTCGGAAGCGCTCTTGAAGCTACCGTATTTAACGATTGAGTCTAATGTAACTAGTTGATCATATGTCATAATATAATTTTTTATTATATAGTTAATAAAATAATAATACTTTTAGTTTATAGATTATTCCCCGATAATCAAGTTAATAAAACATGCTTAGGAGGCAATATATGAAAGATAAAGCACTATTAGGTTCAAGACTTTTATTTGGGTTAGCTTTTGTGATTTTTGGATTAAATGGATTTTTTAACTTTATGGCGAACCCACCAATGGCACCAGAGGCCGGAGCTCTTATGGGAGCTTTTGCAAAGACCGGTTACTTTTTTCCAATGGTTAAGATCGTTGAGATAGTTGCAGGAGCACTTTTACTATCAGGGTTTTTCGTGCCTTTTGCACTCGCTCTAATCTTTCCAATTCTCATTGGTATTACCAGTATTCATTTGTTTTTAAATCCAGGAGGACTACCTATTATGATCGTTTTTCATCTGCTTCATGGTTTTCTCGTTTACGGTTATTGGAAAAACTTCAAATCAGTAATGGTAGTTAAAGCTTAATTAACTTTTATGGGAGGACCCTATGATCAATGTTCGTAAATCAAATGAAAGAGGAAGTGCAAACTACGGTTGGTTAAAGGCTAAGTACAGTTTTTCATTTGGGCACTATTTTGACCCTGAACATACTGGCTTTAGGGACCTTCTCGTAATCAATCAGGATACGATAGAGCCCGGAGGAGGATTTGATCCTCATCCACATAAAGATATGGAAATTGTCACTTACTTGATTGAAGGAGAGCTTGAACATAAAGATTCCATTGGGAATTCTGGAATAATTAAAAAAGGGGAGATTCAACGGATGAGTGCTGGTAAAGGCATTCGTCATAGCGAATACAATCCTTCAAAAGAAAAGCAAACAAAGCTTTTACAAATCTGGGTCCAAACGAGTGAAAAAGGAATCGATGCTGATTACGAAAACGTTGCCTTTGATCAGATCGACGGAGCAAAGCTTTTAATCACACCTAAGGGCGGTGAACAGATTGCTAAAATAAATCAAGACTTCAAACTTTATGGAGTGAGGCTAAAAAAAGAAGGTCAGGAAGAGATTCGTCTAGATAAAAATCACCATGCTTGGGTACAGGTTATCTCAGGGGAGATAGAGATCGCTGACAAAAAACTTTATGAAGGTGATGGAGCAGCCATAAGCGAAATAGAGCAGTTAAAGTTCTTAGCTAAAGAGGATTCAGAGTTTTTAGTAATGGATTTAAAATAAAAAAGCAGATATCTTGTTTTTACTATGGATAAATGGAAAACACTTGAAAAGAAAGAAATTAGCCGCGGAAAGATTTTTCGCTACTACGACGTAAAGAGGCAGTCTCCCGATTCTGGGGATATTGGAAACTTTGATGTCCTAAGTTTTGCTCATTGGGTAAACGTCGTGGCCATAACAAAAGAAGGAAAGTTTGTTTTTGTTGAACAGTATCGCTGCGGTACGGACCGGGTGACTCTGGAGATTCCAGGGGGCGCTATTGATAGGGGGGAAGACCCCTTGGTGGCGGCAAAAAGAGAGCTTAGAGAAGAGACAGGTTATACTTGCGAAAAACTTGTTCACATAGGAACAGTGGAGCCAAACCCTGCTTTTCAAACAAATCTCTGCCATACATATTTAGTACTTGATGCAAAACAAACTCAAGATCAAGATCTGGATCCTTTTGAAGAAATTACTATTCATGAATTTAGTGAAAAAGAAGTTAGAGAAAAGCTAAAGCAAGGTGAAATTAATCATGCATTAGTTGTCGCAGCCTTCTTTTACTACGACAACTACTTAAAAGGTTAACTCTCTTTACACCTAAGAATATGTAACTCGCAAGGAGCATGTCTTACCATGTACTCGGCAAAGGAGCTGGTAAAGAGACCGGCGATTCCATGCTTTCCTCTGGTTCCAATAATCATCTCATCGACTTTATTTTCACTAGCGTATTCACATAGATCATTAGTTGGCGCACTTGAAATTAAACAAGTATGAACAAGTTTCGGAGAATTATCAGATTTAAAGATGTCTTTAGAAAGATTAGTTAAAAGCTCCTTAACGGATTTCTCTACTTCTTCATACTGATCTTCCATGGGGTAAGCTGAGAAATAAAAATTATCAGCGTAGATCTGAAGTTGAAAGCCGTGAACAAAATGCACTTCTTCAACATCACTCCAAACCCTATTGGTAAGTTTTTCTTTTAACAAGTTTATAGAGTGATCACTAAGATCAACAGCTATCATTACCTTTCTCATAATTTGTCCTCAGTTAGCTTCTGTGAATCTTGTCTTTTACTTGTTCATTCTTTTTGCGAAGTTGTCTTTCCATCTTGTGAAGAACTTCGTCTAAAGTTTTATAAAGATTGTCATCTTCAGCTTCTGCGTGAAAATTAAAATGTCCTGCATGAACATTGACTTCACTTTTATGTCGTTTTCCATCTACTGAGCAAACCCAATTTACGTCCACATTCCCATCGAAGTACTTTTTTAAGTGATCAGCTTTTTCACGAACTTTTTCGTCAATGGATGGAGTTGATTCAAGGTGGTGATAAGAAATATTAAGCTTCATTATAAATCTCCTCTGACTATTTCAATAAGGGCATTTAGCCCGTCGATACTTGTAAAAATTCCATCTAGCTCTCCGTCTTCGTTAAGAATAAGAGCAGAGCCGATCTTGCGGCTAGACATTTCAAAGGCCACTTCAGCAATTGACGTTCCACTATAAGCACAATAAGGATTCTTTACCATGACTTCTTCTACGGTTAGGTCGTTTAGATCATCAAGACTATCAAGTAGGCTAATATCTCGATCGCTAATTATCCCGATAGGCTTTTTATCTTCTAAGATGGGAAGATGGCGAAAACCTCCCTCTCTCATTAGGCTTGTTACCTCGCTTAATTTCATGTTTTTTGTGCCAGTGACTGATACCGGACTAACGTACTCATCAATTATTAGGTCTATTGGTTTACTCATTAAATGCCTCCTTGAAGTCATCATATATGAATGAGAAGAGTTTACTCATGATATGAACGGAGTCAACGGATGATATAAGTCAGATTCGACGCGCGAGCCTTTATCTAGGGGGGTATATAAGCTATTCTAGCGCCGATTTATTAGATTTTTTAACGCAGGAAGTAAGTATGTCTAACTCAAAGATTATCTATACCATTACTGATGAAGCTCCGGCCCTGGCCACCCAATCACTTTTACCAATTGTTAAAGCTTTCACAAAGCAATGCGGGGTACAAGTTGAGACAAAGGATATTTCTCTTGCGGGAAGAATTCTTGCTCAGTTTCCTGAGAACTTAACTGAAACACAAAGAGTAGGTGACGCCCTTACGGAACTTGGGGAGTTAGCAAAAACTCCAGAAGCAAATATTGTAAAGCTTCCAAATATTTCAGCTTCTATTCCTCAATTAAAAGAGGCGATCAGTGAGCTAAAGGGACAAGGGTATAATATTCCTGATTTCCCTGAAGAGCCTTCAAGCGATGCAGAAAAAGAAACAAGAAAAAGATATGCCAAAGTACTAGGCTCTGCCGTTAATCCGGTTTTAAGAGAAGGAAACTCTGATAGAAGAGTGGCCGCTCCAGTTAAGCAGTACGCCAAAGATAACCCACATTCTATGGGAGCCTGGGAGAGTACTTCAAAATCACATGTGGCCCATATGAGTAGTGATGACTTTTATGGGAGCGAGCAATCTCATGTTTGCTCTAAGGCCATGGATGTAAAAATCCAACATGTGGGAGCAAGTGGGACAAAAGTCTTAAAAGAGGCTGTGTCATTACTTGAAGGGGAAGTCATCGATTCATCTCGAATGAGCGCTACTGCCCTAAGAAGCTTTCTTGAAAAAGAAATTGAAGATGCTAAAAAACAAGATGTTCTTCTTTCCCTTCATATGAAAGCAACTATGATGAAAGTGTCTGACCCGATTATTTTTGGGGAAGGTGTAAAAGCTTTTTTTAAAGATGCCTTTGAAAAGTACGGATCAACTTTTGATGAACTAGGTGTTGATCCACGTAATGGTCTTGGTGATGTTTATGCCAAAATAGCAAAACTTCCAGCAGAACAAAAAAATGAAATTGAAGCGGCCCTAAAAAGCTGTATGGATAATGGACCTCGAATGGCCATGGTTGACTCCGATAAAGGAATCACAAATCTTCACGTTCCAAGTGACGTTATTATCGACGCCTCTATGCCGGCGATGATTCGTTCAAGCGGAAAGATGTGGGGACCAGATGGTAAACTTCACGACACGAAGGCCATTATTCCCGATAGAAACTATGCAGGGGTTTATCAGGAGACGATTAATTTCTGTAAAGAAAATGGTGCCTTTGATGTTACCACGATGGGAAATGTTGCTAACGTTGGTCTTATGGCCAAAAAAGCAGAAGAGTACGGATCTCATGACAAGACTTTCTGGATTGAAGAAGCCGGAAAGGTTCAAGTTGTTAGCCCTGACGGTGAAGTTCTTATGGAGCATGAAGTTGCCCCTGGAGATGTTTGGAGAATGTGCCAAACCAAAGACGTTGCCATTAAAGACTGGGTAAAACTAGGAGTTAGTAGAGCAAGAGCGACTGGAAATCCAGCAATCTTCTGGCTTGATAAAAACCGTGCTCACGATGCAAACCTTATTAACAAAGTTAATGCTTACTTACCTGAGCACGATACTAACGGTCTTGAAATTGAAATCATGTCTCCAGTTGAGGCGACTAAGTATTCCCTTCAAAGAGTTAAGGAAGGAAAAGATACAATTTCAGTTACTGGAAATGTTCTAAGAGATTATTTAACTGACCTTTTTCCAATACTAGAACTTGGAACTTCAGCTAAAATGCTTTCTATTGTTCCTCTTCTTGCTGGTGGTGGACTCTATGAAACTGGTGCTGGAGGTTCAGCTCCAAAACATGTTCAGCAATTTGCTAAAGAGAATCACTTACGTTGGGATTCTCTTGGAGAGTTCTTGGCACTTTCAGTTTCAATTGAAGAGCTTGGAGAGAAGACTGGAAATAAAAAGGCGCAAATTCTTGGGAAGGCCCTAGATAAAGCAAACTCCAGATTTTTAAAAGAAAATAAATCTCCGTCTAGAAAAGTTAATGAGCTTGATAACCGTGGCTCACACTATTATCTAGCTCGCTTTTGGGCAGAAGAGCTTGCTAACCAAGACGAAGACGCCGATCTTAAAGCCGCCTTTAGTGCAACGGCTAAGGGGCTTGTTGATCACGAAGAAAAAATTGTAAGCGAATTAAATAATGCTCAAGGTGTTGAAGTTGATATGGGTGGTTACTATCATCCAGATCAAGAGAAACTTGCTAAGGCCATGCGCCCAAGTGAAACTCTGAACTCAATTCTTTCAGGACTCTAGTGGACTGCGCACTTTGTTCATCCTCAAATGGGGTTTGTAAATTTGAGTTAGAATTTGCTCCCAATAATGAATCAGTTGAGATTTGTGATACCTGCAAATCTCAAATTGACTCTAAAGAATTTGATACCACTCATTGGCACTGTCTAAGCGACTCCATGTGGAGTGAGGACCTTGCCACCCAGGCCTTAGCCTATAGAGTTCTAAGGGATATGGGAGATCAGGACCGTCTCGAACAAATGTACTTTGAAGATTCAGACCTAAAGTGGATCAATGCTGACAAGGCAATAGACGAAGTGATCTGCAAAGACTCAAACGGAGCCAGACTTTTCGCAGGAGATTCCGTAACTCTTATCAAAGACCTGGTCGTAAAAGGCGGTGGCTTCACAGCAAAACGAGGAACCCTCGTAAAGGGCATCGCCCTCACTGATAATCCAGAACATATCGAAGGCCGAGTTAACGGCCAACGAATTGTTCTTGTTTCTAATTTCTTGAAAAAAGTAGCGGATTAGTTACGCTGACAGTGAGTAATCGTTGTAGAGGTTTGTCCTAGAACTTCAGTAACAGTTGTTTGAGTTACATGGTTTCTTGTTCTTAGGTTATGATTCATATTGGCGGTGAAAGGAAAACTTTGTCCGGTTTCATCGTCGTAGATTTCACCTGTCATATTCATAACAACAGATTGTCCTTGGCAAGAAGCTACGTAAGCAGCGTTTCTCATATTGGTATCGTCTGGAAGTCTACGTCTTTGGCCGTCAGCGATGAACTCATCAGTTCCCTCATCGTCAGTCATTCTAAAATTGTATCCATCTTGTTCAACGAGAACATTATAGGTGTAATTGTCATCTTCAATTGTACAAGTAAATGAACCAGCAAAATTGGCGCAAGCAAAAGCAGAAGTTGTTCCTAAAACGGCCACTAGGGCGATAAGTGTTTTCATATTTCTCTCCTCAATTAAATTTGAAGAATGGTATCGAGGGAAAAATTGTATGTCTTGGTCTTTGTTTTGCTGTCTGCGTTAAGGTACACTAACCGTATGAAATTAGTTATGACCGGTGGAGGCGACTCCAAGCATTTTAGGGAAATTGATAAATTCTTTGTGAATAAACTTGGGAAAAACCCAAGTCTATTTTTTATTCCCTTGGCCGGTAAAAAGCGAAGCTGGAAGAATGCTTTAACAAGGATTCAGGAAACATTCTCGACTATTGAGTTTGATAATATAGAGGCCTGTGAAGATCTTCATAGCCTTACATGGGAAAAGTTAAAAAGCTTTGACGCCATTTATATTGATGGGGGAAATACCTTTCAATTGATGGACATGATTCGTGATACCCATTTTTATGAACTTCTTCATAGGTTTTTAAATTGTGGGGGAGTTGTGAATGGGGATAGCGCAGGGGCCATCGTCCTTGGCAGTCATATTGAAACGGCTCACTTTGGTCTTCACGGGGATGAGAATAAAGCGGGAGTGATTTCTTATCAAGGATTAAACTTAATTGGGAACTGGGCCGTTCATTGTCATTATAAAAAAAGAGAAGATAAGGAAATTTTAAAATTTGTTTTAGAGTATGGCTTTCCTGTTATAGCTCTGCATGAAACTTCCTCAGTATTTGTGAACAATCGAACCTTGAAGGTGCTTGGGAAAAGACCTATAGCTATTTTTACTAAGAAGGGGAAAAAGATTGTTGAAGTCGGAGAGAGTTTTCGCTTATGAGAACAGTTCGAAAATTTAAAAAAATGGGTCTTTGGGACTTTATTGATTTGATGAAAGAGAACTGTTTTGGCTGCGCTGATAAGGAAACTTACTTTACTTATTTAGATGAACTTCGAATGAGAAGAATCGAATCTATTTCTGAAGGGGGAAATTATAAATTAGCTTCCCTAGCAAAAGAATTAAAACTTGAACTTGAAAAAGAAAGAGAAAAGAATTCGAATTTTTTGAAGGAAGAAGAACTAAAAGAGTTCGATTTTATTGTTGAGGAGATTTGCCATTGATCCGATGGTAAATCTGAAGTCCAACCCAAGCATCAAGGGCGGCGTACTCTAATTGAGCGGGAGTTAACCTGGCCTGTTCCCAGTTTGTAATTTTAGCCTTCTTAGATAATCTTTTACCTAGGAAAATCGCTGTTAAGGCCCTTAGACCAAAATTCTTATAGCCTTGTGCTTTAGCCTCATCAGCTATTTCAAAAAAACCAGCTTCTTCAAACGGATGAAGCTTTTGAAGCCCAATCACATCATCTCTAATGGCCACGCCAGATTTTATAATTTTTTCGTCGGCCATAAGATCGGCGAGCTCTCTTGGAAAATCAAATTTATGTAATCTAAAGAGGTAAGAGGTACTCTCATTTGAAAGTTGAAGAAGGGAGACATCATAAGTTTCCCCTTTTTTAAATGAAGGTCTTGTTTCTGTATCAAAGCCGATGACTGATTCTTTTTTTAAGTCATTGACTGCTCTAATGGCAGACTTTTGATTTGTGATAAGAATAATTTCTCCCTCAAACTTAAGCATGGGAAGTTCATTAATCTCTTCTTTAGTGATTTTCTTTGGATAGTCCATGGAGGGACACTATACACGAGTGAGTCTATTCAGGTAAATTAAAAATAAGATTAAAACCTATGATATTAGACTTATGATTCACTGTGTAGGGCTCATTAGGTTTTCTTTTCTTTGCAGCTTCAGAGGAACTCCAAGTTAAGGATTTCTTTGCTAAATAAATTCCAGGTTTAAACCATTTGTTAAAATGATAGAGCCCCCCTAAATAAAGCCATTTTTCATAAATTGTTTCTTCACCGTAATCCATTGGAAAGTACATTTCGTACTGAAGAAACAGGTTCATAAAGGCCTTGCCCTTTCTAAACCAAAAATAGGTTAACCTAGGTCGAAGCTTGATGGTGTTCTGATCATTAAAAAAATTATAAGTATAGCGAACTCTAAGTTCTCCAACCCATCTTTCCCCGGGGAGAAAACTAAATAGGGCACGAGGAATTAAATCAGCTATGAGAAAATTCTCTCCTCGTTTATCCGTTTTTTGCCAAAACCAAGTACCAGGTGCCCAGAGCCAATCATCATCATGACGATTTCCGTATTGCTTACTATAGGCCAAGCCAAACTTTAAATTTTTATGGATTCTATATTTTCCGCCGAAGGTATAGGCCTTAAAATCATCTTCATTTTCTCTATCCGCCATTTGAAAGTCGGCCATCCAATTCACTTGAGCCCATTTTTTAAATACTCTTAGATTATATTCTTTATCCAGCCCAGTACTTGGAGTTGCCGGGATATGACCTGTGGCCAGGACACTAATGGGAAATAGAAGGATTAGTAGAAACTTCACTAGTCTTATTATTAACAACTTAGCCATGATAAGCAATGAAGTTTTTGACGCGGTCTTAAAAGTGTATAAGTACCGAATTCGTTAGAACTAAGCTATTGTATGGGGATGAAAAAGAAAAAACCTTTAGTCGCTATTAGTGGTTGTCTCGTTGGTGAAGCAATTCGTTACGATGGACAACATAAAAGACATCCCCATGTGACCCATGAGCTTAGTAAGCTTTTTGAGTTTCATAGCTTTTGTCCAGAAGTGGCCATGGGACTTGGTATCCCAAGACCAACAATTAAACTTATGGACAAAGACGGGAAAACTCATCTTGTTGACTCAAAAGACTCTTCTATTGATCATACAAAACTTGCCCATAAAACTTTTAAGACTCATACAAAGGGAATCGAAAAAGCCCATGGAATTATCCTAACTAAGAATTCTCCAAGCTGCGGCCTTGATCCCGTAAAGGTTTATGGGGAGAAGTCGGGTATTCCCTTTCGTAAAACAAAAGGACTTTGGGCCGAGCATCTTTGCCAAGAGTTTCCTTTGATTCCAAAGATAGATAGTGGTCGTCTTTATGATGATCATCTTAGGGATACTTTTCGAACTCAGGTTTTGGTTTTTCAAGAATTTCAAGACTTAAAAAAAGAAGCAAAAGAACTGATTAAATTTCACGAAGTTTATAAATATTATATTTTTCAATATGGAGCAGCCCCACTAAAGGCTCTTGGCAGAATATGTGCTGGTGTCAGTAAATCTAACTTGAAAGAAAAATTCTCTGAGTATGAAGAGTATCTTTTTGGTACTATTTTTCAAAAAAGCATCACTCCTAAAAATAGAACCAATGTCGCTGAACATATTGCTGGTTACTTCAAAGAAGAACTTGAAGGTGGAGATAAAAAATATCTTCACGATAATATAAAAGCCTTTCACACAGGAAAACTTTCCTTTGAAAGTCTTATAGTTCTTATGGGCTTTTTGACCAAAACTTATAAGCAAAAATATTTAAAAGACCAAAAACTCTTTTCTCTATATAGTAAACACTAATGGATATTAAACTTTTTCTCTTTTTAAGTTCTGTAACAGTAATTCCCCTTGGTTTAATTTTAAAGTTTTCTCCTTGGGAGCTTCCGCAAATTCAGTTCTTTTTTCTTGGACTTCTTTTTGTAATAAGGATCGTTTTTTACCGTGAGGAAGAATATAAGAAGAATCTCAAGCCGGTGGCCAAAGCAGCTCTACAAAAAAAGATTGGTAGAGTTCCCTCAGATCCAGAGACCATTGATTATATTGATAAAAAGCTGGCCGGAAGAAATGTGGCCTTTTTCGTAGTGATTGGCCTAACCTTTCTCGTTTCAATATTCGCCTAAAGTTATTTTGTGATTAACCGATAAAACTAGTATGAAATGGACACTAATATCCACATTCCTAGTACTTAGCCTGGTTTCCTGTGGTCAGGAGCTAAGAAATAGAAGAGTTGCCTCAGAGGGGCAAGAGCATAATGTCCTGCAGGTTCAAGAGTGTAACGCTAATAGCGGGTCTGTCTGTGCACAGCCCCCTATGCCGGAATGTCCAGAGGGGATGGGTTGTATTCAAGTCTTTCCTGCGCCCCAGACTTATCAAAGTGAATGTGAAATGGATCAGGCAAAGGCGGAGTTTATTCAAAATGGCCCTTGCCCTAGTACGACTCTTTAAACTTTTTAAATTTCTCCGCAATAATCCTCAGGCCAAGCAGCTTCTCTAGGTCCGTAGATAAAAACAAGACCCCCAGCTTGATCTAAACCATCACGAGTATTTCCCTTACCAACAAGAGCATCAATAACCGTATCAATATTTCCTTTAGAAACCATAGGGCAGCCACTACTCATGGTATAAACTTTATTATCGCTAACCATTTTATGTGCATGCACTACAACCGCTCGCTCACAGGCATTATTATTACTAGTCTCAAGTCCATTTAGAACAAGACTTCTATCCCATTTACCCCTGTATTCCATTCCCGCTAGATAAAAACCAGATGAAGGAGCATTGGAGCCTCTTGAGTTAGAAAAGTATTTGGCCCATCGAATTGAGTTGTGATTTTTCTTTGTGAATCTTCTCATATAACCGGACTTATATCTTCCGTGGGCCACGGCCATGGACTTTACATCACCGGTAAGGCGGTTCACGAGGAACATTCTCTTTTCTTTACTAGGTGCCGTATAATCGATCATGGCGAAGGTGGCATTTGAGCCCATTTGATATTGAGACTTTTTATAGCAGCGATTATTGTAAGAGCTACTTCTTGGTTTTTTAAACTCAAAGCTTCTCTCTTGTCCCTTTTTTAAAAAGCAGTAAACATGCTTAAGCATCTTTGGGTTAGCGCCGGCCTTTTTCAGTTTATGATTGAGGGCCTTCCAGAACTTGCCACTGGTAGGAGCTGGAGCTGCTTGGGCAACGGATAGAGAAATAAAAAGAGATAAAAGAGTAGAATAGAGTAATGTTTTCATTACTCTATTCTAATTCCTATTGATGATTTTTTTTATGAGGCAAATATCATTCAACGAACTTAGTTGGTTATTCGTCGCTATTTCTAGAATCTCTAAATCTTTTTCTGCGTTCTTGTCTTCTTTGACGATAGTCCTGTCGATCAGATTTACGATCTTCCCGAAAGGCCTTGCGGTCCTCTTTTCTATCTTGTCTATAGTCTTGTCTAGCTTGCTTTCTTTCATCACTACTTAAGCCGCGTCTATTTTCACGAAAATCTTGTCGATCGCTTCGCCGCTCTTTTCTTGCGGATTGACGGTCGCTTCGTCTTTCTTTTCTATAGTCCTGGCGATCTTGACGCCTTTCCTGACGATTCTCCTGCCTGGCCTCTCTTCTTTCAGACCTCTTGCTGCTAGCCTCGGCCGTACTGATTAAAAGAGATAAACAAATAAAGCTACTAAGTAATTTCATAATTCCTCCGCTGTTAGATAGTATTACGAATCGAAAATGGGTAAAGTTGCGAATTTAAGTACTTAGAATTACTAGGATATGGCCTTTACTTCGATGTTCTGTATGATGGAAATATGCCAATAGTTAAGCGTATCCCAGCGGGGGAGTTAGATTTTAGTTTTTCAAGGAGCTCTGGGGCCGGAGGTCAAAACGTTAATAAGGTGAACACAAAGGTAAGCCTTAGGTGGAATATAAATAAATCTTCCTCACTCCCAAAGACCGCTAAAGATAGGTTTTATAAAAAGTTTAAAAGAAGAATTTCAGATGGGGGTGTGGTGATACTTCATTCTCAGCGCTATAGATCACAAGCTAGAAATATCGCTGACTGTATTGAAAAACTTCATGAGATGATTGAGGCCATAGCAAAACCGCCAAAAAAAAGAGTGGGAACTAAGCCCACTCGATCATCTATAGAAAAAAGAATTAAAACTAAAAAATCAAAATCTGAGACTAAGAAGACTCGTCAAAAAGTTCGTTACTAATATCTTTGCATATGAATCTTAGTCATTCCTGCAATGATGTCTTCATCCCTAACCAAATAAGCTTTAAATGTTTTTGAGCTATGACTTCTGATCCAAGGAAATTTATGCTTTTTCAAGTTACCTGTAAAAACATCAATATGATTTCCTTTAATTGCACCGCCGTGATCGCCGGCAAAGAAATAACCATCATGCTTAAACTTCTTACCACCTGGAACTGTAATAACCGTTCCTCTCGCTTGTGGAATATAGACCACTGATCCAAAAGGTATATGACTTGAGTCTACAGCAATTGTTCTATAGGGAACTAGAGCATAGCCTCTATCTTGCTCTCCCTCACCCCATTTAGAGTAAGCAACTTTAAATTTTACTTCTCCACTAGAGCCGAAACGACCGCCAAAATAAATACTGCAGTCTAGCTGTCTTCTTCCTCGCCCGTCATAATTAAAGGTGACAGTTTTTCCATTTTTAAATTTAAGTGCCACACTTCCTTCCATGGCGGCGTAACAAAAGTATTTATCAGAAAGGGCCACTTGCTCACTGCCAACCTTTAAAGGAACTTCATTTCTATCCTTAAACTTTTGAGTGGCTGAAGGGCTATTGCTTCTAAGCTCAGTATAATAGTTGGTTGCCCATAGTTTTTCTTCCGGGCCTAAAAGGCTCGTTTTCTTAAACTCTTTAAAGGGAGGTATTTCGTTAGTATTGGCAAATAAGGTGGCGCTGCCAAAAAGGCTCGCGAGAATAATAAGTTTTTTCATAACTTAATTTTCGCATAGGTGGGGCTTTGATAGAATACGGTTAATCTTACCTTTTCTTTCTCTTTTTCCTGAGTAAAATACTCATTATGAGTAATGATAACAAATTAGTTTGGTCCGACGAAGAAGGGGACCTGCGTAAAAAGAAGTCTGAGGCAAAGGAGCAATCGGTAGATGATTCAACTGTTGAGCTTTTGATTAAGAGACTAACCACAGGAAAGGGCCGAACGGTTATTGAAATTACTGGTCTTCCGAACAATAAATCCTGGTGCAAAAAATTAGCAAAAGATCTTAAAAAATCGTTGGGTGTAGGCGGAGCCTATAAAAATGATTTTATTGAAGTTCATGGTGAAAAACTTGAAGACGTAAAAAGTTTTTTGTCTAAAAAAAGTTTAAGCTTTAAACAAATCGGAGGCTAGCTAAGCTCTTCTTTTTTTAGCAAGCCTAATTCCTTTAGATACTAATTGAGTCTCACTCCAACCAATAAATTTATCAGCGATAATTGCAAGTAGGGCAGAAGGGATGGCTCCTAGTAAAATAAGATTAGAATTAACAGTGGAGACACCTCGGAAGATGGGATCACCAAGCCCGCCGGCTCCTATCAGGGCAGCGAGAGTTGCTGTACCAATCACGATGACGGTTGCCGTTCTTAGGCCCGCTAAGATAATGGGAAGGGCCAAAGGAATTTCAACCTTAAAAAGGATTTGAGTATTGGTTAAACCTATTCCCCTAGAAGCTTCCACAAAATTTCTATCGACTGCTCTTATTCCTTCATAAGTATTTCTAACCAAAGGCAAAAGGGAATATAAAAACAATGCTAGGGCCGCAGGAGCAAATCCTATTCCTAAAATAGGAATAAGAAAGCCAAGTAGAGCTAAACTAGGAATTGTTTGAATTGTATTTATAACGGGAAAAATAAGTTTGGCGGCTTTTTCTTTTCTCGTTAAGAGCACTCCAAGAGGTAGTGATATTAAGAGAGCGAAGAAGATGGCACTAAAGCTTAACCATAGGTGTTCTATGACTAGCTTTAAGAGCTCTCCTTTTCTTGAATAAGCAAAACTTATAAAGCTTGTTTGAACTTCTTGATTAATAATTTCCCCTTTAAGAAGTTTTTTATTAATTAAGAAATTTCGAGCAACATCCTTTGGGTCTTGTTTTAATCGGTCAACCTGATCGTTCATTTCAATCATTTCATCTTCAGATATAAGACCTTCTAGTTTTTGAATTGTTTCTTTTAGAACTGGATTCTGTTTTAAAAAATCTGCTTTTGCTAAGAAAGCTGGGTTATAAGGGGGAAAGTAATTCTTATCGTCCTTTAAAATTCTAAGGTTAAAGGCCTTAATTCTTCCATCGGTAGAGTAGGAAACGATAAAATCAACTTGTTTATCTTTTATCGCAGAATACATAAGTCCAGCGTTCATTGAAACTATATTTTCCTGACTAAAGTTAAGACCGTACTCACTGGCCATTCCTTTATATCCATCTTTTCTTTCCATGAACTCGTAAGGGGCACCTAGTTTATAAGCACCAAGCTTACCGGCTAATTCGCTTATTGTTTTAATGGAGCTTAGCTCTTTATCATTCTTTCTAATGGTTAAGGCGTAGGTATTATTAAAACCGAGAGGTTTGGACCAAGCGATTCCATACTTATCTAAAAACTGTCTACTTACTATTTCATGAACTTTTTTGGGCTCTCGTTCTCCATTCATCTTTAGAATCATGACATAACCAGTTCCGGTATAGTCTGGGTAAACATGAATTCCACCGTGGTTTAGAGCATCAAAGGCAACCTTTGTACCACCTAAGCTAAACTTTCTTATGACCTTTTCACCAGAGTCTTCTAAGAGTAAGGCTAACATTTCTGAGTTAATAACACTCTCAGAGAAACTTTTTGAACCAATGATTATTGGTACGTTGGCATATAAATTTGAGATAAAAAATAAACAGATTAAAAACTTATTCACCAGAATGCCCTTGAACAAAATCTTCTACAAAGGCATTAGCCGGTCTTTCAAGGAAATCCTCTTTCGTCCCTACTTGAGTAATCTCACCCTTATGCATAAGAATTATTTTATGTCCTAACTTAAAGGCCTCATCCATATCGTGAGTCACGATGATAATTGTTTTATGAAGTTTTTCGTTAAGGTTCCAAAATTCCTCATGAAGAGAATTTCTTGTAATAGGATCAAGAGCTCCGAAGGGTTCATCCATTAGCATAACGGGAGGGTCTTCCATAAGTGCTCTGGCTATTCCCACTCTTTGCTGTTGACCACCACTTAGTTCAATGGGGTAGCGATTCGCAAATTGGTCATAGGGCATATTGATGATTCCCATGAGTTCATCCACTCTTCGCGTGATAAAATCTCGGTCACGTTTCATGATTTTTGATAATAAGGAGATATTATCCTTAACGGTTAAATGAGGCAGGAGCCCTGCCTTTTGGATCACGTAGCCAATTTTTCTACGCCATGTGACAGGATCGACACTTCGCGCGTCATCACTGCCAACGAGAATTTTTCCATCAGTTGGCTCAATGAGTCTATTGATCATTTTTAGAGTTGTCGTCTTTCCACAGCCACTAGTGCCTATAATACAGCCGATCTCGCCTTTCTCTAAGGAGAATGACACACCTTTAACCGCGTGAATATTTCCGTTAAAAGTTTTTCTTAAGTTTTCTACTTTAATCATATGGTTATTAAGGCTAACACATCTAAAAACTTTATGTAGGTTTACCTAAAATAAATGCCGTCTTGCCCTACACATACTAGTTTTTATGTGATTTTATAAATATTCATACTTATTAAAATGAAGCGGAGGTTAACGCGTTATGACTTTAAACGAAGGCGATTATGTTACTGGTAAGGGAATCCCTGTAGGTGAGTACTTAGGCGTTAATGAGCTAACTGAAGGAGCTATGTTCCACAAGATCTACGACGTTTCAAAAAAAGCAACTCATTATGTTCCAATTGAAAGTGAAGGTAGTCTTCGTAAGCTTCCATCAAAGTCGACGATTATGAAAAATCTAAAGATCTTCGAAAAAGATCAAACGATCGATATTGGTGAAGTAGACGGAAGTCGTTATAGATATTTTAATGAAAAATTGGATAAGATGACTTTTAAGGCCGAGATCGAAGTTCTTCATGACTTGGTCGTACTTAAAAAAGATAAATCAACTTCAGTAAGTGAAAATAAACTTCTTATTAGTTTAAGAGAAAAGGTTGTGAATGAAATGTCACATATTCTCGCTTCAAATTCTAAAGAAGTAGAAGGATTACTTACTCTTCAATAAGATTACATCGTAGCGCGAATGATCTCTAGGGTTTGTTCGCGCGCTTCAAAATGCGATAGACCTTCAAGCATATATTTATCGTAAAGTTCCATATAATGCTGCCTTCTTCTATCACCGGCTTCTGACTGATCCCTTCGATCTTTAATTCGAACCATCATTGTAAAACCACAGCGAAAACAGTCCCTAAACTCTTTCACGACAAATTTCTCATTCACCTTATAATCAAAGAGGGGTTTTCTTTTATTTGGAGCCGTTCCATCAAGATACTCTGGACGACTATAGAAACGAGTTCCACAGCTGCACTTTTTTGGAAATGGGTTTCCAACAATCTCTCCGCGAAGTGCTTTACAAAATATGCCAGTACTCATTACTACCCTTTAGTTAAATTGAACTTACTTCATTCTAACCTGCTGTCTTATTACCTATCGGTGATTTCAAGGACTTACTTTAAAGAACCCATCTTGGGTGAACTAAGTTATTGATATTATGAGACTAAATCTTGAAGGTTTATTGGCAATTCCCTAGGGCAATAGCTTATCAAAATGCTTGAAGTGACCGAAAAGACTAAAAGTGAAGAGAGTCATAAAAATCTATATTTTAATCCTTAGTCTTTGGACTTCCTCAATTGCTTACTCAATGGAAGGCCTTGAAACTCAGACTAGGTACCAGTCTCTTTACAAGGCCTATAGGCTAAATTCAAAGCTAGATCAGCAAATTTCAAACCCAACCAATAAGGAAGAAATCTTATCTACTTTGAAAGAAGTAAAATCTGATTGGAATAAGATTAAGGACACGAACCTAGGAAAAAAAATCTTAGGTAAGGCCACTAAGCTTAGGAAGATGAAGATAATTTTAGATGGGTTTAATAAGTGTTTAGGGGATGGGGACAATGAGAAAATTCTTGCTAGCTCAATCCTAAAGGCCATTGAGGCAATTCCTGCTGACAAGTTTATAGAAAAATCTAATTGCCTTGAGGGTGTGCTCGCTGAACTGGTTGTCATGGACGATGAGAAGATACTCAATAGCTTTGCCCCTCTTGATCATGTTTATAAAAGACAGCAAGAAAAAGACTATCAGGAATTGGTTGAAACCAGGTGGGAAAAAATAATTAAAGGTGAAAGCCCAGAAGAAGTCGATGCTCTAACGGAAAAGATTGAGACAATTGATGATCAGATTCTAGAAGACGGAGAAAAAAAGAAATCAGCCAAATTGGCACTAAGAGATAAGCTTTATAAAAAAATCCGAAAGCAAATGGTACATATGCATGGGATGTTTAATTACCTACTTGAGGGTAAAAAACCAAGAAGTGAAAAAGCTAAAATAGAAGAAACCTTAAAGAAGGCCTGTCCTGGTTGTGAAGAGTTGGAAATTAAAGAGCACCGTGAATCGTTAAGGGAGAGTATCAATGCCCTTAAGTCCCATAAAGTAAAACCTATAAATACAGAGAGATTTAGAAATAGAGTTCAGAACAATATGATTGATCTGGCAAAAACTGCTTATAAAATTGAAGAGAGAAGAATCTACGATGAAAATGGTAAGAGGATCGAAAGAAAAACCCCCAATGAAGATTTAAGTGAAAATCGAATTAATTATAAGTTTAATCCTGGTTCAAATATTGTCACGGAAAGAGAACAGGCCACGGAGGCAAGAAGAAGGTTTATAGCCAAAAAACGTGAATTACAAACAACGGAGTATGGTCAACTGGCAAAGCTAGGTATAGTCCCGAACTTGGATCATGTAGCTCTTGGTTCTGTAGAAGAAAAAGATGCCAGTGGCAAAACTATCTTTCGCATGACCTTTCGTTCTTGCCCAGGGGGGCAAGAGTGTACAAATTTATTTGAAAAAGAACCTGAGAATCCTTTTCAGCTTGGACGAAAGCTTGGTGAAACCTTTGGAATGAAGGATTTTGACCTAACTAAATTCAAAAAAGAGAGACTAGGCAGCATCGAAGATGCCATGGCTAACTTTAAAAAACTTTACGATAAGGGAAGCCTAGATGAGCTATTAGACAAACTCATTATGAATAATCCAGTAACAGCAGGTGAACTATTAGCAGAAAGTCCAAAGGAATATTTGCAATTATACTGCGAGAGAATAAAGCTTATTGGAAAAGATAAAGACTTTGATGATACCTTGAAATCAGCTTATCTGAATATTACAGCTGCTTTAATTATTGGTGGCTTTGTTTTTATGGGACCTATTGGAGCTGCACCTCTTGCTGGAAAAGTGCTAATGGGTTCCTGGTATGCACTTACAGGAGTCAGTGCTTACTTTGGAGTCAAGGCTTATCAAAATGAAGATTTTGCCAAAGCTTCTTGTTATTCGGGAACTGGTGATAAAACTAATTGCGCGCAAATCGATGAATATTATACGGATAAAAAATACGCCATCCTTTTTGGCGTAATGGTTCCAGGCTCAGATTTATTAAGAATTGCTGATGCGGCCACAAGAGCAGCTGGAGTAGGCTTTAGTGTTAAAAGAACTTTTGATACGGCCATTACAGTTAGGGGGCGGGTTCTAACCTTTAAAAGTCAGGGTGAGAATATTGTTGATGAGGCGGTTCAGTATCAAGCTGAAAATGGAATAAAAGAAGTCTTAAACTTAAGCGATGAAGAATTGAATCAGTTACCTGAGTCTGAACGTAAAGAGATAGTGGGTATTATTCAGGAAGTATATGAAAAAGGTGGAGAGCGGGGAGTGATGGATCTGGTTCTTGCCATACGTACCATTAAAGATCTTGAAGAAGAGGGTCAGAAGGTTGAAAAGGAGCTAAGTGGTAAGGCACTCCTTGATATGGCCCGTCGACTACAGCATCAATACGACTCTAAATAAGTGAATTTATAATATTTGCACAGAAATGCAAATATAGTTCTTGAAACGATTGCATATTCGTGCAAGTATAATCTTATGAAAGAAAGAGATTTTAAAAAATTAACAAACCTTTTTAAAGCCCTCGCGGATGAAAATCGCTTAACGATGCTTTCGTATATTTGCCAATGCCAAACAAAAGGCAGTCGTGCAAATGTGGGAAGCTTGGCCAGTTGTTGCGATATTGATTTTTCGGTAGTGAGTCGACACCTATCGAAATTGAAGTCTGCCGGAGTGCTAAGAGCTCAAAAAGAAGGAAAGGAAGTTTTTTACAATCTTGAAGGCAAAGAAATTGCCAAGCAATTGCGCGCTCTTGCTGATTTTATCGAAAAAGCTAACTGTTGTTAGTATTGGAGGAAAAATGAGTAAGCAAGAAAATAAGGAAAGCTGTAGCTGCACATGTTGTGGATGCACATGTAGCAAAGAAAATATTTCAGCTTTCTTGAAACACTTAGCAGACTTCTTTGATAAGAAGGATTAAAATTATGCTGTCTGGGAACAATCCCAGACAGCTCTATTGGAATTTGAATGGATCAAAAGGTTGAAGTAAAAGAATATAATCCACAATGGAAGAACTGGTACAAGAGACTTGAAGGCAATATTTGGCCTAGCCTCTCTGGCTTAGCGAAGACAATTTGTCATGTGGGAAGCACCTCAATTGAGGGGATGGCAGCAAAGCCGGTTATCGATATTGATATTGTCGTAGAAAATTTTGATGATTTTGAAAAAATTAAAGTGATTTTAGAAGATTTAGGTTATGAACACAGAGGAAACCTAGGCATAACAGATAGAGAGAACTTTAAATTTAAAAATGAATTAGAAATTAAACATAATCTTTATGTCATACTTGAAGACTCGATTGCCTTTAAAAATCATATTCTTCTAAAAAAACATCTAGAGGAGCACCCCCGTGATCACAAGCGCTACCGTGAGCTAAAGCAAAAGCTAGCAAAGAAATCAAAAAGTTCAGATGAGTATTGTAAAAAGAAGACAGAGTTAATCCTCGAGTTTTTACAAACTCAAGGATTATCTGAAAATGAAATGGAATTGATTAAATCTGAAAATCTATAGGGCCGTATTGATCATATGGGCCAGTCTGATCCCAGCTTCAAGCATTCTTCTTTCCATCAAAGGGATTAGCTTATAACCATAGCCATAACCGATTCTCGGTAATTGTTCTGTGGGAAGATTCAGCTCCTTATTACAATAATTTTTTAAAATAAGATCGCTTTTCGCTCCTATTGCAGGAACCTCTTCAGGATATAGCTTTGGCCTTAGATCTGCTGATTCTTTGGCCCATTCAAGAGCTCCTCCTCCCAGCATCTTTTTATATTCTTTTTTCTTTTTGATATCGATAAATTTTGCATACTCGGTAAAGCTTAGTCTGGTGAACTCTATAAGTTTTTCATCCCAAACTTTATGAAGGTTGGACTCTTCGCCTTGATAGACCACTCGGCATCGATTTCCACCGCGATCTAAACCATTCCCTACGTGAAGAGGTTGATGAATATCTCCAACTAAATGGACTAAGAACTTTAAGGCAAAAGCTCTTTCAGCTTTAGTGGCTTTCTTATTTTTTAAAACCTGATAGTTTTCTTCAATGGCCTTGACGAGGTCGCCATTGTTCGAGGTTCTATTATACCCGATACTTGTGTCAGGCCAATCAGTATAATGCCATCTATATGTATAACCATAGGTATCTGGATCCGATTTTATTTTATCGGGCCAGTTAGAAACTCTGGCTAAAGATTCCCCATCCAATAATTTTTTAACCTTCTTTTTAACAAAGAGGTTGAGATGATTTTCTGCAATTTGTCCGACGACTCGATGACCTGTTGGTCCCCAAGCAAAACTAGTAGAGCTTAGGAACAGAGTTCCTAACAAGATAATTGTTTTCATATTTTTTCCCCTTGTGCCTCCCCAGGCACGATCTGCGCGAACTAAATTTCTATCGAGATATTCCACCATCTGCCAAATAGAAATGGATAATCAAATCGTCTTACATTTCAGGGGCTAAAATTTTCATCTACTTAGGGGCCTTCTAACATGTGAATTTTTAGGGGTGGTAACAAGATGCATCCTTGAGTATATTGAGCCTCTAGTAAAACATGGAGAAAAAATGAGCTTGATTGATATCAATGGACTAAATGTACTAACGGTTTACCTACATAACCTCGATGAAGGCGTAAGTTTTTACAGAGATATATTAGGCTTTTCAGAAACTCGTAATATGGAGCCCGGTGTTCTTATGGAGCATAAGAGTGCTGAGATAATGCTGTATCTAGAAGGAGACCGTCAAAGAAGAGAGTCCGCTGCTGAGATCTTCAACCATACGACTTTTTGTCTTAATGCAGCAAACGGTGTCAAAGATGCAAGGGATAAGCTTGTTGATAAAGGTATTGAACTAATCATGGAATATGGGGAGTTTGATGGAGAGTTTGCTGGGATTCAGTTTTGTGACCCAAGTGGCAATATCATTGAAATTGCCGGTAAACCCTAGGCGAAGCTAAAAAAGCTCGATAAAATTTATAAAATTTTAAATCTAAGGAAGGAAATATGATGAAGATAATCTCAATTATGATTGCGGCACTATTTAGTTTTTCAGTGGCTGGTGCTGGATTTGAACACGGTAATTCTTATTCCCATATAACATTTGAAGGCTCTGTCACGGCGTCTTGTGACTCTTCTACTCGCTCTTATTATTGTTCGGCCTATGGACTAACTCCGAGCATGTACACAAAGCTTGTAACAGCTCAAAGTTTAGATGCTAATAAATTTGTTGTAACGGCCACTCATGAATCTGGAAAAACGAGAACAAAGAAAGGGAAGTTTAAAGGAACAAAGTCAAAGGCCATTAATCTTTGGCTAAGAACTCTCTTACAAAGACCTTTACTCGATATGGGCGTAAACCAAATCACATATCAAATTCTAAAAGGTAAAACAGTAGTGAAGTCAGGATCATTTGAAGTTACTGTAGACCGCGGTGAAAGAAGAGCTTGCCGAAGAGGGTATATTAGAATGATGGGAGATGATTGTTCTTCCGCAAGAGTTTGTGATGAATATTTTAGGAGAGGTTACTGCCGCAATTAAGCAGAATCTCAAAAGTAGTATTCTCTTGTTCAGGAAGATAGCTTAGTTGACCAGCATTTCTTTGAACAAGAGCTTTTGATAAATTTAGTCCAAGACCTGTACCAGCGGTGGAGCCAACTGATTTAGTTGTGAAAAATGGCTCCATCAGCTTCTTTTGAATATTTTCATCTATCCCAAGACCAGAATCAATTACCTGAAAACAAATATGGTCTTCTCTAGAAAAGACTTTTAATTTAACCCAAGGTTTTTCCATTAGAGAAATGGCGTCACAGGCATTACTGATCAAGTTGATTAATACTTGCTCAATCTCTAGAGAGTTGCAGTTCACCTTTAGACCATCTTCTACTTCTAGCAAAAACTCAGCTTTTGCTTTTTCAATAATATTTTTTGAATAGGTTACTGTTTGATCAACAATCTCTTGAACTGGTGTGATCATTACACCGTCTTCACTATTTCTTCTTGTTTGCCTTCTTACACTTTCAACTATTTTGCTAACCCTATCCGTTGTTCTAAAAATACTTTTAATTTCTTCTAACATACTCTCTTTTGATTCAGACTCTTCAATCATTTCTTCTAATCTAAAAAGCCTCAATTGAATCAGCTGCATAGGATTATTAATTTCGTGAGTTATATTGGCTGCCATATGCCCGAGACTGGCGAGCTTTGTGTTGGCAATGGCTTCAGCTCGCTCTTTTTCTTGCCTCGTCCAGTCTTCAGTAAGGGCAATAATATAATCAATATCATTGTTCTTATCTAGCATTGGGATATAAGTTAAATTTAAGATGACTTCATTTCCAGAAAAATTAAACTCAACTCTTTCAATGACGATTTCTTTAGTTTCAATTGATTTTTTTAAAAGAGGTACAAAGCTATCGCAAATATCTTTTGGAAGAACTTCGTTAGGTGTTTTTCCAAAGACATCCTCAGCTGTGAGCCTTTCACTGGGGTCCCCCGCGAGGTCTTCAGCGGCTTTATTTATATAAAGATAACGAAGATCCTTATCAAAGACACCTGTGGAATAGGGAAGGCTATCCACAATTGATTTATAAAGATGAATTTGTTTTTGAAAGTCTAAATTCATTAGGAAGTATAATAAGTCCTCAAGCAAAAATGGTAAATAGATTTAATTTGTTTTTTAGTAATTGCCAGATTTCAGCGCCTTAAAGACGTTTAGACCAATATGACAATAACCGTCTGGATTCTTATCGAGGTATTTTTGGTGATAGGTTTCCGCATCAAAAAATTGATCGAACTCCTCTATAGTTGTAACCACTGTAGGTCCCATGGACTCAATTCTTTTTTGGCTAAGCTCTCTTTGCTCTTCTGTTGTTGGAAAGATCGCTGAGCGGTATTGAGTTCCTACATCGGGTCCTTGTCTATTTAGCTCAGTTGGATTGTGCATAAAGAAGAATGCGTCTAGGAGTCTTTCAAAGGAAATAATTTTAGAATCAAATTCCACTAGGACCACTTCGGCGTGACCAGTTTCTTTTTTACAAATATCTTCGTAGGTTGGGTCGGTGGTTTGCCCACCCTGGTAGCCACAAGTTGTATTTAGGACACCTGGGATTTGCTTAAACGCATGTTCAACGCCCCAAAAACAACCAGCTGCAAAACTTACTTTTTCCATTATCTTAAACTAATTTGAATTTTCTTATATCGACCATCACCCATAGAAGTCGTTTTTACTTTTGCATCATCATGAAGATGTTGGTGAACAATTCTTCTTTCCGCAGAGTTCATTGCATTTAACACAACAGACTTATTAGACTCTAGAACTTTCTCAACCATTTTATCAACCATGGCCGTTATTTTCTTTTCGTCAATCTTCTCTCTTTTAGAACCTCGTTCTCTTCCTTTAGAGCGATCATCTTTACGCTCACTCCTGACTGGAGCGCCTTTTCCATAGCTCATATTGATTCGAACATTTCCAGGTAAATGAACTCTCGTGGTTATATAAACCTTAACCAGCTGCTCGTAAGCAAATAAAAGCTCTTTTTCATTTCTTGAGAATAACCTCTCATCATTTCCTGAGAAATTAATATTTATATCGTTTTTCTCTTTATTAAAGCTAACCTTTACGTAGACGTTTAATCTTGAAATCTTCACCATTTCCATTAGGAATGGAAGAAGAAGTTTTTTATAGATTGGCTTTAAAGTGAATTTATAGGTGGTCTTTCTTGGGCCAAAGAAAAAGAATTTCTTAGGGCCTTGTTTTAGAACATCCCACTGCAGAAGACTTTTATCATTTATTCTGTAATAGCCCATGGCATTTTGCCAGGCGTCCTTTAAGTCGGTGGTAGTTGTGACAAAGATTCTCTTATCATCAGAACTTTCACTTTTTACATACTCTGGAACTTCCATAAGTTTGTATTCTTTAAACACTGGAGGTTTACCTTCAAATTTTTCTTTTGGTTTATGATCTTTAGTGTTCCCTCGTTTATTATCTCTCTTGCGATCATCTCTTTCACGAGGAGCATTACGATCAACAACCTTTAAAGTTTTATAATCAATATAAGGTTTTTTAGGAATATCTGTTGCGAAGCTATCATCTGTTAACTCCATCCTGGGAATCTTTGCATCGATTAGTTCAGAGATTGGATCTAAAAATTCACAGTCTTCATGGGCGCAAAAGCTTACGGCCTTACCATTTGCTCCTGCACGTCCTGTTCTTCCAATTCTATGCACATAGTTGGCTGCTTCTTGGGGAAGGTCATAGTTAACTACAAAGTTAACATCTTTTATGTCTAAGCCTCTTGCGGCAACATCGGTACAAACAAGGATGGTAACTTTCTTAGCTCTAAACTCTTCCATTAGGCGAGTTCTCTTATTTTGAGCTAATCTTCCCGAGATGGGTTTTGCTTTGAAGCCCATAAGGTTTAGCCATTCAGCCACGACATGAGTCATGAATTGAGTGTTGCAAAAAACTAGAGCGTAGGCATCTTCTTGATCTCTTAACATCTTAACTAAAAGAGGCATTTTTTCTTCACTTGTTACCATTGCAAGTGAATGATCAATATTATCTACCAGTAGGCTATCAACATTTAGTCTAAGCTCAACGGGATGAGAGCGAAATTTATAGGCCGTATTTAAAACATCCATATTACTAGTGGCCGATACCATAATGAGTTGGCGGTGATCCGACATTTTTCCTAGTGTGAACTCTATATCTTTTTTAAAGCCCATATCAAAAAGACGATCTGCTTCGTCAAAAACAACGGCCTTTGTGTTTGTTAGGTCTACACATTTTTGCTTAATCAGATCGACAAGTCTTCCAGGAGTACAAATCAATACATAAGGATGTTTTTTTAACAGGTCCTTTTGGTTATCAATACTTTCGCCACCAATCAAACAAGTTGAAGTGATATTTAAAGGTGTCCCAATTTGTGTAAAAACTTTATGTGTTTGTTGAGCTAGTTCTCGAGTAGGGCTAAGAACAACATAGGCGACTTTTCTTTCTTCATTATTCATTAATTCTTCATCGCGAAGAATCTGTTCAATAATCGGAATAGCAAAAGAGCCAGTCTTTCCGCTTCCAGTCTCTGCTTGAGCAAAGATATCCTTTCCTTCTAAAACAGGAGTAATAGTTAATTCCTGAACTGGGGAGGCGTTCTCGAATCCGATTCCTTTTAGGGAATCAAGTAGGGCAGGTTTGAGTTCAAACTCAGTAAAAGGTGTCGTAGTTTCCATAGGGCAAACTTATACCGCTTTTGATGCAACTTTACTAAAATAATCGAGTACTTTTCTTTGCTTTGCGTCAGAAGATGTCTTTCTTTTTAGCCTGGTCTAAGATCTCGTTAATAGAGGCAATTATCCCATCTTGATTAGGGGAGTCACCATAGATAGTGAATTGCTTAGGCTCTAAAATTTGCTCTAACTTCTTTTCTACTTTCTCTTCAACCACTCGGCCTTCATCGTAACCCAGTTTGTTAAGTTTAAAGAGCCAGTTTATCTGTAGATTTCCATCTGAAATACGAAGCTGTTGGTTCAATTTATCGATCTGGCCCATATCCTTTCCACCGGGGCAGGTATAAGCGATATCAATAAATCCTTTTTTATTTTTTAGAGTTTTTCTTTTAAATCTAAAGAAGTTCTCAAAGATCTCAATATATTTCGACAAAATTTCAATAGGCTCCACTTGTAATTCTAAATGCCCTCCTTCAAAGAGGTCATCTTGATTACCGCAATAAATATAGGGGGAAGAACTTTTCTCAGTTATAGGGCAATCTGTACTTAGCTTGAATTCCCATTCTAGACTTTGCTCTCCTGAGGGAGAAAGCTTTGTTCCACTAGGGAAGGGGAATTTTTCACTATTCGAAAATGCCTTCTCATTTTTAGCTTTTAGTTTTTTCGCATCTGTATGAGCAAAGGTAACACCAAAGTTCGAAAGGTCCACTTCATCAGCACCGTGATTTCTAATAATCAAATTTCCTTTGACGACCTGTCCTTGCATCCAAGATTCCCCTTGGATATCCAACGAGAATTCAAGTGGTTGTTGAAAAAAAGTGCCTTTCATTATTCTTCCTTGTTATGATTGGAGGCATCTTATTAAAGGATTTTTAAAAATGGAAGATGTTTTAAAGTTTTGGTTCGAAGAGCTCGAGGAAAAGCAGTGGTGGGTAAAGGATATTGGTCTAGACAAATTGATAGAAGATCGATTTGGTGAGCTTCACAAGAAAGCCAATGCTGGAGAATTAAAACCTTGGCGAGAAACTGCAGAAGGAAGATTGGCTGAAGTTATCGTTTTGGATCAATTCTCAAGAAATATATTTAGAGATCAGCCCGGTGCTTTTGCTAGTGACGAGCTTGCCCTTTCCCTATCTAAAGACGCTGTTGAAACTGGGGCAGACCAATTGTTAGAGCCAAAGAAAAGGCTTTTTTTGTATATGCCTTATATGCATAGTGAATCTCTTGAAGTTCATAATGAGGCTTTGAAGCTATTTGAGGACTTAGGTTTCGAAAGTAATATCAAGTACGAAAAAGCACATAGAGATATTATAGAAAGATTTGGACGTTATCCTCATCGAAATAAAATTTTAGGGCGACAATCTAGCAATGAGGAGATTGAATTTCTAAAAGAACCGGGATCTTCATTTTGAAAAAGCAAAAAGTTGCCATTCTGGGGGCATCGGATAATCCAGAACGATATAGTTATAAAGCCTTTAAAATGTTATTGGAACACGGCCATGAAGTTCTTCTGGTTTCTCCTAAATTAGCTGAGCTCGAGGGACATAAAGTCTTTGCAAATTTATCTGAAGTAGGATCAGTAGATACTCTTACTATGTATGTTAGTGAGAAGATCTCTTCATCAATGATAGATGAAATACTTTCGTTCAAACCAGGAAGAGTTATTTTTAACCCTGGGTCTGAAAATCAAGAACTGATGGAAAAGCTTAAGAGTAAGGGTGTTGAAGTAGAACCAGCTTGTACACTGGTCCTACTTTCAACAGGGCAATTTTAACGAAATGATGGAGTCACAATAAGTTTTGAGGTGTCAAAACCTTGAGCTCTCGCTTCGGCTTTTAGCATATCTTTTGTATCTTCAGGTAAACTTGGAGTTCTAGAAAGGATCCAAAGGTACTTTCTATCTTGCGAACCAACTAAAACGTATTCATAGTTTGGTCCTAATTTAATAATATTATAATCGCCCGCAAACCAGCCGAGCCACTTGAAAAAAGGAACAAAACTTACTTTTAAACGGGCATTGGTTTTTTTATCTACGACAAAGGCAACACCTTTAGCATCTTTTGTTTTTAGTTTCCCGTTTTTCTTTTTCTTAACACAGGTGTTAACGACTTTAACTTTTCCTTTTTTCGTCAGCTTATAATCAGCAGTGACATTGCCACAGCCTTTTTCAAACTTAATATCAAATCTTTCAAGCTCATACCAAAAGCCTTGATACTTTTGAATATCTACGTTTTGCTCTACTCGTAATGGCTCGTGACCATTCGTGCCGGCACATGCTATTGTTGTGACGCTAAAGAATAAGACCATAGTTAGAATGTTTTTCATTTTTAACTCCTTGTTAATGATCTTAAATTAACGGCCTAGGTCTTAGACTGTAAGTAGACAGCGGTTAGACATGAGAAAAGGAGCACTGCATGAAGTATTTGATTATATTTGTTTCGCTATTAGGATTAGTTTCCTGTGCTGGAATTAGAGAGGAAGTGAAATATGAAGTGAATGGCCAAGAACATAAAGGATATTATGCTGCTCCTAATGGTGGTGGGTTAAAGCCAGGGGTAATAGTGGTGCATGAGTGGTGGGGGCATAACGAATATGTCCGAAAAAGAGCCAGACAGTTATCAAAAATGGGTTATCACGCATTGGCCTTGGATATGTATGGAGAGGGAAAAAAAACCTCTCATCCAAAGGAAGCTAAAAAGTTTGCCATGATGTCCATGAAGGATCCTGAGTTAGCTAAAAAAAGATTCTTAAAAGCTCTTGAAGTATTAAAATCAAAAGAAGGTGTTGATCCGAAGAAAATAGCGGCAATTGGATATTGTTTTGGCGGCGCTGTAGTTTTAAATATGGCCCGGGCCGGAGTTGACTTAGACGCAGTTGTGTCTTTTCACGGCTCTTTAAAAACGAAAAAACCAGCAAAGAAAGGTGATATCAAAGGAAAGGTTTTAGTATTAAACGGAGCTGAGGATCCTATGATTACTCAAGCTGATATCAAAGCCTTTAAAAGTGAAATGAGAAAGGCTCAGGTTAGCTATGAATTTATCAACTATCCAGGAGCCGTTCATGCATTTACAAATCCAGGTGCAACAGCAGTTGGGAATAAATATGATCTTCCGGTTGCTTACCATGAAGAGTCAGATAAAAGTTCTTGGAAAACAATGGAAAATTTTTTAAGAGTAGAGTTGAGGTAATAATTATGAGTGATAAAGTAACGGCCAGTCATATCTTAGTAGATCAAGAGTTTGAGGCCCAAGATTTGATTAAAAAATTAGATGAAGGAAAGTCCTTTGAAGAGCTCGCTAGAGATTTCTCAAATTGTCCCTCTGGAAAATCCGGTGGAAGTTTAGGGGAGTTTGGAAAAGGCATGATGGTTAAGGAATTTGAAATGGCCGCCTTCGCTTTAAAAGCAGGTGAGGTCTCAGGCCCGGTTAAAACCCAGTTTGGCTACCATCTTATAAAGCGAGAAGCTTAGGTAAGTACCTAATATCTTTACTGTCGAATTGTCTGACAGTAACATTATTACAAGCTTTCTATTATGCACTGCATATAAACTGATTTTTTTGGTAAAAGAGGTAGACCTAAAACCTTGAAAACAAAAAAGTGAGCTTATTTATGCGTACTCTCTTGGCCTTATCTTTTGCCTCCTTAACTATTGGAGCAGCCTTTGCCGCCGATGAAAGACCTGTTTGTCAGTTCGTTAAAGAGCATATGGCCAAAGACTTAGGTTTACATGCCGAGTGTAAGGCTAGCTATTCAATTTATTGTAAGGACACGGCCACGAATAGAAAAAAGGGCTGCGCAGCTTATAAGAGAGCCTCTAAAAACTCCAATGTTAAAATTGCTGGGTTTAATGTTTATAACCTCGGTATGGGTCAAGACTTTAGTGGAAACCTTTTAACAGGATTAAAACAAAATCATATTTTGGCCGAGACTATAGCTCAATTTGATCTAACAGGTGCTGTAGAGTTAAAGCATCTAGCAAAAGAAGACCGTTCCTTTAACGAAAAACTACTAAAAACGATCAACGACTTAAAGAGTGGAAAACGAAAGTTAATGAAGTTTGTTTCTCGAACAAATGAAAAAAGAGAAATCACTCTAGAAGAAATTGAAGGAAAATTTAGAGTTCCTCAATACCTTAATGTTTTAAAAGAACTTATAAAGATAGATTCAAACTTTGCACTTGTTTTATCAAATGATCTTTATCCGAGACTTTCAGACGATTTACTAAACAATGAAATTGCTGGTTTCTTTTATAAAAAGAATAAATTCAACTTAAGAAACACAAACTACTGTGGAGCTGGAGTTAAGGCCTGTACGGCCAAGACAAAGGAATTTCCTGCTGAAATAGCAAGAAAGCCCTTCCTCGCAACTTTTAAAGCTGGAAAGATGGAATTTACCATAGCGGCAGTTCACTTTCGTTTTAGAAGACCCACAAAGAAAGTTAATAAAAAGCCTGTTCTTGACGAGGCCTTATACAATCCAATGATGAAGGTATTCGATTTCTCTAAAGAAACTGGTTATCAATTTAAAAATAATAAAACTCAACAAAATATAAAGCATGAAACTTCATCAAGATTTGCTGAGGCGAAAATGGTGATTGATTTTTTGGGCGCACAAAGAAAAGCTGGTAAAATCAAAGACCCGCTTCTCTATGGAGACTTTAACTTAGCAGCCCCTAGGGCCCATACACCAACTCCTGAACGTAAAAAAGATGAAGATCTACAAGAAGCTTTTAAGCTTGCTTGGGACAAAATTCTTCCTGGAATGAAGGGAGCAGATGTATATGTAAATAGTCCTTCTACTGTTGGTAAAAAAACTTTAGGCAGCAATTTTGATCATCTTGTTTTAGCTAAGGCTGGAAAGCTATCAAAATGTGATGTTGATAATGCGGATGTTTTTGATTTTACTGATGAAGAAGTTTTCCCAAGTGGTCATGCACTCGTTCGAAAAATCGATAAAGAGGCAATGCTCGCTCATTTTGCAAAAGCCCTTAACTTTAAAAGCACTACGACAATGAAGCATCGTTATACTAGCGGAAAAATGAATTTCTGGGAGATTGGAATCGATAATAAATTGATTGGTTCTTATAACGAAGGAACTAAAGTCGTTTTTAGTGAAGCGATCTCTGATCATCTTCCTGTTTATTTAAACTGTAATACGAAATAAAAAATAAAATATTCTTAACCCCCTAGGAGACCCTAATGAATATAAATCTTTTAAAAATGGGAGTTGTTGCAGCCACCTTGCTTCAAATCTCTTCTTCAAATGCCGCCCCTGCAACATGGGCCAGCTACTGTAGTGATGGAACTGTTTCTCAGAAAAGCTCTGATATTCCAAAAGTAAATTATTCAAATTCAGTTGTCATGAAGGCCGCTAAGAAAATGAGCGAAATTGAATTTACCGAAATTAATGCCAGAATGGAAGATGGAAAAACTGAAGGGACTAATGCCAAGGGTGATGAATACACTAAGTCTGTAGCTTTTAATCCTTATACGGATTTTGAAAAGGTTTACGGTCTATGTGCTAATAAGCAAAAGAATAAAGGAGAGTGTCCAGCTTCTAAAAAGGCACCTGAGGGAATCGGGCAGAATACTCACAATATGTTAACCATCCTTTGTGGAGAGTATCGAGATAACTTCTCTATGCTTAAAAAGAAATTACAATGGTTTGGAAAAGCTGATATTACAAAAAATGTTAAGCAGGGTTATACAAAATCTAAAAAGGTTTTTGATCAGATCACTGGGCCTGGTTATAAGGCCATGGTTGAAATCTCTTATGCTTTAAGATCTTTAAGATTAGAAGTTTTAGGATCTTCTGGAAGCCGTCATCTTACGGTAGATCAAAAGTCAGTTCAGCCAATGAGTATTTGTGAGTACAGATATATTTTAGATAAATATATCTCTAAAGGAAAAACAATTGCTAAGCACGACCATCCTGCTTTCAAGGCTTACGAGCAAGGTCGTCTTGCATATGAAAAGTCATGTACAAAATCAGATCGCGATCATGTTTATGAATTTAGAGGTGATGGAAACTTAAAGGCTCAATCTATTGAATCTAATGGGATGCTTTGGTTTTCAAGAGCATTTTCTAGCTCCTGTACGGCCTCAAGAAAAGCTCAGAAGTACAAAGGTGCAATGACGGATAAAGATTGTAAGGACTATTTTGCTTCTCCGTACAAATCTCGTGAAAAAATCAATGAACAAGCTTTTCTAAGAATGCTTTTTTATCCAGATACCGCTCAAGGACTAGATATAAAAGATATTATGAAGCGTTACTCAAAATCAGACTCTAAAGGTTATGCCATCATTACTGAAGATATAACAGGTGACGGAGTTGGTGAGATGATTGTTCTTGACCCTAAAGTTGTTAGCCAGTGTTCAAGCTGGTCAACTAATGATGAGAGCCCTGGTGCTTGTCAGCTCTTAAAGTATAGAGAAATGGCAGGGGATTATGGATCTTATACCTTCGCGGAAATAAATGATGCGGTTAAAAAGATTACGATTATTACGGCATTAGCTGGTGAAGAAGCTATCTCTAGTAACCCAAAGTACAAGAAAGTTATTTCTAATGCTAAATACTGGGCCAAGAAGCTTTATGGTTCTTCTAAGGAGTACTTAAAAGGTGTAAAACTTATTACAGAAGTTCATCCAAAATTTAAGTCAACTTACTTAAAGTCAAAAGATAGGGGCTTTACGAGAATTTTTAAATCAAAAGCTGAAGCTTGGGAAAGAATCACTACTGCTCTAGATCGTCATACAGATTGGTATTCTATTGATACTCTTCATGTAAAGTCTGGATACTTTAAAAATACGTTTTCTCCTTTCGTAGCGTCTTCATACTATATCTATAATTCACATACCTTTGTGATGCCTGGGTATGCTATGGGGAAAGATTACGATCCGGGTAGAATGCATTGGATGTTTGTTCAGAAAGTGAAAAAGAGCAAATGGTTTCCTGCAGAAAAGCTAAATAAGAAATGGCCTTTACCGGTTGCTCAGTTTGATATTATGAACCAGTGGTTTGATGAAGTGACTTTCTCTAATTCAAATCTAGGGGCTTCTGAGAACGGTTGGGATCGATTTGGAAATGTTAAACCTGCCGAAATTGAGTCAATCTTTTGGTTGTACAATGCAGATAAATTTGAGTTTCACCACTAGGATAATTGATGAAGATTAGTCTTTTTGCGCTTACATTATTAGTTTTTTCATCTGCTCAGGCATCTGAGATTGACAGTTTTACCAAACGCTATGCAATCAAAGAGGATGCCTCTGGGGTGCTGAATAAACTTACAAATGAAAGGATTCAAAAAGCTCTTAAAAGAGCGAATAAGAAGCATCCTTGTAGTAAAAAGAGATTGAAGAAGTCGCTCCTAAAACAACTTAAAGGGAATGTTGTTGGAGGACCGATCGAATTTTTTATAAATGGTTCTGAAGAGCATGAATTAGATAGAATTGCATTGAAAAGGCGGGAATCCGTCTACAATGGAGTGAAATTCTTTTCAGCCCCAGTTCTTAAATTACCACTAGGATCTTTTGGAAGGATTGTTAAAGTTGGGGATCATATCGTTGGTGCAGACAAATTTGGACATTTCTTTACAGAAGGTCTTGCATACTTTGAAAAGGCTCAAAAGAAGGGCCTAAAGTCTGCCCTTCGTTGGGGGCATAAAACAGAGTTAAAGAAATTTGGCAACTGGACTACGGGTGTTTACTCAAGGGCCGACCAGGTTGCTAATTATGGTGGCTATCTCTTTTGGAAATCAATTCATAAAAAGAATGGCGAGCATGGTCCTTATTTTTCTTGTGAAAATAAAAAATGGGTTCAAGTAAAAACTTTTGATTGGCGTGATTTTGTTGACGCTGGTTGGGACGAAGGAATCAATTGCAATTCTTATAGGAATAAAAAGACGAGAAGAACAGTTGAAGCTAATATTGCTGCTCTAGAAGGGGACTCGGAGTCAGCCTCGAGTTGCCCAATTATTGAGGAAGTTGAAAAATGTAACGAAGTTGTTACAAAGTATTCCTCCGTTTATAAAAATTTGGTGGCTAAGGAATGCCTTAATTAAGGTCTATTTTATAACAATTGTTTCTTCGGAATAATCGTTTCTTAAGCAGAGCATCTCATCGATTCCAGTTGTTGAGGTCATATCCCAAAAACCTAATAGCTCTTGGTTTTGTTCCATATAATGACAACGCCCTGATTTATCGGTCAAGTAAAGATAAGTATTTTTTGTGGCATTGGGAAGATATGCTGAAAAACTAGGTAATTCACTTTTGTATTTAAATGGAATATAAGCGGCTTTAACCGTTTTGGGAATTGAGTTAAGCTTTGCCCAAAGCTCTTTATTTTCTTCAACATGTCTTTTACCAGATAAAAAAATTATTCCTAAAAAACTAATAAATATTAGGACAAGAACCTTACTCCTTTTATCAAAACTATTAAGATTGGCCATAAAGCAAATTGTAAAAAAATAGTCGTACCTCTCAGGTGAATCCGGTTCAACATAAAGTCCAAAGAAAAGGAAAGCTGAGGAGCAAATAAAGAAACTAAGGTTTTTTGATTTAAAAAGATACAGTCCTAAGGCTATTAAAAAACAATAAAGGCTGGTTCCAATATAGGGGCTAAGTTTTATAAGCGAATTATTCAATGATTCTAAGTAGGTCATTTGGGTTACCCCCGCCGTTATTCCTCTTTCTAATCGAAAAACGCGAGGGAACACTTCCATAAACGGATGAAACTCAAAACTCTCTAATAGCGGGAAAGCTAGAAGCAGAGAAGAGGCGATAAAAGAGCAACATGCGATCGACCAAAACCTTGTATCTACTTTTGACTTTTTTAATAGTCCCTCGGTAAAGATTAGACCAATCAAGAAAAATAGGAAAATAGAATTGATGGCATTTATTAAGGTCGAAAACCCCAAGAGAAAACCAAGTGCAACTGCAATGAGTGGAGATCTCTTTTCTTTTTGATTAAAAAGTAAATCAAACCAAATAATTACGATAGGCAGGTATAAAAGATTATCTTCGAAAATCAAAAGAAGGTAGAAAATAGGGGGGAATAATAGAAAAAGTATTGCCCAAAAAGCTCTCTTATAAAGAAGTAGTGCTGAAAGATAAAACGAACCCAAGACCAAAGCTTTTAGTAGATTTATGAGCTCTTTTCCAGAAAATCCTAATGAATAGAAAAAGTCCAAGTAAGCATGGAGAATTAAGTGGCTACTTGAAAACTTACTATACCTAAGAGCTCCTCCCGATTGCGTGAGGTTAACAAAAAAGAGCATATGGTTATTAAGCTCACTAAAGAAAAAAACAGTTAGAATGCTTAATAAAAATACTAAATTGAAGGTCAGGAATTGTATTTTTGGTTTATCCAATTAATCCACCGTTATTATCATGGCGCCTTTATTTCCAGGCTCAAACATATGCTCGATTCCGTGATCAAGTAGGTAGAACATAAGTTGTTTTTGAATTTTACCATGACCGGTGATGACTTTAATACAATCTTCACGTCCACTTAGTCTGATTTTACCAATCTCGTTTTCAATGAGCTCAATAGCATCTTCCACTAAGTATCCGTGAAGATCGATCGTTTGCATTATCTAAATAGTGTTTTAATCTTTTTTATGTAACTGACACTGTCCGCTTGTGCAGTCTGCGGCCTTATGATCAGCTTTTGCCTTTTTTAGATCACACTGACCTTTGTCTTTACATTTTTTTTCTTTGCAGCACTTACCTTTGTCGGCGCATTTCTTTTTCTTGCTACAGTGCTTTTTCTTTTTAAGCTCACATTGCTTTTTGTCAGAGCATTTTGTTTTGCAGCCTTTTCCAAAGTGTGAACAAGATGAGAGTGCCAAGACCGTTAACAGAATCATTAACCATTTCATATAAAATCCTTTTTTATAGGTGATAAGTCTTCATTATAAGGTCTCATCGGAAGGCAAGCAATATGGGTAAAGTCATGTTTTTGTGAAATTAAGAGGGATATTGAGGGCCGTCAGGTTGGAGTGAGAGAGAAGACGACCCTCAAATAAAATTAACTTAGGTATTTAAGAAATTCTACAACCTTCCATCTAAGTCGGTTAGTTAGAAGTTCTTCGTTGGAGTGGTAACTAGTCCAGTCTTTTTCTCGGGTGTTCCTCCTTGTTCGAATATAGTTTATAACTTCAAATTCTTCTTCAAAGTTATCGCGAGATCTTTTTTCATGTTCAGTCTTGATGAGGCCCATGCCCAATACCTTGTGAAATACATCAAGATATACTTTCACTTGGGAGTAGGGAGCTCTTGGGTCACGGAGCCTTTCAAGTAACTGACGCGTTAGAAACCTGGAGGCAAGAACACGATTCTCTGCACCGAGGGAGGGATGCATGGCCGTATTGGCCAACTCTAAGAGAACCGTCCTTTGTTCGAAAAGACTTGTTGGGGAGATTTCTGTGTTCATTTCTTCAAGGTTGATGGCTGAGTTCATTTCTTGCCTCCAGTTTCGTTTGCGTTGAAACCAAAGTAACAAAGAGCTTTGTTAACTCCGTCAGGAGTTTGTTAACTGCCCGTGAGAAGATGTAAGTTGTCGAAATTATTAAGGGTAGCTAGCTGGCGACCTTGTAATTATTATCAGCTTTTTGGTTATCATCCAGAATATAGTCGATTAACTGATTGGATAAAACCCTTTGAATAGCGTTCATCATCTTAGGTTTTTTAGAAATAAGATCTTTAAGCTGTTCTTTTTCCCAAAAGAAATAGCTAACTTCACCAATTGCTGAGACTTCTGCTTTTGTCGGTTCGTCAGTTAAGAAGCTCATTTCACCTAGGAAGTGACCTTTTCCTAAACGACATACCTCTCGACCCTTAGAAGTTACTTGAACTTCCCCATCTATGACCACCATTAGAGCTTCAACTGCACAATGTTGCTCAATAAGGACTTCATTCTTTAGACTTGTTCTAAGGTATCCGTTCTTAACCAGCTTTTTAAACTCGGCACTTGTTAAATCCGCAAAGAATCGATCGTGTAAATAAGCCTCGTAACCTTCAAGTTTAAAGTTTCTCTTTTCAAGCAAGGTAATTGTAATTTGAATTAAGTTTGTAATGATGAAGACGCAGTTCCACTGAATGGGAACCCATAGTGGCTCAACGGGAACATAGTAGTTATAAGCGATAGAGGTAAAACTTGCGAAGATGGCCAATGCTCTTAACCAAAGAAGATTTCTAACTAAAAAAGAGAAAAAGATCAACGTATAGGCCACATGACCAGCGATCTTTAAATTTTCCGTTCCAATAAACTCTTCCATACCCGTGAACCTCTAGGATACGTATCGGTTGCTATCGCCAAAGTTAAAGTAACCGAGGGATTTTGTCGGTGACAAAATGAACTCTGTTTCTCGAGTATTATCTTTGATACGATTTCCTATAGAAACAAACATTTACAAGGAAGAGAAAGTGACTGAAACCGCCAAACGATCCTGGATGGATAGCGTAAAAGTATTTCTAGATAAAAGATCAATTACAATGTTGTTCTTAGGTTTTTCCGCAGGCCTTCCCATTCTCTTAATATTTTCTTCATTATCGTTATGGCTAAGAGAAGCTGGAGTTGGACGATCTGCCGTAACTTATTTTTCTTGGGCGGCACTTGGGTATTCCTTTAAGTTTATTTGGTCACCTCTTGTTGATAAACTTCCTATTCCAGTTCTTACGAAAATGTTAGGGCGAAGGCGAAGTTGGTTACTCTGTTCTCAGTTTTCGATAATTATTGCTATCTGTTGGATGGCCATTACTGACCCCGCTACGACAGGCTTAACTTCTATGGCCATGGCGGCAGTCTTACTTGGATTCTCTTCGGCCACTCAAGATATTGCTATCGATGCATTTAGAATTGAGTCTGCTGAGAGTGACTTACAGGCCACACTTGCAGCGACTTATATTGCCGGTTATAGAATAGGAATGATCGTGGCAGGGGCTGGCTCTTTATATCTTGCCCAGTTCTTTGGTTCTACAAAAGCGGATTATTCTCATACTGCTTGGATGTACACATATTTTGTTATGGCCGCTTGTATGCTTTTTGGGGTTGCTACAACTTTAATGAGACCTGAGCCCGAGGTTAAAATTTCAGATATTGAACACTCGACAAAAGATTATTTTAATTTCTTTTTACTCTTCCTCGTGATTGCCGGTTGTTTCGTGGCCACCTTTGCTTTAAGTGCTGACCTAGTTGCCATGGCAAAGAAAAGTCTTTCAGAACTATTTGGTAATAAGGCCTTAGCAGGACTATTGGTTGGAACAGTTAGACTTGCCGTTGCAATCGGTGTGGCCGCACTCTGCGCTTTAGGAATTGGAAAGTCAGGAGTTGTTAATACGGATATGGTTGAAGAGGGCTATGTTGCTCCAGTTAAAAACTTTTTTGAACGCTATGGTAGTTCATTAGCTTGGTCACTACTTGCTCTTGTTGGACTTTATCGAATTTCGGATATTGTTTTAGGGGTGATTTCAAATGTGTTTTATCAAGACTTAGGTTTTACGAAGATTCAAATCGCCAATGCTGTAAAAACCTTTGGAGTCTTTATGTCGATCCTTGGCGGTTTTCTTGGTGGAGTCCTAACGACTAGGTTTGGTGTTATAAAGATGCTTTGGTGGGGAGCTATTTTGGCAGCCGGGACGAACTTACTCTTTATGCTACTCGCTAGTATGGGGCAAAACACTTTTATGCTCTATGGAGTTATTGCAGCTGACAACTTAGCAGCGGGGTTAGCTTCAGCAGCTTTTGTCGCTTTCCTATCTAGCCTAACTGATATTTCTTTTACAGCCGTTCAGTATGCGATTTTTACTTCATTAATGACTCTTCTTCCAAAAGTTCTTGGCGGTTATTCTGGAAGTATGGTGGATGCCATTGGTTATCAGTGGTTCTTCGTCTTTACGACTTTAATTGGTGTTCCCGTTCTTTGGATTGTTCATATTTGTGGAAAAAAATTCGAATTAAATGAGTCAGCAGGAGAGAATGCGGTCTATGCCGAAAATGATTAGGAATGAATTTAAAAATATTTAGCAGTTTTCTTATTCTTTTACTGTTCCCCCTTAATCTATTAGCGAAGGGGGAGCAGAAAATCTGGTCCATTAACAAAGATCATTCTGAGCTAACTTTTAAGGTGGGATACCTTTCTATCTCCTCTATCACGGGTAGGTTCGAAAAATTTTGGGGACAGATCCGCTTTGATGAGGATGGGGTATTACCTAATAAGGTAAATTTTCATTTAGAAGTAAAGTCGGTCAGCAGTGGAAGTGAGATGAGAGACGGGCATTTAAAGTCTAGTGACTTTTTTAATGCCAAAAAATATCCCTATATTAAATTCAAGTCCGAAAAAATTGAGGCCCTCGAACCTGGCTGGTTTAAGGTTGTGGGGGAGCTAGAAATAAAGGATATTACAAGAGAAGAAGAATTTAAAATTTTTATTTCAGAGATTATTGATGATACCTGGGGTTATAAATCAAAATTTATAAAATTCGCAGGAAGTATAGATAGAAAGGATTATCAACTAGATTGGAATAAAGGGATAAAAGGCAATGAGCTTCTCGTTGGAATGGAAGTCGATCTATTAGGACAGTTTCAAATTCAGCCAGTTAATAGAAAAACTCCACCCTCTAAACATATGATTCCTAATACGAAATTTTCTAAACTTCGAGATAAATTTAAAACCGGTAAAATTTCAAAAGAAGAATTTGATAATTCAGTTCTTAAGATTGAAACAGAAATAGAAAAGAAAGTAGCTGAAACTAAATCAGCTACGGAAGAAGTCGTTTCAGGAGCAAATGAATACGAGGCTCTCGTAAAGCAAGCTGCCTTACTAATTATGAGACTCATCGGCTTTGTTGCTCTATGGATGGGAATTCTTGGTCTTAGAAAGAAAATTAAAAATGATACGATCTTTGGTACCGTTATAAGTCTGTATACTGTGATTTATCTTTGGGCCTTTTGGTTTGTGCAATTCGAATAGTAAAGGAGAGACTATGTTTGAAGAAAAAAAGAATGACATCGCATTACTAATTTTAAGACTTGGAGGGGGAGGCTTTATGCTGGCTCATGGTGTTCCAAAATTAATGAAATTTTTTGCTGACGTTCCAATCAAGTTTGCAGACCCTCTTGGAATTGGGATGATGGCCTCTCTTGTGCTTGCCGTGTTTTCTGAGTTCTTTTGTGCAATCGCCTTAATGGCAGGATTCAAAACGAGATTTTGCTCTCTAACTCTTGCCATCACAATGTTTGTGGCAGCCTTTGTGGTTCACTTAGCAGATCCCTTTGGGCGTAAAGAAAAGGCCATTATGTATCTCGTGATTTATATCGCTCTAATCTTTAGTGGCGGGGGCGCTTTTTCTGTTGATCGACTAATGAAGAAGGCTTAGTCCTTCTTCGTTCTTACAACAGAGCGCTTATTAGCGGCGAGCTCTTTTTTACGAATACGAACATTGAGTGGTGTTACTTCAACCCACTCATCGTTGTCGATCCAGTCCATGGCCCACTCAAGAGTTCTAGGTCTTACGGGTGGTAAAATGACGTTCTGATCTTTACCGGCTGTACGAACCGAAGAAAGGTGCTTTTCACGGACGCAGTTAACATTAGCTTCGTTTACCTTATTATGCTCACCAATAACTTGCCCTTCATAAGTCTGCTCTCCTGGAACAACAAATTGTTCGCCGTTAGGAAGTAGATTAAAGAGAGCGTAGGGAGTAATTTTTCCCGCACGGTCAGAGATAAGGGCACCGTTTTGACGGGCATTCATATCACCGGCATAAGGCTTATATCCAAGATACTCTGAAGACATAAGTCCTTCACCGCGAGTGTCTGTTAGAAATTTTGAACGATAGCCAATAAGACCACGAGATGGGATATCAAACTCAACTCTTGTTCTATCTTCAGTTATCGGATTCATTCCAGACATAATACCCTTACGTAGTGAAAGGGCCTCAGTGATGGCTCCTGTGGTATCGTTAGGAACATCCATGACAACTTTTTCAAATGGTTCAGTTCTTACTCCGTCTTCGTCTTTAAAAAGAACTTCCGGACGGCTAATCATAAACTCAAAACCTTTTCTTCTTAGCTCTTCAAAAATAATGGCAAGTTGAAGCTCCCCCCGTCCTTTTAGTTTATAAATTTTAGGATCGTCAGTAGCTTCGTATTGAAGGGCAACATTTAGCTTACAGGATTCATCTAAGAATTCCTCAAGCTTTCTTGACGTCAAGTATTCTCCTTCTCGACCTGAAAGTGGAGAAGTGTTTACTGAAACGTTTACGGCAACGGTAGGTGGTTCAACATAGATTCTTTCAAGAGCTTCTTCATTTCCTTGAACCACTATGGTGTCACCGATAAAACCGTCGGCCATACCAGCGAGAAGAATAATTTCACCGGCTGAGGCTTCATCGGCATCGGCCGTAGCTAGCTTATCGTAGACTTGAATATTGGAAGCCTTGAAGTTTTTATTTTTTCCTTCAGCAACCATACAAGTATAGCCTTCATGTTTTTTAATTGTTCCTCTTTGGATTCTCCCTACACATTGCTGACCAAGAAATGTTGAGTAAGCCAGATTGGCCACGAGCATTTGAAAAGGTCCTTCTTTATCTAGGTTTGGAAGAGGGTAATAGTCGCTCACGATAAAATCTAAAATATCGTGCATATTTTCTTTTTTATTTGTGGGGTCAAGTGTGGCCCAACCTTCTTTTGCGGAGGCGTAAAGAAAAGGAATATCGATATCAAAATCTTCAATCTCTAAGGACATAGCTAAGTCTAAAAGAAGATCCTCTACCTCGCCTTTTACTTCAGCGATTCTTTCATCAGGTCTGTCGATCTTGTTGATGATTACACCGACTTTTAAATTTCTTTTTAGAGCTTTTTCTAATACAAAACGAGTTTGTGGGAGTGGTCCTTCCGAGGCATCAACTAAAAGTAAAATACCGTCAACCATGATAAGACCACGTTCAACTTCTCCACCGAAGTCCGCGTGGCCTGGAGTATCTAATAAATTAATTTTTGTATCTTTCCAAAAGATGGCACAGTTTTTTGCAGTAATTGTAATTCCACGTTCTTTTTCAATTTCCCCAGAATCCATCACTCGATCTTCAATCTGATCTCTTTCATCGTAAACGCCTGACTGCTGAAGTAGTCCATCAACAAGTGTCGTCTTACCGTGGTCAACATGGGCCACAACGGCGATATTTTTAATATTTGAAAAAGATTGAGTGCTCATAGAATTCCTACTTCTTATAAATCAATGTTTGGTTATTGGCCGGCATGACAATATCATCCAGAAGTTTAAAGCCTCTTTTTTCAAATTGTTCATGAACGTCTTTAAAGTCTCTAATACCTTGATGAGGGGCCATCTGTCCCAAATTAAGATGGAATTCTTCATTACTTTTTGAAGTAAATTCACCATTATAGCTAAAAGGACCGTAAACAATAAACAGTGAGCCAGGTATAAGGTTGGCTCCGGCTAGGCTTATGAGCTCCTTAACCATATCAAAAGGCATTATATGAAAGGTATTGGCGGTATAAAGAACATCGATATTTGAGGCAGGAAATGAGTCTTCTCCCAACTTAAAACTTAAGGGACCTTCTATATTTGGCAACTTAGCTTCCTCTAACCACATCTTAATACCTTGGTGATACTGAGGTTGATCTGACGTTATCCAGGTCAGGTGAGGAAACTTTGGGGCAAAGTGGACAGCATGCTGTCCGGTTCCTGAGCCGACCTCAAGAAGGCGTTTTCTGTCCTTAAGGTGCTTACTTAAGACATTGTGAATCGGACCTGCGTTTCTTTCGCAAGAGGGGGCAAATGGTTTTTCCATAGAGGTATTTTAGTTATTTATAACTATTTGGTAACATCAATCTATGCAAAAAAAGAAAATTCTCAAAAAGCTTATTGATAACGTAAAAGAGGAGCTAGACGGGCTTAAGAAGGCCTATGATAGCACTCACTCCCTAATGACAGCGCCAGATATGAAGTCTGAGGGTAAGTATGATACCCGTGGAATTGAAGCTGGTTACTTAGCAGGCGCACAAAAAGTTCGTGTCACCGAACTAGAGCAAGAACTTCAGCTCTTAGAAGAGATCAAGGTCAGGGAATTTAAACCTGATGAAGAGGTTGCCATAGGTGCTTTGGTGGAACTTGATCTAAACGGCTTTATTAAAAAGTATTTTATATCTCCCACTGCTGGTGGAACCATGGTTGAAGCGGATGGGGAGTCTATCTTAGTTATTTCTGTTTTTTCTCCTATAGGGGCTGAGGTTCTTCAGTTAAAGGCCGGAGATGATTTTGAGCTTGAAACTAAGGGAGACCCTAGGGAGTACAAGATACTTTCGGTATCTTAAAACAAAAAGGCCACCGACTCGTCTCCAAGGCAGTGGCCATTATATAAAACTTTGCTTCCCCAAGCGCACTAGAAGTCGAAGGACCATCGTCCGACTCGACTTCAAGATGAAGAAGTTATACCGGCCATGACGAAGTTTTTCGATGCCCTGTGTAAAATTAACTAATAGCTAAGATATTGAAATTTAGGGGGACAATGCCCCCAATTTGATTAATTAGAAGGAAGACTTTCGTCATCTACCCATGAAAAAGAGTTAGGACTTCCAACGATCCGGGTTTGCCTTGAGAAAATCTAACATGGCTTCTACTAGGTTGTAGATGGACTTCTTCTTCTCTTCAGGCTGGAAATTGGGCTGATTCTTGATCTTTTCTTTCATCATTGGAGCGTTCATCATAACGCCAAAATGCACGATATCTCCGAAAATCATTCGCATGGCCCAATGAATCCCTTCATATGGTACTTCCTCACCCACATCCTGTCTTATTTTCTTAACGAAGAATTCGTGACCAGGAGGTCCCATATTTCCTTTGCAATCGCTAAAGGCTTCATCTGGAATATTATCTAATTTCTCGTTGAGGAATATTTTAAAAGTATTAAGAAGGGGGGAGCCATTATTGACAAAAAAATCAAAGACACGCCAAGAAAATTCTTTCGTATCAATAGTATCATCTGAACCTATATGAGCGATTGATTCTTCCATCCACCTATGGTTTTGTTGAAAAACCTGGGCATAAAGATTTTCTTTATTATCAAAGTGATAATTTATAGCTGAAAGATTTACTCCTGCTTCCTTAGCGATATCTCGAACTGAAGTTCCACTAAATCCTTTTTCAGCAAAAAGATGATTGGCAACTTCTACAATTTTTTGTTTTGTGTCTTTTTCTTTAGCGTTCATTTGTGGCCATCCCTTCATTTTTAAGTGGGTTTTTAATTTTAAATAGCTTCTCTTGCAGTTTTCCTAAATCTTCTAAAATGGCATAGGCACAAGGAACCCAAACCAGAGTAAGGATTGTTCCACTGGTTAAGCCCCAGGCCATTGCCAAGGTCATGGGAATCAAGATGGCGTCATTTCCTCCGATTCCATAGGCAGTTGGGAGGAGTCCGCTTATGGTTGTAAGCGATGTTACGAGAACTGCTCTAAGCCTCATTCCAGAGGCCTTGACGAGAATATCATGTAAGGGAAGTTTTCCTTCCTCTTTCATCTGATCAATAAAGCTAATAAGGACAATCCCTGAGTTAACAATAATTCCACCAAGACCAATGACTCCAATAAGGGCGAGAAAGCTTATGGGACGTTGATGAAAAAAGAAGGCCACAGAAAAACCAAGTAACCCTAGAGGAATAGTGGTCATTATAATCGCCGGTCTTAAGTAACTCTTAAAGAGAAAAACAAGGAGGGCAAAAATACCAATTAAGCTTAAAACAAGTGCGTTGGCCAAAGACTCCATACTTTCTTTTGTGTTCTCTGCGGCACCACCGAATTTTAAGCTAACACCTGGATACTTTGAATGTAGCTCATTATAAATATTTGTTAACTTTCTGTTGGCTATCATGGAAGTGATTTTATCTTCACTGACATTTCCAGTTAAAGTTTTAGAAATTTTAAAATCAAACCTCTTTATCTGAGGAGTTCCTTGCTCAACACGAAACTTGGCAAAGCTACCGAGGGGTACGAGGTTTCCTTGTCGATCTAGAATTCGGATATTCTGAAGGTCTTCAATATTCTCTCTAAAGGGTTCATCAAAACGGACAATAAGATCGATATCTTTATTATTAAGAGTAACTTTTGCCGTTCTATTGCCACTAATGGCCGTTTTAATCGTTTGGCCAATATTACTTACATCAAGCCCTAGGCGATCAGATTTCTCATAATCGATATCAACAAAGACTTCATCGTCTCCAATAACATCATCGATTCTAAGGTCGGTGATCCCTGGAACCTTTTCTAATTCTGATTTAATTCCATTGATCATTCCATAGATTTCTTCTACATCATTTGATCTAAAGGTGGCCTCAATTGCGTTACCAACTGGGGGACCATTAACTAGGGCTTCGTACTCTAAACTTTGTATGCTTTCTAAGTTTACTTCTCGGAGTAATTTTAACACCTCGGAAGAAGATTTATTCAGTTTGAAGTCTTCACTAACATAGATACTTAACATCCCAACGCTATTACCTTCTTTTGCTTTTGGGTCTCCAGGGCCCATAGAGGCGGCGCCGGCTCTTCCTATAATATGAACAGCATCGTTTCCAAGCTTAGCTTTTACTTTTCTAGAAAGCTCTTCAATAGCTTTAGTGGTCTCTTCAATTCTTGTTCCCTTAGGAGTCTCAACTCTTGCAATATAGGCCTCTGTTTGCTCGGCAGGAAAAAGAATAAATTTATTAGCCTTTATCATCATGAAAAAACTAAAAATGATGATGAAAGAAAAACCAAGACCTACTAAATAGCGTCTCCTGACCATAATATTCATAAAGTTTTCAAACTTCGCTTCAAACTTGGCAAACCAGTCTACATGCTCATTCTCAACTTTCTGTTTTACTTTTTTTCCGGCCCATTTAAGCCTCATAGGTAAGAAAAAGAAACTCTCTGCCAAACTAAGGAGTAGGGAAAGTGAAACAACAATAGGAATCCAGCGAATGAACTGTCCCATTACTCCTTTCGTAACTAACATGGGCATAAAGGCTGCGATTGTTGTAAAAGCAGTGGCCGTAATAGGAAGCCAAAGCGTTCTTACTGATTCACTGGCCGCATCTGAAGGAGACATTCCCTCTTGTCTTAATCTGGTGAAGTTTTCAGAGATCACAACGGAGTTATCAACCAACATTCCTAGGGCAATAACCAAAGCAAGTACCGTAATAGTATCGATATTCATTCCAAAACTTGGCATAAGCCCAAGGGTTCCCATAATGGCCAAGGGAAGTGAAAGTGAAGCCACTAGTCCAATTCTTCCAGGTAAAAAGAAGAAGAGAAAAACAACGACTAGGACAAGACCACTGACTGCATTACTTGTAAGAACATCGACTCTATTTGCTACTTTAGTTCCTTCATTATTATAAATATGAAAATCATAGGAGGGATTTCTCTTTTTAAAGTTCTCCATCTTCTTTTTAATCTGGTTCACCATTGTAACAGTATCGGCGCCACCTTTTTTCGTAACGATAACAAGAGTTGACTCTTCACCGTTATGGGAAGCATAAGTCGTTAGCTCTTCTTCTCCATCGATGACTTCAGCAATATCTTTAAGAAAAACAGTCTGACCGGTAAAGTTTGATCTTATTACAATATTCTCAAGCTCTTTTTTATCTTTAATTTTTCCTTCGATTCGGATTAGCTTTTGTATTTTTTCATTCTTTATGGCCCCGCCCGGAGTATTCGTATTTCTACTTCGAACTTTTCCTAAAACTTCGTCAGTGGCAATATGCTGAGCCTTCATCTTTTCGATATTAAGACGAATATGAAAGGCTCTTTCAGCATAGCCAGTAAGCCTGGCCGACTTTACCGTGTTTAAATCTTCAATATCTTCCGCCAGAGAGTCTGCGAGAAGATCCCTTGCTCTATCCTGGTTACTCCCGGTAATTGCAAATTCAAATACAGGGAATTCTTCACTATTCATCTCAACAAACTTAGGAGCATCTCTTAAGTCTCCAGGAAGTCCTGTTGTTCGGTCGACTGCTTTTTGAATATCACTCATGGCCTCATCAACATCAACTTTTGGATCATCGATATCAACAACAACCACAATCGTAGAAAGTCCAGCTTGGGAGATAGATCTAACTCTTTTTAAACCAGAGACCCCTCGAATTTCATCCTCAAGTGGCTTTGTGATTTTTGTTTCAATATCCTTTGCCGTAGCTCCATCATAGGAAGTTATAATGGTGGCCGTACCCATTGAAACAGAAGGGAAAGACTCTGCGTTCATTTTCCCAAGTCCCATAAGCCCAAATACGACAAGTCCAATAGAGAGGACAACCGTGAGTTTTGAGTTCTCTATGAAAAAGTTTGCTAGATTTTTCATTATAAATTCCTATTTAACTCACAAGGAGTATCTGTAAAAACATTAAAATAATCGATAAGTAAGTTGATGACCGCAAGCTTTGTTGAAATCTCATCTAAATTTGACTGTAGGTAAGCATCCTGCTCTTGAACTAATTGCTGAGCTGATATTCTGGCCTGGCTATATTTTCTTTTTGAAACACGTAGGGATTCTTTTAAATGTTTTGTATTTTCTTTTTGATTGAAAACTATTTCATTTAGAAGCGCCACCGACTTGATGGTTTGTGTATGGTAGGCTTTCACTTGTCCCAAGGCCTGTTTTTTCTTAGCTGAGTACATCTTTTTATTAATCTCTTCTTGAACTTGTCTCGTATCTTTTTTAGTACTTCCTAGGGGCATAGAGAATTGCAGTCCAACAGATACCGTGCTTCTTCCATCATCGCTCAGATCGTCTAAAGAATCGGATTGATTAAAGGCTTTTCCTGTTGATTCGTATTCACCCACCAGTTTTAGATCTAGGCTGTCATAAGAGTTAGTGATTTTTTTCTGGGATCTTTCTTCATCATTTAAAAAATCAACTACCTCATCGTACTTAGTAAAATCTAAAGGGGCTGATTCAAACTTTTTAATAACTGCGGAACAGGCTAAAACAGTTCCAACAGTTTGATCTATATTATATGGGGCCAGTTCGATTTCAGATTCCGACAACTTTGGAAGGAGCAATTTTAATTGCTGCTGTAGCTGACTTTTTTCCCATCGGATTGAAATCAAACCGGCCTTTCTTGATGAAATTTGTGAATTGTATCTTGCGATCTCGCCTTTATCAGCGACACCACTTTTAAATCTTCTTTTTGCTTCCTTGAGCTGTTGCTCAGAGGAGGCGAGAAGTGTTTTTGTTATTTTTAGTGCCTCTTCATTGGCCACTAGGGACCAGTATAATTTTCTTATATTATTTCTAAACCCAGCTATCTGAATTTCCCTTTCCAGATTTGCTCGTTTACTGGTCACATGAGCAAGGTTTAAGTTTGCTCTAGAGGTTCTTCCAAATAAGTCTTTATAAAGATCTAGGCTCAAAGAAACACCGTAACCGGTTGTCGTGGCATTTGCTAATTGAGTAGAGGTGCTCTTTTCAGTAAAAACTTTACCACCTAAAGCCGCTCCATATTTAAGAGGCTTATTAATAGAGACCATCATATTTTTATATTTAGTTGTGGTGGGCATAAAGCTGTTTAGGCTTTTTTCATCACTATCTAAAATATTCGCCGAGGCAGAAACTGTAGGGGCATAGATATCGCGAGCCCTGGTCCTACCAGAATCTACGGCCAAGAATGAGGCCTCAATATTCTCAATGCTAGGGGGGCTTTCTTTAATAAGTTTATCAAGGAAGCCTTCATCTAGTTTAACAACCGGGGAAGCCTGAACGGCCACTACAGATAGGAAAAAGAAGAAGAGTAAGAAGATCAAGTTTTTCATAAATACACCTATTTCAAACGTTCGTTTTAATTCAAACGTTTGTTTTAAAGTAGGATAGAATTGAAAAAATCTCAAGCTCTTTATTTACTCTAAGTACTTGAAAATATTATGTATAAGAAAAATATGGAATTAGAGAGAGTTGTAAAGCTTTTGAACTTCCTGAATCAATCCCTTTAGCTCCCAGGCCTCGGCATCATCCACAGAATCGGCCAGTAGCTTTGATTTGCTCTTTAGCTGATTAATATTTGAGATCACCTGCGATGACTTTTCAATATCAGCGCTGATCAATTGCTTTGCATCTCCAAGGAGACTGGACATGACATCTCTTATGGCGTGAGTTCCCTTTTCAAGCTCCGCTTCTAAAATGGCCAAGTTCTTTACCTTCGCTTCCCTTGGGTTTGCCACGGCCCATTCTCTATAGGCCCGTCCTCTTAAAATATTCCAGGCACGATTATCTTTTATTGGAATCTCTAAACCGGTTTTTAAGTCTCTAACATAGACAAATTTATCGTCACCTTTTTTCAAAATAAACTCCCAAGCTCCTTGGGAAGAGTCTTGCCCTTCTAGTTTTAATTTTACTATGTCAGGGTTTTTAGTTTTGATACTTGATGGATCAACTGAAGGTTTATAGGGGTTAAGGGAAGGATTACGAGTGATTTCTTTTTTAGAGGTGTCCGTAGCGAATCCTTCTATCCAAGATTTTGACTCGCTCGCTTTATCATTCATTGTTCTAAACGAATTTCTCATACTGACCATTTCAAAATCATCAATATCTCTGGCTAAATCTCTTAAGTCTTTTTGGACCGCTGCTGGAAGTTTTTTTCCGTCGTCTAAGGCATCCAAACCTTTCTGTAAGGCTTGCTTATTATAGGTGTACCCAGACATTTGAATAAAATCTGAAGTTTCATTATTTAGGGCATGAGCAAAGGAGTTCTCATTTCCAATATGCCTTTGATTAAAGGTTTTGTTAAGAATTGATTCGGCAAGTTCTCTTTCATTTAAATGTCCTTGCTTTGATAGGATATCTTCAAGCTCTTTTCTTCTTTCAAAGAAATCCATTTGAGATCTAATAGGACCTGAGTTATGAGCATCATCGATAAACTTCGCAATTACCTTTTCATCGGCAGTACTTAAGCTTTTTGGGATAATATCTTTTACATCTTTAAGTTTTGATTGAAGGGCTTCAGGTCTTAATGGAAAACGCCCGTTAATCTTTTGATCAACGACTTTACCAAGGGCCTCTACTCCTTTTTTACATGCAAAGGAGGGAGGACTAAAAAATAGAAATAAGACTAAATAAGCTCTCACTTACGTCTTATCGGGTACTTAGCCTATTTACTTAAGCTCTTTAAGAAGGTCTAAGGGGTCGATTCTATTAGTGTAATCGGCGTCTGCATGGGCGAAGCTAATGGTCCCGTCTTTTTGGATAATATAGGTTCCAGGCATGGGAAGCTCATTATTTGTATTGTCTTGTGCCCTAACTAGGTTAATTCCAAATTTTTTATAGAGCTCATTAACTTTTTCATCTAGCTTAAAAGCAATTCCAAATTTCTTTGCAATTGAATTTTCTACATCTGTATACATAGGAAAGGTGTAATTATTTTTCTTTAGAGTTTTAGAAATCTCGCGTGGGCTATCTGGAGTAAGAAAGATTAACTGATAGCCTTTTTCTTTAAACTTAGAATAGTTTTGATGATAGGCTTTTAGCTCTAAATTGCAATAAGGGCACCAAGAGCCTCTATAAAACTTTAAAACAACGGGTCCATTTTTAAGAGTTTCAGAAAATGGTTTTCCTCCCATATGAAACTCAGGAGCTTTGGCACCTTTTTGTTTTGAGGTTTTTTCTATTCCAGAATTTCTAAGTTCTTTTATGGCGCGGGCGAATTCCGCTTTAATTTTAGGGTCTCTCTTCTTAGATTTAGAGGCTTCCTTTCTTTTTGCCAGCTCTTGAGTAAGGGTTAACGGTGAAGAAGGACTAGTCTTATCGTCCGCTGCTAAGATAAGCTTGGGAGACGAGACAAATATAAACATAGCTAAATAGATTTTGACGATGAGCATGTTTTTTTTCATGATGTTTCCTCTTTTGATTGAGGGAAGTGTATAGCAAAGCCCAATGAAGAGGTCGAGGTTAATATGACGCAAAAATTTAAGATAACTATCCCACTGGCCATTTTGGTTACTTTAATTACAGTAATTTATCAGCGCTCAACCGGACCGACCTATCCCAAAAAAGTTATGATTGGAGAGGGTGACGCCGCAGTAAAAGTAAAATTTCCAAGAAGTCATGGAGGAAGTACAGGTGCCCCAGTTGATGTACCTAAAGTCTCAAAAAACATGCAAGGAACGATTACTTACAAGCGATATCCAACCAATGACGCCTGGACAACCGTCGCCCTAAAAGATGAAGGTAACTTTCTTAGATTTGATCTTCCCAACCAGCCACCGGCCGGGAAATTAATGTATTACCTAACATTGAATATCGACGGAAAAGTTCAAAATATAGCTTCAGTTAAGGACCCTATTTTTATTAGATATAAAGGTGAAGTTCCAACTTATATTTTAGCTCCCCATATCTTTTTTATGTTCCTTTCAATGCTTTTGTCGGCCTTGGCTTTATTTGAAGCGGCCTTTGAGACAAATTCATTTACGAAAATTTCTTATTATGTAACCGGCTGCTTAATGTTTGGAGGAATGGTTCTCGGACCTCTTGTTCAAAAATTTGCTTTTGGCGTGTACTGGGCAGGTTTTCCTTTTGACTGGGACTTAACAGATAATAAACTTCTTATCATGGTTATCTTTTGGAGTATTGCTGCCATTCTTAATTATCGAAAACCTAATAGAGTGGCCACAGTCATAGCGGGTCTTGTTTTATTTTGTATGTATGCCATCCCTCATTCCACAATGGGTTCTCAATACGATTACGAAAAGGGTTCTGTGGAAATTAAAGATGGCTTTAAGGACAAAGTTTAACTTTTACTCCGGTGCCTAGATCGTAAACTGTCTCGGCACCACTATGTCCAGTTAGAATCAGATAATAAGTCCCAATAGATAAAAAGATAAATAAAATGATTCCAAGAACCTTTTTTGGAAATTTAAACTGAAGCGGTTCATAGAGAAGTCCAGCCAAATAAAAATACAACGCCATATGGGCCAAGTCATCATGCTTTTGTAAGGCAGCGATTGAGCAGGCCGTATTCTTAACGGCATCGTAGGCCTCATCCCCAAGAAAGAGATTCACCATATAGGTAAGAAGGCCCCCATAGAAAAAAAAGCGAAAAGCGTAGGTCCATGTCTTTTCAAGATGTTTTGGTTTACCGAGCGCGTCAAGGAGCATCCAGACAGGGCTTAGTCCCATTAAGACAATGGGAAAATGGGTAAACAAGGCATGGTAAAGCTCAGTTCTCAATTAGGTTTCCAAGTTTTTTATGATATGCATAAACCCTATTATAGAGAGGTACAAAATGAAAAGAGCTTTAAGCTTTGTCCTAATTTTTTCAGCAATCGTCGCAGTTTCTAGCACTCCAAGAGTTTCTCATATTCTTTTTGAAACCCTAGAGACCTTGGCCAGTGACTCTCTTGAAGGAAGGCAGCCTGGAACACCTGGCGGTGAAAAGGCCGTGGATTATTTGGTACAAAAAATTAAAGACATGGGAGTCACTCCTTTTGGAAGAGGTGGTTATAAGCAAGATTTTACCATCTTCACTAAAATGGAAAAAGTTGGCGACAATAGCGCTTCGATTGAGGGCGTAGTTGCTCCAAAATTTCAGCCGCTTTCAATGTCTTTGACTGGTAGCTTAAAAGAACGTGAGCTTGTTTTTGTTGGCTATGGAATCTCAATTCCAAAATCAGATGAAAAGCTTGTGTATGATGATTATGAGGGTCTTGATGTAAAAGGTAAGATCGTTGTTTTTATGTCAGGGGACCCTGCCATTGGAAATAGTGAATCAAAATTTAGAGACCCTGCTTATATTACTTATCGAACACTTTTTTATAAGATCAAAAATGCCGCTGCTCATGGAGCTGCTGGAGTTCTCTATGTTCAAGACCCACTTTCTTTAACTCGCTCAGAAGAAGATCCCTTCTTTGATGAGCGCGAAGGTGGAGGTGATCGAATTGATACAGTGGCCGGGCAAGTTAGAATGGATTTTATCAATCAGTTCCTAGGACAAAAAAGCTTAAGGGCTCGTCAAGAAGAGATTGCACATACACAAAAGCCATCTTCAGAAGTTCTTAATAAAAAAGCTAACCTAAGTGTAAAGCTTGAAAAGAAAACCGGAAGAGTTTCTAACGTGATTGCTTACCTTCCAGGAACAGACGAAGAACTTAAAAAAGAAATAATAGTCATAGGTGCTCATATGGACCACCTCGGTTATGGGGGGCCAAGTTCGCTTGGTGATCGAAGAGTTCGGGCCATTCATAATGGAGCAGATGATAATGCTTCAGGAACAGCTCTTGTCATGGATATGATTAAAGAGCTTAAGGATAAGAATCTTAAGCGAACGGTTATAGCTGTACTATTTAACGCCGAAGAGATGGGACTTCTTGGTTCGGCCCACTTTATGAATAGCTGGCCTCGATATGAACCTAGTTATGGAAAGATTGTGGCCATGCTAAATTTTGATATGGTGGGACGTTTTAAAAAATCAGTTCAAGTTATGGCGACAGACTCGGCAAAAGAATGGAGTGGTATCCTAAAGAATATTACTCCTGTGGACGAGCACCCATTTGAATTTTCAAAGGAGAGCGTAGGCTCTAGTGATCATGCTTCTTTTGCCAACTCAAAAGTACCTGTTCTCTTTTTTACAACTGGCGGTCACGACGATTATCATCGGCCTAGTGATGATGCTAGCAAGATTGATTATTCCTCAATTCAAAAAACAAGGGTTTTTGCCACAGACTTAATTGAGTTCATGGACAATAATGATTCAAACTTAACATTTAATCCGGACTTCTCGATGGGAACTGGTTCGGATCGCCCTCGTGGTTATGGAGCTCATTTAGGTTGTGTTCCAAAATTTGGGCAATCGGATGATATCGTAGGGGTTCTTTGCACTGGGACTTCTCCAAACTCACCGGCAGAGTCAGCTGGTATGCAAGCTGGAGATATTCTAAGCAGAGTTGGAGAGATTGATATAAAGAATATTTACGACCTCGTTTTTGCTCTCAAATATTACCGAGCAGGTGATAAAGTCTTACTAAGTTGGAAAAGGGGTAGGGCAATATTAACAAAAGAGGTAACGCTAACAAAAAAAGGCGGAAGTAAATCTCTCCATAAGAGCTGTCACTTTCCTCTCGCTCATGAATTATGATGTCGTCGTCCTTGGTGCAGGTGCTGCCGGTCTTATGGCCGCGGCCACTGCAGGAAAACGAGGCAAGAAGGTTCTTCTTCTAGAGCATAATAAATCAGCTGGGAAAAAAATCCTAATCTCAGGTGGCGGAAGAGCTAATTTCACAAACCTAAAAGTTACCCCAAATGACTATATCTGTTCTCAAAGAAATTTTCATAAATATGCCTTAAAAGAATATCGAGAAAAAGATTTTATTGAACTTGTGAAGTCCTATCATATTAAGTTCTTTGAAAAAAAACTTGGTCAACTTTTTTGCGAAGTTAGCGCCAAAGAGCTCCTCTCTATGCTTTTAAAAGAATGTGAAAAGGCAGGTGTAGAAATTGTCTATGGGGCAAGTGGAATCGAGGTGAGCGAGCAATATAAAATTCGCTGGAAAGAAAACTCTGTAGACACTGAAAAACTAATAATTGCTACTGGTGGGCTTTCTGTTCCAACAATTGGTGCCACTGACTTTGGGCAGACCTTGGCTAAAAAGTATGGGCATAAGATTATCCCCATGAGACCTGCGCTAGTAGGCCTAAAAGTTAATGGAACTTCTGAGCTTTCAGGGCTTTCTCAGGTTGCTGAAGTGAAAGTGGGTAAGTTTAAAATTATAGAAGATGTTCTTCTAACCCATAAAGGCTTAAGTGGCCCTGCTATTCTTAAATCTTCTTTGCACTGGGAAAAGGGAGAAGAGCTTAAAATAAATTGGCTTCCTGATGAGAACCTAGATGAGCTTTTGACTCAGTCTAAAAAAACGATCTCTCAAGTCCTTCATAGTAAATTACCCAATAGGCTCTTGGATTTTCTAGTTCCAGAAAATAAAAAGCCTCTAAACGAAATGCCTAAAAAAGAAATCAATAAGGCTAAAGAAAGACTAAGAAATTTTGAAGTTCTTCCCACTGGGACAGAAGGCTATAGAAAGGCTGAAGTCACAGCAGGAGGGGTCGATACTAGCGATATAAATCAAAAAACGATGGAAAGTACTATTTCCCCGGGATTATATTTTATAGGTGAAGTGCTCGATGTTACCGGGCAGCTGGGTGGATATAATTTTCAGTGGGCCTGGTCTTCAGGTGTTATTGCAGGTCGCTCGGTATAAGCTCAATAAGGACATAGGGCTGAATAATAATAAACTTCGCAAGCTTTAGATTTTTATTTTCATCCCACTTTTTTACTTCTTCTTCGCTAGGCTTTCTAAGAGCTCCAGATTCAAGCCATAGCTTAATAAAATCAACTTTATCTTGAGCCACGGCCACGGCCGCATCCAGAAGTTCAACACCTGTAACAATAAAGACGGCCCCATGATCATGATGCTGTTTTAAAGGGGCCCAGTCAGTCTCTTCAACTTCTGTTTTTAACTTTTCTTTAAGCTCGTTTATTTTTTCTTCACTCATTTGATTTCTCTATATTCCGCTTCTATGGTTTCACCTTGCTCAACATGTGAATGAGAGAAAGACTCTCGAGTAAACGGTCTTCCTCCAGTTCTAACCACTCTAACCTGTGTATTTAAAAGTGACTTCTCTCCGGTCTCACCTGAGATGGCCACAAGCCACGCTATAACAACTAAGACAGGATTGTTCTCCCAATAGGAAAGAGTCGCAAGTGTGGCCACAAGAATCCTTGGGGCAAAGAAAAAGCCTAACCACCAAAATAGTCCTCCAAAAGCCACGTTTGAAAATAATAAAGTCAGGCGAGGGAAGAGGGTTATAAAAATTAGAAAGAAAACCCCATGGTTTTGCCAAAAGATTGCATTCCTAAACTCAACTTCTGTTGAGTTCATTAAAAGGGTAGTGGCTCCGGTAATGGCCAAGAAAATAATAGCAATCTTCATAATAGTATTCATGAAGGACTATTTAACAAATAATAAGTCATTTTCCAACTAGGCGCGGGAAGTATTATCTTTATCAGGATTGACGAATTCACCTTTAACTATGCGAATTCCGTAATCAATGGCGGAGAGAGAGCTAATGAGCATTGCAATATGCAGGAGATGACTATTCATCACCCCTGCTTGAAGATAATTGATAAACAGGGCCAATTGTATGGCAATGGTTAAAGTTCCAAGTCTTCGGTAGGGAATATGATGGAGCACTTCCACTCCATGCTTTGCCATAAGAGTTAGACCCGCCGCTAGAACGACAATATCTTTAGAGACCAGGAGGAAAAACTTCCAAGCCGGAATCGCACTTGTATAGAATGTGGTTATGGCCACAGAAAGGAGAAGTAGCTTATCGGCAATTGGTCCTAAAGATTTTCCAAATTTTGAATGCCAATTAAAATTAAGAACTAAAAAAATATCAATATGAGTAAAGATCACGGCCATGATGAGAAAAAGTCTTATTGAATACGGTGCGAACGGGTAGTAGGCCGCAATGGCCACTCTTGAGGTGGTCAAAAGATTTGGTATAAATCTATAAGGACTTTCAAAATTCATCATGATATTAATAGTTTAATGGATAGTTTAAATAAAGATAGAGAGGGGCTAAAAATTCTCCTCATCCAGATTCGTGAAGACCCTACAGTTAGGGAGGAAGAGCATCAAAGCTTTGCAGATTATTCTGGAGTAGATAAGTCTCAAATTGAAATTCTAGATGTCTTTGAGAAACCAATCTTCTCAAAAGAGGTTCTAAAAGGCATTGATGCGGTTTTTATTGGGGGAGCAAGTGAAGCCTCTGTTTTAGAACCAGGAAAATACATTTTTATTTCTTCTTGTATAGAGCTGATTAAGGATTTAATTGACCAAAAAATTCCGACGTTTGCCTCTTGCTTTGGCTTTCAGCTGGCCGTTTTAGCACTAGGTGGAGAAATTATAAGAGATACTGATAATTTTGAAATGGGAACTCTGCCTATCAGCCTTACTGATAGAGCTAAGAGTGATCCAATTTTTAGGAATACTCCATCAGGCTTTAGGGCCGTGTCTGTTCATCAAGAAAAAGCTATTGAACTTCCTTCAGGATGCGAGCTATTGGCCTATACAGATGAATGCCTTCATTCTTTTAAAGTTGAGAATGCTCCTTTTTGGACATTTCAGTTTCACCCAGAGCTCGACCGAACTAGGCTAATGCAAAGGTTAAGCGTTTATAAAGAAAAATATACTGAAGACCCGGCTCACCTGAACAATATCTTGGATTCTATTCAAGAAACTCCTGAGTCAAATCTTTTGGTTAAAAATTTTGTGGATAATATTCTTTTAGGAAAATAAAAAAAGGACCCGCGACATTTAACTGGGAGATTGAATCTCACAGGTCCTTTAAGAGCTTACGCTCCGTAGTCAAAATCAACAGTAACAGCTCTGCCTTTTGAATCATCGATGATGATGCTTGTGCAAACATCCACGCTCCAAACATTTTCACAGGCCGTATATTTCATACCTTTAGGAGTTTTGTTTTTTACAAAGTTATCGATCATCAAAATATTTTGATCGAAGTCCATGACTTCTTGATGATCGTCGTCGTCATTAAAAAGATGCATATATTCGCTATCTGAGTATTCATCACTTTTAAAGCGAGAAACGCACTCTGAGATCGAGAGTTCTTCAGGGCAGACATAGCCAATATTGCCCTTCTCATTTTGAACAAGATAATTAACCACAGCCTTTAGGTTTCTATATTGTGAACCCTTTAGCACTTTAAAATATCTAACAGAGCTGATCCCTCCGAAGTCGGCCTGATTCCGGCCAAACTCATAATTTTCTTCCACTGCCGTATGGATACGGGATGGAACCTTCAGTCGTTTGATTTGAGTGCTGCTTGCCATAGCAGTGATTGAGGATACGGCGATTAAGCTGATGATTAATTTCTTCATTTCTTTCTCCCAGAGTGTGTGTGCGTCTTGCGCATGGCACTTATAGCCTAGGATCAGATTTTGAACAATTATAATAGTTTGATTTCTTCTATCTATTAATTAGATGCTACGGAAGGATGATTACTTCTCCGCGGGCCTCTAAGTCTTTGAGAACACGGTAGTGACTTTCACTAAAGGAATCGAGGTCATTTTGCTTTATAGCTGGAAGTAGTTTCTTCTCTCTCATCTTAGCCAAATGCTTTTTTAAGAGAGTTGGGGTCTTGGAGACTAATTCGTCTGGGCTTAGAACAACAGTGTTAGAGCTGTTCATCGTAGAGCTAAGATATTCTTGGAAACCTTTTCTTCCGTTTTTCCCCGTTAGGACCACATGGTCACCCTTTCTTAGCTTTGACCTAAGATGGCTTATGGCCCGTTTTTTATTACCGTCAAACTTTGCTAGAAGCTCAGGCCAATTGACCATTCTTAAATTTAAATATTGGGATGAGCTTGGGTTATAAGAGCCGTCTTCAAAAGCTAAGACATTCTTTCTAAAAAAGAGATCTTTTCCTGTTAGGGATTTTCCCGTTGGATCAAAAATAACAAAATCCGCAAATTTCTTATCGACGAGATCTACAGTAGGGATACCTACCTTTCTCATTCCCTTTGACCACTCTATACTATCAAGTGAAATAGTTTTCTTTTTTACTCCATCCAGTAAAGATTCAATAAGGTCGTCACCAGCGGGAATCTTCTGACCTGAAAAAAGATAGTGAATGAGATTAACTCCAAGTTTACCTAGCTCAGAATGTTGCTGTTCTAAACTTGTCTTACCAAAATTAAGATGAATTTTTATTTCCTGAAATGCGCCCCTGGGGTTTCCAAGGTCTGCAAACTTTATCCCTAGCCAACCATGTCCTGAACCGTCGACATTAGAAGTGACAGTATTTGCAATTGAAAAAACTTTTACACCTCTTTTATATTCACTTTTATGTTCTAAAATGGTGGTAAATTCTTTTTCTAGCATTTGATCTAATCGTTGTTCGCTAACGTAACGAACTCCGCCTCCGTAAAGACGATCAGACTCCTCTTTGCCATAAGCTGAGATAGTTTTTACTACGGTCTCACTTGCTCTTTTGGCTTCAAAGAATTTAGCTGAAATTCCTTGACCAGCCCCGATTTCAGCAAAGCTTCCTTTAACGGAACCTTCCATATCATTTATGGACCTGGCCTTTTGGACAGGTGAGAGCTTTCGTGAATTTCTTAGAATGACCTCGACACTTTCCGTGCAAGAGATCTGACTTGCGGGCAGGCGTGAGCTCTGATGGGCACAGGAAATTAAACTAAAAAATAGACTTAGATAAACGATGACTCTCACGTTTAACTTTTCGGTAAATGGGCTGATTTGTTTAGTATGAGAGTAATTTAGTCGGAAAGGTGAGGCGCCGACCCCCCGACGCCTCAACAAAGCAAAAATCCCCTAAATGCGAACCATTCGGTTCAATTATTTAAATATACGCTTCAAGCCTAGTGGCAATCTTTCAGCCAGTAGGGTTGAAATAATTTGCTGTATTCCAAATTCTTTTATTCTTTTATTAGGAAGGCTTACCAAAATCTCCCTTGGCCTCTTAACCTTCGCTATTGTACTTCTTCTCGATTTATCTAAATCTGATAAATTAATCACCCCAAATCCCCCACGGTTTCAGCTTCTTCTAACTGTTGAATGTCCTTAGCCGAGAAGGAATGTACACCAAGATGAGCAGTGTCACAACGCACTGTGTAATAATGAAAGGTTTATAAACTGACCTACTTGAATGGTGATGAAAAAAGCCAGGTAAGCAAGGAGCTAACAGTTTTTGGTGGTCACTCTAAGTTTTATCGACGCGCTATAGGGAAGCTGGTTTCTTTTTAGATCAAAATCAGTCCAGTGGGGTTCAAACCTCTATAAATCATCAATTCTAAAGAGATCTTTGAGTTCGGTTTGAGACCTGGCATTATTCATCACCATGGTAGTAGGTCAGTTTGAAAGGTTTAGAGCTTACCGGCCTTAATCTTCTCTCTGATATCAACGAGCATTATACCTAGTTTGTTTAGACCTGAGCCATCCCCAGCGTCTCCCCAGTACTTATCTCTTTTCGTATGCTCAATGATTGGAGCATTGCCTGTAGAAAGCAAAAGCTCCTTTAGGTTTTGATGTTGTGTATATTTGGCCACGAGGGCCTTGTACATAATCTGATCTTTAACTTCCTTCCAGTTACCTCTTTTTGGGTAATTCTTGTCACGACCACGCTTTGCAGCCTCCTCGGGAGAACCTGCTTGGCGAACGTATTCCTGGAGTTCTTTTTTATCGTATTTATGGGCCTGGTAGTAATGTTCACTTGTGCCCCAAAGTTTTCCGTCAACCTTGATAGGGAAAAGAGCAAAATTGGAAAATTCACCATAAGGGTTTTTACGACTATAGAACTTAACTGGAGAGTTATCTTTGTTCTGAACGATTGGGGTCCAAGTTTTTCCTACTGGTACGTCTCCCGTGCTTGCACAAGAGCCAATGATCAGAGAAATCACGCCTGCTATTAGAAATTCCATTTTTTACCTCATTTTTGAGGGGGGAAAATATCAGAAAATTTTGGGAAAGAAAAATCAGATGCCGGCCAAATACAGCGCTCAAAAGGGGTCTATCGCGCATTGAGGGTGCCATATATGGCCGGCGGTATGACTCGTGTTATAGCAATTTAATAAAAGAACAGCTTTTTGATGACGAACAAATAGCAGGCTTAAGCTTTTGAAATCCTTAAATTTACAAATTCTGCGACGATAAATTAAAGTCTGCCTAGCATAACCCGATGAATTTATAGCTATGTTAAAGATTTTAGACGTTATCTATTTAGGAATGAATCTTCCGAGCCTCAAAAAAGAGGTCGAGGACCAAGAGACTTATCAAAGCTTTACAAAAAAAGTGGTGCGAACAAACGATGAGTCATGCGTTTGGATTTGTTTTCCTGGCTGGAACATGCCCATTGAAAGAGCTGAGTCAGTTGGCTTTCTTCCTAATCAAGGGACAAAGATAATTTATCAAGGACCCATGAGTGTAATCGGATTGACTCCAAAGCAGACGGAAGAATCCTTAGTAAGATTAAAAAACGATATTTTGATTACTCTCGATAGAGAAGGTTTATTCAATCGACCCATCAAAATCTTTGGCTTCAGTGCAGGAACTCTTCCGGCCTTTTGGTTGGCCAATCATTTAGAAGTGGCAAAGCTCATTGCTGTAAGTACTGGCTATAGATTGGGAGAGGGGATTTTTAATTCTTTAATAACTCTAGAGACGAAAAGAGCTCTTTCAAAAGCGGGCTGGAATAAAAATGCATACGACACTCGAGTCGCTCCTTTTAATCAAGAAAATAATATTGAAAACTTACCTGAGGGAGAAGTGACAATCTTCGCCGGGAAGCATGATACTTATGTTCCGCATGAACATTCAGTAATTATGTTTGAAAAATTAAAAGATGCCGGCAAAAAACCTAAGTTTCACTCTTTTGATTTACTGGATCATGTTTCTATTGCGCTTTATCTAGGTTGGCTTAATAAAAAAGGAAAGGATCCCTATGAATTAGAAGAGCCTATTGAAGACTCTCTTGCGTCTTAGCTTTTAGTTGTCCGCAAGCAGCTAAGATTTCATCACCTTTTGTCGTTCTTACCATTGTCATTAGTTTATAAGAAACCAAAATCGATTTAAACCTTATGACATCTTCTGTTGAAGGTTTTTTATAGGCAGAACCAGGGTAAGGATTAAAGGGAATTAAATTGATCATGGCTTTTTTCCCTAAGAGAATCTTCGCTAATTCATGAGCATCTTCGTCTCGGTCTGTAAGCCCATTAATGAGTAAGTACTCATAGGTGATAACTTGCCTATGATGAAGTGGAACGGCTTCCAGAACTTCCATTACTTCAGGAAGTGGATAACCTCTATTCACAGGAATTAGTTGATCTCTAATTTCTTTAACTGGAGAGTGCAGGCTTAAGGCCAGGTTTACAGGAGGCATTTCATGCCAGCGTTTTAATCCAGGCAGATAACCCACAGTCGATAAGGTAATTTGACGTGGGCTTAAAGCGTAGGTCTTCTCGTGTGTCAGAATCTCAAGGGCCCTTTTTACTTCATCAAAATTATGAAGAGGCTCGCCCATACCCATCATAACAATATTTGGAAGTGGCTCATTACTCTTTTTAGATCGTAAATAGTTTACGGCGTACATATACTGTCCGACGATTTCACCGGCCTTTAAGTTTCTTTTTAGTCCCATGGTTCCCGTATAACAAAAGTCGCAGTTCATAGCGCAACCAACTTGAGAGGAAATACATAAGGTATACTTTTTGTAGAAGGGGATAAGGACGGATTCCACTTTTTCTCCGTCTTCCATTTCCATTAGAAACTTGATGGTGCCATCTTTAGCGGTTTGAGTTGAAGCTGGTTTGGGTAGCTCTTTTGAGAAGCTCTCTTCTAGATCCTTCAACATCTTTTCGCAAAACTGCGGGAGATAGTTTTCTTTTTCACCATTGAATAAATATCGAAGTAATACTTCGCCTTGTTTTTGCGAATGACCTCTTGATAAAAGCCATTCATTTAATGATTCGAGGTTATTTCCGTAGAGACTTGGCTTATTCATACTAACCTAAAAAACGGGCTCTTTCTTCAGGAGTTGGTAGACGGCAGCTGTCTTTTTTTCCAAACATAAGATATCGATTGTTTGCTATCCTTTTATAAACAAAGTCTCTAATGACTTTGGGGAAAATCATTCCAATATATCCTAGAAAGTTCCATGGGAAGGGAAGCTTTTTAATGACCATCAAAACAGCGGTGGATCTAACGTAGATTTCCCCATCAATATAAAGAACAAATGTATCGAGATCTCTTGTATATTCTACAGGAAGTTTTTCCTGCGCTGTATTTCCCTGCAAAGAAGCTACAGTAAACTGCTCTTTTTCATCCCATCTAAAAAGAAAGTCGATAAAGCCATTACAAAGGCTACAAACGCCGTCAAAAAATAAAATGGGCTTATGCACTTGTTTAACCTCTGTTTATTCCACTTACATAATAGCTATATAAAGCTTTTAAACGGCCTCTGGCAATGGGCAGGTAGTGAAGATAAAGTTTCTTTGGTTTATCAAGTATATACTCTTGAACATGGTGTGGTTCGATAAAGAGAATAAAGGAAAAAAGCATCATCCACTCAAAGAATCCAATACTCATAGTTAATTCAATTCCAATATGAAGACCGATTCCCGCAAAGACGACTGGATATCTAAGCTCTTTGATCCAGATAAGTGTACCCAGTGCCCACTCGATAAAAAGAGCCGACCAGGTCATGAACTTTACGGACCATAAATAGTCAAAGACGTGGGGAATAACGACTCTTTGAAAAGAGAGAAGTCTTGCTGTGTAATAAGTTGCAGTTCCATCAAGCCACATATCTCCGTAGGACTTAAAGATAAAGGTCGCTAAATAGACTAAGCTAAACTGAATTTGAAGAAGCCTTACAGTGGTATTTTTAATAGTTTTAATTTTTTCGCCGGTTTTTCTAAAACGAAGCCAGGCATCTACAGAAAGGGCAGCCCCAGAGGGAGCGAACATCATTAAAAAGGCCATACATTTTAAAACCGTATCCCCACTGTTTAGAATCATAAAGTTTCTATTTTGAAGAGAAACCATAACGATAAAGCCCAGGATACTAGCTATTCTTGTTTTAAAGCCTATTGTAATTAAAATAGAAAGAAGTAAGTAAGAATACAGAATTACCCACATGGCAATATCTGTCGGTGCAAACCAATTGAATACATTAATTCTAAAGCCACTATACAATTGTTGAGATAGGCCAATCGGCATTGTGCTTCCAAAGTTTGTCCCGTACCAAACGATAGCATCCGGGATTAAAGAAGCAGCATTGAGAATATTTAGAAGCCCAAAAAGAATTCTAAAGACGGCTAAAGAAGTAGGAGCCTCGTCTGAAAAAAAGAATTTGTCCCAAGCTTTGGCAAAGGATTTAATTGAAAACATAATTAGTTTCTCGCCACTGTGTTAAGGTCTTCAGGAAGCTTAAAAAAGACTTCATCCTCAGATAGTTTTGGATCCCATTTCTTTAGAGGGATCATATTTTCTTGTTTTCCATGAATAATTTTAACTTCAATCCAACGACGAATTAGCTCAGCTCTTAATATTGGGTTTCCTTGTTCAGCGTACTTATCAACCATATACTTAAGAGAGGGTTTCCAAAGAACAGCGTGGCTATTCTGACGAACATTGTCTTTTGACCACTTAGTCCAGCGCACTCTTCTAAAAGGAAATAGAAAGTTTTCCTCTAGAGAGTCTTCTACGTTCTTTGTTATAATTGTTCCGTCTTGATAATAAAGGCGAGCATAAATATTAACATCATATCTAAGTGGGTTTGGTGAGAACATATTCCAGCCCTGCCAAATCCCCATACCCATCACAACTGGACTTGTCTTTTCCTTTGCCACCTTAAACAAAAGCGAGTCAAAGGGCAGACCATGCAAGAAGATCAGTGTTAAGTAAGAGATAATACCTAAGTTTATAAACCATTTTTTCATGGCCTATTTTTAGCTTAAGTAAAACGAAATGAGAGGGGGTTTAGTAAAGATTACAGCCATCTAAGTGGCTGTAATCTTTGAGTAATTCTTAAAGGTCTCTAATAGTACAGTTGTTGCTTTTGGCGTATCTAAAAGTTCTATTAAAGTAGGCGATTTTCTCACCCACAACATCAAAGTTGATAAAGAGTCCACAATTGCTAGCCTTTTTCATCATGGCCCTAAAGACAAATGGGTTACTCCATACATACTTTCCAAAATTAGCATAAAGTTTAGCGTATTCTTTCTGATTTTTTTCTACGAGCATTTTATGAAGAGTTTTCGAAGCTCTCTTAACTGCTCGTTTGATACTTGATCTTTCACTTCTTTTACAATCAGAAATTGATTCATTGGCGTTACAATAACCAAGTTCATCTTTACCAAGGTCAAAATACTTATCACTTAGTTTTGTGGCTTCCTTTTTAATAGAGTCTAAACCTGCAGATGAAGTATTTAGAACATGGAGGTGATCGATAAAGTTTTTATCAAATGAAAACTCAGCTGCAATTTGCGTATAACCTAAACGGTCCTTCTTATCTCCAGGTACATTAACCGCGAGGGCGTCTGGCATAAAAGTATCAGCAGAGAGTTTAGCAATTGATTTTCTAAGCTTTTTAACCTTGGTTTTATCTACAATAAAGGCCCAGAGAAAATGTCCTCTTTCACTTGTTTTAAGAACCTGATTGTTTTTATTTGTAACAGTTCCCTTACCAGCATAGAAAAGTTTAAAGGATTCCCTATGACGATTGATAAGACGTCCTTTGCTACCGGCTAGATAAATACCGTAATCAGTCTTTGATGTTAGGCCACGCTTATGTGATTTAACTTTTGATACTGCGTGAATCTTACCTTTCATAAATCTTAGAGATACGAATGGTAGGAGTGGAACACCTAGTTTAAAAGTTGAAATCCTTCCGCTTAACTTTGAAGTTGATTCACTTAAGAACTCAACCGACTCGTTAGTAGGGTCAGCAGCCAGCTTTTGAACTGGGATTGCATTACCTTTTAGAAGGTCTTCGTAAGCTTTTCTATTTTCTTCAGTTGATATATCAATTCTAAAGCTCATCCCTTCAGCATATCTAGATAGGTGTGATCTAGATAAAGAAGTAAACGGAATCCCTAATGAACTAGTACCAGTTTTTGTCTTTGTTCCTTTAACTTCAACTAAAACTTCATCAAAATCAATTTTCTTAACATGAAATTTTTGGCCACCAGAAACAACAAAAGTTTGATTAAGGCTAAGCACATAGTAAGCAACTCCACCAAAGAACATGATTCCACCTTCAGTCTCATAAACAACTGAATCACCAATATTCCAAGAATCAACTTCTTCTGCTTGAAAAGGAACTTTTCTTGAAAAGTCTTCTAGCATTTTTGGATCTTCTACTTTTCCTTTGATTTGAATTTTTCCTGATTTAACAGGAGCGACACCTACCATCATGCTAAAGTGCTCTAGAGCGCCAGTAGCTTCTGGATAGTTCCAAACTCCTAGGACTCCAAGGCCAACGGTGTACTCAATATACTTCGTAACCATATAACCATTGGTACCGTGATCTCTTTGTAGTGAATTATCTTCGTAAGCATCTTTATCTGAATTAGCTAGGTTAATGGCCCTTGTGTACTTGTTGAAGTCACCAAAAAAGAGAGGCATAACGCTAAAACTAACTTTATTATTTCCTGTTTCCTGTTCTTCACCTGGCGGCTCTTCTCCAGGAGGTTCTTCTGTTCCACCGGTTGACCCACCAGTTGAGTTTGAAGAGGTTTCACCTTCGCCGCTAGTTGAAGAGTTTGAGTTTGATGCAGTTTCGCCTTCACCTGTAGAGCTAGAGCTTGATGCAGAAACTTCTTCTCCGCCAGTATTTCCAGATGAACCAATTGTTTCTCCAGAAGCACTATTTGTTGAATTACTTGCACCGCCAGTTGAACCAGTTGTATTTGAACCAGTTGTTCCAGTAGATCCTGTCGATCCCGATGAGCCAGCTGTGCCTGCTTCACTTCCTCCAGACGTTGAGCCCGTTCCACTACCTGTTGTAGTTCCAGTACTTCCAATCGAGGCTGATCTCGAAGAGCTTGAAGTATTGCTGGTTGAGCCTATTCCATTCACACTACCAGTAGATGAATTTGAAGAAGTAGAGCTTACTTGAGCTCCAGAGCCACTTGCTGAAGCTGTACTTGTTCTTGATGAGTTACTTGAGACTGAACCGATACCATTAACTGAACCACTTGTTGTTCTAGTTGAAGTATTTGAACCAGTCACACCACTTCCGCTAGCAGAGCCAGTTGAAGTAGCTGTGTTATTTACATTCCCGCTTCCGATTCCATTAACAGAACCAGTTCCGGTTTGTGTTGTTGTTCTTGAACCAGAAACACCTGAGCCACCAACTGTTCCGGAAGCTGTTCTTGAGTTTGTTCCTGTGGCCGAACCGATTCCATTAACAGATCCAGATCCTGATTGAGTTCTACCGGCTGAACCAGAAACACCAGAACCACCAACTGTTCCAGAAGCTGATCTAGAGTCTGTCCCAGATGCGGAACCAATTCCGTTTACTGAACCAGATGCTGATCTTGAATTTGTTCCACTAGCAGTAACACCGTCACTACCAACGGCCCCTGTTCCACTTTGAGTTGTATTTGCTGAGGCTGAGCCAATTCCGTTCACAGAACCTGAAGCCGATCTAGAATGAGAGCCTGTTGCACTTCCATCGCTACCAACAGAAGCTGTAGCAGATTGAGTTGCTCCACCAGAACCGATTCCTGCAACTGAACCAGTCACTCCACGGCTTCCACTTGCAGTAACTCCGTCTGAATCAGCTGCACCTGAACCACCTATTGAGCCAGAGGCTGAGGCCACGTTTCCAACTTGAGCGTTACCAGAACTTACGGCAGTTCCAGAAACTCCAGAAGAGCTTGCTGTTGCTGATTGATTTGTTCCTACATTTCCCGCGATCCCTGCAACATTTGCTGAAGCATTATCATTGGCCGAGGCGCTAACCCCACTTGGACCAACAGAAGCGGCCCTTGTCGTAGTAACTGATCCAACTGAGCCAGCAGTTGCTGAAACAGTATGGCTTCCACCAATTCCACCATTTCCATTTGTTCCAACAGAAGCTTGTTGTCCACCAGCGATACCAGCGACGTTAACATTTCCGCCTCCAGTAACTTGTCCATTCGTCACACCAGCGTTCACACTACCAACATGAGTATTACCAATTGTTATGGTTCCGTTTGAAGCGGTCGCTGTAAATCCAGCATTAGTAGCAGCATTGTTTGCAGCATTTGCTGCATTTGTTGCTCCCGTTGTTACTGCATTACCAGTTGAGGTGGCTGCATTAGTAACCGCTGAAGTTCCACTTGTCGCTGCATTGGTTGCACTTGAAGCAACATTTGATACAGCCGATGTGGCCGCTCTTGTTACTGGAATAGGAATCCCACCTGAACCACTTATTCCAGCGCTAGAAGGAGAAAAAGTATTTCCGCCAGATCCGCCTCCGGCGGCAGAAGAGACTGCATTGGTCACGCCACTTCCTATTGAAGTAACCCCAGAGCCTACACTACTTACGGCACTACTAAGCCAAGCATGGGCAGGATTAATATATAAAGATGTAAAGACCATATAAATGGTCAGCGTTTTGATGATGGTCATCAGCTTTTTCCCCTCAAAAAGATTTTGTTGGGTTGTATAAAAGCTGATGCGTTAATTCAAGGAAATATAGTTATGATGACAAGAATACTCGTCATCATAACTAACTGAAATTAAAGATTACTTATTATGAACTAAGCGTTTTTTTCCGTGACCTGGAAAAGAGGCGTAAACAAATTCAGGTTTAACTTCAAACACTAGGCCCTTTCCAAACTTTGGATGATCTAGAATATCGTCCATGACGTATTCATTTCTGATTGAATAAGGCTTTGCTTCGCCGCTGGCCCCTTCAAGGTCAATCCCACCAGTCATAGGCTCAGCTTCATAAAAAGATTTAAAGCCTCCACGGGTAGTTGGTTTAAGATCGATATCAAGCCAAGTATCAAAGTGAATAGTTTTGTCTTTTATTTCTTTGATTTTACATTTTCCAACGACCATAGGTGATCCATAGCCTTCGGAAACCCTGTGGATAAAAACCCAATTGTTTTGGCCCATCTCAACGATACACTTATCTAGAATTTCTTGCTTTGGTGATAGAGTTACTAGAACTTCTCCACTCCAATTTTTTGCGTGTTCTGGTCCGGCTGCTGGACCTCTAACCATAAGGTAAAGTGACATATTGTTCTCCTTCAGAATCTCAGTATTTTAAAGGAAATACTCGTATTAGTCACTTACTGACAGGCGTCAGATGGTAAAGGCTTACCAAACGCGGATTCAGCGTTTTCGAGCATGATTTGCTGAAGCTTTTTAAGGTCTAAATTAAGTAAGTTTGCAGCCTTTTCATAAATGTCCTCAATTCTATAGTCCTCCATGTCATCAGTTTCAAGAAGAAGCCTATGATTTGGAATATGAGTAAAAGACCTAAAGCCGCCGCTTTTTTCATCATAAAGCTTCGGTCCATAACTAAAGAAAACATTGTATCTTAAAAGCTGGGAGGTCATATCTGGATTTCCATTATAGTCGTGGAAGATAAGACTGCCCCTGTAATTTAATTTTTTAATTAAGTTTAAAACATCCGGGTAAGCTCGCACGCAGTGAAGAACTAGGGAGTTAACTTCAGCATCAATGGCCAATTTTATTTGTTTTTCAAAAACTTCAAGCTGTCTTTGAATAGGAACTTTTATCTTTCGATCCAGTCCCATCTCTCCCATGGACATAAAGTGCTGATGCTCAAGAAATTCTTTAATAAGCTCATAAGCTTCATCGATGACAATCTCATCAATATACCAAGGATGAATCCCAAGACAAAAGGGACCCTCGGGCTTTAGGCCTTGGTCAAGGGCCTTTCTAATATCGACACTAAGCACTTGGCTTTGCCTAATGGAATCTCGAACCTGATGAGTATGAGAGTCAAAGAACTGCATTAACTTGTTATACTTTTGATGGCCTGGTGAGCAGCTGCAAAACCAAAAGAGCCAGTGAGAAAAGAAGCGGAACCAAGACCGCCATCGCAATCTAGTTTCAAACGGTCTTGACGTGTGGAGGTTTGGCAAATCTCTCCGTTTTTATCGGGGTAAGAAACTTCTTCTAAGGAGTAAACACAATCCACTCCAAAGGGGACGGTTTTATCTCTTGTAAAATTATATTCTCTTTTAAGATTTTTTCTTATGAGAAAAACAAAGGGATCTTTTTGAGTAAAGTTTAAATCCCCAGATCTAATTAAAGTCGGATCTGTTTTTCCGCCAGCCCCGCCAACAGTGCAAATCTTTATTCCCCTTTTTACACATAAGTCGATTAGAAAGAGTTTGTTCCACATGCTATCAAAGGCATCGACTATATAATCAAAGTCATTATCTAAAATTTCTTCAGCATTTTCTTTGGTGAAGAACTTTTCGATAAGATTGACTTCGCAATTTGGATTTATCTTTAAGACTCTTTCTTTCATGACGGCGATTTTACTTTTTCCAATTGTTCCGTCGAGGGCGTGAAGTTGTCTATTCACATTAGAAAGACAAACGTCATCAAGATCAACCATCGTGATTCTTCCAACACCACTTCTGGCCAGGGCCTCAACAGTCCAAGAACCAACGCCGCCAATTCCCATCACGCAGACATGGGCCTGCTTAATTTTTTTAGCGGCCTCTTTTCCTAAGAGGGATCCGATTCCATTAAATCTAAAGTCTGTACTTTCTGACATGGGCTTCTTTTAGCGCGTCACTAAAATATCGTCAATATGACGCTTTGCGTGATAACCTTTTGACCCGTTTAACCTGGGGTAAAAAAGAACCGGAGCAAGAGGCACCTGCCATGACGCACCTCATACCTCTTGAAAATTATGAAATCAATTTTGGCACAGGCATTGCTTTAAGTAGCCTAACCAAGAAATGTACACGACGTGCAAAGAGAGAGGAGAGAATATGAACTTTAAGAGTCTTACAAAAATACAATTAGGTGTTGCGCTATTTGCTAGCGTTTTATTTTTAGGTGATGCCTTAGCCACGACGCCACAGGCGCGGAGGTTAGCCCGGCAAATTTCGGTAGAATCAACTGAAGCTTATAGAATCGCAGATCGTAGATCTGGATTTGGTCATAGAGAGCAAATGGCCTTAATGGATTTAAGAGATCTTCAAGATTCAGCTCGCGACTTAGAAATGGATATTAATTTACCAAGAAGAGCGCAAAATGCTTTAAGCCGAGTTGAAACATCATTAAATAGAGCTGAAAGATCAGCCATCGCTTTAAGAGCTTACAACAGAGTAAGCATGAAACTTTCTAATATCTCTATGAATGTTCGTCAGATCAGAAGAGAAGTTAGAGGTGGAGGACAAGGTCCTGGACAACTTCGTGGTGTTAAAAGAATGGCCCGTAAATACGAGCAAGACATCAGAACTGTTCTTCAATCAATCAGAAGCCAAATTCGTCCTCGTGGACAACGTGGACCTAGAGTTCAGGAAAAAATGAGAGCTCTTCGTCAACTTAAGCAAGAAGCGGCTCATTTCTTAAACGTAGCTGAAACTGCTTTAAGACCAAGAAGAGTTAAGAGGGCCTTTGAAAACTTAGCGGCCACTCATAGAATGACTCGTATGGAAGTTCAGCCACTTCTAAGAAGAACTGGTACTGGAATGTATATGAGACAAGCATCTCAAACCCTAAGAGAAATCGGTCAACGTCTAGACAGAGTAGGCGGTGGACACGGTCCTATCGGTGGCGGTTTTGGAGATGACTTCGGAACTTTTCCAAGATTCTAAGAATAACAATTGCGCCAGAAACTTCTCCCAGATGGAGTTTCTCAAAAAACGGGCCCTGCTAACGCGGGGCTCTGTTTTTTCTCTACAAAAACTCATAAAAAATTAACAGTTTAACGCATCTCATATGGTATTTTTTCCTGACGGTTTTAGTTTTGTAATGTTAGGATTTCCCGAAATTAAATTAAGGGACATATAAATGAAATCACTATTCGCTATCTTTGCTATTTGTTTTTCACTAAACGTATCTTCAGAAGGTCTTGAGTCAATCAATCAAGAATTTTTATTAGATGATCCTGCAGGTCTTGAGTTTGGTTTTCCCCATGAAATGTATTTAGAAAGAATTAAAGTTCAGCCGGAACTTTTTGGCGATACCACTGTTCGAATGATTGGTATGGCAAATGATCAACCTTTTGACCTTGTAAGAAGAGTAAAAAATAGAGGACAAGAAAATAATCAATTCCATGTAGAAGCTATTGTATGGAGTGATAATATTGGTGGTTCTGCCTGTGACGAAGAGATTATTAAAAAGATTAAACTTAGTTTTAAGGTAGATAAGAAAACTCATAAAACTAGTGAGCATCGCTTTACAGCAACTCGACTTTATACTTATGACAATTGTCATAGTCCTTTTAGCATTAAAGAATTTTATTATTCTTTGATGAAGTAATAATGAATCAAAAGAAAAAAATCTTTTTAGGTGTTTGGGTCCTGGTTACAGCGGCCCTTTTTTATTTTTTTGGACCAAGCTCTAAGGCTCCAGTGCCTGATGAGGTTGAGCTAGAGGTTAAAGTTGTGACTCCCAAGAATGGGGAAGGACAAGAGCCAGTGAACCCACAAGACGAGCTACCAGCAAAGCTAAAGGGAAGAATTGATAATGTTCTAGGTCGAATTGAAGATATGTGGGATCCCACTGGAAGAAAGGTTAAAGACGTTGAAGAGCGTATGGATGCTCTAGAAAATGCCCTTGAAGAAAATAACCCAGAGCTTGCGGAGCAAATCCTCTCTGAGATTGAAGTTATTGTTTCAGAAAAATAGAGATTTCAATAGGTTCCGATTTTTCAATTGTGAACAACTCATATAAATCCTCGTATTTCTATACATTAGACGTTTGTTTAGGTATGATGCGTCCTCATTTAACGAAGGATTTGAATTGAGCCGTGTACAAGGTTTGCGTACCAAAACGCAGAAGAAAAAGTATCTTAAAGAACTTATCGATGCTGAAGCCATTCGTCCGGAAGCTTATAATATAAAGAACTCATATGAAGTAGGTGATTTTATTAATCATCCTAAGTACGGTGATGGTTTCGTTGAAGAGATCATGACTGAAACAAAGATGAGAATCTTTTTTCTCGATTCAGAGAGAGTTTTTATTCACAGCAAAGCCTAATTATAGGTCTTCGGACTTAATTCCCTAGAGCCTTAAGTTTAAGGCCCTAGGGGAATTTAAAGAAATTAAAAAAGCATTACATAATCATTGGTTCTTCAGACTGAAGAACAGACTTGATAAATTCCGCTTCCAATTCCCTAAGCTTCTCTACTTCCAATTTTTGGCGTTCCTCTTGATTGGTGAGGACATTTAGGAGCCATTCCAGGGCCATAGGTTCATCCTTGTTTTAGTGGTGACTAAGATTAGTCTTACTAATATTTTAGATTAGTCGTGCGTAGTGTAAAGAGGGGAGGTATCGTCAGCTTTACATTCCTGATATATATTCCTCCTCATGGCCGAATTAACTCAAAACCGCTTAAAAACAGGGTATTACCACAGCAACTTTCTGACGTTGATTAACTTCGTGCACAAACAATATGAGGACATTCTTAAAAAAGAGGAAAAGCTCTTCATAAAGAAATTTAAGAAGCTTCCAAGACCTGCGGCCATGCTCTATGTACGGTTAATTTCAAGATCAGCTCCGCTTTTTAGACTTGATAAGCTGAACTACCCGGAAATAAAAGACATGATGGGAGCGGCTAAGGTTTTGGCGAAAGAAGGGTTTCTTGTCATTGATGGAGATTGGGAGCTAGAAGAGCAACTCAGACTTTTTACAAAGCCAGACCTAATAGATTTTCTAAAGTCCTTAGAGGTTAATGCTAAAACTTCTTGGTCCAGGTCAGAGGCTGTAGAGGAAGTTGAAGCTTATTACGAATCAGATTTTTTAGATTGGGTGAATAAAGATCATACAACTCTTCTTCCCCTTGGGGAGGAGATCGTTCTTCTTTTTAGATTGCTCTTTTTTGGTAATTTAGAACAAACCCTTAGCGACTTTATCTTAGAAGATATTGGAGTTCTTCGATACGAAAAATATAGAACCACTAAAAAAGATCGTTTTTTTGATAACCGAAAAGTTATCGATGAGACCTATAAGCTGATTGAGCTTCAGGGGGAGTTGTACTTTGCCAGGGAAGCAGGGGATGAATACGAAGTTGAAGATTTGATGAAGCAAGTTTTAAAAATTAAATCTAAACCTCTTAAGAGAAAAAAAGAAAAGCTTTGCCGTATGGCCGGTCAGTTCTTTGAAAAACAAAAGGATTTTGAAAGGGCGCTTTATTACTATAAAAAATCAAGTCTTCCCCCCGCTAGAGAGCGAGCTGTTCGAGTCCTTGATAAGTTAGGGGAAGAAAAAAAGGCTCTAAGCTTATGTGAAAAAATTGGACGAGATCCTATTGATGATAGTGAGAAAGATTTTTTTCTTATGTACCGAGAAAAGTTAAAAAGAAAACTTGGTAAGGAATATAAAAAGCAAGAAAGAGAGGTCTTTTATACTGAAGAGTTAAAGGTTCCTAATCCAAAAGGAATAAAGATTGAGCCATGGACCTTAGCTCAAATTGAAAAGACAGGGTTAAAAGGTTTTTATGTTGAAAACTATTTATGGACTTCGCTATTTGGTCTGATTTTCTGGGATATTATCTTTAAATCAAAACCCGGGGTGTTTTACAACCCCTTTCAAAGGGGACCAAACGATCTTTACTCAGAAGACTTTTACTTGTCTAGGAAAAGTGAAATTGACAAGAGAATCAAATGGATAGGTAATAAAGATTGGGCAAATAAAGTTTTAGACATATATGACAAAAAGAAATTAACTGCGAATTACTTAGTTAGATGGAAACAAGTAAAGAAATCAGATATTAAAAAAGTTTTAAGTAAAGTTCCAAGTGAGCATATTCAGGCCGTAATGGAGCGAATGAGTAAGAGCCTTCGCCATCATAGCGCAGGATTTCCAGACTTGTTTACTTATCATCCTCGAAAGAAAGAATATTGCTTGGTTGAAGTAAAGGGACCGGGGGATCAATTACAGCAAAGCCAAAAGCGTTGGCTTAGATATTTTAAGGAAAGACAAATTCCATGCAAAGTTTTAAAAGTTGTTTATTAATCCTCTTTATACTTCCACAAGTAGGGTTCTCAAAAAATATTGGAATGTCCTTAGGTGCTTTTGTAAATAGCAGCTCTGTTTTACGAGGGGCACAGACCTGGTCAAAACCTTCTTTTATGGCAGGGCCAAGTTTTACTTTATTTAATAAGGTTTCCGTAAGAGGGCCATCCCTACAGTATTCTCACTTTAATAGAGAAAGTCCTTTTGAGCTTGGAGCTGGTGTGTCGTTGATAGACGACGATGAGCCTCTTCTTGCATTAAGTGGTCAAGATGAAGATTATCGAAACCAACGGGAATCTACCTGGGAGTTGCAGCTAAATTTTAAGTATAAGTTTGGTTTCTTTAATAAATTCTTTATAGGCGCTATGGTTGGAAAAGATATTGATGAGACTAAGGGGCTCTACTCAGAGCTTCAACTTGGAGTTCCTGGACTCTTAAAATACACCAGTTTTGAATATAAGATCAGTTTCGCTGAATCTGCCGTAAACCGCTATTATTATGGACCTCGGGCCATTTCAGGTCGTGGCTGGCAGGAAATCTCGTTTAAATATGTTATGCTGCCTTCCGCAGGAATTGTGCCATGGAATGGAGTTGTGATAAACACTCTAGCGTACTCTAAAGTTTTGCAGAATCAGAATAAGAGTGCCGACTATATTCGTTTAAGAGATACGAATTTAGTATTTAGTAGCGTATTTATCTGGAACCTTTTTTAAAGATGGGACAAAAAAAACCTAAGGGATTAGAAGCTTTTGAAAGCTTTTATAAAGAAATATATGGAGCAAGGTGGGACGAGCTTAGGACCGCCCTTTGTTCTGTTAAAAAAGTATCCGCTCTAATCAATCCCTACTCAAAAGAAAGTCCCAAGGGTGATATGCTATGGGATGGAGTTTTAGAAGCTCCTAGTTTTGAAAGACCTAGCGGAGAACCACTCAACTACTATTTATTAGATGCCGCCTCAGTTCTTTGTGCTAGGGCCTTAAAGGCAAGTCCAGAGCATAAAGTTCTTGATATGTGCGCAGCCCCTGGTGGTAAAAGTTTGGCCATACAGTTTCAAAGAAAAGAAGGAGAGTTGGTATCAAATGAGTTAAGCCGAGACAGAAGGACTAGACTTAGAAGAGTACTAGATGACTATATTCCAAAAGAGCTCCAGGAAAATATTCGCGTGACAGGGTTTGACGCAACCACATGGTGTCTCCACGAAAAAGAAGCTTTTGATCGAATCCTTTTAGATGCTCCCTGCTCAAGTGAAAGGCATCTTCTTGAAAGTCCTGATAAGCTCGTAGACTGGAAAGGAGGTCGTAGTAAAAGGCTCTCAAAACTGCAATATTCACTCTTGGCCTCAGCTACGCAGGTTCTTAGGCCAGGAGGAAGAATTGTTTACAGTACTTGTTCTATATCCCCTCTAGAGAATGATAAGGTTGTTGAAAGGCTATTTAAAAAAAGACCGGAAGGGCTTAAGTTAGTTAAAGAAGAATTACTTTTAGGTCAGCAAACAGAATTTGGAACAATAATCCTCCCTGATAAAGATGGATGGGGACCACTCTATATCGCGATAATTGAGAAAGAAGATGTCTAAAAAAATCAGTAAAAAGTTAAAAGTCAAAGAAGGTGATCCACTCGTTGCTTGTGACTTTGTTTCTTCTCGAGTCGAGCTATCAAAAGAGAAAATTAAAAAGGCCATGATGAATGGTTCTTGTTGGTTAAAAAAGCAAAATAAAAAAGGTACCAATAGAATAAGAAAAGCTAAAACTCCTATTCGAGTTGGGGATACGGTTGAGTTTTACTTTGATCCCGATATCGAGTTTCCAAGTTCTGAGGGCTTTGAGGTTGTATTTGAAACAAAGCATTTTGGAATTTGGAATAAAGTTCCTGGAATGCTCTCTCAAGGGACTCGCTACGGCGATGCAGGTTCTGTCTTAAAAGAGGTTTCCTCGTTAAGAAAGCAGGCTTTTCTAATTCATAGACTCGATAGGGAAGTTGGGGGATTAATTGTTGTTGGATATTCTCATAAAGCGGCCACGAAACTATCAGAGCTTTTTCGAACCGATGCAGTTGTTAAAAAATATCGTTGTTGGGTTCTAGGAATTCCAGATGAAGTCGAAGGCGTTATCGAAGAACCACTGGATGGAAAAGAATCTAAAACCTCTTATAAAATCATAGATAAATTTGAGGGAAAGGCCTGTTTAGAGATTAGAATCTATACAGGAAGAACCCATCAAATCAGAAGACATCTTGATTTTCTAGGCCATCCAGTCATCGGGGACCCTAGGTATGGCAGAGGAAATAAAGACGAACGTGGATTACAGCTAGCTAGTTATTACCTTGAGTTTGAAGACCCCTTTCATAAAAGGCCTGTCCAAGTTTCCTTAGACGAAGAAGTCTTGTCTAATTTTTTAAGTATTTGAAATTATTGTACTTTGCTTATTTGTCTAACTTATGTCTATAGGTGGGTTAGACAGGTCTATGCTAACCTAGACAAAGAGTAGGAGGAACTAATGAAAATACTCGTTACAGGTGCAACCGGATTTGTTGGAAAATATGTCCTTAAAGAATTGGCCTATAGAGGTCACGATATTGTCGTAACAACCAGAAATCCAGAGAAAGCTAAAAAGAATATTGATCTCCCCCATGATGCCTTCAAGTGGGACCCCATGACAGAGGCGCTACCGATGGAAGCCTTAGAGGGTGTTGATTCAGTCATCCACCTTCTTGGAGAGAATATCGCAGCAGGCAGATGGACGAAAACTCTTAAAGATAAAATTTATTACTCAAGAGTGACAGGGACTAAAAATCTAGTTGAAACTCTAAATAAATCATCAGCCACAACCTTGGTTTCTGCATCGGCCGTAGGCTTTTACGAAAGGAATGTTGGAGATAAGGAGTTAACTGAAGATTCACCTAAGGGTGAAGGTTGGCTTGCTAAGGTTTGTCATGATTGGGAGCAAGAAGCACTTGCTGCCAAAGAAAAGAGAACTTGTATCTTTAGAATTGGTGTGGTCCTCGGCTCCGACGGTGGGGCCATGGATAAAATGCTTTTTCCTTTTAAGATGGGAGTTGGCGGTAATCTTGGCAATGGGAATCAGTGGATGAGCTGGGTTCATGTAAAAGATTTAGCAACTATGCTAGTTAAAGCGGCCGAAGATTCCACCTATGAAGGATTTTATAATGCCACTGCTCCTCATTCTGTGACAAATGCTACTTTTACTAAAACACTAGGAAGAATTTTAAGTAGACCGACATTATTTCCGGTTCCATCCTTTGTTTTAAAAACACTCTTTGGAGATATGTCGACGATCTTATTGGATTCACAAAAAGTTGTGCCTAGAAGATTGGAAGAGAAGGGATTCAAATTTGAATTTAGCACACTTCCGGAAGCTCTTGAGGATGTCTGTCATAAGAGAAAACTTCCTCCAGGTGATAAAAAGGTAGTTCATCAAAAACTTGAGAAAGCTCAATGGCTTCCAGATGATAGAAAAAAAGTGTTTTCCTTCTTTTGTAAGCCAGAGAACTTAGAAGAAATTACTCCTAAATGGATGAATTTTAAAATCCTAAGATCTTCGACACCTGAAATTCAGGAGGGAACAGAGTTTGATTATAAATTAAGGGTCAGAGGCCTTCCTATAAAGTGGAAAACAATTATTAAGAAATGGACTCCTGATGAGGAATTTATTGATTGGCAAAAAAGAGGACCTTACGAAACTTGGTATCACACTCATAAATTTACTCCTTATAAGGGAGGAACTTTAATGGAAGATATTGTTTATTATAAAGTTCCAGGAGGCTTTCTAGGAGAGTTGATTCTAGGACCTATTATTAAAAGAGATATCGAAAAAATATTTGCTTATAGAAAGCAGAAGATAGCGAGTTAATTATGGAAAAGTCAGATTATTCAATTCAGTTTGTTTCCAAAATTACAGGTATCAATCCTCATACGATTAGGGCCTGGGAGAAACGATATAGCGCGGTGGTTCCTGAAAGAACTTCAAATGGAAGGAGGTTGTATAACGAGCAGCAGGTGGAAAGGTTAACGATGCTTTATGACCTGGTGTCCATTGGAAATAATATTTCTGATATAGCCAATCATTCTGATGAGCACTTAAAAGGACTTCATGAGCAATTCGTTGATAAAGAAAACTTGGCCGTCGAACGAACGGTAGTCGAGGAGATCGACTTTAATAGAGTCTTGCAGAATTTGATGCTAGCACTAGATAATTATAAATTAGATATTATCAATCATGAGCTTGAAAAGTTGACAGCAAATCTGGATCCAAGAGCTTTTGCGCTAGATCTTTTAGCCCCTCTTTTACATGAAGTTGGAGTTCAAGTTTCCAGTAAAAGGATCAATATAGGACAAGAGCATAGTCTCTCTGCCCTTATTCGTTTTCATGTAGGTAAAATTCTTTTTGGCATGAAAAGAAAAAATGTCATTAAAGATAAAGCTATTATTCTAACGACTCCAGAAGGAGAACTTCATGAGTTTGGTATTATGGTTGGAGCTCTCTTATGTGCGCATTACGGTCTTAATTATGTATATTTAGGGGTCAATATGCCAGCAGAGTCTCTCGCGGACACAGCAAAGCAGATTGAAGCGGGAATAGTTCTAGTTGGAATTAGTCCTTTTATGAATAAAGAAAAACCAGATTTTACTAAAAGTTATATTAATAATCTTAGGAGTCAGTTACCAGAAAGTACTAATTTGTGGATTGGTGGTGGAAATATTGATCCTATAGAATACGCTGCAAAACAAATCGAACTGATTCCCTCTCTTCAAAGCTTAGACTTGGCATTGAATAAAGTTAAGCAAACACTGAAATGAAAAAGGGACTGGTTTGGATAAGAAGAGATTTACGCCTGCATGATCACGCCGCTCTGAGCGCAGCAACTAAAGAATGTGATGAGGTCTATCTCGTTTTTGTTTTCGACAAAAAAATTCTAGATAAGCTTGAGCCAGAAGATCGAAGAGTTAGCTTTCTTTATGAATCTTTATGGGAAATTGAAGAAAAGGTGGGGATTCATACTCTTATTGGAGACCCTGTAGACCTTATCCCTAAGCTATATAAAAAACTCAAGATAGATCAGCTCTATTTTAATCGCGACTATGAGCCCTATGCTTTGAAAAGAGATAACAAAGTTATAAGAGAGCTCAAAGAAGTCACAACATATAAAGATAGTGTTTTTTATGAGCCCCATGAAATTTTAAAAGGTGATGGAACTCCGTACACCGTTTTTACTCCTTATAAAAGAAAGTGGTTAGAGGCGTTCTTAAATCAAGGAAAAACAATTTCAGATTATAAAGTTAATATTAAAAAGATTAAAAATGGAAACTCTAAGCTTGGTCCAGCTCTCCTTAAGAAGATGGGCTTTGAGAAAACTGAAAATATTTTAGTGGGCGGGACCTCTAAGGGGAAAAAACTATTATCATCTTTTGATAAGAAGATTGAAAAGTATGACGAGACCAGAGACTTTCCGGCCATGGAAGGAACTTCCAATCTTTCCGTCTATATAAGATTTGGCTGTATCTCTATTAGAGATATGATCAGATTGAGCCTAAAAAAGAACTCAAAAGGTCATGACGTTTGGTTAAGTGAACTTATATGGCGAGAGTTTTACCAAATGATTCTCGGCCAATTTCCTCATGTGGTTAAAAAAGAATTTAAACCTAAGTATGAAGGTATACCCTGGTCAGGAACTTCTAAAGAATTTAAGGCCTGGAAAGAGGGGAAGACTGGTTTTCCAATTGTTGATGCTGCCATGAGGTGTCTTAATGAGACGGGGATGATGCCAAATAGACTTCGAATGGTAGTGGCCTCATTTCTTTGTAAAACTCTACTTATCGACTGGAAAAAAGGTGAGAAGTATTTTGCTAGTAAGCTCCTCGATTTTGATTTGGCTTCAAATAACGGAGGCTGGCAGTGGTCCTCTAGTACGGGCTGCGATGCTCAGCCCTATTTTAGAATCTTCAATCCTTACTCTCAGTCTCAAAAGTTTGATGGGGAAGGGGAGTTTATTAAAAAATGGTGCCCGGAACTTGCTAGCTTAGACTCTAAAAAAATCCATCAGCCAGACCTTGCAGATATGCTTGAACTTGCTGAAGCTGGCTGTTCATTAGGGAAAGACTATCCATTTCCAGTAGTTAGTTATTCTAGGAACCGTCAAAAGGCTCTTCAAATGTATAAGAAAGCATTGTCTTAATTTATTTTGTTATAGGTTTCTTTAGAGACTCTTTTTTAGATGGCTTTTGTATTTTATGCTCATGCTTATGATCTTTATGTTTGGCATGGGCCGCCTTTAAGAGGGTTTGGACCCAAAGAGGTTTCGCCTTTGCTTCTACGGGGTGGTCCTGGCAGGCCAAGCAAATAGAAGGAAATAAAAAGAGTAAAAACACTATTCTTTTCATGCTAACTTATCGTCATTCTAAAAATTGAATAAAGGATGGGCGACCAATGAAGATTTATCTACTTATTTTCAGTATGTTACTAAGTTTTTCTTGCACAAAAAAGAGATCAAATGGCTCAGGTAAGAAGGTCCTTCATGTTTATACTCAGGATGTTCAAGGATTTGATCCGGTTTATGCTGCGAACGTTTCAACAGCAAAAGAAGTCGCAAAAGTGTATGAGGGCCTACTTGAATATCATTATTTAAAAAGACCTTATGTACTTCAGGGAAACCTAGCTGAAGGGTTGCCGACTGTTAGTGAAGATGGACTGACTTATACTTTTAAGATTAAAAAAGGTGTGATGTTTCATGATGATCCAGCTTTTTTAAATGGTAAAGGACGAGAGCTTGTGGCCAGTGATTTCGTTTATTCCATTATGCGAATTGCTGATAAGAAACTGGGATCTTCAGGTTGGTGGCTTTTTGACGATAGAATTGAAGGCCTAAATAACTGGCGTGAAAATGGAAATTCTGATTATTCACTACCAGTTTCAGGACTTAAGGCCATCGATTCTCATACCCTCCAATTCAAGTTAACAAAGGTTTATCCACAATTCTTATATGCCTTAGCCATGTGTTATTCTTATGCCATCCCAAAAGAAGCAGTTGCTAAATATGGAAAAGACTTTCCTATGCATGCGGTGGGAACGGGACCATTTATATTAAAAGAATACGTCGTTAAGTCTAAATTTAGGTATATCAAAAACCCCAATTATAGAGAAAAATATTTTCCTACTGAAGGAGCTCCAAGGTATAGCGAATTTGTAAAAAACTATGCAGGAAAGAAACTACCTCTAGTTGATGAAATTGATGTTAGGGTCATTTTAGAAAATCAAACACAGTGGCTTAACTTTTCAGCGGGAAAAATAGATTATTTAGATATCCCTAAAGATAATTTTGATTCATCAATTATTGGAAATAAATTATCAGAGGACTTAAAGAAGAAAGGGGTGCATTTAGAAGTTGCTCCTAGTCTCTCTACCTACTATGTAGCCTTTAATCAATCTCATGAAGTACTTCGAAATGTTCATTTAAGAAGAGCCATTAGTCTGGCCATAGATATCGATGAGTACAATAAGCTTTTTTATAATGGAACAGGGTTATCGGCTCAATCCATAATTCCCCCAGGTCTTTCTGGTTATAAAAAAGATTTTAAAAATCCTTGGAAGGGAAAAAATATTGAAAAGGCAAAGGAGCAATTAGCTCTAGCGGGCTACCCAAACGGCAAAGGTCTTCCCAGAATAACCCTCGATACAATGAACAAGACTCATCATAGGCAACAAGCTGAATACTTTAAAAAAGAATTAGCTGCGGCAGGCATAAAAATAGAGACCATAAGTTCAACCTTTCCCGAGTTCAAAAGAAGAATTCAAAATAGAGAGGTTATGCTCTTAACTTATGGATGGATTGGTGATTATCCAGATGCTGAGAATTTCTTTCAATTACTATATGGACCTAATAAACCACCAGGAACAAACTACGCTGGTTATAATGATGAAGAGTTTAATAAACTGTATAAAACAAGTACAGTTATGGCACCATCTGAAAAAAGAAAAGAGCTTTACGAAAAGATGAATCTCATGGTCGCTGATACTGTCCCATGGGTTTACTTAATTCATTTACAGGAGTACTTCTTGTTTCATGATCACTTAAAGAATTTTCTTAAATCTGATTTTATTTATGGGTTTGAGCAGTACTTAGATGTGGTTAAGAAATAGACCAATCTATAGGAGTGATCCCTTTAGACTTTAAGAAAGCATTGGTTTTTGAAAAATGTCTACTTCCAAAGAAACCTCGATAAGCAGCGAGGGGAGAAGGATGTGGACATTTTAGTATATAGTGTTTATTTGAATCAACTTTAGAGGCTTTTTTTTGAGCGGGACTTCCCCATAGTAGAAAAACTAAGTCTTCTCTTTCTTTATTTAAAACTTCAATAACTCGATCGGTGAACTTTTCCCATCCTTTCCCATGGTGGCTACCAGCTTTAGATTCTTCAACGGTTAGAACAGCATTTAAAAGTAAAACACCTTGTTCCGCCCATGAGATTAAATGGCCATGCTCAGGGGGGGTGATCCCCAAATCACTTTGAAGCTCTTTAAAGATATTCCTTAAACTTGGTGGAATCTTGACCTCTGGCTTAACTGAAAAGCACATACCATGTGCCTGATCAGGACCATGGTAAGGGTCTTGCCCAATAATAACGACTTTTACATCTTCAAAGGGAGTTTTATCAAAGGCCGAAAAAATTTCAGATGAGTTAGGATAAATGATTTTCTTCTTATATTCACTCTCTAAAAATTTACGTAATTCTTTAAAGTACTTTGCCGAAAAGTCTTCTTTTAATTGATTCTGCCAAGTTTCTTCTATTGTCCAAGTTCCCATAATGGGTATTTTTATCAGCTGAGCAGAATTATTCAAGAACTTCTTAGTTGTTGATGGGTGTTCGCGACGCGTCTTGGGTTTTGTATTCAACTTTAACATCCACCCATAATTAGTGTATCATTTGCCTATTGAAGGGGATACTAAGGATTGGAATCGAAGAAATATTCACTTTTCACTAAAATCACAATTAGTTTTATAAGCTTGTTGGTATCACTTTTATGCCTGGAGGGAGGACTTAGGCTTGCTGGTCTTTATGTTTACTCCAGTCAGGAAAGAAACTTCGTTCCTTATGAAGAGCCCAAAGATTATGTCAGAAACCGAGTTTACGAAAAATATAAGCTTGGAAAAAGCTCAGGTGTCATAGTCGCCATCGGGGACTCTTTCACCAATGCTGGAAATGTAAAAAGCTATTATTCTTATCCTTATTTTCTCTTTAAATTGTTCGAAGAAAGTTCTCAGCCAAAGTCCGTTATTAACATGGGACTATGTGAAGATAGCACAATTCGTATTTACGATAGGTTAGTAGAATTCTTTAAAATTACCCCTAAAGAGGAGTTAAAAAACTTAGATAAGATCATAATGTTAGTTGGGTCAGCAGATAAGTTTGAGAGGTATGAAAACTACGAAAGCGACAGGTTTCAAACAATTTTTTATGATATGGAGAACCCAACTTTTTTTAAAGAACTAAGAATTTATAAAGTCTTTCGACATATTAAATTGGTTTTATTAAACAAGTATTTAACTGAAGGATTGGAAACAGGTGAAGATTCTTTTGACGACGTTAATAAACTTTATTCTGAATTAGCAGTTAAGTATGAAATCGGTAGTACCGAGCGCCCAGAAAATTTTAAGGAGCTTCTAAAGAAGATGCCCGATAGTTTTAAAGACTATTCAGAAAGGCTACACCTGACCCTATCCACCCCGATTCAGCTAATTCATTCGCTCTCTGTCTACCAGTCCAAAATACTAACCTCCGAAAAAAAGCATGATGAGGCAGTCTTTTGGTTGCTTGATACGGCCCTGCGATTCCCAGTAGAGTTTTTCAATGGGGAAATGGATGATGCTTATTATCGATTAGTTCAAACTTATCAGATTCAAAGTCGTTATGAGAGTTCTGATATTAAGGATTTGTTGGATAAAATTATTTCTAAAAGCCCAGAGGTTGAAAAGTTTATTAACTTCAAAGAGTTTAAAGAGATGACCCTTAAGTGGGAGGAAGTAGATAAAAATATTCAAGAGGAACGAAATAAATCATGGGATAAAATCGTAAAGCTTGTAAAAGATAATAAGGTCGAGTTAGTTTTGATGAATTATCCGACAGAGTATGTATCTGCAAATGAAACATTAAAAAGAGTAGCTAAAGAGAATCAATTAGTCTTTATAGATAACTTTGAATACTTTAAGCCACTAATTGAAAAATATGGGAGAAGTAAAATTCTTGAAGACGATGATCATTTTACACCTTTTGGCTATGAACTATTAGCAAAACATATATTTTCAAAAATAAATCAAAAGTGAAAATGGCCTTTAAAGAAAGAAAATTCTTACTAGGAACTTTAGGGGCAATAGCTTTTTATCTGTTAGCCTACGCTTATACTTTAGGGCATAAACCAATGCTTGGTGATGATTCCTATCTTGGTTTAGTGAATGAAACGCCGATGATTTTTGGTGAAAAGTGGAATGCAAACCCAATTGATGCAAGTTCTCTGAACTGTGAAAATGCTTTTGAAAAAGAAAAACTAATTTCAAGTAGCCTTTACTCATCAAGTGTTGAGCCCTCGTTATTTTTTCGTTCAGGTGAAGAGAAGTACCCTGTCCTCTTTAACAGAAGAAACGGGGGAGTACCTTTTTATTTTTTTAAGTTAGTAAGTAAGTCTTTAGGAGTTAAAAATACAAAAATACTTTTTAGCGCGAGTATGGGCGTCCTCAGCTTGTTCTTTTTGGCACTGGGAGTACGCCGATTAATGGGAACTGAGGTTGCTCTTGCCAGCGTTTTTATGAGCAGTATTTCCCCCATTTTTCTTATCGCAAAATCGGATCTAATCTCAGAGGCCATTACGGTGCCTTTGTTTCTAGCGTTATTTTTTCTGATTCAAGGTAGAAAAACCTCAGAGAAAATCCTCTGTGTCCTCATCTTTTTATTTGCGGTTCATATAAAGATTGTATCGATTCTCATGGTTATTCCTCTGTTAATTCTGTTCTTTGATAACTTTAAATCGGAGCGCAGGTTCACTTTTTTAGCTGCTTTTTCAGTAGTAATCTACTTTTCAATTTTACTTTTCACTCCAGGTGGTGAGCTAGAATTATTAGTAAGAAGATCAGGGCAAGGCTTTTATAAAGGAGGTGCTGACTGGTTACTCTTTGCGAATAACTTTCTAGCATTTTTAGTTTCTCCAATTCATTTCATGGATGATCAATTCTTGGATGTTCCGTATATTTTAAATATTAAAGAGCGTTTTTTAAGTTTTTCAATTTTGGAGTGGGGAACCTTTTTGGGCTTAATTGGACTTGTTATTTTAAACTTTAAAGAGAGATACATAAAAAAATTATTACTAGCTCTCATGATTTATTCAGTCGCACTATTTTTTCAAGGGCATGGGGAAATAACATACAGCTCTCACTTCACCGAATCCTTTCCCCTTTACTCTATTTTGATAGGAGGCCTACTCGTATATAGTTTGAGGAGTCATAAAAAAATTCGTGTTATTATGTCGATCGGTTTTGTAGCTATTTTTCTTTTTCAATCCGTAAAATGGTCTTCGCTCTATCGAGAAAAGGGAGCACATCCATTACTAAGCATACAGTTTTATGAAGAGATAAGTAGATTTTTAGTAAAAAAAGATATTAACCCAATTGTGATTGATGGTGAGATTGAACTAGGTGCAATTGAAACTCTAACCGAAGAGAAAACAAAGCCTATCTATACGGAGTCGATGGCTAAGGGACTACAGTATATTCATAACTGCAGTAAGGAGAAAGAAGGTCATCTCTTAGTTTATCTTAGACCTTCGGTGTATTATGACGACCAAAGAATCGGTTATCAACATATAACGTACTCCAATGATACGGTTGTGGAGGAATTTAGTAAGAGTGGAATTCAGTTAGTAGACGAGAAAACCTTTTATCATAACGGTGATGCTATCTATTGGCTTGCCCGGTTTCAGCTCTAAAGATTACTTTTGAGTAAACTTTTTTAAGGTTTCGAAAGTAGATTTAAAGTTAAAATTTAAAACATTAGATATTTCAGTACAACATATCATAGGTTTTGAGCACATGAATTTCGGCATCTTTCTAATCTGAGCTAAAAACGTTTCTCTATTTTTATGATTTAGATAGATGGCATCGTCATTACTCATTAGTGAGCATCGCTTAATTCCACCTGCAGGGGTAATCCTAAGTTGAAAATATTCGCATGAATAACGCTTATGCATTTTCTCTAGTCGGAAGAAGTCGAGAACTCCATCTGACATCATTATGTATTTATTTTCTTTCTTTTGATTATGTAGAAAAGTCGCGACCTCAGTAATTGTGCTTTTCTTTGGAACAAGTAAATAGTCTTTTTCTTTGGCAAGACCAGCCTCTGCGTAAATTGGATAGATTTTTATTTTAACATTTAGCTCTTTTGCTAGTGCTGTTAATTTTGGAACATCATCTTTGTTATGATCTCCGTAGCACATATTAGTGGTTACGTTAACCTTAAGCCCTCGCTTTCGAATTTCTTTTATAACCTCTATATTTTTTTTAAAAGAACCTTTCCCGCGATTTTTATCGTGATTTTCTTCCATCCCATCGAAGCTAATAATTAAAGTATCAAGCTCTTTTGCTACATCATAAATTTGATTATGAGGATCGGTACATGAGGTGTTTAAGCTCACATGCATTCCCAAGTCTTTTTTAGCGTATTTAATTATCTCTATAATGTCTTTTCTTACGAGTGGCTCTCCCCCCGTGAGATGCAAGAAGTAAACACCGGCCTGCTGTAAGGCCCAGATCATATTTTTTGAATCTTCCGTACTTAGGTCCTCACTTTTTTTACGAATTTGATAGCACATGGGACACTTAAGGGGACATAAGTAAGTTGTAACCCAAGTGGCCACAAGTGGAATCTGACGATTAAAAAATACTACTAGGATAGTATTCTTTACGAGTATGATTTTTCTCCAAAGTCTTAAAAACATATTTCTCTATTATAAGGTAGAGTTGAGTAATTAGTGATTTATATTAGCAAAATTTTCTAAGCCTTGGTGGCGGCGCGTAAGTCCTTGTTTTTATGAGAGGATTCTTAGTTGTATTTTTAGCTCTTTAGTTAAAGCTATTATTTGTGGCATAGAGCTTCAATATCTTAGAAATATAAATTCTATCCTTTTCAGTCAACGATTCATACACAGGAAGTTGCACATAGTGGTTAATTGCAAAACTAAGACCGGGGAAATCTTTTAGCTCTCCTAGGGGGTCCATGATTGAACTACCAAATCCCGTGTCTATTCCATGTTCAGAAAGAAAGGCACTACATTTATGAGCATCATCAACAATGGCGATGAAGTAATAAATCACGTCACCTTTTTTCCGACTTAAAAACTGACAATCATCTTTTAGTTCTTCTTTGATTTTGTTAACAAAGTTTAATCTAAAATTTAAAAAGTCCCTATGTTTTGCTAACTGTATCAGTCCATATTTAGCCTGAATATTTGAAAATTTTTTGAAGTCAGATAAATTTCCTCTTTTAGGCTTATTCATCATAACCTTTACTTTTTTTAAAAGCTTAGCATTCCTCAATAAACTCTTGAAAAGAGGAGTTGTTCTTTTTGTAAAAACAAGGCTTTCTATATTGGATAAAAAAATTCTCTTGAGTAAAAAAAGGGTTGAAGGATATTGAAGAGAGGAGATCACCCTCCTCGAATATTCTTCGAGCTGTTTATCGTTAGTTAGAAGAATGCCACCAGTAAAGGTATTAATTAGCTTGCAGTAATCAAAACTGTAGAAAGCAGCGTGTCCTAAAGTTCCGACAGCTCTTTCCTCTATTTGAGTACCATGTGCGTGAGCACAATCTTCTATCACAATTAGGCCTTGCTCTTTGGCTATATTAATTACTTCTTCATCACAAGAGTTTCCTAAAAGATGAGTTACGAGAACCGCCTTGGCATCAGGACCAATTTTTTCTCTAAGCGAACTAGCAGACATGGTTCCACGTTTTTTATCTATATCAACTAGCTTGTACTTGATAGACATGTTCTCAAGTAAATCTTTAACAATATATGAAGTATAAGCGGGAATTAGTAGGTGCTCGTTTTTATTAAATTGGTAAAACTCTAAAATGATTTTTAGAGCTTGAGCTCCACATGCCGTTGCAATTGCGTACTTCGTACCGATAGAGGAACCAAATCTCTCCTCAAAGTCTTTAACTTCTCTACCTTTGATAAAGCTACGATTTAAAAGCGAGTCGAATATGATACGAAACTGTCTAGGAATAAGTCTGTTTCGCCTTCTAATGAGCATCATATTTATGCCAATTGTTATAAAACTAGTTTAGTGTATACTTCTAAAGGTTTATTGTAAATTCTGCGACATACTTTAAATAGGATAAAAAATGTGCGGTTTTATCGGATATTTTCAACGGCAAGAAAAAGATAAAGAGTTTCACGATAGCTTTATTATTAAAGCACAAAATATACTTGAGCATCGTGGACCTGACTTTTCTGGAGCAAAAGAAGTTGGAGCCTGCGGATTTGTTCACAATAGATTAAAAATTAGAGACCTAAGAGATGTCGCAAACCAGCCTATGTCTAACGAAGATGGAAGCTTATGGTTATTATTTAATGGAGAAATATATAATACTGAAGAATTAAAAAGTAAGTTTAACTTGTTAGAGCCTCATCACGCTTTTAAATCAAAAATGGATGGAGAGGTTATTCTTCACTTATACGAGGAAATAGGTATTCGCTGCCTTGAATATTTGAACGGAATGTATTCTATTGCAATTTGGGATTCAAAGAAACAAGAGCTTCATTTAGCAAGAGACTCATTTGGGATTAAGCCATTATTTTACTATCAGAGTCAATCAACCTTTTTCTTTGCTTCAGAGATAAGCGGACTAATTCCATTCTTAAGTGAATCTCCAAAAGTAAATACAAATTCGTTGCAATCATTTCTTCAGATAGGATACTTTATTGGAGAAGAAACGGCGTTTGAAAATATTAAAGAAGTTCCTCCTGGAACCGCACTTACAATTTCAAAAAATAAGGTTGTGCAAAATTCATTTAAGTATTCTTCTTACAGCGAAAATCTTAATTATTCTTATTCGCCAGAAGAGTTTCGAAATCAGCTACAAAATTCAGTAGACCGACAACTTGAGTCGGATGCTCCTTTAGGAATCATGCTCTCTGGAGGATTAGATTCTTCGAGTCTCGTAGCTTTAGCTAGTTTGGCCAGGAAAGGAAAAGCTCTTACCAGCTTCTCTCTTACATTTGATGAAAAACGCTTTGATGAATCTCGCTTTTCTCAAATTGTGGCAAACAAATTTAAAACAGAGCATTATGAGATTAACATCAGGCCCTCCGACTTTATAGACTCCGTTGGATCTTCGATTTCTTTTCTCTGTGAGCCGACCTCAGATGGAAGTGCTATCCCCACTTTTCTGTTGGCAAAAAAAGCCAAGGAACACGTAAAAGTTTTACTTTCCGGAGATGGGGGAGATGAAGTCCTAGGTGGCTATGACACTTATATTGCCCATAAGGTTAGGAGACTATACCGCTTTATTCCTAGGCTAATTAGAGAGGGAAGCATTGAGAAGTTTATAAAAGTACTGCCAACAAAATTTGATAAAACTACTTTTGAGTATCAGGCAAAGTTATTTATTTATGGTGCTTCTCAAAGTACGCCTCGCTCCCACTGTTCTTGGAGAACAATGTTAACTAATGAAGAAGTTGAATTTATTGTTAGCGATAAATCAATTTTAACCAAAGGTAATTCGGCTCAGGAATTCTTTGAAATTGCTTATGAAAAGTATAATCAAGAGAAAGACGAGATCAGAAAACTGATCTTAATGGACCAAGAAATTCATTTGCCTTATAAAATATTGAAAAAGACTGATCGAATGACGATGGCCCACTCTATAGAAGCAAGAGTTCCCTTTTTGGATTTAGAGTTTGCTCGTTATGTGAGAGGAATACCTACTGCAAAGTTAGTTAAGGGCTTTTCAAAAAAAGATGTCTTTAAAAAAGCTATGAAGGGTCTTATCCCAGAAGAAATTATACATAGAAAGAAGAAAGGCCTACTTGTTCCATATTCGAGTTGGCTTAGGGGTGAGCTAAAGGAATTCTCCTATGATATTCTTTTTTCAAGTAATACTGATCTCTCTTACCTTTTTGATTTAAAGTTCATTCAGAAACTATGGGATCAGCATCAAAATTCGACTAGAGACAATGGGCATGCTCTTTGGGGTCTCATTAACTACTTTTTGTGGCATAAAAAATTTATTAAAAGATGAAGACTTTAAAGAACGGAATTTGAATTGAAAGCGGACCAAGCCTCACATGAGGTGCACTCGTCAAAATCCTTAAGCTTTTTAAAAGATGCAGCAAGACCAATATTTTTGAGCTCTTTGTAAGGAATAACTTCTTGAACTCTACCACATTTTTTTAAGTCTCCATTTACTTCGACTCTAGCAAAAAGCTTTCCTGCAAAGCATCTGGCGATCAAATCTTCTGTATACAGTGATTTCCAATATTCAAGTGAAGTTAATGAGTTTTTAAGATACTTATTTCCTTTTTTCTTTTCATTTATCATAAACTCGACGGCCTCAAGAATCTGCTCTTTACTCATCGCTTTATCATAGGGCTCGTAAGTTAATTTTAGCTCTGCAACAGGCTGAAAGGAGAAAGGGACATCGATCGTTTTAGCAAAGTCTAAGATCTCATTTAGACGGTTATAATTGTCTCTAGTAAAAACACAACAGGCATGAGTTTTTATGCCTTCTTTTTTTAATAGTCTTAAGGCTTCGACAGCTTTGGTAAAACTTCCATCTCCTCGATACATGTCATTTGTAGACTCTATTCCGTCCAGGCTTATAACAACTTGGAAGCAGTTTCTTTTTAAAAAGTCGATTTTCTTTGGAACTAAGATTCCATTGCTGTTAACGCTAATGAGAACACCGTTACTTCTTGCTTTTGTAACAAATTTTTCAAAGTCTTTGTGAACAAGAGGTTCTCCACCGGTAAGGGATAGAACTTTTAGATTTTCCTTAATCGCAGTATCTAAATAATTGAATAGTTCTTCGCTAGAAAGCTCCGGGGTTGTAAGACCCGGTAGTCCACAGTAACTGCAATCAAGATTACATCTGTTCGTTAAAGACCAAGTCAGGATGAAGGGCTTCTCTTTCCCAAGCGTCTTGTATTTAAGAAGCTCACCGGCAAGAGAGGCAAAATCTAAATATTCTTTTAACTTTATCAACTTTGGTACCTCTATTTCTTAGTGGCCTAAGTTCTCTATGTTGACGTTGGTATGCCTCTGATAATCTATGATACTCGAGAATCGAGAAAAATCATAGGGTGAGAGGTGACTTAAGTTATTGTTATTACGAGTTATTGGGGTAGCATCACATTGGGTTTTGGTATAGAATAAAGATTAGTCTATTTAAGCAAAGGTACTGGTGTTATGAAAATTTTAGATAAGTCAAAAGTCTTTGGTAAAATAATGGCTAATAAGGTTGGCTTAACTCAAAACCCAGTAGCGGCGCGGTGGGTGATCACAAATCGTTGTGGATATCACTGTAGTTATTGCAACACCCATGAATATGAACACAAAGATATGGATAAAAAGGATGTCGATGTTATCCTTGAGAAGATTAAAACTCTCGGAATAAAACGGCTTTCAATTAGTGGTGGAGAACCACTGATCGGTGATCATTTCTCATATATTATTGATAAGTGCAGAGAGTTTGGAATCTCTCCAATCGTTAACACCTCTGGGTTTCACTTTGAAAAACAGATTGAATCTCTAAAAAAGACTGACCTTATTCAGTTTAGCTGCGATGGTCCTGAAGAGGTGATGACAAAAACAAGAGACGATAGGGCTCATAAAATACTTGAAGATGCCGTAAAGCTTGCCGTAGAGAATAAAATTAAATTCTCATTTGCTTGTACAATGACCAAGTACAATACAAATCCAGAAATGCTTAACTATATGCTTGAATTGGCGAAATCTTACGATACCGTTGTAGCTTTCCAGCCTTTAAAAGAAATGCATGGGAAAAATTCTAGCTGTCAGGATTTAATGCCTACGATTAATAATGTTCGTGAATCCGTAAAATTTTTAATTGATAAGAAAATAGCTGGGAACAAAAATATTCGAAACTCACTAGAAGGTTTGAATCATATTAAAAATTGGCCAAGCTATGAAAAGCTATTCTGTACTGCGGGAAAACTTTTTATCATTATTATGCCTGATGGGGCTGTTGTTTCTTGTGATCGCTTATCCTACGAAGTTGAAAGTAATACAAACTTAATTTCAGACTCCACAGAGGAATGCATGGATAAACTAGAAACTCCAAGCTGTGAAGGATGTGGTTTTTGTGGGGCAACAGAGTTAAATCATGTTTATTCTATGAACTTTTCCCCGATTAAAGATCTTTTAAAGCTTTAAATAGAGAGACCGCTTTTCTTGCTTCACAATCTAAAAATTTAAAATCAACACTATAAGCAATAAATTTAGCGCCATTTTTCTTTTCAGCTTCTAGCTTTTCTAAATCAGGTTCTACTAAATGGATTCCAAAAGCCTTAGAGTATTTGATCGCACAATCACGAACAGTGCTTACGGCCTCGAGGTATTTTGGATGATTAAAATCTCCAGGTACCCCAAGGGATGAAGACAGGTCATAGGGACCAATCATCAAAGCATCAACTTCATTACAACTTAGAATACTTTCAATATTCTCAACTGCCTTCGTACTTTCAATTTGTACTATAAGAGGAATTTCATTTGAAACGGTATTCATATATGAAGAGAAAGAGTTTCCATATTTTTGAGCCCTGCTCAAACCAACCCCTCTATTTCCTCCGTGCTGCGGATAGTGCATCCAAGAGTGGATCAACTTAACTTCTTTTGAAGAACAAATATTCGGGACGATAATCCCTTTCGCACCGGCATCAAGTAAGCGTTTAATCTGAGATTCGTTATGTGAACTGACTCGAACGATAGGGCAAACATCCTTTAAATCGATAACTCTAATTAAGTCCTCAGCTTCTCGCAGGCTGATACTTGAGTGCTCAAGGTCAATAGTCAACCAGTCGAAGCCAGCATCACATAGGATTTCAGCAATACTTGGATGGGCCAAAGAAATCCAAGAACCCAGTGTGAATTGATGATTTTGTAATTTATTTTTTAATTTTAGGGAGCTCAAAATGGTTACCTCTTATGAGTTCATAACTTAAGGCTAAAGAAAGCATTTCACTAGTATGATGAAAATTTACATTTTGAATTAAAGGAATTGTTTTTGGGTTTAGATTTTCTTTAGGTCCAGCTGAAAAAATTACTGTTTGCATTCCTTGTTCTGCGGCCCAAGATAGGGCATCCATTATTCCAAGAGCAGATGGTGATGCACTAGAGCATGATAGGCCTATAACGAGACAGTCTTCTGGTGAAATATTTCTTGCTTTACCTTCAAGCCAAGTTCGATAAAGTTTTTCAAATCCGACGTCACCGGCCAAGGCCGTTAGTGCGATTGAATCTTCCGGGGCCATGACATTTTTACCGGTCAAGCGACTAGCGTCTGAGGCAGCATGAGAGGAAACGGCCAGGTTACCACCATTTCCAATATAAAAGACAAATTTAGCGTTATTAAAACTGGCCTGAACCCTTTGCCATGCGTCAGATCTTGTTATCGCTGCGAATTTTTCTTCAAAATTTTCTAGATCCAACATTCGTCTATAATAGGCTAGCTTAAAATGACCCGTCAAATCCCGAGCTTAATTGTACTGGATTCGGTGACGTGATATTGTTTGAAAATGCATCTTTTTAGAGCTTTAAAAATCGTTATTTATAAGGATTCCAATTCATTTAGACAGTATGTTTTTAACGAATTATCTTCGAGAAATACAAAGATTTCTTTGGTCTTAGGAGTTTATAATAATGTACCAAGTTTTATAAAAGTCGCTATGGTTTTCATCTACGGACTTAAATCTTTTTTGGTAACAAAAGAAATTAAAGAATCTACACCAATAATCTCATCTTCAATTTATAAAAACGAAAAAAGAAAATTTGCCCTAATTGAAAGTTGTATAGGACCCAAGCAAATCTCTCCACTGAGCTTTTCCTGGCTTGGGGTCTTAAACTTTTCTCTCTACATTAAAGTATTAGGTTTTTTATTAGAGGGAAAACTTCTCAGGATCCTTTGTAAGCTAGTGAGGAAACATGATTTCTTAGTCGCTTGTAGAGCTTCTAGTCTCATCTTTTACTATTTAAGGATTGTTCAAATGGAGCTCAATCCAAAGGTGGCATACTCTTTAGTTTCCAGTGACTCCAATCCCTATGCTTTAGGAACAAGCTTCGCTTTTTTAAAAAAGAACTTGAAAACAATTTATATCACTCATGGACACTTACCCGAAGCTCCACCTCGAAACTTTTTTGATTTTTCATTTTTTGATGGAGAGGCTATGGCCGATGTTTACAAAAGGATGGGGGAAATTAAGGGTAAGTATTTTTTAATAGGGGCTGAAGGTTCTTATAATCCACTTGATCTAAGTGGCTTAAAAAAAGAAAACAAATGTATAGGAATATTCCTGTCCTTAGTAACGGACTGGAGCAGTTTAGGGCTTCTTGTGGGGCAAGTCTCAGAGGTATTCAAGACTGATCGTATTTTGGTTAGACTGCATCCAAATGAGATCATTAGAGATAAAAAGGGTGTGAAGTTCCTTGAAACTATCCCGAATGTTACGATCTCGACCGCTGAAACCTTGGCCATAGATGATATTAAAAGCTGTGATTTAATTATTACTGGAAACTCAAGTGTACACCTTACTATCTTAAAGTATGGAAAACCTACTCTCTATGTAAAAGGTGTTGATGCGGTTCCACACGATTTTTATCGTTTTGTGGAGAAAGGAATTATACCTTATTTGGAAGATTTAAGTTTTTACCGATTAGACGATATGCTACAGTTTTATTCAGGTAGTTGGACAAAAAAGTTTGAGTATTTTGATAGCTCCTACCCCTATAACTCAGTTAATAAAGACTATAGTAAAGAGAGTATTGCTAAAGCCTTTAAGGAGATTTTATCGTGATTTCAGCTTATCTTTTTATAAAGGAAGAAAGCGAAAGAGTCCCCAATAAAAACTTTGTGGAAGTTGGTGGTAAACCACTTTTTCAATGGATCATTGAAACGCTTCAAAAAGTTAATAGAATAGATCAAATTGTAATTAATACGGATGCCCCTCAAATCCTTTCATCTGACCTCCTTAAAGCTAGTCATAAATTTCAAGTTATAGAACGAGAAGAGAAGTTAAGAGGAAATAAAATTACAGCTAACCAGTTAATTGAATCTGATATTGAAAAATTTTCGAACAAATTAATTCTTAATGTTCATGTTACAACTCCTTTTTTATCTGTAGAGACAATTGATAAAGGAATTGACTTAATTTTAAACAGCAGCAGTGGTTCAATATTTGGCGTAAATGAAATTTACCATCGCTTTTATGACTCTAAATTAAACCCTGTTAATCATGATCCTAAGGACTTAGTGCCGACTCAGCAATTGTCACCTCTCTATATGGAGAATTCATCTCTATACATATTCAAAAAAGAATCATTTGAGAAACATGGCAATCGAATCGGACCCGACTCTAAAATAATCGAAGTGCCTAAGCTAGAGGCCCTAGATATCGATACAGAGGAAGACTTAATTTTAGCTAAGGCTTATGCGAATTATTTAAAAGCATAGGTAGTCATCATTAATCTAAACGAAGGGGAATAATTATTTTAAATATTTTCCAAAAACTTTTAACTTCTCGCATGACTCTTCATGCTTCAAATCACAGCCGGCCTTAAACCAATTCGCTGCATTTTTCTTAATTTCTTTTTGGTCCAATCTTTTAATTTCTTCAATAAGAGCATATTCCTTTAGACCCGCTTTGTAGCAAGCCTCACCATTACTATGCTTTCGACATTGATGTGACCATTTTACGACTCTCGTAGCACAGGACTGGAATAATAATATGAACATTAGAGCTGTTATCAATTTCATGAGTTCTCCGTTTTCTTCTTTACCCAAAGTTTTTTATCTACCAAGGCGACAATTTCGTCTTCTTGGTCTTTGACTTCGATAGTAAAACTTGGTTCCCATTTTCCTTCAGTCTCAACTTTCTGTCTAATTTTTGTTACTTCAAAGTCACTTATCTTGAAGTGAGCGGTGACCTTTCCTTTTCCAGGCTTTTTGAACTGGATACTAGCAGCCTTATCCCAAACAAGATATTCCCGCCCTAACTTCTCCATTAAGATGAGCATATAAAAGGGGTCGCACATGGAATATAGTGATCCGCCGTAGTGAGTTCCTACATAGTTTTTATTATAAAATCTAAGAGGCATTGAAACGAGAAATTCATCTTGATTATCCCCTACAATCTTTACTTTTATTCCTGACGCGAAAAAGGGGGGCCAAAAGCTCATTAATTTAAGAAGTTTGTTCATTTAGATTGTTATCTTGAATTCTACGCCAACAGTTTTACCGAGATCACTTTTTATTACCACAGGCACACCGCTAGATTTCCCTTCCACGTCATCGATTTTGGTAACACCGCCGTAAATACCACCGAAAAGAGATGGCCAAAGTAGCGAAGTTCTCGCTCCAAACCTAAAGTAATATTCAGTGGCCGTTGCAAATTGAGTAAGATTACCTGAACTGGTATCTCGTGATTTATATGAGCTGGTTTGCTCAAATCCAAGCTCAGACCAAAGAGAAGACTCATTCCTGGCCATATATTTTTGAGCCTTGATACTTATAAGATAACTTCCATATGAGTTAATTTTATCTACGGTAGCATCCGTTAAATCAACTTCATCAGCTTTTAACCTTAAAGTATAAAAAAGCTTTGCCTGCCATTCCCAATTGCCCTTCATGGGCTTTCCAAACTGAACCCCGCCTTCAAAGACGTGACCGCCGTTTGAAACATTTCCAGGTTTCCCATCACCGGTACCAGCAGAGGAAGTAGACTTTGGAACCCCTTCTTCTTTAGTGAAAATTCCCGGGCTAAAATTAAAAAGAATATCCATAATGGTTGTTCCGGAGCTTCCATCTTTTATTCTCGCTTTAACCCCGAGTTTAAGGTCAGTAAAACCTTTATTTTCGTGAGTCAAAACTAAGCCTGTACTGTCGTTAGGATAGGTGTCTTTAAGAATATTAGTTTGCTTGTCGAAATTAAAAACAAGGGTTAGGTCGTCAAAAAGCCCAAACAAATAATTAAAAGAAACGGAGTCAGCAGATAGCTCACGGTCCCTAGTTTTAGTGGTTCCTTCAATATAATCCCCATCTACAGATGCGTTTGAATAATCAAAGCTTAGGTTTGAATCCATTTGCTTAGGCATATGCATAAAACTTTTAATATCAAAGTTTGCATAGGCCATGGCCGGATAAAAAAGCATTACGAGTAAAATATTTCGCATATCATTATTGTAGGGAGAATTAGATACCTTAGCAAATAAGGTTACTTAGAGCGGCTTTTATCGTATGTTGCTACGCGTACAACGCTTGTCAAAACAATTGGAATTACATAAACTGCCTGCACTTTCTAATCTAATGGAGAACATTATGGAAGTCGTTAAGCAAACGGATGAGTACACTGTAATTAAGAAAAGATCTGGTCGCTTCGGTGTTAAGAATGCCGCAGGTAAGTGGATCAATGGCGAAGAAAAAGTGAAAATCCTCGTTGCTGAAGGTCTAATCAAGGCAGCCGTTCCAGCTGAGAAACCAGCGGAAGAAGCGGAAGCGCCAGCAGAAGAAGCGCAAGCTGCTCCTGCCGATGAAGCCCCAGCTGAGGAAGCAACTGCACCTGCAGCTGAGTAATTTCAGAATTCATCTAAGAAAAATAAGGGGCTCATTGGGCCCCTTTTTTGTTTGAGGAGGTAACAAATGAAAATGTTTTTATCTTTTGTTTGTGGGACACTTTTTGGTGTTTTTATTGTGATCAACCTTTGGCAACCAAATTTAGAATCTAAAAAAACTAAAAATGAAGATAGTGCCGATGTTCAAATAAAAAGGTTTGAAAAGAACTTCAAATTAAAGGATCTGAATAAAAAAAGTAGAAGAGATAAAAGCATCGCTGATCAAATGGATGACGATTTAAAAGATATGCAAGATCAAATGGAACGGGCTTTTAAAGATACAGGCTCCATCTTCAAGATGATGGAAAACTCAATTCAAGACGCCACCATCGGAGCTATGGGAGTTAAGGTTGGAGAGATTGTTGAAAAAGTAACAAATGATTCGGTTATTTTGGAGATGGATATTTCTAATATCGATAACTCTTCAATAAATATTGAAGTTAAAAACGGACAGGTCTCAATTTCTGGGGAAGCTCGTATTGAGAAAAGAGAAGAAGGCAGCGGTATCAACTCTAAAAGAGTGATGGTTACCTCTTTTAGTAGGGTGCATCCAGTTCCTACAGGAACAAGAGCTTCAGGACTTAGAATTGAAAATAAAGACGAAAATACACTCCAAATGATTTTTCCAAAAGTTGATAAATGAATATAGAGCCTCTTTGCCATATTCAAACAGCCTTCAAAGATAAGTTTGGCATACCTAGACAAAGTGGGCTGATTCCAGAAGCTCTTGGGATTCTTGAGTTTGAAAATAATAACTTTAACCGAGAGGCCTTAAGGGGAATTGAAGATTTTTCTCATCTTTGGCTAAGCTTTATTTTTGATAAGGCCATCAAAGACGGTTCAAAAAGTTTAGTTCGACCTCCAAGGTTAGGGGGTAAAGACAAAATGGGTGTTTGGGCAACTCGCTCACCCCATAGACCTAATCATCTTGGCTTAACAGTAGTTAAATTACTTAAAGTTGAATCCTTAGAGAAAACCATCTCAGTTGTAGTAGGGGGAGTTGACCTCCTTGATGGGACTCCTATCGTTGACCTAAAACCTTATGTTCCCTACGCTGATATCGTTAGTGAAGCCAAGTCCGCATGGGTACCAAGCCCAGAAAAAATCTTTAAACCCAAGGTATTTTGGAAAGAGGGAGTTAGGGAGCTGCTGAGTGGTGAGGAAGCGGAGTTAATAGAAAAGGTTTTAGAACAAGACCCAAGGCCTAGTGCTCAAAAGGATGATAAAGACTCTTATGTCTTTAAAATATTTGATTACCAAGTAAAGTTTGAAAATGGGAAAGAGGAATTTAGAGTTTCAAATATAAAAAAGCTCTAGCCTTCTACTGACGGAAAATACTCAGCTTGCTTTCCAATTTTATGTCCGGCCTCTATTGGTTTACCAAGCTCATCAACTGAAAGAACAGATTCAGGCAAGTTTAAGCTTTGTCTTAGCTTTTCCATTGTCTCTGGGGCAAAAGGGGAGAGCATTATCATTAAATTTTTAAGGATAAAGAAGCTTGAGTAAAGAGCATCCGCGCGTTCAGTTTCATCATGGCGGTCATCGTGAGGTTTAAATTGAGTGAATAGACCATTGATGATTCTGGCATAGTTTTCAACCATGAAGAGAAGTTTAGCGTAATCTCCACGATCCATCATTCGAATATAATTCTGAACGACTTTATAAGTTTCTTTTTTAGTTTTTCCTATAAGCTTACCATTAGGAACGACCCCATCAAATTTACCGTTACAAGCTGAAATCGGTTTTTCGATGGCGGCATTTAGAGGTCCTGCAAGAAACTTATTTCTTTCTTTAAAAACCTCAAAATCAAAGTTTGAGTTCTTTTCTCCTAATGAGAGTATCGCAAGAAAGTATCTGATTTGATCAGCGGAATACCCCATCTTTGTCAGGTCATCGGCATTATAGAAATTACCCTTTGTCTTACTCATCTTTTCACCATCCGCATGGAGGTGATAGTTAGCAAATACTTCAGTCATCTGAAGTTCGCCTTTAACGGGTTGTCTATAGGGATCTTCTTGAGTTCCAAGCCAGAGGGCTCCCTGCATAAGAACATAAAAATAAATATTGTCCTGACCTAAGAACTGATAAACCTTGGATTCTGGATCCGTCCAATAATCTTTATAGGTTTCTGGGTCCTTACCCTGCTTCTTTAAAGCCGCTCTTGTAAATCCAAGAGGGGCAACTAAAGATTCCGGCCATACATAAAAAGTCTTCCCTTTCATCTCTGGATCAAGCTCAGGAGGAACTGGAATTCCATTGGTAACATCTCTTGTGATTGAACGGTGGGCCCAGCCATCCACAAGTTTTGTATCGATTCCATTTTCTCCTAATAAATCTTGACCAAGCTCTAAGTTACTTAGGCTTTCAAATTGAGCTACAATCGTTTTGCCTGGGGCATATCTACTTTTTAGTTTAGGAAGGACTTCTTTTAATTCTTTAAACTTTTCTTCATGTTCCTTTGAGAATTGAAGAGATGGAAGAACAGTATTAAATGTTTCTAGATAAACGACTTTACGCCACACTTTAGCTTTGCTTCCAATCCAGTCCTTAAGCTGATCTGAGACTTTCCACATATCTAACCACCAATGGGCAGTGGGTTTTAAAACTGGTGTTGCTTCACTAACTGTTGATTTCGGATTTTGAAGCTCTTTAGGTTCGTATACTTTGCCGCAATCATCACATTCGTCGCTATAAGCTTTTTGATTGCCGCAATCCTGATTAGGGCAAGTTCCATAAACAAAGCGGTCCGGTAAAAACATCTCAAGTTCAGTGTCATACCATTGCTCGGTTGTTTTTTTAGAGAGCATTCCGTTTTTATGTAGCTTCCTGAGGACATCTTGGCAGATGGCCACATGGTCTTCATACATTTCTTCCCGTGAAGTCCCAGAGTAAATTGAAGGATTCACTTGATAATTATTTAAAGAATTAATTTGAGAGGCATGTATCTCATCCACAAACTCCTTTGTGGAAAGACCTTTTTGTTTGGCGACAACTTCAGAGTTGGAACCATGATCATCGGTACCAAAAACAAAGAGAACGTTTTCTTCACCAATAAGGAGCTTGTTCCAGCGGCTACAAATATCGGCTGGAATTATACAGCCGGCCATATGGCCAATATGAATAGGACCGTTGGCGTAAGGCATCCCTGAAGTAACCACAACTTTTTTTGGTCTTTTAACTCTAGAGAGTACGGTCTTAATCTGTTCTTGAAGTTCTATTAATTCTTTATCGCTCATGGCTTTATATTCTACTTTAAAATTTCTTAGTAATGGTAAGGAAAATCGGAATAATCCTGTTTTCTTTTCTCAAGAAAAGCATCTCTACCTTCTCTGGCCTCATCGCTCCCATAAGCAAGCCTGGTTGCTTCCCCGGCAAAGAGCTGCTGCCCAACCATTCCATCATCAGTTAGGTTAAAGCCGTATTTTAACATCCTTTGAGCAGTAGGAGACTTATCATTAATCATCTTGGCCCATTCAAGAGCAACGTCTTCAAGTTCTTTATGGGGAACAGACTTATTTACCATTCCCATTTGAAAAGCTTCGTCGGCACTATAATTAAGTCCGAGAAAAAAGATTTCTCTTGCTCTTTTTTGACCTACCATTTTGGCAAGATAAGCAGATCCATATCCTGAATCAAAAGAGGCCACATCCGCATCAGTTTGTTTAAAAATTGCATGCTCTTTTGAAGCAAGTGTTAAGTCGCAAACCACATGAAGCGAATGACCACCACCTACGGCCCAGCCTGGGACCACAGCAATGACCACTTTTGGCATAAAGCGAATTAATCTTTGGCATTCTAATATATGGAGTCTTCCCATAGCGGTAGGGTCATGACTTTTTTCTTGATCGTCGCCTTCATATTTATAACCATCTTTTCCGCGAATTCTTTGATCGCCGCCAGAGCAAAAGGCCCAGCCACCATCTTTTGGTGAAGGTCCGTTTCCAGTGAGAAGAACGCTGCCCACATCACTTGAGCATCTGGCATGATCAAGGGCACGAAAGAGCTCATCAACAGTTTTTGGTCTAAAGGCGTTGCGGCATTCTGGTCTATCAAAAGCGATACGAACAGTACCTTGGGACCGCGCTTTGTGATAAGTAATGTCAGTAAAATCAAACCCTTGTACTTCTTCCCAAAGGTCTTCGTTGAAGATCTCAGATACCATAAAAAGCTCCTAAATTAGTGAGCCTTTTCTATCTCAAATGTCTTAATTGGGCAATTTTAAGGAGAATTTAGCCGTTTCCGTTGTTCATCTCATTAAGAAGAGATTCAACATTTTCCTCGAAAATCTCATAGTCTTTCTTAGGCAGAAACTTTTTCATCTTGGCCTTGAAGGGACTGTTTTTCACTTTAAGCAGTTTGCTAAAAGGTTCGACTGTATAATAGTTCTCATCAACCTTATGTAAGAGAGTATAGATTCGAGCAACCTCTTTTACGATCTTATCGTCCATTTTTTTCTCAAGAGATTTATTAGCAATTCTAAAAGTTTTAAAAACTTGATTTGTCTCTTTTGAGGTAACCTTCTTAATTTCCTGAAGCTTTGTTAGCTCTGATTGAGCTTTAGCTTGGGAGAAGCTTGTAAAACTAAGAGTAACAAATAAGAGGATTGAAAATAATTTATTCATTTGGTACCTCCACAAGTTGTTTATCTAGGTCATCTGGTAGTTTCATATAAATCCCAATAGGAATTCTTTTTCCACCAACAGTTGTCGGTCTGCTATTGATAAAGTCGCTGGTGTACTCATTCTCTGCTGTTCTAACTTCAATATGCCCGGGGCGACCTTGATGAGCTCCCTTTTTCTTGTACACTATGATAGCACCGACAGGAGCAGTCTTTGGAGTCATGCCTTGAAAAGCTGGATTATTTAGAAGGTTAGTAAACCCCTGTCTCTCTAAAGATCTTCCTGCGTGAACGGCAAACTTTCCTGGAATATCGTGTTTAGCTTTTGTGTAGTTATCTTTACCAACCATTCCGTATTTAACATAGCGAAAGCAATAGGCCATGGATTTGGTAGCAGATTTGCGATATTTTTTTGAGCCTTTATGATAAAAAACAGTTCTCTTTTTTGTTTTGCCATCTTTTTTAAAACAGGAGCTCTCTAAACATTTAGAAGCGTTTGCCTTTAAGGTTTTAATCATGGTTTGTGTTTTAGATGACTCGGTGTAAGCCTTTAGCGCATCTTCATAAACTTTTTCATTATGAGCAATAGCATCATCTCTTCTTTTTTCTAGGTCTTCCATATAGGCTTCAAAGCCTGGAACAAGATTATTAGCAATTTGGTTTATTTCATCTTGATTTACTGGAGTTATGACATAAGGAAGGAATTGATAAAGCTTTGTTTTATCCGTACAAGTTGCTAATTGTTTTGTTGATTTTGTTAGCATGGATTCAAGTTCGTCGCAGTACTCAGCATCGGACTTCTTACAAAATCTGACGGTTTCAGCGGCAACTCCAATATACTTTGCATGATCTTCTGGGTTTTCAGATAGTCTTTGAATATGGTCTTGCTGAGCTTCAAAGTTCATCATTTCCAAACAAGCTTTTGTGGTAGCGTTTGGATCCTTATCATCTGTTGAAACACAATGACCTTTGCCGCTTTCTCCAGGTCCAAAAACAAGAGGATTACATCTAAAAAGACCATTGGCGCCGCAAGAGTATTTACGCGTATAAGGATGACCGAAATCTGCAATACCATCATCTTCACGAACAATTGACTTCCAAGGAGGTAAGCAATTTCCTTCGGAATCAAAAAAGGACATCCAGCCACCGTAATTACACATTGGGACTGTATCGACCTCGTTGTCATCAGTATTGGCGCTTACACCAAATGAGATGAACAGAGATAATATAAAAATCAAAGAATGGTTCTTCATATTTTGGTTCTCTCTCTACAGAGCCTTTTCGGAATCCTGAGAAAAAAACTTGAACATTGGGCTAAGTATTTAAATTTATGAAGAAGCTGAGTCGTATTGGCGAAGGGCCTTGTCCCAGATTTTGATAAGAATTAGGCTAGAGATTATTAAGGCCACGACCATTCCTAGGAGGTAGGGCCATTTGGATTTATCAAAAATAAAATGCACAGGACCGGATCCAATAAGGAGCAAGGGGACAGCGATGGTGAAGATTTTTTGATAAGTGTATTTATAAATAAAGTCGGGCCAACGGGCCATCTGCTGCATTTGCATTCTTAAAAAATTGACTCCCATACCTTCGACTAGCCAGAACATAGAAGTAGATAAAATAAACTCTAGAACACATAAAAGCGCTAGTCCCATTAGTAGGAGTGGTGGAATCATAAGCCAGTCATACCAATAAAGGCCTATTTTATTTCCATAATAAACAAGAATCCCCCAGGCCACTGGAGCTGTTACCATGGAACTTGGTTTTAAGTACCTAAAGAAGGCCACGAATATAGAGTGAGTTGGCTTTAAGAGATCAAAATCTAACTCACCTGTTCTAATCTTAAATCCGAGCATCCAAAAATTAGAAGAGAAGACCCCCATATGAATAGTGTCGATATTGAGCATAAAGGCAATGAAAAAGAGGAGCTGATACTTGCTCCATGGCCCAATCATTAAGGTGTGATCGAATAAAAAATCCACGGAGAAGAGAACTGAGAAATAAAAGAAAATATCCATTAGGATCAAAAGAACGAAACTCGTTCTAAAGCTTAAGGCTTCGCTTAAGCTAGTTGATACAAAGTATCTATATACTCCCAAGTAATGCTTGAAGCTTTTTATCATTACATACCCGCCGCTGTGTAGAGGCGCATGCCTTTTTTCCAAATAAGATGATTAACAAAGGCGAAGACGGCCATCCAAAAAGCGAGAACTGCATAGCCCATCATAAAATTAGTCTCTACTCCCATAAAAATCTTTGCTGGGAAATAACTCATATAAGGGAAGGGCGTAAATTTTAGACCGCTTACTAACCACTCTGGATATAACTCTAGTGGAAAAATATAGCCGGATAAAAAACTAACCACAATTGAAAGAAGAACACGCATGATCCAAGTCTCCTCTAACCAAAAGGCTAAAAGACCTGTGAAGTACTGCATGGTGAACCAGAAAAATCCCATAAAGAAAGTAAAACTAAAACCATGTAAAAGAGTCATCGTACTAGGTAGGTCTAAAAAACCAAAGAATATTGCAAGCCCTAGAGTGACGGAACTTACAAAAATCTGAAGGATCTGAAAGCTAAGAAATCCTGCCGTATGAAATTCCCAGAACTCAAAAGGATAAATCAGGTAAGAGGAAATTCTTCCAAGTCTTATATCCTCGCTTAAATTCATGGCGGCGTAGCCTTGGCCAAGTAGTGAGATCACAAGAGTCCAAACATGGTATTGCATCATCTCATCAAAATTATATCCTCGAATGAGTTGACCAGTATCCTCTCCATAAATTGATGACCAAAGATTATATTTAATAAAAAAGAAAACGAGAAATGGGCCAACGACTTGTAAGAAGAAGTTTAATCTATAGGCCGTGTATTTAGACCAGGAAATGCGAATAGTTTGCCACCACTTAAGAAGATAAGTTTTCACGTTGCTGTCTCAAAACTTCAGGATTAGTCATAAGTGTTTTCATGACTCTTTCGATGGGCATTTTCTCAGTATTAAACTCAATTACTGGATAAAGGTCTAAGATTTTTTTACTAACTTCTCTTAGCTCTTCTTCTGGAACTCTAATATCAACATGGTTTCGGCATTCATTCCATTTGGCATCGTACTTGTCGATAAAATCACAGCCTCCAATTTCTTCAGAAAAAGAAAAGCTTACGGTTTTTTCATTGCCAAGAATCTTTTCAAACTTTTCTAATGGACCGTCATAAGCTTTAGTTCCATCAAAAATAAGAACTAATCTTTTGCAGAGGGCCTGCACGTCTGCCATATAGTGGCTTGTGATAATAATTGTAGTGCCGTTTTTCTTATGGAAATCAAGAACGAACTCTCTAATATTTTCTTGAGCAACGAGATCTAATCCGATGGTGGGCTCGTCAAGAAAGATAACATCTGGATTGTGAAGAAGTGAGGCCATAAGCTCCATCTTCATTCTCTCTCCAAGGGAGAGTTTTCTCACATGAACATGAAGAAGATCAACCACACCCAGGAGCTCGGCCATATAGTCTAAGCGAGTTTTAAACTCCTGATCACTTAATTCGTAAAATTTTTGAAGAAGAAGAAATGAGTCCATGGCAGGTATATCCCACCAAAGCTGGGATTTTTGTCCCATTACAAGGGCAATCTTTTTCTTGAAATCTTTTTTGCGCTCCCAAGGGCGATGACCATTAATGGTAAGTTCACCGGCACTTGGAACGATAATGCCAGTAAACATTTTCATCAATGTTGTTTTACCAGCACCATTAGGACCAAGAAGCCCTATGATTTCGCCTTTATTAATCTCTAAATTAAAATCGTGGACCGCTTTTTTAGTGGTGTATTCACGATTAAAAAACGACTGGATCGATCCTTTGATTCCAGGTTTCTTTTTATAACTTTTAAATTGTTTGGTGAGGTTTGTTACCTCGATGACTTTGTTTGACATAGCCGGGCATTCCTTTGTCCGGCCATAATATGTGAATGATTAGATTTGTTCAATCGTTCCGACGAAAGCAGGTGCTCTGTCTAGGTCAGCCAGGGCTGTGGCCAAGGCCGGTTTTCTGAAATTTTCGCTGCTTGAAGTTAATCCGTCGGATGCTTGACCAACATTAACAAGAAGAAGAGTGCTTAGGGTAATTAGTAGTACAGCAATAGTTTTTAGCATTTAGGAACCTCCATTTGTTCTCACTGATATGACATATTGCGACATTTGTGCCAACTTCTAGATGGGGTAAGTTATTAATATTACAGAAGGGGGCTTGTCAGTGGGGCCAAAATTTCGGCACCACTGGGGCCATGGGAAGAGCTTGGACTAAATAAAAGTAGCATTCTAGTCAAACTCAAAAGCCTAAACCTTTGTAAAGGCACTACCGAATAAGAAATATGGATTCTTTAAAAGACTATGAATTTGAATATTTTGAAAAGTATCACGGCGGTGAGAAAGAGGTGAGAAACAAGATGGAGAACTGTCCAGACTGTGGGGAGAAGCTCTATAAATTTCATCAATCAAATTTCAAAGAGCTCTTTATGAAAGAAACCTCTCGCTGTAATAGCTGCGACTACGGTCAAAAAAAGATTTTACATAAGCTGAATTAATCGACATTTAGAGCCCTTTCCCTTAAAAATTCGTATATAATTGATTCCCAAATGGGGAGGAGCGTCGTGAAATACGATTACAATAAAATTGAGCCAAAGTGGCAAAAGTTCTGGGAAGAGAATCAGACCTTCAAGGCCACCGAAGATAAAACTAAACCAAAATATTATGTTCTCGATATGTTTCCCTATCCCTCAGGAGCAGGCCTACATGTGGGTCACCCTTTAGGTTATATCGCCTCAGATATTTATACTCGTTATAAAAGGGCCAAGGGTTTTAATGTTCTTCATCCCATGGGCTTTGATGCCTTTGGTTTACCGGCCGAACAGTATGCCATTCAAACCGGTCAGCATCCGGCCATTACAACTGAAAACAATATTAAGACTTTTAAAGATCAGTTTAATAAAATTGGTTTCTCCTTTGATTGGTCAAGACAAGTCGAAACTTGTGATCCGAAATATTATAAGTGGACTCAGTGGGCCTTTATCAAAATGTTTGAATCCTGGTACGACAAGGAACAAGATAAGGCCCGTCCAATAAGCGATCTTGTGGCCGCTTTTGAATCCCACGGAAACTCATCGATCAATGCTTCTTGCGCCGATACACCAAACTTTTCAGGTGAAGAGTGGAAAAAGTTTTCAGAAAAAGAAAAACAAACCATTCTTTTAAATTATAGGATCGCTTTTTTAGCAGACACTACTGTTAACTGGTGTCCCGCCCTTGGAACTGTACTTGCTAACGACGAAGTAAAAGATGGTGTTAGTGAAAGAGGTGGTCATCCAGTTGAACAAAAAGTGATGCGCCAGTGGTCACTGAGAATTAGTGCTTACGCGCAAAGGCTCCTCGATGGCCTAGACCAAATTGATTGGTCTGAGTCTATAAAAGAGCAGCAAAGAAATTGGATTGGACGATCAGAGGGAGCCGAGGTTGCTTTTGATGTTAAAGATAATGATTTAAAATTTGAGATTTTTACAACGAGACCAGATACCATGTTTGGGGTGACCTTTATGGTTCTTGCTCCAGAGAGTGATTTTGTCTCTAAGGTTACGACGAAAGAGCAGCAGACCGAAGTTGATGCATATCTTGAAGTCGTTAAAAAGAAAACCGATAGAGATCGTCTCGCTGATGTAAAAAATATCACAGGTGTTTTTACTGGAGCATATTGTATTCATCCCTTCTCAGGTAAAGAAATACCCATCTGGGTTGGGGACTATGTCTTAGGAGGATATGGAACAGGAGCTATTATGGCCGTTCCTGCTCACGACTCCCGTGACTACGCATTTGCAAAACATTTTAATATTCCAATTACCGAAGTCGTAAGCGGTGGAGATATTTCTGAAGAATCTTATGATGCTAAAGAAGGAAAGCTTGTTAATTCAGATTTTCTAAATGGTCTTGAAGTTAAAGAGGCTATTGCTAAGATGAATGATGAAGTTGAAAAACGTGGACTTGGGAAAAAGAAAATCAACTATCGTTTAAGAGACGCTATCTTTGCCCGACAAAGATATTGGGGTGAGCCGCTTCCTGTCTATTTTAAGGACGATCTTCCTTATACTCTTAAAATGAGCGAGCTTCCTCTAGAGCTTCCCGAAGTTGATGCCTACTTACCAACAGAAGACGGGGACCCGCCGCTCGCTAGAGCCGAAGGCTGGGAATTTGAGCTTTCTACGATGCCTGGATTTGCTGGTTCTTCTGCTTACTATATCCGCTATATGGATCCTCATAATGAAAAGGCCCTCGCTTCAAGAGAAGCTATGGAGTACTGGAAGGATGTGGATCTTTATGTAGGTGGATCTGAGCATGCTACTGGTCATCTTATTTATTCTAGATTTTGGAATAAATTTTTATATGACTTAGGATTCTCACCAGTCAAAGAGCCATTTAAAAAGCTTGTTAACCAAGGGATGATCCAAGGTCGATCAAACTTTGTTTATAGAAAAAAAGGCACGAATACTTTTGTTTCAGCAGGTCTAAAAGATCAGCATGAGACAACTGAGCTTCATGTGGACGTAAATATCGTCGATAACGACTTCCTTGATATGGAGGCTTTTAAGAAATGGCTTCCTGAGTATAAAGACGCGGAATTTATTACTGAAGACATAGATGGTGAGCAAAAATACAGATGTAATTTTGCCACTGAAAAGATGAGTAAGTCGAAGTGGAATGTGGTGAATCCGGATTTGATTTGTACTCGCTACGGGGCAGATACTCTTCGTCTTTATGAAATGTTCTTAGGACCAATTGAGCAGGCCAAGCCTTGGAATACTAATGGTATTGAAGGGGTGCACCGTTTTCTTAAAAAATTCTGGGGAATGTTTTATGACCAGGATGATAAGTATCTGGTTACGGACGAGGAAGCTAGTCCTGAAGAGTTAAAGGTTCTTCATAAAACAATTAAAAAAGCCTCTGAAGATATGGAGAACTTCTCCTTTAATACCACTGTCTCAGCTTTTATGATTGCCTTAAATGAACTTCCAAAAGGTTGCCATAAAAAGGCCATCCTTGAACCTCTAACAATTTTATTGGCCCCATTCGCTCCTCATCAAGCAGAAGAGCTTTGGTCGGCCCTTGGGCATAAGGAAAGTGTGACTTTTGCTAGCTGGCCTAAATTTGACAAAAAATTTTTAGTGGAAAGTACTTATAAGTATCCAGTCTCTTTCAATGGAAAGATGCGCTACTTATTAGATCTTGATATTAACTTGAGTAAAGATGAGATTGAAAAAGCTGTGCTCGAGCATAGTGATAGTCAAAAGTATCTAGACGGGAAAACAATTAAGAAAGTTATTATTGTGCCCAAGAAAATCGTTAACATAGTTGTAGGATAAAATATGATTAAAATACTTAGTGCCACTTCTGGAAATAATTTAAAACTAGCAAATAACCTCCTTGCCGTATGTAAAGAGCTTGGAGCGGATGCAGAAGTTATTAACTTAGAAGAACTTAATCTTCCACTTTATACACCTCCTGCTCAAAAGGAAGGAACGCCAGATAAAGTAGCTTGGCTAACGGAACAACTTTCAGGGGCTAAAGGAACGGTCTGGCTAGCGCCTGAATATAATGGTTCAATTCCACCAGTGGTAACCAATGCTATTGCTTGGGTTTCAACTACAGGGGGAGAAGACTGGAGAGCGGCCTTTAATAATAAGTACGCCGTTGTGGGAACACATTCTGGTGGCGGCGGAGCAAAACTCGCTGGGGCCATGAGGCAACAGCTCGAGCATCTTGGAACAACAGTTCTTGCCCGCTCAATCATTACTAATTACCAAAAAGAGCTTAACCCCGAATCAGCTAACGCTATCCTTAGTCAGTTAATCAAACTCTCATGAGGTACGCGTTTCCTTTTCCGGATTTTAATTAGTTATGAACAGCTTTCTCTGGTTTATTTATGGTTTGGCGATTTCATTTCTCGTTTTTGGATTGAAAAAAGGCTTAGCCCCCCTCCTTGTATTTAGGGGAAACCTTGAGTCTTTATCATTTTTATTCGGATTATTAATTCTCGGTTTCGCTTTTGCAAAAACCTCAGGGCTTTTTTCTAGAAAAGAGAATAAAGTTTTGTCTGATGATTTTGATGAAGAGTTTCATAATGACTTCTCAAAAGTGGGAAGTGGAACTGATATCAAAGAAGTTAAGCCTGAGGATCATACCCAAGGAACTTTCGCTCAAGGGCTTCCTTCAGAACATCACAAAGATATTAAAAAACTAGATAAGTAGCTAAAACCCGGAAAAGGAAACGCGTACCATGATAATCATTCGTAAAGCGAAACTTGAAGACAAGGTGGCGACGAATGATGCTCATAAGAGATCGATTAGGGAAGTTTGCTCAAAGGATTATAATGAGGAGCAGATTAGGATATGGTCCGATGTGACTTACTCTGATGAAATCTGGGAAAATTCTCTTAAAAACGATATTTATTATGTACTAGAAAAAGACTCTGTTATTGAGGGCTTTATTCATGGGCGAATTCATTCGGATAATACCGGTGAGATTATGGGACTTTATTTTACTCCTGCCATAATGGGACAAGGCTATGGTCGGAAGGCCTTTGAGCTGGTTATGAAAGAGATCTTAAAGAGTAAACCAACTAAGGTAATCATTTCAGGAACCAAGACAGCTCTTCCGTTTTATAAGGCCATGGGCTTTAAGGTGGTGGAGGTCAAGCAGAGTAATATTCGCGGCACAGTCATTGAGACTAACGAAATGGAGCTTTGCGTCTAAACATTTCTTCCTCCTTAATAGGAGGATAAAAAATTCAAGTAGAATAGAATCATAATACACTCTCAAGGAAAATCATGAAGGCTCTATTCATTTCTCTTTTTATTTTTTCAACTCCTGTTTTTGCTTCGGCTGACTTATCTAAAGCTCCCTTTGAGTGGCTAGTGGCCCAGACTCTGATGGAAAAACTTGATCATGAAAACCATGTTCACGAAGATAAGCTGACTAAGGAGATTTTTGAAACGATCAATTATGATGAAGAATCTGATTCCTTAATTCTAAGCTCGAGTAGAAAAACGAATGCTCTTAGAAAAAAGCTTGTAGAACATGTTAGTAAATTAGCGGAAAGAAGAGATTCTGATCCCCTTTATCAGCAGTGGAAAAAAGAGGGGAGATCAAAAATTAATGTTCGAACCAGAAAGTCTACGTCCACGGATAGTGGGTACTACTTCTTTAATCATATTCACACTGAGATCTCTCAAGATAATTCATCACTTAAGTTTTTAAAAATCAGTCCAGAAAAAACGATTAATTTAGTTAAAGGCTTTTTAGAAAAAAGAAATGCTAAAGGAGTCGCTTCTCTAACTGATCACGATACGGATAGAGGTTTTGAAGACGTTAAAGATATGGCCGATGATAATCTTGGCATCGTAAGAGGAATAGAATGGGGAGGAAGCACCCATATGTGCCTAATCGATATTAAAAAGGATTGGGACTTATTATCAAAAGGTAGAGAATACAAATACGAAGAATCAATAATTAAAAGTCGATCAAGCGAAGGCTTTCGTATTGCAAACCATCCAAGCAAAAAGGACGGCTTCCCTTATACGAGATGGCTAGATGTTGATGGTGTAGAAGTCTGGAATATGATTATGGAAGATGCTGCCTTTAGAAAGCTTCCCCTTAAGAAAGCAAATAATAGGAAAGCTCTTGATCAGTGGGTTCAGTCCTTAGCGGCAGGTAAAAGACATACGGCCATGGCTGGGGGGGATTTCCACTTTATTATTCCTTGTTTAAAGGATAGATCACTTCATTATCCGGCAAACTATATTCCTACTAATGATGGAACACCTCTAAAAGATATTTTAAAGGAAGGAAGAACGTCTATTACTACTATGCCTACGGCACCGAATTTAAGACTTCGAGCAAGTTTTGAGGATTCTAATGAATGGGCCGAAATGGGACAAGACTTAAAGGGGGAAGGGGAACTAAAGATCCTACTAACAGCAGACTTTAGTCATACTAAAACCCTTATGCGTTCTGCTTGTTATAATATCATTGCCGGCTTTACTAAGCTTTTAACCTTCTGGAAAAAAAGAAGATGGGAGCTTCGTTTTTATAATATGAACGGAGAGCTAATTGCTAAAGAATCAATTAAACCAAGAAAGTTTGGTGCTAAAAAATCTTTTATCTCGGGCTTCAAATGGCCAGTGGCTAAGGGAAAGGCTGAGCTTATCAGAGCAGAACTTTGGTCGATCAATAAGAAGACTGAATCAATTGACCTATTGGCCATGACTAATCCTATTTATATCAATAGATAATTTTATTTAGTTAAGGGGAAGAACTGCATATTAAAAAGGTAGACCTCATCCCCTGGCTTTGATTCATTTAATTTTCCAAACTCTACTTGAAAGTCACGAATAAGCTTTTGTGCTTTCTCTACATCGGATTTAGAAATACTAATTGTTGAAGAAGTAAAGATTCTCTCTTTAGGGGAAACCGGAAGGGCTTTTTTCGTAAGCTCCATTATGCTGTCGTGATAGCTTTGAACTTCCTTAGGGTTGATGGCCCCTTCAGGAGCTATCACTTTGTTGGTAACTTTATATTCACTGGTTAATATTTCTTTTTGTACCAGCTTTTCTAAAAGTTCCTGAACTTGAGAGATTTCAACCTGGGGTCGCAGCCTACTTAGAATATAGTCCCATTCTGGTTTAAAATCTTTTAGATGAGTCATCTCTCTAATTGTATAAGCGAGCCACTGAAAAACTAAATCACCCTTGGTGCTTTGCTCACTTCCTGAATTTTCTGTTAGCATGACCAGTAGCTTTGGGTCGTCTTTCGTTAGTTTATTCAGCCGAACAAGCTCTTTAAAATAATTTTCTGAATCACTTGAGAGTTCAAAGTAGTCCAAAAATTTATCTACCATTTTAGGACCAGCATGGCGGTCCTTTTTTATCACCATAGTAAGCGCGGAGGTGGTTTTAAGTCCTAACTTCCTGGCCCAAAGCCCATAAGACCAATAGTCACTTGTACCCTTTTTATACTCGAACCAGGCTTTTAGAAAATCCCTATAGTCCTGAAAGTCGTAAATATTCGGTATGTTAAAGCTACTCATAAAAGCTTATCGGATGTTCCGAAATTTTGTGAAGGCTTTGTTCACAAAACTTGTGAGGGAAAACTTGATTAACTTGGTCGGAAACTGTTTTCATTTAATAAAAGGCCGGATAAAACCAGTTCATAAAAACGAATCAAACTGGAGTTCAAATGAAGAAGTTATTGTTAACTGCGCTAGTTCTTGCCTCGATGATGAAAGGGCATACAGAAAGTCAGGTAGTTTATTTTCCTGCAAACTTTAAGGTGCCTGCTGAAGTTCAGGTCTTTGTGAATAAGATAATTTTAAAAGCCTGTAAAAATGCTGTAACAAGAGCTGATCTGATCAGACTTGTAAATTTTGAAGTTGAGTATGATGAGTACGATCAGGGTAAAGTTGATACTTACTACAAGATCGCTCTTGATGTTGAATACAATACAAATGATGACGATAGTGACTCAATTGATCTTATCGTTGAAGATTACGATATTAATAATCCCCAATTCCCTAGATTTTACCTTGAAGGTCTAAAGTCGACGGGAGGAGTGTGTCGCGACTGAATCCCCTTACCCTCAATCCGACCACCCATATACGTGTGAAGAGGCCGCTTATTTTGTGTGAAGTAAGCGGCCTTTCTTTTTTAATCTAAGGCTTCTTCAATTACTTTTAAAAAATCATCTTTACCAAAAGGCTTTTTTATAACAAAAAGTCTTGCGTCCCTTTCGGCCTGACTATCGTGGATGGCATTAATACATCCACTAGCAATAATGATAGGGATATATTTATGATCAATATTTTTTCGAACGATTTTAATAAACTCTTCGCCGTTAAGATGAGGCATATGTAAGTCAGTCACAATTAAGTCGAATTTATTTTGATCTAAGCTTTGCCAGGCCTCTTGAGCACTATTTGTTACAAAAACATCGCAATTGGAGCTTTCTAGATATGACTTATAGGCCCTCGTGATTTCTTCTTCATCATCAATTAAAAGAATATGTGGCTTTGCGTCTGAGCTCATTTTTAAAGTTCCCATATAACTATGATAAACCAAAACTGAATTGCTTTGTAAGGGGTCGATTTTATTAGGGACATTTTAGTCTGGTAATCGGTCTACTCCATAAATTTCAATAACTTGCCAATGTTTTGAGGGCTTTTTATTATACTTGCCTATGGAAATCCTAACAAGCAGCCGAGTCGTAACCCCAGAGGGGATGGCCCGCAAGTATATCTCCATTTTAAATGGAAAAATAGTTTCAATCTCAGACGATAGGCCAGAGGGTACTTTAATAGATAAAGGAGACCTTGTGATCATGCCTGGTCTTGTTGATACCCATGTTCATGTTAATGAACCGGGACGAACAGATTGGGAAGGATTTGAAACGGCCACCAGGGCCTGCGCCGCTGGAGGGATCACCACTGTAGTAGACATGCCTTTAAATTGTCTGCCGGTTACAACAACTAAAAAAAATCTAGATGAAAAATTAGAGGCTATCAAAGGTAAGCTTTTCGTTGATACGGGGTTTTGGGGAGGGGTTGTTCCTGAATCTATTGGTGAGCTAGATGAACTTTTAAAAGCAGGTGTCCTTGGGGTTAAAAGTTTTCTTATTCATAGTGGAATCGATGAGTTCCCTGAGATGAAAAAAGGAGACTTAGAAAAGGCCATGCCCATTTTATCAAAGCATGGACTTCCTTATCTAATTCACGCTGAAATTGATGATGGAACCGGGAATACTAATATTTCTGCTAAATATGAAAGCTTTGTTCAAAGTCGTCCTAACTCTTGGGAAGATAAGGCCATTAATATGATGATTGATCTTTGCCGGGCTCATCATACCAAAACTCATATTGTTCATTTAGCCTCAGCTTCAGCTCTTTCAAAAATTAAAGCAGCGAAGGAGGAGGGGCTTCCCTTCACCGTTGAAACTTGTCCTCATTACTTAAGTTTTACAAGTGAAGAGATTCCCGATGGCAAGACCTTATATAAATGCTGTCCCCCCATTCGAGACACTAAGAATAGGGAAGAGCTTTGGCAGGCAGTAAAAGGGGGAGTCATAGACTTTATAGTTAGTGACCATAGTCCCTGCACAGCAAATTTAAAACTACAGCTTGAAGGAGACTTAGAGAAAGCTTGGGGGGGAATTGCTTCCTTACAGTTCTCTCTTCCAATTGTCTGGACCGAAGCTATTGAGCGAGGGCTTAGCGTAGAAAATCTATCAAAGCTAATGAGTGAAAAAACTGCTGACTTTATAGGTCTAAGTGAGAAGAAGGGACGAATCGCCGTAGGAAGGGACGCGGATTTTGTTATTTGGGATCCGGACGAAGAGTTTGTGTTAACAAAAGATTTAATTCAATTTAAGAATAAAATTACGCCTTATGAGGGAAGAACTTTTAAAGGCGTTGTATATGAAACATGGCTTAGAGGAGAAAGTATTTTTGCCAACAATAAGATTATGGCAACTCCCCTTGGAGCCCCGATACTGAGATAATTATGGTTAAAAAAACAAAGCTAATGACATTTACCCAGGAACATGACGATAAGTTTTCTAGTAAGTGGGTTAATCTTGCTGAAGAGAGATTAGGGGCAAAAGTTTTATTTGCTACAGATGATTTTTTTGCCGAAAAAGAAAATCTTATCAAGCCAGGTCGAGGTATTTTTATCGAAGATAAATTTACTGATCACGGTAAGTGGATGGACGGTTGGGAGTCTCGAAGGAAGAGAGTCGAAGGGCATGATTATGCCATTATAAAACTTGGACTAAGAGGAGTTATTAAAGGCGTAGATATTGATACTAATCACTTTACGGGTAATCATCCTCCACATGCCTCAGTAGAAGCTTGTTCTTTAAAAGATTCTAACCCCGATAAAGACACGAAGTGGACGGAAATTCTTCCAAAACAGAATCTAGGGCCAGGGTCTCAACATCTTTTTGAAATAGACAGTGATCAAGAGTGGACTCATGTCAGGTTACATATCTACCCTGACGGGGGAGTAGCGAGATTTAGAGTTTACGGGGAAGTTAAAGCGGATTGGTCAAAAATCGATAAATCTATGCTAATCGATTTAGTTAGCGTTGAAAATGAAGGGCGTCCAGTTTTATGTTCTGATATGTATTTTTCTCACATGGACAATATCAATGCTCCAGGAAGAGGAGTAAATATGGGAGATGGCTGGGAAACCAAGAGAAAGAGAGAACCTGGGCATGACTGGATTATTTTGGCCTTAGGTAAAAAAGGAAGTATTAAAAAGGTACTCGTAGATACGGCCCATTTTAAAGGAAATTATCCCGCCAGCTGCTCGTTTGAAGTTGCCAGTTTAGAGCTAGGTCAAAAAGAAGGATTAGAAAAAGTTGAGTGGAAAGAACTTAGAGATAAGAAAGAACTTTTTCCTGACCAAGAGCATGTGATTGATGATTTAAATGACGTTGGTCCTGTCACCCATATTAAGCTTAATATTTTTCCGGATGGAGGCATTAGCCGTCTTCGCGTTTATGGGCATATCGAGTAATGAACTTAAACGAATTCAATAGTATTCCTGAATCTGAATTGCTTGAAGTCTTGAACACTTGTTGTACAAGTGGGGCTTGGCAAAAGAAAGTTGTCGCTGCTAGACCTTATCCTTCGATTGATGAACTATACTCCAGACAAGAAGAAATCTGGAAAGGTCTCTCAAAAGAAGATTACTTGGAGGCATTTGATGGACATCCGAAGATTGGAGATGTCTCAAGCCTAAAGAAAAAATATGCCCACACAAAAGCTTTGGCCTCCGGGGAGCAAAGCGGGGTTGATTCTGCTAGTGATAAAACTATTCAAGAGTTAGCCGAGTTAAATACTATTTATGAAAATCGTTTCGGATATATCTTTATTGTTTGTGCAACAGGAAAGTCCGCATTAGAGATGCTCGAAATCTTAAAGTCTCGTATAGATAATGATCCTGAAGAAGAATTGAAAATTTCAGCAGGTGAGCAAGCGAAAATTACAAAAATTAGAATGGAGAAATTATTATGAGCCCGATTACAACCCATATCTTGGATACCGCTTCTGGTAGGCCTGCTTCAAATGTCCCGGTTATTCTTGAAATAGAAAAAGATGGAGACTTCGAACAAATAGGACAAGGACTGACTGATGAAGATGGAAGAGTAAAGGACTTGCTTGTAGATAACCACGACCTACTTGCGGGGATTTACCGTATTAGCTTTAATACAGAAAAATATTATCAAGATATTAATAAAGAAACCTTTTATCCTGAAGCAAATATTGTCTTTAAAGTCATTGCAACAGACGAACACTACCATGTGCCGTTGCTTCTAAGTGGTTTTGGGTATTCAACATATAGAGGAAGTTAGAAATGAAAACTAGTATTGATCAATCAAAATTAAATTATATAAATGAAAAGTTAAGCCTAGGTAATAATGCTCATGCTAAAACCCATCCCGGTGAGAGCGAAGAAAGACAACCTGTTCACACAGTTTATGGGGGAGCCCATCTTTTTAAGGCCAATACTGCTGTTCGCATCTCTGAACTGGCCCTTAAGGGATTTAAAGAGTTTGCCCCTAATGCCGAGGTTTTTAGATCAGGGCTTGGAATGGAATGTTCATCAGAGCTAGCTAAAAAAGTTTATGACCGAGTTGAAAAAAAGCTTAAAGAAGAAGCATTAGAGGACTTTCGAATTGATTTTGAAGATGGTTTTGGAGCAAGACCTGATGATGAGGAAGATGAAACGGCTTTAGCTGCCGCAACTGAAGTGGCGAAAGGAATGCGAGAAGGAACGCTTCCTCCATACCTAGGTATTAGAGTTAAGACCTTTTCAGAAGAACATAAAAATAGAGGCATTAGAACTCTTGATCTTTTTATTACGACCTTAAGTGAGCTTTCAGATGGAAAACTTCCTGATAACTTCTGTGTTGTCTTACCTAAGATTACTTCAAGAGAACAAGTAACAGCCATGGTAGATTGTTTTGAAGCTCTTGAAGAGAATACTCAGCTTGCTCCAGGCTCACTTAAAATGGAATTGATGGTTGAAACGCCAGAAACGATTATCGGACCAAGAGGCGAGTGTCCAATGCTTGAATTTGTTGAAGCAGGAAAGGGAAGAGTTCGTGGTGCCCATTTTGGAACTTATGACTTTACGGCCTGTATGAATATTACAGCTAAATACCAGGCCATGGATCATGGCACTTGTGACTTTGCTAAAAACTTTATGAAGGTTTCCTTGGCTGGAACGGGAGTTTGGCTTTCTGATGGAGCGACAAATGTTATGCCAGTTGGTCCTCATAAAGGAGACCTAACTGAAGAGCAAAAAAGAGAAAATGAAGAAGTTGTTCACGATGCCTGGAAACTTTCTTATGGTCATATAAGGCATTCATTGAAGAATGGTTTTTATCAAGGTTGGGACTTACATCCTGTACAGATCCCGGTTCGATACGGAGCTCTCTATTGCTTTTTCTTGGAAGGACTTGAGGAAACTCAGGCCAGGTTGAAGCAGTTTATGGAAGCGGCCGCAAAGGCTACCCTAACTGGGGCGATCTTTGATGATGCAGCAACTGGGCAAGGTCTCTTAAATTATTTTTTAAGAGGTCTAAACTGCGGTGCAATTGAAATGGAAGATGTATTGGCCACTGGTTTAACTCTTGAGGAGATCAGAACGCGAAGTTTTGCCAAGATCTTAAAGATGAGAACTGGCCAAAAATAGAGGTAGTAAAACCAGTAATCAGTAACTTATTCTTAATTAATTAAGCTTTATTGAGACCATAAGTACTTAATTTTGTATACTTTCTTTATTCTCTCTAGGAATTGTGAAGATAGCTTTATAATTTTTGAATGCTAGAAAGAAAAGTAAAACAGAAATACATTAAAGAATTAACCGCTACTTTTGAGGCTTTTGAATACAGCCTTCAAATACCAAAAAACCTTGGTTGCACTTGGGAGCTGGTGGCCACTAATCTAAGTGGTCAAAGAAACTATGCAGTGATCTTTGCCCCTCGAATCGACGGACAAAGAAATAATATTAGGATTACCCAGAAGAAAGTTGATGACTCCACCCGAGTTGTCGTCGTCACGGAAGAAGAGCTTAATCAAGTTGAAATTGAAAAGTCAGAGGAGGACGGGTACGCCTTAGTCAGCTTAGCTGAGATGAATAGATTTGGCGTGGAGATGATTGAAGCGAGACTAAGAGATAGCCAGTCGGGCAAAGAAATCTCTGAAGAGGAGCTAGATGTACTAACTTCAACTAAGGAGAAGATCTTTTAAGTTCGGCTTTCCTTAATAAATGTACCAAGTTTACTTACAAATAAGTCTTCGTCATTAAGACAAGGAATAAAATTAAGCTTAAATTCGTCACTTTGACCTTCGAAATCTTCTTTTAGCTCCATTCCGAGCTCTTCTAAAGTTTCTAAACAATCAACAATAAAAGAAGGACTAAATACTGTTAGGTTTTTAACTCCTTTTTGCTTTAAATCTTCTATTACTAGATCTGTATAAGGCTTTATCCATGGCCTTTTGCCTAAACGAGACTGAAAAGAGGTCATATACTGACCTTCCTTTAATCCCATCTTCTTAACAATAAGCTCAGTTGTTTCGTAGCATTGGGCCCTATAGCAATCACTTGTTTTAACTAAATTGGAACATGGTATTTTACAGGAGCTACATTCTTTTGGCAGATGATGTAACGGAATTCCGTGATAACTAAAGAGGTAGAAATCAGCTGGTATCTTAGGTTTTTGACTCTTAAGTTTTTCAACCCAGCTATCGATAAAAAAATCTTCACTATAAAATGGCTCTATAAAGCGTATCTTTTCTGAAATATTGTATTTACGGGAAAATAATTCAACTTGCTCCTTCGCAGTTAGATAACTTGATTTTGTATCGTGAGGGTAAAGGGGAAGAACTACAATCTCATCGTAGTGACTAATTTCTTTTAGAACATCGCTCGTTTTTGGATTCCCATATCTCATTGAGAAAAAGACATCGATGTCGTCTAAAGTTTGGTCTAGTTTAGAACTTAAGCTTTTTGTATAGTGAAGTAGAGGAGAACCCTCAGTAAGCCAAACCTTTTTATACTTTTTAGCTGAAGCGAATTTTCTTTTTGGTACTATGAGGGCGCGGACGAGAAACTGTCTTAAGGGATAAGGAAGGTCAATAACATGTTTATCAGTAAGAAACTCCGTTAAGTATCGACCAACATCGTTCGCATCAGTTGAATCTGGAGTTCCTAAATTGATGATTAAAAGAGCCTGTTTCATAAAAGTTCCTCTTTAAGCCTTTTAGATAGCTTTTGGTTCTGATCTAAAATCCCTGATAGTCCCAAATTTCCAAGATAATTTCCAGTTAAGAAAATATTGTCTAATCTTTGATTATTGTTTTTTAAATATTTCTCTAATTTTGTTCCATAAATAGGAAAGGCTTCGTTCCAAGAAGAAACCTGATAAAAAGTCGGTTCTTCTGAAGAAGCAAACACTTTTCTTCTGTCCTCTTTAACTAATTCGAGCAGTTCGTCTTTTGATAAATGGCTTAGTTCGCTAAGTATCCAAGTCTCTGAATGCCCCTCCTTAGCTCTCCCTTTAAACATACAATCATTTAGTAAAACGCCGTGAGCATTTAGACCTTCTTCCACCGGGAAGAGGATTCCAAATCCCCGAATAGGGGGAGGAGTATCAAAAAATGCCGTTAGAGATGTCATATTTTTTTTTGGTATGTCGGGGATTCCATCAATTAAACTTTGCGCTGCTTTCATGGAAGTAGCGAGGACGACAGGTCCCTTTGGAAGCTTTTCTTTGGTTAGCTTTTCATTATATTTAAAACTAACTCCTCTCGCCTTTAAAGAAGACTCAAGAGAGTGGATAAATTCACCCATACCGTTCTTAAAGTTTATCGGACCTTTAGATCTTTCTCTTTTCTCTTTAGAAAATATTTTTTTTAAAACTAGGCTTGCACTCAGCTCCTCTGAAGAGGCAGCGTAGATACCTTGCATGGCCGGAGAAACAAGAGCTTTTCGAACTTCTTTTCCAAAAGTTCTATCCGCCCACTCGGATAAAGTTTCAAGCCCTTTAGGTTGCCATTTTTTTTTAGCAAAACTTATTCTTAAAACCCCAATAAAGAGCTGAATACAGGCTTTAAGGCTTAAGGGGAGTCTGGACGGTTTTAGGTTTTTAGAAATATATCTTTTTTTGCTCTCTTTATTGGGCATTAAAGGAGGTAAATTAATATCCTTAAGAATTTTCTCTAGGGTAGGAGTTAAAAGTATGCTTGTTGCGGCTGTTTCAATTAAACCATGCTTGGTTCTTACCGTCTTAATTAGTCCACCTGCGTGTGAATTAGCTTCTAGAACCTCAACTCCAAATCCCTCGTTTCTTAAATAATGAGCTAAGGTCAGTCCAGAAAATCCCGCTCCTACAATGGTAATCTTCATAGGCTCTGGGAAAATATCATTGTTTCGGGCTTTTTATCTAACATCCTTTTATCAAGTGTCATGCAGATATTTCGTATAAAGGGTCTGCCTAGTTCGGTAACTTCTAGGAGCCCCTCTTTTAAATGGCAAAGACCATCTTGAATTAAAGGTTCTAAATGACTCTCTAAACTAGCTTCAAGACTTTTAGGCACTTTAAGCTCAAAACTAGTCATTAGCTCTAAGATGAGGTCTCTATGAAATAAATCTTCTTCAGTATGAACATGTCCTCTAAAAGTAGGGATTCCCATTTGAGAGACTTTCTCTTTATAAAGGTTTAGAACTTTTTCATTTTGATGAAAGCAGGTTTTAGATTCTGAGATTGAACTCACTCCGAGCCCAATCATCACGTCAGTTTGATAAGGTGTGTACCCCATAAAGTTTCGGTGCAAAGTTTTTTCCTTAACTCCTTCAAAAAGCTCATCATTTGGAAGGGCAAAATGGTCCATTCCTATCTCTACATACCCAGCACTTAAAAGCATTTCTCTTGATTTTTCATAGAGGGCTCTTTTTTCAGCACCAACGGGAATTTGCTCATCGGTGAATTTTCGCTGCTGCGGCTTTATCCATGGAACTCTTGCAAAGCTATAAAGGGCAATTCGATCTGGTCTTAATTCGATAGTTAATTCGGTAGTTTTAGTGATTTCCTCAATGCCTTGGCAGGGAAGTCCATAAATCAGGTCAAAATTAACCGAGTGGTAATTTAATTCTCTCGCCGCATAGGTTACATCTCTAGTTTGTTCAAATGATTGAACTCTATTTATTAGATCTTGAACCTTGAAAGTGAAGTCCTGAACACCTAGAGAAATTCTATTAAAACCAAGCTCTGATAATACTTCAAGCTGTTTACGAGTTGTTTTTCTTGGGTCAACTTCTAGAGAGCCTTCAAAGTTTTGTTTATCATAATTCACAGAGCTTAAAATCGGATTTAGCAATCTTTGTAAATTTTCCGGGCTTAAGAAGGTAGGAGTTCCTCCCCCTAAATGAAGTTGTCTCAATGGCTTTTCCTTCAATTCAGGCACTTCATTAAGGTAGGCCGTCCACTCCTTTAGTACGAATTCAACATACTCTTCTTCTAAGTCATGATTTTTAGTTATGGTGTTATTACATCCACAAAATGTGCAAAGGCTTTCACAAAAAGGGATATGGATATAAGCTGACCATGATGAATCACCTTCAAGACTGGTTTTAATACTTGAAATCCACTCATTACGCTCGGGTGTCTTATCCCAATAGGGGACAGTGGGGTAGCTAGTGTACCTTGGCGCAGGAATATCATATTTTGCTAAAAGCTCTGAACTAAACATTAAATTTCTCCCTTACTGTTTCAACAAAAATTCTGACATTTGACTCAGGGGTTTTAGGTAGGATTCCATGTCCAACACCACAGACCCAGCCTTTTCTTTGAGCTGGAGTGAGTTCTAAAATAGGTGCGAGATAATTATTTAAGTACTCTTTGAAGACATTTGTCTCTGAGAATAATAAAGTCTGATCAAAGTTTCCTTGTACGATTCCTTTTCTATTTTCATCTGTAAGAAGGTCTGCCATTGAATAACGATGATCGTAACCAAAACCAGCAACAGGAAGTTCATTCAATAGGTTAATTTGATCCCTAGTTGACTCTTTTGCATAGTAGGCAACTTTTCCTTCGTGCCCAATAGTTAATTTCTTAATCGCGGGTACAACATAGCGATTAAAAAAGTCGGGGGAAAGTGAGCCAGCTGAGGTATCAAGGATCATCACAATTTCAGCTCCTGCATTCAGCTGGTCGGTTATGCACTGACTAAGTAGTGGCAATAATCTTTCAGACAATTCCAAAAATAGATCTGCTTCTTTTTTAGAGTCGATCATATGCCCTTTATGAGAACATTCTTTTGCATAGGTATATAAAGTCCAAGGTCCACCAATAAAACCAATTAGGGATTTATCTGAAGGAAGAATTTCTCTGGTTGCTTTCACAGCTTCTTTTTGAAAATTAAGAAAATCCACTGCTTCATCAAGAGGTTTTAACTCTTTTAAAAAACTCTTAGAAAGCACAGGGCTCATTATAGGACCTGGAGAATACTCTAGATTAAAACCAAGGGCCTCTAGAGGGAACAAGATATCATTAAAGTAGATCGAGACATCAAAATCGAAATCTTGTATCGGACCTAAGGCAGTCGCTGCCGCAAGCTCAGGGTTCTTACAAAGCTGTTCAAAAGTATATTTTTTCTTTAGCTCTTGGTAATGGGAATGGTAGCGACCAGCTTGCCTCATAAACCAGATAGGCGGGCAGTTTTGCTCAACTCCGTTAATAGCATTTTGAAATTTAATATTACTCATTTCTTGGGCTCCTGAATCCATTGGTAGCCAATACCACGGACAGACTTTAAATAATCCTGGGCTTTTTCACCGAGGAATTGTCTGATTCTTAAAATTGAATTATCTACGGTTCTATTAGTGGGAAAGGAATCACTTCCCCAGTATTTATCTAAAAGTTCTTCTCTTGATACAACATTTGGAAAACAAGTTATTAAGTAAGTTAATACAGAGAAGTCTCGAGCAGAAGGGTAGAAGAGTTGTCCATTTTGCTCTACGGTCATTGAATCTAAATTAATAATAAAGTCTTCAAAGCTATAACTTTTCGGTCCTTCGCTAAACTCTGAGCCTAAAGTTTTTTCGATTCTAATAAGTAGCTCTTTAAAATGAAAAGGCTTTGGAATATATTCGTTCGCTCCAAGCTCATAACCGCGAAGCCTGTTTTCAGCACTATTTAGAGCAGTTAAGAAGATGACAGGAAACCGACCTTGAAGCTCTTCAGCTATATCAAAGCCAGAGCCATCCGGAAGTCCTACATCTAAAATGAGAAGATCAAAGTTCTTAACCTTAATTGAATCTCTTGCTTCAGCAAGGTTTTTAACCCAACTGACTTCATAAGCCTCTTTTTTTAATCTGGAGAGAATAGTTTCCCCTAAAGAAGTGTCGTCTTCGAGAAGCAATAGTCTAGCACTAGGCATCTATCTGCTCCATGATAATTTTTAGAGTTCCATCTTTTGAAAGTGCGAATTCAGTTTTGAAATTAATAGACTGACCAAGGGTTTGAACTAAATATAATCCTATACCGGATCTACTTTGGTGTTGATGGCGATAAAACATTTGACCTAATCGATCTAATTCACCACTGAACTTTTCACCTGTATTGGATACAGTGATTTTATTTCCTTCAAGAGAAAATCTTATTGAAGGAGCCTTCGCATGAACAATAGCATTTTGAATAAGGTTTTTTGTAATAACTTCTAGCATTCTCTTATCAACTTTTAGCGTGGTACTACCTTCCACAAGAACGTCAATATTCGGCCATTGTTCTTTAATTGTATCTAAGTAGTCAGCCAGGTCGATTTCTTCTAAAAAAACTTGACGATTAGAGGGTTCTGAGAAAATAAGAGAATTTTCGAGCTGCAGCTCTAGTCTTACGGTATCACTGACGATTTTACTGGCATCTTCAGCCTCTGGTTTACCTTCAAGATCTTCACTTAACCCCTCAGCTCTTAGCCTAAGAGAGGCCATATACGTTTTTAACTCATGATTTGCTGAAGCAAAAAATTGATTAAGTTTAAAATTTCGTTTTCTTTCCTGGAGAATATAGTAAATAAGTGCGACGCCTCCGCCTGCCACGAAGAATATCAGTGTTAATCCTTCAGTGACAATCATGGTTTTTTTCTCAGTAGAGTATTTAAGACCGAGGGCCAGCCACCAGCTTGCTAATGAAACTGTAAAAACGAGCCAGATGACGGCTGAAATAATTTTCCAATCAATAAGTTTATTTTCTTTCATTAAAATAGTCGCTGCAAACTTCAAGAATATCCTGAGCTGCCTTTTTACTTAATTTTTCGTCAATGACACTTGAAAAGAAGCCGACTTCAAAAGCTGCTGGCGCCATATAAAGTCCTTTTTTCAAATACTTTGGGTAGAGCTTACAAAAGTGTGTGCCGTGCTCCTTTGGTAAGTGGTCAATAGACCTAATAGGCTTACTTGTTTTACTCGTAATAAAAAAGAGTGATGCAAATTGAATACATTGCATGGGGATTTTTCTTTGAGAGAAGCCCTCATTTAGCTGCATTGTAAATTTCTCACAAGCCAAATTAGTTTTTTCAATTAAGTTATCTCTTTTTATCTTTTTCAATGTATTTAATCCAGCAACCATACAGATAGGGTTTCCACTTAAAGTTCCTGCCTGATAAACCGGTCCTGTTGGGGCCATCATATCCATAACTTTAGAACTTCCAGCGAATGCTCCCACCGGGAACCCTCCTCCGATAATTTTTCCGTATGTGACTAGATCTGGAACGACATCAGAAATCTCTGCCATACCTCCAAGAGCTACTCTAAAACCGGAAATGACTTCATCGAAGATTAAAAGAGAATTATTTTCCTTGGTAATCTCTCTTAAAAATTGAAGAAACTCTTTTCTTTGCGGTAGAAGTCCGTAATTTGCAGGGAGGGGTTCAATGATGACAGCTGCAATATCATTTCCTTCTCTTTTAAAAATACCTTTAACAGCTTCAATATCATCAAGCTTACATACAAGAGTTTCTTTAGCTACGGCATCAGAAATTCCCGCGCTAGAAGCAGTTGCTGTACCGGCGAGACCGGAGCCCGAGGCCACCAGCATTGAATCAACATGGCCATGATAACAACCGTCAAATTTTAAAATTTTATTTTTCCCCGTATAACCTTTGGCCAAGCGAAGGGCCGTCATTACGGCTTCTGTACCTGAGTTTACAAAACGAATTTTCTCTATCCATGGAATTTCGTTCGTGATCCATTCTGCTAGCTCAAGGGAATAGGCCTCAGGAGCGCCAAAGCTCCATGCTTTATCAATAATACTTTCAATTGATCTTTGAACTTCGGGGTCGCGGTGGCCCAAAATAAGTGGGCCAAATGAAGAGCATAGGTCTAGGTATGATTTATTATTTTGATCTTTTAGAAAGGGTCCTTCTCCACTTTTAAAAAAAATGGGAGCTTGGTCTAGTCCCTTGAAAGCTCTAACTGGAGAATGAACTCCACCGGGAGTAACGGCCTGACTACGGCTAAAAAGTTCTTCAAATTTTTCCATTATTTATCCTATTTTGCTCTGGTACCACTGATCGTAACTTAAGTAAATTTCAAGGTTTTCACTTGGTATATACTTTAAAATTGTGCTTCGCGTATTACCTGGTCCACAAGCATGAAAAGCTTTAGTTAACTCGGGATTATTACTAAGGGCCAGCTCAAACTGACTTCCACTCATCCAATAAAAATACTTTTTTCCACTTAAGTCCGGTTGCTCTTTTAATGGAACTAACTCATAAGTTGCGATCTTTTTCCCTGGAGCATGAGAGTGGGATAATTTAGTCCATTTAATTGAGCGGTTCAAAAGTACTTCAATATTTCTACCGTACTCTTCCCCCAAAGACTCTGAGGAGCAGGTTACCCAAAGCCCTTTTGCCGCTAGCTTTTTCCATGAGCTTAACCCAGAGGTCGCGATTAGCTTTTCCCCTTGGGTGAAGTTGTCTGGTAGGGCGTAGTCTTTAGCAATATATAAATCACTTTCCCTAATATCTACTTCTATTTTTTTTCGTTTAAAAAATTTAGGGTCCTCAAAAATCTCGTCTCTTGAAATTTTAAGACTAGAATTATTTTTTTGCCCTATGAGCTCTAAGGATTTAATAGCCTCTCTTGATGGTGTTTCACCGCTAACTGAAAAATAGTCTCCGCACTCATGAGGAATAGAGGTCATTCCTAATTTTTGATGGCAGCCTCCACCAAAAGATTTTAAGAGTTCTCTTTCTCTTTTTACGTTCTTGAAGGTTTGTGGGCAGTGAATCTTTTCTAAAAGCGCGATTATCTCGTGATTATCTTTATGAACCTCTATGGCGAGAGCCCCTTGGGCAGCAGCCGTTGGGAATTCAGCTAAAGGAAGAACCATAAATTGACATAAATCTAAGTACTCACGGAGTTCCTTTTTTACTTCAGCGAATTCTTCTTTTTTAGCGGTCAAAAGCCTATCTAAAGCGGCCTTTGCCATAATAAGGGCGTCACCTTCCTTTTGAATTAGCTTCTTTAGGCGAGTTGGAATATTTCCTCTAACCTCTGGGCATTCTACAGTGTCAATTTTGTGGGGAAAATAACTTTTTATAAAAGGTTCGATATGATGAATTCTTCTAGGGGAAGAGGTTAATACTTTTAAATCTCGTTTTTGAATAGAGTCCTTTCTTATAATAAGTAAGTCCCTTGGGTCTTCTCGTTTAAGAGTAAAGAGAAGACTATCTTTAGGAAGATCTGTAGGGAGGTCTTTCCAAGAGTGAACGACTAAGTCAAACTCTCTATTTTTTATGCCCTCTTTAAAATCTTCCGTGAAGGCTCCCTTAGTGGGCATCTGATCAAGTGGGATATCGGGGTTTAAGTCTCCAAAGGAAGCACTAAAAAGATGCTCAATATTCACCTCGTGGAAAGCTTCCTTTAATTCTTCGGCAACGATATATGCTTGAAGCCTCGCGAGGTCTGATTTTCTAGAGGCAATCTTTATAAGCATAAGTCCTCCCAACCAAAGGGTCTTGCAATTGCTTGCTTATTCCATTTGTTTGATAGTTCTTTGATTTCTTCTTTCATTTTTATGGAAGTAAGGTGCAGCACTTTTTGAGTTTCTTCAATTTCAGAAAAGATCTCCTTTAATGTTTTATACTGATAGCTCTCTTCTATCTGGAGCGCTCTTCCATCTCTCACAGAACGTAAATCTAAGATTGAAGAACTGCTATAATTTGAATGAATAATACTTTCTAAGACTTCACTCGAAATGGGAGCCGCAATAATAATTAGAGCATTTTCTTTTTGATTTCTTTTTTCTAAACTTTCGATTTGGATATTTCTATAGTTTGAAAATTTGTCTATTGCTTTAGCTACATTTCTCACTTTAATGATAATTTCACCGCAGGAGCTTTTTATAATAGGAAGAATTTCTTGGGCCAATGAACCTGCTCCAAAGATAATAATTCTGTCGTGAGGCGCTGATTTTTTTAGTGCATAAGAACCATAAGATTGAGATCCATAATTTTTCAAATACTTTGTACGTAAGTACTTGGCATCCTTGATGATCTTTTGGGATATCTTTGGAGTAATGGTCTTTGGATTTTCTTTTATGAAATTCTTAAACTGGCATAAAATTTCAGTTTCTCCAATCAATGGAGAGTGAAGACCGCAAACAATTTCTAGCAAAAACCGATAGGCATGAACTCCAGAATGAGTAGGCGAGGATAAATTTTTACCAAAGAATATTGAACGTAAGCAGGTTTTCCATTCAATATAACCCGGTTCTAATTGAATGGTTTGCTCTGGCTTAGTATGGAGAATTTGGAGTTGATTTATCACTCCCGCATCTTAATAAATAAGAAGCCAATAATTGTCACACTTATGTCGTAAAGATTATTGTGCAAGGCGTTTTTAAATAAAAAGTTTAGAAGTTTAAGATGCCAGCATGATTGTACAACGCCCAAGACGAAATAGAAGAAATGCCGCTATCCGCTCAATGGTTCAAGAAACTCATCTGAGGCCTGAGAACTTGGTTCTACCACTCTTTGTTACCGAAGGTGTGGGGATAAAAGAGCCCATCCAAAGCATGCCTAATTGTTTTAGGTTCTCACTAGAAAATTTAATTAAAAAAGCTGAAGAGGCCTATGAATTAGGAGTTAAAGGGATAGCACTTTTTCCAAAAGTATTGGATGAAAAAAAAGATTCAATTGGTAGTTTTTCCTATGAAGAAGGAAATTTTTATTTAGATGCCATAACTAATTTAAAGTCTCAGTTACCTGAACTTTTAATTTTTTCTGATGTTGCTCTTGATCCTTATTCTAGTGATGGCCACGACGGTATTGTCTCTAATGGAGAAATCTTAAATGATGAAACTCTTGAGGTGTTGGGAAAGATGGCCTTAGCTCAGGCACGAGCTGGAGCTGACTTTATTTCTCCTTCAGATATGATGGATGGAAGAGTCGGTTATATAAGAAAGGTTTTAGATGAGGCCGGATTTAAAGAAGTAGGAATTATGTCTTATTCCGCTAAGTATGCTTCCTCATTTTACGGACCTTTTCGGGATGCTCTCGACTCTGCGCCTAAGGCAGGTGATAAAAAAACCTATCAGATGAACCCGGCAAATAAAAAAGAAGCCCTAAGAGAAATAAAATTAGATTTAGAAGAAGGGGCTGATATGATCATGGTTAAACCGGCCCTAAGCTATTTAGATATTATCGCGGATGTCCATAACAATTCAGATGTTCCGGTGGCCGCTTACTTTGTGAGTGGAGAGTACGCCATGATTAAAGCTGCTGGTGAAAAAGGCTGGCTCGATGCTGAAAAGGCTATGATGGAAGCAACTTTAAGTATTAAACGAGCAGGCGCTTCAGTGATCTTTACCTACGCGGCTCTAGACTTAATCAAACAACTATAAGCCTAAGGTAAACTTTAAAAGAGGTAGGCTAATAAAGCTGAAAAGAATACCAAGACCAACTAATGCTGCCGCTAGCTTTGGTGCAAGGTTCATGCTCATGGCCACAGCTCCGGCCGTTATCATTGGAGGCATTCCAGATTCTAATATTGAAGTGGATACTGGTAAGCCGCTTTTTCCTATAAGCTTAAAAAGAGCAAAAAGAACAACTGGAGCAACTAACATTTTAAAACCTAGGGCCATAGAGATTGTTGGTAGATGTTTTTTTTCAAAACTTCCTTTAAATTGGAATCCAACAGAAATCATTGCTAATGGAACAAGCATGCTACCTAAAATTTCAAATACCCTTTGAACACTCTCAGGGGGAGCTGCCGTAAATCTTAGAGTGATAGCTAAAACTAAAGAAATAAAGGGAGGAAAGAGTGCGATTTTTCTCAAAACCTTTTTAAGATTAAAGCTTTCTTCCGTTTGAGAATAGAGAGCTACGATAGCCGTACCATATGTTGAAAGGGCGATAAAGGATCCGACTTGATCATAAATAATGGCATAGGAAACGGCTTCTTCTCCAAGTAATGCTTCAATCATAGGGAAGCCTAAGAAGCTGGTATTGCCAAGGGGAATGAGTAAATATAAGCATCCAGTTGTTGGTCTATCTAACTTAAAAGCTCTACTAAATAGCCAAACAAAAATAATACTAAGGACAAGCATCACCCAAGGGGTAATGGCCGGAACTAAAATTGAACTGTCTAGGGGAATGGAAGGGAATTTTTCAAGAATTAGTGCGGGCAGGGCTACATAGATAACCATTAAGTTTAAGACCTCTGAGGTGCTTTTTGGAAACTTTTCTAATCTTGATAAAAAGAATCCTAAACTTAAATAGACTAAAACAGCTAAGATATTATTCATTTAAACAGTCTAACCAATAAGTGACTGTATGACGAATATTAGCTAAACTTATTAAATGAAACTTATCCTACTTATTGTTTTTCTTTTAAATTTTTCCTCTTGTAAGAAAGAGGAGGAAAAAGTGCCTTCATCCCCTAAGTTAATCGAAAAAATAAAACCTCTAAAGATAAATACAAAAAAGGAATTGGAGATTTTTAATAAGGCGGTCCGAAATGGTGATATTGAAAAAATAAAAAAAGTAATGTACGCCCAACTCCCCGAAAACGAGGCAAATACTCTTTTAGATGAATTGGTTAAAGAATATGGGACCGCTAATATTATACTATGGTCTTCAGCCCCCGTAGGAGATCTCGAATCAGTAAAAAAAGCTATTGAGCTAGGAGCTGATGTTGATATTGAAGTAAGAGGAAGTAGTACCCCTCTATTATCTTCAACTCAGGCCCAGAATCTGGAGATAGTTAAGATTTTGCTTAAAAATAAGGCTGATCCTAATAAAAGGGGAAAAGGCGGAGAAACTCCGCTGAGCCTGGCCGTTAGTGCTTCTAATAAAGAACTTATTACTTTGTTGCTAGACTCCGGAGCAAGCTTTACAAGAGGCGGGGATCCAACTTACAAAGAGTTTTCAATTTTAACAGTTGCTCTTTCCCAAGGGAAATTGGATATCGTTGAATTTCTAATTGAAAAAGGTGCTGATCCTAATGGTGGTAATGGATTACCGTTAGCTTTTTCCATTATGTTAAAAAATGCCGATGCAATTAAGCTGCTTATCTCGAAAGGTGCAGATGTAAACTATAGTGGAAAAAAAGGGTTTCGGCCCTTGATGACCGCAGTGATAGAGGGCGATAAAAAAATTATTCAAACCCTTCTCGAACTTGGTGCTAATCCCACATTAAAAGATGAACAGGGAATGGATGCTTTTGCTTGGGCCAAAAAATATAAGTCTAATGGCGGAAAAATATTAAAAAAACTAATAGATCAAAGGGCAAAAAAATAAATAATAAAATTAAATGGCCTTGGTTGATTCTTGCCTATCTCTCATTATTTGCAATGGGCTATCTCGATAATTCAAGAGGACCGGCCTACCCCCTTATTTTAAAAGACTTAAACCTAACTCCAGCAATGGGCTCTTGGTTTTTCTCATTATCTTCACTGGCGGGACTTATTGTTTATTTAACGGCAAAGCATTGGTTGCCTGTCTTGGGTGTTGTTAGAGGAACAAAGCTTTCCTTATTAATTATGGCCTTAGGTACTTTTGCCATGGGAGTTCTTCCAGAGTTGCCTTATCAGTATTTCTTTTTACTCTTTTTTTCGATGATCTTCGGGATTGGTCAGGGATTATCAACCTATTGCATGAACCTACTTGTTGCAGAGGCTTCTTCTCCAGAAGTTAGGTCTAGGGCCTTTAGCGCACTTCACTCTTGTTATGGAGTTGCTAGCTTTGTGGCTCCATTGGTTTTTAGCTTCTTTTTAAACTGGCAAAACAACTGGAGTTCATTTTACCTAGTCATGTCTGCATTACCACTTGTCGTTTGGGTCATGGTTTTCAAAGTTGGTAGGGGAGTTAAGCATGAACAAAAGGAAGCTATTCAATCAGGGCTGAGTTTCTTGCAAAGAATACCTTACGGAGGAGTCTTTAGCTTTTACGTTGCAAGTGAGATTGTTATCTCAAGTAGACTGGTCTATTTTTTAACAGAAGGAAGGCAGTTCTCAAGTGATGATGCCTCTAAATGTTTAAGTCTCTTTTTTCTTTCGTTAATGGCCGGGAGAATGCTCTTTGCTTTTTTACCGATGCGAGGGAAAAGTTATTACGCCATGATTCTATCTCTCATCCTGACAATAATAACATTTTTTCTTGGATACTATTTCAATCCTTGGTTTTTAGGACTGCTTGGAGGAACGATGTCATTTTACTTTCCCATGGGAATGGATTGGCTAACTTCTAATTTCGAAAAGGGAAGAGAACAAATGATTGGGTCAACCATGACTCAAGTTGGCTTTCTTCTTATTGTGATGCATATCTTTTTTGGGAAACTAGCTTCGATGGTTGGAGTAGAAAAGGCACTACTTATGTGCCCCATTTTAACGTCTATTAGCTTAGTTTTTCTTTTGGTACTAGGAAGAAAAAGCTCTAGTGATGACCGGCCTCTTCGCCCTCTTTAACAACGTCGTTATCAAAAACATTATTAGCAACAATTAAAGAAATAGGTAGAGCTGCCCAGCTTCCAATTAAAATCAATCCTACCCAAAGTTGTTCGCTCATTTTACTCGCCTTGTTATTTTAAAACTCTCTTGATTATAGAATTTCTGGAGCCTATTTTCCAGTAGCTTTTGACCCATTAGAGTCTCCGCCAGTTCCCTCATCCCAATGAGGAACCGATTTTTGACGGTCTCTTGTTCCATGGTCTACAGCACTAGAACCTTTATGCTCCGTGTCTGCGGGAAAAACCTTTGCTGTTAAATACTTGCACTTTAACTCATGAGGAACCGGTTTAAAGTCCTTATTGGCCTTGCAAGTTCTTTCATAAATATCATTAGCTTTCTTGCAGTCATTTTGATGGTCGTTTGTAAGTTGTCTATGACCTTCACAATCGAAATTCTTATCGCCTTTACCTTTTCCCCAAACTCGTCTACCAGGGCAACTTGGAAAAGTACTTATCTCCCATCCTGTATTATAGAGATAGCACTTCCCAGCGTTCCAAATATAGATACATCGATTTTTAAACTTTCTCTCAGGTAAATCCTTTGGTTTAGCGCTTATAAGTGCTTCAGTATCTTTCATGCAATGATCAAAGGATTCACAGGCCGATGGGCTTCCAATATCCATAGGACAGGTCTTTCTTTTTGAGACACAGGCACCTAAATTTTTACATTCGTGAGAAGACTGAAAGCAGGCGCCTTCCGCTTCTTCATAAAGCTTGTCGCAATCAGCATTTGCGCTTGCCATGGTTAAGATAAAACTTAGACTTAGAAATAGTATTTTCACTTGGAGCTCCTTCCATTTTCTCTCCTCTATTTTACTACGCATCATTATAGGGGGCATCGCGGAAAATTATGTGCATAGCGCAGTAAAATAGTCAGGTAATGTAAGGTGACAAGGCCCTTATGCTCTGGTCAAATACTGCACACACAATTTTTGGAGGCAGATTATGGAGACACTAAATCTCGAAGAGATTAAGGTAAATAGTGAGTATTTACGGGTAGATACAGACACAGAAAAATTAAAAGCAAGTCTTGAATCGGTGGGCCTACTAAACCCTGTCGTGGTGAATAAAAATAATGAGCTTCTAGCTGGTGGACGACGCTATACAGCGGCTAAAGAGCTAGGATGGAGCGAGCTTCCAGTTACTAGAGTTGATAAAGGTGAGCTTCTTGAGGAGCTAATCTCCATTGATGAAAACTTAGTAAGACTTGATCTTAATCGACTTGAATATGAAAACGCATTGGCCCGTGCCAAGGAAATTTATGAAAAGCTAGACCCTGATGTAATCACTGATGATTTAAAAATGTCAGATGATGAGCTTGAAGAGTTAGAAGCATCACTTGGAGGGCAAAAGAAGCCATCTTTTGTTTCTATGACAGCAGAAAAAACAGGCCTCTCAAAAACTTCAATTAGATCTGCAATTAAAAGAGACGCGAAAAGTTCTAATACTGTAAAAGAAATGAGAAAGCATGGTGAGCTTTCAGCGAGTCAAACAAACGAGCTTGTTAGACTAGAACCAGAGGAGCAAGACCGATTAATTCCTCATATTCAGCATAGACCAGTTAGAGAAATCAAAGAGATTATTAAAACTGTCAAAGATGCTGGACTCGAAGAAGGGGTTGATCTTGCGAACACGATGGAAACTCTTCCTAGTGAGTTTTCTCAGCTTAGAGCATTTACTAAAAAATTAAATAAAACAGTAGGTAAAATCTTAACCGAAGGTATTACTTATGAAGGGGATGAGGCTGAAAAGATTCATCGCCAGGTTCAACTCCTTAAGGATAATTTAGAGGACTTTCTCCAAGGAGGGAGAGTCGAACCTTCTTCAGAAGATTTTACGCCACAGTATGATAATGGTGGCTTTTCTGAAGAAGAACAGCCGGTTATGTAAGGCTTAGAGTTTTACTTATACACTCTCTAATCCCCTTGTTAATTTCAGCAAGGGGAGCATCATCAAACATGTAGGCAGGAGTTGAGACCACTTTATTGGATTCATCTACTCGTGCCTCGTTAACAGGACATTCAATATGTACGGCGCCAGTTTTTTCAATTTCTGTGGCCGTCTCTTTATCATTTCCAATTGTAAGGCTAACTTTCTTTTCGCCTAGACATAGGGCCACAAGAGCAGGTGCAATACATATTGCCCCAATAGGCTTTTTTAGATCATAAAAAGATTGAATTAGGTTTTTTACTTCTGCAAGCGCTTTGGCCTCGCTTCCTTTAAAAGCAAAATCACAAAGGTTTTTGGCAACTCCAAAGCCTCCAGGAATGACTAGGGCGTCATAGTCAGCTGCACTGGCATCTTTAAGGGGTGACACTTTTCCCCTTGCTATACGGCCAGCTTCCGCCAAAATATTTCGCGGTCCATTTTCTTCATTACCATTATGATGATTAATTGTATGATGTTGAGTTTGATCGGGAGCAAAGATTTCTACTTCAGCACCTTGTTCATCTAAGGCCAATAAAGTTAAAACGGACTCTCTGATTTCAGCCCCATCTAAATAGCCACATCCGCTTAAAACAACAGCAACTTTTTTGCTCATGATTCCTCCAACAATTCTCTCACCAAAGAATAGCAAAGAATAAACTCTGACACGTAGAGACTATATATATATTGTTTTCAGTTAAGTGGTTTTTTCTAAATAATGTTGATAATTACCGGGATATATTGTGATTTTCTTTTTATCTACTTCATAAACTTTTTCAGCTAGCCCATGTAAAAAATGCCTATCGTGACTCACAAAAAGGATAGTTCCTTCAAATCTTTTTAAGGCATCAAGAAGGACTTCTCTTGATTTCATATCGAGGTGGTTGGTAGGTTCATCTAATACTAAAAGATTATTTTTCTGGGAGAGTATAACAGCAAGCACGAGCCTTGCTTTTTCTCCTCCGGAAAGATGGCGAACTTTTTTGTCCACATCATCTCCTCTAAATAAAAAAGCAGCGAGAAGATTACGGATGAGACCATCGCTGGCATGAGGTAACCCCTTTTTCACTTCATCAAATACAGAATTGCTTGCATCCAATACATCTAGAGTGTGTTGACCGAAATAGCCTAATTTAATACTGGGACCGATTGTAACGCTCCCTTGAGTCGGTTCCGTAAGACCGCAAATAACTTTGAGGAGAGTTGATTTACCTGCTCCATTTACACCTACTACGGCTATTTTCTCCAGCCTTTTCACCATTCCATTTAAGTCTTCGAAAACTTCTTTTATTTCACCTGTAGTACTTTTCCAATGTTTCGCCAAGTTCTCCATGACGATGACGTCATCTCCTCCTCGAGTTGGAATAGGAAATTCAAAAGATATTGATTCTTCTTCGGCTGGAATTTCTATACGGTCAATTTTATCAATTTTTTTTATACGCGATTGAACTTGGGCCGCATGAGAAGCCCTTGCTTTAAACTTCGCTATAAACTCCTCTTCTTTTGCTAGCATAACCGCTTGGCTCGCAGCTTCCGCTTTTAACTGCTCAAGCCTGATGTCTCTTTCCTTTTCATAAAAATCAAAGTTTCCTGAATAGGTTGTTATCTTTTTATGGGCAATCTCAACGATTTTTTTACAAACATTGTTCATAAAATCCCTATCGTGAGTGGTCATGAAAATTGCGCCTTTAAAATTATGAAGCCATTCTTCAAGCCAAAGGATTGTTTCAATATCTAAATAGTTAGTGGGCTCATCCATTAATATGATATCAGGGTTTGTAACGAGAACTTTTGCAAGAGCAATTCTCATTTTCCATCCACCACTAAAATCCTTTACATCTTTATGATGATCCTGCGGTAAAATTCCAAGTCCTGAAAGAATTTCTTCTGCTCTTGAGTCTAGGTCATAGCCACCTAATTTTTCAAATTCTGTTTGAGCCTCTCCCATTTTCATCATGAGATCATTCATCTCTTCATCAGATAATGATTCATAGTCAGCCATTTTTTCTTCATAGGACTTTAATTCTTTTTGGAGTTTCGCAATATTTTCATCACCCTCTATTACTTCTTGAAGGGCGGTTTTTCCTGCCATTTCACCTACATTTTGGGAAAAATAGGCAAGCCTCATATCTTTAGGGAAACTGATTTGGCCGGTGTCAGGTTTATCTTCTTTTATGATTAACCTAAAAAGAGTGGTTTTACCTGCACCATTTGGCCCAACTAGGCCTACTTTCTCTCCCGGATTAATTTGAAAATTAGCCCCAGTGTAGAGAGGTTCTCCATTTTGAAGTTTCGAGATATTGGAAAAACTTAACATTATTTAACCTTGAAGTTCGCAAGGCCTGCAAATGCATTATTCTTAAGTTGTTTTTCCGCTGGTGCTTTTTTACTTTTCTTGTTGTTTTGGCCGTTAGAGCTTGGGATGAACTCGCCTTTTTCTTCCTTCTTTAAAGACAGGGCAATTCTCTTTCTATCAAGGTCTATATCTAGAACTCTTGCTTTAACTTCCTGTCCAACTTTTAAAACCTCAAGGGCATTTTCCACAAACTTATCGGCCATCTGACTTACATGAATAAGACCATTTTCTTTAATCCCTATATCAACAAAGGCACCAAATTGAGTGATATTCGTAACTTTTCCTGGATACCATTGTCCTGCCTTTAGATCTTTGATCTCTGAAATATCATTTCTAAACTCAAAGCTAACAAATTCAGTTCTAGGGTCTTGAGAGGGGGCTCCTAAGGCCTTCACAATATCTTTGTGAGTAAATTCTCCTAAGGTCGCTTTAAGGGCGGAGTCTTTATCTATTTTAGTAATAGTATTTTTATCTTCAACTAAATCCTTTAGAGTAATACTGTTCTCTGCGCACCATTTTTCAAGCGCTTCATATCTTTCAGGATGAATAAAAGTTCCGTCAAGAGGGTTTTTCGAATTATAGATTCTTAAAAATCCTGCTGCTTGTTCAAAAACTTTTGCACTAAAACGACTAACTTTTAGTAGCTCTTCTCTACTTTTAAAGCCCCCTAATTTCTCTCGTTGTTTAACAATATTTCCTGCTAGACTAGGTCCTATTCCTGAAATATAGCTGAGAAGGGGAGCACTGGCGGTATTTAAGTCTACTCCGACGAAGTTAACACATGATTCTACGACGCCAGTTAATGATTTTTTTAGTTTTGCCTGATTAACATCGTGTTGATACTGGCCAACGCCGATTGATTTTGGGTCGATCTTTACAAGTTCAGCTAGAGGGTCTTGAAAGCGTCTGGCAATACTTATAGCACCTCTAACCGTAAGGTCCATATCTGGAAATTCTTTTCTGGCAATTTCACTTGCTGAGTAAATACTAGCTCCGTCTTCATTTACAAGCATAGCCTTAGTTTTTCCTGTAGCGATGGCCTTAACATGTTTTTGTAAGAGCTGAAGTGTTTCTCTTCCAAAGGTTCCGTTTCCAATTGCGATATGTTCAACCTTGAATTTCTCTATAATGGCCGAAATTATTTTCGCGGAACCCATGACATCATTTTTAGGTTGATGTGGGTAGATCACCGTATCGATAATAAACTTTCCATTTGAATCGATTACGGCAACTTTACAGCCGGTTCTAACACCTGGGTCAATTCCTATAACTCCCTTTGGTCCAAGATAAGGTTGGAGGAGTAAGCTTCTTAGATTAATCCCAAAAACATCAATTGCAGACTCATCGGCAAGTTTTTTTAGTTCACTTTTGATTTCTAAATCAAGGGAGCTATGAATAGAATTTGAGTAGGCGTTATTTATGCAACCTTCCAGAACTTCAGAGCATCCAAGATTGTCTAGATCAAAAGTCATCTTCCGAATTGTACCTATTGCCGATTCAACCTCATAACAAACTTCTAGTTTTAAGACTTTTTGATCTAGCCCTCTTCTCATAGCCAAGACTCGGTGGCCCGTCTTAGCTGATACAAGCTCCGATACTTTTTGTTCAAACTCAAAATAATCTTTGTACTTTAGATAGTCTTTAATTTCTTCAGCTTTCTTTCTAACGGTTGATTTAAGAGTTGCAGATTTCCAGTAGTCCTTTCTAAGAACATCTTTAATTTCTCCGTTATTTGCAATATCTTCCATAATTATATGGCATGCGCCTTCTAGCGCTGCTTGAACGGTCTCAACCTTCTTGTCTGCATTGATATAATCTTTTCCTACTTCTAAGAGGAGTGTTTTTATATCTTTAGAGGTAGTTTTTATTAAATTGGCAAGAGGCTCTAAGCCTGCTTCTCTTGCCAGCATACCTTTTGATTTTCTTTTACTTTTATAAGGGGCATAGAGATCTTCTAGTTTATTTAAAGTCTCAGCCGCAAGGATTTGTTTCTCAAGTTCGGGAGTCATCATCTCTTGTTTTTTGATTGACTCTAATATAAATGTTCGACGCTTTTCTCGTTCGCAATAAGCTTCATAGGTCTCGTTAATGGCAGCAACTTGAACTTCATCAAGTCCGCCAATAGCTTCTTTTCGGTATCTTGAAATAAATGGGATGGTACAGTCTTGCTCTACAATTAACTCGAGAACTTTTTGAACTTGTGCATTCTTGATAGATAATTCGTTAGATACAAAATTTACAGCATTAGCTTCTAGTGACATTAAATAATCCTTTATTCGTCTAAAAATGAGAGGTCGGCTCCATAAGCTGGATCCTTATCCTCTGATTGATTGCCTGATTCTACCATTTCCTTGAGGCGTACAACTTCTTCGTCTGTCGTTCTTAATCTTTTACTCATGGTTTGCAAAAGACCCCAGAATAATTTCATCGCGACTCTGGATTCTTTCTTTAATACACTAAAAAGTGGTTTCCGATGAATTACCATCATTTTAGTTTCGCTTATTGACCTAATACTCGCAGACCTTGGGGTCTTGTCAATCAAGCTTAGTTCACCAAAGAAGTGTCCTGGTTTTAATTCAGCCACTTTCAATTCACCTTTGATCACTTCAACTTTTCCAGTCAAAATGATGTACATTTCTTCACCTAGAAAATTTTCTTCGAGTATGAGCTCTCCAGGACCCCATTTATGAACTTCAATAACTTCTAATAATTTAGTGATCTCTTGATAATCAAAATTTTTAAAAAGTGGGATCTTTTTAAGCATTTCGGCCTTTTTAGCCACATTATCTGCTTTGGCTTCTATGGTGGGGTCCCCCATTTGCATAAGGAGGGCCGTAATATTATCTTTTCCGCCTCTTGCGTTTGCTAGAGCAATACAATTGGGAGCAAGTTCTTCAAGGGGAATTGTTTGGGCCATTTTAGTGTAGTCCGAATCTTTCATGTATTCTGAAAGCCCATCACTGCACAGAAGAAATAAATCACCATCCATGACTTCTGAATAAAGTGTATCGACTTGTACTGTAGGCTGAAGGCCTACACCTCTAGTGATAAGATTCGCCTGAGGATGCTTTTGTGCTTCTTCACGGGACATTAGTCCTTGTTTTACATACTCATTAACAAGGCTATGATCTTCGGTAATCTGATGAGTTTGACCCTGACGATAGAGATAGCACCTGCTATCTCCTACATGGGCCACAAAAACTCCTTCTTCGACTACCAGAGCTAGAACAACAGTTGTCCCCATTCCTTTTTTAGAAGGATCGTTTTCTTGCGCTTCAAATACATCTTTACAAGCTCTTTGAACCGCAGCTTCTAACAATCTCTTTACTCTCTCTCTGTTCGCTTTATTGGGCTCGGCCATAAAGTCGATGACATGAGAAAAATTTTTCTGAACAACTTTTGAGATTACGGTTGCTGTCATTTCACTGGCCACTTCTCCGGCCGCATGTCCGCCCATGCCATCGCAAACTATATAAAGCCCCAAGTCGGGCTTCATAGTTAGGAAATCTTCATTATGATCTCGTTTTCGACCTACGTCCGTGAGTCCTACTGCTTTGTGATCCATTTATCCCTTAATAATGTTGCTGAGATTCCAGAGTGTTATTTCTTTGCCACTCAATCATCGGTAAAAAGATAGTATCAATTTTTTCGCCATTATAAGGAACCTTGATTAAGTCTCCCGTGCGAATTTCTAAATTTGAATTCACGAAAAGCACGTCGGCATAAGGGTCAAAAGTTTTGTAGGTTCTAATAAAAGCATTCTCTTCCATTTCATTTTCTAAATTTAAAAGCACGCAAAAGAAAGTACCGCTTCCTCTTTTCATGGGGATTCTAGGGGCCATAAAAGCGAGTTCCTTAATTTTTTCTTGAAGGAGAGGTTCTCGTTCTTCTCGTTCTAAAGGAAGACCTTTATTAGTGATCATATAAAAGACAAATTCAATTCCAAATCTTTCTTCGTCATCTGGGTTTACTGCTAGAAGAGCTTTTGCCTCTTCAGGGTCCGTAACCATAAGTTTACTTGTGAATTGATCAAAGATAGGAGCAAATACAAATTCTTCCGCAAGGTGAAACTCATCTCCGGAAGGAGAAAGCGTTTTAATGGGGTTAATTTTTATCGCAGCTGCTTGGGGGAGATCCTTCAAATCATGAACTAATTCACCAAGCATAATTGTTTTTGTCGCCAGTAACTCCGAGCCTTCAAAGTTAGAAGCACTAACATTTTCCCAAGTATTTTGAATGCTCATTCTTCTGGTTAAGTTTCTATTTGAAAAAACTGCGAAGAAAGAAAAACCAGTTGATTCCTCTTGAAACAATAAAGGCGAGTTCTTGCTATCAACGGCAACTTCAACAAGATCGTAATAGCTTAAGTTTCGATAAGAGTTTTTATATCCTTTTAAATGGCTACGGATCAGCTCCCCTTGAAGGACTTTCCAGCGCGGCCATGACTTATATTCCATCAGAAAATTTAGGTCCATAGGGACTCCTCTATACCTCTAGTGATTAGGGAGAAAAACATACCATAGTGGACCCTCTCAGTGAACACATGGCTTTGGAAACGTTGCGAAAATAGACACATACTTTTGGATACTTATGGAGAATCTTTAGATGTTTTACGCACTGTTAACTCAGTTCTGACAATCAAGTGGGGAAAATAGCATTAACTAGAGTCAACTGACGAAGGGGGTGTCTTTGAAATCGTTTTTATCGTTATTTGTCCTTATTTCTCTTCTACACAAGCACAACCATGCTTTTGCGGAGACATTCCTTTCGTCAGATCTAAAATTTCACACTCAGGAGCTTCTGATTTCATCAGGTGGGACCGCCAGAGAACTCTACGAAGCTATGCATGTGGAAGAAAAAGAAGCAAGTTTGGTGGCGGGACTTTGGTTTAAAAATGATAAATATCTTTTTTGCTGGGTGGAGCCTAACGGCGAGTACTTCTGCAGCGTTTATCTGGACTTTACTGGTAAAGGAAGACTTTCGAGTTTTGAAAAAGATAGGGATTATGGAAAAGGAGATCCCGTGGAGTTTATCACTCAAAAACCTGCTCTTGGTGAGGGAAAACTTTATCCCATGAAGTGGGGAATGGATATGGTAGTCGAGGGAGAATTAGCCAATTTCCTCAAGAGGAAACTATACCGCGCTCCCTATGATAAAAAGAGAAAGATGATCCGAGGAGAGCAGATTGCCTGTAGTAAGACTCAATGCTTAGTTAGGGTTGAGTTTAGTAAAATTGACCCAGGAGACGGCACCATCTTACTGGACTAAAAGGGGAAGTTTTAACTAAACAAGACCCCTTGTTTTTTATAAGCGCTGAGTTACAATGGTGTTATGAAAATTGCTTACCTTTTACCACTATTTATTCTTAGTTCTTGTATAGGAGCGAGAACTCCCGCGGAGGTTGATGGACAAAAATTTGCCAGTACTTCCGAGTTTCTTTTGCAAAGAGTTGCCTTTAAGTTTACTGGAACTTTCCAGGGGATTAAGGAAAAAGGAAAAACCAAAGAGTATAGAGTCACTGAATGTAACTTTAGTTATGAGAAAGGGCAGGATATTGAGCATAAGACAGAAAAAGAATATATGTTTGAAAGGTTTAGCGTTGGATATGAAGGAATAGATAAAGAGGGAGTCACTTCTTTTGATTCCGTTTCTTATATAAATAGTAATTATCTAAAAAGTTTTGTTCCCTTTGATTTCACGAAGAGTTTTGGACCAGTTCCATTGAACTCTGTGATTAAGTTTGGAAATCAAGAAAAAGATGCTTCAATCAAATTTGTTAGGGGAGCAGGAAAGTCCGCAGTCATGCAATTCAAGCATACTGATGCCTTTGGAACTGAAGTCTCAAAGTTTTATGACTTTGGGGAAAGGCGTAACTACACGGTCAGGATCTTTTTTGACGAGTATGCTAAGAAAATTGTGTTAGGAAAGGTTTCTGTTCTTATCGAAAGCCAGAAGATGAATAAATTCGGCGGACATAATAAGCCCGTAGTGGTTGCCGATATTAAGTGTAGTCAGTTTAAGGCTCTACCCGGAAATTAAGTAAAAATCTGTGATGCGTCATGGCCCTCAGGTATATTCTATATTAGAGTATGGCCTTGTCTTTATGAGAGGGAATCATGCTTGATTTAAAATTTATTCGCGAAAATCCAGAGGCTATCAAAGAAGCTGTTAAAGTCAAAGGCGAAGGTCTAGATGTAGACCTCCTTCTGAGTCTCGATCAGGAAGTTATTAAGTTAAAGACAGAAGCGCAAGAGCTTCAGACTGAAAGAAACTCTCACTCAAAAAAAATACCAAAAGCATCAGCGGAAGAAAGACCAAAATTAATCGAAGAGGGAAAGGCCATTGGTGCTAAGCTCGATGAGATTAAGCCTAGGCTTGCGGCTAAAGAAGAAGAGCTAAAGAACCTAATGTACTTAGTACCTAGTATTCCTTCCCCCGATGCACCTATCGGTGCTAGCGATGAAGATAATGTAGAGGTTAAGCTTCATGGGGAAAAAACAAATTTTGATTTTAAGCCATTAGATCATGTTGAAATTTTAGAAAAAAATAATTGGGCGGAATTTGAAAAGATCGCAAAAGTGTCCGGGTCCAGAAGTTATTCACTAAGAAATGAAATGGTTCTTTTAGAAATGGCCTTACACCGTCTTGCTCTAGATAAATTAAAATCAAAAGGTTTTACTCTTGTGAGCACTCCGGCTTTCGCTAGAGAAGAAGCACTCTATGGAACAGGTCACTTTCCTCAGGGACGTGACCAGGTTTATCACCTTCAGGAAGATGACCTCTTTTTATCCGGCACGGCGGAAGTTCAGCTAAACTCTCTACATGCTGGGGATATGTTAAGTGAAAATGCCCTGCCGATCCTCTATGCAGGAATGAGCCCTTGCTTTAGAAGAGAAGCTGGTTCTTATGGTCGTGATGTACGTGGTCTAATTAGAGTTCATCAATTTATGAAAGTTGAGCAATTTATAATTTGTAAGAATGATCCAGAAGAGTCTGCAAAATGGCATAAAACTCTTTTAGAAACCAGTGAAGAGATTGTTCAAGACTTAGAACTTCCTTATAGAATCGTGGAATGTTGTACAGGAGATATGGGAACTGGGAAAGTTCGCATGTTCGATATCGAATGCTGGGTTCCTAGTGAAAATAAATATAGAGAAACTCATAGCTGTTCGGCCTTACATGAGTGGCAGTCCCGTAGAACTAATACGAGATATAGAGATAATGAAGGTAAGGCACAATATGTTCATACCTTAAATAATACGGCCATCGCTACTCCACGAATTATGGTTTCATTTTTAGAATGCCATCAGCGTGAAGACGGTTCGCTATATGTTCCTGAAAAACTAAGACCTTATATGAGTGGAGCTGATTCACTCAAAGGCTAATCCATGTGGTATGCCATTGACTTTGGAACCTCTAACTCACTTCTGTCTTTTGTTGAAGATGGAAAAGAGCCAAGAATTGTGAATTTAGAAGGGGACAGTCCCATTCTACGTTCGCTTATTTTTACACCTCAAGAGAACCTATTCTACTTTGGAAATCAGGCCATCGAGAAATATCAAGAGCTAGGTGGAGACGGTCGCTTCTTTCGTTCTTTAAAAAAATTCTTACCAGAGCCTAGTTTTAAGGGAACTGAAGTTTTTGGAAAGCGAATGAAAATTGAAGATCTCATCGCTACCTTTTTAAGAGAATTAAAAAAACGCGCGGACAATAAGACTGGAAATGATGTTAAGAATGTCGTTCTAGGAAGACCTGCACTTTATTCATTAGACCCAGAAAAAGATAAGCTCGCAGAAAACCGAATGCGATTAGCAGCTAAAATTGCGGGATTTGAGAAAGTTGAATTTTGCCCTGAACCGATTGCCGCAGGCCTTGATGAAGAGGGGGTAGGTTCTGAGTTAATCCTTATTTGTGACTTCGGAGGTGGTACTTCTGATTTTACTTTACTTAGATCGGGCAAAAGTTTTACCAAGGAAAATGTCCAAGGGCTCTCAGGAGTCTTCGTAGCTGGGGATGCTATTGATGGACGAATCATGAGAAATTTTGTCTCAGAACACTTTGGAAAAAATGTAAAATATAAGGCTCCCATGGGAAATAATCTTCTTAGTTTCCCTACTAAACTTCTAAAGAAGCTTTGTAACCCTGCTCATATTGTTTTTTTAAAAGAAAGAGAAAATTGGGAATTCTTAAAAGAGCTAGAACAATGGTCCGTTGGTGGTGAGGACCAAAAATACTTTGGGCAACTCTTTTGTTTGGTAGAGGAGCAGCTCGGATATCCGGTCTATTCAGAAATTGAGAAATCAAAAATAGAGTTAGGAGATAAAGAGGCTTCAAATTATCGATTCGATCATCCCGGAGTTCAGATTGATATGGTGATAAAAAAGGATGAATTTGAAGCCGCTGTAAGACCTGAACTTGGTGAAATCTTTGAAAGCCTAGATAAAGTTTTTGAAAACTCAGGGGTTAAATATTCGGCGGTAGATCTGGTTCGAATAACTGGAGGAACTGGACAGATGCCGCTCGTTCAAGACCGACTAAAAGAGCTTTTTGGAGCAGATAAAATTCAGATGAATAAGGTATTCCAGTCAGTAGTAAGTGGACTTGGGAAATACGCTCAAAACCTCCCCAACTAGTTAAAATTACAGGCCTTTTTTGTGGGTTTAAACTCAAGGTTCACTCCTAAATAGCCGAAAAGCTAAGTAGGGAGTGCTGTGAATACAAAAAAGTTCTATATTCGTCTTACCATTTGGGGCCTAAGCCTTTTAGGGCTCTCCTTTGCTAGCTTTCATATCAATACTAATTTTGAGGATAGAGAAGGGCAGCTAATCGAATCTCTCGATATGATTCGCTCCATTCAAAATAAAATTATCGCCTATGAGCTAAATGTGAAAGACGGAGTTGAGTCTGAAATCGAGATTAAGACTTTAAAGAGCTTTCAAGAAAAAATACCTTCTTTAAAAAAGAAACTTATGAAAGAGAGTTTTGGGCAAAAGTATTTCAATGAGTCTCGTGATTTAAATATCTCTTATCAACAGTACTTGTTTCAAATTGAAGAATCAGAAGAAAATTCAACTATCGTTGTTAGAAAAGTTAAGAGAGAACTCGAAGAAATAGAGAAAGACCTTTATTTAGAAGTTAAAAAGATTTCAATGGAGAAAATTCTATGGGGTGCTGGAGGGGACTTCTTTTTGGTGCTGTTATCCCTTCTCGGAGGAATAGCGATAGTTGTTCTTTTAAAAGAGGACTTTGCAAAATTGTTTCACTCTAATCAAAACCTATTGGCAAAACTTGAAGCCAGCCGCAACGGAGAGGCATCAGGGGACTGGTCTCTCGATTTAGAGAATTTAAATATCTATTTAGAAAAAGAAACAATTGATGTTTTAAACCTTAATCTTTTTGAAACTGATCTTTCCTTCAAAAATTTCTTAGATTACTTTACAGATGAATCGGCTAAAGAGCTAAGAGAGCAAACTCAGCTATGCTCTAAAGAGGGGGATCGCTTCTCAGTAGAGGTACAAAAAAGAGAGATGAATGACGAAAAGTCCTGGGTCAATATCTCAGGTTCTGTGATCCTGGGACCAGAAGGGAAAAAAGTTGTCGGTACTATTTCTGATATCGATGAATATAGACAGGCAGAAAATAGATTCCAAAAGCTTTTTAATCATATTTCTCAACCAGCTTTTATCTCTGGAGAAAATGGTCTATGGGACTGTAATAATGCTGCTCTTAGATTTTTTAAGCTAAGAAATAAAGAGGATTTTCTCGACAAAAAACTTGCAGAGCTATTTCCTCTTAATCAAGCTGATGGGAAGGGGTCCTTAAAGCATCTAAAATTTCATATGAGAAAGAGTCAACAGGAAGAGCATCATCGATTTGGATGGACCTTTAGGCATAAAAAAGGAGAAACGATGGCTGAGGTTCAGCTATTTCCAATTATTATTAATGGGAACTCTCTTTATTTACATGTTCTTAAAAAAGACTCAGGTCATATTTCAGTTGTTAAAGATAGACAATTTAGAGTCATTATCTGTGACACAAATATTCATAGTCGCGGAATACTTCAAGGTTATTTTGAGGAAGAAGATTGGATGGTTAAAACGACTGATAATATGGCAGATGCCCTTGCTCTTAAAGAAGAGTATTTTTTTGATATGATAGTCGTAGACTTTTCAACGAATAACTTAAACTTAGAACTCTTTAGATTAAATCAAAATAAGACACATATAGTGGGAATTAGTTCAGGAAAAGACGATTCTTTACATAAAGATCATGTTGATAGTTTAATTTCTAAACCAATAATGAAAGAAGTTGTCCTAGGTCTTATCCATAGAACTTCAGAAAGAACTGAAAAGCTTGTTGTTGATGATGTGCTAGATCTTTACTCAGGAAAATTTGATGTTTTAACAAGTTATTGTAATGAGCTTGAGATATATCTTGAAGAATTCAACGTACAGTTTTTAAAAAATCTCGATTTTGATGAGTGGGATATTATGAGGGAAAATCTTCTTACCCTCCAAACCGTTTCAAAAAAGTTTTCTTGTAGAGGACTAAATCAACTTTTTGAAAGAACTTTTAAAACCCTGAATGAAAGAGACAATTCTCAAGTTAGAGATAGCCATAAAGTTTTAGTGGCTTCGTTTAGAGAGCTCATTCGAAATATTCGAACCAAGCTTGGGGACCGTGCAGCCTGATTTAGTCTTAAATCTAAATGGAATGCTCTTTCTACTTCCCTTTTCTTGCTCCCTAAAGATTTCAAAATGCAGATGAGCTCCATCACACCAACCAGTGCAACCACTTCGACCAATCGGCAGTCCATGAGCGATCTTCTGTCCTTTTTTAACTCGAAGAGATTTATAGGCTAAGTGAGCATAAAGGGCTTTTGTTCCGTCCTTATGCTCAATAATAACTTTGTTAGCATGCTTTAAAAATTTCTTATCTGGGCCGCCGAGTTTTGAATCTTCTTTAGTCTCCCTGACAATACCTGCCCTAGATGAAAGGATTAAGGTTCCCTCTGGCATATCAAAGTCTACGCCATACTCCAGCGGGTGAGAGTGGGAATACTTTCCATTAAACCCTTGAATGATTCGATAACTTTGCCCCTTAGAAAATGGGGGAAGATAATTACATTCTGAATATACAGTTGAGATTAAGAAAGCGAAGATTTTTAAGACCATTTCTTATACTCAATATTCAATAGTTCCTCTGGAGATAAAACCTGCAAAAAGCCTTGTCCTTCTTTAAAGGCTTTGCCAATTTTAATAGTAGATAGTCTGCTTAAGTATTTTCCCTTTTTATCGTGAAGGGCCATGGCCAAATAAGCACAGATAAGAATTTGCTGATCCCATTTCATTCTCTTTGGCTCAAAAAATTTTTCTGCCATATAAACCTTTAATAGTTTTCTAACAGCTTCTTTTTCTCCCTCGGATAAGTCCACAAAACCCTTAACCTCTGTGTTTAAGACTCTCTCCCATGCTTCGGGCATCTCTTCCTTTGCAATGCGCCAACGATGGAGACGGGGAAAGATATAGACCAATAGGAGGTATAAAATGAAAGCTCCAACGGAAAAAATACCTAAAAAAGTTAAGATGGAATTAAACATGCCCCCATTATAGTGAAAATAAATAGGAATCGCGAAGGAAGCGATGCACAGTATCTTCTTACATTTTGACACTGCTTATAAACCCAAATATTATAGGGAACACACACAATACACGCAGAGAGTTAAAATTTATGGATGAGTCTAAAGTTCCTCGAACAGAGCGGGCTAGAGTGGCAGTTGAAAGAGCAAGGAAAATTGTTTCGAATAATAGCGAAATGGTTGAAGAGCTCTTGGTTGATTTACCGGACTACCGGGATCGACATGAGCCACAAAGTATTGCTTTAGAAGATTTTAAATTCGACCTGGATGGGGGCGAAGAAGTCATTCACCAGAAGATTCGAACCACAAATAAGTTTGTAACTTTTTTTAGAGATATGCTCAGCCAATAATTGGAGTAGATATGCCAAAAGATAAAAATATTAAAAAACGACAAAAGAGACAAGAGAAGAAAAAAAACTCAAAAGGTCATAACTCTCTAAAGAAAGAATTTTCAGAAGAAGAGAAACAGGCCGGTAAGTTTCATATATATGTACTAATCGGTCTAACGGTAATCGTTTCAGGCTTTATAATTTATTCCTATACAAAGTAAGACCCAAATGAATTATTTTCCCGGACAACGTTGGATGAGCCAGACCGAGCCTGAGCTCGGATTGGGTGTTATTAAATCCAACGAGGGAAAAGTAATCGTCGTTATATTCCCGGCTAGCCAAACAGAAAGAACTTATGGCTTTAAGACAGCACCCTTAAAGAGAGTGAAATTTGATGAGGGAGATGAAATAGTCTCTCATGATGGTAGCAAACATATCGTCCAAGAAGTCTTGGAGAATGAGAACTTGTTTATTTACCATACGAAGTCAGGTTTAATTCTTGAAACTGAACTTAGTGATCACGTGTTCTTTAAACACCCTGAAGATCGTTTATTAAATGGAAGCGGAGACAGTCTAAAGCTTTTTAATCTAAGACAGAGAACATTAGAGGTTAATAGAAATTGGTTAATGTCTGATGCCAAAGGGTTTCAAGGAGGAAGGCTATCATTGATTCCTCACCAGTATTATGTAGCCTCTAAAATTTTAAAGAGACCCTATCCTAGAGTTCTACTTGCCGATGAAGTGGGTCTAGGGAAAACAATTGAGGCGGGCCTAATTCTCCATAACCTTGTTGTTTCAGATCGAATGAATCGGGCGCTAATTATTTTGCCAGATAGTCTGGTCTACCAGTGGTTTGTTGAAATGCATCGGAAATTTAATTTAAGTTTTACTGTTGTAAATCAAGAAACGAATGTGGAATCCGGGGTGAATCCCTTTTTAGAAAAAGAGCTTGTGATAACAAGCTGGGGTCTATTAAGAGGCTCCGAGATGGCGAGGGAATTACTAGATCAGGCCAACTTTGATTTACTCATTGTAGATGAGGCTCATCAGATAAAATGGACGCCAGAAGTTGAGAGTATGGAATATAGCTATTTAAAAAAATTGAGTAGCAGAATTCCTGGGTTGCTATTGTTAACGGCGACCCCAGAAACACTTGGGGTTGAGTCCCATTATGCAAGACTTCATCTTATAGACCCAAATAGGTTTACCAGTCTTGAGGAATATTTAGAAGAGTCAAAACATTTTCAATTACTAGGGGGACTGGCCAAAAAGATCAATGATGATATTGAGCTTACCTCTGAGGAAAAGTCTGATCTTAAAAAGATTGCCCCTGAAGTAGAAGAAAGTTGGAGCAAGGAAAGAATGCTTCGTGAGCTAGTAGACACGCATGGGACAGGAAGGATTTTCTTTAGAAATACTAGAAAAAAAATGATTAATGAGTTCAACTTCTTTCCCAAAAGAATTCTTCATTCTTATAGGCTAGATTGCTCCAAAGAAATTGAGGGCATTGATGATGATCATGAAATTGGTCCTTCATTTAAAGAAAAGGCTAAATGGTTAGTGGAGCTTCTTACGAATGACCGTTCTTTAGAGGATGAAAAAATTCTTCTTATCTGCCGAAGTAAAAATAAGATTCAAGCACTTGAAAAGATATTAAAAGAAGAAGTCGCGAGTATTAAAACTTCATTATTTCACTCTGGGCTTTCAATGATGGCCAGGGATAGACAAGCCGCATACTTTGCAGACCCTAATGGAGCTAAAATTTTACTTTGTACAGAAATTGGTTCCGAGGGGCGAAACTTTGAGTTTTGTAGCCATTTAGTTCTTTTAGATCATCCGAAAAAACCTGAGTTCTTAGAGCAGAGGATAGGTAGGCTAGATCGAATTGGTCAAAAAAGAGATGTAAATATTCACGTCCCTTATATTCAAAACTCCTGGGAAGAAATTCTTTTTGATTGGTATCATGAAGGAGTTGGGGCATACGAGGCGGCTCCTATTGGAGCTCATCAAATCTTTGAAGAGTTTAAAGCAGACCTTTTTCTTTCCTTTCGGGGGGAAAAAGAACCTAAGGAAGTGATTAGAGCTACCCAAGAAAGATATAAAAGTGTGAAGAAGAGTATTGAAGAAGGCCGAGATGTCCTTGTTGAATTTAATTCATTCGAACAGTCCGAAGCTCGTAGCATTGTTAAAACAATTGAAAAGGCAGACCAAGAAGAAGAGCTTGCCAGTTTTATGTTTGGAGTTTTTGATAACTTTGGAGTAGATATTGACGATGTAGATGCTCACTCCTACTTTATAAAGCCCAACTCAAATATGTTTATCCCCCATTTTCCAGGCCTGACAAATCAAGGGTTAACGATCACTTTCTCTAGGACGAAAGCTTTAGAGCGAGAGGAATTTACTTTTCTCACATGGGATCACCCTATGGTTAGGGGAATCGTCGATTTGATTTTAAGCGAGGACTTTGGAAATGTGACTTTGGCAGTTCGAGAAAAGGGTGGAGGCTCCGGTAAAACATTTCTTGAATGCTTTTATACTGTAGAGTTTAGTGGACCTAAAGAATATGAAGTGGGTAGATACTTTCCTCATCAGAGTGTAAGAGTATTAATAGATAGGGAAGATAAAGACTTTACAGAAAAATGGGATAAAGAAACTATCGATTCTAAGATAGTTGAAGCATCTAAAGATATCTGGGAGGGAGTGGGAAGAATCCCTAAAAAGTTTATTAAAGAAAGAATCAGAACAGCCAAAAATATTGCTGAGACAAAATCTAAAACGCTATGTATTGGATTAAGAGAAAGAATGGAAAAAGAGCTCAATTCAGAAATCGAAAGAATGAATGAGTTGATAAAAAAGAATCCTCAAATTGGGAATACTGAATTGATTTTTTTAGAAAATAAAAAGCGAGAACTTTTAAATATCTTGGAAAAGGCAAATATAAACTTAGATTCTTTTAGATTAATTCTTTAAAAACCTCTCCAGATCACCCTTATTAAAACAGCCCATTATTTTAGAACCATGCTTTTTTTCCAGGGCAACTTGATTAGTTCCAAGCATTAAATCTTGTAATGCTTTTTTGCATTTTTCTTGAGTGTAGTTCAATTTGTATTTTCCGCAGTAATCTTTAAACTCCTTGGAAGGTTTTGGAAGACCACGAAAAAACTTCATTGATAGATCCTCACAGATCTCAGCGCTATATTCCTTCTTTTCTATACAGGAAGAATAGGAGAGTAAAATAATCAATTGGCATGCTAAGACTATGTTTTTCATACCTTTTATTATAGCACCAGATTGGACTACTCAGCCATCTTTACCTTTTCTTACAGGGCCTTGTTGTAATGGGCAAAGGCCAATCTAAAGTCATACACTTGATTATAAATTAATTTAGCTCTACGGAGGGAGTTTTATATGAAAGTATTTCTAGTTATTCTATTTTTTATGGCTTCGGCGCAAGCATCGGTATTAAAGGCTCCACCATCATTTGAGTTAAAAAATAAAACGGTAGTTTTTGTAGACGTAAAAACAATTGCTTCGAAAATTAAGTATGACCTAGACTCTTCATCTGTATCAGTTGAATCTGTTATAAAGTTTGAGCAATTTTCTGAGGGGAACCCGGCATTTGATTTAACTCCTGATGCATCTTTAGTTTCTCTTCAGGGTGAAAAACTAAAACTTGAAAACACTTCTTTGCCAAATAACACTTCGACAGTTCGAGTGCTTAACAAAAACTTGAAGCCAGGTGTGTATGAGTTAAGAGTTATTAATCAAATTACCAAGAATGTTCGCTTTATAAGCGAAGGAGTTAAGAGCGCTTTTTGGATGAGTGATCTTTCAGACAGAAGATACCTAGAGCAATATCTTCCTGTTAATTTAGAATATGATCAATACAAGATGGACTTTGAGGTTGAAGTATTAGGTACCTCTAAAGAACATCAGATAAGAACTAACGGTGAAGTTACAGAGGTGGCAAAGAATAAGTTCTCTGTTTCTTATCCCGAATACTTTACTGCAAGCTCCATTTTTTTCCATTTAATGCCAGTGGGTTCATTTAATGAAGAGTCTTTTACTTATAAATCTATTGATGGAAGAGAAATTCCAGTAACTATTTATAGTGCAGGTTCACTATCTAGATATTTAAGCCAAACGAAAAAAATTCTCCCTGAACTAGAGGCTGACTACGGACCATTTCCGCACAATTCAGTTACAATTTATGGAGCAGGTAGTGGTGGGATGGAGTACTGTGGAGCGACCATAACCAGCCTCTCGGCCCTAGGTCATGAATTAATCCATAGCTATTTTGCTAGAGGAATTATGCCAGCAAGAGGAAATGCAGGTTGGGTAGATGAAGCCATCGCCAGCTGGCGCGATTCTGGATATAGACAATATTCAACGAGAAGTTTGTCGACTTCTAGAATGGCTGGGCATTCTGTCTACAGAAGAACCACGGATAGAAATGCTTATAGCAAAGGGGCTCGATTCATGGGCTTTCTAGATAGTAAGTTCTCTGACGCTGGTGGACTTAGGCCGTTTTTGAAAAAGTTCAAGGAAGATAGACTCTTTAAGCCATTCTTAACGAAAGAATTTCAAACAGATCTAGAAAAGCATTTCGGAGAGGACCTTACTCAGGAATTTAGTAAATATATTTATGGCTCTGGAAAAATACTATCTAGAGAAGAGCATGGACATAATCCTTTTCACCCAAAACTAACTGAAAAAGAACTTTTTGACCTATTATAATTAAATTGGGTTCCGCGGTCGCAAGATTGCGGAACCTCATTGTATCTATTCTTCATATACAGTAAAATTCCTATATGTTTAAAAGACTTATTATCCCAATTTTATTTAGTCTTATGCTCTTTGAAGCGCATGCTAAAAATCCAATCGTTTTAATGAAAACAAATTTAGGGACTCTAGAGATTGAGCTTTTTGAAAGTAAAGCTCCAGTAACAGTGAAGAATTTTTTAAGTTATGTTAAAGATGGAACCTATAATGGAACTATTTTTCATAGGGTGATTAAAGACTTTATCATTCAAGGCGGAAACTACGATGAACAACTTGTGCCGAGAAAAAATAAAGGTCCGATTATAAATGAAGCAAAAAATGGTCTTAAAAATTTAAAAGGTACCTTGGCCATGGCAAGAAGAGTGGGCAAAGATACAGCAACTAATCAGTTTTTTATTAATGTTAAAGATAACTCTGTCCTTGATTTTGTTGATAAGTCTGACCAAGGATTTGGCTATGCAGTATTTGGAAAAATTACTAAAGGACTAAGCATTGTTGAAAAAATGAACAAAAGAGCTACTCAAAGAAAGGGAGTATTCCCAAGGCTTCCAGTCAAGAATATCGTCATCGACACTGTCACTATCAAATAATCTCCCAAAATATTACGCACAGCCCCCCAAAAGGTGCCTGGCACCTGCTAAAATATAGGTAGGAGATAAAGATGAAGAATCTAGTTTTTATCATTACAGCATTTTTACTAAATTTTGGATTAAGCAAGGCTTTCGCTAATAATAGTGCGACCATTTTACTAGAAGATAAAATGGACTTATTTGAAAAAATTGTAAATCTTCAAGTAAAGCTAGGGGTGGTTCAAAGTTCAGGGTTTTGGAATGAGGATAGAGCGATGAATAGTATGGCCCTTGTTGATACTCTATGGAAAAAAGGTTGGGATTCACAAAAAGTAGAGGATCGAAGGCTTGCAACTGAATCACTAAAAAAATTAGATTTTGATAACTTTGAAATTGCAGATCAGGTAAGGCTCTTCTTACTAGATCAAAAGCTGGGTGGAAACTTAGTTAATAATTCAAAATTTATGAATGATATTTTCGAAACTTCAAAAGCGGGCAAGCTTCATAGAAGAGAGATTTATACGATTTTAAATTACAAAGAAGAATTACTTGAATCAGGCTTTGGGGAAATTCTTGATCAGGTTAGCCTTTATAATGCCGAAGACTTGGCTCTATATAATGAAGCTAAGGATAGTCTATTTGAAGTTCCAAACCGCTCTTTAGTTCAAGACTTAGTCTTTTTTGATAAAGACCCAGGGGATTATGGAAGAGGAGAGTATAGATTTGGTCCAAAACTATTTATGTTTTGTCGTAAAAATAGAAATTACCCATGTATGATGTTTATGAAGGACTCTAGGAATCAAATCGTTCGTAAGGAAGATGGTTCAATCTGGACTCATAAAGCTCTTGGTTTAGCTAGAAAAAATAAACCCTATAATGTTAAAAATGGATTTACTCCAGCAGGTGTCTACACAATTGATTCCGTTATGCCAGAGGCAAATCGGCAGAGAGTTTTTGGTAAATATAGAAGGCTTATAATTAATTTTATTCCAAGAACTAAAGATGAAGAGAGAACAAAAGAGCTTCTTCCTGAATCTTCTTATAGTAGTAATTGGTGGAAGCAAGCAGTAGTCGCAAGAGATATTGGGCGTAATCTACTTAGGATACATGGAACTGGTTTAAGAAATAATAATCCTGATTCAACTTATTATCCCTTTGTTAAAACATCAGGTTGCATAGCGATGAGGGAGAATCGATACGACGGAAAAAAGTATAAAGATCAAAGAATACTATTGGATCAGCTTATGACCTATTCCGGTTTCACTCCTCGTAGAAGAAATGAGACAAAGATTCGAGCTCTTCTTTATGTTATTGAAGTCGATAATAAGAATAAAGCAGTAGAAAAAACAGATATCGAAGACATATTAGAACTTAAATGAAGTTAGAGCTTCACCCTGATTTAGATAGCCTTTGGCAGGTATCCTGTGATGCAAATATAAAAACGCCCGAGGACGTTGGCGTCTTTCTTGAATCAAATAAAGAAATTATTAATGATGGAGTAAAAAAAGGAATGTCCTTTTACTTTAAAGGTTTTCCTATATCGAATTCTTGGGAATACGAAAATGCTATAACAAAATTGAATCCAAACTTTTTAGCATATACTGGAGCAAAGGTACGTAGAGAGTCGGAACTAAGTACCGTCTTATATCAGCCTACTAGTACTCCGGGATTTAGAAAAAACTTTTTACATAATGAAATGGCCTACCAACCTGAAATTCCACCTATCATTACTGTTTTTTGCGAACAGCCTGGAAATGGGGGAGAGACACTTTTAGGTGATCAGCGACTAGTATGGAATTCGATTCGAGCGGACTATCGTGAAAAGTTAATTTCAAAAAAGTTAAAGTTTGTTCGAACTTTAGTCTGTAAGTCTAGGCTTCATGACTTTATGTCTAAGAATTTTGACTTTATGGCAACCTTTCCTAGTTGGCAAAATAACTTTAATACAACAGATAAGGAAGAAGTACGAAATCAGCTTAAAAGTGCGGGGTTTGAAGTAAGCTGGACTGAAAAAAATGATTTGGTCTTTTCCTGTGTTATAGACCCCTTTAAAGCACATCCTGATACGGGTGAAAAAATGTGGGTTAATAACTCTCACCTTTTTCAACTACATCCTAAAGTTTATGGTCGATTCTTATACACCATGTTTAAAACGTACCTAAGCACTTCCTCGAGACCAATGACAACTTGCTTATATGGAGACGGTGGAAAAATTGAACCCGAAGTCATTTCAAATATACTAGATGCTACAAATAAAAATGAAGTATCTATCCCGTTAAGAAAAGGTGATTTTATTTACGCAAATAACTGGACTTGTGGGCATGGAAGAAAAACCTTCTCTGGTCAGAGAAGGCTTTATTTTGGACTTCTTACTTATCGATAGCTGATTTAACAGCATCAACATAAGGATTAAAGTTATCTCCATCACTTAACTCGTGATAGTTCTTATTAACTTCAATATCATTATCTTCAAGGTACTTTTTGGTTTCGATTAAACAAAGATGCACTTTTTCCATACTATCACAGCCTTTTTTGATTAGGCCGTCGTAATCGACTTTAAAGATATGTGACTCAAACTCTATTTTTGATTTTCTTGCCAATTCCTTACAATAAATAAGTTTATCATCTTCATCATCTAAACTTTCTTCTATCTCCTCAATGGCATCCCCAAGCTCTAAGACTGCGGTAACGGAGGAGTTTCTTTTAGACACTTTACCCGAATCCTTTAGACTCGCGAGATCACTAGAGCATTCGCCGTCTAACTTAGACATTTTTTCATCAAATGCTTTTATGGCCTGTTTATTATCATAGTTTATGGCGTGACCTACCTTTGAAAAGATCGTATCGATTCCATATACGATGACCCCTCCAGCTACTGCCGCAAGACCGATCACGGGCCATAGGGCATGGGCTTTATCAATAAAGAGATCAATAGGACTAAAAGAGCTTTTCTCTTTTAGTAGAAGAACAGAGTTTATTTTTCGTAAGAGGTTCGAATAGGTGGTTTTTTTATCAATCTTAATTTTAACTCCGTTTACATAAACAAGTCCCAATAAGATATCTTTTACTTCTACTGTCACTACCTGCTTTTGAATTTCAAATTTAAAGCCGTTCTCTATTGCACTAACTTCTGGCAAGTTTTGCATCTTTGCATGGCCTAGAACTTTATCTGTATTATCAATTTCACCTAAAAAGAATTTTCCAGAATGTATCTTTTTATTTCGAAGGCCTTTATTAATTTCTTTGATTATTTCTTCTTGTTCAGATTGATAAATAAACTGAACAACTTCATTTACAGTGACTCCTCTTTGCTTTTGTTTTCCCGCTTGGGAATAAAGAGGGCTAGATAAGAATAAGGCTATGATTAATATTAATTTCATAATGTACTCACTATTAGGTTCTCATTAACCTATTCGGATATTCTATAAAGAATATTTACATTATCTGATATTATAACTCAGGTTAGTGTTCTAATAATATTGGGGGTTTAAGCTTTCTTGAATAAGTCCATACTGCTCTCTCAGGTCTGCAAATTGTACATCCCAATAAGACTCATTTCCAAATTGAGGAAAAGCAGCCTTGAAGCTTGGGTCTTCCCACCTCTTGGTAATCCAAGCAGAGAAGTGGATAAAGCGTAAAGTTCTAAGGGGTTCAATTAATTTTAAAGAAGCATAATCGAACTCTTGAATTTCCTGATAAGCGCTAAGCAATAGGTTTCTTTTTTGAACCGCTTCTTGATCCCTGCCAGGTACTAAAAGCCAAATATCTTGTATAGGAAATCCCTGAACCATATCATCAAAGTCCACGAAAAAAGGTAGGGCCTGCTCCGGATCGGACATATCCCAAAGGACATTACCCCAGTGACAATCACCATGAATTCTCTGGAGAGACTTTCCTTCAAAAAGAGGATCGATAAGTTGAACGATTTGTTTAACCAAGGAAGGGTATGTTTCTCTTAAGTGGGAAGGCAGAACGCCTGCTTCCTCAATCATCTCCAGATTTCCTAGTCCATATGTACTAGGAATAAGCTTTACTCTATTAGAAGCTTCTCTTTTTTTTCCGACTTGATGAAGTCTAGCAAGGGTTCTTCCAAGAATTTCAATTTCTTCATCATTCAACTCGTCTTTATGTCTTCCCCCTTTTTTTGGGAAAATACAATAGAGTAGTCCTGTTTCTTTATGTAGAAAAACTGAATCATCACCAATAAACAAAGGAGCAATTGCGGGTACCTCGGATTCAATTAGATCTCGTAAAAAATTATGCTCTTCTTGAATTTGTTCTATTGACCATCTACCAGGTCTATAAAATTTTGAAACAACGAAGTTATCAGATGGGCTTTTTGATTTTGGATTTTCAATTTCAATTTCATGAACCCGATTCTCCATCGAGTTTAAGGGAAGGGCTCGACCTGTTGGTTTTAAGCCATAGAGCTCTACGGCGTCCATTATGGCTTCAGGTGTTAATTTGTAAAAATATTCGGTTTCTTTGTTTCCCCAGTGCATAGTTTATAATGCCAGTAGTTCTTCGATAAAAGAACTACTGGCCTTAAAAATTATGGTACTGGAATAAAGTTTGAGAAGGCTCTAGTTGAGGCTGTATGCTTTAGGGTTCTCACGATTTCGTAGATATTCTTATCATCAGCTTCAGGTAGAAAGCCTGCAAAGGTCGTATCAGGCCAAGCCTTAGGCTTTCCAAAGAAATAGTCCCATGCAAAGATTTTCTTTCCAGAAACCTTATGCTCTACTTCTTTGCCCTTATTGTCCGTGATATATCCGCCCTTTTTCTTTCCATCAATAAAGCCATCTTCATTTGGTAAAAAGGCCTTTAAGTCGTCTTGTACTGTAAAAAGAGCTCTAAGATTAATTTTAACTAGCTGACCAGTCACGTCACTTGTGATGGTTATTGCTTTGCCGGCCTTAGCTGCCTCATAGATTCTACGCTTCTCAGCAAGACGACGTTTTGTTTTATCCTCTCTTAGTGCTAGCCATTTAGGGTTAACGATATATTTATTCCCTAGGCTATGGTCAGATAAAATTATAGTTTGAAGATAGGCTAACTCTTCATAAGTAATTGCGTTTGTGAAATGAGCTAGGGAAGCATCAAGGTGGGCCTGGGCCGTAGCTTTTTTCATTCTTGGCTTACCAATTTTTCTAAAAGTTCTTTTTCTTAAAATTTCGATTGAATCCTTAGGGGTAATTGCATTAGGAAGCATTCCAAGCTTGGCACGAACTCCGTTATTGATAGCCGATTTTTTCACCACTTTTGTAATATAATCTAATGTATCGTCAAAATCATAAACAATAGAATAGTTAGCTACACCAAGGGCCCCTTCGAAAAATGAAATCCCATAGTAGAGGTGGGGCTTAATAACCGTCTTGTATCTTTTATTTTCGCTTAAAAACTTTACGCCTTTTGCTTCATCAACACCTGTTATTAGGTGCTGATCAAATTCAAAGCTCCAGTCGTTATCAACTTTTCCAACAATCTCGTAGCCTTTCTTCAGGGTCTTGTGAAGAGCAGGAATAAGCTGAGCGCTAACAAAATTTTGAACTGAGCCAATAGATTCAAAAAGTGTTTTATCAAAGCTAGGAGTGACCGCATATTCTAGTGCTGCGTTTAAATGGGGACCAACCATGTAGTCCTGGTAATGAATATCTCGAAGTGCTTTTAGGGCTGCCAAATGAACAATTCCTGTTTTTTCAACAACACCTCTCATTCTCCAAACGATCCCTTCAAATAGGGGAACCATTTCTAGAACAGCAGCATAAAGTTGAAGAACATGTTTTTCTCTATGCTCTGGTTTTTTTGCAAGTTCCACAATTTCTGCAACTCGGTTATTAATTTGATCTTTGCTGTTAATAGAAGTGATCTTTTGATTTACTGCTTCGATTAACTCGGCCTCACTAGAATCCAGGGAAGCTAAACTTCTCGATTCTTTTTTACTCCATGAGGTAGTTGTTTTTCTTTGATCTGGCTTCTTAGTACAAGAAGAAATGAATAGACCGAACACAGTTAGAAAGATAAAAATCTTTTTCATTTAATTAGGCTCCGTTGAATTTTAAGTCTCACTCCTGAAGAATCTTCAAGACACCATCATTATATGGGATTCTCGTTGTTTTTGGTACAAGGCTTTTTTGCCCCGACAGAGAGTACTTGATGAACTCATTCGGTTTTTAGTTCGAAAAGAAAAGGATAAGATAAAGGAAATGAATAACTTAGGTAAAAACATACTTAGATACACGGTTATCGCTATAGGAATAGCTATCGTTCTATTTTCTTTTTATCTAGCCGGCCAAACAGTTCCCTTTAAAATCACTTCTCTTTTGAGAGAGGGCCATCCAGTTCGAATTGAATACGAAGAGTACGAAAGAAACTACGATGATGAGAAGTTTGTTTGGCTTATCTTAGAGAAATCAGATCCATTTACTGAAAATGAAATGAGTAAGTATGGCCGGATGGTTAGAACTTTTTATAGCGGTATGGGGGGAATTGAGTCGGTTGAAGGAATTGAAAATGCTGAATATATAAGCTTTGAAAACAACTACTTCCGATTAAAACCTTTTATGAAAGATAAGAGGCTCTCTTCGGAGGGGCGTGCCGCTCTCAAAGATGAATTTTGGAAAAAGAGTCTTATCAATAAAGATGGAACCTCCTTACTTTTTGGGATCACTCTAACCCCAGACGTAAAAGAAAAAAAGGAAAAAGAGGTTTTAAAAAGAATCGTCGAAAGCAAGGGGGAGTGGGAGGAGAACTTTCCAAACTTAAAAGCACATTTTATAGGAACAAAGGTCGGAAAGTATTATTTTTTAAAAGAGATGATTGAGAATCAAAAGAAGGTGACACCGCTTCTTTTTTTATTTCTAGGTTTTTTAATTTGGTTTCTTTTTAGATCTTTTAAAATTGTCTTTTGGTTTTTCTTTATCATGTTTAGTAGCTACTCATCAGTTCTTCTTATGATTATTTTCTTAGAGAAGGGATTAAATCCCTATAGTGGCTTTGCTCTCTTTTTTGTTCTTATTGTTGCAACTTCTGATCTCGTACATTTTTTTAGTGTTTTCTTAAAAAGTAATAATAAAACCTTAAAAGAGAGAATTGATTTCACTATCTCAAAAGTATACTGGCCTTGTTTATTAACAACAGTAACCACTTCTATTGGCTTTTTATCACTGCTGTTTAATGAAATGGCTCCAGTTTTTTACTTTGGAATTTACTGTGCTTTTGGGTCAATCATCTGCTTTGTTTTAACCTTTTACCTACTCCCCTTTATCATTCTTCTTTTTAATATCGACTTCGTTCTTGAAAAGGAGATTCCAAAGTTTAACCTAGTCAAAACCATCAAATATGTTCAAAAATCGCCTATAGTGGTCCTTGCAACTACAGGCCTTCTCGTAGTTGTTTTAGTTTTTTTTACAACTCAGTTAAAGATTGACGATGACTTTTATAACAAATTTCAAGACGAGCATGAGTTAAGCCAGTCTATAAAGGCCTTTACTAAAAACTTCAATTTTATAGGTTCAGTTGATGTTATGGTTTCAAGAAAAGAGGGAGACATTCTTGACGATTCTGCGAGTGGGTTGCTATCTAAACTTGAAAATGAGCTAAAAAATATTTCGGGCGTAAATCATATTAGATCCTTTCAACAAATAATGGATTATATAAAAAGAAAAGTCGTAGATGGTTCTCAAGGAGAGCTAGGCGACAGTGAGATCCAGGAGAAAACTCAGAGTATTTTTCATCTACTTAATGACTATAAAGTGTTCAATTTAACTTATGTTGAAAATTTAAATGAAGTAAAGTTCACATTGTTCATGGAAACCACAAGTTCAAACGAGCTAGAAGGACTACTAAAAAAAATTAATCTTTTAGATCAAAAAGAAATCTATAGTGGCTTAAAAATTAGAACCATGGGGTTTTCTTCAATTAGAACTTTTTTGATGAATAATGTAATCGATAATTTTTTGAAAAGCTTTGCCTTTTCAATGGTCTTAATTTTTATCGTTTTCCTTGTGATTTTTAGAAAGCTTTCATGGGCCATATTGGCAATGATTCCCAATATTTTACCGCTTATCTTTATTTCCGGTAGTATGGGGATATTGGGCCTTAAAGTAGAGAGTAATCTGGTTCTTTTAATTTGTATTAGTTTAGGTATAGCCGTAGATGATACAATTCACTTTTTATGGGCGATGAAAAGGTCCCTGTCCCAAGAGCAAAATTTAAAGTCTTCCGTATTAAAGGCCTTTGAAGAAACGAGCGATGCCCTGCTTGGGACGACTTTGGTATTTGTCCTATCTTTCCCTACTTTCTTTTTGGCTGACTTAAAGCTGTTTAGACAAATGGGAATCTTTATAATGATGGCCCTCTTGATTGCACTTCTGGCAGACTTCATTATTCTACCAGCCTTATTTAGCTTACTTAGGGGTGATAGCCGAGGGGCGCGGTCGGGTTAATACCCCAAATTGGTAGATTTTATCAGGTTTCACTCAAGTATTTATATGCTAAAATTTCCTGAGCCTGAAACTGCCCCTACGGGGTAATTTCTTAGCATATACCATGGAAGGGTCTGAATATGTCGTCTTTAGAGGAAACTAAAGTTTTCAATCAAAATGATGCAGTCATTGAAGGCTGGTATTGGGCGCTCAAATCATCAAAACTAAAGTCAAAAAAACCAGTTCACTTAAATTTTTTAGGTAGAGAACTTGCTCTATATAGAGGAGAAGACGGTGTCGCCAGGGCCGTGGACGCTTACTGTCCTCATATGGGTGCCCATCTGGCAGAAGGAAGAGTTGATGGAAAAGGAATCCGTTGCTTTTTTCACGCCTGGAAGTTTGATGAAGAAGGAAAACTTGTCGATATTCCTTGCCGTAAATCACCAGGGTTAGATTCAAAAATTAAAACTTGGCCTTGCCAAGAAAAATACGGAATGATTTGGATCTACACAGGTGAAGTCCCAAGACAGCCAGTACCCTTTATTTATGAGTTAGAAAATACTGAAGTCGATGCAAGTTTTGGGAACGAATTCGTAAAGGAATGTCATCCAAATGTCGTAATGATAAATGCAATTGATGCCCATCACTTTACCTCAGTTCACAATCTTCCCGTAGATGTTAAGTTTGAAACAATCGTGCACAATGATTATTGTATCGCTTTTGAAAATCGAACTTTTATTCCACATACTCGTTGGTACTTAAAACTTTTTGATAAATTCTATGAGAAGTATTTGACCTATAAAATGTGTTACTGGAATGGTTCATCAGGCTCCGTTACCGTTGGCCCCGACTTTCTTCATTGTCATATCATTTTTGCTCTTAGGCCTCTTCAGAACGGACACACAGAGGGACAAACCATCTTGGTTACCCCTAAACGCTCGGGACTTTTAGGGAAATTTCTTAATCCGATTATTCTCTGGGCCACAAAACAAGTGGGTAACTACTTTGCTAAGGGTGACACAGAAGTCTTTAAAACAATCAAGTTTAAATTAAAAACACCTATCAAAGAAGATGATTCAATTATCAAATTTCTCCAGCATACAGAAAAGCAAAAGACTTGCGACTGGGGATTTGGGAAAAAGAAAATTAATAATCCCGAAATACAGGAAAAGGATTTCCAAAATGAAAAACAAGTTCAAGCTCGTTTCACAAACCACGCCAGTATGTGAGCTAACAAAATTAGAAACTAAATCAATGTATTTAGTTTTTTCTAAATATTATTTGAACACGAGTTATGAACAATTCATGACTGATTTAGAAGAAAAAGATGTCGTCTTTTTGCTATTAGACTCCAAGACCAAAGACATCGTTGGCTTTTCAACCTTGGTTAATCTATATGTCGACGTAGAGGGACAAGAGCAACGAGGCTGCTTTAGTGGAGATACTATTCTTGAAAAAGAGTACTGGGGACAAGGTACTTTAGGCATAGCATTTTTAAAGTATCTTTTTATTCAGAAACTAAAGAATCCATTCAAACCACTTTATTGGTTCTTAATCTCTAAGGGGTACAAAACCTACCTTTTAATGGCTAATAATTTTAAGACTCATTATCCAAGGTACGAGCATAGTACACCTAAAAAACAAGGCTCAATCATAAAAGCTTTCTCAGAAACTCTTTATGGAGATTATTTTAATCAAGAAACAGGTGTTATCAGCTTCTCTAAAGTGAGTAGTAAAGATTGTTTAAAGTCTGAAATCACTCCGATTACAAAAGAGCTTTTGCTAAAGAATAAAAGAATTAAGTTCTTTGCTCAAAGAAACCCTGGCTGGGAAGAAGGTAATGAGCTGGCTTGTGTGGCTGAAATGACTTTAGGTATGCCTTTTTACTATCAGGCTAAGATTATCAAGAAACAATGGAAACGCTGGAAAGTTAACTTAGGGCTTACCCCTGCACCTCAAAAGGAAAAAACCGTATGAAGACTATTTTAATTACAGGTTCTTCCTCCGGATTTGGACTTGAGATGGTTCATGATTTTACGGAGCTTGGTTATCACGTCATCGCTAGTTTACGAAGCGCTGAAGAGAGAAAAGCTCTTTTTGATTCAGTTTCCGATAAATCGAAATTAACTATTTTAAATTTAGATGTCAGCTCTAAAGACGATATTCGTCATGCCGCTGAACATATTAAACAAGCTCATAATGGTGAGCTTGATGTTCTCATCAATAACGCTGGCTACGGACTTTATGGAGCTCTTGAAGATGTTAGTGAAGAGCAAATCAGGCATCAAATGGAAGTTAACTTTTTTGGCGCAGCACTTTTAACTCAGGCTCTACTTCCGGCCCTTAGAAAAACTAAAGGCAAAGTCATCAATATTTCTTCTGTCATGGGAAGATTCTCTTTGCCTCTAGGATCGGTCTATTCGGCATCTAAGTTTGCTCTAGAGGGACTTAGTGAAGGACTATATTACGAGCTTAAACCTTTTGGAGTTCAGGTATGTGCCGTTCAACCTGGTGCTCACCGAACGGGCTTTGTCAAGGCCATGATTTGGGGAGATAAAAGTCTCGAAGAGAATTCACCGTACTCAAATCAAACCAAAGGACTTTTAAAAAATGTTGAGCTGATGACTTCTAAGCCCAAAGCGACGGGAAGTGATAATGTAAGTAAAATAGTCGTTGGGTTAGTAAGAAAAAAGAAAATGCCTCGAAGAGTCTTGGCAGGAAAAGACGCCGTGGCAACGGGAATAGCACAAAAGTTTCTTCCTGAGGCTCTTTATCATGAAATTCTTCATCGTAGTTATGAAAAAGTTTTTGGGAGTGAAGTGTGAGCTCGGATAACTTAATCGTAGATGTTGACGTTAAAGATTCTGGTCCATCTGAAATAACAAATCTCCTATATCGAAAAATTGGTCAACCTCCTAAACCGGACATCACAGAGCTGAGTGGACTCTGGGGAGCAGACTCCTATGACTTAGAAAATGTCGATATCTTTAAAGAATCAAGCCTGTCTGAAAAATTATTAGTTCTAGAGGATTGCGCTCGGGGGAGACTTGAAGAAGCTTATCATATCGAAAAATCTGGTATGGCCTTTACTTCTAAAATGACTCTTCTTGCAGATACCCTTGAGGAAAGAAAACTATATTGCCAATTTAGTGCTGATGAGGCCAATCACCTCGAAGCCATCACTAGTTTTCTACCCAATATAAGTGATAATCATAAGGATAATCCCTTTATTCAACTTCTTGCGGATATTATTAATACAGGAGCAAGAAGGCCTTTAATTTTTATCATTCAGGTACTCCTTGAAGGCTGGGGAATAGATCATTATCAAGGAATGTTTAATAGCTGCCGCTCTATTGCATTGGGTGAGGTACTCTCAAAAATTATTAAAGATGAAGCTGGTCACCATGGCTCAGGCCTAATGCTTTTTAATGAGAACGAAATGACACCTACTGAAATGAACTATGTGGTCGACACCTTAAAGATTTTTTTCCAAATGGTACAAGTCGGGTCAGTTGGGACCGTTTCCAGTATAGAAAAAGTAAAGGGACACCTAAGCTCTAGTCAGAAAATTGGTTTACTTCATCAATTGCAAAGTCGAGAGAATGCTCAAAGAAAATTAAACGTCCTCAAAAAGTTAATGCATAAGGCAGAAAGTAATAAAATCATTGAAGCCTTAGAGAAAAATAATTGTTTTAGAGCTTTTGATTACCAAACTGTAATGAACTTATGATTTATAAACCTCGAAATAGTAAATGGATTGTAGATTCAAAAACTCGCTCTGTTAATTTGGCGAGGGTTGATAAGTACGGTCCTGAACATTTTGAGAATTACCAAGATTATTTTTTCTTTGTCCATATCGATCCAATTCAAAGGTTCTGGCATTCAGTAGGGATGATCATAGGTACTTATTTTTTCTTTATGCTTTTCTACAGTTGGAGTACTTTGAGCATTCTATATTACTTTTTAGGGGTTTTCTTTTTTTATGGCTTTGGAGTTATAAGTCATGCTTACTATGATGGTCATTCTGGTAGAAGTGAGGCCAAGTATTTTCATCTAACAACACCTACCGTTATAAAGATTAATCTCCTGACCCTAACGGGAACCTACCAAAAATATTTAAATAAATTTATTCAAAAATACCCTTTTACTGTTGATGCCTTTGATATGGAGGTTAAGTGAAAATTAATCCTCAAAATCAAAATAATTTAACTCAACCTAGACCTAGTTATAAGATTTTCAACAAGTGGGAGGTTGTAACAAATGGGTGGTATGAGGCTCTTGATTCAAAAAAGCTTGGACCTGGGAAGGCCCTTGGAGTTGATGTAGCTGGACAGCATTTGGTTCTCTTTAGAGGAGAGTCTGGGAAAGTTTACGCCCTTGATGGGTTTTGCCCACATATGGGAGTTGACTTAGGAATTGGTAAAGTTATTGGTGAAGAAATAAGGTGCTTTTTCCATCATTGGAAATTTGACGGTAAGGGACAGTGCCGCGAAATTCCTTGTTTAAGTGAAAAAAAACTAGAAGTTAAAACGGCAACCTATAAGGTACAAGAGAAATATGGAAGAATTTGGGTTTATCCTAAATCAGAGGCTCCTTATGACGTTCTCGAAGTTCCAGAATTAGAAGGTCAAAAAGTTAGTTATAGTTTCGGAAAAAGTTATAAGAGAAGATGTCACTTCCATGTAACGATGATTAATGGAATAGATCCTCAACATCTTTCTACTGTTCATAATATTAATATGAATATGGATGTTTCAATCGATTATTCTGAAAAGGATACGATTGATATAAATCTCGAGGGGGAAACACCTAATTCTAGGTTTAGCGAAAAATTGGTAAAAAAGCTTTTAGGTGATCGATATGCCTACTCAATGAAATATCAAGGAGGCTGTTTAGCCGCTCTTAGTGTGATGAAAGGGGTAAAGCTCTTCAATAAATGGGAAATACTTCCAACCTTGCATATGCTTTTTGCCTATCAGTCCCACCGTGAAGGCGAAACAATTGTTCAGCCTATCTTTTTAACTAAAAAAAGAAATTTTCTTATCGACAGGATACTTCTTCTTTTCACTAAGCTAGCTTTTAAAATGCTTCAGGGTGAAGATGGGGAAGTTTATGAGAATATTAGATTTAACACACAAAACCTTTTACCTATTGATGCACCAGTAACGAAATATATCAAATATATAAATGGTCTAACTCCCTCTCTTTGGTCAAGGCAAATTCCTACTGAGCCAAAACCAAGTATTCGAAAGAAACGAGAGGTTAGAGTATGAGAGACTGGAAGAAAGCTCCACGAGATGGAGCAAGCCGAAATGAAAATAAACTTAGTCAGCCTCTAAAAGAGCATAAAGTTTTTAATAACCATAAGGTTCTATCGCAAGGCTGGTATCCACTAGTTAGTTCTAATAAACTAAAAAAGGGGCAGGCTCAAAGCTTCAAACTTTTGGATCAGAGACTTGCCTTATATAGAGGGCAAGATAATAAAGTCCGGGCCATGGATGCCTTCTGCCCCCATATGGGCGCAGATTTAGGTAATGGTGAGGTCATTGATAATAAACTTAGGTGTTATTTTCACCAGTGGGAGTTTAACGGCGATGGAAAAGTTCATAAAGTTCCAGCACTTGAAAAGCCTCCCTGCGGCGTAGAAGTTCAAAGTTATCCGGTTGAAGAAAAGTATGGACAGGTTTGGGTCTTTTCGGGTCCAGAGGCGGATCACGATGTACCAGTGGCACCTGGGCTTGAAGAAGCTGATGCAGATGCCCTTTATGTAAAAGAGATCACTTTATTTGCCCATCATCATGTACTAATGGCGGGAGGAATTGACCTGAATCACTTTGCAACCGTACATAACTTAGATATGGAATTTAATTTTGATGTGGTTGAAGATGGCTCAGAGTTTATTTGGGAGCTAGAGGGTGATCTACCAGATAGTGGTTTTAAAGCAAAACTTGGGAAGTGGTTTTTAGGTTCAAAGTTTAGATACCAAATGAAATTTTCAGGTGGTTCCGTTACCGCTATTACCTATGGGTATAATCAAAGATTTAAGGGAGTAGGAAGGCTTCTTCCGTCCTTACATATATTATGGGGAGCTATTCCACAGGAATCTGGAGTAAGTAAGGTAAAAATATTTCTTCTTACCAAAAAAAGAAGTGGACTTCTGGGAAAGCTAAAAAACTTTGCCCTCTACCTTTCAACCTTTGGGTTATTGACGATTCTTAGAGATGAAGATGCAAAGGCTTTTCCTAATATGCGCTTTCAAACAGGTCATTTGGTTAAAGGAGATGAGTCTGTTGCCAGACTAGTCCAATGCATAAATAAGCTTCCAGTATCACCATGGTATAAAGAAAATGATTCTAAGAAAGACCAAAAACAAGTCGAGGTCTGGAATTGAGTGTTAGAAAAGCAAGTCTAGAAGAATGGTTTCTTATTTATCAATTAGAAAAAATAAAAAAAGGTCACTTCCATTTACCTTTTTATATGACTGTTAATATTTCTAAACTGGCAAAGTTTTATGCTGAAAAAGAAAAAAAGATTCCTTTGACCGCCCTTATGATAAAGGCTGCGGGATTACTCGCAAAGAAACATCCGGAAGTAAACAGAATCGTCTTTAAAACCTTTTACGGTCTTAGAATTTTTGATCCTAATTATATTTCAGTAAACCTCCCCATAATGATAGACGTGGAGGGGCAAAGGTTTTTAGCAGCAACTGTAATAGAGAATGTAGATAAAGCCACTATTTCAAAAATAAATGAAGAAATTAAAATGGCCTTGAGCCAAAGGCTTAGTGATTTAAAAATTGGAAAATATGTTTATAAGAAAAGGAATAATTTTATCAATAGAAGTCGACTTAAACTTATCCATTTTTTGATCAATAATTTCCCTAAAGTTTATGAAAACTTTGGAGGAGGAGCTTTAGCTGTTAGCTCTTTAATGAATCATAATCATGAGGACTTTGACATGTCTATGATGGCCTATGGCCCAACGGCCTTTACGATTTGTTCTTGTAACCATATAAAAAAGAAAGATGAGGACTTCCTTAAGATTGGGATTGCCTATGATCACTTCGCCTTTTCAGGTGAAAAGGCCATTGAAGCAAGTCAGTATCTTAGCCATATATTGACAGGAAAAAATGAGGGGGATTTCTCCAGTCTCGTGGAGTAAGTACCCGTAATTACGAGTTTCTCCCCCTATATTAGATTCATCATTATCCTATAGATTCCGATAAGTTAGCTGTGAGAGCTCTAATCATTTTGACTTTTTTTTTATGTCAATTCCCTTCCTTATATTCAAAGGAAAAAGAAGTTTTAGAGTTTAGCTCAAAGAACTATTTTTTTCAGACCAGTATAGAGAATAACACTATCGAAATTATTTGGAATAAGAGTGGTTTTAAAAATAAGCTGTCTAAAAAAATGGCAGTCTGTTTCGAAAAAAGTATAAGAAAAGAGATCGATCAGCTTGGCAAAAGCCTACTTTCATCTCGTGGAAAACATAATTTTGGGATCGAAGCGGCAGTTAAGTGGAAAAGTTGGAAGGATAGAAGAAAACTCTACCCAAGGGAAATGGACAAGTTAGATAAGCGCTTCTCCTATATTTTTACCATTGCAAATAAGTCGGAGAGTAAATGTATAAAATAGCTTTTGCTTTTATATTTTTTATAACCTCGACGGTTAGCGCTTTAACGATTCCAATGAATGAGTTTTTTAACTTTGTTGAATCTGGCCAGAATGATTTTATGTCTCCTAAATTTACCAGCGCAGCTTGTCTTCAAAAGGAGCCTGGTGTCGGTGGGTTTGACGCTAAAAAATGTGCTGATGAAATTTGTAAAAAGGGTTTTGTTTTACCTGAACTTGAAGGAGGAGACTTTAATCAAGTCGTCGCTTGTGTATCAGGAGGGGATAATAGAATCATTGCTGAAAAAATCTGTAGTGGCACAGGCTTTGAAGAATATTTACCAAAAATTGAAAGCGTTGCGATGAAGCTAAAAGAATTTTATGGAACTGAGCTTAAGCTAACTGGCTATCGAATTAAAGCAGCTATAGATTTCTTAGAGAAAGGTCATAACCTAAGCTCAAGCTTTGATAATTTTAATACGAATATCGGCGATTTAATGGCCTTTGTTGTAGAGAACAAAGACCTATTTGAAATCAAACTCAAAGGGGACAAGGGGTTTCAGTTCCGAATTCTTAGTAAAAGAAAGGCCAAGAGCAGGTTAGGGAAATTCTTTAATTTAAACAATAGTGAGAAAAAATCAGCTCTAAAAGCAATTGAAGCACTCTATTCAGATTCGAACTCACTTTTGGCCCTCGAAATACTAGGTCCTGAATTTGTCATAAAAGATTTTATGAAAAAACAACCAGAGGGCGTTTCGCCGATTGATGCCCTAAGGGTTGTTAAGTTTAAAGCGGTGGAGCATTTTAAGGATGTGCTCGGGACCGGAACAATTGATCCTGAGTTTATACAAGGAAGTGAAGAGGAAGCCTCAATAGATCTGAACACAATATTACAGGATGCCTTGCTTTTAAACTCATTAAAGAAAGGATTAAGTAAAAAAGATTTTAGACGATTATCTAAACCTAATTTTACTAAGACCGGTTTTTATAATCGAGAAAGATTCGACCGAGATTGGTCCCAACCACATAAAGATTTATACCGTTCAACCTTAAGTTACTTAAAAGAATTGCAAAAAATCTATGTCGGTGATGCTGAGACAGTCAAACCTTTTGACCTCTACCCTCACGTGAGTGCAATCTTACAGGGGATTGAAACGCTACCCTCAGATAAAACAAAAGAAGACGTTAAGAAGAAAGTGCCTGGATTTATTGATGGATTTTTCAAAAAGTTTGGAGAGATCTTTTCAAAACGTTCGACCTCAATAATCCAATCAAAGATGAATAAGCTACATATTAAGTTTCCTGATAGTAAGAATCAATATCTGGAGAAAATTGAGAAGTGGCTTGCTCATAAACAATCCCTGGCCGATAGCAGCTTAAAGCTTCTCAGAGACTCAAAAAATATCCAGGCCCCCTCATATTTTGGAAGGCAGTACCTACAAAAACTTTTATCTGGGCAAAGCGAGATCGGAGGCTTAAATGAATTGGCCCCCCTCGTTGGGGTTAATCCAATCCCTGATTTATATATTGGAACTTATAATGGTATCAAAATGGGGCCTTATGCGGTCAAAGAGTTTGATGGACCTGGGAAACAAGTATTGGCCCATGAACTCGGACACCATATTGGACACTTTATGGAGTCCCATCCTCTTTCCCAAGATACAACTTATACCTTCGCAAGAGTTAGGCAATGTCTTGCTACAACTCATAGCGAAGTAAAATCTGAAGATCAGATGGAAGTGAGATCTTTGGGAAAAAAGAAGTATTTATGGAAAGAGAATCTCTATACGGAGGAAGATTTTGCGGATTGGATTGCAGCGAAAACTTCAGATAAGAATATGGCCTGTTTCTTTATTCAAAATGAGATTTTAGATCAGAGTATAGAAGGCTTATTAGTTAATCCAAATATTAAAGACACTCATTCAAGCGGATTTTATAGGCTACTTAATATTGAAATGCAGCAAAAAGGAAAACTTCCAAAAAGTTGTAAAAATGATGTGATTAAAACTTGTCCCTCTTCTAATTAAGATATTTTAAATCAAACTCTTTTAATAAGAGAGAAGGTTTGATATCTCCAAGCTTCATTCCTTTTTCAGATTGTAAGTAATTTAAAACTCTTTCATTCATATCTTTCTTACAGATGACCTCAAGAGGTTTTAAGGTCCCCAAGTTTCTCGCTACTTTATAATGAAAACCTTTCATCAATTCTTTTTCCACTGCAGAGCTTAAGCTTTTGTCCTCATTGTTTGTAAGTAATGTATAGTACCCGTGGTTTTCATCGATTCGATTTGGAATAAAAAGGTAGTACTGATCACTTTTTAAATTCTTAACAATATTGTTTAAAAAACTAAGGTTAATTTTTTCACCAAAAAGATCTGAAGTTTCAGGTCCACGGCCCTCAAACTCCAAACAGGGAGTTTCCTTATAAAACCTAGGTACACTAACCCGATCACCAATAGAGTAGCGATAGAGTCCACCAGGTGTACTAATGATGAGTTTATAGACCTCACCCCCAACAATTTCATGGAGTCTTAATATTTCTCCATTTTTATTTTCAAACTCGTAAAAAATTGAATCAATTAGGGGAACAAATCCCTTTGCTTTAATTAAGGGGATCGTAATAGGTGCCTCTGTGGCCAAAAGGCCTTTGGCTTGAATAAATGCGTTTGGAAAAATCTTTTTGAGCTTATTAAAACCAAGTTCCGCCTCTTTTGATCCCCAGCTACTTACAAGCTTTAATTTTGGCCAGATCTCGGAGAAAGGCTTTTCCTTTATGATGGCGACTCGCTTTGGACTTGGTTTTGCGAATTTAAAGGTAATGCCTTCTTGTCTTATAAAACCTTTTTCTAGGTCTATTAAAAGTTCCTTTCTATTGGAATCGATAAACTCAAGCAAGACAGCGAAAGTCGAGGGGTTCCAGACACTGATGATTTCTAAATTCTTCTGTGCTAACAAATGAAGGGCGAGGACCTTTTTAAATCCATGAGGGTCCTTAAGTCTTTTGATCTTTTTAGGTGTCGTAAAGAAAGACTTTAAAAACCAAGAGAAAAACCCTTCAAGGTATTCAGCGTCGTCTTCTAATCCCTCATTATCGTCTTTGAACTGGGGGCTGACTGAGAAATAGAGCTTCCCGTATTTAAACTTAGGACCGTTTACCAATAGATCTCTGGCCCACAAGGAAAACATTTTGGAAAAGCTAGATTTTAAGGCCCAAGTGTAAGGGATTAGCTTTTTGTTTCCACTAGAACCACTTGTTGGCTCATAAAAGATGACCGGACCAGGAGAAAAATAGTTTTCCTTTGATACTCTCATACTCTCAATTTTTTCTTCAATCGATTCATAATTAATCAGAGGTGCATTTTGTATGAACTCCTGATAATCAGAAGCTTTTCCTTTTTCAATTCCATAGGAAGAGGAATTATATAAGGTTAAAATCTTTTTTAACGTTTTCTCTTGGCTTTCAAGTGGACGAGTCAGGGCCTGTTCAAATCTTTTTGAAGTTCGACTTAATATTAGTCTTAAAAAACCGCGAATAATTGGAGAGAAGTATTTAATCAAACTTTTGATCCTGGTAGTCTTCTTTCTTTTTTATCGGCCATCTAGGATGCTTATATTTTAGGTCATGCTTTTTAGGAATAAATTCATCAATATAAATATCAGATAGTACTGGAAGAAAACAGCCCTTATCGATTTCGGCTCCTGGACCAAGTCTAGAGCCAGCCCCTATAAAAGCGCCATCGCCAATTATGATGTTTTTTGAATACAGTGAAAAAACACCTTTTTTACCACCGACAACATGGCTTACAAGTTCTACTTTATGACCAAAGAGAACATGGTCTCCAATTTCAACCATAGACCTATCATCGATTTCAACATTTGGTGTCCAGTAAACACCTTTTCCAACTTTACTTCCCCAAAGCCTAAGCCAAAGGCTAAAGGCACCTGGTATCACTCTAAGTAAGGCCTCAAAAGAAGGAACCACGTAAAATAATAATTGAATTTGATGTCCGCCCCACCAAGGGGAGTACTTATCTTTTGATAAGTCAGACTTTCCTTCTTTGATAGGATAAAAAAGACCCATTAATCGAAAGCTTAGCAAAGGAAAAAGGTAAACAGCCGAAGGTATAAGAATAATGCTTTTGAAACTTGGCTCTTTAGCAAAACAAAAAAGTGCCAGAACAATAAGACAAAAGTGTAGGACCGGGAAAAGGGCCATTAGTTTACTTAATAAGGTCATGTTTGCTTACCTTTAAAAGGAAATAGTAACGCTTTCCATAGGGGAAGCTGAGTAGGGATTCCAAGCTTACTTGGTTTTTCTAACTCTTTTCTATAAGTACCGTGAACTTTATCCCATAGGTTTAAATTAGCGCCAAAGTTTGAGTTAGGTTGATTGGAATGATGCCATTGATGATCAATAGGTGTCGCAATAAAAAGTTTATCGCTTAAAAAGTGTGACGCTGGAAAGTTTGAGTGCTTCCATAAATCAAGGGCCGCACTTAGTCCTGCTGCTACAACATAGAAAGTAGGGTCCTTTAGAAGATAGATCATTATGGCATTGACCCAAACATAAAGAATCAAAAAAGAAGTCCAAAGGGTATTTCTACTAGTAGCAAATACGTCCATATCTTCAGCAGAGTGATGCACCCTATGTAGGTTCCATAATCCATTAAAATGTAGGATACGATGGTTCCAATAATAAAAATAATCAACGACTATAAAGTTTAGTAAGAAGCAAACGATAGGATGTAAGTCCAAGATCCCCTGGAGCTGAGGAAAAAAATTAGAAAATAGGCCATAGAGAATAATCGTCTGAAGGATTGGGATTAGTATGCCCTGAATAGGTAAGTTCAAGAGGTCCAAAACCCAGCCGTCAAAAGATTTTTTGAGCATAATTCCCCGTCTCTTATTAGAGGCAAGGGTAAAAATAATTAATATGATAAAAGCTATTGTTGAGATCATACCCAAAACTCAAATTCTTGTGTTCTTGATTTTAGAAGCCTTGGGTCTCGGCCCTTTTCAATTTCTTCGCGAATTGACTCAATAAAGACATGAACAATATCGGCCTTAGAATTATTAAAATCCGCACCGTATTTCTTAATGACTTCCATTTGATTATTAAGGACCACTATATCTTGATCTATAACTGATTGACCTTGGTACTTAACAATGGGGGCACCTAAAAAATTCCAAATTGATCCGAACTTAAAAGTTAAATCTGTATAAACCCAAGTGAGCTCATTGTTTATAGGTACAGACTGACTCGTAATATAAAACTCTTTACCCGGGGAAAAGATGTACTCCACGGATGTAACATTTGGCATATGAAAGTAATCTTTATGAACAATAGGTGTTCCCTTGGGATTTAAAAACCAGCTGAACCATCCTAAGTTGTCTGTCTCATTTCTATAGTCGATCTCAACGGAGCCATTATCTCTCTTACAAGTTGCTTCAACTTTTTCTTGTTTACTTACCCTAAATATTTCATCGTGAACAAAAACGGTATGGGGAACATCGACATAGTTCTCTGCACAGTTCGTAACATCATTTTTAAAAATATTAAAAAGTCGAACTGTCTTATAACCTTTTTCTTTGTAGTGGGGCATTTTAAAAGGCTTAACATCTATGTCGGGATGATTTTCTAAGCGAATAAAAATAAAGTCATCTTGTTCAACACACTCAAAACTTATGGCTTTTCTAGAGGGTAAGCTTTTTTGATCTGGTCCCTCTGCTGGAATATTGACCACTTGCCCTTCGCCGTTAAAGGTCCACCCATGGTAAGGGCATCGAATACAACCGTCTTTTACGGCCCCCTTAGAAAGTTGATAATTTCTATGGATGCAGCGATCTTGAAATGCCTTAGGATTACCTTCCTTATCTCTAAAGAGAACCAACCATTCTCCAAGAATCGTTCGGGCCAAAGGCTTTTCTTTTGTTAGCTCTTTAGATTGACAGGCGATATACCAAAAGTTTTTAAAGTTCACTTTATTTTCCAATGTAATTGAACTCCGTATCTTCTTCTATGGTAAATTGGCAGGATAGTCTTGCTAGCTTGTTATCGGGAGCTAAAACTTCTAAAAGTTCACGCTCCGCTGCTCCAGCAGGCTCAATGCTCTCACCGCCGTTGGTGATTTCAACTAAACAGGTTCCGCAAACGCCGGTTCTACATCCAAAAAGAACTGGGCTATTAGAGCTGTTGAGTGTTTCGCTGGGATTGCACCCTTTCTCCACTGATAGGGGAGGATGCTGTTCGTTTTTGAATGAAATGGTGCAGGTACCGCTCACTCTCTACCTCAAATTTTTTAAATGCTTGTTTATTAGTTCTAATATATTTTTCAATGGTTGTTTTTTTCATAAGCTTCATCTCACGATTTGACTTACTTATATAAGGTAAGCCATCCACATATTGCTGATAGGACTTAGAGGCCACACAGTGTGTATCGTAAGCTAAATGCATGGCCTGGTTTTCCCTAAGAAAACATTTTTCCATCATTTGTAGAGCGCCCACATGATCAAATTCAAAATAAGGGCTTCTTAAAACCCTATAAATTACGGGAAAGAGAGCCGGCTCGTACCAGAAAATTCCATTGACCGAAATATTGAAGTGCTGATGATCTTTTTGACATCCCTTGATACCCATATTGGCAATATGAGACTCAAATTTTGTTGGCCCCTTTAAAGTATGAATAACATCATGTCCGATTATAGAACTTGAATTAAAATGATAACTTTCATCTAAAAAGTGATGATAGGAAATCTTACTTGGGATCGGTGCATTTATTTTATCGGGATGCTTATCATAGTACTGACCAAGTTCATGCTGAACGATTTTACCTTTCAAGGTACGAAGACCTCGAACTGTAAAGTATTGGCAGGCAATAAAAGCATTATTAGAAGAAAGAAAGCTAAAGGCATTCAATTGCATCCATTTCCAAAATTCTTTTACTCTATTAGTGTTTTGGAAAATCATTGTTTCTGTCGCAAAATTCTTCATGGGGTAAGTAAATAGTCTTTCCCCAAAAAGTTTTTCTTCAACTTGCTCTGAAATAGTTTTAAAGGCATTTATATGACCGCGCTCTTGCATGGATTCTAAATCTAGAGTGTCGCAAACGAGTCTAAAATCCTCTAGTGAGTATAGACCTGCAGCAGAAGTTTGATTTAAAAAGATCGTGGCTATTTCGGCAGAAATAATTTGGCTATAATAGGCCACCCAATAGAGCTGATTTAAAAGAATTTTTTGAGAGGGACTAGACTCATGCCAAAGTGGGGTAGCGTATAAAAGAGAATATTTTTCGGGATTCCAAAGTTCATCTCGGCAATCTTCAAAGACGAAGTCTCGGGCCAATTTGTCGAGCTCATCTCCATTATCTTGTTCGCGGTTACGCCTAAGATTTATCTCTAGCTTTTTAGTCGTGATCTTATCATCGAGAAGCGACTTTTCCTGCTTTTGATAGAGGTTTTGATTCACTGACGCCTTCCTTAGCATTACTCTCAAGTGCCCCTATCATGTCTGTAGGGGCAAGCCTCATTATTATACATAATTTATAGGTCAATTGGAGGTAAAAACTTGATACCCGAGTGGGGGTGTCGGGTACTGGCACTATATTCCACCATGCGAAGCAAAAACGTGTTAAAATGTACAATATAAACCGTTATGACGAAACTAAAACGAAAGAACGATTTAGAAGTAAACTACGACTACGAAAAGTTTTCCACTATCAATGGAGAGCATCCGTTAAAAAAGGCCTGTGATGAGGCCTTTATTGAGTACGGTGCTAGAGTTCGAAAAGGTGGAAAGGTCGCAGCTTTTAATTTTGCCCTAGGCAAAGAGATGGGTCTTATTCCTAAAGGCCATCCTGACAAGATGACTCCCGAATTAGAAAAGAAAATTCTAGAAACTTTTGGGATTGTTATTATCAATGAATATGACGAGATAAATAATATCAAGTTCCCTGAAAAAGAAATTCTTCCCCATAAGTACATGGCCACAAGATACCTTCAACTTCAACATCCTAATAAACAGGGTAAAACCTCAGGTGACGGAAGGAGTATTTGGAATGGAGTGGTTAAGCATAAAGGAAAGGCCTGGGATATAAGCTCTTGCGGAACAGGTGCTACGGCCCTTTCTCCGGCGACAGCAATCAAGAAAAAGTTTTTCCAAAGTGGGGACCCATCTATCAGTTATGGATGTGGATATTCAGAACTAGATGAAGGAATGTCGACTCTATTTTTTAGTGAAATTTTTCATAAGAATGGTATTGATACTGAAAGAGTTTTAGCTGTAATTGATTTTGGAAATAATATTTCAATCAATGTTCGCGCTCATCAAAACCTTTTAAGGCCGAGCCATCTTTTTAATCATTTAAAACAAGGAAATTATGAGGCGTTAGAGAGCCTTGTTAATTACTATATTGATCGCCAAGAAAAAAATGGTGTTTGGAAAGAGGTTCCTAGTTCAAGAACTGCTAGGCTTCAATTTTTCTTAAAAAAGGAAGTTGAAGTCTTCGCCAAAATGGCAGCAAAGCTTGAGGATGAGTATATTTTCTGTTGGCTGGACTGGGATGGGGATAATGTCTTGATGGACGGGTCCATGATTGATTTTGGTTCAATCAGACAATTTGGTCTCTTTCATAGTGAGTACCGCTATGATGACGACGATCGTTTTTCAACTTCCATACCAGAACAAAAAGACAAAGCTCGCTACACAGTACAAACCTTTGCTCAACTTGTTGATTTTTTAATTACGAAAGAAAAGAAGAATGTAAAAAGCTTTAAAGACTCTAAAGCAACTCAGAGTTTTGATAAATACTTTATTAAAAATAAAAGAAAAAACCTTCTCTATAAATTAGGGTTTAAGCCTGAAACTCAAGAGGCTCTTTTAAAACCGGCCAAAAAAGAAATAGATGCCCTGCTTGATAGCTTTTCTTATTTTGAAAGAGCGAAAAGTAAGGCAGGTCTACATAAGGTTCCAGATGGAATCAATTGGAATGCTATTTTTTGTATGCGAGATATTTTAAGGGAACTTCCTCAGCTTTATCTTTCAAGAAATACAAATATTCAAAGAAGCGAATTTTTAGAAATAATAAAAAGTTATTACTGTACTGAAGAAGATTTAGCTCCAAATTCATATAGAGATAAAAAAATAGATGATTTTCAAGAGTTCTATTGGAAACTTGTTCGAAAAGCCGCTAAGTTTAATAATGAAGATGAGCAAACAGTTCTCTTAAATATGACCATGAGATCTTCCATTATTAATAAAATGGACCGAGTTACCGGTGACTCTATCTCTGAAATTGTTCATAAGGTAATGCACGCGAAACCTAAGATTAAGCCGACGAAGCTTTTTGAACTTTTAAGTGAGTTTGTGGATTATCAAGACTTAAAGCCAGAATCAAAAATGGCTAATGCCGATAAAGAATCTCAATCTAACTTGGTTAAGGGCATGTTAAAGATTGTTCGGGAGTATAGGGAAGGGTTGTGAAATTAGTTCTTTATGGTGGGGGACATGAGGAAGAGAATCTTCACTTGGATGCCGAGGCAATTAAGCTAACAAATGTTTCAGACCCCCGTGTCACATATATCCCATCTTGCTCCTATGATTCCGAAGTTGATTTTATCGCTTTTGTTCAAAATTACCGAAAGTTAGGACTTACAAGATTTATTCATTTTCCCATAGATGTTCCCTTTGATCAGGTCTTATTATCTGAGGCTATGAGTAGTGATATTATTCATCTTTCTGGTGGGAATACTTATTATTTTTTAAAGTATCTAAGAAAAACGGGAATACTCTCAAGACTTAAGGCCTTTGTTAAAAATGGCGGGGTCCTCACTGGAATGTCAGCCGGGGCCATATTGATGACTCCAGATATTAAGACGGCCGGTTACCCGAAATTTGATTGTGATGATAATGATGAAAAAGTAAAAAATTTAAAGGCCATGAATATTGTGCCCTTTGAGTTTTTTCCTCATTATAAGAACTCCACTCGTTATGAAAAAGAGCTTGTGATGCAATCAAAGAAAGTTAGCACCCCAGTTTATGCAGTTCCGGATCATTCGGGAATTGTTGTTGATGGAAATAGCATGAAGTTTGTCGGAAAAACGGTTTGCTTTCACAAAGGAAAAAAAGTTCCCTTATCTAGTCACCTGAAACTTGTGTAGAAGGTAGGCTAGGTCTAGTCCAAATAAAAGCTAAGACGAGAATTCCAGAAAGACTTACAATAGCTTTTATCCAAAGAGCTACCTTTACAAAAATTAAGGTATACCCAAAAAGTAAAAAGATCATTCCTGTTGAAAGCCTTTTAACGGGAAGTCTAATGACACCATAAGCTTCCCAATCTTTGATAAGAGGACCAAATAATTTAGAGCTTAATAGCCACTCGTAAAGAGTATCTGAGCCTTTTGAAAAACAAAAGGCCGCGAGTAAGGCAAAGGGAGTAGTGGGGAGTAGAGGTAGGAATACCCCGATAAATCCCGCTATCAAACAAAGAATACCTAAGAAGATCCAAAGAGCTTTCACGGTTTGCGAGTTCCTTTGATTAAAAACCTTCTTGGAGCTGGATGTCCTTCAATTGTTTTACTTGGGTCATTCGGATCAAGAGAATCCTTAAGGGTCTTAAAATTTTCAGGATTCCACTTGGTGCTTCTTTGCTCTTCTTCGGTCATATCGGTATCGGCAATGACTTCTATATTGATAAATTTAGCCTTCTTCATCCAGTTGACCGTGCAGCTTAAGGTTGGAATAAAATAAATATTTTTCATTCCCGCGTATCTATCTTCTGGAAAAAGAGCATAGGATTCTTCTCCAGGAATTCCGATTGTTTCAAGGATGATTTCTCCCCCTGGAGTTAGAGCCTCTCTTAAATCTATCAGCTGCTCAAGAGGATGACGGTGATGATAAATTATTCCCATGAAGAGGATAAGATCAAACATGGAGTGAAAATGCTTACAGTGCTCCACTCCTAAAAGTTCAAACCTAAGGGCATCTTCTTTAAAAACTTTATTAAGTAATTTAAATTGAGCCTGACATCTTGGAATGGGGTCAATTCCTAGAACGAGCTTTGGGTTTAACTTGGCCATTTCGAACATAAAGTAACCATTATTACAGCCCACATCCAAAACTGTTTTTCCTTCTAAGTTACCTAGATGCTCTTTAAATCGATTCCACTTAAAGTCACTTCTCCATTCAGCATCTAGTGTGCCTGACTCAAACTCAAAAGGTCCTTTTTTCCAGGGAATAAGTTTTTCTATGGATGACCAAAGTTGTTCGGGAGAACTTAAGTCAGCCTCAAGAGCTTCCTTATATTCAAGGGAGCCCTTATGCTCCCAATGCCCCTCTCTTTGGGAGACTAGGGCCTTAAGTTGCTCCAAGTCACAGTTCTTTGCAAAAGGGATCAGATAGTCGAGGTGGTTCATAGCGTTATGTATTACGCAACGAATACCAAAAAGTCACGTCTCACCTATTCACATATTTTCTGTTTAGTCTTAGACTATAGGACATGAGTGTAGAAGATAACCCAAATATTATTTGGATCCTTGAAAGTGATAGGGGACAACAGATTCTTTATGAGCAAGTTCTTGAGGGAGTTTGCACCACGAGATTCTTTGATACCATCGCAGAATTCATTGAATTCTTCACCTTAAATAGGGACGAAACTCCTTTTATGATGATCAGTGAATTAAACCTAACTGACGGAAGTCTGTTAAATTTTTTAAATGCTGATAGAAGAGGTCTTCAAAGATCTTTCCCATTCTTTGTCATTTCAGGAACTGACGATATGGACAGCATGCGCCTATGTCAGGAAGAAGGTGCCCTTGATTATTTAGTAAAGCCTGTGAATAAAAATGAATTAACCTTTAAAATTGAAAACGTTTTAAAAAGCGCAAAAAGAATTAAGAAAAAAATACGTCCTACTGTAAGACTAGATGGACAAGAGATTGCTGGCTTAACCTCAAAGCAGATTCAGCTCTTAAGTCTTTTTATTGATTCTCAGGAAAGAAAAATTAGCCGCGGCGATATTCTAGAGAGAGTTTGGGATAGTAATAATGTTCATCCAAAAACCATCGATGTTCATCTTTACAACCTGCGCCGTAAGCTGCACCCCTTTGGCTATATAATCCGCTCAGAAGGTGGAGGCGCTTGGTCACTTATTTCAGACCGCAAGTAGTTCCCTTAAAAGACAGACCCTTCTTTATAGTATATAATCCCCACAATTCAGATTATCTTTCAACGAGGTGCAAAATGAGTAAAGTGAAAACCACTTTAAAGGCCGGTTCTAAAACCTATGACATCTATTCACTAGCAAAAGCAAAAGCTGAAGGGCTAGGGGATATCGATAAACTTCCAAAAAGTTTAAAAGTTCTTTTAGAGAACTTACTACGCCATGAAAACGGTAGCACCGTAACTTGGCAAGATATAGAGGCCTTAAATAAGTGGGCCACTGATAAAAAATCAGACCGTGAAATTGCTTATCATCCGGCAAGAGTTGTTATGCAAGACTTTACCGGCGTACCAGCAGTCGTTGATTTAGCGGCTATGCGTGAGGCTATGGAAACTCTTGGTGGTTCAGCCTCTAAAATTAATCCTTTAACTCCAGTTGATCTTGTTATTGATCACTCAGTTCAGGTAGAGCATTTTGGTGATAAAGACGCCTTTGAAAAAAACGTTGAAATTGAATACGAAAGAAATGCTGAAAGATATAATTTTCTTAAGTGGGGACAGGGAGCATTTGAAAACTTTCGCGTAGTTCCTCCAGGAACGGGAATTATTCACCAAGTAAATCTTGAGTACCTTGCTGATGTTGTATGGACTAATAATGGCGTGGCTTACCCAGATACTTGTGTTGGTACTGACTCACATACCACAATGATCAATGGCCTTGCGGTTCTTGGTTGGGGTGTTGGTGGTATTGAAGCAGAAGCTGCCATGTTAGGTCAGCCTGTAACAATGCTTATTCCTGAAGTGGTTGGCTTTAAGCTAACGGGTAAATTAGGAGAAGGTCTCACGGCAACTGACCTCGTTCTCAATGTTGTTCAAAAACTTAGAGAGCATGGAGTTGTTGGAAAATTCGTAGAATTTTACGGACCGGGAATGAGTGATCTTTCCCTTGCGGATAGAGCGACTCTTGCGAATATGGCACCTGAGTACGGCGCTACTTGTGGGTTCTTTCCAATTGATGACAAAACAATCGATTATTTAAAGTTCACTGGACGTGATGATGAGACTGTGGCCTTAGTTGAAGCTTATGCTAAAGAGCAGGGGCTTTGGACAAACCCAGGGGATCCAGATCCAGTTTTCACTTCATCTGTTGAGCTAGACATGGGAACAGTTCTTCCTTGTATTTCTGGACCAAAGAGACCTCAAGATAAAATTGAGCTTACTCAAGGTGTAGAGGCCTTCACAAAGCATATGGCAGATGTTTATAAAGCATCCCCAGATGATCTTGCTAAAGAATTTGATGTAGACGGACAAGACTATAAAATGAAGCACGGGAATGTTGTGGTTGCGGCCATTACTTCTTGTACTAATACTTCAAATCCATCTGTTCTAATGGCGGCGGGATTAGTTGCGAAAAAGGCCGTGGCAAGAGGCATGAAAGTAAAGCCATGGGTTAAGACTTCACTTGCACCAGGATCAAAAGTTGTTACTGACTACTTAGTTGAGTCAGGACTTCAGCAAGACCTTGATGCTCTTGGGTTTAACTTAGTTGGTTATGGTTGTACAACTTGTATTGGAAACACTGGACCTCTTCCAGCGCCAATATCAAAATGTATTAACGAGAATGACCTCGTGGCAACTTCAGTTCTTTCTGGAAACAGAAACTTTGAAGGACGAATCTCACCAGACGTTAAAGCTAATTACCTAGCATCACCTCCACTCGTTGTTTGTTATGCTCTTGCTGGTTCAATCCTTGATAACGTAGCAACGGATTCACTTGGAAAAGATAAAGACGGAAATGATGTATACCTAAAAGACTTATGGCCAAGCAATGCTGAGATTGCAGAAGTTATTAAAGATCATTTAACTTCTGAGATGTTTAAAAAACGTTACGCCAATGTTTTTGAAGGTGATGATAAATGGAAAGCGGTAAACGCTCCTACTGGAGAAAAGTTTGCTTGGGATCCTAAATCTACCTATATAAGAAACCCAACTTTCTTTGATAATATCAAAGAAGGAGTGGTTGATAGCTTCAATGTAGAGAACGCTTCAATCCTTGCTCTTATGGGGGACTCAGTAACAACCGATCATATTTCTCCTGCTGGAGCTATCAAGCTTGATAGCCCAGGTGGTAAATACCTAACAGATAACGGTGTAAAGCAGCACGATTTTAACTCTTATGGATCACGCCGTGGAAACCATGAAGTTATGATGCGTGGAACTTTCGCCAATATCAGAATTAAAAACGAAATGGTTCCCGGTGTTGAAGGTGGATACACCAAGCATATTCCTACAGGGGAGCAAATGAGTATTTACGATGCGGCTATGAAATATATCAGCGAGGGAACTCCTCTTGTTGTTATTGGCGGTAAAGAATATGGAACAGGCTCTTCTAGAGACTGGGCCGCTAAAGGCACAAACCTTCAGGGCGTAAAGGCCGTTGTGGTTGAATCTTTTGAAAGAATTCACCGCTCAAACTTAATTGGAATGGGTGTTATGCCTCTTCAGTTTAAGGCCGGTGAATCAAGAAAAACTCTTGGGCTAGACGGATCCGAAAAAATCTCTCTAAAACAAGTAGGGGATCTAAAACCACAGATGGAATTTGAGTTAACTGTTACTAAAGCAGATGGTTCAACTGTTTCAACCAATGTTGTTTCAAGAGTTGATACGGAAGATGAGCTTAACTACTTTAGAAATGGTGGGATTCTTCACTACGTTCTTAGAAGATTAAACTCATAGTTTTAAATCAGTTTTTGTCGCTAAATCAACTTTCACATCTGAAATAAAAAAGCCCTCCATGCGGAGGGCTTTGTATTTGCAGGTAAAATTTAAAAACTTCTTCTTATTCTTTAACTTCGTTTTTGGCAGACTTTTTAGAAATCATCTGACGATGCATCATGATCTCAAGTCTTTCAAAACGCTCTTTCATCTTTTTGTTTTCAGCCTTAATACTCGCAATTTCTCGGTTTTGTAATTGAGATAGCTTTTCTTTAAGAGCAATTATTTCGGCATCCTGCTTTTTAATTTTCTCTTTAAGGGCATCCGTCTCATTGATTTGCTCTACTAAACCTTTCATAACGTAAAATTGAAGATGGTTATACTTAACTTTAAAATATCCTTCATCGTCTGTTTCTACTAATTCAGGAAAGAGTGCCGCAAGTTCTTGAGCGATTACACCAACATTTCTACTGGAACCATATCTTCGATCTGGAAACTGATCTTTTCTCCAAACCCATTCTACAGCTCTTACTTTTTTAAATCTTTCACTTACTTTCTCAAGAGTCTTGATGTCCTTCTTTAATCTTTTATCTGAAGAACAGGTACCTGTAATTGTTCCGCCACTAAAGTCTTTAAGACAACCATCAGTACCGGCCTGACCAACTCTAATATCCCCACTTACGGTTAATTTATCAGCTGGAGTCGTAACTCCAATACCAACATTCCCGCCAGTATCAATTCTTACCGCTTCTGTACCTGCAGTGGTAATACCAATTTCATCTGCTGCTGGAAAAAATAGACCTGAGTTATTATCTGAAGTAGGGAAGATTACAGGTGAGGCAGCAGAGCCACCAACAGTTGTAACAAAATTTGTACCATTAATAACAGCTCCGTTGATATCGCCACTTACATCAAGTTTGTACCCTGGAGACGTAGTTCCAATCCCAATATCTCCTGATGTAAGATCTCCAAATATGGCACTACCAATATGTAGTTCATTAGAGGCAGTAGAAATTGTTTTTTGAACATTATAACCAATCAAGATATTGTTATTTCCTGCAGCTGCCGTATCACCTGCTCTTGAGCCAAGGAATACGTTTTGATTACCGGTAGATGAAGTACCTGCAGAATGTCCGACGGCAACATTATCTGATTCTGCCGTTGCGGATGCCAGAGCACTTCTACCGATGGCAATATTTTTTGTACCAGTGGTTAAAAAGTCTAGTGACCTCCAACCAACGGCGACATTATCAAGGGCGGCCGTAGCAGAAGAAAGAGCTTGGTAACCGACGGCAGTATTACTTGAACCTGTCGTTACAGAATTAAGAGCATCTTTACCAATACCAACATTTCTTCTTGAGGAAGCATCATCATTATCCCCGGCACCTTCACCGAAGTAAGTCGATTCTCCAATTCCAGTTTGATAAACTAAACCATTAACATGTAATTGTGCCGCTGGAGCAATTGTTCCGATTCCAACTTCACCAGAGTTTTTAATATAGAACTTATCCGTGTTATTGGTTTTAATTTTAAAATCAAAGTTATCATTGGTACCAATTGCCATGGTCGCAGCAAAGGAGTTCCCGCCATCTTGAACATCACCGGTTGCCCATCCTGCAGAAATATCCTGGCAGTTTGTACCTGATTCGTCGCAAATATCAGTGGCGCGAATTGTTCCGTTAACATCTAACTCACTAGCAGGAGCTGTAATTCCGATACCAACGTTACCTAGGTTATCAATTCTAACTCTTTCCATTGGAGTTGTTGAGCCGTCAGGAGTCGTATGAAAAACTAGTCGCCCTGGCATATCACTAACACCAGGAGTTCCGTCAACTTCTGCTTGAATATAAGCAGCGGTTCTAGGTGTCACACCGTCATGACCTTTAAATTCGACAGCTCCAAGCTCATCATCGGCAATGACAGAGGCCGCGGATCTTGATTTTTCAAATGTAAGTCCTGTGGCGATAGCGTCATTTGAATTTGATTCAAAAAGTGGCCACCCACCAATAACATGGAGAATATCAACAGGGTTTTCAGTACCAATACCAACATACCCATTGTTAACCGTCATTGTTGCGGAACCAGAGGTGGCAAAAGACATGGAGCCTGGGCCACTATTATAGATACCAACATCGGGGTATCCTAAAAAGCTTAAGGCCGGAGCTGATGCTGAGCCGGATGAAGGTAGCACAATACCTTGGGCCGTGAAAGCGGCACTTTCAACGCCATCGACATTTAAATGAAGTGTGGCTGAACCCGAAACCATCGAGTGACCAAAACCTGTATCATAATCACCTGCAAAACTTAGAATTGTCGAAGGTGAACCTGAAGGAGGTGTTCCGCTAATACTTAATTGTTCTAATCCATTAGCTGAAATTGATAGTCTATCTGGAGATGGGCTATAAATACCTGTGTCTGTATCGCCATCAAAAGTTAGAGCTGGTCCGCCGGCACTTGGTGACACATTAGATAATCTAAGTGAACCTGTCATAGGAAGCGAGCCATCACTAAAACTTCCACTCGGTCCTCCACCTGCGGAATCCATCCAAACAGAACCATTATAAGTATGAAGAGACTGGGTTGTGGTATCCCAAACAATAAGACCTTCCACTGGGGCACCAATTCCCGTTCTTTGACCAGAAGTCATTCTTGGAAGAAGAAGACCTTGAGTCGTTGAATTGATTTCTAGAGCAGCACTTGAGGCTGAACCAGAAGCAATTCCAGAAGGAGTTATTTGTAGGGAGCCATTTCCTCGTAGTCTTACTCTTTCAATATTATTTGTGGCAAAACCTAATTCGCCATAACCGTAACTACTCATTCCTGAATCATGATCCGAAATAAAGGAGTAGTGAGGGCCAGCGTTTGAACTTGAAACGGCGATACCTTGATGAGAGAACTCGGCAATAAGTTGGTTACTCACAATTAAGTCTATTGAAGCAGAAGGGGAAACAGAGGTTGTAAAACCTGTTCCGTAGTCACCTTTAAAAGTTAGAACTGGATTATTAGCTCCTGACACTGCTGAGATCGCTACTTCTTGAAGACCATTTACTGAAAAGCCAATTTTATTTGGTGAAGGAGAAAACATACCTGTATCAGTATCTCCGTCAAATGAGATCGCAGGAGAAGCTGAGCCACTAGAAGCTGCTGCTCTAAACTGACCTGTCATAGGAAGAGAGCCGTCTCCATTAAAACTTCCACTTGGGCCACCGGCAGCTGAGTCCTGCCAAATTGTACCATTATACATATGCATTGAAGTTGTATCTGTATCCCATACCATAAGACCTTCAACCGGTGCACCGATTCCAGATCTTTGAGCAGAAGTCATTCTTGGCATTAAAAAACCTCTCGTGGTTGAATTCATTTCCACAAGAGCACTGGCGCTAGGGGCTGCAGTACCGATTCCCAATTGACCATTTGTATTCATTCTAAGCCCTTCTGTTCCACCAACTGTGAAACCAAGTTCATTGGCAGCAGGGTGAAAAACACCCGTATCAGTGTCAGAAGTAAAGGTATAGCTTGGAGTTGCGGCAGCGCCGGCTCCTACGTTTATTATCCCCACGTTTTGAATATTATTTGAGCCCAACTGAAAATTTCCTGTTAGGGCAACGGTTCCGTCAGCGGGAAGATAAGTATTCGCTAGGTCGGCATTCGTTATTGAACCGTCAACAATCTTAGCTGAGTTTACAGCGTTGTTTGCTAAGTCGATAGTTGCGACACTTCCGTCTAAAATTTCAGCTGAACCAACAGCACTAACGGCTAGGTCAGCGGTGGTGATCGAATTATCCTGTATTAAGGTAGAGTTTATTGAACCACTAACGATATCGGCGGACGTAATGGTATTGTCCATAATAAGGTTAGAGGTGATTGAACTACTGGCAATATGAGAAGTTGTTACTCCGCCTGGAGCGATACTTAATGTTGCTGAACCAGAAACAGCTCCCCCAGATAGACCTGTACCTGCAACGACGTCAGTGATATCTCCACTACCACCAGCAGGTGAACTCCACGAAAGGTTTCCTGCTCCGTCAGTTGTTAAAACTTGAGAAGAAGTCCCGTCTCCACTAGGGAGGATAAAACTAACAGAAGTTGAAACTGTTGCTGGGGCCTGAAAGCCGATAAATTCGCCTCCGGCCGTATCTTGTAGTCTTAATTGTCCGGCAGCACTTACGGTAAAACTTCCAGATACAATTGGGTTAGTGTCAGGAAGAACTGTAATTGCTAAATCAGCAGCACCAATTGTTCCGTCTAAAATTTCATTTGTTGTCACTGAGCCGATTGCTAAATCCGCGGCCGTAATACTTGCATCCTGTATAATGACCGAAGTGATTGAACCTGATGCAAAATCGTTTGAAGTTAGGGTACCATCTTGAATAATAACGGATGTAACAGATGATGAAGCGTAGTCAGCAGTGGAAATAGATCCGTCCACAATACTGGCACTGGCGATTGCTCCTGCTGCAAAATCAGCGGCAGTAATAGTTCCATCAGCAATTTCAGCACTTGTAATAGCACCGGCCGCAATGTCCGCTGTTGTAATGGTGCCATCCACAATTTCAGCCGCAGTTATTGAGTTAACCGCCATATCAGCGTTGGCAATAGTTCCATCGAGAATAGCGGCAGAGTCCACGGCTCCCGCTGAAAAATCAGCTGTTGCGATAGTTCCATCTAAGATTGAAGCGGATGTAACTCCGTTTGCGACGATGGTGTTTGCTTGAGTTGCCTCTTTAGCATAAACCGCGGCCGGTAATAAGGAGATATCAATTTGAGTAGCAAAAGTTTCAACACCTACGCCGGCTGAAAGTGGGTCTAGAGTGACATCCATCTTTCTTCCAAGTGAGGCTGTTGGGTTATAGGCACAAGCGGCAAAACCAGTAATTGGATTACTGGCATTAGAAAAAATATTTTCAGAAAAAGCTGGTGAACCACCGGTAGGAGTACCAGTACCTATCTCAACAGAAACAAAACCATTGGTGCCCGTTATATCGACATTATGATCTTCTTCGTAAAGCTTACAAGTTGACCCGGTATCATCCCAAATACTAAATCTGATGACGGTTGTACCGCCACTCATATGAGTTGTGACGGGAGTATCACCACTGTCAGTGATCTGTCCTTCCCAGGTTACACCAAAGGCGAACCCAAGAGATGGGAGAAAGAAGAGGAGGGTTAGTAGTGTCAGCTTTTTCATGGCCATTACCTAGTTTTATTTTGTACCAACATGAAGTTTATAATTGGTACTTGTTGCTTCTGAAAATTTGGGTTTTGTTACAACTGCTTTTCTATTTGATTTAACTTTATAATTAGCATTAGTGATATCCTGCTTTTTCATAACAAGACCCACACCAACACTTTTTAATTTATAAGTTCCATTTGTTACTTCTCTAACATGATTGGATGAAGGATTATTCGAAATCCCTGGAACAACAATTGTGGCCGGAGCATCTAAGAAGACCACTGAATGACCCGCGTCCGGATGAAGAACCGAATCTGGGTGGCCCCCTTCAAGACCTGAATCAAAAAAGAATTCTTTAGAAGGACTTCCGGCACATCCCGTTTGTCTAAAGGTGGCAATTCGAACGGTTAAAAAATTGGCAAAGAATCCACCGGTGGGAAGATTTAAGGTTGTATTGGTATTGCCTCCAACATTACCAGCATCATCAACACAATCAGCCTCTAGGGGAGGGCTTCCAACTTCTCCAAAGGTTTCATAAGAAATTTGATAGGACATTGTTGAAGAGATAAGGCCATTACAATCGGAAGTTCCGTTAACGACCCCTGTGATATCTGTACAATGAACAAGCCTTAGAGGTCTAAATTGATTACCTGTTTTATAGGTTGTGGCCCCATAATTTCCGTTAGCACAATTGGCGTCTGAAAGAGTAAAGCTTACAACGGCGTCTCCGCCATCTAGGTTTGCAGAAGTGTCGCCGCAGCGAATATTTCCAGTTAGGGGAGTTGCTCCGTCCCAACCGACAGCGTAAAAATCCCAAGACCCATTAGGAATGGGAAAGGAAAGTGAATCACTGGTGACATTAATGGCAAAGTTCTGTCCGTCGGCGGCCCGACCATAGACCATCACACCACCGCTTAAGTTAGGATCGCTTACGGCCCCAACTAAGATTTGAAAGGTTGCTGAGGTATCTAATTTTTTAGACTTCTTTCCACCACAGGAAACTAAGAGCGTACCTAATACAATAAATAAAAATAATCTTCTCACCATCGATAGCTCTTCGGTTTTCAAACAAATTTAATTAGAGCTATGATTGTAGTTGAGTATTATTTTTGGTCATAATAACAGTGCTTTAGCTTGAGGGACTTCGTATATTCCTTGTGCTAAATTCACAGATATAAGGCAGTTAAATTATGGGAAATCCGAGTCTAGTAAGTTGCTTAAAAGAGGTAGAACTTAAGCTTAAAAAATTTACCAGAAGACCAAAAAAATCAGCAGCCACGGCGGCCACTCCAGAAATATATAATACAAAACTTGAAGTATGGTTTTTAGCTACGCCTAAACAGCGGAAAATACATAAAGAAGGATTTAGCTTTTCTAATCAGCCCCATCATATTCAAAAAAAGATTTGGAAATTTATTTGGGATAAATCCAATGTTTTTGAAGTAAAGACCCAGTCACTTTTTTATTATCAAAGCAGAAGGTCTAATGAAGACTTTGAAAGGTATTGGAGCGAGCTTAAAACTTATGTCGGGGGTATTGAGAACTGGGCCCATTCTGATGTTTACTCGGACTGTCTTTCAAGGATCCTAGAAGCAAATCCTTCAAAGGTTTTACCGACTTTAGAAAAGTGGAATAAGTCCACAAATCCATGGAAGAGAAGACAATCATTGGTCAGTCTTTTTTACTATCAGTCCATGAGAAAAAAATATCCTCCTAAAACAAAGGTTTTAAAATTTGTTAAAAATCTTTTAGAGGACGAGCATTATTATGTTCAAAAGGGAGTGGGTTGGAGTTTAAGGGAGGCAATTCAAGTTTACCCGAAAGAAACTTATAGTTTTATTGATAAAAACTTAGAAAAGTTAAGCAGTATTGCTTTTACTACCGTGATGGAAAAAGTTCCGACCAAAAGAAAAGAATTATATAAAAAACAAAGAGCTCACGCCCGCGCTTTCGCGCGGAGCGGCTCTACTCGAACGGTAAAAATTTAAGTTTTTGGAAGCTTAGGAAGCTTTAGATCCGGGTAAGTTTTAAAGTTTGGTTTTAAGTCAGGATTCTTTTTTATTTCCTGAAGTCCAACTTGGATGGCCTTATCAAGCTGAGCGTCTTTTCCAACTGAGAAGTCCTTTGGAGTATTATCGATCTCAATATCTGGCTTCGTTCCAAAGTTCTCTACTCCAAAACCAACATCTTTAAACCAAAAACTAAATTCCGGTTGAGTGGTATAGGCTCCATCATTAAGCCCAACTCGAGGCCAGATGCCGATAACGCCGCCCCAAGTTCTTTTCCCGACAAGTTTTCCAAGCTTCATTAGCTTAAAGCTATGAGGAAAAATATCTCCATCACTTCCGGCGTGCTCGTTAGTTAGACAAACAAGCGCTCCAGGGGCGTACATCGGATAAGGCTCAACTCCAAAGTATCTTGTGGTATCAAAGCCGACTTTCTTTTGAGCAAGAATCTTTAAGAGATGCTGACTAACATGACCGCCGCCATTATAACGGATATCAATCACTAAACCTTCGTGATTAACTTCAGTTAAGAAATTTCTATAAAATTCACTAAAGCCCCAAGGTCCCATATTCGGTACATGGATATAACCTAGCTTTCCACCAGACTTTTTATGAACATACTCTTTGTTTTTATCAACCCACTGACGATAAAGCATCATATGCTCATCAACTAAGGTGGTTACGACGACAAACTCTTGGTCCTCATAACCGCTTTTTGTTTTCTTTCGGGCCACGGTTAGGTTGACCTTTGAGCCGGCCTTTCCAATTAAGGCTTCATCAAGAGAGTTGGCATTTTTAAACTTCTGCCCGTCAACTCCGTAGATGAGATCCTTTTTCTTAAGACCAACTGAAGGAGCATTTAGGGGAGAGTCGGCACCAGGAATCCAAGAGTCCCCGGAGTGAATCTCTTGAACCTCAAAGGCCTTTTCTTTTTCAATCCATTTAAACTTTCCGCCGAGGTATCCATTTCTAGAAGGATAGACTTCTCTATGATAGTCGCCCATTCCTTCATAGGCATGAGAGGTTCCAAGCTCCCCTTGCATTTCCCACATAAGATCACTTAGTTCAAATCTCGTGTGGACCTTATCTAGAAGGGGCAAGTACCTTTTATAGACCTGCTGCCAATTAATCTTAGACATATTCTTGGTCCAAAAATGCTCTCTTTGAAGAATCCAGGCTTCTTTATACATTTGGAGCCATTCAGTCTTTGGGTCAACTCGGGTCTTGATTCTTTTTAGATCGATAAATCCATCTTTTCTATTATAACCATCTTCTTCTGTTGGCCTTTGATCTGTTTTAATAATCCGAAGGTCATCTCCCTCATCATACATCATATATTTTTTGCAGCGAGAGGTTCGCATGGTCCAAACACCATTATCAATATGAAATGGTTTTCTTACCTTAAAGTCATAGCCACCTAGCTCATGACCAGTATCTCCTCCCCAGCTATCTCCATGGGGATTGATTCCCTTTACCGGCTCTTTAAGCCAATAAATTTTATCTTTAACCACCATCACGTGGCGGTAGCCACCAAGAGGAATGGGAAGGGGAACGATTCGGTTATCAATTCCATCAAAATCAATTTCAACTTTTAATTTCTCTTCCTCTTCTTTTTTCTTCTTTTCTTTTTCTAACTCTGCTTTTGTTTTTTTCTTTTTTCCTTTCTCTTCTTTATTCTCCTCTTCATCATCTTCCGAACCAGAATCTTCTGATTCAAAATCTAAGTGAAGCTCAAGAGGGCTAATTCCATCTTTCTTTAATACGATGGCATAAATTCGAGAGGAGAATGGAAAGCCAAGATCAAAATGGGTCTCATTATAAACCGGGTGAAATTCTCTATTCCCAACAAAGTAGAGATATTCCCCAGTGGGATCAAAATGAGGAGAGCCATCATAAGAGATTGGCGTAATAAGCATTTGGGATTTTTTAGTTTTGGTGTCGTAAACTTTAATTCCAGTTTTTTCAAAACCAATTTTACATTCGTAGGCCAGGAATCTTCCATCTGGAGACCAGTTAAGACCGGAAAAGAAAAACTTTTTATTAGTATCTATCTTTGTGACAGTTCCTGTTTTGGTGATAATAAAAAGTTCACAGCGGTTATTCGCTATGGCGATCTTCTTTCCATCAGGGGAGGCAACTGTTTGATAGATTTTTCCCCAATCGGTTTTTCCACCAATCTTCTTTTTCTCTAGGCTATCCATATCAAAAAGAAAGACTTCTTCTTCACCTTCGGGTTCCATACCTACGGCCAGGAGATGAAGCTCATCACCTTTTTCATCGTAAATATATGATGGCTTTTTATATCGAACCCCTTCATCTCCTAATCTCATAGGAGCTCCACTCCAAGGGGGCATTGAAAATATTTGTCCTCTTACAATACAAGTTAGCTCTTCAGCATCTTCTGCTAGGACATAGTCATGTAGGTCTTCAACTGGGGAGACGGCCCTTGGAATACTTTGGTCAAAGGAGCTAGGTACATTAATAATAAGTTTTTCCCCATTTCCTTTTCCTAAGTCTTTTTTCCAAAGCTCAGCGGCGCATTGATAAACCAGCTCTTCACCATCAATATTAAAAGAGCGAACGTAGTACTCTTCTTGATCTGTATGTCTTTTTATTCCTTTTCCATTTTCATCGCAGCTATATATATTTCCCACTCCTTGATGGTCTGAAATAAAATAGATTCTTTTACCTACCCATTCTGGATTACAGATATTTGTTTTTAAATTGGTTAGAATTTGCTTAAAATTATTTTTACCGGTTTTATCAACCCAGAGAGTACCGGCCGTTCCGCCGCGGTATCTTTTCCATCTCGCAGGATTCCCAAGGTTACGCCCAAGAACTCTTAATTTTCCAGGTCCATTTTTTAATTCAGATGCATGACCAAGACCAAGAGGTTTGATGACTTTAGTTTTGGTATTGATTTCAAAGAGGACTCTTTCTCTCATATTAAAAGTGCCATGACTTGATTGAAAAATAATTTTCTCATCCGAAGTCCAGCCGGAAACCAAGACGTCTCCGTGATAGGTCATTCGCTCTGGAATTCCTCCATGCTCAGAAATAATATAGAGATCTCTTTGACCTGAGACACTGCTAGTGTAGGCAATTCTTTTTCCGTCAGGAGAAAAGTGGGGGTCGTTAGCAATTCCCTTTCCAGAGGTAAGTCTTACGGCCGTTTTGCAATCACTTGGAAGTTTCCAAAGATCGTCATCAGTGGCAAAGCAAATTTGGCCTTTAGAGATTGAGGGGTATTTAAGATAAGCGTTATTTTTCATAGGGATCCTTTAAATAATTTTGTTCTATTTTATGGACAGATTTTGGGCTTGCAACCTTAATCGCTATAAAGATGTGATTGACAAGTCTAGTCATATGGGAGAATTAAGCTTCATGCTTTATTTTGACCATGCAGCCTCTTCTCCATTGTGCCCTGAAGCACTAAAAACCCTCCAATCCACCATGGAGAGGGACTTTTATAATCCTTCTGCGGCCCATAAATGGGGGAAGGAATTAAATAAGAAAACTGGGGAAATTAGAGATAATTTTAAAGCCGCTTTAAAAGCACCTAAAGACTCTCGCTTTGTTTTTACTTCTTCTGCTAGTGAGTCCAATAACTCTCTTATTAAAGGCCTTGGTCTTTCAAAAGAAGACTCCCTATATGTCTCCTTTGGGGATCACGCTAGTCTTGTAAAGCCGGCCTTTGCTCTAAGTGAAGAGATTAAAAATGTGCTTGAGTTACCACTTGATGACGTGGGAGTGCCTTGCTGTTCTCTACTACCGAGTGCTCTAGATAAAAATCTAAAGCTTGTTCTTGTGAGTACTGTTAACTCTCAAAGCGGCGGTCTTCTTGATGTTCAAAAATTCGCGGCCGAGCTAAAAGAAAAAGCTCCCTGGGTTCACTTGCATTTAGATGCGGTACAATCTTTTGGAAAATATGAAATTGATTTAAGCAGTGGACTCATAGATAGCATGACTGTTTCGGCCCATAAAATGGGAGGCCCCAAAGGTGTAGGGGCTCTATGGCTAAAAAAAGGATTGGGTTTAAATCCTCTTCTTCATGGTGGAAATCAAGAGACAGATTATAGGTCCTCCACCATTGCTTATCCCTTAATAGCCAGTTTTTATTCAGCCTTTGAAGTGGCCCAGAAAAATTATCAAAATGATTTTGAAAGAGTATTAAGTCTTCGGGATAAACTTGTGAGCTCCTTAAAAGAAATCTCAAGTGATTTAGAATTTCCTTTTGATCCTAACCGTTGCTCTCCCTATATCATCTCAATGATGTGGAAAGGTATTAGCTCCGATATTGTCCTAAGGACACTTGAGCAAAAAGAAGTGGCCATCGCTAGCACTTCCGCTTGTAGTTCAAAAATAAAAGGGGAGAATCCCACCATGAAGGCCTTAGGGCTTCCAACTTCTGTGCATAAGTTTGTTCTTAGAATTTCTCTAGGGAAAATGAGCACCGAAGAGGAAGTGGATGCCTTTATTTCAATTTTTAAAGAAGTTTATAGTGAGCTTCAAATGTTTGTGAAGAGGTAATTTTGGCAAAGAATTCCATATTAATCAACGTAGATGAACTTTGGCTAAAAGGGGGAAATCGCTCCCGTCTTATGAAAGTTTTAAAAGAACATGTAAAAGATCTATTTAAAGCTTTTAATACCTCTTCAAAATTTGAAAACTCAAATCAACGTTTTCTTGTCACAATAAATGACGAGCTTTCTGAAGAAACTTTAGAGGCCCTAAAAAAAGTTCCTGGAATTTATTCTATAATCCCGGCTTCTCTTATGGAAAAAGATAATGAGCTAAGTGCTATTTGGCCCGCAGTGGATAAAGAAGTCGAGTCTTGGGGAGAGGACTTTACAACTTTTAAAGTAGAAGGGCATAGAACGGATAAACAGTTTCCAAAAAATAGCATGGAAATTGAAAGACTTGTTGGTGCCTATGTTCTCAAAAAATATGATGGAAAACTAAAGGTCGATGTTCATAAACCAAAACAGAGATTAGATATAAAAGTCCTAAGAGACGAGATTGCTGTTTCTTCAAGAAAAGAAATTGCAGTTGGCGGTCTTCCTTGGGGAACAAGTGGTCATCTTATCACCATGCTCTCTGGTGGTTTTGACTCACCCGTGGCCTCTTACCTCATGTCAAAAAGAGGTTGTAAGCAAAGCTTTATCTTCTTTTATGCCTACCCATTTGTAGGGGATGAAGTAAAAGATAAAATCTTCGAGCTAACAAAAGTACTAGGTCAGTATCAGGCCTTTAGTAAGCTCTATATTGTTCCTTTTGGAGAAGTTCAGAAAAAAGTCTCTGGCATTTGCGAAGAAAAATATCGCACTATTCTTTTTAGAAAAATGATGGTGGAAACTTCTAATCTTTTAGCCGATCGAGTTAGGGCCCAGGCCATCTTAACTGGGGATGCCCTTGGTCAAGTATCTAGTCAAACAATAGGTAATATTAGTTTGATTGACGATGCTTCAAAGCGTCCAATTTTTAGACCTCTAATGGGAATGAATAAAAGAGATATTATTAAATTGTCCGAGGAAATTGGTACCCACGATATCTCAACTATTCCTCACGATGACGCTTGTAGTTTATTCGCACCTAAGAACCCCATTATTAAACCTGACAAAAGATATTGGCACCGATTTGAAGAAGAAAATGACCTAACGCCCATTCTGACCGAGGCCTTGGACCAAGCCGAGGTGTATCAAGTCAATGTTCGCGGTGAGTTGACCAAAGCCTGACAAAATTCTACCAGAAAATCACAAGTACCTATTAATTCACCCTTTTGTAGGTTCCGTAGAGGTATTACAATAGAGAGGTTCTCTAAATTGGAGAACAGTTACCCCTTTGGAGAATCGAATGAAATTTACCAGCCTAATTTTAGTAAACCTACTCTTTCTAAGTGCAGCTTTTGCTTCCGGAACTGAGACTGTCAAAGTTGATAAGCGTGAACGCTTGATCGGAAACATTGTTAAGAACGCACTAGAAACTTATCACTACAAAGATCTTAAGATTGATGACAAGCTTTCTAAAAAAGCCTTTAAGGAATTTTTAAAGAAGCTCGATTATTCAAAGCAGTTTCTTTTAAAGTCGGATGTTAAAGAACTTAAGAAGCATCACCTTGATCTTGATGATGAGATGATCTCCGGAAATCATGTTCTTTTAAATAAATCTATTAAGATCATTCAAAAGAGAATCAAAGAAGCTGATAAATTAAGGAAGAAACATTTTAAAGGTCAGTTCACTTTTACTGAAGACGAAGAGCTTGAGTATGATCCTGAAAAACGCGACTGGATGACCAGCCAAAAAGAATTCGAAGACTACTGGAGAAAGATTTATAAGCAGCAAGTATTAAGCCGTTATTCTCAGTACCTTGAAACAAAAAGAGACGCAAACGATCCAAAGAAAATCGCTGAAAAGAAAAAGGCTGAAGCAGAAGCGGCTAAGTTAGGGGTAAAGAAAAAGAAAGCGAAGAAATCTAAAGAGAAGCCCATCGAGAAGATGACTGATAAAGAACTTCGCGCTAAGGCCCATGCTAAGGTAGATAAAAAATATAAAAGATATTTTGCAAGAATTTTAAAAGAAGATAGAAATGATCATTTAGAAAAATTCTTTAATGCCATTACCGTGGTTTATGATCCCCATACCAACTACCTTCCACCTAAAAGAAAAGAAGATTTTGATATCGATATCTCTGGTCAGCTCGAGGGAATTGGAGCTGTTCTTCAAGAAGATGGTCCTTATATCAAAGTTGTTAAGATTGTTCCTGGAGGTGCCGCTTGGAGACAAAAGGGTCTTGAAGTTGATGATATTATCCTTGGAGTTGCCCAAGGGGACGGAGAAGTTGTGGATCTCGTTGATATGAGAGTAGACGACGCCGTTAGGTATATCAGAGGGAAAAAGGGAACGGAAGTTCGTCTCTCAGTTAAAAAGCCAGACACAACACTTAAAGTAATTCCAATCATTAGAGATAAAGTTGAAATTGGGGCCTCTTATGCCAAAGGTTCAGTGATCAAGCATAAAGACCTTGATTTTAAAGTTGGTTATATCCACCTTCCAAAATTTTATAGAGACTTTGGAAGCAGTGATAAAGATAGAAACTGTACAGAAGACGTTAGAAAAGAGCTAATTCGTTTAAAGAAATCTAAAGTCGATGCGGTTATTCTTGATTTAAGAAATAACGGTGGCGGGGCCTTAGAAGACGCTAGAAAAATGTCAGGTCTCTTTATAAAGACAGGACCGATTGTTCAGATTAAGAACCATACGGGCTCAATTGATACCCTAAAAGATGATGATCCTGAAGTTGAGTACGGTGGACCACTTGTGGTTTTAACAAACCGCTTTAGTGCATCAGCCTCTGAGATTTTAGCCGGGGCCATGCAAGATTATGGTCGGGCGGTTATTGTGGGCGGCGAGTATAGCCACGGAAAGGGAACTGTTCAGGCAGTTCTAGACCTAAACCGAGGTCCGCTTGTTTCTATGTTTGGAAAAAGTATGGGGGCCTTAAAAGTAACCATTCAAAAATTCTACCGTGTAACTGGAGCGTCTACTCAATTTAAAGGAGTAACTCCAGATATCTTTCTTCCCGATCCAATGGCCTACTCAAAATCTCGTGAGCAAGATCTTGAAAACGCTCTTCCTTGGGATCAGGTAGCTCCAATGAAGTACACACCTTGGAAAAAAGATTTTAATATTCCTCTACTTAAAAAGAGAAGCGCTAAAAGAGTTAAGAACGACAAGCGTTTTAAGAAAATCAATGAAAGTGTGGCCTATTACTCAAAAAGGCGTGAAGACACTAAAGTTACCCTTAATCTTAAAAAGCTTCTTAAAGAAGACGAAGAAAGCGAAAAGATTATGGAAAAGTTAAAGCTTGATGACAGAAACGAGAAAATCCTTGTGACTGAATTTGAAGCTTCTCTTAAGGCCCACCAAAAAGTCCTTAAGGGAGAGGAAGCTCAGTGGAAAAAAGACTTTGAGCAAAGAAAAGAAGAATGGGTAAAAGGTCTACAAATGGACCCAGGTCTTGAAGAAAGCTTATATATTATCGATGATATGCTAAGAGCTAAGGCCGGAAAGAAATTAAGTATGGTAAAATAATTGTATGAAAGATTTAAAAGACCTAATTGATAATTCTGATATGCAGGAGGTTCTCGACAAGCTTGAGAACCTAGAAGATGAGCAGCTGGCCACGGAACTTTTAAGAGAGTTCAATGATAGAAGTGCTATCCTTGGAAAGCTGATTATGAACCTTGATAAGGAATTATCTGATGAAGAGTGGAAAAGCAGATGTGATGAAGCTAAAAAGTCTGTAGATGAAACGCTACAGAAGATAAAGGATTTATAATGTCTGATGAGCAAGAAAAAGATGAGACCCAGTGGAACTTTGAAGTTGAAGGTGTAAAAACTGAAGGCGAAAATGTCGAACGAAAAGCAAGAAAAGAAAGACTTGCCCAAAAGCTAGGTCAAAAAGAAGAAAAAAGAGATGCTAAGAAAGATCTTATGGACGGACAGCCTAAGAGAATGAAACTTGATGCGGCTCCTACTTCTGGTCGAAAATCTCGCTCAAAACTAGCTGAAGAAATGCGCCAAGCGGAGATCCCTGACTTTAACGACCTAATGGCAAGCCCCGTAAAGCGCGCCATTGCTGGCATCATAGACGCAGCCATTTTTCTAGGACTTCTTTATGTGGCCAATACCTTCTGGCCCACCATCGAAGAAAAAATTCTTATTTACCTAAGAGAAAATTCTATCAACCAACCCCTTGATCCAGGTACATTTAAAAACCTTGTCATGGGAATAATCGCCGTGACCATTTACTACGTGGTCATCGCCATACCAGCTTGCTTCACCAGACAAAGCTGGGGAAAATCTTTTACCAGTTTATCGATTCACTCGGCAGACGAAGAAAAAGAACTAGGCTTCTTCACCATTCTCTTTCGCGAACTTATCGCCAAACCTATCTCCATCGCCATCGTCTTCGGACCACTGCTTATGCTCTTCAACGACGAAAAGCGCTCCCTCCACGACATGGTCTCAGGCACCGTCGTCATGGACGATAAAATTGAAGCGAAGTCGTAGATTGAAAGATGTGATAAAAAACTTATGTTAGAAAGCTAAGGATAGGTTTGATTTAAGGACCTGACTATTTTTCATTAAGTTTCTTTGATAAGAAGTCCCAATAGTGAAATTAGTTGATACGAGTAAGTTTAATTCTGAGCTTAAATTAAGTGATTTTTGAAGAGGCATATGCTTGGCAATTGATAGCTGATACTGAATGTCTGTCTTGAATATAAAATTGTTTGGAGAGTATATAAAACCAGCTTCTACGGCAGGTAAAGTTTGGTTATTGAAATCTAAATTTCCAGTCTTTAAGTTTATATTTAAAGTTGAGTAAATTAAAAGATGATTTATTTTGGTGTTTGAGCCGATTCCCCAAAATGCTTTTAAATCAAAATGATAGCAGTTGAAACATTTTTCTAAGTAAGAGTTCAAAACTTTCAAGCCTGAGCCCCAACTAAAATCTGTGGTATAAATATTAAAGTCAACCCACTTAGAGAGATTTAATAATTCTAATTCGTCTAAGATGAGCTTTTTATCATGTTGAAGGTAATTAATCTTAGTATTAAGAAAAACAATTCTAGAATACTTTAAATATCCATTGATTCGATCATTTAGATCATGCAAGCCTGCCCTATATTCAAAATTTAAAAATTCTTGCTCTTTATTTCTAATCCCGTAACCGAAGGACATCCTTCGTGGTGAGGAGGAAAGATGAGGAGGAAAGGATGCTGGGGGGGGTGTTTTTGAGGCTGTATCGACTCCTGACCTAAATTTAAGAGCCCTCATGAAAGACACTCTCTGCTTCTTAGTTAATTCACCTTGTTGTTTTTGTTTTAAATAATTTAGTCGATCGATATGAAAATCCAAAATGTCAGCGGAATGGTGTTCATTTGGGATAAAAGAACCCTCAATTATGTTTTTAAGTTCCTCACGTTCTTTTGCATTGTTTACCGTGTTAGCTAACTGTAGAAGTTTACTTGTTAGAGAGGGGTGATAATTGACTTTTGTGATTAGGTCTTTTTTTTGAAGTACTTTAATCGTTTCAATAGGTAGAACATAGGAGCCAAGAGTAGAAGCAATTTCTTTTTGAAAATTGAGTTCTAGAATATTGACTAACATTTCAGAGCAATTCTTTGAGATAAAAAAATAATCGCCATCGGCAAAATTTGTTAATTCGTATAAATAGGAAAGGAAAAAACTGAGTTGCTCCTCATTTATCCTTAAATCATATTCCCATAAATCTCTTTGTTCCATTTGTAAGTATTCATGAAACTTTAAGTAAAGAGGGCCTAATCCAAAGTATCCTTTAAATCCCCCAGTGAGACCCTTCCATATATATTCCATCGATCCCGTATCCTCGGGAACTCTTGCTGAAAAACTTAAAACTTTATTTAGATAAAATGTCCTAGAACTAGATTTAATCCTTAGGAAAGTATGACCAAAGGCACTGGCGGGATTTCCTAAAAATTGGCTAGCGTATATAAGACTAAGCCCATCTGCCTCAAAGCTATCTTTCCATGTTAAAAAGTCTCCACATGAAGTCTTGATGTTCAAATTAAGCCTAGAGTTTAGGAAGGAAAACCGAGCAGGAAATCGACATGCGAAATTATTGCTCTTATCACTTTTAATAATTTCTACACTCGTCACGAGCTCTTCATATAAAGAAAACTTTCCGTTCTCGCTAACAAAGAAGTTCTTGTTTGAAACTCTGCTGGAGCCATTTTCAAACAAGAGAAGCTTTTTCCAGGTCATGCTTTTAGAGAGCGATTGTAATGATGGTTGACTCGCTGGTAATTTTACAGAGAAACAGAGCGTGAAGCTCAGGAATAAGATTCTCTTAAATGAAATTAAATTAGTGATATGATAAATTAACATATGACTCTATTTTACAGGTGAAGTTATGAAATACCCAATTCTGATATTAATTAGTTCATTGTTCTTTAACATTGCTTTTGCGATTGATTCGAATAAGTGCAGTGATATGTTAAATAAAGGACTCTATAAGACCTATAAGTACGGAGGGATTGGAGAAGCCTATTGGAATGCATGTACAAAAGGATCTAAAGAAGATGGACCAGTTACAGCTTCCTCTGATGCGACAACTGAGGGGAGTACCGCATTGCTCGATCCAAAATATTACTCTAATGTTTCTACCTCTCAAACCCAGTCGACTTCAAGTTGGGGAGACTGTTCGGCCTTTGCAATGAAAGTTCATTTTAACGAACAGAGAAAGCAGTATATAGCCCAAAATCTTGATGAAATTCTTATCGAGATTGCTAGGGGGGAAGGTGAGCATCTAAAGACGGTAACTTTTTATAGCATGTGTAAAAAGTCAACTTATCCATCAATTGCAAAGGGATTAAAAAGATCTTTTTCGGTTACTAAGGGGAGCTTTGGACCTAGAGAAATCACAAGCGGCATAGATTCCCTTATGATCGCTGACAGTGATATTGGATCGAACTGTTATCAAAATATACAATGAAACTTTTTCTCATTACTTTATTTAGCTTAACAAATTTATACGCTTCGGACTTTAGTCTCGCAGGAGGTGGTGGCGTACATTTAGCGAAAGGTTTTACGAGTAAAACTCTAAATGAAGGAACCTCAAGACCTGCAATTAAAATAAACGAAGGTTTTGGATTACATATTTATGGAGAAAATAGGTTTTCTTCTTTATCACTGTTTACTCACTTAAGGTATAGTGCTCATAGCTCTCGAGCTGAATATAGTTATATCGACACCGATAATCCTTTGGTTTCAGGTAGCGCTTCAAACCTAGATTCTCAAACCTACTTTTATGAAGTTGATGGTGGATTTAAATGGTATTTTTTCAATCTGAGTAATTTTTATCTTTTTGTCTCTGGTGGAATTTCAATTGGATTCGCCACAATTCGATACATGGAAGAAGACTATATTCTTAAGACAGGAGGAAGAGAGGGGCTTATCAAAGGTGGCTCCGATGTTGCCGGTCTGTTCGGATATATCGGAGAGGCTGGTTTTCAAATAAATGGTTCTGAATTTGGAACAATATTTGGCGTTCGAGCCTCCCAACAACAAACAGGTACTTTTGACACTTTAGGGGGCAAGCGCTTCAAAAGAGACGAAAGATCAGCTTACTTTACTTTTTTTAGAGTTTTTAATTAAGTACCTAAGTTTGGGATAAAATTCTTCCCTATTTCTAAAAAATTAAGAAGGTCATGGACGATAAAATTGAAGCGAAGTCGTAGTTTGGCGACTTCGCCCTTGGCATAATTCATATCTGAAAAATCTGAAAGTCCAGACAACCTAAATATTGGATAAAAATCCGTTCCTGTTATTATCGCCTCGAGTTATTACAAGTGTGTGTAATCAGTAGAGGTCTTATGATTTGGTTTAAAAATTTACGAATGAAAGTTTTTCCATTTTTGATTAAAGATGTACCTTGTGTGGTACGATAAGTTTGGGAAAGTTAAAGAAATCAGGCTATATTTTTATAACTTGGATAGGTGATCATGACCCTTATCATGTTCATATTTTTAAGGATGGTAAAGAGATAGCTAAATACAACTTAGAAGATAATGTTGTGATTAAAGGAAAAATAAACAACAAAATTTTAAAAGCAATTGCGGAGCTTAGAAAAGAGAAGAGATTATGAAAATTCGTAGTGTGGAAAATAATAATAGGTCTAAAAGGATCATCATCTCAACAAAGAATGGAGAATATTTTTTACCTTACGTAAAGCTACGACTAGTTCCGAGTAAAGAAAATAGAGTTTCTGATATTTATGTAGATCGAGAGTTAGATAAAAGGGCGATTACCTACGTGTTAGAAGATGGGCAAGAAGACTCAATCCACTTAGACGCTTTTTTAGAATTCGAACAGGAACCAGACCACACCAGAGATATGATTTTACATAAGCTTACTTTGGAAGCCGTTGAAAAATATCAAAGATCAAATTTTACAAAAAGTGATATGGCAAGAATGCTAAAAACTTCAAGATCGCAGATCGATAGACTTCTCGATCCTTCCAACTACGAAAAATCCCTAGATGAAGTTATCAGACTGATTGGGGCGTTAGGATTTGAAATAAAATTCAAAACTAAAAAGAAAGTGGCTTGAGGTAACCTGTTAAGTCAAACTGACCCAGAAGGAAATGAAACTCTTTTCACCAGAGATGCTGCCGGTAATGTTACAAAAGTTAAAAATGCTAATGGGCAGGAGACTGTTAATACTTATGATGCCTTTAACCGTTTAACTTCGGTTTTAACTCCTAAGGGAGAGCTGACTAGGTATGAATACCTACCTACTGGGGAGCTATCTAAAATAATTGATCCTCTTAATAATACAACTCTTTTTGAATATGATGTTTTAGGGAGGTTAACTAAGAAGACGGATAGTTTAGGGAAAATTACACAGCTTTCATACGATGATAATGGAAATGTTACAGAAGAAATTGATCCAAATGGTAATACTAAGACCTTTGAGTATGACAATCTAGATCAACTCACAAAAAGAACTCTTCCAGATAATACCTACGAGTTTGCCTACGATGTTCGAGGTAATGTAACTCAAATTAAAAATGGTTTTTCTCAGATTGACTTTATCTATGAAAGGAATGAAGCAGGGGACTTAGTCGATGCGGTTCAAACTCAAGGGCTAGGAGCACATTCTGATTTACCAGTTTTTGAAGTTGAGTATGACTATGATGTTTCAGGAAATAGAACTAGCATGCAAACGGATATTGGTAATTTTTCGTATTCCTACGATACTGGAAATAGATTAACCTCACTTACAAATCATAAATCTGAATCATTTGGATTTTCTTATGATACTGGAAACCGCCTGACTGGAGTCTCAAGACCTGGATCAGACACGGCCTTCAATTTTGATGATACCAACTTTTTAACCAGCATTATTCATCAAAAGACTTCTGGAACCAATATTAATACCTTCTCATACACGAAAGACTTAATCGGTAACAGAAAAACGGCAAGTTCATCAGCAGGCACAGCAAACTATGATTATGACGATAATAATCAACTAACTCAAGGAACCAATCCAGAATCTCTAACAGAAAATTTTACTTATGACTCAAATGGAAACCGCCTCACCGATGACTTTGGAAGTTATAATTATGATGCGAACTCTCAAAGATTAACTGAAGACTATCGTTACCTTTATTTTTATGATGAAAATGGAAACTTATCTTCTAAGAACTCAAAAACCGATTCAAAAGTTATCAACTATGTTCATAACTCTGAAAATCAGTTGGTTGGTATTGATTACTTTGAAGGAGCGACGCCAACAAAAGAGATTACTTATGTCTACGACGCTCTTGGAAGAAGAGTTAAAAAACAAGTTACTGACTTAGTGACTCCAGCAAATTCATTCACTAGAAAATATGTCTATGACGGTAATGAAATCCTAGCTGAGTTTGACATCGACAATAAACTCCTAGCGACCTATACCCACTCAACTCTTAGAACGGATGATGTCTTATCTGTCGATGTAACAACAGACGGAGTAGCAAAAGGAACAGCACAAGCCGCACAATCTTATTTCTACATAAAAGACGGCCAAGGAACAATTGTTGATATTGTTGATGGTGCTGGGTCTAAAGTGCAGCATCATATTTATTCTGCGTTTGGAGAGCTGGTTAACACAACGGATGCCAGTGGTAATGTGATTAGTGGGAATGAAGTACTTGCTCCGTTCTTTACTTACACGAATCGTGAGTATGATAAGGAGTCGGGGTTATATCATTACAGAGCGAGAAATTATGATGCAAGTATAGGTAGATTTTTGGAAGAGGATCCATTTAGAGGGGAGCTGGATAGACCGGTCACAATTAATAATAAGTATGTATACGTTTTAAATAAGCCAACAGGTTTCGTTGATCCTTCAGGGAAATTTTTAGAGGCACTTGTTGTTGGCGCGATAGTAGGAGCTATTGTAGGAGGTATTGTTGCTACTATTGAAGATCCTGGTAATTTGGATCATGCCTTTGAAGGAATACTTGAGGGGGCAATCGTAGGAGCAATATATGGGGGATTGGCATTTGCATCCCCTACAGCAACTTTCCTGTCAATTGGATTAGCTGTTTTTACGGGATTTTTAACCAGAGGGAATGTGGCAGTTAATATTAAGAATAATTTGACTCAGAGTACATCTTTAAGAGTTGGAGCTCATGGCAGTGTTAGTTTTGGAGAATATCTTTTTGGAAAAGATAGTCCTTTCTTGGGAGGGGCAAGTATTTTTCTAGGCATCGTTTTCGCATATAAGGATATACAGGATACTTCCTGCAATAGAGAGACAGCAACAAAGTTTGCACGAGATAATATATGTTCAAAAAATTAGTATTGAATTCAATTTTTGCTTTGCTGTTTAATATGTTCGGCTGTGGGACTGTCCCTCGAATATTTGGAAAGAAGTACTTACAAATACCTGAAAATCTCAGGAGATACAATTTTCCTAAGTCGAGCTCGGTACATTCAGCGAATGAAATGTCTAAGGACTTCCGCAGACTTTATTTTTATAAAGTCACATTGAGTGAAAAATTCATGTATAATCAGTATACATTTGGTGAAGGGACAAAAATAATATTTTTTAAAAATGGAAAGCCTTATAAGTTAAAAATAAATGTTCCTCACATCATTCAAGGGAAAAAAATTGAAAAAGGAACCTATTGTTTTATAAAAAACAAAATAGAATTGGAGAGTTCATGTCAGTTGTAAAGATGACGTTTATTATATTCGCCTTAGTGATTACATCATGTAGTACCGTAAAGTATTCGACCTATATACCTAAAGAGAGAAAAACAGAAGATGGTTTTGGGAAAATATTTATTGCGAAAAAAACTTTTCAAAAAGTGACCAGCCATACGAAGATTTATGTAAATGAAGTAAACGAAAAGAAGAGAATTGGAAAAGTTTCTAAGTTTGATCCGTTGGTGATAGAGCTTCCTCCAGGGGAATATGTTATTTTTGCAAAAGAAAGTAAAGCTAATAGTATTAAAGTTAATATTAGAAAAGGAGAAGAGGTATTTTTGGAGCTTGTTTATGTAGATGGGGTATACTTCCCAGATCCTAGTTTGAAGTTAGTAGAAAGGAGTGACTTAATTTCAAGCTTTGAATGAGTTTACCTATTGGAAAAAAGACCAAAGAATCTAATTTTTTTGACTAACCCAAAACACCAAGGCCCGCTCATTTTCCCTGCGTTAAGGCCTGCCAAAATACCTCTTCGTGTACTCAATATTCTTATGCCCCTGTCCCTACCGAAAACTCCATAGTATTTGAAATTACGGGAATAAAAAACAATTTACTCAATCATTTTGAATTGTGGTCGGTGAGTAAATATATTTAAAAAAATAAGAAAATGGCAAAAACAAATGGATGGGGAGCGCCTAGGGTTCAAGGGGAGGTTTCTTTCTAAGAAGCTCTAGTTGGTCTTTATCAAACATTTACTAGAGATGGATCCGATAAGCTAAATAAGCTTGAGATAGCGCAATAATGGTGAAGCCAAAGCCGATACTCCACTGAAGGGTTTTGAATTTATAATCCATTTTCTTTTCTAAGGCTTCGAATCTTGCATCAATTGAAGCTTCTAATTCTATAAATCTTTGTTCTACAAGATTAAATCTTTCAATTGTATATTGTTTAAAATCTAATAGCTCTTCTGAAGTAGCGAAATTCTTTTCCATTTTTGTGATTTTAGAATATTGATCTTTAATTAGAAATGGCAATGCGTTTTGCTGATTCAAGTTTCCACCTCGCTCGATTTCCTCTAAGGCCTCTTTCGTAAGCCTGTCTAAAAAGCCATGTAAAATATTTGATTCAATCATTAAGTCTCCTTGAAAAAGTTAAGGAGTTCATAACAAATGTCTATTGCATTATTTTACAGAAAAATTAATTTTAGAGTGAAGTTTTTCACTTCTGAAAACTAATCAACAATAAGGGCTTGCATAAAGTCGGACTCTGAGGCGACAGCGCCAAGGGCCGTTTCTTTTGTGATGCGGCCATTTTGGTAGAGTTCCATAATGCATTGATCGAAGGATTGGGAGCCATTGCCACCTTTGCCGCGACCTTCTCGAATGATTTGCTGGATTCGGTTAATGCTCTCTTCGCCTTTGATACATTCTTTGATACCGGGACTGGTGACCATGATTTCTTGGGCCACTTCGACGCCGGTATTATCAGCGTTTTTAAGCATACGCTGGCTTATGGTAGCGTAGAGATTTTCTGCTAAACGTTTTCTCACTTCCTCCTGTTCCTCCGGTGGGAACATGGAGATAAGACGGCCCACTGAAGTGATGGCGTCAGTGGTGTGAACGGTGGAGAAAACTATATGGCCAGTTTCTGCGGCCTTCAAAGCAATTTGAACTGTTTCCGGGTCTCGCATCTCACCGATAAGGATAACATCGGGATCTTGTCTTAGGGCCCCTCTTAGGGCGCTGGCAAAATCTTTGGTGTCTTTACCAATTTCTCTTTGGCTAAGACGAGCGGTTTTTTGCGGATGAAGATATTCCACTGGATCTTCAATGGTCACAATATGGCAGGGACGATTTTCATTTATATAATCAATCATGGCGGCCAGGGTAGTGGACTTACCAGAACCAGTGGCCCCAGTGACAAGGACGAGGCCTCGCTGCTGACTTGCTATATTTTTTAAAACTTTTGGAAGGTTTAAGGATTCAAGGGTTGGAATATTTTCTTTTACGATACGAAGGATCAATCCAATCTTTCTATTGAATCTAAAAAAGTTATAACGGATTCGGCATAGACCAGGAATGGCAAAGCCTCCATCGTGTTCAGTTAAGGTTCCAAGTTTGTCGATAAGATCTTTTCGGTGAAGGATGATCTTAGAAACTTCTTTCATATCTTCAGCGCTTAAGACATTTGTTTTAACTGGGACGAGATCGCCGCGAATTCGAAGACAGGGAACTTCCCCAGAGCGAATATGAATATCACTGGCCCCATGTTGAACAGCCAATTGGATTAAGTTGATTAAATGATTTTTTGAAAAGGGCATCCTTGTCCTCGTTTTATAATTTATTTAATTTTAGCACTTTTTAAGGCCATGAAGGCATTCTTTATACGGTGTTGACGCACCCAGCGTTCAGTTAAGCAGCTATAACCACCTTGGCCCCAACCTTCTCCCCAGCTATTGGCCGCTAAAAAGCAGAGCTTTCCTTCCCCGCGTTTTTGTAGCTCTGATGGAAGTTTAATATACCCTATGAGGAGGATGGCATGTCCTCCCGCATGTTCGTTCATAAGTCCACCGGATTTTGAGTTTAGGTAAGTGACCAGTCCATTATTTTTATAAAAATTTGGAGTGAGCTTAAAACCGGCCACGACAGGTTGATTACTTTTTAGTGAGCCAACAATTTCATCGAGGGTCTCAATTCTTTGATAATCTTTAACTTGAACAGAGCCTTGCCGGCATCCCATCCCAAGGGGGATATGAGTTTGATTGCTTGGGCGATCAAATTTTGAATAAGGACAAGCCTTTTCTAGGGGAATATCTGGGTAAGTATTTCTCGAGGAATTTTTAAAAGGCTTAGAAACCCAAGAGCCTCGATTAGAGCAAGGTGAAGTTTGGCAATCTGGTTTGGCCGACCAGTAAAGGTATTGCTCGGATAAATCTTTTTGATTTCCATGGGCGGAAAGTAGAGTTTCAACGGCCCTGACTCCAGCAAAGGCAGCGCAGGTGGGACGCTTCCCTTGGTTTTTAATGCTTATATCAAAGGCCCCAGGAATTACATGAAATTTTGATTTAATAGGTGTGACCAAGGGCTTTTTTAATTTAGAAGGACCCACGGGAACTCCGGCCGATTCAAAATTGAAGGTGGCCTTTTTAAAGTCGTTTAGCTGACTTAAAAATTCTTTTTGCTTTTTCTTCCAATGCTTTAAGGTTTGATCTCTTTTTGACTGCCAATCTGAAAGGGTGCTTTGATTCTTTCTTTTTAAAGCATCCAGGTTTTTAAGGTGCTGCTCTTTTAAGGAGAGCTTTTTCTCTGGCACTCGACTAGGCTTTTGAGTTTTATGCTTTAAGCGCTCGCGGTTCTTTTTTAGCATATCTTGAATGGCCTGTTGGCCCTTAGATAATTTTTTAGGAGTAGGCTTTGGAGTTGGGTCAGGCTTAATAACAGGAGCCGGTGTTGGTTTAGGAATTGGGGTTGGCTTCACTACAACTTTTGGAGTTGGGGCAGGCTTTGGTTCAAACTTAGGAGACATCTTGGCGGGCCAACCTAGGTTTTGCCAAATGCTTCCCACCACTATATTTCCGTGGTCAGATAATGGGGCTACTCTAACATCGTCAGAGTAAAAGGTTCTCGCCTGGAGGGCCGAGCAAAGTAGTAGGGGGAGGAGCCATTTCATAGGAGTATTCTATCCAATTGCCACCCAATTTGAGAACTTGTAGTCTAGTAGTAGATGAAAAATAAAGTGCTTATAATCAGACTTTCTAGCTTTGGGGACATTGTTCAGTGCATGAGTGTTCTTGACTCTCTTACTGGGGAATCTTTTGATGCAGAGGTTCATTGGCTGGTTAGATCTGATCTTTTGGATGTGCCAGGCCTTTCAAAGAAAGTAAGCAAGGTTTGGGCCTTTGATAGGAAGGACGGGCTTTTAGGATTAATTAAGCTTGGTCTAAGGCTTCGTGGGCAAGGATTTACCCATATTTATGATGCTCATTCATCTATGCGCTCTCGAATTCTTTGTTCGCTTTTAAGACCATTATGCTTAGGACCAAAACTTGCTCGCAGAAGTAAGGAGCGCTTTAAGAGGTTCTTACTTTTTAGTCTCGGAATAAATAAATTTCCAAAACCATTTAAGGGAATGCTTAGTTATCACCGTCCCATTGAAAAATGGGGAATAGGACCTAGGGAGAGCTTTTCAGATAGCTGGAGTTTTTCTGGAGGCAAAGAGTTTGAAGGAATTGCACTAGCTCCTTCAGCTGCTTGGGAGATGAAGCGCTGGCCATTAGAGCACTGGAAAAATTTAATTAGAGAACTTCCTGAACAAAAATTTGTGGTTCTCGGAGGTCCTGGGGATAGTTTTTGCAAGGAGCTTGAAGAAGTGGATTCAAGTCGAGTGAAAAATCTGGCCGGAAAATTAAGCTTGGCCGAGTCCTGTGAGCTTGTTTCTAAAGCGCCGCTGTTAGTGTCGGCCGATACAGGTCTTATTCATGTGGCAGATTTATTGGGAAAAAAGGGAATCTCTTTAATGGGACCCACGGCCTTTGGCTTTGCTACTAATAAAAATATAAAAACTCTTGAATTAGACCTTGAATGCAGACCTTGTACAAAGGATGGCAGGGGAAATTGCTCGCAAGAGGTTTATCAAAAATGCATGGTAGAGTTAACCCCAGAGTTTGTAGCAAGGGCCGTTAGGGAGCAATTGGAAATTTAGATGAAGCTTTTAAGTAAATACTTCGGAAAAAACAAAAATCTTTCTAAGATAAAAATTTCTCCAGAAACTTATTTTAATGTTTTTGATAATAGTCTTATTGGAATTGGCATTTGCTCAATTGATGGAACATTCATCAAGGCCAATGAAAAATTCTGTACTTTACTTGGATATTCTCAAAATGAGTTGATTGGCATGTCCTTTGAGGATATTACTCACCCCGATGATATTGAAAGAAATGTAAGAGAGGATATTAATCTTGTTGATTCTCGTCAAAAATCCTTTCAAATTGAAAAACGCTATATAAAAAAGAATGGAGATATTTTGTGGGTGATTCTTAATGTCTTCTTAAACACAGATCCTGATTCAGGGGAGAAGTACTTTGTAGGGCAGGTTCAAGATATTACTTCGCTAAAAGAGACCATTCAAAACCTTCAAAACGAAAAAGAAAAAAATATTCATGCGGCCAGATTATCTGACTTAGGTGAAATGGCCGGGGGAATGGCCCATGAAATTAATAACCCCTTGCAGATTATTTTAAGCTCGACGAATTTATTAGAAAAAAAACTAGAGGGTATGGAACTTCAGGATGAATCGATACCAAAGTATTTAGAAAAAACAAAAACTTCAGTTTTAAGGATGAATAAAATCATTAAGTCTATGTTGGTTTTTTCAAAGTCCAATAAAAAACTAGACTTTAGTCCCATTCTTTTTTCTGATATTTTGAGTGAAACTCTTGTCTTTTGTGAGGAAAGATTTAAGTTTCAAAATGTTAATATCCAAAAAGACTTAGGAGCTGACGTTAAGATCAATTGCCATCATGTTGAGCTTTCTCAGGTACTCTTAAATCTGTTTAATAATTCTTTTGATTCTGTTGATAAAGAAGCTGATGAGTCCAAAAAATGGATTAGGGTAAAAACATTTAAAGAAAAAGACTATTTTTATATTCTTGTCTTTGATGGGGGTGGAGGTGTACCTAAAGAAATAAGAAGTGAAATCTTTAAACCTTTTTACACCACGAAGAATTCAGGTAAAGGGGCCGGACTTGGTCTAAGCATTTGCACAGGGATTATTGAATCTCACGGTGGCACCATTTCCTACGATAGCTTTGAAGGGGAGAATTGCTTTAAAATTATTCTTCCCGTGGCTAAGAGCTAACTTCTTTTCGCATCTTCCAAAGCAAATGACTAATAAATGGTCTTCTATCTTCCCTTGTCGCCACCATAAGCAGCTTTGTTATCTTTAGGTTTTCAGGGTCAGAATAAAGTAGGATCAGAAGCTCGTTAATATAGTCTGTGCTAAGGGTAATATAATTATCTGTTCCAATCCCTAACTTTACTCCTTTTTTCTCCCACCAAGAAAAAGGATGATCTTTATAATCTGGAAACATTCCCGTTAGCTTAAGGTTAGAAGAGGGAAGGGCCACAAGAGAAACTTTCTTATGAATCATTCTATTAAGAACATCATGTTGGTAGTGCTCAATTTCTCTGGCCGTATGAAACTTCGATTTAATAAAACTAGTTTCTTCATCTTCCGTAAGTTTTTTACCCGCAAAGATTTTCTTTTTAACTTTTTCATCATGCCAATCTAAATCTTTAAGCTCGTCGTAGAGCTGGCTTCCTTCATCAGGAGCTTTTTCTGCACGGTTTAGATCCATGGCTTTTTGGTAGAGTCTATGAAAATAGTAGTTAGGATTAACCCCAAGGCTTAAACCATGCTCAAGGGTATCGATATGCCAGATGTTCATGGCATTATCTACGGATTGAACACCTTTTCTAAGCACCTTCCAGGTTTCACCGTGGTGGGAGCGAATCTTAAAGCCAGCGTATTGAAGTTTTCTAAGACCCGCTTTCATTTCTTCAAAATGGGCCTTTCTATAGAGCTCTTTTTCATCACCAACCGTATCTACTTCCTTGAGATGTCCTTTTAGCTCAGGAAACTTCTCAAGCAGCGTCATGATTGAGTTGACCTGCTGGTTAAAATGCTCTTTTTTAGTTTCAAAGTTTTCAGTATCAAAGAAGTCAGCTTCTTTTCTAAAACTAGGACTTAAAATAAAGTTAAATTTTGGTACTTCCTTTTGAAATTTTTTAAAGCCTTCGTAAAGACCCATGACAACTTCCTCTTCCGAGACGTCTCCGATTCCTGGAATCTGTTCCGTGCTAATACCGGAGCTTCTTGAAAGAGTGAATTTAAGCCTGATTTTTCCAACGTTATAGTTTTTGTAAAGCTCCGAGGCCATATGATAGGCGGCATCGATATGAGCCTGTTTATCTACAAGAATTAATTTAGGAAGGAATAAAATCTTTAGATATGTCTTAAACTGCTCTCCTTCTTTGAGTCTAATAAGGCGGTCCACATCTTGTACCGTTTCAATTGGCCAAGAGTCTTCACCATAAACTTCTACTATTTTTTCTTTGTAAATCTCTTCATTAGGCCCTTCTATCAATTTTTTTAATCTAGGAAAAATGAACTCAGCACTAAGAGAGCCTGTTAGATGTATATGCTCTTCGTGGTAGGGAAGTGGAAAGGCCTTGAAAAACATTTTAAAGGCCATGGAGAGGGGATGGTCTAATAGCTTTTCAATAGGCACTTCATCTATATGAAATTGAGCCAGCAAATGAATAAACTCATCAACGATTTTTAGAACCTGTGGATTTCTTCTTGAAAGGGGACTAAAGGTGAGGAGCTCCAAGGTGTTCGATAAACTGATACCATTGGTTTCAGAGATTATATGGACAAGCTCTCTTTCCATATCACTTACTAATTCTTCTTCTGATTTGGGCATTTTTTCTAGTCCTTATTTTTTAGTATATCGTAGGCCGCTTGAATTTGAGTAAAATTATCATTGGCCACTTCTTCAAAGGATTTTGGAATTCCTTTACTGGCCAGCCGATCTGGATGTTTTAACATCGATAGTTTCTTATAAGTTTTTTTAATTTCTTCCGCGCTGGCTTCTTCCGTTAATCCAAAAATTTTTAAGGCCCCTGGGATATCATTTTTTCCGTTTAGTGGGGGAAGCGGAGAGAGGGTATGAAATAGATGGGCTTCAGCCGTGATAGATTCAATAAGATCTTTGATAGAAACAAAGTATTTCTTGTCTTCAGTGATAAGTGCTTTGTTAACTAATTTTTCTCGGCTAGGGAGATCCCAAGCGGAAAAGGGGTTCTTTGCCTCTACTATTGTTTTATAAATCTTTTGTTCATTTTGTCCTTCAACTTTGGCAAGAAATGCTGCTACGGCTTTTAGGATAGAGGCCATTGAAATTCTCAATTTTCTACTTACGGCCTTGGCCAGCTCTTTTGAGAAATCATCCTCTCCACAAAAACCTTGAAGGAAAGTCTTGGTAATTAGTAGGTCTGTAATCTCGTTATATTGGGGTAAGTTTTTTGTTGAGCGAGAAAGAGGAACTTCTCTTTTTAAAAGGTTTTTTAAATTATTAATAAATGTTCTTTGGGTTGGAGCAGCGGAGAATTTCTTATTAAACTTGGTTCTAACTTCAGAGATGGCCTGTCCTTCTCCCCACTGAAGACTTTCAAATAGGGCCAAGGTTTTTTGCACATCTTCAAGAAGCTCTTCATTTCCGACCTTATTAAGTTCGTCTGAATAGTCTAGGTAGCGAATTTCGACTTCGGATTTTCCCGCCCGCTTATTCTTTATTCCTGCCTCTAGTGCGTCATTGTTAACAAGCGAACTATTTTTGGAGTTCTCACCCTTTCTAAGCATCGCTTCTTTATGGGCAATCATTGCCTCAAGATTCGCCCCACCTTTTTTGGGTTTGTTCTTGCTAAAGAGATCATTAAAAAGAGAAAAAACCACAGGAGCAAAGAGTTTTGCTAAAAAGATGGCGCATAAACCAATCACAATTGCATTTATAATTTGCTCTTTAGGAAAGCTCATTTCTTTTCACGTAGATTAGAGGTAAAATATAGATATATTCTAACAATTTATTTTCAAAGAAAGAACATGCTTAATTGGACTATAGAAAAAATTGATTTACCTCTTCGCTATACTTGGAAAATTGCCCACGGTAGTACCAATACGAAGACTCAGTATTTTGTCACGGTAGAATGTGACGGCCTCTCTGGAAAAGGGGAAGTTGCCCTTAGTACCCGACTTCAAGAGTCGGACAGTTTGGTAGAGAATGGATTTAAAAAATTCATGGAAGCAGATCCTTCAAAATTTACAACTCTTGAAGAGTTACTAAAAGTTGTAGGCTCAATTGATCTACCTAATAGCCTAAAGTTCGGGATTGAATCGGCCTTCGTGCATTATCTAGCAAACTTAAGTGAGCAAAGCGTTCATCAGGTTCTAGGTCTTAATACTTTAAACACAGTAAACACCGGATACTCCCTTCCTATTCTAGAAACCGGGGAAATTTCAGAATTTGTAAAAAAACATAATTTAGATCGCTTTCACGCTCTGAAGATTAAGGTGGATCAAAACAACGCTGTGGAAAAAGTTAAAGAGTTAGCAAAAGTCTTTAGAGGAAACCTAAGAATTGATGCCAATGAAAGCTTTGAGAATGCAGACCAAGTGATAAAGTTTATCGAGGACCTTGGTCCAAATATGCCAATTGAATTCTTAGAGCAGCCAATGCCCGCAGATAAACACGAAGATTACCTCTACCTTTTTGATAAATCTGAAGTGGATATCATGGGGGATGAATCGGTAACGAGTACCGATATCACTGAGTATCATGCAGAAAGATTTCATGCCGTAAATATCAAACTTCAAAAGGCCGGAGGTTATCTAAAGGCCATGAAGCAGATTAGAGAAGCAAGAGAGCTAGGAATAAAGACCATGCTCGGTTGTATGGTAGAAACGTCACTTGGAATTTCTTGTGCCTTAAATTTAGCTTTTGGGGTAGATTATTTTGATTTGGACTCTTTTCTCTTTTTAGAAAAAGATCCTTTTGAACTAGTGACAGAAGAAAAGGGGCGCCTTTTCTATAGTCATTTTCACTAAAAGAACAATCTAAACTTTAAATTATAGCGAGTATAAGAAGGGGAATTGATCCCTTTGACGATTCGCTGAACACTTGGACTTAATGAAACGGGAGCAAAGAATTTTCCCCGTTTGAATAAGTTTACTGTTGAGAACTCCATTCCCCCTAGAAAGGTATGAGTTTCTACCATCGTATTTAATGCAAGAGCGTTATTGGCGTATTCATTATCAGAGTAGTACTTACTTTGATCTTTGTGATTATAAATATAGCCACCAAAAATTGTTAGCCAATCATTTGGAAAAATACTTCCCTGGATATTTAGGTCAAACATATTTCCAAGTTTTTCTTTAAAGCTTCCTTTTGAAAGACCAATGGGAATTCCTGGTTGATCTGGAATTCGAAGGGTCTTTTCCGTGGGCATCTGATAGGTGTAGCGAACAAAAGCGTCTAGTCCAAAATATAGTTTTGGAATTACAAAGCCGCCACCAAACTCAGCGAACACATCTGTTTGTCCATCCCCAAAACCAAAGTCTTGGATAATATCAGGATCGTCTTCTCTTCCTGTGGGAAGATTTAAACCACCAACCATTAGAAGTCCGGCGTAATCCCATTCAGCGATTCGGTACATAAGGCCAACTTCAGTATCCCCCATGCCTTTGGCCTGCCAGCTCCCCACCGGTTTGTAGCCGTACATATTGACCATGACACCTTGAAGAAGCTCGCCGGTTGCATCGGGAAGTTGACCTGTAATTTGCCCAAGAATTCTTCCCGACTCAGACTCACCGGCGTCTCGCTCAAGAATATTGGCAACCTGTGCGTGGTTGTTCCCTGAGGTTCTTCGAATATCGAGATTTACTTGAGCGTCGTAAATTGGAAAACCAAAATAGGCCGTAAGCCTATCGGTGATACCTACGCCTCCCCCCATCACTTGAACATCTACATTGGCATTTCCCTCAGCTTGGTATTCACCAAAACTGAATGCATTGTAGGCTTCTGGAGAGAGGGCCTTTAGTTCATTGAAATAAACTTTAGTAGCCTCATTAAGCGTTTCCAAAATCTTTGCGTTAAGATTTTCTTTGAAATAAATATCTTCTTTGACCCCCTGATTATTATAAAGGGCCCCAATATCACTTGTGAAAATATGGCGAAATTCAAAGGCACGAACGCCCTTTGGGAGAGTTGAATAATACCCTGCCTGCACGGATGCCGAGAGTATTATAAAAATAAAGAAAATTATAGAATTACGCACGGCGATAATATGCCTTATGCTGGGACTTTTATAAACCCCAAGTTTCGTCTTCGGAAGAATTTACATGGGCCTTGGGCCTAGGTCAGGAAAAGAAATGTAAAACTATTGTAACTATCTGAAATAACGCAAAAAAACTCTTTTATATGAGATTTTCAGCACTTAGATTTAGATCAATTTTCTTTAGAAATCTTTTCAAACTGCGTAGCGTTATTGAAATGCTTTTAGTATAAGGATTAAAATGAAAAACCGCCTGGCTTTGCTATCTCTATTGTTCTTAATTTTGAGCTGCTCCGAAGAGAGTATAAAGCCTGCTTTTGAACCAAAAACCTTCCAAGAACAGCAAAGATCACAGCAAGGGACAGATGCCATTCAGCTTTCACTAAATATGGAAGACCTTGAGGTTGATGAGTTTGGAGGTGAAATCGGTGATGTTCCCGTTGTGGGCTCTGTCTTTCAAAGACTAGCTGGAATGTTTGCAGATATTTCGATTGATGATGAAAACGGAACAGAAGTTGTTATCGAGCCTACCTATTTTGAATTTCCAGAACTTGAAGAAGTTGATTTTGAATATATTAAAGGGGTTGTTCTAGATAAGGTTCATCTTCGTGTGGCCAATGATGATGTTGACGGAGCCTCCCTTTCATTTATTAAGAGAATCGAAGTTTATTTAAACGTAGATCCAGAACTTCCAGAAGAGTCAGACGAGACAAGTGAAGATGAAGAAGAAAGCGAAGAAGTTGAAGAAGAAACAGAACTTCCTATTGAAGAGCCCGAAGAGCAAGAGCTTATCGTAGAGATTATTGAAAATGCTCTTCATGGTAGTAATGATCATAAAGACCTTGGGAATTTAACATCAAACAAAGAAGATGAAGAAGAAACGGAAGACTCTTTTAGAGATAGTATCCTACTACTTACCTACGATAAAGATAGGGACACGCTTGGATGCCTGAGTAAATGCCTCGATATGAGAGTACAAAAAGTTAATTGGCGTAAAATTTTAATGAAGGCGAGAAGCTTTTCAATTGAAACTAAACTTGTTGTAGACTCCGTTCCAAAGGCTAAGTTAGAGCTTGGTGGGGAAATTAAATTCAGTGTTCTTGTTAATCCTGGGTTCTAGTATTTCCGTAATGATTCCAATAAATTATCTTTAAAAAAAGCGGGTTTTTTTACCCCCTTTCGCCCCCCTGTCAGACCAGTAAACTAGAATAGTTAGCTAAACAAGACAGGAGTCTCAGTTGAGTAAATTAATCAGTATTTTAGGTTTTCTTCTTTTAATAAATGGATGTGCTTCGATCTCTCCTATCACTAAAAAGAATCCTCTGGTTCTTCCGGAACTATCAAAAGCGGATATGGTGATCGAGGAAAATGGAAAGAAACGTCCGAAAACAAGAATTGAAATCCTAACGACTGCCAGAAAAATACCAGCCCCTACAGTTACTTTAAAACCAGTTCCAATTAAAGAACAAATTCCCGTTCCAACTACCCCTATAACTAGAGAGTCGGAAAATTTTGAGCTTGATTACTCTAAAAAGCTCTATAAGTTTTGGATGAACTATTATCTAAAAAGAGATCGCAAACGTTTTCAAAGACATATGAACCGCGGGCATAAAGTTGAAACTATTGTTAGAGAAACATTCAAGAAACATCATCTTCCTGAAGACCTCTTTTTTGTTGGTCTTATTGAATCGGGTTATAACGAAAGAATTAGCTCTCACGCAAATGCTGTAGGCCCTTGGCAATTTATAAAAGGAACCGCCACGAGGTATGGTCTTAGAGTTGATCGATACATAGATGAAAGATTTAATATCGTTAAGGCCTCTGAAGCATCAGCTCAGTATTTTAAAGATCTATATAATATCTTTGGTTCTTGGGAGCTGGCTCTATGTGCTTATAACGCCGGCGAGTATAGAATTATTAATGCAATTAGAAGAGGAAATACGAGGGACTATAGGGAACTCGTTAGAAAAAAGCTTCTTCCAAAAGAAACAATCTATTATGTCCCAAAGGTAATGGCAGCCAGAACAATTTACGAATCTCGTAAAAATTATGGCTTTAGAAAACCGGCCAGTGCCTCAAATCCTTTTAAGAACGCTAGCACTTCAACTTTTAAATCTTCGTTTAGTTTAAATAAGGTTGCGAAAAAAATTGGAGTTAGCTATCACCGCCTTAAAAAGATGAACCCGGATATTAAGACTGGATGGGTTCATATAAAAAGAGGAAGATCACACGAGTTACTTGTTCCAAGCTCGAAAGAAAATACGGCCGTTAAAATTGCAAAGTCTTATAGAGAAAAAGCAAGAAAACCAGAGGCTAAAAGACTGGCCAAGCTTCGCTCAAAAATAAAGGCTAAGATCGCCGCTTATAAAGTTCAAAAAGGTGATAACCTCACTAGAATTGCTCGAATGTTCAACACCAATATTAGGACGATAAAAAAGGCTAATAAGCTTAAAACTTCTAACGTATATATTGGTCAAAGAATTAAGATTCCAGGGCTTAGATCAAAGGTTTATACGGTTAGACGAGGGGATAACTTAGGGCAGATAGCCAGAAAGTTTAGAACCACAATTGCCAGTATTAAAGGCCTCAACGGGCTTAGAAACTCAAGAATTTATCCTAAACAAAAAATACAGATTCCAGTAAAGTCCTAAGCTTTCCTGATAGGCCTTAATATGTAAGTATTAAGGCTTATGAGATTAGGATTTGATGCCAAGCGTATCTTTCACAATAACCGCGGACTCGGAAATTACTCAAGGACTCTTGTGGAGAGTTTATTGCGTTATTATCCGGAAAATGAATTCTTTTTATATACTCCGCCATTAAAAGATTCGGTGGGGCTTGAATATTCCAAACGTTTTAGCCGGCTTAAAATACGAACTCCCGAGAGTGTGGCCTCAAAAAAGCTATCTAGCCTATGGCGCTCACTCTTTCTTTCAAGTGTTTTAAAAGAAGATAAATTAGATATCTATCACGGGCTCTCCCATGAGCTTCCGCCTGGAATAGAAAAGCTTGGTATTAAAACGATCGTAACTATTCATGATCTTATTTTTCTTAGATACCCGGAGCAGTTCCCTTGGGTCGATAGGCAGGTTTACTTAAGTAAGTTTAAACATGCCTGTAAAGTTGCCGATGTTATTATTGCCATATGTGAACAAACAAAATCAGATCTTATGGAATTTTTACAAATTCCAGAATCTAAAATTCGTGTGGTTTATCAAGCCTGTCATCCAAGTTTTTATGAAACTTGGAACGAGGATAAAAAGCAAAAAGTTCTAGATAAATTCTCTCTTCCTAAAAAATATATATTAAATGTTGGTGCCATTGAAGAGCGAAAAAATGTTTTAGTTTTAGTAAAGGCCTTTAGCCGAATTGCTAAAGATTTTCCTGAGCATCATCTAGTTTTAGTAGGTAGGGGAAAAGAATATAAAGACAAAGTTTCAAAGGCCATAATCGAATACGGAATGTCGGATAGAGTTCATATTTTAGAAAATGTTCCCTATGAAGAACTACCGGCCTTATACCAAGGCTGCCAATTATTTGCTTTTCCTTCGGTCTTTGAAGGCTTTGGTATTCCAATCGTTGAGGCCATGTTTTCTGAAGTGCCCGTTTTAACTTCCACTGGTTCTTGTTTCCCTGAGACAGGAGGAAGTGCAGCTAAGTATCTTGATCCCCATTCAATTGAAGATTGGGCCAGGGGCTTAAGCGAAGTTTTATCAGATGATGAAAAGGCCCAGACTATGGCCAGAAACGGACGGGCCCATGTAGAGAAGTTCCACTGGCAAAATACCAGTAAAGAACTTCATCAACTATATTCCAAATTGAGAGAATAATCCTCGCGGATAGAATAATCCTCGCGGATTATTTATCAGTGATCAAAGATAGATTAGTTAGCTCGTACTCTTTAAGAGCGTCTAGAAGAGAGACCACTCGGTCGTACTTAACTTCTTTGTCGATTCTAACTTCAATGGGCATGGTTTTATCTTTAACTGCTGCAAATGCACCTTTGGCATCTTCGATGGCAAGCTTCTTACCGTCGACTGCTAGCTCCTCAATAGAGAGCTCGATGGTCATTTTAGTTTTTGGTTGAACCTTAGATTCACCGTGAGCCATTTTAGGAAGATTTAAAAGAAGAGCGACTTCATCTTTTTTAAAAACCGTTGAGACCATAAAAAAGATCAGGAGTAAAAAGACCACATCAATAAGTGGCGTAATATCTGGAGCGCTTAATTCTCTAGAGCGTCTTTTCATAAAACTTTTCCAACGAGAGTTTTCTCTAGTTCAATTTCAACACGATCTAATATTCCCATTAAATAGGAGTGACCAATATAATGAGGAATCGCCACCATCATACCGCCAACGGTTGTGATTAAGGCCATGGAAATCCCCTGGGCAAAAGAGGCTGGATTATTTAGACCAGTTTGTGACATTACTCTAAAGGCAACAAGAACACCGATTACCGTACCAAGTAGTCCTAGTAGGGGAGAGATGGTTGCAATAATTCTAACTGTGTTAAGTCCTTTTTCAAGGCCTCCGATATAAAGACTTAATTCTTGTTTTGCTAGTTCTAAAATTGAGTTGGCGTCTTTACCGGATTTTTCAATTCGTCCACTTAACTCATTTGCGGCGTCTTCAATTCGCCCAGTTTCCTTATTAAAAGAAATAAATTTTGAAATCATTATGGCAAAACCACAAATATTAAGAAGAAGGAGGATGTACATGATAGGTCCACCCTGAGTAATGTATTCAATAATTCGCATGATAAAATCCAAGTAACAAGTTGCTACTATTGTGAAAGGAAATGCAGAAGATGTGAAGCCAATTTACCTTCGAATTCGTCGCGGGAAACCTTTTGGTCAAGTACTTCTTCAAGACTCGTCATTATATCTGCATCAAAGCCGCAAGGATTGATTCCGCGAAAGGCCATGGGATCTTTAAAAAGATTAAGGGCAAGTCCGTGGTAAGTTACCCAACGACGACAAGCAATACCAATGGAAGCAATCTTTCTTCCATCTACCCAAATGCCGGTTCCATCGGGGTTTCCTCGATTGGGATTTCCATTTGACTCAACACCGTATTCTTTAAGTGTGTTGATCATGGCCTTTTCAATATGGTCCAAATATTTATGAAGATCTGAGCCTCTGTTTTGTAAATTGATCAGTGGGTAGGCCACAACTTGGCCTGGTCCATGATAAGTGGCTTTGCCGCCGCGAGAAATTTTAAAAACATCTCCTTCCCAACCAGCTAGGTCATTTTCACTGCTTTGTTTTCCAAGAGTCACAACGGGGGGGTGGGAGCAAAAAATAATTCGCTCTAGTTCCTCGCCTTTAGCGATAGCGTCCACTAAAAGCGATTGTCTTTTTTCGGCCTCGGCGTAATTTGCTTTTCCCCAATTTTCGATTTTTAGATTCATTGAACAGGATATGTTTTTAATGTCTTATCTTTAATGCGATCGTTTTCAATCACACCTTTCATAAAGTATTCCCCGGCCTTGTAGGAAGATCTAACAAGGGGGCCGGAGGCCACATACATAAAACCTAGTTTTTCAGCTTCTTCCTTAAACATTTCAAACTTTTCTGGTTTTACATATTCAACAATTGGTAAAAACTTTTTATGTCTCGCCGTAGGTGCTAGGTATTGACCAAAAGTCACCACATCACAGCCAACTTCCCTTAGATCGTGTAGGGATTGAATGACTTCACCGTCTCTTTCCCCAAGACCAAGCATGATAGAAGTCTTTGTGTACTGAGAAGGTTTAATTTCTTTTGCAAGTCTTAAGGTTTCAAGACTCGGTCTATATTGAGAACGTCTATCTCGAACTGTTGGAGTTAGTCTTTCAACAGTTTCGATATTATGAGCGAAGACTTCCGGTCCTGAATCGATTACTTTTTTAATAAACTCTTTTTGAGAATTAAAATCAGGAGTCAGACATTCCACGATCATTTTTGGATTATGTTTTTTTATAGTGGCAATTGTTTCAGCAAAATGCCCTGAGCCTAAATCTTCCAGATCATCTCTATCAACTGAAGTAAGTACTACATAATCTAGTTTCATCTGACTTATGGCATGACCTACTTTTCTTGGCTCTTCATGGTCAAGTTCACCTTTTGGGTTTCCTGTTTTTACGGCGCAGAACCTACAGGCCCTAGTGCAAGTATCACCCATCAACATAAAAGTTGCTGTTCCGCCGCCCCAGCACTCATCAATATTTGGACACAGGGCCTCCTGACAGACGGTGACAAGGTTTAAATCTTTAAGCATGCCTCGAATATCATGATAATTCTTAGAGCTAGGAACTCTAACCTTGAGCCAATCAGGTCTCTTCGTGATTTTAGGTGTTTGCGAAACTTCCATGGGGCGAAATTTAGCACGAAGGACTTATTCGGGCAAATTAACCGAGTAATAAATACGGTTACTTAAGAAGCGGCAAAAATTTCCGAAAAGAAGGATAGCGGGTAATGGGCCGGAAGCTCATTAATACCCAGATTAGCGTCAAGGAACTGAAGCTGAAAATAAGTACGAACGTCAATTCACTCATGAACCAAAGAAGATTGGGGAATGTCCGCCAGACAGCTGAGCGGGAACAGATTCGTATGGCCTCAGGTAATCAGATCACTAAGGCTGCCGATGATCCAGCGGGCCTCGCCATTGCAGAAACTATGCGTGCAAAAATTAGATCCTACGGACAGGCCGGAAGAAATGCAGCTGATGGAATAAGCGTACTACAAGTGGCCGATGGAACTTTAAATCAAATGTCTGGAAACGTGATTCGTCTTAGAGAGCTTGCCATGCAAGCGGCCACGGATACATTTAATGATCACGATAGACAGCTACTTCAATTAGAATTCTCTTCAGCGAAAAATGAAGTTAAAAGACAGGCTTCTTCAACAGAGTTTAGTTCAGTAAAAGTTTTATCAGGTGATGATAAAAGATTTGATCTTCAGGTTGGCCTTCATAACGATCAAAACAAAGATAGAATTTCTTATAACTTAAAAGATATGGTTGCTAAGGTTGAGGATTCACCCCTTTGGGACGTTAATATTTCAACTAAATTTGGAGCGCAAAACTCTCTTAAAAAAGTTGATGATTATTTACAGCTTTTAAATAATGCTAGAGCAAAAGTTGGCTCGACCATGAAGCGAATGGAGTCGGTGGGGCAAGGTATTGCCATTGCTAGTGAAAATCATTCGGCCAGTAGATCAAAAATCGCTGATACAGATTACGCTCTGTCAGCGGCAAAGAGCGCTAGCGCGCAGTTAAACCTAAATGCAGGAACTTCAGTATTGACTCAGGTCAATAATATGAGCCGAGGTGCTCTGCGTCTTCTAGAATAATCTTTTATCTCCGTATAATGGGAGCCTCAAACAAAAGGCTAGCCCATGAAAAAAGCATTCTTTCTAATGACTCTTCTCTTTTATTCCTGTTCAAGCGTTAGAACTGTTCCTCTGATGAAGGGAAAAGATCGCTCCACTTACGAGGCAAAAGGAAGAGAGTATATGATCTCCTCTCAAGGGGGCGCTTCAACAAATGCAGGGGTCTCTATGTTTGAGCAAGGAGGCAATATTGTAGACGCGGCCGCGGCCGTAAGTTTTGCCATTTCCGTTGAGAGACCTCAGTCCACGGGAATAGGGGGAGGAGGATTTCTTCTTTTCTATGAACCAGGAATGAAAGAGCCCATTGCTTTTGATTTTCGAGAAAAGGCCCCTCTTAAATCACATTCAAAAATGTACTTAGATAAAAATGGAAATGAGATTCCTCGTATGAGTTTAGATGGAATCTTTGCCGTTGGAGTTCCTGGCTTGGTTGCAGGAATTGTTGAGCTACATCAAAAGTATGGAAAGCTTCCCTTATCTAAAGTGCTTGCACCGGCCATTGAACTGGCTGAAATAGGTTTTACTGTATACCCAGAACTCTCTCGCGCCTTAAAAGCTAGGGCGGCGGTTCTGGCAAAGTACCCCGGATCAAAAGAAATCTTTTTTAAAGGTGATCGAGTTATGAAAACCGGGGATCACTTAGTTCAAACGGATCTTGGAAAAACCCTACGCTCTATTGCTAAAGATGGTAAAAGATCTTTTTATAAAGGCTGGATTGCAAAAGCAATCGTAAAAGAATCTTGGCGCCTTGGTGGGCTCTTAAGTCTTAGAGATTTTAAAAAATATAATGTAAAAAAACGAAAGCCAGTTTTTGGAACTTATAAAGGTAAAAAAGTTTATTCAATGACTCCGCCTAGTAGCGGCGGAATTCACGTTCTTCAAATATTAAACACGGTTGAAAAAGAAGAACTTAATCATTACGGGGTTCATCATCCCTTTACGGTTCACTTAACCTCCGCGGCCATGCAACAGGCCTTTGCAGATAGGGCCAGATACTTAGGAGATATGGACTTTGTTAAAGTTCCCCTCAAGTCTCTCACCTCAAAAGCGTATGCGGATAAGATTAGAAAAGGGATACCAAAAGAAAAGGCCCTAACTAAAGAACAGGTCATGGCCGGAAAATTTAGCCGAAAGGAATCTGATCATACCACTCACTTTTCAATCATGACGGCCGAAGGAAGTGCCATTGTATCCACTCAAACAATTAATGGTTGGTTTGGATCTGGCGTCGTGGCCCCAGGAACTGGTATCGTTTTAAATAATGAGATGGATGACTTTTCGACAAAAGTTGGCGCCGTAAATCTTTTTGGAGCTGTAGGCGGGCAAAACAATTTAGTTCAAGCAGAAAAGAGACCACTATCTTCAATGTCACCAACTCTTGTTTTTGATGAGGGCCGTCCGGTTTTTGCTGTTGGAACTCCGAGCGGAACAAGAATTCTAACTTGTGTGGCCCAGACTATCTTAAACTACTTTGAGCATAACCTTCCTCTCTATGAATCAGTCGCGGCCGTACGTTATCATCATCAGTGGTACCCAGATGAAATCAGAACGGATCACAAGGGTCTTCCGATCGCTACAAGAAACTCTCTTAAGAAAATGGGTTATAAAATCAATCGAAAGAACCTTGGTTGTCGTATCCAGGCCATCGCTTGGGAACGTGGTGAGCTTCACGGCGTTTCCGATCCAAGAGGTGAGGGAATGAGCCTTGGAAAATAAAACAAATAATTTTCAGTATTATTGTCTCTTTTTTTTAAGCGGAGCAAGTGCGCTTATTTACGAGATCGCCTGGTTAAATAGGATTCAGTTAATAATGGGGTATACCATATATGCTCTTGCTACCGTTCTTGCGTCTTATTTACTAGGCCTGGCCTGGGGGTCTTTTAGCTCAGCAAAGCTCCTAGAGCAAAAAGTGTCTGGATTAAATTATTATTTGTTTTTCGAACTTGCTATCGCTATCTATGCTTTAGTTTTTTATCCGTTATTAAGTCTAACTCACTCGCTTTATTCGCCTCTTGCGACCTACTTTAATTGGTCGATATATTCTCTAAGTCTTATTCAGTTTATTTTTTGTGGTGTTTTAATTTTTATTCCCACCTTCCTAATGGGTGCGACTTTACCTTTATTGGCAGATCATCTCTTTAAAAAAGATAAAGGCCTCGCTGATAATATCTCGGGGCTTTATTCCGCTAATACCTTTGGTGCTTTTGCTGGCTGCTTGTTTGGCGGATTTATTTTATTACCAACAATAGGGTACGAGAAAACCATTTATTTTGCTGCGTTGATAAACCTTTCTCTTTTTCTCATTGCCATTCTAAGTGAGGAGAAGAAAATTGTTAATGATCTTCCATCCTTAAAGCTAATCTTAAGTTCAATTATTCCAGATAAGAATTCATTTAATTTTGAAAAACAGCACCGGGGGCTCCTTTTTATCTTATTTGTTTCAGGATTTATTTCTGTGGGGTCACAGATTTTGTGGAACCGTTTAGCACAGCTCATTTTTGGGGCCTCAGCTTATATTTTTCCTATGATAACAGGAGTTGTTCTTTTAGGTATAACTATCGGGGCGATTTTAGTTCAAAAATACTTTCATGGCAGAGAAGCCAAAGAAAAGGTTCTTGGTTTTTCTTTATTTCTAGGTAGCCTTTTCTTTGCAGGAGGAAATTATCTTTATTCAAATATGCCTTTAGTTGTGAGCCGCTTTTTACAATCCGTAGCTCCTGGACATATTGAGTATGTACTCTTTCAACTGACTTTTACTTCTCTTTGTTTGTTACCTTCAATTATCGCATTGGGAATCTTGTTTCCGACTTGTATGTCTCTGTATATTGATCAGTCAGAAAAAGAACATTCTAGCGTTGGAACTTCGTATAGTGTTAATATCCTAGGGGTTATTGCCAGTTCAGTAATTTGTTCCTTTGTGATTTTACCTCAGTTTGGAATTCAAAATTTAGAAAGTGTTTTATTAGTTCTTCTCTCATTGGCATTTTTGGTTTTTGTAATCAAGATCAAAAAGGTTGAGATGGGCTTCTTTATTATTCCTATTTTCCTCTTTGTGTTAGTAAAGGTTTTACCTGCCTTTGATAAATCTCTTTTAACTGAAGGATATTTTTATAACCGGGGGGAGAAGTTTTCAAATACTCGTTTCTTAGATTATTCCAGCGTTCATAATTGGCAACATTCAAAGCTTATTGATTATAAAGACGACGCCCATGGCACAATCAGTATTCATCAAAGTCAAAATGCTTCAAAAGATGATAGTTATTGGTTTAAAATAAATGGTAAAGTGGATGGGAATAGCCGCGGCGATAAAAGTACTGTTCAACTTCTGGCCCTACTTCCTCTACTTATTAGTACAGATTATGAATCTGTACTAACTGTGGGATTAGGAACTGGTGAAACCGCCAATATGACGGGCAGCTTTCCCAAAATGAAAGAGTCTGTTGTCCTCGAACTTTCGCCGAGTATGATTGAATTTTCAGAAAAGTATTTTTACAACCAGAGCTTTTATATTTGGAATGATGAAAGATTTAAAGTCCTAAACAGAGATGGTCGAGAATTCTTACTACATAATGAAAAGAAATTTGACCTTATAATCTCAGAGCCTTCGAACCCGTGGGTTGACGGGATAGGCAGTCTTTTTACCATAGAATATTTCAATCTTGTTTTAAATTCTTTATCAAAGAATGGAGTAGGGGTTATCTGGTTTCATAGTTATGGACTATCATGTGATGCTTTATACTCAGTTTTTAAGTCAGCACACCTCGCTTTTCCGTCTTTAAGGGTTTTTAAGAGAAGTTCGGATTTGTTCATAGTTTTTTCTAAGAAAAAGGAACTTCACTTCAAAAAAATTGATGATAAATATAATTTTTTAAAGGAAGAGTTCAATCGAATTGTTTATAAAGAAAAGATAATAGGTGATTTTGAGTCTGCTCTTAAGGGTCTCACTTGGTTTGAGAATAGGGCCCAGTTAGAAACGGTATCTCGTCAAAATGTTTTTAATAATGATGATAATCAGTATCTACAATTTTCAGCGGGTAAATCTTATTATCAAAATCTAAACTGTAATTAAAAATAAAAAAAGCCTCAGTCACTTCGGAAAGGGATTCTCCGTAGGCCTGAGGCTTTTTATAAGTACATTTCTAACTAATCTTCCTTCCTTAGAAAACCGTTTGTGAAACGTACATTCTGTAACATTTGTCCTTGCTTCTTCTAATTGCAGCTTTGCCTTCTTGCTTTTGTTCACAGAGGAACTCGTAATAAGCGGGAAGGGTATCCTGAATTTCAAGAATTGATTTTCCTTCATGTTCACCAAAGTCCAAAAATACTTTGTCTTCTTCGATGATACCTGTAAGGGGACTTGTTTCCAGTTGTGCCATGATCTTCCCTCCTTGGATTTACATTAGGCAAAAGAACACTCGCAATCTTTGCTAGTGTTGAATTGTAATAATGGTCACAAATTAGAAATGGATTGAAAAGAAAAAATTTAAAAAAATTAGATAGTTAGTGGTCCTATAGTCTTCAAAATATATCACCTTTTCTTCCCTGAAAGAAAAAATTTCTGAAGTAATTTACTATGAGTTTAAACTCTTGAGGATACTGGTCTGCAATTAAAAGCTTTATTAAGTCGAGACTTTCATAGAGCGAAGACGCCTTTCTATAGGGCCTTCCGCTAATCATAGCACTAATTACATCCATTACAGTAACTAACATTGTCTCAAATCCAGCTAAGACTTTGTTATCAGAAGAGAGATTTAATTCGAGGTTTTGAGTCAACAATGAAAAGCTATGGTGGTTCTCAATAATTTTTAGGTAGCTTGGTCCTAGGGGAATTCTCCCTTGTAAGATTTCTACAGAATGACGAGCGTGATTTGCTAAGAGAATTTTTTCTTCATCACTTAATTCTTCTTGATCATATTTCTCAGTTGGAATGGCACTCATTCCAATGTCTTTAAAGTAACTTGTAAGAAAAAGATTGATTACTTCAGAGTTATTATAGAGAGAGGCATTCTTTAGAATACCCATAAGAAAGATCGAACTTAAGAGTGGTTGACCAAGAATAAAGTGATGTTTCTGTTTTAGGTACTCTTGAAATATTTGTTCATGAATTTCGCATTTATCTATAAGAAAGTTAGCAAGGTTTTTAGCGCTTTGAAATTGAAGCTCTAAAAGTTCGTCATTGGTAGGGTCAGAATAAAGGTAACCAAGATTAATCGTTAAGAGGTTCATCTGCTTAACGGCCTTTTCCACTGGGTTACCAACGGAAAGAGAGCGAGTCACATTTCTTAAGTTCATTTGCTGGTGCTCGATTAATTTTTGTCTCTCAGTCCTATAGACAAAAAGATTGTGCTGACCATCTTTAAGTAGATCTCGTACCGTATTATTTCCCACGCTACTACCTGTCTCTAAGAGAAGGGAGAAAAGACCGTCTTCGATCCCGTACACTGTGCAGGGAAGGGACTTTATAAAAAGTAGCTCACGAATAGAGATAGGAACTAGCTTTAAGCTAAGGGCATTTTGTTCTAAAGAGGCATAAGGTCCATCAAACTGGTTCGACATAACGATATTATATCAGATGACTAAATCCGCGCCCTAATTTCAGACATTTATGCCTATTTCTTTTTTACAGGATAAGAGGCCAAAATTTCTGGCTCTGCTATATTGCGTCAAAATCAATTATCTGGGAGATATTAATGAAGAATGCACTTTTAGCACTAGTGTTGCTCTTTTTTTCACTAAGCTCATACGCTTTAGAAGAGACCTTTTTCTTTCAAGGAAAAAAGGAAATTTATAAAGTTGATGGGTTTGAAACCACAGCAGATGAGCTTCAAGAACAAATCAATACAAAGGTTCTAGGGTATTCATCTAATCGAATTGTAAAAGTTCGTGTTGAAGAACATAGTAATTTAGATTTTTCAGACAATATTGAACTGGCTCCTGAGGTTACTGAGGATGGAGAGTTCACAATTATAATGAGAGTAACTAGTGAAGGCTTAAAAAATGCCGTTGGCATTATTGAAGCAGCTTCAATTTTAAAAGCAATTCATAATCGCTCAGTTCTTAATGCTCCACTAGAGCTTTTTGAAATTCTTTATAATGCAGAAGAAGATCATGCTATTTCAAAAGATGTTCTTAATAAGATTAATCTTCACGCCCTTAATAATCCTGTTCAACTTTCGACAGAGTTTATGGAACTAAGTACTTTTGAAAAAGTAAAAGAAAAACTTTTAACCACGAGAATGACTGCTCTTAAAAAGAGAATTAGTAAATGGTCTAAAAAAGTATCAGAGTTAAAAAAGGCTCAGAGAGTTGCTGAGAAAAAGAGAAAGAATTATCTTAAGGCCCAGGGCTTTGATAAAAAATCTTCTTATCAAATAGATACGGCCATCAAGGCAAATGATAGAGATGGAGCAGTTGAGCTTCTTGATACTTATCTTCCGTGGGAGCAATATTCTCCTTTTGAAACAAAGATGTATGGAATCATGCTTGGGGCCATGGCTGAGCCTGTGGCGGCGAAGTATAGAGTTCTTATGTTTAGAGGAATTGGCGATGATAGAGTCTACACTGGGGACAATGGGGAAGCTTTTCAATTACCTCCAGTACTTGTAAAAAATCAGGGGACTTTTAATAGAAGGCTTAGATCTCTTCAAACAATGCATAACAAGTATATCTCACAAAATAGAAGCACTTCTAAAACGGATAATACTCAGGCCAGTAGAATCTCAACGATGCTACATAACCATATGATTCAGCCAAAAGGATCTCCGTTTAGATCTCTAACTCCAGATATCAGAGTAGCCAGATCTTTTGGACCTAAAAAGATTTTAAGCTTTGTCTTTGATCCAAGAGTGATCATCCCTAACTTTATGAGTACTTATAAAAATGAGCTTGAGTTTCTTGTTCCTTTTGCAACTTTTCCTGACGAGCATGCGGGAACAATTGAAAAGGCTGACTATGCTTCAAATAATGAAGGGAATGAGGCTAATCTTCTTGAGCAGTTAGTTGAAAAATTTAAAACAAAGATGAGCTCAACTAAGGCCAAGCAAGCAGCGAAAAGAGTAGAAGATAAAATGATCTTTAGCTACGCCAAAGGGCAAAAGCTAGATGGTCTAGAGTTTACAAAAAAGGCCCGTGTCTTCTTTGCTAACTATTTGATCTACTCAAAAGATGAGATGCTTGATGATAAGTTCTTCTTTAATAATGTCTTTAGTAAGTAATTAAAAATAGGATTACCGCCACCGAAAGGTGGCGGATTTTCAGCAAAATTCCCAAAAATCAAAATTCATCTAAGTCTCCGTTTGTATTCAGTTTATTCCCTATTTCAGGCTTTTACTCGACTTAATTACTCAGTCCTTTAATCTATAAACAGGCAATAAAAGGAAAAAGGTATCACTATGGCTTCTAAAAGAACGACTACCGACGGAGTCGGTGCAGTAGGCGAAGGCACGGCAAAAAAGAAAAAGCTTAATACTAAAACTAAAACAAGGAAGAAAGCCTTGAAAGCTACTAGCTTTGTAGAATATTTAAAAAGCGAGGCCTTAGTAAAAGATTATTTTCTTACTAAGAACAAAAATCTCTCTTTTCATTGGGCCAACTGGTCTGAGACCTGTGAATATCAAAAAGAATTTCTCTTTAGTGATGTTTCAAACGAGATGAAATTAAAAAACTTAAATGATGAGCTTTTTGAACTTAAAAAGACCGAGGTTTGGCTTAAGAATAAAAGAGGCTGTGTAAAGATGAGTCTCTATGATGTGTATGAAGCTTATCTAGATAATCGTTTAAGAATGACTTGGTTTGAAAGAGATGGCATCTTGATGTCATTTGAAAATGAAGCTGGTCCTTATATGAGCTTGGCCAATATGAATTGGTTTAATAAAAATATTTACGCCGCCTTTATGTTCAAAAAACTCTTAACTAAGCCAATCCCTTTTAGAGGATTTAGAGTTGGCATGGAAGCACCTATCGCTGGTAAGTTTGATAACTCACCACTAAACTCGGTTCTTCTTAGGCTTCATCAGGCCAGTGAATACGGTGTTATCTTAAAAGTTGAAGGGAAAAATAATCTAGCAAAACTTGAGAATTCTGAAACCATTCAACTTGAAATTGATGTAACTCCTTTTCTTGAAACAAAAGATGGAAGCTTTGAAGATATTATCAGCAGATTTGAAAAATATAATTTTGAAACTAATAAAGGAAAAAATAGAAGAACGGTCAATTTAAGTACTAGTATCATGAAGAAGTTTAATAATGATCGAAACGCCGTTTCCGGTGGGGGAGAGCATTTTTATTTCTTTGTTCCTTATACAGAGCTTTTTAAAGCACCTCAGCACCAGGAATTGCAGAGCATCTTTAGTAACTTCGTGAAAAAAGTGAAGGAAGAGCTTGATTCGGAGCTTAAAAAAGCTGCGTAGTCATTTTACAGGTTTTAGGAATTAAGCTAACTTTGCCCCATGACAAAGTTCCTCTCAGTATTTTTTTACTCCATCGCAAGGCTCTTGCACCTGACCTATCGCTTTAGATACGTAGGGATAGAGAACTTAGAAAAAGCAGAATCAATGTCTAGGTCCGGAGGATACCTGCTAGGTATTTGGCATCAAAATCTTCTTTCAGGAATCTTGGCCCAAACAGGGCTTAAGTATGTGGTGATTGTTTCAAAAAATAAGGATGCAGAACCTGTGGCCTTTACCTGTAGAACCCTTGGGCATGTTGTGGTTAGGGGAAGTTCTAGAAAAGGCAATGTGGATAAAGGCGGTCTTGCAGCTAAAGAAGAAATGATAGAAGTCCTAAAGAGCGGAATTCCTGGCTCCGTAACTGTTGACGGTCCAAAAGGACCGGCCAAAGAAGTTAAAAAGGGAATTATTGATATGGCCAAGAAGTCTGGAAGCCCATTGGTGGGCTATGCTTCTATTGCTAAGAGCTACTGGGAATTTAATTCTTGGGATAAGTTTAGACTCCCTAAACCATTCTCTAAAATTGTGATTGCCTATGGAGAGCCGATTATTGTCCCTGAAGACCTTGATTATAATGAGTTTTCAGAGGTGGCAAAAAGGCATGAGAAGGCCATAAATGAGGCCGGAGAAAAGGCCTTAAAATCATTCGAGGATTGGCCCAATCTAAGTAAAAAGAACTATAAGTCATCGTAATCTCTTGAAAATACCTAAACATTTTTAGTCAAGTATTTGGACTCTTATTCCGATAAGTTATCGAGAGGTCATTATGTATTTTTTTAAAGCATTCGTATTTTTATTCGTCTTTTGCTCCCTTGGAGTTTTCTTTAATTCTGATTTTTCTGGAAGTCGATCAATTGCAAACGAAGAAACCGTTGTAAGCGCTGATCACTTGTTAGAACTTAAGAAAAAAGAAGAACAGAGACTAAGAGAACAAGAGGAGATGGAAAGGGAAGCTCATGAGATACATCTTAAGGAAGAAGCGGCCGCTAAGGAGCTTGCTAAGACCACAAAGTATAGAGAGCAATGCGAAGAAGTAAAAAGGTTTTTAGTTAAAGATGAGTTTGAAGTTAATTGTCATTTAAATTATCACCATTATAACGCTCCTAAGTCTGGTGGCGCAGGATCATATTACGATCAAGCAAAAGCCAGAAAAGACGGTAAATTAAAAATAGCTGGATTTAATATTTGGCATCCAGGAATGGGGAAGACGCGATATAAAGACAATGAGCTAGTGGCCAAGGTCATTAATAATTGGGACCTCGTCGCGGCCGTGGAACTTCTTCCTATAATTGGAGAAGATTTAGTTAATAACCAAAATATTGTAGATCTCGTAAAAAACGGTGAGAAGTATAAAGCGGAATTGTTAGAAGAAATTTTAGATACTAAAGAACAAATGAAAGGGCTTTCTAGAAGTAGCACGGCCTATAAAAAATTATCTGCCAAATTAAAAGAGCAAAGAAAAGTAGAAAGAAAGTTAAAAAGAGATATTGTCTCAGCCCCAAAGCATTTTAGAAGTCCTGGATACCTTGATATCTTAAATGAACTTAGAAAACTTGATGAAAGCTGGTCCCTACTATTGGCCCCAAGAGGTGAAGCCGCAAAAGAGTCTGATGTACAGGAACTGTCTGGCTTCTACTATCGAAGAACAAAGGTTAGACCGCTAATTCAAAGATACTGTAAAGATTATAAAACTGGTGGAGTTGGTAATCCTCTGGCCTGTATACCGAACTTTTCTGAAAGTTTTTTTGGAAGAGACGTAAAAAAGTCATTTTCCAGACGTCCATTTATGGCAAATTTTGAATCTGGAAATTTTGATTTTACCCTATTAACTTCTCATGTTGTTTTCACCTCTTCTCCAAAGCCTGAGAAGATGGAAGAGATTCTTCAAGATGCTTTTCAAGTTTCTCATTATAAAGAAGCTGGTAAAGGGGTGACTAAAAGTAATTATGCCAGATTAGCTGAGATAGACCTTATGCTTGAGTTTATGGAGAAGCTTAGGGCAAAGTATAAAGAGAAAGATGTGATCTTAGTTGGGGACTTTAATATAGAAAAACAAAATAGATTTTGGCCCAAACTTTTTGAGAGCTTTAAAGGGGCAGACCTCGTCGTTGAAGATGCCACCTCATTAACTATTGGACGGTATGATAGTAAAGGAAATCCAACTTTTGGAGATGCTAGTAATTACGATCATTTTATTTTAGATGGAAGCTTTAGTAGGGAATGTAAGAACTTTAATGATGAATACTACGCTGGAAAATACTCTTTTTATAAAGAAGATATTAAGAAAGATATCGAAAGGAAATATATCATAAGGCAAAAAGTTAAGAACGAATGGGATAAGTACGACTTTAGACCGGGCAAGCGTGAGTACGCCGGAAGAATGGTGGCCTCAATCGTCTCCAAAATGAAAAACCGCTACACCGTTAAAAATAAAAAAGTGGTTAAAGTAAAAATCGATGAAGAAAAATACACCAAGTCCGCATGGGATAGACTATTTATAAGCCAGATACGGGATCAGTCTTACTATCAGGTTTATAAAGAAGTCCTTTCAGATCACTTTCCCATCTTTATGGAATGCCATACAGATATTCCAGATGACGACGATAGGATTTAGTTAATTTTTTAAAAATGCAAGTAACCAGGTACCTAATAAGCCGCTGGCGGGGACCAGCGGCATTATAAGTTTTAGGGATTGGGGTCTTTGGAAGGTACCCGAGGATTGGTTTAGGATGAGGGGTCCCCAGGTACCTTAAGAAAGGGTGAGCTTTGGGTAGCTCGTTTGTTTGTCTTACCTTTGATTCTAAGTAATGCACGGGACGTGCCATAAAATTCATTTATAAGACCCTAATTATTAATAAAATGGCCTAGGTCATAAGGGATCCAGTGCGTTTTGACACTATGCATTGGTGCAGAATGACCAATAATTTAAGGTACTTATGTAATAATTACAAAAGAGTATTATTCAAAACTAGCCTCGTGCTTGTACCAGCAATTCGGCCTTGAACCTTCAAGTCTTCTTTGGCTTTCCTGCTTTAGACAGGCGCCAATACTTGGATTTGTGGGATGAAAGTCCACATCTCTTTTATGACAAAAAGATCCTGAAACAATGGTATCTAGGCGGCACTGAGGGTCGGGGTGTCCAAGCTCAGTAAGCCCAACTCGAGATTTATTAGGTGTCTTAAAGCTTGGAGTTTTCCACCAAGGCTTAAGAGTTGAGAAAACTTTTGTAGCACTTAATCCCGCTAAAAGGATTTTTGAACAGATGCGGTCGCTACAGATTTTATCCACTTCTTTTTGGTCCGCTGGATCAGCGATTAAATTATCATGGGCACCTGTTAAGGCCAATTGATCAAAAAGCTTAGGTAGACATTTAGTAGCCGCAAAATAATCGGCTTGTCCTTCTGCCGAGGACCAAGATCTTCGCTCTGATCTTCCTCTGTATTGCCTAGGGGCACCACCGAAAAAATGCCCCAATTCGTGACAGAGGATAAAGTAGATTCCTTCTGTTTTCATTTCCGGATGTCTAACCATTCCCCCATTAAGTTTAATAAGAGGGTTTCCATTATCATCCTTAGTCGCGTGAGCATTTACTTTGGGGTTCTCCCAGTCATTCATAATTTTTAATTCTTTTCCTAGTTTATCTTTTACATAAGGAGCAAAGACTCTTTTAAAGTCTCTTATGATATCGTCAGTTTTTTCTCTATTATCTAATCCTTTAAAACCAGAAGTTTCATACTTTAAATCTGAATCAGGTAAACAGCCGAATTCTTCAGACGCAATAATGGGATTAGTGATAACGCTAAGAGCTAAGAACAATACGAACTTCATCGATGCCTCCAATAGGACTAGATATAGGAGATTTTATAGTTATTAACATAGGAAAAGAACCTGATTTAAGTCAGAAAATTCAGTCTTAATAATCTGAGTTTTATAATCGGCAAATCAGATTCACTTTGAAGGGGAAGTTATATTTTTGTTTTCGAAAGCTACTTAACTGTTTATAAAACACACCCTACCACGGAGGTAATTATGAAAAAGGCATTTCAAGCATTAGCAATCCTAGCACTTTCAAGCGGAGTGGCTCTTGCTTCTACACCAGTAGAAATCATGGCACCGATTGACCATATCTATTCACCTAAAGGATTTGATAGTAATGACAATACTGAAGTCATTATAGAAGGTTATTTACCAAACCTTTGCCACAAAGCACCAAACTCGGAAGTGAAAATTGAAGGTAATAAGATCAATATTAAGGTGACTGCACTTCGCTACCATCCTTCTAATCCATTTTGTCCAGAAGCGATTGTACCATTTGTAGAAACTGTAAAAGTTGGTCTTCTTGATAAAGGAAACTACGACATCGTAGTAAATGGTAAATCACTTTATGAAAAAAGAGGACAGATCGAGGTTGCTGAAGCCACTTCAAATTCTGTAGATGAGCATGTTTACGCAAATGTTGAGTATGTTCAAAAGCAAGCGGACTCAAGAGAAATTGTACTTAAAGGGTATAACCCAAGTGATTGTTTTGTTCTTGATGAAGTAAATGTTGTTGATAATGGTAAAGATGTTTATAGCATCCTTCCAAAGATGAAACAGATTTCAGACTTTTGCCCGATGAAGTTGGTACCTTTCTCTTATAAGATGGAAGTTCCAAACAACCTTAAACAAGATAGAGTTTTATTACATGTAAGAGCAATGAATGGATTAAGTGTTAACAGCTTATTTCATAATGCTAAGTAAGTAGCTTTACAAAAGATTACAAAACTAGGCCCTTCTTTGAAGGGCCTTTTTATTTTTAAACTTCTAAGCAAGAAATAAAACGATTATTTTTAAATTCAAGGCTCGGCTCTACTGATTTACATTGTTCTGTAGCGACAGGGCATCTTTTATGAAAGGCGCAGCCAGGGGGTGGGTTTAGCGGGGAAGGTAGCTCTCCCTGAAGGGGTTCATGCTTTCCTAAATGCTCTAAACTTAGAGAAGGAGAAGCGTTCATTAAGGCCTTAGTGTAGGGATGAAGAGGATTTTCAAAAACTTGCTCTCTTGGTCCGTACTCCACAATTTTACCTAAATACATCACAAGAATTTCATCACTAATATGTTTAACAACGGATAAGTCGTGGCTAATAAATAAATATGTTAGGCCCATCTCGTCTTGAAGCTTCATTAAAAGATTTAATACTTGGGCCTGAATGGAAACATCGAGGGCGGAAACCGGCTCATCACAAATTACGATTTCAGGTTTTTGAATAAGGGCCCTAGCTATTCCTATTCTTTGTCTTTGGCCGCCACTAAACATATGGGGATAGCGATTGGCGAGCTCTGGTCTAAGCCCTACGATCTTCATCATCTCGCAGGCCTTTTCTTTACAGTCGGCCTTGGAGAGAGTGGAATTTATAAGAAGGGGCTCCGCTATAATCTGCCAGGCCTTTTTTCTTGGGTTGATTGAAGAGTAGGGATCTTGAAAGATCATTTGAATTTTTGATTGATACTCGGCTCTTTCAAAGCTCGCTATATCTTTTCCTTCAAGAGTTATACTTCCTTCGGTTGGCTCTTCTAGTCTCATAAGTTGTCTAGCAAGAGTGGACTTACCACAGCCGGACTCGCCAACGATTCCTAAGGTCTTTTTCGCTTTTGCTTCAAAGCTTATTCCATCGAGGGCCTTAACAAGACCGCCAGAACCAAAAGTCGTTTTTACATCGTAGTGTTTTTTAATATTCTTTACGTCTAAAACGCTCATTCGTGCTCCCTATTTACGGGATAAAAACAGCGAGCTTTTCGCTCACCAATTTCATCAAGAGGTGGAAGCTTTTCTGTACAATCTTCCTTAGAAAATTCGCAGCGAGGGCTAAACTGACAACCACTTGGCCTTGCCGTTAGGTCGGGAACAAGGCCAGCAATTGAAGGAAGCACTCCTCTAAATTCTCTTGTTTCTTTTCCCGGAAGGGAGGCCAATAGTCCTTTGGTATAGGGGTGAAACGGTTTTTCAATTATTTTTGATGTGAATCCTGTTTCAACTACTTCGCCGGCATACATTACTTGTAGTCGGTCAGCATTCTGAGCAACTACGCCTAAGTCATGGGTAACAAGAATCATGGCCATATTATGTTTTTCTTGAAGATTTTTTAAAAGGGTTAGGATTTGATCTTGAATGGTCACGTCTAAGGCCGTTGTAGGCTCATCGGCAATCAAAAGTTTTGGGTTGCAAGCAATGGCCATAGCTATCATAACCCTTTGGCTCATTCCCCCTGAAAGTTCGTGAGCATAGGCTTTAAGCCTTTCTCCTGGAGCTGGGATACCAACTTGTTCCATTAGCTGCATTGCCCGGTCAGCTCGATCTTTTTTGGTAAGTTCCTTTTCATGAACTTTTAATGTTTCATCGATTTGAAATCCAACTGTAAAGGAAGGATTAAGAGCGGTCATAGGATCTTGAAAAATCATTCCCATTTCGCCGCCTCTAATTTTTTGCAATTGTCTTTCTTTTAGGGCCAAAAGGTTTTGCCCTTGAAAATTTAGTTTATCAGCTTTAATAATGGCGTTCGGGGCTAAAAGACCCATGATGGCCAAGTTGGTAATCGATTTTCCGCAGCCGGACTCCCCAACTATTCCTAATGTTTCCCCTTCATTTAGATGAAAAGTAATACCTCTTACGGCCTCTAATATTCCGCGCTTTGTTTCAAAAGAAATGGAAAGATTTTCTACTTCTAATAACATTATTTTTTTAACCTCGGATCAAGAGCATCTCTAAGACCATCACCAAAAAGATTAAACCCAAGAACTGAAAATAAAATACATAAACCTGGAAGTGTTACCATCCATGGGGAAGATTCAATAAAGGCTCTGGCATCACTAAGCATTGTTCCCCATTCTGGCGTAGGGGGCTGGGCACCAAGACCTAAAAATCCTAGGGCGGCTGCATTTAAAATTCCATCACTAAAACCGAGAGTACCTTGAACAATTAAAGGTGCTAGGCAATTAGGCAAAATTTCTAAATACATAATTCTAAATGAGCTAGCTCCAAAAGTTTGGGAGGCCATAACATATTGTTTATTTTTTTCTGCAATAACTGATGCGCGAACAATTCTTACAAAACTAGGAACGGCCACAACGGCCACGGCCAAGACAGTATTGTTAAGTCCTGGTCCGAGAATGGCCACAACTACGATGGCCAAAAGAATAGAAGGAAGTGACATGAGGATATCTGTACATCTCATAATGACTCGATCAATCCAACCGCCATAATAGCCTGAGACTAATCCTAGATTGACACCGATAAGCATGGCCACAAAGACAACCATAAAGCCTACGGACATGGAGACTCTTGCTCCGTAAATTAATCTACTTAAAATATCTCGTCCAACATCATCAGTTCCAAAGAAAAATCCCTCTTTTCCATTCTCGGCCCAATTTGGACCGACTCTTAAAGCATCTCCAAAGATTTCACTTGGTGAATGGGGGGCGAGTAAAGGGGCAAAAAGAGCAATTAAGATAAAAACTAAGATCAGGGCAAGTCCGCCAACGGCACCTTTATTTTTTGAAAAGTCATCCCAGAATTCTTTAAGAACACTAGGGTCTTTTTCAATGGCTGTTTCGGTAACGACTTCTTCCACTATTTTCTAACCTTAAGAGCGCATCTTTGGATTGATAAACGCATAAATTAAATCAACAAACATATTTATAATAACGACCATGGTTGCAATAAAGAGTACCGCTCCCTGAATGACGGGATAGTCTCTAGCATTCACAGAGGCCACAAACCATTTCCCGACCCCAGGCCAACTAAAGATGGTCTCTGTTAAGATTGCCCCTGTAATAATAGAGCCAAACATTAATCCAATAATTGTGACGATGGGAATAAGGGCATTTCTTAAGGCGTGCACGGCAATAACTCTTCCTACACTTAAGCCCTTTGCCTTTGCCGTTCTTATATAATCTTCACTTAGTACTTCTAGCATTGAGGATCTTGTCATTCTCGCGATACTGGCCAGAGGGATTGTTCCCATTGCAATGGCAGGAAGTATTAGGTGAGAGAGGGCGGAGAAAAAAGGAGCAAAGCCTTCTTCTTCAACGATCTCAGGCATCAAAGTATCGATTAGCATAAAGCCGGTAACGGTATCCACATCAAACATAACTGACATTCTTCCGGCCACAGGAGTTAGACCTAACTGAACAGAAAAAATAAGAATCAGAACAAGCCCCCACCAAAAAATTGGCATGGAGTAGCCAGCTAATGATCCCCCCATTAAGAAGTAATCGAAAAAGGAGTTTCTTTTGACGGCCGCGACGATACCAAGGGGGATTCCACTAAGAACGGCAAAGAATAGGGCCACAATTCCAAGTTCAAAAGTTGCTGGAAAACGATCGAAGAATTCACTAACAACTGTTCTCTTACTAATGATGGATTCCCCAAGATCACCCTGAAATGCATCTTTTAAAAAAACCCAGTACTGTTCAATGATTGGTAAATCTAGGCCCATGGACTTTTTCATTTCTTCATAGACGGCCGGGTCCGCCCCTCTTTCTCCGAGTAGGAGTAAAACCGGATCACCTGGAATCATCCTAATGATGAAAAATGAAAGTAAACTAATTCCAAAAAGGGTTGGAATTAAGTCCAAGATTCTCTTGGCCATAAACTTAAACATGATGGTGGGAGTATAGGGAATTTATTGCAAGTTGTCACTCGCCGATAAGCTTTTTTCTCATGGGATAGGCGATAGTGTCATAGAAAATTGAATAGGCCGTAAAGATCAAGCTGGCCTTGAGAATAGCTGCTTTGGGGTTAAGTGGTGCCATGCACATAGTATGGTAGATTTTTGTGGTTACTAAAGTATCAAGAAACATGAAGGGAATTCCAATTCCGGAATAAAACCCCCACCTATCAGCACCATAAGTACCAAGACTTAAGTCTCCAGATTCATCCTCATACATTTCCATTAAAGCGGCCTTCATCAAGGCCTCTCTGACTTCAGGCTTTTCAAGATCTTCCTTTGTAACACCTTCCCAATCGATTCCAAATTCATCTGGCTCACTAAGTTTTAATTGAACCAAGAGCTCTCCAAACTTTTGGCTTACTTTGTCCATAAACTTTTCTCTTTCTAAAAGCTTAACGAGCTCGCCCATATCCTCTTTAAACTCAGGACTTCTTTTTAACTCTTCAATCCGCTTTACGGCATCTTGCTCTCCTTCTGCAAATAGTTGCTCCCAGGTCAGCCCGTCGGCCATGATAAGGACATTATCAGCAAGATACATCTTAACTGACTTTGCTAAAAAACCGCCCTCTGGATCTTTAAAAATCCAACTGGCCAGAGCCGCCCAGAGACCATCCCCAACCATCTCATAACTCATCTTTTTAAAGAATTCACTGGTCAAAAATTCTGGGTCCTCATAGTTTGAATAGGTATAAAAAGCTCCAGAGCTAATGGCCGCAATCGAAATAGTAAAATAGGTAAAAGCTTTTCCGCCGGCCTTATGCTCTTGAGTCATACCTTTGGTATAACAACCGCGGTACAGTCTTTTAAAATGGTCGGTATTTTCTTTGGCCGCTTTTCTTGCCACTCGTTTTATTTGTTCCTCACTAGCATTAGGAAATTCTTTTTTAGCCTTGCTCACTTCTTTTTCGAATGCCTTTTTTTGAAAACTCGTAAATTTCTTTTGCCTGTTTAAAAATTTTTTAAAACCTTGATGGGTTTTATAAGAGCCATCAAAAAGATGGGAGCTTAACTCTAGAAGCTTCTTTCTTGATTTTGGAAATAAAGTGGCATTAAAAGCAAAGAACTCGTCGAGAAGTAAAACTTTTTGATTACTATTTGGAAGGGTACTTAGACCATTAAAAAAGACGTCAATTTCATCTTGCTTTAGGTCTGCATCTTGTAAAATTTCCATATAGCGTTTTCTATACTTAGGAGTTAGGGAAAATTTATCAAGGCCTTCCCTAAAAAGAATAGTCTTTGGATTAATCAAACCAGAAATAAGTCCAATGCAGTTCTCATCTTCGATAACGGATGCAGGAACTCGATTTCCTTCCTGCTTAGGAGCAAGCATGATAAAAATCGAAAATAAAAATAGGTAGCATCCAAATAATGGAAGGCTTCTCTTATTACTCATCTCTAAATTATCGGTAGTTAGCTTTAAAATTATAACAATTCCTGACTGTTATACTCTGTTGGGTTTTATTTAATAATGTCGATAAGTTTTGGTGAGAAATAAATAGAGGAGAAAATCTATGAAAAAACTAATTGCAGTTAGCCTTATGGGCCTAAGCTTTGGGGCCATGGCCGAAGCAGTTGATTATAAACATTGTAAAACAGCATTCAATCCGGCCTTCGGACCTGATAAAACATTTCCCTTTGTCTTAGGTGACGACGGAAAGGTTAAGGCTCATAAGGATGTTAAATATAAATTCGATAGTAAAACAAAAGTAGAGACGATGACTTATAAGGGTCACGGCTATGGCGGACCTGGGACAGGAAATGAGCAAGAGATTCTCATTAAAAGAGATGAAGACGGAACAATCACTCAGGTGATTTATAATTCAAAGTTTCCAGGGGTAAAAACAAAAACTGGCCTTGGAGCTAAAAATCCATTCTTTGGAATGGGAATGCCTGGTCCAGGTGTTGGAATTGGGTATCCAGGTGGCGGCTTTGGAGGTTACGGAGGAATGTACGCTGGTCCAACCAAAAGCTCGACGGTCTTTGACGTAAAAGTTAAAGATGGAAAATGTTTTCCTTATAGAAATGTAGGACTTTTTGAATCAGCCGGTAATACTCATAAAACGTTTAATGGTGATATTCAACTATGTTACGACATCAATAAAATGTTAAAAGAAGAGGCTAAAGAAGGTTCAAAAGCAAATAAGCTTAAACAGTGCTATGATGACTATCAAAAGCAATCTGATAAAATCTTAAAAAGCCACTTAAAAAGAAATGATGATTTATACAACCCAAAAGATGCTGATGAAGTTCAGAGTCCATGGGGAAGCGGTGGCTACTTTGGCAACCTAGAAGAGGGGGAGTTTTCTGATGGTGCCCCTGCTGGAAATGGCAGCGGCGGAAGTGGCGGCTATGGTTATGGCTACGCTGGCGGCTTTGCTGGAAGTATCGATAATATCGTACAAAACCAAATGTTTAATCCTGCTCAAAAAGTTAAAATGCTTTCGGCTTATTGCTCATTTCCTTATGGTGGAATGAAGGAAATGCTTGAAGACGAAGGCCTTTTTAAGGAAGAGCCGAAGGGCGGAGAAGGATCTGGCGGAGGAACGGCTAAAAAAGATAAATCTCTACAAAAATAAATTAGATTTTAATAGATTTTTCAAAATAACCGAGGCCGTCTTCATTATGGACGGCCTTTGTTTTATCTGGCTTTGTAATTTCCAACTGAAAACTAGATCTAGAGTAACCTTTAATTTTAACTTGATCTTTTTCTAAACTAAATTGATCAACCCAACCATTACAGCTAGAAATATAGGGAGCATTAGGTTCACCTTCCATCAATTTTAAATGGGCCTTCTTATCACTTCCTAAGAAGATATATAGATTTCCTTGATGATGCTTGTGACCAATAATATTCTTACTCTGCTGGTAGTCTGGGATCATTTTGGTATCTTCAATTCTAAAAGTTCTAAGATGACCGTAGTCTGAGATATCATATCTTAAACGATTAAATTGATTCACCTTCGCGCTATGATAGCCGTGGACCCATTTAATATAGTCACTGGCGTAAACAAGAGCTGGTTTTTGAGAGAGAACAAATTCGTAAACCTCTTCTAATGATTTTACTGAGCTAATATGTTCACCACTATAAAAATGATAGTAGATATTCATGGGCTTAATTCTTCTTGGCTCCTCTGTATTTTTAAAAGTATCAATCACATCCCTAAAGCCGCTAAAAGGTCCTGTCCATAAATTGGTATAGAGGTTTTCGTTAGCATTGCTGGTATAGACTTGAAGGTACTCTTCTACCTGACGATAGAGAGGAGAGAGATTACTATAGCCTGGATAAATAGCATCCATTCTAGAATCACCACCGTTCATATTGAGATAACCTGCGTCGGTGGCGTATTTTAAGGCTTCTTTAGGAGGAAAACAGGAGCCACTCCATAAAATAACTTTTGCCTTATTTGAAACCGGAGCTAATTCACTATTTATATATTTAAAGGAGCCAAGAGTTTCCATTTTATAATCAAGTTTATAGTCATCAATTTTATAAGCTAATATTTGACCTTCATGTTTTTTGGCTTTCTTTTTACCTAAATATATTTCTGCTTCTTCTTTTGTTGCAATTTTATTCCAGCTTAAGGGATGGCTATAGGTATGACTGGCAGGCTCGACATATTTTGCTTTAAAGATTTCCCTTGAGGTTTTTACTGCCTGACGACTTCCTAAAAGGTTGGGGGAAATCTCTGCAACAACAACCGATGCTGTGGTGGGTATCTTAAATTTATTAATGATACGGTCGAGAATAATTTCTCCACTTAAGGTCTTCCTATCTAAGTTTGAAATATTAATAAACCCATCACCGTCGATATGGGAATAGGCCATTCGCCTGCCACATAGGGTGGTGGTATCAGGAATTGGATTTTTTTCACCAATAAAAATCTTTGAGATAAAGTGAAAAGGATTGACCCTCCAAGAGCTAACATAGGTAGAGGGATGTTCAAATATATCGTAGCCATATTGAGCGTAAAGAAAATTTTCTCCACTAATAACAACGTCAGCTTCTTCTTTTTCCCCGGTTATTTTTATTGAGAGATGAACTGTATTTCGGTTGTTTTTATTTTCAACCTTTAGGGCTTCAAAGACTTCATTTTCAAGCTCTCTTTCAAACTCAATAAGATTTTTTTCAGATTTCTTTTCTAATTTTAAAAGAAGGGGATTGTCGTAAAATATAGGTGAATATTTTATCCCTAGGTGTTGAAAAGCGCGATTAATGACTGGAGAAGGTTGAATATTATCTTTTTCATCTCTTAAGAAACCAATTCGCCCTAAAAGCACAAATTTTAACCCAGACTTTAATCTTTCTTCTAGCCAAGATCCATAGGCCTGGGGGTTTTTAAGTTTATTATCAGTGAACCAAGTAGCAAGACCAATAAACTGAGAAAGATAAGTTTTATTATAAAGTTTTTTAGGAATTCCTTTTCCAATATCATGGTAAATAAGCTGTAGGCCGTAGTGGTTAAAGACAACTTCCGCTTTTTTGTGCATAAAAGAATTTTCATAATGGCCGCCTTCAAGCTCAGTTGAATCGTAAAGGGCCAAAAGTTTTCTTTTAATCGGAGTGCCAGCATTTGCGACCTGAAGAGAACATAAAAATATAAAGCAAAGAAAGAGTTTCATACTTGCTTCATTTTAAAGGAGAGGTAAGATACTGGGAAGGAATGAAAAACTTATACTTAACGCTTATATTCAGTACTGTTTTAGTCAGTTGTTCGAGCACGAGACCTTGGCCTTCGGTAAAACGTTGGGGCTATCAACTGCAAAATTATAAAAATACTACGGATCTAAAAAGAATTGAAGACTCGGGAGAAAGTCTTTGGGTTATAGATTACTCCAGAGATGGAAGTCAAAAAAATAGCTTTAATCATCTTGAAATTAATAAACTTAAGAAAAACAAGAATACTATTCTTAGCTATATTAGTATTGGTGAAGCGGAAGACTATCGTTATTACTTCGATAAGCTGCCTAAAGAGGTTCTGGTAAAAGAAAATAAGAACTGGAAAGGCAATTTTAAAATCAAATATTGGGACCCGTCTTGGAAAAAAATTCTATTAGGAGAGCGGGGCTATTTTAGCCGTTTGACTAGCGCAGGCTTTGATGGAGCCTACTTAGACATCGTAGATGGTTTTCACGCTTTCGAGGATAAAAGAAAAGCTGCTGATGAGATGGTGGAGCTTATTCATGAAATTTCTGAGTTCACAAGAGAGAGAAAGAAAAACTTTTTACTCGTCATGCAAAATGGAGCTGATATTTTGAATTACACTTCAAAAAGCTCGAAACTCTTTAAAGCAATTGATGCTCTTGCAGTTGAGGATTATCTCTTTGAAAAAGGAAGTTACGGAGAAAATAAGTGGCTTTATGACTTAATAAAAGTTTATCAAAAAAATGAGAAACCTATTCTAAGTATTGAATATATTTCTGATAAAAAGGACTTAGAGAAGTATGCCTCAGTGGCAAAAGAAAAAGGCCTGCTTCCTTTGGTCGGTCACAGGCCTTTAAAAGGTCGATTAATTTTTGCGGACGAGCTCTTTCATATGGCCAATCCATGTGATTGAACTATTTTAGCTCAACCGTTCTAAAGATATCCCCACCTAGCGGGTCAATCTTATATCCCTTAACATTTTTGCTCATTGCTCTAAAGATAATTGAATGAGCGATTGGTGCCCAAGGAGCATCTTTTTTAAAGATATTCTGAGCCTTTTTATAAAGGGCAGTTCTACTTTTCTTAACAGTTGTTAACTTTGCTTTAGTAATAAGATCATTAAACTTCTTATTACACCAACGGGCAACATTTGATCCTGACTTAACTCCAGTACATCCTAAAAGAACATTAAGGAAGTTGTCTGGGTCTCCATTATCTCCAGTCCATCCTAATTGAATAAGTTGATGAGATCCCTCACGAGCTTTCTTTAAGTAAGTTGGCCAATCATATGTCACAAGCTTTGCTTTAATTCCAATTTTCGCCAAATCAGCTTGCATCATCTCACCCATCTTTTTCCCGTTCGGGTTATATGGGCGAGTTACAGGTAGGGTCCAGATTTCTGTTTCAAAACCATTTGGATAACCAGCTTTTTTAAGAAGCGCTTTAGCTTTTTTTACACTGTATCCATAGTCCTTAATCTTATTATTATAAGACCAAATCGTTGGAGGAAGTGGGTTCTTCGCAACCATAGCGTTACCAAGATAGATAGCGTCAACATAAGACTTTTTGTTAAGAGCATGGTTAATGGCGCGTCTAACATTTATATTATCAAAAGGTTTCTTTTGGGTGTTCATGGCCAGGTAACCTACGTTTAGACCTGCTCCTTGCATAACTACTAAATTCGAGTTCGCCTTCATTGCCTTTAAGTCGGCGGGGCTAGGCTCAATAATAAGATGACATTCATTTGTCTTTAGCTTTTGGTAACGAACTGATGGATCTGGAGTAATTGAGAAGACAAGCTTATCAACTTTAGCTTTTGCACCCCAGTAACTGTCATTTCGACTAAATCTAATGATGGTATCTTTTTTGTATTTTTTATAGATAAACGGTCCAGTTCCGACAGGAAAGTTATCAATTTTTTCCATCTCACCTTTTTTAGCTAATTGGTCAGCATACTCTTTAGAAAGAATAGACATAAAGCTCATGGCCATATTGGCAATAAAAGGAGCTTCAGGGCTAGCGAGAACAATTTTAACTGTATAAGGATTAACTTTTTCAATCTTTGTGATTAAGTTGTTCATATCCATACCAGTAAAGTACTCGTAGTGACCGCCACTTACTTTGTGATAGGGATGTTTCTTATCCCACTGACGATTAAAAGAAAAAAGAACATCGTCAGCATTGAATTCACGAGTTGGGGTAAAATACTTCGTCGTATGAAACTTAACACCTTTTCTTAATTTAAAAGTATAAGTCTTTCTATCTTTTGAAACCTTCCAGGACTCTGCAAGTTTTGGAATAATTTTTGTCGTTCCATATTTAAAATCAACTAATCTCTCATAGATGGTATGAGCACTAGCATTGTTAGAGGTACCGTCAGTTGTTACTTGAGGGTTAAACGCTGTAGGTGATCCTTCTGAACAATAAACAAAAGGTTTTGCCAAAACCTGAGAGCTAAAAAGCAATGAGGCCAATAGGGCGATAAGTTTCATGGGGTTACTCCTTAATTAGTCATAAAGGCGTATTCTATAGAAGTGCCAGGTACCTTTTGAGGGTAAGCGCGTTATATGACGAAGGGCAAGTCTTTGAATTTACTTAAGGTCAACAATTAAATTGTTTATAACAAGGTTTGTGAAAAGTTCTTGAACCTCTACCTCTTCAATACCTTCTAACTTCTCTAGAGCGGCGCCCAAGGTCTGACCACTTATAAGAGCTTTCAATAGGTCTTTTTGATTGTTCGAAAGAAAGAGAACTTGAACTGTTCCGGTGGAATTATACATAAAGAAATTTTCTGGTTTCCATTCAATCTTTTTAAATTTTTCTTCTGAGTTTTGTCCTCTTAGCTCCCAAATTCGGTAAAGAGGAAACTTAGAACTAGATAAATAACTTAAAGAGGTAATATTAAATCTTACTTCAGATGGGTCCCCTAGAGCTGCTAGCTTTTCTTGATCTACGGATAGACTAGGTGAACTATTAAAAAGTCTTCTAAATTCGATTTCTAAAATTGCAAGCTCAGATAAATAAGGGAGCTCATGATTTATTAAAAAATTAGGTAGCTCATTTCCAAATTCTCCCAGATCATAATGAGAAGATGGGTGCTCTTTAATATAATGGTGGGTGAGCTTAAAAAAATCCTCGTCTCCTAAGATAGTCCAAATCGACTCAAAATTATCTCCTAGGGCTGAGCTTAGCCTCGCTGTATAATCATTTTTATAAGCTTGTAAGCAGCTTACCTTATCTAGTTTTCCTCCAGGAATCATGCTCTTTTTTATGCCCTCATCAAATGAGTCACAAAGCACAGAATTTAAAAATTGTTCCTGCAACTCTTTAAGGTTCAAAATGCACCTCCTCAATAATCTTCTTTGCTTTGATGGCCTCATTTTGAAGAATATTAAATTCGGGAATATCATCGTCCCACTCAATTAGGGTTGGAGCGTGGGGAGCTTTTTTAGTAGCAAGTTTATAAAGCTCCCATACTTCGGGATAGACTGGTTTGCTATGGGTGTCGAAGAGGAAATCTCCCATATCCGTAAAACCGGCTAAATGGATCTCGGCAATAGATTGATCTGGAATAGTTTCAAGATATTCTTTGGCATCGAATTTCTGATTAACGGAATTTACGTAGATATTATTTACGTCCAGAAGAATTTGGCATCCTGAGCGAAGGCTTAGCTCTTTTAAAAAATCCCACTCACTCATATTGGACTGAGTATAGTCAAAATAGGCTGATAAGTTTTCTAGAACAAAAACTCTATTGAGATAATTTTGAACTTGATCAACCCGGTCACAAAGAAAGTTAAGCGTTTCTTGATTATAAGGAAAGGGCAGAAGATTATGTAAGTTACTCTCAGGAGCTCCCGTCCAACATAAATGATCGCTTATCACCATTGGTTCAAAAGGAGTGACCAATTCCTTAACCTTTTTTAAATAGTCGAAGTTAATCCCCGTATGGTGGGCAATATTTAAACTGACTCCGTGAAAGGTTAGGGGGTAGTCTTTTCTAATATGTTCTAAGATTTGATAAGGTCTTCCCTTTGAGCCGAGATGATTTTCAGTTAGGGCCTCAAAAAAATCGACCTTTGTCTTTGGTGACTCTTCAAGATGGGAGTAGTGATCTGTTCTAAGACCAACCCCCACCATTTTTTCTTTTAAAGCCTTATTAGGACTTAGACTCAAATTTACCGCCTTTTGATTTACATGCGGTTTCACTCATTTTTTTCCAACCTGCACCCTTACATTTATTATGTCCTGAGCAAGCATGAGTTTTTCCACCGCAATCACCGGTGCCTTTACAGGCATTTACACCGTGACATTTACCTATCACTTCTGTCGATGAATTTGAAGAACATCCGGTCCCTGCTAGACATAGCCCAGCAACGGCGGCTCCTATTAATACTGATTTACTATTCATATAAACTCCTTGATGAAACTATGTTACGTCAGAAGCGAAAATGTTACAGAAAATTATTCTAGAGGAAATTAATCATCTTGCTTTGAGTCAGTTTTGAACTCTTTCTAAGAGAAAATCCAAGATCTTAGGCTCTGAATCGGGAAGCTCATCAAATAGGTATTTTTCTTCCTCAGAGCTCCAAGGTTGTGGTTTAGGGTATCTCATGCGAAAACCGGTCATTTCTACCAGTGAGAGGGCGATTCCCTTTATTCCAAGACCTAGATGATCTCTTTTTGGCTCTAGCCACTTAAAGCCAGGAACCTTTGATAACCACTTGAGGGGCGTGGTTAGTATTCCATATAGGGTTTCAATTACAGCAGAGGTTAGGTTAACCGCAGCTGCCGTAGGTTTGACCAAAATACTTTTTAGGAGCCCATGAGTTTCTGGATAGAGAATCATATTTGCCCCTGCTAGACCATCTTGACCACCGGAAGCTTTAGACCAAAAGGTTGCATTTTCCCAAAAAAGGCTTTGGCCCTTTTCGAGCATTTTCATTTTTCGAAGAGTTCTTTGGCTAGGGTAAATAATGACTTTATGGGCGTTTTTCTTTTTTAAGAATCCAAAGATCCAAATAGGGTTAAAACCGACGGTGTTATTTATTTCGTACTCACCACCGAGCTTATTTAATCTTTCTCTTATTGGATGAGTGCAGTTATTGTTAAGAAGACTATAGTCTTCTAAATCTATTTGATTAGAGAAATCACTTCCTTGTTTTTTATAATTGTTCAAAGAACTTTGAAGACCTTCATAGGTTTGAGCTTCATCCATTTTTGGCCAAACTTCGATTATGTCACGATTGGTGTGAAACTGGGCAAAGCCATAACCTTCTGCGGCAGTGGTTGCTGGATTAGTTCTAACCTTCATGTAGATCTTTCCCTCTTGCCTTTGTATATAATCTTCAGAAACCTTATGCAGATGTTTTTTATAAACAGATTTCATATTGGCAAGTTCACCGACTGTCATCTGAGTGTACTCGAACATGACGTCCATAAGCTTATTTTCAAGACAGTAAATATACCGTTCAGCTACATGTCCTGCTACAGAAGTTGTATATCCCGGTGCCATGTAGACAATGGCCATGCCTAGAACTTTAACTCTTTTGCCTTTGGAATTAATTTTAGTTGGCTTATAGTCACGTTCACAAATTTTGTATTTTTTTAAGCTTTGATCTGTAAGAGATGTTGCATCGAACTCCATTTTTGTTCGGTAAAGCATACTGTCGACTTTATAAGTATACCATTCAAGATTTCGTCTCTTTTCTTTTAGAATGTCGAGCTCTTCACATCTCTTCTTCATTTTTCTGTTAAATCGAAAATTTCGAATTTCTTTACCTCGATTCCCAGCTTTTCTTTTTAGGTAACAGTAGTCGATATCTTTAACTTCTTTTTTGGTATAAGGACGTTCTAAATCATCAGCTCCTGGAAGTTTAAGTAACTCTCTTTCAAGACCACTTAGAAGTTTAGACCGAAGGGATTCTCCATTTATCTTATCTCGTGTTTTATATTCTAAAATGGCCCTAAGGGCGTAATTCGCAATTTGAATTTTACCTTCGTGAAGCTTTACAAGCCTTTCGGAATCTATAAACTCTATTTCTACAAGTCGATCAACACCAAACCGAACTCCTGGTCTTATGTCCGAATCAAGACCGTTTAAGAAACCATTGATCCTCTTAAAATTAAAATTTGATTTTGTTTCGGAATTAAAGAGCAGCCCAAACTTCGTATTTGAAGAGACGACTCCAGACCATAAGCAAATGGCCAAAAATAGGTATACTTTAAGTATGCGCATCAACCTTATAAGTTGCAAAGGAAAGGCCAATAAAACTTATTAAAATCAGATACTTACCCAGAAGTTACTGACAATTTAATAGACACTGTATAAAGATGGGACATAAGGATAAAGCCGCCTAGGAAGGCGGCCTTTGAATTTATTTTAATCTAAACTATCTTCTAAATCTGAATCTTCAAGAGATTTTTCTCTTTCTTCAATAGCTCTTTGAAGCTCTGTTCTTTCCATTTCGCGAAGTGAAGCTGAAATCGAAATGGCAGACCCTGAGGCTGAAGAGGCAAGGCCCCATGCCAAACATGCAGTATCATCGCCATCACAGTTTGATAAAACTTGAGCACCGATATTGATGAATTCCATTCCAATAACAATTCCGGCAGTAAATTCGTCAAGAACAACATAGTTTACAGTATGGTACCCATGATAGTGATAATGATTGCGGTATCTGCTATGTCTTCTATGGTACTGACGTCTTACCACTCTTCCATTATGTGTGTAGTAAGTGGCGTACCTATGATGTGGTTTATAGGCACGGTTATCATAAACCGTAACTCTTGTATAACCGGCGTAATCACCGCGTTCAACTACTGCTTCTTCTACATAAACTTGAGTGGTAGAAGAGTACCCTTCATAACAAGTTCTATAGGCACCACAATGTCTTTCGTAAGTTGTAGTCGTCGTTGTAGTTGTGGTTCTCTCTGAGTAGCTGTAGTGAGATCCAAAAGTTGAGTCCCAATTTGAATACGAAGTTTGATAGCGTACTGCGTATCCATCTCTTGCCATGGCCGAAACACTTATTAAAAGTCCGGCTACGATTACCATTAGGGTTTTCATAGTTGCTCCTATTTGCCCAAATCGGGCGGGGTTTAAATTTTAAGGCAGATGCACTATGTCACAGCGCGTTAAAAGCTGCAATATAACCTGTAAAAAGGTGAATTCAAGTAAATCTTCTCAGTAAAAACAGGAGGTTAATTTAGGTTTTAGGGCCTATAATTTGGTATGGTCCATGAAAATCCTTATAAGCTTGCAAGCTCGGTGTTATTAGCAGCATTTGTCTTTTTAGTAGCTCTGATCTTTTATCATCAGCATTTTGAGCTCTGCCACCATGAGTATTTAAGGATTATCGAACAAAATATAAAAGGCTGTACTTCATTTGCTTGTTATAGGGATGCTCAGATGGCGGCCCATCAAAAGGGTTATCTGCTGATTCGATATATTATTTTCAAGCTAGCTGGTGATCATTTAAATTCTTCTTGGATTAGTATCAGCTTAATGACCTCTCTGTTTTTTGGCAGTCTTCTTTACGTTTTACAAGATTTAAAACTAGAGGCCAAAAAAATACTTCTGATTTTTGTTGGAATGTTCTTAGCCTGGCCTATTTTACATCACCAAATATTAACGGGTGAAGATAACTTGAGCTATTATGGCCTGTTTCTTCTCTTTATTCACTGGTTCTTGAATAAAGATAAAACAGGAATTGTCTCTGGATCTTTATTGGGAGTATTAATCTTCTTGCATGGATCGCCTTTAGTGTTCTTAGGGCTGGGGTCAATGCTTTTGTTGGGTAAGACCAATATGACTCATAAGTCCGCTTGGGTTATTAAGTTCATTTTCTCTGCTCTTTTAGTGTTTCACCTTTTTCACTTTGCCCTTTATTTTGATGTTTTCTTAAAGACCCCCTTAGATTTGATTTTAGATATAAATCCGATCAACGAAGAACTCTCTGGTTTTGCAAGCCTTGAGCAATTAAAATTCACACTGAATGATCATACTAGTGAACAAGGGGGAGTGATTCACTACTTAGGTCTATTATGGAGCGGGCTTTATTACCTCTTTAACCTTAAAACTGGGCAGGATTGGATCGTTTACGGAACTGTTCTCTTCTTTTTTATCTTAGTTTTAAATACAGTTAAAAACTGTATTAAGGAAAGGGAACTTAACTCCATTTTCCTTTTAATATTCTCCACAATACCAGTTCTTTTATATCGACCTTCAGGCTTTGAGCGCTGGGATTTTTTTATCTTGATTCTTAGCTACTTAATTTTTAGTAAGTCAGATTTGACCAAAGGGAAATTTAATAAGGTTTTAATTTTAGTATTCATTATTTTTCAAAGTATTAATCTCTCTTACTTTTATTTCTCTAAGTCGAAGCTGGAAGTAAGACAGACTGAGATGTTGCAGAAGTTTAAAAATGAGATTAAAAATATCCCAAAAAACCGTGATATTGTCTTTGGGTCTGAATATTTAGTTTTAGATCCAATCATCATGGTTCATTTCCCAAAACAAGAACAAAGAATTTACTTTTACGAAGGAAGTAGTAAAAGTATGTATCAGACAAAGCTCTCTAGAGCAGCATCGCGAGCTACCTTACGAAGAGAAGATTTCGATGACTGGAAGGTCTTTAGTCATTGGAGAGGGCCATTTTTAAATGAGAAACTTCAAGATGTGGTAAAGGTTGGATTCGATTGCGATGCTACCGTAATACGAATTGGAGAGAGTTGCCATTAGAGAACTTGCCAAGAAGGATCTATGCATAATGTATAGAGAACCCATCTTAGCTCGTGTTTTTTTTCAATTTTAATTAAAGCTGTTTCTACCTTGTGGTCAAGCTTTTCAAAGGGATAGAAGAGCTTATATAACTTCTCTATCTTAATTTTAGAGGGATCCCTTTTTTTTAAACTAGCAGCTTGTAATGCAAAATCAATCGCCTTGTTGTTATTAGTTATTGCTGTGCACGCCTTAAGTGTATACCCCATACGCAGTAAGTTTCTCCTACCAATCAGTGGAAGAGTGGAAGTATCATTTCTCTCAAAACAAGAAGTCATCTGATCGGCAACACTATGCCCGTTTGGTCTTATTTGTTCATAAACATCGCAAGGTCCTCCAAAGGCATTAGGTTTAGAAAAGATATATTTGTAAAGAGTTGGCTTAACAGAAGGTCCAAATATCTGTTGAAGGGTGCTATGAACATAAAACCTATCAGATAACCTTTTTGAGAAATCTAGAACAGGTAAAAGGCTTTTCTCAGGGGCATAGCTTTGAGCATGAGAAAAGTTGACGGTGAGAAAGAATAAAAAAATAAAAAATGATTTAATCATCAGTCTGCTCAATTAGAGAGAAAACACCTTCAATATTTTCTGCACTTGCAATCATGGGTACTACTTTATCATTCTTTAGTTTTAAAAAGGGAGTGGCTCGTCCGACAATGGGCTCAATTCTCAAAATCTTTGAAATTGAACTAGATAGATTAGAAATACCAATTTTTTGTCCATTAAAGCTTCCCACGGGGGCAGCATTCCCTATCGTTCCGTGGTCATCAAAATCTTCTGCTTTGTCTCCACTTGCTTCAGAATAAATATTTCCTAAAACGGTGTGGCTTTCAATAGCACCTGAAAAAAAACTTGATACATGCGCATGCTCGTTATGTCCGCTTCCATTTAAAAATTGATTTGGTGTACGATCAAACTCTGCTGTTAAATGAATTAAAGTTTCATCAAAAACATTCTTACCATTTAAGGTTTGTTTCTTAAAACTAGAGATGAGCTCATTTAGACAAGTTGCTATAGAGTAAAAAAACTGATTTGTTGTAATAAAGTTCGGAATCAAACCAGTATTATGAGCGTCTAGTGACCAATTCAGAGACTTAGGATTGCCCACAGTAAATCTCTTGCTAGCTGCAAAACTTGTGGTGTTATTTACGCCATCATATTCTTTCACAATATTGTAATTTTCAATGGCAAAGGATTTTGCCGTATTATCAAAGAAATGGCCCATCTCACTTTTAGTAGAGATGACCACGCTACTGCTTAGTCCCTTTGAAATAACGTACTCCGCTATGGCAAATTCTTGTGCCAGATAGAGAAAGCTTGCTCCATTTAAAATATTTCGCAAATCTTTGTCTATAAGGAAGTGATCTTCAAGCACATACTTCCCAAGAGCCTCAATTGCTTCATGTTTTCCTTTAAAATTTAGAGGTAAGCTTAATCCAGGGATGGGTTTATCGTTTATTCCTTTCAAGGTAGATGTCAGTGAACGTTCGATAAGGGTTTTATATTTTTTAACTAACTGATCATATTCGCCTAGAAATCCATCAATAGTCTCATTGAAAAACTGTCTGGACTTGCTTAAGTCCGAATAAAGGGAGGAATTTGTAGTTTTACTTTCTTTCAAGGCTTCAATTGCTTCGTCTACTATCTTTTTTATTTCTTCTTTATCTTCAAACCAGCTAGTTGTGTCGGGATGGTAAAATGGGTCAAGAAGATACTTTAAATAATTTTCTTCATCAGTATTAATTCTTACTACCGTCGACTTTCTCGATTTGAAGGCTCTATTTACAGGAGTATTTCCAATTGTAACTGCTGGTATAGGCGATGTGGATAAGTCAGCAACGAGGCCGTCTATACTTAGTCCGCCGGGGGCAGGGGCTACCATTTTTGCGCAATTGATAGGGTGCCCTAGTGTTCCCTCTAGATGAACCCCTCTCACAGTCATCATATTTTTTGTAAGATTCGACATTGGAACCTCTCCACCGTCAGAGGAGGGAATATCAAACTTCCAAAGGTAGGGCATGTTAATATTGCCGACTTTATGAAACTTGTAATCAAATTCTAGAGGAGTGCTTGATTGAAGATGATTTACGATCATTGGATTGCTGTAGAATGGTTGCCCATCAGTGGGCTTCAAAATACTGTCAAAGAACCACCGGGATGGACCTCCATAATGATTAATTTGAACATAGTTACGGCATTCTTGAGGTGAGAACCTAGAAAAATTTCTTTGTGATTCGTTTTTCATTAGTGATTTAAGAAGCCGTCTTAGTGGACTAGCAAAGGCTAGGCCTAATCCTCCAACTCCTCCAAGAGCTATTATAAAATTTCTTCTATTACTCATTTCCATGTTCCTTTGTGAAATAAGGGGAAGAAACAATAGAATAAAACAACTTCTTTAATGATTGATGTTCTTTTAGATCTTTTCCAATTTTTAAAACGAATTCTCTATATGGCAAAAACTTTTTTTGGGCTTCATCGACTCCGAACTTGCTAAAGTCGTGCAGTCCTACATCTATTCCTGTTAAAAAATTAAAATACCTTTTAGCAGCACAAAAGTAAGGGGCGTCTAATTGAGCCAAAGCCTCACCGAGTTCATCAGGATCGTTCAGGTCAATATCGATGAGTTTTCCATTGACCGATCTAAAAACTAACTTTCCTTTTGGTCTTCTTTTGTAATAAGACGCATCGAAGTCTAAAGCTTCCTTTGAGGGGGGGAGAATACCTTTGTGCTCTTCAATTGCTCTGAAGGTAAAGTAGTCTCCATTAACTTCTCCTGCATTAAAGAGTTCGATATTTCTCGTCAAAGTGGCTAAAGAGTCAATAGGGTAATGACAGTTCATGCAGGTATTTGTTTTTCTAAATCCTATCTTTGATTTAACCTGGATTGCTCCCACAGAGTCTTCCTTATTTAATAATGGGTGTGTTCTACATAAAAGGTCTTCAAAGACGGAAGTGGCCCATCGTCTATGTAAGATATTTCCACCATCTGTTTTTTTCTTATTTTGACCAGCGTTAAGCAGTAGGTAGGGAATTGTGCCCATGACACCATTAAATTTTGGGTAATTTAAATCTATCGTGTTAGTTTTTTTGCCTTCGAAGATTCTACGAAATAAATTTTCATCTTTCTTCAATGGTTCTAGTCCCACCAATGTTCCAAATGCGACAAGTTTTGGTTTGAAGATATATTCCATTCCAAACTCGAAATTATTTTCCTGCTTTCCTCCAACTATCCATTTTCTTTGAGGGTCGGATAAATCATACCGAGTTCCAGAAATATCCTTATCATTGGAGAACTTATTTTCTATTTTTGATTCTCTAATGGCCTTAAAGCTATTAGAGTTGGTGAAAACAAATGAAAAAGGTGAGTTCTCTTTTAGTAAGCTCCAGGTCAAATGGTATCCCATCTCATTTTTATCAAAGACGTTTGAATTGGGGTGATCCTGAGTGTAGATATTAAAATCAAAACGAGGAAACCAATTATTATGAAAAGATTGAATTGTTTTTAGAACTTTTTTGGCATTTGGTGAGTTTCTATTCTTTAGCATACCATCTTCACCAAACTCTGCGCTTTCAATTAATTTAAGACAAGCATTAGCTCCGCTAAGGGATTTTGATTTGATTCTTTTTATTAAAGGATGAGCGGGGTCCAGCCTTTCTCGAACAAGCTGTCCATAGCACTTAAAGAAAACCTTAATCTCTTTTGAAGTTTGGCCATCGGCATAGCAAAAAGATACCGTAAATAAAAATGCCCAAAAATATTTTTTTAACATCTAAGCACCATTATCAAATATTCTTTTTAAAATAGACAACTCTGGAGGTTTCATTGAAACCCCATTTCTTGTGGGCCTGCTGTGCTGAACTATTATTGAGATCAGTATCCGAGCCAATTTCTTTAAAGCCCTTTTCCTTTGCAATTGTTTCCAAGTGTGTAACTAAAGTCTTCGCAACCTTTTTCCTACGAAGAGCTTTATGAACCCAAATTCCTTCTAAAAATAATACGGGTGAGTCTTCGCAGCCATTAGCAAATGGTCTTTCATAGGCCTCGAGAAAGCCAATGATTTTGTCATCATGGACCGCAAAAAAAGCGTGAAACTTCTTATCTCCATCGAAGCTTTGAAGTTCTTTTAAATGGTCCTCGATACTAGTGGTTGGCCAGAGTTCAAATCTAAGCTTGCTCCAAATATTAAAATCTTTATTGGTCGCCGGCCTAATTTGAATCTTCATTATTTATCCAAATAGTAAGGTAGTGATTTCTCAACAATTACAGAACTTGGTGTAATTTTAGTTTGATAGACAAGGATCTCTACACCAGCTGACTCTGCTTCTCTTAATAGCTGAGCATATTTTGGGTCTATTTCTTCAGCAGGGGAGAAGGAGTCAACATCAGAGCGATTTACGAGGTAGAGCATACAAGCGCGATCGCCAGATTCTTTAATTTCCATAAGTTCTCTCAGGTGCTTTTGTCCACGTTCAGTGACTCCATCGGGAAATTGCGCTCCGCCATCATCACCACGAAGAGTTACATTCTTAACTTCAACATAACATTTCTCCCCAGTCTCTTTGGTTAGAAGCAGGTCTATTCGACTTTTTCCAATTTTAGCCTCGGGCTTAATATGGTCGTAGCCTTTAAGTTCACCAATAAGCTCTTTTTCAACAGCTTCATAAGCTAGCTTATTGGGCATTGAAGTGTTTACCAAAATCCAAGATTTTCCATTATTGGTTAGCTCCAAAGAATATTTTAACTTCCTCTTCGGATCATCATGATAACTACAAAGAACTTTCCATCCGGGCTCCCAGCAAGTCTTCATACTTCCCGTATTTGCCGTATGGGCCACAACCACTTGCCCATCTTCGAGTTCAATATCTGCTAAAAAGCGCTTATAGCGCTTTATAATCTTGCCTTTAATTAACTTAGTGGGGAATTTCATAGGAGAATTTTAACCAATAGAAATGAAGATGGCATCACAAATACTTGATTTGACTAGGAATCTTGGCGTTAAGCAGCTCTTTGGGGGTGGTGGAGCCAATATAAGAGCCTAAAATTACTAGGATTTTTATTCCTCTAGGGGGACAGGCCCATTCGATATAAAATAAAGAAGTAAATTGCTAAGGAGCGTGCATGCAAAGACGTAAGTTTTTATTCGGTGGTCTATTAGGAGGAGCTCTCTCTTCACTCCCATTTCGAAAGAAGGCTATTCGCCTTGAGGACTTTGGTTATACGGCCGGAGCTGATAATACTGAGTCTGTTAGACTTGCAGAGGCCGCAGCCTTCTTAAAGGGAAGAGCCTTAATCCTTCCAAAGAATGCTCATATAAAATTATCAAAAGATATTATTTTTCGAACTAATGTCATTGGGAATAACGCCCAGTTTGAGGCCCTCAATAGCGGTGTCTTTATTAGAGTGGTTAATAAAGGAAGTGGTAAGCAAGTAGTTGAAGGCATAAAGTTTAATGGAAATAATATCTCTAACGGAATCTTTGTGGATGAAACTAAAAATGTCACAGTAAAAAACTGCTTTATCGAGAATTGTAAAGATGTTGGTATCTCAGTTTTTGAAAGCGAAGAAGTACAGCTTGTTCACAATCAAATTGAAGGGACACCGTCTCTTATTTTAGAGCAAAATGTCTAAGTTTTAGACGATAATCTCCTAGTTATTTCAGCGACATGGCGGGCTCTATGTAATCTCTTCAATAGAGCCATTAAACCGCAAAAGAAACCTTATTTACCTCTACAATTAGAGTATGAAAGCCATCACAACTCTTTTTTTATTACTATTCTCATTTAACTGCTTCTCGACTGAGATTAACTGCTCCTACGATAATGGCTGGAAAAAAATGGTCGTAGATTTAGAGGAAAAAGTTTTTAAACTTCAGATATGGAGTACAGGAGAAGAGGAATATAAAGACTCTGCTATTTTTAAAGATGTACTTGTTGAAACTTCAAAAGGTTCAGTTGTTATTTATGAAGGGTCGGAGAAAAGTAGAGTTTTAGGTGAAATTGTTCACGTAGAGGATCGCCAGATAAAACTCTCATCTATCCTCTACAAGAATGAATGGTTTACAACAAGTCTTCATGAAAACCTAGATGAGATTTTTGACCTATAAGTTTATTTTTCTTACCTAAGTTCTTTGATCATTTTTGAATGTGCTTTTTTACAGGTTTTTGACTCTTTGCTCGAAACACTTTTTTGTTCATTTAACTTTGCAAAACGACTACCTTTAAATTTTGTAAAATCTAAGTCCTGAACTTCATACTTTTTTCTATCAAAAAACCAAGTAAGACAAAATTGATTTCCATTAAAATGCTTATCAAACTCTCTTAGGAAAAAAGATGAATTCTTTTCTAGAATCTTAAAAAGATCTCTTCTGTACTCACTTTTTCTGGGTGGTGTATATTGAAGTTGGGATAGCATTGTTTTGAATAGGATTTTGTCCTCTTTTTCGGCCACGTATTCTAGTAAAGTATCCCAAATCTTTGAGTTCTTATAGCCACTTTTTTTAGGCAGCTGTTTTCGAAAAGTTTTAATTTGAGAGAGGATTTCTTTTTTAGAAATATAATCCTCTAGTTTACGCTTATCTGCCCGTAATATAGGGGAAATAAGGAAGCATACGACCAAGAGTCCGATTAATTTTATCACTTACTACTCACTTTTTAGACCTACATTTTTTGTTTAAGTTTAAACTATTAAGGGCATTCTAACGATAAGAAATTATAGGTGGTGCTTCAAAATGAAACTTCTGTTTTTAGTCTTTTTCTTATATTCATCTGTCGCTTTTTCTCAACTACATGGTGGTGATGGGGCAGATGCCTGTAAGCAAAAGGCAGGAGCTAGTCAAAAAGATTATAAATGCGGTCAATGTGAGCCTAAGCTTATCAGCAAAGTGGATAAAATGCTCGAAGACCTTAAAAAAGGTGATAAAAAATACGATAGCATTGAAAGTGTTATGGCCCTACTTCCCGAATCAATGAGAAAAGACGTGGTTTTTATGCGCCAAAGTAGAAGCTTACAGCAGGGAGATCGTTACCTTATGAAATCTCCGGGAAGTGAGGTTGTTGCAAGTTTCAATGGTCATCCTGGGAATGTTGGCGGTAATAATATCGAAATGATGAAGTTCAATGGCAAAACGGGAACTTTTGATTTTATTGATATCAACATGAAAGATGGAGTTCCGGTAGTTACACATAATCCTCGAAAATGTGCTCGCTGTCATGGGACTGGTGTCAGGGCCAGACCTATTTTTGATCCTTATCGATTTTGGTCTAATCAGGTTCCTTCTGTAGGTGATACAGTCCCAAGAGGAACTACAGAGGAAAAAGAATTCCTCGAGTATTTAGAAAAAATTGAAAACAAAGATGATAAACCTGAGTGGAGAAGATTCTCACACTTAAAAGGTGTTTTAGAAAAAAACTCGATTGCTGATGTGAAGGCAGGTTTAAAAAAAGACGGTTATTGGCATGTAAAGACTCAACCTACTCTTGAGGGGTCGACTAGCACCAGCTCCGATGGACCGGGGGTAAGGCTCTTTGATGAAATGTATCATAATAACCACTGCAGAATTAATAATCTTCTATCTCAAGATAAAAACTTCGAGACCACTAAGTTTATTATGGCGGCTGCGGTAAATGGCTGTTTCGGTGGGGGACCTGGGTCTTCAAATAGCTTAGATAAATTTATACCTAAAAGTGTTCGAGAAAAAAATAGGGACTACTTTGCTTCAAGAGGTATTATCCCCGATAACACAAAAGGCTCTGGTCAAAAAGAGGTCTTTGCCGATATAGAGAAAAAACAAAAGGCTTACTTTGAAGACCGGGTAGGTAGAAAACTTTGGATGCTTGAAGAGAAGTTTAGAAATGAAGGCATGTCAGAAGAAGATGCTTATAAAGCTGCTAAGGCAGATATTGAAACAATAGATAGAACGGCTCAATCTAATCCTAATGGGCAAAATCAGATAAGGGATCTTGAGGCTTCACTAGGTGTTATAGGTCCTCTTCGTTATGCAATGGAGCCTCTTGGTTTTAATATGGGAGATTTATCAATCTCATTTGATCCAGGATCTTACACCTTTGGAGATTTTATCAAAAATATGGGGGACTTTGACCCCTTAAAAAGTTTGGCCAATAAATACGAACCAAAAAGCTGGAAAGATAGAGAAGCTAAATGTGACGAGTTGGCAAAAGAGAGTATGCAGGCCTATCTTGATCGAGAGGCTGAGATTGTAGATATAGTAACGAATAGCTGTAAGAACTTTGATCCCGTTGACAAGCAGTTGGGTAACTTAGAAAAGCTTGCAGATAAGGCTAATGAAGAAGCTCTCAAAAAGAAAAGAAAAGCGCTTGCGGGAGAGTTAGCCGATATTTTTGATATGAATAACTGCGCAAGTTGCCACAAGGCTGGAAGCTCAAGAGGAGCACCTGATCTTCCTTTTGACTCAGAAAGAATGGATGAATTTGATGCTCTTATGGATAAGACAGCGGGTGAGCTTGGAGATATGAGAAAAAGAATTTGGTCTCGTATAAATCGTCCAAGCTCACAGCATGGAGCTATGCCACCTAGTGGTTTAGATAAAGAGGAAAAGTCTGTAATGAAGGAATACCTCGAAACTTTTACGGGCAAAGGTCGCACGGATAAAGATAAGGTACTATTTAGGAATAAGGTACTGGTACAGCCATAAAAAAAGGAGGACTAGGTCCTCCTTTGATTATTTTATCTTAGCGGACTAAGCCTTTTCTTTTCAAAAACTAACCAATCAAATAGCTCATCAGAAAGATCATCTTCCGATGTTTCGGCAAGAATTGTATCAACAGTTGCCTTATGCTTGGCCTTAAGCTCTTTAGTTAGCTTAGATTGTCCTCTCATATAACTTGGAGAGAATGGGAAGAAATCTTTCCCCGCTAACTTAGCAGCTTCAGCTCTTAGGTCGATTCCTGCTTTTTCATGTTGAAAAAGGTACTCCTTAACAATAGTGCCGTTTGAGCTTGTCCCAACAATTTTATCACTTTCCGTGAAGAGTAGGGCGTCAGCTACTTGAGCTACAGCTTTTCCAAAACCTTCTTCTTTCATAGCAAAAGAATGTCCGTTTAAATGCTTAAGCATTTGTGCAGTCACTTCTTTTTCAAAAGCTTCAAAATAAGTAGCCATCTTTTTATTAACAGCTTCTTTTTCTTCAGCAGTAGCTTCTTTATATAGCTTGTCGAATTGCTTGCTAAATTCAGTGGCTAGTTGCTCGGCCATTTGAACCTTATTTTCCTCTACCATTAGGGGAGAGATAAAAAGTTTAGCTAAGCCACCGTTCTTTTGGATTGAATCAGCTTGAAAAGCTCTTGTCTTTTCAAGGTACTCATCTTCTTCAAGAGAACCAATAACGTCATAATCATTTCTGATGTCGATAAACTGAGCTTTTTCAGTAGTCATGGCCATTAGAGGTACAAGATTATCTTTAAGAAGCTTTTGGGCATCTTTTCTTGGGTCTAACTTAAGCTTTGCAATTCTTTCCATATTAGAAAGATCGATTGCTTCTTCGTCCTTATGATTTGGGTCTAAGAAAGCATAACCGTTGGCCAGTGAAAAGGCTCTAAAAGGAACGGCATTGTTTAAATCAAAGCTTGCTCCTGTGATAGGGTTAGCAAATTGATCCCAAACCTTACAGTCTTGGTAAAGACCTTTGCCTCTATGAGTATCGGTACAAAAAGTATCAAAAGCGATTTTAGAGGCTTTTTTATCTGTATAACCAAATTCAATGGCCTGTTGATCATAGGATAGACCAGGTCTTTCTAGTCTAATATGAGCGCCAATCATGGCTGAGAACATTGATGGAGTGTAGTCCATAACTGTTCCACCTGGAATCATCCCAGGAATAAGCTCACCACTTAGAAAGTAAACTTTTGAAACTGTATCAAAAAGTCTTGGATCAATATTTGTTTTTAGAGAACCAGCAAAGTTGTGACGTAAACCTAAAGTATGTCCAACTTCGTGGGCAACAACTTGACGAACATAGTCCTGAGCAAATCTTTTGAAGATCTTTTCTTTTTCTTCTTCTGAAGTCTCACCGTCTTTTTCGATTTCTTTAACAATACCTTCTAGGTCATGCATGGCCTTATCGTAAGTGAATCCACAAACATGAGCTGATTCAAATCCAGCAATCTTAAGTCCATGAGAGTGCTCTTCTTCCGCTTTGGTTTTGGCCATCGCTTTATATCTTTGAAGATAAATCTTAGCTCTTCTGTAACCACCATTTCCAAAAACAGAAGTCATATAAACATGTGACTGTAGAGTTTCACCAGTAAGTGGATCGGCCATCATATTGGCATAAGCAAATCCAGCCGTATCCCAGTGTAGCCACTGAACAATATTGTAGTTTGGCTCATGAACTGAAACACCTTTAGGAAGAGTTTCAACTTTCATCACATCTTTTTTGAAAACCTTATTCCAATAAAGGATCCCGTCATTAACAGCATCAATATAATCAGCTGGAACGTTAGGGCTTACGTGATAAACAACCGGCTTAGAAGTATCAAACTTCATAACATTAACAGTTGATTTACCAGAACCGGCTTCAAGAACTGGATGAACCTCAAAGTATCCAACTTTTTTCTGTCCATTAGATTCTTTAGGCTTAAAGTTCGGATTCTTTTTATAAGTAGAAAGTGTGTATTTGATCTGTCTGCTAAAATTTGAAGCAGGAGCTGTCATAGAAGCTTGGCTATCAATTCTAACAATCTGATCGATAAAAATATATTTTCCACGAAGCTCTACCGTTTTAATATAGCTATCAGTTATCTTGTAAACGGTATCACCTGCATCAGGCTTTCTAGCATCAGAGATAAACATAGATCTTTTTTCAAAGACTAGCTTCATTCCTTTTTTGAAATCAAAAGTTACTCTTCCGTTGGCTTCCTTTACGATAGGAAATTCAGCTAAAAGAACTCTTGTCTCAACAGAGCTACTAGAAAGTTTTCCATCGAGAGATTCAAACATAAAAAGGCTTCCACCTTTTTTCTCAAAGAAGACAATCTTATTAGCTAGGGCATGTCCTGTTGGCGTAGGAGGTCCACTAACTTCTGCAACTGTTAGTAAAAAAGTTTGCTTTAAAGCTGATTCAGCTAAAGTTATCTGATAAACCGCACGTGGGTTTTCTTTTAACTCTTTAAAGTTTGATTTTAACGCTTTCGTTGGCGCTACTTCGGTACCCGTAATGATTGGGTTTTCTTGGCTAAGTGGAGCTACCACTTCAGTGCGTGTTTCGATTTCTTTTTTGCCACAGCTACTTAGTCCTAACGCTGCAGTAAATAGAAAGATCGATGCGAGTTTTGTCGTCATTTAAAATCCCCTAGATTTTGAAAGTCTTGCTATAAAGACGGTCGAAATATAGTATTTAGAGGCATTTGGGTCAATAAGATTGAAAAAATGATTACCATAAGGACGGTTTATGTTTGATTCTGACAGAGCTTTGAGATTCGCTAACCTATTGTTATCACTAGAGTGTGTTCAGGTTAACCCGGAAAACCCTTACACTTACGCCTCTGGTCTTAAAGGGCCAATTTATACGGACAATAGACAGATCTTATCTCATGTTCCGGAGCGTCTAGAAGTGGCCCAAGGTTTAGTGGATTTGGTCAGAGAAAATGAGCTTAAGTTTGACTCCATAGCGGGCCTTGCAACAGCGGGCATTCCTCATGGAATGTTAGTGGCCCATATTTTGGGAGCGCCTTATATTTACGTAAGATCAAAATCAAAAGAGCATGGAAAAGGAAATCAGATCGAAGGAAAGTTTAAGGCCGGCGATAAGATTATTCTCGTAGAAGACCTAGTGAATCAAGGAAGCTCTTTAGACAAAGCAATTGTTGCAGTGAAGGAAGCTGGCTTAATCCCGACTGCTTGCATCTGCATTGTTGATTATGAAATGCCTGCGGCGCAAGAAGTTTCTAAAAAACATGATATTCCTGTGCTTTCTTTAACGAACTTTTCAAATATAAGCCATGCAGCAAAGTCCGAACACGGCCTTAGTAGCGAAGCTCAGGGGCTTCTGGAAAAATGGCAGAAGGACCCGGCAAATTGGCCCTAATGCTCAGTTCATTGAGTCTAGAAGCAAAATCTGTATATTAGAGACACTTTTAAATATTAAGAAGGAGTCCCTATGTCAGAATTTGCAAAATTAGAATTAGATGGAAAAACTTATGAGCTTCCCGTCATTACTGGAACGGAAGGTGAAAAGGCCATTGATATAAGGGCGCTTAGGGGAACAACTGGATATGTTACTCTCGATAGCGGTTATGGAAATACGGCTTCAACTTTTAGTGAGATCACTTTTTTAAACGGTGAAGAGGGTGTCTTAAGATACAGAGGTTATCCTATTGAGCAACTTGCCGAGCAATCTAGCTTTCAAGAAGTTGCTTACCTTTTAAACTTTGGAAAACTTCCAACGGAAAGACAATTTAATGATTGGAAAGAATCGATCAATTCTTTTAGCACTCTTCCTGAAGGTGACAAAAAAATTATAGAGGCCTTCCCAACTTCTGCTCACCCCATGGGAGTCATTGGTTCCGTTGTTGGATCTCTTAGTGCTTACTATCCAGAATATAATATCCCAATGCTTTCTGATGATCAGAGAAAGAAGGCCATAGCTCAACTAATGGCCCAAGTTAAAACAATTATTCCTTATTTTTATCGAATGACTCAAGGACTTGATCCGGTTAAGTCAAAACCACATAAGGGCTATACGGCAGACTTTTTAAATATGATGTATGGCTCAGATGATTACGAAGTGAACCCAGAAGTAGCTAAGGCCCTCGATGTTCTTTTGATTCTGCATGCAGATCATGAGCAGAATTGTTCTGCTTCAACAGTAAGGCTTGTAGGCTCTTCACATGCCAATGTCTTTGCTTCTATCTCAGCGGGAATCTACGCCCTTTGGGGACAATTGCACGGGGGGGCCAATCAAGCGGTTCTTGAAATGCTTCAAAATATTCAAGATAACGGCGGGGATTATAAGAAGTACCTAGAAAAAGCTAAAGATAAAAATGATCCTTTCCGTCTTATGGGATTTGGTCATAGAGTTTATAAGAACTTTGACCCAAGAGCTAAAATTATTAAAACTCAATGTGACAAAGTTCTTGATGTCCTCGGAGTTAAGGATCCACTTCTTGATATCGCTCGAGGGCTAGAAGAAGAAGCGCTTAAGGATGACTACTTCGTTGAAAGAAAACTTTATCCAAACGTTGATTTCTACTCAGGAATTATTTATCAGGCCCTTGGTATTCCGACGAATATGTTTACGGCCATGTTTGTGCTTGGACGCCTTCCTGGTTGGCTTGCTCAGTGGAAAGAAATGAAAGAAGACCCGACTTCAAGAATTGGTAGACCTCGTCAGATTTATACCGGTAAAACCGTTCGCGATTATGTATCTATTGATCAGCGCTAATGGACTGGTCTAGAGACTTAATAGAAGAACATCTGCTCCTGCGACCTTCAGATCAGAAGGTCGCGAATGTACTCAATGATATTAAACAAAAGTATTTAGAAGAAAAAGGAGAGTCCGTTCCTTTAAACGAAATAGAAGTTTCGGCCTATACTCAGTTTTATATGCCGACCAATGCTCGTAAGTTTAACTTCCTTTGGAACCAGCTTCCAGACCAAGTCAAAAACGAAATTAAAGAAATACCCTTTGTAGACTTTGGATGTGGCCCTGGAACTTATACATGGCCTGCCATTGAGCTTGGTATCAAAGGTCCTTTTTACGGAATAGACTCAAACAAAGATATGGTTAAGCAGGCACGAAAACTGTCTGAAGGCCTATTCCCTGATGCCGACGTGAGTTTTAGTCACTCGGAAAAAGGAATTGATTTAGACGCACCTAAGACATTGCTCTTTGGTAATGCTGTTAATGAAATGGGCGTAGCTCTCACTTTGAAATGGATTGAAAAGCTTAACCCACGATTTCTCATTTTTATTGAACCGGGGACCTCAAAGGTTTTTAAAGAAATCTTGAAAATGCGAGAAGAGTTAAAAGAAAGAAAGTATCAAGTTCATTATCCTTGTGCTTCTCTTGAGCTAGAATGTCCTGTAAAAAATAGAAGGATTGGAACTGGGGATAATGAAAGAGATGATTGGTGCCATCAGGTTTTAAGAGAAGTACCCCATCCTTCTATTGAAAGGCTTGGACAAATGGCCAAAATGGATAGAAAAGTTCAGCCTTATATTGCTCATGTTTATGAGCTAGATGGAGTAAATAAAAGAGCCCAGAAAACAGCTCGGTTTGTCCGGTTTCTAAATGAAAGTAAACATTCTTTTTCTTGGGAGGTCTGCCTTTTTGAAAATGATCAACAAGAGATCGTTGAGTTTGAGATCATTAAAAAGAGTATGGATAAAAAAACGGTGAAAGAGTTTAAAAAGTTATCAATAGGGCATGAAGTAAGCTACGATTTAATAAAGGATGTGGCCGCAAACAAAAAAAGAGTTTCGGTTAAATTACTCAATGGAAATTAGAAAAGTAAAACCAACCGAACTAGATCAAGTCATTGCCCTTTTGGCCGACGATGATTTTGGAAAACTTAGAGAGTCTGTTACCCCAGAACTTCGTATTCGATATAAACGAGCCTTTAATCAAATAATTGAAAGTGAGTATTTTGACCTTTACGTCATGCATGACGGAGAGGGCTTAATTGGTTGTTTTCAAATTATGTATCTTCCCCATGTTAGTTTTGGAGGTACTTTTCGAGGGCAAGTTGAGTCCGTTCGTATCCGCTCTGACAAAAGAGGACAAGGGCATGGAAAAGAGCTGATGAAGTTCGCTATCCAAAAGGCTAAAGAAAATGGCTGCGGTATTTTCCAGCTCACCTCAAATAAAGATCGAGATGAAGACGCTCATAAGTTCTATAAAGAGCTAGGAATGAGCGCCACTCACGAAGGTTATAAACTCTATTTAGATCATTAAAACTGACCTACTACCGTGGTGATGAACTTTACTCCCAAGACTAGCCTCGTTTAACTGGTACAGCTTTTGCTTAGATTTACCTTCGTGAGTGGCGCTCATTCCTAGCTCTTTATAGAACT
>PBIO01000015.1 GCA_002720865.1 Halobacteriovorax sp.
ACATCTGTTATTCCTGAATATGATGCACCCATAATGACTCCTTACACAGTATATCTCTGACCACGGTTCCATGAACCATTACCCCAATAGAATAATGGAGTCGTTATCGTGTTCGGAACTAACTCACTTAATGAAATACTATACACTTCATAGTCACTCTCCTGACCTCTACGGGTACCAGCAGATTGAATATCTTGTATTTTAACTACATAGTTCTGACCGTCACGGTCGTAATATGTCATTTGCTTCGCAGGAGAATCGAACAAGAAGTTACGCTGACGAATATATCCATCACGTTGCTTGCCCCCACCACGTAACTCTAAGCCATCAGATACTTCTACCTGTAGACTCCAGGTACGCACACGTTCAGGAAGCACAGCAGCTTCCATAGCTACCGAGCGTGGATGAGATGCATTCTCTGATGTTCCTGATACGTTCCAACCTTCGAGCACATAACGTATAGAACGCCATCTTTCTAGCGACGCGCCTGACATGATACTAGCGTCATTACTTCTTGAGGTAAGAGAATTATCTAAAGCCCAGTAAAAGTCTGTATATGGACTACCGTCAGTAAGATCAATCCACTGCTGTCCACCACCTTGAGCACCAAGGACCCTGTCATGTACACCATAATCAAACTGCCAGTATAAATTCCACCATGAACCAGAACTAGCATTATCTACAATTGCTTGTATCGATGCAATGTACTTGTCTATATTGACTGCATTTAGGTCAACCCATGGTCCCCAAACATAACTCGCAAATCCAAGTTCACTATCACTTACATTCGTATCAGTACTAAAGTCTTCTCCTGAACGCGGTAATGTTATGTAACCATCCCAGATATTAAAGTCGCGTGGCCCAATTGTCACATTGTTATAAATTCTGTCTATGGCAGTAAGAAGATGCAATTCTGGATTTGCGCCGCCCGTAGAGCCGGGAGGAACTGCACTAATATTACGCACATTCCCATACTCATTTACACCAATAGGATGGAATCCACCAACATTCGGATCTCCCTTAAGTATATGAGCATAATGATTACTTCTGTAAGTAGAATTGCCACTTATATATTCTTCGCCATATGACCAGTCAGTCTGAAACGCTATATACAACCACTCACCATCAGTAGTAATAGCATTTATCTGACCGCTATAGAAATCATTTGCTTGTATAGGGAATATTCGCACTAAGGTATTTGTCGATGGATTGAACTGAATTAAGTAACCATCATATGTACAATAAATATTCCCATCACGAAATAGTACAGGAGTGCTGCCATTAGTCTCGTTTGTTGTATCTTTAGCACCAATCCAGACATCTTCTGTACCAGTACCAGCAGCGTTTAATTTGTAGATACCATTCGTCTTGAACACGTAGACAACATCATTGTGTTCCAACATACCAGTTACAGTTTCGGTTGTTTCACCAACCTGAATCGCAGCAGACCACGCAGCAATACCAGTAGCATTGCTACGCAACTCACCCGTCTTATCTATTCCATACATAATCGGATTACCTGATGTTTGCCCTTTAACCGCAAAATACAAATGATCACGTTCTATTCCTGCACCAGCAGCGTTTGTCCAACTACCTCCGCCATTATTTGTATACACATAGGTATACCCTAATCGTGTACCGCTACCATACCTACCCCAATAATCAACTAATGTAACGAACACATATCCATTGAACTCAATAATATCCAATGCCAATTCATACTTTATGCCAGCAGAACTATATGTTTCATACGAGAGTGTCCACGCAGTACCATTCCATAGATATACGTCACCAGCCAGCAGGAACGTACCTTGACTTGTATGTTTTACACGACCAAACCCCGTTGGCATCCAATCCTGATCGCCAAATCCGTCAACAGGGTATATATCTCGTTCATAATATAGCTGAGTACCAACACGAGTTAATTTTCCTGGAGTTGAACCATCTACTCGTATTCCATAGTTATACACAATAGGCTGATTAGTACTAGCAATAGGATAGCCAGCACCTCCTGACCAGTCTTCAAAGGTAATAGGCACCTTTATTTCTGGTGGTACAGACGAGAATGTAAACGCTGTGTTGTCTACCCTTGGTGCAATTGCAGGAGCTAGTCCAGTCGCATAACCGACAACATCATTCTCTCCATCAGCAAGATTAAAGCCGATCTTGTCACCATCGACTTCAAAAAAGACATCGTATGTGCCACGATTTGAAGACTTAGCCATATGCACTCTTAACTGATGGAGCGAATGGCATCACAAGTCTATCTTTGACCTGTGATTTTCGCCTATCAGCAAGAGCGATTCTGTTTTGTAGCTGCTCCATGGACTCTGCACTCATACCTTCACGTTCAAAGAGTATCTGAGCAGCAGAAGCATACAGAATTTGTGCGCTTGCACCATCTACTTCCATTGTTCTTGTATTTTGTGCAGTACCAGTACCAAGACTACTAATATAATCACGACCTTCAAGGCGTAATTGATTACCAGATCCAGCAATAAAGTTTAGATATACTTTCTGAACGACATCATCGCGTCGAACTTCTCGCCCCATGAGGTGGTTGTAGCGATCCGTAATACGGCTAGAGTCGCCAAAATAAAACCAAGCCCTCTCAGCAAATATGACAGTTCCCTGACTATCAGTCTCCGCCGTAATCTTGACTTGTAATGTTGTGCTGTTCTTTCCTTCAATGTCACCTTCTGCAATTAATAACTCCCAACCATTGCCAGTATGCATTTGAGAGATGATTGCATCCGATGAATTGCTCACAATCGACGCATACACGCTCTGAGCGTTCGGAAAGCCTCGATAGTATACCCAAACACCAAATGTCATTTTGCGCCCCGCTGCGCTCGATGCAGTGACATTGGACATATTGGCGACATCCTGCACATATGTAGCTACAGCACTCCCGGTAGTATACAAACGGGTGCAATTATCTCCGTATTTAGGCACAGTTACATCTGATGTAGCGTCAGCCTCTAGAGTTGCTGTGAAATTGGTAGCTGTCCAGTTAGTTAAAGCATCGACATTAGGAGTAGAAAGCAGATTCCATGTAGTATTCGTGTCCATAGGACTTTCTTCATAGACCCTGACAGGGCCTTGCCTAATAGAACTAGGTATGTCAAAACTTGTACTATATCCATCACCAGTAAGTGTATCGTCATATACGATTTTGAACAGGTCATCAATGACTCGATACCGTGCTTCATCAATACACTGGTATTTAATAGCAGGATCGTACCTATGTAGCTCATATTTCTGGTAGATCTGGGGTGCCACAGTATAAGCAGGTGCAAATGTCATAGTTCCACTACTAGAAATAAAGCTGTCTAAACGTCTAACCTCGTAGATGTTTTGGTCCTGAATAGGACGTACATAGAAATCGACCAGAGAATCATCACCAAAGCGACTGAGCTTATCATCAACCATAGTAGTGGTAGTACCAGCAGTACTGGTTTCTCCGACCCAATAATCACCAATGAATTTAGAAAACCCATGCAAGATATCCAAACCGATCATACTCATTATGAAGACACCTCTACATGCGCTGCAACATCAATAGTTACATCTGGATTAACCGTCATAGTGCCTGTAGCTGCAGTCGAAATAATAGATTCAGACCCATAGACATCTCGTCTAATCTGCACATCCCAGACATAATCGTATTCTCTAGCCCCCAGGATTGATGTTTCTGCATGGGTAAATACCACCTGTGCTTCGCCATTTGGTCCGTCTGTAACGTAAATGCCGTCACCTATCTTGCGTTGTACGATTGCTCCTGAGTCTGGTTCACTATAACGAGCCTTTACTGTGAACCAAATAGATGCCAGATTACCAGCAGTAGTTAACGGGTATACGTTCTCTCGCAAGTCCCTAAACCGCAGGTATAAGATGAGGTTATCCCCACGACGCATTTCAATGTGACGGACAGGTGCATAGACATTGTCGCCTGAACTCTCTGGTATCTGCGAGACATAGCACTTAGCCATGAGCCTCGCGCCAACTACCTGTAGCTCGGCTGGACCGCCCGAAACATCAATTAATCCTGTACCCGCTGCTGCTAATGTAACCATTGGATCTCCTGTCGCTGACACGTCTATAGTAGCAGTTCCCGCTGCTTGATATAAAGAATAAATGTTTGCTGTCGCTGAACCAGTAACAGATATAGACGCTGTACCTGCTGCTGGCATTATCTCGTAGATGTGAGCATCGCCTGTTGTGTTAACAGCAATGTTAGCTGTACCTGCAGCTTGTACAAACTGCCCGCTAGACAATAACAGGATAGAAGATAGCGACATGACTACTCCTAGACTGTATTAATCGACCAAGGGTACGCCCTGTCAGAGCCTCCAGTACGCTCTATCGTAGCTGTGAACGAGAACGGTGAAGTGACTGGCTCTGATTGGATGATTGGCTCTGCCTGTACACCACTGAATGTCTGGACTATGAAATCATTTTCAGTACCTGACGTGAGTGTCTTTGTCTTTACCTTCAGGCGTAGCGTGTCTCCTGCTTGCATAGCAGATAAGTCAATCTGAACAACATGTACACCAACATATGTGGATGTCCCCAGGGTTTGCTCGGTACCATCAGTGGTTTTTGTACCAGAGACTTGTACTTGTAATACCATGTCAGGCTCCTATCTACCTTGTGCTGTTTTTTCAGCGTCTTCTAGATCGTCAAAATATTTTTTTAGTGTGGCATTTACAACGGCCCAATCACTGCCGTCAAAGGAGTAACAAGCACCGTCTCGATAGCCAGAAGGGAGAGTTACTCCAGTCACAAGCTCGTAATCTGCATCTGTAAATGCGAACGATTCTTCTGTCGCGCCGCCGCTAGTTCCAGATACTTTTGTCGCGTTCAACGTGACGGTTACCGAATCTTCCCAACTCATCCAAATAGAATTGTCTGCCTTTTTACGAAGTACAATCATTACAAGCCGCTCCCTGTCTGCGTGATAACCACATCTGACGCTGAAGTCGCAAACCCGATATAAGTATTTGAACCAGCAGTGCTAGTAATTGCACCAGACGAATCTGCATACGCTTTTGATGCAATTGTTAACCCTGATTGTTGAGTGTCTTTAGAACTCAGCCATTTCACATCGACTGATTGCCCGTTAGTTACAGTGGACTGCGCAATACCAATAAATGTGGTGCTGTTATCGCTTCCTGTTGTCGGTCGATACGAACCTGATTGAAGATAATACGGAGACACAAACTGCATACCACTCCACATATACTTCTCATCATCAGGGCTATACGACAACGCAAAGTCTCCGTTACTCGCAGTTGAATAGTTCACTAACCCAGAACTACCAGCAGGCAACATAGCTGTGGTTGTCCCCGATGCAGCATCGTAATAACCTGACGAACTGTCATACGCAAACGAAAAAATACGAGGCTGTTGGTAGCCGTTGTAATCCTTTGACATGACAGTAACGGTAGATAATCCATCATCAAGGGATTGCGTGGTTGGATCGTATCCCTTATAGAAATCACCATCACCAGCGGTAAATGTTTTAATGCTCCACGTCATTGTCGTACCGCTCGTCCACGTACCAGCAGCCGTATAGTTCACGTCAGGGCTATCAGTCCACAATGCAAACCACTTTGAATCAGCACTTCGGTAACACAGTTGCAGATTGTTGTTAGAGAAATACGACGTTGACAATGTTTCGACACTACCCCAAGTAATTGAGCCACCTGCGACAGCACCAATCATATAATTAAGATGCGGAGAGCCGCCTGTTGCCGCTGCGTTTTGCCATATAAGTAAAATAATATTGTTGTCAGGATCGTATGAAGCCTTAATAGCCCCTTTTTGGTCGCTATATCCTGTACTGTCCAAAGTAGACGTTGCGATGTTGCCGCCAACAGTGATTGTAGTACTACCCGCACTTCCGTTATCAACATCACAAAAATGAGTGCCTGTAGAATTCTGCCAAAAAATTAACGAGTACCCTAAGTCTGGAACATATAAACCACACTTAGCAAATGCGACATCGCTCTGACCAAACTGCGTGTTGTTACTTACAGTAAACGCAGAACCGTTACTAGATACTGCAAACAAATAGCCATAGTTACTTACATTGCCATTGCTTGTCGCAACGTACCCAACTTCACCCGTATCGTCATACCAGCATGTCGGATAACTAGACGCAGAGTTGTTGGCGTTATAGCTTGTATTGTTTGCAGCTATGCTGTAGGTTGTTGTTAACGCACCTGACGCGGTTGTGAATCCACTAAGTGTTATACCACCGTAATACGGAGTACTTGGCCACTGATAATTCTGAGTCATTCTGACATGATGATCTTGTGATTTATCGTAATAACCCTTACCTGCCGCAGTACTCATGCCCCACATTGGTGAGAACCAGCCATTGCTACTGTTATTTGTTGTACCGTCTCCAACAGCGTTGGCAACTAGCGTATTTGCTAGTTGTGAGACTGTTCCTGCGGCATCTAATACCACTGCACGGCCAGCAGTGATACTACCGTTAGCTACAAATGTGCCTTCTGCGCCACCAGCAGTCGCAACAAACGATGGTGGATTTGCAGTTGCGTCCGTTCCTGCACTGGTAAGTACTGTGCCAGATGCACCGAGAGCTAACTCAGTGATTTCGCCACTGTTATTGGAATAGAAGACTTTATTGTTACCACCTTCTAAGGTAGTAATCTCATCAGGACCGTTTACTGTAGGCATCGCTTACTCCTATGTGCAGGTAATAACTAATGCACCAGGAGTACCACCCAAGAATTGCACAGCATCCCCATCAGTGCATGTTACTGAGCTAGTTAATGCACCGCCAAGCATGAAGTTGGCAGATGTACCTGCAGAATTATTCCATACACCGAAATGTGTCGCTGTTGCCCAATCGCCACCAGAAGCAGCCGCGAAGGTTATCGAACCGTTATTTGATGTAGATCCACCTGAAGCTGCATTCCAACCGCCTGATGTTGTGTATGACTTACGAGCATATCCATTCGTAGAAGGCAGTTCATTTGTGCCTGTATCTCCTGGGTCAGCCGTATGCAACGATACGTAATATGTCGCGTCAGGACTCATCAGATAGCCGTTGCCATCTATCAGGCGTGTGATGATGCTGTTTTCTAATTGATCACTTGCCATTATGTTCTCCTAAATAATAGATATGACAGAGCAGACTCCTCCCCAGAACAGTCTGCCCTATCACACTATATTACAACCTTAGAGGTCGCGCGGTGTAGCTAATACCAATAGGTATGTAGCATTCCCGGCGCTTGTGCCACTAATGTTTTGTTCGTGGTTTCCCACTGACCAACCTAGACCACGCCCAAGGAATTGACCGTTTTCAAAAGTAACCGCGCGTGTATCACTCGCGTCCATTGTAATTACGGTTGTTCCCAGATCAGCCCTCTGTGAAGGAGGTCTGTTACCAGCAGTGATTGTTACATCATCGCCAGCAGCACCCTGATCTGTGAAGATAAAAATAAGTTTTCTATCTCCATAGTTGCTGCAGTCTACGTTAAAGCCGTCTGCACCTGTCGCAATAAGAGTACCAAGGGTACCAAATGCAGCAGCGTTCAGATCAGCACTTTCCGTATTTAGGGTCAGGTCAGTTACCGTGACTGTTGTTATAGCCATTTATCTATCCTCCCTATGTACCTTCAGTGCCGTAGATGTAGCACAATGCGTATGGTCGAGTAACCTTACAGCCGTAAAGGTGCAAGCCCTTTAGAGCGTCTGAAAAGCTAGATTCTGGGCGGTATGCCTCAGTATCGTTAAGCTGTTCAGCATAGGTAGCAGCCATATCTACACCTGTTTGGATGTAGTAGTTTACGCCAAGACCACCAAGTGATGAACAGTTATTCGATACATAAACATCGAACCCTGCAGCACGACCAATATTGCCGTTCTTCAGATCATCCCGGTTTGCTACAGTACCGTAGCTCACGAATCGATCATCTTTCAGCAACATACCTTCAAACCAAGGTGGAACTACTGCCCAACGGCCCTGTGTAGGTACGTTTTGTTCAGTAAGTGCAACACCTGCGTTTACCAAGGATACATATGCATTTGTTTCACCAGCGCCAGTACCGATAGTTAATACCGCACCACCACCACCAGTGACATTGTTTGTTGAATCAGCAGCCAATGAGTCTGCTAGATATGTGTCAACTTGATCCGCCATTTGGTAGGCGGCTTCCCTCGTAGCAGCATCCATCAGTTTTGGTTTTTGCTGCCATCGGTCAATATCATCAATCTCGAAATTGAAGTACTTAGCTTGAGTTATTTCAAGAACCATATCGGAACCTTGCAAAGTCTCAGGATTGTTAATAGTCCCGTTCTTTGTGTAGTCCGCAATAGTAATTGTACCCAAACTGTTAATTCGCACAGAGTCACCAAAATTTTTGATTTCCCCTTCATAATCGCGGTTCAAACGAGCTGCGAATACGTGCTGCTTGTTCAAGTTTTCGAGAATTCTGCCTGACCAAATCTGAGGAATAAAGTTTTCAATAGCCATTGCTATTACTCCTTAAGTTCCTTGCGTCAAGACCTTATCCACAACTTCTTTCGGAATAGCGGATATTTCGTCTTGCGTCATTTTTGACAATTTCTCAAGATTCAATCCTCGATATGACGTAGATCCGCCAGCTCTTGATGGTGAGTTTCCATTTTGGGGGTCGGCATTCTTTCTTTTTGAACGTCGAGCCGTAGATGTGTCTTCACTAGCCATGTTATCAACAGCAGTTTCAGCAGCTCTTACTGCATCATCTAATGTTTGACCGGGCTGCATATTCCAAACATCAGCAGGTAACAGGTTCGGGTCTACACCCTTTCCTCTTGCATATGCTAATACCTGATTCGATGCAGCTTGTAATGACGTATCATCAATCGCGCCAGAATTTACATTCGTATCGGGTGATTGACCAAGTTCCTGCATCAATTCAGACCTCAATGCCTCGCGATCTGCAGCTTTCTCAAGAGCAGTTCTCTGGTTATTCAATTCAGTCATTACATCTTCAGATGCAAAGTCCTTCAATCCTAACTCCATTAAACTGCGCAATTGATTAAGCTCTTCACGTATCGACGTAAGATCTTCTTGGGATGCCATGGAATTTGTACGATTCTGAAGTTGGTCGAGTGCAGATGTAGCGCGACCGAGCATCGGACGTATTTTTTCCAATTCCTCTTTTGTCGCGTATTCTGGCTCAAGAACTTCTGCCGAGTCTTCTTCCTCAAGCGTAAATGTATCCTCGACGTTTTCTAGATCGTCGTCGGGAGCATTCATATTGCTCTGAGAAATGGGAGCAGCTTCGTTAACCACTTGGTTCTCCTTTCACTGATTGTCTCTCATACCATATAAAACGTCAACGCTAGGCAACTTGCATAACTTGCTGACGATTAGGTCTAATTCTTCCAAGCCTCTGTAGGGCTTCACCAATTTCAGGCTGTTCGGCAATTAATTGCTTGCGTTGATTTTGGATTGCTGGTACCAATTTCCCATTCAAACGACTTAATATAAACGCCATCCGTTGTCGTTCAATGTTCGGATCAGCAAACATCGCTTCAATCAAATCTGTAAATCCGTCATAATACAAAGGCACATCTTCACCCATAAGAGCAGTTAATGCCTGTTGAACAATAGGCCGTTCGTATATTTGTTGTGCGACATCGTAATAGGCACTCTGGTTTACTAATTGCCTATCATCCCATAGTTGTTGGAAGGTTGGATGTATTTTTGCAGGGGATCTGTTTTCTATAGCATTCGCCTGTGCTGGCGACCACTCCCTATGCAATTTAGCTAAATCACGATTGAACTGATTCCAATTTACGTGGTTAGTCCCTGGAATTGTATTGTTATCCATAGCCTGATAGTACTGAGATAAAGCACGTTGAACGGGATCATCACTTACAGGATCGCTTGTTTCCTGATCGAAGAATCTATCTTGTGCCTTTTTTGCTTTCCATGACCGATAACGAATATCAGTTAAATCAGACATTATCTTCGCAGGGTCCATAGGAATAACCATACCCTGCATATTTGGCTCATTATTCAGCCATTTAACATAAGCATCTGCTAATGCAGCTTGTTCTTCCATTGCAATATCTTCAATAAGAATTTTATTTAATTGCGCTAATGCAGCTTCATCTCCACGACGTGCTCTTTTTTGCAATGATTCAATATTCAAATCATCGTATAACGGAAATTCTTGATTGAATCGTGATTTCGCTGCGCCTGTTAAATCACGATATTCAGAGACAGGTACACTTTCCATAGCATTAAATTGATTACGGAACAACAAACCCAGTTCTTGTTTTTGTTCAGGACCAAGCTCATCCACCCACTTAGTAACCTGATAATTACGACGTTCATTCGGAGTCATAGGTGATGCTTTCATACCCAAGAATGCGCCAGCCATAACAAAAGGACTCTGTGCTCCTGCGGTGCCACGAGCAACATCTTCAGCTACATCACCCACAAAGAAAGGCGTATATGAATTTGCACCCATACGAGCAGCAGTTTGCATAGTCTGCACAGGATCTTTAACTGGCTGTACGATCACTTCATTACCAGCAAAATCTGTTCCCGAAAATGCGTCCCAGAGGCGACCTACTCCCGGAGATGCTTTTGTCCGCAATGTACGAACTGCTGCGGATTCTGGCCCTTCTACCATACCTGTCACGATAAGGCCGAGTAATGAATCATATACACCTAGTAAAGAAATGTCTCTACCGCCAATGTTCTTGATTTTCAAGGCGTTTGTATTGTAATAAGCTTCACCTGTTCGCTCATTGATTTTCCAGATATTGTAATCCGTAGATTCACCACGAGCCTCATTTAATGCTGTAGTTAACATAACCGCAGTCATCATTGTAGTTAGTATGTAACGTCGCGCTAATTGTCCAGCCTCATCACTTCTGAATGCCGCATCTCGCACCATTCGTAGTTGGGAACGGAAGAATCTTGGTGCAAACAAAGCCATTTGAGCTGCTGAACTTGGCTTATAACCAGAAGCCATACCAGTAGCATTATTAATAACTTCTATTCTTTTACGCCACTGATCTTCTGTTAAAGGCTTTAACTTACGCCCATCAGCTTTTGCTGCCATTCGCATAACAAAATCACCTTGCTCTAGCTTTTTTGCCATGACGAAACGCATCAAGTTACCTGTCTCGGCGAAATGCCAGTTGGAGAAGTCTCGCCCGGAGGCAAGAGTAGAAGATATCCACTTAGTAACAGCAGTACGATCCATTACTTTCCCGATTTTGCTAAAGACAGGAGTATTAGACTGTAATAAATATTCTTCATTCCCACTTGCATCGATCCATACCAGACCGCGCCGAATCATTCGAGAAATCTCAGCAGCATTTTCTTCGTACCATTGCCTACGCATCTCTGGATTCCTGAGCCAAGATCCAGTAACCATCCACCATGCCTTTGCTGCTTCTATAGGGTGTGTACCCATAGCAAATAATCCTTGGATAGTAGTAGCAGACATGTCTAATGTTGCGCTTGCAGCTCGCATCTCTGCGTTAAGTGCAGCAATATGCTCACCAGTACCACCAAATAAAGGTCTTGGAGCTGACTTCATAGCTGGTGTTGCATCAAATTGTTTTGCAACACTAGGCATTGTTCTTGTAGATCTATCAAAAGTTGCAGCAAGACCCGTCATGTCGCTTAAATTATCAAGCTGATTATAGTGAGCAATTTCTGCATCTAATGTATTTTGCGCTGCATGATAACCATGAATAGCTCTTTCGCGCTCGCCTTCTAAAGCCCTGATTTCCTCGTCAAGAGCTGTATCTCTTGCTTGAAACCTATCCTCTAATCGTTTAGCAACACGTCCAGTTGTTTCCTGTATTGCTAATTCTCTATTTAGAACATCTCCCGAAGCTCGCTGACGTTGCATCATTAATAACGTATTTACGTTTGCTTTAATACGTGCTTCCGCATCCGTTCTTCCAGCTTCCTTTGTAGATTTAGCAATTTGATTAGCACTTACTTTTCTATTAAGATTGTCGAGTTGTCGAGAAGCTCTCTCGGCCTGACGCATAATCTGAGCATATTCACGAGTTAAGTTTTCTAATGTTTCTACTAATCGTTCAGCACTATCTGTAGCTGGCTGTACTACTCGTGCTTGCCAATTAGGGCCTAGCAGCCAACTTAACTGCTCATCAGTTGGCAACCATTCATCTATTTCTTTATTTAAAATATCCTGACGAGTAACCCAAGCTGCCCCACTATTGCTCTGAGCAGTCATGAACTCAACATAACTGGTACCTATTTGTCGCAATGCTCGATCTGCAGCATCAATCTTATTTGCAGCACGATCTATAGCTTGCCGTACTACTCGTATTGTGGTCTTTTTAGGGAAGACGCGACGGCTCTTTTCCCTATCCCATGCCCTCCGAGCCTTCCGTGATTGCTCCCACTGATCTTTCTCAAATGCCTCTTGTATAGTTAGCGGTTCATCTCCGGGACGGGGAAGGGGATGAGGACGGCCACGAATCTCTGGCTCGGGTGGCAGGTCGCCGGGATTGAGTTCAAGTTCACCTTCCCAAGTCGTGCCGTCTGATTGGTTGTACCACTGCCCTTCGTAATCGTCCAATTCTCCCCGCATAGCCGCATCAGCACGACCCTTCCGCTGAAGGTCTGTAAAGCCAAACCCATAACGTCTATGAAACTCACGGTCCCTTGTTCCGGGACCACTTAGCGGGAAGTCATATCCCATCTCTTCCAATATTTCTTTCTCTGTATCTGCTTTAAATTGACGATATCTCGGTGTAGATTTACCCATTCCGCCATCTACACCACGACGTAAGTCCGGAGAATATGCAGGTCCGATATCAAGATTATCTGTCGGTATTTCTGCAACAGGATATTCATTCGGGCGACCCCAATTGCCTACATCACCTTGTCTTTCTAGGCTTGAAATAAGTTTTTCTGGAACATCCGCACCAGATCCAGCATCAACCCACTCATTTATACCTAGTTCCTCATTAAATACAGGCTTAAACCAAACAAGGTTATCTCCCCTTTTATGAAGAAACCAATAATAATCGCTGTTTTTCACTTCCTCATCAGTAGGTGCTCTTCGTAATTTTTCAGCAGGAGTATCTAAATCTGTATCCTCAAAAATTCCTCTGCTGGTATACCATCGCCTACCGTGTGAATCTAAAGGTCTATCGAGCGTTTGCTTCAGTCGATTTAAATCATCTAGCTCCCATATCAAAGCGCGCATAGCTTCTCTGCGCTCAGGAGTATTTTCTATCTGTCGTGCTTGTTCAATTTGATTTGGGCTAAATGTTGTTGGTATATCGTCTGCAGCCTCAGCCTCCGCAACCATTAATGCACGATATTCCTCTTCTGACATATTCGCCCGTATAGCTTCTTCTTTTACTTTTCGCTCAAAAGCGGCTATACGAACAGCATCTATAGATACATCTGGCATTTCTATACCCGCTGGAGGCTCACCTTCTAGCGGATACTCCATCGGCATTGATGGCTCGCCTTCTGGGACTGAAGACCCGGAACGCAAGGCTCTACCTCTTTGATGCCAATCACGATCAAGAACTCCAGGTCTGTCCAATAATTCTTTAGGAATCCTAAGATCCCTTGCTAATTGCGCAGAACTACCATGTCCCGGCTGCTCTTCCGTACCTCGAAAACTCCGAAATGCTTCAAGTTCAAATTCTTGAATATCTTCTGGTTCTTGCCAATGGCCGTCAGCATCGGTATAGCGAGTCAGCTTCGTATCAATATCAACCTCTATAGCACGTTGAGCTGCTTGCCTTCTAGGAGATACATCTAATGGGGTACTTAATCGAGCAGGAATTCCTAAGCCAAATTCATCAAATTTCTTAAGTATTTCTCTTTGAATTCTATATATTTGCGTAACATGAGCCTCTAATTCATTAATAATCCCTGCTACTTCTTTAAATGTTTTAGTGCCTTCTATCGGGATACCTTCGGGATTAATGGCATACTGATCATCAAACATTTCCTTTGCAAGTAATTCCCATTCCTTAAACTGATCTACTGTTGTGATTTGATCAAAATCAACTTCATCAAACCTTGCTTCAAAATTAGCTAGTGCTTCATCTGCTTGTTCAGGAGTACCATACAAAAGAACTTCCTGTACGCGCTGCTTATTACGCAACTTCACGCCCATTGCTTGTTGCGCTCGCAACATGCCCGATATCTTGGCAATAAGTTTTAGGTCGCGCATAATTGACTGTTTAACAGTTAATATTTCTACACCAGAAACTTCGCCCGTCTGTTCTATTCGCTCTCTCAGTCGTTCTACATTCCTATAGATGTTCCTGACGAGAGGTTTCGCATTGCGCACAGAACCCTTTAACTCTTTACGCCTTGACTGACGATCATCTATTTGCTTCTCAATAGAATTAATTGTTCTTGACCATCGAGAAGGAGCCGCTAGAATCTCTGGATTTTTCTCTTCAATATACTGGAAGGCATTCAGCCCGAACTCGCGTATTTTTTGGTTAAACCTATATGCGTTAAGTGCCTGTGCTCCTGCCTTATAACGTGTAGCAAGAATAAGCGGCAGACTAGTTTGAAATTCAATACCGCCCTGCTCTTTAATTAACTCATTTACTAAGAACTGGAACTCATTATCATGGGTTCCCGGCATCATTGGTACGGGATTTCCATCCACATCAACTCTATTTACTACCCCTAATCGCCCAGAACGACGCATGAAATTAGAGTTATTCATGATTCCTGCAGCACGACTTACTTCATCATTTGCGAGTATGACAAAATCACGCGGAACATAAACACCAAGTTGCGCAGTGCCATCTGGAGTAGCTAATAGATTCGAGTGCTCCATTAAGTCAAAGAAATTGACAAATTGACCATCTTTTAACTCGCTACCTGCGGCTTCAGATATTTGAGCTGCTTCAGCAGCAGATAATCCAGTAACGCTTTGTCCTGAATTTGGTAATACCTTTTCTTCAGCACCACGCAAATACCCTAATTCGCCAAGCAATATCTCACGTAAACCCTCTATTTGATCATCAGTTAGGAATCGTTTTCCGTTTTCGTCTACAGCAAATAGATCGTAGACAGGAACATTTTCCATAAAGCTACCGTCTGGCAACTCAACACGTTGCCTTTTTATAACACCAGCAGGAACTTGCATTCCAATCATCGGTACTGAAACACCATCATCTGTTCCACGTGGAACATTCTGCACCTCAAGGACATCATTTAAACCAGATGTTTCCATCTTGTCTTCAACTGATTTATAGAAAATGGCGGTGTGGCTATTTAATGCTTCATCCACATTTGCCCATCGCAACGCAACAGCAGCCGCATCAGGATCGTATACTTCTCCTAGATGCCCACCAAACAATGAAACTAGCCGTGCCTGTATACCGTTTAAAGGTTCTGGTTCTGGAGATTGCATATTCTGCCAAAATCGAATATTCAAGGTCATACGATTGATAATGTCGTCAGTTCTGCCAGCCTCATTACCACTAATACCGAGCTTTTGTTCGATATATGTACCGCGACCATCATCAAGATAGAATTTTTCTGGATACAATTGTCCTGTTTTGTTATCAAGAACAAAGCGTTCCCATGTGGCATCTTCTAATTTGACAAGCCCGGCATCAGTACCAATACCACGCACAGGTAAACTCAGAATCGTATTATTGCCTAACGGATCAAGTCTCACTCGTGCAAATTCATCGTCGAGTATTTTGCTAATGTCAGGCAGTATATTCTTTGGTTTACCCCTAAACGGGGCTGTTATTGGGCCTGAAAGAGTCTTGTTATCAAATCTTTCTGTGAATCCAAGTACGTCTTCCGCGTACTCCGGTAGGTTCCAGAAGTCTGCGAGTCTTCTGCCTGTGATTTCAGAGAGGTCTGAGATTTCTTGCCCCGCGCCGATTGCGTCTTCGAGCGTTTGGAATTGGTTCGTTGTTTGCCTGACATCCCCGAAGTCGTCGATTCTGTATCTGAGGGCTGAGTTCTTTCCTGTACCATCTAATGCTCCTGTTCTTTGACCACCCGTGTATGCCATAACTACAACATCAGGCTCAAATGCATCCGCTGCAGGATCTATTTTTTGTCGAGCTGCATCATCATATGCATCCGTATATTTTACAAACCCTACAGGTTCAAACCCAAAGGCGTGTGCAACACGTAGCATCGGGCCATCAAGAACCGTTATGGTTCGTGCGCCTTCTTCAACAGCTCTTAGCAATAATTTAACACCTGCACCATAACCAGTAATACCCATGCGGGTTTCTGGATCTAGTTCTTTAATTTCTGGCAATAGCTCGGGAGAACGGACAGGTCTTTTAGTGTCTAAATCGCCAAGTAGTTCTACCTTTTGCTGCAAATCTACCTTTGCTGGATCAGCAGGAATAGCCCAGAATCGAATATTCCCGTCTGGGTCCATTTCAATTCCGCCAGAAATTTGTCCTGTCTCTTTATTAGACATAAAGAATGCCTTAGAGCCTTCAGGGGCATCACCAATAGGAGTAACGATTGTATCTGGAGCACCAGACATTTCCTGTTCGATAAATTGTCTGTCTGGACGTATTTCACCAGCATCAAATTCCTCTGGACTTATCTCAAAGTCTTTTGTCCCTTCGAATTGCCTAAACTGTTCAAGCTCTTCTGGGGTTAAGATTTCCCTAATATCAGGTTGAACACTATCATCAACCTTTAATCGCACTAACCCATTGCCGGGGTCTATATCAAACTTATAGTTCTCGCTATCAGCAGCGACTTTATCAACGAAATCATCAATGCCTTCTGAAAAATCAGCAGCAAATTGCTGAGATGGATGGCGTAATGCAACCTTTTGTCGCTTTGCCCATTCAGTCCCTAACTTAGCTTGGTCAGTGAGCTTGGCATATCTTCGTGGTAATGAGGCTAAATATTTTGCAGTAGGAACACCAGTAATCAATCCAGCACCTAATCCTGCACCTAACTTTTGCCATAAAGGAGCATCATCATCTAGTCTGCTAACAGCAAAATCACTTACTCCACGTATTACACCTGCTCCTGCAACTTCAGCGGCAGCACGATAAATAGGACTTCCTGCCCATGTACCTAACGGCTCAATTGCACTGACACCAAATTTAGCTGCTGTAGGCGCTGCTCGCCTAAAGAATGGGCGTAATGCTGTTGCTGCTCCACGCCTTAATACATTAGATGCTCCATAGCCGGGAATAGCAAATAGTAAGTTTGTTGGCCTCGTTGCCTCTTGAAGAAAGATATTTCCTATTTCATCAAAAGGGCCACGCATTTCTGGAACCTTAAAACCTATACGTTCAGAAATAGGCGTATCTATTGCAGTAAATGCTGCCCCTAATGCCTGAGCAGGTGCAGAACTGATTGCTCTACTAAACATTCCCGGTTGATCTGACCCCTGAACAGGTAATCGCGGTTCAGGAGTCGGCTGTAAAGATACTGGCTTAAACGAGAACTGAGACTCTTCTTCATCTTCAATAAGTGTTGGTTGAGTTATTCGACCAGCAGATTGCACACCCCTAGAGCCTGATATAGCTTGCTGATAGGTTGAGGGGTCATAAGAAACCATTTATACAGTCGATCCTCTAATCAATCCATCTCTTCCTGAACGTACCGCTGCAGCTCGTAAACGAGTCGGCCTATTAAATGAAGCTCTTCTCACTGAGCCTCTGGCCCCACCACTATCAGCGCCCCTAAATCCAAATGGTGCTTGACTTCTTGATGTCGCTGCTCGCATTGGCCTTGGCGCTCTTGACGGCATGTATGAAGATCCTTGATTAAATCCACCAAATCCACCAGCCATTCCGCCCATAACTGCAGTTGGCGCAGTTCTTCTACCACTCCATCGCTCTCTACTAAGATTTACCAAATCACCATACTCTGGTTTCTGAAACATCCGAGCAGCAGCACTGTAATTTGCAGCCTCAGCAGGGGTCATACTACCAAGAGACTGCAGAGTAGGTATTGGCATTTCGCGCAACCCACCAAAAAATTGTGCCGTCCCTGGACTTGTAGCCATACTAAATCTAGGTACTGATTTACCTTCCATAATTGCGCGACCAGCCGCAGACGTAGAATCATACCTATCCTGATCTATTTCTGCTTGACTGCTGAATGACGGCAAATCACCTAATTGTGGCCCACCCCCTCCGCCGACGACTGTTTTTATTTCTGCATAATTTCCACCACCACGCGGATCTGTGTTCCATTCAGTCGCGGCTGTATGTGCAGCTTGTGCTCTGTGTTCATCAGTCGCACCTACAGGTAACGCAGCTAGAGCAGCATCTACCGCTTCTTGCTTAGTTGTTTTATAGAGAGCATCATAATCCTGCCCTATAGGACTAGATTCATTTGTTTGTCTATAACCAGTTAATGCTCTGTTCTTCCATAGAACATGACCATCTGGAGTTGCTGAAATAAGATACGCATCTCTAAGCGAACCAGTTGGACCACTCATACTATATGTGCCAGATTCACCAGTTATGACATCTGTTACTTTAATATTGCCATCAGGCAGCTTTGTAAATACTAACGCAGCTTCAGGACCCATCCCGTCGTCGCCGCCACCACCCTGCATAATAAAAACATCAGTATTATTAATTAACGAATCGGATGTGTCTGCCGTATAAGTTGGAGTGCCGGGGGCTTGTTGCTCTTCTGGAACAGTAGGTAATGTAGGCCCTGTTTCAGTCTCAGAAATACCTAGGCTTGCAGCATCCGTATTACCAGAACTAGAAACTAACGCGGGATCTGTTTTTACTGCTTCGTTAGCTTGTTTTGTAACGCTAGCGAGAATAGTATCTTTTTCTGCTTGTATAGCATCTTCTCCAAATATACCTTTCCTTGCCATATATTCATCTATAGTGATATTTATACCTTCAACAACTTCACCAGCCAACCATGCCTCTGCTATTTCTTTAGTATCGAGTGCGTTATTTTCTGCCATAATGACTCCTACCTAAAACCTGTACGCCTGAAACCTAATTCGGAAGGTGTAATACCTAACTCTTTTATTGGATTAGGACTATATTTTTTATATAAAGTAGGAATATGATGGGCTATATTTTCGTATAAGTCTTCGAGAGCAGCTTCTTTTTTAAGTAAATCATTACCCCGATATTTCGCCTCAGCGTCTCGCTTCGCTTTTTCACCATGTAATCCTTTTAGGTTTTGTACAGCATGGGCTGAAGTAAAGGCTCTCCATGGGTATTTCTCACCTTGAGATTGATAAATATTGTCCCGCGCATAACGTGCGTTAGCAATAGGATTATATATTGTGTCAGTAGTATCTTTCCACGGTTGTTGGTATTCTTCTCTATCTATACTTTTAGTCTTAAAGAAATCACGTAACATTGGCCGTCGTTGATTGTACCTATCGCCTTTTATGGGATGCTCACGCATTACACCTTCTACAGTCGTATCTTGATCAAAGTTATCAAGATATCTATAGTTAGGATTAGTACCATCTTCTGAAGGCCATATAGCGCCTTCCTCAAGAGGATCCCATTGCCCCATATCTATTTGAAGCAACCCCCGGCCAAGTCCATCTTTTTGTTTCGCAGCAGGATCAAATCCGCTTTCTAATCCAGCAATAATAAAAGCATCTTTAATTAAGTCTTCCTCAAATCCGCCCTCAATCAAGTACCTTAATGCGTCAAGGCCCTCTTTCATTTTACTCTCAGGCCAATCCTGAAACTCACCATAATCACGGTCACGGCGTTCCATAGTCATTAGTATCTAAATCCTATTCCTGACAAGCTACCAATAGCTCTAGCTTCCGCCTCTTTTCTTCTACGCGCTTCCTCTGCAAAGAACCTTTGTCTATCAGCAGCAGTGCGCATAGCACTAACAGATCTACTGGAATCAAGAGGCATATTAGCAGGATTATCCCAAATTTCAGAACTTGATACTGTAAATCCCGGAGGAGAAGCTGGAGATTGGGAAGCCGTAGAAGTAGCTCCAGCTCCGGAAGATGGAGGTGGAGTTTGAAATCCACTTATAATTTTAGATTGCGCATCTATAGTAGCTTGTTGCTCCTTTGCCTTAGCATCAGCAGCAGACTCTATTCCTCTAATGAAATTTTGCAACGACTGATTTGCATACATGCCTGCATTAGCCCCGGGATTAAATGTTGGCATATCCACTTGCTGAAGTTGCGCAGAATACAAATCATTCAAATATTGGTTGAACCCACCACGAGCTTGATTCAATTGCCCTAATCGATCCATTGGCGAAGATTCGCCGAATCTATTTTCTTCCGTAGGATCTACAGCTCCGCGCATCCAATTCATAGAAGACAAGGCGCTTTGAGGGTTATTAAGTATCTCATTAAAGGTTAAAAAATCTTGTCGTGTTTGATCTGCAGCCTGTAACCCAAGTTGCGCTAAACTGGTTAGCGCTTGTTGCGCTTGTTGCGCTGCTTGTAATTGTTGACTTGCCCTTGTAAGTTGATTTTGAACATCATATTGTTGCGCAGTCATAAAATCACGCGCACGTTGCGCATCAGCATCAGCAGCAGATTGATCCAACTGTGCTTGTTGGAATTTACTTATAGTATCTGGAATTCGTAACTGGAGTTGCCACTCATTATTATTGTCAAAAAACCCTACCTGATCTCCATACTGTTGAAATTGCGCCTTGAAATCATCTGCAACATCGCCAATTTCAATTTTTGTTTCCCATGGGTTATCAGCAGAACGATCTATAAAATAGTTCTTCCCGTCCTGCACCATAGTTCCCCAATTGTATTGATGGGGTTGAGCAGTTTCGTTTCCTATAAATTTGGGAGTACCATCCTTCATCATGGCATAAACAGCGCCATCCATCACCTGAATTTGCCCTGAATACTGTTGGCTTAATGGAACCTCAGATTCAGATACACTAACTTGAACCCACTGACCATTTTGCTTTTTAAACTTTAAAGGAGATGATGTAGGATGAGATGTTGGAACCCACTGCTGATTTCCGTTTTCGTCATTAGGTATTTGTAACCACAGAGGCATTACACCACCAACACCATCCGTAACAGTAGCTTGCATTAATCGCGGAATATCAGATGCCGCTTGAGCAGTTGCACCTGTAGGAGTTGCACCTGTAAATCCAGGTCTACTTTCTGTTATTGATACTGATTCGGATTCTTCTTCGGGTAACTCAGATCGAACTGGAATAGTTGCTGTGTCTGAAATAATTTCAGACCAGTCATTATCTCCTGTGTTTATTCTAAGCGAGGCTGGCATCAAAGTTTCCGGAACGAATATTCCTCCCGTGCGACTTACAGTTTTAATATAATCTTGTCTCTCTTTTTCTGAGGGAAAATTAGTCGCGGAAACCAATGCTCCGATAAGTGCAGGACCTCGTGTAGCGCCGTCAGGCCTGTCCAATATCGCTGTTATATTTGTATAAACTTCTTCTTCACTATATTGCCCGTCATTGGTTAACATCCGTATTACATCTGAATTTGTTACTTCTTGTTCAGATTTATCATTTAAATTAGCTATTAATAAACGTATAAAGGTTTCAAGAGTCATTGCATCATCCCTTGCGGCGGCATCCCTGGAGGCTGTGTCAACGGTTGCATAAGCTGCTGGCGTATACCAGTAGCCTGTTCAGCAACTATCGTACCAACAACATTCTTGGCTTGTAAACAGAACTCGTCTTGGCAATAACGCAAGTCTGTCCCATGCCCATGCGAATCGAATGTGGCAAATATTTCATCTACTGTCATTTTGGTGAAGTCAATGTAGTCTTCACTAGCAAATGCATCAGCGATATAGTTCAAGGCTTTTGCATTCAGTGCGAGTGCAGACGCGGCTGCTTCATGCATTGCGTTAGCTAATTCTCCGGCCATTATCGGTACATTGCTCCTAGCTGATCTACAGTAATATTTGTTTGTGACTCATCAATTACTTCTGCCGTTGGGTCAAACATTTGTTGCTGCGTTGGCCTCATTTGTGGTTGCTGCTGCATACCTTCAGGGGCCATTGGCATTTCGTTTTCACTCAACGCTGCATTCAATAAGTTGTTTCTGTACGCTACAAGCACATCTTCCGCCGACGACTGTAAGCCGTTCAGCATCATCAAGATACGTACCTGCTCGGCAGGTTCAGACAAGAACAGTCTGGCAACAGAGGCTTTCATTAATTCTTCCTGTGGATTTTCAATACCACCCTTCTCCATTGCTGTCTGGGGAGAGAGAACTCCTTGGTAGACCGCGTATAGGTCAGCCCAGAGGCGAGCATTTCTTGCATCAAGTGCCGCTTGGTCGGATGTAAAGAACTCCACATAGGTTTCGTAGTACCCAGAAATTTCATTCGGCGTAATACTGATAGAACTCGGCGCACCTTTAATACCTCCAAATACTGTTATCGGAGCTTCGATAATATTTTCAATATCCTGTAATATGCGCTTATTCATCATAGTTACTGCAGAACGTAACGCATTGTTCGGGCCTTCCAGCTTGGCAGCTGCGTTCCGAACATTCATGTCAGCTTCAGTTGCAGTCTCAACTCCACGCTGCACATTCCCTGACAGGATGTTTGCTTTCGATAACTCATTCGTATAGTCATGAACCTTGTTAATCAGGTTGAATGCACTCATAGGTACTTCAGGCAGACTCTCAAATCTAATCTCCTGATCGTCCATCAGGTTGATTCTCTTTCCCGGACCTATCTCAATTGGTGCGTCATTGTCTTCAGAAATGTTTTTAGTAATGACTGGAGCGAAGGTTGAGAACCGCATCTGAATATCAACGGCTGTTAATTGCCTTGCCTCAGTCTCAAGCATTGGATGCGCATAACGCAACACCCCGACATACTTCTCTTCTGGCTTGGCTTCTGCAGATATCTCACCCCAACCAGAATCACGAATTACATATGGCACATAGCCTGAGTAGACAGGGTTTTCTTCTGTCGATTGTCTAGTTTCCCAATGATATGGATTTATACCTTCGTGAACACGTTCGCCCTTACACCAGATTACGTACTCGCCGGGGCTGTCACCATGAGGCTTTGTCCACATCTCGACGTACTCCACTTTGTCTGTGTCTTTATAGTCGGCAAGGTGGTCCTCCATTCCTTCATACATGCGTCGCGCATCGCCAGCATATATTTTATAAAACTCGTATACATAACGTGGGTCATAACAATCGCTTGGGTCTTCAATGATTGTTTCTGTAGGACAGTTCATAACTGACCAGAGAAACTCAGACTCGCCAAGCTTTTTGAGATCCCTGCGGTAGGCGAGCTTCTCTTTACGAGATGCGTCCTCTTGTGGTGGATCGGGGATAAGATCCCACCGCAGGGATTTCTTTAATACTATACGCCCATCTTTGATTAATTTCTTTTTCCCGTGGGAAATAGGATCGCCCTGTTGGATTTTTATTTGGTCCCAGAACGAACGAAGGAACTGACGCTTACGCTCGGCTAAGTCCTGCTCTTCCTGTTGCTCAGAGTTTGTCGGACGTGCTGGTACGAATATATGTGGCGTAGTCAGGATATGATCGGCAAGGTTATCGACAGCGTTTCTTGCCGTGGGGGGTATGGTCGCTCCGATACCTTGCTGAATCCATTCACGCGGAATAATCTGCGTTTTGTTTGGATAGTCTAAATTATAATAGTCATTATCCAAATCGACAGCAGCAAAGTAATTGCCATAGACTTCGCGCTTCAACAATAAGAATCGATTGAAGTCATTGTCTAACGAGTCGTAATTCTCATAATCCATAGACACCATTTACCACCCCGATTCTGATTTTGCAAATGTGAGATACGAGCCAGCATTGGCTCCGCGAGAAGTATTCCGCCTTTTCTTAGCCTTACTTACAGTTAGTGCAGCAGCTATAACACAGTCGTCGTGATAGCCAACAGGAGCCGAGTATCGAATCTGACCACCAGCCATCACTTTACCCTCATACAAATTTAATTCTTTGCGTAACTGTTCGTCGTCTTTTAGAAAGTGTACCCTCTTATGCTCTATTTCGGCAGCTAATGTGGATATCAATGTTGCCTTTGACGCAGTTGAAAACTTAAACGGAGAAACTGAGCACCCTTCGCGGCGCAACATATCGACGACAGGCTCACCGACACCAGATGCGTCCATGTGGATTGTCTGGCAGTTAAATGCGTGGAACATATTGGTTATTCTTGGGACTAAGACCGTATAGTCCAGGCCGCTAAAGCGATCCATGGCGACAAAAGACATACTTGGGATGTCAACAACGTAAGCAACGGTATAGTCGTTCAGCTTTCCGATGTCTAAGCCCATTAAAAATGGCCCATCATGAATTTGCCAATCCTCAACATCAAATAAGTCGTCTGGGTTTTTAAATATCTGGCCGTCGTCTTCAGCCCATTCAGCAAGGTACTGTTGTTTAAATTCATTGTCGGTTAAGTCCTCACGCATCAGCTCTAATTCTTCAGGGTCGATAAACGGGTTCGATGTAGACGGAACCGAAAACGAGTTAAAGCGGTTTTCATCAGTATCAAGTCCGCGCTGAAAGTACGAACGAAAGCGATTCTTGCCTTTGGCGATTCCGATTGCTCGCAGAACTCCCTTTGAGTCTGTTAACGCTGGCATAAAGTTTGCCCAAGCCTCTTCGTTAATGTCATGAGCTTCATCCACAAACGCAGCCGTGACTCGATCTCCCTGTAATGACTTTTGGTCGTCAGCAGTCTTGGCTTGAATGCGTCCGCCGTTAACTAAGTCAATTAATTTTCTGTTTTTGTCATGATTCTTTTTTAAATGCGCTAAAGGACCGTTGTCTCCAACGAATAAGTCCCAAATTGGCTCCCAGATTTTCATGGCAAGCTCATAATTCGGCGCAATGACGTAGACCATTGCCGGGCGATGGATATTTGAGCCATCACGACGTTCAGTAAAGGCTTCACGCACAACTTCCGCAACAATTGCTGTTGTTTTTCCGCTTCTTCGCCCACAAGCCCCGATCATTCGCGTAAATTTCTTTGGTTCTGACGCAGGAAGGTGAACTAAGTCTTGTTGCCACGGGAATGGCTCGTAGGCTACTTTTCCCGGCATCATCTTTTCCCATAACGGGTGATACCACTTCTCATTAAAAAAATTAGGAGACATCAATTATCCTTTGAACACGCAATAACTCGTCAACAATGTCTTTTGTGTTCACTTCTTCCTGTATCTCAGACGGTTTTCCTAAAAATGTGTCGCGCCAAAGCGTTAAAGCCTGAACATCAGCCCTGCTTACAGCCTCCATGACCTTTCGGTACCATAAATCTGCGTGACCTGAGTCCATAATCTCGTCCATAAGCTGTCCGCGCAGCAATTTCATGTTCTCGTTGATTTTATTTGTCGGAAAACCAGAGCCTTTGACCACATGACCACGCTCATCGCGTACAACCAAAACGCCATGTACGTTTTTTTGAATCGACCAGTCGCCTTTTTCAACTAATTCGACCACTTCGTCACGACCAAGGTCGCCATAACCGCGTGTGATGTCCTCAGTTGTTACTTCGTTAGACATTAAATATTCTCTTTCCATCATCAGTTAGTCGAACTGTGCGCGAAACGCCGTTCGCATAGAATAATAACCCCTCACCACGCATCTTGTTTAAATAAAACTGCACCACAGAAGTGCTGCTGATGTCACAACCCTCCTGAAGGTCACGGTATGATGGCGCATATCCGTGTTCTCGTGAAAATTTACGGATAAATACCCCAATTTCACGCATCTTGGGGTAGGTTTTCTTCTCTTTTAACCGCTCTTCTTGATAAATACTAAGCATTAGGGTCTATTAACTCTCCCGATGAATCAAATGCTTGTGGCATTATTTTTCTGACCTTAGACAAAAATATTTTGCTGCGTTCTTCTCGCACCGGCCTGTTCTTTAAGTATGTAACAGCTTCTAAAACAGCTTCTTCTTTAGGATCGCGCAGAAACGGACTGCCGGGAATAGGTTCTTCGGGCACTGCGTCATACGCCTCCTTTGCCAAAATGAGCATAAGTGCATAAAGCGCTGGATCTTTAGAAGCTAGCTCTCGCATCCTAGCGTCGTCCATTAGTAATATTCCCTCATACCATTTTTCCACTCTTTCCACCGAATAGCATCACGCCCAAGCAGTAGGGCAGTTAATACTTCGTCGTAATTTAATTTGCCCGGAATGATGTCGGTTAACATAAAAGATGGTCCCTCAGAAATAAGCGCGTCTACAAGATAGTTAATACAATTAGTTGTTGCTTTCATTGGGTCTTCAAATAGAAGAAGTGCCTCTATTGCTTCGATTTTTGCGTCACGTTCATGCTCAGATATTACTTTATTTGTCATATCGCCTCCTTTTAGAACAAAATTATAGAACAAACATCAAGCAGAGCACAAGCAGCTAGCTTTTTCTCGTTTTCAGCTCAAAAGATTCTATGCTTGTTTTATATTCGGGGACCTCTCCCCTCCACACCGCGGGCCGGGGTGCCTCTCGACCTGCCACCCCTCGATCCTGGAGTACCACACCTGTATCTATGAGCTACCGCTATATCAGGGAGACAATCCGCGCTACTGGCGCGACCTGCTCAGTCGCTCCATCTGAGCTATCACAGGAGAGCACGAGAGCACCTACTAGGTTTATATGGCTTACACTAATAGCCAGTGCTTCAGCTTGAGATTGGATTCTCAAATGCTGATAAGTGATATTGATAGAAAGCGACTAGAGCTACTTAACGGAACATGGCGACATGATGCCAGCAGTAGCGGGAAGGAAGTGAAGCTGCGAGTCCGTGATGCGGGTTCTAACAAGACAGTTATTCAGGTAATCGACTGCTTTAGAAATATTGTCGAATACGAGATACTGTTCAGTTATGAAACACCCGTGGCCATGGCTACGTTTGACTACGGAGTGAAGCTATACCGGACGACTGGCAAATATAGCCAGACGACCAGCAAGCACATCAACCAATGGATCCAAATGTGGCTCGACTACTACGCAGATGATCCGGAAGAACTCGAAGAACTGAAAGAGAACGTGTATAACGTCACTCCAGAGTTCCTAGAGGGCATGATCATCTTCGGGAGGTCTAACAATGGCTAAGCGAATGAATGAACAAGTATGGATCGATCTGGTGCGAAAGCAAGAGCAAATATTCTTCGATGCTGAACACCTAGACACCCAACTCGAACTATTCGATACGGACACTCTGAGAAGCGATAACGGAAAGCAGACGAGCGTTAGTGTTCTAACTGGTGAGGTCACCACCTACACAGTTTTGAAACCTAACTATCAGGCAATCATTAACGCGATGATGCACTCGGCAAAATTTATGGATGCGGAAGAATGGATCGATAGTCCAGAATCCCAACTCCTAGAGGAAGCCAGAAGAGCGCAAGAGCTAGAAAAAAATAACTAAAAAATAGGACAAGCTGAAGCACTAAATACCCTCCATTCTGGAGGGTATTTTTTTGTCCTTTTTCGGGTCTCTAATCAGACCCTAGATCGATCCGGTACGCTCAGGTTAAGCAGCGGTAAGTTGGAGTTCCCCCGGAGGTCGACTATAAACCCCAATTTGGTACAAAATCCTGTATCCTTTAGACGTGCTTCAGGATAGTTCCACTCAGATGTTCTTCTGCTGCGACTTTATTTTGAAGCGATAAACACGAGTGACTATTGAAGGGAAGTAAACAAAATGTCACAAGATGAAAAGAGCTATTGGATCAGCGAGAGTGAGTTACAGGAACTCTGTACTCAATCGCTAGATTGTGTGCTCAGTTGGATGTACTGGCTAAATGGTAAGCAGTTCAACCAATGGTATGTAGATGGAGATCTCACCAGTGCTGATTGGGTAGAGGATGATAGCTACGTAAAAGAGAAGAGAAGAGTCTTTGAGCGTAGCCAGACGCAATGGTTAAACCAGTTCGACCGGAAGCACCTAGCGAGAGTCGTACAGAGTGCTCACAACGATAGCCAACAGTCTCAAGATCTGGCGATGCTACTCAGGAAGCTAGAGGTCCGAGACAATGGCTAGATATATTTTTGGACAATACTCGCATCCATTATCACCAGAACCGATAGGACCAATTATGGATAGCGAGAAGTGGCTAGGTGGTACTCATTGCATTGAGTGCAATCGAGATACAAAGCACACTAGCGAGCCTCCGTTCCTATTTGTGAATCGGATACCAGCTAGTCAAGACTTCGAACTACCAGACGGTAGCTTTGAAGTGCGCAACGGTTGGATGTGTTGGGAGTGTCAGCAGGTAGAGTGCGACGGATGCAAGAAACTCACATTGGATTATCTGATCGATAATTCAATGGGTAGGATCTTCTGTTCTGATTGCTCTAATCATCCTGACCAGTTCGGACTCATGTATTGCGATGTGTGCTCAATGCTCGCTCCAAAAAAGGAAGCACAAGACGTGTCTAACGATCCTGTATGCAAAGATTGCGTCCGCATCGGAACTGAAGACGGTCGAATATTTGAAGACCCGAATAGCGGGTTCTTTTTTTGGAGGGACTGAGCATGAGTAGCTTACGAGAAATGATCACGGAGTGTACCTATTGCGGATCGGAATGGGTAGTGTTTGATGAAGAGCGCGATCTGTTTAATCTCAGATGCCTTGATTGCTTTCCGCAATCAGCAGAAGAGATTCTAGACGAGCAAAGACGCGAGAGATTTAATTCAGACGGAGAGCCTATATCGAACTACTAGCTAGACTCTAGCGAGAAGAATGCCCGTCTTTATGGCGGGTATTTTTTTGTCCGAAAAACGCAACAAAACAGCGTCTATATAGTATTTATTATTTGTTGCACTCTAGGTGGTAACACCACACCTAAGTATGTGCCGCGACTGACTCGCGCAACACGTTGCGCAGCGTATTCCCAAGGCATTTAGAGGTATTCAATTATTGTTGCGTTCTGTTGCGTTTCGCTCTCCCTGAGTGCGCAACACTCGCGCAACATCCGTTCCTGTACTAGCGGTAAGTTAGAGTTCGCCAGGCCGCATCGCACGTTTCCGTTTTTGACATTTCGGTAAAAAAATCAGAGTGGTTTTTCATACAAGCAAACTCAGATGTCAGTCTGCTGCCAGAGTTTAGATGTTCTTCTGCTGCAAAAGAAAAGACCAGCTCCGGAGAGCTGGCCTTGATGCACATTGGATTGGATTGTGCTTCAGGACAATGTGCAATCCTGAGTCTACTACACTTTCGCCAATTCGTGAAATGATGCCAAACCAGACTTGACCGCATGACGATCAATCACATCAGCAAACTGCCACATCTTTTTGTTAGTGTCACCAGTGAGCACGGATGCAAAATTGGTGTCTAAGCTGCGGATGTTTTTTGGGTTCTGAAGTGAACCGTGTTGTAGATATTCTGTGCCAGCCTGAAAAGCATGGTACAAAGTCTGACCACGCTCACCAGCATAATTGAAAACAAAATCTTCTCTTGTCTTCCGCATGTTAGTAACCTGACGTGCCGATAGTTTTGAATCGGCATTGTCAAGTTCATCCAACTGCCACATATCGTTCATAATGTCAGCTAGTGATTCTAAATTGATATCAACCTGCGATAGAGAATTCATCCATGTTCGATAACGATCCCAACGTGCTGATTCCTTAGACAATGCGCCTTGCACCATTTTTATCTTCTGATGAATGTCACCAGAATGACGGATAGTGAGAGATTGTGTTGCCTTGCCAAAACTAGCTACCAATGTGTTCATGCAAACTGGCCTGACACTCGTCTGAAATATTCGTAAAGAGTGCTGACCAATTTTGTTATCGTGCGCTACTAGGTAAGAGTCAATCTTGTCTTCTGAATCACCGTCAATGGAGAATCCATCATCAGGTAATTCCGCAACAAAGAATACATCACGACCGCCCCGCAGGGAACCTGCTGTTGACCATTTCAGATCGGATGTTGGTGTGCTACTGACCTTAGATAACACGTCTGCTAATTCGCGATTCTGAACAGCTTGAAATGTATTACCCACTACACCGAGTGTATCGCGGTATTCCATCCGCGCTGGTGGTACATCAGACCACGCTGTTAGCGGTTCCTGCTCAGTTAGCATCCATCTTTCAACGAACTGTAAATCGTCCACTAGCTCTTGCCCGCTACCATGCTCCCGATTATAGATAGGAGCCAGTCTAACTTCCCAATTCAGATTCGCAGCTTTCAACATCTCATGAGCGGTAACAGCATCGCTGACATTTTGTCCTAAACCATGCCAGACGAGACTGCGCTCACCAGTAAATGCAAAACTGTCCTTACCATTTAAGTTTTCAATTTCATGCGCCATTTTTTAATATTCCTTTTCTGTTTCTTCAATGTCTAGTTGAGTAGTGATTGTCATAACATGTTCACCAACAAATTGATGAAGCAACAATGCATTGCTATGCAGATGGTCAAGTAA
>PBIO01000016.1 GCA_002720865.1 Halobacteriovorax sp.
CCGAAGATGTGACGATCGAAGCCAACGACGATTTACTTACATGGATCGAAACCCTGACAACACTGGACGTGAACCAAGATGGTGTTATAGATACGGACGAGTGCGTCATTGAGGGTACAATTATATTAACCCAACGTGGTAATGTCGCTGTCGAGGATCTTAAAGAAGATGACTTATTATATGCACCCAACTTTACAGACGGATCATATGGGTATTTTAAGCTCAAACATAAAAAAGCATCAACCACCCAAAGAATAGTTCAAATTGTAACAACAGGTGGTGCTGAATTATTTTGCAGTGTTTCTCACAATATATATCATGACTCTGCCCCAGAAAATAAAATGCCCGTTTCTAAGCTTAGGCCAGGTGCACCGATCTATATCTTAAGCGATGAACATATACTACATAAAGACACAGTTGCAAAAATACGACTTATTCATTCACCAGGTGTTACTGTATATGACCTAGATGTTGAAGAGCCTATCGATATATATTTTAGCAATGCTATATTATCACATAATAAGACTATCGACCCTGGCCATGAAGGTGGACCTGAATTGCCTGGTGGTGAAGATGGACCGGCTGCAGGGGGTGCAGGGGTGGATGTGGTAGTCGGCACAGGCTCTGAAGATGGCGACTAAAATCGGAATTATTTAAAATATTTTCGAAAATTACCAGCTAAACTTACTATGTATTAATAGGGTGCCATGGCGCGCCTCAACGATTAGGTTACGGTTATGTATCTGTTGATTAGGTTCATTGATATAGCGGGTCATCGCAAGGGGTTACGTTAGTTAAATTATCTTGGTTAATTAAGTGTACATAGTTGTAGCATATCTTTATTTTTTATTATGAATTATATGTGAGACAACAATGTCAGACTGGGCGACAGTTTTAAATGTTTGGAGCAATATCACGATTATTATTGCCAGCCTATTGTGTATAGGTTACGTTGCCAAAAAAAATCCAATAGATAAATTATCAATGTTCTTTGCCGGGCTTACCGGACTCATTGGCATAGGAAGTACAATATATCATGTGTATGGTACTACCTGGGCCCAGCTTACAGATATCGTACCGGTCTGGACATTTATGGTAACTTACACCGGAGCAGCCATGTATTATATGTTAGGCTGGTCAAAACGGATGACAACGTTATGTATGATTTTATTCATGACGTCATTAGCAGCCACCGGTGTATTTCATATTGAAGCGCCGGCGGTGCCCTGGATCCCCGGGGCGGTGATGCTCTGGATATTCTATATCGTCCTATCTAGAAAAGGTGCTGCAGTAGCATACGGTATGAGGAATGCGGCGGCATGTTTCACCGTAGCGATACCGGTTAAGACTTTAGACCCATATGCATGCATGCATGCTGTCATCGGTACACATTGGGTATGGCATATAATCATTGCAGTTATGTTAACTTACCTGGTAACTAGTATGCATGATTATAGAACTAAAGACACCCCTTCCGATAAGCTCGATCATATAAGCGAGTAACATGGTTTCTCAATTCATCTTCAGTGCTTAGCCATTGCAGGCGATAATTGTGAAATTGATCACGCGTAATTATACCTGATTCAAATTCCAAAATCTTGTCAGTGATATCTGCCCGGGCGGTATCACGATCTTTTTGAATGTCCATTATTCGTTCTAAAAGTGGAAGACATCTTTCTTCTAGGGATTTCTTTGTTGTCGTAGGATAATCCCATTTAATGGCACAACCGGTTATACCTAATGAGAATAATAATAGCGTAGTATATTTTTTCATTTATTTTCGCGTTCCTTAAGGATGGCACGACATAACCAGACAATTATTGCATTTCGATCGTCAAATATATTGAGCATATCGCTTGAGGCCTTGCGCAGCAGATCACGTATTTCCTCATTACTAAGGTTTTTTTCTGGAATAGGTCGACCGGACATGGAAGCCTCCGTATTTAATTCTAATTAGTACGTACCGATAGTTAACCATCTATCATGAGAAGAATACACTAGTTATAATGTTAGGAATGGCTCTTCTTATAACCAGCTTGCTTACTGAGCCTGGGTTTCATGATCGATACATCGTCGAAGGATGGAAAAACGGAAAGAAGTTCGACCTTATGGTCACCCGTGTTCCTCTACGTGATCGATCAAATAGACCAGTATTACTCCGGACCGATGCAGCAGAGGGCTTCATGAATATGATGACCGAAGCTGCAAAGGTTGGATTTTTTCTGGACATTAATTATGCATATAGGTCCCACAAGGCACAAAGGGCCCTCTGGAGGTCGTACCAAAATAGGGGTATAACCAACCGCGCTGCCCGGCCGGGGTGGTCTACACACCAATCTGGCCTTTCTGTGGATATATCTGGGTGCTATCGAGACATTAATAACAAGAGATACAAAACAACCACATTTTGGTGGCTTAAAGCAAATGGACCTAAGTTCGGATTTTATAATGATGTACCATCCGAACCATGGCATTGGACATTTTTTCCAAATAAAATCAAAAAATAAATTCGGCCGCCTATGAAAGAAGATAACATGTGTGTTATGCCACAAAAATCCTTACCCTCCCCAATATTCGACAATGCACTGACTACACATGCGGTGCTGCCGCCTTGCTGTCAGTGTTACAATACTACCGGATATATGATGAGGGAGAATTAACACTTGCCCATGAGCTAAATACATCAACCGATCACGGAACCGACCCTGAAGATATTGTAAGGGTCGCATCAAATTATGGAATTGATGCGGTCATAAAGCGACTAACATTAGAAAAAATATCAGAGTATATTCTGCAAGATATACCGGTTATTGTAACATATCAAGCTTGGTCAATTGATGAAAATGATTGGGCTGATGTATGGGAAGATGGGCATTATTCAATTATCATTGGCATTGATGATTATAACGTGTATCTTGAAGATCCATCACTGTCACAAGAGATTGGGTATATACCCAGAGAGGAATTCCTAGAAAGATGGCATGATGTTGATAGACATGGAAACAAACTATTAAATACAGGGATTATATGTCATCATCCTGTAGCCCAGCAAGCATTGTACTTTCGAAAAGTTGATTAGCTAGTACCAGATTTCTCTTAAATACCTGCCTAATAGCACCATCGATTAACACTTCGTATATATCATATGCTTCAAAATGATCTGAGTCTCTAATTTGATAGGGCCGACCAACATATGAAAGTATCGTTGCTAGCTGGTTGTGACGTACCTTGGTTGTTTTTCCCTTAAAGTCATTGCAACTTGGAAATGAATTAAGATCGACATATTCATATACTATGCCAGTATCATGATCATATTTTTGTGCATAAGAAGATAAAGTTGTAAATCCGTCATCGGTACATCTCTTTTCCCTAATCGCTATTTTTACCAGTGTCCCGGTTTTGAGCCTATTAGATTTTGGCATAAATTTAAATATGCCATTAAATAATTGTTACAATGTTTAGTTATTATTAACCAATACGAAACACAATCATATACTATATTAATTAACCTCTTAGAGAAAGGGCTACCGAAACATGTTACTTAACATTGTAGCATTTTGCGTGTTTTATGCACTGTCAGCATTAGCATACTATTTTAACCATAGATACATTTATCATACCAAGCCCCGGGGCCCTAGGGCCATTCAGGCACTATGGAAAATATGGGCAAAATTCCATATGGATCACCATAGACATTGGAAGCAAGATGATCCTGAAACTAAAACGTACGTAAAGGTACCAATCGTCGGAAAGTTGGCAGGATTAATAATCATCTGTAGTCTGTGCCTGTTAATCAATCCAGGCGCCGGGTTAGGGGTTGGTGGATTTTTTATCGTTTATGGAATTAGACATGGCACAATTCATGGATTTAAAGTTGCTAATATATTTAAACCCGTTAACAAAGATACCCATATTTATAAGCACCATATGTCACACCATATGCCTGGTGGGTTGAATGTTAACCACTCTGGTGTTCATCCTTTTATAGATCGCTTGTTTGGGACGTACCATGATCCGGATGACATTCTACGCCGATCATCGTCGGATCACTAATTTCAATAATCGGCCAAAAAGAAATATCAAAAACCCTAGCAGTTACAGTGTAATCATATGGTGTATTTGTGTATCTGCAGTAAGCATTCTGAATTGATATATACCCTTCCGATATTTCAAAATAACCGCTAGTACCCTCCGCCAATATAACTTCCTCACAATAACTTGAATTGGTGATACAGTCATCCTCTGTATCATATATTTCAATCGAGTTATTATCAAACCCGACCCACTCACTCTTATCTGATGTAAATTCAATTCGTAAGAAGGTCGGATCATATGCAAATAAATCAGGTAGCCGAAGGCCTATCTGAAAAAATGATTGCTGACTGTCAGCCGTTGTTGTAATAGTCGGTTCAATTTCGATAAATTGACCGTTTGCACTTAAGTTACCTAAACTTAGATTGGGCTCAACTAGCTCATGCATTACATCGGGAGGCCCGCCATCTTCTGAACATATTATATCAAATGTATGTGTATCCTGTGCTCCGCACCCAAAACAACATAATGTTATTAATGCTACTAAAGTTCTCATATTATACCCTTTATTAATATCCCTGCGACGAATCCGACGAATAAACATGCACCTATGCCTAAACCGACCCAAAAATTTGATGGCCGAGTAGGGTTACGCAAATTAATATCTTCAGAACTTTGTCTTAATAGTAGTTCTAAAAAATCGCTAAATGCTATATCAAGCTCAACCCTAACTTCTTCACGTACACAATGCCTTAACCATTCTTCATTTTTTTGAATGTCATTATCAGGTACTTTATACGTCATTAAAATCTTACCTTACAACGTTTAGAATTGCCTAAAAAATTGTACAGTAAGATCTTAAGATTTACAACATCTTATTACGGTGGATTAGCTCTTGATGCGTCTGATCGATCGAAAAATTCTAATAATTCGATTAGGGTAAATCCTGCATCCTGGAAACATGATGGGACTAATTCGGTGAAGCTTTTTTGAGGCTTGATACGTACCATTAACCTTAAAAGTTTTTTTCCTCCAGAGGTTCGATCTATTGTCCATATAGGATAATACTCTACATTCTTAATATCATCTGCGTTAAGGCCCTGGTCATTCAAACAGTCTCTTAAAACTAATGCAAGACACTGGTTAACTACCAATTTTAAAAGATCTTCGTCTAGACTAACAGGTTGATGCATGCTTACTCTCAAAAAGTACTTAATACTATTATAATTACGCTCTTTAAGAGTTTAGTTCCTACACCAAATACACAACTACTAGTACAATATTTACAGACAGCTTATGGGGGGACAGGACACTAAATATGACAGAAAAAAAATTAAGTAATCATGATTATATTTTTACACTATTAACAGCAGTAGTCAAAAAAAATGGAGGAGAATTACGAATTTCTGAAGATGAACTTTGTAAAGTCTCAAAATTAGACCTAGTTAAATTATTATGGGACCCGGAAAAGTCAGAAGTCGTCTTACGTGTTGACGCCATGATAGCTCCGGATACAAAGTATAAAAACTAGGAGGTATGCTACCAATGGCTAAGCGAACAAAATTTTCACAGCGAAAACATGAAAGACGGAAAAAGAAAACTAGGCAAGGAGCTGGAAAGTTTACTAAGTGGGGCCATAAGGGTGGTGGGCCATCCGGTAGTACTGCATCAAAAAAATATCGAAAAAAATATAGGGGCCAAGGACGCTAAATCCGGCCGGAAGCGTTCCACCCGGGAGGATATTCTTCAGCATCCCATGCCGCAGACCACCATCCTAATATGACGTCGGCTTCTATCATGCTAACTCCGTCTACTGTATGATCCCACCCTTCACTCATTGTTCTTGAGTTAGGTAAATCTTTTAACACAGTAAGACCGACGTCTTCAATCAGGTATTGTTTCGCAACCTGGTGTTCCGTAGCAGTAAGCCTACCCTTTGCGCCGCGCGCGATGTCGGCATATTGATCATAGATTGTGTCGATATTTCCACAATCATACAACGTCTGAAATATGCTTGCTAATCGATTGACAATATTTCTTTTTATCCATGAAGGCTTATCTTCCCACGGGCCAGTAAAGTGCGCATTCTTCCACTTATAGTTTCCTTTATGAGAATAAACTGTCTGAGTTAAATAAGGTGAAATAATAAAGTGAGGTGTAATGCCGCTAGGTCCCGTTATAAACTGTTGAGGTTCCGTTAGCCCATATGGTACTGTTAGATAGAGGCCACCATCATAGAGTTCTGTTTCGTATTGTTTTTGCGTAGGCCTATCCCAGTACTTAGCTGATGCCTCTGGGTTCCAATGAACAGCAAAATTCTCTGGCTTTAGTGTCACCTTCTCTGGCTTCATAAGCCCCGGGATGCTACAACTTGCAGCAACACCTTTTAGCACAGTAAATTCAGGATCATGATAAGATATTGCTGCAATCGGGGGATGTACACCTTCGTGAATGTCCCCATTAGGTGTTATATGAGGACCGAGCTGATCTACTAGCACCCCTTCTCTTGTATTCCAAATATTTAACGGCATTTTATTCCATACATCAGTTGTAAGCAATGAAACTGGACATAGAAATGATTCCGATGAATTCATATCAAGATACTTTGGAAAAACACTAGCCGTTTTTTCGAAACACACAGAATTATTATTTACACCCGTACAGAATATCGTTTTGAGGACCATCATTATTGTTCCAGGATCAGACCAGGGTGGTGAAAACGGGCTCGTTTTCTTACTTGAAGGTGCCAACAAGAGACATACCCATGCAACTATGTCCCTTATCCTACCCTTATCAGACCATGGTACCTGACATAATTCCCAATATCGCGGAAGCCAGACATCAAAAAGCCATGCTCGTTGACGGCGTTGTTTCGACCGAACCCAAGGCCAGCGGCTTAAAGGAGATGACAGTTCTAAACTTAATGCAGATAAGAACTCTTTTCCTGGTCGGCCTATAAATAGGCCACATGCGTATGCAATTGCATTAATACTACCTGCAGAACAACCGGCTATACTTATCACCCGGGGAGGGTACTCATCACCCTCTGCTGGGCATGACATTATTCTTGCTATACTGCCCGCAATCTCTGGCCAGCGAGACCCGCCGCCAGAAGCACAAACCATCACTGGACGGCGTTTTAATACTACGACGCACTTCTCACATTTACAGACCGGATCGTACTCGCACATATATGACGCGCCACCAGGCAGGAACTCCATTACTTCGCTGGGTATCTCTACCTTACCTTTTATATTATCCATATCATTTCTCCAATATTTTAAATATGGTTACCGACGAAATTGATGCATAATATAAATGAAGTTATTGTCTATCTATCGTTAGTACCTCTAGTATGTGCACGTTCAATCGTAGTCATTTCGGCCCGAAGGCTATCTGCTAATCTTAAAATCCTTCTAGCATATCTTACCCCGGAAGGAATAGGATTACGGCCTTTGCACCTAAACCCAGCATAATAACCACATAGGCCTATGCGTTCCGAACCCCTACCATATACCTGCCACCAATATCTAAATGTCTTTGCACCGGCATTGATATTGACGGTAGGATCATATAGTTGTTCACATGTCAGTCTCGGAACGCCAGTTTGCCTAGAGCCTGTATATTTCGGCATAATTTGCATCAATCCGCATGCAGGAGCATTACTTCTTGCGCGGGGATTAAAACGACTTTCATAATGAATAATGGCAACTATAAGTTCTGGCCGGATACCATTCTCTTGAGCTGCGGATACAATCGTATCAGTTTGTTGGCATGCATATTGACCTCGTTGTGGAGTATCGCCAACATTTAATGATAATAAGGCTAAGCATAATAATTCTGCAAGTGTCACTAAAACTCACTCTCCCTTCTTAGTCACGTGGAGCTCAGTTGATACCTTAAATATATTAACCTAACTTTTATCGAAATTATTTTTTGAAGAAGCAGACTTTTTCTTTTGGGGCTTCTTCTTTTTACCTTTTTTCTCTTTTTGTTTTTCAATAACGTCCGGATGAATTCGCGTCTTGATGACAAATCCGGCAGGATCATTCATGCGCTTAATCTTAAATTGAGAATCCTTTGAGTCAGGAGAAGATGCTAGCTCTTCTTTTGCCTTACTAGCAGCAGAATATTCCTGATATCGGCCTATAATTTTCCAGGGTGTACCCTGCTTTTGGCCATCTTGCTTTTTCGAATCATGGGTATTTTTCATACTGTTCTCCTGTGTAGATCTAAAAACATATCAGCAGGCTGATACGTCGTAATATTATTCGCAACTTCGCCTACAATGCCTGCCCGGGCGAGTGGTGTACTTCGATCTTCATCCCAAGGTATGCTAATAATTTGTACACCCTGTTGGCGTAATGTATCAACCATATGATTTTCTTCTCTTTGAAGTGAATATAGATAGCTTAAATCAATAGCTGACTCACATTTACGGCCAAGGCGCTCTTCCATTCTACGCTGAATCCTATCAGAAGAGACTTCCGGAGACACTAGTAGGTGTACACAAACATTCGGCAATAAGACGCTGGCGGTCATCGCATGATAAATGCTTTGGTATGTTTGGAACTCACGCATAGTCATTGCGCCGGTTTTAACTTGTAAGCGGGCAAAAGCAGTATCACCGAAATATGATCGATCAAGTACTGCATTATGTTTAAGAGTCATAGCATGCCATTGAGCGTGTAAATGCATTTTAAATCTTTCTTGAAGTAAATGCGTTTGCATAGTAAATGCCCAGCGCTCTTGATTATCATAAAAATCAGATAAGTAGGGGTTCCCATTATCCTTCTCATCAGGTTCCCTAAGATACAAGGTATTATCACCCAGTGCCTCGGCTAGCTCTTTAGAAAATGAACTTTTACCTGCACCGATAATTCCTTCAACTACTACTACTTTCCCTCGCTTCATTTTATTACTACCTCTTTATTGATTATATGAATTATATGTAACCCATATGAAATGTTCATGACCCATATATGATCCATATTAAGGGGGAAATGGCGATCCAGGATATAACAGGCAATTGTCCCCAATCCGCTTATGAGTCCAGGTTCTATTATCTAAAACCATATATCTTAGTGTTTCGGGTATTTGGCCTCGCCTATCACGATAAAACCTACGCATTGACTCATGTGTAGTTGTGCCGCGGCGGACCAGGACTGCTACGCGTGTTGATGGGTATCTACTATGATAATTGTCATGAAAAGATCTGTACCAGCTTCCATATGTAGAATCTGAAAATATAATGTTGCCCGGGCGGAGCTGTTCTAATGCATCTGAACGGGACATTGATAAAATGCCAGAACCCCCCGCAGAATGGCCAAAAAGATAAACATTTTCCCCAGAAATATCAAATATTGTCACACCTAAAAACTGTAACATGGAAATCATTGAATTTTCCCACCTTTGAAATTCTCCAGGTTGTCTAAAGGGCCCTGTACCGTTTCTAGAAGTCCTTGTTGACGTCCAGTGAGACCATGGTTGTTCAACGAGGATAAAAACAGGATTTAAGCCACGCCTGTATAGTTCCGGAACATGTCTTAAAATTCGATTCTCAAACTTATTAAATCCATTGTGGCCGTGGAGCCATATAAAAATATCTGCTTGTTTAGTCCGGTCAAATTGTGCTGGTACAAAAATGATAGTGTCACGATTACCATTCATATGTCTTGAATCTGTTGTATATGGCCCTATCCATGTCCTTCCATATACGGCCGTAGAGTTTTGATGGCGTGTCCAAAGATCTACCGTCGATTGATTTGCTCCAGGAGCAATAGTAATAACGTTTTTTGATATACACTCTTCGTCAGTATTACCACACACAGACTGAGCATAAGTAATGTTTGGCGCTATTAAAGCCAGGATAAAAATTGTGACACACCTTGACAGGTGTATGGTACATGTATACACTTTTAATCTCCAATATTGTTGTTAGGTTAATTCTCTAATCAGTCTTCTTCGAATTTATTATTAATATCAAATTTCCGGCCGGACATGGCGGCTAGGCGCTTTTGTCTTTCATACTCTTCTTTTGCTAATTTAAACTCAATCTGCTTAGCAACAGCATTCATGCTGTTTATGTATATGAGGATAGCAATAACAAACCCAATTAAAAAAAATAAAACCTGATTATCCACTTAACTAGTCACCCCTTATAAGCCTATGAGAATCGCTATCAAAGTGTTGAGTTGAAAATTCGAATACCTCTGAATCTTCAAAGGCAATAATTTGATGTCTAAGGCCTGTATATACATGGAAGCTGTCACCTGGTTTAAGAATTACCTGATCCGCCTTAGATATATCATCCCCCTCAGAGTAATAAACGATTACAGAACCTGATTGTAGATAAAATACTTCATCCTTTATTTTGTGATAATGCCAGGAACAACGTTTCCCCTTTTCTAAAAATAAAAGTTTACCACAATATTCTGGCTTATTAACGATCCATTTTTCATGACCCCACCCCTTACTAACATATGTAATATCATTTAGTTTACTAGTCATTAATGCACCCTATATATTTAAATTGTAATAAGGTATTTAGCCTGGGTAAATTTAGAAGTTATGATATTCGGAAAAATTAGGGAAATTCTTACACATTATGAAACCAGGCGGTTTATTGTAGTCGCTACAAAGCTTAGCTTATTTGTTGCATGTATCGGTTATTTTCTCCCATATATCTGGCATCAAATGTTGCCTCCGCAAATTAAGCTAGGGGGATCTTATCTAGAGTTTGTTTGTGCAACAATTCTTAGTTATTTTTTAATTGCATCCTGGATAAAAAGAAAGTCTGTTTATATGCAAATAGACGATGATTGGTATGTAGAGGAAGACTATAAAAAGTGAACTGGTTCTTATACATAGCTAAGGAAGGATTTTTTATGCCCGGTGAAAATACACAAAGGTTTATTAAGCCAGGATTTGGTGTTGGCAAGTGTGAATTAAGACCGGGAATTCTTGATGCGCCACATGGAACAATGCTTGTAGTTCCAGGAGACTATATATTCTCGAAGATTAAATGGAGAGGCAGAAATAGCGACGTCACAACCTGGCCGAACTGTGTTGCTGACTCTGTTCGAAAGTTAATACTGGCATACTACTATTAGTCTTTCTTTTTCTTTGCTAACATATTAAACTTGTCCGGGTAGATTATTTCAGCCTCAACAATCTTGGTTGGTGGTTTCTCCTTCGACTCTATAACTGTAACACCAGGCAACCGTTGCTTCGGGCTCCATGCCGGTGGTGGTTTATAGGTCTCAAACCCAAGTTCCTCTCTCTTCTTTCTCATTATTTCTAATAATTTATCTGTCTCAACTTTTTTGTCAATATGCTTAAGAATAGTTGTTATAGCATCTTTATCATATGCTAATAACTTTCCCCCATTTCGAATATCTGGCCTGGTACAAAATCCAACATCACCAGGCTCTGTGTAATATACAATACTCATCCCCTTTCCTGGCCCAGCTGGAAATGAAATGCCGGAAGGGAGTGTCTTTATAATTGTAACAGGCCCAACACCGGTCAAATACCATCTCTGGCCAGGCAAAATAGGGGTAGAGTCAGCTAGCAATATTATGGACATGATCCACATAAATAAGAAAAATAACACTATCGAGCTAAATATCAACATTACTTTAAACTATTTATAAATTGAGCAAACTACACTTATTGTAAATTACTATAATTTAAAGGTAAATATTTACAATTATTAGTAAAAGGAAGACACTTAAATTAGATAGACTGTTTATGAAGAATACTTTCAAAGATTTAACGATACGGTTCATTGATGATCGATCATTAAAACTAGCTATTTGTATTATCTTTCTATTTAATATATTCGATGCATTCCTAACATTAGCGTGGGTTGAAACTGGATTAGCTCATGAAACTAATCCCATCATGGCCTATGTTCTAGAAATTGGCCCGAATGTTTTTCTGACAATAAAAATATCAATAGTTACATTAGGGCTTATAATCCTCTGGTTTACAAAACAATATGCTTGGGTCAGACCAATTACCCTTGGGCTGCTTGCATTATATTCATATATTGTAGGAATTCATTTACACTTTATACAGTATCTCAAATTATTGCATATAGTTTAGGGATTCCCTTTCTTCTCTAAAAGTATTAATGCATCCCGAGGGTACCAGAATGATTTTTTATCTAGGAATGTATTGTTATCCGTTGACCAGAAAACGTTGACGTATGGAATTCCGTCATCATCTTCATACGATTCCAGGACCACACCGACACCTTCATGACATAATGGTAGGCCCCACTTTGATTGGGCAGCGGCTGATGTTTTTACAAGATCGCCGTCTTCAATACAGTTGTCCATAATATCTCTCTTTCTAATTTGAGCCTTGCTCAAACTTTCTTAATAGTTCTCTTTGCTCTGATGTTATCTTTTTTGGAATTTGAATTTCAATGTGTACATAATGATCTCCGTACATAGAGCCCCTAAGGTTCTTAATCCCCTTGCCATGAATTCGCAAAGTTGTATTAGGTTGAGTTCCGAACGGTACCTTTATTTTTTCATTTCCCTGAACTGTTTCAACATCCAAAACTCCACCCAAGCATGCAGTAACAAAAGATATTCTAGATGTTGTATGAATATCGGTACCCCTTCTTTCAAATTTCCTAGATGGGTTAATTTGAATAGACGCCATTAAATCGCCAGGGGGGCCGCCCAATGAACCAGCATTTCCTTTTCCTGCAACTCGTAAACGATTTCCTACGTTGATGCCAGGGGGAATGTTGATAGCAATGCTATCAGTAACATCGATGCTACCAACGCCGCGGCACATACTACAGGGGGTTGTCGGTATAGAGCCCGACCCCCTGCATTTTGGACATGCAGACTGTACTACCATAGGGCCTTGTTGAAAACTAGAATATCCTGTACCACGACACATATCACATACGGTACGTGATGTATTAGGCTCCTGACCTAAACCAGTGCATCCAGTACATGTGTCTTTTCTGGTAAGATTTATTGACTTTTGGCAACCCTTAACTGCCTCTAAAAAATCGATTGTTAAACTAATATTGATATCCGGGCCACGTTGGGGCCCCTGGGGACGTGTCTGGTGGTGGCCGCGGCGACCAAAAAATTCACCAAATATATCCTCAAATCCCCGGAATGGATCTGAGTGTTGTGATGATCTTCTATATTGATTATCAAATGGATTAGGCCCGGAATGACCAAAAGCATCATAGTCTTTGCGCTTCTGCTCGTCAGATAATGTTTGATATGCCTCGGAAACTTCCTTAAATTTGTCTTCGGCCGTTTTATCACCAGGATTCTTATCAGGATGATACTCTAAAGCTGCCTTCCGATAGGCTTTTTTAATCTCTTTGCTATTAGCAGTACGAGCTATACCAAGCACCTCATAATAATCGCGCTTGGCCACGGGTTCGCTCCAGTTTATCCCTACAACTATAAAACATAATTATTCTTTCGCCCATTCTTTTATGTGGGCGGGCTTCTCTATAGATTCCAGTCTGAAATTTGAATATTCTGGATGCACACCAGAAATAATATCTATAATCTTAGATTTTTTATACGGCGGGGCCTGTAATATAAAACTTACATCAACATCTTTATCAGCATTAAAAACTGTCATGTTCCAAAATTTCATATCATTTTGCCATAAACTATTTTATCTCTATATTAGCATTTAAATTAAGTGCTAGTGTAATTATATCCTCAACGTCACCTGTTCTATCTTCAGATGGATAGGCATATATTATATCAGAATTTTGTACGATTTTTCTATTTCGGGCTTGTTGAGACCTTAAGTACTCTCTAGGGCTAGCATCCTCAGGGGGTTTATATGGAAGAAAAGCCATTGTCGGGCGTGAGAATTCCTCAGCTGCTTCTGCAATCCAAGAATCAAACCCTTTTTTCTCCCCACCTGTAACTATAATAGTACCCTCAGGAAGTGAGCTAATGAGCTTTTTTATATTCTCTTTTTCTTTTTTTCTTTCTAAACTTCCAATTATCCCAACGTTCATGCATCGCCCTTTTGATTCATCATCATCTGTAAATTTGCTAACTGTAAATTAATACTATCGTTGATTGCAGAAGTTAACTCTTTATTCTTGCTAGTATCTGATGCCTTCATTTCATCTAGCATAAACCATAGCGATGAAACCTCGTCTTGCAAATCTTCAATCAAGGGGTTCAAATCATCAAAAATCTTTTTAGATATATGCCTCGATAATGTTGAACGCGCGGACGCTGATTGTAAGTTTAATTGTGCATTGGCATACTCTAATAGTGATGACTCAATTGATGACTCAATTATATCTAACCTTGCCTGCCTCTCAGCTTCAAGTTTTTTTTCATTTTCCGACATTTTCTTCCCTTAGGGCTGTTTCAATGCCACCAGCCCATTCAATATAACCCATTAAACACTCTGTCATAACTTTATCATACTTCTGATCTCGTACAAATAAATCTAAACGATTGGCTAAACGGCGCCCTCTTTTCCAAGCATCAATTTCTTCTGCTATTAATGAAACACGATACGCGCGCGATCTGGTACATCTTCCATCACCAGATGCTGCATACATTGGGTGCTCTTTTGCAAATTGCTTCCAACCGTTCCGAATTAAAATATGGCCACATTCATGTAGCATTGTATAAAATCTTGTCTCTGCATGACTTCTAGAGCAGATCTGTACTTCTAATAGTTCAAAATCAACCTGATCCTCAACATCAGGATCATATCTAACTGTGTATCCTTTCTCAAGAAGCCAATTAGTAATCTTCTTAATTTGAAAAGCCCAGAAGGACTTAGATAATTCTTGTCCTTCTGGGCTCAAAATAATTTTGGGATCTGGCATAATTTCCACCTATTAATACTATTATACCAGCATAAACCAGTATTTATATTCAACAGATCTAAATAGGTCAAGAAACTAAGATTTAGTCAATTGATTATCATTTACTTTATTTTTCCACCACTTTTCGAAAAAATAGTGTAATACCGTCATGACGATAGAGAATATTACGGTTAGTTCAATCGACTGCCTTATCTCACCTAGATATGCATACGTGATGATGGTACCAACAATCAGCGATATTACACGCCAGGTAATGACCTTTGATACATCACCCTTCATCTACAATCTGCTGCATTATAATATTTGTACGATTTTCCCCTGCGGACGACTGTATAAGGCACCTGGGCAAAGTCTTCGATAATTAACTTTATCATACTCTCATCTATACCTGTCTCATATGATAACTTGTCTAAAGACTTAAACTTCATATAACTTAATGCAGAATTAATCGTATGCCATTGATCTTCAGTCCATGGCACTTTCTTTTTCTTAGGCATCCTCACTCCTTACGAACTGACCATCGAACCCACAACAATGATACCTTGTCCCTAAAATATCCCATGTCTTCTTAACATGATGATGACCAAAATACCAAACAGGGGGCTTATGACTACACACCCTCAATGCATTATCTAGATTACGTGGGGTAGGGCTGTCAGCCCTAGCATACTTCTCCATTGGGACCCGAAGAGGGGCATCATGAGTAACTACGACATCGGGCTTCTCTAACTCCAGTCTCTCGGCAAACAGCGAAAACTCCTGATAGCTTGGTGTTTCATTTCTCCACCAACTCTTCCCCTCGGTACGATGATACCGATCGATCGATTCCGCACCACCAAGAAACAAATGCTTCTTTCCCTCCAGGGTAAGTACAACCCCCCGCTGGGCCCAGAAACACCCAGGTGCCAGCTCTACCAAGTCCGGATTTCCCTGCTTCTTTGCAAGCTCGGTCCACTTATCCCAATTATCATGATTGCCACCACATGTAATCCACATAGGTGCATCCTTTGGGCGTTTTGAAAAGTATTTATGGATCTTACATGGATCACCACCCCAACGGGCACCAAAATCACCAACCTGAACCACGTGTGATGCGTCATCCTTAATTGCAATTGCGTCTACAGTTGCGACATCTTGTGCAACACCGTGGATATCTCCAACATAATAAATCATTCTTTCTTTCCGTCGTTAACTATTCTTAAGTCCCTCACCTTTTCAGATGCGTTTCCGTCGCCAGACCAAAGAACATGAGCCCACTTAGCCTGTGAGCCTAATGTAAAAATATCTAATATAATCCCTGTAGAGTTTTCATCCAACCCAGGATATTTTAGCTTAACTAGATCTCCTATTTTAGCATTATCCTGCATCGCGTAAATAGCACTCCCACTCTTTTGTTGTCGTACCATCAGCCCAAAGAACCTCATATGAAGCCTGCATCTTGTTCGTATGAGGGCGATGATTCTCATTTCGAATAAGAATTAATCCAGGCTCGGAGCGAGTCGTTGAATCAAATACTTTAGGAGTGCTAAATAAAACTAAATCACCCACTTTCATCGCGTATGTACCTGTATATTTCCGGTTTCATAATCAATTAGATACCGATAGTGCGTAGTACCATAATGATCATCAAACCAATTAGACTCATCAATTACATAGGGTTCATTATCATCTAGGAACTCTGTAGAGGGTGGAGTAGGTTCTGACGGGATCTTGTCATTCCACCTCGGACAGTGAAAGCTTCTAATTCCGCCCGTTGCTTGGGCCCTCAAAATCAAAAGAGACAAACATGTCGTCGTATACTTGTCTAAATAGTCTTCAATTCTACCTGATATCGTTGAGCCATCATAATGCACATAGCATCCATTAACCCTGCCATCTGGAAACTTAATCCCTATTACTGCATGAGTACTCATTAAATCACCCCAAGCCGTTCCAGTTCAGCCTTGACAGCTTCACCAGCTTCGAATGTCATAGCCAGGTTTGGGTTGTCAGAGCATATTGCACGCGTTACCCAAAGTTCCAGAAGTGTACACCATGCAGAAGGTACCTGCTCCATGGGCATAAACTGATCTAGATATGCATGGCCCAGGCCTTGGGGCATATTTGTATGTGGGTTATTCAAGTAGCAGATGTCGACATGTCGATCATTATCATACACTTTAGTAATAAGCACTGGGCCGGAAAACATTACTGCAGTACCTGAATAGCGACACTTATCAAAAACAATATCACCGACTTTCACTGATCACCTCTTGCTATTTTCCTCATCAACATGTATATTATACCCTGTGTAGAGAAAATTTGCACGAAAATGTTTAATAATTAGTCAGAAATGCCAAGCCAACCAGTTGGAACATGGATACACTCACAATCCTCATGAAGCCGAATAAGCTCTTCTTCATCATCATCATGATGCCTTAAAGACCCAAGCCGCTTAATTGTATCTGCTTTCCATTCACCGTTTGTAAAATGGATACCCGAAATCTGGCCAAAGATACCTTCACTTCTTAGAAAATCAGAAACGCGAGGGGCATCATGGTGCCCTACTTTTTCGAACTTTTCATGACGTGAAGTAACAATATGTACTTCATTCCCCATATCTAGGTGAGCCTTAAGACATTGAACCATCACAAGATTTGGGCCCATATGAACAAAATCTTCATTCTCTTCATCCCATCTTGAGACAGTAAGTGTTTGATCAAAGTCAAATGTAACTAGCATAATATCCATACCTTTCTTATAAATCTATTATACCAGGTAATATTCGAATTTACACGAAAGGTAATTTATGATTAATTTGATAATTAACCTTATTTTTTAATTGGTTGTATGCATTGAGCGATCAAACACCTAAAATATCATGGAAAAGAATTGGTAGATTTAGCAAATGGGCACTAATATTATTCATATTATTTGAAATATCTCAAATGATTATTGGTGCATATATTGGTATTAAAATTGCCTTAAGCGCTAGCGGAATCACATTTTAAGATTTCTTAAAATCCCCCATTAGACGATCATCTTTCTTAAGTTCTTTACCTAAATTCCCAAGATCATTTTGAACTTTTGAATACGCAAATGAAGGACGTGCAAGAGAATCACTGTATGGATCGAAGTGCAGTTCTGGGGCATCGTCATCGACAAACCAAAGTTTTCCTGCATCTGGACTATACCTTGTCGTTATTTCTTCGCCTGCCTCTATTTCTCGCTTTGTTCGAAAAATTAACGCATTATACCCAGATCTTTTATCTGCCTCCTTAGATCTACCAGGAAGTTCATTTTCTGAAATGATGTCCCAAAAAGCATTTGGTTCATGTCGGTGATTGTATATGCCAGACCACCCTAGAGGAAATGCAATCAGGCCGGGCCCGAAACCAAACACATAATCCATAAAAATATGGCGTGTGCCGGCTGCGCAACAAAATTCATTCAATGTATGAAGTGTATCAACATGGGCAATTACAACCGGTGCAGATTCAATAACCTCATGTTTCGGAATTTTTTCAGTAGCGAATACACCAATTCCATGAATATCTGAGTCACGAATTTCAAGTTTATGACTAATAAACCATTTTTTGACTTCTTCTTTTTCGCGAAACATTAGGTTACTCCAACCGCATCAGATCTTCAGCTCGGTATACCTCGCTAAGACCGGTCTCATCTAACTTTATAGTTGCCAAAAACCTACGATCCGTAGTACCTCCCGCGAACCACGTATTAACAGGCTCCTGCTTTAAGTCAATAACAACACCAGTCTTAGTCATGCTTCTAAAGGGTGCAACCTTATCACCAATTTTAATCATATTTAGCTCCAGCTTTTATTAATATTAATAAGCCTTGCCGATATTGTATTCAGCCCTTAGTATTAATATCATCAATATTTCCTAAAAATACCAATAATGCTGCATGTGATATAGATAATGATATTACCGGAAGACGACTATGTACAGCCTGAACTACGCCGACAACTTGGCCCCTAGAATTAACAATCGGTGAACCTGAAGATCCTGGAGCTGCGAATAAAGTATACATACCTAATGCGCTTTGATTTCTTGGTGTGCCACTAAAGTACCCAGAAAATAATGGTAATGTCCCTGGGAATCCGCGTTCAGAACTTACACTCAATGGATTCCCAGCATACCATACCATATCACCCCATGTGGGGGCACTGGAAGAAATACTCAAAACAGGAGTACCCCTTGGTACATTAACGGGTAAGAAACAAACATCATTGCCAATATTGCATTTAGGTGATCCAGCTAATTCAAGCGGAGGATGATTTAATCTTATAAGGTCAAAGGATGTTGCTGTAGCAACTACACCCTCTAGTTGATCCGGGTCATGAAAATCGCGAGGATCCAATATTATTCCATGAGCTGCTGTTAAGACGCCAGTATTTCCTTGAGGGGTTCGTATAAGAGTACCAGATAATGATACTGAGCCTACCATTTGAGGCATACATGTTCGAAGGTTTTGTGGATCCGTACAATTTGATAATTTTATCATCATCATTGTTGTGCGGATTCTTACGAACGAATTTTGAATATTTTCAGTTGATGTAGATGAAAGCCAAGTAGGGCCAGAGTGCCGAGGTTGAGATGAACGGTGGCCAAGGGTTGCACAAGAACTAATTAATGTTATTGCAACTAGGGCTAAAACTATCTTTATAAACTGTTTCACATACGGATTCCGCGTAAAGAAATAGAATCGATCAAATGACTCCTAAATTTAATTATTAGTTTAGATAATTTTTACAGTAAAAAAAAGGCCTATATGCCCTTAAGAGCTAATTCTTTAATCGTATTAACGGATTTTCCGGTTTCATGAAGAATACCCAGGCCTCCTGCAGCATTCCATGTGCTAATCGTACTAGCTTTATCATCAATTAAAATATTTGAAATACCAGCCGTAACAGCATACTCGGATTTCATTTTTGCAGAACGAACTATTACCTCTGAAGGAACTGGGCTTAGCCACTTGGTAGTCCACTGCTTTTTCCCATCTGCAGCCGTTGGAGCATCAATTCCATTACGCATATTGATAGGTGCAGTAAGTAACTTAACATCAAATCCAGAATTATTAATATATGACCATAATGCTCCGATACCGTCGTCTAAGGGTAGAAGACTAGCAAAAAAAGCTCCAGGTGCAAAACTAATTGCCGCATACATCAATGTACGTACAAAGGGTAAGTTAAGATCTTTCTTTGTTCGAGGGCGCCAACGGGGTCCTGAAGTATCATTTATATTTCTTATCGCCCTTCGCATAGACTTAGAATTCTGAACCCAGTCGGCACCTACAGTACCATCTAAAATCTTGCTGCAAAGCTCAATAGCACCGGTTTCAAAATCAACCAACACACCATCCATATCACAATATATTGTTGACTTGGGTGTTATATCAGGTTCCCTATTATTATTTTGCTGTTGTTCATGCTCAAGTTCTTCGTTTAAAATAGACCTGATTAGGGCACGAACTTCTCCTACTAATGTGCTATATGCTTCAGCCTCTGCATCATTCATTGCCTTACCTATGGCCGGCCCCTTTATCCCCTGGGCCATAAGATCCTTAGGATTAACTGCTGGTGGTGCATCGGCAAACTTTAGAAAAGCCTGGATGATGGATTCCGAAGGTGCACCCATAACCCTTGAGTACTCCTTAACCGTCGTCAACTGAATATCGAATCGGTTGTAATCTTTCTTAAGGGACGGTGCTGACTCCTTTGATATAGTTCCAAACCCGAGTAAGAACCGAATTGCTTTTTGTTCATCATTCGAGTATGTCATATTCTTAAGAACTGTGGAAACGGCGTCCTTAGAATTGTAGCTAAGGATTGCTGCAATTTGTGCTATAGGGTCGCTCGTTGAAGCCGGCATAATTTTTATATCTAATCCAGGAAAAATCTGTCTAAATAAGCCTAACTCTTTTGTTAAATGCAGAAAGTGATTTACATCCTTGGCGGATGATATCCCCTTTATAAACTCATCCCTAATTCTTTCAGGTGAAACTTCACTCAATGTATTGTCATTAAGAATGGCCTGCTTAGTCTCTGGATCTAAATCGGATCCCATTCTGCCGGCGAATCTTACGGCACGCAGAATTCTTAGGGGATCCTCATCGAATCTCTCGGCCGGATCGCCAACTGCCTTAATGACCCCATTTTCAATATCGCTTATGCCACCGACATAGTCAACCACCTCACGTGTATCCATATCATAGAAGAGTGCATTGATCGTAAGGTCTCTTCGATTGACATCATCCTCGATTGTCGTAAACTTCACAGAGTCCGGACGTCGGCCCTTGCCAATATCTTCTCTAAATGTTGCTATCTCATATTCGCCACCCGCGCGCGTCTTCACCCTTACAACACCAAATGATTCACCAGTTAAATCAAGTCGCAACTGGCCTTGGCTCTGTAGTATCTGGATAACCTTATCAGGGACGGCATCGGTTGCCAGGTCATAGTCCTTCGGTGTCTTACCAAGCAGCACATCACGTACGGCACCACCAACAACATATAATTGTTTTCCGGCACCCTTCATTCGTTTATGAATATCCTGCAAGTCAGCAGGTATTGGCAGATCCATGGATTGTCTCACCGGTTCCTCCAGCGTCATTGCTTCTCTTATGTAAGCATATAATATATTCATTGTATTATACTCCTGAGAACTGAAGATTTACACGATTAAATCCAGATTTTAATACAGCCATAATTTAAAAGGCTTTCAGATCTATTTACATCATATTGATCTAGTATCGATAAAACAATTTTCTTCATTTTATCTGAATTACCGGTGATGATATAAGCTTCCTCTAATTTACTCCAATGATCTGATAGAAAGTTGTGGCACTTTGCCTCTACATCCTCATGATTTGTACCATGAAGATCAAGGGAAGGGGCGGGACGCTTCTTTTTATTTTTTCTTGCCATAAACTTTAGCTAAGCCCTCTTCTAGAAGCCAGTTGTTAATCGAAAGCTCTTCTTCATTTTCATTAATGAATATCTCACCAAGCCAGCGGCCATACTTCCCACGCTTGTCTTTTGTAGTTTTTACCTTAACCCATTTATTTCCTATTTTTGCGCGAAGGGCATCCCTAGACTTAAGACCCTCTGGCCGCTCGGGACCTCGGACCTCTGGAGTATTAATGCCCAAAAGCCGAATCTTCTGTCCTCCTAAAGTTATTCCAAACCCTAGATCAAAATCGACAGTAATGGTATCACCATCATAAACTTTGCGAACAAATGCTCTATATTCATACATGATAATATTTTCCTATAGTAAAAACTGTTTGTGATAATCTTTCATGAAGACTGGAGGCGGGCCAACTCCTGACCCGTATCATTGTGCCATTCCTAATATAAGCAGCAATAATAAGGGCATGCCTATTACAACAGCTAATAATACCCAAACCCACAATTTAACTTTCTGTTCAGGTGTCTGTTCAATCTTTTTAGGAGGCTTAGGATCTGGGTTATCTATCAGTCCCCACACTTCTATCATGTGACCATTCCTTGGGCCTGTAGGCGGACATGAATTTGAGCGCATGCGCCAAAAATCATTATAGCTCATTAATAAATACCCGGGAGGTAAATCCGGATCATTGGATGGAAGAAGCCCCCAGCTGTTTTGTATTATGAATCCTTTCTTATTCCATCCGATGATTGTCATAGCATGGCCGCCTTGCCATACACCTTCGCCTTGTTGGGCCCAAAAGTTTGAAGATGGATTGATTGCCCATACACCCCTATCCACTTCAACATTTGCATAAACAGAGACACCGAGGAGAAGCGGGCCAATTTTCATAAGTGCATGTTTAATACGCTGACATGCATCCCACCCCTTAGAGTCTAAAATTCGTTTAGGCAAATCAAATTGTACATACACTTGATTGTTGGTTTCATTATAGAACTTTGTACGAAAATCTTTTGTTAGCTCTTGCCAGCCATCAGGCCATGCTTCTAGGGGGACAAATGGATCTTGCCAACCATCGCTCATATCCTTGTCCGTCCAGTCTTTGTTGTATTCAAATATTCCAGGCGTTTCTGATCTACTTTTAATGACTTCCCATACATCCTCTGGACAAGGCATACCATACTTTATTGCAATCGATGCCGCCGTACGACCAGACATACCGGCGCTACACAACCACCTCTTAACACCTGCAATCGATTCGGTCATATATTTCTCTTGACCAGCTGGCCCACGTAGCAAATAATGTGAGACGGGAGAATACTTTACATATTTTCCTGTATCTCGCTCTTGTTGGATTTCCCTAACCTTCGTTACAGCATGAGATGCACAGGAACCCCATTTTAGCTGATCTAAGACATCGTCATCAATCGATGAAGCAAAATACTCAATTGGAAACTCTTGATCGTCAATTATTGCATAATCGGTATAAGAATAATCCCTAGTATCTTCAGAACTTGGCACAGTTCCTAAAAATACCTGTTGCCCTGTAGTAAGAATTGATGTTTTTGCCTTTTGGGTCATCTCTTTTTTCTCCGTTTTTGACGAGCAAGTACTTTACCTTGCTCCTTACTTATATCAACACCCATTCCCTTTCGGATTGTTTGCACAACTTCTTTATACATTTCCATCATCATCTTAACATCAGCTAACGCATTATGCCAATCATCAATATTGATGCCGTAAGCCTTTGATACTACACCCATTGATACAGAGTGATATCCCCAATTACCTTTCTTTATATACAGCTTATCAAGCAACTCCTGGGCCTCTGAGTCCCCTTCTCCTGCTCTCGTTTGGGTCTTTAATAGGGGAACAAGGTAGTATTGCATGAGTTGCATGGTGTCTAGGACAGGATACTTCGGTAAGCTACCCTTTGATCTTACGTTTAGAAACTTTAAATCAAATGAAGCATTCTGGGCGATGAATAATGGGTTTGGAAACCCGGCAGCCCATTCGAAAAAGTTGCCTAAGACTTCTTGCTCATCGCCGTATGTTCGGCCTTTTTCTCCATATCGGGTCATAGCCAAGACTGCCTGAGGGTCTTTTAGCGGGCGCCGTGATTGTGAATTTTTCTTTTCCCACTCTTTTCGCTCTTCTGATTCTGGGTCATTCATCAAGCGATCAGTTTCATCAGTGAACTTTATCTTCTCATTAAATTGGTCAAGCATTGTAGCATCCGACTGCCATGCATTTGGATCTACTGCAATTGCCCCTATCTCTGTTAACTGTGCAGAATTAGGGTGCATTCCTGTCGTCTCAGTATCAAAGAAGATCCATGTATTGTCAGCATATCCGTCGAGCAAATCTAGCACACCCTTAACTGTGCGGCCGGATAACTTATTCTCCACCAGCAATTCTCTTATGTACTCACGAAGTAGATTCATTCTGACAGGTCCTTTATCATCCAATCGATTGCCGTATTTAGTGTGTACGTAGTCGCCTGGAGCTGTTCATTTCCATAAGCATTTTTATGACGTTTGATTGTCTTTGTATCATCCCAATCCTCAACGCTCTCCAATAATGCCTCTGCAAGATAAATTATGGAAAGATATGCTAGCTTTCCTACTTCAAAAACAGAGTCTGGAAATTCCTGCTCGCTGGCCTTGACGCTTTCAAGCCTTGATAACTTTTCAGTTGCATTAGCAATTAACTTAGGAGAAACATCACGGATATCCTGTACAGCTCTCTCAGCTGTTTCTCTCATTCTATCTTGATACTCTTCCTTATATTGAGTTACATCATTGAGCTGCATAACATACACGTCTTTTGAGTACTCAGAAACAACATCCATCATGATGCCTATTTCTTCGTTAAGGTGTTCTTCTTCAACTCGGGCCATTGCATGCCACTCTGTCTTACCGTCATACCCAACCCTCTTTCCTAAAGATCCTAAAATACAATGTGCAGCCTCCGCATACCTTGCAGCTCCTACGTTATACTCCATTATACTATTATATCCACCAGACGATGGAATTCCCCCATAGTTATGCCCCCTAATTGGGCACATATTTTCATTAATAAGCAAGGTGCGTATATATGTACGTAATAAACTCATTAGAAATTCACCGCCCCTATAACATCAACATCTGGATACTGTTTTTCCATTTTGTCTTTGAGGTGACCTATCTCCTGTCGCATCATCTTACCAAAATGAATTAACATACCTGGCTTTGCATACCTTTTAAAGAACTCATCCATTAGTTGGCTAGCCACCTTCTGGCCACCTTTGTCACCGCGGGTCTTCATATAATCGATATACCAGCCGTTGTCACCGTATTTATGAAAATCCAGAAATCCTATGACGCAAACGTCTGAAACACCGGGGACCATTTGGCCCTTGCGAGGCTTCTTTAACCTTCTGCCTGATCGGCCATAATGATCCCACTCTTGATATTCATTAAAATATGCATCACGCATTGGCTTACCGGTCGGTGACATATTGGGTTCCTTTACTGAAGTATCGCAAAGTGCTAATCTTTTTACATTCCTTGCTCTGGCATATGTAAGAGGAGAGTCAAGCTCTCTAAACTCAATACCCTCTGCCAAAACTTCTCTTATGTATTTCTTTAATAAAATCACTTTATAGATCCCTTAATATGCCATGTAGGTTTCCCAAAAGCCCTCACCATGTTTATCTTCCCACTCAGCATACTCACCTCTAGAATTATTACCATCTGGGAAAATAAATCTAGAGCCATCCTTCATAATAATTTCCCAATTAATCCCATTAAATGGTTCATCATGATCTGAATAAGTAGATATTGATTTTAAATGAGATTTCCCAATATCTCTATCGTACATAATCCCCAAAATTGTATAAATATCTTGCATAGTCTTACGAGAAGGAGACGATCCAGCAGCATTAGGCATCGGGCCTGTTGTCGTAACAGTTACTGCAGTTACCCACTTTCCGCGGTCACGGTTCATATTTTTAAACCTTTTTAATTCTACCTTTGTACCAGCAGGAAGATTGTCAATTTTCTTTGCGAATCTGTCACCGGACTTTTTCCACTTATCAAAAATTAACTCATCTGCATAAGAATGAAGACCAGAACGATTTCCGAGGCCTGGCCAGATATTTTTTCCAGCGACTGTTACCCGGTTTCCTTCTTCTGCCCAGTTTAGTATTTCTTGTGTTGGATCACCTGATCCTATTTGATCACCATACGATTCTCGGATGCGGGCTGCGCCACTTAAATAGTACCAGTCAACGGCCGCGTTGACATCCTCATCTGTAAACTCACCTGGATATGCAGCCTTAGCATCATCAACCGCTATAGCATTAGAGTCACTCCATGTAGAATACCCAAGATCAAACCCCATTTCTTGAATCATATCTAAAACTTCTTGAAAGCGGCGCGCGCGGTGTTGATCTATATTCAGTGATGGATCAGGGCCTTCTGTAATAGATTTCCGAATTAACTTTCGTAATCGTGATTTGGTTATTTTTATCATACTAAAACTCTCCTAACATCATCTAGGTACCTCTTCTATTCTACCACATATAACTATGGGGGGTATAGGCTCAAAATCCCCTAAGCCAAAATCATTCGACATCTCTGGTCGACCGGCAGTCTGGGGATTCGTTGCAATGGTTATATGAGGATAAGATATACCAAGTGTATATAAAGGCAGATCACCAAGCTCAACTAGCCCAGTAATAACCTGATCATTCTTTGCGATTCCAACTATAGTTACACACTCTTCTGAGCCAATCCACCTAGATGGTAATCTATGCTTTGATTGTTGTCCGGATGCAGGTGATATTATAGTCATATGATGTGAGTGCAATTTCCATTTCTCAGGAGATAGTTTGGATAGTTCTTGATGAGATGTGCCATCTAAAACGAGTGCTGTATACTCTATGCTTTTATCAGGTGTTAAGTACATCTCAGATAACAGTTCCTTTATGTATACGCGTAGTAAATTCATTATTCTTTTCTCCTATGTGAATAATCATTCCAGCCTTGGATCTTTTTACACATAGAATCTAGATTGAAGCTCTCCGGGGGGCTCCAGAATGGAAGTATTCCATGAAGGATAAGAAATATGCTACTCAACCCTAAATGAATTGCAACCTTACCGGCAAAGATTAGGTGGCTTATATACGTCTCGTTATTTTCCCTAAGGTGCTTCATTTTCCGTCCACCATATTGACTATCTCTTTGATTGTGGCAGTATATACATCAATTCCCTCATCAGACATCTCTTGAATAAACTGCCTAAACTCTTCTTCACTAGGGTGATTCGGCATACCCCTACGTTGGTAATACTTTTTCCAGATATATACATTCTTGACCTGAATCTTATCCATGACTATTTCGTCATACATTTTTAGTCGATGATAACTATCACTTGGCAGCTTGACTGAATCAACCACTGCCTCCCTAAGTGTGCCAGCATACTTCATCATAACTTTCTCTGCTGAGTCTAAATAGTGCTTAATCATCGAGTTGAGCTGAACTTTATCACGCCGGCGGGCAACTTCACGCCATGTATCTAGCCCAGTACCTGCTTCAGGTTCATTTTTTTCTAGCCACCCGTTTATCGATGACAACAAGTCTTTTTTCATGGGATCAGTAATACTGGGATCCTTAACTAATCTCACAATATATTCCATTGTAATATTTCTTCTGCCACCCTTCTCTGGAAGGGTGAACATGTCTTCCATACCTGATGCTATTTGTTGTCCCTCTACCTCTATGACAACTCCGCCCCTGGCAGTAATGCCCCCTTTTATAAAGTCAGCATTAGCTCCCCTAGTAAACACAGATGCTTGTTTGGAGGTACCCCTAATATCCAATAAACCGTATGCCCCATTTAAGTTAGTAATGTGATAACCTTTCACCTCTTGTTTAAGACTCCCAAATATTCTGGTCATCATTTGTGAGCCGAGAGGAAGGAACATATCATCTTCATCTCGAAATTGAATCATTGTTGAGTAACTTTCCTGATTTATAATCTTTTGCTTTTTTCCATACTTCTCAGTCAAAATCCTTTCGGTGTAAAGGCCATCTCCCTCATAAATAAATTCATTACGCTGATTAAATGCCAGCCCCTGAGCATCTCCTAAAATTTCGACCTCGGCCATACATTCGTTACGTGCTCCACCCATGATATCTGAGCCGGACCATGAAGGGAGAATATCTGATAGTTCTGGTACCCAAAACCCATAGTCCTCTAGATCATCAAATAGTAATTCACTAACCCCTATCTTTTCAACATCTTCTTCATCTAAGTCCCGAATATCTTGAACATTATTATCAATCATATATTCAACAATCTTTACAACTGACGTTCTATCAAAACAAACGTTCGAATCCATTACATCACGAAAAAAACCATACCCCTTATCAAAGAAAGTTGCACCTGACATGAGATCATCAAACAGCTCTTCGTCATAATCTAACTTTTCAAAATAGTAATGACGTAAGTCATCTTCAGAGACCATTCCTAAAGTATCGGCACCATTATATAAAAATAAAACCTTATTATACTCGTTGGCCGCATGAAGAAGGTCACCTATGTCGAATGAGAATCCGCTCTCGTATTCAGGTTGAACATCAACCACCACCACACTTCCGCTTGATGCTTGCTCCAACAAGGTGTGTGTGTACAATTCCATAAGGCCTAAAGATTTAAGAAAATTCTCTTGATTGTCTTTGTCAGATTGCTCCATACCCTCTTTATCAAGCAGCATATTTCTTCTGTTGGCAGTCTCCCAGCTATACTCATTAGACTCTTTCATCCATGCATCGCGATCCTGCATCATCGCATAGAGATCATCGTCCCATGGGCCTTCTCCACCTTTCATGGCACAATTGAGTATAGCTTCTTCAGCAGTAAATTCTTTGTATACCTCAGGTTGGTACATGTCGTAATAGGCCTCTTTGTCAACTCCATTCGGTTTAGTTACCTTGGTCTGATCATCAAAAACCAGATCGCCCATCTCGACCCAACCGTGGACAACTGGCTTTGGAGGACTCTTCCATTTGTTTGTTACTGTACCATGAACAACCTTAAACTTGCTCTTGTCATTTAAGTCCGGATGCTTCTTTGCCGATCGGCCTGGCCTTCCCTTGGTATAGTATTTCTCAAACCATTCCTCGGCTTTCTGGTATGCAAAGGGAAAGCACATGCCTGTGGCAAGGACGTTTTGCTCTTTAAGGAGTTCCCTTATGTACTCACGGAGAAGTTTCATCTTTTAACTCCTGGAATAAGCTGTAGAACCGCTTAACGTATCTTTTCTTTGTTTTCTCCGAAACTTTGCTCAAACGAAGTGGCTCGTAATTGAGATCAAATAGGTATTTTTGAAAATCCCTAAAGTCATCATTCTCTATAGCCGACCGCAATTTATCTCCTGTGTGACCTTTATCATCTCTGATAGCTTTTCGTGTAGAAGATATGATGGGAATAAGGCGAGCTTGTACTTCTTCTGTAGAGTCCTCATAAGCCTGTTTAGAAATATCAAACTGATCATCTCCACCAGCAGCCCTATATTTTTTGTCACCCGAGCGTGTCTTATTGATCTGATGAGTGAGTTCATGTTCTAAAATTGAAATGACTTGGGGGTCATTCGCAAAATAGCTTAACGCATTACCGGATTTTTGTACCTTCTCAAAGACCGGTGGCGTAGGAAATATCTGCAACTCATTATCCGGAGTTATTTCTGCTCTCTTTTTGAGATAGCGAGAATTCGGATCCTTATTGGGATTGATGATTGTGACAAAGAGTTCTTCGAACCCGTCAATCAAATCGGTACCTTCCTCAGGTAGCGGCATCTCTTTCATCTCATAGACTTTATAAACCATACCGGAACCATCAACACCAAATTCTGGTCCTACATCAGCAAAATTTGAGCCAGATCTCATGCTAGAAATAATGGTGTCAATAAGATCAACATATTGCGAATCCGATTTTCTTTCGGTCAACAGCTCTCTTATATACTCGCGTAGTAGTTTCATAGTTTCACCAACCTGCCTGCAGAACTAAGCGCATCTAAAGTTGGTGATCCAGTCGACTTATACAACTTTGATAGAGGGCTCTGTAATAAAATATCTTTACCATAAGGATCCCAAGGAGTCTCTTCATTCTCTTCATCCCAAAAATAACCATCTTGATGCTCGTACGATAACCACTGCGGGCAATCGTCCCCCTTTGTCTCTGGTGTGAGACGACCAGATAAATCGTCTAACTGAATAGTGATTACATCTGGACGACGAGTGGCATAATAGTTCCAAATAGAATATGCATCGCTAGAAATGTTTCTTCTATCTGGTAGTAAACCGCTTCCTTCAGCAGTTGCAGTTTCCATTGCAATATCATAAAGCATAGGACCAAATCCTTTAGCTTCATCATCAACATGAGCCCAACTAATCTCATATCCCCCTAGACAATCAGCTTCATCTGATTTAACTGCAGAAAGGATACCGATAGATGCCCTATTCATAATAGATGTCATGCCTAGATTTTTAGAAGAATTATTTTTCCAGTAGTCTACCTCTTTAGGATCCGCAATCCAGATCTCTATATCTCCATCATCTCTACTTAAATACACCTTCATATTACCGAGAGACCCGGGGCCCTTTGCAGCTTCCCTAATTAACTCTTTTATGTACTCGCGGAGAAGTTTCATTATTTATCCCCGAAAAAATAATGTATATCATCATCAGAATCATAAAGCATATATTGATTATTGTCCCTATCCAACAGATAGAAAATCTCATGACCAGATATTAGCTCTTCAAGATCTGGGGGTATTATGACTTGGGAACGAAATTCATTTTCTGGTATTCGATCAGCATTTTCATCACCCCATGCAAAATTAGTTACTGTACTATATGATAAATTTGGAACCATACAATATCCATCTTCATCAAAAGAGTTGACACATGTGCCTATAAAACCACGTTGTTCGCTTAATAAGCTTCTTATGTACTCACGTAATAAACTCATTTTACAACCCTATAAAGATCACATCACCTGAAGATGTGTATTCTTTGGATAGAGATTTCCAGACTCGCCTAGCAGCCTTTGAGGTACCTGAGCCTAGTGTACAGTGATGTGCACCAATAAATACTCCACCGTAATTTTTTGCGTACTTTGCAGCCTGTTCAATAAAGGCTCTATAGATTTCCTTGCCGTGGCCCTTACCCCTGTTAGTCTCGTCAGTGATCCAGGCATTATTTACTTCATAAAACCTTGGCCGAAACTTTGCTGGGGCATCATAAACTTCGTTGGTATCCCAGTTAATTTCTTTTGTAGTATTATTTGCCTCATATTTTTCTTTTGCCTCAATGAACTCTGGGGTCTTCATTAAAGCATCAACATCAGATTGGCATTCTTTGAATCTTAATTGCTCCCCGCCCTGGGCATAGCCTATGTTATGAAGATCGACACGGAAATAGTTCGGACCGCCCGAGTGAACAAAAGACTCTGTCAAGACTTCCCTTACATAGCTACGTAATAGCGAAGATCCATGTGGTTTTCTACTCATTATGCTATTACCTTCTCAGTGGCGCGAATTAACCTTTTTAAATATGATCTTTTTTCACTCGATGTACCTAGTTCATAACGAGCATCAGAGAACTTCATTACTGTTTCTGCCAGGGGATACTTAATTCCCATTTCTTCGGCCATCATATTTAAAGCATGCAACTGTTTCTTTCTTGCAGACTCATATACAGAGCGAGGTTCAATCCCCAATTGCTCGAAACTATCTTCAAGAGAATATAAAATCTTAAACTGCTTCATATAACCTAAAAATTGCCATATCCACAAATCCGTCCGCTGTGCTATACTCATATCTTTGAGGACAGCAGGAAGATGTAACGTCCCGAATGCAACATGACGAGCTTCATCTCGCTCAAACATTAGTAATAGATCTGTTAATACAGGATCAATATTTTTTTCTCTTACTATCTTAAATAATGTAAGTGCCAATGGCTCGACCATCAACTGCATCCCTAATAGTTTTTTAGAGATATGATTAGCATCTAAAATATAAGAAAGAAACCTATCAGCATGCCTATTAAGGTCTTCTTGGGGAGATTCTTTCCCAAGTAGATCTAGATAATCTTTCATAACATAAAAATGTCTTGCTTCATCATGAGCTTGAGATGTAGCTGCCATACGTGCGCTATTGTCATCGAGTTCTGTAGCTAATGCTGACGATATCTTCCATGCGGCTAATTCGCCCCATAAAATTATCATGAATATATTATGAAGGGCATCAGCGTTTTCTTCACTGATGTTAATGCCCCCATGCCTGTCTATACATTCCTTGAGATATTTTTTTCCATCCCAAATCTTATCCTGGCCTTTATGATACAAGCCGGCTAACTTGTCACCTGAATTCTTTGTTGCCATCATTCATCTCCTGACATATCTTGAAGGTATTGATATAGTTTTATTCTAAAACTTTGTAAGGCCTTATTGTCAGGACTTAGCTTCTCGAAATAATGGCGTACAGCATTTGGAAGCTTTGGGTCACTTAAATCAGGATTTTTTCTAATAATTTCTAGAGCCCTTTCCTTGCCATAAACGGCTAAAAGCTCTTCCGCGCCATCATGGGCATGGGCATCGACTTCAATATGTGCTTCAAGGTATTTCCGTTCCCAATCAGGTCCAGATGGGGGAACTTGCTTCGGGTCATCGAGCATCTTTTGAAACGTCTCTGTATCATTTAGGCCACGGGACTTAGCCTGTTTTTTCATTTGAAAATAATGAACTAGCTCATGACGTATTGTTTGTGTTATGTGCCTAACTAATGCAGCAGTATCAACATCATTAATATCAACGCTGTCATCAGCAGCCATTAATACCAGGTCTATAGTACTTCTACCAGGCTTTTGCTTTGAAATATACCATGTTGCATTTCTTAACCAGCGGTTAGGATATGCAGGGTGTTCATCATGGAGAAGTGCAAATTCACTGCCATCATCGTCATGTGAGCTTACAAATATGTCAGCATCTAGATCAACTTTTTGAAATGCATTTCGAAGTGCAGTTTGTAAAGCATTTGCAGCCGGAGTCTGTAGGCTCCCAGATTCATCTGGCGTGATTTCGGCATCGATGTCATCAACATGGTTGCTCTGCTTCCAAAAATTTGAAGCCTTGACTTCATTGTCAATTATGGAAAAGTATTTTTTAGGAAGTTTTGTAATTTCAGAAACTAGGCTTGAAGTGCCTAATGAACTGGCCAGAATTTCCCGTATATATCTGCGCAGTAATATCATTGGTTATCTGGAACTCCCTATTTCTTAACCACATCTTAAATGAGCCTTATTGAATACTATTTTGATAATCTTGGCTATCATCAATTTCCGGGATTAGTCTCTCTACCCCAGATGCGTCCCCATATGCCATACGAATCTCTTCAGATACTATTTTTCGAAGCCTTGAAACGCGAATATTTGATCTAGCAGCTAATTCAACAACTTGATCTTCAATAATTTGCCCTAATTCAGAACTAGACATTTTCTTTTTCCTTTATCGTTTTCTTCGGCCGTAGCTTTTAACCCTGTCACGGGTCATCCTAAGTTCATGACTATCAAGGTGCCGGGCATCTTTAGCAGTTTTCGGATCGAGCGCTTTCCATGCATCCGCCATGGCTGTCTCTAAATAATCGGCAAACTCTTTGGCCTTGGCTTTCTGAGCTTTTCTAATCGCAGCATACTCTGGGCCTCGGAGGCCCTTAATTCCACCGCGTTTGGGCCCTCCTGCTTTTGCAGCTCGTTTCGGCTTGGTTTGAATCTGGTATGTAAGATCCTGATACTCTTTTGCTAACCTGTCTAGCTCTGCGTCACTTTCTAGCATCGTCATCATCTGGGTTTGAATATCGTGCCGTAGCTCGGCTTTTAATTGGCCCAACTTATTCTCGGCAGCACGCTGGGCTACATGGAGCGTCTTACCTAAAATACTTTTTGCTATACCTGCTAATTTTACCCCGCCATAAAGGCCTGCAATGCCTAAGGCAACGCCGGCACCAATGGTTGCAATTGTTCCAAATACCTCATTCATCTCTACCTCGTCTGACTCTAGCTCATCAAATGTAACAGCAGGTTCATTACCATCACCTGGATAACCTTGAACTTGATCAAGTTCTTCCCTAATAATCTTCCTAAGAAACTTCTTTGTAATGCGCATCTATTTCATCTCCTCGTAATGACACAATATTATATCGTGTAAGTGCTGTTTTGTGTCCAGTAAGAATACTTTTTCTTTGTGTGCCTTTCATATTAGGTAAATATGTTCTAAAAACCATATCGAACAGCGGAGTTGAGATTCCCATGTTATATTTCATAAGCCCTTCCTCTGATACATGGTGGTGGTGTATATCATGGAGCTTTCTAATATGTTTAAAATACCTTCTAACCAAAGGAACCCTCATAAACCAGTGTTGTTTAATATGCATTGAATCATGTAACCACCCAAACATAAACTTTGCATATAATACCATAATGCTTAAAGAAGTTATAATAGAAATTGTAGAAAGTCCCATTACATATTCTATACCGATAGTAAAGATTATCAAGCAAAAAATTGGCACCAGCCACTCTAGGCCGATACCGAAAAATGTAGGATGATCCGATACCTGTGTGGGGTCGATATACGTCTTATGGGGCCGTTGTTTTTTGCCTGGAGGATATGCTAATAAATGATGTTGCATATGTCTGATAGATAGCCACCTTATCCTATCAGAATGTAAAAGAATATGTAGCCAATAGCCGTAAAACTCAGTTAATAAAAGAGACCCAACTATCAGGCATGCCCAATACGTAACAACATAAAACATTATACCCCACTAAAAAACAAAACAAAACTATGCACAATCCTTTTTTTTCCAATTTGGATTGATAAACTTTAAATAGTATATGCGAGAGCCTGGAGATGATAACTCAACAAGCCTATCAACTTTCCACCCTACATCACGAAAAGAATGCATGGCATCGGACATCATCTTTCCGCCAAGGGTGTCTAAAGGGAAAATAATATTTTTTCCCTTGATAATCTCATCCTTGCCCCAAGGACCTTCTAGAATATCATTAATAGCATTAACAACTTGATCTAATGTAACTTCTGGAACCATCAATAATAGCCTCCTATTATTTAATTATGTGCTAGAAATTACGTCTCTAATAATTTCAAATTCTTCAGATATTTCTGGCAATAACTCATTAAGACTCTTAATATATTCTTTGATTAGTTTTATATTCATCGAGTCAGGAGATTTTTTAGCTTCATCTTGCAAAGCCTCAACAGTTCTAATAGCATCATTTAACGGATCAGGAAATTTATCCTGATTATTGTGACCGAGTTCTTCACGTATAATCGTGCGGATTCTTGACTCAGCAGTAATATCAGGATATTGATCATCGGAAACTAGCTCTAGTTGGTTTAATATAGACTTGGAAACATATTTGTCCTGTCTTTGTAACGTATTAAAAATTTGCTTATTTCGTTTCATATCTAATAACCCGATTCTGTTTCAAGTTCCCATGGGCCGTATGTCTCTGTCTTTAGGACCCATCTTCGTACTTCTTCCGGAGTGTACTTGTATATATTAGTTCCTACTTTTCCCATTCTATAGTAAACAGATATTGGCAGCCTAATGTTATTCCCATTTGAATTGTCGATAACCTGACCGTCTTTTTCAACCCAGGCGTGGCCATATTTTATTCCTTCAATTGGGCCTTGTCCGGTGACTTCTGCATGGACTAATATAAGGCCATCGGAGTTTCTTGAGTTTGGATTAAACATGATTATAGAGTCAAGGATCAAGCTAGCTGCAACTTCATAGCAGTCTCCAGTTGGATAATATTTTTGATTCGATGACATAATTCATAAACCTCCCTTATAAATATTACCTTATAAAATAGATACCTAAATTTAAGTTCGGATTTTTCTTTCTATAAAAACTAAAAAAGCCCCCTAGAGGGCTTTCCTAATAAGAAACTATATGCTAGCCCAACTATTCTTTAGTTAAGATATGTGTATTGCTCTCAGCGGCCCCTGAAGAAGATTGTTTAATAAATTTTGCCTTTGATTGAAGCGTCGAAATATTTTTGGCACCGCTATAAGATAGCCCAGATCTTATACCGGTAAGCAAGGTTTGCAGGATATCACCAACAGGACCTTTACACTCAACCCTGGTTGCAACACCTTCTACTGATGAAGGGTATCCCCTCCATTCAATTTGAGCCTCAGGCGATGCCATACCCCTATAGGCCTTATATTTCTTTGTATCATCAGTCAAGGATTCATTTACCGACAGGCCTGGTGCACAGACAGCTGATGCTGTCAGTGTTGTTGACACGTAGTACTCATACTCGTCGATTCCATCAACTTCAACCTCACCAGGAGTTTCATCTGTACCTGACAGTAAAGAGCCCACCATCACAAAGTCGGCGCCGGCTGCCAAAGCCTTGACAATATCTCCGCTATTCCTGATTCCGCCGTCTGCAATTAATTTAACATCACCAGCATATTGAGACTGTGCACAATCGATTACCGACTGTAGCGTTGGGACACCATGCCCTGTTTGTGTTCTTGTTGAACAGATAGACCCTCCACCGATACCTACTCGAATACTATTTGCACCCCAAGTTGCAAGATCATCAAAGGCTTTTACAGTTGCAACATTACCAGCCATTAAGTGGACAGTATTTCCAAAAATCTTTCTTAGTTCAAAAAGAGCATTCTTCATTAAAATATGATGACCATGTGCAATATCGACACAAAGAATTCTTGCACCTGCATCATAAAGTGCTGTAGCTCTATCAATATAATCACCAGAAACCCCCACTGCCGCGGCAACGGCAGATGAGCCCTTATGATTTTCTTCAATTAATCGGTTTGATAAATTTGCAACAATCTCTGCTTGTTCTTTAATTGAGTTGTATCTATGTACGATCCCCATGCCACCGGACGACAACATAGAATATGCCATTTCATCTTCTGTAATGGTGTCCATAGGGCTAGAAATTATTGGCAATCTAAAGTGGTAATTTATATTTTCTAATTTTGAGCTTAAATCAATCTCTTTTCTGCTAGACACATTTGAGTACTGGGGTACCATAAGCACATCATCAAAACAAACGCCAAACTTTAATCTCATCTTTAAATTTACTCCTATTAAATCTCTATCTAGAAATATCGGCTTAAAAATCCAATTGTCTTATTATTAATTCTTAGTGACTCAGACCTAATCGTTACTAGTAAAAGTATACCGATAACTGGAAGCATAAACAGTTTATTTAAAATTCCAATTACTATAAATGCCCATGCAAACCAGAAAGATACACGTAACACTATCTTTGTTGCTTTTTGAACTCCCTTACGTGGTGTAATCCAGGACCTTAAGACCCGGCCACCATCCATTGGAAAAGCAGGAACTAAATTAAAAATACCCATTGCAAGATTAACGATTAATAATTCTGCACATAGCGGTACCTTTAAAAATACTAGGGGCAATACAAACATTGCAATTACCATATTCATGGCTGGGCCGGCGATGGCAATACGAAATTCGTCACCAGGATGGTCGGCCATATTTTTTTGAGACATCTCTAAAGCAGCGATACCACCAAATGGATAAAGTGTAATATGTCTTGTTTTGTATCCTAACTTTCTAGCTACCAACGCGTGGCCTAATTCATGCAATAATACAGAACCAAAAATCAATATACACATTATGCTTATAAGTGCCATATGAAACATCCCTGACTTTAAGCCTGTATAACCGATATACAATAATACTAGTGCTAAAAAGCTTATATGAAGTCTAATTGGAATGTTTTTATAAACAAAAATTTGCATAATAAAAAATGGTCGGCTGGCCGGGATTCGAACCCGGAACCCCTTGTTTATGAGACAAACGCTCTGACCTGATTGAGCTACCAGCCGAAAACATTAAGAATCCTTTTTCTTTTCACTATTAATAATATCATTGCTAATGGGAGTGTTCATTGTTACCCTATCAAAGAAACTAATTGGAATGCACGTTATAATCTCACCGTCTAATATGACATCAACAACGGGAGCAATCGATGTTAAAGTGGGCTTTCCAAAATGATTATATTGTGTAACTGAACCCTCATAGGGACCTTTAATAACCATCACAGGGCTAGCCCATTTTTTTTGAAGCTGTATTGCATAATCTGAATTGGGCTCTACACCTTCAAATATTGTTCGTTGAATAAGATCACCAGGTTTCATATCATTCCTTAATCGCGATATCGATATCTCTTTCCTTTTCGAACAACACTATCACCGTGCCGCACCATCTCTTTTAAAATTGCTCGAACAACATTTGGCTTAACATCCGACTCTGCTGCAATTCTATCAATTGAAGCCCAACCTTCAATGTATTCTAGTGTACTATCCACGGCAATCCATTCGCCGTCTGTCCAGATCTCACTATCTCTTTGCCTAGCCATTTTTATTTTCTTCTTCCTCCGTGTATTTGTTAACTAGCTTCTTTTTTAACATCGTTCGAATTCCTGGATTGACTTCAACAATGTCTGGCATCATTTGATGCCTAATAAAGTTTCTCATATACCTCGTCTCCTTGTTCGATGGATCCGTAATATATCTTACATTCTTATTTCTAGCCCATGATAATAGCTCATCCTTTGTCACCAACAAAAAGGGCCGAATTACATTTTTATTCTGATATGGGATCAATCTAGATTGGCCATGCAATGAAGAAAAAACCCACCACTCTACAACATCATCTAAATGATGTGCAGTTACGATAGGGCCAGGAATACTTGAGAAAAAATTATATCTTTGTTCTCTCCAAAAATCTTCCTTACTTCTTCCTGTGGGAATATCTAAAGAAAGTTCACCCAAGATGATAGGAATATCGTTTCTTCTACAATAATCATGTACAAATTTAGTAGCTTCTCTACCATGGTATGTTCCATGATCAAAATGTGCAACCTTGATATTTCGGCGACCATTATTCAGAAAATCTAATACCACCATTGAATCAGGGCCACCTGAACATGCGATTGTGATATCGTTTGGTACCTTTTTAAGTAGATGAATCATACTAACATATTTTAAATTTTAACTTTAATAAATGGTGAGCCGGGAGGGAATCGAACCCTCAACCGCCAGATTAAAAGTCTGATGCTCTGCCTGTTGAGCTACCGGCCCATAAATCATTACGCTTGCCCCATAATAGGTTTCAAACGTTTTAGCCGGTAATATTGAAAAAACATCATATTAAAACTTATTTAAAATGCACATAATGTACATAAAAAATCAACTGTCGAAACAAATAACCATCCTGATATTTGAATCGACATCTCCATCAGGGTGCATTAAATCATGAACAGTACCTGTCCAACTAATCTCCGACAAATCATCATGATTGTAGCTAGTTATCAACCTGGTAACCGGTGTATCATATGATGGGATAGTTTCATAATTAGTTCCAGGTGTATGCATATAATCATCATGATATTCTAGGGCCCGGGTTTCATATTCCTGGCAGGCCTCCTGAACCTCTTTAGGTGTTAACCATGTATGACTATGGAGGTCTTCTCCCCATGCATCTAGAAGGCCCTTGTATGCAATGGAAGGGTCATTAGGTATGCCGCGCGCAGCGGTACCAATATGGGGACCACCTCGTACAGCAGCAATAATGCCAAACCACACATAGTCTCTCTGGGAATAAACTGATGAAATGGCCATCCAGTTCCCTGTGTGGTCCTTAATCTCCCAAAACCCGTGAATGTCACAGCCCATATTATAAAACTTTAAAATAAAAAGCAGGGCAGATTTCTCTGCCCCGCCCAAAAATTAACTTAGTGCTTTTTTTGTACAAAATTATATAGCTTCTCAGCTACAACCAGAACATCCTCTGTTGCATAAGGATTAACTGGATTCCGTTGGCCTTCTGGACGAAGACATTCATTATCGAACTGCCGAGAATTTCGACTCTCTAAAATACCAATTGCCATACCTAACAGGTCGGCGCGGATGGCATATCCACTCTTGTTTGTTTCACTCATTTTTTTTCTCCTGTGTGTTTATAAGTGTAAGGCATCTGTAACCCATGCCTTCCTGCGGTATAATTTAGCTTAAGCTCTAGGTTGCCGTTGATCTCAACGGCATGCCGAAACTTTACTAAATTACTCTACGAGATCAAGCGACTCATTGAGGAAGGATGCAACAGCAACTGCTTCCTTATGGGTCATAGTAATCTTCTGGGGGTTATATCGATAATCGTCGCCGGGGGAGGGACGAGTTTCGATTACAAAAGAGTTACAGCCAGCCTGCTTTGCAACTGGGTCAGAATTAAGGCTCAAGGCCAGGCGGGTTGTCTTGTGATTGCTTACGCTCTTCATTTTATAATTCTCCTATATATTTGTTTTTATAAAATCTCATGATAACCATGAGGTAAGAATATAATACCCTTTTGCCATAAAATGGTCAAGCATGCTGGTCATATTTTTATTATAAAAATTACGGTTGAAGTGCTTCCCATTCGCCGTTGTAATTTGTATATCGAACATGTGAAATCCCAAACTCTCTAATGAATCTCATACAATGTTCACAGGGCTTTGCCATGGCGTATGTATGATCACATTTCTTAAATCTCATAACTTCCAATGTATCACCAGGTTGTGCAAACCTTAAGACACTCATCTCGGCATGCATATGAGATGCAATCGAACCATCTGGATATGTGCGTGTAAAGCGTGGATGGGTTTTATGGGTATTAATACCAACCCTAATAACACGACCCTTCCTCCGAAGTATCGCTGCTAGGTGGTAAACCCTTCCATTATTTAAAGCTTTCTCACGCGCCTTGTAGTACACTTGGCATGATATCTCTCCGTTCTTATTGATCGACTATATCATCGATCGTACAGTTAACAGCCGGTTCTGTAAGTTGATCATTAACACTCATATAGCCGACTGCAATGCTAATCATTATTAGCAAAAAAATAATAATGGTTCTAGTCATTTTCTTTTCCACTATGAACCACACATCACCTTATTCTTCCAAAACATGACTGATTCTCTAAGAGCACTCTCAAATTTGTCAGATGACATCCTCGTTTTTGTACCACCTGATAATTCAAAATGATTAGCGATAAGTGCCTGGGGTGTTTGGGGCGTCGGGGTGCTGATTGGGGATGCATTAATACTAATAATTTCCCAATCTGCTGCGGCCTTATATCCAGCTTCTTCTTCCAAAACAGTTCTATGGTACAGAATTATTTCTGCAGACATAGCAGGAAGTTTATCCCTAGAGCCAGACATGATAACCTTTCTAGGTTCCTCGCCTTGTTTGCGAGATTCAAAACTGCCGTATAGGGGATCCCCTTCTTGGAGTTCAACTATACCACTTTTAAATTTGGTAGCAGGAACAGGGACATGATATACCCCAGACCTGTATCCCAAAAATGCATTATCTAGATTTTCGATTATTAGCGAAATTAATTCGCTCTCAGTTCCCTCGAAATGTGAAAATCTAGATAAGGGTGTCTGTCGTTTTGCAAATGTTAGTGCGATTTGCTTATTGGGCTTCATTTAAAATCTCCTCCATAGGACTAATATCTTTAAACATCATACCTTCGATGGTAAAAACACCACCGACACTATGAAATATTTCGTGAACTTTTCTTGTTAGTACCTGCAGTTTCTCTGTATGTACTATTTGTGTTGATGCAGAATTTGGAAATTTTAATACTCTCTTTGTTCCCAAGTATATCCATGTTCCACCTGCCAGACTAGTCCAACTAGGAAATCCAGGACCAATAATGTCTGGAACAATTTTGACATGTCTATCCGGAAATTTCCCGGAAGTGCAAATAACTAAACAAGATCCTTTTTTGGGCCTAAGAAGCATTCCTCTTCTTAGGTCTTGAACCTTCATCGAAAATAACCTGGTGCGGGTAAAAGTGGATGGGCATTCCAGTCCCATCTATCATACATGTCATCTTCAATTTCATCGTTGGATCGATCATCCCAGCCCCACCGATCATCATATGAATCTCTAAGCGGGATATCCCAATTTACGCCCGGGTCAATCTCATTATTCTCAAATCCCTCATCAATCCATGGGGGATCTTCATTATTCTTTGGCCGATAGCTCATTACTAATATTCTCCTCTATTTAAAGCCATGTATGGTACACCAATAAAAAAATCAAAAACCAAACCGACCCCCAATAAGCCGCCTGTAAAGGCATAGACTATTCCAGTTAGGGGTCGGCCAAGTAAAAATCTATGCACACCGAAAACGCCCAGCACGATAAGTGATAGGTATCCCCAAATTAGGCGAGATGCATCTGATTCATTATTCATAATTGTTATCCTATTCTTTTCTTTCGAAGTGTATAAAAATATTATAGTTCAGCTTCAAGTTGTTGAGACTCAACCATAGCTAGAGCGCTCGAACGAATATTAAGAGTTTCAATCTCCTTTTTAAGATCTTCAATCCTTGATTTTGCCCGTGTAATATCACCGGCTATTGATGCCTTTGTCTCGGCATTTAAATCTAGAACGTCTGATACGGTCCCAAATCTCACAAATTCGGTGCGAGGCCAGGTGGAATATTTATCTCCCTTTATAAGATATCCAAAGTACAGCTTTGCAGCAATCTTCGCTTCCTCCTTAGAGGTTGCATAAAGATAACCAATTGTCCAGTGGTAACTACCCCTAACCTTGTAAATCCCAACACCGCCCTCAGAAATTGTATTTGAGACAGCAGGTGAGATTCTTTGCCATAACCTGTTTGTTCTGCGGGTGGCAGTAGCCTTCTTTTTACCAAGACTCCATTTTTCCTTACCATCGAAGAACCTCTCTAGAACGTAGGCCATTGTTTCTTCTTCGGACCGGAATCCGAGATCAAATAGTTGCCTATCTGTATATCCCCACTGTGTAACAGAGGGGATAAGTTCAACCTGCTCGATATGGTCTCGCTTTCTATTACACCATCTAGAACCTGTAACATTCTTCTCATATGTAACTTTTTGATATGGGTGTTTAGGACCAAGGGGACGCCTTCTTAAAAGATCATCAACTATCTTGTCACGATTAATCAAACTCATTTTTGTTTGTTCCTTTTTATGCTTCTGGATATGAACCAGAGGAGGGTTTATCAATTAACAACTCTGAAATGTTGTTTTCGAAAAAATGTCGGGTTGCCTGATACTGTTCGGCTGCAGCTGTTGCACCGGTGATATATGCATCATCTTCTAACTTTCTAAGTTCTTCGATTGTTATAAGGACCTTTCGAAAACTTAGATCTATAATCAGGCCTGTTATAAAGTTTTTAGCCTCTATAATTGAATCGTCTAACGGTGTTATGATACCAAACTCAGACACTATTTTCTCCTATACCTTCTGCCGGCGCTTACCAATCATATTGATACCTAGCTCCAACATCGTGCCATTGACAAGGGTAGGATAAACCAGCTGGCCGCGGTCAGTAACATAAGGAGCGTCAGCAATCAGTGCCACCTGGCCCTTATAATACCTCATATCCCCGATTACGTGCGACGGATTATCAAGCTCTTCAAAAATTTTCTTAAAAGCCTTAAGCAGCTTATTACATGCCCACTCATCTAGATGGGGCTCTTCAAGAGACTGGTGGGATGGGGCGCGATCCTTCCAATTAATCCAGCTATTAACCTTTTCGTAAGCCTTTGCGGTGCCAACACGGTGCTGAAAATAATATTCATTCTTCGAAGCAGCAATACGGATAGCAAGACGAAGCTTTTCAATAAGCTCATCAGATGGAATCCACTTACCTTCCAGTTGGATTTTCTTAGCTTCAGCCATCATATTATCAAGCCAGGATTGCTGCTTTTCGCTAAGATCCCACCCCATCCGGATTTTACTGGCAAAGTCCAACATAACCTTTCGGCGGTGTTGCATGCCGTCAAGATTTGCAGACTCAGTAATCTTCGCAACTAGCTCCGGAGACTTTGCTTCAGGGACACCTTGCTCAATAATAGAATCAAGCCACGCGCGTCGTTTTGGGCTCAGTCCGCGACCGTTCCGAAGACGATACTCCATATCAATCGCAAACCTACAATTCCTTGAATTTTCAAGGCCGACCTCAGTATAACCAGCAATTAGTGCCTGGGTTTCAGAAAGTCTAAGTTCGCGGGATTTTCTAGTCATTTGGTATCTCTCAATTTAAGATGGGGGCCAATCCCCACCATCAAGTATATAATACCATAGTTTGGCAGATTTTGCACGAAAATGCAACAAAAAATGAGGAGAAGCTGATAGACTCTGTATTATTTGAGAGATCTTTCAACCACCGGGTGTAATTGAATCGGTGCACCGACTCCTATGAACACCTCCCCCGGGGGTCAGGGGTCGACGGTGGGATACTCAATCAAATAAATACATAGAAATATCAACTTCTCCTCATAACTAAATATACGGTAAGACTATCGATCATTTCGAAAGTGAATAAATGTAGGAAATCTTAAAGAACCATCCGGGGTTACTTCTTGATATCGAACCTCAACTATTTTACCGATATAATCATCAGGACTATCCCATATTAGCTTTCGAAGTTCATCATTTAGTCCCGAACCCACCCCGACCTCAACGCCGTTATAGTCAACAACTAAATTTCCACACATTCCCTTAAATTTCCCGTTTCCCTCCTCAATGCGTAGTACCATAACATCAGCGTCCTGGAACGATTTTACCTTCATAACCTCGTACCCGCGGCCGCGGCGATATAGGGCATCAAGATCCTTAATCATAACACCTTCATATCCCTCTGCAACGAACTGATGGTGGTATAGATTGACTTGATCAACACATGCCAAAATTATGTGTCGTGGAATTAATGAAAGATATTTTGCTGTAGTCCCATAAGCGTTGAACCTTTCTTCAAGAGCTAAACGCCGGTGGTGACATGTCAATCCGGGCTCATTATTCACCCAGTCATCAAGAGGAAGAAAATCAAATAATGATAAATATGAATCCTTAGTATCAACATTTTCTTTTCGATATGCCTGACGCATTAGAGCAACAAAGTCTTTGCCCATGATCTCGCCATCATAAAAGCCATCACCAAGAATTGACAACTCAAGACCGATTGTATCATCAAAATTCGTTATTTGTTTTCCAGACCTAGCATAAAGAGTTGCGACGCCAGAACGAACGATTGCGCAACATCTAATTCCATCAAGCTTTGGCTCTAGTGCGACTACCTCTTTTCCCTTAAGGCGCTTTGGCTCAAACTTCTGAGCTAACTGAACATCAAAGGTAGGAATTAGTCCAGGAAATACTGAATTGATCGTTTTTGTAGAAATACCAATAGCTAGATGCTTTTTTAAAACTTTACGCATCCATTTCTCCTCTTCTAAAGTAGAAGAAGTTATAGCTATTTTCATCATTTCCAACGCGGCATTGCCGGTATGATATCGTTCAGAACAGAGCTTTGCACAATCGAGGAATAGGTTCCACCGATCAATCTCTGCATGGCCATGTTGTCTAGACTTTGAAACTTTTGGAACCTTGACAACGTTAAATACGATGTATGGATCATTTGCATATTGCAAAACACGTTTCAACAAAGCATTATTAGAGTTGTCTAATAATATCTGCTTCTTCGAATTTGTCCCTCGTGTATTTTTAATCGTAGTTAAAATTTCAGAAACTAACATAAGCACCTCGTGTCTAATTAAATAATAACACGTTCTACTTATTTTTACACGGAGATATTATACTAAGGACGATCATCCTTAATACCTTTACCGCTCCACCTAGCTTTTCGAAGGCGAACATCATAATGAGTAAAAGTAACATACCTTCCCACACCACCTTGTAACATCTTACCTTCTTTAATAAGCTGCAAAACTGTATTCCACACCTGGTCAGGTGTTAGGCCGGTGACCTTAATATCTGCAGCCTTAGCAACCATATGCTGGCTCTTTCGGGCGCCGCCAATTTTTCTATTATAGGAAGGAGATCGATAGCCACTAATTACCCTAATAGGCAGGCCTATATGATCTCTTAATACTTGAAGATTTTCAGCAAGTAATCGAACATTATCGATGTACTCAAATGGTACGTCAGAACCGTCCCTACAACTAAATTCTGAGAAAGAAAAGTTTTTTGTTAAGTCTCCCACTTATCACCTTTTTGTAATGTTTCTTTAATTAAGTTTCTTAATTGATCGATTGTTGATTCATTTTGAGCTTCTGGGTTTTCTGACCACGTTCCGAGATTATGTTTTTTTCTCCATTGATCCCCAATCTTGGATCTTGCTATGTCAAAATCTTTTTTCCCTAATTCTATATCCCAAGGGGTGCCATCAACAGAGACAATCCTTGTCATATCGACAGTGGGTAATCTTTCAATTTGAAGCCCTAATGTCTTAACATCAACACCAGGAGTATTTTCAAATTTTATTACTAAATTTGCCCACTGTTTGCCAGATGGCCCGGGTTGTAAGGGACCTTCTTGATTTACTGTAATTACTGATGGAAGCCCGCGAAGCGTCGTTAAAATATCTTCGTGCGTTGGGTCAGAAGAGCTACCAATGTCGATCCTTACACGAATGGCAACCACTTGTATATCATCAGCAGCTTCTTTTAAAAGTTCTTTTTTTTTACTAGCCTGCGAACGGATTCTTCTATCGTAGAGCCCGCAGACCAGGAGACCGCTTGAGCCTGATATCGTAAAGCCTCTTGTTTACGCCAGGCCATCACTTGATTAGCCTGTACAAGGTCTAAATCATACTCAACCATTAAAGAACCCATATCAACATCAAGTAGTTCAATCATTTCATCAAGATTCAATGGGGATCTTGACTGTGATTTAAGAACCGCTAATTCTCTATCTTCTTTCGACATAGTCTATAAACTCCTTTATAGCCATAATACTACAACAATAATTATTGTCTTTATATAATAAGTGCCATATTACATAAAATAAATCATATCAACTATATAAGAAAAAAAGAATATGTTACTACTCTTTTTTATTATTATGCCCTAAGTAATATGAATCCTGAAGCATTCGCTTAACAGATGCTCGGCGGCGGGCTTTAAGGCTAGGGCTAGTAAAATCCTTTGAGCTTGAACTAAGGTCAGTCCTATATTTCTTAGCTGCTTTTTTCCATAGCTTTCGAAATTTCCTCTTGACCTTCTTTTTATCATTCTCTGATAGCGATTCTAGCATAACATCTAAATTATCGGGTTTCTTAACTGACCAAAATTCCCACGGGGATGATGGATCACCGCAATAAGGTTCAGAAAGCTTAATGTCTGGTACAATTCCAGCATCAAGCATTAAGAGCTGTAATAATAGGCGACCGTCTGACAAGTTAAATCTCGTAGTTTAAGGTTTAAAATTTTAAGGCGAGCTGCCTATAATCTTTCTATTCGTTAACTGGATCTGTCATTTCTATATTTTCGCTATCTGTCGCTTCATTTTCAATATTGGCATAAAAATACCTTACTTCTGGAGGTTGTTCATGAACGATCACCCAGGTTTCTAATGTAAATTTTGCCTCTTCATCATTATCAATATCATCATATGATGCCTGAGTGTGGAACTTCCAGCCAATTTTCTTATTGGTATTTTCCGGGTCTACAACATCACCCACAACATCACCAAACTCAGCAACTGCGGCGGCCAAGAGTTCTGTTACGGAGATATCTCCAACATCATTAATCCCACCTTCATTTAAACAAACATCAGAGTTATTGTCAAACTCAATTTCTTGAACCCACATATATTATTTTCTCCCATATCGGCGGTTATTAAATTCATTACGTGACATCAGAATCCGCTTGCGCCTAGTTACCTTACGTTTCGATAAAAAAACAATTAATCCTGCTATCATCATGACCATTATTAATGTAACCATATTTCTCCTGTTGTTTAAACTATAAACCTTAAACTATGGCACCCCGGAGAGGATTCGAACCTCTGACCCACGGCTTAGAAGGCCGTTGCTCTATCCAGCTGAGCTACCGGGGCATAATACTTTCAATATAAAAATAAACTCCGGCATACGTAATGTATATGCATAGAGCTTTACTTATAGTATTATTGGGTATTTTAAATGTATCCTGCGGGCCTAAGTGGATAGCGTATCCTCAAAATGTCAAGAGTTATGAGCAATGTAAACCATTCAATTCTGACCCGCAATTAACAAAAGTTCCAGGATTTAATGCATATATTATGACAAAGGGTGGTAATTGCCACATTATGGATAGGCAGAGAGTGTCTATAGCAATGATTTTTTTCCTTGAGGAGTGGAGTAATATATTTCCATATTCCCTTGATAAAGACTTAGTTGAAAAAGCTATTAGCGAATTACTAATTGAATTTTCGTGGGAAGAAAAAAGAAGGAATGCCTACTCTGCAGATGGGCGTCGATTGAACCAAGTACAGGTATCTGGGCTTGCAACAAGCCCAGGGACAATATGGGTCAAAGCCAGGCCTGGAGATCTAATATGCCAGACCAGCTTTATTCATGAACTTGCCCATATCGGAATATGGGCAATTAAAAAAACAGACGGAGACCCTGATCATCTTGGCCCTAAATACTTTGGTTGGACCCCGAGACATAACGTTCTTATTCAAAGAGTAAATAAGATACTTTGTGAAATAGGGATCTAAATGGCTCCCCTGCCTGGACTCGAACCAGGAACCCTTTGGTTAACAGCCAAATGCTCTGCCAATTGAGCTACAGGGGAATAAATGGTCGGGATGGCAGGATTCGAACCTGCGACCCTCTGCTCCCAAAGCAGATGCGCTGCCAGACTGCGCTATACCCCGTTGGAGCGGGAGAAGGGACTCGAACCCTCAACAATCAGCTTGGAAGGCTGAAGCTCTACCAATTGAGCTACTCCCGCTTTTTTAGGCTGATTACGATTTTTTCACCTTTATGCTCTCTATA
>PBIO01000017.1 GCA_002720865.1 Halobacteriovorax sp.
ACTACAATCTGATTTTGGGCAGCTACGATTCACGAGGGTAAATCTAAGCAAAAGCTGTACCAGTTAAACGAGGCTAGTCTTGGGAGTGGAATTTATCACCACGGTTGTAGGTCAGTTTTAATAAAATGAACTTCGACTGAAAGGACTCTTACTTTGAAGTTTTCGGGCTTCTATAGGATATGTCTTCATTTCACGAGTAAAACTTAAAAATAAAACCTTATAAAGCATTTCAAGTTTTCCATTAACGTATTTAAATCCGGAAATACCAATATTCAAAGGCCCACTAAGGGGTGGCTCATGCAAGTAGGTGGTTCCATTTAAGCGCAACTTAATAGTTTTAGGATAGGTAAAATTGCTAGTAAAGTAGCTGTAGTTCGCTACTTTCACCTGACTCTCCTTTGAGTAACCAAAAAGAATCAGACCATTCATAATAATCATTGTTTCCATAGTTAGATGAGTATTATTAGCAAGGGGAGCGTTTAGCATCCAAGGACTTTTAAAATCATAAAGAGAGTCTGCATCTAACAAAGTTTTTTTTGTTAAGTATACGGCCGTACCTGGAATAACCTGTCGTGATTTTTTTAAGATGAGGTCAAAGAAATTTTGTTTTAGTGAAATAGCTTTAGCAATATCACTATAAAGGACCTGTTTTTTATACTCCGCTATGTAGTTTAACTTTATACCTTTAAGTCTAGAGGAGACCTCACTTGGAATAACTTCAGAGTGAGCAGGAAGACAAAGAACAGTGAAAATGATAGTTGCAAATATTTTCATAAAACTTTCTCTACATTATTTCTTAAAGAAAGTTTACACCGAAATAAAGCATTTTTGTAGCCCCCTAAGGGGCACAAAATATTAGTTGTTGAACTCAGTCGAGTTTAATCTTAAGTCATACGATCGATTATTTATAGCATTCTGAACATGCTGTAATTGGCGATAAAGATCACTAAGCTCTTGGTTACCAAACTTAAAATCGACCTTCTCCTTATCTTTAGCTGATAGCTCTAGCTTTACTTGCAAGTGATCAGCTAGTTTTTCCTTTGGAATAAGGTTCATTATAAAACCAATACCAAATTCACGAAATTTATTACGGTTTCTAATATCCATCAGCATTCCAACTCTTTTCTTCCCAGTTAAATCTCTATTATAGAGAATAGGATGAAGTTTCTTAGCTAGACTTTTGAGTTGCCATTTTCTAGTCAAAGTTTCAGTTGTAACCAGGTCAATTGCCCTATCCCAGGTCCAGTCTAGTGGATTCCCAGCATAATATGCCTTGGTTTTTACATATGCATATAATGCTTCTTTTAGCTCTTTTTGCGTCAGAATAGGAATTTGATCAAAAGCTGAAGCCTTTAAAACAATTTGATAAAATATACGAGCGTCTTTTTTACCTGAGAAATCTGTCCAATCCTTCCAGTCAATTTGCTCAAATACTGGTGCAGGTAGATTATTGGCCATAAACTCCCTAACACTTGCCTGCTCATCATTTCTAAACATTTTGTCTTGGCGCTCATACCTAAGACCAAAGTCTGAAAAATTGGCCCCATTGTCCTCGATACCTGTAGGAACTAAGGCAAAATAGGACTTGCTTATTCTTTCTTTAGTTTTAAAGAAACCTAGGCGAATTTTTTGCTCCCAAGTCTTAGTTTGAATTGGGTAGTAAAAATTATGCCTAAGACCAGCATCGTCTTCAAAAGAAATATTATTCTCTGTATAGGTTCTATTGCTTCCAAGTTTTGCAACGATAAGCCCAAGCTTTAATTTGAATTTATCTTGATCAAACTTATTAAAACCTTTAAAAATTCTATCTACTCTAGGTTTTTGCGTTTGTGCCTCAAAGTCTTCTTTAAATAACTTATCAGCTTTTTCATAAGTAGAGAGTAGGACTTTGCTAAGTGGTTTCTTTCCTAAATGTTGACCAAGCGCCATAACGTCTTTGAATTTATATGTGGATGATAAAATATTATTGTAGGCTTCTTTAGCTTTTGAGTTATTTAAATCAAAAACATAATCAATAATAAACTGGCGACCTTTGGCTTTCTCATAGCCGATTTCTGCAAAGTCTAACTCAAATACATTCTCAACAATTTTATTAGCAATCTTAACGCCAAATAGATTTGATGAACCTTCAATTTCTGCGGATGTACCAGCTGTTCTTGTTCTGTTGGCAAAAAGTTTTAATCTAACTTTATTGTCTTTCATTCTGTAAATATGAATTAAGAAGCTACCACTGAGGACGTAGTAAACATTAGCCTTAGCATCTACACCAATTGTCGTTCCAGTTGTCGCAGACGAAGCACTTGCACCTATGACGATACTCATGCTCGCTGGCAAGCTTACAAAGTCACCGGGATTGAGGCTTTTAATCGCGCGATTAGCGGTAATTGGCAATTTAGCCAATGTATAAGGCATAGCCGTTAATGCTTTCTTTTTAGATTTATATTGTCTAACAAAATAAACTTCAGAATTGCGGTTAATATTAAAGTAAATTGGAGTGTCTAGAGTGCTCCCTAAAACATCTCCAGGCTTTAGGTCTAATTTTATTTGCCATTTATCTACTCTAGAATGAAGACCTTTCTCATAACTTGGCTCGACCTCGTATCTATATCTAGAAGAAAGACCAAGACCTTCAAAAAGGTCGACATCTAAAAGATCAACGTTGAAGTTAATATCTAAATCAGCAAACTCTTGTCTGACTCTTTCTTGAACTTTTGCGGGCTCAAGCTGATCGACTAAGCCGGCATTAACATTTGCTCCAATTAAGAGGGCCAATAGTATAAATATCTTCTTCATTTTAAGCTCCTAAGCCTTGATTTCTTCTTCAACATAGCAATAAAATCAATAACGCACTACGGTAAGTGCTGACAAATAGGACTGATTTTTGTCAATGGGTGAAACCTTGTAATTTCATACACTTAGACTGTCTAAGTATTTTATACCTAGGAGCTTGGAATATAATAATTATCTACCTATAAAGAGGGGAGGGAGTAAAAATTGAAACATATTCTAAATATCGCCTATACGTCGGATCATGCTCATTTTGATGAAATCGTAGATTTTATGGGGGAGAAGTTTCGCCTTACTCAGCTTGGGACAAATTTTGATTACGAAGCAACTCTAGATGTTTTAGAAAAATACGACGGCCTTTGTGATGCCATCAGTATTTCTGGACTACCTCCGGTTATTAAGACTAAAAAGAACAGCTTTACTCCCCCGCAGCGAGATAATATTGTCAATCATACTCGTGAGACTTTCGTTCTAGATGGCCAGACCTTAAAGGATATTTATATCCCCTGGGTAATGAGAAAACACTTTATGTCTTCTTCTGAGCAATACAAGCATGAGAGATTTGCCTTTTATTCGGGAGTTCTTCAAAAAAACTTACTGGATGTTTGTGAAGAGTTTGTTCACGAGGTTTGCTTAGCGGATCCATATTTCTTTTTAAAAATGCCTTACTCTCTTAAGTCGGTAGACTCTCTTGAGAATTTTACTAAACTCCTTTGGCCAATCTTTAAAAGAATGAAGATTAAAAGAAGTCTTATCCCAGAGTTCAATAGAAACAAAAGGAACCTTCCTGCTGCATTAACAGAATTTTTCCACTGCGATACTTTCGTAGGAAATATGGCCACTTTAGAGCTGATAGATCTGGAACATACTAGAGGTAAGAAAGTCATTGTTGATGTTCTCAATAATTCTCTTAAAAAAGAATTGATAGATATTGGTGCTCGCGAAGTTTTAGTTTGCCTTCCTCAAATCGAAGGGATCCCTTTTATAAACTTTGCAATTTTAGAAGCCTTTCTACAGGCCAAACAAAAAGAAAACGTAAGATTAAGTACTGATGATTTTCTAATGAGAATTGAAGAGATCGCTATTAGGCCAGAGAGTATAGACCTGAACAAACTTCAAGAGCCCGTTCAGGCAACTACGAGAATTCATACTCTAAGTTTTTAATCGTTTATTTGATAAGCTTTGTTTAGGTAGTCGGTTTTATTGTCGGCCATAATTTTTTCAAATTCATTGGCCCATTTTTCATCTTTAGAAGTCATACCTGCAATTGATCTATCATTTCTCAATGATTGTCTAAGCTCTTTAGAAGCCTTAACAATAGCAATCGATTCTTCAATCTGTTGGTCAAAACCAGTATTTGTATCGTAACTCCCAAAAGTATTGGCATTGGCCGACGTAAATGTAATGAGAGTGATAAATAGACTTGTTACTATGGCTTTCATTTCAATACCTCCTGTATTGAGCACGAAAAGAGTACCTCCGTGCATCTTCCTCCATTATTCTATCAGGAAAATCTAAAAGATGGCATGAGTGTCATTTTGCCTTGGAAACTTGATAGGGTAGGGTTTAAACTATTGATAAAGCGGGAATAATCACCCAATTTAAGGGAGAAATGCTGGATGGCAAAATCCACAAAATACTTACAAGTTCTAACCGGTCTAAGCTTTTCACTGATTTTAGCCTCTTGCGGGGCCGTAAAAGTCGAACCGGTGGAAGAGGGTGAAAGTCTTCGCTATCACGCTCGGGTGGGTTATTTTCTACACCCACCTCAAAGATTAAAAAGTAAATATGTCAAAAACCTTAATCGCTATTCAGATATCTCAGAGTTTAAGCGCTGTGAGCCTTCAGCGATCATAAGGCTTCATGCAAGGTTTGAGAGAAGATATGTTGAAGTTAAACAGGATAATAAGTTTTTCTTATTCGATACCATCGCTGGTAAACCCCTAGAGCTTACAAATGGAAAATATATCTTACTCGATAAGTACTTTAAAAAAGAATTTCCCTTGCCCACCGATAAAATACAAAGAATGGGTGTCATGGAGAAAAAATCAGACCTAATCTGTAAAGGAAAGGTATGGGTAGGAATGAACAAGAATGAATTTTTGATCACAAGACCTCCAGCAGATAATATTAGGATAAAAAAGCGTGGAAAAGTTTTAGAAGAGCGTTGGCAGTATGAAGATAAAGACTTTTTTTTAACGGAATATAGATTCGAAAATGGAATACTTAAAACACATAACGATAGTAAGTAGCTTTCTCTTTTTCTTGCTCGGCTGTGGAACTAGTAAAAAATCGAACCCCTACCGACCAAGTGGAAAAACTAAGAAAGTTGTTACTCTCGAAAATAAATCCATAAAAAGGGAAGTAAAAGTTAGCTTTCTAAGAGATAGGTATAATTTATGCACTCACAGACGGGCCATAAGGTCAGCCAAACTAGAATATAATAAGCTCGTATCCCGAGAAAATAAGTATGGTATTAATTTAAACAAAGAAAAACTTCGGTATAAAAAAATTATTTTAAAGATAGGTGAGAGAACAAAAAAAGAGCTCCTAATCTTTAAAAAAAGATACAACCGGCCCTTATATTGTAGTCCAGAAGAGTTAAGACACTTGAAAATTTAACCGAGCAATTCCCTTTTTAATTCAAACAGAATTTTTTGTCCCTAGGCTTATGCGTTACGGAATGCTACCATTTTGTCCGAGTGCAACTTTACTCAGGTTGAGAAAATAAATTTAAGGAGCCAAACAACATGAAAAAATGGATTGCGAATGGATTCGCATTGACGGCTTTGCTAGCTATGGCGAGCTGTAGTCACGGAACATGGGGTGATCGTACTATTTCTTCTTCTAAGAAAAGAGGCGACACTTATGACTATGATCAAGGTCCAGACAAGGACTCTGATTTAACTTATCTCTTTGCTAATACTCCCAACTACCGAGCCTTTGGTAGTAAAGTAATTGGTGGTAAAGGTGAAAAATTTCGATGGAAGTTTGGGCCAATGTGGTACCGAGGAAGAACAGGTGAAAATGAGGTAAAAGTTTTCGTCATCGGTCAAGAAGGTGCACAAGACGAGAACGTTTCGAATAGATCGTTTACTGGGTCGACCGGAACAAAGATGCAAAAGTTTTTAAATCATATTGGGATCAACCAATCTTATCTTTTTATGAATACTTTTGTTTATACAATTACAGGTCAGTATTCTCTGTTCGGAGAAGATGCTAAGAACCCAACAAAAGTAAAACAAAGAGATAATTTACTTTGGCTAGCTCAAAATCCTGACTCAATTGTTGTTCAACATAGACATGAGCTCTTTGATACCGTTGTTGATCAGAACAAAGACCTTTCCCTTGTTATTGGTGTTGGTACGGCCGGTAAAGATACAGCCGCAACATACGCAAGACACTTAGGCGGTAAATGTTCATCTTCAACAGTTGGACGTGGTGGCTGTTTTGTAAAACATAATGGAAAAACGATTATGTTTGTTGGGGTGCCTCATCCAGGTGGTGCATCTCCAAGAAACGGTGGTGAAGACGCTCTTAAAAGACTCTTAGGAGCTTTTGATAAGCAAGCTAAAACAGTTCTTAAAGCTATCTCTTCTAAGAAGATAAAGCTTAGCAAAGACCCAGGAGCTAAAAGGGCAAGTACTTCTTCAAAATATAAATACGGAAATGCTTCTATCCCTCATATGGATTTTGCTTTTGGAACAAACTGGAGAATGGGGGAGTGGGGAACGACATCCAATAGAAGAGGATCTCACACTATTCAAGTCTTCTCAAAAAATGGTTGCTATAATAACGGAGCAAAAGAGCCAAATGGTAGATGTTCTGCTACCAAAGTTGACAATATAAAGTACAAAAATCCTGTCGATAAAATGACTAAAGCTCCGAAGCAAATGGCAAAATGTGATGTACCTTACGAATCACCGAAGGCCTGTACTGATGCTTATATGCTTTATGATCACGGACCAGGATTTGATTTTTCTGAGTTAATGCTTGACTGGTTTCATGGTATTGACTGGGAAGCTATGGGCATTACTCAGCATATGTCTTTTGGACCAAATGGTTTCTACAGAGGTGGTTTGGAAGATGCTGAAATCCTAGTTATTGCAGACCAGTTTTCACATGATGACTTTTTCTCAGGCAGAGCATTTACAGGTGAAATGGGACAACGTTTTCAATCCTTTCTTGATAAGTCTGGAAAAGAATACGCCATCATCAGAACTCTGCCAGTTGATTCTCTTGATCTAAGCACTGCCAAAAGAAAAGAAATCATTAACGACAAAAAAGTAACTGAGTATAGAGATGCTCTAATTGAAGCGGTTATCGAAGCTGGTTCAGTAAAGCAAGTCATAGGAGTTGGAGAAATTGCTCAAGATGTTGCTAAGAAAGTGGCAAAGGATTTTGGAATAAGCTACAAAGGCTATTCATCCTCAGCCGTTAAAAAAATGTCTTTAACGATTATTCCTAGATTTGACCTTCCAGTTCATACAAGATGGTGGATGGGAACAAGTGGAGATAGAGCAGCTAGAGGCTACAGAGGTTCAAGCTCTAATCCTCAGTATTCTGGTGACTACTACAAAGTTTATGCGCCTAGATGGGCCACGAAGTGGAAGTCAGGGAGCATGAGCTCTGAAGAAGTAAAATCTTATAACGCTTTTAAAAACCAATAAGAAGGACTGGAGGATTTATGAAATTATTTAAAATTGGAATGCTTGCAGCTCTTCTTTCAACTTCGGCCTTTGCTGAAGTTAAGTTTACTTGCAGCTATAGCGATGTTTATAAAGTAGAGAAAAAAGGAAAGGTTAAAACTAAGTATGGAAAGCCAGTAGTAAAAGTCAGCGGTGAACTAAGTGAAACGTCCGGCGGAAAGCTTTCTGTTAAAAGTGCTTATCTCTTTGGAACAAAATCAAAACAGAAGATTAAGTTTTATAGGCATGAAAGAGAAAACGAAGCCAATTTAAAGTTCGCAAAATTTCACAACAAAACGAGTGAAGAGCTTGCTGCCAAAACCTGGCTACCAACTTATGTACGTTTTTCTCTTCCTAAAAAATCTTTAGAGGGTAAGGAAAAGTCTTTTCCTGCATACTTCGCTTACTACGGAGCCAAAGAAAATGTTAATACAATTGGCTCAGATGACCCTCAGATCACAGAGGTAGAAGTTACTGAAGAAGAGCTTGCAGAGTTTTCTAAAGAAAATGAGAAGAGCTTTGAATACAAACTTTGGTGTAAAAGAAAATAATTCTTAATTAATACAAGGCGGCTTCGGCCGTCTTTTATTTTTTGCAGAATCAAGGAGGATTTTGTGAAGCTTTTAAAACTTCCCATTTTATTAATCATGTCTTCGATCATATTTTCTGGATGCGCCAGTAAAAGTGTTGATCTCAAAGGCAGAACTGTCTCAAACTATATTGAGAACTTTAAAATAACTAATTTAAATGCTCATCAAAGACTCAATCTCTTAATCCAAAATATTGAAGATTTAAAAGTGGAGATGGATCAAACCAATCCTCGTTACTATTTGTTTGAAAATTTCTTAGAAAGAACTGAAGAGCTTTTTAATGAGATTAGCGCTTATGACGGTGAAAGTATGACGGAGGCCGTATGGGTTCCTAATGATATCGCCATCGCCCCTAAATTTCATAGAATAGTTGCTGCTTTTGAAGTTATGACTAAGGCTGAAGGTATTTTAGAGCTTGACCCACTAGTTGTAGGTTTTGATAAAAATGTAAATCTAAATCTAGAGTCCATGGAATACATCCTTGGAGAATATAAAAAGGCTATTGATAAGTTTCGCCAAGAAGGATTAGCCTCAGTTACAAAAGAAGCTTATTCAAAAATTAAGGCAAGAGAAACAAGAGACCTTATTCAATACTTAGCTGCTAGGATTGAAGGTCATTATGAGTCTGTTATAACCAATAAAAGAAGCCGAAACCGTGTCAGTAAAATGGTTGGTTGGGCACTTGATACAGAAAGACTCTCCGGTAAATCTCCTGAAAGATTTTATACGACTCTTAAAAGATTAAAGTTAAGCTATACCTATAAGGTAGCTATGAAAGCACTAGAGAATGTCGACTTTCCGGATTCAGGAGATATTGAGGGATCTGATGCTTCCTTCAATCAGGTTAACTCAGTACAGATTTGTGCTGATATTTTAAACAAAATAGCTCATAGCTATTTAAAAGAAAATAGGTAAGAGGTAGAAATGAAAATACTAATAAGCTTGTCTGCTTTACTTCTAAGTTTTTCCTTATTGGCTGAAACGACAGTGGTCTTCGGTAATATCCCTGGACGCTATCTTAAAAAAGAAGATCTCGGCGGGAAAAAATATAGACTTGGATATATAGAGATTAAAGATAGAGTTATCACGGCCGTCGAGCCTATCAAAAGTTCTGCAACTTATAAAAAAGTGAAGAAAGAATTTGAAGACGCTGGTGCAACTGTTGTTGTTGCGAAATACAAAACACCAGGTTCTTATAGTAAAACAACTTTTGATTTTCTCTATCCTGGACTAATCGATCTTCATAATCACACTAAGCAGAATAATATTGATGTTTGGGATTTAGCCGAAGGTCAGTTTCAAAATCGCTTTGAGTGGCGAGCATGGAGTAAATACAAGTATTCTGTTTCAGGAAATATGAATCCATGGATCGGCTTTGGTAAACCTATGAACTGTGCCGCATTTAGATGGTCAGAGCTTCAGGCCATGGTAACCGGGACAACATACTTACAAGGACCATCTGGATGTATATCTGATTTTTCAATCATGCAGGTTGAAGATAAAGATTCCTATATCTCAAGAAAAGATAAAGTTCAGGCCCCAACTGATTTAGTTCTGCCAAATGAGATGGTTTTTGTTTGGGATGAGCTTAGACCTGGAATTGAGAAGGGGAGTACCTACGAAGCTGAACTTGCTAAGTACGTCAATAAATACTGCGACATCCCTGGAGTTAGTGCATCGACAGTTAACACGACGGCCCTTAAAAAGCTGTCAGATAAAAAAATCCTGACCTCAAAATGTGATCTTAAAAAAGTTCACCCCAAATTTCTTCGCTATACTTACTGGATTCATAAAACAATTGCAGGAAGAAAAAAGTATTTAGCGAAATCCAACCGTGCGGCCGTTATCGCCCATCTCGCTGAAGGACGAAGAGAAGATCCATACAATATGGTTGAGTTTGAACTCGTTAAGCTTATGGGTCTTGACCAAAAGTATGTTAACTTTGTTCACGGTGTTGGAATTGATAAAAAACACTATAAGCATATGGCCAAGAAAGGCATGGGACTAATCTGGTCACTTTATTCAAATCTCCTTTTATATGGAGAAACCCTAGATATTGCTGAAGCTAAAAAAGCAGGAATCACATTATCACTTGGATCTGATTGGCTTCCTACTGGAACAAGAGGAATCTTAGAAGAGATTAAATTAGCGGCAGCCTACGTAGACAAAGACCCATATGATCAAGGACTAAAAAAGGTGTTTAGTGATGAGGAGCTTTATCTTATGCTAACTGAAAATCCAGCTAAGATGATCAATCATTACGATATAAATATCACCAAAAAAGAACATGGAATTGGTCAGCTTAAAGTAGGCGCAATGGGTACAGTTATCGCTCTTAGAAAGTACAGCGAGAATCCATATACTAATATTGTCCGAAAGGCCTATGCTAAAGATTTAAACGCAGTCATCGTAGATGGAAAGTTTATCTATGGCTCAGAAACTTACGCCAAAAGACTTGGCTACAAATCATCGGACTATGAAAGGTTTCCTGCTTACTATGATTCTTTAAATGAGCTGGCCGGAGCAGATAAGTTGCCAACCTTAGCTGAAAAAGGAGCCACTAAGACCTCTAAGTACAAACACCTTGTAAATTTAGGAAAGGCATTAGCTGAGATGAATCCTGCTGCTACTGATAATTGCAACTTCCGAAGTAAGAAGGCTTTTATTCATCAAAACTCTTTAGATAATAAAAAGAATAGTGGCTTGTCCAAGTTTTACGAAGAAACCGGGTTAAACCTTGATAGATTCTCTGATATTCAAAAAGTATTAGCGGCAGGTCTTTTAACTCAGTCGAGAAATTGGAATGAGCCATCAAAAGGAAAAAAAGACTTTGCCATGGAAAAGTTTCCTCCATTGTTTAGCTGTCATACTGAAAGGTATACAAACAGATTGGCCAACTTCGTTATAGCCAAAGAACCTGATGATGAATACTCCATCAACAGAGAAAAGACAAAGCGAGCAAAGATTAGGAAAGAGCAAAGGTTAGGAGCCGTTCCCAAAGGCCTTGCTAAGAAATACGGATTTGATTACGAAGAATAGTTATAAAAATTAAACATGATTAAAAGGGGAGCGATAGCTCCCTTTTTTTATTTACTGGCGGTTGCCCTTTTTTTGTCTTTTTTTAAAACATTATTAAGCTCAGTAAGCTTTTTCTTAAGACCAGGCAGTACGGGAATCTTTTTACTATTGGCCCTATTAGACACGGCCTTAAAGAAGCCGATGGGAAATGATTGCTGATAAAAGTTCACAACCCAATTAGGGATATTGCCATTGGGCTCACCAAATAGGGTCCACTCAACATAAGTTTTATTTTTTGACACGGGTCTTAGACCAATATTGGAGTAACCAATATTCGCCCTAACGGCCCTTCTTCCTTTTTCCCAACCTTTAACATCTGTCGACTTTGAGATTACATAAAGAAGCTTTTTTTCCTTATGAACTAGAAGTTTATTATGGATAACATAATCTCTATCATCTAGTGGCCATGGCATATCAACTCTTGAATAAGTTATCGCCTCGTCATCTCCAATTTCCTTTATCGTAACTTTTTCTTTTAAATCCGGCTGCCATTCGGTAGCGAGCTGAACATCTCTAAGCGTTGCCATGACATCCAAAATGGGGGCGTCAATATTTCCTTCCACTTTAAAACCTAGGATATCTGAGCCTGGCATTTCTCTTGAGTAAATCTTGAATCCTTTTCTTTCTTTGATGAAGTTCCACTTGCCATCATCGTATAGGCCTTCAAAACCACCTGCGAATGAGCTAGAAATGGAAACAAAATAAAGGAGTGCGATAAGTCTCTTTGACATTGAAGAATTATCGTCAAAATAGCTCTAAAACTACAGTAATTATTTAAAGAAAATGGTTATAATCTAAGCTATGAAAATCATTATGCCTCTTCTTTCAATTTTGCTCTGTTTTGCACTGCTCGAATTAGGTCTACGTGGTCATGGATGGTTTTTAGGCAATGATAGGGGAGTTTACCCTCTAGCCGAAGATAAGAGACTAGATTGGAGGCCCTCAGAGGTCCCCATGACGAATAAAAGGCAAAACTTTGTTGGTCATGACCCCATTATTTACTTTACTGACCACAGAGGCTTTAGAGGCTTTCCAAAAGAACATAAACCCGACAAACAAACTTTGTTGGTTATTGGGGATTCATATACGCAAGGCTTAGATGTGAACCAAGAAGAAGTTTATTATGAATCCTTCACTCATCAATATAACGTCTATGCTTTTGGTGCAGCTGGATATGGAACTTACCAGCAGTACTTGAGTCTTAAACTTTTTTTGAATGAGATAAAACCAGACCTAGTTATTCTTCAATTTTGTTCAAATGACATTATTAATAACTCTTTTGAGCTAACAAAATTAGACTCTCAAAACGCCGTAAATTTTGACCGTAGATTTCTTCTTAATGGACAGGAATACAAGCATAGCGATTTATCATTTAAGTTTAAGCTATACCAAGGCCTTAAGTTTTTAAGGATGGCCGATTTTTTTGTGTCGAATTTTTATAAAATTAAAGCCAGGCTTCAGCCTAAAACTTTGGAAGTTAAGATAACTGAAGGATCTATTGACCTTCAATATGTTAAAAAAGAAGCCGTCCATACCACGGAAATTTTAAGGAAAATAATAGGGCTAGTGGGCCTAGAGAAAATTAGAATTTTTAACGTGTCAGGGGCAAGTCCGCTGCGCGATATTTATGATGAAATCACAGCAGACCTAGGTCTTAAAAAATTAGATGAGCCCATTATCGAAGAGCTTTATAAAACCCCAGATATCTTTGCAAAAGACGGCAGTCATTTTAATAAAAAAGGACATAAGATGCTGGGAAGTGGACTTATATCAAAATTGCTTGAATAAGCGGTTTCTAGGTATTTTACCTAGGGCTTACCCCTCATAATTACCATTATATGGGGTAGCCTCAGGTAGCTTTAATTAACCTATTTCTACTTTTTTATTACTCAGTTTCTTTAACAAAATAAATTGGATTTCCAATATCTTCGATTAAAATTCCGTGCATTTTATTAGCTTTTACGTTTTCAATGGCGATTGTTTGACGTTCTCCATCTGAGTCCTTGCAATGTAAAATAAGATCAGCTTCTAGGATTGGGTTTACAAGCATAACCCCTCTTCCATCAGCAACTGAGCAATCCACTTTAAAATTATCAAAGTTTACTAATTGAGCAGTATTCTTATCACTAAAAGTAAGTACACCTACTTTTTTAACTTCATTTCTTCCGCTATCAATCATGTAGGCAGACCATGCGCCTGTACTTGAGTAAGCTGATGAAAGTAATGCTCCAAAAGCTAGTATAGAAACTAATACGTTTTTCATTTTTCCTCCGAATTTGATTACTTGTCTATTCTTACACAAATCTATTCAAACATCGGGTCTAGGAGTGCTTTCTACAGGGGGTGTTAGGAATCTAACAGTATTACTGGTTTAACTTCCATGTTAAACAGTAAGGATATCTAGCTCTATTTAGAAATTATTTTAGATTTAAGCTTCCCATCTTCATAATAATATTCAATTTTAGGAGACTTCTTAGCTTCTCTTTTAGCAGATGAGACTTCTTCTTTATCATCACTTCCCTCTACTTCTTTATCTGGGCTTGCCTTGGCCATTCTAGAGTCTCTTGTTGCTCCGTTACAGCTATCTAATTCGATAATACTTTCCACTTCATTGATTTTTCTTTCCACTTCACCGGCATAGGTAAATGTGAACTTTATTTTTGCCTCATGGGACTTGTATAACTCTATTATTTTTCCGCCAAATTCTTGTCCTCTACTATTAGTGCAAATCACGTCATCACCAGCAGCAAAGAAATCTACTAACTCTCCACTACCAAGGGGTGTTATGTTTTTAGCTGCAACATCATCTAACTTAATCAGTTTGATTTGGGTATTTGGTAATTTATTTGGAAAAGCTCCGTTGTTTGATAGCTCACGAATTTCAGAATACTCGATCTTTGCATACCCGTTAGCATAAAGCTCTAAAACTTTTCCTTCAAACTCTATGGCGTTAACAAGGGCGTTCCCACGGTAATAATTAACTCTGCTGTCCTTAATCAAAAGTTTATCAGAAGGCCTAAACTCACTTTTATCATTAATTTCAAGAGGTACTAAGGATATTGCTGTTGCATTAAACTTGTTTGCATTCAAACGCATATTAAAGGCCTGAATATCTCTAACGCTACCATCTCTTGGCTGAACTTGCTTAGTCATAGTTAGATACACTCTGCCATCTTTAATTTGTGTGATAACTCCCTCTTGAGCCCCAACTCTAACAGGGTCCCCTACCTTAAAATCATTAGCAAATACAGAAGTATAAGTAAGAAGGAATAAGCTTAAACAGCAAAATAGGTTTTTCATGGTTCTCTCTCTCGTTTATTCTCGAATGCCTCCTTAAATGCATATAAAATGCCAAAATATATTTCTGGTATCAGAGACTTAGAGTTCTAAAAAAAGGTAAAAAGGTTGACCTGACTAATTATTGTACAATTATTTTATACACCCGCTGTATAATTTTCAACTTTTTACATTTAGATCTAAATATTAGTTAATTTGTAATTGTGTATTATCATTTAAATAAATTCTTTATTTTGCTACTAGGGCTCTTTATCGCCCTATCAGTTTCGGCTGAAGGAATTAATCCTTCGCTCCCCTCCTTCTATTTGAGTAACGAATATAATTATTTAAATTTTAAAACTAAATATAGATTCTCTTCGAAGGCAAATCCTACTTCAATAATAAGAGGTACCGGTGAAGATTTTGGTTCTTTAGAAAAAGATAAATACTGCATTATAAAAGGAAAAACACAAAGTATTGAAAATTACCGAGTACAATGGATTCTAGATGACCTTTCAATGGGTCAACGCTTGGCCAATAGCCTTTCCCCTGAGCGCCTTTTTTATGGGGCGTCCTTGAGTAAAGTTTTCGTAGCAGGAGCTTACTTAAACTCACCATTCGCTAAATTTGATCGAGCAGGCCATCAATATTTACTCGACATGATCGTTGAATCAAATAACTCCTCGTGGAAAATACTTCAACAGCTCTCTGGAGGATCGTCTGTAAAGGCTGGAATGATCGAGGTCGATAGATTTTTAAAAGATGATCTTGGAATAACTAAAAGTACCGGTTTTAGAGGAGATCTAAACGGCGTGCACGGAAATGAGATTTCCGCTAAAGACGTAGCCGATTTTTTAAGGCTAACGGTAAACTATCAGTATTCAAACAGTGAAAAATTAATCAAAGCAATGTTTTTATCCCGTACAGGTTCAAAAAGGGCGCGCAAGTACTTACCTAAGAGTCTAATCGTGGGTGGAAAAACTGGAACTTATAATGGAGCAACAAGGCTTAACAAAAAGCCAATCCAGTCCAAAGCAAAACATCATTCGATACTTATCTATTTTAAGTCAAGAATACTGTCTTTATCCATATTGTCAGATCCTGGAATTGATGAGGAAATTGCTATTCTAGCCGGTGGTATCCTTAGGGAGTATATTCAGCTGGATAATGAAGGCATTGTATCTTGCGAATAATATTCTATTAACTCTTTAATTGCTACTTTATGACTATTTTTCATTTTACTAAACTAACGATTGTCTAGCTCGACGGCCGTATTGGGAGTTTCGTCCAAAGGAGTCACCTTGTCTGCTTTGGATTCTATGATCTTTTTTGGAGCTGGAAGTGGAGCTACCCCTTTTTCTAGCTTCGCTTGATAACATATTGGCGAGGCTCCTTTTTCGTGCTCATTGGCCATGCAGTAAATGGGAAGTGCTATATCTTTTTCTCCTGGGTATTGCATAAACCAAGTATTCTTCTCATTAACCGAAAATACTTTCGTATCTGTTGAACAAGAACTAATCAAAAATATAAATGCTATTAGAACTAGTGATTTCATAGTCTAGCCATTTCCATTAATAAGTTCATTTAGAGCTATATCTAAATTCTGCTTGGCCAGTTCCCTATCTTTCTTTTTGTATTTTTTTAGGGCCTTTAGGACCATAGGTTTATTTTTACCATAAAAAGGCGCTAAGATTTCATAGAAATAATAGGTCTTATCAAATTTATGATGTTGGATATAAACATCCAGGATCTTACCTAAGAGAGCTTCGTTTTTAGTTTTTTCAAGCTCGGCAACTGACTTTCCAATGACTTTATAAACTGCAGGTAGATGACTCTTTTTTAAGGGAAGATATTTATTGATATCAGCACTTGCGAGCTGACTCAAAAACAAACTTAAAAGGAGAACTTTAATCAATTTTAACATACACACCTATAAGCTTTCTTGTTGTTCTTCTGTAGGGGTTGCTGGCGTCTATCGGATGACTCTCTCTAAAGTCACTAATATATTCCTTATCTGAAGTCTTGACCTCAACATGGCCATGCTTCCCACCTTCATATACTAACACAGCTCCCTTAGGTGCGTCTTTAGAACTCATGTTTTTATATTTTTCAGTTTTTAGTAAATTTGTAAACCCAACCTTTGGATCTTCAAAAAAGTCTCTCCCAGCATACTTAGCACTTGCTGTTCTTGTATAAGGATAATCTATCTTAAGATCTTCCATATAAACTCTGGCATAGCCACCGGCCATAATCCCATGTTTAACATGGCGCCAGCAATTACCGGTAGGAACATTCGTCTTAGTGCCTACACAGCCTCTGTCACTACAGTTTTTAGTGAAGGTTTGCCTCATTCGCTCAATCATTTTTTGAGTGCCATAACTATTACTATACCTAGCGATTTTCTCATCTAAGGTTGGCTCTGGTTTCGCTGTTGGTTTTGGCTTAGGTGTGGCAGTCGGTGTAACCACGGGAGTTGGTTTTACAACTGGAGTAGGCTTAGCCGCAACGACTGGCGCTGGAGTCGGAGTGGGCTCTAGCTTAATTACGATTTTATCTAGCTCACTTGAGTCTAGCGGCGGCTCTACTTTTGGAAGTAAGGCACCTGTTTGTGCTTTTTCACATTCCGCAGCCTTTTTAGTCACCAGCTCTAGATACTCTTTGAGTTTGACACAATAATCAAGCTTATCAACTTCACAGTATCTAAGGATTTCGGCCGTATGCTTTAAAAAGCTAGAGAGTCCCTTACTGTCTTTTTCAAGACCTTCAACAAACTCGTCTAAATATTTCATGGCCTGTTCAGTACATTTTCTTGTGACGTGATCATAAGAAGATATCTCGATACAGATTCCCCTCTCAGGATTTCTTCCAAGTTTTGGATCAGGATTTTTAGGCATGCCAAAGATAGTCGGATTACATCTAAAGAGGTTTTTTCCTCCACAATAAAAATCGCTATTATAAGTGGGTCCAAAGTCCTTAATGTCTTGAACTTTTGCGTATCTCCATGGCTCATGACACCAAGTTTTACCTTGATCAGTCATCCAGCCACCAAAAAAGCAGCGACCATTTACCCCTAATGCATTTGCTGAGCTAATAAAAGGAAAGGCGTATTTAAACCAATCAACTCTGGCCTGTTCCTTTTCAAGTTTAGGTGGATACTTGGTCTTTTTTTCAATTTCGATAAGCACTTTCATATTGAGCTTATGGATTTCTTTGAGCTGTTCTTTAGTATAATATTTTTTGAAAAAATGAAGAGGGTTTTCTAAATGAGTAATCTCATCAGCGAAAACACTGCTCGAAAATAGCAATATAATTAATAAAGGAATCAATCCTTTTGAATGGTGCATTCTCACTCTCCTCACCGACTTAACGGCTAGAAGAGCTTAATACATTAGTGATATTCTTCGTTATTCCTAATTACAGTATCTTAGGCTTGAAAGGCCGGTAAAAAGATAATTGTTGAGATAACAATAATGGATGCTGTAACAACTAAACTACTGATTAGTGTTTTCATAATATTCCCCCGCGATATTTAAGCAGGGGCTTTGTACCTAAAGGCCTTAGCAATAACAACCTAATGGTAATTCTTTTACATTATTTACGTAAAACAGATTTTACAGAGGTGACAACCCATTCTATGGCCACAATAAAGAAGCCAATCATGATGGCCACATCCGCGATATTAAAGACATTGGTTTGTAGGTAGCGATATTCGGCAAACCCCATCCAGAGCATATCTATAACCGCTCCAGCATGGATTCTATCGATCATATTCCCCACTCCCCCAGCAAGGATAAAGCTAAAGGCAATAAGCTCAAATTTTTTGATCTTAACTTTTGGCCAAAACATATAGGCCCCGAGCAGGAGAATAAAAATAATCGGGATAATAATCAGGGCAGCAAGTCTAGCGGGCTCTGGCCAGTCAGACCCTAGAGAGCCCCAGGCACCTCTATTGGTCACAAACATTAGCCTGAAAAAACCACCGAGGTAGGGAATTTCGGGCATTCCTTTTAAATTGACCACGGCCAGGTACTTAGTCCACTGATCTAGAGCAATCGTTAAGATAGATATTGGGAAGACGTATATTGCCCTTTCTTTAAAATTCATAAGCTTATGCTATCAAGGGCCGGCGCTTTAGTGAATTGGTTTTTCAGTTTCATCTAAGGCCGTTTTTAGTTCATCTAAGACAATATTTCCAAGAGCGGCGGTTCTTAGAACGTCAGCGCTAATCTCAGGAATCCCTAGGTTCTCAATTATGGCCTCTAGCTTGTTCTCATCTAAAGAGCCTATCTGTGGTTGTTTAACTTCCATGGGGTGCTTTATAGCCTATTTTTTGGGGCATTGGCAGCCCTTATGGCGATAGTTTTATAGCCTTTATCTACCTGAAATTATAGGAATAGCCCCCCTCCCCCACTTACAGGAGGAATTCACTCAAGAAATATGCAGAAATAGCCGATAATTTAAGTATGAAACTATGGATTATCCTTAATCTATTCAGCTTAATCATCGCTGCTCCAGCTTGGAGTAATGGAGATTTTAAAAATCGACAAGGTGATCCGCAAACCTTTTCAGCCTCTGACTCTCCGGACCGTACTCCGGCCAGTAGTGGCGCAGACGGAGCTCCCTCTTCTGGCGAAGCCATTCAGGGCTCCCTTGAGTTCAATGAAAATCGCCTCGAGCTAATCCTAGAATCTGGCGCTGCCAAAGAAAAATATGATCAATGTAAAGAGTTGATAGGAACAAAAAAATTAACTTCCGCTGTAAGCGATTGTCTCTGGGAAGGAAAGGTACCTGGGGAAACTAGTCCAAATCCCGCCTACGCTCTTACAGAAGAAGAAAAAGGTAAAGTCACTGAGGCCCTTGAGGCCGTAGGTGAAAATTATGCAGGCGATACGCCAGACATGAACAAAGATAAGTTCGAATCTCTTGATAGCGGTTTTTTAAAAGAAGCAAAGAAAGATCCGGCCTTTAAAAAATTAAATGAATTCTTAACGGCTAAGCTTAAAAAAGAAATCTATGGTGAGGCGGAAAAAGGAAAACTTAAAGTTGCTGATCATATGGTCTACCACGAGCTTTATAAGTCACAATTAAGCAAAAATGTTATCCAGGCCATCTCTTCCTACTGTCTAGATGCGGATGTGGATAATAACTACTTAGTCCCTATGGATAAAGACGATTTAAAAAAATTAAGAAAGAAAAATATTGAGAGGCTTGGAAAACAAGACGTTGACCCGGAAACCAACGAGCCCCTTGCTCAAAAACATTTTAATAAATGCATGGGGAACCTAAAGCATATTTGTTATGGAACAGGCTTAGCTAGAATAGAAGAAGATGGTAAAGATAAATTTGTTTCCTATAGCAAGCTCGATGATAGCAATTATCCAGATTCTAAAACTAGGGCCTGTAACGTAGTTACTTATATGAAGCAAATCAAGCAAAATATTATCGCTCTTGATGGCATAAAAAAGAAGATGGATGATCTTGGAATAGAACGAGGAAAAGCTGTTCGCTTAGGCCTAGATCAAGGGCAAGAACTCCAAGAGTATGATTCAAATAAAAATGAGCAGATCACAACTCTCACCTCTAAAGAGCTTGTGGAAGACTCTGGTTTTAAAGAAGCTAATGATGAAAAGAAAAATGAGTTTGAAAAATGTTTAAATGAGGAAGGTGAAATTCAGGATGAGTCTCTTTGCGAGAAATTTGTTTCCACTAGCGCTTCTGAAAGAGAAGAGGCGGCCAAGCTGTTAGCTGAAGCAGAGCTTCGCTCTAGGGGTCAAAAGAAAAGAATCGAAGACAAGGTTCAAGATGAAGAAGGTGTTACAAAGTACCTCACAGATCAAGGCTATACGGAGGAAGAAATCTCCCAAATGAAAAATGATCCCGATATTGTGGATAAACTAGTTGGAGAAATCAATCAAAGATTTGATGCGGAAAGAGAAGCTTATATAAAATCGATTAGAGAAAAACTAAAAGGTAAAGTTGCTGAGGAAACAGAAAAAGATGGAGTTAAGTCTCTAGATACTAAAGCAAAACTAAATGAGATTAAAGATGAGTTAACCAGTAGAACTGAACGTTATACTGAACTTATTCACTTTAATAATATCGTCTCCGGTTTTATTGAGACTCAGGACGATGAAGGTAACTCTGGATCAAATACAACAGGTATGGCCCTTGAGCTTAAAGGCTCTGCTTACGGGGCTGGAAATGGTGATGATCGAGGACCAGCATCAGGAGGCACAGGTAATGACCCAGCCGCCCATGTAAAGGCCATTGAAGAAGCCTTATCGACCAATGGTATTAGCCCAGAAATTCAAGAAACGACAAATATAATTAAGCAGGGCGATATAAACAAAATTCTAGAATACGATTCGGCCCCCAAAGAAGAGAATCAGTAAGGCCTCCTATACCCTCCCATAAATTTTAATGCTAAAATTTCTTCTTAATATTAAGGAGAATGCCGTGAATTTTTATAGCGATGAGTCAGAATGGAAGTGGTTATTTAATAATGCAGTTGATTGGGATTCGATAATCAATCTCTACTACCCAGAGTTTCCCACAGAAGATGGTTTTGAAACTGCTGATGATGTTAAGCAATTCTTAGAAGAGCTTATCACCTCCACGGGAGATTGGGCCGCAAATTCAGTTAAAGAAATTGGTGAACAACTTAATAATGAAGGCGCCGGTAGCGTTGTGGACGGAAGAACCGTTCTAGGTCCCGCCCTTGAAAGGCTTTATAAGGAAGCCAAAGAATTAAGTGTTTATGGTCTCCCTCTTCCTCGGGAGTACGGCGGTCTTGAAACTCCAGCTCTTATTTATATGATGTTCTTAGGTCAGCTCTCTAGAAGCTGTATGGCCTCATCTTCACAGATTGCTTTCTTCACCTCCATGGGGGAGATGATTTATCGTTACTGCGATGATGAAACAAAAGAAAGGTTAATCCCAAAAGTTATTGCCGGAGAGATCTCTGGGTCAATGAACCTAACTGAACCAGGCTGTGGATCAGACCTAGGAATGATGAAGACTTCTGCCGTTTTACAAGAAGACGGAACATATCTTTTAAATGGATCTAAAATTTTTATTACCAATGGTGGCGGAGGGGTCGCTTTTGTCTTAGCAAAAGTTAAAGGAGATCCAGATAATTTATCCGGCATCTCTATGTTCTTTGTGGAGCAAGATCATCCTGGAAAAGAAGGTCTAAATTTTACGGTAGCAAAAAACGAAGACAAGATGGGAATGAAAGGATCTTTTACGACTGAAATCGTTTACGAGAATACAGTAGCGAAACTTGTTGGCGAGCAAGGAAAAGGCTTTAAGTATATGCTTCATCTAATGAATGAAGCGAGAATTTGTGTTGGTATTCAGGCCCTAGGTACGATTGAAGCCGGTTTATCTTATGCCAGGGAATATGCCGAAGGTAGAGTTCAGTTCGGTAAGTCCATTGCTGACCTTCCTCTCTTTAAAAGGAATATGGAAGATTACGAAACAGAAAGGGACGCGATCAGGGCCATGCTTATGGATACCATGAGTAAGTTTGATCAATACTTATATTTAGAAAATAAAAGACAGGCCTCAGGTGATTTGAATAAAGAGGAAAAAGAATTATTCGACGATATGTGGCTCTGGACCAGAAAAAGAACTCCTCTAGTAAAATATTATGCTTGTGAGGCTGCCACTAATCTTACCCAAAGAGCAATTCAGATGCTTGGTGGTTACGGCTATATGAATGAATACCCAGTAGAGCGATATCATAGAGATAGCTTTGGTCCCCTTCTTTATGAGGGAACAAGTCAAATCCAAGCTCTAATGGCCTTAAAAGATATTATTAAGTACGCGATCAAGGATCCAAAAAGTTTTTTTAGTAATGTGTTCTTTAAACACCCTGGCGCGCAACTTCTAAGTGGAGCAGAAGAATGGCATAAAGAATTTAATAGCGTTCACTATCGCTTTAAAAAGAAAATGTTAGGGCTTCTCTTTAAGTCTTTAAAACCTGAAGCTTCTAAGATGCTCGATTTTAAAAATTGGGCCAATGAAGACAATGTTAATGGACTAATGGAGCATGCAGAGACTTTATGCCAGGCCCTCTCCTATATGGAGACACTTAGAGTATTGGCTGAGCATGCAGATAAGGACTCTAGCCGCTCGAAGCTCTTTCATCGTTATAAACTTTTAATAGAGCCAAGACTTGAGGCTATATATACGGACTGGAAATTAAGAGCTGGTTCTTAAAAAACTAAAGGAGCTACCGAAGTAGCTCCTTATTTTAATCTATAATCTTGAACAGGTTTGAGCCGTTTTATCCATGGCCACAGACGAAGTATTCCCTCTGTAGTGAATTGGAAAGTATTCTTGAAAACAAGAAAGCGTTCCTCTTGTATTTCTAATAATCCTCATATTTTCCACGGCCTTTGTTGCCGCTTGAGATGAGGTGTTACCTTTGTAGTGTTTGTCATAAGCAAATTCAATTAGGTCCAGACGTCCCTTAACTCTAAAGTCAGACTGAGCCGTGGCCAAGTCCATCGCCGCACCATTTGTGTTTCCGCGGTAATGCTTCTCAAATAAAAATTTAAGAATGTCGATGTCAGCAACATTTCTACAATTTGTTTGAGCTCTGTCGAGAGCATCAGACTGAGAGTATTGTCTTTTGTACTTTTCAAAAGCGTAGTTAATACAAAGCTTATAAATCTCAGTATTACCACCGCCATTATTATTAATAAGGGCCAAGGACTGTCTCATCATATCTTTTGCTTCTCTTAAATCATTTATTGTTGCGTCTGAATAAGGGGCATCTCTTTCGATACGTAAACTTAGGTCTCTGATTTGCTGTTTAATTAATCTTCTGTCCTGCGCGAATAAGCTTCCGGCTAAACAAAAGGTCATAATGACAATGGCGATAGATTTCATTTTTTCTCCTAGATATATAGAAGAAAATCCTAACCTCAATTTATTGATGTGTGAAACGCTAAGCGTTAATCAAGGGCCTGCTGACTTATAGTGGCCACGGCCCCATTGGAACAGGTTTCATCTTTGGTTGCTAAACTTACCTTTCCGATTTTAAGTCCTGAGCTCGTCGGATCAGTTAGAATCGTATACCGCTCTTCAAGGTTTATAATAAAACCCTCGCCCACTTTGTTGGCCACTCTCCTAATCATAAAGTCTTGTGATGTAGCATAGAAGCTAAAGGAAACCAGGTCATTTCCACTTAATATGGAACGCTGGGGGTTTCCTCCTTGAAGTAAACTTGAACATAAACCAGACATAGGGCCATCTTGGTCAGTTATAACATTAGCAAAATGCTTGCTTGAATCAAGACCACTATAAATCATTTGGTCATTTGAACTTTGGCCTTTTAACTGAGCAGTGATAGTGCTATTCGCTTCCTCTCCATCACAATCTCTTTCTGTAATTAGAAATCTAAAATCTTGATCGAGAAAATTTGCTCTAAAATTAGTGTTTTTAGATCTTAGGGCGTAACAAATTCTTATGGCCGTATTCTTTTCATCGTCACTAAACTCGCCTCCGGCGACTAGGGCCTGACCAATTTGAGAGCTCGTTGCTGGACCCCTAGAGCTTACTCCGCAAGAAGCTAAAAATAGAATTGATAAAAGAATAGTGCAGGTAACTTTCATACTTGTAGCTTTTCGGGTAATTACAGTAGGTCTTTAGTAAAAAAGAGGAATTATTTACCAGTGAGCATTGATAAGACATTGAAATTCCAAGGAAGCATAGGAGAGTATCAAGTAGTGCTAACGGCCGATGGTTCGCCTACCCTACACTCAGAGGCCTTTAATGAATCCTGTCATAGCACTCATGGCGCAGCCAGTGAGACTCGATATATTTATGTAGAGGGCTGCGAGATAGTTAAAAGAAACGCTGCTTGCATTTTTGAGGTCGGCTTTGGTCTTGGTACTGGTTGGCAAGAAAGCATACAGGCCCATGATGACTTTATCTTTTACTCAACGGAGCTAGATGAAAAACTTGTTTATTGGTCTCAGGAGCAGTTCAATCTATTTGATTCACTTACAAAGGAAGATAATGTCTTAATAGGTACTAAGAAAAACTCAAAGGCCATCATTCTCTTAGGCGATGCTAGGGATACCGTGAAAAACTTTGATTTTGAAAAAGAATTCGATGCAATTTACCAAGATGCTTTTTCCCCAAAAAGGAACCCAACTCTTTGGACAGAAGAATGGTTTAAAACACTCCTAAATTTATCAAGTGAATCGGTCATCCTTTCAACCTACAGTGCTTCATCTAGAATAAAAAAATCACTTTTTTGTGCTGGGTGGATCCTTGAAGAACGTCAGGGCTTTATGGGCAAAAGGAGCTCTACTAGAGGCTTTCGAAAAGGCGAGATGAGTGATCAACTTTTAACAAAGCTTTCAAATCCAAAAATTCAACCCATGAGCGACTTAGAACTATAAAAATTTTCTGTAAGTTTCCGATAATATTAATAACCAATGGAGAAAACTTATGGGACAGATTGTCCTCATTGAAGATAACCCTAGCCTTAATGAGCTCTTAAGCATCAATTTGACGACTTATGTGGGCGTAGAAGTTATTCCAAGGAAAAATGCAGAAGATGCTATTGGTCTTTTAAATATCTTACCTAATGTTGATTTGATTATTTGTTCTCATAAAATCGGTGAAGAAGATACAGCGAAGCTTTTAGTAAATTATATAAATGATAGAAAGCTAGATACTGGACTTATCATATTAGGTGGGAATGCCAAAAGTCATTCAGAGCATGCGGTTATTATCGAAAATGCTAGCGAATGGGAAAAAGTCATAAACACTTCAGCTAAAATTCTAGGGATTTCCCAAGAGATATTAGCTAAAAAAGTATTACCGGATTATATCCCAATCCCCGTTAGTTATTTTGCAAGACTCGACACCTCTTGCTGTGATGTTTTTATAAGAATTAAAAAAGGACCCGACGATTTTCAGTTCGTAAAAAGGATCCATTCCGGAGACACTTTCTCTAAGACCATGGTTAAAAGATATGTTGAACAAGGTCTTACCCATTTTTATATTCCAAAAGAACTTCAAAAGAATTTTACAAACTTTTTAAGTGACCAGTTAGTCAAAATTTTAGAAAATAATTTTGAGAATATTGACGAGCAAATTGAAGTTGTGGCTGATTCCTATAATGTAGCTACAAAAGAAATCCTAAAACTAGGCTTTACCTCTGCCACCGTTCAACTGACAGATTCAATCGTCGATAATATGGTAGAGATTTTTGATAAAAGCAGTGAGATGAGTACACTTCTTCATAAGATTATCAACTCAAAATCATCTTATCTCTATCAGCATTGCCATATGACTTCAGTTGTTGCCAGTGAATGTATAAAAAACTTAGGTATAGAAACTAAAGCAGATCATGAGAAATTGGCCTTTGCTGCTTTCTTTAAAGATATAAGCTTTGTTGATAATGAAGACCTTGCCAAGATCACCACCTATGAAGAGCTTGAAAAGGCAGAGATCTCTGAGGAAGATTGGGACTTAGTCTTTAATCATGCTCTTGAATCATCAGTTCTTATCAGAAAACATCCTGAAGCTCCCCTTGGTGTGGACGATATTGTAAAGCATCACCACGGCTCGATGAATGGAAAGGGTTTTTCCACAGCTAATGTAACCAAGCTAACTTCACTGCAGCAAATATTCCTTATCTCAGCCGAGTTCGTTAAAGAGCTTATGGCCTATAGAGAAAGAGGTGGTAAGCCGACTCCGATTATTGAAGAGCTCTACCAGAAGTACCCAACTCCTGATATGGTTTCAGTTATCAAAGCCCTTGAGACTACCCTCAAGAGAAAAAGTAAATAGTAAGCATGAACCCATTTAAATCTAAAGTTATTACCGATCTCTTTAATATCGAATACCCTATTATTCAAGGTGGAATGGTTTGGGTCTCAGGCTCAAAGCTAGCCGCTGCCGTTAGTAATTCCGGTTGTCTTGGTCTTATTGGTGCTGGCTCGATGAAACCTGACCTGTTAAAAGAGCATTTAATAAAAGCAAATAGCCTAACTGACAAACCTATGGGCGTTAATATTCCCTTGCTTTACGAAAAGGCTCCAGAACAGATCCAAACGGCCTTAGACTCAGGCATAAGAATTTTCTTTACCTCGGCCGGCTCCCCCAAAAAATATACCAAAATGCTTAAAGATCAAGGCTGCATCGTTGTACACGTGACCTCCTCTCCTGAGCTGGCACTGAAATGCGAAGCTGCTGGAGTAGATGCCATTGTTGCGGAAGGCTTTGAGGCCGGAGGTCATAATGGTAGGGATGAGATTACAACTATGTCTTTAATCCCCCAAATAAGAGATGCGGTTTCTATTCCTGTAATTGCGGCCGGAGGAATTGGAGATGGAAGAGGAATAGCTGCAGCATTTGCTCTCGGGGCTGACGGAGTACAGCTTGGTACAAGATTCGCCGCAACGAAAGAATCCTCCGCCCATGAAAATTTTAAGAGGGCCATTGAAAATGCCAAGTCTGGAGACACCTTACTTACGATGAAGGACCTAGTTCCTGTAAGGCTTTTAAAAAATAAATTCTTTCAAGATATAATGACTGCCGAAGAAAACTGTGCCAGTGCCGAAGAGCTTGCCTCTATTCTGGGTAAAGGTAGAGCAAAGAAAGGGATGCTCGAGGGAGACCTTGAAGAAGGAGAGCTTGAGATTGGACAGATTTCAGCTTTAATAAAAAACACACCCACAGTAAGTGAGTGTGTTCAAGACTTAATCAATTCGTATAAAGAAACACTTAAAATATTTTAAGCGTGTACTCCCCTTTTTAAAGCTTCAATTCGCTTTTCAAGAGGAGGGTGGGTGCTCATAAGGGCCAGGATCTGGCTCTTTGAAGCAATCTGAAAAGCGGCCATATTGTCACTTTTTTGAGATTCCAGTAGGTCCTGATTTCTTTTCAAATTCTCTAGGGCCGCAATCATATTATGCTTTCCACCTAAAGCAGCTGAGCCGGCGTCTGCTCTGTATTCTCTCCATCTAGAAAAGTAACCAACCACTGGTTGGGCCAAAAAGGCAAAGAGAACATAAAGAAGTTGTCTAACAGCAAACTGGGCCCAAAAGCCTAGTCCTGGTCCATCGTCATCATTACTTCTTAAAGCATTACTAATAATTTGTGTAACTACATAAGAGGCGAACATCACAAAGGCGTTAACCACACCTTGGACAAGAGTCATTGTAACCATATCACCGTTTTGAATATGGGCCACCTCGTGGGCAAGTACCCCGTCTCTTTCTTCTTTATTCATATTTTCAAGAAGACCGGTTGAAACTGCTACAAGTGATTTATTTTTAGTTGGGCCGGTGGCAAAAGCGTTTACATCTGGAGAGTCATAAACACCAACTTCTGGCATAACTTCGATTCCAGCTTTTCTAGAATAAGCATGGACCGTTTGAACTAGGTCACTAAACCTTGGGTCGTTATCAACTAGCTGAACTCCCATCATGGACTTTGCTGACCACCTTGAAATAGCAAGTGAAATAAAACTTCCTGCAAAACCATATATTAAACAAATGACGAAAAGCCCCTCGTATCCGGCCCCTAGCTGAATTCCAAAGTACCTCGTAATAAAAGTAATAACTGTGGAAGCCAGTATCACTACGAGTAAGTTTGTTAAGAACCAAAAACCAAGTCTTTTAATCATGTATCGCTCCATGCAGTACAAAGTTATCTACTCCCCTATTTTGGGAGCAAGGTGATTTTTGTCAACCTTAAGTATTAATATTTATGAGATAAGTGCCGAAAAGTAGGTACAAATTAAAGGGAAATCTAATGGGTAGCAATAAGCTCACAAAAGCTGAAGTTTTATGGCTAGGAGTCATATTTTGGGCAGTGGCCTTTACGGCCTGTGAAGCCCCATTTAGCTTTACTTTCCAAACCAATCTTCAAACCTGGCAGGTCATAAGCGACCTCATCATATCCGCTCTCTTTATTGCAGATCTAATTTATCATATCCGTCAGCGGGCCAAGTTAAAGCACAAAGATATGACTAAGATGGGTGTCTGGCAGTATAGGACCCTCCTCACTGTCGATATAATCGCTTGTATACCCTTTGATGTAATTGCATGGTGTTTAGGCATGAGCCATGGACTACATATATTTAAATGGCTACGACTTTTTCGCCTCGTTAGGATTATTAAATTATTCAAATTTGTCTCCAACCTAAAGCTAATTCCAAAATATATTAAAATGCAGTTTTTTATTTTTGGTTCTGTTCTTATCGTGCATTTTATTGCCTGTGCTTGGATTTATTTTGAACCACCAAAAGGAAATCTTGATATTACTTCACAGTATATAGATGCAGTCTATTGGGTGATTACCACTCTAACTACAATTGGTTATGGTGATATTACTCCCACTACAAATGGAGCGAAACTTTTTACCATGGTTATAATGATCACAGGTGTTGGTCTCTATGGTGTTGTGATTGGTAATGTCACAAAAATGATAAACGAAGCTGCAAGGTATAAGGAACAGGCAAATGAAAAGTATGCTGATCTTCAGCTTTTTATGAAGCACTATAATATCCCGGGTAGACTTCAAACCGCTGCTTTTGATTATTATAATCATCTATTTACTAAACGGCTTAGTAATAATGATCAAAAAATAATTGGGGAGCTCCCCCAGGCCTTACAGACTGAACTTCAAACTTATATGAATATGAAGTTAATTAAATCAGTTCCACTCTTTAAGAATTGCTCCATGGCCTGCTTAAAAGAAGTTGCTTCGGCCCTTGAACAAAAAAATTACTCTCCTGGACAAAATATAATCAATATTGGAGAGCAAGGTGATGAAATGTTTATTATTGCCCATGGTGTTTGCGAAGTTATCCTTTCAGATGGGAATATTGTGGCCTCTCTTCATGAAGGTCAGTTTTTTGGAGAGAATGCCCTAGTCGAGCAAACAACTCGAAATGCCAATGTACGGGCACAAAGTTATTGCGATCTTTATAAACTAGAAAAAGAGGACTTTTCGAGGATTATTAAAACTTATCCCGAGCTTTTAGCTGGTATTGAAGATACAATGAAGAAAAGAAAATCAGACAGGGCCGAGAATAAATAGCCCTAGGAGACTTCATTGAATATTGTTCTTATTTGCCTTACTGCTTTTGCAGCTTTATTTCATATAGCGGCCTTTCTTCTAGAGTCTGTGTTTTTTATGAAAGGAGCCCATAAGCGATTTCTCGTCAGTGAAAAAGATGCTCCAGCTGTTTATCCCTTTGCCTTAAACCAGGGTTTTTATAATCTCTTTTTAGCCATGATGCTCCTAGCTGGATTATTCATAAAACTTGATGGTCATATTTTAGGTGTGGGAATGATGGCGGCGTCTTCAGCTGTCATGATGGGCGCAGGAATTGTGCTTGCGGTATCGAATAAAAAAATGATTCCAGCGGCAATCCTGCAAGGATTACCACCGGCCATTATTATCTTTTTATTACTTTAAATTTTAGAGTAGAGACATTCTTTTCTTTTATTTTTCTTATCGATTGTCTCAAAACGAACTTCTTTATTAAAAGGATTTACCGAAAAGAAAACCTGTGAGCGAATTTCATAATCGTCAGGCTTTCCTTTATATGTTCTCTCTTCGATACGAGTAGAGTTAATTCTGGTCACTGTTTTATATTTTTCATCTTCACTAATATTAACTTTATTAATCACATCAAATACGTAAGAGTTCTCTAAAAACTGTCTTATGCTAGGCTGTTGGTTCACAAAGTAGATCCCTTCTTCTTGATTTAAAAATTGAAGGTCTAAAAACTTTTCTGAGTTCCAATATTTAACTCTAAGCTCTGGGGCACAAGGCTCTTTTAAGTCGTTGTGAAGTTCTACTTTCAGCTTATAAGCTCCAGTAAAGCTCTTTGCAATCTCGACTCTCTCATTTGCAACGGCTGAAAAACTAAAAATTACAGCCATAAAAATTACTAAATTTCGCATTCTTTTCTCCTCATAATTGACATGGCTAGGTTTAGCTAACCTAAGGAGTAACAGCAATTTTATTGAAAAGTTTTCAGGGCTTAACTCATAGTTTTATTAAGTTAAGCCCCTGAATTTAGGAAAATTAAGACTGAACTCCAGATGCTTTAACAGCCGCATCAATCATCTCTTGTTGCTTCTTTGGATCCGCCCACCGCTCCTGAGCTTCCTTAGAAAGCTTATGAATGGGATCAAAATAAAGAAAGTGCTCATTCGGCTTTACGTAAGGGGCACGCCAAACTGAGATGCCATTCTCCTCATCGTAATATTCATAGGAAGCCACATGGCGCTTACCACCGCCACCAGGAAGGTCGCAAACAAAAGTAGGAGTGTTAAATCCGGCCGTAGTTCCACGAACGGCCTTCTCAATTTCAACCGCCTCTCTTAAAGTAGTTCTAAAATGCTCACAACCAGGGACCATATCATGTTGATAAACATAATATGGCTGAATATTCATGTAGCTAAGCTGACGAGTTAGTAGCACCATATCTTCAACTTTATCGTTAACTCCTGCTTGAAGGACGGCTTGATTTCTTACAAGAATACCGATTTGATAAAGACGGTCCATGGCCATTTGAGACCATTTAGTGATTTCTCTTGGGCATGAAAAATGCGTATGAACCACAACTTGTTTACCAAAAGAAAGACCAAGTCTATGAACTTTCTTAAGGGCCATAACCCAAGCATCATCAGTTAAAATTTTCTGAGGAAAAATGGCAATTCCTTTAGTGGCAAAACGAATTCTTCTAATATGAGGAATCTTTAAAAGACTTTCTCCAATATGTTCAATTTGTGCTGGTGTGAGCATATAGCTATCACCGCCAGAGATCACCACGTCTTCAATAAGTGGCATCTTCATCAAATAGTCAAAAGCTGCTTCCCAGTTCTTTTGATTTGCTCCGTAGGTTTCTTTTTCAACAGACTCAGTTGATCCACCGATAAGCCTACTACGTGTACAGTATGAACAATAAACGGGACAAATAGAGGTTGGCAGAAAAAGTACTTTATCAGGATAGCGATGAGTGATCATTGGTACTGGTGAATCGTCATCTTCACTTAAGCTATCTTCTCTATAAAAAGGATGATCTTCCAAAAACTGAGAGCCAAGGGGCAAGAACTGCTTACGAAGAGGGTCGTTGGCAGCATCTTCCCAGTCGATCAAAGCAAAAATATAGGGAGTAATTCTTATATTCATTGGGGTAATTTTCTGACCCTCAAGCATATCTTGATATATTTCTTCTTTTAAAAGTTTACCTAAAACTTTTTTACATTGATCGATCTTACGAATAGAGTTTTTAGTTTGCCATTTATGATCAGAGAACTCTGCTCTTGAGACATTGGCCCAACCAGGAATCTTTTTCCAAAACTCATCGTTCCTAAAGTTTCTATGTTGAAGCTCTGGAAGCTTCGCAACTTCAAGCTCTTTGATTTCTTTTTGCACGCCCATAAAGGTCCCTCTATAAATTTAAAATTTCCTATTATTATACCTAAAACTAGGAAAAATCTATAGTAGTGAATAAAGTTAAATAGCTGTTTTTATTTAGATTTTTCGAACATAATCTGCTTTTGGCGTGGTTGGCTCCACAGATGGAGTTTTCGGGGCCATAAGCATCCCAGCGAGAAGCTGTATCATCCAAGCCATAATAATTAGTTGCAGTAAGAGACTAATCTTAAACTGCATTGGAAGGCCTTTAAAACGCCAACTAAACATTCTAAAGTTATAAGAGAAAGGGCGTCCCTTTTCCCAGCTAAATAGTTCACTTAATGGGCTTTTAAAGGATAATTGGATTTGTCCACTACATCTTGTGCAAGTAACCATTAGAACTTTACCTGGTCTTATAGGTACCCGAAGCTGCTTTGAGCAATTTGGGCAGGCGAAAACTTTTTTAGTGAATTTATCCTTAAACTTTTTAGCTATAGTGGTCATGCCCCACTTTCGAATATGCCGCGCGTTCAGTCAATAAGCTAAAAAAATTAATAAAAATATGGTAAGATTTTCTTAATGAAGTTAACTATTTATCTATTTTTATTTTTTACTTGTGTAATTGCTGAGGCTGCACTTTTCAAGAATCCCCCCACCTATATTAAGGCCAAGGCTGGGCTTTCTGCCACAACAGTTGATGACCAGCAAACTGAGGCTCGGGTTGTTAGCTTTTCTATGTTTGGGGATATCGTACAAACGGTCCTTCCAGATCTAGAAGCCCATATTATTGCAGGAGCAGTTTTAGAGACTGGAAGCAATGAGAGTCTTTTTGTAGATGAGTTCAAACCAAGACAAGATCTAGTTTTAAAAGAAGCTTCATTAAAGTATCAGCCTCTCGAACAAATTCTACTAAAAGCTGGGGCTTTAAATCAAGGCGAGTACAACTCCCCCCTTCTTTTAACTGATAGCGCATTTGTTGGATCAAAAGAAGCTTTGAATTTTGAAATAGCAGATTATCGTTTCGGTTTTTTCTTAGCTCAATCTGTTCCCTCAAATCATTTTTTAACAAATAGACTCGGAAGTGTTGATGAAGGAGCCCCTTCTCTTTTAATGGAAGGAATAAGCATGCATCTTGGCGGTGACGTAATGTTCTTCAAGGCACAGGCCATGCGCTTTAAGTATAATAACCTAAGTGCAAATGTAGCCTATAATTCTCAGTTTCTAGGGAATAGTACTGGCGGCTCATCTACATCAACAACTTTCTTCCTTTATGACTTCCAAGGATATAATGCTAATTTTAACTTAGGGTTTAATTTAGGAGAGAGTGTCTCCCTTGGCTTTAAGGGACAATACCTTTTTAATGACAAAGCTCCTAATAATAGAAACACAGGCTATTTATTAGGATTTAATTTTGAATTTAATGGCTTTAAACTTGATATAGAATATTTTGATAATCAATCTGACTCTGCCCCCGCTTTTTATAATTCGGCCCTCTATGGACATAATGACCGTGACGGTTACGGCGGTGGGCTTTCATGGAATATTGCTAAAGAAGCTACAAAAATATATCTAAGGGCCTATAAGTTAAATACCAATCAACAAATATTAATGTCTGATAGCACCAGAGTCTTTGCCGGCCTTGAAAGAAGCTTTAGTTTTGACTAAGCCTAGTAGAGCCCAAGTTGACCATTCTAGCTCCTTTAGAATTTATCAATATATCTTTTAAAAAAACATTTTTAGCATTCTTAATCATAAATCCAATATTATTAGAATTGACTGTAATGGATTGAAATTCGCCAATATAATCTGATAGATCTGATAAGTAGACTGCTGCTCCAGCCCCATTTTGCTCGATAACACCTGTACTAAAGTATAGACCAGACTCAACCATCTCAATGGCAGGACCGGTTTCATTGGATATAAAAACAGACTTCTCTAAAATATTAGTAAAACTACCCATATCTGTTTTTAAGGCCATGGAAGACTCGCCATTTACAACTAAGCTTGCCCATCTTAACTCTAAAAGTCCTAAGCTAGAGAAGATTGCCTTTGAGTTTTTCTCTAATGTTTTTACACTAACTCGGTCTCCGTCGATGGTGCATCCGAAACAATGAATACCTTCACCGCCTTCACTAGAAACTAGGATCTTTAGATTATCAGCACCAAGATAAGACCCAACTCCTAGGTTTAATCCATAATTACCGGCCAGTCCTGTTTCGAGCTCTAGATTATAAAGAAAGAGAGTTTTATTTTCATTCTTAAAGACTGGAAAATCTCCTGCGCTTCTAATCACCGGCGGATTAGCATGGGTTCCAATTAGAGCGACATCTCGATTAATAATTAATGGTCCATCAAGTAACTCTATTTCTTGATTGGAATCAAGACAGATGATTTTCATTCCATCCTTATTGGTATCTTGAATATTTCTAATCGTGTTCCTTAGAGTTAACTCCGTTGTTTTAGTTTTAAGAAACCTATCACAGGAGTGAAAACTGATATTGGGATTATGTTTTCTAGGAGAGAATTGAACCTTTGCCCCATATTGATTTTTAACAATAAAACTAAAATCGCTACGGTAAGCTCCTTGGCTCCAGCTTATGACTTCTCCCTTTTTACAGCTTTTAAAAACTCTTCCGGCTGAGAAACTACATTCAAGCTTTTCGCCCATTCCGGCCTTTAGTTCTAAACTTCTAGCAGTTTGATCATACTCGTGGGCGTGAAAGCTATTTTTAAGGACCAGGGGCTTAATCCCGAGTTTAATCTTTGGAGTTTTTATATAACTGATCGAGGTTAATTTTGGTTTTTGATCTTCTTTAAAATACAAGAAGACTGATAGAATAATTAGTAGACCTAAAATATAGGGATTGTTTCGCATGTTCACTCCTTGAACTCTATGACCTGACTGATCTATGCCACCCGAAATCCTTGGGTGCCTAATTATATTAACGCGCCAGACCATTTCTGTCAAGAATTAGGAACCAGTTTTAAAATGGGCCTAGCTTGGGCCCTTATTCATGAAAAAACGGGCTTAGGATTGAAATATGAACATTTTCAATATTTTCATATACTTAGCATGATATAATGACCTATAATATGTATTATAGGCATTTTAAAATACAAATTTTATGTAATCATCAAGGACGATGGAATGCGAAAGAAAAATTCAAACTGGCTGAAAATCTATCTTAAGAATTGCCTCTTACTTAATAAATCGGATAGAACCATCCAAAACTATAGGGCCGATTTAAAACAATTTATTTTGTGGTTTGAGTCAAAATACGGCCGTGATATTTCAAAAGTTAAGACCCATCATATTGGCGAATATCAAAATTTTCTCACCTATGGCGGCTTTATCACGCCAAAACTTAACCTTGTTCAAAGGCTTAAAAATTTCTTCATAAAAAAGAGGGTTATTGGGGCCGGAAATTATCGCTCCCCCTTAAGTGTGAATTCCAGGCGAAGGCATTTAAGCAGTCTTAAAAATTTTTTTGATTACCTAAAACAGACCCACGAAGATCATTCAAAATTTTTTCTAATCAATCCAGTAAAGCCTAAAGTTCATGGAATACTAGTCAAAGACATCAATATTCAGCATACCTCTTACCTTAAGCCTGGAGATTGGGAAAAAATTCATGAAAAAACCTGGCGAACTAAAGAAAGACTAATTCTATACCTCTTATATTACGCTGGACTTAGGCTTCACGAAATTTGCGCTTTAAGAAAAGAATTTTTCGATAGAAAAAGTGGAACCATCACTTTTCCAAGAAAAGGCGGTAAAGTTCATACTCTTAAAATCAAAAAAGCTGATGAAATTTTTGATCAACTTGAGTACTGGTTTACTCATAGAAAATCTAAAACGAGCTATTTATTTTTAGGCAGAAAAGATAGACCTATGAGCGTTAGGGCCATGAGCTCATTGATAAATAAAATGATTAAACGAGCGGCATGCCAAGATTTAATTACACCCCATAGTTTTAGAAAGTCTTGCGCGACAAATCTTTATCTAAGCACTAAAGATCTTCTTTATGTTAGGGATTACCTTGGTCATTCAGACGCGTCTGTGACGCAGACCTATATAGATAAAAATGCTCTTCACCAAAGGCATTTGAGCATGTAAATGACGAAAATTAGGCATACAGGGGGGCTTGGAATGCGAGCCTATGCCTGCTAATCTCCTCCTCTATGATTAGTATGATTCGACTGGCCCTGGCCTATATTTGTTTATTAGCTACTTGCTTCCTTGGCTTTATCTGGTGTCTCTTTAGACCTTTTAATCCGGAAGTACTAAGACCGGTGGCCAGAGCTTCTGCCATTCTAGGCAATTTCTTTTTAGGTGTTAAAACCGAAATTGAAGGGGAAGAAATCTTTGAAAAAAACAGACCGGCCATAATCATCTCTAACCATCAAGATAATATCGACTCCTTTATAGTCGGTAGCTTTTATCCAAACCGTACAGTCACTGTAGGAAAACAGGTCTTAAAGTGGATCCCCTTCTTTGGGCAATTTTACTGGCTGTCGGGAAATATTCTTATAGATCGCTCAAACAAAAGAAAGGCCTTAAAGAGTATGAACTTGGCGGCCAAAAGAGTTAGAGAAAAAAATACTTCTGTATGGATCATGCCTGAAGGAACCAGATCAAGAGGCAAAGGTCTTATGCCCTTCAAAAAAGGAGCTTATCACTTAGCCGTTGCAGGGGAACTTCCCATAATCCCCGTCTCCATCTCTAGCTTTCATAAATGCTTAAACTTCAATAAACTAGAAGCTGGCACAGTTCTTATAAAAGTACATGAACCAATTTCTACTGTCGGTAAAACCAAAGCTGATATCGATAGTCTTTTAGAAGAATCAAGAATGATCATTTCAGGTGGAATTGATGAGCTTGATAGGCAAATTGAGATGACTGCAAAAACTGGCCGCCTAGCTAGGAGCAACTCTTAGTAGTATGTTGTATCAATTACTTTCAAGATCGTTTTATTATTGTTTTTTGCATCATGATCAAAATTAGATCTTTCTATTTTAGAAAGTTCTCCATTAGATCTAAATTTAATTAAATTTCTCTGATTAATTAATGAATTAAGGTTATTCAATCCATTTATACTACGACTTGAAACTGAAAATGTTTTTAAGTCAATTTGATTAGCCTCATATAAAAACCTACCAAACCTACCATTACTTTTATTATTTATATTAACTGATCTCAATTTGCCATCGTTTTTAAAGTTTATGAAATAAACTTTGTAGTCATGCTTATGACTTCCTTGGTTATATGAATTTATATTATAATTATAACTATAAATATTTGAACTCCCATAATTAAGAGTCATACTTCTATTTATCCTACGATAAGGAACACCTGTACCTAAATTTAAAAATTGCTCCTCTGATGTTAAAGAATCTTCTGAGCCAGTACTCGTATAAATATCCCCTGCCATATTAAAAGGAATGCAGTTTCTACTATCTCCATTTAAATTTACGCAAGAAACTCTTTTGGCAGAAAGTATTTCATTTCCATTCCATTCAAATTGAAAATCATAAATACCAAAGCTGTTGGTAACCTTGTGTTGGTGGATTTTGCCTGTATCTTTATTATAACTAAACACCTCATCTACACCATAGTTTGTCTTTTTACTAAAAACCCTACCTAAGGAATCAATTTTGTAAACTAGGCTATTACTTTGTTTAGTAATCGTAAGTACAGCAGATTCATCTTCATTAATTAAAAGCTTAATTTCAGAATTATTGTGTTTCATGCTCGTGTTTATAATGCTCAATGAGTTTTCTTCTATATAACTGATATTAACCGGATTAGTTTTATTTGAAGGATTAAACTTACTATGAGCTACGACATTACCTTTTTTATCGAACTTAATTTGAATATCTTGTAATGGACTTGATGTGTCAGGGTTTCCATTACTATCGGTTTTATATTCTCGAAGTGTTACTGACTGTATCTCTTCATTTTGAACATGTTCTGTTTGATCTTTACCATAAGGAAAATGCTTTTTTGCATTCCATGCAGATAACTCAGCAAAAACTTCTAGTCGAAACTCAACTTCTCTTGGAATAGGAATATAGCCGGGAAATACCTTTCTCACTCTTTCAACAGAGAGAAGTGAATTTACAATTTTAGACACGGGCATTTTAGCATAAACTGAACTTGAAAAAATCAGTGCAAAAACGAGAATCTTTTTCACAATAGAACCTTTGGATATAGCTTTGTAGAGAGATCCTACATCGAATATGCAAACTAAACATAAATATTGTAATTAATTCAATACAGACTAAACATTAGACGGTTTGAGAGACTAAATATCTTAAAAATGCTTTAGTTTTATTAGCATCTTTTTATTCTCAGATGCTTTTAGTTTAAACTTAGCTTTTTTAAACTTTGGAGCTCCAAAAAGAATCCTAGGATTATTACTAAAGCCAAATCCCTCTTTCGGAATCCCTAGTCCATTCGTATTAAGTTCAAAATCACTATTCTTATCGTGATAGACCGCTATGGCATATTCACCGGGCCCTCGATTTGTAAAATATTCTGATTTTTGACAAAAATGGGCCTACCTTGTCAAAACAAAGTAGCTCTTTGACAATATCCGTCAAAAGCTGTCAACGGGCTCTAATGCGCTGAATACGGGATTAAGTTATATTCCATTCATCGCAGCGACCAACTAACCTTCTGGTCCTCGCCCCCCACTTCACCAAAAATTCTTTATAAGCCGGCCCCTCCTGGGGCCAATATTCTTATTTCTTTAATAGCTAAGGCCCATTAAGATATTGGATATGAAAATAACGACTCAAAATAATTCCTATAAAATAGGTCCTCATCAAATAACTCTTTCTCGAACAAATGAAGGGGTTCTAAAAATTTTCGCCGATAATATGGAGCAATTCAATATGGCCATGGGCTTTTGTCATGCTCACGATCGCATGGTTCAAATGATGTTAGTAAGAACCATCGCCCAGGGTAGATTAAGTGAATGCTTAAAGGCCGATGATGAAACTCTTGAAATTGATATCTTTATGCGAGAGATGGCCATTTATAGAGAGGCTCAAAAAGAAGTTGAAAACTTAAGCCCTGAGGCAAAGGTCTTTTTAGATAATTACTGCGCCGGAGTAAATGATTACTTAAAGCGATTTGCAAGACCTTTTGAATTTAAGTTGGTTGGCTTTAAGCCGGAACCTTGGACCGCAGCCGATACTTTGGCCACTGTTAAAATAATGGCCTATATCGGCCTTGCTCAAACTCAACAAGATGTAGAAAAATTTATTATTCAATCAATTAAGAATGACGTTGATCTAGATAAATTAAAAAATCTATTTACCCCCCATCTGGATGAAATGTCAGAGGAAATAGTTACGCTCGTTAAGAAAGCAAAAATCTACCAACCCTCAATTCCCGATAGTATTAAGTTTTTAGGGGCACTTCCAAAAATGAAGGCCTCTAATAACTGGATGATTGGTGCCAATAAATCTAAATCAGGAAACGTCATTCAGTGCAACGACCCTCATCTTGAATGCAATCGATTACCTGCGGTTTGGTATGAATTCATCGCTACTGTGGGTGATGAAAAGCTCATGGGTGTTAATATGCCCGGAGTTCCCGGCATGATCATGGGAAGAAATAAAAATGTTGGAATTGGTTTTACTTACGGCTTTATGGATATGATCGATTACTTTATTGAGGAAGTCGTAGATGGGCGTTTTCAAGAAAGCGGTGACTATAAAGATTTTAATGGAAGATCGGAAGTTATCAAAAGAAAAGGCAAAGACGATTATATTTTTAAGGTTTATGAAAACGACAGAGGGGTTTTAGAAAAAGCACCAAACGAAAGCTTTGAGGATGGAATCTATCTTACAAGGGCCTGGTCAGGCCATAAAAATGGCGCGGCTAATTCTGTCGAAGCAATCTGTAGGCTATTAACCGTTAAAACTACCGAAGAAGCTGGCGAGCTGGTTAAAGATATAACTATTTCCTGTAATTGGATTATCGGAGATAGAGAAGGAGAAATTCTCTACCAACAATCTGGCCTTCTCCCGAGAAGGGCCCATAGTGGTCTATACCCAGTACCTGGATGGGATTTAAATATGAACTGGAAAGGTCTTCACCCAAGTTCAAACCTAGCAAGAATTAAAGATCCAAACCTTGAGTTTTTAGCTTCCGCAAATGAAAATAGAAATCAGTCTGGTAAACCTCTTTCTATCAATATGCCGATGGGATCGTATCGTGTTGATAGAATCACGCAGCTCCTAAACCAAAAGAAAAAGGTTGATATTGAAGATATGAAAGAGATTCAAAAGGATCTCTATAGCCTACAGGCTGAAAAATATTTTGAGATCATTAGGCCCTTAATTCCAGACTCTCCTACTGGTAGAGTTCTTAGTAATTGGGACTTAAAGTATGATCGAAATAGTATCGGAGCTACTCTTTTTGAAGAATTTTATTCAGATCTTTTAATGGAAGTCTTCGGTAAAAATATGTTTGGCCCTAAAGTCTGGGAATACGTGATGGAAGAGACCGGACTTGTAGTTGATTTTTATAATAATTTTGATGAGATTTTATTAAAAAGTAATGACTCCATTTGGTTTGAAGATAAAACAAAACTATTCAAAGATGTTTTAGATAAAACCCTTTCTAGGTTCAGCGCCAATCAAATACGCACCTGGGGCGCACAAAGAAAAGTTATGATAAAAAATATTTTCTTTGATGGTAAACTACCTGCCTTTTTAGGCTTTGATAAAGGTCCACTTGGGCTTGAAGGAAATAGGGCCACCATTGTTCAAGGGGCGGTCTATCGTGCCCATGGAAGAGAAACAACTTTTTGCCCAAGCTACCGCTTTATCAGTGACCTTGGAACAAATAAGGCTGAAACGGTATTGGCAGGTGGAGCTTCAGATAGGCGCTTTAGTCCCTGGTACGCTAACGATTTAGATAATTGGTATAATTTTAGATACAAGACTCTTCAGTTTTAATCTGTCTAAACTTTAGACAGTTATTACCTTCTTGGCAGTCTTGGTTTTTGAACAGGCCCTAGACCCTCAATTCTACGATTCATAATTGGAATCAATCTTGCAAATTAATACATATTATAAACCCTTGAAATATAATATGTTTAGAGATTTAAAACTAAAATTTCCATTAATCACCTTATTAACCCTTGGGTTAATAATGTCTTGTAGTAACAAGGTTGAAGATATTAATGAGACCACAGCGGCTTCAAGTTTTGTTAATACACCTGTTCAATTAGTTGGAAATATAGAGCATAAATCCCTTTGGTCAGATTCCGCATGGAATGATCTTTCAAATATCGCTATCTATAAGTTTAAAACCTGCTTAAAAGACAAGGCCATAAATAATGCCATTATTGACGAGCCTTTTTCTATTTCAACACCACTAGGTTCTAAAGTTGTTACCTCAGATGTAAATGGCTGTTTAGTATGGTCAGAAAAATTAGATTTTAATATTTTAGAGCAAGAAAGATTAATTGAATTTCCAGTAAGCATCAATGGACTTGGGCACTATAAAGGAACCAGAAATTTTAACCTGGCCATCAATCCATGGCCTAACTCTAGCTCCCCCATGATCTTTTTAGATAATGATACTGAGACCGCTTCTCATTTTGGCCTTTATTCACTTAATGAAAAAAATGAAGAATTAAGTCCAATTAAAGAAAACATAATTATTTCTAATTTAGCATTTTCAGCAAAACCCTCAAAGATGCTAGGAAACATGAAGCATTATCCAACTGATATTCAGTTTAACGCCTCTATTGCCACAAAGGGTCTCAATGGAGAAAACAAGAGAAGCTTATCAATCTCAAAGGGCAGATTTGAAGCTGAATTTAAGATTTTTGAAAGACCAGAAAATACCGAAGAGAATTATTTAGTTGCCAGTGATAAAAAAGAGCTTTCCGCTTTAAATGGAAAATTTGAAGACAGCTTAAATTTTTACTTAGACCCAAGTATTAAATTAAACGATAGATCCTTTTATTTTATGCAGATAGAGCTAAGACCTTTAAATGCACCTGCTGGTTTATCTAAAGAAGAAATCATTCAAGTAACTGACTTTAATCTTGAGACAGGAAGTATAGGGTTGGTTAACAGAAATCAACCTAGAGTTGTTAAATCGATTAGACCACAACTAAGCCTACCCGATCCTAGCGACAGCCAGATTATTGGAGAGGAAATTCAAGGTGATGATAAACTTGGTTTCTATATTAAAAAAGTCACTAATATTAGCCGTGGAAGTATAGTTTCAGGTAATTTTAATCAATCATCTATTAAAAGAAGAAGGGCCAAATTTACTCTTTGCCTCAATGAAGAAACTTCTAGTAGTTCACAAGTTCCACTCTCTGATACTGAGGTAAAAGTTGATATCTCCTTTATGGATGGAACTACTGATGTTCCAGATAAACCTAGAGTATATAAAACTAATGAAGATGGCTGTCTTGATTCATACGCCAATATAACTTATGACCGTTACTCACTAGAGCGCTGGATTCCCTTTAATGTTAAAGTGACTCCTATTACTGGAACTTACCAAGATTTAGTTAAAACGAGGAAGCTGACAGTAAACCCATGGAACCCGGAAGATTTTGGTTATGATACTAAATTTGAAACCCAAATCCCTGAGATTCAAGCAGAGGCACCTAGAGTATTTGTAGGAAAAGTTGATTATAAAAAGGAGATGATGGACTACTCTCAGTTTAGAATTAATGAGTTTTTACATCTATCTTTAAAGAGAAAGTATCAGTTTAGCTTTTCTCCAAAAGTTCAGCTCTTTCATAGCTATAATGACGAAACCTCAACAGAGGCCATAACTTTTGGTGAATACAATGTTAAAATCTCGCTCTTTTCACCAAATTCTCCAGATGTAGATTATTATAGTCCAGACTTAAGTCAGTTTAGATTTATAACCTCCGCTAAAAAAGATGTGAAAGTGCTTCCTAACGGAACCGTCACTGATCTTATCGCCTTCCCATTTCTTGTCAGTGAGACTCAAGATCTGGCCCATAAGAACCTGGCAATAATGGAGATTACTCCTAAGGATAGCGCTTCTTCTATTAGACCAGTTAAAGTTGTTTTTCCATTTTTCGGTGGAAACCAAGGGGCTCAAATGCCTGCTATCGTTCTTGAGAAAGAAATTGCGAGTGAAATAACGGCAAAAATTAATTCGGTGGCCAATCACGGCAAGTATCTACCAACCATTGATGTTATAGGTGACCCAAGCGTTGACCCTATGGCCAACTTTACTCATAACTTTAAAAAAGCTGCGAAAGAATTAAACTCTGAAGCGATTGTTAAAGATATGAGATTAGATGAATTTAATAAATCAGCTCCGATTGCAAACTGGGAAAGAGTTAAGCTACCAAAAGGAAAATCCTTAAAAGATAAAGTTGAGCTTACAAAAAGAGAGCTTAGAACCCTTGTTACAGAAAACGCTAAAATCTATCCAAAGGGTATACTTTCTAAGTTATGTCGTCACTTTTATGACCTCCCAGGTCTTAAAAGAGAAACAAGACTCTTTCAAAGGGTAACCACTTATGATGGCGGTGAGCAATTTGCAAATTGCGAAGACGCTCCGAACGAACATTTTAAAGTTACACCTATCATGCATATTAGAAAGATTTTAAGCAGACGTCCTGAAAGACGAGAAGAAGCCTATGCTTCCTTTGTTAAAAGCACACGGGGTCAAGTAAGCCGTGGGAATGCCTTCTTCGCTGCCTATGGTGACCGCTCATCAAGCGTTTCTGGTGAAAGAGAAGGTGAGTCAAGAACAACAAATATGAGTTACGGTATTGAAGGACCAGGTCCTTATTATATTGGTTATTCAAAAGGTCATGTAAAAGAATACGCTACCTTCGAGCAAAAGAACCGCGCTGATATGGAAGCGGCCTTTGATAGATTTTATACCCAAAGACAATTAACTGAGCTTGAGTTTGATCTATTAAAATTAAAATTTCACGCCCAGGTAAGACGTTGTGTGACTATTGTTGGGACAAAAACAAATGCTGCTCGAGTTCACCTTTGTGAAGACAACGATAGACCAAAGCAGCTTGAAGAAGAGTGGTACTTTATTGGCGATACCAGATCAAGAGATCATGGAATCATCGCTGACGGTGCTTTCCCAGGACTTACGGGCTTCACCCAAGTTATTAGAGGACGATATAACTACAATAGAATGTGGAATAAATATAAAGAAGAAGATATTAAGCTTGTTCTAGAAGAAGTCGGTGAAACTCGTGGGCTAACTTATGCTTTTAAAAGATACTTAAACGAAGATAGTAAAATTCCATACGAAAACTTTGTGGATAATAGTCACCCAGGTCTATACGTCGTACCAAGGTACTAATCACATAGAGGGGCATAAATTCTCAGGGTCCATAAATTCCTTACAGGCCTTATAGGTATCACTTCCCTTTTGAATTTTTTCGCCCAGCTCTTCAGACTCACTAGCAAGACATTGAGTAATGGCCTCACACCAACGGTTGGACTTTGGTTTAGTATTTAAAAGAGATTCAACTTCTTCATCCTCTTCAAAAATATCATACCCCTTAGCTTCTAGTTCCATGGCGTTTTCAAGATTCGTTGTCATCTCACTGGCCAATTCATCTAGGGCCTCTGCTTCTTCAGCTAGTAGACTATTAGTTTCATGAAAATCAGTTATCACCATATACGTTAAGTAGGCACTAATACCGGCCATATAATAACGCCTAAAAAGCCTATATCTAGCTCTATTTTGAAGATTAAAAGTTAACTTATCACCGAGCTCTCTGCCTATTTCTTGCTCTAGTTTTTTAACCATATCATCGGTCAATCCATTTTCTAATAAATCGGCCATGAGATGTTCAGGAATTTTAATCGGTCTTAATCCAGGTAAATAAATCGGCGGAAGTCCCCATAAAACCCCAAGGTTCATAACCCCGGTTCCTAGAGATCGACCCACCTTTGATCTTACAAATTTTTGCATCCAGGTTTTCTTCTTCCCAAGAATTTTATATTTAACAAAGATATTTGATAATCCTCTCGAGGCCATATCTTCTTGAATGACTCTAGCTAAGACTCTTTTTTCTATATTATCCTCAAAGAGCACTTCATTGGCCTTCATACTAGGGCCATAAACGGTTAGATAGAGATCTCCCACAAGATCCTCAAGGTCATTCATTAGAAGTTTTCCGTCGGCATTCATGGTTTCAACTATTTTTGAAATCTTTCTTCTCTTTAAGAAACTAAGTTTTCTAGAGTCAGGGATATGATCTCCCCCAAGGCTTTTATTGATGGCCTCAATATAAGCCAGTAAACCTTCAGGGCTAGGGTTCACCTCCCTAAACTGAATCCCCTCAGTATCAACTCCACGGGCGTACTCTTCCCTGTAGAAGGCCAGCTTTCTTTGATCGAGCTTATAGCCGCCCTTAAGCTTCTTAAACTTACTCCAGGCCCTAGTAAGCACTGGGCGTTTACCAAGGAAGAGCTTCACATCATGAAAGCAATCTCCCCCAATAGAAGCCGGATGACGCTCGCTTAAAGGATCTGCCCCTTTAAAACTAGCAATCAAAACAAATGTCAGTAGGTAGCAGCCAAGCTGCCAAATTCCCATTTTTCTCACATCCTTCTTATCGGAAAACTGGCCCATTACTTGAGTAATTTCATCTGTATAAAATCTAGACAGTTTTTCCCCAAAAAGCCTCATAGAAACAGGCACTTACCTTCCCTCTCATGGCATCCTTTTTGCTCTTTAAAAGGGGAATAATCACTAAATAAAAGCGGAGAAATCGAATGAAAAAATCGATTCTAATTCAGACCTTAATTGCTGCCCTACTTACTCTATCGATGCCAAGTGCCTATGCCTTAGATAAATGTAAGGCCGTAAAACTTATGCAAAAAGATCTTAACGAAAAGAAGAAAGACCTTGAAAAACTAGAGGCCATTCATAGAGAGCAAGTTGAAGCTAAAGAAATTGCTGACCGCTTAATGAATGGTGATGAGATCACAGAGATTAGACTCCTCGCTGAAGCTCTTGATGAAGAGGTTGGAAATATTTCTAAAGATCAAAAGACTCAAGGTAAATATGTAGGTGCCACTGTCGGTGCTGTTATTTTATCAAGCTATATTATTAAAAAATTAAATAAAGGAAGTGTGGGCTTTAAAAGAAAATTTTTAGCTCAGGCCCTACCAAAAGATAGAAGATTTGGACGTCATACTCTTAACGCCGCCCTTGTCTTTTCTTTGGCCTCAACATTTTGGTTAGCTTACTCAATCAAAGAAAATCAAGATAAGAAAACCATGCTTGCTGAGCTAGTTAACAAGCTAAATAAAATTAAAGACCTTACTGAAGAAGTCCTCGACCTAAGAGAAGAAGTTGAAGAAAGAGAAGTTACCTTTAATTTAAAATTAGAAGAAATTCTCTATGAAGGTTTAGTTGAAGTAATAACTTCAAATGACGGTAAGCAAACCCTTAATTGTAAATAAAACTAATCAATATCTACGCAAAGGGTCATCTAAGATGGCCCTTTTTCGTTTAAGATATCACCATGCAAATTACTTCTTTTCCCAATAAATTTTATCAAAGTTTTCCTTACCAAAGCAGACTTAAACTTGGTGAGCGAATTTATAATGCCTTTAATAATTCTCAATATAAAAAAGCAAAAGCAGAAATAAAAAAAAGCCGCGACCTAGCTGACCATCCCGGCCTTCCTTATCTTGAAGCAGGAAACCCAAACCATCCAAGCATTCTTTTCTTGCATGGCTTTGGTGACACTAAAGAAAGTTATCTAAGACAAGCCATGGCCTTCTCAAAAGACTTTCATGTAATCGTTCCCGACATGCCTGGCTTTGGCCCTAACCCAAGACTGCAAAGCTTAACCTATAATAGCAGCAATATGTCTGATATCGTTTTGGACTTTATCAATGATATAAAACTTAAAGATTTTCACCTGGCCGGAAATTCCATGGGCGGTGCCCTTTCAACTTTTCTTACCTTAAAAGCCCCAGAAAAAGTTAAAAGTCTAACCCTAATAGACACGGCCGGTTTTTATTTTGACCATGTCCATTCAGTCCTAGACGAATTCCTAGCTGGTAATAACCTCTTCCTAGTAGACGAGCCAAAAGACTACGACGCACTTTTAAAAAGAGTCTTTCATAAAACTCCTTTTGTCCCAAAACCCGTCTTTGAGTTTCTCTATGAAAAAATTCATCAAGAAAAGAAATGGTACGAAAAACTCGTCTACGATCTTACCCACGGTCTTGAGTCAGTGGAACACGGCCATAAGAACGGCCTATTTTTAAACCACCATATAAAAGATCTAAGCATGCCCATTCAAATGATCTGGGGGGACCAAGACTCCCTCTTTCCCCTTGGTACCGCCGAAGAAATCAAAAAACTAAAATCAGATATCGACTTAAAAATCATCAAAAACTGCGGCCATGCCCCTCATTACGAACGCACCAAAGAATTCAACAAACTTCTAAAAGAATTCTGTCATAAAAATAGTTAGCTCTGCAATTTTTAAGTTTTTCATTTTTAAAACATAATAGTTCTATCTACTTATCCTTATTGGAGTGAAAAACATCTTGAATTAAATTCCATCTAACCCGAAGATGGAGAAATAAAATTGGATACCCTTACTCAAACTCAAAAGCTAAAAGAAGCTGGATTTAACCAAATACAATCTGAGGTGCTAGTGAAAACTTGGACAGGTTATATAAATGACAATTTTGCTACCGTAGAAGATTTCAAACAGCTAGAAACAAAAATGATATATATGTTTGAAAAAAATGAACTTAAATTGACCATAAGAATGGCAATTATAAGTTTTACAATAATGAGTATTGGGATTTCAATTCAAACCTGGATATTAAAGCACTACATTCTAGTTAACTTATAGGTGAAACTATTTTTCTAAAAGTTGAAAGGCCCAGGCAGGGGTTTTACCGTCGGCCTCATAGGATTCGCTTTGAAGGGAGCGCCATTCGTAGTTTTGGTAGTCGGGAAAGAAGACGTCTGCTTCGCCGTCGTAGTCGACGACACTTAGGTAGAGACGATTGGCCTTTTCTAGGAAGAGACCGTAGATGACTCCGCCGCCGGCGATAAAGGCTTCGGTTTCACCGCGCTCTTTTGCTATTTGAATGGCCTCATCAGGAGAGCCCGCGAGCAGAACTCCTTCAGGGGCCTTGTAGTCTTTATTGTTCGTTATGATAATTGTCGTTCTACCCGGAAGAGGTCTTCCGATTGACTCAAAAGTTTTTCGGCCCATAATCAAATGGTGACCCATCGTGGTTTCTTTAAATTTTTTAAAGTCTTCTTTGATATGCCAAAGCATCTGATTGTCTTTCCCAATTTGGCGTTCTTTTCCAATGGCGACAATCAGACTAATGATCATATTGAAACTTCAGCTTTAATATGAGGATGAGCTTCGTATCCTTCTAATTTAAAATCATCAAAAGTGAAGTTGAAGATATTTTTAATATTAGGATTCAGCTTCATCTGAGGAAGAGGATGAGGCTTTCTCTTTAACTGCTCTTTAGCTTGTTCTAAATGGTTTTGATAAAGATGGGCATCACCAATTGTATGTACAAACTCTCCAGGCTTATAACCACAAACCTGCGCCATCATAAGAACAAGAAGTGAGTATGAAGCAATATTAAAAGGCACACCTAAAAAGATATCTGCCGATCTTTGATAAAGCTGACAAGAAAGTCTTTTATCGTTTGTTACATAGAACTGCATAAAAGCATGACAAGGAGGAAGGGCCATATCGTCAAGCTCACCAATATTCCAGGCCGAAACAATATGACGTCTAGAAAAGGGATTTTCGATAAGGCCGCGAATAAGATTTGTGATCTGATCAATACACTCGCCGTTTTTTCCTTTCCAGCAGCGCCACTGAGCTCCATAAACAGGACCTAAGTTTCCTTCTTCATCGGCCCACTCGTCCCAGATTCTCACTTTGTTTTCTTTTAGATAATCAATATTGGTATCACCCTTTAAGAACCATAGTAGCTCGTGGATGATTGATCTAAGATGACATTTTTTCGTCGTGACAATAGGAAAGCCCTCGGCCAGGTCATATCTTGTTTGGTAGCCAAAAACGCTAACTGTTCCAGTTCCAGTTCTGTCCATACGAACTTCACCGTTCTCTAAAACATGTTTCATCATATCTAGGTATTGTCTCATTGAATGTCTCCGTCTTCTTTTATGTGTGTGTCTTCGATTGTGTGTCCATATAATACAAGATTTGAAGAATTTTAAAACATGCTTTTCTTGTCTTTGTCTTGCAAGTACAATAACCCCCTAATGATACAACACGGACTCGATAGATTAATTTCTGACAAGGCGCTTCAAGACCAAGTTAAAGGTCAGATCGGCTACCTATGTCATAGCGCATCCATTACTTCGGATATTATCCATGGTGCCATTAAGCTAAAAGAGATTTTTGGTGATCGTTTTATTCGACTGTTTGGACCTCAGCACGGTTTCGTAACTGATGTGCAAGATAATATGGTTGAGACCACTCACTATACTCATCCTTATTTTAAGATGCAGGTTTATAGTCTTTATTCTGAAACAAGAATTCCCACTGATGAAATGCTTGAAGGACTCGATACGATTATTGTCGACCTTCAAGATGTTGGGACTCGTGTTTATACATATATTCACACCATGACCCATCTTATGGAGGCCTGTTCTAAAAAAGATATCAAGGTGATTATTTTAGATAGACCTAATCCGGCCGGGGGAATTTTAATTGAAGGAAATCTTTTAGAAAAAGGTTTTGAATCTTTTGTAGGTAGACATCCAATTCCTCAAAGGCATGGCCTTACTATGGGTGAAGTTGCCCGACTAGCGGCCACCTATTTTGGAAGTGAATGCGAGCTACAAGTCATTGGCATGGAAGGCTGGAAACGAGACATGTACTGGGAAGAAACAGGACTGCCCTGGGTACTTCCCTCTCCAAATTTACCGACTAGCGACGGCTGTTTAGTTTTTTGTGGAAGTGTTCTTTATGAAGGCACTAATATTTCTGAAGGACGAGGAACCACTCGCGCCCTTGAGATGATTGGCCACCCAGATATTCAGGCCTTTGAGTTTGCTGATTCTTTAAACCAAAGAATAAAAGCCTGGGACTTGGAAGGATTCACCATAAGACCATGCGTCTTTATGCCCACCTTTCAAAAACACGCAAATACCCCATGCGGCGGAATGCAGGTTCACGTCACAAACCCGAGAACTTTTTTAAGCTGGCGCTTCGGACAACTTCTCTGCCACGCCCTTTATACAGAGCTTGGGGAAAAGTTTGAATGGAATGATAAACCTTACGAATATCAAAATGATCGCCTTGCCATCGACTTTATCAACGGCACAGACAAGATTCGAAAATGGGTCGAAGAGTCAGGGGATCTTCAAACTTTAGAAACCCTAGAGCTAGCTGGGCGAGAAACTTATTTGGATCAGCGTTCTAATATACTGCTCTACAGCTAATTCCCTAAATTCTTTAGATTTAAGTCCTTTACAAACGCAGTGCGCGTTTTCGATAATGTTGGGGATTTTAAGATTAACCAACTTATTTAATTTTTTTCACTATTAAGGAGAGACCCTTGAAAACAATCACAAAGCTAATCCCATTATTTGCGGTATTTGCGGCCCTTGCTATGTTTAGCCAAGGTTGTAAAAAAGAAGAATCTAAAACAACTGCCGAAGCACCTGTTGCAAAAGCTGCTCTTTCGGCCACTGAGATTGTCCTTGGTGCCGTTTTTCCAATGACAGGACCTATCGCCACTTACGGACAAGAATCTGTAAACGGAATGAAAATGGCCCTAAAGAAAATCGGAGATATCAAAGGAAAGAAAATTCGTTTGATTGTTGAAGATAATAAAGGCGAGCCAGTTGAGTCTGCTAATGCTGTAAGAAAATTAATTGATATTGATAAAGTTCACGCCATTGTTGGTTCAGTTGCTTCATCAAATACTCTGGCCGGTGCACCTATTGCTCAAAAAGCTCAGGTTCCACTTATGACTCCTGCTTCAACAAACGAAACAGTAACTCAGACCGGAGATTATATTTCTAGAACTTGTTTTACCGATGCCTTTCAGGGTGTTGTTATGGCCAAGTTTGCCTTTGAAACTCTAGGCAAGAAAAAGGCAATCATTATCGTTGATAACTCTTCAGATTATTCAAAAGGACTTGCAGAAGTTTTTAAGAAAAAATTTGTTGAGATGGGCGGAACTGTTGTTGAAGGAACTTTTACTTATGTTCAAAAAGATACAGACTTTAGATCACTTCTAAGAAAAGTTAAAAGAGAAGACCCTGATGTAATCTGGCTTCCAGGTTATTATACAGAAGTAGGTCTTATGCTTAATCAAGCTCGCCAAATGGGAATCAATCTTCCATTTTTAGGTGGAGACGGTTGGGATTCTCCAAAGCTTCAAGAGCTAGCTGGTGCTGAGGGAATTAAAGGAAACTATATTTCTTCTCATTTTTCTCCTGACGATGTGGACCCTGCTGTTCAAGGATTTGTTAAAGAGTATGTAGACACTTACGGACAAAAACCAGGTGCCATGGCCGCTCTTGGATATGACGGTGTTCTAGTTATGGCCGACGCTCTAAATAGAGCAAGTTCAATGGACCATGCCGGAATTAGAGATGCTCTAAATTCAACAAAAGGCTTTGTTGGTATCACTGGTTCAATTACAATTGATGAAAACAGAAATGCTAGAAAAGCAGCAGTTGTTCTTGAAACAACTGCTGGTGGCATGAAATTCAAACAAAAGGTTAACCCTTAATGAGCACCGGGACGGAATCCGACTTTGTTTATTTTTTATATGACCTTGCCACTTATCTTTTAAACGGGATTACTCAGGGCTCAGTGTACGCACTTGTGGCCCTTGGGTACACCATGGTTTATGGGATTATTAAGCTTATAAACTTTGCCCATGGTGAGTTTTATATGATTGGGGCTTTTATTGGCTTCTTTTGTATTAGTAGTGGCATGCCACTTTGGATGGCCTTTCCCTGTGCCATGATTGGCTCAGGCTTAGTGGCAGTGATTATAGAAAGAATGGTTTATAGACCTATTAGGTATGCAGGCAGAATTCCGGCCCTTATTACTGCTCTTGGGACTTCCCTATTTTTTCAGTACTTCGGACAAAATACTTTAGGGGCAGACCCTAAAGCTTTTCCAAAAGTTACTGATTTTGAAAATAAGACTTACCAATTTGGTGAGCTCTTTGTTTCAACAAATCAAATTGTCATTATCTCAACAACTTTTATCCTTATGGTTTTTCTCTATTGGCTTGTGAACCACACAAGAACAGGTAAGGCTATGCGGGCCACAAGTTTTGATAAAAATGCCGCTGAGCTTATGGGTATTGATACTAATAAGATCATCAGCTTTACCTTTTTTGTAGGTGCTTCCCTTGCGGGGGCCGCCGGTGTTCTCGTTGGTATGTACTACAATACAGTAGAACCCATGATGGGACTTATCCCTGGACTAAAGGCCTTTGTCGCCGCTGTTCTTGGTGGGATTGGAATTATTCCAGGTGCCGTTCTTGGTGGACTTGTACTTGGTATAGCTGAAAACCTCGTCGTAGGCTTTTGGGTTTCCACTTATAGGGATGCCATTGCTTTTGGCATCTTGATTTTAATTTTATTACTTAAGCCTTCAGGGCTTTTAGGTAAGAACAGAAAGGAGAAAGTGTAATGGACTATATTATTCACTTAGCTCTTATGTCTGGAATTTTTATTATCTTAGCCGTGAGCTTAAATCTTATTAATGGAATCTGCGGTCAGTTCTCCCTTGGTCATGCAGGTTTTTGGGCCGTAGGTGCCTATTCTGCAGCGGCTTATAGTGTTTACTGGGCGCCGCCAATTTTAGATTTTCTAAATCTTTTTATCGCCTGCGGGATTGGTTTTATAACCGCAGCTTTTGCAGGAATTCTTATTGGTGTTCCTTGCTTAAGACTACGGGGAGATTATTTGGCCATTGCCACCCTTGGCTTTGGTGAAATTATTCGAATTTTAATTATGAATATGGATGTTATCGGTGGACCTCGTGGCTTTACCGGTATTCCAAAATGGTCAAACCTCTTCTGGGTTTATCTTTGGGTGGTGATCACAATTTTATTTGTTGTGAACCTAATGAGAGGAACCCATGGAAGGGCCATTATCTCAATTCGTGAAGATGAAATTGCCGCAGACTCCATGGGGATCTATACCTTTAAGTATAAGACCATGGCCTTTGTCTTAGGAGCAGGCTTTGCTGGAATAGCCGGAGCTCTTTTTGCCCATGCTACCCAATTTCTTCATCCTAATGGCTTTACCTTTATGTGGTCTGTGATCATCCTTCTTATGATTATCTTAGGGGGACTAGGTTCAATTACGGGATCTGTTATTGGAGCTATCATCTTAACAATTCTCCCAGAGCTTCTTCGCTTCTTCGGGGAGACCGTTAGTCAGTGGCGAATGGTCATCTACTCACTTCTTCTTATCGTTTTAATGTTATGGAGACCGGGTGGAATATTTGGGAAACATGAACTTAAGATTCCGTTCTTCGGTAAAAAGGAGAACGCATAATGGAAACAGTTCTTGAGACAAAAAATATAACCATGCGTTTTGGAGGCCTTGTTGCTGTTAATAATTTCTCCTTAAAGCTTGGAAAAACTGACTTGGTAGGAGTTATCGGACCCAACGGTGCCGGTAAAACAACCATCTTTAATATGATCACTGGGATTTATGAACCAACTGAAGGAGATGTTCTCCTTGGTAATAAATCAATTGTTGGTGATCATGTGGCCCTTATTACTCAGCAAGGAATCTGTAGAACCTTTCAAAATATTAGGCTCTTTAAAGACCTAACGGTCTTAGACAATATTCGTCTGGCCGGCCATTTCAAAATGGATTACGGAGTGCTTGCCTCTATTTTTAGAACTAAAAAGTATCATGCGGAAGAGGCCAGGCTTAAAGAAGAGGCCATGGAGCTTTTAAAAATCTTTAAGCTCGATACCAAGGCCCATCATCTTGCCAAGAATCTTCCTTATGGAGAACAAAGAAGGCTAGAAATCGCCAGGGCCCTGGCCACGAAGCCAAATGTTTTATTATTAGATGAACCCGCTGCCGGCATGAACCCCAATGAAACGAAAGAGCTCACTGAGCTTATTCGCTGGGTAAGAGATCATTTCCAAATTGCAATTCTTCTTATTGAGCATGATATGAAGCTCGTTATGGAAGTATGTGAAAGAATCTACGTTGTGGACCACGGTGTTCAAATTGCCCATGGGAATCCCTCAGAAATTCAAAACAACCCCAAAGTGGTTGAAGCTTATTTAGGAGTACAAGATGAGTGATCCGCTCCTGCAAATCAAAGATCTCCACGTTCACTATGGAGCGATCCATGCTATTCATGGAATTAACTTAAATGTACACGAAGGAGAGATCGTTACTATACTCGGTTCTAACGGTGCCGGGAAAACAACAACTCTTCATACAATCTCCGGTCTTTTAAAACCAAGCTCAGGCTCAATTCTATTTAAAGGTAAACCAATCCATACTATGGAAGCCAATAAAATTGTTGCTGAAGGTGTGGCCCAATCCCCGGAAGGTAGAATGGTCTTTCCTGACTTAACCATATCTGAAAATTTAGATATGGGCGCTTTTTTAAGGCGTGATAAAGAAGGAATTGAAAAAGACCGGGAATATATGTGTCAGCTTTTTCCAAAACTTAAAGAGAGAGCCAAGCAGCTTGCTGGAACTCTTTCAGGCGGAGAGCAGCAGATGCTTGCCATTGCCCGAGCGTACATGGCCAACCCAAAACTTTTATTACTCGATGAGCCTTCACTAGGAATTGCACCAATTCTTGTTCAGGCCATTTTTGATGCCGTAGTAGAAATTAATAAAAAAGGAACAACCATTCTTCTCGTAGAGCAAAATGCCTTTGCGGCCCTAAAGATTGCCCATAGAGCCTATGTATTGACGACGGGTGAGATTGGAATGGAAGGACCAGCAAAAGAACTCCTTGAAAACGAAGAAATACAAAAAGCATACTTAGGACATTAGGAAGATTAAGATGACCATAGAAGAAGCCTTAAAATTAGTAAGAAAAGCCGTAAAGCATTCCCATTTGGATAATCAGCCGCATATAGATTTATCTGTCTGTACGGCGGATAAAAGAATTATCACTCAAGAGGCCTTAACTTTTCTTCAAGCAGAAGTTGTTAAGGGAAATATGACGGAAGACGAACTTAAAGAAAAACTAGGACTAGCATAATGGCCAACTGTAAATTTTGCGGAAAAGAAATTCATTGGATGAAAGAAGGAAGAAAAAACGTTCCAGTTGAAATGGATGGGGCCAAGCACGAGTGCGAACAAGGAAAGAACGCCTTTAAAAGTGCCAAAACAATCGAAGTAAGCTCATTAACTCCTGAACAAATCGCTGAGTATGAAAAAGGAATTAATGACGCCAATGAAAAGTGGAATAAGAAAAAGAAAGGCAAATAAGCTTATTTAAATAGCTTAATCAGGGCCTTATTTTTAGACTCTAAGGCCAGAGATCTAATATCTTTTTTTCCAAGACCTGGGAGAGTAACATCCGCACCCTTTCCTAAAAGATACTTAACCATCTCTATATCTTCCGAAAGAACTGCTATTTTTAAAGCGGTCGTCCCAGACTTTGCTTTGTGATTAACTTTTGCTCCATTTACAATCAAAAGCTTAATCACATCTAAATTTGAGCCACTAGCTGCCTGTAAAAGTGCCGTCTGACCATCTTTACCAATATAGTTTACCTTAGCCCCAGCTTTTATAAGGGCCTTAACTTGAGAAGTTCGTCCCTTATAAGAGGCCTGCATTAATAGGCTTCTTCCTTTTTCAACTTCTTGATTTGGATTCGCCCCCATTTTAAGAGCCTCTGTCACCATTGAAGGAGAGTTTCTAATTATGCCAGAGCGTAGCTGTTTATCTACAGAGCTGGCGCTGCCTAAAGAAAATAGAATTCCTAGTAAAAGGAAAAGCCTCATTACATTACCTCGGCAGCAACGACCGGTTCAGAACTTCCTTCTCTTACCGTCTCTAGTGGCCCTTCAACAGGCCAAAAACCTTGCTTTCTATAAGGAAACTTAACAGGACCCTGAAAGTCTTTAAAAAGCTGAATGATGATTTCATCTTGTAACTTTCTCGCTGACCAGATCTCTTCAGTTTGATTAAAAATCCCAAAATATCTTAACCCGATCTTGGTTGCAAGCATCCCAGATAGAGCTACAGTATGATATAGCGTTCCTGTTTTAGCTACAAAGGCATTAGTTAGTTCAGGGATACTAAATCTTCTTCTTCTAAAGGTCCCGCCGTCAGAGCCAGGCACACCAACAACATCATGAATATAAAGTCCGTTAGCTTCTATTAATTTCTTAAGCTCTCTGATCATCGTGATTGTAATTTCACAGGTTGAAAAATTATCAAAACGCATATCGTTTTCATCATAAGTCATAAGACCTGAACCCGTATAAAGCTGAATTTTTTCCGCAGGAAATCCAAGCGCCCTCTCAAAGAATTCATTAAAATTCTCATCTTTTGAAAGCTGATCAAAGATTTTTTCTGGGATATAGTTATTTGATACGATATTTAAAAACTTTAGGTATTTATAAAGTGGAGCTGACTTAATTGAATATACAGTTACATCAGAGGCATCTAAATCAAAAGGAGCATTCTCACTTAGCTCGATTTTCTTGGCCTCAAATTTAGGCTTTTCAATAAGCTCTACTTCGTCGTGATTCTGAGGAGCTAATCTTCTCAGCCTCAAGTACTCATCGTAATAAGAGTCAGACCATGTTTTAGTATTAAAGTATGTTTTTAAAAAACGAATATAATCTTTTGTTGTATGAGAATTATTTTCGCTAGCATTTTTCTTATTTGGAAAAACCATTAGGTTCTTATCAAAAGTAATCTTTTTCAGTTTTTTCAAACCTTTTTCATTAAATTGGCTTAGAAGATAGAAGACTTTTTTATCATCAAAGATTGGATCATTTGCACCGACAATATGCATTTGATCGTCTTTAATATAAAAACGAGTTTCATATTGATGATTAGGTCCTAAAGTACTCAAGGCCCAATAGGTCGTGTATAGTTTTGTAACGCTGGCCAATCTGATTTTTGTTTGAGGATTATTACCCTTAAGCTCCCCTGCTCCGTTGAAATAGCAAAAGCTTTGGTCTTCATATTTACCAATATTATAGTCTCTTACAAGACGTCTAAACATTGGTCCGGCCATGGCCTGGGTAGAAATACTAAGAATAACTAAACTAATAAAAGCTCTGATGAAATAATTTAATTTCATGACCTATCTCCCTCTTTAAGAGAGATAGATTTATGAAATCTGACACATGATGTAAATATCCCCTGTAAAGAAGAGTATATGCGCTATGCAGCAAACTCCAGACCCATGCTGCGGCGCTCTATAGCTTTCATAGCCGCTTTGTAGAGCCTATCGTCAATATCTAGTTTTTCGATCAAACAGTCACAAATATTGCCATAATTGCCCGTAGAGTCTCCGTTTGCACTTATGGCCACCACTGGAAGGTCCTTATACACCAGTTTTGCGATCTCTAGGCCATCCATCATCGGTATGCACATGTCGGTTACCACAACTTCAAATTCATATGCCTTAAGGGCCTCTTTTGCCTCGGAAACAGTAGAGACTTTTATGACTGAAAGACCTTCGACTTCAAAAACCTGGGCCATATTATCTTGGTTACCTACGACAAGCACATTTGCATTTTTCATCCTGCTCTCCTGACTGGATTTTATTAAAACCATTATCAATGAAACCTAGGCTCTGCTTTGTGAAGTTTAGAAAATTGACGTAATTTTAGATAGTTAAGCTAATTTTAAAAAGGAAAAAGACTTAAGAAAAGAGTCTTAAAATATAAAGAATTCCTCTAATTTTGGGCGGCTGATTTATTAGGCAATTATTTGATGACTCTATATTCGGCTTCAAGTACGTCTTCATCAGACCCAGAACGACTTCTTTTTGAGTATGAATTACCGTTTGGATTAGCCCCAGAGCCCATACCAGATTTAACTTGCTGATAAGCCTTATAGCCAAAAACAACATTCCTAATGAAGACAAAGAGAAAATAAAAAAGAATAGCTTTGATAAGAATTGCTAGCATAAAGAAATACTATGTCTAAATATAGGCCCTTGCAATGGCCGTATTTAATATTACATAGACACATAGTAGCATACCTAATTATCATAATTTACGCTTCGTGTGCTATTTGATAAATTGTGCCCGTTTTAAAATCACTATAAAGGAAGAGGAGACTGGCATGGCCAAAGACAATAATAATTCAGGTGGACCAATCCATTGGGCAGACTTTACTGCTGAGAGAATTATTAAACAGATTGGCGATAAAGATTCCTATGTATTGGCCAGTGGAATCACTCCGTCAGGTGTAGTTCATTTTGGGAACTTTAGAGAAACAATAACTGTAGACTTTGTTGCCCGCGCTCTTAGAAAGCTTGGAAAAGAAGTTCGTTTTATCTTTAGCTGGGATGACTACGATACTTTTAGAAAAGTTCCTCTGAATATGCCTAAGCAAGAAGAGCTTAAGAAGTATATGTATCAACCCATCGTTGATACTCCCGATCCATTTGACGAACATGAGTCCTATGCCGCCCATCAAGAAAAGGCCTATGAGGAACAAGTTAAAAAAGTCGGTGTTGAGGTTGAATCAATTTATCAGGCAAAGCAATACCGCGCAGGAACTTATAAAGAAGGTATTAGAAAGGCCTTAGAAAACCGTGATGTCATTGCAAAAATTCTAAACGAGCATAGAACCTCACCTTTAGCAGATGATTGGCAGCCTGTTTCAGTTTACTGCGAAAAATGTAATACGGATCATGATATTCACAGTATTAAATATTCAAATAATAACATCTCTTACGACTGTAAGGCCTGTGGTCATTCAGGTACGGAAGACCTTGAAATAACCAGTAGAGTTAAACTTCCCTGGAGAGTTGATTGGCCAATGAGATGGGCCTATGAAAAAGTTGATTTTGAACCTGGTGGAAAGGATCACTCTTCCCAAGGTGGATCATTTTCTACTGCTAAAGAAATAGTTAAAGAGGTTTATGACTGGAAAGCTCCGGTTTATCTTCAGTACGACTTTGTCAGCATTAAAGGCGCTGGCGGAAAGATGAGCTCTTCTACTGGTAATATTATCACTGTAAACGATGTTCTAAAAATTTATGAACCAGAAATGGTTCGTTGGATCTTTGCCTCGTATAAATCAAATGTAGACTTTGCCGTAAGCTTTGATCTTGATGTCGTTAAGACCTATGAGGATTTTGATCGTCAAGAAAGATTGGTCTATGGAAAAGAAGCCGGTAATGAGAAAAAAGTAAATATGGCAAAGAGAGTCTATGAAATTTCACAGCTCAATGGGGACGACAAAATACCAAGCGAAATGCCCTTTCAGCCTAGCTTTAGACATCTTTGCAATATTCTTCAAATTAATGACGGAGATATCTCAAAGGCCAGGGAAGCTTACGCTGGTGAGATTAAAAATGATCGCGACGAAAGACGCTTTAGTGAAAGATCAGAAAGAGCGCTTTTTTGGTTAGAAAACTATGCTCCTGATGATTTTAAATTTCAAATTAATCCTACTACTCCAGCAATATCTCCTGATGAGAAGCAGGGACAATATCTTAACAATCTGAAGAGCTTATTGAACTCTGAGTGGGATTCAATAGAAACAGATAAGGACCTACACGAAAAAATGTATGAACTCATGCACGATGTTGAGTTAAAGCCAGGAGATATTTTTCCCTTAATGTATAATATTCTTATCTCAAGGGAAAAAGGACCAAAGCTTGCGGGATTTATAAGAACCATAGGAAAAGACCGAGTCTTAGCGCTTCTTCCATAGGATTTAAAATGCTTAGTGAATTAAAAAACAGAAGGGAAAAATTAATAGCACTCTTAAATGGAGCTGCTGCGGTTTTTCCAGCTACGACTCATCAAAAGAGAAGTAATGATACTGAATTTCCTTTTCGCCAATGCAGTAATTTTTTCTATCTTACTAATCTTCATGAGCCCGATGCCTTTTTTGTTATTACCCCAAAAGGTAAAACAGCAATCACTACTTTATTTGTAAGGCCTAAAGATCCGGCCATGGAGCAATGGACCGGACTTAGACTTGGTACTGAAAAGGCAAAAGAATTAACTGGAGTTGATCAATGCTTTGAAATTGGCGACTTTGATAAGATGCTTCCTGAGCTTTTAACTGGACATGATACGGTCGCTTATGATTTTTATGAATCAGAAAGAATTTGGTCAAATATACATTCGGCCTTAAAAACACTACGAAGAAAAAGAAACTCTACTGAACCAAGACCTTTAAAGACTCTAGATCTAAGTGATCTTATTGGCCGTTTAAGACTTGTTAAGTCTGATTACGAATTAGAGCAAATGAGAAAGGCCGCTGTCATTACTGATAAAGCTCATAGAGCAGCTATGGCCATGTCGGCTCCAGGAAAAACAGAAAAAGAAGTTCACGCCTTAATGGAGTATATCTTTTTAGGTCATGGCGGTGATGGAAATGCTTACGATAATATTGTGGCTACAGGAGAAAATGGTTTAATTCTTCATTATGTAGAAAATGATCAAGAGATTAAGGATGGCGATACACTCTTAATAGATGCGGGATGCCAATTCAATCTTTACGCAAGCGATGTTACGAGGACCTTTCCGGCCAATGGAAAATTTAGTGATGCTCAAAAAGAGCTATACCAGATTTGCTTAGATGCTCAGCTTTCCTGTTTAAGTTTTGCCGGTCCTGGTAAAACCTTGAAGGAAGTTCACCATCATGCGGTTGAAGTGCTTGTAGAAGGTATGCTTAAGCTAGGAATAATGACTGGGGACAAAGATATTCTAATCAAAGAAGAAAAATTTAAAACCTATTATCCTCATGGTACGGGCCATTGGCTTGGGTTAGATGTTCATGACCAAAGTCCATATCTAGATGAAACATGGGAGCTAACGAAGTTGGCACCTGGAATGTGCTTCACCATCGAGCCTGGGTTATATATTCCAAAAGATGATAGCTCTGTCCCTGAGAAGTACAGAGGCCTATCTGTAAGAATAGAAGATGATATTGTTATTACTGAAAATGGAATAGAAAACTTAACCGCTTTTATTCCTAAAACCATAGAAGAAGTAGAAGCTGCTTGTACAGGCGACTATAGGGAGTTTTTACCTTGAAATATCTTATCCTATTAAGTTTAGGGATTATCTTTTCAACCAGCACCTTTGCCTTCTCTTTTAAGCATCTTGATTGCAAGATTCGCCTTAACAAAACTAAAGAGTTTTTAAATAAGGAAGCTCACAAAAAATTAAAAGACAAAGGTTTTAGACCAATGCCTTTTGTTGAATCAAATAAAATGAATGTCGGTGATCTATATTTTGAGCTTGAGGTTTTTAAAGATCCTAAAAAACTATGGAAGGACTGTATTGTCACGGCGGCCGTAAAAAAAGCAAAAAATCAAAGGGCCAGTTCAAATGATAAAGAATTGTACAAAAAGGCCGTCAAACGGGCACTTCCAAGACATACCTTTGATGGGAATGAAAGATGTAAACGTGCTTTAAAAGACGTCTTTATTCATATACCCTATTGTCAAACCATGACTGTAGACGAAAAAGTTCAAGGTAATTAAAAGTCTCTTCGCCCAATAAACCTAAGGATAAATGAAAGGGGTTTTAGATCTCTTTCAAGCTCTTCAAAAGACTTATTTGTTTTAGCCTTTCTCGCAATTTCATGAAGAATTTCTTCAGCTCTATCTAGGTTTGCATGGGCCTGGGCCTTTACAGACTCAACCGCTAACTGGATTCCATCTTGGCTATACAGATCCTTAAGCTCAGTTCCCGCCTTAAATGCTAAAAGTTTTTCAGGGTGGTTATTTAGCCATTCAAAATAAACGGCAGAGATAACACCATTTTCTAAATCGAGATGGGCATCTTTTTGAGAGTTACCACCAAAGTCCAAGGTGTCATCCATAAGCTGAAACCCAAGTCCTAAATGAACTCCGAATTCTCTAGCTAGTTCAACAACTTCTTCTTCTTGATTTGAAATAATTGCCGGTGAAACGGCACACCAGCTCATAACAGAGGCGGTTTTCTTCAAAGCAATGGTTCTAATAAGGTCAACGCTATAATCTTTTTTATCAATGGCCTCTAGCTGTATCCACTCACCTTCTGCTAATTCCATTATAACTCTAGACATTTCAGAAACTAAAACTGGTGATTCTTGCTTACATAGATTTGTAATCACTGAAGCAAGTAAATAGTCCCCTGCTAAAACTGCTTTTTTATTAGAAGCGGCAGCATTTATAGAGTCCTTGCCTCTTCTAGTGGAAGCATTATCAACTACGTCATCGTGGGCCAAAGAAGCGGCGTGAACCATCTCAATACTTTGAGCACAAACTTCTAGGCGGTCTTCATCTACACCGAAAAATTGCCCCATTAAGAAAGTTAAAAGTGGTCTAAGCCTTTTTCCACCTAAGAAAACAGTTTTACCTAGAAGAGAGTTAATCTCTTTATTACAGGACTCATATGGAATTTCCATATCAAGGTCCTGGGCCTTTCCCAAAGCTTGGGCTGGGATTTCTTGTAAAAAAGTTTCTAACACTTCGCAATATCCTTTTTCTGTAAAGTATTTGTAACACTATGAGCCTTCAATGTAAATGAGACATGGCCTTAACCTTCTTGCCTGCCGCGTTTAAAAAAGGTAAAAATTGGCCATAAATCACTAATTGTTACACGAGGCATTAATGAGCACTGTAAAGGCCAGAAAACCTGAATCTTGGAAAATCTTTGACGATATCGCACCAACCTATGATTTCTTAAATCATTTCTTAAGCCTAGGCATCGATGTTCTCTGGAGAAAAAATTTTTTAAGAAACCTTCCTAATAAGCAAGATCTCGTGGCCTATGATTTAGCTACTGGAACTGGAGATGTTGCACTTGCTTTAGCCAAAGACTCCAAAATAAAAACAGTAACGGGTATCGATTTAAGTGTGGGAATGCTTGAGTACGGTAAACAAAAAGTTAAAAAAAATAAATTAGAAAATAAAATTTTTATGGAAGAAGGAGACGGCGTAACGATACCCAAAGATGATAATTCTGCCGATGTTATAACTGTAGCTTTTGGGATTAGAAATTTTCCGGACCCACAAACGTCTCTTATAAACATGGTTAGAGTATTGAGAAACGGTGGGCGCGCCATGATAATGGAGTTTAGCCTTCCAAAAAACTTTATCATCAGATTTTTCTATCTGCTATATTTCAGACATATCTTACCTGCAATCGGGAACGCTTTTAGTAAAAATAAAGATGCTTATACTTACCTAAACGAATCTGTAGAAGATTTTCCTTATGGAAAAGACTTTACAGACATGATGGTTGTGGCAGGTATGAAAAATGTTAGAATCGTGCCTCTAAGTTTTGGAATCGCCTCTCTTTATATTGGTGATGTGGAAAAATAATGGTTGAATTTCATGACCTAAAAAATCAACTTCTCAAAGGACTAAGTAACTTCTGTAAATCCAAAGAACTTAGTGATGGAGAGTTATATACCTTTAAAATGGAAGTAAATATTCAGTCCATCAGAGACCTTATTCCATTTTTAAAAGATATGACCTGCAGTTATATGAAATCCCCGGATGGGTCTGAAGTTTTAGGTCTAGGAACTCTTTGCGTCTATAAAAATTCTCTAGAGATGGAGTTAATAAAAGAGGAATTAAAAAAGAATCCTGAGCTTATTTATCTTGGCGCCCTCCCCTTCAATAAGAACTCAAAACTAGAGTCTGAATGGTCTGACTTTAATGGAAATAACTTTTTTTTACCTGTTGTAGTAATCGCTAGAGAGGGACATAAAACATTTTTAAAAGTTAACTTCAAGGGCACTTCCCAGAAGAGTGAATTTCAAGAAATGAATCTTACGACTACCGTAAATTCACTTTTAACCTTTGTTCATAGAGATAGTGAAAATATTAAGATTGAGAAAGAAGATCTCACATTTCAAGAAGACCAGTGGGATAATCTTATTTCAGAAAGCCAAAAAGCATTTTCAGATACCGAGCTTAAAAAAGTAGTTCTCGCAAGAGGTAAAATTACTGAATACGATAAAGTGGTTGATGCTTTTAAACTATTCGAAAACTTTAAGTCTGCCCCAAATCAATATGAATTCTTTTTTCATATTGCGAATGGTTCAAGTTTTATCTCTTTTACTCCTGAAAAGCTCTTTTCATTACATGACAATATTATTGTCGTTGACTCAATTGCAGGAACTCTTAAGAAAACTGATAGCAATAAGGGAACCGAACTTTTGCACTCAACAAAAGATCTTGATGAACACCGATTTGTTTCAAATTTCATCAAAGAAAACTTACTTTGCATTAGTTCAGAGGTTTTCGAATTGTTTAAAGAGGAAATTTTATCTTTACCAACCCTTTTTCATATTCACTCAAGATATAAAGCACAAATAAATGAGGACCTTAGTATTGTAGATATAGTAAGTCTTCTTCACCCAACTCCAGCAGTGGGAGGGTTTCCAAGGAACGCTGCCCTTAATTTCATAAATAATAATGAGAAGCTAAACCGAGGTTTATACGCTGGCCCAATTGGAAGGATCTCAAAATCTTATACAGAATTTGCTGTAGGAATACGCTCTCTATTAGTAAAAGATAATAGAATTCATTTTTATGGTGGAGCGGGAATAGTTAATAAAAGTATTGCAAGCAAAGAGTGGATAGAGACAGGAGATAAAATAGAGAGTGTTCAATGCATGATGTAAATCTGCTTCCTAATATTAATCGGGTATGGACAACTATCTTAATCGAGTGTCTTAAGAATCATCAAATTAAAACTTTCTTTACTTCGCCTGGATTAAGGAATGCCCCAATTTTAAGTGCAATTTCTGCCTTAGAAACGGCAAAAGTCCACAGCGGAATTGATGAAAGAAGTATGGCCTTTAGGGCTTTAGGTTATTCAAAGTTTACAGGAAGTCCGGGCGTTTTAGTATGTACTAGTGGTACTGCCATGGCCAACTATCTTCCAGCAGTAATTGAAGCCTATCAAACAAATATACCCTTAATTATAATTTCTGCAGATAGACCTAAGGAACTGGTCGAATTAGGCGATAATCAGTCAATAATTCAAAATAATATTTTTGGGGATTACTTAAGAGGACAACTTCTTCTTGATACGCCAAATATCAAAATAGAACCCCAAGAGTTTTACGATAAATTAAGCAGATTCTTAAATGGTGATAAACCAGCTGGTCCACTACATATTAATTTCCCTTTTAGTGAGCCACTAGACTTAACAACCGATACAACCCCCTCTGAATATAAGAATAAGCTTAATTATCTTAAAGATAAAAGAACCTACGATAAAACTAAAATCGAATTTGAGCTCCCAAAAATTGATAAGAGTAAGAAAACATTATTAGTCGTAGGTGCAGTACCAGAATATGAAGATAAGTCTCAAATAAAAAGTTTCATCAATGAATCAGGATTACCTTGTTTTTTAGATATTGGCTCTGGATTAAAATTTTCAGATATAGACAGTAATAAGATACTGCCTAGCTTTGAGCACCCTGAAATCAGGACATTGCTGGAACAAAATAAGCCAGAAGTTATAATTCATTTAGGTGGAAGATTAGTTTCAAAGCATTATTATAGCTTTTTAAAAAAGACTCCTGAGCTTGAAGTCTTGTTAGTTGGTAACGAGGGTCAGTATACTCACCCGGCTCAAAACCCAACTTGGAAAATCAACGCACCAATCTCTAATTTTTGTAAAAAGGCCATTGAAACTAGCTATATACAAAATAGAACTCCCTATACTTTTGATTGCAAACACGTTGTAGGTCAGAAAGAAGATATAATAGATAATTCCCCTTTCAGTTTTCCTTCAATTTCTAAGAGAATTGTCGAGCTATTACCTGAAGGATCAAATCTTTACCTTGGGAACTCTACTTCGATCAGGTCTTTTGATGCCTTCGCAAGCACAAAAACCCATGCAAAAAATATCAAAGTTTTCTCTCATCGTGGAGCTAGCGGCATTGAAGGATTTAACGCCTCAGCGCTTGGTCTGGCTGAAGTAAGTGATGGTCCAACTGTTTTGGTTCATGGAGATATTGGATTTCTTCATGATATGGGATCTCTTTTAATGTACAAAAACTTAAAACTTCCTCTTATAAATATTATTGTCAATAATAAGGGAGGAGGAATATTTAGACATCTTCCAATTGCCAATGATTCAGTCACACTTCCTCTGATCACTACAGAACATGATATGGAATTTGAGAAACTTTTTGATTGGCTAGGTTTAGATTACACTTTAGTTGATAATATATCTCGTTTAGAGTCAGCATTCGGAAATGCGCTAAAGAAACAGTCCATTTGCTTTATAGAAGCAACGATCAACCAAGATGAAAATATGGCCGTTTATGAAAGGCTAAAAACTCTAAAACTATGATTTCAAAAAGCTCTGCTTGGTTACTTGCCACTAGACCAAAAACATTACCCGCTTCAATAGGACCAGTTTTACTTGGAACCTCCCTTGCATCTTTTGAGCAAATTAAAACGACGCTACCGATTATCATTTTGATTTTAATAAATGCAGTAACTCTACAGATTGGGACAAACCTCGTTAATGATTATTTTGATTCAGTTAGAGGTTTAGATGATCATAATAGAATTGGACCCGACAGAGCACTTCAAATGGGCTGGCTTACGAAAGAAGAACTTAAGCGAGGGATAATTTTTGTCTTTACCCTAGCCTTCGTTTTTGGATGTTTTCTTATGTACATAGGTGGTCTACCAATAGTCATCATAGGCCTTATGTCACTCCTTATGGCCTTTATGTACACTGGTGGTCCCCTACCCTTAAGCTACTTCGGCCTAGGTGAAGTCTTGGCCTTTATTTTTTTCGGCCCGATCCCGGTTTGGGGTACCTATTTTTTAATCACAAAAGACTATGATTATTTTCCTGCCATAGTTGGCTGTATACCTGGTCTCATCTCTTTAGCTCTTATGGGAATAAATAACTTGAGAGATCATCTTAACGACAAAGAAAAAGGAAAAAAAACCTTAACCACGATTTTTGGTACAAATTTTGGTAGAGGGCTAATTCTATTTGGTGCCTTTTTCCCTAACCTTCTCTCAGTTATTTTCTTTTTAAAATTTGAAAATTACTATTTTTTAACACCAATTCTAGCTTTTTTAGCCTTTAGTAAAATTTGGTTATATGTTCTTAAAGGAAAAATAAACTCAGAATTAAATAATTCACTTGCTGCTACAGGGAAGTTTCTTTTCTTAACCTGCCTATTAAACGCCATTGGGTTTTTCTCCCTTTGAAACTAATCAAAATTTCTCCTATTCAAAAAAAGATTATCTACAAAAAACCTGTTAATGTAGCAGGGAAAATTTATAACGAAAGAGAGATCTTCGAGTTAGAGGTTTATACTGACCATGGAACAACCCATACAGAACTGTCATTAATTGATAATTTACATCAATCCACTTATCGTGAAGCTTTAAACTCATATATAAATCCTGAAAATTTTATTAACTGGCATCGTGAGATTAAGTATCCGATCGAAGCAGCACTTTTTCAAATTTCACAACCAGGGAACCGCATAGCTAATATTAGAGTTAATTCTTATCTTGACCCCTCCATCGAAAGAAAGTCCATCCACCAAGAACATACATATAAAGTAAAAATTGGACGAGGTAGTATTGATTCTGACGTTGAGCTTCTTAAGGGACTAGAACATAAATGCTTAAGACTTGATGCCAATAGAACATTAAGTTCACCAGAGTTTGAAAAGTACCTTCAGGTATTAGAGAACTATGATTATTTTGAAGAGCCTTTTTCCGACATCAAAGATTATAACCTTTTCCCGAATGAACGATTTGCACTTGATGAAAATATTGAAAACCTTGAGCTTCAAAAACTCACATCAGTAAAAGCCTTTGTTATTAAGCCGAGCCTTTTAGGATTAGAAAAAACCCTTCAGCTTATTAAAACGGCCAAAAATCTTGGCAAAAGAGTAGTTATTAGCTCCACTTTTGAAGGAGAAATAGGTCATCTTTCCCTAGGAAGAATCGCTTCTTATTCGGATAACTACCTCGGCTATCGCGAAGAGCATGGCCTTGGAACTATTAGCTTTTTATCAGATTCCTTAAAAATCATAGGAATCTGCGTAGTTAAAAACGGAATAGAACTTAAATTTTAACTTAGTTCCCGTAAGAAATTACCCGATAATCTTTTAAACACTTTCTAAAGGATTATTTATGAAACACCTATTTCTTTGCTTACTCTCCCTGGCCCTTCTTACTCCTCCGGTTATGTCCCAAGACGACGACTCTTCTACGAATAGAGAAGATAGAAAGGAAAAACGCCAAGACAGAAGAGAAGATAGAAAAGAGAAACGCCAGGAAAGAAGAGAAGATAGAAAAGAAAAACGCCAAGACAGAAGAGAGGCGAGAAAAGAAAAACGTAAAAAAAGAAAAGAAGAGAAGAAAGAAAAACGTAAAGAAAGACGTGAAAAAAGAAAGAAAAATCGCGAGGCCAGAAAAGAAAAACGAAAAGAAAGAAGATCAGCTCGTAAGGAACGAAGAAGCCAAAGAAGAGAAACCAGAAAGGCTAAAAGGTCTGAGAGAAGGTCGGACCGTAAAGAGGCTCGAAAGCAGAGAAAAAACTAAGACCCTAGTATTTAAAAACGAAATCTTGAGATTAGCGGGTCATGGTCAGATAGCCTACCCATATAATCTGAGTTTATATGAAGGACCTCAAATTCGGGGTCCTTTTTTAATAGATTCTCATTCACAAAAATATAATCTAAGGCCTGAGAACTACCGTTAAAGTTTGTCGTATATCTTTTATCCTCTGGCCAAAGATTACCATAGGTCATTAAATTCTTTAAAAGGTTGCCCTCAAGAACTCGCATAGGGTTCTCGGTCATATAAGCATTGAAGTCCCCAACCACAGCTATATTCGCTTTTGGGTTTTTAAAAGAAAGTCTTCCTACAAACTCATTAATCTTCATGGCAAGTCTCGCCCTTCTTTCTTCAGAGCCAAGTGTAACCGGCTGAATAGCAGACCATGCTGAACTGTCTCCAAGTTTGGAATTAAAATGATTTCCGATAACAAAAACAGGCTCACCTTTGAAGGTGAATTCAGCAATAATAGACTTTCTAGTGCCTTTAAAAGCGATATCAGTAGGACTAACTCGGCCAGGATTGTAGTTTATTGAACCATTGTCTAAAATTATTGTTTCTGACATGGGACTTGGTGGCGGTCGATGTTCAAATCCCAATCTTTTGGCATTATAAATCATAGCAACTCTAATATTTCCGCCAGGAACACCGCCTTCATGATGATTTACCGGATCTATATTCAAAGGCCGATAATCATAAGCATCTCCACAATCAATTGAGTCGATTATATTGGACATTGTTCGATCGGCAGCAGAGCCCCCCGAAAAGTCTTCACCGTTATTATCTTGAACTTCTACTAAATTAACGACGTCTGGACACTTAAGTGTCGTTTTAATCGCCATACCAACCCTTTTTACTCGAGCCGTTTGGTCAGCACTTAAATTTTCAATATTAAAAGTAGCAATGGTGAGCTGGTCTTCTTCTGGCGTTAGTTTAGTAATTGGTCTATTTTCTAGCTTAACTTCTCCTAGCCCTTCATAACCATTAATTAAAACATCCTGGCTTTCAGGAAGAACAATACTAAACTCGCCATCTCCAAAAATATTCATCTCATAGGTCAATACACCTTCAACTGCTCCGTTGATCAAGTCACCGACATTAAAATATTTTTTATTAGGAATTCCTTTACTAAGATGATTTGAAACAATTTGAACAATTTCTGGATTAAAATCACCTGCCAGTGGATCAATCATGATTCCATTAACCCAGGTGCTATGAGATTTTTCTTCTTTAGCATCCCCGATAATATATAAATTTAAATAATCTTTCGGTCTCTGACTATCGTATTCCTCATAACCGCCTCTAAAACCAACGATTCTTAAGTCGTTCATTTTTAAGCGCATACCTTCAAGACTTTCCCAGAAATCAATTCCGTCTTCTAAATCTAGCCCTGGCTTAAAATTTAAGTCACCTACCCATGAAGAGACCCTAGCATTTGGAATATCTCTACCACCTATTCCGATTTTAACAGCTTTAGGCAATGCATTTGAACGTGAAAGGATTTTTACAGAGTTAACATCCATAAGGGAGGTTCGAGACATCCTCGTGCCAGTGACTTCTTCAAAGACGGTGGCCTTAACCTCTACTAAATCACCAAGCTTTAATCCTTCCTCATTCTTTTCTTTAAAAACTCTTACCCCATCAGAGGTACGAGGGTTATTATCACCTTCAATATCTTGAATATAAAACTCAAAGCCTTTAGGAAATCGATCATTACTACCAAGTGCGGTAACCACCCCTCTTGTTTTGACGATATTTCCTAATAATTTTGACCTATGTGATTCACCCTGAATTTCATAAATCTTTACGAGACCTAAGTCTTCTCCAGTTCTTTTAACGACAATTGAGTTCTGAACCGCCATAAAAGGTAGCTCTTTTAAGCTTTTTAAATATATTTTTAAGCTCTCTTTTGCAGAGACAATATTCTGAACATCTGTAAAGTCCCTATTAAGACCATTTCCATAGAAATAGCCGGGAAAAGTGGCATTGTTAAAGTAAAAATAATCACTGATAGCTACTTTATAAACTCGATTTAAATCAAGAGACTCTCCGAGTTCACCGGAAATACCAAAATTTTCAACGATACCTCCTCTAAGCTCAAGCTTATAGCTAACTCCTACAGTATGAAGGTCCGCCTTATTTGCTCTTTGATTTCTCTTTCTTAAAAAACGTTTAATCTGCTTCCCAGTCATGCGACCAGTTTTAAAATTATCCTTAGCACCACCAAGATCGTATAACCCAAGAGCTGTTTCAATTTCAGAGTCACTCATCTGGAGCTTTAATTCAGAAAATTTACTATCAACTAAAAGATCACTGGGAAAAAGTACAATATCAAGGTTGTTAACTTCCTTAATAGCAAGACCCATAAGTGTACTGGCTGTGTTTGAGCCTAGTTCTTTTTTGCTAGTGGCCAAGACCGACTCACCGAAATCATATCGATAGACCTTATCCGAACAACTAACAACTAAAATCAATATAAGAAGAAAGGTAGCTTTCATTAATTATTCTCGTCCTCATTCACAGGAGGATCTGTTGGCGCAGGCACATAAGTAACTTCTAGCTCCTCAGAACTAACGGAGTTCCCTGTTCCTTTTATTTCAAGTTTTAAAATTTCCCAGACTGAATTACTTTTTTCAGTAGCTAAAAATTGAAAAGCAAAAACTACTTTTTTACCTGTGTATTCACTTAAGTCAATTGGGCTTGACTCTAGAGTTGTCCATTGGTTTGGTGAAACTCCACGATTTGGTTTGATTTTAAGCTCTTTCCAGGTAGCAGCCTCAGGATCAGCACCATCGTAGTCAGTTGATATTTTTAATTTAAAGTTTTCCCATTCAGGGTTTCTAACAATATGCTTAACAAGTAATTGATGTTTTTTTGAACCACTAAGGTCATATATTGGCGAAAAAAGCCAAGTATTAGCTTTCACACCTCTTGAGTCAGCTTTTGCGTAAGTATCGGCCTTAAAAGTTCCATACTGCCAAATGGGCGATTCATTAAAAGTCTTGATTGCCTTAAATGGACTAAGCTTTCCTTGGAACTGAAACTTAAGAAGTGACCATTCAATTCCTGCAAGATCCAAGTTTTGAATATCAGCGAACTTGCTAAGAGTAACCCTAAGACGAAAAATCATATTTTCAAAAAGTCCTTCATCTCTGGCTGAAAAAGGAAATGCCTCTATATTTTTAAGAACTAAAAATAGCTCTTTAGCGGCCATAGAATCGTTTGGAATAGAGTTTAACCTTGTTGTTAATACTCTTGCTTGAGTTAAATAAGTTTTCATTAAAAGAACTTCATCTTTTGTAGAGTTTCTCATAAACAAACTATCAGCGAGACCCACCTCAAGTTGATTAATATCAGCGTGAAGAGCGCTCACTTCAGGACCTAATGGTTTAGAAATTGTTTCAACCCCGCCATCTGAACAGCTGTTAAAAAGAACAAGAATCATTGAAATTAAAAATATTTTTTTCATTTTATTCCTCTTAAGGGGCAAAAGCGTTGTCGCCATCAATATCGTAGCTAACAGTAAAGGTTAAAAGATAATCTGTTTTTCTATATGTGCTAAGAAGTCTATTGCTTCTCACGTCAGCTGCATTTCCAAATACAGGATTAGCTGCATTTCTGACCTCGAATTCAGGATTAACTACCCAGTTCCCATAAGAAAGATAAGCTCCTGAACCAAAACGACTAAGACCACCATGAGATTTGGTTTCGTCAGCCGTCCTTAAAAGGTGAGCCGATTCATTTTCAATAAAGACAAAGTTTTCACCCTGATAGCGAACTAAAAAATAAGGGGTAAAATCTCCAATTTGATAACCAACTCTAAGGCCAGTCGCGAAGTCAGTCTTACCAATCCAGTCTTGAAGATTGTTTCCGAAATAGTCTTTATAGATTTTCCTAAAAGGAGATGTGGTTTCAAACCAGGTAGTCCCTCTTGGTGTGAACCAAGGCCTCTGCCCCGCTTTAGACATAGTAATTTCAGCATCAAAGACGAGACCACCAACTTTAGCAATCAAGTAAGCAGATGCTGCATATTCTAATAAAGAGCCTGTCTCTTCAGATCTATCATGACCAACATATTCAACTTTTAAATCAAAACTCTCTCTTTCAAAATCTAATCCAAACTTATAACCATGATCTTCTTTTCTTTCCCAAGAAGTCGCAGTCGTATTAGTAAGTAAATCAAAGCTTGGGTTAGTTGGATAAAAATAAGATGCCACCCCAAAGCCAGCATAGATGCCTAAACCCTTTATGGCCTCTGGTGTAATTCCTAACACAAATCCTGGAATTGTTTTCTCTACGATTTTTTCTGATCCTACAGGTGAATTAGAAACAGTCGTTGGTGAACCATCAATTGTTTTAATCCTAGTGACATCCCAGGTATTAAACTCTTTTCCAACTTCACCATCAAAGTTAAAGGGAAAGAACGTAAAACTGAACATAGGATTAATCTGCCATTTGATATTGGTATACTCTGAGTCGAGATCGAGCCCTAGAGCAGAACCACCATTTGTGGATTTATTTGTTTGTAACTCAAGGTCAACATTAAAATTAACACTTTGATACTTATGTCCTAGTTGGATTTCAAATTTAGAGGTCTCGTTATTTTCTCTATTCTCTTCAGGAGAGGTTTCAAATCTTAGTCGAGCGAAAGTTCCTGGCTGGTAAATATACTTAGCACTGACCTCGATTTCTGTTTGATCACCTAGCTCTGTCTTTTTTGACCTAGAATAAACACGGTCTTCATACTCAAAGCTATCGATAAAAAAGCTTTTAGTTTCAGCGAACAAAGGAGCGGATAACAACAAGAACAACATGCACGGGGTAAACAGTTTCAAAGGGGCCTCTCAACAGGTAAAATTAACTACTTGGCTTTTACCCAGCTATTAAGAACAAATCAAACCGACATGTCGAAATTGTAAAAAAGACTTTAACTAAATAACCGAAATTTCGCTACTTTATGAGGGGATCCCCTTCCAAGGTACCAATTGGGTGAGTCTTAAGGTGATTTTCGATTTCTGTCCACGTTTTTAGGGAGATCACTCCTGGGACAAGCTCTTCACGTGTGTCTCCAATATAATAGGCCCTTAACCCATTTTCACGATAAGCGGCTACATCATGGGGCTTATCCCCTACCCCTATTAGGATATTTTTAAACTTCTTTGCCAGTCTTTTGATCTGAGCAGCTTTATATTCTCCATGGTTTCTTGGAATATTGTTGAAAAAACCGAAATCCCAAAAAAAGCTAGGACCCACAGGAAATTTTTTGATATCTAGCCAATTTTTTGTACGTTTAATAAATAAGTCATCCCTAGCTGTCATATAGAAAATCTTAAACTCTTTTGAGAGTCTATTCAAAACCTCTGAAGCATTCGCTAGGGTTGGAATTTTTTGGTCTGGTGTTCTCAAAAATTCACGTCCTGAAATATCGGCCAAAGTATGGTCAATATCGGAAACGAGAAGCGGGACACTGGGATCAACAACCAGAACTCGATTATCGGTTTTATTAGACCGATACTTTGAGTTCTTAGATAACTCTGCTTTGATTATATATAATCCAGGAGTGTAAAAAACAGTTTCTAACTTTGATAGTCCATCACGGTTAGTAAGACTAGTACCTAAATGATAATCGCCATTATAATAATGAACCATCTCTTTCTTTAAATCAGCTCGCAAGGGAAAGAACTTGGCTCTTTCTACTTTTACCTCAAGGTTAAAAATCTCCCCTGGGGCCACGATATAGTCATACCCTTGAATAATCGCTGCCTTTTTCTCTGCTTTAGCTGTTGCTGAAGAGAGAATGAGGATCGTCATTAAAAGCGAAAAAAGAACAGGTTTTTGCATGGGCTGGACTATAGAACTTATAAAGGCGATTCCAAAGAGCTCTGGCAAATTATACAAGGTTTATAAGTGCTTAGTATTAGTGACTAGAGCTTAAAAAATCTTCAATATGAGTGGCCGTTAGTAATGGTTTTTCAAGAGCGAACATATGATCTGTTCCATCGATAATAGCCACTTTGGACTTACCAATTTGCTTTCCCAAAATAACACTATTTTGAGGTGAAACAGTTCTATCATGATCCCCAGTTAAAACCAGGGTCGGGGCCTTAATTTTTGAGAGATCTTTCTTTTTACCCAAGTAATTAATGGCAGCTTTATTTTGAATAATCACCTGCTCTAGATCAGCTCTATTTTCAAATCTTAACCTTACTATTTGATTAAATCTTTCAGGCTTATTGGCCTTTAAATTTTGATCTACAGTGGCCTCAGTTAAAAGCACGGAGCGCTCCATAGGATCCATTTTATAAAAATCAATTAAGCCTTCTTCAGAAAATGGCTTTAGCTCTACAAAATCTTTACCGGCTCCAGTTGTGCATAAAAGACATAGTTTTTTAACTTTTTCCGGTGCTTTCATGGCAACTTCTTCAGCAATAAGTCCACCAAGGCTAATTCCTAAGACATGAAACTTTTTATGCCCTAATTGCTCCATTACCTCTAGGGCATCCTCAGCTAAATTCTCAATTTCATAATTTGATTTTGCGTGAGAAGACATACCCATGCCACGGTTATGAATCATTATTAATTTAAAATGTTCAGATAAGGGTCTTTGAATTCCTTCAAAGGGATAGTGATTGCACCCAAAACCCGGGATCATAAGTAAAGGTTCGCCATGCCCAACAATATGTGCATAAACCTCATCTCCACTTGTTAATTTAAAAAATTGAGATCGCTCCCATAATTCTGGCATTCCTAAGCTCCTCAGCCCAGCGCGATCTCACCCCTAAGAATCGTGAAAAAAATGCTCCCCCATTTTCATCCATTTCGTCAAGACTCCCATGGGGGAAATGTAAAATATGTTAGTCACCCTATCTGATGACTGAAAATTGGCCCTTACCTGTAAGGTGAAAAGATTCCGAAGACCTAATCTCCCTAAGAACGCTTTTAGCTAAGTAGTTAATCTTAACGCTAAGTCCTGCATTTGGATTAGCATTTGAGCCCATATTGGCAATGGCAACTACTGCTGAGCTAGCATTAAACTCAAAGCCCCAAGATACTTTAACGTCTCTAGCATCTACATTTACGCCAGTTAGGTACTTACCTTTACCTTTGTAAGTTCCGCCATATTGGTAGTAGACACCATAAGTAAAAGAAACAACTTCCATTCCAAGTAAGTTCTTATAGACAACTCTATAACTTTTTACTCTTGGCATGGACCAGTTTTCCATTTCATAGAAAGCTGTTTTAGGACTTTCTACATTGGGTAAAACACTAACAGTTGGAGCAAATGCGGTTTGAACTACAGGTCTTCCAGCTTCAACGATGGCCCAAATCTTCTTGCCAAGAGCAAGTAGTTTTTCAATGGTCATAATGACTTCGCCTAAACCTTTTTCAGCGTACTCTTCCTTATCAACTACCGCATCTTCGATCTCTGTAACCTCTATACTTGCAATTGTATGGTAGGCCGGATCAACCTTAATTTCTTCAGTGAGGATAGTCTGATCGATATCTAGTCTATCGATTTGTTTGAACTCTAGAGATCTTGCTTCGACCCCAAGAGATAATGAAAGCCCTGCTATAATCAATGCTAACTTTTTCATAATATGCCTCCCTGATGCATAACCTATTAGAAATAAATAAAGCCATTTTTAGTATTTCCGAGCATCAACTTATGAACTATGCCTAACGTCCGTCAATTTTTGCGGTCTTACATTTACTTACAGCCAAACTAATAACTTACATTAGTTTGCACTAATGCAAAAACATGAAAAAGCTTCATGATGTTTAAAAAAGTAACTTTACAGTGACGCATTGTGTTATTTTCCCCACGAAATGAAACGCTATTTTAAGATTTCTCTATTAAACCTATTCTTGGCCTTTAACCTATTAAGTGCCCCAGCTCATGCCGATGATTCTTCAAATGGAATCTGGTCGGCCATTGGTGAATACATATCTCAACTGGCGGGGAATATTGATTACGTTAATATCGCTAGTGAAGAACTTGGAATAGATAACGGACTTATCGCCCAGGTAATATTTGGCTCTAGTCGAGTTGTTGAAAGAAATCCAGAAAGTACCTCTTCTGATGATCGCTACCTAGTAAAAGATAAAGTCCGTATAGGTCTTCGCCTAGGTGCCGGTTTTGTCTTAGCGGGGTCAGCTTCTTATGTAAGGCAATACACTTTAGTCTATCCGGTTAAAACAAAAGCTGAAGGTGTCTTTCATAATAAATTCTTAGTTAACTTTATTCTTCCCTTACAAGTCGCCTTTGATAAGCTTCCAGAAAAATATGTCCTTATGATGGAATCTTTTCTTGAGGGACAAGGAAGAATAAAATTTGGAGGAACTCCTCTTATCCCACTAGGAAGCACAACCTCTCTTGGTAGAGTTCAGTTGACAAGAAATTTCATCGATAAAAAATCCGATAAAAAAATTAAAGTCTTTCAGGATAACTCTAAGTTCACTCGCCTGGCCCAAGACCTCAGCTTTAGCCTGGGACTTATAGGAATACCGATTTATGAAGGAAGGGTTGATCGAGGTAAATTAGAGAGGCAATACTTAGAAGTTGATATTTCTAATAAAAAGAAAGAACATCTTTGTCGATCAGGACTTAAGACTTTATTAAAATACGATAGTATCGAGGACCTAAGGCCTATCTCAAAGATTCGTACTATAAACACAAAGTTTATTGAAACCTATAACTACTTTACCCTTGCATGGCTTTTTACAGTAGAAGGTGTCTCAAGGGCAGATCGCATAATCGAACAGATAAGTGTCCAAGATCGAACTGAGTACGTCACAAGATATCAGGTAGAAAATAGAAAAACAGTGGCTTGGACTACCGGAATCGATGGTGAAACTCATACCAGTAAACTTTGGGCCATGGCCCGTGGAGTTGGCAAAAATGGCTATATTAATCCTGAAGTAAGAATCGCTCTTATCGCTAAAGATGGTTGGTTAAAAGAAAACGAGCTGAAAAAATCTTACCTACCCCTCGTAGATAAAATCGCCTTTAAGAAAGATTTTTTAAGTATAGATAGTAATTTTACGGAAGACGAAAACCTAACTGGTCAATTTCAACTACAGATTGATTTTCATCTTTATGAAGAAGCTTTTGAAAAGCTTCTAGAAACGAGTTCAGAAAAATACTGGGCCGCCCTTGCCAAAGTAACATCAAAATCTTCTCGCTATTTTAAAGACGCAGCAAATAGGAACTATCATGACCGTCTCCAAAGAAGAATGAGGCAGGACCGAATCCCCTTAAAGCATCTCTACCTTGCTAAGAGTATGAAGGCCTTTATAAGAAGAGTGGAAATTGCTAAAAAAGAAGTTGATCCTTTGGCCAAAATGCATTGGCTCGTTCTGGGTCTAAGGAAACTTACTTATGTTACTTCAGATAGCTTTTCTCCTGAAATATTTCAGATCATCCATGGTCTTGTGGGAACCAGAAACCTATTTATTCGAATAGAAGCTATGAACTTAGTAAGTGATATGGCCTTAACTAATAACGAGGAACATAAAACAATCGTTAAAACGATTGGCACAAGACGAGAGAGCAAAAATAGCTTCCATCCTTTTTACTTCCAAGACGCAGGTGAAATTTACTATCTATTTTAATCAAGTATACTTACGCAAAATTTACGCATTTTTTTCTTGACTTACGCAAAACATACGCAAATAATAGTTTTATGGGAATAACAAAAAAACAAAAAGAAATTTACGATTATATTGCTGAGTATAGCCTTGTGAATGGGTACGCACCTACTCAAAAGGAAATAAAGGAACATTTTGAATTTAAGTCCTTTGGTTCAGTTCAAAGATATATCAAATACCTGTCGGATGCTGGGTATATTGAGACCGACTGGAACGCTAGGCGAGGAATAACATTGTTAGGGGGCCTCGCTGATAATAGTTCCGACTTTGAAGACTTACCTGCAGGACCTTCTTCGTCAAAATTCAATACGGTAGATAGCACCTCAATACCTTTATTAGGAAGCATTGCCGCTGGTAATCCTATTGAGGCCTTAGAGTCGGCCAGTGATTCTATTGAAGTTCCTAAGTATATGATTCGTTCAAGCTCCGCTAGGCATTTCGCTTTGAATATAAGTGGAAACTCGATGATTGAAGACGGAATTCTTGATGGCGATATTGTTATTTGCCGTCATCAGCAAGATGCCAAAAAAGGCGAAACTGTAGCGGCCATTATTGATGGGGAAGCCACTCTTAAGCACTATTACCCCACAGCAAATGAAATTGAATTAAGACCAGCTAATAAAGACTACTCTCCTATTATCGTCGATAAAGACTCTGGAGACTTTTCAATTGCTGGAATTATGGTTGGGCTACTACGTAGTTACGTTTAATCCTGCTTAAATTTTTACTTACTATTAAACTAATATTTTTAGTTAGGCTTTTTCGCGCCTCAGAGGACTAGTTTGTGGAAGGTGAACAAAGAAAAATTATTCACGTGGACATGGATTGTTTTTTTGCTGCAGTCGAAATGCGAGATAACCCGGCCCTAAGGAATATTCCTATCGCCATAGGTGGCTCTCCTACAGGTAGAGGCGTTCTCTCCACTTGTAATTATGAGGCTAGAAAATATGGTCTTAGATCTGCCATGAGTAGTGCCCAGGCCTTAAAACTCTGTCCCCATGTAACCTTTGTGCGAGGAAATTTTAAAAAATACAAAAAAGCCTCTGAGGGAATCAGAGATATTTTCTATCGGTTTACTGATTTAGTAGAACCTCTAAGTTTAGATGAAGCTTATCTAGACGTTACCAACTGTAAGCTTTTTTATGGCTCTGCTACCTTAATCGCTAGAGAGATTAAGCGGCTTATTCAAGAAGAGCTCGGCCTTACGGCCAGCGCTGGAGTCTCGTTTAATAAATTTTTAGCTAAAGTTGCCAGTGATTGGAAAAAACCAGATGGTCTTTATGTTGTTAAACCTGAAGATGCTTACAACTTTGCCCAAGAGCTTCCTGTTAGAAAAATCCCTGGTGTTGGAAAAGTAACAGAGGCTAAGCTTCATGACCTTGGAATTTATTACGGAAAAGATATTTCTAAAAATGAGCTTTTGATTACATCAAAATTTGGTAAATCCAGCAGTTCTCTTTTAAGACGAGCTAAAGGAATTTGTACTTCAAAAGTCGGTAATTTTAGTGAAAGAAAGTCCTTAAGTGCAGAGCGAACTTATAGACAAGATTTAGAAAGCTTTCAGGAACTTAAGGACTCAATACCTTTAATTGTGGATGAGGTTGTCCACCGTGTGAAGGACTGGAAAACCAAAAAGAACCCAGAAGTCCTGCCCTACAATATGTTTGTAAAGGTAAAGTCCTCAGACTTTACCCAAGTAACCCAAGAAAGGTCATATCCAATAGAATTCTTTGACTCTATGTGGCAAAATGGTGAAGTTTCTACACAGATGCTGGATGAGCTTACCAACCTTCTTCAAATGGCGTATCTAAAAGGTCTAAACACAGTAAGGCTTATTGGAATGGGGTTTAAATTTAAATCTCCAAACCCAAGTATTGAAACACTTGAAAGGCCTTATCAAATGGAACTTTTTAGAGAAGCAGTTTGAAAGAAATTATAGAGAACCCAAATTTTGAAGATATTCTTAAGGCCTATGAAAAGGAGACCTGTGTATTCCTTTGCCCGGATCTAGATCCTAGAGAAAGTGAATATTACAAAACTATTTTTAAACAATTTGCCCCAGAAAATAGCGTAGGATTTTTAAGCAGCGGCTCTTCAGGGAGTCCAAAAATTCACCTGCATTCATGGAAAAACTTAAAAAAACGAGCTAGCGCTCAGGCCAATATTCTTGATTTAGATAAAGACTCATTTTACTTAAGCCCACTACCGATTCATCATCTAAGTGGATTCATGCCTATCTTAAGAAGTATTATTTCTGGCAGTAAATTAGCCGTTTTAAATAAAGAACAGTCTTTAGAGGATGAGCTGATCAAATTAAAACCTACTCACGTTAGTATGGTGCCCACACAAATGGCAAAGCTTGTAAAAAAAGAAGTTGATTTAAGCTTTTTAAAGACTCTCCTACTAGGAGGCTCAGGTTGTGAAGAAAAAATATTGCAAAAAGCTAAAGAGTTGCGTTATCCGGTTAGGGCCTGTTATGGCATGACAGAAAGTGCTAGCTTCTTCTCAATAGGAAGGTCTGAAGAGTTCTTAAAAGACGCCGGCATAAAACTATACTTAATGGATAACTGGAAGGCCTATGCTGATCAAAACGGAAGGCTAACTCTAGAATCCGATGAGATGTTCTTAGGTACAATTGGCGCTCTTGGCTTTAAAGAATCGAAAGGGATCTTACCAACCTACGATATAGGTTCCGTTGAACATCCAGTAATAAATATCATAGGCCGATCAGACCTCGTTTTTAAAAGTGGTGCAGAAAAAGTCGATCCATTAGAGGTTGAGCGAAAGCTATTAGCTAATGAAGTCTTTACCTCAGTAGTCATAGTTCCTAAAAAAGATGAAACCTGGGGATCAGTAACTTGTGCCTTTATTAAACCTTTTAGACGTGGGCGTGATTATTCACTATTAGTGGAACACCTACCTTCTCATCAAAGACCTCGATACTTTTTTCCTCTTGAAGAATCAAATGGAATTAAGCCAAAACGCTCTTCCTTAATAGAGCTGGCCAATAGAAACTTTAAAAGAGAAAAAAAGCTTCCAAGGGTCGCCTTTATTCATGGTTTTATGGGGAGTCACAATGACCTTAAGGTATTGGCATCTAGTTTAGAAGATTCGCTTTTCCCAATTTTCTGGAAACTCCCCTTTCACGGGCTCGATAATAAGTATAAAAGTTTTGATGATGCAGTCGATTTCTATGTTGAAAAAGTTAGAACTGAAGATATCGATGCACTTTACGGCTATTCTATGGGCGGTAGACTCGCTACGGCCATCTCACAAAAACTAGAAGAACTTGGAGAGCCTCTAAGTGCGCTTATCCTAGAGTCTTCACATTTGGGTCTTACCTCAGAAGAGGAAAAGAAAAAAAGAATTACTTCAGACTTAACTCTTTTTGAGAGAATGCCCTCAAACCCAGAAGAGTTTTTTAACTCTTGGTATTCACAAAGTCTTTTTGGAGATTTTAAAGAAAGCGAGCTAGGTAAGATCACGATTAATGAAATGCTAAGGCGATGGAACCCAGAAAGTTGGAAAGACTCTCTCGCTCTTCTATCCACTGGTCATCAACAAGATTTTAGACCCTTCTTTAAAAAGACCTCTCATCCTGTTTTGTACCTTGCTGGTGAGAATGACTCTAAATACAGAAAACTGGCTTTAGAGCTAGAGAAAAATGAAAACAAAAAAATATCTGTTAAGTGCCTAAAAAGAGGTTTTCATAATTTACACCTAAATCGGGTTAATGACCTCAAAGGACCTATAACTGAGGTTCTAAGTAGCTTAAATTAAGGCTTGCCATATTTCTTGGGCGGGTGTTTCTCATTTTTAAATTCCGCTACTTCCCTGCTTTTCCCAATATTTTCATGCACTTAACCTACTCTAACTAAAAAGTCTCTAGGTTCAAACCAAACTCCCTCATATAATAATAAGGAGATAAGTAAAATATGACGAAAAGGAACTAACCCCTTTTCACAATTTCGGAGTTCTTATGAAGGCATTAAGATTTCTAACAATTCTTCTAACGGCTTTTAGCCTTTACTCTGTTCAAGTGGTGGTTTCAACTCCTGCTTATGCTGGCGACGATGACAGTTTTTTCAGTGGCGGAGCTGGTGCGAACGTTGGGCTAGATGGAAAAGAAAAGAAAGCTGATGAAAAAGCTGGGATGAACATGAATATGATTATCCTCTTTGCTGTAGTTATGGCCGCTCCTCTTTATGCTATGTATTGCTTTGATAAAGTAGATACTTGGATTTTTGTAGCGACAGCAGCCATATATGTCGGTGCAGAGATAGCGAACTTCAATGCCTTTAAAGAACAATCCAAAAAAGAAATGAAAGCTCAAAATACTGGTACTGTTGCTGGTAACCAGGCACAACAACAGTCTTTATATGATGCCGCCGAACAAACAAGTGCTGCCGCCGACGCAGCAGACAGGCGGGCAGCGGCTGCTCAAATAGCAGCAGCTGGGTTTATGGCAGCAGGGGCCATTGCTCTCGTAATGTCTATTATCGATTGTTATAAAACATGGGGCACAGGATGTGCACAAGCGTATGCCTGCGAAGGTGGGCTAGCAGCAAACACAAACTCTATTGAAGAGTATTATCTACTCCCCGATCACGAAAGAGAAATGATAGCCAACAATGATTATGGAGATCTAGAAAATTACCTTAGTGATTCCGACAATGACCTAGACTATCTTATAAGAAACATTGAATTAAAAAGAATTACAAGAGGAGCTAAGAGCTCAATGAATCCTGAGGTAGCTAAAGATATTGAATTTCTATATCCAGAAGCCAAAGAGGAAAACCGTTTTGTAAGTGCATTTAAATTTATCGGTCATAATATCGCAGATCTTCTCCTACCAAGAGCCGAAGCCGGTGCTGGTGGAGGTTCATTTGCTGCGCTAGGCTTAGGTGCAATTGGAGCAGCGTTAGTTATTAAGTACGTAGCCTCAGTAAGCACAACTTTTAAAACCTTTTTAAGAAATGGGTTTGTAAGATCTGCAGGTCACTTTATATATGGAGGACTGGCCCAAGTGGTTGCTGGTGATGCTAAAAAGGCAGCTCAAAAACTTAGAGGCAGATCGGCTCAATATAAAGAGCTAGCTGCAAAACTTGGTATTGTATCTAATGATACGGGAAATCATAATAATTTTGCCTCCAATTACGAGCTAGGAGCTACTGGTGCTACTAATATTGGCGGTGCTAATGCTATGGATAAGAACGGAACCTGTTTTACTGGTTCAAAAGGTAAGCTAAACGAAGATACTAATTGTGCTTGTAAGGCCGGTAAAAAATGTAAAAGACCAGAGCTTCCGAAGCTAAACTCCATGTCTACTGTTAGTATCCCAAGTGCAGTTAAAACTTCTAGTGATCTCCTTGGCGCTGCTGGAACTGGAATATTCAATGGTGATCTCGAAGGCGGACTTGCAAATTCTAATGCAGCTGGAAAAAATGCCGCGAGACTAAAGAAAGTTACTCTAGGAATTAAAAAGAAATTTAATGATGATATGACTGCTAAAGGTGGAAAACCTCTAGACTTTAACAAACTAGAAAACTCTACAAGAAGCAAACTACTAAAAGCGGCTGTGGCCGACATCAAAAACCTAAATGCTGATGCTAAAGCTGCTTTTGCAAAAAGATTTCCTGGTGTCTTTGGAGAAGGACAAGAAGTTGATAAGAAACCTGAGATTACACTTGGGGACACAAAAGTAAAAACTGGCGGCGGTCTAGGTTCACTAAAAGGATCTAAGGGTTCTAAGAAAAAAGATGCCATGGCCGGATTTACTTTTGATATGGAAGAAGGCGAAGATGTGGCCGCGGCTGAAGCTAAAGAAGGTATTAGCCTAAATTTAGACTCTTCTTCTGATCAGGTTGAAACAGATAGAGATGATATTGCTGGTGATAGGAATAAAAATATCTTTAGCTTAATTACGAAAAGATATTTTAAGACCGCTTATCCGAGATTTTTTGAAGAAGCTAAATAATTGGATTTTAAAATAATAGATTAGAACAAAAAAGGCTCCTAATGGAGCCTTTTTTAATTTTGATTTATTTCTTTTTCTTCTTTTTCTTTTTGCCTTTCTTGCCTTTCTTAAGCTTTAAGACCACTCCTGCACCACCGGTGGCAATTAGAATAAGCCAGAGCATGTCTGAGCCCCCACCATCGCCGCTACCGCCTTTACCATCGCGGTCAATACCGATATCAGCAAGGGGTCCATTCGTTCCTTCGAAATCCCCTTCACCAATTAGGTCATCATCACCTTTTACTTGATTAAATTTACCAACACTAACTTTCTTGTCTCTAAAAACCCTTAGTGATGAAACAATACTATCAAAGATTGATTGATAAGCAGCGTAATGATCTTTTGAAACGGAAAGGGTCACAGCAACACCAAGATCTTCTTTAACTGTAGCGAGATACCTTGTATAAAACCCCGGTACCTCTGAGGCCATATGAAGAGAGTCAATCCACTGATGCTGATTAACTTCTTTTTTCTTAGTGTATTTTGCTTCTGAAACCTGGGTCTTTCCACCTGGTAGGGTAAAAGTCTTAGGGGCTTTTAGATAGTTTTGGTATTCAGCTAAATCATCTTTTTGGCCCCTAAGTTTAGCCGCAAGAATAATAATAGCTTCTTTTTTTCTATCTTTATTTAAACTTTGGCAAACCCACTCGGTTCCTTCAAGCTGACATTCCCAGCCACCAGGAAGTTCAAATTCGGTATATTGATTTGTAAAACGTTTAGCATCAACTGTCGTCGTAAAAACGAGTGCTAAAATACAAGTGTAAAAGCTCATCCAAGACTTCTTCATGAAAACTACCCTCTAAAGTGTTTTTCTATATTTTAACCTAAGTCCTTGTAGTTACAAGCAAGGCTTTTATTTCCAGACTAAAACGAGCGGCTAATAACCTCTGGCCGCAAAGCCCTTTTTAATTTGGATTTTTTTGTATTTCTTTAATATTTTTACGATGGCCGAATCAGCGCCTACTTCGTACGCTACACCACTGGCCACTAAAATATTTTCACCAAAATAGTCAGTTTGAAAAATATCAAACTTAGTACCTTTCTCAACATCAGAGCTAATTCCTTGGTCAATTTTTAAAAATTTGCCTCTTGGTGAAACTTTGATGACCGTGGCCTCAATAACATATTCTTTGAAAGACTCTATCTTAAAGCTATCTCCAGTAACACCTGAAGTTTTATAGACAAAGCCTAAGCTGAAGTATTGGCCATTCGGAACACTTACTCCAGACATGGTTAGACCTGTCTCTCCTTCTAATCGCCATTTATTAAAGGCCCAGTTTATCCCTAAAAAAGGTTCAACTTTTTCTCTATTAATACTATTAAACCGACCGCCAGATCCCGTGGCCTGAAGTGGTTTATTTTGTGGATCAATTGTAAAATTATCTTTTTTAAGGGACTGAATTCCTTGTACACCTAAGATAATTCCAAGTCTTTGCCAAAGCCAAGCTGATTCAAAGCGATAATTAATTTCATCACTTAAATCGTTCGCTGGTACGACATACTTTAAGATTGAATTTAGATAATGGCCTCTATTTCTAGCATAGCTAGTATGCACGCCAAAAGAATATTCCTGACCAGCATCTCCTAACACCAATTCAGTGTCTGGTATATCAGAAGCCGATTGAAAAAACTTTTGTTCATAGGATGTTTGCCTATAGGTAAAGTCCATGGCCCACTGAATTTTATCATCTGGAATGAATGAATATTTTACCGTGCCTGCAAAGGATTCTACTCCAGAGTTTGTAGCACTTAAGGTGGTACTCCCTCCGTTAGTATGCTTTGAGCTAATTTGTCGAAAGCGAGTGGAAATAAATGCATCTAGCTTTGTCCCAATTCCATAACCAAGTTCAACATTTCCTTCAGTCATTAAATATGATTCATCCCCATTAAGACTGGTCTTTTCACCATTAAAATTAAATATGCCGTTGGTGGGATGATAAGAGCCGGCCGCTTTAATCATATAAGATTTAGGGTTTAATCCTTTTGCCGAGGGGGAATAAAGCGGCCTCGTTTGAGAAAAAAGATCAACTGAAAAAAAAAGGACAAGGATTAAGGCAACTTTAAACATGAAGAGCCTGTATTTGTCCGTTGAGACATGCTATTTCATTAAAGCTCATATCTTCGTTCTCAAAGCTTAGGAGCTTTTCTTTTAAAAGCCATTGTCCTGGGACAGTTTCAAAAAGAGAAATCCCTGAAGCTTTTAAAACAAAAGGTAAATCAAACTCTTCTTTAGCCGTAAGGACCGCATATTCAAATTGCTCTTCTCCTTTTGTTCTGCCTATGGGCAGGTACGATTTCGTAACCACTTCTTCAGTTGAAATAAGTGGTTTTCTTTTTTTCTTAAAAAAACCGCCATTATCAAGAATCAACTCCCATAGTGATTGCTGACAGTACTGAAGTTCAAGAGGAAGTTCTGGTCTCAAAAAGACAGTCCCTTTTTTATCGCAATTAAAATCTATACCGTGGAATTCAATATCCCTCCAGGTCTCAAGCCCAAGAAGATGCCCTTCTATTTCATCTTTTATTGATTCGACAATATCTGGAGTAAGCTCTTTTAATTCGAACGGAGGAAGTAAGCTAAGTTGAAGAATATTAGACTTACTATACTTATTATCAAATCTTTTTCGGAACATATCGATTTTTTTGTAATGTAGAAAATGTTCTGAGAAAGTTAGACCAATAAAACACTGCATGATTCCCCTCCGTGGTCTTCAATTGCCTACTAATAGAGTAAGATTTATTAGAAATTTTGACAAGGAATTGGGGACTTACTGATTGTAATCCTTATTTAGGCGACTTTTTTAGTTTGGAATAAGTCTGGAAGATATATCTCATTCACCCAGTATCCATCGGCTATTTGAAAGCTATAGCTTCCACCGAGCTTTTGACAAAGAGCACCGATTGATTCGAGCCCTTCGCCAACTCTAAGTTTCTTATCACCTAAAATAAGCTTGGTTAGACCTTCAGCTGTATCTTCATCATTTTTTAATGAGGCCAATTTATTTCTCGTTACCAGGTGAAGCCCTGACTCATCGTAGTGAAAGGTAAACTGAGCTTCGCCTGTTCTTTCATCGGCCATATTTTTTACGATATTGATCATCACTCTATATAGGCTTGGAAAGTGAACCATACATTTTTCTCGTAAGTGAATATCAGACTTATCACTTATCCATCCGGAATAGATAAAATGAGACTGGCACATGGGATCAGGTAAAAAACTTTCAACCATTTTTTTATGAGCCTTTTTAAAAGATTCAAAAGGTACCCAATCCATCGTTTCAGTTAGATTTCTGTGCTCATAACCAAAATGATCTTTAATTAAAGATTGAAGTATTTTAACTTCTCCAATTAGCTCTTCCGTTTCGTGAGCTTGTATAGATTCTCCTGCACTCGATTTAAAATTTAAATATAAATAGAGTCCATGAGTTTGATTTACTAAATCGTGTACAAATAGTCTTTCATCTCCTACTTTTGGTAACGAATCACTGCCAGAGAATCTAAAAAGATCACCCCATGAAACTAAACCAGCGGACCAAATGGCAAAAGATGATAGAGTGATTAAAAAGTTAAATGATGCCAGTTCAATTGAAAATAATTTAGAAAATAATAAATAACTTACGGGACCAATGGCCAAGAGAATCATCCCTTTTCCTCTCAAAAAGCTAAGTCCTTTTAGATGTGGGCTATTCATAAAATAGACCGCTGCTATAACGGGCACAAGGGCAAGGTATAAACCAGTTGCTTCCTGAGATTCAAATGCATAGGCCTGTAAGAATAAAAATTGAAATAGAAAAAATGGTCCCAATTTTTTTTCTTCTCTAAGACGTCCAGACCAACCCCACAAATGCCCAATAAAAAAATAATTAATAGCGATAACTGAAGCTAAGAAAAAATTATCTGGTCCAGGTTCTAAACCTTTAAATTTGAGGAGAGTAAAAAATAGCAATGCCAATTGAGAGCTCACTAAATAGCCTTCAAATAGATTCACATTGTTTTTTTTACTTCTCATTTTTAGTCCCTATGAATAGGGACTTCACTTATCTTACTGGATGGTAAGTAGCTTTATCCCCTAACTCTTCTTCAATACGTAGAAGTTGGTTATATTTTTCCATTCGATCACTTCTAGAGGCAGAACCTGTTTTAATATGTCCCGCACCTGAGGCTACGGCCAGGTCTGCTATAAAGGCGTCACCGGTCTCACCTGATCTATGGCTGATAATGGCATCAAATTCATTATCAAAAGCTAACTGAAGGGTTTCAAAAGTTTCTGTTAGACTTCCAATTTGATTTACCTTAACCAAAATCGAATTCGCCTGCTTTTCATCAATCCCTCTTTGAAGTATCTTCTTGTTCGTTACAAAAAGATCATCACCAACGAGAAGGACCTTATCACCGAGTCTTTCGGTAAGCTTTTTCCAACCTTCATAATCGCTTTCATCTAAGCCGTCTTCTATAGAGTAAATCGGATATTTATCCACAAGTTGTGAGTAGTAATCGATCATCTCTTCAGAGCTGTAAGATTTGCCCTGCATAATGTACGATCCGTCTTTGTAAAACTCACTAGCAGCTGAATCTAGCGATAAACTGATGTCTTTAGTCGGTTTATAGCCGGCCATTTCGACTGCTTCGAAGATTGATTTAATAGCTTCTTCATGTGAGTCCAAATTAGGTGCAAAACCACCCTCATCACCAACATTCGTCGAGTGACCTGCCTTATTTAGAACTTTCTTTAAATTATGAAAAATTTCAACCCCTGCCCTCAGGTTCTCAGAGAAAGATTTCTTCATATGAGGGACAATCATAAACTCTTGAATATCTAAATTATTTGAAGCATGCTCTCCCCCGTTAATAATATTCATTAGAGGAGCAGGTAAACAGTATGAGTCTTTGGCGTTTGGAATTTTTAAGAATTCTCTTAAATATCTAAAGAGACTTAATTCTTTAACTTCAGCACCGGCCCGGCAGTTCGCCATTGAAACGGCGAGAATAGCATTGGCTCCAAACTTTTCTTTATTTTCCGTCCCATCCGCTTCAAGCATAGCTGTATCAACGGCTTTTTGATCTGTGACGTCTAAGCCCATTATGATTGGAGATATTTTCTCATTAATATTTTTAACTGCATTTAGAACTGATTTGCCCAGAAAAAAATCGGCCTTTCCATCTCTTAACTCTAGAGCTTCTCTAGTTCCAGTAGAAGCTCCTGAAGGAACTGAGGCTCTTCCCTTCTTACCACATTCGGTAAAAATATCGACTTCAACAGTTGGGTTTCCTCTGGAATCTAGTACTTGGCGGGCAACGACTTTAGCGATTTTACTCATTTTAACTCCGGTCTAATTTGCACGAGAGTATATAACGCCTACTTCAAGCTTAAAAGTGCCGGACTAAAAGTTTCGAAATTTTCTTGGTTTGAGGTTTTAAAATATAATTCAGTGCGACTATCTATTGGTCCTGCTTTTAGAATGTATGCAACGCGTTTAGAAACGGGTAAACAGGGTGAGATACACTCCACATTTAAGTAACGAGCTATTTTATCAGAGATTAGTGGATAATGAGTACAGCCTAAAATAGCGTGAGTATAGTTTTTATCTCTTAAAGGTTTTAATTCTTCTTCAATTTCTTTTTCAACAGAATCCAAACCTTTTTTGTAAGCCACCTCTATTAAGCTGGCTAGGTTATCACAAGCATGGGGGGTTAATATTTTGTCCTTGTCGAATTTTAAGATAAGCTCTTTAAAGCGAACACTATCGTGCATGGCCCTTGTCGTTAATACGACCGGTCTTATATTATTCTCTCCGAGATCTAGGCTCTCGATAGACTTAACAAAAGGTTCAATTCCCACGAAGGGCACATTAAATTTATCCCTTAATCCATCAATCGCTTCTGCAGTGGCCGTATTACAGGCAAGCAATATAATATCTACCTTTTCTTTTAGTAATTCATTAGAAAGAACTTCGGCTCTTTGTCTTATAAACTGACTCGACTTATTACCATATGGGGAGTTTGGAACATCCGAAATATAAAAAAACTGATGACCTGACAATTCTTTAATTAACTCTTTCCAGATGCTAAAACCACCTATTCCGGAGTCAAAGATCCCTATTCTTTTTTGTTCGAAGGCCATAAAATAAGTTAACATGAACTAGTAATTTTTAACAGGCATACCTATGGCAAGAGTAAAAATTCAATTTCCTGATTCTCACTTGTTTGAAACCAACCTAAAGGTATGTATAGATCATATTAATTACGGGAATCACATGGGTAACGACAGGTTTTTAAGCTTTGCCGGTGAAGCCAGGTTGAGGTTCTTAAAAAGTTTAAAACAAGATGAAATGAACTTTTACGGATCATCATTGATAATGTCTGACGCTGAGATAAGCTATAAGGCTCAAGTTTATCATGGGGACTCAATCAAAGTTGAGCTAGCTGCTAAACCTGTAAATAACAAATCATTTGATTTTCTCTATCGATTTAGTAATCAAAACAATACTGTTGTTAGCTTAGTAAAAACGGGGATGGTATATTTTGATTACGATGCGAACCGAGTCTGTAATGGTCCGGAAGAATGGCTAAGACAGCTGGTCTAGTTTGTCATCCAGCTCTTTAACTCTTCTGATTAAAGTCTCAATCAGCATTCCTAGCCAAAAAGGTTGCTCTTTAATAAAGCTGTCAGGGTCACCAAGTTTTAATTCTATCACTTCTGAATCATCAATGGCCTCTACAGTGGCGTTTCTCCCTTCATTATTAAGAAATGCCATTTCGCCTACTAACTGTCTTCCAGAGATTTCAGCCAAAAGCTTACGACCTTCACTATGCTCCTTAAAGACGCCTAGTTTGCCAGATTTAAGAACATAGATGCTAGTGCTCTTATCCCCTTCTTTAAAAAGAGCCTCATGAGCCTTTAGGGAAACGAGTTCAAAATTAATGCTGTTGGCTTCTTTAATAGCCGAGGAAATCGTCCCTAATAAATGAGGGACTCGAATTGATTTAGGAACAATATGAAGGTTATACTTACTAATTAGTTCAGCCTCTTCTTCGAGCCTTGCCCTAGTTCCAGTTACGACTATAGGAATTTTTTTAGTAACTTCCTTACTTTTTAATATTTTGACTAACTCAAAGATAGTTCCACCATCAGCAAAGTCCAACGTACAAACAATGACAGTTGGTCTACTTCGGTCGATTTCTTCCAAGGTATCCTCTATATTTGTCATTGCAATTACATCAAAATCTAAGAAAGCATTGGCGACTATATTTCCAAACTTTTGCAAAAGATCTGTATCCTCATCTATTAGATGAATAATTTTTGCCCCTGAGGACAGGTATAATAGATCTTTTTCTTTTTGTTCCATAAGTTAAGAAATCTTTTTAATTTTATCTTCTGGTAATAAAAATTCAATTATTTTTTCTTTTTTAATAGGTTTCCCCATATAGTCACTAAAACCTGACTCTAAAAGTATTTGTACTTCTTCAGTTGAGTCATTAGCGGTGATGGCCCATGCTTCGACCTTCTCCGACTCGCATTTTGCTTCATATTCTCTAATTTTAGAAATAGCAGTCTTTCCATCCATCACTGGCATATTAACATCCATTAGAATTAAATCAAAACTATCTTCCATATATTTATTAAGTCCTTCTTCACCATTGAGGCAGTACGTGACTTCAACCGGATATTTCTTCATCATAACTTTAAAGAGCATATGCATATCTTCTGCGTCATCAACAAAGAGAACTTTATAATTCTCTTTCTCTAAAGCAGGCTTTGATTTAAAAGGAATAATTTTATTTTCAGTTGATCCGTATTTATTCTCTTTAGCAATTTTAGCTACTGTTTGACTTAGCTCCAATACATTAAATGGCTTTGAAACTAAACTATGGACATTAAACTTCTTTTTTACTTCTTCCGGTAATTCAACAATCGTCCCACTCATCAAAATGATTTCGATACCACTATTTTGTGTATTAACCATTTGTGATAGTTTTAGGCCATCTATTTCAGGCATTCTCAGATCTGTTAAAACCAAATTAACTGGATATTTCTTAACTAAGAATAAAGCCTCAAGACCACTTTTTGCCCAAAGCACATTCAGCTCTTGATCATTTAGAGAGTCAACAATTATCTCTCGCACATTCTCATCATCATCTACTACAAGTACAGTTGGCAGCTCTTTTGAAAGTCTTTGAATGCCCGATAACTCTGTAGTAGGTCTTAGGTATTCAGTGATTTTATCTACAACATGGTCTATACCCATTGATTTTTTAGCAAAATCATTGGCCAACATATTAAGGTCACTTAAAAATTCGGTTTTAATAGATTCAGCCAAAACAATTAGTGGAATATTTTTAAAGCTAGGTGATGTTTTTAACCTTTTAAGGATATCGATACCATCCACATATTTCATCTCTAAATCAATTAGGACAATATCAACTCTTTCAATTTTAGCTATTTCCTCTGCATCTAAACCCTGAGCACTATGAACAAAAATAAAATCGTCATGGGAAGGATGAGAATTAAGTGAATCAAAAAACTCCTTATTATCATCTACGATCATTACTCTTGGAACTCTAATATGATCAGTGATTTTACCACGAGTCACTTTAGGTAGGATAAAATGAAAGACCGCCCCTTCCCCTTCTACAGATTCAACCCAAACTTTCCCATTATGAAGCTCGATAATATTTTTACAAATTGCCAGTCCTAGTCCTGTTCCAATTTCACGGTCTTTAACTCTGGCTTGTTCATATTTATTAAAGATAGACTCTATCTTATCCTCAGGAATCCCAGGACCAGTATCAGAAATACTTATCTTTAAGCTTTCTTCTTCACTTTCATTTAAATCGCAAATTGCTTTACCTTCTATTCGGATTTGACCACCTTCGGGAGTGAACTTTAAAGCGTTACCAATAATATTATTAATAACCTGAATAATTCGACCATAATCTCCTAAAAGAACAAAGTCGTCTTCAAAGTCATATTTGATATTTATATTCTTTTCTTTTGCTTTTAGTTGATAGTTTTGGATACTATCTTCAACTAATTCTTCTACATTAAATCTTTCATAATCTAATTTTATTCCACCTTCAAGTCGGGCCATATCAAGTAGGTCTGTAATTAAATCTAGTGCAAACTTAGCTGAATGCTTGGATCTCTTAATTAAATCTTCAGCTGATAAGGAATGTCCCATAAGCTCTTCATGCAAAAGATCCATTGCCGTTTCAATTACAGCCAATGGATTTTTTAAATCATGGCTAACAATAGCTAAAAGCTCATCCTTGTCCCTACCGATCTTTTCAATTTCATCTTTTTGCTTACGGAGATCTTTAAGTAGAAGTGACTTGCCCCGGCTGATACTCTCCAATTGATCTTTTGCGATTCGAGTCTCCCTTTCAGACTTCTTGAGAATTCTCGTCCGTTCATTAACCTGCCTAATCATACCCTGAAAGGAAAGTGCCAAAACTCCAATTTCATCATTAGAATTTATTGAAATATCAAGGTCGGTTTTTCCTCTAGCAAAATCTTGTGCATATTGAGTAATCTTCGCAATATTTTTTGTAAGATATCTACTAAAGTACCATGCTGAAAGAGTTGTTAATGCAAGAATTGCTAAGGTCCAAATTATAGTAGGCTTTTTGAATACTATATTTTGGGAAACTACTAGTCTCTTCGGTCTACTTATACCTAAGCTTACATACTTATTCATATCACCTGGTAGTAAAGGTATCTTTTTTGAATAAAATAAATTTTTTCCAACTTCATCTTTAAAAAAATGAGAACGTCCATAAACGAATGCCTCAGTTTCAGGATAGTCAGATTGAACCAAGTACCTGAGGCCATTTTCAAAGCCAAAGGATTTACTTGAATTTGGATGATAAAGGTAATCTCCATCGGAGTTAAATATATAAAGAGAATATTTTTGATCTAACTCATTTCTAAGTTGAATAAAGTTTCTATCTAAATTAAAATCTATTTTTATAAACCCAATCACTTTTTTCTTATTTTTGATCGGTGTTACTATTCCTATAAACGGTTCATTTTTTTTGTTAAAAAGTCTTATGCTAGTTAAATAAGAATCTCTTCTCTGAGTGATGGCCCTTAGGTTAAAAACCTCATCAGTCGTAGTAGAAGTTCCCTTTCCCTTCCTTGAAACAGACATATAGGTTCTTGTGTTATTTTCACCTACGAACAAACTAATTCTTAGAATATCTTTTTTAGAATCTAGAAAGTTTTTTAAGTTATCTTCAACAAATGAAAAGGTTTCATCAATATTTTCATCGATGGCCTGATTAATAGTTTTAATAAGTGGGTCTTTAGCTAAAAAATTTGCATCCTGTAAGGCAGAAGATACCCCTGATGTTAAAATGGGTGCCATTGAATTGGCTTTTTCTTCCATTAGTTCAAATTCTCTTTCAACTAAATATTCATTTCCTTTGTAAAAGAAAACCATAGCAATTGCTGTTGCAGTTAAGGAAACTACAAGTAAAACTGCTAAAGTTAATTTGGATGAAATAGAAAATTTTATTAATCACCTCAAAGTTTAATTAGAGCTGTAATGCCCTATAAACTTTTCGGTTAAGTAGTGAGAATTCTTAAAGACAAAGCTCTCTTTCTGTTAAAATCTGCCCTATAATCGAAAAAGCGATTTCCTCGGGAATATTAGAGCCAAAATTAAGCCCTATAGGGCAAAATAACCGCTCTAAATCCTGTTCTAAAATACCCAGCTCTTTTAGGTCAGCCTTAATTACTTGAGCTTTTTGCTTGCTTCCAATCACTCCGATATAGGGAAAGTCCGCAGCCTTTAGAAAGGCCTTATGGAGAATTGGCACATCATATTTATGCCCCTGAGTCATAGAAATGATAAATGTTCCCTTCTCTAACGACGCGATAGCATCTTCTGAGTTTTCGATACAAACTTTTTCAAGCTTTTTATGGCTTGGTAACTTCTCTATCCAGTCTACTCTTGGGTCAATACATTTAACTTCACAGTCCAATTTTAACAAGAGGGGTATTAGGGATTGCGAAACATGACCAGCTCCAAAAACGGCTATTTTCAACTTTGGCTTACCAAATTTTTCAAAAAAAATGCTGACCTCCCCTCCGCAGGTCATACCAATATCTTTTTGCAAATTCCATTTAGCAAAAAAGTTAGCTTCATTTTCCTCAAGCATTTCTTTAGATTTGATCTGTACGGCATGTTCTATTTTTCCGCCGCCAATACTGCCCCAGAATAAACCTTCTTTAGTAAAGATGACTTTCGCTCCATCAATTTGTGGGGCAGAACCTCTATGTGAGACCATAGTTGCTAAGACAACTTCACCGTAGTTCTCTATTGCCGTTTCCATTTTTTTTATAAAATCTATTTTCAAATTAAATCACCTTCTCCAAGTTGAGTCATAATAACTTCAGGAGTTGCGGGCAGAGTTAGACGATCGAATAATTTTTCATCTGTATATTGAAGAGCGTTTTTTATAGCATTCCAAGCTGATAGGCCTAGAAGAAATGGAGGTTCTCCAACTGCTTTTGACCCTCTTACGTTTATCGTATTAGTGTCATTTCTAATAAACTCAATATTGAACTCTCTTGGTGTATCTTGTACTGAAGGGATTTTATATGTGGTGGGGCTATGACTTAAAAGCTCTCCAGCTTGAGAATATTCAAGAGACTCTCCTGTTGTCCAACCAAGACCTTGAATAAAAGCTCCTGCGACTTGTCCATAGTCGATCCCTTCATTTATGGGTCTCCCTAAATCCATTAGAATATCAGTTCTAAGGATCTTAGTGTCACCAGTTGCTTTATCTATCAAAACTTCTGAGACCGCTGCCCCGTTGGTAAAGTATAAGAAAGGTCTCCCCTTTCCTTTTTTTACGTCGTAATGAATCTCAGGGGTTTTATAATGCCCTCTAGCACCAAGAGAGATCCTGTTCATGTAAGCCTGACCAACTAAATCTTTGAAGTCAAAACTCTCCTTACCTACGACAACTTTATTATCTAAAAACTGTACATCAGAAGTATCAAGCTCAAAATCAATATCATATTCCTCTGTCTGATCATTTTTAGATTTTAAAATAGCTAATTTAGCCAAATTATTTTTAACTTCGTTGCAGGCGAGCAAAGCGGCTGCAGCGTTTAGGTCAGATCCACTTGAGGCTGCCGTAGCTGAAGTATTATGATTTTTCTCGGTTGATGTTGCCATTAGCCTTACATCATTAGGAGAAATTCCAAATGCTTCGGCAACAACACCTTGTATCTTTGTGTTCACACCTTGGCCCATTTCGGTGGCTCCTGTACTAACCTGAACCGTACCATCAGTATGAACATTAACTAAAGCATTGGCCTGATTCAAAAATTTAGAAGTGAAAGAAATTCCAAATTTTGTGGCCGTTAAGGACAGTCCTTTTACATGGGTCTCATTAGAGTTATTAAACTCATCGACAGACTTTCTCCAGTTTTTATAATCTACTTTCTTCTCTAGTTCTGAAAATATTTTTGGTAAAAAATTATTTTCAACTTTCTGCCCATAATGAGTTACCTGATCATTCATATCATAAAGATTAATTTTTCTAACTTCGAGTGAATCAATTTTTAGTGTGTGAGCGATATCTTCAATAATACTTTCAATTACGGCAGCCCCCTGTGGACCACCAAACCCTCTAAAGGCCGTATTCGGAGAGCGATTTGTCTTAACCACTCTTCCTTTAATCGTTGCATTTTTAAGAAAGTAAGCATTGTCTACGTGAAACATTGCTCTTTGTAAGATGGCAGGAGATAAATCTAAATAAGCACCACCATCTGCAAAAAAATCAACTTCCAGTGCATTTATTTTTCCCGTTTTTTCGAAACCTACTTTGTACCAGTTTTTAAATGGATGTCTTTTACCAGTAATCTTCATATCGTCGTCTTTTGTTAAGACTAAGCGACATGCATGACCAGTTTTTTGAGTGGCCAGTGCAGCGAGGGCTCCCATATGACTTGCTTGAGATTCTTTACCTCCAAATCCCCCCCCCATTCTTTTCACGACACAGACAACCTGATGTTGCGAAAGTCCTAGGGCATGGGCCACGACATGTTGAACTTCAGTTGGGTGCTGAGATGAGGATTCAATATGAATATTTCCATTTTCATCGGGATAAGAAATACAGGCCTGGGATTCTAAGTAAAAATGCTCCTGACCACCATTTTGAAAAACTCCCTCTAATTTATAAACTGAACTATCAAAAGCCGCCCTAGAATCCCCTTCTTTAATTAGAAATTCTTCAGAAAGATAATTACCCGTTTTAATGGCCTGATCCACAGTAAATACTGGCTCTAGTGCTTCAACCTCAACGACAACAAGCTTTCTTGCACGATAGGCTGCTGTTCTCGTTTTTGCCACGACCAATGCCACTGGCTCAGAGTAGTGGGAAATTAACTTATTTGCTAATAGAGGTTGATCTTTTAGTATTGGACCCCAGGTATTATCTATAAAATCATCCCCGGTTAAAACCATAACCACATCTTCAACTTTAAGCGCCTCTTCGGTCACAATTTTTTTTATTTTCCCATGAGCGACTTCTGACATGACAATGGCCAAGTGGAGTTCTCCAGCTTGCTCGGGGCGGTCATCTATAAATACACTCTCTCCACTAACATGACTGGAACCACTGTCGTGAGCGATTGAGTCAGAGTGCTTTTTATTATATTTTTTCATACGTTTTGCCTCTCAACTTCAAGATAGAATCTCTGAAGTAAATTCTTGGCAACAAGATGCCGATATTCTTCGCTACCTCGAACGTCACTCATTGGTGTGATTTCATTTTTTATTTTGTGGCTTGCTTCCCTAATAACATCAGCACTAAATTGTTTTCCAATTAAGTCTTTTTCTAAACTGGGAAGCCTCAATACTGTTGGACCAACCCCACCGTATGAAATTTGGATATCCTCTATAACTTTATTTATTAACTTAATTTTAAAGGCTGCGTTTACACTCGAGATATCCAAATCTTTTCTTCTTGATACTTTATAAATTCTAACGACCTCGTCGTTTTTTATTCGAGGAATTTCTATTCTACTTATTAGCTCATCTGGTTTCATATCCATTTTCTTATAAGCTTTATAAAAAGAAGAAAATTTAACTTTTCTCTCCCCACTCGGCCCAAGGAGCACAACATTAGCATCAGTCACAATTAAATATGGAAGGGTATCGCCAATCGGAGAGGCATTAGCAACATTTCCAACCAACGTTCCAACATTTTTGATTTGAGGAGAAGCAAATATTTTCAAAAAATTTGATAATTCAGATTCTTTTCCTTCGATAGCTTTCTCAAGAGAAGAAAGACTTACTCTCGCTCCGACTTGAATATAATCAGTGTCAATTTTTAAGTCGTAGGCTTCTCTAATATTCTGAAGTGACAAGAGACGGTGAGGTTCGAATCTATCTTTATTAATTTGTACCCCAAGATCCGTAGCCGACGAGACAATCCTAATATTTGGAAATTGTGACTTTAACTCAACTGCTGTCTTATAGTCATTCGGAGCATAAAACTCTAGGTCTTTTGTTTTTATTTCAATATTTTCTAATGAGGTCCTTTTTAAAAACTCTAAGAGCTCGTTCTCAGAGTAACGCTTATTGAGCTTTACAACCTTAGACTTATCAACACTAAGGGCCGCATCTAATATTGTGCCATAGCCCGTACAGCGACATAAATTACCCGTGAGAAAATTTCGGCATTTCTTTTCATCTATTTCATCCTTATTCTCATATAAGTCAGTTAAGGACATAACAAAGCCTGGAGTACAAAAGCCGCATTGAGCCCCATTGTTATCAACCATACATTTTTGTATTTCGCTTAGTTCTCCATTTTGCTTAACTCCCTCTATGGTCACAACATGGGCCCCATCTAAAAGAGCAACAAGATAAATACATGAGTTCACTGACTGGTACTCAACTTCACCTGTTAGAAAGTTCATTCTGCCAACCATTACTGTACAGGCTCCGCAATCACCTTCAGCGCAAACGACCTTAGTCCCCCTTAGGTTTCTTTGATATCTGAGGAACTCGGATAGATTTAAGGAAACAAGCTCACCGGTCACAGATTGCTTCTCGCCATTTAAATAAAATTGAATATAGTCGCGCATAATACGCCCTCTTGATTGAAATTACGGTATGTTAGTTTACCCAGCACTCCAAGAATCTGTCTAAAGTCATTTTCTTAGGTGCCAACTTTTTCTTGGCATTTCATGGTAAAGGAATTTTCACAAAAGCCAGCTAAGTGACTGTTTTTACATAGGTTCGGATATTAATTTAGCATAGAGGAAGCGAGGTCATCATGAGAAAAAAGAAAACAGTGCAAAAGCCCTTAAAGGTTAAAAAAGAGTTTATGACTAACTATCTAAAGGTCCTTTTTTTACTATGCTTTGCCCTCATTTGCGCAATCTTTGTGTCCCACCATATTTCACTTACCCAGATTAAGTCATCTATGATCGAAAATTCTGGAAATACAAACTTGCAGCTAGAGGTCCTCCAACAACAGTCCATTATTTTTTATAAACTAATGATTGCGACGGTTGTGTGCTTTTTCATCGCTACTTGTATTTTAACCGCAAGATTAACTAAAAATGTTAGTCGCCCTGTAGAAGAGTTTATAAATCATCTCAACAAAATACCACATTTAAGCCAGGCCAGAAAAATAAGGTTTAGAAAGGGCCAAACATTTGAAGAGCTTGGAAAAACCTTTAATTTTCTCCTGCAAAAACAGGAGTTTCAGGCCCAGCCCGCCGCAATTCATAACTATAGACAGGCCTTAAAATAAGGTCAGAATAAAGGCTATTTTCGGCAAATTAAGTGGAGTTTGAATTCTAAATTCTTTCGCTCATCTTTAAGGTCTAGGACAACCTCAGCGAAGTCCTTTAGGTCGCCACAGGAAACGACCTGGGAGAACTCTCCTGTTTTTTCAACACTATAATTACAGCGAATTTTCTTAAGCTCTTGCTTCTTGTTAAAAAGAGTTTCACCGACCCAACATCTCCATGAGGTTTTAGGCAAGAAGGTCTTAAACTCCATATCATCTAATTTGAAGTTCTTAACCTCATAGTCTGGATAAGTAATCTGAACAGACCATTTAGCTGAATAAGCATGGCTACTAAGAAAAATAAATAAGAATAAGGCCGTCCAAATCTTGGTCATCAAAAATCTCCATTTTTACCTAACACCTTAAAACTAAGCATAAAGTTGGTTTATGACAATAAACCCTAATGGATTTTCAATGACTTATAAAATGAAAAATATTTGAGCACTCCGTGTAAGAACTACATTCTTAACTCAGAAACATTGTAAAAACATACACTTAAATTATGATGCAGTAAGTCAATATTATTGGAGAGACAATGCTTAAACGCTGGTTCATTTTTTCGTTTTTTATCATCACGTCTGCCGTTCAGGCCGGTCAGATGACTATAAACGACATTAAGTTTATTGATGATCAAAGTAACTCAGTCTCAGTAGATGCCCTCCAAGAAAAGTTAAAAAGCCAAATAGGAAGTGACTTTAACCCTAGCCACCTATTGGAAGACGTCGAGTTATTGAAAAAAGAGCTTCCTAAGTATCAAAAGATTGTAACCAATATAAATCCAGACAGAAATAAAGAAGGACTTAAGCTGGTATTTGAATTTCAAATCAAGAGAACCGTACAGGCCGTTAGAATAATGCTTGATGAAGAGATTGATGAATTCGACGAAGGTCTTAATCTTCATGAAGATCTTATTTCAGCAAAAGGAACTTTATTTCATACAAGAAATCTAGAGGCAGATAAGCAAACTTTAATTGAGAAGTTTAAAAAGCTTGGTTTCCCCGCAGTTCAGGTAACCCATAGCCTTCATTCAAAGTCGTCTAGTAGAGTACAGGTAAGGTTTCATGTAAAACTTGGAAGCAGAAAGATTAAAGTTTACGACATAAAATTTCATGGGAACCGAAGCATAGATGAAGACGAATTACTAGATACCATGAAAATTCATACTAGAGGATTCTTCCTCTCTAGCCGTCCAACTTTTGATGTTACTCAGCTTGATGAAGATCTAAAGTCAGTTATCACTTACTACCAGCAACAAGGCTTCAATGCGGCTAAGATTTCGACACGTACTGAATATAAGAAGGGGCTTCTTACTTTACATTTTGATGTGCAGGAAGGCCCTCGGTATATGGTTAGGAAGGTTAATGTTGTTGGTACTGAAGTTTTTCATGAATCTAATATCATCAACGCCTTCAACTATAAGACCAACTCTCCTTATAATGAAAAAGAAATGAGGCAGGGATTACAGAGACTTCGTGAATTTCTTGGGTCCCTTGGCTACCCACTCTCTGAAGCCCTAATTGATTATGATAGTGAAACATCAACAATTAGCCTCTTCGTTAAAGAAGGAGAGAAACAATTCGTCGAAGCGGTTGAAGTTGTGGGCAATATGAAAATGAAGACAAAGACCATCTTACTAGATGTTACTGTTGTGCCAGGTAAGCCCGTCAACACTAAAGAAATTGATAAAACCTTAAAAAAATTGAGAGCAACCGGTTACTATAGCGATGTTATCGTTGACTATGTACCTACTTCAAAAAAGGGTGGAAAAGTTGTCATCAATATTACTGAGGCCTCTACGCAAGTCATTCAATTCTCGGCCGGAATGGCTGCAAGTGGCATGACAGGTGGAGTAAGTTATTCAAACAAAAACTTATTCGGTACCGGTAAATCAGTATCAGTCCATGCCATGGTTTCTGAAGAACTCTACAGATTAGGATTATTGTATAGAGACCCACACTTTGTTGGAACTGATCTCCAACTAGAGGCGGCCTTAAATTTTGATACCAGAAACAAACCAGGGTACGACCAGCAATCTTTAGCCACCAGAATAATGATTGAAAAACAAGTCACTAAAAACTTAAAGCTTGGTATCGGCACAAGAGTTGAATTTGTTAATATCGACAATATCAGCTCGGAATTAAAGCCACATATCCACGATGCTACTGATAGCGGAACCATCATCGGGCTAATTTCTACAATGGTTTACAAAAATGAGCAATATGACTCTACAGGAACCGTAAAAAGTGGTTTTAGAATGAAGCTAGCCATGATGCCATCTTATGGTGATCAAGGGGTTTATATTAAGACCTTTACAGAAATCGTTGGAAGTACTTCACTTGGTGAAAATGAGCAAGGTGTTAGTCATACACTCTCAGGAAAAATTACACTGGGATATGCAAGTGATAGCACTCCTTTTTATGAAAAGTTTTATGCCGGTGGAATTGGTACCATTCGAGGTTTTGATGCTTCAAGCATTACACCGGAAGGAAACCCTACAGGTGCAAACGTTCTTATTGCGACCAATGCAACTTATAGCTTCCCCATCTGGAAAGACAAAATTAAGGGTGTAGTTTTCGTAGAGGCAGCTAGCGTAGGTGAAGGTTTTAGTGACCTGGGTGATGTAAGAGCTGTAGGCGGTCTGGGCCTTAGAGCAAATCTTAAAGATACTTTTTTAAACAGTAGCATTGAAGCAGGTTTTGCAATGCCATTTTTAAAACAAGATGGCGATAAACTTAAACCCTTTTATTTTATGTTCGGTGATTACGACCCGGCATATGACTTGTAAGAGTGATAATGAAAAAAAATATAATTATAATATTCATCCTACTTTTTAATATTGCTGCATTTTCGCAAGAAGAAGAGTTAACGGTTAGAACTATAACTGAAAAGCAAGCATTAGAAATTGAAGTTGAGCAGTCAATCAAAGAGACATCTGATGAGGAAGAAATAATTCCTGTCAAAGTTCTTACTGAACAGGACTTGATCGACTTAGAAGAAGAAGTTTTAAGAAGGCATGAGTCACATAATATTCAAAATCATGAAGACCTTAGTTATGTCATATACTCTCCTGAAGAACTGAAGAAGCTTACAAATCCTGAGTATTTTGAAAGAGATTTAGACAAAGAAAAGCTCCAACTCGAAAGCTTAAGCTCAAAGGCAGACCCTAAATGGGACACCTATAAAGAATGGATGGCCTCACCTGAGTGGGTAGCAGATCAAAGTGAAATTGGCCTTGCTGGTACAATTTATCAAAAAGGCTGGATGGGTCCTAGAGTTTCAAGGCAAATCGTGCCAGATCAGAATGAAGGATGGCTTGTTGTTGACGCAGTAACGATTGGACCTAGTTTATTACTTCAAGCCTCAAACTTAGCAGCAAATATCCTTTTTCATCAGGTTTTTCCTTATGCTCAAGGTGGTGTGATAAAAGAAAAAAGCTTTTTAAACGTAAGACATAGAACAACTTATGAAGAGGCACTAACGACAAAACCTTTTAGCTTTACAAAGGTCCCTCTTACAACTGAAGGTTTCAAAAATATTGAAAATGGTGAAGTCTTAACTACGGTTTCAACCGGAGGAGTCTTTGCAAGAATTGGAGGCGGAATATTAGACCTCCTTGGAATTGAGGTTCCACTTGGATTTAATATTGGGCCAAGACTAAAGTTTGAAGTAAAACAATCTTTAAAGTTAAATGTTTCAAAAATAGATAAAGATAATGTTCTTATCAGTGTTGAAAGAGCTAAAGATTCTGCTTCAGGTTTTGGGATTGGATTTGGTATCTTCTTTGACGATCTTTTAGATATCCCTGTTACCCTTTCGGTCAATACAAGAAATGGCTGGGCTCCCCTAGTTTTCAACTACAAAGTTCAAAGAAGAAAGACTAGATCTATCGTCTTCAAAGTTAATATTGCAACAAAAGAAGGTAGAGAGGCATACCATAGATTTATAAAAAGAGATTTTACCATGCTAGAGGAGATGGCAAATCAAGTACGACCAAAAGAGCTTGTGTACGATGAAAATGGAGATGTTTTTGGTGAAGAGTTAATTGAGTCTGGAACTGAAAAACCTGTTCAATTAGAAATGATTAAAGAAGGACAAATATATAGAAGTGAATTTAATGCAGCCATAAATCTAATACTCTTTAGGGCCGGACTTAGAAATATCTTAGTCGATGCAAAATATAATACAATCATGGGTAATGGAAAAAGGTTTGAGTACGAAGAAGTGAGTAGAGAATATATCACTGACTCTAAGTGGTTTAGCGGTGATGAAGACACTTCAGAGAAATACTCGGTACTTGTTCCCCTAAAAGAAGACGGAGAAATCGTAACCTTAAAAAAAGGTGCATTTGTATTAGATAGCAATTTTTATTTTGCTGACACAAAGACCAACGGCGGAGAGCTAATTGAAATTTCTAAAGAACTTGCCAAATCCGGTAATCAAATGAAACTTCCGATTAAACTTGATCCTGATAAGAACTATGGTTCAACCCAAGTTGGACTTAGTGTTAGATTCACACCTATGGCCATAAGAACAATTCTTGAATCAGAACGTGAAGATATTTTTGTTAGTGTGGGAACTGCGATAGGCCTACCGGATCCATATGTTTTAGAAAGCCAAGAAGAAAGAGCTAGGTATATAAACAAAGCAAAATCCTCAAGTGCTAAAAAGAAACGAAGAAGAGTGATCAAAGGTGCTGAGGCTTATGTTAATTATATTACTCAAATTCAAAGAATGAATTCAATGTCGGCCCAGGCAAGAGAGTTATTAGACCTACTTTTTGATGGTGACACAGGTGACGTTCTTCATAAAACATTAATTGACCTTGCCGGTCAGGATAAAATCATTATTAAGGGCCATGTTAGAGGTCGCTACTTCTAATTCTGTCCAACTTAGTTTAAACTAAAATAGTCATATTGAAATGCGCAATGGAATGCTAAACGACGGAGTTACTCATGATGAGACTTTCAAAGACGCCATTCTTGGCCCTTGTTAGTTTATTTCTTCTCACTAATATAGTTATCACATCACTAATTATTAGATCAGCACCTTCACCTAAAGAAGAAAAGCCTTACGCTCAAATTGTTGAAGAATATTGGCTTGAAACAAATTTAAGTAAGCAGGACTCAACTATTCGTAGTCTTTATCCTGAATTAACTAAGAACTTTCCTCAATTAGTAGAAACTCATAAATTTTATTCAACGAATTTTAAAAAGAATCAAGTAGAAGGGATGGAATCTTTTAGTGAACTTACTATGAGAATTTTTTCATTTCATCAATTTACAAAAAGAAAAAACTGGCAAACCTTAACAAGAATGAGCTACCAGGCTCTTCAGCATTATGGATCAGCGCTGCAACGTTATATAACAGAGGACAAGCTCGACTTACAAAAAGTAATTATCTTTAACACAGAGATGAAGAACTTAACGAGAAATAGTCGACTCCGAAGAGAAGATCAAAACCTCGTCTTTTCTAAGATCAACGCTATTAATAGTAAGTTAAATAAAGTTGAGGACTATGTTGGTCGGAAAAACTCGTTAAATAAAATTAAAGGTGAACTGGCAAATGACCTTGCGAAACTGGCCAACTTCTCAAAACCAAAATCTGGATTTACAACTATTGATGAATTAACCAAACTACCCCCTAGCACACTAAAAAACTTATTAGTCCAATACCTAGTTGCTGGACTTATCTTTTTTGTAATGATGAATCTTTATCGGTCTAAAAAAGAAGTATTATTCTCAGCTACTTTCGATGAGAGTGAAACGGCTATGGCCTTACTTAACAAAAAAGGGCAGTTCAAATATATTAATAATACTTTCAAAGAGATCCTTCCATTTAATCAATATAACTTCTTAAATAATCTAAACTGGGAGAACTTCGAAAAGCTCTCCAGTATTGACTTTAAAACACCTATCAAACAGATTAAGTCACCGTTGATAACTTCAGCAAAATTTAAAATTGATGATGAACTTAAATATTTCCTAGTTAAATTAACTCCTAGTCATGCACTAAAAGGCTATTCTCTTACTTTACTTCCAGAAACAGAGATTCAAACCTTTCAAGAGTTAAGAGACATTCCCGAATTCCAGCCGCCAGAATCAAAAGAGCGCATCCATATTTCTCATATCCTAGAAGACGTTATCGCTGATCTCTCACCGTTGTTTCAATCTAAACAGGTAGAACTTAGTTTAAATATTAAGGAAGATGATTTATTTTTAACTGGAAATATCCAAAGCACTTATAATGCTTTTTCTGGCTTCTTAAGAGATCTTATTTTAGCACTAGCACCAAAAAGTAAATCTAAAACTTTCGACCTCACTCTAGATCGAAATTTAGATGGAATAGTCTTAAGTGCTAATATTATGGATATAAAACTAGCTTCAACAATTCTAAAATCAAGCTTCAAAGTTGAGGAAAATGGAAAACTAAAAAAGAGAAGCCTAAATCAAGGAATTGAATTTTTAAAAAATTCGAACCTTGGGTTTGAAGTTGACTTTAATATGAAAAATAATTTTGACTTAGATAATAAGTTTACGGGATCTAATATTTCAGTTGAAATGAGACAGTAATTATTTTAAAAACCTTATGATTTCTTTTATGGCCTTATCTCTAATAGAGTCTTTCTCTTGAAAAATTTCGTGATAAGCATTTCTGAACCTTACTTTTTTACAATTAACCATTGTTGATGCAAATTCATTTTGTGCTTCCTCGTGAACATACTCATCTTTCCCGGCCTGAAACATTAAAATAGGCATCTTGAGTACATGTCTCCCTTCTAAAGCTTGTTGAGAGCCTTTAAAGCCTTCTAATACCCAATTGGGTGAAGGGTCTGCAACAAAAAGACAAGGTTCTCTTTCTTCTATATACCTTGCTAACCTAAATCGATGTGGACAATGAGTTACTGAATTATTTTCAAAAGGTTCTTGCTCATCTTCCGTACCACCAGGCACGAAGCCATCTGCCATTCCTACTCTTTTCATGACTTTAAAAAGATTAGAAACAACCCAAGATGGAAAGGAGCGAGTTTTAATTTCCAGCATAGGCGAACCAAGAATTAGTCCATCCCAAAATTTTGGATTTCTTTGGGCGTGTAGCAACCCAACAATGGAGCCCATTGAGTGAGCAAGCATTACTTTCTTTTCGTATTTTTTTATTCTGCTGATTAAGCGGCCAGCTTCCTCTAAATCTAAAACATAATCAATAAAGTTTTCTACATGACCAATTTTTTTATTTTCTAAAATCCTATCTGAGAACCCCTGACCTCTATGATCAACAATGACGATATCGTAACCTTCATATCTAAGATCATAGGCCATTTCAGCATACTTTGCCGCAGGTTCTGTTCTCCCCGGTAATATGACTAAAAGCTTCTTATTTTTTTGATTAACAATTTGGGAAAAATGAATCCTGGTGCCATCATGAGCATCAAAATGTTTAGATTCCGCTACAGCATCGAAATAAGCGAGAATCTCTCCTTTTTCGTCATCTAAAAATATATTTGTAGCATTAGCTGAATTCTCTAACATGGCTCTATATCAATTATCCTTCAATCTTAATCGGCAAGAAAGGAGGAAAGTTAATCGAAGTTTGTAAAACTAATGTAAGAGTTCTTGAGTCAAGTACTTTACTTTTTTATAATGAAATAACAACCAGTTAGAAGTAAGAGGACACCAAGGACTCTGTAGACGTCAATCTTATGCACTGGCATACCAAGTAAACCGTAATGATCCACTAGAGCTGTCATTAAAAGTTGACCAAGGACAACAAGCCCAAAAAATGCTGTGGAACCTATTTTAGGTAGAGCAAAAAGCGCACCCAAAATAAAAATACTTCCAATAAGACCTCCAGTATAAAGGTACCAGGGCATAGAAGTTACTTTTTTAATCGTTGGAAGGGTGGCAGAGGAAAACATTAGGGCAATTATGAATATAAGGCAACCTCCAAAAAAATTTACGAAGGCTGATAAAAATGGGTGTTCTAGTTTTTGAGACAAGCTGGCCGTTACGATACCTTGGAAAGGTATAAGTAATCCTACTAAAAGGGCCAAGCCTATCATTGATACAAAACCCATTACACTTTCTCCAGGATTCTTTTAGAACTCCTTTTATTCTACTTTAATTTCAAGTTTTTTTCATAAGATTTCTTTTGCAATATACCAGAGAGGAATACACGGCCTTAAAATTAAAGCCTAAATCTACAATAGCCGAAATATAAGAACTGGAGAGATAATGGCAGTGATCGACAACTTTAGAGGCATACTAACCGTATTCTCTGAATATTTTAGTGAAGGAAGTTCATCGAAGGAGCTTCTAGAAGAACTTGAACCTATATTCTCTAATCATATAAAAGGTTATCCTGGCCTCGTTTCCTATAATTTACACATTTCAATTGAAACTGATTCAGTTTTTAACTACTTTCAGTGGAAAGACGATGACTCCTATCAAAAGTTTTGTGAAGATGAGACGATTAGAAAAATGTTCTTAGAAATTTCTGGATTTAATGACAAATCATTCAAGACAAAAGTTGTTTTAGCCTCTTAAAATGTTAAAATTCTAGAGTGCTAACAAAAAACTGGTTATTACCAATTTCTGGTGCTCTTGCACTTTTAGTTTTCTTTTTAACTGGAACTCTCGACTCTGTTCCAGGTGGCGATTCCGCAATGTTCATCGGAGCCGCTTTTTCAAATGGAGTTGCACAACCTCCAGGCTATCCACTGATAACATTGATTTATAAGTTCTTATTCTCAATTCCGGGAGATAGCGTTTTCTACATAAATTTTTCTTCTGGGTTTTTTAACACTGCAGCATCTTTAATTTTATACCTGCTATTTGAAAAATTACTTGAGTGCCGTTGGACGGCCATAGTATTGGCATGTTTTTTCTGCGTGCTTCCAATCGTATATAGGTACGGTGTAGTAGCAGAAGTCTTTGCCTTAAATAATTTTATTTGCTCAACCATTATCTACTTAACATACTCCTATTCTAAAGATCCAAAAGCTAAAACTATTTACCTTGGGGCTTTTTTCATAGGACTGGGAATAAGTAATCACCACAGCGTAATTCTGGTAGCACTTCCTTGCGTTCTCTATCTGATCTTTTATTATAAAAACCTTCTAAGTCCTACAAAACTTCTAAAGTTAACGTCATTTATTATACTAGGACTGTCTCCCTACCTCTATCTTTTAATTGCTCCGACTTATGCAGGAGAGATCTCCTGGGGCAATACCTCCACCATTGAAGGTTTCTTTCACCATTTTTTAAGAAAAGACTTCGGGACTTTTAGACTTACTGCCAGTGGTAAAGGTGGATTTTTAGCAAATATATTTGAGTTTAGTAGTAATCTTCCCATAGAAAGCTATGCCATTTTTATAGTTTTTCCTCTCTATTGGATTTTTTATAGACTTAAAGCTAAGACCTTAAAAAAAATTGAATTTGAAGAACTTATTCTTTTGTCTTTTTTATTTTACATTTTCTTTTTCTTTAGCCTCTCGAATATAGACCTCGCAAACCCACTATTTAAAGAGGTCTTTATTCGCTTTTGGCAAATACCTCTCTTATTACTTCTCATAATATCATCTTTTGGAATAAAAATTCTAAGTCAAAAATATTCAAATTTTAAAAAGCAGATATTTTTCTTATTGCTTTTACTTGTTTGTATCAGAGGGTTTTATAGCTTCAAGGAAAGTTCAAGAAGAGGAAATTCAATCATCCACGATTACGGTAAAATCATGTTAACCTCCCTCCCTAATAAGGCCGTGCTATTTGCAACTGGCGACCTTCAAGTCAATATTTTGCGTTATTTACAAGTCGTAAAAAAAATTAGAACTGATATAACCATCTTACCCATCCCCCTGATGGATTTATCCTGGTTTCGCCAAATACACTCTAAGAAATCAACTGGCATTGAACTTCCACCTGGGCTCTACTCTAGGATAAAGAAGCCTGGTCACTATCAAATGCTAGATATCATCCAACTCAATCCACAAGAGAAATACTTTATCCTCCCTGATGCAGGAATTGTTAAGTCTAATCAAAATGCCGACTTAAGCTTACTGGAAATTTATAAGTGGGTCCCTCATGGATTTTTGTTTTCCTTACTCCCAAAAAGAGAACCAGTTAAAGCAAAAGATGTTATAAGGAATCACAACTGGGCCAAAGGACAATTTAAACCTGAAAACTATAGACCGATGGAAGAAGGAAGTTGGGAAGAGTTAGTATACAAGGTAGTCTATTGGAATGCCGAACGTTTTCATATGATATACCACACTCGAGAACTTAAAAATAATAATAACTATCAAAACAAAATTTTTCTTGCCAACCATATCGAGGGGCTAAGAAATAAGCATAGTGTAATCCCTCCCGAATTTCTCAAAAACCTAGGATTACTCTACTATCAATTGATTGGAAAGCTACCTAAGGCAAAAACTAAGCTGCTTAGTGCCTGGGGAGAATATTATCAACATCATGCTGACAAGAGTAGCAAAGAGGCTAATGAAATAAAAAGAGCTCTCGATCATTTCTCAGGAGTGTCAAAATGAATTTAATCGGCCCTAAAGATAAAAAGATTTTTTGGGTCCTGTTTGTTACTGTATTGGCCTATTATGGAATGAATTGCCCTCCCCGAGTAACAGTTGAAGATTCCGGTGATTTTATTATGGGCCTCTCTTCTTTAGGAATCGTTCACGGTCCCAGCTTTCCTCTTTTTACGATGCTTGGTTATATTTTTTCAAAAATACCCATAGGAGAGCTAGGCTTTAGACTTGCTTTTTTCAGTTCGATTTTTGGGGCATTAGGCATTAGCTTATTTTTCTGGTTACTCAGACTGTTAAACCTTTCTTTCACAAGCTCAATTCTTTCTGTTTTGGCCGTAAGTTTAACCAGCATTTACATGGGCCAGAGTATAATTGTCGAAGTTTATAGCTTGAATATCGTTTTCATCTTACTTTTATTTATCCAATCTATCTATTCTAATAAAAACCCTAGTAATATAAACCTATTCACAATGGGGATAATTACCTCTTCTGGACTTATTCATCACTACCCTTTATTTATCTTGTCTTGTACTGGGCTTATTTTTTTATTTGATTGGAAAAAACTTAATAAGAACAATATTCCATGGGCCATTGGAGGTTTTATAATTGGACTTCTTCCCTTCATATACCTAATAGTCCAAATGAAAAACCAAAATTTAGATTATAACTTTGGAAAAGTTTCGAATTGGGAAATGCTCTGGAAGCAATTTCTACGTAGAGGTTATGACAGTGTAGATAATGCTGGAGGTGGATTCTCAGACAAAGTATCCCTAAGTCTTTATTTGTTAAAACAATTGGCCGTCGACCTTAGACTCCTGGTCATCTTGCTACCCATCGGAATATTCACAAGCTTTAAAGAAAAAAGATTACGTTTTGTTATGGTATCTTTTCTTTCAAGCTCCTTTTTAATTGTCTTTCTGCTTGGGTTTAAAAACTCTCCTCAGTACCAAGCCGTAATAAAGGCCTACTTAATGCCTTTTACATTATTTTCTGGAGTTTTTATTGCGCTTGCACTCGATAAGCTATCTTTAAAAAAAATCACCACCGCAGTCACAGCTATCTTATTAGTCGCGAATGGATTTCTCAACTTCAGGGACACTTCCCATTATAATGATAACTTTGTATACGAATGGGCCAAGAGCGGACTCGAGTCACTAGAACCAAACTCAGTACTTATTCTTTGTGGCCAGGAGCCTTACTCCCTTTACTATGTTAATAAATTTCTAGGAATAAGACCGGATGTTACAATTTATGACCGCTTAAGTATTATGACTAAAGATAATTTATATCATCCGGTATTATTGTTTTGGAAAGTTAAAACTAAAAAGCAATTCAATACCTACCGTGATAAAATTGAAAAAATATTCATTAATGGAACAGATCGACCCGTATATACGACTTGTCTAAATAAGTTTGAAAAGAAAGGGTTTATTTTAGTTCCTACGATTTATTTTAATCGAATTATAAATAAAGTACCTTTTAGTCAAACCGAAAATTCAAAGTATCTATCGCCTAGTGTTCTAAAGGCTGCTATAGAGGGTTACCCAAAAACAGAATACTGGTTAGACTCGATTAGAAATATGGTCTTATTTAATAGCTTTAAGTATTATCTAAATAATGATCCAACTAAAATCCCTGCTTTTTTAAATTCATTAAGTAAACACAAGAACTCCAGTGATCAAAACTTTACTCACTCAATGCTCGAGGAAATTTTAAAGTCTAAGGCTAAGCATTTGTATGAAGAAGTCTTTGACTGGGCTAAGAAGGCTCATGGAAATAAATCACTCCATCATGCTAGCTATGGTAGACTATGTACCCTCTTGGCACAAAAAAACAATAATTCTAAAGCATACGAAAACTGTAAAATTTCTTTAAATTTAAGTCCGCCCTGCAATGTTTCCGTTTTAAATAATTTACTATTTCTAAGCTACAGAATGAAGAAACTATCAGAGGCTAAGGACTGGGCCTTGAAAATCAAAGTATGTAATCCTGACCACCCTGGTGCGAATTCTTTTTTAAACTCAATTAAATAAATTTTGACACTTTTATATTCTTATATAAACTATAACTATGTCTAATGAAATGATGAGGGAAGATATGAAAGCGGAAATTTTTAGCACTAGAGATGCTGCAAAATTACAATTTCAAATGAATAAGTTTTTAAAAGAAAATCCAGACCTAGAAATTGTTGAGCTTAAATATGGACACGTCTGTGATCATAATGGAGAAGAACTTTTCTCAGCTCTTTTGATTTATAAATAATGGTAAATCTGGCTAACATTATTAGCCTATTAGATGAGGGGGTCATCCCCTCATTCAAAGAAACCACTGCCCTTAACTTGGCTTCTACCTATAAAGAAATTTCTACACTCTCACATAAGAATAGTGACTTATTCCTATTAGGTGTTGAAAAGTTTTATGAGGAGAAAAGTCTTGGTGAAGAAATTAGAAGTTTTGACGATTTTTTTGAATTAGCTTTAATTTTTGATAGAGATAAAAATTCTATAAATCGTTTTTTTGACGCCTGTCTTGGACTAAGAACTATAGGAAATTTGGCGAAGTTTGATCAGATCGTTCAAGAAAAACAAAGTGGAATTGAAAAAGACCAAAGAGTCAGAGGAAGCTTTGAATACGCCCATACGCAGACCCATTATTCTTTATTAATGGATATCTTTAACTACTTAAGACCCGCATCTAAAAGTAGCATAGTCGATGTGGGGGCTGGCTTTGGCAGAGTCGGCTTCTTTTTGAATTTATGCTTTCCAGAACTCAATTATTTAGGTCTAGAAATAGTTCAAGAAAGAGTTGAGTGCGCGGAGAAAATTAGTAAGAAAAATAATTTTAAAAATTGCCAGTTTCAAGTTCAGAATCTTGCAGAAGAAAGTTATGTGCTTCCAAAGGCTGACTTCTACTATTTTTATGACCCTCTCAATGAAAAAGACCTTAAAAAAGTAATTTTAGATTTAGAGAACCAGCATAAACTAAATGCCGCGAAGTTTTCAGTCATCGCATTGTCAGGTTACGATGATTTCCTCCTTGAGCACTTAAAAAAACAAAATTGGCTTCAGGTAGTAAGAAGCGTAGAGGATCATTATTTTAAGCAAGCAGGATTGATTTTACAGACCATAAATACTTAATATTGCTCAAAATCCGACTTAAATCATCAAGTTCCATATACTTCTTCCGATAAAGTTATATGAGACTAAACGCTATACCAAAAATTGATCCTTACCAATTGACCCGACAAACTTTAAAGGTTTTAAAGTTAAAAGGATCACAAGGTGGACAAACTACTGCACTGGTTGAGAAATCAAATCATATTGCTAGTGCTAGTCAGGGTAATTTAAGTGTTACGGACTTTGGATTAACAACAGCTCCTCCTATTGCGAAAAAGCTGAACATTATCTAAAGCAACTGTATACCTTTTGCCCCCGTCCAAGTTAATAGGGCCATTACTGTAAAGTGATCACTAGATTGCCTAGTGTGAAACTGTCCAGCTCCTAGTAAGAGGCCCCATTTATCAAATTTCATCCTAGATATCCCTAGGGTCATAACTGATTTATTTTTTAATTTATCCATTTGGCTATGTTGAACAAGTATCCCAAAAGATAATTCTTTATTAAGCTCAATCCCAGAAATGCCTGTGACTTGAGTTAATTTATCTCCACCACTTTGTCCCAACAAGGTTCCTGTCTCCTCGGCAAAAATCCCAACTCGATCATCAACCTCAACGTTTTCAGACTTGCCATCAATAAATAAAAAGATGCTCTTAAAGGCCAAGCCGAGCTTACTTCCAATATAGTTTCTAGACATAGTTCCGTTGCAAATGGTCGTAAGGCAATTAAAACTCCCTAGATCATCAGTACTTCTTTTGATCTTCTTGGCGCCTCCGTAAAAACCTAAAAAGCTTATTGGGAAAAAATCTAATTGAACTCCCGCACCATTTATAACTCCGCTTGTTTGAAAATAAGCGGAAGGTCGCACATAGCCATAAAGAGGCCCACTTTCTTGGCCCCATAATTTTTGACCATAGCCAAGAGTTCCAATAAAAGACAAAGCCACCGGGTAAGAGCGAGTTACGGCTTTAATATTGTAGTCAACAGCGCCAAAGGCCGACGTATTCAATAGAGTAATAAATAATAAAAGGTATTTTTTCATAATCTTATTCTATGACCTTAGGTATAATAGGTGAAGTGAAATTAAAGCAAGTCAACAGCTCTCAATTAAAGTGGGATCCCACCGGACATCCCTTATGGTTTAATGGACTAGAGCAAGACCTATATCTAGTAATAGGGCATGACGAAGTTAGACATTTTGAAATTAGTTTTCAAAAGCATCTAGTCTCCGGAGGCGCCTCTAAGGCAATTCAATATGGACATATAAAGAGTGATGAAGGTAGAAGTCACGAACTTTCGAGAATCGTCCATTACCAAAAAGATGTTCCCTCCGAAATAATACAAAATTCCATTGAGATCGTTGAATCCTGCCTAGATCTTGAACCCAAAATTAAATTCGGAATTATCTCTTATCTAAAGGGATTTAGCTTTGGTACTAATCCTCTTCGTTTTGATTCTTCCCTTACTAGTTATGTACCCCTTGAAAAAAGAGACCTACCGACCCCCAAGTTAAAAACCCACCATATAAAAAAAATGCTACCTAAACATCTCGGACTTAAAGTTATGGCCGGACTAATTACCTTAGGAAGTATTGTGGCCTATTATTCGATGGAGTATTCCAAGGGCCAAGAGTTTTTAAAAATGGATGAAAGGATGAGTCCTTCATATATTGATAAGTTTGTTTCTAGAGATGGGGATTTGTTGACAGTAGACTCACAAAATAGATCTATTTTGCACAGAACAGCCCCCTATATTTCAAGTGTAAATGATGAACAATACAAGGCCTTTGTCCATTTACTTATTCAATACGAAATGGACCCAAATCAATTTGATATAAATGGAAAAACCCCCTTTTATTATATGATCCGAAACTACTTAAATCCTCCTAAGGCAGTAAAAAGTCACACTCAATATAGAGATGAAATGTATTTAGTAATCGGTCAAATGAGTAAACTTGGCCTAAAATCAAAGATCAAGAAAAACCAGGATGATCGCTCCGCTTGGGAGCTCGCCAAAGAGGATATAAGGCTTAGAGAGCTGCTTCAGTCAAGACCCTAAGTGCCTAATAATACAGCTTTTCTTCTGGACTCCTAAAGGCTATAAATATTTCACGAGGACGCAATTTTAGGTGTATTTAGACACGGTGCGTTATATAGTTTGCCCATGTTAAAAATGATAACTCTGGTCCTACTCTTGGCCAGCACATATTCAATCGCCTCTGACTTTGGACCCTTACCGACTCAAAATTTTGGTAAAAATGGCAACTTATCTTGCCTGACAAAAGAAACTTGCCTCGTACCAAGTCAAAGAGCTATTCAAAAAGTAGCTGAAGACTTTTTAAATCATTCATCTTCAAGACTTGAAAATTTATCAATCATAGAGGCAGAAATAAGAGCTAGTATTGAGATTTATCAACTTCATTCAGAAGAAGTTTTTTCAAGCTCAGGAAACTCTGAACTTAAGTCATTTTTAGAGAAAGGTAAGAACTTGTATACAAACCTTTTAAACAATATGGGAATCTCAACTGCTAGACTCCTTGTTAGTGGCCAGTCCCCTTTTTTACAGGAACTTAAACAACTTAGCTTATCATTAAAAATGTCCGAAGCAGATATTGTTAATGCAAAAAATGATACTGAACTTGCTAATATTAAAAAGCAATCTGGCGATGCTTATTTTGCTTTTAGGTCTAATGGAAAATTTGAGTCTTATAAATTAATAGATCAGGTAAAAACGCTAACAGATTATTATAATGAATCTGGAAGTTTATCACCTTGGTTTAATAATAACCTCCCATTGCGTTTAAAATTTTCAGATTGTCCAGTAAGAGTTAGAAGAATAATCAAAAAACTTACACCTAGCCTACGTTTTGATAAGAGCTCTAAGCCTCTTCAGTTTGAGGTGTTTGAAGAATACGCTATGACAAAAATGTTAGTACAAAATAGTCGACTACTTAATATTAGCTGTAAACTTAAATCTAAAGGCTCCCTACAAACTGTATTTAGACCTGAGAAGGCTGAGATGGAGTTACAGTATTCAGTATTAAGTTCTGGCAGACCGGTCTTACCAAAGCTTTAAATCCTCTGGAATAATTCCCTAACAAAGCTTAGAATATTCATATGAAATTCTTTTTGAGCTGTTTGTTATTCATATATTATATTCCAACGGCCTATTCTATTTCTGCAGAGGATTTTGTCTGGAGTGTCGCTTCAAATAAAAAGGGCGTTAAAATTTATCAAGCGGAGAAGCATAAAAGTGGCCTCGTACCCATTAAAGTAGAAACTGTCTTACCTTACCCACCAAGTAGAGTTCTTGCAGTCATTGCCGATACAGATAGAAAGAAAGAGTGGGTGCCGGATTTAAAATTTGTTAAGGCTATTAACAGTGGGAATGAGCTAGATAAAATAGAGTACTCAATCTATAACTCTCCCTGGCCTATTACTGATAGAAGTTTTCTCGTGAGAATAAAAAGTATAATTAATGAAAAAGATAAGTCTTTAATTATTAAATTAAATTCTGTCGACTCAGAGAAAGTTCCCTTAAATCCAGATTTAGTAAGAGGTCATACCTTTAATGGTGATGTGATTTTGAAGAATGATGGGAATGGGAACGCTTACTTTCAAGTTATGTTTCTAACAGACTTTAAGGGTAATATTCCAAAATGGATCGTTAATATGGTTCAAAAAGGTTGGCCAAAAAAGATGATTAAAAGATTAAAAAGACAAATTGAAAGAAAGGATATAGTAGTTCCAAAACGATATCTATACCTAGATTGAGGCCAGTGCTCTTTTAAATAATTCGATATCAGCTTCATTATTATAAAAATGAATTGAAGCTCTAATGGCGCCCCTTCTGCCGTTAACATATACATTTTTTTTCTCTAGCTCAGTCAAAGCACTATCTAAATCATCTGAATATTCAAATGTGCAAATGCCTGAACGTTCATGAGAATTCTCTCGAGGAGAAAGCAGACTATAGCCAAGCTCTTTTATTTCTGTGATCAGCTTTTGTGAAAGAAATAAAACTCTTTCTTCTATATTACTTATCCCGATGGAAAGCTGTATTTCCATGGCCTTTTTAGCTCCCGCTACTAAGTTAAAGGGAATTGTTCCCATTTGGAAAGCTCCCATATCCTTTAAAAATTTTGGAGCTTCATTTGATAACTTCCATGGGTCTTCAACGCTTACCCACCCTGCAATTGGCATACAATATTTTTCTCTTTCATTATTTGGCATTGCCAATAGGCTTAGACCTAAATCGGCTCCCAACCACTTATGAAGAGAAGCGCTAAAAGCAGTGAACTTAATATCTTTTAACTCGAGAGGAAACTGGCCTATTTGCTGGGTACCGTTAATGATAAAAGGGATGGACTTGCTAGCTAACTCCTCTCCTATTTGCACAAGGTTCATTCGTTGACCTGTTAGAAACTGGACACCACTACAAACGACCGCAGAGTTAGGACAAGCTTTAGAAATTAAATCTTCTTCCCAAATTCGTCCCTGCCTAGGCTCAACCAATTCAACCTCAAACCCTTGGTGAAACCAGGGTATAGTTGAGCTTGGAAATTCCACTGAGGGAGCCACTATTTTTTTAACTCCAGACTTTTTTAGCATTATGGCTAAAAAATTCATATTCAAGCTTGTGCTACCAGAGAAAGCGACTTCTTCTTTACTCAAACCAATAAAACTTCCAGCAGTTTCTCTAGCCTCTTCTAAAAGCTCAAAGAATCGAATATCCCCGATGGCTCCTTTAAATAGACTTTCTTTTGAGTAATGCTCAATTTCTTTGTGGGTCTCAATATGAATGCCGCCAATAGCAGCATTCATCAAGTAAGCTCCATTATTTACTACTGGATAACTTTTTCTAATGCTTTCAAAATTTTCCATTATTTCTCTTTTAATAACTCATCTTCAAAAATTGATTCTTCCTCTTCTTTTATCGCATAAGCAGTTCGTTTTTCAAATCTAAAGAATATGGCGGTATTGACGGAGTAGCCTCCTTCATATTCCTGATCTTCCCTCGTGTCGAAAACCGCTACAGAAACTCCGGGTTTAAACATCCAGCCGTCTTTAGAGATTCTAATTCCAAAGGCCAGCTCCCCGCCCCAGATTCTCTCTGTCGTTCCATCTTCATAAAAATCTTGGTGAATATAACCTTTTATAGCTAGAACTGGTGCATTTATCGATTGCCAGCCAGCTAGTTCGACCCCACCTTCTAAACTTAGACCTAATTTTGTTTCAGCTTCGCCTTCGCTGCTTAAGTGAATTTCGCTTTCAGCAGACATATAAAATCTTACTTGCTTTGTTTTAATTAGATTAAGCTGCTTCCCAACTCCCATAATCATATTAAAGTAGTTGATATTAATATCTCGTCCAACGGTGGGTCTATATGTGCTTCCCGTCCATTCATGAACAACGTCCTGTAGATATGTCATCACAACAGGTTCACCACTTTGATTTGTAAACTGAGCTCCTATAATTAAATATGCACCACCCATTTCCTTTTTTAAGATTCTGGACCTTAAGGTTACTTTTGTTTCTTCTAAAACATATTGCTCATCTTCTACTGCGGTATTTCCCGTAGGTTTAGTAAACATCCAGTTTTCAAATGTTGTTTCTATGCTTCCTTCATCTCCACTAAGGGTATAGCGCATAAGCAAACTGGCTGTTCTCCCGAGGTCATCGTCGGCATCCATGACATACTTATGAAGGATTCCTGTGAAGTCTTCATCGTTATAATGAATTAATTGAAATTTACCTTTAATTTTTTTACCGACAAGAAAAATTCGTTTGGGTTCTTTAAAGTTCGTTTCGATCTCATGTGTTGAGGTATCAAAGTCTCTTCCTATTAAAGAGAAGTCGATCTCGTCTTGATTTTCCTGAGAAAAGGCAATCAAAGAAAACAATATACCAAAGGTAATAAAAACCAGTCTTAGAAACACTTTCATACTCTCTCCATTTCGCATGTGGCTTATAACATAGGAGTAAACAGACTAAAGTCTAATGAAACAATTATAGATTTGAATAAAATGTAATTTCGATAACTTATCTAAAAATCTTTACAGGAGGAGCTCAATTTACGTCTGGCCTTAGTAAAACGCATTAGGGATTCTCTTCGGTCCCTGGCCATCTTTTTAAAACCGGCTTTTTCAATATAAGAATGACAGTTACTTTTAAAAAACTCAGGTGACTTACCTTTAAAAAAGCAATTCCCCATTCCTTTGCATAAGTTTTTTACAGAGCTTTCTTTGACGTCATTTGCAATAACCGTCATTATGCCACCATATAGCTTAACGGCGCATTGGCATAAACTTTTTTTGGAAAGCTTTACGCCATCAGGAGCTTCTAACCTTTCCATCGTTTTAAGTGGAGTATCATGGATCATACTTTTTCTAAGAGACATCTCAAATAGAAGCTCTACAGTTTCTGAGGTCCAATTGGTAATGGCCCTTTCTGTTAACCACTGGCAGGAGCTTAGAAACAACAAAATAGTGATTAAAAATATTCTCATAAATCTATTTTATAGACTTTAGGTAACCTGAGTCAAATCTCAAGTTTTATATGATAACCATTATGTTTACGAATATTTAAAACACCCTTCTCAAAAATCAGGTATTGTCCCTTTATTCCGGTCAACCTCCCTTCTATCACTGGCTTTTTATCAAAGCTAAGGGAACTAATTTTTTCCGGAACTGAAATTATCGGATAATTAATACTTACAATATCTTCTTCAAGATCTTCCGCTTCTAAATCATCGAGAATATTTCCAAAGGTCTCATAAATATCTTCTTGCACAGAATGTAAGTCGACTTCTTCGACTTCTCCTTTAAGCATTTTTCTCCAATTTGTTTTATCAGCGTAAGACTTACTTAGTTCTACCTCGACTAGTCCTGAGGTATAACGATCTTTTACTTTTAAAATTGGGAGAGCTTGTATCGCTCCTTGGTCCATCCAGCGAAAAGGAAGATTTGTCTCTCTCGTAATTCCTACTTTTAACCCAGAGGAAACCGAAAGGTAAATATAGTGAGGGATCATACAGTGTTCCTCTCCCCATTTTGGTTCCCGGCAGGTTCCATCCCAGTAATGACAAGTTTCAGGTTTAACTAAACACATATCACATTGAGCTAAACTTCTAAAGGCCTTAAAGCTATAGCCTTGACCGTAGGACTTGCTAATCTCTTCACCTGTCGCGATACAATTAATCTTTCCATCAAAGCTGAGTGAGATCTCTTTCCCTATAAGTGGGTTCATATGAACAAGCTCTTCACCAATAGGAAGGTGATACTGAACTTCTTCTTCAAGCTTTGTTTTCATTTTAAGGATATTGCCTTCCACTTCTTCTCCTATAAATATCAAGTATTTAAAGTCTAGATTATTCCGACTTATACAGTCAAGCAACTCAGAAGCGGCATTTTTTGATGGTTAGCGTCCAATAGGGCAATTATTCTATAATAAAGGGTGTAAGGAGTGGTTTGTGTCCAACTACGAGTTAAAATTAACCAGAGAACTACGCAACAAAGACGAAGTTTATTCTAAACATCAAAAAGACTTACAAGCTAAGCATAAAGAATCCCTTGAGAATGTACAGCAAAGCAAAAAAGAACTCTTAGCAAATAAACAGGAAAATTTTGATAAAGAAAAAAGCAATATAGCAAATAGCTATGAGAATAAACTTTCGAATAATAATGAAAGTTATCTAAAAAACATTGAGGCCAAAAACAAAAAACAGAACAAAGAGTTGGCAGTTAAAAAAAGAAACTTCGAAAGAGAACGTATAGATCTAAAAAACAAATTCAAAGCCGAATTAGCATCTGTAACTAAAGCGTTTAGAAAAACAATTGAAAGAAAAGATAAAGAAACACAAGACCTCATCAATCGCCAGAAAAAAGCTATAAAAAAGATCAATGATAAAAACACTGCCAATATTACGGAGATGCAGGAATACTATACAGAAAAAATGGATGAAATGAACCGTAAGCACAGTGAAGAGAACCGAGAAATGGCGAGAAGATTCAAAGATTACGGATAGAAACGCCCCAGCCCTTTAGACCTTACAAAACAGCTTTAGAATTACTAAAAGATCTGCTATAGATTCTCTATGGGAAGAAGAGATACAAGAGAAAGACGTTGTGAACGTTGTAAGATTAATTACCAATGGTGTTTTTGTGATCATCTACAATCTCTTCCCACTCAAACAAAGATAACCATTCTTATGCACCATCGAGAAAAATGGTTAACCTCCAATACTGCTCAGTTTGCCAATCTTTGTTTAGAAAACTGCCAGATAATTCAAAGAGGAATGATTGGAGATCAGACTGATTTTCAAGAACTTCTAAATTCAGAAAAAGAGCCCTTATTTCTCTTCCCAGATGAAAACGCCATAACTCTAGATGAAAACTTCCCTGCCGCTGAATACCATCTTATCGTGCCTGATGGGACCTGGAGACAAGCAAAGAAATTCAAGAGAAGAATCCCCGAATTCTCCCAAGTCAAAACCGTAAAATTGGCTCCTGGAAGCCCTAGCCGTTACTTATTAAGGAGGCAGGGACATGAGGCAGGATTGTCTACTTTTGAGGCCATAGCAAAGGCCCTAGGCTACTTAGAGAACAACTCACAGGTAGAGGAACAGCTTGAAGAGGTATTTAAAGTAATCGTCAAAAGGACAATGATGAGCCGTTTTGGGCTTCCTCTTCAAAGAGAAGACTTATATCCAGAGCTTCTTGAGCAATATCTTATAGATAGCGCTTCTAAGATTAAAGTTCCTAATACCTTATAAATAATTCAAAGGGTTTGGGTTAAGTGAAAGAACTTGGTACAAAACCTTATGGATTTCTTAAAGTTCACCATATTAAACGAAAAGGCAGATCAACAAATTGGTGTTGATGAGCAGGTTATTCTAATTAACAAAAACCATATTGTTAGTATTAAACCCATAAATATAATGCTTTCAGAAGGCGAAGTATTAAAGGGTTATTGGATTAGGAACTCTAACGGCAAAAAGTATAAGGCAACTCAAATTCCTTCAGAAGTTGAGGCCTTACTCGGTCCCCTTAACAGCAACCTACCCTTCGAAGAAGAAGTAGCACCCTTAAATTAATTTATTGAATAGAGACTTTTGAGTTTGATAGAAAACGAGCGACCATACCGACGCAGCTTGAATCTGAGTCCATTTTGATATTAAAAGGTTTCCAACTGAGATTAGCTATTTTCATATCTTTAACCATCCGCCTGAGCTCATTAAGATCAAATGTATTTCCTATTTCTTTAATTCGAGATTCAAATCGAGTTAAATCAAATCTTGCTCTAGACATCCTCTCTGAGAGGTTATTAGATATATCATCAACGTCTACGGAACTTATGGATTCACCGTTTTGAAGCCTATGTAAAAAGCCATATTCAAAGCGTTTTAAGTCTAGCTCTAATAATTCTAAATCTGAAAGAATATTTTCCATAAAGCTATTAACCACTTTTTTAGACTCTCCAGCATTTTCAAGCTCCTTAACTTCCTTAAGCAAACTTGATTTATACTTTCTTACTTTTATTTTTAAGTTTCTTAAGAAAGTTTCTTTCTCGTGGACTAATAAAAGCATGGTCTGCTGATGGTCAGTCAGTTCAAATGCCAGCTCACTCACCTGTTTTTTAATCAAGTCACTAAGTTTCTTATTTGTGTTGGGCCTCTTACTAATCTGGTCAACCAATACCGTTGCGTATACGGCCGGATCTTCTTTAGCTAAAGGTTTGATTATCTCCAAAACCTTTTTATCTAAGCCTTCTTTTGCTATCTTTTCTAAATCGTAAAGATCAACAAGGTTTCCAGTAGGACTTTCTCTCCATTTCGAAAAACGTCTTTTAACGATATTGATCTCAACTTCACCTTCGACACCTTCATAGATTTTAGAAACTAGCCTCGTTGAGGTACAGAACCCTAAAATTTCTTTTTTCAGCCGATCCAGCTCTTTCAAAGAATTAAAACCAAGTTCTTTTGCTAATTTCTTTTTCTGTCTGGCATTCTTCCAAAAAATATAGGCAGGAACAGTGATAGAAAAACTTGGAAAACTAGCGGAAAGTAAGGCCGCTCCTGGTAGACCAGCAGCAGTTAGTAAAGCGGGCATAATACCTACCGTAATGATTTCTGTAACAGCTGCTGTAATAGCCGCCCCTTTTCCATGCTCAATCAACATATGCTTAATATGGTCCCAGGGATTCAAATCAATTAAGATCTTGTAGGCTTTTTTCCTTATTTTTTGTAAAGCCTTTTGCTCTGGCTCAGTGAGCTTCTTATCCAGAATCTCAACTTGCTTGATAAGCTCTCTTTCAAGTCTTTTATTAAAGTCACTCTTATCAACTCTTGGTAATCTATATTTAGAATATTCGTTTTCACTAGAAGGAAGTCTTGAATGACCACCAATACTAGAACAAGAAAAATTAAATAGTATTAAGAATACTAAAGATAGCCTAAGAAATCTCATCCCCTCCTTATCGGTTAATACTAAAAAACCTTCAAACTCATCTAAATTTATTGAAGAAAAAGATGATTAAAATCAGTTTTTTATACAACATGATTTATGTCGTCATTTTCGTGATTTAGCTAAGATAGGGCTATATATGACAGACTCAATTGAAGAATCCATTTCTGAGCCAAATGCTAAGGTACCCTCTTTAAATAAAGGCTTTGATTGCTGTCATTGTGGTCAAAAAACGAATAACCCTCTTTTCCTAACGGATAACTTCGATAAAAAGCCATTTTGCTGTAGCGGTTGTATGACTGTGTACGAAATTATAAATGATCATAAGCTAGAGGAATACTACAAGCTAAAAGACTTAGGTTCTCAAAACGAGGCAATTCCAGTCATTGAGCAAAAAGCAAACTATGCCCATTATGACGAGCAGAATTTTCAATCTGAATACTTGCAGAAATATGACGACTATAAAAAAATAAAAATCTATTTAGAGGGTGTTCATTGTATGGCCTGCCTTTGGCTAATTGAGAACACTCCAAGAATGTCTGAAGAGATCATTAGTGCAAATTTAAATTACGAAAATTCATTAGCAGAGTTCACCTTAACACCTGTGGCCAGGCTCTCAAGCCTAGGACAATTGTTAGGAAGCTTAGGCTACACCCCTCATCCTATAAAAAATGACGACGAACTTCAAAATCTAAAAGTTAAAGAAGAGAGAGACTATTTAATAAGACTTGGGGTGGCCATGGCCTGTATGGGGAATATCCTTTTATTCTCTATCTCCATTTATGCTGGCCTAGAAGGCAAGCTCAAGGATAGCTTTGAGTGGTTAAGCTTTTTTATATCTCTTCCCGTTTTTCTATATAGCGCAACACCATTTTATAAGTCTGCTCTATCTTCACTAAAGCAAAAAAGATTTAATATAGACCTACCCGTTAGCTTGGCCCTAATTTTAGGTGGACTCGGAGGACTTTACACATTGATCTCTGGGCATGGAGAGGCCTATTTTGACTCCCTCACAAGTTTAGTTTTCTTACTCCTATTAAGTCGTTATGTTCTCTTAAAGATCAAACAAAATGGAGTTAGCAACTCTAGTTTAGAATACTTATCAAGTTTTGGTTCGGTAAAGGTCATCGATAATGAAGGTAAGCAAAAAACAATTCTAGCAAAGTACTTAAAAGAAGAAGATATTGTCTGTCTAGAAAGCGGTGACCTGATCCCCGCTGACGGTGTCGTACTAGAAGGGACATGCGCAATAAATACTTCCCTTCTTACTGGTGAATCTAACCCTATAAAAGCAAACGAAGGCTCCTCTGTTTTCTCAGGTACCCAGGTCTTATCAGGCTCTATAAAAATCAAAGTTCTTCATACAGGTGAAGCCACAAAGTTAGGCTTTATACTTAGTGAGGTTAATAAAGAAAAATCTAAGTTATCACCTATCGCGACGCTTTCAGACACTATTTCTAGATACTTTATTGGTGTTGTTCTCTTATTATCAATTGGTCTGGTAAGTTATTTTGCTTTGCAAGGAAATACTTCTGAAGGGGCCATGAGGGCTCTTACGCTTTTAATAATCACTTGTCCATGTGCTCTTGCCTTAGCAACTCCACTAGCCTTGGCCTCAGCAATTCATAAACTTTCTTCCCTGGGTATCATAGTAAAATCAGAAGATGTTATTGAAAAAATTGTTAAGTCTAAAGATATCTATTTAGATAAAACAGGAACTTTAACGAAAGGAATATTTCAAGTTTCTAGCTGGAGTTCTATCAGCAACAATAATTATTACGATATTGTTTGGAGCCTAGAGCATAAAGCTCAACATCCAATGGCCCAGTCTCTGAAAAACTACATCAAATCAATGACAGAACCTATGGAACTTCCCTATTCGGATTGGATTGAAACTCCAGGCGTAGGAGTAAGTGCTAAAATTGATAATAAGATTTACAAGATAGGGAAATTTAGTAGTTCAGATCCTCTCTCTACCACTATCGCTCTCTATGAAAATGAAATAGCTGTATTAAAAATACAGTTAAAAGATAATCTACGTTTTGATTCGATTCAATCGATAGAAAATATTAAAAAATCAGGTTTTAAACCTTATTTAGTTTCTGGAGATAGTGAAAAGAACGTTAAGAATATCGCTAAGATTCTTGGCATTCCTCCTGAGCATACCTTTGCCAGAGTTACTCCAAAAGATAAAGTAGAGATTGTCAAAAACTCTCCTCTCTCAATTATGGTTGGTGATGGTGCCAACGATGCCATGGCACTCAAAGAAGCTGAGGTCGGTATTGCAGTAAAAGGCTCCCTTGATATTAGTCTAAAAGCTGCTGATATCTATTTATCTAAAATGGGTGTCTCACCTATAAATGAAGTCATCAACATCTCTAGAGAATGCATTTACGTTATAAAACGAAATATGCTCTTTTCCATTTTGTATAATCTAGTAGGTGCGACTTTAGCAATTAACGGTTATTTAAACCCACTCTGGGCAGCTGTTCTAATGCCTCTAAGTTCATTCACTGTTCTTTTATCAACTTATTTTTGGATTAGGAGAAGATCATAATGGAAGCACTATTAATCTTATTGCCGATTTCACTACTCCTAGGTGGGGTTTTTCTGTTTCTTTTCATAATGAACGTTAAAAAAGGTGACTTTGACGATCTCTCAACACCTGCAAAAAGAATTTTATTCGAAGAAGAAAATATAAATATTAATTTAAATGAAAAACAAGGATTAAAAAAATGAGTACAGAGTTAGAAAAAGGCCCTCTGGAAGAATTTTCTTACAATGACAAAATTGTTAGACAATTTCTTTATGCCACCATTCTATGGGGTGCAGTTGGGATACTTTTAGGTGTCATTATCGCTTTTCAGCTAGCTAGTTGGAAGTTTAATTTTGGATTAGAATGGTTTACTTTTGGCCGACTAAGACCACTTCATACTAATGCAGCAATTTTCGCCTTCTGTGGCAATGCTATTTTTGCAGGTGTTTACTACTCTACCCAGCGTTTATGTAAAGCTAGGATTTTTAACGATACTCTTTCAAAGATTCATTTTTGGGGCTGGCAATTAATTATCGTGGCCGCAGCGATTTCACTTCCCATGGGTTACTCTCATGGAAAAGAATACGCTGAGCTTGAGTGGCCAATTGATTTAGCAATCACAGTTGTATGGGTTATTTTTGCCATTAACTTTTTTGGTACTCTCTGGAAAAGAAGAGAAAGGCATCTTTATGTTGCCCTTTGGTTTTATATTGCAACCATAGTAACTGTGGCCGTGCTTCATATTGTAAACTCAATAGAAATTCCCGTTACTTTTATGAAGTCTTACCCTGTTTGGGCCGGAGCTCAGGATGCCTTGATTCAGTGGTGGTATGGTCATAATGCTGTTGCCTTTTTCCTAACGACACCATTTTTAGGTCTCATGTACTACTTTATTCCTAAAGCAATTAATCGACCTGTGTATAGTTATCGTTTATCAATAATTCACTTTTGGTCGCTCGTTTTTATTTATATTTGGGCCGGTCCCCATCACCTTCTGTACACTTCTCTACCAGAATGGGCCCAAACCCTTGGCATGAGTTTTTCTATTATGCTATGGGCACCAAGTTGGGGGGGAATGATCAATGGTCTAATGACCTTAAAAGGAGCATGGGATCGAGTAAGAAAAGAACCTCTTTTAAAATTTCTTGCGACTTCAGTGACCTTCTACGGAATGTCTACTTTTGAAGGACCAATGATGTCGATCAAATCAGTAAATGCACTAGCACACTATACTGATTGGGTTGTTGGGCATGTTCACTCAGGAACCATTGGCTGGAATATAATGCTTGTTTCAGGGATTCTCTACTACATCATTCCAAAAATGTTTAAGACTGAGCTCTTTAGCCAAAAACTAGCTAATTTTCACTTTTGGACAACCACTGTAGGACTTGTTTTATATATCCTTTCCATGTGGACTGCAGGAATTACCCAGGGTCTTATGTGGCGAGGGATCAACTCGGAAACTGGCCAACTTCTGTATCCTAATTTTGTAGAAACAGTTACAAAAATTGTTCCTATGTACTGGGTTAGAGCTTTCGGTGGAGTACTTATTCTTGTAGGTTTTTTAAGTATGATCTACAACTTTATAAAAACAATTAAAGCTGCAGAAAAGCCAAATGATAATGAAGTTTTTCAAGCGCATTCATTTCGAGGTGTTGATACTTCAAAAGGTCATAGAAAACTAGAAGGATTAACTGCACTTTTCACAGTGCTTACTGTTCTCGCTATTTTGGTGGGTTCAGCAATCGAAATCATGCCTTCCATCTTGGCCAGCAAATGGATTGAAAAAGATCCGCGAGTTAAGCCTTATACTGCCTTAGAAATTGCCGGACGTGATATTTATATCAGAGAAGGATGTTATGTTTGTCATTCTCAAATGATTAGAACGATGGCTCACGAGGAAATTCGATATGGGAAACCTTCCCAGGCCGCTGAGTTTATCTATGACAGACCTTTTCAGTGGGGCTCAAGAAGAATCGGACCAGACTTACAGAGACTCGGTGGTAAATATTCTGATATTTGGCATTATCGTCATATGTGGGACCCAAGAGAAGTAACTGCTGGTTCGATCATGCCCATCTACCCTTGGCTCTTTAAAAAGAAAATGGACTTAGGGGTTTTAACTAAAAAGCTCTCTGTCATGAAGGCCTTAGGTGTTCCTTATTCTGATGAGGAAATCAAGAACGCAAAGGCAGATGCGTTAAAGCAGGCAGAGTCAATTATGACCTCACTAGAAAAAGAAAATGTGCCTTCTAGTATGAAAGATAAGCAAATCATCGCTTTGATCGCCTATCTTCAGAGGCTTGGAATTGATATTCAAGAAGAGGAGGAATAGATGAAGCAACTAGTATTAGCGGGTTTCAATTGGACCTACTTAACCAATGCGGCCCTTATCACTTTTATGGTTCTTTTCGTCTCCATCCTTTTTTGGATCTTTAGAAAAGAAAGTAACGAAGTTTATTCAGAGGCAGCCAATATGCCCTTGTTAGAAGAAGGTGAAAGTCATGAATCAAAATGATCATTTAACTGAAGAAGATAAAAAAGTATTACTAGATCACGATTACGATGGGATCCAAGAATTTGATTATCCATTACCTAGTTGGTGGACGGCCTCCTTCGTCCTTTGCTGTTTGTTCGCTATACCCTATATGATCTACTATATGGGAATGGGAGGACCTTCAATCGCTCAAGAACAACAAATGGATATGGTTCAATTGAATAAGGTAAGAACCGCCTATGCAGTAAAAATGGCAAAGTTTGATGATAGTGCATATTCTGCCTTTGATAATGAGGAAGGAGCTAAACTTGGAGCAGTTGTTTATGAAGATAATTGTCTCTCCTGTCATGAAGAAAATGGAAAAGGTGATATTGGACCTAATCTAACTGACGCTTATTGGATGCATGCCAAAGGAACTAAAGAGACCATCTATGAAGTCGTTTTAAATGGTAGAGAAGATAAAGGGATGCCTACTTGGAAAGAGGACCTCACTAAAGATGAGATCTTACAAGTTGTTAAATATCTGATGGTCATAAAAGATACGAATGTGGCAGATGGTAAAGAACCCCAAGGTGAGCTTATAAAGTAAAGACGGTAATTTGATGAATGATGAAAATACGACAGTTCACGCAGAAAGATTAGCGACTACAGATGTAGACGGAAATCGTATTTATGTTCATCCAGAAGATGTCCGTGGTAAATGGAGAGACAGAAGGACTCTCCTTTACTGGACCCTTGTCTTAATCTATTTCACCTTGCCGTGGATCCATTATGGAGGAAAACAAATCATCCTCCTTGACATCTTTAATAGGGAGTTTGTTTTTTTTGGGCGTACTTTTTTTAGTCACGACTCTCCCCTCGTATTTTTTTTGTTTTTAATATTTGTACTAATTTTTGGTTTTATTACGGCCCAATGGGGTAGAATCTGGTGTGGTTGGGCCTGCCCTCAAACTGTTTTCATAGACCTTGTTTATAGACGTATAGAAAAATTTATCGAAGGAAACTCTAGAAAAAGAAGATCTCTTGATAAAGAACCCATGAGTGTTTCTAAATTCTTTAAAAAGGTGGCTAAATGGACCCTCTTTACATTGGTTTCATTGCATCTTGCTCATACATTTCTTGGTTTTTTCGTAGGAACAAGGAACCTATTTTTTATTAGCCTTAATCCGCCTACTGAGCATATGACCTTGTTCATTATTATGTTAACAACCACTGGAATTATCCTTTTTGACTTCGGATGGTTTAGGGAGCAGTTTTGTATTGTCGCTTGTCCCTATGGAAGAATGCAGTCAGTAATGATGGACGAACATTCCTTGGTAGTTGCATATGACGTCAAAAGAGGTGAACCACGAAGAAATACAGTTCCAAGAAGTGATGAAGCCGATTGTATAGACTGTAATCACTGTGTAAAAGTATGCCCAACAGGTATTGATATTCGAAAAGGAACTCAACTAGAATGTATCTCCTGTACTCAATGTATCGATGCATGTGATGAGATCATGGGGAAAATTGGAAAACCCGAAGGATTAATTCGATATGAATCTTTGGCAGAAATAGAAGGTATTCCAAGGAAGACTGTAAGACCGAGACCTATGATTTATGCTACTGCCCTTTTGATCACGGTTTTAGCTTTTGGCCATGCTCTCCATAGTAGAAATAGCTTAAAAGTCCAGTTTATTAGAAGTAGCCAATCCGCCTTTCAAGATATCAAAAGACCAGATGGGTCTAGAGAGATAGTTAATCATTATAAAGTTTCTATTTATTATAACGGAGAACAAAATTATAAACTATTCTTTGTTCCTAAGGATAAGTATCGCGAAGAAAGATTAAGGATAGTTTCAAGAAGAATACCTGCTCCTATTCATCCAGGGAAAAGAAAAACTATAGATATCTTTTTTAGGTTTAAAAAAGATGTCTTAGAAATGGGAAGAAAGACATTAAAAGTTCATATTTTAACTGGCGACAATTTAGAATCTGCTAAGTTTTTAAGGGAAGAGGAGGTTAAGCTTGTTGGACCATTTTAACCAAATAATAGACGCCTCCCTTATCGCCCTACCCGGTCTAGCTTTTCTAGCGGGTCTTGGAGGAAGCCTACATTGTGTTGGCATGTGCGGTGGTCTAGTCTCAGCCTGCTCACCTGATAAGAAATCCATTTGGATTTATCAAATGGGGAGACTTTTAGGATATTCACTGCTTGGACTTTTTGCTGGCACTTTGGGTCATCTTATCTCCCAAGGTTTTAAACATCAATTTATGGTCTTAGCTCCTTCAATAACTCTTGGTATTCTCTTTATCACCTGGGGATGGAATTCCTACAAAGGAAAGAAGGAAGTTAAAAGTCCTGGATTTATAAAGAAAACCTATAGCCACCTTTGGCGTATTTTAATTCCCAATGTTTCAGGAGCGCTAAAACCTTTTGGGGTTGGATTTTTTTCTATACTACTTCCATGTGGCTTACTTTACTCACTGGTCATCACAGTAGCAGCCTTCCACGACCCTGCCAGGGCCCTATTGGCCATGTTCTTTTTTTGGCTTGGAACGGTACCTGCAATGGCACTAGCTCCAAATCTCTTTAAAAATATTATGGATAAACTTTTTAAAAGATCTCAAAAGTATGTAGGGATTACTTTTATGAGTATTGGAGTCTTAACTATAGCAGTTAGAGTTATAATGATAATAAATATGGATCCAAGCCTAGAAGGAGCAGAAGCTCCTACTTGTCATTAAGTTTCAAGGGAAACTCAGTTTCTTTTAGAGACGCAAAAGTAATATAAGTCCAACCGATAACAAATGCCACGGCCGTGATAATGGCCCATATACTAAATGGATTTGACATAACTACACTCCTTTAAGCGCTTAATAATAGCTCATTGGCAAAATTTCTAATATTTTCCTCTTTGGCCTTAGATAGACTAATCAAGGTGCTTCTATCTAAAGGAAGAACTTTGGTGTTGGGATAAATTTTTACGGTGTATTTAAAAGGTTCTTTTGAGGCCAGCTCCTTCACCCCAATTGCATTATTGGGAGAAACTTCCTTTTTGGTTTTAGACATTATAATTTCAAGCTTACCCTCAAGGAGGACAAACCCAACTCTAGGGACATGTCCTTCGTAAATGATAACTTCATCTCTCTCGTACACGATTTCGCTACAGAAACCCTGTAAATAGTTGATTATGTCTTTATCTATTTCTGTCGTCATTATCTATCCTTCTTTATTAGAATAGACCCTACAATCTAAAACAAACATGATTCAAATCAGCTCAAGAACTCTTTTTTTAGGGCTTAAATTAGTAGGAGAGATTAGCAAATTCTACTAATTTTTCTTCATTTTTGATCACTATATTTTTACCCTCTTGCCCTACTACATCTTCGGATTTAAGCTCCGATAGGCAGCGAATAAGAGTCTCTGAAGAGGTACCTAGATACGAAGCCATCTCTTCTCTTGTAAGCTTAAGTGTGATTTTTTTACCTTCATCACACTTCTCAGAATGAGAAGCACTTAATAGCAATAAAAGCTCGGCCGTACGCTCAAAGACCGACTTTTGTGATAACGAAGCAATCTTTGTTTCACTGGCCCCGAGATCTCTACCTAAGCGAAACATTATATGTTTTGAAATAGAGGGCTCTTTTCCTACTTTTTCTAGAATATATTTCTTATCTAAAAAACAAACTCTAGTGTCCTCAAGGGCAGTCGCGGTAGCACTATAGTATTGGTCGGTAAAAATACTTCTATGGCCTAAAACATCTCCGGCCCCAGCAAGTCTTACAATATTCTCTCTACCACCTGATCCGAGTTTAGAAACCTTAACATTACCGGTGCTAATACAATAAAGTCCAAAAGGGGGATTTCCTTCAACGAACAGAGTCTGACCTTTTTTATAAAGATTCGTGATTTTATGAGCGCTAAGCTCATTAAGAGATTCATCTCCTAAATCACAGAACACCCCCTCCATAAGTGAGGGACAGTCTTGGCATTTTTTTGGTAGTGACTCTTTACTCATTATCTTCTCCAGATGCTTTTAGGTTAGCATCAAGACTTCCCCAAAAACATGACCTACATCATGTTCTTTGGAAAACTCACCCTTTACTTAAATATCTCTAATTTTTAGTAATTTAAAAGATTTTAAGCGGTTTTTCTAATCATTTTTTTTTGAGAAGGAAGTGCTATGAACACAAAGGCCAATAGAACACTTAAACCAATTCCGTAGGTTGAAGAAACTGATGGGTTTGCAATACCCCCAAATAGGTTCAGATAGAGATGGGTGAATAGGGCCAATAACGAGCAAGCTCCTATTTTTACTGGCGATAAGTCTTTATTTAAGAAAACTCCAAATATGATTGGAACTAGACTTGCCGCAGCTAAACCATAAACCCCTTTTTGAGCAAAGAGCCCTACAAGCTTAGGTGGATTCCAGGCCAGGGCCAAGGAAAAAAGCCCAATTAAAACTAATACTACACGAGATAAGTGTAATGGATTTAAATTATATTTCTTACTAAGCCACGGCTTATAAATATCGTTAACAACCATAGAGGACAAGGCTACTAAAATACCATCTAATGTTGATAGCCCAGCGGCCAAAAGACCAATAGAGACTAAACTTATAAAATATTGACCCCAGAGAGTTGAACTAAAACTCGTGGTAATATAGGCGGCTACAACCGTATCCTGTCTAGCGATTTCTAGCCCATCGAATTTAGCGAAAAACCCAATAAAAAGCATGAGCCCAAATATCGTTCCCGTTGTTAAGGTCGTGAAAAGAAATTTGTTTACTTGCTTGTCATCTTTTAAGAATAAAACTTTTGTTAAGATATGAGGCTGAAGCATTAAGGCAAAGGTTATTATAAAACTACTGCCAAAGACACTAAAGAAATCATAATAAAGATTACTCTCAGTATTATAAATTGAAGCATAGTTTAAAGAAATAGATTTTAAATTTGTTATAAAACTTCCATCAAGATTGGCCATTCCGTAAACAAACAAAAAGAGAGAAATGCCGAGCATAACGACTCCTTGTAATGTATTGGTATAAGCATGAGCGTAAGAGCCTCCCATTAGCACATAGCTAAAAACAAATAACATAACGATGATTAGGGCAAACTTTTGCGAAACCGGAAATAAGCTAGCAACTAAAATAGAGCAACCAACCATTATAAGAACTACAAAAGTAATAGAGAGAAGATTTAAAAAAGCAAAAAGTAGACCTAATTTATCGCTCTTATACCGAGTAGCTATCCAGTGAGGAATAGTTAAAGCACCTTGTTTTTCACCTAAACTTCTAAATTTTTTCGTTAGTAAGATAAAGGCCATTGCTATACCAAGTGAAGCCGCTACAGCGTAATGAAGGTAAGCGCTTAATCCATGGGTATAGACAAAACCAGGGTTGATAACAAATGTTGCCGTTGAGCTTATCGAAGCGGCAAGAGTTAGACCAACCATATAAGGACTCATATCACCTGAGCCAATAGAAAAGCTCTTTAAATCGGTAGTTTTACGCATTCCCTTTATCGAAAGCCAATATGTAGCGATAATAAAACTTCCCATTAAAATATACTTAAAATATTCTGCATTCATATAATTTCCCTAAAGCCCTTCTAGAGCTTGGCTACGTAAACTATGTTTATCAATCTTTCCCGAACCTAACAATGGGAATTCTTTTACCATTTTGAGATACCCTGGATGCTTGAATCTACACAAAGAATTGTTTAACCACTTTCTAACGGTTATTAGATCTACCTCTTTTTCCCCACGATAAAAAGCATACCCGACTTCCCCCCACTCACTAGAAGGAACGGACACAACTGCAACTTCGTCAATTAAAGGTATTTCTTTCAAAGCTTTTTCTACCTCACCGGGGTATACGTTTTCTCCCCCTGAGATATACATTTCCTTGCTTCTCCCAACGACATAAAAAAAGCCATCTTTATCAAATTTAACCAAATCACCTGTCTTAAAGAATTCTCCCTTCTTCGAATCACTAAAAAGATTTTCTTGTTTATAATAACCTAGACAAACATGTGGACCTGCAAGAAGAAGCTCACCTACTTCATCTACTTTTGCGTATTCACCGTTTTTCTTTAAGACCATTACCCTTGTATGCTTCATGGGTTTACCAATAGAGCCCATTTTAGAAATAGCATACTTCTCACCTAGACTAAAACAGTTCGGACCAACTTCCGTCATTCCAAAACCTTGTCTAAAAGAGACACCTCTAGATTGGTAAAGATTTATCAAATTCTCTGGGCATGGCGCCCCACCTGAAATAAGGAATCTAACTTTTTTAAAATTTATTTTAAGAAAGATTGGGCATTCACTTAATCTTTGGAACATAGTTGGAACGCCAAAGTAAATACTGACCTTCTCTTTTTCTATAAGTTCTAAAGTACCCTTTTGATCAAAACCTTTAGATAGAATTAAAGTTCCACCAATGAGAAGTAAGGGCAAGAGCAATACATTATAGCCACCTGTATGAAAGAAAGGAGTCTCAACAATAGAAACATCTTCTTTTCTTAGTCCCCACTCCTTTACTGTGGCCCACTGATTAGCTTCAAGCATTTCTCCGTGAAAGAGCACACCTTTTGGATTACCAGTAGATCCTGATGTGAAAAGCATAAGGAGAGGATCGCGCTTTGAAGTGTGCACAGACCTGAATTTATAGGCTGAAGGTAAGCTCCAAATCCTTAAATCAATCTGTTTTTTATCAAACTTAAGCTCATGATCTTCATCATAAATAAAAAATTCTGGGTCTATTCTTTTTAAAATTTCTTGTAATTCATCTTTTGATAAACGCCAGTTTAGAGGCACAAAAATAGCTCCGAGATGAGCTAGTGCGAAAAAAATACTAATATGTTCTAGTCTATTTTTAGCTAGAAGTGCGACCCTATCACCTTTTACAATTCCCGTACCTTGGAAAAAGCAGGCCCAGCGATCAACCTCCAATCTTAGTTTTCTATAACTCCATCTAATGCCAGTAGACTGATCCACGATGGCCGTCTTTCCTGGCTCATTTAGCGAGACTTTATTAAAGAAATCAATCCAGCTCATATTGTCTCCTAAGAAAAGGCATAATCGAATTTCTAATAGATATTGGATTTTCAAGCACTGAAGCATGCCCCCCAGGGACAACCGTAAGCTCAGCGTTTTTAACCATCTTTTGTAATTTTTTATGATGAGTAATAGGTGTTAAAAGATCCTCCTCACCAACAACAAAGTGAACAGGAGCAATTATGGAGTCTAAATTGATATCTCCACTCAAAGCTCCCTTAATAAGAAACTCTGAATTGTCTTCATTTGAATTTTCTGCAAGATCTCTATATTTTTGAACAAGGTTAAAATTTGTTTTTAATATGGTTTCTCCCCAAACCCAAGGTGCCGCCACATCAAAGCGATGAACTGCGCCTCCATTCTTTTGGGCCTTAAGCCAAGATTCTAGCTTAAGCTTTAAAATTGGAGTTACCTCTGCATAAGTATCACAGGCGACGACAGATTGAACTTGCTCTGGATAAAGAGAGCTAAACTTTAATGCTACCCTTCCCCCATTACTAAGTCCGAGCAGGGAGACCCTTTTTAAATTGTTTTCCTCTAATACCTTTTTTAAATCATCCACCTGTTCATCTAAGGAATAAGGTTTAGATAGAGTAGGTCCTTCTCCCTGCCCTTTTGCATCATAAGTTAAGATATTAAAATTTTCAAAATACTCAAGACATTCACTCCATGAGCACTTGCTTGCAAAAAGTCCATTTACAAGAACTAACCAAGGAGCAGAGCTAGAATGAATATAAGTCTTAACTGGGAGCCCCATTAAATAACTATTCCACCGTCTACATTCAAACAAGTTCCTGTGATAAAGGAGGCTTCATCGCTCGCTAAAAAATAGTAGGCATTGGCAATATCTTCTGGTTTTCCCATCCTACCAAGGGGAGTCTTTCCTTCCATCATGGCAATCACTTTTTCAGGCATTTTACTAACCATTGGAGTTGCAATAAATCCGGGAGCGATTGCATTAACTCTTATCTTATTCTTGCCTAGTTCTTTTGCCATAGTCTTCGTCATTCCAATAACACCTGCCTTTGTAGCAACATAATTAGCTTGACCAAAGTTTCCATTATGGGCAACAACTGAAGCTGCGTTAAGAATGACTCCCCCACCAGCTTCCTTCATAACTTTAGCGGCCATTTGTGAAAGGATAAAAACTGATTTCAAATTAACGTCTACGACAAGATCCCAATCCTTCTCTTCCATTTTTAAAAGTGTTGAATCTCTTGTCACTCCTGCATTATTAACAAGAACATCAATTCCCTTTTTCATTTCATCTTCTATAAGTGGTCTCAGCTCCAAAGAAGTAATATCAGCTTGGATATACTCCATCCTTTCTGGGAATTGATCTTGTAGTTCTGACTCTTTTAATGATGGAAGGTCTATTAGCACGAGTTCATGACCATTTTCCCAGAACCTTTTTGCGACCTCTCTACCAATCCCTTGAGCTGCGCCTGTAATAAATATCCTTTTCATTTTTAACCTCAGTATTTTAAATCGTTTAAAGCTGTACTTGTAAATATTGGTTGATCCCACCGAATAGAAACAGCTGACCAAGTATATCCAATCCCAGCAGAGGCCAGGACCACATGATCACCAGTTTTTAATAAACTATTTTTCTCAGCCAACCCAAGGCTTACAACCTGATCGGGAGCACCAAAATGTCCATACTCACTTAGATATATTGATTGTTCTGCCTTGAGCTCCAAGGGTTCTAAGATCCCATCATGAGCTGACTTTTTCATATGAAGTAGCGACAAGTAGTCAATCGGTCTTTCAGGCATTGAAGATCTGGCAGCATCTTTAATTACTTTTAAAAAGTTCTTAAGGGATTTTTGAGCTAGCCTCTCTCTCATTCCGACAATATCAGGACAAGTTAAGCTTTGTTTCTGATTGACTTGTTCGCTAGAAATGGGGTTAACAGTGCCCCCATTTTTTATAATGACATCTTTACTAAAACTACCATCTGTTATTATTGAAGTCTCTAATACTTCATTCGTGGCTGTCTTATCTAATACAATTGCCGAGCCGCCATCTGCTAGATTATAAAGGAACCGAGAAGTAGAGTCCTTATAATCAACCAAATCTCCCGTTTTATGACCACCACATAATAGGACTCGATTAATTTTGCTATCAGTTTGCATTAATGACTTGGCCAACTTAATTCCTAAAACATTAGAAGAACATCTTGCAGAAGCATCAAAAGAAAAAGCATTTTTAAGACCAAGTCTTTCTTGTACATATATTCCAGCAGACCAGACAGGAAAATCTTTATACTCAGACCCCGTCCAAATCAAAAGGTCAATTGAGAGTGGGTCAATATCTGCAAGGGCTTTTTGAGCAGCTCTAATCGCCATCTCAGATGGATTAATATTATCTGAACCTATAGCTCTACACTTTCTGTTGATTCCCATTTTTCCGCGAACCACCTCTAATGGAACTCCTGAGAGATCAGATATCTTTTGCGCATCCTCAAACTGGCTAGGTAACCAGACACCCATTGAAGTTATACCCACTTTTATCGTTTCCAAAAAAGACTCCTTATTTTCATCCAAAAAACCACTTTTTATACATATCAGCAAGTTTTTTATACATCCGTATAAATTTATTGAAATTTTAAATGCCTTGTGTTAAACTTAGGTTATGGAAAATACATATGTAGACCCCGTCATGATGGACTTATTTGAATTTCGTCCAAGAAAAGGTGATTTAAAAAAGGCTGAAATAATAAATGCCACGATTGAGTGCTTGGCCACAATTGGATTTGAAAATACAAGCTTTGAGGCCATAGCTAAAAAGATTGGTACAAGAAGAGCCCATGTTAATTACTATTTCCCCAATAAAGATGAAATTTTTCTTTCTGCCATTAAGTATATAGCTGCGACCTATCAATCTATATCTTTAGAGAACCTAGAACAGGCAAAAGACAGTAAGGAGTTGCTAAATCTTTATATAGAAGGGCCTTTTATTTGGGCCAAAAAGCATCCTTACCAACTGTCTGTTATGTTTCTTCTTTACTATCTTTCTACATTTAAAAAGGAATATTTAGAAATAAACCACCAAATTCGTAAAGGTGGTGTCACCAGGATAACCTACCTCTTAGGCCAAATGAATCCTCGAACAAAGAGCTCTACTCTTCAGACCAAGGCAAAGTCGATTCAAAATATTTTGTCCGGGTGTTTGCTTGACGTTGCGACCACAAAAACCAAGTCACTACAAAGTGCAGAGAAGGAAGCTAAGATTTTAATTAACAGATTGTTAAAGTAAGGGGGTGGAGGGCCAAAGGCCCTCCGAGGGGGAGATATACTACCGACAACGTCCATAGTATGAATCAATTAATCTTTCATGAGTATTCTTAAACGTCATAGAGCTATAAGCCGGGAATACAACTTTGATTACTGAACGCTTATATACTTTACACTCGTAATCTCTCTTGTCGTTATCACCGCCATTTTGAGTCTGTCTTCTAACTTCGTACTGATCAAAGTCTGTAGAAACTGAAGTTGTTCCACGTCCCATTGTTTGATTAAAAGTAGAAAGAACTGCATCACAATCAGCTCTCATTGGAAGATTTGCTTTTAAGTATCCTCTTCCAACTGAACCGTAACGCTCTAATCCGTTAACCTTAATTTTTAGATTTCCAAAAAGTGAACATTTGGATTTCTTAATTGATACCATTTCTGCCTGTGCAGAGGTTGCTACTAAAAATAGCGCTGCGAAAAATAATTTTTTCATCTGTTGTCTCCTTTGTTGTTTTCGATACTAAAGTTTTAGGGCCCTAGGATTAAAATGGCACAGGAAAACATATGAGGTCCTAAATAGGTTCGTCAGATTTATAATTTGACGAAGCTTTATTACATATTATCAAGGAGTTAAAAGGTTTACCTTGTATTACTTTGGCCAAAATGACACTTTTTTGGGATGAAGTTTTGTGATGTTTAAAAATGCTGCTAGCCAATTGGCCTCAATTATCAAGGCATATTTAGAGAGCAATCCAAAGCTTTCTCTAAATAGACTCTCCGAACAAGCGGGAGTTAGTGAAGCTAGTCTGAGAAGAGTTTTAACAAACGAGTATAAAGGAAACCCTTCAATTCACTTAACTCTAGCAGTTCTAAGGCAAATAACAGGTCAGAAAAGCTTTATAAACTTATGTAAAAATCATGAAGGGCCCCTCGGTGAATACCTCTATAATGAGCTCGCTCTCGATCAGCTAAGTGAAAATCAAGAAAATTATAGAAACCAAATACAATCCAAAGTCTATGATCCCATACTCTTTCATGTTGCCGCTTTGGCAGGATCTCCTATAGGTGTTTCAGAAGAGCAAGTCGAGAAATACCTCGGGGTAGAAGGAATTAAGGCACTCCTAAGCCTCTATGAAGAAGACTTTTTAAACCTTAAAGAAGGCCGCTTTCATACTAATGAAAAAGGAGTCTCTTTTGCTAGAGATATCTTCAAGCCTGTTCTAAGAAGTACTATCGAATTAATCGATACGGACTTGAGTCCTATGGATAGCGATAATTTCTTTTACCTTTGGACCTCCTCTCTTAATAAAAAAGGTGTTCAAAAGCTTAGAAAACTAAAGCTCGATACCTATCAAAAGTTAAAAGATTTAACCCGCCAAGAGCGCTACCAAGGTGAAAAGCATGTTTTCTTCTTCGGTGCTTTTGATACTTACAAAAAAAATGGTCTCAAGAAATAGACCACCTGTAATTATTCCAAGGGCCCTTGTGAAAAGTTCGATTTTCTGGTTAGTTAAAAACTCAATGTGGGTTGAACGTTAGTTGCGAAGAGAGAGGTTTCAATGAAATTTACGGATGGTATTTGCAGAGCTTTGGCTCTCACAGGAATTATTGCGTTTTCTTTATCAGTAAATGCAAAGACTTACCAAAAGTCTTTAAATATTTGGCAATCTTATTACCCGGACATGGATTGTAGCAAAAATCATTGTGCTAGATCAGTTCCACCAAGACCGCTTGAGGCATTGCTTGAAAAAGGGTCCTATCATTACCCTAGCAAGTTAACCAATGCCACTTGGATGATGGTGAGTGACTTTACTCAACACTCTAAAGAGAAAAGAGGTTACTTGATCAATACAAAAACTGGGAAGGTAACGACTTATCATGTTAGCCATGGGGTCGGAAGTGGAGATGGTAGAGGAAAGGCTATAAAGTTTTCTAATATCAGCAACTCCAAAATGTCTTCAAAAGGTCTTTACGTCACTGCTGAGACTTACTATGGAAAACACGGATACAGTCTTAGAATGGACGGTAAAGAAGCGACAAACTCAAAGGCTAGACCTAGGGCCATCGTTATCCATGGGGCAGCATATATGAGCAAAAACTTTATCAAAGCTAATAACAGAGCCGGCCGATCTTGGGGCTGTCCAGCAGTTGATAACAAGCTTTCAAAAGCGTTAATTGATAAACTTAAAGGCGGAAGTCTTTACTATATCTACGCACGCTAATCACAATAATCTTTAAACGTGGTGAAGGAAACTTCATCACGTCTATAATTTAAGATTTCATCTAAAGTACTAAATTGATTTACACCTGTACTAAATTCAATATCATCGGCCGTAAATTGAGAGGGATGTTCATATCCAGCTGAATGAGCAAGCGATAAAAGTTCTTTCCTAAAGCTTTGCATATAGTTTTTAAAATGATGAGACTTTGTTTCTACATTTAATCCACCCTGAAGCCACTTGTTTTGAGTGGCCACACCAGCAGGACAGTTTCCTTCGTGACATTTTTGGGCCTGAATACAACCGATTGAAAGCATGGCTTCTCTTGCGATATGAATAAGATCGCAGCCCATGGCCAAAGCCACAATTGTTCTGTCAGGAAACCCAAGTTTTCCTGATCCAATCCAGACTAAATCCTTAGAGATACCTACATCCTGAAATACTTTATAGACTCTAGAAAAGCCAATTTTAAAGGGCAGACTAACATGATCTGAGAAAGTTAGGGGTGCCGCTCCTGTTCCTCCCTCTCCTCCATCAATTGTAATAAAGTCGGGTCCAGTGTTAGAGGTTTTCATTTTATTTGCTAGCTCTTCCCAGAACTCAATTTTTCCCACCGCCCCTTTTATTCCAACCGGTAAACCTGTGGCTTTGGCAATCTCTTCTACAAACACTAAAAGTTCATCTACGGTAGTAAAAGCACTATGGGAGTTAGGGGACATACAATCTTTTCCCACCGGAATTCCTCTGTATTTGGCGATCTCTGGGGTAACTTTACTTCCAGGCAAAATCCCCCCTTTACCTGGTTTTGCCCCTTGAGATAATTTTATTTCAATAAGCTTAATAGAAGGTGTTGCCAATGCTTTTTCAGTTAGCTTCTCTAGTGAAAAACTGCCATCGTCATTGCGGCAGCCAAAATAACCAGTTCCAATTTGCCACATCAGATCACCACCTTGCATATGATGGTCACTTGGACTTCCCTCTCCTGTATTGTGATAACAATTTGAAAGCCTAGCTCCAATATTGAGAGACTTAATGGCCCTTTCACCAAGGGAGCCAAAGCTCATGGCCGAGATGTTTATAATAGATTTTGGTCTATAAGGCTTTTCTCTTTTATGAGATGAACCTATCACTTTTAAACAAGGAATAAGTGTGGCATCTTCGCTTGGGGCATAAGCCTTAGCATCTGGAAAAGGAATGGCAGCATTTTTTATGATCGGATAACCGATACCATAAATAAGCTCACTCGTTCCAAAGCCAAAAGTATTATTTTTCTTTTCTGCACTTCTATAAATCCATTCTCTTTCACTTCTATTGAAAGGGGCTTCTTCTTTATCGTTTGCGACAATATACTGCCTCAGCTCAGGTCCAATTTCGATAAGGAAGTAGCGCAGATGACCCAAGACTGGAAAGTTATGAAGGATTGGTGAATGTTTTTGTATAAAAACATCATAAATGAAAATAAGTGCTATTAACGAAGCTATCGCTATAATTAAGATTATCCAAATATCCATTGTTTAATTATAGTTCGTAAGTGATTACCCGAGGTAGTCAGTACGCGTTAGCAATTATTTTAAATTTTCTTCTTTTAAAAAAGTCAGTGGGATTGGAACTTCTAAAATTGCACCAATGGCCCTTAGGCTTTCGAGTTCTATTGGTATGGTCCTCCTATCAAATTTGATAAGTGAGATACAAGCACCAATTAAAAGTTCTTTTTCTTCAATCTTAAGTCTCTTAAGCTTTGAAAAGTTTTTATTAAGGACTGAAACCTTAAAGTCTTCTAGTTCCATAAAGTTTAATCGATTATCAAAAATGTCACTATTCACTCTGCGAAAAGCAAGACTGGCACCTTCCCTATCTTCCGGAAATCCGGCATAAGCCAAAGTAGAAACTAGATATTCAATTTCATTAAGGGCTTTCCCTATTTTTATAGTGCTACCTCCAAAGATTTTTTTCTTTTTATCTAAAAACGATTTAATGATGGAATAGTACAAGTACTCTTGAAGATTAATCTTTGAGTCTGACTTTATAATTAATTTTAGGTTTCTAATAAAAATAGAGTTTTGTTTTTTAGAAAGCTCTCTTAGTGAACTAAGGCAAAGGTCAATAAGAGGAAGGTGTTTACTTCTTTCGAGTGTTTTTAATTTTTCCTGGGCCTTAGGAATAAAGCCTCTTACTTTTTCAGTTTCTTCCTTTAATTGAAAAGTCTCTAAACCACTAAGATTTAAAAAGAGTCCATAGATGATACTCCTACTAAGGTCTAGATTTTGAGCATATTCTCTTAATTCAACCGGAATACTATCTAATAACCTTATAGAGTAACCTAGAGATTCTACAGAGATATTCCCTATGGATTGCTTAATTTTTTTATGAAAATCAACATTGGCATTGGGGTCTAGTAGAATAGCTCCCATTAAGGCTTTTGAGCCAAGGATTAAGGATTTATCTATATCTTCTCCCTCTAATTCTTTTCTAACTTTATCCAAGATATTGGGATGGACAGGTTCTTCTTCTTTGTTTTTTAACTCTATACTCTCTCTAACTTTTTCAATTTCATTCTTTAGAAAATCTTCTTCATTAAAATTAGGTTCGACTCTCATAATCCTTTCGACTAATTCGGGGTGAGTATAATTTGGATTACTCCCCCTTTTATTGATATTAACTTCAGTAACACACATATGCCCTACTACATCATGCATCCCACATTTAAGATATTGATGCCTATCATTGGCCAGTATTTTTTTAAATGTTGAAGCGAGGGCCATCGAATTTCTCGTAAATTGAACTGCCGTTGCGTCGGCCAAATATTCTCTTTGAATATTTATCTCTTTTTTAATTAAGCGACCAAAGAGAACACCGAGATAGCCTACGACGTGTAAAAGCATTCCTACAACCCAAAGCTTTCCTCCGCCCCTACGTCTTCCTAGCCCGTAATCATTATCTCTTTCAGAGGTCATTTCCATAATCTCAGAACCCAGAATTGAGATCATCTGAATTCCGTGAAGCACTCCAACCAAATAGGTATTAAGTTTCATATCACCATTAAAAAGATGGCTATATTCATGAGCTATTACTGTTTGGAGCTCATCACGATCTAAATGTCTTATCGCCCCTTCGGTAACTGCTATGACTGCGTCGTTAGTGTGAAAACCGGCTACAAAGGCATTAATAGAAGGCTCACCCTCTAGTAGATAAATAGGAGGACTTGGAATCCCCGAGGCCACTGAGATCTCATCAACAATATTTACAATTTTTCTTTGATTCAACTCTTTAGTTGTTTTTTCTAAAGGAAAGCCTCCTAACATATTAGCGATAACTTTTCCTCCACCCTGTAGCTGCAGAATCTTAAAACACATCCCTAGTAGAATCACTAAAAGTTGGGCGCAGGTGAAAAGGGTATAGAATATTTTTTTCTGCTCCCAAGGTAGGGACTCCCCTTCTAAATAGATAAATTCTATCCCTATAAAGAGAACAATATTAGAAATTGCGATAATCGCGATTACGGCAAAAATAAAATGAAGGGTTAAAACAAATGTTTCTTTTTTAGCAACTCTTTGATGCTCAAAGAAGTTCATCTATTCAAATGAAACCTTAACGTTTTCACGTTCTTCTTTATTTGTGATCTCCCAGAGCATTGCCTCTGTAAAGTTGAACATTTGTGCAATAAAAACGTTCGGAAAAACTTCTCTCTCACTATTATAATTCGTAACAACGTCATTATAATGCTGTCTTGAAAATGCAATTCTATTCTCTGTTGATTGGATTTCCTCCATAAGAGAGTTCATTGTTTTGTCACTTTTAAGCTCAGGGTATCTTTCATTTAACATCATTAAACGACCAAGAGCTCCGCTTAGACCGGCTTCAGCTTTCATGACTTCGGCCATTCCTTCCTTATTATTTAAATTGCCAGCCATATTTTGATTGGCCGTTACAGCACCACTGCGGGCAGCAATAACAGCTTCAAGAGTATCCTTCTCATGAGATAAAAACCCTTTCGCCGTTTCAACTAAATTTGGAATCAAATCGTGTCGTCTCTTTAATTGAATATCTATTTGCTCAAAAGAGTTTTTATATTCATTTCTTCTTCTAACTAAGCCGTTATAGATAGAGATGAAGTAAAAAACGAGAAATAAAGCTCCAAAAAGGAGAGCGCCAATAAGTATCAGTAGTAAGTTTCCAAATGTAGCCATGGTTTATTATAGGGTCATTTGGAAATTCATGGAAGCAATTTAAAGATTTGCAATGGCCTCTTCAACAAGTTTTTCGCCGGCATCGCAGCAACATTTAATGTCAAAACGTCCTGCATCCCTAATCAGCTCTAAGTTTTGCAAAGCCTTACCGTGCTCTGGGCAATTAATTAACTCAAGTTTTGCCTTAGCCTGATTTACGACCTCTTGAAGATGGTCAATGACGGCGTCTTTAATTTGTCCCTCTTCGGGTTTCTTATCGTTCATCCTTCTATTATACATAAAAAAGTCCTCACAAAAAGTGAGGACTTAATAATCGACTTATTTATTTTGCACCTAAGTTAATAGAAATGGACTTTTTAAGGTCGATCCCATCAATAGGTTTTAAATCGGCATGAAGCTTTTGCTCAAGTTTTAAGACAACTTGATGTTTACCTATTTTAGTAACTTTTCCTCCAAATTTTTTGAAATTAACAAACACTTCTAAAAATTCTCCATTTTCTTTTACGTCAACATCAGCTTTAGTGAAATGCTTATCAACTTTAACCTTAGACCTTTTTGATATATGAAGATGAAATTTAAAATCATTTAAATACTCACTCTTTTTTAATTTGAAAGAAAGGGAGTATTTTTTCAAATGAACTTCTTCTAAGAAACTAGCTGCCTCCTGAAGTTTTCTTTTAGCCTTTATGCTTAACTTAGGCTTTAACTCCTTATTAATAGTGGCCGTATGACTAAAGTCATTTGGAAGTGGAGCCTCTTCACTAAATACATAATGGACTTTTGTTGTGACGGAGTAATTTCTTAAGGCACTTAACTCCAACCCAAGCTTTTCAAGGTCTACCTGGACCAACACTTCACGGGAGCCTATCTCCCAAGTGAACTCGTCTTTCGTAAGGCTTCTATTAAAAACTTCACCTATCTCAATACTAAACCTAGCGCCTGAGATAAAATCGTGATTAGGAAAACGAAAATTCAACTTCTCACCACTTAGTTCTAGGTGAGATAATTGATTTAAGTGGTCCTTTAACCTCGTAAGATCATCACTATCGTAAGTGTAGACTGTTCCTTCTTTTTTGCCACTAAAGACCTTAGCCGCAGGAAAAGCTAAAGTTCTTTTGAAAATAGGCCTTACAACCAATTCATATTTGTACTTTTGCATATTCTTTAGCTTTAAAGCGAGTTTCTCCATCGAGACTTGAAAGTTAATAACTTTCCCCTCAACAGAAGTGTTGTACTCGCTTTTCTTTAATTCCCTTGAAATTAAAACCTTTTCGTCTTTTTTAAGCTTTAAAAAGACTTTATGCCCCTTAACTTCGGCATGCATTCCCAACTTAAAGCTTAAAAATTCTTTAGATAGCTCCACTTGATCTATCTTTGAAAGATTTCTCTTAAAGTTTTCTCCATCTAAGATTGAGAACTTATAAGTGCCATCAATCTCAATATCCTTTCCGTTTTCACTACGCTCCTCAATGGTTTCTAAAAAGGCCATTGGTTTAAACTCTCCGGCATCTTTTAATAAGAATTTGCTCTCTCCATTTTCTGTCAATTTATTAACTAAAGTAAACTCAGGATTATAACCCTCTGGCTTCAAGAATTTTAAATTAGAGTTTAACAAAAAGTTTTTAAGAGTGACGGTATAGGGAACCTGGATCTCTTCCTGACAAGCATAGGACTCTTGACGGTAGCGAGTCACATCACGACAAACTTGGTTTTCTCCAATCTGAACTGTTCTACAGTCTTGTCTTGATGGAATCCACTCACAGGCCTGCCTAGGCACATCTTCACAAACTTCATCGTTATATGGAACCTGTCTGCAAACCTGTTCCCCTGGGATCGTATGACAAACTCTTTCCTGATAAGGAACCTTACGGCAGTGAACCTCACCTGGAACAGTTTCACACTCTTGTTCAGTATAAGGAACGTCTCTACAAACTCTCTCTGGTTTGTTTTCACAAATCTCTCTGGCCGGAATTGTTCTACATCTTCTTTCACCATTTCTATTTGTACGACATTGTTCTCTGGCAGGCTCAGTTCGACATTGTCTATTTGAATTATCCATATGGCACTCTCTTCTAGTACGTCTTACATTTCGACATTCACGTCTAGAAGGGCCTCTTTCGCATTCTTTTCTATAGCGAGTTTCATTTGAACATTGTTGTCTATCAGGAGTTCGGTCGCATTCTCGTCTATAATTTGTTTCGGTTCTGCACTGACGATCATATTCTGTACGACAATCTTCTCTTCCCGGAATAGTCTGACAAACAGTATCGTACTCCGGAACCATCTCACATTCTGTATCTTGATAAGGCACTTGACGGTAGCAAGTCGTATCTCTTGTTTCAGTCCTATAACGAACTTCTGTAAGTTTTGAAGTAAGCGTATGTGACTCTTCTTCCTGTCCGTTATAAAAAATCTCTCTAGTTGATAACTCTTCAGAAGCTAGCGCTGTTTGAATAAATAATAATAAAATAATTCCCAGCGTTTTTGCCGGTGTCCGATTGACCATTTTTCTCTCCCCATAATAGTTCTAATAAATATCTAGAGGACTAAGAGCAATTGTGATGCCACGACCTAGAGCAACAGAGAGGCGCGTCAAGTACCCGAGTATTTTACTCGCGGAAAAATTTAGTTAAATCTTTTTGGCCCCGAAGGGCCATTGTGACTACTTTGAAACTACCCCATTCACAACCTGAAGAACCGACCATGAATTCGTTTCTAAAATTTTGTAGTGTGGATATGGTTTATTCTTTTTAAGTTTATAAAAGGAGATGGGTCCATAATTCAAAGGTCCCTCTTGCTCTATAACCTTCGAATCTAAAGATTTATAAAGCCAAACTGAACCAACCCCATATGAAGTCATTTTCTGATCGTGAGTTATATGAAGTGAAGTATGCTCATCAACTCCAATTCCAAAGACGCTACTTAGTCCGAAATCGAATTGAGCCTTAAACATAAACCCGAGCAAACGGCCTTCCCTATCTCTATTTGAAAAATGGGTATCGGTTATTACTGAACCGATTAGAGGGCTATAAAAAAAATCTTTTTCAATTGAGATATATTTAGAGTGAGGTCTTTTTAAAACCGTAGAACTTCTAAGACCGCCGAATTTAGCCGAAAAAATATACTCACCCATTATGGCCAGACCAGCGCTTGTTCCAGCAATAGGTAAATTTCTCTTTAATAATTCCCTATGAAATTTCGTTCCTTTTATTCTTAAGATATATTTTGACTGATCTCCTCCTGTAAAAAAAACTCCATCAGCTCTTTTTAACAGCTCTAAAAGTTCTTTTGTGTCACCAGCTTTTTTGTGGTGAAAAGAAAAAGTCTCTACTGAGGCAAGTGGAACTTCGAACTCTTCTGCCATTCTCCAAAAATCATGAGTATATCGGTGATTCAATATGTCTTTGCCAGAGATAACGAGCAAATTACCACCCTTTACTTTAGACAAGAATCTTTTCATACCTAAGGGCTCGTTCTTGCCTCCCCCAAACATTGTAAAGCTTTTCTTATTAATCAGCTTCCTATCTTTAACTGTTCCTATTTTTCTATAGGAATAATAACTCGATAACTTTTCATTTTTTCCAAAAATTACTCTACCAGCTTCTTTTGACTCATAAACATGTACATGCTCATGACCTATTTTAGGAATACTTAAAAACCGATGGTTCAAAGGCTTAAAAGACTTTTTAGCGTAATAGAAAAAATTCAAAGACCTTTCAAAACGATTTTTTCCCTGAAGATTCGCTTCACAGGATCTATCTAGGCTATCTGTTCCTTTGTCCTCTTCTGACATCAGGTAAACGATGTCTTGGTCTGAAAAGTTACTCCTAAGCTCCTCTAAGCTAAACCCTGACATATAGTCAGCTCGGTCAATTGGTCCGTAGATATAATGATTATATTCTTTGCAAGCACTACCTATGTTTTTTACTCGATAGTTCCCCTCGGCAAATTCATAGCGTTTGTCATGGAGGTACATATAAGAAGAAGGGTTTGAAGGAACAAATTTGATCTTCTGCTCTACCTCTTCCCTTAATTTATTAGCTACGGCAAATCTCTGGGTAAATTGTCCCCCCGCAGAATGTCCGGTTATTACGATTGTCTTTAGATTAGGAAAGTTATTAGAGCTTACAATTGATTTAATTAAATTATCTATAATAGTGAAAGAGCTAACTTTATCAGAGTCTTCTGACTTATAACCGTATTTCCATTTGGTATACCAGCGCCTTCCCCAGTAGTGTTCCCCTAATTCCCGTTTATCTGTAATTTTTCGAAAATGGGGGGCTAAAACAATAAGCTTATTTAAGCTTGAGTGTTTTTGAGCAGCGAGAACAGTATCATTAAAATAAGTATCGCCATTTCTAAGAGCACCATGAACAACTATGACTAAGCGATTTACTTCCGTTGAAGAGGACTTTAAATCATGAGTGGAATAATAAGTTAGAAAATTATCTTTACTATAAAACCTAGACTTACAGTCTTTGGCCACCGTACAAAAATTGGTCTTTGAAAATAGTATTGAGGGATGCCAAAGCAGGCATAAAAATAAGAATATAAATTTTTTCATGAACTAAATTTGCCTTAGAATGGAACAGTAAGTCAATTATGCAATTTAATAAAATTAGCCTATGAAAGACTTCTTAGGTACTTGGCGAGTTTTTTTGTTTTTTTGTCTTCAATCGAAGCTTCTCTTTTAACGATATAGACTTTTCTTTTAACCGTTTTCATATTTGTTGGACCAAGTTTTTTAACTAAGTGATACTCTTGTTTTATTATCTCGTTATGAAGCTTGGCCACAAAAGTAGGAATGAAAACAGCACATAGACCATTTCTGGCCAAAGACATTGCCGTCTCCATTAAATCCACTCTAAATTTTATATTTCTTTTTATTTTATGATCAGGCCAAGAATCTAATCCCTTAGTTCCTGTTGGTGCTCCCTCAACTGGAATCAGTGGGGCGGCAAATGGAACTTCTAGTAGATCTCTCTTTTTAAAACAGCCTTTTTTAACAAAAGCCCCCATCTCAATGGTACTTACATGAAGATGTTCGACACCTGGCAAGGGGATTGGTTCATAAGTAATAGCTAAGTCAATTGTTCTATCAAGAAGAGCTTTTTCCATTTTACCAGGTACCAACTCATGAAAGTCCAAATCATAGCTATCAAAGATTGGGCCCATGGTCTTAGCAAAATAGGTCGTAAAAACCTCAAAGGACCCAATTCTTAAAATTTCTTTTGAACCATCGGGTGTAGGGAATAAAGCTTTTTCAAACTCCCCGAGAAGCAAGGGAATTTTTCTTGCTACCTCATGGCCTCTGTCCGTAAAGGATATTCCCCTACCAGAAGAAATAAAAAGCTCAGTTTCAAGCTCATCTTGCAAAATGCTCATAGATTTAGAAAGCCCAGAATGTGAAATACCTAATAGCTCTGAGGCCTTTCTAAGGTTCCCTGTTTGGTATAAAGTCGCAAATTGATGAAGTCTTTTAGTTTCCATATTGGAACCAATAATTGATTTAAATTCACTATTCGTCAATAACCTTTAGTGCTAATTACATAGCTCTAGACTAGAATCAGGAGGAATCATGAAGTCTATTACTATAGGGGTGACATTATTTGTCGGGTTAAATTTAGGGCTCTTTGCCTCAGAAGTCTTAATTGGTAAAAGTGGACCTTTCGCCAATTTTGATCGCTGCGAAGTTACTAAGACCAAAACAACCTTGTCCATAGGTAGCTCTCATCATAACCAGCTGATCGAAGTTACTAACCTCGAAACAAATGCAGATGAAATTTTAAAATACTCTAATGCTGCCCTCAAGGCCGCTGGGAATAGGTACTACAGGTGGTTTAATACGCAAACAGACTACAATGTCAGAAACACTTCCGGTCAAATTGTACCTTATTATTCGATTGGCTTTTCGAATATTAACAATGATTCTGACGCCGCACTTTATTTACGGCAAAAGACAGATCAAATTTGTGACAAAGTGAACGACTTCAAACTTCTTGGTAGCTTTACTCTCGATTTAAAAATTGGGGATCGTATCTTTAAAGATAAGTTATTAGTTCAAAGAAGTAATGGATCAGTTGTTGCTGAATATATTGTACCGAACTCCTTCGCCTCTAAAATAAAGAACCTCGACTACAAGAATGGGAGCTATACCTTTACTATCCATGTAAAAGAAGGAGAGCAGGAATATGACGCTGCTTTTGAAGGAACTATTGATGAGCAAGGCAAGCTTAAAGGAAATGCCTTCTTCTTACCAGACAGATCATTACTAGGATCTTTTATAGGTAAAAAGGATTAATCATGAAGCTCTTCTACGATACCCTTCTCTCTCATCGTTCAATTAGAAAATATAAGAAGAGGCCAGTACCTGATAGAATATTAAACAAAATTTTATCTGCCGGAACAAGAGCCTCTTCTTCAGGAAATATGCAACCTTATTCAATTATAGTAACGACGGATGAAAAGCTAAAAGAAGAGCTTCTCCCTGCTCACTTTAATCAATCCATGGTCACTGAAGCACCAGTACTTCTAACTTTTTGTGCCGACTTTCATCGTATGCGTATGTGGTTAGAACAAAACGATGCTCCGGAAAATTTTGATAATTTTATGAGTTTTATGATTGGCTCTATTGACGCTACATTAGCTTCTCAAAACGTAGCCCTTGCTGCAGAAGCTGAGGGTCTAGGAATCTGTTTTATGGGAACAACGCTAGCCTCTAATAAGGAAATTTCAAGAATTCTTAAGCTTCCAAAACATGTAGTACCAGTCGTTGGATTTTCGCTTGGCTACCCAGACGAAATGCCAGAACTAAGAGACCGTCTCAATCTGGAGGCCATTGTTCATAAAGACATATACCAAGATTATAGCAGGGAAGAAATAACAAAAATCTACAAAGAGAAAGAAGAAGAAGGAATGAAACGGTATAAAAGTAACCCAGATTTAAAAGAGATGATTCAAAAAACTGGCGTGAATAACCTCGCTCAAGTCTATACTAAGGTTAAGTACACTAAAGAATCTCATATTAAGTATTCCGAAGATGTATTTAGCTGCCTAGAAAAGCAAGGCTTTTTAAATTAAATGGATTTGGCTTTTGCTAGTACTTCCTCTAAAACTTTTCCTGCGCCTATTCCGATATCAACGACGATGCCTTTTTTATCTAGTACTACAAACATCGGAATAGCGTTTGACATATATTCGCCAATTACTTTTCCATCTTCTGAGCGAGTGAATATAATATTGCGCTCTTTAATCTTTAAGATATTATCTACTTTACCTAAATATTTTTTTAAGACGATTTTCTTATCTGCTGTTATGGAAACAAGATTTATTTTATCTTTATTTTCTTTAGCAAATTGAACAAGTCTAGGGTGGGCCGAAACGCAGGCAGGGCAACTAACTGACCAGAACTCTAAAATTGTCGTTTTCCCTTTAAAGTCTTTTAAGCTTACTCTCTTCTTATCTAGTCCTTGTATAACCTCTAGATCAAAATCCGGAGCTTTTTGATTCATAAGCTTTTTCTTTGCTATTTTCTCAAGCTCAGGTTTCGCCACAAGTACCATTTCTTTTCTAAGCTCTTTATTTTCTCTTAGCAAAAGTACAGTGGCCGTATTCCCTACCCCAATAGAAGTTACTTCTTTTATGAGAGCAGTCGTTTTAGTAACTTTTTTTCCATTTATTGATAAAATCTCATCGCCTCTTCTAATCCCAGCCTTCTGTGCTGGAGTACCTGGAAGGGCCATCTTTACAAAAACACCTTTCTTACCGTCTCCTATGGCCACCCCTAGCCATGGTTTAACGGACTGAACCAGCTGGGCACTAAGACTAAATGAGAAGAATAAAAGTAAAAGAAGATATTTCATTTGCTTATTATAACGAATATCTATTTTTTAAGTATAAGGAAAATTCAGGAAAAACAGTCGGGCCAATTGCCCGACTGTCTTGATAAGCTTTATTCTATTGAGCGACCGGTGTTTCAACAACACAAACCATTCTATTGGCTTCTTCTAATGCTCTTAGCTCTAACTTTGTCACGTCATAAGGCAATCTAGACCTAACTAGTTCAACATTACAATCAGCAGCCTTTAAGCGCTTAGCCATACTTTTTAAAAGATTATATGATCTGGCATCATCAGCAATTCTTCTACAAAGGTTTAGCTCTCTATCAGCTCTTAATAAGTCCCTTCTAAGATTTGACTCGATATCTTCTTGAGAATCTAATCTTTGCCTTACAGCTCTTTCTTCATCTCTTAATTGAGCTAAGGTTGGCACTCTATTTCTTAGCGAGGCTAAATTTGCTTCAGCAGTAACTAAGCGCTCCCTATTCGCTTCAATTTGACCAGGAAGAGTATTAATTTCGTTAGCCAATCTAACATTATCATTTTGAAGACTAACAATTCTTTGCTCTTCTTTTTTGATGTCTTTTTTTCTATTTTTAATTTTCTTTTTAATTATTGGTCTTTTAATAAATCCTGCGTCTTCAAGATCTTTTTCAAGCTTAACAATTTCTCTTTCTAAGCTAGAGATCTCTTGCCTCGCTTCAACCATTCTTCTCTTATTGGCTTCTATTGCTCCAGGGTTTGAGCTTAATCTTCCTTCAGCAGTTGAAATTCTATTTTCAATATCTCTAACTACAATTTCTAATTTACGCTCATCAGAGGCTCTATGATTTACTCTGCTTGATCTTTCCCCTAATTCTCTTTCCAGCGGTGCTAAAACTTCCGCTTCAAAATTATTAATTGAATCTGAAAGCGAGCGAACCTCTAAGCGGTATGGCTTACAAACCCTAAAGTCTTTATTGTTTAAATTGTCTGCCATTAGAGTCGTAGAGGATAAACAGACACCGGCAACTAAAATTGTACTTGCGATATTCTTTATTGATAACATTTGAAACACTCCCAGTTTTGATTTCAAAGCACTAATTAAGGGCTTTTCTATCAAACTGGTAAAATCTCTCAATAAGATTGAAAGATTTATCGAGCTCTAAGTGTCTAATTTTCCGATCTGTTTTGAATTTCTTTGAGAAGTTCTAATCTCTCTAGATAGGAATCCCTCAATTCAAGCCAAGACTCCATCTCCAGGCGTATGGCCTTATTGTCTTCGTTTTTTAACCTTTCCATATGCTCCCGAGCCTTCAGATCATAGACATTAGCTTTATCTTTAACAGCTAAAACTGTAGGCAGCACTTCATCTCTAACTAAATTACCGCAATTTTGAATTATTTTATCAAAGCCAGCCTTTCTTTTTTCTCCGGCCTTTGGCCCTAGTAAAAGAAATCTTTCACTAAACGCCTTTTCGCAGTATTTCTTTGAGTCAATGGCAAAGCTACTCCCAAGAATTTTTTGGCAATCATCATATTTCTCTTTAAACGATTTAGAAATCTCTTCTTTTGAAAAGTATGTTTTTAAATAAGATTTTTGAACCTTTACACAAGACCTTCTACGATCCTTAACCCCTACGGTTTTATCAACAGTTAAATAGAAGATACCGCTTCCTACTGCGCTTACTATGGTAAGCCCAATGAAAAAGTTGATAAATCTCGTGGTTGGATTTTCGCCTAGAATCCTAAGGAGCTCTTTTGTTTCTTTTTCGGTTTTTGTCTCTTTTGTCATGGCACCATTATAGCGGAAGATGGCATAGGGCCCTATTCCTTTAAGCCAGACCTTTGGACTCTACTATAATGCCAAAAAATAGCTGATGAAAATCATGTAATTAGTCTTCAGAGACTATAACTACCTGTGCTTATTTGATTTAGAATCTTTAATGCAAGTTTAGATACCTTTCATAGTAAGGAGCTTTTAATGCCAATATTTAGCTATTTGGTCTATCCCCGCATGGGTAAAAAAGAAGAACTCATTAAGAGCTTAGAGGGAATACCAGAATGCAAAACCGTTGATTCCACAAATGAAGATATCGTTGTTCTACTTACGGACACATCTAGCGAAGAAAAAGAAATGCATCTACAAGAAACTTTAAAACAGGTTCCAGAAATTGAGGGCATGGCCCTCGTCTACGCAGGGGAATAATTAAAATGGATTTTGATACAACTATTGGACGTAGAGAATTTATTAAAAACTTAGCTATCTCGTCTGCAATTATTGCAGCTAAGGCGATGATACCAGGAGTATTATTCGCAAATGAAGCTGATTTCAAAGGACTCGGTGATTTAGATTGGAATAAAACACCTTGTCGATTTTGCGGAGTAGGATGTGGATTACTTGTTGCCATAAAAGATGGAAAAGCTGTTGCGGTAAAAGGAGATCCACAGTCCCCGGTCAATAAAGGTCTATGCTGCGTAAAAGGTTATCACTCTATCCAGTCTTTATACGCTAAAGATAGATTGAAATCTGCACAAATAAGAAAAAACGGAAAGCTTGTTAATGTTCCCCTTAAAGAAGCATTAGATTTGGTAGCAAGCAAAATGCAAGAGACCATTAAGAAGCATGGTAAAGACTCTGTCTCTATGTATGGAAGTGGTCAATGGACAATTCCAGATGGGTATATTGCTTCCAAGTTCATGAAAGGGGCCATTGGAACGAATAATTTAGAGGCTAATGCTAGACTTTGCATGGCCAGTGCAGTGACTGGATTCATTTCAACTTTTGGTCTAGACGAACCCATGGGATGTTATGAAGATATTGATTACGCCGACGTTTTTGTCTTATGGGGTAATAATATGGCAGAGATGCACCCCGTTCTTTTTTCAAGAATACTAGATCGTAAAGCCAAAAACAGAAAAGTAAAAATAATTGACCTAGCAACTAGAACTACGAGAACTAGTTACGCTTCAGATAAGTCAATGCTCTTTGTCCCTCAAACTGATTTGGCTATTGCCAACGCCATTTGTTATGAAATCTTAAATAGCGGTAAAGCGAATTTCGATTTTCTAAAAAAACATGTTTCTTACAAGAAAGGAAAAACTAATATTGGCTATGGTCTTGAGGATGGATTTAAGTTTAAAGACAAGCTTGAAGGAATCGACTTAGATGCTGTAAAGAAATTCTTAGAGGATTATACACCTGAGAAAGTATCCAAGTACTGTGGTGTTTCAGTTAAAGATATAAGATACCTTGCCTCCTTATATTCAGATCCCAAATTAAAAGTTATGTCGCTATGGTGCATGGGAGTAAATCAACATACTCGTGGTACCTGGATGAATAATTTAATTTATAATATTCATCTACTTGTCGGAAAGATTTCAACTCCTGGTAACTCTCCTTTTTCCTTAACAGGTCAACCTAGTGCCTGTGGTACGGTTCGTGAAGTCGGAACCCTTACCCACAAACTTCCTTACGGGGTAGTTATGTCTGAAAAGGCTAGAGAAAAAGCTGCAAAAATTTGGCAGGTCCCTGTATCAAAAATTCCGAGTAAACCAACTCATCATACAGTATCCATGTTTAGGGCCTTAGATCGTGGTGATATTAAGTTCATGTGGATTCAAGTAACGAACCCAATGGTTACGATGCCTAAGCTAAAGCGCTATCGTGATGGAGCCAATAAAGAAGACCGGTTTATCGTCGTCTCTGATATTTACCCTACCCCTACGACCGAAATAGCAGATGTAGTTCTTCCTTCCGCCTTATGGTTTGAAAGAGAAGGAATGTTTGGAAATTCAGAAAGAAGAACTCAGCATTTTAATCAATTAGTCCAGCCTCCCGGTCAAGCTATGAGTGATGGACTTCAAATAATGGAAGTTGCAAAACGCATGGGCCATGGGGCCATGTTTCCTTGGACTAAGGAGAACTATATAGAGAAAATTTGGAGTGAATACAGCCAATTTCACGCCAATGATAAACATAGCATGGCTCCTTACGAAGTTTTAAAAGAAAACCCAGGAATGAGATGGCCATATGTAAAAGGCAAAGAAACGAGGTGGCGCTTTCATGCTAAATATGACCCCGCTGCTAAAGGCGATAGCTATGATTTTTATGGAAAGCCAGATCATCGAGCATGGTTAATCATTAGGCCATTTGAAATGGCCCCAGAACCACCGAATAAAAAATATCCATTCCTTCTCTGTACAGGAAGGGTCATAGAACATTGGCACACAGGTTCAATGACAAGAAGGATTCCAGCTCTCCATCAAGCGGTTCCAGAGGGTTATGTCGAAGTTAACCCTATAGACGCAAAAGAGTTAGGCATCGTTAATAATACAAAATTAAAATTAAGCTCAAGAAGAGGCTCGATCGTCTTAAAGGCCCTAATAGATGGTAGAGCTAGACCGCAACCTGGGGAATTATTTGTTCCATTTTTTGACGAAAGCTTATTAATAAATGAACTAACACTTGATGCCTTCTGTCCTATTTCAAAACAACCTGACTATAAGAAATGTGCAGTAAAAATAGAGAAAGTATGAGTAAGAATAAGCTTGAAAAAATCTCGTTCCCTATGATCTTTATCTTTAGTCTCTTGATGATGACTTTTGTTTATGTACAAGTTGAAGTATTCGATCACTTTAGTACAAAGGATTTAGACAAAAAAGAAACACAAAAGGAAGTTAAAGAATGGGGAAAGATTGATGATATAAAAGCAGCTAAGCAAATGTATCAATATTTGGACCGGCCAATGCACGATAATAACTTTATTGATAAGACGGCCCGACAAAGAACCCTAGAAAGTTTTTATGAACTTAGGGCTTACGATGGTGCTCCCCCAGTCATTCCACACCCAGTAGAAGCGAGTTTAACACTGACCGGTGATAGCTGCTTAGCTTGCCATGAGAACGGAGGCTTTGTACCAAAATTTAATGCCTATGCCCCGGTAGTGCCCCATCCTGAGAAAAAAAGCTGTCGTCAATGTCATAACCCTAGAGATGGGAAAAGATTGTTTAAAAACACGAATTGGAAAAAAAATAGCAATCCTAGAGGAGTCAACCACTTACCAGGCTCTCCTTTAACAATCCCCCACTCTATTCAAATGAGAGAAAACTGTTTGTCTTGTCATTCTGGCCCTGCTGCCGTTTTAGAAATTAGAACAACGCACCCAGAAAGAACCAACTGTCTGCAATGTCATGTTGAAATAAAGTCTAAGAAAATATGGGGGGAAAATTAAAATGAAAAAAATATTTCCCATACTACTGATTTTAACTGCTGCCTGCCATCCTCATCATGGCTCAAACAGTAAATCAAAATATAAAGAACTAACAAATCAGGTTAAAAATAAAGTCTCCGTTAAAGAAGTTTTTAATAAAGATAATTTTGTAGAGTGGACTGAGACTAAAGCTCAACCGTTTTTGGTTGAAAAAGTTTGGAATGAAGCAAAAGAGAATGGCTGTAAATCTTGCCATAGTGGTTTTGCTCTATCAAAAATGAAAGGCAAAAAGCATAAAAGAGCCCATTGGAATATCGTATTAAAACACGCCGATTCTAAAATTATGAACTGTACGACCTGTCATAATGACGATGAAGTCTGGCGATTTAAAGTTGGTAAATCCAAAGTTCACGCTAATAAATCTGCAAAGACTTGTATGCAATGCCACTTTAAACAAGCAAATGATTGGGAGCTTGGTTCCCATGGAAAAAGGTCCGTCGGTTGGCAAACAGAGAGGGCCATTAAAAGTTGTACCTCCTGCCATAACCCCCACCGGCCTGTCTTTGGGAAAAGAGTTCCGAAGCTCGCTCCTTACAGACCTGAGAATAATGAGGAAAGACTATGAAAGGTTTAAGAGAAAGACTTAAAAGCTTCCTTGGTTTAGAGGAATCTGAGAACCCTAGTAAGTTCGATTTTCTCGGCAGAAAAAAACAGAGCCGTAGGGGTTTTCTAAAAGATGCTACCACGACAGCAGGTATTGGTGCATCTATTATGGGCGTAGGAGCATCAACACTTATTGGGGAAGAAGAGAAGGAAAAGCTTAGCCTTAGTTGGGAAAACTATTTTAAATCCAACTATAAATATATGAGTAAGCGTGACAGGAAGAAGGCCGTAAAAAGATTGGAGAGGCTTGCTAAGCTTAAAAGAGATGAGAATGTTTCAATCTCTGACAAGGATGCTATTCCAGGTGTACTATTTGGATATGCTTTTAATATATCAAAATGTGAAGGCTATATGGACTGCATCAAGGCCTGCCTAGAGGAAAATAACCTCGATCGCAAAAGTAATATGCAGTATATCAAAGTATTCGAAGTAGAAAATGGAACTTTAAGTGTAGAAAATGGCGACAACCATTTTTTCCATGAAACTCCCACAGACGAACATTTCTATATGGGTACTCAGTGTATGCATTGTGAAAATCCCCCTTGTGTTCCCGTTTGCCCAACCGAGGCGACCTGGAAAGAGAATGATGGGATTGTCGTAGTCGATTACGATTGGTGTATTGGTTGCCGTTATTGTGAAGCTGCCTGCCCTTATGAAGCAAGAAGATTTAACTGGGCGGAACCTGAAGTTTCTTCTGATCAGTTAACCACCAATCAGCATTATCTAGGTAACCGCAGAAAAGCAAAAGGAGTTATGGAAAAATGTACCTTCTGTATACAAAGGTCTAGAGAGGGTGAAAACCCTGCCTGTGTTGAAGCTTGCCCAACTGGGGCCAGGGTCTTTGGAAATTTATTAGACCCCAATAGTGAAATAAGAAAAATTATAGAAACCAAAAAAGTATTTAGACTAAAAGAAGAGCTCGGAACCGAACCTAAGTTTTGGTATTACATGGATTAATAAATGGACAATAATTTTAAAATCTTTACTTCATTTATCAAAGACCTTCTAAATTATAGTTTGAAGGGAGATAAAATTTATCACCTTTGGATGGGTCTTCTCACTTTTCTTATGATTGGCGGTGCCTACCTCTATACCAAACAACTCCAAAGTGGATTGGCCATTACTGGAATGAACGATCATGTAAGTTGGGGTCTATATATCTCAAATTTTACATTTTTAGTTGGCCTAGCGGCAGCTGCTGTGATGCTGGTTATACCGGCCTATATTTTTTCTGACGTGGATTTATATAAAGTCGTCCTCATTGGGGAAGGCGTCGCCGTTGGGGCACTCTTAATGTGTCTTGCCTTTGTTACTGTAGATATTGGAGGTCCTCAGCGTTTTTGGCACTTAATACCCGGTATTGGAAGATTAAATTTCCCCCAAAGTCTATTGGCCTGGGATATTATCGTTCTTAACGGGTATCTTCTTCTGAACCTGCTCATTCCCTTCTATATATTGTTTAATAAATACCGAGGTGAAGCCCCTAATAAAAAAATATATGTTCCATTAGTTTTCTTAAGTATTTTTTGGGCCGTTGCTCTTCATATGGTGACTGCCTTTCTCTATGCAGGGCTCTCTGCGAGACCCTTTTGGAATAACGCCCTCCTAGGGCCAAGATTCTTAGCTTCTGCTTTTGCAGGTGGACCAGCCTTTATTCTTGTTATGCTAGGATTTACCAAGCGCTTTAGTAATTTTAAAGTTGATGAATCAATCTTAGATAAAATTGCCGTCATTGTTACAATCGCTGCTCAAATAAATTTAGTCATGCTTGGTAGTGAAGTTTTTAAAGAATTTTACAATGCCACTCATCATAGCATCAGTGCAGTTTATCTATTTTTTGGTATTGGGGAAAAGTCGGCCCTAGTCCCTTGGATTTGGACGGCCATAAGCCTAAATATAATAGCGACCCTCACTCTCACTATTCACAAACTAAGAAATAATGATTTTTTTCGCTACAGTGCTTGTGTCCTTTTATTCGCAGCTATTTGGATAGAAAAAGGAATGGGTCTAGTTGTTCCTGGATTTATTCCCTCACCCCTAGGTTCTGTTGTGGAGTATCATCCAACTTTAGTTGAGATTGGTATCACTATTGGAATCTGGGCCTTTGGACTCTTTGTCATTACTCTTCTCGTAAGACTTGGCTTTGCCATCGAACAAAATATTATAAAGTATAAAGAAAAGGCTTCATCATGAGTATTTTTGATCTCTTTAAGAAAAAAGCACCAAAAGATTTTACCCCTACTAAGAAAATGATGGAGGCGGCTATACTTAAAGGAAAGAGAATAGGTCTTTCAAGAGAAGAGATTATTGAAATGACCTGCCTTATGGATAAATCAAGCCCTAAGCTAAAAGTCGAAAAACTGGTAGATAAGCTTATTTCTTAACCTGACAAAGACAAAGTTCTTTATCGTAAGTGGATTGAATCAGAATAAACACCTTTCAAGTAGCAAAGATGTCTTTATACAAAAACCATTTAATATTGAAGACATAATAAACGCACTATCGGGACTGTAAACAAAGTTAACAATTTCCTTTTCATAGTCATTTTATTTCCTTTAAGGCCTTAATCTTAGGTCTAAATACTGGCACCTTTCTTGTATTAATAATTACTTAAAAGAGAGATTATTATGAGAGAGATTTAAAAAAACCTTCTAAAAGGCGTCCTACTCCTTTTATCAAGTGTAAATATGGCCTACGCCCTAATTCCGAATCATAGGGATCAGATTGATTGTATTCAAGACATACCTAAAAACCCGTATGTGGTTATGGTCGCCAGTACAGAAGATCTAAGATCTGTTGTCACTGCATTTAAAACTAAGCAAGAGTTAATGAAAGCAGATATTACCTATGGAGGACTTGGGCTTGGCGTAGGTACTGCTGATATTTATTTCAACACCAAAGACGGAAAAATTGTCGATTTAAATATTGTAGCCGACGTAGGAATTCTCGGGTTCAAGGAAAGAATTCATCCCATGATCACCCTGGATCAAATTTTGGCCGGAGAACCCCTCGTTTTTCGCATGAATGGCTCTAACCGCGGAGTGCTTATCGTGCAGCCCCTCGAAGATATGACTGCCCAAGGAGGCTCTGCCCTTCTAAATATTTGGAACGGAAAATCCTATACTCAAGAATTAATCTCCATCAAAAAAATAAATGGCGAATTCAAAGCCTATTCAATTAAAGATAAAAAGGCTAAAAAGATAAAGCGAATAAAAATTAATATGGGTGGTATGAGCATCCCAAGTATGTACGTTCGCGGATACAAAATTAAATATTAAAAAATAGGGATTTTTAGGGACCATTAATGAAGTATTTTATATCTATAGCAGCTCTTATCCTTTCTTTATCACTTCATTCGAAAGTTTATGATCAGCAGTTTGGCACAGATAATTTTTATAGTGCTAAAACCTCATTAAACTTTATTAAGTTTGAAATTGAAGGCACAAGGGCCAAGGTTTTTCCGGCCGACGTGCTAGGCATGGCAAAAAGATTCTCGATCAAAATAAATATTAAAAAGAATATTGTAAACTCTGCTGAAGTACGCTTCAAGGTTGAAGACTTAGACACTGATTTGGCCGTACGGAATAAAAGATTAAGAAATTTTTGCTTTAACTACGAAAAATATCCTGAAGTGACGATTAAAGCAAAGAACTATTTTCGCCTAAAGGCCAAATCACAAAACGTAAAAGCAGTTATGACTATCAAAGGCCGAGAAAAACCGATTATGCTTAAACTTAACTCTTATAAAAATGGCAAAAAACTTTACTTAAAAGGAAGCTCCGAACTGAGCTTAAAAGAATTAGAAATCCCAGATCCCTCTACATTCTTTAACAAGGTTAGCGATAAAGTTAATATATCTTTTAGTGTTGCTATAGATCTATAGAAATGAAATTCTGAAAAAATGGAGGAGACGGCCGGATTTGAACCGGCGGCTTTACAGTTTTGCAAACTGTTCCCTTGGACCACTCGAGCACGTCTCCCCACTTGGAAATCTAATTTAATGCATTCTTATTAAAGATTCAATGTCTTAGGTAGAAGCGCTAGGCGTTAAAATAAAAAAAGGAGCTCAAAAGCTCCTCTTTTTTATTATATTTAATTTGATTTTTTTCTTAGGCTTCGCGAATTACGTATTTATCTTTTCCAGCATCAACCATTTCCTTAAGCTCCTTTCCAACTTTAAAGAATGGGACTTTCTTTGGTGGTACCTTTACCACTTTTCCAGTCTTAGGATTTCTCCCCTCATATGCCTTGTAATTTCTATTAGCGAAAGAGCCAAAACCTCTGATCTCGATCCTCTCGTCCTCGTATAGAGTCTTAATACAGCTATCAAAACAGATGTTAACAACAGTCTCAGCTTGCTTATGTGTGATGTTTGCTTGCTTCTCAAGAGCTGCAATCAAATCGGCCTTAGTCATATCTCTCTCCCTTATGGATGTAATACAATCAATAGTTTGTACTCCACTTGTCGGACGCATGTTTCAAAACTAAAGGCTTAAGTGCCTATTTTTTCTTAAATTTTAACACAAGTTCGTGAAATCCTTGCATGGCAGTATTTTGAGGCAGGTTTTTAGATGTAAAATTGCCTTCATAAGTACTTAAATAGCCGTAATAATTAGGTTTTATGGGCAGTTTCGAAGATTCCCCATTCTTATCCCTTATTCACGATAAAATAGGCATATAGGCAAAATATGCCTAAAGACCCGGTCAATAGAAGACGAAAAGAAGATGGGTATATATGAAGAGTAATGCAAGAATTTTAACATTTAGCAAAAGATTAAAAGGAATTTCGATTCTTTTTATGGCCCTTTGCTTGTTCAGCTCTTGCGTTGGTGATGGTGGCCGTAAAGGCAGACCATTTATCAAGGACTTTTCCGTTGGTGCCGGAGCCAGTGCTTTTTGTACTGAAGCCTATAGAGTTCAAGACGCCACATGTGCGGGGGTTTGCCCAGGAATTCCCGACTTTGTTACTCACGAGGCTACCCCTGCAGAGATAAGCTCAACAATAACGACCGTTCAAAATGATACAACCCTTACCACTAGTGAAAAGGAAGAAGTCATCAGTAATATAAATACTGCTGCAAAAGTTTGTTTAGAAGGTAGCGGAATCGCAAGACCGAACAATGCCATCTTTGTTAAGAAAGATTTTTGCTCTTGTGTTCAAGGGAAAAAAGATATTATTAATAATTGTGATCAGTTCTGTGCCACAACAAACGATCAAAATGCTACTCTACACGGCTCAGTTACTCTTGGACCTGAAGTGGAGCTAAATGAACAGCTTGGAAATCTATCAAACTGGTGTACTGAAGAAATTAATGAGCTAACTGGACCTTCATGTGTTTTAGAAGTCTTTGATGGAACCAATACTGATCAGCTTTCAATTACAATTCCTCCGGGGTCTAATACCTTCACAGCTTCGATTGCGAGTCTTGCCTTTAACAAAACCTATGTGGCAAAGATTGTTGAAGTAGGTTCTGGTTCAAATGCAACTTCTAGTAACTTTCAAATTTACCGAGTTCCTCAAGATGATGGAACAACTCCGATAAATACACCTCTTAAAATTCTGCCTTCTTCTATGTACTCATGTATCTTTAGAGATGGGCAGCAAGGTCAAAATAATACTTTTGAAAACGCCGCAAGAGTTCACTACTTCTTTGCATCCAACTCTACACCCCCGCCAATGCCAGCGAATAATGTCTTTGATATCTGTCACGATGTAAATGTCCATGGAACGATTGACTCTCCAACGACACCAAGACTAGAACTTATCCCACAACATATGGCCCTTTGGGACTTTAGTGATATTCGATTTGCTGATACGGACGTAGATGGGCAACCAGATATTAATAAGCTTATTCAGGATCGCTTATTAAGCGAATACAATGAGACAAGGACCGTTGGCCTCTTTGGACTACTCCCTTGGCAAAACTATCCTCTTGCAGAAACTAACCCTAATTTAGGCTTTATTATGCAGGCCTTTATTGATCCTCAGACGGGACGAGGCTTTTGCCCAGGACAAGAAGAGTACAATGGATCTACAGGAGACAATCTCTTTAGAGTATTAAAAGAAATCGTAGGTGTAGATACGGAAGGGCTCTTTATGTCAGAAAGAGAGCCAATTGTTATTCCTGATGGTCAAGGTGGATTTAACTTAGCCCCTGCCGATTTTTTAATGATCAGAGAAGGACAACTTCGAAAGATTTGGTTCTATTTTGAAAATAATCAGCATTTCGTCCCTGATGAAGTTACCTCTTCATCAAAAACCATTCACTTTTATTGGCCGCCAGATGAAGTGAACCCCTATGTAAAAAAGTCACATCAACAAACCTACACGATTAGAGCGCCAGAAGATTTAGGTCAAAGTGGCGCCACTTCAGGATTAAATACTTCGATTCGTCCACCGGATAAAAGGTTTGCCTGTATCCCAGCTCTTGATTAAGAGTAAGTCTCTTTAAATATTCTTATTAAGGGTGTAATTTCTGGATGAAAGAAAAAACCAACTAGAGCTAGTTTTAATCCCGTAAAAAATAAGAAATGGAAAATTCCTTTTGTCATGGCCTCACCGAATGGGAGATCTTGATTCTTTCTTTTCTTTTTTATGAGCCAGCTAACCACCATGATAAAAAGTGAACAGCCTGCAAAGGTTAATAACCTCTTCCTATCTCCAAGAATTCCAAAAAATTTCTTAGGTGCTTCCTTATCTCTTAGAAAGTTTGTCACAAACTCGGAAGACTTTGGAATCTTGCTTAAAACTCCTGCTAGCTTTGATGAGTCCATTTTTTTCTTAATATGGGAATGAGCCTCTTCATAAGAAAGACTTCTAAAAACTTCAAGGCCCTTATCCATAGAGGCAGCAATTTTCTTAGGATCCATTCCAGAAGCACCCATGACTTTTGCCTGAGTTTCGGGGGGAAGATTTGAAAAGGATCTTTTCATAAGCTCTTGAGCTTCCTCAGGAGAAAGCTCTCCATTTCTTAAGGCCTCAAAATTTTCCTTTTCTTGGGGATTATGCTTTTCAACTTCCTTCATCATTTGAGCTAACTTTTCCTTAGTTAACCCTTTTGCTTCAAGTTGTTTAATAATTTCTTGGTTTTTATCTTCTATCGAATCTTGAGTATATCCTGATCCCCCAGTTAATAGGAGGATCAAGAATATAATAAATGATTTATAAGTTTTAAGCACGAGCCGGTGATTTTGCTTTACCAGCATTTAAGCGATCAAAGAAAAGTGTTACTGGTGCAGCTACAAATAATGAACTGTAAGTACCGATCAACACACCTAATGAGATAGCAAAGAAAAAGTCTTTAATAGCTCCCCCACCAAAAATGAACATGGCCAGTGAAATAAACATGGTCGTTCCTGAAGTCAGGATTGTTCTTGATAGAGTTTCATTAGCTGCATTATTAATATGATCCGCTAAGTCTCGACCTGCGTGTTTTTCCTCATGCTCGCGAACCCTATCGTAAATAACAACGGTATCGTTAACTGAATAACCAATCACGGCCAGTAAGGCAGCAACTGTCTGAAGAGTAAACTCAGTTCCAGTAAATGCAAAAATACCTAGGATAATACTAACGTCGTGGAAAAGTGCCACAATCGCTCCTGGTGAGTATTTAAAGTCAAACCGAAGACCAATATAGATCATAATAGCAATAAGGGCCCAGAGCATGGCCTGAAACCCTGAGATCCTAAGATTTGCACCAGCTTTTGGACCAACGATATCAATTTTTCTGATATTCACACCTTGAGCCGCAAATTCTTTATTCATAACGGCGGACATTTTATCCGTCACTTCATTTAGATTTTGCTCGGAAGCCAAAACTTTAACCAGATACTCGTTATCAGCAGCTTCACCAATAGTTTGAACCATGGCACCTTTGAAACCGTTTTGAACTAGTGTTTTTCTTAAGTTATCAAGGTTCATACTTTGAGCGAATTGGACTTGAATCTCTGCTCCACCTCTAAAATCAACCCCATATTTCATCTTCGTAAAAAGTGCAAAAAGACTTGCGCTAACTAAGATAACTGAGATGACTGCTGTAATACTAAACTTTGAAACAAAGTTAATTTTTACATCATGTTTAATTAATTCCATCATAATAAAATCCTCGAACTATATAGATAGTTCCTGCCCTTCAACTTTGTTCATATAAAATTCAAAAAGTAGTCGTCCTACAAAATAAGAAGTGTAAACAGTTGCGACAATCCCGATAAGAAGAGTCACAGCAAAACCTCTAATAGGTCCAGTACCAAAATTTAAAAGACAAAGACCAGCAAGCGCTGTCGTTAAGTTAGCATCTATAATGGTTAAGAAAGCCGATTCAAATCCACTTTCTACGGCTTTATAATTCCCAACCCCTTTTCTAATCTCTTCTCGAATCCGCTCGTAGATAATCACATTCGAATCCACGGCCATACCAACAGTCAGAGCGATACCGGCAATCCCAGGAAGAGTTAAGGTCGCTTCAAGTCCTACTAGAGCAGCTAGAATAAAGAGGATGTTTAATCCAAGAGTGATCATGGCAATGCCACCAGCGATCTTGTAGTAAACTAGAATAAAGAGAAAAACCATTACACAACCAATAAGGGAAGCGTATCTAGCTTTAACAATCGAATCTTGACCAAGTGAAGGTCCAACAGAGCGCTGTTCTTCAAAGTCTAGCTGAACAGGAAGAGCACCAGCTCTTAAAACGAGGGCCAAATCTCTTGCTTCTCTCATGGTCTTATTAAAGTTCCCTGCTCCTAGAGTAATCTGAGCACGGCCACCACCAATTTTCTCTCTGATATTTGGTGCTGAGTAAACATTCCCATCTAAAACAATGGCCATTCTTTTACCAACATTTTCAGCTGTTAATTGTTCAAAGAGTTTTGCCCCTTGAGATTTAAACTCTAGCGAAACATAAGGTTCGTTTTTCTGCTGATCAATTTGAACTCTAGCATCTTGGAGCTCTTCACCAGTTAATTTAGGATTGGCTTCAATAAGATAAGGAATTTGTGTTTCGATTTCATTATTGAATTTAGAAACACGTTTTTCGAACGCCAATTCATAGCCAGCAGGAAAGTCTTTTCTTAAGTATTCATTTAATTGCTGAATATATAAAGAAAACCTGGTTCCCTTTTTATAATTAATTCCATTGTTCTTAGCTTTATCGAGCCAACCTTGAATAGTGGCCGGAGAAACTTCATCGTTAACCATTTTAAAAGAAAGCTTTGCGGTTCTACCAATAAGCTCTTTAGCTCTTTCAATATCCTTAACACCAGGAAGTTGAACAATAATACGGTCATTACCTTGAGAAATAATCTCAGGCTCCGTTACACCAAATTCATCAATTCTGTTTCTGATAACTTCAATTGATTTAGAAACCGATTGCTCTTCAATCTGAGTCTTAGCAACTTTGGCCATACCATACTGAAGAGTCGTTCCACCTTCATCAGAAGTTAATCTTAAGTAAGATCCAAAATACTGTTTAACTCTAGAAACAGCTTTATCGTGATCATCTGCGTTTGTAAGAATGATTGAATGCTTAGGATCGGTTATATCAGTAGTATCTACTACACCAATCTTGGCCCCAATACCTTCGTCCTTTAGGACAAATTCAATTCTTCTCGCATAGCCTTTGATTTCATCAAGGTAGACCTTGTTAAAATCAATTCCCAAAATCATATAGAGTCCACCTTGAAGGTCGAGCCCTAAATTGATCTTAGATTTAACGGGGTAGTTGCTCTCTTCTTTGAAGTCCAACGCGGTTGGAATAATAGTCACTATGGCCATTACAGATACAACTAACAAAAAGGTAAATCGATACCACCAACTTCTTTTCATTTAAAAATCCTTCTTTATAGATGGTGGTTATTATAAGGATTTGTTACGGAATTTAAAAGGGTTAAAAGGTGCCAGCAAGAGCTTAGGTTGGCTCGCTGGCTTTTTCTTCTGATTTAGACTCTGCGTCAGTAGCGACACCAGTTAAAGTCTGCTTGGCTTCTTCGGTTTTCTTTTTTTCAATAAGCTCATCAAGTTTAGCATCTTCAACTTCTTCATTCACCTGAGTCATTAAGTCATCTTTTGCTTTTTGAAACTCTCTAAGACCCTTCCCAAGCCCCTTTGCGAGCTCAGGAAGTTTTTTTGGCCCAATAAAAATCAGTGCAATAACTAATATAACAATGACTTCTGTTGCGCCTAGTCCAAACATATTACTTTTCCTTTTTTTCTTCGAAGATCACGTTTGCCTTACCACCAGCTTGAGAGCGAAGCATTTTTAATTTTACTCCACCTTCAATTTCTAGAGTCATTACTTTTTCAGTTAGACCGTGAATAGTTCCGATAATACCAGACTTCGTGAAAATTTCATCCCCTTTAGCTAGGCTATTTAACATGGCCTGTTCTTCTTGAAGTTTTTTCTTTTGAGGACGAATCATAAGAAAATAAAAAATGATAAAAATAATTACGAATGGCGCAAATTGAGCCATAGCATTTGGTTGCTGTCCTGCTGCTCCAGCAGCTTCTTGTGCGTATGCATTAGCAAATAAAAAATTCATATATATCTCCATGATTAATCGATCTGATTAGCTGTGTAGCGTTTATAAAATGAGTCATAAAAGACGTCAAACTTCCCTTCTAAAATAGCTGCTCTGGCGCGCCTCGTTAACTCTAAAAAAAAGTATAAGTTGTGATAAGTCATTAAAAGACCTGCGGTATACTCTCCAACCGTAAATAAATGTCTTAGATAGGCTCTTGTGTATCTTTTCGTGTAAGGGCAATTAAGCTCCGCATCAATTGGCTTGGTGTCTTCTTTATACCTTTCATTTTTAATATTCATGGGTCCATCAAAGGTAAAGACTTGTCCATTTCTTGCATTTCTTGAAGGTAGAACGCAGTCAAACATATCGATCCCAGCCCTTATTCCATTTAGGACATCAAGGGGTTTACCAACGCCCATTAGATAACGTGGCTTATGGGCCGGCATTGTTGGAGTAAAATCATTAAGGAAATTAACCATTTCTTCATTTTTTTCTCCCACACTTAATCCCCCTAGGGCAAGGCCTGGAAAATCGAGCTCTTCTAATCTTTGCATACACTCTGTTCTAAGATCAAAATGAAGACCTCCTTGAACAATACCAAACAAATGCTGATGGGATTTTAGTTCATAGTCCTTACATCTTTTTGCCCACCTTAAAGTAAGCTCCATTGATTTTCTTAAATCCTCTTTGGTGGCCGGCAGAGCTGGGCATTCGTCAAAGACCATCACAATATCTGAACCAAGGGCCTTTTGAATTTCCATTGATTTTTCAGGGGTGAACATATGATAAGAGCCATCTATATGAGATTGAAAACGTACACCCTCTTCCGTGACTTTATTAAGGCCACTTAAAGAAAAAACTTGAAAACCACCTGAGTCGGTTAAGATAGGTCCATCCCAATCCATAAACCCGTGGAGACCTCCGCCCCCGGCAGCCGCTCCAACTTTCTCTATAAGTTCGTGCCCCGGTCTTAAGTAAAGGTGATAAGTATTGCCTAAAATGATTTGAGCACCCATTGATTCAATATGAGAAGTATCGAGGGTTTTGATAGCGCCTCTGGTTCCTACTGGCATAAAGATAGGGGTTTGAATATCACCATGGGCCGTTGAAACAACTCCTGCCCTAGCATTTCCACTGGTTCCCTCTAATTTATAAATGCTCATCAGCTTCTCCCCTTTCTTTTTATAAACATTGAATCACCGTAAGAGAAAAAACGATATTTTTTCTCTACGGCTTTCTTATATAGCTCTATTGTTTTTTTTCTACCAATTAGCGAGCTCACTAACATAATCAATGAACTTTTAGGCAAATGAAAGTTGGTTATTAGCCCATCGATACTTTTAACCTCTTTTCCTGGATAAAGAAAAATATCCGTTGAATATTCTTTACCGGCAATAATATCTTCACCCATCGACTCTAAAACCCTAAGGCTTGTAGTTCCAACTGCTACTAATTTCTTAGCATTTTTTATTTTTTGGAGATCTTGTTCATCGACATGATATTTTTCACTATGCATACTATGCTCAGTAATAAGCTCAGACTTAACAGGTAAAAAAGTTCCTAAACCAACATGGAGGGTAACAAAGGCTATATCAACTCCTTTGTTCTTAAGTTTTTCCAACAGCTCAGCTGTAAAATGTAGACCTGCCGTAGGAGCCGCAACTGAACCGAGCTCTTTGGCAAAAACTGTCTGGTAATCCTCTAAATCTGATTCGTCACTAACCCCATTTCTGATATAGGGAGGGAGGGGAACACTACCGATTTTTTTTAACACATCTTCAGCTGTAGTTTTATTATCAAATTCAATATAGAAAGTACCTTCACCTATAGCATTGATCCTTGCAACAAATTCTTCGTTAAAAATAAACTTATCACCTATCCTTTTTTTACCGCCAGTCTTTATCAAAACCGGGTACCCCTGCTCTTCTTTTAAAAGGCTTAAAACAAAGAATTCAGCTTTTGCTCCAGTCGATTTCTTTCCAAAAATTCGACAGGGAAAAACTTTAGATTGGTTCAAGACCAAAGTTGTTCCCGCAGGAAGTAAATCTTCTATCTCATAAAAGTTTTTATGTTGAACTTCGCTAAGCTCTTCATCAAAAAAGAGAAGTTTTGAGTTTTGACGCTCAGAAGCAGGTCTAGAAGCTATTAACTCTTCCGGTAATTCATAATCGTACGCTTCTAGCTTTAAATCTTCATCGGGATGTGTCATCATTGAAAGGTGTTTGTACCGAACTTTCCAACATTTAGACAAGTTACCCTGGCCACTTTTCTGCTCTTTTCTTTAAGTTCTATGGCCGAGAGTGAACTATATGACGAGTTAAGCTTTTTAGAGACGGCCTCAAAGGACGTAGAGGTTTTTCTCCCCGGTGAACAACAAAAAGTTAAAACCAAAAAACTGGTTTCAGAATTTTCCGATAGCATCTCAACAGGTCAGGCCGGTATTCAGAAAAATGAAGTAAAAACAGATAGTTACATAATAAAATCGAAAAAGAAAAAAAGGCTTCGTTTTCGCTCACGTTAAGTTATTATTTGGGCCATGAAAAATTTTGCCATTATTTCAATCTTATTTTTTTTAAGTTTTAGCTCTTTAGCCGGAGATAGCCGCTTCTCTGTATCATTTGGACCTGTTCGAATTGGTGAGTCTAGAGTTAAGGCCAATTTAGATGATTTTAAAGTTGAGCAAGAGTTTAAAAATCGTCTTGTTAAGGCAAATTTTATTCAAAACTCAATTCAATGGGTAAGAGATAATAATAATCTCCTTACCCCAAGAGCAAGACTTGGGATTCTAATTTATAAAACAAACCCAAATATTCATTTAGAGTATCATGGGCGCGCTATACTCCCACAAAAACAAGGCAAACATCATTATATAGAGATTTATATCAATTTATTTGACCCTGGTGTTTTAAAAATTATTGAAGACAATACTGTTATAGAAAAGCTTCATACTTACACAGACATCAGCGATAAAACGAAGAACACGAAGATGATTGATTTTAGCTGTGTACGCTATGGTCTAAAGATAACCGGATTAAATGATGAATATGTAAGCGTTGGCTGTCGAATAGAGAGAACTGGAATTTGGGGACAAGAAAAACCCTATTTAGCAGTCACCTGGTCAGCCACCAATATAGAATTAATCAATGGTAAGACTCCCCCGTTCACAACATTCTTAAAAAATAATGAACCTGTTATTTTGACTGTTAGAGATCAAGACGGTCGCAATAAAAGAGTTAGTTTAAGTGCACGTTTACCTAAAAGAATGAATAGAGTTAAAACCGCCTACGGGTTTGGGCCAGCTGGACTTCTAGGAGAAACACCAACAGAGAAGTCTGACTGGAAAATTGCTCCTGTGCTCTACTTGTATGGAAAGCTTGAGCTAAGTCCATATACCTCTGTTAGAGTATTCGATGCTCTTGCGGTCAATAAATCTATCTTTAATAATTCAGGCTTTTATTTTGCTTATAGGCTAGCAGACGCTTTAGATGGTCAATTTGAAATAGTACCTCTTCTAGGAGCACAAGGCCTTTACTTCAAATACGATAAAGACGGAAACCAGAAAACACAAAATGGAATGATCTTCCCGCAAGGGGCAGAGTTTAATTATAAAAATGCCTTTGGAATTGAGAATTATTTGATCAGCTTTGGAATCTTTTTATCTACTCAAAGTGACGTAGATTATACGAATACTTGGGTGAGATGGGGTAAAGGACCCTTTTGGGAATTTAACTATATTACTTGGGGACAAAATGGATATATTTCAAAGATGGCCGGACTTTCAATAGGACTACCATTAGCGAACTTTTTCTGATTATTCCTCTTCAATGCTGTCTAAGTCTTTTATTCGATCTTTTTGAGCCTGTTCAAAGTTTTGCATATCTTGAGCAGCTTCATTAATTTGCCCAACAGGGGAAGCAGACTTTAGCCCTGTTGCCCCTTTCTTTGCTACGTCTAAAACTTTACCTACCACATTTCCTAAGAGGCTACCTGAATTAGCTGCTTTCTTTTTTGGCTTATCTTTTTTCCTTGCTAGAAATTTCATAGCAGGCATTTTCTCTAGAGCTAATCTTCTTTTTTTCCAATCAGCTTTTTCTTGCTCTGAAAAAGAATGACTGAATAGATCAATACCTGAGCCTTTAGCAATTTTTTTCCACTTAATTTTTTCAACCCAAGAATCACTTCTAGGATTTGAAATAACTTCATTAGGCTTTATCAAGACCCCTTGAGTAGCACCAACTTTTTTAGTATCCCCTAGACCAACGCTTGTCGCTTCAACCGAACCTTCAAGCACCGCGAGTTGAGATCGTTTTTTATTTGTATTGTGAAGAAAAAGAAACTGGGTTCCTCGAACTTTTAACTCAGCTGAATTTGAAGTGATTTCTAAGAAATGCATTTTTCCACGGTTAATAAAATCAACAACAATAGCGCCTCTCTCTAGGTGAAAGAAGTTATATTGAGTTCCTGTAGTTGATCGATCCTGATGTTGAATTCTCCCCACCCTTAGTTCGGAGTTTGAAAATAATTTTATAATTGAATTTCCTGCAAATTTTACGACAACAACCGAATCGGCACCGGCTACCAAATGATCTCTATATTTAAGTTCAAATCCATTTTCTACATTTAATGTTCGCTCACCTCTTCTAACAAAGACATCTCCACTTCCTTTATAAATACTGACTCTAAGATTATCTTCATCAAGAGAGTTTCGACTTGAAGTAGGTTTTTGAAAAGTTTTCTTTTTGTTTTTCGAACCCTTACCAATCTTAAGTTTTGAAATTTTAGTATCAAACATTTGACCAGGACGCATGCGAATCATATAGAACGTATAGACCGTCATACCGACTGAGAATAGTAGAAAGAGTTTTTTAACCATGTAACTTTATTATAGAAGATAGATGGCTTGAGAAAAGAGGTAAAAAACTATCTTTTATAAATGGAAAAGGCCAAGACCGGATCAAACTTTTTGATCAACTTCTCTAAAGTATCAACCAGCTGGTCGATATAGGCCTTAACGACCAAAAAGATAGCGAAGCTTGAAACTTGCTGTAGTAATTCTTGTAAGATTCCCTCAAGAATAGAAAGTACAGGTTCTAAACCCAACTTTTTAACTAAAGCATCAAAAAAGTTCTGAGCTTCTTCTACGTCTTGCCCTTTATTTGTGACCACGTACAATGGATTCTTAGTTTTAGTGTTCATAATGCTCATTCCAGTTGGTTATAATTTTGGCCAAATTGGTAAACTGACCCTGAAGATGTTTAAAGTCTTTTCCTTTAAAATCATAAACTGATTTTTTCTGGGCCTGGCTTTTTACAAGTTGTGCACGGTTAAAAAATGGCTCAACCGTTGTCCCCTCTGCCATTTCAGAGCTTATTTTTTCTAAGTCTAGAACTTCCTGTTTTCTTCGAAGATCAACCATATTTGGAATATGGGCCAATACATCAGGGGCTCTACTAATTCCCATATCAGCAACGTCTTCTAATGCCTCGTAAAAATGAGTTAGTCCTTTTCTTGAAAACTCGTCTGGTTTAAAAGGAATCATAACTCCTTGACTAGCGCATAGAATATTAACGACCAATAATCCTAGGGTCGGGGGACAATCGACAATAATATAATCATATTCATTTAAAAGATTATTTTTTTCGAAGAATTTTTTAAGGATTGTTTGTCTTGGAGCTGATATCCCTGCCACGGTTAACTCAAATCCCGAAAGCTCTTGTCCTGAAGGTAGAAGGTCTACTTTCCCTTTTGTTACTAGAACATCGCCTATTAATGAGGAAACATGTAGCGGAGCGAGTTCTCTAATACTGTTAATTAATAAATGATGAAGATGATGTTTACCTGTTCGCTCGCAACCAAATAAAAGAGAGAGATTACTTTGGGGATCGAGGTCTAGACAAAGAACCTTATGACCTTCTTCACTTAAAGCAAAGGCCGTATTATAGGCCATTGTCGTTTTTCCAACCCCTCCTTTTTGATTTAAAAAAGCAATGACCTTACCTTTTGGTTCAACAGCAGGTTCAGATATTTTTGGTTTAAGCCTATTGAAAAGTGAAGCCATAGTTAATTCCTTTTAACGATTGGTATGAAAGAATTCTAACAAGGAGGGCATGGGGCATCAATCTGACTTTTTAATTATGTAAAGAGATAGGCACCTTTGCTTCGCGTTATTCTTGATATCCGCTAATGGGAACAACACATCTGAAGCCCACGTCGATCATGGCGCTAGATTTTTCCGTCTCGGTAAAGTTAGTCTGTGCTGTAGATGACTGCGTTTCCTGAGCATCCCCACTTATAAAGGCAAAGACCATGGCACTTGCACCAGCGTCGCTATTTATGGCCTGAACGATACTGGCCGGCGTAGAGGTCACATTAGACCCATCAAATCTAAGCTCGACTTGAATTTGTCCAGTCCCAGCATTGGCAACCGCTATATTTTCATCTGTTCTTGCACCATTTTGTACAAACTCTAGGTTTGGAGTAACGGCCCCTCGTTGAACAATTGTCACATCGCCCACAGTTATTCTACTTTTAATTGAATCGGTACAAGGTAATAACTCCATATTATAAACCCCAGCTCCAACTCCATCGAGGTAAGAGCCCCCTGTCGCCACACCACCGCAGCCAGAAGTTTCACCAGCAATTGTGGCTGAATCAATTGTTATAATATCGTCTCTTAGCTGGGTCGATGTTATTCCGTTGGTTGGGCCAATTTCAAATAAGAAATCAAGAATATTAGAGGCCGTAAAAAGAGAATTAAATTGTGTCACTACCGGAAGACCCATAGGGATTATATATCTACCAGCATTATTTCTTTCATCTTCAAGTGACCATGAATCTATATTACCATCACAGGCATTATCTGAATTTGAATCCACACATGGTCCAACTCTTCCGTCTAGAACATAAGTTTGAAACCACTGATCTGTTCCATCACCATAGCGCATATCATTTGTTGTGGCGGCAAGAGCATCTGTTTCACCATTTATTCTGGCCTTACAATTAGCCGCTCCAAATCTTAGGTCAGCACTAAAGTCTACGGCCGTCCAAGCAGTACCGCTATTTGTATTTTCATAACAAGTTCTGGCCGCCGAGTCCCAAAAAAGAGTACCTTGTCCCGCTGTTACAGTACCGTTTGGGGTAGCTGTTCCAATACATCTTGTGTCCCCTGTATCACAACCATCTCTATCGTAACCACAATGGGCCGGTGTCCACTCCGTTGAATCATCTGCATTTATCCAGCAAATACTATTACCAGTATCTCTAAAGTAAGTTCCAATTGGAGCTGTAACAGAGCCATTGGGATCTGAAGCAGCAGTACATTGACTATCTGTCGTATCACAAGCGTTTACTGAAAATGGACAGTTAACGACTGTGTCACGGCAATTAAATCTTTCCGCCGTCCATTCAGCCACGTTACCAACATGATCCTGAACTCCAAATCTTGAGATACATTGATTCGTTTCATCACTTCCCGTCATCATACTTCTAATATTAGAAGTTGCTGTACCTGGAAGCGTATAAAAAGTATTTGAATCTGGAACTGGTACATCAGAATAATTAGTAGAAAGTCCACTTGCCTGGGAGCTATTACATTTAGCTGAACTATTTAAAGATAGACCCGTTTCTAGTGTGGCAATAGCTGAATCAGTATTATTTTCCGTATCCCATAGACCATAGGCCATTTGCTCTTTTCTCGTTGGAAGAACTTTGGCAAGTCTTTGACCTGTTGTCACTAAGGCCCAAGTCGTTGCGCCATCTGTATTTTGATAGCAGCTAAGACCGGTTGTATCGTAGTAAGTACTTCCTAGCTTTGCCACCATACCTGGAGCACCAGCGCCGACACAATCAGAACCTGCACAGGCTCCTTTAGAAACATTACAACCTGAAAGTGACCAGTCAGATCCATTAACATTATAAAAACAGTTGGTGCTATCAATATCAAAGTAAACACTTCCGATCGGGGCCGTGACACCGCCGGCATTAGGATCTGGATTTCCAGAACAATCAGAACCACTACATAGTCCCTTAGTAAATTCACAGTTCGAAGACGTCGCTGCAGTATTAAACGAAAGACCTAAAACAGAAGGGGCGACCTCTGACGCGCAAAAATTATGAGCGTTTGTCTGGGTAACATTAACAATTGGAGGAAGATGAGCTTTCACGTAATCAGTAATTGAAGTGTTTCCATCAATCTCAGACCATGTTGTACCACCGCCGGAGCTTACATAACATTTACCTACTGATCTTGCGTAATAAATAACTCCGTTTGCTCCCCCATCAATTGCATCAGTTGTTGGATCATTAATTCCAACACAGGCTCCATCTGAAGTTCCCGTACAAGTAGGTGCAGAATTATAATTACATCCAGCTTCGTAACGATCAACTAGCATATCGTATTTAATATCATAGTAATTAGAATCCGGTAGTGGAACTGGCGAAGCAATTGTTCGTCTAGGCTCGGCTCCTAAATCTCCCGGACCTTCGTAACGACAACGATAGTTATTATTCGGATCTATTGTAGTTGAATGAATTTTTTCACACATCGTCTTATTCACCATCCAGCGGTGAACAAACACCATATTATCAGGTGGAGCAGTAACCCTTAGAGTTTTAAAGACTTCGTCCGTATTGGTTGATAGAGTTTGGTCCGTTCCATTATTAGGTTGAATAATTGGCCTAACTTCATAGTAGTAAACTGTTCCCGGTACTGGTGGAAACATGGAGTTGATAGCATTATCAGTAAAAGTTTTTACATTATCGTCTATGGCCTCACGGTTAAGTCTCTGAGTGTAATCGAACTGCTCATTAGCAAGCCTTCTATAAACTTCATAATTGATAATACTTTCACCGGCAGGAACAACATCAAAATCTTCCCACTCGATAGTCACTTCTGCCGTAGCATTATAAGTTTCCCAATCAGCTGCCCCTGTACCTGTGGCAATAGAACGATAGCAAAGACTATTCGTGGCATCCCAGAAGTACTGATTTAAAGCTGTAGCATTTATGGTTGGAGCTGAACCGCTAATACAGCTAGCCACATCTGTTCCTGCATCTAGGGTCTTACAATTGATATTTAAATTTGTCGGTGTAACCGCACAGTAAGTAGAAACTTCTGTCCAAGTAGTTCCGGCCGTGGCCGCATGATAACACTTATCTGTATCTTTATTATAGTAAAGTACGTCGTCAGCATCAGCAGTAACAGTTCCGTTTGGATCTGATTGTCCAATAGTCGCCTTAGTACAAGATTGGCCACTATTACATTTATCTAAATTATAAGAACAGACGTTTTTATTAGTATCCTTTAATTCATCAAATTTATTAAACTTAGGTCCAACTGCTGTAATATTTTTCCAACCATTATGAATGGCTGAATAAGGCTGTACCGTTACAGCAAAAGTATAAGTTGAAGTTGCGCCTGATAAATCCTCTAGTGTGATTGTAATATTTGCTGTTCCAACATTACCAACTTGTGGCGTGATTTCTAATCTAAAATCACCATCCCCTTCACTGGTTGCACCGCCAAAGGCAGATCCTGGCATGGCCCCAACTGTTTGTGCTGTATCATTAAAGAAAACAGAGATATTTCCGCCGGGTACAAGAATGGCGTTATCGCTGGTGATAGAGGTTACACCAAGAGTATCTGTATCTTCGGAACCAGCGCCCCCTTCATCAACTCCGATATTATCAACAACAATAGTTCCCTCGCCTTCATTCACAACAATATCTTGAATATAAGAAGGCTCAGTAGCGTTATCTACAATTTCCCAATCTGCTGACGTTGTTCCCGTAGTTTTCCAACAAACTCCATCAGAGTTATTAAAATAGATAATTGGTTTTGCCGCTGTATGAGTCGAAGGAGTTATGGCATTAATTGGATCTGTTGTGCCAAGACATCCATTCCCACCACAGGCGTTTAAATCAGAATAAGTACTATAGTTACAGATAAGAGGTTTATCATTTGTTCCCGTGATATCTATATATACCGTTTGTGTAATTGACGTACTAACTCCATCAGAGGCCGTATAAGTAAATGAATCGGCATAAGGATTGGTAGCATTCCCTCCGGCCATGGCCGTACTGGCCTGGGCAACTACGGGAGTGGCTCCAAGAACGGTGACCACAACAAGATTTTTAGCAACCGGATGAGCGGCAATAGCCGTTCCGACATGAGTTGGTAGTGTGGATGCTCCATCATTATCTACATAGATAGTAATATCTTCACCATTTAAAGGATCAATTATGATTTGCGGATTTGTTCCAATATTGGGTGCATCTAAAATTGTAATATCAATATTATTTCCTTCAGGTCCACCTATGATTGAATCTATTTGAAGGTCGCCTTGAAGATACTGGGCAAAAGTTGGGGTAGCTGAATTTTGTAAGTTTCCACTATTGGCCGTATAAGAGCAAGAGAACACGCCGGCCGTAGTTGTACAACCGGAAAGAACTCCACCTGTTGGTGAACTAGAAACTGCATAAGTTAAGGAAGCTGGTGCTTCATCCCAACCTTGATCGATAGAAAAACTTATGGCCCCTGAAGGAGCTGGTCCAGCGGGCTCTAAAAAATCAACCGTTGGCTGTTGTCCGTCAACAGTTGAGTGAGCGATTGGTCTATCATCAACACTTGCTAAGGTAATATTAAAAGTTTTCGCTGTAGAAGATGCCGTGGCACCAGTTGTGTCGTGAATTTGATAACTAACTACAGGCGTGCTTGTAGCATCGACATTTTCTTTTGGTCTAACAGGTACATCACAAAGAAGTGCTCCTAAAGTAGAAGTACAAGTACAGTTACCGGTTTGAAATACATCACTAACACTTGGGTCAATAGTACATGTAAAAGTGTCAGTAAATTCGGCCGAATCTAGCTCAGTTCCGGTCAGTTGCCCATTAGCGGCATTAAAGCTAAAGGCAGTATCTTCTGTAAAACTTCCAGAAACTGAACTCGAATCTGCCGTTGGCGCATCCGCATTAAGTGCACCTTGATTTACCGTTACAGTAATAGTCGAGTAGTTAGTATCACCAGTAGCAACCTGAACCGAGTCCCTAACTCCGATAACAATTGTATCACCGCTTGCAAGTTCATCATCTGCATCAGGTATATAAGTAAAAATACCGGTTGATGAAACGATGCTCGCATTAGATTTTGGATCAGTTAAAATTGTAAATTCAAGAGGAGTATTGTTTTCATTAGCTGCTCCCCCATGTAAATCGGAGAAGCTTCCAGCGGTTGTTACCTGTCCTGCGACAACCGTTAAATCTAAACTTGTAGTTGCGACAGTAGAATCTTCGTCCACCGTGATCGCAGCGTTAGTTGTTACTGGTGTGTCGTTGACTGAAGAAATAGTTACCGATACATATTTTGTGTTACTAACACCATCGTCGTCTGTAACTGTGTATTTGAAGTCTGCCGGTCCATTATAGTCTGGAGTGGGAGTTAGGATAACTTGGCAGACACCGCCAGTACAAGAACAGAGCGGAAGTGGGTTTGGTAAATAAAGATTTGTATCAAGATCAGTAACTGAACAAGAAAAAGCGTTGTCGCTATTAACATCAGAATAAGTTAAGGTAATGGCCGTGGCCGCTGAATCTTCGACTAATGAAAATGAAGCTAGAGTTGCAACTGGTGGGCTTTGGGTAACGACGGCACCTTGACATGAACGAGATACCGTATCGAAGACCTGCCCAGACGCACAGTCTGGGTTCTTTGTTTTCTTAGATCCTCCGCCTAAACAGCCGACCAAAAAAACCAACATCAATGTGGTTATAATTCCTATTCTCTTCATTTCACCTATCTAAGGGTCCCACACCCTCGTATCTCCTTTTCGCCCTAATCGGGACCGAACTTTAGAGTTTCTCTCTATAGGGATATTTTCTACCGGAAGGCCGTCAAGGAATCTTCATATGTACTTTCTTGAACGATAACTGATACTTAGGTGGTAACCGACTAATTTAGTGGTCGTTTTAAATAAAGAATTAATGAACACTTTTTAAGGCATTTTTTTGTAAAAAACCAATTATCGTCCAATTATATTAATTGACCAATCTACAAAGGTACCTGTGTGTGCAGGGGCTGAATCGAGGTCAGAATTTCCAGAGTCACTGCCAAGACCATCAATAACTTTTAGGGTCCAATTTCCATTTGAAGACTCTCCGTAAAAAGCATTAGAAAGAAAAATTGCTCCGCTATGATCATCAACCCAATCAGGTGTTGCCCCATCTAACCCAATAAGAAGTGAATTATTAATATTTAAAATAATACTTTTTGTTCCACTAGGAGAAGTAAGTTCTATTCCTAAGTCTCCAGGTCTTGGGTGAGTAATATTAAGCTTTATCTGCACTGCCTCAACTGTATAAGCTTGAGTAACATTAATTGAGTTTGAAAGTCCTGTCGGACTACTATCCGGTATGGCCGTATTTACTGTACTTGTTGATAAAGAAAATGCCGGGTCAGTTTCACTTGGCATTCCAGTTAAAAAAGAGCTGTAATTTTTTGCCATTGTTACAGCGGCATCTGCATCGATTTGACCAAATCCATAGTAATTATGAAAATTGTATCCCGCTGCATTTTGAATCCAACCAAGTGAATAAGTATGCCCAATCATATCGTCATTATCGACAGCTACATAAGGACCATTATCGTAGTCAAAGCCAGCATCAACTACTGTATCTGAAGAAGCCGCATCTATTTTTTCAGCGGTAGCTGCTAAGATATGTTTTATATCTCTCCATGTAAGATTGGCATTTGCTTCCATTAGTAGTGCAACTAAGCCACTTACCATTGGTGCGGCAGAGGATGTTCCGTTAAAACTTTGAGTATAATTACAGTCCGTATTTCCGTCTCCACCAATTTGAAAATTAAAACCAGTTAGACCAAATCTTGCGTATCCATCAAGGCAGCCGGCTGTGTCAGTTGTCATGATGGCAGGGTTTGTTTTTCCAAACTCTCCACCAGGAGCAGAAACCCAAAGATTGGCGCCTGCGGATGAATATGACGACTTAACACCCAGTGCATTGGTAGCACCGACAACAATATACCAAGGAAGTTCATCCTCGGACCCAAGATTTGAGCTATGACTAAAGCACATAAGCCCTAAGAAAAAGCTACCATTACTAAAATCACATTCTTGAAAGGAGTTACCGGCACTTTTAACGTATACTGATCCCTTCCCTCCACGCTGAGTACTTAAACCATATTTAACTTGATCGATATAAGTGCTGTCAGCATTTAGAGCTGTAGGATAAAAGCTAGATCCATAACTATAATTATAAACATCTAAGTCCCCACTAGCCTGATCTAAATGAACCGCTGTCGATTGAGTCACTCCAGTTCCAAGATAGTTTAGGCCAACTAGTTTTGCTTCAGGTGCAACTCCCCTTGATCCAATTCCATTCCAGCCCACGGCCGCAATAATACCGGCCACGGAAGTTCCATGGTCACCACCTGTTGCAACTCCAGGGTCGCCAAAATAAGGAGCGCTTGTCTTATAGTCTTTATTAAGGGGATTTAAAACGTTAACAAATAAATCCGGATGATCAATATCAAGTCCCGTATCACTAACACCAACTTTAATATCTTTTCCAAAATTTCCGGTTCTTAAAACCTCGTCTAAATTAATATCTTCACCGACAGTTCCACCATTATTTGCAAAATTAGACTGACCGGTATTTCTAATATGCCAAGCATTTTCCTTTAGAGGATCGCCATAAACTTGAACAGAAAAGGGCCCTAGTTCAGTAAATTTAATTCCCTTGTAGGCCGTAATTCTAATATTATTTGTGGTTCCAGATTCTCTTGGTATTCCAGTCAAGGCCCCTGTACTTTCATGAATACTAAGCCAGCCCGGTAATCCCGTGGCAGAAAACCGCAGACCAGAATCATGCAGAGTTGGCGACCAAGAGTAAAGGAGGTCTTGATTCGTTACTACAGTTGGTACTCCACTAATAAAAGGAGTTTCACTGGGAATCAAAGTTACACTTCCGCCTTTGCTTATTTTTCCTGCATTTGTCTTATCCCCAGGGGTTGGAACGCAGGAGCCTAGTGATGTCATCAACAACACTAAACCAAGGTAAATATTAAAGTGCTTACGCATCTTACTCATTATAGTAGACCTCTATACTCTCTTATCGAGAGCAAGCCATAAATACTTGAGTAATTTATTTTTTGGAATGATTCTAATTGCTTACAGGTGGGCTTTCTAGAATTTCGAGCTCAACTCTCTCCACCCTTGAATCACCACTAATTTGGGCCAAAATAGATTCGATTTTCTCTAAGTCATTAGTTTTAAGAAGCGTTAAGCGAATACCTGGAAAGTTGGCCTCTTCTTCGAGAGAGTAGGACTCTTGTACTTCTGACCAGCTTTTATGATCATAAAGTTTTATTTTAAAAACCCCTGTTAAGATACCAAGTCTTTTAGTTCTAGCATTTTGAACAATAAGATTTTTAGCTTCACTATCACTAGCTTTCTTAACTATGAGATGCCCAAACTTCTTTTCAACTATGTCCTCTTCCCTAAAATTATGCCTTTCAGATTCTTTTACCGCGACTAGGTCTTCAACTAAATTGAAATTTTGATTACCACTTTTAAAAACTCTTATCTTCGAAGGTTTAAAGCTGCTGGGTTTTCTTTCTTCTAATCTTTTAAACAATAAACTAGTTTTAAAATCTTCGGAGCTTTCTACTTTTTGCCCTTCTTTTTCTGCTGGTAATCTTTTATAAACAGGGGGTTTAGTGCTTGATTTTTTCTCGCTATTTATAGAGCCCTCATCTGCATCAAAGCTCTCTTGATATTTATCCCAGGTAAGTGTCCATACTAGAGTTAAAACTCCCAAACTCCCCACTAATATGAGCATTCGCTTTTTCATACTATTACTATCGGCTATTTAAGGGCTAAGCTTAAGGGGAAAGGCTTAACCCCTTAATATTTTTGACGCTTAGAATGATATAATTTCTATGTGAGAGAAAGAATCATTTATTTCCTTATTTTTCTAATCTTTGCATCCACTAATGTGGCCAAGGCCTACGATCAACTTGTGGTCGTGCAAACTGTTTCTACCAGTAAAAAAACCTTTGTCATAAGAAAAGGTTTTGTGGATGGAATTGCCATTGGGCAGGAATCACTTTTTACAATTAGAAACGCTGGTGTTGTGGCAACTGCAACCGAAGTAAATAGAACAATGTCTATTTGGGAAGTCAACGATAAGCGAGGCGGAGTTGCTTTTGAAAAAGGCGAGTTTGTCACTTTCACAAACTCTATTGAAAATTTAATTCTAGAACTTCCAAAATTAGAAAAAATCTCTGAAAAAGGCTTACGTTTTAAAACGAAGAATTATTGGATTGCGAGAGGTAACCTTTCATATGCCCTAAGTGATAGTGTTTCCTCCTTAGAGGCCGAGGCTCAATCTACTAGGTCCGGTTATCAAGTAGAAGGATTGTTCGTTGTAAACTTTGACCCAAGATGGGAGCTTGGAGTTGGAATCCGCTATGATAGCGAGGTCCAAAAAATTTCTGAGCCAGTATTAGACGTACCAACAACAAGGCTAGCGGCTATTGGAGAGCTTAATTATCTTTTCAACCAAGACGAAACAGACAGAAGCTATTTTTATGTTGGAGCCGGTCTTGGCTATGGAATCTCTTCTACCACTGTTGATGAGTCAGTAAGTACAGGTTCAGTATTCATCTTACCCGTACTTAAACTTGGATTTTCCAAATTCATCGGTAATAGTAAATGGGTCTTACTAGAAGCGGCCATGGAGTCGATTGGCGCACAAGAAAGTTTTGCTGACGGAGTTGAACAAAACACAACTATCGTTAATTCAAAAATGTCTATAGGTTTTAAGTTCTAAGAATAAAGCCCAATTTCCTCAAGTCTTTGAATAAGAAAATCAGCTGAGTTAATATCTTCATATTTTTTGCCTTCACCTACACATGAGTCCAAACATGAAATCATTGCTCCATCATGTGGATGAACAAAGAAAGGCATTGAATATCTTGTTTCTCCAGAATCATCGGGATTCACCACTCTATGAGTTGTAGAAGGAAGAACATCGTTTGTTAACCGGCTCATCATATCACCTGTATCAACAACGATTTGACCTGGTAGTGTTTTAACTGGAAGCCATTTTCCGTCTCTATCTAGAAGCTCAAGTCCACTTCCTGTAGCACCAACTAACATCGTGATTAGATTTATATCTTCATGAGCTCCCGCCCTGACTGAATTTTTTGTATCTTCACCTGTAGTAGGTGGATAGTGAATCGTTCTTAAAATTGTATTCCCATCGTGGATCATTTCTTTAAAGAAATTCTTGGGAGTTCCAAGGGCTTCACCTATCGCTTCTAATAAAATAACTGCGGTTTGATCCATAGAAGAATATAGCTCTAGAAAAGCTTTTTTAAAATTTGCAATTTCTGTGGGCCAAAGGTTTTTTGGATAAACATTATAGTAAGGGCTTTCTTCATTTAGCTCTCTTCCAACATGCCAAAATTCTTTTAAGTCTCCATGCTTTGAGTCTTTAGCATGTTCCTTTTTAAAGGGCGTATAACCTCTTTGTCCGCCAGGAACTCCTCCGTACTTTTCTTTTGTTTCAATTGGAAGATGAAAAAATTGATGAACGAGCTCATAGGCCTCATCTACCTTTTTTTGGTCAACAGTATGATCAGTCAAAATAATGAATCCATATTCTTTTAGACCAATAAAAAGATTATCCACAAAGTTTTTTCTTTGCTCAGCTGAACCATTTACATAATCTAATAAACTTAATTCTGGCACCCTTCTTTCGGCCATATCATCCTCTCAAATCTACTCAATTCCCTCTTAACTTGCTTAAAATGACGTAAAGTTGCAATTTAAAAGTAATTTTTACCTAGTGATGGGGCTCTTCTGGCTTAAAAATATTCGTCCCGACCCTAACATAATCAGCTCCTTCCTCAGCAGCTATTATATAGTCTCGGCTCATCCCCATGGAAAGTTTCATAGGGGGAAGCTCAAAATCACGTTTTAAAGTATTTCTAACTTTAACCAGGCTCTTAAAGCAGCTCCTAGCATCTTTCTCAAAGTCCTCCGTCCTAATCTTACCCATAGTCATAAGACCGGCTAGATAAAAGTTGGAGTTTTCCATTCTAGAGATCATATTGGCCGCGGCAGCAAGCTCATCATAATTGGAAATTGAAAAACCTTGTTTCTCTTCTTCCTGACTCGTATTAATTTGTAGAAAAAAACCTAATGAATCGCCGTTAAAATGTTCTTCTTTTTTGTAGAGATTTTCTAAGGTTTTAAGAGAGTCTATAGAATGAATAAATCTTAGATTTGGAATTTTTAAGAGACGATTTATTTTGTTGGATTGTAGGTGGCCTATAAAATGCCAGGTAATATCTCGATCTTTTAAAAAAATAGCTTTTTCTTCAAGATCACCAATACGGTTTTCACCAAAATCGGACTGACCTGATTCAAGAGCATATTCTATACTTTCTATATCAGTAGATTTTGAGACGGCCACAAGCTCAGTTGTACCAAGTTCTCTTTTTACTAAATCAAGTCTAACTTTGATCAGCTCAGCTCTGTCCATCTTGTTTTTTCTTAAACTTTAACGTGGCATTAACTTCAATATCATATCCGTCTAAAACAGCTTCAACCATTTGCTTAGGATCTACTTTACTAAGATGCTTTCTAACTTCTTCTTGAATACCTGCGGTAAATTCTGTCCGTGCACCCTTTGCATTTTCAATTAGTCCCGTAACTATTTCCTTAGGCAGCGGTAGATCTTTAACAATCCCCCTAACTGCTTCCTCAGTCATAAAAGCTGCTCCAACTCCAATTGAAACAACCTTCTTAATTACGTCCCCAAGACCCTCTTTATCTTCTTTTTTTGTCATCATTAGCCCCTAGACTTTGCTCTATTCTTATATGAAGTCATCATGGCGGGAAGATTTTTACTTGTTAAGTTATCGACAATCTTTTTTGGTGCAAAACCTTTAATATCTACTTCTAGAGAATAAGTAACTTCCGTAGTTCCATCACCATTGTCTTTTAACTCCCAAGAGCCTTCATTCATTTTAAAAAGGTCACCTGAATCAAAAGTCCAAGACACACGATTAGGCTTTTCGTGTTTTAAAATTAAAGTATATTTGAATTTTTTAATAAGGTTGAGACCATATTCTACCTTAGCACCAGCTTCAGTTTGTTCGATAACGTTTACAGATGAACAGCCATCAACAAAGTCTGGGTAAGAAGCATAATCGACAATTGTGTCGTATAGCTTATTTATGTCTACATCAAAAGTTTCAGTTCTACTTGCCTGGGCCATCCATAGTCTCCCTAAGTTTGTTTTTAATATCTTGGTTTAGTATCAAACCTATGTACTGCATCGATATGTCTAATTGTACCCGATTTTGAGCGCATAACAATAGATTGAGTCTCAGCACCCCAAGGCTTAAATTTAACACCCTTTAAAAATGTTCCATCAGTTACACCAGTGGCAACGAACATAACCTCACCTTTAGCAAGTTCTTCAATGCTATAAACTTTTTCTAGGTCTGTTATTCCCATTTTTTTGGCGCGCTCAATTTCTTCATCATGTCTAAAACGAAGGATACCTTGAAAGTCTCCTCCCATACATCTAAGAGCAGCTGCTGCAATAACACCTTCTGGGGCACCGCCGGTTCCGATCATAAGGTCAACACCACTATCTGGTACGCAGCAAGAAACAGCGCCGGCCACGTCGCCGTCACCAATAAGCCTAATTCTGGCTCCGGCCTTTCTCACTTCGTCGATTAAACCTTCATGTCTTTCACGATCTAAAATAATACAAGTTAAGTCTTGGACTCTACAGCGCTTAACTTCAGCAAGTCTTCTTAAGTTTTCTTCTGCTGACTCATTGATATCGATAACTCCCTTTCCTTCCGGTCCGCAGGCTATCTTTTGCATATAAGTATCAGGTGCGTTTAAGAAACCGCCTCTTTCAGCAATCGCCATAACTGAAATTGAGTTGCTCGCCCCAACGGCGCAAACGGTAGTTCCTTCAAGGGGGTCTAGGGCAATATCAAGTGCTGGACCAGCTCCTGTTCCAACTTTTTCACCAATATATAACATGGGAGCTTCATCTCTCTCACCTTCACCAATAGTCACAACCCCTTCACATTCAACTGAGTCAAGCATGGTTCTCATGGCATCAACGGCGGCTTGGTCAGCGGCTTTTTCATCTCCGCGCCCCATCCAACGAGCTGAGGACACTGCGGCCATTTCGGTAACGCGTACAAATTCTAAGGCAAGATTTCGATTCATAGATTCTCCAATAAAAAATACGGACGAATCATACTTGCTTTAGATTATTCTGGAAAGGAATTGCTCTAAGCGCCAATTTTAATGGATAGGAAACTTGTCACATTTTCGGGTAAAAAGTTCTTGGGAATATGAGAGATAATGCGTGACGCAAATTTAATTTTCTCTTCATCACAGCTTTGGTCTATCTCAAAGATGTATTCATCCTCTGCATTCAAGGGTGTTTCAACGTTTCTCTTATTAATAACATTACCTGTTCGAAGACCTTTACCATCTTCCCATTCAACAAAACTATCCATCATGATAATTTGAAATCTAGAAGTTTCATGATCATTATGCTCCCAAACAAAAACTTCAACTGGACCATCTGCCCTAAGCCAATATTTGAGATTATTAGGCATTTCAATATCAAGTCCACTGTCATGAACAGGTCTCATACCAGCGACAATATTTTCAATGCTCAAAAATGCAGGGATCTCTTTTTGTGTAAGCTTATCATCGAAAGCTATACCTAATCTTTGGCCTTTAACCCATTTTACTGAGCCAGAAATATTAATTGAAGCTCCACGCCAATGCAGATCTCCCCCTATGGCACTGTCAGGTTTAAAATCACAACCACCATTTTTTAGGCTAACTTGCATTCCTGTATAGCTAATATTAAGAACTTCAAAGACTTGTTCTTCACCGCTATTGGCTTTGAAGGTTAAGTAAGTGAATGGGAACCTTGGAAAGATCCTCTTTTCCGTTTCTTTGTAGTCTGTCTTAATTAAATTGAGGTGCCCTTCCATTTTTCTTCCTTTGTTGGTGCCAGTTACCTTTTGGGACTCGTAGCATTATTCTCGATAATGCTTAGAGTCCCAAAAGGTAACTGGCACCTATAGATTACAACAGATTAGGGGTGAAGGTTAGAAGGTAAAAATAGCTCCACAAACGCGCCGCGCACGTGTTAAAACTTGAGTAGTTCTAATTAGTTTTATGGGAATGCTGCTGCATGGAAGAAAATACGGCCAATCAGGCTCAAGCGGAGACAGAATGGGAGATTGATAATCTTCCCAATAGGCTCACCCTCTTTCGAGTCGCCCTAATCCCCATTATCATCGGTAGCCTCTATTTAAATTTACTTGATTTCCCTTGGCTCTATGGAATGAAGCAAACCCTTTGTTATATCGCCGCGTGGACATTTGTAGCCGCGAGTATCACCGACTTTTTTGACGGCTATATCGCCAGAAAAAGAAATATAGTAACTATGTTCGGCTCATTCTTAGACCCTATAGCCGATAAATTCTTAATTGTTAGCTCTCTTATTGTGCTACAGGCCCTAGAAAGAATTCCCGTGTTGGTGGTGATCATTCTAGTGTTAAGAGAAATTTACATTACAGCTCTAAGGCTTCTCGCCAGTGATAAAGGGCTCGTGGTACCAGTAGGACAACTAGGAAAATGGAAAACGGCCTTTCAAATGTTTGGTATTGGTTTTCTCATGGCCTATGATGACCCCTATGGGATCCCAATGATCTTATTAGGAAATATTTTTATTTATTTAGCATCGATTTTTTCTATCTACTCTGCTCTTGAGTATACCTTAGGAATGTGGAGGAAGTTGAAAATTAAAAGAGAAGAAGCCCGTGGAAGATAGCCAATATATTTTAGTCACTGTATCCGGACCTGATCATCCAGGTATTACCAGCATGCTTTTAGATATAATCACTCAGGCTGGAGACGCCATTGCAGATATGGGTCAGGCCGTTACTCATGGCTTACTTTCTCTTAGCATAATGATTGAAATAAAAAGTAGAGATGAATCTGGCAACCCAGTCGTTCTAAAAGAGATGCTTTTTAGAACTTCTCAAATAGGATTAACTCTTACTTATCAGCCCATTGAAGCTAAGCAAGATGTCTTTGATAATTCAGAGAAATTCATTCTTAATTGTGTCTCAGTAAATAATATTAGTGCCGAATTTTTAAGAGACGTCTCGGGAACCTTGGCTGATCACGATATAAATATCGTTCGCATAGATAATATGGAACCTGGAAGTTTTAAGGTTATGGAAATAACCACCTCCATTCCTGAAGGTTTAGACTTTAAAGGAATAAAGGCCAATCTTTACGCCCTTTCAACACAACATAGAGTCGACGTAGCTTTTCTTAGAGATAATGTATTTAGAAGGTCTAAAAGACTTATCGTTTTTGATATGGACTCAACTCTTATTCAAACCGAGGTTATAGACGAAATGGCCGAAGTCCATGGAGTTGGTGCAGAAATAAAAGAAATAACTGAAAGAGCCATGAACGGTGAGCTCGACTTTGATGAATCTTTAATTCAAAGAGTTTCTAAACTAAAAGGATTAGAAGTCTCAAAGATGGAAGAAATACTAAAAAACCTTCCTTTCACAACAGGCTGTCAAGAATTCATAAGAACGGTAAAGTCTCTCGGTTATAAAGTAGCTATTATCTCAGGTGGCTTTAGTTTTTTTGCTAATGCTTTAAAAGATCAACTTGGAATCGATTATGCTTTTGCCAATGAATTAGAAATCATTAATGGAAAGCTTACAGGAAATGTTGAAGGGCAAATAGTTAACGCCAATCAAAAAGCTTTTTTACTTAAAGTTTTGGCCCAGCAAGAACAAATAAACCTAGACCAAGTTGTGGCCATTGGGGACGGAGCTAATGATCTTCCTATGCTTGCCACGGCCGGGCTAGGAATCGCCTATCACGCTAAAGATATTGTTCGAAAAACAGCTGAGCAACATATGAGCCATGGGCCTATGACGACAATTCTTTATTTCCTAGGAATTCCAAGCTCTTCTATAGTCTAAGATGCTTTTCATTTTTATCCTATTGAGATAAGTTCCACTTATGAGAGAGCTACTGCAATCTAAAATTCATAAAGCAACTGTAACTGAAGCAGACGTCTCTTATATTGGCTCTGTAACCATTGATACGGACCTTCTTGATAGAATCGACTTATGGCCAGGTCAAAAAGTATTAATTGTCTCTAATACTTCTGGGGCTAGATTAGAAACTTATGTTATTGCTGGAAACCGTGGAACTGGTGAAATTTGTATCAACGGTGCCGCTGCTCATCTTATTAAAAAAGGTGAAGAGGTGATCATCATCGGTTTTCAAGTTTCAGATAAGCCGGTTGAGCCAAAATGTATTTTAGTTGACGAAAATAATCGATTCGTAAAATATCTCTAACTTACTTTTTATTTTTTTCTTTTATAATTTTTTCTTTGTCCGGAATAATTGAACCACATTTTCCAGTGGACTTCATAACGGCCCTTTGAACACATACTTGGTACTTTCTCATACTCTCACTTACGTTAGAGCCTTCTTTAAGAAGCTCTTCATCACTTGGCATCTTGCAGGCCTTGGTGATGGTGCCCATACATGAATCTAACATGGCCTTGTCACTAAGTGCTCCGCCCTTTCCTTTTTTAGAACTGGGGACTGCACTCTTACAATGGGCCGGAGCTTTAGCTTCAAAAATCTCATCACATTCGATAGTAACTTCATTTCCACAGTATTTCTTTCTAAGTTCAAAGCACTCGAACTCTTTCCCGCCCTTTGCTCCGCTTACAAAGTCATTTCCGCATGCTTTAGTCATTTCCTTTTTGTACTTAGAAGAGCAGGCCTCAAGACTTAGACCATTCTCAACACAAAGAGTATTAGTCGCTTCTTCGCACCCGACATCTTTGGATTTTGCTCTTTTTTCTGGCTTATACATTTCTCGGCTATAGAGGAATTTATCCGCATGGACTTTACCGCAGGCCTTTACAAAGCCCTGATACTTTTTCTTTACACAGGCACCAATATTCAAATTAGCGCTGGTACATTCGGTGTACTTAAAATAATCACAATCGCTAAGACCTTCGAGCTGATCGGCACTAATCTTGTCGTCAGCAATTGATTGTAAACTTGTGAAACAGACCATAAGCATGACCAATTTAAGCATTTTTGACTCCATGTAATTCTTAAGTCTTATGATAATGCAAAAACCAATTTTTGGGTTAATCCAACTAAAATTGGCAGTGATTTTTTTATTTTAAATGAACTAATTTTCCTTAAGCGCTGGTGTAAACCCTCGAAATTACAGTACTGAGCCTTATTTTTTCTTAAATTTGATACTTTTAAAACTCAAAGAAGCGTAATCAACCGGATTTGGCCTTAAAATATAGACTAATAAGAATTCTAGAACTTATTAATTTTAGGAGATGGATGATGAAATCCTTCAACCGGACAAAAAAAGCAATACTTGTATACCTGCTGAACTTCACTCTGTTTGCAGTTCAAGTCACGGCCATTGGCGGAGCAATTCCAAGTTATGCCAATGATTCAATTACGACCTCCGGAACAACATCAAACGACGAGAAAAAAGTTTATTCAGCATTTGTCCCTCCTGGTTTTACCACCGAAGATTTTAAAGTTGTTGAAGAAGTAAATCGAATCGCAAAAGAAAACCGCGAAAGAGAAATGAATAGAAATAAAAATAAGGAAGATGTTGAGCATGATATCTCTTCTTCAAAATGTCGTACACAAGCTGCCAATCGCCGCGAGAGAATGACAGATATTACCAACTACCGAGCAGTAACAGGGCAGCAAGGATATGATGAAATTTGTCGCCTAAGAGCTAAGCTGGCCCGTCAAACCGGAGGCCCTGTGGTTAGCTGTACTGGTATTGGTGACATGCAAGGTAACTCTGCCGATATCAATCGAAATGGTGAACTTCAAGGATTGGAGGCTAGATATAAAGACGACCCAGGCGGAACTGTTGCAGGTTTTGAGACTGAAGACTGGGAAGCTAAGAATAAGGCCGCTGAAGAAAGGCTAGAAAAAGCTCGCATCGATGTTGTAGCTAAAAGAAAAATCGTACCTGAAAAATATAATGCCTATATGAGGAAGAAAAACTCTTGTGAAGGTAGAAACTTCGGATGCACCAATAGACAGGACCGTGAGGAATTAGAAAGACTAAGAATTGATTACGTCACTGCTGCTAGAGGTCTTAATGAAGCAGAAATCGAATTTAAAGCCGCTAAAAAACATAACGATGACTTTGCTAAGCCTCTTAGGTCTGAAAAAGGAAATATGGCCACGGCCGAAAATGACGTTTTAAATAATAAACAAAATATGGAAGCGACTGATAATTTTTCCGGTGCCACTGGAGGGGCCAATGGTCAGCTGACAGGTCCAGTTTATGAAACAAATGAAGAGTTAAAAAGCGCCATTGGTAGATACACGGCCAATGCCGCTGAGTTTGCCCAAGAGAAAATGGAATTTGTTAGAGAGCTTGAGTTTCAAAACCAACAGCGTGGTGAGTACGAAATCTATGAACTTGCGCTTAAGGATTATGATAAAGGCTCAAAGGGCGGAAAGATGGCCCTATCCAATTTAGATGTTATGGCCATGGCGTCTGCGGCCATTAAGAAATTAAAATGTAATAAAAAAGATGATTTTGAATCAAAGGCCTATCATATCTTTAGAGCAGCTTCAGCCACATACGTCGCTGCCATCATTAGAGATAAAGGTTCAAACCAAGACTTTAATCAATGTATTAAAGATGAAATTTTTAATGAAAATGAAAAAGGTGAAAAAGAAGAAAAGAATGATGAGCAATTTGAGGCCGTTGAGAAAGCTCTAAACTCTCATACTCAAATCGTTGATTCTATGTGTATGACCGTAAACCCAGATCCAGATAATATCCCTACTGTGAACGGAACTCCTGTGGTTCCAAGAGAGAGAGTTGAGCATTTAAAAAAGGTCTGTGACGCCTCTGCAGGTATTGGCTGTAAGCAAGGACAAGAAGAAGGCTGCGCCCCAAGGACAAGAGAGACGGCCCTTGAGATGTATAACACTGCTCTAATGATTGCTCAGCATGAGTTATCAGATAAAAGACAGCTTGTGGCCACGGCCGAGGCGAATGTCAAAAAAGGTAAGAAGAAAATTAAGACAACAAAGAGAAATATAATTGTAACTAACGCTCTTTTTGTTATGCATAGACTTCTCTCAAAAGTTTATAAAGCCATTGGAACGGCCCTAAACTCTTCTCCTTGTGGATGTGGTGCACCTTTTATTGCTCTTTCAAAAGCACATTGGGGATTTTACTTGGTTTGGTTTGGTTTAAATGCTTATTTTTTAGCGGAGCTAATCAAGTGGACTAACTTCACTAAAAAGTGGGAAAAGAAACTTGATAAGGCCAGAAACCATACTCACTTAGCTTGTAACTATGGTGAAGCTAAAGCCAATTACGCTATACATAAAAATTTTGCAGAAGATACAAAAAGAAAAGCTGAAGAAGCCTATAGAAAATCAAAAGAAGAGGTCATGGGCTTTCTAGAAAAAGAAAATTTGGGTTCTTTAGAAAAGAAGACGGGCTTCTTTAAAATGCCTAAAGGTTACGAAAAAGAACATGAAAAATTTGCAGCTGAAATTTACATAAAAAAATATATTAAAAATGCAAGTCATTCAGTTTTTAATTTAATTTTTCCTTCAGCAATGGCAAATAGTTTGGCTGAAGAAGATAATATCGATGTAGCAAGTGGCAATGTTAATCAAGCTAATATAAAAGAGACTGAGAGATCAGCTATGGCAGCAGGTATGGCCATTGGCTCCACCTCTTTTTACCATTTTGTTATAAGACAAAATGAGCACTGGCAAGAGCAAGCTTTTGATGCTGACGGGAAAGAAGGCTCCGGAACTGGTTATGTTCACAATAATAATCCAATTATGTACTGTAATGAAGGCGGTGAAGCTGGTGACTGTATTAAGGAAGGAACTCTTGGAATGGCAACGCCTGAAACAAGAATTCACACCATAACAAAGACAGTCGCCCTAGTTCAAGAAAACTTAAGTGGTCTTTTAGAGCATTTAGATACGGCCGTTGGTCAAAGAGATAAGTACGTAAAACTTCTAAACCAAATGAGAAATGCCATGACTCTTGGTCGCCAAGGTATGGATACTCAGATTGAAGAGAAGCCCGTTATTAGAATCGCTTCTTGTATGAAAAAAGGAAATGGTGGCTCTTTTGAGATCGATAAGACTTGTTCCTGTCAGGCCACTGGTACTTGTGCCAGCCTTCAATATCCAGACATTGGAGAATTCTCTCCAGGAGTTGTAGCTGAGAATGAGGCTGCCGTTAAAAAGTTTGCGGATGCAGACCTAAGTGGAAAGCTTGACCAAGCAAATGTTGCAGCTGGAGAATTAAATAAAAATTCAAATGCTGTTCGAAGAAAAATTCGAGATAATTTCAAAGAGTTGAATAAAGAAAGAGAAAAGAATAATTTAAAAAGTATTGATTATTCTAAGGCCGCGAAAAAACAGCTTATCGCAAGCAGAGCTAAGTCGATGATGACTTATTCAAAGCTTTTTCCGTCTAAGTTTAAAGCTGAGAAAACACGAGGTGGTCTCTCGTCTTATTACAATGATGCCAATTTAGGAGCTGGAGACGGTACGGTTAAGAGCCAACCGGTCTTAGCGGCTGTTGGAAATACCAACTCAAGTGCTTCTGCCGGTTCCGGAGGAAAAGGCTCTCTTGGTAAATCAGGTGATTCAAAGAAAGATGGAATTGGATTTGATTTTGACTTTGGTGTTGATGATGAAGGTCTTTCCGCCGAAGAGCTCGCAAGACTAAGAAAAGACCGCGAAGACGCTGAAGCTCTAGCAAGGATATCTAAGGGTCAAGCTGAAGGGTCTAACTCAAGATATGGGCACCAAAGAGTCTTATCAGATGATAGCACTTTTAGCAGCGATAATACTGGAATAAATAGGGATACTAAAAAGAATATTTTTGGGATTATCTCGAGTCGATATAAAAAATCGGCCTTCCCTATCTTCCTAGGGGATAGCGCACTATAATATCCCCTATGAGCAGTAAAAGGATTAAGTTACGTAAGAATCAAAATAGCTTCCCAATAGAAGTGTTCCAGGAAACAAACTTAACAAGTCTAGACCTTATTGCAGAGGGAGTTGAAAAACTCCCCACTGCCTGGTCTAATCTTGAGTCACTAGAAAACCTAAGTATTCAATGTGCTAATATCACCGAGGTTCCTAGAGAGTTATTTGAGCTACCAAAACTAAAAATTCTAAAAATAAAAAATGGGATCATTAAAGCGCTGCCTAGTAAGCTTAATCCAAGTAAGTCTTTAACGAATCTTCAACTTAATAATAATAAACTTGAGTCACTTCCTACCTGGATTGGCGAACTCAAAAATTTAGATGTACTAGATCTTTCTGGAAATAAGCTCTCTAACCTACCTAAGACCTTCGAGAACTTACAAAATCTTAAACGCTTAAACCTAGATCGAAATTCCCTAGAACTGCTTCCAGAGGAGCTTGAGAAACTTAAAGCGCTTCTTCATTTATCACTGGATAATAATCCCTGGCTGCCTGAAGAAAAAGACAAAATTTTTAAGAAATTTAAGATTTGGTTTTCTTAGCTAAACTCTTATTCGAGAGTTTGCTCTTCTTAAGCGATCAAGCAAAGTATGAACAAGAGCTTTATACCAGGCCGGCAATGCATTAAGGGTCTTTTCGAACTTTTCACTTGGAATAACAGTTAAAACGCATTCAGAAATGGCCTTCACACTAGCAGAGCGAGGCTCTTTATCTAGAAAACTCATCTCACCTACGACTTCTCCAGAGTAGATTGTTCCAATTTGAATAGTACTATCGCCTTTTCTCTTGAACACGGCCATAGTGCCCGATTGAAGAAAATACATTTGAGTAGATTCTTCACCCTCTCGAATCAAATATTCTTCTGGCTCAAGTGAAATTGTAGAATCATCAGACATTTATTCTCCAAGTAACAAATACAAACTTATTATACTAGGTCTCATAAGTTTATAAAGTAAAAATGGTCCCTCTGTGACTTTAGGGGACCATTTTCATCTATTACTGAAAATTAACAGTTTTATCTGTATCAGACCAAGAACCCTTTAGAATTCCTTCTTCAAGAGCACCTTCGAGTAGTTTCCTACTTAGGGGTCTTGTAATTAGTCGATTAAAAACAGACTTAAGTGGTCGAGCTCCATACCTTTCATCTATGCCTCTACTAGCAAGTGCTTCGACAACTTTTTCATCTAGTTCTAACTTCAACTTTTTACTTTGTAGTCGCTCATTAAGAAAACTTAACTCTTTTTTGACAAGATTATTAATCACATCTCCTTCAAGAGATGAATAGCTAAGAACCGCATCAAGTCGTCCTAAGACTTCTGGCTTAAAGTCCATTTCTATATTTGTACTATTAGTAGTCATTAGGATTATAGTATTCTTAAAATCTATAGTCCTTCCTTTATTATCCGTAAGCCTCCCGTCATCAAGGATTTGTAAAAGGATATCAGAGAAATCCCCATGTGCTTTTTCAATTTCATCAAATAAGATAACGGCATAGGGCTTTCTTCTAACCGCTTCGGTTAGTACACCACCTTCATCATAACCAACATAACCAGCTGGTGCTCCAATAAGCTTAGAGACTGAGTGTTTTTCTGAGAACTCTGATAGATCAAATCGAATCAGATTAGATTCGCTATTAAAGAGAAACTCACTTAGTGCCTTGGCCGTTTCGGTTTTTCCAACTCCAGAAGGTCCTTTTAAGAGGAAACTACCAAGAGGACGACTATTATCTGAGAGTCCAGCATGGGAGGAGATCAAGGTCTCTGCGATCTCATGAAGAGGTTCATCTTGCCCAAAGACTCGGTTCTTTAAATAGTCCTCTAATTCTAAAATATTATCTTGTTTACTCTTTAAGATTTTTTCAACAGGTATCCCTTTTTGCCTTGAGATCACTTGGGCAATATCCTTTTTACTTAAAACCCAATCGTGAGCAGTTCCCTCAAGCTGACTTTCTAGCTCTGGGATGACGCTATATTTTAGCTTACCGGCAGTTTCATAATCCTGATTTCTTTCTGCCTGACTAAGCTCGAAGTTATAACGCTCTAATTGGTTTTTTAGTTCGCTCAGCTTTTTAACTGAAAGAACTTCTTTTTCCCAAACAGCTTTTTCTTCAAAGAACCTTTTTTCAAGTTCTTTGATCTCTTTTTGAATTTCTTTATTTTCTGAGTTTACCTGGGAGTATATTTTCTTTGTTCTAATTTCTCCTTCAAGCTCCACGAGCTTTGCAGGCATAGCTTCCGCTGAAAGTTTTAAGGCACTTGAAGCTTCGTCAACTAGATCTATAGCTTTATCCGGAAGATTCTTATCAGTAACATATTGGTCAGAAAGAATTACTGAGCTAAAAATAGCGTCATCAGATATTTTTATTCCATGATGAATCTCTAACTTCTCTCTTATACCCATTAAAATCTCAATGGCATCTTCTTTACTAGGTTCGTTTACAGGAACTGACCTAAATCTTCGGTCTAGGGCTGAGTCTCCCAAAATAAACTTTTGATATTCTTCAGGCGTAGTAGCACCAACGCAATTTAACTCCCCTCTTGCTAGGGCAGGTTTTAATAAATTGGCCGCATCCATAGCCCCATCAGTTTTTCCAGCTCCAACCAGCTGATGAATCTCATCAATAAAGAGTATCACTTCACTGGCCTTACTTTTAACAAACTTTAAAAGAGCTTGAAGCCTCTCTTCAAACTCTCCTCTAAATTTGGTTCCTGCCATTAAAGAACCCATATCTAATGAGTAAACTGTTTTACCTTGTAGAACGTCAGGTACTTCTCCTTTTACAATGGCGTCGGCCAGACCTTCAACAATGGCGGTTTTACCAACTCCGGCAGAGCCCACTAGAACAGGGTTATTCTTCCCTCTTCTACCAAGAATTTCCATAACCGCCCTTATCTCTTTACTACGCCCAATAACTGGGTCGAGTTTCCCTTCACTAGCAAGCTCATTTAGGTTAGTTAAAAACGCGGGAGCTTCCGACTCACTGTCTTCATTATTTAGAGAGCTATAATCAATATTAAGTTCGGGAAAGATTTGCGGCATAAACTTTAATAAGTCCGTCTCAGTGACCTCCTGGCGTCCAGCTTGGATCGCATTTGAAGAGGCATGAGTCATCCACTCACTAAAGTTTGCAGAGGGTCTAAGCTCCGTTAGATCAACTGGTTTTGATACTACAGGTAGTTTACCAAGCAAAATCTCTATATCTTTTTTATATTTTTTTAACTCTCTAGATACGAAGGAGGATGGGTTAGATAACAAACCATATAAAAGATGACTTGCATCTAAGCTTGAGTGCTTTCTTTTTTGTACTTCGGCTTGAGCTATATCAAGTGCTCCGGCCACAATACTATCAAATTTATTCATAACGCCTCCAGTCTAATAAAAACAGGGACATAGGGCCCATAAATAGGCTATTTTCCCTCTCTATAGATAAGATGGGGTCTCTCAAATTTTTGTCAAGAACAAGAGTTAAATATAAGATGTCTCAAAATTATAAAATTAGGTTTAAAAAATGAAATTATTAATTTTAATCAGTGCAGTTCTTTTTTCTTTTAATGCTTTTTCAAAGTATCCAACACCTAGTTTTGAAAGCCCTCGCCAGTCCATGAATTATTTTTTAAAGACGATGAAGGGCTATAAGCTTGGAGATGAGAAGGCCATAGACTTAGCGGTTAAAACCTTAAACACCTCTAAATTAGATCCGGCTACAAAAATAGAATCCGCCAAGCTAGCCGCTACTCGGATTATTAATACTCTTGATCGACTCGAATATATTGATATTAGTAAAATTCCTGATATGCCTGAAGGTGATATTTGGTTTTATAAGAAGCAGTCCGTTGAAATAGATGAAGTATATCATGAAGTAGAAATTGCCCTTTCTAAGGTTGACAAGAAATGGCTCTTTACTCCTGAAACTATTAATACCATTGTTTACTTTGAAGCTAGTCTAAAAGATAAAAAGTTAGCTAAAGGTGTTACCGGTCTTAGTAACTGGAAAACAAAATTAAAAAGAAGTATGCCTGCTTGGACAGGACACAGAAGTTTTGTTCTCCTTAATGGACAATGGCTGGCCATCCTTCTCATCATTTTTATTTCCTTAATTATTGAAAAAATAGTCCGTTTTATTATTGGCCGTTATGTTACTAACTGGCTCATCAAAAGAGGCATAACTTTTGACGAAGCAGAGGAAAGGCATTTTACTCTACCTATAGGTATTATGACCTTTTCAGGTTTTTGGACCCTGGCCGTAAGGCTCCTAGAATTTCAAGATGGAGAGCTGGCTGCCTTTCTTCGCGGTGGATATGTTGTTTTCACTATAGCCTGCGTTTTTGCTGCCAATCGAATAGTAGATGTCGTTGGCGTTTGGCTGGCAGAAAAGGCGGAGCTTACTGAAAATAAGTACGACGATATTTTAGTTCCACTTATCTCAAAGACTTCAAAATTCTTTGTCTTTTGTATTGGTATTATCTTTATTGGAAACTCACTAACCCTTGATATGAAGAGCATTATTGCTGGTATGGGTATTGGTGGTTTTGCCTTTGCTTTTGCCGCAAAAGATACGATCGCAAACCTTTTTGGCTCACTAACGATTCTATTAGATAAGCCCTTTCAAATTGGGGATTTGGTTAATATTGGAGGCAATATTGAAGGAGTTATAGAACAGGTAGGCATTAGATCAACCCGAGTAAGAACTCTTTATGATTCAATGATAACTGTTCCAAATGGAATTCTGACCAATACCCATATCGACAATTATGGAAGAAGAAATTATAGACGATTAAAAACAAAGTTAGGTGTTCAATACGACACCGAGCCAGAAAAACTCGATGCCTTTTGCAATGGTATTCGTGAACTTTTGAAGAATAATGAAAACGTAAGACAAGATAATTTTAGGGTCTACTTTACAAGTTTTTCTGATAGCTCTTTAGATATTCTTCTCTATCTTTTTTGGCATGTTCCAAATTGGGATAAACAACTAGAAGAGGAACATCAGTTATCGATGGATATCTTAAAACTTGCCAATGAACTTGGTGTAAGCTTTGCTTTTCCAACCAGGACCTTGCATCTTTTTAATGAAGATCAAAAGACTACTTAAACAGACTTGGGTTTATAGTTTTTAAGACTTTTTTAGCTTTTTCTTGAAACTGTTCTTCAGTAAAAGGTTTTACCATATAGTGCTTAACACCCAGCTCAAGCGCCTCAGTTAAAAAGGCTTTATCAATATTACCTGAAACAACACAGATTGATTCAATCACATTATCGCTAGTCCCAAGTGCCATCTCTTTTATGATGTCACCGCCCTTTCTCTTAGGCATATTTACATCTAACAATATAAGAGAAAACTTTTGATTAGCTAACTTCTTGGCCCCCATGGCCCCGTCAGTTGCGGTAATAATATTTCTAAAACAACCTAGATTCTCACAGTACATTTCAAGAACATCAATGACGGATTGTTCATCATCTATAATAATGACGTCATCTATGGGCTTCATTAGTTTAGAGTCTAAGAAATCATCACTGCTCATTTTTATTTCTCACACTTAACGCCAAAGAGGCATTTATCTTTTACTGCGTCTGCAACAGTTTTAGGAACCATCTCTTCCCAGCCGCTTTCATCTTTAATAATCATATTTAAAACAGTTCTAGACCAAATATGATGAACATCTTTATCAAAATTATCAATATCAGCTATTCTACCTTTTTCTTTAAGATAACTTATAAGCTTATGCATTGACTTATCAACTCCAGCGTCAGCTGAATGAAGATTCTTCTTTTTAGCGTCATCTACACTTGGGTAAATAAAAAGGTTGGTTCTATGTCCAAGTAATTTTCCGATGGCCCCTAGAAGACCATCATCCTCATCAAGATATTGTTCTTCGTTGAAGATTTCTTCGAGATTATAAAATCCTAATACAAAGGCCACTTCCTTCCTATTTTTAGTAGATAAAAATTCATTCAATTGATGATAACCTTCAAAGCTAGAGATAAGCACATCATGCCCAAGGGCATTTATAAGATCGACTCTGGCCAAAAAGTCCTCACTATCAACTTCCCCTCTATCTAATAGCTTATGCATACTAATTTCAGGAATAACTAAAATATTCTTTTTCTCATCACCTTCTAGTCTTTCAACAAACTTTTCTTGACCAGTCTTTAACATATCTAAATTAACTAATGTCGGTGGTCGATATGACCCTCTACAAACGAGGACATTTTTTTTATAGAGCGCATCTCCTGCTAATAAGACTTTTCCTTTTTCATCGAATAAAACAGCTGAACATAATTTTTGCTTAACTAACTCGAGGCTCAAAAGTCTACTATCGATATTTTTAAAAGCTGGGCCGCTTACTCTAATCAGGTCGATCTCTAATCTATCTCTTCCTATATTTTCAATTAAACTATCAACTAACTCATTTCGATCCCCTAATCTAAAGTAACAAGCGTGAACTAGGTTTACACCAATATCCCCTAAAAGATCTTGTTGTTGAAAGTTTGTTTGATCAAGCATTCTGATATGAATCACAATTTGTGATGGTTCAGCTTCAGTTTCGTGTTGAAACCTTACTCCAAGCCAACCGTGACAGTCTGCTCCGCCTTTAAAACTTTTTGCGGCAACAGTATCAGCAAAAACAAAAAACCTAGTTCCGTCAGGCCTAACTTCAGAAAGTCTTTCACATAAAAGCTCATGCTCTCTTGCGAGCATGGTATCTACTCTTTCTTCACTAACGTAACGCCCACTTTTTCCATAGATAATATCACTTACAGTCATATCGTAGGCTGACATGGATTTAGCTATGGTTCCGGCAGCGCCCCCTGCTTTAAAGAAGTTTCGGGCCACCTCTTGTCCTGCACCAATTTCTGCGAAAGATCCGTAGATTCCCGGATCAAGATTTACCGCCAAAGCCTTTTGGTTTGTGTTTAAATTCTTTAAAAGCGGATCTCCGCTCATAATGCTCACCTTTTCAAAGTACTGTATCTAGTTTATTTTACTACAAGTTTTATATTTTTTCCGAGCAGGCAAACTATGACAAATTACAAAGCTCACCTTTTTATCTGTACCAAGTGCAGATTTATCAAAGAAGATGGTCAATTATGCGATGAAAAGCTGGCCTCAAATTTTAGAAAATCCGTAAAAGATAGGGCAAAGGCCAAATTTGGCAAAGGTGTAGTACGAGTTAATGCTAGCGGCTGCCTAGATAACTGTGAAAATGGAATTTGTTCTGTCCTGTATCCTTCGGGAGAATGGAATATCCAGTTAAGACCTGGAGACGAAGATAAGCTAATACAAGCTATTGAAAATACGTTGAAGAAATAATCCGCCCCATAAATAGGGCTGTTAAATTTTTCCATTAAACTAATATCAGTACCTTAGAATTCATCTTTACCCCCTTAATACCGATATGGAATATACGCTATAATAGAAGAGTGGTTCTCACTCTAACTTTAGCGGGAGTGTAAGAATGGAACCGATAACAATCGTTGTAATCGCTGGAGTCATGCTAGGTATGGCCATTGAGGCTAAGGCGAGGACAGAAAAGAAAAAAAAGAAAGTGCCTGTTAGGATCAAGAAAGATTAGACCCAGGTACATTTCAAGAGTCATAAACCTTATTCTTTGGTTCGATATCCCCTTGATTTTATTAACAAATACTTTATAGCTTAGTTTTTACATACTGCATTGTGTCATTATCATAATATTGGTAGTTTACCTCTGATTTAGAGGTAATTATGAAAGACAAAGTATCAGCCATTTTAATTGGATTAAGTTTATCCTATTCTGCTTCGGCCATGGTCCAGTTTGATGGGACTAAAATCATTTATGGTAATGATGATCGCTATGAAGTTGACCAATACCCCAATAAAGAATTTAGAAATCTAGCTAAATCTGTGGCCGGTATGGTGAAGTCAAGCAAACTCAAAGACGATATTGGTGATGTAAATTTCTATAATTTTACTAAGCAAACTGCAGAAGACAAGTTTGAACTATGTGAAGAAGAACCTTTTAAAGACCAGTATAGTCTTCCCATTTGCAGTGGCTTTCTTGTAGCCCCTGATGTCCTTGTTACCGCAGGCCATTGTATTGAAGAACAATTTGATTGCGATAAGTTTAAATGGGTATTTGATTTTAAAAAAGGTACTCAAAAAATAAAAAAAGAAGATGTTTACAGCTGTAAACAAATTTATGAAAGAGATCTTTACGCTAGTAAATGGAAGCTAAAAGATTACGCTGTTATTCAACTTGACCGCCCGGTTAAAGGTCGCACTCCTTTAAAATTTAGAAGAAAAGGAAAGGCAAAGATTGGTGATAGCTTAGTAGTCATTGGCCACCCGTCTGGAATTCCTATGAAAATTACTGACAATGGGAAAGTACAGAGAATGAATAAAGAAGAGATCTTTAAGCCTATTTCTACTCTTTTTAAGAAAAGATATTACTTCAATGTGAATCTTGATACCTACTCTGGAAATTCAGGAAGCCCTGTATTCAATAGAAAAACAAAAACTGTTGAAGGTATCTTGGTTCAAGGCGGCGAAGACTACGTTAGAAATATAGATTTCTTCTGTAATGAATCAAACCGGCTTGCAGATTCGCGCTGGGTAACCGAAGAAAAGGTATTTAGAATTACAAAAGTGCCTTATATCAAAAAATTTCAGGACAAATATCTTAAAAGCCAACAAAAGTCAGAAAAAAAGGCGGAGTAAATACCTCCGCCAAATTAATAACAGAGCAAGTTAGTTAGGGTCTTTTTGTTACCGTATAAGTTTCCTAGTTGAATCTCCTCCTAATACCCCTTAAATTAAGCTTAAGCACAAATAAATTATGGAGGATTTATGAATTTTACAATCGTGAGACGAATCGGTTATTTGGCAGTCGCAGGTCTAATATTTTTCTCTGCTTCTTGTGGAGATAATCAAAGAGACAATTTAAAAATTGAAGGTATTGATGGACCACATATCGCCCTTCACCAAGATCAAATTTTAATCACAACAGTATTTGAAAAAATACAAATCGATGGTGGCCTAAGGTACAACCTACCTAAGTTTGAGAACAGCTATATTGAGGTAAGTCCTGACCTACAGTCAGACGGAACTTTAATGGCCGTTAATATTTCAATCAATGACCTACTAGGTGATCTAGCTGAAATCCTAGATCCACAAACTCTACCTGGAGGACGCGCTCTTCCTGGTGTAAGTGGAGGTTCACTTCCGGCACTAGCTTTTACTATTAAAGCTTGGAACAATATGACGGTTTATCTTGGTAAAGATGTTTTTGGTATCTTCTATCCATTTAACTTAGATATTGATGGAGCTATCGCAACATTTAGATTCTATATTGGTGAAAAGAAAGCCGGAAATATCTCTCTTGTTGGTAAAGACAACGATGGTGAAAACTCAGGGGTTCTACTTCTTCTTGAAATGGATGCTACGACTAAGAAACTTCTTAGAAAAAGAGCTCGTAAGTATGGACACCGTTTAAACTAAAAAAAAATATATATAGTGAATAAGAGGCCCTTCTTTGAAGGGCCTTTTTTTATTTAGTTGCGCTAGCTTGCATGGCCGTATAGTGAAACACAGCATTGGGGTCGCGGCTAACATTTTTTAATTCTTTTTTAACTTCTTCAACCATTTTTTCATCAACTTTATTGGCCTGAACAAGTTCATCGGCCCCGCTTAAGAGAAGCTCGCTCCAAAAGTCGATCATCTCCTTTCTTCTATCAGGTTGCCTATTATCAAAATGAAAAACTTTAAGATTAGTATCAATATCTTTAAAACCTGCAGTTAAAAGTAAGTTTCCAAGTTTGGCACCAATAAAAGGATCTCCCCCGATTTCATATTGATGATCATTAAAGGCCACCCAGTATTTCCAAACATTAGGGCTATAGGGTTCCAAGAAAAAACTTGAGTTCATAACTTCAGTGACCACTATTTTTCCGCCAGGTCTAAGCACCCTTCTCACCTCTGAAAGAACCGTTGCTGGTGAAGGAACATGTTCTAAAACCCAACAAAGAAAAGAGCCATCGTAGTCTCCAGACTCAAAAGGAAGGTCTTCCGCATTGGCCTTAAGCGCTTCATAGCGATCTTTTGCAAAACTTAATTTTTCAATACTTTCTTTAGCTACTTTTAACTGATCATCACTTAGATCAATACCTGTTAAATTAATATTAGGATGTCTTCTTAGAAGAATTTCAGATTGAGCCCCAACACCACAGCCAACCTCAAGAACCTTTTTAGTTCTCGAAAAATCCACATTCTCATAAATTGTTTGCTCTAAAAATTCAGCTTGTTTTTTTAGCCTTGCTTGTTCAACAGGTGAGAAACCATGTAAATACGGAAATTGTCCTTCGCTCATTAAACTAACCCCATCTTGATTTTTGTTTGCATAGCAAGTGCATAAAGAGAAATCTGTTTTAACATTGAAGATAATCCATTCGCCCTACTCATTGAAAGATGTTGCCTAAGCCCTATATCATCTAACCAGTCAGTTCCCACGGCCAAGATTTCATCAGGGGTCGAATTCGAGTAAACCTTTAATAATAATGAAATAATACCTTTTACAATTGAGGCATCGCTATCAGCATAAAATTGAATTTTACCTTCTCTAAGTTCTGGAAAGAGCCACACTTGAGATTGGCAGCCTCTAACCTTATTTTCTTCTAAGCGGTATTCATCTGGGAGCTCAGCAAGTTCTTTGCCCATCTTAATAATATGAGAATAACGATCCTCCCAAGAGGAAAATCCATTAAATTCTTCTTTTAAATTTTCTATTCTTTTTGTAATTTCCATGGGGCATTTATAGCAAAGCTCACCCCTATGTTCAAAAGGGAAAAAACTCTAAATTTTAAGGGCTTGGGCGTTCTTAAGGGCGAAGCCAAGGATGCTTTCCATGGGGTTTGTGGCCACACTAGTGGGGAATATGGAGCCATCCATAATATAAAGGTTTTCAAGTTGGTGGTGCTTGCCTAGGGAGTCAACAACGCCCAGTTTTTCTTCTTCACTCATTGCACAGCCTCCCATGACATGAGCACTTACAATCTTGGCATTTAAGACCTCTAAGGGAAGCTTCATAATTGAAGCTTTAGCTTCTGACCAAGAAGTATAAAAATCTGCTTCCCTATGAATAGGCCAAACCTTTTTAGCACCAGCAGCAAATTGAATTTCAGCACTAGCGAGCCAAGCATCGCGGATACCATTCCAGACATAAGGAGAGATTTTATAGTCAAGCCCAGGGCTTCCATCCTGCTTTAAATAAACTTCTCCCCCAACTGACTCAGGGTGAAAACCGTCTCTTAAAAGTGCTATTATCACTTGGAAATAGGGATAGTTTTCCATGACATAGCGGTGCTTATCACCATGCATATCAATAACGCTAGAAAGAATAACGGGATGAATGGGAGCAACTTCTAACTTAAAGCCCATCTTCCCTGAATGAGGTCTTGTTTCTAAGAAATGATCAGAATAAATAACTTGAGGTGCCCCTTGCCAGGCCTCAACTTCACTATCCATCATGGCACCAGATAAACATACCGGGTGAACAAAGGTTCGTTTTCCAACTAAATGAAAAGGATCCGCGACTTTACTTCTTAAAAGTATCGCCGGACTCCCTATGGCCCCAGCGGCTAAGATAACTTTTTTTGCTTTAACCAATATTTTCCGAGAAGACGGCCGAAGACAAGAAGTATCCATTGCTCTTAAATAAACACCTTTAACTTTTCCCTTTTCCAATATTAATTTTTCGCAGCGAAGATGGTGACCAAGAGTTGCCCCATTTTTAATGGCCTCCGGTAACAAGCTTACGAGTGTTGATTGCTTGGCACCAACAGGGCATCCCATTCCACAGTAACCTAAATTTTGGCAATCTATCACGTTCCTACTAATCACCCCATGGCTTAACTTAAGCTTAGTAAGTCCCTTTGCAAGTGTCTCATTATTTTCGTTTGGCGGTATGTCCCAGGGCCTAATTCCCATTCTTTTTTCGACTTCTTCAAAATAAGGAAGCATTTGAGACTCTGAACATCCCTCGACTTTCCACCTATCCTTCCACCAATCTAAACTACGTTTGGGTGTTTTAAAACTAGAAGTCCAATTTACAGTCGTACCGCCACCAACGTTTCTTCCCTGAAGTATTTTTATGCCTTTATCTTTTGTTAGCCTCCCAGCACTTTCTTGATAAAGCTCCGGATAGGCCTTTGCTTCCCTCATCTTAAAATCGCTAGTAAGTTTAAGAGGTCCCTCTTCTGCTACAAGAACTTTATAACCCCGTTTTGATAAGACCTGTGCGGCCATGGCCCCACCAGAACCGGAACCAATAATAACAATATCAAAGTCTAAAGTTAGATCGTTAGAGATCTGTCTTCCATCAATTATATTCTGTGAGTTTTTGTCGATAGGTTCATTAAAACTCATTCATCGAGCTCCAAAGGACCTGGATAACCAATTGATTTCCAGCTTTTTGGATTGGCATAGAAACTTGCATTAACCAGTTCACAAAGAGCTCCATAGGCCCCTCTAAGAAGAGGAAGTGAATGATACTTAAGATCATTTAACATAGTGTCTACCTCTTTTTCACTGGCCGCGCTCCAAGGGGCATTTCTTCCCATTAACCACCGACCGGGCCTAAACTTAAAGAGTAGCAGCAACTCTCTAACTTCTTTTTGTACTAGAGGTGGTAGACCTAAAATTGCAGCCTCAATTCCTTTTAATAATTCTGGCAACTCTGCTCGGCTAAGGGGAGTTCCTTTTAATATAACAATGGAGAAGATCTCCATAAAAGCAAGTTCCTCTTGATCAAAAAAAATATAATCAGGATGTGGTGTAGACTTTAAAGAATTTGAAAGTGAATAAGCGCCACCGAGTATTACGGCACCGACAATTCCAGTTTTAAAAAAAGATCTTCTATGAATCAAGCTCTTCTATCCAATAGTAAGCGGGGTTGGCATTTATGAACTCATCTATATTGCATTTAATATGCGCCTTATCTGAATCGGGATGACTTCTTCTTTGATGTACCTCAGTGTCAGTAGATGTATCTGCGTTCAATTCTTTCCAGCCAGAAAGTAAGTCAATCGTCTTTTTCTCTTTATCTAAACCAACGATGACGACATAGTGCCAGCCGCCAGATTTATTATCTTTTGAGTTAAGACAGGCCGGAATATTATGAATTAGTGAAATAAAAGGAACCTTTTTTTCTAGTAAGCGTTCAATGGTCTTAAGTTTTTTTGAGTTGGAGTTTTTTGCCTTTAACCTTTTTACAATGAGTTTTTCTGCATTGATAGAATTAGCCTTTTGGACAAATGTCTTTAATCCCTTAACAAGTCCGTTTGGTAAAGTAAAAGTCTGGGGATATTTCTTTCCATCTGGAGCTTTCCCTCTGGCAGGAGCTTTTTGCGACCAAGAGGCTGTATAAAATTCCTTAATAGTTTTTTTAGGATGGAAGGTTCCGTCATAAACCTGTTCTTCACTTAAAATTTTATAATCTCTTTCCCCTTCCCAATAACTAAAAAGCATTGAAGCGGCCACAGGGCCACAACCTTCAAAGCGCTTGCTACTTCCCCCCCTGGGATCTTTGATAACTCTTTGCTCCACGGGCTTAACAAAAGGGATATATAGAGTATTGGCAAATAAAGAAAAGGAAGCCAAATAAAGGGCTAGTAATAGGATTGTTTTCATAGTCCCTAAATTATGAAGGAGGGACTATGAATTGACTAGTCTGTGCTTGAAGAAGAGTCCTGTCTGGCCCTTCGCGCTCTTCTTATCTTACTTCGCTGTTTTTTCTTAATTCGATCTTTAGTAGAGCGTTTTTGTCGCCTTAAGGTTCTTTTTTCACGTTTTAATCTCTTAAGCTTTTTAAAACGCTTTCGCCTTTCTTCTTTAGGTAATTTTTTAAATTTTTCAAACCTTTTTAAAAGCTTAGCCTTTCTTTCAGGGCTTAGATTTTTAAATCTTTTATGATTTTTTACTATTTTTCTTTTCTGCTCTGGGGAAAGTTTTTTAAATCTTGAAAATCTCTTCTTCAGTTTCTCTTTTTTTTCAGGATCTAATTTTTTCCATTTCCTATAGAATTTTCGAATCTTTTGCTTTTCTGCTTTAGATAGGCTCTTCCACCTTTTGACAGAATCTTCCGTTTCCTGTGAAAAACCAAGGTTTAAGGTCGCAAAACTAAACAAGAGAACAAAGACGATCTTATAAAATGTTTTCATGACTGCTCTCCTTTCTTTTCTTCCGTAACTAGTGCTTCCATTTCTTCTAACTCTTCAAGGCTTACTTCATCTTCTAAGAGTTCTAGATTCGAAAAAAATTCCAAATCTTTAACAATCTCTTCATCTTCATTTGTTAGTTCACTGGCATAACCGATACTCGTGGCCAATAAAACCGACAGGAATAGTGATTTCAATTAGCATCTCCCAGTAGAACATCCCAATCTTCATCACTTAAATCCTCAAACTCTTCAAGCTCTTCTAAAATATCCATATTTGAAAGAAGAGCTTCATTCTCAATCAATTGGATTGCTGCCATACTGCTAGGACTAATTTCGATATCCCTTGTCTTATAAAAGCTAAAAGTAGCAACGACTAAGACACAGGCTGCAATTCCATGGCGGAGTCCAAAAGTACCAAAGAGAGGCTCTTTTTTAGGAGAAAATTCTTCCCTAAAATTATTTAAGAACCTGTCTTCTGATGCCTTTCCAAACTCATCTCTCTGCTCTATTTTTTCTTTTAAGGAACTTAAGAATTTTTTCATTCTTCCTCCTTACTCATCTCTTCAATAAACTTCTTTCTCGCCCTAAAGAGCACCGACTTAATTGAGCTAATGCTTTTCCCCGTAATTTCAGAAATCTCTTCATAAGACATTTCTGAAAGAGAGGCTAAAGTTAATACTTCTCTTTGGGCATCGGGAAGCTTTTTTAATACCTCATGAACCCTTTGGGCATCTGCCTTTCGTAAAATAAGCTCTTCCACATTACTTGAGTCATCCTCTATTAAGGATATTGAATCTCTCTCGTCCTCTCCTGAGGATATATCTTCTAAAAGTAAGTCTCTTTTCTTTCTTAAGTAATCAAGCGTTGTATTACGGGCAATAGTCCAAAGCCATGGCCTAAACTTTTTATCTATTTGGTACTGACTACGATGGCGGTACACTTTAAAGAAGGCTTCCTGAGAAACCTCTTCCACTACCGTTTTATCGTAAATCATGTTCCCAATATAGCTCATGACTGCTCTCCTATGCCTCTTATAAAGAACCTCATAGGCCCGCTGGTTATCTTCTGCTCCAACCAGGGCCATAAGCTCCTCATCATTAAGCTTCCCTAACCTTACGAATGAAAGACCTAAAAAGTTGCGCGACAAAAACAATCCTCTTTAATTACAGATACTTAGCTAAAAAATAAAAATAATTTCGCACCACGCGCAACTATTTTAGATCCCCCTCGTAATGCTAGTTAGAAACGATAAACGAACAACAACCAAATAGGAGACACCATGAAATTATCAACAATTCTAATCGCAGCCGCAACCTTATTAATAACAATATCTGCAAATGCAGATGAGCTAGATACCAGAGCTGATAAACGGCAAGTAAGACAGGCCAAGAGAATTAAGCATGGAGTAAAGAATGGAGAGCTTACAAAGAAAGAGACAAAAACTCTTGTAAAGAATCAAAGAAGAATTAAAAGAATGGAAAAACGTTTTGAAAAAGACGGAGAGCTAACGAGAAAAGAAAAGAAGAGACTAGAAAAGGCGCAAGATAGAGCCTCTAGAAAAATATTTAAAAAGAAACATAATAAAAGAGATAGAAATAATAATAAAAGAATTAAGCAAGCTCGTAAAAAACAACAACGAATTAAAAATGCTAGAAGAAAACATAATGCACAGAAAAAGAAAAGAATTGCTCACGCCCGTCGTAAGCATAATGCAAACAACGATAGAAGAGCAGAGTAAGTTTTCCCTCAAAATAAAAGCGGTACCTGGAGAGGGTGCCGCTTTTTTTAGTTAAAATCTTCTGGATTTAGATCTAATTTAACTTTTCCCGATTCAACACCGCTATTAATAAGTTCAAAGACAGTTTTTGCATTTGCCTGAACTAGTGCGATATCTTTTTGAGAAAACTGAAGGTCAATACTTAACCAAGAGATAAACTCCGGGTTGCTTAGTAGTCCCACTAGGTTCTTTAGTCTTTCAAAACTCTCTTTTGAAAAATGTCTAATCTTTTTTAGGGCCTTATCATCTAGAGTTCTATTTCTAAAAGCAATTCCGCAGTCATTATCCTTAAGAAGCATTCTTTTTAAAACGATTGCCCCTTTTGCGTTCATGGCAGCGTCTACTTCTGGTCTGCCTTCTTTATACTTTTTCCGAACCAGCTCTCCTGCTTCTTTGTAGTAATAGTACTTCCAGTAGTCCACATTACCGTATCTATCAAACTGCGAAAGTATTCCATCTACGATCAGCATATCGGTATAGTCTTTTAGAGCAAAGAGCTTTGGCAGGTTTGAAAAGGTTTTAGAAAACTGTTTTTCAATTCCACCGCGCTTTTTAGCCAGTTTTGCTAGGGCATGTTTTGTATAGCCACTAACGCCGCTACCGTATAAATCTCTATACAACTCTTCCCCTTTCGGGTTTTGAACAAGAGCACCATAACTCTTATCTCCATCTATATGAGTTATACGTTCTCTACCATTGTTTAACTGTTTTAAAAGAGTGCTCCAGTTCTTTGGTAACCAACCACTCATATGAGCGGTGTACTTTACGCCTAATTCTGCCTGGGCAATATGAAAGCTCTTATCGACACTTCTTAGAACTCCTACTGGAACCTGACCAATATTAAGCAGTCTTGAGAAGTGATAATAACCTAGAATTGAAGGTGTATAAGAACAGCTTGTTGAAACTTTATATTTAGCAAGTTTACTTCCCCGCTTTTGAACTTTCGAGCATTCTTCATTTAAGAATTGCTCTTTTGTTAAGTCACTATCAACGGCAAAAACCTCTAGGGCCGGTGAGGTATTTTTTAATTTCGGACATACAGCTAAAGAGTATTTTACACCTTTCTTTTTATACTGAAGCTCGCTGCTATAAAAATCCATAGAACAGAGCTTTTTCTCAGCTTTTAAATCGCTTTTAGAATATTCAATTCCAAATTTTTGACCGATTTCTGAAGTCGTCAAACAAAGTTCATTAACGCCAGTTAGAGAAGTAAACTCTGAAGCAGCTGCGACCCCAGATAAAAGTGCTATTGCTATAAAGATAAGTGTTTTCATAAAAGGAGGAGTATCAGTCCCCTCCTTAGAAGCCTAGGGCGTTGTAATTATTACTCTCCAAGTTCCTTCTTCACGAGATCGTGACGACGAATACTTAAATGTGAATAGGGCCTAATACGCTCTGGAAGCTTGGTTTTATCCACTTTGGTCCCATCTGAGCCATGAGCATCAAGAGTTACGTGACCGGTCTCTAAATCCACTGTAACGGCCCCATACCCCCTTGCTGAGCGGGCGGAAGTTCTTTGATCAAGGTACCTATTCCCATGTCCTAAACAAGGCATTGAAAGGATTCTAAGAGAATCTTCTAAAGCCTCATTATTATGATGAACAACCCCAGGATAATAAGCATGTGAATGCCCAAATACGGCCAAGCTTAGATCACCATCCTTAAAGATTTGCTCTAAGGAATCTGATCTTTTACCTTGCTGCTCGTTTCCAAGAAAGGCGTAGTACTTACCTCTACCGTTTTTAGAATGTTTGCTTTTAGATAAGACTGGGTAGAGTGGAACATGACCGTAAGCGATTCTGGCCACGGCCGTTCTTGCTTCCTCGGAGTTTAGCTGATTTTTTACCCACTCTCTTTGAGTTACTCCATTAACGGTTCTATCTCTTAGGGAATAAGTGCGGACATTATCCAGGGAAATAAAAAAGACGCCCTTATAAAGAAAAGAATAATAAAAAGGGTAAGCCTCAGTGGAAACCATGGTTACCCCAAGCGTTTTATCTTTCCAAAAGTCTTTATAATAACCACGCTCTCTTTCAATACTAGCATCGTGATTTCCTGGAGAGGGCGCAAAAGGAATTCCCTTTTCTTTAATAGGATTAAGAATCTTTGATTCAAAAGAGTTCCACATTTCTCTAAATCTTGAAGGTGGAAATTTCTTTTTATAATCCTCCCCACTGGTGAAATCGCCAGTTCCGATAATGATGTCAAAACCTGATGAAAGTATATGACCCATTCCAGACTTAACCGTACTGGCGTAGTTTGGATCTCCAAGGGACCCATTCAGGTCACCAAGAATTCCAATCTTGAGTATTCCTCTGGGAGCATTACCAGGAGGAGGAGTTGTTCCTGGTGCCGGTGTCGGCTCAGGTTTAACAATTGGCTGATTGTTATCTACATTATCAGGGAGTTGACCTTCAGCAATCTCTGCTTCGTTACATCCCAAAAGAAAAACTAATAAAAATAAAGAAAGTGTAGTGCGCATTATTCATCCTTGAAGTTTGCGGCCGCAGTCCTTGTCATAGCCAGTTTAAAAAACTGGTTACCCTATTATATCGTGAATCAATTCCTAGTTGGGAACATGTAAGACAATTGTTAACAAAAACATGACATAAATACCTGAAATAACACACCGAAATAGGCCCTTAACCTGTCTAAAATTCATACAGGGCCTATAGGTTTTACAAGAAAACCCTTTAGCGGGCCTTAGCAAGATAAACTTATTTAGATGAACAAAGTCTTAATAACCCTATTTCTAGCGATGCTCTCGATGGAGTCCTTTGGGACTTTATTAAGCCCTCGTGAGGTTATTTTTAAAACAGATAGGCAGGTTTATTCTCTTTCTAAAATTAAAGATCCAATTGAAAAAGCAGATAAGCTTCGAAGGATTCTAAACAACTTCACCAGATTTATTGTTAAAAAAGGTATTGAATACAATAATAGACTTTCTTCTGGCTCACCTTTGAGTGGAGCTCAGCTAGAAGTTCTCTATCGTTTTATCCCTACTTATAGAAATATTTTGATTCAAGCTCAAATTGATTTAAAAGCTTTAAATGAAGCAGGCCATGAAGAAAAGCTTTTGTATCTTCATAATCATTTAAAACTTCTTCAAAGTCTAAGAACTATTCATAAGGCCTATTTTAGACCAGATGAGATGAGAACTCAGATTCATAATGCTTTTAGAAAAGCTGAGCAGAGTTCAGTAACAAGAGATGAAATCTTAAAGCTAATTAATCAAGTAGCTTCTAAAGATAATCAAGAAAATCTAAAGAAGCTTTATAGAGATCTAATTGTTAATGGGCAATCTGTAAGCAGTGAAGGTGACCAGCTAACAGAGCTTATTAAAAGAAATAGTTTAGGAGGACGGTTAGAGTCTGAAGGATATATTAATATTTGGACCTACACCTTCTTTGATGGCCTAGCGAGATTTGGAAATAATTTGGAATACATGCTTTCTAAAGGCTTTGGAAATGTCATGGGTGAAGTAAAGTTTAGAAAAGGCTTTCTCTATAAAAACACCGAGGCTCTGGCAGAATTCAAACCAAGACTTATGCCCCTTGATATCATTGTAGAAAGAAGCCCGTTCGCTCTAACAGATATGACTATCCCTGGTCATTGGACCCATCCTGCCATTTGGCTTGGGACAGAGGAGCAGCTTAAAGATCTAGGCATCTGGTATCATCCAATTTTTAAGCCTTATCAAAAGATGATTAAAGCCGGAAAAAATGTATTAGAGGCTTTAAGACCTGGGATTCAAATTAACCCCCTTGCCTCCTACTTTAATACTGATGAAATTCTTCATATGAGAGTTCCCGGTATCCTTCAGGATAAAGAGCGAATGCTGGCCGTGTACCAAAGGGCACTAGGTCATTATGGTCAAAAATATGATTTTAATTTTGATGCCGCCTCTACTGATGTTATTGTCTGTAGCGAACTAATTTTTCAGGCCTTTGGAAATATCAACTGGCCTGCTGATAAGGTCCTAGGTCGTCACTCCATTACCCCAGATAATATTGTTGAAATCATCTTTTATGAGGACTCTCCAGTTGAATTCGTTTCAATCTTCGGCGTAAACGAGCAAAAGTCCATGTATGAACTTGATAAGGACGAGATGATGCATATGATGGGCTTTAGCCTCGACAAGTCAAAGACTCTTGAAGACGGTGAGAAGCGCTACAATAAAGAAGTAACTGAATGTAAAATTAAATCTTCCCGAGTAAGAGTGGGAAGTAGAAGGGAAAAAAGGCTTAAGATTAACAAGTGCGACCAAGTTCTTAAGCCTGCGGTTTATAAAAGTCTTTAAGAATCAAATTTGTGTATACTCTGCACGATTCCATTTTCAAGTCTAACAAAGTAGCGATCGTAGACATAAGTCTCGCGTCGTCCAGTAGCATCAATAGATTTATTAAAAACTCTAAGAGGTTTGCCCCAGCAGATCTTTAGGTAGTCTTCTGGCATTCCTACGGCAAGTCTTCCCTCTCTTAAAACTTTCCAATAACGAGCAAAAGTCTTTTTTGAGTAGGGATTCTGTTTAACAAAGCCGTAGCTTAATCTGTCGCGCAGAATATTATCTTTAATACTAAATTTCTTTTGAACATTTTTGAATTTAACTAGAGTTTTAAAAACGAGATTTTTAGTTCCAGATTTAAACACGAAATTGATATAGCTATGGCAATCTATGGAACGTTCTAGAGAGTACCACTTACCTTCCCTTTTTTTCATGCAGGTAAATTCGCTAAGTTTTATAGATTTAAGACGAGACTTTTCAGTTCTATTAAAGCCGAATTTTTCCGCATGTCTGCCAGCATACCAGTTGCTACCAATTAATTTATCTCTTTCTAAATGAATGGCCTTTTGAGCCTTTTGTAGAAGTGCATTTTCTTTAACTTTTGAGACCTTTACCTGGTCCATACAACCGGTCAAAGTCACTATCCCTAGCATAAAACAGATCAGAAGAACTGCTTTCATAACTTACCTCCTGTAAGTGATGTGCACATAAGCGCACCTTTCTCTCTATAGTTAGAGCAAAACAGATGCCAAGAATTTGAACGAATTTTTAAGGTATTGCATGGCCTAATTTTGACGCTGGTGCCTTTTAGGGGTCAAAGCTGTGGCACCATTAACCGTCTTATTGAGTCAACTGTCTCCAGTCAAACTGACTAATAGTCTTCCCATCTTCATCTTTAAAACTATGGCCTGGAATTGATCTAGAGATAGGAAGCCTCTTTTTCTTTTTAGATGATAGGACTACTTTATATGGCCTTATCATTTTTAGCCTTTCTCTTTCATAGGCCGTTAAAACTTTCTTAAAAGACTCTTTTTTCATTCTATCTTTAAACAGTAGACCAAATAATAAAGAGGTAAAGACCACTGAGATAAAGGCTAATTCAGGGATGATATAGCTACCAAGGAAAAGGATAAAACTAAAAAGAATGGCCTGCTTAAAATTTACTGAACCTTTGGATAGAAGCTTTGGTTCATAAGGCACTTGAGATCTTTTCATTTTTTTGTATTGAGCAATAGCATGAGCTTTTCTACGACGATTTCGAATCTCATCTCTTTTGATCTGAACTGGATTTATTTTATTTTTTAATTTTAACTGCTCCATTACAAGCTCCTTCCTAGGCTTCTAATTACAAGGAATATGCCAAGAAAATGCTCATAATAACAGCCACTTACAAAATGCTACCGAGTAAAAAAGAAAGCCCTGTCCAAAGTTTTTACACTTATACCTGAGTATTTCCCTCAAGTCCTAAAGTGTATACATTTAATCGGGCATCTTGTTAGAATTTTTCATCTTAAAAAATCGCATAAACATGGAAGCTTATGTCTCAAATTGTTGTAGCAGCGGGCCGGGCAGGTAAGAAACTTGCTATTTGGTCTTATACTCTCCTGACTTTTTTACAAGTCAGTCCAATCGGTGGCGCCGTCGCAAAATGGGCACATTATTGGGGTGCTAACAGCAGCAAGATTATTACCTTAACTACCATTAATACAACGATGACTTTTGGAACTGAGTTTATCTCTAGGTCTATTCTTTCAAATAGCTTAACTAAAAATAAAGAGTACAAGTTCATTGTAGGAGAAGGGGCCTGGTACAATAATATTAACCGCCAGTCCCTCATCAATATTTGGATGACATTCTTTGCATCTTTATTAGGGGCTCCGGTCTACTTCTTTAGTCGCAGGTCCACAAGATTCCTCTTCTTTATTAGTTTCGGAGTCTTCAATTCAGCCCTTAGCCAAGGACTTTTGAGTTTTCTAAGAGAAGGCTTCCTTTTAATAAGCGCTAAACGCCTACTCTTTGATTTCTTTTATAACGGAAGTTTGAAATTTTTTATGTTTGAATTTTATCGTAAGCCCATAAAGCATAAGACCAATTTCTTTAGTCTTTATTGGGTGCGCGGTAAGCAAGATGTATTAACCGGTATTTTTAAAAACCTCATACTAAACCTTTTACGATTTAAGGGATAACAACAGGAGAAAGAGATGAAATTATTATTAATTCCTTTTCTAATGCTTGCATTTTCTTTTAACGCTTTTGCAGACGGTCAGCCAGACTTTAGAAAGCTTCAAGAGATCGCTCGTATTATTCACTCAGAGAACACGTCTTACAGGACTGACAAAGGGTGGGAGAAGATTACTGAACTGATGAATCAAGTTGAAATTTTTGACGAGTCAGTTAAAAGAATGATGAGCACATTTTGCTCAGATGAACCAAACAAGTCGGTTCTAATTGTTGGTGAGCCAAGTGATACTTTTAAGTATCTATTTGCTCGTCTTGCTAAAATGAGTCCAGAAGAAGGCTGTAAGCGTCTATCTCATATGGACCTTATCACGGCCAAGCTACAAGGTTATATGTACGTTGGTACAACTGAAAGAAACTGGCGCGATTTTATTGAAAAGCCTGCTTACAATAAAGACGTTGTTCTTTATGTAAATAACCTGGCACTTCTAATTGGTATCGGTACAAGTATGAACCGCGATGTGGGGATTGAGTCTACTTATATCAACGCCGTAAAAACTGGTCAGTTAAAGTCTGTGGCTTTCCTTAATAAGTACGATTACAAAAGACTTATTCACGGAAGACATGCTTACGTTTTAAATGGTTTCCAAGAAACTATTAATGTTGATGATCTAAAGATGGCACAAGTTGATAAGCTTGTTCGTACTTACCTTGACCTTAATGCTCCTCATATTAAGATGAGTGATAAGGTGGCTAATTTTATGTACAGAAATATTCAGTACTATCAGCCAAACCTAATGGAGCCACAAAGAACAATGAATGTTGTTCTGTCTTTGATTCGTCAAAACCCGACTAAAACAACTCGTTTTAGAACTGATGTAAAGTCTCCTAATCCATATGGAGCAAACATCAAAGAAGAGTATATTATTGATCGTCCAGATGCGGTTGCTATGGGTCTGAACTTTGAATATTTTATGACTGAAGCAAATCGCGACCGTCTTAGAATTTATGACTTTCATACAAATGAGCTTCTTCAAACCATGACTGGAAAGCTTGGTGCTGTTAGATCAAATAACTTTGAAACTAATAAGCTAAGACTTGAATTTACTTCTGATGGGTCTGTTCAAGACAAAGGTTTCAAAATTGATGCGATTGTTGAGCAAAAAACTGAGGACGTGGTTCTTACTGTTGAGCAAGTTCGTAAGGCCATTATGGAAATGGTTCAAGTTCCAGACTGGATCATCAAAAGAGATTACCAGGTAGTAAGAAACCTTCCAGCGATGCTTGAAGAAGATGTTGTTGGTATTCATATGGCCAAAAAAGCCGTTATCAAGGCCTTCAAAGTTGGTTATGTTGCTGGTCGTACTGATGAAAAACCAGCTGGAGCTCTAATGCTTGTAGGTCCTACTGGTACTGGTAAGTCTTACATCGCTAAGAAAGCTGCTGAGTTCATGGATATGAAGCTAGTTACTCTAGACATGACTCAATATGCGACTCCAGAGTCTTTTGATAGATTCCTAGAGACTGTAGCTAATAACCTTATCCTTTATCCATATGCTGTTTATCTTTTTGAAGAAATCGACAAGGCCGACACTCGTGTTCTTGATCGTCTTTACTTCATGATGGACGAAGGGATTTTCTACGATAAAAACCAAAGACCACTTTTTGCTAGAGGATCAATGGTAATGATGACGACCAACGCTGGTCACGATCTGATTATCCGCGAAAGAAACAATCCAAACCTTCAAAGACTTGTTAACGAAGAACTTCAGAAATTCTATCGTCCAAGTTTTCTAAACCGTTTTGACAGTATTCCAATTTTTCTTCCTTTTTCTAAAGAAGAATTTCATCAGTTAGCGACAATTATGACGATGAAAAAAGTTAAGAAAATGAAAGAGTATTTTGACTGGAATGCAACTGTAGACGAAGAAGTTATTCGTTTTATGGGAGAAAATGGTGGTTCAGATCTTTACGGTGCTCGTCCAATGGAAAGAATGGTTGAGAACGTAATTTCTGTTGGTATCTCTGAATACCAAATCCAAAGAGGAACTATTGAATTTGGTGACTCATTTAAGATTTCAAAAGTTCGCGGAGAAAAACTTAAGTTTAAGATTTCTGTGAATGGTCGTGGTGGTGTTAACTACGAAGTAGACATGGATAATAACTCCGGTCTTATTGATTTCTCAGCTACGTTCCCTGAACTAGCGAAGCTTTTCCAAGAAAACAGAATGTACTAATTCTGATGGGCGCCTATAAAGGCGCCCTTTTCTTTTTTAAAAAATCCTACCAAAAATTTGAAAAAAAACTTACTGTAAATTATGAGCATGTTAAGTTTCGCTCATGAATCTATCTGATAATAATCTACTCAAAAAAATTAAAAAACTTAGAGAACTTGAAAGAAGGACTCAATGCCAAATTATAGCTCACCTTGAAGAAGTCCATAAACGAAGGCTGTATGCTGATTTAGGATATTCTTCCCTCTTTAAATATATGGTAAAGGAATTAGGCTATTCAGAAGGAGCCGCCGGTAGAAGACTGGGCGCCCTTAGATTATCTCAAAAAACCCCACTGGCAAAAAAGATGATTGAAACAGGAGAGCTTAGTTTAAGTGTGGCTTCCGATGCGTTTAGATTTTGTAAGGCCATGAATAAGTCCTCTACTAAAAAGGTCCTAGGAAAGCTTAAAAACAAATCTAAAGACGAAGCTAAACTTGAGTTCCTAAAGATAACGCCTAGCGACTCCGCTGAGAAGCGTGAAGTTCGACAAAGAGTAAGTACGGTTGCCACGAGAATACATCTAAACTTAGCTAATTCCACAATTAGTAAACTAGAAAAAGTTAAAGCAATAAAAAAGTTATCTACTGAAGATGTCTTAGAGTACCTTTTAGACAAAGAACTTGAAGAATTATCCTCCGATCTTTTCAAAATTAAAAAAAGCCGTGGTTCTAAAGGCCGCAACATACCTACAAGTGTAAAAAAACAAGTTAAAGCTCGCGCTGAATTTAAATGTGAGTTTCCTGGTTGTAATGAAATTCATAATTTAGAATTTGAACATATAGTTCCATACGCTAAAGGTGGAACTCATGAATTAGAAAACATACTCCTTTACTGTAAGACTCATAATCAAAGAGCAGCAATAAAAGAATTTGGCCTCCATAAGATGAATAAATATTTTTGAGAGTTTTGGCAGGCAACTTATCTGACCAAACCGGGCCATTTTTGCCCAAATTCCAGGAATATACGCAGTTTAAATAACTATGGTACAATATACTTAATAGCCCCTTCTCATGGGGCTCCCCACTGACGAGATGTAGAGGAGGGAGTATGAGAAGCAAGCTGGGAGAGTACTATTCATTTGCGGTAATCACTATGACCTTGGTCTTTGCGGGATCAGTTTTCGCCATAGATAAAACCCACGACTTCCAGGTTGATCTCGATCAAGAACAATGCCTCTTTGAAATTCTTCATTCCCCTATTACTAAATTAAGATATCCAAATATTCTTTCTGATAGCATCGATGGTAAAAGTTTTGCCATGCTTAAGGAGATGGACTCCTTTTGTGCCTGCAGTGTTCAAAAAAGAAAAGATGAACTAACTCAAAAGAAAACGGATAAAATGAGCTGGCGCTTTAGAGATAAAAAAGAAGGTCTTGGAAAAGAGGACCAATGCGCCCTAGCCAAGTTCTCTGACGAAACCATGGACCTCTATTATCATGTTGTGGTTTCAAACCGTTTTCGAAGAGACCTAGAAGAAACCATAAATAATCGAATGGCCCAGGGGATGCGTATTATTGCTTCAGACTTATCAGTACAAGGACAAACAACTTGTATGGAATCAAAAATCCTAAAGAGATGCACTCGTATCAAATCATTAAGGTCTACCTATCAATGTATAGAAGAAACAACTAACGACCCAAGGTTAATGGATAAAATCTCACTTGAGTGCCCAAATTTAATTGAAAAAACTAATTATAAAATCGCTGGTGATGATCTAAGAATTTAGTTAAGATTTTCTAATGAACTTGGTCCCACTCTCTCCTATTGATCTTTTTAAAGCTAAGGATATCTTAAAAGCTTCTCCTGTTTTTGTGAGATCTAGTAATATTTCTGACCTACAAAGTTTTTGTGAAAACCTATTCATGGAAGAGATCCCCGGTGAGCCAGAAATTATTTCAATCGAAGACAAAGAATCCCCTATAGGCTTTTTTAAAGTATCTAAAAACTTTCCCATGCCCGGGTTCATACATTTAAGAATTCTCGTAATTAGAGAGGATAATAAAATAAAACAAGTAGCAAAAGAAGTTATTTCTAAACTTAGAATGGGCCAAACTATATGGATTGACTCTCCAAAACATCAATTTAATGAAGAGTTTTGGAAGCAGCTGGGCTTTACTGAAGAGGCCGGACGCTGGGTCCTTCAGCCATCTAACATATGAGAAAATTCCATAAGTAGATTATTATTGGCCATATGAGAAGAAAGAATTTCTATGACGTTTCGATAAACAATATTACCGGCCACTGGCTCTTCCTCAACAAAAGTGAATAAATCGTCTTTATGAAGTTTTAAGACTTCCGTATTCATCACAGAATTTACATTGGCCGAACGATTTCTTTTTGTAAAAACCGCCATCTCCCCAACGCAAAGTCCCGGATCTATTAACGCTAATGTTTCTCCTGCATCACCAACTACGGCCAGCCTACCGGTAAGAACAATTAGGATTTCTTCCCCAGGCTTATTGGCCTCTAGTACATTATCATCTTCTTCGTAGGTAACTCTGGTGCAAACACCAACTAGTCTTTCTAGGTTTTTAGGTGAGAGGCCCTTGAAAACAGCTATATTGTTAATGATTTTTGCATACTCTGAAGCATCCATAATTTCCCTACTTAGTTTATTTTTATTTATATTATCAAAGTACATAAAATTAGCCACAAAATAAGAGCAGAAATTATAATGCGTACATAAATACTAGGAGATTTAGTTCCGAACTTCTGTCTAAAAAAATTCACTCTTTTAGTTTCATAATTGAGTTATAATAAACACATAACATCTGGAAAATATTGTGAACGTTTTAGTAGTAGAAAGTAATCCCAAGGCCATTAGCCTTTTAAGCTCTGCCCTTCGTGCGGAGTTTGGAGCTAAAGTCCATGTTGAAAAACATGGTACCCCCGGGACTGCTTATATTTCAGAAAACCCTATGCTCGACTTAGTCGTTGTCAGAAGCATAAACCCATCACCAGATCATAATGCTGAAGAGACTGCTCGAATTGTTTTAAACTATATTTACGATAATGAGCTTACCTGTAAGGTTTTGGTTCTCGGTGAATTTGAAGCCGCAGGGTTTGAATATGCTCACTTACCGGAAAGATTTAAAGTCAGCGACTTTACCACCCTAGTTAGAAAAACCCTTGGGATAACTCTAGAAAAATTAAAAGAGTTAAAGCTAGGCGACTATATTCCCATCGATATTCAAAACTTTTATGTAATGAACAAGGCCCCCTGTGATACCTATATCAAATTGGCCAGGTCTACTGGAGATCAATATGTTAAAAGGATTCATAGCGGTGATGAGTTTGATAAAGCTGCCATTCAAAAATATGAAGCACAAGGAGTAAAAGAACTTCATATCCCGACAGATCAAAAAAACCACTTTCTAGAGGCACAGCTTAAACAGTACTTGGGATCCATTACAGATATCACAAAACCAGAGCCAGTCCTCGTTGAGCTTAGATCAGACGCTTATGATATTAATAAAACACTTATCAATAATACCGGTGTTACAGAACAAATGATTTTGATGAGTCAGGCTTCTATTAAGGCCATGGCACAATCAGTGGTCCAAAATAAGAAGCTAGGTGGTCTTTTAAAAAATATCCTAAATAATAAAGGATCATTTGCTTATAAGCATAGCTACTTGATTAGTGTTTTTGCCTCAGCTGTTATGCCAAAACTTGAGTGGTCAGAAAAAAAACAATTTGAAGCCAATGTTGAAAGGATAACTTTTGCTGCTTTTTTCCACGATATTTTATTAACAGAAGAAAAACATATTAGAATTAGAAATAAGCTTGATCTCTATCAGGCAAAACTTGAAGCTAAAGAAAAAGACCTGGTTCTTGAGCATGCCCATAATATGGCCACTTTTATACATGAAATGAAGCATGCCCCAAGGGGTGCTGAGCAAATAATCCGAGAACATCATGGCATGAGAAATGGGATTGGATTTGCTGAAGTCTATACTTCTAGTCTTGGGGCCATGAGTATAATGTTTATCGTCTTAGAGGATTTTGTTTCTAGTCTATTAGACTTTAAAGAAAAAGGTCTAACTATTAAAGAAATTTTGGAAAATATGAATGAAACCTATCAGCTCCCTTCATACCGAAAGATTATCGCCGCCCTTCAAGAGGCCCTAACAGATTCTTTTTAGATTTCAGATTTTCCACGTTTATAGATGACCTGGGTCATAAGACCTTCTCTATCGTATTCCTCCCAGGTGCCTTCCTTTAAGTTTTCTTTATACTCACCCTTCGCCTTTATTTCTCCCGTAGCAAAATAAAATGTCCAAGGACCAGCTTTTTCACTGCTAATATAAACTCCCTCGGCCATAAGCTGTCCATTGGGATAATAATGCTTCCATTCCCCTACTCTTAGCTTTTTTTCTAACTCACCACTAAGGGCCACAGTTCCATCATCGTATTTAAGCTCAAATTCCCCAGTCGAGCTTGCCGAATCAAACCCAGTTCCATTAACGACCGAATCGCTTGGTAAATTCCATTCAAAACTCCCAATGGAAAAGTTTTCTTGTAAGCTTCTCATGGAGGCTAAAAAGGATTTTCTGGCCGTCATAATTTGAGCAGTGCTAGGTTTTTTTAAGTATTCTTTTTCATCTCGATAAGATGATCTCGTACGATCATCTAAAGAGTTTAAAAACTCTTGCTCTTGAGGATGTTCATAAAGAGCGAATAGTAAAGTTTGAACTCCTCCAGCGACGCCAGAGTAGATTTTTTGCATCTCTTCAGAGCTATAATTAAAAATATAACCAAAATCTGTCATATTCGACATGGCCGCCATGAGATAAACAGGATCCTCTAAAATAGCGACCTGAACAACCTTAATACGGGTTTTCTCGTTCATGCTTTCAAGGGATCCGACGAACTTTTTAAAACCCTCAAGGCCCTTTTTCTTATGTTTTCCTAAGGTGTTCATAGAGCGCAATTATACCATAAGAACTCTAAATACTTGATATTTAATAGTTTATATGGGGTAGCTCATTAGATCCGCTTATTAAAACGCATTATAAATGATGTATTGACTAGTTGAGTTACGCAGGGGATGTTGCGCCTGACTGGGACTAACATGGAGATACTATGAAACACATTTTATTGGCACTTTCGCTTACTTTTGGTTTCAACCTACAAGCAAGTGTAGACGGAGCATATTTAGACGCTCCTTATAAGAATTTAATTCATCCGATTGATTCTAAATCGAATTTTAAAAACATAAGCAAATCCGACTTTCTTGAAATGCAAGAGATCATGACACCTGTTAGAGCTCAAGGGGCCCGTGGAACTTGTTCAATCTTTAGTGGTATTGCCATGCTTGAATCAATGCTTCTTATGAACTATCAATTCGAAAAAGACTCTCTGGATCTTTCTGAAGAATGGTTAGAGTATTTAATCATGAGAAATAGGACTTCAGATGGGTCTAACTCATGGTCTAACTTTAATGCTCTAAGAAATTACGGAGTTCCAACAGAACAAACTTATTCTTATATCGGACAGACATGGGAAGAAAACTCTTTTAATCCGATGGCCACTCAAAGATGTGGTCACCTAGAAGGAAGACTAAAAAAATCATGTCTCCTTGGACATAGAGACCCAAGACTTCTAAACACTCCTTCACAAGTTCTTCAATCTGAAGGAAATGAACTATATGATCCGGAATTTGATGAAGCTAGAACTGAAGCTTTTGAATTTAGAAATAACTATATTCAATTTTCAAGCACTAACTACAGTGTTTATTATACTCAAGATGTTAAAAGACTTTTGGCCAAGGGAATTCCTCTAACAATGGGAATTGAGTTCTTTTATGGTGCCTGGAACCATAGAAAGGCTATTGAATTTGGTATTGGTCGTTCGGAAGAAAACTGGACTCTAGGAATTGTTGGATATCCAGAAAGAGGGTCTGTTGACTATAAGGTATCAAGAGAAAATGGTGCTGGTCACTCAGTTCTAGTCGTTGGTTACGACGATGAAAAAATCGTAAAAACAACTGTTAAGATGCAAGACGGAACGACTAAAGAGTTCACTTACAAAGGTGTTTACTACTTCAAAAATAGCTGGGGTAAAGGTGGTTTTGGCCGTGACTTTAATGTTGATGGGGAAGTTTTTGACGGCTACGGAATGATCACTCAAAAGCATGCTCATGAGCACGGGTCTTTCTACAGAATGCCACTTAAGTAAGTTCATAATAAATCATAAAAACGCGGTCTTCCTTAGGCCGCGTTATTTCTAAAACAATAAACCGACTCTTTGCCTCCGCATTATTAATTTTTAAGACTAATTCTTATTTATTTCCTATCATTTAAAGATTCTAATTTTTTAATTTATAGAGGTAAAAATGAGCGGATTGGCCGAAGGAGATGGCAAACTCGATCGAACACTTGGTCCCCTTATGTTATGGGGTCTTGGGGTTGGTTATGTCATCAGTGGAATGTATTTTGGATGGAATCTAGGTTTACCTGAGGGTGGCACATTAGGCCTGGCCATAGCCACCTTTTTTATCATTATCATGTATGTCTGTTTTACCTTTAGTTACACAGAACTGGCCTGCGCTATTCCTAAGGCAGGCGGGGCTTTTGATTATTCAAAAAGGGCCTTTGGAAACCAATGGGGATTTTTGGGAGGTATGGCCCAAAATATAGAGTTTATCTTCGCTCCCCCGGCCATCGCCTTTGCTATCGGTGCTTATTTAAATATCCATATGCCAAGCATACCGGCCAATTATATAGCTATTGCTGCCTTTCTCATTTTCACTGGGGTTAATATTATCGGCGTAAGAATTGCCGCCATGTTCGAATTGGTGATCACTATAATCGCCGTCGTAGAGCTTTTAATCTTCGCAGGTGTAGCTCTTCCTCACTTTGAAACAGCAAACCTAGCAAAGAATGCTTTTCCAAATGGCTGGGAAGGTGTGTTTAGGGCCATCCCATTTGCTATTTGGTTTTTCTTAGCAATTGAGGGGGTAGCTAATGTGGCCGAAGAGACCATTAATCCCCAAAGAAATGTGCTTATTGGTTTTGGTTCTGCAATCGCGACTTTGGTTATTCTTTGCCTCTTAACTTTTACCTCTGCCATAGGTGTCGGTGGATGGGAAACAATCGTTTACGAAGCAGGCTCCACTGCCGCTTCTGACTCTCCCCTTCCTCTGGCCATTAAAAGCATTGCTGGTGGTAACGCATTTTTATACCACCTCATTGTTTGGGTTGGGCTCTTTGGTTTAGTCGCTTCATTTCACGGAATTATTTTAGCGGCCGGTAGGGCAACTTTTGAATTTGGACGAGTTGGATTTGCTCCTAAGATTTTTGGAAGGACTCATAAGAAGTTTAAGACACCAGCTTTTGCGTTGCTCATAAATATGATCATAGGAATTGGGGCCGTCCTTACTAACAGGACTGGGGATATAATTACTCTTGCCTGCTTTGGGGCCCTAAGTCTCTATGTAATTTCCATGTGCGCCTTCTTCAAGCTAAGAGTGACTGAGCCTGATTTAGAAAGACCTTTTAAAGTCTTTGCCTATCCCCTAGTTCCAGCTCTAGCTCTTATCATTGCAACTGTCTCCCTAGTTGCCATGTCTTATTATAATCAAGGATTGGCCCTGCTCTTTTTTGGCATAATGTTTGGTTCCTCTTTAATCTTTACCTGTTTTTATAAGGAAGAAAAATAATGAAGTTAACAAAAGAACAAGTTATTGAAAAAGTTAAATCTTTTCCTGGTGGAAAAGTAAAGCTGGCCGTTACGGATATAGACGGAATTCTAAGGGGAAAAGTTATTCACCTAGATAAATTCTTATCAGTTATTGATGGCGGCTTTGGTTTTTGTAATGTTGTTTTTGGCTGGGACTGTGCCGATACTTCTTATGAAGGGGTCGATTTTACGGGCTGGCATACAGGTTACCCTGACTCCAACGCAAAGATCGATTTAAATACTCTAAGATTTGTTCCTTGGGATGAAGATATTCCTTTTTTACTAGCGGACTTTGATGGTCTTCATGTTTGCCCTCGTAGTCTATTAAAGAAAGTAAGGCAGAAATCCTTAGATATGGGTTACTCTCCAATTTTTGCCCAAGAGTTTGAATGGTTTAATTTTGAAGAAAACTCAAATGACCTACACGATAATGATCATCTTCATCCAAACCCAATAACAAGAGGAATGTTTGGGTATTCGATTCTTAGAAGCACTCAGAGGAAAGAGTACTTCCATGATTTATTTGATTTAATGGATGCATTTAGAGTCACCATTGAAGGAATACATACTGAGACCGGTCCAGGTGTTTATGAGGTGGCAATTCTTTATAAAGATATTTTAGAAGCTGCTGACCGAGCTGTACTTTTTAAGGCCTCGGCAAAAGAAATAGGACATCATCATGGTGTCATACCTTCTTTCATGGCCAAGTGGGATGAGAAGCTCCCTGGATGTTCTGGCCATATTCACCAATCATTATGGAAGGATGGTAAAAATGTTTTCTTTGACGAAAAATCAAAAAACAAAATGAGTCCTATTATGGAGAGCTATTTAGCAGGCCTTCTACACTGTCTTCCAGAAGTTCTCCCAATGTATGCCCCAAATATGAACAGCTATAAAAGACTTGTAGAAGGAATGTGGGCCCCAACCACAGTCACTTGGGGGATTGATAATAGAACCACGGCTATTAGAGTTCTTCCAGGCTCTGACAAGTCCACAAGAATTGAAATGCGTGTTCCAGGTTCTGATGCCAACCCATATTTGGCCCAAGCAGCTTCTCTAGCTTCAGGTCTTTATGGAATAGAAAAAGGATTAAAGTTAACTCAACCCCCGTGCACGGCCAATGGTTATGAGGATAAGTCCCACGGTGTACTTCCTTCCAATCTTTGGGAGGCCACCCAGAAAATGAAGGACTCAAAAATTGCCAATGAGCTTTTTGGAGAGGATTTTATAAAGCATTTTAGTCAAACCCGTGAGTGGGAATGGAAACAGGCTGCTAAAGTCGTTACCGACTGGGAACTCAAAAGATATTTTGAAATTATGTAGGTGTAAAAATGGATTGGACTCAAAAATATACATATAATTTTCCTTGCCCCATTAGATTTGGACCAGGAGTAATAAAAGAGGTCGGGCCTCATCTCAAAGAGCAAGGACTTTTAAATCCGCTAGTTGTTACAGACCCTGGTTTTGCTTCCTTACCCCTATTTGCAAAGATCATGGATGAACTAAAATCAGCTGGACTAAAGCCGGTTCAGTTCACTCAAATTGATAAGAACCCTGTTAAGAAAAATGTTTTAGACGGGGCTAATTCTTACCATGAACAAAAAGCCGACTCAATTATAGGACTAGGTGGAGGTGCTAGTATGGACGTGGCCAGGGCCATCGCCCTTAAGGCCTATCACGAACGTGATCTTTTTGATTTTGACGATGCCCTAGGTGGAGACAAATATGTTGTAGAGGAAATTCCTTATTTTATAACTATCCCTACGACTAGCGGCACAGGCTCGGAGGTTGGCCGATCAACTGTAATTTCGGAGGATGAAAGTCATCAAAAAAGAGTCCTTTTCTCTCCAAGGTTAATGGCCAAAATGGTTTTCGCAGATCCGGAACTTACAATGGAACTGCCTCCCCATATCACAGCGGCAACTGGAATAGACGCCCTAACTCATAATATCGAAGCCTATGTCTCAAAGGGCTTCTCTCCCATGTGTGACGGTATCGCGATAGAGGCCATCAAGCTTATCAATGAGAGTTTATATAAGGCCAGTACAGCACCTTGCCTAAAATCTAGATCCAAAATGCAAATGGCCGCTCTTATGGGTGCAACTAGCTTTCAAAAAGGACTTGGCGTCGTTCATTCTACTGCCCACCCCCTTTCAACTTTGTTTGATACTCATCACGGTTTGGCCAACGCCATTATGCTTCCCTATGGGATAAAGTTTAATGCTGAATGTTCCAGCGATCGTTTCGAGTTTTTGTGTAAAGTCTTAGATCTAGGAGAAGTTTCCTCTAAGGCCCTAATCGACTGGACCCTCCAATTAAATAATTCTCTTGGCCTTCCAAGAGACTTAAGTGCCATCGACGTGGGAACAGATAAAATAGACGCCCTTTCCGATCTCGCCCTTAAAGATGTTTGCCATCAATGTAATCCAAGGCCCGTTAGCCTAGAAAATTTCAAAGAAATTTATAGTTGGGCCATTGAAGGTAACCTATGATTAAAATAGCCATGACCCCTTGCTTTTTTTATAAGGACCCTTCAAGGACAGTGTTTGGTCATAAAGAACTTACCTATATGGAAAATGATATGGTGAGGTATTTGGCCAGACCTGGAGTTATGCCTTATTTACTTCCCGATCTAAAGGACGATCTCCTGCTTCAATATTTAGAAGAAGCAGATGGATTTATTATCCAAGGTGGTTCAGATCTTTGCCCTGAAACCTATGGTGATGATTATATAGATAAAGAGCGCTGGCCTGGGGATCCCTATAGAGACCAGTATGAGTTAAAAGTTATAGACTATGCCTTTAAAAATAAAAAACCTATCTATGGTATCTGCCGCGGGTTTCAAGTATTAAATGCCTATTTCGGTGGAAGTCTTCATCAAGATATAAATACGGAAATTAAAACCAAGCAGGTTCACAGAGACCCAGATAAGTATGACCATATTAATCACGAAGTTGATGTAACTGAAGATGGTCTTCTTCATAAGATATATGAGGGCAAAAAAAAGCTCCAAGTCAATTCAGTTCATCATCAGGCCGTAAAACGTCTCGGAGACAATTTAAAAGTAGATGCCCTTAGTTCAAGTGACCAAATTATTGAGGCCTTTCATTATGATGGAGACCAATGTGCCTTCGGCGTTCAATGGCATCCGGAGTTTTCACCAACGTTGAAAGATGTTGTTTGTGACCCGACCCCTTTGTATGATTATTTTTTAAGTGAAGTGGAGAAAAATAAATGAGTTTAAAAATATATAATCCCTCTAATAACGAGTTAATAAAAGAAATTCCTACCGACAATAGTGAGACTCTTGCTCATAAGTATGAGTTACTAAAAAATGGGGTCCAGGAGTTTCAAAAAACGTCAGTAAGAGATCGAATTTTAATGATGAGTAAATTTTCTGATTTACTAAGAAAAAATAAAGAACACTTGGCCAGAGTACTAAGCGATGAGATGGGGAAACCATACTCTGAAGCCCTAGGTGAGGTAAAGGGAGCAGCGGTTAAAATACAATTCTTTTTACAGGAAAGTGAAAAGTACTTAACCAAGAAAAAAGTAAACCACGATGGAGGAACGGAAGAGTTCATAAGCTACGAACCTCTAGGAATTATTGCCAATATTTCTGCTTGGAACTACCCCTACCTTGTGGGAGTTAATATTTTTGTGCCAGCTCTTATTTGTGGAAATGGAGTCTTTTATAAACCAAGTGAATACTCAACCTTAACAGGTATAGAGATTGAAAAATTATTATTCCAAGCGGGCTTTCCCCCAGAGGTTTTTAAACTTGCTATTGGGGGCGCAGAAGTTGGAGAAGAACTTCTTAATATGCCACTCGATGGATACTTCTTCACTGGTTCCTATAAGACTGGAAAACATATCGCAACAAAAGTGGCACCAAAACTTGTTCCAGTAGGCCTTGAACTTGGAGGAAAAGATCCTCTGTATGTAACAAATAAAGTAAGTAGCATTAAAGATGTGGCCGCCTCTGCCGTCAGTGGAGCCTTTTATAATAATGGTCAAAGTTGCTGCTCAGTTGAAAGAATTTATGTGCATGATGAAGTTTATGATGAATTTCTTGAGGAATTTTTAAAGGAAGTAGAGAATTTAAAAGTTGGGAATCCTTTTGACAAAAATATCACTCAAGGAGCCATTAGTAGAAAAGAACATTTAAGTTTTTTGGAAGAACAGGTTAGTGACGCTCTCTCTAAAGGCGCCAAACTAGAAACTGGTGGTAAAGTTATTAGTGGCCCTGGGAATTTCTTTGAGCCTACAGTCTTCACTAATGTTAATCATGAAATGAGAATTATGACTGAAGAAACCTTTGGTCCCATCATCGGTATTCAAAGAGTTACTAACGATGATGAAGCATTAGTTCATATGAATGACACTGATTACGGCCTAACGGCAAGCGTGTTTACAAGCGAAAAAGGTCGCGCCGAAAAACTTATGAAAAAATTAGATGCCGGTACTTGTTACTTAAATTGTTGTGACCGTGTATCGGGGTATACGCCCTGGGCCGGAAGAAAAAACTCAGGACTTGGGGCCACTCTAAGTTTTCATGGACTCTATGTATTTACGAAAACAAAGGCCTGGCATTTTAGGCAAAATATGTGATGAAAGAAAAAATCTTGGTGGTCGATGATGACCGTGACATTCTTAATTTTATTAAATTAGATTTAGAATCAAAAGATTATGTTCCCTTTCTATGCGCTACTGTAGAAGAAGCTATCAAAGAACTGAAGAATCATCAATTTGAATGCGCTATAATCGATATTGTCATGGGTCCTAACAAAACCTCTGATGAGCTCATAAAATTTTTAAAAAATACGTCAACTAATATTTTAAACTTTGATCTTCCTATGATTATTATTAGCGCTCATGTTAACGATGACCTTAGAGTTAGGATGATTTCAAAAGATCCCCTTATTGTAGACGCAATCAAAAAGCCATTAACAAAAAACCAAATCTCAAATAAGATTCAAGATATTCTTAGCTCTCAAAGTGAGGCTGACGAAGAACTAGATGTAATCTTTAGACCATTTGAAGATCAATTAGCCCCTAAAAAAGAGGAAGTTCCTAGGCCGCAAGAAACTCGCGATATCCCTGATAAAAAAGAAGAAGCCTACAATGAAAAGGCTATGCAGGAAGCTGGGATTAATAAGCTTATGTTTCATTGCTTTAATGGCGACTACAATGGACTTCAAGAAGAACTTATAAAAAATCCAGAAGCTTCACTACTATCCAGAAGCTTAGATGGAAAAACTTGTATTCACTATGGCGCTAGAGGAGGAAATCAAGAGCTTATTGATTTTCTTTTAGTTAGTGGTTTAAAGATTAACGACAGAGATAAAAAAGGACGAGAACCACTTTACGAGGCCGTTATGGCACAGGATTTTGCTATGTGTGAGCATCTGATCTCTCACGAAGCTAGATTAAGCTCAAAATTTGACGATAAAACTTATTTGATGATCGCGGCCACTGTTAATAACTTTGAAATTTTTGAGCTCCTTTTAAAAGAAGGAGTTAACCCTAGCCTCACCGATGCTGACGGTAAAACAGTTAAGGTTTATCTCAAAGAAAATAAGCAAAATAAGTTCCTAGAGGCCCTTAAGAAATTCGGCGTTTAAAAATTAACCCAAATATTAAAAAGTACACTGCGGTTATACTTTAAGATTTTTGAATCGGTTAAAGTTCTTTCGATCTCTTTTAAGCAATGACCGGCATCTCCCTTTGAATTAAACTCATCTAAGCTGGTGTTGTCTGTAGGGCCTGCTAGCCAAACATCAAAACCCATAACCTCTAGACCAGACTCTAAACACCAATTGATAAACAGCTTTGCTGTATCAGCTGGAAGGGCAAATTCGGAACCATCAGGAGAAAAGATAGCCTCATTTTCAAACCGTTTAGGTAGCGGGGCATTTCCAAAAGTTTTAGTCACTACTTTTTCTTCCCACATTTTTTCATCATTTTATCAAGTGGAGAGCAATAATCTTCTCGTTTCTCTACTTTCTTAGAAACTTCTTTTGTTTTTTTATGGGCCTTATTAACTATTTTTTTATCCGTTTCCCCATCCTTTGCTTCACACTTTTTCATCATCTTATCGAGTGGAGAACAATAATCCTTTCTTTTTTCTACTTTTTTAGAAACCTCTTGAAGTTCCTCTTTAGCCGTTTGAGCATATAGGAAGTTACAACTTAGTAAGAATATTAAAAGAAATTTCATAGCTTTCTCCAGCTTTACTTGGTTGATCCAGACCATTGAATGCCTAGACTCAAAATCTTCTTTAGAAGATCTTTGTACTTTATCTTGGCATGTAGTGCACTCATGGCAAGTTCATCCGTAGCCGAAATATCGGGGTTAGGATTGGCCTCGAGGATATAGATTTTTTCATCAACTGTCAGCCTAATATCGATTCGAGCGTAACCACTTAAATTTAAAACTTTATATGCACGTCGACATACACTAAAGATCTTTTTTTCCAAGGCCGGATCAAGTTCAGCAGGTCCAGTCTTAATCCCTTTTTTTGTTCTGTACTTTTTATTAAACTTTGCTCTATTTGAATAAAATTCTTTTTCTGGTTTATCTACTTTCTCAAAAAAGAGTTCCCATACTGGAAGTGCTTTTGCCCTATAGTTTCCAACAATACCAACATAAAGCTCCCTTCCCTCCACAAACTGTTCAACGAGAGCATCATCATTTAGCTTTTTATTTATATATTCTACTCTTTCTTGTAGCTTTTCATCATTATGAACCACTGAGGCCTTTGAGATTCCAAAGCTAGCTTCTTCCGTTAAGCATTTTACGATTAAGGGAAACTCTAAATGCTTAGGCCTGTTTACTTTCTTATTTTTAGGAAAGACGAAGAATTTTGGTGTTGGAATACGATGATAAGTTAAAATCTTTTTAGCCAGTGCTTTATCTCTGGCGAGGATTAGTCCTCTTGGATTACAGCCCGTATAAGGAACTCTTAAAAGTTCTAAGTAGCTCACTACATTTTGATCAAAAAGGGCTTCCCCATCAAATTCTTCTAGCAGATTATAAATCACATGGGGATTGATCTCATCTACGGCGCTTCGAATAGACCTTAGATCAGAATAAACTCCAAGGACATGAACTTCATGCTTCATTTTCTTTAAAGTAGAAATAACATGATATTCTGTTACCCAAGGTTCAAATTCAATTTCTTCAGATGTTTTTTTAATATCATCAGGCGGAACTAGTGCCTCATGTACTAAAACTAAGATTCGAAGTTTGCTCACATAATTACCCTATGCCTTCCCTGTCTTTTAAAACGAATACTTTCTTTGACTAGCAAATCACTCAAGGCAGATTCTACTCGTCGCTTACCTGGTCTTACAAAAAGCCCAGTGGTACGTGTTTCTTTTAAAAGATCTTTAAGCATAGGTTCAACTTCATATTGATAGAGCCCCGTTTTTCTAGCGACTCTCTTAATGATGAGTTTCTTTTTAGTTAAGAGAAGCTTTTCTCCGCTAATCTTTCCCACAGGTGAAAAAAGGCTCTTTAGCTTCTTTCCAAAAAATGCCCTTCCCTGCACTCTCTTGCTCAAAGTCTTTATACGATAATATTTTCGCAAAGTGAGCCTTGAGTCGGCAAGTGAATCAACTACTTCTTTGGATTTATTTACGGGTTTTCTGCCTTTAATTTGCCCCATAAGCCTATTTAAGCAGTTTAATTTATCAAGGGCCTTCCAGCCTTTATATTTTACTCTCCAGTTTGACTTTGGAGTTAGCCAAACAGCAAAGGTTTCTGCCCAATCTTCCTCAGGGTGAGCCTGTGCATAGCCTTCGCCAATATGTCTTACATAGGCCCTAGAATAAGGTTTATAAGTGTATGAGTCAGGGTATGCTATATGAGTGGGTCCAAAGAGCTTTGTTCGCTCTGTTCTATCTTTAAGCTCAAAGGCATGGTCTATGGCGTGGCCACACTCATGCCTTAGAAGCTTCATAAATGAAAGCTCAGTACCGCCCTCACAATAGCCCATCATCTTTCGCTCTAGGCGAACTAACCTTGGATGTAAGGTGAAAAATGGAATAGCGATACCTGGAATTCCCTCTGGAGAAAACCACTCATCAGAGGCCCAGAAGTGAGGTTTAAATTTCAGATTTTTCTTGGAAAGTTCTTCGAGGAGCTGATTGATTAAAGGGGCCCTAAATGAATCTTTGAGAACTAATCCAAGCTCTCTTAGCTCTAGATCTAGTAGCTCTTCATCTGTGAATTTTTCCCAAAAATAGCTCATGCTCATCCCTTAAAATAAGCGAAAGAATAACATGAATTTCTCTCGCCCTCACTTTGAAAATGAAGGCGATAAAATATTTTCTTAGCGTAAAGAAATTAGGCAGTAGCTTTCTTCTCGGGATGAAGAACTCGGTCAAAAACCGAATAACTATTATTGGTGATAAAGTTCCAAAGAACCGCAGACCAGCTATGGTAAGAATATAGGGAATCGTAATACTCTGGGGCCATGGCCTTTAATTTTGGCAGGTTATTCCAAGGAATATTCATAAAGTCATGATGCTCGTTATGATAGCCCACATTAAAAGAGAGCTTATTAAGTGGCCCGTAGTAGCTATAAGTTTCCTGCTCATTTTCAGTGACCACATAGTGCTCCTGAATCCAGCGTCCACCAACTGGGTGAGGGCCAAGACCAAAAAAGGTTGAAAGACCTACGTAGAGAAGCGCCTTACCCCCTAAGAAGTGATAAATGGCCATATTCACGAGGACCATATAAGCGATATTCATAATCAACCACTTATCCACTAACTTGATATTTTTAAAGCGCATAGGCCTTAGGGCCTGGGATAGACCGAAGAAAACGATCCACATGAACTTCTTAAATGTGGAGTTTCCGATAAACCTGGCTTCTTCTACACTAGCGATATCGGCGTCGTACTTGTACTCACCCATATGGCGGTGATGAACCATATGATACTTTCTAAAGGCCATGGCACCAGGTAGGAATAAGGCCGTATCGCAAATAATTCCCATAATTTTATTAGGAACAGTCTTCTTAAAAACTAGGTTATGACAGCATTCATGAATCTGAGCAAAGAGAGAATGACTAGCATAGGCTCCGATCAAATAGGCCCCAAGCACCAAAATTAAATAAGATTGCTTGGCAAAAAGAGAGGCTAAAAATAGCTGAAGAAGCACAATCCCCAGTATCCAAAGGGCGCTAGAGGCATTTGGACCCATAAGGGACTTGATTTCAGGGTACTTTTCCGCCATTTCACGTTTACGAGAAATATGGATATTTGGTGTGTCTACTTGGATATATGAATTTCGCATGGAGGGTTTTTATCAGGTATAACGCTTTTGGACAATCCCTTTCACTAAATGACGCTTTGATTTAGAATATAAAGTAATGAAATCATGGAGTATTTTAGCCATTCTCATTTTACCTGTTTTTACTCAGGCACAGGTAAAAAAGCCCCTTTCCTCAAAAGTTGAGGAACTCCTCAAAGCAAAACAGGAACAAAGGGCCAGGGAAGAGGCCACTGTTGAGAAAATTGGAAAAGATGCGGTTTTTGAAGCCTTAGAAAATGAAAGGCAAAGAAAAATCCGAATTCTAAAAGAAAAGAAAATATCAAAGGCAGTTAAATCTCGCTTTAGTCCTAAAACCCCCTTTCTAAACTATAGGCCCCCTGCGGATATGTTTTTGTGGCGGGCCACCTTAAGCTATGGAAGAGATTCCTATGAAACAAATACTGGCTCCATCAAAAAAGAGCTAAATGAATCTAGCCTTAAAGCTGAAAATCAAATTCACTACAGCTGGACCAAAAAAACCCTTTTTAAATACACCAATACTTTTCATGTGTTTCAAACTACTCAAAACGACCTTCGCCAAGTTAACGGAGCCACTGTTACTCCAGATCCTGATATAACGAATGGAAAATTTGGCGATCATCTCTTTGAGTATAACTATAGAAGTAAAAGAGAAATTTTTTACGGCTATGATTTAGATTACTTTATTAAACTTGCTTGGCCGTTTGGTGAAGCATCTAGGGCCTATGCTTTTGGAACTGGGGCTGAGTCCACCACTTCTACCACTACGGCCTCACAAGATGGTAACTTAAAAAGCTCTTTTGGAGCTCAGCCACATATAGGCATAGACTATTTCTCGGGAAAAGAAAGAAGCCGTTATAATATAGGAGCCAGCGTAGCTTACGCAATGAAGGGCCGCTACATAAGAAATAAAGGAACTGGGTTTTGGAGCTCAAACCCCACTGGCCTTATAGTAAAAACAAGTGAGTATACCAGCGCAAATATTTGGTTTAACTATCAAAAGAGACCGGATATTTTAAAGCGAACCTTTTATGGTTTTGGAGCCAATGCTTTTTTTACAACTGATCAAGAGGAGAGAATCTTAACAACCGGAGCTGACGGATTATCTTGGGATCAGACTGATAAGATTCAAGGTTATTTTAAATTCAAGTTAAAAGGCTGGGTCAAATATATGCTAAAAAATTACGAGCATATTGAATCAGGTCTAATCGCTCATGTCCCCTACTCTTATAAAATAAAAAGAGAAGTTCTTGATGAGTCGGCTGATACCGGTGGAAATAGAGTTGTTGTTAATAATCAAACCACGGAAAAAGTAAAAGGGAGAATGCCCATTGAAATCTATTTTACTTATGCTTACTCTTTCTGATTTTCAAATTCCTTAAATCTATCTAAGTCCGCTTTGATGGATCCTAGAACCCAAGTGATAAGGGCGAAGTCGTCAACAAATCCCACTCCTAAAATAAAATCGGGAATTAAATCTACCACCGAAACAAAATAAATAACGGCCAAGATAGAAAGCCAAAGTGTTCTCCAAGGAACTTCCTTATACTCGCCCACTCCCCAAGCCTTTAAGAGTCTAAGTAGAGTAAGAAAATCTTCATATCCTCCCTTTAAACCTGAGACAATCTTATCTTTTAAAAGTAGCTGGGAGGCAGAGGCAATTTCATTTATAATATTCTGAGGGTTTTCGATGATACGTCTTACTTTATGACCGAATTTCTTCTCTGCGTAATTTTTAAGACGTTCTGAGTCCATTGGGGCATAATCCTTATAACAGTTTTGCTTAGTATAAAGGCCTACTATGAATCAGTCCATTAAAAGTCGAATTGCCCCAACACCAAGTGGTTTCCTTCACTTGGGGAATGCTTATAACTTTTTAGTCATATATAGAGAAACCGTCATTAAAAGGGAAGGAAAGCTACATCTAAGAATTGATGATTCCGATTCTGGAAGAGTTAGAGATGAGTATATTTCCGATGTTTTCGATACATTAAAGTGGTTAGAGATTCCTATTGAGTCTGGTCCAAAAAATCTAGAAGATTTCAAAACAAATTACTCCCAGTATTTAAAAAAAGATTATTATAAATCATTTTTAAAAAAATTACCTGATTGCTATGTCTGTGAATGCAGCCGGAGTTTTTTAAAAGAGAATAATTGTCCCTGTTTTAAGAAAGATTATTCTTATGAGCCTGGAAAAAATGCCATTAGACATAAGGTTAAGAATGAGGAAGTATTTAAAAAGATGGGAGACTTTATTATCTGGAGAAAGGACGATCTCCCTTCTTATCAGTTGGCCTCCCTCATAGATGATATTGATGAAAAAATTAACCTCATCATTCGAGGGGAAGATTTAATAGATTCAACTAAGGCACAATTTTATCTAGCAGAACTATTAAATGATAAGATTTATACGAGCTGCTCGTTTTTGCATCACCCATTAATCAAAACTGAAAACGGGGAGAAAATCTCCAAGAGTCAAAATAGTGAAAACGAAACTTCTCTAATATTAAAAAATCTTAGGGCCAATGGTACGGATAGAGATGGGGTCTTGAAGAAACTAGGCTTTAGCTCTTGGGAGCATTTTCTTAATTCTTAATTTGCCGACATTGTTTTTTTATTTTCCATCCTGCCACTAGAGTTTTTCTTCTCCATAGACTTGGCCAAATGGTTTTATACACATTTTTTTTATCATTTTTAGAAAGCTCACAAAATCCACCATCTAAATAACAGCTCACATGATCCTTAAAAGATTGTCTTTTAAGCTTTTTACAAGAGAGCTCATCTGAAATATTCGCAAGTCTATTAATTAAACAGGTTCTGGTTTTCTCTATCCATTCCCAGCCTTTGCTCGAAAACTGATCTTTTCTGTCTTCGAATCTTTCACAGTATTTTTTTCCAAAGCCCCTAGGATAACCAAAGCGTCCACAGTCTTTAACTTCTTCAATACAAGTATAAAACTCACAGTCCCCCACAAGCTTTATGCAATCTCTTAGCTCACCTTGGACTGGTGTTGAATACAGAAGCCCCATCATAAGGACTCTTGAAATTAAGAGGAATCGCCATTTTAAACGGAGAAAGTTGAGCATAAGGGCTTATAGCATGAAAGAGTTTTTCACCCCAGATACCCTGAAGGGCTTACATTATTGGCAATATTCGGGAAGTTTAGTAGTGGTTAAGAAAAGCAGGCAAAAAATTAACCTCTAAAGTTTTTTGTAAAAACAACCGATTAGAGATCAATAAAACCAATGGAAGTTCAAAATTTCCGGTCGGTTACCCAAGTTGTGAAGCTAGCTTCACGTTTGTTGAGTTAAATACGATAAGAAATAGCTCACAATATTAATAAGAAAACTTTGATTAGGAGTTATGTATGAGCAGAAAACAAAAAGAGCAAATCAAGGAAAGAGTCATCTCAGCCGCCCTTGTTCTTATTGTGGCCATAGCTTCTCATGGAGTTTTCACTCACCTATAAAATGAATTGAAACTAATCCTTAGCCTCTTTTTAATTTTACCTCTCTATGCAGCTGAACTATCAGATCATCAAAAGATTAATAAGCTTCTAGAAGCAGTAGAACAATCTAAGTTAACCTTTATAAGAAACGGAAAAGAATACGATGCTTCAAAGGCGAGAAAACACCTTGAGTATAAATATAATTACGTTTTAAAAGGTTTTTGGTTTTGGCAAAAAGGCGAAAAGGTCACGGTTAAGAAGTTTATTGATAAAATCGCTTCTGGATCTTCAACCACCGGTAAACCTTATTATATAAAAACTAATGTAGGGACTAAAGTCCCTACAAAAGATTGGTTGTATAAAAAACTTAAAGAAATAGAGTCTAGTCAATAGTATCTAGTACTTTTTTAACTTCTTCTTGATCACTTTTAATTATCGCTTTGGCTTCCTCAATTTCAGCGTGAGAATGCTTTTCTTGCTCAAGTAATACTTCGTGCGCCTTTATCACCTGAGGCATTCTCTTCTTTCTTTCCTTATCATAAGCAAGAATTTTCTTTCCTTCTTTTATAGGCTGATCATAACTCATACCTCCCACTTGTCTTCGACTTGGGGTCTGAGGGATAAAGATATAATCAACTCTTTTTATTCCTTTTCTCTTATTCCACCTTTTACTTGAAAAGTTTTTAACAAATGACTCTAGAGCAGGTCTTGGGACATAATACTGAGGGTCTCTTGTGGTTACATAACTTACCACTCTAACTCCACCAATAACCCCTTCTCCATTGGTATTATTTGACCACCATGAAAATGGATTCACATAGCCAACATTTTGCACATCAAATAATCTGGCACCAAGATTGTGATGCTGTCCATAAATATCTATTTCTCTCATGACATAATTTGAAGTTGTGGTGCAGTTATAACCAGGTGTGATCTCAAGTCCTTTGACTGTTCTTACTTTATGAAGTTCTTTTTCATAGAGATCTCTGGCCTTCTTTAGCTCTTCGGGCTTAATCCCATAAGCATATAAAGTAAAAGTAGGTCTGTAGTTTTGTTGACCTTGGATAAGGTGACCAAAATAACTTACAAGATCAGTATTACCGGCCAAGACCTCTTTAGGTCCCTCAAAGTAAAAATTATAAGTCTCACCTTTAATAGTTCCATCTTTTCCTACTATTCCTCCGCCAAAAGCAAAATGACCTGCTGAGGCTCCAGGAGAATCCCCTTGTCTACCACTTAAAGTAATAACAAGTACTCCTTCACCTTCTTTAGGCTGATAACCTTTTTTGTTAAATAAAGTTCCGCTCCAAGGCTTCTTTCCTTGAGAATTAATATTCTTAGGCATTTCATTTATGATAAAGGCCTTTGGATCATTATAAAATTCTTTAGGAGCTGGATATTTTTGTGGACCAATAGAAGAGATTAAATCTTTTTCTAGTATGGCGTTGATAACGAAGACTTTTTCATCACCTCTTTTTTCAAAAAATCCTCTGGCTAAAACTTCCTTATTTTCATAATAGCTCTTACTTTGCTCATCAAAAGGAATTCCATAAATTGGCTTTGTTCTTCCATAGGTTACTTTTTGTCCATCAATATAGCGCTGCCCTTTTTCATCCGTAATCATACGCCCATCTAATTTATCTTTGCCGGCAATAATTGTTGGGGTCCTATCAGTTATAATTTGAGAGTCAGTAATCTCTCCAGAAAATTCTAGAACATAATTTTGGCTACTAAGCATTTTAGAATCAAGTGTATATTCAAACTGAGGGGCCATCACGACTTCTCGTTGTACTTCTCGATCATTTTCCATAGAGGTTAAAATCACTCTACCGGAATCATCTTTAGAGAGAATCCCATTCACAGTTCCTGCAAAAATAGAGTTTGAGCTCAATAATAAGGCCATGGCCAAAAGTGCTTTTTTCATTAAATTCTCCAAATTTATTAAATATTCCCTTATATGGAGCAAAACTCGTTCCAGTATTTCCCAGGATAAGTATCTGATTTTACGCGCCACGACTGTTATTTTCCTAATATTCGTCAATGTCTTAGACGCTGGCAGTTAAGCTCTAGAATTGATATGATTTTGGTCGGTAAGGAGAGCATGGATGCGCGACTATAATAGACCAGACTTAAACCACCTTAACCAAGGGACACAGCCTCTTGATAGGCTTGATGTTTTTGGGAATTGGGACGCAGTCCCTCTTGGCTGGTATGCCCTTTGCGACTCAAAAGAAATTAAAAAAAATAAAATCAAAACCTATAAAATTATGGGGCAGCAAGTTGTTGTCTGGAGGGACGAATCAGGAGCAACACATGCCCTTGATGCTTTTTGCCCACATATGGGTTTAAACTTGACCCAAGGAAAAGTAGAAGGACGACAAGTTCGCTGCAAGTTTCATGGATGGCGCTTTAATGAAAAAGGCTCTTGTACTCATATCCCTTGTGCTGAATCTCCAAAAAAATCTGCCAAAACACAAAGTTATGCCACCCAAGAACAATACGGTTTGATCTGGATTTATCCCGACGAAGTTGCACCCAAACCAGTTTTTATCCCCCATGATATAAGGGGAAAAGAATTAGACTGGTGGCATATGAAACCTTTGAAACGAAAATGCCATCCCCATGCGCCAATGATCAATGGAATCGATGCTCAACATGTAAAGGCCGTACATGATATAAATATTGTTCCGGAAGGCTCAATTCGAATGCGTGATGAGGAAACACTAGAGATTTACTTAGGCTCTAAAATTCCAGAGGGAACCACCACTTTAGGAAAACTGGCCCGCTGGATTCTTGGACCCTACTACGCCTATATAAATTCTTTTGTAGATGGAAATATTGCCCTTCTCAATACAGTAAAAGATGTAAAACTTTTTGGAAAATGGAAGGCTCCCGAATGTAATATTGTTTATTCAATTCGTTATTTTGAACGGGGAGAATCGAGTATTCTGCCTATCTGTGTAACAGAAAAGCGACGCGGCTTTCTAGCAAGACTTAGAACAAAATTTGTTTTACTACTAACTAAAATTGGTTTTGAAGTTCTTAAGAATGACGAAGGAGATGAGTTCTTTGAAGATTTAAGATTTCGACATGATAACCTATTAGAAGAATTTGATAAACCAATTAAGACCTTAATTGATTTTTTAAACAGTAAACCCCTTTCTAAATGGTCTACAACCCAAAGAAAGGTTATAATTAACAAAGAGAAACAGAGCAAGAGCTCTTTTAATCAACCGATGGATTGCTAATGAAGTACTTATTTTTATTCTTTGCCCTAATTAATATGGCCAATGCCGATGAACAATTTATTGTTGATCCAGGGGTACAAATAAAGTCTGGCTATGGAAATTCTGAAATGTTTATCTCTTACGATCGGGCCAATCCCGATGTTGATTTTAACTATGTTTCTAAAGGCTGCTATTCCGGAAAAATTAATAGATACAAAAATAAGATGGCAGAACTTGAGTCTGAAGACTTTATTTTTACCAATACGGAAATATACAAGAATATCGTTCCAGGTACGGAAAAAGAAGTTGCCACGTTTTTAGTCACTTACGTTAAAGATACTTATGAGGGTAATTGGGAACTCGATGATACTGGAGCTAGTGAAGAAGAGGATCTTTCCGGACCAAGAGCAAGACCTGCTGATTATCTAGTGTATAGATTTATTCATTTTGAATGTGAGCTTAAGCCTGAAACAAGAGTTCACGACCAAAGCAGAAAAGAAGGAAAAGATACTAAGACCTACGATATCCCTTCAACTGGCTCTGGAAGTAAAGGAATGAAGAAATAATCAGATATTGTTTTTAACGAACTCTATGATTTCTTTATTCCCACCTTTCTTGGCGTAATCGATTACAGTTTTCTTATTGGCGTCCTGTGAATTTAAATCGGCCTTAGTTTCTTTAACTAAAAACTCTAAGGCCTTCAAATGTCCTCTGAGCGCACAAACCATACAAAGACTAACTCCACCCACGGCCTGTTGACTAGGCCTAGCTCCTTTTTGACTTAAACTAAAGAAGAGCTCTTCGTGACCATGAATTAAGGCATGATAAAGAGGACCTCTTCTCATTCGGTCCACCTGATCTAACTTGGCTCCCTTTTCAAGTAGGAGATTCACAATCTCTTCACTATTAGCGATAACCGCAAACATCAAAGCGGTTTTTCCCTCAAGATCAATGACATTGATTTCCTCTAAAGAGTTATCGATAAGAAATTTACACATGGTTACTTTTGCCTGCGAAGCCGCTAGCATAAGGTCTGTTTCTTTTAAGTCTCTTGAAAGCCTAAAGGCCTGAATGGTGTCGTAAACCTTTGGTGCAGCTTCTAAATAATCATCAAAACAATCTTTTATTTGTTCGATAACTTCAGGTTCTATACTAGGGGTTTCTTGTCCATCAAAAATGCCATTTAAAATTCTGTACATATATGAGCTTTTTTCAAGAAGTTTATGGCTTAGCTCTTTTTCAGTCTCTTCTAATAAATGTTCGCCTTGCTCTTTGATTAACTCTAAGCGGTGGTGAATAAAGGAGATGACCTCCCAATGACCGAGCTCTTCTTCGGTTAAAAGCTTTGATTCTCTTAAATGGACTTCTAATGTTCTTTCAACTTCATCAAGACTATCTGCCTTTTGCCAAAACTCTACAATTTTATCTAAATCGACGAGCTCTAAAAGTTCCAGTGCCCCAATAAGTTCATTGTATCCCTTCCCTTCAAATTTTAATTTTAGGCTATTTAAGATTTTTTCTTTCGATCTTTCCAATCCCTTCTTTTGATAAAAAGGTAAACAAGATACGGCCCATTCCTCCGCAACTAAAAAAGATTTTGCTAGGTTTGAGATCCCCTCTAAATTATTACAAAAACCTCTTCCATCAGTTGAACCATGGTGTTCGCGAATTAGCTTGCAAGCTTCTTTAGGAACCGAATCCCATGCCTCAAAGAACTTTGCCGTTAGGTCTGCATGCCTCTCAATTCTTTCTTTTTGAAGTTCGTCTAGCTTTGCTGTTTTTAAACTATCATTATTTCTGATAACAGCCCAATCATCAGACTCTAAAAGCAGATCATGAAAAAATGCAGCATAGGGAATATTAAGTTCTGGATCTTCTAAAATCCAATCCAAAAGTTTTATCATATGAAGCGAGTAAAAAATTACTAGCTGGGCCGTAAGAAAGCGTTCACTAAAATCATCACTTAGCAGTAGTTTTTGAAAATCATCAAGTCCCTTTGTTGAACTCGTGATCTCAACCATCGAAGTAATACATTGATGAGACAGCTCTGCCACCTCTTCATCCATCCCCCCGTTTTGAAATTCTTTACTTAAAAAAGTTAATGTTTTATCTAGGGCGTCCATTTTTTGAGCCAAATCAATATCAGGATTTCCAAGTAGGTTGGCCATATGGCTAAATTGCTCTGTGAAAGTATTTACAAATAAGATTCTTTTTGATGCTTCAACAAAAACATCCCCTCCTAGAAGTCCTTTTAGAACTTCTTTATCTATATTGTCACCTGCGCTAAGAATACAATGCTCCTTATCTTCGTCTGTGTAAATCTCGCAGGGAGAAGTTATAAAATACTCAAGCAGGGAAGAGTCAACAGGATAAGGATCTGGGACTTTATATTTTGCCATTTGGGTAGGAGTAATTTCAAAAAGCTTAGCAACCGGTGAAAGAATATTTTTGAGAAGACCGTTCTCTTCCACATAAATAAACTTTTCAACATTATTTAACTTGTCTTTTTTCTTCCTATTAACTTGAACAACGATAGGAATATCATAACCAAGCTCCGGTATGGCCTCATCAAGAAGTGAAAAAACATCTTCTCCCTCTATGGAATCTCGGCAAACAATGAGATCCCATTTAGGTAAGCTGTCCCCTTTTAAAATCTTTTTTAAACCAGAAATTGAGGTGATGATATTAGTTTGTGCCTCTAAAAAAATTTTAAAGTTCACATCGAGGATTAGCCCTCTTTTTTTCCGATCCTCAATTATAAGTGCCTTAAACATGGGCTTTATTATAACTGAAAAAGCCTATTCCCACCGTATTCTTTAGGTTAAGATTTATGAATGAAATTCAAAATCTTGCCTCTATTTATCAGTTTCTTCTTATGCTTTGCAGCTTCTGCTAAAGAGCAGTTGGCCACATTTGCAGGGGGCTGTTTTTGGTGCACCGAATCTGTCTTTGACGATAAGCCAGGGGTTCTTAGTGCAATCTCAGGTTATACAGATGGGAGCAAGTCAGATGCAAACTATAAGGCCGTAAGTAGTGGCTCAACAAAGCACTATGAAGCCGTTCAAATTAAATTCGATGATACCAAGACAAGTTACAAGAAACTACTTGAGCTCTATTGGCGTTCTATAAATCCGACTGATTCAGGTGGTCAGTTCGCTGACCGAGGTCCCCAGTATAAACCGGCCGTCTTTTTTCATACTGTGGAACAAAAGAAATTGGCCCAAGAGTCTATTGTTATTCTTGATAAGGCTAAAATTTTTAGAAGAAAGATTGTCGTCCCAGTACTTCCCTTTAAGAACTTTTTTCCTGCGGAGGAGTATCATCAGGATTACCATAAGAAAAAACCCATCCATTATAAATCCTATTATTATGGCTCAGGTAGAGGTACTTACCTAGACTTAAAATGGATTACTAAAAAAGACTTTAAGATTTTTAAATGAAAAAAATAGCCTTTCTAACAAAAGATGAATTAGAAGATTTTTCCTGCGATGATGATCTGGCCATCCCCGTGGCCCATAAGTATGGTCTCGAGATCTCCACCATTAGCTGGCATAGTGAAACAGACTGGTCTTTTTTCGACGCCGTTATCATTCGTAGTACCTGGGATTACCAAGATCATTATGAAGAATTTATAAAAGTTCTTGATAAGATCAGCTCCGAGACTCTCCTTTTAAATAATATTGATACGGTCAAGTGGAACTCTCACAAATCCTATTTAAAAGAATTACAAGAAAGTGGACATAAAATTATACCTACTCTTTTTCATGATCAAATTATAGATAAGTCCGTCGATGAGCTTTGTGATTTGCTAGGAACTGAGAAAATTATTTACAAGCCATATATAGGAGCTAATTCTGATAATACCTTTCCAAGGTTAAGGGGTGAATCCGTACCTCAAGTAAAGCTAGAAAATTTTTTCGTGCAAATCTTTTTAGATTCCGTTTTAACAGAGGGGGAATTTTCTCTTTTCTTTTTTAATGGTGAGTACTCCCACGCTATTTTGAAAACGCCTAAACCTGGGGACTATCGAGTACAAGAAGAATGGGGCGGGGAAATTAAATCGATTACTCCGGAAGAGAAATTAATTGAAACGGCTAAGGCCATTGTTGACCCAACTCAGCTTTATAATCGCGTTGACTTGGTTAGAAATAATGATTCATTTGAATTAATGGAACTTGAACTTATTGAGCCTGCTCTTTATTTTAGAACCTCAAAAGGAGCTGAAGAGAACTTTTTAAAGGCCCTAGTTACTAGGCTTAGGTAGGACTTCGTCTACCTCTTGTCTGGACATATTTAAATAAGGAAAAAGTCTTCCCTCTGCCCCTCGTACATTCCCACGAACATTACCAGGCCAGATCATCATACCAATTCCTCTTGAGTAGCTAAGATCATTAGTTGGAGCAATATCTCCCCCAAGCTCGCGAACTCGCTTTAAAATATATTTTCCCATCTCAGTAGCATTATCTAATAGCTTTCTTTCATTTATTGTTTTTAAAACAACCCAGGCCTTTAAAAGAGACTCTACTACGGCCTCTTGAGTAACCGGACCTTGAGGACCATAGCCATTTCTAGTGGCCACTCCTGCCACCTGCATTCCCTTACCAAAAGTAATGATATCGGGAGTAAATCCTTCATAGTGCATATGACTCCACATCTTTCCGGTTCTTCCTCCCCCTGCCATAATCTCATCCACCATAAGGGGAATCTGAAGTTCCTTACAAAGTTCTTGAACTTGTAATAAAAAAGAAGGCCTAAAAAAAGAGACGCCACCACTATTTGCCTGAATCGCCTCAAAAAATAGTCCACCTATGGGTTTTTCCGTATCAGCATACTTGGCCACCTTTTCTCTTATTCCATCGAGGACTTCTTTTTCAACTTTATCTAATCTTGCAATCTCGTCTGGATCTGTTGGATTCATTGAATAAGTTCTAGCGGTAGGAAGCTTAAAATCATCTAGCTTTTGAGCAGCTCTTTCTCCCATACGATGGTATCCCATTCCCGCACTTTTTCCCCGGACTCCACCATAGATTTGATCAAAGAATAAAATTTCCGCATCCTTTACTTCTCTACCATGTTTTGCTCTAGCAGCAGAAAGTGCCTGGGAATAAAGAAGATTATTAGCATCACTTCCCGTAGTGGTAAATTCAACTGGCCGGTAGTTCGGATCGAGCTTCTTCCATTCATCTAAAAACTTATATTTTATGTTCTCATAGAGATTTCTATCTTGAGCACTTAGGCCGCCTCCAGAGGCATTTGTCACCTTTAAGGAGTAGGCCAAATACTCTGGGTCTTTCCAGGCCGGATCATCATCGGGAAGTAATCTCCAGGCCCAGCCCCTATGCATATTAGAAGGACCTTTTTCTTCACCCCAACCGGACTTTTTAGCAGCTTTTTCAAAAAGCTCTTTTGTTCCTTTCATGCTCATGCCAAAAACATAATTTAAATCATCTTCTGGTAATTTCTCCATAAAGATTTTCATGATCCTGCTCTGAACTTCTTCATCTAAGAGTTTTTGCTCATCTGATTCCTCAGCAACTTCCAGTAGAATCTTTTTAATAGGCTCAGGAGCAAGATTTAATCTTTTTGTGCCATTTAAATTAATAAAGCTTAAGAGGATATCTTGATCTGAAAAATCATCAGAAAAATTAAAACTATCTTCTTTAACAGTAAGTGGTTGCTCACTTAAAAGAGAATCAAGGGCTTCATCGCTTAATACTTTAAGCTCGTCTTTATTGGCCTCTGCATTTTCTTTAGCAGCCTTTTCTGCTAGTTCTATAGCTACTCTTTCCCGTTCTCTCATTTCCTTTGTAAAAACGGAAAACACATAATTCAAATCAGACTGTGCTTTTAATATTTCATTTTCACCTAAAGTATCGAAGAAGTAGACTTTCTGATATTTATTATTAAAGGTCCTTGCTGTTTCATTCCACATAAGGAGTTCTTCATCGGTTAGCTTTGCCACTTGGGCCTTAAACTCATCTGATGACAACCGATAAAAGGCAATTAGTTTAGGAATAACCGATTCATCAAAATCAACTTCTGGTCTATTTACAACAACTTTATAGGCCTTCTTCTTTTTTGCCTTGGTCGTAGCCTCTCCAGAAGAGACAAAATAATTTTCTAAAACATCTACAACCGCTCTAGTGTTTCGTTGCTTCTTACCAGCTCTTCTTACGACAAGGGATATAGGCAAGCTTGAGAAAACTTCATCTGCCTCTGGAGTCATTAATCGTAAAAGGTTTTCTTGCTCCCAAGAAGAGAGTCTTTTAACGATAACTTCAAGCTCCTCATCACTTACAGTGAATACACTATGAAGAATATCTATTTCTTTAAAACCAACCTTTTTAAGTAGATTGTCTAGTTCAAACTCTAAGTCCAGACCTTTTAAAGAATCTAGCTCCTCACTACTGAAGAGCTCCTTTAAAATTTTATCATCACGGCTTTTGATTTCTCTTAGATAATACTCTCCACCTAGAGATTTAGACTTTTTTATATACTCCGTTAAATCAGGTGCGCTTAAATGAGTTCTAGATAAAAGTAGGTCACGCACCATGTTTTTACAAAAGCCCACCGGGGCTGAGCTGGCCGGAAATCTTTGGGCAACCGGCGCATAACTTGCGCAGGAACTAATGAAGAAAAATATTAGTAATAAACTTAATGCTCTCACCGTGTTTCTTATCGGTTAGCTAGAGCTAAGTTTTAATAAGAGAGGCAATCAGTCAGGTAATTTAAACTCTGCTCTTTTGGCCAATAATGGCAATAAGACGGCCATAAAAAAGAAGATATATAAAATCCCAAAAGAATTAAAACTAAAAGCCTGCCCCCTGGTATCGATTAGATAGCCCATAAGAGGTCCAAGAGCGATGAAAAGCACTCTCATTCCAAGGCTAGTAACTGAATTGGCAGTGGCCCTCATATCCCCTTCCACTCGTGAGTTTAAGGCATTTTTTAAGAGCACCTGACCTAGTCCCCGGCAGGTTTGAAAAATAATACAAGCAGATGCTCCAATAAGCATCCACTCCCAAGAAGTTTTCTGGCCGGTAACAAAGGCCATTAATAAATAACCAAAGATAGGGAGGACGGCCATAAGAATTAGAGATTTTGTGGAGCCAAAGTTTTTTTCAATTAGATGAGCCTTCCTCGCCACAAGGGCCACGGTAATATTACTAAGGGCCCAGAGATACCCAAAGCTACTAATTGAAAAGCCAATTTCTTTCCAAAAGGGCTGAAAGCTCCAAACCGCAATCAGCGTAGCAAGACCATAAACAATGGTGTTTAAAATTATTAAGATTAAAAGCGGACCCTGCTTAAATAATGATTTATAAATATAGACCCAGTTTTCTTTATGACCCTTTGTGCTCATTTTTTTTCTTGGTGGCTCTACTAAAAAGAAAGCTAAGACAAAAGGAGTCCAGATCAGAAAAGCGTTGGCCCATACAACTGTGGATAATCCGTAAATGGCCAGCCAACCTCCAATCAGTGCCGCTAGAGTTTCTCCCATTTGTTTATAAAAGATCTGCTGTCCTACTAACCTCGATTGCTCCTTTCCTTTTCCAAGGGCCTCCATGGAATCGTAAATTAGGGCCACATCAGTTCCCGAAAAAAGGCTTACCCCTAAGGCCATAAAGATTTCGATGATGACAATATCCCAGTAACCTCTGGCTAGTGGGAAGATGGTAAAAGTTAAAGCGTGAAAAAAGGTGGCGAGAAGGATGGTTTTTTTCCTTCCAAGTAAGTCCGCGATATAGCCAGAAGGCAGCTCTAGCAGTAAAACTGCCCCGGAAAAAACGGCCTGAACTTCAAAGACTTCCTGCATAGAAAGGCCTTTAGATTGGAAATATGGCACAATTACGGCCAATGGAAGGATCATCATCCACCCAAAATCTATCCAATAGATCAGTTTTATATTCTTTTGAAGCCGTGCTTCCATTTACCTTCCTTCCCCTAGGGCCTAGAATGTTCTCTTAATAGTCTTCACTAGGAAAGTAAAAAAGTTGAAAGCCATAATTTTCATTTATCTTGTATTTAGCTTTGCGGCCAAGGCGGAAAACTTAAATATGAAGAGGATTATTAATTCTAATCTTGAGCCAAGTTATCTTGCCTTTGGAAATGGACTAGATTTTACTCAAGATGGTCATAAAAAATGGACCATTTTTAATCGCGCTCTTTATGAAGGCCAAATTAATTTACACTTGGCCGGTTTTGAAAACCTCAATCATAAGGGTTGGGACTATATGACTAAGGTGACGGGGAAATTTATTGTCCGTCAGACCACTGAGAAATCTGCTCCCGTTAAAACCCCTGGCTATCTCCCCCGTGTAACTTTCTATCTTTGGAACAATAGTGAAAAAGGGGAAAAGAAACCTAACTATTGGTCTTTTAGAATTAGCCATCACAGCAATGGTCAGGCTGGGGATTTTTACAACCCCAACGGAACTATTAATACTCAGACAGGAAATTTTTCAACTAATTATTTAGAGCTCTCAAGTTATAATCTTCTAGGACTAAAAGAGCTTTCCGACTGGACTCGTTGGACTTGGACAAAGCTTTCTTTAATCTGGCATCCGGGATTTAACCGGGAAAAAAACTTAGATGGTCAGTATGAAGATTTAAAAGTAGCTCTCGCTTTTAGAACAACCCCCTTTAAACCTTGGTGGTTATTTAAAACACAATTTAAACTTTATGGAAGACTTAGCTATGTCCTAAATGGACTGGACTATAGAGTGGCTCCCATAGATAGGAGCCTTCCAGATAATTTAGATGTGGTAGATGTGGCTCCTATAAAAGCGAAATGGTATGACCGCATTCATTTTGAAGCAAAGGCCCTCTTTAATCTTCCTCAGTACTTTAAAAATATAAATTTTTTCGTAAAGTATGATGTTGGTCACGACTATTATAATATTCTCTTTCGCAATAGATTTCATAAAATTCAATTTGGTTTAATTGGAAATCCCTTTGGTCTTTGGGACTCGCGCCAGAATCCTTCCAAGTAACTAGCTAATTTTTCGATTTTCCCTAGGGACAAAAAGACACCACCATATAAATAAATACTTACACCTTGCCAATTTGTTTGCACTCAGCAGTTCCGGTTGATAACCATAGATTATAGAAAATAACTGGGAGAGAGTTATGAAGAAAAATATTTTAGGATTTACCGTACTTGCCCTTATGCTTTCGAGCTGTGGCAAAGACAATAAAGTTGTTACGGTTCCAAATAATGGTACTGATGCCAACGCCTTTACCGCAGGAATTTTAGCCAATGGTGGAATGCCTCAAGTTAAAGATTCTGTTCGGTATCAGCAAAAGAAAAATTATAAAGCAGCGGGAAATATGAACTGCTCTTATATCGTCGATACCGGTGTTGTTGTTGTCAGCAATCAAAATGATCAAATAAGACTTCGAATTAAAAACACAAGTGTAGCTGCTTCTAGAAACTCAAGTTATTGCCCAAGCTTTCACCCTACTTTGAGAAATAATAGATTATCAGTTTTAAGTACTAATGATTTTGTTGAAAAGACCACTAAGAAAATTAAGATGGCCTTAGACCCAGCATTCTTTTGCCAAGAAAAAAGCAACTGGTGTGCAAGCGCTATCCTCCTAGATAAAAAAGATGTCGTTCATAATAATAAAGAGGCCCTTTATGTTGAAGCAGAGTTTCAAAATAGAAATGGCCGAATATTTAGGTCTAAAAGCTATATTTCTAAGACTAGCCTCCTTGAGAATGTCTTTGAATATGAGCTTATAAACGTCAGAACTGGCCATAGACTGGATTTTAAGACCCCAAAACCTGACCGAAGACGTAGACCACGAAGATAAGGAAAATTTCCAAAAAAATGTCATATTCGGCTAAAATAGAAGTCGAATATGACATATAAAAAAGTACCACTTTCTAAAATCAATCCAGATGCCATGCTACCGGCAGATATTTATCTATGCCTAAATGAGAAATACGTTAAGTTTAAAAACTTAGGGGAAAGCCTTGGGCGTGAAAAATACGATAATTTTTTATCCAAAGGAATTAAGTTTTTATTCATCGATGAAAAAGATGAGGAAAAGTTTTTGAGATGGATTGATGATAAAAGCGCCCAAGAAATTGAGGCCCTCGTCAATCAGGCCGGAGAGGCCAACCGGGAAGTGATTACGGCCAGTAAGGCCATGCAGGAAACCATTTATGAAGTTTTCTCTGATAAAGAGCTAGACTTAGAAAAAGTAGATCAGCTGCAAAGTAATGTTGAAGACTTTGTTGATAAGATGCGCTCCAATAATCAATACTCCCAGGCCCTATCAGTCTTAGTGGGTAGATCAAATTCAATCGCCTCTCACTCTATCGCAGTTGGCAACCTATCTGTTTATATAGCCATGAGCTTAGGCTTTGGTCATCAATTTGCCCTTGAAAATATTTACTTAGCATCAATATTTCACGATTATGGAAAACTAAAAATTCCAGAGGCCGTATTAAATAATAAAAATCATGTTGATCATTTAGAATCTCTTCATTCCCATCCGGACAATTCAGTTCTTATCATTAGAAAATCAGAAGGAATTCCTGAGCAGGTGATAAAGATGATTCAAGAACATCATGAATATTGGGATGGAAGCGGTTACCCAAGGGGTATGGCGGGAGAGGCTCTTTATAAAAACTCTCCTATTCTTTGTCTGGCCAACGAACTTGAAGAGTTTTTAAGCGCTAATCAAGATATGCCAGAGATTGATCGCTATAAAGCAGCTATTGATTTAGTTCAAGATGGGGGCGCTGTAAAATGGCCCCCTAGCTTCTACCCAAGAGTTATCGAGGCCTTAAAATTAGGTTTTATTTCCCAACGAGGTTTAGAGGACTAATTAAACCCGTCCCTTTTCACTCCCATTGTCATAACAAGATTATCATTTAAGTAAGCCGCTTCATTAACAAAGTAAGGATAAATAGCCTTATCGTATTCAAAGCCTAGTACCTCTTCTTCCATATTAATAAAAACGGGATCTCCCGGATGAAGTTCCTTAAAGTCTGCTCTTTCTAAACTGGGATGAACATACCACTGCCCGGCCTTTGGAAATTTATATTCCCCTACGGACTTAAAATGCTCTACTTTAGTTAAATCAATATTTCCTTTAAAGTCCCATTCTAAAATAGCTGTGACGATCTTATTAGTAGCGAGAATAAGGGCCGAGTCTAAAACATTATTTGCCACCGGTCCCACTTCAACAGTAAGTCCCGCCTGGGCCATATTATTAGTATAAGGACATTCTTCCCCTAACCTCATCCCTTCGATAATTTTAATTTCAGGCATTAACTCTTTTAAATATGCGGCTGCATTTCTCGTATTTTCATGGTCATTATTTAAAAGTAAAGTTAGGCCCATATTTGAAGTGGTCGTATGAAGATCCAAAATAAAGTCAAATTTTCCTTCTATCTTTTTTACTAGCTCGGCACTTTGATCCCCTTCATAACCTTTGCGCTCACCGTTTTTTCCAAAGCTTCGATTTAGATCTGTATCGATATATCTTTTACCTTCTTCATAGGCCCTTGGGTTTCCAAGAAAACATTCATACTCATGAAGCAATCCTTTAGGTTTATTTTGTTTAAGGTACTTCATGACCTCAATTCCTACAGGTTCATTTCCGTGGGTTCCGCCAATCACTGCAATTTTCATAGGTATCCTCTTAGTTAAGCCGCTCCATTTATAACAAGTTCTAACATTAGTCATAGGTGCCGTGTAAGTATTCCAAGGTCCATTGCAACTAATTGAAATAAGTGCAATGGTGACCCTGACGAGACGGACATCCATTCAGGGGAGATTATCAATGCAAGTAAGAAAGCTCATAACTTTCATATGCCTTAGTTTATTGATTTCAGTTAGTACAGCTCAAGCTGGCATCAAGAAATTAGCGCTTATTAAAAGAACATCAGACAATGTAAAATCAGAACTTATTCTAGAAACTGACAATAAGCACGATATTGTTAAGGTTATTTTTAAGATTTTTGATGAAAAAGGAAAACTAGATCGCGAAGTTCAGGCCACACCAAATGAGCTTCCTGACGGAGTGGCCGTCCTTACAAAAATGGGCGTAAAAGTTATTACTCTATTTTCTGATAACCTAGCTAAGCATAACGGTGGTGATGTAACCATCAGGTTTTTATCAAAGTATAAACTTATTGGTAAAAGTAAGTATGGAAAGTTCAATGTAGTACTTGATAGAATTGGTGATGATTGGACCCTTATGAAAAATGGTGTGCCTTTTAAAGAACTTTTGGCCCATGATCATAGTAAAGGTATTACTAAGTTTGAAATCATCAAATAATTGCCATAATTAGGTCTAGAAGCCTTCATACAACGGGCATAAGTTACTGTTTTTACTAAAAACTTGGCTTATTGCCCGAAACTACCGATAATATTCCTATGAGATTTTTAAAAGTCATTCTTTTAAGCCTTTGTTTATGCCTTTCTAGCACAGTCCTAGCTCAGGATAGTAGTCCCACTAGAAAAGCCCCTAAAAAGGAAATAAAGCTACCTAAGAGGAGCTCTCGTAACCTACCTAAGATTAATAAGTCTCGAATTAGCAAGCTAAAGAAGCTCTTAAGAAAAAAGAAAACGGCGAATTTAAGAAAAAACAAAAGAAAAAATAAAAAGCTTGTTGCCAAAAATACAAAGAAAAAGAAATTTAGGTTTCAAAGACAAAGAAGACTTAGGGCCTTAAAACTGGCTCAAGATCGCTTAAGAGATCAGGCCACCAACTCTACGGATTAATTGTATTCCAATCCACCCCTTTTCCAAACTTAGGTAAGACCGGTCCTGCCGAAAATTCTTGGGGAGATGTAGGCCTTTGATTTAATCCCTCTCCATACTCTTTAATAACCTCTAGAGGCGAATAGCCCATGGTAAAGAGAATAGTGGGAAAGATTTGAAAGTGATTGGTCTTATTAAAATTTGTTTTAGTCCATTTTGTAATTTCATTTTTTCTTTTTTCATTTGGAATTAAAAAGATTGGCACCATCCCTTCCGTATGATGAGGCTCCTCAGTATTGCAATGGGTTTGTATTCCTCGGTCCATAAGATTTTGACCATGATCGCTGGTATAAAAAACAAAGCTTTCACTTAGATCTATCTTAAAGAGAATTTTAAAGAACTCATCCGTATTCCACCAAATAGCATTTTTATAGGAATTAACTAGCTTTTCTTTGCTGTCCCCAAGAACATCGCCTTTTTCCATTTGCGGAAGAAAAGGAGCCTTCTCTGTGACGTAGCTTTCCGTATAGGGAAAATGAGCTCCTCTTTTATTAAAGTATATAAAATTCTTTTTACCATTATTAAGTATTTTTGAAATTTCACTTATCATGGACTGATCAAGATAGGCTTCTTCTACTTTATCTAATTGAACAAAATGATCAATGCTTTGAAGCTCCTCTTCTGTCATAAAATTTTGAAGCTCCCCATGTTTTAACTGGGCATCTAAATACCAGGTGGTGTAGCCGGCCTCTTTAGCATAAGACCAAATAAAGGGATTAGAGCCAATCTTAGAAAGCTTCCCTCTAATGCCGCCCATTCTAAGAACCGCATTACTATAACCGCTACAATTATTAGAGGAGCTGGCTTTTCCAAAATTAACTAGCTGATCCTCTATAGACTTTAAAAAAGGAGTGATTTTTTTGTCTTCATTAATATCTAAGTAATCATGGCGAATAGATTCATCCACAATAAATAGGATATTTTTTGACCAAGCCTCTTCTGTAGGTTTTAAACGAATAGGTCTTTTTGCTTCCACCATCCCTTCACTAACCCTCTCGTATCCTTGAAGAAGTAAAAAAGTTGAAACCGCTGAATACTGTTGAGGCATACCTACAGTTCCATAACCTGCTTTAACAAAGGTAAGTCCTGCTAGGAGGGGAAAAGGAATTAGGATCATTAAATTAGCTAAAAGCTTTAGGCCTTTTTTTCTGATTTCAATATGCCCCGGTAAAAAACCAGAGATAAACCCTATAAGAGCAATTAAAACTGGAAAATAAAGATGATCAATATAAAAAAGGAGCGCCTTCATGGCATGACCTCTTGAGATCCAAAGAAGCTCCATATCCATATAGTTTAAAAAGTGACCACCAATATTTAAGTAGCTCATTCCAAAGGCCGTGGAGATGGCCATAATCATGCCACCAAAAACCTGAATAACTTTATTCTCATGAAAAAGAGTTAGGGCAAAAGAAGTGACACAGATTCCCCAGATTCCTAAATAGATGATAAGACTAACCCATCTTTGACGGGAAACCATATCTAAAACTCGTTCTATAAAAACAAGATTTGAGGCAATTAAAAAGATAAACGCAAAAAGCGGTTTTAAAAGCTTCAACTCTACTCCGGTTTTGGTCCATGCATAAGAGCATTTCCAAAGAAAGTATAAAAGATTTTATTCGGATCATTAGGATCCAATGTTGTGTTATAGCCATTACTCTGAAGAGGCACTTTATCATTCTTCTTCCAGGTCTCACCCCCATCCGTTGAATAAATAAGTCCCCCATCTCCCCAGGTTCCTTCAATTTGCCAGCGACCATTAAGATAAATCTTATCCGGATTACTTTGATCTAAAACAATTGAGGTGGGGTGGGTGTACTGAAGTTTACGCTCCCAGTTCTGACCCTTGTCAGTTGACTTCCAAATGCCAGTGGCGAGCCAGTTTAGGTTATTTTCATAATCGGCCATCCAAATCGTAGATCGATCACTTCCTTCACTAAAGTCCACAGCAAAGGCGATGGGGTACCACCAAAGATCATAAATAGGATCCACTTCTCCTTCAGGAAAATGAACGGTCCCTCTTAAGTGCTCCCAAGTGGTGCTTCCATTTGCCACATCTAAAAAGTAAATTCCCGTTTTTAATCTATTGGTAAATCTTGGATAGTCTCCCGTAATAATAATATAGATATTTCCATTTAGAGGATCCATTTCCATTTGCGCCACTATTAAGTCGCCGCTTGGAAGACCATTATTAAACATGGCCCAAGTGGCCCCACCATCAGTGGATCTGGCCACCCCATTACTTTGGGTTCCGCCATATAAAGTGTTTCTTGATTTATCATAGGCCACGGCCAAGAACTGTCTATTCCATCCATTTGACGTGGGTGTTAAACGATTCCAGGTTCTTCCCCGATCATTTGATTTATAAATTCCACCATTAGACTTAATGGCCTCAGCATGCCAGCCCTCTGGGAAGTCGTGATGATTCCCTGAAGCTGCATAAACAATATTGTCATCATCAGGATCAAAGGCATAATCAAAATTAGAATTATAAAAGGCCTGGGCAATTCTAAAAGTTTCGCCCCCATCTTCCGTAACAAGTCCGCCAATATCGGCCATGCCAACATAAGCTAGCTTTGGGTTCTTAGGATGAAATTTCATTCGATAGGCCGTAGTTACTTCTAATCCCACGGACTCCCATTTTTTTCCTTTAACTCTCTCTCCACTATCTGCAAATTTTGTGAAAGGGGCCTTCCAGGTTTCCCCTCCATCCGTTGAGGTATGTAAAAAGAAATAACCCGAGCCACCAACTTCCTCGGCATTTCGCTGATTAATGGTAAAAGACTCATAGCCATCATCCCACCAACCTTGCTCTAAGGCCGGGGCGCTATACTCAAGCTTAGCCGGGTCCCAGGCTTCATAGGGGGTAACATCCCAGTTCATTTGATAAAGCTTTAAATCAAAGGTTTGTCCTCTATTGGTAGACTTCCAAACCTTTGTTCCGTACTGGCGAACCCAATAGCGTCCTCCAGTCACATAAATTGTCTTAGAATTATTTTCGGCCATACGAATATGATCGCCGCCGTACTGATTTGTTTGTACGAACTCTGCCGAAGCATTTCCAATCCACACATAACCGCAGTCCCTATAATTAGATTCCATCCAATCGTCGCCCCAATCACTTCGGTGCTGTTCAGCCCAGGCACAGGCCTGTTCCCCTTGATCATCTAATAAGGCAAAGGCCAATCCATCTGAATCTCTTCCGGCAGTAAAACCGCGAATCTTAATAGCCTCATTATTATAAAAAACATTCCATGAATCCCCTTGATTCTTTGAATAATAAATTCGATCGGAGGTAGCATGATAAATCACATGACCGCCCACCTTATAATCAATAAAGCTTCCCTGGGCACTAGTGTTCATAATAGGATCTCTGCTCCAGGTAACCCCTTTATCCTTACTGATAAAAAGCCCGTGAGTCGTTCCGCAAAGAACCAGATTTTCATCAAAGCTATCCGTGCGCCAGTACCTAATATACTCATTATCCTTTAAATTAATTTGAATTCGATCCCAGGTTTTTCCTCCGTCCTCACTTCTTAAGGGAACCAATCCCCCCGGGGCGTGAAAAAGAATATCTGGATTGGGAGAAAAACCCACGGAAACGGCGTGATCAATATCTGGAGAAAAAACCGCTTCAAGATGATTTACGGCCCGCCAGTTTTTTCCAAAATCCACTGAGCGAAAAAGAGTTCCCATATCTGTGCCAACAAACCATAACGTAGAAAAGGGACTAATGGATACGCCGCTCATGGCACCGCCGCCCCCAACTCCCGCTGGTCTATAAAGCGAAAGGGCAAGATCAGATTCAAAACTCTTTATGGGAAAAACCTTATCCTTAAACTCTCCTCCCGTATCTATGGGCGGAAGTTTAGGAGTGGGGTTTGGAGCTGGCACCTTAGGATTATCTGGAACCTTAGAAATGGTATCCCCTTCGGTCCCTTGTTCCTGACAGCTATTCAAAGTAAATAGAATTAAAAATCCAAAAAGGATTCTTAAAAAAATATGGTTCATGAAAGCTATTCGGAAATCAGAAACTTAGAGATGAAGATTACTAGATATTAACTATTTATAAGGTAAAAAATTCTATGGGGGAAATACTTTGGTCGGGGAAATACAAGACTAGAAAATAAGGGAATTTATGTAGGTTCCTTCCACTTAAGTCCAGATTGCTCCTTTCTCAAATTTCCAGCTCCTACATAACCCTTAACTTCGGATCCGCACGTTGGATTTTCTCCAGTACGGTTGCCAAGGCCGACATTTCTCTTCTAAGCTTTCCCTTTGTTTCCATCTAGCTTAAGTTCTTTCAAAACATACACTAAACTTCTTCATCAGTTTACTTAGACCCTAGTAGTTCTCAACAGTCATTGAAACCACACGTCTTTAAGATTAACACCCATGCTGTTTTGGTCTTAATCTGCCTCAGAGGTCCTCGCTAGATAGCAGTTATGTTGCTACTACCCTTAACACTTACAACCTCAGCCGCCCAACTTAACTAGTATAAAAAAGGCTTCGTTAGCGTTTCCGCCCTTTTTACTTGAATAGGTTTGAAAGTTCCTATTCTACTCTTTAAGCTGTTCCGCGCTTTCGCTATTCACCCTTCTGAACATGTCGCCCTCTCTTAGACCGGAGTAAAACTCGATTAGCTGCGAATACCTAGTTCTTCGCTAATCTCTTCGCCCTTCGCACGTTTTGCCAGTGTGCTCGGAAGCTTTACTCAAGGCTCCACAGTTACCGATTAACTGCTTCATACCTTTTGGTCGCAAGGTTCACTTAATGCTACAACCTGCTCATTCGCAGACCTTAAGATTCGGTATCGTCTTAAGGCCATTCCAGATCTGCAACCAAGTATCGAATCACTTCTTTACTCAGAGATCCTGGCTTCCATAGTAACTAGGTGTTCTATGGGAGGGACTTGCACCCCCGTGGTGTTTAGCTAGCGTCGCCGCTCGCAAAACTCTAAAGTCAGTATCGCCCGCTTCGAAAAATAAATCCAATATAGAAATTAGATGCTGGCAATCTTGTTAGAAAATTTAAGTAAAATGGTTTTTTACAAAAAAACTATTTAGGTTATTGGCCCACCCTTATATTAAAAATAAGACCGGCCTTCCACATCCAACCACCTTCTCACTAGTTGGCCTTAGTACCCCACCAACGCTGTCAGTTAGCGCGCATCATCTTTAAAATTTCCTATCATCTAATTTTTAAAACTATGTTCCCAACACATTCCTAAACCTTTAAAATCTCGTGATGAACCAACTTAAAGGCATTATCTTTGACCTAGACTCCACCCTCGTCGATGTGGACCTTAACTTTAATGCCATTAGAGACGCCCTTGGCATCCCCCAACCCCACCCCATTCTTGAATGGCTTGATAAACTTGAAGACCAAGAGAAAAAAGAAAAACTACATCAAAGACTTTACGAGTTTGAACTTGAGGCAGCGAAGAACGCCTCCCTTATCCCCCATGTTGAGCAAACACTTTCCTTCTTAAAAGAAAAAAATTTAAACCTTGGTATCCTTACTAGAAACTGCAAAGAAGTTGCTCACCTAGAACTTGGTTCCATAAAAAAATACTTTAATCCCATCTTCTCCCGGGAAGATCATGAGGACTGTAAACCAAACCCCGGCGGCATCCATGGCACCTGCAATGCTTGGAAAGTTAAACCAGAAAATATCCTCATGATTGGCGACTACCTTTTTGACCTACAGGCCGGGCATAATGCCGGCGCAAAATCCATTTGGTTTAATAATCCAAAATACCAAGACCGAGACTTCTCTAAAGAAGCTGATTATAGTTTTAATTCTTATGAAGATTTTAAAAACGACTTTGAACTTATCTTAGAAAAATTAGAGCTTTTTCTTTAGGCCTTCAAGTTCCTTAATCAGGTCAATCTTTTCGTATTCATACCTTGATAAATCTGACGAATAATTTTCGATCACTCCGTCCATATCATTGGCATCCACCGTGGCCCTTTGCTTAATCATCAGCCTAGTGGTTTGAATTTGATCCTCAACCTTTCTAAGCTCGCGCTCGACCATATCAATCTCTTCAAGAAGCCATTTCTTACGGGCAATAATCCCCGTTACATCCTTAAGATTGTCCTTGGACAAATGATCAGGGTTGCTGGCACAGCTACCCATCAAAACGATTAATATGACCCACAATACGCATTTTTTCATTAGGCAGGTTAAGTACCAGAGAAATAGTCCAAAGGGCACCTTGTTGAAATTAATTCACCATAATTAACACCCCAAGTCACTGATTTCACATGGACAACTGCCCGAATTTTTAATAAATTAGCCTTCCTCATAAAGAAGTCCAAGTCTATGCCCAGGTGGTGAAATTGGTAGACACGCACGCTTGAGGGCATTGTGCGAGGTATTTACAGACTTTTCTGGTAACAAGCCAAATCTCCAGTAAAGTCGATGATTTACAGAAGTTCGCAAATCGTGTAACTAACTGTGAAAATGGCTTGGTAACAAAATAGTAACAAAGTGTATTTTCCGTTTTGGTAGACACACTTTTCAATAAGTCTAGTGCGCGCCGGTGGTGGAATTGGTAGACACGTACGCTTGAGGGGCGTATATCGAAAGATGTGAAGGTTCAAGTCCTTTCCGGCGCACCATTTTTAACTTATTTTTCGGTTTCTATAAGAATCAAAATCAAGCACTGAATCTGATAGCTCGTTAACCTTACGAGCTATTTTTTCATGGTCAATTTGTTTCTCTCCACCGTAGTGAATTTGGTTAACAACAGGATTATGGCCTAAAACTGCACATCGTTCTTTCAGCTCCATTCCAGCTTTCTCAGCAACAGCATTAAAGCCTCTTCGCATATCGTGTCTGGTAAAAGGAACGCCACTCACATCATAGCGAACCTTCACACCGCCCTTATACTTTCCATGTCTGGTTCCATCACCAGAGTTAGGAACTTCATATTTGGTTGGTGTTGCCAAACCCGCAGCCGCAAAAAGACCTCCCCAAGCTCCTCGCACATCATTCACTCTTCTATAGACAATTTCATCTTTAGTCGTGAGGCTTCTATCTCTCATCGTAAAAATGAATTTGGCTTCGACTGGAATTTGGCCTTTCCCTTCTTTTGTCGTATCAGGGATATATCCAATAACTTTGTTTTGATTGGCCCTTTCAATGAGCGGAATCAAAACCTCAATCAAGTTGTCGGACAGAGGCACCATTCTGCTTTTTGATGTTTTAGAACTCCAGCCCAATCCATATTTGGTTGGACAGTCTTTCTTTTCCCCAATTTTCCAAATTTTATTTTGTAAATCGAGGTCATCAACTTCTAAATGCAGGGCTTCTCCAAGTCTAGCTCCTGTCGAAAAGAGAAAAAGTACAAGCTCCTTTATTGGAAAATCAAACCGATGTTTATAATCGGCGGCCAATAGCTGCTCAACGACGTTAGGCGGTGTTGCTACTGATCTTGCTCTCTTGTCGTGATCCACCTTAATAGATTCGACTTCTAAACAAGGATTCGTAACAATCATTTTTCGCTTTCTGAGCCATTTAAACAACTGCTTGATCCGCTTCAACTTTCCTTTCGCTGTCACTTGAGAAATTTGTCCACTCTTAACCTGAGAAAGTAAGTGATGACGATATTGGTAGACATGATCTTCTTTAATTTTATGGATCAATTTAACATTCAAAGTTTCTTTGAAATATCTAAAACTTGAATTTAACTCCCATGACATTGCTTCAAAATATCGTTGAGAGTTTTCAACTTTGATAGCATCTAAAAACTTTGAAATTGCATCATCAATCGAACTAATTTTGCTTGAAGTCTTTTGCATTTTTTCAATCTCTTTTGAATTGAAAAGACCCTTTGCTAAATCAGCCAATTTTAAAGAAGCATTACGATCTGCTGTCCTTTTATTTTCAGACGCAAAACAAGTATGCCAAACATCACCAGGAAGATTATATTTCCAATACCACTTAGAATTTCTTTGGTATGTGTAGACCTTTGGATGGTAATTATAAGGTATCTCAATTTGAGTAAGTTCATTCATAGTCTTTCTCCCTTAACCTCGATAGCCCTGCTTCCTAGAAAGTTGCAGAAACGAATCAAGGTCAGATTTTAGAAAGACCAAACCTTCTCTTGTAAAATCACAGAAGGTTAACTTCCTCGATCTTAAAGCGTGATAGCGAATACTATCTACGCTACACCTACAGTAAAAAGCTGCTTCTCTTTCGTTAAACACGCAATGGTTTAACGCAATTATTACTTCTATTCGATTGTCAAAGAACTCGTTATCGGTAGACGCACAAGCCTCTTCGCCGATAACTGATTTATCGTTTTTAAGCATAGCATTTTGTCCTTGGGAAATCACGAAAAAATGGCAGAACGCCGAGTAGATTTTCGCTGTATTATTGATAAGTTAGGGTGGATTTAGTCGTCGCTTTGCGACGTACTTGTAAGTACGGGTAAGCCAGCTTGTAAAAGCATTTCGAGGAAGGTTTCTTTTGAGATATTTCCATGTTTTCTGCAATAATCTTGATACTGCATTTCAAGCCGATCCTTGCTTGAATAAGTGGCTTCTTTGATCTCATCCAAATGCTTGTCCGTTAACAGTGGCAAAGCCTTTGAGATGACATCATCGACAGTTGCTTTTTTACCAAGCTGCTTTTTATTTAATTTATTGAGGATTGCCCGAATAGTCCGAGAAGTTGTTTTCTTTACACGAATTGGAATCGTATTGTTTACAACCTTCTTTTTAGACGTAGCAATCCCTTCATCCTTGTTAGAATGTTCCATAAGCAATTACTCCTGTGTTAGTTTAAATTTTAGGGTGATATGAATTGTTGAGTTCTTCTACTTTATCCCAATCAAGGTTAAGGACTATAGAGTAGTGGCGGTCTTTTATCTGGTGGAATACACCTTTTTTCGACCATTCTCTAAAGTAGTCATTGAGTGCCGTTCCTGATCCGTAAACTTTTGGCACTCCTTTCCAAGGAATTTTATTTTTGAAGACATATAAAATACCCTCGAAAATTTTTCGTTTTTCAAGCCTTGGCCTTCCTCCTTTGGGTGATGATTTATACATTGGCAATAATGGGCACACTTCGGCCCATTGCTCATCCGAAAAGAGCATGATTAATCCTCCGTTTTAGTTTTTAGAAAATAAAAAAGAAACGGAGAGCAGAAAGCCCTCCGTATTAGTCAAAGAATATTTAAATATTTTTATCTGTATTGCATCCGATTAGTTCTTACTTATCTTTCGTATTCCACATTTAGAAGAACATTCTTCAATTCATTGATATAACGATTATTAATTGAAGGTGTCCGTTTTCTAACCCATGCAGCAGAATACCTTGACCACTTTAAACAAAATCCTCGACGTAATTTTAGGCGAAACTCTTTTACTGGTTTATCTGGAAAATGAACTTGAATTTGTCCAGATTCCTCTTTTACAGTGATTTCACCAACTGAAAAATTGATTGAATTTTCACCCATATAGCGAAGCCCTTTTAATCTTTTTTCTAGGCGTCTTATTTCTGCGGTGTCAGTACCAAAGTAATAAGCGCGAATTTGAGTTGGTGGGATTGCATAAAAGCTTTTTCGCTGTATCAAGTGAGTTACGATCCGTTTACTGTCGTCATCATCAAGCTTTATGAAATAATCGTGAGCATCTTGCCATGTTTTTAGTTTCCTCATTTTGGCGTTAGCTGCTATGGCCCACTCGTTGCCATCTTTTATGCTCTGTATTTTTTCATTAATTTTTCTGATTGCTTCGGGATCGTCCGAGTCAATGGCCCTACGACTCTCTGCTGCGTCTGCACGAACCTCTAAATCATGTGCATAGTTTCTTGCCTCCATTCCTCTTTCAATCTTATTAGCAATTTTCTCTCGATGCTTTCTTTGTTGTCTCATCCGTTGTGGGCTTCCAACTAAGGGCTGACCAAATGGAATACCGCTTTTCTCTTCACTGAAAAGATCAAAACCGTTATTATCCGCAAACTCATGTTTTTGTTTTGCTCTTTCTCTAAGTCTTTCAATTCTTGCTTCTTTTTTTGCTTCATACACGTTTTTTTCTGTTGGGTTCCCTTCATTAAAAACTTTTATTTCTGGCTGAGAGGTAGACACGCTTGGATTAGTTTTTGCGTAACTTTCAACCTGTGTTAAAACTTCAGAAGGGAGGTTTTCTATATAGTAAGTAATTTCTCTGTCGGCGTTGATATGCGCCACTTTTTCAAAGTCTCCAGACACTTCCTTGTTTCTATTCCAGACAAGCAAGCCATTCCCCAAGTGACCGCATCCTATATCAAATTTTCTACGGCTGACTTCTGGGGTTTTTACTGGTTTTACTTTTTTAGTTGGTTCAATTTTTGGCTTAAATTCGTTTGAATCGAAAGAGTGACAACAGACAGTCACAACGCCGTCAGTTTGTTGATGTGTCCACCAGCCAGAAGGGTCTTCAACAATTCCCTTTACAAAATTAATTGGGTCTTTGATTTCACCTTTTCCAAAATCCTCGCAAGTGTCATCAAGGTGGCGATACTTACAGCGAAGCCCCTCATATTGTCCGTTTACTATCGCTCTAACAACATGGGGCAATGTCCATTTTTTAGGCTCAGTTTTAAGAGGCTTGATTGTGGAAAGGTCAAGAGCGAGAAGTCTCTTAGACTCAACCTCTCTAAAGTAAAATTTAAAATTTGGTTTTTCTAATTCTGGTGGCAATATTTTATCGGTTGTCGCTTTTAGTAGTTCTGTTGTGTGAGTCGCTAGAAGCTCATTCCAAAAGGCTAAGTCAGGGGCACCATAGTTGCTATTAACAGAAAGCTCGTTGCAAACAGTTCCGCGTTTTCCCGCATTGGTTACATCCGTAATTAGAAACGAGTCGTTATTCCAAATCTTAATCTTATAGACTCTTTCATTGTGTTCTAAATACTGAGGGCCAAAGCTGTTCAACTCTAGTTTTTCTTGAATTTTCACTCTTAAATTTTTCATTTTCATACCTCCATCAAATATATTTATATTTTGCTTTCAAATATATTTATATTTGATTATCGGTAATTTGTCAAATATATTTATATTCGATAAGCAAATATTTTTATATTTGACAAAGAAATTTAAGACTGTAATATAGACTTATGATTTTTAATGCTGACGAAATTTTAGAAACTGTTTTAGGTGAAAACGATCACAAAGCTTGCTCGTTCAGGGCTTCTAAATCAATTTTTGAGACCTTTAAAAAAACTTGTAGAAAAGACGGGGCCAAGAATCACAGCCCTATACTAGAGGAGATTATCAAAAGTTTTTTGGCCTATACTGAGAAAGAAAAACCTATAAACATAAGCGCAGCCCAGGCCAACGACAGAACCGCAGCATCATTTTCTTGCTCTGCGAGTCTCTGGGAATCGTTCACGGAAAAACTACCAGAGTTGAACCTCGACCGCGCTCGCGTCCTTGAGTATTTGATGAATGAGTATAATGAGCAACGAAGAGTGAAATGAATTGGAGAAGATAGAAACGAGATGGGGAAAAATAGCGAAAAGTACAGTCAGTCCGAATTTGGCGAAAAGGCAAAGCCTAAGAATATTGAGTAGATGTACGTTTTCGTGCTGTCCCTTAGAGGACACTACTTGGACACCTTTTGGACATTAGACAAATGTTACAGCTTTATTTGCTGCCCCTTCCAGTTCTTAAATACAAATTCATCATTTTCTAATAAATCATTTTTCAGAATATAAAAAAATTTAGGATGAACGGTATTTGCTTTTTGTTCTTCAACTTTCATTAACTGAGTCATTATTCTCTTTGAGTTGCATACATACAGAGCTATCGTCACTTCACTTGAGCTGTAGTATTTTTCAAAGAACTGTTCATATCTTGAATTTGACTTATGGTAAGCATCAAATTCGATAGGTAGAAATAGTAGATTCTCTGCCCCCTCCGCAACTACTAGGCCATCAGAGTTTAAGTTCATAAATGCTGAGTAAATCCCGTCGTCATGTGATTTCCCCCAAGTTTGAAGTTCATTCTCACAAATATACCTCTTAATCTTAGGTCTTTGTAAAAAACGATGACGTATATCTACCAGAGAGAGGTCGTGTTCTACAGAGTCACTTTTAATTTCAATTCGCTGTTCTTCTCCTTTTGCTACAAATTCAGAAAACCCTTTCTTTGTTAAACTTACGACTTTTTTTCCATGACGAATTGTTCTTGAGCGATAACCTTCAATGAGTTTGTTATTCTCAAGTTTGCGAAGCCTCTTCGCTACGCTATTACTCTTTAAGCCATGATATATGTCTCGACTCGCTTGCTCGTAGCTGGCAACTTTAACCGAATGGAGATATTTTAAAAACTCAATATCCACCTTAGAAATATACATTCCTAGAATAGAAGACTTCATTCATTCTCCTTGCTAGTTTCACCATCTTTAACAAAATCCTTATAAGCACTGGTTTGTGCTTCTTCTTCAGTCTTCTTTTCCACTTCACCAATCATAGGATTGAAACACTTACGTTTTCCGGCTTCAAAGTCAGCGGCAATTTCAAGGCATCTTTGTTTAATAATCTTTTCATCAATAAATGGAGCTTGAATCATCAGTTTTTTGGTTCCAAAGTTCCAAATACCTCTTCCTGGTATTTCAGGTAAGTCCATTGCATCTTTCGATCCAATAACCTGATTACTTCCTTGAAATGAATTGGCCCGAAACACCATTCTTCCAGAAATATTCTCTGTTACAGAAGTCGGAATTACTTGATTTTCAAGTTTCTGTGTTGCTAACAGTAAATGAATTGCAGCGGCTCTCGACAATTTAGCAATCGAATCAGCAAGCTGTCGTGCTTCAAGAGCATTTTTCTTATCAGGGTCATGTGGGCCACGATTCATATACAAAACCGAGGCTTCATCTACAGCTAAGACGATCCGCTCTTTTCTATCTTCTTCTGGAACAATTTGTTTTTTGCCTTTCTTCTCAAGATACTTAAATCGGGCCTTCATTTCACGCTCAACTTGTCTAAAGACCTTCAGGGCCTCTTCCATAGTCTTAACAACACGAACATTAGGGGCCTTCACAAAGTCAATCATTTCCAGTCCTCCTTTTAGGTCAACTAGATACATCTGGATATTAGGAGTAGATTCAAGGAGTCCAAGTAAAGCCTGTTTAAAGAAAACACTTTTTCCTGATCCTGTTGTTCCAGCAATTATCATGTGCGGAAGTTCTGATACATTCTGAGTGAGTATTCCATCCATAGAATGACCGATATAAAAGCTACTGGTGGGAAGTGTAATCTTCTTAGATAACTCTGTGTAAGTGAGCTTTTCAGGGAAGTCTTGTCTATTAAGTGTGACTTCAATTCGGCCTTTATTCTTTCCATATTTGACCGACTCGATGTTTTCACGAAAATGTGCTTCTAATCTTTCTTTTTTCACTTCAAATTCAGAAAGACCGACACCATTCGCATCAAATATGTATCTTGTTTGGAATGAATCTATTTTCTTTTTCTTTATAAATTTTGGTGTTTCACCAACACCATTTCGCAAACCGACCTTATGAAAAATAGCTTTATATTTAGTCACTAAACTTCGAGCATAGATTCCGATTGTTACAACAACTGGAAAGTATAAAAGAGTAGAGATGCCCACCCAATGCCAATTCCTATGGATCTTATAGAGCGAAGACAATCTCTTATAAGTAAATAGTGAAGGTTCTAAACTGTGAATGAATTGAATATGTAATGCTTCAGTTGATATATAGTAACCGAGCCAAATGGCAGTCCCAATAGATACCAAGGTAAATGGACAGTAGACTGAAAAAAGAGATTTTAATACCTTCCATAATCCTATGGCCGAGACAACTGTTGCCTCATGTAGAAACTCATTAACAGCTTGCCCGGCCAGGTCAGGTTTATTTGAGATACCATTTTTGAATTGATCTTTGTTTTGAGGATAAGAACTTTTTGAAGTATTCATAAATACTCTCCGCTAATTAGTAGAAATTTGCTTATTGATTTTCTGAAAAATGAAGTAGTGAAGCGTTAAATACGCTTCACTACCGATGAGGCAGGATTCCCGCCCGTGGCAGCAGAAATTCCGGCATCCTTTGCCATTGTTACTGGCTCCGGTGTGCTTTCGCCTTCATTGTCTTTTATAAATGAATTGAATAACCCAAAGGCCAATATAACTGTGGGTAGAGGCCCAACGATCACTTGGAGCCAAGAGTAGATTGCATAGAATTGATAGAGCTTTGTCGTAATAAAACTCGAACTATAAAGTGAAATTCCATCAGAGAGCTTTCCAAAGGCCATCATTGTGTCTGTAGAAAGGGCAATGCTAGTCATCAAGTGATAAAGCAATGTCCATATAGGAGTCCAAAGCAAGACGGACACATATATGGCGTACCATGAAATCAAAACTTTCCATCGTCCAGCGACAACAAAAAACACCAACCAGGGAAATAGAGCGATTAAAAACATTTTAACCATTCCCTTTAAATGTGGCGCACGCTGAAGGTACTCAGAGAATTTCTCAGCTCGTTTAGCTGTTAGTGCTGCACCTACTTGATCTCTCATGCCAAACATTGTGAGGAAGCCGTCAAATGAAAAAAGTCGACTCCAGCCAATAAGGAAGTTTGCAAATTTCCCCTTAACTTCAGCTCCCTTTTGTGTACCCAGTGAATCTTCTGATTTTGAAAGATAGTAATTTACAAGTGCATCTGAGGCGATAATATTTCTCTGATCCTCTTCTGTTATCTCCCTAATACCATCGCCATATTTTCCTCCGTAGTGACGATAAAAGGATGCACCCTTACTTTGGGCGTAGTGCCAAAGGTGACTTCGGACTTCTTCCTTTAAATCCAAGCAAGATACCCTTTTTCCATCATCTAACTGAATAGGAATAGCATCTAATTCCTGTTCGACAGCTCCTTGAGGTTTAAAAAACTCATCCAATTTGTCTTGCTTTTTCGCCGCTCCCAACAAAGGTAAGACCTTTTCAAAGCAACTATTTGTATAAACCTCTATTTTGTCTCTTAATTCAAGATCGTCGATTGTAGTCGATCCTGCATACATTACAGCTTTGTAAAATGCCGCCGGAGCATCTAATTCAGAATTAGTTTTCTTAAAAAGTTCATCCACTAAAACACTGGCTAGCTTAGAAATTTCTTCTGCGGATCGTGTAAGTAAATCAAAAACAAAACTTACGCTGTAGGACTCTTCAATAGTTGGAAATCGAGATTGAATGTATGGATTGGTATGCCATGAAATCCGTTTGTAATTCTTAATTCTGGCCGGAGAATCGACCTTGAGCAATGAAACGCCAATTATAAAGCAGGCCAAAATCTTAAAAAATACAGAAAAACTGGCACCACCTTTTTTTACGAAAGGCATATACCGAGAAAAATATTTCCAAGATGAAGATAGAAAGGTGATTCCTAATATCAAGATCAAGAGACCAACTAAAACCTCTTGAGAAGTGATTATTTTGATTGAGGCTTCATGAAGATAAATACCTATATAGGTATAGAACGCCTCATACGCAGTTGATGAAAACATTGAATCTCCTATTATTTTATTTAGAAAAGAAATTTAGAGAGATAATCTGTGGGAAATTAGAAATAAAAATGACCAAAAATTGAGGCTGCTAGATAATAAATTCTTCCAATTAAGCCCCTGAGCTTCCTTAGAATTGGGTTTTGCGTTTGATCCGTTAAGGCTTTTAAATTTTTGGCAAATGTATTATCTGCAACGACTTTATCTTGCGATGTCTTACCTTTAAGATACATAAAATCGTGAATATCACACGCAACAGAGACATCTTTTCCCAAAATGTTGTTAGGAACTAAGGCAGCCGTTACAACATCGCCCCCACATTCGTTAAGAATTTTCTTCTTTTCGGTTTCAGATGTTGTCCAAAAGTCTTTAGGGGCAAGTAGCCCCTTTTTTTTAGTTAAGTCCATATTTTTTCCTTGTTATTTACAGCTCACACCGTCTGCACAGTCGAAAAAGATGTTATCGACTCGATTTGAAATCTGTGTTTCACCATCAACTTGAAGCTCACGCTTTGACGCTATTCCCATATATTTTGCTCCCTCCAAATTAATCTGATGGAGCACCTTATTTACGGGATCAGAGTTTTGTTTCTCTAAGGCTAAGGTCAACTCGACTTGATCTTTAAAAGCGCGTCGTTTTCGATCCGCCTCCAACTGCCTCTTGGCTGGTAGATGGGGATTCGTACCCATCTTAGATGAGATAAAATCAAGCGTTTTGCCCATATCATCAGTATAGGTGTTCATCGCAAGAGCATCTGAAAGCTTGCGACAAGCAATTTGTCTTTTATTGTAAGGGAGATAAACTAAGGAAAGAATTGTTTGACGATCAAGGATGGTCTCACTTGGCCCACTTACATTTTTGAGGTCATCATCAGAAACAACTCGATAAATGTTTGTTTTATAGCCCCCTGAGCGGATAACTTTATCAAGAAGTCCTTTGCACAATTTTGAATAAGTATTGTTTTTCACTTCCATGAGATAGGTTCGAGGAGTTAACTGAACTCTCCTTGGCCCATAGTCGATACTAATACTACCACTTTTTATGACTGTATCGCCGATAAATGCCTTCGTTAATCCAACAACACGATCAGCACTTTCTCCCTTGAATCCTGCCCATTTTGCAGTCGATTCAATAAGCTTATTTTCAACTGACTTACCATCACCAGACCAACTCGAAATATTGTAATCCTGATAGTTTTTACAACTCTCCATCGCTTTTTCAAAATCACCACCATATTTTTTAATAGAATCTTGAACACACTTAGACCGTTCTTCGTAGTAGTCAGATACACGATTATCAACAAAGCGATTAATACTTTTACATTGATTTAAACGAAGCTGAGATAGAAAATTGGCCCGAATCTGAGAGTGCTTGAGAATACTACACCAAGTCGGACTAAAGTAGCATGTTAGAAGCATTGGAGAAGCAGCAAGAATATCTTGGCCCATACCCTGAAGATATTTAGTATCCAGGACATTTTGAAGTGCCGCTCTCATCGTGTTTTTAATGTCGATTCTTCCACAGTCAGAACCGATCCCAATGTCAACATTTAAGTCTATAGTTCTGTATTTATCAAATACAGGGTCTTTAAGTTTTCCATAGGAACCTAAAAGGTAATCGTTTGGTGAAAGTTCGTTACTTGAGCGAAAATCGACGCCTCCGGCACTGGCTTTGTTTACAAAATTAAAGCAAAAAAAGGCCAGCACCAATAAAAATTTATTGAAACTCATAGACTCTCCTGAATTTAAGATTTAGAAGGCACCCCCTTGGGATAAGTTTCAGCGAGATACCTTAGTGCCTCCCATTTGTTGGGATGGGTTTGCAGTGCCTTAATCGCTTCCCTTGCATCTAAAGCATTGGTAGGACTCATCCAACGATCCAACGCCGTCTGACGATAGCGAAATGAACCTTGGGTGGTTTTTTCTTTGTTCATATAGAACACATCTGCGTACTCTCCATTTCTAGTCCGAAGAGATTTAATAATTTCGCTATTGGCCTCATCAAGAAGCGAAGAATTTTTAGCAATGAAGTCACACGAATCTGGATTCATTTGCAAAAATACGAAATTGCTGGCGACACCCCAAAAAGCCTTTCCCACCTCAAGATCAAAATAGTTTTGTGGTCTAGGAGTTAGTGTGATTAACCAGCAACCTCGTTTTCTCATCGTTTCTGCGAAATCAATCGCAAAGTCTCGAAAAGCTGGATTATTACGTCCAAGCATGGCGAACTCTTCCATAACAAGGAAACCAGTTCTTCCTTGATTTTCAGGTAATGCCAGGATTCTCCTGATTTCTTCAATCACACTCATAGTCATAAGCGTTTGAAGAACGGGGTCGCCATCCAAGGCATCAAGGTCATAAATATAAAAGAGCTTGTTACTTTTAGACTCTCCATTTTGAGTGGCCGAAAAAAACTTAGAGTAAATCCCATCTCCATAAAATGGTCGTAATTTGGAGATTAAAGGTTCTACAACCTCTTTTGATCTGTTTTTCCCGTCATCAACTAGAGAACCTAGCTCAACAATAAAATCCTCCATAGAAAGCTCTACGCTTTCAGAGGCTTCATGCTTTAGAAGCTCTCCATCGACATAAGATAGTCCCTGACGCTCACACTTTTTAAGGTATGCTAGTTTGAGGGCCTTACTTATTGCTGTCTGATGTTCACTTTCGATCTCAAAGGAAGGAGATGTCAGTTTAACTGAAAGAGAAATTAACTTTGTAAGGAAGGCAATTTTCTCTTCATCATAAATTCCACGAAAAGGAGAAAATGGGACTTCCTTGCTACGATCAAAGATGGTCAACTCTCCATCGTAATATTCTGACAGCATCGAGTAACTAGATTTTTTATCAATGATAAAAACCAACGGCTCTGGCGACATTCTTTTAGCCGCTTGAATACATTCGATTACGAAAGCCGATTTACCTGATCCTGTATCTGCTAAGACACAAGTATGATTAGAGGTCTCGTTCTCAGTTAGAGAAAAAGGGATAATATTATTTTCTCTTGAAAGAAAAACAGACAATGGCCTTTTTAACCCTTCAAAGGAATTAAAAATAGGAACAAATTTAACAGCGTCTGATCGAAGTACACGAATTGCTCTCTGTGTAGAATAATCAGCATCAGGAGTATAATTCAAAGGCAATGAATTAAGGCAAAGGCCAAGCCCAATATCATCTTCTTCGATAACTTCACATTCAAGTTTGTTATGGAACACATGACAAATTTTTCGAGTTCTTTCATCTAGTTCATCATCTGTTTCGCCTTCGATAATGATATTAAACGTAAGATGTAAGCAACGATCATCTCTAGCGAGTTTATCTTGAACTTCCTTAATTTCTTCTTTTTGAATTTTTCCTTTTGCCGATAACGTATTTTCGAGAAAAAACTCTTTAATCCCAAAAAACTTTTTAACTTTAGACTTTGTTGGAAATGAAAAATTTAAGGACAACTTAAATGGAAAATCGAGGCCCACAAAATAGGCCATGCCTCCATCATAAGCATACAGAGGAGATGTCTTGAGTGATAGAGTTCTAGTTTTCACTCCCTCACGCTCGATAGTTGAATAATCAAGTCGAGGAGAATTGAATAAAAATTGGTCGGACAAGGAACGAGACTTATTAGAAGGAGCAAACTCACGTTTATAATAAGTCTTTGGATTAAAGAATTTTCTTAGATAGTCTAGTAAATCACTATCTGTAAGAGGAGCAAGTTTGAGTTCTGAATTGGATTCAATATTTTTCAGTAGATGTTTGAAGGCTTGAAGATCAAAAATGAAGTTTCTCATCTCACGATGAATTAACCCTTCACCTCTTTGATAGTAGTCGCTCACTTTGATGGTTGACTTTGACTCTGGGAAATAACGTACAGAGAGAAGGGTCTGACGTTTTAAAGGTGAACTTTCCTGCACAGTTTGGCAAGATTCTTTGAGTTTTTTTATCTTCTCTGAAAAAAGAATTTTTGAAACAGGGTGAGCTTTTTCATAACTATTCTCAAGCGACTTTAGTCTTTTATCAAAGTAAGAATAATTGGATTGCTCGTATTGGATTTGTAAGACACAGTTTTCAGGTAGTGAAAACCAATTTTTGGTGGAAGATACGGCCCTTAGAATCTGTTCCTCTGTCATAGCTTCATGTTCTAAAAGCTCAACTTTAAATACGGCTCCAAGAGAGCCATCCTTTAACTGAAAAACATTTTCTTCCTTAATAAAACCATCATAAGGCATTAGCTTTGAAAGTGATTCTGGGCGAGTAAAAAGAGACTTTGTGAAGAGTTCCCTTTTGCTAAGAGCTTCTTCAAAAATTTTGGGCATAGGTAGGCGTTGAGATTGCAAATGAAACCTCCAGTAAAGGTATGAATTTGTTAATGAGCTACTTTTTTAGGTGTTTGGATTTCTTCTTAATAACCAGAGGCGATTTTTTCTTTTCAACTTCCCATCTGGCATTGGAAATGACTGTACGAATCCAACCTCCACGAAAGTAATCCCCCGTAGGCATTTCATGTGGGTGAATCCAAATATCAGTTACAGTTGGATTTGTTCTTTGAGGTACTAAAAGGGGGGCATCTACAGATGAAAGTTCATTTTCGATCTGGCCCATATTGTCGTAGTCACTTCTTTTTTCCAGTAAATTAAGGCTCGGTGCTCTTGTAGTAGCACAAGAAGACAATAAAAGAGCGACGGAAAGTAAGAATATACTTTTCATAATTAAATTCTCCTGAGTTTTTTAAACTGATTAGTTGTCGAGGAATCCACTTAAATATGTGAACGAACTATTTTGAACTTTTGACTTTTCTTTACGGAAATACCAGTTAGGTAGCTCCACACTTTCTTGGGTAACAATCCATACATCTTGACCCGAACCGACATTGATCGTTGGAAGTAAACTCTGAGCGTGCTTAAGATACCACTGAGTTACTTGTGAAGCAGCGTTTCCAACTCCACCGGCTGCAATATACTTACCTTGATCTCCAGATATAATAGAGCTTGAACCACCCAAGGCGTTAGTTTGTGTCGTTGTCTGTGCCTGTTGTATGGCTTTTCCAACTCCTTCAACCACAGAAGACAAGAAGGCCATAGATGCAACACGATCTTGTTTTGAGTTTACATTTCCCATGACGGCAAAAGAATTATCCTTTGAATCTGCTATAAATCCATTCATATCTTTTTCAAACATACGGCCTGATTTTGAAACACAAGAGATTTTTGTCGCTTGCATTTCGACTCGCTCTATAGACAAGTTTCCTGTCGATTTAGCGATTAAAAAGCATCCAGTAAGATCAATTCTAGTTTTATTTGGCCCAACAAAAGCATAGTCAGTTTGAAGTAGTACAGGCAAAGTCTTTCCTTCTGGTGCTTCAACCCCTGTTAGTAGCTTGGCCTTAACAAAGGAGCCCGCCGGAAGTTTGACGGTCATTTGGTCACTTTTTCTCTTTTGCTGCACAGGAAATGAAATAAGTGAGGGGCCATTATTTTGCCTATGAAATTCTCTCTTCCGAACTGCCGAACCTACAACCTTCATTCCATTCACTCTTGAAATAGTGCCAGTTGAAAGACTTGAAGGTGCTTCATCAAAAGTTACATTATGTGAAGTTTGCTCTAATGATTTCTGTTCACTACTTTCATTGGTTGAATTTTCTTCTGGTTTTTGAGTTGATTTTCCAACGGCATCTTTAATCACCTCGATTGACTCAGCCATTTTTTCCATTTTTTGATTAATTACCTTAATGTCATTGTCAACTTTCTGAAACTTTCTATGAAAAACTTTTTCTTTTCGTTGATAGAGAGTTTTTCCATTGTCACCAAGAATTTTTCCACCATTAAAGCTCGTTACAGATGACTTGTAGTAAACCTTAGTTTCACCATCTCTATATAATCCATAAAGGTAAAAGAAACCTAAAATCATAATTGGAAGGATAGAATACACTAGGTACTTTTCCTTACTTGCTTTAGTGGCAAGTTCTTTTATACGCGTTAACTCTTTTTGAATATTCAAAGTAAAACTCCTTAGAACTTATTGGTTTTGAATGGGGGCAATGGGAAGCGCAATGTTGTAATAGACGGAGGTAGGTTTTGCTATTATTCTTAGGAAAGTGGTATTCTCTTTTGATTTTCTTGACTCAAGAATTTTTCTGTCAACTTGAGAAAGTAAAGCGACATTGGGTACACCTAAAGTCAGACTTTTAACGTCAATAGCATATTCTTTTCGGGACTCATTCCTAATTTTGAAAACATACCCATTATATTTCGGCCCTGTATAAACTCTTACAAGTTTCGCAGAAAGGCCATCGACACCAGTATTCACAGTCCGAATAAGATTTCGTACTTTGTAGCCAACCACATTATCCCAACGGATCATTGACTTCATAAGCTCCAGATCGGAAACGTCGGAGCCTTCTGAGTTTACAGATGAATCAATTAAGCGTTCTTTTGGTTGAAAGTCATAAAATGAGTCCGTTTTTTCAGGCAAGGCTTTCGGTACGATAACGATTTTTGTATTTACAACTGCTCCATCAGCAAGGATAAACGAAACTTCCGCTTTTCCCTGCGTAAATCGTGGTGTTACGGCCAAAACGGAGTAGTTTGGGTCTTGTCCATCTGCTGGCTTGATACTAAATTTTGCCGCTTGAGAAATTGTTTTAACATCTTCATTGAATCTAAAAATTGTAGGGCCACCATAAGATATAGTGACCGTTTCGACCTCTGATCCGTAATAGACTGTTCTTGCGTAACAAGTATTAGTGCCAAAGAAATATCCGATCAGAAAATAGATCAATACTGCAAAGCCAACCGTAATGAGCTTGCACAGTAAAACAGCAAAGGGTTTAAGAAATGAACCGACCTCTTTCAAAAGAGTATAGAACTTATCTTTCATTTAATTCTCCAAAATTTAATAGATTTAGCTGATGAGTCTATTTGGACTCTTTATTAGATAGATTTGATTTTGTTTTGAACGTATCTGCTTTTTCCCAAGAGAGAGAGCTGATTTGCAAATACCATCTTTTTCCACTTTCAGGAGGTACAAGCCTAAGAATCATCTCAATAACTTGATCCTCATGTCCTAAATATTGTTGATCTGCATAAAAGTCAGCTTTACCCAAGGCAACAACTCGATAGGCTCCATCTTGATTTGATGTGATTTCCATATCTGTCACTTTTAAAATTTGGGAAATATTGTCTGACTTTACTTGCTCAATCCAATCAGCAGTATCGACGTCGAACTGTACTTTTAATTCTTTGCTCATAAAGCGTTTTAAAGACTGATACTGTTCATCAATATTCGCCGCACTGACATTTCCAAGACTAGATAAAAAATCCGTCGCGGCATCATGGACATAAGAACTAGGGATCATTTGTGGAGATGCTTTGGTAAAATCCAAAACACCAGGGGCCAAGATGTACTCTTTTTCCCTTAGTTTCCCATTAAGATTAGAGATTTCTAAACGAGAAAGGAGATAATGAGAAAAGAAAAGAGCAGTGACAATGCCCAAGATGTAGTACAAAGTTAACTTCTCTCGAAGAAGGGCAGATTTGTAAGCGATGTACTTCGGCAAAACACTTAGATCAACACCTTCAAAACTTGCCTCTGGTGGTGTTGCCAGTTCTGCCTTCTTAAAACCTTTTTCAATGGGGCCAATCATTTTTACTCCTATTTCATTTGCTTTGATTTTTATTTTTTGAAACACAGATTTAAGGTAGAATCCGAAATGAAATAGAAGCTCATTTAACTTCTCTTTAAATTGTTCTAATTGTGGCTTCATCAATTCTCCTTAGTCAGAATATTTTTTGTTTTCTTTGGGGTTAATAATTCCAGGGAGGGACATCTTTAGGTGACGATAAGGCCAATGGAAAAAGATACCTTTTTTATTTCTTCTTCTTACGACTGGCCCCAACCCTAAAGTTAGGAGTAAAAGGAGAATCATTATTCCCCACGAATAAAAAACGACTCCAAAAATCAGCAAAATTAGAAGTGCTGCAAACAATTCCACAATTTCAAAATAGTCAAAAACCATGATGGGAGAATCAATCGTCTGACTTACCTTTGTTCCGTATTTTTTCCGCATGGATTCGTAGCTATACATAATGAACTCCACGAGAAATGATATAAGAAAAGAGCGTTCCACCTCCAATATCGAAGATGTTTTTTACCCACATAGGTGCCGTACCAATCACGATAGCTGCGATAATACAAACAATCGCAATTCCAAATCGTTGCTCTTTTAAATTCCAACCAGCTCCAAGAACAGCGAGTCCGGCCATCAACCTAGCTCCGAATTTAAACAGAAAGCTATCAATTAATCTCAACAGACTCCCTGCTGCTGTCAGTTTGTCCATTTGATCCGAACCTGGAAGTCTTGGAATGTTCGCAAATGCAGATGAGGACATCATCATCAAACAAGCAATGATTGCAATGAGGGATAGAAATATGGGTAACTCATTCTCACAAAATGACAATAGTTTACGTTTCAACTCCTTATTCATAGGGAGCCTCCTTTAAAATTTATTTTTTGTTTAAAAAGTTATTTAGATTGGATAGTGGAAATGATGGAATCGGCTGATTGGTAGCCATTTATCCTATAAATGACTTTCTTTTGAGTATCGCCTACAAAAAGAACTGGCCAAGCATTGATATTCTTTTCCTTTAACTCCGCTTGAGATGCTTGAGTTACGGGGAACGGAAGTCCTTGAGCAAATTTTTGGTTATGATCTATTTGTCGAAGTTCAACGAAAAACCCCATATTCTGGAGCTTAATAAGTTCCGGCATCATTCTTTTGCAATGTGGACAACTAGACTCAAAATACATTCGGAAACGAAACCTTTTAAAATCTACTGTTGAAGGCTGTGTGTTTTGCAGCTTTTGTTCAACCAACTGCTTTTCTTCAGGTTTTATATCCTTGTGTTTTTTTAAATATTCGCCCATCCTGATATTAATTTTTGCTAGGAATTCGTTTTTTTTCTTTACGACTGCGAACCAATTTTTAATGTTCTCATCAGAAGGATTTTTTGCCACTTCAAGCAGTGGAGTCGGCGGAGTATAATCTCCCTCTCTAAATACCTCTTTGAAATCTTCTGTGGTCTTGGGATTTAGATACCGATTCCAACTAAATTTATCTTTCTTAACTTGGTCTTTCTCTTTTTTTGTCGTTGTCACTTCTTCTGGACTAGAAGAATCTTTTGATTCGACTCTCTTGCTGTTCCAGTAATCAATAGATTGATTAAAATAATCAATGGCAAATGCTTGACTTGATACCACAACAAAAAGGAAAGCTGTAATTAGCACTCTTTCCATTTCATCCTCTCCATTTAAGAAATTTGTATTACTTCATTAAGGTCAATAAGCCCTTGTTCCGCTAACTTCAAACTTGCCTGTTTTAAAGTTCTATCTAGGGAAAAATTGCTTTGGTTTTGAAGGAATTTTTTAACATCTTCTTTTTCTAAATATTCAATAACGGCGACTCTTCCAACAACTCCATGCTGACACCTTTCACACCCCTTTGGATTTGTTACGGAAAGCAGAGAGTAGTCAAAATCAATTCCTTCAAATTCATTACTCAGTTTGTGAAGAAGAGTGTCATCGGCCCTTTTTCTGCATGAGGGGCACAACTTTCTTAGAAGTCTTTGAGCAATTGATAACCTTAGATTTGATTTAATCGAAAACTCGTCAATGCCTAAGTTTTTAAGACGTTCTACAACTTCAACTGCACCGTTAGCGTGAATTGTTGAAAGAACTAAGTGACCCGTAGCTGAGAGCTTTAGACAAAGCTCTGCACTCTCTTTATCTCGAACCTCCCCAACAAGAATGATGTCAGGGTCTTGTCTCATCAAGGCTCTTTGAAAGTCAGAAAATGAGTTATAATCAGTTATATTTGCTTGATTGATGCGATCTAGCTTTTTTTCAACAGGATTTTCGAGAGTAGATATGTTTTTACCATACTTATCCATTTTGCATAGCAAGGAATAGAGGGTTGTCGTTTTTCCACTTCCTGTCGGGCCTGAGATTAAAATAAGGCCATCTCTTTTGTAGGCAGTATCTAAAATTTTTGAATATGAATCTTCTGATAGCCCTAATTCTTCCAAAACAAATTGTTGATCTTGTTTTTGAAGACGTAAAACGATCTTTTCACCACCGCCGACAACAGGAAATGAACTTGCCCTTATATCTATTTTTCGTTTTTTAAACGTGGCTCTTGAGTCTTGAGGTCTTCCAACTACAGCTAAATCCATATTGATAATTGATTTTAATTTTGTCGTAATTGCATCTGAATGTTTTTTGTCGATTGTTTTCCAATCATTTAAAACACCATTGCATCTGAAGCGAACCACATATCCATTTTCAAACGACTCATAATGTATATCACTTGCTCCGACTTCTATTGCATGGTCGATGCTTTCACATACCAACCTAGAATAAGGATTATTGTCTTCAAGTAGCTCTTCATCACTTAAATTCTTCGCTATGACAATAGAACCTTGTTGGTAGCTTGTTCTCTTTTTTTCCGTATCTATTAAAGAAAATATCTCTGAATCTACGACCCATAGAGAAACCTTTTTTTGGAAATAGACTTCCGCTTCTTGAATGATTAAATCTGAAAACCTTTGGCCAACAAGAACAACATCAGAAGAGGTGTATTCGACAATATAAAGGTCTTTATAAGATCCCTGACCTGAATACTCACTAGGCATAATCAGATTTTTTTTCTTTTGAATAAGCTCGGAGACTTTCAATGGACAATGAGGCTTTAAATACTCAAAAAGCAGAGAGTCTAGTTGACTTTGATTGAGAGTTTCTAGTTCAACCAGTATCCGCCCAATTTTAGATTTTTTGAATTTTTGTATCGAAAGAGCCTCATAAAGCTGCTCCGAGGTAATTTGACCCCTTGAAACTAAATAGTCTCCGAACATAGACCCTCCATTTTATAGCTTGTGATTTTAAAGGCTAATCTAAGCCGCTACAGGCACCCTGTAGGGCCGCAAGCCAAGCATGAGTGGCTGCAATATAGGGAATGTCTCTGGTGCAACTTACAGGTTTCCAGACAACGTAAAGATAGTTTTTAAATTTACCAGACCAAAGTCGGCCAATATCATTAACCCTGTTAACACGAAGAATCCCAATATTTTGTCCTTCTCTAAAGCAAGATGATCCCTGTGGATAGATCATTTGCCATTTCTCACCAGCGTTACTCGGCACAGATTGAAACACCTCTGATCCCAAACTTTTAATACGAGAGGCAATGACTAAAGAGGCCGTTGTTTGATCCGATGATATGACAGTTCCATATCGAGGAAAATTTATGCCCCAGCCTGTGCAAACTGGCGCACTTGAAGGAGGAAAGCGTTTCATCCAACTTCGATCAAAGGAACACGAACCCATATTGGGATAACCACTTGGTCTTGATTCTCCCGTAGCACTACTTAAAGCTCCTTTTATCAAACAAGCCTTTGGCGAAGCACTCCAAGCAAGATAAGCAGGCTGCCACATATCTGCCTCTCCAGTTTTCCATAACCTTCCTAAGTGTTCACTCATAGACGAAAAGCAAAATCTATCCCACATAGCACCTCCACAAGGGAGCTGATTAAATGCCCAAGCAGCAAATGGCACATTTATGGTATGGCCATGATAAGAAAAAGCACTCTCATCTTCTTCGGCATCAAAAGGGAGAATTTCTTGGTTTGTTTGAAGTTGCGCTTGAACCCCTGGCAGTTCCTTAAAAAAAGTTTCTCTTGAGCCAGTAACCTCAATATAAAACTGAGGGACGGAATAACTAAAATGAGCGCATGGTCTTGGCGGAAATCCACACATAGAAGGAGTAATATTCATCCCAAGACAACCTCTAAAACTTGATGTTTTAACAACACTACATACTGTCGGAAGTGCATGAGCTTTGGAAATGGCAAATATCGTGATAATAGCGCAAAAAACCACCCACCAATGGCCCACGCCATTGGGTATATATTTTCTTAAAAACATAACTGATCCCAAATAGAAATAAATGTTAAATTTGAAAAGAAATTAAAAAGACTTTTAAGTGCTTTTAATAAATGCAACGACAAGTTGAACAAAGAAGGAAACAACAGTAAATCCACCAACCAATTGCCATTTTAGTTTAATCCCTTGATCTGCTTTTTCCTCAACAGTATCAATACGCCTAACTTGGCTTTCGATTTCGGCGATTTTTTCAAGCTTCTTTTCCATCGCGGGGATTTTTTTAGTTTCCAAAACCATAGGTAAATACCTATCTAGTTTTCCTTCCATTCTATTCATTTGGCGTGCAAGCATTTGTACTGAATCCATAAATACTCCTTATGCAATCTCGTCTACAGTTTCATACATTTCAGACAAAATGCGCTCGCGTAGATATGAAAAGCTCTTTTCCAAAAGTGAACGAACTTTCTTTCTACTAAAATTGAGTTCATATCCGATTTCATCATCATTAAAATTCTTCCAAAACTTCAGGGTAATGACATTTTTTTGATCTTCAGGAAGCTCTTGAACGACTGATTTTAGAAGCATCTTTACTTCTTCAGAGTCTTTTAAATCGTTGTAAATATCATCGAATCCAGTGCCACTCTCATCATAAGTAATTTTGTTATCCATATATTTCGTGGCCTCCAATGAATCAGAAATTTCCTCTAAGTGTTTGTTTTCTACATAAATAATTGAAACGTCCTTCATGTTTTGTTCTCCTACTAACTTACTTTCCTTAGCTCTGTGTTGTCCTCGATGTTCTTTTTTAGAAGATAACTAAAGCGGACATAATGACTGAAAAATCGACCACCGTTTTGGTGAAATACTTGTTTATTAAAACTCCATAGAATTTCCTCCACCTGATTTGAGAGGTGCAAGTAATCAATAAAGTCCTTGGCCGTAATTAAAACGAGATATTTTTTCTCTTTAGTAAAGTCACTTTCAGTTAATTGAATCGCAAATTTGATAGAAGTTTCGTAATACTCGTTAGACAACTCCATCAATTTACTTTCTATAAAGAGAGTCAGTTCACCTAAAGACAATTCCTTTGTATCTTCATACTGAGTTCCCACACAGGTAATTTCAGACGGTATATTTGATTTATATTTAAAATTCACAGTTTTCAAAATTCACTCCTTTTAAAGAAATGGTCTAATTCCTTGCATTGCACTTAGCTCAAAAACTCTTTGTCTATTCTGATCAATTAGCTCTTCATTAATTTTCGCCTCAAACAAAACCCATCCCGCTTTTCTAATCTGTTCTTTAAACAGGTGTCTCCAGTAGCGATGTCGTTTACGTTTTCTCCATTTTTTCCATTTCATGTTTATCTCCCTATCTATAGTAATTTTCGTTGCATCCGTTGCATGGATTATCCAGCAAGCTCATTAGGCTGAGAGGTTGAATCCTGTTTAATTTTAAGAACAGACAGAATTAAAGCTTTTGAAAGAGACTGAAGTGCGCGGTCTCGATTTCTCATTACTGTTGATTTATTTAATTTGAGTTCTTTTGCAGCTTGCCCAAGAGAGAGATTTTCCCAAAAGATTGATCTTAAAACTCTTTGTTGTTCAACAGATAGCTTTTTAAGCTCGTCCTCTAGTTTTGATTCAAGATGACTATAAGTTTCAGTATCAAAAAGGTTGTCCAACCAATTCGTATGTTCATCCTGAGAATAGGTTTCGCAATCTTGTGGTTTATCCATAAGAATTTCTTTTTGTTGATGCTCAAGTTGAGCCAAATACTCATCCCACGTTGAAGAACTCCATGATTTACATTCCATTTGTAATTCATTTTCAGACTTCGGTGTTCCGTCACTTTTTAACCAAGGTTTTGTGTTCATTTTTTTCCTCCTTACCTATAGTAAAAATCGTTGCATCCGTTGCACATGCAACAAATGCAACCCCCACAACTAATAGTGAGGGCTTTGTTTTCGGAGGAAACTATTTCAGGACTTGTGCCAATTTCAGGAATTTGTCTAAGCCACTGGAATCAATAAAATTTCAAGAAGTATAGAAACAGAAAATACAAGTTTTTGAAGAACACGATTTTTAAATTCTTGTAGATTAAAATTGATTGTGAGTTATTTCGATAGCTTGTAGTTCTACAAAGTTTGGTAGTAGTTTATAGAAATCTGTAGTTATTGATCGAAAAATTTGTAGCTACAGCTAATTCTTTAATAGTAAAATTAAAATTCAGTAACGAAAGGAGAGTAAAATTAGACTTTCTTTTTGGTCGTGGATTTATCAAATTTGAGAATAATTCATGATGAGATACTGCTCAAATTGATTTTGCGATATAAACTCATGGCTCAGAGAGCTTTTTGTTCAATAAAAGGTCAAATTATCAGGATCACAAATACAAACGATACATATTTATATTTTAGCCATTCTATTTTTGACTAGCTTATTTGCCAGTGATATTACTCATTGCATGAGAAAAAATATTTCGTCGGGATCATACCTCGAAGATCCTATTGGATTTTCACGCGCAGTTAGGATCTGCAATATAATTGCCGTCTCCGGAACTGCACCTATTCCAGACGAAAAGTTTACCGGTAGCCTTGAATCAGTTTATGACCAAACTAAGCTCTGTCTGGAGATTACAAAAAAATCGATAGAAGAAGCCGGAGGAAAGATCACTGATACTTTGAGAACAAGAATCATGCTTACGGATATTTCTAAATGGAAAGAAGCAGCGAGGGCCCACGGTGAGTTCTTTGGCAGTATCAAGCCTGCTTGTACCTTTGTCGAAGTAAAAGGGTTCATTGATCCAAGCTGGTTAGTAGAAACTGAAGCAGATTGCTACGTGGTTGAATAAAAAATCTCGGTTCTTGAGCGAGATTTTCTTTAAAGTCTGAGCCTAAGTGATTACACGGAAACGTACAGGCCACGAAGAAATTCGTGGCCATTAACTGAAGTTAAGTACTCAATATGTAATTGTGGTCACTTAGGAACTGGATTAAATAATAATTAGCACAACTTTACTGCACTTAATGCCCAATAAAATATTTTGTAGCCTCTCTATTCAGTGAAAGGTGCGCCCCACATTTTCCTGATAAGTCCGTCTTCAACATAGTAGATAAAAGAAATGGTTGTTTTTTTACCATTGGATTCTTTCACTTCAGTTGTCATAACAAATGGGCCATTAGAGCGAATATCAACTAACGTGGCTGGCGTAAACTTACCCGATTCAATGTCACTTAAAACATGAGAGCGAATTTCATCCTTCGAGGATGCAATGACTTTTTCATCAGGAAGAACTGTAACGGTGAGATCGTCTGAAAAATATTGGAGGCATCCTTCAACATCTTTATTATTAAAAGCCTCTAACTGGCTTCTTACTATTTGCTCCTCCACGGTTTCAGACATTTTTCCCTCCATTATTCGACTGCAAGTGCTTGCACTCGCATTATAAACTAAAAGCCCCATACATAAAACTAAAGTAAAAATTGGAATTGTTCGCTTCATAGTACCCCTCTTGTGAAATGATTTATTTAACAATTCAAAAGATGAAGCAAGTAACGGGCCAATTATGTGCCTTAATTGATCTTAAATAATGCCTTGGAAGTCCAATTTAGCCTGTAAATATTTCATTATTTCCCAATCAAACCTTTTGGCGATGGGCCATTTACAATTTTTTGTAATAAACAATAAACGTGTATAAATCCTTTTGTTTTATGAGGTTAGAGGTTTTTAAAGGACTACACAGAAAAGGAGGCTACAAAAAGTTGTAGAAATTGTGCGGCAAGTAAAATATAAGTGTTTTGTCAGTAGTTCTCATAACTTACTGGCATGTGCAAAAAAATGAATTTTGAGAGCTACAACATCTTGTAGAAATTCAACCACCAACTCGCACCATGCTCCACAGCTCGAAAAGCTCCAAAGTTAGTAAACGACTGCAATTACAGGGTTTAGCCACAATTTTGAATTTTGGCACAAGCCTTGCTCTAGGGCTAATACGAGTCGGATGCTCACCACGATAAGGGGGAAAAATGAAACCAAGAGTGATTGCCATTGATGATGATGAGATGTTTTTAACAGCAACTCGGACTCTCTTTAATGAAAAGCAAATTCCATTGGCCACTTTCTCCAATCCCGAAAAAGCACTTAGGTCAATCAGACAGGCCAAGCAAGAACACTCTTCATTTAGAATGGCCATAGTCGATTTTGATATGCCTATTAAAGGCCATGAGGTTATTCGATCTATCAAACAAATTGATCCGAGTATCCACACAGTAGTTCTATCTTCTAGTCTATCAAATCAAGAAGCATCGCTTTGTACTCAAGCAGGCGCAGATCATATTTACTTGAAACAAAAAAGCAAAGAAGTAATCCTTCTCATCTCAGAAGTTGCTTCATTAAAGGTAAAAAGAGGAAGCCTCTCAACAGAGGAAAAAGAAGCTAACAATGATTGGATTAAAAAAATATTAGGTCTTCGTGGATACTCTTCATCCTTGGCCAAGGTTGCCAATGAAGTCGATAAATATGCACTCGCTGGAGAAAATGTTTTAATCACGGGCCAATCTGGTGTCGGTAAAGAGCAAGTGGCTCGTTCAATTCACAGCAATTCAAAACGTAGTGGCAATTTTATTGCCATAAACTGCGGTGCCATTTCAAAGGACATTGTTGAAAGTGAGTTATTTGGACATACAAAAGGATCATTCTCTGGAGCTATCTCTAACAAGCCAGGAAAGTTTCTCGCTGCGAACTATGGGACAATCTTTCTTGATGAAATTGGAGAAATGCCTCTTGATCTACAAGTAAAACTGCTAAGAGTTTTGCAAGAGCGTGAGATCGTCCCTGTTGGATCGAACACTTCTACAAAAATTGATGTCCGTGTTGTTGCCGCAACAAATAGAGACTTGATGACTGAAGTAAAAAAAGGAAATTTTCGAGAAGACTTGTACTACAGATTGAATATTCTCCCAATTCATATACCTCCACTCTCAGAACGGAAAGAAGATATAGAGCCAATCGCTAGATATATCGTTGCAGAAAAGAATCGGGAAATGGGACTAGGTAAGGAAATCACCTCTGATGCGATTGATTTGCTAAAAACCTATGCTTGGCCTGGCAATATTCGTGAATTGGGCGGGAAAATAAGAAAGGCATACACATTAGCAGATAAAATAATTGATCGCTCTCAATTTTCAGACCAATTCGATGAAGAGGATTTATCAACTGTTCTTAATGAAATTGAACGTCCAGAGGACTTTCCAACTTATCAAGAATTTGTGGAGACAGTAAGAAATCATCTGGAGCGTGTCTACCTAGAAAAAGCAATGGTTCTGGCAAATGGAAAAAGAGCAGATGCCGCGAGATTAACTAATTTGCCCTATACAACTTATATACATAAAAGAAAAACTCTTGGTTTGACTTCAAATCAAGCAATTTAACCTTAATGGAGGGGAAGATGAATAAAAAGACAATAATGATATTAGCAGCACTTGGAATGACTCAAGCTCAGAATGTATTAGCAGATGATATTTCGACAATATCAAATACCAATATAAACGATCCAAGTATTATCGCCGAAAGTTTACAAATTAATGTTGATACAGTTCGTGTACTGAAGATGTTTTCAGACATGGGAGCATTGAATTTCGATAAAGATGGAACGGTATTTGTTGATCCTACAAATTTGCCAAACTTTTTAATCTCAAAATTATCTGAGTCCGGCGAAGTTTTATTAGATGAAAATAACGATGTTTTCATACTGGACGATGCTTTTGTAAATGTTCTGGCAACAAACCATGTCTTTACTCGACTTGGGAGAATTGATTCATTAACTGCGAACAAAACGATTCTTGAGAATTTGAAAAAACAAGCGACTCCTGTTCCGCGAAGAGATCAAGTTACTTATGCGAAGGCAAGTTTCATTTCAGGAAACTAATGACTATGAAAAGAACGCTTTATTTTATGGGGGTAATTATGTTGAGCTTATCAGCACAAATAAATTCGGCAGAAGCCGCAACTAGGTTAAACGATCATTTATATGTTCGGTTAAGCCCTTCTGAAATCCCCCCATTTAACAAAAACTCTTCTGTTGATATGCTTTATACAACGATTGAGCCTATTTTAGGGCAACTTGTCTACACAACAAGCTCCTATGATCTTGAGCCAGGACTTCTTGATTCTTTTCATTGGGACTATAAGGAAAAAGCCTATATTTTAAAGATCAAAAAAGGCTTGAAGTTTCATAATGGGCGATTTGTTACGGCAAAAGACTTAGAGTTTTCATTGCTTCGAGGATTTTATTCGGGGAAGCCATCTTTCTTTTTGTCTTTCTTAGACAATATTGAAGGCATTGAGTCCATTAAGGGTGATCGAAAGTTCGTAAGCGGAAACGTAAAGGGAATCAAAATAATAGATGACCAAACTTTAAGCGTAAAATTGATAAAACCGAACCCCTCATTTCTTCATTCTTTGGCACGCTCTTATTTTTCTGTTGTTCCCATCGAAGCACTCAAAAGCGACTATGAATCATGGAAAACTTACCCAGTTGGAGCTGGTAGTTACAAAGTAAACGAATTTAAACCAAATGAAAAAACTTTGATCCTCGAAAAAGTTGCCAATAATGGAACATCACCAAAATTCATTAATCTTTATTATGGAACCAAAGTTCAGGTTACAGATATAGATATAGCATCTGAAGGGAAAAATAAAAAAATTGTCTCCTCTAAAAGAGCGGCAAGTTTAACTAGCATATATTTTAACTTTAATAATCCAATCGTTCATAACCTCGATTTCAGAAAGGCACTCAATCTGGCAATTAATCGAGATGATATTATTAATGGTATTCAAATATATTCTCCGGCCAATGAGTTTTTAGCCGAACACTTTTGGGGTCGAATTAAAGCCAAACAACAACAGAACGTAGCCCTTGCAAAATCATTATTAATGAAGATCCCAGGACTGAATTTAGCCAATGAGTTTAAAATTCCTATTTTTAATGGTGGATTGAATGACCCCAAAAAAGGAGCCTATGCCAAAACTCTTGAAAATCAATTCAAAGCAGTTGGTCTAAAAATTAAATTCGTAGACTCTACTTCTAAATTTTTTCCTGAAAGTGACAAAACAACTCTATTTAGGATCGCTTCTCTTGGTGCCGATGTTGCTGATCCGCTTGTTCTCTTTGGCCTATTCAGAGGAAATAGTTCTCCAATGCGACCACACTTTCCTTTAAACGATCAAGGCTATGAAAACTTATTTAATAAAGCATTACTAGCAGATACATTTGATCGACGAGTTTTAGCCGTAAAAGACCTATCGAAATATCTACATGACAATATGTGGATGATTCCTCTTTTTGAAAAAAAACTGATGGTCTCAATTGATACAAAAAGAATTAAAGACATTGGACTTCAAGATGGTGGACTCACTTTCTTTCTTGAAAGGACTGTTCTTCAGTAGGAACATATATGGACAAATGGTTTTTTGACAATTCTGGATTAGAAAAAATTTGTGAGATAAATGATGCTTTTCGGAATAAAGCCATTGAGTTTGCAAATAACAAGTTATCAAAAAACTATAAGACCTATTCACCCTGGATGAGTAATGTCGATAATTTGAAAGAACTTGAGAACTATTTCGCTACTGAAGAATTAGTATTTCCAAAACATACTGATACAAAACCTCTTGAAAGAATTTTTCTAACGGAAAGCATTGAGAAGAAACTTAGTTTTGGGGGCCTATCTACAGAGGAAATGCAAATTCTGACGAAATCTATCGACCTAGTAAGAAAGCATAGTAAAGACATATCTAAATTGTTTTCAATACTGGTCAAGCACATCGTTCCAATCAACACTGAAAATGGAGAATTTCAAAAAATTGGAAACGGGTTTAGCTCTCATTTTGCTAAAGGCTGTATTTTTTTAAGCATCCCTAAAATGGATGAATACAATGAACTTCAACTTTCCATAAATATCGCGCATGAAATTGGGCATCAATGCCTATATCTCTATCAAACTGCCGATTCTATTTTTGAAAATGGAATAGATGATCTAGTTTATTCTTATGTAAGAAAAGCAAAGCGTCCAGCAATCCAATCTTTTCACGCAACAGTAGCACTGGCCTTTATGGTACATTTTTTGAATGAATTTAATGAGCCTATTTTATCAAAAAACAAGTTTTTCGCCGAAAGAAAAGAAAGTCTAACGTCGGATTTCACAATGTCGTTGGAGTCATTTTCAAGAGTTAATTTTACCCAAGTAGGCAGATTGCTCTTTGAAGATTTGAGGTCGTATGCCAATACCCTCTAATCAACAATCTATTACTTCATTTGCTCGAAAAAAAGCTAAGTCACTTTCTGCAAAAATTTTTGTTGTAGGGGTTCTTAGTACCTTCCTTATGGGTCTAGGTTTTGGGGCCTATTATTATCATGGACAACTTTCTCAAACTCTTAATGTTGTATCAAAAAGCCTGGCACAGCCCGTAGCAATGGGAGGAGACTTTTTACCGACCCAAATAGTTAAAACTTTGGTTACTTCTGGAAACTTTCGTAATGTATGGATCACTTTGCCAGATGGTTCCGTTCATATTGAGGAACATTTAAGTGAGGAACGACCCGATTTATCACAAATAAAGGGGAAAAAAATATACTGGTTTTCGAGATTACCTTATGTGCTAGTAAAGCGATCAATCTCTTACCATAACGAACACGTTGGTGATATATTTGTAGGATATAAAGTACCACTGAAAACCATTTTCACATTTGCAATGGCCATTTGTATAATTTTTTCGATTATTGCATTTTATCTCTATTCCAGAATATTGAAGCTGGCTAAAAACGTAGCAAAGCCGATTCGAGAGTATTCATCAGAGCTTGACGCAAGCACCGACATAGAAACCTTCTTAAAAGCCGACAGCTATTTAAGCCGTTTCCGAGAAATAACAACTTTCAATAATATTCTGCTCGATTATTTACACAAGAGTAAAGAAAGTGAAGCTATTGCAAGGCAATCTATTCTTGAAGCACAAGTTGCAAAAGTCGCGTCCAGAGTTCGACACGATATAATTGCATCGCTTGTCATTGCAGAGTCGGCCCTTGAACGCCTAAAAAATGATTATAACCAGATTGGTATTTTAAAATCAGTATTTGAGAGAATAAGCAATACTGTCGATGATATTCCCAAAATTGGTAGTTTGACTGAGGCTGAAATGAACCAAGCCTTACTTGGGAACACGGATACTTCAACGGAACCTTCAGATACTTTCCGCTCCTCACATCTTATAGCTTTTATTTATCAAATGGTCGGCGAAGTAAGACTTTCAAAACTTTGTGCAGAAAAAGAAATTAAATTTGATGTTGTATGCAGTAATGATGGGTTTAATTCATTTTGCGAAGTAGAGCCTAATAAATTCAAACGCGACTTATTGAATCTATACAAAAATGCGACTGAGGCAATACAAAGTCACGGCACAATTCAAACGAGAGTCAGCCTAGTTGATGATATGTTAAGCATTCAAATTGAAGACGACGGCAATGGAATGGACAGTGAAACTCTGGAAAAGATAGGAAGAAGAGGTGTATCCATTGGAAAAAATGGTGGCTCTGGAATCGGACTTGCTTCGGCTATTGAAGACTTAGAAAGATGGGGAGGAACCCTAAAGGTATCATCAAAACTCAATTTAGGAACAACAATTAAAATATCGCTGCCTACCTCAGAAGAAAATTATTTATTTCCTACAAGATTAACCTTTGCTCCTGAAATGACTATCGTTGTCGTTGATGATGACCCTCTTGTTCATAAACTTTGGAAGAATAAATTTGAAAATTCTGAAATAGCAAAAAACTCCATTAAGGTATTGCACGGAAGGACGATAAAAGCCGCCAGAAAAATTATTTCAGATTTAGAAAAAAATGATGAAGACTATATCTTGCTTATTGATAACGATCTAAAACACCTAGAAATCAGTGGAATAGATTTTGTAGAAAAAATGAAAATTGAGTCGAAGTCAATTTTAGTGACTTCAAATGGCAACAGCAATCTTCTTTATGAAAAATGCTCGACAATCAACTTGCCGATTATACCCAAGTCCATACAAGAACATATTCCAGTTGACGTTTGTATCTAGCTGCTTTGACCAGTTTTACAGTTGATCCCATAGCTCTTTCGGATGAAGTTGAAGGACGCTACTAATTCTCAAAATGGTTGCAAAAGTGATGTTCCTCCTTTCAGCGGCATTAAAACCTCTTCTCATATAGTTTTCAAAAAAATACAGAATATTTTATTGACCATCCGGTCGGTTTGTTTTATTCTAGACTAATGAATTTAAGAAAAGATAAGTCTGAAAAGACCAAAAAGCTTATTTTCGAAGCAGCATTTAAAATTATTCGTGAAGAGGGGTTCTCTGAACTATCGGCTAATAAAATTGCTCAAGTTGCAAGCGTCAGCAAAGGTGTTATTTTTCATCACTTCTCACAGATGGATGACCTTTATCTCTTTATGCTTGACACTTTAATTCTTCAATTTGAAGAAGATTTAGACCCAACTGCTTTTAAATCCTTTAAAGGATATATTGAATACACGGGTAAGTACACAATGCAACTTCTTGATGAAGCTCCTGAAATAGTAACGACGCTCTTTTATTTTATACTTCAAAGCAACCATAAAGAAGAATACAAAACTCGAATCAAGAATTTATTTGAGAATAGTTTTACTGCTTGGTCAGAAAAAATGACACATTTTTTTAATTTAAAGCTAACTCCAGCAAAATTAAAAAACATCGTAAGAGTCATTGATCTCTACTTTATTGGCCTAAGCGTTCACTATCTTACTTTTAAAGATAAAAAAATGTATCTAAACATAACCAAAAAATTTGGAACTATGCTAACTCAAGCAATTGAGGAGGGAGAAAAATGAAAGCAATATCGTTTATATTCTTAACTTTTTTTGCGCTGTCAAATTATGTAATGGCCGATGAATCCGTAAATAAGATTTTAAAAAACATAGATGAACTGTATCGAAGCAAGGGCAGTCAAGGGAAAATAGAGATGGAAGTTATTACGCCCGACTGGTCTCGTACTATGAAAATGGATATGTGGACAAAGGGAATGGATTATACATTCATCAGAATAAAAGAGCCCAGAAAAGACAAGGGTGTAAGTTCGCTCAAAAGAGAAGATGATGTTTGGAACTTTTTCCCCAAAATTAACAAAGTCATAAAAGTCCCACCATCAATGATGATGGGATCATGGATGGGCTCTGATTTTACGAACGATGATTTAGTCAAAGAGTCTTCGCTCATAAAAGACTATAAAACCACTAATGTAAAAGAGTCAGATGGAAATATCGAAATAACTCTTGTTCCTCATAAAAACACAGTAAGTCTATGGGGCAAAATTTTATTAGTAGTTGAGAAAAAATCTGAACTTCCTCTAAAACAAGAATATTTTGACGAAAGAAACGAAAAAATAAGAATTTTATTCTATAAGGATGTCAAAAAATTTGGAAACAGGACAATACCCGCAACAATGGAGTTGCAACCTTTAACAAAAAAAGGTCACAAAACTATTATACGATACAAAGAAGTTGAATTTGATACCAATGTGCCTGCCACGACATTTACATTAACCAATCTTCAAAAAAGAAGGTAGGTCATGCTTTTTAAAATGGCATTTAGAAATCTGTTGAGGAATAAACGAAGAACTCTGCTGACATCCCTGATGATGATTGGTGGGTATACATTTATTTCGATGAGTTTAGCTCTTGTTAATGGTTCTTTCGGACAAATTATCTCAGCGTTCACTGAACAATATACTGGCCATGTCCAGGTTGCTAACAATGATTTTGTTGAAAACCCTTCTCTTCAAAAAACTATCGCTCATTACAATGATAGAATAAATGAAATTGAAAAAAATGACTTAGTTCGTATTGTTGCGCCAAGGATATATAGCGAAGCATTGCTATATTCAAAAAATAAAACATTTGGGGCCGAGATTGTGGGAATTGATCCAAAAAGGGAAATGGATGCAACCCACTATGATAATAGAATATTTGAAGGCATACCATTTGACAAAGACGATACAAATTATAAGGCTATAATTGGAAAAAAAATTGCAAAAATTTTAAGTGCAAAAATTGGAGAAGATATTGTTCTAATTTCTCAAGGGGCCGATGGTTCCATTGCAAATGATATTTTTAAAATAGTCGGAATCATTGGGACAGAGCAAGAAGGAAAAGATGACTATCGCGTTTATTTACCATTAAAAACAGCAGCAGAATTTTACACTTTATATGGTCGAGTCCACGAACTTTCAATTCATTTAAAAGATTTCAATAAGGCAAGAAACTTTGCCCAAAATCTTCATTTCACGGATAAAAATTTAATTGCTCGCCCTTGGCAAATTGTCGAATCTGACTTTTATCGAGCTATGAACGCCGATCAAAGAGGAAATAATATTAGTATCTTTATTTTAATATTAATGGTTGGCGTTGGAATATTAAATACCATCCTTATGTCCACTCTTGAAAGAACTAGAGAGTTTGGAGTTTTAAAAGCACTTGGTACTCTTCCAAAACAGCTATTTAGTTTAATACTAATGGAAGGAATTTTTCTTTCACTTATTTGCACAGCCGTTGGACTAATTTTTTCCCTGAGTCTTAACTATTACCTAACGAAAAATGGAATTGTTTTTTCCGAGCCCATCCCATTTGCAGGAACGACAATCTCAGAATTAAGGGCACAAATTTCGCTCGATAGTTACCTTTATCCAACATTGCTTATTATTTTAACAACATTACTAGCGACTCTATACCCAGGAATTAAGTCTTCCAAAATCGGAGTTTCAGAAGCCTTGAGGGAGATTTGATATGATGTTCATTAAAATAGGATATCGTAATATTTTTAGAAACAAAAGAAGGTCATTACTAACAAGCATTATTATTGGTCTCGGACTGGCGGCAATGATAATAACTGATGGCTTTTTATCTGGAATGAATGAAAATATGATAAAAATTATCACCAATAGCTTAGTTGGTGAAGGACAAATTCATCATCCGAAATTTCGTGACTCTATGAAAATAGAAGATCAAATTCAAAATATTTCTAAAGTAAAAGAAATATTAGATTCAGACGTTGACGTAAAGGCCTATTCACAACGAACAATTTCATTTGCCATGATTTCTTCTCCAAGGGCCATGAAAAATGTGTCTCTATACGGTATTGAGCCTGATAAAGAAATTTTAGTCTCCAATATTAATAAACAAATAATTGAAGGAGATTTTGTAAGCAATGAAAACTCACTTGTTATTGGAGACACCTTACAAAAACGACTTTCAGTAAGATTGGGTGATAAAGTTGTTGTGACGGTGGCGAAAGCCAAGTCTGGTGAAATTTCCCAGGAGCTTTTCCGTATTACAGGAATTATTAAAGCCGGATCAAAAGAAATGGATGAAAAATCAGCATTCATCCATATTTCAAGAGGGCAAAGGCTTTTAGGTATCGAAGATAATATCCATGAAATCGCAGTGAAATTTAAAAATATTAGCCAAAAACAGAAAGATCATAGTTCACTTTGGGAGAAGATTAATGTGACAGGAAATTTAGGAGAAAGTTGGGAAAATATTGTTTCTAGCCTTGTCGGGATGATGAGCCTTGTCGATCAGCTTAAAGGACTCATTGCAATGATTCTGATTGTTTTGGTTGCTCTTGGAATTATTAATACTCTTTTTATGGCCCTCTATGAGCGAATGTTTGAGTTTTCAGTTCTTAGAGCATTAGGCACAAAAGGACGAGAGATTATTTTGATGATTGTATCTGAAGCTGGTTCACTCTCCTTAGTAAGTATTATTGCAGGTATAATAATAGCTCTTTTTATTGCTATTCCATTAAAAATTTGGGGCGTTGATTTTACGGGAATTGATCTTGCCCAGGTTACTTTTAAGGAGCCTATCTATTTTGTTTTCACATACTCACAATTTGTCATTTTTCCGATAGCAACATTTATTTTCACTCTTATTGTTGGATTTTATCCAGCAATACACGCCAGTCGTATAAAGATGAGTGAAGCGATGAAAAGGAGCCTATAATGGATGAAATAATATTTGATGTTAAAAATGTAACTAAAATATTTGGAGAGACTGAGGAAACAAAAGTAAATGCACTCAAAAATGTTAAGTTAGAAATTCATCGGGGTGAATTTACCGCATTTGTTGGGCCTTCTGGCTCTGGAAAGTCAACTCTTTTAAATGTTATGAGTGGGTTTGATACTCCGTCATCTGGTCACGTTTTTCTATCAAATAAGGAAATTGATAAGATGTCGGGTAATGAGTTATCAAATTTTAGAAGAGACCATATTGGTTTTATCTTTCAATCCTACAATCTAATTCCAGTATTAACGGTTAAAGAGAATGTTGAATATGTTATGACTTTGCAGAATATAGACAAAGATGAACGAGATCGTAAGGTTTCACAATATTTAAAAAGTGTGGGTCTCGAAGGGAAGGAAAATCGTTATCCTTCACAATTGAGTGGTGGTCAACAGCAACGAGTGGCCGTGGCCAGAGCAATGGTTTCAAATCCTGATATTGTTATTGCGGACGAACCAACTGCAAATCTCGATTCTAAAACAGGCACAGACCTTATTGATATGATGCTTGAATTGAATGAAAAATTTGGAACAACTTTTATTTTCTCAACCCACGACCCTATCATTATGAAAAAGGCAAAGAGATTAATTACTCTAAAAGATGGTCAGATTGTAAGCGATGAAACTAAGTAGTGTTATTTGTTTGATTTATTTTATCTCAAATACTGTTTATGCAGAGACAGATATTAGTGGGTTTATAAAATTAAACTATTTGAATTATCAGAGCAAGTTTGATTCTGAGCCAAATAATGAAATATTTCAAGTAAACAGGGTTTCAATTTTAAGCCCTATAAATGATAACATTACTCTTGAGGGTTCTTATCAAGTCATTCAGATTTACAGCAATGTAAACTCTTCTGAGGTGTTAAGAAACTATGATAATCAAAAACGTGTTTACAGAATTGATGATTTTAACTCAACTGTGATTAAGAAAAATGACAACTATTACTTAAATCATAATTTTGATCGAGCTACCGTTACTTGGAATGGAGATACTTCAAGTGTAGTTTTTGGTAGGCAACAATTAGCATTTGGTAGTGCCAAAACAGTTAACCCAACTGACATTTTTACACCATTCAGCTTTACGGCCATCGACACTGAGGTTAGAAATGGCGTTGATGCTTTCCGCTTTCGTCATCAACTTGGAGAAATGGGACAATACGATGTTGGTGTGGTTTTAGGTGAGAACGCTGACAGGAAAAATTCAGCAGCATACGGGTTGATAAAATTCTCCGTGGATAAATACGAAATTAAGCCAATGGTCGCAGTTTTTCAAGAAGCCCACATGGGAGGACTTGATTTAGAAACATCACTTCTTGGTGCAAGTATATGGTTTGAAAATGCCTGGGTTGATCCTAAAAATGAAAGTGGATATTTTCGATCAGTGTTAGGTGGAGAACGACAGATTACACCTGATACCTCAATGTTTATTGAATATCACTATAATGGAGCTGGAGAAACCAGTCCTTCTGAGTATTATAATTTACAAAATAATTTTGCGTATCAAAAAGGAGGTGTTTTTTTACTCGGAAAAAACTATCTAAACGCCGGAAGCTCAATTCAGATAACACCTTTACATAGACTTGATCCTATCATTATGACTAACTTTGATGACAAATCACTATTCCTCAATTTGTCATGGGAATGGAATGCAAAGGAAAATTTCTATTTCAACTTAGGCTCTTTTATTACGCTGGGTAAAACATCTGATAATACTCAAATTTTAGAATCAGAGTTTGGTTCTGTTCCTTCTACCATTTTCACTAGAATCAGGTATTATTTTTAGTCTATTTACAGAACTACTAAATCAATCTGTACTAGAAATAGGATCAGATAGAATAAGTCCTAGGCCTATTCTTCTACTTTCATGGTCGTAGTCTTGAAGAGAAATACCATAGCCATAAGAGATTTTACGGATTTCAGGTCAAACTAAAATTGATGGTGAATACTGCTATACTCGAATTTGGACAAGAGTAGATAACCATTATCAAGTTGCTGCTGGACAAGTAGCGTTCATCAAGTAATTAGCTTAGATGCAATAATTACAAAAAGCTTTCACATGGCCCAGTTGGTCAAAGTTAATTCATTAGAATTCGAGTGGTTTTCCTACTAATAGAGCCATTTACTGTACTCAGGAACTTCTTTCATATCTTCGTACAGCCAAACCATTCTATCCAAGTACCAGCTTTTTCCTAAATATGTTAAAACTGTTCCCAAAATAGCGCCCCATATTGAATAGCTTACTATTGACCATATAGAAATCAACATTCCTATCGAGGATATAGTGTTCAATATCTTGTATATGGAACTTTTGTGAACTAGAGGTATTTCAATTTTATCTCTATTAAGAAAAACCCTTTCTCCAAGTACTGATTTTGATGCCCAATTTCTAGTAGATTTTGGCTTTTTGAAAAAAATTGGATTAAAGAACATCCATGCAATAGATATTAATGCTGGAATTAAATGCCAATAACCAATCCAAGTTCTACTCCAAAATGAAATTATGATAACTGGTAATACCGAATACCTTGTCCAGACACTCCAAGGGTTAGCATGTTTCATCCAGTTTTCTTCTGTAAGATTAAAGATTTTTGCGATTTTTCTCTCCAGAGTCATAGAGTAACCTTATTTCTGATTAGCCAAAAAGGTTTCAAGCTCACGATCCATCTCACTTTTTGTTACATTTTTAGTTTTATTAGAAAAGCTATAGCTACTTGGTTTTTTATCAATATACTGTTGCTCCGCAAATTCTGGTGATAATTGATCACCAAATAGACCCAGCACTGGAAAGTAATGGTTACTTTTCTTCATTCTAAAAAACAAATTTGAGCCACATTCCTTGCAAAAAGCTCTTTCAGCGTGATCTGAAGAACTATATCTTGTTATAAACTCTTCTCCTGAAATCTTGACCTTGCTACCTGCACTAAATGCCATATAAACGCCACCTGTCCATGTTCTGCAATTTTCACAATGACAAACACCAAAAGATTCTGGAGCTTTTTCAATCTCAATACTTACTTTACAACATAAACAAGACCCTTTAATGCTTTTCAATTGCGCCCCCCACTCATAAGTTGAATAGTCTTTAATCTGAACTTTTTAATGGTACCATTGAGAAAAGGATAAAGTCGAGAGTAGTTATTTTTATACTTGTAAACCTTTTCCTTGAAAGAGGTATTTCACGCCCAAGTCAAATTAGATGTTAAGTCTAAAAGTTCATCAATTAATTGTCTTAGGCATCTTTTCTCTTTACAACATCGACCTAAATATAAAGCCAGACATTATTGCCATTCCAAGGATTACAAATAAGAACGCTGCAATCATTTTGTTCTTAAAAATAGACTTTAAAAGAATCACTTCAGTTAAGCTTGCTCCAGCACTACCGATAATTAAGGCCATAACTGCACCAAGCCCCATACCTTTTGTAACTAGTGCAGCACTTAGAGGAATAACTGCTTCAGCTCTGATATAGAGAGGAATGCCGATTACTGCTGCAATTGGAATAGAAAGTAGGCTATCTTTATTAGAGTATTTTGCTATAAACTCAGTAGGAATGAATCCATAGATAAATGCACCAATCGCTATTCCACCAAATAGATAAGGAACAACTTTAACAAAATCAGACCAAGTTGATCTCCAAATCTTAATCCACTTGCTTTCTTCTATTGCTGTACTTGAAGATGTTCCACATCCACTAGAAGTTGAGCAACTACTACTAGAGCTAACCTCTACCTTAGGAGCTTTAACTCCACCTGTAGCACAACAAAGAGTCGGCTCTGTATATGCAACCTCTGCTATCGTAGAATTACAATCAGATTCAATTTCTTCAGAAACAGTTTTTGCCCCTTCTCCACAAGAACTATCTTTACTACTAGAAGAGCAGTTCGACTTTGTAGACTCCAGATAAGCTTCTGGCTTAATGTATTTTTCAAACCCAAGTTTTTCTAGTAAATACCCAGCTACTACAGATACCCCCATAGCAAGTATGAAGTAAGAAACTGTTACTTTCATTCCAAAAGTCGCAAAGAAAAGTCCTATAATGATTGGATTCAATAATGGGCTCGTAAATAAAAAGACCATCATTGGGCCAAATCCAGCGTTAGCTCTCAATAGTCCTTTTAAAAATGGAATTGTTGAACACGAACAAAATGGTGTAATTGAACCCATAAGTCCTGCAACAATATAGCCCTTCCCATTTTTAGAGCTTAAGATTTTTTGAATCTTCTCTGGAGGAATGTACTCTTGAAGAACCCCAACAATGTAACTTATTAGTAAAAACAAAATTGTTAATTCTACACTTAAGAACAGGAACATTCCTCCGGCTTCTTTTAACATTGGCAAATATTCCATCTAAAACTCCTTATTATTATATTACTGGTTATATCGTAATTTAACATAACAAACTTGAGCCTTCAACATATTTCTGGTAATATCGAAATATATTCCAGCAAGGAGTTGACATGGAATTAGAAAAAGTAGCTAAGGCTTTGAAAGAACTAGGACATCCTGCAAGACTCAGTATATTTAAAATTTTAGTAAAATCCGGTCATGATGGGCTACCTGTAGGCTCTCTTGCTGAAAAACTGAAGATGCCCAACTCTACTTTGACACATCATCTTTCTGGATTAATTCGTGCTGGGCTAATAGAACAGCAAAGAGATGGAAAGATATTATATTGTGTGCCTCAATATGAAATGCTTGAGGGAGTTATATCTTTTCTTCAAGATGAGTGTTGTAGCGATGTAAACTCATAAATCAATAAGTAAATACTTATTAAAGTAGAAAGTATTTTGTTAAGAGTCTGATAAGTACATTTTGAGATGTTTACCAGTTAAGCTTTTTACACTATTTATTAAATCCCTTGGCGAACCTTCAAACACGATCTCTCCACCTTTTTTACCTCCATGAGGCCCTATGTCAATTATCCAATCTGCTTGAGAGATAACATCAAGATTATGTTCAATAACAATTACAGTATTTCCATTATCAACTAATTTATTAAGAATTGAAATTATCCTCTGTATATCTGAAACATGAAGCCCTGTAGTAGGCTCATCAAAGATATATACCTCTCCTTTTTTCTTTAGCTCTTTTGAAAGCTTAATTCTCTGACATTCACCACCAGATAAAGAAGAGAGAGGTTGACCAAGTGTCAAATATCCAAGACCAACTTCTTTCAATATTTCGAGAATTGAGCAAATCTCATTTTCACTAAAGAAGTCAGCTGCCTCATCAATTGTTAAGTCCAAAACATCAGCGATAGATTTATCTTTATACTTATACGTTAAAACCTTTTCTTTATATCTTTTACCATTACATTCTTCACAAATAGTTCTAATCGGATCAAGGAAGGCCATTTCCATTTCTATAAATCCTAGCCCATTGCATTTTTCACAAGAACCTTCTGAGTTAAAACTAAACAACGACGCCTTAACTTCATTTTTTTTGGCATAGAGC
>PBIO01000018.1 GCA_002720865.1 Halobacteriovorax sp.
AATCAACTGGACTGCACTAGGCAATCACAACAACATTTAACTGGTATCATCTACGGGATCTAAACTCGCCAGAGTTTAAAAAAAGTATGTGTTTAACATACAACCTTTCTCGTCTTGGTATCTACGGCTTAAAAAATAAGCCGAGAAACTTTGTTCATTTATTAAAATGTTAAAGATCTACTAAAAATATTTAAGTTTTTAGTGACTTGTGTTCGCTTCCGAATTAGTCGTGAGGGGGAATATAGTTGTTCCACAAAGCAAGGTCAACTATTTTTTGTAAGATAAAGTTATATTTTTTTCTATACAAATTAAAAAATTATGCTCTCCGCGTCATCAATAAAAAAGGAGTATACTTAAAACTATGCAGAACTGGGATATTCAGCTTTCAACCATATTAAACGACACTTTAAAACCGATGAAGTTCGCTTTGTTTTATAATGACAATAGCACAGACGACTATCAGCTTATTTTTAGTAATATGGAAAAATATGAGGGAAGTGAGTATTGGGATCCCTATTCAATCCCTTCATTAATAAGAGTTCTAACCTTAAAAAATCAAATCGTTTCTGAAACATGTTTAGAGGGGTTTTATAAAGAGCCAACAACAGAGGTTTGTTTTGTTCTTGAGTGGAGCCCTAAGGCCAGAAAAATTATGGTTTTTAATACTGAAAGAGCCAAGGTCTTTGAGCAAGAAGAATTCATAAACGCCATCAATAGCGAACAAGAGAATTTAAAGAAACTCTACAATAGGATTCTTCATTTATGAGTACCAATACAAGGATCTTTCCCCGTTACGAAACAGAAAATATGAAGATTCAGTTTATTGTCCCTTCTATTGAGGATAAAGAATTAAAAGTAGAAAATGTAAGCCTAGGAGGAATAAAGGTTTCTTCTCCTAAACCGATAAAATTCTCATCAAATTTTGAAACACTTTTAAAGCTTGGAAGCCAAGAGTTTAACCTTATGGCCTATACCGTATGGAAGTTAAATAAAGCGGGAGGCGAAGAAGAGAAATATAGCTACGGCTTTAGACTGGTCTTTTCAGAAGAAGACAACTACAGAAGATGGCTAACTTTTATGAAAGCTCTTCATCAACATCAAAAAAATCAAAAGAAAAAATAAGCCTAGAATTTATCTGAATGTTCTTTACGAATTTTAGCCACTTTAAGGGCCATGGGATCGCACCCAGTGTAATTCTCTGTATTCACAAAAGCGGAACCACTACTTCGATTACAGTAATGGCGAACTTCGCATTTAACACATTCTTTAAAATCACTCTGGGAGAGGTTTCTAATCTTTTTAAACTCTAAAGAATTATTCCAAATTTCTTCAAAGCTAGAATCTCTTAAATTACCAGACTTAATTGGGGCGCCAATACAAGGGAAAACCTCTCCATCAAGACCAATGCCCACGACATTTCTAGCACAAGAACATTGGAAAGCTTCTTCAGAGTTATCGTGCCAAAACAATTCTTTATAAGGTCCATTTAAAAGGAGGTCATATTGCTCTTTAGTAATTCCTAGCTCTTGTGAGTCTTCTGTTCCATCGTATCTAGAAGTGATTTCATCCGAGAATTGATAGGGAACACCGAGGCTCTCTGCCATTTTTATCATATTCCCAATATCGAGACAGTTACCACTATGGAGGATAAGATTTAACTGCACTTCCATATCTTCTGCGATGGCATTTCGAATTCCAGAAAGAACTGAAGCAAAACTTCCAACATCTCCGGCAAAGTCAGTATAAGTTTTTTCATCAGCTCCATAGACCGAAATATCAAGGGCACGGCAGCCCGAAGCGACCAGTTTCTTACAAACCTCTGGAGTAAGTAAATGACCATTGGTCTTTAGACGAGACATGGACTTATTTTCTTGAACTCTAGAAATTAAATCGTAGAGATGAGGATAAAGAAGAGCCTCTCCCCCAGTAAAAGAGATGTAGAGTGCTCCGGCCTTACACACTTGATCAATCGTAGTTAAAAACTCTTCTTTGCTAAGCGGCTCCCCTTTTAAAGAAGCCGGCATTGGTTTAGATCGATCAAAATTATAACAATGGACACATTTATAGTTACAACCAAGAGTCGTCTCAATTGTGACAAAAAGCGGGATGCAGGACTTATAAGCCGCCTCTATTGTTTGATTTAAGATTGAGGAATTCTCTCTTTTAAAGTCACGAACCATGGAGAACTCCTAAGTCAATTAATTGCTCTACCAAAACGAGTAGATCGCTTTTTGCAACTTCTTCGTCTACCGAGAATTCTAAGCAGACCCTATCTAAAATAAGACTAAGGCTATTCTTTCCATCGAATAAAACCCAGATAAAGGAGCTCACAGAGTTTAAGCGATGAACCATTTTCTTTGATCCAAGATCCATTAGGATCACCTGGCCCTCAACTTCTTTCCATGCAACATCTGCTCTTTGTGTTAGAATTCTACTTAGACTCATTAAATTATTCTAATTGTGGATGAAACGAATGACAAAGGAATCTCTGTACCAGGGACGAATCTTTAAAGATTACCTACTTAATCAGGAATACTTAGATTCAGAGGAAGGTCAACGTACCCTAAACGAGCATATGCTCCTGGGCTGGCTTGCCAATAAACAAGAGATTCAAGATAGCACCTTACAACCAATTGCTAAAAAAGAGTTTAAAAGACAATGGCATTTGAATCAAACTTATCAAGAAATACTTGTGGAGTTAGCTCCTAAGTTTGTAGAGGCTAATATTCGCCCCGTTTTACTCAAAGGAATAACCTTTTTAGATAAAATGTATAAAGATCTAGGTGACCGGTCCATGTCGGACATCGATATGTTCGTAAATCCAAATGAGCTCAACACCTGTGTCCTTCTTTTAGAATCGGCAGGCTTCACTAAATCTTCTTCTCAAAAATGGAGGGCCAACTCCCACAAGCTTGAACTTATTAGGACATCTGAGGGGATTGAGACTGTTATTGAGCTTCATACAAAACTTTTTTATCATGTTGAAGAACCTAAGTGGAATTTTAAATGTTTTTCCATTGAACCATATTTGAAGTTGGAAAGTGAAGATGAGTTTCTTTATCTTTGCACCCATGTAGGTTTTCAACATAGTTTTATGAAACTTTTCTGGCTACTTGATTTGCATTTTATATTAAGCGGCTTAACGAACATCGATGAAAAGAAAGTTATAAACCTGGCCAAGGCTCATAAAGTGTATAGCTCATTTAGTATGACTCTTTATATTTTAAAAACATATTTTGGAACAGAACTAAATACTGAATTTAATCAAGTTCAAGAAAAACTCTCTGGCCTTAAAAAATCGCTCCTCTCAGTTTCTTATTTGATGAATCCAAAGAGTAGTATGCTTCAATACTTATCTATCAAGCATTTATGCAAAGATAGTTTTAGTGAGGCAATAAATTATAATCTGGGCTGGATTAAAGATCGTTTTTCTTCTTAATTAAAAAAATTGAAAAAAGGTACATCAAAACCCGAGAAGTAAGTCTAGCTAACTTACCACTGACGGCCAATGATCGAGAAAGCACAATATACCAGGATAGGAAAAATGATTTGGTAAAATAATACTTATTCAATTTTCTCTTGAATCCAATCACAACGGCAAAAATATTTTCTTTAGGAATTTCTTCAAAAGAGCAAGACCAATCACCTTTAGTTACAAAAGGTCGATCGCTTATAAGCCTATGAACAATAAACTCTCCATTGTCAGGGTCCTTAAAAAGTAAGATATCTCCAATCTCAAAATCTCCATCTTGCTCAATAGCAATCAACTCATCCCCTTCTGTAAGTAAGGGGGTCATGCTGATTCCTTTAAATGGAATATTTGCTAATTCTTTAGACACAAAAGATCTTTTTTCTCAAAGGTACTTAAAATTTCAATGAGATCCGACCTAGCCTCAGTTTTACTAACTTCAAATTCATTAGTCATTTCCTCAAGAAGATCGATGAACTTAATTCTAGTTTGTAGCTTACTCCAAATAAAAGAACCCGTTGAGTTTAATTCGTGAGTGACTGGAGGATTAATATTCGTTTGAAGGACAATAATCTTTCCCCCAAGTTCTTTCCAAGTACATAACGGATTAGCTTGTATTTCCGATGTTTCAGATAACATTATTCCAACACTCCTTTGATTTGGTGAAATTGAGTTTATAAAAAGGGCAGCTACTTACGACCTTTGTGGCTAAATCAAGTAGCTCTTCTCTTTCCTTTGCGTCTAAATATTCCCAAAAAATATTTGCGAGTGAGGCCATAAATTTTGAAACCGCTGCTGCAACTTCTAAGTCTTCTTTTGAATCAATATGGGATTGATTTAACCAATAAAACCCTGAGACAGGAAACTCTTTAGAAAAGTCAGTGCTATCAAAGCTAAGTCCACCAAGACCACCGGCCCTGGCATACACTTCGCCATTTTCATAGCGCATGATATTCATATCATCACCCAAGACCATTCGATCTTCTGCCATAGTCGCAATAGTTGATTTTCCGGCCCCTGAATGTCCAAGGAAAAACTGAGCTTTATTATTCGTTACCACGCATGAGCTATGCAAAAGAAAGTAACCCTTTGATAAAAGTCTTCTTGGTAAAAGCCATCTTAAACAATTAAAGATCCCATCGCTCTGTACTTCATCTAGGCTAACAAGAGCCTTTGCTACATTATCAATGCCCACGAAATCACGCTGAATGGCCGTCTCTCCAAGCTCAGTCTTTTTAATTAAGCAATCGGGATTCTCTTCTAAATCCCAATCTTCTCCCCAATTATTGGTTAAATAAATATCTAAGAAAGACTCTCCTTCTAGTGGTGTATCTAGTTTCCAGGTTTGAGGTAAGTTACTTGTGATCTGTAAAACAAAGTTTTTGTCTCCATGAAATCTTAAACAAAAACCATGAAAGCGGTAGCTCACCACCAAATCTGAGCAAGTTTTTTTCACAAAATCTAATTCTAATTTTTTTAAAAGATTTAACTTATTTTCAAGTAATCCCGAGTTTTGAAAATTCGGACTTAATTCCATGATTTATGATGTTAATTTTTTTGAGTTACAAAAATTTGGGCCGCCGGTACTTGCCTTTCTACCGCCTGAGGCTGAGCCATTGCAAAGAGCTCCAAAGGTTAACAGCTCTTCAGATTCCACCTCTGGCTTTTCATAAGGTCTCTTTTTAACCGTTGGCTTTTTTAAGTCTTCTTCTTTGTCCTTAGACATAATCTCTCCACTTTTGATAACAACTCATTTGATTATAACTTAAAACTAAAAATATATTAAACCTATAAGTACCTAAAAATACAAGCTTTCTAGCTTAAATAAGTCACTCTCGGCCGATTCTTGGATAAATTGATAAGTTTTGTAACCGGCCTGGACTTCTTTATTCTTAAAGGAAGCATCCTCAATAAGGAGCCGAACTTTCTGATAAAGACCGTCATAATCATTATTAAAATGTAGAAGGCCTGTATTGTTTGTCATTAATTCCCCTGCTCCACCTAGGCCCGTTGAAATACAGGGGATACTTTGTGAAAAAGACTCTAGGATTACTCTTCCAAAAGGCTCTGCTCTATTTGATAAGTGAAGCATTAAATCAATCGAAGAGTAGATCTCCTGAGGACTTACAAGCCCTTTATGTTCTATCAAGCTCGATTTAAAAAGCTTTTTTAAGCGGTTTAATTGAGCTTCATAATCTGAATGCTCCCCTTTTGTATGATAGATATTTTTTCCAAAGACTAAGATTTTCTCTACTCCTAAATCTTTCAATTCTTTTTCATACAGGGACGCCCAGAGGTAGAGCTCATGGAGACCCTTCCAAGGTACGCTCATTCCCGCAAATCCCAAGACTTTAATTGAATCTTTGGGACTAATCTTGTTTTCATTAATGACTGGATTATAAATTCGAAGGGCCTTTATATCGGTAAAAATATCTTTAAAAGCACTTACTGTTGAATCTGAGTTTCCAATTAATACCAGATTAAACTTAGCAAAGTAACGATAGAGGAATTTTATCAATTTATTTAAACGCCCTACTTCAGGATAGTCTCTTAAATGCCAAAGAATTCGTCCTTCGTATCCAAATACAATTGCAGAGAGGAAAAGAGGAATGAAAACCTTATTTCCATTGCACCAAATATTTTTATATTTTAAAAAGCCTTCAACCTTATAAGTAAGAACTTGCTCTAGCATTCCGAGTAGAACATTAATTAGATTTACTTTTTTTGAGGATCGACTGGTTTTATATAAGTCTGAATTATACTTAAAACCTTTTGGCTGATCGAGCCCATTAGATTTTACGAATGACAAAGTTTCTTCTGACGCTTTTAATCCCTCTATCTTTGGAAAATAAATATCGAATTTTTCCGGCGAATTTAAGATGCCTAACTGAGTAATAAAGCTTCTCTCAGCCCCGCCAAGTTCAGTGGTATTTAAAAGACAGGCACAAGTTTTCATATGCCCTCCACCAGGATCGCCTTGAAAAGTTTTTTATACAGATTTAGTCCATGACTGTTTATACTGTGGCTATAGGCATTTTTAGACCATTCACTATATTCATTAAGGGCGTGATCATAAAACTTAAGGATTGAGCTATCTAAAAAATTCTCTAAGACAAAGCCGTTAAATCTATGATGAATATTTTCAGGTAAACCACCATAACATGAAACAATACTCGGTGTCTTAAAATGTCCGGCTTCAAGAGTGGTGAGGCCAAAGCCCTCGAAAAAACCCTTCTCGGAATGATCTAGGCTTAAGAGAAGATTAAAATGTGAATCCTGATAGACTTGTTGAAGCTCAGAATCTGATTTATTTAATAAGGGAATGACTTCTAATTTCTCGGTACTTTTAAAACGCGAACTCGTAATCGAAAGCTGCACCTTTCGATTTGTTAACCTGCCCAAGGACTTTGAAAAATTATAGATCCCATCAAAGTTTTTATGAGGAACATCTCTAGCAACTGAACAGAGTTTAATAACACCTTCAGAGTCAAACGTACTAGCTAAAGCTGAGTTTTCTATACCTTCAATTGAGCAGTTATAAACAAAGTCTCTTCCGTAATTTAACTGAAGGCCTTTTTCTTTTAATTTTTCCCTCGTAAAGTCTGATACAAAAAAGTTTGCCCTGGAATTTGAAAAGTAACTTAAGGTTTTTGCTTTTCCTAACTTTTTAATTAGTTTTTTTATTGGATTTGGCGAGGTGAATAAGATCTCAGATCCGTGACAAAAATTAATCGTTTTATCCAAAGGAAAATTAGTAAGAAAGCCTCCCATATAATGGATATGAAAAAAGAAGTCTGCTTGAATATTTTCCTTTGAAAGATTTAATAGGTCTTTTGGTGATTTCCAATTAAACACTTCGACTAAAAAACCGAGTTCCTCTAAGACTTTTACGACATTTTTGCTAAAAGTGGAAAGCCCTCCTAATTTAGGCGGATAATCTGGAGTCGTAAGGTAGACTTTATAGTTTTGCATCTATTGTATTATATAGAATGGAGGGTAATTGAGGCAAAGGAAAAGACTTAAGCAGCCTCTGAATCATCCTCTTCCTGCTCAGCTTTTTCGATTTCTTCTTTTAAAATAGTTAATTGAAAACTATCAATTTGCCCAGATTCGATAATAGTAACGTCTTTCTTTCTAAGAAAATTAATAATTGATCGAGGAGTAATCGTAATTGTATCTTCAGAGTTCCAGTATTTTTTTCCAATTAAAAAACAAATACCAGTTTGAGCAACAATCAAAGCAACAAGAGCTAAATAAGGATGAGTCAAGATTTGAAGATAAAGAGTCCCAGCCATTGTGATTAGATACCCAAGGGCCATAATCGTCCCCACTGATGAGGGAGTAAATCCATATTCTCGATTTAAAATATGATGAATATGGAGTTGGTCTCCTTTAAAAGGAGACTTCTTATTATAGACTCTTCTTAAGAAGCTAACACCTAGCTCTACCATAGGAAGTGTCAGAGGGATAATAGCAAGAACACCTGATCTAACGGGGCTAAAATTGTCAGCTCTTACGGCCTGCCATAAAAAGCTACTTAGAAGTAAAGTACTAAAACCAACCAAACTTCCACCAATCTCACCAAGATGAATTTTTGCAGGTTCTCTATTGAAGAAATAAAATGCGCCTAAGCAGGACATAAATAAGGCGGAGCAAATCACAATTTTAGGACTGTTATGATATGCTCCCAAGAACATAAAGGTTCCATAGGAAACCATTCCTAGTTTTAAAGTTAAGGTATCAAGTCCATCCAATAAGTTTGATCCATTGACAACTCCCAATCCCCAAAAACAAATTATGATGAATACAATCTGATTATGATGCATGGAAAGTAAATGTGAGCAAAGTGTGGCGTAAAGAACAACTGACGACACTTGTCCCATAAGCTTAACAATAGGCCTTAATTCAATTTTGTCATCAAGATAGCCATAAAGATTTATTAGAGCACCAGCGATTAAAAAATATTCGATCAAACGAATATCTTTTGCGTTAAAGACGTTAAAAAACTCAGGGAAAAATTTGCAGAAGAGTAAGCTAGCATAGATCCCTGCCCCAAGAGCAAGACCACCTAACTGAATAGCATTTGATTTAGACTTTCTTGCTGGCACATAAAAAAGCCTTTTTAAAAGCTGGTTTTGACTTCTTGATATAAGAAGTAAAACGCTAAAGAGCCCAGACGTCAGAACGAAGGAGCCTCCCATGGCCTTATATAAATTTGGATTCGAAAAAATATCTAAAATAAGGCCTCCATCGCCATACTTCTCATTACTTATCGGTCTTAAACTTAAGAAGTAAAACACTTGGGTATCGTTTCAAAAAATGAACATATTTTTCCTATTAAAGGTTAAAATAATAACAAGGAATTAGCCTTTCTGGAGTAAAACTATCGGGCATGAAATTATGTTTTTTTGTACATGAATGCTTAATGGAGGCTGGTCACACTAGGGCCATGGTTGAGCTTATTAGGCATCTTCCAAAAGGAGCAATTGAAGAGCTCCACTTGGTCTATTTCGAAGGGGCCTCTAGCTTAGAGTTATTTCCAGAGTTTCACGGTAAAATTATCCACCACAAAGTTCCTTTTAAAGCTATCTTTCCCTTTCTCTTTAAAGCGATCTTCTTTCAGGTTTGGTGTTTTATCTTAATTAACCTCGTTCTCCCTCCTGGAATTAAAAAAATAGGAATAGGAACGGCCTGCCTTGATATCGATTTTTGTAATGTACAGTTTGTTCAATCCCAGTGGGAGCCTTATTACTTTAAGGACAAAAGTTTCTTAAGTATTAAGACTATGTATAAGAAAATATTATTTTTCTATTTTAAGCTCTGTGAAAACTACCTCTTTAGAAAAGAAGGCTTGAAAATATTGGCCTTAAGCGACTTTGTGAATTCCTATTTAGTTAATAAATTTAATATTAGCTCTAAAAATATCAAAACCATATATAGCAGCGTTAATCTTAAACATTTCCCTTTGCCTAACCGGGAAAAAGTCATTGCTAAAGAAGAGCTCATTCAAGAGCATCAAGAGCTTTTAACACTTGATTTAGAGCTACCCGTATATTTGTTTGTTGGAGCCTATGAACGTAAAGGATTAGCAAAAGCTATAAGCCTACTTATGGAGAAACCCGGAGCGCAGTTCATTATTATTGGAAAGCCAGAAAAAGGAAATAGTTTCCAATTCGATGATTCATTAAAAATATTTAAAATAGCTTTTACCACTCATATTCAAAAATTTTATGAGTTAAGTGATGTTTTTATCTTTCCGACAATATATGAGCCTTATGGATTAGTTATTGCTGAAGCTGCCGCTATGGGAAATATCGTGTATGTTCCGAAAAATAATGTAGGAGCAAGTGAAATTCTTAAGGGACTAAAAAGCGTGAGGTTTTTAGAGGATATACAAGAGCTTCCTTTTTTAAAAGCTCCCCTTTCTAAAGACGAAAGGATCTTGAATGCCCAAGAAGTAAGACAAAGACTTGAGGATTACAGCTGGGAAAAAGCCTCGAAGAAATTTCTTAGCTTTACCTATTCTTCTTAACTTCTCTGTAAAGCAAAATACTAGAAAGTACCGTGGCGACGACTCCGATTAGGCCAGTATAATAAGCTCTGTCTTCTTGCCAATAATCTTTTTCAACAAAGACCATATCGCCGGGTCTTAAGGTTTTTAGAGCAGCTTCGTTATTTCCACCTTTTTCAAGGTCATAAAATTTATTATCAAAACCTCCTTTATCCCCTTTTCGCATCAATTTGACATTATCAATTCTGGCCTGAGGGTTTGGGCCGCCGGCATAACTAATCCCTTCTAAGAGAGAAGTTTCTACGGGAACAAAATGAAGACCTGGTCTTTGAAAGTAGCCCCAAAAATGAACAGGAATTAAAACCTTTCCTTTTATAGAAGGCGAGTAATAAACAGAACCCGCAGACTTTCCAATATTTTTAGTCTCAGACGGAAGAGCTAGTCGACTTAAATCATAATCAACATTGTCTGTTGGCTTTTTATTCTGAGCAAATACAGACCCGGAGCTAAGCAATAAAGAGAGGTTTAAAAGTAGAACTTTAAAGTGTTTCAATAGTGTTTTTTCAATCATTTTAATATGCTAGCACCACCATTTTCATGGTGGCAAGCAGGATTTACGCATTTTGTTGAAGCGTTATTTTCTTGGGATAGGCCTTATAAAAGCTGGTAAAGGCAATGGCCAAGTAAAGCCAATAAAACTGAAACTCTGGGGGAAATAGTATTCCAATGGCCCCCCACTGACCTAAGGTTGTTGCGGTCACCATTACGAAGCAATAGCAGACTATCCTATAGACCATAAAGTTCTTTCGTCTTAAGGCGGTTATCATCAAGGAAGCGAGAATAAACGGAGTCACTATAACTGTAGAGATGATGAAGAGACTTCCTAATCCCATCTCTGTGGCCACATGAGCGAAAAAATTATCCATGGTCCAATATAAATTTTGATCCACATCGACACTTTCTTTTCTTCTTTGACCATAAGCTTCAAGATAATTCGTGGCCATTCCAAGACCAAGGCCTAAGGGGTTTTCTAGTCTTCGACCGATTGCACCAAGACCAGCACTAAAAGAGGCCCTCCTACTGGCAGCTTTATCTAGGCTGTTTACGGCCTCATATCGAGCAACAACTTTTTCAACAGTCATATACTCACTCAGTCCCTTCGATTGACTTAATCCATAGGCCCCGAGGATGACAAAAGCTGCTATACCCACTGCAATACCTATAATTCTTTTAGCAACAAATCTGGTTCCTAGAATCGAGAAAAATAGACCAATAGAAATCACAAAGATTTCTTTAAAGAAGCTTGATCTCACCTGCGATATAAGAACGGCAAAAAGAGATAATACAGTAAAAGAAAAAATAAAAAGTTTTTTAGGAGTACTCAACTTCTGAGCTTCGTCCCCGCCGGGCTGAACTGACCAAAGAAAGATAAAAGCTGAAGATAAATAAAAATGAGAAGCATAGCCTCCAGGCTGGTCGGTCGTTCCCCAAGGCCTAAAGTGTTGAACGGAGGAGAAGTTTTTGTATTTTTCAAACAAAGTCGCATAATTATTGCTAATAGAGTACATAAACTCAGTCCCTTGGGTGGACTGAAAAATAGCCAATAAAGCCTCTAAAACTATGAAGAACATAAAAGTCTTCAAGAAGTCTTTAAAAAGCCTTGAGGTAGGGTCTAATTCAAAATTTAAAATCGTAAAAAAATAGAAGATTGGTAGAATATAAAACTTACCGGCCGCGAAGGAAGGTATAAAGCCCGCCCCTAGTGGATTAAAGAGACAAACAACAAACCATAAAAAATGGCCTAATAACATCCAAATAAAAAAGTTGGGTGTCCTATGAAAATTAATAATCCTACCTGTTTTAGCAAAACTTCTAAATACAAGGATAACAATTTGAAAATCACTTATTAGACGAAAAAAAGGATTATAGCCCCAGATCACTTTAATTTGTCCCGCCACGAGAGAATATAAAATCACAATAAAAAATGCCTGATCCCAGCGAAGGAAAATTACGGCTAAAAAAGAAACGATGGCTAAAACGGCACCTGAATAGAGAGTCATAGGAGAACCGAGAAAATTAAAGAGGAAATGTATGGTCATAAAAACCATAAAAGCACGGAGAAAATATATCTGCTCACCAAGTCTATGTGTGGTCTGCTCTACTACATTGTCCAATTTAAATCCATGAATGGGTTCTCTAATAGAATATCAGAGAACCTAAAAAAAATAAGAATTTTAACGAATAACCTAGTGAAAGTCGGGGGTATTTCCGATGATTTCTAAATCTTCGAAATTATTCTTAAGCTCGTATTCATCGTAAATTCGGCCATCGAAAATATATCTTAAGATGACGATGAATAATAAAAGAAAGCAAGAAAAGAATATTGAAACAAAAATCATCTTAGTTTTCGCAATCTTTTTATAACTAGATAATTCAGATTGATAGTTATCAAATACTAAGTCCGCAACAATCGTAGATTCAGCAAGCCTCAGTTGTACTAGTTTTTGCTCCAACAATTTAATTAACTCTAGATTTGGTTGATATTCTTTAATTTGAACCTCTAGCTCAGTGCTCTCTTTTGTAAGTTTTTCTAGCTCTGTTCTAACTTTTTCAAATTCAACACTTGTTTTAGAAAACTGATTTTTAATTACATTATAATTATGCTCACTTGTTGCCTTTGAGTTTTGCTTTCCTTTTGCAAAGCTCTCATCAACACCGTATTTTTCCACATCACCAAGTGAAGCCAATTTTCTTTCATTAGTTTTAAGCTCTTGCTTAAGCTTTTTAGTAATCTCACTTCCATTAATTTGGTTTTGATTCTCAAAAGAAAGTTCAATACTAGCGATATCTTCTCTTAGTTGCTTTACTCGCTCTCTTAGCTTTTTTGCTTCAGTAACTTTAAAGAGCTCAGAATTCGTTGATTTGTTTTTCTTCGCCAGAGTCTTTTTCGTTTGGCTAAGCTCAGTCTCAAGTCTATTTAGTCTAGATTTTTCACCGAAATAGTGCTGTCTAATCGAGTTAAGCCGGTTATTGGCCGTTTTAATCTTAACTTTAAACTGTGCTTGTTGATCTAGAAGACCTTTTATCATCTCTAGGTCCACTTCCTTTTTCTTTTTCTCTAAAAGCTCTTCAGAAATTTTAACTTGAGAAGTAACAAAATATCTAATTTGATTAAGCCTATCATTTTGTATGGCCTTAGAGACCACTTTTACTAGAGTATCTGTCGTATTATGATCGAGTGATCTTACTGTGAGGCTATAACGATCTATCACATCATTTGACATATTTACTGAATAAAACTGACCTACTAGCCTAGCCACTTTATCTCTTTCGCAGTCTTTATTACCGGAACAGGCCTTAAACATAGACTCAAATGTTTTTAGTTTTCGACTTCCAATAGAGTTGAAGTTTAGTTTTCTAAACTGATCTGACCTAATTAGCTCATCTGCAACTTTGTATTGAAAATCAACTGAATTCCCATAAGAGATAATTTCTGTCGGGTCCAAAGTAGAAGTTTTTTCACCTAGCATGGAAAAGATCATGCCGCTGGGTGAGTTACTAGCTTCATTTACATATTTAAAGCCAACCTTTCCACTATAAATTGTATTTTGCCCCATATAGGTATAGGAGGAATATGCAGCGGCTATAAGTGGAACTGAAATCGACAAAATCTTATATCGCTTCACCAGTTTCCACAAAAAAGGAAAGTTAATAATAGATGTCTCATTTAAGACAATATTTAGCTTTTTCATCCGAAAATCCTCCACCAAGGTTTCTTAAGTTTTTCCTCGGCTTCCTCTTCTTTAAGTTTTTGTTTTGTATCAAATAATAAACCTTTTAAATTAATTCCATACCCCATAAAGAAGTTTTGAACTTCTTTTACATCTTTTGAGTTGCTTAATGATTGAGCCACAATAATGGATAGGCTTTCAAACTTCATAATAACGGGGAAATACTTCTCTGAATCCTTCTTAATCTTATGCAATTCTGGGACATCCCAAAAAATCAGATCATAGTTATCAACTAAGTTATCAAATACTTCATCGTAACTAGCTGAAGACTCATCATTTGAGATTTCAAGCAGATTATCTAAATCAAAAAAATCAAAATGTCCGTAAAATTGAAAATAGTCGCAGGGCTCTTCTCCCTCACCAATTTCAAGTTTTGCCTTCTTCGAAATCGAAACAATATCCTTGAATGCACCTTCGTTTAAATTATCTGAAACAATAGCTATCTTTAAATCATCTTTATGATCAAAGAAACTAGCTAATCCTAAAATACTTGTTTGTTGACTTGTTTGATATCCTGTTGAGGAAACGGCAAAGGATTTGACCCCACATTTATAGTCCTCATAAAAGCTACTCCCAATCTTAAAGAGTTCATGATGGTTACTCACTTTATAGAAGTACTTATTGGATCTTTTTTTATCTTTACTAGTAGTTTCGGGGCTAGGTCCTGGCTGACCAACTTGAACAGCAATTAAAAGTTCCGGCTTTGGGAGCCCAACTTTAGCCTCAGGAACCTGACCTACAGACTCCTCCGGCTTCTCTACAGAAGAGAGCTGATTCTCTTTGAATTTCAGCTTCAATCCTGCCACTTATGCACCCTTCTTCTTATATTCAGTTCCATCTGGATTATATAAAAGCCCTTTAATCTCTACTTGGTATCTCTTGTAATACCCTACGAGTTCATGGACTTCTTTAATTTTAGTTTTATCTTTAGCAACGATTAGCGATACGCTATCGAGAGATCTAATGATTGGAAAATAAACTTCTTTTTGGTTATCAAGAACACTCACCTCAGGCATATCCCATAAGATCAGGTCATAGCTATCAACTAAAAAGTCTACAAAGTCCTCAAAATCGAAAGTTCTAATTTTTCTAGAAACCTTTCGAAGTTGTTCAAAATCCATTAGCTCAATGCCATTGGTAACACCTACGTCATAAGTAATATCTTCATCAAATACCTGACGAGATTCATTTTTCTCAATGCCCATATATTCATTGTAAAAAGAATGAGCGACACCTTCACTAACGATTAAGGTTTTGACGTCGGTGTGATAATTAAAGAAAGTTGAAACGCCGAAAACTGTTTTTTGCCTTATTAAATCTAAATCGTAGCTACTAAAAGCAAAGCTTTTTAGGCCCTCTTTAAAATCTTTTAAATACTGACTACCAGTTTTAAAAAGTTCAACATGATCTTTTGCTTTATAATAAAAGCCATTATGCTGCTTACCTCTTTTCTTTGAGAGGGTATGTTTTTCATATGAAAGTTTTTTAAGTTCTTTTTCTTCATCTGATGCTTCAAATTTACTAATCTGACCGTCTACTTCATTTTCGAGCTTCTCTTCTTCAGAAAACTTACTCTTAAATACAAATTTTTTGTCTGATTTTTCTTCAAATTCCTTATTGAAATTTAGGTGACTTTCAGGCTTCTCTTTTATTTCATCACGTTTTTCATTTTTTATTTCTGGACTGCTCTGAAGAAATTCTGAATTTAGCTCACGATCAAGCTCTTTAAAATCAATTTTGATTTCTCTAGGTCTGTGAGTTTCCTGCTCTTCAGAAATATAATCCACATCGCTTCTGCGAGTATAATTGAATTTTTTAAATTTTTGTTCTTCAACTTCGCTTGGTTTTTTCTTGTCGTAAAGAACCTCTACTCGATTGGCCTCTTCAACGCCGATTTTTTCAACAACTACTTTTCTAATATCAGTATTGTTTTTAATAAAATCATTCAAATCTGCTGGATCAACTTTTTTTATGTCCTTGTCCGTGTAGACTGTGACATTAGTGACTTCAGGCTGATTCTTTTCTTCTTCCGTAAGAGGTCTAACTTTAATTGGTGCCTCAGAAAATTCTGAATGCACATTGAAGCCCTCAAGAGGATCAGGTCCTCCATCTTGAACTTCTGTCTTCGCTCTTTTTTCAGGACGTTTGTACTGTTCTTCGTCCTCGATAATTACGAAGTTTTGTGAATCTTTTTTCTTGAGACTGTTTCCCATAAAATTTAATTAGTCCAAGTTTTGGACGTTATACCTCATCTTCTTTTCGACATTTTGAGGAAAAAAGTTAGCGCTCTGGTTAACTAATTTTAGCGGAAATAATTGCAATCCGAGTAAAGTTATCTACATAATAGGATAACTACTCGAATCGAAAGGAACTCTTAAGAAAAATTACCCCTGCTTTAAGAGGTAACCAGCTGATTCTAAAGCACCGATTATGGCCACTTCTGAGGCCTTTATAAGCTCTCCATCTAGAGTCTTATCTGGGTCCAAAAAGGTAGACCTAAGAGTAACGGATTTTCGGTCACTTGCGTGGGCATAAACATCAACTATTTTATGAGAAACAATTTCTTTTATTTTTAATTTCTTAAGAGGTTCTAAAAGTTTTGCAGCTTCTATTCCTGACTCTACGTCTAAAGTATAGTCAAAAGTTGCTTCAGGAAACTTTGGAAGTGGATGGTATTTTGTCTTATCCTTAATTGCTCTTCCCTCAAAACTGGAAAGGTCGAGTAAGGCCATTGATAGCTGTCCCTTAATTTTATTATTTTTTAATAAAAGAGGATGAATGCTAAAAATACTTCCATGGGGTTTACCCATAATTCTAATATTTTTAAATTCAAATGGGTGCAGCCCACTCCAGTCTTCATTGACGGCCAATGATTTAAATTTAGGGTGTTTATCAATAATCTCACCTGGAAGTGATAATGCCTGGCAAAGTCTTTCCATAGTGTTTAAAAGTTTTAAGAAAGGACTTTTATTTTTTGAATAGTACATCACGGCTAAAACAGAATGCTCTTTTTCAAAGTCTGGATAAACTCTTCCTAACTCAAAACACTTAAACTCCTCATAGTTCTTTGCATTTTTACTAGCAGCTTCAAGTAGAGTTGGAATTAAGCTATCTCTCATTCGATCATGATCTTTTGAAATTGAATTTAAGATTTTTAATGAGGAGTCGGCAGGCCAATCGGCCTTCTTAAGAAGCTTCTCCCCTACCAAAGGATAAGTCATTACCTCAAATGCTTCGGCATTCATGCTTAAAAAAGTTCTTATTTTCCTATGAAGTTTTTGAGCTTCACTTAGCCTTACGGGTTCAACCGAAAGTTTTGGTCCTTCTGGGGTAATATTATCGTAACCAATAACTCTTCCAATTTCTTCAATTAGGTCCGCGCCGCAGTCTATATCTTTCGTCGATCTATAGCTTGGAACTAAGACAGTAAGATCATCTCCATTTTCTGTAACTTTAAAGTCTAATCGAGATAGAATTGAAACAATCTTAGGCTGGTCTAAGGACTTTCCTAGAACCTTACTAATATGAGAGGCCTTAATATTTAACTGTAGGGGTTCAAAGGAATTTAAATCTTCCCCAGCGTACTCAGGCTTACCAATAACTTTTGCTTCAGGGCAAAGCTCTTTAACAAGCTCAAGAATTCTAAGTAGAGTTCTATATGTTAGCTGGCTGTCCAAAGTCTTTTCAAATCTTTGTGAAGAATCTGATCTAAGCCCCAATCGGGTCGACGTTCTTCTAACTAGGGCAGGCTTCCAATTTGCCACCTCAATAAATATATTCTCGGTCTTTTCAGTGACTCCTGAATTCAAGCCCCCCATTATCCCCGCCAAGACTAGAGTCTTCTTTCCATCAGCAATAACTGTATCTGTTGGGAGTAAATCTCTTTCTTGCTCATCTAACGTAACAAATTTTTCTTTTTCAGAAAGTTTGATAATAATTTTTGAATCTTCAATTTCGTCCCTATCAAAAATATGATTGGGCATTCCAAGTTCCGTCATAACGTAATTTGAGATATCGACGATATTATTAATAGGTCTAAGCCCAACAGCTTTTAATCTTCTTTGCATCCAAGTCGGACTTGGGCCGACTTTTACACCGCTTAATGAAAGTCCCCAATAGGCCGTACAGGAGGTTCCTTCTTCTATTTTTGGTGTAATAGGTGAAGCATCATTACTGAATGTAGCCTCAAGTACCTGTTTCCACTTTTCATCAAAAGGATTTTTTAGATCGCATTCATAAAGGGCCGCGAACTCTCTAGCGATACCATAATGTCCCCAAAGATCAGGTCTATGGGTAAGCGATTTATTATCGACGTCCAATAAAACGTCACTGGTTTCTTTTAGATACTCACCTAAGGTTGTTCCGACAACTGATTCTTGAGGAAGGTCACAAATCCCTTCTGAGCTTTCACTAAGTCCAAGCTCTTCTTCCGAGCAAAGCATGCCTTCTGACAAAATGCCTCGAATCTTTTTAGGCTCAAGGGTAAACCCAATAGGAAGAGTGGTTCCTATGGGAGCATAATGTGTTTTTAAACCAACACGAACATTGCTAGCACCGCAAACAACTCGAGCATTTTCTTTTCCACCAAAATTGAATGTTACCAAATTAAGCTTATCCGCTTCTGGATGTTTCTCTATACTAACAATCTCAGCGATCTTAATCTTTTTTAAGTATTCACCAGACTCGATGACATCTTCGACCTCTGCAGTTCCTAGGGTAAAACGCACCCCCAAATCTTTAGGTGATACATCAGGTAGGTCAACAAAATCAGAAATCCATTCAGTAGAAATAAGCATTATAAAATCCTAAAAAGTTTTAAATTGTTCAGAGAAACGAAGATCAGCTCCGTGAAGATGTCTAATATCATCAATATGATATCTCATCATCACAAGTCGATCTAAACCAAGCCCAAAAGCAAATCCATTAAATTCCTCTGGGTCAATGCCCCCGGCTTTTAATACATTTGGGTGAACCATTCCACAGGGAAGAAGCTCTACCCAACCTACCTGCTTACAAACACTACAACCTTTGCCAGAGCAAATAAGACATTTAATATCGAGTTCAAAACCTGGCTCTACAAATGGAAAGAATCCTGGTCTTAGCCTAACCTCAACATCTTTTTTAAATATTTCACTTAAAAGTGATTTCATAAAATAGATCAGATTAGAGACGGAAATATCTTTTCCAACCATCATGCCTTCTAATTGATGAAAAACCATTTCATGAGAAGCATCCGTTCGTTCACAGCGAAAAACTTTTCCAGGGGCGATAAATCTAAATGGCGGCTTTCTTGAAGTCATGCCTCTTACTTGAATCGTGGAGGTATGAGTTCTTAATAAAAATTTCTTCTCATCAGTTTCAGCATGAGGATCATGAAACCAAAAAGTATCTTGCATATCTCTTGCGGGATGATCGGAAGGAATATTAAGGGCCTCAAAATTATGAAATTCATCTTCAATATGTGGTCCATCTAAAATATCAAATCCCATAGAGAGAAAGATATCTTCAATTTCAGTTTGAATTAATGTGACTGGATGAATACCACCGTGATGATTATTTGAAGCCATAACTGAGTCAGTTAAGCTTAAGTCTTCCCTTTCACTGGCAAGCTTCTCATTTATGGCATCAATCTCAAGTTTTTGAAGTTTTGAATTTATAAGTTCTTGAATTTTATTTTTTACATCATTGGCCGCAGGACCAAGCTGCTTTTTCTCCTCAGGAGTACAGTCCCTTAGCCCTGCTAAGATTCCTGAGATTGCCCCTTTTTTTCCAAGGTATTCAGACTTTAAATTTAAAATTTCGGCTTCTTTTGAAAGTGCTTCAAGAGCGGAGGTAAACTCTTCAAATAACTTTTCTAACTTTTCTAACACGGGGCTCCCCTTCCTTATAGATGCCCGCTATTTTGACAAAAAAAAAGGGGATGAACAAGCATCCCCCGAATATAAAAATCTAGACTGATAGTTAGAAGTTTACACGCTTATAGCGTTGTTTCCCTCGACCCCTACGGCACTTGTGAAAATTACTCCTTGATGGCAACCAAGCTTCACCGGCTATCCATGAGGTCCGTCATGGAAAATAAAAATGAATTTTAGAACGGCCTAGTTAAGGACCCATTTTCCTCCCAAAGACTCTCACCCTCCCTCCAAGAAACGCTCTCCACGCAACTTGACCCGTTCGTCATCTGGCAATGCCAGCAAGGGGGCGGCCTTCTCCGCTACGGCAACCAACAACCCATCCGGAAACCGGGTCAGGGCGGTGGCTTTGCTCGAGGGGACTTTCGAATCCCTCTCGCCTTTATCCACGGGGTTTATGTTTAAATATTAATGCTGAGCGCAAAATGGATCAAGCTTCCAGGGCCTAGAAATTATAAGAAGTGCAATAATCTCGTGATTAAAGAAACTTATAGATTCATTTTCTTTTTATTCCGAAACAATCCCTTCTGGGGGTTAATATTCCATCAAAGTACATAAGAGGTTTAAATCAGCTAAAACCACTACATGCGCTAGGGTCTGTGACCATAAATTTTGTCAGTTCTTAGGATTTGGTGCTGCCTTATTTATAGCGGGCCTGAAGCCTTTGATAAAAATCAGTTAGCTCTTGAAGATCAACAGTGGCCGTTCCTCGTTTACCAACAACAACTCCAGCACCGCAGTTTCCTATCCAGGCCGCTTCTTCAAGACTTGCTCCGGATTTAAGGGCAATGGTTAACAAAGTGATACTTGTGTCCCCTGCACCAGAGACATCAAAGACTTCTGGGGCCACGGTGGGAATTCGTTTTAAGTCCATATCATCTTTACTTAATAGGGCCATACCCTCAGCTCCGAGAGTGATGATGACTTGCTTTAAATTTAATTTATCTAAGAGAATCTCACCCATCTCTTTAATGTTTTTTGTAGAGCCAGAAAATCCAAGAGCTTCTATCATTAACATCGATTCAGCTAGGTTTGGTTTTAATAAATCTGCTCCCCTATAGATAAGAGGATCGGAGTTTCTTCCGGGATCTACCGTTACTAAAATATTTTTTTCTTTGGCCTTTGATATAGAGTGCTGAACAAGCTCTTCATTTAAAAGTCCTTTTGAGTAATCTTCTATGATTAAGGCACTATGACCTTCAATCAAATCATCTATTCTTTTTTTAAACTTATCACAGACGTCTTTCGTGATTTCTTCAGTGCTCTCATAATCAATTCTACAAATTTGCTGAGCGGCAGTTGTCGCTCGTTCTTTATAAGTAGTCATTCTACCTGGGACTCTTACCATCCCCCATGTTTTCAATTCACACTCTTCAAGAAGATTGTCTAACTGATCAGCAAATTTATCATCACCTGCCATTCCACATAGAGTGCTGTCAACATTTAGTGTTTTTAAATTATGAGAGATATTGGCAGCGAGACCTAGTTTCTCCCATTCCTTTGTGACCCTAAGAACTGGAACTGGAGCTTCAGGGGAAATTCTTCCAACGGTACCAAAAGTATATTTATCTAAACCGACATCCCCTAAAACAAATACCGGGTCTAGGTTTTTAAATTTCTCTGTTATTACTTTAAAACGATTTGCTTCAATTAGTGGTGCTGTCATTTTTTATCCTAAAAATTCTTCTACAGAATTATAAACATCCTCAACTTCTATTTTAGCCATACATTCAAAATAGGGACAGGTTCTTCCTGAGCATTCAAATTGTTCGCCGCAAACTACATCGGGAACGATGACTTTTGTTTTTTCATTTCTATCAAACGGTCCCCACCTCAAGGCACTTTGCACTTTAATTGGGGAATATAGTCCAATTAAATTGATCCCTAGAGTGTTGGCAATATGGGTGGTTCCAGTGCTTGGACCAATAAAAAGGTCGGCCTTTGAAAGAACTGCCATATAATCACTTAGCCCCCGAATTAATCCATTAAAAAAATGAACTTTATGTTCAAGGAACTTGTAATCATCTCTGGCCAGTTGATCTCTAAGTCCAGTTAAAAATTTCTCATCACCTGGAGTGTAACTAATAAGAAAGGTACAAAGCCCAGGTTTTTCTTTTTCTATTCGGCTAATGATACGAGCGTAATTGCGGCTACTCCAATTTAAAGTATGTCCCATCATACCAGGATGGATCACCACTAACTTTTCCTTTAGCTCTACTCCACCTTTGTACAAGTCTTCCTTAAGATTATTAAAAGCTTTTTCCTTTTGCTCTTCTGAAATATTAATTTTAGGAGCATAACGCTCTCTTTTATCGCTTTTATAAGTGATTCCAAGGGGACCAAGGAGATTTAAGTTGTAATCAGACTCGTGCATACTAACGAGGCTTCGGCTCTGCCTGACGGCCTTATTTAAAAAGACAAAAGATTGCCATTTTGACTTTAGCCCGCCTCTAAATTTAATTCCTTTTTTCCATGCGCAATAAGAAGGTAAATGGGAACCTCCCACATGAAAATAAGCATCGGCTTTAAATTCTTCGTATTTATTTTTTAAAAAGGACATCTTCTTAAAATATGAAAGCTTATGATCCAAGACCCAGCATTCATCAACGTAGGGGTGATCGTTAAAGAGATCTAAACATTTTGGAGAAACGATAAATGCAACCTTGGCATCGGTATAATTTTCTTTGATAAATTTGGCCATAGGTAGGGTTAATAAAGTATCACCTATGGCGTCTGTTCGATTTATTATGACTCTCAAAGGTTAATCCCCGAGGCTATCGCTTTTTCCTTAACCAACTTAGTTAAAGTTGAAAGGGTATCATCGAGACTAGACCCGTTTTCAACTAATATTGCATCTTCAGTTTGAATAAGTGGAGAATGAGAACGATTGCGATCCGTAGCATCTCTTTCCTCGATATCTTTAATTATCGTCTCCAGTGTTAGGTCGGTTTCACCTTTCTCCTTAAGCTCTTCTAATCTTCTTCGGGCCCTTTCTTCAGGAGCAGTCGTTATAAAAAATTTACAAAAAGCATTGGGAAAAACAACCGAGCCTATATCTCGCCCTTCCATAACACATACCTTGGTCGTGGCCAGAGTTCTTTGAAAATCCACGAGAAACTCTCTCACTATCGGAATTTGAGATATAGTGCTAGCGAGCTTTGAAACTTCATGCTCGCGTATTTTTTGAGTTAAGTCTGTTCCGTCAATTTGAATAAGAACCTGGTCGCTAACACCATACTCTAGATTAAGGGTGTTAAGAAGTGATTGGACCTTACTTTCATCATCAAGGGGAACAGATTGTTCCTTGGCCCAAAACCCGAGGGCCCGGTACATGGCACCCGTATCAATATAAAGAAGATCTAAATTCTTTGCCAAAAGTTTCGCACAAGTACTTTTTCCACTACCACTTGGTCCATCGATGGCTATGACCCATTGCTTCCCCAATTGGGACTCCTTTACTTAAAAATTTAAATGATTTTAGCAAATCTTTCTACAGGTGTAACAGTGATTTATATAATCTTAACGCTATCAGCCTTTGCCATTTGTTTCGAGCGCTGGAGCCTAAAAACTAAATACTGATATCTTTTTTGAATATTGGTCCAATACTTCATTTTTGGCACCCCTGACTTTCTAATCCTTCTAAGCAATCCCACTCTTCCAAGATTATATGCCATACTAGCGAGTTGATGATTCCCTTTAAATTTATGAAAGAGGTTTTTAAGATAAAAACTACCAAGCTCGATATTTCTTGCGGGCTGATACCAAGGGATATTTTCTTTTTTTGGAAGCTTTATCAAAACCTCCTTAGCGGTAGCGGGCATGAGCTGCATAAGACCTCTAGCCCCTTTGTAGCTAATTGCTTTTTTATTAAAACTTGATTCTGTCCATATAAGCGCCGTGATCCAAAGTGGATCAAGTCTTTGGCTTAAGCTTATATCAACTATTTTTTTGGCAAGCTTTGGATCACCTTTCTTAAATTTTTCTTCTATCAAGGACTCAATGCCATTGATCAATTCAAAATAGGTAAACTGACTTACACCCATCCATTTTGTTTGATGAAGAGAGAAGAAACGTGTCTCAGGTCCTTCACTAAGTGAAAAACTAAAGAAAATGGTTAACACACATAGCGTTATTTGAATTTTATTTTGCATCCGACAACTGTTTTGCCCTTTCCTAAAGGGGCAGTCAACAGTTGACGCAACTCAAATCAATAAGCTTTGCGGTAGCGTAAGGCCTTAATTACAATATCTCCACTATTTAACTTAACGGATTGATAATGAGTAATAATTCTAGTGAAACATCTTTTAATCGATTAGCTGACGAGAAGTCCGCCTATCTTCTTCAACATAAAGACAACCCTGTTCATTGGTGGCCCTTCGGACCAGAAGCGCTCTTAAAAGCAAAAGAAGAAAATAAGCCCATCTTCTTATCTGTCGGTTATTCTTCATGTCACTGGTGCCATGTTATGGCCCACGAGTCTTTCGAAGATCAAGAAACTGCCGATCTTATGAATGAGAAATTTATTAATATAAAAGTAGACCGAGAAGAATTCCCAGACATTGATTCTTATTATCAGCAGGCCTGCCAATTATTTATTCAGCAAGGCGGATGGCCTCTTTCAGTATTTTTACTTCCAGACTTAAAGCCATACTTTGCTGGAACATATTTTCCCCTACATGGAAAGGAGGGGCACGCCAGTTTCAAACAAGTCCTTACGGAGCTTTCAAGGGCCTATAGTGAAGATAGTGAAACTGTTTTAAAAAATGCCAATGAAGTAACCGAAAAAATAAAAGAAGGGTTTGTTCCAAATGAAAAGGTAGAGTTTGAAGGTCACTTCCCTCATCCTTCTTCAATAGCCGAAGCTTTAAAGCAATACGAAGATGCCGAAGGTGGAGGATATGGGACTCATCCTAAATTCCCACATTTTCCCTTTTTAACTTGGGCCAGTGAGCAAATGCTTGAGGGAATGATAAATAAAGAACAAGGTGGAAACCATATCGTGACCACCTTTGAAAAAATGCTTATGGGTGGTTTAAATGATCACGCCAGAGGTGGCTTTCATAGATACAGCGTCGACAATAACTGGAAAGTCCCACATTTTGAGAAAATGCTCTATGATCAAGCTGGTCTACTAAGTGCTCTTTCTAAGTTTAGCTTGCTCTACCCCTCTCCTCTCGTCTATGACACCATAATTAATACTTTAGATTATCTTGAGTCTGAAATGTTTAGCGAAGAGGGCTACTTCTTTTCCGCCCAAGACGCTGATAGTGAAGGACAAGAAGGACTTTACTTTACTTTTACGGAAGAAGAGTTTGAAGATCTGGTAAATAAGTGCCCAGAAGAAGTTTCAAATAAAATGGATGACCTGAAGAAATGGTTCGAAATCTCCAAAGAAGGAAATTTTGAGAATGGTCTCTCGGTTATTTCTCTAAACCATAAACATTCTAATGAAATTTTTACTCAAGAAGGCTGGGAGGCCATTAGAGAAGTTAGAAAACAAATCTTAGAAGAGAGAAAGAATAGGATTCCTCCTGCCACTGATAGCAAAGGTGTGGCCAGTTGGAACTTTATGATGATCACGGCCCTAGTAGATACTATGCAGTACGTGCAAATTGACGTAATTAAAAAAATGGCCAGCCGAATTTTTAATAATGCCGTCGAAGGTACTTATAAAAATTTCCTCGCATCAAAAGATGAATCAGGAATGCGCTTAAGACATACGACAACAAAGGATAAAACTCTCCCTTATTTTGAAGATTATGTTTTCTTCACCGAGGCGCAGCTTCGTATCTATGAAATTACGGGAAATCCTGTGTTTAAAGATAATGTTGTAGAGACTCTTCATTTTATTCTTAAAGAATTTATAGATAGTGGGAAGGCCCTAACCAGAGCAAAATCCACCAATGATTTTGAGCTTTATCCCAATCAAGATCAAAACTCTTTTGACAATTCTTTTAAGTCACCTCTTTCCACTTTGACTGGGTTGATTAGAAGAGTCTCTGTTCTGGCCCCGGATGAAGAATTTTCCGAGAGTGCAAAGGAGCTTGTTGAGCTTGTTACACATGAATGTTTAAAGAACCCACTTGCAGCGGGTGAGGCCTTAAGAAGCTTAACCTATCCTGAACAGGCCTATAGAGTTGTAAAATTACCAAAGACCTGGTTAGCGCAAGATAAATTTATCGGCTTTATGAATTATTTTCTACCTCGTTTTGTTCTTAGTTATCATGAAGACGGGGACGATTGGCAGATTTGTAATTCTAATAGCTGTGAGCTTCAAGGAACGGGTCTAGATAATTTTATTGAGACATTAAGGCCAAGTCCCCCAGAAGAAAGTAGCTCTGATGACCCTTCCTAAGGACTTTAAAGTCGTAGACCTTACTCATCGTCTTCCGGGTCCTACCGCCGGGAAGATCTTTTGCGACTTAGGTGCAAAAGTCATTAAAATTGAAGATGAAAAATTTAAAGATCCTTTTTTAAGCGGCCTCTTTAATGATTCCGATGATCATTTTACAAAATGGTATCGTGAATTGAACTCTAAGAAAGAACTTCTTCGGTTTGATTTTAAGGCTGCTTCGGCAAAACAAACCTTATATGAACAATTACAAGATTCACATATTCTCCTAATCGCAGGGCCTTCGAAAATTTATGAAAATTTAGGGGTTAGCAAAAATCTCCTAAGTTCACATTTCCCTAGTTTAACAGTTATTGAGCTCAAGGCTGGCTCTGGAAAGTTTAAAAATCTTCATGACCTTAATGCCCTTGCTAATGCCGGTCTACTTGATATGCACGTAGAATCTAAAAGCGAGAGTATAATACGTCCCCCATTTCTACCAATTGCCGGAATTACTTTTGGTCATTGGGTTGTAACAAAAGCCCTTGCCGCTAAATTAGCAAATAATAATTGGCTCGAAGCGAGTCTTGAAGAAGCTACAGAAACTATTTTAGTCCCCTTCAAGAGTTCGGGAGAAGGCACACCAAGATACCTTCATAACGGAAAATTTCCTTGTTATTGTTTGTACAAAACTTTTGATTCCCGTGCTCTTGCCATTGCAGCAGTGGAGGATAAATTTTGGAGTAGGTTTTTAGAACTCTTTGAATTAAAACTTACCATGGAAGATCGCTTTGATACTTCAGAGCGAGTCTTTAAAATTATTTCGAAAAAAATCTCTCAATTAAATTCTAATGAAATTTTATCGGTTTTAGAGAATGAAGATATTTGTATCTCACTTGTTTAGAATTTCAGAATAAATTCTTTCAAGCTCTTGGTTCATTTTGGAGTGACTATGTTCCTTCATAATATAATCGCTAGCCCCTGCTTTGAATGCTAAAACATTATCCACCGGATAGTTAATGGCCATCTTAATTTTTTCAGCTAATAAAATGGACGCATCAGAACGAAAAGAATCATATATAAAGTTTTTACCACCTGGAAAATGAGAGAAAAAGTCAGCGACACCGCCATGAATACTGGCCAAGACCAAGGCTCCATGCCCCAGTCCTTCTGCCACCACTAGACCAAAACTTTCTGGGATAACAGCTGAATGGATAAGTAGATCTGCCGTATTATAATATGCACTTACTTCTTTTTGATTTCCTAAAAATTCTATACTTTCAGTAAGGTTAAGCTCTTCGATTCTTCTCTTTAGTTTCTTAAAATATTCCTCATCTTCTTCATTTGAGGGTGAACCAACCACAAGCATTTTAAAGGGCAATTCCTTTTTGAGTAGTCCCAGAGCTTCTATGGTAAGGTGTAGACCTTTCCCAAAGCTAATACGACCGACCCATAGCAAAAGGCTTTCATCCTTTTTAACAAACTTTCCTTTATCAAAATTGACGTTCTTATTTATATCTACCCCAAGAGGCAAAACTTCTTCATCCATGAGATGATTCGGTCCAAAAATAAATTTTTGTTGGTTCATTAAAAAAGAGGAATTAAATAATATTTTTCTTGAAGGAATAAATTTTCCAACTTTGTCCCACAGATTTCCAACGGGCCCGTGTTGAAACCAAACTTCAGGAATCTTTGATAGGTATGCTGCTGGAGCCCCTAATAAATGGGCGTAGGACATAGTTGAATGAACCAGCTCGATATTCTCGCTTCTAATAATTTTTAAAATAAAACCTAGGGCCCTAATAAAACTAAAAGGGTTTCGCATTCTAAGTGGGAAAGGAAGTATATAGGTTGGAATCCCTAGTTTTTTCGTTTCCTCTGCAATTGGCCCATTATTAAGGAAAAGGACTACGGGAGTAAAAAGACCTGACCTTTGGTGGAGCAGTAAGTTCTCAAGGACAAACTTCTCAGCTCCTCCCCAAAATCCATTTGGGCTAATATAGAGAATTTTGTTGTAATTCACCTAATAATCTTAGCACGTCCTATGAACTTGGGTACTTATGGCACCTTCAAAAAGTAGCAATTTGACCCTAGGTGCACATTGTCATTATCCCCCCAAGGAATTTCAATGACTTAGCCTCTTGTCTCCCTTAGTAAAATTGGCATGGGAATTGGATATAAGTAATCAGTATCGGACTTAAAAGGAGTTTAAGTTTGAAGAGACACGGATGTTTGGACGCGGATCAGGTGCACGGAGAATTAACAGGCGCCTCTTAAAAAAGGATTTCATTATGAAAAAGATCCTCCAAATCATAACTCTAGCAATTATCGGAATGCTAATCACTGGAGCATCTGAAGCACAAGGGGCTTCAAGCTACAAAAAAGTAACTGAGATTGTTAAAGTAGAAACTAAAAAAGTAACAAAAAGTACAAAGGCCGCTGGTCTTGAGCTTGAAAGTGGAAGAAAGATTCACTTAGACCGAGTTGTTAAAAGACGATTTAAGAAGAAGAGAATCTCTGAAATCTTAAGAAGAGATCAAATTGAACTAACTAACGGCGAGATCATCTATCCTGAAGAAGTACAATTTGCTCTTGTTCCTGAAACAAGACTTATTAGAGTTCAAATGGAAGGTAAAGCCCCTAGAGGTGATGATGAAAGAGCACCACGTGGTGATGATGAAAGAGCACCTCAAGAGAATGATTAGAAGGCCCTAAACTCTTCCTCAGCATTACCCCCGAGGAAGAGAAAATAATAAGCGAAAATATGTTTCCTAGAATAAGCCCCACCTCAAGGTGGGGTTTTTCTGTTATAATTTTAGAGTGATACAAAAAATTACTCTTTTCCTACTTCTTTCATCGGGTTTATGGGCGCAAGAGCCTGAACCAAGCTCCGTTAAAGATATTCTTAAGAAGTATAAAAATATTCGACAAGAAATTAAAGATAGAAAGGCAATTATCAAAACAAATGATGCCATTATCTTTGCTGATGTTGGTCTTCGTTATCCAGTTCATGAAATTGCAAAAGGTACTTTAATTAACTTAGCAAACTTTGAAGTAAAGCTTGAAAATGTGTTTCCTGTATTAATTAACGGCGGTGTTGGTTATATTAGGGCCGGCGATATTGAAGTCCAAAAGATTTTTTCAAACCGAGCAGCCTCTAGATTAGACCAACATAGTGTAGATTACCAATTTCAAAAATCAGCCTCCACTCTAGATGGGCGAACAAATTTCGTTGCTAAATATGCCAATTTTTCACCGGGAACAAATTGGTCTGATTTTAATGACCTCGCCGGTGATAGCGCTCAAAGTATAACTGGATATCAATTTTTAGTGGAATTTCATCCTCGAAATAAGAAGATTGGTTTTGGGGTTGGTCCAAGCATTTATAAGGTTGAACAATCTAAAATTAGCATGTCCACTTGGGCATTCGAAGGGCAGCTATTTTATAGTCCAGCCAAATGGGATTTCTTCCAATGGGATATCAACGTAGGGGCTGGGTTCTCTAGTGGAATTACAATTGAAATTACGGGGGTTGAAGGCGTAAACTCTGGCTATTTTTATTCTTGGAATATTGGCACAAGCCTTAGGTTTTTACCGGATTACAAAATTGGCGGTATTCTAGGCTTTAATTATCGAACCTGGAATATTTCTGGCATGAAAGACGTTGTTTTCCAAAATGGTACTCTCGCCGACTTGAATGGGTTTTCTGGAAGCGATTTCTTTTTAGGTCTTACCTATAAGTTTTAATAAGAGGATTTCTATATGACAAATAAGAAAATTATGGAAATTGAAAGACTTAGAGGTGTCGCAGTTTTAATGGTTTTATTTGTTCATGCAGACTTCTTCAACCAAAAACTACCCTTCTGGGTTAAACAAACCTGGTCTGGAGTCGATCTATTTTTCGTTATTTCTGGTTATATTGTTAGTTTTTCACTCTTTAAGTACCTCCCTACTTATTCATCTGATGAAAACATCTTCATGAGATTTAAGAAAACGATTCCAACTTTAAAAGAGTTTTACAAAAGAAGAATATATCGAATCTTCCCGCTCTCTTTTTTTTGGGCAATAGTTCCCCTCACTCTTGCCTATGCATTAAATGCAAATATCGGTTTTCCTGGAATAAGCAGATACACAGTTATGCAGGAGATCTTTAGCGTTCTTACCTTTCAGTACAATTTTGCGGCTGCCAATAATCTAATACCAGGGTTTTTAGGAAATTATTGGAGCCTAAGTGTAGAGGAACAGTTTTACTTCCTACTTCCGATTTTACTCATCTGGTTTCCAACAGATCAAAAAAGAATCAAATTCTTTTTGATAGTAAGTGCTATTACGGCATTTTTCGTTAGACCATTTATCCCATATACCGGTGCACCCGAATACGAGGATGTATGGATTAGATTCACTTCCTACCTACGGTTTGATTCCATTTTTATGGGGGTTTGTTTATTTATCTTAAAGCACAATTCTAAGCTCGAAATAAATAACTTAAAGAAACCTATGGCCCACCTATGGACTTTACTTTTTATCGGCATCCTATGGCTTCTACCCGGAATATTAATTCATGGTGCCTTTAACAGAAGTATTTATACGGTCCTGACGATTGCTTCTTTAGGCCTTGTACTGCTTGCTAGTGAAGATAAGGACTATGTCTTAGATATCCCTATAGTTAAAACAGTTCTAGAGTATGTTGGAACCAGGAGCTTTGCACTCTATGTAATTAACTTTATAAGCCTTAAGTTTCTTAAAGAATTTCAAACTTCTCTTAACTATTCTGACTTTACAATGGGTCTAATTTGGCTTGCGCTCACTTTTATCTTAGCAGAGTTATCATTTCGATTTATTGAAACCCCTTTTATAAAGTTAGGTAGAAAAACAATATCCTAGTTTTTGCCTCTGCATTATCAAACTATCAGCGAAAAAGTTAAAACTCCGCTATAATTAACTTAATTATAATTTTAATGACTAAAGAGATTCACATTTGAAAATTTGTCTAATTTCTCCCCATTTTCCGCCTATGAGTTATCCTTGTGGTGCTTCTCATTTTGCGTCAATGTATGCAAAAAACCTGGCGGACGCTGGCCATGAAGTTACAGTTCTTACTTCTAATACAAGTAGTACTGAGAACCAAGAATCTTTTAAAGTTAAGATCATTCCTGGAAATTGGAATCTATCCCATGTTCTAAAAGTATCAAAATTTTTGAATTCAGAAGGATTTGATCTTTTTGATATTCAATTTGAAACCTATATGTATGGAGCTAAGGGTGGGGTGCTATTACTACCCTATTTAGTAAAAAATAAAATTCATCCCATATTAACCATGCATTCTGAAGCACTACCGAAATTTGGTGGAAGACTTTGGCGAATGATCCAATATACTGCATTTAAAAAAGTTATCTTTTACTCTAAGGCATTTCAACAGAACGCTTTAAATCGTTTCCCTAAGAGAAAAGAAGACTTTTATCAACTTGGCTTTCCAAGTAATATCTCAAAAGTACATTATTCTGAACTTCAAAAGTTTACTCAAAAAATAAAAGCTAAAGAATTTAGCAACTCTCCAGTGGCTATTTATTTTGGACATATCAACAATAATAGGGGTATCGAAGATCTGTTATTTGTCGTAAAAAAATTAAAGGAAACGGGAAAAGAGTTCAAGCTAATCTTAATGAGTCAATTTACTCCAGATAAAAACCAATACCATAGAGATCTCTTGAGTGAAATAGATAGCCTTGGAATTAAAGAGAATATTGCTTTTACCGACAGAGTCGACGATGAACTAGTCTCTCTTTTTTTCCAGTCTGCAGACTTTGCCATTCTCCCATTTACTGATGGAGCAAGTTTTAAAAATGGTTCACTTGCCACAGCTGTGATTCATAGCCTACCAATGATTACAACACTGAATGAAAAGACAGAAACTGAACTTCAAAACTGTAGTGGGATAAAGTTCTATCCTACTGGTGACAGGGCCAAGCTCGAAGAAGTTCTTATGGAGTTCTTTAAGGATAGATCTCTATGGACGACCTACTCTAAAGAGATTGAAAAATTAGGTCATATTTATTCATGGAATAACTATATTGAAGTAAGAAATAAAATATATGGAGTTACATAAATGCTAAAAGTTCTGAGCAATCAAGGTCAAATAAATAGTGCAAGAGAGGAACTTAATAAGCTTGGAGCTGACACTTCAACAGGCTGGAGAAGGTCGCTTTTCAAAATCTTATATGGGATTAGATACCGCTCCCCCGCTCAACCGGTTAGTATTAATAAGTCTTGGGACACTTTGGTCATCCTAAAAATGATTGAAGAGCACTTTCCTGATAAACTAAATACCTCTATCTTTGAAATGGGATCCTACAACTCAGAAATTCCCGTTAGTCTTTGGAATAGAGGCTATAGAAAGATCCGAGCCTCTGACTTTAACCCTAAAGGGCAATGTATTAACTACTATGCCAATAGTATTGATTTTCACGTAGAAGACTTTTACGCTCCAGCTATTCCAGAAGAAAGCTTAGATGTCATGACGGCCCTTTCAGTAATTGAGCATGGGTACGATCAAAAAAAATTCCTAAGGGCTTGTCAGAAATACTTAAAGCCTGGGGGAATGGTCATCTTTACGACTGACTACCATAAAGAAAAGCTTTCTATCCCTGAAGATTATAGGTTATTTGATCTAACTTATATGATTTTTTCAAAAGAAGAGATTGAAAACCTCCTAGAAGAAGCTAAAAAATATGATTTAGAACTTGTTTCTGACGTTCAATGGGGAGACTCTGAATATCCGATTGAGTTTTTAGGTCACAATATGACTTTTATTCTTATTGCCTTTAGAAAAAAGGCTAAGTAAAACTGTGAAAAGTCGACTGGATAACTTTGCCTTAAATTTTTCCTCTTCTGGATTTAAATTTGTTATCTCAACTCTACTTGGCTTTGTCCTTACTCCAATAATAATAAAGAACGTTGGAGTAGAAGCTTTCGGGCTCTTTAAAACACTACAGGACTATATCGCCTATTTATTATTATTAGAATTCGGCCTTTATGGAGCTCTTCTTGCTACTTTTAACAAAATAATTAATCTCGATTCTAACGAGAAGTTACAAACTTTTTGGGTAAGTATCAGCAGTTATATCAAAGTAGCACTTGGTAGTTTTTTTATTGGGCTTTTGATCCTACCCTTCATAACGAGCTTAATTAAAAACGACCATCTTTTAGATCACAGTTTTTACTACTCTTATATTGCACTACTTTTAGGTTTCGTAACTCTTCCCTTTTTAAGCTTTAAAGCTTATTTAGAAGCTTCGCAAAAAGGCTATTTAGTAAGTGTCGGCTTAACTATCCAAATAGTGGCTAATGCAATCTTGATAGGAATCTCACTTTATTTTAAATTAGGTGTTCCTGGTCTTTGTACGGCACTGCTTCTTTCAAATTGTTTAAGCTCTCTTTGGTATTTTTATTCTTCAGATATCAAACTTTCAGATATTATCGCTCAAAAAAAAGAATCTTTGGCCAATAGCTCTCTCATTGGACAAATTACGAAAATGAGAAAAGCTATGTTTTTTACGGACCTAGCTGGAAAAGTTTGTTTGTTCACGGATAATATAGTCATCGGCTATCTTCTTGGCGCAAAATTTGTCACTCCATTTTTTGTAACTCAAAAACTCTCTTTAGTTATTCAAACGCAGCTGCAATATTTTTCAAACTCAAGCTGGGCCGGACTAGGTGAGATTTATCATAAAGACTCTCCAGAGGCCTTAGGTCAGAGTATTGTTGACCTGACCAAATGGATTGGAATATTAGGAGTGGTAGCTCTCGTTCCTCTCATCACTTACAATCGATTTTTTATTGAGCTTTGGACAGGACCAGCTACTTACGCAGGTTTTTCAGTAACTTTAGTCGCATGCTTAAACGCATTTTTTCTAGGTATATTAACTCTTTGGGGTTGGTGCTTTACTGCTACTTCAAAAATAGACCTTCTCGTCCCTCTCAACTGGACTCAAACTATATGTAATTTAACATTAAATATTGTGTTGACCTATAAGTACGGAATTGTGGGACCAATCTTGGCCACATTAATATGTTATGTTCTGATTAATATGACCTGGCTTGGGTCTCTTATTAAAAGAGAGTTCAAGACCAGCTTTCTCAAGCTTCAAGCGAGTTGGATTCTACCTCTATCCTATGGCATTATTTTTTATTTTACTTGGACTTATCTAAGAGGACCTATTGAAAGTTTGGGTTGGTTTAGACTGATTTTAGAAATGTCTTTAGAGGCATCCCTATTGCTGATATTTAGTTTTTTATTAGTGATGAATAATCAAGAAAGAAGAGCCTCATACAATAGATTGATGAAGCTCCTCAAAAGAAAATAAATTATTTTACTTCAAATTTTAACGAATTCTTTAGAAATTTTTCGAAACGAATATTATAACTTCTATTTGCTTCTACGACTTCACCAGACATTGTTACGTCATCAGAAGAAACTCTATCTTGGCGAAACTCAACCATAAAAACTTCTCTTTGACCGCTTGAAAGTCTTGCGGCTTTCTTGAAGTTAAATCGAATACTTTTATTACGAGTTACCATTACAGATTCAGTGCGAACACATCTTCTTTCTGTAGTGTAATAACCTGGTCTCCAAACATTTCTACAGATTGTTCTCGTGTTACCGTTTCTATCTGTAGTCGTGTGGCAAACTCTATCGTAATGACCTGGATGCCAAACTTGCTCGTATCTATACTCAACGCATACTTGCTCGCTTTCCTTTACTGTATAGCTCACATCTACTTTTTTAGGCGTCTTTTTAGTTCTAATGACTTCAACTCTATCTAGTGCTGCAGATCTAGTTGCTTGTCTTAATGCCCCATAGTTAACATCTTTGCTGTTAAGTTCTAGTGGTTGACCACCGAAGGCCGTCGCTGAAACTAAGGCCAAAGCTGCGATAATTAATGCTTTCATAGTATTCTCCCTTTTGAATTTCTCATTCTTTTGAACAATCCTACCTTAAGTAATTTCTTCTTGTAAGGCCTTCAAAGCCACTTCTATAGAAATTACCAAAAAAGAAGCTTCCAGAGTGTAGCGCCCTTTGTTATAATAAAAACAAGATGAAGCTTTTAATATTATTAACATTCTGCATTGCATCATTCACTGCTTCAGCTGCAAGAGTGGCCGTTGTTAATTCAGAGCGGGCCACAATTTTTTCAGATATGACCATGGACTCACCAATTGGCTTTGTTCGAGGCGGAAAAGTCATCAAGGTAGGAGAAAAGGCCAGGATGAAAGGAACCATCGTTCCGATAATAGTTTCTGGTCGAATCGCTTATATTCAAATTAAAGACTTAAGGTTTGTTGAAGATGAAGATCAGATTTATAGCCCAAAAATTACAGAACATAATATAGATAATTCTCAGTTTCATGTGGAAGATTCTCTCAAGGATAATAATCACGTCATTATTCAAATGGGGCAATACTCTCTAGGGCAGAACTGGACAAATCTAAGTGAACAGGCCGGCGATACTTCAACCTCGGCTTTAACTTATTACAATATTATGTTGGAGCATCGATCCCCTCTCAAATCTTTTGGTTTTGGGTTTGGCGGATCAATCTATTCAGTAAGTCAGCCCAAAGTTCAAATGGCAGCATTTTCTTTTAACGGTCAAATTTATTGGAGTCCTTTGAAGTTTTCTTGGTTTAGCGTTGATCTTCTTCTAGGAGGAATGGTTTCACTAGATACAAGAGTTAAAGTTACCGAAGTAGCAGGAACCACTCAAGGGAACTTTTATGGCTGGTTCTTTGGGCCACAAGCTAGGATTTTTCCTGAAAAAAAGATCGGTTTTACTCTAGGCTTTGGCTATAAGAGGATTGTTGTTTCTGGAATAAAGAAAATCATTTTAGCTGATAATAGTGAGGGCTCACTTGACTTACTTTCTGGGGCCCATGCCTATGGCGGAATGAGCTATAGGTTTTAATTACTCTCTAAGAACAGAGTCATCATCATCAATATTATGACCTCCATCCTTCGCTTTTTGTAAAAAGAATTTTATTTTTTCTTCTTCAGAATTAAATTTTCCATCTACATTATCCAGATTACGTTTTCTTTCGACATTTCTCTCGGTCTCCAGCTCTTCAGCTGTCTTTCTTTCAAGCCTTTTCTGAGCCGTCTCTTTTCGCGTTTTTGAATCTTTTGAATAATTACTACCATACTTTCTATAGGCATATTCATATAGAGGTTGAAGATGCACTATATTTTCTTTACCTCGCTCTAGAAATTGAATCATCTCCTTAAGAAAACTTTCGTTATCCAAATTATGAGTCCAAGCGGCAAAGAGATAAACCATACCTTCTTGATCAATCCTTTTTTCATAACTAAGTTTTTTATATTCATTGTAAATTGGAATTGAATCTTCTGGCATAGAAACTTTGTAGTTTACTTGAACAAAAAAACGTTTTCTAAGGGCTTCTGTAATAAGGTCGTAAGATTTGGTTTTTAACAATATTCTGTGAACAATTCCCTTATTTAAAATATATAAATACTCGGAACGAAAGTTATCCTTAACTACAGAATCTGTCTCTTCTTCGATTTCAACCACACCAATAGACCTTGAACCAAAGTAACTTATTTTTACCGTCTCCTTTGGAAATAATTTTTTGCGCATATTCAGTATAAAAAGATTATAAACCAGCTCCTTATAGGGAGCGGTTGATAATGTTCCAGTATCGAAAAGGGAGAAGTTTTTTATATTAATATCCTTTTGAAAAATATCTTTCCAAATCTCCTTCTGCTTCTTTTTTAAAATATGATTTTTAAAAGCAGGCAAATTAAAAATTTTATGAGTTTCAAAAGCCAGCACAAAGTCTAGATCACTTTTAGTATGAAAACTTGCCCTAAAATCTTTGGATTGATCTAACATTCTAACCCCCATTTCTGGCGGTTCATAATTAGCCTTTAAGTCGGGTACAACGAGATAGTAAGGATGGTGAACGGGAAGCGGAACTTCAAAGTGAAAGAAATGAAATTTCTTCCAAATATCCTGCTCTTCTGCGTAAACTCCCTCAACTCGATCCCAGTCATAGTCACCGCCCTTCGAGAAGGCTTTTCCTAACTTCGGCATTTTTAAATACGTAGAATCCACCCCTTCACTAATGGCCATTGAATAAAAGTGAAAGGGAGCCATGGCCAGTAGATAACCCGACAATAGGAGCACGAAACTGACCAATACTAAAGAAATAGCGATTCTCATATACGACTTTTCGACAACTTAGCCATAAGCTTAAGAAATTTCTAAATATCCGCTCAAAAAAGCCCGAAAAGCCAGTAGACGAGTTTAATAAACCGAGGGTTTTTGTCATGAAGAATTTAATAAGACTAATGTTTCTAGTGCTTTTAGTTGCGGCCATGGGCTGTGAGGGTCCTAGAGATGCTAGAAGTCGTAGAGGAGCTTCTTCAGATGCCTTCACAGACTCTAATGACTATTCAAATACTGGAAGTGGTAGTGGAGATACAGTCACTGTAGTTGACGACACTGGTTCAGGAACTGGCTCTAATATTCCTGCTGAGATACGAAGTTGCCAATGGAGTACTGATGGGAATACGGGATTCCAATCTACTAGTTCTCATTTAGGTTCTTATACTTTATGTCAATCAAGTACAACTGAGACTGATGTCTATTTACAAATAAGAACTCCTGTAAATGACTCACAGATTTGTGTTATTCCAACCTTTAATAATGGTGCTACATCTATCTACATAGGTGAACCGAGATGTTTGACTGCCGTAGATAATAAAAAGATTTATAAAATTGGCCTTTTAAAGAATCGTCCTGGTTATTCTAACTTTGCAATAACTGGTGCCATGGTTATGAAGGATAAGGCTTTCTTCTACCCAGCGCCTTTTTATCAATACGTCCTTTCCCCTGACGCCTATATCTTTTGTTCGAATTTTTTAGATCAGTATGGAGATGGAAGCTATTGTCAGGCATTTAAGACGGTTGGTGAATACCAATACCACCAATTTTAGTTTTTTAAAGCGCCCGTAACTTTTACACCTCGCTTATAAATATCGTAGATCTCTCCATCTAAACTTGGGAAAGTTATAATTGGCAATAAGGTCTCGATACCTTCCTTTAGTGCTTTTTCATATTTCATGCAAACACAAAAATAATAAAAACTTATACCGTTTAACTCATGAGCTTTTATATAGGTTAGGATTGTATCCCCTTCCTCGTCCTTATCTTTATAAACTTCATCTGGTTGCTGTAAGGTATCTTCCACAAACTCGTCGTACATACTAAATTTTTCAATTGGAATATCTGAAGGACTTCTCTCTTCTAAAAGGTTTGCCAAAAGCTGAGACTTTTTAAGCTCGATGGCCTCTAAAAGCTCTTCTTCAATCTCTACAGTTTGAAATCCCTCTTGCACTTCGTTTAAATCTTCACTTGTTTCAACAATATTATTGTCGAGCTTTTTTTCAACTCTATACTTTTCGAGTAAAGCCTCATCTCTCGTGGCCGTGGCACTTAAAATAAAGCTAGGCTTATTATCAAAGATCAAACAATTTATAACGAGGTAGAAAGGGTCTTCACCTTTTTGAGTGACTTTTCTAATAAAGCAAAAATATTCTTCTTGAATCTCATTGCTCGTATGCCAAATTTCGCTTGGTGAAGATAAGACCATCTCCATCAACTTTGGTTTACCAACAAACTTCAAACATGTTTCTTCAGTTAAATCTAGTTCTTCTCTGAGTTTTTTATCTTGATTTTCAAAGTGGTCGACTAAATGCTGATAAAATTTTTCAATACATTCTTCACTACAAAAACTTTTACTACTTCCCTCTTCAACAAAAAGGAGGTCCTCTAATTCTTTAAGAAAAGTTTTACAATGATTACAATAATAGATTTTATCTATATCACTCAATTTTTTCTCATAATGAAATTGAGAGTCCAGCGACTACACTAGAGCCATAAGCTCCCTTGAGATCATATAATCTAGCATCTACTACGGAGTCATTCCCTAAACGCTTTGTTCTAAAGATTGCACCAAGATCAAGCGACACTGATGGAGAAAGAGCTAAATGTAAGTTCGGGGCAGCGTAGCCAAAAGAAGTTTTTTCATCAAGTGCGTAACTTCCTTCACCCATTCCTAGCTTATAAGTTCCAGCTTCAAAAGAGAACCTAATGTCAGGTGTCGCCATCCAACCTAAAACAGCATAAAGCTTTTGAATATTCCCAATGCTTAACTCCGTTTCTGTTGTAGGTGAACCTGTGATTCGATACTCATAGCCAAGACCTAAAACCATTGAGGCTATTTTTTTAGTAGTTTCAACTCCAAATATTTTATCCGTTCTAGTTGAGGCAAAATCAGAATTACTTTGTCCAAAACTAGCTCCTGCCAAAATATCAATAGTAGCAGCTTCTGCTCCGCCGCCAATTCTTAGCCAATTAAAGCCAATCATTACTTTGGGATTACCATGCTGCATTCCCGACTCAACAGCTAAGTCTGAACTTTCGCTAGAGGCCATAAAGTGATTAGCTGTTAAATAAAAGCCATAGTTCGTTTGAAAATGTCCATTAAAATGCCAAGAATCAACTTTTCCGCTTTTATTACCTACCTCGACACCATTTGATTGATAACTTGTCCCAATTGAAAAGTCACCTATTGAGGCACCTGAGCTAGAGCTTCTTGAAGGAGCACTAGACCTAATTGAATTTCCAGGTCTCTTGTTTATTTTAATCCTATTTTTCTTTTTAGGAGCCGGCGCTACATCTTCTGAATCAGAATAATCAACCAAGGCCATAGCTTGAGTAGCAAAGAGTAAATAGCCGAGGAGTAAAATCAGACTTGCTTTTAGAAATTTCATCATCAATCCTTGATTATAATTTCGGGAAAATCCTGTTCCCATATAGATAATTGTATCAATTTGAAGCATCAATTTCCAGCATTTACCGAATGGAGTATTTTGCTCCAGTACCTTCTAAGTGTCTGTTTACTCGTACATTGGAAAAGCTTACCCGCTCAAAAAGAACAGGGAACTCACGTACTATAGAAGAGTGTTGGTGTTAACTTTTTAGGAGGGTTAAGCTTTGGAATTTTATGACAGAAACGATAGATCGATTAAATCACTGGTAGAGCTAGGTACAAAAGGATTTTTCCCTCTCTTTGACAACAACTGGCTCAACGATTTTTACGCCGAAAAACCAAAAAAGCTAACAGGAAATGAAAAAGTTAAGGCCAAAAAACTTTTAAAAAGAGTTTCTAAACATAGAAGTTTAGAAAGAAAAAAAACAGTAATCCTTTCAATGAATGCTGAAGAAAGACATCTTATCTTAAAGGCTTTCTTCAAGATGGTTGAGAATAAGATTCTCGATACTAAACCCGAGATACAATAGACTATGTTTCTAAAAAACACTGCCATTGGCTTTATTCTGTTTAATTTTTTAATGATCCTTTTCATTGGAAGAGCACAAGCTGAATATCGCGTTTATCAATACAGTGTTAAATATAAAAAATTATACGAAGTAGATACAAAACCTTATTTAGTAACTTCAACTCTCGACCCCGTTAGTTATGTTGCCTACCATGGAGGTAGTCAAACCATGGCCATAGATCTTCTTAGATCATGGGTTTGCAAAGGACATACAGGTCAATTAAAAGCACACTGCCCTTCTCCCTACGAAAAGGCAAAAGAAGTAAAAGGCTTCTAGGAGAACTATTGAAAGTAAGACCAGTCGAAGAACTTTCATGGCATAAAAGTAAGCTCAAGCAGCTTAAGAAAGATCGTCAACGTCAAATTGAGGAGCAAGAAAAGCAAACTCAACTAATCAGAAAAGACTATCAAAATAAAAAAGCACAGGTTCAAATTCAAGGTGAAGAAGACCTCCATGTCGCCGTTACAAATAATAGGCAAGAAATTGACAAGGCCATGGCAGGTAAGAAAGAAAAATTAGAGAAATTCAAAACTGAGAATATTAAGCATCAAAAAGTTCTTGAGGATCAAAGACTTGATCTAGATAAATATAACGACCTACGCTCTACTGATATGAACACCCAATTTGAAGAAAAGTACAACAACCTTTTCCAAGAAGGTAATGAGAAAGTACAAAACTTTGAAGAAGAGATTAATAGAAGAATTGCAAATATTAATGAGGATTCAAATTTAGAAGTTAGTCATTATCGCGCAGATATGAATGCTAAACTCGAAGATTCGGCCAATGACTTTGGTTCAAGAGTTAAAGATAAGCAAGATGTTCATAAAGATATGCTACGAAGAAACGATATTAAGCACTCTGCAGAAGTAGGTAGAAAAAGACTTGAGCATAGAGACAGTACCTCAAAACTACTCTTAACTCAGAGGAACGAGACTCAATCTAGAAATATTTTACATGGTGAGAAGCTTAAAACAATGGATGACCATCATGCCGAACAAATAAAATCCAAGCAAAAAGCTTTTGAGTTAAAAACGAAAAGAATGGATGAGGAGCACTTAACGGTTCTAGAGTTAATGAAAGAACGTTTTGCCCAAAGATTAAATGCCCTTAAAGACGGTTTCTCTAAGAAGAAGACAATGGTTGAGAATAAGAACTCTGATAGTTTTTATAATGTTGGAAAGATCTCTCCTACCATTAAAGAGAACGTAGATTCTTACGTTGTTTCAATGAAAGTTCCCGAACATGAAAAAGAAAATATTACTATTTCTCCTCGAAATAGATATATCAAAATAACCTATCATAGAAAGCATTCTGCTCGAGTTGAAGAGCAAGATGGCAGCGCTCACACTTCAAAGCGAACAGAGTTAATGACAAAGCAAATTCCTACGACCGAAATCTTAAATCATAAGGGCGTGACTCAAAAATATGAGAATGGTGTGCTGATGTTTAAAGTTTTAAAAGCCTAAGAGTTAGAATCTTCTGAATAATCTTCGTTACTCGCAAAGTGATAATTTACTTTTTTAACCTGAATAATAGTTCCAAGTTCCTCCATAAGCATGGGGACTCTTCTAGGATGAAGCGTGATATAAATATTTAGTAATCTTTGATTAGAGTTGGGGTCCACAATTTTTTCATAAATTTCATGAATAACATCAACTTCTTGCAGTACAACTTCTTTAACTGAGTTTTTGACTCCCCCTTTAGATAAAATCTCAAGATGAACTGTTTTTTCATCACCCTTTCTCTCTAGAAGCGTGTAAATTGGCCCAATAAAAGTAAGAACTAATAATACAGTTACAGTAAAAATAGTTGCTACCACGGGATAACCCATTCCTACGACCATTCCTATCGCGGCCACAAGCCAAATTGTCGCTGCAGTTGTCATTCCAACCACAGAGCCACGAGATTGAATTATCGCCCCCGCCCCAAGAAAACCAATCCCGCTAACGATCTGAGCCGCAGTTCTATTTGGGTCTGCCGTGGCCACATCGCCGGAAGCAATTAGACTTACAGCAGTATACATACATGCACCCAGGCAGATTAGCATATTGGTTTTTAAGCCAGCCGACTTCATCTTCTTTTCTCGGTCATAGCCAATAAGAAGACCGAGTATAGTGGCAGTAATAATTTTTATTCCAAAGCCATAATAAAGGCTGACTGGACCGAGAAATTCAATAAACATTTGCTTCATAATGATGTACCTTATAATAAGTATAACCCAAAACCTTAATAAGTTAAAAATACTTTATGAAAAGACCCCATCTTGTCCATTTTCTTTCGATTATTACTGACGAATACATCGCTATAAAAGCTTCAGTAACAATGAAGGAAAATAGTTTGGCTCAAGGTAATAATCCTGTAGATCTAGAAAAGCTAGCTCCTAGCTTTCCTATTCAGGCCTTTCGTCTTTTGAATGCCTATGAATTCAAGCTTAAAATCGTTGGGCTGGACGAAAATCAAAATGAAATTTATAAAAAGGTTTTTGATTCCGACTCTTACGGAAACTTTAATTTCAAAATTCCTTTAAGGGATGAGACAGGAGATGTTGTTATTCTTCAGCTCTATGAAATTGGAAAGGAACCAGGCTTAGAAATTCATCTTGGAACAGCTATTCCCCTTAAGATTACGGACCCAAAAAAAATCGTTATTTGCGACTTTGATAAAACTTTAGTGGATACGAGATACTCTACCACTCGTGAGGTGTATAACTCTCTTACAAAACCACTCGATTCCTTTCCTACCTTGGTTAAAAGTGTCGATATTTTGCAAGCTGTTATCCGAGAAGGTTATCATCCTTTTATTTTGTCTGCCTCCCCGCATTTTTATGAGGATGCGATGAGAGATTGGTTATACCAAAATCATATTTATACGGCAGGTATTTTTCTTAAAGATTACCGTAAGATATTTAGTTTTTTAGAAGCGGACTTAACTCCTAAAGACTTAAAGATACAAGGACTCTATAAGCTTAACCACCTCCTTGATATTCTTTTAATGACCGGTATTCCAAGAGAGCTGGTTCTCATGGGAGATAATTTTGAATCTGATCCTATTATCTACTTAACGATGGCCATGGTTCTAAAACAAGATCACGAACCCTGGAAACTTTGGAAAATTGTTAAAAGCCAGGATTCCTTTCAATTGAATAAAAAACAAAATAGCCAGTTTTTAAACAAGATCTATCAACTCAACAATATGATTACGAGACTAGATTATGAACCTTCTTTAAAGATCTATATTCGTAAAAAAGCTATGGAAACCCAAATCAAAGTTCCCCACGCTTTCGAGGGAAGACTTCCTTTAATTGAACTTTATGACGGGATGCCTTTATTAGCCAAGCAAGATACTGGGGGCGAAAAAGACGATATAACCGACGCTAAAATAGAGTCCCATCCGGTGGAATCGAACTAACCTCTCATCTCCTGACCTATTTCCTAAGCTTTTAGTGATGGGAAGAGACATAAAATCAAAACCGATAATCTCCAGATAGATTCTAAAAACAGCAAAGATTAAACAAAAGATAATCAATCCTTCATTGCTAGCCATTTCATTCCAGTTTAAAATAGACATTTGAATCCCCTTGCACAGGTTTGTTTTATGACAAGAAATTCAGCGGATTTTCCTATCACCAAACTTATCGGGGACCCCCTTGAGAACTTTTATCAACTTGGCTTAAAAGACAAAGACCGGCATAAAGTAGTCCTTGATCACATAAATAACTTGATTAAAACACCCTGGAAATCCCTCGATCTTGTTGCTGGTGAGGTTTTAAAGCAAGTTCTAAGTAGGACTTTAGCCAGTTCTCCGGAGTTTCAAAAAAACATAGGGGCCTATGCGGAAGGACTCTCAAGGCCAACTGATGAAGTGGCCAGAGGTCTATTAACCCCTGAGCTTTTAAGCTTTATGAGCCGATGGATTCCAGGCATACCTCCAGGTCTACTCGGTTGCTCCAGCTATTTTTCTTGGGATGAAGATGCGGACTCTCCTATTCATGCCAGGATCTTAGATTTTCCCCTTCTGGATAGTTACGATAAAGAAGAAAGAATTTTACTAACAAAATTTAAAGGTCAACCTCAGATACTCTCTTATGGTACCCATGGCATGCCTTACCCAGGGCTCACGGCCATGAATAGTGAGGGAGTCAGCTTTGCCCTTCATCAAAAATTTACTGAGCGTCTAAACTCAAAAGGAACTCCAATCTTTGAGCTTGTTTATCAATTTATGAAAGAAGTTGGCGATAAAAATTCAGCGCTCAAATTTCTAAAAGCGAATCAATCCCTAACAACATGGGGATTAAATATTGGCTTCAAAAATGGCGAAGTTCTAATGGCCGATATTTCTGGAGAAGAGTTTTATTATAGGGAGTTTCAACTCGAACCTGGCAAGGTCCTTTATGTAAATAATAAGCTTGAGAATAAAGAACTTGATCAGTCAAAATTTTATCCTTACGGCTTTAGTGAGTTTAATGATTTAAGGGAAGAAGTTGCCAATGAAAAGATTAAAAAATATCTGCTCGGTAAAAAAATCACCTCAAAGAACTTGTTGGCAACTGTTGCTACCCCCCTAGATTCCAAAAAGCTAAAAAGTCTAAGACCAGATCCTGCCACAATGTCCTCTCTTGGAATTTCTACAATGAACCCTACCACGGGAGAATTTCTCTTTATAGATGGTCCAGCTCCAAAGTATTTTGAAGGGAGTGCATTAGAAGTAAGTAAAGTTTGGGATACTCCGGCCGTAGAAAAAATAAAGATAAAAAAGAAAGAAGTATCTTCAAAATTCAAATCCGGCTTTAGGCATTTGATGCAAGCACAGGTGGCCTTTGATTTATGTAAAAAGCAAGATATCTATCATCATTTGCAAATGTCGATTGAGCTTCTAGATGGGTATAAAGAGCAGGCCTTATCCGAATTTTATTTTCTCGTTTTTCAATACATGGAAGAAAAACATGATAAAACTCGGAGTCACTTACTTGATAAATTTAAACTCTTAGAAGGGAAATTGACTCCCTATCTAGAAGAAAATCGTAAACTCTTTATCTATAGGCTCGAAAGACTGACCAAAGTTGGAATTACGATTAAAGAAGAAGATTTTCTCTTAGAAAACTTCAAAACATTGTTTCTTGAAGAGGAAAAGATACCCAATTTTCTACTCTACAAGGCCACCACCATTTTGCTCAATCCGAGGATTGATATGTGGGATATCGTCCACGCCCACGTAAAGGCTTAAATTGACTCAAAATATTGCCACTTAAACTCATAGTAAACTCAATTAATTCAAGTACTTAACTAAATATTTAGGGAATATTTAAACTCCCCCTAATAATAAAGATATTCCTCTTTCTTGCCGAAAAGAAGTTGAGAGAATGTTTTGGAGGACCGGTATTTTTAAGGCCATTTTTACCCATATTTTTCTATTGTTAATATTCGCTAGTCCATCGGCGTTAGCCTGCCCTGGTGCAGCCGATGCTATGAATAAGATTGTTAACGCTGCTGTTGATGGTAAAAAAACTCCAAATATAAATGCCAAAGTCTTTTCTAATGCTACAGATGATTTAGGTGAATTTACCGAAGTTCTTGTTGAAGGAAATAAGCTCAAGATGTACAAGAACGGACGATTAGTTGACGTTGATCCAAAAGACGTAAAAACGATAAGGGCTTTTGCAAAAGATGCACAGGGAAGAAGAGTTCATACCTTTGTGGCTTCACAAGAGAAAGGCCAAGAAGCAGTATCTAGTTTTTTTAAGAATATTGATTCTGGAAAAATTTCTCCTGATGATGCTAGGGCCCTCGGAAATAATTTTCAAAAAATGTCTGAAGCCGATCAGGCCACCCTCGTCGGGGGAATCGAGAATAAACTTCGCCGAGGAGAGCAAATTACTGAGGCAGAATTTCTCATCGCCGTTAAAGGAACCCCTGGATTTCGAACTGTTCCAGGACCTCCACCTCATCTCGCAGATATTCAAAAAGCATTTAGATCTGGAAATTTAGACGAAGCAGTAGATATCTTAGCAAAGTCTTGGAAAGTCCATGATGCTTCAACTGAAACACAAGGTAGAGTGGCAAGAATAGCAAAGCTTCTTGCGGACAATAAAGGTAATCGCCCTGTAAGTGCTTTAACCGATTTAGGATCTTCGGGTAAACTGCCAGCTAAAGCTGGAGGTGCAGTAGACAATCCACCCGCCATCATACCTGGGAAGGGTGTCGCTCCTACACAAACAAAAGCTCCAGCACTAGGAAAGCCTCCTGGAAAAGGCGTCGAGCCCTATGTGCATAATGGCCAAGTTATGCCAAGAGACAATCCTGTTGAGGTTTTTGTACCAAAAGCAAAACTTGAAAGTCCTGCTATCGATGGCAAGTTTACAGTAGTCGACGATCCAGCACTTGTTCTCAAAGCAGATAACGCCAAACCAGTTGGAGGAAATGTTCCACCAAAACTGGTCGCTCCTGAGCAACCAAAACTTTTACCTGCACCAAAATCGCCGCCTCCTCCACCAATAAAGCCGGTTCCATATATTAAACCTAACCCTCCAGCTGAAATAATTCGGCCAGTTTTATACTCTCCTAGTGGCGCTGCCATAAAACCGTCATTTACATCAAGATACTTAGCGTACTTAAAAAAGAATAAAATAAAGTTAGCTAAAATCGGAGCTGGAATTGCTGGTACTATATTGGCTGCATGTATAATAAATAAAAAGGTGTATGATAAAGAATGTATTGATAGAACAACTCGTTATGTAAAAGATCCTGCCAATTCAAAAGAAGATAGGTTAAAAGGTGCTAAAATTGTTATCACGACTACTAAAAATGAGGACAGGTCTGTTTCTTGCGAATGGAGTATCGTAGTTAAAGGTGAAGATGGTGAAGATGGACCTGTAAATCTTACTTCTGATTTATTTAACCAGTTAGAGGCCAATCATCCCAAACCTGCCAAGTTCACTTGGGGAGATCTAACAGTCGGAAAAGAAAAAGACACTGATAAAGAACTAACAAAAGAAGAAGTGGATTCAATAATTTTAAATGCAGAAAGTTTAGTTACAAATGAGGAAGGAAACTCGGTTGGTGTAAGCTGTATGAAAGGTGACATTCCCGACCAACCTTGCGTGCTTCCTGAGGCGATTGCGGTCTATAGTAGCGCGAAGCTTGTTATGCCGGCCTCCTTAAAAGGTCCAGGGGGAGAAGAAATTGATTCAAGTAATGAGTGTAATAATAGATTAGAAAAAGATCCAAAACCAAGAGTTGAAGACCCAAAACCTGCAGCTACTTCGCCCTCTAGCACTAATGATCTTCCACCAGGAAAAAAAGAAGAGAAAAAAGAAGAGAAAGAAGAAGAAAAAGAAGAGGATGAGTGTGAAACCACTGATACTGATAGTGACTTGCCTTGGTATGAAGCAGAAAAGGAAAACTGCGAAAAACCACCGGCTCAGAGAGTGATTGATCCATTCAATATTCTTCAAGGTAACGATGGGGTTAAACAACCGCTAGTACCGCCGCAACCCATCGTTGTACCACCGAGCAATTTCCCGCCCTACGTGACACCGGGATATTATTGAGAAATTTCTTTTAAGGTTGAAACCTCTAAGTTTAATTTCTCAATTTTCTCTTTGAGCTCAATAATTTTATTATTAAACAAATCCACCTGAGCCTGAATTGAGTTAGTCTCTTCTTTTTTGACGTAGTCAGATACTTTGGAGTTTTCAATTGCTTTTTCAAGCTTTGAGACGTCTGACTTCCACTCTTCCTTAAGCTTTTTCTCTAAGTCTTTAAGCTTTTTATCGAAGTCCTTTTCCATTTTTTTATGTAATGTTCCTATATTGCTAGAAAGCTTCGAAAGATAACCTTCAAGCTTTTCAATTCTTTCAAATTTAGTTTCACCTGCATTCGATCTATCTTTGTATGAAAGATCATTTGCTTTAGAAGTAAAAGGAAGAAAAAGAAGAACTGAGATTATTAAAAACTTCATAAAAGCTCCAATTATTAACTCTACGCTCCTATAATATAACCTTCTCTTCAATTAAAATACTAGGAAATAGAAGATACCGGAGTAAGTTTTGGATGTAATGAAGCAAGAACTGGAATCAAACTTAAAACTTGATAATAGTGTTTTTAGAAATAAAATCCGCTCAGAAAAAATTCCTAAGTATTATTTCGGCCCACTTCACGTGCTCTTTAATGCAGCTTTATTATTCGGATCAATTATTTTCCATGCAAAAAGCTTACAAGCACCAGAGTTAATACACTTTACTCCATTTATTATCATTATCTTTTTAGGAAACCTCGCTGTATTTTTTATTCACAAATACCCTCTACATGGAAGATTTAAATGGAATTCTTATGCCTATGCAAACCACACTAAAACACACCATGTTTTTTACACCGAAGAAAATGTAACATGGAAGGATACTAGAGACTGGTACACCATGTTTTTCCCCCCAGAAATTGTTTTTGCTTTTATCGTTTTATATCACCCAATATTTTATTATCTATTAAAACCAGTTATTGGTAGCAATACCACTCATACTTTTCTAATGGCATCATCGTGCTATTTTATTCTTTACGAAATTATTCATTTTACTAGCCATCTTCCAAGTAAACACCCTTTACTCAAAATACCTTTTTTAAGAATGATGAGAAGGCACCATCAAATACATCATAGTCCTAGATTAATGGGTCATTACAATTTTTGTATTGTTTTTCCACTTGTTGATCATTTACTCGGAACCTTTGTTGACGACAATAGATATAAGGTTCTCACTGGAAAAGACGCCCCTGGGAATGGGGATACACCTAACTAAGAGGTACGCGCCTGTATAGAATTTAGTCAGCTAGGTCATTACTCCCCCTGTTATTTCAATATGTTACACTGGCTTAACTCTTGCAATATTTAAAAGAAAACTAAAATAAGGAAAGACCCATGAAAATCATGACCATACTGATATCTGCATTTTTTATTTTCACTTCAATTGCTAACGCCGCCATCATAAAGAAGTTTGATGAAGCTGGTGAATGTACAAGGTTTAGTCTTAGACATGCTCCAAACGGTGGAAAAGTAAAACTTGAAGCTGGCGAAAAGCTACATATGAAAGGTACTATCTATGGTTTTACTTTTAGAGACCCTAAAGTAGATTTTGAAGACCGTTCAATTTCTGTAAGAGCTGAAGTTTTAAAGTTTGGCTTTAATAAGGACTTAAAGAAAAAGGTTGTTTTAAGGTCTGATAAAGTTGATTTAGATAAGGCCCTTAATCAAGTTAACAGGAAAATCTCAACAATTGATGAAGTTTGCATTAATTCTGAAGGCGAATTAGTGGATTTTGTACTACCTAAGAACTAGAAATTATACTATTTGGAGTCAAAGCTTAGATCAAAAAAACGATCAAACCAGGCTCCAAATCCTCTAATTCCCCAGTGCCCACCAAATGGGATTAAGTATAGACGCTCTTCTTCTAGGTCTAGTCTATTAAAGACCTCGGGAACATTTAAAAAATCATCTAAGCTAGAGACAATTCTTGTTTTATTATAGCCATTTTCTTTAGCTAAATTTACCCAAGTATCAATTCTCCCCCATTTAGATTTAATAAGACTTAGTCCCCTAGGATTATATTTTCTATAAAAATTAGAGAAGTTCATATTCTTTCTCCATTTCTTATAACCTTTTTTTGGAACTGAATTTAAGTTATTCAACTCATCAAAGAGTTCAATGCTTTTAATCATATGTTTATGAAAACCGCCATAGATAGTAAGGAATTTTGCATTTTCAAAAAGTTTTGAGTCGTATTCAGACTGATTCTCTTTTTTACATATTTTCCAGAAAATCGGCGCGATTTTCACTAAGCTCGTATTCAATCTTTCTTTTACATCGGTCATAAGTTTATCTAAATAAACAATAGTTTCCGACCATATCATTGGGGCCGCTATAGATGTTGCATATCCAGTTAAGATTGGTGCACCAGAAATTGAATCCATTCCGGCCACCATTGCAGTAATATAACCACCACCGCTTATTCCCATGACCGAAATTTCATCCTCTAAAAAATTGAGGCTACTTAATCTTTCATAAGCAGAACGCATGGCCATATAGATGGCTTCCCCTTCTTTTACAAAAGAGCCCATAGTGAAAAATGGTCTTTCTCCTACGAACTCAACTCCCCAAGGGTTTGGAAGTGTAACGACATGGTAGCCTTTTTTATAAAAAAGTTCGGCCATTCTTATTGGCTGTTCAGACTTAGTTGTGGTGAAGGCCCCAGGAAGGACAAACATAAGAGGAGCTTTTTTAGGCACACCGTTTTCATTTTGTAGAACGAAGACGGACGGCAACCTACCGCTATTCATAGTATCTACTCTCACTCTTTTATGTTGGACTACGGCCCCGTCTATATCTTTATATTTAATTTTCTTTGCCTTACAAACCCCGATCATGGTCGAGGCAAAAGGATTAGAAAATGTTGTATTAAGGGTCAGGAGGTGATCTCTTGATTCATCCGACCACCAACGACTGGCGTTAGCAGCTGAACTAATGCAAAAAAGCAGTAGAAATACTGAAACAGTTTTCAAAATAGACCCCAAAAAATTTGTTAAGTTCGCTTAACATAAATCTAACCCTTGAACATGGCAACACTAGGCGGCTAGAATAGAGATATTATGAAAACTTTACTGCTCTTTTTTATTATATTTCAGGCACATGGCGCTTCGCACAAATGGTCCTATGCAGACCCCTCTACGAAGGGGGTAGATCCCGTTAAATGGAATAAGTTCCTAGAATTTGCCCGCGATACCAAGAGCGGTCATTCAACCAACGCGCTCTTTATCTATTACGATGGAGCAGTCATTCATCATTCAACCTACAATGGCTTTAAAAAGAATCAACCTCATCGGCAATGGTCAATTAGCAAGAGCTTTACGAGTGCTCTTGTTGGGATAGCCGTCCAAAAGAAGATCATTGATATAGAAACCCCTGTTAAAAAATTTTACTCATTACATAAGAATACAAAGTTCGGCCCTACCTTAAAAGACCTTCTTGGTATGAGTAGTGGGCTGGACTGGAATGAAGGTTACGAAGGAAGCCCCTTAAAAAGTAATGTGATCGCCATGCTTTACACTGAGGGTTTTAACGATATGGCAACCTATACGGCCAGTCGTCCAAGCAAATCAATCCCAGGAGAGAAGTTTTATTATTCTAGCGGAGAAACTAATCTTATTATGGGTATGCTTAAAAAAAGTCTTGGAATAAATGATTACGCTAGTTTTCCTTGGACGGCCTTATTTGACCCCCTTGGAATTAAGACGGCAACTTGGGAAAAAGATCAATCTGGAACTTTTGTTGGATCCTCTTACCTATATATGTCACCAGAGGATTTAGCTAAATTTGGTTTACTTTACCTTAAGAAGGGAAAATTTTTAGGAAAGAAAATTTTAGATCCAGAATGGGTCGAGTTCTCCCATACCTTAGCCCCTCCTTTTTATAAGATGAAGATTGAAGGCAAAGAAAAAGTTGAGACTTATGGAGCCCAGTGGTGGCTAAACCTTGATCTTCCAGGAAAGAAAAACACTAGGTCTTATCCTGGTTTTCCTACTGACGCCTATATGGCCCTAGGACACCATGGACAAATATTGGCCATAGTTCCAAGTAAAAAATTAATAATTGTTAGAAATGGAGCAGACAAAGACGAAAGATTAGATAAGATTAAATTCTTCAAGCTCCTCGTGGAGGCTTTACCATGAGACATTTATTCTTAGTAATACTTCTATTTTCTTTATCTGGTTGTAAGTTCCCAAAGGTCGTTTCAGCCTTTTATGCCAAAGAAGTTTGCTCTTGCTTATTTGTTGAAAAACAAAAAGAGGAGTATTGCCATGAGTATGGAAAACAAATTATTCCTATATGGACTAAAGAGATTGATTACAAAAATAAGAGCGTTAAAGCCTTTGGTCTATGGAAGAGTACTGAAGCTAGCTTTATTTCCTTGCGAAGTGGCTGTCAGATAGTAAAATAAAATATGAGCAAAATATTAAGGCAATACTTACCAGATATATTTTTTGAAAAGAAAGGAGTTAGATCTGCATCCACGATCCTCCTAATTGCTTTGATAATGCTTGTCGTTGAATACTATGGCTGGCAAGGCCCATTTTTTAATTTTGCAAAAAGCTCCCCTCTTTTGAGGTTTGAAGATAAAAATATGGTCTTTTTTATGGCCCAAGTTTTTACTTCATCAAGCTTCGCTCTCTTTTTCTTTTTAATTCCACTTTGTTTCAACTTCTTTTTACCAATCGATCCGGACAATAACCAAGTGGGTTTATCTCTACCAAAGAAAGGCACTCTTCTTAAAGACTATGCCCCTCTAGTTATCATAATGATTCCTGTACTGTGGATTGCTTGTTCAAATCCTTCTTTTTATAAATTTTATCCACTTTATAAACCCACCAGTTTAAAGATGCTTCTCTTATACGAAATTGTTTATCTTACCCAATTTGTTTCGGTTGAGTTCTTCTTTAGAGGTTTTGGGATTTTTCGTTTAGAAAAACTTTGTCCAGGATATGGAGTTCTACTTATGGTAATTCCCTATTCTTTTGTTCATATACATAAACCCTTTGGTGAGGCTCTAGGAAGTATAATTGCTGGTGTCATCTTAGGAAGGCTGGCCCTTAAATCTAATTCCATTTGGCCAGGAGTTTTAGTCCATGCTTGTATAGCCTTATCAGCGGACCTCTTTAGTCTTTATCATTCAGGAAGATTAGCTCAGCTCTTTTAGAAAACTTTTCTTTAATAGCTTATGAAAACTGTACATAGGTGCTTCAAATTGAGGAGCGTAGACGCCGCAATCATAAACTCCAGAGTTAAGGCCTGTTTGAACCATATCGCAAATATCAATATCTTCTAGTTGAACTTTCTCGCTGGCCTTTAAAGCGTCATCAACGTCTTCTACTTTCTCTTCATGAAAATAGTCGAAGACAACCTTACAGCGGTTCTCATTGATAGGTATAACCCAGTTTGTGTCCATCCATTTACCATATCGATTGATCATAAAATTGGGATATACCCAGGTGTACTCTGCTTCACCTTCTACCCGGCCTTGAACCTCATCGCCTTTTACTTCTGAGGCCTCACCGGCGCATCGTTGTACGCTGAAAGTTTCATTTATTTCTGTCTTATAAGAAGAAATATCTAATTGAGTACTAAGCCCTGGGTGCATATGGGGAACATGATAACCACCATCAAGATAATTATCTACATACACTTTCCAGTTACATGAAATTTCATACTCAATCCTTTTAATAAAATGAAGGCCACTATATTGGCCCTGTTCAAAAAAGTTTAGAAGCTTAGGTGAAACTTCCTGTGCCTTACCCCCAAAAAACAAAAAGATAAAAGGTCCGATTAACTTCAGTGGAATTTCTTTTAAGTTAAGATCTTTCGAGTGGACTTCTTTTATGGCCCCAGCTTTTGGTATTTTCTTAAGTTTTCCTTCTAGGGAATACTCCCATCCGTGGTATGGGCAAGTTAACTTTTCAGCTTTTCCTTTTCCTCGAGCAACACAAGTTCCATGGTGTGAACAAATATTATAGTAGGCTTTTACGTCCTCTCCCTTACGTAAAACGACAAAAGGCTTATTAAGGAGTTTTCCTGTAAAGTAGTCCCCTTCTTTTTGCACGTCACTAAGGTGTCCAACAAAGTTCCATTCATTTTGAAAGACGGCCCTTTTCTCCAAATCCAAAAAACTTTTTTCTACATACCAAGAAGCAGGAGGCGTAAATGCGTTATCTACTTTTTGTGAGTCATCAAATTTTTGAATTTCTTTTATTAAATTCACAGGATCTACCTTCTCTTTAAAAGAAGATATTATAGGACAGGGTTCTAGAGTATATCCAGCTTTTTGAGTTTTGCTCTTTTCGTCATTTCTTTAGAAGAAGAAAGTAACAGTAAATGTGCGTCAGAGTCCTCTAGGGATGCTTGCTCTTGCTCACCATTAGGCGACGGACTAGGAGCTGCAGGAGCTTTTGGGTCAGTCCAATCTGGTGCTTTAGGTCCTTCAAAAGGCACTATATTCAAAGCCATAAAAAAAGCCTCCGTAACTCTTATTTTATCACGAAGGCCGATATTCTTATAAAATGTTTAATTTCAATTAGTTAAAGCTAATTTTCATACTCGGATCTCCAAAAAGGTGATACCAGATCAAGTTCTCTTCAGCAGCTTCTCTATCATCATAGGTTTCTAGTAAATGAAGCTGTCCTTTAAGAAGAGCCTCTCCTAAGGTATTAAACCCGTCTTTTGCAATAGCCTTATTAATCCCTTTGGCCATTACCGCTGGGGGATGCCATGAAATATCAACTGATCCACCGTAGTAAGCAACAGCTCCAATTGGTTGCCCATTTTTCGTTTCGTTCATAAACCTTTCACCTAGACGACCTTCATATGAAAATCTCCCATTCTGGCAGGCAACGTCGATAATGACTGGCTTAACAATTCCAGGGTTAAGGTCTTTAATATGAGCAGAGTTATAGTCACCCCTGTTAACTGATGACCATGAGTCCCCTGAACCATGTCCAATATAAGACAGCCAATGAGCTCCCTCATTAAGCGCCTTATTAATATTTCTCGAGTTTGAGTTTGATCTTTCTTGTAAATAGAGACTAGCTTTTGTTCCAAACACGTCTTTAAATTCTGCATGGTAACTTTCCATATATTCAACATCAGAAGGGTTTGATCCTTCATCACTAGCAATACCTACAAAGTGATTACGTCCTCGATTTTGAGCATAAGATTTTGAATCATATTCTTTAATTTTCTTTAACTGGTTAAGAACATCTTTCTCCGTATCGGCTACGATTCTTCCATAAAAGACATCAGGAATAATATCTCCGCTTCCACCCATGGTGAAATAAGCTGTATCACTTGGAGTTTCTGCATCTGAAGAAGTGCTCTTATATTCAGTTGGCATAGTTTCTTCATGACCTATCAGTAAAGCAAAGCTATACCCATTTCTTCTATATTCTTCATGTAAGAATGACTTTAATTTTTCTGATGTCTTCCCTACTGTTTTAAGATCTACGACTTTAACTTTAAAACCTTGTGATCTTTTATAATCTGCGAGCTTGTTGGTTGCTTTTACAAGGTGAGAAGCCGCTACCATAAGATAATTTTTGTTTGAGGAAACTTCTTTACCCGCTTCTTCAGTATTAAAATTTATTCCTCCACCTCTGACTTTAGTCAAACTAAACTCTAGCTCAGGATAGATTTCAAATTTACTATCTTTATATTTCGCTGGCGAGATCGTTACTTTTGAAAGTTTTTCTCCTCTAAAATCACCGAGATATTCTATCTTATAAAGAGCTCTTCCTTCTTCATATTTTAAGATATCAATATTTGGATCTAGGTTCTTATCTTTAGCACAACGACATGGAAGCTCTCTTGCTGGTGTCGGCTTAAGTCCCTTTACTGTAAATGCTTTTCCCTTTTTTAAGTTAACTTTAAAGTCACTAGGAGCCCCTTTTACAATAAAACTATGATAAGGAAGTGAAGGCTTCGATACTTCCTTTGTGTTTTCCATTCCTTCAACCACTACGGAGCTAAACTCATCCTTTAAAATTCCATAAGCCTTATCTTCTTCAGAACTAAATGAAGGAATTAAAAATTTAACCTTTATTGATTGATTCGTTTGAGTCCTCTCAACAACTTCACCTCTTAAGAGGCTTGTTTCAAGGAGTTGATATACTTTCGCTTCTGTGGCGAACGAAAGCATTAGCAATAGCCATATAAAGTTTTTCATAAACTCTCCGCAGGTTTAAATGGGGTATGAAGACTTAACGGTGAGTTTTTATGGAGACGTGATTTTCTAAAGCTTATGAGTATCTGACAGGCAGTAATTCCCAGCAACGCACGGCACTATCTGCCGAGTCACTTTCGTCATGCGTCTAGTAACTGAAATCTGGCGAATTTTCTCACGAAATTTTAACAATATCCGAGTCACAAGCTCGGTATTTTATGCTACATTCCCGTCCACTAAACATATTCAAAATTGAACAGTTTTCATAACTTAAGGAGAAGCCCCCATGCTAACTAGAATCTGTGCCATCGTGTTCATCGCTGCGACTTTGGTCTCTTGTGTAAAAGACGACAAACTCGGAAGTAAGAACAACCCAGTTAAACTTTATTTCACTCCGTCAGTTGATAGCGACACTATCGCTTCAAACTCTACAGACTTTTTAAAATTTCTAGAAAAAGAAACGGGACTGGTTTTTAAAACAGGTATCCCTACTAACTATATTGCCGTTGTTGAAGCCTTTGGTTCAAAAAGAGCTGATATCGGAGTTATGAACTCATTCGGCTATATTATGGCCAACTCTAAATACGGGGCTGAAGCAAAATTAAGAGTTATTCGCTACGGACATGATTACTACCAAGGACAAATTATCGCCCATGTAGACAGTGGTATTAAAAGTATTGAAGACTTAGAAGGAAAGAAATTTGCTTTTACTGACCCTTCATCAACTTCCGGTTATATGTTTCCTCTTAAAATAATGAAAGATGCCAAAGTTAATCCAAGCAACACAACTTTTGCAATTAAGCACGATAACGTTGTTACTATGGTTTACCAAAAGCAAGTAGATGCCGGTGCAACTTATTATTCTGCCCCGTCTTCTTCCGGAGAAATCAGAGACGCTCGTTCTAGAGTAAAAACTCAATTCCCTGATGTAGAAGACAAAGTAAAAATTATTACAACTACTGAAAAAATTCCAAATGACCCATTTGTCTTTAGAAAAGACCTTCCAGCTGAAATAACAACTAAGTTCATTGCAGCTCTTAAAAAGTACATCGCGACCGAAGCCGGTAAAACAGTTTTCAAAAATATCTATTCGGTAGATGGAATTATTGAAACAAGTGATTCTGACTACAATGGTCTTAGAGAGATGATTAGGTCAGTTGATATCGATATTGAAAAACAACTTAAAAACTAATTCCTAAGTAAGGATTTTAAAAAATGTTAGAGATTACAGATCTACAAAAAGTTTATCCCAACGGAACTCACGCTCTTAAAGGGGTAAGCTTTGGTGTTAATAAAGGAGAATTCCTTGTTATTATCGGCCTTTCAGGTTCCGGTAAGTCAACTCTCCTTCGTTGTATAAACCGTCTTCACGAACCAACTTCAGGAAGTATAAAGTTTGAAGGTGAAGAAACTATTACTAAAAGAGGAAAAGAGCTTCGAAGCCTAAGGGCGAGAATTGGAATGATTTTCCAGCACTTTAATCTTATCCCAAGAAGGTCAGTTTTAACGAACGTTCTTTCCGGAACTTTGGCCAGAACTGGTGTTTTTAATTCTCTCTTAGGAATATATTCTGAAGAAGAAAAGAAAAAAGCTATGGAGTATATCGAAATCGTTGGTCTGACAGGAAAGGAGAACCAACGTGCCGATAACCTTTCTGGTGGTCAGCAACAAAGAGTTGCTATTGCTAGAGCTCTTATGCAAAACCCTAAAATCTTACTTGCTGATGAGCCAGTTGCTTCACTTGATCCGGCAACCTCTCATTCAGTTATGAAGTACCTTAAGAAAATTAATGAAGAACTTGGTGTTACTGTTGTCTGTAACCTTCACTTTCTTTCTCTTGTTCGACAGTACGCTGGTCGTGTGGTGGCACTGAAAGATGGTAAATTAATTTACGAAGGCTCACCTCTAGAGATTGATGAGGAATGGTTTCAAACAATTTACGGTGAAGATGCCGTTGAAGTAACGATCAATTAAGGAATAGATAAAGATGGCAACAAAAACAGAAAGACTTCCTCACGAACCGACAAATATGCAGCTTGTTCAAAAAACAGGACAAGCCTTTTGCCTAGATGTTTTTCTATGGTTTTATGTGGTTCTAGCAAGTCATAAGATTGTATACGAAAAGATTATATTAGGCTTACGTTACCCAGACTTCCATTGGAACCAACCGCTAACTGCACTTGGTGTAGGTATCGTGGTTGCACTAGCCTTGTTCTTTACAAGGCTTTCAATTGGTAAGGCTTGTTTTGGTTTATATGAGCGTGATCCTAATTACCCAATAATGAAGGAGCCCTTTTCATTACTTGGTGTTTTTATACTAATTATTACTATTATTTCTGGGGTTTTTATTACCCAAATTAGTATTAGAGAGTTTCTTTCAGAGTCAGGCCTTCAAGGTGCCAGAAGAATTTTCACGGCACTCTTTCAGCCAAATATGGCCATTTTTGAAGCTGCTCTCTTTGCTGCGATTGAAACCATCTATATGGCCTTCATCGCAACAATAGCTGCACTTCCTTTTGCTTTTCTCTTCGGTTTTTTCGCCGCGAGAAACTTAATGGCAGATTCTAAGTTCTTTTTTACGATCTATGTTCTTATTAGATTTTTTCTAAATATGACTCGTTCAATTGAACCTTTAGTATGGGCCATCATCTTCTCAGTTTGGGTTGGGATTGGACCTTTCGCAGGTATGTTAGCCTTAAGTTTACATTCGGTTTCATCACTAGCGAAACTTTATTCAGAACAGATTGAGAATATCTCTGATGGACCAATTGAAGCTATTAAAGCGACTGGAGCCCATCCTATTCAAGTTGTATGGTATGGAGTTGTGCCTCAAATTGTACTACCGTACCTATCATTCACAATCTATAGGTGGGATATCAACGTCCGTATGGCCACAGTTATTGGTCTAGTTGGAGGCGGTGGTATTGGTACAATGCTTATGCAGTACCAAGGCTTAGCGAAATGGAATGAAGTAGGACTTCTTGTTCTTGTCATTGCGGCTATCGTTTGGGTAATGGATTACAGCTCTTCAAAAATTAGAGAAGCTATAAAATAATAATTCTGTAGGAATTATATAGAAAAACGAAAAGGTCCTTCGGGACCTTTTTTTTTGTAAACAAGGAAGTAGTTTATGAAACTTGGAAACTATGTTCAGGGCGCTTGGACAGAAGGAACATCAAACTTTGCACCGCTTTTCGATGCCTCTACTGGTGAAACAATTGCCGAGGCATCCACCGAAGGAATCGATTTTGGTGAAATGCTTGGGTATGCAAGAACAATTGGCTCCCCTGCTCTTAGAAAACTAACATTTCATGAAAGAGCGCGAATGCTTAAAGCTTTAGCTCTACATTTAAATTCTAAGAAGGATGAGTTTTATAAAATTAGCTTTAAGTCTGGAGCAACCAAAATTGACTCCTGGATTGATATAGAAGGGGGTTTTGGAAATCTCTTTACCTATTCCTCCATCGGCAGAAGGCAGATGCCAAATACTCCTCATTATGTAGATGGCAGCTATGTCCCTCTGTCAAAAGAAGGAAGCTTTGGAGGACACCATATTCATGTTCCTAAAGAAGGTGTGGCCATTCATATTAACGCCTTTAACTTTCCTGTTTGGGGAATGTTAGAGAAAATTGCCGTAAACCTTTTAGCAGGGGTTCCAGCAGTGGTGAAGCCCGCAACCTTAACCAGCTACTTAACAGAAGCGGTAGTTCGAGAGATTATTTCCTCTAAAATACTTCCAGAAGGATCACTTCAACTTATCTGTGGAAGTGCTCGAGGAATTCTAGATCACGTGGAGTCCCAAGACGTCGTGACCTTTACTGGTTCAGCAACAACTGGAAAAATGTTAAAGTCACATAAAAATATCGTCGATCATGCAGTTCCATTTAATATGGAAGCTGACTCACTCAATTGCTCTATTTTAGGCCTCGATGCCAAGCCAGATACTGAAGAGTTTAAAATCTTTATTAAGGAAGTGGCAAAAGAGATGACGGTAAAGGCGGGACAAAAATGTACGGCCATTAGAAGAATAATCGTTCCTGAAAATTATATTGAAGAAGTTCATCTTGGTCTAAAGGATAGACTTTCCAAAACTACCATAGGTAATCCAGCCACTGATGATGTTCGTATGGGGCCTCTTGCTGGTAAATCTCAGCAAAAAGAAGTGATGGAAAAAATTGAAGAGCTTTCTAAATGTTGTAATATTCTCGTTGATGGACGTGAAAATATAAATTTGGTTAGCGGAGATATTGAGAAAGGCTCATTTCTCTCTCCTACCCTTCTACACTGCCCTCACCCACTAACATCAAGTGCCCCTCACGATATTGAGGCGTTTGGTCCTGTTTCTACAATTATGGGGTATAAAGACGCTCAAGAAGCGATCACCCTTGCTAAGCTTGGCAAAGGATCCCTTGTTGGTTCAATTGTTACAGCTGACGATAATTTTGCGACTGAGGTTGTATTAGGAAGTGCAAGTCACCATGGAAGAATGATGGTCCTTAATAAAGATTCCGCTAAGGAGTCAACGGGTCATGGCTCCCCAATGCCGCATTTAGTTCACGGAGGACCCGGAAGAGCCGGTGGCGGTGAAGAGATGGGAGGAATGAGAGGTGTTTTTCATTATATGCAAAGAACCGCCATTCAAGGACATCCCACGACTTTGTCTAAGATCACCGGAGTTTACCAGCCAGGAGCAGCACAACCTGAGCCCGAGGTTCATCCTTTTAGAAAGTATTTTGAAGAAATCGAAGTGGGCGATACTTTAGTAACCGGTACTCGCGATATTACAAAAGAAGTTATTGATGAGTTCGCCGAGTTAAGCGGCGATCATTTCTATGCCCATAAGTCAGATAGTGACTTTGAAGGCACTCTTTTTGATTCACAAGTTGCCCATGGTTATTTTTTAATTTCTGCCGCCGCTGGACTATTCGTAGACCCTCCAAAGGGACCGGTTCTGGCCAACTACGGAATTGATGAACTTCGATTTATAAAGCCCGTCTACGTAGGCTCGAAAATTCACGTGAGATTTACTTGTAAAGAAAAAATAGACCAAGAGCCCAGAGAAGATGAAGTTCCAAGAGGCGTTGTTAAGTGGCAGGTTGATATTAGAGACGAAGAGAATGAGTCTGTGGCCCTAGCAACGATCTTAACTTTAGTAGCCAATAAACCTAACTAGTTAAATATTGGTTTAATTACGCTTGGCAGAAAAATTGATTTTAAGTACTGCCCTAGATATACATGGGGCGTAAGATAAATGATTGGGGGTCAAATGAGATTATTAATTATCATTGGTTTTTTTATGGTGTCGACAGTCCATGCAAAAAACTCAGTAAATGGAACACTATCAAAAATTAATTCCTTTCTTAATAAGAAAGAAAACTACCTACAAACTTCGCTTGGTTTTGGTATGGGAAAGTTTTCAAGAGGAAAGAAATTTGACGATAAATATAGTGCCAATCAAACAACAGTGGAAGGTGGTCTTACTGTAGGTCTCCCAATTAAAAACTTCTCAACAACAACACTTTTGGGTTTTTCTTTAATTAACTTTAACGACAAAGACCTTCTAAAAGGACAGCAAAAATTTACTGCCGGTTCAGAGGTAGATAAACATAATGCTCGAGAGTTTTCAATCAGACAAAGGCTACACTATGACCTTTATATTAAAAAGATTACAGTTCGACCTTTTTTAGAGTTAGGTTACGGTTTCGGAGATTATGATTACTCAGTTAAAAATCCGTCCAAGAATTTAGATACCGAAGTTGATACAGGTTATACTCGTTTAATTGTGGGTATGGGCGCTCAAGCAGAATATAAAAACTTTTTACCTTTTATGAAACTTGAACTGGCCAATATGAATTATTCAGATGAGTCGGAAGTAAGTACTAAAAATGGGGCTAAAATACAAAATACTACTCCAACAACTAAATCAGACCTTGAAGAGGGTAACTCTTTTATTATCTCTACTGGTTTAGGATATAAGTTTTAAAGACAGCTTTTATTGACTTCCGGATAAGTTACGACCCACGACTTTTTTAAGTTGTGGGCACGTCTTATTTCGCAGGAGTTTTTAGACATATCTTTTTTCTCCCTTCCGCTATAATACTCCCAAAGTATATCGTCGTAGGTTCTAACGCTAACTATGGCGATTTGGTTTTTTAATAGACTTTTAATATTTTCATCAAAGTATTCAGGAAGAGAAGATAGGTTTTCCTTACAATTATCTTTGATATTCGCTACAAACTCTTTAAACTGTTCACTTGAATTAAAATCATTTCCAACGATCGTAGGGATATGTCCAGTGCCATTAGTTTTAGGGAATTGAATTAGATTTCCAGACTTTAATTTTTGTTTAGAACCTATTCTTACTTTTCCTTTATCTGTTAAAGAACACCAAAGTTTAAAGCTAGGACCGACAAAGACCTTTCTTCCTTCAGTCATTTTATAATTATCTGAAGATAGTAAAAAAGGTGAAATAATTAAGAATAATAAAGCTCTCATAAAACTATTGTAGTTGATACAGAGCGCTAGTGTTTTCAAGGGCATACTCTTCCTATACAATGCTTCCCATGGGACTTTTATATCCATTTCCGGCCAGTGAACAAGAAGTTGATCGAATTGCACAAACTAAAGATTCGATTACTCTAAAAACCTACGGTCTCCCTATGATTTTCTGGGGATACTTAGCTGCATTTCTTGTGGTGATTTTTGCCATGGTTTTGGCCATTAAAGGTCCACTTATGACCATGATGAGTAGTGATGATCCCATCAATACAAAGCTAGCATATCTAGTTTTGGCCACTCTCTTTATTCTGCCATTTACTGCACTAGCTGCCTTCTTCTATGAAAAATGGTTACATAAATCTGGAGATCAGCTCACTATTATCCATCGAGTCTTTTTTCTTCCAGTTCTTAAAAAGTCATATTTACTCGACTCAAAAACTCCATTTCTTGTAGAGCATTTTATGGATTCACCCAATATTGCTAAGCTAGAAAAAAAGCCTGAAATGCGTGCTTTTGAAAATCAAGGGCATTTTCTACTCCACGCTCATTTAAGTGATGGTAGTTTTTTAACGATCGATAGACACTCTAGAAAAGCGGACTTAGACAAGATAAACGAACTACTTAGTAAATTTTAACATAGGTTTCAGGTATGGCCATTACAGGAATAAGAAGCTTTCACTACTCCACCAATAAGCTAGAAGAGGCTAAGAAATTTTATATAGAGGCCCTAGGCTTTGAGTTAGATTATGAGCAACCTGGTTGGTGCGCTTTAAAAATGGGCGGCGTGCAAGTTGCTCTTCACCCTGAAGAAGAACCTATTCCTGAAGTACCTAGAGACTCCCATGGACCAATGACAGGCGGCTGCTTAACTCTTAAGTCAGATAATATTCCAGAGGACAAAGCATTACTTGAAAAGCATGGGGCAAAAATTTTGGGAGATAATGATATGCCCTGGGGGCATATGCTTGTTTTTGAAGATCTAGATAAGAACGTTCTGATTCTTATGAATGCAAAATACTAGATAGAACAAACGTTTTTCCAATTCGGTATTTCTGTTAAGATTTTTTTCATATCATCAGCACATTTTGGCGTATAAGAATAATAAAGAGCTCCGTCTTTTAGGGCATCTGCTACGCTTCTAAACTCGTCGGGGTGAAAGGCAGGACATCCATAACTTCTTCCCATTTGATCACCTTGGTTATACCAAGCTCCATGCATAACGACACCATTAGATTTAGCTTTGTCATTAACGCCTTTATTTAGACCATCCATCCGAATACCATTATGACCGTTTGGATACCCACTTCCAAGATAAGGCCAACCATAAACTAGTCTACCATTTTTATCTCTAAACTCTCCATGGGAGCAACCATACTTTGGTTTTCCGTATATCTTTACATGTTTTTTATAGTTGTCAGATGTACAGCCTCCAGAAGAAGCGTAGGTATTTTCAACCTTAAAAAAGCCTGGTCTTGTGGCATTGGTTCTTGTTCCATTAGATCTTTTGCAGGTATTAAAAACTCCAGAGTTATGACTCCCTTTATCGCTAGTTCTACCGTGAGATATTTTTCTACCAACAACTTCTCCAGTATAAAGATCAATTTGCATAGACCTTACTTTAGTGGCAGTTTGCGAATAATCTGCAATCATCATATATCTAGGGTTCCCTTTAAAAGTTCCAGCATACTTTTTTCTATAAGCAAAAGCTTGCTTTACAGAGTCCATATCAAATTTTGAATTTATTTTTTTTAATATTCCTCAAGGCTTTTGAATAAATTTTGCAGGGGTCATTATTCATATTCTTAACAACTTCTCCAGAACTTCCGGCCAAGTAGATCGCCTCTTTCGAGGTGCTTTGAAGTTCTTCGACACATTGAAGTTCAGCTTCAGCATTCTCGTTTTGATCTTCAGCAAAAATTACTGGTTGAGTAATAAAAAGTAATGATAGGGCGATGGCTATTTTTCTCATGAATTCATATTATATGAACGCTGTTATTCGAGATACTGAGAAGAAGATTCCCTTTATAACTATCTTAAATTAGGCGAATTTTGGGATAAACTGACAAAATCGGACTGCCAAATAGAATTGGCGATTTATAAGAAAATAAAGGCCCCCTTAAGGGGACCTTCATTCAAAAATTATTAGTCACGACATGAATACTTTACGTATGCTGTCCATTGCTTCTCAAGTTCACCATGACGGTTTACTCTATAGCTCATTCCGTTTACACCAGCGGCGTAAACTTTGGCTCTTGAACTGCAGTTATGAGGTCTAAGTCTTCCTCTTTTAATATCTTCTACAGCGTCCATCATTTTAGCTTCTACGTCAGCTTGGCTGATTCTGCTAAATAGAGTGTGTACACCTGTTACAGTTTCTGCAAATAGTGAAGTTGTTGCAAGTAATGCGAATACCATAATTAATTTTTTCATTGTCTTTCTCCTTTTAAGAAAAGTTCGTTTGTTGTTGAGACATTTGTAGCTTTGTGGATTTGAAAGAACAATTTCATATGAGAAATGCCGAACGAATCTGTACCTTTTTGTGTACGCTAGTTAGTTCGTCACCATAAATATCACTACGCCAAACCACTTGATTTCAGGTAACTTTACTTAAGATTCGTCGTCACTATTTTTGACAGCAAATCTAGTTTTTTATAATTTCAGCTCTATAAAGAGAGTACAGAATGAATGAACAGATAGATTTACTTCCAGATATTAGGGCTTACTCCGATTATAGAGTTTTCCTTAAAGATTTTTTCGAGCATAAGAAAAAGGAGAACTCTAATTATAGTCATCGAGTCTTTATTAGAAAGGCTCAAATGAGTTCACCTAGCCATTTAAAAATGGTCATTGATGGAAAAAGAAACCTAACAGGTAAAACAATAAAGAAATATATCACCGCGATTGGTCTCAAAAAGAAGGAAGCTAGTTTTTTCTCTTTATTAGTAAATTATAACCAAGAGCAAAACCACGAAGAGAAAATCGGTCTTTTCCAAGAAATTATGCAAGAAAGAAGAAAGAAGGGTCTATCAGATATAGAGGAGGCCCAGTATGACTTTCTTTCTAAATGGCATTATGTAGCGATCTATTGTTTATTGGATCTAAAGGACTTTAAGAATGACCCTTCCTGGATTACTTCAAAAATAAAGAAAAAGGTTTCAACTCAAAATATAGAGAAGGCCTTAAGTGAACTTAGAAGGCTTGGGCTTATAAAAGAAAATGAAGATGGAAACCTCGTACAAACAAATGGTCCACTCGATACGACAGACGATGTTCAGAACTTAGCATTTAAAACTTACCATAAAAATATGTCAGAGCTTGCAATTCACTCATTAGAAAATGAAGATGCTTTAAACAGAGAATTTAATGGTGTAACGATTCCCATTGATACAAAAAATATGGGAAAAATAAAGGACATGATCCGTGCCTTCAGAAAAGAGCTAAATGAAGTTGCAAGTAATATGGATGAGCCGAATGAGGTATATCAAATGAATATTCAATTTTTTCCCTTAACTGAGGTTGATAAATGAAAGCGAAAATTATTTCTATAGGTATTCTGTCCTTACTTACAACTTCAGCTTATGCAGCTCTAGGTGGGGTTGGTGTTGGAAATAGCCTTACTGTAGCAGGATTAAACATAGCAAATGGCTTTAAAACCAAAGAAGAAGCTATTGCCCATTTAAAGAAACTTGCCACCGAAATAAATCAAGGTAAGTCCTCAGTCGTCAATCGATATATAGCTGAGGGGAACTGTAAAAAATCTTATAGTAGCTTTAGCGGCGCGGATTTTTATGATCTCTATCCAATTGAAAAAGATAGTGTAAAAAGAACGCTTCAATTAGCAGTACATGTAAAAGTTCATTTAAAAGATTGTAAGAAAATTTCAAAGATCAAAGACGATCAACCTTTCGATGGGCCTAAGAAATAGGCCCTTGGTTAATTAATCATCAGTATTATGGCTACATCTCTTGTGAGTTACGATAACCGTTGCCTGTTTAAATGATTCAAGCTCGTAAAAACGATTAACTCGATAAGCTTTTTTCACCGTAAGGGTTTTTACATCAATATATTTAGGTTTTGTGAAGTTGCAGCCCTTTGATTCATATAAGAGTCGTATCGGTTGATGAGGATAGCGATATTTCCCGTTTTTTAAACCTGGGATAGCGTCGTCAACTTTATCGAGAACCTCTTCATTAGTTTCTCCTTTGAATTTAACATAAAACTTCCGAGTTCCCGCAGAAGCATTTGAAGCAAAAGCAATTAAAACTAAAAGAATAACAATCGATTTCATTCGTTACACCTATACTTTATAAAAGTTAAATAAAAAGGCTCCACATTTCCGTCTCTATCAGTTCTAAACCTTAGACCTGCGACTTCTACAGCGTAAACCCGTGCCTGTCCGTTACAGCTAAAATGAGGACCTCTGTAGCGTCCTTTTTTAACCAGTCTCATGATCTCTCTCACTTCAGGCTCAATTTGCTCTTCTGTATCTGTTCTAAGAAAGATCACACCAGTCTTCATTTCAGCAATTGCCATAGAAGACCACAAAACTAAAATAGTTATGATTAACTTCATAATTCGCCCTACCCCTAGTGCTCATTAGTTTTAGAATCCCTGCATGACAGGGTCAATTCACAGCTCTAATTTCTAAAGAACTGTGTACTCATTTGTGTACACTAACTGCATAGCGTATCTAGGGCAGATACACCTTAAACATGACGAATTTTATAAAAAAACGTGCCTAGTCTTAAGCACTTACCTCTTTCTTCTTCTTTGGGAGGGGCGCTTCTTTTTCTCAGCGCCAGTGGTTTCCTTTTTAACTTTTGGATCTCTTTTTGGTGGTCTCTTGTTTACAGGTCCCTTTGGTTTTTGTGGCGCTACACCGTGAAGTGCATGCCCTTCATCTACGGGAATTTTTTGTTTAATTGTTTTTTCGATATCCTTTAAAAGCGGTCTTTCTGAAGAATCGCAAAACGAAATAGCAACACCTTCTCTTCCTGCCCTGGCCGTCCTACCAATTCGATGTACATAACTCTTTGGGTCTTCAGGCAGATCATAATTAACAATATGGGTAATATTAGAAACATCTATTCCACGTGCCGCAATATCTGTGGCCACGAGAACGCGAATCTTCCCACTCTTAAACTCACTAAGGGCCCTCTCTCTGGCCCCTTGAGATTTATTTCCATGAATAGCTGCAGAAGCGATATTCATTTTATCCAAATGTTTAACCACTCGGTTTGCACCATGTTTTGTTCTGGTAAAAACGAGCATGGTTTTAATCTCTTTATCCTCTAGGATACTTTTTAATAAGAGAGGCTTATTAGTTCGATCCACATAATTAATAGTCTGATTTATCTTCTCTACAGTAGAAGCTTCAGGAGTAACCTCAACTCTTACTGGATTCTTCAAAAGACTATTGGCCAAATTAGAAATATCTTTTGGCATCGTGGCGGAAAATAAAAGGGTTTGCTTTTCTTTTGGAAGTTTCGCGATAACTTTTTTCACATCATTAAAAAAGCCCATATCCAGCATTCTATCTGCTTCGTCTAATACGAAGACTTCTAGCTGATCATAAAAGATATGACCTTGATTCATTAAATCAAGAAGCCTACCAGGAGTGGCAACGAGAAAATCAACTCCCTTTGACATGGCCTGAACTTGAGGTCTTTGCCCAACACCTCCAAAAATCACCGTAGACTTTATATTAATTCGCTTCCCATAATCTTTTATATTTTGATTGATCTGTGAAGCAAGTTCCCTCGTAGGAGTTAATATTAAGCATCTCATCCTTGCTGGTTTTGCTTTTTTCTTAAAATTACCAAGTCTATGAAGAATGGGAAGTGTAAAGGCGGCGGTCTTACCGGTTCCCGTCTGAGCAATACCTAATAAATCTTTTCCCTCCATTAAGTGAGGAATGGCCTTTGCTTGTATAGGTGTAGGAGTTTTATAACCGAGTTTTTCGATTGCTTCCATTATAGGCGGAAGCAGTTTCAAAGATTTGAAATCTGACATAGTTTCTCTTTTATTTATAGTCATACTGCCTAATCCAAACACCAGCAGTAAACCAGTAATAAAAGTTCGTGTTCAGATTTGAACTAGGTATCCCTTAATCCCCCTCTTAAGTCAATAAATCCGCCTAATTCCAACAATTTGGGGCAACCAAGGAGCCGCCTAAGTCCCCAATTTAATGAGGATACAGGGCAATTCAGTCCCACCTTTAGTGTATTTTATATCTCATGCTAAAATTTGATTAACTTAATCAAGCCAGTGGAGTCATCATGTTTGGAAAATTTCTATGCTTATTCTTTTTTATCCTATCTTCCATAAGTTTATCGTACGCAGGACCTTTTGAAGACATTCAAAAAGCTGTTGAGAACGGTGACAAGGATACTGAGTTCACAATGGCGTTTTCAGATGGCTACGAGCAAAAGGTTAAAGGCCCGTTTGAGTTAATTAAATCTGATGTTACTTACCGCTGCCCATGTGCTGACTATACAATAGTTTTTACTGACGAAAACGGAAGACAAGAAAGAAAAATACATCATAAGCAGTTTGGCGGAAGAGTTGAGTACTACTCCAAGGACGGTAGCTCTAAATATGAACTCTCTTCGGTAAAGGAATCAAATGGTGAGGCCAGTAAAGGTGGCTGCCACGGAGTTGGAGAACTTAAAAAGCTAGTCGTTAGAACTAAAAAGGTTCTCCCTAAAGACCAAAAGATGTGTCCAAAAAACGGTGTTACCACTTGTATGGGTGAAAAAATGCTTAAGTGTGAAGGTAGATTAAAATGTCGAGGTGATAAGAAATTTCCTGACGGAGAATTTGATGTTTACTGTATGGCCTCAGACTCTGATGGTTGCCCTAGCCCATATAAATGCGCCGAAGATGAGGCTTTTGATAAATATATTGCCGAAGCTAAAGCAGATGGTGCTAAGATTATAGAAGATAAAAATTCAACGACTAGAGGTAAATAGATGAAGTCAATAATTGGAGTTTTTGCTTTTGTAGTTTTTACGAGCCCATCATTTGCATACATGGAGAATGTTAATAAGATCGACCTCAAAGAAAAAAAGGCCTTAAAAACAATGACCGTTGATAAAGCCTCTTTAGTAATGTTCGAGCAATATATGTCTAAGAAGAAAAAATATAACGGTAAAGACTCTTATGCGATGAACTTTATCTGTAAGAAAGTTAATAAAGATACAAAATGTAATTTAGTTGAATATGAGATATTGAAAAAAGAAACAAGATAAAAGCATTAGGCCCATCTTTGATGGGCTTTTTTATTTCTCAGAATCATCATCTTTTTTATCAAGTTCTTCTCGTTCGACAGACTTAAAGAGCTTTGGTCTTTTGCCGCCCCCTAGCCTTTTGGGGTTCATGGGGTCGTCTCGGTTCGCGGGCGACTTTTTCCAATGACCTTTCCACTCATCTCGCTCTTTCATACGTTCTTCACGTTCTTTTTCACGCTCAACGTACTCCGCATCGACCTGAGCCTTCTTTTTGACTTTGATTTTGGACTTGATGAATTCTTTATTCTTTTTCTCTCTTCTTTCTTGATCAGTTTCAATATTGTGGTGAGAGATATCTACGGTGACGTCACCGCTTATTTTTAATTGGCAGGCCAATCTTTCTTTAGTTAAGTGAAAAACATTTCCTAATAGCTGAATCTCTTCAAAAGGGGGCGCTGAAAGATTATCATCCCCTGACAAAACTTTAATCATACAATCTGAGCAAGATCCAGTTCCACCACAGCTTGAGCGTACATATATCTCTTCTTCCCTTAGCCTATCTAAGACATTAAGGTTTTCGTTTATTTCTAGTACTTGCCCACTCGGGTGTAGCGTTAATTTAGGCATTAGACATACTTCTTTAGCTTTCGCTCAATGGTCTCAAGTACTTTACCTTTAAAGGCCTTGAGAAGAAAACCAAACTCAGAAGAAAGCTCTACTCCATCATCTTTAAAATCAAGGGCCAGCTTAAAACCTTTACCTTTAGCAGTGATATTGCCTGCGGCTTTATCAGTTTGTACGTCAGCTTTTACATTGAATTTAGCAATATACTCTTCAGTTATTTGTGCCATCGCGGCATCAAAGGCTTCATCTTTATTTGCTGTATTTGAATAAGGAACTTTTAAATCCATTTTGAATCTCCCTTCTACTTTTTACCTGTTGAACCAAAGCCGCCTGCTCCGCGATCAGTTTCCCCGAGGTCATCAACGACTTCATACTTTGCTTGTGTAACAGGGGCCAATACAAGCTGAGCAACTCTTTCACCGTGGTTAATAACTTCGTCTTTACTTCCAAGGTTTCCAAGAATGACTTTTACTTCACCTCTGTAATCACAATCGATTGTTCCAGGGGAATTACAAACCATTAATCCAGTTTTAAAAGATAGACCAGAACGTGGTCTTACTTGAATTTCATACCCAAAAGGTATTTCCATTGCTAGCCCCGTAGGAATAAGCGTCCTTTCACCAGGCTTAATAGTTATTGATTCATTAGGCCCGATAGAGGCGCGAACATCAGCTCCCGCCGCTCCATCGGTTTCATAACCGGGAAGTTGTAATTCCCGGTCAAAATTTTCAAGTAACTTAACTTTTACTAAAGTGTTATTTGATCCCATTACTAAGTCCTAACCTTTTTTAGTTAGTGCCTTAGCGGCCTTAGCAGAAAGTTTAATTCTTCCCATACGATCAATTTCGATAACCTTAACTTTAATCTTGTCACCTTCAGATACATACTCGTTTGGATCTGAAACTCTTTCATCAGCCAATTCAGAAACGTGAACCAGACCTGAGATCCCTTGAGCAATATCAGCAAAGGCACCGTACTCTTTAATCGTTCTAACGACTGCATCGTATTCAGTACCAACAGCTGGTCCATCGATTTGAAGTTGAGCAAGAGCGATACACTCAAAAATCTTCTCTTTATCAACACCAAGAACACGAACAGTTCCGTCTTCATCGATATCCATATTAACTTCAAAAGACTCTTGAAGGGCCTTAATATTTTTCCCACCAGGACCAATAAGGCCACCGATTTGATCAGGTTTAATCTTAAAAGACTCGATTCTTGGAACACCGTCTTTAAGCTCTTCTCTATGAGTAGAGATCGTTTTCGCCATCTCACCTAAGATATGCTCACGACCTTCTTTAGCTTGACCCATGGCCTTCTCAACGATTTCGCGAGTTAGACCTTGAATTTTAATATCCATTTGAAGAGCAGAGATACCATCTTTAGTACCTGCTACTTTAAAGTCCATATCACCTAGGTGATCTTCATCCCCTAAAATATCGGTAAGAACTTTAAATCTTTCACCATCAGTGATTAGACCCATGGCAATCCCAGCAACCGGATCTTTAATTGGAACACCAGCATCTTGAAGGGCCATTGAGCCTGAACAAACTGATCCCATAGATGAAGAACCATTAGATTCTAAAACCTCACATACAAGTCTCGTTGTATATGGGAACTCTTCTTTAGAAGGCATAACAGCTTTAATCGCTCTTTCAGCCAGGTTTCCGTGACCAAGTTCACGACGTCCAACACCACGAACACCACGAGCCTCACCTACTGAGTAAGGAGGAAAGTTGTAGTGAAGGTAGAAGTTTGCATATGATAGACCGTCAATTCTGTCGGCCATCTGCTCTCCAGAAGAACCACCAATTGTAGCTGTTGCTAGAACCTGAGTCTCCCCTCTTGTGAAGAGTGAAGATCCGTGTGGGCTTTGAAGAATATTTGTTTCTGTTTCAATTTGACGAACTTCAGCCATTCCTCGACCAGCAATACGCTTTTCTTCGTCAAGAATATCAGCTCTCATCATTTCATAAAGAAGTTCATCAACAGCTTTATAAGACTCTTTACCAGCAGAAGCTCCTTCTTCAAGTCCCCAAGCAGCTAGATCAGCAGTCATTGACTCTTTAACTTTTGCTTCAAGTGCCTTAACTGCTTTTTGTCTATCCATCTTGTCGTTAATTCCAAGAAGGGCGCGGGCATCAGCAGTATAATCAGCCTTTACTTTGGCCATCATTGTTTCATTAGCAGCTGCAGAGATAAACTCTCTTTTTGGTCTACCAACTTCTGATCTCATTGTGTCTAAAAGCTTAACAAATTCTTTACACTGATCATGTCCAAAGAAGATTGCTTCAAGCATTTCGTTCTCAGGAATAATATCCCCTTCACCTTCAACCATTAGAATGGCGTCAGAAGAACCAGCAACGATAATTTCTAAATCTGAGTTTTCCCATTCTTCATGAGCTGGGTTGATACAAAGTTTCCCGTCAATACGAGCTACTTTACAAGTAGCAATTGGACCAGCAAATGGGATATCTGAAATAGTAAGAGCAGCTGAAGATCCTAGGGCCGCTAGAATTTCAGGGTCACCACCGTTGGCGTCGTAAGACATAACGGTACAAGAAACAACTGTGTCGAACATATACCCGTTAGGGAAAAGAGGACGTAGTGGACGGTCAATAAGACGCGCATTTAAAGTTTCTTTAGTTGAAGGACGACCTTCTCTTTTTAAGAAACCACCTAGGAATTTACCTGCGGCATAAAATTTTTCTGTGTACTCAACTAAAAGAGGGAAAAAGTCTTGCCCATCTTTTACTGAAGTTGCACTACAAACTGTAGTTAATACTTGTGTTCCACCACAAGAAACTAGGACTGAACCATCTGCTTGTTTAGCAAGACGATTTGTTTCAATAGTGACTTCTTTTCCGCCCCAATTGATTGAATAAACTTTTTTGTTTTCGTTCATTTAATTCTCCATTCAGGCCCACTAATCCACTGGCCTGAGACTATATATAAAAATGTTAATTGAAAGGTTGATTGTCGGATCAGACTTATGGAATCCAAAGAATATTTCAAACTTTAAATCTTTAGGGCAACAGATTTAAAACTTCAAACATTCCCTACATTCCAGTGACTCTCAGGTCCCTTCATTTTATTAATTATACTATAAAAAAAAAGGGAGGCAATAGCCTCCCCATTCGTTCTTTTAAAATTACTTACGTAGTCCAAGATCAGCAATCAGACCTTTGTACTTATCCATATCTTTTCTTTGAAGATACTTAAGTAGTGACTTACGTGAACCAATCATTTTAAGAAGACCACGGTTTGAGTGGTAGTCATGGATATGCTTTCCAAAATGATCTTTTAGTTCATTAATTCTGTGAGTAAGAATGGCAACTTGAACAGCTGGACAACCAGTGTCGTTTTCACCTGAGCCGTATTTAGCTCCATAAGTTTTAGTAAGTTCTGCTTTGATTTCTGATGCTAACATAATGTTTCCTTTACTTGCCCATGATTCAGAAAGGCGTTGAGGCCAAACCAATTTCAGGGTGCTATTTCTAATAATTTGGGGAATTTAGCGAATAAATTCGGACATGTAAACTTTTAAGTTATCCAAGAGCCTGGCTTCAATTTGCCTAATTCTCTCCCTTGAAACCCCATAATCATCCGCTATAGATTGAAGAGAGGGAGGAACTTCACTAAGTAGCCGTTTTTTAAAGATTTCTCTATCCCGATCCTTTAATCCTTCAAGAAAAGCTTCGAGGTTATCCTTTAGGATCTCCACGCTTTGCCGCTGGGAAACGTCTTCTTCAACCCCAGGTGCGTCATAAGGAATAAAGTCTGCCACAGTCGTCTTACCCGTCGCATCATTACCCACAGGTGTATCAATACTGACCTCTCCACTCTCAGGGGATAATCTCTTATCCATAAGGGCCACAGCCTTTTCGCTAACTCCTAAATTCTCAGCTATCACTTTATTATCTGGCTTTATACCAAGCTGATCTAGGCGCTCCTTCTCTTTCATAAGATTATAAAAAAGTTTCTTTTGCTCGTTAGTAGTCCCAATTTTTACAAGACGGAAATTATCTAGAATGAATTTTAGAATATAAGATTTAATCCACCAGCTAGCGTAGTAGCTAAGCTTCGCTCCCTTTTCGGGGTTATATTTAGACACGGCCTTCATTAGACCAATATTCCCTTCCTGAATTAAGTCCATGACATTCTGATGGGCAGAGCGATACTCCATAGCAATTTTAACTACTAGTCTTAGGTTCGCGGCTACAAGTTTTTTAGCTATTTCAATTTCACCGGTCTCAATCAACTTTTGTGTTAACTCTCGTTCTTCCTCTATGGTTAATAGGTCAATTTTACTTATTTCTTTCATATATAAAGAAAGAGGGTCACCGTCTTTAGGTGTATAAGTCGTAAGATCTTTTGAAGTGGTCTCAGCTGGAAGAATTTCTTCTTTAACAATTAAGGCATCCGAATGATTAGTTTCAGCACTTGAGTCTAGGATCTCAACATCGATAATGTCTTCTTCTTTAGTTTTTTTAGTCATATCTATGGCTTAATATGGGGGTTTATTCTCGAAGGTCAAGGTCTATTGATTATTTAGATTGGCCCTAATTTCTTGTCTCTTTTGAAAGTCCTCAAAATAGTCTTTATCGCGTTTCTCGTTCTCTTTAACTAGGTATTGATACCTAATATAGCGCAGAGCAAGAGGAGCAAAATTAAACTGAACAGGTATTTGAGCTAATCCATTTTCACCTTTGTAGAAGGGACCTATGTATTGAACGATTTGCTCAAGTAGCTCTCTAACAATTAAGTTCTCAAGGTCCCCTTTCCAAGGAACTAATCTAAATTTTGTTTTTGCCTTTTGAACTGAATCAGTAATCTCAATTTTAAACCTATCAACGATGGCCTGTTTTTTCTTATCTTGTCCCGGTGGAATTCCGTTCCATTCGTTTCTGGCCCATCTTAAAAATGTCTTAGAGATGCTTAAATTAAAATGATTAGAAATCTTTCCAACTTTTTGATTGGCCCTATCAAATTCTCCTAAATTTACATCAAAGTGCACTGAGAATTTTGGAATTGTGTTTTTGTAATAAAGATCTCGTTGAACTAGCTCTAGAGTTAGGGGTTCTTCATAATATAAATCTTTTGCAAAGTTAGTCGTCTGTTTTTTTGCCCAATTATTCCAATTTCTATCCATACTTAATCTTAAAAATTCTTTTCCGTCAGAGAACTGTTCAGATCTTAAAAAGAAATCGGGAACCTTAGTGATCAAACTTAAAAAAGAAGAAACCACCAAGTTTTCTTCATCAAAGGTCATTTTCTTAATCCAGTCTTTAACTTTTGGTTCTTGACCTTTACTCACATAATCAACATCCCTCATTTCCTCACAGTAGAGACGATCAAGGTCTTCTTTGATACTTTTTGTTCCAGCTCCTCTAGGAAACTCTCGGTCAATTGTTTTTTCCGAAGTCTTACGACAGATCATATTGCGGCAAAGAACCTTAACTGTCTCTTGCTCCTCTCTTATTACAACATTATTATCAAGGGGCTCCCACTCTAGTTTTTGGCCTGAAAGCTGTCTTGCAACAAAAGAATAGATCACTGGGTGTCTGATAAGTGGTACTAGTAATCTTAAATTATCAGTATCTCCCCCCCACGAACAAAAAGTTTTGAAAAGCTTTATGGCCTGAACAAATTCTTGCTTCATAACTCTTTCTTTAGATGTAATATTTGTTATTTTCGTTGGAAATAAAGGGTTATTATCGACACTTGGAAGTTCGTATTCGTTTTTCTTAGTGAACTTAATCATCCAATTCTTTTTTAACTGCTCAATACTTATGAGGCTTAAGTTTTGAGAACACCAGTTGCCAATAAGCCCATCTCCAAGGTTTTTATATTCTTCCTCGCTAAATTCAAAGTGATTGGCGTATTTAGGCATGGCCCTTAAGACTACATCTAGTCCGATATATTGAAGAGTGGAAACAAAAGACCTGATAACCTTTCTTCTATCCCAATCAACTGAGTACTGTACTCGAGGTTTAACCTTACACAGATTTTTAAGATTTTCACCCTCTTCATAAAATCCTCTATAGAGTGCCAAGTTTCTTCTATGCTCAAAATCCTTAGAGCTCACATCTTTATTTCGAGGAATAGGATTAAAAATATATTCAATCGGGTCCGTTTCCTTATCTCTATACTGATCTGAGAAATCGCCTAATAGTATAGACTCTAGTGGGACGAGAGCGTGGGCAAGCGGAGCTAGACAAACTGCCATCAGTACAATAAATGCTTGCTTCATATGAGTCATCTTCCTTCCCTTAGTCAGGCATTCTGGAAAAATGTTCTACCTTTATATGCGTTCATTAAGTTATCGGCTCTAAATCCGAAAGGCTTTATATGATTACAATAACTTTGGTCAAAATTTTCCTGTACAGTTTGCTCGGCTATTCTAATACCGCCTTAGCAGCAACTGGTGAGATTGAGTGGTCTGCTCTTAGTGGTGCTCAAATTCAAGAATACCTGCAGCTACAGCAAGCGACTAAAAGAGGTTCTGACTTAGGTCACCTAATGGCTGCAAAAGACTTTCTTATAAATGGAAATACTAAAATGGCTCGTTTTCATCTAGAGCAAATTAACTTAAAGAGCTCACAGGTTAAGCTAATAAGAAATCGATATATGTCACTAATTGAATTTATAGAGGGGAACTACCGTGAAAGTTTAGACCTGGTTTCATCTTTTAAATATGAAGATAAGAAATATTACAAAGAAATATGTGTCCTTCGAGTTCTAAATTTAATGGCCTTACATACATTAGACCAAGACAACCTAACCAGGCAAAAGGTAGATAAGAAGTTTTTAAATGAATATCGAAGCTGTGCCGTCCAAACACTAAGTTTCACAAAAAACGATCATTACTGGATGGAAAGTATGAGTCGATTTAAAACCCGCAATAAAAATTACCTGGCCGGGGGAGAGATTGATAACTACCGCTATGCCATTGGCGATATAGACTTAACTAGGATTTGGATAAAATTAGGACTTTATCTCAATAAGGAAAAGAAACTATCTAATGTCATTTCAAATATTCCAGCAGATGCCTATCAATCCAATATAGTAAGAGAGCTTTTAGGTCTTATGTATTATAGACTCGGTGATTATAAAAAAGCAGCTGAATTCGTTGAAGGAATCACCTCCCCTAACGCAGAAAATATTAAAGGAAATATTCGTCTAAGGACTAAAGAGTACGAACTTGCTTTTGGACATTTTAACGTAGCACTACTAAAAAAAGAAAATAGCGTTAACGCCCTTGAAAGAGCAATTCCACTGGCCTGGATTCTTGGACAATGGAAAGAAGGAATCAAACTACTAGGAAGATTTATTAAGCCCGATCAAGATGAGCGAAAAAAGATGGCCCTTGATACAGCATTTAAGATCAAAATAGAGGACTATGAAAGAGCTGATCAACAGCTTTTTATACTTGAAAGACTCTTTAAAAGACAAGTTCCACAAGAAGTGGAGATTATGAGGTCTTACGTAAAACTGAGAAGAAAAGAAGTTCAGACTTTATCTGAAAGCTCTGGTATTGCTTGCAAAAGGCACGATGGAGTTAATTGCTGGATTCAGATGCAAATGAGTATCTGGGAAAATCTTGGGTTTACAATTGAGAGAGAGGAAAATATTTTCAGTGAAGATGAGCTTGATATCGAAGCTTTAAAAAAGCCCATTGCCTTAAATCCCCTAAAAGAAACTATCATCGTAGATCAAAAAGATATTGAAGAGCTTGATTCCGAAAAACTTAAGATTGACCCGACAAAATTCTAATTCTAAGTTAGAATTATCTATGCCCAACTTACTAATACTTTTTCTTCTCTTAACTCCGCACTTAGCCAATTCTAAAGAGTTCAAATTTCAATACTCGAATGACTTTTTTACGGGGAGTGACCAATACTTTACTCAAGGAATAGAGTTTAAACATGTCAGTGATTATGGCGATATACTTCCCTCTAAGGTTCCCTTTATTGATTCTCAAATTATCTTAAAGAATAGCCATGCACTTGAGTTTCACTATATGGGCTTTACTCCTAAGGACCCATACTCCCCTCTTATTCAATCCGGAGATCGTCCATTTGCCAATTCACTCTATTTCACTGGCGTAACTCAATCTCGATTAAAAGTTAGGAATGTTGTCCTAGAATCTAAAATAGACTTTGGCTTTATAGGAAAGATGACAGGTGGGGAATTTATTCATAAATCAATACATAAGGCTACAAATAATAAAACGCCAAGGGGCTGGGATAATCAAATTAGAAACGATGTCATCATAAACTATACCCTCATGGGGTACTACCCTTTTTATGATTCAAAACTATTAAACCTGGGATTAGGCTCATCTATTAGTTTTGGTACTTATAAAATTAATACTCGGCATTTTTCAAAAATAGTATTTACTCCATTCACATTTTTAGAAGTTTATTTGATTCCTAGTTTTTCAAATATTTTTTACGACGCAACTTTGCAAGGGGGAATCTTTGATAAAAAATCTCCCCATAAAGTCGCAAGAAGAGACATTCAAAATTATACGTACGACTTAGTATCAGGGATTAAGATAAAGTCTAAATCTTTTCATATTGCTTACGATCAAACATGGAAATCTAAGGAATTCAGTGGAGCTGATGCCCACGCTTGGGGTCGTGTCAGCTTAAACTTCCTCTTTTAAAAAAGAAATCCCAGTCCTAATTTTAAACCAGCTTTTGTTAGACTATTGTCGGCCTTAAACCCAGTATTTTGCACCGTTTGACTCTGATGCTCAAAACTAAAGCCCGTATAAAGATTCCATTTCTTAGTAAGCCACCATCTTGGTAAGAGCTCAAAACCGTATCCAAATCCAGAAGCGACTTTATGATTTCCACTTTTCTTAGGCATGGCAGCCATTAGATATAGATGCGAGCCAAATGAAAATCTTCCTTTTGAAAAGATTGGACCTTCAAGACCAAGCTTTAATTTAGGAATAGAAACTCTTTTTAATAGAAGACCGTTACTTTCATTGTCTAGGTAGTACTCTTGTTCAAGCATCAACTCACTTAAAAAATTCCACCTCTTTGAAATATTATAACGGACCCCTAGTCCAAGCATGACCCCATCCCTAGTTGGCTGATTTACAGAACCTGCTGCGGTCAATGGGTACTCCGTAGACTTCCAACCAAAACTAGTGGTTGGCTGCCAGTTAGATTCAGAGTTATGACTCCATTTTATTAAAAGTCGTTTAGCATTCTCTGAGTCTAGATTTCTTCCAGTACTTCCAGACTCGTTAGTGCTTTCAAAAGATTCGCCGTAGCCAAAAAGCTCTACTTCAATCATATCCTTTGAAATCTTTTCTGTTTCTGACCAAGCGATAAACTCACTGGCCAAAGTTGCAGCAGCTCTTCTTTCACCGGCCCAAAGTTTTGGTCTTGCGGACTTGTTTAAATTATCTGCCTTTGCCAATAGTATTTCGGCATCTTCACCTTTAAGTTTTCTTGAAGCAATAAAACCCTTTAAAGGGTCTAACTTTAGTCCTTTTGGAGCCACATATTGCCCCGTTTCACTATCAATTTGACCGGCATTATCTTTAGGTACGAAAACTTTTAATTTTGCATCATAGACCGCTTCATTTTCTGGTGGAATATATAAACCAGTATTTAAGTCTAAAACTCCCCCAGACCTTGGAGCAAACTCACCTGTCTCCTTTTTAAACATCCCTTCTGGTGGAGCCTCTTGTTCAGCGGACTGAATTTGAAAGCTCTCCGATGAAGGAGTCAAACTTTTCTCTTTTACTTCAGAACGTTTTACTTTTTCATTCATCTCTTCATTTTTATAAAGAGCGTTTAACTGAACAGGCGAAACTTTAACTGGTAAAGAAGCCCTTTTGATACTGTTTACAGTTCCAGAATATTGACCAGGCTTTACAATAACGGTCTCATTTGTGGCCAAGGCCTGATCCATTCTACCTTCTAAGTCATATTTAGGCTGACTTTCTACAACATCCACTTTACCGCTGGCGTCGGTATGAACTTTTCTTTCTTTGAGCTGCTTTCTTCTTATTTTTTTTAATCTCTTTAATTCCGTCGCTGGATCTTCCTCGACTTTAGCCATGGCGACTTCGCCTTGGTAAGTGAGAAGGGAGCTTACATTATTATCTGGGTTATAAACGACCTGAAAGTCTGTTCCCCTTACTCCCATAGCGGCACTACGAGTTTTAAGATAATACTTATGTTTAGCATCCTTAGATGTTGCTTTGATGATTCTTGAGCGTACGGAGCCTTTTAACAAATGAATAAAACTTGTTCCATCTTCTTTAGACTCTAAAATGGCTACTTTAGACCTGGGGCCAATATTTAAAATTGAGTTATCATTAAACTGAATACGAGCAAAACTTCTACTTCCAGTTAAGACACTACTATCTTCTCGAAGCTTGTCCCCTTTCTTCACAGTTCTTGATATTTTTGAGCCGGGCTCCAGCTGTGAAACTGTTCCTCTAAGTTTAACGACTTTAGCAATATAAGACTTAGCTAAGGAAGAACTCATATTGATTGAGAAAAAGAGCAACGAAATCAAAAATGTTTTAATCATAAGAGCGCCAGATTTATTAAATAACAATGAGTTAATTTTCCTAAAATCTAGGGCGTGGGTCAACTTATTCTATATAATAAAGAGGAACACTCGAGTATTAATTTGAGGTCTTAATTTCTTTACCATCAAAGCTAACAATTGTTTCTGTCTCTTCTTGAGTTGTGGAAATATTGACTGGACGCTTCCAAATAAAGTGAATATTTTTCAATGTCTCAGCGGCGTAATTTACATCCAAATCCACACCTTGATGAACATGTCTGAGAAGTAGTTCACCCCTATTTTTATAGTTTGTAGACTCAACTTCAATTACGGGAGATCCAAAATTTGTCAAACTTTGTAGCAGTTTCGCTTTGATTGATTCAAACTCTCTAGAGTCGACTTCGTTACGCCCAGTTCTTGGATTGTATTTATACGTGAAAATTTGTTGTCTTTCACAGAACTCAGGAGTGAAAAATTCATCAATAAAAGTTATATCGTTGTGAGTTCTCCTCACTTCAAAAATTTTCTCTCGCCCCAGACCAGTTTCTTTATTCCAGTTTTCTTTCATCTCCATATTGGTGCACTCAAGATATTCTTTACCAAATTTCCCGGTATCCCAGCGGTATTCAATATCTCTAAAAAGCTCTATTCCAATTTTATAGGGATTTATATTTTGTTTGCTCATGGCCATGACACCAGCATGATGATCAGCAAAATCGATGATCTCACTGGCCTTTAGTGCTTTTTTAGTCATGATAGTTGAATGCCAATAGCTGGCCCAACCTTCATTCATAATTTTTGTCATACGCTGAGGTAAAAAGTAATAAGCTTCTTCTCTCAAGATTCCTAGGATATCCGCCTGCCACTCCTGTAGAGGAGCATGCTCTATAAGATAAAGCATCACATCCCTTGGAGAAATATAACGCTCAGTACTCGCTTCTCGATGAATTTCGTCTTCCTCAGTACTATCTGGGACTTCCGGTAAGACCTCATTTCTAGCCTTACTACGCATAAAAGATTTTAAAGCGGATGATCTATCATCACCTGTATCTTCATGCTCTTCATCTACCCTACTCTCAATTCTTCTTCTAGCCACTTCTGGAGTTTCAAAAAGTACAGAAGGGTCTAAGAGGTTCTCTAAACTAAGAACTTTATCGATAAAAACTTCAACGGCATCTTGTCCGTATCGGTCCATATAACGACGGATCTTAGTACCGTGGTTGGCCATTACATCCATCATATTTTTATCTGTGCCAGAGAACCAATAATTATTCTTAAAAAAGTCAGCATGCCCAAAGACATGGGCCATAACTATTTTTTGATCAACCCAGTGGTTGGCATTTAGTAGATATGCATAGCAGGGATTGGTATTAATAACCATTTCATAAATTTTTTGTAGACCATAGGCATAACCTTTTGAGAGTTGGTCATAGTCCATTCCAAAGCGCCAGTGAGGGTATCTTGCAGGAAAGCCGCCTTGAGCAGCTAAAATATTTATCGTATCATAATCACAAACTTCAAAAACTACAGGGTAGTAATCAAGTCCATATTCTTTAGCATAGCCTTCGATCTCTTCTCGAAGTTCTGCCAAGGCGCCGTCAATGGGTTTTGTTCTCATCATAACTATTTACCCTTACCTAAAAAATCTTTTATTGAATCTAAGATGGCATCCTTATTTTTAATCTTTGAGAGCAGGACTTCTTCATTAGACTCTCCATATTTCGCATGAAGGTCCTTATAAAACTGCCCAGACCCATAGCGGCTCTCAACCTGACCGTAGCAAAACACATTACTTTCCGGGATGATATCCTTATCAAGGATCTCTAAACATAGTTTAGTGTCATCAGTTGACCAGTTATCACCGTCCGAAAAGTGAAAAGGGTAAATATTCCACTCGGCACTATTATAATCAGATTGAATTATATCTCTACAGAGTTTAAGAGCAGAACTGATCAAAGTTCCACCGGACTCTCTTGTCCTAAAAAAAGTTTCTTCATCGACTTCTTTTGCCGTCGCATCGTGAATAATATATCGAATTTCGATGTCTTTATACTGGCTCTTTAACCAAAGATTTATCCAAAAACTTTCTGTTCGAACTATTTCTTTTTGTTCATCACCCATGGAGCCAGATACATCCATCATATATATGACGACTGCCGAGTTTTCAAATTCTACTTTTGCATCAGCACTACGAAAGCGCATATCAGCTTTAACCGGAACGATGATAGGATTGTCCGCATCATACTCCCCCATAGCCAATTGTCTTTTAAGTGCTTCTTTATAAGATCTTTTGTAGTGTTTTAACGAGTCCGGACCTTGAGTTCCAATGGAGGTATACTTTTCTGTTAAAGACTCCATGGTCTTTTTACCCTTAGGCTCGATATTGGGAAGCTCAAGCTCTTCCCCTAGGATTGAAGCAAGTTCATCTAAACTTAAATCGACTTCAAGTTCTTTACTACCTTCATCACTTCCAGCTTCACCTTCTCCTGGTTCACCTTCACCTTCTTGCCCGTCAACAGGGTCACCAGGCTGTCCATCACCTTGACCCATTCCACCCTGTTGTTTATCCCCAAATTTAAACCTTGGAGTATCGATAGAGGGCATAGGTATCTTAAACTGACCGTCGCCCTTAGGGCTGGGCATTTCACCGTTAGAAATATAGCGGCGAAGATTATCTCTAATCCTCCCCTTAACTATTTTTCTAAACCGCGCATGGTCCCTTTTAATTGGGTGATCCATGAAATCTCCAGTTTATGACTTAGCCGAATCGCCTTTTGCGAAAATCGAAGCCACAAAGTTTAAGGCATCAGTTGCACAAATCTCGCAATACCCATGGTTCTTTATCAATCTGCTTTTAACTACATCAATTTTCTCTTGGGTTTCTTTATCAACCACTTTTGAAATAATTGTTGTTAGTTTAATTGAGTCTTTTTGATCCTCAAATAACTTAAGCTCTAGAGCTCTATGAAGTCTTTCATTCATTTTATAATCGAATTGCTTACCTTCAATTGCTAAAGCACCGATGTAGTTCATGATTTCTCTTCTGAAATCTTCTTTTCTACTTTCAGGTATATCAATCTTCTCTTCAATAGATCTCATGAATCTTTCGTCAGCATCCTCAAGTTTATTAGAATACTTATTTCTAATCTTTTCCTTTTGAGTATAGGCCTTAACATTATCGATATAATTAGCACAAAGAGTTTGAATAGCTGTTTCATCGACTGAAATCGCTTTTTGAACATCGTTTTTCACAGTGTCTTCATACTCTTGACGAGCGATAGCGAGAACTTCTTTCATATGATCAAGCTGATCCGCTGAATTGATTAAACTATGGTGCTTAAGTCCAGTTTCTAGCTCATTGAAAACCATAAAAGGATTTAGACAACCCACATGTCCGTTCTTAACTAGAGCATTTGAAATTTTATCTTGAATATAACGAGGCGAAATTCCTTCAAGCCCTTCTCTAATGGCCTCTTTACGAAGTTCTTTTACATTATCTTCGTTATAGCCAGGAAGAGTTTTTCCGTTATAAAGCTTCAACTTTTGAAGCTTAGTCAAATCGCTTTTCTTAGGCTCTTCAAGTCTAGTTAAGATAGACCATGTCGCTGCCATTTCAATAGTATGGGGAGCAATATGAACGTGAGGGATCTTTTCAGCGTTAAAATCTTTTTGATAGATACGCACTTCTTGATCAAGCCTTGTAATATAAGGAACGTCGATTTTTACGGTTCTATCTCTAAGGGCTTCCATAAACTCATTGTTTTGAAGCTTTCTAAATTCCGGTTCATTTGTATGGCCCAAAATAACTTCATCAATATGTGTTTGAGCAAACTTTTTAGGTTTAATACTTTGTTCTTGAGAAGCCCCTAAAAGATCATAAAGGAATGCCACATCAAGTTTTAACATCTCGATAAATTCTACAATCCCTCTGTTTGCAATATTAAATTCACCATCGAAGTTAAATGCCCTTGGGTCAGAATCAGATCCATATTGAGCAATCTTTCTATAGTTAATATCACCAGTTAATTCAGTAGAGTCTTGGTTCTTTTCATCTTTTGGTTGGAAAGTACCAATCCCAATTCTATCTTTTTCTGAAAGAATTAGCCTTTTCACTCTCACATGTTGCATGACTTTTTCCCAATTCCCGTCATACTTTTCCATATATTTTGCAAAAATAAATCTATCGGCAGGACAAACTTCGCCTTTGATATTTATCTTTAATCCATCAACACCTTTATTAACTTCTTCTAAAAATGCTTTTCTAACTTCAACAGGGATAAGTTTAAGTGGGTCTTCGTGCATTGGGGAAGGGAAAACTTTTTGTCCACCTAAAATGTCTGTCTCTTCTTCATCAAACCATTCAAAAGTATAAAGTGCACCTTCGTCAGTTTTTGCATAATGCTCTAATCCCTTTTTAATCATTCGAGCAATTGAAGATTTTGCTGAACCAACAGGTCCATGTAAAAGAAGAACCCTCTTCTCAGTTCCGTAACCAGCAGAAGCTGATTTAAAAAAGTTTACAAGTTTCATTAGATGAACGTCGATTCCAAAGACCGCATCTTTTCCGCCATCAATAGGGTCATCGAAAAAATGATAACGAGTAATTTCTTTTTTATACTCAGTGTATTTTGTTTCACCCGCTGCCATGATCATGTCATGAATTCTTTGGAATGCATTTCTTGCTATCCGTGGGTCTTCAGTAACTTTGTCGACGTAGTCTTGAAAAGTTCCTTGCCAATGCAAATGAGTAAAGTCACTTACCTTGTAGTTTTCTTCCATAAATTTTGTGATATCAATTTGGGCCATGAGTTACCTCGAGGTGGTTGCGCTCGAAATTCCCTTCCCGAGCTTCCTTAATATTATAACCTTTTAACTAGTCGATATTAAAAGACAAAAGCTTACTTTTCATGCCGTCCCGCTTTCCGAGGGCTTAGCTCGGGTATTTTGTCTTTTAGTGGACATTTTTTCCTAGCCTCCTTAGAATAATTCTACGGATTATCAATTAATTGGAGCCAAAGTGGGACTGCTTTCTTCGGGATTAACAGACATTGGAATGAAGAGAAAGACCAACCAGGACTCTATCTACCTCAATCCAGAAAAGAACATCTTCGTCGTTGCAGATGGTATGGGTGGTCATAACGGTGGAGATATCGCTTCAGCCATGGCCGTAAAATGTGTACCCGACTATATCTTAAAAAATTATGGAGCCGACCCTATTGAAATCACCAAAAGGTCTATCCAGTATGCCAATAACAGCATAAAGGCTCGCGGTGAGCAAGATGATAAATTGGTTGGAATGGGTACAACCGTTGTTAGCTTTTATTTTAAAGGACCAAACTTATATTTAGGAAATGTTGGTGATAGCCGAGCTTATCTCATCAATAGACAAAGGCTCTTCCAACTCACTAAAGACCACTCTCTAGTCCAAGAAAAACTAAATCTAGGAATTTATGATAGAGAAGAAGCTGCAGCAGACCCTCAAAAAAACGTTTTAGTAAGAACTGTTGGTTTTGAAGAGGATGTAGAAGTTGATACTTTTACTTATAAAGTTTCGCGCAACGACATTTTCTTAACATGTAGTGATGGATTACACGGAAAAGTTAGTGATCCAGATATTCTCTACATAATTAATCAACATATTCCAGAGGCTTCAAAATGTACTCAGCAAGCAATTGACGCCTGCGTAAAAGCCCTTGTTGCCCAGGCCAATGCAAATGGCGGTAATGATAATATCAGTGTGATAATCGTAGTCGCGAAATAACTCCTGCGTCATCATTAACTTCTGCATCGCACCCTCCTTAATATAATTTACAACTGCTCTGCTCCCGAATAGAATTATCAAGCACATAGACTAGTGTATTTCCAATACGAGGAGACCAATTGGATCGGTATTTTACAGTTATGTTAATACCCGAAAGGGAAAAAGGAGTACGTTCATTTCGTATTCCAAGAATTGTATTTCAGGCCCTCGTCTTTCTCTTTGTTTCTTTTCTTATTCTTTTAGGGATTCTTAGTTACGACTATATAAAAATCCTAAATGAACTTCATCTTAATAAACATTTAACTATAGAGAACAGACAACTAAGAGAACAAATACAGAACTTTCAAAACAGACTAAATACTCTAAATGCCGACCTTGAAAGAATTGATGTCTTTGAGAAGAAACTTCGTATCATTACTGGTATTGAAGAGATGGACATGACTAAGAGCTTTAATCGCTCTGAGGAATCGAAAAAGAACTCAAAAGAGGTTCCAGACCAATCATCAAGGTCTCGTAGCAGTATCCTAAAGAAACTTGAAAATTTTTCTGAAGATGAAAGCTTTTTAGAAATTAAAAGACAACATGAGCAGAGAATTGCCACAAACTTTGGGCTCACCTCTGGTTATTCATTTACTAAAGATTGGCGCGAACTAACCAAACAAAGTTTTGCCTTAGCCAGTCAGTATGCAGCCTTTGATTATAAACACAAAATTTTAGCAAACTTCGTGAAGGACCTTGAAGTAGGAATTCACCAGCTTGATCAATTTTTATTAGATAAAGAATCTTTTTTACGTTCAACTCCAACTCTTTTACCAACCAAGGGATGGGTCACAAGTTATTATGGCCCAAGAAAATCCCATTATGCGGGACGAGTAAAAATGCATGAGGGGTTAGATGTAGGTGCAAAATCCGGTGAAGGTATCTTAGCAACAGCAGATGGGGTTGTGACTTTTTCAGGTCATAAACCGGGCTTTGGTAAGTTCGTTCAGATGGATCATGGGTACGGTGTAGAAACCATCTTTGCTCACGCCTCTAAATTAAATGTCAAAAAAGGTGAAGTCATCAAGCGCGGTCAAACTATTGCCTATGTTGGTAGTACTGGTTACTCAACAGGTCCTCACGTGCACTATGAAGTTAGAGTTAACGGAACTCCCGTTGATCCTCTTTACTTTATATTAGATTAGAAATTATTTAGGAGAAGTTGAATGAATCCGCTACGAAAGTTTTTTGGCAGCAAGCATGACCGAGATGTAAAAGCATTAAAACCATTTGTTAAAAGAGTAAATGCTCTTGAAGAACAAATGAAAAAAATGTCCGATGAGGAGTTAAAAGCTCAAACAAATAAATTCAGAAAAATGTTTGAAGAAGGAACTCCCCTTTCGGCAATGATGGAGGAAGCATTTGCTACCGTTAGAGAAGCTTCAGTTCGTGTTTTAGGCATGAGGCATTTTGATGTTCAGCTTATTGGTGGGAAAACCCTTTTTGATGGAATCATTGCAGAGATGAAGACCGGTGAAGGTAAAACACTTACCGCGACACTTCCTCTTTATCTTCATGGCCTAAGCGGAAAAGGATGCCATGTTGTTACAGTGAACGACTACTTGGCTTCAAGAGATGCTGAAGAAATGGGAGTGCTATTTAAATGGCTTGGTCTTAGTATTGGATGCATTGTCAATGACATGGACGATGAAGATCGAAAAGCAGCCTACGCTTCAGATATCACCTACGGAACAAATAACGAATTTGCCTTTGACTATCTTAGAGACAATATGAAGTTTGATCTTGAGGACTACGTTCAAAGAGACCATAACTACTGTATTGTCGATGAAGTTGATTCAATTTTAATTGATGAGGCGAGAACTCCCCTACTTATCTCAGGTCCCAGTGAAGGAAATACTGATCTTTATGGGCAGGTCAATAAAATCATCCCAAAATTAGATAAAGAAAAACATTTTACCGTAGACGAAAAAGCAAGGTCCTGTGTTTTTACAGATGATGGGATTAATGAGTTACAAAAGATTCTCAATATTCCAAATTTGTTTTCAATGGAACATTCGGAATTACTTCATCATCTAAATCAGGCCCTCAAGGCCCATAATTTATTTAAGATTGACGTTGATTATGTAGTTAAAGATGGTCAGGTTATTATTGTTGATGAGTTTACAGGTCGTCTAAAAGAAGGATCTCGCTGGTCAGATGGTCTTCACCAATCAGTAGAAGCAAAAGAAGGAGTTCAGGTAAAAAGTGAAAACCAAACTCTTGCTTCAATCACTTTTCAAAATTACTTTAAACTTTATAATACTCTTGCTGGTATGACCGGTACTGCTGATACAGAAGCTGAAGAATTTAGAAAAATTTATAATTTAGATTGTCTTGTTGTCCCAACTAACTTGCCACTTATAAGAGATGATCAACCAGATATTATTTATAAGACAAAAAGTGCGAAGTATAAGGCCGCAGCAGAACTGATACAACAGCTTCATGAAAAAGGGCAACCGGTTCTTGTGGGTACTATTTCAATCGATAGCTCTGAAATTCTTTCCAACTATTTAAAGGAATGGAAAGTTCCTCATGAAGTTTTAAATGCCAAACAGCATGAAAGAGAAGCGACAATTGTAGCTAATGCTGGCCAAAGAGGTGCCGTAACGATTGCCACCAATATGGCCGGTCGTGGTACCGATATTAAGCTGACCCAAGAAGTAAAAGATCTAGGTGGTCTCTTTATTCTCGGTACAGAAAGACATGAATCTAGACGTATCGATAATCAGCTTCGTGGTAGATCGGGACGTCAAGGAGACCCGGGGGCCTCAAAGTTCTTCCTCTCTCTTGAAGATGATCTTATGAGAATTTTTGGCTCGGGAAAAATCTCTAAGTTTATGGATACTTTAAATATGGGTGAAGATGAGCCTATCGAGCATAAAATGATTTCTAATGCTATCGCTAAAGCTCAAAAGAAGGTTGAAGGACATAACTTTGAGATTCGTAAGCACTTATTAGAATATGACAATGTTATGAATGAGCAAAGAAGAGTCATCTATCGCCTTCGAAGAGATATCCTTGCAGATAAAGAAAATATGGAATTTATTTATGAGATGATCGATGAGGTTTCTGAGCTTCTGGTTGAAAATTATCGTCCTCAAAGGAAGGTTCCATTAGACCATTGGCCTTGGGAAGATATGACCAAAGGCTTTGGAGTCACATTTCACTCTGACTACAAACTAACTCCACTAGAATGTGCAGAAAAATATGATTCAGAAATTCATGTTTATTTTGCTTCCGTAGCGAAAGAAATTCTCGAGAAAAAACTTTCAGCATATGATCCTGAGCAGGTTAAATATGCAGTAAGGGAAATTTTACTTTCAATATTTGATCAGCATTGGAAAGATCATCTTCTTTCAATGGACCATATGAAAGAAGGGATAAACCTTAGGGCCTATGCTCAAAAAGATCCTCTTACAGAATACAAGAGAGAATCGTTCGGTCTTTTTGGAGCTATGAAAGTTGAAGTAAAAAAATCAGTCGTTAATAATGTCTTTAGTGTACAATTATATACAGTAGAGGAAATCGAAGAGCTCAAGAAAAGACAACAAGCTGAACTTGAGGCTCAACTCGAGGCATCTAAAAAGGCCCAGGAAAAAGAACAACGTGCTGCGGACCCAGTTCCAATTAAACGTGGTTCTAATAAAGTAGGTCGAAATGATGCTTGCCCATGTGGCTCTGGCAAAAAATTTAAACACTGCCACGGAGCTTAACAAAGTCACCTCTACAAAAGGGGTAGCATGAGCAATAGTGATGATGAAACAAAACCGGACATGACTCGAATCGAGGACTTGTCCGAGTATCTTCACGAAGAAGACCCAGAGACTGATGCTCAGTTTGATATCCCACCTACACCTGATCAAGATGAGGAAGAAGAATCTTTTGAGACTATGTCCGTTGATGATTTAGAAGATGCTCCTCCAACCTTTGAAGAACCAAGCGATGACAATTCAATTGAAGATGATGAAGAAGTAGAAGAAGAGGTTTCTTCATTTGAATCTGACGATAGCACCTTTGACTCAGATGACGATAACACTTTCGGGTCAGACGATGACTCGTTTTCAGGAGAAAGTACCGAACCTGATTTTGAAACTCCCGCAGAGTTTTCCGCCGATTCGGAAGATGACGAAGATGGCTTTGCGACCCTAGATGAAGTTCAAGAAATTGAAGAAGAGTCTAGTCTAATAGAGGAAGTTGAAAACGAAATTCAAGATGCCATGTCTGAAGAGGATAATGAGGAAGAAGAAGAAGCAGCAGCAAGCTTTGATTCTGATGATAGCTTCGAAGCTGATGATAGTGAAGATAGCGTAGATAGCGAAGAGCCTGAGGAGGCATTTAGCTTTTCAGAAGAAACTGAAGAAACCAATGAAACAGAAGAATTTGAAGAGCCTTTTGAAGAACCAGCACCGCTACCAGAGGTCTCTTCGGCCCCGCCCCCTAGCTCACCTATTGTAACTCCTTCCCCTGCCCCAAAAGCTAGGGAGAACTTTAGCGACATTAATGAATTTGGAAATGCTATTTCCTATGGACAAGTTACGGCCGGTGGAAATCCCCCTTTTAGCCTAATCTTAAGAAAAATTAAATATTTAGAAGATAGCGAAAGAATTATTGAAATTTTAAGAGAGCATGGACTTTGTGACGAAAGTAATGAATCAGACTATCAACAAGGTCTAAACAACGGATCAATGCTCATAAGCCAGCTAAACGAGTATTCAGCCATCTATCTGGCCCATAAGTTTAGAAGGTTTGATTTAGAGATTCTCGTAGGTCTTGCTGATGAAATTCATCCTTCAAAAAATTATGATATGGACTACAAAGGGCTCGTTAGAAAAGAGAACTTAAGACAAAACAAAAGTGAAACCTTTTCATTAGAAGATCAAATCGTTGAAGTTGAGGCCATTCTTTTGGCCACAACTCCGACTCTTGAAAACTATAGAATCGACAGATACTTAGGTCTCGTAAGCACCCATATCATGATAGAAGAAGCTGAATTTCAAAAACTCCAGGAAACCGATAGTTTAAAAAATGAAGTTGATGCTGACGAAATTTTAAAAGAAATTGATGAAGAGCTTAATGAAGAAAAATCTCACACGGCCGTTGTAGAAGTTGGGTTAGAGGAAATCTATCAAAACCTAGCAGAGGCTCTTAAAGTTAAGGCCTATAAATTAAGAGGAAATGCCGTTGTTGGAATCAATTATCAAATTACCCCATTGATCAATCAAAAATCGGGTGATCAGACTCCATCTATCAGATATAAAATCAGTTGTACTGGAAATGCTGTTTGGGTTGGTGGTAAAGAGGCTCCAAGAAGTGAAGCTTGATTCCCCTCTGCTCAACTGTGAAAATCATTATCCCGCACTTATCGTTGGAGGCGGCATAGTTGGCGCTGGTATCTTTAGAGACTTATCCATTCATGGAATTCCTACATTATTAATAGAGAAAAAAGATTTTTCCTCTCAGACCTCTCAAAGCTCAAGTAAAATGCTTCACGGTGGTATTAGATATTTAGAAAACTTAGACTTTGCCCTTGTTTGGGAAGCCCTTCATGAGAAAAATCTCTGGCTCAAACTGGCGCCTCATCTTTGTAAAGAAAAGGCTTTTTATATGCCCGTTTATAAAGATGCCCTAAGACCCCTTTGGATGGTTAGATGTGGTCTTATGCTTTATGACTTTTTAAGTAGCTATCAAAACTCTCCCCATAAAGTTCTTGGAAAAGATGAAACAATTAGGAGCCTAAATCATTTAAGAAGTGAAGGTCTGACAGGTTCTGGTATTTATTACGATGCTATAGTAGATGATGCCAAACTTACTTTAGAGGTTATTTACGATGGACTTGTTGAAAAGCACTCCCAGGCCCTTAACCATGTAAGTCTAGAGTCCGTTGAGATTCATGGAGAGCTTTATAAATGTCATTTAAAAGACTCTCTCACCGGTGATATGCGAGTTGTAACAACGGATAATCTGATTTTTGCCACCGGTCCTTTTACTGACCAATTAATGAAAAAACTTAATCTTGTGAAATGGCATGACAAGCTTCTTCCCTCAAAGGGAAGCCATCTTTGGGTCTCTAAAGAGTCCTTAGATATTAAGCACCCGGTGGTCCTTACACCAAAAGACGGTAGAGTTATTTTCGTTATTCCACAAAATGACAAAGTTCTTGTTGGCACTACGGAGGTTCAGCCTGAAAAAGATTTTTTTGATATTGATGCCTCTCATTTAGAGATTGATTATCTTATCCATAATTTAAATGAGTTTTTTCCTAGCGCTAAAATTACCAAAGACTCAATTTTATCAACTTTTGCCGGAATTCGCCCTCTAGTAAAAGATGAAAGTGGCGACAAAGGAAAAACTGCCAGAGAACATAAGCTCTACCAACCTAGATCTAATATGTATTTAATGTTAGGTGGAAAGTACACTACCTTTAGAGTAATGGCCTCAGATGTGGCCAGAGAAATTTGCTCTAAGTATCGTGTTTCTTATAATTCTAACAAAACAAAATCCCCTCTAAGACAAACTTCAGCTATCCTACCTTTCGATAGATCAACATTAACGAGAGAGAATGTGATGAAGGCCTTAGAGTTTGAAAAGGTAAGAACCTTTGAGGACTTACTATCAAGGAGACTTGGTGTTCCCCACCCTGGACATTGGAAACATGAGCAAAGCTTTCAAGAGTTTTTTACACCAATGCAAAAAGACATGAGTCATTTTATTTCAGTTACGAATAACTTCTAGAATAAATAACTCATTCCTACAATAAGTCTTGGTCCCGATTTAGTGGTTACTGACTCAACATCAGAAGTAGACACAGAGCTCTTAATTCCTTGACTATAAAAATCTAGCATTCCCCTTACACCAAAACCAGATGCGGTGTAGTACTTAGCCCCAATTCCTAAACTAAAGAAGGTGCCGCTTCCTTTTGTTTCCGCATCACCGACTGTAGTACTACTATTGATGAGACCTAAGCTTCCACTAACAAACCCAATCACCCTCTCAAAGGACAGGATATCGTTATAAAAATGCCAGTTAGTTCCAATTCCAATATTGGTTTGAGAAGTCTTTATATCATTTGTGGACGCATCACTAGAGCTAGTAGTAGATGAATAATCAAGAGTTCCAAAAAACGAAAACTTCCTTAACCAATCCTTTCGATGTGGAAAATATTTTTCAAGTGAACCACCAATACCCATAGTTGTTTCTTTTCCAGTCGTTACTTCATTTCCTTCAATTCCATCATCGACACTTGTACTAAGCGAGTGATACTGAAATCTAGCAATAAACTCCCAAGACTTATTATCAAATACACCTCTGCCTTGGGCATAGGAAGTATCCTGTGAGTCCATATTTCTAATATAACCACCTCGTTTTAAATTAACCTGAGGTCTGCTTGTACCTCTTTTTGATTCTACAATTGGTCCATCATTTAAACTATCAATCTCATCTTGATCACTTGAGGTTTGCATCCCTCTTTGTCTAGAGGAAGTATCCCCTCGACTTATTGAAATTGAATCTGTTCCAGAAGGAACCGGCTCATAGACTAAACTTTTAGAAGCATCCTCGGTTAGTTTCAGAGGACTTGAAATTTTAATATTTACAACTTTATCTACATTTACTGAGTCTGCTTTTATTAATCTGTAAATAGACCAAATTGACCTTGTTGGGGAGGCTTTCGAGACAACTCCTCTAGCAATTACCCCAGTCGTTAAGAAAAATTTTGCATGATCTCCTACGACAAGGCCATCTTCTAAGCCTCTATTTAAAAGAACTGTCTTTTTAGTCGATGAAACACTTAGAATTCGAGTCGTCAGTTTTTCATCGATTTCTAAAGCAAATGCTGAAGATGCAAAAAATAATATGAAAGATAAAAATAATTTCCCGTACATATTTCCTTCCTTAGAAATAAGCGCTTAGCCCAAAAGCCACCTTAAAGCGATTTAACGTTATACTTCCAGTGATATCTTCCCCCGAGGGAACCGTGTCTAATATTGAATATTTTGTTGGCTCATAGCTAAATGAAACACCTAGAGCAAATCCAATTTTTACTAACTCATCATCTGTATCCCCAGACTTAAACCTATATTTTAAGCCCCCTTGAAAAATGGGAAGAGCTAGAGTTGAAACCTTATACTCTTGCTGCAACTCTGAAGACAGTAAGTTTCCATTTCCTCTCGCAGCTCCCATGCCTACATAACCGATAACTTTTTTAATTGTGACGGGCTCGTTCCACCAATACCAATTTAAAAAGCCCTGAAAGTTTCCATACTTTAATCTGGCGTTTGTACTGCTATTTACGGCGTAAAAAGTGTTCCCTTGTTCAAAACCAATTTCAAAAGTAAAACTCTTAAAAAAGTCCACGCCTCCTCTAAGAGGAACTTCATAGGTAACATTTAGTGAATAACCAAGACCGGTATTATTGGGGTCTTCGGCTGAAACGGAATTATCCATATCCGTATAAACTTTTATATTAATCTCATGACCCATTCGCTCAGAAAGAACTCTTTTTCTTCTAGCCTGCTCTTCGGCAATACCGGAACGAATAAAATATTTTCTAAGCTGCTCATCTTCCATATCGGCAGACCAAGCCTCCCCTTCCCTAGCTATTTTTTCTCTAGCTCGAGGACTAATTCTTCTTTCACGCTTTGAATGGGCCATCGTTTCTTGATAGGTATTTAGATGGGTCAGTCGATCGGGTTTTGAGTCACGATAAAGCCCCTCAAGCCCCGCCTTCTCTCCATTGACTTTAGTTACAGCCCCTTCCACCGTGGACTTTGCAATCTCCCTGTCAATGGCAGCTCGTATAGCACTTGGCTTAACTCCCTTGTTGTTTTGATCAATAAACATGGTCTCTATCTCATCGAGATAATTCTCAGAGAATTCTGGGTTACCACGTTTTTTCCAATTCAAAAATTTGGTTTGCTTAATATCGTAATCAACAGTTGACTCTGTATCAACAATCTGTTCAGACTTTTTGTATTCATTTTCCTTGTAAACCATCTCCGAAGGCATTCCTCTTTGACGGTCTTCCACATACTCACTTAAACTTTTGGCCCTTGGGAGCAAAACTTTTTTCTCTCTAATTTTATATTTTCTTCTTCCTTCTAATACGACTGTATCTCTAGCAAATAATATAGATTTTCCCTTTTTTAAAAATTGGAAATTTTCAATATTTCTAAAAAACCAAAAGGATCTTTCACTATGGGCCTTAATGACTTCAGCCTCTCCTATGAAATAAAGTTTTGGATGTGATGCTTTACCTGACTGGTAAAAGAATTGACCGGTTTGTCCTTCCCTAACTCCTTCAAGAGTTCCACGGTCGACAACAATACTTGAGCCTGAGCTTGAAACCTCTAGAACTTTGATTCCCTGCATGCCGAAAGCTTGTCCAGCATACAAAAATACTATGGAGAGAAATAATAAGGTCTTAATCATCCTTCCCTGGATAAATAGTTTAATAATATCAGCTCATTAGAATTTTAACACACTTGGGCGGAAGGAGGAGAAAAAATCAAAATTTGCAGTGCATCAATATTGAAATCTTGACTCATTCTGTCTATATATAACTATCTTAAATTACATAAAAGGAAGTGCCCTGTGGCCAGAAAGAAATTTAAAAAGATTTATCGTTATTCTTGCAACTTAACCGGTGAAGAATACAAGGTAACTGCAGAAGCAAAAAACCCTGACGAGCTTATGTCCGTTAAGGCCTATTATGAAATGAACCCTGAAAAAGATGATCGTCCTGAACACATCAAGATTCAGTTGGAACAACAAGAACAGTAAGCCAAAAGGAAAATCATGGAAAAAAGAAAAGTGATCATCGTTGGATCCGGTCCTGCGGGATATACAGCAGCTCTTTATGCGAGTAGAGCAGATTTAAAACCATTAGTTATTCTTGGGCATGAGCCTGGTGGTCAATTAACCACTACTACAGAAGTTGAAAACTTTCCTGGATTTCCGGAGGGAATTCAAGGCCCAGAGTTAATGGAAAATATGAAAAAGCAGACGGAAAGATTTGGTACTGAATACTTAGGTGCTAACGTCACTGCTGTCGACTTAAAAGAACGCCCATTTAAAGTCGTCTGTGATAATGGTAGTGAATTTCTAGCTGAAACCCTTATCATTTCAACAGGAGCATCGGCTAAATACCTAGGTCTTCCTAATGAGAAAGAACTTATTGGAAAGGGAGTTAGTGCCTGTGCAACTTGTGATGGATTCTTTTATCGCGATAAAATTGTACATGTTGTTGGTGGCGGCGATACGGCCATGGAAGAAGCTAGCTTTCTAACAAAATTTGCTTCTAAGGTAACAGTCATTCACAGAAGAGATACGCTTAGGGCCAGTAAAACAATGCAACAAAGGTGTTTTGATAATCCTAAAATCGAATTCCTTTGGGATAGTGCCGTAAGTGAAATTCTTTTTGATGATACCGGTGTAACGGGTATCAAAGTAAAGAATACTAAGACCGGTGAAGAGTCCACTAGAGATACTCATGGTCTTTTTATGGGGATTGGTCATTCTCCCAATACAGCTTTTCTAGAAGGCCAGATTACGACTGACGACCATGGTTTTATAATCCCTTCAAACTCACCTCATCCAGATACCAATGTGCCTGGAGTATTTGCTTGCGGCGATGTTCAAGACTCTTATTATCGTCAGGCCATTTCAGCTGCGGGAACTGGTTGTATGGCCGCAATTAGGGCCGAAAAATTCTTAGAAGACCAAGAGTAAAGACCGAGTACTAAACTCACCTGACATAAATACTGCGAGAATCGGAAGTGACTGAAATCACCCGATTCTCTATCTTTTTTGGTCCTATGCTTCATTTATTTTTGACGATGTGTAAGCGAGTTGAAAAAATTTACTAAATCGGAATCTTACGGAGTGAGATTCTTAATGGTCAACCAAGGAAGGTGCAGTGACCCCACTTTTTCAATTGGAAACATTGAAGGTATTTTTGCAAATGGATGTGCGAAACCTTTATGTGGAATTCCAAGATAAAACCATAAAAAAACAATCACTTAAAGACCTCAATGACATAATTGATTGGCTTCAAATACATATCGAAGTTGATTCAGTTCTTTTGACAACCAAACATAAAGACTTTGGTTCCGGTTGGAATGTCGAAGAGTGGAAGACTCTAAATTCTTCTGAGGTAAATAATCAAATTGAAGAACTTAGACAGATCGTTTTTAAGCTTATCCATCTTCCCCAGACAGTTGTTGCTGACTTAAAAAGAGGGGCCAGTGGATCTAGCCTTGAGCTCGCCCTTGGGGCTGATATTAGAATTATGGAAGAAGGTGGCAGACTAGTCTTTAATCATCTTCAACAAGGAATGGTTCCGGCCTCAGGAGGTCTTGGCTTACTAAGTTCACTTATGGGTAAGGCACAAGCAAAAAACTGGGTTCAAACTTCTCTTCCTGTTCCCATTAAGTCTTTAATCACTAGTGGTTTTTTACAAGAAGTTTATAACTTTCAAGATGGTTATACCGATACTTTATTAGATGCTATCGCTCATCAATCACCAGTTGCAAGAATTCAGGCAAAAAGAGCTTTTGCGCAGATGATTCAATCCGATATTGCTAAGACTCAAGAAGTGGAGTCAACATTCTCCATGGCCGGATATGCAACTGGCGATTTCTTTAAGTATCTAAGAGATAAAACTCACAAAGTTTTTATTAGTGCTAAGGAATGGAAACAAACACTAAGAGGCGAAGTTAAAGAGCCAGTTGCTTAGTTTACTCTGGCTTAAATTTTAAAAGAGGTCTAATTTCATAGTGACCTAAAGCATTTGAAGTTTCTTCATAGTTTTTAGTCATTCCAAGAATAAAACCACCGCCACCAGCTCCGCAAAGCTTTAAGTAGAATAGTCCTTCATCTAGTCCCTTTTTCCAAAGGTCTTGATAAAGCTTAGGAATCATAGGTGTAAAATGTCTCGATTGAAAGTCAGATAACTGTCTAAAGAATTCGAAAAGTGAATTTACGTTTCCTTCCATAAATGAAGTTATACAACCATTTGTTATTGGAAGTAGGACACTTTGGCAAAGTTTATCAAACTCACTACCCTTACATTTCTCTAAAAAAAGATTCACAAGTGGCTCAGTTCTTCTTGGTCTTCCTGTGTTTAATAAAAAGATAGCCCCTTCACCCATGCTATAGTCTGGAATATTGACCTGACAAACTTCAGGTCCACTACCATTAATCAACATTGGTGCATCTACATGACTAATCAACGGATCCACCCCACTTGAGGATCCATGAAAATGACTCTCCATAAGTGAAAAACGTTTTTTTAGCTCCGAAATATTTTCCGTTTTATCTTTTGTATATTCAGAATATATAGCAGCAACTAGTGCTCCACTAGAGCCTAATCCATAACCCTGAGGAATCGAACTATCGAAGAATAATCCTCGACCCATATCAAACTCAAAGCGACTAATATCAAATTCAAACCCAAGCTGATCTCTTGAATCTAGTTTTTTAAGGTAGCTAGAAAAGTCCTTTAGCTCTGGATCTATAGACTTATCGGTCTTGAAGCTTAGCTCACCCCCGAATACATTATAAGGAATTGATAGGGCCATCGAATCCTTAATAACAGAGTATTCGCCGAATAAAAGTACTTTTGAATTATATTTTTTACTTAGCACCGAAAACCTCCGGTCCCATTCCTACTTTATCATCAATCCACTTCCCTTCTTCTAATAAAGGTGAAAGCTCATTATTTACAAAATCCTTAATTTCCGCTTTTTTCTCAAGAGGATAAAGCAGATGAATATTAGGACCTGCATCTAAGGTAAAGCAGGCCGGAATCTTAGTCTCAATTCTAAAAGCTCGAACTTTTTCAATAATGGCTAAAGATTCAGGTTTCATCAGAATAAAGGAAGGGTTTGAGTTCATCATTAAACCGTGAAGCTCTAAGGCTTCGGTTTCAACAATTTCGCAAAATTTTAAAAGGTCCTCTTCCAACATCACTTTATATAATTCAGTAAGCCTATTTCTTGCGTTTGAAAATCTAGACTCAGCGTAGGGATGATCCATCATCAAAGCATGCCCCTGCCGACTGCTCACTGGCTTCTCTTTAGAGGAAACTAACAAAATGGCATCTCCCCAGGAGCTCCATTTTTTAGAGAGCTCTGGAATTTCCGTCGCATATTCATCGCTAGTTCCTTCACGCCATTGGCCCCAAGTAACAACCCCACCATATAAACTTCTGCAGGCGGACCCTGAGCCAAGTCTGGCAAAGCTTGAAGCATTTTCTAGAAAGCTATTTTTATCAAGATCAAGTATCCCCTCGTTCTTAAGGAGTTCTGAAAAACAAAGTGAAAGGCTGGCCATAGAAGAAGCAGAACTAGCAATCCCCGCTGAATGAGGAAAGCTGTTTTGGCTTTCAATCTTTAAGTCGTAATTTTTTAGACTGGGGTATTTATTTTCCCATAGTGTTCGAAACGTGCTGATTTTAGTCTCGAAGTTAGGCGCGTGTTTTCCTTCAAAAAGAAATTCTGTATTACCCTTGCCCTTCTCAAACAAAACTTTTGTTCTCGTTACTGACTCACTTAAGGTAAAACTTAATGATGGGTTCTGGGGGATTTGAATATCTTTTTTTCCCCAGTACTTAACTAATGCAATATTTGAAGGTGCGATGCACTCAATGAAGTTGGTCATTATTCCCTTCCCCTTGATGAGTTAAAATTAACTCATTATAAGGGATCACAACCTCTAGGCCTTTTTCTTGGAAGTAAGACCGTGTCTCTTCAAAACCTTTTTTAGAAGTTACTAAAACAAAGTCTCCTCCCCAGGCTCCAAGAGATTTTACCTCTCCCCAAAAGTCAGGAAACTTTTCTTCTTTAACTGCTTTCATACCTAAGTTTTCTGAGACTATTTTTTCATGATCTTTAATCAATAGTTCAAATTCGTCAAAGTCCTGGCATTCAAGCATTGATTTAGAGATATAACTTAGACTCTTAAATACATCGTTTGAAAATGGTCTTTTTTCACAGTAGTGGTTAATCGCTTCTCTGCTATCTTTTTTCTGACCTAAATAAACAAAATATAAGTTTTGATGAAAAGATGGCTCAAATAAAACCGGAGACCAGTGAGGCCCCTCATTGTCTTTTTCATACATGATAGGCCCTTCAGACTGGGCACAAGCAATATCATACCCACTGCCACCGTAAGTATTAAATTGAAGCTCAAAAGGACTTACATAGGCCCATTGAGCGATATTATAAATTAACGTAGAGCTACTACCTAGGCCCCATTCAAGTGGAAAGCCAAGTCTCGTCTCCACTGTTACGTCAACACCATCTCTTAAGAAATGTGAGTTTTGTTTTCTCGCTTGTCTTAAGATCTTTTGTAGAAAAAGAACTTCTTGGCTAGGGTTTTCATCTATACAATCAAAATGCCAGAATTCAAACTTGGCCTCAAGCCAAAGTCTTCCTTCAACATCAAAACTTTTCCAGACTAGAGTTGGGTTAAAGCTTGGAGAATAATGGACTGACATACTTTGACCTACTCGTGTAGGTAGAGCGATAGACTTAGCACCATCTAAAACAAAGTACTCTCCAGTTAGTAAAAGCTTACCTTGCCCAAAATAAAAATCGTCTGAGCTTTGACCATCTAACCTTGGTCCGTCTTGGTCTTGCTCTACTAAGTATTTTAAAAGTGGATTGTCCTTTTCTGGTTGTTCCAAATTTCTCACAGCATATCCCCCAAATTACTGATAGTTTCTTATTCCCGCTAAGAACTCACGTACACCTTGAAAAGAAATAATTTCATTTTCAAATTTTTCTTTTACGAGTTCTCTTTCTTCATCCGAGGCCTCGAGGTGATTAAGTATATTCATAAGGTGCATTTTCATATGACCTTTTTGTATTCCTGTTGTGGTTAAAGACCGAAGAGCTCCAAAGTTCTGAGCAAGCCCTAGAGTCGCGGCAATCTCCATAAGCTTAGAAGCAGATGGTCTACCAAGCGTATCTAAACTTATTTTTGCTAATGGATGAAGTGAAGTTAATCCACCAACCGTTCCTAATGAAAGAGGAAGTTCCAGCTGAAACTTAAACCTATTACCTTCTAAGAATACATCCGTTAAACCTCGGTATACGCCATCTCTACAGGCCCAAGTATGACCACAAGCCTCAACCGCTCTAAAGTCATTTCCAGTAGCCAATACGACGGCATCAATGCCATTAAAAATACCTTTATTATGGGTGGTAGCCCTGTTTACATCAATTTTAGCAATACGAACTGCTCTAGAAAATTTTTCAGCAAATTCTCGACCACTCATTCCATGCCCTGGGTCTTCTAGTTCGTCGATATCGCATTCAACCCAGGCCTTTACTCGGCAGTCTGGCGTGTAATTTGAAAGAATTGCCATGACGACTTGAATCTCAGATTCAATACCATCAAAATTATTTTCAACTAGGTCTGAGAATTTTTTACCGATCGCTTCTAAAACGGAATTGATAAAGTTGGCTCCCATGGCATCACAAGTATTAAACTCTGCCCAAATTTGATAGTACCCAGGTTCGTCGATCGTTTTATTTCTTAAAGAAATATCAATCAGACCTCCGCCTCTTGACTTCATATTTTTGGTCAAAGGGGCAACTTCTTTAATTAGTTCTTCTTTTACTTCTTCGAAATAATTTTCAAGGACCGATGTTTCTCCATGCCAGATAAAGTGAACCTGTCCAATTTTATTGGTGCTGATAACTTCTGTTTTGAAACCGCCTCTAGATGACCAAAACTTTGCAGCCTTTGCTGCAGCGGCTACCACAGAGCTTTCCTCAATCACCATTGGAACACAAAGAAGCTCATCATTCATAAGAACATTGGGAACTACTCCGTAGGGAAAGTAAAAATTAGTTAGTGTATTTTCTGAGAAATCATCAAAAATCTTTTGCTCTTCTTCGTCGTCATGCCAATAACTTTTGATAAGTTCATTAGTGGACTTACTACCATCAAGGACTTCTTTTACAACGTAGTTGATTTTTTCGACTTTACTTAATTTTGAAAACCCTGAAACTTGTTTCATTGTATTATTCCTTCACTGGGAGTTAAGTATTTTTCGGCCATGGCAAGCCCTTCAAGTTGTGAACTAAGGAACTCCCTAAACTCACTGTAGTCGCCTTTGGCTGCCATTAGCATTGCCTTCGCTTGTCCATAAACACTATTACCCATGCAGCGATTCATTAGATCATAACCTTGTAGGGCGTTTTGAATCCCTCCAGATATAATGAATTGCTTACAATTAATTTCGTTTTTCTTATTTTTAAAAGCACTATTTACAAAGCCAACCATCTCTTCGGCCGTATGACCAACGAGGGCCATCTCTCTAAAACCTTTTTTATCTTCCGTTTGTCTTAGTTGCTCTAACCTAGAAAAATTTGTTCCGCCAAAGGCACCAAACTCAATCGCTTCAAGTTTTCGTGTCATCAGAGTTTCTAGACTTTTAGGTCCCATTCCCTGTCCGACTTCTTTGATTATAAGGGGAAAACTATTTTTCTCTAAAGCTTGGTCAATGGTTTCCAATGGACTTCTTTTTAAAAGATCTCCTTCCGGCTGAAACCATTCCTGCATTGGGTTCAAATGTATAATTAAACCGTCTGCCTTCAAGCTTGAAACAAGATGCTCAATTTTATCCCAAGAATTATTCAACAAACTTTGTTCAACCTGTGCGATTCCAAGGTTTGCATAAAAAGGCTGGTTTCCTAAATGCTTCCTTAAATCAAAGTCAGAAAAAAATTCATCACTAGATAGTAAAGAACGACAAGAGCCAAGCCCCATACCAAGACCAAACTCTCCAGCCCCGCGGGCAAGGTTTTGGTTTATATGTCTGGCCGGTCCAGTTCCACCAGTCATGCTCGAGATCCAAAGAGGAGCATTAAGTGTCTTTCCTAAAAATTGTTTTTTCTTTGGTCCTTCTCCTGGTGTCGGATGGGACTCAAAAAGAGGCTCGTAGTTAAAGCGCTTGTCCTTAAGAACAGATGAAATCTGAGCTTCCACAGTTAAGTCGATATGAGCGAGCTTGCGTTCAATTGAAGATGGATCTCCGTCCATATTTCTCCCAATTTTTCTTTTTACTACGAGGTGCGTTTTTTAGCATATTGAACACATGACGTCATGAAACTTTTAAAGAGTGACGCGTGGCGCTTATAGTTGATTTTACTAAAATATAATCAAAATAAACTCAGCTTTTAGATCTTTTACTTTCTTATAAAGATCCTTGGCCTTTCCCCTAAATAAAGCTTCATTGGCCTGATTTAGGTTTAGGGCAAGAAATACCTTTTTTTGAGGACTTAGAGAGCTTAACTCTTCCATCGTTTTAGATAAACGATAAGGGGTGTCCATTAAGACCTGGGTGAAGTTATTCTTTAATATCCTTTGCCACTCCTGTTCTCTTAAATCTTTTTTGGCAGGAAGAAATCCACTGAATAGAAATTGCTTATGACAAAAACCACTAAGTGCAATGGCGAGGGCAATAGAGTTACAAAAAGGAGTAGCAGTCACTGTTATCCCTCTTTCATGACAAGCATCCACTAACTCTTGTCCTGGATCACAAAAGGCCGGAAGCCCCCCATCACTCATAAGATAAACAGATTTACCATTTTTCAATTCAGCTAAAAGAAGCTCTAGCTGCTCGTTTCTTGTGTGCTCATTATAAAGAACGAAATTTTCAATGGCCTCACGGGGAAGTCCCCAGTTTAGCCACCTTCTTCTTCCAGGTTTAGCGTCTTCAACAGCAATAATTGAGTTTGAATCAGTTACTGCCTTGTTTAATTCTTCAAGAGCAATAGGCTCAAGGGGGGATTCATCGTCAATAGGAGTTGGAACGAGGATTAACTTACTCATAAGAAAAATACACAGAGGCTCTCACGCTCACTCCGCCCACATGATTAACAAAGACTAAGTCTTCTCCTGATGCGGTTTTTTTATCATTACCCGCACAGTCTTTAAGCCAGTTAACAGTTAAATATTTAGTTTTTCCATCTGGCGTTTGAAGACTCAACTGATCCCCTAGCTCTAAGTTCTTTTTGGGATTTTTTAGTTTTATGGCCAGATAGTTCTTCTTATTAACATCTAAGACCTGTCCTAAGTAGTTTTCATCTCTTCTTTGAATTCTGTGGTTCTTTAACTTCTTAAAAAGAACATCGGATTTATTTGTATTATAAAAACCTCTAATAAGTCTTGATTCAGAATTTTCTTTTATTTTTAAATACCCCTCTTCAGAAGGAGTTTTTACTTGCTCTAAGACTAGATTAAGAAGCTCATCGCTCATAAACCTATTGTCGATTCTAAGATTAGAGATTCCTACCTCACTAAGATCTTTTAAATGATCCAAGAGACAATGATCACTTGGGAGAAACATATAAGTACCATGTCTATTTTCTAAAAGAGGAAAACCTTTGTGGGGACTCTCCTCACTTTGACCGGCAGCCTCTAGCCAATGGTTTGTATTTCCCATTTCAAGAGTACTTTCTCTATTGGATAAACCTATATTTAGTAAAAAACGAGGGGTATAGAATAATAAAATTCTTCCCATTCCTAGAAACTCGACAGGGCATTCAAGTTTGGGAAGAAGTTCACTTAACTGTGACTTACTCCACTCAATCGACAAAATAATTCGGGAGATTCTATTTTTGCCCTTATCAAGCCAAGACTTGATTCCAGGAAAATTATGATTACCAGTTTCTAAGTTTAGATGAAGATTGTGGTTTGTGTTTTCTAAACACCAATTTATGGCCCCAGGGTCTTGAACTCTAATAGCATCAAAATTATCTAGCTCTATTTTTTTAAAAAAATTAATGGCCTGAACAAAATCTTTTTCTACCATTAAGATATCCCATTCAAGGTATACCTTATGCCCTAGTGCTTTGGCTTTTTGACTCAATTTATTTGTTTTATCTAAATCTAATTTTCCAAACCTAGAGAGCATCGATGGCTCAACAATAAAATCAGTATTTGAAAACTTCTCTAATTCAATGGATTCTGTAAGGTATAAAATGGGAGACATTAGCAAAGCCTCCTTCGAACAAGATTAAGCTTCTCTGCTCCGGGGACCCATGGCAGTTTAACAAGCTCACCAGGTTTTGTTTTTTCACGGGTTTCATTTATAAAATTTAACACAGAGTCAGCTTTGAACTTTTGACTTCTACCTTTGAATGGCATGAGCTCTAGCTCATCTCCAATGTAAAAAGCATGACGAACTTCTAATAAAATAAATTCATCTCTGACAAAATCTGCAACGACTCCTGAGACCTCATATTCTTTCTCATCATGCTCTCTTTCGCTATAAACACTTTCATCTCCTGCAGCGCCGCTCAGGCTTCCCGTAGAGTAGTCGCGATGAGTGACTTTTAAGAGCTCGGAGTCGTAATAGGCCAAAGACTCTGGGCTGAGGCTATCCTTTGTTTCTAGTTCCCTCAATGCATCCGCATAAATTTTAGTAATTGTTCCAGCGTAATGAGGTCCTTTCATTCTCCCTTCAACCTTAATTGAGTCCACACCTGCTGCCACAAACTGCGGAAGTAGTGCGACCCCTTCTAAATCTTTGGAGCTCATAAAGGTAGACTTGGAGTTTTCCCCATTCGAATAATCAATTGAGTACTCAAAACGGCAGCTATGGGCGCACCCTCCACGGTTGCTATCCCGTCCTTGAGTATAATTACTAATAGTGCAATTGCCGGAATAGGCCATGCACATAGACCCATGTATAAAAACTTCAACTTCAATCTCAGCTTTTTCTCTAATTTCTTTGGCGTCTGATAGACTTACTTCTCTTCCTAAGACAACTCGCTCAGCACCCTTACTTTTCCAAAGTTTTGCTGACTCCACATTTAAACAGCTCGCCTGTGTAGATAAATGAATGGGAACATTACAATTGGCCTTGACCGTTTCAATAGTTCCAAGGTCGCTAACGATAACCGCATCAACTTTTATAGCCTCTAGAAGATGTAAAAACTCTGGAAGAGAGACTAGATCTTCGTCATGCAAAAATCCATTAAGGACAACATAAACTTTTGATCCATGAGCGTGAGCAAAGGCCACTCCTTCTCTTAACTCTTCATTGGTAAAGTTATCCGAAGCCATTCTAAGACCAAATTTCTGCCCGCCACAATAAACGGCGTCGGCACCATAAAGGACAGCAATCTTGAGTTTATCAAGGCTACCGGCCGGTGAAAGTAATTCTGGTCTAGTTCTCATACTGGAACATTGTGTTAGCAGAAAATTCCTATACAATAAAGACGTAGATAAATATTTAATCTTTCAGGCATTGACGCTAATGGTTAAAAAGCTTTTAATTATCCTCTCCCTAACCTTTGCAGCTGGAATTGGCTGGATTGGGCATCGTTGGTTTACCCAGCCCACCCTAATTGCTCCCCTGCCATACCAAATTAAGGTCGATTATGGCACAGACTTAGATCTGGCCCAGGAAGCCAATGTTCTCATTATTGGAGATAGGCTGGGAAAAAGCTTGGACCCTTATATTGGCGATTTAATAGAAAAGCTAAGCGTAAAGCTTAAAGACCCCCTAAGAATTGTCAACTGGTCTTCTCCTCATGAAAATTTAGGGAGAAGTCTGCATAAAATAAAACAGCTTAAAAAGTTTCCAGATATTATTTTATATTTAGGCGGCTCTGAAGAGTTTTTTGAAGAAAGATTTCATATTCAAGATAGAAAGAAGATCTTAGAGAATATAAAGTTTTTTAAAGACGAGAATAAGTCTTCTCTTATTTACACTTTCCCCCCATTATCAAGATTTATCTATAAGCCAGTAAAAAGATATGAACTTTCAGCGGATCCCTTGAAAGATCCAGGCGACTTTACCTCTAAATATCAGCAGCTAAAAATGGAAATCACCTTTAAGCTTTTTGATGTAGAGCTCGAAGAACTTGTTTCTCTTGTTAAAGAAAAGGGCTCCTATTTAATTTTATCAACGGCCCCTGTGAACCTAGAGTTAAAGCCGAAGAAGGTTTGTCTTAATTCCACCACAGATTCCTTGGAACAATATCAAAGAGAACTAGAGGCTAAAATTGAGAAAGGAAATCACAAGGCCGTTCTTTCTGAAGTTAGAAAATTAAGTGAAACCAGTATTGGCAACGCCCAAACGTTTTATTTATTAGGAATGGCCCAACTTGGTTCAGGTCATTTTGATCAGGCCAGAGTTTCTCTTAGAAAAGCAGCTGCCTTTGACTGTGGTCCTGATGGTAGCCATCCTGTCTTCAATTCTATAATTAAGAAGAAAGTTATAGGTCAGGGAATCAAACTTTTAGATTTTAATAATATTGTCACCAGACACTTAGGACTTAATGAATTATTCCTAGCTGAGCATTTCCCTCAAGAAATCTATTATAGACACTATGTAGAAGAACTCTATGTTACGATTAAAGAGAAGTTTAAACTTTAAGGTGGTTTTTTTATGAGCGAACAAATTGACGGTCCTCTCACAATTAATCTAGATGCTGGAGAGCTAGTCTGCTGCGCAGGCCAAGAAGATTATGACCTTTATATTATTCATTCAGGAAAGCTTTTAATCTATGTTAACGATGGTACAAAAGTTACTCCACTTGCTTATCTTGGTGCTGGAGAATACTTAGGTGAGCTTTCGTTTTTTGACAGAAAATCAAGATCAGCTCACGTTGCCACTCTAGAGCCAACCACTCTAATTCAAATTCCAGTTGATCAACTTAATAAACAATTTCCAGAATGGCTTATCACTATCGCCCAAAATATTACTTCTAAACTTAGAAGAACTGGTGATGTGATTAGACAAAAAGGAATCCGTAAACAAAATGTAGAGACTATTAAGCCCCTTAGTATTGACGAGCAAAGGCATTACTACCAGCTTGTTGAAAAGTTTAAAGAAACTAACCACGTTCCCGACTAAAACCATCAATTACCGGTAACAAGATGCGCCTAAATAGTTCCATAGCTGAACTATTCAGGCCCTATTTGACCATTTACTCCAGTATTTAAGGACTTTTTGTCACCAAACTCCCTTCTAAAAGTTGGCACGACCTTCGCAATATTAAATAGTGAGAGATTACCAAGGATGGGAAATCTCAGACGACAAAGCGATCTTCACTTACAAGGAGGTAAGAATGAACGCCACACTACCACATAAGCTACTTCTTTTACTTACCTTTAGTCTGCTGGCCATGGTGAGCTCAGGCTGCGCAAATCAAGGTACGGAAGAAAATCAGACAGCGAAGTATCCAGATGAAACAGATTACAAAGGTAATAAAAAGGCTAAGTATAAGCCTTATGTTTCAAGTGATAACTATCACGCTTTTTTAGACGCAAAATAAAATTTCAATGTCCCTGCGCTGAAAAGTGCAGGACTCTCTCCCTCAGAGAGGCCCAGGTAGTCCGCAGCTACCTGGGCTTTTCATATTTTATAATTATTTATTTAAAGGCGTAGAGAATAGAACCGTTTTCTGTTTGCTCTACGACAGAATTGATTTTATTCATGGCGACTGCTGGGCAGCCCCAAGATCTACCTTGAATTGATCTTCCAGGGGAAACGTACTTCGCCCCGTGGACAACGATGTAGCGAGACCTAGCATTAGAGTTACTGGCCTCCTTTCCATCTAGACGCATACTTAAGCCATTACTTCCCCAGTATCTTTCAGCCGTTAGATAAATTCCCAGGCTACTTTTTTTAGAATTATGAACATTTGAAAAATATTTTGCATAACCGGTATGCCCTGGGTCCGTTCCTTTTCCATGGGCCACATGAAGAACTTCATGAGTTTGATTCACAAGATCTAAAAGATAAAATCTGGCCTTGGAGCTATGCTTAGAAAAATCAACTAGAGTCATATAATCTTTGTTTTTTACATATTGATCATTTTCTTGAAGATAAAGAAGAGCTTTCTTTAAAGGCTCCGCCGGAACTCCCTGTGAAACAAAAGTTTCAAAAAGATCGAGATTAATAAGTTCAACCCCTTCGACTCCATTAAATAGTTTTGGAACTGTTGGATCAGGAGTGCCGTACTCAGGCTCACTTCCACAACCAAAACTTAAAAATGCCACTAATAAAAATATAAGTGTCTTTTTCATAACTACCTCTTCCTTGAGATTCGTGTATGTTCTCTTACTAATATTTTATAAAAACCTTTAGCTGGTGAGAACCGGAGCAAGAAAGTGCTGGCGGCTCTAACAAGGGAAAACTAGAGTGCAAAGCTTGGAGGTTTTAAACTTAATTCTTTTAAATTAATCACTTAACGTTTTGCGACATGATTAATTCCAAGAGCTTTCCTCTATTGTAAAGTTTCTGTTAACTTTAAAGAACTTATGAAAATTGCCGTTATATCTCTTCTTTCTCTCACAATTGGTCTTCTCATCGGAAGTCAGTTTTTCCCTGTAGAAAAAGTTAAAACCAAAATAGTTGGGGAAAAAACATCAAACCCAGAAGTAAAAGTCATTACTAAAACAGAATATAAAAAAGACAAAGAAGCTGAAGCTTTTTATGGAAAAGCATTCTCTCTTTTCTTGGCAAACTTAGGTTTAAAGCTAGATAAAGAAAAGGAAGAAAACCTAAAAGAACTTTTGGAAAATCCTAAAGAGTATTTGGCCGTTACAAAAAGAAATCCTGAAACTGAAGTTTATATCCCAAGAGAAATTGATTTTAATCCGACCAGCTGGTTTAAAGATTTTATTCAAAAAGAAAATGCAAATCTTAAGCATATTAATGATGATGCCCTTATCAAAGATGCCCAGGAGTTTATGTTAAAAGATCCGGCCCTCTTCCATGCTCGCTCAACTTTTATAAAAAAATTTCCAATCCTAAAACTTCTACTTGGTGAGTATAAAGGAAATCTTTATCGAATAGCGGGAAATAACCGCGGCCGTAGAGATGATATTTACCTCAATATCGATTTTCAGCTTAAAGAAGAAGATAAAGTCGATGGGAGCTTTACTTTAAAACTCTCCGCTGACGGAGAAACCTATTCAAACTCTTCAGGTCGTGGGGGCAATGGAGATGTAAAGATTAAAAACGACTCCATCTTAATCCAGGCCGGCCCTGGTAGCTTCTTTCATTTCAAAGGTAAATCAATCGATGTGGCCAATTTCTACTCGAACGGAAAGCTCGTAGGTCTTGCTCGTTTTACCAAGCAGTAGGTACGTGGTTACTTTTCGCGAAAACAGGTAGATATAAGTTAAATTTTTCTAGCAATAGGTAGCAATAGGTACCTGGTTACTTCTGTTCTTTAATTGCCTTTTTATATAGTTCAATTTTTTCATCAAACTTCGAAAGGTCTTGAACTCCTGCTTTTTTATATTCTTCTCTTATTTTTATGATATATTCTAGTTCCTTTTGATAATCATGATAACCAATGCATATTCTATTTTCACATTTAGGATATAAATACTCACCCCAAAAAGAACACAGGGTGTGTACTGGGTCTATATACTTCTTTTCGTATGATCTAATAAGCTCGTAAGCTATATCTTTCTCTTTAATGTTTACAATAGGATCACAAGGTCTACCGGTTGGATAACAATCCTTATCTGTGTCGCAATAATTTAGACTTTTCAGCTTACTTTTAAAAATTTTGGTATCTTTTTGATATTGCGTTTCATTGAAAAAGATATCCCAGACTCCATATCCACATATCAAAACTCCAAATAGTAGTAAGGCTTTCTTAATTTTATTTTTTTTAGACATTTTCTAATATTAACACAAAAAAAGGAGCCCTAAGGCTCCTCTGATATTTTTCATTTAAGCAAGTAACCAGGTACCTAACGCAATTTGACTGCTGGAATTTAGATTAGGCCCATTTCTTTAACGGTGTCGCGTTCTGTGCGAAGTTCGTTAAGAGTTGTGTTGAACTTTTCTGTTCCAAAGTCTCCGTGCTTCCAAGACTCATCAACCACAAGTTTTCCGCCTTCTGTGCGGCATGGGTAAGAGAAGATTAATCCTTCGTCTACTCCGTACTGTCCGTTTGAGCAAAGACACATTGAGTAGGTTTCACCTGCTGGAGTATCGTGAGTAAGATTCCAAATGCCATCAACTACGGCGTTGGCAGCTGAGGCAGCGGATGAAAGTCCTCTTGCTTTAATAATGGCAGCCCCGCGCTTTTGAACAGTAGAGATAAAATCATTTTCAAGCCAAGCATTATCAGAGATTGACTCTGGGGCCGGCTTTCCATTGATCTTTGCATTGTGAAAATCTGGATACTGGGTTGCTGAGTGATTTCCCCAGATCGTCATATTTGTTACGGCGTCAACATCAACACCCGCTTTTTGAGCAAGCTGAGTTTTCGCTCTATTTTCATCTAGAGTTGTCATGGCATAGAAGCGATCGTTTGAAATTTTAGGTGCGGCATTCATAGCTATAAGACAGTTAGTATTACATGGGTTTCCAACGACAAAAACTCTAACATCATCAGCAGCATTGTCGTTAATGGCTTTACCTTGACCTGTAAAGATTCCACCATTTATTTTTAATAGGTCTGCTCGCTCCATTCCATCTTTTCTTGGAACTGATCCAACCAGGATGGCCCAATTTACATCTTTCATGGCAACGTTTAAGTCGTCCGTACAAACTATATTTTTAAGAAGTGGGAATGCGCAATCATCCAGCTCCATAGCAACACCTTTTAGGGCGTCTAGGGCCTGGGGAAGTTCTAGAAGCTGAAGCTCTACTTCCGTATCTGGTCCAAACATTTGACCTGATGCGATTCTAAATAAAAGGGCATATCCAATCTGCCCAGCAGCGCCTGTTACAGCTACTTTAACTCTTTCTTTTGCCATAATTATTCTCCTTAATATTGAAACTCCCGATAAGTTAACAGAACTAGAGGTTTCAAAGAAGGTATGCTGTGTTATGGCACATTGTGACATATTGGTCATATCCTGTCGGATTTTATAGACTTACTAAATGGCTGACGAAAATCAGGGTGGCGGGGAAAAGAAAAAAAATAACCGCAACCGAAACAGAAATAGAAATAAAAACCGCAACCGAAAAAAATCTTCAGGTAATTCGGAAAACCGAAATAATACCCCAAGAAATAATAATGGTTCTAAGAAGAAGTCGAATAATCGTCGTCGTCCAAAGCGCCGTTATAAACTGAGTAAAGAAGATACAATTTATAATAAGTATTTAACCATGATGGAGCAGCACCTAGCTGCCCGTAAAAAATACTTTGCCCTCTTTGATAGAGCCGACCCTCAGCAAAGGGCCAAGCTTGAAAGAAATTTTACCAATACTATGAATAAGGTTCGGGAATTTGAAAATTCCCTCGAGGGTGAGGACCGTGAAAAGTTCTTAGCTAGGGTAAATGGTTTAACTTTTGATAGCACCTATAGTGAAAACCATGAGATTCCCTTTGATGGTGAAAAAGTTCCGGCCGACTTGCCGTCTGAAGATCCGCATTTTCTTGAAACCCAAAAAGCCAGCGACTTCAGTAGTGATACTGAAGAAAGCGTTGGCTCTATGGAAGATTATTTAGCTTATAAAGGTCTTTAGGAAAGCGGCGCAGCCGTTTGAAGATTTTCTCTAGCTGCAGATTCTAGAAAATTATTAAGAGTTACTTCTTGGTCTTTAAGGATTGCTTCTTTTAATTCTGTTGGAGCAATATCTAAAACTTCACTAACACGCTTAAGCATTTTCAATGGCACATTGCACAGTGCTCTTTCTACATTAGAGATGAATTGGCCGTTCTTATATCCTAATAGATGAGATAGCTCAGATTGTGAGTATCCTTTTGGGTGAGATGTTCTTCTATCTCTGATTAATTTTGCTATATTTTCAAAACAACGATTGCCTGACATGATTACTCCTAGTAGTTATCAAATTCTCTCTAAAACTATTTTAAAATTTTAAGGGACTTATGTCGCATGAAGTTTTCTTTACAAATATTATACATTTACAACGCGGGTAATCATGGCAAAGTATAAATTAATGAGTTGGAACGTAAATGGCATTAGGGCCTGTGTTAGGCATGGTTTCCTTGACTGGTTGCAAGAAGAAAAGCCCCATGTGATCTGCCTTCAGGAGACCAAGGCCCATGTAGAACAGCTTGAAGAGGAAGTTCTTGCCCCAAAAGGTTATAAGTCCTACTTCTTCTCTGGGGTTCGAAAAGGCTATTCTGGTACTGCAATTTTCGTCAAAGATAAGTTCCCTTTAGTTGAGGTTACTAGCGGACTGGGTAAAAAGATTTTTGACGATGAAGGCAGGACCCAAATTTTAGAAAGTGAAGAGTTCTTTCTCATCAATGGTTACTACCCCAACGGCGGACGTGATCATAGTAGAGTCGATTTTAAATTAGAATTTTCTAGGGCCATGGTCAAAAAGGCTCTTCAGTTAAAGAAGAAAACAGGAAAAGAAGTCATTCTCACAGGAGACTTTAATACGGCCCATAAAGAGATAGATTTAAAGAATCCTAAATCAAATAAAAAATCTACCGGCTTCCTCCCCCATGAGCGCGAGTTTATAGATGAAATGCTTGCTCAAGGATTTGTGGATATCTTTAGAGAGAAACACCCTGATGAAGAAGGCCATTATACTTGGTGGACTTATCGAGGAGACTGCCGCAAAAAAAATGTGGGTTGGCGGATTGATTATTTTTTCGTAACTGAAGGACTTAGAAACAATATTAAGAAGTCTTTTCACAAACCAGAAGTTTTAGGTAGTGATCATTGTCCCCTTGGGATTGAAATTAGCCTTTAGTTTTTTTGATAAACAGACTCACCATTATAGTAAGTTTGTAAAACTTTCTGGGAAAGCTGCTCTCTAGAACCTCGGTGGATAATTCTTTTTAGGATTTCTTCAGCTTTATCACCTTCTCTTAATTTAGGTTTCTCTAAGATGATAAAACTGGCCATTTTACTTTTTTGAAAATTCCCTCGTTTTTTAGCAAGACCCAATAATTCAGCTCCCGCCTGAGTAGCTCTGTAGAAGGCCTTGATATAGGTGGCCTCTTTAATTTTCTTTTTTTGATTTTGTTTATAAAAAGATCTCATAACATCAAGCATAGATAAGAAAGGTCCTCCTCCAATATCTGAGGCTAAGGACCAACGAACTCCTGCTTTTTCTGCTCGTTTAAAATCAAATAGACCAGAGCCAAGACCCAGCTCTTTTACTGGTGCATTTGAGGTGGGACAATGGGCCACTGCCGTTTTGGATTTTGCTAACATGGCCAGTTCTTCTGAACTTAAATGTATGCCATGCCCCATGATAGTTTTAGAGCTCAAGAGGCCACATTTTTTATATATTTCTGTATAGGACTTTATTTTCTCAAATCCTTTGATCCCTCGGTATATTCCAAGAACATATTCAATCTCATTAGGTGTTTCACTTAAGTGAGTTTGAATAAAGTTTTTATTTTTCTTAGCTAGCTTTGAGCCTTCGGCCATCACATGGGGATGAGTGGTGGGAGCAAAGCGAGGTGTTAGAGCGTAGTTTTCAAGATACTTCTCACTTCGGTTCTTTACTAAGGAGAGGGCCTGTTTTGGGGTTTGACTTAAATATGGCGGCGAATTCATGGTCATGAGCACGTTTCCAATCGTATAGTCTCCAATAAATTCTTTTAGAGCATGATCGACACTATGACCGTGAATTGAAGCATAACAAGCTCCCCCAAGGGTGCCCACCTCTAAAAGCTTTTTAGAAAACACTTTCGCCTTGTTTTTTGAATAAGTTTTATCTTTGTATTTCGCTTCATGGGGCCAGGTGTATTTTGATAGCCAAGTTAACAAGCTATCTTTTGGCATAGTTCGTACGTCTTCTTGCACCCAATGAAAGTGTGTATCATAAAAGCCAGGTGCGATGATTCCCCCAGGAAACTCACAGACCTCCAGAGATCGCTTTTGCCCATACTTAGCGAGTGCTTCCCTTTCTTTTCCAATAAAGCACCATTTATATTCATTATTAGAGCTTAGCTTTGCCACAAGGGCCCCTTGCCGGACCCACTGACAGGACTTATCATTAAGAGGGTTAAGGTAATCACCTAAAAAAATTTTAAATTGGGGTTTACCCAAAACAGGACTCCATAAATGACGATATTTAAAAAAATAAATTTACTGGCACTTATTATCCTCTGTCTATCACCATTTGCCGAGGTAAAATCTGAAGATTCAACGCTTAAAGTCGATAAAGTTCTAATTTTAAATATTGATAGCACCATAAACCCGGCAACCTTAAATTATATTAAGACTGGATTTAAAAGGGCGCAAAAAGAAAACTTCGATCTTATTAATATCGAAATCAATACCCCTGGCGGACTTGTTACAACAACAAAAGATATTTTAACTGTTTTTGGTAATAGCGATAAGCCAGTGGTTGTTTGGGTAAAGCCAGAAGGAGCATCCGCAACCAGTGCCGGTGCTATTATCGCAAGCGGAGCTCATCTTTTATTTATGGCCGATGGGACAAATATTGGGGCAGCCACTCCAGTTGAAGGCGGCGGAGATATTAAAGATCAAGACCTAAGAAAAAAGGCCATTAATGACCTCGTTGCCTTAGTTCAAAGTCTTTCGGAGTCAAAAGGCAGAAATCCAGAGCTTTTTGGTGACATGATTAAAAAAGCCACTTCTTTTAAAGCTGGGGAAGCTAAATTAAAAAAATTAGCAGATGAAATCGTCAATAGCAGAAGAGAATTTGAAGAAAAACTCGATGGAAAAAAAATAAAAATTAAAGGTGTCACTTATACCCTCGATGTTGGTTCTCTAGAGTGGAAAGAGCAACCCTGGGACGGTGGTCAAAAACTACTTAATATTTTCGCCAACCCTTCAATGGCCTATATCTTGTTTCTAATCGGCGCTGCACTTATTTATCTCGAGCTTCAGGCAGCCGGCGGTTTTATCGCTGGAAGTATAGGTGCTGTATGTTTGATTTTAGCGGCCATAGGCTTTCAAGTGCTCCCCCTAAATATTGGTGCTCTTGGGCTTATAATTTTAAGCTTTATTCTTTTTATTATTGAAATTTATGTCACTAGTTATGGAATCCTTTCCGCGGCCGGAATAGCAGCGCTTATCTTTGGCTCTATGTTTTTGTATCGGACAGAGGACTCATATTTAACTTTAAGTACCTCTTTGATTGCTTCTTCTGTGGCCGGGATAGCTACATTTATCGCTTTTATCGCCTGGTTCTTACTAAGAGATCATAAAAATATTGGGACCGGGCATTTTAACGATCACTCAGGGAAAATGGCAAAGGTCATTGAAGAAATTGAATCGGACGATCCCGATAGTTTTACTTATTCCGTTAAAGTTGGTGGAGAATTTTGGAAAGCACTAAGTAAAACAAAATTAGAGGACGGCGGAATGTACGAGATAAAAGAGCATGATAATGAAAGAATGCTTCTCATACTTTAGAAATCGTATTTAAACTGAACCCAGCCGGCAGTTTGTTTATTATCCTCATAATTATCTCTAGCGACTTTTATGCTTATGCTAGAATTTTTTGAGAGGTTACGTGAATGTCCTACTGAGACACTCTCCCCTTTTTTATTTCCATGTAAACCTACATCCATATAACGTCTTTTCGTAGTTCCATCGACAATGCTCCAATTACCGCCAAAGCTTCCATCTTGCCCGGCCACAACTTTACCATTGATATCGAGCCCCGTTTCATAAACATTGAAGCTCATAGGAACACCTAGTCTGGCCAGACCTGCCCTATCAACAGAGAGTTCAACTACTTCTTTATCTTTATCATCACGAAATTGAACGGAGGCACTCGAGGTGTTTCCATGTTTCTTGACTTGCCCAGTTACGGCAAAGCTTTCAAAATCTGTTCTAGAGCTAAGGCTTAAGTCTCCATCAGCCTCTAGCTCTAAGCCAACGTAGTCCTTCCCTTCCTTACTTTTAACTTTTATTCCAGCTGCCTGTTTCTTACTAGAGATTTCAGCTTCTCCTTGAATAGAAACCGTATCAAAGTGAGAGGCTCCATCGAGTGAAAGTATTGTGACCTTTTTGGGTAATAATCCATCCCCCTCGGTCTTCCATCCATAATCAATATCAAGATGATCACTGGCCGCCTTTTTCTCTGCAGCTTCCTTTGCAAGCTTTTGTTCTCTTAGTAATCGTTTTCTCTTTTCAGGGGCCATGGCCTCAAGTTCTCTTAATCTTTGATCGTTAACTTTCTTTGCCTTTAAATAAATCTCTTTATTTCTAAAGTAAGCCACTTGCGCATTGCCTTTACTATCTCTAATGACTCGAATAACGATGTCCTCATGTGGATATTGTCCTCTTAAAAAATAAGTCTTTTGAACTCCTGGCTCTAAAAGCTGGGCCTGAGAAATATTCTTAAAGTTAATATTTCTCGAGAAAACTAAAATATTTTCACTGGCATCAAACTCTTCCGGGTCCTGAAAAGGCATAGAGCCACGACCAAGTTCCCATCTTCGGCATGGAATTTCCTCGGCGGTTTTTATAGAATGCCTTGCTTCTTCTTTTGTAAAATAGAACATGCCGTCTAAAGAATTAACTTCATTTAAAACAGAAGGCGGTATCTTAGATTTTGGATCTTTGGCCAGGTGCTGAAGAATATCATTTACCTGCTCTGTTAAAAGAAAAGTATTTGGACAATCAACGCAGATAGTTCCTTCTTCAATCTTTTCCCTATTAACTTCCTTTAGGTAGTTAGCATATTCAGGGTCGTTAGTTGTTCTCCCTCTTATTCTCTCTGTTTCTTTGTAAGCATCATAAAGGACCCTTACAAAGCTTTCCGGGTCTTTTTCAGGATCAGCATTATTTAGACGTTCTTGAATATCCTTGAAGTCTTTTGCGACTGCAAAAGGAATACCTGACCAAAGCCCTATGAATAGAGTGATAAACAAAACTCTCACGTCTTCTTTTCGGATTATCTTTATAGGCTCTTGAATTGATAAACCGGAGCAAAACCGTTAAGCTTTTCCTAGTTTTAATACCTTAAACTTAGTTTCAACGGAGGAGACTATGGCCTTTGTACCTTTTATCGTAATCGCGATAATTTTACTTTTTAATACTCTTAAAATCCTAGCGGAATACGAAAGAGGTGTCGTATTTAGACTCGGTCGTTTTACTGGAGTTAGAGGTCCAGGTCTTATCATCCTGATCCCGGGTCTTGAGAAAATGAGAAGAGTTGATCTTCGAACTGTGACTATGGATATCCCAAGCCAGGATATTATCTCTAAAGACAATGTCACTTTAAAAGTTAACGGTGTTGTATACTTTAGAGTTAATAACCCAGAGCGAGCGGTCATCGCCGTTGAGGATTTTATTCAGGCCACCAATCAAATTGCTCAAACGACTCTTAGGTCGGTCATTGGTCAATTTGAGCTCGATGATATTTTAAGTGGTAGAGATCAAATTAACCATAAACTGCAAGTCATCCTAGACGATCAAACGGAGCCTTGGGGAATCAAGGTATCAGCCGTTGAAGTAAAGGCCATTGACCTTCCAATTGAAATGCAAAGGGCCATGGCCAAACAAGCGGAAGCAGAAAGAGATAAAAGAGCAAAGATTATTTCTGCTCAAGGTGAATTTGAAGCTTCAAAGAAGCTCGCTGAAGCTGCTGCGGTTCTTGATACTCAAAAGAACGCCATTGTTCTTAGATACCTAGACACAATGAAAGAGATTTCAGGAAGTAATGCTGCTTCAACAACTTTCTTCCCTCTTCCAGTAGATTTTTTATCTAAAATTATGTCTAAATAAAGATGTGGAAGAATCTTATTCCCTTTAATCAATCGGACCTAAACCTTGAGTTTAGGTCCAAGGCCTGGGTCGAAGCTAAAGTTCTAAAAGTTGCTTTTGAATTAAAGGGAGACCTCTCAAATATTCTACTTCCTAAGCCTTTAGTTAATCCAAGCCGTGTTATTGGGCTATGGGAATCCACATGCTTTGAAATGTTTGTTAAAAACTCATCCGGTGATGAATACTTTGAGTTCAATGTTTCAAGCGCATACAATTGGAATTTGTTTTACTTTCCTAGTATCAAAGCTCGTTTAAAAGAATATACAAATATTTCAAATTTGGCCGTTAGCGCAGTAAAAAAAGAAGATAGCTTTTGTCTAAAGTTTTGGATTGCCCTTGATAAATTTCCTAGTGGATTTTGGGAAAGCGACAATATGAAAATAGGGCTTACTGCGGTTATTGAGAATAAAACTGGCCCTTTAAGCTACTGGGCACTTGCTCATAAAGAGGATAAGCCCAACTTTCATCATATGGACTCCTTTATTTTTGAATTATAATTTCTCGAATTCAATGGCGGTTTGAAAATCTTCCCCCTTTGCTAAACTAACCATGAGTTTCGCTATATCCTCAACTTTAGAGCCCCTATACTTTTTAATCGGTCCAAAAAATAAGGGGTCAAGCATTTTAAAGCCAATCATCGCAAGTGCTTCACCAGGGCGGCGCTCCTCTCTTTTACCTACAATCAGTGAAGGTCTTACTACATAAAATGTTTCTAGACCTAGTTTAGAAATACTATCTTCAACTTCACCTTTTGTTTTATTGTAAAAAACAAATGAATTTGAATCAGCCCCAAGAGCACTAATAAGGACAAACTTATTTACTCCATTTAGCTTGCACAGCTTGGCCGCCTCTAGTGGCAAATCATAATCAATTTCTTTAAAGGCAGATTTGCTCCCAGCTTTTTTAATAGTCGTCCCTAGGCAGCAAAAACAAATATCGACATTGAAGGCTTGGTCGAATTTTGACATTTTACTTAATGGGGCAATGCATTCTTCTATCTTTTGATGTTCCACACCAGACGAGCGCCTGCTAACTAAATAGACCTTTTCCACTGCTGAATCTTGAAGCATTAAGTCCAAAACTCTAGAGCCTACGAGGCCGGTTGCCCCTAAAATTAGTACCCTCATTTGAGTATTCCTCACAATACAAGTATCTTATTATAGATTCACATTATAATGGGAACTACCTATGAGACCTATATTTATTTTAGCATTAATTTTTATTAGCTCCTGCGGAAGCTTTTCAAATAAAGCTCCAATTAGGATTGTTCATTACAATATAAAAGAGCTTGATAGTAATAAAATTAATAAACCTAACCCACAACTACAGTACGTTAAAAATATTTTATCAAAGCTTGACTTTAATATTCTTAGTCTCAACGAAGTTCAATACGATATCCCAGGCGTTCCTTCTTATAAATTTAAATCAAGAGGGGAGAATTTGAGAAATTTAGGTTCTTATATTGATCCCAAAATGAAAAATTGGAATTTTAGTTTCCACCCTGCCAATACTGGTGCCTTGGCCAGAAAAAAGGGTAATGGAAATTTCTATACAGACTTTAGTGACCCAAGAGCACGAGATTTTGCTGATAAAGTAAATTATGGAATATTTCCGGCTCAATACTCAACAGGTGCCCTATTTGACTTTAAAAAGACTTACGAGGTTCTCGTTAAAGATTTAAAGTGGAGTGATTTTAATAAAAGAATTAATCTTTCAAGGTATAAACAGGCCAATGGAAAATCCCTTCCAAAAGATATGGAGCTTTTTGATAAAACCTTTAGTGATGTGACCTTAAATATTAAAGGAAGAGAAGTTCATTTAATTTTACTTCATACTGTCCCTGCTTACCATTTTGGGAATAAAAGATCCCCTAACTATATTAGAAATGCTGATCAGCTAAGATTCTTAGAGTGGTACTTAACGGGCAAGACTGATTTCCCAGTTGAACTAGAGCATGTTAAACCACTTCCTCCTGGGACTCCTTTTATCGCCGTTGGGGACTGGAACACAGATATAACCAATAAAAAGAATAAGGGTTCAGAGATACTAAGAAGACTATTTAATAAATTTCAACCTTGGATGAAGAATCCAGGTCATACAAATGAGAGCCCTGGGTTTGCTAAAAAAAGATTAAAGCTTACTCTCGATTATATGATGTTTAGTGACCATTTTGAGATCATAAAAAGTGGAGTCGTTATGGCCAATGAAGATAGAGTTTTCATGGGCTGCAATAAAAACCAAGCTAAATTCAAAAATATCCCAGAGGATAGAAAACTAACATACTGGACCAATCGTAAAAATAAAAAGAAATGTTTTGTCGGGGTTAATAAAGACTTTTTTGAACTAAAAGAAGCAAGCGACCACTTCCCAATCTTTGCTGATTTAAAGTTTAAAGACTAAGGCTTACAAATAACTTTCTTTTTGGGGGACTGAACTTTTAAAAATTTCATTTTTCCACCACTTAAAAGAAGTTCCATCTTTATGTCACCTTTTACGAATATTTGAGAATATTCGTTGATGAGAACTTGTTTTCCTTCAAGCCTTTCTTTTAGCTCATCTAAGGAATCTAATTGAACCTTTTCAATTTCCCTAAATTCTCCTCCCTCAAGCTCTTTTGAAATTTTTAAATTTAAATCTTGTCCTAAAAAGAGTTTTACCTTTTCCCCAAGCTCGTCAATATAGGTCACTTTATTCCAGGAAAAAGTTCCTTCATCAAAAACATGGTCGTCAAAAATATCTCTGGCCTCTCTTAAGACCTCTAACTCAATAGGACTGTATCCTCTGCCTAAACACCGTTTAAAGTCTCGTGCTAGATTAGGAACTTCTAAAACTCCTTGTACGTAGTTTCCTGTTCTCTCATTCAAAGATTTACTTGAAGGCTTAGTTTTTTTAGCTACTTTTAGAGATGTTTTTTGGGTGTCTCCTTCCATTAGTAAATAAATAGAGGATCCCACGGAAGCAATTATTAGAAATATTAAAACAATATGGATCTTTGACACAGAACAAACCTCAATAAGTTACAGATTATATTAGACCACTTTCCTCTATTTTGCTCAATCTAAAAAAATCTGTCACTACCCTTGACTCTCATAAAATCAACCTCATCTTGTGTGTATGAAGGAATCAAGAAAGAATTCATTCAAATGCTTTAGTCTTACTCTAGTGCAAATTAGTTTAATCGCTGGTTCAATTGCACTGGGAGCAAGTACAAGCAAGTGCAATAAATCAATTTCCTCGGCAAAGATAAGCTCTTATCAAAAATGCCAAGAAAATCGCGATAATGTCGACTTTTTTCTAATCGACCCTATTGCCCAGCTCAGAGTAAAAACAAGACATATATCACTTGCAGTTCAAAGAATTAGTGAAACTCATTTTATCATTGCCGACCCGGCCCTAAGCCTAAAGTCAGGTCTATCTCCCCCTACAATCCTCGTTTAGAAGTTTAACTAAATTTATTTAAAGAACGAGGAGTTCAATATGAAAATTGTTAATGGCGACTATTCGCCTATGAGTAAAGAAGTTTTTACGAAAATTCAGAATAACTACCCAGAAGCTAGGAATTTTAAATTTTCGATTAAAGAAGATAACCATTCATTTTTTACAACCACACTAGAAGTGAGGGTTGGAAAGAAAAAGCTCGTTGCCAAAAAAATTGGCGCCTCTGCAAACGAGTCAGTTCGAAATGCTCTTTCAGCATTGAAAAAGCGGCTTGAAAAAATTGCTGATCGATCTAACCGAAAGAAAAAGCATTTTTTCTCTTTTTCCTCACTACACGCAATTTAATAAATTTTCTTTAAAACCAGGGGGCGGTCGCCCCCTTCCCTACATATTAATAATATCTCTTCTAATTTGATAATAGATATACTTTCCAATGATCTGATCTAATGTGTAAATAATTGAAGCCTGTGTGATAGCAGCTTTCATATTTAGCCCACCCATACACATCGTCCTATATATCCAAAGACCCATTAACAAGCTTTTTGGCACATCTAACATGTCATATGATCTAACAAAGATATATCGATCCATCGTGTGGCTTCCAAGCTTTATACTACCTGAGTTTTCATTATATATTTTTTGAGTGATTGCCTCCATTAAACGCTCTTGCATTTCATCATCCTCTAGCTCACCGGCCGAGATTTCTTCTAAGCTTAAGATTTCATCGAACTCATTTTTTTCAACTTCTACTTTTCCTCTCATGACTTCTGAAATGAATTTTTTAATCTGCTCAGGAAAATATTCATTATTCAGAGAGTTCATGGCCGCATTATATTCTTTAATAAATTCGGGATCCTCTTTTTTTCTAAGTTCAACTATTCTTTCGTACTCTTCTTTAATAAAAGAATTTTCTTCTCCAAACTCAAGTTCATACATAGCCGCTTCAATATAGTCTGCGGGGGTATAAAAAATATGCAAGGAAACCATTTTCTTCAAAAAGGTGGCAGCTTGATCTGTCATAATGGCGTTGTATCCATATTGAAAAATAAACTTCCAAGCTAAATCATGACCTAATTTCCCATACCAATCAAACTCAGTTTTATCCTTGTCCCAATTGGCGTAGGCATAAGTTCCTGCCGTTGCTGAAATCCCCATTGCCATAAAAAACGAGGAGGTTCTCTTTGCGGCGTACTTACTTTCAGGAGTTGGTTTTGTTGAGCGACAGGCGTATTTCATATTAGAATATACCGCTGTCATTTCCTTTGCTTGTTTTTTTGCAAAAGCTTTTGCTTCATCTCCCTTTAAACCTTTTTTAAGGGCCTTCTTTTCTTGTTTTTTAATCTGCTTCAGTTCAAATTTATCAATACTATTTCTAAGTTTTTTAAATTTATCTATGTATTTCCCTGAATCCTCTGGGTAAAAGAGTTTCGGCAGTTCGGCTAAAGCGCGCATTTGATGCTTTTGTCTCATGGCCGTAGCAAAACTTAAATATTCTTTTAATATTTTCCATTCCTCATCACTTTCAGGAAATCTAACAAAGTACTTTTGAAATTCATTAAATTCTAGAGGAGTGAACTCAGAATCAGTAAGAAGCTTTCGAAGCCTTATAACTTGGTCGCTATCAGGCTGACTTCTCGCGAGGATGAGGTCCATAGTTTCATCTAACTTAGGAAGCCCCTCCCAAGACCTAGGAATCAACCTGACTTCTCCATACGAAAAATCCAAGAGAAACTTAGAGGTATCGGTCTGAGCTAACAAAGGTGGTACATCTTCAGGAGATATAAGTTTCTCCTTAATCATCTTATTAATAGTATCGGCGTACATTTGAGTTAGAAACTGAAATCGTCCTTTCCTGGCCTTCAATAATTTTAAGAAAGAAAGACGGGACTTTAAGCTATGTCGAGATAATTTTTTTACTGTAGGTGAAATAACTTTTTCTTTAACAATTCCAAATGTGTTCTTCTTAGTTTTAGTAAGAATACTTTTTATCAATTGTTTACAATTTCCTGTGTTAAAGGATGCCGGGGAACGCTCCACCGTGTGACTGCATGTAAACAGCAGTAAACCTATAAAAAGATACCAGACTCTCACACCTAGCTATTCGGTTTTTTTTAGACAATTATAAGCTTTATTAAGGTGAAGCAGCATTATTTAGACCATTATCTAACAGATAGCTATCAATGACCCCTAAACCATTGAAATCCCCTTCTCTAAAATAGGAGATAAAATCTCTTCCTTCTAAGTCCAGAGCCTCAAATGACCCATGTAAAAAGACATTTGGTAAACCAAAATAATTGTAAAGATCCACTTTGGTGCGGGATTTTTCTGTTAGTTTTTGGGCAAAATCTTTAAATCTCCAGAGGGGAATATTTTTTAATCTTTGATCTATAGAAAGCTTTGTTCTTTTTTGAATACAAGACTCCCAGAGATATCTTTTCTTTTTTGCACTTCTGAAGAGTTTAAATTTTGGTTTACAATAATCATAAAGCTTCTTTGAATAAGAGCGATGACTGACTTCTTTCCAATAACGATCAAAGCTCTTCTCTAGTGAAATCCTACAGAAAAAACGTTTTCTACATGTTTCTTTTATAACGGTATATACTTCCTTTAAGCTTAATTTATTAAAGTACTCGAGGCCCTCTTTCTTTATAATATACTTCCCCGTTAAAGTTAGGGGACCTTGTAGTTGTTGACTTCGAAGGAGATGCCAAACGAGAGGGTCAACACCACCATAGCTTTCGAGAATCTCAACGGCATGTTTTTTGGTAAGTTTAGTAAGCTTTCCTGAGTTATACTTTCTTTCGATAACCATAGAGAAATTTTCTTTATTGATGGATAGCTTCTCTCTTTTTTCAATAAGGTTTTCACTACTTTTATATTCAATCTCAAGCCTTCTTAGATCTACTAGTGACTTTCTAGTGACTGAATCAAGCCCAAGCAATGACCTCATTACCCCACCAAAGATTCGACTCCAAATATTCTGAACAAAGTTAGCTTTCTCGTAAAAGTGCTTAAAGAAAGTATGCAGTTTATCATCCTTTGTAACCTGGATATGAGTAGTGGATTGATCTTTCATTCCCCCAATAAGGAGGAGAAGGTACTTTGAATTCATCGTCGCTTTTCTCGAGTCCTCTAAGGCTAAGAGCATGGGCCGCATGACAGTGGTGTCGATTTTCCCAAATCTAATACCTCGCTTAAGCTCTTTCTTTAGAGCAGCATCTTCTTCCATCATTTGAAGGTCAGATTCTGTAAAACTTAAATGAACTTTATATTTTTGTTCATAAGAGTATGAAAAATCAAAAGACAATAAAGTGAATCTTAGAAGCTTTAAGAAATCGATTTGAAGAGATGCCCTTAGTCCTACTTCGGCTCCGATTGTTTTTTCTACTTGCATTCGAAGCGCTTCATTCTCTTTTACTCTTTCATCAAAAGCTACAGATTGAAACTGTACTGAGGCTAGCTTTGTAAATTTTCCTAAAGCGCCTGCACTTGCCCAAAGTGGGCCAGCAATTGGCATACTTCCAATAGCGCCAGCGCTAAAAGTTAAAAAATCTTCTTTTTTTAGTATTTCTTGTGTAGGTAAGTTCTTATAATTTCCATTTTGAAAAGCGAGGAAAGGAAGAAATAATTTTTGAAAATTTCTCGTCAGGCCATCGGTGTATGAATCAGCAAAATGCACCCATGTGTATTGTCTTCTAAATGAAAGACCAGCAAAGAGGGCATATTGACTCTCTCCAACTTCGATAATTCCTTCATCTGAAAGTTTAGAAAGTAGTTTATTAGCGGAAATTTCGTAGGAAAAGACGTCTCTTACAATCCAGCGTTCATCGTCAAAGAGGTCAGGTGAAAGCTGTCTTTCAATATTGACATTAAAGTCAACAAAGCTTTTAGCATAGCGGATTCCTATCTTATTTAGGCCACCACCAATAAATATATTTTTTCCCTGTAATGCGTTTTGTGCCTGCCTCTGCCCAATGGTTTCATATTGATCTTTAAATTCATCTAAAATCTTTTTATAAAGAGGATGCTCCTTACTAAGATCATTATTCAATCCGTTTAGTAGACGATCCTCATCTATAACTTGAATATTGTTAAAAGAGGTATCAAAGGCCAATGCATTTTCAAATGCCAGCATCAAAAGCAAAAGAAATGGGAGAAGTTTTAAGAAGCTCATTCTGAGCAGCTTATAGGAATCACTCTCTCCTTCAAGGAGCAATTCCATGCCCTTAGAAGAGCTTCTCTTTTTCAAGTAGTTAAACATAACTTCCTATCGGAAGTTATTGATTATTGTTTATTAGCTGACAATTTTGATTTTTAAAAAAACTGTCTAAAAACTGACTACTATTCTTCTCACTATAAAAATCTAAATAATTTTTAAGAAAATACCGAAAATGACCTATGGGTGCTAAGAAAATAGAACAAAATGAAATTCAAACCTGCTCGATAACTGGACGTCAATTCTTGACCAGTGAATTCCCTAAGTTATGTAGCTGTTGTAAAAAAGAATTTGCTGAAAGACAATCTTATTGGGATCAAACCTCTCCTCTAGAAAACGGCAACTACTCTAGAGGTAATAAAAACCATGTCTTTGAATACAGAAACTGCAACGACTGCTCTTCAACCTTAGTTATAAAATTTGTGGATGAAAGAGATGCATCTGCAGAAGGAATAAAAAGAAGAGAGCAATGGAAGCAGCAATTTCAATTTCTAGTCTCTAATGGAATTCCAGAAGAAAGAGCCAAATCAATTCTTGCCAGCAAAAAGAACTATTAATCTAAATTTTTCTCTTTCCTTAAAATACTCATGGCTATTTTTACGCCATCGACAGCTGCGGAAGTTATTCCACCAGCATGACCGGCTCCCTCTCCACATGGGTAAAGCCCAGAATGAGAAAGGGACTCCAGAGTGTCCCGGTCTCTTTCAATTGTAACTGGAGCCGAAGTTCTAGTTTCTGGTGCGATAAGAATAGCTTTTTCGGAAAAACCTTTTAAAGATTTTTCAAATTTACTAAAGGCGTTTTTTAAATGATCCGTGATAAAGGATGGAAGAATATTTTGTAAGTCCTCTCTAAAGATTCCAGAAGGGCAGCTAGTTTTCGGGTTATCCCCGGTACCTATTTTTCCTTCTAAAAACCTGTCTAATTCTATAAATGGGACTTCTTTTTTATTGGCCTTGATTTTTGAAAGATTGTAAGCGGCCTTTTCGATATTTCTTTGAAACTTCATACCGGCCAAGAGCTCACCATCAAAATCTTTTCCCGCTTCAACCGAGACGACTAAAGCACTGTTAGACCATGGAGAATTCCTTGCGTAGTTACTCATCCCATTGACAACTAATCCGTTATTTTCAGTTCCACTTGAAAGGACATAACCACCCGGACACATACAAAATGAGTAAGTTCCCTTTTTCGTTTCAGGATTTTCCCAAGAGAGGCGATATCTAGCGGCACCAAGGTCATACTTTATATATTCTCCGTATTGAATATAATCCATATGCGAGCGAGGATGTTCTATTCGCACCCCAACAGCAAAACTTTTTGGTTTCATGGCGACATTTAGCTCTTCTAAATGTTCATACATATCACTTGCTGAGTGACCAGTGGCCAAGACAACATTATCACTCACTAGTTTTTGTCCGTTATTTAGACTTACGCCTACAATTTTTTTGTCAACAAAGTCTAGGCCTTCAACTTTAGTATTATAGTGAATTTCACAGCCCTTCTCTTGTAGATATTCAGATACTTTACCAATAAGAACTCTAATTTTATTTGAACCTAAATGTGGATTAGAAAGATAGGCTGTATCCTCTGGCGCGCCAAAGTCCACTAAGCGATTCATCACATAGTTTACATAGGGAGACTTAATTCTCGTAATGAGTTTACCGTCGCTAAAAAGTCCTGCTCCGCCTTCTCCATAACAAACATTGCTTTCTGGATTGAACTCCCCATAGCGCCAAGCTTTTGCTATATCTTTCATTCTTTTATGGGCCCGCTCCCCCCTTTCTACAATTATCGAAGGAACACCATAGTCAGCTAATCTTAAAGCGCAAAAGAGTCCTCCTGGACCAGCTCCTATGATAATGGGCTTTTTACTAAGAGCTCCTAAATTTTTGAACTCCTCTTTTATGATAGAGAATTTCTCTCCTGATTTTATTAATTCCAAAGAGTATTGGTAACGAGGTCTTTTCCCGCGGTTTGCTCCTCTAGCGTCTAAACTTTGAGAAAGAATGCGAAAGTCATTGTATTCTGGAAATCGTTTAGTGACTTCCTGCTCCAAATCCACTTCAAAATCTAAGGTTAATTGTATTCTCTTTGCCATATATACGGACTATAATAGCGAATCTGGAGAGGAACTTGAAGGCTAAGATTATTATCATTGGAAATGAGCTACTTTATGGCCGTATTGCTGACACAAATGGGCCTTGGTTGGCCAAATGGCTGGATGCTAGAGGTATTGAAGTCTGTGAGATACAGGTCTTGCCTGACGAAAGAGAAGTCCTCCTTAGGGCCTTTGAGGACGGTTTAAAGAGCTGCGACCTTATCCTAACTTCTGGAGGAATTGGTCCCACTAAAGATGATATGACCAAGTCCCTTTTAGCCGAGTTTACGGGAAAAAAGTTAAGACCCTGTGAAGAAACCGCGAAAATTGTAATAGAGAACTATAAATACTATGACCGCGAATGGACTCCAGATTTAAACTCTTATCATCATATTCCTGAAGATTTTATTGCTACCCCAAATCCAAAAGGGTTGGCCCCAGGTTTAGTTTTTATTAATAATAATAAATTAATTGCCGCCGCTCCCGGTGTTCCAAGAGAGCTTAAGGCAATGGTCGAAGAAGAGTTTGCTCCCTATATTGATAAACTTTTCAAAGAGAAGTACAGCCCTAAAAGTCGAATTGTGATTAGAACAGCGAGAGTTCCAGAAGAAAAAATTTTTAAAGAACTCTGCCCAACACTTTGGGATGAGCTTAGTCAGTTTGGCTTAGTTAGCTCTCTTCCCCAGGTAATCGGTGTTGATATAGTCGTTACACTTTCAGGTTCAGACCCTTCAGATGAACTAGTTAAGATCAAAAAACTTATTGAGAAATCAGCACTTAATGAGCATGTTTGGCAGTGGGACAATACCCCTCTTCCAGAACTCGTCATTAACGAAGCCCGTAATAAAAAGTTAACTTTTGCCTTTGCGGAGTCTTGTACAGGGGGCCTAACCGCCAGTAGGATCACCGATATTCCAGGATGTTCAGATGTATTTATCGGGAGTCTAGTTACTTACTCAAATGATGCAAAAACAAATATTCTGGGAGTAAAGCAGCAGACTTTAAAAAAGTTTGGCGCTGTAAGCGAAGAGGTAGTCGAAGAGATGGCCTGCGGGCTTTTAGATAAAATTGGAGCGGACTTGGTCTTAGCTTTCAGTGGTATTGCTGGCCCTACCGGAGGAAGTGAATCTAAACCTGTCGGAACCCTAGCCTTGGCCTCTGGAAAAAAAGGTGAAATAGAAAAATCAATATTTAAGTTCGCAGGAGATCGAGAGCGATTAAAACTTCGATTTTCTGAAATAGGTCTCTTTTATCTTCTTAAGCTGATTAGAAATTACTGACCTAATTTTGAAAAATCAATTGTCGTATTATCAATAGACTCTTCAAGGCTTTTTTCTTTTTTCGCCTCAACGTTCGTATTTGCTGGAGCAACACTGGCCGGTTCTTTTTTATTTTTTAAGTCTTTATTTATCATTTGATTAGCGGCTCCGGATTGAATCTTCTTCTTGGCCATCTCACTGTACTTTTCAAAATCCTTATCATTAAGTCCGTTTAACTCTTTTCTTGCTTTAGCTGCTTGCTCAGGAGTGATACGACCCATCTTAACCATAGAGTCCAGCATTTTTGCAACTTCAGCCTTATCAATTTTCATTCCTTTAAGCATGCCCATCATTCCTGCGTCCATAGCATTAACAGAAAACGAAAATAAAAAAAGAAGGCTGATAATCAATTTCATACTAAACTCCAAGAAATATTTTGTTGTTATATCCTACCTTACTTCTCGGTTTTATCTCCGATATATTTAGTAATCTAAATATATGAGCTTTTTGCCACCAAATTTTGGCGAAAAATACTTGTGAATTTCTCTTCATCGCCTTTTATATCAAGTAGTTACAAATAGGATGAAACGAATCAGCCTACCCCCTAGGATAATAGCTATAGAGATAAAGAACAGCATTAATTTGCCGAAAAGAAGATAGGTGATGAAAAAGAGCAAGGCTGCCACATTTTTTAATCGTTTTAATGCCATATTAATTTTGGTGGGCCTACTTGTTTTTTCTTCTTGCGTACAAAGCCCAAATGGAAAAAGAAAAAAGTCTGGAAGCTCTGATCAAAAAACCTCAAATGGTGGAACACCTAATACGCCAACCTTTTCAAATAGCTTAAACTTTTTTCAAAATGGCTCCACTCAATCAAGTTCTAGCTTAACAATAAATACAGATTTTTCCGACACCTTTTACTTGCGAGGAGATGAAGTTGATAACTTAATCAATCCATCCAATAAAAGTATCGTTCAATGTATGGTGGTTAGATTTCAACAAAGTCTAAACAATAAGCTTTTGGTTATTGCCTTATCACCTCAGTTCTTTTTCAATTTTAGCACCCAAACTCAGGAGTACTATTATTTAGCTTCTCCTTCAGAGGCTAATACAAACCAAACTTTTTGTAATAAGCCCGGAATAAACTCTGCCCTAACAACTGATTTTCCTGGTGAAACAATATCATATTCACTAATCGATATTTGCCCTTCTTGTGTTTCTTCACTTTTATCCTCTGATCCTGTTCAGGTTAGAACTTCAGGAGGAACACAAATTACAAATATTGAAACAAATTATCTTTCAATAAGACTTACTAATAATAGTGGGACTGTTAACAATGGACCAAGCTGTGGTTCATCTCAAGAATGTCAATCAAAGGGTTTTGATTGTTGTAGCCTAGGCCAATGTGTTAACGATAAGCAACTCAAAGATGGTACGGATACGACTAGTGCAGAGTACTTACAGGCTGAGCAAGATATCTTTTCAAACCCTTCGAATATTTTTAACTACCCTAACTTTTATCACCTATGTTCAGTAAATGTTCCAGTTGTTCCTACTCCTACTCCACCTGTTGATCCAAGTATTGAAGCAGCATTAAAGTTTACTAGGCTTAAAGAGTTATATGAATGTACTACACCTGTTGAAGGTGAGATGAGCTTATGTACTCTAACTTTTGAAGATGCCGACATAAATTCAACTTATCAAACAGGTCTAGATGATAGAAGCTTCTTTGATATTTATACTGGAACAAACCCTGTGCCAGAACATTCAATAGAGCAGATTATCTATGCAGGTGAAATCCTATTTAGTAATAGAACTTTCCTAAAAGACAATTTTACCATTAATGGAATCAGTAGTACATCAAGTGGTGCTCCACAAGGAAATGATACGATCACAGATGCAGTAAGTATTTTCCTAGATCCAACTTATCAAATATCTAATTCAGCACCAAATCAAACTCTTAAAGTTCAATATAGAATTGATGGCTCCTGTAAGCGAGTAAGCTCAAATCTAGCAAAATGTGAAAAGCATTATGTTCAAGGTGAGAACTTAAGTAAGGTCACGGATCACTTCCCGGCCAGTAATGAATTCCTTCTTCCCTTTTATGCCGATACGAATAAAACAATAAAAGTGGAAGTTGACGATACAACCAAGCTTCAGGGGTCTGAATGGGTTTTAACTCTAACTTCTCCAGCTAAGGTAACTTTTCAAGGTGTTGGTCTTCAAGTTTACGATACTCAAAAAATTAAAATCACTTATTTTGTTGATTTAAATTCATTTGATGTTCTACAAAAAGTTGAAGAGGCTGCAAATGAAATTAAAACGATTTGTGATTGCGGAACTGGAGACTGTACATTAGAAGAAGTCGTCGTTAACAATGCTGTGGTTGACTACTCCTGTAAGTACCCAGAGCCAGATATTCCAGCTCCCCCACTTCAACAAACTGTGCTTTTAAGTTCAAAAACTGTACCTGTTCGTTATTATGACGCTGATGGAGTATATCAATCAGATGTTACATTTAACTCCAAGCCTCAAGAAGGAACCGCCTTTAAATATGAAAATGGAAACTTATTAAAGCCAAACAATATTGATAACTATATTGGATTCAACGAAATTTACGGCTCAATTACTTCGATTGGGACAGATGCTAAATCAGCTAAAGAAGTCCCTGTAATTAAAGGTAGAAATTACGATATCTTTGTCGATACTGGAACTTTTTCCAGCTGTTTCTTCTGTGGTACAGATTACTTTAGCGGAGTCACAAAGCTCTTTCCTGCAAACTTTCTTAATAAAGGTGGGGGCTACTCACCCGACTTACAGACAACAAACCCAATTCAGGCATCGACCTACCCCGCTCACGACAAGATCTTTGGAAGGGCCTGTTTTGTACCAGCGACCATGATTCCTTGGACGCATAAAACTTCATCTGACCGTCAACAGCAAAGAAAAAGTAGAATGGCCGCACAGCACTTCCTATTTGCCAACGGGTATCAAAGAGACTGGTTTGGATTTGATTATGGTTCGGTCATAGGATCTTTTGATGGAGTACGTTGGTTTGCTATTGGAAACCAAAGAAGAATTAAGTCTGAATCAACAAAACTCTTTCTGGCAGTGAATTCCTATTTTGGAGATCAAACTATTGAGAGTACCTTTACTGTAGTTGTCTCAGACGCCTCTAGCACGGCTCAAAGTGGTTCTACAGTGACCACTGACTTCGACTCCGATGGAGCTCAATGTCAGCAGAATCATCTTTGTAATACGGATCGCGACTGTGCCACTCAACTAGGTTGGGAATACGTTTGCGAAACGGTCTCTACGATTAAGACCAAATGGCCCAGGTTTGACTCCAATGGACTAGAAGTTCCGGAACTTGAGCCACAAGAAAACTTAATAAACCTCTTAGGCGGTCTTGGTGGCGCAACCAAAAGATGTGTCTACCGCGGAAGAGGTGCTCCCTGTAATACGGATTACCAAATTAATGATCCCTCTAATAGCTATTCTGGTACAGACAGTGAAAAACTTCATGCCTGTACCTCAAATACCTATTGTCAGCAATTCCTTCAAGGTGTTCAGGTAGAAAAATTTAATAATAAGATTGCTCGTTTTGGAAAGTCAGTTAAGGTACAAAATTCTAGTTCAACGGTTTTAGAAAATGATTTAGATGAGTTTGGACTAGGAGCGAGATTAATTGGAAGACCCTACTCTTATCACGGAGACGAGGCTATAACGACGGATGCTCAGTCCGCCTTAAGCAATAATAATATTTCTGCTATTTGTATCCCCGGAAGAAACCCTTCTGATGATAATGTTAAAGATGGAAATGAAAATATTCCTGGACCTTCTCATTTAGGTGATCAGGTAACTGGAATGGGAATGTCTCAAACAGGAAATATCTCAGATGTCTATTTAAGCTCCTGCTCAATTTTTAATTCATCAGGTGATTATATACTTTTTGATAATGCATTAAAGAATAATCCTTTAAGTGACCCGGCCGTACAAATTTTAGCGGGAAGCCAGGCAATCTCAACAAATTCACTAAATGTTCTAGGCTCCATGGCACAAAAGACTTTCACTGTTGATTTTGAAAACACACAAGTAACAGGAGTAAATTTTCAGCAAAATAGATGTTTAAGAGCGCCAGGTGCCGCTTGTCATACAGACCTTGAATGTGCCCCCTCTAAAACAATTACTGAACAGTTAAATGGCCTCGACCCTGATGATTCTAATTTATATACTTCTTTAAATAAATACGAAATTCAGTTCTGGAAAGAAAGACTAATCTGCGGTCAAGAGGTCCTTCCTACCGATCCTAGTTACGATCTCACTAATAATAGATGTTGCCGCGAACGTGGGAACCAATTTACGATAGGTAATTTTTACGACCAATCTGACTTTGGTGCAAATGACCCTAATATTCCGGTTATAAATAACACAGAAATTCCAGGAATCGGTATCTCACTATCAAATTCTAGTCGTTACTCTAGAACCGCTACAATGTTTGATAAGCTAAGAGATACGACAAACCCTGAGCCTCAAATTAGGGCCGCAAGAGCTGACCAATGTGGAACTGGTGGAGCTACGGCAGCTGACTGTACCAGATTTGATGACCCAACTGATGACTTTAGAAATCAATGGAAAACAATTTCTACCATCGGTCAAAGAACTTGCTGTACAGGACATTGGATCAGACATTTTGATTCAGATGATAATGGCGGCGGGCATACTTGGGGAAGTAATAAGCATCAAGATGTTCCAAAAGAATCCTTCAAATGTATGAACTGGACAACTTGCGTGGCCGGTTCCACCTGTAGCAATACAGGTGACTTTATTTGCGATCATGTTGAAGAACCAGACGATGCCGCCTGTAAACAACGTGAAACAAGTAACTCAGAAGCCACGACTATCTTTAATTGGCTTAACACTCTGGAGCTTACCGGTATTCCTCAAATAGGCGTTAAAACGGAAGACTTTACTAATCTCTTTTGTAAAGTAAGGCCTGACGATCAAACTCTCCCAGGTGATTTTGTGATGCCAAACCTAATAAAGGCCTTGGCCGGTGAAGACGCTGAATACAGAGATTCATTAAATGATCGCCTTTATTCTGCTGCCGACCCTGATAACTTTGAAACAGGAATTAAACAGGTTTTCTCTGATGATACTTTTAGCTGCTGTCTTCCAACAGGAACACAAATGAATCCGGGTGATGACCCCAAGCTTTGTTGTACTGGCCTTATAGCAAATACTCAAAATAATGGGACAATCTGTGCTTTACCAGACTTTACCAATGTAACTGTTTATTTCAATAGGTTCGTCTCTTCCGCTGCTAAAGACGTAGCCGAGTCACAAATTGATGCTGATACTGGATATATTACCAATCCAATCATTGTTGAAAACCTAGCTTGCCAAGAGCAGGTATGCGCCTCTGGTGCCCTTGCAAGAGGTATCTCTTTAAGTAACTTAAAAATTCCGGGTAAAGAAAGTAATCCGAAAACTTTTAGACGCTTTATTGATGAAAACTCTCAGGCCACAAACGCCAATGGATTAGCGGACCTCTACGATGCCGGTCTTAGATGGAATGATGATGTTTACTGTGTTCCAAACGCACTAGCAACCTCTGGCGCACCTGAAATTAAGTTCACAATCTGTAACTAGTGAAAACTGACCTACTACCGTGGTGATGAACTTTACTCCCAAGACTAGCCTCGTTTAACTGGTACAGCTTTTGCTTAGATTTACCCTCGTGAATCGTAGCTGCCCAAAATC
>PBIO01000019.1 GCA_002720865.1 Halobacteriovorax sp.
AAGTTTTAGTGTAAGAAAGATATTCAAAATCTAGCTTGCGAAGCAAGTTGATCCAGGATGGATCAATTTTGAATGTCTAAAAACTAGGAAGGTTTTAATTTTATCACCACCCAAGTAGGTCAGTTTAAAAAACTAATAGTGAACTTCAATATCGTATGGCTTTGCGGTAGTGCCCTTTTTAAAGGCGTTATCTAACATACCGGCAGAAGCATAAGAGCCAATATTAAAATCTAAATATCTGGCCATTATATCAGTTACGCTTCTGGTGCAGTTAGTGGTTCTTATATAGTATTGTCCTTCTCTTTCAACCACAGGTATTTTTACTTTTCCATTAACAAAGTACTTTAGACCTCCGATCTCCTCAATATTAGCTCTGATAAGCCCTTTGTTTTTTGAGTTCACCATCTTAAACCCACCGGTAACTTCTTTGACCAGTTCATCAGTACCCCATATATCAAATGGGGGAAAATTATTTTTAGAGGCAGACTTAATAAAAGCTTCAATTTGCTCTGTCATTTCATTAATCTTTTGTCTGTCGATTCGATAAACTCTTCCAACAGCGCCAGATTCGAATCCCGAAAATCTTTTTGAAGAGGTCATTGTCGAACCAAATAAAACACCATTAACTGAATAATGTCTCGTTCCAACTCTTATTTCCATATGACCAGTTTTGCCGATATCTCTATAGGCGATTTCTACGGTATTTTCTAAATAATTCTTATAAGTAAAGTTGGAGCTATTAGGTCTTTTGAACTTATAAACTTTTTCCGAGGTTTCTTCGAAGAACTTTAAGTTAGGCAGGTAGGAATATTGTAAGTCTCTCTTTTTCCCCTGAACTGTTTTATTAAAGTTTTCAAAGAAATCGGAGTACTTAGATTTATGGGCCCAATCGGCAATTAAAACTCTAACTTCTTTAAGAGTTTCCGGTGTCACTTCAGTTACGTCGTATTTTCTAATTAGTTTTTGAACTTCTTTGATAAATCTAAGCTGTTGCTGTTTTGTTATATTATCGAAGGCCATAAGCTCATCTTTATTAAGAGATTCTCTTATCGGGTGGTTTAACCAGTCTTTAAGGGGGTAGAGCAGCCTATGTTCAAAGTCAGCGCCACTTTTTCCACCTCCCATTTTTCGGTTATATTTTAAAATTTCTTCACTTAAAGCTAAGAAGAATAACTCCATATCCTCTGCTTCTTCCTTAGTAAAATTATAACGAGCCATTCTCTCTTGAATGGTTGTGGAGGAAACCTGTGTGGATTTTGAAAAGTGAGAGTAGTGATCAAGGTCACCATACTGGTCAATATCTCTTGCTAGTTTGGTTAAAGAGTCAAACATGTCTTCATATCTTTTATGAAACTGTCTTAACTCAAATCCCATCTTTCCTGGACCGTAGGGACCTGCAACTCGAAAGTGAGGAGCGTACATGGCCTTGACTCCGGAGATACTAATATCCATTATTCCATTTTCTAAATATTCATCAGCTTCAGTTAGTCGATCTGCCATTTTTTGATCAATAGGGCCTAGTGAGTAATGAACGATATTAGCAGAAGGAATGGCCTTTTCGTTTCCTAAGTAGCGTTCAAAGCCATTTTCAAGAACTGAAAGTTGGTTTCTATCAAACTCATAAAATGTGTAACCTGACATTCCTCTAAAACTAGCATTTGCATCAACCACAAGATGAGGTTGCCAAGAGAATTTTCCATAATGTTCTGACATATAGGTAATGAGATTTCTTAGGTCCCCTAGGTTATCAAAAATAAGACCGTTTCCTTCTATAGTTCCATGGGGTTCAATAAATAGGCCTTCGGGAAGATTTGGGTTCGCGTCGGAAAGGCGAACAAAGATATTATCGACATCGTCTGCATTCTTTTGGGCTTCTTTGGCCAGCCGAAACCTTTGTTCAATCCCTAAGCTATACCACTCTTGCTCGGTCAAAGTTTTAACTCTGTATGAGTTTAAGATGGCGGGTACCTCATCAAGGATAAGCTCAAACTCAATCCCATAAGATTGAGGGAGCGCTTTATCACCCCCAACAAAGAGCCTTTTAAAAAGCTTTGGATTGGTGTTGTGAGATAGCATAATATCCCGACCAATAAAATTTCTGATAATATCAATATGGGCCCGCTCAAGAGGGGAACCTGACCTTAAGGCAACTTCAACTGCCTGGCGGTCACTTGTAAAAGGGATCTCGTGAGTAAGTTTTAAAAATCTAGCGCGCTCAATTTCATCAAGAGTTTCACCGGCCTGAAGTTTTAATAGGCTCGCTTTGACCTTCTTCTTTGTGGTACCGGCAAATAGATTCTTTAAACCCTTTTTACATGAAAAGAATACCTTCGCTACTGAGGCGGGGGATCTTGAAGAAATCCTTGAATCAGGCTCAAAACTCGAGCAAGAGACCAAGACGAAAACGAGTAATAAAATTGAAGTCTTTCTCACGAGTTCTATTCGGACGAAAGGCTTTATTGTTTTAGTACTTGATTGGTGCACTAGGTTAAGTCTAGGCTGCTAAAATAACTGAGTTTAATTGCTAATCGGTAGTAAAAACTAGAAAATATGCTTATGGAATATTCAATAGAACAGCTTACCAGCAAACTCGATTCTGACGTGGCCACGGCCCTACTTGAAAGTATTAATCGATCTGAGCAGCAGACTTTCTTTGCTCCTTTTCCGAATGGGTTTTCCCTTTGGTTTAGGTACTTAAAAATTGATAATGAAGAGCTTCAGTACGGAAATCATAAATACTTATACTTAGAAAATAAATTATATAAATTTAATTTTGAGAGTAGTGTTTTTGAAGATTTCGAGGATGGAGTATTAGGGCTTGTAGATGTTCTTGAAAACTATCTTTCAAGTAATGAGTTTATTATCAAAGAGTATATTAACGAAGTAGAAAAGCTCGAAGATCTTCTTTATGAAAGAAGTGTTCCAACAGTATTTATGGATATCTGGTTTGATGTTAAAAAAGATTTATCAAGAATTGAGAGGTTTTTAGGTCGCCATGCCAGGGCACTAAATGGGTTACTAAGCTGGAACGAGAAGAACGCTGATGTTGTTGAATTAGAGCTTATCGATCTTCAGAAAAATAATCATTATCAAATCTCTAATGTTCAAGGTGGCCTATCGAGACTTGATCATATTCACCACTACTACAGCTCAATTAAGAACGATAAACTGAATAAAAACATTTACCTATTAACTCTTGTCTCAGGTATTTTCTTGCCCCTTAATTTAATCGTGGGCTTCTTTGGGATGAACACTAAAGGACTCTTTTTTGAAAATCATGAAAAGGGTACGGAGATGGTGGTTTATATCTTAGGATCTATTCTTGTGTTTAGTATTCTAGGTCAAACTTTAATAAAACTAGTCGATCGCTTTATTGTTAGAGCACTTCTAGGTAGAACCATGCTCTATAAAAATATTTCAAGTGGATTAACTAAAATTGAAAAAAGTCTTGGGATTGATATTTAGGGTTATAAATGGAGAACTTTTTAAATCAAATAAATTCATTAATGCTTAAATATCCCTATACTAAAACAGCGGTATTTTCATGTTTGCTTCTGGTCTTCTACTATATTGTAAGATTTCTGTTTTATTCAAATATTGAAAAAAAGAAAATCTCAAGAAGTGAGAAGAACTTTTTTAAGAAAAAATCGGAACAGTATCTTCGCTATTTTTTCGTGTTGGTTCTTTTTCTGTTATGGTTTGCTCAGCTGCAGGTTTTCTTCGTTTCAATTTTTGCTATTGCGGCGGCAATTGTTCTAGCTTTTAAAGAACTGATTATGTGTTTGACGGGGGGCCTTCTTATTAGAAGCGCCAATACCTTTAAAACCGGTGACCGTATAGAAATGAAAGAGCTTCGGGGGTTTGTTCTAGAAAAAGGACTTTTGGCCACAAAGGTTTTAGAGCTTGGTCCAGAGAGCAATTCTCAACAAACAACTGGCGATATTATAACCATTCCCAATAGCCTAATGCTTTCACAGGCCCTTAAAAATGAATCTTATTTTAAAGGGTACTCTATAAAGTCCTTTCACTTTAGAGTTAGTAACTCTAAAGAATTCGATGTGCTTGAAGAAAAGCTTTTAAATTTAGCCAATGAAATTAGTCAGAGCTATTTAGAAGAAGCCAAAAAAAGTATAGCTAAGTTTTGCGAAAAAGAGGGCTTTGTTATTCCCTCAATAGCCGCAAGAACTAAGATAATTGTTGAGGACGATAAGTTAATGGCCCTTATTAAATTGCCTGTTATAAATTCCGAAGTTGGGGATATAGAGCAAAAGTTTAATAGACTTTATCTTGATTGGTTAAAGGAAACGGAGAGCGTCAGTGCATCTTGATCCCCATTTTCAAGAGTTCTCTATTGTTATTCTTTTTCTATTATTTTCAGGGATTGTAACTAAGCTATTGGGGCTACCCAATGCCATTGGTTTTTTGCTTTCTGGGATTTTAATTGGTCCGGGGGGCCTTGGGATTGTTGATAAAGCCTCGGCCATAAATCAGATCGGTTCGGCTGGAGTCGTTCTACTGCTCTTCTTCTTGGGGCTTGAAATGTCCCCTAAAGAACTTGTAAAGGAATGGAAGGTAACTGTCCTTGGAACACTTGTTCAAATTATTGTCAGTGTGCTCTTTGTAATAGGAATTGGTCACTATTTAGATTGGCCTTTAAATAGATCAATTCTACTTGGCTTTGTCATTAGCTTAAGTTCAACAGTCATGGTCATTCAGCTCCTTCAAGATAAAAAACTAACTGACACAAGACTTGGTAAGGATGTTCTAGGTATCCTTATTGCTCAAGATATTATGGTGGTCCCCATGCTTATTATCGTGGGTATGATGGGGGACTCAAAATTTGAGAAGATTCAATTCATTAAGCAAATTTTTGGAACAATATTATTGGGGCTTATTTATTACTTACTACCTAAAATAAATTTTATAAAAGGAAAAATTGTAGATAAGTTAAAAGACGATAATGAAATTCAGGTTCTTTTTTGTCTTTCTTTTGCTTTTGGTATTGCCCTTCTAAGTGGTGCCTTAGAGCTTTCGACGGCCCTAGGAGCTTTTGTCGCCGGTAGTGTAATTGCACAGCTTAAGCTAGGTCATGTTTTTCACCATTCTCTTTTTTCCTTAAAGCTCATCCTTAATGCTCTTTTCTTTTCTACCATTGGTCTACTTCTCGATATTAATTTTTTCCTTAATAATATCGGCTCAGTTCTCCTGCTTACCTTTGTGGCCATGTTCACTAATACTTTGATAAATGCGGGAATTTTAATTGTCGGAGGACGAAACTGGAAAAACAGTTTGGTTGCTTCTGCCTTTTTGTCCCAAGTAGGGGAGTTTAGCTTTATCTTAGCGGCCATAGGTATGCAGCAAGGAGTAATCAATGAGTTCTCTTATCAGCTAACCATATTTATTATCTTTATTAGCATCCTTATAACACCACTTTGGCTTAAACTAATAACCATTATTAGTAAGCCGACCAACGAAGCACTTTTATCTTAATGAAAGCTAAATATATAATTTCATTATTAATATTGTTGATCTTTGGTACCGGCTTCCTTCTCGCTCCGGGACTAATTAAAGATAAGTTAATCACAATTATGTCTGAGAATATTGACTCAACCGTTTACTTAGACGAGCTTGAGATTAATCCATTTTCAGCTGAAATTACTCTTATTGGACTATCAATTGGAGAAAAATCTGAGGTACTAGAACTAAAAAAACTTGTTCTTAGACCAGATCTCTTGTCCTTATTCTCTAAAGAAAAAGTTGTTAAGAGTCTAACTATAGAAGGCCTAGTGCTTAAGGCTATACCCAAGCTAAAAGCACGAAATGAGAAAATAAAGAAGAGTAACTCCACTCTTAAGTTCAAATTAAATGAGCTAAAGCTAAAAGAAATTAAACTGTCACACTTTCTTATTCCCCTAAACAAAGATTTAAGTCTCTCAAATGCTCTAATTCATAATATTGATATTGAAGGGAAGAAGCTTAAAGCAAACCTAAAGAGAGCTAAAATAAAAATTCACGAAAGTGAAATTGATTTAAGCCTAAATTTTAGGCTTGTAAAAGAACCTAGTGGAAAAGGAACGATAAAAATTAAAAACTTTAATCTTGAGTTTTTAGAGCATAAGAAATTAAAAGAAAAAATTAAAAACTTAGGGGGAGAATTAAGTCTCAACTTAGCTTTAGAGCTAAAAAATAAGGTTGTAACAAGTACTGGAGAGGTAGAGCTAAAAAAACTTAACTACCTGCCCGAATCAGGTGCTCAGTATCAAATAAATTCACTTTGGATTAAAAAGGACTTTTCTTACTCTCATGAGAAAACTGTTCTTGATAATGCTGAACTTAAACTACAGGGGCTAACTCAATCTTCGAAAGAAGAGGCTGTTAAACGAATCAAAGGACTTTTAATATCGAATTTGAACCTTAAAAAAGAAGCTGGGAGTAATTTTGATCTAGCGTTTGATGTTAATAAATATGGAAAGATTAATTTCGAAAAAAAACAAGAGAGCTATAAGGGAAAAATTAAAAATCTTGATTTAAGTAAGTTCTCAAACTTCTTAGTCCTAGATGAAGAGAGTCAGGTTGGCTCAGGAAAATTATTTTTAAATTTAAAAGGTAAGGTGAAAAAGGACAATCAACTCTCTGGAGACCTAAAGCTTTTTATGGCCCAGCTTGAAATTGAAAAGTCAGGAGATAAGGACATTTCCTTAATTTCAACCTCTAGGGCCGTGAGCTTAATCAAAGATAAGAATGGAAAAATAGAAATTGAATCAAAGATTACTGGAAGCTTAGACGATCCTAGCTTTAATCTTATTTACTTTCTCTCAAAGGGAGTGGGTAATGTTTTGGCGGAAAAATTTTATTCCCTTTTGGCCGTTGAAGCCGCCAAGAAAGTGGCTCCACTTTTACTTAGTAGTATCCCCATTAATCCACTAAACGCTATTTCTCTTTTTAAAAAAGGTTATGATTTAGCCGTAAAGCCAAGGTTTGCGGCCATGAACTTTCCTCCCCATGAGGAAAAGCTAAAGGACAGAGAACTTAAAGTCCTCGATCGAATATTAAACTTTTTGAAAAAAGAAAGTGAAATCTCTCTCAGTTTTTGTGTCGATACTTACTTAAAAGAGGGAGATAGCACTTTAAGTTTAGAAAAGGCTAGATCACTAAGGATTAAAAGATCCGCCTTTATTAGCCAATACATCGTTAAAAAGGCGCCGCGCGTTGAATCTCAGGTGGTCTTTTGCTCTGAAAAGGCCAAAATAGAGGATTCAGGGAATGCCTCCCTAGAAGTTGAGCTCTAAAATAATTTAAACTTCTCTATGCCGAAGCTCTCGCTTATTGGTAGAATCCTACCGTGAAAAAGAAAGAGAAACTTGCCATAGGCTGGAGAGAGCGGATCGCAATCCCAGAACTTAAGATCAAGGAAATAAAAGTAAAAGTCGATACCGGTGCAAGAACATCGGCTCTTCATGTTACTGATTTAGAAATTATAAAAAAGGGTAGAAAAACCTTTGTGGATTTTTATGTGCATCCCAATCAAGATTCAAGTAGACCGAGATTTAGAAATCTAGTTGAAGTTGAATGTTTTAAAGATGTAAAGAGCTCCAATGGAGTTAGCTCTAAAAGACCAGTTATAAAAGTTGATGCAAAATTAGGACAAGTAACAAAAACAATAGAAGTAACATTAGTTAATAGAGATATGATGGGATTTAGAATGCTTTTAGGAAGAGCCGCACTTCGTGGTGAGTTTCTGGTCGACTCTGGCAAATCATATCTATTAGGAAAGGTAAAAAAATGAAAATAGCAATTATGTCTAGGGGCCCAAAACTTTACTCAACTCAAAGCCTTGTTAAGGCCTGTAAAGCCAGAGGTCACGAAGTAGAGATTATTAACCCTCTTAAGTGTTATATGAATATTACCTCACATAAGCCTACGGTTCATTATAAAGACAAAGTTCTTGATTATTTCGATGCTGTCATTCCTAGAATCGGGGCGAGTATTACTTTCTATGGAACGGCCGTACTTAGGCAATTTGAAATGGGCGGGGTTTATTCAGCAAATGAGTCCGTTGCGATTAGCCGCTCTAGAGATAAGCTTAGAAGCCTTCAGATTATGTCTAAAAAAGGAATAGGTCTTCCTGTTACTGGTTTTGCTAACTCAACGGCCATGACTGAAAACCTCCTCGAGTTAGTGGGAGGAGCTCCTTGTGTGATTAAACTTCTCGAAGGAACTCAAGGGAAGGGAGTTGTCTTAGCGGAGAATACGAAGGCCGCTGAAAGTGTCATGGAGCTCGTTTCCGGTACAAAATCAAACTACCTTGTGCAAGAGTTTATAAAAGAATCTGGTGGTACAGATATTCGCTGCTTTATCGTTGGTGATAAAGTTGTGGCCTCAATGAAAAGAACTGGGGCCGAAGGGGACTTTAGATCAAACCTTCACCGAGGTGGTTCAGCTAAAGTTATTAAAATTACTCCAGAAGAAAGAAGCACGGCCGTAAGGGCGGCTAAGGCCATGGGGCTTAATGTAGCCGGTGTGGATATTCTAAGATCAAATCATGGTCCACTTGTTTTAGAAGTAAACTCTTCACCTGGACTAGAGGGAATTGAAACCGCAACAGGTAAAGATATCGCTGGTATGATTATTGATTTTATTGAAAATTCAGTTAAGAAAAAAGTTTCCAATAAAACGCGAGGGGAAGGTTAGTGCCTAAGAAGTTAAAAATCGGCGGGGTAGAAGTTAAACCTGGCGAGAAAAAGACGATAAATCTAGAAGTGGCTAAAATTTATGATTCTACAGAGCTCACTATGCCCGTTAGAGTTATTAGAGGAACAAAAGATGGCCCCATCGTCTTTTTGTCTGCGGCAATTCATGGTGACGAGTTAAACGGTGTCGAAATTATTAGAGAAGTTTTAAAATATCTTGAGTCTAAAAAAATCAAAGGTACTATTATTGCGGTTCCGATCGTAAATGTTTTTGGTTTTAATAATAAGTCACGCTACCTACCTGATAGAAGAGACCTAAACCGCTCTTTTCCGGGAAGCACTCACGGATCCTTAGCTTCAAGAATGGCAAAAATCTTTTTAAAAGAAGTCGTATCAAAATGTACTCATGGAATAGATTTTCATACTGGGGCCATACATAGATCAAACTTCCCTCAAATTAGAGCCGATTTAAGTTGTTCAAAAACGAGGAAGTTTGCCAAAAGCTTTAATGCTCCCATGACTCTTGATTCAAAAACAAGAGATGGCTCCTTAAGAGAAGCGGCCAGGAAAAAGGGTGTTTTAACTCTTGTTTACGAAGGGGGACAGGCCCTTCGGTTTGAAGACTCGGTCATAAAAATGGGGAAAAAAGGTTGTCTTGCGGCCTTAAGAGAGATTGGTGTTTTACTACCTCTTAAAAGGAAGGTTATTCCTTCGACAGTAAAGGCCTATGGAAGTTACTGGATCAGATCCCCAAAAGGTGGAACCTTTAAACTAGAAGTCTCACTTGGACAGGCCGTAAAGAAGAATCAAGTCATTGGGGTTATTAACGATCCTCTCGGAGAAGAAGTAGAGGAGATTTTAGTTCACAATAATGGATATATTATAGGTGTTAATGAGCTTCCTTTAGTAACCCAAGGGGAAGCTCTTGTGCATGTTGCCACAGTTAAGGGAAGCACTTCGAAAAAAGATAGACTTATGGACTTTGTAGATTAAAATTTAGCTATGCGCAATTTACTCTTAGTCCTTTTCATAACTTTCTCACATAACCTTTACTCAAAAGACTGTTACGAGAATAAAACATTTAGTTTACTAACAAATCAAATAGGCCAAATTAAAAACCTGATAAATGGTGAAGCCAGCAAAGGAAGTATCTTCTCTGTATTTGGTGAAGGGTTCGTACTAGATGATACTCCTAGATTAATTAGTGAGCTCGAAAAGCAAATTTCTGAAAGAAAGGGAATTTCATTAGAGCACGAATTACTTCATAAATGTCTTCAAGATAAAAAGATAAAAAAAGCTGGGGAGTTAAGCGATTTATCAATAGAGCTTACTAAGCTTAAGATTGAGCTATTAAAAAAGAATAAAAATTTAAATAATGCAATCGTTAAAAAAATCGAAGGGGAAAACCAGGTCCCGGAGATTAAAGAAGAAATAGAAAAAGAGAATAAGGCCAATGAGCTTGCCAAAAAAGTACTAACGAGTGAAGTCCTTGAAGCAGAAAGTACGGCCACGATATCAACCGACTTAAAAGTAAAAAGGCTGGCGGCCTACAGGTCTGAGTTAACAAAACTAAAAATCGAACTCTTAAATAAAAAGATTGAGCATAATAAGGCCTTAGAGAGCAAGCTGAAGTACTTTGAAGATCAGTCTGAATTTCTCTCAAGCGTTCTCGTCGGAATTGAAGGCTTAAGTGAAAAAGAGGTGGCCCAAAGATTAAAGAAAACCGAAGAAATATGGATCGAAATCTCCTCTCGAAACTACAATATCTTTAGTGCAGGGGAGAGCTTTCAGCTTCCTCAAATCCCAAGTTCTACGATTACGGATACGGGAAGAGAAGACTTAAAAAAAGAAGTTTCGGATCTAAACTCCCTTAATCAAGAGTTAGTGATTTTTAAGCAAAAGACTTTAACTGAGCTGACCTCTAAAAAGAATCATGAGTTAAAGCTCCATAATGATCTGCTTCTTCAAGTGAATAATGTAAGAGGTGTCCTTTATAATCTAGTACCTAGTAGCTTTGTTGTTAAGCAGGCTCTTACCATCGATTATTATAAAAAACTTATAAAAGAAGTGGCCGCATCTCCTTTTAGAATCTTAAGCTATTTTTACTCAAAGTTTCTCTACATTAGGGACGAGGTCTCTAAAGGAAATGAAGGCTTTAAAACCCTCGGTTACGATATTGTTTACTTAAGTTTTCTCGCTCTTATCCTGTTTGCTATAAAAACGGTTTTCTCAAACTCAAAGCAATGGGTTGATGGGCGGTTTATATCATTTTTTTCAAAATTTAGGTCGTATCAGCTAGTTAAAGGAATCCTTAGTCTTTGGAATAAAATCAAGGACAATACTGAGGATTTTCTCTGGCTTGGCCTTATTTATTTTATAAGAGAGCAGGATTTCTTAAGTGATGTAAGAATCGTTTTAGATATTTTTCAAGTTATTTTTATAAGCCGAATTTTGAAGTCCGGAGTTATCCTTTTCTTTGGTTCTATTTCAAGAATTGACGTAAAAAGCTTTGCTGCCTTTAAAAGAAAGGCGCAGCTAGCAGCAAAATACTTTACTAATATTTATTTATTTTACGCACTTTCATTGATTTTTGTAGATGCTACCATCGGTCGAACTTATATCTTCTCTATTGTTAAATATACCGTCATTTTTTATTCCATATTCAGGTTAGTTGTAACTTCTTCAGATTGGGAAAAAGAGTTTTGGGTTTATATCGAAAAGAACTTTTCCGGTTTTATCGTATCAAGACTTGAAGGCATTTTTAAGTTTTTTCCTCAAAAGTTAAGGGCCACGACTTATTTTGTTATCATTATTTTATTTTCGATATTGAACCTATTTATTAGGGCAACTGAAAACTTTGAAATTTCAAAGAAAATCTCCGCTAATATTTTTAAAAAACAGATTGAGAGAGTAGAGGCTGAAAATGGATCTGACGAAGTCATTCCAGAGGAATACGCAAAATATTTCCAGTTAAATTCAATAGAGAATGAACAGGATTATGTTTGTGTAAGCGAAACTCTTGAAAACTCAATTATCGACGAAATGAAGGAGTGGATAACTGATAAAAGCGAGGAGCATTCCCTCGTTGTATTTGGGGACAAAGGAGTTGGGAAGACTACTCTTCTGAAACACTGTCTTGAAACTATTAATGGTGAATTCTCAGAACAAGTAAGAGTCATTAAAACTAAGATTCCTGCTAAAGTTTTAAATAAAAAGGATCTTCAAAATTTTATTTGCCGGACAATTACAGGTAAAGAGATGGAAGGTAGTTTTGATCTCTACCAGTTGGATAAGGCCCTAGACAAAAAAGTTATTATCTTTTTTGATGAGGCTCAGAATAGCTTTCTTTCCCAAGTAGGCGGGTTTGATGCGTATGAGTATCTACTTAATTTACTTAACTTTAATACGGAAAATATATACTGGGTAATGTCTTTAAATAAATATAGCTGGCTTTATTTGGATCGGGCCTTCGGAAGAAATCAGTTCTTTAGAAATGTCTTTGAAATTAAAGGGTGGAGCGATTTAAAGATTAAAGAATTAATTATGAGTCGCCATAGTAAAACGGATTATAGCCTTTCTTTTGATTTACTAATCAATGCGACGAGGTCCCAAGATGAGATAGATCGCTATGCCTCTGTTGAATCCAAGTTTTTTAAATTACTTTGGGAGCTTTCCCGCGGAAATCCTAGGGCCGCTCTCTATCTTTGGATGACGGCACTCTCAAGAAAACGACTGAAGACGTTTAACGTCAATATTCCTAAAGAGGTGGACCTGGCGGGGTTAGAGAAACTCCCAGATGATCTAATGTTCGTGATAGCTCATGTTTTAAAACATGAAAACTTAACCGCAAAAGAAATTGAACATGTGACAAATCTTCCTAATGGAATCGTTAGGAATGCCATTAAGGTAGGTCTAGAAAAGAACTTTCTTTTTAAAGATGAGAGAAATCGATACATGATTGATATCGCAAGCCAATACGGCGTGATTAAATTTTTAACCTTAAAGAACTTTATTTATGGAAGCTAAAAACACGACACTCTTCGTCCTAGACTTTTTGAAATTAGATAAAGTTCTACTCTTTGTCGTTTTAATCGTTGGGATCGTTCTTTTTATAAAACTTGTTAATATTTGGACGACTAAATTACAGGAAAAGTTTTCTGGGAAAAGACTTACTATTTTACAAGTTGCCACAGTATTCTCTTTCTTTGTTTATCTGATAGGATTTTTAGGCTCATTTTATGTTGTCTTTAAACCCTCAAAAGAGATTTTAGTCACAATTGGTGGTTCTGCCGCAGTTGCTATTGGTTTTGCTTTAAAAGACCTGGTGGGATCAGTCATTGCTGGGTTTATCCTTCTTTTTGATAGGCCTTTTCAGGTGGGGGATCGAGTCGCCTTTGGAGATGTTTATGGAGAAATTAAAAGTATTGGTCTAAGATCAGTAAGACTCCAAACTCTAGACGATAATCTAGTCACAATACCAAACTCGAAATTTTTAACTGATGTCGTTTCTAGTGGAAATAGTGGCGCTCTAGATATGATGATCGTGGCAAATTTCTATATCTCAATCTACGAAAATTTAGATCGCGTAAGAAAGTCACTTCATGAAGTGGTTATTACCAGCCGTTTTGTTTATCTTGAAAAACCTGTTGTGGTGACATTTGATGAAGTTCCGCTAGCTCAGACTTTTGCTATAAAAGTAGGAGTAAAGGCCTACGTGCTTGATGTTAAATATGAGAAAGCTTTTTTAAGTGATATTATCTCTAGAGGTAATAAAATTCTAAAGGAGACGAATGTGGCAAGACCAGTGACTTACAAACTTGATGAAAGGGGAGATGGTGAAGCTCAGTATTGATATTGGCTTTGAGGCCAATGATGTTGATATTGAAAATCTTCAGACTGGACTGGCCTATATAAGTCAGGATATTGAAAACTTTGTCATTGATAAAGAAAAGCAAATTATCCATTTTGAACTTAAGAAAGACTCAGATGCCTCTCAGTTAGAAGTCTTATTAAAAGAAGCTATTCTAAAATTTCGACCTTTTTCAGAGGACGATTCCACAGTAATTCTACATGATTTTAAAAGCTATGAGGTTGCTAACTCAGAAAATGTCTTCAGTGCTTTGGTAGAAAGGGGAGATATTACAGAGTATAACGAAGGCTACTTCGCTTTAAGCGGAAAGCTTTTGCAAAATATGAAGAAAATTGATGAAGAACTTTTAATCTTTGCTAGATCGCTGAGTTCAAGTGAAGTTATCTTTCCAATAACTACACAAATCTCTAATTTAAATAAACATGATTTCTTTAAGCAAACTCCTCAGTTTGCCAATTTTATTTCTACCCTTAGAGAAGACATTGAGAATATTTCAAATCTATCTAAAGGTCTTTCTGGGGATGACGAGTTCAAAATCACTGAGCATGTTCATGATCCAAAATGTATGTGCCGCTCTGCCGTTTGTTTAAATAGTTATCCTCGGTATGAGAATAAAAAATTTAGAGAGGAACAAAATATAGCCTTAACTTCAGTGGGCAAAGTTTTTAGGAATGAATCCAAAAATGTTCAGTCACTAGAAAGGCTCCATGAATTTTCAATGCGAGAAATTATCTTTTTTGGGTCAGCCGAATATGTTGATGAATCATTAAAAAAATGTGTTCAGTGGTGTGTGGACTTTATTAAAAAATTCAAATTAAAGTCGATCATACAATCCGCCAATGATCCCTTCTTTGCAGAAAATTTTTCTACTTTGCAGTTCTATCAAAGATCACAGGTCTCCAAATATGAAGTAAAACTTTTTAACCCTGCCTCACAAAATCAAGTTTCTTGTGCCTCTTTGAATAACCATGGGACTCATTTCTCAAAGGCTTTTAATATTAAGTTTGAAAATGATGAGTATATCTTTACTGGCTGTGCCGGTTGGGGACTTGAAAGATGTATCTTCATGATTTACGCTCAGTATGGTGTTGAGGAAGAAAAATGGCCGGTTGAGCTAAGAGAGTTCTTTAAGCTTTAGATTCAAGAACTTCAATAATCTTTTGGACAGAATCCATTTGAGCAATTTCACCCATTTCAAATTTCGTGGAAAAGTTAGCTTCTAACTTCATTATCATTTGTAAATGTTTTAATGAGTCCCACTCTTTTAAATTATTGATAGTAGTGTCAGTATTAACGAGAGATGAATCGACCCCAAAAACTTCTGAAAAAGCAGTTTGAATCTTATCTAACATAGAAACTCCTTAGAATTCGTATTGAAAGCCAAATTGATAATCACCAACGTAGAGTACGCAGACAAGAATTAGTAAGAGTAATAGGTGCTTAATCATTATGGTTAAATTCATAAGAAGCTAAAGATCCTTTTAATTATTGCCGTCTTTTCAATAAATATTATCAAGCTAAATACAAAAAAATGAAAGGTGGTTAGAGTTGCTAATACTCTCACCATTGTCGATTTTTGGTACCACTGCATTCTTTCCTGACCGATTAATTTAGGTAATTGAGAGCTATAAACTTGAAAGGCAGCCAGGGCCAGACCATGACATAGGCCATACCAAAGATAAATGCTCTTATCTCCATGCCAAATTCCTGCTAAAACAAAAGTAATTATGTAGGAAATCGCCGCAATCGCCACAAAGTTTTTAAATCCTATTCTTATAAAAAACATTTGTAGGGGAAAATAAATATAGTCCCTTAACCAGTGGATAAAACTAATATGCCAGCGATTCCAAAATTCTTGAATATTTCTGGCCATAAAAGGGTTGTTAAAGTTTTCGGGCGTCTTAATGCCAAGAAGTCTTGATATTCCAATGGCAATATCACTATAGCCAGAGAAATCTAAATAAAGAACAAAAGCGTATAAGTAAGAGCCTAGAAATAGACTAGAAGTAGGAGCTTGGGCCAAGTCTATATTATTTATTCCGAAGATTGATAGTCCATAAAGAGAATCAGCGATTAATGCTTTTTTAAAAAGACCAAAGATTATCCTTGATACAGCTAAGTAGGTTTCTTTTGCACCAAGAGGAGTGCTTATATTGGCGTCTTGGATAAATCGGTCGAATCGATCGAGTGGTCCCGAAAGGTAACAAGGAAAAAATAAGAGGTAGTTTATATAATGAAAGAAATCTGGTTTTTCTTTTAGTTTACCCTGGGCCGTATCAACCACAAGAGAGATGAGTTTGAAGCTAAAGAAAGAGATGCCAATAAAGCTAATCGGCTTTAAAAGGCTTGCGCTTAGTGGAAAAAAAGCAATAAAAAAGCTTTGAACTAAACTGTACTTATAAAAGCATAAAGCAATTAAACTTATCCCAATTAGTAGTCCAGTCAAGAACTTGTTGGTCCTTTGCTTATATAGGGCCAAGATTCCTAAGTAATTGGTGCCTAGAAAAAAGAAAAGTAATAAGAGGTGCTTTTTACGGTAGTAAAAAAGCAAGACGATAAAGCTAAGATTTAAAAATGCTAAAACTTTTTTTCTACTTTCTGGCCCCTTACAGAGATTCATAATGAAAAAAGCAATTAGGACAAATAAATAGTAAGAAAGCGACTTTAAATCAATCAATTCCAAGCCCCTTTAAATCAATTGAAATGATTTTTCCCATTCTCCTATTTCCAGCTGGATTTAAATGAATATAATCTAAAAAGTTTTCAGAATTTGACTCTAGGCTATTCGTATAATCAAAAAAGTTAACTTCTAAAGGGACTAACTCTTCTTTTACACTTAGTTTAAACTCTTCAAAATCTTTTTTATTAAAACTAGTGTCGCTTTTATAGATTGGATCAAAATAGGCCAGAACCACTATTTTGTTCTCTTTGGCCTCTGTAATAAGAGATTTTAAAACGCTAAAGCTTTGCTTAGCCTGGGTTTTGATATCAAGAATGCTCACCCCTTTTTTCCCATAGATATCGGTGCTCATTGTGGGACCGTAAATTTTCTCTTTTAAATTAAAGATAGCCGACTTTAACTCTAGAAGTTCTACTGGAGGATAGGCCACTTTCATAGAATCCGAAGTAAAAAAAGAAAATAGCTTTTTATTATCTTTTTGTTTTTGAATTTGCTCGATATGGTCTTTTGGCAATGAGCTTTTCAATAACTCTAGATTATTCCACTCAAGAAACCCGCTCTCATTATTGGCAAAGAGCCCTGGATTTATACCTATGATGAGAACTTTTGGATTATATTTAAGGGATAGTTTAAAGAGGGTTAAGAGCGCCGTAGTGGAGGCACCTAGAACCCCTAGATTATAGCTTTGATAATTGGTGAGATGTTGGTTTAACTGGTCGCTAATATTATTCATTTTGGGAATATTGCTTCCGGCCACGGAGGAGTTACCGAGAAAAATTATTTTTTCTTTCAGATCAGTTTTTGAAACTAAGTGCTGACTTAAGTTTGTCGCGCCTGTGTAGAGGTAGGGATGAAGGCCCTCTTTAGAGCTTTTTATAAAGATTGGCTTAATGACAATAATAGTTAAAAAAATACTAAAAAGTAAAAACCGGTACATTCGCTCTTCCTTGAACAATATTAAAATTATAACAAGGGGGAAGCCCTATTACTAGAGTCTAGAGGGCCTGGAAATTACCGTTTACCTTAGTGTTGTTAAAATCGACAACGGAAATCATTTTATGAACTGTGCCATCGTTTAAGGTTATTTTAAATTGATACTTCCCAAGGGGGAGAACTTTATAAAACTCGCCACCACTAAAAGGATAACTTCCAAGAGCGGTTTCTTTTTCATTATCAAATGACTTTAGCTTTTTGATCTCAACCTTACCTTTGGTTTTTGGTAAGTCTGGAAAGTAAAAGCCAGCTCCTTGATGAATACGGCTTAGGTATTGGACAAGAGACTCTCTATTTTCTTCATAAAATTGAGGAATTTCACTATAGTTTGGCCATTTATGATCACTAAGCTCAATCGTAACTTGTAGGTCGTTGTACCAATAGTAGCTCCAGTCCTGCATTCCCCCATCCACATGGTACCAGCGGTAGCCGTTCACGATTCCATCTTGAAACCTGGAAGAGTTTCTCATGGGCTCATTAAAAGAGGCGTACTCTTTTGATAGATCAATAATTAAATCTGTTAGGGGAGCGTCTTCAGCATGAGTATCCCAAGGGTAATTCACAACAACAGAGCCACCGTGAAAGTTAGCGGAGAGGGCAAATTTTCTCTTGGCCTGAAAAAGCATAATGGCCTTAGTCTCAGGCTCTCTTCCTTCTATGTCATTAGTATTATCCGTTGTTGTAAAATCAGGAAAATCTCTATTGAGATCCGACCAGCGGGCGTTACCTCTTCTTTTCGCTGCAGCTCCATCAGGATTCATTGAAGGGATAATATAAACTTCAGAATTATTGATAAGTTCTGTAATGGTTTGATCACCATTTTTATATCTCGTGATAAGCTCGTCAACTAAACGAACCATAAGCTCTCGCCCGACAATTTCGTTTCCATGCATATTAGCTATAAACTTTACTTCTGGCTCTACTTCATCCAGTTCTACATTATCTGAAAACTTTAAGGCCCATAGTTCGCGTCCCTCATGGGACTGGCCGATAGAGAACATTTTTACAAAGCTATCGTGATCTTTAACGAGGTCTTTTAATTGTTTTTCAATTTCCTCTGGAGTTGGATATCCACCGAGGTTCTTATTATCTTCATGCATCTCCGCAAGAACATCATGGTCTAACTTTAAAAGCTTTAAATATTTGCCAAGTCCCTTGGGTCCATAGGCCTCAAAGCCTTCTTTTGTTCTATGGTCGATTGAAATTTCTTTATGTTGATTTAGAATTTTTAAGCTCTCGCCTGTGGAGTCCCAAACAAAGAAGCCCTCTTCCGTCACTGCTGCACCGGCGGAACTGATATAAAGAAAGCATAGAATAAGACGTAAAAACATTTGAATACCTTACACCAGTGTGAGGGGATAAGTGGAGCTGATTCTTGCTATCTAGTAAAAGCTTCATGGGTTTAAGTGTCTGAAAATATTGGACTTTTTCTATGTGTCATAAGTCTCAAAATCATTTATTTTCTTACAGTAAATAATCAGGAACTTAAGGGTTCCAGTCTAGGTCAACAACTATAGGTAAGTGATCAGATGGTAGGGCGTAGCCTTCATGGGGAAACTGAGGCCTCTTGTAGGGAATGCCATCTTGGTCTTTATAATAATAGAGACCTGAGGTTTCTATTTTTACTTTCGATTGCAGGCTCTTCGGCAAAAATAAATAGTCTAGCTGATCGTGAATGGGAGTTTTCAAGCGGTCAAAGTAGACATGGCTAGCGCGTTCATCTTTAGGTAGGTTCATGACCTCTAGTACGTCTTTTAGTTCGGTCTCATCATGAATCCTTTGAAACTCCGGGTGCCCACCGGGCCTAGCGTGCCCATTAAAGTCCCCCATAATCATAATAGGAACTTTAGACTCAAACTTTTTATCAATGGCCTGGTAAGTATCAACTAAAAGCTCTACTTCTGCTTTTCTTCTCATAGTGCTTTCGTTATCAAGGCCTTCGACATCTAAGCGGCTTTTTAAATGAACGTTTAGGATGATGAGCTTTTCTTCTCCATCTTTTAATAGCCTTAGTTCGGCAATATCCCGGCTCATAAACCAAGGTCCCTGTAGCATTGGATCTTCAGATCTGTAGTTTAAAGGAATTTCAGAATTTCTGTGGGTAAGATGTTCGAAGGTATAACCCGTATCCTTTCTGATAAGAAAACCTAGCTCAATCTCTCTGTCTGAGTTTCCTTGAATAAGGCTATGGAGGTATTTATCTTCTAGATATTTTTCTTTAAAAGTGTTTAAGGACTCTTCTCCGCCCACTTCGCTTAAGGCCATAACATCAGCATTTATATCGAGAATCGCTTCAGCAAGTGAGCGGCATTTTTCCTGGCTTTTTAGAGGGCGGTATTTTTTATTCTCTTCTTCCTCCCCGGGTTTATGGTGAAGAAAAAGGTTTTCCATATTAAGAGAGCCTATCTTCAATTGCAGCTCCAACCGAGGGCAATAGTCTTAAAGTTCTTACTACTTTGGTCCCAGATGGCCTTACAAAAAAAGCCTTGATAGAGGTTTTGGTTTTTTATTCCGGCACTGAAGGCTTTTGCTAATTCCTCAGGGCATTTGATCTCACTGGGGAACTTTTTAGGTAGGTAAGTTTGATCAGCTCTTAATTTTCCATTGGGACTAATCCAAAGCCCAAAGTAATGGCCTTCTTCCTCTATTGTAAAATAAAGTTTTTTATCACTAATGAAGAGGGGAGCCTCGGCCCTAGGAATAATATAAGTTGTTACTGATTTATCCTTGTTTAAAACATAAGCTCTGTTTACTAAGACTTCTGTACCCTCTTTAAATTGTTTAAGAACAGCGCCGAAGTTTTTATACCAGGCTTCGGCGATATAAATCTTTTCTTCAGTATTAACTAGTCCTTCAGTGCTAGGTTTTGGATTATGCTTAGGACAAAAGGAGTCCCAAATAATTAAAGTGGGCTCTTTGATGACCTTATCTCTTGTCCAAACCTTTAAAGGTATTCCGTTTTTCTTTCTAAACTTTTCAATACTTTTATAGGGATTCTTTTTGGAAAGAGTGGCGAGCCAGCTCTTTCGTAGGTTCCCCATCTCTTTTACACAGAGACTATTGGTAGGGCAGCCCTCATAAGGATGATCCAGCATATGGGCCTTAAACTGGCCTACTTCTTCGATGGGTTCAAATCCTTTGTCCTGGGCCCAAACCTGGAGTGAGGAAAAAATGACTAGTAGAGTTATCAATAAGTTTGCGTTGCTCATAAAAATTGTAAGAAAAAATTAGTACCTATGCATTTTAGTCACTGATAGAACTTACGGTCAAAGCACATCGGGCATAGAGAAGTTTTGCGACCTAGGATAGGTACACAATATCTAGTATTTCGTCAGATTTATGACGCGCCTATATACAAGATGTTGTGGTTTAAGGATTGACTGCACCCCATATCTTGCCTTTTAATAGATAGTACACAACACAAAAAAAAATTTCGGGAGCAGTAAAATGAAAATCAAGAGGCTTTTCACTAAAAAGGGAAAGAATCCCTATCAGGGAATCAAATTCACCAAAAGAATGAGTGAAGTTCGCCATGTGGACGGAAGTGGGACCAATTCCATGGAAGTAACAGTCCCAGAGTCTTGGTCTCAAGTGGCCACAGATATTATTGCCCAAAAATACTTTAGAAAGACCGGAGTTCCTCAAACCGATGAAAAGGGAAAGGTTCTTTTAGATGAAAATGATAACCCCATACTTGGAAGCGAGACTGATTCAAGACAAGTTTTTGATCGCCTTTCTTTTTGTTGGAGAACCTGGGGTGAAAAGCATAATTATTTTGATACTAAAGAAGACGCGGACGCTTTTCAGGATGAGATGGCCTATATGCTATGTAATCAAATGGCGGCCCCAAATTCACCTCAGTGGTTTAATACAGGACTTCATTCAAGCTATGGAATTTCTGGTTCTCCTCAAGGTCACTATTATGTAGATGCTAAAACTGGTGAAGTTGGACTATCAACTTCAGCCTATGAACGTCCTCAGCCTCACGCCTGTTTTATTCAATCCATTGATGATGACTTAAATGGTCCGGGCGGAATTATGGACCTATGGTCTAGAGAAGCTCGTCTCTTTAAATACGGTTCAGGAACTGGAACAAACTTTTCAAACTTAAGAGGTTCAGGTGAAAAACTCTCAGGCGGGGGAACATCATCGGGGCTTATGAGCTTTCTTCAAATTGGAGACCGCGCAGCCGGTGCCATTAAGTCAGGTGGAACAACAAGACGTGCCGCTAAAATGGTTACACTTAATATAGATCACCCAGATGTTGAAGAGTACATCGCTTGGAAAGTGGTTGAAGAAAGAAAGGTTGCAGCACTTGTTACAGGCTCAAAGGTTTGTAAAAAACATTTAAGTAATATCTTTAAGGCCATGAAGGAAGTTGAAGGTGAGTCTCGCTTTTTCCCAAAAGCTAACCCCGCCCTTAAAAAAGCGATTAAAGAGGCTAATGCTGATACCGTTCCTATGAACTATGTGCATAGAGTGATCGAGCTGGCCAGACAAGGGGCTAAAGAGCTTGTCTTTGAAGAGTATGATACGGACTGGACCTCAAAAGCCTACGAAACTGTTGGGGGACAAAATTCAAATAACTCTCTTAGAATTCCAAATGCTTTTTTCAAATTGCTTGAAAAAGATGGAGACTGGAATTTAATTAATAGAACAGACGGAGCCATCGCCAAAACTTTAAAGGCTCGCGATCTATGGGAACAAATCACAGAGGCCGCATGGAATTGCGCTGACCCAGGTCTTCAGTTTGATGACACAATTAATGAATGGCATACCTGTCCTGAGGGCGGAAGAATCAATGCTTCAAACCCTTGCTCTGAATATATGTTCTTAGATAATACGGCCTGTAACTTGGCTTCTATGAACTTAGTTAAGTTTCAAGATGAAGTGACGGGAATGTTTAATATTCCAGCCTTTGAGCATGCCTGCGAGCTATGGACAATGGTGTTAGAGATCTCTGTTCTTATGGCCCAATTTCCATCTAAGGAAATAGCAGAACTTTCATTTCAATACAGAACCACAGGTCTTGGTTACGCCAATATTGGCGCTCTTTTAATGAGACAAGGTCTTGCTTATGATTCAGAAAAAGGACGTCAAATGGCCGCTGCCATTACGGCCATCATGGGCGGTGTTGCTTATAAGACTTCAGCCTTAATGGCCAAGGAGCATGGGCCTTTTGCGCGCTATGAAGAAAACAAAGAGCATATGCTTAAAGTTATTCGTAACCACAGAAGAGCCGCCCATAATGCTTCAGACTACGAAGATTTAACAGTAAAGCCCGTTGGTCTAGACGGGGCTACGATTGATAGTGCTTTAGCTAAGGCCGCCACTAAGGCCTGGGATGAAGCGCTAAAATACGGTGAAAAGTATGGCTATCGAAACGCACAAACCACAGTTCTTGCACCTACAGGAACTATTGGTCTTGTTATGGACTGTGACACCACTGGGATTGAGCCAGACTTTGCCCTTGTCAAATTTAAGAAACTTGCTGGGGGAGGCTATTTTAAAATTATCAATCAGTCCGTGCCACAGGCCCTTACGGCCCTTGGTTATAAAGCGGAACAGATAAAAGATATTACTGACTACGCAGTAGGAAAAGGAACACTAGTTGGTTGCCCTGTAATCAACGCTAAATCGTTAGAGGAAAAAGGTCTTGATGGATCAATGATTGCCAAAGTTGAAGAGTCTCTGGCAAATGCCTTTGAACTTAGCTTTGCTTTTGCACCTTATATTTTGGGAATAGATTTTCTAAAAGAGAAATTCAATCTTTCTGACGAGCAATTAGCTGACCCAATGTTTAACGCATTGGATGCCATGGGATTTACGGCAGAAGAAATTCAAAAGGCCAATGATTATGTTTGTGGAACTATGTCAGTAGAAGGAGCTCCGCATTTAAAAGAGGAACATTTAAACGTTTTTGACTGTGCCAATAAATGTGGAAGGACCGGAACGAGATTAATCTCGGCGGAAGGGCATATCAGAATGATGGCAGCCACTCAGCCCTATCTTTCTGGTGCTATTTCAAAAACAATTAATATGGCCAATGAAGCTACGATCGAAGATGTTTCGAAGGCCTATAAGCTTTCATGGTCTTTAATGCTTAAAGCAAATGCCATCTATAGAGACGGATCAAAACTTTCTCAACCTCTAAACGCAGCGGCCTTTGAAGAGCTTGCTCTTATGGACGTAGATGAAACTCCAATGACTGAACAAGTTCAAATGGTTGCGCAAAAAGTAGTGGAAAAAATTGTTTATAAAGAGCAGTCTTCTAGAAAGATGCTACCAAACTGTAGAAGTGGATATACTCAAAAGGCCAATATTGGCGGACATAAAGTATATTTAAGAACTGGTGAATATGAAGATGGTAAACTAGGTGAAATATTTATTGATATGCATAAGGAAGGAGCAGCATACCGTTCTCTCATGAACTGCTTCTCTATCGCTATTTCTCTTGGTCTTCAATATGGTGTTCCTCTTGATGAACTAGTTGATGCCATGACCTTCACAAGGTTTGAGCCTAATGGAGTTGTTCAAGGTCACGACAATATTAAAATGGCCACTTCCGTTGTAGATTATATCTTTAGAGACCTTGGAATGCGCTACCTTGGTAGACATGATCTTGTTCATGTAAAGCCAAAGGACTTAGATTCTTCTGCTATCGCCGATGAGGAAACTGATGAGGAACCATTATTAACTATAATGGAAGATCGTCAGACTACTCACGCCGACGGACAAGTTTCTGTTGAGACCCATAAAGTTTTTACAAAAAAAGACGACGCTAAAATGGTTACTGAGATGAAAAGAAGACAAGCTGCTAAGATGAAAGGCTACGAAGGTGACGCCTGTTCAAATTGTCATGCTATGACTCTGGTTAGAAACGGATCATGTATGAAATGTGACTCTTGCGGCGAAACGACTGGTTGTTCTTAAAATAAAAGGCGCCCAGTTGATGGGCGCCCATATTCCAAATATCCATGAAAAAACTATTACTACTATTCTTTCTCATCCTTAATGGGTGTAGCTTTAAATCCTTAGTGCTTCCTAATCTTTCCTTTATTATTGCTGATAGGGTGGACAGCACTCTTCATCTTTATAATGAACAAGAGTACGAAGTTAGGGATGCGATTAAAAAACTATTAAGAGAAGAAAAAGAGCGTTTCAAAAAGATTCAAAATTACTTTAATGCAATCAGTATTCAGGAGGTAGATGAGCAAAAGGGCTACCAATTTTTCGCCGATAATTATTATGCTATCGCCTTAAAAGTTAATCGAATCCTGGCAAAGCAAATGGCCCGATTAGATAAGAAGCAACTTAAGAAATTTCAAAAAACGATCAAAGATGATAATGAAGAAGTTCAAAAGAGGGCTAAGGAAAAAAAGCCCAAAGATTTTTATAAACGGTATAGCTATTTTTTTGGAGAGTTAACGGGAGAACAAAAAAATCTTATCAATGATAATATGTCTCTTTTTAGAGACCTGGCAAAAAGAAGAATAGAAGAACGGCTTAAAACTCAAAGAAAGCTTAATCAAATACTAGAACTAAAAGACATAGAAAAAAAAGAAAAACTAATCATAGAGTTATTCGATCAAAACGCTGATCGATCTAAGCTCACTCCGGAACGTAAAAAGTCTATGGCGCAGTTCAAAGACTTTGTAAAAAGCCTTACTCCTTCGCAAGTAGAACATTTTCAAAAAAAGAGGCTAGAGATTGATAAATGGTTTGAGGCCTACTTTAAGTACTATTGATTAAATCAACTTCGTGGGAAGCTCAAAACTACCATCGGCACTACAAGGGAACTCAACCTCACCCTCGACGGCCTCAATTTCAAGGGGACCATAGATATGGGGAAAAAGGATTCCGCTAAGGGGAGCCTCTAGGGGTGGTTCAACTTTTATTTCAGCTCCAACTTTTTCTACGTTTATTCTAAGGATTAAAAGATTTTTTTGTCCTTTATAAAAACTATTGGCGACTTTTTGGAGCTGGTCAGTTTTTGAACAATGAATAAAGCCCTCGTTTGATAGGGAAACTGGTTCATAAAGGCCTTTTTTCTTGGCCGCTTCCCACTCGTCTTTGGGGACGATATGAAAGATATTCATTTCTTTGACTTCCTTTTTGATTTTTGAGCCTTAACTCTGGCCTCGCCCTCTTTAAAGCGGCGCTTTTCTTCATCTGTTTCCACTTGAATACCAGGGATCTCTGTTGGTCTTCCCACATCATTTAATGCAACGAATGTTAGATAGGCAGAGGTTGTATGACGTTTATCGCCGGTTCTTGGATTCTCGGCCACGACTTTACATCCTATTAACATTGAGCTTTTTCCTACGTAGTTAATTTGCGCTTTTACGCTAACATGGTCTCCAACTTTAATGGGGGAGAGAAAGCTAATATCGTCAATATGTACGGTAACCACATGTTTATGAGAATGGCGCTCGGCCACCATGGCCGCTGCCATATCAACCCAGCTCATTACTACTCCACCAAAGATGGTGTTATTTGGGTTGGTATCATTGGGCATTACAATTTGTTGGATCACAACTTCAGAATCGGATACTTTTTTTATTTCAGACATAAGTCTTCCTTAACTAGTTACAATAGAAATGGTGATCCCAACGGAGTCCTTGTTGGAAAAAGTTAAACCCAGAACTATTGTCTCCATCTAAATCATTAGTGGAGTCTACTATACTAAAGCGTTTACTGTCTTCATCAGTATTATTAATTTGAATAAATGAGCCGTTATTCGGTTCCCCGTAGAAATATCCAAAGGCGGCACCTTTTCTCGTTGATCCAGAGGCGCAGTATTCTTGACCGAGTGCAATCAGCTTATTATTAACACCGAGGTTTAATTTCGGCTCCCCACTAACTGGAACAAAGTCATCTTCAACAAGTCCTCCGGCCGGCTTTTCTTCGCCAATACCCTCTGATGAGATAAACTTATTAAAGTATACATTTAAGTTCGTTCCTTGCGGAAGTTTACAAGTCCTTTCACCAGCATTATCAACGGTGGAGAAATTAGAGCAGCATTTGTTTGAAGCAGGGGTTTTTTCTCCTAATTCAATACAACATTTGAACTCATGCCCAGAAAAAATTTGGGGGAGAGAAACCTTATCCTGAAAAGTTATTTTTCCGTTTAAATGATTTGCTAAATTCTCATCGACAGCAGCAGTAGTATGTGAGCCATCAGAGCCAGAAACGTCGGTTGTGTAAATCTGCTCGAGAGTTTGCTGGTTTTTTAATGGGTCATAATCTATTGAGATAGCATCAAAAGCCTCTCTAGTGCTTGCGGCTACATCAAAAATTCCACCGACCATTTTAGATCTGTTTGAGTTACAGTAAAGGGGTTCGTAAAAGATCTGTGGTACCCCAAGAAGCTCTAGTCTTGCTAGCTTTGTTAAGTAGTATAGGGCGTTGCCTGGTTCCATACCATTATCACATTGAGTTGTTCCGGCAACACCTGGAGTTGCACTACAAGCAGGTAGGCTTTCATGTCTATAGTTGGCGGAATTTAGAGTCTCATAATTAATTCTTATTCCGGCATAGGCCCAAGTTGCAGCCCCACCAGGAGCTGTTGGATTTACGGCAACATGAAGAATAGTGGCTTCGACACCTGGAGATGGATCATCTTCAAGGCAATACTCAGCATCGTTAGTCATCCCAGCACCTGCTCCAGCATTGGGATCCGCTCCAGGAGCGTCACCTAAACCAGTTGCGATCATAGGGTTAGTTCCATTAAAACAAGCCCCAATTCCTTGATTTACTGCCGGAATCACAGCAACTTCATTTCCGCTAGAGTCCATTAATCTAATATCAATTGATGTAATATTTGTTTCAGTAAGCGCGCTAACTCCAGCTCCATCAGCTCTCGCCCCTATAAAGGTTGGTAGATAAACAGAGACACCCCATTTATTAACCGCGTCTTGAAGATAGTTCTTACAATTATCAGTGGGCTGAAAGATTTCATTCCCAAAGTTTGTAAAATGTCTTGGAATATAAGGACCATCCACAGTCATGGCCTGCTCACAAGGAGTATCTGGCTGTGGTGGAACAATTGGAGTTGTGTCGATAAAACCTGTTTGAGCACCAACTCTTTGAGGGTAGGTTATTTCAAAGCCTTGAGCGATTGGAATTTCATTTTGAATACAACCACCATCTCCAGGGGAGCGGCAAACGAAGTTTAGATCATTCTCATAATTGAACTGATTGACTTCATCTGGTTTTTCGAAAACAAGTTCATTTTTATAATTAAGACAGCTTAACTGAGTCAAGTCCATTTGAAGGCGATCGGGATTGGTCCAATCATTAGTTCCATCAGCAAATTTTCTTACCCAACCACCACCGCAGCAAGTTTTCTTACCGGTATCATTAAAAGTTTTCCACTGAAATCCCCTTGGGGTTTCCGTAGCGGCAACAATTGGAGCTTCAGCAACAGGAGTGGAAAGGGCAGGAAAGACTCCTGCTACACCTTGGGTAGTCGTTGGACTTGCCACTGTATATCTCGAGTAGCGCCCATCGGCGGTGGGGTCGGTATAAGAAAGAAGATTTGTTTGAAGGTTTGTATTGTCATCACCTAAGTCAGGGATAATCGTCGTGTCGCCCTGAGTATACATAGTAAAGTCTTTGCCTACTTCACGGCAGCATCTATTCTTAGACATGTCGTAGTCAAAATAGTCAGAGGCCGTAACGAATGGCTGCTCTTGAGCTTGACCACATATAAGGGATTCTTGCCAATATTTTTTCTCGGCTTCAGTGTTTCCAAAATAATCAAGACCAAAGAAACTGGCCTGATCTGCGTGAAGCTTTCCTGGACCACAGTCTAAGTTTGTATGACAAACAGAGCCTGGTCTTCTAAGGCAAGCATCTTTTACAAGAGTAGGGTTTAAAATATTCGGAACAGAAATAATATTTTCAGCTTCAATTTGCTCGAAAGTAGAGACACTATTAAAACCATTTGTTCTTTGACTTTCAGCCCCGCAAGAGTTTTGCTCAGTTCTTTTTGTACTGGTTACTGAGGAAAAATCTATAAGGTAATCACCAACTTCCGTTGCGTTTCCATCTACTGTTTCAAAAACTGGGCAAGTTTGAATTCTTGCGAACCCATTGGCACTAGAATTACAGCTTGAAATTTGAGAAATATAATCCGTTCTATTTGAGCTATCACTATTTTCATGTTGTTTCTCGGGGTCTGGATGAATTCTTTTACCTGGTCGGCAAATTCCCCAATCTCCAACATTATTCGTAAAGTTAGCGGCGTTATGTTCCATATTGGCCTTGATCTCTGCCGTTAATGAAGCATCATTTTTTAGATAATTGAGTGGTCTTCCTAAAAAGTCTGCTTCCTGCCCAAAGATAACTGTTTCGACCAGGTTAGGAGTTCTCACAACTTCACGGTTAAAATCACTGGCCTCTAGTGAGGCACAGTAGAAGTTTGGTGCGCAGGTGAAAAGTTCTCTGTCTGCAGTATTGATCATTCCAGAGTTATAACTTTGCTTACAAGGTGAACCAGCACCTCTATAGACACATTTTTTAGAGCTTCCTTGGGGCTGATTACCCTGAAGGATAGAAGCATAAGTGGCATCATCAAATTCTTCATTGGCAGTTTCATTGCCTTCTGAATCAAACTTCGGCCATTTTGTTCTATATCTAGAAGTATCAGCGCAGGTATACTCCCATCCTAGTTTAGCTACACAGTCCGCATCAACATCACATTGATGATGGTATTGACAGGTAGCTGCTTGATTTTGGTTGGGATCATTTGGTGATAGATTAGGGTCATAGTCAAAGTCTGGGGCCGTATTATTTCCTAAATCAGTAATAATATTTACGAGGATATTTGTTGGTTCAGCCAAGTCAGCAAAAGGAGCATTAATGGCCAGGAAAAGTTTTGTCGAAGATGAAGTGACTCTTCTACCATTTCCAATGGCAAACCATTTGACCCCATCAAAAGAGCCGATAAGGGCACCCTTATTAAAGCCATACCAATCTCTTTGATATCCATTAACAAAATAAGCGGATTGAGTTGCGAGTCTGTTTAGTCTTTGTGTTTGAACATTTTGATCCTTCTTATGAGAAAAAGGGATCATTGTAGGTGGAACCCAGCAAGCACGACCAAAGATAGTATCTTCGTAATTACCATTGGTAAGATTATTCTCGTAAGTATTTCTACTGGTGGTATAGCCAGTCCACTGAAGGCCAAGGCCTGCCGTAGTTTGTGGGTGAGAAGAAAAATTATTAAACCATGAATCGTCTGCACATTGCGGGCATGGAGTAGAGAAGCCTGAAACCGCTGCTAGGATATAGGTTTGGTCCAACTCTACATTAACCACATGGGCAGGGTGAGCACGACTTAAGTCGACTTTAAATTGACCAAGAATACTATTCATATTGAAGCTATCACTAATAGGATCTGTCTTTCCAACTTCATCTAAGTATGAAAACTCAACGCCTTCTGGCTCGACAGCAGGTGAAGCATTTAAAAGAGTACTAACATCATCCACGGCAGTACCGTCAGTCGCTTTAAAGAATCTATGGGGGGCACTTCTTATAGAAAGGTTTAGGGCCAAGTTCTGAAAAGGAGTCGGGTCCGTTACAGGTGGAGGTGTAAAACAAATGATATTTGTTATATTTCCACCTACATCTCTAACGGCTTCTAGCCCAAAGTCCGGACACTGTGGATTGTCTGGTTCTGTTGGAAAGGGGTCGGCTTGGCAACCACATCTCGCCCATACATCTGCTCTAATGGCCTTGAAGCTCGTTTCGTCGTTTGTTGGAGCGCAGTTGGCATAACTAGCTGGTTCTTCCTTGGCTCCTTCTAAACAATTGAAATCCTCTATATCACTTTGTAGTTGAGCTGCTGCAGTCGCTGCTGCATCAGGAAGAGGAGTTGGAGTAGGTTCTACTGTCTGATTTATCGAGCAGATAAAATATACACTTGGGTAATTAACGAAGTTATTTGGATTTAGACCAACGTCAGCCAAGGCCTGATTATAATCTGGTTCGGAAGAAGCATTAGGCTTTTCTTGACCATCGTTTACGCATTGTCCATTTGAACAACAATCAAATCCTTTTGCCACACATTCTGAATTGGTACAGCTACTTGTTTGTGTATTTGAGTTATTTTTTACATCCACTCTCAGCCCTAAGCCTGATAGGTCAAGGCTAGTTGAAGGAACTAAGTCGGTTACGCCAATTGTTGCATTGATTGAAGTATAGAGAGAGATATTACTTGATTGCAATATTCCAGAGCAAGTTGGGCATAGGTCGTCTAGAGAGTATGACGTTTCTCCTGCCGTTACTGCCGCGCCGGTCACTCCAACAGAATTGATGAAAAGAGGACCAACACCATCACAAGCGGTACTATTTAATGTTTTTTCAGGAATATCAATTCTTAAAAGCTTTTCATTTACCCCAGTCGTAATATTATTAAAACTTATGGGAACAGCTCTAATTCTTAAGTGCTCGTTGAAGGTGTCGTTGTCTACATCTTGGTAACTGGCCACCATACAATAAGTAAAACTAAAGTTGGATCCGATTGATAAAAAGTCATGTAGCTCTTCACCACGTAAATAAACTACGGTGTTAGTATCTTCGTTTAAGGTAATTGAGCCTTCAATCTTTGTGCCGCTATACCAGTAAAGGGATTCTCCTCCACCAAAAGTAGGGTCTTGGGTTGTACCCCCATTATTTTTAACATTGCTTGAGTCTGATTTTGATTTTCTTTTTTTAGATGGAGAACTAGGCACACAGCTAGCTAGCATGACGGCGGCAATTAAGAATATGATTGTCGTAAGCTTTTTCATCCCTAAAAACTCTTTATCTCCTTCAATCTTATCGGTCATAAGAACCGCTGATTTAGTTTTGAAAACAATAAGTTATCTCTCTATTTTAACGGATTAGGGGAGTATTAAGGTCTAGTTTTATGGTGAAGAAAGCTTGATTTTTAAGCCTAAGTAAAGGCCTGTAATCAAAGAGTTTTTTTGACTATAGAGTGAAAGCTAGAAAAACAGAGGTAAAAGCTCTAGAAAAAGGCGCCCATTTTAATGGGCAAACTCTTCCTAGATACCGGCCGTAGAGAAGTCAAATCCTGTACTAGGAACCGGCGTTGAAGCCGCTGAAGTAGAAGGAAAAAAGCCTCCTGTTCCTACTGTAGAGACGCTATTGTTATAGACAGTTCCACCGTAAGAGCCAAGATAGTAAGGGTTATAAACCCCAGGATAAGGATAGAAAATTCCGTTTGTATAGTAATCATTTAGGTAAGCATTACGTGCTGTAATACCGTCAATAGTATTTTGCTCCCAAATATCAACTTGGGTATTCTGCATTTGACGATTGAGCTCCCATGGTAGGAACTTGAGTCCACCTTCAGCCACTGACTGTATAACAGTCCATTTTTTTCTTTGTCTTTTTTCAGTTGTTATCCAATCTTTTCCATCCCAATATTCAAAAACCGCTGGGTAGATTTTTTCGTCGCGTGTTGGAGCAAGTTTAGCAAGATAGTTCTCATTTTGTTTTGAGATATCTGTGCACATGGCATCTATATCTTTTTTTGCTTTAGAATCTTTAGGAAAACTATTGATAAAATCAACACTACACTTTTCATTAAGCTCGCTAATAGCCATTCTGTCTGGGGATTGAGGCATGCTCGCAACAATTTTTCCGGCTTCGTCTACTAGGGCATAGACCTTATCATTGTTACCTGACTTATCGACAACGCATTTCCAAGAGGCCTTATTTTCTTTATCGTAAACGCAATAATTTTGAACACGATCACCATAATAAGACAGAAGGCTGATGAGTCCTTTATACTGATCATCATTTTTTACGCCTTTGATTTTAGCATTAATGTCAGCCATTTTTTGATTTAAATCGGCCTGTTTTGCATCAATTTCTTCTTTAATAGTTCCAGCATTAATTTCTTTTATAAAGTGACCAAGGGAATCCGGGACAATCTCAACTTTGTCACCATTCATTTTAAAGAGGTTTTGATCTGAAAGAGGTTTCGCTTCCGAACATCGACTATTCTCCTCTTCTCCTTTACTTCTTTTTTCACAGGCCAACTTCATCATATTGACCATAAGATCGTTCATTGCCTTGTTCGTGGCCTTCATATCTTCTGGTTTCGGCCTTTGCTCATCTTTACCTTTTTCAGAGGCAAAGAAAGCTTTCATCTTGTCATCTAAATTACCTGAAGCAAACATATTAGATTCAATACTAATATCATTTCTAAGATCGTTAATATTCTTAAAAATATTTTTGGTGGTTAACTCAATTGCAGCTTTATTTCCTTTAATTTTTTCTTCAAGGGGTTTTAAATCTGCTTTTTCAGCACCAACGTATAAGTCTTTCATTTGAGTTAAAGTTTCGTTAGCCTTGTGGTGACCGTGAACTTTCTTAAGAGACTCAACAACCTTTTCGTTGTTGCCACCAATATTGTCGTTTAGCTTTTGTTGAATATCTCCTACTGCATCTAGACGAGCAGTGAAAGCTTTTAGATCTGTCGTGTTAGCTAACTTACAGACTCTTGAGGAAGTTGTGCCTTCCATAGTTTTTTGGGCCATACATACCTTGAAGTCTTCAAAGTCGGCTTTTAAAGTTTCAAAGTCAGCTTTATCTTCTACTAATTTTTTAAAATCTTCATTACTAGACTTAAGCTTATTGATTTCTGCGCTTAATTCAGTTGGAGAAAGAAGGGTGACACCATCTAAAAGTGCCTCCCTGTATCTTTTTAATCTTTTTTGCTCCCCCCACTTGGTCAGAGTATTTGAAGCTCTATAGGCATCAACAAAACCTTCTACAGATGCTTTAACTTTTGCTGAGCTTGACTCTTCTGCCTTACCAATAATTCTACATAGAGTTGTTGAAAAGCCCGCTTTGCAAGCATCTTTAAGCTGAGAAAAAGTTTTTCCTTTTGATGTCTTTTTATTTAAATCTAGATCACCTTTAGCGAGACTATTTTTAACCGTATCCTGATGAAGATCGCTTTTAACAATATCATTGACGTCAATGAGTAAGTTTTTATGACCTTTAATTGACTCTTTTAAGAGTTGATCCATTAGGGCCATGGTTTCAACATTTTCTAAGTGCTCATCCGTTGCCTTGATATCAGCCTCTAGTTTTTCTAGAGTTAGCTCCTTAGAGTCTTCAAAGCCTGGAATTTTATTTTTAGTTATATCCGCGAGAAAGTCTTTATACTTTTTGTTAAGGGCCTTCATTCCATTTAAAAGAATTTGCTGAGATTCTAAATCATTTCTGATTTTTTCCATTTCGTGTAAAGATTTTTCGCCTTCAACTAATGTAACGGTTCCATCTTCATTAACTTTTGGAAATTTACCTTTAACCTTTTTATTGGCAATTTGTTCTTGAATAGATTTTACGTTGGCGGATGCCGTTTCACAGTTCTTAGCTGAGCCCGAAGACTTAAACTTAGTTTTTTCCACATTTCGTACTGTTTGAATAACATCTCTTTCTTCTTGAGTGATAGCACTCGCACCGAATGAGCAAACCAGTAAGCTTAGAATGACAATTTTTTCTCTCATAATAATAACCTGTTAAGACTATTCTATTATGAGGTATCGGATTCTTAGAAAGAAAACTTTAGTTATTGAGTCGGGTACTCTAAGTGCTCGAGATTATGGGAGCGAACTATAGGTAAATTAGAATTTGGCCTGCAACAATAGTTGGCGCTTTTAAAACTTAATCCCAAGCCCAAGACCACTAGTAAAACCCGTCGTATCTAGTTGCTTTTCCCAGCGTGCGTGAGTAGCTCCAAGTTCTAATAGAAAATAGGCCCTTTCATTGGCCGTTGAGTACTTCATCCCAAAAAGGGCACCGTAACTGCGGCTTGTGCCTTTTACATTTTCAGTTCCAAAGCTAATCGAAGTAAGCTTTCCCTCTGTTTTATAAGTGGAATAAAAAGTATTCAGATAAAACAAAGCAGTCTTACTTGTTCTATACCCAGAGATTAGATTTAGGTCCCAGGCGTCCACTTCAATTGAGGCACTATAGTCTCTTTGGCTGGCCCCATTATTACTAACGGTTAAAGTTCCCTCACTCTTATCTGAAGAACCATATCCGGCAGCTATGGCCATTTTTACTCCCTCCGTAGAAGCCGCTTCTGGGTCACCTATAAATTGAAACTTAAGCCCAAGCATATCAGGGGAGTCATGAACGGCTCGGTAGTAAAGATCCATTCTTTCAATCAAACTTAAATGGGCATTGGCCCCAAAGGCAAAACTTCTATCTATGGAGGCGTTTGTATTCACCGAAGGGTCGATATTAAAGACCGCTATAGAATAGACTTCTCCAAGAGTTATTTTCTGGGAGGTTCCTACTGTAAGCTGAGCATTTCCTTTTAACTTCATATCGACAAAAGAGCCGCCACTTGTTTCGGGAGTCGCGAACCTTGCCGCGGGCATATGATAGTCCACGTCGATGGAACAAGAGGTGATAAAGATTGTTCCAAGAAGTATGAGAATTTTCTTCATAGATTTATCCGTGGCCACCGGCCATAAAAGATTGCTCTGGATCGATCTGCTTATTATTGCGACCGCTCTCCATTAGTGATTTGAAATAATTCTCTGTGATCTCTAAAGTTTCGTCAATGCCCTGCGATTTAAAGATCTCATTTCTAAAATGAGCTGCTCCAGCAAAACCTGCTGCAAACCAAACCACATGTTTTCTAAGTTGAACAAGAATGGTTCTTTCACGGTCAGTATAGCTTCTAGTGTAATCAAAAAGCCTTTGCGTAATTTCAATATAATCGGCCGGAGTAAAAGGAGAGACTTCACCTTCATTGAGATAAGAATCTAAAAAGATAAAGGGGTTTCTTAAAGGACCTCGTCCTAGCATAAGCCCTTGGCATCTTGTTGTCTTTAATCTCGCCTTAGCTTTTTCTGGAGAGTGGAGGTCACCATTACCGATAATAGGTAAAGGGGATTCGCTAGCTAAAAATTCAAGAAAGTCCCAATCGGCCTGACCTCGGTACTGCTGAGTTCTAGTTCTTCCGTGGACGGCCACAAATTCGACACCTTCTTCTCTGGCAATTCGAATAATTTCTAAAGCATTACGACTATCTTGATCCCAGCCGGTTCTAATTTTTATAGTGAGAGGAATATTTATAGCAGCTTTTATTGATCCAAAATAAGCACCAAGCTTACTCGTATCTTTCATAAGAGCTGAGCCGCCACCTTTGGTTACGACTTTTCTTACTGGGCATCCCATATTTATGTCGATGAATTTTGGACCGTAATCCTCAGCAACCTTAGCCGCTTCACTCATGGCCTTTGGGTCTTCTCCAAACAGCTGAAGCCCAATATTTTCCTCGCGCTCATCAATCGTTAGCATTCTTTTGGTTTTTTCGTTACCGTAATTAATACCATGACAGCTTACGAGCTCACTTACGGTTCCTCCCGCCCCAAGGTCTTCCATAAGAAGTCTAAAGGGAGCAGAGCAGATTGCTGACATGGGGGCCAGAAGTAAAGGGGAGCTAAATCCCACATGACCCAAATGCATAGGGGTGCGCCTTACGATCAATTTATCGATTTTATCCTGTAAGTCCCTTGAAAAAGGATTATGAGGCAACTTTAAGCGTGGTTCCATATAGGCCAGAAAATAGCAAAAAACCTAGTGTTGCGTCAATGAGGTCTGTATTTTCAAAAGGGTCTTTCTCTTGTTATATTAGCGCCTCATTTTGAGGAGTTACCCATGTTTGATACTTTAAGCGAAAAGTTTTCTGATGCCTTTAAGCACCTTCAAGGTAAAGGCAAGATTTCAGAGTCCAATATTGAAGACGCCCTTAAGGACGTGCGAACTGCTCTTCTTGAAGCGGACGTAAATTTCAAAGTCGTTAAGGCCTTTATTGGTGCTGTAAAAGAAAAGGCTCTTGGTGAAAAAGTTATCACCGGTGTTAATCCTGATGAACAATTTATTAAGATTGTTCACGATGAGCTTGCCTCTGTCATGGGAAGTGCCAATGAGGAAGTTGATCTAGAGCGACCAGGTCCCGTTCCCGTTTTAGTGGTAGGTCTTAACGGTCAAGGTAAGACAACTTTTACCGGAAAGCTTTCTAAACATTTAATCGAAAAGAAAAGTAAGTCTGTACTAGTCGTTCCTGCAGATACCTTTCGTCCAGCCGCTAAGGATCAGTTAATCACTTTATCAAAACAAGTTGGGGTAGATTATTTTGATAGTGATCTATCTAAGCACCCAGGGGATATTGCTAAAGAAGCTCTAGCCTATGCAAAAGAACAAGGTAAGGACGTGGTCATTATCGATACGGCCGGTCGTCTTCATGTTGACGATGAGCTTATGGGTCAGCTTAAAGAAGTAGGGCAGGCCGTAAAGTCTCACAATCCTGAAATTCTTATGGTAGCCGACGCCATGACTGGTCAAGAGGCCGTTAATGTTGCGAAAACTTTTCACGATGCCTTAGGCCTAACCGGAATTGTTCTTTCAAAAATGGATTCGGACGCAAAAGGTGGTGCCGCTCTATCCATTCGTCATGTAACCGGAGTGCCAATTAAATATATTTCAACTGGCGAGAAGATGAAGGACCTTGAGCTCTTTCATCCAGACAGGCTAGCGGGAAGAATTCTAGATATGGGGGATGTTGTCTCACTTGTCGAAAAAGCTGAAGAGCATATTGATGAGAAAGAAGCTGAACGCATGATGAAAAATATGGAAAAGGGGAAGTTCACTGTCGATGATTTTATGAAACAGATGGACATGATTAATAACCTTGGATCCATGGGTTCTATTTTAAAAATGATCCCAGGTATGGGTGGGGCCTTAAGACAAATCGGAGATCTTTCCCCGGCCGAAGATGAAATGAAGCGTATGAAGGTCATCATCAACTCCATGACCAAACAAGAACGCCAAGATTATAAAGTGATAAAAGAATCTCGTATAAAAAGAATTGCTACTGGCTCAGGAAACTCTGAGTCGGCGGTTAAGGACTTTATTGCTAAGTTTCGCCAGATGGAAAAGATGATGGGTGGAATGATGCAAATGATGAAAGGTGGCGGGATGCCGGGGATGCCCGGAATGCCAGGCATGCCTGGGGGGGGCGGCCAAGCAGGCTTTCGCCAGCAGCCAGGTATGGGCAAAAAACCTAAGAAGAAAGGTAAAAAAGGCGGCCCCTGGGGCGGATTCTTTTAGGTTCCATGCACCTTTTGGGGTGTTGCGCGTCATTTGAATGACGCAAAACACCCCAAAAAGAGCATGGAACCTTTCTAAGACGTTGACATATTTGGACCGGCAACCTATTTTGGGGTGCTAAAAGTTAAAAGCTCAGGAGAAGTTAATGCTTTCAATTAGATTATCACGCGGTGGTCGAGTGCACAGACCAGTTTATACAATCGTTGCTGCTGACAGCAGAAGATCAGCTACAGGGAAATTCCTTGAAAAGCTTGGTCGTTACGAGCCACAAAATGAAGAGGGAGCTACCTTGATTGACGTTAAGGCCGACAGAATCCAGCATTGGGTTTCTAATGGTGCTCAACTGTCTGATACGGTTAAATCACTTTTAAAGCGTAATAAAATTACTTTAGGTTAATCTTAGCGCATAATAGTTGGAGTTGCCGCAGTTTAGCGGGGGAAGTACGAGCACACGTACTTTCTAATGAAACGAGAGAGATGTTATGAGTGAATTAAAAGACCTTATTAATTACGTAAGTAAAGCCCTTGTAGATATGCCAGACAATGTTGAAGTTAATGAAATTGTTGGAGAGCAAACTACAGTGATTGAGCTTAAAGTAGATAAAACAGACCTTGGAAAGGTTATTGGAAAGCAAGGTCGAACGGCCCGCGCCCTAAGAACTATCCTTAATGCGGCCTCAACAAAGCTCAAAAAACGGTCAGTTTTAGAAATCATCGAATAAATAAAGAAATTCATACAATTTTTTTTTTGAAAAAATGGACTCGTAAGGGTCCTTTTTTATTGTCTTCTTAATAAAATTTAATCCGCTCTTAATTTTACTTGAAAAAAAATCCATTGATCAGATTATCCTAAGGGAGAAAGAAAGCATAACCGTAGGTGGTCAGTATGTCTGGGGAATTAAAAGTACTAATTGTCGATGATGAAGAAGATCTGGCCGAGATCGTTTCGGAGTCTTTAGAAAAAGATTTTTCTTCATCCTATGTTACCTGCGCCGCCAAAGCACTTAGCATGGTAGAAAATGGTGAAGTTGATGTCATCATTTCTGATTCAAATATGCCAGGAATGACAGGGCTAGAACTCCTTGAAAAATTAAAAGTAAGCCAGTCCAAGGTTCTTTTTTACCTGGCCACAGGAGATATAGGGGTAACAGAGCAGATGATCCTTGATAAAGGGGGGCATGGTGTCTTTGAAAAACCCTTTAGTCCTAGCGCGATAGTAGGTAAGATTAAGGAGGATTTTCAAAAAATACAGTAGGAGTTTAATGAAGGCCCAAGATTTTTTGGCCATAGCAGATAAGTTTCACCTCGGTAGTCTTCCTACTGAGCAGCCGCATCCTAAAACCAAACAACTTTCAACCTTAGCTAAGTCAGATTGCTTGAAGGCCGTGACTCTTTTACATCAAATAGATTTAGAAATGCTTTCAGTTCTTAGAACAAAACTTTTAGAAATAAAAAAACTATCTAAAGAGTTAAAAGAAGTGTTCTCAAAAGGTGGGCGAGTCTTTCTTTGCGGCTGTGGGGCGACCGGAAGGCTCTCTCTAGTTTTAGAAACTATTTGGCGCCACGATCATCCCAATGATAATCGCGTGCAGTCTTTTATGGCAGGAGGGGATGTTGCACTTATTTCCTCAATTGAAAAATTTGAAGATTATCCGGATTATGGAAAACGCCAGCTTGAAGAAATGGGCTTTAAAGAGGGGGATATCCTGCTCGCTTCTTCTGAAGGAGGTGAAACTCCCTGGGTCATAGGCGCAGCCGAAAGAGCGACGGAGCTTTCTTCCTACGGCTCCTATTTTCTTTATTGTAACCCTGACGAAATATTAATCAAACAAGTAGAGCGTAGTAAAAAAATTATAGAAAACCCTAAGGTAAAAAAGATTAATCTCTCAACGGGGCCCATGGCCTTAAGTGGCTCAACAAGAATGCAGGCCAGCTCTATTTTGATGTACGCCATTGGGCTTGCCCTAAACGGAACTGAAAAAGGTAGCGAATGGATCGAAGAGTCCTTTGAAGGTTTTAACAAATTCTTTAGTGAACTAGACTTTACCCCCTTTGCGGACTTCGTGATTCACGAAGCTGATCACTATAAAAAGGGTGATTATATTTTTTATCAGTCCAGTGCCTTCCTTGGGATTTCAATTCTTACGGATACCACCGAGCGCTCTCCAACCTTTAGTTTATTTCCCTTTGAAAATAAAAATGACGAAGAAAAAGCTAAGCGAGCTTCCCTTGTTTATTTAAAACTTATGGGGGCCACTTCCGCTGAAGAGGCTTGGCGAAAACTTCTTTATAGAGAACCAAGAACCTTTAAATGGGAAGATTCAGAAGGCTTTGGCGATAGAACAACTCATGAAAAGCTGTTGGGCTTTGATATCTCTGAAAATATTGTCATGGAGCGGGAGAGTTACTTAAAGGGAAAAAGCACAACCTTTATCATTGAACAATTGGGTGTGGATCTACATTTTAAAATCGATGACCTCAATTGGAGCACTGGAATAAGCCATTTAAATTCATTAGAAATTCATATGCTCTTAAAAATGATTCTTAATAATCACTCAACTCTCGTTATGGGAAGGCTTGGACGCTATGAAGGAAACTTAATGACCTGGGTCCGAACTAGCAACAACAAGCTTATCGACCGCGCCATTCGCTATGTAGAAATTCTCCTAAAAGAAAAAGGAATAAAAAAATCATACGAAGAAATTGCGACGGCACTTTTTGAGCTTAAGTCTGAGCTCTCGGAAGATGAACCTTTGGTAATGAAGCTCGTTGAAGAACTCTCGTAGGTACACGCTTCCTTTTGGAGGAATCAATAGGTTAGAAGTGAAAAAAATGCGATTTTTTAGGGAGTCTTTGAAGACTCCTTTTTTTATTTGAAGTATTTAGCTTAAATGCCAAGAAAGAATCTAATTCGTCAGAGTCAATTTCCCTATCATGTCTATATTCGCACCACAAACAAGGATTGGTTTAAGATCCCTATGTACCGCATGTGGGAACTTTGTTTTGAGTGTCTTGAATATGCCTTAGATAAAGAGAACGTGGTCATTCATGCATTTGTGCTGATGAGCAATCACTATCATTTGTTAGTGACGACGCCGGAAAGTAATCTTGATAAGTTTATGGAGCATTTTAATCGACGTCTAAGTAAAAAGATTAATCAAGAAGCGAAAATGCAAAACCATAAATTTGCGAATCGGTATAAGTGGACAATTGTAGGGACTAGGTCTTACTTATTTAATATCTACCGCTATATTTATCAAAATCCCATACGGGCAGGCTTGTGCCAGCGATGTATTGATTATCCATACACGAGTTTAAGGTTTAGTCCTTCACAGTTGCGTATTTTAGGAATCAAGGTCCATCTTAATTATTTTGAGTATCGTCAATGGATGGAGGAAAGAGGCGGATGTGAATTTGAGGATGTGATTCGAAAGGGTCTTAATAAGTCGCATTTTGAGATAAATAGTAAAACAAGAGTCGGTATTCAAAAATTACTCAAGACTGTACCGGCTAAGTACCTGTAAGCTCCAAAAGGAAGCGTGTACCTACGCGTCTTTATCGGTTTTGTCTTCGAGGTTAGCGTCGGCGGTATTTTGGTTTTCTTTGCCTTCTTTAAGGCCATCTTTGAATTGGTTGATTGAAGTTCCAAGAGCGCGGCCTAATTGAGGAAGCTTCTTTCCACCAAAAAGAAGAAGGACAACCACAAGTAAGATAACTAATTCGCCCATTCCTAAACCAAACATACAATTCTCCGTGTTCTTCGTTACCTGATCATTTTAGCTTAAATTCAGGTTCTAGTACAATTTTGAAAGAGGCATAGAGTATTTGCCCGGTGCGTACTCGCTGAAACGCTTATTTTTAAGGTCTTTAAACTTCTTAGTCCCATTGTCCGCTGAAGCGTAAGGAAAAATGGCGATGCCACCTCTAGGGGTAAATTCACCAATGACTTCGAGGTATTTTGGCTTCATTAGTTTCATAAGGTCGTCGCACATAGTTTGAACGCAGTCCTCGTGAAAGTCCCCATGATTTCTAAAGCTAAAAAGGTAGAGCTTTAGGGACTTTGACTCAACCATGGTTTTATCAGCGATATAATTAATATAGATCTTGGCAAAATCAGGTTGATTCGTTTTTGGGCATAGAGAGGTAAATTCCGTACAAATAAAGGTCGTCCATGCTTCTGAGCTTGGGTTTTTATTAGGAAACTTCTCAAGGATCTTTGGAGAGTAGGTGGAGGGATACTCCGTCGTCTCACCGAGACCTAGGTTCTTAACGCCTTTACGTATTTTTTGTACTTTCTTTGCCATAAGGCTTTTTAGCAGGGTTCATCTTTAATTTGAAGGCATGTCCAGAAAATGAGTAAGTTTAACTACGGCGGCGCGTTATGGTCAGTTTTTAAGTAATCCTCTATAAAGATGTCCTCGAGGACATTTATGACAGCTACAGATTCACCAAAATTATCGCCTCAGGCGGTTTCATCTTTAAAAATTATCTTTCTTACCTTGTTTTTAGACTTGGTGGGGTTTTCGATAATCTTTCCACTCTTTCCGGCCATGGCCAAACATTATCTTGCGGTAGATGGGGAGAATATTCTTCTTCGTTTTATCTTTGATAGTATTCGCCAGCTAACTGAAGTGGGTGGTTCTGATGTCAATGGAATTGTGCTTTTTGGCGGGGCCCTAGGGGGTCTTTATTCATTACTACAATTTATCGCTGCTCCAATTTGGGGAAGTCTTTCTGATCGAATGGGAAGAAAGCCCATACTTATGATTTCAGTTTTTTGCTTGGCCCTAAGCTATTTGATGTGGGTCTTTGCTGGCTCTTTTACGGTCCTAGTCTTGGCCAGATTTATCGGCGGAATTATGGGCGGAAATATTTCTGCGGCCACTGCGGTTGTTGCCGATGTAACGACGAGAGAAACTCGTTCTCGCGGAATGGCCACCATTGGAATTGCTTTTGCCATGGGATTTATAATTGGTCCGGCCATGGGGGGAATTTGCTCAATGTATAATCCTCTAATTAATAACCCCGAGTGGGCGGCCTATGGAATAAATCCTTTTAGCGCGCCGGCGGCCTTGGCCTTTATCCTAGCTTTTATCAATTGGTTCTTTATTTGGAGAAGATTCAAAGAAACTCTTCCTGAGGAAAAAAGAGGGAAGCCTTCAAGTGATCGCACCAATAATATCTTAAAACTTTTTAAACCTCTTCCTTATGAAGGAGTAAACCTTACTAACTTTGGGCATTTTTTATTTCTTACGGCCTTTAGTGGAATGGAATTTACTTTGACCTTTTTGGCGGTCGAAAAACTTAGCTACTCGTCTATGGATAATGCCTATATGTTTATCTTTATCGGCTTTATCATTGCCCTTGTTCAAGGGGGCTTTGTGCGAAGAAGAGCCGGAAGTATCGGAGAGAAAAAAGTGGCCATGATGGGGCTAGTGACTATTATTCCAGGCCTTATTCTTATTGGTATGGCTTCAAGCTCTTTTCTTCTTTATGCAGGGCTATTCTTTTTAGCGGCGGGCTCGGCCATGGCCATTCCTTGCTTAACTAGCTTAGTAAGTTTATTCACTCCATCAGAGGAGCAAGGAAAAGCTGTGGGGATTTTTAGAAGTTTAGGGGCCCTGGCACGAGTGATCGGACCGATTGGAGCTTCAATTCTTTATTGGAGAATGGGTTCAAGTTGGCCTTATTATTTAGGTGCAGCTTTTTTAATTATTCCAATATTGATGATCGGAAAACTTCCTAAGCCAAATAAAGACGTAACCGCTTAAGAAAGAAAAGGGTTATTTGATTTTTCAAAATGGATCAGAGTTTCTGGTCCATGACCGGTTATGACTTCTGTTTCTCCCGGGAGTCCAATCAGGCGATCTTTAATACTTTTTAATATTTGATTTGTATCGCCCCCAGGTAAGTCAGTTCTTCCTATACTTCCTTTAAAGAGGGTATCTCCCGCAAGCAAGACTGGAGTATCAAAGTAGTCCGTATAAAAACAGCACGAACCTGGCGTATGTCCTGGAGTATGAACTGTATGGAGAAATTCTTTTAATTCAGTAGATTCTAAAGAAAAGGTTTCGTTGTCTACCAAATGAGAATGAATTTCACCTGGCTTAGCAACGGGCTGGTTAAAGAACATGCCTTGTTCTGCCAAGGCCTCATATAAAAACATATCTCCGTCATGTAAATGAGATGTGGCCCCTGTTTTTCTCGCCACCTCGGCACTCTGTCCAATATGATCAAAATGAGCATGAGTATGAAGAAGCTTTTTAACATCTAGCTCTCTTTCCTCAATAAGGTTCATGATTTGATCAAGATCATTTCCCGGGTCAACTACTATAGCTTCCTTGGTTGATTCGCTATAAATTAAAGAGCAATTACATTGAAAGGAGCCAACTGGAAATGATTCAAGAACTAGGTCATTTTTTCTTCTCATAAATTTCTCTCTATTAGTGCCTGTGCCGTATCAAAATTGTGAAGCTTATCAAACTCTTCAAAACCGGGAGTTGTGTTTATTTCTATAATTACTGGCTCGCCATTAAAAATACCAATATCTACACCTAGAAATTGCTCTGGTAAAAGTTCATTAATCCTTTGGATTAACGGTTCAAATTCTTTTGGTAAGAGTGTTTTTCTTGTCTCACACCTTTTGGCGTTGGCCCTAAAGTCTGAAGTTAGCTTTTTTTCAATGACCCCTAGAACTTCATTATTTAATAAGAGGACCCTATACTCGCTACTGAAGTTTAGCCTAGGCTGAATAATATAGCGTTCATCTTTTCGAGCATGATTTGAATCAAGAAGAGATAATAATGATTCTGAGTCCTTTAGTAGCATAACTCCAATTCCTTGATTACCTCGAATCGTTTTGACGACAAACTCATCATAAGGGGGGAGCTCTTTAGGTTTAAGTTTTCCGCGACAAAGAAAAGTTGGGATATGGGGGAGGTTAAAATTTTTAAAGAATAAAAACTGCTTATCCTTTCCTCTTAATAACTCAGTAGTCGAAGTTGAATTAATGACTTTTAGGCCTTTATTCTCAAGATGTTTTGAAACGATTAAGTCGATATCATCAAAAGAGATTCCACTATCTCGATGAAGGACGAGCCTATGCTCAGGTTCTTCTGGAAGACCAACGAACTGGTTACTTTGAAGAACCTCTACTTTTAAAGACAAATTGCCTGCGGCGCGCAACAGTCTTTGGTGAGAATAGGTCTCTTGATTTCTTGTTATTATAAGTAGTTCTGCCATAACTGACGAAAATGTTTCACGAATAGACTTAAAAAGCTATAATAAATTGCTATTTAAATAGTGTGGAGCACCATGGCTAAGATAAAGAAAAAACGCACAGCTTTAGGCCTTACCTTTCTTACGATTCTCGTTTGGGTGGGTTGCTCTAAATTAGTTTTAGATAAAGAATCCAAAAAGAAAACACAAAGTGTTCAATCGAGTAGTACAGAGAATAAAGTAAAGACTGTCGCAGATTCTTTTGAAGAAAAAGAAAAGAACATGGGGGCCACCTATGTTGAAAAAAATGAAAGAAGAGAAAAAGTTACTGAGTTTTGTAAGAAGATAGAGAAGCGTTTTACAAAATATGGATGGGGAAAGTCTAAGTGTATGAACTACCCATGGAACTTCGTTAGAACTTCAGTTAAGGGCGATCCACTTATATGGATGACCTTTGGAAATGAAACGGAAAAAAGAAAAGAGACTACTCTTATTCTTTGCGGTGTTCATGGAGATGAAATAACTCCTATTAAGTTTTGTTTTGATATTTTAGATCATATGAACTCTGTTGCTGCCGGCACTGAGAAAAACCATGAAAAGGATGACCTAAAAGACCGCCTTGTATTAATCGCACCCATTGTAAATCCTGATAGCTTCTTCAAAAAGTGGCCCACCAGAACTAATGCCAATGGTATTGATGTAAATAGAAATTTTCCAACTCGAGACTTTAATAGCCAGGCCATGAAGCTTTGGAAGGGCCGGTATAAAAAGGATAAGAGACGCTACCCTGGAAAGGTCGCCATGAGTGAACCTGAGACACTTTTTCAGGTGAACTTATTAAAAAGGTATAACCCCGACAAAATTATTTCAGTTCATGCACCTCTTACAATGCTAGATTATGATGGTCCTGCCGATAGGCATGCGGGCGGGGTAGTAGGTTCAAGTGCCAACCAGCTCTTAATGCAAATGAGTGAGCAGGCAAAAGGTTATAAGATTAAGAATTACCCTTTCTTTCCTGGGTCCCTTGGAAACTACGCCGGTAATGAAAGAAATATTCCAACCTATACTTTAGAGCTTCCAAGCTCTGATAATAGAAAGAGTAAAAAGTATTGGCGTCTCTTTAAAGACGCCATCCATTCGGCCATCATGCATAAGATGGACAAAGAAATGGAAGTGGCCAGAGATGAACGAGCCCCTTCTGACTCTAGCAAACAGAATTAATCGGGTATCTAAATTCTTGATATCATTCTTTAAGCCTCTTTTTTTTGGCGGTTTCACTTAAATTTTACAAAAATGCTCCGATAAGTTCGAAGTAAAGAACTAACTTAAACGGAGAGCACCATGCTTACGAGTTTTTCAGAATTTAAATTCTATCAATCTTTTAGAATCCCTGTTGAAAAAGCAGATAACTTAAGGTTTTTAATTCAAAAGGAAAATGACCTTGGGAAATTTGAGTATATCGATGATGGCTCTTTAGAAGATATTTCAGTAACCGGACTTGGGTTTTCAACAAAAGAGAGGATCTCAGTAGGTCAGGAACTTTCTATTTCTCTTCAGTTTAAGAAGTATCACCTCGACCTAACGGGAAGAGTGGTTCGAGCTTTTACAAATAGCTTGGAAGATAGTGAGATTATTTACGGAGTAGAAATCGATGAAGAAAAAGGTTTAGGAAAGTTTTTAGAGCATTATGTAATGAGCTTTTCTTCAGACAGACTTAAAGATTGTCTAATCGACTCTGCCTTAAAGGAAAGATACACAAAAGCCTCAGATGGCTTTGAAATGTTCTCTCTACTATTATCTCTCTTTAAAGATATAAATCAGTTTGGCGATAAAGATGGCTTTATTGATAATATGCTTGAAGAAGTGGTTCGTATTATGAACGCTCAAAGAGCGACTATCTTTTTAATTAACCCAGACACTAATGAGCTTGAAGCAATAAGTGCTCTTGGGGTTGATAAGTCGGTTCTTAAATTTGATTATAGATTAGGTATTGCCGGTAGTGTTTTTACAACAGGTGTGGCCTTAAATATTGATACGATTAACCAGAGCACAAGGTTTAATGATAATTTTGATAAAAAACTAGAGTTTGAAACCAAGTGTATTATTTGTCATCCGATTCATAATAGGGAAGATAAGATCATTGGTGTAATCGAGGTTATTAACAAAAGAAATCAAGATCGGTTTACCGTAGACGATGAAAAAACGATGAAGGTTCTTACCTTGATCTTTTCTTCAGTCTTTCATAAGTATGATCCGATTTCTGAATCTTCTCAGATTAGAAGATTCTCTCAGCCTTTTGATAGAAAGCATGCTCTTATTGGTAAAACTCCTCAAATGGCGAGTCTTAGAAATTCAATCATTAAGATGAAGGATATCGATGCTCCAGTGCTTATCACTGGCGAGTCGGGTACAGGTAAATCACTCTATGCTCAAATCCTTCATAATGAAGGACAGAGAGGCTTAAAAACTTATGAGTACATCGATTGTAATAATAAAGACATGGTCTCATTAGGTAATGAACTTTGGGGTGAAGAAGAAACTGAGTGTAAATTAACTAAGTGTCAGGGCGGAACTCTGTATTTAAAAAATATTACGAAATTACCACTGGAATACCAAAGTAAGTTGGCCTCTATTTTACATGAAGGCGGACTACCGGGTGGAAAAGTAACTCTTGATATTAGAATTATTTCTTCGTGTTCAGATGACATTGGTCAGCTGGTAGATAATGGACAGTTTGATAGAAGTCTTTATGAGTATATCAATAAGGCACATATTCATATCGAACCCCTAAGAAGAAGAGCCGACGATGTTGAACATCTTGTGGACTACTTTCTTAAAATTGAATGTAAGCAACAAGGACTACTACTGAAGAACTTTGCTCCAAAAGCAATGGATCAGTTAAAGCAATATGACTGGCCAGGAAACGTAGCAGAACTTAAAAAGTCAGTTGAAAGAGCGGTTCTTTATAATCCAAAGGCCCATATCATTACAGATTTAGATCTTGGAAGCTCGGCTTCTCCACTTGTGGACATTGGTTCAAAGCAAAGAATGTTTGGAGATGTTCCATTTGTAAGTGACTTTAATATTCCACTTAAGGACCGTCTGGCCTTGGTAGAACGAGAGATGATCCTTGCTGAAATTAAGCGTAATAACGGCAATAAATCTAAGGCAGCTAAGGAGATGGGAATCTCAAGAGAGGCCCTTAGAAAGAAACTTCTCATCTCTGACGAGGTCTATGCCCGTCACCACGGAGATACTATCGAGGTTGATGACGAGAAAGTTGCGGCTTAATAAGAGTTCAAATTTAGTCATATATTAGGGCAGCTTAGGCTGCCCTTTTTTATAGCTTATCTGTTATTTTTTGAAGGTTGGATTCAAGGTTTAACTTGGCTTCTACCTGACAATCTATAGGTACTTCCATTGGAGGAATCTGAACTTTAGCTTTTTCATCGAGTTCTAGTTTGAAGCCGTCTACTTTCATGGAAACTTCGCCTTCAAAAGGAAAATCCATTTTCATTGGGATTTTAGTTTTAATAGGGATTTTTACCGTGCCGATTCCTAAAACTTTTGTTTCAAATACGGTATCTACAGGAATATCGAGATCCACGGGTATGATGGCTTTTACATGAACTTTTTCGTTTATATCTAAAAGAGTAGAGACCTTAAAATTTGCCTCCACGGGTTCATCAAGTTCTATTTTTATTCTTTCGTGAATATCTGCCCTGATAGGAATTTTTTTATCTTTAACCAACTTAAAGAGATTGTCCTTAATTGAATCAACTTCCTCGAATGACTTATGAAAAATAGCAAACAAAATTAAGAAGAAGAGTGACATGCCAAAGTACATGGCAATCAAAGCAACAATCCACCAACGGTAGTCAATTGTCTCGATTGTGTAGATAATGCTATTAAATTTTCCGGCTCCAATCATTATTGGTCCTGAGAAAAGAATAAAACCTACTAGCAGTGCCACAGCAAAAAAGAATTGAACTATTAATCCCCACTTCAAAAATCCAAGTGCGTTGGAGAGCATTTTCATAATTAGCCTTTGATAAACTTCAGTTGCATAGTGCGGGTTTTATTTGAATCCCTAAACTCACAAAGATAAATGCCTTGCCAGGATCCGAGCTGAATCTCTCCGTCTTCTACGATGAGTTGCAGTGAGTTTTGAAGAAGGATGCTTTTCATATGAGAGGGACTGTCATCTGGTCCCTCTGCTGTATGCTCTATAAAAGCTAAGTTTCTCGGAGCCAAATGCTTTAAGAACTTTTCCATGTCAGTTCTAGCGCTTGAGTCATAAGACTCATTAATGGTTAGTCCGCAGCTAGTATGGGGATTGAAAAGAATTAGTAGACCGTTTTGCTCGGAGCTATTGTCTTTTAAACTTGAGTGAACCACTTTTGTGATGTCTACAAATCCTTCACCGCTCGTCTGGATGGGGAGTTTCCAGCTTTTCATTTTTGTACCTCATAAAGTTTTGAAATCTATAGGAAAGTCCTCTAACTACCGATAAATAGTGTAACGAATATATTAAGAAGTGGCGAGCAAAGCGCGAGGATAAATGGAAGTCATTGACGTCTTTTTTCAACAGTTCAATATGAAGGATTTCGCCGATATCGGTGTGGTTTCCTTTTTGATCTATCAGGGACTAAAAATTGTTCACGGTACTCGTGCTGTTCAGATGCTAATGGGACTTGGTTTACTTGTTTTTTTGTATTGGATGGCAGTTTCCTATAAGCTCTATTCTTTAAACTGGCTTCTTGCTCACTTCTTCGATTCTTTCTTTTTGATTGCCATTATTATTTTCCAAGATCAATTTCGGGCAGCTCTTGCCAGTGTTGGTACTGGAAGAAAGAAATGGATTTTCAGAAAAAATAGTGATGAAGAAATGCCAATGGAAGAAATAATCGATGCCGCTATGGTTTTTTCAAAAGAGAGAATTGGAGCAATCATGGTTATTGAAAGAACTCAAGGACTGGCCAACTATATTTCAACGGGTACCCAGTTGCAGTCAGAAATTCATTCAGATATTCTTTACTCAATTTTTCAAAGCCGAAGCTCTCTTCATGATGGAGCGGTTATTTTTTCTGGGGGCAAGATCGCGGCAGCGGGTTGTTTTTTACCACTTTCAAAAGATATCGAAATTCAAAAGCATATGGGGACCCGCCACCGAGCGGCCATGGGTCTATCTGAGCATACTGATGCTGTAATCTTAACTGTTAGCGAGGAGACCGGGCAGATAAATTTTTGCATTGATGGACAATTTAAACCCTGCGAAAGTGCCGGTGAGATCAGACAGTATTTGAGGCATTTGTTAGGCGGAGAAAAACTTGATGAATCACTTCTTAAAAAAGCTGAAGGGGGACTATCGTGAATGGTACTCGCTCTCAAAAAGCTCAATCAGAAAGAGTAAGAAGACATCTTCTTAAGTTATTAGCAGTACTCTTTTCATTTAGCCTTTGGTTTTATGTTTTAAACTCCGAGTCTTTAGAAGTACAAATCAAACTTCCGATTGTTTTGATTCCTGTAGAGGGTAAAGCTCTTACAGAAGTTCCAACTAGTGAGCTCCATGTTAAAATTAAAGGTCCAAGGGTCTTCGTAAGAAATATATTTGAAAAAGGCGAAAGAGTCTTTTTAGATTTGAAGAAAAGAGGAATTAAAACTAAGGAAGGTCTGCGAGTTAAAATCTTACCTAGTGATATACCTCATCCTCTAGGGGTAGAGGTCACTGATATTCAACCTTCATTTCTTGATATAAAGCTTGAAAAGAGAACTACAAAGACCATTCAAATAAAGCCATTTCTAGTAGGAACAGTTCCTAACCAGCTTGAGCTTATTAAATATGAAGTGGTCCCATCATCCTTGAAGATTAGCGGACCAAGAAGCTATCTTAAGACCTTTGATTCTTTAGAAACAGCTCCTATTGAGCTTGATAAGTTAGAGGGAGATGGAAGAGTAAAGGTTTTACTTAAGGATTTGGACCTACGAATAAAGTCTGAAGAGAATATTAAAGAAGCGGAGTTTTTGTATAGGGTCAGACCAAAGAAAGCTAACTTTACTTTAAAGGAAGTAAAGATTCGTTTTTTGACTTCGTCTACTGAGTTCGTAAGCAAAGTTAAAACGGTTAGTTTAGATGTTTTATTGCCTGAGGGTACAAAACAAATTAGTCCTCAAGATGTAAAAGTTGTTGCAGAGATTCCAGAAGGAGCAAAGGGCGATACAAAAGTTAAATTAAATGCAGAGCTTCCAGAGGGAGTTCATTTATTGCAAATATATCCAGAGAGCATTAATGTGAGTCTCTGAAGAAGGAATTTTTATGGGTAAGAGAAAACTATTTGGAACTGATGGAATTAGAGGAAAAGCAAACGTCTATCCTATGACAGGGGAGATTGCCATGCGTTTAGGTAGGGCCGTCACCCAGTATTTTCAAAAGACGTCGGGAAGAAATAAGCAACCCTTAATCATTGTGGGAAAGGATACTAGGCTAAGTTGTTATATGCTCGAGCAAGCTATTTGTTCAGGGATCTGTGCCCAAGGTGGAAGAGTTATTCTAACTGGACCATTACCGACTCCTGGTGTTGCATTTGTAACTAAATCTATGCGTGCCAATGCGGGGATCATGATCTCGGCATCTCATAATAATTTTGATGATAATGGTATTAAACTCTTTGATGCGGACGGTTTTAAGCTACCTGATGAAGTTGAGCTTGAGCTAGAAAAAATGCTTCTAAATCCTGAATTGATTTCTGTTAAAACAGGAGGAGACCTTGGAAGAGCTGATAGATTAAAAGAGGTTTTTGGGCGCTATTTAGTTCATACAAAAGCTGCTCTTGAGTCTGAGTTTAACTTAGAAGGAATGAGGCTTGTTGTCGATTGTGCTAATGGTGCCGGTTATAAAGTTGCTCCCATGATTTTTAGCGAGCTTGGTGCTGAGGTATTTCCAGTAGGCGTTAGTCCAAATGGACAAAATATTAATAGCAAGTGTGGGTCTATGCACCCAGAAGCGGCTGCAGAGGAAGTTCTTAAATTTAGGGCTGATCTTGGAATATGTCTTGATGGGGATGCGGACCGAATCGTGATCATTGATTCAGACGGTGTGCCTGTTGATGGGGATAAATTAATTGCTCTGCATGCAAGAACTTTACTTGAACACGGAAAGTTAAAAAAAGGTGATACGGTAGTTGGAACAATAATGAGTAATCTAGGTCTTGAGGTTTACTTAAAAAGTCTTGGGCTTAATTTTCATCGGACAAATGTCGGGGACAGATATATCTTAGAGTATATGCGGGAACATAATTGTATTCTGGGCGGTGAGCCAAGTGGTCATATTATCTTCGGCGAGCATGCGACGACTGGAGACGGTGCATTAGCGGCCTTGAAAACCATTGAATGTATAAAAACTTACAATAAACCGCTTAAAGATTTATTAAAAGAAGTTGCTCTTTTCCCGCAGGTGTTAAAGAATGCCAGAGTTCAGAGAAAGCCTGATTTTGAGTCGGTTGACTCCATCAAAAAGGCCTTAGCTGAAGTTGAAAAAAAGATGGGTGAAAAGGGGCGAGTCGTCCTGCGTTATTCCGGGACTGAACCTTTGGCCAGAGTAATGGTTGAGGGGGAAGATGAGAAACTTGTAAATGAAGTTTGTGAGCATCTTGTAGGAATAGTTAGCGACGAACTAAGTTAGACCTTCCCCGTCTATTGCGGGGAAGTATGACGACAGCACGTCTTGGAATAAATATCGATCATGTGGCCACTCTTAGGCAGCAAAGAGGAGAGGAGTACCCCTCCATGGCCTTGGCTGCAAGAACTGTTCTTGAAAACGGTGCCGATCAAATAACAATTCATTTAAGAGAAGACAGACGTCATATTCAGGACGCTGATGTTCCTGTGGTAAAAAAAATCTGTGACGAGTTCTCTCAGCCTTTAAACTTTGAGATGGGTTGTCATCCTGAAATTATTAAACTGGCTATTAAGACATCTCCTGCCTGGGTTTGTTTGGTTCCAGAAAAAAGAGAAGAGCGAACTACTGAAGGGGGCTTAGACTTAATTGATCCAGATAACTTTAGAAGAGTTCGCGAAGCTACAGAGAAAATTAGAAAAGAAGGAATTATGGTAAGTCTTTTTGTTGAGGCTGACCTTGCCACTTTAGAAAAGGCTAATGAACTTGGTGTAGAGGCAGTGGAAATCCATACCGGAGATTATGCAAGAGACTTTCAGGATGGAAGGAATTTGACTCCGCATCTAGAAAAATTTTACGAAGCAAAAAACTATTTGGATAAATATGAAATTGGTTGTCATGCAGGACATGGACTTACTGACTTAAGTACAGAAACCTTATTAAAAAATAAATTGTTTGTAGAGTATAACATCGGACATTGGATAATTTGTCAGTCCGTTTTTGAAGGACTAGGGAGAACGACTGAAAAATTGGTCGACCTGTTTAAAAAATATCCTGTGGAGGAATAATGAGAGTCGTAGATAAAGAAGAAATGAGGGCCATTGAAAACCAAGCGATTGAAGGGCATGGATTTAATGTTGATCTAGTAATAGAGAATGTTGGTATTAGAGGTGCGGACTTTATAGAGCATGTGATTTTAGAAAATCATGAATTTGAGGAAATTGTTTTCTTAATTGGACAAGGAAATAATGGAGCTGATGCTTTAGCGATCGCGAGACATTTAAGAAACAAAGGACTCGCTTGTAGGGCCTTTACTCTATTTCCAGAAGAGGACTTTACTCCTGCCTTATTAGAACAAAAAAGAATTGCAGAAAAGTTTGGAGTGAAGTTTACAGAGCTATCTGGAACCGATCAACTCAAAGCCTACTTTCTTCAAACACAAGAAGATTATTGCGTTATAGATGGAATCCTTGGAATTGGGTTTAGAGCTCCTCTTTCAAATTATCTTTTTGATATTGTAAAAATAGTGAATGACCATGCCACCGTAGTGGTTTCTCTAGATATTGCCACCGGAGTTGAAGCCAATTCTGGGACGGTCAATAGCGAGGCCATTGATGCAGATTATACTTTGGCCATAGGTCTGCCTAAAACGGGACATTATATTGGGGATGGTGCCAAACAGTCTGGAGAAATCGCAGTCCTAGATGCAGGTTTTCCCGCTGCCACAATGGAAGGAGGGGATAAAGCTCTTCTACTATCTGAGAATCTATCGGGGATTTATGAAGGACGATCCAAGTTCGCCCATAAAAATACTTTTGGTCACGCTCTTGTGGTGGGAGGCTCTCCTGGGATGACAGGAGCATTAATCATGGCTTCAGAAGCAGCATTAAAAGTTGGAACTGGTTTAGTAACTGCAGCCACTTGGAATGAGTCCTATCCTGAAGCAACCGCGAGAATGACTCCAGAGATTATGACTGGCTTAGTCCCAACAGAAAGAGATGATGTAGAGGATATAATTAGGGTATTAGAAAGATATGACTCAATTGTTATTGGCCCTGGTATGGGTCGAACTGGTAAGACCAGATCAACAGTTGTTAAACTTCTTTCAAATTTTGCAGGTCCAGTTGCCGTTGATGCAGACGGAATTAATGCTCTTTCTATAAAGGAAGATGCCGAACTACTTAAATCAAGAAAAGGCGCAACAATTCTAACTCCCCATATTGGAGAGTTTGCTTCTTTTATGGGAGTCTCTAATGAAGAGGTTCTCGATAATCCAATCGACTTGTTAAAAGAAGCAGTTGATAAGACAAACTCTTGTATTATCTTAAAAGGAGCTTGTTCTTTCTTAGGTTTTCCATCAGGGGAAATTTTGATTAATTATTTTCCTAATGATGGCATGGCCTCTGGTGGGTCTGGAGACGTACTTGTCGGAATGCTTGGTGGACTCTTGGCCCAAGCTGCCCCTGATAAAATTGATAAAAAGAAAAGTGGTTTATTCACTGACGATGACAGGTATAATCAAGCTATCTGCTTAGGGGTGTCGATACATACTTTAGCCGGAAAACATGCTGCCAATAAAATTGGTCCAGAAGCGATGACGGCCAGAAGTATAACTGAGCATATAAGTGATGCTTTTTTAGAGTTAGCTCAGAACGAGTTATAGAAAGGGAAAGTAATGAAGTTACTTCGTGAATGGAAAAAAGTTTTTGAAGCAGACTTAGATTCGATTATTACGGAAATGAAAGATTCCCTAGAGTCTCCAACTATCTTAATTCTAACTGGAGATCTAGGAACTGGAAAAACGACTTTTACAAAAGCCTTTGTAAAATCTGAAAGCGATGAAGTGACCCCAGAAGTATCAAGCCCAACATATTCCATAATTAATGAGTCAGGAAATATTGTTCACGCTGACTTTTATCGTTTGAAAAGTTCGGAAGAAATTATTCACTTAGAATTACCACTTTACTTAGAGGATAAAGAGTTTTTCTTGATCGAGTGGGGGAAGGCTTATGTGGACGATATAAAAAAACATGTAACTGAAGACTTTTTTTATTACGAATTAATCATCACGAGTAATGATGGTGAGATGAGTTCTCGAAACTATTCCTTATATGAGATCACCGATTTATAAAAAATGCTTTAGTACCTGAACCTTTTTCTAGGTAATTATTGCCGACTCTCTTACTTGGTTAATAAATAAAATTAAAATATTTTTTTATTTTGGCATGAGGTTAACCTGTTGAAATTATGGACTTTTTAACCATTCTTAGGCCCGAGTAAGAAAGTGTGAGAAAAAACTGAGCCTTTTAATTTTTAAACCCATTGACGTGCTCGGAAATTGCGGGCGATAATTAACTTGGATTTGAGGTGATCACTGATGAAAACTTTATTTCCAAGCAAGCTGGATGCGAGCTTTTCTGAGACGGCACACCAGAAACGCAAAATGAATGAATCAGGCTTTTAGCTAACTTATTTGGATTTTTTATGGAGGAAGACCAATGAGACTTACATCAAAAGGACGTTACGCAGTTAGAGCAATGTTGGACCTTACTACTCACTCAAGTGGTAACCCAGTTCGTCTGCAAGAAATTTCAACAAGACAAAACATTTCATTACACTACCTAGAGCAGCTTTTCAGAAAGCTTCGTAACGGGAACGCTGTGAAGTCTGTAAGAGGACCAGGTGGCGGTTACGTACTAGCTAGAAGTATGGATCAAATCACAGTTAAAGATGTTCTAGACTGCGTTGGTGAAAATATCAACCCAGCCAAAGATATCGTTGGGACAGAAGCTGAACAGTCAAACACTGTAGAGTTTCACCTTTCTAAGAACTACTTCCAAAATCTTGGAATCATCATGAGAGAGTATCTATCGACAACATCTCTAGGTGACTTAGTTCGTAAAGCTAAGGAAATTGAAATTCCAGCAACAGAAGCTCCGGCTCCTACTGCTACAGCCCCAACTTCAAATGAAACTACTGGTTTTGGTGGCGCAATTAGGAATCCAATTGGAGAAGTTAACCAGTAAAAGACATTACCTAGATTTCAATGCTACATCCCCTTTTGCTCCCTCAGTTTCTGAGTGGTTGGCAAAAGGGGATTTGCTTTATGCAAACCCCTCATCAGTTCACGCGACAGGAAAAAAGGGACGAAAGTTTCTTAATGAGGCCCGTGACTATATCTACAATACATTTAAGTTAAAACCAAAAGAATTTGATCTCGTCTTTCACTCTGGAGCTTCGGAAGGAGTTAACGCCCTCGTTAAAGGACGTGCTCTTCATTTAATGAGTGAAGGGAAGGTTCTTAACTTCTTTAGAAGTGCTACGGATCATAGCTCTGTTAGAAATATGCAGGACGACTTAGAACTTCTTGGTCATAAAATGACTGTGTTTCCAGTTAAAGAAACTGGAGAGATAAATGTTGAAAAATTAATTGAAGAAATCAATAAAGCAGAAGGTGAAGTCCTTCTAAACTTCACACCAATGAATAATGAGACAGGAGTTTGTTGGGACTGGAAGCTTGCAAATAAAATAAAGAAAGAAACAAATTGCCTTGTTCATATGGACACGGTTCAGACAGTTGGGAAAGTTCCTGGTTGGAATGAGCTTGACCCAGAAATGGACCTCTTTACTTATTCAGCTCATAAATTCGGAGCACTTAAAGGCGTTGGATTTAGTTTTATTAAAAAGGGATTTGAGTTTAGACCTTTTATTAGTGGGGGCGGGCAACAGGGAGGCCTTAGATCTGGTACAGAAAATACAGTTGGTGTTTATACTATAAAACTGGCCCTTGAAGATCTTGAAAATGAAGATTTAAAAGAAATAGAGAAAGCTAGAGTCTTATTTGAATCGGGTCTTAAGAAAATACTCGGGGATAAAGGTCATATTGTCGGGGAAAAAGCAGAGTTTCGTGCTGTGAATACGACAAACTTTATTACCCCAGGGGTGATTAGCCAAACCACTGCTATCGCTCTTGATATTGCGGGGATTGATATTAGTACTGGTAGTGCTTGTAGCTCAGGAGCGGTCATCCCGAGTAAGGTTTTACAAGGAATGGGATACTCCGACGAAGATGCCATGTCAGCAGTTAGAGTTAGCTTTGGACCTGATTTTAATTGCGAACAAGTAAAACCAATTTTAGATATTTTTGAAAAAGTTTTAAGCAAGAATTTATAACAAATCATAAGGGAGAGAATTATGAAGTCTATCGCGCTAATCCTAAGCCTAGGGTTTTCATTATGTACGTTTGCTAATCAAGCCGAAGTTAAAGAACTTGTTGCTGACTATTTGCTAACAAGTAAAATAGAAAAGCATCCAAATCCGGAGCAATGTTACCCAAGAAGAGGACAGTGCTTAAAGGTCGGTTGTGAAATGCTTGGTTCTTTTGGTTGCGACAGTCGTTCAGAAATCTCTCAAATGTCGCTAGCTTGTCGCGGAAATTTTTCCGGTGACTGTTTGGCCGACACAAAAAGATACTTAAGTTCAATTCACAGAAATGATATTGAAGAAGTAGAAGAGCTCGCTAAGGCCTGCTCCGGAGTATATGGAAATGGCTGCCTTCAAACTTCGACGAGCATGTTAAGTCGTATGGAGTATGATGATAGAGGAGAGCTAGTAGAGTTGATTCAGTCTTGTAGAGGATTGATGGACGGTGATTGTACAAGATATGTTTGTAATCAATTGGGACGTTTTAAGTGTGACGACCGTGAAGAAATCATGGCCGTCAATCGCGAATGCGCAGGTCAGTAGTTTACTTTCCTGTATAACGGGAGCCGTTAACTTCATCAAAAACGGTTCCCTCATCTAAGTTTACATCTTTAGTTAATCTAACAGCTTCATTCTTTTGCTTTTTAATATTATTGGCCTGTATAACTTCTAGGTTTGCTAGGCATGAAACAGTTTTTTGAAGAGCATCACAAACACCATATCTAGCATCTGGCTCGCCTCCTAAGTCGGAGGAACTTCGAACCCAAGTGGCGTAGCTGGAGCCGGTTAGTACTGGAGCATGAGCAGAGATTGGAAACATTTGCTGAATAAGACCAGGGCTATTTTTATCAATCTTGGCACATTTTCCTCCTAATGGTTTGTACTTACCACTATCGGATGAGGTTTCTCTGTCGACCTTGTTTTTACCAGAAAACTTTTTTAGAAGTGATGAGATCACTTTTGTGCTGTCTACTTTACCCCTAGTCTTCATAGAGTTTAAGATCTTTTGAAAGTCACTTCCTATTCTGCGCGAGCTATACTTAGACATTTCGTGAGTCTTTTTATCGCACTCTCTATATGCTAAATTTAATTGTTCTGTAAAAGCGTGGGCGAGATCAACTGAATATTGACCAACCTCCCAAAACCAAGGTTTGTCATAAGTAACGCTGATAACTCCTGAGGCATTTAAGACGACTAGTTCTTGAACTCTCGTCTTGTCATAATTATAGGCATGAGCCTTAGGAACTAAAAAGTTTAGAAAGCTTGTTTTTTTAGCGTTAGATTTTTTAATAAAACTTAAAAGCCTATTTTGAAACATTGGTAGAGTTTCTTTTTTGTCTAAGTTAAATTCTTTACCGTTAACATACACTCTATCCAATAGAAGATCTGCCGCGGAAAAGCTAATTCGGTTTTGAGCGACCTCTAAGACATAGTACTGATCTCTTTTTCTAATAGGAATAAGTCTTTTTGTGCGAGTTCTTTTTGATTGCGTCTTAATAAGGTCTTTAGCATCTTTATTTTTAATCCCACTAATTAGCCAGTTTAAGCCTTCCTTATTATATTTTTTTATTCGTTTCTCTAGAACCAACTCGTGAGCTTTTATATAGGACTTCATGGTGAACTCATTCGGAAGAAATTGTTCATCATTTTCTCCAAGTCCGGCAAAGGAAGAGTAAGAAAACAGAGTAATGCTTAAAATAAAGATAATAGTTCTCACGTAAACTCCAATAAGGATATTGTACTATTCTTATCGGTTACTACCTAAAAACATTGAGTAATTAAGACTCTAAGCCCGTAAAATTAGGGGCTTAGAGTTGGTTATGAAATATTGTTTAGTGCCTGAAATTATTGGATTAATCAGTTGTTGGGTGCTCTTTTAGGTAGTCACAATGGCTGGCCCTAAAGCGTTTTAAGGCAATAACCACAAGCTCCTCAAGGTTATACTCAGAGTTTTCGGCCATTCTCTTATAGTCTTCTACGACTTTCTTTTCGATCTTTACGTTGAGCTCTGAGAGCTCTCCTTCATTATGTACTTGTGAACGCATAAATTGCTCTCTTTTTAAATTATTGCCCGAGGATATAAGGGCCAAGCACCTTCAGTCAATAGACTAGGGGCTTCTAAATCATTACAATAATTCAAATGAAGAATTATAAGGTCCATAAATTCGGTGGAAGTTCACTTGCTGATACAGAGCGTCTGAACTGTGTTTATAAAATTATCTTGGCTGAACACGATGGCCTAAGTGCTTGCGTTCTTTCAGCAATGGGTGGAGTCACGGATAAGCTTGTGCAAATCGCTGAGCTTGCCAGCGCGGAGCCTAAAATAAGTGGTCAAAAATCAAGCGAATTATTTGAACATTTTGAGTCTACCGCAAAGAGTTTTTTGAGCGCCGAAAATTCACAAAAATTTTTAAATTCGATAGAAAAAGACTTTGAAGACTTAAAGGATATTTTAAAAAGTATCTCTATAGTCAAAGAATGTAGTGAAAATAATCACGACTATATTGTGGGACTAGGTGAAGTTTGGACTGCTCAATTGATGGCCGCAAAATTTGTGGAAGAGGGTAAAAACTGTGAATGGATAGATGCTAGAGAAGTTCTCGTTGTTAAAGAAGATGAACTTGGAAAATCTGTTGACTACGATTCAAGTGGTAAGAACCTTGGGAATCTCTTAGGTAAGGCAAAAGCTGAGTTTTATATTATCACGGGTTTTGTAGCAAGAACCAAAGAGGGAGCGATCACAACTCTAGGTAGGAACGGTTCCGACTTTAGTGCATCAATTTTTGGAAATTTATTAAATGCAGACTCTGTAAGTATTTGGACCGATGTGGATGGAGTTATGAGTGGGGACCCACGAAAGGTTCCAGAAGCTAGAGTTATAGATAATTTAACTTATCAAGAAGCTACAGAGCTTGCCTACTTTGGTGCAAAAGTTGTTCATCTTAAAACAATGTTACCTGCTCTAGAGAAGAAGATTCCTATTTGGATTAAAAACACTTTTAATCCCGGAGCAAAAGGGACTCGAATCGGCGGTGTTATCAATCAAGAGATGACAAAGGAAAGCTCCCGAATAAAAGGCTTTACTACCATCAATAAAATCGCCTTATTGAATGTGGAAGGAACGGGAATGATTGGTGTTCCTGGTATTGCTGCAAGATTGTTTGGGGCGATGAATGAAAATAATATTTCGGTCGTCTTAATCTCACAGGCCTCAAGTGAGTACTCAATTTGTTTTGCTATTCCAGAAGCACAAGTCGATGCCGCAAGAAAATGCGCAGAGGAAGCTTTCTTTGGAGAAATCTCTCAAGGGAAAATTGAAAGAATTGAAATTGAAAAAGATTGCTGTATTTTGGCGGCGGTCGGCGATCAGATGGTAGGAACCATCGGTGTTTCGGCAAAACTTTTTTCTGCTCTTAGCAAAGCTGGAGTAAATATACGGGCCATTGCTCAGGGATCCTCTGAAAGAAATATTTCTGTGGTTATTAAAGATGCCGATTCAACGAAGGCCCTTAATGCGGCTCATTCAGCTTTTTACTTATCCAGCCAAACCTTTAGTCTTGGGTTAATAGGTCCAGGAGTTGTAGGTGGAACCTTACTTAATCAGTTAAACTTAGAAATTTCTGAGTTAAAAGAAAAACATAATTTAGATATTCGCGTTAGGGGAATTACGAACTCAAGAAAGATGATCCTAGATGAGAAGAACCTTATTTTAAAGGACTGGGAAAGTTCCCTAGAGAATTCGACAGTTGAAGCAAATATTTCAAAATTTGTTGAACATATAAAGACGGACTTTATTCCTCATACCGTTCTAATCGACTGCACAACCAGTGAAGTGGTGGCCAAGCAGTACAACGGCTGGCTTGAAAAAGGAATACACGTCATCACTCCTAATAAGAAAGCTGCGACATTCCCCATTGAAGAATATCTGGACTTAAAAGCAAAAGGGGCAAGTCTAAATAGTCACTTTTTGTATGAAACCACTGTAGGGGCCGGACTACCGGTTATTGGAACTCTTCAGGAACTTGTTAGAACGGGTGACGAGATTCTTCAGATTGAAGGTGTTCTCTCTGGAACCTTAGCTTATCTTTTTTATCATTTTGATGGCACTAGGGCCTTTAGTGAGATTGTAAGAGAGGCAAAAGAGAAAGGTTTTACAGAGCCGGACCCAAGAGACGACTTATCAGGAATGGATATTGTTAGGAAGGTGGTTATTCTTGCTAGAGAGATTGGACTTGATATTGAAATTGAGGATGTGGAAGTATCAGGTTTAGTGCCTAAAGAACTCGAAAATGTTTCCATTGATGAGTTTTTAGATGGACTTTCAAAATATGATGATGAGTACAAAGATAAAGTAGCCGAGGCAATTTCAAAAGGACAAGTCCTTAGGTATGTTGGGATTATAGAGCCAAATGGAAAAAGTAGAGTAGAACTTAAAACCTATGAGCAGTCACATCCTTTTTCTAGGATTAAAGCGACTGATAATATTGTAGCATTTCGAACAAAGAGATATGACGAACAACCCTTAATTGTTCAAGGACCTGGAGCTGGTCCCGCTGTTACGGCAGCTGGGGTCTTTGCAGACTTATTAAAATTAGCTCGATATACAGGCTCTAGACTATGACAAAAAAAATTACAGCGTTTGCTCCTGCTACCTGCGGAAATGTTTGTGTCGGATACGACATCTTAGGACTTTGTTATAGTGGTGTAGGAGATAAAGTAACTGTTCAAAAGACAGCAAAACCAGAAGTCATTATTGAGTCTATTACTGGTGAAGATTCATTATCTCTTGACCCAACAAAAAACACAGCTGGCGTTGTTCTCTTAGAATTTATAAAAAAGGAAAGCCTTTCATTTGGCTTTTCAATTGAAATTGAAAAAGGAATTTCACTAGGTTCCGGAATGGGAGGGTCTGCCGCTTCAGCAGTTGCCGCTCTTGTTGCAGCCAACACCTTTTTAGAAACACCTATTTCTAAAAATAAACTACTTGAGTACTCTCTTAAAGGTGAAGAGCTGGCCTGTGGTCACGGGCATGCTGATAATACAGCCCCATGTTTGTATGGAGGATTAGTTTTATTATCAAATGGGGAAGTCGTTGAACTTCCTTTTCCAGAATTTATTCAAATCCTTCTCATTCATCCTCACCTTACAGTTAATACAAAGGATGCCAGGTCAGTATTAAAACCTGAGTTCAAGCTAGAGGAGTACGTAAAACAAAGTCAAAACCTAGCAGGATTTATTGCCGGACTTTATAAAAATGATCCTAGCCTAATTAAAAACTCATTTGAAGACGTCCTTGTAGAGCCACTAAGAGCAAAGCTTACGACTGGCTTTACTGAGTGTCAGGGATTGGCAAAAGCAGAAGGGGCTCTTGGATATGCTTTAAGCGGATCAGGACCTTCGCAAATTGCCTTATGCGAAAGTAGAGAGCAAGCGGAAAACCTTAGGGATAAAATCACTTCCTTCTATGACTCAAAAGGAATCGAGACTGATTCTTATATTGGCTCAGTAAATAATGAGGGAGCTAAAGTTTTATGAAAGCAGTTTCAACCCGTGGCAAATCACCTAAAGTGGATATTTCAAAATGCATTTTAGAGGGACTTGCACCTGACGGGGGACTGTATGTTCCGACTTCATGGCCTAGTTGTTTAGAAAATAGTTCTACTAAGAGCTTTAAAGAATATGCTTATCAAGCGATTGCTCCTTTTTTTAAGGATGACCCTCTTGAACAAAAACTAGAGGGATTTATAAATAGGGCCTTTGATTTTGTTCTTCCCGTCTGTTTTGTGGAAAAAAATCATGCAATCCTTGAGCTATTTCATGGGCCAACGGCGGCCTTTAAAGATTTTGGTGCCCGGTTTTTGGCAGAAGTCTTAAGCGAGATTGGAAAAAACCATGGGGAACTAACTATTTTAGTGGCAACAAGTGGTGACACTGGAGGGGCCGTAGCATCTGCTTTTTATGATAAGCCAGGGATTAAAGTAGCTATTCTATACCCAAAGGGAAAGGTTTCTCCTCTTCAAGAACAACAACTTACATGTTGGGGCAAGAATATAAAAAGTTTTAGAGTTGAAGGTACTTTTGATGACTGTCAGAGCATAGTTAAAGAAGCCTTTAACGATGTTGATATTAAAAATAAATTCAACTTAACTTCTGCTAATAGTATCAATCTTGGAAGACTACTTCCTCAAATGGCCTATCAAGGTTTTAGCGCTAAGCTTTTTAGAGGTAGTGCAGGGGTCAATCCCAATATTGTTATTCCTTCTGGAAACCTAGGGAATGCCTTTGGGGCTTTTTGGGCGAAAAGTATGGGAGCTCCAATTGATAAAATTGTACTCGCATCTAACGCCAATACGACAATTCCCAACTTTTTTATTGATGGTCAATACAGTCCAAAGGCTTCAGTCTCAACTTTAGCTAATGCTATGGACGTTGGAGCTCCAAGTAATATGGAGCGATTACTTTATCTCCACCCAGACTTTCAAAAATTAAAAAATATCGCCATGGGGATAAGTGTAAGTGATGATGAAATAAAAAATGAAATAAAAAACTTTTTTGAGAAACATCAAATGCCTATATGTCCCCATACAGGCGTGGGTGTATTTGCAGCCAGAAAAATTCTTGGGGATTTGCCTTACTTAGTTTGTGCTACAGCACATCCCTCTAAATTTAGAGAAGTTGTAGAACCAGAGATAGGAACTAAGTTAATTCTTCCTCCTAAACTTTCCAGTCTTATGGAAATGGAATCTAGTGCAATTGATATAGAAGCTAGTTTAGAAGTTCTTCTTAATCATTTTTGAAGTTATTGGATTTTTTGCAAATGCCTGAAGAGCAGCCTCGGTAGGGTTTAAGCTCTTTTTTTGTTGGTATGAATTCGAAATGCCATTAAGTAATAAGATCACTAAAAGGAGTAGATTGATTTTAATAATCTGATTGAGCATTTCCTTCCTTCTTTTTGAATTTGATTTTGTTTTTAAAATGGGACTGCTTTTCACTTTCTTTAAAGTATCAAACTTTTTGAAATTTTCAATGCATTGGGTCATAATTACAGTACCTTATATTAACTCTTCTTACATTTATTCTCTCTCTTGGAGCCACTTGGTGCCAGTGGGAAAGTTTTGTTGGTTCGTTTTGAACCATGGGTTCGAAGTGACCCTTGGAAATTAGGCCAAGTCTTGAATAATTGGTTGAGTAAAGGCCTCCAACTTTTGGCACGGGGCCTGCTTTATATATAAGTAACTGGTTGGCACCAATGAAAGAGCCCTGGTCAAAACCCTATGTGTTTTTCCCACATCCTTCCTAAGCCAACCTCTCCAAAGGGGCAGAATTGATCCCTTTCTACACACACTTCAAAAAATCTATAAACATGTAAACTACGACCAGGGCCCTTCCTCTCTTTGAGGCAGGGTATTTCTTACACTCTATGTTGCGGTGCGCTTATTTTCTGGTATTAATAATCATTCAAAAATTTAGAGGAAGGATGAGGCCAGTCATATGGCCCTTTGAAGTGTGTGTGCTTTTCAGACTTTAGTCTTGGCACTATTATCCCTCCATGACTCCATTCCAAAGACTTCTAACATATACTCGCGGTGAATCAGCGCAAATTAAAAGAGCTTCTCTGTATTCATTTTTAAATAAACTTTTTGATTTAGCTCCGCCAATACTTATCGGTATGGCAGTGGATATTGTAGTTAAGGGAGAGGATTCACTCTTGGGCGGTCTTGGAATCACTTCGACTATGAATCAGCTTTGGGTTGTTGCCTTTTTAACACTAATTATTTGGGGGGCAGAATCTTTGTTTGAATATTTATTTCAACTTGATTGGAGAAATTTGGCCCAGGAAGTTCAGCACCGTTTAAGGATGGATGCATATAGGCATGTTCAAGATCTAGAAGTTGCTTATTTTGAAGATAAGAGTACAGGCTCACTAATTTCAATATTAAATGATGATGTTAACCAACTGGAAAGATTTCTGGATGTAGGTGCCAACGATATTATTCAAGTCGCGACCACGGTCGTTCTGGTTGGAGGTGTTTTCTTTTATCTCTCTCCAATGGTGGCTGCCTTTGCTTTTTTACCAGTGCCAATTATTTTATGGGGCAGCTTTTTATTTCAAAAGAAAATTGAACCCCGGTATGCCAATATGAGGGAAGAAGTTGGACTCCTAGGAGCAATTCTTTCAAACAACTTGTCGGGAGCTTCCACGGTAAAAAGTTATGGAGCTGAAGAATTTGAAGTAGAAAGATTAGCTAAGCAAAGTAAGTCCTATATTGCAGCAAATGAACATGCCATAAAACTAAGTTCGAGCTTTAGCCCTCTTATCCGAATGGCCGTACTTATGGGATTTTTAGCGACGCTAATTTTAGGCGGAAAACTCGTTCAAGATAAAGTTTTAGAAGTAGGCTCTTACTCAGTATTAATTTTTATGACTCAAAGACTTCTTTGGCCCTTAACAAGATTAGGAGCAACCTTTGATCTTTATCAAAGAGCCATGGCCTCCACTCAAAGAATATTTAACCTGATTGATACGCCAATCAAAATTGTTCCTGGGAAACTTGAGAAATCTAGGGACTCGGTTGAAGGACATATAATTTTTAATAATGTGGACTTTTCCTATGACACGGGCCCTAAAGTATTAAAGGGAATTAGCTTAGAGGTTAAACCTGGTGAGACAATAGGACTCGTTGGACCAACGGGTTCAGGGAAATCGACCCTAATAAAACTGCTCTTAAGATTTTATGAATCTAAAAATGGTCAAATATCTTTGGATGGAGAAAATATTAAGAACTATAGTTTTCCCTCTTTAAGGGGAGCTTTTAGTTATGTAGGTCAAGATAATTACCTCTTTCATGGAAGTGCAGAAGAGAATATAAAATTTGGTAGCTTTGATGCCACTAGTGCTGAAGTGGAGGAAGCCTCTAAAAAAGCAGAGGCCCATAACTTTATCGAAAGCTCCTTAGAGAACTCCTACGATACTATCGTTGGGGAGAGAGGACAGAAGCTCTCAGGTGGACAAAGGCAAAGAATGGCCATTGCCAGGGCCATCCTAAAAAATGCTCCGATATACTTATTTGACGAGGCCACCTCAGCCGTTGACAACGAAACTGAAGCTGCCATTCAAAGATCCCTTGAGAAGATAACGAAAGAGAAGACCACAATTATAGTGGCCCATAGACTCTCAACGATTGTGCATGCCGACCGGATTTACGTCCTAGATAAAGGAGAAATCGTTGAAAAGGGGACTCATACAGACCTACTGGGCAGGAAAGGGCTCTATTCAAGCCTCTGGACTGTGCAGACCGGGTCGCGGTGACCGGGTCACGTTAATTCCTAATGATTTCCTTAACTTAATTGGCGAAACTTTTTACCTTTTAACCTCGTAATACAGTTTGAATGAAGTTTGAGTAAGAACTACACTAGTTCTTAGGGGGTCTTTATGAAGACATTTTTTCTAGGGTTAATCTTATATCTTTTCTCAGTGACATTTTCTTTTGCAGAGGAAAATCCATATTCAGCCCAAGTTTTTTTCTTTAAGGGAGAGGTTTTATTATCTACCGACGGTGGTCAATTCGCTGGTGTGGAGAGTAAGGAAACTATTGGGGAAGGCGATATTATAAAAACCGGTAAGCGATCTTTTGCCGTTATCAGATTTCCTGATAAATCAACTATGCGAATCGATCAAAATTCTGAGATAAAAATCGAAAATATTGTGGAAAGGGTTGATAACACAAGTCTTGGCGCCTCGGAAATTCTTCTTAAAGCTGGTAGGGCAGTCATCGATGTCATTAATAAATCTAAGGCACCGGTTTTTAATATTAGAACAAAAAATGTTTCGATGGGTGTTAGAGGTACCAGATTACTCGCAGGAATAGACCCAACTAGTGGCACGACCGATTTAGCCGTTGAACGAGGTGAGGTTGAGATTTCTAGAGTTGATAAACCAGAAATCAGAGATGCCGTATTGGCTGGAGAGGCACTTCATGTAGAAAAAAATAAACGTTTTACGCAGCCCCAATCATATAAGTGGGTTAAAGACTTTGATTTTAACACCCAGGTTAAAAATTTAGATCACTCTCGAAATGAATTTGTGGCCGAAGCTAAGAGAAAGGAGTTTTCAGCTAAAAAGAAACCCTGGAAACGGGACGAGAAGAGGTGGTCAAAACGTAGCGAGAAATGGAAAAAACTAAGAGCTCAGTATTTAAGAAGAAGTGATGACCTAAAGGAAAAGAGGAAAGAATTTAGGGAGAGTAAAAAGAAGTTTAAAGAAAAAAGAAAAAAGCTAGTCGATAAAAGAAATAAATTAATTGTCGAGTCAAAGGAGCTTAGAAAGGAAGCTTTAAGACTTAAAAAAGAACGGGCTAATCTTTCAAAAGAAACTAGAGTATTGAAGACAAGTAGAAATGATCCAAGAAAAAAGATGGAGCTTTCAAGAAAAAGAAGAGATTTAAATGCTAGGGCCAGGAAGTTAAAAGATAGAAGGGAAAGTATTAAGAAAGAAAAGAAAGCTCTAAGAGATGAGAAGAGGAGCCTTATTAAAGAAAAAAAGGCTTCAAAGAAAAAGCTCAAAAAGCTTAGAAAAAGAAATAAAAGAGACCTAGAGAAAGTTAAAAGAATGAGAAAACGTAATAAGAAGAAAATGATGTTAATGAAAAAGAAGATGTTAGATAATAGACCACCTGATGGAGATGGAGCTGGAAGCGGAGGCAACTCTACCGGGCATTAATTATTTTTGACTATTAATTTCAGAATTTGGGTCGGCATTTTTATTTATGCCGGCCTTGTCGTAAAAAGAGTCGAAGCCCCATCCTTTTTGGTGGTACTTAATAGAAGATGAGTCATCGATCTTATGTCCAGAGAGCCATTCGTATATAACGACAGGAATAGAGCCATTAATTTCACTTTGTAGTTTAAGGTTACCCTTAACAGGCTCTCCCCAAACACCAACAAAAGCGTCTTTTTCATGAAAAAGCTCCCCCGCATGCCTTCCAGGGACGGTTGAGTTATAGCCTATACCTTGAGCAGGGAAAAGATTAATAGTCCCAGCTAGATCAGTATCGTAGAGCCTTGCCGTTTGACCGACAGAGCCTGGTCTTTGGCTATAACTAGTAAGCTCTCTCCAAGTGGATTCATCACACCAAGTGGAAATATCGTCTTTTTTCGCTTCATCAATACATTGCTTCTGAAGAGCTAAGGCCTTATTCCAGGTCTTTTTACTTTCTCTATATTTATTCGGAGACCTGGTTTCAAGAATATCGGTTTTAGATTCATAGAAAATACGGTTTCCATCTCTTATCACTCTTCCTTCTTGGACTACTCCTTTCCACTTTCTCATAATTTGGGTGTCAGTATACTCGGGAGTTCCTTCCTCATTTCTTACGAGGAGATAATCTAGAGTGTCTCCAAGATTTGTTAAAATATGATCGATCATATCAACTTTCTGTCCTGAGATCAGAGTTAGGTTTCTTAGATGTCTAAGAAGAGGCTGTTTTTTCCAATTGGCTCCTTGGTCAATAAAGAGATCCATATTGTGATTCCCACCTGCAGTTGAACCTACGATGACATCATAACCTTTCATATTTTGCGGCTTGAGAGGATGCTTTAATTTTGGACCTCCGCCTTCATCTACACTAACTTTATGTACTTTTACTTTTATGCCCTCTTTTTCCATTTTCTCAAATACTGCTATTTCAGGATTCGTTATATAATAAACGGGGTCAAGCCCGTGATCTCCTGTCATTCCCCATACCGTTTTACTCATTACTCCAGCATCACTGTAGATCTTATTAATTCTACCTAGCCAATAATCAAGACGATTTAGTTCACCAGTAGGTGAGATAATTTCATCTGCAAAAGGACCAGTAAAATGGGCGAAGTGATCAGGCCAGGGGTTATAGTAAACCAGATGGGTAGGTAGAGAGTCATTCTCAAGCTCACTGATACTTTGTATTATCGCGTATGCTGCTAGAGTGGGATCCTTGCGCGGGTATTTACCGCGGTTCATATTTCTTCTTCTAAAACGGTTATAATGCTCAATTTTCTTTTTATAAGTAAGAAGTCTCTTTTTAAGAACCATGACTTTCTTTTGATTGATGGCCCTTCTTTCTAATTCCTTAATACAAAGAATATCTCCAAAGTCTCTTTGAAATTCTCCTGCAACAAGATTTATCATGGGGTCAAAAGACCAGTCAGCTCCTTCAAAGTAGGAGCCAGCACAATTTAAACTTGCGAGGTGAGGGAGCCTCATGAAATTTGTTAGATGACCATTTTTCTTAGCAATATTATCAAACTGAAGAGCATCGTTACCCCAGAAGTAATAGGCCCTATTCTCCTCTCTATCTAGAAAATTAAAATTTGTTATTCCTGTGGAATGCTCCCCAGTGACTGGAGCGCCAGTAAAAGCGATGGGAAGATTTCGAGCACTGATAGTTGGGGTGGTGGACAATCCACTTTTAGCGATTGTTTTATTACTTTTACTATATAGATTTTTAAAGAAAGGAAGATATTTCGACTCTTTATAGTCTAACTTCTTTTTTACTATATGGTTTAGGAAATCAACTTGCTGAACGATATCAAGTGTTTTGGATGGAACGTCTTTTGGTTTAAAGTCTTTGTAATTTTTGTGTTCCTGATGAATGGTCCTTAAAAATTTGTTTGTAGGATTACTTGAAGAAAGAGCCTCCATTAAATGGCCCTGTAGTCCATCAACAACGATATGAACTCCATATCTTCTGTCGTTTAACCCCTCTTCGAGATAGGCCCAAAGTTTTGAGTCTTTCTTTTTTATTTCATCTTTCATCCATTGACGTAATGCTCTTTGCTTATGGTACTTTTTGGCAAACATTTGATAATGCTTATAGGCATACACTAGAATGGCCTCAGCCGCTGAGAGTGAGAGAGCCTCAATCATTAACTCATCTTTTAGAATGGGAGTAATTTGGTCTTTAACTTTAGCTTCGAGTTCAAATTCCTCTAAAACCATTTCGAGAAGCTTCTTCACATGAGGCATGGCCATTTCACCAAGCTCAACTCCTACCTCTGGTTTTTTCCCAAGGATAAATTGGTTCTGTTTAAAGAGTAAGGCATCAAAGACCACCACAATTTGAGCGATAAATTTCTTTGAGAGCTCTTTTTTCTCTTTTTCAGTTGCTTCAGGTTTGTGACCAAAAGTCTTATCTCCATAAGTGAAAAGGCTATGTTTTAACCCGGGAAGTTTTTTAGGATCGGGAAAGTGTTTAAGGATATAATTTTCAAAACTAATAGTTTTGTCTTCTTCGCTGGCCATATAAAGTTCTTGCATACCGAGTAGGAATGGAACCATTTGAGCCATAAAATCTTTATGTTCTACCTTACCGTAGATTCTGTCTTTCACCTCTTGTTCAAGAGGAAGACTTTCAAGAAAGGTCCTAACTTTTTTTCTAATAACAATTTTTGCAACCCAACGAACTGGAGGGACTGCCAAAAACCCAGAGTAGTCAAAGATCTTAGCATTCCTAAATTCTCTTTCACGGTAGGCTAAGTCCGTGGGGTCATTTGCTGGAGAGCGAACAGCATCAGGAGATGTATATGAACACGACTGAACTAAAAATAACCAAGCGGTCAATAAAATTTTTAAAGAATTTTTTGCTCTCATTTCGTCCTTGCGAAAAATCTCTACCCTCTATTTATCGGTATTTTTCGCTTAAACATTATAGGTATTTTCTTTAAAATATAGGGGTTTAGACAGGAATTAGAGCAGTTTTAGCATCTGTTGATAGTTTAACTCAAGTGATTAAGACATGCTCCATATTGACGAGAGCACCGAGCGCCACTAATATTTGAAACCTAGTTTAAACAATTACAAACAATTTAAGTGAGGAACTTATGGCTAAGAAAAAAGCAAAAGACATGTTACTTGTAGGATCAAAAACAAAAGAAGCTCTTAAAGGGAAAGGTTTCAACGTTTCTTCTGATACACTAGATGCTATGAATGAGTACGTTTACTGGCTAGTTGATCAAGCTCAAAAGAAATGTGCTGCTAACGGACGTAAAACTATCCGTCCTTACGACATTCTTGCTGAGTAAGACTTAGCTGATACAAGGCCCTCTTCTGAAGGGCCTTTTTTTTTCTTAAGATTTTTTAAAACTTTTCTTTAATGCTTCTAAACATTTTGGAACTTCTGTTGATTCAGAGAATTTTTCTTTGATTTGCCCAAAAACTTCACCAACATTAATTTTTGCTCGAGGACTACTAAGAATAGCTAATGAGAACTCTTCAGCGGCAAGAAAGAGCACTCCTAGTTTTTGAACTTGAGGAGAAATTTGTCTTGGGAAGCCTATACCTGAATGGGATCCATGGTGGTGGCGTACAATTTTTTCCACCTCGCTTGGAACCTTGTCATTTTCTTTTAATTTATCAGCAGCTAATTTGGCGTGGTTTTCTACACGTTCATGAGCATCTCCCAAGAAGGCCTGCTCAAGCTCTAGGTCAGACATGATATCCATTTCTTCATCTGACTCTAAAAACATATCGTGCACATAGGCGGCCATTGTTAAATATTCACTATGCTTTGATTCACCCCAATCAATATTTTTAATCATAATTGAGCTAACCACGCTAATCATATAACTTCTTCTAAATCTATATCCTAATTGAGAATTGTAAATTTCTGTTAGAAGCCCAAGCTTTGAATTAGCATTTTCAATCTTACTATTTATCTTAGAGATTGACTCTTGGGCCAATTGAAGGTTTGACTCGTTTAGACCCACTTCCGTCAGTTGTTCAAGAACATAAGACTGGATTTCCTCTTTTGATTGTGAGGCCGTGTGAATATCATTTAAAAGTTCTTTAAATCTTTTATTAACAATAGTCGTAAAGTCGGAATAGTGGTCCTTATGGATATACAAGTGAGTAACATTTTTACTAGCATAACCATCAATTACACTTAGATCATAGCCTTCGTTTGAATTAATTCTTTTTAAAAACTGAAACTCTTCACCCCTTTTTAGCCTAATGAAAATATCATAGGGAATGACAGCAAAATATTTAAAAATATTTAAAGGGACGGGACGATAGTTTTTATTTTGGTCTTTTTTATTTTGCTCTTCAAGCTCTTCATTAAGTTTAGATTGCTCTCTCTTAACAATGGCGTGAGCTGTTTTGGCTAATAGTTCTGGTTTCGTGCTCTCTGGTAAAAGAGTTAGAGTATCACTGGTTGACTCAACACTTAGACCTAAACTTATGAGTGGGATCTCAATTTTTTCTTCTTTTAATTTTTGAAGAATAAACTCAACGGTATCTTCGGATTCTATTTTATCCTTTGCAATAATCATAGCGGGCTCAAGAAGCTCTATCATGGCCCAGGCATCTTTACCTGTTTCACTGGGGATAACCTCAGCTCCTAGGGACTGAGTTAAGTTCATGCTGAACATATCCCTAAGTCTTTGATCCGGTTCTACTAAAATAATCTGCATAAAGATATGTTACCTTGACGCGTTGAGAACTGAAAGTTAGGGTGCGTCTATGGGAAAGAAGAAATTTATGGACCGAAGAAAGTATACTGAAAAGCTTTTTGAAAAAGAGCTCATCCGAAATCGCGGTCTTGGAAAAGAAGGTGTTCACGATGTGGTCATCGTCTTGGATCATCTAAAACCTAGTTTTAATATCGGAAAAATTTTTAGATCTGCAGAGGCTTTTGGAGCTAACTCTATTCATTTAGTCGGAATCAATTTTTTTGATCCTATTCCATCAAAGGGATGCTTTAGAAAAGTAAAGGCCCACTTCCATGAAACCTTTGATGATTGTTATAAGAGCTTACTTGAAAGTGGATATACTCTCTTAGGTTTAGACTCAAATACTGAGGACTATCTTCAAGATATCGAGATTCCTAAAAAGGCAGCCTTTATATTGGGACATGAAGAGTATGGATTATCATTCGATCTATTAGACTATCCAGAGATTAAAAGACTTAAAATAAGACAATTTGGGGTTACAGAGTCACTTAATGTTGCAATTGCTGCCACAGTTTCTATGTATGAATATACTCGGGTACATGGGGCAGATCGCTAATCTTCTATATTCTCTAAATCGATATTTTCTGAAATTGTGACTCCAGAAGCCGTTCTTTCTTTTTCCTTTTGAATAAAACCAAAGGTCACAGGATCAACGCCTGGTAACTCAGTTTCATAGGCGATGGTAATTGTCTTAGGCACGAACTCTCTTAGGGAAGTAAAGTAATAATCCGGCGGGAGACTGGCCATGATATCTACTTCTTGCTCTTCACCATCCTCGTCATTAGTTGTTGGGGCCATAACCTCCGTCATGGGCTTAGAAGATGTGTTCTTTACAATGATAGCCCCTTGGATTTTCTCTTTAGGGATATCGCTAGTTAGATTCCAAGAACCCACATGAAAGAAGTCGATATAAAAGGTAGATTTTTGAAATTTAAGCTTCCTAGGTAGGAGGACGGACTGGATAAAACGTCTTGTACTGGCATCTTTTGACTTTCTGGCCAGTTTTTCGGCCAAAAGACTATCTTCAACCCGAACAATATAGGCACCAGGTTTTTTCGTGGAGCGAAATAACATATATTGAAATGCTACAGAGAAAAGGGTGAACAGTTTATGCTGAGTGAGGTGAATATGGTCAGATTCAGCCTCAACTAAGGTTTTTACTGCGTCGTATAGCTCTTGTTTTCCTAGGTCTTTTTTCATAAGTCGGTGGAATTTTTTAATAAAATACTCGGAGATTTGCAATAAAAATTTACTGTAAAGCATTATAGTTTATCAACAAAGATTCCTCGTTGACTCATTCGAGTCATTTCACTAAGATGCAGCAGATTAACGTCAAAATTAAACAATAATAAAGAATGGAGACTTCTCATGAAGCTAATGGCGAAGACGAGAAACATTGGTATCTCGGCCCACATTGACTCGGGTAAAACTACACTAACCGAACGTATCCTTTTTTACTGCGGTGAAATTCATAAAATTGAAGACGTTCGCGGTGGTGGTGATGGTGCCACTATGGACCATATGGAACTTGAAAAAGAAAAAGGTATTACAATTACTTCTGCAGCAACGACTGTTTTCTGGAAAGGCCTTGAAGGTAAGGGAACAAGCTTTGCTGAAGGAATTGAAAAAGATACAAGAATTAATATTATCGATACTCCGGGCCACGTTGACTTCACTGTTGAAGTTGAACGTTCACTCCGTGTTCTTGACGGTGCCATCTTAGTTCTTTGTTCTGTTTCTGGTGTTCAGTCTCAATCAATTACTGTTGACCGTCAGATGAGAAGATATAAGGTTCCAAGACTTGCTTTCTTAAACAAGATGGACCGAATGGGTGCCAATGCTTTTAAAGGTAGAGACGCTCTTATCGAAAAATTAAATCACAATGCTGTTCTTATGCAACATCCTATCGGTTCTGAAGAGAACTTCGCTGGGGTTGTTGATCTTATTACAATGAAAGCTTACTACTTTGATGGAGACAATGGTGAAAACGTTCGCGTTGAGGATTGTCCAGCTGACATCTTAGATGATTGCCAAGCTCTTCGTTCAGAGATGATTGATAAAGTTGCTGAATTTGATGATGACATCATGGAAGCTTACCTAGAAGGAAATGAGCCATCTGAAGCAGACCTACATAAGTGTATTAAGATTGGTGTTAATACTCACCAACTAACTCCTGTATACATGGGATCAGCTTTTAAGAACAAAGGTGTTCAAGTTCTAATGGAAGCGGTAACTCGTTACCTTCCATCTCCACTTGAGTGTGCTAAGCCAACTGCAGTTGACTCTGAATCTGGAGAAAAAGTTACTCTTGAGCCAGACAAAACTAAAGATCTCGTTTGTATGGCCTTCAAAATTACTGATGAGCAATTTGGTCAGTTAACTTATACACGTATTTATCAAGGAACTCTTAATAAGGGTGATACCGTTTGGAATACAAGAACTGGTAAGAAAACTCGTATCGGTCGTATGGTTCGTATGATGTCTAACGATAGAGCTAATATCGACGAAGCTCACGCTGGAGATATTATCGCCCTTGTTGGTGTAGACTGTGCATCAGGTGATACTTTTGTTGGAAATGATGACCTTACAGGAATTTCTTGTGAAGGTATTCATGTTCCAATCCCAGTTATTGAACTTTCAATTTCTTGTAAAGATAAAGGAGATCAAGCAAAGCTTTCAAAAGCTCTTTCTAGATTCCTTAAAGAAGATCCAACTTTCCATGTTTTCACTGACGAAGAATCAGGTGAAACTCGGATTGCTGGTATGGGTGAACTACACCTTGAAATTTACGTAGAAAGAATTAAACGTGAGTACGGTGCTGAAGTAATTGTTGGTGCTCCTCAGGTTAACTACAGAGAAACTATCCGTCAGGAAACAACTTATGATTATACTCATAAGAAGCAAACTGGTGGTTCTGGTCAATTTGGTCAAGTTGTTGGACTTCTTAGACCACTTAAAGACGAAGATAAAGATACTGAAGATCAACTCTTCAAGTTCCATAATGAAATTAAGGGTGGATCTATTCCTACTGAATTCATTGGTGCTTGTGAGAAAGGTTTCCAAGACGTTATGGACAAAGGACCTCTTGCTGCCTTCCCATTAATCAATTGTGAAATCTTCCTAAGAGACGGTAAGTCTCACGATGTTGACTCTAGTGATATGGCCTTCCGTATTGCTTCAAGACAAGCTATGAGACAAGCTGTTAAGGCTGCCGATCCAGTGCTTCTTGAGCCAGTAATGAAAGTTGAAGTAACAACTCCGGATGAGTATCAAGGTTCAGTCATCGGTGACCTTTCTTCTAGAAGAGGGATGATCCAAGGTTCTGAAACTGATCCTAATGGTGAAGTTATTATTAACGCTGAAGTACCTCTTTCAGAAATGTTTGGTTACTCATCAGACTTAAGATCTATGTCTGCTGGTAAAGCAACTTACACAATGGAATTTTCTCGTTATGTAGATTGCCCATCAAACATCCAAGAGAAAGTTATGGCGGAAAGAGCTGAGAAGCTTGCCAACGACTAAAGGTACCTGGTTACTTTTGAAGAAAATAAATACTTAAAAATATGGCCCCTCGGAAGAGGGGCTTTTTTACGGAATTACGGAGAAATTATGAAGAATATTTTAATCACTTTGACCTTACTATTCAGTGCCTCACTACTAGCAAGCGATAGTAAAAAGCATAATCACAAATCTGAGGACTCACATAATAAGCATTCTGATCATGCTCATCATGTACATCACCATAATCATCACAAGGACCATAAGCATGTTCATAAAAAAGGATGTGGGCATAAGGCTGAAAAGCATGATGACCATACAGACTACGAGCATGGTAAGCATCACCACCATCAGTTAAATGGTCATACTCATGACTGTGAAGGTCCACATAAAAAGAAGAAGTAAACTCTTATATGCCCCTCTCACGAGGGGTTTTTAATTCTCACTTTTCCTCTATAATAAAATACATGAATGGACTTAAAAGAGAAGGCATCGTACAAAAAACGATTATATGTCTTTTGCTTGCGATTTACTTTTTTATAGATAGAAGACCTGTTTTGATTGAAGGTGGGCTGTCTATGGACGAGCTACTTTCCTGGACATATGCCGTTAATGGGTTTGAGTCTTTTTTTGATCGTTGGTTAAATAGTTCTCATCAACCGATGTTTTATATCATTCTTACAATATGGAATAAAGTTCTCGGAAACCCCAATGATTATTGGATTCGATTAGTCCCACTTGGCTTTGCTTTGATAGCTCTTGTTTTATATTCGTTGTTCTCTATAAGAAAGAATGGATTGTTTCTTGGGATATTGCTTAGTCTTTTTTTTATTTTTGAACCTTTAACCTCTGGATTGTCAGTCTTCTTAAGACCGTATTCAATGATTTTCTGTTTGATCATGGCGAACTTATTATTTTTAACAGAGTTCAAGAATAAAAAGTTATTTGAATTGAGTGTTGTGCTTCTTTTATTTACGCATACTCTTGGCCTCATCTATTTATGTATACTCTTTGTTTCATTACTCATTTCAGGGTTTGATATTAAAGGGATGATTAAGGAATACTATTATCTAGTGATACTCAGTCTATTAACTATAGCTCTTGTCCTTTATCAAGGGTCTCAAGAAGCAGTAAACTTGAATTGGGTTGGAAGAGACTTTAGTTCTTTTCATTTGAATTTAAATATTTTTTGGTTTTTTCTAGCTTGTAGCGGCTTCTTATATAAGTCCATAAAGAAGAAAGGAGAAGAACGACTTTTCTTTGTGATTCCTTTAGTAGGTATTTGCGTATTCTTTATAATCGACTTTTTTGTAATGCCCTTTTTCGTGGGGAGACATTTTATTATTCTTTACCCCGCAGGATTTCTTTTTATTTCTTTAGGAGTAAAAGAACTCATTGGGTTTAAATATACTCCCGTTCTTATGATGATTATCATTCTTTTTTTTAAGGCAGTTAATGGAAAGCCTAGAACTGAAGTTGAGCAAGGAGAGCTTAATTATAAAACGTTGTTTTTAAAACTTAAAGAAAGTGAAGAAATCTCAAGCTCTAAGAGGACTTTATGCCTTTATAATAAGTCTTATAAAGGCCTGTTAAAGCCTTATTCTATTATGTATTTCGGGTTTGACTTTTGTCATACACATTTAGAGGTAGATACGGATAATTTAAAAGAAGCTGAGAATTATGAATATATCGCCTTGTTGGATTATGACAATGTAAAAAATCTAAAGTTATCTTCAAATATCATCTTTAGAGACGAGAAAGGATATTTGAAGATTTTTAAAAATGATAAACTAAAGTAAGAATTTTAGTAATGTTGCTGGTACCTTTAAAAAGAAGTAGAGCATCTTTTTTGTAAGACTTGAATTAGCCAGTAGTTTCGAGCCATCTTCAGGGCGTCCATTTTTGCCAAGTTTCTTAGAACTTTTCATCCTTAACTCAATATTATTTTGAACATCATCTCTAAGGGACTTACTGTTCTTACAGAAAATTGCCATTTCGGTATTATAAAAGCTGGAACGGTTGTCTATATTAAAAGTTCCTATCATAAATGCGTCGTCATTAAAGACAATAGTTTTTGAGTGAGTTCCCCAAACTGCTTTTTTTATTTTCTCATTCATGACTTCAGATTCGCCGGAGAAAAAGCCTGTGTAAATATAAGCATTAAAATAATCACTAGGAGTATATGGTCTAACTTCATCTGAGAATACTGTTGCTACATAAATAGCATCAGTAGAACCGAGGCTATTAGTTAAAATATTTACGGTGATTTTGTTATTTAGGAGACCATGTAGGGCCTCTTTACTTCTAGAATTGTTAAGAAAATAAGGGGAATCAATTGTAATTTCTCTATCGGTTAACTCCATCCAGGAGGCGATCTCTTTTCTAAGCAGTCTAAAATCTCTATGATATTCCTGAGTTGAAACTCTCTTCGCAAAACCGCCACCTTCACGATCGGTAGCAAATGCCACGTGAGGGCAAATGCTTTTATCAGTTGAAGCTAAAGCTTTCTTTCCGTAGGATAAGGCGTAGTTTAAGGCCTTCTTTTCTTTCTTAGTTGGCTTGTAGATACTTATTGATTCACGAATTCTATTCCTATGTCTTTTAACTCTTTCTTTATGTTGTCTATTTCTCTTTTGTCTTTCTTTATACGAAACGACTTTGTCCCCAACGAATTTAATAGGTTTTGCAGGCCTGGCCGGGACCTCAACGATATCTGAGGCCCAATATTTATCAAATGAGTCCACCATGGTTTTAACGATAGGACCCTCTAGCCAAACATCTCTATCAAGGAAGTTAAATGTTTCGCTTAAGTCAAAATATTCATCTGCAATATTTCGCCCACCGGTAATGGCCTCCACTCCATCCCTCGAAATCATTTTTCTATGATTGCGAAATTGAACAGTGCTTATCTGGATAATAGAGGCTGCATTATAATATCTAACTTCAACATTTTTTCTTCTTAAGGCATGAGCGTAATACTCATCTAACACAAAAACGGCTGCACTTTTGTCGACGAGTAGGCGAACCTTTACACCTCGATCAGCAGCTGCAATCATTTCTCTCATAATTATTCTGCTTGCCGTATCTGTATTGAAAATAAAATATTCAAGCTCCAAAGTTTCTTGAGCTCTTCTCATGAGGTCGATTCTGGCCCTAAGGGAACCAATTCCACTGTTAAGAACTCGCATGGAATGGTCTTTAGCAATATTGTGTCGATAGGGGTAAAGCTCAGCATTAACCTCACCATCAGCAAAGGCCGTAAAACAACAAAGTAGTGTGAAGAGGGCAATTAACTGGTTTTTGGCCTTGTACATTGTCTATCCTTTTAGAAACTGCCTAAAATTTGATCAAAAAAGTGAGCAAAAATCAGGGAAATCTTTGTTTTTATTAAATAATTGCAAGGCCTATGCCATAAAGTATATCTATCTAAAAATTCGATAGAATGTATTTTATTAGAATAATTATAATCTTCTTTGCTTTTCTCTAGCAGCAGAATATATAGATTTTAACTTTTTTGTTGGAGAGCATTTATGAAGTCCATTTTTACAATTATAATTTTTAGTATATCAACCTTTTCGATGGCAAGTACGACCTGTGATGTTTTTAATCATCACGATGCCAGAGCTTGTATTGAAAAAGCGGCCTATGCTGTTAATGGAGAGGGAGAACTTCCTCACTCGGTAGGTGCCTCTAGGTTTAGAAAATCAAAAAAGGCATTTGAGAAAATAACAGGTATTGTTCCAAGTAAAACTTATGTTGGAGTAGTAGAGGTTCACTATGACGAAGATGAGTTAATGTACTATCAGGTTGCCAGAGGAAAATCTGTCACTCCTGAGTTAGTTTATTCCGTAGGGTTACCAGACCTCCTTTACGAAATGGATGTTGAAGACTCTGAAGAGCTTGATGAAGACTTTTTCGCATTATATTTAGATATCGAAGAATTTCATCTATAAATTTATTGAGCTTTTCTATAGAATAAATAGAAAGGCTCAATTTATGAAACTTAATATAATAAACGCAAATAGATCCCACTTCGAATTTATCTTAAATTCCCAAATAAGCATGGCTTTAGAAACCGAGGCTCTTGAACTCAGAGAAGAAACCGTTCGTTCCGGCGTCACAGCTGTTTTTGAAGATCCAAGTAAAGGTAGATATTTGGTCGCTGAGCTCGAAGAAAAACCGGTAGGAGTCTTACTTATTGTGACGGAATGGTCGGAGTGGAGAAATAGTACCGTTTACTGGATTCACTCCTTATTTATAAAAAAAGAATATCGGGGACAAGGAATATATAAAAGAATGTATGAACATATCAAAGAAGAGGTTTTGAATGACCCCAGGCTCGCTGGTATAAGGCTAAATGTTGATAAGAGAAATAAGGACGCTGTTAAGGTTTATGAAGCTTTGGGAATGAGTGATGAACACTATAGAATGTTCGAGTGGCTAAAATAATTTAAATTTCTTTTATTAAACGAAGTGGAATTATAAAAACTTTTTTTGAATCAGGTGACCTCGAATCAATCTTAATCTCTTTTGTAGCCTCAACAATATCCTCGATAATCTGGTCAAGGTCTTTATCTTCACGAGACCCAATCTGTATTCTAATTACAGAACCATCAATATCAAAGTTTTCAGTTTCATCTGACGTCGGTTTCAATTCTTCATCCACTGGCTCTTCATTTTCTAAATCCGCATTTAGATCATCAATAACCTCTTCAACTTCCTTTTTATTAAAATAATAATAAGCGATACTTCCACCTGCTGAAAGAATAATGGCCAATTTCGTGGTAAAGCTTTTTTCGTGGATTAGAGAAATTTCACCTCTGGCCATAGCCTTTTCTTTAGCACTATCCATTCTTTTTAAAATATCAGGATATCTTTCTTGATTATTTTTGGCGAAACGATGAAGTTCTTCCCAAGTGTCTTTTGTTCGCGAATCAATTCTTCTTGCAAAAGTTACAAGAAGTTCGTCTTCAGGAACTACCGTGGTGTTTAAAGAAAGTAGTAAATCAAACTTTTCTGCCGACTGTAAAGGGGAGCGCATGATACGATTGATTTTTGGAAAATGCACCAATCTCGCAACTCGATCATAAATTAATCTAATCACTCTAATGGCCTTACTTTTATTCAAGCCTGGAGCTTTGAGAATCAGATTTGCTAACTCATCAGTAGGAAGGAGTTCATAAAAAAGCCCTTTCCAAAATAGTTTAAACTCTTCATCTCTCTCTCTTTTGAGCCTTGTCGTAAAAGCAAGTGGATGGGCATTTAAACTTTGATTAAGTTCTTTCCATGTCGGAGTTTCGGCTCCTTTTAAGAGGACATAGAAACTTTCTTGATCTGTGAAAGACCTTACACCAATGGAATTTAATAAGTTTCTTGTATTGGAAACACAACTAGTATCACAATTATTATCTTCTAGAATGCCCTCTAGGTGTTTCCGTATAAGTTTATATTCATGATAGAAGTGGCCCATATGAATCGAGCTCTCGTCAATTACTGATTTGTAATAGGCTTTCATCTTAATAAGGTCGCCGCCTTCAGAAATATATCTAGAGGCAACTGCATCTGCTAGTTCTTGGTGAATTCCAGCTGCCTTTAATTTTATGGTTAGCTCTTCTGAGCTTTGAAAACCAGCTTCGTTTAAAATATTTATTATTCTTTCATAGCGATCCATAATAACTACGGCCGACTCTACCTCTCTAAAAAGTGGACGAAGCTCTCTTGTTACTTGCGAATAGCTATCGTTAGCAATAAGTGCATCGTAATGAGCAATCTTTTTCCATATTTTTAAATTGATGGCCGGTTCCGAGTTTGATTTTTTAACTCTTAATTTGTTAGTTCTTTTTTCAAGTTTTTGAACCTGTTTTAAAAGCTTATACTGAACTTCATCTAAGGGAAGATCCCCTGATTTTTTTAACAAGTTCTTAATGCCTTCGTGACAGTCGACGGCAAAGACACGCTGAATAAGGAATAAGTAGAAAATTAGAGCTCTCACTAGAGAACTTATCGATTGTTTTCCCTATAATGATTAGTTAAAACCGTGCTTCTCTTGACCATTAGGTTAGACTTATATATAAGGTGACTCTAATGTTTTAAACCTTTGGGATTAGATATGATTGAAACATCGCAATTACAGACACTTGTAGCCGTAACTAAGGCCAAAAGCTTCTCAAAAGCAGCAGAAGACCTCCATGTTACTCAGTCGGCTATAAGTCAAAGTATCAAGAACTTGGAAAAGAAGCTTGAGGTTAAGCTCTTTAAGAGATCTGGTAAAAAGGTGGTTCTAACTCCGGAAGGAGAAAAGCTCTATGCATTGGCCAATGGATTTATTGCAAAACTAGACGATACATTAAGTGAAATTCAAGCTGATAAAGACACGATGAGTGGAAAGATAAGGATCGGAACTTTAACAGGCTTTGGAAAATCTTGGCTTGCCCCAATAATGCTAGATTACGCTAAGAAGTTTCCTGAAATAAAAGTAGGGGTTAACCTTGGGTTTCAAGAAGAGCTTGTTAGAGAATTTGAAAACTACAGGCTAGACTTTTTAATTCTTCCAGAAGAGGCACTTCCAAATGTTGGAGAAAAGATATTATTAGGGGATGAAAAAACAGTCCTTGTTTTTCCAGATAACGAAGATTTTAAACTAACTAAGGATACGACTCTAGAAGAATTATCTAGCTATCCTACGATCCTTTTTGAAGACGAAGGGGACGGGCTATATATGAGATGGTGCCGTCAGCGATTTGGTCGAATTCCAAAAATGGTTAATGGTCGCTATATAATTAATAGTCACGGAAATATGCTTCAGGCCGTGCAAAGAGGTCTAGGAGTTGCTGTCGTCCCTAAGCACGTTATCGGCCGAAGTTATTATAAAGATAAAGTTGTTACTTTTGATGACCTTTTAGATGATAAAAAAGAGGTTTCTAATGGTAAGATATACCTTGTATATCACAAGGGCTCTGACGAGCTTTTAAGAGTGAAGAAAACTCTAGAAGTTTTAACTTCATCGGAGACTCCGCTCACTCAAGTATAGAAACTATGAACGAGCTTAAACACCAGTCGATACTACCTGAAAACTTTAGGGAAATTTTTCCTGAAGATGTCTACGAGCTTATTGTTCAAATAAGTAGGCAAGGCTTCGGACTAACTTTAGTCGGTGGTGCAGTTCGAGATTACATACTAGAGGGAAAACTTTCAAATGATTTAGACTTTGAGTTAAGGCATAGCTTCGAGTACTCAGAGGACGAATGGAAGAAGATGATTCGAAGACTGGGCGAGACTTTAAAGAATAAGTATTCTTATCATGTTGAAATTCTAAACTTTGAAATATTAAAAATAAAAATAGGGTCTTATGAAGTAGAGCTTTCCTCACCACGAGTTGAAACCTATACAGGCAAAGCTCCTTTTGGTCATAGTGAATTTGAGGTCGAACTTTCTCCTCTGATTCCCTACAACAAATCCTTTCTAAGAAGGGATTTTACAATTAATTCCATGGCCATTGAATTTGGGGTCCCTGGTGCTGACGATGAATTTCGCTTTATTGACCCCTTTAATGGAATTGGAGACTTAAAAAATAAAATTCTAAGACCCTGTTCTGAGAGTTTTTATTATGATCCTGTTCGCTTTCTAAGACTAATTCGTTTTTCTAATAAACTCGATTTTACATTTGAAGGTGATCCATCTTTATTTGATTTAACCGAATTGACTGCCCATTACTTCTTTCAGGAAAGTTTAAAAGATTTCTTTTTGATAACAAAGAAATTCTTCTTAACGATTCAAGAGTATAAAATATCTTTAGCCATAGATTTAAAGGACCTAGAGTTTCTTACCAATCTAAACTTCGGAGAGTTTGGACAGCTCTTAAAAGATGAAGTTTTATTGGCCTTAACCTTTAGCTCTGAAGAAATTACACTTGAAGATAGAATGGCATTTTGCCGGATTGCTGGAATGAAATCAACAGCAGCAGAAGATTATGAAAAACTAAAGTCATATTTATCAGCTTTAAGGGATGAAGATGATGGGACGCTTAAAAGGCTGCTTAGGCATTCAACATTTGTTGAGCTATTGGACAATGATATCTTAATTGAAATTCAAAAACTAATGCAGCTGTACAATAGGCATCGATTTGGAACTCTTGAAATTTTAGAAAAGATTGACCCTAGCATTTACAAAAGATTTGTCTTTTTTAAAAATATCTTTGGAAGTGAAACAAAAGGAAAGATTGTCGCTAATAAGTTAATGAAGTTAGTAGATAAGAAAGAAAAGCGATCAATTATAAGTTTATATTGCCACTTACTCGTTTACTACGATCTAAGGCCTATCTTACCGGAGTCTCGGTTTGGAAGTTGAAATTTTATCTGCCCTTGATGTTGAAAAAATACCAATTGCAAAAATTAAAGAAATTTTTTTTGAAGCGAGTTCTATTAAAGAATTTGAAAATCAAAATAAAAAAGAGGAATTTTTCTATCGTTGGTGTGGTCAGTATTTAGAAAAATATCCAAGTCATTTTCTATTAGCTTTTGAGAATGAAGAATTATTGGGTTATTCATGTTCCCATCCTGATAGCCACTTAGCATTAGAGGAATTTTCAATACCTGGACAGGAACTTTTTAAAAGCCTTTTTGATGAGTATCCTCTTCATCTACATATTAACTGTCATTTAAAAAGTAGAGGAAAAGGGGTTGGAAAAAAATTAATTCTTTCTCAAGCCCGACTAAACAAGAAGGGCATTCACATCATAACTGAGAAAAGTGCAGATAACTATGGGTTTTATCGTGCACTTGGCTTTGACCGAGAGGAAGAGGCGGAATTGAAAGGTCATACCCTTCTTTTCATGGGCCGTAAGTCGATTTAAAATAAAGTAAATCTTTAGAACAAGGAAGTTCGAATGCATTTAATCGCTAAAATGGCCGGCTTGGCTTTTTTCTTATTATTTTCTTTTAAGGCCTACTCTGTAGATATGAATGTTCCTGCAGTCAAACTCAAGTCGGATGAAGCCCCACTCTTTAAAGACGACCTAGAGTTAAAGGGAATTGAGCTAGCTTTTAAAAGACAAAAAGCAGCTTTTAGAAGATCAAGATTGAGTGGAAGTTTAACCATCGCTGGTAGAACTTATAAGCTTTCAATTATTGAAAAAACAGTTAAGAGTTTTGAAAAAGAAGTTGAAAAAGTTAAGAAGTGCTTTATTAGAAACTCTAAAGAAGAGTGTTGGGAAAGGTTTAACTATAATCTTAAAAGAAAGTTTGATTTTTATAGACCCATAGTTAAGCAAGAATCCGGAAGGTCCCCAAGTTTAGCCCCAACGGAAAAAAACTTTGCTCATTTCACAGGCTATTATTCGCCAACTATTAAAGGCTCTCTAGTTAAAACGGAAGAGTTCCCATTTGCTATCTACACAAAACCTAAGACTGAAAAAGAGCGCCGTTATACTAGAGAACAAATAATATTTGAAAATAAATTAGAAGGGAAAGGCTTAAATTTATTTTATATTAAAGATTTATTTGCACTTTACTTGTTGCATCTTGAGGGAGGGGGAAGAGTAGAAATTCAAACTCCTAATGGACCTAAGATGCACTACTTGAGCTATCAAGCACATAACTCAAACAAGTTTACCTTCCTCTCAAAGTATATGAGGAAAAAAGGAATGATTGATGATTCCTCAATTGATTCACAAAGAAGATATTTAGCAGCTCACCCAGAAAGATGGAGGGAGATTTATTCATTTTGTCCGGGGTACATATATTTCACTATTACTAAGACTGAGCCACTTGGGCTAGAGGATATACCTTTAACTCAAAGGCGCTCTTTGGCCCAAGATAGAAAGATCTATAAAAGAAAAGGAATGCTAGCTTTTGTTAGGACCTTAAGACCAATAAGAAACGAAGAGGGCGATCCTGTTATGACAAGCTATTCAAGATTTTACCTCGACCAAGATACTGGCTCGGCCATTAAAGGAGAGGCAAGAGCTGACCTCTATTGGGGATATGGCGACGAGGCAGAATTAGCTGCAAATACAATGAATGAAAGAGGAGAGATTTTCTTTCTACTTGCTAAGTAATTCACAGTTCGCATTTCCAAACTCAAACTCTTTTACCGAGTCTAAGGGAACAATTTCGATATTGCTCCCTTTTATTTTTTCTAAAAACTTTTCAGTCGCATCAACAGTTCTTTTGTGAATATCATGCATAAGGACAACCCCACCTGATAAAGGGGTTCTTATTCGATAAGGCTCCTTTGTATAGCCTCCTGATATTTTCTTGAATCGATAGGCTGTTCCACCTTCTATATTGGCCATTAAGGTCTGCACAATATTATCAGATGTCATGTTTGAAACCCAATCGGAGGTATCAATATCCCAAAAAGCAAAGTTAATACAGTTCTCACCAAAGAGCTCCTGACTAACATCTTTCATGGTATTTAAGTGATGATATCCACCGCTACCTTTTCCATAGGCTCCGTATGGAAAACGATAGTAATTTTCTCTTTTAGAGTAATGCCCTTTAACTTCGAGTACGGTATTTTTTAATCCTGTGGCAAATACTCTTTCTGACTCTGAATTAGAATTGGTATGAACCCAATCGTGACCAGCAAGAATATGTCCTTCATCTACGATCCTTTTTGTTATATGTGGATATTTTTTAATCAATGAACCCATAGTAAAAAAAGTCGCCTTAACTTTATACTTCTTTAAAATATTGAGTAAGCGAGGCGTGTTCTCCGGATGTGGACCATCGTCATAGGTTAAAACGAGTTTTCTCGTTTTATGTAACGATCTGCTTAGGTATTGTCTCCAGCCTCTATGAGAAGAGTTGTAATTCACATCCATATCTGGGAACTGTTTTTCAAGCTCTATTAATTCTTCAAAATGTTTTGAGCAGGAATATGAATCAAAGCAAAACAGTAGGGTAACAATAGTAAGTATTCCGAATTTCATAAAACATCCTTGTCTTTATAAGTCGGGTATATAAGTAATTTTTCTATAGAATATCCTTTGACATAAAAATACGTCAATCAATAGCCCATTGATGTAAGACAATGGGAAAAAAACTCCATACAAGCAAATTTGGTTAGCCTCGAATCTTATGGCATACTGGTGATAGGAGAAGTGTGTAGGGCCATTCGTCAAACACAGAGGTTATTTATGGTAGATTTAAGAACCATTTTAGATACTCACAGAAGCCGCCTTAAAAAAGGATCGGTAGACGTGATTGAGCAAGAGGTAACCAGCTCTCCCACGGTTAGTGAAATCCCAGATATTTTCTTCGACCAAATTCTAATTGATTACAAATTGAATAGAATGGAAGTTATGGTTCTGATGTATCTCTATCGAAGAGTATGGTGTAAACCAAATCTCTATAAAGTATATGGAATTAGTCAGCTACTCTCTCATACTGAAATGGCTAAAAATTTAAAACTTCCAATGGAAAGTATCTATCAGGCATTACGAAAAATTGAAGAGTATGGATTCATCTCAACAATTAGATCTGGGCAGTACTTTGTTCGTAAATACTTCACTAAGGAATTTGACGAAGCTTTCGGTCAAAATTACGATGACTTTGAAGTTTAATCTCGTTATTTCGACTATCTAGAGCCTCTTTTGGCAGTTTTTACCTTATCAGAACTAAGCATAAACCATGATATAATTTATTTAGATAAGTGCGTCTAATTTAGGCGTAAAGGTAGAATGGTTTATGGCTACAATTCCCGGGGCACCGAAAGAAAAACCGCGGAAAATTCTCTACGTTGGTGATGATTCGAGTTATTGGTCGAATATTCAAAAACGTTTTTTGAGTTCCTATAGCAAAATCAGCTGGGAATTTATCAAAATTTACGACACTGAAAAAGAAGATTACCAACAAACTTTTATAAAAATCCTCGAACATGAAGCAGCAATTGTTTATGTGGATTTTTCAACCAGAACTGATGAGCATTTAACAATCGCTAATTTTTTATCCCGCGAAAATAGTTTGAAAGATCAGCCACTAGTTGGTCTAGTTCCTGAACCAGGAATGATAAAAAGTGTCTTATCTTCTGGTGTTGATATTTTACATATTAAGTGTGGAGAGTTTCATGATGTTGTTTGGCAGGCCATGAACTTAGCTTTCCCAGGTGAGTCTGGAACTCCTGATTTTGCTGTGGCGAAAACTTTGGCAGAGTCAAAAATTTATGATGACTTTAGAATTGGGTATTTTGCTCCAACTTATATTCACTGTGAAGGGAATCTTAGGTTAAACAAAGGGGATATTATTGAGGTCGAGTCTGAGATCCCTACCTCTGTCGTTCCTTCCAATAAGTATATTATAAAACATATCGACGATTCGGATTTGTATTACGATTTTAAATACTCTTATGATCTTGAGTATATCTACGTAGATGAACCTGATTTTGAAGCTGATGCAGAAGCAGAGCTGATTGGTGTAGAAGATGAAGAAGAGCAAAGAAAGATCTTAGCGAAAGCAAAAGATTCTATAAACGAAAGACGTGAGGAATATAAAGCGAGACTAAGAAAGTCTAAAAAAGAAGTAAAAGATTGGATCTTAGAAAACTCAGATCGGTCTCAACCCAAAATTACAAAAATTTTAGTGGTTGATAAGGCCTTGATGATTTTAAGGAACGAGCCTCAGCCAGTTGATAAGCAGCCCTATACTTTTAGATTTCAAACAGAGCTAAAAACGACAATGGCAGAATTAGATCAAATTAGACCTAATATCATCGCTGTTCAGTTCATGGGGGAGCAGTTCGTGGAGAGTCGCGAAGAAGGCGAGCCTATAAAAGATGAGAACGGTTTAGTTCTTACTGAAGAAGAAGCAAAAAACTTCTTGGCCGTTGAAAAGAAAAAGGCTGAAGAAGCTCATATGGCTCAGGTTTCTAGAATATTAGAAAAGGTTAAGGATACAGAAGACTACCAACCATTTATTATTCTCTTTAACTCTTACAAGCATTCTTCAAAGTCGTTACAAGATGGTTATCAGTACCCAATGATAATGGCCCATAAGGGACCAATGGAGATGTCCATTATATTACATATGGCAGAAATGTTTGAAACAAAACAAAGAAAGGCCTATGAAGCAAAAATTAAAGCTAAAGTGGCAGGTTTAAAAAAACAGGACCCTGTTAAATATAGAAAGTTAAATGAAAATGATTTTAAAGAAAAACGTTATTATGTAAGTAAGAAAAACCCATTGAGTTTTGTTTCGACAAACTACCCAATTGAAGTGGAGTCAGTCTCTGAATCAGAAGTGACTATTCTAACAGAACTTGAGTTAGAGCAAAAAACTTATAGGCTTTTAAGCCCATGTGCTTTTTCAATCGCAGTCGTTCCTCATCCCGATGGAAAAATGAAAAATGACGTGGGAGGAAAAAATCAATACCGAGCCTTGATTCATACTGTAGGTGAGGTAGAAAAGAAGACTATTAGAAAATATGTTAACGAAATATTTTTTAAACCACTTGCTGAAGAGCGTGAAAAAGAGCACGAGGCCTTTAAAGAGCTGAATGAAAAAGTTCATAATGAGATTGAACAAAAGAAAAAAGAAGAAGAAGAGGCTCGTAAGGCTGAAGAAGAAGCAAAGAAAGCCGAAGAAGAGGCAGCCAAAGAAGAAGCCTTCATAGCTGAAGAAAGCTCTGAAGAAGATGAAAAAGAAGCCTCATGATAACCGAATTACTCGGTAAAGTTTTCTCCCGTAGACAAGTTCACCTTAAATTAAATAGAATTAATCGTCTGAGTGAAAAGGTGAACTTTATGTTGCGAATATTTTGTATTCTATGGGTGTTATTATTGCCCTCTAAATCGATGGCCTTATTAAACGTAGGTGGTTACGTTCCCTTTGGGCTTTCAACCCAGAAAAAAGAGGATGGAGGAAAGAACACTTTCTCCTTTAAGCCTCTTATTGCAGTAAATACTGTTATGCCAATTCCAAATATGTCCCATGTCTTTCTTCCCGAGTTTGGTTATATCCCGCAAGGTAAGGAGGCGGATGAGTACAAGAAGTCGACAATGTATTTTCTTTTAGATGTAGGATATATGATTACTGATAGGTTCTTATTAAGGTATGGACTTGGAACTTTTATGACCAAAGTTAGCGGTGATGGAGCTGCCATTCAATTGCCAAACGGCTCTGGAACAGCGACTTTTTTTAGACCTAATAAAGGGGAGACATCTTGGAACACAACTCTTGATCTTGGTCTTGAATATGCCATAGATGCAAATAATGCTGCACGAATAGAAACTTACCTTTTTTCTTGGCTAAGTTCTGCACGAAAATTTAGCTATTCTTTAACGTATGTTTATTATCTTTAGGATTATTATGAAAACTTTCATCTTTCTTATTTCATTTATCTATAGCTCTCTTGCATTCTCATTTACTCTAACGAGCCAACCACCACTTAAATTTTCAAAAAATAAGGTTGTCGTTAATGTGGCTTCGAATAATTGTACTCAGTCGGTTACAGCGGGAGAGTTGTTAAATCTTGTTGAAAAAGCTGCAGATGAACATTGGAACAAAGTGGCGACCTGTGCACTTCAGCTTGAAAGGGGAAGTGTTGTGTCTGGAGTGGATGTTAGTGCTGACGATACTTCAACGGCCATTACTAAAGCTTCACTAGGAACTATCTTAATTGGATGCTCTACGACTGTTACCGGTACGACCTTGGGCGTTGGTGGAAATGGTGGGAACGATACCGGAATTGTTCTTATTAATGACTCAAACACAAGATTTGCCAATCTGAGCGAGAAAGATAAGCTTGCCACAATCGCCCATGAAATTGGACATGCTTTTGGACTTGGTCATTCCAGTGACCCCGTAGCATTGATGTACTACTCAGTTGGTGGAACAATTAGGGAAGCGCTAACTCTAGATGACTACGATGGCTGCACCTATCTATATCCTCATGACTCACCAGGTTCATGTAATAGTATTGCTCCCATAAGTAATGATAAGAATACGCCGAGTGGAAGAGTCGGTTTTTTCGTATTGTTTCTATTAGGTCTGGGAACCAGTGTATTAATGGGTCTGGGCTTAAAAAATAGAGACTAAGCTTTAAATGTCAGTTTGAGTTAGTCTCACCGACTATTAGTGCAGGTTATCCTATTCATTTCTTACACCTCTAGCTTTGATGTGTCCTTCTCCCTACAATGAGTTATTCCAGTTTTAAGTCAAGGATTCAAGGAGGAACCATGATGGCCACACTAAAGAGCTTCTTGCTCGTTTTAACATTTGCTCTAACATCTTATGCAAATGCAGGAACGGTAGAGGCATTTTCAAAAAGATTTGAGTTAGTAAAAAAAGAAGGAAAACTTGTAGCGATAAGAGACAGGAGTCTAAGCTTTAAGTTTTCGATCAAGCCCTATCTAAAGTTTATTAAAGAAACATTATTAGAAGAGCAAAGAATCATGGCCTCTAAGGAAGATTATGCGGCAGAACTAGAAGAGCTTTTTGCTGAAGAATTTTATGAAAAAGGTGATCGAAATAATCAAAATATTCGTTACCTAGTTCGTTCAATGGAAGAGTTAAAGTCCATAGATGTAGAAAAGGTTTTTAATGATCCTGGTTTTAAAGAAGTTGTCACTAAGTTTGAGAAGAAACTTGGTGAGGCGATGCTTTCTTTAGATCCTAGAGTCGTCGCGAGATTAGACAATCCAACTTTCTTTTATAAAAGAACGGTAGGTTATCAAGCCGTTAAGTGGGCCTTAAATTTTGCGAAAAGCAAGCTCTCTAGTGTTCCAATTTTAAACACGGCTTCTTATATTATCGTGAGAGTTGAAAAGCTAATTCGTGAAAGACGTCTGTTTCATCAAAATATGATGATGCATTACTTTGAAAATTATAGTGAAGATAAACTTGGAATGACTCACGAGGAAGTAAACCTAACTTGGTCTTCTATATATGAATCAAGAATTCCTTGGTACGCCTTTTGGGAATCAACGGCAGCAAAAGAAAACTGGATGAAGTATGGAGTTACGAAGTTTTTTGCTGGAGTTAGAACGGCTAACAACAGATTTAGACAGCATCAAAGTAATTACTCAAGAGTAGGAAGAAGGTTTAATTTTGCTTTTAGAGGAGCGACTTATAAGGATCAAGATGTCATCGTAAATATGGTTGATTCGCAAAACCAATTTAATATGAAACCGGCGATCGCCTACTATGTTCACAACCCTTCAAAAATCAAAAGAACAAGAGTTGTGCTACAGCTTGCTGGACTAGGTATTAGCTTTGTACCTATCCCGGGGTTTATTAAGAACATAGCTTCAAACTACTTTAAGTCTTTTTATGAAACTCAAAAGATTACAGAGGGAGCTCTTTATGGATACTTTGAGTCCAATGGAGCTAAAGAGGATATGGCGGTTTTAAGAGAGCAGTATCTTAATCCATTCGATAATCTTAAGCTCTAAATCCTTGATTTAATTTAAAATAATCTAAGGCGACTTTAATAAGTCGCCTTTTTTTTTGGTTTTTAAGATGCTAGCCTAATTTTATGAAAAGTACTTTCTTATTGATTTTAATTTTCGCTTCCTCTGGTCTCTTTGCAAAGAGTCTCAATCTAGAGGTTTCTTCAACTATTAAATCTAATAAACAAGTTGAAAATATAAACTCTAAACTTAGAGTTGAGTTAAATAAAGAATTTACTCTTCCTAGTAAGAAGTCGAAAATTCTGATGAGAGTAGAAGAGCTAAAAGGCCTCTCTAGAGGTCCCGGAGGAGAGAGACCTGTACTTGTTAGCGCTGAGATTTATCATATCTACAAAGGCGAAAAAGAGCTTGTAAGTAAACCCCATATCATTACTCACCTTGGTAAAGAGGCTAGCTTTTCGACTACAGATTATGAAGGACGAGAGGTCAAACTTACTGTTAAACCTCTCTTAATAGAGTAATCATTTCAAGGGTTCTTTGAGTAAACTTACATCCGTGTTAGAACCTTCTCGGTTTAGAAAATCAAAAATTATCAGTTGAGGGCGATTATCTTGAAAAAGATAATCGGTGGTTTAGATTCGTAAGAATCGATTTCTCCTAGTTGGCATAGGGCCGTCTATTCGCGAGATAGGCGGTCCTTTTATACCTGACATTAACGCCTTAAAATTACTAAAAACTAAATAAATTCTTTTAATTTATTTAATTTCAAAATAGAATATTCCCATGGCTGAAATACTAGTAATTGATGATGAAAGTGATATCACAGAAGTAATACAACTCTATTTAGAGGAGTCGAACCACCAGTTAAAATGCTTTAGTAGTGCTACTGAAGGATTGGAATGGTCCAAGACTAATGAGGTCGACCTGCTAATAACTGATATCTTAATGCCGGATGGGATAAATGGGTTAGAGCTCATCGCCGATATAAGAGAATTCAGGCCAAATGTGAAAATCTTGGCTATTAGTGGTGGCGGTGAGAGCGGTGGAATTGTAAAGGCCATGGCCCTTGAAACTGCTATTGAGCTTGGTGCCGAAAATGCACTTTCTAAGCCGTTTACTAAAGACGAACTTGTAAGAAGAGTAGATAAGCTCCTAAAATGATGCTTTAACTGCTGTCAGACTTTACCTTTTAACAATATAAAATTTCTCAGAGCTCTTGTTCTCCATCTCTTTGTCAGGTAAGGGAGAGTTAGGAGAAATTTATGAAGGTCTTATTAAGTATTCTTTTTTTATTGGCATCAAGTAGTTTGTTCGCAAATGACCTCCTCGATTTAGCCGATGGAAAGAAGCCCCTATGTAGCTCTGCGTTTGTTCGTCTTTCTCCAAAACCAATTCCTTGCATTCCAGACCTAAATGATGACGGTCTTTTTGATATTCCTTCTCTTGAGTTAGATCTAGAAGATTTAGAAAAGATTTTCGAAGGGGCTGAATCTAGTGGTGGGAGAGTGATTGGACCAATGAATACTCCTAGAACTAACGGAATGCCAGTTACGCCATACCCTGTATATTTGAAGTGTGAAGCTAGACTATTACTTGACGGTGGAAAGAAGGTTAGCTTTCTTAGTAAGCAAAGTTTTGGATTAAATTCAAGGAATCATACGAGGCTTCTCTATACAGACCAATGGACCCACGGGATTACTGAGCTAAGTACACTTTATCCAGAAAACTGGGTTCGAGTACCTGTGACTCCAAAAGTAGAATTTAAAAACTATAGTGTAAGGCTTGGATACAATTCATTTTCTACTAAGGCGACTCTCTCAGTATGTGAAGCTAACTTAAAGACTGCCGGCGGGGAGACCGTTGCGGCCTGTAGTGAGGTAGAGTTTAATCGTTATGCCTATCAAGCTAACCTGAGATTAAATACACTTGTTATTAAAGAGTTAGTAAAGATAAAGAAGACTTTAAATATTAGCTGTCAGATTCGTTAATTCCAAAAAAATCCATTGTCAGTACCTGGAGCCTCTCTTCCTTAGAGGCTCTAATAATGACTCTGCACTCTTCAATAGCCTTGATTAATATCTCTTTTATTTTTGGAACATCCCCATGACTCATAGAAAGAGCATTTGAATAGTGAAGATCATTTGGATCATTTTTATCAATGGAAGTTATAGCTTGGTTTCTCCAGTTAGTATGATGCCTTCTTATCTGAACACTGTTTTTATCTAAATGAATTCGCGTAAGTCCAATTTCATATTTTCCAGCTTTTTGAACGGCCAGTCCGTTGGCTTCTAAGAAAGTTATAATTTCTTGTATTTGTTTAAGAGGAAGTCTTAGGTGTTTAGAGATTGCCTTAGGGGTTTGAAAGGCGGGAATCGATAAAAGTATATGAACAGCAGCGTAGTACCATGCTGAGTAGTAAATATGTTGGTTCGAATCATCAAGAGAATCTTTTATGTTTAACCTTTCTTTTAAGTTTGAGCGCCTCTCTATTATTTCCTTCATTTCTTCGTGAAAAAAAAATTCTAATTCTTTATTACCAGCTCTTTGGTATTGAATAAGTAGTAGGAAGAATTTGGACTCTTCTTTATTATGTTCCCAAAACTTGTTGAGCTTGATGGCCTGCTCAAGAGAGAAGTGAACATGCTGGTTTAGAACCTGACTAATAAATGCTGTTTGGCAGCCTAGGAAAGTCGCCATACTTCGCTTTATTCCCCTACCTTTATTGGGAGAGCCTAAAATTTTTTCATTGATATATGGCTTATAATCCACATAGTCGAAAACAGTTTTTTTCATTTAAATTCAGTACCTTATGGTCTTATGTTAATGATTTACTTAACTAATTGTATATAAATTAATTAAAAAAATCTATTTAAAAATGTCTCTGCGCGCTATTTAAATCTCGAACACAACACAGGGTTACACCCTTAACTAACTCGGAGAGAGATATGAAAAAAATTTTATTACTAACACTTGGTTTAATGTTTTCAGCGAATGTTTTTTCTAAAGACTTAGCTCAATTTAGATTTGCGATGAGAAGCTCAGATGGAGCTCAAGTTTCAACTTTTCATCATATGGTTGCAACAATTTCAGATGAAGCAGTTCTTTCTGTAGAAATCAATTCATCAACTGGAAACTTTCCTTTCTTTCTTCCTGAAGATGGAACAATCCAAAGAACTTTTTCTAAAACTTTAAATAAGCATGTTTTTAATTTAATCAAAGGTGACATTATTCGTTTGTCTCAAGCGGAAATTGAAAAGAGAACTAATCAGATTGTTTGTATGATGATGCCAGGACCTACAATGTCGAATAATCATCTTTCTGTTTTAAGAGGCTATGACTGGAATTCACAAGTTTTCACTGGGGAAATGGAGCTAGTTGATGGTCCAAAAGGATGTTGGGTTAGAAACTCTACGTACCCAAAAAATGAGTATGACAGAGCAACTGCAACTAACCTAAAGGCATTAATTAGAGCGCTTACTCTTGATAACTTTGGTGAAGAACTAGAATAATAAATATTACTAAATTTTAAACTAACTAACTCGAAAGAGAATTAAAATGGAGATTAAAATGAAAAAAATTATTGCAATTGTTTGTTTACTTGGAAGTTTTTCAGTAATGGCCAATGAAAGAGGAAATGTTAAATTTCACACTTGTGAAGCAGGGGACATGAACACTCTTCAGGCAGCTACCGTAAGAGGTAACCAAGCAGTTTTAGAATTAGTAAAAAAAGATGTAATAGGAAATGAAGCTTCTTGCATGGTGAAAAAACCAAGGTTCTTTCACCCAGCGGTTTGCGGAACAAGTATTTCTCAAATTGATACTTATATTATTAACACGAAAACTGAAGCTACTTATACAATTGTCGTAGACCATAGCTATAGAAGTTGTTTACGTTACAGAATTATTCCGATGATCAAGTCTTTAAAGTTTGAGCCAACTCCACGAGTGATTCCTTTTTCAAACTAATTTCATCTTGGGCCTTCTTTATGAGGGCCCTTGTCTTTTTAAGTGGTTAAGAAAAAAAATATTACTCTTAACCTACCTACTTTCAGGCTTTTAACGTTAGTTCTTAAATTTTTTTAATTTTGTTTAGAATTCTTCATATTTTCTCATCTTTATTTTGCCCCTACGGATTTTCAGGAACTTATGCTCGATGTGTCAATTTGCCGACCTTTGCATTAAATATATCTCTTTTATGGGTCAATTTTTCCTCAAATTTCACCAATATTTTCAGATATTTATCTAAGCCTCTTAAAAGACACAGTTCTTATAAAGTTAAGTGGAGCTAACTGCCCGCAATCGCGACGCAGAGGGTCTAAAAAGTACAATAGTAACTAATCAAAATCATTGAAAAACCCGATAGGGAATTTATAGCGCTATGAAAGATGATGATATTTAAACTGAAAAAACACATTCTCCTAGCTTTGATTTCTGTGAGTACACTCGTACTTCATGGCTGTGGTGCGAGTGGTGTTGGTTCAGCTGGTTTCGTTGAAGAAAAAACTCCACGCTTAAGATTTGCAACAGCATCTGGTCCCGACAAGATTTTTGAACCTTGGGGCGAAGTGCTGATTGGTTTTGTAGACACCAGAACTTTTACGATCACAAATATTGGTGATGAGACGGCCGTAAATATTGTTGGAAACATCACAGACTCTCAGGGACTTTTTGTTCCAGAGTTTTATTATGCTGGAACGGCCGGTGTGAACAATGGGGTAGGTACTTATCCTGGTGTTGGTGGAACTTGTGGTTCTTCACTTGGGCCTGGCGCTAGCTGTACTGTACTTATTAGTTTTAGGCCCCTTGTTTCTGGAGAAAAGTCTGAGCAAGTCAATATTACTTTTAGCGGCGGCATTCATAACTACACAGGCTCCGTTGGACTGACTGGTGAAGGGGCCAGACCGGCGAACGTGATAATTAGAAAATCTTATCAGCTGGCAAGACCAAATAATTCAGCAGATCAGATTGTCACTCCCCACGAAGATATTCCAGGAGAGATGTTACCGCTTACAGGTGAGACGGCCTCGCAGCCTATTGTTCCACTTCGCGTGACGCCAACTTATGACGACCCTTACTTTCCAGGTCTTGGTGCGCCGGATACAAGTTTTACAAGTGTTACTCATACTCTTCCCATCGATTTTGGTCAGACCGCAAACGGTGGTTGGAAAGATTTTGTTTTAGAAGTTATTAACTACGGCGATAAGACGGCCGAGGGGATTCAGATCTTTGGTCTTGGTATGAACGGTGCCACGGACTTTACGATTGTAAACGATAGTCTCACCACCTGTGATGATTTATACAGTATGCCTCTTGCTCTGCCGGCGACTTATACTGGCGCGGCCGATGCTCCCTTTGATGCTGTTACAAACGACAACAATAAAAACATGGATGACATGCCAGAGATGGCCAGCTGTACAATTCATGTGCGCTATAATCCGGATCTAACTCAAGGGGACTCAACTCTTAACACGGATCAGATTGGATTTAGTTTTTATAACGGCTTTAGAGTTGTTGGGGATCCAAGTCTTAGTGCAGCTCAAAGAACACTGACTCCACTTTTTGATCATCCGAACCACTACACATTACGTGGTACTGGTATGGACTGGGCCTATCTCGTTCTTGATGAAGACGGCGATGTTTATGACACCGACGGGGACCTTCATGACTACGGAACTTTTGCTAACGGTTCAACTCGTGGAACAAATGGTTTCACCATGAAAAACTTTGGTGCAGCAAATGCCGTTAGTGTTTCTGATAGTGGTGGCTCTCCTCACTTTACTGTAACTGGTAGAACCGGGGCCGGTTGTGCTGGTCCGGCGACGACACCAACAGTTAATGCTTCGACTGTTCATGGTACACCGACAACTTGTGATCTTGATGTTCAGTTTACGCCGACGGCTCTTGGAGCTCCATTAACGGCAACTCTTCAACTTGATTATGAGTTCACAGCGGGGACGACTATTTCAAGTTTAACGGGACCAGGAACTCCTCCGCCGTACACAAGTACTTCGGATACGAATACTCTTCCACTTCTTATGCCAAACTATCCGGTCAATGACGTGCAAGGGACTTCAGTAACTCCAGCAAATCTTGCCATAGCTCCAAGCCCACTAACTTGGACTCATTCTACGGCGGCCTATGGAAGTGACCTTTTAAGAAATGGTGTCTTCTATCAAACTTTTACTGTAACAAACTCTGGTGAGTATCAAGCGCTAACTTTAAATGATCTTGCGCCAATTGCTGCTCCCTTTATTTATGCCGATGCGGGAATCTTTCCTGGCCGCGGTGATGATGGAACGGCCACACTTGCGGCAAGTCCAGTGGATGCCGTGACAAATGCAAACGGAACATGTGGTACGACAATTTCAGGATCAAGCACATGTACAATCGTCGTTCAGTATCGACCGACCACTTATGCATCAACTTCTATTTCTGAAACTTTAAACTTTGATTATGATAATGGAACAGGAAATGTTGGTAACCAAACAACTCTTCCTCAAGTTGATATCACAACAACCGTAAGACAACCGGAACTTGCTCTTTTAGTTCCAGCTGATCTTGGAAACGACGCTCCTGATACGAGAGATGTTTGGATTAACCAAGATAATGAAACGGCCTTTCCTATTAGCGGAACTTGCTGGCCTGATACAGTTATCGGTGCGGGAACTGATGATGTTCAAATTAATGTACGAGATCGTCTTGGTGCTACCAAATCTTTTAGCGCAAATTGTACGGCCGGAACTTATTCAACAACGATTGATTTAAGTCCAAACTGCTCGCTTGGTCCAGGTCTTCCGGCCGGATGTATGCAGGACTCGGCCCTTGATGCTAGTTATGATGCGCTTTATGACTTTAATATTATCGTAAGCCATGTGGATGAGCTTGGTAACACTCCAGGTGAAAACCCAATTGGCGGAGTTAACGGAATTCAGCTTAGAAAAGATGTTGGTATCCCAAGTGTTGTAAGTGCTTCGGCAACAGCGGTGCTTGCTAACCCTCATGGAGTTGAGCAGTACAATGCCGGAAAAGAAATTGATATCTTAGTTAAGTGGGATGAAAAAGTTTATGTAAGTGGAACACCAACGATCACTTTAGAAAATCAGACGGGAACAAATCCAGTAGTAAGTTACTCAAGTGGTTCTGGAACTGCGATTTTAACTTTTAGATATACAGTTGCAGCAGGTGAGAACTCAACAGACTTAGAATACGTGGCCACAAACTCTCTTACTTATAATGGGGGAACGGTTCAGGATCAGGCCGGAAACGACGGGATCCCAACTCTTCCAACAATTGGCGGTGGTAATTCAATCTCGGATAATGGAACAATTATAATTGATACGGTAACTCCAACGGTTGCCAGTGTTAATGCAGTTGAGCCAGTACCAACGGATGGCTTTTATACAAATCCAGAAGTGATTGCCATTAGAGTGATTATGAGTGAGCCGGTAGTTATAAACGCTGGCACACCAGAACTTACTCTTGATATGAATGGGCAGGCCACCAATCCTGATGTGGCCGTTACCTATAGTTCAATTAGTGCTGATAACACGACTCTAACTTTTAACTACACTATTAGTGATGGTGACTATAATGCTGATCTAGATTATGTGGCGACCAACTCTTTTAGTGTTGGGGACGTAGAAGATTTTGCAACTAATGATGCTGATAGAACTCTAGCAGCACCAGGGGCGACCAATTCAATCTCTGATGATCAAGATCTTTTTGTTGATACGGTAGAGCCGACAGTAACTGAAGTGACCTCATCCTCGGGAGCTTATAAAGCTGGTGAGCAGCTTGATATAGAAATTGTTTGGGATGAGATTGTTAATGTAAGCGGTACTCCTCAAATTACTCTTAAAAATGATTTAGGTCCAGGTGCTGACTTTGCTGTTGATTACTCAAGTGGGTCTGGAACAAATACACTAACTTTTAGATACACAGTGGTCTCTGGTCAGAACACAAATGATTTAGACTACGAAGATACCAACGCTCTTGTCTTAAATGGTGGGGATATTGAAGACCGCGCCTCTAATGACGCTGTGGTTGCCGGTGCCCTTGCAGCACCTGGAGCGCTTAACTCAATCTCTGATGATTTAGATATTATCATCGATACAATCCCAGCGACTATTGATGAAGTTACGACAACGAAATTTGATGGTTTTTATACTACTGGTGAAGAGATTGATATCATCGTTGACTTTAGTGAAAATGTTTATGTTAGTGGTAGCCCAATTATCACTCTTGAAAACTCTCTTGCTGGTAGAGCAGTAACTTACTCAAGCGGATCTGGTAGTGAACTTCTAACCTTTAGATATACGGTTGTCTTTGGGGATATGAACACCGATCTTGATTATCAGGCGATCAATTCACTTGTCCTTAATAGCGGAAAAATTAATGATATTGCGGCCAATGTTTCAAACTTAACATTAGATACGCCGCTAACTGGTGCTAACTCGATTGGTGTTGATCATGCCATCGTTATTGATACGGCGCCGCCAGAGATTTCTGAAGTTCGCGCCAATAAGCCAAATGGATTCTATAAAGCTGGTGAGCTTATTGAAATAGAGATGGTGATTACTGAACCGGTTACTGTTTCAGGAACACCTAGTATTACTCTTGAGAACCAATCTGGTGCAGACGTGGTGGTTAACTACACAAGTGGCTCAACCACGGATACTTTAACTTTTAATTATACGGTCTCCGCTGGTGAAGATCATGTTGACCTCGACTATATCGCTGTTACACCGGTTAACTTAAATGGCGGTGATATTTATGATGCCTCTACTAATACTTTAGATTTAACGACGATTGCTTCACCAGGAACGGCCAATTCAATTTCAGATAATCAAAATATCGCGATTGATACCACGCCGCCTACTTTAACTACGGTTAATATTTTCTCTAACAATGGAAATCCAATCTACGCCAAGGTTGGAGATATTGTTACTCTAAGCTTTACGGCCTCAGAGATTCTTTTTTCCAATCCAACAGTAACAATCGATGGAAATACGGCCGCTGTCGCAGGAACGTCACCGAATTATACGGCGACCTACACAATGCAGGCCGGAGATACTGAAGGAGCGCTAGCTTTTACTATCGACTTCTTAGATAGAGCGCAAAACAATGGAACGCAGGTTACAGCAACAACGGACGCTTCAAGTGTAACTTTTGATGAGACGCCGCCAACAGCTCCTGGAGTTACGATCTCATCAAACGGACTTAACTCTAATTTTGCAAAAGTAGGGGACGTTGTCACCTTAAGCTTTACTGTAGATGATTCGCTCCTTGGTAGTCCCACCGTTACAATTGATGGAAACCCTGCCACGATTTCAGGAACTAATCCAAACTATACGGCAAGCTATACAATGCAGGCCGGAGATACGGAAGCGGCCCTAAGTTTTACTTTAGATTTTACGGATAAGGTTGGAAACCCTGGGGTGCAAGTAACGGCCACGACGGATGCCACTTCAGTTACCTTTGATGAGACAGCACCAACTTCGACTCCTAGAACGATTGCTTCAAATAATGCAAATACTTCAAGAGCAAAAGTTGGAGACGATGTTATCTTAAGCTTCACTGTAAGTGAGGTTTTAAATAATGATCCAACAGTAACTATTGATGGAAAGGCCGCAACAATTAATAATGCCTCGGCCCCGAACTATACTGGTACTTATACGATGCAGGCCGGGGATACAGAGGGCACTCTAACTTATACCATCGACTTTATTGATCGTGCCGGTAATACAAACGTTGCCACATATACAACGGTGACAGATGGAACTTCGGTTATTTTTGATGAGACTCCGCCAACGGCGCCGTCAGTTACGATCTACTCTAATAATGCGAATACGGCCCTTGCTAAAGTAGGGGATATTGTCACTCTTAGCTTTACTGTAGATGAGCCACTACTTGGGAATCCAACAGTAACGATTGATGGAAATGCTGCAACTCTTGCGGGAGCATATCCAACTTATCAGGCGAGCTATACAACTCAGGCCGGAGATACGGAAGCAGCATTAAGTTTTACTCTTGATTTTACGGATGCAGTAGGAAACGCCGCTGTTCAAGTTACGGCCACAACGGATTCAAGCACAGTTACTTTTGATGAAACGCCTCCAACTCTTAATCCAGTAATTATTGGATCAAATAATCCAAACACAAGTGTAAGAGCAAGAGTTGGAGATACGGTAACGATTTCAATGACGGCCAATGAAACCTTAATTGGAAATCCAAGTGTAAGTATCGATGGAAATGCAGCAAGTGTTAGTTTAACAAGTGCATTAAATTATAATGCTAGCTACGTGATGCAGGCCGGAGATACAGAAGGAGTTATTGCTTACGCTCTAGACTTTACAGATGCTGCCGGAAACCCAGGTGTTCAAGTAACGGCTACAACTGATGCTTCGCAGGTTATCTTCGATGAAACCGCGCCAACTTTAAGCGCTGTAACAATTTATTCAAATAATGCTAATCCTGCCCTAGCTAAGGTTGGAGATATTGTAACTGTTAGCTTTACAGCGGATGAGCCACTGGTTTCTACTCCAAGTGTAAGCATTGACGGTAAGTCGGCGACGGTTTCTGGTACAGCGCCAAACTTTACGGCCACCTATACAATGCAGGCCGGAGATACCGAGGCCGTCTTAGGTTTTGCCATTGATTTTACGGATGCCGTTGGAAACGTAGGAACCCAGGTTACTGCGGTAACGGATGGAACAAGTGTTACTTTTGATGAGACTTTACCCACAGCAAACCCAGTTACGATTTATTCAAATAACGCGAATACGGCCTTAGCAAAAGTTGGGGACGTTGTTACCTTAAGCTTTACAGTAAGTGAGTCTCTCCTTGGAAATCCAACGGTAAGTATTGATGGAAACGCCACGACACTGGCCGGGGCCTATCCAACTTATCAAGCAAGTTATACGATGCAGGCCGGAGATACGGAAGGAAATCTAGCGATTACTTTAGACTTTACGGATCTTGCAGGAAATCAGGCGACTCAGGTAACCGCTACAACTGATGCCACTAATGTTCGTTTTGATGAAACGCCGCCCACAGCTACGCCAGTAATTATCTTTTCAAATAATGCAAATACGGCAAGAGCAAAAGTTGGTGACGATGTCACGATTAGCTTTACAGTAAGTGAAGCGCTTATTGCTAATCCTTCTGTAAGTATTGATGGAAACGCAGCAACTATTGGTGGAACTGCTCCAGTCTATACGGCCACTTATACAGTGCAGGCCGGAGATACGGAAGGGGTTCTAAGTTACGCCCTAGATTTTACGGATCTTGCTGGAAATGCTGCCACCACAATTACGGCCACAACAGATGCTTCGCAGGTTGTTTTTGATGAGACAGCGCCGACCTTAACTTCGGTTTCAATTTATTCTAATAATGGAAATACATCTCTAGCAAAAGTAGGAGACGTCGTTACGGTTAGCTTTACCGTGGATGAACCTCTACTTGGGTCGGCCACTGTAACGATTGATGGAAATGCAGCATCGATTGCTGGATCTTATCCAACCTTTCAAGCAACTTATACAATGCAGACTGGAGATACTGAAGCAGTTCTTGGCTTTACTATTGATTTTACGGACGCCGTTGGAAACACGGGTACTCAAGTTACGGCAACATCAGATGCCACAAGTGTTACCTTTGATGAGACCGCCCCGACTTCAACACCTAGAACGATCTTTTCTAGTAATGCCAATGTAGCAAGAGCCAAAGTTGGTGATACGGTTACGGTTAGTTTTACCGTAAGTGAAACATTACTAGGTAGCCCAACTGTAACGATTGATGGGAACGCCACCACTCTTGGTGGAACTCATCCAGTTTATACAGCAAGCTATGTGATGCAGGCCTCGGATACAGAAGGAATTTTAGCTTATACAATCGACTTTACAGATGCCGCTGGAAATCCAGCAACTCAGCTAACAACTGTTACGGACGCTACGACAGTTACTTTTGATGAGACAGCGCCAACGGCAACTCCGGTTACTATTTATTCAAATAATGCTAATACGGCCATTGCAAAGGTTGGGGACGTTGTTACTCTTAGCTTCACAGTTGATGAACCTCTTCTTGGAAGTCCAACAGTAACTATCGATGGAAATGCCACCACTCTTGCTGGAAGTTACCCAACTTATCAAGCAAGTTATACCTTAGTAGGGGGCGAAACTGAAGGAAGCCTGGCCTTTACTTTAGATTTTACGGACGCCGTTGGTAATCCGGCCACACAAGTAACAGCAACAACTGATGCTAGTACAGTTACCTTTGATCAAACACCTCCAACAGCTCCTGGGGTAACGATCTATTCTAATAATGGAAACACTTCCCTAGCAAAAGTAGGGGATATTGTAACGGTTAGCTTTGTTGTTGATGAAGCATTACTTACAACGCCAACAGTTACTATTGATGGAAACGCAGCTACTGTTTCCGGGACGAATCCAAATTATACGGCAACCTATACAATGCAGGCCGGAGATACTGAAGCAGCTCTTAGTTTTACCATTGATTTTCAAGATATCTCAGGAAATCAGGCGGTACAGGTGACTGCTGTAACGGACGGATCAAGTGTTACTTTTGATGAGACAGCACCGACTTCAACTCCTAGAACAATCTTTTCTAGTAATGCAAATGTAGCAAGAGCAAAGGTCGGAGATACGGTAACCCTAAGCTTTACCGTTAGTGAGGCCCTGCTTTATAATCCGACAGTAACCATTGACGGAAATACGGCGACGATAAATAGTGCCTCTGCTCCAATTTATACGGCAAGCTATGTGATGCAGGCCTCTGACACGGAAGGGGTTCTTACTTATAATATTGCATTTACTGATACCGCTGGAAACTCAAGCGTCGCTTATACAACTGTAACAGACGGAACAAGTGTTATCTTTGATGAGACAGCGCCTACGGCCACGCCAGTAACGATCTACTCAAATAATTCCAATACCTCTTTAGCAAAAGTTGGCGACGTTGTTACCCTTAGCTTTACAGTGGATGAGCCGCTTCTTGGAAGTCCAACAGTAACTATTGACGGAAACGCGGCGACTCTAGCGGGAGCGTATCCAACTTATCAAGCAAGCTATACAATGCAGGCCGGAGATACGGAAGCGGCCCTAAGTTTTACTTTAGATTTTACAGATGCCGTTGGAAACCCCGCAACGCAGGTTACAGCGGTAACTGATGGAACAAGTGTTACTTTTGATGAGAGCCCACCAACCCTAGCTCCAGTGACAATTGCTTCAAGTAACTCTAATTCTGGAAGAGCAAAGGTAGGGGACGTTGTTACAATTACTTTTACTGCTTCAGAAAATTTAATTAGTGATCCAACAGTAACTATTGATGGAAATGCAGCGACGATAAATAATGTGGCTGCACCGACTTATCAAGCTAGTTATACGGTTCAAGCTGGGGATACAGAAGGTGTACTCGCTTTTGCTATCGACTTTGTTGATACAGCAGGAAACGCCGGGACTCAGGTTACAGCAACGACTAATTTTAGTCAGGTGATCTTTGATGAAACAGATCCAACCTTAACTTCGGTTTCAATTTATTCTAATAATGGGAACACAAGTCTAGCAAAAGTAGGGGACGTAGTTACGGTTAGCTTTACAGTAGATGAGCCTCTTCTTGGAAATGCAACAGTAACGATTGATGGAAATGCGGCCACTATTGCTGGATCTCACCCAACTTATCAAGCTACTTATACAATGCAGACTGGGGATACTCAGGCGGCACTTGGATTTACCATTGATTTTACAGACGCGGTAGGTAATACAGGTACTCAAGTTACTGCAGTAACAGATGGATCTAGTGTTACTTTTGATGAGACCGCGCCGACTTCAACACCTAGAACGATCTTTTCTAGTAACG
>PBIO01000020.1 GCA_002720865.1 Halobacteriovorax sp.
ACTACAATCTGATTTTGGGCAGCTACGATTCACGAGGGTAAATCTAAGCAAAAGCTGTACCAGTTAAACGAGGCTAGTCTTGGGAGTGGAATTTATCACCACGGTTGTAGGTCAGTTTTTTAGTTTTTAGCTTTAGATTCATCTTCAGGCTCTGCCTGAGCCAGCTCTTCTTTTTTTCTCATTTCAAGGATTTCTTGACGTTGTTTTTGCAAGCTTGGTTTATAGGCCCAGTAATTTTTGCTAAGTTCCTGCCCTAGAGCATGCTCAGAACAGCCAAGAGGACCATAACATTCTGGCTGAAGCGAATGGGTTTCAATATAAGTTCCATTTTGTAAGTAATCATCCACAATTTCTTTTTTTCTTTCCATATACCTAACTTCACCGAGGTGAGGACCTGATTTTGCGATAAAGTTATTTTGAATGGTTGAGACAATATCTCCAGGTGATACATAGTTTAAGGCCAAAACTTCACTTCTTATGCTTTCATCTCTTTGTGCTTCAGGCACCGTAAAGTATCCCGGTGCAGGCATAAAGTTTATGGTTTGAACTTCCTTGTCTATTCCCTTTTCCTTTAAGGCCTTAGTCACTCTATAAGAGAGCCCTTGAGAAAGTGCTCCTCCTAAACTATGACCCGTGAAAATAATTTTCTTTCCATGTTTTTTGGCCTGAGCAATTGCATCCTTAACCAACTCTGCCGCACATTTTGTTGCTGCCTGATTTCTTCCAGTAGCTCCCCCGTTATCCGTAGACCAGTCTTCTTTATCTATATCTTCAGCGCTAAGAGTTTTTTCCACCAATTTATCACCACCGAAAAGTCCGCCTTTTTTACGCATGACTGTAAAGGTTTCCCTTTTAGAGCCATCAGAATAAGTTGGAGTTGCTTCCGTTCCTGCAATAGCAAAAATCACATGATCAGATTTTTCTTTTGGAGAATACATGGCCGCTTTAAATCCAGAATTATAACAAGTCATTGGGGTGTTACCGTAAAACTTACTCACTTCATAGCCTTTAGGAGTAGATAGGGACTTAGGCATTTTCCTATTTTGAAAAGAGATATCATAGGCCGCGGCCGTAAAGAGTTGTACTACCCCATGAAACTCAGACATCTTATCATGACAGGATTTTAAAAAACTGGCGAAAAGTGGAATCTGTTCCCGGGCCAAGAATCTTGAGAGCTGATCCTGGTTCATAATGGCAGATAAGTTTTCAATCGTAACCTGAGGTGAAACTTGTTTTAAGCAGGTGGCCACGTGAGCTCTCTTCGTTTCATCTAGGCCGGCTAAATACTTATCAAGTTTCTTATGACAAATTTCATTAAAGTCTAAAACTCCTGCCTCATTTTTAATGGGCACAACTTCATTAACATCAAAAATGGCTTCTAAACTTTTGTCCACCTCAGTTAGGGGTGAGGCCATAACATTGAAGGTTAAGAGAGATAAAAATAAGTATTTGATAGACTTTCCTAGGCTAAAAGCTCACTAAAGTTATTTTAGCATAGAAACTAAAGCTAATGATTTAAAGCACTTAGGAGATAAAGTTCGCCACAAAGTCATTTACTGGGTTTTCACGAATCTGTTCAGGAGTCCCCTCTTGAACGATATTTCCATCCTTCATGATTACGATTCGATCACTCATGGTAAAAGCCTCAATTTGATCGTGGGTTACATAGATACAAGTAATGCCAAAGTCTTGTTGTATCTTTCTAATATCACCGCGCATTTTTTCTCGAAGCTTAGCATCTAAATTTGAAAGGGGTTCATCTAGAAGTAAAACCTTTGGCTGAGCCACAAGACCTCGGGCCAGAGCAACTCTTTGCTGTTGCCCACCTGAAAGTTCACTAGGCATCCTTTTTTCAAGACCAGTCAGTTCCACTATATTTAAGATTTCATCTACTCGATTATTTAATTCCGCCTTTGGGGTTTTTGCAACCTTTAAGGGATAGGCCACATTATCAAACACATTCATATGAGGCCAAACCGCGTAGGATTGAAAAACCATTCCCACTTTTCTTTTTTCTGGTGGCATGATTTTCTTATTATCTGGATCAGATACTATCGTATCATCGATTTGAATAAGGCCGCCCGTATTCGTTTCAAGCCCGGATACCATCCTAAGACAAGTCGTCTTTCCGCAGCCCGACGGCCCAAGAAAAGAGACAAACTCTCCATCCTTAATCTCTAATGAGAAGTCGTGAATAACTTTTACATCGCCATAAGATTTTTTTACATTGCTAAATTTAACTGTACTCATAGTCCGTACTTCCCCTTTGAAACGGTCTTCACTGTAAAGTTAATAATGGCCACAATCGCTATTGTGATTAGGGCCAAGACCGCTGAGCCACCACCTGAGGCGTCGGCATATTCTTGAAGTTGAAAAATTAATGTTCCTAATGTTTCTAAACCAGGACCAGAAAGTAGAATGGTCATGGTGAGCTCTGAAAAACAAGGCATAAAAACTAAGAACCAGCTGGCCACTAGAGCCGGCTTCATTAGCGGAAACCAGATCGTTCTCATGGTTGTAAGCCAGCTTGCCCCAGAAACTCTCGCAGCCTCTGCTAAGACATCATCGATTTGTCCAAAGCCATCACCACAAGTTCTAAGAGCAAAATTTAAATACTTAGCAATATAGGCCATGGCGATGAGATAAATCGTATTATAAAGTGGCACACTAAAGCCTAAGATTCCACTAGAGAAAGTTAGAATAAAGGCAAAGGCTAAAACCGTTCCGGGAGTCGCATAAGGAAGGGATGCTAAAATCTCTACTACCCCTCTTCCTTTTATTTTGGTTTTTTGAACGATATAGGAAAGTATCATTCCAAAAGTGACCGCAATCGTTGCGGCCCAAAATGCCAGTTTGGTTGAATTCCAAAGGGCGCGAGGGGTCTCATCTGTCTCAAAAAAGATTTTATAAAAATTTTGAAAGCCCATATTATCTAAAGTTAACGAGCCCTGAACTTTTGAAAGAGCTGTCACAAGGATTCCTCCTAGGGGAAGAATAAAGATAACAAGAAAACTTAGCCCCATGGCAAAGAGCATAGGGAAGCGAAGAGCGCCTAAATCAATTAGACTTGGCCTAGAGGTTTTCCCACCCACAGTTTTAAAGTGCCCCTTGCTCATTAATCTTTGATTGGCCCATAAGACTATGACGGCCAACACTAATAGAATAATCGAAAGTGCCCCTGCCGTGTAGGTACCGCTAACGGAGCCCATTTTCATAAAGGTATAAATTCTTGTGGTTACTAAATAGATAGAGGCCGGATTTCCAATCATGGCAGGCACGCCAAACGAAGCCGCCGCCGCAAGGATGACTAACAAGACTCCAGATAATAAGGCCGGCATAATGATGGGAACAGTTATTTGAAAAAAGACACGAAGTGGACCGGCTCCACTTAGTCTAGCTGCCTCTTCAAGACTTGGGTCCATTCTATCCAGGGCCGCGAGAAGTGAGAGCAAAATAAAAGTATAAAAAAAGCAGCTCATCACCCAAATTAACCCGCCATAGGTATAGATATTAATGGTTCCTTGTCCTAGCCAAATATTTAAAATTCCTGTTGTAGGGTTTGCTAAATATATCCAAGCGATAGCGCCAATATAAGGAGGAATAGCGTAGGGCAAACAGAACCATGAACGAAGTTTATTTGCCCCGGGGACATTTGTTCTGGTTAAAAGCCAACTTAGAGGCAGGGCCATAAGAGTAGATAAAAAGGCGGTACCAAGGGAGATACTTACAGTATTTTTTATGGCCAATAAAGTTGTTTTGTTATCAAAGATCTTTAAAAAATATTTTAAATCAAAGACTCCAGCGGGCATGGGAAAAGTTATTTTCCCGAAAAGAGTTAAAAATGGATAAAGGCAAATCAGTAATAAAAATAAAACTGAAATGCCTAAAATAAAAACTGTGCTGCCCTGCTGGCCCTTAAGAAAACTTCTCACTACTGAAACATGATCTCAGTATATTTTTCTTTAATGGCCGTTCTAGATTTAGTAACACTATCTAAGAACTCCTTGTTCCAAGGAAAAGATTTACCAAGTAATCTCTTTAACTCAGGAGCTCCTTTTGGAGGAGCAATCGTATTTATAGGAGAATACATATAAGAGCGAGTCATGGCATTTTGACCTTCTTCTCCAAACATCCAATCAACAAACTTTTGAGCAAGAGCACGGTCAGCTCCTTTTTTATTTGTGATGGCCATTACATTAGCGTGAGTAACTACTCCATCCTCTGGGAAAATTGTTTGTAGTCGATCATCTTTACCTTGAAAACGAAGAAGGTTTTCTAAAAGCACCCAACCGACAGGTCTTTCCTTAGATTGGAGTCTTCTAATCACCGCCGAGTTCCCCCCTTCGGCTATGGTTTCGTTATTTTTTAGTCCTTGAATATATTCCCACCCATAGTGATGCTGAAGCATGGCCATAGTTGTGAAATTTGTTCCTGAAGCCAGTGGTGAACCAGTCGTGAATTTTCCCTTCCACTTTGGATCCATCATCTCTTTAAAAGTTTTTGGAGCATCCTCTGGCTTAACAGCCTCTGAGTTATAGGCCATAACCATTACAGGAATTGAAACCGTGGTGTAAAATCCATCTGGATGCTTAAGCGTCTTATCGATACTTGATGCTCTAGTGCTTTTATAAGCATGAAGGTTTCCATTATTACTCATCTCTTCATACCAAAATCGATCACTAGAGATAAGTACATCCGCTTGCAGAGCGCCGGCCATTATTTCAGACTGAACCTTTGATGCAATAGTTTCACTACCGGCCTGGTACCATTGAAACTTAATTCCGGGAAAAGCCTTCTCAAGGCGAGGCTTCAAGTCCGCAATAGTATCTTTGTACATTGAGGTATAAACCCAGAGTTCTTTTTTTGAATTATCCTCTTTCTTACATGAGGTAATTAATGAGAGCAGGCAAAGGGCCAGAGCTAACTTTTTCATAGTAAATCCTTTTAACTAATTTTAATTTGCAAAAATTATACGAATTCGCTCGGGATTTGCCACTTTTAACGCATGGCATTTCTTTTGATTTTGACAACAAGTATCATAACGTCCTATCTTCACTAAACCATGAGAATCTTAAAGCTAATAGGACTTATCGTGACCCTCTTATCAAGTCATGCTCTGGCCACTTCGAATATTAATAAGACTAACCTAGGTGAAGATGGAAATACCTATGTTTTAGATCGTCATCACGCTTTTTTAAAAGGCTCTAAATCTTGCGAGGCAAAGGACCCTGGTAGCTTTAGAGTTATTGTTCAAGGCTTTAGCTTATTCACTGGTGTTAAAATGAATATCTCGGGGGCCGTAGTTGATACTCTAGCAAATCTCCCTCTTTCAAAAAGAAGCCTTCTTGAAGAAAATGATTTTGGAACCAGAGTTAATCAAATTGATCTTGAATTAAATGGAAAAAAAATTGAGGTCTGCCTGGTAGTAAGTGAAGTTCTTTGGGACTTAGCGGCTGCTAATCTCATTTCGATAATTAAGGATTTCAAGCCAGACTTTGTTCTAATGAGTGGGCGCGGCGGTAAAACTGCAACTTTAGAAACTGGTGCTAGAAACCAATCGGGAACATTGGCCGGGTATAATTACGACGGCACCTACTCAGGAAATTTAAATCGTCCAAGATCTAAAAGAGTAGACCCTCGCTATAAGAGTTCTAAAATTATTCCCGCCACTTGGAATTTTGAATCAATCTATACGGCCATAAATCCAGAAATAAAAAAACTCGGGTTTAAGCTAAAGCTAGGAAAAGAGGGCCGAAGTGATAACGACTATATCTGCAATAATATCCACTACTCTATTTTACAATCAGTATTAGAGGGAGATGTGGAGCTTGCCGGAGGCCTCTTAAGACCTCTCTTGGCACTAGAAGCCTTCCCTGCCATGGGCTTTTTCCACTATCCATCCGGTACCTTAAATAAAGATCCTAAAGCCGAACTTGAAGCTTGGTCCAAAGTCGTATTAAATATTATCAAAGCACAACTTAATATTTAATCACGGATAGTCCTATGAAATACTTTTTTATCTTTATAAGTCTCAGCTTTTCTTTGGCAGTAAAGGCTGAATTTATCGCAAAGGTTGATTTCGTAAGAGGTAATATTACAGTTAATGGCGTAAACCCTGCCTTTCCCATTAACTTAAGAGAGGGAGATAAAATCAGAGCCTTCCCAAAAACAAAGCCTAAAAAAACCGGAAGCTTTGTCAGAATTATTTTCGCCAATGGAGATAAGGTTGGTCTTAGCAATGGGGAGATAGTCCTAGAGAAATTCAATAAAAAGGAATCGGTGTTCGGCCTTATCAAAGGTCAGTTTTTCAATTACGCTAAACCAGGACTAGATAGAAAATTAAAAGTTAAATCAAGAAATGTTTCACTAGGAGTTCGAGGCACAAAATACATGATCGAAGAGAAAACTGATTATAGTTATATTTGTGTTTGTGAAGGAGAAGTCGTTGCAACGAAGGGCGGGAGAAACTCTAGCGTTAAAGCTGGCTATGACTTAAAAGTCTTGCCAGGAAAACCAATAAACCAATCCATTGAGGCCAATGATGTCATGCTTAAAATGGTAACCGATAACTTCGCCTTACTTGGGGAACCAGTCCAAAAACCTAAAGATGATGATCAATAATTCAATAGCTTAGACAAAAGACGCTTCGCAACATCAACATGACATATGGACCAATTCAAGATAGTTTGGTCCATGCTTTTTATTCAAATTCTTATCACCTCTTTTGCTATCAGTGCCTCAACTTTAGGTCTTCTAGATTCAGGGGCTGATCCAAAACAAGAAATTTTAAGTAAACATCTTCGCCTAAATAAAGTCGAGGCACGCGGTGTTCGATTTAAAGACGATGATAAAAATGGCTATATAGACGACATCGAAGGATGGAACTTTATTGAAGAAAACGGCCATGCCTTTGATGCTAATAACTACGGAAAATTTGGAGATGTTTTCTATAAGTATTACAGAATTCGCGAAAAAAAGGCCCTAGAAACTTGGACTCCGAAAGAAGAAGCTTGGTACAAGGAAAAAAGAGAAGATGAAGAATTTCTCGAAGAGCTTAAAAAGTTCAGAAGTTTTATCCACGGAAGTCACGTAGCAGGAATTGCTATGTACAGAGATCACAAAAGATTCGGCCCCTTAAACTTTATTAATGTTAAATACCTCGGAAAAGCTGAAAATGGTGCGGCAAAAGAACCAGAGTATAAGCCACTAAAGAAAGGCTCTACCGCCGGACGTATTAGGCATCTTAAAAAATTCATTACAAAATACAATACCTGGCAAGAAGGAAAGCTTGCCCGTGCCATCGACTATGTTTGCAAGCGTGCTCATGTAGTAAATGGATCTTGGGGCAAAAGCTTTAAAGGATCTGTTAAAGTTGTCAGCCAGTGGTATGAACTTGAATTTGAATCAGAACCATCTAAAGAAATAAGTGAGGAGTTAGCAAGGCTCTTTTTAAATAATCTCATTGTTAGAACTCAAAGAATTGCCAAACGCTATCCCCATATTCTTTTTGTTTTCTCTGCGGGCAATTCAAAGTCTGATAATGACGAATTTCCCCATTACCCTTCTGATGCTAGAGGAAAGAATATTTTAGCTGTTGGAGCTTCTAACGGCGGTGCTAGAACGAACTCCTCAAACTTTGGATTAAAAACCGTTGATCTTTTCGCTCCGGGTTTTTTAATTGCAAGCACCACTCCGGAAAATAGAGTGTTAAAGACCACAGGTACAAGCCAGGCTGCTCCTAGAGTAAGTCACGCTGCTCTAGTCATTAGAAATATCAACAAGTCCTTACTGGCTCCTCAAATTAAAAGAATTATTATGGAAACCGTAGACTATAACTCTGAATTTATCAGTGTCTCTCACGGTCATCTCAACCTTCCAAGGGCCATCGAAGCAGCAAAGCTGAGCTTAAAGTTAAGCCTCCCCCTCGCCATAAAAAAGGCTAAAAAGAATGTCCTACCAATTAGCTTTGATAAAGCTTTTAACTCATCAAAAATAGAAGACGATGCCTTGCCAGAGCCCTTCTAGGTAAGAATTACCGAAGGGTCAGGACATTAGGCCTTAAACTTGAATTCCCCTCTAAATCTTCCGAAAGACTAGTAGACCCTAAGGTTTTTTGGAGGACCGAATGAAAAGGAAATTAACTATTTACGCTGTTACAGCAACCCTCTTTGGTTGTGCTGGCTCTTACAAAAGACCAGAGTCCTTTGAGAGTAAAATGGCACGGTATAAGTCCCAGTCAGCAGAAATAAATAAAGTTCCAGACATGCAGGTTCTAACCAATGCAAGCTTTAAAAAACCAGCAAGACGAGGTCCAGCTAGTACGGGAAAGAGAAAGGATCTTCATCTAGAACATACTAATAAAAAACTATATTTCTTAACTCTCCTGACTCAATATTCGGAACTTTCAAAGTATTCCAGTTCTGATGTTGTCCCCACTATAGATATCTGCCCAAGTTTTCACTCTATTCTAGTGGATCATAAAGATAAATTTGAGGCCGAGGGATATGCGAGACCTAGTAAAGTGAAGCTAAGCTTTGAAAAAGTTTATTCACCTGCCATATACAAAAATCAAGAAGAGTTTTCTAAATATCCAGAACTTATGCTTCCTGTGACAAAAGAAGATGTGCACCCTACTGTGGCTGAGTACTTAAGTCGTAATAGTGATGCCAACTCAAAAGAGGTTCTAAAGAGTGCCATTGATATTCACTTATCAAAAACTCATGATGAGCTAAAAGAACTTTGCGACACTGGTTCAAGTAATAATTATTATGTTTATGAAAACTTGATTACTCATATTAACAAGCAGGGCTTTAGACCAGGTCCTGAGAATATGAAAACTTTATTAAAGACAAGCATCTTTACAAATGTCGCTTTAATTAAAAGTTTTAAAAATAGTCAGAAAACAACTCGCGGACGTGGTATTGCAAGTAGCTCTGTTACCGAAGATTCTTATACAGACGCCATGGTAAATCGTCTTGGTGTAGAGTGGTCGAACTCATACTTTGACTCCATGACATCTAACCGTTAACGGAAAACATACAAACGATTGCGACTAGAAATAGTCGCAAGTTTATTTTCCCCTACCTGAAGATTACCAAAAACAGCCGAGTGGGCATGACCCATATCAAACTTTTCAAGAACCTTAAAATCCTTTGGCATTACTAAAAAAAGCTCCCCTGTACTACTAGCTACAGCTAACTTCTTTTTCCACCAAACGATACTAGAGAGAGCGTCATCAGATAGCTTTACCTTCTTAACCAGTTTTAGCTCCTTATTTAAATGAACTAACTCTCCATCAATGGTTCCAAAAACAAGGCTATTACCGTGTGATATTGGCGCTCTTGTTACGTTATAAGAAAGCTTTCGAATTATGCTTCCTGACAACGGGTCCATAACGGTTAATGGTCCTGACTGAGAAGTCATGATCAACTGAGAGTGATGAATCAAAGGTGTAGAGTCGACATCCACAAATTTAGATCCATCGTTAATTCTAGTTTCCCAAAGTAGGACCCCTTCTTCGATAGAAAAAGCTGCCACATGTCCATCGGCGAAGCCAATAAAAAGCTTATCCGCGGCCACAACTGGCTGGCTAACTCTTTGAAGGGTTGTATTATAAGGAACAGATCTTTTATAGGCCCATAGGATCTTTCCACTTTGAGCATCTAAGCAAAAGAGCTTGTGATTTCTTGTATGAAGAAACATTCTCCCTTTAAAAATTACTGGTTGAGATTCAACACTAGCACCTAGGTCAACGGCGTACTTAAGCTCACCGGTAATCGTATGCCTAGCGTAAAGTCGACCTTCATTTGTTCCATAAACAAGATACTCGTTATAAACCACCGGCTGAGAGAAATACCCACCCTTATCTTTAAAGCGCCACTGCTCTTTTCCATCTTCAAGTTGGTAGGCCACCATTTCTCCTGATCCATTTCCAGAAAAAACTGAATCTTCGTGAATCAATGGTGAGTTAAGTGCAATAGGTAGGTTTCCAGATTCATAAACAGGATCGTGATTTTTTATCCATAAAGGATAAAACTCTGTTTTGGTATCTCGAATAGCCGTGACCCCAATGGTCTCGTGCATCCAAGCACAGGAGTTAAGTAATAGAACAAGCCCTATTAAGCTAAGAATTTTTTTCAATTTATTACCTTTTTAAATATCTTGTAAGTGAAGCTTCGCTAATTTGATGAACTCGGCTTCCTTTCCGTTATCAATCAGGTATTGTAAATTTAATTTCGCTTTTTCTTTATTCCCTTCTGCTATGTAAAGCCTTCCTAGATCTAGATAGATTTTATCCTCAAAAAGTTTTTTAGAAGAAGTATTTAAATCCTCTAAAACTTTGATTGCTCCACTATAGTCTTTTAAATCCTCTAAGGCCGCCGCTAAATGTAACGAAAGCATATTAGAAAGGATGGGAGTACTATAATTATTTAACCCGACTCTTAAAATCTCTGAAGCTTCCTTATAGGCACCCTGCTCACTTAGATGCTCTGATGATTTTATAAGCACAGGGGCTAAACCTTCGAAGTCACCAATTTCTTTTTGAAGGGCCATAAACTTCACAGCATATTCAGCTGGTGCTAATTTCTTTTCGATCAGTTGAGTATAAGTAGATTCTTGAAACTCGTAGATTTTCTTACCAAGCTCTTGCTCTTTTTTACCTTTAATAGAACTATAACCGCCCCATCCAAAGATTCCCCCAAAAAGAAGAACCGCTAAAATAACGACAATGCTTTTATTCTTTGCAATCCAAGCACCTATTTCAGTTTGATTTAAAACTTGATCTATTTCGCGATTTGGAGCCATTTCCGTATCTGTGGCCATAATTGAGTTTCCTTTGCTTTCATTAAATTTCAAAAAATTGTAGGAGGGCCGCCCCTAAGTTGTCAAAAATAGACTACTTAGCTAAGATAATCCAGAGAAGGATTTTCACCCCTTTTACGCTAAGGATGACGCGCATGAATAGAGCATTTGCCCTAGTACTTTTAAGTATTTTACTCTTTGCACAATCTGCAAATTCAATGGACCGCCGCGGTAGATTAGGTATCGGCATGAGCAATCAGCTCAAAAATGACCTCCCCGCTATCTCTTTTAAGCTCCAAAAAAGCAATGCTTTTGCTTTTGGAGGCCTGGTAGGAGTTTCAACGAGAGACCCAGGTGGAGGACATGGATTTGGCTTAAAAGTGTATAGAAACCTTTTTGATGAGCCTCAGCTAACTTTTTATACCTCTCTTTTGGCAGCTATTATAAAAGAAAGACAAGTTTCTGGAGACGATGAAGGTTTTCAATTTGATTTAACAGTCGGTTCAGAATTTAGCTTCGCAGGACTTCAGTCCTTAGGGTTTAGCTTTGAAACAGGTATAAGTCTTAATAAGATAAACGGAGAATTTGGAATTGAAACAGTGGGTTATCATTTTGTAACCGCCGGTATTCTATTCTATCTATAGGATTTAAGACTTAATGAGAAAATGCTTACTCATCTTATTTTTATTGCCATCCCTTTGTTTTGCTCAAGGTGGCATTAATGATGGATTTTCAATTGAAGAAGATGATCTGCAAATTGGCGGTGATATCTTTACGGACTTCAATGAAGATGTTGAAGAGTCTCAGGTTTTAGAAGACGAACGTTTTTTTCGTTATGGAAGATTCTTTAGCTTTGCTATCTCCCTTGGAATCACCACATTTGATGGAAACAGAGGTACCGCTTACGAGAATGATCCCCCAAGCTATGGTCTTCAGGTTTATTATTTTAGTGATTTCTTTAATAGCTTTGGAATGGGATTTGAGTTTTCAAAGCACCATTTCTTTATAGATCAAGCGACTAAGGGATTTGACCCTAATCCTCCAGGTCTTATTGACGTCAACATATTAAGAGTTTTCTTTGCTTATAGGTTTTATATAGATACGGCCAACCTAGGTACGGCCATTACTTACTCAAATCCTTATTTTATTGGAAGGGTTGAATATTGGTACTTAACCAATAAGTTTGTGGATCAATCACTTTTAGCTGACGACTCCGGCGGTGGACTTGGCTTTGGGCTGGGCTTTGGACTTGAATTTCCAATAAAATTAAAAGAGTCCTACATAGGAACAGAGTTTCTTTTTCATTCAGTTAATTTTCACGATAAGTTTACCCAAAACTATCGCCCTCTAAATGAAGGCGAATTTGGGTTTGATGATTTAACAGGTAACGCCTACTCCCTTATGGTTTCGTACGTTATTAGCTGGTAAATTAGCTTTTCAAGGCCTTTGCCTTTCCTTTTCCTAACCTTTTTTCCATATCTGTACCTGTTCTAAAAATAAGGTGAACAGGGGTATTCACAATATCAAATTCACGTCTGATATTATTTTGCAGGTATCTTCTATAGTTCTCAGGGATTCCTTTTGAACGATTCGAAAACATTAAGAAAGTTGGTGGGTCACTCTTAAGCATTGATGCGTACTTAACCTTAAACCGATTGCCATTAGTTTTCTTTAAAACAATCGGATGTCTTTCAACCATATCCAGTACGAATCGGTTAAGGGCACCAGTTGGAATATTTCTATTTCTTATTATCGTTGTTTTCTTTAAGCTCTTTTTAAGCTTATTAATTCCACTACTTTTTAAGGCCGAAATTGGAATGATGTCGCAAAAGTCTAGCCAAGGAATTTTGGCCCTAAGGTCAAGTAGCCATTCCTTTCGCTCTTCTTCTGTCTTTAACTTCTCATTCATTAGGTCCATTTTGTTTAAACAAACGATAACCGACTTACCTTTTTCTAGGGCAATATCTAAAAGTCTACAATCTTGATGACCAATACCTCTCGTGGCATCAACCATATAAATGACAATATCAGATTCAGTAATACAGCGAAGTGATCTAAAAACTGACTGAGATTCAATAACCCCTTCAATATTAGACTTTCTTCTGATCCCGGCCGTATCAACCAAATGCATAGAACGCCAATAAGAAGTCTCACTCGTTTTTTCTTTTTCTACAGGAGCTTCTTCGGTGTCATTAAAAACTTGATCATAGAGTCTTTCGTTTATTTCCGTGTCAGTTTCTTCTTCTATCTTTCCTCGAGCTTCAAGAACTGCTTCTTCATTAAAAGATTGTTCCATTTTCTCGTAGACTTCAGAATTATTTTTTCTAAACTCTTCGTATTGCTGAAGAAGAAGACCATCATTTTTTCCTGGCTTATTATCCTCTTCAAGAAGTTCAGCATCTTTACCGAAATAAAGATCAAAATAACCTTCGATAGGATCAACAGTCGTTCCTGCGATATCGGATACAAGTGCTCTTTCACTTCCAACCAGTAAGTTTAGAAGAGTAGATTTCCCAGCGTTAGGAGCTCCAATAAGGGCCAGTTTTGCTGCAACTTTCTCTCTAGGAGTTACCCCTTTTTGAAGTCCTGGAGCATTGTCGATATTACTATTAAAGGCCAGTACTTCCCTATGAATAGCTTCTCTTATCACTTCAAGACCAAGCCCGTGAGCAGCTGATACTGGGAAAAACTCACTTGGGTTTAGCCCTAAGCTATAAAATTCGGCTTCCTCACCCCTTTGATTTTCAGAATCAAACTTATTCACAAGAAGCCAAAATGGTTTTTTTCTTGCACGAATAAAGTCTGCAATACCCTCATCAAAAGGAAGCACCCCTTCTCTAGCATCAACTACAAATAAAACGAGGTCTGATTCATCAATGGCAAGCTGAGCGTGCTCATTCATTATGTTAAAGAAGTGATTAAACTCTACTTCTTTTTTATTTTCACCTTCTTCATCAATCTTTTGAGGATAAAAGCCACCGGTATCAACCATAATGGCCTCAACTTCTTCGTCAAAGTAAGGATCATCATTAAATTTTGCTACACCGTAGTGACGATCACGAGTCACTCCTGGAAGATCGTGAGTCAAGGCGTGATTCTTTCTCATCAATCTATTAAATAGTGAGCTTTTACCAACATTGGGTCTTCCTATTAAGGAGATCACCATATTTCTTTTTGCTTGGCGTGGACCTTTCATTACCTTGCCCTCCATACTCTATTAGAATCTTGAGCTCTAGGAAGTCCTATTTCTTCAAGAACCCAATTATTCTTAAACCATTTTGGGCTAACCTTAACATGCAAATTTAAATGCACTTTACCGCCAGTCATAGCAGCAATTTTCTTTCTAGCTCTAGTTCCAATTTCTTTAATCATTGAACCTTGTTTACCAACGACAATTCCTCTTTGAGAAGGACGGTTAACAAGTATCGCCGCAGAAATATGAGTATCTACATTTTCTCTAGTCTCTTTATCTTTAAAATCTCTGTATTCCTCAATAAGGACAGCAACTTCGTAAGGAATTTCTTCTTTTAAAAGTTGAAAGGCCTGCTCTCGGATATATTCAGTGGCGAAGAAACGTTCATTTCTATTAGAAATATCTCCATTAATATAATGGTGAGGACTCTCAGGTGCACGATCGCAAATATCCCCTGTTAGCTGATGAACATTATCGCCAGTCTTTGAGCTTAATAAGTAGTGATTCGTAATCGACGGAACAATTTCTTTAGCTGCCGTCATAATTTCTTCAATAGGAAGAGCACTTGGATCTTTTACTAAATCAAGTTTAGAGAAGACAACCCATGTTTCCGCAAGCTCTTGCTCTTCCATCTGGCGAGCAAATTCTTGGAATTGAGGAAGTACATTATGAGACATATCAATAAGAAGCAGGTTTAAATCCGCTCCCATAGTTCCACCGCGAGCCTGCTCATTCATTCTTTTATTAAATTCAAGATTGGAGCGGTGTAGGCCGGGAGTATCAACTAGAATGATCTCAGTATGATCAATTGTTAAAATACAATGAAAACGATTTCTCGTCGTTTGCGGTCTGTTGGTAACAATAGTTAGGTCAGTTCCAAGCATATAGTTTATAAGAGAACTTTTCCCGACGTTTGGGGCCCCTAAAACTGCTAGCATAATGGATTTGCTATCCGGATGTTGGTCTTCAATGAGCATCTTTTACCTCGTTATATAATTTTTTATCTAAAATTTTACTGGCTAATATTTTTTCTGCTTTCTTTTTTGATGGATGTGTCATCTTGGCAAGTTCAATTCCCTTTAGGGTTACCTGAACTTCGAATTCTCCATTTCCAGATTCCTTTGAATGATATTTTGGATGTTCCTTAAAAATGGCCATGGTCTTTTCTTGAAGTTTAGTTTTTGAATCAAAGTCATCTAAATGAGACTGGTCATAAAAATCTACTCCGTAATGCTGCTGGTAAAAATCGGTTAACTTCAATAAGTAGGACTCGGCACCTTCGATACCTTTTTCTAAGTAGAATACGGCAATGGTGGACTCTACGATATCGGCTAAAATGGCGTTTTTCTCTTGCCCACCATTTTGAGTTTCCCCTTTTCCAAGAAGAACAAGTTTTCCAAACTCTAACCCACGGGCCAGTTTAGAAAGATTGTTTTCATTGACGAGCGCTCCCCTTAATTTTGAAAGGCGACCTTCATTTAACTTTGGATAACGGGATAAAAGAACCTTTGATACCAATAAGTCTAAAACGGCATCCCCTAAAAACTCCAATCTTTCATAAGAGTTAAATTTAAGGTTTGAATTTTCATGCTCAAAGCTTGTATGGCAGAGGGATTCAATTAAATGGTTAGATGTTCCAAGGGTGGAAAAGAATTCTTCAAAGTGGGTCCAATTTTTTATTTCTTCATAGAACCAAGTGATAAAACTATCTCGTCCTCTATCTTTCAGAGGTGCATCATTATAGGATTTGGATATAGAATATCCAGATCGGATGTCCGAGAAGGTCGTCTCACTTGCCATAGGGCCCACTTATATTCGAATTTACGGGGTTTCCCCCAACTTATATGTCGCTTTGTACCAAGTCCATTTCAAGCTTTCAAGTTTCTTGTCCCTACAGCCCGAGACGTGTAGAATTTTCTCACTTTAGACCAATATTAGCACGACACAGACGCGCTGCATCAAGGAATATCCGTGGCTCAACCTAGAGAAAAAGCAAACGTGGACCTCTTAGGACTTCAAGACGAGTTCTTTACAATGCTTAAGGGCAAGGGCCGCTCAGTAAACACTCTTAAAAATTATAGAACAGACCTTGATTGTTTTAATAAATACTTGGTGGAAGTCGCCAAGAATAAGCGCCTCGATATTAGCGGTTTTTCAATTCCAGAAATAAAAGAGTACGGAAGTTTTTTAGAGAAAAAGTACAATAGCGACAATTCAAGAAGACGAAGAGTTCAGGCCCTAAGGATGTTTTTTGATTTTTTAGTGGAAGAAAAAGTATTCCCTTCTAATCCCGTGAGAAAAATCCCTACTTCACCTAAGTTTCTAGATATTCCAAGACCAACCCCCTACGTCGACGTAAAAACACTTTGGCAATTTTTGCTAGAAGAGTCCGTAAGCAAGCAACCAATGGTACGCCTTATTGCCAAAAGAAATATGGTTACCCTTGTCTTAATTTATGGAGCAGGTTTAAAAGTCAGCGATCTTTCAGACCTTCAAGTTTCTCAGGTTTATTTAGATGGTGATAGTCCTAGGGTTTTAATTAATCCTCCTAAGAGGGACCCTTATACAGTCCCCCTCCCGAAGATTTTTACGACCATATTTAATGATTATAGTAAAACCTTAGCCACGATGAAAAAAGATTCTAAAGTTGAATTTGATTCAGTTCTCTTTAATGCCAACCCTTATCGAATTTTATCTGGTGGGCTTAGTTCTAGAGGGATTGAAATAATTTTTGAAGAATTTAGAAAGAAACTCATGATTGAATGTACGGCGAAGAGCCTAAGACAAGCATGTATTTTTAAATGGCTAAAACAAAAACACAAAGATTCTCAAATCAAGGAGTGGCTAGGCCTAGCCCCTAGCTATAATTTAAAAATGTACAAAGAGCACTTGAGCAACCACGCTCATGATGAAGGTTTCTTGGAAGAAATCCATTCGCACTTTGTTCGCAAAGGTCTCCACAGGAGGTAGGACCATGCGCACAGTTATACTCGCCTTATTTTTACTACCAGGTTGTAGTGTCTTTATCGATAAAATTGCCGGGGATTTTGAAAAAGACCCTGTGGTCATGCTCAATGACCTAAAACCTAAAACCAAAAAGTTTTTGGATCAGGCCTTTGAGGGAATTAATCCCAAATGCTTACGAGACGTGCACGTCCATGCGGTTGGAAATGGTTCAGGTGGAACTGGAAACTGGGTAAATCCGGACATGATGAGCCTTAGTCACCCCTATAAATTTCTTCAGTACAAAGTTTACCTTAGTGCCTCTGGATTAGAAGATCTGGAAGATGCCGATGAAAAGTATATGCAACGCCTGATAAAGCTTGCCAGATCAGACAGACGTTATGGAAAAATGCATCTGCTAGCCTTTGACAAAAATCATACCGAAGAAGGGGTAGAGGATTTAAAACGCTCTACCTTTTATATTACAAATGAGCATGTCTGGAATATGTACGAAAAGTATCCCGATATTATCGTTCCCACAATCTCTGTTCACCCCTATAGAAAAGATGCCATCCAAAGATTAGAAAAGTGGGCTAAAAAAGGTGCTCGCTATATAAAGTGGCTTCCTAATGCTCAAAGAATAGATCCCGCCTCAGATAAACTCGACGAGTATTATAAAGTCGTTAAAAAGTATAATATGGTTATCCTCTCCCATACCGGTGAAGAAAAAGCTGTTGATGGAGAAGAGTTTCAGGAACTAGCAAACCCTCTAAGGTTTAGAAGGCCCTTAGATATGGGCGTTAAAATTATCATGGCTCATGCAGCTTCACTTGGGCAGTGTAAAGATCTTGAACAAGGTGGAAAGAAATCTTGCTTTGATCTCTTTTGGCGAGTTTTAAGTGATAAGAAGTACGAAAACAATCTTTGGGGAGAGCTCTCTGGAATTACAATTCATACAAGAGTAGGAGCTCCAACTGAAACTCTTTTAGACAATCCACAAGTTCATCACCGATTGGTCAATGGCTCTGATTACCCCCTTCCGGCCATTAATATTCTTTATAGAACAACTCAATTTAAGAAGCTTGGTTATATTACGAATGAAGAAAAAGAAATGCTAAATGAGATTTATGACTATAATCCGCTTATTTTTGATTTTGTCTTAAAAAGAAACCTAAAGCATCCTAAAACTGGCAAAAGGTTTTCGCCTAGTGCATTTGAACTTCCACCGGAGCTTTGTGAGCTAAATTAACTATGGATCAAAAAACTCTTCAAAGATATCAAGAAGCTGCAGTAGAGTTCATTGGAAAGTATGAAGAGATTAAACCCGGTAGGATTTATGAGCTCATTGCCGTTTTCTTTAAAAGAAATAAACTCACCTTAGATATAGGCTGTGCCTCGGGTAGAGATCTTTCCTATTTAAAAGGATCTGGGTTTAAAGTTGAAGGACTGGACGCAGTTCCCGCTTTTGTAGATTATTGTAAAGAAGTCCTATCGGATGTCCCTGTCTACAATGACTCACTCCCAAAACTTTCAAAGATCGAATCTGATAAATATGAAAATGTCCTCCTCTCTGCTGTCTTCATGCACCTCCCTAAGGAATCCCTAGTTGAGGCCGTTGAAAACGTAGTCAGGATCACTAAACCGGGTGGCAGGATAATTCTCTCAGTTAGATCAGCAGACTGTGAAACAAAAAGAGAAGAAGATGGCCGCCTTTTTACTCCTATTGATACTAAAAAATTCCAACAAACCTTCGAAGAGTTTGGATGTCGAATGATGTTTGAAGAAGATCAGGATGACGAGCGAACTGATAAATGTTGGCATAATTTCGTGTTTGAGAAAAGCTTATGAAAACTCTTATCATTCTAATTGGTCTCTTTTTTTCTTTAGCTAGTAACGCCAAGATCACGGCTACCGTTGAAAAGTTTAATGGACAGGTTCTCTACAACGGAAAACAAATTTCAAATGCGACCATCTTTGAAGAAAATGGATTTATTGAAGTAAAAGAGAAGTCCTATTTAAAACTAAAAGTTGCTGTTTATAACTCCACTATGGCCCTTGGACCAGGGGCAAAGCTTCAGATAAAATTTCCACCAAACCCAAAGCACTCTCCATTTACCTTATTTAATGGACTCCTACGTTGGGCCACAAAGGGACCTGCTAAGCAAAAGGGACTAATAAAAACAAAGACTGCCGCCATGGCCGTTCGAGGTACAGAGTTTTTAGCTGTCGTTAGCGAGCTACTAGGAGAAACAGAAATTTATTGCTTTAATGGAAAAGTTATTTTTGCAAATAGAGCAAATAATAAAGATAGAAAAGAAGTCTCAGTCAACGACTGGGGAGGAATTGGTGGCCGCTTCGGTGAAGACGTTGGCGATATCGTTCCTATGACTGAAAAACAAATTGACCACGTAAAGGGTCTTCTGGAGTAAATATGAAACAACTAACCATGGCCATATTTTTATTAACTTTCTCGGTAGGAGCATCTGCTAAAACAGTACCACTTGATATCCTGACAGGCCTTTGGGAATACACTACAGATATGAGTAAAAATAAAATGATGGAAGCAGCTCTTGCTAGTGTACCTGAGTCACAAAAAGAGATGGTTAAAAAGATGATGCAACAAAATGCTCCTAAGCCGGTTAAAAACTGTATGACCCAAGAAGAGTTAAATGACCCTGAGTCACATTTTAAAAAAGGCGCGGCCAAAAATAAAAAGATGAAAGACTGTAAGATGATTATAACCAAAAGCACTAAAAAGAAGTTTATTGGTCAGCTTAAGTGCCCAGACAAGTCAACGACCTTTAGTATCAACGTAACCGTTATCAATAAAAAGGAAATGGATACTGTAATTAAAGGCGGTATGTTTGGAGAAATTAAGTCTAAGGCAAAATGGCTTAAGGCAGACTGTAAATAGGTTCTAGTTTCCGAAGAGACCACCAGGAAGGCCTAGCTTCTTTCGGCCTTCCTCTAATATTTTCTTTTTCCCCTGCCTTTTAATTCGCTTCTTTCTGGGAATCTTTTTCATCAGCTCTTTTTTCTTTTTTTGAAACTTCTGTTCATTCTTAGCGTAATTTTTAACGAAATTATTATTAAGTAATTCTCTCTTTTGTTCCTTTAAGCTTTCTCTATTTTCACGTAGACCTTGAATTCTTCCCTTGATTCTAACTTCCCTTTGTTCAAGTTCTTTCTTTTTTCTTGGGTCGCCTCGACCCGTTCTTAGTGCTTTTGCTGCGGCAGCCAGCTTTTTCTTTTCCGCTTTAAGTTTTTTGGCATCCTTAAATATAGCCTTTCTCTCTTTTAGAAGCTTTTCTCGTTTAAAAACGAGTTCCTTTCTCTTACTCATAAAGAATTTTTTCTTTTTTAAAAACTCCATTCTTTTAGATTTAAGCCTCTTCACTTTCTCTAAATGACGAGATCTAAACATATTCCATCTTTTCTTTTTCTTCGCCCATTTGATTTTGTCTCTAACCCAAGTTTTCCTCTTTTGACGATGCTCTAATCTTTTTAACTCCATCACTTTATTCATTTGGGAGTGGTCAACATCTCGGTCATTTGCATTGAAATTAAATTTACTAATCCAATCATGTTGTTGAGGTTGATTAAATTCAGACCCATTTTCTAAATGAATGGAGTGACCAGCTTCAATAGCATCTGCCATATCCGGCTTTTCTTTATGGGAAATTTCAACCTCTCCCCTATCTACGGCAAGGTCCATATGATTACTTTCAGGATCAAGCCCGGCCATAAAGCGAGTTCCTCGAACACCAATGGCCACAGACCTAGTCTTAACATTGAAAACTGGGGCCCGAGATTTATTGATGACATCAATGACGGCCCTACCGCCCCGAAGGATGATATCGGAAGAGCCGAGACTCTCCCCCTCTACATTTTCAACAACTTTTTCGATTTCTATTTCTGAATTGTGATCGATGCGCATGGTGGACTTATCGGGAAAACGCACTATGGCCAGTGAGTTATCCTTTGTTCTAATAATATCTCCTTCAGCGATCTCATGACCTTTTTTGACTTCTCCAAATAATCCACCTTCCGAAGAAAGATAAACTTTCCCGCGAGTAAAAAATAAAATTGCGGCATAATCGTGCTCTTTTTCTGCGAGAAGAATTGGTGAGTTGAGAAAAAGAATAAGAACTAAAAAGGATTTCACTTTTTAATTATAACGAAATCCTGATTAAAAGATATATTCAAGTGAACTAAAAACCGTATCGTTAGCACGATATGGGCTCCAATAGGACCTTTCCTTAGGCGCTCTTAGAAAGTCGGCCCCAACACCTACGGCTACATGCTTTGTGAACTTATAACGAGATTCAAACCTCGTTAAAATATCGCTTAAAACGAGATCTTGCCTATAATTGGCAGAGAAAGTTAACTTGCCTGTGGCCTTCCACCAAGTAGAGAATCCAATTGCACGAACCCACTTGGGCTTCTTTGCAAAGACATTAGTGTTGTTTGCATCTCCTCTTAAAAGTTCGATAAAATTAGCGCTTAAGCCCATATAGCGATTTTTATCCCAAGTTGTACTTGCCGTAAAAAAGCTATCAGTCGTATATACGGGCTTAATCTTAAAAGCTTCGAATTCAAAAGAGCCATCTTCACCATGGTCAGGATCAATTGTGTCCCAACTTACTTTGGCCGTAAAATCACCAAACTCTTGAGTGACATTTAAACCATACATCGTGTGATGATTGATAAAAGGCTTGGCCCTTACACTGGCCTGTTCAACTTCGTTTTGCTCGTAAAAACCAGTTGCATTAATCCGCGGAAGGTTCTCAGGCTTATAAACTCCATATGCAGAAACAGCACCTTTCTTCCAACTATATTTTAAACGGGTTCCTAGGGACTGTTTAAAAATAAGAGAACTAATTGGCGGTTCATCTAGGTTGTAATAGACGGGAATATTTTGGCCACTAAAGCGAACAAACTTTGCTGGTGGATTGGTCCATTCATTGGCACCTGAGATCTTCCCGTCTTTTATAGTAAAGGTTGGATTAATCTGAGGTATATGCATTCCAGAGGCGAGAACTGAAAATTGAACTCGATCCCACTTTTTGTCAAAGTGAACACCCATTAACCCCTCTTGATCATCATCCATCAAGTTGAATCCCTTAAGGGCGTTAAGCTCTCCAATTCCCCAGAATTTTTCATGTGGTGTCCAATCTAGGATCTTTCTCCCCACGGCCCAAGAAGTCTTCCCTCTTACTCTGGATATATAGGCCTCTCTCAGGGATATCTGACTTCCTTCATTTTGCGGGAAATAGCGAGCGTGAAAATTGGCGAAAGAGTCGAAACTTGCTCTTTTTTTATCGTGTTTATACTCAAAACTTAGGGCGTTATCGCTTGCACCTTCAAAGGCAGGGGTATTTAGGCGACCAAAATGTTCGTAACTTAAGATTCCTTTTGACCAGCATTCGAGTACTGGAGCAAAAAACATCAGTAAAAAGGAGCATAAACAGCATTTTTTTCTCATACAGTATCTTAACCTAGAAATATGTTGTATTGCAGTGTTAAAATTAAAAATAGAGAAGAATATATAGACCCTTGAAAAAGGTAAGGATTTTATTTGACCAACTGCATCATTTTCGGCACCATTTGCCGAACCGAAATGCGTCAAGTTTTCCGATTCAATCGGACTCTCGATTATTTCGATACAATAACAAATGTAGTGAATAGAACTCAAAGTGAGGGTCGATGAAAATCCTACGCATATTTTTGTTATTGATATCTGTAATCCTGGTGCACTCTTGTGGAGATGAGCCTCTTAGCGATCAGGGTGTCATGGACCTAAGTGATATTCAGCAGATTTGTGCCATCGATGCTAAGCGCTTAGAGAAAATACTTGATGAAGATGTTTCAAGAGATATTCGATGCCTTAATGAAAACCTCAACCAATTTGTAACCTTCGTTAGAAGAGCTGATGAGCGCTATATTCATATTAATGAATTAAAAAGGTTTGTTGACCGCTTCTTCGCAGCAGATGTGGCTCAAAAAACCAACGATCTTTTAAAGTTTGTTTACATGCTAAATGAGATTCTTTTAAAGGACCCAAAAAACAATTTATCTGTAGCTAATATTCCCCTCCTTTTTGATATCTTTGCAGTGGTCAACACTCACGGTTCTTTAATCAAAAGTAGTTTTACAAAGTTTAGTGATGATAATGCCAAGTACTGGAACAATCGTGAAAACTTAAATCAGGCGGTTTCAAATGCTTCGAGCGCCCTATTAAGTGTTATCACCCAAAGGGCCTCCCTTGGAAAATCTCTTGATATCATCTTTTTCTTAGAAGAATTAAAAACCATCCTTGGCCTAGACGATGATCAGATGGACATTCCTTTAATTGATTCTTACCTTTTCCTTAAGAAGTTAATCCTAGGGGGAGAAAAAAGAGTCATTACAGATAAGGAACTTGAAGTTCTATTTGCAAATTTAGGAGGCATGGTAACTCTTGGCCTTGATGCTCTCTATGTTAAGCATAAAGATTTTAAAATTGCTGATGATGAAAACTACTTCTACCTAGACCTAATTAAAGAAGCTCAGACTTATTTTCACAATCACGAAAATAATGTTTATATTTTTGAATTCAAAGATCTGTCTGATCTTATAGAAAGAGTTCTTGATAATGATTGGGAAATAGACAACTTTGAAGAATCAATTGCAAACTTAAAAATTAGACTCATAGGCGGAGAGAGAAATAAGTATACTTTCTCTGACGTCAAAGTTCTCTTTGGATGGGGACAAGAAGTCTTTGAAATGCTTTATTTCAATGATGTTACCTTTAGTCATTACAAGTCTAAAATGGAAAGCCCCAAGGTTATTGAAACTATCCGTAGACCTGATCTTGAGGAATACAAAATCTTCACCAAAGACCGTCAAAAAGAGCTATGGAATCAATTTGAATTAATCACCCTACATTATCGTTATTTTCAAGATGACGAAGGTTATCTTCATTATTATAGAGAATTCAAAAGATTTAAAAAAGGCTTTAACTTTACTGCCCTCTTACGTTATGCCCTAAAGAAAATTGTGGACGAATACGGCCATGTTCCTGAGGGAGAAAGAAGAAAACATGTTAGTAAAGAAAATGTTGCGGTAGCAATTAAAGAAGTAGAAGGCGCAGCAAGAGAGATTGGTCTATGGCCAAAAGATTTTGACCGATTTGTTAGAGAGGCCGTGGATGGGTCTGATGTTTTTCAATATCAAGGTGACGGAAACGGTTATAGTAATGTTGAAGAGCTAACAGAGTATGTAAGCGCTATTTTATCGGCCAATAAGCACGCCTCTTCAGTTCACGAGAAGCTTAAGAATTACTGTACTCCAATTGGTGATGACGAGAATATTGAGCTTAACTGCTATAGAGAATATTTCTGGCATATCTTTTTCAACGAGCTTGGAAATCAGAAGTACTTCTCAAAGCTTTATGAATATGTACAAAGCGTTGGGATGGAAGAAGCACAGCAATATCTTCTTAATATGGAGAAGTATGCTAGAGAGTTTCCAGACGAATCGCTTCCACTGACGAAAGTAGATCTAAACAGGCTTATGGTAGCTTTCTCTAACGTAGAAGCAATCTATATCCTCTATGATTATAATAATGACGGCTGGCTAGACAGAAGAGAGCTAGACATCGCCTACTTTAGATTTGAAACCGTTATTATCAAAGTTGGAGAGCTTGAGCCTAAGACCTATAAATATGGTCATTCAATCTTCCTTTACCTAATTAAGAAAATGGAAATTCCATCCGTGATACAGATGGCCATATTCCACTATCTGACTCCTAAAAAGAAAATTAAGGGGACTCGCTTCAATATTGCGTCGATCCTCGCTTTCTTTATCGAGTAAGCGAATTTATAATGCCCTCATCCACAGGAGGGCATATGTCTGCATTTGAGACGCTAATTGTTAATGGAATATTAATGACACCAGACGGACCAGTTCAAAAGGATCTGGCCTTAAATCATGGTAAAATCGCGGCAATATTAGAGCCTGGACACGGTGAATTTGCACCAATAACCATTGACGCTAAAAACCTCCACGTACTTCCTGGAATCATTGATTCTCAAGTTCATTTTAGAGAGCCAGGCCTTGAACATAAAGAAGATCTTCACACCGGCTCAAAAGCTGCTGCTCTTGGGGGCATAACAACCTTCTTAGAGATGCCTAATACAAATCCTCCAACCGTTGATGCCGCATCAATCGAATATAAAGTAAAACGAGGAAGAGAAACTAGCTATACGAACTTTGGTTTCTTTATGGGAGCGACTGAGCATAATTTAGAAAACTTGCAATCGGCAGTTGATGTAGAAGGCTGCTGTGGCATAAAAATCTTTTTAGGTTCCAGTACTGGTTCCCTACTTCTTTATGATAAGTTAAAGCTTACTAAGATTTTTGAATCTTGCTCCCTTCCCATCGCGCTTCACTCAGAAAACGAACTTATGCTTAGGGAGAGAGTTAGTATAAAAAATGAAGCAAAAGATGTTCACGCTCACTATCACTGGAGAGATGTGGACACTGCTTTAAGCTCCACCCAAATGATTTTAGACTTGGCTCGAGAAACAGGAAAACGAGTTCACGTACTCCATATTTCTACTAAAGAAGAAATGGAGCTTTTAGCAAAGTACACTGATGTTGCCACTGTTGAAGTGACCCCACAGCATTTAACCCTTTGTGCTCCAGAAGATTATGATCGTTTAGGAACTTATGCTCAGATGAACCCACCGATCAGAACTGCCGACCATAGAGATGGACTGTGGAAAGGCCTAACAGACGGAACAGTTGATGTTATCGGCTCTGATCATGCTCCACATACAAAAGAAGAAAAAGATAAAGGATACCCTCATTCACCTAGTGGAATGCCGGGAGTGCAAACTATCCTAAATATTATGCTAGATCATGTGAATGCTGGAAAATTAAGTTTAGAAAAGCTTGTCGATCTTTTAAGCCAAAGACCTGCCGAGCTTTACTCTTTAAAAAATAAGGGAAAGCTTATGCTTGGTTACGATGCCGACATAACGATTGTTGACATGAATAAGACCCATGAAATTTCTGATGGTGAACAGGCCAGTAAGTCTGGCTGGACTCCCTATGCTGGAAGAAAGATTAAAGGTATGGCCGTGATGACCATTGTTGGAGGAAACAAAGTCATGGATAACGGCGAGATTATCGGAGAACCTATGGGACAACCAATTTATCGATGAAAGTTTTAATTTTTCTTCTATTTCTAAGTGCCTGCGCCTCAAGACCTCCTTGCAAAGGTCTTACTTATAATTGCAATAATGGAGATGGAGGTGCTTGTTATAAACTAGGCACTGCCATCTTTAGCACCTTAGGAAAAGAGAACAAAAATCCAGAATTAACCAAAACAAAAGCCGCCAACTGGATGAAGAAGGGCTGCGACCTTGGTCATGATAAAAGCTGTTTTGAATATACCCAGTATCAAAAATACAAGCTTACTAATCCATGAGCCCAAGCAATCCAATCTTAATTTCTGTTCCCCATTCCGGAATTCGTTTTCCTGAAGAAGTTAGACAGTACTACAAAGAGCATGTCTTAAAACATCCAGAAGATACAGATTGGTTTATTGGAGAGCTCTACGACTTTGCGGCTGAATTAGATATTGAAATCTATGAGGCTCCTTATTCTCGATACGTTATTGATCTTAATAGAGACCCAAAAAGCGCTTCTCTTTATAAAGACGGAAGAAGCGAAACCTCCTTGGTCCCGAGGACCAATTTTCTTGGAGACTCAATTCTAAGAAATGAGATTCCCGATTCCGAAATAGAGCGAAGACTTAGTGAATACTATTGGCCTTACTATAAAGCTGTAGAAGAGAAATTAAGCCTAAGGGCCCAGAAGTTTGGCAGGGCCCTCCTCTTTGATGCCCACTCAATTAAAAGAAGTGTACCGACGATAAGAAAAGAAAAATTTCCAGATATGATTCTAGGTAGTGCTGATCAAACTTCTGCTAAGAAAGAAACCATTGATCTGGCCTTAAGCAGTTTAAGAAAAAGCTCTTTTCAGGTTAATCATAATGATCCATTTAAGGGCGGTCATATTACCCGCTATTTTGGAGGCCTGAACGATAAAATTGAAGCTTTGCAGTTGGAAATGTCTCAAGACCTTTATATGGACGAAGAAACCACTACTTACTTAAAAGAAAAAGCTGAAAAGGTCCGAGCAGTTTTGATAGAATTATTTAAATCTTTAAAACAAGAGCTGAGCCCTTAAATGAAAACTTACCTCATAAAAAAATTATTACAAAAAGACGGCTGGAAAAATGAGCTCTATATTACTGTCGATGAAAATAATTTGATCACTGAGCTTTCTAATGAAAAACCAGAGGGAGAATTCTTTCCAATGGATGGCTATCTCATCCCTGGGTTTAAAAACGCTCACTCCCACGCCTTTCAATATGCCATGGGTGGACTAAATGAATCGATCCCAGAGTCGGCAGAAGGAGATGATTTTTGGTCTTGGCGAGAGAATATGTACTCCCTGGCCCTATCTATTTCTCCAGACGAATTACAGGAAATCGCTACGAACCTTTATATGGAAATGAGAAGACATGGCTATACCCATGTAGCAGAGTTTCATTATCTTCATCACGATACAGAAGGCCTCCCCTATAAAAACCCTGCTGAAATGAGTGAGCGGCTCATGGTAGCTGCGAACCAGGCAGGCCTAGCCCTGACTCTAGTTCCTATCTTTTATCAAATGGGAGGATTTAACCTAGAACCAAATGAAAGACAGCGCCGGTTTATTAGCAAAGATGTTGATAGTTATTTAGAACTATATGAAGAAATTAAAAAATCAGCGGAGAAATTTAATAATGTTATCGTTGGAGCAGGAGTTCACTCACTCCGTGCTGTTAAAAATGAAGATATAATTAAACTCTTTAAAAAACTTCCGAGTGGTATTCCAAAACATATTCATATCAGTGAACAGATAATGGAGGTTAGGGACTGCGTTTCACATCTTGGGAAAAGGCCTGTTGAATGGCTCTGTGAGAACGTGAAACTAAATGAAGAATTCCATTTGGTGCACTCTACTCATATAAATGACGAAGAGCTCAAAATGATTATTGATGCTAAGGCGAATGTCGTTCTTTGTCCTAGTACTGAAGCAAATTTAGGTGACGGGCTTTTCCCTCTAAAGGATTTTCATCTCGCCGGTGGTAATTATTCAATTGGAACAGATTCACATATAGGACTCTCCCCCATGGAAGAACTCAGATGGATGGAATACGGGGTTAGGCTTATCGAAAAGAAAAGAAACCCTCTATGCAAACCGGGCGAAAATAGCGCAGATCTCATCTTCCACAAAACCCAAGAAGCCGGACTTATGGCCATGGGGCGGTCTGCGAATGATTATTTTGAAGTTGGTAATAACTTCGGTGGCCTTCTAATCCAGACGGATAACCCTCTTTTTAAGGATAAGCCTGAAGAAGCTATATTAAGTACCTTAATTTACAGCGCCGGGCCTGAACACTTAAAGTATCGCTAGAGCTACAAAAGTTTGACAAGTCAAACAAACTCCTCTATTTTCTTTCAAAAATAACCAAAGGAAGAAAAATGAAAAGCTTAATCCTAACCCTATCACTTACTTTAATAGCAAGCTGTGCTTCAAAACCACTACATAAGAACCTAAAACCTTATAGAGAAGTGGCCGAAAGACTTGTAAAAAATAATAAGGCCAATGCTAACTCAGAAGTCTTAAAAAAAGACGCCATTGAATTGGTTGAGCTAGCTAAACCAATCTTAAAGGCCTACTCAAAAAAGAATCCAAAATGTGAAACACTTTTAAAGCATATCGTGGACAAGAGCTCTTATATGCAAAATATCTCTCTATCTGAAATTGAGGACAAGTTTCACGATGGAAACGGATTACCAAAAGCAGACGAAACTTGTTACGAGCCAAAAGAGCTTATTGTTCACCCTTCAACGGTCGTCATTCTTTCAAAGCAAAAGCTAAACAGTGAGAGCCGCGAGCAGATCAATGACGAAATTGAAGAAGTTCTAGCTCACTTAGATATTTTTACCGAAGCTATGTAGATTTCTCGATTGAGATAATAACTGACTTAGAAGTCGGGGTCATACTCTTGTTCGCGTAGGAATCTACGGGAATAAGAGGATTGGCCTCTGGAAAATAAGTGGCCACGCATTTTCTTGGAATATCGTAGGCCACAACAAAAAAGCGTTCTGCCCTTCTCTTTTTTCCATTAAATTCACTTTCTAAATCTACCTGAAGCCCCTGCTCAAGACCTTTTTCTTTCATATCTTCTTCATTCATTAGAACCACTCGTCTACCTAGTTTTATTCCTCGGTAACGATCTTCTAGACCGTATACTGTGGTATTAAACTGATCATGAGTTCTGGTGGTCATCATCATAAACTTTCCATCAGGAATTTTATTTTCAGGAAGAGGATGAACAATGAAGTTTGCTTTTTTATTTTTTGTATTAAAAGTACGGCTATCCCTTGGGGGATTTGGCAAAGTGAAGCCCCCTGGCTCTCTAACTTTTTTATTATAGTTTTCAAAACCTGGAATAGTGGCCTCAATCATTCTTCTGATCTCATCATAATCCATTTTTAAATCATCCCATTTTACAAAATCATCAGGAAATAATTCTTTGGCCAATAAACAAACAATCTCAGGTTCACTTTTTAAAAAATTAGAGGCTGGTGATAGGTGACCAATGGATTTATGCACAATCCCCATGGAGTTCTCTACCGTCACGAACTGACCTAAGTCTCTTTCAGTTCTTCCAAGACAAGGAAGAATAATGGCCCGTTTACCCGTAACAAGATGAGAGCGATTAAGTTTTGTTGAAACTTGAACCGTAAGGCTAGTTTTTGAAAGGGCCTTCGCTGTGTATTCAGTATCCGGAGTAGCGCTTAAGAAGTTTCCACCCATGGCAAAAAAGACTTTCCCTTTACCCGCGTGCATAGCTTCGATGGCCTGTACAACATTAAAACCGTGGTCACGGGGGGCTTTCATTTTAAAATTTTCGTCTAGTTTTTTAAGAAAGGATTCAGGAGGTGCTTCCCAAATTCCCATAGTGCGATCGCCTTGAACATTGGAGTGTCCGCGAACTGGACAAGCTCCGGCGCCTGGTTTTCCCATGGCGCCTTTAAGAAGTAATAAGTTTAAGACTTCTTGGATGTTTCCGACGGCGTTTTTGTGCTGGGTGAGCCCCATCGCCCAGCAGCCGATAACGGTCTTACTTTTCGCAATGATTGTAGCGGCCTTAAGGATTTCGCTCTTAGAGACTCCGGCTGATTCGACAATTGAATCCCAACTCTGTTTTTTAAGATCTTCGATGACTTCATGACTACCTTCCGTATATTTAGCAATAAATTCGTGGTCTAGTACTTTTCCTGGTGCTTTCTCTTCGGCTTCTAAGAGCCCTTTCATAAGCCCTTTTGTTACCGCAACATCGCCATTTATGCGAATTTGAAGCAGCTGGGTGGTTAGTTTTGTACCACCTCCTAGGAGTAAATGCACATCCTTGGGATGTATAAATCTATCAGTTCCCACCTCTTTTAGGGGGTTTATTGTAATAATTTTAGCCCCGCGCCTCGCTGCTGACTGAAGACTAGTCAACATTCGGGGATGATTTGTCCCAGGATTTTGTCCCCAGATGATAATACAGTCAGCTTTATCGAAATCTTCAAGGGTTACAGTGCCTTTTCCAATACCTATGGACTCGCTCATGGCGACCCCGCTAGATTCATGGCACATATTCGAACAATCGGGCAGATTATTAGTCCCAAATTTTCGAATCATAAGCTGATATAAAAAAGCCGCTTCATTAGAAGTTCGGCCGCTTGTATAAAAAATGGCCTTATTTGGATCGTCTAGGGCCTTAAGCTCTGCTGCTATCTCTTTAAAAGCCTGGTCCCAAGAGATCATTTCATAATTTGAACTACCCTCTTTTAAAATCATGGGATGGGTAAGCCTACCCTGCTGACCAAGCCAGTAATCTGACTTTTTAGCCAGATCATTGACTGAGTATTTACTAAAAAAGCTGGAGGTGATCTTCGCCTTTGTGGCCTCTTCGGCGATGGCCTTTGCTCCATTTTCACAAAACTCTGCTACAGATCTGTTCTTCGGTTCAGGCCAAGCACAACCAGGACAATCAAAACCGTCCTGTTGATTTATTTTCATTAAGCTAGAAAGAGATCTTAAAGGTCCAACTTTTTTAAAAGTATGGGACATGCTTGATAAGACCGCAGGTATGCCTCCGGCCTTAGTGCTTTTTTCACCAACATCAATGTCGTCCGGCTTCTCTTCCGGGGTTTTCCATTTCATAGATACGAACTCTATCGCTGCCTGAGTAGACATTCATTTTACCCGCGCGAAGAAATCCCACAAGGGTTATATTACAATTTTTTGCTAGCTCTATGGCCAAGCTGCTAGGCGCGCCTATGGCACCAATGACTGAGATACCGGCCATGGCCGCTTTTTGAATCAGTTCAAAACTTGCCCTTCCACTTAAAAGAAGAACTTTAGACTTTAGAGGAAGTTCTAACCTCTCTCTAAGGCAGGCCCCCACAAGTTTATCAAGAGCATTATGCCTTCCAACATCTTCTCTTACATGAGTCAGCTCACCGCTAATATCAAAAAGAGCGCAGCCATGCAGACCGCCGGTTTTTTCAAAGAGGCGCTGAGCTTCACGTAGAGTCTTTGGAAGCTTATAGAGAAACTCCTGCGAGATCTCTAAAGTGCTTTGAATATTATCAATATAAGGATTCTGAGATTTTAGGGCCTCAATACTAGTTTTCCCGCAAACCCCACAAGATGAACTTGTGTAGAAGTGACGATCTAAAGTAGGCATATTTACTTTAACGCCTTTTTTTAAACTTACTTTTACAATATTACCTTTACCACCAGGACAATGAGCGACCTCCTCAATATCATCTAAAGAATAAATTATTCCTTCAGTAAACAAGAAGCCTAGGGACAAATCAAAATCTGCTCCGGGAGTTCGCATAGTAATAGAAATTGTTTTTTCTACGGGACTATAATGCATCCCTCTTTCTTTAAAATAGCGTAGACGGATCTCAAGGGGCTCTTCTACGGCCACTTGGTCAACCAAGCTGATCGGCTTTGAACCAGATAGTCTAAGAATGGATTGTTCGCTAGTCTCCGTCATAGGGGAGAAATTTTACGCCGAATTAATTAAAGGTGCCAGTTACCTTTTGGGACTCGGTGCGACATAGAGATTACCAATAGCCGCGGTCTGTGCCCCATTTTGAGGGGTTTAGGTTTTTCTTTGAGAAATTTTTCATGACAAAAAATGAGCTGACCATCTGATCTTGGGTATAGACTCTTCCAAAGAAGCCCTTTTTACCTGGAATCTTTATTAAGTGAACAACCCTATTCTCGCTAAAACTTCCGGTTCCATTTTCACCTGTTGATAAAATTAATCCGCGGCATGGACCCTTTCCCGTGTTTGAATGTCCAACGGGATGAGTGGCATTATAAGTTGCCCCTAAAGTTAAACCAATATTACTCGATTTAGAAAAATTCAATCGAACCTTATTATTTTTACTATCTTTATGCTGACCTAGACTAATTTTTATATATCCCTGCTCTCCATCTCTGGTTCGAAAAATGCCTTCATGAGTGCCTTCATAGTTCTCCGTAAAACTTTTAGGAAAACCTTGAGTTTTTCCTGCAAAGACCCTTTCAGTCCAAAGTTCAGAGTGAATATCAAAAGGAAAAAGTGATTCTGGTCTTCTTCCAAATCTTTTAAAAATATTATCTTCAAAATTTATAAACTTTCTTTTTTGTTCGTCAGTTTTAAGCTTCGGCTTTTTATTAAGCCCACCATAAGTTTGCTTACAAGTTCTAAGTTCAGACTCCAATTTTCTTCGGGCCTCATCGCTTCCGTCATTTAAATACACTTCTGGCTCTGTACTTTTGGGGAGCGAAGGGCATAAAGTCATGACTTCTTGTAAGTACTTTTCATAAGACTTAGGATTTTGAACAAGTGCCTTCTCTTTTTCAGAAAGTTTAATTCCTAAATTTGCCATAAAAAGAAGAATGACCTTTTCCATGATTTCATCACTTAATTCGAGCCTTTTAACTGGGTCCTTTTCCAAAAGGTATTTAGTGACTATTTTTTCCTTAATTTTTATCGCTTGTGAATCTTCTTGTGCCTTTGAAACTACAACCTCAATATTATTCACTTCTGCTGGTGTAAAGATTCTTGAGACTCCATAGCCGAGCCCAAAGAAAAACAAACATCCTATTATTATAATTTTCTTGTTCACAAAATTTTCGAGTGCTTAAGGTTAATCTCTAATGGTCTCATTTCCCTATGAAAATTTTCATTAACCCAGGATTGAATAAGTCCATGCAACTCTTCTAAGCTATCAGCCCGTAAATCAATCAACTCATTTTCACCAATGGCCTGATAACCTCCTTGAGTTACAAATTCTTTAATATGAACAACGAGAATTCTAGCTTTTGGTCTATGGGCATTTCTAAAAATAAAAAGCCAATGGGAACCGGCCCCTATCAAGACAAAGATATGAAAAATTTCGTGCGGGCCAATCACACCCGACCAAAGAATCGGCCATCTGGTAAACTCCATGACCGCACCTAGAGAATAGGCCACTCCCCCAATTCCTATAAGGCGGTATTTTTTTTCAGGATAGTATTTTTTAAACATCCAAATTGAAATAACTCCAACCCAACCTAAGAATAAGAAAAAGCTTAGAACTAACCATTCAGGAATATTATTAAAGAAAACCATCTCAAGAGTAAGACCTGTAATGGCCATAATCCAAACCGGAAGTAGAACACCCCAGCGCTTGACTCCTCTAAAAAGAATAATATGCATGGGGGTAAACGTACCGGCAATTAGAATCCAAATGCCTGCGTGATCGAGATGGCGAAGAACATGGCGAGGCATAAGGCCTGGTTCTAGAAGATGGTAAACCCCACTCATAGAAAATAGAAAAACAAGACTAAATGAATAGATCCCAAGACCTACTTGCCTCTTCGTATTTCCCCTGCCTTTTATTCCAAGGTAGAAACCACCAACAAGAAAGAAAACAGCTCCTAAGAGATGTGTAATACTACTAAATGGTTCGCTAAATCCGGGAATCGGAGTAATTTCCATGGGGGGAATTATAGCCCCCTATGATTGGCTACGGCTATCTTTTGAGGTTAAAGAACTTGGACATCATTTCCGCGGCGCATACACCATGGTCAATTACCCATTGCCCACTAGAACCACATCCAGAGGACATATCGATGGGATGCCCATGGCTCATGCCTTTAAGCATCACAACGTCAACCTTGCTCTGCCCTTTACTGTTTTTATAAGTCTTATGAACTATTTTGTTATTATCTAAAACTAATTCCTCATTTGACGCTTTATGCAATCCACCCCACTGCTCTAATAACTCGTTGGCATTTTTTGGAGAGACAAAAGGGTCTGAAGTCCCTTGGAAGATTATCACTTTAGGATAGCTTCCTCTATGCTCAAAAGCCTTCTTTACTAAACTCGTCCACTGCTCAGGAGTTTTATTAACTGAACGCATGCAAGTAAAGCCTGCGAACATACTACGGGCACATCCAAAAGGAACTCCAGCGACAAGTCCGCCCCCTGCAAATTTATCGGGATAAAGGGCCAGCATAACCGCTGACATGGCACCGCCAGCAGAGAGTCCAGAGATAAAGACTCTTTTCTTAGAAGCAATCTTTTTTTCCTGAAGATGATTCACCATATTTATAATTGAGGCTGCCTCCCCTTTTCCGCGAGTAATATCTCCTGGCTCAAACCAGTTAAAACATGACTGAATATTATTCGAGCTACTTTGTTCTGGTAAAAGAAGAACGGCCCCCGTTTTTTCTGCCATATGAGCAAATCCCGTCTCGTCATCGTACTGCTTCGCTGATTGAGCACAGCCGTGAAGTAAAACAACAAGGGGAGCTGATTTTTTTACGTTCTTTGGGGTATAAACAAACATTTTTAGAGAGCCAGGATTCTTTCCAAAGTTTTTTACCTCAGAAAGCTCTGCAAATGCATTTATTGAAAAAAGAAATCCCGCTAAAACTAAAACCAAATTATTCATTAAATATCTCCCGTAGATCTGTGCTTTTTTTAGCATTCACGTATCTAGTTTTCAAACGCTCACTCCTCTCAATGACGAACTTATGACCTATAATTACTTCATACATAGTAGTAATTCCCTTGATTTAGGGCATATTTCCCCTATGAAAAAAACTTTTTCTCTTACTGGCCTCTTACTCTTTGCCACATTAGCTCAGGCTAAAGTTACGAACTCTTATAGCCTTTCAAAACTAATGAATAAGAGCGAAAACCTCAGTTCACTAGAGCTGTTCTGGCTAGGCCAAAATGGACCCCTTAATAAGAATTACGGAGTTACTGGAAGTTATGGCCCCTTTGGAATACTCGGACCTTTCGGCGATGAATGGTGGAATGCTACACCTTGGATAAATGGAACTAAGAGCTGGAAAGATTTCGCAAACAAAATAGGCGCAATTGGTGGTCCCTTAAGTGAATATGGCCCTCTTCTTATCACGACGGAATTTGGTCAGGCCCTTAGCTCCTACGACTTCGGTCCTAATAGCGGTGAAATTTTAGCAGCTGGAGGAGTTCTTCATAGCGTAGGTCCTTCAGGCCTAAACGGAGTTATGGGTGTTGGTGGACCTCTAGGACCCCACGGGATTCATGGTTATAAAAGAGATGAAATTGGAAAGTATAGAAACAAGAATAAGAAGATTGTTAAGAGCATCATGGTCAAAACAATAGATGGGAAAAAGCGCTTTCCACTTTATGAGCTTTATAAAGAAGGAATCGCTAAGGAACTAACTGATTTAGATTCCTCCTTCGTGGCTCAGGATAAGTTAAGTAGCTCAAGTGATAAGCATCAATACAAAATTACTGCTAGCTCTAAACGATGGGTAAATATAACTCTCGTTTCTGCCTACACTTTGGACAGTCTTTCTTTAAGGCTTTTAGACGAAAAAGGAAATATTATAGAAGTCTCTGATGATTCATATAGGTCTAACTTCATAAGCTTTAAAACGAATAAAAAGACGGCCCTTAAGATTGAAGTCAGTTTAAAAAATAGTTTTCAGTTTTTAATGAAGCCCTATAGGTTATTTGTAACAGAAGCCCCCGCAGGGGCCACTGAAGTTAAGCGATAGTCATTAGCGCTATATAAAAAATAAATAAACAAAATAAAATTGTATCTTTTCCGTCATTTTTCATCAGATCCCTCCAAGCCTAGTCTTTTTAACCTGTACTAAAACACCAGGAGTAAAAAGCCTGTTAAAAAAATCCAAAGGCCCTGAACTAGTAAAAAAGCGTAAAGGCCTGAACTTAATTCTTGCTCCAAGAGTTCTTGGCGGAATAAAACTCCCATTCACCTTAGGAGCGTTGATCCAGGTTTTTGAAATTAAAACTGTGTGGCTGCTACTGTAATTTCTAGAGTTCATCCTATCCTCCGATTTAAAAGAGAGAGGCATATCTCTCTTTTGCGAATCCTTTCTTTATCTGTTCCTAGAAGAGCAAAGCGAGAAAGGCCCAATCTCAAAGTAGACTGAATCTTCTGGCTACGAAGAGGGATTATTAAGCCAGACTCTCCCGCCGACTTATCTCTCCTTCCTCGCTTCGCCTTTTCTAAGTATTTTTCTACTGAGGCCAGGTCCCCAGTAGGATTAAAAAAATGTGTGTGTAGTGCATTCATGAGTTGGTCCCCAAATTTTCCAACCCCTCTTCAAAATCCATAATACGTAAGTTTTGCGTAAGTGCAATATGTTTTTGCGTAACTTTTGCGTAAGTAGAATAAATTCGGATACTTATGACCTAAAAATAGGCATGGAGCTGGGCCCTGGGCCTCATTTTTTTCTCAGTTGAAAGGTATTCTCCTCCAACTTCTAGGACAACTTGGCGCCCTAAAGAAAGATTAAACTTAGGGCCTAGTAAGACTTCTTTGTCAGAGGATTTAGATGGCAGATATTCAGATTCAAATACAAATTGAAAATTTTTCGTTAATGACTTCTTAAAGCTTAGTTTTAAAAGAGCTTCAATTTTCTTTTTTCCAGTTCCAGTATCTATGGAGCCTTTCGCCTCGGGAATAAAAAAGAGCTGCCAAGAACTCCTTAAAAGAGAAAACCCTATTCCTCCAGAAAGACTAATTTTCTTGGGGAGTTTTTCTTCCCTTCTTTCTTGATTGGCAAACAAGTTTATCTCCCATGAAAAATGAGGATAACTAAATGAGAAGTTTTGAAGAGAGGTTATTTTAATAAGGTCAAATCTTCGAAGCTCAAACTCTTTTTCTTCATAAAAAATCATTCCCTCTAAAAACTTAATATAAGACTTTTCATCATACCCAAGGATCGGGTCGTCAAAAGAATGAAAGCCATAGGAAAATTCTACGTAAGGAGTCTCTAAATATCCAACCCCAAGTTTCTTAAACTTATGGGCCAGGTCAGGGGCCCTGTCTTGATTCTCTTCTTTTAAATCTATAGCAATTGGAGCTTCTTCCAAGTTGGCTCTCGCAATAAGCACCTTATCCATCTTTTCTTTTGAGGAAGCGTCTAGTTTAGTCCCTGCCTTATAATTATCAAACTTCCAAAGATCAATAAGTAAATCAAACTCATCGGCAGTTTTAAGTTTTGAAATTTGGTTTACGTCCTCTTTCGCTGCAAAGACTCTACTAAGCTCACCTTTATCCATTCGATTCACGCGCGCCCATATCAATCTTTTAATGGCCGGCCTAAAACCAACTACCCGATGCTCTGACTTTTCTAAAACTTCTATTAGCGTCGTCTGAGGAACAACAAAGAGATCGGACTTTGAAGAAAAATCCCATTCTGGCTTAACGGCCTCTAGGAGTGCCAGCACATGGGTCGAACAGTTTTCGTCTAAAAAATAATAAGAAAAGGTCGTCCCAGTAATAAGCTCCCAGACGTGAAGAAGCATTAATTCTTTTTCTTCCTCACTAATAGGAATTTTATATTCCCATAAGTCTCGACTTTCAGAATTATTATAAGCCCCTATATCCATATAGTGCGGTTTGATCTCTAGATAACTATCATAGCCTCCTGTCATTCCCTTAAAGGTGTAAATAAAAGAGTTATCGTCTGAGTTTGTTTGAGCCTGAAAGGCCAAGGAATAACCTAAAAGTTTTGAAGAGACTTTAGAGTCACTATATTTCTTTCGATCGAATCTTAAAAACGTATGCCCAAAAAGTGAGGCCGGGTTACTTGGATAAGCACTAGAGTACACTAAATACAAATCACCGGCGTCAATTCCTTTTAACCATTTGTCGAGTTCAGGACAAGCTCCCCGTTCTTTTAATTTTGTCTGGGTTCTAAGTAGCTTATGTCTGGCCGGGAAACGGCAAGCTAGATCTGGGTCTCGATTAAAGGCCTCTAAGGTTTTTACTAGCTCATCTTTGGGATTTGTCATTCCCTCGCTAGAAAGAAAAAACTCGGGTCTTTTGGCCCGCGATTTATATCCAAAGAAACCTTTTTTATAATGAAGTAAATTTAGCCAAGGTTTAGAAAAGGCGAAGTCCTCTCCTGCATATAGAGAGGACGCCCAAAAAAATAGAAGTATTAACTTAAGTTGCAAGCTTTTGAGAGTTCCTTATTACTAAAGATCATTATATAAGTTTCTTTTAGCATTCTTTTAGGATCGACTTTTTTAGTATTATAGATTTTCTTGAAATTCTTTTTCATCGTTTTATTAAAAGAAGTCATATCTTCAGTCTTGCAACCAATGGTTGAGGCAAATGAAGTTAGAAAATTACCTTCCCCTCTCGACGCTTCAGAAGCAATTTCATAATAGTTCTCTGTTGCAAACTTTAAGCTTTCCATCTCATTTTTAACAATAGCGTGCTGTGAACAGTTTGAAGTCCCCATAGTCATACCAATTGTTGTCGATGGAAAAAGAATACCGTTTGTTGTGGCTCTAAGGGCCGAAGAAACCAGTGAGTTTTTCTTTAATAAATACCATCCAGGACCACAACCTGAACTTCCGTCAGCGGCCATTGCGCCGTAAGAAAATAAACCAATAGAAACTGCTAATAATATATTCTTCATAAGACCTCCGTATCTTAGACAATATTGTAGCATAGCCGTAATCACTCAGCTATAAATAGGTATGCGACTAAAAAGTAAATTTATCTATGCCAAATCAGAAGTTGATATTTCTGCCCAGCCCAAAACAGACTTTAAGGTTATGTTGGTTATGCACGGCCTCGGAGATAGTCTTGAGCCCTATCAAATCTTTACCCAAGAGGTAAATGTAACCAACCTTCACTATCTGTTATTAAATGCCCCCATGGAATATTTTACGGGGCTTGCTTGGTTTATGCCTGATCCCCCAAATCCTGAAGAAGCCGTTCAAAAAAGTACTGAGCTCGTTCTAAATGAAATCAACTTTTTAATTGAAGAAGGTTTCAAACCCGAAGACATTCTCCTTTGTGGATTCTCACAAGGAGGATGCATGGCCTTTAACGTAGCTAAAGCTTTTGGTAAAAAGCTTGGAGGAATTGCGGCCCTCTCTCCAAAGACCTACCCCTACATGCTTAATAGTTTTCCAGAGGATTTTTACGAAACACCAGTTTTTATGGCCCACGGAAATTTTGATTCGGTCATCCCCTATGAGCAAACTAAGGCCTTTGCCGACACCCATATGGCAGATCATAAAAATTTTATCTGGAAAGAGTATTCCATGGATCATGAAATTGATATCGATGAAATTCACGACTTAAGAGACTGGCTTAACGAGCATCTTTAAAGGTTTTTAGGGGGTCTAGCTCCATTAAAAACGATCTTTTTATTTTTATCGATAACAATTGTTACAGGGATTGCAGTAATTCCATAAAGGTCTGCAACTTTCATTTTTGGATCGACAAGATGTTCAAAGTCGAACTTATGCCTCTTTAAAAATTTTTTAATAAGCTTTTTCTTTTCACCACTATTAATTCCGATAAAAAGAGCACTAGGGTACTTCGCCTTTAAAGCATGTAGCTCTGGGAGTTCCTGGATACAAGATGTGCACCACGTGGCCCAGAAGTTCAGGACGATGGTCTTCTTTCCTAAATGTTCAGATAGCTTAAAAGTTTTATCATCCTTATATTTTGGGAGTGAAAAGTCCTTAACTTCACCTGCAGATAAGTTCAATGAAATGAAAAGGCTAAAAAATAAATACTTCATAAATGTTGCTCCATTCCTTCAATTGATTTTTTGCTATGGTGAACTTTTCCGGTATCATCGATAATAAAAGCATTTAAGTTTTTATGATTCAAGTATTTAAGTCCCTCTTCTTTTCCCATAATCATAACAGAGGTGGCTACAGTATCGCAGACTTTAGCGGAATTTGAAAAAACTGTAACCGAAACTAGTTCGCTAGAAGAATTTCCAGTAGTTGGATCGATTATATGATGAAACTTCTTTCCTAGTTTATGAATAAAATTATTATAATTTCCAGATGTCGCAATAGCTCCATTTTTGACTTTAAAATATGCACATGATCTTGTTGGATCCTCAGAAAAGGGATTACGCACTCCAATTTGCCAAGGCCTTGGGGCATCATTTCTCGAGTGCACTCTTATGTCTCCCGAACCATTAAAATAAAAGTTTGATAAGCCGTATCTTCTTAAAAGCTCAAAGGCACTATCAACGGCGTATCCTTTACCTATTCCTCCAAGTCCAATTCGCATATTTTTATGAGGTAGGAAAATTTTTAAGTTCCCACGATCTAACTGGATTTTTTTATAGTCTATAAACCGAGCGGCTTCATTTATTTGCGTTAGCGATGGACTTGTATTTCGTTTCTTATGCTCTCTCCAAAGATGTCCCATACTTGCAAAACTAATGTCAAAAGCCCCATGAGTTTCCTTAGAAAGTGCTATCGAATCCTCAATAATGTCAAAAATTTCTTTCGTCACTTCTACTGCTTCAACTCCGGCGAGCTTATTTATTTGATTAAAGGGCGAATCTCGAAAGTCGGTTAGAAGATTTTCAATTCTGCTGACCTCGTCGAATGCAAGGTGGGCGATTGATTTTATTTCCTCGTGAGCATTTGAAGAGCCTGGAAAAATCTGAAAGAGAAACTCTCCCCCCATATGCTTAGATGAAAGTGAAATCCGATTTCTATCCATTAAAATTCTGTCCCAATTCCAAACTGAACCAAGAAGTAATCGAGGTCGTTGCTTCTTTTGTAGTAATAAGCTCCTGAAGTAAAACTAAAGTCGAGTAGATCAAACTTACTTATTTTTTTATCTCCAATGATTTGCTCGTAGTGAACTCCCAACCGATGAGCATCAAAATTAGCCAAATCAGAGTCAGCCGTCATGAGGACCTTAGAGGTAGGAACTTCCTTTACGTAGTACTTTGATTTATCTTGGGTGTAGTACCTATATGTTGGCATAAGGAAAGCATCATCATCCATAAAGCTAAGTCGAATACCAACCTCCGCCGTGTGAGCTTGAACTTCCCAATCATCGGTATAGTAACGATAGCTTAAATGGGAGGCGATCTCATCAGTGAACCCGTGAACCCATTTTGTACTGACAGCATGTCTGCTTCTATTGTTTGGCAAGCGCTCCTCAACTCTTGAAAAGCTATTTCCATATGGATTATCTAAAACCTTTACGGAGTTTGAAATATTATTGAGCTTCCCGTTCATATTTATAAAGGTGTATCCAAATGAAACTATATCCGACCTCGTCAAAAGCTGAGAGCCAGATATATCTAGAGCGGTGATTACTCTTCCTTTAAATTCACTTGTCTTTTCCGTTTGAAAATCAAAGTCTTTAGCTTGATCTAAATATAATTGTGGTGAAAGACTCAAGACAAAATTATCTTCAGCAAATCGTCCTTCCCAAGAGCCGCTAAAATTTAAAGATTTATAATCGTACTCACTTGAGAACCCAAGGTTTCCCGCCCAGGCCCAAGATTTTTCATCTTTAGCATAGCCAAAACGCCCTCCGATTCGACTTTGCCCTTTAATACCCTCTCCACTAGCCCCCGTATTACCATCAAGTTTAGTGTCTGAGGCAGCGGTCCAAGTATCAAATACCAAATGAACATTTACACTTGTATCTGCATCAATTTTGTAATCAACAAAAAGCATAGGTTCGATAACATCGACTTCTTCTTTTTTTGAATTATCAAAGACTTGATCTCCGCCAGTTCCGTCTTGAAAATAAGCATTTATAAAGAATTTTGCTTTACTATTAATCGAGGCAAAAACATTCTGGATGCTAAGGATAAGAAAAATTAAACCTAACCAAATTTTATTAATTGCAACCACAACCGCCTCCGACAGAAGCTGAACCTCCAGCGGCCCCTTCACGATAAGAGTTCACCTCCTCTAGGAAAACAGACTCTTCAGGATTTGGATTTAACTGCATTATTTTAGAAGACAGACGTCCCCTTTCAATTTGCTTAACATTGGCACAGCTAGCAGCCAATACGGTTAAAACTATAAAATAAAGTACTTTCATAAGCCTCCTGCTCAATGATTTCTGCTACTTAGAATTAAGTATGTAATCTTTCTCACGGGATGCCAAGGGCATAAGTAGATGATATAAAGCAGGTTATGGAAAAGAAAAAGAACACTGGAATACACACAATTTACGTTGGCAATTTAAGCTATAACCGAAACGAAGATGGGGTTTTAGGACTCTTTAAAAGTTACGGGTTTATTAAAAACATAAAAGTTATGCGTGAAGGTAAAGAAGATAAATCAAAGGGTGTAGCCTTTGTTGATATGGTTAATAAAGAAGACGCTCTTAAGGCCATTCATGCTTTAGATGGAAGTCTTGTTGATGGCAGAACTTTAAAAGTTAGCCTCGCTAAAACTCAAGGTTTTGTTCCTAAAGATAAAGAAGACCTTCCTAAAGACAAGCCTTTTCAAGTAAGTAGAAAAGAAGAGATTGGTCTTATGAAAAAAGAAAGAAGGACCAATAAGAAACAAGGTCTACAGGCCCTTTTTAATCGTCAGCAATAATTAATTGGGGAATTTCGCCCAAAGAAATCCCCAAACTTGCCTTCTAAAAATTTGTTCGTGATCATTAAACATTAACTTCTCATAAAAATAAGCATTGTTTGCTTCTTCAAGCATGCCCGCATCATTGAAGATTGTTCCAAAATAATGTTCCGTTTTACCTGCAAGATGAGAAAGTTCATGCATACTCGTTCGAAGCTGCTCTTCCCTATCTTCTTTAAAAAATGAATCACATAGGTAGATTTTGTTAAGTGGGAAGTTTCCTAAAAACATAACATAAGCATAAACCTCACCACCCTTGCAACGTCCCCTTTCTCCCTTACAAACATAAGTAAAGCCACTCTTAAGCTTTGCCTGCATCTTGGAAACAACAGTTGATACTTTAGAGTGAAAGCTTGAATAGGTCCTATTATGAGTACTATAACGAGGAGAAGGGTTTCGATTATTTGCTTCTACAAAGTTTCTTCTTACGTAAGGAAGAGTAAAAAGAGGAATCCCTTCTCTACGATCGTTAAGTTCCTCTAACCTTTTTATAAGGTCAGGTTGCAGCGACTCAATTGTTCTCTTGTATGATGAATGACAACCGCTGGTTGAAACAGCGTAAACATTAAAACTAAAGAGCAATACAGCTCCTACTAAAATTTTCATTATAGACCCCTCAATCTTATTTAAATAAATAATCTCTTTTATCTGAACTAAGTTCCTTGCTAGGAGATAAGTCCGTCATGTCCCCAAGAAATAAATCTTCTTCAAGTGGAACTTCTTTTAATTTTTTAGATTCTTCCCCGTCTGCAGAGCTGCTAAGAGCTACTTCACCTGTATCGGGTCTAAGCTTAATACTTTTTGCTGCAAGTAACTTAATTTTACCTTCACCTAGATTCTCTAATTTTGAATTGAACTTAGATTTATCTTTATTAATAATTGAAATAAACTGAGCTCCGGCCACCATCTCGCTGACAGTATCATCTAGCTTATTATAGAGAGTCACTTTTCCACTTAGGACTGCAACCTTAGTCACGTCACCAGCGTTGATAAGAAACTCTGTTCCTCTAATTCCTAGGGAAACTGAGTTTGTTTCGAATTTAAGATCTCCTTTCTTCGCTTTATTAGCCACGCTTCCTCTGAGTTTTCCTCTTAGAAGCTTTATCGAAAACTTTCTTTTTTGTTTATTAGTGAATTGAAACCTTTGTAAAAGTAAACTTGAGTTAGGTCCAAGAGTGATCACCGTATCGTCGAGCATCTTCATTCGTACAAATGAAGCCTTTTCAGTAATGATAACGTCTTTTCGTTTTAAGACGTCTCCATCCACAACTCTCTTATCCTTATTAAAGGCCTTAAAAACTTTGCCTTTTGCTTTGAGAACAAGGCCAATCTCTGAAGCATTGAGAGAAAAACAAAATAAAAAAGATATTAAGACTAATTTCAACCTTCCCCCTTAAAGAGAATACTTTTTAATTAACTTACAGCTCGAATCAATACCAGAGTCACATGATTGCCTTAGGTATTGTTTTGCCTCATTTCTGTCGCCATTTTTATACAAGAGCATTCCAGCATTATGACAAGACTTGAACTCTCCAAGTTTGCAGGCAAGCTTTGAGTACTCAAGACTTTTTCCTTTTTTTCCTCGGTCATAAAAACGAATGCTCATTTCTTTACATCCTTTAGACTCCCCAAGCTCACAACCTCTTAAATAAAGTGAGTCACTCTTTTTCTTTAGCCTTGCGGCCTTTATACAAGCTAGTCCTAGGCCAAGCCCACAAGCTTTTTCAAAAGCTTTTCTAGAAACAAGCTTATCCTCTTTTTCTAAACTTCCTAAATTGTAACAAGACTTCTCATGATTCATTCGGCATCCTTTCTTAGAGAATTCTTTGGCCTTATTTCGGTCACCAAGATCATAATAAATTTTAGCCACTTCAAAACAGCCTTCTTTGTAATCAGAACGACAAGATTTAACGAGATAAGTTTGAGAAAGATATTGATTATTTTTATTTTGGTAGAGCTGCCCTAGCTTAAAACAAGCAGCACTTACTCCTGAGGCGCAACCTCTTTCTAAATAAGTCATCGCGCGAGCTTCTTCACTATCATCCAATAATAAAAGACCGACGAAGTAACAGCCTTCCCCGTCTTCAGCTTTTTTTCCCTGACAAGTTAATTTAAAAAAGGCCATGGCCTTTCTGGTGTTACCATTTATTTTTTCTGTGATTCCTGCGTTAAAACAAGAATCCATATTTCCACCACGGCAGCCTCTATCAAAATAAGTTAAGGCTTTTTTGGAGTTACCCATTTGAAATTCGTATTTACCCATTTCATGACAGCGAAGAGCTTTTTTGGGAGTACAGGCTTTTTCCTCAAAAGCAGTATCTTTTGTAATCGCCTTTAAGTACTGGGCGTGAGTTTTTAAGAGTTTTTCATTCTTAATTTTTTTCTTAAACTCGGCGCTTGCATATTTAGTTTGCTGGCATTGTTTATGAGTTAAGGATGCTCTGACAAAGGCGCGGTAAAATTTCCCAACTTTCTCATCACAGCGTTCATGGAATTTAACTTCTTTATGGGGAAAGTTACATTCTTTTAGCAAGCGATCAATCGCCATGCCTTCAGCTTTTAGATAGGCAATCTGGGTTGATTCTCCAGTCCCTTTTCCAGGAAACCAAATCCACCCACCGGCCTGGGTTCTCCCATCCTCTCTTGTCCACTTTTGCTTGTCACAATTGGCAGCCAGGAGATCTGCTGAATAAAAACTTATAAGAATGAGAAATACGCTCCATAATCTTTTCATATGCAGTAAAGGCCTTTACAATCATTTAATTACTGGACCATGTTAAGCAATTTTATTGTATGAGGCTATGAAATCTAGACTAACAACACTTATAGTCATGACCCTTCTTTTGGGCTCATGTTCAACCATTCGTATTAAGGCAACTGGTGAAGCTTCCTCTGGAAAAGAGAAGCTTGGAAAGTTTGTTTATCGTAAAAGTATCAAAGTAGGTGCTGGGAATATCGTCTTTTGCGCCATTACCGGAATCTTTTACGGGGGCTGGTGTTGGACTTATTTAGGAATGCCAAATAGTGGGCATCGCAGCAAACTAAGAAAGGCCCTTATTGAAGACCTAAAAGCAAAGACCGGGCTTTCTAGCATAGACCTTGATAAGATTTCAATGCGCCGCCTTAGCTGGTCCAACGAGGCCTCTAGCCTAGAGCTTGATAGTGCAGTAAGCTCTCCAGCTCCAAAGTCCCCTAAAAGAAAGAAGAAAAAGTCTAGCTCAAGCGACTCGGAGGAATTTTTAAGATGAAGCTCTTACTTATTGCCACTCTCTTTTTTTCCACAGTCTCTCAAGCGGACCCACTTAAAAAAGTTCTGAAAAGAAGTGATTATTGCTCCCCCCTTCAAAAGCTAACGGGTGGCTGTAAAAAGAAAAATAAAAAAGAAAATGATGAAACTCAAATGGAGTCTGATTCAAAAAAATCAAACTCCAAGTCTAAAAAGAAAAAAGAAGAGGAACCCGAAGAGTTCCTCAGGTAAGCTACCTTCTTGCATAGTTTTTGTTATGGATTCTTTTCCATTTATTAACCGAACTTTCTCTAGCATCCCAGTATTTATTTCTGACACTATCCTTAAATGATAAAACGCGGTGATAATCGGCCCTATCCTTATTCAAAATATCATTCGATTTTGCAAATTGACTTACGATATCGCTTAACTCGGCTTCAAGTTCTCGACCTTGCTTAGACTGTTCTGATAAAAAATATCTAAACTTGGGATAAGCTCGGTGATTTTGAACTGAGTATTTCTGTACATCAAACTTGCTCATTAAGTTTATGGCCTGATCGGCATTCATTTCTTTTCTAATGGCCGCAGGTTCTCTTTGTATTTGAACAATTGTTTCCGTTGTATGAGAGCCTGGCTCAATATTAGAAATCTTTTGAAGAATCTCTTCACGCATATCTGAAAGTTTCTGATTAAAGTAACCACGCTCTAGTGCGTTTGGGTTATTTTGTTTATCTAAGATGATACGTATTCCTTGAGCATTCACTGATTTCATTCGGCTCATCTCGCTCTTCATTGATCTCATTTCTTTTAATAGAAAATAATTAAATGCTCCCATAACAATAAAGGAGCACAGAATAAATCCTTTTAAACTTACCCCGACGATCTTATCTGGATAAAGATTCCCAAGGCGACTAATATGACTCTGCGGTTCCACCAAGTCTTTTTTTGCCCCTTTGGGTTTAGTATTCGCTCTCTTTTGAACTTCTTTTGAATTCATAATTCCCCCTATTAAATCTCTTTGATCTATTTTAAAACTGCTTTTACTTAGGACCTATGAATTGGAGTTATTAGCTATTTAACGAGTTATACTATGCCTCCTCCAACAGGCAACCGGAGTACCTGAGTATAACTGGTGGTTTTATCTGTGGGGCAATCCTCCGAGCCCCCTTGTAATCCGAGATTTCGCCCACTTTTTGAGGTAGTAAATCTTGCCGAAAACCATGTTTTTTCAAGTACTTATAAATAGGCGTTAGTTTTTATCGCAGATTGAAATAAAATAAATGTCATGAGAGTAATCAGCCGCACCCTATTTGTAGTTTTCCTTCTAATGTTCACGATCTCCTGTAAAGAGAATCCGGCGAACAACACTCTAACTGGTGAATATAATCCCGACGATTATAAAGACGAAGCCAATCCGGAATATGAACCGGAGGAAGATACGTGGCTGAATGAAGCTAGAGATCTAACTCAAGACTTCACTGAGTTTCCAACTAGTGATGGTATGAATCGCTATATTGAAAATGCGACAGGACCACCTAATAATCCTTGTCCGGATGGAATGATCCCAGACTCTTGGGATAATTCAGTTGGACCTACAGGAAAAGAATTAAGCCCAGCTGCGGTTGGAGTTAGACGTGTCCTCGCTTCTTTTTATCAATCATGTAAGGCCATAGATATAACCCTTGATGCTTCTACGCCAAATTTAAAAGGTGTAGTTAAAGCTAAGAGCTTTGGAGGTCAAAAAGGTGTCTCCGGTGGTTACTTAAGAAAAATCACTGATACAAATGCTTTTGTTAACTCACATGCAGTTCTTAAAAGACTTAAGGGTGATTCAAGTTACCCTGGCAAAAGCTGTAAGGACATGACTAAGATGCCACCGATTTATGGTTATGGTTCAAGAGCTTATCCTAATAAAAGTGGTACTGTGAAAATTTTTAAGAAAGGCGGCGGTGTTGCTAGTGGCTCTCAGCCAGCTGCAGGTATCGACTGTTCAGCTTTTATTTCTATGGCCCTTGGATCTCAAGGTTTAAAGATTAATAAAAGTAGTGGACCTTTTACTGATATCACCACACGTTCGTTCCATAGTCAAATCAACCGTTCAGGTAGCTGTCTCAAGAAAGCTACTATGACTCCAGAGGCCCCAGTTAAGTCAGGAGATATTATCAACGTGGCCGGTAGTCATATGGTAATGATAGACTCGGTTGGAGAGGACCCACTTGGAATTGAAAAAGCCGCAGCAGCTGGAAACTGTAATTCTATTACACCTAAAAAGTTTAATTTTACCTATATTCATAGTGGTGCTATAAAAGGGTCATATGGTCCTAGTAGAGTGAAGGCCAATCTTCACTCTGGCGGTTCAATGTGGAATAATTTAAGAGTCATGGCCGTAAAAATGTGCCAAAATAAAATAAAGAACGATGGCTCGCCAGTTAACTCTGGATCAATTAGAGGTGTTGCTTCTAAATTTACCATCACTCGCCATCAAACTTCTGATCCGAAATGTGTATCGGACAAAAGAATTAAAATCGAAGGTGAAGAGTGTATTAATAAGTGTAGTAATCTTTCTATGGATGAGAAATATGAAGAAGAGTCTTAGTCTAATTATAGGAATACTTTTTAGTGCAAATGCCTTTGCCTTAAGTTGCCCTAGCAGCAAAACACCGAAAGATGTGGCCATGGATATGATCCGGGCTGAACTTGGAGGTATCGTACTCGAAGAGAATGCTGAGTCCGACTGTCTTGACCAAAAGAAGTTCCCTCACCTTCTTATCCAAAGCGATTTTAGTAATGACGAAGCCACAAAGGTTGATGCTGTTGTTAAACATCTAGAGGATGTAAAAATTATTAAGGTAGAACTCACCAGTAAAGAAACGCATTCATATAAGGCCATCTTTGAAGTAAAGATTAAGGATGAAAAAACCGGAATTTATGCAACGACAACCGATAAGATTCGCTTCTTTTTATATACGGACAAAGAGAATCACAAGGTCTTTGGCTGCGGAGGTGTAACTGAACACCCAAGCAAGGTTATGGTTTTAAAGTCCTGTTTACCTAAATAATTTATTGCTCTAATGCGGCCATCCCGGCCGCTAGATTTAAATCTAATCCCATATTTTTAAAAGACATCCCTAGAGCGTACAAGGCTCGAATAATATTTTGAGGTCTACATTGTTGTCCCATCTGCCCTATTCTGATGATATCTAATCCAAAGGCTCCAGAGATTTCTACATAATAGGCCTTAATCATATGTTCGATAAGGTCATGTGAGTTTATTCCTTGAGGCAGCTTTATGGCCAAGACTGAATTAAGTCGAAACTCCTCCGGTATAAAAAGCTCTAGACCCATAGACTCAATTCCTTTTTGAAGATCTTTGGAGCTATTCAAATGCCTTTCAAACCGACTCTCTAAACTCTCCAAACAAATCAATCGAAGAGCTTCATGAAGGGCCAATATACCTGGAACGGGCGCAGTATAATGGTATTTTTTGTCATTCCAAAAGCCGTAAGCTTTTCTGGCATCGAGACACCAATGGGGACAGGGCACCTTTCGGCTTTCGATCTCTTTCCAAGCCTTATCAGAAAAAGCGATTAGGGACACACCCGGAATAGAAGAAAGACCTTTTTGACCGCCAGTCACGACGACATCTAGCTTCCACTCGTCCATAGGGAGTTCCATTGTTGAAAGTGTACATACAGCATCAACAATAGTTAAAACATTTTTAGAATGAGCGAGTAGAGCTATTTCTTTTAAGTTTATATTTTTAAGCCCGCAAGAAGTTTCACCTTGAGTAATTGTTATAACATCATAATCATTTTGATTAAGTTCTTTCTCAACTTCTTCTTTCGTAAAAGGTTTATAGTCATTATTTTCTAAAATAGTAACATCCCCACCAACGGCCGTGGCCATCTCCGCAAAACGCCCACTAAAAGTTCCCATCTTAAGAACTAGAATTTTTCTCCCGCTCCAAACTAAATTACTAATGGCCATTTCCATGGCCGCTGAGGCGGGCCCGGAAATACCTAGAATCTTTTTACTTTTAGTTTGAAAAGTATAGGCCGCCATTAATTTCACTCGATCAATTACTTGATTCATTGTATCGCCTAAATGATTAATCACCACCCCATTGGCCTGAGAGACGATATTCGGGATGGGAACAGGTCCTGCACCCATTAACAAGAGCGGTTCATCAGGGATTATTTCAGCTAAGGGAAGATCTTTTGGGGGATTTATCATAACTAGATTTTAAACTACTCAAATGAAAACATCAAAGCTAAGATTTTATAAACGTTTCTGATCAAGGAAAAAATAATGCTTAAAACTGTGACTCTAATTAGCTTACTCTTTATGACAAATCTTAGCGCTTATGAAATTACAAAAGAGATGATCTCATTTAAGTATCAACCAACAGAGCTTCCTGCCTCAAAATGCACCCACGAAATAACAAACCCCATGAGCGGCTCGTGGACAGTAAAATGTCCTTTTTTTAATACTGTAAAAGAATTCAGTGTTCATTTAAGAGCTAGACTTTACGAGAAGAACTATAAGCCTAGACATCGTTATGAAGTTTTATACTGGGTCACCAATAGAATTGAGGACAGACCAGTTAGAGAGTTTACAGGCACTACTCTATGGTTCAACTTTGAAGATAAAACAATTCCTCATAGCGTACGTTTAGGTCAGCATGTGGATAATAGCTATGCCAGTTTAGATTTGAAGTTAAACTTACTTAAGAAATAATTAGCAACAACCGTGACCGTCGTGGTTTTCTCTTTGACATCGAACCCACTCGTAAACCAGTGCTCCAACAATTGCACCTAGTATTGGGGCTGCTATATATAGCCAAAGAATAGAGTATTCTCCCGAGGCTAAGGCAGGAGCAATTGATCTGGCAGGGTTCATAGAGGCTTTTGTTAGCGGGCCTCCAACAAAGGCGCAAAGAGCTACCGTTGAACCAATTGCAATGCCAGCAAGCTCCCCTACGGCCCTTGAATCAGTTGCCACAGAAATAATCACAAACATAAGGGCAAAGCTTAAAATAAACTCTACGAGAAATCCTGCACCAACACCTGTACTTAATCCAGTTGCACCAAACTGATGTTCAGCTCCCCAGATAATATAGTGAACAAATGAGGCTAAAAGCGCTCCAGCAATTTGAAAAAGTATATAACCTAAGACTCTTTTTCCTGGAAATCTTTTAACAACCCAAAAAGCTATTGTGACGGCGGGGTTAAAATGGGCTCCTGAAATATGTCCAACGGCGTAGATCATTATAGAGACCGCGCCCCCCCAAATAATAGGAACAAAAGATCCATTATAGGTAGGGTTTAATTCAGCTAAAACCATAGAGCCACAACCAAAAAAAACGAGAAAGAATGTTCCTATAAACTCTGCTATATATTGAGGAAGCTCATGCCTAATCTTCATCTTAAAAACCTTTCAACTAAATTTGTACAGCTAGGCCCTAATACCCTCACTTCTTTAACAAAAGCAGAGTATTTAACCATTCCGGCCATCATATCTTCACCATCCTTATTATGCATCATTTCTGGATGAAATTGAAAGGTTAGACCAAGTCCATTTTTAAATTGATATCCTTCGACCACATGATTGACTCCTTTACCTGTTTCAGAGTTAATCATGACGTCTGCAGTTCCCGCTTTAACCGCCTGATGATGATAGCTATAAATATCCACTTCATCCTGACCACCGACAAAAGCTCGCATTAGGTTTTTATCCTCTTTTACAATCTTAACCTTATGCCACACATCTAAATGTTCATCGGTAACACCGTCTTTAAAAATATCCTGGGAGAGCTTCCCTCCCTTGGCAACGAAGCAAATCTGAGAGCCTCTGCAAATACCGTAATAGACGCCGCGTTTTTTTTGAATATATCTTTTGATCAATTTTACTTCTGACAGGTCTCGAGTAGGAACAACTTCTTTAGCATTGGCATAGGTAAGCTTCTCATTATAAAGAGTTGGATCTACATCCTCTCCTCCCATTCCAAAAAGCGAATCAAAAGTTCCAGCGATTAAGTCTCTAAATTCAGCGGCCTGATTCTTAGATAAAGATACATCTACGCTAATAGGCAGGATATGTGTGATTCCCCCATATTTAGAGATAGGGTTTATAAAGTCCCAAATTCGATAATACTTTGGCTGATAATCATTAAACTTATTGGCCATAAGGAGAAAGCTAGGCCTTGGAGAATTTTTTAATCCATCAATTGAAATATACTCATACTTCATTCCAGATAACATTTCTTTGGTAACTTTATGCCTTTGTCTGGCAGCATCGAGGTCTTTTGTTCGATAAAGAGCGTCCCTATATCTCTTTATGGCTTTTTCAGGGCTCTCCCCTTTAAGAACTGGTAAGACCATCCCCGGATGTTTGGGATGTGGCTTCCAGCTAATAAGCGCATCGATGTCTCCGGCCATTGCGGCATTAAGAAGTACGATGAATAATATCAAGCCCTTAAACAAGAATTTGCTCATAGTTTCTTTTCGGCTTCGACGTCAAAAACTATGACGAAAAAAAAATCTGCAAGAGGTTGAAATCCTTACAATTTACCCCTACTCGGAAGCAAAATAGACCATAATCCCTCCATGATTAGCCCTTGTGATATTGGTCCAGTTTCCCCGGATGTTCTTCGTTATACTTCTTTAGAAGAATTTCTAAACGACTATCTTCAATTTAAAAAAAGTTCTAATCATCGAATTACAATAGGCTCTTTGGCCAGAGCTATTGGCTTTAAGTCTCGGGCCAGCCTCCATCATTATTTAACTGGTCAAAGAACGCCAAAAGCAGAACACTTAAAACTACTTTTGGACTATTTCCCTTTTTCAAATGCACAGAAACAGCATTTTTTAAACTTAGTAGAATTAAACAATATTGACGACCTTGCCTTTGAGTCTTCGAGGCTACTTAAGAATAAGCTCCGGCGAGAGCGTCCAGGTATAAAGATTATTGATAATAATATTTTAAATGTTGCTAACCACTGGCTCCATTTTGCTGTTATAGAAATTCTTAAAACTTACAAAAAAATACATTCTATTAAGGAATTAAAAAGTCTTTTTTATTTTCATAAAGAAAATCATCCCCTTGGGGTCATCATCGATGACCTTTTTAGTCTAGGGTATATTGCTCATGATGAGGATGGTCATTTGGTTTCTAAAAAACCAAAACTTAAAACGACAGAGGCCGGTGAAGATCATAATATCCAAAAGTATCATAAAGAAGTTTTAAATCTTGGAAAAGAAGCTATCGAGGAGATACCAGTCACACAGAGGTACTTTAGCTCTGTTACCTTCCAAGGTGATCATGATAAGTTTCTAAGACTTAAAGCTTTTATAAAGCAGCTTGAAAAAGAGTGTTTGGTAAATAAAGAAGAACCTGGCCCTAAAAAAGTCTACCATTGTAATATTCAGCTATATCCAATAGCGGGTATTGAGGGGGAAACGCATTAAATCCTTGATCCTCCTTCTTCTATTCTCTTTTTCTCTATATGCTGGAGAAAAGCCAATACTAGAGATTCAAACTTACAATGAGCAAATACCTCCTATGTTTGAAAGAGGAACTCTAGAGCAGCTTGAGGAATACTATGGCGGTGACTCTGACGATGATAGTGGAACGATAATAGGAAATGGCGGTGATATCACTAGGTGCGAAGAACAGATTCTGTTCTCTGACTACTACCTCTCATTTATTTCTCATCAGGTTTCAGGAATTCCTTATTATAACTACTCTCTTATCAATATTGAGCGGCTTATTCAGAAGCTCTCATCAGTTGATAGGCCCATAGCTGCTTCTCTTGAAAGCTTTAGAAAAAGTTTTCTATTAAGACTTAATAATCATAGTCCTCAAGTTCCTGACGATGTCAGAGACGAATTATCTGGTTTAGCGGCAATGCTTTGGAGCCTGGATTGCCCACTTGAACAAGCGGTTAAAAGAGTTCGTTATAAAAATTCCATTATTTATGAATTCAACTATGATTTAATTTCTAAGCTTGATCAAAACAACCTTTCCTGGCTAATCGTCCATGAATGGTTATGGAACTTCTTGGATAATTCCAAAGATATCTTCGTCATGAATGAAGCCCTTCAACTAATGGTTCTTGGAATCTGGGATGAGATGACGATAAAGGCCTTTGTAAACCACCTATATTCAAAGCTTTGATCCTGTTACAAATTTTGTAACCAAAAGCGTGACCTCCTCTATCGAAGGAAGTTTCTCTGTCGTAACTTCAGGTCAACCAAAAACCAATGCTATTAAGCAAAACACAGGAGTTAAAAATGAAAGCTTTTCTAACACTCGCAGTTTGTCTTGTTTCTGTAAGTGCCTTTGCACGTCCAGATACTACAACGATGAGCTGTAACGCAGCTAAGTCAAAAGTAAATAACGCAGGTTCAATCGTTCTTGGAATTGGAAATCAAGGTATTTATGACCTTTTCCACTCAAGAAGAAATGCCTGTAAACATGGTGAAGAAGCCAACCGCGCTTATGTTAGAACTATGGACATGAAAAAATGTAAAGTAGGTTTCGTTTGTAAAGACCGCGAAACTAGCCGTGGTTCTGTTTACTACTCTGGAGTTATCAGAAAGTGTAAAGACGGACAAAGAGCAATCTTTTATGAAACTGACGTAAGAAACCCAGATCGTCAGATTCAGGTTATTCGTACTTGTAAGAACGGTCGTTACTATCCATACAAGCCACAACCAACTCCAAGAAAATGTGTTGAAGGAAAAAGAGGTACACGTTCAATGGTTAACAATGGGCGTTTCCCAGGAGAAGATCATTGGATTAACGTAGCTGCTATCTGTAAGGGTGGAAAGTATGTTGCGATTAGACCACTAAGACTTAGACACTAATTCTTTTAGTTTTCGATTAGAAAGCCCCGAAGCTTAGTTCAGCTTCGGGGCCCTCAAGATAAAAGTATCTACTTCACTACCAAGGCTTCTATTTGAGATGCTTTGATCAATTGGCTGCCGAATTCCAAATGAGCTACATCTACTAGGGCCTTAGCGGCGGATGGATGCTTAAACTGAACATGGTCAGCTTTATTTAAATCAAAAACTTTAGTTTTAGTAATAACCAATTTTACACGGTCAAGGTTCATGCGTTTTCCAGCACCAGTTAATTCGCCGAAAAGAACTTTATGACCACTTTGTTTTAACGCTTTTACGTTGTACTCATGCTGAACTAAAAGCTTCGCAGCTCCCGCACCAGTGACTTCCCCGGAATAACTAACTTCCATCATCCAGGCCATTACCATTAAGAAAGTTACGATTGTTAATCCTCTCATTGTAATTCTCCAATTGTCGGCTCAAAACTTAAAGTATCCGACATATCAAGCGTAAAGAAAGGGATCTCCCCTTCATAAAATGGTGAGCGCATTACATCATATATTTTTTTAATAGCTTCTTTTTGAATCGTTTTAACTTTTTGAATTCCTTCCTCACTTAAAGACTCACTCATTGTGTAGAAAAGGTTTTGACCACTTGAGATATTATTGGGCTTATAAAATTTTACAAGCTCTGGCAGATGTCCCGCTGCAATTTCAACATCTAGAGAAAAGTCTTTTTCGCTAGCATGAATATCACCTTCAGCATTCTCTGTTACCACACCTAAGTCTAAAAGATTTGATAATCTTTCTAGACCTGCTTTACCAAACATTTCAGTAACAAATAACTTATCTGTTCCTTTTCTGTTTGCTGCCAGTTTGTAGATAAAGTAACTCATTTGATCCCTTAGTATTTCATTCAAATCATTATCGTAAGAGTGTGGCGTCTCTGATTCAATAAAATGACTAAAGGTTTCCTGAAGCATTTCCCCTACCGGGCCGTCTACCATCTTAACAAGAGCGCTAAGTTTTTTTTCTTTGGTTACGGTGCTTAAGATATTTAGGACAGTATGTGGTGCTGGGTCGCCCTTAATTGAACCAGCTAAAAGTCTTCTAAGAGTAGAGGCTCCTACTCCAGAGCGCATGGCCAACCCATTGATGGAAACATTTGGATGTTTCGCAAAATAGGATTCAACAATGTCTTTCAACTGTTCTGTTAAGGTCACTTGGCTCTCCCTCCAATAACCGCATTACTAATCTTGTTATGCTGTTTTTTTTCGGGCACTACAATACTACCTACTCCCTAACTTCCTAAAACCTTATTAAATGTCATTATTTTTCAGAAACTAACACCTCCATATTACTTATTTAACGGAGATAAGGGGTCAGGCCGACACCGGCCTAGCCCCTGATCCCACTTGAGCCAGGGCCCAAGTTATCCCCAAATAGGGTGACGTGGACGACGAGGAACTCTTGGTCTTCTAGGTGATCTCTCTCTAGAAGGCTTGCAACGCCTGAGATGGGGATCCCATGTATGCCCGCGTCTACACTGCTTAGGAGGATGATTTACTCCCCCTCCATTACCGGTTCCATTGCCTCCACGGCAAACCTCTGTATTAAGCTTAATTTTCATTTTCCCTACGATATCAGAGCTATCTAGTGATAAAAATGCCGAGACATCAGAGTTTTCATAACCTCTTTTAATTCCCGCCTTAAGGATATTTTTAAGAACTATTTTAGTGTTTCTTTGACCTCTCATCCCGCAGTTTGAATTTAGATCTATGTTTTTGGACTCAGAAAAAGTGAAATCCTCATCCACATTTCCGTTTCTCCAAACCTTTCTCACAACGGTCCCCTTAACTCTATGCTCTCGATTTTGAGGTCCAACAAAGTTTAGAAACTTTGAATGAAAAAGGGCCTGGGTTCCCTGATCCATCACGGCCGCTCCTCTGTAATCAATGCTGATATCGGCACTTGTTAGCTTATGACCAGCTGGAATATCTGCTTTTAAAACAATATTACAAACTTTAACGGCGATATCTTTATTATGACGGCTAGTAGGTCGTCTATTATCATCGTCCATTTCATCATTCTCATTATCACCATCAAATTGAGGAACCTCTACCATCATCTCACTAAAAAGAATCGAGGCCGTCTTTTGATCATCCGTCTTTATAATGTCAACAGTTCCTTCCGGGCAACCAGAACCTCTGGCCGTGATTTGACCAAAACTAAAATCAGTTTCAGATCCGTATGACTCTGCCGCAAAGATAACCAAGCTAAGCATAATCAGCACTGGGATCATCGGCTTTAATGTTTCAAGTTTGTAATCCATTTCTCTCTCCTTATATAGATACCTTTATAAGACCGCAGTATCCTTTCTTAGGTTCTTTTTAACTTCCTTATATAAAGGAAGAAAGTCTTAAATGATGGTTTGAAAACTTATCGCTCCACGTGGCGCAGTTAAAATTAAGAGCGCACCACGTGGCGCAGTTATCTGAGCCTTTTGTTTTTTTCAATTGAAAATTTTATTTTGTGGTCATAACTTGGGTTCATCGAATGGGCAGAGCATATGATTTGTTTCTGCTTGTATAACCAATTTTCTTCGGGAGGGAGAGAATGAAAAAATTATTGTCCTTATTATTTGTAGCTGCTGCCTTAACTTCAACTGCTCATGCTGACGATATCAGTCTAGGTGAACCAGGCTATGCCGGTAAAGGTTGCCCGGCAGGTTCGGCATCAGTAACACTTTCACCAGACAACAAGTCACTTTCTATTTTATTTGACGAGTACTATGTAGAAGCTGGTGGTCGAAAAAAATTACAACGAAAAAACTGTAGTATCGCCATTCCGGTTCACGTACCTCAAGGTTTTTCAGTATCCTTAATCGATGTTGATTACAGAGGTTATGTAAGTGTCCCACGTGGTGGTAGAGCAAGATTCTCAGCCTCCTACTTCTTCGCAGGGCAAAGAGGTCCTTCGTATAATAAAACGTTTAGAGGTGGATTTGATGATGATTACCTCATTCAAAACAAGCTTGGTGTTTTTGCCAACGTTTGGTCTGCCTGTGGTGCTGACGTTAACCTAAGAGTTAACACGGCCATGATGCTTAAAACTAACCGTCAAGGTGATGATGCTATCGCAACTGTTGACTCAGCCGACGTATCTGCCGGAATGGTTTACCACCTAAAGTGGAAAAGATGTCACGGTGCTGATGACTTCGACGATTTCTTCTAGACTGAGACACTAGAATATAAGTTGGATAAAATTAAATTTCTACACAAACAAAAAAGCCCCGAAGATTCGGGGCTTTCTTATTTTATAAGTTGGTATAAAATTAATTAACCTTATACTGACATTTTTTTCCATTATAGGCCGGAGCATTCATCGCTTCAAAAACTGTTGTCGATTCTCTATGCACTAAGCCTTTCTTAGCAGCTGAATAAGTGGCCATATGAGTTGTTCTCTTCACGGTCACACCATATCTATTTTTCAAAGCAATTGTTTCAGATACGGTTAAAACGTCCGCAAAAAGAGCTTCAGTAATAGTTGTAAACTTCGAGTATTTTTTATCTTTTATTGTCACTACTGTTTTCTCAGTTTTTGGTCCTTTATTTAAACGACAAAACTCTCTAGCTGCGGCAGCTCCATACTCCATAACAAGGCATTCATTTTGAACAGAGATCTCAAATGCGCTAGCACATTCTTCTGAACGGGTATTGATTTCGTAAGCACCTTCTAACTTGGTTTCTATTGCAAAACTTGAAGTGGCGAAGGCCAAAGTAAGTAAGCAGATCAATGATTTCATATTTCTTCTCCTGTTTAAAATATGGAGAATTTGTATCCTTTTGAATTCATTGACTCAAGATAGAATAAAGAAGTACCCAAATTAGGTTCTTTCTACTAAACTCCGTTCCATGAACCTATCCCTTCCTGAAATCCAGTCCCTATTGAAACGCATCAGTAAGGCAAAGAAGCTGACCTATAGTGAACTGGCACAAAGATTAGAGATGAGTGAATCTGGTGTAAAAAAGCTCTTTAGTGCCAAAGACATATCCTTTAAACGCTTGAATGATATCTGTGATGTCTTAGAGGTGTCTCTTAATGATGTTTTAGAGGAAGCAAGCTCCGTTGAAATTAGAGAGGAGCGCTTTACTGATGAACAAGAGAAATATTTTTTAAAAAATATGGACTGCTTTCATTTCTTTTGGAAGCTCGTCGTTGAAAGAGTTAATCTAGAGACCATAAAAAAAGATTACTCCCTAACGGCCAGGCAGGTTAGCCGCTATCTAACCAAATTAGATCAATTTAATATCATCGAGCTTCACCCAGGCAACCGTATAAAAATCCCTCGCCGCCAAAGTAAACGCTGGGTAGGAAGAGGACCGCTAACAAAAAAGATACAAAAAGAATGGGGTCTTAAGCTTTGGAAAGAGGCTCTCGAAGAACAGTTTGATGAATCTGAATCATCAACGGCCAAAATTCGCTTCCTAAAACTCACTCCCAGCTCATACGAAGACCTAATCTTGGCCGTAAGTGAACTTGAACAAGAATTTATTGGTCGCTCTACTCGAGAGCTTAACCTCTCTAAAGATAAACTCCTAGAAGTCAGACTCATGAGCGCGACTTCCACCGGGAGCTTTATTTCCTCTAAAGGCCTTTCTTAAAATTGTCTTTAAGTTAGCTATATTGTAATAGATCAGAGTGAGAAAACTAAAGTTCAGGAAGCTAAATGCAAATTAAGAATAAAGACCTAGAAAGTTTTGATGGCCTAATTTTTGACCTCGACGGAACTCTTATTAATTCAATGCCCATTCATAATAAGGCCTGGATAGACACGCTAGCGAAACATGGGCTTGAGACTACGGAAAAAGAGCTGATGACTTATGCTGGAATTGCCAGTGTAATGATCGTAGATAGGCTCAATCAAAAATATGGTCTAGAGCTCCACCCACAAGAAATCTCGGATGAAAAAGAACTGATCTTTAAAGAACGCTTTAATGAAGTCACCCTCGCTAAAGAGGTTTTAGAGATAGCTATTAAGTTCAAAAGCCATAAGAAAATCTCTATCGTTACTGGAGGCGAGAGAGAAACCGTCTCAATGGTTTTAGATAAGTTTGAAATGAGAGAGCATTTTCCCGTGGTTATCTGCGCTGAAGACACAAAACGCGGTAAAGATACGGTTGAGCCTTTTTTACTTGCTGCGCAAAAAATGGGAGTAGAACCAAGTAAGTGTCTCTTCTTTGATGACGGTGACGCCGGCTTAAATGGTGCCCTAAAAGCAGGAATGGAAGTTTTGAAAGTAGATTTATCTAGCCAAGAGATCTATTCGGAGTTTTAGTTAAAGACTTGGTTACCTAGATAAAAGAAAAATTAAAAAAATTGATTTACTTAGATTTTTCATCAAGTGCTTTAAGAAATTGTTCATATCTGCTGCTAAACTGATTCTTTATAAATTCTTCATTTATAAAATCGTCTGAATGCTTAATTGCACCTGGAGTCATCCTTCCTACAATCATGGTAGGAGCATAATATGGTAGCGGTACTTTTTTTCGTCTTAATAAATCGATTAAATCTTTTGTTTCTTTTGAAAGTTTATATCCTTTCTTACTTAGGTATAATAAAGCTACAGCAGAAAAAACAGCGCCTTCTCTATTTACCCCCCTTAATGAATTTTCAAGAGCTATATAGTTTTTATTCTTTGTAAGTCTAAACAAAACTTTGACCCAAAAAGGTTCACGAGGATGATGATGCCCTCCTCTAATACTTGAATAAAAATTATAAAAAGGGCTCATAAGTAAGTAATCAAGGTCAAAGGGTCTTACTTTTCTTATCTGAATTGTTTTAATTTTTGTATTTATCGATTTGATATATTTTAAATACTCATCATCATTTTTAAATATTTTGCGATAACTAAAGTTAAATTTTTGTAAATTAAACTCATTCATAAGTTCAACAATAAAAGGATTATCAAAATGCAATATCATTTTTTTATATCTAGCACTCAATTCATTTTCAATTTGAACTCGAAAATCCAACATCTCCCTTGCAACAAGGTCTTCAAATTTAACTTCCGATATAATTATCTGCCCTTTATATTTAAGAACTTTTATCGATGCCTTTAAAAAATTAGAATTTATTTGATAATACTCACTTCCAGGAGGGCGGAAGAAAGCGGGATTTTCGTAAAAGCCGTCTCTATAATCCTTATAATTACTTTGAAACCTATCGTTAACAATTTTCTTAATTTGAGAAGGGATATCTTTTTTTAAATTTAAATCTAATATTTTTGTTACAAATGATTTTATTTTTTCTTTTTCATTTTTCGTAAATCTACGATGAGCTACCTGATCTATTTCTTTACACTTTTTGGTGGATAACATTTCTTCATAAATCGCTCTATATTTTTTTGTTGTATTATCTTTTAATATTAAAAGAGCTTTGTTGTATTCTTTTTTTGCATTTACTTTCGAGCCCTGAAAGCAATGGTTCCTAGCGAGATGAAGATGTTTATAATATTTTGATAATTCCAACTCATCCAGATTTTCCTGGGTAAACACTGAAGTAGAAATGAGTAATAAGATTACTGGAGATATAATCTTTATTGAAATTTGTTTCATTGGTTAATGATATCATATGATAGAGTCTCAATTTTCATTAACTATTTAGCCAAAATTAGAAGCCTTAAAATATAACCTACTCAAGCCAACACGCCGCAAAAAGACTAGTGTTTTCCCCTCTAAGTCGTTATCATTTTAACATGATAGATCATTTAATAGATTGGTCCCTGCTACTGGGGCGCTGGATTCATATTACTACTGCCGTTTGCTGGATTGGGACTTCCATTTTCTTTATGTGGATGGACCGCTCATTCGTTAAAAATCAAGACAATAATCGAGAAGGTCATGTTGGTGATCTTTGGATGGTTCATGGTGGTGGATTTTATAAAGTGGAAAAGATGCTAATGGGACCAACTGAAGTTCCAAAGGTTCTTCACTGGTTTAAGTGGGAGGCCTACTGGACCTGGTTGTCGGGGATGTTTTTGCTCATCATGATGTTTTATATTGATGGCGGGGAACAGCTGGTTGACCCTGATCTTTGGGAAATCACCGGGACTCAGGCCATTTTTTGGGGCCTTGGGAGCATTCTCGTTTCTTGGGTTTTTTATGATCTTCTGTGGGAGTCTCCCCTAGCAGAAAAGTCAGGCGTGGCCCATACCCTTACAATTCTCTACGCGGCTGGAATGATTTATCTTTTATGTCATACCATGTTTCATCGAATTGCCTTTATTCACGTGGCAGCAATTCTTGGGACCTGGATGGTTGGAAATGTTCTTTTAAGAATTATTCCCCGAATGAAACAAATGGTTGAGATGAGTAAGAAAGGCGAGGCCATTGACCCCAAATGGGCCATCAATGCTAAGAATCGCTCAACTCATAATACTTATTTTACTCTCCCAATTATTTTTATCATGTTCACGAATCACTTTCCGAATATTTATGCCCACGAGCATAATTGGCTATTATTGATTCTTATGACCATGGCGGGAGCCAGTGTTAGGCATTATTTTGTGATAAGAGAAAAGGACGATATGAAAGCAAAGATTTTTGCGGCAATAGGAATCCTTTTGATTATTGGAACTATCGCCGCTTCTTATGAATTAGCCTAGATTATCATCGGCAATATGCCATTCAAGATCTTCTATTACGCTAAGTTCGACAATTCCTTCAGCTTTACCAAGTAAGGTGGCACATTCTTTACTTAGGTTAAGAAGATGTAGTTTTTTTCCATTCTGAGAATAACGTTCAGTGATATTTTGTAAGGCCTCAATGCCAGAATGATCCCAAACTCTTGATTTAGCAAAGTCAATTACCACATGCTCTTCATCTTCTTTAAAATCAAAAATATCTTTAAAAGAAGTTATAGAACCAAAAAAGAGCGGTCCGTCCAATTCATAGACAGTCTTCCCATCAACAGTTCTCTTTCTTGAGTGCATAGACTTTCCATGCTCCCAAGCAAAAACAAGGGCCGACATAATAATACCAATCATCACAGCTATAGCGAGATCAGCAAAAACCGTGATTATAGAAACACTAGTAATAACGATTATATCTGAGAGAGGAATTTTTCCGTGTAGTCTTAAACTAGACCATTCAAAGGTACCAATCACAACCATAAACATAACACCAACTAAAGCAGCTAGCGGAATCATTTCAATTAAGCTTGATCCAACAACCACAAAGGCCAAAAGAAAAATTGCCGCTGAGATACCAGAGCTTCTTCCTCTTCCTCCACCTCTAATATTGATCATACTTTGACCGATCATGGCACAACCACCCATACCGCCAAAAAATCCATTGATCACATTAGCAAGTCCTTGCCCGACACATTCTTTATTACCATTTCCTCTTGTCTCAGTAAGCTCATCGATTAACGTAAGAGTCATCAGCGATTCAATAAGACCCACGGCCGCTGCCAGAACGGCGTAAGGGAGGATCAACTTAAAGGCTTCAAAAGAAAAAGGAATCTGGGGAATAGCAAAACTTGGAAGACCCGCCTGAATCGTTGTTAAGCTTGGGTCCATATCTTGAACAAAATCAAGAACCGTTCTTACGGAACCTGGATGAATCTTATTTAAAAAGTATCCAATTACAGAAACCACGACAATTCCTGCAAGAGTCGCAGGAATGGCCTTTGTTAGCTTTGGTAGAAAAACACTAATAATCATTGTAAGTGCAATAAGAGCGCACATGATCATAAGCGGAGTTGCTGCTAGTAGCTCTCCGTTCACAGTAAACTGACTAAGCTGGGCCTGAAAAATAATAATGGCCAATCCATTTACAAAACCTAGCATCACCGGATGCGGGACAAGTCTAATAAATTTACCTAGCCTAAGAACACCAAAGAGAATTTGTATAAGACCCATTAAGATGACCGCTGAAAAAAGATATCCCAGTGCATCTGCTGTAACCACTTCAAAAGAGGCTCCGGCCTTAGTTCCCATTTCGACAACCTTGGCCACCAGAGGAGCAAAGATAACGGCAACGGCCCCGGTTGATCCAGAAATCATTCCAGGTCTACCACCAAAAAGAGCTGTGATTAAACCCATCATAAAAGCTGCGTACAAACCAACTTTCGGATTTACTCCGGCCACGAATGAGAATGCGATGGCCTCAGGAATCAGGGCCAAGGCCACGGTAAGTCCAGAGAGTAAGTCGTTTTTTAAATTTCTTGGTTTTTCAATTTTTAAAGAGATAAGCCGATTATCAGTATGAGTCAGCTCATTGCTATGCTTTTTTTGATCCACATTTATTCCTTAATTTTTTAATGAATTAGATTGATGACAGCTAAGCACAGATGCGTCAATAGCGAGGGCTTACAAGTGAACATTCCTTAATAAAAATTCATTTAATTAAATAATATGCCTTTAGGCTTTAATCATTCTAAAGTCATTTAGATTATAGCCTGTTTCGGCTATTTCGATAAGGAGCTTATGCTTTTTAAAGAGATTATAAGTATCAAAATTTTCAATTGCAGCTTTTAGTTCTTCCTGCCCTATCCTTCCATCAAAAAAGGCTCCTGCTGCACCAGTGTCCCCATCCCTTCCATCTGTGCCGAAGCTTAAGAGCTCAAAATCTTTATTTAACTTCATTAATTCAAGACCCATTAGAGCCACCCAATGAGTATTCCTACCGCCAAGTCCTTTTTTAGTAACATTGACTGAGGCTTCACCTAATGTGATTAAACTTGAGTGTTCTTCTAATAAATCCATATGTGTTTTAATATTCTCTTCAATGCTTAAATTTACTTCTTCAATATGAAAATTAGAAAAAAGCTTCTTGGCCGTCTCTTTTAAATGATTTTTTGTCATCGTTACTTCGTAGCTATGGCCGTTATCCCCGCCAATAATTGGGGAAGAGCCCACATCAGAGACAATATCTCCTTCAACATCTGATTCAATAAAGCAGTGTACATGGGCCGGCAGGTACAGATCACCTAACTTCCCTCCCTTTACTTGGCTTATCTTTTTTCTTTCGGAATTAATCTCATGAATTCTTTTTCCAGATAGTAAAAGATCTCCATAAATTCTTTGAAGTTCTTCTAATTCAATTCCTTCAATTGGTAGCTCCATAAGAGAGCTAGCTCCTCCGGATAGACAAAAGAGTACTAGATCATTTTCTCCTAAAGACTTAGCTGCTTTTATAAGTTTTTGAGCTCCGTCTGTTGAACGTAAATCAGGAATAGGATGACCGCTATGAGGTCCAATGATTATCTCAGACTTAAACTTAAGCCCTAAGTCTTTTAGCTCTGTGGCCATGCGGGGAGCTGTTTTACCAGCTCCGTGTAGATGTAATTTCTTTTTATGATGATCTTTTAAGAAATCTAAATTATAGGTAGGCGCTAAATGATTTAAAACCTCTAGCGCCTGAAAAACTAAATTACTCACAACCTACGACAATCTTACGTAAGCTTCTTCTCACACCTTTAGTGTTCTGACGAAACTTTAAAGTTAACTCATCCGGGTGAAAGCTAGCCTCTTCACGGTACTCATGCTTGGTTTCCCAAGTAAAGTAACCATTATTCTCGACTTTTGCGACAGCGCCAAAATCAACTTCAACAACCGACTCAACTTCCTTTTTATCCTTAGAATTAAGCTCACCTCTAATAATATAAAGATCAGCTTCTCTATTTCTAATAATACAAAGGTTCGCTTCAGTTACAGTGTTTTTAGTTAGCTTATGCTCTTTACCGCTAATTAGATTTCGACAGACAGAGATAACTTTTTCTTGCTCACTTTGAATAAGAGCGGCACATGGATTAGCTCTATCTTCATCACCACTATCAGCTCCTTCTCCAGAGCCTTCGCCTCCCTGCTGCTCTTCTTCAGAAGGCAGCTCAGGCTTATCATCTTCATCAATTACAGTTTCCGAGGTTAAACCATTTAGAGTCCAGTCATACTTTTGAAATTTTACTTTATGAAGGATATCTCCACCATGATGCTGGATAAAGGCCTTTACTGAACCTTTGTCAGCAACAAAATGATCTTCGTACCAATCAAAAAGCTTAGTCAGGTAAGTTTTCTTGTCATCATTATCATGTTTAATCATTCTAGGAAGAAGAAGCGATGCTTTTGTTACTTCATCTAACTGAGTTTCAAGAATCTCTTCTCTATAAGCCTTGTTAAGCGTAATAGGACATCCCTTTGAAACACAAATAACGGCAAAGTGATAACGACCATCTTGATCATTTGTTAATCCAGAAAGGTATTTCTTTTCAACCGTATTTAGAGATACTAGCTCTTCGCTATGGACTCTTATAAACCTAGCATCAAAAATTTGATGTTTATTAAAACCTTCACTTAGATCTAAAATTGATTTCAGTCTCTTGCCATCCTTTATATAGAATCTATTGATTAGTCTGATGGCAAAGTAATTATAGGCATTCACGTAGAAGGCTTTTTTATAGGCGTCTGACTTTCCTTTTAACGCATCTGCGGCCCTAAACTTTCTTTCAATCTTTGTTACTAGATTAATAAAAGTTTTATCCTTTTTTGTACGTAGATCATGAAGACGCTCATAATCAACTCTTGTATCGAAAGCCTCTCCCACCTTATTAATAGGAAGAACAAAAGTTCCAAAGAAGATATCAAGTAAGTCCTCTAAACTTTTCTCAACCACAACTGGCGGTTTATCAGTGGTCTGATCGTCTGCTTCAGAGTCATCAGTATTCGTTTGAGAATCTTCTACAGTAGTATCGTCCTCATCAAGACTAAGGGTTGTATCCTTAGTTGTAGAGGTTTCAGTTGTTTGTCTTTGAACCGGTGGTAGTTTATCTTTTTGATACTTGCTACAACCTTGCATAACAAACAAGACCATTAAAAATAGAACCAAAACATTACATGCGTGCTTCACGGTATTCTCCTAATTATATAAACAAGTTTTTATATAACGCGAAGCATTAATAAGCAGGCCACCCTGTAGAATTTACAAAGTAAAATCAAGTAGTTAACAGCTATTATAAGATTAAATTCACCACTGCACCGGTCATCATAGTGGCTATTGTCCCGGCAATAAGACTTTTAAAGGCCAGCTTAGCAATCTCTGAACGGCGCTCTGGGGCCAAGGTTCCAAGGGATCCCACGATCAAACCAAGGCTAGCAAAATTGGCAAATCCACACATGGCATAGGTCATAACCAATCGGCTTTTCTCACTTAACGATTCTGTCCCAAGAGAAGACATTTTTTTATAGCTTACAAATTCATTGAGCACGGTCTTTGTGCTCATGAGCTCCGAGGCCACGGCCACCTCTGCGGGAGGTATTCCCATCATCCAAACAAAAGGCATCAAGACATAGCTAAAAAGTGATTCAAGAGTAATGCTTTTTCCATTTAGTTCCGGAAGAAAAGCTAAAACTTGATTTATTAAACTGACGATAGCAAATAAAACAATGATCATGGCCACGATACTAAAGAGAAGTTGAATTCCTTCCATCGTTCCTTTCACCAATGCATCCATTGTATTTTGAGTTGTTCTTTTTAAAGTAAAATCCCCTTCAAGAAGATCTTCATCACTTCCGGGTACAAAGAGATGGCCAATGATTACGGCCGCAGGAGTGCTGACTAAAGAAGCAACTAAAATATGACCTAGTGAATTTGGAATCACCTTAGATATAATCGATGCATAAAGCACCATGACGGTTCCGGCCACTGTTGCCATCCCCGCCGTCATAATAATAAAAAGAGTACTTCGGCTCATATTTTTTAAATATGGCCTAACTAAAAGCGGCGCTTCCACAATTCCCAAGAAAACATTAGAGGCCACACCTAAACCTTGAACCCCACTAATCTTTAAAAACTTTTGTAGAAGCTTACTTAATAGACTTACCACAAACTGAAGAACTCCCCAGTGAAATAAAACCGCTGAAAGTGCGCTCATGACAAGAACGATTGGCAGTACTCTAAAGGCCACGATAAAGCTTGCTCCCTGACGAGTTTCCTCAAAGGGAAGAGCCCCTCCTGCTAAATAACCAAACATAAAACTGGCCCCTGCAGAAGTTGCCTTTTCAATCATCAGAACAATTGAATTCAAAGCAAAAAAGAAATCCTGTAGAAAAGAAATTTTTAAAAATAATAGAGCAAAGATCACCTGCAAGAGAACTCCTACTCCCACCTTTTTCCAGGACACCGCTTTTTTATTCTCACTAAAAAGAAAGGGAAGGCCTATAAAAACGAGGAGTCCTAAAATACTTTGCATATAAGTCATGATATAATTCCTTAATGAATGTCCCAAACACTCTAACTGTACTTAGAATACTAGCGACACCGGTTGCGCTATACTTCTATGTTACTCAAAATTTTGGTCTTTGTGCAATTGCTGTGCTCTTCGCGGCCCTTACGGATTTTTTTGATGGCGTTCTAGCGAGAAAGCTTGATCAATGCACGAGCCTTGGAGCACTTCTCGACCCTGTCGCTGATAAGTTCTTTGAAATGAGTTTTACTTTGGTGATGGGCTACTTAGGCGATCTTCCCTGGTATTATGTCTTTTTATTAAACCTTAGAAATTTTTCTCAACTTCTCTCCATACCTATTCTCATGTGGTGGAAGAAAATTAACTTTAAAGTAGAACCAAAACTTCCCGCAAAATGGGGAAGCGCTCTTGGTATGATTGTGATTGGATTTGTGCTTATTTATAAAATGACTGATTTAACCGCAACACTATATCCAATTAATATTTTGGTTTCCGTAAGTGCTGGTTTTGAAGTTTATATGTTGCTCACTTACCTTCCAAGATTTTTTCAAATATATCAGGGAAAGCACGACACTTTTGACTAGAGAAGTTTTAACTCGTCTCCGACCTTAATCGTTCCGGACTTGATAATTTTTGCCCTAAGCCCGCCCTTATTATTTTCATTAAGCCACTTAAAAGTTCCCTCTCCAGCAGCAAAGTCCATCCAGGCGCAAGGGGTGCAGTCACTATGTCCTTCAAATTCAACTTCACCAACGGAAAACCTTTTTCCCATTAAGCTTAGTGGATCTATTCCAGAAACTAACAAGTTCCTTCTAAAAACAATCGGATCAGCTTTATGTCCTGTTACCGAACTCATTTCCTTTAAGGCGTCCTCACTTATAAATGAAACCTGTCCGCCATATTCTTTTTTAAAGTCATAGAATCGATCTCCCACAAGTCCTTGCCCTTCGTGACATTCAACGGAATCGGGGGTCAAGGTCGGGGCCTTTCCAGGCTCCCCTTTCTTATGTTTCCAGTAATTTGACTCGGGAGAAATATAAATTTTTGATAGTTTGCTCATATACCTTTTTATAATGATAAAAAGTTCTAGGCAATAGCTACTTAGGTTCAATAGAATTAAGTCCTAAGGAGCTTTCATGAAAACCCTATTCTTTTGCCTATTTCTTGTACTACTTACAAATTGTGCCACTCTTAATGAAGATGAATGCCGCACCGGTGACTGGTATGGGCAAGGTCTAAAAAATGGAAGAGAAGGCCGCAATCTTTTATCGGCCCATACAAAGGCCTGCAGCGAATACGGAATCAACCCAAATATCGCCGAGTACACCAAAGGCTTCGGGGCCGGAATCAAATCCTACTGCACTCCCGAAAATGGATACCGCGTAGGCGTCGAAGGAAAAACCTATCAAAAAGTTTGTCCCATCAGAATGGAAAAAGCCTTCCTAGCAAAATACCGCCTCGGAAAAAAAATCTACGACAATATTCAAACCTTAAATACCCTCAATAGCGAACTTCAAAACCTAGAATCAAAACTCGCCTCCACAACCGGCGAGCAGTACAATAGAGATCAGATCAAAAATCAAATCTACTCCAAAAGATCCGAGATCAGCCGCGTAAAGAAAAAGATCATCTTCCTAAAGGCCCAGTCCGGCTACGATATGGAAGATATCGTCGATTACTTCTAAAAACCCACTAACCTCCTTCATTTTTGGGATGCTATATAGCTGTAATTAAACACGTTTGCATAAATAGTCAACCAATTGGTTGACTGTATTCAAAAAGGCCGTTAACTTGTGTTTATGGAGCTTGATCAAAAGGAAATTGACCGTCTCTTCTTTGCTTTAAGCGATAGCACGCGAAGAGGGATGCTAAGTGCTTTGACAGAGGGAGAGAGTAGCTTAACTGAGCTTGGTTCTAGTTATGGACTAACTAAGCAGGCCATCTCAAAGCATATTAAGGTTTTGCACGATGCCGGTCTGATTACCAAAAGACGTGATGGCAGGATTCAACGTTGTCGTTTGAACCCGGAGTCACTGCAAAAGGTTGAAGAGGTTATTGGTAGTTATAGAAAATTTTGGGAGCATCAGTTCAATGCTCTAGAAGATTATATCGAATCACTCGATGAATAAAATAGGATAGGAGCCAAAAATGGAAAGATTAAAATTAGACATGAATAGAGATTTTAAATGTAAAGCTGAAACCCTTTTTAAGGCCATTGGTGAGGGAGTTCTTTTTAAGATGACCGGAGTTATAGAGGGAAAGTGGAGCGCTGACTTTAAGGAAGGCGGAGCTATTCACTTAGAGTGGAATGACTGCAGTCCCGTTAAAGGTGTTTTTACTAAAATTACTCCCCATACAAATATTGACTTTACTTGGGATTATTTTTCAAAGGGTGCCGACAAATATATCGAGACTGATATTAATATTATCATCACTGAAAATGAAAACGGATCAAATCTACAGCTTATTCATACGGGCTTTCATAGTGAAGCAGATCGCGCAGATCATAATGATGGATGGACTTCTTCGGTTAAAGACTTTAGCGAGATGATGGAGTCTTAGATAAACTTAATTCCTACTTTGAAGAGCTTCCCCGAGTCGGGAAGCTCTCTAACTGACATGACCTCCCCTTTTAAGTAAGGAGAGAGAGGTTTTCCATTCATTTCGGAAGCCTCAATCATATCTCCCTTATGAAACTCTCCCACATCGTCTACTTTAAAACTCATTCCACTTTTAGAAATATCGTTTAAGGAATAAATCTTACCTTTCGTAGGTGGATGATCAGAAAAATGTACTTTTATAAACTTCTCCCCCTGAATGGGATTTCGGTCGTGGGTTCTTTCATGAATATGAGCATCTTCGTTTTCTTTTTCAACAAACTCTAATCCGTCTACAAAGTTTTCCGAGACTCTCATGATTTTTTTAGGAAGGGAGAAGATAATATAGTCTGAATCAACTTCTCTTATATTTAATTTTGTTGCTAATAGTTTTTCAGAAGAATAGAGAAAAATATTCTCTCGCCCATTAAAGCTAAAGCCTTTGGTGGCCGTAGGATAGAGATGGACAAGCTTACTTAGCTGATCAATTTTTTTGATATGGGCATGAAAGACTAAGCGGTCCCCGGAATTTTGCCAAATCCATACTTTTTCTTTTTTTGAAGAGATCACTTTTAATAAATCGATAATCTCTAAATCATCTGTTATTTCTTTTGACTCGCTCATAATAATATAAAAAGCCCCAAGCTACGAAACAAGGGGCTTAGTTCCGGCACGTAGATACGTTACGGTTGAAGGATTATATTAACAGAATTCGAGAAATTGCCAAGAACTCTGCGGTTGCGATCCAGCGGAAGGACCCTAAATTGATAGGAGCCCCATCCCGGCAATTGCCTCGCTGGGTTAAGGCTATAATTCCCTTTCTTTCCACTAACGATGACATAGCCGCCACCATTAACTGGATCAACATTTCTTCCATTAGGATTTGAAAAAGTAGCATTAGGTTTTGTCGCTTCAAGGACAAAGCCTCTTGCACCACTAATCCCACTTACATCAATAAAGATGGGCACAATGGCATTTGGGTTTCTAATGGTAACCGAAGTTTGTCCATTAACTGTAGGCGTTGGTACCTGGGTATCCCCGCCTCCGTTATCACCGCCGCCGCCATTTGTTGGTTTGTACCAGCAAAGGGGTCTATAGCCGTAGGCATACTCCTTACTCGCTCGATTACATGAACCTTTATTAGGATCAGATTGCCCCATATCTTCATCATCTTCGACCGGACAAATAGACCCAGCAAAGTAAGTATCTAGCCTACATTGAGGCTGTGGGTGTTTATTATAGGTTGTGCTTACAACTGACGGATCAGGTGTATCAAACTGTGGTGTATTTCCATTGGCAAAGAGTGAGGCTGCCGCTTGCCCTGCCATTGAAAATCTCATGCAAAGGGCCTGCTCTTTTGATTTTTTAAAACTGGCTTCACATTTCTCTCTTACAAAATTAGGAATACTCATTCCCTTTATAATTTCTTCATTATCATCTTTAGCAAAAACTTTTCTCAGACATTTAGAGTTGGCAAAATAATCACTCTGCCCTTCACTAGCGGCCCAAGTTCCTGGGTATTTCGGAGCTCCACCTATATGATGTCCAACTTCGTGGCAGGCAACTAAGGCAAAACCATCGGCCGTCATCACATGGTGTCTAGCAAGACCACCAAACATCTTTATAATAAAGTTACTTCCTTGCCTTTCAGCGTAAGCGTTCACCTCAGAGTTATGCCACTCTCTTTGAATAACGAGGTTGCCATTAAATTTTCTAACGATGGGAGCATAAACATCATAGACCTTATCCAAGACCATATTAAATTCAGACTCATCAATCCCTCTAAGACCACGCATGCTCTTATCCCATTTTTCATAGGGTGGAATCTTCATATCGTTTTTGGGTAAATATCCGTGACCATCAACACATGAAAGTGCTGAAGTTGAGTAGACGGAAGTAACTAGAGCAGCCACGCCTAAAAGACGGGTCAGCTTTCCAGTGAGTTTCATTGCAGGCTCGCTGTTGCAGGTTTGTATAAATTCTTTTCGTCCTGCCTAGAAGCGAACTGAGGAATGCCCCATGAACAAAGGGGATCCGGAAAATCCTTCCAGATTTTTTATAGTCTATTTCACAATAACGGGGTCTTAAACGGAGTACTCTACTTTTTTGCGCGGAGTTTTTGAGGGCGTTTACCTACTGGAGCACCGAGGTCATGATCTAAATGCCAACGGTCGACTAAGAGGTCATCTTTTTCAATTCTGTAATGATCAAGCTCTTCATCAAGCTCACTAAGTCTTCTTATCAGTTCTTTTTGAAGTCTAATTTGATCTCTTTTTTGAGTCACCATGAGTTCTAAGGCTTTTTGCTTAGCTTTTTGGAGCTCAACAATTTTCAAATCGTATTCGCTGGCCTTTAAAACTTTTTGCTGATCATAGCTCCAAATAAAGTGGTTAACGTCATTCAGTTGTTTAAAGAAATCCTTTTTTCTTTTTAAAAGTACGATTCTATATTTTGAAGCCTCTTGCACTCTTTTCATGAGTTGCTTTGATCTAAAGTGAAGAAGAGTTCCTCTTCGAAAATAGTCCGAATTCTCCCAGCAAGAATAAAGATCTTTTACAAAGATAACGAAAAACTTTTCTTCAACATTTCTAACGTAGCCCTGACAAAAATTTGAATCTTTTGAAGCGACAGTAAAGTTAACTAAATCCCCTGCCCTAAAAAATTTAATATTCTTATCTTCTGATGAGATCTTTAAAATATTCGTGCTTTTGTCGCGGTCAGTAACTCTTCCTGTGAATTGAGAATAATCATATTCCTTATCAAACCAACTATCTTCCTTGGTGATAATAAACCTATCGTCATTATCTAGCCCGCTTTGGGCCCAAGCATTAATGGATAGAGCTAAAAGTATGAGGGTTAACTTATAACGCAACTGATTCATTCCCTTTTTATCTAAAAAAAGTTATTCTCCTTAAAATTATAACACAGACAGAACAAGGAGATGGGAATGGAGTTTTTTATCGATACAGGAATGGTTGATGAGATCAAAAAAGCTGCCGAGTGGGGAATTGTTGACGGAGTTACTACGAATCCTTCCCTGATCGCAAAATCTGGAAGAACTCAGGTTGAAGTTATCAAAGAGATTTGCGAAATCATAGATGGTCCTATCTCAGCTGAGGTAATTGCCACAGATAAAGACGGAATGCTTAAAGAAGCTTATGACATAGCGAAGTGGCATGATAATGTCGTTATTAAGCTTCCCCTAACAGAGGCCGGAATCGCCACTTGTGCTAGGTTAAGTAAAGACGGTATCAAAACCAATGTAACCCTATGCTTTAGTTCCAATCAAGCGCTCTTAGCGGCTAAGGCCGGTGCAACCTATATCTCTCCTTTTCTAGGAAGGCTGGATGATATTGGTCATAATGGAATGCAGTTAATTGAAGAAATTCGTATGGTATATGACAACTATGGCTTTACTACCAAGATCCTGGCAGCCTCGATAAGACATGCCCTTCATTTACGTGACTGCACACTTGTTGGGGCAGACGTTGCGACCATGCCATACAAGGTTATTGAAGCTCTATATAAACACCCCTTAACAGAAAAGGGTCTAGACACCTTTTTAGCTGATCATGCGAAGGCAAATAGCTAAGATACTGATTATTCGTTAATTATATAGAGTAATTCACTCAAGATTATTCCGAATTACCCGATAATAAGAGTATGAAATTGCTCACACTCTTATTATTGCTTATTTGCCTATCTTCCTGTCTTGGAGGAACTGGTGGGACCACAAAAATTTCAACGGGTGGGGCCGGACCAATTGCTCCTGGCACTCCTATTAGGTGGTCAAATGCAACTTTAGCTGCACCACTTGATATCAATACTTCAACGGATTTTACCAATGCATTTGTGGCGGCAGATTTGGATGGAAGTGGACGCCACCCCATCGATCAGATGTCTAAGCTTTGGAATGATGCCCATACAGGATATACCTTTATAAAAATTCCTAGTGATAATGTTGCCAATAAGGCCTACGCCAATGTTTCAGATTTTCGAGACGGTGAAATGGGTGTTTATAAAAGTTTTACTTGGTTTTCAAATGTTAGCTCCAGCGCTTTGGCCATTACCCAATTTTTTGGTTTTAGAAGAAACGTAGGTACTGCTAACGAGTATATTGAGTTAAACCATGCGGACATTATTGTGAATTATCGGGATTATGATTTTAGCACTGATTCCTCGAGCACTTCTGATTATGACTTACACTCTGTTATCTTACATGAAATGGGTCATCTTTTAGGCCTTTCTCATAACTGGAACGATACTTCCGTTATGGGACCATTTTTAGGCATTACTCAAAGTAACAGAAGCCTCTATGCCGCTGACGTTACAACAATTAATAATAATTACCAGGCCGGAAATCCTATCACTGCCGGGGGCGGCGGTGGATTTGCAACTTTTTCTCCAGTTCCAGGTGAAGGCGATGCTGTTGAAGGAATGTTTGAATTAAGAGCTGACGGTAAATGCCATCATACTGTTAACGGAGTTAAAGTTCTAGTACACTAGGACTTGTATGAATGAAGGAATAATTAGAACAGTTATATTTGCCCTAACCTTATTCTGCTTTGGTTTTCTAGAAGCATCCTTCGCCTATCGTAAAAGAGTCATGAGCCGTAAAGATCGCTGGCCTTCAAATATTGGAATCGTTTTTATCGATACGTTTTTGGTTCGCCTAGTATATCCAATGGGTGCAGTTGGGATAGCTTATTACTGCGAAGCTAATAATTATGGGATCTTTAATTGGATCAATCTTTCTTACTGGCCTTCTATAATCCTCACGATCATTTTTATGGATTTAATTATTTATGGTCAGCATGTTCTTACTCATAAAATTAATTTTCTTTGGAAGCTTCATCAAGTCCATCACTCTGATAGAGACTTAGATTTTACAAGCGCTCTTCGTTTTCATCCTATTGAGATAATTTTTTCTATGATGGTAAAAACTATGGCCATTTCTATTATTGGGGCTAGCCCTAAAGGCATTCTTGTTTTTGAGATTATTCTCTCTAGTATGGCCATATTTAATCATTCGAATTTATATCTTCCCGCACCACTTGAGAAAATTATTCGTTATGTTTTTGTTACACCGCAAATGCATATTATTCATCACTCTGAAGAGCAGTTTGAGTCGGATACTAATTTTGGATTTAATTTATCAATATGGGATAGGTTATTTGGAACTTATACGGATAAATGGAAAAGCTCTAAGGTCATTGGTCAGCGAGCTTTTCAAAGAGAAGCTGATCAAAAGCTTCTTCATTTATTAAAGCAGCCATTTCTTTAGTCCACCAGTGGTAGTTCGATGACAAAGCAGGTCTTCTTTTGGTCTTTTAAATAAAATTTTCCACCATGATCTTCAATTATTCTTCTAGAAATACTTAAGCCAAGTCCAGTGCCTTTACCGGGGTCTTTGGTCGTGAAAAATGGTTGAAGGATTTTTTCTCTTAACTCTAAGTCAATTCCCTCTCCACTATCTTGAATCTCGATTAAGAGTTTATCTTTATTTAATGAGCTAGTAAGTTCGATTAGTTTTTCATCGACATTTTGAACGGCATCAAATGCGTTGTTTAAGAGGTTTAAAACAACTTGGCTAAGCTGCCCTCCCCTTCCAAGAACATAGGAGTCTTCACTTTGTGTAGTATTGGCCCTAAATTCGATATCATTAATTTTAAATCTTTCCTGACAAAGATTTAGTGAATCACTAAATACTTCTGAAATATTAACATTTGCTTTTGGATCTAGGCTTCCGTCTCGAGAAATTGCTTTAAGGCCCAAAATAATTTTTGAGATTCGATCACAGGTATCCTTAACATCACCTAGCTCATCTTCTATTTTTTCTTTTTCAAGTTTACCTTTTTCAATAAGCTTATTAAGAAGTTGAACTTTTGTTGAAATAATCGCTAACGGATTATTTAGCTCATGGGCAATCCCTGCGGCCATCTCTCCAATTGTTGAAAGCTTAGACGAAGAGGCCAGTAGTTCCCTCTGTTCTAAAACTTTCTTTTCGGCTTCTTTTTTATCGGTAATATCTCGGCTATAAGAGCAAAGCCCAGTGGGCTGACCATCGACGAAGACTAAATTAACTGACAGCTCGGCATAAAATACAGCGTCGTCTTTTTTTCTTTGAATCAACTCTCCTTCCCAAGAGCCATTCTCTTTAATAGCTTCGACAATTTCTTCTGTATTATGTGTTAAATGAGAATTAAAAATATCCACATTTTTGCCTAAGAGTTCCCCCTCATCATATCCATACAACCTATGGGCCGCGGGATTTGCAAACTGAACATTTCCTTCCATGTCGGCAAAGACAAAGGCCTGAGGACACCACTGTATAAGCGACTTGAAGTTTATCTTTTCATTGTTTTCGGGGTTGGACATTAAAAGATTTTAAGCGTCCTTAGATGCTTTTTCAATAATCTCTTTCTCTAAATTGCTTAGCTTAATATCATCTATTTGAAAGCGACTTTTCATGACTTTAGTCACTGTTTGATTAATGTATTCAATTTGTTTCTTATAGGCAGCGCAGGCCTTACAGATTCCAAGATGCATCCAAAACTTCATTGTCTCAAGGGGACCCAGCCTTCGATCTTCGTCGCAGCAAATTTCGGTAATTTCTTTACAGCTCAACATCCATTTCATGGATTAATCTCCATTGAACAATCCTCGTTCTACAGCCCTGCGCTCTTTTCCACGCATTCTCTCAATCTATTTTTACCTCTATAAAGAAGTTGTCTTAAATTGGTGTTTGTTACTTCTAAAATGTTACAAACCTCTTGCGTGCTTTTTTCTTCCACCACTTTTAGATAAAACGCTGCCTTTTGCTGAACTGGAAGGCCTTCCAAACACTTCTCAATAATATCAATCATTTGACTTTGATTTACATAACGCTCTGGTTCACTAATTGGGTTTGACCAGTGATCATTTTCAGCGAACCTGGACTCCATGACCTCTTCGATTGGATCTGCTTTTTCAAACCGACCATTCTGCCTATAGGCCTCGGAGCATTTATTATAAAAGATTCCAAAAAGGAAAGTCCTTACATGAGACCTTCCTTCAAAACGAGGTAAGATCTCAAAGAAGGTGGCCCAGGTATTATGGCAAATATCTTGAACTTTCTCTTCTGAGATCCCCATGCCCAAGCCCGCTTTATAAAGATGAGTGGTATAGGCGTTCACAACCTCAGATATGGCCGTTTTATCCCTATTTTGAAGCTTCTTAAGGAAGCTAGGGCTTCTAAAATGTTCATTTTTTTTTGCCATAGGTGTTAAGTATATATTATTACAAGTATGTCTCACTAAAAATTAATTGCTACATGTGTAACAAGAGCCTATGTTAACACACTAACAAACAAAGGTTAATCAAAATGACTGAAAACAACCAAAAGAATATTGATGTGCAAGAGTATTACGGAAAAGTGCTTCAAAAATCCGACGACTTAAAAACTAATGCTTGCTGCACGATCGTTAAATATCCCGATCATATTAGAGAGACAATGTCCTTAATCCACGATGAGGTCATGGAGAAATATTATGGCTGCGGCCTAACTATTCCTCAGGGTTTAAAAGACTGTAAGGTTTTAGACCTAGGCTCTGGTTCAGGTAGAGATTGCTACCTAATGAGCCGACTCGTTGGAGAAAATGGAGAAGTTGTTGGGGTTGATATGACCGACGAGCAACTTGATGTTGCCCGCAGACATGAAGAGTATCACGCAAAACAATTTGGCTACTCAAAACCAAATACAAAATTCTTAAAAGGATATATCGAAAAATTAGATGAACTAAATCTAGAAGATAATTACTTTGATGTGATCGCTTCAAATTGCGTTATCAATCTTAGTCCCGATAAAGAAGCTGTTTTAAGAGAGGCCTACCGCGTTTTAAAACCGGGAGGAGAGCTCTACTTCTCAGATGTTTATTCAGACCGAAGAGTTCCGGAGCATTTACAAAATGACGAAGTCCTTTGGGGAGAATGCTTAAGCGGTGCCCTTTATTGGAATGACTTTTTAGCAATTTCTAAAAAAGTTGGATTCCTAGACCCAAGAACAGTTGAAATTGCTCCTATTACCATCGAGTCAAAAGAAGTTGAAGAAAAGGTCGGTGATATAAAGTTTTATTCAATTACCTATCGTCTTTTTAAACTTCCTGAACTCGAGTCCGCTTGTGAAGATTATGGTCAGTCTGTGGTTTACAAAGGGACGGTAGAATATGAACCAAATATTTTTGTTTTAGATGGAAATCACGCCATAGAAAAAGGTGTAGAGTTTAAGATCTGTGGAAACTCTTGGCGAATGCTTGAGCAATCAAGATTCAAAAAGCATTTTGATTATAATGGAAATTTTGAAAAGCACCTTGGGATTTTTGAAGGTTGTGGGGGTGAATCTCCCCTTGAAAATATCCCTCAAAAGGGCGGAAACGGTGGGAGCTGTTGCTAATGAAAGTTTTTATACTTGTGAGTCTTAGTTTTTTGAGTTTTTCTGGCTTTGCCTTTGATCAAAATCACAAGGTTTTTGATCAGCTTTTAAAGGAAAATGTCGTCTTCAAGGGACAACAATCTTTAGTAAACTATAAGAGCTTAAAAAAGAACCCTGCAAAACTTAATGATTACTTAGCTTCCCTTTCTGCAGTTAAAAAAACTGAATTTGATACTTGGACAGCAGGAAATAAGTTAGCCTTTTTAATTAATGTCTATAATGCTTTTACTTTAAAATTGATCATCGATAACTACCCTACTAAAAGCATTAAAGACTTAGGGACTCTTTTTAAGAGCCCTTGGAAGAAAAAGTTTTTTAAGTTATTTGGAAAAGAAACGCATCTAGATGAAGTAGAGCATGTTATGATCCGAAAAAACTTTGACGAGCCCAGGATTCATTTTGCTGTAGTTTGCGCTTCAATTGGTTGCCCTCCCCTACATAGATTTGCTTTCACGGGAAATCTCTTAGAGAAGCAATTAAAGGAAGCTACTAAAGTTTTTCTAATGGATAGAGATAAAAACTCTTATGACCCCATAAAAAAGAAGCTTAAGTTATCAAAAATTTTCAAATGGTATGGGGATGACTTTAATAAAAAATATGGTGGATACTTAAAGTTTGTTAGCACTAGAATTACGAGTGATAAGAAACATCAAGGCTTAATCGCCAAGGATAATGTTAGTTCTAGCTGGAATAGCTATGATTGGAACTTAAACGAAACTAAATAATGGCTGAACTAAGTCCAAACAAATTCAAAGATAAGTACCTAACGGCCAAGGAAGAGAAACGAGCTTTTGTTCCTATGAAGAAAATGGAAACTCTTTGGTTTAATACGGGAACTCAATGCAATTTAAAATGTGCAAATTGCTATATTGAATCATCACCGACTAATGATCGTTTAGTTTATCTTACAGCGGATGATGTCAGACCTTTTCTCGCTGAAATTGTTGAGAATAAGAATAATAGAATCTCTTTGGATCGAGTTGCCTTTACCGGTGGCGAGCCATTTTTAAATCCCAATATGTTTGAGATTTTAGAGGAAACCTTCAAGGCAGGCCTTAAAGCACTTGTGCTAACCAATGCCTACAAAGTCATTTCAAGAGCTGAAAATAAATTTTTGGAATTAAAAAAGAAGTATAATTCAAATCTTAGTCTTAGAGTATCTCTAGATCACTATACAAAAGCAGTTCATGAACAGCAACGAGGAGAGGGAACATTTGCCCCTACTCTAAAGTCTCTCAAGTGGCTCTATGACAATGGCTTCAATATCTCTCTCGCGGGAAGAAGTATTACTGGTGAAGACTTGGATTTGGCCAGAAGTGGATACCAAAAGCTTTTAGAGGATCATGATATTGGTCTTAAATTAAGTTCAGAAAACCTTGTCATTTTTCCAGAAATGGATGCTATGGAAGATGTCCCTGAAATCACGATTGATTGCTGGGGAATCTTAAAGAAGACTCCTGAAATGCAAATGTGCTCTACTGAAAGAATGATCGTTAAGTCAAAGGACAAAGAGAAGGCCCAAGTTCAAGCCTGCACCTTAATCGCTTATGACGAAAGCTTTAATATGGGTGAGACTTTGGAGGAATCCTTTCAAGATGTTTACTTAAATCATCCCTTTTGTTCCAAGTTCTGTGTTCTCGGTGGAGCTAGCTGCTCTTCCACTTCATAGGTACACGCTTCCTTTTGGAGCTTTCAATAGTTTAGGGGAACCTTGCGCGAAGGATTTTCTCGATATTTAAGTTTGTTAAACTATTCAATTGCAATAATCTTTAAAAACGGACCGATTACCATGGTGATGAATAATGCCAGGTCTGTTTTTGACCTAAAAATAATCCAGCTGCTCTATAGTGCGTCGATAAACCTTGGATAACGACGAAAGCTTGCTAGCTTCTTGCTTACCTGGATTTTTTCATCACCATTTAAGTAGGTCAGTTTTAGTCTAAAAAGATTTCTTAAACACCCTACGATTTTTCGCTTCTAACTTGTTGATTCTTCCAAAAGGAAGCGTGTACCGAAATGGGAAACCAGATATGAGTGAGTAGCTCTCCCACCCAGTGATAGTCTGCGAAACCGTAGTGGGTATAACAAAAAACCGAGAAGATGCCATAAATAACTCCGGTGTTTAATCCAAGGAGCATAGCAGGAAACATAAACCAGATGGCATACCAGCCGTTATACACTGGAGTGAAAAACATGAGACCCGCAAAAATTAAATAGAACATTTTCAAACAAAACTCTTGCTCAAAATTCCAATTCTTTTTTAGAAGTTCTCTTAAACAAAATATTCCAAGCATTATAATAAAGCCGGCATAAAAATAGGCCGTAATTTGCCTAGCTTCATCATCCATAATATCAAGAACTCGAGTTAAAATAGAGTAAAAACCCGGATTCCAAACCCAGTCTATTGTAAACTCTCTAAGACCTTTTAGTTTTTCAAGACCTACCATCCAATGCATAAACAGTGGCAAAGAGGAAGCCACTACAGTAAGAGGAATTATTCTTTTAATAGATTCTTTAAATCCGGAGGTACTTTTGAAAAGTAAAAATGGAATGGCTGCAACTCCCAAAATCTTTGTCCAAATAGAGAAGAAAATAAAGATTAAGCTTTTAGAGAAGTTTTTCTTTTTTTGAGTGAGAAAGAGTAGAAAGAAAAAGGCAGCTAAAAGGTCTATATGAATGGCCTGAATGAACTCCTTTCCCATTATGGGAAAAACTGCAACTAGCATCCAAGGTTTGACTAAAGACTTAAGTTTACTAAAACAGAAAAATACTAAAACAGCGTTTAATACCATTAAAACTCTAAGCCCTATATCAAGCCCAAAGATGCCACCGATACCAAACCAAATGATTCCTATTGGTGGATAAACCGTGGTCAAGTGGTCAAAACCTATTCTCTCTCTACCTGAGAAAACGAGGTGATCTAAAACACTACTATTCGGTGGGTGTAAATACGGATTCTCACCTCTAAACAAAGCATTACCTTCCCAGAGGTAGCGATAATGGTCATTTTCATAAAGGGGTTCACTAAAAAGAAGTGTAACAACCCCAAAGATAAAGACACCTATTGGAAGCTCAAAGCTTTCTAGCAGTTTTTTATTATGTAAGGCTAAAACGACCACAAGAAAAAGAAGAGTAAAGGCTATATAATATATTCCACCGTCATATTCAGGTCCCGGGCTTTTAAAAACTATTCCAAGTGTCGTTAAAATGAAACAAGTAAGAAGCCAAAGGGTAGAAATGATGTTAAAAGTATTCACTAATAAATAATAGCAGGAATAAACTTGAATAGACCAGAAAGAGATACAGTCGTTGTCATTCCGGCCTTCAATGAAGAAGAGTCAATTGGTTTAGTCCTCGATGGGCTACCTAAAGAGCGTCTTTTAGAGATCATCGTGGTCAATAATAATAGCACTGACAAAACGGCAGAGATGGCCATTAATCATGGAGCAAAAGTCATTCTTGAAGAGAGAATGGGCTACGGACAGGCCTGTCTTTCTGGAATAGAGCTGGCCTATAGCTACAACCCTAAAATTATTGCTTTTATCGACGGCGATTTTTCTGACTTTCCAGAGGAGCTTTCTCAAATTCTATTAGAAGTTGACCGAGGAGCTGACCTTGTGATCGGCTCGCGTACTAGAGGTAAAGCTGAACCAGGGGCTCTTTTACCTCAAGCGATATTTGGAAACTGGTTAGCGACGACTCTTATGAGATTATTTTTCAAAGGACCAAGCTTTACAGACCTTGGTCCCTTTCGCGCCATAAGAACTGAAAAACTTAAAGAAATCGGAATGGTTGATACTAACTTCGGTTGGACTGTGGAAATGCAGGTAAAGGCTCTTATTCATAAGCTCAACTGCACCGAGATTTCAGTTGGGTATAAAAAAAGAATTGGCGTAAGCAAAATAACAGGGACTCTAAAGGGAACTTTTAAAGCTGGTTATAAGATTCTAGGAACCATTTTTTGGCTTAAGCTACGAAGCTTTTTTAGGTGAGACGGTCTTTGCAAATAAATCAAGGAGCTGCTTATCAAACTTCCCATGACTTTCACGCATTATAGAAATTGCCTCTCCAACATTAAAGGCATCTCGATAGCTTCTCTTTGTAATTAAAGAACAAAATGTATCTGCAATTGAAACAATTTTAGCCGGATGGTAAATATCTTTATCTCTTAAGCCGTTTGGATATCCATTTCCATTTGGCTGCTCATGGTGCTGCATAACAATTTGCAATACCTCCGACCTAATCCCTTTGACGCGATCTAAGAGCTGTCTTCCTATTTCTGGGTGCCTATTCATTTCCTTTCTCTGCTCTGGAGTAAGCTGGTCAGTATCTTCCGGATCAAAAGTTAGCTGCCCTACCCCAACGTCATGTAAGAAGCCACCCAGTCCAATCACTTTTAAATTAGTATCTGATGTAATTCCATTGGCCTTACCAAGAAGTACCGAAAAAATACTCACCATAACAGAATGTTTTAAAATATAAGGCTGGTTGGAAAGCATGGTCATAATACTTAAGACCCCCTTGGAGTCCTTACTTAAAACATCAATACAGCCAGAAACAACATTGCTAGCATTATAGACAGACCTCTCATCAACTTTCATCTCATCGATCATCTCGTGACAGGTAAATTGAGCTAGGTCTCTAAGTAATGTCACAGATTCTTCAGGGCTAAATCGATCGGCATTATCAACTAACTGCTCACCTAATCTTTCAATAAACTGACCGTAAACATCGTATTCTTTTGCGGCCACAAAAAAATGAGTTATCCCTTTATCTTCGTAAAGATGAACTCGCTCCCAATCAATAACATCCCCTTTCTTAAAAATTTTGGTAAAGGAAGTTTCAGTTCTTTGAATATAAACATCAAAGTTTAAAGCGCGATTAAAACGCTTCAAAATATTTAGGGAAATATCAATATGACTTCTTGTCTCTTTTGCCATCTCGTCTTCTATTATAATACGGCCCTAGGTAGACTCAACTAGGCAAAACTAACAATTTCAAGGATTTAAGTAGAAGGCCCGAGTAAACCTCGGGCCAAAACACTATTTATTTTAAAACTTCAATTCTTACAGTTGCAGGCATATTTGAGAAGCCATACTGTTCTAAATCAATATCTCCTGAACCTGTCAGACCTTTAAACTCAGATACTACCCCTTCGGCGTTATCTGTATCTCTTGCATTATGACTTCCACAAGGAGGTCCAGGTACAGTGTCACAAGACTCGCTATTGAACTCTGTTCCAGCGTCATAAACTCCTACTGAAACCTCTTTCATTCTTCTTGGAAGTTTTACACTTTGAACTCCTAAAAAGGCATCATTAGTTGTGGCGAGCATACTAACTAAAGAAAGTCTCACTTTAGAAGCGTTCTTAGTTTTAATTAAAACCTGAACTGATTTACCAGGACGAATATTATTATCGGCCGTTTCATAATTATCGACTCGGCTTCTTCCGAGTGTTCTTAATTCGTCCTCTAAAACACTGGTCCCGCCATCTTCGGCTAATAGAGTAAGTCCAGCAGTCGCTGGTTTTCCTATCTCAAAAAGCTTGGTTGATTCTGAATGAAGAGCAACGACTGGCACTGTCAGAACCTGAGCTTTAGTGGTGTTCGTAATAGTAACTAAAAACTTCTTAGTCTTACTTCCAGAGGCAAAAGCCATACATGGGAGCAACAATGACGCAATAAGCAATGTTTTCATATAATCCTCCAGGATTCTTTGTGTATTGGTGTAACAAAACTTTTAAACGTGACACATATTTGTAGCCAAGTTATATTTGTTAATATATTTACAAACAAAATAAGGCCTTGGTCAAGTAGGAAATTTATGAAGAAAGTATTTTTTATTTTAATGGCGATAAGTTTTGTTGGATGTTACCAAGTTGGAAATCTTCCACCTATTGAAGATCCTTTTGTAGGGAATTTCTTAGTTTGTGCAAAAGATAATACAACTGGGCCATTTAAAACTTTTGGCACCTTAGAATCAAATTTAAAAAAGTTCTTTGACTCATTTGTTGTTGCTCCGGATGGCTCCTCCTTGCCCCCCGAGTTAGATTATTCTTCTAATATTAACTATGACAGCCGCGTAGATTATCAAAAGCTATTAAATGAAAAGGAAAGCACTACCACTAAAGAGCTTCGCTCTTCTATATTAGGTCATATTAATGCAATTGATTTGAACTCAACTAATAATGAAGAAATAGTCGCTGCCTTACTAAATGCATATAATTTTATTGCCATAGATATTGTCATTCAAAATAGCTGTGAAGGATTAATTAAATCTATCGCCAATCTAGGTGGAGAGAATTCCTTTAAGGCTTTTTCCGATTCAATAAACTTCGGTTATCAAGTCGCCGGCAAGGTCATGAGCCTCGATCAAATTGAAAAAGAAAAAATTGCTGAATTAACAAACTATGAAGACGCAAGGATTCACTTTGCTGTAATTTGCGCAAGTGCAGGCTGTCCAGTTTTACTCCATAAACCATTTAATAAAGATGAGCTTGACGAGCAATTAAGCTTTATTACCAGAGCTGGCCTAAGGCTTCCTAGAATGTTTGAAAATCGTGGTGAAACAACTTTCTTAAGCCAAATATTTGATTGGTATCTAGACGACTTTATCTCTGACATTGCCAGAGAGGAAGATTTTGATACTGATGAAGAGTTCATCCAAGCCTTTGTAAAAAAGTATACACCTGAAGGAACCAGCTTTAATATTAATGATATAGAATTTGTAAACTACGACTGGACGTTAAATAGCCCATGAAAACTATCACAATAATCTATTCACTTTTATTTTCAAGCAATGCCATCGCGAGCCTTCCAATCACTATCGAGCTTAATGCAAAAACTAACTCCAATATTGATAGGGTTTCTAATCCTGTAAAGAAGGACGTCTATAGTCAACAGGCCTCTTTAAAGACTAAACTTAAATTTAAACCCTTTAAAAAATTCATTTTAATAGATCTACCTACTGTTGATTTAGAATACACTCCCTCATTAACGGAAAAGGTCAGAAACTTTAATTTAAGTAATACTTTAATTGGTCTCTATTTGCCAAAAAGAGGACTTATCTATAGCGGCTCCTTTAATACTTCCTATACAAAATCAATCTTTACAAATGAAGATCAACAAATTGAAGATTCTAAGAACTGGTCTATTGGGCTAGATGGCGGTGTCGCAAAAGATTTAACTAAGAAATATAATTTAGGCTTCAATCTTGGAATAAGAAGTCAGTCCTATTTAGAAGCGGCAAACCCCCTTGAGGCACTTCCTCTTAAGGACGACAACTTGAGACTTTCTGGTAAACTGACTCAAAAGTATAAGATCAATAAAGGACATACCCTTATAGTTCCTATTAGTTTTACGGATAAAATCTATAAAGAGAAGCGGGCCCTAAATGCAACGGGAAACCAGGTTAGTACTTCAGCCGAAACCATTCACACTTACAAAGTAGGTTTTAGCTATTTATTAAAACAAGCAAAATACAGACTAACTCCAAACCTGGGGTACACTTATAATAAAGATACTGTCGAAGGGGGAAGAACTTATAAAGGTCCTGAACTTAAAGTAAATTTCGCTTACTTTTTCGAAAAATTTAGTTTTAACTCAAGACTCTCTTATAAAGTTCGAGACTATAAATCTCAATTGGTAGACACAGCTAATACAAGCGGAACCTCTCCTCTTTTAGAGGCTAAAATTGTCGGTTTTAATGCTAATATAGAGGTGCCCTTTGGGGCAAAAAAGTCCTATCACTTCTTGACCGGTTATGAACACCAAGGTCTAAAGTCCAATAGGATGGCTGACGATAATGCTAATGAAATTATTAAAATAGGCCTTAGGCTTAAGTTTTAACGAAGGATATATTATGAAAACTCTTTTATCACTTTTTATGGTCTTTCTCATGACAGTCTCAGTAGCAAATGCTTCAGGGGGCGGTGGAGGCTCTTATGAAGGCGATAGTGGCTCCTCTGACCTAGCCGAAGAGCTAGCCGAAGAAGAAATTGAAGAAGCTAAAAAACAAGCGCAAGAGGAAGCTGTTGAAGAAGCCAAAAAGCAGGCACAAGAGGAAGAAGAAAGCGAAGATGAAGAATAAGAAATAAAAAGGCCAGGTTAAACCTGGCCATATTTTTACCTCTTTAAGAAGTCTTTAATCAGTTTTCGAATTTTTCTTTTTGACTCTAGTCTTAATTCATAAGCATCTCTTTTCCCTTCACAGCGAGAAATAGCAGCACTATTATACCTCCATGCGCTATCGGTTTGAATGGTCTTAAAGTCATCTTCAACAGTTTTACTTAAACTTCCCTCGATCATTCCTCTAGCGTCCTCAAGCCAAGTTTGCTTAAGAACCTTTTCTCCGACTGAAAAGTATCCGTACTTATAATAAGTAGAGTTACTTGAAGGCTTTGTAGTACATTTGCCTAGGTCAGTTAAATAACGGGCCACGGTAATTTCACATCTCTTAAGCTCTCCTACTTGCTTACAGCCTCCTTCATGAGCATAGGCCGTAGTCGTATTAATCAAGAAAAACACAGGCATTATTGTAAAAAGTCCAAAAGTTAGTATATTTTTAATTGTTTTCATTTTTATCTCCTAATTTTAAAAGTTAGTTATTAAGAACATCACCTAGCACGTCTCTCCATGATCCTTTCTTAGCTTTTGCGCTTGCTGAAACAGTACAAGCATAAACGGGGTTTCCATTAACTTGCGGCTGGGCAATGGCCTTAGCAGTACATTTATACTTTTTAAACATTCCACCAAAAGTTGAGCTATGAACGGTTCTTGTCACTGGTCTTGTGATGACAGCGTTGATCACTTCACAAGAAGCATTTGTTCCAAAGTTTTTCTGACATTCAAGAAGAGCTAGTTTTCTTGATTCTTTTAAAGCATGAGCTTCACAGCCATTTTTATCATTAGTATCAAATTGAAAATACTTCTCGATTGTTTGTGGCACAGCTAAAACTTCTTCTGTAGGAACTAAAACGGAGGGCTTACCCATCTTTTTACATTCTTTTTTGAATTCCTGCTGACAAAGAGCAATAACTCTTTCTTGTGCCACTCTCTTCCCTTCTTTTTCACAGTTCTTTTTATCTTCGGTTCTATGAACATACTGAATCGTTTTAGATTTTTTCTTGCTGTTAGTTATGGTGTCTAAAATGTCTCCAAGTCCTCCAGCTTCTGCTTGAAAAGTAAAAATTAAACTCATACCTACCATTAGGTTTTTCATGTTGCGCTCCCAGTTAGCGTTGTTATTAAGATTTCGATGAACGCAATCTACCAGCTGCCAAATTTTTCTCAATCCCCGAAGGACTCAAAGTGTTTCACCCCCCTATGAAACATAGAGGAATTACATAGGATAAGTTGTTGAAATCAGGGTGTATAAAAAGCTGACAGGGTAGTAAATCCTTCACTACCAAAGGCCCAGAATCTCTTTTAAACGTACAATTAGCCTATGTCTGACTGGCAAGAACTCTACATAAAGATCTTAAAGGATTTTTGGAATGATAAGAAAAAGATAAACCCCTCTTTTTCGATGCGCTCCTTTGCCAAATTTTTGAACTGCTCTCCTTCAGTCCTTTCGCTGATACTAAATGGAAAAAGACCACTTACGACAACTAAAGCTATTGAGTTTTCAGCAAAATTAAAATTGGACTTTAAGCTTCAAGAGAAGTTCTTAGAGGCCGTAGCAAAGGACGAGTTTTACCGCTTAAACGAAACAGAAAGAAAAGAGAGAAGCTTAAAAGAAAGTCTCGACTATAAACAATTACAGTTAGATCACTTTAAAGTCATTCATGATTGGTATCACTTTGGAATTCTTAATCTTTGCTTAATTAAAGGGTTTCAATCAAACACCTCTTGGATTGCCAACTCTCTAGGCATAACTGTGATTGAAGCAGGGGAGGCCATCAATAGACTAAAAAGATTGAACCTTCTAAGGGAGGAAAATGGGGAGCTGATTCGAACTGAACAATCTCTTGAAACCCCAAGTGATATTCCTTCAAGCGCTATACGTAACTTTCATCACCAAAACATAGCAAGGGCCAAGGCCTCATTAGAATCGGTAGACTTAGAGAATAGAGATATAACGTCAATTATGATGCCCGTTGATAAGACCAAATTACTTGAAGCCAAAAAAATGATTAAGAACTTTAGAAAAGAGCTATCCGCCTTTTTAAAATCGGGTGAAACCCATGACCAAATTTATAGTCTAAATATCCAACTCTTTCCTCAAAGTCAGGAGCTTGAATAATGTTAAAGTTCCTAATTTTTATTATTTTTACGGGGTCCGTATACGCAAGTGACTTTAGCGACTTGAAAAAAGAAAGAGTTAAAAACTACTTTATAAACGAAGCCGCCGTCGTTCTTAAAGAATTATCCACCGTCCAAGAAATCTTTAAGATCTCTAACGTAGAGATCGACCTTAAAAACTTAAGGGCTTCTTTAGAGAAGGTTTCTATAGAAGTGACGAAAGAAGAGCTTGTGGATAACACAGGCTCAATCGTCGATGTCATTGGTGAGCCAAACTTCTTAAAGCTTCATCTAGATACTTGGATAAATTTTCAAAAACAAAATTATGACTTAAGACCTTTAATCATTCATGAGCTTCTTCGTATAAGTAGTATCAACGATGACGACTATCTAATAAGTCGGCCTCTATATTCACAGCTAACATCAACTAATAAGGATGAAGGTGGTCAAACACCTTATTGTAATCTAAGAGTTTCAAAAACTAAGACATCAACATCAAAAAAGAAGTTTTCTGGGGTTGGTTTTGAGCCTATGAACACAAGAGGTGGTGTCATGATTTTTAATTCTAACCGCCAAAACAAATCCTTTGAGAATGCAGTCGCTGATGTAAAAGAGAAATGTGAAAAAGCCGGCTACTATGGTTTTGAGTATATCTCAGGTCAAACTCGGATGGAACGTAGAAATACAAATGGTTTTATCAAGATGGAGACTAAAACAAGTATTAAGGCCTATTGCTTTAAAGATAAGGTCAAAAAGAGGAAGAAGAAGGATATCCGAAAAGAAACCTGCAAAAAAATAAACTCGTGTGAACAGATCTACAAAGCGGCACCCAGCGGACAGGTTGACCTGGAAAGCTACAACTCGCTTAAGAGTCAAAAAAAGGAGAACAAATGCGCCTCCTAGTCCTAATGACTCTATTTATAAGTTTCTTCTCATTAGCACACGCTGAAGAGAAAAAAGAAAAGAAAGATACTATTGTACGAGTTAAGACAAAGAGAAAGAAACCCGCAATTCTTTTAAATCCAAAGCTAGATAAGATTCCTTTAGAGTTACTAAGGTTTGATACCAAAAGAATTAGCCGAGAGCAGATTGAACAAAGACTAAGATCGGGCGGTGATGACGTTGGAAATGGAGGCGATGAGATAAGAAGAACGGTACTAGAGCAAATCGAATCGATAAAAAAAGAAGCTGGACCTGCTTATCCAATACCAGATTTAAGCACAAAAGGCCTTGCCGTAGTTTCGAATTTAGAATTGGCAAGTGTACAGATTCCAGCTGCTAACACTCCGGAAGGAATACTAATCAATAGAGAACTTTGGAAAAAACTATCTGGTGACAATAAAGACTTAAGAATCCTACTATTGAATCTTCTATTTGTAGAAGACGAGCAAAAGGAAAAAGCCTTATCGATTTACTCTATTTTGGATGCAAGAAAAGGAAAAACACCCTACTGCTCTTTGACTCCCCAATCTCATAAACTAATAAAAGTTCCAAGAACAAAGACCTTTTCAGGAGCAGAGTCTAGTCAATGGCTTAGCTCACTTGCCTTAAAAGAATGTAATAAGAAAGGTCTCAACGAATGTAGGGTTTTAGAAACCGGTAAGAAAGGTTTTGGTAAATGGGCCAAGAACTTTGCTACTTATCAAGGCTTTGAATACAAAGTCACAAAGAAGAGTTCACAAGAAATAAAAAGCCAGGTCTGTGACCTGGCTAAAGCTTGCGAGCAAGTTTATGAATTAGCTCCAATGGGACAATTAACTTCAAAAGACTTTCTAATCTTAGAAAATAAAATTGAAAGGAATTGTTTTTAATTTACTCTATCTTCAAAATCAAAACGAGTTCCGTCAATATAACCACGCATTCCGCAGTTGTTCCACTTACAGTGACCATCTGTATCTTTGAACTCAAGACCTTTTTCGTCTTTGATGATTTCTAATCTACAAATATCTCCTTGGAAGTTTTTCTCTCCTATATAAAGGAACTTATTCTTTGAAACCTTTTTAGCAACTCCTTCCATATAGCAGCTATGTCCATTGGTGAACCAAGTATCCATAGCAAACTTAATTTTACGACTACTAACCTTCTCTACAACAAGTTTATCAGTTACATTTGACTCCACCCAATCTGCTTCTGCTTCTTCACTATGGTCAATTACCATAATCGCGTGATCGTACAGGTAGGTTCCCTCTACTTTTGAAGCTAAATTTTGAAAAAGTCCCGCCTGAGCAGCAGATGACATTAAAAGGACAGATAAGATTAGTGCTTTCATAAATTCTCCTAGATTTTTAAAACAAGGTATAAGTACCTGATTTCAAAATAAAAGCCACAGAACCTGTAAAGAATTCAGAGGACATGTCGTCATCTTCCACCTTTTTAGGCCTGACATGTCCAGGAAACGAATTAAAAAAAACGGTTTTTTTGGATTTTTTTTTAGTTCCCTCGTACAACCCTTTCAACAAAACAACACAGGGCCTTCGGGCACACATATTAAACATATCTGTAGGAGGATATATGAAAAAATTATTAGTTTTACTTGCACTTGTTTCAACTTCAGCTTTCGCTCTACCTTACAATGCTAAAAGCATGTCAGGTGACAAGGTTCACTTTCAAAAAGCATCTACTTGGGTAAATTCTTACTACTCAAAGTCACTTTGTTTTGACGGTACCGATTTTCACGCTGTAGTTCGTAAATGTGCAGAGTGGGAAACTTCAGAAGACAACAGAAGATGTGTTAAATACATCATGGTTAATGCTACTCAACCACAAGAGTCAACTCGTCAAAGATGTGCTTCTTACGAAGGTGGAGAAGATGACAGATGTACTGAGTGGGAAACTGTTCGTTACTTCCAGTCTGAAAACAAGACGATCAAGTTCTTCCGTGACGAAGACATGCAAGACCTTGTAAAGACTGTAAAAATCACTGTTCCAAGCTGTAACTAGTTAATACTACTAGTCTCTCCTTTATAAATTGGGGCCCGCGACGGGCCCCTTTTCTATAAAAATTACAGCGAAGCGGAAATAACAATGGCTTATGTTAACAATCTAACAATGATTTCAAATTCAGCTACTCCCCAAAGCGGCTGTGAATCTAAAGACTTGATCAATCAAGTTGCTCTAGATCTCGCCAATTACCTTGATGGTTTTTCCAACAAAAATTTTGGGATTCGTATACTTGCAAATGAATCAGAAGTTAACGAAAGGACTATAAAGAGATTACTTTCTAGAAAAAATCATCCCTCTGGGGGAACCCTATTAAAACTCTATACGGCCTTTACTGGAAAGTTTGAACTGGAACAAGTTTTAAGAGCTTGTCCAGATCTGGTAAGACGAGAAATAGAAGCACGCTGTCCCGACAAAAAAGGGAATAAGAAGTATTGCAAAACCAATTTTTTAGCTCTTATTGAAAAAGACCCTCTTTTAGGTGAACTTTATGTGCTCGCAGGAACTGGTCCTCTTTATAAGGACTCCGTCGTCTTTAGATATGGTCAGTATGGATTGGAACTTTTAGAGAAACTAGAATCACTTCATATACTAAAGCTAATTGATAAAAACACTTATGGCCTAGGTCTTAACAGCCCCACTTTTACTGCGGCAGTTATTAAAGAACTTGGTAGCCGTTTTGTGTCTAGATATTCAAAACCAGAACTCGCTGACGTAAAAGGTAATAATGTTATGAACTTTTACGCTGAGGGATTAAATGATGAAGGTCTTCAAGCTTGGATTAAAGCTGATGAAGAAGCCTTTATGGCCAAAGTAAAAATAGCGAAGGACCCCAAGTTTAAGGGAACAATTCCTGTTTTTACTTTTAACACCACTGATACAATGGAATCGGAGAAGTAAAATGTACAAATTAATTATCTTATTCGCTCTTTTCTCTCAAAGCCTTTTCGCAGGCGTTGGGGGTATCGAAGGTGGCTCAGTACACTTTCAAAAAGACTCAACTTGGGTCAATATGGTTTATAGTCGTACACTTTGTTATAAAGAAAAAGCTTATTTTGCCAAATCTAAAAAGTGCAAGAAATGGGAAGAAGATAGTGACAATCGAACTTGTGTAAAATCGAAGATTGAAACCATTATTCAGCCTATGCATTCAACAAGACAAAGATGTAAAAAATATGCAGATGATAGATGTGTACTTTGGGAAACAGTTCCTTTCACACAAAAACGAGATCGAATCGTTAAGTTTAAAGATGAAGACGGAAACGTTCTTAAAGTAGAAAACTTAAGAGTAAAATCTTGTAATTAAGTAACTAGAGGCGGTTATCTTTAACCGCCTCTTTATATCTATTTGAAATGATCTTAAAGAGATCCATAGACTTATCAAACCAAATTTCTCTACCAAGTCCCTTTGGACCAATTTTGACAGCCTTTTGACTTCCTTTGCGATTTGCGAGCTTTTGACGCTCACTCATATGATTGAACTCAAGTACCGCATCATATTCCTTCTTTTGAGCAGCACTTAATTTATCAACCGGAAACTGTCCGGCCAAAGCTAAATTTACATTCACATAGAAGTCCTCGTCAAAGACGCCACGGTCATTTTTCTTACCTTCAAAGGTTAAAACTTTATTTGCTCCGACAGCACTTCCATTAGCTCCACCGAAATTAGAGCCGCCATAAGAAGCAAAATTTGTATTTATACTATTCTTTTTAGATCTATTCGAATCAAGCTTAAGCCCATTGCCTCCACTAACCCTACAATTAGCTCCCTTACAATCAGCAACATTGCCATAGCCCATTCTATTTTTAATCTCTGAGCTTCCTCGATCTTTCTGACCAACAAATTTCCCAATCTGACCGTAATCAACCCCACCTTTTCGGTTCCTAAGCGCTCCATTACCGATCAAGCTTGATTGGTTTAAAAAACGTCTTTGTTTATCATCTAAAGAAAGCGCTTTAAGTCCTGCTTTCTCCACTACAGAAATGATTTGTTTTCTCGCGGCAATATTTTGAACTAAGTTAGTTCTCATCAATTTAGCAACTGAATCACAAGGGTTTGGCGTAGGTGGAATTGATTTATCAGTGATGTCTACTAAATGATTAAGATATAGTTTTAAATGCTTTTTCCCCATATCTCGACCTGCAACATATGATCTACAGTCATTTAGTATTGAGTTTCTATTTGGCATTGCCGCTTGTATGGAATTGAGCTCCCTTACTTTAGCCATTTGAAATTCACTACGTTCTGCGGCCATATTGGCTTTTAAAGTCGTGGCATTTTTTTGAACCGTTGCCACTCCAAATTGTAGATTATTCTGATTCTTTTTTACCTCTTCAGCTTGCTTACTCGTAATCTCCTTATAATCTTTTGCTTGTGTTTCTTTTTGGGCGGCCTCTCCTTCTAAGGATAGATCTAGTGCCTTAACCCCTTCAAGGCACTTATTATAATCCTGAGCTTGGGAGCACTTATACTTGCAACAAACGGTATTATCTTTTGAGCAAACTTCCTTTGGCTCCTCTAAGCCCTCCATATCAAAGTCTGTATACTGACTCATCCTAGCTAGAGCTAAACACTGCTTATTAGAATTATAATTAGCAATTCCTTTTGATTTGGCAAGTGCATCGGTTGCCATAGGTTGCTCTTCTAAATGTTTTTCAAGGGCCTTATAAGTACCGATAAAATATTTAGCTGGTTCTCCATTTGGCTTTTTTGCCTCAGCAACAACTTGAGACCAAGGGACGGAGGATCTATTCTTACAATCCTCAGCTTCTTTAGCAAAACAGCTTTTAGAAAGCTCTTCACTAAAAGTGTTTTCATTATTTTCATCTTTTTCGGGATCATAGTCTTTCATTTCAGTCACAGCTGGTATGGCAGCATCGGTTCCTAAATCAGAAAACCCACCCCCAGCAAAATCAATCGGCCCACTTGGGTCCGGAACATCATTTAGTTCAGAAATTTGGTCAAAGCCAGTATAGTTCGGGTCAGTTTCTGGACCAGGATCGTAATTAGTACCTGGAACTCCATTAATATCAGCAGATGTGACATGCCCGCTTCCCCCTAAAAATGGATAATAATCATGATCTTTTCCATCAGCAGAATAAATAAGTGTACCTGGAATAAGTAAGTTTTTTACTGGCACATACCTCTCCGGGTCTAAAGACAAACAACCTAAAGAAGTCCCTGCAAGACCAGCTCCGACATTCTTACTTTTATGGATCAAAATTTCTCTATTTTGTACTTGGCCATTTACTCCAGGTTCTAATCCAATAAGAGCTCTATAAGGACCTACTGTATCTCCAGTTCCAGTTCCTCCGGTTTTTAAAAAGCCTCTACTACTTTTATAACTTTGATTGGTATTACTAAAGAGTTCAGCTGGGCTCCAACCAGGACCTGAGTTTTTCCCATGAGCCACCCATTCTTCCCTTACCATTTTAGGGTTTGGACCAATCTGAAAAATATAAAATCTTTTGTTATCTGACTTAGTACTATAATTTGCTATGGCCATAAGATTATGACCTGGAATTTTTTCATTTTTTTTATAGTAAAACCAACCCTTAACTGCCGTTTCAAAATCCTTCTTTCTTACTTCGCCATTTTTAAAAATACTGGAATACCAGCTATCGATCGTGTCATTAAGAAACTGTTCATCTGTAAGTTCGGGAGTAGCATTTGCACACAGGCTGAATAGAAGACTAAGTATAAGGATTTTCATTTGAATCAATTTTAGCATGTATAAAATGAAAAACGCGGGCTTAACGAATTTGCCTCTTAAGTGGTTGATTTAGCTCGAGTAAATTCATCAAATTTAGTGATTTTGGTGGCAATCAAATGAGGCATTTTAACATAAAAAAGCCCTCTCTTATGAGAGGGCCCTTTTTTGTGGGGTGTGAGGGCAATCTCTTGCCTTCAGCCGAGGGGATGCAATCCTCGACTATGTGGGTCCGTATTCTTATTTTTTAAATATTCTAGCAAAAACTCTTCTGATTTTTTCTCCAGCAGTATCTCCACTATCTTCTTCTTGATCATCAGCAATATCTCCTGATTGATCATCACCAGTTTGATCATCTTCATCTGGTGTATCTTGTTGAGCCTCAGGGTCTAAAACTGTAGAACATCCTGGGTACTTTTTAATATTCTTGATGATGTCCTTAATACATTTATTAGAGACAGTTTTATATGATCCCTTTTTATCAATAATCGTCGCCAATAACATATCAGAGTCCAGCTCATGAAGAGTTGGCCTAACTGACATTATGGCCCTACAACGTCCCTTACCATCGGCAACAGTTGTTTTTAAATCTACTTTAATGGCCATGACATTATCATTTTCCTGCTCAGCCTCTTCCATAGAGATAACTTTGAATCCCTTTTTAGTTAAGTAATCATCAGCAGCCTGGGTTACAATTTGGTTCAAACCATCATTTGTATAGGTAGGATGAACTGCTAATTTACAAGTGTCGTGAACAAGTCTCACATCACCGGCCATGGCCTTGAAAGTGAGCACAAAAAGGCATAGTAGAAAAAGATTTTTCATCAGCAAGTCTCCTTGAGGGGTTTAAAAGTTGAATAATAACAGTGCGTTGTGTCCGTCTGAAGAACTTATACACTGCGTTGTAAAAATTTTAAAGGGCCCTTGTAAAATCTACAAGCCCCCCTTTTACGATAACTTAGGGAGACTCAATAATTACAAGTAGTTAGGGTTATGAGTTTACAAGAAATTAACAATTACTTATATCATATTAACTTAACATATCTTACATTTATGTCTAATTATTAGATTAGTTTTAATATTTCAATCTATTTTTACATTAAGGGCTCAAAGAGCCGAGCAGGAATCTTCCAGTTTCTCATACTTTTTATGGCCTCTTTTGGAGCTCCACCAAAAACATCAACAGAATTTCCTTTTCCGTCCGTGGCCTGCATATCATCTGTAATCTCATAGGCCTGAGTCATTCTCTCTTTAATATTATTTCTAAGGTCCTGAACAATCTCTTTTGAGCCATCACAGAAAATCGCCATCTCATTATTAAAATGATCTGAGCGATTATCAATATTATAGGTTCCAATCATAATTGAATCGTCATCATAGATTTGAGTTTTCGCATGAAGACCCCATCTAACATCTTTTACTTTCTTCTCCGCTACTGGATTATTATCTAGAAAATCAGCATTATAAATAAAAGGTCTAAGACCCAGCTTTTCATAATTAAAGACTTGGTCATAAAAAAGCGCTGAAACATAGTAAGCATCAGTTGAGTTTAGGCTATTGGTTAAGGCCGTCACCTCTTTTCCGTTGGCAAGTAAGTCTTTTATGGTCTGTCCGTAAGGTTTATTTAGAATCCAGTATGGAGACTCTATAAAGAGTGACTTCTTAACAGCATACATCTTATTAAAGATAACTTTTCTTAAAAGACGATATTTATCATAATCTTCAAAAAGTAGTGAAGCTCCTCTACTGCCAGGAAGATCCGAGGCAAAAGTCATCTTAGGACAATTATAAACTGGAAATTTCTTAAGAATTTCCATACCTACTTTCATAATTTTTGGTGAAGCGAGCTTAACTTCTTCAGTAACTTTAAAAAATTCACGAGCCTCTTTTCTTTTTCGTTCGTGAATTTCAAGTTTCAAAGTGTTTCTACGTCTTTGGGACCTAACAAGTGGAGAAAACTCTTCCACAATAAAGGGAGTCGCTTCTTTAACCATTCGTTTGTGGTTCCAGTATCCCATAAAGCTATCTCTCATGGTTCTGGCCATAGGACCTTTGACCCAAACATCCCTATCAAGGAAGTTATACTCTTTATCCATATCAAAGTAGTCATCACCAATATTTCGTCCACCAGTAATAGCCTCAACTCCGTCCATAGCTATGAGTTTTCGATGGTCTCTGAACTGAGCCGTAAGTGGATCGAGGGCCCGATTATGATAAGCTATTTCGATTCCATACTTATTAAGGACTTCAGCATAGTACTCATTAACTTCAAAGATGGTTATGGATTTATCAACGATGATTTTCACTTTAAATGGCTTATTAGCCTTTTGCATTTGACGACTTTTTCTCATGAGCTCAAGTAAAAGTATCTTACCTGTTAAATCTCTCTCCCAGATAAAGTACTCCATAACAATTTCTTTCTCAGCTCTTCTGATCATGTCTATTCTTAGGGCCAATGAAGCTAGTCCATTATGAAGCATTCTCAGGTCATTCTTCTTTCCATCTACGGCCGTTTCATGAACGTCGTAATAAGGATAATCCCCAAAGCCATAGGCTACGGAACTAAATAAGCTGAATATAACTAAAACTAGCTTCAAACGAATCATGCCTTATAGACTGCAAAGATTTTGCCAAAAAATATAAGTGATATTAGGGAGATAGAAAGGAAAACTGTCTAAACTTTAGACAGTTTTCCAAAAAAGTTAGCGACAGCTAACTGAGCGTAAACAAGTTCTAATTGATTGATTTCCAAGCTCAGTACATCTTGCAACTGCAGATGCCACGTCATCCCCGGCATATCCTTTTGCTGAACAAAACGATAAATAAGGAACACAGCTAACTTGACGAGCACAGCTCTTCTCTAAAAAGCTTCCTACACTTGTGCAATTTTCAATTGCTAAAGTTACTGAATCTCCAGAAAAACCTTTTGCCGTACATTTTACTTTGCTCTCATGAGCAGTCACATTGAAACTTAAAACCAGCATGGCCAGCGCGATAAACATTTTCATAATCTCTCCTTTATAGGCTTATTATTATCTTTTGACCTATGGACGGAAAAGGGCCCTGACACTTGTTTTACAAAGGAATAAGAATAAATTACAGAACACTTGCGCAATGCGTCATATTTGATATAAACCCCTGAATCTTTAATTTTAAGCTCATATCCTAGGGGGTAAAAGGTGGCTAAACTCATTCATAAATTGGCCCTATTGCTGGTTATTTTCAACTTAGTTGGATGTAACTTCATGAAAACTAAGCATTTAGACTCTCCATTTAAAGTCGTCTTATCAGAGCTAGAAGCAGACCTAGAACAAAGAGGTACATCTCAAGATAAAAAGAGGTTAGAGCGTGCCCAAAGAATAGAGGCGATAAAAAAAGCTATTGTTCATAAACTTAATGATCGACCGGAGTTAACAGGTCAAATGAGTAATGATTTAAACGAAACTCATAACTTTGTTCAGGCCAATCAATTTCAATTAGAAAAATGGCTTAAAGAAGTTAAATCTCTCCAAGAAGAAATGATTTCCTTGGTTCAAGAGCTTGGAAAAGAAAACTTTAAGATGAATAAAAAAGGACAGCTGATCAATTCAAAAGAAGATATTGCGAAGAATCAGGTTCTTATCTATTTTACTCTTCAGTACTTAAGAGAGTTTAACAAGAAGCAACTTCAAATCATTCTTCCACTTACTCTTGGATCGATGAAAAAAGAATTTGATAAAGATCAAGCAATTGTCGACTTTAGAACTGAAGTTCTTGACCTTCACTTAACAATGGTAGGTGCCATCCAAGTTGCAGATAAGGATATTGAGACAACTCTAGTATCTCTTAAGTCACTTAAGAAACATGGAGCTATTAACAAAAGAATTTCTAAGGTAATCAAAAAATCTTTAAAATCTATAAAAAAGAAAGAGCATAAGCACCGCAAGGGACTCTTTCATACTACTGACATTTTATCTGAAGAAGAAAAAGAAAACTTTGAAAAGCTTAAAGCTGACTACAATAAAAAAATTGCTGGGATGAGCTTTCTTTTTGATCCAGCGAACCCAGACTCTGTTATCTCTAAAATATTGGTAACTATTTCTAATCTTACTTGGGGTCTTGTGAATTCAGTAATAGGAGCAGGAGTCGTTCTGACTGCAGCCATTGTTTCCCCTTTTACGAGGTATGTAGATTTCCCAACGATTAAACTATCTGCCTCTGGACAACAGCTTTACGTCGATGTTTCGGGGTTAACTCCAGTCGCTGGAAAAATGAGCCTAGGTATTTTTGAACTAGATAATCATGGTGGATATTATTTTGCCTCTGGTCATGAAGGTGGTCATGCAAAGCAATCGGCCTTACTAGGTCCACTTTACCTACCAGTCGTAGTCTTTAGTTATATTATTCAAGGACACTCTGGTTCTTTTATGGAAACTTGGGCCGATAACTGGGCCGTAGATTAAACCTTAACTACATGGGAAGAATGATGAATTTAAAAAAGTTCAAGATAGTTCTTCTCATGTTCATTTATTCCTTTGGCCTGAGAGCTTCAGAGGAGCTTCGCTTTCCAAACAAATTCAGACTCGTTAAGAAAACCAAATTAAAACACTTAGGTCCTGAAAATCACATCACTGGAATTGATTCGAATAGAAATTTCACGGACCTTGATAAAGATGGGGTTTACGACTTAGTAGACTCTGATATCGACGGTGATGGAGTGACGAACTACCTCGATCTTCATCCCTTAGACAAAAACAAAAAAGGAAGAGATTCTGACCTGGATGGTATTCCAGATTTTGTAGATTTTGAAGTTTTAGGAAAGCTTAAAGAAGGAATGAACAAAGCTTCCGCCAATTATCAAAAGGAACTTTTTGTTCAAAAAGGAATCATTTTATTTAACGGAGATTTCTTATTCAGTAATCAAGAAGTTAAGCGAATTTCCGAACTTTATCTAAAAAAAGAGCTTAAGGGGTTAATGAAACTCTCAAATCTAAAAGTTCTTTTTAAGCAGCCTACACATTCGATGGGATATCGGGCTAAGTTCAGACATAACCATAAAGCTATTACCCTCTATGAAAATCATGATCATAAGATCAAACCCTTTCACCAGGAACTAACGATAGCTCATGAAAGTTTTCATGCACTATCAACTGAAAACAGCGAGTTCTATGAGGAGTTTTTAAATCTCTCTGGCTGGAGCGAACATAACGATGGAATAAGTCACGAAGGACGCTTTTTTAATCCCGCAATTTTTCAAACCTCACCAGAGCTTGTTATAAAAACCCTTCAAAACCCTGAGTTTCCAAATGACTATTCTAAATTGGGTCCTGAGGAAATGTTTGCAGAATGCGCCACAGCGAGCCTTTTCAATAGGAAGAACGAATCTACTCTATTCAAGTATCCTTATTTAAAACGGTTTAAAAAGACCTCATTACATAATTTCTTTGTAAGCCACTTTCGTACACTATTGAATTAGTGTATTCTGATGCCTTATGAAAGCAGTATTAAATCAACTCAAAAATATTAATATTAGCTCTGAGCTAAGACGAGGGCTAGAAAAAGAATCTTTAAGGGTCTCGCCCGAAGGTTATATTTCAGAAAAACCTCATATGGAGTCCCTAGGCTCAGCCCTAACTCATCCATTTATTACCACAGACTATTCCGAAGCACTCTTAGAGTTTGTCACGCCCATTTATAATGATCCTAAAAAAATGCTTACCTTTTTGGAAGAATTACATATTTATACACTTAAGAATATGGGTAATGAAGTTCTTTGGGCAAACTCAATGCCTTGCCTTTTAAAAAAAGAAGAAACTATTCCAATCGCTAATTACGGAAGCTCTAATATTGGAACTATGAAATCGGTCTATAGGAAAGGACTTAAGGCAAGGTATGGCTCAGCCATGCAAGTCATCTCTGGAATACATTTTAATTTTTCCTTAACCGATAATTTTTTTGAAAAGTATCAGGAAATCAAAGAAGATAATTCTTCACTGCAGAATTTTAAATCAGCTCGCTATATGAACGCGACGAGGAATATTCACCGTTTTTCTTGGTTAATCCCTTTTTTATTCGGGTCTTCTCCTGCGATCTGTCGTTCCTTTTTAAATAAAGCCCCTAAAGATTTTGGCCTTCAGGAATTCGATGATAAAGGAACACTTTTTTTTGAAGGAGCCACTTCATTGAGGCTTAGTAATTTGGGCTATACGAACTCCTCCCAAAATAAAATTAAGATCTGTTATAATGAAATCGACTCCTACGCAAAGGGACTTAGAGAGGCCATTACAACTCCAGAACCAAGTTACGAAAAGATAAATGGGTCAGACCCATCAATATTTAATCAATTAAATTCGAATATTTTGCAAATCGAGAATGAGTATTATTCCGGGGTTAGACCAAAAAGGGTTACAAACTCTGGTGAGTCCCCGACCAATGCTTTGCTCAAAAGAGGTGTTGAGTATATTGAGCTTAGATCTGTTGATGTTAATCCTTACTCACCCATCGGAATTGATCTGGAACAAGTTCTCTTTCTTGATGTCTTTTTAGTTTATTGTATTTTAAAAGATCATGATGGTCTTTGTGAAGAAAGGACTAAACGTTTTCGTGAAAATCAAGAAAGCGTTGCAAGACATGGTCGCCAAAAAAACCTGACTCTCTTTAATGGCACTGAAGAAGTTAGTGCAATAACTTGGGCGCAAGAATGTTTTGAGGCTTTTCTGGAAATTGCTGAAAAAATAGATCTTGAAAGAGGAAACTCCGAATACTCAAATGCAGTCCTTAAGTTTAGCAAATCTATAGATGACACCAGTAAGTTAAACTCCGAAAGGATTCTCAATGAAATGCAGGAAAAAAATAAATGCTTTTTCAGTCATACTCTCAGCAGATCACATAAAATTTCTGATGAGTTAAGAAGCGCGGAACTAGACTCCCAAGTTGAAGCTGAGCTGATTAATGAGGCAAAAAATTCACTTCAAAAGCAAAGGGAGATTGAATCATCAGATAAGACTAATTTCTCTGAGTTTTTGGACCAATATTTTAAGCAAAATATGTAGGACTTGACCTGCTTTAAAGCGATGATAAACTATTGTTATCATTAATCTAGGCTGAATCATTGTTTAAATTTTTTGCGAAGCATTCACTACTTTCATTTATTCTATTGTTGATTCCAACGATCTGCTCCTTTTTCTTTTTAGATCAAATGAGCTCTGACCCAAGCTTTGATCGACTCTTAATTAAAAATGACCCCGAGAAGATCTTCTATAAAGCCGTTACGGATGAGTTTGGAGAGGATAATTCAGCTCTAGTGTATTTCGAAGGACCAGAAATTCTTAAGAGAGAAAACCTAATTAAAATTAGGCAATTTGTTTGGGATATTGAAGAGCTTGAGGAAGTTAAGCAAGTAGATTCTCTTTTTACAACTCCTCATTTTGTTGGTGAAGATGGACTACTCTCAACGATCCCTGCCCTTGAAGATCTCCCTGAGGATCAAGCTGAGATAGATAGAATCATTCAATCAACGGTTGAAAATCCTTTAATAGCAACCAGACTTATAGCCAAAGATAAATCCTCAATTGTCATCAATATTCAGCTAGATAGTAGCAAGAGGGCCCTCAAGGAAATTGCTCTTCTTATCAATACCAAACTCGCAAGTATTGATCCTAAAGTTACTCAAAAATTTCAAACGGGAATACCTTCAATCGAGCTTTTTACCTTTGGAGAAATGACCCAAAGTCAAAAAAAGCTTCTTCCTTTTGTTATTTTGGCAATTTCTTTCTTTGTATTTCTCGGTACGAGGTCCATTCATGCGGCCCTAATCCCTTGCATCGTCGTTTTCCTCGGCATTTTATGGACTGGCGCTTGTATGGTTTTTCTTAAGATTCCGGTACAACTGCTAGTTAGCTGTGTTCCGGCTATTACTTTTATTCTCGCTACTACTGAAATCGTTCATATTATGACGGCCTACAAAGAGCAGCTCTTAAAAGGAAATTCTAAAGCTATGGCCATAAGTGAAGCGATGGATGAGGTAGCGCTACCGATCTCTTTAACGGCCTTAACGACGACTCTTGGATTTGGAGCAATTTGTGTTAATAAAATCATCATGCTTCAAGAATTTGGCATCGTCAGTGCCATTGCACTTGTGTCTAGTTTTATTATCACGGTTCTATATACTCCCTTACATATTAAGCTCTTCGCTTCTTCTAAGATAAAAAAGAGTAAGGAAGCCTCTGATCTAATTATTTTTAAGAAAATCTCAAAAAAATTCTTTAATTTGAAAAATTATAAAAAGTTTGTTTTCACATCACTATTTGTTTATATGGCCTTTAATCTTTATCAATCTAAATTTGTTTTAACTGATAACGATTCTATCAATTTAATAAAGAAAACTGCTGAGCCAAGAATAAATCTAGATAAGTTTGAAGAGCATTTTGGAGGAATTAAATCAGTATTTTTAATTCTGGAGTTAAGCGAAAGTAATTTCAAAGACCCTAAATATTTAAAAGTCCTTTTTGAACTTGAAAGAGAGCTTAATAATTTTCCTGAGTTTTATGATGCAGAATCTTTTGGCGGGCTTATGGCCCATATAAACAATCAGATGATCACTTCAGTAAGTGGTGTGGATCAGTATCAAACTCCCGCTTCAAAGCAATTGGTGGCTCAGTACCTTCTTTCATTGACGAGAGATGATTATGAGAAGTACGTCTCAGCCGACTTTAAGAAAGCAAATCTAACGATTAGGCATAGTATCAGCTCTTCCCACGATCAGGAAAAAGCCATGCTAAAACTACAAAGCTATCTAGAGAAAAGACTAAGCGGCCTACCCATAGGTTTTAAGTTTACAGCTAGGAGTATTCTTAATCAAAGAGCTGGTAAAACAATCATTAAGGCTCAAACCCAATCCATTTTAATGATGATCATTATCATTTTTATTTTAATGTCCATTTTATTTAAAGACCTTCGAATGGGGCTTGCAGCTATCCCTCCTAACTTTCTTCCAATCTTAGGTCTTTTTGGCTCCATGGGATTTCTTGGAATCCCTCTTAATATTGGCTCCTGTATTGTAGCGGCTATTACAGTGGGAATTGCTGTAGACGATACAATACATTTTTTCACGAGATTTAAAGAAAACTTAGAAAAGACAAAACCTGCTGAGCTCGCTGTTAAGGAAACACTAGACGAGGAGTCCGCTCCAATCGTAATTACCTCAATTTCTTTATCTATTGGGTTTTCAATTCTAATGCTCTCTCAGATGGTTCCCTTAAACCAATTTGGTCTCCTATCCGCCATAGTAATCTTACTCGCAATGTTAGCGGATTTGGTTGTTACGCCAGCGATTATGACGATTATGGGACGTATCTACACCGATAAAAATAGTCGGAATTAGTTTGCCGTTACATTTGCCTTTAAAAAGCTTCTAAATGTAGTAAAATTCATTAATTAGAACATTTTTATATCAGGATGATTTATGAAGATCGCAATTTTAGTTTTTCTCTTTTCCATCTCTTTTTCCGTACAATCGGCCTGCTCTAAGGACGGAAAATCTATAATGGAGCTACAAGAAAAAAAGCAAAAAGTTAAGTTTGAATCAGAAGAACAGTCAGTCGTTCTCTTGGACGTAAAATCTAAACAAAAAGAAAAAAGAACCATGAAACATTATGCTGTGAAAGCCTCTGACGGTTCTGAAAAAGCTCTCTTAACCTTTGTTGAGCCCGCTGATATTAAAGGCTCTGCTGTTTTAAACTGGCGAGATAAATCAAGTGATGATCAATGGGTCTATCTTCCAGCATTGAAAAAACTTCAAAGAATTGCCAGTGGAAGTAAAAGAAAATATTTTATGGGCACAGACTTCACCTTTGCTGACCTAGAGGGTGAAGTTCTAAAAAACTATAACTACACTTGTGAAAAGGAAGAAGCTTGCCCTTCAAAAAAAGGTAAATGCTTTTTAGTCACCGCAACTCCAAAAAACAAAGACATAAAAAGAACTACTGGTTATACCAAAAGGGTTCTATGGGTAGAAACCAACCGCTACGTTACTCACAAAATTGAATATCATAATTTGAAAGGTAAGCATTTTAAAACTGCAGAGTATTTAAAATGGAAAAAAGAAGGAAAGGTATGGCGTCCGAACCTAGCCGTCATGAGCCGTGAAGGAAAGCATAAGACTTATATTAAAGTTAAAAAGAGAACACTTAATACTGAAATAAAAGACGTGGTATTTTCAAAAAGATATATCGAAAAAGAAATGCATATTAAATAAATGGAATAAATTATTTGAAAGCGGGATATCCCCTCCTCTTCTTTTTTCTAGCAGCTTTTCCTTACTTAGCATTCAGCTATAGTGCGGATGATTCTTTAATCGGCAAAGTCGCCGCTCTAAAGGGAAAAGTAATCGCCTATAATAATCGCGGTAAAACAATCCAATTTCTCAAAAAGGGTGATCCAATTGCAGGCAAATTGATGCTTGTGACAAGAGATAAGTCAGGCGTTAGGATTCAGTTTAAAAATGGCGAAAAGCTCATATTAAAATCAAACTCGAAGGTAACGATAAAAGGTGATTTAATCACCTTAAGAAGAGGACTCTTAAAGTACCATGACCCAAACGGACACTATGAAACCTTTAAGTTTAAATTTTCCAAATTTGACACCGTTTATGTTGGTAAAAGTCTTGTCATGGGTAGGACTGGAAAGAAACCATTTATTACGGCCCTTAATGAAACAAAGATTAGAATTAGTCAAAACAACACCTCTAAGAAAGTAACTAGCGACCTTAGAGTACCAGATATTAGTAAATTTCTAAGTGCCGCGAGAATTCCAAAACCGAATCTTCCAACGAGTACTGTTTCCGACGACTCTCCTCCAACTGATAGTACCGAAGAAGTAGAAGATATTTTTGGTGATGACCCTGGATTGGATTCAGATGACGAACCTGAAAACTTTCAAGCCAGCGGTCCCGATGAGAGCAGTACTTCAGAAGTTGAAGATATTTTTGGCGATGGTCCAGATTCCAGCACTACTGAAGTAAAGCCAGCCCCGGAGCTAGTTTTAAAAATGGATACGGACGGAGAGGAGGAGCTAGTTGATCTTATTGATATCAATTGGAAGATTGGTTTTTATTCAACTTTTTATCTTAGCAAACCTCCAGAAGATAGCAAAATTGACGATCGTTTCATGCATTTGGACTTCAAACTAAACTTCAACGATAAAATTAATATTTCAGATGAAACAAACTTTTTTCATAGCGGATGGGTTGAGTTTAGTAACAGAAAAGAGGTAAGAGATGACAACTTTATCTCTATAACTGGAAGAGAGACAAAGAAGCCAATTATCATGATTAACGAATTCTATTGGCTTAAGTCTATGGATAAGTTTGATATAACATTAGGTAAAAAAATTGTTCGATTAGGAAAAGGGATGCTCGTATCGCCCGTGGATAGAATTTCTCCAAGTGATTCCATTATCCCTGGAAATTCGGAAAGACTTGGAGCCTTTATCACTTCCTTTGACTATTACTTAGGTAACTCAAAGTTCACCTTTCTTTGGGTTCCTTATCTTAACACTTCAAAGTCTCCCCACCCACAATCGAGATGGTCCACGAGAACTGATGGAACAAACTTTGATATCACCTCTGTCTTTCCTGAGGGTCTAAGTTGGAAATCAACTCGCAATATTCTAAAGTGGGAAACCACCTTTAAGGGCTATGATATTTTCTTAGCTGTTTTTAACGGTGCCAACCCAGATCCGGTAATAAAAAATAAGATCACGACTGTCCAAAATCGACCTGAGTTTGAAATCAGACAAGAGTTTGTACCAGTTACCAATTTGAGTGGAGGTTTTTCAACAACATTTGGTGGTCTTGAGCTTCATGGTGAGTACCTCAAACAAAACGCCTCTGAAGGAAAAGATGATAGCTATTCTCAATTCATGGGTGGATTTAGATATTCTTTTGATGAATGGCCAAGAAATATAGGGCTCACCCAAATAGACGTCATTATGGAGTATATAAAAGAATCCCTTGACCAAGAGATCAGCTTTCCATTTACCCTTTTCAGCTCAATCAAATCTAGGCTCTTTAGGGATAATCTGCTGGGCACTTTTAATTTCCAAGTTAGTGAGAAGCTAAGCTATAACTTGGGTTTTAATCTCGATAGGCAAAACTCTGGAACCGCCTATTTACTAGGTATGGGCTATCGCATGGCAAATTCGGCTCAAATGACTTTTCGTTATGAAAGCTATAGTGGTGAAACCACTTCTCTTTTTGGTTTATGGGATCATAATGATAATTTGGCTTTTGAATATACCAAGGACTTTTAATCTTCTTTATTAATCCACTCTTCTTTAAGAGCTACTTTTCGATAGCGCTTAGAGATGACACCAAAGATATTTTGATTAGGTTTAATCAACATATCTGAAGTTAGCTTTTTTAACTTACTAGAACTTTTCGAATCTCCACTATTTAGCAAGTTTTCATTATTTTGAGCTATTCCATTTTGAGCACCCGCATCCACATCATCCTCAAAAAGGTCATTTGGATCAAAAACTTTTTTATCGAAAAGAAGTGGTTTCCTCCAACTTCCAAGCTTTTTATATTTCGTAATATTTTTAAGTAAATCTTTTTCAAGGGTTGACTCTTCCCTCAGACTTCTTTGGCTCTCCTCAAAATTAACTCCAACCGCGGAACCCACACCTTTATTCTTTGCATATTTTTTAACAAAAGCTTTATCGAACTTGATTGGTTTTGCTCCAACTTTTCTTCTCATTTTATTTAACTGCTTAATAGCCTTCTGACTGAACTTAAGTCTTTGTGCTGTTTTTCGTTTATTGCTTCTACTCCAATCATACAAAGAGCGTTTTCCATTTGAGACACTATTAAAGTTACGATAGATTCCTCTCATACCAGACTCTTTTACAGCTTGAGTAAGAGTTTTCTTAGCCTTTACCTTTTGCTCTTTGGTGCCCGTCAGTATTACTTTAGGAGGAGCCTGTTTCATACAGGTGTCTTTTTCTCGACAGGAACAACTAGAGTCAACTTTTCCATCCGAGCCCAAACAGGAATTTGGTCTCTTTGCACTAGAACTAGATAAAGTTCCTATATTATTTTTAGATTCTCCGGAAGACTTGGTACTACCCGTTCCCCCTCCGGCGATATTCATAGAGCCTTTAGCACTTCCTCCGGCTCCCCCCATTTTTTCGGCCAAGGTATCTTCTTCATTTCTAATTGTGTTATTATGATACTTATCAAACATCTCAGTAATCTCTCTAAGCTTACCTGCTTTATCTCGATTACTTTTAGCGGCTTTAGAGGCTTCTCCTTTTAGACCACCAGCCATTGCCATCATAATCCCACCACCTACAACTGAAGCGATACTCCCACCCTTGTTTGCACACACATAAGGATAGCTTGCAAGCTCAATAGCACCCATGCCTGCCGCAGCGGCACCAATTCCCATGATGTTTCCATAGTTAGAGGATTTTTCATCATAGGCCTGGGCCATCATCTCATAGCCTTTTATTGCAAAGTCAAAGGCCATCCGTTGATACTCCATGCTATTCTTATCCATAGAGGCTGCCTTAGCTTCAAATTCTGCTTGAAGACCTTTTAATCTTCCTTCCACTTCTTTTGAATGATCAACTTCATTCATAAGGGCCATAAGTGAGCCAATACCCAATATGGCATTAGAAGCACAACCGTTCCCTGTAACAACTGAAACGAGACTTGTGATCATTCCCGCTGCCGCAGTCATTCCCCCTTTCTTTGAAAGGCTAGCTAGCTTTTTACCTTCGGCGGCTAGATCCGCTTCAATCCCTTGACCTTCTTCGGCGGCGGATTTTAAATTAGCTAAACATTTTTGTTTAATTTCTTCAGTGTCTTGATTATGACAATCAAAGTAGAGACCTTTTAATTCTGCTTCTTGTTTTGCCGTTAAACAATCACCGGCCTGACAATTAAAATTAGTTCCTGCGGGGCAAGTTTTTGGAGCATTACATAACTTGGTACCAATATTATATTCTAGCTCTCCAAGACATTGCTTTTTTTCATCTGCCGGCTTAGCATCACATTGAGGCTTTCCTTGTGCATAAGCATCAACTTGCTGCATACAAATATCTTGGGCATTGATATCTGGTTTGCTCTCACAATCTGCAATAGCCTTCTTATAGCTATTAGCATCCTCTCTTAGACCATCTTTACAGGCCTTAGGATTAGATTCTTTTTCACAGTTTTTAAAATTATCTACAAACTTATTTAGCCTTTCTAAACACTGAGTTCTAGCGGCGGGGTCAGTTCTTTCCTCACAGCTACTCTTTTCAGCTTTATATCTTTCACTATCTGCTTCGAGCTGGTCACGGCAGGCCTGATCAGCACAAGCGGCGTAACTCTCAGCTAGTCCATCGACATTTTTACGACATGAATCCTGTAGACCTGGAGTTGGTTCACTATCACAGGCTTTAATCTCAGCTTCATACTTCGCTCTATTTTTATTTAACTCACCTCTACAGGCTTCATCTTCACAAGCCAGGTAGCTATCCATAAACTTATTTAAACGTTCTTTACAGCTAGAGGCTTCGCTTCCACCTAGACTTTTACAGCGGGCATCTTCAACCAGATAAGCATCTTTATCTTCCCTTAACTTATCTTTACAATAAGAATCATTCCCACATTTTTCATACTCAGAGACATATAATTCTAAATTATTTAAGCATCGACTTTTATCTGTACCAGACTCTCCGTTACATCTTTCAACCTCGGCCCGGTATTCATCCTTTTCTTTAGAAAGCCTTTCCTTACAGGCCATATCAGAACCACAGGCATCATGTTTAGCAAGGTAAGTCTCTAGGTCTTTTAGACACTTTGATTTGGAATCTCCACCCATCGACTCACAACGCTCCACCTCAGCCTTATAGGCATCTTTATCTGCAAAAAGACGATCTTTACAAGTCTGATCTTCCCCGCAAGCTTCAATTGAGGCCACAAACTTACTTAAGCGATCTAAACATTTTGATTTTTCTGGCTCAGACTGAGCCTCACATTTATTAACTTCTGCTACGTACTGATCTCTGTCCTGACGTAGTTTATTTTTACATTGTATATCGTCGCCACATTTCTCAAATTCAGCGACAAATCGCTCTAATTTACCTAGGCATTCTGTTTTTCCCGCTTCCGGAAGTGCTTCACAGCGATTAAGCTCTGCTAGATACTCATCCCTTTCTCTAAAGAGATCATCTTTACAAGTAACATTACTACCGCAAGCATCTAGCCTTGCGACAAACTTAGCGAGTCTAGCAAGGCAAACTGTTTTCTCCTCTCCTGGAAGAGCCTCACAACGATTCTTTTCAGCTAAGTACTCATCTTTCTCTCTTCTTAAGCGATCTTTACAAGATTGATCTTCACCGCAAGCCTCATGTGCGGCAACATATTTATCTAAGTCAGCCAAGCATGACTTCTTTTCCTCGCCGCTTTTAGCTTCACAAGCTTCAAGCTGAGCTAAATACTCATCTCTATCCTTAATAAGATTATTTCTACAAACAAGATCCGTTCCACATTTTTCATATGAGTCGACAAATTTTTGAAGCCTATCAAGACAAGCGGTCTTATCGGGGTCTTGCTTTTCATTACATGAATTAAGCTCAGCTACATACTCATCACGATCTTTTTTAAGCTGATCTTTACATAATTGGTCATTTCCACAGGCCGTGTACTTTTCAACATAGGCGTTAAGTCGATCCATACAAACTTTCTTCTCGTCTGCAGAGTTAGCTTCGCATTTTTCAACTTCAGCTAAGTATTCGTTTTTTTCTTTCTTTAGGTTTAGTTTACAGACTTGATCAGAGCCACATTTTTTATAATTCTCTACGAATGCATTTAATTGATTAACACAAAGCTCTTTATCCGGCTCAACCATTGCATTACAACGTTTTAAATTTTCATTGTACTCATCTTTGTCAGATAAAAGGGCATCTTTACAAGTTTGGTCAACGCCACAAGCTTCATACTCCTTTAAGAAATTACTAAGCATATAACGACACTGAGCTCTTGCTTCTGTTGTTGCCTTGCCATCACATTTTGCCACTTCCGCTTGATAAAGCATTCTATCTTCATTTAGCTTATCCTTACAAACTTGATCACTTCCACAAGCATCAAGCTTTGAGACATATTTTTCAAGATTATCTAAACAATTAGAAATTTCTTCACTCGGCTTAGCCTCACAGCTAGCAACTTCATTTTGATAGGCCACTCTATTTGCTTCAAGCTCATCTTCACAGCTTGCAACCCCATTACATGCTTTTATTTTTGCAATATAACTTTCAAGATTTGAATGACATTTGCTACTTTCAGTGGCTGGCTTTGAATCGCATTTAGCGACCTCTGCTTCATAAGCCTCTTTTTGAGAGAGCAGCTTATCTTTACAGGCCTGATCAGTACAAGATTCATAATTTGCAACAAACTCATCTAAATTTTTAATACAGCTTGTTTTTTGAGCTCCTGATTTTGTATTACAGTTCGCCAGGGCATTTTGATAATTCTCTTTATCTGCAAAGAGCTGATCTTCACAGGTTTTATTTCCGCCGCAGGCCTTTATGCTATCAGCAAACTTATCAACCTTTGCTATACAAGAGTTCTTCTCGGCCGTACTTCCTAAGGCGTCACATTTAGCGATTTCATTTCGATACTGATCTTTTTGGGCAACAAGCTTATCCTTACAAACTTTATCAGCGCCGCAGGCCTCCACTGAGGCAACAAAATCATCTAGTTGCTGTATACATTTATCAGCCTGGATAGGATCCGCCTTAGCATCACATTTGGCCTTTTCTGTACGATACTCATCCCTAAAACTAACAAGTTCGTCCCTACAAGCTAGATCCCCACCACAATTCTCAACGGCCGCAACAAATTTATTCAGTTGACTAAAACAGGTATCTCTAGAGCTACCACTCTTCGCTTCACAAATGGACGCTTCTGCCTCATAGGCATTCCTATCAGCATCAAGCTTATCTTTACAGGCCTGATCCGATCCACAGGCCTTGTATTTCGTAACAAATTTGTCTAAATTACTAAAGCAGGTCGTTTTTTCAGATCCCGATTTAGCGTCACAGTTGGCCACTTGGCTTTCATACTCAACCTTATCTTGTCTTAACTTTTCTTCACAAGTGGTGCTTCCATTACAAGCTTCATAGTTAGCTACATAGTCATTAAGCTGATTAAGACATTTAGATTTTTCTTCACCGGTTTTTAATTCACATTTTGAAAGATAGCTTGAGTATTCAAATCTTTCTCTATTAAGCTTGTCCTTACAGGCAATATCAGATCCGCATAACTCAAACTTATCCACGAAAGCTTCAAGCCTAGTTATACAAGTTTCTTTTTCTGTAGGACCTTTAATATCACATTTTGCTTTTTCAGCTATATAATCATTTCTCTGTTTTTCTAGCTCAGACTTACAGGCGGCATCATCCTTACAAGCATCATATTTGGCGACGTATTTATCCAACCTTTCTAAACAGAGCTCTTTTTCAGCAAAGGCCTGAGCCTCACACTTACCAACTTCTTTTTGATAGTTTTCTTTATCTGTCATTAAGGCAGTTTTACAATTTTCATCGCTACCGCAGGCCTTATACTTCCCAAAAAACCTATCTATATCATCAAAGCATCTAACTCTTTCATTACCTTCTTTTTTCTCACAAAGAGCCACTTCACCTTGGTAAGTATCTTTATCAGCTAAAAGTTTATCCTTGCAGGCATTGTCACCGTTACAACCATCGACAAGCTCAACAAAGGCGTCCAGGTTTTGTAAACAACGACTTCTCTCTTCTGTCGTAAATTTCGTTTCGCAATTACTCACTTCACTGGTGTATTGAGCTCTCTCATTTTCAAGTTGCTCTCTACACATAAGATCGTTTCCACAAGCGTCAACCTTATCAACGTATTTTTCAAGATTATCTAAACAGCGATTCTTATCTGTTAAAACAGTTTTAGCATTACAGCTATCTCTTGCGGTGATATAGGAATCTTTATCTCCTAAAAGTCTTTGCTCACAAATTGATGTCGTACACGAAACAAGCTTATCAACGAACCCATCTAGAGTATCGATACATTTACTATTTCCGTTACATTTCCTAGCCTCGGTAGTGTACTCACTTAATTTTTTATCAAGATCGTCAGTACATTCTTGTCTACCTTGTGGAGTAGCAATGGCATTACAGTTTAAGGTTCCACCCTGAAGCCAGCTATTTTGTTTTGAACTAAAACAGAACTCATACTTACAACTCCAGGTCTTACCTGTTACAGCGGAACTTGAAGTACAGATTGTTTTTTCATTAGCTAGAGAACTACCTGCGGGATAAGTACAAGCAAAAGAATTAGCGGACCAAAGGCCGAAGCTAAATGCTAGCAATAGGTAGGTAAGCCAGTTTTTCAAAGGTATCCCTTCTTTGTAATCAAAATACGTACGTTATGGATTTATTATCGGTTTATTCTGAGAAAATCCGTAACCTATTTTTAGTTAAAGTGAGTATTTTCGATAACTTAACCTAGTATTTCACTTCGTTTCCAAGGATTTTGGCTGCCTACAATTTAGGCCTTTGCTCCTTTTTGCCTCCCTTTAAGTAAAGCTAACAAGTTGAAATATAATAAGCCTATGAAGAAACTGATTTTGCTCACCTCCACAATACTGGCCCTAAGTTCTTGTGTTATGTCTCCAGAAACTTATGACCCCGCTACTGACGATGGAACCTATACGGGAACCGCCACAGTTTATGATGGAGAAGGAACAGACCCGGACTTTGTTCAAAGAGTTTGCCCCACGATCACGGCCAGCCTAACGGTCTCTAACGGAAATATTTCTTATAATCTTTCAGATGATTTCAATGGCTATATCCATGATGGCGATGTTCAAATTACCCATACTGGAACATCCGTCGTTAGCTTAAACAATCAGTTTTCTATTTCCCACGACTATAGTCCAGGGGCCAATGTTCAATCAAATGATATTGCACTTTTAAAAGTTTGCGATACTAGCTTTGGACCACCAAGGGACCTATCGAACCTTAGCACTCTTACAATTAATTTTGGAAAGACAGGCTTTACTGGAGAATTTGGTTTTAGTCAGGCCAGAGCTTCTATCTTTTACGGCGTCACCTGCTCTGATGGAAAGTTCCTTCCCTTATGCTTTTACTTCTGGGAAGGAACTAAGTAGGTGCCAGTTACCTTTTGGGACTGACTGCGTAAAAATTCTATTTTTGAACAGGATTTTTAATCTCATTAGCCAGTTCAACTAATTCAATAAACTCTTGTCTATAGCTATACTTATCAGAACCCTTGGCGCTCTTAGCAATACTAAGAACATCCGATAATTTCTTATCTCCTACTCTCGAATCTTCTTTTAAGATTTGAGCGTAAGTGGCAACAGCGGCCGCAAATCTAAAGTCTTCTGAGGCATTTTTAAATTCCGTATTAGAACCATTTAAAGGAAACTCCACTTTAGTTGAAGTCTTCCCTTCCGGTTCCTTATAACGAAGTTTAACCGTTAGAAGCTCCGCACTTCCCGTCTCTTCTTTTAAAACTTTTACTGGTTCTGCTTTGGCCACTTGATACTTTAGCTTATCTATCCCAGGGCCCTTAAACTTTACCCCTGCAGGAATAATTTCATAAAAGGCCGTTACCGTATGACCAGCGCCAACTTCTCCCGCATCCTTTTTATCATCATTAAAATCACGGGCCTTAAGCATTCTATTTTCATAACCCACAAGTCTGTAGCCAGAAACTTTGGCAGGATTAAACTCCACCTGAAACTTTACATCCTTTGCAATCGTCATCAGTGTTCCAGATAAATCCTCATTTAAAACTTTCTTGGCCTCATTCATATTATCAATATAGGCGTAGTTTCCATTTCCGTTTTGAGCAAGTGTCTCAAGAGTATCATCCTTATAGTTCCCCATTCCAAGCCCAAGTACTGTTAGAAAAATCTTAGATTCTGCTTTCTTTTTAATAAGCTTAAGAAGTTCGCTTCTTCCGGTGGTCCCCACATTAAAGTCTCCATCCGTCGCTAAGATAACTCGGTTAATTCCGCCTTTAATATATCCTTCCATGGCCGTTTTATAAGCAAGCTCAATTCCAGCTCCACCATTTGTTGATCCACCGGCATTAAGTCTATTTAAGGCCTGAATAATATCTACCTTCTTATTGGCAGGTGTGGGCTTAAGAACAAGTCCAGAGGCCCCGGCATAAACCACGATTGAGATTCTATCGCGCTCATCCAGTTTTCGAAGAAGCATTTTTAGCGACTCTTTTAAAAGAGGAAGCTTATTAGGATTACTCATACTCCCACTTACATCCAAAAGAAAAACTAAATTCGAATTAGGACGACTATTTAAAGCAATCTCTTTTCCCTTAAGTCCAATTCGAACAAGCTTATATTCACTATTCCAAGGAGACTTTGCCACTTCCATATTAACTGAAAAAGGTGTCTTCCCCGTAGGAGCTGGGTACTTATAATTAAAATAATTAATAAACTCTTCAACCTTAACTGAATCTTTAGGAGGAAGAGTTCCATTATTAATAAAACGTCTCATATTCGAGTAAGAAGCCGTATCAACATCCACGCTAAAAGTTGATAGCGGGTTATCAAGCACGCGGATAAACTCATTAACTTTCGCCTCTGCATACGACTCAGTATCAGCTGGGGCTGCCGGTGGATGCCCAGGCCAAGGAGCGATACTCCCCACAGCTCCCCCGCCTTTTAAGCCAAAGCTCGCTACCGATTCCATGCTCGCCTGTGGCGCCATGGCCCTACGACTCTTCATCTTCGCCATAGATTTCTTCATCACTCTCGTTCTTTGAACTTCTTTTTTCTCAGCTCTAGCTATAGCAGGAGCACTGGCAATATCTTGCTCCATCTCGGTTACATCAGCCAACTGATCTACTGAACTATCTTTTGTATTAAAGACCTGCGTAGTAACAGGATCTTTAATTGCTGTTTTTTGAATAACAACCACAACCAACATGGCCGCGATAGCTCCCCCTAGCCCCCACTTCATAAACCAGGAAGTTTTTGACGTAGGCATGACCTTTTCACGTTGCTCATAAGTAAGACGTGGCTCCGATTCGGATTTTAGCTCTTCCTTAAGAAGACCCGCTTGTTTTTGAATCGTTTTTACTTCTTCCTGTGCTTCTTTGTCTTTTTGCAGTTCCATTTCAAACTCCTTAGCTTCAGTTGCGGGGAGTTCACCTAATGCATAGGCAGTAAGACGAGGGTCATCTAAAAGTTTACTCATTTGTAGCCTCCTCAAATTTTGCCCGTAGGATTTTCATTCCTTCATGAATAAGAACCCCAACATTAGAAACAGAATGTCCGGTGATTTCAGCAATTTCTTTATAACTTCTTCCCTCTTGAAACTTAAGGATGATGACTTCTTGATAAGTTTCTTTAAGTTTTAAAAGCTCTGCAAAGACTTCCGTCTTTAGGAGCTCTTCTTCAGGAAGGTTGGTTAGTGAAAAATGCTCATCTTCGTTCAATTCCATTGTCCCCTTGTTTTTACGGAGCCTATCGATGGCCAGATTTCTGCAGACAACATAGAGCCACTGAGGAATATGATCCTTCACTTTCGCGTGTGTTTGTTTCCAGAGTTTGAGAAGAGCCTCTTGAACCACTTCCCTAGCTGCCTCAAGATCTCCTGTGATCTTTCGGGTATAGCGTAGGAGTGCTCCTTCGTAGGATCTCACCACCTCCTGGAACCACTGCTCTTTTGTTTGCACTGGACCTCCAAGGCCGTTTCTATAAGGACAACGGATGAGTAGCTATTTTCTTAGGAAAAAAATGAAAAATCTAGAGAATTCAGCGGTTTATGCTATTATTTATGGGAATGGAGGCACTATGAAATGGACTATTTTACTTTTATTACTGGCCGGATGCGGAACTGCTAAGGATGTCTATATCGACAATAAGTACGACCTTTGTCGTAGAGCCTGTGATTTGAAGTATAGTAAGTATGATTACCAAAAAAAGTCTGCTTGCTTGAACAAATGCCAACAGCGAAAAAATAACGACGTAAAGTAAGCCTTATAATCCATCAGGTAGAGAATCATTAATACATGAAAATAGCTTTTTCATATTAGACCCTGTCGAGTTCTGAAGTGGTCCAAAATGATTATAGGCCCAGCCCGCATAAAAATGCGGAGTAACACATCTATTTGCTCCCGGTTTTAGCCCAGAGCTATTGCGATTTCCAGGATGGGTATGTTTCGAAGAACTCGTATTTACTTGAATAGAAAAAGTTTGAAGTAATTTATTAACGCCGCAAAAAGCATTAAATCTTTGATGACTACTTCCTAGTAACTTTATCAGATCACCTTGCGACCTGGCGCTAGTTGAGCAAGTTGGATAATCACTATTCCACTGCTTAATACAAGGATTGATATTTCCACTGTATTTTGGAGTGAACTGATAGAGCCCAATATTTAAACGACTTGATGGTGGTTGATATTTGTCATTATAGAACTTAACACCTGCAGGCTTTCTATAGCCGCTAGGTGCTACTGAACTAGCGACACTTTTTGAGGAAGAACTATCCGCCGTGCTCAGAGATTCGGCATAGGCAAGGCAACCAAAAAAGGCTCCCCAATGTCTTTCCAACTTGAGCTTCTCTTGTGAATCCCCATTTAGGTAGCCCACTCTATATTGATTATGAAGTTTCGCAAAGCTATTGGCCTTGGAAATGGTGCCGCTATCGGGAACTTTCTTAACTGTTTTTCTTAATGAAGAATTAGAAACCTCACAAAGAGGATGGCTAAAAAGTCCTACCTCATTATGAGTATTTAAATCAGAAGATGTGCCATAGTAACTGGCTATACTTTGAATTGTAACTTTTCTAGGAGCCGACTGCTCTCTAATAAAAAAGGCCATTGTATCTGAGAATCGATCTTGGTTTTCAAAATCATCATGACAACTATCTGCTACGGTTTCAACAGAGTTATCTCTTAAACTTAAAAGCTCATTCATTGATTCACTATCATCTACCCAGCGACCAAAGTAAGTAGCCACCTCTTCAAAAACATCAGTTTCTGAACTAGGAATAGGCTGAGCAACTGTTGAATCCTCGTCTTCCTCTACTTCTTCTCTTTGATCTGTTTCAGCAGTTGAACATTCTTTGGAGTCGTTATTAACTGAGTCTCCCCCACAATTAGTCTCTTGCTCTTCAACACATGAAGATAATAGTAATGAAAAACCAATGAGTAGAGTGACAGTTATATTTTTCATAACTACCACTTCGGGAATGGAACAAAATTACTGAGAAAAGAATATCCGAACTAGAGGTACAGGAATACCCTACCTGTCAGGTATTAACTTAGACAGTATTAGACAAAAGAGGGCCCCTAGAGCTCGTCGTTCATCTTTTTTACCTTCTCTTTTAATTCTAGTTTATAGGTCTCAAGTTTTTTAGAAATCTCTTCATCAGAAGTTCCAAGAATTTGTACGGCCAAAAGTCCCGCATTCTTACCACCATTCACAGCTACTGTTGCAACGGGAACTCCCCCGGGCATCTGTGCGATTGAAAGAAGTGAATCAATACCTTCTATTGAGTTTGAGGAGTTTATAGGCACTCCGATAACGGGAAGAGTTGTTAAAGAAGCTACCATTCCTGGTAAATGAGCAGCACCTCCGGCACCAGCGATGATTACGCTAAAGCCATTTTTTTTAGCTGACTTTCCAAAGTCCACCATTTTCTCAGGAGTTCTATGAGCAGATACAACCTCCACATGAACTTCTAAGTCAAAGCTCTTAATGGCATCGATGGCCTCATTCATAATATTTAAATCTGAACTTGATCCCATAATGACGGCTATCTTTTTCATACTTCCTCACCAGTTATAATAACTTTTTCTTTTATCTCTAATCTTAGTTTTTTCATTTCTTCTAAGTTCCCTAAAAGTGTAACATGCCCCATCTTTCGACCAGATCTACTCTCTTTCTTATTATAGAGATGATAATAGGCCTTACTCTCAAGCTCTTTTGGGATTTTAACTTGGGTAGGTCCCGTCGCTCCACTCCCAATCAAATTCATGGTTAAGCTTTCCTTAGCAGGCATGGTTTTACCTAGGGGCATCCCCGCGATGGCACGGATATGATTTTCAAACTGACTACAAGGAGCGCTTTCTATCGTATTATGACCAGAGTTATGAACTCTTGGAGCAAGCTCATTTACCCAAAGCTTTTTATTTTCATCCACAAAAAACTCAACGGCCAGAGTACCTACATAATCTAATTTCTCAGCTATCTTTTTAGTAATAAGATTCGCTGAGTCCTTTAACTCACTTGTAACTTGAGCGGGATTAACCTGATAGTCCAATAGGTTTAACTCTGGGTTCATGACCATTTCTACCATGTCATACACTTCAATTTGACCACTAGTATTTCGACTACAAACCACGGCCACTTCTTTAACAATATCGACTCGGTCTTCTATAAGACAATCTTTTCCAAGAAATTCAGATGGTTTCTCACCACTCTTGGCTACCCAAACCCCTTTTCCGTCATAGCCCCCCGTTCTTAACTTAACGACTTTTCCATCCACAATGCTCTCTTGAGTTAAAACCTCTAAAGTGAAGTCGCTGGTGGGAACATCAATATCTTTTAAAAATTGTTTTTGAATTCCTTTATCCTGAATCGTCTCAAGAACCTGTGAGGAAGGATAAACTTTTGTAAGCTGCTCTAGTTTCTTTAGTCCTGAAAGAGAAATGCTTTCAATTTCAAAAGTCACCACGTCGCAATTCTTAAGGGCCAAACAGTCATTTTCCTTAGAGAAGTCTCCATTAATAAATTCGTCGGCCAGCGTACTACACGGCGCGTCTTTTTGATCCAGAATTGTGGAGGAGAAACCAAGGCTTTTTATAGAAGGGAGCATCATAAGTGCCAGTTGCCCGCCACCGAGAATGCCTATATTTTTCATATTTTAGATATCTCAAAACTCTCCGGTTTTGGCCAAAAAAGAATTATCTAAGTTGAATCAGCTCTACTAAACCTTCTAAGAAAAGATTTTCACTTTTATTTCTACAAATCCTTTCATAATTTGTTTCAGCATTTTCTAGTCTTGATTCCACAACTTTTTTATTGTTCTGACAAACTTGGCGATTGTTCATGGAGCTTTGTCTGTTTTGCCCTTCACAGGCGCTAACGGCCCTATCAAAGGCCACGAAGCCAACTTTAAATGAGTCAATTGAGCTTTGGTAATCCATCTTAGCTAGTGAAATATGCTGGCAAAGAGTATCTCTATTTGGATTTCCTGATTCAGATTCATTGACCGCGTCCTGCCAATGGGCCTGTGCCTTTTCAAAGCTATCCACAGCATACTCATAAGAGTCCATACCCGCTTCAAAATTTAAACTACAATTAGAACTGTGAGCGCAAATGCTCCATAGAAAAAGACTTAGTGTCATCATTATCTTCATTAACTACTCCATGTTAATTACTAAATTCTGCATAAATTCTATGAATAACCGAGAGCTAACGTCAAACTTAAGGGGTCAATAATATCAAGTAGTTAAAAATGTAAGATTATGCTTCTAGGGGTAATTCAATCACAAAAGTAGTTTTACCGTCCTTTAGCTCATAATAGAGATTCCCGCCATTTTGCTCCGCTAGTTTTTTTGAAATACTAAGACCAAGACCTGTTCCAACACCAATATCTTTAGTCGTAAAAAATGGATTGAAAATTTTCTCTAAGGTTTCACTATCTATTCCACTTCCTGAATCTTGAACGATAATCTTTCCAATATTTTGATTTTTTTCAGCCTCTACTTTTATAAAGGCGTCGTCCTTGTCCTTATTGGCGTCGACTGCATTTCCAATTAAGTTTACTAAAATTTGAGAGATTTGAATTTCGTCGCAAAAAACTCTGAAGTCCTCAAAGTCAGTTTTTTCAATGGGGACATAATCAGCCTTAGACTTGGCATTAATTAACTCTAAACTATCATCGATAATTACTGAAACCTTACAGCTCTTTTTCCCTTCATCTTCAGTTCTTCTGGTAAACTTCATCAGTGTTCGAATAATTTTAGAAACCCTTTCAACTGTTTCTAAAATCGTATCTTGATTCTTAACAATTAGCTCATCATTTCCAAGGCTTCTTTTTGTCATCAGACTAGAGGCAGAAATGATGGCCAAGGGATTATTAATTTCATGGGCCACTCCAGCGGCCATTTCCCCAAGAGTAGCGAGCTTTGACGATTGAATACTAGTCAAACGCTCTTCATCTAGCATTTTATGAAGCTCAACCTCTTCAGTTTTATCCCAGTTTATTCCGAACATGATTAAAGGGTTTCCCTTCTCGTCCCTTTTTACATCTCCTCTACTTCCAATATATTTCTTAGTCCCATCTTTTTGAGTGATAGCAAAAGTCGTGTTAAATTCCTTCTTCCCATCAAGAGCATCTTGAACTTCTTGTGAAGCTTTCTCTTTATATTCAGGATGTAATGAGGACTCCCATGCTTCATAATGGCCACCAAAGTCTTCTTCATTTAGGCCATAAAGTTTGTACATGCTCTCGTCCCAATGAAGAATATTATCCTTTAAATACCAAATCCAAATTCCAAGACTCATGGACTCTAAAATAAAATTTAGCTCTTCTTGCTTTTTCTTAATCTCATGCCTTTGAGATTTAGAGCTAAAGTACTGAAAGCCAATAATACTTACGGTGACAAAATTAATAAGTAAAAAAACCACCAGAAGTATTAATGTATTAGATGATTGAAAAAGGCTTTGATAATTATTAACGATTCTTTCTTTAGGCGTTAACTCCAGAATAAACTTTGCATTGGCGTAGGAGAATTCAGAGCTTGCGGCTAAAGAGTTATAATTTCCAGAAGAAGTATCATAGGCCAGCTTCTCATTAATTTTTATCTTATATTCATAATGATTATCGAGAATACTTTCGAAAAGTGAATCTAACCTGTACACACCAATGATAAAGCCATTATTTTTTTTATCAAAATAAGTCGGATGAACCGACAATATGCCAATCCCCCCTTGTTTTAATTCTATGGGATTTGTATAGACTCCCCTTCTATTCCTTAAAGATCTTTCAATTGCCTCTTTTCGATTTGTCTCTTTATTTAAAATTAGGTTTATGGCCGCTTCATTCCCTTTTAGTGGATTAATCCAAGTTACTTTTGTATTTTCATCGGCCCATTCAATAGCCAGGGTTCCTTTAAAGTTTTCTAAATAGTGATCCGAATCTTCCTTCCATTTTTTATATTCACTATCACTAGGAAGAGTAAATCTATTGGCCATTCTATCTAGGGCCAACACTCTCTCTTTAAAGATTTGTTTAATAAGTTTTACTTCTCTTTCTGATTGAGCCTTTAAGGCTATTCGAAGCTGCTGATTAGTCTCATTTTTATAATCTTTATAAAAGAGGAAGGTGAAGATAAGTAAGAGGGCAAGGAAGCCTATACTTAATAAAATGCTTCTCTTAACAGATTGATCTTTTTCTAATTCGCTTCCCAACATAGGTTAATATTTTAATAGAAAATATTAAGAAAAGGGATTTTATTTAATTGAATAATAAAAAAAGGGAGGCATGACCTCCCTTGTTAATCTCTAGTTTTTTATTCAGATATTAAACGCCAATAGGATGCCAAACAGTTTTTGCTTCAACGAAGTCTAAGATGAGATCAAGAGATCTTTCTTTTTCTCTTCTTGGGATCATCCTTTTCATATTATCAATCGAAGCAATTCTTAGCTCGTGATAAACATCAGTTCGTTCGTTTTGAAATGAGATGGCGCGAACTTCCATATGGTTTCCGATAAAACCTTTGATTTCATCTAAGTCACCAGTAAGAAGATTTACAACTCCACCAGGAAGGTCTGAAGTTTTAAACACTTCGGCCAGTGGGGCTAAGACAGCGGGACAACCTTTTCCAAGAATAGTCACGACTGAGTTTCCACCAACTAAGATGGCGCAAATATTATCAACAAGTCTTGCGAAGTTAAATTCATCCGCTTCAATAAGAGTAACAACGCCCGTTGCTTCTGGAGTCGTAAAGTTATGAAAAGGTCCTGAAACAGGATTAACTGCTCCCATGACCTGTTGGTACTTATCGCAAAACCCAGAGTAGTAAACAAAAGTATCGATAGCTTCATCTACCATCTTGTTGGCTTCACTGTCTGATTTTCCTAGGGCATTTTTGAATAGGTCTACAAACTCGACTCTCTTCCCTTCAGTCATCTCGGCCATTCTATATAGAATTTGCGAACGAAGAAAAGCAGTCTTGCTGGCCCAACCTGGCTGAGATTTTTTAGAGTTCTCTACTGAGTTTCTAAAGTCTTTTCTCGAGGCCTGACAAAGTCTAGCGTATTGCTCGTCAGTTCCTGACTTATTAAAAGAATAAGAGCGACCAGATTCAGTTCTTGGAAACTCTCCGCCAATAAAAAGTTTTACTGTCTTTATAACTTTCATTATTTCACCTCCAAGTATGGAAGCAGCCCGTGACGGCCACCTTCGCGGCCAAAGCCACTTTCTTTATATCCACCAAAGGGTGAAGTTGGATCAAATTTATTATATGTATTGGCCCAGATTACACCGGCCTTTAACCCGCCGGCCACCTGATGAACTTTCGATCCTTTCTCAGACCAAATTCCCGCCGCTAGTCCGTACTGAGTATCATTTGCTTTTACGATAGCCTCTTCAGGAGTTCTAAAAGTCATGATGGAAAGAACTGGTCCAAAGACCTCGTCTCTTACAATCATGTCTGAAGTTGAGCAATTATCAAAGAAGCATGGAGCGTGATAATAACCTTTACGTGGAACTTTAACGTCTGCTTGATGAAAATCAGCTCCGCCTTTTTTAGCCTGTGCAACCATTTCTTTAATCTTAACAAGCTGCTCTTTATGGTTAATGGCACCAATATCTGTGTTCTTATCCATTGGATCACCAACACGAAGAGAGGACATTCTCTTTTTCAGTTTTTTAACAACGATATCGTGAACCGACTCTTCAACAAGAAGCCTAGAACCAGCACAGCAAACATGCCCTTGGTTAAAGTAAATACCATTAATAATTCCCTCAATGGCCTGATCAATAGCCGCGTCAGCAAAAATAATATTAGCTGACTTACCACCAAGCTCAAGAGTAAGTTTTTTGTTGGTATGACCAATATTTTTAGCGATCAGCTTTCCAATATCAGTTGAGCCCGTAAAGGCAACTTTATTAACATCTTTATGATCAACAAGTGCGGCACCTGTAGGACCTTCTCCTGTTACAATATTTACAACACCTTTTGGTAGTCCTGCTTCCTGGCATACTTCCGCTAAAAGAAGGGCCGTAAGCGGGGTCTGCTCAGCTGGTTTTAAAACAACCGTATTCCCACAGGCCAAGGCCGGGGCGATCTTCCAAGCGGCCATAAGAAGCGGAAAGTTCCAAGGAATAATCTGTCCACAAACACCAATGGATTTTACATCTTTACCTGGGTAAACATATTCAAGTTTATCGGCCCATCCGGCGTTATAAAAAAAGTGCGCGGCCGCAAGTGGAATATCCACATCTCTTGATTCTTTAATTGGTTTGCCACCGTCGAGTGTTTCAAGCACAGCAAATTCTCTAGCTCTTTCTTGAAGAATTCTAGCGATTCTAAATAGGTATTTGCCTCGATCTTTTCCAGACATCTTCCCCCACTCGCCTTCGTACGCTTTACGAGCAGCCTTAACGGCCTTATCGATATCTTTCTCATTACCAATAGCAAACTTACCAAGGGATTCTTCAGTGGCAGGGTTTTCGTTATTAAGGTATTTCCCAGACTCAGGAGCTACCCAAGCACCATCAATAAAGAGTTCGTATTTTTTCTTAATACTAACTACAGCAGAAGATTCAGGAGCTGGATCATATTCAAAAACCATTCCTGGTTTTAATTTATGAGTGCTCGTTGTCCGAGTAGTTTTCTTTTTAGAAGTCTTCTTTTTCTTAGCAGTAGACTTCGTTACTTTTTTCTTTGTCGCTTTTTTCTTAGTCATGATCTAGTCCTGTGAAAGAATATCGTCGTAGTAGTACTGTCCGCTTTGCTGCTTAAAGATTTGCTTAATCAAATCATTAAGAAGTGCCGAGGCACCAAAACGAAAGAGGTCTGGAGACAGCCAGTCCGTTCCTAATACTTCATTAACCATACATAGGTAGTGAACCGCTTGCTTTGCAGTTCTAATTCCACCGGCTGGTTTCATTCCAATCTTTTTACCTGTTTCTTCATAGTAGTCTTGAATAGCCTGAAGCATGACAAGAGTAACTGGCATAGTAGCCGCAGGGCTTACTTTCCCTGTTGATGTTTTAATAAAGTCTGCTCCCGCTTCCATGGACAGCCATGAGGCGAGTCTTACTTTGTCATAAGTTTTAAGCTCCCCAGTCTCAAGGATCACTTTTAAGTGGGCATCACCGCAGGCCTCTTTAACCGCGACGATTTCATCAAAGACTTTTTGATAATGACCACAATGAAAAGCCCCACGATCGATAACCATATCAATCTCAGTAGCTCCATCTTTGACACATTTTTCAACTTCTTTAACCTTCATACGAAGATCAAGCTGTCCCGATGGAAAGGCCGTGGCCACAGAAGCAATATTAATCCCAGTACCCTCTAAAGCCTCTACCGCATGTTTAACCATAGAAGGATAAACGCAGATGGCAGCGACAGAAGGAATCTCTCTAAAGTCATAGTTTCTAGAGACATCTTTTAACAAATGCTGAGGTACGGGATGAATTCCTTTAGCACAAAGTTGCTTAACCTTACCAGGAGTGTCCATCCCTTCTAGGGTGGTTAGGTCAGTCATCTCAATGGCCAAATAGAGGGCATCCATTTTTGATTGTTTTTTAATTGATCGTTTTGTGAAACTGGCCGCACGCTCATTGGCGTTCACCATATCGATGGGAAAGTGAGGAATACTCGTTTTCCCTCCACCGGGTATTTTCACGGTCACTGAAGTCATAATCACCTCTTTATAGGAGTCAATTTAAATTGGGGGAAAGCATACGATGGACAAACTGCGTTGTCCAACCTGCCTTGCGCCATAAGTATCTGATTTTAGGGAATTTAGGTATCTGGAAATAAGAAGGCCCCTATCTAATAGGGGCCCTCAGGACATTCTCAGGGGTGAGAACTATTTAAGTGCAGGCAATACTTTTTCAAGTGCACTAGTTGGAAGCACCCTTCCTTCTAGCTTGGCTGCATAAAAAGAGCTCTGAGTTGAAACTTCTTTTCCGTTAATTCTATCGAAAAAAGAAGTTTGATATAGAACACCTGTTGCTGGGAGGGCAACAAAGGTAGGACAAATATTGTTTGTGTAGTCAGTTATAACTAGCTTTTCTTTAACTCCATCAACTGGTCTTAAGTCTCTTTCAGCAATATAAGAAGTATTTCCACAACGATCAGTTACTTGATTAGTGATCTTTAAAGTGATCTCGTGAACGTTAAGAACAGCAGGGCACATCATGTTAGGAGGACAAACAGGAGCATAGTTTAGCTCTAGTGAAAGCTCTTTTCTGATCTGCTTTACTTTTACAACTCCTCCGTAAAGGGCCATTTCGTTTAAGTAAGAATCTTGGTCAATATCCATTGTTTCAATATCAGCTGATAAGACATAAGTTAATGGGTGAATGCTTCTTGCTTGTGTGCTTAAAGAAGCTAGTAGTACGATTAATGTTCCTGTTACTGCGACTAAGTTTTTCATGTGTTTCTCCAAATAAGTTTAATAAGTGTTAATTGTTTAACTTCAAATCTGGGAGGGTTATAGATGGCTTTGGGATTTTTTAAAAATTATAAGTTCTACATATAGTTCATTAGCGGTACTTATGATTAATTCCTTGGAATTTCAGTAACTTTGGTCTAAATTAACCTAATGAACACCCGTGTAGGTTTTACCATAAGTATTATTGGCCATTTGATTTTGGGGTTATTCCTCTATCTTCAAAGACCATCAAAGAAGTTAGACTTCGGGATTAAAGACGGTCCAATTGTGGTGAGACTTCAAAAAGTATCAGTTGTTAAAAAGAAAAAAGTCAAACCGCTTAAGAAGAAAATCATCAAATCTGCTCAAAAAGTGGAACCCATTGAACCAAAAGCTAAAGAAACTCCAGAAGAAAAAGAGATTGTCTCCGAGTTGCCACCAGGCTTTGATAGCCAAATTAAAAAATTCGTTCATCCAAAATATCCCATGCGTGCCATTCGAAGATCCCTTGAGGGAAAAGTCCTTTTAAATCTTTTAGTAAATAGTGAAGGTGTAGTTGAAAGAGTTGATATTCTAAAATCGAGTGGCCACGATATTTTAGATCAATCTGCCACTAGTGCAGCAATGCTTTGGAGCTTTAAGCCAATGCCAGGCTCCCTTGAGCTATCTAAAGAGATCGTCTTCAAGCTTCGTTAATTTATCCAACCCTTTTCTTTAGACTCATCAAGCATTTTCTTAGTGAACTTCCAAACTTCGCTTGAAGAAAGTTCTATATGCGAATTTTTTTCGAGGGCCTGCTCTTTTGTTACCCCATGTTTAATCCAGGAATAACCCTTTGTTTTATAATTATGAAACATGGGAAGAAAGCGATCGATCCCTCTTAAGAATCTAGACTCTGGTGTATCCCCTTTTTCAAATTCATTCCAGATTTGAGTGATTTCCTTAGCGAGGTCAGAGTCACATATTGGCTCAAGTACTTTTTTTAAGGCCTCTGCCTCATCATCTTCTAAGTTCTCAGCTTCATCTTTATGATAATGAAACTTATCACCTGCGTAGACCTCAACGATGTCATGACAAAGGGCCATTTTTATCGTTTTTGATAGATCTATGGGTTCATTGGAAAAAGATCCTAGGGTCATGGCGGCCATGGCCAAGCTAAAGCTATGTTCTGCCGTGTTTTCTTCTCTTTCCCCGCTCATGACGAGACACTGGCGATAGGTATCTTTTAACTTATCGATTTCACTTAAAAACTGCAGGCTATTTTCTAAATTCATAAGGCAATTTAACAGTATATTCCAGTCAAGTAAATTGCTGAAATGTCGATAAGTATCTGTGAGAGTGCTATTTGTATTACTTCTGTTTTTTTCCAGTGCCGTCATGGCCTATGACTGCCAATCACAGTTTTTAAAAGAAGCCGAGGAGCTCCTCGCTACCGATCATCAAAATATTTTATCCCTGCAATTTAAACTAACAACTCTTAAGCTTGCTAAAAAAGCCGTTAGTCAAAACAAGACAAATCTAGAAGCTCTCGTAAGACAGTATTCTAGAAAGTTAAAAAATGGTGATCAAAGAGTTTTGAATGGACTAGAAGAGCTTTACCGCCGCCATGGTAAAACTGATGATTATAAAAAGATTATTGAAAGTTTTGGAACAGCTAGCTACTGGAATAAAAAGTCTAGGTTTTACAATCGTGACGTCTCCATGTTTATCCTTGCAAAAAGAAGCCTCGATCCGAATGAAAAAGATTTAGACGAAAGAGACTCGGCCATTACATGGCTTGCACAAAAACTTAGCCAAGAAACAGGGAATAAAAATTCTTCAAAGTTTAATTTAACCAATATTTCCTCCCATGTGGCTTCCATCGCTGGATCAATAAAGGGATTCCCAAAAAAATCACTTCAGAAAATTGAACTAGATATTAAAGACACTTTAGACAAGCTATCAGATTCCTTCGATCAGCTAAAGGACGACCTTAGTCAGAGCTTCAAGCTGAACTGCTTAGACGATGCTGGAAAAATAAAAACATGTACTAGTGAGGAACTTTTTAGCCCCTGGCTGGGCAAGGCGATGCTTGGGCTTTCTGAAAAGATTGGGGATAATAAAATATACCAATTTTCATTAGAAGGTCAGATAAAGAATCGATTTGCAGGGAATGTAGATTTTAAGATTAGAACAAACTTGAATGAGTATATTAAGCGCAAGGCCTGGATGGAAAACTTTCCAGATGCTCCTCTCCCAAACATTTCTCCATACGAGGGCTTTGAGAGCTATCAAGAGCGGGTGAGATGGCAAAAGGCACTTAACGAACTATCAGACGAGCAAAAAATCAAAGGTTTTAATGTCGAAAATGGAAAAGATAATTATGGCATCTTAGATAAGGGCAAGGGCGTCCTTACTATCTACTCCTCTAAAGGTTTAACTCTCGCTTCACTTCTCGTTAAGCAAAAAAAACGACATTATGATGAAAAACATTTTTCAGGCTCAGGAATATATAAGGTCACGTCATTTGATGGGAAGCTAAACATCGCCGATCAAAGAAACTTTCCCTCTAGTTTTGGTCTTGAAGGTAAGGCAGTAGAATGCTCTGGAGAAGTTTGTATTGACTCTGATCCACAGGGTCTAATTGATAAATACCTACTGCCAAATGGAGCTCTTTATATTTTACCTTATGAGGAAGACAATCACTTCGTTATAAAGAACAATAAATTGAACCACACCACAAAGAGTTTAAGAGGACCTTTCTTCGATAAAAACTTTTCGCCAAAAGACAGAGAAGCGTTTCCCATAAAAATAGATATCGATGACCCAAGATATCAAACTAAAACTGCGAAAAAATTTATGCAGGCCTTAGAAGATGAAAAAGAAAAGCTTATGCAACTCTATAAGTTAGACAATGATGAATATAATGATCTAGCGAGATATGCTTTTGGAATTATGGGCAATGAAAGTGAGTTCGGAGAAAATTGGCGCTATGATGTTAAAGAAGCCATTCCTTTTGGTATCGCAATTATAAAAGATACGAAAAAGAACGTATTTGGAAAAACCTCTAAGGCCTTTAAAGAAGCTAAAGAAAAAGAAGGCTGGTTTTCAGCTATAGGTGCTGGTGCAACGACATACTTTAAGGAGTTAATAAAAAGAGATATTCGCCTACTCACTGGAAAAATTAGTGATAAGAATAATAGCCGGGGTCCAACTCAAATTAAAACTGTCCCTAAAAAAATAGAAAAGGAGTACGGAATAAATAAGGATAATATCTCAAAACCTGCTAACGCAGCAGTGGCCACAATGGGTTTCCTCGCCGAAGCCATGGTGGAACTTAAGAATAGAGCGAAGAATAATCCAGATATTACTAAAGAGAATCGGATGGATTATCTTCATTATATCTATATGGGAAGCACCCATGAGATTAAGAACCGTACAGCAACTCCCGATAAAAATATCTATCTTCGCCAACTAAAAGAATACTTAAAAGGTATCAATATATATCAAAGAGTATCTTTCTAATTTCCGAAAAACCGTCTAAACTATATTTGTGTTTAAAATTATCATTATTTCTCTCCTCCTCTTAAGCGGTTGTTCCATCTTTCGCCATAAAGACTTTATCTCAGTTGATTCTTTCCCTAGAGGTTTAGAAGTAAAAAAAGATGGAAAGCTCATCGGAAAAACTCCTCTCTTTCATAAAGCCAGGCTCTCAAGCTCTCCCGAGTATAATATTAATGGTTCGCTAGTATCTCCCATTGAAAAATGCGGAATGCAGTGGACTGACCCTTTAGTAGACAAGATTCCACTCTTTAAAACTCTCGTTCCAGATGTGCTGACAAAAATGATGACGACCTTAACTCCTATCAATCTTGTTAAAGGTGGTAAATACGAATGCACGGCACTAGTGAGGAAAAAGTTTAAATCCGAGTCCAAAAAAGCCCAGTGTAGGAAGTTCATAATTATACCGCCTCCGAGTGAAAGAGCGGCTACTTCTTTTCAAATATCGAATGATTGGATTGAAGAAAACTTTAAAAGTAAAAAAAGTTCCTGCGATGAAGTTATCCACCCCAAGGTAGCAAAAGAGCATTTAGAATTCTTTGGGCTAAACCATATGAATAGATCTTATGGAATAAAGTATATGATGTACGGTCTGATGGCACGTATCGGCTATAAGTTTAACTCCACTCACTTAGTTTATCTTTACAACGAGAATCAAACAGTGACGCCTCATATTTATGACATTCACACGAGACTTCAAAATGCAAAAGAGCTAGAGACACCTTTTTATACCACGGCTAAAGACTCTAAAACTAATATTGTATGGGATAAATTTAGACAAGCCTTTAGACTTGTACCTAACTCTATTTCCTTGAGGTTTAAGCTTAGGCGTTGGTTACACCTAAGTCCTGAAGAAAATGAAAAATTATTTTCAAGAAGAATTTCTAAAGTAAAACTTCCTCCTAGTATTGTCATGTCAAATATCGAATACCCCCTCGATAGTTGGGGTACTAACTTTAGGTTTTCCCCTTCTCTTTCTTATAAGAGTTGGGATCAGGATTACGAAATAAAATATGCTTCAGCCATGATGGTTTTAAAGCTTTTTGGACATACTCCAATTGGAACTTTTATAGGAAGACTTGGTGCTGGTGTTGCTTATCTCGATACGGCGAAACTTGGCGGTGGATACGAGAGTAAACAAGGTCTGGCCGTGGCCCAATGGGGCGGCGAATACTATAAGTTTTTAGGTGAACGGGCCTTTTTTAAATTTGGTTTTAGAAGGAATGAGCTTAGAAAAAATAAGGTGGAAGATGGTCTCTTTCACCTAAAAGGAATATCAGAAATTTATGCGGGTCTTGGGTTTTACTTTCCTGAAATGAATTCTAAAATCCGAAGCTTCTTTTACGATTAGACTATTTAGAAAGTCCAACCTCGTCTAAATTTGTAAAAGTATATCCTCGCTCCAAGAGTGCCGGAATAAGCTTTTTTAACATTAAGGCAGACTTAGTATGAATATCATGAAGAAGAATAACTCCTCCTTTTCTATAATCAGTGCGATTTAAATAACCTTCAAGACACTGATCAATAGTAAGTCCTTGAGACCAACATCCCCAATCGGCGGCTTCTTGGTAGACCCCATTGGCGTCTTTTCTAATATTGCCACCGATATCCCAAAGGACAGGCCCAATATAGTTTTTCCCAATATCTGTTTTATTAATAATTGTTGAAGCCTTTTTTTGCCAAGACCCATAAGGAGCACGAAAATACCAATGATCAACATTTGAAGTATAAGGAACTAGTTCTTCATGTGCCTGAAAAAAAGACTTCTTCAATTTTTTCTTAAGACCCCATTTCGAAAAATTTCCAATATTATTATGCTCGTAAGAATGGTTCGCTATTATATGCCCTTCCTTTTCAATCTGACTCATAAGCATCGGATTTCTTTTTGCTAGTTTTCCAAGAACAAAGAAAGTCGCTTTAATATTATATTGCTTTAAAGTTTCTAAGATTGAAGGAGTGGCTCGTTCTGTAGGTCCATCATCAAAAGTTAAGATGATCTTGTTATTTCCCGGATAAACTCTTTCAATATTACCTTCCCTAAGATCCTTAAAATGACCTTCATGGGCGTTAGAGTGCTGGGAAACGAAAATAAGTGCGAGTAGTAAAATTAAGTTTTTCATGGGGAGTAAGTATAAAGAAACAGGCCATCTGTAACCCCTGACTGTAAAAAGGACCTTATCAGCAACTCGCCATTTCAATAACTTACGAGGCTTATTTCTAAAAATATCGTCATCTTATAGAAAAGAGGGGCGCTCGCCCCTCTCAATGCTTTAATTAATTACAGTAAGGAACTGGGAATACTTCTTTAGAAATTAGCTTTCCAAACATGCTCCAGTCACCATCACGACGGCTACCTTCCCATCTGTGCTTAGTAACAGTTTTTGTGTACTCAAGAGGAAGGTTGATTGTTCTCATTTCCCACTTAACACATACGTCGTCTCTATCACGTCCTCTTCTACGAGTCTTAACACAAACCTTTTTCTCAAACTGAAGTGGCTTTGAGAAGTACTTGTACTCATGCTTTACACATTCTCTACGGTCACGATCTCTGTTTCCAATTCTTCTGTATTCGGTACAAACCTTTCTTAGGTCTTTTGTTCTCATTTCGTCACCGTCAATACAAACCTGATTCATTGGAATATTGTAGGCAAGAAGAACAGTTGTATAAGAAGTCTTTAACTTTGTTCTGTGGTGAGCAAAAAGACTTGTAGATAGAAGCATCGCTGCTAAAACAATAGCTGATTTCATAATAATCTCCTTTAAGATTTATGTTAAATTCAATAAAAAATGAATAGCAAACTGTTTAAAAGGAGAAATGTAGAAAGCTACTTTTGGAAAGATTAGTCTTCACAAATGTGAAAACCTAGGAACATTTTGACCCTGTGGAATAGCTAATTATGTAATTTTCCGAAGGCGCGGAAGAACTCTTCAGCCTCGGTACGGGAATAGCCTCGATCCATAAGATCCTTAGCATCCTTTACAAGAGGCTTTTTAGGTAAAGGAATAAACTTTCCATTACTGCCCTTATGACATTTTATACAGGCGTCTTTAAGAGGAAGTTCTTTACTTCCAATTCTAAAGGTCTCTCTTGCCACCCAATTTCCATCGACTTTTTCATAATAAAAAGGTTCAAAGTCCCCAGTCTTTCTATTTTTAGCAATCACTTCAATAGATTTTTCTTCAACGACGGTTCTTCCATCAGGCATTTTTGTGCGCTTTGAATTGATAGCAATTCTCATATCATCCATAGCGGTTAGGCGAACTGAAGCTGCGCTTTTCGTGGCTTCAATTTGCCTTTTTGGCCACCACACTTCCCTAAAGGCACCTTCACCGTATTCTTTAACTATAGGACTCTTACTAGCACTTCCCTCTATCCTATTACTCTTCCACCATAGGTCTAAATTACCTTGATAAAGATTTCCATCTCTAAATGAGTTTGTCTTAACCATCTCATCTACAGAGCCAGCGAATCTAGTTGCAAAAAGATCAGAAGCGGACATGGCCTGAGCTACGACTTCCCTTTCGTGGGCGGCTCTACTACCAAAAAGTGCTCCAAAATTTTTTATAATTCCATCTCTTGGGGGAAAACCTAAGATCCCACTTTTTAAGGCCAGAACTTGAACATCTGGATCCGTGATCCCGGCTTTTCTTAGGGCTTCCACTTGAAGCTTAACTTCAGAGGCAGGGACATATTCAATATATGATGGTTTTGAGTTCCAGCTTTTAGCCCTTTTTACTTCAGTTGTCGTCGTAGGACTCTTAATCCTTTGTAAGGCTAGTTTTTGTCTTATCGTAAGCTTAAGGTCTTTTCCAAGTTCATCCTTTGCCAGTGACTCTAATTTTGCTCCTCTCTTTCTTTTTGGAAGAAGAACATTCTCAATAATATCTTCTCTTGAAAATCTAGCTCTTTGAACCTCTGCACTTAAATCAGCTATAGGCTTAGGTTTGACTGGCTCTTTATTCTTTCTAAGAACTCTTTGCATAAAGCTTCCAAAAGCAGAAACACCTTTTTCACAGGTGAAGGCCCCTGGAGATGAAAAAATGAATATTATAAAAAGCCAAACTCTCACCCATTCTTATCGGCGATTTTAACCTTTTGCTGAGCATGTCCGACTCGAGCAGTCGGGCTAAACTTTACTTATCTTTATCTCCCGTGCGATGAGAAAAAGCGGGAATGTAACGCTTACGGCAATGGTCATAGCAAAAAAGTAATAAACCCAGAGATAGCGAATTCCAAGCTTCCTTGCCTCTCGATACATAAAAATAAAGGCTGCTGCCGTAAAAAAAATAATGTCTATTGTTATAGAACTTGAGGCATGGGTCACAAAACAGTCTTTAATAAAGCTAAGTAGACCCTGCCCTAAATCCCCACCCATATAATTATAATTTTCCCTTAGGCAAAGAATTAACGCTACCAAAGAAAACAGTCCATATACTCCAATTAAAATTTTATTCGGCTTTTGCATACGTAAATAATATCATATAAAGTTAAAAATATATTAAGTGAAGTTGGTGGAATTCCAACACTGTCGCGCAACGGTTATAGTCCGATCCTTTTTCCCGCAGGAGGTTAAAATGAAGTCCTACTTAGATGGCTCTCGCCATTATGCAGAATTCCTAAAAAAGATTTACCAAGGTGAAAAACTAAAAGATGAAAGCTTTAGCTATCGTGTTTTTGCCAGAAAGCTTGGAGTCAGTCACGGCTACTTGGCCAATATTATAAAAGGTGCAAGACCACCTTCTCGAAAATTTATTTTGGATACAGGTAAAGTTTTAGAGCTTAATGAAAATGAGCTTGCTAAATTTTTAAACCCGTATCCAATGGATACGACTACTACCTAGACGGTCGGCCGTTTCCATTTACAAAAGAGATGGCCGTATCCGCCGTATCCATCCCCTATTCTTGGCACTCTCCTTGCTTTTATAAAACTATCTAAAAACAAGGAGAGAAAAATGAAAACGATTTTAACAGCAGCAATTTGTCTTGTGATTTTTAACTCGTGCGGAAAAGATAAGCCCGTTACCACGGCCAATCTAATTTCAAATAGCGAGGCCATCGAACTAAGTATAGAAGGTGACTATAGCGACCCTTATAATTCAAATCACTCCATCAATAGTGAAAATTGGGTTGTAAGCTTTAACGGTGATTCTTCTACTTATGAAATTATTGAATTTAATAATGAAGAAAACTATCTTATCGCATTAAACGGAGATGACTCTTTTAATCCTGGTGAATATTCCCGCTTTGAATGGACCTTTGAAGAGGGCACTCTCTATTATTGCCAAAGTGTTTATGACGCTGAAACTGAAGAAGAAGCAAAATCTTACTTAGATTCAGACCCAACAGATCCAAGCTCTGCCGGCTGCGGCTCCTATAATTTTCCATGGACTGAACTAAGCCTATAGATATCAGCCCCTTAACTGGGGCTTTTTATATTCCGACTAGGTTGCTCCAGTTCTATGGCAATTCTTTACTAGATAAAAAAATACCAATTTAGTTTAAAATGAATTGATTCATCTAAATGGGAGCACCAATGAAATTCTTATTACTATTTTTAGTCGCAACTCTATTATTAAGTTGTGGGGGTCCAAACGGAACACGAAAAACAGCATCAGCAGATGGAGTTTCTGAAGAACAACCACCAACGGAGCAAGGGGAGGTCTGGAGTGCAAAAGAAATGCATAGTGCCAGGCTTATTAGAGAACAATTTAGAAATGCTTTAAATGCCTCTACTCCTGAAGGAGAAGAGATGAAGCGAGACGCCCATCCAAAACATCACGGATGTGTAAAGGCCAAACTAACCATTGATAATACGAAGTTAAAAGATGAGTACAAAGTTGGTCTCTATGAAAATAATTCTAGCTACAACGCCTTAATAAGATTCTCAAACGGGGATCCCAATCACAAAAAAGCGGATGCCAAATCAGATGTAAGAGGGATGGCCGTAAAGCTATTTGATGTCCCCTACACTTCATACTTAGAAGAAACTGGTGTGGATGAGAATCTTAAAGTTCATGATTTTGTCTTTATGAATAGCCCTGAATTTTTTATTAAAGATCCTAAACACTATGGAAAATTTATGGACTCTGTAGAGTCCGGAGGACTTGGGGTCGCCTTCTTTGCAGTAGGAGCCTTTTTCAACCCAAAAGATAAATTCATAACAATTTTAAGAAAGGCCTTTGGAATGAAGGTCGGTAACCCACTTGATATTGATTATCATAGTGCTACTCCTTATAAGCTCGGTCCAACTTCTTCTAAAATGAAGTTTGTAAGCTGTAAATCAAACAAGGAAAAGGTGCCAAAACATGCCCCGGATAACTTCTTAAGAAATCGTCTGGCCCACTATCTAGATAAGCAGGGCACTTGCTTTGATTTTTATATTCAGCCTAATAACGATAAGAAAAAGAATGATATTGAGAATGCTCAACAAAAATGGAAAACAAGGAAATCCCCTTTTATAAAAGTCGGAAGGCTTGAAGTTCCACAGCAATCAAAAAAGGAAATCGTGGCAAGAGATCAGGCCTGTCAGGATATGTCTTTTAATCCTTGGCGAGCCCCTAGTGAAAATAGACCTATGGGAGGAGTTAATCGAATACGATTAGAAGTTTATGTTAAGCAGGCCAAAATGAGGCAAAACTACAACGATGTTGAATATCCCGGTCCATCCGAATTTAAATAAAAAAAAGCCCTCTAAAAGAGGGCTTTTTTATTTCAAAATTTATTTATTTTAAATTACTTTGTCGCTGCGTGAATTGCTGCAAATCCAGCTTCATCAGTTGCTGCAATTTCTGAAAGCATCTTTCTGTTAAGACCGATGTTTTTCTTTCCTAAGTTCCCCATGAACTTAGAGTATGAATCACCCATCATCTCAGCAGCAGCTGCAATTCTAACAATCCAAAGTCTTCTCATATTTCTCTTAAGTAGACGTCTACCTTTGTAAGAGTTGTGAAGAGCACGTTTTACAGTTTCAGCTGTATGACGGAATTTTGTTCTTCTGTCGAAGTGAAAACCTTTTGCAAGTTTTCTAACTTTGTTTCTTCTTTGTCTGGCCTTAAAGCCTCTTCTAGCACGTGACATATTTATCTCCTGTTACGACACTTGGGGGGAAGTTCCTCTTAGTCCCAAGGATCAGTAAAATTATTATTAAAAATTAAGCGTATGGTAATTGTCTAGCTACTCTTTTAGCATCACAGCTATCAACAAGTGCCGCTTTTCCTCTTTTGTTCTTTAAGCTTCTTGAATGCTTGGTAAGAATGTGACGAAGACCTTTCTTTCTTCTTTTAAATTTTCCACTTCCAGTCTTCGAGAATCTTTTTGCAGCAGCTCTGCAAGTCTTCATTTTAGGCATAACTATTTCCTTTAATCTAAATTTAGAATGGCATTTCTAACAAAGGGCGTACGGAATGTAAAACATCGTTTTTATTCGGTGGCCGACTCTTGACTCTCTGCACCGTCAGGATTTCCAGCTGCGGCTTCTTCGGCTAATAGCTTTTCTTCCCTTTTACGGTCCTTAAGAATCTGTTTAATAGCCTTTTTGTCCGGAGATAAGATGGTAATAATACGATTTCCCATCATCTTAGGGGGAGACTCAACAACCGCTCCAAGCTTCTCAACCATTTCGATAATTCCCTTGAACTTCTCAAAACCTTGGTCGCGGTGCGCCATTTCACGTCCACGAAATTGCATCACCATCTTAACTTTATCCGACTGATGTAGAAACTTCTCAGCTCTTTTTAGCTTAGTATCTAAATCGTGCTGCTCAATATTCGGTCTGAATTGAATTTCTTTTAAAAGGGTTTTTGCCTGTTTTTTCTTTTGTTCGTTAGCTTTTTTCTGTTGGTCATACTTATAGCGACCGTAATCAATTAGCTTAACAACAGGGGGTTTTGCATTGGGGGAAACCTCTACTAAATCAAGTCCTGTCTCTTCTCTGAGCTTTCTCGCTTCATCTAAAGAAACAACTCCATAAGCAGTTCCATCTTCGTGCATCAGTCTCATTTCAGATGTTCTGATGTCATCGTTGATCCGTGGACCTTTGTCCCGTCTCGGGGCTCCTCTTCTCTTAATACATACCTCCAACAGTACTCATAATTAGACCTCTAATTTAATATCGTAGGTCAAAAATGTAAACGCCCTAAAATAGGCCGATTCGTCGCTTCAATAAGCCGTTTTCCCTAAAAAAACTAACTCTCCAAGTCGAAGCAAACTCCTTTTCAGAAGCCTCCCTCAAACTCTGCTCTTGTGCTAAAAGCTCTTCTAACTGCAGCTCTTCACCCATTTGGGACTCTTTACCAAAATAAGTCCCCTTTCCTAGGTCATAAGTCTCCATCCCTGGAAGCTCTCCCGGATTCACAAATCCGGTTATCTCTCGGGCAACCCAAAGTTCGTCGCTAGAACTTAATTCTTTTCCCGGTTTAAAAAAGTACAAATGAAAGGCCTGACTGGCCTTTTGAACCCTCGGGTGTTCTTCAATGGCCAAATCTAAAACAGCCAATTCCTTTATCCAAGAAGCATCCAAGGTATTTTTTTTATAGAGAAGTCTCGTGTTTGATAGCTTAAAACAATCCATTAATTTTTAATCAAAGTCATAAGCTCTTGACGGGTTTCAATTTTTTCTAAAAAAGCACCCCTAAGAGAAGAGGTCACCATGACAGAGTTTTGTTTTTCAACTCCACGGCAAGTCATACAAAAGTGCTTACTTTCAATAATACAAGCTGAACCTTTGGCATTTAATTTTTCCATTAGGGCCTGAGTGACTTCATTTCCAATTCTCTCTTGAATTTGAAGACGTCTTGAGTAAATTTCAACAATTCTGGCCAATTTAGAAATCCCAACGACTTTGTCTCTTGGGATATAAGCAACGTGAGCTTTACCTACAAAGGGTAAAAAATGATGCTCACAAGTTGAGTAAAACTCAATATCTTTAAGCAAGATTATTTGATCATGGGGGATGACATTATCTTCCTCAAAGGTCGTCATAATCTCATCTACATTTTGAAGGTAGCCTCCAAAGAGCCTCTTATAAGACTTAAGAATTCTCTTGGGGGTATCCCTAAGACCTTCTCGAGTGATATCTTCGCCAAGGTACTTAATGACTGTTGCAAGAGCTTCTTCAGCCTCTTTTTCATTACCTGGAAAAGTTTTATCATTATTGTCTTTATTGATTTCAAAATCCATTATTGGGCCTTAATACTAAAAGTTAAATTATCGATAAGTGATTTTTCGTATCTTTTTAAGACAGTGTCAAATTTATCTTTGTCAGTGACCCTATACATTCCATCGACATTTTCCACTAGACCCATATGAGTTAAGTACTTCATTGAGCTTTTGAGTAGGGGCATGGAGAAAGATTCTGGATATTTGATGACCCGCCCTATACTTAATTCTCTATCAAATACCTCTCGGTATTTCTTATTAAAGCTATCCATCTTAAAGCCCATTGTATCCCCGGCCATGAGTTCAGTTATGGTCAAACAAGTAATATAGTAAGCCTCGTTGATATAGCTTAAGACTTTGGAAAATACCCCAAGTTTTGATGCAAGTGAGTATAACTCTTGATGAGATAGCTCTAAGCACTCATCGAGAGTAGATACTTTTCTTCCAATGGCATCGCTAATTACGTTTAACGCTCTAAACATAAATTTCTTCACAGTCGGAAGATAGAACTCATGCTTTAGCTGATCCCTTTGTTCTAAAAAGAATAATCTAATATCGTGGGCCGACTTAATATTTCCATTAAAGAGATTAATCCAGGCAGCATTTATAATCCATGGCACTAAGAAGTGATGTAGGGTCGTATTCTTAAAATAGAGAAGTTCAGATCTCGATTCTTTTTTGATGGAATAATATGTATTCCCATCGTGATGCTGCCCTATTAGTTCTACTTTTCTATTACCTACCAAAATATCCATGGCCCGTTCTAGAGTTTTTTCAAACTGATCTTCTTTTAGGGTATCTGTGAATGGCAGATCATACATTTTACAGTATTTGATAATCGCCTTAGCCTGGGCCGTGATATCTGTCCAAGTTAAAGCACCAGAGGGCTCATCTAAAAGGACTGTGGCTAAAACTGAACTAGGTGTGATCACCATGTTTTTACCAACTTCACGGAAACATTTAAAGGCAAGGTCTTGAGTGGCCAATTTTAATTTATCTTTATTTTCTTCAATCACATGGTAGTCAGCTTCAATAGGTCTTCCCATATTGATATGAACATTCCCAAACTGATAAGCGAATAATTTAAATAATCCTAAAAGCTGAGTAGCGCTTTCTTTTTTCTTTTTCGCTCCCCCTAATTCTTTTGCCAAAGATTTTGTCTCGGGAACATATTCGTGGGCGATCGAAACGGGAACAAACATGAGCTTTCTCTCGTCACCGCTTTCATGTAAGGCCCGGTGAGCCTCTAGAAGCATTTGATATAAACCAAATCTTGGTGGGAGTAACTTCCCCGTTCTAGACCTTCCCCCTTCAAAGAAAAACTCAATCGGCTTTCCTTGTTTTAGTAAATAAAACAAATAGGCTTCAAGAGTTAATTTATAAAGGATGTCACTGGCAAAGCTTCTTCTAATAAAGAAACAACCTGACTTTCTAAAAATCTTTCCGATGGGAAAAATATTTAAATTGATTCCACCGGCTACATAGAGAGGAAAATTGTAATTCTTATAAACCATGTAGTTGATAGCAAGATAGTCCGCATGAGATTGATGATTTGGTACTAGAACAACACAGTTTTCATCAACAAGCTTTCTGAAGTCTGTTCCATTTTCATGCAGATCAATTCCGTCATAAAGTTTTGGAAGGGAGCTATCGAGAACTTTTCTCAATGTATTGATATAAGCAGGTGAGAATTCGGCCCTCATTTCTTTAAGATTTTTAAGGGCCTTTTCTCTTTCAGCAGAAGGGTTCTCTCGTGACTCAATTCGCTCCTTGAGCTTTGGGTAACTTAAAACAATACTTTCCTGCTTACTTAATAACATTTTACAACTTTTTAGTTTATTCGCTTTTAACGAAGTCCGTGGGGCTTACTTTCGGCCATGCCTGAAGTACTCATTTCCATGAATAGAGCTGCTTCACTCATCGCTTCAATATTATCAACTCCAAGGTAAGTCATTCCAGATCGAAGTCCGCCGGTTAATTCATTAACCACATCTTCTACTGAACCTTTACAAGGAATTTTTGTATCTACACCTTCAGCGGCCATACCTTTTGGAAGTTCCCCTCTCCAAGATACTTGTGCTGCTTTAGAGGCCATACCTCTATATTGCTTCATCCCACCTTTAACTTCACCTGGAGTTTCAAGAGTTCCTGAAACAAGTGAGCCTGCCATAATAGTAGAAGCACCTGCCGCGAGGGCCTTTACAATATCCCCGGAAGTTTTGATTCCACCATCAGCGATTACAGGAACACCAGACTTTATAGCTTGCTCTACACAAAGAGCGACAGCTGTTAATTGGGGAACTCCATGTCCTGTAATAATTCTTGTGGTACACATGGACCCTGGACCTATTCCAACTTTTACAGCATCAGCTCCACGGTCAATCATTCTTTGAACACCGTCTGGTGTCGCCACATTTCCGGCAATCACATCAATATGAGGAAAGGTCTTTTTCACGTACTCTAGTGTATCTAGCATCATGACACTGTCACCATGGGCAATATCAACCGTTAAAATCTGAACTCCCGCATCAGCTAATAGCTGCGCTCTTTTTTGTCCATCTTCCTTAACTCCAATTGAAGCAGCAACAAGGTCTTGTAGACCATTATCTTTTTGATACTTTTGAATTTCTTTAACCATAGCAACTTGCTCTTCAGCATTCATAAAACGGTGAAGAATACCGAGACCACCAATCTTGGCCATGGCACAGGCCATCTCTACTTCTGTAATCGTGTCCATATTGGCCGTGATCACTGGAATATCTAGTGAATAGTTCTTGGTTACTTTTGTCTTTAAACTAGGATGTCTTCTTGAAGAAATCTCTGAATGTCTTGGAACCATAATAACATCATCAAATGTTAATCCTTTTCCGCGACCTAAAATACCTGAAGCTTTAAACATCAATTCCATAGTGTGTCTCTCCGTCTGTGTTTTTTCCGAACGAGTTAGAATAACGTAGTGACTTCTTCAGGTAAAGAGGTGCCAGTTACCTTTTGGGGGGTGTTGCGTCAGAGCTACATATTTGAAATATGGCGAGTATGTCCTCGAATCTTGCGAAGCGCTATGATCATGTCTGAATATGTTAGAACTAAAGAGCTTGAGGCATTGGATATTTTTAGCTCATTGGCCTGCCTTAGCCTCATTTTATCAATATCTGATTTTAGTTTATTTGATCTTTTATTTAGCTTGGCTCTTTCATCTTGTTCTAAATTTAGCAGAGAGCTCATGACATCATGAAAATACTTTTCAACCTGATCATAAATTTCTAAAAATTCTTTCTTATGCTGAGGAGAGAATTGCTCCTCTTCTTCAAACTTAGTTCGGTAGGTAGCAAGCTTATCGAGATAATCAGCAATCGCTTCTAACTCGTCCACTAATTTAATCAGGACAACGATTTCGTTTGTTTCTGAAACAGTTAAAGAACGTTCCATAACAACCAAAAGAAAGTTTTCCACTTCCTCTTTCATATTGTCGGTCACCCTTTCATAGTCTTTAATCTTAGCCAGAGACTTTGGATGAATATCATTTTCAATATAAGTTCTTACTTTAGTGAAAATTCTCTCCAAAATATTGGCCATCTTTCCAACTTGTCTTCTAGCTTGAATCAGAGCAATAGATGCTGTCGTTTCCTCACCTATATGATCAGAGTTTAATTTAGGCTCCTCTGGATATTCCTCTGAAGGAAAAAGACGTCGAGCTATCTTGAAAATTAGCTTCTTAAAAATCTTAGTTAGAAGAACTCCTATGATCAGACAAAAACCAAAGAACATAAGAACATCTAACTTCGAAATAACTCCGTTTTTATCTTGTAGCCAAAGAGAGAAAGTAACTGCCATCACAAAGGCAATTATTCTTTGGCAAAAAATAAAAAAAGCAACTTGTTTAGAATCAGTATTTCCTTTGTTTGCGGCAATGATTTCAGGAAGACATCCACCCAAAATTACTCCAGCCGAAAACATAAATGGCGAAACAGAACTTCCCTCTCCAAAAGTCCAAATTCCAATAATAAGGGCGACAGCGCTCGAGCGTAGGATCAGACTAAGGCCTAGCCCCAAGGCCAAGGCATACCAAAGATTAATATTTGTAATTTGAGAATAAGAGCCGAATTGACCAAGCGATAATCCCCAAATGACGAGGCCAAAGGCGAACAGTATTTGAGAACATAGTTTTATTTTTGTTTTCTTACTCCAAATCATTCCTAAAGTTCCAAGCAGCATTAAAATAACAGCAGCAACAATATGAGCCTTTAAAAAGATTAGGACGATTAGAAAGCTACCTAGCAAGCTACCCGTGCTTAGATTAATAGCCTTTTCTATGGAGATAAGTCTCCCAGGTAATAGATTTAAAATAAGTCTGTTATAAATCGAAGTGCTAAATAGAAATAAAGAACCTAAAACACCTGTTCCCGCCGCTGAAAAACCATGCTTAGAATCAGCGACTATTCCTCTATGAATAAACTTACTAAAAAGGTTTTGAAAAGCATTGCGAAGAAGTCTCATTCCCATGGCCACAAAAGGGATATAAAGAGCTATCAAATAGTAATCTTTCACTTAGCTAGTGGCCTTAGCGATATAAATAGGAATGATAATATAAAGAATCGTATCTCTGATTAAATAGAATAGAAAAAAATAGATAAAAGCTTTTGGGGACATGTCCCAAAGTTTTTCAATCCCTAGAACCTGGGCCTTCTTGCTCATGGCGATCATGAACTTACTTTTTCCCCAATGCTTTATAAAAAATGAAGCTGCACCATCCACTCTATTATCAAAAGCTTTAAACCACCTTAAAAGAAAGGACGGAAGAATCTTTTGGAGCCCAAGGCTTAACCTCTGACTCCATCGCATTGTGTTAGTATTTGTATTATTCATGCACCAAGTTAAATAGCAAAATAATTAGGTTCAGTAAATCTTAACAGGTACCCATTGTTGAGATTCCACTATCACAATAAAGTACTTGCCCAGTTACCCCTGAAGAGAGATCTGAAGCCAAATAAAGGGCTGTTCCCCCCACTTCTTCAGTTGTGATATTTCTCTTAAGCGGTGCTTTTTCTTCGATAATTCCAAAAATTTTCTTGAGTCCAGGTACCCCTGAAGCGGCAAGCGTTCGAATAGGACCGGCAGAAATACAATTAACTCGAATTCCATCTTCACCTAGGTCGCTGGCCAAATATCTTGCAGAGGCCTCTAGGGCTGCTTTTGCCACGCCCATAACATTGTAGCCCTCAAGAACTTGCTGAGATCCATGATAAGTCATGGCCATAATTGATGAGCCTGGATTCATTTCGTCTTTTAAAGCTTTAGTTAAACCTATTAAAGAGTAGGCGGAAATATCACAGGCCATAGAAAAACCTGCTCGACTTGTTTCGTGAAATCTTCCTTTAAGGTCAGCTCTGTCAGCGAAGGCCAAAGAGTGCACGAGAATATCGAATTTACCCCAATTGTCTTGAACCGTTTTTTTCAACTGGTCGTAATGCTCTTCTTTAGTAACATCCATTTCTACGAGAAAGTCGGCACCAATTTCTTCTGAAAGTGGTTCCACCCTTTTTTTAAGAGCATCATTTAAATATGTAAGTCCTATGGAACATCCCTCTGCTTTCAATGCTCGAGTGATTCCCCAAGCAATGGACATATCGTTTGCAATACCAAGAACAAGTGCTTTTTTTCCGTCTAAAAGTCCCATAATTTTTCCTTCTAAGTTTAAAAAATTTTGGGAATCCTAGCACAGGTACCAGGTACCTTTTGAGGTGTATTGCGTTACTAAATTTCAAGCAACGCATTGGGAATTATTTTAGATATTACAAGGAGATAGCTGTAAAACGCGGAAGCCCGCTAATGGCCTTACTTTTAGCAAAGTCAGCACTAAGACCAATCTGGTCTAATTCAGTACCACTATCAAAAAGACTTCCTAAAAATTCTGCTGCAGCTGAGTTTTGAAAACTATTTTCAATACCCACGATTTGATTATCCTCAGTTATTTGAGAACCACTTGAAAAAATCTGAGAGAGAAAGTTTAAATTGAATTGTTCTTTAGGAATTAGAAAAATATAACTTCTTCCATTTGTTCCTTCACATTTTGTAGCGCCTAATCCTTTTCGTACTCCAAGGCCAAGGGCAATGGTTTTTTCAATTTTTGTAAACTGACAATCGAAATAAGGTTTATTAAAAGGCTTTATCAAATCCTTTGTTGCCTTCGAAACTTTTAAAGATTCAATCTTATTCTCTACTTCATCCCTATTGATAGAAATGGATTTTCTAAAACTATTTTTAAATTCATGACAAGTTTGAGCTAACTTGATTGGCTCTAGTTCGCCTGCTTTATCTTCTCTTATATCATCTAGAAGTTTTCCAACAAACAGGAGCCCCTGATCTTGCCCACGAAATTCTTCAACGATTTTTCGAGAGCAGTTGAGAATTTTTGATAGGGATTCTTCAGCAAGGGACTGATCATTCGCCAGTGCACCAAAGTTAATTCCCATTGCTATGATTAGCCCTACACTAATAAGCTTCATATTTGCCCCCAGGCAATTCATTTTAAAGTCACAGGATATGTATCATAAAATGGGGTGCGATAAGGCCTACTTGAAATCTTTTCATGCATTGCGTCAATTCAAGTATAAAGCACTGAAATTACTTGGATTCAGGGGTAAAAAGATAGCCCACAGAGCGCATACTTTTAAAGAATTTAGGCTCCTTTGGATCCTCTTCAAAATACTTCCTAAATCTGACGATAAAGTTATCAACTGTTCGGGTACTGGTTTCTTGAGAGTATCCCCAACCAATCTCTAAAAGTTCTTTTCTGGTAAGGGGGATATTCTTTTTGATGATAAAAAGTTTTAAAAGTCTTATTTCCTGACTCGTTAATTGAAACTCTCCGTCTTTATTAAATCCCTTACAAAGCACAAAATCGATTCTGTTCGGACCGAATGAGTACTCTTTTTCCGTAAAGCTTTTATCTAAATCAAGAAGTTCATCAGGGTCTTGTTTATCCGTCCACGAAGATCTTGTTAAGAGTCTTTCAACTCGTAATAAAAACTCATCAAGGTTAAATGGCTTTGAGAGATAATCATCAACTCCTCCCTTAAGACATTTAACTTTATCCCTGGCCTGATCTTTTGCCGAAAGAATTAAAATAGGAACTCTTTCGTCTTCTTCTCTAACCTGCTTTAAAACTTGAAAGCCATCAAGGCCAGGCATCATAAGGTCTAGTACGATGAGCTCTGGAGACTCCGCCTTCCATAGATTCAGGCCATCTAGACCATTGTGGGCCATTACCACATCGTGGCCTTGTAAACTTAGGTTTAATTTTAGTCCCTCAGCAATATGTAATTCATCTTCAATTATTAAGATTTTTGAACCCATTACACTTCCCTCGGTAAAATCACAGTAAAGGTTGAGCCTTTGCCAGGTCCTTCACTATCTACCCTAAGCTGACCCCTGTGAATTCTCACAATATGGCTCGACAAATATAGCCCAAGCCCAGTTCCTTTAGAGGTTTTACCAACTTGATAAAACTTTTTAAAAATATTCTTAAGTTCTTTTTTAGCTATCCCCATTCCGTTATCAGTAAAATCAATTCGGTTATACTTTTCGGTGCAGGATATTTTGATATTGATCTTTTTATCGGTGTTTTGATTATAGTTAATACCGTTGATCACCAGATTCATAAGAAGCATCTCAAATAATCTTCCATCAAGCTTTGCACGGGGAGAATTTCCTTCGTGTTTCTCTACCGTAATTTCACAATTTTCAAAAAAGTGAGGGCTCTTACTAACCCATTGCTCAACTAATTCATTTAGGTCATAGATTGAAAAGTCACCTTCATATTTTTTATCTTCAATTTTCGCAAGATCTAAAATTTGAGTCACATTATCGGAAAGCCTTTCAGTATCTCTTCGCATATAGGCCAGATATTTTATTTGTTCTTCTCGGCTAAGCTCATGCCTTGTAAAAGTGTCGAGAAAAAGTCTTAGCGAAGCAATTGGAGTTTTTAGCTCATGGGTAAAACCAGAAATAAAGTTTTGCTGCATTCGATAGAGCCGTATCATTTTTTGATAATAGACAAATATTAAAATAAGACAAAAAAGAATAATGGCCACAAGAACAGAAAGCACAACGACGTTTAGCCAAGTATTTGACTCAGCAAATTGAGAGGGCTCAATATTTCTCGCTTCTAAATAAGAAACAAAAGCGTCATTGGCCTGTAAATAGGTCCTAATATAAAGAAAAAGCGAGAACCCTAAGGCCACGATTGAAAAAATAAATACAAATACAGGGTGAAAAAACCACCGACCTTTAAACATGAACGGAGGTTAACACATATTTAAGTACTTTTAATATAGATGCCCATGACACCCGGCAATAATCCTTACAAACTTCCAACGTAAACTGACAAACTTGTGACTCCGAAAAAACAATCTTTACAAGGGGATAGGTCATACTGGTTTTAGGTTAAGAACTTAAACAAAAGGAATAAACATGAACAAATCAACTATCACAAAATCTCTACTGGTCTTCTTGGGGTTAGGGCTTGCAAGCGCGAGTTTTGCATCATGCTCTCACCATTCTCAACAAAAGGAGTCCGTCTCTCAAAACCCTGCCCCACAGACCATTAAAACATTTGCGTCAGTAAAATCTGACAAATGATGTGGTTACACCTTCCTGACTGGGCTCCCCTCGTGATGGGGAGCCTATTCTTCTCATTATTTTTAATTGAAAAAGTCCATGGGTATGCCCCCATTAGAGTGAAGTCTTTGCATGTTTTTAGGCGTAATCCCAGTACTGACTAAGCCTCCATCTTCCCATACTCCGATTTGATGGGAAGTGATATTTGCCCCTTCCATTCCGGTGACCTCTTGAATGCTTGTGATGACTCTTTCTCCATCTCTATTTCGCCCAACTTGAATGATAAAATCTACGGCATTACCAATTTGCTTTCTTACGGCCTGATAAGGAACATCAAAACCCGCAAGAAGGAATAAGGTTTCCATTCTATTTAAGCATTCCCCAGGGGAGTTAGCATGAATTGAAGCCATGGAACCATCGTGGCCAGTGTTCATGGCCTGAAGAAGATCAAAAAGCTCCCCGCCCCTAACTTCCCCAATAATGATTCGATCAGGTCTCATCCTTAAAGTATTTTTTACGAGATCTCTCGTGGTAATACTGGCCCCAATTGAATTTGTTCTATTTCCCGCTTCTAGTTTTACAAGATTAGGATGTGAGAAGTTTAGCTCGAGTGTATCTTCAATTGTAATAATCCGCTCTTGCTTAGAGAGCTCTTGTAACAGAAGATTCATAAAAGTTGTTTTACCTACACCCGTTCCACCGCTGACGATAATATTCATACGAGAGGACATGAGTGCCTGAAAAAACTCGATCCACTTAGGGTTTAGGCCAAAAATAGTGGGGTCCGTTTCAAAAGATTTTATATTCTTTAAATACTTTCTAATTGAGATGGCCGGGCAGCCATGGGCAAAGGGTTCATTTAGAATATTGACCCTTGAGCCATCCGGTAAGTTACCGTCTAAAATAGGGTTCTCATTATCAAAGGTTTTTTTATTAAATTGGGCCAATTCTACTGAAAAGTCATGGATGTCTTTTTTCGTTAGCTGGACATTCAATTGTATAAATTGTCCGCCTCTTTCAACAAATACATCTTTAGGACCATTAATGACAATCTCGGTAATTCCCTTTTTTGTTCCTAAATCATTAACCAGTGCCCATACGGCATTTTCTTGGTTCATTTTGCTATATCCTTGCTTGATAGAAAAATTCGGCTTCGTTAATTGATGCTCCATATGAAAGAGCGTTATTTAAGTACTCTCTTTTTTGACTTTCATCGAGACGATTATAAAGCTCGCTATAATCGGGAGTTCCCTTCAAGGCTTCCCTAAGAACTTCTTTCCCTAAGTAAGCATGAAAATGAACAATCATGAACAAAAGCCAATCAACTTTTATCACTCTAGCTTTAGTGTGTTTAAAATGAGTTAGAACTTCCTTCCAGTTAAAGCTTTCCATAAAACTATTATTATCTTTATATCTATGGAGCTTCCAATATAAACCCAGCATAAAGGCTCTTGAGAATCCTTCCACGGTCTGACTTTTTACATTATCCTCAAGAGCAATAAGCTCATGACATAACTCTAAATTTGGCTTTATAGGAAATTTCCCATTTAGCTGATACTCCAAAAAGATGGCGGCCATTCTATTTCTAAAACCATACCAACCTAGTGACTTAATAATGGTTTCAGTTCTAAGCTTTTCATCGACATCACTAAAGCAACGTTCAACCAAGGCCAAGAACCCTGGTTCACTTCTTATATAGGCTCCGAGGTTATCAAAATTATCTTCACCACTTTGCATATTGGAGCACAATACTCTAGTGAAATACTCCGGCAAATTAATATAACCTAGTGTTGGTTTATTCATATAATTATTCTAACCGTGCCCAATGCAAAAATCACCCCTCTCCACTATAATAGTTTTATGGCAATACCATCTATCCAAGAAATTAAAATACTAGACTACGAAGTACAGACTTTAGTCGAGCAATTCAAAAAGTTTGAAGTTGGGCAAAGACCCTGCTTTATAGAGCTAGACCTAGAACAAAGGAAGTACATCGAACCGGCCTTAGACAATATAATGGCAGCCCTCGAGGTCCTATCCATCGATCCAAGGTTTCCCTACCCTTTATATATTATTACTCCCTTTGTTCTTAAATTTTTAGATATTCCGATCTTGGCAAATAAAAACTTACTCCCCTCTCATTTTTTCTGCCGAGGGCAAAGGTTAAATAGCAAGGAGCAGTCCTTATTAAAGAAAACTAAGATGCTCTCTAGTAAAATAAAAAATAATGAAATCTCTGATGCGACGGTACATATGCAAGTTGAAAGTAATTCACGTAAACTTTTAAGCGAAGTCTGTACTGAGAATGAGTTCTTAGAGAATATAATTGAGGGTCTACAAAAGGCTCCAGAGAAGAGTGTTTAATGGCCAAGAAAAAAACTCCTCCGGGATTTGACGGTTTTAAAGAAGTTCTCGATATTGTCGAAACTAAAAAAGAACCTTCTCCTATAAAAGGAAAAGAAGGCTACGCCGTATACAGCTTTTTAGAACAAGAGCAAAAGAGACTGACTAGCCTCGATGATCTATTTACTAATAAGTACAATAATATAAAAAGGTATCCCCAAACTGAAAAACTTTTGGTAAATGAGATCTATAAAAGAAATATGCTTAAGGACCAGCTTTTTGAAAAATTAAAGTACGGTGACTCTCCTTTAAATAAGCATTTTGAACAGATTTTTAATTCAGCATTCAAGTAAGGCCATATATGGAAATATACAATTTTGTCGTAAAAGATATCAATGGGAATGAAGCCCCTCTTTCTGAGTATAGCGGTAAAGCACTTTTAATCGTGAATACGGCCAGCCGATGTGGTTACACAAATCAATACGAAGGCCTTGAGAAAATTTACTCAGAACTAAAAGAACAAGGCTTCGAAGTTTTAGCCTTTCCTTGTAACCAGTTTGGCGCTCAAGAGCCCGGTTCAGAAGAAGAAATTGCTAGTTTTTGTGATTTAAACTACAAAACAAGTTTTCCCCTCTTTTCTAAAATCAATGTTAATGGGAAAGATCAAGCGCCACTTTACGAATACCTCAAAAAAGAAGCTCCTGGTCTACTTGGCAGCAAACAAGTGAAGTGGAACTTCACTAAATTTCTCGTTAATAAGGAGGGTAAGGTACTAAAGCGATATGCTCCAAAAGATACTCCTGAAAAAATTAAAGAAGATATTATAAAAATTCTTTAAGCTCTAATTTAAATTTAATAAAATAGGGCCGCCTACGTGCTTAAAATCCTCTTCAGGCAATTCAGAAAAGTCGTATCCCGACATATGTTTTTCTAATAAGGTTAAAAGATAATATTTTATTCCGCCTACTTGAACCAGCCCAAATTTTTGAACAAAGCTATCTAAAACTTTATTCAACTCTGAAGCACTTAAAAGTGATTCTCCACTTGTAACCATTCCCGCAAACTCTCTGTACTCATTTACAGTTAGCCCAAGTTTCTTTTCGTCCGTATCAAGCTGGCCTAGTTTAAAATTAGCCATACTTGTTAAAAGTAAACATTCAAAGTCTATATCTGCAAGTTTATAGTTAAGATAGAACTCATCCCTCATCTTTCCTTCATTTGATAAGGTCTCCATCTGGCTATAAAACCCGTGGGCAAACGGTATGATCTGATTGAGAAACTCAAAAGAATCTTTTAAGTTTATATATGACTGGTAAGTCTTTACTTCTTCAAATTTTCCAGAAAACTCAGGGGCAGAAAGAATAGGGGCTCCAAAGCCTTCTTCTAAAATTTCTACTAGTGTGGTTCCTAAGAAAGCTTCCTTTTTATCTTCAATAAGAAATTGGCTTAGAATTTTCTTGGTTTCCTTTTGAATCATTCCCACTAGGCTGTTTCCAACTTGGTAAAGATCTCTAAAGTCGAAAAGGTCAAAAAATTCAATTCCCTCGTCTAATTTATAAAACTCTTTTCCCTCACTGCTTAAGTAATTATATCCAAGCTCAAGTAATGACCTGGTACGGTTGCCCACTCGAGACATGGCAATCGGTCCCTCTTTTAAGGCATGTCCAAAAGAGAGAGTACTATTAACAAGTCGAATAAAAGAGAATTGTAAAAAACTAACTCTTTTTTGATCCGTAATTTTACTTAACTCTTCTGAGAAACTATCTAACTTGTCTTTATAAGGTGCAATTGAAGATTGATGTAAATTCTGATTGGCCGCAGTTCTTTCAAGATTGGCCGTGCTTGGCTTTTTCTTTTTGATAAAGTTGTGAAGCAGTCCCATATTTGGAAATACATTCTCAACTTCAAGTGAGTCAAAATAGTCCACAAAGCCAAGTTCTCTTAACCTGTCTTTCTTATCTTGATACTCATCTTCCATGGCCTCCATAAAAGATCCTGAGACCATCTTAAAAAGATAAGTATAAGCCCCTTCTACGCCTCGTTCACCGTAAAGCTCCCGGATAAAGCTTCTTACTTCATGAACATATTCAAAGTCTTGATCAAATTCAAATAAGAGTAAGCTATCATCAGTTAAGAAATAATTATCATGATCCGGATATTCAGGGTCTTCCACATCAAAGGTCCAAACATTAAAGCGGCTCTTCAAATAAAGGAAAAACTCTGTGCTTCCAATAAACTCTCTTCTTACTTCCTCATCTGGGCATAAACTATAGCTCTTCACCCAAAAGGCGAACTCCTCAACATCTACATTATCTTTTTGCCAAAGATCTAGGTCTAAACAGGCCTGTCTTTGCTCTGTGGACATTTTCTCTAAATAGAGACCCGCCTTATCCATGGGAAGAGACTTGATGGCCAAGTAAAGAGGTTGAACTGGTATTTGAGATAGATCTTTTCCACCATTCACTAGAGACTCTATAGCATCCATATTGGTGTACGCACTTGACTCGCTAAAGAGGTTGGCCAGTAGATCTTTCTTATTATTCATAGGGTTACCTAACATCTGATAAGTTGCTTTTCTAGCTATCTTTATATGTATCGCCAACTATTACTGGCTGCGATTTATAGAACCTCTTCACTACAAAGTCAATAATTACATATATTTAGAACTAATCCCTTTAATAAAATTGGGAGCTTGTGGATAATAGAAAAAGCTAAAAGTTTTTGGTTTTTTCTCCGAGAAGTAGTCGAGAGAAGCCTTTTAAAAAGGAAGATTTTTGAAGATTAGAGAGTTCATCTCATTCATTACAGTTCAGGCCATCATGGTTTGCCTTCTAACTTTCAACCCAGTTGTTAGTCATTTTGGTGTAGCCGAAGCAAACTCAACTGTTTTTACGGAAGGAGCCTCAGCTGGACTTGAGCGAATGTTTGACCTTCAAGGTTCTCTAAAAGGCTATGGAGCAGAAAAGATTAGCGGCGCAAAAAGTAATGACGTAGCTAACGAAGGTCAAAAGTTTATCAACGGACTTTCTAAAAAAGATAAAGCCATTCTGAACACTCCAAAAGGAGCCAGATTCTTAAAAGAGCATACAAGACTTATGAGAAGTAAAGCTCTTCAAAAGAAACTCGTCTCCTGTGCTGCCAATGAAAAATCTAAAAGACAATTAGATAAGCAAATCTTGGGGGCAATTGAAAGAATTGATACCTCAACTTATAAAGGTGGCTGTGATTACAACTTGATTGCCCCAATGGGTGCAAGAGTTGGAAGTACAAGTCTAGAAGACTTTACTAATGATTTGGGTAGACTTCAAAGAGCTTTTAATAATGGTCGAGCGAATGGACCAGCCAAGTTACAAAATGCTATTTATATGGAATCGCTAAAGAACAGTTTTTCATCGTATCTAGCAGTTAAATATCGATACGATAAAGATTTTATAAACCCAGAAACTGGGGCTATTTCTAAAAAACATCTTGATAAATCTATAGCCGATATTTGTAAGAGAAAAACCGGAAAAAGAGTGAGTAGAAATAAGTACTCCTATAATCAATGTTCTTCATCTCAAGAAAAAGAACTTAGAAATTTTGCTAAAGAAAAAGCAATAGAAATTGCGGCGACTCAAGTCAAAACTACAGATATGAAGGCCGTAGGCAACAGCCTAAAAGCTACCTATAAGGACCTTGATGAAAAATTAGAAAAAGTAAAGGTTGGCGTCGACTACTCTGGAATTGATGGAGCCGATTTAGAGAACCCTGTTACTCGAAAAGCTTGGGAAGACTATCATACTCTGTATTTAGAAAAACTATCAGGTACGGATAAAGACCCAGAAGGAAAAGTAAAACAGCAATGTGATCCAGATGACCCTAAAGATAAGAACAAAAAATGTGGACACGGAATGCTAATGATGACCCCTTCTGTTAAAGAATTATTTGGGGGCGTAAAACAATTAGATAAAGATGTTAAGAATACGGGTGGTTGGGTCTTTGGGAAGGAATATGAGATCACAAAGCATAAACATGATAGCATAAGCGAAAAACAAGCAGAAGAGGTGGCTAAAAAAGCTGTTGACGATATTGTGAAGGCCACGATTGAAGAGGCCAAAAACCTTAATGAAATGGCCTATCAAAAGAAGAACCAGGAAAATCGCTGGAAATCAAATAAGTATAGGGACGATACTTGGACAGGTACTGACCACGGTGATGTCTATGATCAACGAAATGAAGACTTAAAAACACTTATTCGCACCAACCCAACTGCCGTTGGTCAGGCCCTTATGGGGAATCCTGAGCTAGCTGATATTGTGTGTGACCTTATTAAAGAGATCGACGCTGAGGATGCGAAAAAAGAAAGCAATGATAGTATCGCAACTTGGGGAGCCATCTTTGTTGGTGGTCTACTCGTTGGTGGCTTAATCGCCTGTACCATTATTACCTTCGGTGTATGTGGCGCTGCCGTTGCAGCTGCTGCTGCGGCCATTGGAACATCGGCAGCCGTTCTTACAGCTGTTGGTACAACAACTCTTTTTGTTGTTGGTGGTGCGGAAGCTGCCTATTGGGGCAATAGAATGTATGGGCACAACAAAGAGCATCGTGCCATGGAGCGTGCTATCCTCTCTGATAATATGGACCCATCTCAGGCAACGGCCGTAGAGAACTCCATGCATGCTTTTAAAGATGCTAGATTTAATATGCTAATGGCCTTACCGGCCGTAGTTCTACCCGGTGTTGGTAAATTGGCTTCCCTTTCTAAAGGTAATAAAATGCTAACAGCTCTTAAGAGTTTTAAAGGCTCACCAAAAGCTAAGGCCCTATTTATGGATAATATGGCGGCAATTTATAAGGCTATTGGTAAGTCACCCAAGCTTCAAAAAGGATTAGACTTCCTAATCTCTAGTGGAAGACTTTCTGCAGACAAACTTAATGATTTCTTTATCCTTCTTGGCAAAGGTAAAGGGGCCGTTAATGAGAAAGCTCTTAGATGGCTAAGTAAAAACTTAGAAAAATTTAAGAATACCGAAGCCGGCGAAAAAGGAATGCGTGCTTTTATGGCAAAGTTTGCTGATATCGTCGATGAGGGACTAGCTGCCGCTAATAAGGCCTGTAAGATCTAACTCCATTTGAGGAGTACCTTTCCCCTAGCCTTCTTTTCTTCTATGTACTGATGGGCCATATGGGCTTCACTAGCATCAAAAATCTTATCGACTTTCGGATGCAGCTCAAACATCTCAACCTTTGCCAAAATATTCATTAGATATTCTGGTCCATCAAATAATCGAAGAACATTAAGTCCCATAACCCCTTTATTATCATTCATAAGCTTAATAATATTAAATTTAGGAAATTCCAGAACAGTTTTAATGACCTTAAACCAAGAACGCCTTCCACTTTCAAAGATTGAGCTTGCTCCAATACAAACTAGCTTTCCCGTGGGTCCGAGACGTTTATAATGCTCTTTTATAGAGGCTCCCCCTTGGGAATTTAGGATAATATCAAAGTCTTTTTCATCGGAGTTTCTAAACTCCTCATGAGTCATGGCCTTAGCCCCATAGCTTCGAATTATATCTTTTTTAGCTTCACTACTTGTAAGACCCACGATTTCTAAGTCAGACCCCCCGCCTGTTTTTAACATTTGAAAACTTAACTGCCCTAGGGCTCCGGTAGCACAGTCAATTAAGACTTTATCTCCACTTCTAACCCTAGCCTCTTCAAAGAAAACCAAATACGCCGTAAGAAAACTCACGGGCAAGGCTGCTGCTTCTTCCAATGAAAGATTTCCTATGGACACGACTTGAGTTTCAGGAAGGACGACTTCGGAGCTATATCCATTAAACTTAGTTCCGGCCATGACCTGATCCCCAGGTTTGAACTTAGTAACTGCTGAGCCAACTTCAATAACTTCTCCGCTTAGTTCATACCCAGGAACAAAGGGAAAAGCTGGAGCATCTTGATAAAGCCCTAGCCTCATAATGATATCAGCAAAGTTTATCCCACTATAAACAACCTTTACCCGAACTTCCTGCTCGGCTATGTTTTTTATGGCCTCCTTCCGAGAAAGCTTTAAAACTGCGGATTGACCAGCTTTTGGAATAATTATTTGTTCAATCAAGGTAAACTCCTAAGCGTAAACTACCGAAAAGTAGTAATGGAAGATAATAATGTAACACCACTGCACGAGGATGCGATAGACGAAAAGGTCGCGCCTGAAGAAAATATTACTGCGACCAGATCAAGCCTTCAATTGCCTAGACGAATGGTTCATATGAGCATGGGGCTAATTGCTGCGGGGGTTTATCACTTCTTTTTAACTCACGAAAGAGCTATCTATATTTTAGGGATTTGTGCCAGTTTGATTTATATCATAGAACAATTTAGAACGAGCTATCCTGAGTATATGGCTAAGTTTGATATTATCTTTAAGCATATTTTTAGAGCAGAAGAGCAGTTAAAAGAGTCAGCAGGTGTCCCCTACATCATGGCGCTCTTGCTAACGATATTAACTTTTCCTAAACCAATAGCCCTTTGTGCGATATTAACTCTGGCCGTGTCAGATCCACTTTCGGCCATCATAGGAATTAAGTATGGAAGGCATAAGTGGGCCGCAGGAAAATCAATCGAAGGCTCAGCTGCCTTTTTTATTTCTAGTTTTGTCATTAGTCTTTCTGTTCTATTACATTTTACTGAAGTTTACTGGGGTTGGGTTCTCCTTCTATCCCTAAGCTCTTCCTTAATCATTTCAGCATTTGAACTTATTCCGCTACGGGTAGATGATAACTTAACAATTCCTCTTTTTACGGCATTTACCCTATGGATTTTAGGAGCTTCAATCGGTATAACCTTTTAAGTGAAAAAGATTAAGATTCCTACCGACTTTCAAATGGAGTATGACTTAAGGTTAGACTCAAATGCCAAAAGAAACTATCTTGTGCTTCACGGTTTTTACGAAAATGCCTCTATTATAAAAGAAAAACTAGAACCATTAATACCAAAGGACTCAAACCTTTTAATCCCAAATGGTTGCTTCCCACTACCAAAAAGAAAATCTCCTGCGATGGGTGGAGGCTGGGACTTATTCTTCTCCTGGTATTTCTTTGATGAGTCTTCTCAAAGTTTTTATGTAGAATATGACTTTCCCGCAGGCATACTAGAGAAACTTGTCGTAAAACTCGGGTTAGAAAAGCTTCCTCTTACGATTATTGGATACTCCCAAGGTGGATACCTATCCCCTTTCGTAGCTGAAAGATTATCTAATTGCGATCAGGTGATCGGGATTGGCTGCTCTTATAAGTTTGATATGCTAAAGGACTCCTCTCATTACAAAATTGAAGGTATACATGGAAGTGCTGACGATAAAGTAGACCCAGTAAATGCTAAAACCTGTTTTTCAAAACTCGATTCAAAAATAAAAGGCGAATTTATCATGCTTGAAAATCAAGGACATAAGCTTTCTAAAGAGTTTTACTCTAAAATTTCTTTAATACTCAAATAGTTGGCAAATCTTAAAGGAAAATTCACAAAATAAATTTATTGATTTTTCTTATTTAACATCCTGAATTTAAAAAGAAATCCCCTATGATAAGGACTTTCCCTAGACCTCAGTTGTCAGTTCGTTAAGCTTTAGGCATTAGGATTTTACCCTTTTGATTTGTGTGTGGTTCGTTCGCTCATTTGGTACTTTAAAAGTTTCACATCTCAAAAGACTTCGGGAAGCTAGTTTAAGCAACCGCTCAATAGGGAGTGGCCCATGAAAGCAACAACTATTAAGTTTTCCCTGATCCTTTCATTGCTCGTGTCTTTTGTTTCATGTCAGGAACAAGAGTTTTATGAAAAAGAATTCCTAGAAGGAGTAGGTGTTGAAAAGCCAACACCAAATAACGACGATGGAAATACCGGGGATGTTGATCCAAATGTAGACCCAGACGTAGACCCAGATCCAAATGTAGACCCTGATCCAGATCCGGACCCAGGAATTTGTGGTGGTGGTGAGCTACAAAATGCCAGTGATACCTTCAATCAAAATACGGGACAGGCCCAGAAAGTAGATATCCTTTGGGTTATTGATAATTCTGGTTCTATGACTGAAGAACAACAGAGTTTAGCATCTAATTTCGATACCTTTATACAAGATTTTATTACTAAAGAGATCGATTTTAAGATGGCCATTACGACTACCGACCCACGTGATGCTCACAATGGAAATATGGTAGGAAATCCAGATGACTTAACTTCTGCAGCTGCAAAGGCTGATGAAGCCAAGTTTCTTAACGATTTTTCTAACTACGTTCAGGTTGGAATAAATGGTTATGGTCGAGAAAAAGGTTTTCAAACGTCAGCTTCTTTTATGACAAAGTATCCTACTTTTGTAAGAGAAGATGCTCTATTGGTTGTTGTTTATCTTTCCGATGAGGAAGAGCAATCATCAGGTTCAGTTTCTGATTACCTACAAGGCTTTCAGTCATTGAAAGCAAACGCTGGAATGTTTAAAGCCTTTAGTATTGTGATGTTACCTACTGATACGGCACAAAACCAATGGGAAACTGTTGGGTCTCGCTATATCGAGTTAGCAGAACAATCAGGTGGTACAGCTTCAAGTATTCAAGAAGATTTTCACACCGTCCTAGGGGATATGGGTGGAACGATTGTTAACCTTCTTACAAGTTTCCCACTTTCAGGAGTACCGGCCAATGCTGATATTACTGTTGAAGTAGATGGAACAGTTAAAGAAGATGGTTGGCATTACGACGAAGTAACTAGGTCGATTGTGTTCGATAACGGACATATTCCTGACGCTGGTTCTATCGTCATTGTTTATTATTACCAATGTGGAGGTTCTTAAGGTGAAAAAATATGCCGGGTGCGACCGAGTCGCAACCTTTTATTGCCTAGTGATGGTGCTGCTCTTCGGAGCGGCACCTTCTCTTTCTAAAGCAGACGAATCTGACCTTTATGATTTTCTTTGGTTAGATCCAGATAAAAAGGTTTATGTACTTCAAAATAAAGTTTACAGAAAAGAAAACACTTTCTACGCCAATGCAGGTTACCTCATGGATCTTTCCAGTAACTACACTTCTGGAAAGGGTTATAGAGTTGGAGCTGGTTACTATATCAGCGAAGAATGGGGTGTTGAGCTTATGTATCAGAGCTACAGCAACACCAATAACGACGCCTATAAGGCCCTTCAGCAAGTTAACGGCTCTGTCCCGTTTATTAGAAAATATAATAAAGTCTATGGGGCTATGGGAGTTTGGTCTCCATTTTATGGAAAGATAAATACTTTTAATAAAATTATTTACTTCGATTGGTCCTTCGGATTAGGTGCAGGAAAAGTTGAAACAGAATCTAATAAAGATACTGTTAGCTCTCCTTCTACTGCTGATAGATTTGCCAAAGAGTCTTATACTGGGATCTTAGCAAAAACCGCCTTAAGGGTTCATATAACTAAAAAGATTCACTTAAATATTGAGTATATGAGGACAACGATAAATGCCCCTGGTCCTACTATTAATAATCGCGTCTCTTCAGGTTCGTGGAGAGGTCACTCCGATGCCATCGTTGGCATAGGTTTTTCTTTCTAGGTTCATCATGAAGAATATTTTTAAATTCATCATATTCATACTATTGATGCCAAGCCTTGGTAACACCTCTGTAAATAGAGCTGAAAAAATATATTTTTCTAAAAAGAATATTTCTAATAGAAGTGAAGCTGTTACTTTTGAGCTAATGCGCAGTAAATACTATTTCTCAGCAAGTATTTTCGCTAAAGAGAGACTAATCGAAGATAATCCCCTATCCGAAAGATTTGAAAAGGCACTTACGACTCTTGTTTTAAAAACGGGAACCTCTACTTTTATGCCTTTAAATGAAGAGATCTTAGGAAAACATAAAAGCCAAACCATGAGCTTTATTTTGGGAGTTAAACACTTTCATAAGAAAAAATATAACTCTGCCGTTAGAGCATTAAATAACGTCAGTCGAGGCCATCGCTTTGCTCCAGAGAAGTATATGATGCTTGGGTCTAGTTTAAATTTCCTTTCTCGATATAAAGAAGCCAATAGCGCTTATAAAAATTGTATGCGAACAGCAGAAGTTTCGGCTGCTGGTGCAAGCCACAAAAAATTAAAAAGATATTACGATATCTTGGCTGAGTCCTGCCTTATTCATATGGCCAGAATGGAGTACAAAAGAAATGACTATAAAAAGGCTGTTCAATCTTACCAGGATATTCCTAAAACTAGTTATCGATGGCCTTCACTCTTATTAGAAAAAGCTTGGGGCAACTATTACTTAGAGGATTATAATAGAACACTAGGCTTGCTTGTGACTTATAAATCGCCTCTTCTTCGCTCTTACTTCTATCCTGAAGCGGAAGTTCTAACGGCCCTTTCTTATTTCCGCCTTTGCCTATACGACGATGCTTTGAAAACTATTGAGCAATATCATGAAGTTTATAAGTCTCGTAGTGATCAATTAAAAGCGATCTTAGTAAAATATAAAAAATCACATACTTTCTTCTTGAAGATGATGATGCAACCAATTGAGAAACTAGAAAAAAAGAATCCCTTTATAAGAAACTTGATGACTCAAACGAGAAAGAAGATTAAGTTCAATCTTGACTTGGCCAATTATAAAAAGGTTTCTAATGAATACAAATATCTAAAGTCCAAAAAACAAACGCCTTTTATTAAAAAATTAAGAGAAGCCGTGGGAAGATCAAAAGATTGGCAAACAAGACATCTTAATCACTATATTAAAAAAGAGATGTTCGACTTTTTGAATGACGTCCATAGATTTTCCTACGAGATGTTTAATATCAAATTAGAAATCATGTTCAAGAAAAGAGATCTTCTCTACAAAAATAAAAATCTTATTTCAGATAGAGGAAGAGGATCCCTTGATAATGTTAAGCGTACACAAAAAGAACACTTCTATGACTTTAACGGAGCCTTCTGGGCCGATGAGCTTGGAGATTATAGCTTCGGGCTTAAGTCCAACTGTGAAGAAGTTAAAGTAAAACGCGGAGGCGGAGTATGAAAATAAGTTTTGTCATCGTTTCAATCTTTTTTCTTATGATGGCCGCCAGAGCAGAAGGCCCCAAAGGCAAAGGAAATATTGTTTACAAATATAAAAAATACGAATCTTTTGACTTAGGCAATTTAGAGGTTAAAGGCGATATTATTGCCCCTGGTGACCTATCTGTACAAGAGAGACAAAGAACAAAGATGGAAAGAGGATTACTTGAGCGTAAAGATTTTGATCCAGAAGTCCGAAAGGATATTAAAAATCTCAGGTAATTAGGGAAAAAGCTAAAAAACCACAATTGTGGGCAGTTTAAGCGCAAAAAAGGTAAAAATAAATTTACTCGAAATTAACCTCTAAGATACTGAAATTAAAGCGAAAACACCTATAGCAAGGGCTTTTCGTTGAGATTGTTGGTCATTTCTATAAGCTTTGGCCATCAGAAACAAATAGGAGAATCCACATGGAAAACGAAGCTGCAAAAGCCGTAGAAACAGTTACTGACCCAAATTTTATTCAGTCTCTGGCAATTTTTATGGACGAGGGTGGGATCTTTATGTGGATCATCTTAGTCATTTGGTGCATCGGTATTGCTATCGCTGCAGAAAGAATTAAGAGCCTCCTTAAGTTTGATGTAGACGGAGCCAACCTAATGGCCGCTATCAAACGCCATGTTTTAGGAAACGAAGTTCAAAAAGCCATTCAAACTTGTAGCGGAAGCGATGCCCTTCTTCCTCAAGTTTTAAAAAGTGGACTTAAAAGAGCCAATCAATCAAAAGAGCAAATTCAAGATGCTGTTGATTCAACAATTCTTGAAGTTGCCCCTAAAGTAGATAAGAGAATGGGATACCTTGGACTAGTCGCCAACGTTTCAACTCTAATTGGTCTTCTTGGAACTATTTACGGTCTGATCCAATCGTTCGCCGCAGTTGCTGGTGCTGATCCAGCTTCAAAGGCAAAGCTTCTGGCCCTTGGTATTGCTAAGGCCATGAACACCACTGCAGCAGGTCTAATCTCTGCCATTAGCATTATGGTTATTCATGCAATCTTAACTCAAAAGTCAGATAAAATTATCGCGGAGGTTGAAGAGTTTTCAATTAAGCTCGTTGATCTACTGGGAACTAAGAAACATTCAATTGCACCAGGAATGACTGCCGGTGCAGCCGATAAAAAAGATGATTCGGAGGCTGCGTAACTTAAATAAGCTACAGCTATTTTAAGTATCCGGGGGGATCATGAGAAAAATACAACGAAAGAAAACGATTCAAAAGTTAAATGTCATTCCAATTTTGGATGCTGTATTTATCTTTATCTTTTTCCTTCTGATGTCAGCTCAGTTCTTAGAAATCTATGAAATTGGATCTGACGCTCCTTCTGTAAAAACTGTAGAGACGATGACGGATAAGAAGCCACCTTTAAATTTAACCTTAGATATTTCAAAAACTGGTATCACCGTTAAGACAGGTCTTGATGGAAATGTTTACAAAACTATTTCCATGAACACCCAAGGTAATTATGACTTGGAATCACTGTATAAGACTCTAACAAAAATTAAAAAAGAGAATATTGAAGAAGAGTCAGTCATTCTTAGACCGACTAATAAAGTTCCCTACAAGAAAATTGTTTGGATTATGGATGCATGTAGAGAACTAAAAAAGGACGACCCAACGATAGCTGCAAAAGGTAAATCGGGACAAGTCAAAGAGACAAGAACGCTTTTTAATCAAATAATTTTTGAAACTATAATATAAGGAAGAAAAATGGCCAGACGACAGTCAAAGGTTGCAAGAAAAAAGGAAGAAATGGATGTAGATATTACATCTCTTCTAGATATTCTGGTTATCCTGCTGGTTTTTCTATTAAAGAGTTATAATGCTTCCGACCTAAAGCTTGAGCCAGCTGAAAAAATTGAGCTCCCGAGTTCAAAAAGTCAGGCCCTTGGTAGGCATTCGGTAATCATTCAAGTTAGTTCAGAAAAAGATATTTGGATAGATAATGAGAAAATCGGTAAACTATCTGACAATGGAGACAAGATAGATATCCTTTTTGATCAATTGAAGAAAATGAAAGAAAAAGAAGAGGAGTCTCTTCGATCAATAGCCTCACTTGAGGAAAGAAAGAAAAAAGAATCAAAACAAGTAAACCTAGTATTAGACCAATCGCTCCCCTATCAAGTTGTACGTCGTGTCATGCATACATCCGCTCTAGCGGGTTACCCGGAGTTTAAATTTATCGTTCAGGGAAATTTTTAATCCCGAAGGCAACCGACAAACGTGAAAAATCTTTGTCTTATTCTTACTCTTATTTTTAGCGTATGGACAAGTACGTCTACTTTTTCAGCAGAAAAAAAGAGAGAGTTTAAAAAATCAAGACGATCAACGGGTCCACTAATGTCTGATAAGTGGTACAAGTTAAATAATCTTCTTAATGAAGAAATTAAGACTATCAACGCCCTAGGACCTCTAGGGCCAAGACTAAAGTTCAGATTGATCGAACTGTACTCTGAGCAAGTCAAATTAATAAAAGAAAAAGAAAATGCTGTTTTCTTAAAAAGCATAGGCTCTAAAAAAAGAAGAAAAAAGTCTGCTTATTTTAGAAAATCTCGAGCACTATTTCTAAAGACTCAAAAAATGGGACTTAAGCTTATAAAGCGTTACCCACGTTTCAAATATAAAGGAAGCCTTTTTTATACCTTGGCCTTAAACTCAAGAGATTTTGGCGGAGATAAAAATACAGAGTATTTCTTAATTAATGCTCTTAAATTTACACCAAAGGGACTTCCAAAAGTTCATAATATAAAAACGACCTTGGCCGAGTTTTATTATAATAATAAAAAGTATGACAAAGCGATACGTTACTATAATGACGTTCTCGCCAATACGAGAGACGAATGGCATAGTAAACATCTTTTTAATGCGTCCTGGTGCCACTTTAAAAAGAAAAACTATGATAAGGCCATAGAGTTAATAAAAAATGCATATAAATATGGAAGTCATAAAAAGTATGTAAGCCTACGCGATCAGGTTCTAGACTCAATAGGATTATTTCATATCTTTGCCAAAAGAGCCCCAGAAGGCGTTGAATTTTATCTAACACATGTCGAGAAACCAGTTCAATATTTAGTTAAAATGGCAAAGAAAACCACAGGTGAAGGATCTTTTAAAGATACTCGCTTTATCTTAGTTTCTGCCTTAAAAAATGCTAAAGCAAAAAAGCAAACAGATGAACAAATCATGCTTCATTTAAATGAGATGGAGATATACAGAACTTTTAAGCAATATGAGCTCTTTTTTAACGTTAGTTTAGCCTTAGAGAAAATTCACTTACAAAAACCACTTAAAGCTGAAGAGCGTGATGATGCAGTAAAGAAAATAAAAAGTTTAGTTGGTTTTCAGCAAGTCAGATTAACCAAAAACTTGAAGATGAATGTTGAGGATCACGATCCAAAGAAAAGAAAAAGAGTTCTTAAATACTTTGATATCCTAGCCTCATTTGAGCCTCAGAATAGAGACCAGTATCACTACTTACAGGGTGAGACTACCTATGCGTTAGGGCTTTATAAAATGGCTGCGAGCTATTACCAAAAAGGCTTTGAGTTCTCTAAAATGAATTCCAATTTAATTGTAAAAACTGAGCCTACGACTGAGACTGTGAAGAAAAAGCCTTCAAAAGAGTTTCTAAAGCTAGAAAAAGAAAAACTGGCTCTTAAAAGAAAGCTTATGGATTCACTCCTAGCAGTTCTTGAAAAAGAAGCACTAGCTAAGAAAGAACAGACAAAACTGACTAAGTACACTTTTGAGAACCATCTCGTCTACTGGCCAGTAGATAAAAGGTCTCAAAAACTATACCCAAAACTCTTTAACCTCTATTTAAGTGAGAAGAACACAACTTCCTCGCTTAGAATTCTTGAACTCTATGTAAAGAACTATAAGAAAGATAGAGAAAAACAAAGGGCCATGTTAACGAGACAAATTGACCTTCATATTAAGGCGAAAGACTCGGATAGGTTAGCTTTTTGGATTAATAAGATTCAAGGTGGTTATTTAAGCTTTAAACCTGATTATATTGAGAAGGCAACACTCGTTTTAGGAGGATTACTTTTCCAGGGATTTCAAAAACTTGAAGATCAAGGAAAAAAGGAAGAGGCACTGGAAGGTTATATTTCACTATACAATAATGAGAAATATCCTAAAGATATCAAAGGGAAATCCGCCTTACGTTCATCACTGATTCATTTAAAACTTGGGGATATCGAGAAGTCATATGAATGGATGAATCATAGTCTCACACAATTTAATAGCAAGAAGGCTTTCGAACAAAAAGACAAAATGATAGCGGCGGCACAGAGATATTCCCTTCTTCAGAACTTTAAGTACTCTTCCCTTTTATCGACGGTGTTACTAAAAAGGTTTTGTGCAAAAAAATTCAAAGAAAAAGAATCTCTTTACACCAATAGTGTTTATCATCAGCTTCTAGAAAACAATCTTAGCGCCGCTATGTATAATCAAAAACTTGGGGCAAAATGCAATATCTCTAATAAATATCAAGATGATCTCGCCCTTCAAATCGTAAACTTTCTTAGTAAAAACAGAAAGTACAGAAGCTTTTTTAAATTCTACAGTCCAAACCAAAAGAGACTTTCACTAGAAAAGCCTTTTACAGAGTCAATGCTTGAAATGTACTGGGATACGAGATACCACGGATTAACCAAGCTAAATAGCAGCTTAAAAAGACTTCTCCAGCAAAAAGAAACAAGTTCTACGCTTTCTAAGAAACTAAAAACACAAATTTCTCAAATCTTTAGTTTTGAGGCCTTTGAGAAAAAGTACAATAATTATAAAATTGGAAAACTTACTCTTGGGCAAAAGTTTGATCAAAACTTATATAATAAAGAACTTGAGGGACTTCTTCTGGGGCTTAAAAAACTTACAGAGAACGCAAAGCCTCTCCTTGCAAGTGGAAACCCAAATGTGATGCTCGGTGTGTACGTGGTGCTCACAGACAAAACGGCACAAACTGTTAAGAAAATACAGGCCTATACACCAAATGGTGTTCCAAAAGAATTTGTTCAAGGTTTTAAAAATGCCATGATGGGTTTAACTAAGCCTCTCCATAATCAAACTATAGCCTACAAGGCAGCAGGAAATAAAATTATTAGTAAAAATAAAATTTTCAGTCTTTATAATACTGAATTTGGAAATGATAGATCTCTAAGACGTAAGGTTGGCTTTAGATATCCAGCTTCTTACCTCTCTTCTCCTATCGATACTGAAAGGGGGATTAAATAATGAAAGCTTTATTAATCATGGCCATGCTATTTTCAATTAGCTGTAGCCAATATAAAATTGAAACTGATCTAAATAGTTCAAAAGAAGATGTTCTTTCAAGTGAATCATTTCTTAGGTACTCAAGTTCGAGGATTGAAAAAGCCATAAAGGCCAATGCGTCACTTTCAGGCGTAGCTCTTTGTCACAATGGAGAGATTGCAAAAGGACAGGAACTGTTAAAGAAAGATCTTGAGAAAAATAAGGACAATCCTGATTACTGGAATCAAGTTGGAACATGCTTTTACTTAGCCCACCAATTTGTAAAAGCAGAGTACTTCTACCAGCTAAGTATTCAAACAGCTAACGCTAACAAAATTAAGTATGCTCCTGCTCACAATAATCTAGGAGTTATATATTTACGCCAAAGACATTTTGAAACAGCTTTTGCTGAGTTCAATCAAGCATTAAAGATCAAGAGATCATTTCAAACGCCAAGATATAATCTCGCCCATCTATATCTTCAATTTGGTCAAAATCAAAAAGCACTGATGGAGTTTAATTACCTCGCTAGATACGCTCCAAATGATCCAGGTATTCTGGCCGGAATTGCCACTAGTTATACTTTACTAGGTGATTTAAAGAAGGCTTTGAGCTTTTTTTCTAAAATACCTCGTAAGTTTGTAAGTAGACCCGATGTAGCAACTCACTACGCTATGGCCCTTTACTTGGCAAAGGACTACGAGAAAGCATTTTTAGTTTTAAAAAATAGACAACCAACTCAAATAAAGGCGATTAGGAAAACAGGTAAACGCTTATTAAAACTTATTGAAGCGGAACTTGAAAACCAAAAGCTGGCACAAAGGTAAGGTAGAAAGTGAGTCTAACGACGAGGAAAGAACAACATTCCCGTGTATTTAAGCTCATCGGTTATAAAGATGGAACCGTCGCTTTTGATATTACACTAGATAAAAAGAAGCTTCTTGTTGGTCAATTTGAAGGGGCTGATATAGCCATTGCCGACTCAAGCCTCTCTCACTATCACGCTTTTATCACCATTGATGAAAATGGTGGAAAAATAATGGATCTTGATTCAGAAAATGGAATTTTCTTAAACGGTCAAAGAGTAAAGTCTTCTTATTTTTCAACTGGTGACATTCTGAGGCTCGGTTCAATTGAGTTTCATATGGAAGAGATTTATGTTGAAGGTGAATCTCAAATTGAAGATCAAGATAGCGGCCTTGTCGAAAGTCTTGGAGAAGAGAAGATTCTTGAAATGCCAAACGAGCTTCCGCCCATACCGGGACTAGTTGTTATCGACGGCGAGTACTGCGATATTGTGTTTGATGAGGCTGACTTCGTACCAGTTACAGAGCCTGAAGCGATCAGCATAAAAGACATAGCAGCGGACTATATAGACCCAATTGAGACTGAGTTAAAGGGCGACAATATATCTGAAACGGAAGACAAAGCTATCGAAGTTATCTTAATGAGCCAAGGTCAAATCTTAACCGTCGAGTATTTAGAACTTAAAAATCAGACACTTTTTGCAACACCTCTTGCGGGTGGAAAAAATAGAATCCATATCCCAGGGCTTGATAGAGAAGAAGCATTTCCATTTGTCGAAGTTAAGAATGGGACAATCAATGTCCACCCAATTCCAGGGTTTGAAGCAAGAAATATTGGTCCCGAGAGTTGTTCAATTACCGGTTCCAGTCCCCTTGTTTTAGGCGAGGATGACGTTTTTGACTTTAACATGAAAACAGTACAGGTCATGGTCCGTTTGACTGACGCCCCCCCTTCAGTCAAACGGGCCCCCTTCTTTATTTCTGAGCCGGAGTTTCAAAAGCAAGCAGGGAAAATTGTTGGCGCTCTCATGGGTGTCATGCTTTTACTTTTACTTATCGATACAACACAAGAAGTAGAGGAAAAGAAGAAGATTTCTGTCATATATCGAAAAGCAATTAAAGCTCCCACTCCTAATAAGACGAAAACCGCTGAAAATGCTGCGAAGACAGAAAAGGACCTAGGGGTTAAGAAGAATAAGCAAGATAATAAGCCTACAAAGATGGCCAAGAAGACACCAGCAAAGGCAAAGCCTGCGAAGTCCAAGCCTAAGAAGGTTGCTCAGAAAAAAGCTCCAGCACCAAAAAAGGTCGCCAAAGTTAAAAAGATGAAAGCTTACGAATTTAAGATGACTAACACTTTAAGTAGTCTCACAAGTGCGACCAAGAGCTTAACCAATACAAAAGTTAACACGAATAGTAGAAGCCCAAGTGCAACAAAAGGCTTTAAAGCGTCCAAAGCTTCTAGCGATAGCGCTTTAAACTCAACTACCGCTGCTCAAGTAGGAACGCTTGGTCAAGATTTTGCTGGAAAATACGACTCTAGCTCTGGCGCCAAGGGTCTAGCTTCAAAAAGTGGGATCGATACAACTTATACAGATCAAGAAACAGTTGTCTTAGGTTCTATGGACCCAGAACTCTTAAGAAAAATCTTAAGAGAGTATTTACCTCAATTTAGACATTGTTATCAACAAGAGCTTGAAAGAAGCGAAGATGCTAAAGGTGTTGTTGATTTGAACTTTAGAATTGGTAAATCTGGTAAAGTTGTAAGTGCAAAAGTTAAATCCAAAAAGGCTAAGTTTTCCAGTAGTGGTACAAACTGTATGGTTGGGGTTTTAAAGTTGATTGATTTTCCAAAGCCTAAAGGTGGTGGAATGGTCGATGTTAGACAGCCACTTAATTTCTTTGCTGAAAGAAATAAGATCTAACGAGAAATCTTAATTTTGTCGTGGGCAGCTTCCCTTTTAGTAAGATGCGATTTCGTTCTTCTTACAAGCAAGCTTGCCCCGAAGTAAAAAAAGGTGATCCCAAAGTCAGTAGCGTATTCTTGCCAACCGGCATACTGATGAAAGGCATAGTCATTTAACTCTTTGAGTCCAGCAATAGCAATTAATATTAAAAAAATTTTCGTATGGCCTAAGTTACACTTTAAACAATACACCGTGATAAAACTTCCAATAATAAAATGCAATGTTAAATCTATAGGTAATAAATCAAAGAAGTAACCGCTAGATATTTCTCTTAGGATATCTTGCACTCTATGCTGCCTGTAAAGTTTGGGGTTTACTATAACCCATGGCGATTTTTAAGGCTTCTACGGCCAAGCTAAAGTTTCCTTTACCACTGTATTTTTCCTCTAAATCGGCTAATAGATGTCCGGTATTAATCTCACTAAGCCCACATTCAAAAATGGCATTGGCAAAGTCCTCAGCGACGATAAAGACGGCCGCTAATGAATAAATCCTTTTCCATTCAAGACCTCTTGGAAAACCCGTACCATCTGGTTTTTCATGGTGTTGTAAAATTATTTTTTCTACATCGGAAGGAAGGCCATCAAACTTATCTAATAGGTCGATAGCCTCTTGAGGATGACTTCGTAACTTCTGAAGTTCCTTTTCACTTCTTTTTTGGTCTAAAAAATCAAGCTTTGCAAGTTCGTCGTCTTCCATGCATATATCATGAAAGAAACAGGCCAAGGTTAGTTTCTCAGCAGTAGTAACTGACGGCCACCCCATATACTTAGCAATAGAAGTCGTTATAAATGTTAACAATAAGGAATGCTCACTAATATAAGAGTCACCCTTTAATGTTTTTTGAAGCAATTCATCTAAGCCTTTTCGTTTTGATATAAGAGTCGTATTAAGCTCTAGGACCTGGTTAGTTAAAATAAGGACTTCCTCTCTTAATCCTAGCTTATTTACAATCTTGTTAACTTTATCAAAAGAGTAAATAGAAAGAGCTGAATACTCCTCTACTCTTAATTTCTTTACACTTAAGGCCTTTGACATTTTTTCTGAAAACATAACCGTGGCGCAAACATAATCCTCAGATTTAAGATAAACGGTTCTAACATTTCTTTGCTGATACTTTAAAAAGTCTTCTCTAATTAAGGCCTCACCTTTTTTAAATACCTTAACATATTTTTCTTCAGACATTTTTAAGTAGAGGTCATAGTCTATAGTTTGGCTTTTTAAGAAAAGAACTATAGGAAGCTCCATATATATATTATCTTCTTTTTCTTCAGTCACTTCTTGAGTTACAGGTTTTTTCTCTGCACGCATAGCAATCCGAGAAATCCTTTTTATTGCAGAGGCCACAACTTTGTCACTTTGGTTATATGAAATTTTCCCAAAGGTTGGGTGATAAGGAATATAGTTTTGGGCAAGGTGAATATGATTATCATCAGCCGTGAATAGAATCGGAACTTGATGCTTTCCATCGACTTCATCAAAGAACTCTTGAAGACCTATTTCCTGTGGTAATTCTAAAATGATGAGGTCAGGAATATTACCTGCTTCAATATCTTGTTTTGCATGCTGTATATTCACAACCGTTTCAAAGGTTGCCTCTAAATTTTTGAAAACAATAAGTTCAAAATAATCTAGGACTTCTTGATTGCTTGAAACCATAAGAATTTTGAAATTCGTGGACATATTAGCTTATCGGAATTTCATAATTTTTTTGTAAAAAAAGTGTGGGACTAAGAAGGTCAGAAATCCTAAGTTAATTGACGATATTTGAGATGGACCTACAGCTAAACCTGAAATATCTCTTTCGTTTTTTCCATAGCTTAGAGACCTGCCTAACAGTCAAACTATCTTCAGCAATATTGTACTTAACTTTGGAGGTATTATCAGCCTTCATTTCGAAAGTCAGCAAGCCATCATCTTCTTTTGATTGACCAAAAATATCAACTCTATAGTTGGTTATATTTTGATTCTTTTGGCGTTCTCTAATGTCCCCAATAACAGTGTATAGGTGAACACCATTGGGAAAACTTTTTCGAAGGACACATAACTTACCAGACTGAACAGTGATCTTATATGACTCTTTAATCCGGCCATTTTCTAAGCTAGTACAACTTGCAACGGGCTTAACAATTTCATGTCTTATATAGGGATAACAAGGGTCCCCTCTTTTGATATTAAGGATATTTAAAGTATCTTGATCCTCTTCATCTGTATTAACTGTAAAGGGTTTTGACGGGGTTGAATAAGTCGGAGCACCTATCTTAACTGACTCGCCATCCTTGCCACAGCTAGATAACCCAATCAGAGAAATAAATATGGAAAAGATAAAAAGGTTTTTCACTGGCAATTCATAGCATATTCAAGTATTTAACGCATTGAAATACTCTTAAACTTGTTTTTTTTACATTGAAGAATCTAGGTGGTTCATTTTAGTCTAAGTCATGGAAAATATTAAAAATATTACAATATTGACTGGTGCAGGTATCTCCGCCGAGAGCGGTATAAGCACTTTTAGAGATCAAAATGGACTTTGGGAAAACCACGAGATTGAAGACGTGGCCACTCCTGAAGGTTTTCAACGGAATCCTGAGCTTGTTTATAAGTTCTACAACCAAAGAAGATTCCAACTCTCTCAAGACAATATTGTTCCCAATCCCGCCCATATGGCCTTAGCTAAACTAGAGCGTGAATTCTCTGGCTCTGTTTTAGTTATTACTCAAAATGTTGATGACCTTCATGAACGTGCCGGACAAAAGAACCTCATTCATATGCACGGAGAGCTCATGAAGATGAGATGTGTGGCCAGCAATAAAATTTATAAGGCTCCAAATTTTTTCGATGGTGATACCCCTTGTCCTTGCTGCCAAGAAGCAGGCAACTTAAGACCCCATATAGTTTGGTTTGGAGAAATGCCCTTTCAGATGGATAAAATTCAAAGTGAGCTTTTAAACTCAGATTTATTTTTATCTATAGGCACTAGTGCACTCGTTTACCCAGCATCCATTTTTTATAGGTGGGCCGCCCAAGGAGGGGCAAAAACAATTGAATTAAACTTAGAAAGCACTGTTGCCTCAGATCGATTTGATGAAAATTTCCAAGGTAAGGCCAGTGAGCTTGTTCCTGGGTTTGTCGAAGATTTACTCAGCGGAAATATTTCCCCAGAAGTATCCTAATCTAGCGGCAAAAACATATTGCTCATTTCCATCATTAAAATACCTAGGGCCAATCATAGCAAAAAATCTTTTGGAGAAAAATCCCGTATAGGCCATTCCTAACTTTCTTATTTCACTGGTTTTAATTGTTTCGTAGTATCCCTTTTCTCTAAACTTATAAACAGTACCACCAAATCCTCCATTAAAGGTAAATTGACCAATGGGTGTATGAAAAGTCAGTTTTAAGTTTCCAAGCCCTGATAGCCTTTTAATATTAATCTCTGGCAGTGGTTCTAACTGGCCTGTTGTTGTCGAAGTTCTAGTACCTCCGGATTGATAATCCGTATTACTAAAGTGGATGGAGGGAACAAGCTTGAAGTTAGCGGCCCAGCGTCTCCCAGCGGGGTGTTGAACATTTCGAATAGACCCTGAAACATTTCCAAGGCGATTCTTATTTTCATAAAGTTCGTTATTAAAGGTTGCTCTTGAAACAGTGTACTTTACGTGAACCGTACCTGAGTTTAAAAGCTTAGTCGTTCCACAAGAACTTAGAAAAAAAAGCAATAATATGGGAGCGAGTAGCTTTTTAAACATACCAAAGTATTATAGACCTTAGTTGTCGGCTTGAATAATCTCCAGAAAGATTTTTCCGTATTTTCGAAGCTTTACGTCCCCTATCCCATTGATTTCTAGTAATTCTTCCAATGTAGCGGGTTTACGTCTGGCCATTTCCCTAAGAGTAGCATCGTGAAAGACCTTATAGGCAGGAATTCTTCTTTTCTTTGCTAAATTGGCCCGCTTCTCTCTTAAGGCATTCCATAAATCGGTTTTCACAGGTCCTGTTGTAAAAACTTTTTTAACCCTTGCGACCTTCTTTTTAGCTGTTCTTTTTTTGCGAGTTTTTCTTTTTACTTTACTCACAACTTGCGACTTCATAGGTCTAGCGAAAACTTTTTCCTCAGATTTCAAAACAGGTATTGAGAGATGAGAAAGCTTAAAGTACTGCTTTCCACTTGGCTCAAACTCCATCCGTATTAAGCCTAAGGCCATTAATATTCGAATGACTCTTTTCCACTCAACGTCTTTCCATTTTTTTCCTATTCCAAATTCGGGTACGCAGTGCAGGCCGTCCCTAACTAGAACATGAGTGGCATCACCGCATAAAATATCAATGAGGCTATTATAATGTAAGTCCTTACCCAATCGATAAACAACAGTCAGCGCCAAGATGGCCTTTTCTGTAATATCATCGGAGTCTTCTGGAAACTCTCCGTCCATGCAAATATCACAAAATCCACAGGGAGCAACAAAATCTTCATCAAAGTTTTGAAGAATGGACTGTCTTCTACAAGTCAATGATTCACATAAACCCAAGATAGTCTCGACCTGCAAGTTCTCAAGGTTCTTTCTAGAGGCAGATGCATCTGACTTTCTAATCATATGCTTCAAAATCGCTGCTTCTTTTCTACCAAATAAAAGCAAGCAATCACTAATATCCCCGTCTCTTCCTGCTCTACCAGTCTCCTGATAGTAGGACTCCAAACTTCGAGGCATATCCATATGAACAACAAATCTAACATCCGGTTTATCAATTCCCATTCCAAAAGCAATTGTTGCTACCATAACAACACCTTCTTCCATCAGAAATCGTTCTTGGTTCTCTCGTCGTTCACTTTGAGATAGGCCCGCGTGATAGGCATAGGCCTTTACGCCTTTACTTCTAAGCTTTGTACAAACTTCATTCACTTTTCTTCTACTTAGACAATAAATTATCCCCGACTCATAATCCTCAAACTTATCTAGAAACTTAAACAGCTGCTGATTTTCTTTAGTTTTAGGCTTAATGGAGTACATCAAGTTTGTTCTATCAAAAGAAGAAAGGAATACTTTTGCTTTATTTAAATTAAGTTCTCTAATAATATCTTTTCTTGTGAGCTTATCCGCCGTGGCCGTTAAGGCAATTTTTGGAACATCTGGAAAGTCCCTTGTTAAAAAACTAAGTGTTCTATACTCGGGCCTGAAGTCATGTCCCCAGGTACTTACACAATGAGCCTCATCAATAGCAAATAGGGCCAGGTCAATTTGCTCTAAAATTTTTAAGAATCTTGGAGTGACTAATCTTTCAGGGGCGACATAGATCATATCAAGCTCCCCAGCTAACAGTTCTTCTTCAATACTCCTAGATTCACTAAGGCTTAAACTAGAGTTTAAATACGCTGCCTTTACTCCATTTTCTTTTAATGTAATCACTTGATCTTGCATGAGAGAAATAAGTGGTGAAATGATCACCCCAGTTCCCTTTCTAACAATACTTGGAATTTGGTAACAAAGAGACTTACCGCCACCTGTTGGCATTAAAACAAGAGCGTCATTACCACTTACCAGTTGCTCGATGATGCTTTTTTGCTCACCTCTAAAAGATTCATATCCAAAATATTTTTTTAGAACTGTTTCAGATACTTGCTTAGTATCCCCGGTCAGTTCGGCATAGCTAAAGAGGTCCACAGTTTATTATAGAAACTTAAAGGCTGATTTGAAAATGTTCTTTAAGTTTTAATAAGATTTTTTGCCGATCTATTGGCTTCGGAAAAACGTGAAGTGCTCCTTTTTCTATAAGCTCTTCATTAGTTAAATCACTATAACCCGTTATAAACATTAGCTTAGGGCAATCGGGAATCATTTTTATCTGCTCAAGTAGGTAAATCCCATCTCCGTCAGGCATGCGAACATCCGCTAAAATGAGATCAATTTTTTTGGCCCTAACGACATCAAGGGCCCTATTTCCTGAACTTTCGAGGGTTACACTAAAGCCCTTTCTTTCTAGGAACTTTCCCAAAGAGTTCACAATAAGCTCTTCATCATCCACTACCAAAATTTCAAAATTAGATTCTTGCACAATTAATTCCAGTATCACTATAATTATGAAACTATGCAGTTCTATTATCAACCTGCTTTATATTAATTCTATAGCAATCTGGCAGTGCATCAAGGCAAATTTCATGAAGCCCATCAATAAAACCGTTGAATCCTTTAAAGAAAGCATTTTTGCTACAATTAGCCGTCTCGCCCATTCTAAAAATGCCGTCAACCTAGGACAAGGATTCCCTGACTTTGATGGACCAGAATGGATTAGAACCATAGCTAGGGAGTCTTTTGAAGGGAAAAATCAATATGCCCCTTCAATGGGAGTAAAAGAGCTTCGCGAATCTATTTCAAATTATTATCGAGACTTTTATGAGCTTGAGTATGATTTAAACGAACAAATTACAGTAACTAACGGTGCTACTGAAGCTATCTTTTGTTCTGCTTTAGCACTTATTAATCCTGGGGATGAAGTCATTGTTCTTGAGCCTTTTTATGATTCTTATATAGCGGCAATAGAATTGGCAGGAGGTATTCCAGTTCCTGTTACTCTTTACGCTCCCGAGTTTAAATTTAAAATGGATGAGCTTCAAAATGCTTTTTCTAGCAAAACTAAATTGGTATTTTTAAACTCCCCTCACAATCCAACAGGAAAAGTTTTTAGCCAAGAGGAGTTAAGCTCACTTTGTGACCTAGTTATTAAACATGATGCTTACATCTTAAGTGACGAAGTTTATGAATTTTTAACTTTTAAAAACTCAAAGCATTTACCAGTAGCCTCTTTAAGTAATATGAAAGAGAGAACCATTACTATTAGTTCTGCCGGAAAAACTTACGGTCTCACAGGTTGGAAAATAGGTTGGATATGTAGTTCAAGTGAAATCAGTCATGCCATAAGAATGGTTCACCAATTTAATACTTTTAGTGTTTGCACTCCACTACAGTACACTGTTGCCAAAGCTTTAAAAGAAATAAAAGAATATGTACCCAGCTTTAAAGAACAATACTCAAACCTTCGAAGTCAACTGGTGGATGGTCTTGAAAATTTAGGCTACAATCCCATCCCCCCTTCTGGTACTTACTTCACTCTAATCCCAACTCCAGAAGGAAAAACGGATATCGAATATTGCAAAAGTCTAATAGAACAGAAGTCCGTAGCGACGATTCCCCTATCACCTTTTTACCTGAACTCTAAGGAGGGTGAAGGTTATGTTCGGTTTTGTTTTGCCAAGAAAAAAGAAACCCTTGAGAAGGCCTTAAAGAACCTTAGTTAAGTTTTAAACTGACCTACTACCGTGGTGATGAACTTTACTCCCAAGACTAGCCTCGTTTAACTGGTACAGCTTTTGCTTAGATTTACCCTCGTGAATCGTAGCTGCCCAAAATCAGATTGTAGTTTTCCTAAAAAACCTTCAAATATTGTTAAGGA
>PBIO01000021.1 GCA_002720865.1 Halobacteriovorax sp.
ACCGCGTAGGCTGTCGAGCTGTCAGTAGTAAAATCGTGCCTAGTTCCAGCGATCAGTTCCGCAGATGTAAACTCTTTTAGAAATAATTCTTCTATCCTGTCGGCCATTTTTAACCTCTCTCTTTATGTATATTTAAATTGTGTGGCGAACCCGCCACCGCTGGATTGATTTACCCACGTTGGCGCTGAAGTTCCGTTGGACTGTAGTATTTGACCAGCCACGCCAACCGCTAACATCGCTGTGACATTAGCGCTAGTTTGATATGGGATTGTTCCAGCCGAACCGCCTGTAATCATCAAATGCGTTGGTGTACCCGACACATCTGCATAAGCTCCTGTGCTTGCTACAGTTGCCAAGCCTAGATTAGTTCTGGCTGTTGAGGCCGAGGCTAAATCACTTAAATTACTGCTCTTTAAAAGAAAGTTTCCTGTCGCAGTAACACCGCCCTGCCATGCCGAACCATTGTAAACTTTTAGCTCATTACCTGATGAGTCAAAGAAAAGGTCACCGTCACTAAGTGCATTTCCTCCACCGTCAGTGGTCGGTTCCGTAGCGCTGATTTGATAAAGGTCTGCAAAATTATTTACGTCAGTTATGTTATCCGCAACAGTTGTTACATTGCTGGAAACACCAGCCACGGTTGTAACATTTGCAGATATACCAGCAACACCAGTTACATCAGAGCTAATCCCTGCTACGGTTGTCACGTTAGAAGAAACCCCAGCAACGGTAGTTACATTTGCAGATATTCCACTCACACTTGTAACATCTGACGCGATAGCATTTACGCCAGTAACATCGCTAGATATGCCAGCCACAGTGGTAACGTCACTAGTTATTCCAGCCACACTATTGATATTGGCAGAATTACTATTTACAGCGTTTATGTTCGTGGCGTTGCCAGACACATTTCCAATGCTTGTCTTCAGTGGGTCTGTATTCACAGCCGTTACGTCTGATGCAATCGCGTTTACACCACTTACATCGCTTGAGATGCCAGCAACAGCAGTTACGTCTGACGAAACCCCAGCCACAGTGGTTACGTTTGCAGAAATTCCAGAAACAGTAGTTACGTCTGACGATATGCCAGCGACCGTGCCTAAATTATTTGTCGGGGCAATCTGCCCAGCAACCGTTTGAAGATTGTTGTTAGTTATTTGGGGTGCGACTGTCGCAACGTCTGTGCCTGTCGCTAGGTCGATCCCATAAAGTGTGCTACCAGTTTGCCAGATAATCGCTGTGGTAATATTTGCAGCTACACTTACAGTTGACGATCCGTTGCTGAATGTTAATGCGTAAGTGCCACCTGTTGCGTTATGAATTACATACCATCGCTCTGTTGCTGGCAGTGTAATAGTCGGCTCAGACGCTAAACCGCCGTCTGTAAACCGCAACACCCTATTTCTTGACTCATTAGAAACATATTGCGTTGTTGAAAGCGCAACGTTGCCTGTAAGACTTATCTCTTCTACACCCGACACAGCCTCATCTATAAGCGCTAAAGTATCTGAGTTAAGTTCTGCGCCCCACGTATCTGCGAAATCTCCAGTACCGATTAACCGTAAGGCTAGGCGTTCAGATGGTGTTGAAGCCATGTTTTACTCCTAAATTGTAAACCATTGTTGCGCTGATGGTGCAAAAAACAGTTTGCTTGCAGACGCTGATATTGTTGTTGTGTAACTGCCGTCTATTGTCTCGCCTGTCTGACAGTAAATTGTGGCGGTGTTAGCGCCGTTATTTCTGATGCACACAAAACTGCCAGCATATGCCAACGGCAATTTTGCTCCTGACCCAGACGCTACTGATGTCAGCAAAACTAGTGTCGCATTAATATCTGACGCATCACTTACTGTTGACCCTGCCGTTGCCAGACTTTGCGTAGGCAGGTCACTGACATACGGCAGTCTGTCACGCTTTCTGTTTTCTAAGTCAGCAACCGCTTGTTCAATCGGCAAATAAGGCATATCACGTAACGACTACCGACACGTCTAAATCCCAACGCACCTCATCGTCGGCTTTATGCAAAACCTCTATTTCGCCTTCCGCTAAACGCAGCCAATACAGCTTATCGCTGTCGTTCTTTAAAAACTCGTTAGCCATTGCCAAGCAGACGCAACGCAATAAGCGTGGGCTGAAGTTTGTCAGAAAGTTAGTCGTGTTGGTTCCCGATAATGCCTCTGGCTGGCAGTAATAGCGCCAGCGATAAGCGTAGGTCTGATCAGGGGCCGTTGGGAAATACGCTTTGTCAGCGTCAATATAAAACTGTGTCGGCTTGCCTTGGCTTATATTTCCGCTAGTGTCGTAAGTTCGCGCCGTTTCGACCGCATCCAATGTTGTGTGGTTGACAGCAAGCTTTTCCGTGCCACTGTAAAATAAAGATCGCGACCCAATAAAGTCGCTTGGCACGTCGATATAATCCTGACCAACAACCATATTGCCAGTTGTTAATTTCAGCATTTCACGCACACGCAAGCGTCGATAAATAAAATCTTCCGCTTCGCTTAAAATTGTGGTTGCTGAAAAGCTGTCGTTGTTGACCCAGTTTCTAATTGAGCCATCAGTCGCCTTACTTGCAACTAGCGTAGTGTAATCCATTTTTTATAGCCTTAATAATTGTTGCTGGCTCTATACTGGCACTGCACCTTGACGCTTTTGTTTGTTCGTCTTGGTCGCAGTGTTCAAAATCAAAATGCAGTCGGTGACACGGAAAACACGCCGTATTCTGAGGCAAGATTTCTTTTGTGTTTTTCCAGTGTTTTGTTAGCTGTTTTGGCCCACTGTGGCTGACCATTACAACCTTATGGTTTTTTTCCATGCAAACGGCGTTCACAAGCCCTGTTTCTGGCCCTACAACAACATCTGACGCTTGCGCCAGCGCCATTGATGCCCTCATTGGCAACGTGCCACACTGAGCGCCTATGCGCTCTACAGAGCCATATCGTTTTTCTGTCTCTTCAAGCACAGACTCTTGCAAAACCATTGCTTCTTTATCGCCCATTAACATAACGTAGGCATTTGTCTGTTCTAACAGCCCTACAAGCACGTCTGCCATGTGCGGATACCATTTATGTACGCTGGAACCAGCAACAGCCCATGTGACTAACGGCGCATCAAACCTTTGCCGTATTTCTTTGGCCTGTTCTTTTTCATCAGCCGTTGCATGGAAAACGCATCCACGAAAATTATACGGCACGTCAGCAAGATCATGCGTTATCTCCATATAATTCTGGTTAAACAACTTGTGCCTTGCAGATTGTGACCAAAAATACTTTGGGTGTTCGTGGCTTAGTAGTAACTGCCCTTCTATGCTTGAACTAAGATTAACAACTTTATCATATTCGGTTGCGATAGCTTGCCAGTACGTCACCAAGTCATCGTTATGCACTTGATTGCGGTCTTGCACCATTAATTCGTCAATGTCAGGGTGCGTTGCGTTTATAACGTGCTGTGGCGCTTGGCAATTTAACGTTACATGGTATCCCTGCTTTTTAAGCAATGGAAATATGCCAGCGCATATAATCTGATCGCCCCAGGCGCCATATCTTACGACAAGACACGACTTGTCTGGCTTTGGTTTTTGCTTTTCCTTCTTGTTTGGCGTGACAACCAGCAGCTGATCACGCTGTTTTGCTATCACACAATCTGACCACACACTTAATATGTTTTTTGCTTCTGTTTCGTCTTGGTTGACGAAGATTATGTAACCGTCTGGCTTGATTACCCTGCGCCAATCCTCAAACGTGTTGTTTTCTGGTATTTCTGCGCCGTTTATCACCAGCGCATCTAATTTACCGTCTGCAATGATTTCTACAGTGTCAGTCAGCAAAAAATGACTGTACAGAGCCTGATCACCGCCTATCTGCATCACCAAACCGCGACTGTAAGGCACGATAAACCATTTCGGATCAAAAATATTTGGTTTTTTTTGCATTTACCCCTAGAGATATATATAAATGTGTATTATATTACCTTTATTGTTATTTATTTGGAGAAATTAATATGTATTGGCAAGTTAAACAACACAAAGAAAACGGCGAAATCGTTATTAAGACTTTTGACGAAATAGATTACCCAAATGATCACCGTAGCAAAGCAAGGAATAAAGCATTGTCATATTTTGAAGATGCAAAAAATGAGGCAGAAGCTACTTATCGTATTTTATCAAGAAATAACCGCACTGAAGATGAATTAAAAAAATTCTACAATGATGCGGTTTGCAGAGTCACACTTTCAAATTGTTTGGATATATTGCTGGCTGAAGCAAGGCTTAAAAAAACAGACACTTCTGGTAACTTCAAAGCTAGCCTTAAAGGTATTTACAGCTACCCACAGTAACCAACAGGGGCTTCGGCCCCACCCCTTTCTTCAGAGATTAATATGACAAAACTTGATTCAAATAAAAAATTTAAGGTGCTTTATGACTTGCTTGGCATTAGCGAACCAATCCCATCTGATGAGCAGTTAATGGGTTATCGGAGCTTAGACTTTACCGTAGGCCAAGAGCGCATGGTTAACTTTGTCTCTCAATTTGTTCGTTTTGATGATTTTCTACTGATAATTGGGCAATACAGCAGAAACAACCACCCGTGGGATGCCTCAATTGTCTTAGAAGACGTTTTTGATGATCTTACAAACCATCAAACCCTTCAGCCTTGGGAGTACATTGACCCTTATTCTCCACAATCACCGACGATATTAAAAAAAGTTGGTCGTGATTTCGTTATTTACGAATAACCGTAACTTAAAGAATAGAGGCTGAAATTAACCCGAGTTCCAGAGATTAAATCCAGCCCCTATCTCATTATTTACCGCTGTAACTCATAGCAGCTTTCCCCATTTTACCGTATGGGGCTTTGTCAGCCATGCCAGCGTATTTAATGTCCGACTTATCTGGTATAGAACCAGCAGTTGAAGCATTTTCTGGTGGGCAAGCTTCCATAATGGACTGATTGCCTCTACCACGACCTCGTAAAATAGCCATTCTACTACTTCCTTTCTAATTAAGCCGCTGAATCCCACTCGACAATACGAGCGTTTGTTGCATCATCGTGAACAAGGCCAAAGCCTTCCAGCGCATACCAAGCCATACCCATTGACCGACCATAGTCAGATGGAATACGACCACGAATCTCAGGGGCCATTGCTATGACTTCAGCCACAGTGTCAGCGCCCATAAAATAGCACCAGTCAGATTTGCCGTTTGTCCACAAGTTTGTGCCATCTCTTGCTGGGGCGGCGTTTACACCACCTGCCAAGATTTGGGTTTGCTCGACAAAACGAACTGCTTCAAATCGACCAACCTCGCCATTGGTAATCTTGCGATAACCAGTAGTTGTGTATTGATCAACCGATTCCAACTCATCTTTGAGATCACGAAACGTTGTAGGTCTTGCAATAGCAACGTAATCGTCGCTTTCGTAAGCCGGGATGTTTCGTTCCTTCATTAAATCGGAAATCTTCCTAACATGGGCCTTGTTTAGCCCCGTGTCGTTGTTGCCCGTAGCAGTGCCGTCTGTGTACAACGTACCAGTTGAGGCCGCGGCTCCTGTAGCAACATACTTCAGCGGAGTAAGTCTAAACTTGCTTTCTGCTTCGGTATCAAGTGCCTCACGACAATCTCTGGACAGAACATTTCTAGTTACGTCCATGACATTGTGCTTGCCAAGCATATCGGTCAAGCTGGTGAACGGAACAGAATTTCCCCATTCAACAACCGTTGCTGTTGCTTGATCAATAGTGAAGTTGGTTTCTGCAATTGCAGTTCCTTCAGTTAAGGTTGTTCCAGCGGTTGCAATCTTGGAATAAACGTTCCATGTAACAGTCGAACCGTTGTTAAGACCTTTATCTGCGAAGTCTTTAGCATCGCAGAACTGACGGAATTTAGTAGACGCTCGTACTTCCATGCGTAAAACTGAGGACAGTTCATCAGCATATAGATAGCCGCCAAGCGTATTGGTAGACCAGAGTTGTCCAGCCATTTATGCCTCCTATTTCTTTTAGGCGTTAATAAATGGGCAAGTTCCTAGCTTCGCGTTCCTCACGAATAATCTCTGATTGAGTTTTAGGACGTGGTGTTCCACGATTAGGAGTTGCCGCGCTCACTTTTCGCGGTTGTCTTGCTGTGCCAGCCTTACGGTTTTGCTTGTCAGCTAGACCGTCTGCCTGACTCTCCGAACCCCCATTATACCAAGCGCGAGTCCTCGCCCCTCCATCCATAAGTAAATCCTGATATGATTTAACACTGTACCCAGCCTGTCGCGCTTCTCTGTGGCGTTGCCACCACGATTGAATCGGCGCGGCTTGAAGCTGTTGTTCAGTGTAACCCAAGCCCAAAAGATCGTCCTTTAAGCCTTGGTTAACAAAATTCACCGCAATAGATTGAAGGTTTGGGTCTTCCTTGATTTCCGGGTATTCAGTTAACGCATTGTTCAGCGCAGTTTGATGCTCTGTTTGCTCACGGACAATAGACGCCGTCATTTGTGCAACCTGATTTGGGTTTAGTTGCTGTTGACTTTGACCACTGCCTTTAAGCTGTGTGACTGCCTCTCTAACTTGCGATTCATCGCCATACATTAATGCGTTAACAACAGCGTCATCGTCATTGGTAGACACTTGTTGTTGCTCTTGTACTGGCGCTTGCGGTTGGGCTTGCATTTGCTGTTGCTGTTCAAACTGTAATTTTAGTTCGTTAGCTTGGCGTAATGCCACCGCCGCATCTTGAAACCGCTTGTCAGCTGCACGTGACTTTTGCGCTAATTTCAAAACTTCCGCTAATGGCTTACGTTCCTCTTCACCATCAATGATAAGAGTATGTAAGTCATCGCCCTTAGAACTAGCTTCAGTTTTAGGCGTGGGTTGTCCAGAAGCCGACCGCCCTTCGGGTGGGCCTGATCTCTGTTGACCGTCCTGTTCCTCTGCTTCTTCTTCGGTACTGTCATCAATCGCATCCAATGAGGGTAACGATGATTCGTTGTTTAGTTGTTGGCTTCGGCGTGACGCCATTTCATCTTCTATATTATTCCGATGCAAGTCGTTCACGTCATACTCAGGCTTTTCTGCCTGTTCTGCCTCAACATTAACATCCTCATTATCGAGGGTAGTTTCTGTATCAGACATTTCTTTCCCTTGGTTAAAATTAAAGGCTTTCGCCCTACAAGTCCTCGACTTGTTCTGCTTCGACGATCTCACGGTAGGCTTGTCTGCCATCGTTTATGATCTGCTCGATGTCTTCTTGCATACAATCGAAACGTTTTATTTCGGCTTGTGTGCGTCTAATCTCTGATGCCTGTTGATCTGGGCATAGGTCAACCAGCTTTTCCTTTAACTCGTCAACACGCTCTACCATGCGCCCAAGCACATACTTAAATAACGGTGTCTCTAACTCTGCTTCTATATCTGCGCCTAATCTTGCAAGGCCCAGCACATCTTCGTCTGATGTCATCAAACCATATTAGGCGGTATTGATGACAATGGGTTAGCGTCTAACTCTGGCGCCTGTGGAGTCATATAGTTAGGGTAGCTATTCGGGCGCACGGGAACTGAGGAAAATTCTTCTGGAGGTTCGTACATCGTATATTCATCGCTAGACAACGGGGAATATATAGGTGGGCCACTAACCGCCATCAAGTCACGGTTTTTAATGAAATTTTCTATAACTTCCTGTCGCGTTTTTCCTGTTTTCTTTGCTGTTTCGTCTGCGCGGTTGCGGAAAAGTTGCATAAATGTGCCTTGGCTCGTATCATCAACGCCAGTTCGTTGCGCCCCACCCATCCAAAGGTTTGCCTGCACTTGTGGCCCCGTCATTCCTAACTCTGCGCCTATTTCGTTCATTAAATCTTCAAACGCCTTATATTCGGCGTCTGCTGGCATACCAACGTACACCGTAGGCTCATTTTTTATATCGTCAAACTTAATATCGCCGCTTTTGATCGCTTTTTTTGCGTTAAATTTTGGCTTGCCTTTTTTGGTGTTTGGCAATGTTATATATTTGTTTACGGTTTTTGCCCCGTATAGTTTTGTTAACCTGTCAGCTAATTGCTGGCTTATCTCTGAGCCTGTTGACAACCACTCAGGCGAACCGTCTGCCATCGCCATGTAACGTGTAAAATGCAAATCTGCCGCTATGTTTGTTCCACCCCCTTTTAAGGATTGAGAAAACCCTTTAGGTTTAGGGTTTTGCGTCCAATTCGCTGAAGCTGGAGACTTGGCGTCTGGCATGGGAACCCATTCGTCTGCCCCAAGCCTTGCAACATTCTTTGCATGGTTTCCTTGCATTTTATGACCATAACCTTCTATTGGTTTAAGGTCACCACTTACAAGCGCATCGTAATTATCTTTAAACCAATCTTCACCCTTATGCCTATAATAACTTGCCACGCCAATATTTGACGGCACCTTATTGCCTGTAGACGTTGCGCCCATTAAATCCATAAATTCTGCCCACTGCTTATGGCCTTCTGTCGCTCCATGCGCCTCAATAAACCAATCGCGCAATTCTTCCGTGTTATACCAATCCGAACCGCCTAGTTCTTGGCCTGCCTTTATGTCTCTAATTAGTTCGTCTTTGACGCCCCCTTTGTTAGCCCTAATGTTGTCAATAGCGTTTTGGGTTCGCGCCGGAATTTTCTTTGGGGAATACCTCAAATATGTCCACTCAGTGCGGTCAGGAGCCGCGCCTAAATACTCTGGCTTTGACCCTGCTGGCCCAGTGTAGTCAGGCCGTGAGTTCCTTAGATGGGGCGCTTTAGAAGACGCTTGCCTACGCAAAGCATTCGCGCCTAATGCCCCGGCAGGTATTTTTGCAAAAGCCCCCGGCCCCACTGCGTCTACCCCCGGAAAGATTGCAAAAAGCCGTTCTAAATTTGACATACTTTGGCTTTCCACTGGGTCTAGCGCCCTTTCTCGTTGTCTTAACATATATTTAGGATCCATCCCCTGCAACATTCCTTGCCCAACGCCTTGCGCGCCTTGCATAACTGCTTGCAATAATGGCGCTAACTCACCACCGCCTTGCGGTTGCGCCACTGGCACTTGCCCAGCGTTGTCATAGGCTACTAATTGTCTTGGTTGCACACTGGCAACAGGAGGTAAATCAACCATTACATTACATTCACATTGCTTGCATTAGGCATTAATCGCGCTCTGGCTAGATCAAGCTTAAATCCCTGCTCCGCAAGGGCGGCCTTGCCCTCAACATCCATTTGCGCTTTCTGTGCGTCCATCTGACCCTTCATCTGCGCTTCTGCAAGTTTAAGCTGTCGGTCTATGTTCTTGTCTTTCACTTGGCCCTGTAGCTGTTGGATAATCTGACCCATCTGGCCCAACTGCGCTTGTAGCTGTTGTATGCGTGGGTCTTCGCCCTGACCGTCTTTAAAGTTCAAGAACCGTTGACCGTCTTTGTATCCAGCTTTGCCAAATATCTCTGACGCTATTGCTTCCACGCCTGACGTTTCTAACACATTAGGCCCATACAGTTGCACCAGTGGCGATACAAGCTGACCAAACGTTTGCATAGCAAGCGCAAACTTGCGACCTTGCATTAATGGGTCTGTGCCACCAATGCCTACGTTTACATTTACCGTTAGTTCGCCTTGCAACAAATCGTCAGTGATTTGGTTGATGCCATACTTCTGAAACAAGTCTGCCTTTTCAGCCGCCAATGCTAACACAACACTGTCAGTCTCATATGCCTGTTCTAAATGCACCATCTGACGCAATACAGGTTCAACAAACGACTCGCTGAATACGCGCAAGTCATATTCCATTAGCGTGTTGCTCTGGCCTGACAGCATTGCCATACCGCCAACCGTTTCATTCATGCGACGATTAGACTGAATACTGCTGTTGTTAAAGTTGCCAGCCAGTTCGTCAAAATCTAGGTTTATCCTGTCTTGCTCTGCATAAGCCTGACTGTTAACTGGCGGTGGAGACATCTCAACCACGTCGGTTCCCGGGTCATCCATTGTGATAACTTTACCCGGTGACCTGTTTACCAATGCCGGGACAAGCGCCTTGTTGCCTCGCCTCACTTTAACCATTGGCGTTAAGCTGAATTTCAGTGCGTCCATGCGTAGGTTTGCCAAGTCGTTTGACTCTTGCTGTAGTGGCCCCAGCATTTCCACACGGCTTGATGGATATGGCTTGAACGCTTCAATATTTGAATAACCTACAACCACTGGCCTATTGCCGTTTTTGCAGTGCAGATACACTTCCCCAACGGGGGTTGGATCAGTTAGCATGGCTGCAGTTGCCAGCGTGTAGTAGTGGTAGTCTTGATCCCCTCGCTTTACAAAGTTTTCGTGAACAAAAACCACCTCGTAATCATCAATTGGCGCATCTGTGTCACGTCGGCTTGGCCCGTCAAACATATTACGTGCATCGTCTAGGTCGGCGGCGTCTTCTTCCCTGCCTTGCTGTAGTGTTGCATCGTCAAGCTCTTTCCATGCTGGCTGGCCTGTTTTAGGGTCAGCATCAACCATCATCTGCTTAACGTCAATTGCAAACATAGGCCGTCTGATTATAAGATACGGACTACTGCCAACAGGGTCTAACCAATCAGCCGCTGGGTCAAATAAAACATTTTCTGGTTCTATTGGCTCGATGACAGGCTCATCTTTAATGACTGCCATTTTAGGCTGAACGTCTAAATTGCCGTCCTCTTTAATAATCGGCATATCATTTTCGTCAGTTGCAACTTCTTTGCCGTCTTCGGCCTCTGCGTAATGCCAATAGATTTTACAAGCGGTTATTCCGTAAATGTCGGCTGTCTGTCTTGCGCCTATTAAAAATCTAAACCAAGGAATGGTCTTTTGCAGCCGGTAGTTCAGCAACTCCTGCATAATCCCGGCTGACGCCAACTGGTTAGGGTCATTGTCGTTTTGTGGCGATATATTGACCACGTCATTGGTGCTGAAAAACGCTTGTGCAGTAACTGCTTCATTCTTCCGCACATAAGACCTGACTTTTGGTCTAAAGAGCCGTGAACGGCGTTTAAATGCGTCAGAATTGTATTTTGAGCCAGAAGGATGTTCGTTATTAAACAGATTTAGGTTTCGCTCCCAATCATCCCTGTGGGCGGCTTGCACGTAATCAACAGCATTGTCGTAACACCCACGGCTTAGTTCCAGCCAATCAGTATTGTCTTCTGGCGATACCCCTTCGCCATTATCGTCTACCTCATAATCCATAAGCTTTGAGTCGGCTGAACCGTCTGTAATACGCATTTTTTCTTCCCTACCAAGGACTCTTGCTGGCTTCTTCAGCATAAGACGTTAAATCTACATTGCCCCGACGCAAATTATGGCGCTCTAGTATTTCACCGCCAGCCCTCATAATAGCATCCTCAAATGTGACGCTAGGATCGTTCAAATTTATAAAATAACCCATGTCTGCGCTCAATGCTGGGTTACGCACGATAGCGACAGCGCCACGCACTGCTACTTGCCATCTGTAGCCCTTATAGTGTTTGTCAAGCTGTGACGCCGCCCTTGACGCCATATTCATTTCGGTTGGCGTGGGTACGCCAGCTACATCACGATAAATCGTGACGTTATCATTTCCATCCATACTTTTGCCCTGCACGTGGCTCACCTTGCACAAAATAGCGCCCAGATTGATCCGCGCTGAATGTGTCTGACGGCTTGCCAAACTTGTATACCCAAGGGTAGTAAGCTTTTTCGTAGAAATCTCTGTCAGCCTCTAACACAAGCGACTTAAATGAAATGGTTGTCATTTCTTTTTCTTACCTTTGGAGTGTTTTTTCCCATATGCCATTTAACTATCCTCGTAATAGTCGGTTTCGTAGTAATGATCTTCCGCATGGCGGTGATCAGGCGATGCAAAAGTAAGCAAAAATGCGTCTGCCAAGTCTGGTGAGCCACCCAAACGCTGCTTTGTTTTATCTTTGGGTTCGACTTGTATTTTGCCGCTTGCTGTCATTGCATAACGTGGGGCTGTCAGCTCACCAATTAAATCCGGGTCATCGACCATCTTACAGTCTCTGGCCTCTAACCATTCACGGCCTTTGAACCACAACTCATCACGTAGCCTCATATATCTGGCTCTTACACTTGGGCTTTCTGCCACGTTAATCCCAATAGCTGGCAAGTCTTCATCTTGCAGTATGTCCACCACGCCACTGCCTACACCTATTGAGTCAATCAATATCTTTGCTGGGCGCTCTGATGACGCCGTTTGCAAGTATTCGTCTATCACTATGCCAGCCACTTGTGTAACTGATTTATTGCGCCAGCTTTTAACTGGCTCTAACATTACATTCCTTTGACGCTTTGCTAATGCAGTTGCGTCATCACCAAACCTTGCCACGTCTAAACCCCATGTAGGCAAGCCCTCTAATGGCTCAACATCTCTTCGTATTGCTGACTCGCACAATGCTAACGATATTATTGCATCATCCGACTGCTCTGGAAAATCGCCCAAAACACGCACAGCAAATATAGCAGAGTCAGCGCCGTATTTGCTCTTCATCTCTTCAATGAATTTAGGATCAACGCGAGTGCTTTCGGAACAGCTTATGCGCTTTGTCCACCAATTTGCTCGTTGAGAATGAAAAGCGTCAAAAAAATAACCGTCAGTTCTAGTTGGGTTTCCTACCATTAGCGTCTTGGCACCTTTAGTAGACATAGCGCCTTGACCAACCTCGAAGATAACTTCGTCTACACCTGATGCTTCGTCGATAATAAAAAGCATATTTTCTGAATGAAAGCCCTGAAACGCCTCTGGTTTTTCTGGACGGCTTACACGTGGCACAGCAAAAGCTAAATCAGGCTTTTCTTTCAGATAAAACTTTGTGGCTGTTAGTTCAAATAGGTCTTGTAAAAAATCGGGCATTTTACGATGCCACGTTGCTAATTCAGACCACAAGATGTCTTGCAACTGGTGAGAGGTTGGAGCAGTCACAGCCACTTTACTAGGGCATTTTGTATACATCCACCATAGTATAGTCCAAGCTGAAAAAGCCGACTTGCCTACTCCATGCCCTGATCTACAGGCTATTCTATCCTCAGTGCATAGTGCTGTCAGCGCCTCCGCTTGCCACTTTTCCGGTGTTACCTGTAGAGCTTGCTGTACGAACTGAGTCGGGCTGATCCTCCACTGTTCCCCCAGTTGTTTCCAATGCTCCTGTGATCCATTCATAGATTGAGCTGTTAACATTCGCCTCTATTTCGTGATAGTTAGTTTCTTTCCATTGTCCTCTTGTTTTCAACCAAAAAATGGCAGCGCTTACTGACTGTGGTCCATCGCCTGTAGCTTTTCTAAAAAGGTTCTCTGCAACTTTTGCGTTTGCTTTCGCTTTAGCAACAGCTAGTTCTTCTGAGTAATATTTGCGCAGCGTTTTACTGTCTATTCCAATAACGCTTGCAATATCCTCTTGCGGTATTCCATAAGCAGACATTGCCTCGACTGTTTTTCTTTGTTCAGCCGATGGGGTATGCGCTTTTCTGCCAACCATCACAATTACCTCTTTTCTTTAAGCAAGCAGCCATTGCTCGGCTACAGCCTTCCCCACCCGCTTAGTCATAAATGGCGGAACACTCATTCCCATTACATAGCAAGGATCAGAATTTAAAAAATTATAATCATCTGGAAAAGTCTGAAGCCTTGTTATTTCTCCTTGGCTTAACTTTCTACATTCTTCCCAATGACAAAGACCAGATTTTGCAATTACAGTTGGAGATGGCTTTTTAGGATTTATTTTTGTCCAGGTAAAAAAGTGTCCTTTGTGATGAGCTTTTGCAAAAGAATCTCCCGTTTTCACTTTAGACCACAGCTTTTCTGCTGCAGGTCCCATCGTGTTAATTACACCGTGATTTTTTATTCCAAGAAAGGCTTCTCCTACTGATATAGGCCGCTCGTTAAATTCTGGCTTTAAAGGCGGAAAATCTAAATCATTTCTTCTAGCTATAAAAAAAGTTCTTTCTCTTGCCTGAGGCACCCCCATCTTTGAAGCATTAAAAAGAAAAAGCTGGCAACTATATCCGGCTTCTCGGAAGTATGTAAAAATCTCTTTAACATAACCCCGAGCATTGCCAGCCAATAAACCTTTTACATTTTCAGCAATAATAACCTTTGGCTGTAATCTTTTTCCAGCCTCTATAAAGTGATAAAAAAGGTCATCTAATCTTTGTTTCTTTTGGCCCTCTCTAAAAAAATTTTCTTTTCCCCACTTTTTCTCTCTTTTCCCAGCCATGCTAAAAACTGAGCAGGGAGGTGAGCCATCAAGAATGTCTAATTTTTTAACTTCATCAGGAATTTCTTTTATTGGAAGATTATTAAAATCCTGAATCCCCATTAAATAGCTGTATTTTGGTTTATGGTTCTCTCTATATAGCTCCATCATTTCTTTATCTATTTCAACGCCACCAAGAACATTGAAGCCAGCAAGTTTGTATCCCATTGAAGAACCGCCTCCACAATGGAAGCAAGAAAATACATTTAAACCATTTTTCTTAATTCCAGAAATATCGGAAAGATTCCACGGGATATTATTTTTTGTCATCAAATTCAAAGCCGCAGCGAGGACACTTATGATCAAAATTACTAAAATCTTCCTCTTCTAATTCTTTAACCCCCTCCATGTCAAAATTACTATCTAATCCTTCGGGGTCTAAAAAAATAGAAAGCTCATGTTCACTAAAACCAATTAAATCCAAGTCAAATTCTAATTCTTTTAGCCGCTCTATTTCTGTACCTAATAAAGAAAAATCCCAACTAGCGTTTAAAGCTAAGTTGTTATCTATAATAATATATGCTTTCTTTTGCGCCTCTGTAAGCCCCTCTAGCGTGATCGTAGGCACTGCATCGTAGTTTAATAGTCTTGCGGCCTCTAAACGACCATGACCAGCTATTATACCGCCTTTATCGTCTATCAGGATAGGGTTGGTAAAGCCGTATTCTGCAATGCTTGAGGCAATCTGTTTTACTTGTGCCTCATTATGTGTTCTAGCGTTATTAACGTATGGAATTAGCTCTGATACATTTTTCTTTTTTATAGTCGGGAAATTTCTCATTAATGCAATGTATACTGAAGCTGATCAGAAATTTGATAGTTTGGGTCACCGGCTAACATGCAAGCATATTGACGTGCGGTTTCTTTGTCGTCTGACGCAAAGCGAGTGATTTCTATAACGAAATAGGATCCGTCATGGTGCCTCCATACGGAAACGTTTCCATTGCCTATTTCTGGTTCTTTAAAATAATCCGCAAATTTCATAAGTGTCCTTAAAGGTGGCGATTGGCAGAGGGTGGCTACCAACCGCCTATAGGGAGTGAATACGGTTATGTCAGACCGTTTTTGCTTGTACTGTTAGAGCTGCCAAGGGGGAAGGAGAAAAATAACTTTTGGAGAAGTTTTTTATTGCTACTATAGTTTTCCTTGAAACTAGCAAAGATAAAGGAAAACTATGTTTTTTGAAAAAAACCCACTTAAGGCAGAACTCTAACAGTGATTTGCAGAATAAACTCGACTTTTTAGTACGTCAACCCACTTTCTGCACTATATGTTGTATGTGTTCGTTAAAGAAATCGTTTGTATAATGGGCGGTAAATTTATTTCTCTTTATCTAGGCTTTTTTCTGCTTCGCGTTTTGCTCGCGCTACCTCAAGATCATTTAGCTTCGACGCAAATTCTTCTGCCATAGCCAAACACTGTTTAGACTTTTCCTCGGTCGGAGCTGTAACCGCTAACCTTAAAGCAAGCACCAGCGCTTCATAATCATTCTTTGGCTTTGCTTTCATGGCTTTTTATTTCTTCCTCAATCATATCTTCTAAATCCATTTGTGCAGCAGGATCATTTGCCCACCACGCTTCTTGGTTTCTTCGCATAATTTTATACCAGTGTTTATCTTGCTCATTCATTGCTCATACTCCACTAAGCTTGCTGGTCGTAATTCCAGTACATCACCGTGTCCTGACAAAACTAGGCCGTTAAGAAATCCACACCAGCCATTCAACGTTCTGTTTTCCAACTCATGTTTTCCAAACATGATGTAGCTGATGTCTTCACCTTCCTGTGCCTCACGCTTCAGCATCTTGAAGTGACGTTGTGCTTTTTTCCTATTTGTGAAGAACGCACGGTTTCGTTCCATAACTTGATCACTCCACGTAACAGTGTAGATAGTTGCCTTGCCGTAACTCATGTTTCATCCCCCCAATCTAAATATTTTAACTCTTCATATTCAATCTCTAGCTCCTGTCGGCTATTAGCTAAATCCTCACGTGCAAAGTTAAAGGCATTGGTTACATTACCGAAATCTTTATCTGCTTCCACAAGGTGATCACTTAGCTGCTGCAACAGCGCCAGCGCATCTTCTAATGCCTTGCGCCTTGCATTGTATCGGCAAGTCTGCCGCAATGTTGGGGCGATCATTGCACTAGCCCAAAAGCTACACCGTAGAAAAACATAAGAGATGGTAGGCCGATCAATACGATCAACCCACCAATGATTTCACTTAATAAACGCCACTTAGCCATTATTATTCTCCCTACCTTTTCGCAATTTGGTTAAACTGTGCATTTAGCAACTTCGCTCTGTTGCCCATTGTGTCGCAAATGTGTGTCCATTTCGTTCCGGCTTTGGCCCAAACAGTGCGATGACCACAACCGATTCGTGGCAGTTCGTCCTGTAAATGTACCCACATAAAGGTTGCGCCTTTTAACGTTTTTGGGGGCTTCTTGCCATAAGCGTGTTTTGGCATTTTGAATTTCATTATACCAACCCCTTTTTTGTAAACGTCACACCCGAATTTATTGCTTGTTGAATAACTTCGTTTGACAGGTGGTGTTTATATGTTAATTCATTAACAACAGTCATACTGTCGGCCAACGGTTTAATGTTAACGCTCGTAATGTCTTTTTTCGTCGTGTGCGCTCTAAGCAACTGACGTGACACGTGTTTATGAATCTCTTTGTTATCAACCACTTTGCGTTGGTGGGTGCGCACTTCGATCGTAGCCTTGCTACCAATGATATTTACATCTTTACCACGAGCTTTAAATTCAGCGTGTATTTCGCGTTTGCGCTGCACCAGTTTTTTCAAATCTGACTCAATAGCCACTAATTCATTAGCTGATGTAAAAAGATCAAATATGTTTTCCATTTTCTTCTCCAAAGATTTGAGGGGGGCATAGCCCCCCCCTTGTTTATAAAAGTTCTACTGTCTTTTTGATTTCCTCAATTAAGTAAGGTGCTATAGCATCGTTGTCGTGTGGGTAAGCTACAAAAATGTCTCTCTTAGCAACCTTACACAAAGCGTCGAGCGCGATTTCTAATTGTGTAAGTTTTTCTGCGGCGCTTTCACTGGGGTTATATCCTACTGTGTTCATTATCTTCTCCAAAGTAAGTAACAATTCAAGAAGTATAATACACTTTTATACGTATCAAAAGGTTTTTCTGTACTTTATTGCACTTTTTTTTTATTTTAATCTATAAAGATAAAAAACAATGGAGAGTTAAATGCACCAATACGGCAAGAGGTTGCGGGATATGCAGATTCCGCAAAAAGATTTCAGTGCAAAAATAGGTGTATCGCTACGTGCTTTGCAAAATGGTATGAAGACCGAAAACAAACGATATACAGCGTTAATTCACGCATTAGAATTAATGAGCGCGGAGAAGCGTGACGAATGGTTAAAGCTTCCATAGGCTTGCCGCCTCATCTAAAGCCTGACGTAACAATGACACTGGCGTTTCTTTCGACGGCGACCAATTAAGCTTATGCGCCCACGTGGTTGCAAACTCCCCATGCCCACACACGCCGATTAGCACAGATGCTTGCCGCAAAGTTAGACGCCCCAATACGTCACGCACTTGCTCCCTCGAATAGACTTCATCATCTACTCCGCCGCCTACTCCCGCACTTGCGCCATATCTCGCTGTGACCCTGTTTTGATTTACAGACCTATAATAGTGTTGCCGAAAAAGGTTGCCAGCTTCGTATTGTTTGTCAGTCAGCAAGCTTCGATGCAACATTACATCCAATGGGTGTTCATACCTCACACGGCGAACAGTCTGCACCGCCTTGCCGCCTTTAGGTTTAAACGCTACATCATCAACTGGACTATGTTGGCTTCTCTCTGGCGTTTCTCGTAACTCTTGCGGCTCTAATGCTTCTTTCTTTTTACTCATTAGTGACTCCGTTGTGGTATCGTACAACGGGTTCTTTTTCATGGGGTATTCTCCTGTCAAAAATAAGCCATTGGTAATTATGAATAGGGCTTGCCGTGGCTGGTTCTTCTGACCAATAAGGTCGATACTGCAGACGAAGGCTGCAAGCAAAAGGCCAATGCCAATAGCTGGCTCTGGTCTTGGCACAATCCCAGCTTATACGCATAAGTGCGGCGGCTACTTGTATGTCACCGTCCTTAACTGCATCTATGACGCCTCTCATTAACTGATCCACTAATTTTTTCTGATATGGTGGATTAGTAATTATGCTTGCAAAACGCCCTTTAACATCCCTAAGTGTGCCGTTTTCCGCTGGGTATAATCTTGTTGGCTCATTTGCATTGCAGAAAGGGTCAAGGGCTGGCATTGGGATGTCAGGGTAAGCGTCAAGCAAGCTTTTGATACACCTATCATCGACTGTGGGGTAATGATCCAATTCTCTTCTGTTGAAATTGCTCGTTGTATACTGGTTACTCATTAGTCATCGTATTTTTCCAGAAAAACACTTTCCCGGCGAAGCATCCAAGAATGTAAATTTTCTTCAATGATTTCCAAGCGCTCTCCAAAAGCGCTGTCTTGCAGTATTTTATCTTTTACCGCTTTAATCCCGTAAATTATAGTCGTGTGGTCTCGCTCTAGCATCCTTCCGATTTGCGACACGCTAAAGCTTCTGCAATGTTTATCCGCTAAATACATAACGACGTGTCGTGGCGTTGCCACATCACTGGTTCGTTTGCGACCGTTAAAACAATCTGAACCTAAATCAAATTCTTGCGCTACAAATTCTTTGATCTGTGCAAATACGTCAGCATCTTTGTAACGTGCATTGACAGCTTGATTTAGCGAGGTGTGTGGCTCCAAGGATAATTGTTCCGCTAATTTGCTAACAAGCCACGCCGTCTTTTTATCATCCATCGCGTAGTCGATCATAGGCTTTACCTGCCCGTGGATAAATATTTGCAGCCGTAACGGTTGACCGCCGTGTTTTGGGAAAATGTTTAATCGCATTGCACTACCCTCATTTTTGTTTTTGCTTTTATCTGCACGACATTGCCTGGAATTTTTGCGCCTTCTGGTGCTTGGTCTATCAGCATCGTCTTTTCGTTGTCGGTTGCCTCGTAAAAAGCTTGTTGGATTAGCCGCTCTTCCTGTAATCGTGTCTGATCAGTTGCCCACGGCTGTTTGCCGATATTGCCGTACTTTAACCATTGTGCTTGCAACCTTTTAACGGCACTCGTCTTTTCAACATTGTCGTAAACGTCATTGCGCCATTTATCGCCGTCCATCATCTGCTTCAGCCATGTTGCACAATGAGCGAAGCTTTGCCACTCTGGTTTGGTTCTAATATAGGCTTGCAAGTCACCAATAATTTTTTCTGGGGTTGTGCCTTTTTTTCGTGTTTTCACAAACCGTTGTCTAGCAGAATTTTTGTCCCCCTTTTTGTTGGGGTACTTACTGTAGAATTGCTCAAACTCTTCGTGCATTTTTTCGTTAACACTATTTATATTCTTACTTGTATTCTTACTTGTATTCTTAGAGTATAGCTGTGACACATCTGTTATCTCACCATGAGACTTCTGATGTCTCACAGTGAGACTTCTACCATCATCCATAGGCAGGGTAATTGTGTAACTTGAGCTTCGCCCTGTCTTTTCCCAAGCTATATAATTTCGTCTTTTTAAACTTTGTAAACACCTGTGGAGAGTGGCCCGGCTTAACCCTGTTTCTTCGGTTAGTGTGTCAATCGAAGGGAACACGTTAGGCAGATGGCTTGCCAGAATTAACAGCGTCAACTTTTCGCTCGGTGGCAGCCGTAAGTCACGAATAGTCGGCAGTATCATTTTATTAACTCCCCATGCGTGTCTAAAGTTGAAATAATCAGCGTTGGCTTGTTTGGTTCTGTCACCGTCAGCAACGATCCTTCTGGCGCACCCTCTAGCCATTTACGAATAGTTTTAAAACCACCCTTCACACGTTTCTGCTCTAATGGCTTTTCTTTTCCATTGGGATACTTCAGTAATAAATCGCAAGATTGATCTGCGCCTAATTGACCCAGCCGTCTGTCAACACGAACAGCCTCAATCCCAAATTTAATTAGCTGGTCACGTACCTTCATCTCATCAGCGTAGCCAAGTCTTGCGGCGCGACTTTTAACCATGCCACAGCTCATCTATATAAGCGTCAGCATCTTTAACTTTTTGCACTAGCAATTTTTCTAGCCTTTTCCGCGTTCTAATGTTTGTGGGTAAACCGCGATTTTTCCAGTGTGTAACAGCAGAAGGCGTAACGCCTATCATCTCTGCAACTAATGAAACACCCCCAAGTGCGTCGATAATTTTTCGGGCCAATTTAATATCCATAAAATCGTTATAACTTGATATGTTACTAAAAGTAAAGTAAGATGATAAAAAATTTTGGAGAAAGTTATGTCAGATAAGCAAGCAGGTGAAATGGAATTGCCTCAAACGACTATAGATAAAATCAACAGTAAGCCGTATCCGCTAGGCCATTACGAAACAATCACAATGGAATGTTTGAGGCTAGTTGGTTTGAAAAGAGAGTCAAAGCGTTTCAAAAAGCTATGGGGAAAGATAAATGCGCCAACCAAGCGATAGAGTAGCGTCAAAAAACAACATCTATCTGGGTGCTTCTCTTGCCTACAAATTGATCAATATGAAAAATGGTTTAATGGAAGCTTGGCTTGAATACACGGGGAGAAAAGAGCCAGAAGACTTGTCGACCAAACTCAACGTGTTGATGGGTAGCCACACAGAAAGCCTCAATCAACGTTATTATGAAATGATGACAGGGTACGAATTTGCTGACAATGACGCGTGGCGTAAAACGTGGCGTGACAAATCCGAATTGGAAACTCAGCACCCTGACTATCCGTGGTTGCTGACCCACCCTGATCAATGGCGAATTAGCGAAGCTGGCGCTATTGTGCTGGTTGATTTTAAGCACACAAACGAAAGAAAGTGGAGCAACAAAGAAGAGTTGATTGACACGTATTCTGCACAGATGCAGATGCAAATGCTTGTGGCGCAAGCCTCTTTCGGAGTGCCAGTGACACAATCAGAACTGTCAGTGTTTTTTGGCAACAACAAATGGGATGTTATACCTATTCCGGCAGAGCCAGACACACAGCAAAGCTTGCTGTCATTGTACCGAGGGTTTTACCAGCACGTAATAAACGATGAACCGCCAGATGCAGACTGGCAGCCGAAAATAAACATCCCTAAAGTTGTGCCTCATCAAACGCGACAGATGCACCAGGACAACGAGTTTTGCGAATTAGCGGCGCAGTGGGTGCGTTACAAAGACAGCTATAAGGCTTTCAGCACTATAGATGCGCAGCTTAAAGGTAAATTAAAAGACGATGATAAAGAAATATTTAACGACACCGTAAGGGTGTATAGAACCGGGGGCGGTCAACGCCGTGTTAAACTTTTGGAGAACGATTAATGGCAAAGAACACACCGTTAGAAAGTAGCGATAAACGGCTACGCGAGTTTTTACCATCTGACAGCGATTTTAACGACGCTGTATGGCTTCACAAACAAAGTGGCATGAGAATTATCAAGCACAAGTATTTGAAGCAAATTGCTGGTTTGCAAAAAATTAAACCAAACCCAAGTAGCGTAGATATAAAATTCTACCCAGAATTAAATAAGGCTACGTGTTTTCTGTTTGTAGAAAATGCAGAAGGCCAACAATTTTGTAGTTGCGCGGAAGCTGATCCAAAAAATAATAAAAACGCTTATCCCGTAATGATGGCGTACAAAAGGGCTTTGGATCGAGCCATATTAGAAGCACTCAATTTGCAGGGGTTTTTCTATGCCGACAGTGAAATACCATTAACAGAAGAACAACCAGAAGCGCCGTCTAGTAATGTCACACCATTGTCTGCAACAAAAAACAAAGCAAGCAAAAAAATATTAGCTATGCTAGTTAACAAATTAGAAAAAGCAGAAAGCCTTGAAGTCTTAAAAGCAAACAGACAGGCAATTAAACAGATGGTGGAATTGGAATCTTTGACGCAAGAAGATAAAGACGAATTAACCGCCGTATATAATACGTTATGGACAAGTAAAAAAAATGAATGACACGCAAGTTAAAGAATTATTAAAGCTCAAAGGGCAAATTGCTCAAGCAAGCACAATTAAGGGTTTTAATGCTGTGGCTACAGAAGCACTCAAATGGGCTGTAAAAAATCTGCCTAACGACAAAATAAATAAAGAAGCGCTTATCCGACTTATATCGGAAAGCAGAAACCGAATTTTAACCAAAAAACGAAAGGGTAAATAAATGGCAGGAAGTATCAATAAGGTAATTTTAGTAGGGAATTTGGGACGTGATCCAGAGGTTAGAGAATCAGAATGGGGAAAGGTGTGCAACCTCAACATTGCCACTAGCGAGTCTTGGAAAGACAAACAATCCGGCGAACGAAAAACAAAAACGGAATGGCATAAAGTTGTTATATATAATGAAGGTCTTGTAGGTGTAGCAGAGAGATTTTTGCAAAAAGGCTCAACTGTCTACATCGAGGGCCAACTGCAAACACGCAGTTACGACAAAGACGGCGAGAATCGATACATTACTGAAATAGTCTTGCAAAAATACAGGGGGGAGTTAACAATGCTTGGGGGCAGAAAAGACTCGCCAGATGGGGAGTATCAAGCGCCAATTGCGCCAAGCATAAAAAAAATAGAAACCGACGATGATTTCGATTTTTAAAATTGTAAAAAACTTGCTACCATTAAACAGAGAGGAGTTAGACGCAGTTAATTATTTTCTTTTAACCTTAAAGAATATGGAGAGGAGTAAAGAAGATGACAGGGGTTCAACTGCTGGTAATCGTCTGTTTGCTAAGTTTTTTAGGTTTGGCTATCGCTGACGGCCTTGTGCAAATTTCGGTTGCCTTATGATATGAAACAAAACAACGGCTGGGAAATAGTAGCTGACAGTAAAAAAGTGGGAGAGGATGGCTGGCTACCCGAATACAATAGACGGTTGCAAAAATACCGTGGGTTTAGTGACGCTGGCACACATTTTATGATAACCAAAAGGATGCCAAGGCGCGGTCATTTTCAAATTTGGGGCAAGAAGAAAGTAAGGCCCAGCAAGCCAGAGCCGTGGTTCAATTTAAGGAGGGTGAAGTAATGATTTTGGTGGAAACAACACTTTACAAGGCGGCGGTAATTATCAGCTTTATTGCAAATATGGCTGTGCCGGAAATCAGAGAAGAAAAGCGCTTTACGCTGGGGGACAGGTTTCTGGATCGTCTGGAATGTGTTGAAAAAATCCAGCATTTTTTGCAAGCGGTTCCTGACCATGTGATAACAGAGCGCAGTGTGCGAATCGAGGATCAAGCGTGTTATCCGCTAAAAATCAAATATTACGTTTCGCCCCCTATTCCTCGTCCACGCCCGTCTGTTTAGTGTGGCAGTCGCATCTACAAACTTCTGGATCGCACCCACACTCTACACAGCTATCACACGCACATTTTTTTTCTTCAGTCATTTTATATGCCTTTCTGCCATAATAGCGTCTGTGGTAATTCACGATATAAGATAAACATAAATCATTTTTTATCTCGCTCATTCCAAAGACTAAACAAAACTTTCACCTTTTCCTCTAATACGTCCAAGCGGTTAAAAGCCTTGGCAAATAAAACAATTGCCGCCGTCACGGCTACCAACACAGGCCAAATAGCATTGAAAATATCTAGTAATGTTGCGTCAGCCATTTTATCCCTCACGGATTAACTCTGCGTTTCTATTTGCCCTATTGCTAACTTGCTTTGCGTAATTACTATCTAATAACTCTATTGCGCTGTTTGCGTAATCACCTTCCTCTAAATACCGCAAACATTTTTTAAACGCTTTTAATTTTGGCATCCCTAAATTAAACGCTAAATCAGCTAACGCTATTTTCCTGTTTTCGCTTAGATCGTTCCACCAAGGAAAAGCATCGTCTAATTCGGAAATAACAATATTTATATCAGTTTTTAACATCGTCAAGGCTTCGGCTTTTGTAATGCCCCTACTTTCTACGTTTCGACCTATGCCTAAAGTTTTGTATCCAGCAGGGCAGTCATATAAAAAAAGTTCGCAACCTTCCTCTTGTTCTAAACGCTCAGATAGTCTTTCGATAAAACCGCTTGTTATATCTGTCATTTAGCAATGCCTTTATATTTCTCGAAACTTCTTAGCGAACCCAAACCGAGCATACCCATCAAGACGGGCATCATTTCCCCAAGGTCAAGTGCCGGGAGTGCAACAAGGTAATCAAATTGCGCCAACGTAAAAATTAAAATTGGTTGAACCACATAATTATAGGCCATTGCAACGCCGCAAACCCACCCAATAAATGGCCGCCAGCCAGCAACAAAAACATTTCTGCTTTGCGCTTCTGCTTTATTTATTTCAAGCTGGCCTTTAGCTAACTCTTGCGCATGGCGTTCAGCCATTGTGCTTATTTCATGCGCCAGTTGGTTTTTCTGGTCTTTGTCTTCAATAAATTTATCAAGCAATCCTGTTACTGGCTGAACTAATGAGCCTAACAAATTAATCACTTTTTACTCATCCATCCTGTCATTCCAAAATAAGCACCTATAATTCCAGCAAATGCTAGCATTAATGTGCTTAACAATGGATTAAGCGCAGTTATTCTTTGTTCTGGAATTACACCGCTAATAAGAATAGCCGCTACGATTACCATGCAAATGAAGCTTGTTACAGTAATGCGGGTCTGTATTTCTATTTTATTATGCTGGTCAACTGCTTCTAATTCTTCTGCTGTTACAATCCCGTCGTGGTCTAAATCAGCATCCTTAATTGGCGTCATATCCCAAATCCTATTATTTAACTAGTTCGCTTATACCAGCAAGAATCAGAAACCCGGCAACCCCTATGCACAGAATTTTGCTTGTTCGTGTTTGACGCTTCCACCAATCCTTCAAATCAAGCCACAAGTTACATATTAAATTCATTTTTTTTCCTTTTAAGTTTTTTCAGATTAGCATGAATTACGTGTATTATTTCTTCTGCTTGTCGCTCGTTAAAAACCAACGCACTACTTTCTGTCTTTACAACAACAGTATCGCCGTCAACCTCAGCCCAGATATTAGTTGTCTTTTGCGGTGTTGGTGGTGACCGATAACTTGGCCCCAGCTTTGCCAGTATGTTCATTTGAACTCCTATTTCTGCCTTTCGTGTTTAAATCCCATTCGCATACCACAGCGCCGTCAGCTCCGACAACCATCCTCACCACACCTGCTCTAATCTGTTCGTGAGACAGGGGTTTGGGGCCAGCGCGGTCTAAATCAAGGTTTACGAACTTGACATCTATCAACACAGGGTCGAGCTTCCCAACAGCCCCTCTTCGCTGGAAGGCCACTAGGTCACATATGGATTGGCTCCCCGTGTGGATGAAAACTTCAAACTTGCGCCGGATTAAAAAACTAGCGCCTATCAATTCTGCCCAAGTGCCGAGCCTATGGGCTTGAAATGATTTTATTTCGTCAGTGTCATCTCCGTTAGACATTTGCGGATTAGCGCAAGGCTTCCCATAGCCACGCAAGAGCGCCAGCAAAAAGCACAAGAACACCGCCGAATCTTAACGCTACCCAGAAGCCGCCACGCGACATATTTAAAGCTTTCGTAAGCTGTGTGGTATCCTTTCGTATGGCGGAAATATCCTCTCGCATATCGGCAATTGCTTGTTCTGCTTTGGATAGCCTGTCGCGCTCTTCGGGAGTCATATTCATATTGACGCTTTACCCTGCGGTTGAAATGTGCCTTTTATGCCTTGGTCTACAACACAGGAATAATTGCTTGGCAAATGAACAACTGCTAGCCATCTAGTATCTTCGCCACGCATGTTCATCCAAATTTCAGTGATGTGTCCTCTATCAGACCAACCGCTCCATACACTAACCATGTCAGCGTCTTTCAATGACTGCATTAACATTTCCCTAGGTGGACACCCCACCTTTTTTTGGGCTACGGCATAATTTTGAAACAAAAAAAATACCGCTAAAATAGCGGTTAAACGCATTGTCATCTCCTTATTACCTGTTAAGGTTTAATATGCGTGAATTTATAAAATTATTTGTATGCTTGTTGGTGCTGGCAATTATTTGCAGCGGTCACTGGTCTACTGTAGTGCTGGCTGTGTACCCATTCCTGTTGGTTGGGCTTGTGGCATTGGCGTTTGTTGGTTTGTATTTGCTCCTGTTGATTGTGCTGGGATTACCCCTGATGAACCAAGCGCGTCAACATAAGAAGCCAAAGCCAGTTTTACGTCTTCGTTAATTTCCTCACCAAGCGCAACTGCTGGCAGTCTATTAATATGTGCAACTAATCTCGTAGGATTGGTCTGCACTATCTCCCCAGCTTTAGCTAACCAGTTAATAAATTTAGGCTCGGTTATTAATGTGCCTAACGCTTTGTTGACTCCTAAAGTGCCACCAGCGGTAGCGGCACCTGTAGCAACCGCCGTTCCCAAATCTTGACCAACTCCGTAACCAAGCAACCCACCAGCGCCTGTTAAGTAATTAAATAAATTATTATAAAATGATGTATTGCTGGTGTTCAGCATATTTTGACTATCTTTTAAAGAAGCGCCAACCCTCGCCAGTCTGTCTAAAGCTTGCCGACGTGGATCTGCTTTTGTTCCAAACAGCGCATCTTTTGCTCGACGGTTTATATTGTTCCAATTAGTTAAAAATGTATTAACGCTAAAAGCATCGCCGGCAACATTTTGACCGCCACTTTTAGCTAGGCCCATTTCTCTTATTTTATAACCAGCAAACTCATCCCAAACATCGTTAGGAATACCAGCCTTAATTTTGCGAATAGCTATATGCCCATCTTTTGTGCCAGCTAATGCTCGATTAATTATCTCAGCTGGCCGACTTTCAACGTTAAGCAATGGATCAAGAAATTTTTCATTTCGCTCTGCGTAATTTGACCAATAACGATTAGCCCTGTTAAAAGCAGCGGTTCCTTTTTCCCCTCCGTATCGTGTTGCGGCCTCACCCATATCATTTGATAAAGCAAAGTATAATTCTTTTAGTTCTGTCGCATTGTCGGGCGGTGGCGATTTGAAAGCTTTTTTACCTACATCACTTCGCAAATTTTTAATTAAATTATATTGTGTCTCTTCAATAGGACGTGGCGTTTTGATTATTGCTCCACTCTCACTAACCTCGTCAACGGTTTCTGTCAGCGCTTTTCTAAATCGTGCAACCAATGGGTCTTCTAAAACAGCAACCAATCTTTTTGCTTGTTCTGGATCAGTTGAAGAAGCGGTTATGCGTTGGTTTAAGTCATTTAAAACCCTCTGCGTATTATTTATGGTTATAGGCGCGTCTGGTTTTACAAACTCATCTAACTTATTAAACAGTTCATCACCGCGTTGTTTAAATTTATTTTTGCTTTGCTTAACGCCTCGCAGTAAACTTTGTCCTGTAAGTTCTTTATCAACACCAGCACCGCCCGGAGACCTTTTAGGTGGGTTGTATACATCAGCAATTTCACCAACTTTACTTTTTAGACCATCAAAGGTTTCTGTTAATGCTTCTCTAACTCTGCCTTCAGAACCGGGTGTTCTCGACAACAAACTTTCTAAAGCTTGCACCCATTTTTTACCACTTACAGCACCAACAGTTGGTTTCACACCAGCTTTTGTAAAGTCATCAAATACTTCTGACGCTTTGCGCCCAGCGGTTGTGTTTTTAAGACCTTGAAAGCCTTTTTTAAGTAATGGAAAAGCCACATCGCCAACCACTTGACCAGCCGCGTCCATCCCAACACCAGTAACAGTATCAATCATTCTTTGCGGTAGCTGGCGTGAGTCTTGTCTTCCGCGCAACCATTCGCTGAATACATTATACAGCTGCTCACCACCTTCAGCGCCAAAACCAACCCCCAAAGCTGGCCCTATTGGGCCTGATATTGCCGCGCTGGGCATTGCAGCCACACCGCCAATCACACCGCCAGCACCTCGCGCTATTTCGGGAGCAAGACTAGCGATATCACCAGCCGTTGGAATAGGAACACCTAACACGGTTGGGTTATCTTCATTATATAATGTAAGCTTGCCTGTTTGCGGATTTGTAAAAAACAGCTCTCCTTTATTATTTTGCTGTGCGCCTACGTCTTGTCCGTATTCTCTCTTCAGCGCAATTTTTAAGTTAGCTAATCTGTCTGCTGGATTTGACCCACCAACAAATTCTCTAACGGCTACAGGCGCACCTGTACTGCGGTCTATAAGGCTGTCAAGATTGGGCGCTATGGTAGATGGATCTGTCCCAACAGGAACGGTTACATCTATTTTTAAACCATCTTTTTCAGCTTCGTAAGTAACTGTTTCTTCGGCCATATTATTTATCAGCCTTCTTCAAGTTTAATTGCCAACCGCTTGTATCTGCTTTAGCCTTTGGTTTCGGAACATTAACATCTACAGGATTTGTCCGTTGTGCAATCGGCCCAAAATTTTGCTGAAACGCTTTGTATTTATCTTTTACCACTTTGTCTAATTGATCTAACTGCGATAACATGACTGCCGTTCCATCGTAATTATTAATCCAATCTGGAATAGCATCTTGAGCGTTCAATGACTTATCATCTGGTGGCGTGATAAGTTTTTCTAGCAAGTCTAAGTCTGGCCCAGCTAACACGCCAAGCTCCATAAGGTCTTTAAGCTTCATTATAAGAAACGTATGAGCCTGACTCATTTTTTCCGCTTCTGGCCCAAACATTTGCGGGCCATGTTCTGTAACGAGCGCTCTGTAATCCTTACTTAAACTGTTTACCTCGTTTACCATTGCCCCAGCATTTTGCATTTTTATTTTATCTTGTTCTGTTTGAACTAAAGGCAATTCTAGTACGGTTATTCCCGATTTAGTAATTGGCGCTGTCGCTTGGGCCGAAGATTCTGCAGGCATTTGTCCTTGATTTACTACTGGTTCGCCTACTCCTTGATTTACCATTGGCATATTAGAAGTTGTTTTGGCTAGGCGCTCTTGTTGCCTAGACGTTGGTAATGGTAGAAAAAACGTATCTGCCACTGGCGGTTTAGTATATGTTATGCCAGCTTTATCAAAAAGCGATGGCTGTTGAGATTTAAGCTGTGCATTGCCGTAAGCAGTTAGAACGCCTTTACCATATTTTTCAACTAATTGGGGCATTGTCGCACCGCGTTGAATATCTGAACTTATCTCGCCAGCTAGAATGTCTGAGATTTTGTCTGGCGGTGCTGACGCTTTCAAATTTGGATTATTGTTTATTTCAGTAGGTGTAGCGTACTGTTCTTGTTTGGTTATGATATTCCAAGCCTTAACCTTTTTTTCTGGTTTAGGTGTAGAGCTTGGGCCTTTTGCAATAATTTTTCCGTCTTTATCCGTTACCACTTGATCTTTACCAAGCGTGTATTCTTTCGGTGCTTTCATAGCAAACGACAAGGCTATTTTATAAGCGTCATCTGTTTGCCCTGCTTTAACTAAATCTTTAAATATTGCTTTAGCACTGTCAGGCATATTTAGCGCATCTAATGGGCTTTTCTTTGGCGTAGCTGGGCTTATATTTTGTTTTTTTGGTGCTAAAGAGTCATCTAATTCTGGCCCACTGAAATTTTCCATACCCTGCATTGGCGTAGGTGCTGGGGCGTTAAAAGCGTCACCTTCCCCCATTTCATCCAGCGCCACAATGCTTTCAACAACCTTGCGTCTATTTGCTTTCTGTCGACTTTCTTTAATAGTGTCTGCTATTTCACCTAACGACTTGCCAAGCCCTGCCATACCAGCGCCAATACCACTCTTAGGAATAGGTGGAGCCGAACTTTGCAGCTGCCGGCCTCTTGCTGTTATCTGCGGAGCCATAGAGCGTTGTTGTAACGCCCCTATTGGCGGCAGTCTATTAACTTGTACAGCCATCTTATATTACCTTCTTTTATAACAATAAACTTGCACCGCCTGTTGCTGGTGCGCCAAATAACTTAGCACCGCCTGACAATAAGCTTCCAGCGCCAGACATTTTACCGCCCATGTCTCTTGGCGTTTTACCAATCGTAGTCGTTCCTGTAGGTACGCCAGAAGCGAGGCCAGCGCCAAAGCCAAGCATATCCATTGGATATTGCCATTGCTTAATGAAATCGTCATAGGCAAGGTCTAAGCTTTGCTGGGTTAAGCCCTGTTGTGCGCCACCAATATTTAAAAGATTCTGTATATCAGTGTTTTGCATATTTTGCTGGCCTTGGGCGGCGCTGGGCAGAACGCTTGCACCCTGCATCTGTAGTTGTGCGCCCAGCCCTGTCATATCGTTATATTGCCCCGCATCTGCCAACCCGAATGTGTTTGCAGTGTCAAATCCCTGTTGGAGAAGTCGGCTAATATCATCTCCAAAAGTATTCATAGCCTGTTCATTTGTTAAGGCGGTGGCCACGCCGTGTCCACTGCCGCCAAATGCCCCTGCACTCGTTGCCAAGGCATTATTTGACAGGTTAGCTCTCTGCAAAGCGTCACTAAACCGATTCATGTATTGATCAATTACTTCGGTTTGGTACGGGTTAAAATAGCGAGGGGCTAGGTCGGCACCCTCGACCACATTCATGTCTATAGGGGTTATTGGCGGTGGAGCCGGGGCGATTGTGTCACTGACAGGCACAGGATCAGGCGAATACACAGGCTGGGGCGCTGAAGGCGTAAAACTTACTGTTGGCGTTGGGTCTGTAAGCAACGGCGCTGTTCTGCCTTCGCCAAATCCATGAATTAAGTAATGATCAAGCCCAGTTATTACACCATCCCCATCTACATCTGCATCAGGCGATATGGTAAAAGGATTTTCTGGGTCTGCAACCGCACTTGCAACATCTTCGTAGAGTCGAAGGTATTCTTGCTCATCGAAGTTCTGGGTCAAAAAATCCCTATCAAATACATCCATACTCATTTCAATTAACCTTATACGGTTGTTGTGCTAGGTGGTGGTGGGAGTGTAGGCAATGGTATGCCAGAAGCGGATATGGTCGGTCTAGGAGCGTTAATAGTGCCGTTTCTAACGCTGGTTCCCTGTATCCGTGGGCCTTGGGCAAATCGTGCAAGCGTGTTGAGACTTTGGTTCATGGCTGGCTGAAATGAACCTACATTTGCTCTTGTCATATCGAAGCCCTGCAACTGATCAGGGGTAAAGCTTGCTATTCTTGGCAAATCGTATTGAGGAAACGGCCTCTCCATAATTGCCGGAGCATAATCCAGTATGCTGTCAACAAGGCTTTGCAGCCTTGGGTCTAGTTTAACTGTTGAACTTGATGTTTGTGAACCGCCAGACATTTAAAATAACTCCTTTATAAATCGTTTGCTCACTATTTCAGTGCCTTTTAAATATTTCTCAAACGCTCTTGGCGAATGACAGGTAATACGCTGCGCTTTAATTGATCTGGCTAATTGTTCCAGCCATTCAACATGATTTGCCAATGACGCTGGTCTTTTAAAACACGCCAGCCAGACGTGTAACTCCATTTCGCCGAAGTTGTTTACTGGGCGTAAAAACAAAGCACCCTGTATGGTCGCGCCTTCGCCAACTACATAACAAAACGTATCGTTAATCATGCACTGGTGGTAAACGTCCTCTACTAAAAATGGGTCAGTGCATTTGCTTTTATTTCGCGCCTGCTCAATCATGTAGCGCAACTGAGGCCATGCCGTCCTCAGTGCGTCACCCTCTAATCTTAGCATTTATGTAAGTTCGTCAATTTCAGATAATCTATTGCCCCCAACAACTAATGCGCGGTCTATGCCGACTTCCGAACCTTCTGGGGTTATTTGCTTATGGAGTGGTACGCCTGCTTTATTGTAAAAATATTCACTTCCATAGGCGCCAGTTGACTCATCCGGCAAATAATAAGAGCCATCGTCATATTTCTTAAATATTTTAAAAATATCTGGCATACCCATGTTGCCGAATATTGGGGGCCGTCCTCTGTCGTTGTTAAACATCATGCGGTTGTAAAGCGCAAACATCTTTTCTATAGGAACGCCTTGCGGATCGCCTGAGCTTGCAACAGCGTCTTGCACCTCTGGCAAAGACGATGAATTGGGAACGTGGTCGGTTGCTCCTGTCGGGCCAGTATGAAAAGCGGTTTGACCATACCATAACGGATTATAGCCAGCCCCAGCCTGTGGAACATACACCGCTTCGCCAGCGTTTGTTACGCCTATAGGCTGGCCCTGATCGTCAAGCCAAAAAGGCTGTCTGCCAGATGCTGGGTTCGCGGTTGGAACCCCACTAGTATTATAGCCCGGTAAACTGTGTATAGGGGGCAGTGTAAAAGCCATTATTCTCTCCGTCCAGCGGTTGCGTTTATATCAAATCTCATTTTTCCAAGTCTCCAAGTGTTAGGTGCGCCAGTGCGACTAAATTTCCATCCAAGCTGTCTGCCCTGCACACGAACGTCCACACGCTCTGTGCTGGGGCCAATCGTAAAAGGCCCATTATTAACAGCAGTTGAATTGGGCTTGTCTTTTGTAACCAGCGTTAAATCTCCACCAGCAGACAGTGATTGAAAATCAGGCACAATGCCTGACACGTCCATCATTACCTCGCCTTCGCCACCCCCTACATTTAGGTCTACTGGCGATGCCTCTACAAATGCCGTGAACGCATCCCCCTGTGCGCTGTTACCTTTTTCGTGCAGATAAGCTTCCGCATAATTACTGCCCTCAGACCAGCTAAACATTATTGGGTAGTTTTCACCTGTTATGCCAAACGTTCTGTCAAACGTGCCAGTAGCAAACACATTTTCCTGTATGCTGAATATAATGTACTTATTGCACTCAAGCCCGGACGCTGGGTAGAAAAACCACGCTTCATTAAACTGCGAAATGCCAACACCGCAAATTTTCGCTTGCTGCGATCCTGTGACCACTTCATCGCGCATAAAGTCACGAACAGAACAGGGAATTGCCTGCAAGCTCTGGTTTTGAAATTTGTAGAACTGCCAGTTTGATGACAGAAAAACTAAACCACCTGTCTGCGAGTCCTTTGCAAAAGCTCGCGGTGCTATAATCCCAACATCAGCTACTAAATCTTGGCTGTAAATAAATACTGTATCTTGCAAGTATCTTAGCTGGTGCATACTAGCGTCTGTAAAAACAACCGTGACAAATGAGCTTGGAACTATGCTGACAATATTAGAGCCAGCGCCCAATCGCAAAGACCGCGAAGTGTTCGTGGCAGATGTCGTCCAATCTCCTGTGGCAAACCCCTGCGCTTGGGATGCCCATATAACCAGCAAACCATCAAAACCAGAACCTGTATCGCAACCGCCCAGCACCAAAAACTGCTCTGGTGTAACCGTCATATAATTAATTTGCGTCGGTGCGTCAGTGGCTGGATTTACTACACAGCGCTGGCTTCTGTTTAACTGCCAACGGTATAAGCTACCGCCTCTTGGAACTGCCACCAAGTTCTCACCGTAGTTTTCCAGCAACCAAATCCTTGCATCATATGATGTCAGCTGTTCCCCACCAGCCCCATATACGCCCATTCCATATGTGCCAGTGCCGTAACCAGCCTGTGCCGTACTGCTTTCAAGACCAGCTGGTAATTCTATAATGATCTCACCGCTGGCTCCACCGCCTGTTGCGCTGGATGATGCTGGGCCACACGCTATAGTAAAAGAGGTTGTATTTAGTACAGTCAAAACTTCAGACTGCAAAAACAGCACATAATTTATTGCGCCTCCACCAACATCGCCACTAGCATTGGCTGACGTGGTTACCTCAATTAAAAACTCAGACGTGCTTGAAACATAAACAGAGTGCTGTGCGTTCAGTTCGCTGTCAGGTATTCCGTTTTGCGCGCCACTTACACCGCTGATAACGACGAAATCCCCAGTTTGCAATCCGTGGCTGGATAAGGTAATCCGAACGATTGTTGAGCCATTGGTTGTTGTTAGTGGGTTGGTGGCAAACGTGCCAGTTCCACCGCCGACTGTAACACCCCCTGTTGCTGTCAATCCTGTCAAATAAACAAACGAACCGACTGTTAAATTATGAGGCGAACTAGTGGTAATTGTCGCACTTTCTTCGGTATTAACAACAGTAACAGGGTTGCTAGGCAACAAGGCTATTGGCTCTGCAGGCGTTATGTCCCATAAATTCTCACTGCGCTCGACCATTAACTTACGATGACTGCCAATGGCTAAATATTCATTTCCGCTGTTATCGCGCCATTGGTGTGCGCCACGAACCTTGCCAAGCATTGTATCGGTAAATTTTAATTCCCAACCGCCAATGACTTGTGGCTGTGCGCCAGCGCCTTGAACGGAGCGATAGCGTATTTTGTCGCTGTCGATATAGCTTCCCACCGAATATTCACTGGCATCTTTTACAGTGCCAGCTTGGGGTTGTACTGCTACCAAAGGCATTGATTACTCACCGCCCTCTTCTGGTGCTGGCAATGGATCAGGATCTTCATACCAAGCATCCCAATATCTTTCTGGCATTTTTTTGCAGTAATCCATTCTCGCATCTTCGCTTCCAAAAAAATTTTGAGTTAAAGGATTTTTAACGCCTAAATTTATGCGATATTTTTTTTCGGCTGTTTCACCCTCTTCTACGATTGTCTGTAGAATAACGGTAGAGTCACCATCGTCTTTAACTTCAAGAACTTTCATCTCGTAATCTGTGCCATGTAAAT
>PBIO01000022.1 GCA_002720865.1 Halobacteriovorax sp.
CGTTCGATTTTAGGCGAATGGGAGATGGAAGGTGACAAACTTCTTATTGATGCTGACAGTAATAGCGTTATTTCTGTTGATCGCACTACTGAGCCTCCAGTAGTAAATTGGCCTCCGCATTTTCGGATGGCAGTCATATTCGGATTAGCTGGTATGTTTGCTTTATCTCTTACGGAAAATGAGGAAAAGTCAAAAATGCTTTTGGCTGCAGGAGATGCGTACCGCCGAAAAGCAAGAGCGCAGGACGGCGGTCAGTCAACTCCAAGAGTGCTTAATACGCAACAGATGATGAGCGCAAGGCGAGGGCAAAGGTCAGGTAACGAAGGGTTGTTATAATGGCGAGAGCGCAATCAACCATAGCTACATTTAGTAGCGGAGAGCTTGACCCTCGTATGCGTGGACGCACTGATGTAAAGCAATATCTGCAGGGCGCTTTGCGTATGCGTAACTTTAGACAGTTAGCGCAAGGTGGTGTGCAAACACGGCCCGGCACAGATAAGATTTTAGAAATTCCCGAAGACGGTCGGCTTATACCGTTCATTTTTTCAGAAAGCCAAAGCTATCTTTTAGCTTTTGTCCGGCAAGAGATACGCATATTTGAAAACAGCACAGGCGAGTGGGCCAATGTGCAGACTATTAATACCTCATATAATATTGATCAAATAAAAGAAATGGATTTTACACAGTTTAGCGACACAATGATTCTTGTGCATGAATCTAAACGTCCTGCTGTTTTAAAGCGTGTAACATTTAATACTTTTACTTTACAGGATTTTGAATTTGATGTGGATGACAAGGATGAGTATATTTTTCAGCCATATCATAAATTTACTTCAACAGATGTACATTTACGGGCAAATAATCCTGCAGCTAACCCTACTTATAACGCTGGTGACAGCATTACTATTGGTGTCTATCGTGACAATGGTGCTACAGGCGTTACAGATTTTTGGAACCCGGGTCATATCGGCTTGCGTATTTCGATATTAGACCCATCTGATAATGTTTTAAAAGAAGTGGAAGTAACGGCATTGCATCCGAGTAGCATATTGCAGGATGCAACAGTTACAATTAAAAAAGATTTTGGAACCACAGGCACCACATTATATAACGCATCAACAAACACATTGGATTGGGGAGAGCCTTTATTTAGTCGATATAGAGGATACCCGTCTACTGCTTGTTTTAGAGAGGGCCGATTATGGTTTAATGGCCCTAGAACCCGGCCTTCAGCATTGTTGGCAAGCAAAACCGAGCAGTTTTTTAATTTTGATGTTGGAGAAGCGTTAGATGATGACGCAATAGATTTTAATGCAGCGACATCGGAAGTCCGTAAAATAGAGTATTTGATTCCGGGCAGAGATTTAACAATATTTACAGATGGTGCAGAGATGTACACATCAGTTGATGATGGTGAAGCTCTTACGCCAACAAACATGAATGTTAAACCGCAAACATTTTATGGGTGCAAGCGTGTTAAACCGCACGTATTTGATGGTGCAATATTGTTTGTTCAGCGTGGGCGCGGTAAAAATGTGCGTGAATATCACTTCAAAGATTTAAGTCAGGCTTATGAAAGCCCTAGCGTAAGTATATTGGCTGGTCATCTTATAGAAAACCCTATTGATAGCGCAGTGCTTGTAAGCTCGAATTATCCAGAACAATACGCATTTTTTGTAATGGGAAACGGGTCGCTTGCGGTAATGCACAGCATACGAGAACAAGAATCGCGTGGTTGGGCTTTGTGGTTTCCCGGCACTAATGACGCAGGAAAAACCTCCAACACAGTTAATTATGCAAACTCCGATACAAGATTTAGTTCTACAGAGCATTTTATGAGCCAGTTAAATTTATATACCTCGGAGCAAACAAACGATAAGTTTAAAAGCGTGTGTGTTGTCAATGATGATATATTCGTAATTGCAGAACGGCGTATTGGTGGAACGTACAGGCATTTTATAGAGAAATTTAACACAACTCGCTATTTTGATCTTGCGACCACTGTAAGCTCTACTACAGCCACTAGAAATTTTTCGGGGCTATTGACCTATGCAGGCCAGAAGGTCGCTGTACGGTCAAGGAACGCGTTCCTAGGGCAATATATGGTAGATGAGCTAGGTAATATTAATTTACAGGACACAATAGAACCGCAAGTGCAGGTTGAAATTGGCCTTCCTTTTCTATCCTATTTACAACCAATGCCATTTGATGCCCCCACCAGATCGGGAACGCTAAGTGGAAGAAAGCGCCGTTTAAGTCGCTTAATAGTGGAAACATACGATACATTGTCTTTAACCGTACAGGATGATGTTATCCTTACGCGTAATGTAACGGATAATTTACCGGGCCAGCCTATAGCAAAAAATGGCCCATATGAGTTTAATTTTCTTGGCTATAGCAGAGAACCAACGATTACATTGGCCCTTAATGAGCCTATGAAAGCAACAATTTTATCAATGCAAGCGGAGATAGCGTACTAATGGCTGGAACAGAGACTATATTACTGGCTTTGACTGCGGCGAGTACGGCTGTTGGGGTTGTTTCTGATATTAAACAGGCAAACCTTGCAAAGAAAAGAGCAGCCGAAGCCGCTAAACAAAGAGAACTAGAGACACAGCGACAGTTAGCGCAACTGCGCAGAGAGTCGGCAGAGCGAAAAGCGCGTAATAGAGCGTTGCGAGCAGCGTATGGCGGTGATTCGACAGGCAGATCCGCATTTGCACTGCAAACAGAAAACCTTCGACGGGATGCAGATAATATATTGGCAACCAGAGTGTCAGGTGGAAGTGCGGTTAGGGGTATACAGTTGCAAGGTAAAGCGGATTCTGCAGCGTATAAAGCCAGCGCACTGCAAACAGCATTTGCCGGAGGCAAAACATTGCTAAAGGCAAGTAAAAGGTGAGGAAATAATGGCATTAACGAGAGAAACACGAAGTCTTTCCATAAGCAATATGCCATACGTGCGTCCAACAAACCCTATCGGGGATTTTGCTCGTACAGTACAGCGTGATGCTGCACAGGAACTGAAAGAACTGTATGCCGAAGAAGATCGCATAACCGTAGCGGAAAGTGTTGCGTCAGTTTACGACAGGGCAAAAGAAATACAGGTATCTCAGGAAGGCGTTCCTGACTCAGCTGCAATGGCTGATGAATTGGGCAAATACACAAGAAAAATGCTTAAAGGTGTAAACCCTTCTGTGCAGGCTGAGTTAAAAGCACAGTTGCCGGGCATTATAAGCCCAATAGTAAATAAAACTGTAGATTTAGAGGTTGCGTACAATATTGATCAAAATGTTCAAGCAATTCAAATGGAGGTAGAAGAACTCAGACGCAGAGCGATAGACAATGTAGGCGAAAATTTTGACAGTGAGCAGTTTCAAAACGAACATTATGCAAAACTGACTGCGTTGCAGGAAAGGTTAAGAATTGCTTCTCAGGGAACAATACCGCAAGAGGTAATAAATAAACAATTTTCTGCACAAAGAATAGATTTTGCAACGGAAATAACGGCACGGCAATACGCGAGAGTTGCGGCAACAATGGGGCGAGCCGAGGCTGAAAAACTCCTGACTAAAAGAGCAGAGCAGTTTGCTAATCAGTTTACTTCCAAAAGAAATTTTGAGGGAATCGTCAGGGGCGTTTTGGAGCAAACAGATTTAGACGCAAAAATTAAAAAAAGCCACGCGAAATATGTTTTGGATTTTGAAAAATTATCGTTTAATGAACAAAAACAGCGATTAGCGGAGGCAGAGGCATTTTTGCACCCGGCATTGTATGAAAAGCTGGCAGAGAAACATAGTGATGAAATGCAAATTGAGGCTACCAGCGACAAACAGCAGGGTCTTGAATCTTTAATTATAGAAAAAAGGAGAGGATGGCTTTCCTTTGAAGATATTAATGAGTTTTTTGACACACATCAACAATCGTGGAAAGGAGCAGACCGAAGAATTTTTAACAGTCTGAGGACTAGAGAACTGGGACGGTTTTACACACTTGAAACAGCAGCCAAAAAAGGCGCTATAGATGCGGAGGAAATAAGGAATCAGGTAAAGCAAATGTCCGAACTTGAAGCCGCAGCAACAAATGGGGAGATAGCTGTAGCTCCTACTCACTTTTCTCACGGCACAGCGCTGTCCAAATCCCAACTAAAAAAAATAGAAGAACGTATTCTTGGTTACAAAAACGGTAAAATTGAACATGATAACGTAACTTCTGGCAAAAAACAGCCTGAGAATAAAGACATATTGTGGTGGGAAAACTACACGGCTCGCAAAGTAAATGCAGCTATAGAAGAAGATGTATTTAAAGACCCGATAAAAACAGAGGCTTTTTTTAAGGAAAATGTTTCTGAATGGTCACGTTATAAAAAACTGCCAAAAGCAATAGAGGGCTTGTTTGATATTAGAAAAGATGCAGCAACTTTAAAGTCATTAGCAAAACTAAAGCAGGATATTGAGATATACAATCTGGATAGCGCAAATATAGGTGCGGAGATTGTTTTACCGCAGAATATGCAAGTTAATGCATTGTTTGAGATTATAGACCCGTCAATGAGTGTTCAAGAAATAAATGATATTAAACAGACAATTTTTAATCCACTGTTTAAAGGTGATGCTAATGAAGCAATATCTGAGGCACAGAAGCTTGTAACTACGGTGGATGAAGACGGCGTTAATCTTGTTCAAAAAGTTATGCACGAAATGGGGGCAGACGGAATCATTGCTTCTTTTGGTGCTGGACTGTTCAACAGTTGGGTGGGTCACTCAAGAACAGGCTCGTATGATTTTTTTGCAGTAATGAACGATAAACTTCATCTAATCACAAAGGGGATGGGAAAACTTGGTTTTTGGAACGCATTAACAGCAGGATTAGACAGCCAGATGATTACAATGTCAGAATCGGCGCGGAGAAAAGTTCAGAGAGAGCTGTCTAAAGAGTTTCTTAAATTTGATAAGGGTCAAATTACCAATGAAGGGGCAATTAGAACTGTTTTAAATAAACTAGGCTCCGTAAACGGCAGTTTGGGTTTTAGCAGTAATATGTATCAAAAAGACCAAAACAGTATGTATGTTCATAATCTTCCCCCGGAGCAGGTGTTAAAAGACCCAAGAGGAAATCAAGTTTCTGGAAAGCAAATTGCAATATCAATGATTGAAAAGGCAGACCAGATATTAAGAAAAATGGATGAAGCGGCAACAGGGAAAACGATGTCCGATCAGTGGTTTCGTTACAAATCGCAATACCGTCGAGGCAGGGATAACGCAGTAGATGGACAAGGGGAAATTGATTTAGGGCTACTGTATAAAGCAGGCAGATTAAAGTTAATGAACGGGCAACAGTTTCGTGGCCCTGACGGGCAAATGCAAACAACCTACGAAATGGTTATAATTGACCAACATAACAATACACAAAAGTTATTTATTCCCGGTCGTGGCCCTCGTATTAATTTTTCCGACTCATTTGACGTAAGGCAGACTAGCGCTTCCAGAGCGATAATGGAAAAAGGTCATGGATTCGGAAGCGAAGCTATAGGTACGGGGTGGCTTGATATTGGAGGCGGTGGTCTGGCAGGAAAAAGCGCTGGCAAACGATTGGATGCTATAGCTAAAAACCGTCCTATTAAACAGGGTTTTGGTTTAACAAACAATCCTGATGACTCTGTAGACCCGGCAATGGATACGCAATGAGCAAGCCAAGAAACTATAAAAAAGAATACAAAGCTACACACGGAACCAAAAAGGGCAAACTAGACCGTGCAGCTAGGAATAAAGCAAACCGTCTTAAAAAGCCGGGGCGTGGCAAAGAAGTTCATCACAAAAACGGCAATCCAAGAGACAACCGCCCAAGCAACCTCTCTGTTATAAGCAAAAAAGCAAACAGAAAAAAGCAGCCTAAAAGGAAAGCATGATGGCGTCAGAACTTGACGGAGAGATTGATACACGGCCTGAGTTGCGCAGTCTTGCAAGACGGCACACTCCTGTAATCGTAACCCCCGGCTCTCAAAGAGTGCGTAGTCAGGAGGAACTTGATGATTTGTCAGGGATACTTCCTCCTGTTCCTAGTTTTGGAAATACATCGCTGGAAACAGCAATTATTGAAGCGCCATCATGGGATAATTCGTACAGAATATCTAAAAGTGAAGCGTGGAGTGCTACTTGGGAGGGCATTAAAAGTGTGTATATGCCAAACGAAACAACATTAGAAGGACTTGCTGATGCGTTTAATCGCACAGGCGTAAATATTCATGAGCTTGCCTACAATTATGAAAACGGCATTAACCCGGAAGCTGATCCAGAATTTGATTTAGATGCAAGGCTGGAAGCAATGGGTATATCTTCTTTACGGCAATACTACGAGGGCAGTTGGAACGCACCAAGAGTTGTTAATGAAGAACAGTTTGAAATACGCACACAGCATTTAATAAATGCCGAACAGAAACGTATGCGCATGGCAAGAGCGCCGGAAGCATCGTTAGCTGGTCAAATTATTGGTTACGCAGCAGTGCCGGAAGCGTGGGTTGCTTTGGGTACAAAAGCTGGCGTCAGTGCGGTTATCCAAGCAGGAAAAGCTGGGGGCTTAGCAGCGACACGCACGTTTCCCCAATCAGATGAAACAGGAGATGTAAGCGGAGCAATATTCGAAACACTTGCTATTGCTGGTACGCAGTATGTTTTAAGCGGTATTTTCAGTAAATTTCACAAAGTTAAAAAACGCAATGGAGAGGAAGTAACCGCTGAAGACGCTGCCGGGCAACACCTTATGTCCGAAAAGATAATTAAAGAAGGAAAGGCGTCTGAAGCAGGGCCAAAGGGAAAAGCATCGGTTGGCTCAATGGCGAATGAAGCAAGTCCACCAAAGCCTGAGAGCATTGCTGAAGAGTTAATACAAAACAGTGTAGAGAAAACATGGGCTTTAGGGGATATGGTGTCGCCAATATCTCGCATACTTACTGGCATAGACTCGGATGCCAAATCACTTTTGTTAAGTGTGTTTGAGGTGGTTCCAAAACTGCGGAAAAATACAGCGCAATTTGGGTTTCAGCCAACAGAGCAGGCATTGGAGACAACCATTAAAACAAGATACCGTGCGGATATTGGTGAGTTGCACAGAGGTATTTACAATGGCTACAACAATATGCTCAAGCGCATGAATGTAAATCCGTTGCGGAGAGTAGGCGGTGTATTGGGATTAAGTCAAAACAAAATACCTACAATTTTGGAATTTAGACAGCGTATTTCTCAAGTACAGCGTAGCAAGCAAAAAAGCGGTATCCCTGAGATTGATGATGCTGCGGCTCAAGTAAACGCAACGATAAAAAAATATACGGATGAGATTATTGAAAGCGGTATCATCAATGATAAAAGACTGCGCGAGCTTGCACGGCTTCAAAAAAAGACGGCCTCTAAAAAGACCGCTGCTAGAATTGCACAACTAACGAAAGAAATTAAGCAGACAAACGATGCCCTGCGAGCTACAGCAGAGGGGTATATTCCCCGTATGTGGCGAAAGGATAAAATAGAAAAAAACTTTGATCAGTTTGTAGAACGAATAATGAAGGTCGGGGGGCTGAAAAGGGAAAAGGCAGTTCAAATTGCCAGATCACTGCGAGACTACAATCCCTTTGTTCAAAGTGCAGATGGGTCGCTGACAGGCGTAGCTGGCGCTTTTCATAAACGTGAACTTGATTTTATCAATGATGTAGATTTTGAAGACTTTCTTGAAAATGACATATTAACAATAATGACTACATATATGCGAGGCGTTGCTCCTGATATTGAACTGTACAAAAAGTTTGGTTCCGTTGATTTAGAGCTTCCGAATGTACATACAGGCGATCTTGGCCCAATCGCTAAAGTTATCGCAAATTTCGATGAAAAAATTAAAGCGGCAAAAACAGAAGCGCAGTTAAAACAGCTAAACAAACAGAAGGCTGATACATTAGAAGATTTACGGGCTATGCGTGATTTGCTTCGGGGTACTTATATGATGCCGTCAGACCCGTCTAGCGGTGTATCTAAAGCTATACGAATTGCGAAAAACTTTTCAGCTATGACAATGCTTACGGGGGCAATGGCTGCAGCTCCTGATATTGCAAGAGTTGTTACGGCAAATGGTTTGCGTAATTCTTTCGGCAGTTTATTTGAGGCGCTTACAAAAAATGAAGTGTGGAAAAAGGGTTTAGCTCAAAACCGTTCTATAGGAGAAAGCTATGAGTTCTGGCTAAGTAGCCGTGCAGCTCAGATAGCTGATGTAGGGGATAGTTTTGGTTTGCACAATAGATTTGAGTCGGCTATTGGCAGTTTGGCGTCGTTTAACTTTATGATAAACGGTATGTCATTATGGAATGATTTCGTCAAAACGAGCAGTGGAATTATCGTCGGCACTAAAATACTAGATGATGTAACGGCTGTTGCCCTTGGCAAAGCCACTGCTAAACAGCGTGAACGGCTTGCTAAGTCTGGTATTGGGGAAGCAGAAGCAGAATCTATTTACAAAATGAAAGACCACTGGGATGTAACTGACGCAAATATTATTGCTAATAGCCGTAATTGGGAAAATTTAGTCGCCAAGGATGCTTTTGACAATGCTCTCAGCAAGGAAATAAATACTGTTGTTGTTACTCCCGGTTTGGGTGAGCGCCCATTATTTATGAGCAACGAGTACATATCTTTGCTTACACAGTTTAAGTCCTTTGCTATGTCATCTCATCAGCGTGTTCTTGTGCCAGCACTACAGGATGCCGACAGAAATGTGCTGACGCAGATAGCTTTGATGACCGGGGTAGGGTTGGCTGTTGAGCAAATAAGAAGCGCACAACTTGGCTCTCCCGATAAGGATTGGAACGAATTATTAATTGGGGCTGTTGGTCGCGCTGGCTGGACAGGCTGGTTTATGGATGCGGATAATCTGGCAAGCAACGCTACAGGGGGAAGTTTATCCATACAGGCAATGTTGGGAGCCAGTGAGAATCATGGGGAATTTTCCTCAATGCAGTATATGCTTGGGCCATCCTTTAAGTCGGCATCAACTGCAGCTAGTTTTGCTGGCGATGTATTGACAGGCAATATAGACCCCTCTAAAGCAAGGGATTTAATGCCTTATAACAGGATAGCGCATTTGGATTGGTTATTCAGCTCTCTTGAAGACGGGACTGAATAATTGTGCGTACCTTAACAAAAACAATCATATCATCTTCTGATCGCGGAGGTTTGCATGGCTGATTTAAACATTACAGAAGTTGCCACTCGTACCCAGTATACGGTTGGTTCTGCTTCTCAAACAACTTTTTCTATACCGTTTCCATTTTTCCAAACTAAAGACATTACGGTTTTTGATGGTAATTTGCGAAGAAGTGAAACAGCCGATTACACAATTACAGGCACGGAGGCAACAGACGGCGGTTTTTCTGATGGTACTGTAACCTTAAATGCCGGAGTTACAAACACAACAATTACGTTAGTCAGAAATGTTACGCAAGAACGGACAACAGATTTTCCTCCGTCTGGCGGTTTTAATATTCGGGAATTAAATAAGCAGTTAGATCAAATAGTTGCAACCCACCAAGATTTACAGAGACAAATAGATCAAAAAATAGGATTTCTGGATACAGACTTTGACGGCGATCAAGTTGAAATCACAGCAACCGCTACCGACAGATCAAATAAATATTTAGGGTTTGATCCTACGGGCAGGTCAATAATTGCAAAAGATGGGTCTACATCCGGCACAGCAACAACCATTGACCCTTCAAAAGTTCCGACAACAACAAGAGTGGACACAGGCGAAGGTCTAACTGGCGGTGGGGCTTTAAGTTCGAGCCGGACACTAGAGTTGGATAATGTTTCATTTGGGCAAGGTGGGCCGGGTCAGTACACTAATCCTAACGTCACTGTAGATAGGTTTGGAAGAATAATTTCTATCCAAAGCGGAAGTGGTGGCAGTGGCGGTGGAGGAACGACAGGACAGCTTACGGCAGGAGTTGGTCTTACGGGCGGTGGCGCTATGTCTGCTGATGTTCGTGTTGACTTGGAAGGTATATCGGGAGTTGCTAATGATTACACAAACCCGTCAAACCTTAGTATTGATAGTTATGGGCGAGTCACAAGTGTAACAGATGGCCCTAGTGGCGTAGTTTCAAACACAATAACGGTAACTGGTCATCAAGGACTTAATGGCGGTGGCCCATTAACAGGAAACCAGCAAATAGGGATGGAGGTTCAAAATGGTATACCAGCGGCACAGCAAGGTATTGGTATAGCAAACCCAACAATTACCGTAAACGACAAAGGAGTAATTACCAGTATAACCCCGGGAACAGGAACCCAAGGTTTTGCGGTTGTTTCAGTAAATAATGGCGCTCCTGTTTCGGGAAGTGCTTCAACCGAAATTAATGCAGCCCTAACGACCATTACAACAAATGGCGGTGGTGTTCTTTATTTCGGGCCGGGTAATTGGGAAACAAACGTCAAGCATACAATTCCAGCAAGTATCCCAGTTCGCATTATGGGCGCTGGTATGGGAATTACATTTGTTAAATTTACCGGCAATGCAGCAAACGCTGGATTTGAGTTTACAATGTCAGGGACAACTGCTGTGCAGGGCGGTGTGGCTGATGGACAGGAAATAACTGTTCAAGACTTAACAATACAGACATCTCAGGCTTTAGGGGGTATTGCGCTTAACTTTAATCAAACGCAATTTGCAGAAGGGGCCGTTGACCCGTCTGTTTGCATTGATCGAGTTCATATTGAAGGGGCAACAGAAGGCTCTTATTGGACTACTCATGTAAGATTTTTTAATACGCCTCATGCAAAGCTTGAAAATTCTCTTTTAAATGGTCGAAAAGCCATTGGTGGCGTTCAATCGGCAGGGACAACATCAGGTATTATTGTTGATAGCCCCAACAAAGCAACAGAGTATCATGTGTCTAACACACAAATTTTCTTTTGCGAAAAAGCGATACTGTGCGAATTATCGGGCGGTGGCAATATTGATGCAGATGCCGAGGGATTATATATTGTCAACTGCGGTTTTGTTGCGAATGATCATGCTATTTATTCAACAAATCCTGCAGGGTTTTTATCTATGCAGGTGTCAAACTCGCATTTTAACAATAGGCTAGGAAGTATAGTAGGTAATTTTATACAGGCTATCGTCACTGGAAATAATTTTTATACTCGACCAGATGCCCCAAGTTCTCATACAGTAATTCATTTCGACACGGCATTTTTACCAGCTATTCCTACATCTTCTCCGGGTAATTACGCTCCGGGGGGCAGAAAAATTCCATCGTTTGTTGTAAACGGGAACTTTTTTGTTAATAACTCGGCAAATAATTGCGTTGCTGTTGTTATCGGTCATTCTGCAACAGGAGCAGGGGAAACGATTGAAGGTGTAGTTATTTCAAATAATTTTTTCCAATGGTCGCAAGGCGGTCATTGTATTTTAATACGAAGCACTATAAGAAATCATACTCTTACTGGGAATAGATTTACACATATCGGTGGAACTCCAAATATATATGAAAATGAGGGGTCTCATGGCCCTGCTGGCTCCAATGTTGCTAATCCTGCTTCGGTTTCTGGCAGAAAAGCAATGCTTTATCTGGCTTCCGATAACCAAGGTGTGTATGATCATTTCGATAATGGAACTGGCTCCCCCGGAACTGGGTCAAATTTAATAAACAACACATTGCATACAACGGTTGCGTTAAGTAAGGCTTATGATAGCGATACATTTACTAACAACGCAGGATCGTTTGGTCGCTTAACAATACCAAGTGACAACTCAGTTAAATGGGTTAGAGTGGGCGGTACAGCAGTAATGACCCAAACTGGCACAGGGCCGGGTGTTATAAGTGTGGGTGTGCTTGGTATTAGGATAGTCCATTTTAACGCATCAGGTGTTGCTCAACAAGTAGGTACGGACTTTGCTAGTTCATGGAGTGGTTATGCGTCTAATGGGCTTGGTTGGGGCGGTGTTGCAATAGATACAGGTAGCTCTCAGCCTAGTCATGTTGGTGGGGCGAACTGTGTAAGCGGTTTAGTTAGGGTTAATAATGGCGATTATTTCCAAATGTTTTTTATAAACCAATCAGGTATAGCAGCCGATATTCAAGAGGGTGCGCAAATGTGGCTTGAAGTCATTGAAGGCATATGATTTGTGCGTATTGCAACAAACCTATTGATGTAAAACATGATAACTTTGTATGTTTTGCTAATGAAACAGACTTACATTTAGCTTGTTACGAACAAAGAGATAAGGAAAGAAAACATGGAAGCATTAATGGCGATATACAACCATCCTAATTTTGGTGCGTATATTAGTGGTTTGTGTCAGATTGTCACAGCCTGTACAGCAATCACAATGCTAACACCGACCAAATCAGACGATATGGTGTTTAACACGATATTGCGTGTTTTGAATATGTTAAGCGGTAACTTTGGTAAAAACAAAAACGCTGACGATATTCCGTCCGATAAACCAAAATCCTAAACAATGAATATTCTGGGTTTAGCTTCCGGCATCCTAAAGCTGTTTAATAGCGTGGCAGGAATGTTGCGTGAAAGAAAACTTATGGAAGCTGGTGCAGCTAAACAGCAGATAAAAGAAATAGCTAAAACAAAAAAGGTTATGCAAGATGCCCGTAAGCATACTGAAGCTGTTCGTGATGCTATGTCTAAGCGCATTGATAGCAAGCTGCTCTCTAAGTGGAGTCGAAAGGATTGATGCAGGTTGCTCAATCTGGCGAGAAAATACCCCAAGGATTTCGTCTTTAGATACTGATACTACAATGCGTAGTGTAATATTGCTGAATGAGGCAATGGAAAAAGCCTGTGAGCCAAACTGATATAGACTCTCAGCTTCCATCATTAGTCGAAGCGTATAGAAAAAACAAATGCAGTATAAGGGCCACTGCCCTTCAATTTGATGTTTCCAGAGCAACTATTTCTCGCAGAATTGATCGTGCCAGAGAACTCGGCCTTCTTGAAAGCAGTGAAAAAACTGAATGGGGAGAAATTGCCCAAATGATTGATAAGAGCGAAGCGTCTGAGCCAATATTTGAACCGCCCTCACTTGTGCAGGAAGATATACCTATTGATGAGTTGATTGAACGCCGAGTACATGATTTCAAAAGAAAGGCAGAAGCATACGAAAGCCGAAAACTAATACCAATAAGAGTAAAGGAACCGGGGCCGATTGGCCTCATTGTTTTTGGTGATCCTCACGTTGATGATGATGGCTGTGATTGGCCCAGTTTACTGCGTGACGTAGAAATAGCCAAACAGACTCCGGGCATGATGGCAGGGAATGTTGGAGACCTGCAAAATAATTGGGTTGGCAGACTTAGCAGACTCTACGGAGAACAGTCCACAAATAAACGGCAGGCGTGGCAGTTGACGGAATGGCTGGCTACAGAAGTGCCTTGGCTGTTTTTGATTAAGGGGAATCATGATATGTGGACAGGCACAGGCGATCCTCTTGATTACATGAAGATACCCGGACAAGGCGTCCTAGAAGAATGGTCTGTCCGTATGGCGCTGCATTTGCCAAATGGCAGAGAAGTGCGTGTTAATTGCAGACACGACTTCCCCGGTCATTCGCAATGGAACTTAGTGCATGGTGTCAGTAAAGCAGCGCAGATGCACTATTCTGATCATATCCTGCTGGCAGGGCATAAACACGTAAGCGGATACAATATTGTAATGCAGCGTGATGGTATGCTGTCACACTGTATACGCATAGGGGGTTACAAAAAGTACGACAGCTACGCAAAGGTTGGTGGATTTGAAGACCATAACTTTGCTAGTAGTTGTGTCTGTGTTATTGATCCTGATGCCACAACCGCAACGGGCCTTGTGCAGGTGTTTTGGGATGTAGAATATGCGGCTGATTACTTAACATTCTTGAAGAAGAAAGTTTAAAAAGTAATCCAGCGTTTCTATATCGTACAGTCTTTCTCCTGCACTATTGGTATCGTAAGGTATTCCACTTAAATTATGCGGTTTCATATAGATTTCCGCTTCGCTTGTTTTTAGTGGCTTAACTTCGTACTCCATTTGGGTCTCGGCTTTCCGGGCCAAGGCATCCACTCGCAAGTCATTTGGTGAACTCCTACGCCCTTAATAAGTATTTGTTCTGGCAGTTGTGCTAGGTGGTACTGCACTTGGTTAATGCAGTCTAGTGATGTTTTAAATATATACGGTGTATGAAAATCATACATCCATATACTTGCTACAATTACAGTAACTTTTGCCGACCACATTTGCGACTCCTTAAAATAAAGGATCGCTCCCCTGACAGCTATCGATTGTATTTAAATTGTTTTCAATTTCGTCAGAGGAACGTCCCTGCATATGCATTGACGCTACAATGCTTGCTTTCATAAGCACATCATTTACCTGACCGGGTTTACCGCGTTCTACGGCAAATACTTCAAACGGATTACCTGTTATCGGACACCACGATCTTGTAAATGCAAAACCTTCTATTTCGACGGTTTCTGAGGGTCTTCGATTAGGGTTGGCACCTCTTCCGTAGTATTCGACTTTAGCCATTCTGCGTGTTCCTTTGAAGCTTCTAGGATTTGAGAGGCAATTATAAGTGCTGCCTCTGGTTGGAATGGAAGATATACTACGTCATTGCCTGCACCAAAGTAAAGATTCAATTCGGGCGGGTAGCCCTCAATGTGCGGTACGACAAAAAGGCGATTAGAAAGTGACCTCTTCATCGTAGTGTCCCGAAGAGGCGCCTCGGCTTTGTCCACTAGAGTTTGAGCCTCCATACTCTCGTTGGCCCTGTCCGCTAATGTTTTCTTGGCTTTCTTGCCCATGATTGTCTCCTACTGAGTCCATTTGACCGTTTCGTGGGTTGATTACCCATATTTTACCGCCATAGTTAGGTATCTGCAATTCATGCAAGTAATGCTTAACGCCGTCTTTGTCGTAGCTTCTTGTTGTTCGCTCACCGCATATTACTAACGGTGTTCCCTTTCCTACGCGAGCTTTTCTCATGTAGTTAATTATACCTGAGTTGTAGCTAACGCATCTATGGTAGGTCGGTACACGTTCCCCGTCTTTCTTTTTGTAAGATGTTGCAACAGTAAAATTTACAACAGGGTCGCCATTAGGCATATCTTTGTATTCTGGGTCAGCAGCAACATTACCGCCAACGATTGCAATATTAATAGTCATAGTATTTCCTTTCTTGATTGCGTTTGTCATCCAAACGATTAGGGGGCGCCCCCGGCAAGCGTTGCAGTTGTCACTGATTGGTTAGAGAGACACTTGCCGAGGACTGAATGTCAGCCGTCGGAGTTAGCTAACATTTTCTCTACATCGGCGTGTAATGCGCCGAAATACTTGTCTAGGTATTTGTTGTATTGCGATGCAAGTCTGGTGTGCGCTGTACGAAGCATATCCATACCCTCGTCTGTTGGGTATTTGCCGTTTTGTTTCATCGGCACAAAGATGTTAGGCATACGATACAAGTAAGCGCCAATGCCAAACAATACGCCAGCACGTTTAAAGGCATCACTGATACCGCCTTTGACAGGCTCTACCTGAGTGGCGTCAGCACCGTCAGAACGTGTGACTGTATGGTTGGTAAACTTTAACGAAATATCCGAAATATAAGCATTGCCGACAATTCGTATTTCATTAGACCAGTTAAATGGGCCTACTGTCTGATCAAGACGCATATGAACCATGCGAGCGTCTACATATGCAAGCATCATTGCGCTGTTGTCACGGCCTTTACTGCCGACACGATAACGTATCTGGTTGTCAGCAAACGGTGCGGAAAGCATACGCTTGATTGTGTTGGAAACTTTGTCATCAAATTGGTCATGTAGCATTGTTCAGCCTTTCATAATGATGTTTTAAAATGTATATGCGTTCTGGCTTTTTGTTCTCGTTGTAGTACCGCTTAGTAGGGTGCTTAACACACACACCGTCACGCACTAGATCAGAGCATCGTGGACGGACATTATCTTTTTGCTCATTAATTGCTCTTGCTATAAGCGTAGCAGGAAGACCTTGCTGGTGCTGGTTCAAGCAACGCACAACTTTCATAGCAATAGCTTTGGCATTGTTTTTCTTTGCGTCGAACAGCTTTGCAGTTTCGGCAGAAGCAGAATCGCCTTTGCCAGCATTAGCTTTCGCTGCGTGAAATAATTCTCCGTTCATAGCTCTCTCCTATGTATTATTATACTGGTCGCAAACACTTGATGCAAAACAATAATTTTCACATTTTCTATAAATGCCGGGTCGATGCTCTATTACAAGCTGGTCTTTTTTGACTTTTGTATTGTCGCCGTCAATCCATGCCTGTGCATCGTCGTGAGTAGCAGCATTATGCAGTGATCTTTTACCCCCTTTCTTCATTACAGCGTGTATTTCGTTTGAGTACCAACGTTCTTCGTCAGTACACTGTGGCATATCCATTTTATCTAGTTGCGAGTTAAGATTGCCAACGTGTGCTTCAAGTCTGCTTTTAATAAACGCATCCTGCTCATCGTAATCCCATATCTGCACAGGAAAGTATTCCATTTGCGCATCAGGATAGTGGTTAGTTCCAGAACGGCTAGGCATATAGTCTTTGTATTTCACCCATATGCCCATAAACTTAGGGTGTATACCGTTGGACGTTAGAATGTAATGATAAAAGTTAAGCTGGTTTTCGTATTCTTGAGGAACACCTTTAGCAAACCGCCCGACAGTTGATTCTTTGTAGTCCATGAGATAGTCGCCGTCGATAATGTCCGGCTGGCCTGTAATTTTCCAGCCGTGATACTTAACAGAGTAGCGTTTTTCTACCAGCGCACCGTTAGCTCGACGGTCAGTGCTGTTTTTAGCAATTCCCGTGTGCCACGCTTCGCCAGACAATAGCGCGATAAACCTAGAGGCATCTATTTCTATTTCCGGGTTGCGCTGAAGAAGGTACTGCTCTTTAGGATTTGCCAGCAGTTGAGTAACAGTAAAGTCACCCTGTTCCAGTTGTGTTTGGCGTTCCTTGTTTGAGTATTCAATCCAATCAAGAATCACTGGTGGGAGGTTGTGTTTGTTCGTTATCTTCATCATCGACCTCATATATATCTATGATTGAGTTAAGTTGCTCTGATTCGATACGCGAAGCTTCCGCGAAATGATACAGCCCGTCTTCGATTGTTTGTCTTGTTCCGGGCTGTGCTTCTTTTAGAGCGTCTACAGCACGTTCAATCGCTGATGTAGTAAGACTATGTGACCGCATCAGCTTTGACAGTTCGTTAAACGCCATTTGCCTTCGCCGTGATACTGGGAAATATTTTTCAAATGGTTTCATTTTTGGTTCCTTTCTTCTGCCACGGGCAAAATAGTGTCAATGTGGTCTTCGGTAAACGAATACTCGCGTTTATCCATTATGTTTTGCATATATACAGGACGTTTTGACGCTTTAGTGTTGAATCCAGTTAAACGGTAGCGATTAGCACCAATTATGTACTCTTTATTTAAAATATCTTCTTTCTCAACACCGCATTGGATTGCTTTATACCCTGCCCATCTTTCAAGATTAAGCTGCAAGTCTTTATCTCTCTTAGTGGGCGAACCTTCAAGCCGTGCTTCAAATTTAAAAGTTACCGTAGAGTCGTCATAGCTAGCGTTTCCAAGCCCTCCTTCTAAGCCGTACTCTCTTAGTTTGTTTTGTATAACGGGATTTATTTCGTCCCTTAACATTTTGCAGACTTGTTTGTTTATTTCCGTGATGTTCATTGTTTTGACCTTTCTTTTTGATGTGTCGGGTGGTGTCTTTGAATCATTAATGATCTGCACTCTCGAACACAGACTGTCCTCCGATCTTAACACTATGCACGGGCAATAACTACATCGGGACACCGCGCATGTTGCAAGACACCTTTTTTTGTTACTTTGATGGTTCCCGTAACCTCTGGATGGCTTACACACCCACCCCTGCATACATCGCACTGCATACAGGTCTGAAGGAGTTTAGGAGGACACCCGAAAACCGTGTATACGGACGTTAAGAACTTTTTCCAAGTGTTGTAAGTTGTTGTACATACTCTCTATCTCCTGCATTTCATCTTTTATTGGGTCTAGCACCTCGGCAATCTTGGGAAATGTTTTGTATCGCCAAGACTTCTTTAGATGCTGAAAAGCACGTTGCAGAAGCGGAAAGGGAATGGTGCTTAATGTTGAGGCATAATGTTTAAGCACCTGTTCCCGATCTGCCACATTGGGTTCGTCCGCACCGGGGAGATTTGAGCGAATCACCAATGCTAAGTTGTGCATCAGCACAGCTATTTCTTCAGTAGAAGCTCCTTCAAAGCTTTCTAGCCTTTCTCTTAGGACGCCTATCTGTCTAAGCATATCATCACATTGTTCGTCAGTTAAGGACTCTACAGATTTTACCGTTTTGTACTGCGTTAAGCGCTCTATTAAGCGCCTCTCGTTGGTCGTCACCAGTTTGGGTAGCTGGCCTTTTGTTAGCCAGTTCTTCTTTCTGCCATTTGTCTGCGTTAAGGAGCCACTTTTTCCATGTGAGGTTCCAGTTGATTTTATAGGCTTTTTTGGTTGTGAGGTTAATGTAGTATTCTTGGAATTTGATAAACTCGGTGTCGAGGTCGAGGGCTGGGAATGAGACTTGATAGTCTTCAAGTGGTCGCCAATCTTCGTCAAGCCTTGTGGCATTGGGTGGACTCCTTTTCATATCTTATCTTCCCTTCGTGATAAGCAATCAGCGCAGCCTCTGCACGACCATTGTGTTTTTTAAGAGGCCAGTGTTCGTCAGTGCGAAACACTTTTGTTGCAAGAGTGCGCGATGCTTCTTTGTGTTTTTTAGTTAATTCTAAGTGTTTTTTCCATGTGACAGGTGCAACATACGAAATTCGTTTATGCAGGCCAGCTAATACGCCTTCGATAACACCTTTGCTTCGTCCAAACTTAAAGGTGCTTACAACTCCCTGTTTCGGCATAGAATGTACATCTTCGATGACATACTTGGCGATGTTGTAGGTTCGGGAGTGTCGGTATATGATTTCAGTTAGCAAATAGGGGCAGATTTGATTGACAAGAACAGGCATATCGTCTGTTTCCAGCACAGTCATCGTATCGTACTGTATTGTCGTTACTGCACCTGTTAATCCGGGGTCTACTCCCATAATGATTTTCATATTGCTCCTTACTTTCGCGGAGCAATTCAGCTACATCAATTTTTAGGGTGTCTATCCAACACTCAAACGCAAATGTGCTAGGGTTACGATCCCCACACTCCCATTTACTAACTAAACGGTCTGCATAACCTAGTTGCTCGTTGAGATCGTCTTGTGTTAATCCAATAGAGTGACGCCTAGCCGCTAGGATTTTTCTAATGAACGGCAGGTATGCAACTATTTCAGCATTTAAACGCTCACTCATATACACAAAATGCGTTAAATTTTATGTTTTTGCAAGTTTTTTTGCGTTAATGGTACGTTGGACGGTCAAAAATAGGCGTTCCGTCCTCAGAAACGTCAATTTTTACGACTTCTTCCATAGTTATGAAGTCTTCGACGTTCAAACCGCATAGTGCTAGGGCGCTGTAGTAGTCATTTGCGATTAAAACAAACTTTTGAGGCTCTTTTTCTTGTCCGTAAGTCACCATAAAGTATGCCATCAATGCAATATCGGCCCCTTGAAGTTGTCTGCTTCACCTACACATAACTGCCATTCGTCTTCTAGCTGGTGAGCAAGATAAGAAATATCCATTAAACGGCGAGACCATCCAAGCATAAACGACTCTTTGTATTTCCTGCCGTATCGCTCCATACGCAAAGCGCAAAATTCTGTTAGCAGTTGACGGAAATTGTAATTTCTAACAGAAGTTTCCTGATATATGTTGATTGCTTGCTCAGTTTTTGAGCCGTAGATGCCGTCTACCACAAGAGTAGGTGTTCCAAAATCGCCCCTGTTGAGCGCAGTTTGAAGCATTTTGACTGCAGCCGTTGGGCCTTGATTAACAGAGCAGTCATAAAAGGCAAGAGCTAAACCCGGAGACCACAAATACAAATTGTAGGGTTTGCCGTATTTATCGTACAAAATGAGATCAATCTGTTCCTCATCTAAAGACATAATTTCTTCTTGTGTCATATTATTGTAGTTTGCAGCGAGGCCTCTTCTTGTAAACCCTCCGGGGTCATCCGGGTGGTGTACAACATTTCCTTCCCACTTCGCTACTTGCTTTTGTATATAGGGTAAGACAGTGCGGAAAAAGATGTGTGAATACTGCGATGCGTTATCATCCATTTGATTGTTCCTCCGTGAACCATTTGCGTGTGATATAGCCCGACAACTTATAGTTGAGCCACATAAACAATGCAAAAATCGGGAAAGCGAAGTAAGAAGTTACAAGGGTCGGATTAACCGCGCCCATCATACATACTACAAGAGCGAGCAGTACAGTTATAACGTGAAGGCACATAAATACGCCGACACGGGCAGAAAAAATTCGCATAGGACACCTTTCTAATCGTCAAGTTCATTTGCACGATCACCTTGGCAACACTCATCTATATTTTTACCGCAGGGGCATTGTAGATGACCGTGTACATAGTGCGGTTGATCGGATGCATTCATCAGCCGACCGCATTTATCGCATACTGTTCCGTCTATTGGTGTGTCCATGCGGAGAACATACAAAGAGACAGTGAATTTTGTACGCACATTATCTTGGGGGTACAGCGACCCATTTAAGACGCCAGTTGTCAAACGTCGGTCTTTCTGATCCGATGACACGTTTTAGCAGAAACAGCACTACAGATACGACTGCACCGCCGACAACACCTGCCATCATTCCAGCAAACGTCCCTGCAAACATAGCGAGCAGTGCCATTGTAACAATAATGTCTATAGCGACATCAAAGTACAGGACTCGTTTGATATTCAGTTTGGCGAGCAAAAAGAGCATACCGCAAGCAGCAAGCAAACCGCATATAAGCATAAAAAACATTATTCTGCCTCCTTGTGTTCCTGATCTGTTTCCAGTGCAGACATTAGATTTCCGACTAATCCGCGCACTTCTCCCATTGTCAGGTAAACGTGTATATTTGCGCCAACTAATTTGAGCAGCACACAGGCTGGTGCAAATTCGTCTGATCCTTTTTCTTGATATTCAACAAAAGTTGTGACGCGATCAAAGTGACTGTTTGTGAATACATCAACCATTAGAAATCCTCTTCTACGCTTAAAATGTCAAAATCAATGTCATAACTTTCAAAATTCTCGTGTTTTTCCCATAAAATCTTGAGAAAATCGGCAAAATCCATGTTGTCAATGGCGTCATGTGCCTGTTCTAGTGATTTTGAATGTATTTGAAACGTTATAGTGGGTATTAATTGAACAGTTGCCGTGAATGATTTAGCTTTCATGGTTCTCCCCTTTTATTTAAGAGTGGCGTGGAGGCTGTATTTCGAATCATTGACTTCGCAATCTTTTAGTCTACTAGAGCTTGCGTATTCTGTGTTTGCGAGTTCAATAGCGTGGTCTTCGCTGTCAGCTTCGATGACTTTTGTGAAAAGCCTCATTACTCGGAGGTCGATAGAATATTTAGGCATTTATATCATCCTCCCTTATTCTTTTATGTACCGTTCCAGATCAGTGTATGAGCAATCGTATGCGATTTCTTCTGGACAATAATTACCCATTGCAACCAATTCATTTGCGGCATCATGTATTGCCATAAATCGGTTTGCCATAATAATATTGTGGTGTTGATCTTCTGCTTTTATTCTACCGCAACGATCAGACAGCTCTTGCCAAGCTTTTTTTGCGTTTTTTGTTGTCATTATATCATCCTTAAGTTAGTTGGTTCTTCGACCATGTTTTTCCACATTGGATGACGTAAAACTTTAGCAACTTCTGCGTTGCGTTTACGTTCTACCATATGTGTATGACCGCGTGTTGGGGCGTGTGTAGCCCATTCAGTCATCGCATTGTACGCAGCCCAACAGTTCTGACCTAGCGTTGAGGAATTGTAATCCCAACAGTGAGATAATTGCTCCATGCGCATTTTACTGACTGCAGGACGCTTCTCGTCTGACTCATGCTCTTTGTTGTATGCAATAGTATTCCGCATCAGTTTTTCAAAGTCGTTCCACGTACATCCCTTGTTGTAATAACGCTGGTATGTATCGTTTGATTGTTTAAAGTCTTCGATCCCTTCGCGGATTTTGTTCATAAGTTCGGGGATAGCAAGATCAGCATTGCGTGTGTGCCGGGTGTAGGCCCGTACATAGTAATCAGGTTGTGTCATTCCGTTAAGACAGACAAGGCGTTCTCCTGTTGCGTTTAGCTGTAAAGCCCATTTGCCGTTATAACTGTCAAAATGGTCAATTTTAAAGCAGACAGTATCTCCGACGATAGGTTCGATTGTTACGTTAGGAAAGGTAATCTGTCTTCGTACCGTAGCACCGTTGTCATATACCTTTGTTTTTGAATCGTAGCGCAGCCCAATGTGTTCTATTGCTTCGTCCGTTGCCTGCATTGATCTAGCGTAAGGTATTGGCTCCGTTCTAGGGCCAAGGATTCCAAGATGTTCGTTAGTATCGGTGCGGACAACCACTCTTGCGTGACGATCACTTAGGACACGTTCCTTGTCAGTTACGGGGTCACGGCTATATAGAGGCCAGACATCAATGGGAAAGTCGGCTTCGTTGCCTGTTACAAAACTTGTTACCCGGAAATGATTGCCATTGGCAACGTTCTTGCTTGGCAGTTCAGTGTGAAAATAGTTCATGGTGGCTCCTAATTGATTATATAGAGGTCGATTAGTGTGTATATACTTACAAGAAAGTAGATTGTTGCAGATGCGATTAAGATGTCCATATGTTCTCCTGTTTAGTTCATTTAGAGTGGTGGTTTGATTGTTCTCCCCCCGGCCTCCGGCCTCATCTTCGATTTGGCCCCTGCACCGCTTCGCGGATGATAGGAAGGCAGTTTTATGTCATGCCTAGGACACGGAGTTAAAAGGGAGCGTCAGTCGCTAGTTCCGCAGGTGTTTCTGCGTTGGGTGCGTCGAGGAATCGGTCAACGTCATCCATTAACTGATCGAGCAGGTCGCACTCGTTGCCAAGGCTCTTTTCGCTCCGTGGAGGTGGTGCGTTTTGAGCAGGCATCGGAGTCCATTCCCTGTCGGCAAGTCGAGCGAATAACGGCTTACCAAGTGTCAATATCGTGCTGTAGATGATAGCGCGATATGATGCAGATTGCTGACGCTCGTAGATGTTAGTGAGTTGCGCTCTGTCAATCTCTTGGTTACTGGTGATTTTAGTGCGCTCTCGCAGTATCGCCTGACGGTTCATGTCAAGCATCTGCTTAATAGTCGGAGGACGCTTGCTCCATGCAGGTGTATCTGTGTTCATCTGCGTATGAGCTACGTTCAACATTTTAGAGAGCATGTCATATGCGACGAGATTGTTCACAGGATTGAAGCTGTTTCCGTCCTGTGTGTTGACGTAGTATATCGGGTCAACCGTGTCTGCGAGGGAGGCAAGGTTGTCGAATACGGTTCGGATAGTATCCTCAATAGATGCCTCAACGTCTACTGGGATGAGTGAGTTATTTAGGTTACTAGTCATTTTTATTCTCCAATGTGTCAAAGATGTTGATAAAGTCGTGAGCCACCAAGTCGAGGAAGTCAACGTGCTGGCGTGGGTGCATGAGGTCAGTCGTATCTGAGATAACCTCTGCGTAGTGTTCTCTTATTTCAGCGAGTGAAAAGGCCATGTAATTTACTCCATAGGTTAGATGTATATTCCACAATGTGTGGAGCGACGAGATTCATTATAGCAAAGAACAAGAACGTCGATGCTACAACGAACCATATCCAGACAAGTATCGAGAGTATGATTTCCATTATTGAGGCTCCGTAGAGTTGTGAAAGGGACGGATCGGTGTGTATCTGGTGTAACCGTCTGTCGCTACAGTGTCGACAAAACGCCATTCAGCCTGCAGTACCGATCCATGACCAGAAGAAGCGACGAAGTATGATAGGATGTCGAATTTGACTCCGTCGCAGTAGTGAGATGAAACTTTAGGCATTAGTTTTTCTCCTTCGATTTTAGTTCCACATCCATGACGCGATTAAAGTCCCGTGGTGTGAAATGATAGGAAGCGTTAAGGAACTGCGGTGCATGTTCTTTGCACCAGTTGCGTACGACACAATCTTTATCAGGGTAGGTGTAGTCCACCCAAGAGATAGTGCCATCGTCGAGCTTACGCTTACGGGACAAGTTACGAATCCAAATCGCAGAGAGAGTTACCAGTGCGACCCCCACTATTGTCGGAATAGCGAGAAGAACTAAAAGACCTAATAAGAAATATGACATTTTATAACTCCGTTAAATTCGTGAGCATAACACATACTCACTTCTACTTACGCCCATTCAATCGGGTCTGCACACGCCTCATGTCATGGGGTAAACTGCGTTTAGGCATTATTTAGCACTTAGAGTCAGTTAGTAGCGAAGTCTCTTACTGAATCTTAGTGATCAAAAATCGCCGACCCCTTGACTTGTGTGTGGGTAGAACTGATCGCCAGTAATCTAGGGCTGGCCCGTCTGTAAGGTTAGTGAGAAGCTTATAAGAGACCATGAGTTGAGGCGAATGTCTCTTATATCCTTTGAGCTTACCGTCAGTGATTAGTGCGTGGAGCGAGAAGTGTGTGTGTGTGTTTCCCCAAGATGTTCAGCGTGAGGCTTTCGTACGACGCGATTACTAACGCCCATTGGATAACTATAGTCGTAACGGAGAGCGCCAGCGCGTAGTGAAGCAATAGTTAGCCACTGGATAAGTGTTAGTGATTGCCAAAGGGAGAAACAAAGGCGAGGGTTGCCCTCTCTCCGCGAAGTCGAGGAAGGTTAGTGAGGATTCCGAACTTACCGACTTTGAGGTGTGAGCCGAGCCTTTTCGACACGGTGGGTCGCTACGACGATGTTGCAATATAGCCACAGTGATGATAGGAAGCGAGTAATAACAAGGGGATAGAGGTGTGGCAAAAATACATCTTGACAAGGCAAAGTGAGAGATGTCTATATATCTCTTAGGCATTTGGCGTATGCAGTAAAGAGAGAGAAGAAGCAGTGAGCGATGTAACGGAGTTCAGAGCGCAGACAGCGGAAACACAGCGTACATTAGATGACATAGGTAAGTCATTAACTCCTTTCCAGCGACGGTTCGCGGATGTCATGTCAATCGGTAACGTGCGTAGTCGAAGCGAAGCAGTAAGACTAGCAGGAAGTAAGGCTAAACGGCCTAACTCAGTAGCACATAAGCTGATGCAAAACACAGTGATATTGGAGTACATAAGACACGCAACGATGTCTAGGCTAGGTACTGATATGGTATCCAAGGCAGTACAGACGATAGATGATCTTATGACAACCGCAGATGAGGACAAAGTGAGATTCGCTGCAGCCAAGGATACCTTAGACCGTATGGGATTAAGGACAGCAACCAAGAGTCATGTACATCACACAGGGGGAGTGAGTGTCAATATAGACTTGGGCTAGGGTAGTCATCCTCAGTCAGCGTATATGTAGGGGAGGGGGGTTTAAAAAACAGGAACAACTCTCTACGACTCCACCTATACACACACAATAGTTAAGTTTCTAAGGGCCAAAAAAAATTTTTTAAAGTTACCTATTTGGATTCCTTATGTCTATTGACAGTGTATATCAAATACTTGTGCAGGACTCTGCAGGAAGGGATATATATGTTCCTTGGAGGTCTACACCCCACCTAAAGCACGTAGAAGAACATGATTATCCTTCTTCTAAAAAAGCAGACAACCTAGTTCCGACCAGACCAGCGCCCCCGATAGATACTAATCGCGGTACTAACTTAGACCTCTTGGCGTGATTCCGTGGAACTGACCGAGCTTAATAAAATTTCCTTTGATATAGCTGAACTGGCTACGCCTTTGATTGGTATTAGTATAGCTATGCTGTTCGGCTTTGCGCTGAAAGACCTGATTACAAATACCATATACGGGGTTAAGTTTATCTGCGCCGAGCATTGGGCTGCAGGGCAGGAAGTGATTTTAGAGGGAAAGAAGGCCAGAATAATAAAAGTGGGTTTTTACGAAACCGTTTTCCAAGTAGAGTGTCCTAACGGTGCTGTTCTTTGGCGGTACATTTCCAATACAAATCTTGCCAACATAGATATTGCCAGAGTAATACGTGAGAGCAATGAGTAATTGTGCGTATTAATATCTTTTTTCCTGTAAGATGTTATCGTAAATTCATCGGAGACCAGTGTGGCTAAACAGATAATTGACAATCTTGATCCCGGTACGCTTGACGGCGACAGTCTTTTTCAAGCTGCGGAAAAGATTAATGCAAACTTCGCGGAAATATACAATACACTAGGCGACGGAAACACTATTACTCCGGGCGGTATAGGCAATATTGCCAATGGTTTGATCGTGGCTATTGGTGCAGGGCAGTTTATAGGCCGTGAGATTGTATCCCAAACAGCAAGTATTACCATCACCAATGGCACTGGGTTAGCTGGCAACCCCACTATAGATTTAACAAACTCTGGTGTTGTTGCCGGAACTTATTCGGAACATGGACTTACCGTTAGTGCGCAGGGAATTATAACAGGGATTGCAACTCCGCAGTTTTTAACTGACGCTCAAACTGCTTCTACCACTGCTGTTGCTGCGGCTGCTACGGCTTCTGCAGATGTTGCAACAATAGGAACAAGCCTTGCTGATGCCCAGACGGCAGCTACAAGTGCGCAGACTTCTGCAAATAGCGCAAGTACGGATGCTGGCACGGCCTCTACCGACGCATCGACCGCAAGTACGGCTGCAGCCAGTGCTACGGCAAGCGCGACATCGGCTACAGCAAGCGAGGCATCGGCCACAGCTTCGGCAACCTCTGCCACTGCGTCAGCGTCAACAGCGACAGCTGCTGCAACTACAGCAACAAATGCCGTAAACAGCATAGGGACATCAGTAACAGACGCCCAAACAGCAGCCACTAGCGCCGAAAACTCATGGGACAGCTTTGATGACCGTTATCTAGGCGCAAAGTCCAGCGCTCCCTCAGTTGACAATGACGGCGATGCGCTTATTACAGGTGCGTTATACTTCGATAGCACAGCAGATGAGATGAGGGTGTACAATGGGAGCAGTTGGGCTGCTGCAGGAAGTGCAATAAACGGAACAACAAACAGAAATACATATACAGCTACCGCAAACCAGACAACTTTTGCTTCAGTATATGATGTTGGTTTTGTTGATGTGTACCTAAACGGCTTAAAGCTGATGCCAGCCGATTTCACCGCAACATCAGGTACAGATATTGTGCTTGCGTCAGGCGCTGCTTTAAACGACACAGTAGATATTGTTGGTTACGGCGCTTTTGCTGTTGCAAACACATTAACTGAAACGCAATCAGATGCTAAATATGCTCAGTTGTCTAATAATTTGAGTGATTTAGCCAGTGCGAGTACAGCGAGAACAAATTTAGGCTTGGCTGCAGTAGCGTCCAGCGGAAGCTATAGCGATTTAACAGGAACGCCGTCAGCTGCAAATAATATTTCCGGCGGTACGGCAATGGGCGTATTGTATCAAAGCGCTACGGACACAACAGCGCATTTACCTGCTGGTTCATCTGGTCACATACTGCAAACCAATGGAACGGGATCAGCACCTACATGGGTTCCAAAATCATCTGTAGCGTCACCCACTGGCATAGCCAGTATAATGAAGTTTTCTTAGAGAGGGAAATATGGCAGACGAAATAAAACAGTTAGCTTTTAAAAAGTTTACGGCAACGGAGCTTCAGAACGGCACTGCAGCGGATGTGCTGACAACTGATGCCAGCACCCATTATGTGGTGAAGAGTATAGAGACAACTCAAGCATATAATTCGGACGCTGTAACCGCTAGTGCAACTATTGGGCTTACCGCCGGGAAAGCGTCAGGCGACTACACAAATCTGGGGGTTGTAGCCAAGCAAAATCGTATAGGGGTGTCGGGTTCAGTAATTATGGATGCCTCGTCAACCCTGTCAGTAAGACCTGTTGCAAAATCGATTTTATATGCTGACGAGCAGATGCAGTATGGCATGGAAAGCAATGCTACGCCGGAAAAATTTCGTAAAGTTGTAACGCCGACAGTAAATGGCGTTTCAGATACAGCAATAATCACCCGAGAAACAATAGACAAGACCGCGCAGACTTTCAGCGGCCCTACTGTGACTCTGAACACTTACACAAATAACCATTCCTTTATTTACACTCGTGACGCGGATGGGGTGTCTCTTAAAGTAATTGTACAATGCAACACATCGAGCGGATGCGGTTTTGAGGTTTTTAATGCGGATACTGGTACGTTATACGGCTATCATTGGGTATCATACTGCGCTCCGCACTGGGATGGCGGCAGATATATGTTTTTCTGGAATGAAAATGATAAAAGTCAAATATGTTATTACGACTTTGAAGAGAGTCTTACAAATTTAGAGGCAGCTAATACATACGGTGGAGGCAACGGCGCTAATTTTTATCACGGCGTTATTAATGATCCTCCAAACAGCAACCACCCTGCCTACTCGCTTTCAAGCTATGATAATAGAGGCAGTACATACTATTTTGATCGGCATGAAAACAGAAGATTTTTGATGCAGTATTGGAGTGGAAATACTTTGGTGTCAATGGCTGAATTTCCTGCTGGAACCTTCACCAATTATGATGCTACCGCAAACGAATGGACTAAATGGGTTATAATGGGTACTCAAAGTGCGTCTAGCTCCACAGACCCCTTTGGGAATAACTCTACCCAAGCTTGGAATATATGTTATTGGGTAGGCAACTACTGTGGGAACAACCAGCGCACCTTTAGAATGACATGGGATAACGATTTACAGCGATACTTTGTGTACGTGTGGGGCGGTAACTACGCTGCTCCATTTGTGTGGACAAAAGCTGAATACGACGCCACACCAAGCGGAAGCGTCTTAGCTACCCCCGGTACCAATCAAGGCTATGGGCTGGTTATGGTTTCCACTCATTCTGCCGCTGAAATAGATTTCGACACTAACTGGTATACAAGTTACTCAAGCTACAACGGCGTTGTTTACTTTGCCGATCTTCAAAGCAATTTACCGGCTGGAAGCCCTACGTGGGATTATGATTCTAGTTGCGAAAGATGGGTAGACGGACGTACTTTAGTGATGGGAGATAACAGTACACCTAACCGTATCTGGAAGATAAGTCTTAGGAATGGGGTCTGCAGTGAAATTACAACTGGAATGACAGACACCGAAGTCAACACTAACTACAATAAGTCGTTTTGGTGGGGTCACACCCCTCCGTCTTCTTCAACCATTTCAAGCCGGAGTTACAGTGTTGCTCCCGGATTAAAAGTCCGCGTTACTGGAATAAAGTCTGACCAATAAAAGGGAACTGAAAAATGTTTACACCTCATGACCAAGCAGCCGCCGCTTCCGCTGGGGCGGCCGCTTTGCCAGACAAGCAGATAGTCGCCAGTGGATCAGGTTCAAATACTGTTCTCTATACCGTTCCGGCTGGAAGAAAGTTTGTAGGCTGGTGTTCAAACGAATCTTGGAACAACGGGTCGTATTGGATTTCGCTTGAGCTAGATGGAATTGGAGTTAGGCATTACAACGGTTTTTCGGCTGCTATTACTCAATATTGGGACGGCCCTGACAGCGTTGTTTTAACGCTTCTCGCAGGAACGATTGTAAAAATCGGAAACGGTGGAACTGCTTATGTATTTGGAGTAGAAAGCGATGCTTAAAAAAGTTATCAAGGGTGTAGAATATGAGATTGTCACAGAGTTTGAGGACACTGGACAGGGAAATGCAATAGCCAAGACTATTGTAGAAGAGGGCGAAACCGCAGAAAATAAATACCGCCTTAGAACAGGAATAAAAAATCCATTAACGCAGGTGCTGTTCAATAATGATATTGACGCATTTAATTCTTATATAAGCAGTGTTCCCGACACACATTTCAACACTTACTGGGAAGATGAAGAGTAATGACTAGAGCAAGAGATGTAGCTGACAAAAATTTAGCAGTTATATCTGCTGGAAGCAGTGGTCAGATACTAACTTCTGACGGCACAGATTGGTCGGCGCAGAATAGTCCTGTTGAATTGCCAGCACACGGCGCAAATGGCAACGTGCTTACATCAAACGGAAGTGCATGGACTAGCGCTGCTCCTGCTACAGTTGATACGGATTTAGTGAATGATACAACGCCACAGTTAGGCGGTGATTTAGATATGCAATCCCATTCTATAAGCAATGGGGTGTTAGGCGTAAAAAATACAGGAACCCAGTCAGAGTTAAGATTATATTGTGAATCAAATAATGCCCACTATGTCGGACTCAAGGCTCCGGCCCATTCTGCATTTAGTGGGAACCACAGCATCACAATGCCCCCGAACACTGGTAACAGTGGGGAGTTTTTAAAAACAGACGGCAACGGAGTGACAAGTTGGGCGGCAGCAGGAGGTGGGTCTTGGGATTTGCTTGCGACATCGACAGTTACAAACGGAGCCGCACAAGTTGATTTTAATGGTACAGCGTCAGGATTTGATAATAGCGTTTACGGCTCATATTGCATAATTTTCCCATACTGGCAACAAGGCGGTAGTATTGGAACCGCCCGATGTGCGTGGCTTTATACGTCAGGCGGTTCTGTCTCACAGGCAAGTTCGCATAAATTTTCAATGGCCCAGCATTATAACAGTTATTCGCAAGTAACTAGTCAACAAGCCGATCATATAACTATAGGAAGCGGTGATGGTACAACGCTTTCGGGCAGAATCTTGTTTACCTTAGAAGACCCTCCTTATATTTCGGGAGCAAACGCTGCTCCTACAGGAACGGATGGCCCACGTATGACAGCCGAAGTAGCATTTGACTATAACTACGGTGGCTTGAATAGCAATAGAACGATGATCTCGACTACTGCAGGAAACATGTATGACACTACACAAGCACCGTTATGTACAGGATTTCGTTTGTATGGCGAGTACAATCAGATTGAAGTAGCGAAATTTTATTTGTATGGAATCAAAAAATGAGTGAGCGACAATACACACAAACTCCTGATGGTTTTGACAACATTCCATTTACAGACGAAGAACAGGCAGAATGGGAAGCGCGACAAAGTGGCGCCGATGAAGCTATTGCGGCAATGCGAGCATATGAAAAACGACAAGAAAGAAATCGTTTGTTGAGAGAAACAGATTATGCAGTGTTGCCAGACACACCAGAGATAAGCGACGAAATGAAAGCATATCGTCAAGCATTGCGAGATTTACCAGCACAAGCTGGGTTTCCTAATATAGATTTCCCAGAAAGACCAGAGGGTTAATATGGAAGAAAAGAGCATAGATTACAGCAAAATAGAGCCGTATCACTATTCAGACTGGTTGCACAGTTTATCATTTGATGACTTGCAGAAACTGCGAAAAGTGGTTAGACAAGTACATATGAAGAATTATCCTAAAAGTCACATGACAGAGAGGGAGATGGATCGCATTATTGAAGCTATTGGCCCAAGGGTCGCTGAGAAACAGTTAAAGGCTTTGATAGATGCTGGACAACTCGCCTAGAACCTACGATTTTTCGTATAAGCCCGGTGGCCCGGTTCTAAAGGAATTTCTTAAAGACGATTCATTTGTGCGTGGTGTGCGTGGCCCTGTAGGAAGTGGTAAGTCTGTAAGCTGTTGTATAGAGGTTATGCGCAGAGCTTGCCAGCAAGAACCCGATAAAAGCGGTATTCGCAGGTCAAGATGGGGTGTTGTACGCAACACAAACCCTCAACTACGCACAACAACAATAAAAACATGGCTAGATTGGTACCCCGAAGATATTTTCGGCATTTTTAAGTGGTCAGTACCCTATACACACGTTGTTAAGTTTGCAGATGTAGAAATAGAGGTTATTTTTCTCGCATTAGACCGTGATGAAGACGTTAGAAAGCTGTTATCTATTGAATTTACTGGCATTTGGATAAATGAGGCGCGAGAAGTTCCAAAATCTATTATTGATGCGTGTACTATGCGTGTCGGGCGGTTCCCAAGCAAAAAAGACGGTGGCCCGTCGTGGTATGGCGTTGTTATGGACACAAATGCACCAGACGAAGATCATTGGTGGGCTATTATGTCAGGAGAAGTGCCGTTGCCTGAGTATTTGACACGGGAAGAGGCATTAACACTGGTTCAGCCCGACGATTGGAAGTTTTTTACACAACCAAGCGCCTTGAAAGAGATCAAAGCGCCCGATGGGGAAGTTTTAGATTATCAGCCACACGAAAAAGCTGAAAATCAAGACAACCTTGTTGACACTTACTATCAAAAACTAATAAGTGGGAAAACAAAATCATGGATAGATGTCTACGTTATGAATCGAATTGGCAATGTGGTGGATGGCAAAGTAGTGTATCCGAATTTTTCTGCAGACCTGCACGTAGCCAAAGAACCCATACCTCCGGCACCGGGGCAGACAATTATCGTGGGCATGGACTTTGGTTTGACTCCTGCAGCAGTATTTGCGCAACGATTGCCAACTGGACGGTGGATAGTATTAGCAGAATTAGTAGCAGCGAATATGGGCGCGGAAAAATTTGCACAAGAGGTAAAACACGTTATCGCCAAAAAATTCCCAGACCATTCTGGTGACGTAATTGTATACGGAGACCCGGCTGGCGATTATAGAGCGCAGACCGACGAAAAAACGCCTTTTAGCATACTGCGTGTAGCAGGGCTGAAAGCGTACCCGGCTCCCACAAATGATCCCAGTTTGCGGATTGACAGTGTGGATGGGACACTCACTCGCGTAATTCAAGGCAAGTCAGGGTTTTTAATAGACCCTAGCTGTACTGTCTTGAAACGCGGGTTTGAGGGTGGTTATTCGTATATCCGGGTTAGGGCCAGCGGTGTAACTGAGCGTTACCATGATACGCCAGATAAAAATAAATTCAGTCACGTACACGACGCTTTGCAGTACGCTATTGTAGGCGGTGGCGAAGCGAGGCAAATGCTTGGACACAAGAAAGCTGGTGTAGCTAACGGAAAAGCATTTTTTGATCCGTTTGACAGGCAAAAACACGTTATGCAACCTAAAAAAAGAGCAAACGACAAATGGGAACAGATATTTCGGCGTGGTACTTAGTATTCATTGCCAGAGAAAAGATGTATTGGTGGGACTATGTGTTTTGCAGAGGTAAATACAAACACGTTGCAGCCTTGGGCTTTGATCCCGAATTAGACCAATGGTATTTTTATGAGTGGTCGCTATACGGAATTTGCATAACGAAACTTACCGCAGACCATGTAGATGCAATGCTGGTTCATTTTTATAATACAGAAAGTGTGATACTTAGCGCCTTAGAGCCTGACATATCCTATAAACAGCCGTTTCACCCAATAGCCACCTGTGTAAGCGCAATGAAGCATCTCGTAAAGTTTAAAAGTTGGGCGTGGACGCCAACTCAGTTGTTTTGTGCGTACAAAAAAGCTGGTGCATCGGTTTGTTTTACACCTACCGAATTATAGTGGAGAACGTGATGGGCGGTATTACAAAAAAATTATTTGGTGGTGGCGGTGGTGCAGACCCACAATTAGAGGCCGACAGAGCTGCAGCTGCAAGGGCTGCGGAAGAAGAACAGCGCAAGCAACAGGAAAAAGATCAACGACTTCGTAATGCTCGTATGCGAGGCCGGGTAGGCTATGCAAGTTTGCTAGGGGCTGGAACAGGCGAAAACCAAACGAAAAAAAATCTGTTGGGATAATTTATGACCCCTAAAGAAATTAAACAAAAAGCGGAAGCGGCGTTTAATAATAGAGATAAATTTAAACCGCTGTTTCAAGACGCTTATGATTACACTATGCCTACAAGACAGGGCTTTGACCACAGCGACTCGTTGGGGCAATCAAGAACGGATCGTATATTTGACGAAACCGCTGTTGTTGGCGTAACGGAGTTTGCAGCCGAACTTCAGAGCAGTTTGATGCCCCCGTTTAGCCGTTGGGCAAATTTGGTCGCTGGAAGCGAAATAGAGGACGAAGACGAAGCCGAAGAAATAAATGAGGAACTTCAGTCCATTACGCAAAAAGTATTTGATTACATTGCAGCATCTAATTTTGATCAAGAAGTAAATGAAGCACTGCATGATTTAGCGGTCGGCACGGGTATACTTCATGTAATGCCGGGAGATGCTATAGACCCTTTGCGGTTCCGGGCAATTCCATTAACGGAAATAGCTATAGAGGATGGGCCTGACGGGCAGATAGATGACATACATTACCGCAAGTTCTGCAAAATAGAACATTTGCCTATTATGTATCCTGATCTGCCAAAAGATGTTTATGACGTTATAAAGTCAAAAAACCATACAGATGACCGAGTTGAATTAGTGCAAAGCACTATGAGAGACCGCAGTAAACCTAATATGAGACAATGGAATTATGTCGCACATATACCGTCTATAGAACAAGAAATAGCAAAAGAAACATACAAGGGAAGGGGTTCAAATCCTTGGATACTGTTTCGGTGGAGTAAGGCTGCAGGAGAAAGTTATGGTCGTGGCCCTGTAATAAACGCTCTACCTGCAATACGCACTTGCAATTTAACGGTGCAGTTAATTCTGGAAAACGCCGATATGGCGGTAACTGGAATGTGGCAAGCGGATGATGACGGGGTGATAAATCCAGATAGCATTAACCTTAGACCGGGAATCATCATCCCTCGCGCCCCCGGATCGAGAATTGATCCACTTCAAACGCCTGCACGTTTTGATGTAGGTCAGTTAGTCTTAGACGATATGCGTCATAACATTAAAAAGGCATTGTATAATCAACAATTAGGCAGACCGCACGAAGCTACGCCAATGTCGGCTACAGAAGTGGCAGAACGTATGGCTCAGTTAGCTAATGAAATCGGGCCAGCATTTGGCAGACTAATGAAAGAATTGGTTGAACCAGTAATACAACGGGTTATTTACATACTTAAAGACAAAGGACTTATTAAGATACCAACGATTGACGGCAAACAAATACAGATTGTATCGCAGTCGCCGTTAGCCACCGCACAGCGTATGCAGGATGTCACGAATATGGATCAATTCCTACAGCGTATGGTTGGTGTGTTTGGCCCACAAATACTGCAGGTTCTTGTTGATCAGGATAAAGCTGCAAAATGGTACGCAGAAAAACAACAGATTCCTTTGGATTTGCTACGCAAACCAGAAGATCAAGCTGCATTACTGCAGGAAACAGTCGGGCAATTAGCGCCCGTATTGGAACAACAACGTGGAGAGCCGCCCATATGAAGCAAATAGCAAAGAGTACCGTAGCCCATTTAGCAACAAATTTTTTTGAATCAAAAGACGGAGACATAGTTTTAGAATATTTGCGGTCAATAACAATGAATACAATATTGCAACCGCCGATAGACCCCTCAGAAGCGGTGTATATGGAGGGGAGAAGATCAGTGTACGCCGACATAATGAAGTTAATTGAAACCTCTAACAAATTGAAAGCAGCAGAAAATGGATCAAATGAGCGAGTCACAAACATCTTCACCAGAGCAAGCAACAGAATCGGTGGAGACACAAGAACAGTCGATAGCTAGCAGACCTGATTATGTACCAGAGAAATTCTGGGATGCAGATAAAGGAGAAGCTAGGCTTCAGACGTTTAGTGAGTCATATACCCATTTGGAGCAAAAACTACATTCTAAGATGGATGATCTTCGCGCTGAAGTTAAAGCTGAAAGCCTTGCTAACAGGCCGGAAAATTCGTCGGACTATACGCTCCCTGAGTTGGAGAATGTGGAGTTTCAAGACGATGACCCCCTCTTATCCTTTTGGCGTGAGCAAGCGCATGGAATGGGTATGGATAACGATGGATTCCAAGAAGGAATCAAAAGCTATGTGGAGGCCATGCAAGCGATGGCACCAAACGTCGATCAGGAATTAGCGAAATTAGGAGAAGATGGGCAAACACGCATTAACGCAATAAATGCTTGGGCTGATGCGAAGCTGTCTGAGGATACTAAAAACGCTCTTAATTCACTTGCTACAACGGCAGAAGGAATTGTGGCGATAGAAGAAATGATGGCGCTCTCGCAGGTATCGTCAAACAGTGTTGACGGAGGACAGTCGGCTCCCGTCGCAGAATCACTGGAAGAATTGCAGGCGTTAATGAATGATCCGAAATACTGGGGCGCTGCCGGAGTGCGTGATCAAGGTTTAATAGATCGCGTAACAAAAGGTTTTGAACGCTTACAAAATGGCTGATGGGGGAGGAATACTAATATGCCTTATTCAAAAAAGGGAGGTAAGCTCAAGCCGTATCCCGGCCCTACATCAAAAAAGAAGCCTAAAAAACATAATAAAAGAATGGTTAAGTAGATGAGATGGGCAGAAATAGCGGTGTTAATATTTGCGGCATTTTTGCTGTTTATGTGGTTCCGCGTTCCGGCTAATGCTAACCCAAACAGCTATTTGCCGTGTTTGCCGACAAATCAAGTATTAGATCAATTAACAAAACTAGGAGAAGAGCGTATTTGGCGTGGGCTATCGGCAAAAGGGCATATAACAGAAATTTGGCTTAATAAAAAATCACTTAAATGGTCAGCAGTTGTTCATTTGCCGTCAGGTCACAGCTGTATGCCTGATGGGGGAGAACACGGGGAAGAGATAATTAAACCGGGGGCATAATGGAGGACGTATCGTTTCACACGCTTTTTTCGACCTATTGGCCTTTGCTGGTAGCGGTGCTGTCTTGTGTTGTGCTGTTTGCCAAAGCTTTTAACAGGCTTGACGTAATCGAAGAAAAAATAAAAACGCTGTTTCAGTTATGGAATGACCGCGACAAATAGCTTTTGTGCGTAGAATATTAAAAATCCTTTAGATACAGGTATAGCATCGGCCCAAAAGTATGGTGGTACTGGCCCGTAAGGAATAACCAGAGTAGCCCATCTGCTAGGAACAACCGTATTTTGTTATTAACTTTATAAAGGATTGGATAGTCAAATGGCAGCTCCTACCATTGATACCACCTTTATCTCGCAATTTGAGAGCGAAGTACACGTTGCGTTCCAACGCATGGGTTCTAAGCTCAGAAATACAGTTCGTGAGAAAAAGGTGACTGCTCAAGACGATACTTTTCCAAAAATCGGAAAAGGCGTTGCTGGGCAAAAAGCTAGGCATGGTAAAGTTCCATTGATGAACCTTGGACACTCAAAAGTTCAAGTCACAATGGCAGACTACTATGCTGGCGAACTTGTTGATAAACTCGATATGTTGAAAACCAACATTGATGAGCGACAAGTAACAGTACAGGCAATCGCTGGTGCGTTAGGCCGTAAAGTAGACGAAGTTCTGGTTACTGCTATGGACGCAGCAACTAACGACTCCGAAACATCTGCTGGCGGTTTAACACTTGCTAAAGTGCAGAATGTGCATACACGTATGGGTGACAGAGATGTTCCCGACGATGGTGCAAGATTCTGGCCCGTTAGCCCTGCTGGTTGGAATGATCTTATTGGCATTGATCAATTTTCTGATGCTGATTATATCGGCCCTGATCAGTTACCTTGGCCTACAGGCATTACAGCAAAACGCTGGTTTGGTTTCTTATACTGGTCATTCTCAGGTCTTGATGTAGACGGAAGCAGTGTACGCAAAAGTTTTGCATATCACCGTTCTGCAGTTGGCCTTGGCATGAACGCCGAACCACAAATTACGCCATCTTATGAGAACGAATATGCTGCGTTCTTGTTTGTTGGTTCACTGGCTCTTGGGTCTGTCATTATTGATAATGACGGTATCGAAGAAGTCAAATATACAGAATAGGGAGGTAATCATGGCGTTTTCTTTTGATACACTGTCCCGAATCGGTCAGACTGCTGGCAAGTCAGGTGTCACGGATGTAAATTTTACTTTGTACATTTATGCAACCGCAGATGCTAAAAATGCCGTTGACGCAGTAGATTACTTTAATGACGCAGCTGGGTTTTTAAACCCCGGTGACGTTATTTTAGCAAAAGCATCAGATGGAATCGGCTTTATGCAAGTCGTTTCAAATGATGGCACTACTGTTGATACTGGTGACATGGATCAGTTGATAACTGCAACTGACAGCAGGTAAGAATCCCTTCGGGGTATGGGGTGAGCATGGACGGTTTTCGGCTCTTTCATCGTTCGGCTCACCCTTTTTTTAAATAGGTAGGTGATCAGTGAGTAAAACAAAAATAGATTTAGTTAATTCTGCTCTTATTCTGGTTGGGGATAACCCTATTACTTCGCTGGATGACCAAACTACGCAAGCACTTGTCGCAAATACTGTGTTAGAAGATTTGATAGAAGCGGAATTGTTTGAAACGCGGTGGCGCTTTGCTAGTCAAACAACAACAACAAGTTTTATTCCTAGCATTACCCATCCTACGGGATTGGGTGTTTTTCAAATACCAAGCAACACCATTAGAGTTTGGAACGTATTAGAACGAGGCCGTTCTGTTTTAGGCGAATGGGAGATGGAAGGTGACAAACTGCTTATTGATGCTGATAGCAATAGTGTTATTTCTGTTGATCGTACTGTAGAACCGCCAGTAGGAAACTGGCCCCCACACTTTCGTATGTCCGTTATTTACGGATTAGCGAGCGTGTTTGCTTTAGCTTTAACCGAAAATGAAAATAAATCAAAAATGCTGTTAGCTGCAGGGGATACATACCGCAGAAAAGCAAGAGCGCAGGATGGCGGTCAATCATCACCTAGAGTTTTGAACACAGGACAAATGATGAGTGCAAGGCGTGGTGCGAGATCAGGTAA
>PBIO01000023.1 GCA_002720865.1 Halobacteriovorax sp.
AATGGCTACACTTACACCGCAGTTCTTCCAGCTTTTGGAAGCCGAAGAGAAGGACGTGTTTTTCCAGTCCTTCCAAATGCAGAGTCTCAAATACCCACAACTGTTTGAAACTCGAAACAGCACCAAGGCATACGAAGACCGAATTCGTATCGCTGGTCTGGGCACGTTTGCTACCAAGCCCGAGGGCACGCCGGTAGCGTTCGATGACCCGGTGCAGGGTACCCAAGTCAGGACGGTCCATCAGACCTTTGCGCTCGGTTGGCGAGCAACCATGGAGATGATGGAAGATGACCAGTTCAATGTAATGAACCGGATGTCCAGTGAGCTTGGTGAATCTGCTCGTGACCATCAGGAGCGCCTTGCATGGGGCCTCGTCAATGATGGCTTCACTGGCACTACCTATACGGGATTGGATAACGATACTCTCTTTCAGGCATCTCACACGATCCTGAAGGGTGCATCGTCTACCACTTCCAACATCCTCAGCCCCGCAGTTGCGCTGAGCCAGACTGGACTGGAGTCCATTCTTACGCTGGCTAGCACCACTACGTCGGATGAGGGACGGTTCGTTGATCTCGCTCCGTCTATCCTCTTGATTCATCCCAATGAGCAGCACAATGCATACGTGCTCCTCAACACGGATTACAAGCCGGGTAGCGCGGACAATGATCGAAGCACCGTGGTTTCGAGTCGCAGTGGTCTGCGTCCGTTGGAGGTTCCGTACCTCTCCAGCCAGACCAACTGGTTCGTGTTCTCGCCTCCGGGCAAGAATACGTTGGCGTGGAACAACCGTAAGAGTCTCACCTTCTCGCGCGCACAGGATGCTGATACGTTCGATCAGAAGTTCTACGGAGCTTATCGAGCCAGCGTCATGTTCGACGAGTGGCGAGGATCTTGGGGATCCCAGGCGTAGGTTTTCCTCTTTTTCCTGCGTCTGTAGAAGACCTGGGGCACGTCAAAAAACTGCCCCACCTTAGCAACTAACCAGCCCTACGGGGCCAGCCTTCGGGCCAGTTAGGATATATAAAATGCCTAGATTTCAGCAACCTCTTGGTGCAAGTGATAAAGCTCAAGGTGGAGCAGCACTAAATCAATCAGTTAAAGTACTCGATGGAGAAACTGAACTCGTAAGCGTCTTTGACGATTTCGATTATGTAGTTCCCACCGAAGCTTTTGGCGGAACTTCAAATTTTGAAATTCTCGGTTGTGTATTGACCGATGTAGGTTCGCCTTCAAATGACGAAATTGGAATTAATGATCCTGCTAATGTAGATGTATGGGCACCTTCATGTCTTCGTATTGATACCGGAGATACTGAAGATACCGGCGGAAATATTCAGTTTGATCGTATCAACCAAGCAGATCCTGCTGCGGGTGGCACATTTCCTCATTTGATTATTCCAGAAACTGCCGCAGGGGCTGATGCTCTAGACAACCAGATTTTTACTTTTGCCTGTAGAGTTGGTCTTAGAGCAGACGACGAAGCTGGAGGTGATGTCACAGGAAACTGGGACAGTAAAGCTTTCATTGGTTTTGCAGTTGCGGGGGATACTGGTCTAATGACTGCGGGAACTGGTGCATTGACGGTTGCTGGTGCGGCTGAACAATTGGTTGGATTTCATATTCCTGAAGATGGCTCCATTGATGGAATCTCTCAACGTGTTGGTAATACTGCCTATGCCTCCGGCACAAACTTTACTGAACTAGTTGCTGCTGGTGGAGTAGATGGTACCGTTGCCAATGGGTCCACGGCGGCAGGCGATCCAGTATGGTTTGACCTTGCATTTCGTATGCGAGTAACCGATTGGAGCGATAATAATGCCAATGGTACGACGGAGTTTTTCTATCGTCGAGTACGCCCCGCTAGTGGCATTCCTGGGGATAGAACTCACCCGATGGGTGGACGTGGACCTGCATGGGTAAAACACGGAACCGTTCTTACGAATCAGGTTCCTTATCATACAGTTGCTCTTGTTCCTACAATTGAGGTTGTTAACGGACCCACCGCAGATCGCGATGGTGTTCTTTACCTTGATTGGTGGAGCTTTGGAGTTAGTCGCGCCAGTAGGCGATAGGAGAACCCACAAAATGTTTAGGACCTTTCTCACCACACTGGGGGTCCTCCTGTGGGCCTCCCAAAGTCTGGCGGCAGATTGGCTTAACGGCTGTCAAGCTGGCAGAACTGTTACATCAGTTCAACGCAACGGGTTCGTCTGCACGAAGCCCACCAACGCATCCCAGGATCCGGCCATTTTGGATGTTGGCGCATGTGAGAATTTCGATGTTCTCATCTACGATGACCATGATGGTGATACTACGGCTGCAAGTAATAGTACCTATCTGTTGAAACATTGTCCTGCACCTGAGACAACCCTAGACGATGCAACGAAAAAGGGTGCTGCCTGTGTCACCTTTGATCCGGGTGGAGGCTCCTATACGGGTACCGGGGAAACTCTCGGTGCTGCTGCCCAGTGGTTTTGGGTGGACGTAGGCGGAACTGTACCTGCATCCAATGAGGGCATGGTTATCGTCCGGTGTAATGGAGGCCAATAATGTTCAAGTATATTTTGACCACCCTTTTGACGCTTGGACTGTTTGCCGGGGTCGCTCATAGCTATACCCTGAAGCGCGGCCCAGGACTAGAAGGTAACTCTAACGACGTATACATTAACAACTACGCCGATTGGCAAAATTTCTGGTACAAAAAGAAGAGGAATGATGATCGAGATAATGCTCATTTCTGGAAGAAGACAAACGTAATTCTTACAGATGACTTGGTTAAGAATACCCTGTCAGAGCCTGATGGGGCGCTTTGCAACGACGACACAAACTGTGCAGTTTTTCATGCTGAGCCCGGATGTTCAGGAGATGCCGGGTCTGGTGTAGATGATTGTTATGGAGATACCCCGACTGATTGGAAAGGTATTGATCTTACCATTGACTGTCAGGGACATGCTTTCGTCTACGACACAGCCCCTGGAGGAGATGAGACGACTGGGGAAATTCCTGACACTGAGCGGTATGCAATTCTGAGAATTGACCAGAGTAACTTTGGAAACGCTGGAGATTATAAGGCAGCAAATACTGCTAAGTTTACAGTGCAAAATTGTCACTTTTCAAATCTAAATGCAACTACTAGACAAAGTGCTATTACAGTAGACCATCCAGCCCAGATAACTACTAAGTTTATAAACATCACTGATGGAGAAGATAGTCTAGCAGTTGGAACTGATGCTCTAGCAAACAATACCAGAACTATCCGGTACGTTGATAATTCTGATCCTTATTACACGATTGTATATGACTCTCAATTGAATCGTGGTATGGGTCATGATGATGGAGCACAAAATTACAACTGGTCACTTAGAGATAGTCTGTTATGTGATACCGCAGAAAATATTACTGGAGAAGTAGGAATTTATTGGGATGCTAAAGGATCTACTTATCCTGCTAATATAACTACAAATGGGCTTGATTATGTTAACTGTGGTGGGCATGCCTCTTATCTAAGACATACAGATCTTAAAGAATCAAATACACTTTATGATGAAATTGGGATAGTAAGTACAGGGCAAAGTTCTCAGCATTACTTCATTATTGGAGATGACGCAACTTCGGATGATGCTGGACAGTCTCCTCCTAGATTGTCTTCCCATCATTCTACCAATGCGGAATTTTTGCTTGGGGCTAATGATATGAATTCTGCGCCGCATATCTACGGAATTGCAGCAACTGATGGCATCACTCTAGAAGGAGAAATTAACGGTCTGTTTTCCGCCCCGGCAACTTGTGCTTCGTTTGCAAATGGAACGTCTACTTATAGAGAAAATTTTCTCTCTGCCGTTGGAGGAATTTTTGATATCTCCCATGCCACTGATACAAGCGCAAAAATTCTAGGCTCTCTAAACGTTAAGCTGAAGTCTAATATTGTCAGTCAAGTAGGAGAAGTCTGTGCTCCTGGCCAGGGAATTCCGGCTAATTTCATGTCTGATGAAATGGAAGATGCTTGTGCTACTGGAGTTAATGGATGTACTGGAATCATTGACCTTCCCGGTGTAGGTAAATGGCAAATTCTCAACTCTGGATATCAGATGTTGCCGGGAATTTTTCAATGGAAACCTGTAGATGCAAATAACAGGACCGGAACTGATTTTTGCAACCTGGGACTAGATAATACAACAACTTCTACTACTGATGGTGGTGTCTCTGGAGGTTTGGTTTGTAACACCGAGTTTGGTGTAAGAAACCTTACTGATGGAACTCAGGGTGCCTGCGGGGATACCGAAACTGACGGTGACGTACTCGTAGCTTATTGTGACGCTCCGAGGAGCCACTCGCACTAAGGATGAAAAATCTAGCGTTTACAGTTGCTAGCTTGTTGTTGCTGGTAGCCCAGCCACTAGGAGCATTTACCCTTAAACACGGACCCAAAACGTATGAATCTTGGGCAGATACTACGTCGAATAGAATTAAAACCAACACAGGTTCAGCAGACACTTGGGTCGATATTAATACACACCGAAATATTGAAAGCAGTACTTCGGATTGGACGGAGGTAACTGAAGGGTTCAAATACACCGGGACGGAAACACGGGATTTTCTAATCCTTCATACGGCAGATATAAGTGGTTACGGGACTGGAAATCAATTTACAGTGAAGTGCAGTACGAGAGTTACCAAGAGTACAGATGATGGAAGTTCGTTTTCCACTGCTGTAGTACCTGATACTTTAGCGGGTTATTCTTGGGCACTTTGGGGAAATATCTACATAGAAACAGAAAGTGTTGCATCGACTGGTGTCACCTCTCTTTCTACTGGAGACATTTTAAGAGTAGAAGGTAAATGTACAGCAGCCTCTGGAATCCCCTTTATTTCTGGAGGATCTTGTCCCAACGGTGGAGGGGCATGCGGGAATGAGAAAGACTTCAGAATATTTATAAGAAGTATGAACTAATGAAGATTCTATCCTTTCTACTGGTAGCATTATTTTCTTCACCCATTTGGGCTAGTCATCTAAGTTCCCAGGAGATTAACGCTTCTATGCTTCTCCAAGAAATCAACCAATGGGACCCATATGGCAATGTCTACAGTGCTGCAATCAGAGCAAAGGAAGAACAGTTAAGAAATCTCATCCAAGAACGCAGTGGAATTTTGGCCCCTTCTGAGGCAGAATTAGGGTTGAAGCTGGATTATTACATCAACCTGTTCACCCATGAGGATGAACACCATGAAGACTAATGAATGGTGAAATAAAAAGGCTGGCGTATTCGCTGATCCTGGCGGCAATCCTGGGGGCATGGGGATTTGCCGCTACTCGTGCATCCAGTGATGATTTAGATAAAGTAGATTATAACAGCAAACAAAGAGATAAAGAATTAGAGGAATCGGGGGAATGGTTCCGAGATAAATTACATGATATGAATGTGGAGCAGGCAGCTTTTCGGGCACAAGTTCGCGAAGCTCTAAGAATTCCACAGCCAAGAGGTAGATTACATGATTGAATACATTACTGAAAATGCAGCACAATTGATCCAGACTTTGATTCAGATCTGCGGAGCTTTCGCAGTAATCGCCACGCTTACCCCAAACACCAGCGATAATGCCATTGCAGATTTTCTACTCAAACTGGTCAATGGTTTGGGCGCTAACTTTGGAAAAGCTTCCAATAAGTGAGCATTTTTACTCTTACAGGTATTTTATCTGGTGTAGTTGGTCTGGTATTGTTGGTTTTTGTAGGTTACCAGATATCCAGAAAATCTGAAGAAATGGGAAAAAATGAAGCTGAATCCTCCTTATTCCAAAGAGGGGACGATGCTCAAGAGGCACAGAATGAAGAAATGGTACGTCAGCGCGGTAATCTTGTTAAGCGGGCTGAGCATTGGTTGCAGTCTATCTCTAACAAGGGTGCCTGAGCTACCCGCTCATTGTATTACCGAAGAAGAGTGGGGCCACGATCCCGACATCTTTATAGAGCGAATGAGCTACTGCGGCGAAGCCAACTGGACTCAGGCTGGCCGCTGTGCCAGAGAGGATTATCTGGAAGCCTACTGCTATGGGGTGAATAAATACCGAGCGACTCTGGGGGCTGATGACTGATGGGGACCGTTACCTGCGAGGATGGCAATGGATATGACGGTTATATCAACTCGTCTGGGAGTTGGACTACCGGCGAGAATATCCTATCCCCTGGTGATGGTTACACTGGATATATGGGGTTCTCTCTCGACTTCGATACCCAGAGAACTTCGGAAACCGAACGTGGACTTGCACTAGATCCAGTAATTCCTACAAGCCTTAGCATTACCCTGACACATACTGGGTTTTCGGGCTCTGAATTTTGGACTGGAAGTATTGCTGCAAGTTTTGTCTACTACAAGCATATTGCTTATTCGACAGTTACTTCTCAAAATCCTTGGTTTGGATTTACAGGCTACACTAGTGCGGCATTTTTAGGGTGGACTCCTGGGAATCTCAGAGAGCTTTCACTGGCCACGAGTTCTTCTGTAACTCTAAACTCCAGCAATCTTACACATACCATTGAGATTCTTCCTGCCACAGAACGGACTGAGAATCAAGACAAGCTATTCGGTTATATGAATAACAGTAACTGGGATGGAATACTTGGAGTTAATCTCTATATTAATGGAACTGAAATCGGTGGTCTGACCGCTGGTGCTACCTTCCACGGAGGGAGCAACATTAACCGTCCAGTCTTTAGTTATGATGAGGCGAAGTTCAACACAGGCCACGATGTTGGTGGAGTGAATCGTCATGCTAGGGCAATTCATTGTACCCGTAGTGGGCTTCCCGCCATGTCTGACCAGTTGGTAGAAGATGGCTGGACAGAAGGTTTGTATGTTTTGGGGGATTGGTGGGAGTCTGATGACCGATCTCAGAAATTCGTTAATATCTCTGATACTGAAGGAAGTACAGACGATATACCGGGGTTTTAGCTATGGGAACTTTGACACTTTCTCAAATTAGAGATGATCTAAAAATTGCCCTAGAAAACAGAACTGATATTCTTGATTCACAGCTAAATCGTTGGATTAATGAAGGATATGAATTTATCTGTCAGCCTGAAGTGCGGAAGCATCGTGAGCTTGAAGCTAACTACGATATCACTCTAGCGACTGATACAAATAGCTACAGCATCTCTAAAAGTACAGTAGGCTACGATATTCTGGGAATTCGTGACGTTACCTTTTATGATGCAACTACAATTACGAACACAACAACTCGCCACGATGTAAGACCCAGATCAATTCAATGGTTTAACAAAAGAACTCTATACGCTACTAGTGGCGGTCCCCGGCATTTTTATGTTGGTGGAGATGAAATTAACTTTAGCCCTGTAACAACCTCAACTGACAATGGTAAAAAAGTCCGGTTGAGTGTTTGGCGCAGTCCGACTTTGCTATCTGCCGATAGTGATCTAACAGTACTAAATACCTACTTTGATACAGCAGTTATTTTAGCTGCCACTTGGGTAGGCCAATTTAGACTGGGATACCGGGAGCTAGCCATTGCAACTCGTCAGGAGTTGCAGACTTATATGAATCAAAAAACAGACACCGGGCAACTCGGTGGCGAGGATACAAACTTTGAGGCTCAGATCGAAAATGAACTATACCTTGAAATCTCTCCTAGCTAGTCTTCTGACCAGCGTAGGGTTGGTGGGAGTTTGTGCTCCTCCGTCTTTTGCAGATGCGCCTGGAACAAACATCCCCTGGACTACGGACTATGAAGCAGATCCACTCGCGGGAGATCCAGTAAACCAGGGAGACGATTGGATTCGACGACTTAAAACAGACCTACGAACTAAGCTTCAAGTAGAGCATCAGATTGGCAACTTCTATTCAGGATCTGCTCAGGATAATGCACTACATCGGGTTGGTTCTGCTAGGTGTTTTTTCTCTGATGCTGCACCCACTAAACTGGGTGGTCCTGAAATGCAGAGTGGGGAGGTCATTAAAGATATTGACAAAGCTACAGGAGCCGCAGCATCTGGGAATACTCACTTACTAACTACGGCAGAAACGAATGGATCAGATGACGAAGTAGGTTCAGGGGTAGCTAGAAAAGTTGGCTATGGACGTTGCTGGATTGACGTAGACGGTCCTGATAATGTAGCAGGCAACTACGACGATTATAGTCTTTATGTCTACAATGGAACTGGTTGGTCAGTGCCATGGTTTCCCAACAAACCAAACTCTGGAAATAATCTTCTTCCAGACGGTGGGTTTGAAGGAAATCCTGTATCGCTTTCATTGGCTACATGTGTAAATCCTACAACTGATGATCCTTGGGTACCTGCCGCAACAACTAACACCCCAATTGGGTGGCAGTGCATTGATGCTGCTTCTGACAATCAAATACAAAATGAAGTTATCACTGATAATGTAATGGGTCAGGGGTATGGTATACAAGTCAAGAGTAATGGAGATACTCTAAGAGGAATTTGGGCTCAAGTTGAGTTGAAAGACCTCACTCAGTACAACATTGCAGTTCAAGTTATTGGAGATGCCGCAGATGACGTTTGTGTATTGGCAGTTGACTCTCCTCCTGGCAGTTCAGATGAACTTACACTAAGCCATACAGGGACTGCACAAGGATATCTTCAAGGTACGTTTAAGACAACTTCAGATCCTACTACAGAAGTTTTTCTTAAAGCTTCTGCCGATGGAGATATTTGTACTTTTGATAATATCCGGTTGGTGGAAGCAGGTGCTATTGATACCACAACTGGAAGCGGCTCTAATGTAGCCAGCAGTGGAAGTTTCTACTGGTATAAAGAAGCTACCTCGCAGGGAACGGTAGCGGTTGATGGTACTACTGGCGGGACAGATATTATTACGAGTCCAACCTTTAAGGTTAATGCACCAAACTGTACTTATATTGTAAAGGGTACAACTAACATAAAAAATGAAACAGCCGTAGGACACTGGGGGACAGAAGCTGATGAATATTACGATTTTGGTGCTTTAGCTGCCAATGTAAGAATTCTAACAAATGGTGCTACTAGTGCTGTAACTGCTAGACCTCTTTGTCCTAATGGTATATTAACTAATATTATACCAAGTGATACTGCTAAGATTAGCACGAATGTGTCGCAAACCGAATTATATTGTTCTATGATTGGCACCTCTGGTTCTTACTATTATACACTAGATACCTTAAATAGCATAGCCGGAGCTACCAGGATTTATAACACCGGATATCGTTGGGGTATCGATACTAAACATGTAGAACATGTCATCGTAAATCCACCCCCCGGAACTACTTATGCGTTTAAGTTGAATGCAGCAATGTCTTACGATCCTCCTGGCAGTGCAACTATGAGTGACGCGTTTAGATGGTGTGGTGGTGACTGTCATGCTGGTGCCGACCTTGGAGATGTATCAGGATTTCCTCCCAACAGACTGAGCGTCCAGGCCATTTGCCCAGGAGACTAGCCTATGTCCCCGATGAACAGATTTGCTGGTGAGAAGGTAGACATCTACGGCAACCAGAGTCGAATTCCGGCTGGTGGTGCATTGCTTAACTACCAGCAACGCGAACGGGCACTGGGCCAACAGTATCTAGCTGGACGAAATCGTGCAGAGTATTTCAATCCCTGGGCAGGATACACTCCAGACCTTCCACATAAGATGATTGATTGCAACTCTGCAATCGACATTGTGGGATTGATCTCCAGACCGGATACTTACAGCAATGGTGAAGTACTAACTAATACGTCTGGGTATGTTCAACAGTCGAATTACCGGAATATTGGAAGTAGTAGTGATGAAACTCAACTAGGCCATTCTGATTCTATTTGTAAAATCACCCGGCTAGATCTCTTTGAATCCAGAACTGCTGCTGGAGCACCAACCAATGATACGTCTGATTCAGGGATGGCACTTACTGCTGGAAATGGATCTACTGTAGGATCTGGGAAGCTTTATAAGTTGGTACCGAATACCAACAAATGGACAGAGATTGATTTTCGTACAACTAATACTGGCTCTATTGCAGTGTTCCATACAGATTCTGAGATGAAAGCTACCGAGGCAGGAGATACTACAGGAACTTATCCCTTTAAATCTATGCCAGATAGTTGTGTGTTCTCTAGCGGCGCTCCTATTCGTAAGATTACAGATGCAGAAAGCAGTCCTGCTGCACAAAATATGTTCATAACTGAGCCAGTATTTATCTTTACCAACAATTCCGATCCAGTTAATGTTTTTCCCTGCCTTACAGGAGTGTATGAATATCAACCACTAACTGATAAATTGGGAAGTGGTACTGCGGTTACCACCGCGAAGGCCGACTTTCGTGCAGTCAGTGTCGAGTCGTTCGGTGACCGGGTGTATTTTCTCAACACCTACGAGGCAACAGTTCGCCACCCTCAGCGACTCAGGCGAACAGCCCGTGGAACTGCTGACCCTGATCCCGCCAATGTTGGATCTGGTTATATTGACCTTGACCAGTTTGCCGGGGCAGGACTACGAGTAGAAACTCTGGGCAATGTGTTGGTTTGCTACTTTGAAGATGGAGTGGCATTTATCCGAGAGACAGGACTAGCTACCGCACCTAATTCAGTACAGGTTCTAGATAACCAGAAAAGCTTAGTTGGGACTCATGCAGTTACCCGTATCAGTGACAACGAACACTTTGGAATCTTCGACGATGGCTGGTGGATTCTAGACAGTAATGGTAGATGGCGCGAAGTGGGTGTTGCTGAAGCTGGAGGGGCTCGCTTCGATAAATGGAAGAGGACTTTTTATTCGCTGTGTGATACGCACAACGAAGGCTATCGAGTGCAAACTTTTTTCGATGAAGAAAACCGTTGGGTTTATATTACGGTCCCGGTGGACTCTTCAGAGATTACCCAAGTTTGGATTTATGATATTGACTCAGATAGAGTTTGGGTTGATTCATACACCAGCGATACTGCAAATAAACAAGGAGTGACTGTTTTCGGAACTGCTGTTTCTAGAGATGCTAGTGCAATAGCTTGGTCTGATGTAGGAGATGACACTAGTTGGGGGACTGGTTCTGGTGGCGGTACCTGGGACGATGATTTTCCAGAAACTCCCACTTGGGGATCTTTGGCTCCGGCTATCGGAACACATAAAATGTACCACGGAAATGAAAGTGGTATTCTTTTCGAGCATCACTGTGACATTTACACCAAAGCAGGTGAAGAACCTAATTGGCTATATGATGCGGCACAAAAAAGTTCACGGTGGTTGCAGACTTTAGACAGACTTAAAATAGAATATGTAACAAGTCCCATCGGTGGAAACATTACAGTTTCAGCTAAAGCAGGTAAAACTCTTTCAGGTCAATCTGCTGCTATTGCCACCAGCGAAGAAGATGGCGATAACTTTATTCATAATATTTTATCGACGAATAATACCTTTCGTGTAACTAATGAAAACTTAGGCTTCCAGATTGCTGGAAAAGTTCCAATTAAAATTCGTGGGTTCTATGTAGACTATCTGGAAAACAACGTAGAGCGGCGAGGCTAAAATGGCCAGAACCTACGAAGTTAACATTAACCCGGAGGATCCCAATTCGATTGCTGAGGCTCTCAGTGTTCTTCTTCGCGTCGTAGACCGGGAGATTGAATTCGGGAATCCACAGAATCCAATTGGGGAGGATGCTACCTCTTCGGCTCAGGTTGCTGGAGCAGACGGTGGAGCAATCCCAGCACACAACGGTGTGCTGGAAAACATTCGAGGGAGTTGGGTTGAGATTACTGTAGACTCGTCTTCGGACACGGATACAAAAATCGACTGTGCTCACAATCTCAATGTGCCTATGACTAGCGGAGTTGCCGAGGCTAATGTAAGGTGGATGGTCATGGGGATTAAGCATGATGGGCAGGGAGCAGGTGATGCTTCTACCATCTCAGTTTCCTATGAAACGGGAGACAGTGGATCTATCACTGCGGATAGTTTCCCCCTGCGCGTCTACGCAAATTCGCGAACAGTAGATGACAGTCACCCCATCAAAATCACCCTCTTCTTCATACCCGCTGTGAGGTGGCCTGATTGATCGTAAGAATCGCTGAGCATTCAGATCGACAAGCATTTGTTAAACTTTGGAAAGAATACCTAGAGGAACAGCACCAGGATTTAGGTCACCATGTACTACCCTCGAAAGAAAACGTCCTTGAGTTCACCCGGCTATTTGAAGCTTATACGGCTGGGAGTCTCTGGGGCGTTTGTGTTTTGATGAGCCCCGCCGAAGGAGAGGAACCTGTGGGGGTGTGCATGATGGGGGAGAATTTCCCTGGGGGAGTCCACCTGAAAACTGCCTGGGGGAAAGTTGCTGAGTACTGGGGGATTTATGTTAAAAAAGAGTATAGAAGGGCGGGAGCAGCCCGAGCAGTAGCTAAACCTTGTTTTGAACTAGCAAAATCGCTAGGATTCAATAGGGCAATTACGTCTATGTTAGTGGATGACCCTATTGCAGATGAAAAAATGCAGATCATTAATGAAGACACTTCCTGGGATGTAAAACCTGGGATGGTTGTTTATGTCTCTAAAGATCTCCAGTCTATGGTGGAGGATTAAGTTATGGGTTCTGGTGGAAGTTCTACTAGTCAACAACAGGCAGAAAATGTTTTAGGAACTCTGTCTCCTCTTTTGCCGGTAATTGGGCAGATAATGGGGTTGTCCCCAATTACTCATAAAGGTGCATTTCAGTGGGGTGATGCCATTCCCGATTTCATGGGACAGGGTGGTATTCTTGAAGGTTTTAATCCTAGAGGACTTTTTGACCCGGCAGTAGTTCCCACGCCACAGGTAGACGTAGCAGGATCTCTTGGAGCAGCCCAAAGTGCTTTGGGGTCCATGTCTGACATTGCTCGTGGTGGTGGCGTAGATGAAGATGTGAATCTGGCAAATATTATTCTGACCCAGCGTCAGCTTCCAGCACTGAAAGAGGAAATGGGTGCTGGTCTAGGGCTTGGGCCTGGAGACTCTGACTTTAATGCAAGGTTGGCAGACATCATGGGGCAGAATGCCGCAACGATTGCCTCCCTTGGTACCGAGCGAAAAATGCAGGCTGGTCAGCTTGTACCTAGTATGGCTGGAAATCTATTTAATCTTCAAGGGGGAGCTTCTCAGATTATGGCAGGCAGAGATCCCAATCGTGCAATGTTGAATACTTTGAAAGATATTGCTGGATTTGGTACTCAGGCTGGCGGAATGGGTGAGTCTTCTGGCAAATCGTCGTCTTGGGAATTTGGACTTGGTTAAAGAAGGAATTTAGTTATGGCTAATGGACAAGGACCGGGAGTAGAGCAGTTTAAAACTCTTTTAGGTAATCCCGATGAGATGAACTCTCTACAAAGAATTCGGAGAGAACGTGATCTTGCAGCGCAGAGAGTAGAAAACGAATACCGGAACAATCTTGAAAAGCAAGAAGCTAGATTAAATAAGCTTGGCGCAAAGAACGCTGAAGCCGCCAAAAGGAAAGCGATTGCTCAGCAGGGAGGCAAGATTCTTGCCGGTGAAATTGAAGGTGCTACAGGGCAGGCTGCTCCGGTAGATTTGCAGCCAGGACCTTCTGGACTTCTTGCCAATGTGGGGGAAGTAGATGCTGGAACAATGGGGGCAGCGGCAGCAGGTGGAGGGCACTTTGAGTTTGCTCCCGAGGCATCACCTGAAAAACTAAATGAACAAATGCTGGCAAACATGGCCGATTTGGGGATTGATCCAAAGGACCCAAATCAGAGTGCTAAAGTAGATCTTTTTCAACGAGCCCACAGAGAAAACATGGCCCAGCGGCAACCGTATCGCCGGGGGATAACTGGGTTTCCTCAAATAGATCAATTTATGGGAGTTCTTGGTGCGATGGGCATTGGGCCTGGGGGGAGTACAACTGAGTATATGCCACCCCAGAGTGTAACTTCTTCTCAAATGCGGAATATAGAAGAAGCGGACAAACAGGTAGCAGAGGCTGAGCTAACAAGGACTCGCGCCGCAGCGGCAGAAACCGAACGAGAAAAAGCCCGGAAACATGCGGCGAAAAAAAGAATATGGGAAGAAGGTGCACACGAACACGAAATAAAACGGCGTAAACAAGAATTTCATCTTACAGACTTACAGATTAAAGACGAAGAAGCTTATAATGTCGGGGCAAAAGAAATGGTTGACTCTCTATCACCTACGGGTGGCGATGGTCAAAAAATTCCCGATAGAATTAGCCCCCTAAGAGCAGAAGGTATTCTTAGATCCGAGGGGGGTAGGACGGGAGAACTGAATAAACTTAATGCAGCAAGCAGCAATATTACTAACGCAGTTCCAACAGGGACAAATTGGGAAGATGTAGCGGGTCATTCATCTAATCGTTTTATGCAAGCCTTTATTAAAGACAATGCTACGACTATGAGTGCTGTGAGTAACGGTGAGATTTTTATGTTTTCTGGTGATTTTGGACCAGATATTCTAGGTCAGTCTAAAGAAGAAATTTTTTCTGACGAATCAAAAAGACCTTATAGATCTAAAGAGATGTCTGTACTACCCCTCCAACCTAGGTTTAATCAAATTATACATTCTTCTTCAGAGGCGGGAGCTAAGAATTATGCAATGGGAGAATTTTTCGGCGATATAGTCGGATCACATTATATTGGAAGATACGGGTTGACTAAAGAGTGGCGAGAACTAAGTGAAAATTTTATTGATAAAAATGGAGAATTCAATACAAAGGCTTTTGGTAAGTTCAAAAACGCTATGATCAAACAAGGCCAACATGGTAATGCTAAATCTCTTAATCTTTTATTTGGCCAACTTATCGCAAGAACAAAAGATGCCAGCGAGGAGCAACGAAATATAGATCTGCGGCCTTCCGTGCCTACTCAAGAACCAGAGCCGGAAGTATCTGTTGGGGCTAAAGGGCAAAAAGTTGGAGAGGAAATTAGAGAAGGAGTCGGGACTGCGGTGGAGAACATCGGAGGTGTTCTTGCTAAGGTACCGGGGGTTTTGAGAGAAGGAGTAGAATTTGGTGCTGGTGTTGAGGAAGGTCTAGGAGTTCCCCTTCTCACCACACCTGGGCCGTTTGGGGCGGGTCTATATTTTAGAACAGCTGATCAGATCTTGGAACTTATGTCTAACTTGCTTAATACGTCAAAGCCTCCTTCTTCGACATACCCGCTGCCGCCCGAGGGAAAGGGAGAATCAACCGATGCTGAACTTCAAGGGACCCGCTTCCACAAGATGTGGCGTGCCCTCCAAAAAGACCTCGAAGATAGATAACCTATGGCAGATGATTTCACATACGATTTCGACCTTGATGATGACGATGGAAATTTTCTAGAGTCATTCGGTGGTGGACTGTATACGGGGGTTTTGAAAGACCCCCTTGTCGGGCCTGCCGTGAGCGAAATTTCTTCTCTGCTGGGATTCTCCGATGAGGAGCAACAGATTTTTACGGAAGGACTTAGAAATTCAACCTCCCGTAATATTGGAGAGTTTATCGGGGAATGGTCCCCGGTCATTATAGGATCTATTACTGGGTTTGGTGTAGGCAGTGCTGCCGTGCGGGGAGCTGCGGGGATTCTTGGTAAGTCAGCCTTAAAAGCTGGAGCTACTTCGGCTACGACAGGGCTAAGAGGTCAGTTTGCCCGACAGGCAATAATTAACCAAGCTAAGAGGCCCGATGCACAGGCAATTAAAAAGCTTGATGCTGCCGTGCGTAGACGGATAGATGCTCCAGAGGATAGTCTAAAATTTGTTCAGCAATATGATAAATTTTACAATGAACTTAAAGGTAAATATATTCCCGGTATAAATTTCAAAGTTCCCGGTGCAGTCCGTGCAATGGAAATTGCAGGAGGTGCCATTGGCGAGGGTGCCTTTATGGGTGCCCATGAATTTTCCAGGGAATACGATATAGACGAAGCAACTAAAGCAGCATTGTTGACTACTGCAATTTCAGGAACTTTTGGTGGAGCACTATTGGGCATAGGAAAAGCCCTCCATACTGGCGGAGACTTTGCAGAAAGCGAACTTAAAAAAGATCCCAGATTTCTAGCCGCAGCAAAGCTACTATATGAAAAAGTAGCTGAGCCTGAAAAGGCATCACTTGCAAGTATTAAAACCAAAATTGATAATGTTTTAGGTATAGATAGGCAACTAGAAAATATTGAAGGACTTACTGGCAAAGTTGGGTACAAATATAAAGAGGGTGAAACTGTAAAACTAGGTTGGGGAACCGTAAAACGAGAAGGTGATTTTACAACCTACCAGTTTAAGAGTGGTACTAAAATTGTAGTTCAAGGAAATGATCATCTACATGATATCTCATTTGCAGGTAAAAAAGGATCCAAAAACTGGATATCTGACAAAGGCAAAATCCGACCGGAAGTCGAAAAAGATATTGCAATTGCCGCATCTGATTCTGGTGTAAGTCAATTTATACGTGGAACTTCTGCCGGGAAAGATGACCAATTCCGAAGGTATATGGAAATTACCGAAGGACTGCTGGATGTTCCGAGCCCTGCTATAAATCTAGCTAAGGGTATTAGAGATAGGGCAATTTGGAAAAAGGCGCAGGAAAAGTTTCCTGGGATTCACCAACGAAGCGAGTTTCATGCGGAAGTTGAAAGACTTGTTGCTGAGACTGGAAAACTACGTAGAGAAGCAATTGCAATCAAATCTAATCTTAGACAATTGTACAAAACTCTTGTAACCCATACTGATAGTTCAATTTTGTACAGCCGAGGAACACCGAAAGATTTCAACGCAGTTACTGGATGGCTCAGAAATATACTCACTAAAATTGCCATTACGCCCGAAAGTTATGAAGGAAAAATGGGCGTTATTCTGTCCAATGTTATTCGTGGATGGAAATCCGCAGAGGCAGATCATCTTGTAGGTCGGTCTTATATCCAAAGTAAACTTACTGAAATTCAAGTTGCCATGGGAAAGGCGGCAAATATAGGTGTAAGTAAAACTGGAAGACAGGCCAGAGGTCGTCTTGGACTTACTAAAGACAATCAAAAACTCTGGGCTGAACTTTTCAATGCAAGAGAAAGTCTTCACGGTGAACAGGCAGTTAAGGATCTTTTGACTAAGCGTGGCATTAAAAGTGAAGAAAGTCATAAGGCAGTTTTAGATCAATTTACAAAACTGGAAAAATTTCTAAAAGAAATCTATAAACCACTTCAGCAATTGGGTGGTGGTAAAATTATGGGGCTTGACGAACTGATGCAGAACGGCACCAGTTTCTACGTGCCTAAAGTTCTGCGCGAATTGGGAGACGCTCGATTAAAAAAGCTCGCAGTAAGTATGGACTCAGATTATGCCGAGTTTATTAATAGAGAAATTGGTAAAGGGTTTAATCGTTATGGTTCTGTTGATAACAACAGAAAAATAAAAGGCACCCTACTTGAAAATCTTAGCGGAGATAATCCGCTCCCCTTTATTTCTGATCCCTGGCAAGCCAACTATATGTATTTGGTTGGTGCCAATAGACGATATGCGTATGCTTCCCGCTTTGGCATGATGTCCGCTGGAAGAAATACCGATAAAGTAATCGCTGGTATCAAGCAAGCTGCAATGAAAGAAGGTGCCAATCCTCAAATTACTAACACTATAGTAGATGCTGTTTTTGATCGTACAATCCACGATGCTACAACTAAGAGAATGTCTCAGCTTTTTGTTAATTCTGAGATTGCCTCAAAGTTGACGTTGGCTGTGATTCCAAATTTAAGTCAGAGTGTAAACACTATGATGATGTTTGGATTTAAGAATACCGTTTCCGGTTTGTTCGCAACCGCAAGGCGTCTAGATAGTCAGCAGATTATGACTGCTTTGGCACTTCAGGATAGTGTTTATTCAGGTCTAGGACGGGCAAGTGCGGCAGAAGCTCAGTTTGCGGAAGATGCCGGTTCAAAAGTTTTGGATAAAATGGCTACGTGGGCGGATATTTTCGCAGATCGTATGTTGAGACATACCGGATTTACATGGACGGAAAAACAAAATCGTTTGATTGCAGGGCATGCGGCGCAATATACGATGATGGAGACTTTGTTTAAGGCGCATGCGGGAAAACTTACAGGCAGGAAATACTTAGAGGCTAAAAGGAGAATGGCTGATTTAGGAATCAACCTAGATGAAGCCGTTGTTAAATTTGACGGTGTTCTAAGGAGTCCCAACTATGATCCTGATACACCCTCTAAGTTTATTTCAGACATGGCTAAAAAAGCCGTAGTCAATGGAGCCCAGAAATCCCAGTTCACTCCGGGTGCTACCCGAAGACCTATCTGGTGGAATCATCCGGTAGGTCAGATGGTTTTTCAGTTTAAGAATTATGCCCTTGGGCAGACTCGATTTTTGTCGGATCAAATTTTCAGGGAAGCTTACAACGGTAATTATAAACCTTTAGCTTATCTAGCATCGGTCTATCCTGTAGCTGGAGAATTTGTTAAGGATTTTAGAAGTTTCGTTTATCAAAAAGAGCGAGATCCTGATAATGGTATGGCACAACTTTATCAAAACTTCCTTGCTGTTGGAGGTTGGGGAGTAGCAACTGATATTGTAAGTGCTTCTTTTTTTGGACGCTTAAAAGAATTGTTGTTAGGTCCATCAATTACTGACATGATGGATGTTGCTCAAGCCATCATTAGCGGAAAGCCCCATGTCCTTGTTAGTATGACAGAACGACAGCCACTCTTTAAAGCGACAAAAAGTTCGGTAAATTTCCTCACCGGAACTGCTGCGTACACAAAAAGAGGGTACGAAAGTTGGAGAGAAGAGGACGACAAAATCGATTACTGGAATGAAAACTTCCAGACAGATTATATTAATGAGAATGAAGTACGGGAAACTATACCGGAATTGATTCCGGGGAATGATTTCTCACAGGTTAGTCAGCCGCCTAAATCTTTTAATGAACTAATTCGTGAACGTAACAAGTTAATTAAGTCCGTATAAAGGCAGTAAAATGGCCGCACCTTTTGAAGCAGAAGAGTTTGTAAAGTGGCTCTCCTCTATGAAGAAGTTCCTTCTTATGTTGGAGGTTCCCGATGAGCCCGAGGTTCCTGTTGACGGGGATCTTCAGCCGCTTCCCCAGGAGGAAATGGTAGAGCAGGACGACCGTCCGGTTTTTAAGTTGATGGAATTGGACGGGGAAACTCCCAACGATGCCCGGATGGACATGTTGAATAATCTGCTGAATGATGTGAATGGGCTGTTGAGAAAGAAGAAGCGGCGACGTATGGGTCCAAGAGAAGCTTCTCATCGTGGAAGTAATTTGCAGAGTGAAGTTTATCCTGGGATTGAATCTATGGGTGGAGTTGATCTTTAGTGGCTGAACCTTTTCAAATTGATGCGCCTTTGATGGGTCCCTGGTTTGGTAGATGGGGACATGGGCGTAGTACGCCGGATGAACCGATTAAGTCTTCAGATAAGCAATCAGTTAAGCCGCAAACCGCAGTAGATCCACATATGCCAATTAGAGAGTTTGAACTTGCCAAAGATTCTGAGTTGTTAACGAATCTTTTGAATGAGCTAGAAACAAACAAATTAAATGCTCAGGTTAAAGACTCTAGACTTGATCAGCTTATCAATTCAGGCATGACTTTTAAAGAAGGTAAAAAGTGGAACAAGAGCGGGAACATCGCAAAAGGGAAAGATAAAAGAGGAGAAAAGTTTAATCTTGGACGTATTACCGATGAAGATCTTTCTAATTTAATGAATATCGAACTAGGTAATTTTAGAAACGCAAACACTGGTGAATGGGGGCAAATCTCTGGACCTCCTCCAAACATTCTTGACCAACTAAAAGGGTACTAAATAAAAAGTGGAATACCTACTAATCTCTCATCGTCATGGTTTGATGCCGCTAGCGCATCGACTTAACCTGAGCGGCGAGCAGACAAATCTAATTGTCTGGAAGCATCGGTTTGAAAAAGCATGGGGCGGCAGTCTGGACCAAGTCATCCGAGGATCTAAAGGAGAGATTCGTCGGGAGACTCTGGACCTTATCGGTGAACAAGTCCGCGAGGGTCAGGTGACTCTGATTACGGATGTGCCGTTGGAGAAGTTGGGACTTGAGCCGGGTGACGGCAACATCTACGGGGGGCTGGAAGGTTCCGAGAAACCGCTCAGCGCGCTGCGGATCGGCGGTTGGTTCGATGGGAGCAAGGTGCAGTCGCCGCATCTGCTTGTTGCGGACATGGGGGCGTGGCCCGGTGGAATGGGGCCGGACACCTTGGGTGGACTGACGCTGGTATTTCCTAACGCTGCGGTTGTTAGGGAGTTCATGGAACCGCAGTTGGAAGTGATGTCGTTGCAGTTTCAGGAGAAGGGTTTCCGTGGCCTGTTCTCTGTTGGTTTGTCCCCGTCTGAGGATGGGTTTGTTGAGTTTGATCGAATGGAAGGTGGCTGGGGCTCCCTGCATACCTATGCTTTTTTGAGCGAATTGGAGAACTTTCCTGCACTGTTGGAAGGAAGCGAGGTTTGCCAATTTACAGGAGGAGTTAAGTACGTTACTGTAGTTCCAGTGACTATTCCCCCATGGCCTAATCAGGGTAAAGCCCTAGAGGTTGAAATTGGTGGGCTTACGCCAACACTTACTGGAAAAGCTTTCTGGTTTGACGTGTGTATGAATGGTCAACTTAAAACTGCGGGCTTAGACGGATTTATTGCAGTTGCCAGAGGTGCAGCCGGGAATTATGAACTGGCTAAAGCTAGGGCACTTGAGATTGCCGCCAAGCTGGACGTTCCTGAAAAACAGTTCCGACCAGATGTTGGGGTTAATATACCCCTGGTTATATCTACGTTGGAACAACAGTTTGGGATTGTCATTTGATCAGGCGCATTGACTAAGGTTACTTCCAAACATCTCGATTCCGAGATCAATCAGGCTGAGGACTTTGCCGAGCGCACTAAGCTGCGTATAAAAGAGGGTTTTGAGGCGAAGCCTTTACGTAGAATGAAAAAGCCACGAGTGAAGCCTGAACTTCACATGGTGATTGGTGACTCGCATGCTCATCCAGATGAGCCGAACAATCGGTATCTGTGGGCGGGTAGGTTAGCGGCTGATCGTAGACCTGATGTAGTTGTTGACATCGGAGATAGTGCTGATCTGCCCAGTCTGTTTGGCTACGATCAAGGAGCAAAGGGTCCCTTGTTTGAAGGACGGGCGTACTGGCGCGATGTAGATGCGTACATTGATGCAAAGACTCAGTTTAACTTGGGCCTAGAGGGTTTTTCACCCAGATTGGTTAAGTGCGACGGCAACCATGAAGATAGAATTCGTAGACTGTTGGAATCGGATCCTAGATTTGCCGGGGTAATTGGCCCGCATAATCTAATGGATAAAGAGTTAGGCTGGGAGCGGCATGAGTTTTTAGAAATTGTCGAAATCTCTGGAGTTGGATACAGTCACTATTATAAAGCTAGAGCTAGCCAGCGCCCTGTGTCTGGAGTTGTACAGACAAGGTCTGTAATTCAGTCCAGGCCGGGGAGCTTTTGTAGGGTCTTCGGACATACCCATGTTTATCAATACTATGAGACGAGCGATGGTTCGTCTTCTGGTAGGAAAATATCCAGCATTAACTGTGGTTGTTATTTCGGTCGAGATAGTGCAGGGCACAATTGGGCTGGCGACGATGTGAACCACTGGCGGGCTGGGATTTTGATGCTACGGGTATTCGATGGTCAGGTTATTGGGCATGAGTGGATTTCTTTAGAAGAGATTCACGATAAGTACGGGTGAGTCTTTCTATTTGTTCCGGGGTTTTTCCTGACAGGTCTGGAGTTGGACAAGTTGTGGGCTTTTTTAGATGGCTATAGTAGTCTATACCACAACCTGTGCATTTTAGATTATCACTGAACTTGTGCCAACTGGCTGAAGGGTGACAGTCGCAGGTTGTGTAGTTGTAGAAAGTTCTTTTGAGTCGGGGCTTTTTACTGGGCATTAGTTCATATGCCAAGCGTTTTCCCAGGCCCGCTCAATTCTACCTAAGACTAGGTAGAACTCATCATCGTGTTCTTCTCTTTCTAGTTCTATGTTTAAGTGACGCCAAGTATGGGCATGTGCCCATTCATGTAGGAGTGTTTCAATTTTCTCATGGAGCGGTAGATTAGAGTGGATCTGTATGAGCATTTTTCCATTTTCACAGCTACATTGCCCGAAGATTGGAAATTTAATTCCCTCTTGGGTGTAAGCTAATCGGTTAGTTTGAGATAGTTTATATGGATACGGTGAGGGGAAGTTTCTACTGAGCCACTCCGAAATGTCCAACAGCCTGCCACGGTGAACTAATAGCTCTTCGCGTGTCCATTTGTAGTGGAAGAAGTGTTCAGCACGGGATATTTTTTCGGCGAGAGTTAGCATTAAGTCTCCGGGTAGGGTGTCTTCATTTTTTCTCCTTTTTTACCAATACTTAGAGGGTAACTTTACTTTACCTGCGGTGCCATGAGGCTGGTACTCTAGGTGCAGGTGATCAGATTCTAGAATAACGTCCCAATCTGGACCTAGAGCATCTTTCAGGTTGTTTGCCCAATCACGAGCATCCCCCGTATGGGGTAAGTCACGGATACGAATATCCCAGGCACGTCCCAAATAGTGAAGTGAGTCTGCTTTGTGGTTGCCATCTGATTGGGAGGTTACCGTTAGGGTGCCTCCATCTGGACAAGTTAGCGCGGCGACAAAAAGAGCATGAGGCATGGGGTGCTGGAGAGATTCTAGATCTAAGGTTACTCCGGGTTTAAATTTAATTTTTGTCTTCATTTTTAGTGCCTTAGAATGTAAATCAAAAGTAACCATTAATTTTTGTCTTCTTTTGTTCTGTTGTCCTGACCACCGGCAACAGGGCTGGCAGCTTTCCTCTCCAGGTCAGATAGCCTGACGTATAGAATGAATGCCCAGCCTACAATATCTAGAGCTTCTTCTTGGATTTCTTGAATGAGCCCGATGGGACTCATGTCAAAGCTATCATCTCCGTATTCTTCGTGACCTTGGCGCAGTCTGTTTTGCAGCAGTGTTGCAAAGTGTGGCCATTCTTTTTCCCATCTTGCTTCATAATCTGGAAATAGTTTTAGTTGTTTTGGTTCTGGATTAAACTTCGGGGTACCCTTACGGGTCGTAACTTCTTCTGGGTTTTTGTAGTAATGGAAAGTGAAAAACTTCCTCATCATCTTGTGCAAGAGTTGCATTCATGCCCCACAATACGGTAATAGCCTCGCTTCCCCAGGTCCACTTCTTCGACCATCTCTTGGTCTTTGAGAAGATTAATATGGTACTTGGTTCCGTTGGAGAGCTTTGGGTTGAAGTATTGATGTACCACTCCTCTGCCGACACATCCACCGTTCTTCTTCAAGTAGTCCACTATCTGGGTTGTCCAATACTTGTTCTTCTTGCCTGAAGCTCGATCCATAAAAACTCGCATGGATTCTTCTTCAGCTTTGTAGAGCAAGCGGGCCAACTCGACGTGACGTTTGCGGACTCGTAGAGGTGGGAAGTTTCCCTCAGAGATTGCGAGCAGTGTGCTGATCTGTAGAGCCATCCACAGGACACGGTTTGAGGTGTTCTCCCTAGCCTCTGTGCCGAATTTAACGTAGGACTGGTACTCACGCTCTACCATTTCTCGGTGGAACAAGTCCATTTCGTTCTGAGCATCTGGGTCGAGAATGGCAGGGACTTTGAATCCCAGGTCTATGATGTTGTTGATTAGGAAGTCGGCTAGAAATTCTGCGGCCAGCGGATCGAGAGGCTGGCCATTCATTAGGTTATGCTGGCGGCGACGATCCCAGACGGGATCCCGGTAACACCATAGAATCCGGTCACCCAGCCCACCACCTAGGATGTCCATTTCAATTGTGTTCTGCATCCAATCAGGAGCTACGTTAGCCAGGATGCTAAGAGCTAGGTTGTTGAGATCTTCAATGCCGTTTGCCTTGGTCATCTTCCGGTATCGTTTAGACTCCTTGGCCGAGGTCAGAAAGGGTATCTTCTGAGTGATGTTCCAAACGTCTTTACCGAGGAAGGTCGCCATTTCGTCGAGGGGCAGAAACCCTACGGCGTCACGGGTCGGCTCTGAGATCGTCACCAGCCCCTCCTCGTCACGGTCAATGTCCACCTCGACACCTCCGGGCGGTCGGCCTAGGAAGCTGACGACTGACTCGATGGTGGCATCAGAGGGGATTACATTTAGAAGATTCTCTGAGTCCTGCCCATCTCTAGCTTCTAGTTTGCTGTTTACTCTTTCGATTAGATAAGATGCTGCGCTAAGGGCTTGGCCTTTTCCTGCGCTTCGGTCGGCTCCCAGTACTGTGTACATGTTCATGTAGACTTGGGTTCCGGCGGGTACCCAGATACGTCTGCCACATACGAAGCCCAGTAGGGTCATCGCTGACCAGAAGTGGAAAGCTAGCGGAGCATTTCCTCCTCTGGCCCAGTTCAGGTAGCGACCTAACCACTCGTCCTGACCGGAAGGGTAGATATCTTCACCATCTACGAGGGTATAATCTGCGGTCTTTTGAGGGTTAAACCTTAGTGCATCGAAGATGTCTTCTGGTTCTAGTTGGATGATTCGGGCAACTGAAAAGCGGGCAGCATCAGCATCTTTGGCCTGAGCTATTCGACTGAGCATTGGCGCGAGTAGGCTGGTGTATTTGTCCCGATCTTCTTGAGTTAGATCTTTCCAGAGTAGCTTAACGTGGCAGAGCAGTTGGTACTGTAGATAGAAATCTGAATGGATATCTGCCTTTTTAAGCATCTCGTGGATATGGTTATGACGGTCGAGAGCTTCCAATTACTTAACCTCTTTTAGTCCGTTGGGATTGTCTTGACTGTAAGCTCCCCAGTTGTGGCCAATCTCTGTGTCCACTGGGAATGATACGCCACCGAATGCTTCTACGGGTTCTTCCATTACGCCTTTCATGTCGGCAATGTGTTGGTCTACCAGACTGCCGGGAGTTTCTGGAACTTCCAGCAGAAAGGCGTCGTGGAATTGTAGAATGATAGGCAAGCCCATTGCGTGCATCTTAACCTGTGCTTGGTTCATTCTAATTGCCCCGTTCATTTGCATGGGAATATTTAGAACTTCGCGGCGTAGATCATTCCCCCAGGGTTTGGAAATCCAGCGGCGCAAGCCGAAGGGACTTTCGTAGTAGTGGTTACGTTGGACAAATTCACATAGGTTGTCTTGGAATTTTCTAACCCAGTGATGTGTCTTGAACCAGTTTTCTTCGGCGTTGAGGATTTCGTACTTTTTTAAGGTGAGACTTTGAGGTGTCCTGTCAGCGCATTTTTCACACGGGCAGTACGTTTTTGATTTTTCCACTGCACCTTCCCCTCCGTAGCTGATCCTGTATAGAAAACCTTTTGCGAAGTTACGGTAAGCTTTCGCTTTACCACCGAGTGCTTCCCATTGGGTCTTTGATAACCCAAAGAGATCTCTCGCGTTCTGTGTATGGACATCTTTACCGGAGTTAAACGCTTCGATGGAGATCTCATCTCCAGAGAGATACGCAAGGATCCGAGCTTCAAGTTGTGAATAGTCCGACGCGATGAGAATTTTTCCTCTTTCCGCTTGGAATAGGTGACGAACTTCGGGCGGGAATTGCTGGAGAGCTGGGTCGGCATAGGCGTACCTGAATGTTTTAGTCCCGGTGATCTTTACCGTAGGTCGGCAACGCTTGTCTGGACCTAGCGGGATAGTCATGTACCGGGTTAGGATGGTTTGTAGACGGGCTCTGTGGAACAAGGAGTAGAGTAGCTGCCGGTGTGGCTCGTCTTTTTTACGAAACTTTTTTAGAACTCTAGTCAGGGCATCTTGATCTACACTGTATCTGCCTGTTTCGGTTTTCTTGTGAGATTTTAGTTTTAAGTGATCGAAGAGAAACTTACCCGTTTGCATGCCACTGTTGGGGAACTTGTCTGTGTAGTCTGTGAAGCCAGTCTGGTCAGCATAGTCGCGGATAAACTGGTCTGTCTCGTTGAGTTCCCGGCGTAGGTTCATGTGATAGGTGTGTTTCTTTTCTTTGTCTAGTAGGATGCCTCGTTTTTGCATGTCCATTACTGCTGCCTGTAGAGGCTGAACCCACTCTGTGTAGAAATTCCACTGAGTGGGGAAGTTTTGGCTCTGCATTTCAGCCCGCATAGCGAGGAACAGTTTTGCTGTATTGTGTGCGTCGTGTGCGTTGTATAGAAATATTGATTCGTTAGGTAGGCGTAGAAATTTATGACTGGTGTTTGCTGCCCAACTAGTGGGAGGCGACATAGACGGTTATCCCTTTCCTTCTGTTTCATCCTTGTCATCGAGTAGGTCTTTCCAGTGTGCCGCTCCTGTGTATAGAGTGGCGCAGTACTGTAGACCTTTACGCATTTCCGGGTACATGTAATGCTGCATAACCATTGTGTCCCAGATTTCCCCGCCGACTATGAAGCCGTGTTCTTCTAGAATGGGTACGTCGTGGGTAACTCCGTTGTGGAATATCTTGCCCAACTTGGGATTGATTAACCAACGGTACAGGTACTCGGTTGCCTTTAGGTGAGATTCCCAATCGGCCCAATAGTTGTGACCGTATCTCATCCTGTAAGGCAAGCTTAGTGTGGGGCCTAGTTCATTCCTTTCGGCAGAGAGGGCTGTTATACCAATTAGTGTTAAGTAAGGTCCTGCGTTTTCAATGTCTATAGATAGTAGGTCGAAGTTTTCTAGTTGGTTTGTGAATTTTTCTAGGTCGTTTAAGGTGGGCCAGAGTTTGGTATTTTCAGGTAGGTTATTTGGATCGGTGGGATAGTTTGAAGGGTTTGTTGGATTGTTTAGGATTTTTTTGATTTGTTTAAGGTAGACTATTTGGGCAGAGTCCTCGTGCCAACGTCCGCGCACAATGCTCGCCGGATGTATAATAGGAAGTATCCAAGGCATTTTCCACCTTTATATTTAGGGGGTGGATGAATTGTGTGAATCTAGGTGCTTTGAAATCCTCGTGGAATCGAAGTAGGTTTTCAGGATTGCCAGTTCATGGATTACCTTGGTTAGAACTTCATTGGTATCTTCCACATCTCTAGTTAGAATGGCAAGTTTTTTCTCTAGTTCTGCCACCCTGTCAGTCTGGTTATTGGGTACATCGTAACTTTCTGTCATAGCTTTACCTTTTTAAGAGAACCCATGTGTTTGTCTAGTGGCCCCTCCAACTTGGTAAGGGCTCGCGTTGCCGGTGCGCCTACAGCTACGATGAGTGAATCATCGGCTGTGTAACCTTCGTCTTCCAGTAGCGGGAGAAGGTGGTGCTCGTAACAATAGGTAGTCTCTTCTGGTTTAGGATCGCGGTTCCCCTGGGGGACGCCGTTGGGCTTCCGAGCAGGGAGCCAGCACCAGACGATGTTTGAGATGAGGGCCTCGGAGCGCCGAAGTCCTGCGCCTTGAAGCCATCGGTCGAGGGTCCTCCCGCTGGGGGCATTGGGAAAGAAGGGGCGGTCGAAACGCGCTTCCATCTCGCCAGGACCTTGACCGATCAGGGCAAACTTGGTGTCTTGACTGACATTTTCTGGCTTGACGAAGCCAATTCCCCACTCGTAAGCAGGACAGTTGGTGCAGCTTTTAGGCTTTTGAGTTGTCATCCAAATTCTCCTCCGGGTTTGGACTTCCCCAGAAGAAAGTTTCATAATTGTCAATCGCCCAGATATCCCTGTCTGTTAGAACAATGATACCACTGTGGTATTCCCTGTCCATTACATCCAATCTTAGGACATTTCCAGAGTGCATGCCAAATACGATGTGTTTGTAGAGAAATTCTGAGGAATCTCCCAGAGGAGAGCCTGGAAAGGGTACGCCTGAGCCTACTAGAGAGCCTACAGACATGATGATTCCAGCACCCATCTTCTCGCGGGATTGGTATTCTTCAGGTAGCTGAATCCGCCCGTAGGTTTCAGGGACAGGGTCCAGTACTACCAACATCCTGTGCCCTACTGGGTGGATGTCAAATGCTTTGGGGTTTACAGGCTTGACGCTTTCTATGGTGATCTCTTTTTCGGGATCGTTAGCCTGAGCTACTTTCCACATGGTTTGGTGGAGTTTTCCGGGGTTTGCAATGTGTGACGGTTGGATTTTATTCTCTATTTTAAGTGACACCAATTAACCTCTACCCTTACGGGTCTATACCCTTACGGGTCGTTATTTAAAAGAGGGGGGTAGGGGGCAGGGATGAGAACCAGACGGTTAAACTCGACTAAAGGAAACCGGCGAGCTTATGGGTCCGGGGAAACAGACTAATCTCGCAACTCAGTTAGCCTTGCAGCCAGCATTGCTGGTTAGAAGTTCAACTGAACCTCTGATTCTCTACACCTTTAATCCGAAGAATTAAGGTGCCCCTACGCGGAACTTCCGCGATAGCCTACGCTCCGATGACCTGAATCAGGCGACCGTTGTAGCCGTTACGGGCCGCGCTCACCTGAATACCTGCCACGTCACGCGGAGCAACTCCCTCGGAGTTGAACTGCGTGCCACCATTGCCATCGGATTCAATCTCAACTCCCAAACCCTCAAGCATCTGGGTGAGTTTTGATCCGGTGAAGGAACCAATCGGCTCCCAGTGGTTGAAGAAGATCATCCCAGTGTCCTGGGTAATCACCCTGAAGCTGAAGTAAGCGTAAGGCCCACGCTCACCGTCCCGATCGTAACCGGGCATGCGCTCTGCGGGACACTCAAAGCTATCCAGCCGAACGTCAGCCTCATGCTCCATGCCGGGACCGTAGACACCGGCATTTTCAAGAACAGGACGCTTGGAAGCGTCGGGGTTAATTGTCACAACTGACATATTTTTCCTCGTTATTGTTGGTTTGTTAGTTCTCCTACTTGGAGACGTTTGTGGAAACTCCCAGTTTCCAAGTCTTGTTCATCTCATCAAACGGAGATCCTCCTTCTGAGATTACGATCTCAGGAGGGAGATTTCCTCCCTTACAGGTGTTGTACCTGTCGGGTGGTGAGGTGATGATCTTGTACTGAGTGGAGCGAACTGCAACAGTCTTCTCGTTTACCTTTTTGGTAGAGGAAACCATTTCGCTATTCGTCAGTACTGCGTAGTCAAAGTAAGCTTCAATTTGGTCTTTGAATTGTCCCATGATGTTGGGACTTACTTTGAGTAGGGCACCCTGTTCACTGGTAACATCTCGAACATGGGTTGTGAAGACAATATGGTAACCAGGGTGATCTCCGCGTGGGATACTGGTAGCCATGATGTCACGGGTAGTCTCACTCAATCGTCGGAGTCCTGTTCCGAAATCCTGTTGGGTGAGATGAGAGCGGCTACCCTGGAGATCGCGCCACATTACCTGAGCGAGAAAGCTAATGCTATCCACTACGATGGTACTGGCTTCGATACGCCTGGATATGATCTGTGGAACGATTTGAGTTTGATACTCATTCCATTCGTTTACCGCAATTCCCTTTATGTCACGTCCACCATCTACTGCCAGTCTACGAACAGTATCGCGGTTCACGTCTGCGTAGATTAGAAAGATGGGCTCTGGAAAGGACAGGGCCAAGGTGGTCTTGCCACTTCCAGACGGACCTTTTGCCAGCAGGGAGATTCTACTATCTACCATGGTACTGGCGTCGAATGTTTGAAGTTTTTCAAATGACATAGTTCTTTTTTTTCTGATCCTCGTATCGCTTGCGACGTTCTTTTTCGCTGGGCCGATTGTTGTGGAATACATCGGAACATTCCTTATGAGCAGGGAACTGTTTCCAGCCTCCAGCGTGGGGTATTCCAACGTCTTCGTATTCTTCGCCCACTTCTAAGATACGCCGACAAACCATACACGTTGTGTGTGTTAGTTTTCGGATTTTAGTGGATTGTTTTTTTGTTTTCTCTGACAATTGTATCCTTTGGGCTGTAGTTAGCAGACTTGATTCTTTCAAGTGCCTTGGTTAGTAGGCTCTTTTCAAGTCCTGTAGCGAGTTCTTCGCCACTTGTGCCTTTGAAAATTGGAAACGCATGCAGACCTACCTCTAGTGGAGTTGCTTCCATTAGAGTATTCATTTCATACTCGGAAGGCTTTACCATTTCGTTTTCAATTACGTTCCAGTAGTCCTCTGTAATGTAACCAGTGACTAGCGTGAAACAGACAGGCTTGAGTGTGTCTGCTTCACTTTCATCTACTAGGGTTTCAACTACTTCTAGTAGAGTGTCTAGTACTTCACAGACAATTCTATTTAATCGTTCGTTTTCAGTGAATTTATTCATTGGGATGGTTCAGGGAGATGGCTGCATCCACAGGGAGACTGCATTTTTAATGCAACCACCTCCCATCCCCTTTTTACTTACGGTTCAACGTGACAGACTCAGCCGGGATTTCTTCAGCGGTCTGGTTGTGATATCCAGCAAGGTTGTTCTTCCAAACTGGAGCACCCGTTCCACCAGCGTTAATCCACTGATGTACCGTTTCAGAATGGAACCGCAAAGAACGGTTCACCCAGAAGTGGGGAATCTTCCCCTCTTTTGCGAGATTCTTTACGACAGAGGGAGATACAGAGAGAACCTCTGCTACTTCTTTGTCGGTGAGAATCTTCTTCTCGATATTGTTTTTCATATTTTCCTCTGTTTTATTCAATCCCAAACCTTGGGACGAAACTGGTTCAACTGTCTGGCTTCCATACCAGCCAGCATGCATAGATTGTAGTAGTCGCAATTTCTACCATAGGCATTGCATCTTCCAGTACGGATGCCATGTATCGGGAAGCAGGACATCATAGCCTGTTCAGGATCGCCACCCTCTTGAATGAGTTTGTCGAACTCACCAATGGATTCTTCGATCTGATCCAGAATATGTATACATTCCTTTTTCCATGCTTCAATCATGCCAGGACTTCGGGTCGTAGACTCACGTACAGCAGCCTGTTGAAACTGGGCACGGGCAGTCTTCGGCCTTGGTCCTTTGAATACTACATTAACTAGTACACCTGAGAGTACCTCTTCGGGAAATATTTCCGAAAGAATCCAATATTCTCCGGTGAATTGGGACGCTGTGGCCAGGGAGTTGAGCATCATCCGAGCACTGCTGCGGGTTGCGCTCTTGTGCTCCATGGTCATCAGGTTGCCACGGTAGGTTACAATTAGATCTGTACGACAGGTGTAGTTGTAGCCTGGTTTGAGTGGGGCTACCCATTCCCTCTCTATTAGAGGCTGACCCTGATCGTCACAAACTACCCGGATTTCTGGGAACTCAGGCTCCATGGAGTCTGGCCCGAAATCGTTGTGGTAGTCACGAATCATCTGCTCTAGAAGTCGCCAGCTTTCTTCTGACTCTTCTGCTCCACCACCGTATTCGTTCATTCCAGCGGCACGGGTCCAGTGTGTCCTAGCCATGTCGATGGCTTTTTCCACACTGCGTTCGCCGGTATCGTCACCGTCACGGACACCGGAATTATACCACTCGCCAATAGCCTCGTGGAATATCCTACCGTTGATCAGTGGCGTTGCCGTAGTGGGAAGTTGAATTCCCCTGCGGATTACCTCTTTGTCGTTTTCGTCGTAACCGATAATGGGCCGATAGTATAGGTTGAACCATTCACGGGGACAGTTAGCCCAGGTACTTAGGTAACTGTTGCCCAGAGCAGTTCCGCCAGTCGGTCCTACATCGGGTACGAATCTAGGTGATCCTTCAGCCATTTAATTCTTACCGGGCTTACTGAATTGTTTTACCCAGTTTTTGTACTTGTCGAAGTTTCCAGTATTCTGGGCAACTGATTTTGATCGTTGTGCAATTCTTGCCCAGGTTTCATGGTTACGGTGACAGTAGCCGCAGAGTTTAGCTTTTTCAATGACTGAGCCATCTTCATCTTTCCAATGAAAGACATGACTGCACTGGCGACTGCTACCGTACTCTACCTTACAAGAAGCACACTGCCACTTGTTGATGTCTCGCCATACTCCTGGGCTGGCTGCTTCAGAGCGACCATCTCTGGAGACGACAGGACTAGAGTAGTTTCTGTTGTCCACTTTTTGTCCTCTTTTTTCTAGGTTTTTTGGTCTTCTTCTTTACAACTGGAGCAGGTATTGGTGCTCTCAGTTTGAAGGCTGCTTGTTTGATTCGTCGGAGGTCTTCCTGGGTTAGTTCCACGGGATTAGATTGTGTCCTCTGGAGCCTCGCCCAGTTTGGGGTAGAGGTCCAGGGCGCTTACTCCCATTGTCTTTGCAATGGAGATTAACTTACCCACGCCGACACCGGAGATTTCTGTGTGCTTTGTGGCTGCTTCTATCTTTGAGATGGTACCCAGGCTTACACCAGACTTGGCCGCTAGGTTCAACTGTGACAACTCAAGAGTTGTCCTAATTCCTCTTAGCTTTGTAATAGACAAACTATCGTATACCTTTCATCAAATCTAGGGGGGTGATTCCAGCCGAGCGATACTAGCCGAATGGTGTCTCGGTGTCACCCCCCGTTTGGGTGGTATGCGAAGTTTTTTCTTCTCTATATGTCTTGCTCAGTTGTTCCATAAATTCATCTAATGTAATAAAACCCCATTTGTATTTTTTTAGTATCTTTTTTCTTAGCTTTTCAAGGTTAACTGAATCTTTAGGATCTTTCACTGTTGATGTTATCTTTCTTGGTTTCTTATTTCATTAGCTGCCATCATACAGTCGATAAGATCCAGCACCCATTCTCTCATTATTGCTGTGTTTGGGTATCCTCCCATTGGAGTACAGTTGTATGTTGTTTCCTTCCAGAGATTTATACGTTGGAGTTCTGCCTGCATTTCTTCTTGAATGCGGGCCATGTTATCCAACATGACTTCCCTGGAGGTAAGGACTCTTTCTAAGTCCTTTAGCTCTTCTATTTTTAGTCTGTCATTCCATCCCAAGTTAATGAACCTCGTAGCTAATCTGGTCTTTTGGATTCCAGCACTGTCTGCATGAAAGACACTCACCTTTTTGGCTAGGTGCCGCACATGCTTCGATGCCACTCCCGGGTGTACGCCCAGGACTATGGGCAAAGGCCAGTCCTATGTTTTCGGTGTAA
>PBIO01000024.1 GCA_002720865.1 Halobacteriovorax sp.
CTGGTAGAGACGGGTCAGTTCCTCGTTGACGATATAGAGTCCACCGGTTCCTACCTAGAAGGCGAGAGAATTAAGCTCGACGCAAGGCTAGTGGAGACGGGTCAGTTCCTCGTTGACGATATAGAAGAGACTGGCTTGCTTTTAAGCTCTCTTTTGGCGAGTGTAAGCGATGATGTATCCAGCCTCTCTGGTCAGGCGGTTCTTGTAACTGGAGACCAAACGATATTCGGTTCGAAGGACTTTAAGGATCGTCCGACGACTTATGTTGGAGGAGTCCAAAGCTCTCTCGCTACCGTTGATGAAGTGATTGCGGCGGGAGGTGGAGGAGTTACGTCTCTTAATGGTCAAGGCGGGATAGTAAATATACAAGGAGAAAATGGAACAGACGTAAGAGTTGAGACAGTTGCAGGGATGCCTTCTACAATCTGGATAAGTGGAGGCGGAGGCGGAGGCAGCAGCACAGTAATAAACCAATCTGTCCATCTATTTTCTGGCTCAGGGTTTTGGTCTGCAACTGGAGACGCTAACGATATTTTTAGAGAGCATGGAAATGTTGGACTTGGCACTGATTCTCCCATAGAAAAGTTCCACATAAAAACCGGAAACCTGTTAATAGAAAGGGGTGACTTAATTCTAGACACTCAACCATTCATAGACCAGAGAATGGACAATTTAGGGTTCGGCAATTACCACTCCTTAATACCCGGCGGAGTTGGGGTCGCGCAGTCTTTTGTACCTTCAGAGGATTCAGATCTAGATAAGATAGAGGTCTACAAATACGCTCCTTCCACCGACGCAGATATAGATGTTAGATATCGCCTTTATGAGAATAAAAATACCTCTACCAACTTAGGGAAAACCACCTTTCATAATGGACATATTTACGAAGGCAACGCCACCCTGTCAATAGGAGAGGGATATAGAGAGATTACGTTTTACCAAAACCCTATATCACTCAGAGCTGGTAACGAGTATCTTTTTGCAATTGAAAATACCTCAATTATTCCAGCTCAAGAACTGAGGCTTGGTCAGAATGGAGATACATATAAACCCGGCCAAGGGTTTAACAAGTGGAATAATTTTTCTCTTTCGGCCGACGAGGGTTATGAAGCGAGCACAGACTTAACATTTAGAGTTCATGGCGGATCCCCATCCTCTAGTGCAATATACTTCAACGACTATCGCATGGATTCCTATGTGGGGTCAGGGATCCATGTCCACTCAGATTTTACAGTAAAGGGTGTAGGCCGCTTCGGGACAGGAAATCAAGCATTTCCCCAGAACTCGCTTTATGTAAATGGCAGTCCAGTTGCAACGGTAGACTTAATACAAGCTTCAAGCGCTGGAATTTCTTCAATAAACGGCTTAAGCGGCATCATACAAGCCGTACCCCAAGGGGGTTTATCGATTTCAACCGGGATGCACTTGGGATATAGATCGCTATTTATAAGCGGCGGCAACTCGATAAATACTGGCAACTTCGTCAGCAAATGGGAGACAGGGCACCTTGGCTCAGCAATAGATACTGGTAATTTTGTCAGCGACTGGGAGACTGGCAACTTCGTCAGCAAATGGGAGACAGGGCACCTTGGCTCAGCAATAGATACTGGTAATTTTGTCAGCAAATGGGAGACTGGGAACTTCTTATCTAGAAGCGAGACTGGAGACGCCTCAATTTCTCTTATTGCCCTTCAGCCGGGTAAGAGCATTCACGAAATTAAGTTCCCCAATGCTTTCGCCGGCACGCCTTCAGTCACGACAGATCTCTATGTTGATAATGCAGAGCACATTATTCCGTATGCCTTGTCGGGAGTTTCAAATACTGGCTGCTTTGCGGTTTTCTCAAATAACATCCCTGCGGGGTATACCTTATCAACCTTCGCCTCAAACAACTTAGGCTCGGTATTGGCCCTTTCCGCACAGTACACATCTACTCAGATATCTCCTTCTTCCTCCGACTTCTCATCTCCAATAGTTTCAGCCAGTATACTAAACTCTTCGGGTGATCCAGTCATTCCTCACTCTGTTTCTGGGGTATCCCAAAATTCGTATGAGATCATTTTTTCAGACGACATTCCAACAAGCAATTATAGCGTTTTAACTTATGCTAAAACTTCTTCCGCAGAGTACAACTTCACATCGCCTCTTCCCGCTGGGTCAAGTGCTTATAATATACCCTTAAGCAATCCATCTAAACAATGGTTCTCGACAGCGCTAGTCAAAGATTCTCTTGATGCTATAATCTCCTATCCAGAACAATTTCAATCTACCCCCACTGTCCTGCCTTGCGTGCAGATTAGTGGGGAAAACGTCTATATACCTTATAGTGTGTCTGGCATAAGCGCCACCGACTACTCTCTTATATTTTCCGCTGCGATACCCTCAGACGGTTGGTCTGTTCACACGATAGCCCATTCATAATGAAGCCTTTCTCTATATCAAATTTAGTGGCGGATAGGATAGATGCCGAGGAGCTTTACATTTCAGGAAGGCAGATTTCTTACGAGCTTACCTATCCAGTTGTAACTGGCGCGTTTTTAGATGCGTCTACATCGACGCTTCATTTACTAAGGACGTCAGAAGCTCCCTCAATTGAAATAGACTTAAGCAATTTTGGGGGAACTCCCCCCGCTTCAGCGGTCTCAATACAGTGGTTTGAAGACGACTCAGGAGACTTAATGGTCAGAGATGCGTCATTTGACTCCTCTGGACCTGCATTGCTACTTTGGGAAGATGATGGCACAGACTCCTACATGCCCCTGAACTCCCCCCTTTCTTCGACAACTAGCTCTTATCAGTTTTTTACAGAAGACCCGTCTGGAGATTTAATGCCTACGGAAGAATCGGCTACGGCATTGTCTGCAGGGCAAAGCTCATCATCCTCTACACCCACATCTACGCCGACACCTCTGTCAGTGTACAGCACCGTGGTACCGCTCTGGCATGTTGACGCGAATCAAATACAAGGAGTATCTAGTGGTCAGGGCATATCTACATGGAATGATGTTTCGAGCAACAACAATCACTTAGATTATGTTGTCGAGCCTGTTAATCCGCCGATATTTATTAAACCGGGCACCACCGAAATAAATAACCGCCCGTATGTTGACTTCACTAACGATTCTTCCGTACAACACTCATCTGCTATATCTCATGGATCAGAATTCACATTCATATGGGTAGTGAAATACAATGAGCAAGCATCTCGTCGCGCTTTCGGCGCTTGGGATTATCTAGCCAGTAATAGATACGTTCAAGTACGCTGTGGAGACAACGGAACTCCATTGAAAAATATAGCGTTCATCGGCGGTGATGGGACCAGACATGATAATTGGGAGGGGCCTCAGTATATTAAAGATGAGTTTGTAATAGAGGTATGGAAATTCGCAAGTCAGACATTAACAAAACAACTACACACAAAAGGCGCCCCGGTTGTTGTTGAGAGTCACTCATATGGGTATGATTTGCATAATAACCCAATTAAGATGGCATTAGCAGACGCCCAAGGAGGGGATGGAAGCCCCGCTCACATGTCAGTAGCAGAGTCTATATGGTATGATCATGATCTATCAGACGTTGAGATACACAACACGCTACAATATCTTAACGACAAATATGATGTTGTATTTCCGCCAACAGCCCCGACACCAACCCCGACACCAACCCCAACACCCACACCCACACAAGTCACCCGAGAAGATGATTTAACTGCTTGGTGGAAGATGAATGAAACTTCCGGAGGAACGGTAGCGGACTCTATTTCTTCTTTTGATGGTACCGCTCACGGAATAACGGATTCTAATTGGGTCTCAGGGAAAGAAGCCGCTTTTGAAAACGCCCTTGATCTCTCGGGCAATGAATATGTTGAGATAGATAATTCTGGGGGCCTCGATATTACTGATAATTTTAGTATCAGTTATTGGATTAGAGTTAATGATACAGAGAATGGCGGCAGCGTAATGATTAAAGGTCAAAACTGTTGTTGGTTTACCGCTGTTGCTCGTCCGGGAGATGAGATGATAATATACCAATATATTAAACCTACTGATTCAAGCTGGCAACAAGCGAACATTACGATTCCGGGACCGAATGTCTGGCATCACTGCGTGCTTACTATTGATCGCTCTGCAGCAGGTGGCTCGACAAAAGTCTTGAAGGCATATCTTGACGGCGTACATCAAGATCAATCCAATGGCTCTTGGGCTAACGCCAATGGCACCGTTACATATGGCCCGATAAATACAAATACCGGGAATTGGGTGTTCGGGTCTGGAAGCGGAAATACCGCAACATCACACCCCTTCAATACGCCAAATGTGACTTTAGACGATGTCCGTTTCTACGGTGCCACCTTGACGGATTCTGACGTTGCTTCAATATATGGGAATGGCAATGGGGACTTTTAGACGTGACATGAGTACATTAAAAAAATAATATAAATCTTTTTAACCTGTGTAAGGAGTAATACAATGCCTACAAAAAATATAGTACCGCGAGCAAGCGGCGAAGGAGGAATAGGAGTCGCATCCAAACCTTGGGGTGAAGGCCACTTTGATGGGATCACTGCGTACGGAGAATCAACCTTAAGCGGAGACGCCAACATAGGAGGTGGGGTCAACTTCGGTGGCCATATTTTACCATCTGAGCATGAGCAATTCGATATAGGAAGTGCAGATAGAAAAGTTCGGCATTTATTTCTATCAGACAATTCGCTTTACATAGGGGGTATTAAACTTTCTGCGGACGGGGATGGGGCAATAAACTTTCCTTCCGGGTTGAACGTTGGAGATGTTTCCGTTGGCGCAGACGATCACGGAAGAATCCTTTTTGGGCCTTCTGGCATTTTAGTGGGGGGAGCCTCGGTTATGCCCGACCCAACAGACCCCGAAGTTCTCTATTTTGAAAAAGCCCCACAAGTTATGGACGCAGAAGGGAAGCCGACAACAATTCTCACCGCAGATAAGCTCGGGCTTGGAAGTGAAGCTGTTCTTGACGATATTAAAGACGACCTAAAGTTTAAACTACTAACCGATCAGGAGCGTTTTGTCGTAGGGACTACTGGAGACGGGAATCTAGCTTCTGGCTGGTATCGATTTAATGACTTTAAAGTGAAAGGAGCCACGGACATTGGCGCTCATCCAATTAACCCAATTGACACTCGAATTTATTCTGACGAAAGTTCTTTTATTTTATTTAAAACTGATGACTTCGGCAATAGAGTTGCCCATTTAGTTGGAGGAGACGAGGCTGTCACTCCAAACAATGCTATTGCGCTTGGCATTGCAGTTAAGGTTGACTCTTCTGAGTCCCCTCAAGATATAGAGTTTGCCCATACCGACGGAGAGACCTATTCCGTGATCAACGGGAATAGCGACTCATTGGGATCTAATGGAGTACCCGTCAGACAGGGGTTCCAAAGTCCCTCTATAGGCTCAAACCCCGCTCATTTGCTTATTGACGGAGGCTCTTTCTAATGTCCATTCCAGTATATGTTAAACCTGTAGCTGTTTACCCTCATCGTACAGTTTGGGCCGGCGGAACCTATTATGTAATTGACGATAGAGTGGAGTATGACGATGGCGCCTTACACCGGGTGTATGTATGCATAACCGACAACAATTCTACAACTACCCCTGACAACGACCCCTCTAACTGGGCGCCTGCGGGGACAAAGGAGCACCCCTTTATGTCTGGCGACGATGGGGAGCTAGCCAAGGCAGATTATTCTGAATCAGAGCTTTGCTTAAGGGGCGCCAATGGCTTCACTCAATGGGACCCAGCCCGAAGTCTTTCAGTCTCAGATGGCTCAACTAGGGCGCACGTCATTTTAATGGATGGCCGTTTCCACCTCCACAGTAATGAAGGATACGGTTTTTGGGATACTGATTTTTATGCCGAAAATCACCAAAACACTTGGATTATCCAACGAAACTACGACCATTCATCGTTTACTGACGCTGACAATTGCCCCACTTTTAACAACCTCAAGATTGCTTATTTAAACGGCTTTTGCTGTGCCAATCGTCCTGTAATATATAAAAGCTGCTACATCACAGATGACAGCCCGTGGGGATATGCATCAAATAATAACTTGAGGATGAATGATGCTCAATTTACACAGGCCTTTGATACCACATTCGTATACCTGCATTCCTCAATTAATTTAATCATGTATAACATGGGCGAAAGCGCAACCCATGGGTATCCAACACTTTCCGGATGTACTTGGTATATGGCTGAGACGCATGGGCAGTTTAGCTCTTTTTTCTACGGAGGGCCTACTGATATCAATATTTCAAATTGCATTTTTTACGTAGATACTCTAAACAGCGCGACACAGGAGTATGAATTTTTCAAGACAGCCGCCCACAAGGCAAAGAACAATAGTCTTTATTTTAAAAACGTCGGAGACCAAGCAGGTGTATACCTAGCTCTCGGAAACCCTACTGACCTCGGGGGGAATGAATTAAATTCTAATCCCTTATTTATTGATTCAGATAGCGCTGATGCTAAAGACTTTCGCCTTCGTCCTGCCTCTCCTCTTATTGGCGGGGAAAAATCCTCTAAATTTCCATCTGATGCAGTTTGGATGCAAGCAGGCTCGGGTACTGGTACTGGTACAGAATCTGATCCTTATTATTTTTCTGAGTTTACTGATGTATTGATTGCTGCAGTTTCGACAAACTCAAAAGAGGTTGTATGCAAGGACGGTGACTATCGCTTTACTATGTCAGATGCGCAGTTTGCAGATGAAAATCTAGGGTTGGTTACATTTATTGCAGAAAATCGCCACAAAGCAGTTCTTAGCGGAGATAGAGGGATTAATGAAGGCTCCAAGTCTAGCGTAACCCTTAAGCTTAAAGATTTTAAATTGACAATAGGTGCCATTGAACATTTTATTCATACACAATTCGTAACTGTTCCATCTCATTTTACTTTTGATAATTGTTATATTAATTTCGAAACCTTTATGGCTGCTCAGCCGGGGAGCAGTTTAATTGCTAAATCCTGTATTATAGAAAAAGGCATTGGTATAAGCGCTGGCACCTACTTCTACTCGGGTGCAAGTGCATCAGGTCTATATACCAATTGCACATTTGTAGATAGAAACTCTTACACCACAGCGGGATGGAACCATGGCGTAACTGGCGGCATGCAAACTTTTAAAAATTGTATTTTCAGGACCGAGAATACATCAAATGCTACCCCAGCCACTGGAACGTTTACTCAATGCATTGCTTATAATTATAATACTAGCGCTTACGGCGACACAGAAGTTCTTAATGCAGATCCATTAATGGTAAATTTTGATATTTCGTCTCACGAAGATAGCGATTATCGACTAAGACCTTCTTCTCCAGCTATAGGTGGGCTATCAGCCTCCCCATTCCCCAATGGTTCTATTTGGGTTGCAAATACCGCAGGTACTGGAGGTACGGGCACCGAAGAGGACCCCTATTATTTTGGCAATCTAGATCAAGCCCATACTGATGCAGGTTCTTATGGTTCTATCGTTTTCAAGAATGGAGCCTATGATACTGGCGCAGGAATGCACATATTTAATCCCGTGTCTATGAATAATAGTGTAAATTATTATGCGGAAACAATTGGTGGCGTCGAATTCATTTCGGAGAGTTTCGGTTTTGGTCATAGTGGTCTAAACGTTACCCAATCCCTAAACTATGCCGGGCTTAAGTTTACTAGTACAAAAACAAATTATGATGGAGTCATCTTTAACCAATCCACTAATAACTCAATAGCGGCGCATGTTTTTTCTTCTTGTCGGTTTCAGACTAATCACTCATTTTTTGAGGGGAACGGGACGAGCACAGATCCGGGAAAAATTATTTTCAAAAGCACTCACTTTAGCAAACTGTCAGCAACTGCCTCTCCCTATTTGTTCGAACAAAGAAACGGCAACAGTGGGAATTCTGAGCTTTTGTTTGAAAATTGTATTGTAGAAAATTTCTTAAGTACCTCAAGCGGTCCCACACAGATATTCAGGAGAATGAGCCCAACTTTAAGGAATACTATTATTCTTGATTATTCTAATGACTCAACAGATTTAGTGATTGAGGGCACCTCTAACCTTGAAGGCTTAAATTCCATTCTCCACGAGAACGGCACGGATTTTTATCCAGACGAATCGAATCTCGCAGTTGACCCACTTTTTGTTTCTCCAGTTGATGACAACTGGAGCCTCAGACCAAATTCACCACTTGTAGGAAGAGGATAATATATGAACCCAGAAGAAATAGGTTATAGCGGACAGTATTTAAACAATACTCAATACAGAATCAAGGTCAGGACAGGTCCTTTAGAAAATCTTTACACGAAGGCGCCGAAAGATGCAGTTCTTGGAGAGTTGTTCTTGGGCGTCTCTGGAGTTAATGGCGCCGATTCTGAACTTCATATTTGCGTAAATGGAACTTCCGATTCCGACGCGACATTTAAAAAGATTAAATTTGAGTAGGGGTCTCTCCAATGACGTCTCATGAGCAAGACCTCAGTAAGAATATCATTCAAGAATCATAATATCGGCGGCAACTCCGCCGATGGATTTCGCGTATACAGAAAAGAGGGTTCGGACCCATGTCCCGATCTTGACCCGGAAGGCCTGCCCTTGCCAGACCTATCCAACTTAATACATGAGAGCATGCATGTATTGTCAGGGGAGAACTTGTGGGTGGATAGCTCAATACCCTCTGCTTCATCAGTAGGATACTATTATAGAATATCTTTTTTTAGAAACAACGGAATTAATCCGGGCTATGGATCGGTGTCTCACGAGCGTGTAGATTCAATGCTTTTAGGCCCTTTTTCCGCTGCCTCTGGAGATGCCCTTGGTTATCCCAATAACTTTCCGAGCAACCTCTCGGGGGTTGCTTATGCGCTGGACGTTCAGCCAGTACTACATTTAGATCCGAGCAGAACGGTCAGAGAGAATACAATTAATCATGAAGAGGCATTAACGACTGGCACCACGATTGATTACTCGGGGAGAGGGTGGGTTAATATGCTCCCTGCCGGAGGTGCGGATTCGGTTTTTGATCTAGAGAATATTCTAGACGCCAATGGAAGTCCAGTCCCATGCTATAGATTCGACAATCCCTCCAGCGGTGCGTTCCACAACATATACGGTGGCATTGGAGCGGAGTCTGCAGGCACTGCGCCTTGGCATGGCTCATTCGGCACGTCTGAGTACACATTTTGCGATGAGGGGTATACCGTATTTGTCTTACTTTCTCCAGTCCCCAAGGGATTGGGGGGCTTCATAACCTCAGACGTAAGTACAAACATGACTTGGATCCCTTACCATGGCGCGAATGGAGCGGCTTTTGCCGGTGAAGCAGCCGAGGTATTTGAATGGTCGAGTCAAGAAGTGATCTCTGGAGGTGGAGTGGGTAGCGGTATTCAACCAAATTTTGCTTCCGTGCCTGCGGGTTCCATCACCCAATTTTACCAGTGGGGGAATTCATTCTCTCCAGCGTACGCCTCGATGAGAAACACTAATGCCACTTCGCTCAGCACATGGAGGTCGGCAACCAGAGCCTTGTTGGGGACGTCGATCATGGGAACACCTCCATCTTTCCCAGAGGATCCCACAAACCCGCAGCATTGGCTATCTCACTTACACCTGACCACCCTTAGAGTAAGTCCCATAATTACTGAAACTCCTAAGTATCAGGGCTGGATAAATGGGGGTGCTGTAAACGGATCTTCATTGGTACACCCCCACGAAACAGCTCCTAGCGATTTTGCACCTCTTGCGCCCGGACTCGCGCAAGCCACCCCAAAGGCTTATTTTTTAGACATGACTCCGCCAGCCGGAAACCACACTAAGCTTTTTGGGGCTGGAGCTTATGTAGAATATCTGTTATTCCCCAAGGCTTTAAGCAACGCACAAATGACTACCGTTGGCGCTTATCTAAATAATAAATACGCGCTACCATCTCCAATAGAGCCCTTTACGGGGGCGCACGGATAGATATAAAAGTTAATGATCTATATCTCAAATATATCGTGTAACCTCTCTCAAGGGTATGTCTTTAGAATTAAGAGCAGATAGGATTAGCGGAGGTGAAGGGCATTTTCACGAAATTTTCGTGGACGGCTCTCCTTTTGCTGGTGCGTCGGCAGTGGATACTTCAAATTTCGTAACTACTGGGCATACTGGTGACTTCGTAAGTAGCTGGGAGACAGGCAACTTCGTAAGCAAGTGGGAGACTGGAGACCACGGTGGAATTACAGACACCTCCAGCTTTGTTAATGTCAGTGATACCGGCAACTTCGTAAGTAGCTGGGAGACGGGTAACTTCGTAAGCAATTGGGAGACTGGAGACCACGGCGGAATTGCAGGAGGCATTTCTTGGTCGGTTACCCCCGCTTCTACAGGATCTTTAGGTGTAGAAGGTAATATAGCTTTCGATTCAGAGTATATGTATGTATGCATAGAAGACAACAAATGGAGGAGATCGCCTTTATCGGCGTGGTAATTAGTTATGTCTAACTGTGCAATGGATAATGTTTTCTCGGTATCTAATGTAGACGAGATCTTTGACAGCTGGGGCTTGGCCACGCCCTTCCCTACGTCCAGCCAAACGACTGGGGGATCAACTGCAGACGACGGCACCTATGCCAGTAACGTCAATTATATGACGTGGTATGATTCAAACTCGGGTTATACAGCTCCAATTTTTGTAAATCAGTATGGTTTCTTCTTAACTATTTATAGCGGCAGTTGGGTTATAGGTTATGATTCTAATGGAGATGGCAGCGGCGTTTACGAGAACAGCCCGGTATTTAGCTCGATTTTTTATGAAGATGGCGCAAACCCCGACTCATGTCCGCACGAGGTGTTATGGACAGGCTTATCGGGAACTCCCGATAGTCTCGTTAGCTTAGTTTCTGGATCAGGATCAGCTCCAGCTCCAACGGCAACCCCAACGGCAACCCCAACCCCATCTGCAACTCCAACGCCAACTCCAACGCCGTCAGGTGGAGGTGGCGCTGCCGCCGCGAAGTCTGTTTTTGTCTCCGGTTTTGTAGCTGATTGGAATCAACCTGTCTGGTATGAGGTTGGAGCGACTTCTGGTGGAGGGTTAATCAATAACCCCAACGCCTTTTTGCCTGCTGGCACGATTACAAATCCTACTGGCTTTTCGAATAAGTGGTCGGGCATGACAGCTAGCAGCTTCAAGGCTTGGTGTGCGCCTACGTCAGCTTCGATTCAGCTCGAACACCTTGTTCATTATGGCGGGTGGGGCGGACCCTCAACCCAGTTTAGCGACGGGGTTGGCGCGGGCAATCCGTACACATCCTCTATTGATGCAGGAAGCACGATACCTTGGGATTCAGCCAATGGTTGGGCTAACTACATGCTGGACGGAGATTCCCATAGGGGCAAAGTAGGAAGTATTAATTCTGTTGATAGCCATGACGCCAACCTCCCATCCCTAACAGATTTCGGTTGGTACATGAATACCAATGGAGTCGGCATGGAAGGTGGCAGCTCTCATGTAGGAACTAAAGTAGGAGATTTAGCCCGAGGCTTGCTTGCATTTTATACTCATGGTGGCTTTCAGTCAATCCACAAGAATGTGGTTGATGGTTATGATAGCTCTCGAATAGATGGTCATGTGTACCATAAAAATGGGGGAGAAAGATCTGGCTCGGCAGCGGAAGGTTTAACGGCGACGTATACAAATTGGCACCATACAGAGGGCGGCTCTCTGCAAAACATTAAGCACGAAATAGATAATAATCGAACAGTTCTTGCTTGTTTTTCCGACTGGAATATATTAAATGCTGTTTCAGGCTCGCTTACCCACAATCAAGAAGAGCACACAAGTGTCGAATACTATGAATTCGGAACGAATATTTCACAGCCCGCCCAACAACAATTATGGGAAGAGCAATACAATGAGCAGTTTGATGATACGGCACTTGGTCACACCGTTGTCATTGTCGGTTATATCCCCGCTGGAGGAGCGGATGACATAAATAAATCAATAGCGCCTACAAATTGGCTAATAGTAAGGGACAACAGTGAGTATAGCGCGAGAAATGTAGCTATACCATACGATCAGATCTTCAATGGTAGCTCGATGACGGGGTGGCAGAAACTTATTTCCACCCACTATGTCAATCCATCGCTAGGGACATATGCAGATCCCACTGCAACACCGCAGAGCTTTCTCCTGAGAGTGGATCCCGACTTATGGGGCTCTCGCTTGGCTTTGACAGCAGGCTCGAATACAGGCTCCGACGTGAGCGACATACCGAATGGTATATACACGTGGGATTCTTCAAACAATTGGTATGTCAATAGCTATGAACCCAGCAGCAAGCGGATACAAAAAATAGGCACCGACTGGGAGTTTGTAGCAAATAACACAGGGACCTCTTATGTAGGTATAGATGATAGCGCAGGGAACAATGCAGACCCATGGAGCACCTTTGTGGACTGGGGAGACAATCCTTCAGACGTCAATTATCCAAGCTATTCTGCAAACACGGTAATAAACAAACTTCAATCTTGGCAAACGCTTTGGGATTACCCCGAGCAGGAAATTATAGTTTCGGGTTCGACCCCAATTGGCGGGAAAACGTACGATGGAGTATACAGACAGGCGGGAAGAGGTAGCGCCTACGAAGATTATGGGACATTCAATGCCGGCTCTTCCCAGCCAACTTCGAGATACGAGCAGGTCTCAGGACCAAATACTATTGGTGGAATAATTTTTGGCCAAGGCCAAAGTGTCGGCTGGGTATTAACAAGAACATTCACCAATGACGGGGGAGCCTCAGCAGACTACTTTGGAACCTATTCATCTAATACCTTGGGAGAACATCTCCCTTGGAATGCGTCGTGGACGGGAGTTACTGTTGCCAAGGCAAATCCGTTTCTAGGATTTACGTCTCCGACGTCAACTCCGACGCCAACTCCGACACCAACTCCAACACCGACGCCAACACCGACGCCAACACCGACGCCAACGCCTACTCCTACGCCGACCCCAACTCCGACCCCAACTCCAACTCCGACGCCGACACCAACTCCTACGCCAACCCCAACTCCTACGCCAACTTCAGCGGTAACTACATGCTCTGTACTTTTAAGTCAGTCCACTTCCAACACTCAGCGCCTAGAGCTACACCCCCCCGGCGGATCATACCCTCTAAAGGAAATTGCATTTACCGGAGCGTATTCCATATCAATCTGGGTTCGCCCTGATCGTTTAAACGATTGGCAGTATTTGTTTGCAGGGAACTATGGAGAGCGTCTTCAAATAAATGGGTCGGGAAAGCTTACGCTAGATGGTAATTTTGTAGCTGATAACACTTCGCCGAGTAGTGCAGACGGAATTCTTTCTGTAGGAGAAATATATCATATTGTCTTAACTAGAAATTCCTCCGACGATGTCACCCTATATGTCAATGGCGCCGTTGCTATAAATGCAGGAACCCACAATGGCAGTGACCCGAATCTTCATGGCTTTGGGGCATCCTTTTCAAGCGGTAATTCAGCAGGGTTCAAAGGAGCTTTTTACGAGGCGTCTGTCTGGGACTCCTCCGCACTTACGGCGGCTCAAGTGTCCGCGATATACGACTTAAGTGTGAACGGAGATATATCGTCCTACTCTCCTACTTCTTGGTGGAGGATGGGAGATACTTTGGGTGATAGCGATACTCAAATATTAGACGCAGTAGGGCCCAACCATCTTTATGTCAATCGCCATAATCCGGCAGGTTCCGGACTGAAACAAATAGCTAATGATATCACTCCATTAATTGTTTGTCCAATTGGGGCGACTCCCACCCCCACGCCAACTCCTACCCCCACACCGACTCCGCCGCCAGTTATAGTTGTAAACCCAACCTCTTTTGCTTCAGCGAGTGGGGAGACGGTAGACTTAGGGAAATATTTCGATACAAACAGAACCATCAAGGCTTTCACGGGGGATACTGGAGATTCTTTAGTCGTCCCAGCAGGCTTTAACTTTGCTACTTTTATACCTGATACGGGTTCAATAAGGTCTGAGTACGTAAGAGAGGGGCAAACACTTACGTATGCCAGTGAAATTATTCTTGGAACAGCGGAAGAACTAAAGGGACTTCCGGTGTTTGCATATTACGACGATAATGGGCAAGACCTCAAATTTGCAAAGTGGAATCTCTCCACAAAGTCTTTCGATACAGAAGTGCTAGATAGTGATGGGGACGATGTTGGGTATGGCCAGATTAGCTTAGCCCTTCATCCAAACAATCTCAATGGATCACTTGACTCTCCAGCGGACGTCTTTTCAATTTCATCGTACAATTATACTCAAAAAGACTTAAACTGGCATTCGCTTTCCGAAGACTTTCGATTGGAAACAAACACTTGGGATGAATATTCCAAAGTAAGTTCGGGAGAAGTTGGCGACCATAGTGCCATATTGCCATACGACAATGGCTCAATCACCCTTTTCTACAATGACGATTCCGATCAGATTGAAGCTTATCACCACCATGGGCTAGGCGGGGATCACTTTTCAACCCATACAACTCAAATCGTCGCTGCGGGGATCGGCGCGTCAGGCTTTGATTCTGCTGGTAGACTTGGTTTTGGCGCGGCGGTAATAGGGGGAATTCCTGCAGTTGCATTCGGCAGGAGAGTAGCAGGGACATCAAGAGAAGAACTTTGGTATACTATTTTTGACTCAAACACTAATCTATGGAAAGACCCGATTCAGCTTGACGACAACCAAGGCTCAAACGGATTTGCTTATATTTCTCTTATTGATCTAGGCGGGAAGCCTGCGATGGCCTATCACGACTGGGACAATACCAGTTTGGAGTATATAGAGTATACTGGTTTAGAGCAAGCTGGTTATGATTCCTCCGACTGGACTCAAGAGAGAATTGACTATGGAGAGCCTACAAACTATGGCGACTGGAAGTGGGTTGGACCTTCTTGTTCTTTGGTGAACTTGAATGGGATGCCTGCGGTCGCGTATTCTAATTTTACTGACGGAGTCGTACTCTATCAAGAAAAGACCGCCGCAGGTTGGCCGGGCTATGGAGAAGAGGTTGCGACCAGCAATATGAAGTGGCGATATACTGGCTACAGAAATATATGCTTAAGGATTATTGACAATTGCCCATCCATTGGGTTTGGCGCCTGTGATTCGCCAGACTCCACTGGGACAGCGTCAAGCACTTTGAGATATGCATTTAAGTCGGCCGGGGAATGGACTATTGTTGATGTAGACTCTTCTAATTCTGGAAAAAACATTACGCTTTTTGATTTCCCAACCGCATTAAGCCAGAAAGATCTTTACTCTTGGTGGAGATTTAATGAAGCAGATGGGGCTACTGTAGCCCTAGACTCTTCCGGTAATGGCAACAATCTGGCAGTAGAGAGTTCTGCTAGTCGAGAATCAGGTCGATCCGGCAATTCCTTAGCGGTTGGTGGTGAGTCGGATCAATCCATAGCGAGATCAACATTTGACTTATTCCCACTAGATGAAGGTAATCCTGCTCCAGATTTCTCTTTGTTAATTCGGTTTAAATTTAATCCTTCTGCAGTTAATGCAGTAGAGCAGTTATTTGACAATGGGATTTTCAATATTAGATTATCTTACGGCTGGTCCAATCCTCAACTTAACTATATTAGCTTTAGGCTTGTTGAGTCTGGGAACGGCTTGAGCCTTACGGACACGAGAGTCTCCTTATTTACAGCTGGAACGCCTCCTTATGACCACATCCCGCATAGTTTGAGTTCTGGTGCTTGGAGGCAATTTGTCATCACGGGTAAAGCGCATGGCTCCGGTGCGCTATACAATAGTTATCTTGATGGGCACGATACTGGCGGCGGCTATCTTCCGAACTGGGCTACGAGCAATTCTCTTGGGGATAAGAAGTGGTCTTTCGGGGAGAAGCCAAACCCTCCTCGTCAAATCAAAACTTTTTCTGGTGAAATAGATGACGTTCGCCTATACAATAGGGCGCTCTTCCCCAGTGAGATTAATGCTATCTTTGACGGCGACACAGACGCATCCCCTGCCCCTGCGGAAATTCCTTTTTCTCCAATTCCAACCCCGACACCAACCCCTACCCCGGGATCTACTCCGACCCCAACCCCAACTCCAACACCAACACCGACTCCTACCCCAACACCTCCTCCCGTAAGCTTTGGCGCAGATCTTTTGTCTTATCTCAAGTTTGAAGATGCTTCAAACATAGGGCAAGACTCTAGCTTATTATCTACAAACAATCTAGACGTATCTAACGCTTCTTCTGGTGTTGGAGTCTTTGGCAAATCGATTAAATTCAACGGAATAAATACAGTCGCGGAAGCAGACTGGGACCTCTTCAACACCTTGCCCACGGCCTATTCTTATTGCTTCTGGATTAAGAGTGGCGCCATCCCTTCTGGAGGGCGCAAGGCAGACACAGATTTATTTAACTGGAATGGAATTAAATTGCACTCTAATAGTGGAGGCACGCTTACCGCCACTCATCCTGCCGAAGATTTTATTCCCTCAGGAGGTTGGATAAACTTGTCTGGCTATACCGGTACGTCGTCCTTACTTCATAAAGCGATGGGAAATTGGGAGCGAACAGGGTCCCAAATAAATGGAAAAAATACTTATTATAGACCAAGTTCGACTCACGCCGACTACTATGAGCTTATGTTTTACCATTCAGGGACTGCACGATGGACGGTAATACTTTATGAAAGAGATTATCTAAGAACGAGCATGCCGCCCGGGTCAAATTACTCCTTCGGTCCCGGCGCGACTGCCACCCACGCATTTCCTTATACTAATTATGGAGGCCAGACAATGACGTGGTTTGGCGGAATAACGGTTGTGCCAAATTACGTCCCTAGTGCAGGAGCGACAAGCGTTACAGTCACAGGCAACCATCTACAATCGGATGGGGGAAGCTACAACCTCAGCGGTTTATGGGCGCATGTTGCAGTAGTATGGGACGGGTCTAAATTAAATCTTTACAAAGACGGGCGCATTAAAGGTTTTGCAGACGCTCCAAACATCAATGCGAGCATTCTTAATAGCGCTAGAGCCTACCTTGGAGGAGCCCCCAATTCAGGCACTGAGCCATGCATTAATGGTGCTATTTCTGACTTTAGATTCTACAATAAAGCACTATCCAGCTCAGAGCTTATTAATATAGTAGAGGGTGATCGGGATGAGCCTGTCGTTAGCACTGCAGTTCCTCATAATAAAGCCGTAGTAGATACAATTAACATAGACTTTGATAATGTAGACCAGCCTACCCTTTCCAATATGGATGGGGTATGGTACGATGCCGGAGAGTTCAACGGAAGGCCCTATTACAAAAGGCTTGACGTGCAGGGCCCCCAATACACGGATAAAGAATTCTTAAGTTATTACAAGGGCAAATGGGGATTCAGGACATCTTTAGATGAAGAGGTGCAGGGCGTATTTAGAGAGCCGGGTAATAGTCGCACAGAAGTAGGCAGAGGAGACCTAACCCCACTTCAATTAGAGTGGGAGGGTCAGAGCGATCCAGTAATAACCTTAGGAGGCTCAGCGCCTCACCCCTCAGGAGCTAATAACCTTGTAAATCAAAATGTAACAGGTTCAGCTTCAGTTGGTCGTCCGGTATTTGACGAGTCGGGTAATTCGTATTTTGTCGACGGCGATGGAAAGGTCCAAAAGATTGACTCAACCGGGGCGACAACAACACTAGCCACTCTTTCTGGATCATTTGGCTCTACAGCTACTGCGTTCACTCCTTTGTTAGTAGGGGGGAATTTATATATTCCAGTCAACGATGAGAGTGGAACTCCGAATTCAGTAACCTTATCTAAAATAAATAACTCTACTGCTAATCAAGTATTGTCAGTGTTAGACCTGACAAAATCTGGAGTTGACTCTGAGTTTGGAGGAATGACACTTAATTCGTCAAAAAGCTCAGTTCTTGTATCGGTACCCAATGCGGATGGGGATATAGAAATAAAGTCTGTAAACTTAAATTCTTTTCAGTTGGATAGCAATTTCGGAACGGCTGGGGTATCCACCTTATCAAGTGTTGATCTAGGTCTTGGCTCTGGGACTGGAATCGGCCCTATTATAGATCCATCAGGCAATACTTGGATGGTTGCTAGGAACGCGGGAGGAGATTATGAGGTTGTAACTCTAGACCCCTTGGGGAACGTCATCTCTCCCAACATTACCATCGATTCATCCTCGACATTTGGCAATTCCCCTACAGACCCAAGGCTTACTATCGACCCAGCCTTAGAAACACTTTATTTAGTAACCCGAGATGGCGATCCAAAGGACACCCTCAGCGCTTACGATATAAACACAAAGACCTTAAATTGGAAACGAGATTTCGGCGTCGGAGAGCAGGTTATAGGCTCTCCCGCAGTATCCACTTCCGGCCCCGACGCAGGGACAGTGTATATCGCGCTAGATACTGGGGAGCTTATAGGTATTAACCAAAATACTGGACTTAATAAATTTGGCCCCGCAGATCTTGGTAGTGCCGCCAGCACATCCCCAACGGTTGACTCTTCAGGGGCTGTATATGTCAGCAATTCTTCAGGGCAATTAAGCAAGTTCCCATCAGATCTTTCAACTGACACTTGGGCGGATAAAGGGCATTCATTCCCGTCGGGAGTTACAGGTCTTGCAGTTATAGGGTCGAAAATAGGATTTGGATCTGGCAATAATTTTGTATCAATCGGATCTAATGATCCCACCATCAATACCAGCTTCCCCAGTATAGCTAATCGAACAGATTTATCTGGAACAACGTTTGGAGGGGTGGTATTTAGCTCTATTCCGCCTGCGGGCAAAGGGTTTAAATATACTGCTACGATAGCAGGAGTGACCTATAATGTCAAAGAGCTCGCGGACGGCAGGTTAGAATTTTTCAATGATTCTGGAGAGAAAATCTATACGGGATCCTACAATTCCTTAACTGGCAAGTTAGATCTTTCGCCTACTCCTGTTGGCTCAGGACTCGGTCTCACCCCAATTCAAGAATCTAGAACAGCGGGCAAAATAAGAAAATTTAAAAAAACTTATACAAATTTATTAAAAAACGGAAAGTTCTCTACTTTTAGAACGCATAGAGGAGTTCGTTCGCTCTTGGATGTTGGGGATGAAGCTACTTTGGAGCTAGGGGATGGCCCCAGCAAAATCTCCATAGGTATCCTGCAGTTGCCTACGGAGTTACAATTGGACTCGCTAGGGGCAGTGGGAGGCCCATATTCACTGGAGTCCATAGGAGACAAGGCATCCTTCAATTATAAAGACTACAAATACGAGTTGGAATACGTTGAAGAAGGGTCTGTGGTTATTGATGTTTCAGTATTCCTGTCTGAGCTGCCCCCGGTATACCTTACTACAAAAAATGAGGGTGGAGACTATTGGGAAGAAAGTATTTCTGACACGCTTTCCGCGAAGAGAGATGGTGCGCTTTTCGTTCATAATGGCTTGTTTGTTACAGGGGAAGCCGAAGAGCTATACAATCTTTCTGAGTTTGTTACTGGCGCCACTAAAACGCTGGAAGATCATACTTCTGAACTATCTACGATTGCAACTTCTCCCGCCCTAATCCCTCCTACCATGAATACTGCAGAAATGCATAACATAAGCCCAGCGCAAGATGGGATGTTGATTTTCAATACGGAGTCAGGGAAGTTTGCTGGATATTCAAGCTCAGACGGCGGCTGGAATACGTTTGACTGGAAATAAAAACTCTTGACATTTTAGTCTAAATGCTATATAATTGGGGGCTAAACCTAATTATAAGCTATGCTATCTATATACAAACCAAACAAAAACAATACTGGCTGTGCGTTCCAGTTCCAGATAGGTCGAGACAAGAAGTCCGAGGAGCACATTTTATTTATCAGTGCCATTTTGCAATCCGGGTGGGATGATAAAGCCCGAGTCGGCTCATTCAAAGGGAATGCGGGTGACCCAGAAAAATCAATAAATGTAAAACTGGGAGAGTTTGAGCTTGGGGCAATTAAAAGCTCTATCAAAAATAGACAGCCCTACTCCACATTCCACCAGCACGAGTCAAATCAAACGACAATTCGCTTCACCCCTTGGGATAAGCCATCAAAGACTTCTATCTTAAATCCTAAGACCAAAAAATTAGAAGAGCAGAGTCTAATACTACCTGCTTTCGGCCTCACCATTACAAGGCACGGGAACAACACCTTCAGGATTGGTCTTGAGCCGGGTGAAGTAGAGTCTATAAATGCGCTTATAGACTTTTATTTCCACAAACTTTACGATCAAAGACTTCGCAAGCAAATCATAGAGCTCAAGAAGAGGAAGGAAGAGAGAGAAAAAGAAGAATAATTTCAATGCGAAAAAAAAGACTTCTTTTTCACTCCAACCACAGTAAGGTTTTTACTGGGTTCGGGAAGAATGCCAGAAATATTCTAAGGCATTTATTTAAGACCGGAAAGTATGAGATCATCGAAGCTGGCAATGGCTTTGCTTACGGAGATCAAGGCTTGGAAGATATGCCATGGGAGACTATTGGAACGCTTCCAAGTAACCCTGCGAAGGTCGCGCAAATAAACAAAGACCCCGGACTCGCGAAGAGGGCGGCGTATGGAGGGGAAATGATTGATCAGATCGTAAAAGAGGTAAAACCTGACATTTATCTTGGGGCGGAAGATATCTGGGCCTTTGATGGGTATTGGGAGAGGAAGTGGTGGAACAAGCTTAGCTGTATAGTCTGGACAACGCTGGACAGCTTACCTATTCTACCAATGGCGGTCAATTCTGCGCCAAAGATTAAACATTTCTATACGTGGGCCTCGTTTGCGTCTGACGAGCTCAATAAATTAGGGCATAGTCATGTAGATACTTTACATGGGTGCATAGAAACATCTTATTTTTCGAAACTGAAAAAAAATGAGAGGTTAGAACTTCGAAATAAATTTAAATTATCAGAAAATAAATTTATTATTGGATTTGTATTCAGGAATCAACTAAGAAAAAGCGTACCTAATTTACTGGAAGGCTTTAGTAGTTTCATCAAACTTGAGCCCGACTCTGAAGCAGCGCTTCTCCTACACACCCATTGGGCAGAGGGGTGGGATATAGCAAGACTCTTAAAGGACTACAATATACCGAACGAGAGAGTTTTGACAACCTATTTCTGCTCTAAGTGCAGACAATATGAAGTCAAACCCTTTGAAGGTCAGGAAAAGGACTGCCCTTACTGTAATACAAAAAAAAGCCAACAGACTACAAATGTAAAGGGTGGCGTCTCCGAGTCTCAGCTCAATGAGATTTACAATCTAATGGACGTCTATTGCCACCCATTTACCTCTGGCGGCCAAGAGATACCAATTCAAGAAGCTAAGCTCTGTGAGTTAATTACTCTTGTCACAGATTATAGCTGTGGGACTGATTGCACTGGACCGGATTCAGGGGGTTTCGCCTTGGACTGGAGCCCCTATAGAGAGCCGGGCACTCAATTCGTCAAAGCGACAACGAATGCAGAGAGCATTTGCGACAATTTATCAAGGGTTTACAACATGCCCCCTAATGAGAGGGAGGCCTTAGGAGTTCAGGCTCGGAATTTTGTTTTAGAAAATTACGATGTGGGGGTAATAGGGAAAAAGTTAGAGGACATTTTAGACAAGCTCCCTTTTTGCGATTGGGATTTTAACTTCACAGAAAAAAAGAGAAACCCCGAATATGTTCCTCCGGACACCAAGGACGATTCGGAATGGATCTGCGACTTATATAAGAACATATTAAATGCAGATGTTGATCAAAGCGACGATGGGTACAAGTACTGGATGTCCCAGATTAAAGCAGGGAAAACGCGAGATAGCATCTTGGGGTATTTTAGACAGGTCGCGCTAAAAGAGAACCAAGAGAGCTTTGACAAAAAGGAGCTAAAGGATTTTCTAGATGAGGACGATGAAGGGAAAAGGATTGCATTTATTCTGCCGGAGAGCGCGGGAGACGTTTTTATGTCTACAGCCTTACTTGGGAGGATTAAAAAACTTTATCCAGAGTATAATATTTATTTTTTTACCAAGCCTGCCTTCCGAGGACTACTTGATGGCAATCCCCACATACATAAAGTGATTCCCTATTTTGAGGCGTGCGAGCAACTTTTGTTTCTTGAGGGAGCGGGCGACCATAAAGGTTTTTTTGAGGTGGCGTACCTACCTCACATAGGAACGCAGAGGCAGTTAAACTACCTGCATAATGCTAAAGACAAAATAGAGCTAGACTTAGAATGCACATCATAGAACAGTACGCACTAAGCTGTGGGCTGAAAATTGGCGAACCCCACATTGAACCTCTATTTTTCCCCCTTCCTATGGAGAAGTTTATAACAATTCATAATGGTTCTAAATTCGATTCAAGAAATTATGACTACTTCAACGAGGTTGCTTCCATAATTAGTCCATTTCTCAAGTCGGCAGGCATCTCAATTGTGCAAGTTGGAGTGGCCGAAGACCCACTAATCCCTCTCGCTTATGACGTCAGGGGCAAGACAAGCCTCAAGCAGCTTGCGTACTTGATCTCCAAGAGTGTTTTGCTTTTAGGGATAGATAGCTTCCCGCTACATTTGGCTGGGTTTTTCAAGATCCCCTTTGTTGGGTTATATTCAAACATGTACAAAGAGCACTCAGTCCCCTATTGGAGAGATGAATCCAATAGCGTTTTACTAGAGAGTCATCGAAATGGGCTCAAGCCGAGCTACTCTTCCAAAGAAGATCCCAAGACTATTAACATGATAAATCCAGACACGATTTCTTGTAGGGCTCTAGATTTATTAGGTATTAATCACAATTTGGATTCAGTAGACAGCTTTCATTTTGGTGATAAATTCCATACCACAGAGATAGAGGTAATCCCAAACTTCCCCCCAAACGTGCACTTCTTGCACTCCAACGTCACACTCCGAATGGACTTAGGAGGTGGCGTGGAGAATCTTTTACGGTGGGCGTCGGCATGCGAGTTGAATATTGTGACAGACAAGGCTTTGGATATTAATTGCGTTCGGCAGATCCTGCCAAAGCTCAGGCGCGTGACGATCCTTCTGGGGGATAGCTCTATAGACTTAGATTACATTAAAAGCTTAGAGATGTTGGGGGTAGATTTTCTACTGCAAACTACAGATGAAGAGATGTTATCCGCCTATCGAGTGGAGTTTTTCGACTGGAGGGTATCCCTTATTAATGATTTTTCAAAGAATTGTATTGACAATGCGGCAAAAATATGCGAAGATACTTTTTTCAAAACTTCAAAAGTAATTTTTTCCAATGGAGACAAGTACGCAAGTGAGTATCATGAAAAAGAAAACATACCTATCTCTCCAGATAATATGCGCATCGTCGAAGATGACTTGTTCTGGAAGTGGGCTAATTACTATAAACTCTACAACGTAGCATAATATGAGCACCACCACTAAGAAACGAGGAAGACCTTCATCCAAATCTACTGCACCTCAGTGCGGGAGAGGAGAGGACGGTTTATTAAAGGGAATCGAACATAAATTCCAAGAGGATGGATTTATAGACTGGAGAGCGATGATCAAGCCAGAACATTTATTTCCAAACAAGAGTTATTTCGAGATGTACGACAAGCCCGTGCCTCAAAGTATTGAAGGGCTAAGCGACAATAAGCTTTTAATTAAGTTGGGCGGGATTAAAGAGCTTGCTCGACTAAGGGGCTTTAATGCGGTAGAGTATCAATTTGTAAAATGTGAGCTAGACCATGTGGCAGCGTCCTGTAGGATTAATTTTATCGGCAATTACGAAACGGGAGGCGAAGAGGTGGTCTTTGAGGATGCAGCTAATGCTACTTTAAATAATACAAGCAGCTTCGCTACTAAATTCCTTGAGACTATTGCATGCAATAGGGCTTTTGTTCGTTGTGTCAGGAATTTTTTAAATATTCATATTGTTGGTAGTGACGAGATAGACTCCTCTTCCCCCAAGTCCGAGGGGGTATCGCTCGCCAATCCCGCCAAGGTCAATGACATCTCTCCTGCTTCTATTCTAGAGGCGCAGGCAAAAGAAAAGCTAGGATGCAACAACTTCAATGACTTCAAAGATATACTAAGAGAGCTTTGGAAATCTGAACGTTACAAGAACGATGGGGTTCAAAACTGGGGTTCATTTAACGACATCCCAGCTAAAGAAGCGAGGATCCTACTCGCTCATATTAATGCTTAAACCACGCTAGCATTTTCACTGACATGCTTGGCCAAGATAGCGAAGAGAATACTATATAGTATATCGGAAGGTCAAAAGATTGGTGCATAGCTCCTGAGACTATCAAACTAGTCCAAAACCCAAAGCATAGTGGACAAGTAAGCATTTCTCCAAACGCCCCACACTTCTCAAACATATAGTCGTCAAAATCTTGGAGGGTTATTACGCTGTTGGGCTTTCTTAGTAATGCGAATACCCACTCCAAGACTTTAATCTTGATTGTGCTTGAGTAAAAGGTAATAATTAGATTTGTGGTAATAATTAGCCCCCAAAAATATAAACCCAAGAATTCAAGAGTCATGTTTGGTTTGATCTTTGTATGATAAGTGCTTCGTACTTGGCCCTGACTCGCCTTGCTTGGCACCCAGAGCACCCTCCGCCTTGAATTTCCCTTAAGTATTCTTTTTTCAATTGTCTTAAATTTGGAGGCAGGTCTTCCTCGCTCCCAGTAAAAAACATTATTATGAGATCTCTTATTTCCATAGCTATGTATACACTTTTTTCTTGACTTGTTTTTAAATCTGTTGTATATTATACGGACAATGACGAATATTATCAAGAAAGAGCATCCAGAGCTCCTCAAAAAAACAAGAACTTACCTTGTCGGCCATATGCAGTATGTGAGTGGCCGTGACTGGAGAGACTATGTAACAGAGAGATTCAACAAGATAGGCATCACCGTCTTTAATCCGTATGAAAAACCTTTTGTCAAAGATGTGGAAGAAGGGCAGGCGATAAGAAAAGAGCTTCTAGATATGATGGAAAAAGGCTACTATGGAGAGGTGGTAAAGCGCATGAAGACAGTTCGTGCGTATGACTTAAACCTTGTCGATAGGTCTGATTTCATTGTCGCCCATCTTGTCCCAGAGGTTGCAAGCTGGGGAAGTGCAGAAGAAATTGTAACTGCAGTGAGGATGAAGAAACCTATTTTCGTTTCAATGGAGGGCGGAAAGGCTAAGACTCCGCTTTGGATGATGGCCATGTTCCCCCATAAATACATTTACGATTCAGTCGAGGAGATTGTAGACATGATCGAAGCGATTGACTCGGGAGACAAAGAAATCGACAGTGATCGCTGGCGACTTTTAAAACCAGAATACAGATAAGGAATAGTTATGGAAATTATGTGGGTATTTTTTTCTTTCGCAATAGGCATTTACTGGCTCTGCACGCATACGTTTGAATGGTAATCGTTAGCAGTTTAGATGAACTCGGGTACGTCAGTTCTTTAGACGAGAGATCCAGTGAACTTTTATCAAATCTAAGAGATGATTTTATTTCTCAGTTTGGAGTGGACTTTTTTTCTTCTGCGAGTACTATAATAGTATTAGCTCAAGAAGATTTTTTCCATGTCATAAAATCCCCATCAAAACAACAGTTACCATACGAACCCATTCAACATCTTCCTGATTTTATTTCTACATGACTCCCCCGAAAACTAAAGACGAACCCATAAAACGCGAAGACATCGAGGTCATAGAAGAGGAAGAGTCCCCTTGGGGAGTGAACTATGTATTAGTCAAGATTCAAGGCAAGGAAAAGATTTTATCCAGAAAAATTTACGATGATATCATTAATCAACTAGATAGTAACAACAATGAGTGAATCAACCACATCAGAAAATCAAGAGCAGGAAACGTTGAGCGGAGATCGCGAGCGTTTAATAATTCCCATCGCAAATAATATTTTGAATAATGTTACGCTTGGTGCGGCATTTCAATTACTCAGAGACCAATCTGTATTTGCAGCGAGAGAGAAACTCACGGAGTCTACAGACGAAGAGGTTCAAGAGCTAATATCGCAATATTTTGAGCAAGGCGAAGAGGAGCAGGAGCAAGAACCTGAGCCTGCTGGAGCTGAGTGAGGGGAAATGCTTTAGATTTCTTTGACGAAATTTATTGCATTATTCTAAATCCAGATAATAAGGTCGCAGCCTCCCTTCAAGCGGATAAGGCTGGAGTCCTAGATAGGGTTTCGTTCTATACTCCTCCTGATTTTTTAAGCTATGGTCTTCCTGAGGAGGTCAGGCAGGAGGCTCGCGTATTCTACTCTTATAGAAATATCTTTCAGCGAGCGTTTGACAATGGAAGCGCTAATGTATTGGTGTTTCTTGACAGTGCGGTTTTTATTGACTTGAGTTCGTTAAGAGAGGGGCTGATGGAGCTTTCAAAGGCGTTCCGACTGTCCAGAGGGATGCACTGGGAGGTTGTCCTTTTAGGTACAGACCCTTTAGACAATCTTGTTTCGATTACAAGTCATTTATTCCATGTCATTCGTGGGTGTTCGCTTTATTGCGCTGGCTTCAACCATACTTTTATACACCCTTTCCTTGAGTTTCTTGGCCCGACAGAAGAGGATGTTATAAATGCCATGAAGGAGACTGGGGTTCGCTACAACAGCTTTGAGGACTGGATCCAAAGGTATAAACCCGGATTGAATCTTTTGTGCATTGGGCCGCCAGCAGCATGCGTCGATCCAAGCTTACATCATAAAATTAAAATATCTATTCCAGAGCAAAAGGATAAATTTAACTTCTTCACTCGAAAGAGTTTAGATTTTTAAATCTTTAAGTCTGGATAGTATATAATTTAAGGAATGCTCGTCTATTCTCTCTGTAATAATGTTTCCTCTACCTATTCTACTGCTCCTAATTTTGATGCCGCCTTGCTCTCCGTACCTTAGAATATCTTTCACAAAATCCATTGCACATCTTTTTTTTAGCCATCTCCAATACAGATCTTTGTTCTGCTGCCTGCACTCCACCAAAACATCTGCGTTAAGAAATATCGAGGCGTAGAGAGTGAGGTCCCTAAAGCAGCTGACTGAACTAGGGGGCTCGCTTAGGGCCGCTTCTATTAGGACGATCATTTCACTCTTATCTATACACCTAAATGTGGAACTCAATAAATATTATAGATCAATTTGCTGAGGATTCTTCTGATCTTTCGAGTGTTCATGACCTAGCTCTTAGCTATGCACTTGATCGCAATTTATCTTCTGGCAGTTGCGCTCATAGAGTTAAATCTATTACATCTTTATGCGATGATTGCGCTATAGATAGGTCCGTCCTGCATCTTATTCAGTTTAGAAGCGAAGCCTTCTTTAATTACATAAAAGATCGCATAAAATGCGTGGAGACTTGGGTAAACTTTAGCGACCGCGCTGGCAAGCCTCTTGGACTTCACCTAGACATGGATGAATCGAGATTCTATTGGGATCGGAAGAAATTTTCCAATATCTTAGACTATCTACCAATATGGAGTTGTAGTATTTTTGTGTCTCCAGATGAAATCTCTGGAGGGGGCGTTACAATTTCAACAGCCCTTTATAATGATCACGATAGCTTATCCCAGATCTCCCCCTCGAATCTTGATGAGTCCCATTGGGTGAAAGTTCCATATAAGTTTAATAGAGCTGTGATTTTTGACGCTTCCTATCCTTATCTAACAAATCCCCACAGAAGCGAAGGGTATGCATCTGTTCTTCATTTAAATTTTTGGGACAAAGAATTGACTAAATTCTAAAATCAGTGTAATATAAATATTATGTATGGATTAATAGGTGTTAGTGAGATACTGTTGGAGCAAGATGCTTCCAATGTTTTTGAAGGTTTAACGCGAAGGGCTTTTGACGAGTTGAGCAGCGAGGGGGGCGAAGCCGAGGCTCTCGCTAAGCTTGAGGAGGTAATTAATCACAATCTAGATTTAACTCAAAAGACCATTTCTCATTGCGCTGAGATGGGGATTGTGAATTATCGTTTAAGCAACTCGATCTTTTCTTTAGCTTCTGACCCTAGTGTCAATGTTTCCTTCTCGGACTTGCCGGGGCACGGATCAATCACAGACAAAATAAAGGAGATAGGAAGGGGCGCGAAGTCTGCGGGGATTTCTCTATCGATTCATCCAGATGGCTTCAATTCCCTAGGTTCAGAGGCGGACGAGATAGCTGAAAAGACGATTAAAGAGTTAAATTTTCACGCATGGTTCCTAGACTCCTTAGGGGCGCAGCAAAACCTTTCCTCCCCCATATGTATAGAAGTAGGCGAGCAGATTGCGGGGCACGATGAGGGGGAATATTATCATGATGAGTTTGTGGAGTTCGTAGATAGGTTTGTATCTCGCTTTAAAAGCTTAGATAAGGGTGCACAGAGAAGGTTGGCGCTGGATTGCGACGATCAGGGTACTTGGAATTGCTATCGTTTGTTTAAATATTTTCATGTATATTGCCTTGAAGAGCACAACCATGGCTTTGCCCTAGTTTATGATAACCTGCATGACAAACTAAACCCTTCAGAGCTCGTCGATAAAAAGCTAGAACAACATATTAACATTGGAGCTTTCCACGAGACTTGGGGAGGGGTTATACCTTTATTTCGGTGGAGTGAGGGGATTGCGGGGAGCGCAAAGCATGCAGATTACCTTTCTGGCCCGATCCCTGTCTTTGATTACCAAATCAAATGGGAATGCGATGTAAGGAAGGGCGACCTAGCCATTGCTCGCCTGATGGAACCAGAGGCAGAGGATAAGCTTACTGAAGAAGAGCTTCGCAAACTCACCAGAGAGCGTTATAACGCAATATATGACGTGTAAGAACGGTGTTTCGGATGTTTTATCCATTGATATTGACTACTGCCAGAGCGAACAAGATCTTCGGGCGGTAGTAGATCTATTTACGAAAACGCTGCTTTACTTCCGCGACCTCCAAAGAGACGGTCGAGATATAATAAATTTTTCGTTTTCTCAGACTCATGCAGATATTGTTTCCGTACTAAAAGGCTATTCAAAGCTAAATGTCTACAACATAGATCATCATCATGACGTCTACTATGACCCCGTCAATCTACTGGAAATTGAAGATGGCATTGTCGAGGAAAACAATTGGGTCGGGTGGCTTTTTCGTAGTCAATTAATTGAAAGATATCATTGGATTAAAAACGCAGGCTCGGAACTGCTTTCTAAGGAAGATATGATCGCCCTCCAATCTAGATTCGGAGTATCTTTTACAGACGGATCCAATTATTCGGGCAAGCGGAATGCAAATTACTCCAAAGAAGGTTTATACGAGCCTTTTAGCGCAATTTCTTACTACAATTCCATAGGCGATGTAGAGATAAAGCCCTCCCGATTAGAGGAGGTATTTGTTTGTATGTCTCCAGAGTATCTCAAAAAAGAATTTCATTATTTATACTTTCTATTGATTGATCTGGCGTCAAATATTTTAGGGCGGGAGGCCATTCGTATTTTTTAACCTTGACTTTTTGTCTTGCTTCATGTAATATACTGTATATTCAGCATGATGGAAAAGATGGAATTTGGAAATGGTTTAGAGGGGCCAGTTCTCCATGGCATTTATTTTAGTAAAGAAGAAATTTCTGTGCTTAGAGACTCTTTAGAGAGTTACGACAAGTCTCTTTGCAGGACGATAGATCGCTGGTCAAATCCTGTATTCAATATGGGCGAGGGCTTAATCAACAAGAAGGACTTAAATGCCTATAAGGAGAGGTCCCTCAAGGCTCTGCATCCAGAGGTAGAGAAGCGCGAGATCATAAAAAAGTTGCTCGCCAAAGTTTAATTAAATTTTAAAAAAAATATTACGAATTAAATTAATTTCTAGTGGACGATATACTATGGCGGAGGTTTTAGAGTTTGTGTTTAGTAGTTTTTGGGTTTGGTCGGGGACTTGCTTCCTTATAATGAGTGTCGGCTGGTCAATGGCAGTCCCTTTCCGCGCGCTATATTTACTAAAGAAGCTCAAGAAGACTCGTGGGGTCTTAGACAGATATTACAACTAATGAATGCAACAGTTGAAGTTTTAGATTGTGGTTTCGAGGAGCTCGCTGGAAACATTTATAATGACGCGAGCTTACTTAGCTTGGAGGCCGACCTTTCGGAGCTTAAGGACTCCGAAGATAATACAGTGGGAATGATAGCAAAATCTCATACACTCTTCGGTCCAGACTGTCTTTTTGTGAATGGTACTATTATTAGAGAAGGGAATTTAGATCAAGTTAGGTTTAAAGTTTCTGATTTTAGTGTACTATAGCATAGTTCTTTGAAAAATTTACGGGGGTGTTCTGGATTCGACTGATGTTGGATTCTTGCACTGCAAGTCGGAGATGCACTTGGCTTCGTTACAAATGTGCAAAGCTTTACATGGCGCTAAAAACCGTGTTAGAGCTCTCGGTTTCAAGAACCGTCTCGCTGCAAAGCGTTTCGGCTTCAAGAGCCGTAAGCTCGCCTTGGCAGCTTAACCTGTCAACCTCTTACCCTTTGACGCAGATAAGGGGGATAAGGGGTCATCTATCTGCAAAAACAGAAAAGGTTTACCTGTTAATAAACTGTAGTCCTCTGCGTAGCGGGGGCAAATAATTGAAACGGGAAGTTGGATGTTAATGTCATAACTATAAAAAAAATTAACTAAACTTGTAGGCGTGCTTGCTTGAAGGCACTCAGGACGCGGGTTCAACTCCCGCCACCTCCACCAATTTTTCTCTTGACAATTTTCAATTAGCGTGCTAGGCTATAGTCATAATCAAAATTAAATTATGGAATCTGAAAAATCTAACTTCCAAGCAGTCTTTGACTACTGTCTTTGCAAATTCTGCCCACTCTTAATCATTGGCTTCTTGCTATGCACTTCGCTCTCCTTTGAGGATTGGCGTCTATATGCTATCGGAGGTCTCATTATCTATCTGCAACACTTTAATTTTAAGGTTGGATATAGCGTGGGCTTTTGCGAGAAGCATGGATTAGCCCCCAAGGACTAACTATAGGCTTGACATATTCATTTAGTTGTGATACAATAGCTCGAATATGAAAGAAGTACTAGAAGCAATGAGTCGCACAGCGACAATTAGCGCTCCATCACGAGTCTCAAAGGAGCAGGTCGTTGACTGGCTCAGCGATCAGACTGCGAACGATGTTGCAGAGATAATCAAGGGGCTTGAACTAGAGCCCAGATATTATGTCGTCTATAAAAATAGCGATGGCAAGATAAAAACCTATCAGATAGGAAAGATTGACCTCTTCAGTTCTTTTGGGAACAAAGAGGACGATAGAAGCAATGTAGGCTTCAAGGCGTATTGCTACGGGCGCAAGGAAGTTCGATCCTTTAGGCACGATAGAATTATTTCCCTAACAAAAAAGTGAGCCTTGAGCGATGGCCCAGAGCTAACCCATGTTTTTGGGAGTGTTTCTAATTTAGACGAAACGGCTTTCGATCAGGATTTGTTTTACAACAATCTGTGTCGCGATTTATGCGATGCGCTGAGTCTCAATATCCTAGAAATTAAAAAACATTCGTTCGAGCCTTGTGGATTTACACTTTTAGCCTTACTAGAGGAGTCTCACATGAGTTTTCACACTTGGCCGGAGCACAAGTGCGTGTTTTTTGATTTATTTACTTGCTCTCGCTTAAATATAGGAGTACTGTCGACTCTTATTCGCAGTAGGTATCACGAGGTTTATCCAGACGCGGTAGTTAAACTTCAAGGTTTTGATAGATCTTTTAATGGGCTAAGTGGAGAAAAATTTAGATCCAGTGAGTATTGATAGACCTACATCATTCTATTCGTCTTGGTGCGGAGATTCCTCAAGTGGGCGGGGCAGCCAAGCGATTATACCCCTAGACTGGAATATCGAGGCTAGAGAGCAAATTGTTTTTGAGGCCAAAACCAAGCTTGGCCAGACGGTTCAAGTGATAGAAGATATCCTAGGCGATAGAACTCTACATCTCAACGGAGATGATTTTCAAATTTGCATGCATTCCGATGGGAGTGAGTACTACTATGGAGATGATTCAAACTATGACTATATTAAGATCCTAAACTTTCTTAAGCTTCGCGAGGATGGTTTTAGTCGCTTGCGTATTTTAATCATTGGGGGCGGGGACTTAGGTTTATGTCAACTCTTAATGGATCATGGAGTCAGGCAGATAACTATTTTTGAATTAGATAGAGAGCTCCATGAGATTTTCATCAAATGGTTTCCGAGATTCAAAAAGTCCCCCCTTGAGTCGGATGGTGTTCGAATTGAATTTGGAGATGGCTTCGAAAGGCTAGCTCTTTGCGAAGATGATTCATTTGACGTCATCATAGGGGACTTGCCTGACTATGGAGCTTCTCAATTTAGCGATACCAGTGTTTCTGAAGACTTAATAAGAGTCTGTCGCTCGGATGGGGCTGTGCTTACGCATTGGGCTAATGGAGATTTTGATTTCAACTCTGCGTATGCAAGTTTTCACGCTAAAAGCGCTCCCTTGCTTGTGGTAATGCAGGGAGAGTCGGAAGGTGTTGGTGCTTTTGTCTGGTCTCCCAAGCCTCTAGGCGGTATAAATTATGCGCCAGCAAAAAAAATATGAATTTTATGCTTGAATTATTTTTGGGATGTGCTATTATAGTGATAGTATTTTTATTATTTCGCCTCAAAGATTTAAAATTTAACGCAGATTCTCTAGAGGAATCTAATACCAGCCTCGAACGGCAGCTTAAACAAAATAAGACTACCCACGATCTACTAGAATCTAAACTCCATCGCAATATCCTAGGGATTCAAGAGGTTCTTTCGCAAGAACAGCAATCCATTAAGGCTAAAGAGCAGGAGTTAAAAGAGAAAGAGGCTAATCTATTAGAGAGGGTTAAAGAAGCAGAGAAGAGTATAACAAAAGCAGAAAAAGATTTAGAAGAAGAGACCGAGAATCGCAAGAGGATAGTATCACAAAAGAAAAGCAGTGAAGTAAGATTAGGAAATATCGCAGAAACCCTCGCCCCATTCCTTGATCAATTTGATTTTAATCCAGAAGAGTGCAACTTTCTCGGCAAGCCCATTGACTATATCTCATTTGGGGAGGAAGAGATAACCTTCATCGAGGTAAAAAGTGGCAAGTCCCAGCTTAATTCAAAACAAAGACATATTAGAGATTTAATCAAAAGCAAGCAGGTAGCTTGGAAAGAAGTAAGAATAAAATAATCTTTCATAAACATCATAATATATATATGAAAACTACAACTACAATACTATCAGTCCTTCTGGGGCTGTTTATTAACGCCGCTTCTGCCGAAGAAGCTAACCTTCATGGTGATGTGGGAGTGAGTTACCTCTCTCATAATTACTTTCGGGGGCAAAGTGTTTCGGAAGAGGCTTTACAGGCTTCAATTGGAGCTGACTTCGATATCGCAGGACTCGGGGCTTTTGTTGATTTCTCAACAAGCCAAAGTCTTGAAGCTGGAGATGATAGGCATGACACCGCTTTTGGTGTGCAGAGCTCCTTTCTAGACGATTCGTTGTCTCTTTCGGTTGGCTTGCTTCATTACGAATATACAGCCGGAGAATCGGAGCTTGAAGGCTTTGTTGGAGCTACTTACAATACTATCTTGTCTCCAACCATGCGCTTCTACAGGAATACAGAAGAAAGTCTGTTGACCTATGAAGCTTCGGTTAGCCATGGGTTTGACTTAGGCCTCGCAGACCTTTCTCTTGGGGCGGGAATTGGCCTGACTGATCTCAGTTCGTCCGCCGACTCTGACTACTATGAGTTGTCGGCGGTTGCTTCTCGCTCTATTACAGACAGCGTAGAAGCATTTGCTAGCCTAGCCTATAATGACGCAGATAATAGGGATGACTCAGATACTTTTGGCGGTATCGGCTTTCTCGTAAAGTTCTAATCAAAATATATTACTATGGATAAAGTAACTACCACAGTTAAGTCCGCTATCAGCGGGCTATTCGCAGTGTTAACGTCAATCATCGGGCTCCTTGTGCTATCACAGGTAGTCTTCGGTGAGGAAGCCGGTATGAATGTTATCGGCAACATACAGGCCATCGTGAATGGGTTTGTGGGGCCAACAGCTAGCCTCGCAGGGCTTATTACGCTCCTACTCGTCGTGGGCCTTCTGCAACAGCAGAACACAGATAAATAGCCTCTTGCTAGGTTAATTATTCGAAAGAAGGGGGAGTCGCCTAGTGCGACCCCCCTTTTTATTTTTATGTGTATATAATAACATATGGATTATGACTCGCAGACAGACGCCTTTCGCTTTGAACTAGACTCTATGGTGGAGAGGTATTTTAAAGAATTTGACATAAATATTATAACCGTCATTGGAGCTCTCCAAGAAAAGGTCTATGAACTATCAGGTAGGGGGAATATTACATTTGAAATGGACTCGGAGACTTGGGAGCATCACTTCGGTGACCTTGAAGATGAAGGATTCGAAGAGGATGATTTCGCAGATTGGTAATAAATATTCTTGACATATGCCTTGTTTTTTGCTATACTGCTTGGCATGCCTAAGAAAACTATAAACCAAAAGAGGTTCAGAAAAGAGAGGTTTACTTTCGCTCAGTATTGGAATCTTAACTATACTGAAAAATACAGAGATGGCTCTGAGGCAGACTTCAAAGTCTTCATAAGGGCGAAATCTTATATTCTTGCGAAAGAAATCCTCAGGATCAAACTAAAAGAAGATGATCCTACGATTAAGATAAAGTCAGTCCAAGGCTTTATGTTTCACAAAGACTATACAACAGGCCCGCAAAGAAAAAGAATTGGGATTAAAGAGTGGGGACAAATTCGCTCAGCCTCTTTCCCCAATGAAAACAATGTCCTTTTCAAGCTTGAAGTGCCAAGAAAAGATGGGTACACAAATAGGTTTAATCAGTCCGGAAAGGATAATCTGGAGCACATAAGAAGCATTGGGTTTAAAAAAGGCGAAAACAACTGGTCGAGGCTCCATAGGAAAGGGGTAGTCCTACCAGAAGCAGATAGATCTAAGAAAATATATAGGGGCAAGTGGATTGACTGGGATCCAGATCTAAGGAAGACTGAAAAAGACAGGGTAATAAATGCTCTCACTAAAGCCGGAAACAATCGAAGTAAAGCGGCGGAGCTCCTAAATATAGGAAGGAATACTCTGTATAAACTATTCAAAAAGTTCCCCGAAATTGATTTTAATAAAGAATATCCCGCCCCAAAGCCGGTGGCGCCCACGAATAGCCATGAGCAGGCTGTGGCAAACGGGAAAAAAGCTTGGGATACTGTTCTGTCTAGTGGTAAAAAGCCTTTTGGGGGCAAGTCATTTCTGCCAGAGGTAAATATTAAAAGGGCAGAGGCAGTCAAGAATTTTTATGAAAACAAGAGGGCAAAGAGGGATGAAATAATGGAGCCCTTACTAAGGAAAGCTCTGTCAATGAGCCCCGGCCATAGCAGGGTGGAGGCAGCGAAGAGCTTAGAAATGCCAGTAAGCACATTCAGAAAGCAGATGCATTATTTGAGAGAGAAGGTTGACTGGGCAAAAGAATATCCAACCAAATATTACAATGAGAAGCGCCGCAGCTGAAGCACCTGTTTTGTCAAAGTTCGACGAGTACTTGGTTGATTTTCAGGTCGACCTGAAAAAGATTATAGGCAAACATCGTCACCCCAATCATTTCTTGAGCGCGGATGAGCTCTTAAGCGAGGTCAATCTTAGTCTTTTCAATAAAAAAGAAGATATAATAAATTGCGATGGCCAAGCCTTTAATCGGGTCAATTTTGGGAAGGTGGCGTACGCTTATGCTAGAAACCTTATCGTATGGACGCACTGCCGAGACAAAGCTAGCGCATATCGTCGCAAGATGGTGGACGGCGTACACCAGACGGAAGACGGAGAAAAAACTGTCTTTGAACTAGCCTGCGAACTTGAGGGGGAAGAAGATGAAAGGTTTGAGTCTTTTGACGCGGGATCTAAGTCCGAGTATGTAATAAAACTTCTTAGAGAGTATGCTCACATACTAACTGAGCGAGAGCTGGAAATTTTAAGATTGATGACCAAAGACATGAATCAAGAAGCAATAGGTGAGGAGCTAGGAATTACACACCAAGCGGTTTCTGCGGCTTTTATTAATATTTCATCAAAGATTAAAAACTATCTAAACTTTGACTACAAGACAGATAGTTCCGCAGCTAAGGTGACTGAAGGATTTAAATCAATCAAGGAATTCTTTGAAATGGGCCAAGAGCCTGTCATGTCCAAAAAGGACAGGTATTCACTAGTAGCTTTCTTGATTGACAATTCCGGTCGGTATAGCATAGCGGAGGTGGCGAGGAAGTTCGAAGGTGGGAAGTTTTTTGAGATTACAGTTCGTGCGTTCATTAATTTTAATGGGCTCACCCAGCATGTAGTGGTTAAAAATCCTTCATCGCATGTTTATTCTGGGGATGAAGTGGAGTTGTTATTAAATCTTGCGGAAGGCGGTCGGAGTATAGATGAAATTAGCGATCAGCTTGGGAGGTCAGTTAGAAGCGTTTCCTCAAAATGCTCTCATCTTTTAAGGACTGGAGAGCTATCGAAGCGCCCGCATAGACTCGGGGAAGAGCAAAGTGATACAGAAATGGGTAGAGTTAAATAAAAAGGGTAGACTATTATTTACTCTTTGCATAATTAATCTACTAGTATCGCTGATTTTAGTTTTAAGCGGTAGCCTCATGGGGCTTTTTAGCGGTTTTATGGCTGCTTTTTGTGGTTTATCAACCTATCTTCCCGCACACCAGAAAAAATAGTGTAAGCATTACTGTGAGTAACAGTAGCTTAATTCATTTCTTATTTTTTTTATGTTTGGTAATGATTTATTATATGTATCAGCAATCAGAGGAGCTGAAAAGCATGGACGCTTTAATCCTAAAGCAGCAAGAGGCAATAGAGTCTCAATCGCTTTACATTAAACTCCTAGAGATGCGATCTACGCAGGGATATCTACCTAGCCCCAAAGACAGCCCCATACATCTAGGACCTCTTTAAAATGACGCTTAGAGAGTTAATAAACAAAAGCTCTTATAAATCTGTATTCAATATTCTGTATAGAGATTACTATAAAAATAGAGACGACGAAGAGGTTTCGTATATTGACCTAGCATATTTGCGCGCTTGGAATGAATTAATTAAAAAAGATTTAAATTTAAATAAAGATTTTAAAATCTATATAACGAAAGTAGAGAATGAAGGGGATCAGTACATAGACGTTAACTTATACAGCGTTAAAGAAGATCAAATATATGCTATGGACCTAACTCTCTGGAGTGAGCTGATAGACATGGAAGTGTATAAGGGATTTGAAATAGATAATACGGAGGCTCTTGCTCATATTCTTTGGGAGGTCACCTTTCATGGGTTTAGCGAAAAAGAAGTTTCGCGCAAAATAGATGAACTCAAAGAGTTGGCGAGGAGAATTGACAGTGGAGAAGAAGAATTAATTCCATTTGATATAAAAGATCTTAAAGATTAATATGCCCATATTCCATGATACTAAATCTATATTCGTCCACATTACCAAATGCGGAGGGACCAGCGTAGAAGAAGTTCTCTTTCCTGAATCGAAAAGGACTGAAGAAAACTTATGGATGGGCATTTGCAATACCCCCGGTGACCCCCTTTTTTTTAGAAATAAATACGGAGAGACCGGGGGCCTACAACATCTTTCGGCGAAATCTATTAGGCGAGCCGTCGGGGAAGAGGTTTTCAACAATTATTTTAAATTTACATTTGTAAGGAACCCCTACGACAGGGCGGTTTCCCAGTTTTTTTACACAAAAAAAAGAGGAGATCTAGCGGATTGGCTGGGTCTTTCGGGAGATTTTTCTTTCTTGGAATACTTAAACTCTTTGCTCAATTCGCCAATGCATGTCCAATTCCAACCTCAATGTGATTTTCTTTTTGAGGGGCCCAATCTTTTGGTTGATTTTGTCGGTAAGCTAGAAAGCTTTCAGGAAGACTTTGATTTTGTTTGCACAATGATTGGCAATTCGAACGAGAGACTTCCTCATGTCAATAGATCGCGGAGATCTCATTATAGAGACTTATATTCCTGCCTAGATGAGAAACAAATAGTAGATAAACTATATAAAGTGGACTTAGAATTTTTTAAATACAGGTTTTAGCAATGATATTATCTTTGTACTCCCAAATACTTCCTAGGCTGGAGGTTTTCTTTTTGGAGGAGTGGGTGCAGCATCACCTAGATATGGGGGTGGACAGGATTTACCTGTATAATAACGGGCTTAAAACCGCGCCAACTCACCCGGCGAGGAAGGCTTCGGAGGGCAGCTGGCAACCCAAGGGTGAGATTGATGACAAAAGAATGTGGGACAAGAAGCCTGATTCGGATTATTTCCTAGACCATTCTGACGAGGAGATAATGAATAAACTATTCGCCATCCTCCAAAAATTTGAGGGCAAGATCTTCCTTCGGTCTTGGGAGTGGGGCAAGGACCATGAGTTTTCTCACCCAACGGGCCAAATCGAGGGGTATAAGCATTGCATAGAGAATAATGCGTCAGATTGGTGGGTTCATATCGATCCTGACGAGTATTTCTTTTCGCAAAAGTATGACAGCCTCAAGGAATACCTTTTGATGTGCGAGGAGGTTGGGATAAATACATTGCATTTTTATCAAAGAGTGTTCGAGTCCCGCACGAGAGGGCAACCAGTTAGGGAGATATTCAATTGGGGGTACCAAGGAGGTCCAACAAAATCCGCATTTAAACCTCCCTGCATTTTGGGTGACACAGATGACACTAGATACTGGATACATGAAGTGCATTCTAAACTTCCACAAGGAAGGAGGGTCCCTCTAAGTGATTTTAGATTCAATCATTACAGAGGCGACCCCAGAAATTATGGAGGGCGTGGCCCCATTCAAAGGTTTGAAATGTCTATTTACGATGACTTCGACAAAGTAGATTCTAGCATGGAGAAGTTCATTCGACGGGGAGCCTACCCTGATTTTTTATGGAGTGGCGACGACTTGAGGGATGTCAATCTCACCGAATCTCCTAATGGCATACCTGTGGATAGTGCCGCCCACTCTTGGAGTTTGCATCAGGTAGAATGGGTTCAGACTGCGGTGATAACCCCTATTTTGGGGAGTTCTTACAAGAATCAGGTGAGGCTGGGGACTATATCGAAAAAACTTTACAGCAAGAGGAATCATTACGATTTAATTATCCCCAGCCAGAGGGAGTACGACAAAATTAAAGATTTAAAGAAGAAGCCCGGCTGGCTAAAAGTAGATACGCTTATTGAGAACTACTACAAGTACAATCTTTTATTCTTGAGTGATTCAGATGTTTGCATCATGAACTTTGATTGTAAGCTTGAGCAGATAGCTAGTGATCATTTTTCCGAGAACATATTTATGTTAATCACTGAAGACCATAATGGACTCAATAGCGGCAACGTTTTAGTAAGAGGCGGCGCAGGTCTCATGTATTCCTATCTCAAGCAATGGAGATCCTTGCTTGGTAATAACTATAAGTATGTGGGTCACCAAGATCAACCCTCCTTGTCGTACATGATTAATGAGACTGATTTCGGGAAACATGTAAAGATTATCGATCAATCAATTATGAATAGCTATTCTTCTAGGATCGGCGGGCCATCTAGTTATAAGGAGGGTGATTTCTTAACACATTATGCTGGCTACAACACTAGTCCTGACTGCCAAAACTTATCACTTGCAGAGGCAATGGAAGAGGATTTTTACAAGTCGATGAATTTGAATGATGTCAGCGCTAAGGAAATTTCAGAAGTCGTGCTTGACTTGGAGGGTTAAATTTGTTATAATATATAGTTCGCAAGAAGTGCTTTTCGTGTAAGCACATGAGTGAAGAATCATGATTACAGGAAGAGAGTCGAGCTAGAAGATCGTATTCGATTTTTGCTCACTGAAAACAAGAAACTCAAAAAAAAAGTTGAGGAACTTAACGCAAAACAGAAATCTAAGAACAAATCAACCAAAGAATCATAATAAATTATGAAGAATTATATCATACTGTTAACGCTACTATTTGCTGGATGCTCTCACGTGGCTCCCGTTCATAAATGTAATGGCGACAAAATTTGTCGTTGCGATGGATGCAAATCCACGGATTGCTCCCTTTCTGGCGACTGCAAATGCAGAGAGGACTAAAAAGCCCTCATCGCTGGCGCTTCGATTGGTTAGTTACGATCATTATATACATGGCGCTCCCGATTACGTACCCTTTAGCACTATGGAAATGGCGGAAATTGAAGAAAAAAAATAAAGATGAGAGGAAAATATAAATGAAATATAAAATTGAGTACGAGGACTCAGAACGAAACAAGAGATCAAGATACTATAACGCCAAAGATCCAATGACTGCGGAGGAAATGTTCAAAGCTACCGTAGATCATTCGTTTGGAGATAAAGATGTCACAATTTTGGGCTTGTACGAGTTATCCAAAAGATGGGCGAAGAAATCAATGGGAGCGACACATGAAAAAGAATAAAAAATTAAAAAGATTATCGCTGGCAAATTTAATTGCCGGCTATATTATGTTATGTTCATTTATTTTATTAGTATTGGCAAACAGGGCTGACAGCGAACGTCTTACAGAAACTAATCAGATCGCTGAAGAGGGATTGTCCGATAATGATTTATTTAATGGTGTACATTCCCTAAGGAAAGAAGATAAGGCTGACCGAAATAAGGATGTTTTGTATGTAAATAGCCATCCCGTCGAAGTATATTCAGACCAGACTGTATACAGAGACAGGAGCCATGGAGTCATTCTAAACTCGGGGCGTGATGATATTGCTGTAGTCAGGGGAGATGTCGACAGAGCAGTACTTATTGACGGGCGAGATAGCTTTGATAGAGAAATTTATAATGAAGAAATACGTATTGCGGGACGCGATTTGGATATTGTGGAGACTGATCTTGATGTTGGCAATATACGTCGCGGGCACTTTGGCGATGATATTATTACTAAAAGAGATCTCAGAGATGGGGCTCCTAAAGGTGTTGACGCTGGACTTCTAGATAGAAGGCTTGCAGAGCAAGATAGCGTGGGGGTTGTTGACGTGGATGCGCTAGACCTCGCCATAAAAGAGAGTGATGAAGATAAGTTTGGCATTGATGGAGAAGAGCTGGCGGGATTAACGCTTGCCAGAGACGACGAGAATGCAGATTTTGAATTAGATGTTGATAGTCTTAAAGCAGAAGGGTTAGGCTCAAAAGGATACGGCCTCGACAAAGGTGATCTCTATGCCTACAACTTCCCCAGCCAAGGTGTTGGGGCTGGCATTGGATCTGGTGCTGTAGGCGCTGGAGCAGGTGGGGGAGCAGGGATAGGTGCCGGCATAGGCGAAGCGGTACTTCAAGGTCAGTCAGTACCTACCCTAGGTGGGGTTGGGACGTCCGGACCTCCACCCATGGAGGGTCAGCCTGCCGACGGCCCTCCTAGTGATGGCGTTGGGGGCTTGGTTAGCGGGGCTGGGACTGGCGGCGCCGCAGGCTTGGTAACCGGAACGGTTTCCGAGAAATTGGGGTTAGGAGTTTCTGTTGGAGAAGGCGGCGGTGGAGCAGGCGCAGGCTATGGCGGAGGTTATAACTATGATCATTTACCAAGAGACGGTGCGTTACATATCATGATTCATGTAGATGGGAGTGGCAGTATATTATCTACAAGAAAACAGCTAGACATCATGAAGGATACTCTCTTAAAGCAAGCGCTTCTGCCTTACTATAATAACGATGAAGATCTATACAATAGAAGAGTGACTATACTAGATGATTCAGGAGAAAGAACCTTGCAGTTTTTCACGGAAGCTGCAGAGGAAGGCAATGTTTTAGCGGTTGCGTTTCAGGATGAGGCTGCGCCAGACTACCATCTACCCAACTTCAACAGGCATCCTCAAGATGCGTATAGCTCTGACTTGGGCAAACTAAAATCTAGACTTAATGGCTATGGAGGTTTGTACAGAGGTATAATGTTTCAAGTGGACAGGGGCAATACCTTTGCGAAGTCTTTTAAAGAATTAGTCGAGTGTGCATGGAGGGGAGAAGGATACTTAAAGGGATCAAGTCTCAAGAAATACCACAGAGACAATAATCTCCACCATATTAAAAACAAAGATGGCATTGTATTTAGCGACGAATATCACGCAAAATCCGAGGGGGATCCTCAGTATTATCTAGATTTATTATTTAATGCGTCTAAGAGAGTAGGTCTTGATTTAAATATTTATGGCGCTGGACTTACAGATGGAGAAAGCGTCGAAGGAGAGTAATCTTTTAGTGTAAAAAGAGTTTGATAAAATTATAATAAAATTATCATGACAGACAAAAGCAACAAAGAAAAATCAGCGGCAGACAACGCTCCAAAAGCGGAAGCTCCAAAAGCGGAAGCTTCTTGGAAGAAGGTCAAAAGTCGCTGGGTTAAAGCCTAAGAAAGTCTACATAGACTTTTGATTCTGGCTGGGGATTGCAGGTTTATTGCGTCTCCAGCTTTGTTGTGTCCAAATAGAAATCCCAATCCATCATGAGCAAGAAGAGCCCGCCAAAGAGAAAGTTCCCTAAAAAAAGGAAATGCTAAAAACTTGACACGGTGTCTTTTTTTTGGTATTATTGAAAAATGCCAGTTAAAGTAGGCGATATTTGCAACGAGGTAGTCGTGGATATTTTGAGTAATTTCCTAATTGAAGAGGGGGAGGTAGAAGCGTTCCCTATTAGGGATTTGCCTGCGGATTTAGGATGGACACTCCCCTACAATCCCTGCCTGTCTTATTGCTATTGTGCCTTACCTCATGAGGATAGTCACTTAATGCCTACTAAAGATCATAGGCAGGTTTGCTTGGTGCTAAAAGGAAGCCATGCTTTAGGCTTGGAGGGGGCGCCTGACACAATTAAACTTGGAAGAGGTGACCTGTTTTCATTCAATCCCCATGTAAGGCATTGGCTTTATCCGCCTACCCCAACGCCCGACAATCTTTATTATACAAACAGAAGCTCGGAGGATGTATACATTCAACTAGATTGGATTATTCCACGCGGAACAGTTAGCCACTTTATGAATAAATTAAAAAAAATTATTTCAGATTTAAAAGGCTTCATTAAATTTTCACCAAAGGAGGAGGATAATGACTAGCGGAGAGGCGGTATGCCAAGAGTTTTCCAACGAAGTGTCTACTTCTAGTAGGATATTTGAAGAGGATGACTATACCCTTATTGAATTGGAAGAGATTAAATGTAGGGTAGAGATTGATTATTTTACGCCTCTCGTGGAGCGCATGGTGCAAGCTGGCTATTGCTGCACTCAAGTCCAAAAAGATTTGCGCTCGGACAGTTGCACAGCGTGGTTTGAGCCGATGAGCCCATGAGAACCTTTAGTACATATAAAGACAGGCTGGAATTATTAGATATAATTTCAAAAGAAAAACCAAAGATAACTTGTGAGGTTGGAGTTGCAAGAGGCGAGTTTTCATTCGAGATACTTTCAAGGATGCCAAGTATTGAAAAGCATTATCTAGTTGATTTGTATGCGCATCAAGAAAACTATAAAGATGGTCACAATTTCCCTGATGAATTTCAAATGCAACAGCTTAGTTTCTGCAAGGCTAAGCTTGAAAAGTTTAGTCGCAAAACAGACTTCCAAATTGGGCGCTCTACAGAAATGAGCAGGAATATTCAAGACCAAGAGCTCGATTTTGTTTATATTGACGCACGGCATGATTACTGGGGCTGCATGCAAGATTTGATTTGCTATTGGCCAAAGGTTAAGGACGGAGGCATAATGAGTGGGCACGACTATCACACAGCAGAAGATATACCGCATGAAAGTGACTGGTCTTTATGCGCTGATGGCACAGTTCACAAAGGCGCCGTAAAAGAATGCGTAAACGATTTTGCTAAGCTATTAGGCAAACAAGTACTAGTTTCGTATAAGGAGAAAGCTTTTCACTCTTGGACAATTCTAAAATGAAATCAAAACCTAAACAAAAAAAATCAGAGAAGCAAACGATCTCTGAGTTTAACAAAAAATTCAACGGAGAAGTGGGCTCCGGCAAAGGAGACGGCCCACGAAATATTTTCTCAGAAGAATACAGGGAAAATTATGACAACATTTTCCGCAAGAACTCGAACGACAAAAAAATTATTCGACGAAAGGAGAAATCATAGTGGACGATAGACAGAGGAAGTATGCCGAGACTGAGAAAGGTAAGGCTGCGCGCCAGTATGAATTTGGAGAATGAATTAAATGATAAGCCATAAACATAAATGTATATTTATTCACATTCCTAAAACTGCAGGAACCAGTTTTTCAGAATCCCTTGATCTAAAAAAAATAAATCGCTATACACATAACTCTTTTGACACTATTAGGAATTTTCTTTTTGACAACGGGTTTAATACTGATGATTATTTTTCTTTTGCTTTAGTGCGTAATCCTTGGGATAAAATAGTGTCCGAATATTTTTGGTTTACTAACGCTTCTCATCCTTACCCCCATCAGTCTGTAAAAGATTTTTATGCAGGCACGTCCTTTAAATCTTTTGTTTTAAAGTTTTTTTCTTGCAATGTGGGAGATCCATATCATAAGCTTTCTTATTTAGATATTTTAAATCCAATTTCTAAAGTAGATTTTATTGGCAAGTTTGAGAACGTAGAAAAAGATTTCAACTTCATTTGTAAAAAATTAGGCGTAAGCACCCCTCTCGCACATGAATACAAAACAAAACATAAACACTACACCGAATACTACGATGATGAAGCCCGTGAAATAGTTGCGGAAAAATACGCAAAAGACATTGAGTATTTCGGTTATGAATTTGGAGGGTAAAAATGATAGTCTCACACAAACATAAATTTATATATCTTGCGACTAGTAAAACTGGTACAACGAGTTTTCAAAAGAAATTCGGTAAGTATAATGAATGCAAACTTAAAAAACATAGTACCCTTAGTATGTTAAACTTTGATTATTGTGATTATTTTATTTTTTGTTTTGTAAGAAATCCGTGGGACAGACTTGTATCAGGTTACATGCAGTGCCAAAAGCCACTAAACTTAAAAGATTCTTATAGAAAGTATATTTATAAACTCTCAAATAGTCATCCGTTTAGTGACTTTCTCAAGATTGCAGACGATAACTTCTGGGAAGATTTCGATCAGAGTCGGTTTTATTTAAATAAAGGTAAGTTAATTGACTTTGTGGGTAGGTTTGAAAACTTATCCTCTGAAGTAAAGATAGTTTGCAATAAACTAAATATTGAATACGTGAATTTACCTCATAAAAACAAAAGCAAACATAAACACTATACCGAATACTACGATGATGAAGCCCGTGAAATAGTTGCGGAAAAATACGCAAAAGACATTGAGTATTTTGGATATAAATTTGGTGAGTAAATTACAAGATGATATGATAGTTTCAATTTATACGCTTCTAATCCCAAGAATGGAGCTCCCATTTATTAAAGAATGGATCGATCACCACCTGAGCCTAGGAGTGGATAAAATATATATCTATAATAATGGGCGCGTTCCCTCTGATAACGATCAATATTTGCAGGCCGGCGCTAGGGAATTGTTAGAGGGAGAAAAAACTATTAAGTGGGCAAAGAAACCAGATGCGGATTATTCTTTAGAACTTAGCGACGAAGATGTATCAAAACAATTCAATGAAATCATCAATAGATATAAAGGAAAAGTTTTTTTAAAGTCTTGGGCGCCCGGCAAAGACCATTCTACCCCATATCCAAAATCTCAAATTACTGGCTATAAAGATTGCGCTCGAAATAACAGCTCGGATTGGTGGTTCTGTATAGATGTAGATGAATTTTTATATTTAGAGAAACACTTAAATATTAAAGACTTCTTGGCGTGTTGGGAGGTTCCTTTTGATAGTATAAGGCTTGAGCTTAGCCAGAGAGTTTTTGGCAGTAGAGTCAAAGGTGAATCAGTTAGAGGGGTGTTTGACTGGGGTTATGACCACCCCGACCAAGTTAAATCTATCGTCAAGGGAATTAAATTCAGAAGTGGCAACTGCGATGTGGATGTCCATACTATCGGCGGCGAACAAATAAGGTCTGTCTCTGTCCCCTTTGCCGTTGCAAGGTATCATCACTACCGAGGAGACCCAAGCCTTATGGGTGGTCCATCCCACAGAAGAATACGGTGCGTGAAAGGGGTATTTATTCAAGTGAACGAGGGCGACCCAGACGCCAGCCCCGTTGACTTTAACAAGAGCGATACTTCAATGCGCAAATATTTAATATAATAAATTATGGATATGAAACGCCGACAGACTGAAGTTCCTATATACATTTCCTTAACTAGCATCTTCAAAAATCAAGATGCATTACTGCTTTCATTGCAATCAATATTAGAGCAAACAAGAAAGCCAGATAAGATATTTTTATATTTATCAGAAGAGCCATATATGCTTGATGATGGGTTTAAAGATAAAAAAATTACAAACTCAAATTTGTTAAAATTTTTAAGCGACAATTCAATTATTGATATAAATTGGGTTAAAAACACAGGCCCATATCGCAAACTATTGCCGCTATTAAAAGAGAAATGGGAGGAAGACTGCATAATTATAACAATTGATGACGATACAGTTTGTGATAAAAATTTAATAAAAAACTTAGTAGGCGATTACCATAAATATAAGTGCGTTATTGGATATAGAGGATTCACGCCGCGCTTGAATAAGTTTGAAAATTTCAATTATCAAAAAAGAAAGCTAGATACTACTACCAAAAGAAAAGAGGAAGGCACTAGAGGTATGCCTCAGAAGCTATCATTATACAACTTCCTTACAGGCAAGGGCGGTGTTGTATATAAACCAGATTTTTTTCATGAAACTAAAAATTTGATATTCAACGAAGAGATATATTCAGATACTTGTCGCACAAACGATGACATTTGGTTTTATATAGTAAGAATATTAAATAATGTGGAATGCTATTTAGATAATAAAAAATGGCTTGAAAAAGATATCAATACCGAAGGTTTATATGATAATTTTAATAATCGCGACAATAACAACACAGTCCTTTTTGTAAAAACGCTTGCAAAATTAAAAACTCTTGGTTATAATTTTGGAGAATAAAAATTGGGATGATTAAAAAAGCAGATAAGCGCAATAGCTCGAACGGCAAAAAAATTATTCGACGAAAGGAGAAATCATAGTGGACGATAGACAGAGGAAGTATGCCGAGACTGAGAAAGGTAAGGCTGCGCGCGCA
>PBIO01000025.1 GCA_002720865.1 Halobacteriovorax sp.
CCAGACGTCTGGTCCTGCATGGTCACATTACCAGAAACAAACAATTCCCCTTCATGAGATAAATCAACTTCTATTACTTGTCGTTCTGCATATAGTGTACCAGATATTACAACATCACCACCGAAGAGCACGACCGCAGGATTCACACCCACGGGAAGATCCCATCGTTGATTGGCCTCTGGGCTAGCCTGTGTACCAGAAACAAAGAGATATACATCACTACCAACAACAAGCCCATCTGAGCTTCCCCAGCTGTCCCCAACCGTGTCATCATGTAGCATTGTTGGTGTAGCTCCAGGCATTGGCCCGCCTGTTAGTCCACCTTCGTAATCGATTGCAGTTGACGAACTATAAATCATCAACCCAGGGAAATTATCACCATATGAACCTGAGGCTATTAGGTGGGTTACCCTTATTTGTTTTGCAAAGAAATCTTTAGGATTAGCCATTAATCATACTCCTCATGTGGTACAGTCTCCAGATTCGAATGTAGGAGTGCACATTCCATAACAGTTTCCTGGCTCTTTAAGTCCCAATGCATGAATCTCTACTTTAAGTCCTGGTATTGGTCCACTGATAGTTATGCCCACCATATCCTTAGTTAATTTAACTATTGCGCAATCTGCCAATGCTGGTGCATTACTTGATGCTGTCACATAAGGAATATCAGGAAACCCACCAGTGAAGTTATATTCTATGTATGTCTTATTTGAAGCATTAACATGTTTAACTTCTACTATCCACTGTGGGATATTCTGTCCTAAACTTGAACCTGGCATTCTCTAATTACTCCTTAAGGACATTCAATCCATATAGCATGTAACATAACTGAACCTTCAAAGGGGTTTGAAACATGTATGGTGACAGTTTGATAGTCAACATGTGTGACTGTTGCATTTACATTTACGCCCATGTTGGGATCATTTGGATCACCACCGAACGATTTTGCAATGCATGTAACAATTGGTGGGTGTTCAGGGGGCCCAGGAAATGTGCATGTAAAAATGTGAGTACCTTCAACCATATCAGGAGTGAAAGGTATCTCAGCAACTTCCATCTGGAAGTTTAGATCACTGATCCATGCCCACCGCGGAGTGCGTTTAACAAACGGATAAACTTTTTTCCAGCGGTTTAAATCACGCTTTTTGAATGTAGTTGAACTCACTTAAAACTCCTACTCTAATGTAAATATTGAGTGAGTCGAATAAAGTCAAGTTTCAATCACAGAATGTTTGCAGCTAATGTAGCAATATCTGATCTTTGTCCGCGCGTGAGTTGAATATGCCCGGCAAAGGGAGTAGATTTAAATTTCTCAGCAACAATCGTTAGGCCGTTTGAGCTAGTATCAATATAGGGTGTATCAACTTGATCAATGTCACCTAATAGGACAATCTTTGAACCTTTACCAACTCTAGTAATGATTGTTTTTAATTCATGGATAGTTGTATTTTGTGCCTCATCAACGATAACAAACGCATCATTAAATGTTCTACCTCTAATGTAAGATAAAGGTGCAATATCAATTTTCCCTTTCTCTCTCATAATTTCAAAATATGTCATATCCCCAAATGCATGCCTAAAGTTGTCCATAATAGGAGCTAACCATGGTGACATTTTATCTTGCATATCCCCAGGTAAATACCCAAGGTCACGACCAACCGGTTGTATCGATCGTGTAAAAATAATTTGCTTATAGTTTTCCTTTGATAAATGAGCCATTGCAGCCATAAGAGTCAAAAATGTTTTTCCAGATCCTGCTAACCCAGTGATGCTAACCAATTGAATAGCTGGATCTTGTAGCATATGAAGAGCAAATCTTTGCTCTTTATTTCTAGGCTCAATTCCAGCTGTTTTAGCAAACTCGCCATTAGTCAATTGTTTAACTATATCACCATTAACAATCCCCAATATAGATCCATTTGCAGGACCTTTACCAACAACAAACTGGTTTTCATGTAGTTCTTCATCTACAATAATTCGTTCTTTTGAAATTTTAGACTTCTTATAAAATAAGTCAATGTCTTTTTCCGCTAAATGAATTTCAGCTTGGCCTGTGTAAATATTTGATTTGTCAACATCAATATGATCTCTATAATAGTCCTCTGCAATAAGGCCTAAGGCATCGCACTTAACCCGGAGGTTAATATCCTTAGTAATTACTTTGACGACCTCCTCGGCATGTCCCCTGGCCAGGAATAATGCTGTTGCAAGGATCTTGTTGTCTGCATATCTTGCGCTTAGGCCGGGTGGGATTGGTGCCTCTCCGTCTAGCTCAATTTCAACTCGAATAGTCTGATCAGAGTCTGGTATTTCAACTGCAGTATCTAATCCACCATTTGCGCGCAATTTATCTAGATATCGATTAACATATCTAGCTGATTCTCCTAACAATCCAGGTTTATCTTTAAAGCGGTCTAGCTCATCAAGAACAGTTAGAGGAATAACAATATCATTTCCTGGAAAGGAATGAATGGCTGTCATATCATATAACAAAACCGACGTGTCTAAAACTAATATTTTTCTTGACATTTATTCCAATTCGAAATCAAATAATTTACTCAACGTGTCCAATTCAATTCATAATGTTATTATTGTCATAAGTTAAATATTGTTGTTGATCGGGTTTCTAGGAGAATTCGGTATGGAGTAGGGAAAAAATGAATGGCGATAATGATAAAGATGGCATAATACCAAATAGTACATGCCATGGTGAACATGAAAGATATGAAATAAAATGTGAAAAAAAGTCGTGCAAATATTGGCACGACTTACCCGACAGTCAGAATTGTATCATGATAGCTGCACGTAATGGGGAACATACGCTACAACAAATAGGAGACATCTTTGGTGTCACAAGAATGAGAATATGCCAAATTGAAAAAATAATCTTTAAAAAGCTTTTAAAAAGATCTGATATTCATTCAACCGTTGACTAGTTTTTCATCCCACCAAACATTGTTATTGCAATTAATCCAGGAATTGAATCCTTAATATAGATTCCGGAAAACAATGTGTTTGCTCTTCCACCAACATATGCCGTAGCAGCCTCGAGCCGCTTACTAATATCCGGATCCGAAGCCATTAAAGAGGTTGCTAGCAACAATAGCACACCGGTCTCAGGTCCTTGTGTGGGGGCCGGACATGGTGACCCCTTAATGGAACCTTGGAGGAGAGTAGAGCCTATGTCACGCCCTCCTGTGTCCTTAACCACAGTACTACCTAAAAAGATTCTTCCTGGAGTCTTAAGACATTTTTCTAAATCATTCGAATCAAATGCAGAAATAGATGAACTTTCATTAGCTAGTTTAAGGACCTGATGTAATAGTTTTGCAAAAGAGTTATTTGCAGCAGGGTACATATTCAACAGGCCTACTTTACCCCTAAGTAATTGTAGTTGTCTTTCATTATCAATTATAATATGAGGATTACCGGTAACATCATTAAGTGCAGTTGTGTAATTATTTTCAATTGTTGGGTTTAAAAGCTCTTGTGCAGTAGGCTTAGTAACAACATATATAACACCACCCCCGGCCTCTATGGACTTAAGATACCTAGCTAGTGCATGAGTAAGGATAGAACTAGCAGATCCAGTACCACCTCCGCCACCAGCCAGAACAAATACCCAATCGACATCATTACCGAGCCGGCTTCTACATGCATCTTCAACTAATGCACTATTTTCTTGAAGCAGCTTCTTTCCTAGTTCAATATCTTTTCCAACACCGTCTGATCCGGGGATTAAAACTACGTGATTTGAATCTACCCCATCCGGAAGATCTTTTTCCGTGGTATTAACAATTAATGTTTTATTAAACCCTAGATCTAAAAAAGCTTTTGCCAATTTTCCGCCGGCACCGCCGACACCGATAAAGGCACACTTTAATGCACTAGTAGCTGTATTCTCGGGTAATAGTCTATCATCCTGGACAACTTCATCATCCATTCCTCCAACAAATCCCCAATCATCAACATCATTGATGTATGTATCGTCTGTCGTTTGGTCGGTATCTTTAGTACTCATATTTTTTTCCTCTAAGGTTTCATCTTTTTGTTCATCGGCCTTTTTATAGGTAGGTTGTTTAAGATTGTTATTATTAACCTTTTTCCTAACTTTTGTAAACGCGGCCTTAATGCTACTAGCCATGGTTTAACTCCGAATGGTGGAGACGGCGGGAGTCGAACCCGCGTCCGAAACAAATCTAATATCAAGTCATTCACAAGTTTAGTTAATTTCTCTAAATCAACAAAGTATCCACAAATTTTCCCACTTCCTATGTAGCCTCGGAAGTCCACCCATTACAAATGGGGTATCCATTGTGGTCTTGTTTATTTCGGTGGGACCAACCACTTATCCTAAATTGGTTAGATGGCTTTAGGAAGCCACCCGATTATGCCGCTAGGGCGTATTCGAAATTATCGTTGTTATTTGCAACTATATTTTGTAACGCTATCAAACCATGTGTTACCGCTGGTTACTTGCACTCTCAACCTTCATTACTCCGTCGAGACCATTTCGTCCCCGTAGACTACTTAGCTCCCTTTCGAGTTTTTTCCTCCTCGATTGTTAGTTTAACTAATTCTGCAGCTGAAGTCTTAAGAAGCCGCAATCCTCGGCGTGCACGTACACCCGCCGAATTGTTTCCATTGGCATTCTTAAGTACGTCAAGATCTAAACTCTCAACCAATACTTTAACTTCACTCCATTTATCAACAATTTTACTAGACATAATTTTTTCCTCACTCTGTTGTCAATATGTTGCTTTTCGAAGACTTTACGTCATCACTTATATTATCTATTGAATCTAAAAACTGTTTAACACACTCAGATATTTTAATCATCGATTCCCTATCTTCTAGCTCAAGAGATAATAAATATGCTATTCGCAAAATTTGTTGCTGCGACACACCATACAACAATATTGTTTGTGTAATCTCCCTAGCAACAGCATTATCTTCTATTTGTTTTTCTGTAGATGACTTTCCGTATGTTTGTGCACTCATTACAATGTCTCTCCTATAAATGTACTATATGAAAACGATTCAATTTTAGCCGTATCGGGCCCCTCTAGAACTAACATTTTTCCATGAATTTCGTCTTCCATCTGATCCCGAGTTAATACAATCGATTGTCCCCATTTTTTATTTTCTAGAAAAAATCGTGTATATTCCCACGTCGCTAAATCGACTTTATAGCTCTCTAAAATATCTCTTATGTCTCGTGGTATAGCAATTTTTATATCATCTACAGTCGTTATCGATCTAAGTTCATCTCTACCAGAAATAATTTCTGATCTACATATATCAATAATCTTGTGTATTACTCCACAATTATTACACTGTGCATATTTTGGTTCTACGGTACCGCTATCATCAATAACTGAGAATACTACGAACTTATGCCAAGGCCGTTCAGGCTTATTTTTATATTGTGGTAATACACAATGACACTCAACGGTGTGCTTAAGTCCATCCATCTCATAACTCATTCAGTATTATTTTGAATTTCATTGGATACACGTGTGTAGGTTCGATCTGCCATGGTAGTTAGGGATCTATTGACAATTTGTGATAACAACTTAAATTGTTCATCGCTTAAAGAAAGTGCCCCTACTGTTCTTGCCTCAAGTAAATCAGCGGCTACAGAATTTTTAACTAGCTCTACCATGTCATATATGCATCGATTAACATCTGTTTCTAGACTCATAATTTTCTCCTTTAATGATCATGATCATAACCAACAATATTAGTTATTCATTAAAAAGTAAACTTTTTGATTTATTTTGCATGCTTATCTGCGACAAAGGCAGCCCAGGAATCAGGCTTAACTATACACTTATACCCCATTGATAAAACAAAGTTCTTTAAAGCCTTAAGGTGCTTCGAACTTTTATGACGGGGATCCGGATTAAGATCAGCATGTACTGTAATATCTCTGCTTATAAGATTTGCTTTAAGCATTTCTGCTATTGATATTGACAAATCAGTTTCTCTTTGAAGCCTATATCCCAATGCATTATACTTCTTTAAAGATTCCTTGTGCCGACTTACATAATACGTCCCACCATTTCCTGGAACATATAAACATATGACAGTCGCAAATACATACACATCTTTAACTTGTTGAGAATCTGTGCCTACATGAATTTCGAAATCTAAATTACCCAGAATATGTTTAACAATTTCTTTATATTCTACATTGATTCCTGATCCGTTAATCCATATATTCTTTTGCCATTCATCAACCACTAGAAGTATTACCTTTTCTATTACGTTTCTTGATCAAGAACTAAAAATGCGCCGGTATTATTAATACTACTTGCAGCATAGAAACCACCCATAATTCCATGAACCAAACTTAAAGCAGGCATATCAATAAATCCTAAACCTTGTAATTCGTTCATTATATCATTAAGTATTTTTGTAACAAAGATGGATCCAGTCATTTTTTTTAAATCAGGTATATGAATAATGCCAGACCTATTAACCGTTGATAATATTCCTATTCCCGTTCCTGCTCTTTCTAACGTTAGGGGCAATATATCATTATAATCATGACCAAAAGAAACGCGAGTGCAGATAGATGTTAGGACCTTTATTCTATCATCAATTAATCTAGACTTTTCTAAGACATGAGATTCTTTTTTTTGTTCACTTAATTGTGCAATATGCTTTTGAACATTACGGTACGTATTTTCATTTTGTATTACAACAGTACTTTCGTCAATATCAACTCGGGGAACAGTAACTATTTCATCAATATTAATTGATGAAATTAATTCTCCCTTAAGGGAAGATACGACATCTGTGCCACATATTACTGCTATATCTTTTAATAAATTTGACCCAAATAAATCATAAGGAATGACAACAGGAATAATGTCCAATGACTGCCTTTTAAAGTTTAAGCCTAAGGTAGCTGTAACTTCTTCAGAACAACCTCTACAGAAAATAACTCCAGGCTCTTTTGTTTCTGATAATGTGCTTAAAATATGATGTACCTCAGAGACAGATTCTAGGATGCCATCAATAACAAAGCATTTAACATTTGATCTTTTCCATCTACTTACTTTTGTTGGTACCCAAAATTCCCGTAATGGTGTAACTGGAACCCTGTAGCCCCTGTATGTCTCTATTACGGTATCATCTTTTGACAATGGATCTAGATATATTTGTCCATTATGACCACTTAATCTTGCAGCTGTAAAAATAATTTTTGAAATAATAGGATTTGAAATATAGTTTTCTAAAATCTTTCTACTATTGTTTATTGTTGTTATTCTTGAAAACCTAGATAGCTCACTGATAATATCTTCAAACTCATTTAAATCTAACCTATGATTAAATGCTTTAAGCTTAAGGACCTCTTCAAGAACGTATAAGAATGTAATGCAGTTGACAATAGAGCTTCCTGGTGCGGCCTTCTCGTAGTCTATAAGAGACTCTAAGAGTATATTTCGTACAGTTAGCCTTATTGAATCGCTACAATGGCGATTAATTATAATTTTCTTAATATCAATAGCAGAAAACGCTACATAGCGATCATTAGATACATACCCTAATTTCGATGCTGCTAATAATTTTAAGTCTTTTTTAAGCTCGCCTATATAGTCAACTATGGTTGATGTTGAGTCATTATATGCTATAAGCTCCGAATAATTTTCTAAGGTCATGATTCAACATATTAATGAGGTGTTTTCTTGTTACCCGTAAGTGCCCCAAAATCAAATAACTTTGAGTATGATTCAACTAGCTGTTCATTTAGCAAAGATGCATCTGATGACTTACTGCCTTGAATACCTGAGGAAATCGATTTAATTGCATCTGCCATAGCTTCTGCAGTGGCTTTCTGTTGCTGCATTTCGATTGCATATCTACAAAATACACCAAAAATTGATAATCCTAAAAATATGCTGCCTAACCATAAACTAGGGTTTGTAACAAATAAAACAACAGAACCAACTAAACTAAGTTCGCTCCATTGAATTGATACTTGATTTTTCATATAAAACTCCATCCCATAAGTAAAGTACTTAATACAATATTACATACATGGACTTAAAAGTATAGTTCGGTTTACTTAGTTCTAGCCGTCGCGCCAAAGATTGTTGCTAGCATACCTTAAGATCTCTTCTGCAGAGTCTTCACTATAACCATATTCTTCAATCATAGTACTAACCATGTCACCATATCGTTTTTGCTGGTCGTCATCCCTAGTCTTACTCTTGGTAACAATCCGGGCCATATCTTTGACAGATGTAATTAGATAACCCTCAATAGCTTCTTTGAGAGGTTCATAACTTCTATAATCTACTATATCGCCGCGTCTCATTCTTGCGAACATATACGCAGTAACATCACTCCTGAAGCCGTCCCTGCTGGAACCAATGATGCCGATTTGTTCTTCAATCGATCTCATAAACTCCTCATCGGGCTCTCGCTCTTCTTTAGTGATTCCGTCCTTTACACGTTGGCGTGTTGTAAATGCTTCAGCATTATCAAGGTATGTATCAAAAAGAGCTTGAGCTTGTTCTTCGTATGCGGTGACAAATGCTTTTGCAATTTCTGTCTCTAGTATTTTTAGATACTCTTCTCTTACACCCTGTAGGATTTCTAAGCAACTATCTTTAAAATCTTCCCGAATAATCTGATCTTTGACTTGTCGGGTTAGAGATTTTAGAATTGAAACAGGGGTAATCATACTCTTTTCAGCGTCAGATAAAGCATTATCAATTGATTTCATAATAAATCTTGTTGAGATTCCTTCCATCCCTTCCCGGGGGGCAGCCTCATCTTTAAGATCTTTGATATCAATTTTCTTGACCCTACCTTTTTCTATAACATCTTCACCGTTATAGATTTTCATCTTCGTTAAGATGTCACACTTTGCAGATGCTTTAAGCCTAGATAAAACTGAAAACATTGAGGCAACCTTTAATGTATGAGGTGCGATGTGTGCTTTGAAATCAGATCTAGATAAAAGCTTTTCATAGATTTTAATCTCTTGATCAAGCTCTAAAACATATGGTACATTAATCTTAACAATTCTATCTAAGATTGCCTCGTTGGTATGTTCTGCCCGAAACCTATTCCACTCTGCTTCGTTGCAGTGCGCAAGAATAACTCCATCAAAATGAATCATAGCATTTTTTCCTGGAGACGGAATCCTTTTTTCCTGCGTTGCTGTAATTACAGTATGAAGAAATTCAATTTCATTTTTAAAAACCTCAATAAGCTCCACAATGCCTCTATTACCCACATTAAATGCACCATTCAATGACAGTACTCGTGGATCATCTTCAGGAAATAAATCTAACTTAGATATATCCTCTGACCCAATAAGTACTGAAACATCTTGGCTGTTTGCATCCATCGGTGGGACGGAAGCAATCCCCCTTCGGGCCCGTGCTGAGAACGTTCTTTCAACAACAGGAAAATTTTCATACTGGCCATCATGATCTTCAAGCAGTTTGTGGCGGGCCACTGGACTTAGATCTCCTTCAATCTTAACCTTTAAAATCTTTTCAAATTCTTTTCGCAACCCGCGCGGAACCAAATGCAATGGCTCACCACATTGAGGATCACCTTCAAGGCAATAGTATTTCTCTCCCTCTAGGGCAGCCTTAATATGTTCTGTTAGCGCAGACTTACCGGCCCCAACCGGTCCCATAAGTAATAGAATTTGCCGGCTCTCTTCACCTTTAAGTGAGGCAGACTTGAGGAACCGCATAAGTTTTGCGATTACTCTTTCCATTCCAAAAAATTCTGAGTCGAAATAGTCATATACCTGAATATTCTCCCCATCAAACAGCTTATGGTTCCTAGATATATCTGACATAACACCAGAACCTTTATTCGCGATGGCATCATAAAGACGCTTATGAGCCAACCTTATAATATCTGGATTCTTTTGAACTAAATCCAGATACTCTAGAAAAGTCCCTCTAAACTTTTCTTCCTGATTCGTATCTCGTTGTTTCTGAATCAGATTCAAAAATTTCTTTTTATCGGTCATACCAGTTAACTCCAGTTTTCGATAGGCATTGCATATTCATTTATAATTATTAAATCTCCCAGGGTTCTTCTTCAACTATAGTCAATAGTTTAACAGTGTCTCCCCATAGAGTCGAAATATGCTTAACAACTTCGTCTGCATAATTCAATTCTAAATCTCTTCCATCATGTTCATGTTGTAAAACTAGCACATTTCCCTCTTTTTCTACATCAATAACATTTATCTTTGGAATTGTACCTTCCCCCACTCCTTTGATAAGGCTTTCTTTAATATTTTTCCACCCATCAACGTCAGATATTTCATCAACAGAATAAACACCCTTTCGTTTTTTTGAATATGCAAATAAATTTAAGTCCTTACAATCATCTTCGATTAAGTATTCTCTTAAAAAGGATTGATCATTTCCAACTTCTCTAGCCAAGAAACACCTGTCTAACCCATGCCTCTCTTCAATCTTTTCGAACAATTTAAATCCAAGATGATATGGATTAACGGCACCAATATGTGGCCTAATAACTTGGTTATGGCTCTTAATAAATGGTATATGATATTCTTGAGGTAATTCTAAAGCATTACTAATTCTGTAATGCCAAAAAGATGCCCACCCCTCATTCATAATCTTCGTACGAATTTGGGGCATAAAATATAATGATTCATCATGTACAATTTCTAATATATCTTTTTGCCAGTCTTTAATTCTTCCATGTTCAATTATAAACTTTAATACATCATACTGGGGTTCGAGAGGAATCTTGTCGATATCAAAATCAATATATTGACCATCAGTATCGTTCTTAATTCTATCAGTATATGTTTTCTTTAACTCTTTATGTGTGGGGCGATCTAGCTGATATCTGTCAATTTGATATTTTACTGCGTGTGCAGCATCTAGAATTTCCTCAACTTTTTCAATTCCAATACTGGGGTCTTCAATATAGCCCTGGATTCTTTTTCTAGCATTTCGAAATCTTCCGCAAACTGAATTCGGCCTAGTCTTTGCAAACGTTCTATTATTTTTAAAAAAATCAGAGTGACCAACACAATGGGCCATAATCAAGATCTGCAGATAGGCAGGATTTTCCCGCATCAAATATGCTATTGATGGGTTTGAATTGATAATAAGCTCATAAGGTAATCCTTCGGCACCCATATTATACATCTGATGTGTTCTTTCAAATGACTTACCATAAGACCAATGTTGGTAATGGCTTGGCAAACCATGATAGGACATGTGCCCTATCATTTGGTAATAATCACATACCTCGTATGTAATTGGATGCCAATCTAGACCTGCATCTTCTGCGATCCTACAAATCTTTTCGTCCCATTCTTCTAGGAGCTTAAAATTCCAATCTGACATTATGAACTTCCCATCGCTAATTTTCCACCAAATAGCATCTTAAAAGCAGGCCAAATATCAGACGCCTGTGTAATTTTTACAGTCTTAAACTTTTGATCTACTAGGGGCTCATATGCATTAGATAATTTAGTCCCTTCAGATAACCACTTAATTCTCTCTTCATCAGGCTCAATTTCACAATAACAATACATCTGACTAGCTAATTTAAGTTTTGTAGAGAGATCTTGGATCTTGTCCATATCATTTGGCCAGTTATCTCCATCTGAACAATGAAATGAGTATATGTTCCAGGACGTCGACGGATACCTTTCTTTAATAATCTCAAGTGCCAACTCTACAGCAGAAGAGGCAATTGTTCCCCCGCCGGCGCCTCTTTTAAAGAATTGTTCTTCATTTACTTCATATGCCTGTGTGTCATGTGCAATGAAAACAAGATCAGTATTTTCATATCTGTGATTAATAAATTGGTATAATAGAAAATAAAAGCTTCTAGCCAAAAACTTTTTTTGTTTTGTCATAGAGCCAGAAATATCCATCATAAAGAATATGACAGCGTTACTAGTCTCTTTTGTTGTTTTTTGTATATGCTTATATTTTAGGTCATCCTTATGAAATGGAAACCTAGAGTCCTCATCATCCGGATCATATGTGCCAGCACGCTTTGCTGCGCTACGTCTCTTGATTTTTTTAAGCAATGTCTTCTTTTTATCAAGTCGTGGCTTAATACCAAAATCTCTATAGCCATGCCTCCGAAGTTTTTCGGATAGTATTTTTTTCATTTGCTTTTTCTCAAGCTCAGGTAATTCTAAGCTATCAAACAAATAAGCAGCAAGTTCTTCTAGGGTAATTTCGACATCATAATACTCGACGCCCCGTTCATTTCCAGGCTTGTCACCCTCACCTTGCTCTTCATTTTGTGACCTACCAACCTGTTGGCCACGTTTTACATTTTTCCCGGGCGCAGATCCTACTCTCTGATTATTTTCATTATCGCCATACACAAATTGGTATTCTTTGATTCCCCGTACAGGGATGCGTATCTTCTTTTTGCCCTCTTTACCAATAATAGATTCGTCTGCAATAACATGATAGATCCCCTCACGAATTGCCTTTTCGATCTTTTGTTTATGTCGGCTTTTGTCAGATGCTGATCTGTCAGCCGATATTCTATGTTCTTTGAAGATAGACATGTCTTTATTAAATATCTCTAAGCTTAGACATTATGTACAAGCAATCATTAATTTTTTATTTATTTGCCAGTAAGCCTGACCCTATTATTGTATGGGCCCATATCACTCCGGGCACAATAAATTTTTTTGTATTATTGCAAAGCTCTGTCCACGAAACCCATTTTGCAGAGTCATGTTCTAGAATTCCAGTATGGGGGTTTGGACGTATTATGGGGTCCTGAGTTGTCAGAGCTATAAAAAATGTCATTTTTTCATTAATATATGAATTTGTACCCCACATAAAATTTAACTCTGTAATTCCGGCTTCTTCTTCTGTTTCTCTTATAGCTGCTTCAAGGGCTGACTCTTTGTCATCAATACCACCCTTAGGAATATCATATATACCTTTATTTAAAAGTGCTAATACTTTCAATATTCCACCAAAATCTCTAACAACGATAATCCCTGCGCCTTCGGGAATGTCATTTGACTCTATCATTTGAGATAAAACCCTCCGTAATAAGTCCAGTTCTATATTCATTAGCTAACTGTTTTAATTATATCTTGAAGTTGAGACCAGTGTGCAGGATTAATTTCTGGCGGGATTCCGCTATATTTTAGCTCTAAAGAATTTAATGCTGTTAGATATTTCAAGGCCTGTTTTTTATGTGGAGAAGATGAGAGGTTATGTAGCATATCGGCTAGCTTTATTTTTAACGCACCCGGATTATCAGATAATGACAAAACATATTTTGAGTAGTCTGCACCTGGTTCATGTGTTAAAAGATATAAGATCTGTAAAACATGTTTTCCTTCGCTGGGACTAGAATATGACGACGTTATAGCATTGACAAGTTCATTTTCATCAACATAGTTCCCATATTTTATAGCATCTTCTAGCGTATCATGTAATAAAGCAGCTGTACATAACAGCTGCTCTCCTGGATAATATTGCTTTATAATATTTGCGACTGCTATCGGGTGTTCGATGTATGGTTCGCCGCTGCGCCTCATCTGACCTGAGTGTGCTTTTTCAGCGGTTTGTAGAATATTTGAGGCATCTTTACCCCCACAAACTTCTTTTATGTATTCTCTTAAAACTTGAAAATCAGATCTCACAACTTATTCCCACAAGGCTAAATTATAATTATCTACTTGTGGTGTGATCTTAATCATCTTTGATAACATTTTCATGAATAATTCCACGAATAGTTTTTCTTAACAACATTTCATGTTTAATTTCTATCTTGTTTGCAGAAACTTTGACGTCCGGATATTTTGCTTTTAATGCAGAATCGATTGCAGTTATATTATCTATAGAATCCTCATATATGTATACGTCTGTATAACCAGGGGCAGGAGCTTTGATCATATGACGAAGGACCCTTGTTACTTTTGCTTGGGGATTTGAACTACCCACCCCTATAATATGAATATCATCTGTAATACCGTTATCATTTAAAAAAGCTTTCATAGGTGCTGCTTTTCCGCGTGCAGATAATACCATTACATTTTGAATACCGTCTTCTTGGATTGCTTTTTTTAATAACTTAAATGTGTTTGTTATAACTTTTCCATCCGGAGGGTATACATCAAACTCAGAAAAATCAAATCTATCGCCAGGCTGTTCAATATATGTTGCAAATTCATGGCTTTGCAGCAATTCAATATCCCCACTGGAATGTATTACTTTAACTTTTGCACCTGAAGAAACTAGTGTGTCATCAAAATCAAAAATATGTAGTCGTTTATTCTTCATAATCTAAATGTTGTTGGGAAGTTTCAACTAGCATACTACTAGACTGGATCTTTCCTCCACCAACATTAAATATGACCTTGCACCCGATATCGGAACAAAGTCGAAACTCCGGAACGGTCTCTGCGTTGACCCTATCTCCTCCCTTAGTAAAATAGTTTGGGCGAATGATGTCAATGGCTCCAGTAACCGTTTGGCTTCCATCATCCCATCCCACAACATAGTCAACACCTTCAATCCCAGCAATTATTTCCATGCGCTCCTCATGAGGCATAAAGGCATAACCCTTTTTTCGTTCTAAAAATCCGTCCCCATTTACAATAATAATAACAATTCCCGTATGCCTTGTAGGATATTCATCCGGATTGTTGGCTAATTCTACTGTACCCTGTATGCATCTAAGATGTCCTACATGCATTGGGTCAAAGCCACCGGAGGTTACATATATATCTCTATCATAAATCCCTTGTAGGTCATTTACGAGCATACTAACATCACTTATAACCTTACCTGGCATTGTTACCTACTTTAAGCAATCGGAAAACCCCTTTGGAAAGAATGGTTTATTCTTGTTATAGAAGAAATCCCAATCACCGTCTAGAATGTATGTTACTGCATGATCATCCATACTTCGCACACTCCGTCCAACCGCCTGTACAATTGACTTTGCGGTTTGTAAGGGGTACCACCATCTCCACTTATTCATTCTCTTTTTTACTAGTTTGTCACCGAGATATGGATACGGTACCTTACAAATAACCTGGAATCGTCCTAACTCATCGTAAAGATCAATTCCTTCTGTCATTGAAGGTGATAACAATATTGTTGGAGATTTTGACTTGATATGTTCATTTAACATATCTTCCCTATTATCGCTGCTGTGGATCAACAATCTCTTACTACGGATATTTCTCTTAAGATAATTTGCGATCTTGTATGTGTGGCAATGAATTATTCCTTTTTCATTTTTATGTTGTTCCATAATCGCTTTGACGGCTTTTGCTAATTTCGGAAGGGTATCATCAATTGCCTTCGCACTCATCTTTCCGATTGGGAAAGCCATGATCGGCCGGTGTTCTACTGGGAAAGGAGAAGGGATAGATATAAAAGCAACATCATCTCGCGGAATTCCAAGCAAAGTACAAAATGCATCTCTATCTAGAATTGTAGCTGACATCATGACAACATGTTTTCCATGTTTAAAAACCATATCATCTGCAAACGGTGCAACATCAATAGGCTTGAATTCAAGCCTCCGCCCTGCTCTGCCATCAGCCGGCGCCATATTAAAGACCCAATTATCGCTATCATATACATCTAAGAATCGCTGGATTTTACATGCATGTTTATCTAATAGGTCATACTGTTTGGCTAGCTTCGCAAACTCTTGTAGTTTTTCCCTAAGATTTATATACTTGTCTAACATCTTCTCAACGTGCTTCACGTGTGCGCGTATCTTGGGCGAGTATATATTCCGGATCCAGTCAATGGCTTGAAGCTGTGTTGATATGCGGGGCATCTGTAGTTTCATTGATTTTGCAAATCGTTCGGTGACTGCTACTTCAATAAACTTACTGAGCTCTGTTTCTACATTATGGGCCTCGTCGATGACCAGCATATTTCTTGGTTTAAGTTTTCCAGAATAAGTAGTTTCAGCCAGGAAATATGAAAAGTTAGTAACACTCTCAGTTGATGCAAGAAATTCATCTTTAGCATTTTTATATGTGCAATTGAATACACAATGACGCCAGTGAGGTGTGCCTTTCTCAGCAACCTTAAGCAGCCTTTGTCCCTCGCCACAATTTGTTTTACCCCCAAATGAGCATGTGTAATTAGATGAAGATTTAATAGAGCACATCGCTCCAGCCGGCTTTGCAAAGTCTTTAACATATTGTTCCTGAAGGATTTTTTGTGTCGTTAAAAAATATCCTCCTGGTTTATATGGTTCTTCATCATGATGCATAGCCTGAAGAGGTAGTGAATCCATGTATCTTGACAACGTTACACCGATAGCACTCTTGCCCACCCCTGTGCCGGCCTCAACAATAACAAATTTTTTCTCTTGATTTATAAACGCATCTAAAGCAAAGTCAATAGCTTCTGCTTGTGCATCCCTAATATCGTTATATGGAAAAATAGACTTTACATTAAATTGCATTTCACACACCTTACCATATTGTACAATGCTAGTACTAGATTTTCAAGTTATCGCTGAGAATGATGCTGGTCTTCAATAAGCTTCGAAGCTTCTGCTATATAGATTCTTTTTCGAAGATTTGTTGTTGACCAGTTATGTGATCTCGAATTAAAGTAACACTCAATAGGAAGCTCATGTCCGGTAAATTTCTTATGTTCCCAGTCAGCCCCAAGTATTCGAACGTCAGGATTAATTCGCTTAAGCAATTCTATTAGATCATCTTCAGTATCATATAACACCGTTTCGTCGACGAAACGAATTGACTTTACCATAATAATACGTTCTTCGTATGATTGAACAGGTTTATTTTTATTATATCGATCAACACTGGGATCTGACTGAACACCAACAATTAGATAGTCACACTGGGCCTTGGCTTCTTCTAGCATTAATGCATGCCCAGTATGAAAAAGATCAAATGCCCCGCATGTAAACCCAACCTTGTTATTCATCTTCTACCTGATCTCCCCAAGAAGTCCATCCTTCTCTAATTTGTCTCGAGAACATATCAAGATATGGGCCATGACTTCTTTTTTCGACCATTTGATAAAATGCATTCGGCTTGATACTATGCCCAGTTTTCTTTGCCTGAATTATCGATGAAATGGTTCTGTCACCTGTACGAGGTAGTACACCCCTACCACGGGTACCAAACAAACATAGTTCATGTTTACCACGAAAATATTGCCCAAGGCCAATTTGGTTTTTGACCCATGCAATGTTTGTGATATAACGAAACCCCAGTGCACTCATTACTTCAAGTCCTTTAGGCAAAAAACTATTCGTAACCCAAAGATACATATGTGCATTATCATCTACATCTTCCCAAACCGGTGATTGGATAATCGTACGAATAATGCCTGGGGTGTCTAATAGGCTATAATGCTTGTCTGCACCTCTTTTGATCTTACCACCCCCACGTTCCAACCATGGAGGATCAATTACAACAGCCTGATATTTAGGTTTCTCTTGCTCTTCATCAATTAATTCAAGATCTGAATCTTCAAAAAGTGTTTGTTGGATCATTTTTCTTCCTGCCTATTAATACCATTAAGACGGTATAGTTCTCTAATGCCAGCCTCTGTAAGCATACACCAGGTGCCATTATTATTTTTAAAAATTTCTGCCTCTTTTTTTGCTACTAACATATCAACACCAGCCAATTCTTTATGACTCATGTTTCCCAGATTTCTTTTCCCTGCCCAGCTAGCAGCAATTGATCGGATCAGTTGGTGCTTAAAATCTTTATTCATTTTTCTCTTTGATGTGGGGAATGATTAATTCATTAATTAGTCTAATAGTATTTTCTGGCATATCAACTTCATATGATGTCCCCATCGGCCGAAGAGCCTTGTAGATTGCAAAATCATTTCCACCCTCTCTACACTTATCTCCCACAAACCATGTAGTTCCTACATTTTCAAAGTGTTGTAATGCGTATGTCTTATCCCAACCCCGAGGGTATATATCAATAGAACATTGACCCCCAAGAGCCATAGTAATGTTTTTTACTTTATTCCTAATAAGGCTTCTTTGTAATTTTGTTAGAAGATTTTTACGTAGATGTGTTTTATTGTCGATGTCAATAAATTTGCTTCTGTCATTATCTTCAAAATCCCTTCCGATCATACACCAATTCAAGAGGCTCCCCCTATATTGAATGAATGTTCCACTTAGCGGAAGGTCAGGTACGGTTACTGATATGCTTGACTGAAGACTTAATATAGACCTAATAAGTTTTTTAAGACTTAATTCACCTATTTCTGACTTCATATTAGCATTATATACTCGGGTTGGTTGTCGAGTTGTACCGTCGAAGATATATTTCTGTGTTCCATTACAAGGGAGAATTGTTAGCTTATCGAGATCAATGTCTTTTGATTCCCACAAAGCGCTACATTGTTCTTTGATATAATCAAATCCACTACCAGACACAATCCCTACATGTGTATAGGACATTAGGTTAGTCAACACATTAACCATGTCTTCCTCAATTTGTTTTCGATGAGGGGTAATTGTACCATCCATATCAAATAAGACTAATTGATCCATAAGATTCCTTTGTGTAATCTATAAAAATACTAACGTCGAATGCAGTATTGTACATGGGAATGTACATTTATAGGTCATTACTTAGTTAATTTTCCTAACAACGGTCGCCAACCTATAATTAAAAATAGGTGCTGACATGAATCATGTTGTTGTGCCGACACAGACACGAGTTAAATTATGTCAAAAATATTGAAATACTGCACGAAAAGAATAGTAAAGTTAATAAGCCTATTTTCAGTTTTGGGTTTAATATTTTGCGTACTAACAATAGGTTTATTTAAGGCTGAAAATACTTCACTAACAATTGCGACCCATGAAGATTATACAGCCGAAAATTTACCGGTCAGGTCGTTTACCCTGGTTACAGTCCAGCCTAGTCTTCGCCTAGAATCTTGTTACGGTACCAACCCGTCGACTGCTGACTATTGTAGAACGTTGCTAGCCGGTAATCGAACCATAGACTTAATAAATATGAGAAGTATAGGTTCAGGTGCCGTCGTTGGCTGGGCTGGTGATAGAACATATATACTTACTGCAAAACATGTTTGTGAAGGTCCGATACCACCATATGATATACAAATAGAAGGTGAGGGAGAAAATCAGTTCATATTGGGCGTCTCAAGTACTTCTTCATATACGCTGGTTGATTATGAAGGGAATGAAAGAGATGCAGAGATTTTTCGAATGCATCAACATGCAGATATTTGTGTACTAGTCACAGATGGTAATTGGGGCACACCCATTCGTGTTGCTACCGAGCCTCCACCAGAAGGGGCAATGGTTTATAACATGGCAGCGCCGCTAGGTATATTTACACCCGGAATGGTACCTCAATGGAGAGGATATTATTCCGGCCGGGACGATAGAGGTTATGAATTTTATTCTGTACCGGTTGCCGGAGGTTCATCAGGATCACCGGTGATATATGATAATGAAATTGTTAGTATCATTGTCATGGCACCTATAGGTTTTTCGAATATAGCTATAGGGGTAAACCTTCAAGATATCCATGATGTCCTGGGGTCAATCCAGTAAGGTCATGGCCTATTTCTAGCGATCGCCCTTAAGACAGAGTTCTTAATTTGCTTAGTTGGCTCATCGATAATTTGATCAAACGTTCCTAACCTAAATTGTCCAGAAATTTCGCATGCAAAAGAAAAGCATGGTGATATATTATCATCTGGATGGAACATGGTAATCTTTCCGTAGCTAAGCTTTTTGTCTGGAGAGCGGTAACAATATACCAATTGGCCTACCTTATAGCCTTTATATTCTAAGGGCCCAAGTTGCTCTGGTGGCTTTATTTTGTTTTTTGATTTTCTTGGCATAGTACAATTATACCAACCTGTAATCTATTGTTCTTGATTTAAAAGTTTTCTTCTTGCAACATCTGCATGATTTCTTGCAAATGATCTTGCTTCTTCTTCATTACTAAAGACTCGAAGAGGAGTACTTAGTTCCTTATTACCATCAACAGTTATTTTAACATGATACTCGTTGCCATTATCTGCAGGGTATATATCAATCTCCATTCCTGGATAATCTTCCCATGAATATGGATCATTATCAAGTGTGTGATAATTTCTTCCTATTTCCTCTTTAATGAGTTTTCTTAGCAGCTGTATAATATTATCCACTTTTATTAACCTTATGGTCACCAAGCTTAAGTAGGGCTCTATTAAATGTAACCTGTAATGATAACTTTGCCTGACGTAACCTTATAATATTTTGTTTGTCATTATTTTCTTTCATAATCATGTTCATAATATTAATATGTTTTAAAGCATTTTGATAGGCCAAATCCAAACGATGAACTGAATCATTTACTTTTTGCGCCTTGTTTCGACGAGTAAAAAGGTTGAAAAACATAACAGGCCCCCATAACATTAATTATTATGAGGGCCCGAAACTAAATTAACTGTTTATAATTCGATTAGTTTCTTAAATCTTTAGTGTTAGAATTTATTATAACAACTTGATAGCTTCCATCCTCTAGTTCAACCAACAACTTTTGTACGAATGTTGATTCAATAATAGGATTATCTACTGTGGTACCGTCCTTCATATAATCCGGAAAGACAGGAACAGTTCGATATCTACGCATATCATCTTGTGGATCTGCACTTTCATCTCTTTCTATATGCAATAAAGAAGAAATATTAGACTGTATGTCAGTATTATGTTGCCTCATTATTGATTGACCATTAGCTCGAAGATGATGTGAGTTACACGCTGTGCCCATGCATAATATGCATAACATACAACATGCTGGAACGAAACTAAACTTGAACAAAGAATTAAACATAGGGTTTTTAAATTACCTTATAGTCAGTGGCTATAGAACTTCGTCCGGGACACCCGGCCTTGGCAAGATAATAGCCAACATATTTGTTAAATATGCATGTGCTTGGGTTAGATCCTATTTTTTATGAACCATTGTAACATTTAAGTAAGCACTCTGCATCCCATGTGCTTGGCGGAGTCTCTTTGCCAAAATCGATCAACCTGGCCTTTTCCGGCCAAGTTGAAGAAACTTTCCATAACCCCCATGAGAATGCGCTGCCACCCATCCCATTAACTACATAATCGTGGGCTTGATCCAAGGTCTGGAACTTGCCGACATGGGGACGCTTACCCCAGTTACCTCTAATCTGTAGCCCTTCTGGCATACCTTGCTTATTGTAGCAAATTGTAACCACAACCGCATGGCCATGGAATGTGCCATCAGACTCATATGATCCAACAGCAAAAAATAATGGGGCAAATTTAGGATCAATAACAACTGCGCCATACTGAGTAAAGTCGTCACAGTCTGTTAATGCCTTAGGCCAAACATTAAATTGCGCTTCTCTAAGAATTGCCAACAACTCAGAGTTATTAAGATCTCTCTTTACCTGGTCAATGGCAAGGCTTTCTAGTTTTCTTTTTTCAACATCTAAGTTTGCCAGATGCCAATGAAACCTTCGGCCGCTACGAACCATATCGAGGGGCAGCCATTTTCTCCCTAATATAATATCAGGCTTCCATAATGCTGACTTGACAGTCCTATCATATTCTTCTGGTGACATATGATGAAGAATTACTTTCTTAAATTTTCTATCTGCAACTATTCGTACGATCATTCCCCACAAGGAATATAGTCTTAGCTTAAGTGATAACCAGAACCCTGCATATAATAATCTTGCCTTAAGGCTTACCCATCTTTCTTTCATGTTAAATCCTACTCTTTCTTCTTGTTAAATATAATACTCTGGTGTTTGCCGGGATTAAATTATCTCGACATTGTTAGTACCTTGCCTATTAGCACTTATTCACCAGGTCGGTGTGGTGTGGAACCTGATACCCCTGAAAATGCTGCTGAACCTATGAAATCAATAAGCGCTTCTTCATCAATGCATACATCACACATGCAAATATTTGAAGTGCACTCTTCATTTCGGAAGCATTCACCACCTACTATTCTAGGATAACATTCACCAACCTCATATACACAATAATGATCATCATCACAGTCTTGTGAATTTACACATTCGGTTAGGCATGAACCAGACATTGATTCATACCCATTACAACCATTGTAATATGAGGGTTCCCAACCAGGCTCAGCCTCTGCAGCAAACGAATCTACGAAATCGCATGCTCCAGGGCCGACCTGAATATCTACGTCGACGGGTGCTTCAACTTCAAACAATGTACAAGCTCCCAATGCTAATAACCCAAAAACTACTAAAAATATTATGGATCTTGCTTTCATAATGATAAGCTAACGTAAACAAAAAAATAAAGAACGGAACGGAACTATGAATTTAAAGCCTCATAAAAGCCGGCTAGAAAGAAAAAAGGCCCCTAGCTAAAATATAACTAGGGGCCTCTAATACTTTTTTACTTTTAAAGTACTTTTTTGTTACTCTACATCGATGACAACAGTCGAGCTCTTCTTATCTTCAACTGGAATAGTAACCGAAAGAATTCCGGCATCATATCGTGCGCTAACAGATCCTACACTAACATTGTCAGGCAAGGACCAGGTTCGAGTAAACTCAGAATAAGAATACTCCTGCCGTACAACATCACCGGTAGTTGCGCTATCATTTGCCTGGCTGAGACTAACTGTCAATGCGCCATTATCGCATGTAATCTTGAAATCATCCCGACTGTATCCAGGTACTGCAAGGTTAATCGTATAGCCGCTGTCTGTATTCATGACATTAGCTGCAGGTACGGTCGACAATGCCGTGGTCGTTGATCGCCGAAGCGGCTCATTAAAAAATGCATCAATCATAGAATCGAAATCCCCAAGAATAGGACTACGACCAAATCGTGAAATTGGAAAAATGTTACTCATTATTATATTCTCCTTCGTGGTTAAAAATTAAGTAAACTGATTACCAGTTTTCTTCCAAAGGAAATATAAACATTTTGTTAGAGAAGTACAACTACTCGATGCACTTTTTAATTAACAGCTACTAAAACATCTAGGCCCATTTTAACAAGCGTCCCCAACAACGCAGCCAGAACAAGCCAGGTTAATTTTTTTTGACTAGCTAGCTTGTCTTCCATTAATACTAGCCGTGGTTCACGCGCAGAAAATAATCTTTCAATTTCTAAGCGATCAGGTTTTTGGCCAGTATCATGTTCTAAATTAGTAACACGCTTATCTAGATCCTGTGCCATCATACTAGCTTCTTTCTGGCCTTCTTTCATTTCGACCAGCATGTCATGTAAAGTCTCTAATTTTTGATTGCTTAATAGTACATGTGATAGTACATCATTAATAGCGGATGTAGAATCTTCTCTTAATTTTTGAATCGATGATGTTGATGAATCCTTAAGATTAGCTAGCTCTTTTTGTAAATCTTTGATATCATTTTCCATAGCAGCCCACCTTATATCATTATTGTCAGACATTGAACAGCTCCTTATACAATACGTATATGTAAATTATTTAAAACTGTAACTTACTGAACTGACGAGTAATCCAACATTAAGGGGATCACCCTTATAATTATTGAGCTCTTTTAATTTTATTTCTCATTTTCCCTATAAGTTTAAGATCTTTTTCTACCCCTTCTTTCCTTGCAATCTCCATTATAAAAGGTCGCATACATAGAAAAGGTTCTTTCATGGTTTTCATCCATTGATCGATAAGGGAGGGATCATGTAATTCTGGTATCTGATACCAAAATTTAGACTCAAGCATATGATCTACTATTTTGTCTAATCCAATTTTTTCTTCAAGGCTTTCAAATAAATTTAAAAGCTTCATCTGTTTAGACGTCTTTTTTCGACGCTCTTCCGATGACCAGTTATTAGGGTTCCGGAAGATATTAATTAGAGATTTAATCTTAGCCCTATTTCTGTAGGCCTTAAGATGATCAGGCAGATCCTCATGAGTTAATGCTGATCTACTTTCTTTATTTTCATTAGCCATCTTTAGTCTTCGTTGTGTGTTTGCTGTCTAGTCTTAAAGCTTTTTGATTTAAATCCCATAGGTTTAATTTCGTTCCAGTGCACGGATCTTCCCTCACCCTCAATTAGCACATCGATCTTACCGTTACCAGGTAGGCCTACAACAACACCAATTGCTTTAAGATCCCGGCCGGGGGGGACTAGTTGGTTCCATTCGATTAGTTCACCCAAGTGGTAACCATATGAATCAAGGCCAGACATTTAGCTTAAATCCGGGAAGTCAGGTCCAGGCTGGTCGCTATATGTGCCCCCATGGAGTTGATCTTCGACCCCGACGATAATATCATTCAGGACTTTTTTAAAATCCTCTGTAGCTGATGTAAGTTTAGAATGAAGATCTCTGGTTGCCTCGTCGACAGCTTTGATCCAATGATCTTCGGTCCGCTTTGTTTTTTCTTCTGAGCCCTTCCCTGTAAATGGACCATATTCTCCTGTCTTAGGATCTGCAAAGGCATCCGGCGAGTTTTCTAAAAATTTCATCATAGCAGTATCAAACTCTTCTACTATATTGTCTACGTGGATTGGGTCAAACTCAACTATTTTTTCAACATGCTGGTAGTCAACCCCGATACCGGCTCCACCCGGCCTGGCAGGCCCGTCTTCATTTAAATTGTTTAGTTCTTCTTTAATCAGATTACGAAGAGTATTTCGATCTAGCTTCTTTGACTTGTCGGTTACAATCTGATTACGGCGTCCTCGCCGGAGTAGTTCTTCTGGGCCCACAACTGATTCTTTAATTAGTTGCTGCAGTTCTGAACATGATAATTTTTTCATTGCATCGTCCTTCTTTTCTTCCTATAGTATTTATGCACCTTAAAATGAATAACCATATTAATCTAACGGCCGCGCTTTTTGATCTTTGTTTTGGCGGCTCGAGCAAATATAGAAAAATATTCGTGTTAGAATCATTTACATCATGCCGTCTAGCATCGGCGATATCGCAAGATCATCAGATGGCATAGCAGACAATGTATCCGCAGGCTGATCAGCATCATCTCTTTCGACCGGTGACAATAATTCTTGAAGTAGCTTAGCTACCCAATCTAATAGTTCTTCAGGAGAAGCGCCGGCTTGTTTAAGTTCACTTGCAGCAGCAATCGGGCATGGAAGACCGGTTGGACATTCTTCATTCAGAGTATTCATCTCTTCCATAATAAGTTCCCGTAGCATTTCTTTATTGAGTTTCATATTAATTCCTTTTTTATTTCTTCTTATCAAGATTCTCAGGATTAACGACGTCAGATACAACACCTTCAACCTTAGGCTTAATTAAAGCAACCAGCTTCCGGACTCCGTAACGGGCCCATACAAATGCTAAATATGCAACAGGAACGCTAGCAGCGCCCAGTCCATAAGACCACCAATTCCAACTTGCCATAACAATTCCTCCAATATTATGTTAATGCGATATTGATCGCTCAAGTACCATCTTAATTATTGCTAAGACAATGAAATATACTGCAATAGCTACTAAACGTAAAGCTATCTACGGAATTATCGTCTTATAAGTCATTAAAACTTAAGATAAAAAGCATATACATGCCCAGGGGCTCTAGGATGCTCTAAGAGGGCCTAAGGCATAATACCATGGTTTCCCCTAAGGGTGTTAATAGAACCTTGCTGGCGGCATGCCCCAGAGGGCAGTTTTTCTGAAAATTAGGAAAAACTTAAAATTTAATCAACATCATTGATGCGAGTCAAATATCTCTGCTCAACAATACATTTATTGCCATTCAAGAGTATTTCGGCCGAGGAGGGCTCATATACATTCGATGCATATACGCTTAAGACGACACCGGTGGGTGCCATCTTTGGATCCATTATAATATGCCGCGTATGATATTTCATATGAACCGCAACGAGGTCTCCAGGCATTATACTATATCGGTGTCTTGTTGGGCGGCTCGAGCTATTTTTAATCATTAGCTAATTCGAGGTCATTAAGTAAGACCCATCGTTGTTGATTGGTTGTACTATCAATTATTAAAGCCATTTGATCCGGAGCTTCAGATTTACTTTCAACCTCAATGATCAATCCAATAATTTCCGGAAGTTTACCAACCGGTTGTTCAGCGCTATCGTATACCCGCCGAGAAGGAATCCGTACCAGGTCACCCTTTTTAAAGATAGTCAAAATAGGCTTTGGGCGGGCTTCAACGATATCGCGTGCGATATCATAGTCAGCCCACTCCGAAAGCGCCTCCGTACGCTCATACGTATACCAAGCTCTCACAGTCTTGTCGTCTTCCCACCCAAAGTCATAAAAGGCATCTTCATAATTACGATACTCTTCTGGCCAGTCACAACGATCCGGATAGTTCAATAATAATTCTTGGTATTGTTTTTTTAAGTCATCGGGGTTCATCATATATCCGGGGAGGAGGTGTTAATATAAAATACCGGTAGCCTACGTAGTTGTACACATGTTATCTACCAAAAATTTTTGCGGCAATCGGGTGGCTATAAGAAGTCCCGGACCAGTATTGATCGAAGCCGTTAATGGTTACCACATTATTTTCCCGAGTGAACGCACGATTTTTTGATAGATCATGCAGTGTCTTCGCAGGGAAAGTATGATCCGTAGATAGATATGAGTTCGGCAGGCAATCCCTTACTTTTCCCCAACGTACTCTCCATACCCATTGAGGATTCCCATGTACCCAACGCGTTGCTATTTGAGATATGTGCCCGTGGGGCACTCCAGGCTTTTCGAAAAGATCGATTAATACGCACCATTCATGGGATGGCTCAAAAATAATGAGATCACCCACGTAGAACTCACCGTAGTATGTCATGCCATCTGTTTGTATATTACTTACACCACTAGCCGATAATCGACTCATCCTCACATCCAATAGTAGCCTTTCGACTACGAGCACATAATAAGCATATGCGTTTATTTGTTTGTTCATACGTGTAACTTGTGCCGCCTACTATGGCTTTGTCCAAGTGTTTCTTGTATATCTTAAAATGTTTTTCGCATAGCCTATGTGTATAGCTACCATATCGATCATATACGTTTATCTGTTTCATCTATATTACCTTAAGGTCTGTTGCATCATGACGACACAGTGGACCATTGCTATCAGCTGAAGGCCTATTACCTTCCGGCCATAATACTGTTACAGTGGTTATCTTAGAAATTTTTTCACCATGATGGCTAGCCACGTGATCATAATGCGGTCGTCGGGATTCAACATCAATGACTAACCCGGGTTCTGTACACATACCAGGTAGCTTCCCGGGGTTTTTTACAATAACTAAATCACCGGTCTTTACATGTAACATCATATCTCCGATATCTGGCTTCGGGCAACAAGACGGGGACGCCCGTCGAAATAAACTATACAACCTGTAGAGGCACTGATTGCCAGGATGATTCCGATATCGGTACTATTGACTCGTACGAGGTCACCGGGATTCATTGATTACCTCGAGTTGCTCTTTATATTCTACTTCACTTGGGAACCGGTCATTCCACATGACAACCGGGTCTGCACTATCCCCTCGGAGATCCCAACCAATTACGATACCAATCCAAGTTTCATTAATCTCTGGGTAGGCGCCCCCGATACATGAGGGCTTGACTAAGTCCCCTACTTTTATCTCCATAGCTTCCATCCACTGTGACTAAACCCAGGAGAGGCGACTTCGGCTGGACCGAGAGGTGGCTTCGGCTTTTTATGGCTAGCATATACTTCCGTACCATCGACTAGCCTGACCTTATATTGGCTGCCTCTGATATGTTCGATTACCATTGCGCCGTAGAATTCCCCGGTCTGAGTAATCAAGTTTCCTTCGAGTGATTGCCTTTGTCTGGCAAATTCGGCGCGTTCTTCGGCTGTTAGTCTTTTCTTGCGCTCTTTAACAGCCTTCTTAATTTTCTTTTTATTCACGTACACATTCCCTCTACTTTTCGGTATACTCATTCTACTATATCCACACTGTCACGTCTCACCCCGGGGACTACAGCGTTATCATATCCCCGGAGCACTGTAAGGTGGATGCCTACGGTATCGATAACAAGCCCATATGCCGGCGGTTGGTTCGTCTTACCCCAATGTTTAAATGGAAGCCTGACGAAATGGCCGATGACTGGCTTAACGCGTTTCTTATCTCGAGGTGGGGGCATCATGTGGATTATTGAGTCCTCGTTTTTCTTTGAGTTCGAATACTAGCTTTAAAGCATCTGCCATACAGTCGACAGCACATAACATGCCATCCCCAAGTACATACCATCCATCTTTTCGTCTCTCTGCTCGAATTGGCCCGGAGGTATCGAATGTCATTCCATCATTGAACTTAAGCAACGGCACTTTTATCTCCTGCCATTTGTTCTGATTGTACCTTGCGCCATCCACCTTGACGGGAGCGAATTCGGCGTTTAAGCCCTTGATTATCACCATTCATATATACAATATCATATGCTGAACAATAGATGCCGGCTAGGTCACCCATACCATTGGCTTCCATCTCATAATCCTGTGCTTCCATGAAGCGATGAGTGTAAGGTCCTCGAAGAACTGTTGCGAAACTCCCTTGACCGTTATTGATTAAATCACCTACTTTGAACATTGTGTCTTTCCTTTAGCTGTACAGCTGTTTTGATTTTGAAAATGGCTCGAGATATTTCGAGAAGATTTTGAGTTTTTCTTTTTCCTACTCGCCCCGGAAACGGAAACGGTTTTGAAATTGACTCGAGAAAAAAAATACATGCGCTTAGCCACCGCTGCCCCGGGGCCGCCCCGGATAGTATGCAAGGGGGCCCGAAAAGGGGGCCCGAGAGCCGCTTGTAGGGGGCCTCGAAAGGGGGCCCTTGGGTGCTGCCTACTGGGCCCCTCTAAAGGGGGCCCTTCTGGGCTGTCCTGGGTCACTGTCACACGCCGCTACCTCCCCCACGCTCAAACAGCACTGCCAGTAGCACGAGCAGTACCGTAGCTGGCCAGGCCAGAGATCCGATAACTGCTTGGCGTCGCGTGACGGGTGGCTCGGCGTGTTTGATAAGCTGCCATGTAAGCGCCGTCATTCCGAGCCATCCGAGTCCTGCTAGTGTCAAGTTGAATATCATTGGTTCCTCAATATAGTACTATTATACCATATGTCATGCTGTTTTGCACGAGGCTGTAACATTTATTTTTACCTGCCCCACCTGCGATAGTACTTGTCGTTCTCAGCTTGTACCTTCTTACGGGCATCGCCATATACGCGCCGCATAGCAGCTAGGTCACGGGCTTCTTCGCGCTTACGCTTCCTGACGTCATATGCTATATACACAAAAGCAACCACGCCACCTATCAGCATATTGATCGCTGTGATTGCCATTAGGTCTCCCCATTGGATTGTCTCTAACATATTTTCTCCTTTTAGCCGGCGTTGAATTCTTCCGGCAATTCGAAGGGGTCGACCACATGCCGCACGTCCTTCAGTGTTCGTCGTTGATATGTGTGTGACCAATCAGCATGTGACCCGGGTACTAGTGCAACCAGACTTTCACCTGGCTGCGCATGTTTAGAACATACTGAGCTATAAGCTTCATCTCTATTTGGAGAGGCGTTGATGTTCACGACACGCGCGGGGGAAGAGCTAACTTCCGATACAAAAACTGCTGTGTACATTTTGATTGGGCTCATAATCATATTCTCAATTCATGAAGTACTTGAAGTAAATTGTAAAAACTCAATCGTTACTTCGCGACTTTTCCTTCCCTTGGTCCAGGACAAAAGGTGGCGGGTGGGACCGACCAAGGAAACCCCACCCGCCGGCGATTCGAACGAATCACCATAAGGTGACTTAGGCTGCGCTAACTCGAGCAACCTCCTTGAATCCGCGATTGTTCAGAGCCAGGAAGAAGGTGTGGCCACAGCCACCGAACCGGTTCTTCGTAGTCTGGAGGACTCGGCAACCTTCAAGGTCCTTGTCCTTCGTCTCAACGGAAAGGTGCATCATGGCGTCAACCATGTGCTTAAGCTTATTACTTCCGGAAGCCTGGCCAGACTTGCTGACCTGTCCGATGACAACCGCGTTGCAGTAATGCTCCTTGCAGTAGTCAGTGATCATTGCCAAGGCACGCTCAGCAGACCGGGAGTTGATGTGACCGTCATTGTACTTACCATCATCCATACACTGGAGGGAGTCGACAATCAGGAAGAAAGGCTTACCAGGATTCTTCTTTCGAAGAGCATCACACTTCTTGAGGAGCGTAGGAACATGAGTTTCCTGACCCACCTTGAACCCGCCCTTGAGGCGAAGACGTTCAACAACCAGCTTGACCTGATAGAGGCTTTCCTCTGCAGTGTTAAACACCGCGGTAGCACCCTGACGGGTGAGGGCATTAGCCAGGGAGAGCATCATGGTCGTCTTACCTGAACCAGGCTCACCGGTGAAGAAGGTAACTGCGGACGGGGTAAATCCCTCACCGCCCAGGGCACAATCGACGTAGTCGAGGCCGGACTTTACCTTATTACGTAGCTGCTTCGGGACGTCAATGTCCAGAATGTTGGCGCCGAAATCGATGTCGTTTGTAGTAACTTTGAGCTTCATTTTTTCTTCCTTGGTCAGGTTTAGGAGTTGGGAACCATTCCCCCCTTCCTTATGTATCCATTATACAATATTGTGGCAGATTTTGCACGAACTTGCATGTCGAATAGTCATTTTTTTTACTTTTTTTGTGCTTTATTTAGGGCACCCATGATGGCCAGGGAGATGTTAGAGGCCTCAGGAGATGCAGTCTTGGGGGTAGGGTTAGCCATAAGCTGTACCGATCCCGTCCCTGGATCCATGTCTAGATGACCTGACCAGTACCCCTCGATGACTACCTGGTAGATAAATCCAGGATTATTGGGGTCTAGACCTCGTGTTTTTAGCTCAGCCTGGACCCATTGATTTGCTTTAGGTGTCAACTTCATGCTGCCTTCTTCCCCTTCATCTGAATGAGGAAGTCCCGCTTCGAAGCTTCGAAGTAGAGCTTCCGGTCAGGGGTAATTACCCATCCTCGCTTAAGGATCGAAGGACCCGGGTCACAACACTCACCATCAGTGAGGATCAAGTACCCATCAAACCGATGACGATTCTTATTTGCATGTACCGTTGCAGCCCTAAAATCAGTACCACCATAGCGAGTACGTTCCATTCCAGGTGCCCGATTCCGTCCCCACTCCCGCTCGGAGCTTTCATCAACCTCTGTATCAAAGTTAAAGATGGTGAACTTCGTCTTCTTGGCCAACTGCTTAAGCTCACCAAAGAGAAGGGAGAGATCCTCATCACTAACCGATCCACTCTGATCGATGTATACTGCGATTGAAGAGGTGTAGCCCTTTTGAAACCCGGGATGTACACCAGGATACTTGCGGTGGATCCGCCGGACGTTGCTAGCGCGGTTGGCGCGCCGGGTCATTCCGCAGAACTTCTTAAGGACTGACTGCCAGGGAATCTCCTTGGAAATCAACTCTCGAATCATTGACTGGCCAGAAGCACCAACCGAACCCCATTGGCCGGACTGGTCACACTTCTTAACAGCATCTTCAACTGCCTGCTTGACCTTGCCCTTAATAAGCTCACGATCCTCATCGGAAAGCTCATCCCAACCATCATGGCTATCCATGGTACCTGGCAATCCAGGAGCCGGTTGTCCCTGACCAGGTTGACCAGGTTGACCATCACCAGGCTGACCCTCACCCTCACCGTCACCAGGCTGACCTGGTGCAGGGGCAGGATTAGTCAATGCTTCCTGAACTTCATCATCAGCCATCAACTCGGCGAAATACCATTCGGCTGACTTTTCCTTGGGGAAGGATGCAATCTTTGCAGAGACTGTCTCAAACTGCTTGACCCTATCCGGTCCCATTGCGATCTTATCAGCCTCGCTCAGAGCCTTGAACTCCTTACCAGGTACCAAGCCACCCTCAGGCAACTCTTCCTCTGGAATCAGGCTGTTGATTGCAAGGTCAGTAGCGTAGTTCCAGACCAGGTGAGGCTCGTGGCGTCGTGTCGTGGTGTGTTCGAACACCAGGTGGTAACACTCATGCTTAAGGAGACCCTTAATGTGCTTCGAAGGGAGCGCAGCAACAAAACGTGGGTTGTACCACATCTTGATATCACCGTCCTTGGCCAGGACACCGGCAGTGGGAATCGACTCCGACCGTACCTTGGTGATCTGACGAAGGATGTGGCTAAAGAATGGCTCCTCCCAAAGAAGATTAATCAGATGGGGATCAAGCTCAAATGCCTTAGCGGCAGCCTCAGAGGCGCGCTGCGTGTGGGCAAGTTCCGTGGATGTGGTGTCGTTTTTAGCCATGGCCATTCCTTCCTTCCTTATAGTACTATTATACCCTATAGAGGCGGATTTTGCACGAACTTGCATAACATTATTAATTATTTTGTATCGTCCTAAGCCCTTGATATTATTAAGGTTTTTAGGCAATTAAATAGCCTGCAACATGCTCAATGGGACGTCCCAATTCTGACCATGTCCGACACTACAAATAGCCTTTTTTCGTTTAACCCGTACGATGACGCCCTCCGTGTAACCATTCCGGCCAGTCCAGGATACCTTATCACCGGCATGTAGCGTACGACGCTTGACTGCAGATTGTCTATCTCGGATTGACCTGAGGTGTTCAAGCACTGATCCATTAAGATCACGTAGCTGTCGGTCATCAAGGGTGTGGAGGTTGTTAATCATATCTGTGAGTGTCATCTTGTCCTCGATCTAGTTAGCCAGGATGATCCCCAACCAACATGTATATTATACAATAGAGTTCGTAACTTTACACGAATTAGCTAAAGAAACCACCATAATATAGCAAGCCAATCATTAGTGGCAAATCTATAAATAGTGTAAGGGGTGCATTGTAATTGCCTTTCGGCTCACCGTGCTTAAGCAATGCTGCTGTAGTGTTAAAGGCTATAAGACAAATCATAATGATCTGGGGAATTCCCATTTTCTTCTCCTAGTAATGTCTATCGTTTTCAATTTTCATACCATGATACACACCTAATGCATATGCCATGGCTACAAATAATAGGCCTATAATAACTGCTAGCATTTCCTTTCCTGAAATGCGAGGGGCGAACCTTAGCCAGCATTACCTGTTACTAAGGCTGCACCCTCCTGGGTTCTTTAAACGTTTCGGCTAGCCTGAACTGCCTTGACGATAGTCTGACCAATCAGCTTGTGGATCTTCTGGATGTTCGGCAACTTCTGGGTAGCCGAAATGGCATTCCAAAGGGAGACCATCATTTCACCAGGAAGACTCTCAGCGAAGGCAGCCACGTTCTTAGCCTGGCTAGCTGTCCACTCGTTATCTGTACAGTGGTTGGCCAACTTTTCAATCACCGCGTTGAGGCGATCGTTGGTCAGCTCCTTGACACGACCCTTAATGGAACCGTAGCTATCAAGGATGTCCTCGGCACTAACGATTGTCTCATAACCCTCGATGAAGGTAGTAAAGGCGATCGCGGCCTCGGTACCAACAAACCCCATCGCCGTAGCGTAGAATCCGTCGGCGCGCTTCTGGCCGGCCAGTTCGCTAGGAGCCATACCCATGTGGGTCAGCGAAGTAGCAAGGCGGTGCCATGAAGCGGGGTTCGGGCAAACCGTACCAGGCTCAACGCTACCAACGTCGACCCGGAGGTGCTGAGGATTCTGGCGGATGAAGTCAACAAGGACGTCATCAACGTTATTCTCACCAGCCCAGTTGATCCAATCAGCTGCAGTAGGCTCGAGGTCACAGACCCAAAAGCGGCGAAGAAGTGCCGGGTCCATGTCGTTAACATCATATTCTGAACCATGGTTGACAGCAGCAATCACCCGGGTCTGCGGGTGGAGGCGGTAAGGATTACCGTCCTTGTCGTTGCCAAGCTCTCGGTCCAGGACCAACTGGAAGAAAGACTGTTGGACGCCGGGGAGGGAGCGGTTAAGCTCATCCAGCATCAAAACAACAGGCTCTCGGCATGCCCGGATAAACCAGGATGGCATGCAGAAAGTCATGACACCATTTTCCTTCATACCCTCAAGATCAGGGTAACCACCAACATCACCTTCGGACATGGTAGAACCACGTACGTCGATAAAGGGCAGTCCAACGCTGTCCGCGACCTGCTTTCCGAGGAAAGACTTACCGACTCCGGTCGGTCCCCGCATGAGGATCGCGATGTCCGCGGGGAGGTTCGGGGCTACGATATTGAAAGTTTTGATGTCCATTTTTTCTCCTTGGTCAAGAGGCTTGGAGGGCTAATCCCCTCCCCAACCTTCATATATATTATACCCCATGGGGAGGGAATTTGCACGAACTTGCACAATTAATTATGCTTTTTAAAGTTCAATTTCTCCACCAAGCTCTTCCTCATCGGAAACGTCTTCCAAGAGGTCAAATGGCTCTTCACCGGATGGGATTCCCATTTCTGCCGGTACATCAGAGGTGGCGTCAAGTTCAGATTCAAAAGATTCACGTGCTGCAACTCGGGCAGCGTCGCGTGTTTCCTCACAGTAGGCTCGAGCCAACTTTCCAACAGAGAATTCTGCAAGAGGATTGCTGAGATCCGCACTGGCCGATACCACCCAGGCAGCGCCACGGGTTGGTGCACTACGACCGAAGAATAGCTTCCCAACCTTATACGGCTTCTTGTGGGTACGCTTAAGACCTGCAGTGTTTTCGTTACTTTGTTCAATCATTTTCTTTCCTTTTCCTTAGTGTGTATGTAGGCCAGAACCATTCCAGCCTCAACCTTTAGATAGATTATATCCTGCCTCGACCAATTTTACACGAAGATTAAGCACTCGATGTACTTTTTTCTAAGTGGTTGATTTCATTGGACTTTTTTAAGTCCTGACAAGCTACTTGGATCTGCAATGATCGATGATCCTTGGGCCAGGCGTACATCGACGCTGTCAACAGCAATAAATTCGATGACCCCGGTAATCAAAGATCCTTCCGGATCCAGCCGGAATTCTACTTCATCTCCGGCCTTTAAGTCCTTAATATCATTATGCTTTTCTTTATTCCTCATCTATTCCTCAGTGGTGTTGCGGAGCGCCTTTGCTGGAACTCCCTTTATAACGTCCGGTCCAACCATGACGTCGACAACCCACTTGTTCGATGTCTGATATGTTTCGGAAATGATCATAACAATTTCACCCTTACGCAGCCCTCGAGGCGCGCCGTACGATCCCATCTCCCATCTGGAAATTTCCCGGGATACCTTGGCCAGTCCGGCCTCCAGCACTTGGGCAAATTGCATCTTCTTACCAGATGCACCAGGCACCATGGCTCGTCCACCCTGAGCCCACTGAATTGTACGTCGGTGGGTACCGGTAGCCTCAACCTTTGCCTTTCGGAGTTCAGCCTTCGCAGCGAGCTTTTCTGAACGCTTCTTTTCGGCGATATCAAACATATCGCGGAGCTCATCGATCTGAGCTAGCAATTCATTTACCTTATCAAAGTCATCATTAGCAGCTGCTTCATTCTTGAGCTCATGAAGTGCTTCAATCTCATCATTAAGCTTTGCGTTACGTGCGAGTAGCGCCTTTTTGAGAGTTGACTTGCTTGGTCTGCGGGCCATGTTTTCTCCTTGAATATGTATATATTATACCACATCATCTAGGTATTTGCACGAAAGAGATCAAAAAAAAGAAGGCGACCCGAAGGCCGCCCTCTAAGCTATTAATATTATTACCATATTAGGTTACTAACCGGTCCCGTTGCATACGCGGAATTCACCTGCCTATAATATATGCGGATACCCCGATCATCACATCGGCAACGAAGGTCTCCTGTCTCGCTTAACCTTAATTCATATTTCTCATTTCCTTCAACACGTCCTCCCGGTGAGTCGCCGTTCGGATAGGACAGTAACATCTGATCGGAACGAAGTGATGTTCCCTCTGATCTTATCCTACCTATTTGAAGTATACCAGCTTATTTTGCGGTGTACATGCAAAAATAATTTTATCTCACTGTCCGAGCAATCCGTTAAGCGCATGGACCACCATCAGGAACACAGCCAGGCATAGACCTAACCACACCAATAATACTATAGTCGTACCCTTCATGAGCCTACCAGAGCCATTCATCCCATGCGTATAGAAACAGGAACGGGTATATGTACCAAAATATGTGGAGTGGTTTAACACTCCGAGTAGGCGCGCGGGTTAGCACGGATCCCAAGAGCTTTTTATTTTTCATCTTCATCTTTGCGCTTGTCATCAGGCATGTATGTTACATTTGCCCATATGAATATCCCCCATCCCCCGATTACCAAGATCATTAAGATCAAGTTACCGATTACCTCTATAGTTTCGTAACTCATATTGCCAATACTATTATACTGCGGTCGCGAGCCGTGTATAAGAGCTGCCCTCACTTTTTATGGGGGCAGTTTCGGTCTCGGTGCTCCCTGATCTGCAGTGAGCTTTTTTGGTGGAGCGCGTGTAAAACAGGGTAGGGTGTGGTATAATAGTACTATATGGTTAAGGAAGCACAGCATATGATTCGCGACGGCCCGTAGCTCGGTAGCACTCGGACAGCAGCACCGCTGCGCAACAGCCACTCTCGTGGGTGGGTGGGGCAGTTTGTCACTTTTTGGTGTACAGCGGCGCATAGATAGATAAGGGCGAGAGCCCTTTTTTTTTCGGCCGAGTTCCGGTACACTGCACTCTAGCATGTATTTCCCCTGTCGCTCACCCACGCCGATAGTCTGACGAGCCAGTAGGGCAATGGACTTTTGGCCACAACTGACAAAGCAAGAGGGCAGAAGTAACAGTAGCTAACCATCTATCAACCCATTATAGATAATTTACATCTTTCTGTTATACTACTAGCACATATAAGCAGTAGGATACTAATAGGAGGTAATGATGTTGTCTATAGAGACTTTGCTATTATTGCTGATAGGATGTGTGTACGTATGTGGTATGGTATCAGGTTACGGGCTATATATGTTATTGACTTATAAGAATGAGGAGTAGGTGACTTACCTGCTTACTCTTCTGTTACTTACACACTCTTACTGTTTTTTAGTATTACCCGCCACGGAGCCGATAGTCACACGAGCTATGGGTCAATAGGTTTCCGCCCATCTAGTTCAGGGAAGTCGCCGTACTCAAGCATCATCAGTGTGCGCAGATTATTCATTTGCGCTCTATCGTTGACTACCTTAAGTTGATTATCAAGGTGTTCAATCTTTTCCTCGAGCTTATCAATACCAAGAAGCCATTTCAGAAATTTACGCACTGCTAATTACCGTAAGCATTTCTTTAGTTGCAACAACTTCTGTTTGAGACTCTTGGCATCTGACCTCATAAACAAATCCCGTTCCCACAGAATATCTAACGACCATGATTAGTCCAAGCTCCTCGTTTCCAGATCTAGTTATAACTCTTACCAAATCACCGACTTTCATTGATAATACTCCACTTTGTATAGTCAAGTCGAGTCACCCAACTCCGACCATCATCACTTAGAATCCTCAACCGAGGGGTCTTTTGATACTCTCCTGTCTTAGGCGGCATCACTCCCAGTACTAGGGCAATGCAACCATGTGCCTTAATCAGGTCACCTTCTTTGACATGGTTACCAGGTTTCATTGAATTGGCTCCATCAATCGTTGCAGTACCCAATTAAGCCGGCCGTCTGACCACTTAACAAGGTAGGTTGGATCTGCAGACTCAATAGCTTGGTGGTAACCAATAATGATACCCAATAGCCCACCTTCAGAGAGTTTATGTCTTACCATGTCACCGATCTTCATAGTCATCGCAACAACTCTCCATACGCTTCTTTTCCATACTCTTCCCAGTCATCCAGGGACCACAGATCATCTCGATCTGTCCAGAAGGTATATGGATCCAGGGTCGGTCGACCGGTAAGTGATCGCTTACTAGCCATGACCTCGAAATTCCCTTCTCTTCCACCTCTGCCAGTAGTAACCACAATCCCAGTTTGCAGGTCATTATGATAGTAGTCTTCGAAAATCACCACGTCACCAAGCTTAAGCATATTCTTTTTCCTATCGTCGCTCGATGCCAAACCACTCTGGGCGGCCACACTCATTCCACTCGGCAGTCGTCATCAGATCCTCACGCTCTCGCCAGATAATCATCTCCTCATAAATCCCATGTTCCGGGAGTGCGCATACCTTCACCAAGTAGTGGCCGGCTTCGTATCCGGTGATGACTCCTGCCATGATAGCGTTTGCGGCGAAGTCTTCGTAGTGAACGACGTCGTTAATCTTAAGCACTATATCTATCTTTCTAAAGTAGCGAGGATCCATTCCCCACCAACATTTAGATTATACCATGAAGGAAGTAGAAATGCACGATAATAACTTTATTGTGAAATAAAAGTTTGTATTGTAGCCATACGTAATATTACAACCTGAGGTTAATATGTTAGATAGATATAGAGAGTGGATTTCTCATATGTCAGATGGTCAAGCTGACCTAATGGCATCTTTTGGTTACCTGGTGTGGTGTAGCTTACTAGTAACCGGAATATTATCATACGGTGCTGGTGCTTTAATACCTATGGTTCTATCTTTTGGCCTGGCCGGTGTATTAACTGCATCCGTATACATTCATTAAATGCAATCCTCAACATATTCAGGCCAGTATTGAAGTACTTCTGCCTGTGAGAAAAATTCATTCTGAGAATCTGTCCAGTGCTCCGGAGCATCATTTCTTGATATATTTTCAGTCCCTGTACCAGACCTCTGATGCCATGTGTGACAAAAATACTCTTTGGCAGCGGTCATGGCAACCTTGTCCTCAATATATTTGCATTTGTATTCAAGTGCTGGATCACCAGAATCCCAAAATGGCCAGGCCTTAATAGAAACCCACAGGGGTACCAAGCCATTCGCCTCATTGTCAATTGATAATATTTCACCATTCTCATCTATCCCAGTTATAAAGGGGTATGTGTGCTGACGTGGGGTACTGTAAAACATATCTTGGTCTGAACAGGCGTTTCTTAAGAATATATCCATTCTTGCATCTTCAGTTGTTATCCAGAATGGATCCATATTGGAAAATGCGCCAGCTTCGATACCAGCAACTATTCCATGTATTAGAGATTCGAAGCTATAATCTAGATAATACAAAGGTTGGCCAGAAGGTGCTATCTGCGCCTGACGTTCATCAGGAGCTCCGTCTCCAAAAAGCCTCGGCCTTAATATCCGGTTCGTTGCATGGTCGATATAGAACTGAATTGCCTTCTCAATTTCTTCAGAGAAGACAGGTATCTGGTCAACATCAATCTGTTCTCCTGGGTCAGGAGGTATAATATGTTGAGATGGTTGATCATCAACTTCCTGAATGTCAGGTGTGTTCGTTGTTGGTAGTTCAGTTTCTTGAGAATTTGCTTCGTGGATGCTGGGTTGGTCTGGGTTATGATAGTTTCAATTTTCAATAAACTCTATCAACAAATCAGAAATATCATAGGCAGTCTCAATCAACACTTCAATGCTAGTACGTTCTTCTTCTGTAACATCTTCTTTTAAAGTAACCGGGAGGGAATCTAATAGGTCTTTTGCTTCTTTAGGTGATAATCCGGTTATATCCCGCACCAACTTGATCATATCGACTTTCTCATTTAGGTCATAGCCATGAAGCCGAACAGTATAGCTAACATCGTCAGCCGGTGGGGTAATAGTTTCTTCATCTTCATGAGAATCCTGCGTCATGAGCTCTGCTAGACTTACTTTCATATTGTTCAACTCAACAGCAATATCTGCACATAACTTTTCATTTTTAGCAATTTCATTTTTGAGTGCGTCAGTTGTTTGTTGTTCACGTTTTTCAAGATTGTTCAGCGCGTCGCTGTTGCTCTTGGTCTTACCCCAATGTTTGTCAATAGCAGTACTTAAAGCCTCAATCTCGCCAACAAAATGTTCACTGATTGCCTTATCACAGCGGTTTGCAATTTCTTCTATTACGTCAATTCGCTTTGAGATCTTATCTAAGTCTAGCTTTGAGTCTAATTTAGACATCTCGTCTATAACCCTGTGTATGTTATCCCATATCCTTATTTGATCCATTGCCATTGTTGAAATAGATGACATGTATGAGCTCAAGGTTTGTTCAATTTCTTCATCGCTAGCATCTGAGCTTGCTATTACCTTTAATAGCGCAGATTTTCTTTCTAATTCAATCTCTTTTTTTATCTCTTTTTTAAGATCTTCATTATTTTTCTCTATTCCAAATAATCTTAATATCCAGCTCATGTGCGTCCGTCCTTTGTGGCAAATATGTCTAAGTATAAATATTTCGAACATGTTCAAGCGCTTCTCAGAATTTTGAGTTATTTTACTCGAGTCAATGTATCGCTTATAATGTTTATAACGCTTATTCGACAGGAGATTTAAATCAATGAAAAATATAAGCTTACTTGTTTTTACTAGCCTTATGCTAACTGCTTGCCCGGGCCCGGGTCCACAGTATCATGCACCGGCTGAGAGTTGCGTTAAAGAGTACTCATACGCAATGCGAGCACTAGCTGCTGTCGACCGTGGGGTGGGCGAAGATAGTGTGGAAGCTAACGAGCATGCATGTGACGCGTCATGGGCGGCATTCGTAGATTCAAGCATGTTAGATTCCGATGCACTTCCAGATTGGTATAGGTGGCATAATGAGCTATGGTTCAGCGATGAGCTTAAGGATGCAATGCCACAATGTCGTGGGAATGACGGGACTAGTGAGTATCACGCATGGACACTTTTAAAAGACGATGAAGTTATGAGAGTGCGATGTACACTTAAGTGTGATGGTCATGACCCGGGCTCTTGTGAACAACCAGAATAGCTTCTTTTTGAATTAATGTAAGGTTTAGTGCAATACCATTGTATATTTATTTGGTGTCAAGGGTGATAAATTATCCCTCTTAATCCTAAGGATATACAATGAAAAACTTTACTTTACTTTGTTCTCTGTTGTTTTTGGTGGGTTGTCCAACACCTACCCCTGAACCAGAGCCGGATCCGCCCGAGCCAGTTGTCGAAGTACAATGTCAAACAATTGAACGATGTCAATTATTAGTGCAAGCATGCTTAAATGAAATGTGCCCAAAGTATTTTGCACAAGGTAAGAGTGCTGCCGATGCATTTCAATATTGCACTGTTGATATGACCGCAAGGCACCCTATTATGAGGCAGCATGATTGTGCACAGTGTATCGAAGAAGACCGTAGGATTAATCGTGGCCGAAATTTCGGGTCGATTATATCCAACGTCGATAGGTGCCAAACCGGTAATTAGCCGAAAGCTTATATTATGATTAAAATAATTTCTGCCGCCTTCGGTATTGCTTTTGTACTGGCCGCCGCCTGCAGTCCGCAAGTTGAACCGAATACAGGGCATACGTCCCAAGTCCCGAGCCTTTCAGCTTGCCATATATTATATGACTCAGAAACACAAACATGGGTAAGGGCAATATTGCCTCAAAACAGTACACAGTTCGAATTATGCGATCCACTCATCGATGATTACAACGTTGAATACGAAGCACAGTGCCAGCTAATCAATTACGGTACTGTTTTAGGCTATGAAACAGAGCCTCAAAGATTCGAGCTTCTAGAAGAATATTGTTTGGATGAGCCTATCGACGGTCGATGTGATACCTTTAACTGCCAAGACGTACATAAGGCAATTAATCCGGACGCGGGTTGGGCATATCCCTCAGGTTGTGTTGCAATATTAAATCGTAATGAAGGTACATGTACAGCAATGTGGAACGATCAGTAATTAATCTTCATCATAATCGTCGATATCATCAAATACATAACTACAATTATCTTCAAAATAGTCAATAATCAAATCGAGTGGTTCTGTATATTCAACATCATCGATAACCCAAAAATCATCCAGACCATCGGCAATGATCTCTGTTAAAATATCTTCGGGGTTATCTGGGCACCAATCTTCACAAAAATCTTGAATACGTATTTTTAACACGTCAAGTCTTTCTGCATTCCAAAAATAAGAATCAATCGTATCAGGCGTCGATAAAAAGATATATTTCTTTACCTTATGCTCTACGTCATCGGTGTTCCAATATTCTAACTCAAAAACTATCTCAATATTCTCATCATTGTCTTCAGGTATTGGAAACCTAAATGGGTCAAGAAAAAGGGACTGCAATGATACTCCACTCGGAGCGCCGCACCATGACAAATCAACCGGTGCCTCGAGGCTGGGTGAAAATAAGATCCGATTAGTAGAATTTGGAGGCTGTGTGTATACAGTATACAGCAGATTATTGTACTTTGACTTAAGGCCGACGATATCAGGAAATTTAGAATTATTTAAAAGCTCTATTACATTATCTGCAGATATTACGCCGCCGCGGCCGCATAATGCAATACCGTCATGATTATTTAATAAATCCCATTCATGGCCATATACCTCTTTTTCAATCATCATTAGGCGATCATCGATATCAGATATGTCATGAAGCCCTAGTTCATCAATATCATCATAAAGCTCTGATATCGCTGTAGCGGTTATATTTTGTTGATCTACATGACCTTGTTTTAAAAGCTTTAAATTTGATACTAGCTCTTTTTCTTTTTTCTTTTGGTCGTTAACGAATTGATCAAACTCTTTTTTTGAAACGGTCCCAAATAGCCTTGCCCAGAAAGACATAATATTATGCTCCTTAAGTTATTTTTTTTCAGAACTAAACCTAAACAGCGATATCGCATGTGCGATATGCCTATAAATATGGAGCTACTGTATGATATAATACCGTATATATAATTTCACATAATATATGTAGACAGTTTAGATAGTTAATAATAGAACCCTAAGCTGGAAAAACGTTGAGACTTGCAATAATACTTTTAGCATTCCTCGCGTGCGCACCTGAACAGCAGGAACTTTTTGACCGATCGGTATTTGAAGATACGTGGTGGGAAGTTAATACACTGGGATACAATGCATGTTTTCTTGTACATCAATCTGGGGAAATATTTATATTTGAGCCAGATTATGGAACATATTTTGCAGGTTCATGGGAGTATGAAGATCCCGGAATGTATCACGTTGAATCCGACTCACTAAATAATGCAGAAGTACTAGAAATTAAAAAGAAGAAAGACTGTTGGAAAATTTCAGGATACTCTATTTTAAAAATAGAAGCATGCGCATGTACATTACTATAAAAAAAGGAGGGCGTTAGCCCTCCTTCGTATATCGAAAACTAGTTAATAGTTTTACTTCACTGTTGCATCTGCATCATCAACATTAGTATTCTTGACAGCCGGTGCAATTTCAAACCCTGTAGTTTCTTGAGTCACTGCAGGTTTCGAAGGTATGACAGCCGGAGCCTTTGTTGAAGTTACAACATCAGGTTCTGAATTAGATGATTGAAGATAAAACAATCCAACAACTAATCCTAAAACTGTTACTGCTGCTACAACATATGTAGTATACTTTTTCATGATTAAATCACTCCTTGTTTCGAAAAAAAGAGAAGCCCAGCATTCCAAGGCTTCTCGTTCTCATGACCGTCAAGCCTTTTGAGCCTGTCCCCCTCTTGGGGTTAGACGTGAACACACCGGTAAGTAACACCGTTCACAAGATTTCTCCCTGTTCTTGGCTCGTAAAAACCACGGAACAGCACGTCCTACTGTCATCAACATTCTGCGCTCAGTTGGGTAAGCTGTACACTTCCCCCCGCATTTGCGCGCCATGCTTCCAATCCTTGGGAGAATGTCCACATAACCCCTTTCGGGACGATAGGTTCGTTGCCGACTCTACCAGAGAGACTTCTGCCAATGACAGTTAAATTCTAGAGGTTATTAAGCCTCCTTCCCAAGACTTTTCGACTCCTTTTGGGAGTGTCTTTGGTTTGCCCTTATCCCGTTTCCACGATGAATTTACAAGTCCATGGATATTTTCAGCAGTATTTCCCTAGCGGAATAGGGACTCATGCATCCAACTACTAAACGACTTCGGAAGTTCCACCTTCCTTAACTCGTTCCCTCTCTTGGTGGGGCGGCATGCCGCAAGAACAACACCTTCCCCATTCGAGGTTTTCTCTATCATCTACTTTCGTAATTGCCCAGGAGCCAGTAATTCCACCTGAGTTTTTGGACCCGAGAACATGGGTCACATAAGTTTTCAAAGAACCTTCGTTTATTAACGTATGTTAAATATAACGACCCTCTATAGAGTGTATAAAACTATTTAATTTAATTTTGCACCTACCCATAACCCTAAAGATGCCTGGTAAAGATGCTTCTGGAGCAATTGTTTTGGTATCACCCATTTAAGGGGTAACTCTTCCTTGGGCCTATCAATTATAGTATTATTTCTATAATCGTGATATGCTGTCATCTGTTGTTGCTTTATCCACCTAATTGTAGATGCATCGCTCCATGACCCACGAGATATAACTTGCAACATGTTATTATAAAGTAGCATCTCTATAGTAAACTGATTATCACTTAGGGTAATCGTTGTTTCAAGTAAATAATGACCGTTGTCATACGTACATTGCTTAGCATTTAAAGTATAGTCACAGCCCTCCCATATATATGATATTGTATCTCGGTTATAAACGTTAATTGGATTAACACCTTTAGCCAGTCGACTGTGCATGCTAGCTAAGCCGAATACTGAATTAACGTCAATATCTACATCAGCATCTTGAGACATGTCAATAACCTTAATAGGTGCTACATAAACTTCTGAAGAGCGAACATCGCTAACAACAATTGACATATCAACATCTTCTGCATGTGAAGATAATAAAGAGAAAGAGAGAAAGATAAGCGCTTTCATAACTCACCTATAGATTAGTAATTTATCGATCACCTATAAATAATCAATCTTCTATTGCATGTATACCTTTATTTCTTTGATAAGCCTGGACAGTTGTAGGAAATAAGTCTGCCGCAATTTCTAGACATGCCATGGCGACCTGTTGGATCTCCCACTGTGCACCTTCATGTATGCGTAAATCGATGAACTTTAATAGATTACCAAGGTTCACAGTGCCATAATATTGGGTGTACATATTTTGTGGTAATATCCCGCGTGCTTGCTCACGGCAAACACCCGCCTCGATCATTCTGTTAAATAAGTCAAGAGACATCTGATGGTGCAATCCGACCATTTCATCACAATCACTACCGCAGGAAAGGATTGGATTAATTAGCCCTTCGGTATTGGATGCTTGCCGGTTTGACTTATGCTGCGTCCTGAACTCTTTCGGTTCATAAAACTGAATATCGAAATCGGTATATCTCCTACTAATCTCGTTATAGCTCCATGTTCGATGCCTATGATGCTGGCTACGAATAAATAAAGGTACTACAAATCGAAATGTTATTGAGCAGTGTTCCAATGTACTAGTATGCTTGTGCCGAATTAAATAGCTTATCAGCTTAATATCTCGTTCATCCATATGCTTCTTTTGTTTTCCAAAAGAGACCCTAGCACTATTAACTACAGTAAGATCAGAACCCATATGTTGAACATATTCTACTGCTCCCACTCCATCATTGTATAGCCCTATAGATTTTGTATATTTCATCATGATATCCTATATTAAAGTCCCTAATCATTGCAATTATCTTTAATTGCCTTGTCAACCGGCTTAGTGTCTAACTCTCCCCATCTTTTAGATTGAATTTCTTGATATTTTTTTAAGCACCCATTACATAACGTCCGGATCCATCCTTTGGTATTTTGTTTTCCCGGGGCTCCACATTCTTCGCATGTATAGTCAGACATTGCTTCTGCCATGGCAATCATTCCGCTGGTCCTATCATCACCACCGTGATAATAAAATCGAAGTCCTCCATACTTTTCTTTAACCTGAACTGCTTCTACCTGAGGTATGGGCTCACGGTTGCATTTAAACTTCTGCTTTTGATCTTCATATTTTCCGGTACAATTATTCCAATCAATATGTTGTTGGATATTCGTACAAAGGACATTTAAAATGTTATACCACCCATCACCTGTCTCGATGCCCCAACACATTGCTGTCTCTTGCATAGAAAGATCTTTTTGCCGAAATATCTTTGGATATTTTTCAAATAATTTATCTTGTAACTCTTGTTTCATATTTTTCCCTCACTAGTTTAAGTTTTGCTTGGGCCAATATGGCATAACGTGCAATAACCTCATGAGATTGAACCTCACCATAATAATTTCTAATATAGTTGCATAAAAACCCTATATCGACCTCATACTCTTCAATTTGTTGCATGAATTGGTCGTTATGTGTATCCATGAAACTATCATAAATAATATCACATTTAGTCCTGTATTTTTGCGCTGCTTCTAACGGAGTCTTCATAAGCCACCTCTCTTTCACATTCCATCCAGGCATCATAAACATCCTCGAAATAATCAAGTTCTATAATCGAATGTATCGAAATAATACCATTTGACCATGCAACTAAAAAAGTAGTATCACCTAAACTATTACCATCATCCCTAGATACAATTATCCCAGGAATAGAATGATCGTTAAATGAATATCCTCGGACCACCATGTCACCTGACTTCATTTAAGTCCTCAAGCTGATAGGTTAATGCTTCTTCTAAATAGTCTAATTCTACATCCATTTCACGAGATGTGTTACCATCAGACCATGCTACAATAAAATTATGATCCGTATGTGCTACAAAGTCATCTCCATCTGGGTGATGTACCAACTCTTCATCAACAATAATGCCAGGAACAAATGCGCGCCATGCATATGCGCGTACTACCATATCACCTATTTTCACAGACACACTCCTTAATGCCGATGACAATCGATTCTTCAATGCACTTAGGGCACCTGATATATTCTACACCCTTATCTTTATCATTCATTTGCCAGTATAGTGCCCACTCTTCTCCGAATGTCCGAATGAAGCTCCACGGACCAACAAACCAATCAATACAACACTCAGGGATACCAGAATGCCTTCCACACTTAACATGATAATTCATTTTAAAATAATCCGTAAGTCCCGCCGGCGGGCAACACAAAGATCACCGACGGGGTCTAGGTATATAACTGCCGGCTCACGCTTATTCGGTTTGAAAGCCTCTTCTGTAATCATTATAACAATTCCCGTCTTTCCCCACTCCCCATCTCGCACCATCGGATCGGTTGGGAGCCTATCCCTATACTTAACCAAATCACCTACCTTCATAAATTAATTGAACCTTTTTTTGTTTGGTAAGCTTCTTAAAATAACTCTCTGCCTTTTGGGCGCTAGATCGATCTTCACATTCTTCCCAATACACTAATGAGACCGGACGTCGGGAACGTGTATATTTTGCACCCCGGGAACCTTCATTATGTTCTAGAACCCTACGCGGTATATCTGTTGTAACACCGGTATATAACGTATTATCACTACACTCTACAATATAAACAAACCACTTTTTTTTAGTCATCATCAACCAGCTCAAGCTCATCCTTATACAGGTGCTCAAATTCGCCTGTTGGCCAAAATATTAATCCGGCTGGAGGTAACGTCAGATCATTTACCTCAACAACAATCCCGACAGTCCTACCAAGCACATCAGTATATTCTTGTATACTTTGATTGACCCTGACAAGATCTCCGACTTTCATAGTTCGCATATTAACTCAACATGATCTTTAAGAAATGAAAAAGTTTTTTTATGTTGGGACGGAAAAATAACCTTGATTGCGCCCTCAAATTCTTCGATTATTAAGCCCAATTCGTCAACCGGTGCATTTCTTTGAGCTGCCCTACGTTTTGATGCAAAAGTAACCCACTTAAGTTTAACAAGATCTCCGACTTTCATTAATGATTCCGTTTACCGTCAAATACACATACAAATGTTAAATCCTCACATGAACTATCATTAAATACCTTATGAAATGCGCCATCCGGAATTAAGACTACATCACCTGGTCGGACGGGAAAGGTCTCATCAGCCACCATCATCACTCCTCGACCATGGACAAATTGGTATACCTCTTCCTGGCCGGGATGCGTGTGGCCTGTTGTCTCCTTATTTGGGTGCAAAATTGTCTTAGATACCACCAGGCCCTGCAGTGATGTATTATCAATCACAATATACGTGCCATTGTTCTTTACGATCTTACCGCTAATATCGTCGGTATTAACTTTCATTTCCTCTCCTTGAATGGTGCACAATTTACCTTAAGGGTATCATTATCTTTTATGAACTGAATCCTATCACCTTCTTTGATTGTACATGGAATCATAGAACGAGGGATATGCATATACTCTAGCTTATTATCAGACATCTCAAACTCAACCAATACAGCGTTTCCGTGAATTTGGTCAATTACACCAAAGAAACAAAATGCCAATAGTAGACTAAGCGTTTTCATTGTTGTACCGACTCAACTGATGTGTGAAATCCCTCGATGTCCCAAACCTGATCAGCTGCCTCTAAGGCATCATCCATGGTATCGAACTTTAAGGCCTTATTATTACCCCACCCTTCGACTACTTCAACCTTACCTGGTGGCCAGGCACGATTCCAGTTAGGATCAATATCTGATACGAACTCATTAGTTCCGCCAATTCGAATTGTAAAAGGCCCTTTTTCACGATCATCTTCGAAAAATGTTACTCCGGGATGTAAACTACTCATTAATTACCTCAAATTCAGATTTATCTAAAAACCATATACCATTCTCAAATGAAACAGCCCAAACAGATCCTTCTCCAGGATCTTCATATAAAAGTACTCCGCACCAGGTTAATTGTACATCAACCTTCTCTATTAAATTAGTTAATCTAACTAAATCGCCTGACTTCATTTACTAACCTCACACGTCTCTGGAGAATCCAGCCGATTCCTACATCCCATAATACCTCAACGATTAATTCATTTGATAAACCAGTATTTCGAGACCTATAAACATCGGTGTTTGTTATTATACCTACAGTTCTTCCTTGTGACTCGTCCGGATGGTCATTATATTCAACCAGGTCACCAATCTTCATTACACAGTCTCCATATCATCAACAGGAAATCTATACGCTCCAGATTCCGAAATGCATTCAACAACTGGGTCAATTCTAAATTGATGTGTATGAGATATAACATCAGTTACAAGCATGATCTCATCGAATAGCCAGCAATCATATACAGCTTCATGAGGCTCTTCACCTCTAAGCTCCTTTCGAATTCGAACCAAGTCACCGACTCTCATGAATTTCCCTTAGTTGCCAATCATAAAAGTCCATCTCCTCGCCCGTGGAGGGGATTAATACGTTAACTACCAATGTGACGTCTTCCTCATCATTGTCGGCGCGCCAGGCAAGCTTAGAATTAAGAACGATACCGAACCTACCACGGTTACATTCACCTGCTGCTGCATGATCTTCAATTTGCACTAACGCGCCAATGGTCATATTATCATCCATTCTTTTGAAGTGGTACCACAGTATAATGTGCACATCGACGTAGCGCACCATGCAGAAGGACAATATAATCAATTGACATCATCGACCCACCCCGCCTAGATTGTTGATCAATCTTTGTTATAATGCCGATCAACTCTTCAGGAGATTGTGGATCATCGACTTGTACCAGGTCACCGACGTTCATTCATTTCTCCAACGCAATAATTGTAACCATCTTCTGACATATCTCTAATCTCTTCCATACAATCCATAATAGAGTACATACGGTCGGTATTTGGGACTACCCATGCAAAATACCACATCATACATAGCATCATAATTGCTGCAACAAAAATAATATTTGAGATAATTTCTTTACTCATTAATCGACCCCACGTTACACTCACTAATTAATACTAAAGTTTTAAGATCACACCATTTGTCACATTCGACCCAACCCTGAAATGCTACCCACGCGTACCCTTCATCTATAGATGTTATTAGACCGAGCCCTAAATGCTTATGAATAACATGCTTTACCAGGTCGCCGGCTTTCATGAAGTACCCTGCACATCTTTAGGCATATGACGAAAAACAAAATATGGGTAATAGTCATCCATATTGTCAGTTCCAAACTCAAGCCAGATATGGCCATCATTTACATCAACTAACCGATACCCTTGGCATGCTTCTGAGCCCCAGCTATCTCCCCTTTTTTCTCCATCATACACTTCAATACGAACTTTACCAAGTGATGTACGAAAGAAAATAGAGTTTGACTGGCTGCCGTACTCAATCACTCCGAGATGTGATCGGTAACCATCATCCGGATCTTCAAGCACCTTGAAAATAATATCGTCAAGCTTAAACTCATGTGCAGCATCGTCAGCACCGAAGTATTCAAGTTCCATACCTTCAAGGGCTGAGAAATGCGCAAATACTTGCTTCCAATATGGGCGGTGGCGCTCATTCTCGTCCCAATCCTCATTGGCGCTATGTGAGAAATAATCTGGTATCATAGTCGGCTCATCCTAATTGCTTCTGAAATATTTCTTGTAAAGTCGCTGTTGAACTCGTCACACTCTGGGCGATCTGGGCGCCGGCCGTGGACCTTGAGTGCACTGGTTACCTCATCATCCTTAATAGAAAAACTAATTGTCGTGCCATTTTCCCTAACATCGATCCATTGCTCATAACTAGCGCACTGTTCTTCCGGCAAGTATCCGTTTTTTAAAAGTTTATTTTGTAGAAGTTTAAGCTTCATGAGCCACCTCAAATTTATCTGTAGCAAAGTCAGAAACCGTTGCCTTCCGACCATGGTATGGGATAGGCTGGACCCATTCTACACGAATGTGCTTAATACCATCCTTTGATATCGACGGACCGGCAATGATGATACCGAGCTGACCAAAAAACCATTTGGCGTATGTTCCATTATCTGTAAACATTACTACATCACCGATCTTCACTTTATTCCCCTACTAGTTCTTGTGCAATTTTTTCTGATAGCCATACATATGGATCACCATCCCTTGCTTTTTGTGTACCATATGGCATTTCGTCACGATAATATTCTAGAAATATTTCATAAGGTGATATGGGCCAGCCGGTAACTGGATCTTTACGAGAAGTAGTAGCAAACCCTACATCATCGCCGTCAAGGACGAATGCCAACGTTGCAGCAATTTCTTGTGCATTTAGGCCGATTCCGTATTCATGAACAAGGCCGGTCAAAAAATGACCTGTATCTAAAACTTTACTCACTGATTACCTCAATCAAATCTTTTTGGATTGTACTAATTCGATCACCATTAGGTGCATTACGTTCGAACCACATAACCTCCGCACAAGTATATGCAGAGCCTACCGACCCATTTGATGCCTTTCTTTTAAAGGTGCGCATTCCCATAAAGAGACCCATCTCTTCAGGGTATTTTTTATTTTTTACCAAATCACCCGGCTTCATTAATTGCCTCAACATCCTTTCGCATATTACGTCCAATAGCACCATCCAAAAAATTCCAGCTTACATAAACCCAATTTGTTTCAAGTTTAGTAATAATACCAACAGCGCTAGGGTCATGACCCTCTGTAAATCTTACCAAGTCTCCAACTTTCAAAAGAAGCCGTTTACCATATGATTTCATACAATCACCTCAAAAGTACTTTGGCCATAATTGCCGCAGCGTACCGTTTCGCCATCGACGGAAAGCACAACGTCACAGTAACCAGATAGAGGCGGATTATTAAGCCTATCCGGCCGGACATCAATTACCACCCCAACATGCCCAGGCTCGATGGGCTTCCACCCACGGCTCTCATTGACTACTGGGTTTGTGCGTACGTACATAACATTTCTTACCATGTCACCGATTTTCATTTTTAATCTCCTTAAGGTCGCCAGTATCAGCGCCCATTGTTTCACCGTTATCGTAAAGCACCAACCATTCCCATTCAAGAATATCTCCTGCAGCAAGAGAGCTGGTGCCTTTACCCACTTCAATATTGGGACCGTCGATTACAATACCACTCCTACCGAGGGCATAATCAAAAATCAACTTACCAATCATCTTATCTCCAAAGAGTGACGAGAGTTCCAAACTCCCGATCGAAAGTATAAAGTAGGCCCTCATAATCCGATAGCCTCATCTCGTCAAGAACACGTTCGGTATACATATCATCATATCCCAACTTCTTGCAGAGACTTGAGGCAAGGCCTAATAGATAATATGCATTACCCTTTGGGCCGGTAAGATCAACTTCAATCGGCGTTGGGCCCCGCGGACGATCTCTCAAAGATTTGATAGCCATTATACAACCTCCACATAATTTGTGGTCTGGTCAGACCAGGTAGGTGTTCCGTTAACTGGAGGGGTAACAATACGGCCAACCCGGCGATCTTCTTCCTTACCTCCAAAAACATCACGATCCACAAGGATACGATATCGTTGGCATCCCTCGATGTGATCGAAACCAATAACCTCACCCTCAACGTAACATGCTCGTTCTCCAGAAAGGTCGCGACCATAACCATCATCCTGAGCAAAGTCGAACGAACGAACTCGATTTCCAATTTGAATGTCCATAATGTTTCCTCCTTGGTATGGTTATATTATACAACAGGAGGCACCAAATTGCACGAAAATGTCAGATTAAAAAGCCTATTGTTATTATATAGTTACGCCTAGGGTCCTCTAGAGACCATTTTATGACCTCCCAGGCACCTATTGGGGCTTATAAACAAACTAATATATGGTGTATAATTGCAAAAAGGAGTGTTTATGGGACTAATTGATGTATTGGCGCAACTTATTCCGGGCCTTGGTACCAGAGAACGAGAAAGATCAAAATTAGCTAAAGAAAATTTAGCACTTTCAGAAAAACTACTGCATGCAGAACAAAAAAATGCCGCCATGCTTCAAAAGTTGTTTCATGGTCGGCAAACACTAGAACAAGAAATTAATGATATGTATAGAATGTATGATGAAGGAGTACTTGATCGAATGCAGGATCCTGTAAAAGGCCTTGTCTGTCTATACACTCATATGGTTTGTTCACATCTTGGTTTCGAAAATCCGATACCTATTGAGTTTGATGCCTGATTCATTTAATAGCTTTGCACGGTATATTGAAAACTGTTGGTACGATTGGCCTCCCTGGACTAGTTCAAGCTCTTCATCGCTTAGTTCTGTTACATCTTTAAGATCTTCTTGTGCGGCCTGAGGCTTATTTGTTTTCATCTTCATCTTCTTTTTGAGACTTTTTGCTCCACTTATCTTTGGGCATTAATTTTTCAATTCTGAAGCTTAAAGCTTTCATACCATTAACAGTAGGCTGTCCAAGGTCATCTACACCTATTTCTTTAACTGTTGTTCTTTTATTTTTAAAACGACCGGTAAGAATAATGTCACCCTTTTCTAAATCTAGCTCTAACATTTCCCTTATTATCATTCTTAATTGACGCTCAGTAGTCTTCATTGTGGTGCCTAATTGTAAGAGCATGTTCCAATGATTGCTCAAGTTCTTTAGTAATCCCTGTCAGAGCGTTGTATATTGCACCTAGTACTTTAGGGTCGGGCTCACCATGTGGACCAGCATATCCGAGCTCTGCTACAAGGTCCATTATTTGTTGATATGCATCCTCATACGTAGTCTGATCTGCACCATCGTAGCCATATGGCCCTTTTTTGAGCTCTTCTTTGATATTTTTAATACGCCTGGAATATTGCTTAATTGCATTTTCAGCAGCATAAAGGTACGGGCGGCTATAGTCTTTAGCAGGCATGCCCTCTTTTTCCCTAATACTATCTATATCATTTCGAAGTGAAAGAAGATCTTCTATAGAGACATTAATATCATCGCTAGCGCCCATGGGACTAAGAAGCTGACCGTTTATAAAAGACACCAGCCTATCTTCACGCGATTCAAGACTTTGAAGGCTTGGCATGCCCACCATCGATTCTCTAATAATTTTCCTAAGCTGTCGTTTTGTAATCTTCATTTACCTGCGGTTCCTTGTTGCCGGTGAAGTATGATGTTCTTCAGGGGGAATGGTCTTAGACTGCCTAACTTCTCTAGCGACAACCTCTAGAGCATGTGCAATACTCTCAACATATATAGGATTAATCCATACATCTTCGCCGATCATATCCTGAGAAAATTCTTCCTCGATGTAGTTCCAAACTCCATTTTGTACGCCACGTGAGATGCCCTCTTCAACATCCGGGCTCATCTCAGAAAGAAGGCGCGCTTTCTCTTCTTTAATGATTCTTCTTAGTTGTCTCTTTGTGGTTCTCATAATGTTATTTCCTTAAGTCCCGGTGCATCCCAACTGGGTGGTTACCGGCCTGCTGCCCGGGTGAAAATCTTGATTATCTCTGATAGCGCATGCGCTTCTTCATCATTGGCCGGAGGTTCATAAAAATAATATTCTCCGATCCACCGAGTTCCGTGTGGGCCTGGAGAAGGGGAGACAGCTTCGGCCATGGCTAAAATAATCTTGAGTACCCCTACCTGGGTCGGCTCCGGCGGATCCTCTGGTAAATCTTTACTGAAACTGCCACCATAACCTTCGGTGCTCATAGTATATTCAACGGCTTTAGAGATGTACCCTAGAATTCCACTGGCCCCATGTCGCTCTAAAACATCCTGGTATCGGTTATCCTGAGGGCCTTTGAATGCTTTATGAAGATGAAAATCGAATTGCCTTGCAGTTGCTAGATCTGTCTGATATTGATCCACATCAGCCTTGCCGCGTCCAGAATCCCACCAGCTCCCCTTGAACCATGCAGGTGTAGATATACTCTTCCTACCCTTCTTCCTGCCCTTCTTCCTGCCCTTCTTCCGAGGAAGAGTGGCAGCCAAAGTATCTAACCAGCCTGGTTGATTATTGGATATCCAGTCTAATTGTTCATCCCAATCCAGGTCTTGTTCATATCCCGGGATTTTTTCCCATAAACCTGCATTAACTAAGTCATCTGCCAAAGCATTAGCGCCGTCGGTCATTGAATGCATATCCGATATTTCATCATACTTTGCATATAACCTATCATATGCTGGCCCGCCACCCTCTGAAATGACCCGGGCCACTTCTTCTTTAATGATTCTTCGCAGTTGGCACTTGGTAATTTTCATTATACTTTATCCCTTTTCGAAAGTACTGATACTCCAATTGCAGAATATATTTCCGGACCTACATGGTGATTAACTTGTTTAAGCTTTATACCCTGCCAATTAATCGGGGGCTCCAAATAATCAGTCGGAGGAAGTGCTGCACCCTCCGCTTTTAAAGCTTTCCATGCTATGTCCCTATCAGACTTGTCATCAAAAATAACCATGTTTCGAATAGAGAACATCGTTTGCCCGCCTTTGCCTCTTTCTGATCGTTGTCCGGATTTTGGAAGGTTATTTAGAGGCTGGCCACCAAAGCGGTCTGCTATAGCAACAGTTGCAGACCCTACATCCCATTGATTTTCTGAAAGCATTTCAAGTTCTTCTTTAATGATTCGCCTGAGTTGTCTTTGAGTAATTTTCATTTTAAAATCCCAGCCAACCTTTGCCATTTTTCGATAAGTAGATCATCCCTGGTTTTTCTTGACTCTGTTTTTGTTGCATTTCCAAGAGCATTTCCAAGAGCAGTAAGAAACTTAAGTGTGCGTTTCTCATCACCAAGAGATTGTAGATCAACTTGTCCTGCAGTGCCTAGTGATGCTGAAGGATCGTTCAACATCGTTGCTGCCCACCGATGATGGCCATCAAGGATCTCTCCGTTCGTACCTGCCCAAGCATCTAGATCACCCCCTGCAATTTGGTTTTTTGGGTTCATTGCCATCCCTAGGGCCTTGTATATAAGAATATTTGATTGGGTTGGTATAGCATCGCTTGCAGGAACTGATCCACCCTTAACAACCTTGATATCATCATCATCTTTATTCCCATCATTTTCTTCATGGCCGGATGTCATAAATTCTTTAGATTCAGCGTCATCCATACCTACAAATGTATTGGGCGCAGGAGGTACATTAAACTTTCCCCTCTTAAGATTTACTTTTCTTTCCTTAAGGGCCCTGATGTTTGATACATCATTCTTTTGGACGGCTTCATTGTGTGTGTCAATATTAAACTTGCCTCCAGGCGAAAGAGCATCAACTACTTGATCGACTGAACCTTTGGCATCTTCCGGGCCAGGAAGAAACGGCATGACAGACTTAGGTAATCCAGAAGTTGGTATTTTTGATGCCAACGTTTTGATTCTAGAAGCAACTTCCTCAGGTCCAATTTTTTCTACCCACTCCTTTGCCTGTGCACCGTTAGTAGCGAACCACTGGCCTTGAGTTGATTTAACAATTGGGGCATTATCATCTCCGGAAAGTAGCTGATTTACTATTTCGATTGGGTCAACATCTTTAACATTTGTTGACTTATCAACTGCGTCGCCCCGAGGAGCATCACCAATTTTACCGGTTGATTTCTCCTCTTCTTCAAATAAGATACTTACTAAGCTTGGAATTTTTTTCATCCTGATGTCCTCATCGGTCCTTCAATTATTTCATTTAAAAATGCCACAAAATTCTTAGCACTTTTCTTATCGTGGATGCTAAGTGCTTTTTTATCATCGACATATATTTCCATGGTCAGACCATCCCATGTCCACGCAGCCTTAATATTACCAATCCCGATTATGTCCTCTTCCCTAACTGGATCCCGCGGGCCAGATTGTTCTTTTTTCTTTTTGCCCCAAAACTCAGATAATTTACGAATTTCTTCTTTAATAAGTGCAGAAGGATCATGACGGCGCATACCAGAATCCCACCTAACCGAAATTTGCCTGTCTCTTTTATTTGATTTTGCAACAACACGGCCAACACCAAGGTGCGCATCGTCCTTATGGCGAACGATATCACCTACCGTGATGTTAAACGTAGGCCTAGACTCTGAGAATAATTCTTCTCTAATAATCTTTCTTAGTTGATGCTTGGTAATTTTCATCTTACCATTCTCCGGTGTCATTGCCATCTTCATCTAGCATTACAGCATATTCTTCAAGCTCTTCATATGTTGTAGCCATAGTAGTAGAAAAACTATTCGGATATTCATCAGATGCAGCAGCTGACATTATATGGCCATACCAATAGCGGAACGCCCTGGCTTCAATCGACCTATCTGGTACTAGCTTGGTAATCTCGAGCGCTTCTTCTGTTAGTACTTGAATCTCTTGCATGATATCCTTAAATCGATATAGATCATTCTCATCTAGGCCCTCAAATTGCTCTTTAAGAATACGAGATTTTTCCTCACGAATTATTCTTCTTAACTGTCGTTTTGTAATTTTCATTATCGTAACCCAAACTCTATAAGCTCTTCAGCATCATCAATAATCGTGCCAAGATAATCTGACAACTCTGGGAACAGTTCATAAAGAGATTCTTCCACCTCTTCGCGATCGCCTCCACCCTTAAAGATATTAACAGCTGTATCCCTGGCTTCCATTTCTATGTCCATGATCTTGGGTTCCCAGCCACCCTCAGGTTCTCCATACATGGTACCATCATGTGGATTAGCCTCACGATCAATAAAGAAATCTTTCTCAATAGTTTCCTTGATGATTCTTCTTAGTTGCTTTTTTGTAATTTTCATTTTAAAGTTCCCTGTATATATCTGCTAATGCTTGCTTCAAATACTTTCGGCCATTTTCCCCTAGCTCAGCAAATAATTGCGATAAAATCTCCTTTACAGAATCCTTATTGTTCGCTGCGTCAATAGCAACTAGAAGAGGTTGTACGCCACTTTTATCTAGTGCAATGTCTGCTTTTTTTCCTGCAGCAGTCTTTGATTCTGCACCGGCATCAGCAGAAGCTTCATCTTCAGGATTTTCTTTAAGAATTTCTTCTCTAATAATTTGCCGTAAGCGGCTTTTCGTTATATTCATTGCTTTATTCTCCCATTGTCTTTGTGCACTTTTTGTTTTTAGACGTTTACCCATTCCAGATCTCTGAGGTACTTTTTCATAGTCTAAATCTAATCCAGGTACCTGTAGGGCTGCTAGCTCCTGTCGCTCTTTTTCCCACTCTGCTTCACGCTCAGCATTAAATGCATCATCTTCTGCCATAGCTTCAGCTTCACGATCTAAGTCATCAATCGCCGCTTGAACTTGTGCGACTGTCTCAAACCTTGCCCAACGTGGTCGGATACCATGAAGCGATTTGAATGCGTCTGAGTACGTCTGAGATAAGATCTCAAAGGCTAACTCTTCTCCAGTTGTAATACCTCTCTCTTCCCAAAATGACTGATCTGTAACAAGGGTCATACCATATAATCCTGGGCCAGCTTGGGCATTAATTTTCTCAGCTTCTTCCTGTGCAGTAGGTGCAAAGCCTGACATAGCTTCACGAATTATCTTCTCTAGTTTTTTGCGACTAATTCTCATGTTATCATCCTAATCATAATATGGCATCATCGGTGGACCCTGGGGCGGCCGGCGGCCCAAGGTTTTTCCTGCTCTTCTGTTCAGGAAGTCTAAAAATTTTGGAACATCAATCTGATCTTTTGGAACAGCCACCTCACCAACACCATGTGATATACTATCTGGTGCGGAAAGCCTTATATACCTCTTATACTCTTTCCATCCTAGGGTCTTTAAATCCTCAGGGGTGACCGTGGATGTAAAATGGTTTGCCAATAGTTCTAGCCATTCTTTATCTGGGTCAGATGTTATAGCACTACTTTGTCGAGCTTTTTCTATTTTCCACGCTTCATTTTCTATTGCATCAGTGTCACGACGTGTCACACCATTGCTGTACAATAGATCTGCTAGTTCACTATCATCTAAAAATACTGGTAAATCAGACCACCCAAATATTGGCAATAATATCTCTGCAGCCTCCTTATATTTTTTTGCTTTGGCAAGTGGAACTACGACAGCTGCAATTTCATCATCACTATTCTTTGCAGTAAGGGTTTCATTAATGATCCCTGCTATCTTTAAAATCCTATTATATGAAGCGGCAATCGTTTCTTTAGCAGGATCTTCACCTGATATCCATTCTCCATATTTCTTAATATATTTTGAGACTCCGTTGCTAATTCCTGTGTATACTGTATCAGCAACAATATCCTTGAATATCTGTTTACTAGGCCGGCTATTACCATACCCAAAACTATAAGAGCTCTTATTTTCATCTGGCAACGAGCTATATAAATCCGCAACTTCCTTACTGTCAGCCCACTCGGTATAGCCTGATGCGATATCTGCTGAGGCATCTTGCCCGTATTGAAGCACATAATCTCCGGGGCTATCCCATTGTTGGTAGCTGCTTCCATCTTGCCACATCTTAGGATTATTATAGGCATCATGCATAGTATCCATGGCCCAATCTTCTCCGCCGGCTTCAGCATCATTCAATATTTTTTCTTTGAGAGCTTCATATTTTTCTTCAGCTTCTTCTTCCTGGCGCTTTTCTTCAGCTTCAGCTTCATCTTCCCTGGCAAAATGCGCATCCCAGTCGTAGTCGGGATCTGACTCATCTGTAATCGGGCCTTTTTCTTCAGGCTCTATATACCACTGACTGTCTGGGTACCACTCTTGCTCTTCCATGGATTCACCAGCTGGAATCATCATTTCAAATGATTCCGGATCTTCAACATCTGTCTCTACCTGATCACCTGGTTCGAGCTCATCCAAGAACATCTCCATATCAGCAGTCGTTTGAAATTCTGGAACAGTATATCCTGCATCATACTCTTTAAGAAGTCTTTTTGCACGGATCACTTCTTCCTTGATGATTCTTTTCAGTTGTCGTTTTGTGATTTTCATTATATTCCTCTTCCGGTATGCTACTTTCGACGTCATCAGCCAAGCCACGGAGGTCGGCAGCTAACTCATGCCATTCCGACGGATTCGTTTGATCCATTGCTTGATTTATTATGTCAGCAAGGGTATGCCATAGTGGTTGATCATAAGAGCGGCCTTTAATCTTAACGCTTGAAAGGCTTCCTCGTTGAGCATCCATCTTTGCTGCTGCGATCCCCATATCAGCAGGAGTCATTTCATTTATTAGCTTAGAATGTTCTTCTTTAATGATTCTTTTTAATTGTCGTTTTGTGATTTTCATTAGTCTAACCTTACGTCAATAATATCTGGCACCATACGCTTAAGTTCTCGTAAACCAGCTGGATACATACTTCCAGGCATCTCAACTACTATGTCGATTGCCGTACCGTTATCACCTAGTTCCATTACAACACCTGACATTTCGTCACCAGGTTGTATTCCGCCATATTCATCTTCATAATCTTCCCATGCATCGAAGCCCATATAGAATGTACCACTGCTTGGGCTGTAGCCAAGATAAGACTCCTGCCCTTCGCTATATCCGGATCGTTGAAGATACTGCCAGGCCTCACCAACACCGGGGCCCTCATAAAATACCTGATATACGTTTACTCCATCAACCATTACACCTTCAGGCCAGGCGGCACTAACTTGTTCTTCGGTAACATCTGGATCCGTAAGTTCGGCCGTGATACCACTCATATTACTTTCAGAAAGCCCTTCTTCTGATTCTGCAGCTGCCTTAAGGGCAGCTTTAGCTCTTGCGCGCCGGGTTTCAGAAGCTTTTCGGGCCCGATAATCCGCGGGGGACTCATCACCATACGGATTTTCTCGGCCGTAATAGTCAGCCTGTCTCTCGTTCCGGGTCCGTTGCGCTTTACGTGCACGATAGTCTGCTGGAGACTCGTCACCATATTCGTTGTCAGGGCCATGGAGTCGATCGTTTAATCTTCTTTGAGCCTCAGGTGAACGTTCAACAAGTCTTGAGATCTCTTCTTTGATTATTCTTCTTAGTTGTTTTTGTGTAATTTTCATTCTTTCTGCATCCACTCGTCCCCCCAATCGAGGTCGTCCATCCATGAGTCATCGCCGGCGTCTTCGTCGTCTTCGTCGTCATCAAAGGTCCCAAGAGCCAATAGGCTATCCCTTAGGTCAGCTGGAGCAGACCCATCATCTATAGCCCAATTAATCTCATCCTCTACATCGGTGGGATCAGGGCTGCCATCATCAGTCATTTGATCAATACGTTGAGATAGAGGGTGATCTGGGCCCAATACATCCCTTATGTCTTCCCACATATAGTCAACAGTGTCAGTCCGGCTCTCATACTGTTCCCAATGTGCATCGGCAGCCAGAAAATAAGGGTGCCTCTTCGGCTTCTTCTTCTTTTTGTTTTTCTTTTTCTTTTTCTCAATTAGAATATTTCTAGAAATTTCTTCCTTGATGATTCTTTTGAGTTGGCTCTTTGTGATTTTCATAGTCTTATCCCCAGGTTCCGAGCGATTCTTTCAAGCATTCCCTCAAGTTCCTCCGAAGCATCCATTAAATCATAGTCATCGGTACCATATGCTTCTTGCAGTTTATCAGCAAACTCAAACATTGCATTTAAAAAGCCCTTTGTCCCATCATGTAATCTCCAGTAATCCTCACCTGATACTGCCATGGACTCATTTTGAAGTGAGGCTCTCTCTTTTTTACGGTCGCTTGATATTTCTTCCTTGATGATTCTTTTCAGTTGTCGTTTTGTGATTTTCATTTTAAAATCCTCCTGCCCTAATTGTATCTGCTATATCGCGATCTGGTATGCCCATTGCTCGACAGCGCTCAATGCATGCTGTGAGATCGTCTAACGCCTCGAGTTGATCTAGGCTTCGATTTACATATAACTCTTCATCGACGTCATTGTATTGTTCACCATAACGAGGGGCCTCTTTTAGCAATTTAAGCTTCTCTTCCTTAATGATCCGTTTAAGCTGTCTCTTGGTTATTCTCATTCTAACATTGCCCTTTACAGCTAGTGCAACCGCAACAACCGCAACAGCAACAACAATGACTGTCATTAAATAAATTTGCTAATCTGTGTAATACCTTTTTCATTTTTAATCTCCTTTTATTGTTGATTGGTAACCTTCATTATACCGGGGTTCCTTCAATTAACCATGTAAATAGATGCCATGGCTCACTTTCATTCCAGTATTCAGAATATCGATCAGCCCAATCTTCAAAAGCATCAGTAAAATCTTTATTAAGCGCTGCCTTATCTGGTGCGATTGTGCCAGATTCCAGGCCTGATATTACGTCGGTAAATTGGGATAGATCTCTCTTCATATCATCATACCATGTGGTTGACTTATCTTGTGGATTGATCTGTTCAAACCCATACATCTGATTAACAGTTTCGTGCCAGGTATCAGGCTCGCGAGGGCCCTGATATGGGTCGTCGACACTATCAAACCACGGGTCAAGTTCTTCTTTGATGATCTGCTTAAGCCGGCTTTTTGTAATCTTCACTTTAATATCCCTCCGGGCGGGCCCATGCAATTATTTCGTCATCCGACATATCTTGTGCCATTACACTCGATGCCTTTGCTGCGGCTACAAATTTCCTTGAGTCTCTTTTTGCAAGAGAACCTGGTGAGATCGAAATATCCATCTCAGCAAAGTCTCTAAACCCTAATTCATATGCCATATGATCCAGGTCAAGTATTCCGATATCCAATGCCTCAGAAAACTCGTACCAATTGGAATCCTTTGGGGGATAGCCATTCACCGGTGATGGTGGGCCGTGCGTACCAGTTCGATACTCATTAACAATATGGGATACTTCTTCCTTGATGATCCGCTTAAGCTGTCTTTTGGTTATTCTCATTTTACCATGCTCCTGGTGTACCTTGAGGAAAACTGTATGCCTTACCATACTCATCTTGTTCATCGAGGATCATAATAATATCCTCAAATGATCGGAGACCAGGAAGAGTATGATCGTATGCAGGTAAATTAAACAGATTATGGCTTCGGGCCCAGCGTACAAACTCTGACATATCTGTAGGTTGTGGACTTAATTCATATTCAGGTGTACCATAATTCGGATGTAAAGAAATTGTATAATCATCAACCACCTTGCCGGTGTCATCATATACGGTTACAGATGCCGCATCTTCACTCATGCCTCGATAGTTGAGGATGTCATATTCACTGTGCGCGCCGGCTGGAATGTTTGACGATTCGTGAAGGAGGCGGGATACTTCTTCTTTAATGAGCCGCTTAAGCTGTCTTTTGGTTATTCTCACCGTGTTGTCTCCTATCGATACATATCGGGGTTTGATAATACGTCTTCTAACTCAGCAATCTTATCATCGATTGACATCATACCAAACTCAGAATCATTGACTGTAGTAGCACCCATTGCTCTTTCTGCTTCAAGCGCCTCGATTTGATCTGCCTCGAATCCCGGGGCAGAAAGTATCTTTCGGTCACCTATGATTACACCATCAAATGCTGTACCTGAACTATAAGTTACATTAACGACATTCTCACGCAGCTTACGCCGGACCTTGGCCTCAGCAATCAGCTTAGCCTTCTCTTCTTTGATTATTCGTTTAAGCTGTCTCTTGGTTATTCTCATCGTGTTGTCTCCTATGACTATTGTATTCTATATACCGCATCTAAAGTTGAGTTGTCAACGTCAACCCAGTCACCACCATCCCACATCATATATGCATCTGGGCCGGCGCTATATGGCGAGTTCATATCATCCCACCAGTGAACCAGCGTGCCATTAACAATAAAGAATTCAGATTCTGATAATAGTTGATTCTGCGTTGGAACTTCAGTTTCGAAGTCCCCAGGGGAATGATCTGCACCTAATAGCCAATTCAAAAGATTTTTCTCTAACATCATCATGGCATCTGGGAACATAGATCTAGCATCTTCTAACGTTACCTGTCTATTGCCCGGGGCATTCTCACATAATTTACGCCTGACCAATCGTCGGACCTTGGTCTCAGCAACCAGCTTGGCTTTTTCTTCTTTGATGATCCGCTTAAGCTGTCTCTTGGTTATTCTCACCGTGTTGTCTCCTATGACTAATCATATAATAGAGACTCTCACGACACCAGCTTATGTGCGATAAATTTTTGGATTGTGTGAGTCTCATTTTATTTTCTCCTCGTGGGCACAGACTTTACAATATCCCACGCTTTTCACTAAGTTTAAAATTCTAATTCAGAGGCCATTTGCTCTTCAGTTCCGATCAGGCCATTTGCTTCTAAGTTTGATATCAAATAAGCTAATGCTTCAGGTTCAAGCCGAACACCAAAGCTCGTATGCCATGAATCAGAAACATAATCCGGATCAATCCACCCAATGCCCATATGAATATCTTCAGCAAACTGATTATAATCATCTTGGCTTATAGATAATTGATACCGATTATACTGTTCAAGTTCTTCTTTAATTAAATCTCTAAGTTGTTCTCTAGAAAACTTCATATCCTTGCTACCTTCTCCAAGTTCTGTTGGGCTTAGGTCCTGACTGTCGATCAACATGTCATCAATTGTGGCTAGGATCGCATCATAAGTTTGGCGTCGGACATCATCTCGCATGTTTGTATCACCGAACCGACGGCCCAAGTATGGAACTTGTTCCCAAATCCATGCATTTGATTTCTGGATTCCCTGGCCACCAGGGCCGAAGAAAATATATCCCATTGATTGATCTTCAAGCCCGACCTTACCAGGTTGATCAACAACTAGCCATTTTTGCTTAGAACCCTGTTCATCAATAAATTCAATTGATATTCCGGAATATCCTGAATCAAACATTTGCACATTTACATTAAAAAGGCCGGCGTCTTCAAACACTGTATCAATTTCATCTGCAAAGCTGACAAGGTGTGGATACTTTTCTTCATACTTGTCCATTCCCCAACCACGGCTCTTTGAAACAGGCATCTCATTAAGTGCTGTTTCCTTTATAAACTTACGCAACTGGTTAATTGAACTCATGTACATACCCTCTTTACCTTATTAAGTATCATGTCCGATAGTAAATATACAGCCATAATCACTCGTTGGATACTAGTTTATCCACTTAAAGTGAATAACCAAGAATTAATTATATCAGGGGCACCTCAAAGTTGTTAATTTCATCTAAAGACTCTAAAATTACAATCTTAATCGGGTTTTTTTCTTGCACATCTTTCATTTTATGGCGCGCAGCGTCAGTCCAATATCCCTTTACTTCAATATAGACACCATAATCAGGTAAATAGAAGTCAGGAATGTACTTTCTCTTTCTTCCTCTGATTGTGTGATATAGGAAATGCATACTTTCATCCCTAACCCACTTTACTCCAAGCTCATCTAATCTTTTTGCGAAGGCTGTTTCCCATGAGCTATCCATTGATACTTCAAGCCCATCAACGGTTGTGTATATTGATTGTTTGCTCCATAGCTTTTTTTTCTTACTCATTATACCCTCAAATTGTACCATATAATTATCAGCAAGTGCATGAATGCAATATAAGCACTTTATTGGATAAAATAAAATGGATCAATTATTAATGGTATGGGTATGGCTAGATATCATAGCAGATATTATCATTATAAGCTATGCCAGCTGGTATGCATATAGAAAATTATCGGCTTGGGGGAAAAAATTTAGCCAACATATCCGCCAAGGTCTTCGAAGCTAGTAGTACGGATTGATTCCTTGAGAATGATCTGTTGCATCTTCAACAGACTCGAGGCCTGGAAATTCCGTTGTCAAGGCATGCGTAATCATTAGCTTAAGCGTAATAGTTGAACTAGCACAGCCTTGACAGCCTCCCCCCATGGTAACGTATAGTATCCCTGACTCTTCATCATAACTATGGATATTCAAAAATCCTCCATGTGATGCCAGGCCTGGGTTAATATCTTCTTCGATATATTTTTCTATTTGTTCTTTACTTGGGCGATTCATCTTTTATCCTTCCTGGATCAAATGATATTGATTCGCCACACCCGCAAGACTTCGATGCATAGGGAGTATTAAATGTAAAACCTGAGGATAGAATCGTTTCCTCATATCCTATTTCAGTACCATTTAAAAATATGAACGATTTTCGGTCGCAGTATATCTTAAGGCTGCCATGATCAAAGATCCGATATATATCTTCATTTTCAGGTGGTGATATAAAATCTAGCTCATACTTAAAACCCGAGCACCCCCCTCCACGAAGGCCTACTTGTAAAACATAGTCATCAGGCTTGTTCATTTTCTTCTTAAGCTCTAGAGCCTTTGCTAAAGCTACTTCTGTTATTTTAAGATCCATATTCTAATCATACCTTTGTTATTAAAAGTGTATTAAGTCTATAAATATGTCGAAACTATAATACCTAATCAAAGGTAACATGTCGACAATCATAATAATTTTATGTCTCCCTCTCTTATTTTTCTTGTGGTGTGGAATTCATGAGACAGCACACATTATAGCAGCAAGATCATATACAAAATTATCAAATGTTAAGTTCAAACTATATCCTCATAAAAATAAATCCCTAGGATTTGTGTGGGCTTCAGTATCATGGAAACCAGAAAAAAGATTGTCTGATTCAGAATTTGCATGGGTATCAATAGCACCAAGATTCCCTGATATCCTGGCTGTAATCCTTTTTCCGCTGTGGGCATTAATGCCAAATGGCACAGCCATGCTTATATGGGGTGCAATATGGGGTGCAGGCCTGATTGATCTATTTGTAGGGTCACTTGGAATTAGTAAAACATCGGACTTGAGGAGAGCTGCAAAAGGGTGGGAATGCAACCCTTGGATACTTCGAATAAATGGAATGATGCTGATATTAGTTAGCGCAGTTACGGGTGTATTATTGTTTTTATATGCAGCACCCGTCAATGAAGCAGGCAACACACATGACATTGATGCAGAAACTATACAACATGCATCTAGCTCAACATGTGACCCAAGCGTACACCAGTTTCCGAATGAGGGTTTAACGGAGTGTAAGTCATCACCGGTATGCCCTGCAGGAATGGCACAAGTTGATAACTTTTGCATGGATAGATTCGAAGCATCGTTGATTAATATTGAAACAGGCTCATCATGGTCACCATACCATCATCCACCAAAGAATATACGTATCCAGGCCGTGTCATTATTGGGTGCAGTACCCCAGGGGTATATCGACGGCCTGTCTGCTTCGCGTGCGTGCACGGCTAATAATAAAAGGTTATGTACGTCCAAGGAGTGGCTACGAGCATGCCGCGGCAAGAATATGCATATATACCCATATGGGAATAAAAGGTTACCAGGAACATGCAATGATGCAAGGACAATACATCCTGCAATAGAACTATTTGGCAGGCATAAAAACGTTTTTCAGAAAATCCAGAATCCATGTATCAATCAATTATTAGACAGTGTTAGCCTCACGGGGGGGCATCCAGAATGTGTTACAGGTGAATCTATATATGATATGATGGGGAACCTTCATGAATGGATTGCCGATGATACAGGGACGTTTAGGGGAGGTTACTATGTTGATACATACCGCAACGGGCCAGGTTGTCTATATAGAACAACTGCACACTCTATACACCACTGGGATTACTCAACCGGATTTAGGTGTTGTAAATCATTATGATATTGATGTACAATAAAATAAATATTGCTTTTGAAAACTAGTGTTTAATTTGCATATTTATTAATCGGAGGATCTATAGTCATGGCAAAAAAGAAATCGCAGAAAAAAAGTCCTACCCCCGAACAAGAGAATGTGGTTAGCCGTAGCACAAAAAAACACAAAGAATATTGCACTATCGCTAAGCGGGCCCAAGAACAGAACTTGCCAGATGTTATAGCAAAACATGGCAATCATGATTGTACATGTAGATGGGATATTGCAGCGGAGACAGTAGATGAATTAATGGGTTGGGTAACTGACTTATGTGACGAAAATAATAAGTTAAAAGAGTCGTTGCAAAGAGCTATATCAAGGATCGGAAAGGGTAACGAAGAAATGAAAGAAATGATTTCAAAAGTATGCCCAGATGTTAACTCAGAACCTGAAAAAGATTAGACTAATTTTTGAATTAATTCTAGGTCACTTGGATCTTCCTCTGATATCCCTCCCTTGTCATTGTTCCACCTAAGGTCGAACCACCTTACAGAAATTATAGTCATTTCTGCAGCAAGATTTGGGTCGCCGCCTAATAATATAACTGATGTTTCGATTACTAACCCGTATGGCCTGACACCAGCAGGGACTACCCATCGGACCCCAATACTTTTTCTACTTATGTCGCCCCGATATCTAACCAGGTCTCCTGGCTCAAAATGACGTGCCATGTAAGTAATTATTTCTTAGGCTTTTGATTTATAGCGTATTCAGAAGAATATGGGTCTTTACCCATATTCTCTAGCATTTTTCGTATTCTTTCAACCCAGGCCAGGCCGGCTGGACAATCACAATATTCTGAAATAACCCTAGCATGGCGGTATGTTTGATACCGACCAAAGTCGTTGCAGCGATTACAGGGTGATTTTTTGCTATTACCCATTAAAACCTAGCTAGTTCATGTCCTACATCTTTAAGTATTTTACCACGGATCCAAATATCTAGATACTTAGTAATAAAGTGGAGAAGTTATGTACAAAAGACTTAAAGACTACATGGAATGGCGGGGGATTACACTCAAAGATATTGTTGCCATGACAATTTGCCTTGGTATGTTATTAAGCACTGTCATTTTTGGTGTTATTGTATTGATAGCCTAATATATTAAGCACATGGAAGCAATATTTAGTATTGAACCCGAGGGGACTATAAATAATGAGCCATAGAACACCACCAAATGCCGATGTCGTAGCGTTTGACTCAGCAACCGAGGAAGATCCCACACCTGGCATTGGAGCCGGCACAATTGTCCAGGAAGACTTTGTAGGTGGGGTAGATAATGACGGAGTACCCCAAGTCGATTTCAAATCGATTTTGAAACACTGGATGGAGCTAACACCTCAAAACAGGGGTAAGTCAATCAAACAACGGTTGGCTGGAGACAACGATCGTTGGGAAAAATTTAAGTGCCTTGTTAACTGGGCTGATGAAAGTCACCCAAGAAAAAGTTACCTGACAGGAAATGGCTACTGGCACGCGACGGAGATGATGCAGGGTTGTCCGCCGGCGAACAGTAAAGGTGCATATAAAGAAGATGGTGTATATTCCCAAGCTTTGGCCGATACGGTTGACAACCCGGATGAGCCCGAAGACACAAGGGTCTCAATCCCGTTAGGGCTATCATATGTCCCAGATGATCACCTTGGAGAATGCATCGATCTGCTAGCAGACAGTTCAATTATATGCAATGGCATACCCGGGTGTGTGGATATAGCTGCATGCAATTTTAAGCCAACGGCAACAGAAAATGATCCTGAGGATCCATGTATAATCCAGCCATCTTGGTTACCAGTGGAAGTAACTGATTTGTGCGAAGACGGTAACAAATGTAGGGGTGTAAGGGTATCAGTCGTCTGTGACATGTGGTCAGACGGGGGTGATTTTGAAGAAGGCAACCCAGGTTATGAATGGGAATGGCAGACTGCGGAAGGCCTCAAAAAATATACATTTGCTGTGCAAAGTACCCATGGTATTAGTAAGATTCGCCTAGACTTCTGGGGTGGATGTATGCTTTCAGAACAAGCCATGGCTGGTGGTACACCGATGCCCCACCATTGTGACACTGATGAGGATTGGGTCGGCACCGGTGGGTGTTCAGGAGATGAATGGGGATATAACTGTGGTGAGGGTAGTGAATCTTCCGGAAATGCATGCTTTAGAAGGGATCTATATTCAACTAACAACTGGACTGTTGAAAGATCTAGTGATGGCGGAGTCACAGCTACGACTGTACAAACGGACGGCAGCTGTGATTCATCCAGGGTGGTGTGTGGTACATCATTCGCATCCGATGGTGCATGGCTTGACACTGACTGTGATGGTGATCCAAACTACCTGTTGCCAGGCTGCCCGGGGATCCCCCATATAGAAATAACTTCCCCAAATGCATCTAGTAATATTCCTGCTAGCGGTGATGGCGATCCGGTTAAGTTTATAACGATCTGGTTTAGGTCATCATACTTTACAACAGATCATCAATGGTTAACCCACATTAAGGTAACGGCCGAGGACATCGATGGAGTCGAGTATCTGGAAGATGATGAATATTATTACCCGGAATATAGCGGAAATTTCCCCAATCAATTACCTGCCAGCGAGTTTGACTCTGAAGGGAACTTAATAGATGACACCCCTTATTATGACGGGGGACCATGCGTTGGCTATGCCTTAGGTACTGATTGTTGCGAAGCACCAGAAGGATATCCATGGATACTACCTGGGCTGGGTGACGGAATATCATGCCCCGGGTATGGTGATACATTTCCTGGTTTAGATATTGGGGTAATTGACTCGAGTAAGTGGGATGATGATAGGTTTATCCACGGAGTTGATTTATTAGATGACACTATTGCCGAAGATGTGACGATCGAAGCCAACGACGATTTACTTACATGGATCGAAACCCTGACAACATGGGACGTGAACCAGGATGGTGTTATAGACAAGAATGAGTGTGTCATTGAGGGTACAATCATATTAACCCAACGTGGTGATGTCGCTGTTGAGGATCTTAAAGAAGATGACTTATTATATGCACCTAACTTTACAGACGGATCATATGGGTATTTTAAGCTCAAACATAAAAAAGCATCAACCGCCCAAAGAATAGTTCAAATTGTAACAACAGGTGGTGCTGAATTATTTTGCAGTGTTTCTCACAATATATATCATGACTCTGCCCCAGAAAATAAAATGCCCGTTTCTAAGCTTAGGCCAGGCGCGCCGATCTATATCTTAAGCGATGAACATATACTACATAAAGACTCAGTTGCAAAAATACGGCTTATTCATTCACCAGGTGTTACTGTATATGACCTAGATGTTGAAGAGCCTATCGATATATATTTTAGCAATGCTATATTATCACATAATAAGACTGTCGACCCTGGCCATGAAGGTGGACCTGAATTGCCTGGTGGTGAAGATGGACCGGCTGCAGGGGGTGCAGGGGTGGATGTGGTAGTCGGCACAGGCTCTGAAGATGGCGACTAAAATCGGAATTATTTAAAATATTTTCGAAAATTACCAGCTAAACTTACTATGTATTAATAGGGCGCCATGGCGCGCCTCAACGATTAGGTTACGGTTATGTATCTGTTGATTAGGTTCATTGATATAGCGGGTCATCGCAAGGGGTTACGTTAGTTAAATTATCTTGGTTAATTAAGTGTACATAGTTGTAGCATATCTTTATTTTTTATTATGAATTATATGTGAGACAACAATGTCAGACTGGGCGACAGTTTTAAATGTTTGGAGCAATATCACGATTATTATTGCCAGCCTATTGTGTATAGGTTACGTTGCCAAAAAAAATCCAATAGATAAATTATCAATGTTCTTTGCCGGGCTTACCGGACTCATTGGCATAGGAAGTACAATATATCATGTGTATGGTACTACCTGGGCCCAGCTTACAGATATCGTACCGGTCTGGACATTTATGGTAACTTACACCGGAGCAGCCATGTATTATATGTTAGGCTGGTCAAAACGGATGACAACGTTATGTATGATTTTATTCATGACGTCATTAGCAGCCACCGGTGTATTTCATATTGAAGCGCCGGCGGTGCCCTGGATCCCCGGGGCGGTGATGCTCTGGATATTCTATATCGTCCTATCTAGAAAAGGTGCTGCAGTAGCATACGGTATGAGGAATGCGGCGGCATGTTTCACCGTAGCGATACCGGTTAAGACTTTAGACCCATATGCATGCATGCATGCTGTCATCGGTACACATTGGGTATGGCATATAATCATTGCAGTTATGTTAACTTACCTGGTAACTAGTATGCATGATTATAGAACTAAAGACACCCCTTCCGATAAGCTCGATCATATAAACGAGTAACATGGTTTCTCAATTCATCTTCAGTGCTTAGCCATTGCAGGCGATAATTGTGAAATTGATCACGCGTAATTATACCTGATTCAAATTCCAAAATCTTGTCAGTGATATCTGCCCGGGCGGTATCACGATCTTTTTGAATGTCCATTATTCGTTCTAAAAGTGGAAGACATCTTTCTTCTAGGGATTTCTTTGTTGTCGTAGGATAATCCCATTTAATGGCACAACCGGTTATACCTAATGAGAATAATAATAGCGTAGTATATTTTTTCATTTATTTTCGCGTTCCTTAAGGATGGCACGACATAACCAGACAATTATTGCATTTCGATCGTCAAATATATTGAGCATATCGCTTGAGGCCTTGCGCAGCAGATCACGTATTTCCTCATTACTAAGGTTTTTTTCTGGAATAGGTCGACCGGACATGGAAGCCTCCGTATTTAATTCTAATTAGTACGTACCGATAGTTAACCATCTATCATGAGAAGAATACACTAGTTATAATGTTAGGAATGGCTCTTCTTATAACCAGCTTGCTTACTGAGCCTGGGTTTCATGATCGATACATCGTCGAAGGATGGAAAAACGGAAAGAAGTTCGACCTTATGGTCACCCGTGTTCCTCTACGTGATCGATCAAATAGACCAGTATTACTCCGGACCGATGCAGCAGAGGGCTTCATGAATATGATGACCGAAGCTGCAAAGGTTGGATTTTTTCTGGACATTAATTATGCATATAGGTCCCACAAGGCACAAAGGGCCCTCTGGAGGTCGTACCAAAATAGGGGTATAACCAACCGCGCTGCCCGGCCGGGGTGGTCTACACACCAATCTGGCCTTTCTGTGGATATATCTGGGTGCTATCGAGACATTAATAACAAGAGATACAAAACAACCACATTTTGGTGGCTTAAAGCAAATGGACCTAAGTTCGGATTTTATAATGATGTACCATCCGAACCATGGCATTGGACATTTTTTCCAAATAAAATCAAAAAATAAATTCGGCCGCCTATGAAAGAAGATAACATGTGTGTTATGCCACAAAAATCCTTACCCTCCCCAATATTCGACAATGCACTGACTACACATGCGGTGCTGCCGCCTTGCTGTCAGTGTTACAATACTACCGGATATATGATGAGGGAGAATTAACACTTGCCCATGAGCTAAATACATCAACCGATCACGGAACCGACCCTGAAGATATTGTAAGGGTCGCATCAAATTATGGAATTGATGCGGTCATAAAGCGACTAACATTAGAAAAAATATCAGAGTATATTCTGCAAGATATACCGGTTATTGTAACATATCAAGCTTGGTCAATTGATGAAAATGATTGGGCTGATGTATGGGAAGATGGGCATTATTCAATTATCATTGGCATTGATGATTATAACGTGTATCTTGAAGATCCATCACTGTCACAAGAGATTGGGTATATACCCAGAGAGGAATTCCTAGAAAGATGGCATGATGTTGATAGACATGGAAACAAACTATTAAATACAGGGATTATATGTCATCATCCTGTAGCCCAGCAAGCATTGTACTTTCGAAAAGTTGATTAGCTAGTACCAGATTTCTCTTAAATACCTGCCTAATAGCACCATCGATTAACACTTCGTATATATCATATGCTTCAAAATGATCTGAGTCTCTAATTTGATAGGGCCGACCAACATATGAAAGTATCGTTGCTAGCTGGTTGTGACGTACCTTGGTTGTTTTTCCCTTAAAGTCATTGCAACTTGGAAATGAATTAAGATCGACATATTCATATACTATGCCAGTATCATGATCATATTTTTGTGCATAAGAAGATAAAGTTGTAAATCCGTCATCGGTACATCTCTTTTCCCTAATCGCTATTTTTACCAGTGTCCCGGTTTTGAGCCTATTAGATTTTGGCATAAATTTAAATATGCCATTAAATAATTGTTACAATGTTTAGTTATTATTAACCAATACGAAACACAATCATATACTATATTAATTAACCTCTTAGAGAAAGGGCTACCGAAACATGTTACTTAACATTGTAGCATTTTGCGTGTTTTATGCACTGTCAGCATTAGCATACTATTTTAACCATAGATACATTTATCATACCAAGCCCCGGGGCCCTAGGGCCATTCAGGCACTATGGAAAATATGGGCAAAATTCCATATGGATCACCATAGACATTGGAAGCAAGATGATCCTGAAACTAAAACGTACGTAAAGGTACCAATCGTCGGAAAGTTGGCAGGATTAATAATCATCTGTAGTCTGTGCCTGTTAATCAATCCAGGCGCCGGGTTAGGGGTTGGTGGATTTTTTATCGTTTATGGAATTAGACATGGCACAATTCATGGATTTAAAGTTGCTAATATATTTAAACCCGTTAACAAAGATACCCATATTTATAAGCACCATATGTCACACCATATGCCTGGTGGGTTGAATGTTAACCACTCTGGTGTTCATCCTTTTATAGATCGCTTGTTTGGGACGTACCATGATCCGGATGACATTCTACGCCGATCATCGTCGGATCACTAATTTCAATAATCGGCCAAAAAGAAATATCAAAAACCCTAGCAGTTACAGTGTAATCATATGGTGTATTTGTGTATCTGCAGTAAGCATTCTGAATTGATATATACCCTTCCGATATTTCAAAATAACCGCTAGTACCCTCCGCCAATATAACTTCCTCACAATAACTTGAATTGGTGATACAGTCATCCTCTGTATCATATATTTCAATCGAGTTATTATCAAACCCGACCCACTCACTCTTATCTGATGTAAATTCAATTCGTAAGAAGGTCGGATCATATGCAAATAAATCAGGTAGCCGAAGGCCTATCTGAAAAAATGATTGCTGACTGTCAGCCGTTGTTGTAATAGTCGGTTCAATTTCGATAAATTGACCGTTTGCACTTAAGTTACCTAAACTTAGATTGGGCTCAACTAGCTCATGCATTACATCGGGAGGCCCGCCATCTTCTGAACATATTATATCAAATGTATGTGTATCCTGTGCTCCGCACCCAAAACAACATAATGTTATTAATGCTACTAAAGTTCTCATATTATACCCTTTATTAATATCCCTGCGACGAATCCGACGAATAAACATGCACCTATGCCTAAACCGACCCAAAAATTTGATGGCCGAGTAGGGTTACGCAAATTAATATCTTCAGAACTTTGTCTTAATAGTAGTTCTAAAAAATCGCTAAATGCTATATCAAGCTCAACCCTAACTTCTTCACGTACACAATGCCTTAACCATTCTTCATTTTTTTGAATGTCATTATCAGGTACTTTATACGTCATTAAAATCTTACCTTACAACGTTTAGAATTGCCTAAAAAATTGTACAGTAAGATCTTAAGATTTACAACATCTTATTACGGTGGATTAGCTCTTGATGCGTCTGATCGATCGAAAAATTCTAATAATTCGATTAGGGTAAATCCTGCATCCTGGAAACATGATGGGACTAATTCGGTGAAGCTTTTTTGAGGCTTGATACGTACCATTAACCTTAAAAGTTTTTTTCCTCCAGAGGTTCGATCTATTGTCCATATAGGATAATACTCTACATTCTTAATATCATCTGCGTTAAGGCCCTGGTCATTCAAACAGTCTCTTAAAACTAATGCAAGACACTGGTTAACTACCAATTTTAAAAGATCTTCGTCTAGACTAACAGGTTGATGCATGCTTACTCTCAAAAAGTACTTAATACTATTATAATTACGCTCTTTAAGAGTTTAGTTCCTACACCAAATACACAACTACTAGTACAATATTTACAGACAGCTTATGGGGGGACAGGACACTAAATATGACAGAAAAAAAATTAAGTAATCATGATTATATTTTTACACTATTAACAGCAGTAGTCAAAAAAAATGGAGGAGAATTACGAATTTCTGAAGATGAACTTTGTAAAGTCTCAAAATTAGACCTAGTTAAATTATTATGGGACCCGGAAAAGTCAGAAGTCGTCTTACGTGTTGACGCCATGATAGCTCCGGATACAAAGTATAAAAACTAGGAGGTATGCTACCAATGGCTAAGCGAACAAAATTTTCACAGCGAAAACATGAAAGACGGAAAAAGAAAACTAGGCAAGGAGCTGGAAAGTTTACTAAGTGGGGCCATAAGGGTGGTGGGCCATCCGGTAGTACTGCATCAAAAAAATATCGAAAAAAATATAGGGGCCAAGGACGCTAAATCCGGCCGGAAGCGTTCCACCCGGGAGGATATTCTTCAGCATCCCATGCCGCAGACCACCATCCTAATATGACGTCGGCTTCTATCATGCTAACTCCGTCTACTGTATGATCCCACCCTTCACTCATTGTTCTTGAGTTAGGTAAATCTTTTAACACAGTAAGACCGACGTCTTCAATCAGGTATTGTTTCGCAACCTGGTGTTCCGTAGCAGTAAGCCTACCCTTTGCGCCGCGCGCGATGTCGGCATATTGATCATAGATTGTGTCGATATTTCCACAATCATACAACGTCTGAAATATGCTTGCTAATCGATTGACAATATTTCTTTTTATCCATGAAGGCTTATCTTCCCACGGGCCAGTAAAGTGCGCATTCTTCCACTTATAGTTTCCTTTATGAGAATAAACTGTCTGAGTTAAATAAGGTGAAATAATAAAGTGAGGTGTAATGCCGCTAGGTCCCGTTATAAACTGTTGAGGTTCCGTTAGCCCATATGGTACTGTTAGATAGAGGCCACCATCATAGAGTTCTGTTTCGTATTGTTTTTGCGTAGGCCTATCCCAGTACTTAGCTGATGCCTCTGGGTTCCAATGAACAGCAAAATTCTCTGGCTTTAGTGTCACCTTCTCTGGCTTCATAAGCCCCGGGATGCTACAACTTGCAGCAACACCTTTTAGCACAGTAAATTCAGGATCATGATAAGATATTGCTGCAATCGGGGGATGTACACCTTCGTGAATGTCCCCATTAGGTGTTATATGAGGACCGAGCTGATCTACTAGCACCCCTTCTCTTGTATTCCAAATATTTAACGGCATTTTATTCCATACATCAGTTGTAAGCAATGAAACTGGACATAGAAATGATTCCGATGAATTCATATCAAGATACTTTGGAAAAACACTAGCCGTTTTTTCGAAACACACAGAATTATTATTTACACCCGTACAGAATATCGTTTTGAGGACCATCATTATTGTTCCAGGATCAGACCAGGGTGGTGAAAACGGGCTCGTTTTCTTACTTGAAGGTGCCAACAAGAGACATACCCATGCAACTATGTCCCTTATCCTACCCTTATCAGACCATGGTACCTGACATAATTCCCAATATCGCGGAAGCCAGACATCAAAAAGCCATGCTCGTTGACGGCGTTGTTTCGACCGAACCCAAGGCCAGCGGCTTAAAGGAGATGACAGTTCTAAACTTAATGCAGATAAGAACTCTTTTCCTGGTCGGCCTATAAATAGGCCACATGCGTATGCAATTGCATTAATACTACCTGCAGAACAACCGGCTATACTTATCACCCGGGGAGGGTACTCATCACCCTCTGCTGGGCATGACATTATTCTTGCTATACTGCCCGCAATCTCTGGCCAGCGAGACCCGCCGCCAGAAGCACAAACCATCACTGGACGGCGTTTTAATACTACGACGCACTTCTCACATTTACAGACCGGATCGTACTCGCACATATATGACGCGCCACCAGGCAGGAACTCCATTACTTCGCTGGGTATCTCTACCTTACCTTTTATATTATCCATATCATTTCTCCAATATTTTAAATATGGTTACCGACGAAATTGATGCATAATATAAATGAAGTTATTGTCTATCTATCGTTAGTACCTCTAGTATGTGCACGTTCAATCGTAGTCATTTCGGCCCGAAGGCTATCTGCTAATCTTAAAATCCTTCTAGCATATCTTACCCCGGAAGGAATAGGATTACGGCCTTTGCACCTAAACCCAGCATAATAACCACATAGGCCTATGCGTTCCGAACCCCTACCATATACCTGCCACCAATATCTAAATGTCTTTGCACCGGCATTGATATTGACGGTAGGATCATATAGTTGTTCACATGTCAGTCTCGGAACGCCAGTTTGCCTAGAGCCTGTATATTTCGGCATAATTTGCATCAATCCGCATGCAGGAGCATTACTTCTTGCGCGGGGATTAAAACGACTTTCATAATGAATAATGGCAACTATAAGTTCTGGCCGGATACCATTCTCTTGAGCTGCGGATACAATCGTATCAGTTTGTTGGCATGCATATTGACCTCGTTGTGGAGTATCGCCAACATTTAATGATAATAAGGCTAAGCATAATAATTCTGCAAGTGTCACTAAAACTCACTCTCCCTTCTTAGTCACGTGGAGCTCAGTTGATACCTTAAATATATTAACCTAACTTTTATCGAAATTATTTTTTGAAGAAGCAGACTTTTTCTTTTGGGGCTTCTTCTTTTTACCTTTTTTCTCTTTTTGTTTTTCAATAACGTCCGGATGAATTCGCGTCTTGATGACAAATCCGGCAGGATCATTCATGCGCTTAATCTTAAATTGAGAATCCTTTGAGTCAGGAGAAGATGCTAGCTCTTCTTTTGCCTTACTAGCAGCAGAATATTCCTGATATCGGCCTATAATTTTCCAGGGTGTACCCTGCTTTTGACCATCTTGCTTTTTCGAATCATGGGTATTTTTCATACTGTTCTCCTGTGTAGATCTAAAAACATATCAGCAGGCTGATACGTCGTAATATTATTCGCAACTTCGCCTACAATGCCTGCCCGGGCGAGTGGTGTACTTCGATCTTCATCCCAAGGTATGCTAATAATTTGTACACCCTGTTGGCGTAATGTATCAACCATATGATTTTCTTCTCTTTGAAGTGAATATAGATAGCTTAAATCAATAGCTGACTCACATTTACGGCCAAGGCGCTCTTCCATTCTACGCTGAATCCTATCAGAAGAGACTTCCGGAGACACTAGTAGGTGTACACAAACATTCGGCAATAAGACGCTGGCGGTCATCGCATGATAAATGCTTTGGTATGTTTGGAACTCACGCATAGTCATTGCGCCGGTTTTAACTTGTAAGCGGGCAAAAGCAGTATCACCGAAATATGATCGATCAAGTACTGCATTATGTTTAAGAGTCATAGCATGCCATTGAGCGTGTAAATGCATTTTAAATCTTTCTTGAAGTAAATGCGTTTGCATAGTAAATGCCCAGCGCTCTTGATTATCATAAAAATCAGATAAGTAGGGGTTCCCATTATCCTTCTCGTCAGGTTCCCTAAGATACAAGGTATTATCACCCAGTGCCTCGGCTAGCTCTTTAGAAAATGAACTTTTACCTGCACCGATAATTCCTTCAACTACTACTACTTTCCCTCGCTTCATTTTATTACTACCTCTTTATTGATTATATGAATTATATGTAACCCATATGAAATGTTCATGACCCATATATGATCCATATTAAGGGGGAAATGGCGATCCAGGATATAACAGGCAATTGTCCCCAATCCGCTTATGAGTCCAGGTTCTATTATCTAAAACCATATATCTTAGTGTTTCGGGTATTTGGCCTCGCCTATCACGATAAAACCTACGCATTGACTCATGTGTAGTTGTGCCGCGGCGGACCAGGACTGCTACGCGTGTTGATGGGTATCTACTATGATAATTGTCATGAAAAGATCTGTACCAGCTTCCATATGTAGAATCTGAAAATATAATGTTGCCCGGGCGGAGCTGTTCTAATGCATCTGAACGGGACATTGATAAAATGCCAGAACCCCCCGCAGAATGGCCAAAAAGATAAACATTTTCCCCAGAAATATCAAATATTGTCACACCTAAAAACTGTAACATGGAAATCATTGAATTTTCCCACCTTTGAAATTCTCCAGGTTGTCTAAAGGGCCCTGTACCGTTTCTAGAAGTCCTTGTTGACGTCCAGTGAGACCATGGTTGTTCAACGAGGATAAAAACAGGATTTAAGCCACGCCTGTATAGTTCCGGAACATGTCTTAAAATTCGATTCTCAAACTTATTAAATCCATTGTGGCCGTGGAGCCATATAAAAATATCTGCTTGTTTAGTCCGGTCAAATTGTGCTGGTACAAAAATGATAGTGTCACGATTACCATTCATATGTCTTGAATCTGTTGTATATGGCCCTATCCATGTCCTTCCATATACGGCCGTAGAGTTTTGATGGCGTGTCCAAAGATCTACCGTCGATTGATTTGCTCCAGGAGCAATAGTAATAACGTTTTTTGATATACACTCTTCGTCAGTATTACCACACACAGACTGAGCATAAGTAATGTTTGGCGCTATTAAAGCCAGGATAAAAATTGTGACACACCTTGACAGGTGTATGGTACATGTATACACTTTTAATCTCCAATATTGTTGTTAGGTTAATTCTCTAATCAGTCTTCTTCGAATTTATTATTAATATCAAATTTCCGGCCGGACATGGCGGCTAGGCGCTTTTGTCTTTCATACTCTTCTTTTGCTAATTTAAACTCAATCTGCTTAGCAACAGCATTCATGCTGTTTATGTATATGAGGATAGCAATAACAAACCCAATTAAAAAAAATAAAACCTGATTATCCACTTAACTAGTCACCCCTTATAAGCCTATGAGAATCGCTATCAAAGTGTTGAGTTGAAAATTCGAATACCTCTGAATCTTCAAAGGCAATAATTTGATGTCTAAGGCCTGTATATACATGGAAGCTGTCACCTGGTTTAAGAATTACCTGATCCGCCTTAGATATATCATCCCCCTCAGAGTAATAAACGATTACAGAACCTGATTGTAGATAAAATACTTCATCCTTTATTTTGTGATAATGCCAGGAACAACGTTTCCCCTTTTCTAAAAATAAAAGTTTACCACAATATTCTGGCTTATTAACGATCCATTTTTCATGACCCCACCCCTTACTAACATATGTAATATCATTTAGTTTACTAGTCATTAATGCACCCTATATATTTAAATTGTAATAAGGTATTTAGCCTGGGTAAATTTAGAAGTTATGATATTCGGAAAAATTAGGGAAATTCTTACACATTATGAAACCAGGCGGTTTATTGTAGTCGCTACAAAGCTTAGCTTATTTGTTGCATGTATCGGTTATTTTCTCCCATATATCTGGCATCAAATGTTGCCTCCGCAAATTAAGCTAGGGGGATCTTATCTAGAGTTTGTTTGTGCAACAATTCTTAGTTATTTTTTAATTGCATCCTGGATAAAAAGAAAGTCTGTTTATATGCAAATAGACGATGATTGGTATGTAGAGGAAGACTATAAAAAGTGAACTGGTTCTTATACATAGCTAAGGAAGGATTTTTTATGCCCGGTGAAAATACACAAAGGTTTATTAAGCCAGGATTTGGTGTTGGCAAGTGTGAATTAAGACCGGGAATTCTTGATGCGCCACATGGAACAATGCTTGTAGTTCCAGGAGACTATATATTCTCGAAGATTAAATGGAGAGGCAGAAATAGCGACGTCACAACCTGGCCGAACTGTGTTGCTGACTCTGTTCGAAAGTTAATACTGGCATACTACTATTAGTCTTTCTTTTTCTTTGCTAACATATTAAACTTGTCCGGGTAGATTATTTCAGCCTCAACAATCTTGGTTGGTGGTTTCTCCTTCGACTCTATAACTGTAACACCAGGCAACCGTTGCTTCGGGCTCCATGCCGGTGGTGGTTTATAGGTCTCAAACCCAAGTTCCTCTCTCTTCTTTCTCATTATTTCTAATAATTTATCTGTCTCAACTTTTTTGTCAATATGCTTAAGAATAGTTGTTATAGCATCTTTATCATATGCTAATAACTTTCCCCCATTTCGAATATCTGGCCTGGTACAAAATCCAACATCACCAGGCTCTGTGTAATATACAATACTCATCCCCTTTCCTGGCCCAGCTGGAAATGAAATGCCGGAAGGGAGTGTCTTTATAATTGTAACAGGCCCAACACCGGTCAAATACCATCTCTGGCCAGGCAAAATAGGGGTAGAGTCAGCTAGCAATATTATGGACATGATCCACATAAATAAGAAAAATAACACTATCGAGCTAAATATCAACATTACTTTAAACTATTTATAAATTGAGCAAACTACACTTATTGTAAATTACTATAATTTAAAGGTAAATATTTACAATTATTAGTAAAAGGAAGACACTTAAATTAGATAGACTGTTTATGAAGAATACTTTCAAAGATTTAACGATACGGTTCATTGATGATCGATCATTAAAACTAGCTATTTGTATTATCTTTCTATTTAATATATTCGATGCATTCCTAACATTAGCGTGGGTTGAAACTGGATTAGCTCATGAAACTAATCCCATCATGGCCTATGTTCTAGAAATTGGCCCGAATGTTTTTCTGACAATAAAAATATCAATAGTTACATTAGGGCTTATAATCCTCTGGTTTACAAAACAATATGCTTGGGTCAGACCAATTACCCTTGGGCTGCTTGCATTATATTCATATATTGTAGGAATTCATTTACACTTTATACAGTATCTCAAATTATTGCATATAGTTTAGGGATTCCCTTTCTTCTCTAAAAGTATTAATGCATCCCGAGGGTACCAGAATGATTTTTTATCTAGGAATGTATTGTTATCCGTTGACCAGAAAACGTTGACGTATGGAATTCCGTCATCATCTTCATACGATTCCAGGACCACACCGACACCTTCATGACATAATGGTAGGCCCCACTTTGATTGGGCAGCGGCTGATGTTTTTACAAGGTCGCCGTCTTCAATACAGTTGTCCATAATATCTCTCTTTCTAATTTGAGCCTTGCTCAAACTTTCTTAATAGTTCTCTTTGCTCTGATGTTATCTTTTTTGGAATTTGAATTTCAATGTGTACATAATGATCTCCGTACATAGAGCCCCTAAGGTTCTTAATCCCCTTGCCATGAATTCGCAAAGTTGTATTAGGTTGAGTTCCGAACGGTACCTTTATTTTTTCATTTCCCTGAACTGTTTCAACATCCAAAACTCCACCCAAGCATGCAGTAACAAAAGATATTCTAGATGTTGTATGAATATCGGTACCCCTTCTTTCAAATTTCCTAGATGGGTTAATTTGAATAGACGCCATTAAATCGCCAGGGGGGCCGCCCAATGAACCAGCATTTCCTTTTCCTGCAACTCGTAAACGATTTCCTACGTTGATGCCAGGGGGAATGTTGATAGCAATGCTATCAGTAACATCGATGCTACCAACGCCGCGGCACATACTACAGGGGGTTGTCGGTATAGAGCCCGACCCCCTGCATTTTGGACATGCAGACTGTACTACCATAGGGCCTTGTTGAAAACTAGAATATCCTGTACCACGACACATATCACATACGGTACGTGATGTATTAGGCTCCTGACCTAAACCAGTGCATCCAGTACATGTGTCTTTTCTGGTAAGATTTATTGACTTTTGGCAACCCTTAACTGCCTCTAAAAAATCGATTGTTAAACTAATATTGATATCCGGGCCACGTTGGGGCCCCTGGGGACGTGTCTGGTGGTGGCCGCGGCGACCAAAAAATTCACCAAATATATCCTCAAATCCCCGGAATGGATCTGAGTGTTGTGATGATCTTCTATATTGATTATCAAATGGATTAGGCCCGGAATGACCAAAAGCATCATAGTCTTTGCGCTTCTGCTCGTCAGATAATGTTTGATATGCCTCGGAAACTTCCTTAAATTTGTCTTCGGCCGTTTTATCACCAGGATTCTTATCAGGATGATACTCTAAAGCTGCCTTCCGATAGGCTTTTTTAATCTCTTTGCTATTAGCAGTACGAGCTATACCAAGCACCTCATAATAATCGCGCTTGGCCACGGGTTCGCTCCAGTTTATCCCTACAACTATAAAACATAATTATTCTTTCGCCCATTCTTTTATGTGGGCGGGCTTCTCTATAGATTCCAGTCTGAAATTTGAATATTCTGGATGCACACCAGAAATAATATCTATAATCTTAGATTTTTTATACGGCGGGGCCTGTAATATAAAACTTACATCAACATCTTTATCAGCATTAAAAACTGTCATGTTCCAAAATTTCATATCATTTTGCCATAAACTATTTTATCTCTATATTAGCATTTAAATTAAGTGCTAGTGTAATTATATCCTCAACGTCACCTGTTCTATCTTCAGATGGATAGGCATATATTATATCAGAATTTTGTACGATTTTTCTATTTCGGGCTTGTTGAGACCTTAAGTACTCTCTAGGGCTAGCATCCTCAGGGGGTTTATATGGAAGAAAAGCCATTGTCGGGCGTGAGAATTCCTCAGCTGCTTCTGCAATCCAAGAATCAAACCCTTTTTTCTCCCCACCTGTAACTATAATAGTACCCTCAGGAAGTGAGCTAATGAGCTTTTTTATATTCTCTTTTTCTTTTTTTCTTTCTAAACTTCCAATTATCCCAACGTTCATGCATCGCCCTTTTGATTCATCATCATCTGTAAATTTGCTAACTGTAAATTAATACTATCGTTGATTGCAGAAGTTAACTCTTTATTCTTGCTAGTATCTGATGCCTTCATTTCATCTAGCATAAACCATAGCGATGAAACCTCGTCTTGCAAATCTTCAATCAAGGGGTTCAAATCATCAAAAATCTTTTTAGATATATGCCTCGATAATGTTGAACGCGCGGACGCTGATTGTAAGTTTAATTGTGCATTGGCATACTCTAATAGTGATGACTCAATTGATGACTCAATTATATCTAACCTTGCCTGCCTCTCAGCTTCAAGTTTTTTTTCATTTTCCGACATTTTCTTCCCTTAGGGCTGTTTCAATGCCACCAGCCCATTCAATATAACCCATTAAACACTCTGTCATAACTTTATCATACTTCTGATCTCGTACAAATAAATCTAAACGATTGGCTAAACGGCGCCCTCTTTTCCAAGCATCAATTTCTTCTGCTATTAATGAAACACGATACGCGCGCGATCTGGTACATCTTCCATCACCAGATGCTGCATACATTGGGTGCTCTTTTGCAAATTGCTTCCAACCGTTCCGAATTAAAATATGGCCACATTCATGTAGCATTGTATAAAATCTTGTCTCTGCATGACTTCTAGAGCAGATCTGTACTTCTAATAGTTCAAAATCAACCTGATCCTCAACATCAGGATCATATCTAACTGTGTATCCTTTCTCAAGAAGCCAATTAGTAATCTTCTTAATTTGAAAAGCCCAGAAGGACTTAGATAATTCTTGTCCTTCTGGGCTCAAAATAATTTTGGGATCTGGCATAATTTCCACCTATTAATACTATTATACCAGCATAAACCAGTATTTATATTCAACAGATCTAAATAGGTCAAGAAACTAAGATTTAGTCAATTGATTATCATTTACTTTATTTTTCCACCACTTTTCGAAAAAATAGTGTAATACCGTCATGACGATAGAGAATATTACGGTTAGTTCAATCGACTGCCTTATCTCACCTAGATATGCATACGTGATGATGGTACCAACAATCAGCGATATTACACGCCAGGTAATGACCTTTGATACATCACCCTTCATCTACAATCTGCTGCATTATAATATTTGTACGATTTTCCCCTGCGGACGACTGTATAAGGCACCTGGGCAAAGTCTTCGATAATTAACTTTATCATACTCTCATCTATACCTGTCTCATATGATAACTTGTCTAAAGACTTAAACTTCATATAACTTAATGCAGAATTAATCGTATGCCATTGATCTTCAGTCCATGGCACTTTCTTTTTCTTAGGCATCCTCACTCCTTACGAACTGACCATCGAACCCACAACAATGATACCTTGTCCCTAAAATATCCCATGTCTTCTTAACATGATGATGACCAAAATACCAAACAGGGGGCTTATGACTACACACCCTCAATGCATTATCTAGATTACGTGGGGTAGGGCTGTCAGCCCTAGCATACTTCTCCATTGGGACCCGAAGAGGGGCATCATGAGTAACTACGACATCGGGCTTCTCTAACTCCAGTCTCTCGGCAAACAGCGAAAACTCCTGATAGCTTGGTGTTTCATTTCTCCACCAACTCTTCCCCTCGGTACGATGATACCGATCGATCGATTCCGCACCACCAAGAAACAAATGCTTCTTTCCCTCCAGGGTAAGTACAACCCCCCGCTGGGCCCAGAAACACCCAGGTGCCAGCTCTACCAAGTCCGGATTTCCCTGCTTCTTTGCAAGCTCGGTCCACTTATCCCAATTATCATGATTGCCACCACATGTAATCCACATAGGTGCATCCTTTGGGCGTTTTGAAAAGTATTTATGGATCTTACATGGATCACCACCCCAACGGGCACCAAAATCACCAACCTGAACCACGTGTGATGCGTCATCCTTAATTGCAATTGCGTCTACAGTTGCGACATCTTGTGCAACACCGTGGATATCTCCAACATAATAAATCATTCTTTCTTTCCGTCGTTAACTATTCTTAAGTCCCTCACCTTTTCAGATGCGTTTCCGTCGCCAGACCAAAGAACATGAGCCCACTTAGCCTGTGAGCCTAATGTAAAAATATCTAATATAATCCCTGTAGAGTTTTCATCCAACCCAGGATATTTTAGCTTAACTAGATCTCCTATTTTAGCATTATCCTGCATCGCGTAAATAGCACTCCCACTCTTTTGTTGTCGTACCATCAGCCCAAAGAACCTCATATGAAGCCTGCATCTTGTTCGTATGAGGGCGATGATTCTCATTTCGAATAAGAATTAATCCAGGCTCGGAGCGAGTCGTTGAATCAAATACTTTAGGAGTGCTAAATAAAACTAAATCACCCACTTTCATCGCGTATGTACCTGTATATTTCCGGTTTCATAATCAATTAGATACCGATAGTGCGTAGTACCATAATGATCATCAAACCAATTAGACTCATCAATTACATAGGGTTCATTATCATCTAGGAACTCTGTAGAGGGTGGAGTAGGTTCTGACGGGATCTTGTCATTCCACCTCGGACAGTGAAAGCTTCTAATTCCGCCCGTTGCTTGGGCCCTCAAAATCAAAAGAGACAAACATGTCGTCGTATACTTGTCTAAATAGTCTTCAATTCTACCTGATATCGTTGAGCCATCATAATGCACATAGCATCCATTAACCCTGCCATCTGGAAACTTAATCCCTATTACTGCATGAGTACTCATTAAATCACCCCAAGCCGTTCCAGTTCAGCCTTGACAGCTTCACCAGCTTCGAATGTCATAGCCAGGTTTGGGTTGTCAGAGCATATTGCACGCGTTACCCAAAGTTCCAGAAGTGTACACCATGCAGAAGGTACCTGCTCCATGGGCATAAACTGATCTAGATATGCATGGCCCAGGCCTTGGGGCATATTTGTATGTGGGTTATTCAAGTAGCAGATGTCGACATGTCGATCATTATCATACACTTTAGTAATAAGCACTGGGCCGGAAAACATTACTGCAGTACCTGAATAGCGACACTTATCAAAAACAATATCACCGACTTTCACTGATCACCTCTTGCTATTTTCCTCATCAACATGTATATTATACCCTGTGTAGAGAAAATTTGCACGAAAATGTTTAATAATTAGTCAGAAATGCCAAGCCAACCAGTTGGAACATGGATACACTCACAATCCTCATGAAGCCGAATAAGCTCTTCTTCATCATCATCATGATGCCTTAAAGACCCAAGCCGCTTAATTGTATCTGCTTTCCATTCACCGTTTGTAAAATGGATACCCGAAATCTGGCCAAAGATACCTTCACTTCTTAGAAAATCAGAAACGCGAGGGGCATCATGGTGCCCTACTTTTTCGAACTTTTCATGACGTGAAGTAACAATATGTACTTCATTCCCCATATCTAGGTGAGCCTTAAGACATTGAACCATCACAAGATTTGGGCCCATATGAACAAAATCTTCATTCTCTTCATCCCATCTTGAGACAGTAAGTGTTTGATCAAAGTCAAATGTAACTAGCATAATATCCATACCTTTCTTATAAATCTATTATACCAGGTAATATTCGAATTTACACGAAAGGTAATTTATGATTAATTTGATAATTAACCTTATTTTTTAATTGGTTGTATGCATTGAGCGATCAAACACCTAAAATATCATGGAAAAGAATTGGTAGATTTAGCAAATGGGCACTAATATTATTCATATTATTTGAAATATCTCAAATGATTATTGGTGCATATATTGGTATTAAAATTGCCTTAAGCGCTAGCGGAATCACATTTTAAGATTTCTTAAAATCCCCCATTAGACGATCATCTTTCTTAAGTTCTTTACCTAAATTCCCAAGATCATTTTGAACTTTTGAATACGCAAATGAAGGACGTGCAAGAGAATCACTGTATGGATCGAAGTGCAGTTCTGGGGCATCGTCATCGACAAACCAAAGTTTTCCTGCATCTGGACTATACCTTGTCGTTATTTCTTCGCCTGCCTCTATTTCTCGCTTTGTTCGAAAAATTAACGCATTATACCCAGATCTTTTATCTGCCTCCTTAGATCTACCAGGAAGTTCATTTTCTGAAATGATGTCCCAAAAAGCATTTGGTTCATGTCGGTGATTGTATATGCCAGACCACCCTAGAGGAAATGCAATCAGGCCGGGCCCGAAACCAAACACATAATCCATAAAAATATGGCGTGTGCCGGCTGCGCAACAAAATTCATTCAATGTATGAAGTGTATCAACATGGGCAATTACAACCGGTGCAGATTCAATAACCTCATGTTTCGGAATTTTTTCAGTAGCGAATACACCAATTCCATGAATATCTGAGTCACGAATTTCAAGTTTATGACTAATAAACCATTTTTTGACTTCTTCTTTTTCGCGAAACATTAGGTTACTCCAACCGCATCAGATCTTCAGCTCGGTATACCTCGCTAAGACCGGTCTCATCTAACTTTATAGTTGCCAAAAACCTACGATCCGTAGTACCTCCCGCGAACCACGTATTAACAGGCTCCTGCTTTAAGTCAATAACAACACCAGTCTTAGTCATGCTTCTAAAGGGTGCAACCTTATCACCAATTTTAATCATATTTAGCTCCAGCTTTTATTAATATTAATAAGCCTTGCCGATATTGTATTCAGCCCTTAGTATTAATATCATCAATATTTCCTAAAAATACCAATAATGCTGCATGTGATATAGATAATGATATTACCGGAAGACGACTATGTACAGCCTGAACTACGCCGACAACTTGGCCCCTAGAATTAACAATCGGTGAACCTGAAGATCCTGGAGCTGCGAATAAAGTATACATACCTAATGCGCTTTGATTTCTTGGTGTGCCACTAAAGTACCCAGAAAATAATGGTAATGTCCCTGGGAATCCGCGTTCAGAACTTACACTCAATGGATTCCCAGCATACCATACCATATCACCCCATGTGGGGGCACTGGAAGAAATACTCAAAACAGGAGTACCCCTTGGTACATTAACGGGTAAGAAACAAACATCATTGCCAATATTGCATTTAGGTGATCCAGCTAATTCAAGCGGAGGATGATTTAATCTTATAAGGTCAAAGGATGTTGCTGTAGCAACTACACCCTCTAGTTGATCCGGGTCATGAAAATCGCGAGGATCCAATATTATTCCATGAGCTGCTGTTAAGACGCCAGTATTTCCTTGAGGGGTTCGTATAAGAGTACCAGATAATGATACTGAGCCTACCATTTGAGGCATACATGTTCGAAGGTTTTGTGGATCCGTACAATTTGATAATTTTATCATCATCATTGTTGTGCGGATTCTTACGAACGAATTTTGAATATTTTCAGTTGATGTAGATGAAAGCCAAGTAGGGCCAGAGTGCCGAGGTTGAGATGAACGGTGGCCAAGGGTTGCACAAGAACTAATTAATGTTATTGCAACTAGGGCTAAAACTATCTTTATAAACTGTTTCACATACGGATTCCGCGTAAAGAAATAGAATCGATCAAATGACTCCTAAATTTAATTATTAGTTTAGATAATTTTTACAGTAAAAAAAAGGCCTATATGCCCTTAAGAGCTAATTCTTTAATCGTATTAACGGATTTTCCGGTTTCATGAAGAATACCCAGGCCTCCTGCAGCATTCCATGTGCTAATCGTACTAGCTTTATCATCAATTAAAATATTTGAAATACCAGCCGTAACAGCATACTCGGATTTCATTTTTGCAGAACGAACTATTACCTCTGAAGGAACTGGGCTTAGCCACTTGGTAGTCCACTGCTTTTTCCCATCTGCAGCCGTTGGAGCATCAATTCCATTACGCATATTGATAGGTGCAGTAAGTAACTTAACATCAAATCCAGAATTATTAATATATGACCATAATGCTCCGATACCGTCGTCTAAGGGTAGAAGACTAGCAAAAAAAGCTCCAGGTGCAAAACTAATTGCCGCATACATCAATGTACGTACAAAGGGTAAGTTAAGATCTTTCTTTGTTCGAGGGCGCCAACGGGGTCCTGAAGTATCATTTATATTTCTTATCGCCCTTCGCATAGACTTAGAATTCTGAACCCAGTCGGCACCTACAGTACCATCTAAAATCTTGCTGCAAAGCTCAATAGCACCGGTTTCAAAATCAACCAACACACCATCCATATCACAATATATTGTTGACTTGGGTGTTATATCAGGTTCCCTATTATTATTTTGCTGTTGTTCATGCTCAAGTTCTTCGTTTAAAATAGACCTGATTAGGGCACGAACTTCTCCTACTAATGTGCTATATGCTTCAGCCTCTGCATCATTCATTGCCTTACCTATGGCCGGCCCCTTTATCCCCTGGGCCATAAGATCCTTAGGATTAACTGCTGGTGGTGCATCGGCAAACTTTAGAAAAGCCTGGATGATGGATTCCGAAGGTGCACCCATAACCCTTGAGTACTCCTTAACCGTCGTCAACTGAATATCGAATCGGTTGTAATCTTTCTTAAGGGACGGTGCTGACTCCTTTGATATAGTTCCAAACCCGAGTAAGAACCGAATTGCTTTTTGTTCATCATTCGAGTATGTCATATTCTTAAGAACTGTGGAAACGGCGTCCTTAGAATTGTAGCTAAGGATTGCTGCAATTTGTGCTATAGGGTCGCTCGTTGAAGCCGGCATAATTTTTATATCTAATCCAGGAAAAATCTGTCTAAATAAGCCTAACTCTTTTGTTAAATGCAGAAAGTGATTTACATCCTTGGCGGATGATATCCCCTTTATAAACTCATCCCTAATTCTTTCAGGTGAAACTTCACTCAATGTATTGTCATTAAGAATGGCCTGCTTAGTCTCTGGATCTAAATCGGATCCCATTCTGCCGGCGAATCTTACGGCACGCAGAATTCTTAGGGGATCCTCATCGAATCTCTCGGCCGGATCGCCAACTGCCTTAATGACCCCATTTTCAATATCGCTTATGCCACCGACATAGTCAACCACCTCACGTGTATCCATATCATAGAAGAGTGCATTGATCGTAAGGTCTCTTCGATTGACATCATCCTCGATTGTCGTAAACTTCACAGAGTCCGGACGTCGGCCCTTGCCAATATCTTCTCTAAATGTTGCTATCTCATATTCGCCACCCGCGCGCGTCTTCACCCTTACAACACCAAATGATTCACCAGTTAAATCAAGTCGCAACTGGCCTTGGCTCTGTAGTATCTGGATAACCTTATCAGGGACGGCATCGGTTGCCAGGTCATAGTCCTTCGGTGTCTTACCAAGCAGCACATCACGTACGGCACCACCAACAACATATAATTGTTTTCCGGCACCCTTCATTCGTTTATGAATATCCTGCAAGTCAGCAGGTATTGGCAGATCCATGGATTGTCTCACCGGTTCCTCCAGCGTCATTGCTTCTCTTATGTAAGCATATAATATATTCATTGTATTATACTCCTGAGAACTGAAGATTTACACGATTAAATCCAGATTTTAATACAGCCATAATTTAAAAGGCTTTCAGATCTATTTACATCATATTGATCTAGTATCGATAAAACAATTTTCTTCATTTTATCTGAATTACCGGTGATGATATAAGCTTCCTCTAATTTACTCCAATGATCTGATAGAAAGTTGTGGCACTTTGCCTCTACATCCTCATGATTTGTACCATGAAGATCAAGGGAAGGGGCGGGACGCTTCTTTTTATTTTTTCTTGCCATAAACTTTAGCTAAGCCCTCTTCTAGAAGCCAGTTGTTAATCGAAAGCTCTTCTTCATTTTCATTAATGAATATCTCACCAAGCCAGCGGCCATACTTCCCACGCTTGTCTTTTGTAGTTTTTACCTTAACCCATTTATTTCCTATTTTTGCGCGAAGGGCATCCCTAGACTTAAGACCCTCTGGCCGCTCGGGACCTCGGACCTCTGGAGTATTAATGCCCAAAAGCCGAATCTTCTGTCCTCCTAAAGTTATTCCAAACCCTAGATCAAAATCGACAGTAATGGTATCACCATCATAAACTTTGCGAACAAATGCTCTATATTCATACATGATAATATTTTCCTATAGTAAAAACTGTTTGTGATAATCTTTCATGAAGACTGGAGGCGGGCCAACTCCTGACCCGTATCATTGTGCCATTCCTAATATAAGCAGCAATAATAAGGGCATGCCTATTACAACAGCTAATAATACCCAAACCCACAATTTAACTTTCTGTTCAGGTGCCTGTTCAATCTTTTTAGGAGGCTTAGGATCTGGGTTATCTATCAGTCCCCACACTTCTATCATGTGACCATTCCTTGGGCCTGTAGGCGGACATGAATTTGAGCGCATGCGCCAAAAATCATTATAGCTCATTAATAAATACCCGGGAGGTAAATCCGGATCATTGGATGGAAGAAGCCCCCAGCTGTTTTGTATTATGAATCCTTTCTTATTCCATCCGATGATTGTCATAGCATGGCCGCCTTGCCATACACCTTCGCCTTGTTGGGCCCAAAAGTTTGAAGATGGATTGATTGCCCATACACCCCTATCCACTTCAACATTTGCATAAACAGAGACACCGAGGAGAAGCGGGCCAATTTTCATAAGTGCATGTTTAATACGCTGACATGCATCCCACCCCTTAGAGTCTAAAATTCGTTTAGGCAAATCAAATTGTACATACACTTGATTGTTGGTTTCATTATAGAACTTTGTACGAAAATCTTTTGTTAGCTCTTGCCAGCCATCAGGCCATGCTTCTAGGGGGACAAATGGATCTTGCCAACCATCGCTCATATCCTTGTCCGTCCAGTCTTTGTTGTATTCAAATATTCCAGGCGTTTCTGATCTACTTTTAATGACTTCCCATACATCCTCTGGACAAGGCATACCATACTTTATTGCAATCGATGCCGCCGTACGACCAGACATACCGGCGCTACACAACCACCTCTTAACACCTGCAATCGATTCGGTCATATATTTCTCTTGACCAGCTGGCCCACGTAGCAAATAATGTGAGACGGGAGAATACTTTACATATTTTCCTGTATCTCGCTCTTGTTGGATTTCCCTAACCTTCGTTACAGCATGAGATGCACAGGAACCCCATTTTAGCTGATCTAAGACATCGTCATCAATCGATGAAGCAAAATACTCAATTGGAAACTCTTGATCGTCAATTATTGCATAATCGGTATAAGAATAATCCCTAGTATCTTCAGAACTTGGCACAGTTCCTAAAAATACCTGTTGCCCTGTAGTAAGAATTGATGTTTTTGCCTTTTGGGTCATCTCTTTTTTCTCCGTTTTTGACGAGCAAGTACTTTACCTTGCTCCTTACTTATATCAACACCCATTCCCTTTCGGATTGTTTGCACAACTTCTTTATACATTTCCATCATCATCTTAACATCAGCTAACGCATTATGCCAATCATCAATATTGATGCCGTAAGCCTTTGATACTACACCCATTGATACAGAGTGATATCCCCAATTACCTTTCTTTATATACAGCTTATCAAGCAACTCCTGGGCCTCTGAGTCCCCTTCTCCTGCTCTCGTTTGGGTCTTTAATAGGGGAACAAGGTAGTATTGCATGAGTTGCATGGTGTCTAGGACAGGATACTTCGGTAAGCTACCCTTTGATCTTACGTTTAGAAACTTTAAATCAAATGAAGCATTCTGGGCGATGAATAATGGGTTTGGAAACCCGGCAGCCCATTCGAAAAAGTTGCCTAAGACTTCTTGCTCATCGCCGTATGTTCGGCCTTTTTCTCCATATCGGGTCATAGCCAAGACTGCCTGAGGGTCTTTTAGCGGGCGCCGTGATTGTGAATTTTTCTTTTCCCACTCTTTTCGCTCTTCTGATTCTGGGTCATTCATCAAGCGATCAGTTTCATCAGTGAACTTTATCTTCTCATTAAATTGGTCAAGCATTGTAGCATCCGACTGCCATGCATTTGGATCTACTGCAATTGCCCCTATCTCTGTTAACTGTGCAGAATTAGGGTGCATTCCTGTCGTCTCAGTATCAAAGAAGATCCATGTATTGTCAGCATATCCGTCGAGCAAATCTAGCACACCCTTAACTGTGCGGCCGGATAACTTATTCTCCACCAGCAATTCTCTTATGTACTCACGAAGTAGATTCATTCTGACAGGTCCTTTATCATCCAATCGATTGCCGTATTTAGTGTGTACGTAGTCGCCTGGAGCTGTTCATTTCCATAAGCATTTTTATGACGTTTGATTGTCTTTGTATCATCCCAATCCTCAACGCTCTCCAATAATGCCTCTGCAAGATAAATTATGGAAAGATATGCTAGCTTTCCTACTTCAAAAACAGAGTCTGGAAATTCCTGCTCGCTGGCCTTGACGCTTTCAAGCCTTGATAACTTTTCAGTTGCATTAGCAATTAACTTAGGAGAAACATCACGGATATCCTGTACAGCTCTCTCAGCTGTTTCTCTCATTCTATCTTGATACTCTTCCTTATATTGAGTTACATCATTGAGCTGCATAACATACACGTCTTTTGAGTACTCAGAAACAACATCCATCATGATGCCTATTTCTTCGTTAAGGTGTTCTTCTTCAACTCGGGCCATTGCATGCCACTCTGTCTTACCGTCATACCCAACCCTCTTTCCTAAAGATCCTAAAATACAATGTGCAGCCTCCGCATACCTTGCAGCTCCTACGTTATACTCCATTATACTATTATATCCACCAGACGATGGAATTCCCCCATAGTTATGCCCCCTAATTGGGCACATATTTTCATTAATAAGCAAGGTGCGTATATATGTACGTAATAAACTCATTAGAAATTCACCGCCCCTATAACATCAACATCTGGATACTGTTTTTCCATTTTGTCTTTGAGGTGACCTATCTCCTGTCGCATCATCTTACCAAAATGAATTAACATACCTGGCTTTGCATACCTTTTAAAGAACTCATCCATTAGTTGGCTAGCCACCTTCTGGCCACCTTTGTCACCGCGGGTCTTCATATAATCGATATACCAGCCGTTGTCACCGTATTTATGAAAATCCAGAAATCCTATGACGCAAACGTCTGAAACACCGGGGACCATTTGGCCCTTGCGAGGCTTCTTTAACCTTCTGCCTGATCGGCCATAATGATCCCACTCTTGATATTCATTAAAATATGCATCACGCATTGGCTTACCGGTCGGTGACATATTGGGTTCCTTTACTGAAGTATCGCAAAGTGCTAATCTTTTTACATTCCTTGCTCTGGCATATGTAAGAGGAGAGTCAAGCTCTCTAAACTCAATACCCTCTGCCAAAACTTCTCTTATGTATTTCTTTAATAAAATCACTTTATAGATCCCTTAATATGCCATGTAGGTTTCCCAAAAGCCCTCACCATGTTTATCTTCCCACTCAGCATACTCACCTCTAGAATTATTACCATCTGGGAAAATAAATCTAGAGCCATCCTTCATAATAATTTCCCAATTAATCCCATTAAATGGTTCATCATGATCTGAATAAGTAGATATTGATTTTAAATGAGATTTCCCAATATCTCTATCGTACATAATCCCCAAAATTGTATAAATATCTTGCATAGTCTTACGAGAAGGAGACGATCCAGCAGCATTAGGCATCGGGCCTGTTGTCGTAACAGTTACTGCAGTTACCCACTTTCCGCGGTCACGGTTCATATTTTTAAACCTTTTTAATTCTACCTTTGTACCAGCAGGAAGATTGTCAATTTTCTTTGCGAATCTGTCACCGGACTTTTTCCACTTATCAAAAATTAACTCATCTGCATAAGAATGAAGACCAGAACGATTTCCGAGGCCTGGCCAGATATTTTTTCCAGCGACTGTTACCCGGTTTCCTTCTTCTGCCCAGTTTAGTATTTCTTGTGTTGGATCACCTGATCCTATTTGATCACCATACGATTCTCGGATGCGGGCTGCGCCACTTAAATAGTACCAGTCAACGGCCGCGTTGACATCCTCATCTGTAAACTCACCTGGATATGCAGCCTTAGCATCATCAACCGCTATAGCATTAGAGTCACTCCATGTAGAATACCCAAGATCAAACCCCATTTCTTGAATCATATCTAAAACTTCTTGAAAGCGGCGCGCGCGGTGTTGATCTATATTCAGTGATGGATCAGGGCCTTCTGTAATAGATTTCCGAATTAACTTTCGTAATCGTGATTTGGTTATTTTTATCATACTAAAACTCTCCTAACATCATCTAGGTACCTCTTCTATTCTACCACATATAACTATGGGGGGTATAGGCTCAAAATCCCCTAAGCCAAAATCATTCGACATCTCTGGTCGACCGGCAGTCTGGGGATTCGTTGCAATGGTTATATGAGGATAAGATATACCAAGTGTATATAAAGGCAGATCACCAAGCTCAACTAGCCCAGTAATAACCTGATCATTCTTTGCGATTCCAACTATAGTTACACACTCTTCTGAGCCAATCCACCTAGATGGTAATCTATGCTTTGATTGTTGTCCGGATGCAGGTGATATTATAGTCATATGATGTGAGTGCAATTTCCATTTCTCAGGAGATAGTTTGGATAGTTCTTGATGAGATGTGCCATCTAAAACGAGTGCTGTATACTCTATGCTTTTATCAGGTGTTAAGTACATCTCAGATAACAGTTCCTTTATGTATACGCGTAGTAAATTCATTATTCTTTTCTCCTATGTGAATAATCATTCCAGCCTTGGATCTTTTTACACATAGAATCTAGATTGAAGCTCTCCGGGGGGCTCCAGAATGGAAGTATTCCATGAAGGATAAGAAATATGCTACTCAACCCTAAATGAATTGCAACCTTACCGGCAAAGATTAGGTGGCTTATATACGTCTCGTTATTTTCCCTAAGGTGCTTCATTTTCCGTCCACCATATTGACTATCTCTTTGATTGTGGCAGTATATACATCAATTCCCTCATCAGACATCTCTTGAATAAACTGCCTAAACTCTTCTTCACTAGGGTGATTCGGCATACCCCTACGTTGGTAATACTTTTTCCAGATATATACATTCTTGACCTGAATCTTATCCATGACTATTTCGTCATACATTTTTAGTCGATGATAACTATCACTTGGCAGCTTGACTGAATCAACCACTGCCTCCCTAAGTGTGCCAGCATACTTCATCATAACTTTCTCTGCTGAGTCTAAATAGTGCTTAATCATCGAGTTGAGCTGAACTTTATCACGCCGGCGGGCAACTTCACGCCATGTATCTAGCCCAGTACCTGCTTCAGGTTCATTTTTTTCTAGCCACCCGTTTATCGATGACAACAAGTCTTTTTTCATGGGATCAGTAATACTGGGATCCTTAACTAATCTCACAATATATTCCATTGTAATATTTCTTCTGCCACCCTTCTCTGGAAGGGTGAACATGTCTTCCATACCTGATGCTATTTGTTGTCCCTCTACCTCTATGACAACTCCGCCCCTGGCAGTAATGCCCCCTTTTATAAAGTCAGCATTAGCTCCCCTAGTAAACACAGATGCTTGTTTGGAGGTACCCCTAATATCCAATAAACCGTATGCCCCATTTAAGTTAGTAATGTGATAACCTTTCACCTCTTGTTTAAGACTCCCAAATATTCTGGTCATCATTTGTGAGCCGAGAGGAAGGAACATATCATCTTCATCTCGAAATTGAATCATTGTTGAGTAACTTTCCTGATTTATAATCTTTTGCTTTTTTCCATACTTCTCAGTCAAAATCCTTTCGGTGTAAAGGCCATCTCCCTCATAAATAAATTCATTACGCTGATTAAATGCCAGCCCCTGAGCATCTCCTAAAATTTCGACCTCGGCCATACATTCGTTACGTGCTCCACCCATGATATCTGAGCCGGACCATGAAGGGAGAATATCTGATAGTTCTGGTACCCAAAACCCATAGTCCTCTAGATCATCAAATAGTAATTCACTAACCCCTATCTTTTCAACATCTTCTTCATCTAAGTCCCGAATATCTTGAACATTATTATCAATCATATATTCAACAATCTTTACAACTGACGTTCTATCAAAACAAACGTTCGAATCCATTACATCACGAAAAAAACCATACCCCTTATCAAAGAAAGTTGCACCTGACATGAGATCATCAAACAGCTCTTCGTCATAATCTAACTTTTCAAAATAGTAATGACGTAAGTCATCTTCAGAGACCATTCCTAAAGTATCGGCACCATTATATAAAAATAAAACCTTATTATACTCGTTGGCCGCATGAAGAAGGTCACCTATGTCGAATGAGAATCCGCTCTCGTATTCAGGTTGAACATCAACCACCACCACACTTCCGCTTGATGCTTGCTCCAACAAGGTGTGTGTGTACAATTCCATAAGGCCTAAAGATTTAAGAAAATTCTCTTGATTGTCTTTGTCAGATTGCTCCATACCCTCTTTATCAAGCAGCATATTTCTTCTGTTGGCAGTCTCCCAGCTATACTCATTAGACTCTTTCATCCATGCATCGCGATCCTGCATCATCGCATAGAGATCATCGTCCCATGGGCCTTCTCCACCTTTCATGGCACAATTGAGTATAGCTTCTTCAGCAGTAAATTCTTTGTATACCTCAGGTTGGTACATGTCGTAATAGGCCTCTTTGTCAACTCCATTCGGTTTAGTTACCTTGGTCTGATCATCAAAAACCAGATCGCCCATCTCGACCCAACCGTGGACAACTGGCTTTGGAGGACTCTTCCATTTGTTTGTTACTGTACCATGAACAACCTTAAACTTGCTCTTGTCATTTAAGTCCGGATGCTTCTTTGCCGATCGGCCTGGCCTTCCCTTGGTATAGTATTTCTCAAACCATTCCTCGGCTTTCTGGTATGCAAAGGGAAAGCACATGCCTGTGGCAAGGACGTTTTGCTCTTTAAGGAGTTCCCTTATGTACTCACGGAGAAGTTTCATCTTTTAACTCCTGGAATAAGCTGTAGAACCGCTTAACGTATCTTTTCTTTGTTTTCTCCGAAACTTTGCTCAAACGAAGTGGCTCGTAATTGAGATCAAATAGGTATTTTTGAAAATCCCTAAAGTCATCATTCTCTATAGCCGACCGCAATTTATCTCCTGTGTGACCTTTATCATCTCTGATAGCTTTTCGTGTAGAAGATATGATGGGAATAAGGCGAGCTTGTACTTCTTCTGTAGAGTCCTCATAAGCCTGTTTAGAAATATCAAACTGATCATCTCCACCAGCAGCCCTATATTTTTTGTCACCCGAGCGTGTCTTATTGATCTGATGAGTGAGTTCATGTTCTAAAATTGAAATGACTTGGGGGTCATTCGCAAAATAGCTTAACGCATTACCGGATTTTTGTACCTTCTCAAAGACCGGTGGCGTAGGAAATATCTGCAACTCATTATCCGGAGTTATTTCTGCTCTCTTTTTGAGATAGCGAGAATTCGGATCCTTATTGGGATTGATGATTGTGACAAAGAGTTCTTCGAACCCGTCAATCAAATCGGTACCTTCCTCAGGTAGCGGCATCTCTTTCATCTCATAGACTTTATAAACCATACCGGAACCATCAACACCAAATTCTGGTCCTACATCAGCAAAATTTGAGCCAGATCTCATGCTAGAAATAATGGTGTCAATAAGATCAACATATTGCGAATCCGATTTTCTTTCGGTCAACAGCTCTCTTATATACTCGCGTAGTAGTTTCATAGTTTCACCAACCTGCCTGCAGAACTAAGCGCATCTAAAGTTGGTGATCCAGTCGACTTATACAACTTTGATAGAGGGCTCTGTAATAAAATATCTTTACCATAAGGATCCCAAGGAGTCTCTTCATTCTCTTCATCCCAAAAATAACCATCTTGATGCTCGTACGATAACCACTGCGGGCAATCGTCCCCCTTTGTCTCTGGTGTGAGACGACCAGATAAATCGTCTAACTGAATAGTGATTACATCTGGACGACGAGTGGCATAATAGTTCCAAATAGAATATGCATCGCTAGAAATGTTTCTTCTATCTGGTAGTAAACCGCTTCCTTCAGCAGTTGCAGTTTCCATTGCAATATCATAAAGCATAGGACCAAATCCTTTAGCTTCATCATCAACATGAGCCCAACTAATCTCATATCCCCCTAGACAATCAGCTTCATCTGATTTAACTGCAGAAAGGATACCGATAGATGCCCTATTCATAATAGATGTCATGCCTAGATTTTTAGAAGAATTATTTTTCCAGTAGTCTACCTCTTTAGGATCCGCAATCCAGATCTCTATATCTCCATCATCTCTACTTAAATACACCTTCATATTACCGAGAGACTCGGGGCCCTTTGCAGCTTCCCTAATTAGCTCTTTTATGTACTCACGTAGGAGGGTCATTCTCCGCTCCATATCTCGTTTTGTGATCTGTCGAAGATAGGTACGCCTATTTCACGAGCTAGCTTAATTATCTTTCCAACTCTGCCAGGTGGATCTTCATCAAGATCGCGACCCTTATTTAGTCTCTTTAATATTTGTATGACTTCATAGTCTGGAATGAGGCCTAAGGGTTTCCAATTATCAACCAGCGCTTCACCACCATGAGACACTGAGTCCCACATCGATTGATCTAATACGTACGGAATATTACGAGCCATCTTTTCAGCAAACTCATTACCACGTGTAAGTTGCCCATAACGACTATAGTCCTTCGACACAGTCGGTCGCTTATTTCTTCCGGAAGACTTATCTCTATGTGTGACCTCTTCTTCAGAACCCTCTTTCCCAAGGCCATAATCATCATAGTGGCCGGTATAGAGATTATCCATATCATTACCTGCTAGTGTGATTCTTCCTTTTACCCATAGACCAGTATTGCTTCCACTTATTGCAAAGTCTTCACCAGGTAAACTCATAAGTGTAGATAGCTCATCTTTGCCCTTACCTATCAAATCTTCTAAGGCATATACATCGCCCCAATGTACTGTGTTTAGGGTTGATAGCCATTTGTGATCTGCATTTTTTGCAAAGGCACGCTTAATTGCTCTACCCCCGCCTTTTCCAGGATCACCACCAAA
>PBIO01000026.1 GCA_002720865.1 Halobacteriovorax sp.
AGCTACGATTCACGAGGGTAAATCTAAGCAAAAGCTGTACCAGTTAAACGAGGCTAGTCTTGGGAGTAAAGTTCATCACCACGGTAGTAGGTCAGTTTTTTAGCTATTAGGTCTTGTTTTTATTCTTAATGGCGTTTTACAGTTAAAACTTCTTTTCTTTGATTTACAGTCCATAGTATCAATGACTAGCGAATCCCAATCAACGGCCTTTGGATCTATTTTGTTTTTCTTTAAAACAGCGATAAGCTCTTCCTTGTAAATGGCCAGAAATTTAGTTTCGTCATTCTTTAATGCAACTTGATAACGCTTTCCTTTCTTTCTTATATAGGGGAATTCTTTAACTTTGTAAGAGGTGACCCCTTGTTCTACCACTGGTTGGATTAAAACCATTTTTCCATTTTTTAACATCATATTCGCCGCTAGATTATTGCGAACAGATTTAGACCTTTTCTTTTTAATACTTGTTTTCAAGCTAGTTTGACCATAGGTGCCCCAGATCTCCCTACTCCTTTGGTATTGATTTTCTATGACGATTCGCCATTCACGTTCTCCAGGAGCGCAGTTTCCAAGGGTGGGAATAATAAGCAGGATAGGGACTATTAATATATTGAGCAATTTCATCAATTACTTTATTGCGAATATTAGGCCATCTCTAAGAAGTTAAGTACTTAATATTAGGATATAAGTTTAAGTTAAATTGACCAAAACTTTAACACTTGATTGTCATATTCTTAGTCAAAATTCCGATACGTTATTTAAGCGAAATGAGGCTAATTTTGGCCTTGGAGGTATAAGCTGAAGATTCTGCATATTGGAAAATATTATTATCCCTATCATGGTGGAATGGAGTCTGTAGTTCAAGACCTATGCGAAGGACTCGTAAAAGAAAACGTTGATGTAGAAGTTCTTTGTAGTCATACCAAGGCTGTGGGAAGCTCTTCAGTTATAAACGGTGTAAAAGTAAGTAAGCTTTTTCGCTTAGGGACTTTATTTTCTCAAAGCATAAATCCAAGCTTGATATTTAGATTATTTTTTAAATCAAAAGATTATGATCTTATTCATTTACATTACCCAAATCCACTAGCCGAGTTTGCTTCTCTTTTTTTACCAAAAGAAAAACCGCTAGTAATAACTTATCATTCTGATATTATCAGACAAAAATCTCTTCTTAGGTTTTATAAACCTTTGCAAAGAAGAATTTTAGAAAGAGCTCAGAAAATACTCGTTCCTACTAAAAATCATATTGACTGCTCACCGGTGCTCCTTGAATTTAAAGATAAATGTGAAATTATTCCTTTTGGGATAAATATTAAAGACGCAATCACTCCGTTAGAAGAAAAAGTTAATGCTTTAAAAAAAGAGCATGGAAGATTTGCTCTTTTTGTGGGCAGGCTTGTTGGATATAAGGGTTTAAATATTCTTATTGAGGCCAGTAAAGATATTGACCAAAAGATTTTAATTGTGGGCCAAGGGCCAGAGAATGAGAGGTTAAGAGAACAGGTTAAAAAATTAGGCCTAAGTAATAAAGTAAAGCTCCTAGGAAGAGTTGAAGATTTAAATGAATTTTGGGCCTACTATGAGGCTTGTGAATTTTTTGTTCTTCCTTCTATTACGAGTAATGAGAACTTTGGCATCGTTCAATTAGAGGCCATGTATCGCTCTAAGGCCGTTATTACCACCGATTTGAAGTCAGGCGTACCTCTCGTAGGAGAAAAAGGTAAAACTAGCTTAGTGGTAAAGCCTAATGATAGTGAACAGTTAGCAAAGGCTATACAGTTCCTTTTCAATAACCCAGAAAAAACCGTTGAAATGGGAAAGGCCGGAAGAGAACGGTTCGATAAACTTTATACTTTAGACAAAATGATTTCTTCTCATATCAATTCCTATAGAGAGCTTTTAGGTCAGGACTTGCGCGAAGCAAAAGACTTAGATAGATTTTCAAAGGTATCCTAAAAACCTAGATTTTGTTATCATATTTACTTATGAGTGACAGTGCTAACGATATTAAAAAACAAGCATTAGAAATTTCTATGCTTTATAATATTTCTGAATTGGCCCAATCAGTGGCCTATGAAATTAATAACCCATTGATGATTATTTCTGGCTACTCAAAAAAAATTAGAAAGAATAATGGCAGTGAAGATTATAACGATCTTGAAAAAGATCTTTTAGCAATTGAAAAATCTAGCGATCGAATTAGTGAAATTATTCAAAATTTATTGGCATACTCAAAACAATCTTTAGAGCTTCCACTTTCAAAGAGTCCATTTCAAAAGTTGGTTGAAGATTCAATTCAGCTTTACCGTGACACCTCAAATACCGAGGATCTAGCTATAGAGTTTGAAAATAAAACTGAGTCTAATATTCTTGTAAACCCTATCCTTTGTGTCCAATGTATAGTTAATGTTTTTAGGTTTTCAGTAGGGCATTCTAAGGTTACTGGTCAGCCTAAATTGCAGCTTAGCTTTCGAGAGCGCAAAGATAGAATCGAACTTGTTATAAAAGATAATGCTGAAAAACTTGCAGAGGAAGTACAGGCTAAAATGTTTTATCAAACTTTCTCAACTGAAACTGGTGAAGGCTCAGTTGGGATGGGGATGAACTCGAGCTTTAATATCGCAAAGAAGTTTAAAGGTGATCTTTATTTTGATAATAGTTATCCGGAAAATGCTTTTATTTTAAGCTTCACCCAATCTTAAGAAAATGCCTTATACAAAATCCTACATCCAGCTATAAAAAGAGCAGACTTAAAGATTATTTTAAACATCTTTTCGTCGACTCTATTTAATAGTAGGACACCTAGCTTTGTTCCAATAACAGCACAAATAGTTAGTCCCGTGATGGGAGCGATATGACCAATATAATCAAACCCTAAATAAATAAAAGTAGGAAGTTTAATTAAGTGCCCCATTACTTGAACACTGCTTTTTGAAGCAATGATTTGTTCTTTGTTAAAATCTGGCCTTAAAAAAAATGGAGCAATAAAAGGACCTGTCGCTCCAACCAATGGACCTAATAAACCGACACCAAAGCCTACAAATATAAACCCCTTATAGGGAAGAACAATGGCCGGTAATTTTTTAGGCTTAAAAATAGAATAGAAAATTAGTGCTGCGATCAACAATAGGGGAATAGTATTTGAATCTAAACTCTTAATTATAGTAACCGCGACAAATGCACCAAAAGGTAATCCAACACAAAACCATCTAAAAAGAGGCCAATTTATATTCGACCTAAGGAACCATGTCCTCGTTGAGTTACTTATAAGCTGAACTAGGCCATGAATGGGGATAAGCACATGAAAAGGTAGAAACAAGGTCATGATGGAGAGGAGGACGATACCTCCGGCCATTCCAACGACAGCGGAGATAATACTTGTTATGACGGCGCTAGTTCCTAGGATAATCCAAGAAAGGAGAGTAATATCTTCCAAATTTACCTCCGTGTTTACTTCCTTTTAATAAAAAAGGTTTGATGTATCTTCTTGTCTCTAAAGTCATCTGGAATAGTCGTGCCCTTAAGGTCATCGACAATATATTCTTCTAGTTCACTATGATTGATTTTAAAGTCTCTTCTGTTATTGCTAAAGATAATCATTCCACCTGGTCTTAAGCAATTAGCCACTTTTCTTATGAGCCAACCGTGATCTTTTTGAACTTCCCAATCTTGTTCCATTTTCTTTGAATTACTAAAAGTTGGTGGGTCTAAAATTATTAGATCATAGGTTTCAGGATGCGATTTTATAAACTCTAAAATGTCCGCCTCGATAAAGCTGTGATGAAAAGTATTGAGACCATTTAACTTATAGTTTTCTTTTCCCCAGTCCAAATACTTACCTGAAAGGTCAACATTTGTTGTATTGGCGCCGGCGAAAGCTGCGGCAACACCCAAAGAACAGGTATAGCTAAAAAGATTTAGGACTTTCATGCCTTCTTCTAATTCTAAAAGTTTTGACCTAAGTGGCCTATGGTCTAGAAAGAGACCAGTATCTAAAAAATCGAATAGATTCACTCTAAACTTTAGGGGGCCTTCTTCAACTATTTCTGTTTGTCCTGTTGCTTGAACCTTTACGTACTGGATTTTTCCTTTTTGCTTGAATCTTTCTTTATGAATCTGTTTTGGTAGGGGATAACCCAGCTCAGTTAAAGCATCTTTTAGCTCAAGGGAGTGATCTGCTTTTTTAGGGTCTGAGTCGATTTCCTTTAGACGATGCCAAATCACAACTTTGTCATTGTATTTATCTATAATAAAGGGATAGTCAGGGATATCTTTGTCATAAAGCCTAAAGGCGCCAAGGTTTTGCTTCTTGGCCCACTTTGTAAGATGCTTATGATTTTTTCTTAATCTGCCTGCAATCGCAGACATCTATTTAATCCTTATAAGGACAGCGTGGTTAGATAATTGTTCTGCCCAAGCATAAGACCTTAGGATAACTGGCGCATTCAAGTGTTCTTCTTCACCTTCATTATTTAAATCAAAGTCATAAAGAGGCTGCTCTTCATTAGGGTAGATACTATCTCTAACGTAAAAGACGCCAGACTTTTTACAGCCGCCATCATTAATGAAAGAGGTTTGAACCGCATTCCCACGCTTTCTAAATTTAGCAGCTTTTCTTAATAACTTCTTCTTTATAGATGCATCTTCTGTTTCATCAGCTTCTTTAACAATTTCATCTGCACGTTTATTCATTTTTTCATCGTACTGACTTACAAAAGGACAACCCTCAGTGGATGCATAGTCATTAAATCCAACAACCAATGTGGCATGCCAGAATCCAACATGATTATAGATAACTACGACAGGTGCTTTATTCTTTCTGATAGCATTTTTAATACGAGTGGCGATATCTTTTGGTGCTGTACCAACATTCCATTGATTTTCACTGGGGTCAGCAAAGATGACTTCTCTTTTAAATTTCGGAAGAGTGATTTTAGGCGTTTTTGAAAGGCTACCTAAGTCAGTAATCCAATTGTACTTTGTTCCGTAAAAGGCACCTTCTTCTTCAGCTTCTGCTGGAACTCTTTTACCATTAACTGTTTTATACCAACCTTTTGTAAAACGAAATCTCTTGTTCAGATAGGTCTTTCCAGTTTTGTTTAAACGATAAATCGTATCTGTTCTCCAGTTGGAGATAAGATCATCGCCAACACCAAGCTTTTGAAGGTTCATAAAATAGCGCTCAGATAAATTTAGCTTTGTGTTTCGTGTGCGGTTCTTTTTTTGATTCATTAGAACTTCAAGGGCGCCTGTGTGACTCATAAATAAGCAAGAACCAGCATTATCTTGGTAGGGAGCAGGTACCACATATGGAAGGAGTTCGTTATATCCACCCAAATAACTATCATTAGTAGGTAATAAGGCCTTAGTAAGAACGGATTCATTCTTATCTTGGGAATACTTAATACCTTCAACTAGTTTTGACTCTGTTTCAAAAGCATGAAGATAATTAGACAGTAAAAAAGCAGTAATAAAGAGGGTGATTCCTTTCACAAATGATCCTTCGAAAAATTAGGTCATTAGGAGACCAAATGATGCGGGTAATTGTCACGATTTAACGCGTTAACTTGTTGATTTCACTTTAAAACCAATTAAAATACTCAAGATTTAATCCTAAATCCCGATGAGAAGACGAGTACCCTCATTTTGAGAAACGTTAACCAGGTTTGTGAGAGAACCTACAAAAAAGGACGTAGTATGAGAAAACATTTGGCGATATTCGCCTTATGGGGATTAATAGTCTCCTCGGTTTCCGCCTATGCTGATGATCAAGATCGGAACAAAAGCATAGGGTCAGGGGCCAAGCATCTCGTTGACATGCTTATTAGTGATGCTGGTGTCGCATCCGCTCTAGGAAAGAGTGGGATTCGTGGACAAGCTGCAACACATGTCAAACGATCCGTTAAGAATTCACTTGTCGCGCTTTATGGCGGTAATGGTGTTCCTTCTAAACGACAATTGGCCCGGGCCCTGCAAGGTCTTCCATCTAAAGGTAAGGATGGACGAATTGTACGTGAGCTTAAAGTCCTTCTTAACAAAAAAGAAGCGGACTTAACAAAAGGGGATTTTGTAGATGCTGTAAATAACCTCATCTATTTAGCCAACCGATATGGTTTAAAATCAACTTCAGTTTTAGCTTGTGCTCAATGTGTTAGTGATTCCTTAGCAAAGAGTGGATTTAAGTTCACTATGGAGCTGGTTGAAAATAAGCAATCACAGAAAGTTTTAACAAGTGTTCTACCTCAAAACCCAAGAGACCTTAGAAATTATATCTCTAAAGAAATGAAAGGTTTTGGTGGTTCAGGAAAGGATTTTGATAAGTTGGTAGGAGCTGAAGAAGAAAGGGCCCTTGCTCTTTTTCTTGGTCTTAATAAATACGGATCAAAATCACAAAAAGCATTTATTGAAGCTGTTAAAGAAGTTTCTGGTGGAAAGCTAGTTGATAGCAAAAACCCCCATAAGCTTTGGAAGCTTTTTGCAGATGACGCTTCAAGTGCAGAACTAGAGGGGTGGACGAAACTTCTAAAAGAAGTAAATGCAGAAGCCAAGGCCAGTAAAATCTCTAAGAAAGATGCATTTTACAAAGTATTAACCAAAAAAGCAGGCGACGACGCTAATATGACATCGAGAATCGATACATTAAAAGCAAAACGTTGCTTCTTTCAATAAGAGGAGGTGAGTTATGAAAAAGACAATTTTTCAAAAGTACTTTAATTCAAAAACTTTTATCGCCTCTGCAATTGCACTGGCCTTAATTACGGGTTGTTCTTACCAAGGTAAAAGAAATATTGCTGAAGATGGATCAGGGGCTCAATCCGCTTTTGATATCTATTCACAGCTACAAGAATCTGCTACCAGCTTTAACACTAAGGCCGTTATGGTCAACGGTGATATGGCCATTGATGGAATGGAAGCAGGTGTAACTTGGGGTGCTGAAAAGGAAGCTTCCTCCGCTCTTATTACAAGAGTCATGGGACCTCCTGATTCAAGTTTTGCCAGTATGGTAAGCGGCCTAAGTGAAGAAAATAGAAAGGCTTTTCTTTCAGATTTTCTTCATAATTACACTAAGAACGCAAACGCCTATAGAACCTTTAAAACTGAACAAGGTGTAAGAGTTGATCTTGCTACTGATGTAACTGATTTTGAAGGTAATGCGAAGTTAATCGACATGGATCAGCTCCGTGGAATTGATTATCAAACGGCGGACCTTTCAGTCTTAGAGGAAAAGTGGGCAAAATGGCTTGAGATGACACAGGGTAAACCAATGTCTTTTGTTAAGCCTTCAGTTCAATCTAAGCTTTTCAAGGGACAGCTTCCAGGTCTTGATAGCAATAATAATATCAAGAAAGCGGCTAGTTATACTAACTGGGTTCCAAATTTTGGACCTGCTGAAAAGTATGTACGTGATTCACACGGTCATGGTGGTGGTGTTGGAGGTGGTTGGGAAATCAACTTTAAGCCAATGCAGACTTACGGTGAATTTGAAGAAATGGTTGCCTGGTTTAGAACAACCCTTAAAAACACAGGGAAGTTATTCCAAGCACCAGGTCACCAGCGTATGGTTTTTGTTAAACATCCAAACCTTGATGAAGCTAAACTTTCAGAAGTTTATAAGGCCATTCAAGCTTTGATTGTTGTTGACGGTATTCAGGGTAAAACCGGGATTGAAAAAGCTAACTATAAGCAAGTTCAATCTGACAGTGGTCTTGCCAGTCTTTATACAAGTCGTGGTGTTATTAGACTTGAAAAAGATCGTTGGGCTTCCAATACTCACGCCGTTGAATTTCGTGCTGGTACAAAAGATATTCGTGCCGCTCGTTTTTATCAAACGGTTCTAGCTTCTCGAGTCGCTACAAATGACTTTAGTGGGATTGCGGATGTTGGAGATTGGACTCTTAACGATGGTCAAGGCTATAACGCTCAGAAACTAGCACAAAAGTTTGATGTCTCTGAAGAAGTAGCTCAAAGGGCAATTGATAATATCTCAACTGCTAATATTAAGCCTACTTTTGTTCTTCCGTTTTGGAACTGGACTGATGAGAACAATCCTTTCCTAGGAACTCCAAAGAGAAAATTTCTTAAGTCTTTGACTAAAGATTTTATTCTTCAAATGGCTGAGGTTGATGGGAATCATGAAGTTGTTGGTCGTGAGTTAATGAGAAGATGGACAAAGTCTTCTAATTTAGGACAAGAGCTTCGTCAGTACCTAAAACCAAAGCGTGGTATGGAAATGACAGAAGACCTTCTTCATTTTAATCCACCAAGTGGAAGAGCTTTAGTCGCCAATGCTGTCGATGTTAATAATATCGATTTAGGTATTGAGTATTCAGGTAGATTACCACTTAGGTTAGATGCCAATTTTACTCAGGAAAGATTGGCCGACGGTCAAAAGGCATGGCTTTCAACTAATATCGATATTAACCCAACAGAAAGAGAGTCTCTTATCCGTCAGGTTGCTAAAGATTTAGGTGAGGAACTTGGTTCAAATGCTGAGCCCGTAAAAATCACAGATGCTGATGGACACGGTCATGGTTTAGAACTTGCCTATGAAGTTCGAGATTCACAAAATAGAAAGTGGATCGTTGAATGGGATGGTATTGGTAGATCTTATGACAGTAACGGAGACGTTATTGAGGGATCAGCGCGTGCCGGTTCAATTGAAATTCCTACTCCTAAGTTTGTTCCAGAACCTCAAGAGATGGACGCCGTTTTTAAGGCCATGGCAAAAAATAATGTTATGCCTAACCTTATGAGTGGTGGTGGTCACATCAATATTGACCTTGCGGCCTTCGAAGGGAAGCCTAAGCAATTAGCCCGGTTTATGTCTATTTTTCATGAGCATAGAGGTGTTATTGCCCTAATGTTCCAACACGTAAATAGATCAAAAGCTGGTGAGCCAATTGATATCAGTCCAAACCTTTCTCAAAAGCTTAAAAACTTTGAGGGAACAGAAGAAGAACTTAAAAAACTTCTTTATAACGAGCAGTATTTTAATACTCGTTATGGACGTAAATCTAGGTATATTCAATTAGAGATGTCATCTTATTTTCAAGATGTAATCCCTGAAGAATTTATTACTGAGGATTTTGATATCAAATCGCCTACAGATCCGTGGCGTAGACAATTTAGAGTCGATCCTAATATTAGAAAGGCCGAGTTTAGAATGTTTAACGCTCCAAGAGATGCAGCAGAATCAGCACTACAGATTCGACTTGTTAAGGCCATGCTTTCAAAAGCTCTTAATGAGGATGGTGCACTTTCTGGGACTGTTCAAAAAGTTGATCACCTTGCCTATCTTAATGATACGGACAAGGCGTACTCTGATCTTCAAAAAATGTGTGATGACTTAGGTCTTAATATTGATGATTACCGCCCGGCCGTTGCTGAGGGTATTTCTGATACAGATCTTGCTTCACGTTCAATCTTTTTTGAAACACTTGAGCAAAAGCTAACAATGCATCCAAAGCAACCCGCCTGGGGTCAAGCTGTTGATGCTCGTTCCGCTGATAATGCTATTGGTTCAGAGGGTCGTCACTGGGAAGCTGGACCAGCTGACCAACAAAATACTATGACTCATGCTGAAAGGATTAGGGCCATCGAGCAGGCCGATGCTGCTAGAGATGCCATTGTTCCTGATAGAGTATTGCCGGGTCAATTTAGAAGAACAGATTCCTGCTTAGATGCAGTAGGACCTTTTATTTAGAATTTATTTTTAGTTACTGACCCCTCCTATTCTGGAGGGGTCATTTTCAAACTGGTGAATAATATGAGTGATGATCGTTTTTATGAAAAATTAAAGTGTTTTAAGAATTTTCAGGAAATCATTGATGATTCTTATTATTCAGTTATGCCAGATGATTGGAAGATTATTATCACAGACGTGGTTGGGTCTACAAAGGCCATCGAGGCCGGAGCCTACAAAGACGTTAACACAATCGGAGCAGCTACTATTGTCTCTGTGAGTAAGGGCTATGGAAGTATGGAGTTCCCCTTTGTCTTTGGTGGTGATGGGGCCACAGTAGCTGTCCCAAGCTCAAAAGTAGATGCCGTCTTAAAAGAACTTACGGCCCTTCAAAGTCTATCAAAAGCAAATTTCGGACTAGATCTTCGTGTTGGCATGGTAGGTGTTCATCAAGTTAAAGAGCGGGGGCAGGAGATTTATATTGCTAAATATGAACTTGTGAAGGGAAAGGCCATAGCCATGTTTAAAGGTGGTGGAGTTTCTCTTGCCGACAAAATGATCAAAGACGAAGAAGAAAAATTTGGAGTTAAAAGCCAAGAAGTAAAAGAGGCTGACTTAAGTGGCCTTTCATGTCGTTGGAATCCAATTCCTAATAAACATGGACAGGTTCTTTCTTTATTAGTTGAGGCCCGAGGAGATAACGAAGAAGAAATCCTATCAGGTCTTTTTAAGCAGATGGATAATATTTTTAGTGGAAATGTTGAAAATCATAATCCCGTCAATATTGATAAAGCCAGTTATAAAACAATTAAAGAATGTATTGATTTTGAAAAAAGATATCATGATTCAAAAATTAGTTTTGCCTTTGTTTTTAGAGCACTTGAAATAGTTCTAGCCGTTCTTATTTTTAAATTTGGTTTTAAACCAATGGTTTTTGATCCGAAAAAATATGCTAATTCCATGAGAACACATTCTGATTATAGAAAGTTTGATGATTTATTAAGAATGATAATTGATTGTAATGATATCCAAGCAAAAAAACTTGAAGATTATTTAGAAGCAGAATATCAAAAAGGACATCTCTTTTATGGTATCCATAAATCTGAAGAATCTTTAATGACTTGTTATGTGGATGATTTAGATGAAGGTAACCATATTCATTTTATAGACGGTGGTAATGGTGGTTATGCTATGGCAGCTAAAGGATTTAAAGAGCAGATTAAATTAGCCAATGAAGCTGTAAAAATAAAGAAGGCTCCCTAAGGAGCCCACTTCATAAGTATTGTATCCGATTGGATTAAGATGCTTCTTTAATCTCTTCTTCAGTTTCACCTGTAGATTCTTCACCTACAATTTCAGGTTCCACGTCCTCAGTTGACTCTTCTACGATCTTAGGAGCGTGACAGCTAACTAAGTTAGTTTCCCCATCAATTTTCCATGAACATCCCTTAGGAGGAGTTACAGAACTTAGATGAAAAGACTCGTTAATTTCAATTGATGATAGATCAACTTCAACAAACTCTGGAATATCTTTAGGTAGACCTTCAACATCGAGATGATCAACCATTAGATTTAGTACGCCACCAGCTTTTACACCAGGAGCTTCACCAACATAGTGAATAGGAACTGATACAGTTGTCTTTTGACCAGCTTTTAGCTTGTGAAAAGAAACATGCATTGTTGTTTTTCCTAGTGGATCTTTTTGAATATGATCCAGGTTACAAAGATGTTTTGTTCCACCGATTTCAACTTCAAAAACAGATCCTGATTGGTGGAGAAATTTCCGTAGAACTGTTTCTTTAACTTGCATGGAAACCGACTTAATCTCCTTCCCAAAGATGACACCTGGAACCCAACCTTCTTTACGAAGTGTCTTCGGCTTGGCCTGGTCACGGTGTTGTCGATTTTCTACTTTAAGGCATTGATACATAAACTTTCCTTAGTTTGAGTAGCATTGGTTAATATTATAGCGCATAACAAAAAAATCTGCTGCTTTACGCAAATAACATTGTATAACAGGGCTTAAACGCTCGGAATTAAGCAAAGTTTGCCACAGAGACCGACCAATTGAGTCGTGCAAATTAAGGAGAGTTAAGTTCCAATAACTCTATGAAATTTCTTATACTTACACTTTTAATTTTCACTAATATTTCTGTTGAAGCAAAGCTTCCTCCACGAAATGATACCGAACAAATTATTTCTTATATGACTCCGGTAAAATCTCAAAAGAGCCGTGGTACTTGTACAATCTTCTCAACAACTGGTTTGTTTGAAGCCCTGCTTATTAAAAAGGGATGGGCCAAACACGATATTGATTTGTCTGAGGAATGGATGGAGTACCTGGCCATGACCAGACAAACCGATGAAGGCTCCACTGTTAATCGAAATATTAAAAAGCTTAGATTTTTTGGAACTATTAAAGAAAGCACCTGGCCTTACCTTGGTGTTAAGTGGCCTGACCTAGATGCTCATCCTCTTGCAAGACCAAGATGTGGCCATTTAGAAGGGGATAACCTATTGGCCTGTTTATGGGGCCATAGAGACCCAACTCTCTTAAGGGCATCGGATGCGATTGTACTCAGTAAAGATGAAGAGTTTTATCATATGCGTGAAGAGGCTAGGTCCTTTATGGAAACTTATGATCTTCGAAAAAATATAATTAAATTAAAATCCTATGAGATAGACAAAGATAATGCCAAAAAACTTCTGTCCGAAGGCACTCCGGTTATCGCTGGATTAAAGCTTTATTATGGCTCTTGGAACCACTCAAAAACTGAAAAATTTAATATTCAACCAAGAGAAAAGCAACTTTGGTATAAAGGCATTGTAGGCTTTCCCCTTGAAGGTTCTAAAGATAGAAAAATATGTGATGAAAGAGGGGGCGGTCACTCTATAATCCTTGTAGGTTATGACGATAAAGTGGTTATAAAAACTCGGTTACTCATGGAAAATGGTAAATGGAAAGAAGTCTCTCATAGAGGAGTCTATTATTTTAAGAACTCTTGGGGAGTTAGAGGCTTTGGGCGAGATTTTGAGTTAAATGGTCAGAAGCTTCCAGGCTACGGGATGATTACTCAAAAATACCTTGATGAATTAGGGCGCTTTTATCATCTTCCAATGAATTAATCCGATAAGTTAAATGCCTTGGAGGGCATTTAACGTGAGAGCTTTGTTTTTATTCATCATCTTTTTATTGAGCTCTTGCTCTAGTAAGCAATCTGTAGAACTACACCCCTCACGTTTTCCGGCCGGTTTAAAAAAAGAGGCCTGGAGAGTTAAAGTTAGTGATTGCTTTTCGGTCGCAAGAAAATCATGTTCTGATAAATTTCCTTATACAAAAATAAAAAAGAAATGGTCTGAGTTTGAATATCAATATTTAAACAGAAAAAATAAAGTACATATTCTTTATAACGATTGTATTTCTAAGGAAAGCCTTAGGTGTACAAAACTTTATGGGAATAAAGAATCTATCGAAAGATTTAGCCGGCTAAATGAAAGTTTAAATACGGAGGAGCAGTTAGCAGAAGTTAGTGGAAATACTTTTTGGGGAAATATAAAAATTCCTTTTATGAATTTAGGTCCTGAAGAAATAAAAAGAGTCTGGCAAACGGTTCACTTGATAAAAAAAACCTATGTTAAGGCCAGAGATAATGTTTTTTATGGCATTGGGTTTGCTAAAGATAAATCATTAGATAGTATGCATGGCTTTGGTGTATCAGCTTCTGGAACCGCTCTCGTTGGAGTGGGCGGGACCCTTCAGTATGAGGCCGTGGTTCACAATAGAAAAATGGCCCTCTTTTGCGCACCTGGAATTACCGCACAGTCAGATATTGGAATAAGCGCAGACATAGGTGTTTTTAAAACACTTGGCTGTAGTGATAACGATGACTACAGAGGGAAGTTCTTAACTTTTTCAGCAGGAGTGAGTAGTGAGGCAATTGGTTTACCTTTTAATGTAGGAGCAAATTATTCACTTGGTTTAGGGGTTAGTGAGTTTTTAAAGGCCCTAGCTGAAGCAAAATCTAATGGAAGATTAAGTTTAAGAAATTTAGCAAGTGAGACTGCAGAGTTTGGAGTAAAAGCAGCTCTTCTAATGAAAGAACTTAAACTTACTCATGAAACAAGATTCTCATATCTTGTTTTATCGAAGATGATAGCTCTTAGCCTTGGCGAAAAAGAGGTTTTGAGTGAATTTAATAGTGAGCTTGAAGATGTTGAAGAGTTTGTTAAAAACGATGGAATAGATAAAGTTTGGAAAATTAAACCACTGGCCCATCATATAAAAGCATACCTTAAGTTTATTTTATTGGCTGAGGAAGTATATGGTCTCAACCTTCCAAATTTTAAATTAGTTATTTCTGAATTAGCTAAGTCCATTTCTAGCTGTGATGCTATAGGGTTAACAGGTGGACTTAGCTTAACACTTTCTCCTGTTAATATTGGAGCCATATTATACCAATACACCATGCTAACAGAGGTAAACTTGGATGATGTCTTTTACTTAGCCGGATTTGCGCCAAGAACTCTATTAACTCTTGAGCTAAATGGAAAACAAAGGGAGCGCTTTATGAATGCTGTCGCGGGAATTCTAAAAATCGTTCCTGATTTATGGAGTAATCAATGTGCTACTGAAGCCGTTGATAAATTTCATGGAGATGGAGTTAATCTTTGGAAGTTGCTTTCGAATTAATCTCTATAGTCAGAGTTTTTATAAAATTTCACTTCTTCATTTTTTTCCATTGCTAACTTTAAATCCCAATCACTTTTTACTGAAAAACAAACTCTTCCTTTTCCATCATAACAAATATTAGAAGCGTTCTTAGTAATAAAGTCGTCTTTTTGTTTATCATTGGTGAATTTAAGCCAGCGGACTCCTGCAAAGGGATAGGATTCATAAGCACCTTGAACATTGTACTCATCTTCTAGTCTTGCCTTAACAACTTCGAACTGAAGCATTCCAACGGCTCCAAGAATTTTTTCATTAATAGTATGCCTAGTGAAAAGCTGAACGGTTCCTTCTTCAGAGAGCTGTTGAAGGCCTTTGTCGAGTTGCTTGCCCTTCATTGGGTCTTTGAGAATGACTTTATTAAAAATCTCTGGGGCAAATGAGGGGATCCCAGTTATTTGAATTTTTTCACCTTCGGTAAAGGTATCCCCAATTTGGAACTTACCAGTATCATGAAGACCAATTATATCTCCGGGGAGAGCATACTCTGTTATTTCTCGATCTTGGGCCTGAAACATTAGGGGGCTAGGGATCTTTATATCTTTGCCTGATCTTACGTGATGAATTTTTTGCCCTCTCTCAAATCGTCCTGAACAAACTCTCATAAAAGCAACACGGTCTCTATGCCTCTTATCCATATTGGCCTGAATCTTAAAAATAAAGCCGCTAAACTTCTTCTCAGAAGGCTCAACGATTCTAGTCTCGGCCGATTCATCGTAAGGGGGTAATTTAACCTCTTTAGAAAGTGGTCCCGGAGCATGGCCTGCGATCATGTCGAGGACTTCTTTAACTCCAAAGTTATTAAGGGCCGACCCAAAGTAGACAGGTGTCATTATCCCAGCTAAGAATTCCTCTTCATCAAAAGCTGGCATGAGTTCTTTAACCATCTCTAAGTCATTCTTTAATTTTTCTTGAAGGGTATCACCGATATAAGCCAATACTTCATCAGAATCTAAGTTACTGGCATCCATTATCTTGGGTTTATTAGGATCATTTTTATCTTCAAAAACCTGAATAGTTTTATTTTGAATATCATAAACGCCCTTGAAGTCGACACCATCTCCGATAGGCCAAGTCATAGGGACACATTGAATAGAGCAGATCTCTTCTACATTATCTATCAATTCAAATGGATCTAGGGCGTCCCGATCAAATTTATTCATAAACGTGACAATTGGAGTGTCTCTCATTCGGCAGACCTCCATTAACTTCTTTGTCTGCTCCTCAACACCTTTGGCAGAGTCGATCATCATTAGTACTGACTCAACTGCAGTTAGAGTTCTATAAGTATCTTCGGAAAAATCTTTATGCCCAGGAGTATCAAGTAAATGCATGGCCCTTTTTGAATAGGGAAAGCTCATTACAGAGGAAGTAATTGAGATACCACGCTCTTTTTCCATCTCCATCCAATCAGACTTTGCATAGTTTCCTTGCTTAGACTTTACCATCCCAGCTTCTCGTATAACGCGACCAAACCAAAGTAGTTTTTCAGTCATGGTTGTTTTACCAGCATCGGGGTGAGAAATAATTGCGAAGGTGGCTCGCTTTGCGTTGTGATCCATATGTCTTCCTAAAAAATAAGATAAGTATGTATAACCTAAGGCCTAGCTCTCGTAAATTTCTTTGTCGTGGGGTGAATAGATAAGCATAAATGCCTCATATTTATGGCTTTAAAACCGATAAGAAATAAGTCTAAGTGCACGTAAATACGTAGGGGAATGATACCTCTAAGGGAAAGTAAGTCTCCGTATTATTATATACTTAGAAAAATAAACAAGTTGAAAGGGAGTTGGTGTGAAGTCTTTAGTCTGCATTATATTTATCCTACTGATGAATAGTGCAGCGGCCTTTACTATAGGGGAAAAGAAAAGCTCACTAACCCCAAGCTATAATTCTCAACAGGCCTTTGAAGAGGCAAATATCTCTAATTTTAATTCAACTATCGATTTTTATAATTCTAATCGAAATGGACAACGCAAAATTTTGAATAGTATCAAAGATAAAAAAGACAAAGCTGTCTTTAGAGAATATTTGATTCGTAATCGGATAGTAAAACTTCCAAAAATAAACAAATTAAAAGGTAAGGCGTACTTAAAGTTCAGAGATAATCTTATCGTTTTTTCACTTTCTTCTTTAGCTAAAGGTGAGCTACTTGTGAATGATAAGCTGGTGAGGTTAACTGGAAACAGCATGTCGAGTAAGTATCTTCAATATAAAAAAGAATTAAAGAGCGTTCCTAAATTTTCATTTTTATCCCTTTTTATTAACGACGCTTTTGCTATAGGTCCTTCACCAAAGCTAGATAAGCTTCTTGTTGCGACAATGATGAAGCTAACAACCGACTTCGAAGATCGTGGCCTATGTGCCATGTGCGATGATGAAAACGAAGAACAAATGGCTTCGAACTTTAAGAAAGTCGTCAGGAAAATGGAAGAGATGGCCAATAAATGTGAAAGCGGAAGTTATGCAAAATTCACAGACGAAAGTGAAGTAGGAAGACTGGCATATTCATTAGATCAGCTACAGCAGTACAAGCCTAATATCTCAGACGATTATGAACTAAGTGAGCTCTTAGATAAAAAATTCAAAATGTTAGAGAACGAGACTTATAAGGAAAATATAACCTGTGGGCAATTGGCCTATTTAGCAAATAAAACAGAGGTTCATAAAAAATTTAGACATCTTTCTAATAGAAGTAATAATCCAATAGCTGGATATCTTGGATCTACAAGTGCTGGAGTTCAAGAAGATGGTGATGAGTTTGAACGTTATATAGGGGAGAAGTGTGAATCCCATGCGAGATTGATGGCATGCCTTTCCACTAGAACGGATTATGGTAAGTCTGTTTATAACAGGGATGCCGGGCGCAATGAATACAAAAGAATTAAAGTTGGTAGAGACGTAAGTGATTCCTATAAACACCACTTGATTTTAAAATAAGATCTAGTCTTTACACTCCTCAGCTGGAACTTGCTTGATGTAATTATCACCTTTAGTTTCAGAGTCAACTTCATAACATTTGCCTGTAATTTGATTAGGTTCTTTATAAAAATAGAAGTCTGTTTTATTAGGTCTGCAATTTTTAACCTTTACCGATTGAGAGTATTTATTATTAGGATTTGTACTCATTTCTAAGCAATAGCCTTTAAAGGAGCTAGTCCTAATGAAGCGGTAAATAGGCTTTTCGGGTCTGCAAAAACTTTTTTTAACTGAGAGCTTTTTAGTTCCATCTGCGCTCACGTTATAACAAGTTCCACTCATTTCGGAGGAGGGGATCCAGACTAAATTGGAATCTTCATCGAGGCAATCAGAGGACTTTGTCTTTCGGTAATAGTCTGCTCCTTCTGTTTTTAAATCGATTTCATAGCACCCAAACTTTCCATTTATATTAAGCTGCCTATAACCGGTTTTTTCGGTTTTACATTTTTTTATATCGACGTAGGAGAAATATTTCATCCCTCCAGTCTTGGTATCTCCTTGTAAGCATCGACCAGATTTTGGCATAAAAAAATAAGAGAGTAGTTTATCGTCAGGCTTACATTTTTTGGAGGGGACTTTTTTAGAGTAATCAAATTGAGCTTTTTTAAACAAGTCTTTCGAATCGGCCTTACTATTAGTCTCTACACAGATCCCTGATTCAACCTCTCCTGCGCTTTTTAGAACCCAAGTGTAACGGATATTGGCAAAAGACAAGTTTTGCCCGATAAGAAATGTTTGAAGTGCAATGATAAAACAAAAACGATACTTAAGTGTCATTACTGATATAATAACACTTAAGCTTATTTTTAGAAAGGTCTAGGGGCCTTCACTTCAGGAGGTTTCCCAAAGAGTAGGTCAATAAGGCTACTGTTACTATTAGCGTGAATAGAAACCGGAGTAAAATCATTCTCTTTTAAGAACTTTCTAATAGGTGGAGTATATTTATAACTTCCCCAGCTATGCCCAGCAAACCTTCTACCGGCCACTGCCTCTTGCTGTTGCATTGTTGAAAAGCTTGGGAGAATACCGTGAATCTCTCCCATAACAAATATAGACTTTGGTCCAAGAACTGTTCTAAGTAGGTCTAATCCATATTTTTGAACTTTAAAAAAGTATAAGAGCTTAGCAAAGTTTGTAGTAAGTTTCTTTGGGTTATCTTGATTCTCAAGTATATCTTTTCTAATTGACAAAAAGCGCTCAAGATAAGGATTCTCTTTACATAAACCAATTCTTCTTTGCGTTAAACATCTTCTCTCAAATTTTCTAAAATAACTTAGAAGTTCTTTTTTTCTTAGTGTTTTTAAGCGCTCAGCTAGCTTTTTACCTTTTACAAATATTCGCATTCGGGCATGAAGCTTTCTGTAGTGTGGGACTTCATCTTTTGAGGGAAGAACATAGTCTCTAAAGAAAGGCTTTTCTTTGGTTTTAGAAAACTTGCTGTTAAGTCTATTAATAAACTTTAAAAGCTTCTTCTTTTTAAGCTTTCTTTTATAAAAAGCAAACTCTAGCATTCCGGTCATACGGTCTAAATCTTCAGCATCAGTTTCAACCCAGACACTCGTTGTGTCTTCGCTAATTACTGAAGTATGAGAAAGATCACTGATAATATTAATTCTTTCTACTCCTCCAAGGAGGCTAGATTCCCTAAAGGCTCTATAGAACTTTCTTTTTACGCCGTTTCTAAGGGTTACATCAACCTCAGACTCACCGCTACTCATATTGCTACCAAACAAAAATAGAAATTTTGAATATAGTCTCTTTACCTTGGCTTTTCCAACCATCGAAAATCTTCTTCTGGCCATGGCAGGAAGTGAATCACTACCATCTTTCATGAGTTCTCTAAAGGCGGCTAGTTCATTGACTCTATTGTCTGCGTACTTATTGCCTTGAAGTTCATACACGGGAAGATCAAACTCAAAAAACTCTGATTCATATGTATAATTATTAAAAGAGATATTTAGATCTAAGATAGGAGCTTTAAAGAGAATAAAATCAGATAGACCATAGTTTACACCGGCTGAGATCCCTCTACTTCTTATCTTCTCTTGTAGGACATAAAGCTGTCCGAAAGAATCTCTTCCAAAATATACAGGGTTTGATTTTTGCCAGGAATAATGAATTGAAGCGTTTAAAGTTAGTCCATTAATAATTTGGCTACCACCAGCTCCTATACTAAATCCATAAGCATCACTGACTTTAAAGACTTCACCTTTTTTAAGTAAGTTTGGTACCTCTTTTTTATAGCGAGTAAAATATTTAAAAATCTTAAATGGCTTCAAAAAACCATCTTTCCAGCTGTTGGCAAAATGAATGTACTCAAAATCTCTTTGCCAGATTTTTAGTCCTGCACCAACACTTACTGGGAAGTCTTTCATAACTTTACTTAAAAACCCAGTTCCAACACCGATCTTTATTGAAAGAACATCTCTTACAACCCAAGTCTGGTTTTCTCCAGGGCCATAGTTTACAGCTTGTCCATTTTTAGAAAGACTTCTGTTAAAACTAATTCCAAAATTATTCATGATCTTATTAAAATTAAAGTTCTTGGTATTCTTCCCATCCCATAGAGCATTTTCATCTGAGGCACCAAGTTCTATTCGGCTAGAGATCCTGGCCATTAACTTCTCGCCTATGAGTTCTGTTTTGAGAAAACTGCTGATTCCATCGAGAATAAACCCAAGAACGCCGATATGTGAGGCATTATTGTTTGTATAGCCTTGAAAATTATCAACTATGATCTCACCATCTTCAATCGTACCTTCTTCATTATAGGTGTCGATATTGGGTATTTTGATTATTGGATATTCGTCTTTAAGTTTAAAGGCCTCAACAATTTCATTCCTTCTGTGAATAAGCTTTAGGATGTACATCGTTTCAACTGGCTGAGGGTAATCAGCTTTTTTCACAGCGTTTTCTATGTCTTTTCTAGATAGGTTAGCAATTCTTCGTGCCATCCATTTCACATCTGACCAAGTGGTACCAACAAATTTTTTCTGATCTTGCATCACATCTGCCCACCAAATATGAACACCGCCATCGTCTTTCATGTGAAGCATTGATTTATTAAAACTATTTACGCCGTATCGTAGAGCTCCCTTTGCTGTATCGATGGGTTTAGATAAATTAAAACCACCGTGAAGGGAGTAACCTACATCTTGCATTGAATAAAGTACTTTAGGGTTTTTATCGATATTATCCACTAGGACTTTATGATTCCCTGCTTTTGTATCAAAGAGGTTTATAAAGCCGTACCAAAGAACAAGTGATCTATGCTCTCTTCTGTTAAAGTGATCCCAACCTTCAGGGTGGTAGCCCTCTAGTCTTTCCATACCTTCATAGCGACTCTCAATTGAGACATCTCTTAGAACAACCCATTGCTCCTTTTCATCAGGAGAACTTTTAGAGTCAATGTAGTTGGCCATATCTCTATTATCTTTTCGATATTTTCTTTTCCATTTTGTGGCAAAGGCCTCAAAAGAGTTTTTCCCAAGATACAGTTTTACTTTACGTCTAGGCATGATTGGGTCTTGATGCATTCCTAAGCTTTTAGCGAGTTCAGAAGCTAAAATCTCACTATGGACTTCAAATCCCATTTTAATTTTCACTTTATATTTCTTCCCATTTCTTTCAAAAGAGGCCTGTAATTTCGGGCTTCCTGAACTCCCATATTTCATTTTTCTGAAGGTTAGTTTTTCACTTTCCTCTGGAAAGATAACTTTATTAACTTTTTCAGGAGAAGGTACTATGTCAATAAGCGGATTAGTAACTGGATTTAGCCTTGAGATATCAAAATCACAACCTTTAAGCTCTCTTAACTCTTCTTCCGTTAAAATTTGATCAAGTGTTTTATCTTCTTTTAAGCAGGAATTGATTTGTTCAATATATTCTTCTTCTACAATTAAATTATTTGCTTCAACCTTTACTTCTTTTTCTGGTGAATAACCATAACCAAAGATCCCGAGAACTCTTCTAATTGGGCTGATGTCGTGATGCCAGATATTTCGAATAGCTCCCGGCAGATAATACATTTTATAAAGCTCGATAAATTCGTCGAGTACTCCATCAATCATTTCTTGTGGAGAATTTGATTTTAATAAATTTATGGCCATCTTAATTTTTGGTATCAGATATAGGTTATAACCTTTTAAGAGTCCGCTTTTCTTTTCATCAAGCTCTTTCAAGGCTGCCTTTTTCGCATCCTTAAAGCCCTCTAGTTCAAGCTCCAATTTTTCTATCAGTTTTGTCTCGTAGGCATCGCTGGCTAAATGCTTTTTTTCTTTATGTAGCCTTTTAAGAAAGCTTTCAAATTTTTGAGGATTATACTCACCATCTTCTGATTTAAAGTTTGTTTGAATAAACTTTTCTGCAATTTGAATATGATTTTTATGAAGAGGAGCGTGGTTTGTATAAGAAAACCCTGCAAAACTCCAAATAATGGCCGTTAAAACCAAAAGATTAGTAATTCTCATCCCACAACCCGTTAAATTAATAAGCCGTGACCATACCCGATATGGGTATTGAAATATATTAAGACCTTCAAATCTTGTAATATTTATAGTTTAGGAAGGAAGGGTAAGTGTTTGAAAATATTGCCAATAAAAGGGGAGTAAGCTAAGTTATTTATATGATATCAAAAATTAAAAAAGAAGACATCTACTACTATCTGATGCTGGCAATGGGCTGTGCTCTGTTTTCTGGATACCGCTTCACAAATATAATGCTCGATTGGATCGGTTTTGAGAAAATTCTTAATTTTGATTACCACAGACCTTTTGTAGGAAGAGTCCTAATTCCATCAATCGCTAAATTAATTAATAGTTTTGGATTATCACCTGAATTAACTTTTAACCTTTTAGAGGTCATTGGTTGTATTTTGGCGGTAGTTTTCTTTAAGAAATATTTAAACCTCTTTATCCAAAATGAAAGAACTTCACGTCTTCTCTCATACTCTCTACTTTTGGTTCTTCCATATCAGCTTCTGTTGCCTAGATTAATTAATACTTGGTACTGCTATGATATATACTCAGTCTTTTTTGTCTCAGCACTTTTGTATTATTTAGTTCAAGAAAAATTTCTTTGGTTTTATTTACTATATATTTTAGCGGTTTTTAACCGAGAGACCCCAGCATTTATCTCTATATTGATGGCCATTACCTTTTTTAATAAAATGCCTTTGAAGAAGCTCGCTCTGCATGGCCTACTGCAAGTAAGTATCTTTTTTGCCGTAAGAGGAATAATAGAACATTTAATTTTAAAAGGGACACCTGGCGGTGTTTACGAAGATAATTTGGCCCATAATATTGGATTCTTTAAACAAACTTTTAATGGAATTTTTAATGGGCGTTTAAACAAGTCTCTATTTGATCTTCTCTACTTGCTAACAACATTTTGGGTACTACCTTACTTTGTCATTCCCTTTAGAAAGCATATTAAAAATGAATTTTTATCAAAGTCAATGTTGGTCTTTATTCCTTATGGGGTGATAGTTTTTTTCATAGGGATGATGCCAGAAATACGCTTTTATTCTGAGATGACCCCTATTTTCTTAGCGCCTGCGCTTGTTATTATCGTAGATTTAATTCGAGAGAGTAAAAAAGAGGTCTAAGAGTTTAGAAAGTTAAAACTGTGTAGACTTCTTTTTTCTTGGTGTCTTGGGTAATCTTAAGATCAAGCTCGAATTTTCTTGCAAGTATTTTTGCAATAAACATCCCTAGTCCGTGACCTTTGCCAATAATTCCTTCTGTCTTGCTCTCAGTTGGTTTTAATTCATTGATATCTTTTAAGACCTTGCTAGGAATGGGCTCACTTTTATTGGTAATTTTAATAAATTCATTACTCACTTCAATAATTATTTCACTTGATGCAAATGAAAACTTCAAAGCATTATTAAACAGGTTGTTAACAATTTCATTCTTAAAGAGCTCGTAAGGGACTCTTAGCTCTTTAGTGATATTTTCACTATTATTGATTTGAATATTTAGATTTTTCTTACTTATTAAATCTTTATTTAACAATAATAAATTCTCAAAAAGCTCATTGATATTAAATTTAACTGGCTTTACTTCTTTGACCTCTCTGTTGAGGTAGTCAAGATGCCTTATTGAGGTAATGACTTCTGTCATTTGCTGAATCTTTATTAATTGCTTTGGTACCTCGGGGTCAGAGGGATATTTTTCTTGAAGTGATAGTGCGTAGAGCTGAACAATACTTAAGGGGTTCGTTAGATCATGAAATAGGATTCTCAATAGATTTCTTTCACTTTTGGTTGAGACAAAGCTTTCGATAATTTTCTCATTATTCTTAAAATAAAAATATAAAGTAATACAGAGGAGGATAATTAGGCACTGAATAAAGCCTAATTGCCTCCAGTGTCTCTCCTGTAAGTTTGAAACCTCAGTGCTTATATCATTTGAAAATATAAGAACTCTGTTATGAAAGCGAAATTCCTTTTTTAAACTTAACTCCCCAACACTATTTTCGTTAAAGAGGTATCGCCTAGATTTTTTATCGATAATCGAGATATGAGAGTTTAACGGTGCGTTGACCTTGAGAAAGTTTTCAAAGGTTTTATCTATCTGAATAAGTATATTGAGCCAGCCATAACTACTGTCTTTAAAAATAACGGGGGCATAAAAAATTATGGCCCTATGACCTTGATAGAGGTCAACTGGTGGGGTTAAGGTAATTCGATCTTTATCTAAGCCTTTCAGAAAGATGCTTTTAATCTCGCTATCAGGGTGGCTTGTTAAATCCTTTCCTAAGGCCATCCTATTTTTATGAAGAGGAAAGACTCTCGCAATTATATTTTCATTATTTACGTAATTAAAAGCGAGGGCTGAAGGGTTTAAGGTTAAAAAGTTATTGGCTAAGGTATCAAAGTTTTTTTCATCAAAAGTATCCCAATTTCTAAACTTAGTTTGCATAAATTGAATCATATTCAAGATATTATCTAAGTGATTATAGATTCTTTCTTTTTGTAAGATGATTATATCGTTAGATTGGGCTTCAATAATGCTCTTATCTTTTTGATAAGTGGTGAAAACAAATATGGTTGAAATAAGCGTTAAAACACCAAAGATGACGAGGGAATTAATAAAAGATCTCTTATAATTTAGTCTCATACTTATTGGATTTGCTAGTTTTAATTCTAAGTAAGTGCTTGATTTTAGGCTAATAATACTCCCTCTGCAAGTCTTCAGAATTACGTAATGTGCCAATTATAATTTGTTTTCCTTCTATTGGGGTCCCTAAACAGCTCCTAAAGCTCATCTAACCAGTAGAATTAGGTAGATAGCAAGATATTAAGTTAAAATAGGTGAGTATCTTGGAGAATTTTATGAAGCTGTCTATCTTATGCCTAAGCCTTGTCTCGTCTTTTTATCTTTATGCAACTGAAAACCAAAGTGAGCAAATCTTTAAAGAAGAAAAGAAAAGATATCTTCAAAAAAGTGAGGAGCTTAATAATCGGCTAAGTGAAAGACTGGCCTTAGCTTCGAATAGGTATTTAGAGGCTGTTAAGTATTACGGTAAGAAAGACTATTCTAAAGCTAGAAAAGAAGTCGATGGAAGCTATAAAAGTGCTTTTGCTGGTCTTCAAAAATATATGAATGGAGACAGTAATAATAAGGCAGTGCTTAACTCATTTGTAAAAAATATTATCGAGCAAGGAATGGCAAAGAAATCTTTCGACACTATGGTCTTAGCTATTTCAGGAATTAATTCAGTAAACTCTTGCGAACTCGTCAAGGTAGCTCCGCCAAAAGATAGCTTTTTTAGTAAATTGCCTGGTCCTGAAAAATTTGTTGTTAATAAGTTAGTTGGTGTTAATGCCACAAATGGGTACGTTGAACCTTTCTCGCATGATTTTTTTAAAGCTGCTTCGGCTGTTTACCTTCTAGGCTTAGCCTCTTATCAATCAGAGTATGAACAAAGAACCAACTGGTTAAAAGATATTTCTAAAAAGGTCGAACTTCCAAGTCAAAAAGAAGCTTTGGAGCTCAATGCCGATCTAACAAAAGTTTCAATCGATTACTTAGATAGACAAGTTGAGCTTAAAAAAGTTTATCGAGGAATGCTTTTTTCCGCAGCTAAAGCAGCAGGGGATGAGACCAATGTGAAAGCCTCTAGGATTTCCTATAGGGGAGATCGTAAAAATAAATCTAAAAAGGATTATGATAAAAAGAAAAAGCGGGCCGGCCTTAGTGATCACGCGGCCAGAGAAGCGGTTAAAGCTTACCAAAAATACAAAACAAGAAAGTATGAGTATGACCAATCGAGAGTTCATACACATATCAGCTGTGGTAGTTTAAGCGGTGCTCAAGCTTCAGTGAATTATAACTATAAGAAATATTTTTATGTGCTCTTGAACCTTGCTATTGGTGAGGCCATGGCAGAGGAAGAGAATCCACTTTATACATTTTATTTAAAAGTCATAGAGGAACAAAAAGAAGCTACGAATAAGATTATGGAAAAACCTGAAAGCCGCTACCAGTTTCTAAACAAAGAGACTATGGACTTAGTAAAAAATGACATAGATGTGGTTAGTGATCAAGTTATGGAACTAAGAGATAATTTGGCTCAGATAGAAAATTTATATCAGCAGTATGTAGGAAGTTCTGATGCTGTTGTTTTAGAAGGTGGCGGGGGTGAAATTAGAAATGATCTTAAAAAGCCAGAGATTGTTGCCATAGGTTCAAGCATGGTAAACAACGGTGGTCCCTCTGGTGTCTCTTCTCTTTCGGGCGGTCTTAGCACTGGAACTCTTGCTGGCTCTGATCTCTTACAGAACGTTTCCGCCAGAATTAAAAAGGCTAATGCCGAGCTTAAGGAAGTCAAGTTCCAGGGGGCAGAAGGAACCAAGGGGATAGATCCAAAATCCTTTTTAGATAAGCCGGATTCTTTTTCATTAGAGCAGATCAAAAAGGATTCACTTTCAAAGCTTACAGCTGCTCAGAAGGCCGGTTTAGAAGGAGCTTATAAAGGAAGATTTTCATCTAAGGTCAAAGCGGATTCTGTAGATATGATGAAAGATAAGGAAAAAGCTAAAGCAGCAGTTAAAGTAGCGATTAGTCCTAAAAGTAAAAAGTCCTTGAACTTGCCCGATATAGATGATGATCCGGCGTTAAAGCTATTAAGAAAAAAGCCCGTAAAAGAGAAAATGGTAAAAGATGAAGATGTGGAGCCGATTGATGAGGAAACCCTCGCTAAATTAAGAGACGGAACGATAACCGATATTAATGACGATCGAACAGTTTCGATTTGGACTATTATCTCTAACCGCTATGTGAGAAGTGGATTTGAAAAACTAAAGGAAAGAAAATAATTATTTTTCTTCGTCAAAGAGTACAGGAAAAGCAGATTTAATATACCGATTGGTAATTATCTTAAAGATTGATTTTCTCTTATCCTTTTCTATTTCTTCATCATTGTCTTTGTATTTAGCTAGCTCAGTTGCCGTATCTAGTTTTTCTTGGTTCTCTGCTTCGACTAAGGCAAAGAAATCATCAATAGGTTTCTTGGAACCTTTTGATTTGAATTTGATAGGCTTAGAGAGGCTCCTAATTTGTTTCTTGATATTTTTATCTGATTTTTTATCTGATCCTTTCTTGCGGCTGGTCTTCGTAGTTGGGGTATTTCCAGCATTAGTTGCAAAAAGATCGAAAGCTTTTTGATTTAAATTTGATTTTACTAAGGCGATTATATTTTTGGCCATAATCTTTTCTTGTTCTTTAAAGTCGATAGGAGCCTGTCCATTTTTAACTAAGGACTTACTGGCTCCATCTTGTAATTTATTTTTCAGGTTTCTAAGAGCGTTTGAATTACTATTCAAGCTCGCTTGTGCGAGATCAGCTTCCGCGTTATTAGAGCGGTAGCCATTATCGGCCATAGTTGAAAAGCTTGTGATTGAATCCGTAACAGGTTTTGGAGCATTAAAGCCACTATATTTGAGGTCGGGCATTGAAACCCTTTTACATGTTCCTGCTGCTCTACATTGGCAACTTGAATCCATAACAAAACTATTGGTACCACGAGAGTTTGCGCAGTTAAATTTTTGAGTAGTAACTCGTTTTGCATCTATTTCACGTAACTCCCCAAGGGCCAAATTCATCTTATTATATTTTATATAACCAATTTTTGAGAGAGAGTTTAATAGCCTTTGTAGTTCCGCTTTATACTTATCAGCTTGTTTTTTATATTCATCGGCAGCGTCTTCAGTCATTTTGGCCACCTGACTGGCAATTAGTGCATAGGCACCGAAAAAGACTGCCCTAACACCACCGCTCGAGCGAGCTGCATTGATAGAGGTGTAGGCCGCGGATATGGCAGTTGTTAGTCTAATAATAGCCTCGGGCGAAACGATGCCCATGGCCCTGGCCTTGTTAGCGTCGGCCTGGGCAAAGGCTTCATTACCCATAAGGTTTAGAAGAGGCTTAAAAAGTTCAGGCCACTTATTTTCAATTTGGCAGGTGTCATCATAGGTATAAAAGCTTAAAACAAATTCAATAATCGCTATAACTGCAGCCGCTGTAAAAATTGTGGCGGCGGGAGTAGCATTTTTTGCTCTTTCTCTGGCAGCATTTTCTGCTTTACGCGTCTGCTCTTCAGCTTTGCTAAGGGCCTCAACTTGAGCTTCAGTCTGCTCCTTATTTAGCATTTGATATCGTTTTACAACTTCGTCACTGGCCTTCTTAAAATTATTCCAATTTTTTATTTCTCCATAGACGTAATAAAGAGCTCCGGCCGCAAAGACGAGGGCCGATGGTTGACTGCAATCTTCAGCAAAACTTATTCCGGTATAAGCAGATGCAATGAGAAGTATTGTCGATTCTGTAACAGCTTTTTCTTCTTTTTTTTCTGCTTTTTCGTTGGCCATGGCATTCATAGGCAGAAAGAGCAGGTTGATTAGGGCCAGATAGGTGATTATTTTTTTATAGAACATTTTAATGATTTTATCCGACGTTTAGTTAATAAGCCAGTATGGCCTATGCGCTCCGTCTTGCTTTTTATTTTAACTTACGCAAAACTTACGCATGGGCTTTTTTGAATATTAGGCCAATCTTTATACTTATTCTCGGTCGTCGTCATGGAACTGAACACGCAGGAAGAGGCCCTTTTAAAAGAGCATCTTCATAAGTTTTCCCTGGAGGAAAAGGGGCCTCCTATACGCTCAGGCCTAGATGAGCTGGATGCTTTTTTTTTAAAAAGAGGGGGAGTTCATTATGGAAAGATCATTGAGTGGGGAGCCCCCGTAGGGCGTTGTGGGCGCTTTATGATCTTAAGGTTTTTAAGGGACTTGCATGAGTCGGTGGTTTGGATTCATGGGCAAAAAGAGGAGCTTCAGGTGTATGCACCGGCCTGGGCCCAAAGAGGTATAGACCTTAGGCTTTTTTATTTTATTCGAAGCCGAAATCCACTACCGGAGCTTAGGCCGCTTTTTTTAGAACCGGCCTTTAAGGTGATTGTGATGGACTGTCCGGAGCGTTTAAGCCCTGGGGACTGGAGTTTTATTTCTTCAAAGGTGCGAGAGAATAAACAGCTTCTTTTTGTTTTGCGGCCTTTTTTTCTATCAACGAAAAGAGGCAATCCACTGGTTAGCTGGAGAGTTAACTGTTGGTTAAGGCCTAAGGAAGGCAAGTATTGTTTGAATTTTTTAAAAGGAGGGGAAGGGAAAATTGAAATTCCTATGTCCCGAGTAAGAGATACATGAGTGTTATATCGCTAAAACATTATTTAAAAAGGGGACAGGCCCTCCCTAGCTATCTTGGGATTAAGGGAAGCCTTGAGCCTGATGAAGCTTTTGCCCTAGGGTCACGGGTTATGCAGTGGAGCGAAGAGATACTTCTGATTGATTTAAGTAATGTTTATAATTACTGGAAGTGGGCAGCACAGGGAGAGGAGCTGCTTCCTTTTTTTGAAAGAAAGCTTAAGGAGCTCTTTGGCGAAACTCAGCTTCAATTTTGTTTTGCCCATCATCCTTTTCAAGCGGTTCTTAATTTAAAACAGCAAGAGGAGAGTTTCACTTGTCTTGGGACTCCCCAAGGAGATCTTTATTTTAGGCAGCAAGACTTTAGGTACTGGGAGAGCGCACTTGAAGAGTTTGGAAAACATATCCCTAGTAAGGAGCTTGCTGAATTTAGAAAAAATATAGGCCGTTTTAATCGCTTTTTAGAAAGGATGAAAATCAATAGGCCTTTTGATATTCTTAATATTAAACAGGACTCCCTTGAGAGGCGTTTTGGAAAATGGCTCGGAAGGGTTTGGTCTTGGGTTTTTAAGGGCTTTGAAAAGGTAAAGCCTGAGCCACTGCAGGGTGATCTCTTTCAAACGAATTTTTCAAGTTTTGATATTAGCTTCCCCTGGCAGGGAACTCTTTTAAAGGAAATGCCCTTTATAAAGCGCTTTTTAGATCATCCTCTTATTGAGTGGGAACATATGTGTGAGCCTCTCGTAGAGGACATGAATAAGCTTTTAAAGGAGTATAGGGAGCTTAGGCAAGAACGGGTCACCCGTATTAACTGGGTGGTGACTTTAGAAAGCTTAGAAGAGAAGTCTTGCTCTATTATTTTTAGAAACCCTCATTCACTTTTAGATGATGCCCCTAAATTTGAGACCTTTTTATTTCAGGCCTATTACTCTTATCTTTCAATGATGAAAGAGATTGAGGCTAGAGAGGATAACCTAGACTTTCCTATTCGTATGGCCACTGTAGGCTGGCGCCTTGAAGTACAGGAGTCTCTTAGAACGGCTCACCTTAATGAAGACCTTCTAAGTGGCAGCGTTAGCTCTAGTCGCATGGAAATGGAGAATAAGCTTCCTTTAAGTCTGCAAAGCTTTGGGCTTAGGCCAAGCTTTTTCCCCGAGGTTTCATTTGGACCTAGGGAGGACGAGTACTTGGGGGAGAAGCTTCCTTGGCTTGCGGCCTCAAAGAGAAAGCCTCTTTTTATTTTTAATAAGATTGAGCCCCTTGTCTTAGAGGGAAATTATAAAAAAACTTTTCTAGAGAGGGTTTCCACTATTTGGTGGCATGGGGCAGAGCCCGAGCTAGGGGACCGTGATTATTATTTAATTGAGGATAATGAAGGGATCATGTGGTGGGCCTTTCAAGAGCCTACGGGAGGGTGGTTTAAGCATGGGCTATTCTCTTAGTAGTGTTGGTCATCACGAATGGCTAAGTAAAACCAATTTTAGTTTTTTAACCGGCGCTTCTCATCCTTTAGAGATGTTAGAAGAAGCTGACTATCATGGTTATAAGTCTCTAAGCATTAATGACTTTGACGGAGTTTATGGGCTGGCCAGGGCCCATTTAAATTTAAAGGAAAAACTTGAGGGCTCACGTTTAAAACTTAATTACAGTGCCGAGCTTCATCTTCAACAAGATCATGAGAGGCCTGTCTTATTACAAGAGACGGTGGCACTTTTGGCACTTAATCCTCATGGTTATATGAATCTCTGTAAAATTCTAAGCCGTGCCCATGTGGGCTCTAAGGACCAGGCCTTTTTAGGTCCTGAGGAGCTGGGCTCCATGGATACGCGGGGGCTCGTGGGGATTAAGCCCATGCGGGGAGGGATTAGGGAGGGTCTTGAGAATCATAATCTAAAATACTTAAAGGAAATCTTTCACGAGGGTTTTTACTTAGGTGTAAGTCGGCATCTTCACCCAGCTGAAGATTTATGGATAGGTGATACCTTGGAATATTCAAAGAGTTTGGAAATTCCTACGCTTTTAACTCAGGATGCTTTTTTTCATCGGCGAGAAAGAAAGAGCATGAGTGATGTTCTTCATGCGATTAGAACAAATCAGCCTGTTGGTTATTGCGATGAGCAGTTTTTTCCCAACGGGGAGAGGCATCTGCACTCTTTAAACGGTCTAGAATTCTTATATTCAAAACTTCCCATTTACGAGCGCTCCATTAGAGATTCACTTTATTTATCTGAACGTATTAATTTTAGTTTTGATGAGCTTAAGTATAAGTACCCAGGGGAGATGATACCAGAGGGTTATAGCTCACAAGAGTTTTTAGAAAAGACAGTATTAGAAGGAATGCGCCGAAGGCTTGGTAGTGATTTTAATGAAGAGCTGCAAGGAAGAGTTTGGCATGAACTCAAGCTGGTCAGAAAACTTGAATTTGCGGATTATTTTTTAACTGTTTGGGATATTGTTCGCTGGGCACGATCTCAAGACATTCTATGCCAGGGTCGAGGATCTGCGGCCAATTCTATTATTTGTTTTGCCCTTGAGATTACTTCAATCAATCCGGGACAATTTGAAATGCTTTTAGAAAGATTTATTAGTGAGGAGCGCGGGGATCCTCCAGATATTGATGTGGACTTTGAGCATGAGCGGCGAGAAGAAGTTATTCAGTATATTTACCAGCGCTATGGGAGAAAGCGGGCGGCCATGGTTGCCAATATTATAACCTTTAGACAAAAGGGTTGTATGCGCGCGGTGGGGAAGGCCCTAGGTGTTCCGGAATTTGTTTTAAAGAAAGCCTCCGAACTGCAAAAGACCAGACTTTTTCGTGGCTCGAGTAATGACTTTCTTTTGCTAAAGCTAAAAAAAGAATGTGAAGAGCTGGAGCTGGCTCACTCCTGGGAGTCTTGGATTCATTTTAGTCAAGTCTTGAAAGGTTTCCCTCGTCATATGGGCATTCACTCAGGGGGCTTTGTTATTGCCGGAAAGGAGCTTGATCACCTAGTGCCTCAGGAGCCCGCCACTATGGAGGGAAGAACAGTTATTCAGTGGAGTAAAGACGATATTGAAGGACTTGGTTTTTTTAAGATCGATATTCTTGCCCTTGGAATGCTTACGGCCATTAGAAAATCCTTTTCTTATGTTAAAGAGCATTACGGTAAACATTTTGGGCTTTACGATATTCCTGAAGGGGATAAGAAAACCTACGCCATGATTCAAAGAGCGGATACGGTGGGAGTCTTTCAGATCGAGTCTCGCGCCCAAATGACCATGCTCCCTCGCCTTAAACCTAAATGCTTTTATGACCTTGTGGTTGAGGTGGCCATTATTAGACCGGGGCCAATTCAAGGAAAAGTTATTCATCCTTACCTTAGAAGAAGAGATGGTGTGGAGCCGGTGACTTACCCGGACCCCTGCCTTGAGCCTATTCTAAAAAGAACTTTAGGCATTGCTATTTTCCAAGAGCAGGCCATGCGAATTGCTGTGGAAGTAGGAGACTTTACTCCCGGGGAGGCCAATGAGCTTCGAAGAAATATCGGTGCCTGGAATATGCGGGATTTCGATCAAATGTTAGGGCCTTGGATGGAAAAGCTTAAGCAGGGTATGAAGCGAAAGGGTTTTGATGATTATTTTGTGGAGCAGATCCTGGGACAAATGCGAGGCTTTGCCGATTACGGCTTTCCTGAATCCCATGCCATCTCTTTTGCCTTTATTGCCTATGCTTCTTGCTATTTAAAATGCCACTTTCCTGGGGCCTTCTTTACCTCTTTGTTAAATTCCCAGCCCATGGGGTTCTATTCACCTCATAATCTTATTCAAGCAGCTAAGAAGGATGGAGTGGAGGTGCTACCTCCTTGTGTGAATCATTCAGATTTTGATAGTAAGCTTGAAAAATACCATGGAAAACTCGCCATAAGGCTAGGTTTTCATATGGTTAATAAGCTTTCTAAGAATGGAGCAGAGGGGCTGGTTTTTCAAAGAGAGAAGTCAGGACCTTGGCATTCCTTTGATCGTTTTAGCCGGGATACGGCCTTATTTCGTGATGATATTACGGCCCTAGCGGCGGCGGACTGTTTTAGAGACTTTAATCTTGATCGCTCAAATGCCCTCTGGATGAGTGAGGCCATACCCCATAAGCCTATGATTGACGGTGAGGAAAGAAAGATTGATTGGATGCAAGAAGGGAGAATGGAAAGGGTTATGAAGGATTTTAAGGCCTTTAATACCTCTCTTCATGATCACCCCGTTAAAATTATAAGAGAAGAAAGCTGGTGCTATCCTCTTAAGCTTAAAGACTTAACCCTCTCTGCAGGGCTTACTCAGATAACAGAAAATAAGAATGTAAATGTTTTTGGAATGGTACGGGTAAAGCAATCTCCTCCCACGGCCAAAGGTATGGTTTTTATCACCATGGAAGATGAAACCGGCTTTATCAACTTGGCCTTACATCCTTATAAGTATGCGGCCTTTGTAGAAACGGTGGAAAAGGAAAGTTTTCTTTGCGTCAATGGAGAGTTACAAATGGCCGGGGACTATCGCTCTATTCTGGTTAACTTTTTCTACCCCGTAAGAGAGCAACTCGCTGAAGTCTCTCGCCTCCAGGCCCAAAGGGTCCCCACTGTTGAGAGTAATCTTCTTGAATCTCGAGAGTACTATTGAAGAAGTGTTTCAGAGGGTGTACAACGGTACACTTTTAAAATTTAAGGATGCTAATAATGAAGAAATTTCTCGCTGCACTATGTGCCGCCCTCGTCTTTGTGCCCCAAATTTCCATGGGCTCAGAAACAATTATCCATGACGTAAAAAAAGATAAGCTTATTAAAAGTGGAACCATCCATATCAGCACTAAAAATATTGGTGCTGAGGTTTTTACGATGGAGCTTAAATATAAGATCGTGGCCAAGCTACTCTTTTGGGAGAGAGTTCTAGAGGGAGTAAAAGGTGTTGAGCTTCCAGTTAGATATCTATCAGCTTATGGCTATGAAGAGCTTGAAGAGCAAGGACAAATCACGGACGAAAAAATTACTGTGATTCATATGGGTAGAAAGAACTTACCAAATCACTATGACTGTCATGTTATTAAAATTGTTCCAAAAAAAGAAACGAACTGGGACGGACTCTTTACCTACTGTCAGGATATTCCCTCAATGGGTTTTGCTCGAGTTAAGTTAAATATGAGAGAAATTCCTTATGTGGGAGCTCATACGGTTTACTCTAGATTAAGAAAATAATTTAGAGATAGGTCACAAAGCCCTTAATAAGGAGCTTTTGATAAAGTTTTTGTTTAAGCCCCTTTGTTTTATGTAAATCCATTCGTTCTAGAAGTGGAATAAAACGAGGGGGGCAGGTTCCCGACCAAATGGCACTCCAGATAAATTTTGTGAATAAAATTTTCTTTTTGTTTAGAGACTTAATGGCCTTTAAGACCTTTCCAATCTTTAGCTCCTCTTCAGTAAAGTCGGAACCAAAGGGAAAGGCAGGAAAAAGCCCATCTTGCTTTAAAGTTTTCAATACTGCTGAATAGCTAGCGGGAAAATTACTTTTGAATCGATCGGGAAGTTTATAAGACGCTCTAATCTTTAATGCTTTTTTGGCCTTTGTAAGAAGTTCGTTTTGAAATCTCGAATCAGAAATTTTAATAAGCTCTATGGCCACCTCTTCATCTGTTTTCCCTCTTAAATCAGCGATTCCATATTCAGTTACAACGACATCTCGAAGATGTCTTGGGGTAGTGCAATTCCCATAGTTAAAAACAATATTTGAAATAGCTTTTCCTTTTTTATTATACCTCCAGCTTCTTAGCTGTAGGACTGAGCGAGCATCTGGCAATTCGTGTGCCATGGCCACAAAATTATATTGTCCACCGACTCCACTAACTTGACCTAGGTTCTCTAAGGCATCCGAGCTAGCAGCGCCATTAAGGCTTACGATCATGCAGGTATTAATAAAGCGTCCATTTTTCCTTTGAAGCCTATCAATCTCCTCATGCCCATAAAGCTGATTGATTTGTGAGATCTTTTTCATGCGTATGAGTTTTCTTTCTTTTATAGGAAGATCTTTTAAGAACTGGTAAAAAGACCTAGGTCCCAAGAAAAAGCCAGCGTGGGCCACGGCCCCATTTCTAAGTTCATCTCCTAATGCCAAATGAATTTCTGGATCTTCTATATGGGCCTTTATTTGCTTACCATTGGGTAGAATCAATACTCCATCTTTAATTTCTATAGAGGGTTTAAAAATACCAAATTCTTTTAAAAATTGTACGTCTCCCTCTGTGAGGTTTTTTAAAATGGCATGTTCATGATTGAGTATTTTAAGAATATCCGAAGATACTTTTTCTTTGATCTGACCTTCGTTTAAAAGTCTTTGAAGAATAATATTATCATAACATTTTTTCTTTAAAATTTTTGCTTTATATAGTTCGGCAAAACTATCCACAAACATTTCGGTAGCTGCAAATAGACCTTTAGTAAAAACAGAGGTGCTGCCATCTTTTTCTATAATAGGAAATACATCTTTACTTATATTAAAGGCACCAAGGACTTCACGGTATTTTTTATTTTGATTTTCTCTAAGACAAAGCGAATAAACGAGAGCATCACCTAAGGAGCCAATCCCAATTTGAATTTCCCCATCATCTTTTACAAGAGTTGAAGCATGCACCCCAATCATATAGTCCGCGTCGCTAACGGACATCTTAGGTGGAGCAAAGACATCAAAGTATTGCTCCTCATCATCAAGAAGAATATCAAAGAACTCTTTCCCTACTATTGATTCGCCGTACATAAAGGGTAAGTCTGGATTTATCTGACCGACAACGCAGACCTTATCGCTCTTTGTTCTCATTTCTTTTGCTATATCTATAGTAATATCAGGGTTACAACTTAGGCTATACACCTGACTACCGTTTATTTCTCCGGAGCAGACTTGCTGGCAAACGAGATTTACCCCGCGACTTAAAACATCTCGAGCTGCATGAGTGTAATTAGTAGATAAATAGTTTTGCTGAGCTTTTGAGTTGTTTAAGTATTTTCCCGGTGGAAAATAAAACTCGATAATTTCAATATTAGATGGGGTCTTTCCAGTTGTTCGATCTAGTTCATAATCTAGATCGGGATAATTTCCAAAAAGTCTTTTAACAAAAGGTCCTAAAAATCTCTTTTCAAGCTCAGAGCTCCCCTTTGGTTTTTCCAAAGTTAGGGCCGTTAAAATTGTTAATTTGATCTTCGCATTGGCCTTGGCTCTTCGGTAAATCTCGTTAATAAACCCATTGGCCTTACCTGCCCCAAGAGGTGTTCCGAGAACAATTTCATTTCCTAGAATTTTGAGGGCTTCATCAACGGCATCTTTAACTTTGTTTGATTTAATCATATGGAATTATAGGTCTATCTTACTGAAATTACTATGTGCTTAAAGCTGATATTTGCTAGATTTTGAAATAATTATCAGCCTATTTTTAAGCAGTTGCCATTGGATGATGCTGATTATAATCCTAGAATAATTTAATTCTTAGAATGCGTGGGGCATATCGTGGGTTTAGTTTTTAAGCTAATTTTATTAGTAACGGCCGTAATCTTTTTTGCGGAAAGAGCAGAAGCAAAAAAGCTTCTTATACTCCATACCAACGACCTACACGCTTTTTTATCAGACTCCGTTCAAGATAAGTCTAAGGGCGGTTACGCTACCATTAAAACGATTATAGAAGAGCAACGAGCAGATGCCCTCGCTAAGGGAATGGAAGTTCTTGTTTTGGATGCAGGAGATTTTCTTGAGGGATCCCTTTATTATATGGCGGAAGATTCAAGAAGAACTTTTGATATCATGAATAAGATGGGATACGACGCCATCGCGGTAGGGAATCATGATTGGCTTATGGGGACAAAAGAGCTGAATCAGCTATTGGTTGATAAACCCCCTCGCTTTAGTTATCTCGGAGCAAACTTTAAAGTTAAGAAAAAAAATAAGCATAAGGCCATTCAGCATTATGTTAAAGAATACGTGGTAAAGAATATTCACGGAATGAAGGTGGCCATTATGGGAATGACCACTGACGAGCTTTTCTATTCTTGGCGTTTTTCAGATGGAAAGATTTATGATCCTGTGAAGACTAGCCATAAGGTCTCTAAAAAAATAAGAAAAAAAGAAAAAGCAGATTATATTATAAGCTTAAATCATACGGGACTTTGGAAGGATAAAAAAATAGCAAGAAAGACCTCGGAGATCGACTTGATTGTTGGTGGTCATAGCCATAGCTACCTAAAAAAAGTTCATATTGAAAAAAACAAGAATGGAAAACCCGTTGGTATTGTTCACGCTGGTGAGCATGGAAATGTCGTAGGAAGACTTGTGTTAGAGCTAGAAAAAGGGAAGCCTCTAAAGTTTTTAGAATATGATTTGATTCCGGTTATTAAAAAGAACTATCCAGAGAATCAGAGAATTCGTGACTATATTAAAACTACCGATAAAATTTTAGGGGATACTTATGGTCGTGATTGGCTAGATGAGATAATCGGTGAATCGCAAATTGATCTAATCAGCGCCTCTGATAGATTGACCTATTGGACAGCTTTTATAGCCGATTCTATGCGAGAAGGAGTTAAGGCCGATGTAGCTGTTCATGTTCCTAACTTAGCTGGAACGGGACTTGGAAAAGGTCTTATTTCTAGGGAGGATATGATCAATGCATACCCAAGGTTTTTTGATTTAGACGATAAAGATGGATGGAATATCTATACGGCGCAAATATATGGTGCCATGTTAAAAAGCATTATTAGGCTTTCTCTTGGGTTTCAAAGGGCCCTTGTGTTTAGTGGAACTACATTTGACCTCGTAGATAGAGATAATAATCCTTACGTTATTGATCTCAATTATATAGGTCATGATGTCGAAACTCCTATGACAGATGTAGATGATTGGCTTGATAATTTCCTAGGAGTTAGCTCTGAGGCCAGGATCACCAATATTCTAGTTAATGGAGAGCCTATTGTTGCTTCAAGAAAATACACCATCGCTCTACCGGAAGGATTTGTGGTTGGGGGTCTAGGAATCTCTGGCTCAGTTGATAATCTTTTAGGGAAAATGAAGAAAACAAAGACCACTATGTGGCATGCTCTAGAGTCAAAAATTAAGGCCACAGGAGTTTTAGGCACAGATCTCGGTCCATGGGGTCAAAAGCAAAATAAGGCACTTAGAGGGGAAGACTGGGGCCAAAACCACACCTTTATCCCAAGCCGGCTGTAAATATTTCCACTTCTTCTAACATTAGCTGGAACCAAAAAGGTCAACAATGATATTGTCGATAAGCAGTTATAGGAAATAACTGTGACGTGAGAGTCAACCTTAGGAAGAGGGTAGCCAATGAAAGGATTTCATTTCATCTTATTAGGATTTTTCGTCCTATTTTCAACAACAGTCCAAGCCAAGTTAGTTCAAATACTTCATACAAATGATATTCATTCCTATTTTGATCATGTTGAACATGACGAAGATTTAGGTGGTTATGCCAAATTAAAAACAATGATTGAGTTCTATAAAGCAGAAGCGGCAAAAAAGGGAATTGAAACAATTGTAGTGGATGCTGGTGACTTTATGGAGGGGCATTTTTTCTATATGGCCAAAAATGGTCGCCGCTCTTTTGAAATGCATAATAAAATTGGATACGACATCTCAGTAATTGGAAACCATGATTACCTTATGGGAACCGATGATATGGACGCTATTTTAAATGATGTAAATCCAAAATTTAAATATCTTGGGGCTAATTTTTATGCGGACTCTAGATATAGAGGAATAAAGAAGCATGTTAAACCCTATCATGAGATGACCATAGAGGGAGTTAAGGTTGCTTTTCTTGGCCTAACTACAGATGAAATCGTGTTTCGTTGGAGAGTTTATAATGGAGGTATTAGAAAACCTCTAAAAGATGGGGTTAAGTTCGATAAGATATTAAAAGAAAGAGGGAATGAAGTCATCATTGGCCTGACTCATATAGGTCTTAAGAAAGACAAAAAACTAGCTAAGAAAACTAAAAATATAGATCTTATCATTGGTGGTCATTCACACGACTTTCTATACAAACCTGAATATGAAAAGAATAAATCTGGTAAAAGGGTTCCCATTGTTCAGGCAGGTGCTCATGCTGCCGTATTAGGACGAATGATAATCGATATAGAGAAGTCAGGTTTTAAAGGAATAAAGGAATACGAACTTGTTCCTATAAGAAATGTGGCCGAAGATGAGCATATTGCAGATGCTGTTCAAGAAGCTAGGGAAGATTTAGAAAAGCAATATGGCAGCGATCATCTTTATGAAGAAGTTGGCTTTTCTCATTTAGAGCCAGGAGATAGTTCTAAAATTTGGAATGCCTACACAACCGACGCGGTTATGGAGAGTACTGGATCTGATATTTCTGTTCATACACCGAGCATGGGGGGACCATATTTCCCAATTGGTAGTGTGACTCGCTACGATCTTTATAATTCACATCCTAGATGGTTTGATTTTAGAGATGATAAAGGTTGGTTCGTCTACAGGGCCAAGGTTAGAGGATTTTGGATAAAGTGGATTTTTAGGGCCTGTATGAACTTAGGGATTCCCTTAACTTTTTCAGGCGTCGATTTTGAGTGGAAGAAAAATGTGCTTGGAAAATACACCGTTAGAAATCTAAGGATTAAAGGGAAAAAAATTAAAAGCTTTAAATACTATGAAATGGCCTTACCGGAAGGGATTGTAAGAGGCGGCTTTAGAATTTCTCCTCTAGTTGGTATACTGTTAAAGAAAGCTCATAGGACCCCTTTAACTGTAATTGATGCTCTAGAAAAAAAGATGAAAACAGGAGAGCCAATTGATAAGTTCTATCTAGAAGAACCTAAATTTGAGCTATTTGGAAGAAAGTCTTCTAAAACAAAGAAGTCTCATGTTTTCTTTCCAGGAGTAGAAAGATAGGTGAAATTACTATTAGCTCTTTTATTTGCAACCACTGTTCATGCTCACGAATACCCTTGGCATTTTGAGTTAACAGAGTCGGGGATTAATAATTTTACAGAAGAGTTGAGTTCAAGTCTAACTCCAAAGTATTTATGCCTCACCAATGAGAACACGGAAAAGAGTATTTTTTCACGTTACCCAGATGAAATTGCTAAAATTAGAGAGCTTTTAAAGGCCGATGATACTAATACTGTAAGGTATGAGCTTAAGAAATTTTCTTGCCATAATTTTTCAAAAAGAGTCTATCTTCAAAATAGCTCTCTTGTGAATAATTTAGAGGATTATCATATTGAAGATCTTGAAAAAGAATGGGGAGTTCCTATAGTTAGAGATGAGAGCAAGGAAAAAGTTCCCATGCACTATATAACACTGTCCTCAAAAGAAGAAGGGTACTTTCATGCAATAAATGCTGTATTGCTTGATAAGGATAACCCTGAAGATATTAATAGCTATGTATTTATAGAGCCTCAAACTGATGTTTTATATTCTGCCTCCGAACTAAAGAGTTTTAGTGAAAGACTAATGAAGAAAAAGTTTAATCATTCGGTTGAAGTCGGAATAGGAACTTTTGATTCATTTAAGCATAACGGAAATATTTGGCAGTCTCATTCAAGTTATTCCCATAAAATGATAATTGATTAAAACTGACCTACTTGGGTGGTGATAAAACTAAAACCATCCTAGTTTTTAGACATTCAAAATTGATCCATCCTGGATCAACTTGCTTCGCAAGCTAGATTTTGAAT
>PBIO01000027.1 GCA_002720865.1 Halobacteriovorax sp.
AAGATATTCAAAATCTAGCTTGCGAAGCAAGTTGATCCAGGATGGATCAATTTTGAATGTCTAAAAACTAGGATGGTTTTAGTTTTATCACCACCCAAGTAGGTCAGTTTTAATAGCTAAAGCCTAATGCCTTAACATTTACTTTTCCATTTCCAGGTTCCACTGTTCCAAGCCTCCAGGCCTTTTCTTCTCCTAAAAGATTTAATACCTTTTCAGGTTGGTCAGTAGTGAATACAAGCCCTAGCCCCATATTAAAAGTTCGATAAAGCTCTGGATTCTCTAAACCACTTCTTTTAGCCAGTACACTGAAAATGGGTGATACCTCATCAAGACTTGGGAGAAAATCTAACACATAATCTAAATTTTTATTATTTCTTGCAATATTAGTTAAACCACCACCCGTGATATGAGCAGCGGAAGTAATAAGTTTATTGTTTATTAATGGTCTTAAAGTATCCTCATAAATTTTAGTAGGAGTTAAGGCCAATTTTAAAAGGTCAGTCTCATCCTCCTTTAAAAGTTTTCTAATTAAAGAAAACCCATTGCTATGAGGACCACTAGAGGCCAATCCAATAATTGTCTGTCCTGGTTTAATTTTATCTCCACCAAGCAGATCCTCTTTATTGATTTCTCCCACACAAAATCCCGCAAGATCATACTCGCCGTCTTCATACATTCCCGGCATCTCTGCGGTCTCTCCTCCAATAAGAGCAGCTTTAGACTGCATACACCCTTCGATAATACCATCTAAAACACTTGCAGCAGTATCAACTTCAAGTTTTCCAGTTGCTAGATAATCCATAAAGAAAAGTGGTTTGGCACCTGTACATAAAACATCATTAGTACACATGGCCACTAGGTCTATCCCAACAGTATTGTGAATATCCAATTGCTTGGCGAGCATTAGCTTCGTCCCAACTCCATCTGTCCCAGCGGCTAAAATACGCTCGTCATCTATTTTATATAAACAAGCAAAGCCTCCTACGCCTTCCAAAACCCGTTCTCCATAAGTTCTAGTAACTTTAGATTTGATCTTTTCAACAAAGGCATCACCTTTTTCAATATCAACACCTGCTTCTTTATAATCCATAAAATCCTCTACTATTAATGTCTAAAATGTCTTCTACCTGTAAAAGCTAGAGAAATATCGAGTTCATTGGCAGTTTCGATTACTTCTTCATCTCTTATACTCCCACCGGGCTGTATAATATTTCTTACCCCAACCTTATGAGCTGCTTCTACTGTATCTTTGAAAGGGAAAAATGCATCAGAGATGAGTATTGCCTCTTCTAACGACTCATGTCCATTTTCTTTAGCTTTATCCGCCGCCTGCAACAAGCTGATTAGGCGATTAGGATTTCCCATACCAGCGCCAATTAAAGCTAATCCATTGTCCATCGACTTTACCAAAGCAATAGCATTACTTCTTAAGTGCTTTCCTACAAAGATCCCAAATTGCCCTAAATTAAGATTTTCTCTGGGGAATTCTTTTTTAGACATTGATTGAAATTCTAAGTCCTTTCCTAAATCTTCATTTTGAACTACCCAGCCACCACTTATGGAGCGAACCATAGTTTCACTTCTCTCTGGACTTAACATATTTGATTTTATTAACCGTAAGTTTTTCTTATTCGCGAATAGCTCCAATGCTTCAACAGAAAAATCGGGAGCAATAATAACTTCAACAAATTTTTTACTTAGCCATTCAGCAATGTCTTTTTGAACAGGTCTATTGAAACAGATAATACTTCCAAAAGCACTAATAGGATCTCCATCCCAAGCAAGTTTTAAAGCCTCAAGTGGTTCATTAGCGAGAGCCGCCCCGCAAGGATTTAAATGCTTAACAACTGTTACAACAGAGTTTAGATTGTCATTTACTAGAGTATGAAGGTCACTAGTACATCTTAAAGCAGCGTCGGCATCTAGTAGGTTATTATAGCTCATAGGTTTACCTTGAATAGGTCTAGCATGGGCCAAACCTTCGCCACTATGATCCTGATATACCCAACCTCGCTGATGTGGATTTTCGCCATATCTTAGACTACTTGATTTCTTAGCTGCGAGGGTTAGGGTTCTACTTTCCGCATTGAATTCTTTTTCTAGTACGTTTGCAATAAGACCATCATATGCGGCAGTACTTCTAAAAGCTTCCATGGAAAAGTTTTTCCTTAAGGCCAAATCAGTATTCCCTGAGGTATTTTCTAAACAATCCAAAAGAAGGTCATACTGACCTGGATTTGTACAAGTACAAACAGATTCAAAGTTTTTGGCCGCGGCCCTAATCATGGTCGGTCCACCAATATCAATATTTTCAACTAACTCATCTAAATCACCATTTCTTTGAACAACTTGATCAAAAGGATACAAATTACAAATCACTAAATCGATTGGTTCAATTCCAAGCTCGTTGGCTTCTAGTATATCTTGACTATTATTTCGTCTAAAAAGAAGGGCAGAACCTACTTGAAAACTAAGAGTTTTCATTCGACCACCAAAGGCCTCAGGATTTCCGGTAACTTTATCTATTGGGGTATACGAAATCCCCCTTTCTTCTAAGAATTTTCCTGTACCACCGCTCGAGATAATCTCTACATTAAGTTTTTTTAATCCAAGGGCCACTCTTTCAAGTCCGCTCTTATCACTAACAGACACTAAGGCTCTTTTAATTTTTTTTAATTCATTCATTTCCAAGTCCCCTCATTCTTTGAAATATAATCGACGGCATTCTTAAAAATTCCAAACCCCCAAGACTTCTCCAAGGGATTTCTATTATCAACTGCATGTGTAGCTTTAAATAAATCTGCTTCTGGATGTGGCATTAGACCAAAAACGACTCCAGTTGGGTCACAAACCCCGGCAATTTGGTTATAAGACCCGTTTACATCTTGAGTGTAGGTAAGGGCAACTTGTCCTTGATCCTTTAAAGTTTTATAGGATTTTTCTTCCTCATCTTTTAAAAAGACAATTCTCCCCTCACCATGTCTAATGGGAAGAGTTGATTCAGTCTTTAAAGATTTTGTCCATAAGCAAACAGAGCTCTCTTCAACTTTTACTCCTGCCCACTTATTGATAAACTTACCACTCCTATTTGGAGCTAGTCCCATCTTTCTATGACCATCGATATTAAAGACATCTAACTTCATTAGGATCTGAAAACCATTGCAAATTCCGATGACGGGTCTTTTTTGAGCAATAAACTTTTTAAGCTCTTCGCCCATAAAGTTTTTAAGTTTTAAAGAAAAAACTTGGCCACTTCCAATTTCATCTCCGTAACTAAACCCGCCTGGTAAAGCAAGTATATGATAATCAAAAAGTCTTGAAGGGTTTTTTATCAATTCATTTATAGTCATAATAGTTGACTCTGCTCCCGCTTTATTAAAAGCAAATGCAGTTTCTTTTTCGCAATTAATTCCTTCACCAGTTAAAACTAAAACCTTTGGTACTAACATAGCTCTGTCCTCCAGGCTTTTTGAAGTTCTAGAATGTCTTTTTTGATAAGAAGTTCCTTTGAGTCCCTAACAATAAGCATTTCTTCCATTATTGTCTTTCCAATACATATAGCGTCCTTACCAAAAAGATCCTCTACTTTAGAAGCATTCTCGGGGTTCACGGTAACGACAAATCTTCCAGGAGCCTCATTAAATAGAACTTCTAAAGAATTATCGGGAATATTAACTTCAACTCCGAGGCCATTCCCAAAGCAAGATTCGCTTAGGGTTACCGCGAGTCCCCCTTCAGAAATATCGTGAGTTGAATTAAAAAGATTATCTTTTATAGCCTTATGTATATTTTTATATCTATTAAAATTACCTTCTAAATTAATCTTAGGAAGTTCAGAATCACTAATTTTTGTTATTTCCAAAAACTCGGAACCAAGAAGACCTTCACCAAAACCCCCAAGAAGATATACTTTTTCATCACTGCTTCTAACAGATGCTTGTGTAGTAGAATTGATATTGGTTTTACCCATAGCGCTTACTAAGAGTGTTGGTAAAACACTTACTTTAATATCCTCATCGTACCCATTCTTTCCTCGGAAATCATTTTTCATTGAATCTTTACCACTAACTAGGGGGGCACCATAGGCTTCACAAATATCAGAGAGGCCTTTGCATGCCCTAACCAGTTGAGCCAACTTATGGTCGCCGTCTTTATTTTTTGAACTATGATAAATAGGATCCGGCCAACAAAAATTATCTAACAAGCAGACTGTCTCAGGGTCAGCTCCACTTGCAATAATATTTCTAAAGGCCTCATCAACTGAAAATTGTGCCATTAAATAAGTATCATACAGACTGACTCTAGGGGCGAGTCCGCAGCCGATAGCAATAGCATTATCCATTTCTCCACCGTGGGGTCCTAGCCAAACAACGCCGCTATCATTAGGAGCTTCACCTAACTTACCACCAAAGGGCTTTATATGAGTGGCCCCTCCGACTTCATGGTCATATCTTCTAACCCACTCTTCTTTTGAAGCAATTGTGGGTCTTTTTAATAATTCAATTAAACTTCTCTCAAGAAAACTTCTATTACTAACACCATTGAACTCACTTAGCTCAGCGCCCTTATACCAGTTTTCTCTTGTATAAATCTCTCCTTCCCATTTTGCATTTAACTTCATTTGTGGAAGTCCATTATGTAAAAAATCGAGATCGATTTTTCCGCAAAGTTCAGAATTATATCTAAGTTCTAAATAACCTGAATCTGTGAACTCTCCAATGTCATTTGCCGAAACCGAATAATCCACTGCTAAGGCTTCAAACTCGGTTGTTCTAGAAGGGTGAACACTAAAGGTCATTCTTTCCTGGCTTTCACTTATAAAAAGCTCGTAAGGTTTTAAGCCGGGATACTTTGTAGGTGCTAAAGCTAAATCAACGAGTGCGCCACCGGTCAGTTCGGCCATCTCTCCCACACTACTACTAAGTCCTCCAGCTCCATTATCAGTAACAGAAGAAAAAAGACCTCGGTCTCGCGCTTCCATCATAAAGTCCATAACTCTTTTTTGAGTGATTGGATCGCCGATTTGCACGGCCGTTGCCGGAGAATTTTCATCCAGTTCAAGCGAACTAAAAGTAGCCCCATGAATACCGTCAGCACCAATGGCACCTCCGACCATATATATTCTATCCCCAGGTTTTTGCCCTTTTTGCTCAGTCGTTCTTCCATCGGCTAACTTCTTTGGCATAACCCCAACTGTTCCACAAAAAACAAGAGGTTTTCCAGCATAGTTAGGATCAAAAAAGAAAGCTCCATTTACGGTAGGAACGCCGCTTTTGTTTCCGCCGTCCTCTACTCCCTTATGAACCCCTTCAATCATTCTACGAGGAGGCTTAGGTCCAACTGGCAAAGCTTTACCATCGTCGTAATCACTTAGACTGGCAGGAGCAAAGCAAAATACATCTGTATTGGCGATTGGTCTCGCTCCTAGACCACAACCTAAGATATCCCTGTTAACTCCCAAGATCCCAGTCAAAGCACCACCATAGGGGTCTAGTGCACTTGGGGAATTATGTGTTTCAGCTTTAAAGCATAAGTCCACTTTTTCATCAAAACTTACAATACCGGCATTGTCACTGAAGACACTAATCAACCAATCTAACTTTCTTTCTTTTTTAATTTTTTCTGTTGTATTTTTGATAAACTCTTTAAATAAACTATCAACCTTAAAGCTCCCTAAATTTGGGCCATACTTTGGTTCTGATGTTTCTGAGTAAGAGATATCTGCTGCAAAAATCTTATGCTTACAATGCTCACTCCAAGTTTGGGCCAATACTTCAAGTTCTATATCGGTCGGGCATAATGGTAGACCCGAAGCCTCTCTTGCTGTTTGAACATCTTTTCTTTCGTAGAACTTTTTTATAGTTCCAAGTTCCTCAACTGTTAAGGCTAAACATCTTTCTATTGAAAGAGACTCGAGGTCTGAATCGCTAATATTGAGGTCAATGGCCTTTACTTCACCAGTTCCTGAAATTTTAACTTTCGGTAAACTGATATGCTTAAATCGTTCTGCTCTTCTTAATTCTTTAATTGTATAAACCTGAATTTGGTTTAATAGAGGGTTCGCTAATATTTCTCGGCCAAGTCTTTGTGCGTCCTTTCTATCTAGATTTCCATAGACCCAATAGATTTTTCCAGTAGAGATCTTATTTTGGCAGTTGAAAACTTTAAAAGCATCCTCGACGGCTTTACCTGAATTGTCAGTAACACCTGGCTTGAAACCAACTTCAATCGCAAATGAAGCTTCACCTCTATCCCACTCTAAGCAGTTGAACTCATCTAAAACTGAATCAGCTAGGACTTTTTGTGCTGTATCAGTAGAGATCTCTTTTTCGGACTCTATTAAGAAGAAGTGTGTTTCCTCCATCCTATCAAGGTCCATCTTAAAGACATCTCTTGCTTCATTCACCCAGCTATTTAAATGATGTCCTTGATACTTATTTGTAATTTCTACTCTTGAATAGTTCATTTTATTCGTCCTATGTGGCAAACAGTTGATCAATTGCTTTTTTATAGAGCTTATATTCAACCTCTAGGCCCCGGGCCTTAAAGCTTTGTAAATTATCTTCTTTTTTTCTTTGAAAACTTTCTTGAATAATTATGGGTCCAGTATCGATACCTGAATCCACATGGTGAACTGTAACGCCTGACTGTTCGACACCAGAATCCCAGGCCTGCTCATAGGCATCTTTTCCAGGAAAAGAAGGAAGAAGCGCAGGGTGTATATTAATTATCTTACTTTTTTCTTTTTGTTCATCCCAATATTTAGAAATAAAATCCGCTGATAAAATTCTCATATAGCCTGCCAGAAAAACCCATTCTATTTTATTACTTTCTAAAATATTTAGAATTTTACTTTCATGTATTGTTTTTGCTTCTAGGTGACTAAGTTCTTTTGATTTTTCATAAGGTACAACATAGCAGTCAACCGAATATTTTTCACATCTTGTGATTACTCCTGCATCAACTTTATCTGTAATTACACAGGCCACGTTATAGGTTTTTTTAATTTGGGCATAGGAAAGCAGGTTCTCGGCATTAGTTCCGGAACCACTGGCCATGATAGCGACCACGGGTCTAGATTCTGGCAATATCTTGTCGATAATGCATCCCCTTAAAGTTAAAGTTTTTTATTTGGGAATAAGCTAGTTCCTTCGCTTCTTCAGTAGTGCTTCCAACCGCACTGACCCCCATGACTCTCCCTCCTGAATTGACCAATTCATTTTTATTATTTCTATTCACACCAGCAAAAAATAAATGGATACTTCCATCAGTAGGATCATTGTATTCAACAGGATAAGAAATTGGATTATTTGTGTTAAGAGGTGTTTTATCAATTGAAGGATAGCCTCCACTTGTTAGAACAATATGGACACAACTTTTCTGCTTAGAGCTTATATCTATTGACTCGTTTAAACTATGATTAGCAACTTTTTTTAAATAATCATGTAAATCAATATTTAAAGTGGGCATGAGAATTTGAGTCTCGGGGTCCCCCATCCTAACATTGTACTCAATGACGTTAATCTCCTCATTCTCAATCATTAATCCAACAAAAAGAAAGCCATTAAAAGTGTTACCTTCTTTTTCCATTCCTAAAAGCGTCTTTCTAAAAACTTCGTCAATTTTTCTCTTAACAGATTCTGAAGGCCAGCCTTGGGGCTGATAGCCCCCCATGCCTCCAGTATTAGGACCTAAGTCATTATCAAATACTCTTTTATAATCGCAGGCATACCCAAGGGTGACATAATTTGTTCCGTCACAAAGAGCAAAGGCAGAAAGCTCTTTACCACGTAGCATTTCTTCAAATAAAATTTCCTTTGTAGAAATACTACAATCTTTATTATCTAAGAAATCATAAACCGCGCTCTTTGCCAGGTCTAACTTATCAGTTACAACGACTCCCTTTCCTCCGGCCAGAGCATCCGCTTTAACAACGATTCCTTTTTCCATAGGCAAGGATTCTAAATAAGTATACCCCTCCTCTACTGAGCCCACAGTTTTAAAAGAAGCGGTTGGTATGTCATATTTTTGCATAAAGTTTTTTGCAAAAATCTTTGAAGACTCAAGTTTTGCAGCAGCGGCACTTGGACCTACGACTGGAATTTTCTTTTCTCGTAGCCAATCAGCAACTCCATTCGCAAGAGGATCTTCAGGTCCAATAACAACATAATCGGGGTTTAATTGCTCAATCCTTTTGATAAAATTATCTTTTTCCTTCCAGCTTAAATTATCGGTACTTACTTTTGGAGTAATCTCCATCCCGGGGTTTCCAGGGCATACGATGATGCTGTCGACCTTAGAGCTTCTGGAAAGTTTCCAGGCCAGTGCGTGCTCCCGTCCTCCCGAACCTAGGATAAGTACTTTCATTTTGAATCTCCATCGATTTTCTCAATAACCTGATCTAAGTTCCAGCAGGATTTAAAAACGTCTTCACCGTTAAATTTTTTGTTTAGACTTTGTGCTAAGGACTTGTACATTTCCTCACAAGCATTCTTAAGATCTAAATCTAATTGTGGTGGCTCAGTCTTAAATTCAGTTAAACAAAACTCTTTCCAGTCTTTTATTCCACGCTCATCGGCAATAAGCTTAGATTTTTCGACAATTTCATACCAGTCAGATTTTCTATAAAATTTTCTAAGAGTTTCTTTTGATAACTGGGTCCCCTTATAAGTCAGCCTAAGTTCATCTGGTCCAATAGAGTCCACTAAAGTAAATCTTCTATTTCCAGTTTCATCTTTCTCTCCAAAAGCGAACTCAAGTTTCCCATCCCAAAGCTCCACATCAATCTCTTTAAAAATATCTTTAATTCTAAGAGCAACCAGCGAAACGAAATCCTTGAGGGTTTCAAACTCTACTTCATTGAGTCCAGCAATATCCCTGGCACCTTCATAAGCAGTATACCTATCACTTGGCTCAAGCTTAGTTGAAAATTCAATAATGGGTTTAGCAAACTTTTCACCGATAAGAGGTGCCTGAGAAAGACCCAACTCTTTTACATAATCTGGGTTTGCTGTTCTCTTGAGTAAGCTAGAGCCTCTTGGAACACCAAATCTAAAGACAACCTCTAGGGGAACCAAACAATTTACAGGTCTTTCTCTATAGACAGTGTAGTCCCACTCATTATTATTCAAATATTTTGGTTTTATAACTTCGACGGGCTTAATTTTATACTGATTATCACCAGTACCTAAACCTACTCCGTGATGACTCATTCCCTTTCTTTTAAAACTTTCAAGTAGAGGGTTAAATTTAAACCGCTTTAAGCCCTCCGGAAGCTCCCAGTTTTCCCAACTTTCTTTCTTCCCAAGGTAATTAAAGAAGAAATCTGCCATGGAAGCAAGAGCTGCTCCTTTTCCCTCTAGCTCGTCTGGCATTGCGCCCCAATCAAAAACACTAAATCTATCTGAGTATTCGAATATAAAATCTCCACTCTGGGGGACTTTTAAAACATTTTTAACTGAACCTTCAAACATTAATTCTGTTTTTTCCAAGCTAGCTCCTATGCTCTACGCAGTACCTTCTTTTGATAGTGACCTTTGTCTTGCGAACTCTTCCCCGGCTTCAATGGAAGTGGGGTATTTATTATTTACACAGGCCATGCATAATTCGTTTTTTTCAACCGCTTCTTTTAAATCGTCCTCATCCAAGTAAATAACTCTATTAGCCCCGATATAATCAGCAATTTCTTCTAAGTTTTTATCATTAGCGATAAGTTCAGACTCTTTTGGAAAATCAATTCCATAAAAACAACCATGTCTTAATGGAGGACAAGTTATGGCCATGGTTATATCTTTAGCACCATATTTTTTTAATAATTGAATTATCTTTTTACTGGTGGTTCCTCTCACGATGCTATCATCCACGAGAAGAATATTTTTTCCTTCAATTTCACTTCTTACAGGAGAGAGTTTAAGCTCTACGGCCTTCTCTCTTTTGTCTTGTGTATTTAAAATAAAACTTCTTTGAGTGTATCTATTTTTAATAAGTCCTTCACGATAAGGAAGCCCTAGTGACTCCGCCAATGCTATGGCTGAAGTTCTGGATGTGTCAGGAACTGGACATACTATATCTGGACGAATGACATTATTTTCTATTAGCTTACGGGCCCTTCTCCCTAAAACTCTTCCTAGATTTAACCGGACTCCATAAATTGACTTACCTTCAAAGCTAGATTCAGCTGCAGAGAAGTAGACCCACTCAAACATACAAGGAGAAGCCGATTTTGGTGTTGCTAATTCTTCAGAATGTATTTCACCATTCTCTTGGATAAAGATAACTTCACCAGGTTTAATATCTCTTACGTATTCAAAGCCTAAGAAGTTTAAGGCGTTTGTTTCACTAACTAGACAATGACTTACTATGTTTTTTTCACTATCCCAGACCTTTTTACCCAAAATTAACGGTCGGATTCCTTGTGGGTCTCGCATTCCAAAAAGACCTACACCAGATAAAAGTCCTGCAATCGCATAAGCACCAATGGCCTTTTCAAAGATATTTTTTGCGCTGGCTTTAATATGTTCAAAGCTAATCTCAGCACCCCAATCACGTTTTTCCTGTACGCCATGACACCAGAGGTTCAAAAGTACTTCCACATCATTATTGGTCAACTGTTGAATCTTATAATTTTCAGAAAACTCTTTTGCTAGTTGATGATAATTAACAAGATTCCCATTATGAACCATGCCAACACCAAAGGGATAACCAGTTACGATAGGCTGGAGATCAGCCTTTCCATCAGTCCCCACAGTAGCGTATCGATTATGGCCGATGGCCATTCTTCCTTTTAATTTTTCTAGGTTTTCTAGGTCAAATACTTGAGAGACAAGGCCTAAATCTTTTTCACCTCGAAACTTTCCTCGTTCCTCATCATAACTAAGGATTCCGGCCGCATCTTGGCCTCTATGCTGTAAGGTCAATAATGCTCGATAAACTTCATAGGAAGCATTATTGAGCTTTAGGTCATCTGCTTTAGGGTGAACAAGTCCAATAATTCCGCACATTAAATATCTCTCTTCGCTGTACCGTGTTGTGAAATCTCTATTTTCAGTTTAGTGATTTTTGGATTTGTTTGGCCAGTACTTTTTTAAATTATTCTAATATTTACCATTAGTTTAGCCTAATACCAAATTAGCTTAATTCAAGAGAGTTTAATAGCTACCAATCAGGGCCTCGAACTTAATATAGTAGCTAAATACACCTTTCCAGTTATTGGATTTAGGAAACTCCAGGGATGGTCCCGTTTCTAGGTAGAACCATCTATTGTGCAGGAGCTGACGATAGCTAATATTAGTGGAATATTTATCTATATAGAGATCTGGCCTAGACCTTCCCGTGGCCCTGGCATTAAAAGAAACGGCCCTTCTTTTACTGATCTGCCAGAAAATAGATGGTCCATGTTCTGTTTGAAACTCATCGGTTTCATCCATCCAGGTGGCTGAGTTTCTAAGCCTAAATAGTACAGTGGAGCTTATGGGTCTATCAAAATCTATAGTCGAGGTTTCCCCAAATCCATCTCGGCTAAACCAAAAAAACTCCTGTGAGAATCTAAACTCCCACTTCCCAAAATAGACAGATCTTCTTAATCGTAAGTTAGCAAAAAACTGAGGAGGAATTTCAACCTTTACTCCCGTATTAAAGTTCAGGCTCCACTTGGAAGGTTCACTTAAAATGGCTTTTGTTAATTTATTTTGGGTTTTAGGCGCTTTAATATCTTTGCCTTCTGTTCCCGCCTCAGAAGGCTTCTCTTCTTTCTTGCTTTGCCCTTTAGCTGGTTCCTTAGAAAAAGATAGTTTTAATAAATTTTCTAAGTATGGAAGCTTTAAACGAAATTTAATAAGCCCTTCATGCTCAATATCTCCATCCTTAGAAATACTCGTAATATAGGCCAATTTAATTTGGCTGCCATTTGCCTGATCCTCCGCTCTTTTAGAACCAAAGAAGCGATCAATTCTATTGCTAAGTCTTAAGACTCCCGTAGAAAGTTTTCCATGAACATTATCTATAAGCTCAGTTCGTTTTGGCTTAGATGGGAGTTCTTCGGAAAATCCCGAACTTATAAATGACGCTACGAGTAGTATGGTTAATTTTAGCATTATTTATAATTTTAAGTGCAAGGAATCACTTTGGGCAAGTTAAGTTTCCTTGACGTTCTTAAGGCCCTTAGCTTTAATGAGCCTTCATTTGTAAGGGGATACACTTGAGTAAAGAAAAGTTTTTATATAGTGAAACTACGGACTGTATTCAGATAGAAGCTGCACCTTTTTATATTCCAGAAAGGTCCTCTCCAGTAGATAATTATTTTTTCTACGCCTACACCATCAAAATCACGAATCACGGACAACAAAGAGTTCAGTTGCTTTCTAGAAGTTGGCTGATTCGAAACGGAAAAAAAGAAGAAAACGAAGTAAGAGGCGAAGGCGTTGTAGGTGAAAAACCTTTTATTGAGCCTGGTGAATCTTATCAATATACTAGCTTTTGCCCTATAACGACTTCTACAGGCAATATGCGTGGAAAGTTTAAGTTTAGAAATGAAGCTGATCTAGATTTTTGGGTTCCGATCCCGGTTTTCTTTCTAAGAAAGCCCGAGACCTTTTTCCCTCAGGTGCATGCGTAAGCAAGTTAGTGCATTCCACCTCGTAAAACTGAAGTCACAGTATAGGCACCAATAAATTTAATCTTCTTGATAGTAAGTGAAATCTTAAGCCAGCCCGTAGCATTTACATCGCTATGATACCAAACATAGGCCCACCACTTTCCAGATACTGGAAGTACCTTAACTTTATAAGTATCTTTATATTTACCAAAAGATTCCCTTCCTTCAAAAATAAGGGTCGCTTTATCATTGGTAAGTTTTCCATCGCGCTCTAATAAGCGGTAGCCTTCAGGCGTAGCAAATTCGATTGGTAAAACTTGGTCAATTCCCCCTGACTGATGCTTTTTAGGAAAAGGAACAAAAAGCTTTGGTTTAATTTTATACCTTAAGGAAACGATAAACTCTCTAGGGTTCAAATTAAGTTTCGAAATTTTTATATGACCACTTTTATGATATTTACCTTTCACAACGTCATGGTGGATTGTCATAGAGTCATCAAAGAACTGATCTAAGTATGAGTCGTAATCATGGGTGAATGCTTTAGATTCAAAAGAAAAAATTACACTGAAAAGTAACAAGGCTAAAGCGCCGTACTGGGCCATCTTCATCAATATCCTCCCTGACATTGAAAATCTCAACTATAGGACCATTAAATCAAGTTTTACTAATCTTGTCCTCTTTACTTGGGTTATGTAAGAATTTGTTAATAAAGCATTTCACTCAGGCATTCTTTAATCCTAGTTCCTTGTATGGTTTAATAGGTCCATGAAAATCTTAATACTGACTTCAATGATATTTCTTTTCTCCTGCCAAAATATGGCCGTAGAAAGAAATCCTAATAGTTTTAGTTTTGAGTTCGACCCAAGCAGGTCCTGCGCTGATATCGATATTGTTCTAGAGGATTTAAACACTCATAGCGACTATAAGTATGATAAAAATGAACTCTCCACATGGCTCGAGTCTAGAGGTGCAACCAAGGCCATAGCTTTAGTTGCCCATGGTTTAAACTTAAAACCAAGTAAGATGAATGCTCTTGCAAAAGTTCTTACATCTAATGGAACAGAGGTCCTAAGAGTTAGCCTCGCTGGGCATCGGGGATCAAAAAAAGAAGGACTTTTTACTACTCATCAAACCTGGAGAAATGAATTTCAGGCCCATTATTGTTTGGCCAAGAAAAGAGCCCAGTCTCTAAACGTTCCCCTTTATTTTCTGGGCTTCTCCCTGGGAGCATTAGCAGGAGTCGATTTCTTAAATACCCAAGTTTCCCATCTCGTAGAAAAAATGGTCCTAATCTCTCCTGCCACTGATGTTCACTGGTACAGCAAAATTCCTGGTAACTTAGGATGGATTGGAGGAAGGATTAGTCTTCCAAGTAAAAATATAAAGGCCTATAGAAGTCAACCTAGCACAAGTTTAGCTTCCTATCGCGCAATGAAGGAATCGCAGGAATCTTTAGATGAAATCAGCTTAAGTTCTTTAAATATACCAACGATGATATTTGTAGATCCAGATGATGAGCTTGTAAGCTTAAAAAAAATAAACAAAAGAATTAATAAACAAAGATTAGACAACTGGAAAACTAAGTCCATCAACAACAGTGGGTCTACTTTAAAGAAGACATACCACCACCTAGTAGTAGACAAGGCCAGTATGGGCTCCCACCAATGGGAAATTGTTAAGAAAAATATAATTGATCACTTTAATCTTAAGGAATAAAAAAAGGCCTCTTAAAAGAGGCCTTCTCAATATTAAAATATCTTAAAAGTTTTTTATTTTCCAAGAGTCGTGGCTTCTGCTGCTACATCTCTTTCAACTTTTTCACCAAGAGCTTCAATAATTTTAGCTCCCCTTTGCTTATCATTTAAATGATCAAGAGACTTTTTAACAATCTCTGGTGAAAGCTTATTAACATCATCAGCGCCCTTAGCCGCGCACATAGTTTGGTATTCACAAACAGAACCCATAGCATTTGCGATTTGAGAATTAACATAACTCCCTAAGGCCGTATTTCCAATCTTTTCTCTCAACTCAGGATTCTCTGTAAAAACATTTTTAAGCTCTGACTTAGAAACACCTAATTTTGTCGCTAGTGAATCTAAATCCCGGAGCATTAACTCTGCTTCAAGCGAAGCGTTTTTTCCATTTTGAATCATTTGCCCAACAGCTAAATGTAATGTAGGTGCTACTTTTGCTCCAAGGTATTCTTTAGAAGCTTTTTGAAAAGTCTCAAGACCCTTTTGAGCCTCACCAAAGCTTGTTTGAGCCGCGACTAGCTCTTCCTTCTTTTTAGAAATTGTTCCTTCATACTCTTTTTTCTGTTGCTCGTAACTCTTTAATGAAGCTTCATATTCTTTTTGCTTACTTTCCGCTTCCTGAATACTTTTTTGCGCTGAGGTAATTAAGTTTTGATAGTCATCAGCGCCCTTCTTCTTACTGTACCAAGGCGTAGAAAAGTTTCTATCTTTAATTGCTTGCTCTAAAGCCACTTCATACTCTTTTACCTTCTGACGTAAGTTGGCCGATTCTGACTTCTTGGCTTCAATTCTCTTTTTGGTTGGAGCAATATATCTGTTCTCATAATTTTTTAAACTTTTATCGTATGAAGCAAGTTTAGCCTCTAGCTGTTTAACAGATGAATTAGCATTAGCGATAGCTTTGCTTCTTTCTTTTTCTCTACTAGATTCTACTTTTTGAAGGGCCTTTAATTGGTCCTGATAAGACTCAACAAGTTCTTCAATACCGCTATTTCTGCCAAAGCCAAAAGCTTGAGAGCTTAAACCAAGGGCAAGTACACTAATAATAATTTTATTTTTCATCGTTCCTCCACTTTTTATAAATAAAAACTAAAGTCTCATCGGATGATCGATGAATTTACTTTACTTAAAAACAATGGCTTAGATGGAATATCCGAGGTTATCCCTTTAGTAAAATTAGAGGGTTAGCTAATCTAGCCTCCCCATGATACCATAATATAAGAACCTACTGGGAAGGTAGCCCAGAGGTAAAGGAGTCCACGCATGAGAACATTAGTGCTGGATAGTACGTACTTCCCCGTAAAGATTGTTGGCTGGCAAAAGGCCATGATCTTGCTCATCACCGGAAGGGCCGAAATCGTCACAGAGTATGAGGATAATATTATCCGAACTGTGTCACAGTCCTTTCAGCTTCCAAAGATTTTAAGACTTAACAATAAACACAAGGCCCAAAAAAAGGTTAAGTTTACAAGAATGAATGTTTTTTGGAGAGATGCTTTTAAGTGCCAGTACTGTCTTACCCAATTACCTGCTTCTAGTTTAACATTTGACCATGTTATCCCATCCTCTAAGGGTGGAGATACCTCTTGGGAAAACGTCGTAACCTGTTGTCCCGGCTGTAATACTAAAAAAGGTGATAAGCCATTAGATAGCACAGGAATGAAGCTTTATAAAAAACCCATTCAGCCAGACTGGTCACCCCAATTATGCTTAAGGTTAAAAATTGACGACCCAGCGGAGTGGTATGACTGGCTGCCTGGCTCAAAAACACTCTCTATGGCCATTTAAAATTAGCCACGGATAGTTCTCAAATAGCTCTTTTAATTTAAAAAAGATGATCTATATCAATATTTTTATTTTATACTTTTTCAAGCAATAAATGTCTAATATTACATTCTTCTTAATTGTCTCAACATATTTCTTATTAATTTTACCCCAGAGTAACCGATACTTGTTTAACCTAGATATATAAAGGAAAGGTGGATGGATAAAGAAGTTATCATCATTAGTGATCCAACATATGAATGGGCCAAATCCATGGGTCATTTTTTATGCTCAGTAGACTTTAAGCCTATAATTTTAGGTAGCGGAAAAGAAATCCAAAAAGAAATTTACGAAAATTCTGAAGTAACCACTCTTCTTTTAAATTTTGAAACTGAAAATCATTCAGCTCTTGAAGTGCTTAGGTACATCAAGTCTATGAAGCCTAGTTTAAGAGTCTTTATGATCTTTGATAGTCAAAAAACTTTTGAAGAATCTGGTCTAGAGAAAAATGACCTCATTAAACTGGGAGTCACAAGCCATTTAATAAAACCTTTTAATAATCAAAAAGTCTCTAACCTCTTAAGTGGTGGTCAAAAGTTTGATACCTGGAAAGATACTACCAGATCATCAAGTGAGGAAGGGCCGCAAGAGATTGAAGCGGAAGATAAACAGTTCACAAGAATTAAACTAAAAGACTTTGCCGCTGGAGCAAGAACCGTATTTGACCACTATATTAAACTTGGAAATAAGAGGTATTTAAAAATCCTTCACCGTGGAGAAACTTTTAGTGTCAAAAGAATTACCGCTTATAGTGAAAAAGAAGTTGAGTATCTTTACTTTAAATCAAGTGAAAGAACAGAATACATAAATTATCTAAATAATTTAATTTCTAAAATTGCTCTAAAGCCAAATATTAAAACAAGTCAAAAACTTAATATGATGAAAATGGGAAGCGAACTTTTAGTTGAAGAGATTTATACAAAGGGTCTTTCCCCCTCTTTAATGAAAGAATCTAAATCCATCACCGAAGGGGTTCAAAAATGTTTAAAAGGGAACCCAGACCTTTTTAAGCTCTTAAGAAATCTTAACGAAGAAGATCCAAGCGCCTATTCTAAGGCCTACTTGACCTCTCTTTTTTCTGGAATGATCTGTATTCAAATTCCATGGGCCGGAAAACGAACTGCTGATATTGTTGGCGAGGCTTCTTTCTTACTAGATCTTGGTATTCTAAAGATACCACCAGCAGAAAGAAATATTGACCCAAAATTAATGAAACCTGAAGAACTAAAAAGATATCACTCCCATCCGCTACTATCTGTTGAAATGCTTGAATCCTATAATTTTATTAGCGATAGCGTTAAGCAGGTTATCCTTGATCACCATGAGTATGTAAATGGTGAAGGATACCCCAAAGGCATTAGCGGTGTTCAGATTTTCCCACTTGCAAAGATTGTTTGTTTCGCCTCTGAATTTGCGGAATATATTTTACATAAAAAGGTTTCCCCTGTTGATGGAATGAAGGAGCTCTTAGTTGCCAAGAAAAGCTTACATAAATATGACGCTGAAATTGTAAAATGTTTCGTGGCCTCTTTAATGCAAAAAGACTTTGCGAGCAAGGCAAGTTAAAATGATACTTTACTTTGGTGATGATCAAAACTTTGTTGACCGTATGAATTCTCACTATTCATCTAACTCTTCTTATGAAGAACTATTCGCCGAAAAAGAAATCTTTCGCGGTGAAAACATAATTTCTAAGATGATTTCAAAGAGACCAACTGCCATGATCTTTGATTTTTCATATTCAAATGAAAAAAACCACGAAGTTTTCACTAAAATAAACTATTTAAAAAAGAATAAAGTTTTTAAAGGTGTTCCATTAATTGGAATTTTTAAGAACAAAGGAGAACTTAATAAGCTTTCTTACCTTTTTAATATTGGATTAAATTATCCCTTTATAAGAGGAACAGATGAAAGAATTCTCTTTGCAGATATTCACTATTTTTGTTTTGAACTTAATGCAGGTTTTTCTAAGTTTGCAAAGGCAAAGTTTAAAGGTCTTCCCTATCAAATAAAACACTTGGCGCATATATATGGGTTTACCAAGGAGACTATACTAATTGAATCAGATGTTTCTTTTAATACAGATGATTTAAAGAGTTTAGAGCTAAGACTAATGGAGGAAGATACTTCATTAGATTTAAGGGCGGAAAAAACATTTGAAGTTGGTATTTCTAGTTCCTACTTAAATAGATCTGAATTTGAAATACCCTTTTTGGGTCCTTGGGATGACCCAGGTTCTGACCTCATACATAAAGATAGTTTCGAAACCTGGATTGAAGAAAGTACTGAACATTTAAAACAAAAAAATGGAAGAATCCTTCTAATAACTGAAAGGCCTGAAGACTTTGTCCTAGCAGGGGAACTTGCTGTTCAATGCAATTTTGATATTTATGTATCTGACTCTTTCGAAGAGAGCAAAGAATATCTTTCTGCCTATAATTTTGATGTTATTTATTATAGACTTTCAAAAGAAGATGACCCCTTTCAAGGGGAAAACAATTTTGAAAATCTCTATAGACTGACCAACGCCATAAAAAACAAATCCCGGGACCTAAAAACTGTTTTCGTCGCCTTTAACTCACCTTCAAAAAGTAATGCCTTAAAAAAGGCTATTGAGTATGATCATATTGTTGCTGTTGGTAATGAGTTAAGTTCTAATCAGCTAGGAAGTTTTACTAACCTCTTTCAGGAAAAAGGCTTAAAGCTTTCCTGTAAAACTGGCTGTTATTCACTTAACAATAATGAATCCCGAGCAAAAATATTATTGGACGTAGAAATAACTTCCTTGACCGAGCATGAGATAACTTTTACCTCAAAAGAGAATCTTCCCATGTACAGTATTGTTACAATTGATGTGCCAACAGAGCTTACCGTTATCATAGTCCCCCCTATCAATAATTTAGAGTCCAATCATCAATCCCATCATTATATGGGTTTTTTGACAGGTGGAAGCGAACAAGACGCTGAGCTACTAAGAAGCTTTGTTAACAGAGCAATTATTAAAGGCCTTGAGGTTTTTAGTCTTGAGGGTATAGAAGAAGAGCTTTCAGAATTAGACCCTTCCGAAATAATCAACAACTCAGACACTACTGAGGCGATAGAAGAGCAAGTGCCCAAGGTTGTTAAAGAAGTTAAAAATAATATAAAAAGAAAAACTAATAATAATGGCAAATCTAAACTATAGGACTAGTTATGAGCAAAGGTAATTTGTTAATCGTCGAAGATGAAAAGGCCTTAAGTGATCTTTTAGTTGATCTTCTCGGTCCACATGCTGAAAAAGTTTTCACCGCTTACAACGGTTTAGAGGCTTTGGATGAAGTGGCCAATAATGAAGTTCATGGGATTGTTTGTGATATCAATATGCCAAAAATGAACGGGATTGAATTTATCGCAAAGATGAGGGAGCTTGGTAATAACCACCCAATTATTTTTTATACGGCCCATGGGAATGAAGCGCTAATGAGAGAGGCACTGTCTTATGGTGCCTTTGACTTTCTAGCTAAACCAAACTTTGACAATTTAGAAGGAACTGTTCGTCAGGCCTTAGATGAAGGACTTAAAAGTGGAGGGTCCTCCTCATCTGAGGATGAATTAGCCGAGCTTATAAAAGGATAAAATGAAAAAACTTTTATTATTATTCATCTTTTTCTGTTCTTGTACTGATTCTAATTTGAATCATATAACTCCCCTCGGTGCCCATAGTCTAGTTTTTCACGATCAAGGTTTTATTATTGATGTTAGAGCAGACTCAAAATATTTAGAGGTTCCTGATAAGGCTTACGTTATTTCAGAACGAGACATCGTAAATAATAATCCTCGTTGGATTAAAATTTACTCTGAGAATAAAAACAAAAGGCTTATTTTATGCTGCGGAGAAAAGGAAGAATTTTCTACTTTATTGCCTTATATCAATAAAAATCAATTAAAAGTCTTTTACCTAACCGATTTAGAGGACTGGAAAGAAAAAGGTCTCCATGTTGATGCTCCAAGAAAACTGGCGGAGGAGTAGAATGCTTAGAAATTATTTACCATATTTTCTAATAGTTGCCACCACCTGTCTTATGTTAGGTCTCCCTAAATTATCAACAAAAATAAGCTCACCACAAGTTAATGGGAAAATGACCGATAAAGAAGCTCCTGAATTTTCTTTAAGAACAACTAAGAAAACGACTTTTAATAACTCTAATCTTAAAAACAAATGGACGCTTTTAACTTTTGGTTTTTCTAAATGTAATGGAATATGTCCATTAAATCTTAGTAAACTTGGTGTCTTGATAGACTCTATTAAAGAAACTGATGCAAGCCGCTTGAAAGATCTGCAATTCGTTTTTATTTCTATTGATAAAGAAAGGGACAATCCTAAATCACTAGAGGATTTCACCTCTAATTTTTCAAAGTTGATAATCCCATTAAGTGACGGAGACGACACTGGACCGATTGTCTCTAAAAGATTTAATTCTTATATAAATAAGCAAAAAAACAAACAACCAGACTATCAAATATCCCATGCGGGTTTTATTTACCTTATTGATCCAAATTCAAGAATAAAAATTATCTATACCAACGAAGAAGTAGCCTCAGAAGAGATTTTATCTGATTTAAAATTTCTAGGGAGACAGTATGGAACAGGCATTAGGAAAACTAGACTTAGCTCAATGTGAAGACACAAAAATTAGAAATGAGGAGGAAATTCTACTTTCGAGTAGGCTTGAGTCTGATAAACTTATCCTAATTTTTTTGTGGCTGCACTTTCCACTGGCCGCTTTTATAATACCAAATGGCTATGGAACCCATATTGAAGGTGCAATTGCTTCTTTGGCTTTATGTACTATTGGAACCCTAAGCTATCATATCTCTAGAGGAACTTTTGCTCACCGTCTATTAAACGGGCTCCTTCTCCTTGCTTTCTCAGCTCTTTTTATTACTTTACAGTATGGAAGAATTGAAATGCACTTTCATGTTTTCGCCATTTTCCCTATACTTTTGATCTATAAAGACTGGAAAGTATACCCCCTCCCCGTTTTATTTATTGCCGTACATCATGCGGCATTTAACTATTGCCAAATAAATGGAATAGATTTTTACGGATTACCATTGATTGTTTTCAACTATGGTAATGGTTGGGATATTGTTATTTTACATGCGGCCTTTGTAATTTTTGAGGCTGGTTTTTTAAGCTATTTTGCGAAAATTTTCAGAAGGCAACATATTTTCATTGAGAACGCTAATGATATCCTTCAAAAGACTCTTGCTAAGAGAACAAAGGAGCTAAATGATCAGCACGCTCTTATGGTTAACTCAGCAAAGCTTTCTAGCCTCGGGGAAATGGCCGGAAGTATTGCCCACGAAATTAACAACCCTCTTGCCATCATCAGAGCGTCTAGTTTGCTAGTAGACCGGGCCGTTCCAAAAGATATTCAAGATAGAGCAAAGTTTGATAAGCATATCAATCAAATTAATAATACAGTTGACCGAATTACAAAAATTGTTTCAGGTCTAAGAAATCTATCTCGTTCCGAGAAAATTGATGAAGTAGAGAACCATACTCTTAAAGAGTGCTTAGAAGATGTCGTTTTGTTAACAGAATCAAAACGTCGTAACAGAGATATAAGGTTAAAATTTGATTTAGAAGATGAGGTTTTTCAAACTTTAGTAAACGTACAACTTGTCCAAATCAACCAGGTTTTTATGAATCTCTTCAATAACTCTATTGATGCCCTTACCGAAACAGAAGGCGACGCCTGGATATCAATAGATTATGTAAAAACTGAATCTAAGCACAAAATATTCTTCAGAGATTCTGGAATAGGGATTAAAGCCGATATTGTCGAAAAAATATTTGTTCCCTATTTTACTTCTAAAGATTTTGGAAAGGGCACTGGATTGGGCCTATCCCTAAGTAAATCGATTTTGAAGAAACATGGGGGAGATTTATATTATAAAGGCGACGAGGGATCAACATGCTTTGTGATTGAACTTCCAATTACAAAATAAGGTCTATAAAATTTGCTTCGCCCCAATCCTTTGCGGGATCTCCCTTTCCCCAACGATTGCATTTATCGTTAGGGTCTTTTTTATAATTAAAACCCGTTCCTCTCACATGGATCCCAACAATTTCGTGGGATTCAGCGCTGAAGACGGCTGAACCAGAGTTTACGGAGTAAGTATCTAGCTGATGTCTAAAGGAGTTTTTATTTAAGTCAGAAGAAATAATAGTGCCACTTGGCTGATATTTCATAGGAAGCCCTAAGGGAAAACCAAGAATAAAAAGCTCTGTACCAACAGGAGCGCGTCTCCCAATAGAAATTTTAAGAGGTGCTCTACCCTCTACTTCTTTTGTTAACTCTACTACCGCATAGTCTTTATAAGTAACCCACTCAAATTCTTGTTTAACAATTTTTTTAATTATATAAACATTTTCTTTTTTTATCGTTTTAGGGCCCGCTCCATTCGCCTCTGCTTTATAATCAAAAACCACGGCATAATCATCGATTCCCATATTCATAGAATCGTCGAAACAGTGGGCGGCCGTGCCTACTAAATTTGTTCCAATAAGAAAGGCGCTACAATTGGCAAGCGGGCTTTGTTTTTTCACAAATTTTTCATCTTCACAAAAGCCAAAATCTTCAATATAGGAACTCGTATCGAGAGTATATTCATCCTCATTTTTAGATTTTAAAAACTTCTTTAAAACGAGCGCAGGAATAGATTTTGATAACTCTACAATCTCTTTGTTTTTTACATCCACAAGATCAGTACGATTATCTTCACCGAAAATAGTAGCGTTTGAATTAACTGAAAGAAAAATGGCAAGTATGATTAATGCTTTCATCAATTTCCATCAGGGTAAACATGTGTATCAGTTTCATCACCATGAATCTCTAACTCAATGGCGACCCTTATTGTTCCAGCATCATTTTTTGTGTAAGCATTAAAAGGATCATCTTTTAAGTCATTCTCTCCCATTCTTTTTAACCAAATAATATAATGTTCATCTAGCTTAAAACTAACAAAGTCACCTTTAGAATGGATCGGATCGCCTTTTATCTTAAATTCACTCTTTATCGCCTCTGTCGCTCTTTGAAAAGCTTGTGGCCCAGGCCGATATTCAAAACTTAAGTGTTGAAGTGTTTCATTTCCATTCTCATCGGCCATATACTGGGCATGAACATATCTAGTCCCTGGCAGAGTATCTTTAGTTCTCACAATATTCATAGAGCCGGTGTAGGGATTAGAATTGATATTTACCGTAGGTCTCAAGTTTAAATTTCTAAGTGATTCTCTTAAGCTTTTCGAGTCTTTTTTTTCTTCAAAAACCTCTGCAAAGGTTGTGCTCAATTTTGCTAGAGACTCTTCATTTTCATCTTTGGGTTTAAAAGGTGGGACTATCGCTTTTTCTTGGTTAGGCTTTTTTACTATTGGACTCTTTACCTTTAACTTAGCTTTGCCATGGTCGTGAGAATGATCATGTTTCTCAATCGTCTTAGTCTCTACTTCTTTTTCAATCTCGGTAAACTCTACTTCTTCTTTCTTGTCATCACCAAGAAAAAAGAAGCCTGCTATAACAAGTAGAGCGATAAGCCCTAATACTTTTTTCATCTAGAATTTTCCGTCTTCCCACTTAAGTAGGTATTTAGTTGGGTCCATTAGGTCACTTCTTCTACTGTACTTATTCTTACCAATTACTTTAAGAGGACCCTTTCCAGTTCCTTTGTATAGTTCAAAGTGTAACATAGGTCGGCAACAGTTTGAGTTAACTTTCCCGATATATCCAATTCTGTCACCCATTTTTATTTTGGCATTTTGAGTAACACCTTTAACTGCTTTACCTGTTAACTCTCCATATACGGCAATAAAGCCCCCATGATGCCTAACCTGAATAGCGTAGGTTCCTTGATAGTAATAATATTTCCCTACAATCACTTTACCAGGTCCAACAGAAAGAGCTGGTTCATCTAGGTATCTATAAAGGTCACAAGCAGCGTGTAATCTCTTTCCATCAGATCTACCTGCACCAAAACGTCTCATACCATTAGTATAAGCATGAGTTGGTCTTTTAACCGTTGGAAATTCACAGCAATCTTTATCGTCAATACTTGTTATCTTTGCATTATGATTCCTAACAAATGTATTATCATTTACGTGCTGACAAGTGCTTTTTGCTTCAACAAAGCTTTCAGCTACCCAACCCTCGGTCTGGTCGGCTTCTTCTCTGTCAGGAAACTGTACTTTAACGAAAGTATATGTACTTCCATTGATTACTTTAGTCTTTTTGGTTTCACCGTCCCAGCCTTGAAAGACTTTTACTTTTTCACCTTTTCTAGCACTGAAGAGAACTTTATCAAGGTCTACGGCCCTAACATTTAGTGTATCTCCACTAATACAAACCACATTTTCAACATTTCCTTGAATGACTTCTTCTTCCTCAGTAGGCTCCACTTCATCTGTAGGGTCTTCGGGTAAATCTTCTACGACAATAGCGATTGGAGCTGTTTCTTCTTGGTTGTTATCCACATACTCGCTCGGGTCACCCATATCTGTTAGGTCTCCAAGAAAGGTAGAATTATCGTCAAGAGCATCAACAAGTCTTTGCGGATCTAATACCGTTGGGATGACATTATGTGCTCTAGCCTTTGATAATGCTTCAAAAGACCTAAAAATAGCGGTCTCGTCCCAATAAACTCCTACATAGGCAATAGGCTCTTCTTTGTTCTCTGGAGCGTAAACTCTAAAGACAATATACTCCCTATTAGAACCGAACTCACCGCAAACCATTTTAAAATATGAGCCTTCAACAGCAATATGCCACATAGTTCCGATTGTGCTTTTTCTAAGAGTTCCAATAGCAACATCTGGAGCACCTTTTGTTAATTTAAGGATAAAGTCATCAGCTGGTCTTAGTGATCTATGGAAAAGATAACCTTTATCCCCTCTTTCAGAAAACCATCTATTGGGTCTTACACCCTTCATTTGATTAACACCTGTTACTTCAATATATTTAAAATCCTTTTTCTTTTTCCCATCAATTATTTTTACCAGGGAAGAATTTACTAAATGAGATTGAAGTACACCTCTATAATTACGAAGGTTTTCCGTAACCTGAGTTTTCTTACCGTAATAATTAGAAAGCCTGAACCGATTCGATTCGACTTTAACAACGCCGCAGCCCTTGGCTTCAACGAGTTTATCTTGGTTGTCCCAGTAGAACATAGGAGTGGCCATAGCTTGGCCGACAGCAAAAAGAGTCATTATAGTTATAAGAATTTTCATAGTCTGATTTAAGCATATTATTGAAATAAATTGGTTTTGAGTGTAAAGATTACACACTGTGTCATCCTAAAAAGAACCTTAAAATCAGCTACTTATGACCTATGTAGCACTCAAAAGGGCGAAGAAAGTTTGCCACCCCAAGTGGCCCTCTATATAATCCGCCCCATGATAGATAACGAGATAAGAAACTTATTAGACGATTTAAAGGCGAAAGGCGCTGAATACGCCGATGTCAGATACCATACTCTAGATCTTCATGAGCAGATCCACCTTCAGGATGGATTAATGAAGAACTATAATTTTCAAGATAAAAAAGGATATGGCGTACGAGTTCTCTATAAAGGTGCCTGGGGTTTTTTTAGTAATGAAGACCCTAAGCTTTTAAAGGAGACTGCGGCCATCGCCATGAAGAAGGCTCAAAGTGCCGCTTTATTTATGCAAGACTCTGTAAAGCTTGCTCCAAAAGAAGTTTACAAAGAAAATTTTCGATCGAATATCGGAGAAGATCCCTTTGAAGTAAATCTTAAGGATAAGATAGAACTTTTATCTAATATAAATAAAAGATTAAAACATGAGCGCTTCACCTTTAGAGGAGCTAGTGCAAGTTTTAATAAAAGAACTATTTTATTCTTTGATACAGATGGATCTGAAATTGAGAAACATACTTTAGAGGTAGACCCTTATATGTATGCCTATGCTAAAGATAGAGATGGTCTTACCCAAAGCCGATCCTATCTTATGTATCAAAATGCTACCCCTGACTCCACAGTAGGTTTAGAAAATATTAGAAATGAGGAACAATTCTCTTCTCACCCGGAGCGAATAAAGGAAGAGCTACTGCAGGTTCTAGATGCTCCTATTCAAGAGGAAGAGGTTTGCTCGTTAATTCCCGGTCATGAAATGATGGCCTTGCAAACTCACGAGACTATAGGCCATGCCCTAGAGCTAGATCGTATTTTAGGATATGAATTAAGCTACGCTGGTGGCTCTCATGTTGATCTTGAAGACTTTAATTCTCTAAAATTTGGTAGCGAAAAATTAAATGCCCACGCTTCTGGTACGACTTTAAACTCTCCAGGAAGTGTTGGCTTTGACGACGACGGTGTAAAAGGGGTCGACGTATTAATGATTGAAAAAGGAAAATTGAAGAACTGTATCACCTCTAGGCAGATGATAATGGAGGCGAACCAAAAAGCAGGAAAAGAAATCTTTAAAGAAAGCGGAGGTGCCTGCCGTGCCCAAAGCTACAATAATCTTCCCATTGAAAGAATGAATAATATTAATATCGATTCTGGTAATGACGGAACTCTTGAGGATATTATTTCTAAAACTGAAAATGGACTAATGCTTGAAACTCCTAAGTCTTGGTCCATTGGCTCAAATAGAGAAAATTTTCATTTTGCCTGTGAAATTGGCTGGAAAATTCGAGATGGAAAGATCTCTCACGTTGTTCGAAATCCAACTTACAAAGGTGACTCGTTAAAATTTTGGCATTCTCTTGACCTTGTCGGAGATAGTTCCACTTGGCAGCTTCAACAAGTTTTTAATTGCGGAAAAGGCCAACCAAATCAAATCATGCACCTGGCCCATGGCGTTCCTATCTGCAGGTTTAATTCTATAGAGGTGGGGAATAAGTAATGAATAAAGAATCGGTAATTGATTGCTTAAAAAATATTGTAAGTGGCCTTAAAAGTGAGAATTTTCATACTGAAGTTATTTATCGGGGCGAAAAGTCGCATTTAATTCGCGCCGGAAGAAATCAGATATCACTTAATGTTGGTGAAGAAGGCTCAAAGTTTTTCTTGAATCTTCAAAAGGGAAAACGTTTTATCTCAGGGTCCTTAACCGCTAAGGATAACGATCATGAAAAAGTCATCTCCTACGCTAAAGACTTAGCAACTAAAATAGACTTAATGCCAGAAGTACCCCATTTAAAAGAGCCGAAGCCTTTGGCTCAGGGTTTGATAGTAGAAGAAGCTGACGAAAATTTAAAAAATTTTGATACAGAAGTAGCCGTAAAATTTTATGAAGATGCATTTAAAAGATTTGAGAAAGACTCAATTGAGTTATCTGGCGCTTTTAGTGCAGGTTTTTATAATATCGCGATGGCCTCAACAAACTCTCCATCCCCCTCATATTATGAAGGGACAGACTTTAACACAGAGCTTGTTTTGCAACTTCTTAAAGATGACAAAAAAGAACTTCGTGTTTCACAAGTTGGAGCACATATCACAGATTATCGTCCGTCAAAAATGTTGGATCATCTCCAAAAGACGATGGATATAAAGAAGCAAACACCGAGAAAAGATCTTCCTCCTGGCGAGTACGATGTGATTTTTCACGCCGATGCTTTTTCAGATATGATTTCCTATATGACTTGGGTCGCTCTTAGGGGGGACTCATGGCTTTATCAAACCGGCATGCTTCAAAAAGGAGAACATGATCCAGGAAGTCAGGTCTTTGGAGAAAATTTTCACCTTACTGATAATCATGAAGACGAGGACGTTTTATTTCATAGACCGTTTGGATTAAATGGTGCGCTTAAACCTAATTTTACTGCATTTGATAAAGGCGTACTAAAAGGCTTTTATCACACCAATAAAGATACTTGTGACAAATTTGATATTGAGATTAATAACTGTAGTCAAATTTCAAGCTATAAGCTTCATCCTGGAAATGGACCTGCCAGCTTTGAAGAAATGATAAAGTCTACGACCAAACCTACGCTTTATATTCCCTATATCCATTATATGAACTTTACTAACCCTGCTAAAGGGGAGTTCACAGGAACAAGCCGTTTTGGAACTTTTTTGATTGAAAATGGAAAAGTCAGTCACCATATATATAACTTAAGAATAAATGACTCTTTTCATTCTATTTTCAATAATATCGATTGGCTTAGCTCAAAGCTTGAACAGGTCAATTTCTCAAATACCTACGGATTAAGGCTGGCCGGCTCAGTCGCCTGCCCTCGATATGCCAGAGTAAACGGAGTAAAAATAAGCGGTTCTAGCGGAACATCTAAGTCCTAGGAATATTTTAGGTAAATATCTAAAATTAGGTTAAAATAGAATTGTGAAAGCTCTTTTTATATGTTCTGAAAGGACAAACTGGAATAACTTCATTGGCTTCTTTAGAGATCATCTAAGTGAAGTCGAGTTGTTTTGTGCAAGAAATGGAAGTGATTCCATGGACATAATTATCCACGAATCCCCTATCTCAGTAATAATCATTGATAATCAATTGCAAGATGAAGAACAAATCTCAATTGCAGAAGATATTTTCGAGGCCGCAGGCCAAAAGCCTATTATCTTTCTTGGTGATGAAAGCTCGACAACAGAACTTATTACTTCAGAATTTTTTAGTAATTATAAAACTAATGAGATAATTGAAAAACCTTATCCAGAAGAAAAACTCAAATCCTCAATCGAAAAAGCACTAGAATGGAGCAAGACCAATACTGGGGGTAGTGCTCATAAAACCGTTGAAGAAGAAGAGTACCTTCCCGTAAAACTAAAAAGCTTTTACCTCTATGACAAGGTCGCCTACGATGTTTATTACATGGTTTATACTGACAATTATATGAAGGTGCTTACAAAGAATAAAAGATATACGGAATCAACAATTCAAAACCTGGCCAAGAAAAATATAAAAGATTTATATCTAATAAAATCAGAAAAAATAAAGTTCCTCGATGAATCGATGCAAAGAGCAATTGAAATTTTGACATCAAAGAACTCTGATCAAGATAAAAAAATATCAACTCAAATTTGTGGTGTTCTTTTAATTCATGAAATGGTTAACGAGGTTGGTGTAAGTGACTCAGTTTTAAGTTTAGCCGATTTAATTGTTAATGCCGCCCAAGAAGTGGTTAAGGACATAAAAGACTTTGGTACTTTATTTGCTCAGATGCCACTTACTTATGGTGACTTAGGAGAGCAGGCTATTTTCATGTTATACCTCTGTCATTATATGAATGCAGAGCTTGAATGGGAGTCAGATATGACTTTTAGAAAGCTTGGGTTAGCCTGTATACTTCATGACTGTAAACTAAAATACGACGATCTAAGTTTAATTAGAAATATTGAAGACGAGCAATTAAAAGAATATAACCTCCATAGTCTAAATATTTATAAAGAACATATGCTTCAGGCTTCTCAGGTCTCAACTGAATTCAATAACTTTCCGGATTGTAGCTTTATAATAAGGGAGCATCATACTTTACCAGAAAAAAAGTATACGAATAATATGAACTCAATTAGCTGCCTTTTCACACTAGTAAGAAGACTGACTACAGAGTTAGCGAATTTTGGTTTTACAAAGATGGGAATTAAGCAGGCCTTACCAGAGATTCAAGTTTACGAGTTTGGGAACTTTAAGAAGCCGTACGATGCGATTTTGAAAATATTCTCAATCAACTAAATTCTAATTTTTTCTAATGTCCCAATAATTTTATGATAACTTTTGTTTGTATAGCGATCCTGAAGCTCTTCTAAGATCGTTCCTATGACTGGCTCCTCTCCATCATCCTTGGCTTTTAAGAACTCATCAACAAACGCTTCACCAATCAAGATGATTTTTGCCAGGGGAGAAACATCATCACCTGGATCCATGGCAAAGCCTACTCCATTTGTAGCACCATGATGCTGGGTAGTGATTGTATCAGCTCCCATAGGTGCTTTAGGTAATCTCTTAAGCGCATTACCAGCTTCTTTTGCATGATTTATGATAACGTCTTTTTCTTCATCAGAGAGCTCAGGAGAGAAAATTAAATCTTCTTCATATTTAATATCTTGGTGGTCATTATAGATTGGCACTAAAAACATATCATGAAAAAATAGTACGTAACTGACTTTTTCTACATGCTCTTTACTGCCCCAAGGAATTTTATCAAGGATATATTGGCAGACAAAGGTTGTTAACACTGAGTGCATATAAATAAATCTCGATTTATTACTAAGCATCGATTTTAAGAGATCACCCAAGCTAGGCTCTGAGTTGATTACATCATTAATTGCATCTACGCATTGCCCTGAGATTTCGAGCACCTCTTCCGCTACTTCTTCGTTTGAAAAGAGGTTCTGAGCCACAAGCTCAAAGCCTGATTCAACGGCCTCAAGCTTCTCATCTTGATTTAAGCTCTTATCCGAAAGCTTAGTTGATATATTACTTGTTACTTTATTTGTAATTTCTAATCTTTTTGAAGCAGGTATATATAAATTTAATATTTCAAGGTTTTTAAATTTTTCAAACTTTTGATCTATGGCCTGTCCTTCTGACCATACTTTAGTAAATATTTCTTCTTTTCCTGGTTTACTGACTTTATAAAAAACATCGCAAGGTGCATTTGTCATCCCAAGAAGGACCTTTAAGCCCATGGGAAAGTATTCACCTACTGCTTTTTCGGCCATTTCTTCAGCTGTAATTCCTAGAACTCTAGCAATACTTCTTAAGAAAAACTGAATATTTAAGTTTCCAGGAACAGTGATAACTTCTGGAGTATTACTGACTTCAGATTTTTCTCCAACAATGACTACTGGTAGATCATTTTTTTGAGCAGCAGAGGCCATCTCTTTACCAACATCATTTTCATCAATAAGCGAAAGTGAGATTAGAATATCGTAGTTACCTGAAGAGGCCTTTGACATGGCATTTTCAAGGGAAGAGTCGACTTCGAGATCAATATCCAAATAACTAGATAAATTTATGGTGTAGATATCATTTAAAAATTCATTATCTGATAGAAAGAGTGCTCTTGGCATAAACTAATCTCTTTCTTTTATAAAACGATAGCCTTTTCCATGTGCCGACTTAATCGTGTACTGGCTTTGGCCTATTTTTTTTCTAATCTTAGAAATATGTTGGTCCACAGTTCTATCTACGACATAGTTGTTCTTACCCCAAATTTCAGTAAGAATAACTTCTCTGGACATGACTGTTCCTTCCTGCTTCGCCATTAAATATAAAATTTTAAACTCAATAGGCGTTAAATCTACTGCATTGGCCACACCACTTAACTCAAGGGACAAGGCCTGTGTTGATAAGTCAAAGCGAAGATCACCCTTGACCATGATATTTGCTTCACCTGCGTGACTGGTTCTAAGTCTGGCCTGAATCCTAGCCTTTAACTCTAAGGGCTCGAAAGGTTTAGTAACATAATCATCAGCACCTGACTCAAAAGCCGTTAATTTATTTTCTAGTTCTTTTTGAGAAGTAAGCATAACGATTGGCAAATCTGGTCTTTTTAAATCTTGCTTAATATAATGACAAAATTCGGTCCCCCTTCCGTCGGGAAGCATTTCATCTAGAATAATAAAATCATATTCTTCTTTATTGAATTCCTCTCTGGCCTTTGAAATATTCGAGGCCCAAGTCAGACTATAGTCAGAGGATAGTGCTGCATTCACTAAGTTAAAAATATCTTGATCATCATCTACTACTAGTATTTTTTTCATTACCCGAGCTTTCCGGTTTGTCTCTTATGTTTATATAGTTAAATTTTAAGGTCATTTCCAAAAGTTTCCTACAATAAAATTCAAATGATTGATAAAATTAAAGAGAGGAGCTGAATTTATGAGCGACAAGATTATTGTAAAAATTGATAGTGACTTAGAAGAAATTATTCCTATGTTTATTGACAATAGGCACAAAGACTTAAAAGAACTCGATGAACACTTAGTTTCAAACGATATACAGTCAATCGAAGTCATTGCTCATAAGCTAGCAGGTAATGCTGGCTCTTACGGATTTATGGACTTAAGTAAAGTTGGTGCAAGTCTTGAAGAGGCTTGTAAGGAAAAAAACCAAGAAGATATAAAGAAGTATATCTTGGAGTATAAAGATTTCATGAAAAATCTAGAGGTTGTTTTCGAGTGAGTTTAAAAGGAAAAGAGATTCTCGTCATCGACGACGATTCTCAATATCAATTTTTTATAAACAATATCTTGTCCAACCTGGGAATCACTATTACTCAGGCAAAAAATTATGATGAAGCAATAAATTGCCTTAAAGAATCTATCCCCCATTTAATTATCACAGATATTAAGTTAAATGATGGTAAAGATGGACTTGAGATTCAAAAGTATTTAAAAGAAAATAAAAGTTATAAAGCTATACCAGTATTTGTTATTACGGCCGATGCAACCAGAAGCACAATCTTTCAATCCCTCGCTCTCGGGGCCAATGAATATATGATTAAACCCGTCATTGCAAAAAATCTTATTCAAAAGATAAGGCGACTCTTTATGGACTATGCTGCGCCTGAAATTAGGTTGCTTGACGATAGTACTGGTAAATTTAAACCAGAATTTGAAATGGCCTTTGAAAACAATTTTGATATTGAAATTGAAACTGACTTTAATCTTAGGGCCATTAATGAGCTCTCCTGTATTTTACAAGGGCCAGTTAAATTCCCTAAAGAAACTGTATTAGAATTAAATTCCGATTTATTAAACTCAATTGGTGGTGATGGGCTAGGTTTTAGGTCTATTGAAAATAGTCGTACAATAGAAGCTGGTACCTTTAGCACTCGATTTAGCCTAATAGGAATAGATGAAAAAACTGCTCAAAAAATAAGAGCATTAAGGGTAACAAAATCGTAATGGCAAAAGATCTAATTCTTACTATTGACGATGATAAAGACTTTAATAGGTTATTGGAACTTAAATTAAAAAAGCATGGCTTTGAGGTCATAACGACAACAGACGCTTCAGATTTTCTTAGAAAACTTCACCACCGAAACCCTTCACTATGCATAATTGATTTAAATTTGGCAGAGGCTTTTGGTGCTGGTTTTCAAATAATACAGGCCATAAGAAATTCAAACCAAAAACATATTCCCCTATTTGTTTTAAGTTATAGATCAGATAAAAAAGACATTGCCAGAGCCATTCAACTTGGGGCCAATGACTATCTTCATAAACCTCTCGATGAGCTCGTCTTGCTCGATAAGATTAATCAATATCTCAACGTAAACGAGCCTTATACACCACTACCTTTTTTTGAAATCACGCAGGCAAAAAGGCAATCAAAAGTTAAGTTTAAGCATAAAGTCATCGCGATTAGCGAATTTGGGATAACTATAGAAGGTCCTTGTTTGATAGCAAGGGGAACCCTCTTAACCATTAAATCAAAGGTTCTTTCTAATATTTTGAAAAGTCCTGAACAAGTTTTGAAATTATCAGTTTCAGATACATGGATGGAGTCCGAGCGTAATCTTTATAGGGCCTTTCTTGAATTTAACCCTGATAACCATGCTTTGCTTTCAGCAGTGAGAACCTGGCTTTTGGCCAACGCCACTACTTAAAATGAAAGCTAAGATCAATCATAGGTATCATTGAAGTATAGCTTTGACTTGGCTCAGTTAAGTTATTTCCAGAATCGACAACTTCGCTAACTGATAGAGAGTGGTAATTAAATGAGGCGCCCACATAGAATTTTCTATTAATTTTCATTTGATAGCCAAGAGCAAAGTGAAGGCCTGACCCATCAATGTCCTCAGAATTTCCTCCTCTTTTTCTTTCCCCTTTTGCAAAGGGTAACCAGTTTGCTGATAGAAATATATTTTTACCGTCATTTAGGTACCATAAAAACTTTGGTCCCATTTGAGTGGTAGAGATTTCATCTTTATTTGTGACCGCGTCAGATTTGTAGTTTCGACTTAGCATCATATAAGTCCACCCCACATAAAGTTTTCCACCATCTGTTAGACTAGCACCTATAAAGACAGCATTATCCATTTTTCCATAATCAAAATTGTCGACGTCATCGCCTTCAGTTGAAAAATTATTGGAAAAATGAATTGTCCAAGCCCCGTAACAAGGGGCCAAGGACAAGCTAAGAAATATTAAAAGAAGCTGCTTCAAATTATTTTCTAACCATAATGCTATGGCGCCCGGTTCTCATTCCAAACCGAAAACTAACTGAATCATAAACTGAGTTTCTATTTCTTAAATATGGAGCTGTATAATGACCCCAAGAACTTACGCGGCCGTAAATCGCTGACCAATGCCCTTTTTGAGTTAAATCAACTCTTTTGCCACCGTAGTAACCATCAGCTCGAAGACTAACAAACCCACCACTTCTTGTAGAAGTCATTCCCCAAATATGAATACTATCCGGAGAGCCATCAACCCAAATCATTTCGCTGTCAGTAAGGATTCCTGAATCAGAATTATAGGTAACCTCAACCCTAGCGGAAAACCTATCAGAACTCCCAAAGGCAGGAAGTGGAAATAAGAACTCTCCGGGGCTACGGGATCTATTTCCCATAGATCTCCAAATGGCATCATTGGTGACATCCACCCTAGTTCCATCATCTTTATATAAGTAGGCCCTAAACTGATGATACCTTTCGGCCTTAACCATAAATGAATTTTCTATACGAATTTCAGCCGCAAGTAGCTGTGAACAACCTAAAATCAGGCCCATAAGAGCTAAGATCTTCATAATAATTTCCCCTTTTTATTAATTCCTAAAGATCATTCCAGCTTCGGCCTAAAATTGTCAATCTTTGTTTTACCAATAATTACGATAACTTATATAGTATAAACAAGCCTGACACCCCGTGTAATCATTACAGTTCAATAGATTTGATAGACGCGACGCGCTAATATAGGCGAAATACTTTTAATTGTGTGGACAAGGAGCCCCTGCGTGAAAAAATCACTAATTGCCCTATCGATTCTGACTCTTTTAGCTCAATCGGCCTTAGCAACCGATACAAATGGCGACAAAAAAGAAAAGAAGAAAGAAGCTGAAAAACAAGAGCAAGTAAAAAAAGAAAAAGAAGATGAAGTCGATGAATATGATGAAATCGATGATTTTGATGACCTAGACGCAGAACTTGATGAAGGTCTTGAAAGTGATTTTCAAATCTCTGTTGATGGTGAAGTAAACGCAAACGCTATGACAGGCTCAAATGACGGAGTTAATTTTTCTGACTCTTATGTTTCATTAAGTGCTGTTTATAAAAATAAGATCCGCGCCGTTATCACCGCCAAATTAGAAGAGATTTTTAAAGATAATAAGATTGATTTGAATGATGATTTTAGTTTAGGTGAGTTCATTAAAGAAGCCTATATTGAAATTCGCGAAATCAAAGGTGCTCCAGTTGCCGTAATCGTTGGTAAACAGCCAATTGCTTTTGGTCAAAATGTTCAGGCCATGCCTATCTTTAATAATAATCCACTTGCTGACCTTCAAGAAATTGATGAAGTCTTTGGATTAACTGTTGAGTTAACAGAAGGTCTATTTGGAATTTTCGATCAAGCAGAAGTCTCTGTATTTGAATCAAAAGAAGGTGACTTTGAAATTGGAAAAATTGATGGTGTATCAATTCGTTTATCAAAAGCATTAACTGACAATTGGCTACTTTCTGTAAGTCATGTTGAGCAAGGTAATAGCCATCTTAACTCTGGAAATGAAAGAAGAACTTCAGTTGGTCTAATCGGTGAAACATCTGACGGAATGCTAGTTGGATGGGTTGAAGGTATGTATTTTTCAAACAATCCAAAGTATCCAAATTCTTCTTTTGGTATCACGGCAGGTGGAATGATGAGAGTTCATGAAACTACGGATATCATCGTTGAATATACTTATGTAGAAAAAGAAGTTCATCAAATTGGACTCGGTGCCCGCGTTGCTCTAACACAAAACCTATCTCTAGGTGCTGAAGTTAGATATAACGATTACGTAAGCGCAAAAGACGAATTCACTTTTGGTCTTAATATGACTTATACCTTTGGTACAAGTGGACGTGTACAAAACCAAACGTCAATCTTTGGCGGTGGTGATGATGATACTGAAGATGATATTTTAGATTAATCTTATAAAGGCCCTGCACGACAACAGGGCCTATAAAAATAAAGACGAGAAGAAACGACATGAGAAAACTATTAAGTGTATTTACATTTTTTATCTTTATGAGTACCGCTGGTATTTCATCTATCGCCGCTGAAGAGACACACCTCTTTTGGATTGCGGGAAAGTTCCTTAACAAAATTTATACAAACTACGATGTTACCCAGTATATGGAAAGAGCTCTATTAGATGATGCCCAAAGAGGAAAGCTCTTTAAAGAGGCCGGTGGTGACTATAACCAGTACAAAACCCTGGTTAGAAAATATACGAAGAAATCCTTTGGACCTGCTCTAAAAGTTCTTATGTACAACAAGATTCTTGAGCATCACGCCACTTTTGGAAAGTCAGTTGGTGAGTGGAAGGCGTTTAGAATCTCTCCTTCAGATTATCATAAAAGAATACAAGATTTAGAGAATAAGGTTTTAAAACCCCTATTAGATAAAAGACTAGGTATTGTTAAATCTAGGGATCAATTCGGTGCTTACTTAATTGAAAATAACTTTCCCCACAAAGAAGGTGAATCTAATACTGATGTTTATTTTCGTTGGTATAACGACCAAAAATTTAGACTTAAGCACGAGCTTAGAACTAGTGAGGCCCAAAGGTATGAGGCCATAGCGGCCATGGGTCATAGAAGAGAACTATATATAAGACCTACTGAGCAAAATGACTTCTTTAAAAGAGTTAAGAGAGAAATTGAAAGAGACCTTGAAGGGAAAAAGCTCTCTCAAACTGAAGTATCAAATATTTTAAGAAAAAACCCAGACCTAAAAGTTGTCATCAAGGATATACACTATCTAAGCCTAAACTCTGCTCCTCTTTCAAGAATCCTTGAAGAAAGTGCCCAGAAATTTGAGGAAGCAAAAGCAATTGCTATAAATGGAATAACTCCAAGCTTATCTATGCAAAAAATAAATAAGGTTTTAAGCTACGAAGCCTTAGCAGCAAAAATGGCTAAGAAATATAACGATGTTGATAAACTTACTAAAGCTAGCCAAAAAGCTATGGAAAAGTTTATGGCCACAAGTAATTATAAAGAGATTATGAAGGCCAAGCTCTACGCACTAGCGGCAACTTTAGTTGAGGAAAAAGCAGATAGATCTAATATTGCGGCAACCATAACAAATGTCTTAGAAAAAGCTATGGCCGATCTAAAAGTAAAACTTCCAATCAAGGAAACCTATACATCTGACAATGTTAAGAAGCTTCTCTTTGAAGACCTTATTGTAGTTCATCTTAGAGACTCTATAAAAGAACAGTTAGGGTCAAGGTTTGATGGATACTTGAAAAAAGCTCTTAATATGGCCCTTTGGACGATTGAGTTTGATGCAAAGAAAATTGCCATAAATGCCAAGCCTGAAGTCTCTGTTGAACTAAGAGAGTATATGACTTTTGAAACTCAAAAAAGAATCCAGGATCACCTAAAGATGCTTCAGTTTAAAGAGCTAATGACTGACTTTAGAGAAAATCAACTCAGAAGAAGAATGGAAGGTCTTTTCTCAGTTGATCTAGATGGAAAAAATCAATTAAACGGAACCAATGCCTTTGACTGGCTTCTTGAAAACTAAGAAGCCTTTTTCATAAGTTCTTTCACCCAATCCGGAGAGATAAAGTTGCTCTTCGGAAATGGAAGCTTATTAACCACAATATCATTAAAGAAACTTGGTACATAATTACAGGGAACCATCTCGCCAGTATACTTACCCGTTTCAGGATCTTTACCGGTTTGAACCCACTTAAAAATATCACGAACAATATAATTACCTTTATCATCAAGTCCTAAAATTTCGCTAATATGTGAAGTTCTTCTTCCTCCATCATGATAACGATTACACTGAACAACTAGCTGCATGGCCGAACCAATCATTTTTCTGATGGCATCTGGAGGGATTTGCGTATCACCCATTAGACAAAGAGTTTCTAAACGAGTGCAAGCGTCAAGTGGATTATTCGCGTGAACTGTTCCCATTGAACCATCATGACCTGTGTTCATAACCTGAATAAGATCTAGGGCCTCATCTCCTCTAACTTCACCTACAATCATTCGATCAGGTCTAAGTCTCATGGAAGATTGAACGAGGTCTCTAATATCGACTTCTGTAATTCCCCGAGTAGGGTCTGCTTTTCTCGTGACAAAGTTAACTACATGTTCTGCCTTAACTTGCAGTTCAGCTGAATCTTCAATAATGATTAGTCTCTGAGTTTTAGGGATTCTTCCCCCTAAAACATTTAGCATCGTGGTTTTACCTGAACCGGTACCACCAGAGACGATTATATTTTTAGAAAGATAAATACATATATCTAAAAACCTTGCTCCCATAGCTGAAAGCGAACCAAACTCAATTAAATCTTTTATTCCAAGTTTTTCTTTAGAAAACTTTCTAATTGCTACTGTTGTTCCATTTTGTGCCATAGGAGGAATCACAACGGCCACCCTTGACCCGTCTGGTAGAGTTGCATCAAGCCTCGGATTATCCGCATCGATTACTCTTCCAACGGACTGAGCAATAGCACGCATGGCCGAAACCAGTGCATCTTCATTAGGAAATTGATTGGGAGTCTTGTAGACAAGACCTTTTTGTTCCACAAATACTTCGTGAGGACCATTAATCATGATCTCTGTGACAGATTCATCTTTTAACAGGTCGCCGATCGGTGCCAACAACCCTTCAATAGCATCATCAAATACACTCACTGCTCTAGTACTCCCTTGGCATCCAAACCCGAGCTTTTTCAGGTTTACTAGCTATTTTTCGTTTCACTTTTTCTTCTTTCGTTGGTCTATCAAGAACCGTGATCCTTCCTTCTATTTTTCCAGTTGGACAATAGAACTTATAAACGCCTGGCTTTTTAAAATAAACTGATCCCTCAGTAATCTCGCCTCGATTGGCGGACATAAAAAGATCCTTTTCAGGAATGGTAAAGCAGCTTGGGTTCTTATCTTTGCCAGTTAAGAAAAACTTAACCTTCTCCCCTTTGAATACTGAAATTCTTCTTGGGTAAAAACCTTCTTCTGCTGCAATAATTGAAACTTCTCTCGTTGGAACTGAGAATTTAGTTTTCTTTGCGTAGTAGGAATCTTCTAAGGCCATGGCACGGCCAAAGACTATCATCCAAGCAAACCCCAATAAAAATAAGACCATGCCTTTCATGGTTTTCCCTCCGGTTACTTAAACTTATCGACCGTTTTAAAGGAAAACTTTACCGGTACTAATCCCTCGGGATTACGAGTTTCTAGATAGTTAGATCACCTTCAGACTTAGGTATAGGCTTTAGACCGGGCCTTACTGGAGGTTTTGGGTTGGGCTTAACTTTTGGAGTTGGAGGCCTCAGGTTCATTTTTTTATCTCTTTTATATAGATCCGCCACTTTCTTCTTGGGAAGCTTAATAAGAATTTCCCCGGCCTTATTCTCAAATCTAGCCTTATCAGCATCCACATCGCTAGGGACAGGAAAGGTTTTATTTATACTTTGTCTGGATTCAAAGTAATTGGTTCCTTGAGTAGTCTTTTGCTCCTGCTTTTTTATGATCGTCCCTTTCACAATAATATGATTATTTTCAATTTTTATTTCAAAAGGGGCATCCTCAGGCATGGTCATCTTTAGTATTAAAATTCTTTCTTTTGGCGTTTCAAGCCACCGGGAATCCCCATCATCAAGCCCTGCAAAGGGTTTTGCTCTATCGAACATTTTATCAAAATTATCGTCGTCAAAAAATTTTTGAAAGGCGCCTGGATCAAAACTTTTTAAGACCTTTTCTACTTCTTTATCCATTTGTTTGAATAAATCACTCTTAAAATATTTTTGGATTAGGGCCCTGTCCGCTTCCATTTGTTCGCGCCACCTTTTGACGGCTTCCTGTTGTTCTTTCTCCCATTCGGCCCGTTGCCTATTAGCCTCTTCCTGACGCTTTTTAAAATCATCACTTTGGGCGAAACATATTGAAATAGAAATAAATAAAAAAATAAATACTTTCATAGTTCTTCTAACTTTATCACATCGTAAGCAGGAGTTTCATAGGGATGAGCTAGTTTAAGGGCTTCAACAACCTTTCTAATCATATCGTCAGCAACTACCATCTCAAGTTTAACTTCCTCTACCACCTCGACTTTATTTTCCTCTCCAATATATGGGTTTGCTCCTTTTAATGGTCTAAATTGACCAAAGCCTTTAGTTTCAAAACAGCAATGATCATAATCACCAATCTTACCAGCCCCAGCTTCAAACATGGCTTCTTTTACCTGAGCTACTGACTCAAGATTAACAAAGGTAGCTATTTTATACACCGCAAACTCCTTGAAATTGCATTCGAAAATACTAACATTTTGGTCAATATTTTGACTAGCCTACTCTAGCTCTATTAAAAACTTACAGCAATTAAATCCTCGTTCTAAACATTAGACAAAACGACACCGGTAAAGAAAAATTTATTCACAAATTAGATGGAATGATTCCATTGGACGGTTAGGCCGTCATCACGGAGGAGAAAATCATGAGAAAAGGACTACTAGCTCTCGCGCTTGCTACTGTACTGTCCGCCCCTGCATTTGCTTGTGACATGCATGGAGACAGCGGTATTGTAGAAAAAAACGATCTTTGGATATCAACAGATGCTAAATCGGTAAGCACTATTGATGAGAAGACATTTAACTCAATTCTTGATCGCGTTGAAGAAATCTACGCGCCAATTCTTTCAGAAATGGGAAAACAACTTTCAGTTATTAGAAAGTGGGAAGACGGTACGGTTAACGCCTACGCACAACAAACTGGAAATGTTTGGAAAATCTCAATGTTTGGTGGTTTAGCTCGTCATGAGACAATTACTGCTGACGCTTTTGCACTTGTTGCTTGTCATGAATTAGGACATCACTTAGGTGGTCAACCACGTAAGAAATCTTGGTTTGGTTCTTCTTGGGCCTCAAACGAAGGTCAGTCTGACTGGTGGGGTAATATGAAGTGTATGAGAAAATTCATGGAAAATGATGACAACATCTCAATCGCTGGTGATATGCAAATTCCTGAGATCGCAAAAACTAAATGTGATGCTAACTTCTCAGACGCTAACGAAGTAGCTATGTGTTACAGAGGTGCAATGGCAGGACTTAGCCTTGGTAACCTTTTCCGTGCTCTACGTAACCTTGATACAGAGCTGAAGTTTGACACTCCAGATCCTAAAGTCGTTACAGCTACTAACCACAATCACCCAGCTCCTCAGTGTCGTCTAGATACTTATTTTGCAGGTGCTCTTTGTGATAGAGATGCTTATGCTGACGTAGACGGAACTTCGCATACTAAGAACGTATGTAACAGAGCCGCTGGAGACGTTGATGGTCTTCGTCCACTATGCTGGTACAAAGTTAAGCAATAAAAAAATACTTTTTTAAAGTAGAATAATTAAGGCTCCATTTATGGAGCCTTTTTTTGGTTAAAAATCAGAGGTAAAAATGTTTTCTATTCCCTTAATAATTTCTAAATCAATTGAGATCAATAAACCTGCCCCAGAAGTTTTTGATTACCTTTCAGACTTTAAAAACTGGCAGACCTGGTCCCCATGGATTTGTATGGAACCTAGTTGTCCCGTTAGTTTTGAGGGAAATCCTACGGAGCTTGGTCATAGGCAAAGTTGGGATGGTAAGTTTATAGGATCAGGGACGATGTCCCTTATTAAAATTATACCAAACAAAGTACTCTCCTATGACCTTAGGTTTTTGAAGCCCTGGAAGAGTGAGAGTAAAACACAGTTTGTTTTTGAAGAAACCAGTGCAGGAACAAAGGTCACATGGAATATGCAAGGAAGTCTGCCTTTCTTTTTATTCTTTTTTAAGAAAATGATGACGGCACTAATCACAATGGACTATGACCGCGGCCTAAACATGCTTAAAGAAGTTCTTGAGACAGGAAGCACAACCACAAAAACAAGCTATGATGGTGTTACGAGTCAAGATTCATTTCACTATGTGGGAATCAGAAGGACTTGTAAAATGGATGACATGCCAAGTTCCATGGAAGAAGACTTTCAAACACTTAATAAATTAATAGAAGACGGAAAAATCAAATCCCCCAAACTTGGACTTTCTTTTTATCATAAATACGACTTTGTAAAAAGCGAGTGCGACTATACTTCGGGCTATATAATAGAGGAACCAGCTATAAACTCAACAGAGTTAAATTTAGTAAGTGGCACGGTAAAATCTCATAAAGGCCTAAAGGTTAAACATCTTGGTCCCTATAAACATTTAGGAAATGCATGGACAGCGGCGCAAACAATAATGCGAAGTCAAAAAATGAAATGCCAAAAAGGCATTCACCCCTATGAAATTTATCGATCAATGCCAGGAAAAGTTTTAGATACAGAGATAGAAACAGATATCTACATCCCTGTTAAATAAAAAAAGACCCACTTAAAAGTGGGTCCTTTATTTAGAAATTTTAATTTTTCTTAGTGGTTATGTCCGCCTGGCCCATGAGCATGCCCATGAGAAAGCTCTTCTTCTGTAGCTGCTCTAACTTCTTCAACTTTTACATCAAAGTTTAAAGTCTTTCCGGCCATTGGGTGATTACCGTCGATGGAAACATTATCTCCTTCAATCTTAGTAACCTGAACCACCAATGGACCAACTTCTGTATCAACCTGGAATTGGTCTCCAACATTAAGTGGTTGAGCTGGATCAAAATTTGACTTTGGAACATCCTGAACAAGCTCGTCACGATATGGTCCGTAACCATCTTCTGGTTTAATACTTACTTTAAGTTCTTCACCCTTTTCTTTTCCTTCTAAGGCCGTTTCTAGTCCTGGGATAAGATTCCCATGCCCTTGAAGATAAGTTAGTGGATCTTGACCCTCAGAAGAGTCCATAACCGCTCCATCATCACCAGTAAGGGTGTAATGAATAGAGACGACACTGTCTTTTGTAATTTTCATATATAGTTCCTTAGTTAAGAAGGCTTAATAGTTCATTCATAAGTGTTCTACTTGTGGAAACACCACTTGTCATGGAAATGCTATTATTTCCATCGAGACCTTGATGCACTCCGCCAGCCTCTTCCATAATTATTTTTAGGGGAGCTAAGTCCCAGATATGTAAATAAGGGTCTACCATTAAATCTAAGCGTCCCGTGGCCACTAAGATATGTCCATAACAGTCTCCCCACATTCTTTCCTTAGAGCAGGTATTTCGAAGCAGTTCTAAGAGCTCATCATTTTTAGAAATAGAAAAATATTCTGGAGCACTATAACTAAACATGGATTTCTTTAAACTTTCGGCCGTTTTTATTTTGCAGGGAATAAATTCTGAAGTATTTGAGCGCCTATGATGAGTCCCCATTCCAAGTCCGGCATAGACTGTTTCGTTTAGACTAGGAAAGTGAACAACTCCCCCAACACTTTTGCCATTATTCAAAAGGCCGATCATACATCCGTACAAAGGAACACCATTTATAAAAGAGCTAGTTCCATCAATAGGGTCTATAGTCCACACCCATTCAGCTTCATCATTTTGTTTTCCCCATTCCTCACCAATTAGGCCATCTTCAGGAAAATGATCGAGAATATTTTCTCTTAAGATTCGCTCAGTCTCCTTATCGGCCTTAGTAACAAAGCTTCCGTCGACCTTAGTCTCCACAGCGAATCCTTTCTCAGCAAAATCGAGGATAATAAAGCTAGCATCCCCAACTAAATCAAGGGCCAAGGAAAGTCGTGTTTTGAGGGGATCCATACAAGAAAGTTACCTGGTTACTTGCAAAACTGAAATAAATTTCAGTTTTACAAGTAACCAGGTACCTAATAATTATTTTTTCTTAGGAGCTGGTGCTGGAGCAGGAGCGTCTTTTTTCTTAATTTCAAAAAGCTCTACTTCAAATACCAGAGTGGCTCCGCCTGGAACCTTTGGTGGTGCACCTGCATCGCCGTAAGCAAGATTTGCTGGGATAACAAGTTTAATTTTTCCACCTTCTTTTATTAACTGAAGACCTTCAGTCCAGCCTTTGATGACTCTATTAAGAGGAAAAGTAACTTTGGTACCTCTATCAACTGAAGAATCAAAAACTTTACCGTCAGTTAATGTTCCGTGATAGTGAACTTCAACTAAATCATCAGCCTTTGGAGTTTTACCTGTACCTTCTTTTAAAACTTTATAAGCGATACCTGACTCAGTTTTCTTAGCTCCACTTTTTACAAAGTCCTCTAGAAACTTTTGTCCTGATTGCTTTAGCTTTTCAGAGTTTTTTTGCATTCTTTCTCTGAATACTTTTTGTACTTGAGGCTGATACTTAGCTACGTCGACGGCAGGTTTTGAACCATTAGCAGCGTCACGAACACCTTGTACTAAAGAGTTGATTTCACCCTCGCTAAGTGAAAGGTTAGCAAGACGAGAACCAAACATACTACCTACAGTATAAAATACTTTTTCATCTTCATTAGATGGTGCTGTACTTGAAGAACCAGATCCGCCTTCTTTTTTACAACCTACAGTTAGAAGAGCGCCTAGCAATAGGGCCAAACTCAGAAATTTCATTTAACATCCTTTGTCATTATTTCTATATTACTGAAAATTCTAATGAACCTTCGTCATTTTGCAAAGATAAAACATCGGTTTTAATTTAATGGCTCAGGGTATAAATGCTTCTCCCAGGCCTTTTGTTTTCCATTTGGAGAGATTTTATAATCATTATTATAAAGGGCCCATTCCCAGTCCCCGTAAAGTGGGTTGGGAAGGACAATAAACTTTTTTCCCCATTGGTTCTTTTGTGTATCAACAAGAGTTGCTCTGGCATCTAGAGGCTTACCATCGAAAATTTCAGCAAAATCACCTAATGTATCTCCCATAAGAAGAACAATATGGTGTTTTGCTAGGATTTGTTTTCTTCTAGGCTCTTTTGTTTTTTTTGTCGTTTTCATCAGTAGGTTTTCTTTCTTTATCGGAAAGCCTGCTTCCTTTAAGTTTTTATAAGTAGCGTCAAATAAAGTTATCTTTCTATTTGTCACATAAAAAACTTCAACGCCTTTCTTATTTGCCCAGTTCAAAAATTCTTTTGCCCCAGGAAGTGCACGTGCATTGGCCTGATTGGTCCATTCTTTCCAATTCTCAGAATTATACGTATCCCCTTCAATAATTAATTTTGCTTGAAAGGGAGAATTATCAAGAACTGTTTCATCCACATCCACAACAACTGCTCGCTTCTTTGTTCTGGTGGCGTACTGGATGTCCGCATTAAGCCTAAGCTTAGCTAAATTAAAAGCTTGGTAGCTTAAGGCCCTATACTCCGCTGCATTTTGGACCCAGAGAGTTGCACCCACCATAAAGCCTTGTGGATTTGATTTTCTTGAAATTTGGCTACAAGAAAAAGCTGATATCAAAAATAAAATAAACCAAAGATTTTTCATTTTAATAACCTTCACTGTCTAGGGCCTCATTGGCCAACTGATCACAGTATTCATTTTGAGGATGCCCTTGATGACCCCTCACCCATTCATAATCAATATTTTTAAACTCGGAGACGAGCTCATCTAAAATTTTCCACTGCTCAACATTTTCAGGAACTTTCTTATCAGCTTTTTTCCAGCCCCTGGCCTTCCAGCCTGGAACCCATTTTGAAATTCCATCTAGGACATATTTGGAATCGCTTACTAACCTAGTTTCTGTTTCAGAGGGAATATTATTATTTTCATAATATTCAAGAAGAGTACGAAGTCCTTCAATGGCCCCTTGAAGCTCCATCCTATTATTAGTTGTTTCTTCATCTACTGCCGAATCAAAGAAGATGACTTCTCCCTTCCAGTTTTGGGCCACCATTCCCCAGGCCCCTGGACCTGGATTGCCTCGACAAGCCCCATCACTATAAACAGCATACCCTTCTGTCTTTAAATTTTCTGGAGCTGAAAATTCAGCAGTGCTAGATTTTTTGGAAACAGTAAAGTCTAAGTGATCAGCTTCTTTTACCAGAACATCTAAAGCCTCTAAGGCCGATTGATTATCAACAAAGAGCTCTTTTAAAAATTTTATGCTTTTATCAAATTTATTTTTACTCATTTTAATTTTAGGAATTTTCTCTTCCCAACCTTTATAACTTTCCCAGCAAAGGAATCGTCTAGAACCTTTTCGATATCGGTAATTTTATCACCGTCAACAACTCCGACAGCGTTGGCCTGAACCATCCTTCTGGCCTCTTTTTTAGATGGCACTAAGCCAGCATCGAGCAAGATATCAATTAAAAGAGCACCTCTTTCAAACTCAGACTCAGGGGCATCATCTGGAACTCCCCCTTTTTTAAATACGGACTCAAACTTCTCTCTCATTTCTATGCCAGAGCCTTCACCATGAAAAAAGTCGACCACATTCATAGCAAGCATTTTCTTTGTTTCATTAGGGTGAAGTGTTCCCTTCTCAAGACCTGCAATGGTCTGCTCAATCTCATCGGTGTTTAAGCTAGAAACATATCTAAAGTAATCCGCCATTAGCTCGTCGGGAATAGACATAATCTTTCCAAACTTATCAAAAGGGTCATCTTGAATGGCGATATAATTATTTAAAGATTTACTCATCTTTTGAGAGCCGCAGGTACCCGTAATAATCGGAAGAAGCATGGCCACTTGAGGTCTCATATTCCTATGTTTTTGATAGTCTCTTCCCATTAGAACATTAAACTTTTGATCACTACCACCAAGCTCCACGTCAGCTTTAACAAAAACAGAATCAATCCCTTGAAGGACGGGGTAGAAAAGCTCATGTAGAGCAAGTGGGCTTCCCTCCTCTAATCTCTTTGCAAAGGTGTCGTGAGAGAGAAGTTTAGCGCAAGTTGTTTCCGCGGCCCAACCGATAATATCTCTAAGCCCAACCTCTTCAAACCATTCTGTTTGGTAACAGACTTCAGTTCTATTACGATCTAAAACCGTGTAGACCTGATCCATATAAGTTCTGGCATTGGCCCTAACCTGATCGGCCGTAAGACTAGATCGGCTAACATCTTTTCCCGTTGGGTCGCCAATACTTGCCGTATAGTCACCAATAATAACAACCCCTAGGTGACCTAGGTCTTGAAACTGCCTCATTTTTTTATAGGGAACGAGATGACCCAAGTGCACATCAAAGCCAGTTGGATCAATTCCACATTTAACCCTTAGGGGTTTATCTTCTTTAATTGAATGCCGAAGCATATCTCTAAACTCAGGTTCTGGTGTTATTTCAGAAACACCAAAAGAGAGCACTTTCCATTGTCTTTGAAACTCTGCTTCTTGATCACTTGTTAATTCTATTTTTTCAGCATCAGCCATAAATGAACTCCATTTAGATAACCAGCCTATTTTAACGAACTTCTTTATAGTTGTCCCCCTTTACTCTAATGATGCGACAAGTAATCTACTTGCTATCGACGTGGCCTCCCATTAAAATCGAGAAGAGAATTATTTGGGAGAAATATGAACTTAGTTGATTTAAAACCTGGCTCAAGTGCCATGGGTGACGACATCGTTTCCTTTAGAACTGAGAATAAGGGTTCAAAGTATATTTATCTTATGGCCGGTGTTCACGGTGATGAGGTGGAAGGTGTTTATGTTCTCGATGAAATAATGAAATGGTTAAAAGAAACTGAAGAGTATCAACTTCCAACTATTATCATTCCAATTCTAAATGTGGACGGTTACCGTGCTGGTACAAGAGTAAATGCCCACGGAGTTGATCTCAATAGAAACCTTCCCTCTAAGTCTTGGACAAGTGAAGCCAGAGAAGCAAAGTATAATCCTGGCGCTGAAGCATTAAGCGAACCAGAGAATCAATATTTAGATAAGCTCTTTAGTAAGTATAAGCCTGGCTTTATTTTAACCATGCATTCTTGGAAACCCATGATCAACTACAATGGTGACTGTAAGGATTTAGCGGATATTTTGCACAAGCATAATAATTATGAAGTTTGCGATGATATTCAAGGTCACCCAACTCCCGGCTCTCTTGGGGACTATGGTCCTGAAAAATATGGAGCCCCAGTCCTAACTTTTGAGTGTCCCCTTATTTCAGAGGGAAAAACCTTAAAAGAAGTTTGGGATGAAAGTGCAGAGGGCTTTAAAGAATTACTTCTGTCAGAGAACTTGAAAAAATACCTCTAAGATACCGAAATCACACACTGTCTAAACTTTAGACAGTGGGGCCAAAGCGCTCCGGCGCATCCACCTAGTTTCAGCCATTTCCGACTAAAGCAGTCCAGCTTTGACTCCAATTCATTGGCACATAGGTTGCACTTTAATCTTGGAACAAATAGACAGATGGAGTTGTCATAAGCCGGTAACATGAGGAAAAACATGGCCTTAGTGCAACTTTTTATCTTTTTTCTATTAATGGGAAGCTCTGCCTTTGGTGGCGAAATGTCTAAAAATAAGACAGGTCTAAATGCCGAAGAGAAAAAGAGCTACAATATAACCTTCGGGTCCGTTTTAACCTCTTCCCTTCATGAGCTTGATTCAAACGATCATCAGCTATCTAATGAGTTTTCAATATCACCTACTTTTGATTTAGGTCAGGGCTATACCTTATTTTCAAGTATTGCCGGAACTAAAGATCTAAAAGGCGAAAGAAAATTCTATATGGGTGATGGCTCCGTAGGAGTTAGCACGACTTTAAGAAAATTTGGAGACCTAACTATTACGGGAACTAGTGCCGTGGCCATTCCACTAAGTGAAGGTTCTAAAGATATTCAAACTCTAAGAACAAGCATTAGCTTAATCCCTAGTTTTAAGTACTCGGTAAATAAAAGTATCAAGCTATCTTATACTCCCTCAGCAAAACTAAATATTCATGAATTTAAAACCAGCTTAACTGGTTCAAGTAATACTCAATATCAATTAGGAAATACGGCAGCCTTTGTGTTTACAGGACTAGATTGGGTTACTGCCGTAGCAACAGCAACTTATTTAAGAAAATTTACTTATAGAGGTAATACTTCGGATGTTTATGCTTTTTCTCAAAGCTTAAGCTTTACTCCGACTCCTGCTACCTCTATTACCCTAGGCCATGCAATAGGGGCCAACCCACTACAACCAAACGGAATAGAACAAGAAATAAAAGTATTTGATGAAAGAAAGTCCAGTGTCTTCACTGGATTTAGCTTTACCTACTAAAGGATGATGTAATGAAGGTGAATGAAGAAAGAAACCTAATGAAAACCATGATGGGACTGCTCTTAGTGGCCAGTCTTTTTGTCAGTTGTGCTAAGGAACTTCCTGAAGATGTCAGTGATGATATTATCGAGACGGCCCATAGCTTAGAACTTTTTAAGTCTTCAGCTGAACTTGAGACAGTTGGTGAGACTGGGATTATGGCCTTAAGCTCTAAGGACGAAGTTAGCGATATTATCGCGGTAAACGAGCTTGGTCTTAGAAGTGTTAAAATGGTAAACGGGAACCCTGAGCTGGCTCCTTTCTTTGAAGATCTAAAACTAGAGTCTTCCACTCCAGGTGAAAAATTCACAGTACATTTTGCTTTTACAAGTAGTGCTCTTGTTGCCTACGCTGAGGTAAAAAGCCAAAGACTTACAGTTATTAATGAGCAGTTAAGTGAAACGATTAAGACTTTTTCTGGAAAAACAGTAAGAGCCTATCCTATCTTTCAATATTCGGTTCAAGCCTTTGGGGCCCTAGAAAAAGCAGAGAATGCTCTTGGTGAAAAAACAAGAACTGTTCTTTTCAAAACTAAGGCCATGGCCAATGCCACTCATATTAAAATTGACCCAAAAGCAGAGAAAAGAAAGCATGCTGCTTTTAGATTCGATGAAATAGACGATGTTAAAGTTGTTTTTGATAAACAAAAGATCTCAAAAAGGCTTTTTAAAACTAAAGATATTATCAATCTTTTTAACTACTCATCAGAAGTTGAAGCTAACTCATCAATTGGTAAAGATGACTTTTTAAGAATGAGCGTACTAAAGGACCTACTCGTCATCCAGGTTCCTGTTAAGAAGTCTAGCCTTACGGATATTGAACTAGCTGCCCTTACATCATCTGAAAGAGATCCTAGAATTAAAATGTGTGATAAAACCATTGCTCAAGCTTCAAAAATTAAAGCTAGCATTTGTGTTCTAAAGCCTCTTTACTCGGTAAAGTTAAAGCATATTAAATTAAAGAAGAAATACGAAGAAGGTGTTCTTTTGGCACAAATGGACTCTCCAGCTTCTTTAAATAAAATGAATCTTTCAAAGCTAATCGAAATTGACCTAGATTCTAGATTAATTGACGCGACTATCGGAAAAGATATCAACAATGTTGATGAAATCCTAACAAGTAAAGATAAGCATTTTGACCTAAACGCCGAATACCTCTACGTACCGATGACAATGGGTACACCAAGAGAAGTTATCGCGGCAGATCCTTTTTACCAAGGTAAAGAAAAAATCGTTAAGATGCGTTTTGCTAAAGACGGACTTGAAATTTACGAGCTTGAAAAAGACGGACGTTTTACAGATAACGACCTTAACAATACTCCAGTACTAAAAGTTCCTGGTGCTCATATTGATTATAAATGTAAGCAAGATGAGAACGACGAATGTGTTGGTGGAGATGTTGTCGACACTGACAAAGAATGGAATGAAAAAAGGTTTTTTAAGCCATCTCTTGACTCACTAAATGTACTAGAAGTTAATCCTCTAGACGTTATGACTGTTGAAGCTGATAGCTGCTTAAGAAATGTCGGAACAAAGCTTGTTGATTATACAATCAAAAAAGGTGTTCTTAATATCGAACTTGAGAAAACTTATAAGACAAGTAACTCATGGAGATGTATCGCTGAGCACTATTTTACTGATACTGAAAACATGACTGGTTTTTCTCAAGCTGGATTTAAGGTTAGATTTTTCTACTCTGTCGTTAAACTTGATAGCTTAGCTAGCAAGGACTATGAGCCAGTTGCTTACCCTATTCCTGATCACGACGAATTTGGTTTCTTTAAAGATAAGATTTCTAAGTTAAATGGGAACTTTGATAGCCAAAGAAAAGAAAACAATTACCTTCTTAACAGATGGAACCCTAAGAAAAAGGTTATCACTTATCACCTAAGTGATACTTTTAATAAGCCAAAAAATAAGCTTATAAAAGATGCTACTTATAAAGCCTTTGAAGGAATGAATAAGTCATTAAAGCTTGCTAATGCTGGTTTTGAATTAGAGCTTAAGGAGCCAAGTGGTAAAAAATCTGGTGACTTAAGAAATAGCATGATCGTTCTTATCGATGATCCTCTTTCAAATGGATTATTAGGATATGCTCCAACAGTAACAAACCCAAGAACTGGTGAGATTGTTCAGGGACATGTAAACATGTACTCAGGTGTTCTTACTTCAATCGTTCGTCATACTTGGGAAGGCATGGTTGACTTTACTGTAAAGAAAGCTGCTGAAGAAAAGAAGCTTTCTGAGAAGTCTATGCTACTAGTTGAAAAGAAGGCCAATACTGAAGAAGAAACAGATGAAGATAAGCAAAACAAGCTTAAGAAGATCACAAGTAAAAGACTTCTTCAAAAAGCACTTGCTGGTGGTAATCAGACTAAGTCATCACTTTTTGGTAACTTTTATGATTTCAAAATTCCTGTAAATAAAGCTGAGAAGTTAAAGAAAAACTCTAAGAAAGCAAAGCTTGCCATGGAGAGAAGACTTCATGAGAAATTTGTTTGGAATAGAGAAACAGATAGAGCTCTATCAGAGATGAGTGAATTTGAAAAACGTGCTCATAAGCATGAAAGAAGACTTCAAAGATTCGCTGAAAACAATGCCCTATCTGCTGAAGCCTATAAGATCGCTCATACTACTAAAGAGCTTCTTCCAGGTGTTAAGGAAATGAAAGATGTTTTCAAGGCCGATGGAACACTTAAAAGATGGAGTGAGCTAACTGAAGATCAGAGAAAGATCGCAGTTGACCTCATCGTTCCTTATACTTACACAGCAACTCTAGTTCACGAAGTTGGTCACGGACTTGGTCTAAGACATAACTTTATCGCTTCAAAAGATGCTGCTAACTACTGGACTGAAGAAGAAGCTAAAGCTCTAGGACTTTCTCATGCCCCAGCTTACTCATCAGTAATGGATTACGCTTTTGATCCGTTAAATGAGAGTACAGTTTTTGGTAAGTACGATATAGCTGCTCTTCGCTTTGGTTATGCTCGTGAAGTAGAGCTAAATAGAGCTATGACAAATGACGGAACACTTCCTGAAGATGTTAAAGATAAAGAATTTGTAAAAATTAAAACAAGTCTTTATGACCTAACAAATGAGTTAGATGCTGGAAACGAAGCAAGATCTGAAGGTGCTGGAGAAGACACGCCAGTTCTAGAAGAAAAGCTAGCTTCTTATCAGTTCTGTACAGACTCTAACGCCGGTCTATCCGCTTCTTGTAATAGATTTGATGAAGGTTCGACTCTAGTTGAGATTGTTAATCACTATATCGACAAGTACGAAACTTACTATAGATACAGAAACTTTAGAGATGGAAGAAACACTTTTCAAGCTGAAGGTCTAGGTGGGTACACTATCGCTAGATACCATGAGTTCAATAGAATCCGTGGTATCTTCGAAGAGTGGGAATTCTTCGCCTCAATTTTTGGTGCTGATTTAATGGCCCAAGGTTGTGGACCTGCAGAGCTTGCGCTTTACCCAATCTGTAAAGATATTAATGAAAGAAGAGATTCAGTTAAAATCGCTGGTGACTTCTTCCTAAGAGTTCTAAAGATGCCAGACCATACTTGTGCTCTTGCTAAAGCTGATGACCCTACAAAAGTAGTGGAACTTAGAACACTTGCTAAGATCTATGATGATGTTAAATTTTCTATCAAGCATGTTACTAAGACTTGTTTTGACCCTGCTGTAAAAAAAGAAGTTGCAGGTGACAATCTAGTTGTCGTTGGTGAAGCTGGTAAATTCTTAAATGGATTTAAAGACAATAGCCCTATTCATATTTATTCAAATGATAGAGCTGTTAGAGGTACTTGGGTTGACAAAGTAATTGCCATGAAAGCTCTTTTACAAAGACAAAGTGGAAGACCAATTACTGAAAGTAACCATATGGCCATGGTTGACCATGGAAGTATTGCTCCTAAGATTGGGAACTTCTTAAGGCATTTGATTCTTGGAGACGACCTTATTGAGCCGGTTAAGTTTAAAACTGAAGATGGAATGGAATTTGAGCAAGAGTACTCAATTGACCTTAGCTATATGGTTAACGGACCTCAAAGAGGGCTACCATGGCTAAAGAATTTCTTCGAACTTCCTGAATCTGGGAACGCCAAGCTTACGGAAGTAATCTTAAAGAATGCCAAAAGTTTTGGTCTAACTCAAGATGACGAGTACGGACAAGATGCCCATGATATTGTGAACCTTTTCACAGTTAGAAAGTACAAACTAGGTGAAGCTAGAGATCTAACAGATCTAGAGTATATCCTTCTTGATGATACATTCTATGCCGCTAACGAGACTAATGCTCTAGCAAGTATCATGATCGAATCTTTTAAGACTCTTGATTTCTTAAAAGAAGTTGACCAAGAACTTATTATCAAAGTTGTTAACGCAAGAATTAATCCTCCTCTTCCAGATGGACTTACACCAGAAGAAGAAATTGCGATTAGTCTGCCAGACTCACTACTTGGTTCTTTACTTCAAGCAGCTGAACAGACCTTCTCACTACCGGACAGTGAGTGGCTTAAGCTTGAGTTCTTTGTTGGAAGATTTGGTGAGGAAATGGGTACCAATCTTTATAAGGCCTATATGCTAAAAGTTGATGGACTTAAAAAGGTTATTGCTCTTAAAGAAGGAATGGGCAAACCACCTGCAATGGCCGGAGAAGTTGAATTAAAGCTTTACGAAATGGACCTTGATATTATCAGAAGTTTCGTTGAAGGAAGTCTTGAGAAAAAGACTGAGCTTTATCAGCAGACTATGCCATTAATGCCAGAGATGGTTCACTTTAGATAGCAGCAGCAAGGCAAATTTAAAAAATAAAAAAAGGCTCCGTTAGGGAGCCTTTTTATTTCTTAAAATTTCTTTTATTTTCTTAATTAGCTTTCGTAAATTTAATAATCTCAACTGGACAAGCTTCTGCCGCTTCCTGAATATTTAGACCATTTTCAAGTGGAGCTCCTGGACGAACAATACAACCACCATCTTTTACTTCAAAGACGTCTGGAGAGATTGTTTCGCAGGCGTCACAAACAATACAGCCGTCTTCAATCCAAACCTTAGCTAGAGCAAAGTTCTCTTCCTTAGGAGCATCTGAAGCACCTGCAGCGAACTCTCCTGCGAACTCAGGATTACTTGCAATCTTTAAAGCATTCCCTGTGGCCGGAAGTGGATCGGCAATAAAGCTTCTCTGTGTTTGATGGAAAACTGGCTTTTTATAATTAGGTGTATTTTCTTCGTTATACTGATCGGCCGTTTGAGTTGCTCCGTCCATTTGCTTTTTTAGGTCTCGCCCCTTCATTCTAAAGTATTGAGAAACACCGTCTTTACTAGCATTAATCTCAACTTCAATCATGGCATCATCAAAGCCCTTGGCCTTAACCATATCATCTAATTTACTTCCCATATCAAAGTCTTGGGCAAAGGTATGATCAATCCCTTGAAAACTTCTTGTAAGATCAACTTGAGCTGGTGAGCCAAATGGGTTGAACAGTCTTAACCTTACCACATCAAATTTCGCAGGCTCTCTAGAGCTATTAAAACGAAAAGCAAAAGCAAAACCATTAGCACCATGCTTTGATTTTAAAATTTCAAGCCCTGGACGAGCGAATAGAAAATGTAGCCCACCACTAGTTAAACTTAATAATCCGATACCAATTACTAGGCCTATTGCCATTAAACTAGCTACACCTAACGAAAGAATCTGAAGACTCAAACCTGACTCCTAATCTTGTGAAATTACAGTGCTTCTAAGATAATATCTCAAAGGCAGCTTGCCAATGAGTTTTAGGGGTTCTTAGGAAAATTGAAGAGAACCTCAAGCTCCTCTCCTACGCGCCTGGCAAGGCCAAGAAGCTCTCCCTGTGGGGACTTTACCCATCCAGCCTCAAGTGCCCCTAAATGACGCATATCATCCATCATGGAAAGTTTCATTCCGTTTACGTATTTTTTAAGATCATTTTCATTATTCAGGACGATATCTTTAACTTGATAAAGCTCACAAACACTTATGGGTCTTTCTATACAGTTTTCTAGGGTGCTTGCAGACTCAATTGAATGAGGACCAATTTTAACTCTTCTAAGACCCTCAAGATGTCCCGTTGTGCCTAAGTCTTTGGCCATATCTTCAAAAAGAACTCTAATATAAGTTCCAGAACTAACTGTAACTTCAAATTCAATTTTGGGTAAATCTACATTAATAAGCTTAAACTCCAAGACTTCCCTAGGAACTTTCTCTTTTTCAATGATGATACCTTCTCTGGCATATTCATAAAGGTTTTTACCCTTATGTTTGGCCGCTGAGTAGGCCGGGGGTGCTTGTAAATAATTTTTCGAAAATCTTTCAAACCATTTACATTCTTGATCTTTAAAATCAACTAACCCGAGGTTTTTTGGAAGTTCTGTTTCAACCAACTCTCCAGTTTTATCTCCAGTGTTTGATGAAACACCTAAGACACCTATGGCCCGATAAGTTTTTGGATAATCTTTATGTAGGTAATCCGCTAATCTTTGAGCGCCATTAATCCCAATAATCAATAGACCGGTTGCAAAGGGATCAAGAGTTCCAAAATGTCCTATTTTTTTAAATGGCTTAGGTAAATTTCTTTTGAAATGGCGAACTACATCTGTGCTCCCCATGTCCTCAGGTTTATCTACAAGAAAGGCGACGGGGTTCATTTAATAAACTGAGAATTATTTTTTTTTACGCCATTAAGTAGTTCAGTGATATTTTGCTCACAAACAAACTGATCATCATAGACAAAAATAAGTTTAGGCGTATGACGTAATTCTAGTTTCTGAGAGATAATACCTCTAACTCTAGGGGCCACTTTTGTGATGGCCTTCTTTGCGTCGCCTCTTTTTGAATCATCAAAGGTATCCCATGAACAAGTTGCTTCAGAAAAATCTCCGTTTAAAACAACTTTGGTGATACTGACAAACTGCAGGCTAGGGTCGTTCACCACAGTTCGAAAAGATGAATTAATTTCATTCATAATTCTCTCTTCTAGCTTTATTTTGGTGAACGTTTTCTTAGCCATATATTTCCTTAAAGACTGTTTTCGTTTTCTACTTCTTCAGACTCAGCGGCCATTGCTGCAGCTGCTGCCTCTGCTTCTTCAGCCTTTTGTATCTCAGCTAGTTCCACATCTTCAAGGGTCCTTTTCTTTTCTACCAACATATAGGCTTCAAAAAGATCTCCGACCTTTAAGTCATTGAAATCTTTAAGACCAATACCACATTCTAGGCCGTTTTTAACCTCTTTAACGTCATCTTTGAACCTTTTAAGTGAAGATAATTCACCATCGAACATGATTCTTCCGCCTCTAAGAAGCCTAATATGGCAGCCAAGCTGAATTTTTCCGTCGACAACAAGAGAACCTGCAATTTGACCAATCTTTGGAACAACAAAAGTATCTTTAACTTCTGCTCTACCGATGAACTTCTCTTCCGTATCTGGATCAAGAAGACCTTCAAGAGCGGCCTTAACATCGTCAATTAGCTCGTAGATAATTTGGTAAGTCTTAACATCGATACCTTTTTCTTCGGCCATTCTTCTTGCCGTAGTTACAGGTCTCATTCCAAATCCAATTACAACTGCTCCAGATGAGTCCGCTAAACTAATATCGCTATCAGTAATAGGTCCAACACCGCCGCCGATGACTTTTACATCAACTTCAGAATTAGCAAGAGGCTCAAGAGATTGTTTAATCGCTTCGAATGATCCTTGCACATCTGAACGAATAATAAGGTTAAGAGTTTTTTGCTCAACCCCTTCTCCGGCCGCAGAAGCAAAGAAGTCTTCAAGAGAAACTTGTTTTTGAGTAGGAACGCTAGCTAGCTTTCTTTTCTCATCAAGTCTATTTTGAACGATCTTTTTAGCTTCTCTTTCATTTTTAACAACATTTAATTGATCCCCCGGACTTGGTGGTTCATTAAGGCCTAGGATTTGAACTGGCATTGATGGACCAACTTTACTTAGCATCTCACCTTTTGAGTCCATTAAACTTCTCGCTCTACCGTAAGTCTCTCCAACAACGACTGTATCGCCTTTCTTTAGAGTTCCTTTTTGAACGAGAATTGTAGACATAGGCCCACGCCCTTGTTCAATCTTAGATTCGATAACAACCCCTTCAGCTCCACCTTTAGGGTCGGCACGAAGTTCCATCATCTCAGCTTGAAGCCCAATACCATCGAGAAGTTCATCAATCCCATCCCCTTTTAGGGCAGAGATTGGAAAGTATTGAGTTGTCCCGCCCCAGTCTTCTGGAGCTAAGTTATATTCAGATAATTCAGATTTAATTCTATCTGTATTTACGCCCTCTTTATCCATCTTATTAACAGCGATAATGATTGGGCATCCTGAGTTTTCACAATATTTAATTGATTCTTTTGTCTGAGGCATAACACCATCATCAGCAGCTACAACAAGGACAACAATATCCGTTACATCAGCTCCCCTTTGTCTCATTGAAGCAAAGGCCGCGTGACCTGGAGTATCAAGGAAAGTTAGAGTTTTTCCGCCACTAGTATTAACTGAATAGGCTCCAATATGCTGGGTAATTCCCCCGGCCTCACCTTCGCAAACTTTAGCAGAACGAATATGGTCAAGAAGCGTTGTCTTCCCATGATCGACATGTCCCATAATTGTAATAATAGGATTTCTCACTGGAAGGTTTGATTTTTCCTCTTCAGAAAGTTCTTCATTTCCAAGGACTGCATCCTCATCAAACTTCTTATCTTCAACTCTATAGTTATATAGCTCTGCTAATTCAGATGCTAAAATAATCCCTACATAGTCATCATTCTTAAGAAGAAGATTAATTTCTAAGGCCTTATCGACAAGCTCCTTAGACTTAACTTTTAATTTCTTTGCGAGCTCAACAACTGTTGCGCCACCGTGAAGATTAACAACTCTTTTAGAGTCCTTTACTTCGGTAATTTCCGTCTTATTAGTGGCACCAGAGTAAATTCTTTTCTTTTTAACCTGCGTATAAATAGGACGACCTGACCCACTTAAAGCGGCGTAGCTTTTAAGCTCAGAGTCTGCTCTTGTTTGAGTTAGTAAGGCAGACTTACTTACGTTAGCCTTCTTTCCACTCATCATTGAGGCTAGACCACCAAATTTCTTCTTGGCGTCACCTTTTTTATCGTCGTCTTCAGTAAACTCTTCTTTTGGTGCCCCAGCTTTAGCGGCTGGTTTTTCTTCTTTTTCTTCTGATTTTTCAGGAATAAAAACTGGAGTAAACTTATGAACCTTTTCTTCATAAATTTCTTTTTTCTCCGGTTCAGCCTCTTTTTCTTCTGCGGGAGCTTCGGGTCTACTTACAACTTGTAAGCCACCTTCTTTTTTCTCATCGCTTGTTTCAGCCTTTGCCTGCACTTCTACTTCAGGAGTATTAACTTCTTCAGTCTGAACTGTGCTTGTTTCAAGAACTTCTTCTGCTGGTGCTTCTTCTTTTTCACCAGACTTACGTCGAATAACCGTCTTCTTTCTAACTGTCGTTGCTTTCTTTTTAGGAGCGTCATCTCCCGCTTTAGCAGCAGCTTTAGTTGTCTTAGCTTTCTTCGCAACTTTCTTAGCAGTCTTGGCGGTCTTAGCTTTTTTCTTAGTGGTTTTCTTCTTAGTTTTCTTTTTGGTCGCAGCATTCTCTTCAGCAGCTTTAGCTTCCGCAGACTTTAACGATTCAAATTTAGCTAAGTCATCATCACTTAAGACACTCATATGGTTTTTGATACTATCAAAACCCTTGGTCTTAAGCTCCTCCACTAGGTCAAGTGGTTTAAGCTCTAACTCTTTTGCCAATTCAAAGACTTTTTTGGGCATTCTTTACTCCATAAACAAAGCTTTTAACTTTATCTCGTGTTTTTACTTCAATTTAAATGCGGCGAGCTCTTCACGAAGTCTTCTTTCTGCATCAGAAAATTTCTCCGCTTCATCTTCACCATCACTGCTTCCGCTCTTCTCGATCTTACCGTGGTAAGCCGGGATAGCTGAGGCAGAAACTAATTCTTCCTCTTCATCAATCTGAAGACTAATTTCACCTTTTTCGATTAGATCATGAGTTTCCTTTAAGATCTCAGTCGCTTCAGCCTCTTCTACTTCTAGAATCTGACATAACTGCTCATTTTCCATTCCAGCAAGGTCGCCAACCCCTTCAACACCAGCTTGAACCATAACTTGGGCCCTTGCATCTGTGATCGTAGGAATTTGCATAAGATTTTCCACAGCTTTTTGGATTTTCTCCTGAAGCTTGGATTTTGAAATAATATTAACTTTAAATCCTGTAAGCATGGCCGCAAGACGAACATTCTGTCCTCTTCTACCAATAGCAAGACTTAACTGATCTTCTTCAACAACAACAGCAAGGTTCTTGTCTTCATCATCAATCATAATATTTGTGATTTCAGCAGGAGCAAGTGCCGCTCTAGCGAAAGTATCAAGGTCCTCTGAGTACTTAACAATATCGATTTTCTCACCTTGAAGTTCATTTACTACATTTTGAACACGGCTACCTTTCATACCAACACAGGCACCAACCGGATCAATATCCTTATCTACAGAAACAACCGCAATCTTGGCCCTATGCCCAGGCTCTCTGGCTGCCGCTTTAATTTCGATAGTTCCATCTTGAATCTCAGGTACTTCAACTTCAAAAAGCTTCACTAGGAAAAGTGGGCTTGTTCTAGAAAGTCTGATCTCTGGACCACGATTGGTCATAACAACTTCAGATAGATAAGCCTGAATTCGGTCACCAGTTTTGAAGTTTTCACCTGGAATGATTTCTCTTCTTGGAAGAATGGCATCTGCTTTACCAAGATCAACGATAATATTCCCACGCTCATAACGACGAGCTATACCTGTTATAAGTTCAGTTTCTCTATGTTTGAAATCAGCAAAAAGAATTTCTCTTTCAGCGTCACGAACTTTTTGAAAAATAATTTGTCTGGCCGTTTGAACGTCGACTCTTGTGAAGTTAGGGTTTTCAATACGAATACCAAGTTGGTCACCAACTTCAACCTCTTCATCAAGCTCTTTAGCGTCATTTAGAGTGATCTCAAGAATTGGATCTCTTACATCATCAACAACGTTCTTATATTGGTAAATTTCAATTTCATCATCTGAGTCGTTATAACGAGTCTCATATTCACCTTGAATTCCAAACTTCTTTCTAGCTGTAACTAAGAAGGCCTGCTCGATCGCTTTAATTACAATATCTCTTTCGATACCACGATCCTTTCCAAGGGCCTCAATTACTTTTCCAATTTCCGAAAAAACCATATATTCCTCACTCTTACGCTATATCTACTTCGAGATTAGCTTTTTTTATTTCGTCATATTTTAAATTAATTTTTAAATCTTCAATCTCAAGAGCAATCCCTTCTTCTAAAACCTCAATCAAGGTGCCAATAATTTTCTTTTGGCCTTTTAGCTTCTTGGGTAACCCTTCTAAATCATCATCTAACTTCTTCTTTAAAGTCAGCTGAACATTCTGCCCTTCTACTATTTTAAAATGCTCTAAGCTTGTTAAGTTTCTATAAACACCTGGGCTACTGACTTCCAGGGTTAACTCACTTGGCATCCACTCTTCTTCTTCTATATAAGGCGTCATGGCCTTATCAATTTTTATACAGTCTTCAATGACAGCCGTTCTAGTCTCTGGGTTTTGGATATAAAGCCTTAGTTCATGAGAACCAGGTAAATAATCCAAATCATAAATTTCGAGCCCTTCAGCACTTACGACTTTTTGGCATAACTCAAAAAATTTTTTATCCATTCCGGATCTTTCTTCTCTTAAAACCAAAAGACCTTCCTATAAAAAAAAAGGGCGGATAAAAAATTTATTCCGCCCTATTATGATGATCAAATAAAAGAACTGCTACTATGTATCAAAGCCCTTAGATAAAGACAAGATAGGACACTGATATTATTAAATTGTGACCTAAAGAATTGCTTCCATGGCGAAGGCATCACGCATCGGGCCATAAAAGTCTTTTTTGCCCACAAGCACTTTGTAGCCGAGGTTTCGGTAAAAGCCTAAGGCCTCAAAATTGCTTTGCTCCACCTCAAGAAAGACGGATTTATGTTTTTTTTCTTTTAATAGACTCATCGCATCCAAGAGGAGGGTTCGCCCCAGTCCCTGCCTTTTGAGCTCTGGGTCCACAAGAATCTTATACAAATGAGCCGAGTCTGGATTTGAGGTTCCAAACAGGGCGAAGCCATAGACTCTCTCTACATCATGGCATACCCCTATTAAATAGGAGCCGCTCTTATGTTTTAAAACTTCGTTCCATTTTTGACTATTCCATGGAGTAGGAAAAAATTGATCGTCTAAGTTTGAAAGTCGATCGATGAGACCTTGGTGAATTTTAGTATCTTCAGATTTGCCACAAAAAAAGAAATCTATTGTACCAGGATTAGAAGAAGAGGGTTTCATTGGACTTTCTAATAATGGAGGTGAAAAAAGAGTTAAGCCTTCGGGTCTGCTCCACAGAGTTATCAGAGTCCTTTACGTACCTAGACTTTATATAAAGCTCTAGCTTTACCAATTCCTGTACTTCTAAAGGCCAAGTTTTATGCCCCTTAGGAAAGCAGCTGGTCTTATTTATGGCAGCTAGCTCAGAGTCTTCAATTTTAACCAGCTGATCTTTAGTAAAGGCCTTAAGCTTTTGTAGATCGATAAAGCGGTTAATAAACACCCTTTCTTCACTAAGCGACTTCTTTTTAAAACCTAGATTAGGCAGGTGAAGATAATCTTTTTTAGTAAGTTTGGTTACTTTAAGGCTAAGCCAATCGTCTTTTAAGCAGCGAAAGTCGTCCAAATATTTAATTAACTCTTTGGCTTCACTTAGGAAGACGACTTCATTATCAAAACGAAAAAGCGCCCTATCTTTGGTCTCTTTAGAAAAAAGCCCTGTACTTAAGAACAGGGCCCAAATGGTCATTATAGTTATTGTTTTCAATAGGTTTATACTGGTGAACTTAGCTCCACGTTACCGATTGTACGATCAACCTGAGGCTTAGCTTCCATATGAAAACGAATCTTAGCTAATGGGTTGAATGTATAACCGTCCTTTCCACGAACAATATACTTTCTCTTTTGGCCTTTTTCGTTCTTAGGCTCAATAAGCTTTCTAAGACGACTAACCGAAGTATAAATTAGCTTATCGTGAATTAGTGGGTTGTATTCGTCCTTCCAAATTGACTTAGCAAGGGCGTCTTTATCGTAATAGGTTCCTGAGTTCTTAGCTAATAAGAAAAGGATCTCTAAAAGAACAAAACGATGTTTAAAGTCGATAGTTCCAAGAGACTTCTCTTTTACCTTTCTGTTTGCTCTATCTAAGTAAAGATCAACACTTGAGTCGTTAACATCTTTAATCTCTTTGTCGATTAGCTCTGCTAATCTTCTAAAAGTCGCTTTGTCTATAGACTCTTGAGCTAATTGGAAAAGCCCTAGTGCACGGTCATAGTCACCCATGCGCTTATAAACCATTCCTTTACCTAGAAGAATATAACCGTACAGGTTCCAACACTTCTTTTCTTGAAGTGTTTCATTGGCATACTTGTAGTTTTGAAGAGCTTTTTCATAGAGATCAAGTTCTGTATAAACTTTAGCAGCGAAAAGGAACATGGCCCCTTGTAGGTAGTTTTTATTGATAATTTTTAATAATTGATTAAGCTGCGCTAGATACTCTAAAGAAGACTCATAGTCTTTTCTATTGTAGCTATTTGTCGCTAGAGCAAGAAGACATTTTGAAAGAAGCTCAGGCTCATTTTCTTCCTTACTTCTTTTATAAGCTAGTTCAAAGTTCTCTTTAGCTTCATCAAACTTTCCTGAATAATTCTTAACGATACCTACGTTATAAAAATACTCTGAGTTCAAGCTTCCAAGAACGCTTGTTAAATCTTCCGCAATCTTCTCTGCTTCCTTAATATAAAAAGCACCTTTCTCATCATCTTGCCTCTCAGAAGCAATTCTAATAAGAAAACCTAAAATCTTTAATACAGAAAAAGCATCTCTTGGAAGCTCGGCACATTTATAAGCCTTAAGAAAATCCATCTCTGCTTTTACGAGGTCAGATTTATCGTAATGAAGTTTACCAAGTTGGTAGAAAGCTCTTCCGATTTCATGCTTCGTCATGCTTTCCGGTGTCGGCATCAAATTCTCATCCACTTGTACAAAACCCATAGCTGCTTCAACGTCAGCTACTTGTCCTGAAGGAATAGAATTCATGTTCATAGTCTCTTGATCAATTGTTTGATCCATAATCTGTCTCCGTTCGAGGTCTGTGTAATACCCGAAATTAAAGGCTTTTTCACACAGTCTTACTTCTCATATCATAAACCTACCATTTAGGTCAAAAGAGTAACAAAAACTATGTAATTTTTAGCCTTACAAGTCATTGATATTCTGAGGTTAGATTGCTAATGTATTGGCGTTAATTTCAGCAAAAAACTATGTAATTTAAGGTACTTATATGTCTGAACAGGCCACTAAATTTGATATTGATACACTAAGACACTCGTCAGCCCATCTTATGGCGCAGGCCATCGAAAGAATTTGGCCCGATCAGAACGTTCAATTTGGAGTTGGGCCCGTCATCGAGCATGGTTTCTATTACGACATCAAAATGGACTATCAGATCAAGGATGAGGATCTCAAAAAGATCCAAGACACCATGAAAAAGATCATGAAGGAAAAGCTACCTATCGAGCGAAAGGTGCTTAGCCGTGATGAGGCCATAAAGTTTTTTGGAGAAAAGGGACAAACTTTAAAAGTCGAACTTATCGAAGCCATTCCTGAAGACGAGGAAATCGGATGTTATCAGCAAGGTGAGTTTATCGATCTTTGCCGTGGTCCCCACGTAGACAATACAAATCAGTTACCAAGATCTTTTAAACTCCTCCATACGGCCGGGGCTTATTGGAAGGGTGATTCAGATAATGAAATGCTTCAAAGAATCTACGCCGTTTGTTTTGAAACTAAGGAAGAATTAAAAGAGCATCTTCACTTCCTTGAAGAAGCTAAGAAAAGAGATCATAGAAAACTTGGAAAAGAGTTAGAACTTTTTCATTTTGATCCCGTGGCCCCTGCTTCTCCTTTCTTTATGCCTAAAGGCGCTTTTGTTTATAATGAACTAATAGAGTTTATGAGACGAATCTATAGAAAGTTTGGTTATGATGAAGTTGTCACGCCCCAGGTTCTTGATTCGGAGCTTTGGCATACTTCTGGTCATTATGAGCACTACAAAGAAAATATGTATTTCTCTCGTATTGACGAAAGAGAATACGCCGTAAAACCTATGAACTGTCCCTGCCATATGCTGATGTTTAAACATTATAAGTATAGCTATAGAGACTTACCTTTGAGGTATGCTGACTTTGGTAGACTTCACCGGTACGAAAAAGCGGGAGCTGTCACGGGACTAACCAGGGTTAGAACTTTTTGCCAAGATGATGCCCATATTTTTATTCCTCTAGAGAAAATTCAAGGGGAAATTCAAGACTTAATGAGAATGTTCTTTGTTTGTTATGAACATTTTGGATTTAAGGATGTAAAGGTTCACTTATCGACTAGACCTGAAAAGAAAGCTGGTGATGATAAGACTTGGGATATAGCCGAGGGTGCTCTTAAAGATGCCCTTGAGGCCAGTGGTCACGCTTATGAAATCAAAGAAGGCGACGGTGCCTTTTATGGCCCTAAGATTGATGTAGAGATAGCAGACGCATTAAATCGTTACTATCAGCTTGGGACTATTCAATTAGACTTTCAATTACCAGATAGGTTCAACTTAAAGTTTACTACTCAAGAAGGCTCTGAAGAAAGACCTGTCGTCATCCATAGAGCTTTACTTGGAAGTTTAGAGAGATTCTTTGGTGTTTATCTAGAACATGTTGGCGGAGCCTTCCCCTTTTGGTTGGCCCCTGAACAAGCGGTCATCGTCCCCGTAAGAAATGAAAATCATCTAGAGTATAGTAATCAAGTGGCCCAAGAACTTAGGGCCAAAGGTTTTAGAATCCGTGTTGATGATAGAAATGAATCCATGGGCTATAAAACCAGACAAATTCAAAAAGGAAAAATTCCTTTTATGCTAGTTGTTGGTGATCAAGAAATGGAAAGTAAAACACTTAACTTTCGCCGTTATGGTTCTAGAGACTCTCAAAGCGTTGCCATGGAAGAAATTATTTCGATGTTTGAAGAATTAGATAAAGAAAAGATGCCTGAATCTCTTAGATAGAGAATTACCAGGGGGAAACGGATGACCAAAAAAAATGTACTCCTCATTTGTGGAGGCGGCTCTAGTGAACACGATGTTTCTCTTATCTCCGCAGGTTTTATTTACGATCAATTAAAAGACTGGGAAGACATCAATCTCTATTGGGTTGAGATCTGTAAGGACGGAAGCAGAAAAGATAAAGAAGGAAATCTTTGCGAACTTCGAAAAAGCGGTGAGCTAGTTTACCCTGATAAAAGTATCGAGCTTCATTTTGCAATACCTTGTATCCATGGATACCCAGGAGAGACGGGTGATATTCAATCTGTCTTTGAAATGATGGGACTTCCCTACTTAGGTTGTGGCCCAGAAGCAAATATTCTTTGTTTTAATAAGGTTTCTACTAAGCTTTGGCTTGATAATCTAGGTATACCTAATACTCCTTCTTGCTATGTTTCTAGTTTAGAAGCTGATCAAAAAGAAAAGGCCCTAGAATTTTTTGAAAAAAACCCAGATGTCTATATTAAAGCCGCTAGTCAAGGCTCAAGTATTGGTTGCTATCATTGCACAGATTCAAAAGATCTCTTCAATCTTTTAGAGGAAGCCTTTAAGTATTCAAGCTATGTTTTAATTGAAAAAACAATTAAAGGACGAGAGCTAGAGACCAGTGCCTATGAGTTTGACGGAGAGATCATTGTCACAGCTCCTGGGGAGATTATTTGCCCCAATGAATTTTATACTTACGAAGAAAAATACGATGGTAAAAGTGAGACCACCACAACACCTAAGGCCATAAATGTACCTGAGGAAGTTGTCACTCTCATGAAAAAATACGCTAGCACTGCTTTTAAGGCCTTAAAGATTAAACATCTCTCAAGAGTTGATTTTTTCTTAGCTGATGATGGCCAAGTTTATTTAAATGAAATCAACACCTTTCCTGGAATGACCCCTATCAGTCTGTTTCCACTTATGATGGAACATAACGGGCATTCCTTTAAAACATGGCTTAAAGCTATTGTTTCAAAAGAGAGCCGATAATGAAATTAAACCTCATACAAAAATCAGACGAAGCTTTTGCTAAAGAAAAGTTAGACACCTATTACGAAGGCTCCCTGCTTCCAGCTGAGAAAAAGCAATACTTAACAAACCTTAAAAGCTCCCACGGTCCTTATATGGGGATTGAAGGGGCAGACGGGAAGCCTCATTATTTAATGGATGCCGCTAGCCAGATTGCTACCTTAGGACTTGGATTTAATCCTAGTGTTTTTCTAGGACCTGCTCATTACTTAGAATCATGGACAAATGAGAATCATACTCAGGTTGCAAGAGAACTAAGAGCTAGTTTTGAGGCCTTCTTAAAAAGAAAAACTGGCTGGAAAAAGCTTCATACAACCTTTTGTAATTCAGGAGCAGAGGCTAATGAAATCGCTTTAGGTTATTGCTATCGTAACAGAAAAAATAAGAACGCTAAAAAAGTGCTCGCCTTTGAAGGTTCTTTCCATGGAAGGATGCTAGTAAGCTTACAAGCTACTTGGAACCCAAGCAAAAGAGAGCCCTTTTTATTTCCAAATTTTGAAGCAGTTTTTTGTGATTATCCAGAGCTTCATGACGACAATACAAACTTAGAACTTCCAACTGGATGGCAAGAACTTTGGGATAATGCCACCAATAGAGATTTTTCCACTCCAAAAGAATGGAAAAAAGATGAGTCATTAAGTTTAGAAATAGAAGCCTTGTTAAAAGTTCGGGACGAGCTTTTAAAAGGTGAGATTTTCGCTATTATTGTCGAGCCAATGCAATGTGAAGGGGGCGATCGCTATTCAAGTAACCGCTTTCATACGGCCCTTATTTTGATGGCAAAATCATTTGGTGTTGGAGTTATTCACGATGAAGTTCAGACAGGTTTTCATCTAGGAAAAGAATTTTTTTGGCATAGAACACTTGATATGAAAAACGCTGATGGGTCCCAATTAAATCCTGATTATGTCGTTTGCGCCAAAAAAGCCCAAATAGGAATAGTCATAAGTCATGCTGATGAAGTAAAGCTATCCGGCGCAGCTGAAGAATATTCAATGGTTTCTATGATTAGAGGTTACTTTCATGCTGTAGCCTTAGATCAGTCTCAAGAAAGTATTTTAAAGCTAGAGGAAAAATCAAGGCAGAGGTTAGAGAAACTAATAAAGAAACATTCAAAACATATTGCTCGCCCAAGGCTTATGGGTATGAGTTTTGCTTTTGATTTATTAGATCAAGAAAAAGTTGCTGACTTTATTGCCGCTCGTTTTGATCATGGCCTCCTCTATTATCCCGCAGGGGCTAAAACCTTAAGATTTAGATTAAATACAGCGTTTACAGATAAAGACCTAGATTTCTTATTTGAGAGATTAGATCAAATTGTATCAAGCGTCTTAGGTGGAAATAAAGCAGAACTAGTAAGCTCAGTAGAAACAAATTTTAGGGCCCCTGAAAACCTTTATAAGTGGCATGAGGCCCTAGTAAAAGCAAGATTAGAACTCCTTTTTAAGGGTAGTGTTTCCGAAGACCCAATAAAGTATGCAAGCACTATTTTAACTTCATCGGATGGCATTGAAGGGGCCGAGTTAATTGAGCTTACTCGAGATAACTTTTCTAAATTTAAAGACGATATTGAGGCCATTCAAAAAGAAGTATATGAACCAAGTAGGCAAACTCCCCTTGAAGTCTTTGAGACATCCGTAAATGACGGTTTAGGGGTTGGACTTCTATTGGTTAAGGAAAATAAAATTGAGGCTATGGCCATAAGTGGCAAAGTCGGGAACTTTCCAAAAGAAAGAATATTAAGAAGAGATCCTTCCTTTGAAGATGAAAAGACTCTTTATATGGTTGATTGCACTGTTAGACCTGGGCATCAAGGCAAAGGACTAGGAAGACAAATCAAGTCAGCCTTAAACCTCGTGGCCATGGGTAAGGCGAAAAACAAAATAGTTGGACGTAACCGAGACCGTATGGCAGCGGCCATGCTATCAATTAACTTAGGTCTTGGTGCAAGAGAAAAATTCTATGTTCCTGAAGATTATCCGGATTTTGAAGAATACAGAGACGTGTTTTATTATACTAATGACCTAACTTGGAATGAGGATGAGCTTAGACTAGATAATGGTATAACCTCACCACTAACGGCCCGTGAATTAACTCAAGAATACCTTATCGAGCAGCTTCCCTTTTTAACTAATAAGGTATGTCTTTCAAACTTTGTAAGCCTTAGGTATCTCGATCATTTTAAAGAACTTTTTTCTCAGTTACCAAAGGAGCTACAGCATGGATATTCGGCCAGTGGTCAAAGTGAATGTGTTGATAAAATCTCAAAATCTATGTTTGTAGCTGAGAAAGAGACAGGTCGTACTAGACATAAAATGATTAGTTTTAAAGGCCATTACTTTGGTCTCGGTAGTTTTATGAGTCGAAGCCTTAGTAAAAAAGAAGATGGCTATTTCCCAGTAGAGCATCTTGATTCGCCTAATAAAGAAAACTGGAAAGAGGTCCTTAAACAAATTGAAACGGCTGCCAACCCTGATGAGATCTTGGCCATATGGTTAGAACCTCTTCCTCAAAATTTATTAGAGCCTCTACCTTTAGAGTTTTTAAAGGAGCTTAGAACTCTCTGTACTCAAAAGAAGATAAATCTTGTCTACAACGAAACCGCTTCATCCATGTACCGCTTTGATGCTTCAACATTTTGTGCCGGCTCCAATAACGAGATAAAACCAGATGCTGGTTTTATTTTTATGGGGGCGCAAGCTGCGATGGTCTTTGCAAACGAAGAGAACTTCTTGGCTAAGCCCTTGATGATGATTTCGACATGGGACGGAGATGAGTTTTCTTTTGCAAGTTTTACAAAAGCTCTAGAGAATATAAATGCTGATCCAAAAGCCTATCAAAAAATCAGGAATGATTTCTCAAATAAAATTCACGATCTAGTAAATAAACAGCACGCTACGACAGCGAAGCTACATAATGGTGTTGGAGTGATTGAAGGCAATCTTCCTCATTCATTATCAAGAATTTTAACCCCTCTTGGTTCTGGACGTTATAAGCTACTTCCCTCTTACGGAGCTATGAAAAAGTTCTTGGAGAATAATTAATGAACCATACAGACTGTAATTTTCCCATAATCGCATACGAAAAAGATAAGAGTCCAAGACAATGGGGACAATATCATGGTGAGGCCTTTAAAACGGCTATTAAAGAGCTTTATGAAATCAGAATTGAACTAATGCTCGCCAAAAACCCAGCACTTAAAAATTATATTACTCCCTTGGCCAATGAACAATTAGAGGCCTCAAGAAAGTTTGCACCTTTAATTACAGAAGAACTTGAAGGGATTGCTGAAGGAGCCGGTCTAACAACTGAGCAAATAGTTATCCTTAATAACTATACAGACTTTAGAGATATCGAAATGCCAGAAGAAGGCTGCTCTACTGTGCATGTTAGTTTAGATGGTGAAGTCTATAGCGGACAAACCTGGGATATGCATAGCTCTGCTAAAAACTATGTAAGTATTATCAAAACCCCTGAAGCCCATGGTTTCCCGGCCAGTGTTATCTTTAGCCTAGTAGGCTGCGTAGGTATGATGGGAGTAAATTCTCATAAAGCTTTAATAGGTGTTAATAACATCAACACAAGTAACGCCAGAGCAGGACTTATTTGGCCTGTTCTCGTTAGAAAATGTCTTCAGTCAAAAAATCTAGCCTCCATGAGAGATGTTCTAGTTAACTCTCCAGTAACTTCAGGACATAATTATATTATCTCAGACCCAACCGGCGGTGAGCATTGGGAGATAACCCCTATTAAACAAGAAATGGTCGGAGCAGTTGGTGCAAATGAAAACGGCGGCGTTTTTCATACCAACCATTGCCTAGGTAAAGAAATCAAGAAACTAGAAGATCAAACTTCTGCTAGCTCGACAACTCATGCCAGGTGGGACCTACTCACTAAAAAAGTCCCTAATGTAAAATCTTATGACGATCTAAAATCACTTCTTCAGGATCACGATGGTCATCCAAAAAGTATTTGTTCCCATTTTGAATCAGGAGCGCAGGACCCTTCAATGACCTGTGGTGGAGGCATTGCTCATCTAACAAGTAATGATCTTTATTTTTGGAGAGGCTGTCCTGTTCACGATTCAAATTTTGTAGAGTACTCTTTCAAACTTGAGTCACAAGGCGAAAGTTTAGATTTTAGGAAAATATAGAGATGAATGGGTATCCTTTTTACCTAACCTGGTCCAAGCAAAAGGGCGGTCTAACTTACCCTTTGGATTCAGTTGATGATCACTTTATCTATAGTAATAAAGAAAAAAAACTAGACCTCTCTAGCATCAGCTATCAGGCCAGCTTTGGGCTTAGACCAAATTTTATAGAGAAGGCCATATCCGATCAGCTTAATAATTTCTCCATCGTAGCCCCTAAGGCCATTTTTGATTTAAAAGAAAAAGTAACGAAAGACCTACTCAAACTTATTGATCTAGATGGGGGTAAGATTTTCTATACAGTTAGCGGAGCTGAATCTGTCGAAAATGCTTTGAAGATGGCCCGTATCTACACCGGAAAGAAAAAGGTCCTGGCCAGAAAACCTAGCTATCATGGTGGAACTCTTGGTGCCGTATCCGTTACTGGTGATTGGCGAAATCAGAATGTCGATACTCTGGATCAATGGACTATAAGAATTCCTGAACCAGAGGATGACTTAGACTTAAGTCAAACTAGTAAAATATTTGAAACCAATAATGACCTTGCGGCCATTATTCTAGAAACGGTGCCTGGAAATAATGGAGTCCTAATCCCGACAAAAGAATGGCTACAGGGGATTCAAAAGCTATGTCACAAACATAATGTTCTTCTTATTTTAGACGAAGTCATCTGTGGCTTTTACCGTTTAGGAACTCCCTTTGGTTTTCAGTCCTTTGATGTGAAACCGGATATGATTACCATGGCCAAGGGAATTACGGGGGGAGTTATTCCTTTCGGAGCTGTCTGGACCAATGATAAAATTCATGAACACTTCAATGATAAAATTCTTAGCTGTGGTTTAACAAATTATGCTCACCCTCTTGGACTAGCAGCACTTGAGGCAGTCCTAGCTCATATAGAGCAAGCTTCTTTTAAAGATCATCTCGCTTCCCTTTTAAGCGAATTTAAAAAAGATCTTGAAGGCCTTTCCCAAAAGACGAGAGTCATTGGGGCCCTTGCGGCCATAGACTTAAAAGATGCACCTTCTTGGAATACGTTTTGGGACGAGGGAATTTCCTTGATTGCTCAAAAAGATAGAATTATATTGGCCCCCCATCTCAACCTTCCAATAGATATTTGGAAAGAGAGTTTTAATAAACTGGAGAAGCTCCTTGTCTAAAATATATAAGAACGCCACAGAAGCACTAGCAGACCTTAAGTCTGGTATGTCTCTTATGTCTGGAGGTTTTGGTCTTTGCGGAATCGCGGAAAATTGTATCGATGCCCTAACGCAAATGGATATTAAAGACCTAACAGTTATTTCAAATAATATTGGTAACTCTGGAAGGGGCCTGGTTAAAATTCTCGTTCAACATAAAATAAAAAAGGCCTATTGCTCCTACGTAGGAGGAAATCCCGATTTAGAAGAGCAAATGTTAAATAAAGAAATCGACGTAGAGCTTGTTCCCCAGGGAACTTTTTCTGAACGTATTAGGGCCGCTGGACTTGGGATTAGGGCCTTCTACACACCTACTGGATATGGAACACTTATTGCCGAGGGCAAAGAAGAAAAGATGTTTGACCGTCCTTGTATCTTAGAAGAAGCCTTACACGCAGACTTTGCTATTATAAAAGCGCAAAAAGCTGACCCTTACGGAAATCTTTGGTTCAAGGAAACGGCCAGAAACTTCTCTCCCCTAATGGCCATGGCCGCAAAGACAACAGTAGTTGAAGTTGAAGAATTAGTTGAGCTTGGGGATATAAAACCTGAAGATGTTCATTTACCCGGGCTTTTTGTTCAAAGAATTTTTCTGGGTGAAAATTATAAAAACGATATTGAGTTTCTAAAGCTAGAAGGTGAAGCATGAGTTGGACAAAAGAAGATATGGCCGACCAGGTTATTGCTCTTTTTGGAAAAGATGTTTCCGTAAATCTTGGCATTGGTCTTCCTACTCTTATTGCCGAGCGAATGGACCCGGCAGCAAACGTCATGATTCAAAGTGAAAATGGTGTTCTTGGTGTTTCAGGCAGACCCACTAAAAATACAGTCTCTCCCACTCTTATCAATGCGGGAAAAGAAACTATCTCAATCGCTAAAGGTGCTTCCTTTTTTGACTCCTCTTTGTCTTTTGGCATGATTCGAGGTGGTCATATTGATTACTGCGTCCTAGGTGGGATGGAAGTTGATGCAAAAAGGAATCTCGCCAATTGGATGATTCCAGGAAAAAAAGTCACCGGAATGGGCGGTGCCATGGATCTCGTTAATGGAGCGGGCTCAGTTATCATCATGATGACTCATTTTAATAAGCATGGAGACGCTAAGCTTTTAGATAGCTGCAAACTCCCCCTCACAGGAAAAGATGTGGTTGACCTAGTGGTCACAGATAAAGGAATTTTTAAGCCTAATGGGACTAAGTTTGAAATCGTAAAGCTTGCTCCTGGCGTTCTTGAAGTAGATTTAAAACTTCCAGCTTAGTTCTTGTACTGAGATTTTAGATATTTTGCTAAGAGAATATACTCCTTATTAGGATGTATATAAGGCTTGTCTATTACCTTTCCATTCTTATCTTTTGGAATGAATTCAAGCATCCCATAGCTCATGGCCTGAACCTTTGGCAGATAAGCTGCCACAAATTGGCTAGTTCCCACATGGATATACTCTGGCCATTCATCATAGGATTTACCATTTAACTTTAAGTCACCTAGCTTGTTTAAAAATGGAATACCCCACCATCGATTTTTATAAGAAACTGAATTTGAAAAAGCTGGAGTGAACTTATGAGAAATCATACCGTAGACTTCCATAAAATTAATTAAGTCAAAAACCTCACTCTTACTTAAATAAAAGCTAACCACTTTTGGTCCAGGCTTTTGTTCTTCATCAAATCCAATGGCCATAATCTTAAAAATATCCGATAGCTGATAGCTATGATCTTTCGTAATATTTTTTCTAATTAAGCCAAGGGATGTAAAATACAAATCAATTGGTTCAAAGGCCGTTTTATTAAGTTCTTCTCTAACTCCTGAGGTAACCAGAACACCGAGTTCATTGCCAGATTCACTCCTTCTTATCAAGGTCTCTTTAGAAGTGAAAACAAAGCTATCGTAACTAAATCCCGTATTGATAAGAAACTTATCAATTTCCTTTTTATAGGAGTTAATAGCCTCCGACATTTCAATATCTGAGGGAATGCTATCGTCAATATCAAGAATAGTATCCTTATTAAGAACATGTAGCTTTTTACCATCCCACTTAAGCTCTAATTTTCCTAGATACCGCCCAAAGCTTCCGGCCTGTACGAGGATGGCGTTTCCAACCTTAATTGGCTTTGTGTAAACCGTGTGAGTATGTCCAGCGATAAGAAGGTCAATTAAAGGCACCTCCTCCAAAATCTCAGTATCCTCAGGATGTCCTCCATGAAGGAGGGCCATCACGATATCTAGTTTTTCTTCTTTTTTTATTTTTTCAACATAGGAGCTTAGATACTTTGTTAGCGCACCTAATTCTTTGCTACTTTCCTTATCCTTAAATCCAGTAAAACCTATATCCTTTCTTGTTCCGAGTGAAACCAGGGCTCCATCTGGGCCTAATAACCCAAGGATTCCTACTCTTAACTTATTTCCTTCGTGGCTTAACTCTCGCACCATATAAGGTTTAATGATTTTATCTCTACCAACATGCTTTTTAAGGTCCGATTTTTCATTATGAAAGATAAGATTAGTCGAAACAATTGAAGTCTTAACCGAAGCTGCTTGCCATTTATCGAGCATTACCAATAGCCCACTGTCACCGGCATCAAACTCATGGTTCCCTAAGGTCGTGGCATCATAGTTTAAAAGTTTAAAAAACTCCGCTTCAGGAAAGACATTTACTTTTTTATTTGGGGCCAAGGCGTGAAATAAAGTACCTGCAAAAAAATCCCCAGCGTCCACTAGCATAGTTGGAACTCGTGACTTCTTACGTTCCTCCTTAACCTTATAAGCAAGGCGTGCATAATGTCCTTTCACAATATCCCCATCCCCAGCCTTTTGGGTATAGCTCATATCTGGACCGCTACCCTCAAAGTAGGAATGCAGATCATTGGTGTGAAAGACTTTGAACTCAAAGCCTAGAGTTTTTGAAGAATAAATAATTGAAACAAAGATGAATAAAACGATTTTTTTCATAAATTAATATACGAGACAGCCTACAGGTGTCTCCCCTTTACAATAAGTTTCTTTTTGATTGCCTACGACTTTGCAGATATCACTATTAGAGCTGGCCCTATAGTATTTAGACATAGTATTCCTTATTCTACTCAATCTGCTCGTACACTCATCCACAGTTGAGACCACTTCTTTTTTTAAAAGCCCTGAAGGTCCATCTAATTGCATTAGTAAAACTTTATAGTAACGACCCATTTGGGCCAATTCAATAGCAATATGACAGTTATTCTTTAAGAACTTCTTAGCAAGCTTTTCATCCCTCTTAAAAATGGGAAAGCTCTTTGGAAACTCTGGGTCACCTGCGACTAAAAAGATTTTCTTATACCCATCATAACTAAAGTACTTGGGGTTTGAGAGAAAGCTTCCAAGTAGCAGAACTTGAAAAAAGTCATCGTAGTCATATTGGTCACTCCCGCTCCTTGGTCCTTCTTTTGCCCATAGCTCCCTAGATTGTTTCATATTTTTTGCATATCCATCAAAGCTTTTACAATAGGGAATTGTAGAGCCTTGGCATTTGGCCCTAACCTCTGACTGATATGGAGTCCCATAGTTTTTTTGAATTTTTTGGTACTCTTTCTTTAGTCTTAAGATACGACCATCACATTTTTTATTTTTTAGATATTCACCTAAGAGCCTGGCCCCATGGAACCTTGCCAGTCCAGTTTCATAAAGCTTGTCGTTACCGGCCTTGGCCAGTGAACAAAAGATCAGTGTTAAAATAATTATGCTGAATTTAAAGGTCATTTTACCATTATAAGGCAAGATAGGTCCTAGAAACAGAACTGATAATTCTCCGTACTAATTTCAACGGTCTTCTTCTCTGTATCGAGGTTAAAACACATTTTGCCGCCCATATCAGTATGGGAAATTATCCAGGAACCCAGCTCGTAGCAGCTCTGTGGGTTAAAATACAGTTCAAATATACGCTTTGAGTCCTCACGTTCCGCTTCATAAAGAACTAATTCGTGAAGAAAACTTTGGCAGTCTAGGACAAAATGATGGGGGCTTAATGGTGATTTTAAATGAAGCATATAATCAAAGCCAGGCTTATAGCTCCAGCCAGTCACAAGAATCTTATAAATCTTTGCCTCTGAGGAGAGGGAAAAAAGGATTATTAATAGGGTTAGGAGCTTCTTCACGGGCCTCATACTAAGGCTTGAATGACGAACTTCCCAGTCATTTCGAACCTGCTATCTCTTTGAAATAATTTGATTTTGTACATCTCCTTCTAATGACGATGTATATCAATATAGTTCTTTCAGGCATCCTTTCTTTTTAGTCACCCTGTGCTACACATCACATAAATTAAACTAACCTAGGACATAAAATGAAGAAGATTATCTTAGCAACTATGCTTATCTCAACCGCGGCCATGGCCAATCCTGAATTTAACACGGTTAAAGTTTCCGACGGAAAAGTAGCTCATTGCAAGACTAGCTATGACCTTTACCGAAACAAGGTTGGTGTCTATTCAGCTAAAGCAACTAGCGCCACTATTACTGACGATACAATTGAGTTTAAAATAAACCTTAAATTCTTAGCCTGTGAAAAAAACGAAGATTCTTATAACTTCGTTTATAAAAAACCTTATGCTCGCTTTGAATATAATACCGTTTCTACGCAAGATTTAATCGTGGCCAAGGCCAGTGAAGTTAAGCTTAAGGCCTACAAAGACGGCGTGTATAAAATTCTAACTGCTCAGCTAATCGAGAACGAAAGTAAAGTCACTAAGACTATCAAGGTCTCCCTTTCTGACGCTCTTGATAATTCAGAATCAAATAAAGGAAGCATCGACTTTTGGATTGTAAAAAAGATGAATTACCAAATTGAAAATCAAGATGTTAACTTCAACGACCTTAGAAACTTTGGTTCTTACAGAATCAATTTTAAAGTTGAAGAAACCGTTGATGGGCCAAAAGTAAATCTACTTTAGCCCATATTTATGGGGACTCCTAATCTCTCACAACCAGTTCAAAATGTGGAAGGTCATGAAAGCTTTGATCCTTAAAGCTATAGTCCCCATCCCAGTCGCCGCCCCAGCGAATCTTAATTCCCATCATCTCTGCCATGGCCTTAACAAAGCCACCAAAATGATAAAACTGTTTGGTATTATTCCAATCCACTGGATAAGGCACAACATCTACCGCCAAACTTGGATTTTGATTATGCTTTGACTCGGGAAACCTTAACTTTGACTTACCCGCATGAAAGGCCGCATCCTGCTCATCCTTTCCCCTAAAGCCTTCAATCACTGAGCAATCATATGTCTCCACAACCGCCTCAAAAAGCATCTGCAAATCCTCATGACATTCCTCTAAATTCTTTCTTGATCTCTTCCCAAACTTTGGCATACATATCTCCGTGAAATATATTTTAGTGCTTCTTCTTAAATGGGACATTATAAAAATTAGTGCTTCTTAGTGATTTATAGAGCTAAGACCATGAAACTAAAAGATTACCCGACCAATTTAGTTTAAATATGTATTTTTCCGATAAGTAATCCAAGAGGAATACCTGTGAAAACAATTGCTTGGATCTTCATCATACTTAACATCGTTAGCCTCTACTTCTTTGGTAGAAGCAATACTATGTTAGAGCAAGTTAAGACTTCTATTTCAGGAGCGAATAGAACTTTTAGTAGTTTAGAAGAAAATGCAAATATTCAAAGAAGCTTGGCACTGACCAGCTTAGGGGTTTCTTTGAATCAACCCAAACTTTTAGAAAGGGCCATGGAGGTTCCCCATGACAATGAGTTTGGTGATCAACTTCAAGCAATAAAAATTAAAAAGTCAGAAGGGGAAAATATAACAAAGAGAGATCTCCTTGAGCTCACTAACTTAGCAGAGCAAAATCATTTAATATCTGAATCTAAAAAAGAAACAGCATGGAAAAAGGCCAATAACAGCTTTAGTGAAGTTATCGAAAGTTATAAATTTAACACCGATGCTGTCTTTATTATGCAATTTATTACTTTATTCTTATTTATAGGTTTTCTAATTTACAGGTACTCCCAGGAAAAGCTTCGGGAAAAGATGGACCGTCAAGAGCATTTACAAAGCAAGCTTTTTGCTTCTCTTTCGGAGGGAGTTTTCCTTTGTGATTCAGACGGAAAAATTTTGGCATGCAATAGCAGCGGTTCTTATATCGCGGGGAAAGAAGCAAGGGATCTTGCTGGTAGTGAATTTTCCTCACTCTTTAGAGGCCTAGAGCTCAGGACTGAAGATAATAAACGAATCAGTTGCAAAGAGTATTTTCAGTCTCTTTTTAAACAAGGTCGTAGCCTTTTTAACCTTACTCTCTCTGTAACAAATAAGAGTGGTCATAAAAACTGGTATAATTTAACAACACAGCCTATCTCTCCTTTTGGAGAAGGAGAAGGCTTTAATATGCTCCTCTCTTTTAATAATATTACTGAAAAAGTTCTTGTTCATCAGCAGCTAAAACAACAGCAAGTTCAAATGATGGAAGGAAGTCGGCTTCAGACGATTGGAGAAATGGCCGGAGGGATTGCCCACGAAATTAATAATCCCCTATCAATAATCATGGCCACCACCGAAAGACTTGATTGGAAAGCTGAACGCAAAGGAACGGTTGAAGGTGATACAATCCGAAAGTCTACGAGTAAAGTTTTAAAAACAGTGAGAAGAATATCTGAAATTGTTGCTTCACTTCTAGCAATGTCAAGAGATGAAGAAGTCGATCATAAATATGTTCCCATAAAAGAGATTATTGATTTAACTATGGATTTAGCGAGTATAGAACTTGCTAAAAATCATGTATCTTTTGACATTGAGACTGACCATCTCAACGAACTCATACAATGTTTTCCCACACAAATAGCACAAGTGCTTCTTAATCTAACCAAGAACTCTATAGATGCGATGGAAAATATTGAAAATAAATGGATTAAACTCAAAATTAAAGACGACGGTGATAAATTTCGCTTTATAGTCACAGATGCAGGAAAAGGTATCTCCAAACGAGATGCTGAAAAAATTCTTATGCCTTTTTACACCACGAAAGAGGTGGGTAAAGGTACTGGTCTGGGGCTAAGTATATCTAGAAATATTATTACCAACCACCATGGTGAATTCTTTATCGATCATGAAGAAGAGCACACGACTTTTGTTTTTACGATTCCAAAAAAATTCGTAGATGCCAAGATTGACGAAGATCCTGATTTTAGGGCAGCAGCCTAAACTCCACTGAAACCGATGACCACCTAGTATTCGTTGAGAACGTACCCTTTAACTCATGTGAGATGGGTGCTGAGGCATCGTACTCACCGACAACTAAGTGAGTGGGTCGTCCATCACTTAAATCAAACCCTGTTATATCAACTTTTTCTGTAAAACTAATAGCGTTATGTGTTTTTCCCATACCTCCCCAGCTTGTGGCAGTAATGATGGTCGAGCCGACTTCACTTGAGGATAGCTTATAATTATAACTTTCTTCACCGGGACCAGTTAGTGTACAGTCACCCGTTCCATCAAGCCCGAGGCTATTGGCCGTTCTCACTCCCAACACAAAGCTCGAAGATAAATCCACATTAGAGATAGTTCCTACGACTAAGGAGTTTGAAGGTGAACTAGCACTAAATCCTGCTACTACTTTTGAAGAGGTTCCAAATTTACCATGGGCATAATAAACCCCTATCGTTCTGCCGTTATTAATAGCACATTGAGTAGCTATATGATTCCATGTGAATCCAAGTCCCTTTAGACCAATTATTGAATTTGTGGCCGTACGATAAGCAACAATCGCGATATAAAGAACATTATCCAAAGCTGGTACTTCTAAGTCTGTTTCAATCATATTTGTTTGCGATGATGTTCCAGTAAAAATATTTTGAAGGTCTCCGTTGGGAATTCTTGGAGCGTCTCCCCCACTCGTTATGCCTGAATCTACGACCTCATTCTCAATCGAAGTTTTTGAAGAGGTGGAATCAGCTCTATCCAAGGGAGTTTTTTCTTTTTTGGCAGCTCCAGCAGCTGCGACACTGCCATTAGAGTTTGCTTTTACGGGAGCTTCCTCAATAGATATGGGCCTAGGGCCAGAGTTAGGTTTTGATGAATTTGTGAAAATTTTTGGTCCAGACCCGAGGGCCCTTCCCCCAATTGATCCGGAACTAGCATTTCCCCCAGAAGTGGACTTGGCGATAGGTGGAGCAGATGAAGCAGCAGCAGATGCTATGGCACGAGCTATTTGAGGAAGGCTTGTTAGCGAATTTTCTAAAACCTCTTCTTCAGCAACTTCCTGGACGGGAGTATCAATTTCTTCAAAGACTTCTTCATCTAAAAAGTAGCTTCCCTCAGTATTCTTCTTTATGATCGCTTTCATTCTCTTAGGAGCAGACTCTTTAACTTCTGTAACTATTCTTTCTATGGGCTCTAAGCTATTTGCCACTTTTTGTGTCTGAGAGGTTTGAACTCCTACTTGCAGTGTTAAAGACACAGAGGCATACACGGGAATATTCCCCGCCCCTAGTGACTTTAACCATAGAAGTAACTTACCCATAAAACCTCGTTAAAGCGTTCATAAACATTTCTATATATTTTAAGTGGGATTCAATTGCCTGAAATTAGTGACCAAATAGTCAGGCAGGTCCTCTATTTTAAACCTTTAACATTACGTAAACTACTGAAACCGTGTAAGCTCATAGTTAAATTAGGTTTAGTAAAAGCATCACCAAAAAGTATGCCCTATAATAAGGGCAATTCTGGAGAATAATATTGGATTTAGATGATATTTCCCCATTGAAAGTACTCTTAGTTGAAGATGAAGCTGATCTTGCGGAGGAACTTATAGCTGAGCTCAAGGCCCATTGGTTTGAAGTCGAACATGTGTCCTCTGCCTCCTATGCTGTCAAAGCTGCTCAAAATAATAAGTATGATTGCCTTGTAGTCGACTTCACCTTAATGGCCGGCGATGGTGGTGAGGTGATTAAAGAAATTCGAAGAAATAGTACAAACCTTAATTTTAGCACTCCTGTAATATTAGCTTCAGGAGATCTAACAAAAGACACTCTTCTTTCACTAAAAAACTTAGTTAATAAAGTTATCGCTAAACCATATAGTATAGCTGAGCTAACAGAATCAGTTAAAGAACTATGTAAAGACCATGGGACTATTGAAGGCTCATCAGTTTTATTTATAGAAGATGAAAAGGGACTGGCAGAAGAAATTAAAGAAGAATTAGAAGATGAAGGTGTTAAGGTTACCCATGTCCTTTCCGCAGACGCAGCTTTTTTACACTCTAAGCAACAACAATATAGCTGCATGATTGTGGACATAAACCTGGCCATTGGAACTGGCGACGAATTTATCGAAAGAATAAGACTTTCACCTAGCAACCCAAATTGGGAAACTCCAATAGTTGTTGCAAGCTCACAGATTTCAAAGCCTCTTTTAAAGAAAATTCATAAACATGTACAAGGTGCCGTGGTTAAACCCTACTCAATCAAAGACCTGTTTGAGAAAATCAGACCCTTTATCACTTCTTACAAAGAATAAACTGTAAGTGAACAAAACTCTCAACTTATTCTGCAAGCTATTAGATTTTATGAAACTTTGAAATACTCCCAAATTTTTGGCACTCTAAATTGTTGAATAAAGGGACCTCTTAACTGTCCATCACCAAATAATGCTTTTATTCTCAATATATCCCAAATAACGGCCATAAAAGACCATTTTTTGGTGAATAGTTAATCACTCCTTATAATAAGAGAATGCTTGCACGTATGTTGGATAATGAAATTAAAAAGGTCCTCGTAATCGAAGATGAAGATGCTCTCTTTTATGAGATTCGAATTGGCCTTGGTGATAATAATATAAGCGCTCTTCAATCGAGGAATGTTAGCGATGCTATCTTTAAAACAAAAAATCAAAAATTTGACTGTATCGTTGTAGATTTAAGACTAGAACGTGGGGAAGGCGATGAGTTTATCGACATTGTAAGATGTGATCCAAAAAACCTTAACCATAAAACCCCTATCATTTTAGCATCGGGGTTTATTACTAAAGCAGTTCTCGGGAAGGTTAATGATCAAGTTCAAGATATTTTAGCTAAACCTTACTCCCTTAGAGATCTCCATAGCACCATCGAGAAAAATATCCTCAGAAGTAAGAAGAATCTCGGGCTTGCAGAAATAGAAGAAGATTACCTTCAAGTTGACACAAGAATGGAAGAGTCTGGCAGCACTATTCTCTACATAGAAGATGAGCGTGACCTTGCCATCGAAATCATAGATGAATTAGAAAATGCTAATCTAGGTGTCGTACATTTTACGACAGAAAAAGAAGCTCTAAAAGCCACGAAGGATGTTAAGTTTAACTGTATTATCGTTGATATAAATCTTGAAGAAGGAAAAGGTGATAGCTTTATTTTAAAAATGAGAAACGACCCTGATAACTTAAACCGAGAAACCCCCGTCATCATGGCGAGTTCTCATTTAGATATTAACGTCGTCAACAAGCTTGGCGGCGCTATCCAAGGAGGAGTCGTAAAGCCCTACTCCATTTTAGACTTACTTGATCGCCTTTCTCGCTTCATACCAGAACTAAGAAAAAATGAGGACAATTAGGCATACTTTTACCTAAAAGGCTTTAAGACTCATTACTATAACCAGTACCCCATCCAGCTTATCCATTTTTTTATTGAAATACCGCACCAAAAGTATTCAAAGAATTGCCTAAGTGTTAGAGTAATACTTGGAGGAATTATGGAATTTAACTTAAATAGCAGCTTGAACCTACTTAACGAAAGACTTATTAGCTGGTACGAGGCTGCGGTTAAAAATATTCCAAATATCATAGTCGCGACACTAGTCCTTCTCATCTTTATTTTGCTCTCAAAGCTCGCTAGAAGAATAACCAGCAGAATTATGCCTAGGGTTTCAAATAGCAAGGCCCTTAATGATTTGGCTAACACGCTCTCCTACCTTCTCGTTTTTATCTTTGGACTATTTATTTCCTTAGAAATTTTGAACCTGGAAAAAACTGTAACTTCACTTCTTGCCGGTGCCGGGGTTCTAGGTTTGGCCCTCGGGTTTGCCTTTCAAGAGATTGCTTCAAACTTTGTTTCGGGAATCTTTATAGCCCTTTCAAAGCCATACCAAGTGGGAGATATAGTTGAAGTGGAAAGCTATTTTGGAGAAGTGACGAGAATTAGCTTGAGGACCACTTCTATCATGACCTTTCAAGGTCTCGAGGTTCTCATTCCCAACAAAGATATGTTTACAAAAGCATTTATAAATCTTACGACAACTCCAACCAGAAGAATGGATCTTGCCGTGGGAGTTTCATATGGTGATGACTTAGATTTAGTTGAAGAAATTACAAAAGAAGCTCTTCGTGAAGTTAAGGAGAAAGTAGCTGATAAAGAGGTAGAAGTCTTTTTTGATGAGTTTGGGTCAAGCTCTATTAATTTAAAGGCCAGAGTCTGGGTTAACTACACTGCAAACAGCGCTTTCGTAGAGTCTAAGCATCAAGCAATTAAAGCAATCAAGAAAGCTTATGATAAAAATAATATTACCATTCCATTCCCAATTAGAACTCTGGATTTCGGAATTAAGGGTGGAAAAGAACTGGCCGATTCTCTTTCAAAACAAACAGAATCTCCACTTTCTAACTAAGGGTGAATATGCAGCTCAAACTCAAATGTGAATGTGGACAAGTTCAGGGACTTTTAACCATTAAGTCATTCTCTGATGGCAATAACATAACTTGTATGTGTGATGACTGTCAGTGCTTTGCCCATTATCTCGGTAAAGAAGACCAGATCTTAAATAAGAACGGAGGAACACCAATCTTCCAAACGACCCCTAACAAAATGAAAATCACCCAAGGGAACGAAAAGTTAAACTGTGTTGCCCTATCACCAAAAGGAGCAAAAAGGTGGTTTACAAGCTGCTGCCGTACTCCAGTCGGTAATACAGTAAGTGCAAAAATGTCCTTCATTGGCCTTATTCATAATTTTATAGACTTTAACTCAATAGAAGAAAGTGAAAGGCTGCAGTTTAAAAACTTTTCCAATCACTGCATGGGAAACTTTGGGCGAGGTGAATTACCAAAAAACACTTCCCCTAAATTTCCCCTGGGACTCACTCTAAAGATCATGAAAACGATCCTCCATGGAAAGCTCTTCAAAACCTACCAACCAAACTCACTCTTCAATATTGAAACCGGTGACCCCATTTCTCCCTTACATATAATCCCAAAAGACGAGATCGCTAAAATTAAGGGAAAATTTTCTTAGTCAGTGATTAATTTCGTAAAAAAGAATTAGAAAAGTTTGTGAAAATGATTTTGAAATTTAGATAAAAAAAGGGGCCCCCTGCAATTACATACAGGCCTCTTAACTAACACTAACTTACGAACAAATTCAAAAACTTACCTCCTTTTTGGTTCATCCTGTTTCATCATTTTTCACTATATTTAATGCAAAAAAGCGGTCGTGCGCGGTTGCGGAAAATTAGGATGAAGAAAATTCGGCTAAGAGCTTTTGAAATAAAATATGTCTACCTTAAGGCAAAACCTAAATCATCAAGAATAAAAGAAAGAAAGGAATTGTCGGTTAAATATCCCTTTTTAGTAATGATTCTGATAATGAATTCTATAGAGCTCTATATCTGTAGTTATCCCCTTTTCTATCAAGATTTTCAAAACCTCGGTTTTTTTTAAGGTTTTATCTTTGTCAAAAATTTTATTCATTTCTTTCTTAATTTTCTCAGCCTTTAAAACCCTTTCTTTATTACTCATATATCTCCATGGTGAACTTTTTGCACACTCAACTATAGCTTTTGATAATGACTCATCTAACGAACCCGTCGTAGTGTCGAAAATATTACCAATTGTCGAATCGTAAAAATGAGTTCCAATAAACGGATCTCCAATTCCATTTCCTATAAAAGTGATTTTTTTACCAATAGATTCTATTTTATTATCAGGAACTAATTTTTTATCAGGACAACTTTTAGAATCCATACTTAAAAATATATTTTCTTGCAAGTTCCATTCCTTAGCTTTTAAGACAGTCACTGGTTTGATGGTTAACTTACAGCCTTTGTCGTCAAACTCAATACTTTTTAAAATGCCAATAAATGCAAAATCCGCAATTTCGTAGTTTTTACAAACGTCAACATGGAATGTCATAGCTTGAGATTCTGAGAACATTAGAAAAAGTGCAACAAATGAGCATAAAAACTTAGAAAACGATTTAAATTCTCTGCACCTACTCATAATTATTTCCCATTTAAAATTATTGTCTTTTATTTTATAAATTCTGTAAAACTGAAGCCTCGATAATTCACTTGCCCACTTATGGCTCCTACTATTTTATCACAGTTTGTATAATACTTGCCATTGCTAAATGTTTCACCGAAATGAACTTGAAACGAGGGGCCCAATAATTGTGTTCCGTCTTCAGAACTTGGGCTTATAAAACGTCCATAAATTCCTGAACCGTGGTTTTTTATAGAATACCCTTCCGCTAAATCTGTAGGACTAAATGCTAAAAATATTGATGAGTTATCAGTATTGATTTCTATCGTTTCGGTACTTGTGACTTCTGTCTCGCTATTCGTTTTATATTGTCTTATTATAAAGTCTCCCACTGGCTTGTAGGTTCCGTTTATTTTAGAAAAAGAATCTAATTTTATATCTATCTCCATTTTTAAGAAATTAGATTCATCTTGCAAATATGACGTTCCTCTATAGATACCTGAGGCCTCAAGGCACGAAGGCATAAACGTACTTGCAATTACCGGTATTATTTCATCTGTTTTTTTATTAAAATCATGGTTGAATATCTGAACAGAAGCTCCTGTATCATCTCCTGCGATATCAGCACCAAAAGGAACCCAAGCATAATTATCATCAGGATACTTATCAATTAAATTTAACGATTCATCAGAAGCACATTTGAATCCCGGAAAATCATTAGAGTTTACCTTGTTACAAGAACTGACAAATACTTTTGGTTTTAGGATGCTCGTTTTTTCTTGAAATCTAAATAATACTCCTGGGATCAACTCTTCCTCAATATTAGTACCTTTAATGATAGCCCCTGCTGAACCCAAAGAGCTTGCTTTTAAGAAACTTAAGCTTTGTATGGTTGTGATAGGCAAGCCTTCTTCAGGTGATATACTTAAAAGATTTCGTATACTACGGAATAGCTCTGAGGTACCACCGAAATTACTAGACATTAATGATTTTTGTTGAAACTTTTTAAGGTCTAATAAGAAAGACGCGCCTGAGTTTTTATACTCGTAGTATTCAGAAAGGAGCTCTACAGAACTAAAGTTTAGTCCGTATAGTCCCAAACTTGTTGATTCCTTCATTGCCATCCATGTCCAGAATGATTCGCCTATGTTCATTCCTCTAAAAAGCAAAAAAGTATCTCTCTCTATTTTTTTATATCTGATACTATCAAGGCCTAGAAGACCTTCATTTATATTTTTTGCTGTAACCATATCGATCATTCTATCGAAATCATTGTTAAACCTTTCAATAAGTTCTTCCTCTGGATAAGCTTGAAAACCCTTCGAGCTAGCTATTCCTTCATTAATCCAGCTCCTCCTTTTGTCCAATATACTGGTTTCATCCATAAATTTTCGGCAACCATAGTTTTTGTATTGGAGCCTATGGCTACCTTCATGGACTACTATTTTTGCTAAAAACTTTTTTATATCAATTTCTGAATCGTTCTCAAAAGCTCCCGAGTCTACAAAAATAAAATTAGGAGTTCCGGGAAAATAAAGCCCTCCAGGATCTCCATAGAAAGGAGAATATTTTTTTAAGTTTAATTTTCCCCGAATGCTATTAATCTGAATTTTATCATAAATTATAATATTCCGTTCTTGGACACTCAGTTCACTAAGAAAGCCTTCTAGTAACTTAGCTCTTTCCAAGTTATCTCTATTTGAAATTGAGTCATCAGTCTGCAATGCCCAAATGCTATTTACTCCATCAGGTTTCTCGTACCCAAAAAGTACCTCAGGAAAACTTTTAATTTTAGAAAAAAATTGAGGCATTGACACACTGGCATTTGGACAATACTGTATCTTAGGTTGAAAACCGAAAGAGCCAACAACTACTGGGATAGGTATATTTATATCGGTGTTCGAGCTATGAAAACTTTCTTCTGCAACAGTTGTGATGACTTCTCCGCTTAGCAAGTTTGGTGTTATCTCGAGCGGCAAATCCATTTGCCCAAATGTTTTTATCGAAAATTTAGTTGGATCTCCATTTTCATCATTCCCGAAAGTATAAAACTCTATTCTATCTAAGTTAGAATTAGGCTTAATTGACATTCCGTCTAACAATGATCCCGTCTCTAATATTGTGTAGTTCTGATTAGCCTCTAAATTATTTAATGCGAATGCAAGAACTGTAGGGAAGACTGTAAGGTCAATACTCAAAGATACTATTTTTGTTAAAGATATTGCCTGAATGCTAAAACTAAATTCTGTCGTTTCACTTAGTTCAGGAGTTAACCAACTTATTTCACCAGTAAGGGTATCTATAGTCATACCAGCAGGTGCATCGAGTATTGAAAAAGTTAAATCTGACAAATAATTGTCATCAACGTACAGATTTGGCAGAAAAGTAAACATCTCATTTTCTAGTGCTTCACTTGAGGGTAAGCTCAAAAAAGTAATCACGTCATTGCTGACTATAATATCCTTCTTTATCATCTGCTCAATTCCAATTTCATTGGTCACTTTCAATGTCACTTTATATTCTCCAGGAAACTGGTATCTATGCACCACCTGCTTACCTACTATTTCCACTCCATCCCCAAAATCCCACTTATATTTGACGATATTGTAATTAGGGTCTGACGATGAGGACCCATCAAATTGAAATTCATCCAATTTAACAATTCCACTTTCTCTGTTAACATTAATAACGGGAGTTGGTTTGTCTCCAACCAAGATAGTTTTTGAAAGACTACTCGTAAGACCTAGATGATCAATTACTGTCAATTTTAAAAGATATTCGCCATTCTCTTGATAAGTATGAGATAAAGAAGCGCCAGTTCCAGTTTCCCCGTCTCCAAATTCCCAGTTGAATAATAACGGCCTTCCTTCTGGATCAGAAGAAGAGCTTCCTTCAACAGAAACTACCAATGGGCTAGGTCCTTCCGAGGTACTTGTCACAAAAGAAGCTAATGGGGCTAAGTTTTGCTCTACAGTGATAGATGTCTCGTATTCGCTAGTAGCTCCGTGAGTATCAGTTGTTTTTAACAAAATATCATATTCACCACCGCTTTGAAATATATGCTTAACCAAAGCACCACTTGCTGACTTTCCATCTGAAAATGTCCACTCATAACTTGCAATACTATCATTTAAGTCAGAATCATTAGATTCTGTAGCATCCAAAGAAACTTCTTGAGGACCAGTAATACTAATTGAGACAACTGGCAAAGGAGGCGTATTAATCAATATATTTTTTGATATCGAGTCTTCATTTCCTTCAATATCAGTTACTTTTAAAGAGATTGAATATGTTGAGCCTATCGTATATGAATGATTAATTAGTTCACCTACTTTGCTTTCTCCATCTCCCATGTCCCATTCATAACTTATAATATCAGAATCTGGATCTGTAGAATTAGAGGTACATGTAATGTTTTTAAGATTTACGTTACAATCAAATCCGGCTATCGGTGGTCCACTTTGAATAATTAACTCTTGCGTTGCCTCATCCGAAAGCCCTCGACTATCTTCTACGGTGAGTTTTACAGTGTACGTACTATTAATTAAGTAATTGTGTTCAACTTCATTTCCAAACAATATGGTCCCATCTCCCATATCCCAAGCGTAGGAAGAAAGCTGATCGCCATCTGGGTCAAATGAACCATTTCCTTCACAATTAATAGCTTTACCTGAATGTTCGCAATTTATTATCGCTACAGGAGCCTTGTTAGCAACTGTAGTAGTCGTCACCTCAGCGGTTCTAAACCCTACCTCTTCTTGATTATCCACAACACTAAGACCGACAGTATATGTTCCAGGCAATTCATACTCATGAATAATCGTATTGTTAGAGAGTCCTGTCGTTACACCAGTCCCATCACCAAATTCCCAATAATAATCTGAGATAGTTCCATCTGGATCGTAAGATCCTGCCGAATCACACTGAACTGTATAGGAGTTAAGATTCACACAATTTACTATGGCAACAGGAGCCTGATTATCTCCTCCACCTCCGCCATTGCTTCCAGAAAGAGTCATCTCATTTACGATAGTTTCTCCGCGAACGGTTTTGGTTGTGGATTTTGCTTGAAATGTTCCACTCGTGGCATAGACATGCTCAAACGAAACTTCTGAAAAAAGAGCGTTTTCTGCGCTTAAAGTTTCTGTTGTACCATCCCCCCAATCCATAACGATTTCCGAAAGTCCTTCTAGCTTATCGGCAGCCAGTACATCACAAAAATAGTCACCACTATTGTTATCTGAAAAACAGTACATCTCGCTAACGAAACTTAATCCTCCCTCAGTAACAATAACCCTTTGTACTTGAGTGTTCGTAAGACCTGCAAAGTCTGTAACAGTAAGAGAAACGTCGTAAACTCCAGGATTATAAAAATGAACGATATCTTCACCTGTTCCCGTAGTTCCGTCCCCAAAATCCCAAAGGTAACTAATGATAGGTGCATTAGGTGACCCCGAGTACTGTTCATGAAATCTAATATGGCTTGTGCCATCGTTTTCAAACTCTTCAAATACTTCAAAATTTGCAACGGGACTTAAAATCCCTGGATCTGTTGAGTCTACAGTTACATTTTTAGTTAATGAGGTTACTTTGCCGCTATCACCAATGAGCTTTACAGTAACGGGATAAGTACCAGCAGCAGAGTAAGAATGGCTAAAGAAAAAATTCTCATCTACATCTGGATCACTGCCATCACCCCAATCTATTTCAATTTCGCTAAATTCGTAAGGATCAAAAGAATCAACTGCGTTTACAAACGCTTGCAAGACACCTGACTGAACAACATCAAATTTTACAAATGGTGCACCTTCGTCTGTCGTTAAATCAACATTATGAGTAAAACTAGAACTCAATCCTGCTGTGTCAGTTAGAGTTAGTTTCACCTGATAAAGAGCTCTTGGAAGAGAATCAAAAATATTTTCTGTTCGAGTGTAAAAGCTATTTAAGTTTGCGGTAATTCCTGTACCTAGGATTTCATAGGTTCCAGAGGCTATTTCATTAATACCTTTTTTACCGAAAAAATAAGTTGTAAGCTCTCCATCTTCAGTCATGAATTTAAAATAAGCGACAGGCCCGCCATCAGGAATAGGGGCCTCCTCAACCGTAATCTTCCTCGTTCTATAATCAAGTAGGCCGCTTGTATCGGTGACCTTTAGGCGAACTTTATAGACTCCGGGAGTGGTAAAAGTGTAAGTTAGATTTGGTGCCGTTGTCGTAAGAGTTTCGAGTTCTCCTATTTTCCATTCGTAACTTACAATAGCGTCGTTATCGGAAGATTTTGAAGCATCAAAAAAGACTTCATGTGGTGCCGTTCCTGTCCTTAGCTCTTTTGCTACTTTTAGCTTCGCGGTAGGATGATCGCCACTAAAGCAGTTACCTTCTTTAACTGGAGAATTAAAAATAGCAGTTTTTCCAAGGTGACAGGCAGGACCGTTTAACTCGATTCTATTAGCGTTGATTGTGATCCCACCACTAACTTTTGTTTTAGATAAAGAGTTAATGATTAGCTCATTGGCGTTTACAGTTGTTCCTTTCCAAATAGTTGCAAATTCAGGATTATCACTATCATCATCTGGACCTTCGCCTATAATACGAACGGTCCCTGATACATTATAAAGAGAGTCCCGCCCTAGGGTGGCCTTTCGTTTTGCTTCTAAGTAAATATTATTGGCCGTTACATTTGATGAATGACGAATATGAACTCTCGAATCATCCTCGGTACCGAATGATTTCATATTTATATCATGAGCGGTAATTGTGGCAGTATTTTGTATAACGGCTTTATGCTGACCCATCAAATTCAAGTTACGAGTATTGATGGTTGAATTATCATCGATAATCACATTCCCTTCATAAGAAGCAAATGTTGTATTTCCATTTGGCGCTTGAAAATTCATTCCTTTGGCTTTCACATGTCCTTTAGCAATAAGACAACTTGAACCTGTGTTAGAAGTAAGGCTGGCGTTGTCTCTTACTGTAATTGAACAAGGAGAAGTTACTTGAATTGTTTCGGCGGCATATTCAAAATCAATTTTTAAATGCTTAACAAAACCATTTTTTAAACCGTAGTCAGATAGATACGAATTCATGTCTTCTACAGACCTCGCGACAAATCTTCCCTTACAAGTATATCCATCAAAAGAAGGAGGTATCTCACATCCCTGCCCTTCAAGAGCTGTATTTATCTCCCCTTGTTCCTGCGGTGTTGGCTGACAACCAGTTATAAGGATAAGAGAAAGGGCTCCTAGAAAGAGCGATTTTAAACCAATAGTCCACATACGTGCCTCGAAAGCTTTAATTTTTTAACTGAAATAAGATTATCAAGTAAGAATGGTCTAATTCTGAATAAAGATTTCTTTATTGAATAACTAGTCGAAATTGAAAGACTCTTCGTTTAATTTTCATAATCGTATAAGTCTTGTTCAAGTAATATACGAATGTTTCAAATCACCCTGAAATATGAATTACCGCATGCCAAATTCAAAATCTAAGTACTTACAAACCAATAATTATTGGCAGTTTTTCAATTTATTAATAGGCATAGATTTATTACCACGTTCGCTTCACCCTCCTGATTCGCTCTCTATATCTCCCTTACTGGTCGATCACTACCCACTAAAACAAACACTAACATACTAATTAATTCACCATACATAACCAATTATTTCTCTTTTCCACGTCCCATAAAACCTAATACTGATAGTTACAAGTAGAATACTGACTCCACTCCTACACACGTAGTGAGAGGGGGGGAGTCAATATTCGTGCGCTGTAACTATATAGTATTGATGGGGAATCAGGGACGTGGAAATGAAAGCTTTGCATTCCTTGGCCATTCATTTGCACTTTCTACAGTAGACTTTAAAAGGAATTTTGAAGTGACCTTAGTTTTTCTTCGGAAAATCTCGGACAAGCAACATGGTTGGGAAAAATAAATTTGAGTTTCTTTATAGGGAATCCTTCCCCTTCTAACCAAGGCGTACATCCCCTCTTTTGTTCAAGAAAAGCTATACCTAAAAATTTACCTTCTACTATAAGTTTATATATTTCTTCAGACCTTTTAGATAATCTTTCAATACAAAGAGACATTTCCCCTTTGTCTCTACCCGTTTTTTTGATGTTGGTGTTTACTACCAAGTTTTTAAAGATAAAGCCTTTCTCATAAAAGCTCACTTTTACCTGATAACTAAATGGTTTCAGTAAACTATTTTTAAACACACATGAATTTAGTTCTGACCTCACTAGATATTCTAGCTCTTCAAACTCTAAAGACATCATCTTTCCATAATCCTTCGCCAATCTCTTTGAGGAACAAGAAATAAATAGAACAATGAATATAAGATAAATGGGTCGTAACTTCATATTTTAAGGATACACTCAGACGTTAAAATGGATTCGAGCCTCAAATAAATCACCTGAGGATCTTCATTCTTTACAAATAAGGTTTCATAATTTCGCTGAGCGGACGCCATAACTCTAGTACCTTCTTCTGCATTACAGCCAGAAAGCTTTGAATAAGCCAAAAGATACTCGCCATTTCCTTTTGTGGAGTCTTGTCGAATTTTATCAAAATTCTCTAAAAAAAATACAACTTTTTCTTGCTCAAGGAACGAACATTCTCCCCACGAGGAAAGGAACTGGGAAGTTGAAACAGGAACTACCGTAACTGAGAAAAACCCTTTACCTGCTTTTTTCCAATCTGAGTCTTCTTTCTTTCCCCTCATGAAGTCGAGACATTTACGCGCATCGTAAGCCATTGCAAAATTCACCTGCAAAAATAAAAATAATGTTAATGCCAACTTCATAAAACCTCCCCCTAATTATAAACAATTCGAAGCCTAGGACAATTTAATTAGCGCCTTTATCCAAATAAATTCAGGGAGAAAAACTAAAAATAAAAACAGGTAAAAACTAGACCTGTTTTTTTATTTTTAGTTCATTTTTTCTCTTGTACTTTGCCTTGTTTTTTCATACTAGACTGTCCCACTGCTGGTGGTCACCAGTACCTAGCCTCGGATGAGGCTCCTAAGTTCTTAACTTTTCATTTTTACAAAGGAGTTTATTTGGGAATTAGTGGTTCGGACTATTACAATTCAGAGTCAACTGGGTATAATGCTGACTCGTTCTTTAACATGCAAATATGGCGAGTAGATGATGTCGCTAAATTTTTAGGTTGCTCTATTGGGCACGTCTATAATTTGGCGAGTGAAAACAGAATTCCGAGAAGGAAAAAAGGTAAGTTTTTGTACTTTGTTCCAACAGAGATCCACGAGTGGATTCTCGAAGGAGAATAAGTATGAAACAGAAGAAAACGGGAAGTTTTTCAATTAGAGGTTTGAAAGGCTTTAGAAGAATGGCCAATGGAAAAATAGAATGCCAAAAATCAATTAATGGCAAACGTTATTGGAGCTCATTCGATAAAGAACTTGATGCCTATCACTGGAAGAAGAACTTTCATCCATTATTAAATCCAAATCCAGCAAGAAATCCCGTGTCCCACCGAAATGGCGGTGCACTTCGGTTGCGTGGTCAACACTTTGGGCAAGAAGAATCCAATGGACGGAACTACGAGGTCACTTTTGGAGAGGTCTGGGAACTTTACCTAACCTCCCATTTGGCGACCAAAGAGATTCACACCCAGTACAACAACAAAAGGACTGCCAAGAATTTCTATGGCCCCCTTATGGCAATGCGAATGGCGGACATTAACCGCTTTTCCGTTAGTAATCTGATCGCAGAGAAAAAGGCCGAGGTTTTGAGGTGTCCGCTTAAAAGTAGCCACCGCTATAACTTCAATAATGAGCTTAAAAAGCTCTCCACCCTTCTTAACTGTTATTCCAAAAACTTTGACGAGCATTTTAGAAATCCAGTTTGCGATCTTCATCGCAATCAGGGCTTTATTAGGGCCAAAAAACCAGTTCGTAAGAAGATGAGTAGCACAGAGCTAATTCGCTTCTTAGAGGCCATTAGAGAGGTTCCTCACGGGGAATTTTGGGCCGACTTGGCAGAAACCCAGCTTTTTCTATCTGCCAGGATAGGTGAGATTGGAGGGCTTCAATGGGATATGGTGAACTTTGCTGAAGGAACCATCGAGATTTCTAAAGTGGCAGTGTATATCAAGAAGCGTTTCTACGCGTTAAAGGATTACACCAAAAACGGCGAAAACCGAGTTCTTAATATGAACCAAAGACTTCAGGAAATTCTTTCTAGAAGGTTTTTAGAAAAGGATATTTCAGATGGCTTTGTCTTTCATATAAACGGCATGCCTCCAAGTAAGCAGCGAATTGATCAGGCCTATAACAAGGCCTTCAAATTAGCAGGGCTTCCCTACCGAGGCACTCACTGTCTAAGGCACACCATGGCCAACTTAGTACGAGGTCATTTAAGCCTTGAACACGCTAAGGCCCTAGGTGGATGGAAGAGTTCAAAAGTTGTGGAACTTATCTACACAGATGCACCAACGAAACTCAAACAAGAGAGTGTGGACTGTATAGAAAATGTTCTTCGCTTAGAGCGACTTAAAAAAGTTTTTTAAAGTCTATTGCGGTTTTTTACGGTGGAATATTTTTTTAAGAAAATTTTATGAATTATTTTAAGAGCTTAGATAAAAAAAAGGGGCCCCCTGCAAAGGCCCCTTTCTTTTCGGCTTCCTGCCTACTTGAGAAGAACATCCTGTTCCTCACATACATAAATTATAACCTAGATACGTCTCGATAAAAGAAAAAAAATTAAGGGAAAGTTTTTCCATCGCCTACTCTCTCAAATTGACCTGTAAGAGGGCCTGAGAGTATAATGGGGAGGAAAGAATTTCCGACTAAACTCCATTTTTTATGAGGATACACTCTATGAAAAATATTGTACGAAGGATCCTAACTACCCTTGGACTAGCTAGGCCTTTTAAAATACAGACATTTACCTACTATATTCCCTCTCCTCCTCATAGGAAGACTGGCTACCGAGAGAAACAGTTTGATAAGGTTTTTTTCGAGTTCATTAATAGAGGATATAAGATTTTAAACACTCAAACTCAGGCGAGTACGGGACAGGATAGCTCGGGAATGTGGGTTATTTTTACCGTCCAGGCCCAGACAGAAGAGGCCAATTCCCTTGATTTAGATTCTTTTTTCAATGATCAGGTTTGTTCAGACATTAACGAAATTGCACAGGAAGAAACCATTGAAGGACTCTATCAAATCAACTCTTAAGTTCTTAGTACTTGCGACTTTAGTTTCATGTTCTTCAATGGTTGAAAAACTAACTGAGGAAGTAGTGCCCCTTAAGCCTTCAGTTCAAAAGAAAAGTTATTGCTCAGTGGATGACTCTCCCGTGACTTTATTAGGTAGGGATAAAACCGGCGTTGATGTTTTTAATAATTTTTTAGCTAAGGCCAGTTATCTTAATAAGACAGAGAAGATGGTGGCCTGGTCATTATTTCAAATGAATATGAGGCCAGATCTGGCCACTCCAAGTGCCAGGTTTCAAGTCTTAACAAATACTAAAAGCGGTGTTCAGTACTGGGATTTTAAGGATAGTGCCCTTGATATGGATTTACCTAAATCCTCTCCTCCTATGACTTTTCTTTATGGACTTGAGACGATCTTAAAAACTTATTCTTCAAGACATAGCTTAAGAACCATTTCAAATATGCTCGATACTCACCTGCCCTTAAAGATTCCCATCAGCGCAGACTTTGCAGAGTTCATTGATCAAAACAAGGCTAAGCTTTTAGAGGATAAGGTCTTTTTAAAGTCTTTTTTTAAGGCCGCAGAACAACTTCGTTATGGTGAGTCTATTCCAAAATTGGCCTTTACAAAAATAATTAATAATTATTATCGTTTTAAAAATAGAATTTCCGTTGAAGTGACAACTTCTAATCAAATGTATTCCATTGACTTACCTTCACTTAAAAAAGGAGAGGAGGAAGTTCTTTGTAATGTGGATATTCAAAAGTACTCTCAAAGTAAGTACGAGATTAGCGAGGATAATCGCGAGCGCCATCACCCCTACGCAATAAAGTATAAGGATGGTCAGTTCTTCTTAGGAGTTACATCCATTTCTAATCGAAATTTTAGACCCATGATGAATAGCTTTTTAATGGAGACGACTCAGGATAAAACCTCTGTGCCTCTTTGTTATAAAAACTCTACTGCCGGGATTTCAGCTTACTTATCTTTTAGAGGAAGAGACCCCGGGCAATATCTTTATAATATGTTTCAGTACAATATTCACCAATCCACCGACCCAATGGATCTCGATCAGTTTATTCGTTATCCCCGCCATCTTATTCTATTAAGTCCCCTACGTGTCTTATACGAATCCTCAAGAGGTACTGAGGAGGACTTAGATAAGTTTGTTGAACAAAATATTCCCATCTACCACTCTCAAAAGCTTGGTGAGGTTTGGGTTTACTCTCCTAAGTCCGGTTTTGTGATAGACGACCGTGGCAAGGCCCATCTTTCATGTATCAAATAGAAGTTTTTGGAAATGCTTCAAAGAAGCTAGTTAAAACTCTAAAGGTTACTGAGAAAAATTTAGAGCTAAATCTTATGGATTTTCTAAGAGAAAATAATCTTCCTATTGCCTCTAGTTGCCTTGGTAAAATGCAATGCGAAAAATGTATTATTAATGGTTTTTTACTGAGCTGCAGCGTTACCGTGAAAGAGTTTTTAAGAAATTCGTCACAACCTATTGATGCGCACGGCGACAGCAATAAATTTCTTATAACTATCGATTATCTTTAATAAAATTTTAACAATTAAATCGATCAACTACCTTTACAAGACGAAGTATCAACTTTTACCATTAGAGGTAACTAATAAAGAGCATTATGAAGTGCTTATAGGTTAAAGAGGTTTTACTAGCAGGAGCTATTAAGAAGACCTACACTTTACACCTAGAATTTTTAAAAGGTTTTCAAGATGAAAACGACCACGGATGGGTTTGAGGTAAAAATGAATAAAGGAATGATTCTACTTATTATTTCCACCATGCTTTCCTTTGGCGTGCAGGCCAAAGTTTCAAGCAACAAAGGCAAAGGTTTTAACTTTGCTACTTTCAATATTAGAAATTACGGTTCTTCAGACAAGAACACTTCCAATAAAACAGATAAAAGATCCTTAAAAAGAATTCTTCTAAAAACTGGCGCTGATATGATCGGTGTTCAAGAAGTTGTGGATGAAAGAGATTTTAAAAGATTTGTAAGCAGAAGCTTGCCTGGTTACCAAGTGAGACTTACTCGTTGTGGTGGTTTAGGTAATCAAAAGCTTGGGTTTATCTACAAGACTTCAGAGCTTTCACTTTTAAACTTCTCTGAAGATCAAATCATGAATGAGAAACGTGAGTGTAATAAGGGGCTTCGTCCTGCAGCTATTGCTCAGTTTAAAAATAAGAGAAACGGAATCAGAATCACGGCAATTAATGTGCATCTAAAGGCCGGGGGAACTCAAAGTAATGCTGATAAAAGGTATTGGCAGTATGGTCAGCTTTCAAAGCTTATTAAGAAGCAAAGAAAAGCAGGAGCTCGCTATTTAGTAGTTGTAGGTGATTTTAATACAACTGATTATGTCTTTAGAAATAATAACTACAAAAGATTTGTTAACTTTGTAGATAGAAACGACCTCATCGACTTTTCTGAGTCACTAGAATGTACTTCTTTTTGGTACGGCGGTGTTGAAGATGGTTATTTTACCCCATCTCTTCTCGATCATATCTTAGTTTCTGAGGCCCTTTGGGATCAGTACAATGTTCAAGAAGTAGAAGTTGGTACTCATTGTAAAAGAGTAAGATGTGATGAGTCCTCTGAGGCCGCACTTGGTAATTCATTTAAAAATGTTAGTGATCACTGCCCAGTCAGTGCTAGCCTAAGATAATTATGAAATACCTCTCCTTTGATTTAGAAGCAACCGGACTAGCCGAGCACGATTTAATTATTGAATTTGGACTAGTTCCCTTTTGTGCCAAAACCAAGACCATAGAAGAAAAACTCTCCAGACATTGGTTTATAAAATGCCCTAGCTTTGAAGAGCTAAAACCTAAGCTCGATCAATGGGTAATTGACCATAATAAGGAACTTATTGATAAGGCCCATAGTGAAGGGGTTGAAATGTCCCAGTTCAAACAAGAGCTATCGGACTATATAAATTCAGATGAAGTAAAAGAGTATTTTGGTGAAAAGATCATCCTCTTTGGTAAGTCCATGAATGCCATCGATCTTCCTTTTATGAATCGAGACCTGGGCTGGGATTTTATGAGAGATCATTTTCATCATCAAGTTTTAGACATGTCGTCTGTTGCCATGGCCTTTGCTGATAAAGGCACACTACCTGAAGAGTGTCGATCCGGTTCTGGGCTTATGAAGCATTTTGAAATGGGTGATGTGGCCCATACGGCCTTAGAAGATGCCAAAAATGTCGCCCTTCTTTATTTAAAGTCTTTAGAATAGTTTTATTTCTGAGTAAGCATCTTTGAAGGATCTAATGGCCTGCTATTATGCCTTAGTTCAAAGTGCAGATGCGGTCCGCTCGTTCGTCCAGTCATACCTACTTGAGCAATGACCTGGCCTTGATGAACACGGTCTCCTTTTTTGGTAAAAAGAACCTTTGCATGGGCGTAAACTGAAAATATTCCTCCACCATGAGAGATCACAGTTAGGTTTCCATAACCACCAAGGTCATTTCCTGAATAAACAACAATTCCATCGGCGACACTTAGTATATGACTACCTACTGGCGCTGGAATATCGATTCCCTCGTGTTTTCGCCCCCAACGATGACCGTAGCCGGAGCTAATTTTTTTTCGGGCCGGAACTGGCCAAAGGAAATCTCCATTTCCTATATAATCAGAGCTAGCCACTTGGCGATAACGAGTTCTTCCCCAGATACCTTTATCCATGGGAATAAAAACCCATTCCCCTGCCTTAAACTTCTTGCCTTCGTTAGCGGCTTGAATTCTCCAAGCGGGAATCTTAAATTCATTGGATAAACTTTTTAAACTTTCACCTTTTCTCACTTGAATATATTGGCCGCTATTTAAATGGGCGCAGCTACTTATAAAAAGCATTGTGAAAACCGCGAATGTAAACCAAAGTAATTTCATCCAGTAACCCTTTAGGGAACCGGATGATGAAGGGGCTTAAAGCTCTTCTAAAATCCGGTGCCAATCTACTTTCTTATCGGATTCACGGTTTAAAAGGTTTATGGGATTAACTGAGATTTTCTTGGCAGAAATTGCCTCTCCATCCGAAGACTCCCATGGACAGTGGCCTTTGTAGATTCCGCCAATCCAAAAATAATCACGACCACGAAAATCTTGCCGTTTTTGAATGTCTTCTGAATAGTTTCGAAAACCCATGGTCGTTACTTCGTGACCTTGAATTTCATCTTCAGCTAAATTTGGAGCATTGATATTGAGTAAATGATATTCAGGAATATGCTCATGGATATCTTTCATCACAAGCTTTTTCATGAATTTTGCTGCCGTATGATAGTGAGCATCTTCTTCATCAAAATTTTGAAAATCTAGCACCGTTGAGACGGCCATAGAGGGAATTTTATGAAAGGCTGCTTCTCTTGCCACGGCCACGGTTCCAGAATAATAAACATCCTGCCCTAAATTGGCCCCTCTATTAATACCCCCTATAACTAAGTCCGGAGGATTATCTTTCATAATATGGGCAAAACCCATTAGCGAACAATCGGCCGGGTAGCCGCTACAGCCATAGACCTGCTTTTCGATTTGAATGATCCTAATGGGGTGATCTAGGGTTAGAGTATGACCAGTAGTCGAACGCTCTTCTAAGGGGGCCACAACCCACACATCGGCGATCTTTCTTAGCTCGTCTGCCAGTATTTTTATTCCTGGAGCATGCACTCCGTCATCATTTGAAATTAAGATTCTCATGGGGTCAATATAATCAAAGGAATTTTAGAAGTCGAGGTTTTGATAAAAATCTAAGTTTTTATCAAACTTTCCATAATCAATTTGCCTAAAGCTCTTCTCAACTTTTTTATTTACAGGAACACTGCAAAAATCAAATTTGATAAACTCAAATAAGCTGGGAAATAGGTTCGAATCCCAGTCAGCTTTGAGGGCCAGCTTAATCTTATTTTTATGTAATGATTCAAAGGTGGTCTTATGAAAACTGGCCACAAATTCGTGGAATTTACTGGTGTTTTGAAGATGCTCAATTTCGGTAAACGGTAGGATTAGCACAGAAAGGTTTTTGGCCTGGATAACTTTTTTTAAGGCCTCCATATCGGTAAAATTCCAAGCAAATTTTGAATCAAACTGATCGTAATAGGCAGCATCTTTTGAGTCACTAAATTCTAATGAAAGACATTCAGCAGTTGCCCCATGCTTGGCCAAAACTTCTTTGCTATCTACAATTAATTTTTTAATCAGATCAGGATGTTCATTATCAAAATGGAGCCAGTAATTTTTATTGGCACAATAATTTGATTCTAAGATTTCTAAGAATTTATAATGCTGAAGAAAATTTAAACTCTTTGGTCTAAAATCGAATCCAAGATCTTGGATTCTTCTTTCTTCTAAATGAGTTATGGTTTCTGGGCAATAGATCCCTTCTAGCCGAAGTCGAGTCTTCACTATTCTATTGTATCAAGGATTTACGCCACTTATAAAATAATACTTCTGGGCAATTTGTACCAACACTCTCCGGATGGAATTGAAAACTCAGGTGATTAGGCCCTTTACCCGAGTCAATCACCCCATCTTTAATCGTGTACTCTAATCCTTCCTTTAAAGAAACGGACTCTTTAACTGCGAGTGAACTATAATATTGAACCCAAAGCTCAGTACCGCCGTACTTCTGATCAAACTCTTCCCATGATGGAACTTGATAGCCCGTTCGCCTACCATGCCTCTTTTGAGGAGCCTCTACAATCTCAAAACCAAGGGATTTAAAGATAAGTTGGTGACCAAGACAAATTCCGATTTGATAAATATTATTCTGTTTAAAAACCTCTTCGATTAGTTTGATTGCACTTGCGTACTCATTAGGATGACCTGGACCTGGTCCCCAAATGATCGTGTGGTAGTTTTTCTTAATCTCTTCTAGGGAAAGCTTTTTATAATGTAAGACTTCGCTAGTGATGCCCCAATCGTTTATCATTCCTTGAATATTAAAAGTAAAACTATCCTCAAAATCTACTATTAAAACTTTCATACTAATTAAAATCGGAAATTGATTTAAAGCTTTTATCATTAAAGTTGATAAGAAAATTTAAACTAAAACTCGTGTCGATAACAGTTTTTTGATGGGCCAATTCCATCTTCCAACAGTTATTAAGTGGGGTATAAAGCACTTTGTAGATACTTTTTAGACTTCTTTGCTGATCGATATCGTAATCATAACCTACTGTAAAATCAAAATGCTTAGTGGCCGAAATCCCTGTTTCAAGGGTTATGAATTTAAAGATTGGCTCAATAAAACTATTATATTCAAAGGACGCCTTTATATAGTGAGGTCCTAGCTCTTGAGTTAAATTCAATGAAAGAATATGCTCATTGCTAGCATAAAAATAATATTCATTAAGACTTAAGCTGGTCTTGTGAACACTGGCCCCAGTAGAAACAAAAAGTCTGGTTAGTTTTTCATCCAGCTCATCTGTCTTCACCGCAAAGTCATACCCCTGTGAAACATTAAAATAGGCCACTCTATCGTAAGAAAAGTTATCTCTTAGGTAGCGGTCATCGGAAGTTAAATCGGTCCCACGGGCGGTTTTTCGAATAAGAGAGTTATTCCATTGAAGCTCAAGCGTATTAGAAAGAGGAAGCGAGGTTCTAGACGAGACCTGTGAAAGTCTAAACTCTTGCTCTCGAATAGCATCACGGTAATCAAATTGCCCAGAAGCATCTTCTAATGAGATTTGATTCTTGAAATCCGTATTCCCTCTTATCTTTTGATCGGAAAGAAAATAATGTTTTAATTTATACTCTTGCTGGTGTCGATAGGACTTCTTTTCTCTATAGAAATCTTTTTTGGCAAGTTGACCTGAGAAAACGGGAGTTTTTCCTATTAAATTATCCCCAAGTTCTGACTTAACTTTTTCTTCTGTCTTAATTTTTTTGAAATCAATTCTTTCACTTGGAACGTATTCCTTGTAGGCCAATCCAAAGATTTTCTCCACCGCCATGGAAAACTCCGTTTCATAAACCATTCCTTGTTTGGTGAAGGACTTATCAGTTTCATAAGGTAATCTATAGGTTTGATAATCCAGTTTAGCATTTGTGCTTACTTGAACAGGACCAAGGGTACCCAAGTTCCATGAGAGATAAGGAGCTAAATCAATTCGGCTCGCATTTCTTATTAAATTTAACTCGGAGGTATGGTTTTGCTTAAAGTTCACAAATTCCGAATCAAAGCCAAAGGCAAACTTATTTAAAAGTGGTACATCTGTTTGAAGAAAATTTACAGGCATTAAGGAGAGGTTTACCTCTGGTAATACTTGAACATAAGAATTATCAAATTCTTTTGCATCTGGAAAAAGTTGATTTCGTTTAAAATTACCTTCCACTGTGAGCTGTAAAAGTGGCAGCCTAAAATCCATAAAGGCACCACCGCCATTCTCTGCCCCATCTGTTCGTTCACCTGCGAAAAAATCATAATCTCTTTCCATATCGAGATCTCTTACATCGTTAAAGTAGAGATGATGATTAAAGAAGGACGTGGTGTTAAAATGATGTTCCCAGTCTGTAAAATGCCTAAAGAAATGGTGCCCGGTTAGCTCTGTGTTGGATTTATTATAATCATAAATTCGATCCCAGCTATTGAGGTGATTAAGCTCAAACCACATGCCGTCTCGAATGACCTGCCTATACTGAACTTCTCCACCAAGGCCTCGATCACCCCAGAATGAAGGGGTCAAAGTCATATCCTTTGATTCATCGATATTCCAAAACCAAGGTTGTTGAAATCTTACCCCTTCCTCAAAATTAAACCCGAGGCTAGGAAAAAGTAGACCTGTCTCTCTTTCTTTCTTTATCGGGAGAACAATATAGGGGAAGTAAAGAACTACAACTCCTTTAACTTTTATATAGGCATGCCAGATTCTTACATACTCACCAACAGTAATCTTAACCTTTCGTCCAAAGATACTCCAAGACTCGGGACAGTCGATACAAGTTGTATACTCGGCATCCACACCTGTTATATCGTTATTCGAATGTCTGGTTATTTCTTTTCCTAGAACCACGTAATTATCTGAAAGGATCCTCGCGTTTCTCACATTCATATATCGATCTTTAAAGTTATAATTTAACTCAGACCCGTGAAGCGTAATATTTGGACCAATATAACGAACATTACCAATAACCTGAGTTTCCCCAGTATTAAAAGACATTGAAGCCTTTTCACCATAGATGGCATTATCGGCGTGGGTGATAATCACATTACCAACGGCCTCAAACTTATTTTCTTTTGTTTTTCTAAAAGCCTTATCGCTTAGGACTCTAACCTTATCACCTAGACTGAATTGAAAAGATTCTCTTGCTTCTAAAAGATTTGTACTAAGAAGTACGGCTAAGACTAAGGAGCAGTTTTTGAACTTCCCCAATAAAATAGTATGAGCCAAGAACAAGAGTAGTTCCGGTACTTTCGTTTTGAATTTGTTTTGCCCAATCCTTAGCAAACCTAATATTTTCCTTTCCATTTTTTTCTCTTTGTTCAAAAAGAGAAAAAAGTTTTTCAGATGACAAGGCCCTTGGATGATTAAACTCACAGACCCAGGCCTTCTTAGCTAAGCGTGGACAAGTAAGAATAACATCCATCATAGAAGAAACTTCCTCCAGTGGTCTGTCAGAAAGAGCAAACAAAGTTTCAATCTCCTGTTCGCCTTTTATTCTACCAAAAACGCTTTGCACCAAATGCCTTAAACCATCTAAATTATGTGCACCTATAAAGATAAAGCCTCTGTTTTTCAATGTCATCTGCTCAAATCGTCCGGGGCTTGATTCTGGGGGTGGAAGTTCATTTTTATTAGGAATTTTCAGGTTTTCAATGCCTTGCAATATAAGATTTACGGCCGTCAGTGCCGTTAAAGTATTTTGCTCCCAGTAAGGTAGCTTTCTTAATTCAGGCACCGATTCTTTTAAATTTATCCAATTGATCTTAGCTTTTGAAGTGAACTCTTTAATTTCACTATTTAAAAAGTCACTTGTAAGACATGAAATTAAAGGAGCGGTCTCTCTGGTTATCCCGAGCTTTTCTTTTAAAATTAAACTATGAGTATCCCCTAAAATTTCACAATGATCTTTTGAAATTGATGTAAGGCATGCCAAATCTGTATCAAAAAAATTTGTGGCATCTAGACGACCACCTAGGCCCACTTCTAAAATGAGAAAGTCTACCTTTTCACGTTGGTCTATCCACAAACAAAATAAATAAAAAAGACTTTCGTAAAAACTTAATAGTGGTACTTGCTCTAATAGTTTTTCAAACTGATTTTTAGAGATCATCTCTTCTTTGAAGATGAATCTTTCTCTTACGGAAAGTACGTGTGGTGAGGTCCAAAGGCCGCAATTTTTTCCATTTTTAGAAAGTTCCCTTGCAATGGTTCGTGCAGTCTCACCCTTGCCGTTAGTGCCGGCGACCGTAATGATTTTTATTTCTTTTTTTTCAAAGGATTCAACAAAATGTGAGAATAGGTTTTTCTTTTCTTCAAAAGAGAGACTTACCTTCTTGGGATCGAACTTTTCAAATCCAAACTTAGAGTTTAGCTTTTCAGTAATCGCCTCATCCCAAGACAAGTCTTGGTTCATCACTACGCCTTAGACTTTTTATTCTTTTTTGTATTTGAACCAAAAATATCCATAAAGAAACTAAGCTCTTTTTTAAGATCTTTCCTATGAACAATTCTATCTACAAACCCATGATCGTATAAAAACTCAGACCTTTGGAATCCTTCAGGTAATGTTTGTCTAATAGATTGTTCGATTACTCTTGGTCCAGCAAAACCGATTAAGGCCTTAGGCTCAGCAAGGTTTACATCACCAAGCATAGCAAAACTGGCCGCCACGCCGCCAGTAGTTGGATCAGTCAAAACTGAAATATAAGGGATTCCAGCGTTTTTTAATCTTTGTCTTGAGGCCGACGTTTTTCCCATTTGCATAAGAGATAAAATCCCCTCTTGCATACGTGCGCCACCTGAGCAGCAAATAACGATGGCCGGAATCTTTTTTTCAAAGGCAATATCCATCACTCTCGCTATTTTCTCTCCTGTAACGACTCCCATTGAGCCACCCATAAACTGAAAATTCATCACAGCAATGGCCGCAGGCTTACCTTCGATAGTACATGTTCCAGAGAGTGTTCCATCTCTTAAACCAGTTTTTTCAAAGGCCTTATCTAATCTGTCTTTATAAGAAATTTTATCAACGAAGCTAAGGGGGTCTGAAGTTGTTAAGTCTTCCCCTAATGGCAAAAAGCTTTCTTCATCACAAATCAGCTCCAGTCTTTCAATGGCACCTAATCTAAAATGATGGTCACAATAAGGGCAAACCTGATCGCTTTCTTTTAGCCTTTCACTTTGAAGAATCTCCGCGCAGTTTGAACATTTTTTCCAAAGACCAGTTGGTGTATCAGTCTTTATCTTTTTAGAACTTTTAAGTTTTGGACTCTTAACTTGTTTAAACCAGCCCATAGGAATCTCCGAACTTTAAATCAATAATATAGGCTAGTTTGGCTTTTACAGCGCAGGCTGACAAGTAAAAAGAACCTTACAAGACGACGTTTTTTCGGCTAGTTAGAAGACAAATGAAGTGTCATCAGCAGTCAATAGGCTGATCCTATCGCAGCCAAGCTCATCCACTTCTTGAATAATCTGTTGCTGATAATTTGGTTTAAGATGACCAAGAAAAACAGGAACATCTGCTGGCATCTTTTTCATTTCTTGATTAATTGTTTTTGGAGTGTGGTGAAAACTATCAATGGCCACTTTCTCTAATTTATTTGGAAAGCTAACTTCTGTAAAAATGGCCTTTAGGTTCTTAGCTTTTTTAGCCAGGTCCCAAATTCTATCAGTTGGCCCAGTATCTTGGGTAAAGACCACAGTCTTCCCATTTTTTTCTATAAGAAACCCATGTCCTCCGGCCGGATGATTTACCTGCACTGGAAGAATCTTATAGTCCCCTAACATAAAAGGTTTTTCAGACTCAACCGTGTGAAACCTTAAGGTAGGATCGTCTTTTGTCGGGAGCTGAGTAAAGTCTGGCCAGATCTCATCATTTAACAAATGTTTCATGATGCTATTTTTAGCCACCTTAGAAGCATAGACTTCAAAAGGTTTTCCCTTTAGACCAAAACAATTATCTGAGATATATGCTAGATCCGAAATATGATCTAAATGTGAATGAGAAATTAAAATATTATCTATAAGTACTTGCTCATCGATTTGAATTCCAGATGCTACTGATCCAGCATCAATTAACAACTTCCCATCAATGAGATAGGAGGTTGTTTTAAAACCTGGAGACGTTCCACCGTGTCCACCGATAACCCTAACAAGCATTCGCTTTCCTTTTTATTGTCTCTCTATATTCTAACTTGCTTTTCTATTCTTATCTACTTCTGAGGACTTATACATACTAGAATTTTCAAACCACCGACAAAAAGCATCAACTACATCCTCTGAAAATTGGCTTCCTCGATATTTAATAATCTCATCATAGGCCACCATTGGTGGAAGTCCCTTTCTATAAGGTCTTGTGGAGATCATGGCGTCAAAGGTATCGGCCACTGAGATAATCATGGCGATAGTTGGAATTTCATCCCCTTTAAGACCAAATGGGTAGCCTTTACCGTCAGGCCTTTCGTGATGAAACCTCATCCCATCAACAACCCTATGCAGACTTTCTATATGTCCCAATATTTCATACCCAAGTCTTGGGTGCTCTTTCATAATTTTAAATTCTTCATCATTAAGAGCAGACTCTTTTTTCAATATTTTATCTTCAATTCCAATCTTCCCAATATCGTGAAGAACCGCGGCCATTTTTAAGTCTCTCATATCAGTCGTGGTTAAATCCATTTCTCGTCCGATACATTCTGCAAAGTGAGCCACTCTTTTGGTATGACCCCCAGTATAGGAATCTTTTTTACCTATGGCGTCTGCTAGGGCCGAGATCACTTGCAAGAACTGATTATGAAGTTTCTCTATCAATAGAGTATTTTCTAAAACGTTGGTAAGCTGATTAGAGACGGCGTCAACAAAATGATAATCTTCTTCATCGAAATTTCCATTCGTTGAATTTATGGCCTGTACCACGCCTAAAATTTCTCCCTTCGAAACGAGGGGGGAAAGAAGCATATTTTTAGGTTCTAAATCTTTAATATAAGAAGTCATTCTTCCAGAGCGAATATCATATTTCACATCGTCTATATGTAGGATCGCCATATGATGAGCACATGATCCTACGAAGTTTGTTTCATCAATTTGTGATCGGCAATTACCAATTTCTTTGGCCGCCCCAAAAGGAATATAATACATTTCATTTTTTTTAGGATCTTTTATATGGATAATCACGTGTTCTGATTCTAATAATGTTTTTAATACATTTACGGCTTTCTTTTTAATCGTTTTAAAATCTTGATTTAAAGTTGTTAACTGCCCAAGTTCTATAAGGCCTTCATAACGAAGAATTTTTTTCGCTAGGATCTCTCGAGCTTCATCAGACTTACCCTCGACCTCTAGATTTTTTATAGATTTTATAAGCTCTTCAATAAGAACATCTTTTTTCTTGATCATAGGTGACCTACTCCTTCATTCCTTTTCGGAAAACAAGGGCAAGTTCTTGAGATTAATCGGAAATTTTAGAGTTTTGTTCTAGCTCTTGATAAAGTTCTTTAGCATTCTTATCAAGTATCTCGCTTAATAATTTAGAAAGCTTTTTATTATTTGGCTTTTTAAGAACTTCTTCTGCCTGCTTTAAAAGTTTTGATCCCGACTTTTTAGCTCCAGATTCGATATGAAAAAGAAGGACAAACTCCCCTTTAGAGACCACTTCTTCTTTAACTGAATCCCAATCCATGCCTTTAAACCTATACACAGTCTGAAAGGTTTTTGTTAACTCTTTGGCCAAACAGATCTCAGCACCTGGCAAGAGTGAAGATAAAATTTCTGCACTATCTAAAACTCGATGGGGGGATTCAAAAAAGATATGGGTTCCACTTATTCCAGTACAGTCCTCAAAGCTAGTTTTTCTTTTTTCCTTTTCCTTAGGTAAAAACCCATGGAAATGAAAAGGATGAGGAGGCAAGCCGGAGAGCTCAAGAGCGGTGACTACTGAGTTAGGACCTGGAAGAGTTTCAATTTCAAATTCACTTTTTAATACTTCTTTTACCAAAGGAAAGGCCGGATCAGAAATTAGTGGTGAACCAGCATCGGAGGCTAAAAAAACATCCTCACCCTTATTAAGTAGCTCTAGGACCAGCTTTACTTTGCTCCTATCCTGGTCATGAAAAGCGAAAAGACTTTTGGCCTCTAAAACAATATCCGCTCTTTTTAAACGGTCTTTAAAAACTCGAGTATCCTCTACGAAAAAATGTTTCCCTTCCTCTAAGGCCTTTCTTGCCCGAGGAGAAAGATCCTCCATATTTCCAATAGGTAATGTGATTAAAATTAGCTTTGCCACTTCTTGACTCTTTTACTCCTGAATATACTTCCCCGTATTACGAGGCATGTCAGAATGATAGAATAAGTTTAGTCATCGGTCTATGGACCATTTAAGAATATAGCAAGGAGTGCATTTCATGACTATGAAAGCCAAGGTAAGAACGGATTCATCTGGAGATATCACTATTATGATGGAGGGGGGTCTAGATTTTGAAAATAGCATGCCTTTTAGGCGAGAATTAGAAGGGATCACCAAAGATAATCCGGCCTGTAAAATCACTCTAGATCTAAACCGTCTAGACTTTGTTGGCTCTAGTGGAATTGGTTACTTTGTAGAGACGATTAAGTCCCTCAACGAAAAGAAAGATCAGATTAGACTTAGTAATGTTCGAACAGAATTTTTAAAAGTTTTTAAGCTTTATGATCTAGATTTAATGAGTCTAATGATCGAAGAATTTGATACGGATGAAACTGAAGCTATGAGCCAGATGTTTGCTAACCGTCGAAACACTTTTCAGAACTGATAATTATATAAAGGTATATAGAAGCTGGGCCTCTGTTTACGGGGCCCTTTTTTATTAAGCTTTGGCCCAAGATCAGGAGTCTCCCCTATTGATAACGATCTAAGCTCCATTGTTCTGGCATAAGCTGGAACCCAGCGCTCATCAGCTGGAGTTTCTTCGTCCACCACTTCACCGCCTCCGTCTTCATAGGGGCTTCCCTCAGTATCAGGATAATAATCTTCTTCATAACTTGGGTTGGCATCTTTGTATGATTTATAATAATGAGAACCAACGACATAGCCCCCGAATAGAAGACCTGCATAAAGACCAACACTTGCGCCAATGGCCCAAGATCTGCCTGGAGAATCAAAGGCATAACTAGCAACACCTAATAAAAGACCTCCGACTGTTCCATAAGCGGCCATAGTTCCAACGGCCTGAATTCTTGGGTCTAAGGCCTTCGCTTCTTGCAGCGGTGCTAGCGATAGAAAGCCAAAAAGACTGAACATCATTAAGAATGTTTTAAAACGTTTTGCCATGAATAAATTCTATCCCAAGGTGCTTTATTTAATCCCGTCACATCGCGTCACATATTTATTTTAAAAGAAACTGAACTTCTTCTTTAAAAAGCTGACCTAAAAGCTCGCAAGTCCTTCCTAGACGTACTCTTTGCTTCCTAGATACTTGCCCTTTATTTGACTTGCATTCAATTACCAATATTTTTTTTGTTTTTTTATTTTTTGTTAAGACACAAACGTCTATCTGACCGCAGTTCATCTGCCTTAAAACCATTGGTGAGAATAGAATTGGAATTCCCTTTTGGTGGAATTTTTTAGAGATTAAAGCTTCCCAACCCTCGCCTTTACTTAAAGAAATTCTTTAACTCCCTTAAAGGATCTTCTATGTATTGGAGTTGGTCCCAATTTTTCAATGGCCTCTTTATGGGCCTTAGTAGGATAACCGGCATGTCTTTCTAGGCCATAACCAGGATATTCATTTCCAAATTTTTCCATAAGCTCATCCCGGTATTCTTTTGCGATGATTGAAGCCAGACCAATTACAGAAGATTTAGTATCTCCTTTTATAATGGTTTCAGCTCTCCAGTTAACAGGTTTATCCGCCGGAAGTTTATTTCCATCCACTAGCCAACTTCCCCTCGTTTTCTTTTCTTCACAAATAAGAAGGCTTTCTTTCATGGCCTTTAAGCTTGCTTGTAAAATATTGATGCGATCAATCTCATCTGCCTGAATTTCTACGATGGAATAATAGCCAAGTCCTTTTAAAGAACCTCCAAGTTCAATTTTTATCCCTTGAAGCATTTTTGCGTCGATAAGGCTTAGCACCTCTTTTCTTTGTTTTTCTTTGAGCTTTTTAGAATCATCCACATTCATAGTTGAAAGAGTCTTAAGTCCCTTTTGAATATCAGTTAAGATGACCGTGGCCGCTACGACGGGACCTGCTAGTGGACCTCGTCCGACTTCATCGGATCCTGCCAATGCGGTATCTTTTTTTAAAATAAAATCAGATTCAAAAAACAAGCTTGCTCCAAAAAAAGAAAACCCTCCTTACGGAGGGTCTTACTATCAAAAAATTTAATCCTAAGATTATTTTCTATCGTAATCGATAGCAATTCTAGCAGATTTACCAGAACGTTCTCTAAGGTAGTAAAGTTTAGAGCGACGAGACTTACCTCTTTGCATAACTTCTACCTTATCAATATTCGGTGAATGAAATGGAAATACTCTTTCCACACCAATTCCACTAGACATTTTTCTAATACGGAAGTGACCATTTAGATCTTTTTCTTTTTTGATTGAAATACAAACACCTTGGAAAATCTGAATACGTGTTTTATCACCTTCAGTAATTTTCGCATGAACAGCTACAGTATCACCTGTTCTAAACTCAGGAATAGCTGCCGTGTCTTTTGTATAATTCTTTTTTACTACGTCTAATAAGTTCATTTGAACTCCTAAACCGGTTTCCCGGAAATTTTATTCACACTCAGAGGACCGGAACCATTCCGTTCTTAAGCTGTGACGTCGACCCATAGGCTTACTTAGTCGAGCGCTTCTTTGAAGCGGTCGAGGTAGATAGCGACAGCAGAACGAACTGATAAGTGATTATACCCGTCACTGGCATTGCCAATTAAAGGTTCTAATCGAAAGTCCGCGCTCTCAACTACCGAAGCATGAAGTCCCCAGCCTGTACCAAATAGCAATAATATAGGGCGTTTGTCAATATTCGCTTTGCGACATACGTCCTTCATTTTCCCATCATATTCTTCAAAATTAGCCCCAGTCACAACCACTAAAGGATTCACTCCCTCAGCCTCTTTAACCTTCTCTACGGCCTCCTCAATAGAATTTGCGATAGACGTAAAGGCCAAGGCATCCTGGCGGTCAGGATTGTAGGCTCCGTTCTTATCTTTTTCCCAATGCCCAAGAATTCTATTCACTAATTCATGCTGGGCCTTAAGAGGAGTTATAATATAGTAATGCTCAGCGCCATAGGTTCTAGAGCTTCTTGAGATATCGTGGATATCCAGGTTAGTTACCGAAGTCGTTACTAATTCATTTCTTTTGTTTTTTATGGGGTGGTGAACCAGGGCCACATATAATTTAGTCATCTAATAAATCCGGTCTGTATTTTTTTGTAATTCTTAATCTCTCTGATTCTTTAAATTCTTTTATGGCCTTATGATTACCAGAGAGCAAGATCTCTGGCACCTCAAGTCCTTCAAAATCTCGAGGTCTTGTATAAATAGGCTCTTCTAATAGACCACCATTAAATGATTCATTTTCGCTACTTACTTTATTTCCTAAAACTCCAGGAACAAATCTTAAGGCTGAGTCTAAAATAGTGAGAACAGCAACTTCTCCCCCAGTAATGACAAAATCTCCCAATGAAATCAGCTCATCTACATAGGCCTCAATAAAGCGTTCATCGATTCCTTCATAACGACCGCAAACGAAAACCACATCTTTGCCTTTTGCTCCCCACACGTTCTTAGAAAACTCTTTGCAGTATTCATTATCCCAAACTTTCCCTCGAGGAGAAGTATAGACAATATGAAGTTTTTCGCGAAAGTTATCACCATAGCCACCTGGTTTAACAACGCCTTCCATTAGAGCATTCTTTAAAACATCGGCCCTAATAACCATGCCTTCGCCGCCACCGAATGGAGCCGCATCTACGCCTTTAAAATCTTTCGGAGAAAAATCTCTTAGTAAAACGGAGTTTAGCTCAAAGTCGATCCCTCTCTCACCCCGTAGGGCCTGCCCGGCCACTCCACTATCAAGATAAGCCTCAAAGAGTTTTGGGAATGAGTTTATAATCCAGATTTTTTTCAACCGATCATCTCCGGGACAACAATTTGAACAGTTCCCGCCTCTAGATCAATTTCTTTTACAAAATTATCGATAAAAGGAACTTCAAAATTTTGTTTTCCTCTTATAACGAGGACGATTTGAGCAGAATTATCATAGTGAGATGAAACTCTTCCTACTTCTTCACCGGTGGCCTCAGAGATAACTTTTAGGCCAATAAGATCTTCTAGGTAAAACTCCCCTTCCTCTGGCTCTGGTAGGTCTGATTTTTTGAAGTGAATAGAAAAGGGAATCATCTCTTCGACTTTATTTCTATCTTTAACTTCTTTTAAAGTAACAATGATTTTATTTCCAAAAGCGATGCTTGCAATCTCGTGCTCCTCACCCTCTTTTGAAACTTTACTCCCATCTTTTGGGTAAAGAAGGACTTTAGATCCTTTAGTAAGAACTGAGTCTTCCGTATTGTAGAGATGAAACGCAAAGGCTCCTTTAATCCCATGGGGTTTAGAGCAGCCACCTAATTCAATATATTCTGAGAGTTCTTTCATTTGACCGTCTGCTCCGGCTCCTGCCTCCCGCAGACATACCGTTCATCCTGAACATAAAAAAAACCCCCAGCCGAAACTGAGGGTTTTATTTAAAAAGGTGCGACCTGCTATTCTCACACACAGTCTCCCGTGCACTACCTTCGCCGCTAAAGAGCTTAACTTCCGAGTTCGGGATGGGATCGGGTGTTTCCT
>PBIO01000028.1 GCA_002720865.1 Halobacteriovorax sp.
ATGATGCTGGTGCGCTAGATCTTGGAGACGACGATGATGCTGGTGCGCTAGATCTTGGAAGCGACGATGATGCTGGTGCGCTAGATCTTGGAAGCGACGATGATGCTGGTGCGCTAGATCTTGGAGACGACGATGACTCCGGTGCGCTAGACCTTGGTGACGATGATGACTCTGGATCACTCGATTTAGGTGAGCCAGATGTTGAAGATAATCTTGACCTTGGAGCTGAAGAATCTTCAGAAGTAGAGGTTGAAGAAGAGGATGAAGTCAGCGCGGTTCTAGAAGATATCGTATCCGATGCGGACGAGGATTCAGGTGAGTTGAATATTGCTGCAGAATTCTCTGAAGATGAAACTGAAGATGATGAAGAATTAGACTTTGGAGACGATGAAGAGGATGCATCAGAAGTCTTAGACTTCTCAGATGAAGGGACTGGTGAATTAGAAGCGCCAGATATGACTGAAACAGACTCTGAAGTTTTAGATTTAGGGGAAGCAGAGGATGATTTAGATGAGTTTGCTGAGGAGACCAATCCTACAATGGTCGTCAGTGCAGAAGATGATAGTTTAAGAGAGTTTAAAGCACCTATACCTGGTTCGAGTTCTTCTGATGAGGATGAAGACGATGAAATATTGGACCTTTCTGGTGAAGAAGAAGATGAAGAAGAAGTTGATTTTGATGCCACGGTTACCGAGGTCGTTGAGCCACCGGTAGAGGAGGCTCCAGTCGCTGAGGTAGCAGCTGAACCTGCACCTAAGGAAGAAGCTTCACTAGAGCCGGAAGCTACTCCTGAGCCAGTAGTCGATGAGCCAATTATTATTACACCAGAAGAGCAAAGGGTGGCGGAAGCTTTTAATCAAACTGAATTGGCTAGATTGCAGGGAACCATAAGGCAGCTAAGAGAAGAAAGAGAAGAGCTGTTAAAAGAGATTCATGAGCTTAAAACTGACTCAAAACTTGGAGACCAAGAAAGGCTTGGACTTCAGGCGGAGTTAGATGAGGCAAAGATAGAAATTCAAATTTTGAAAAAACGTAGTCATGACGAAGTCGATGAACTGAAATATCAACTTCGTTTAAGTGAAGAGAAGAAACAAATCTTTGAAGAGCGTTCTAGAAGTGTTCAAAAAGAATTTGATCGCCTTAATCAAAAAGTCAGAATAGATATTAATCAGGTTAAGCAAAGAGAAAAAGAACTTGAGAGTCAATTAGAATTAGTTACGATGGACTCTCAGAGTCAGGTTAAAAGTAGAGATATGAAGATTCTCGACTTAAAGCGAAAGATTGATGCTCTTGAGTTTAATATGGAAAATGCTAGTATTCGTGAGATAAAATCGAGAGAAGATAAAGAGAAGGTCGAGGAACGACTTGAAAAAATTATGAGAACTTTACGAGGTTCACTAAAGTCTCTTGAGTCTGATGTTGATGATAGTGTTTTAGATAAAATAGATAAGTTATAAAGATAGAGGAATTTTTTTGGATATTCCAAAACCACTAAACGAATTAATGGAGTTCATGTGCTCTTTCTCAAAGCTAGAAGGCGGTAAAGAACTTTATGGTGAGTTAGATAAGTTTTTTCAAAAAAGAATGGAAACTTCTCCAATGGTTGTCTTTGCAAAACCTAGAGATGGTTCGAAGATTCATTCAAAGGAATTAGCAAAGGCTTGCCGAACTCTGTGGAACCGAAATTTTGTGGGGAAGGACCCTTTCAGCGCAGAGATGGTGGAGTTAAACCTCTTAAAGGCCTGTGAAGGTGAGCCTATCTTTAAGAGCTGGAAAGAGTACGACTCTGGAAATGGTTTTTATTATAGTGTTTATTGTGGTCACTCTGATCAACAAGTTTTTTTCGGCATTCTATATAAAAAAGAAAAGCTAGATGCTGAAATTCTAGACTATATGGTGAGATACCTCTCTAACCTTGAAACGATAGTCTCTTCTTTCTCAGAACTAAAAAAAATGGAAGATCTCGCCCATGTTGATGATGTCACAGGGTTGTACAATCAAAGAAAGCTTTTTAAGGACTTAGATCAATCGATTCTTAAGCATAAAGACTACAAAGAAGAGTTTTCTGTACTTTTTATCGATATAGATCATTTTAAGTCTGTTAACGATGGTCATGGGCATATGGTGGGAACTCATCTATTACATGAGCTTGCTGACCTATTGAAGAAAGTTTTAAGAGAAACAGATATGATCTATCGGTATGGTGGGGATGAATTTGTCATGATTATTCCAGATTCAAATACCGAAATTGCAAAGATTGTAGGAAAAAGAATTTTAAATGCCGTAAAAAATAATGAATTCACTAATGCCAAATCGGATGAAATAAAAGGTACGGAGAGTTTTAAGCTATCAGTCTCTATCGGAGTCGCAGGCTTTCCAAGTGATGCAAAAACTAGAGAAGAGATTTTAGATATTGCAGATAAAATGATGTATGAAGCCAAAGAAGCGGGTAGAGGACAAGTATGTCATGCCGGTAAACTTATTTCTGGATAATCTATGCTCTTGTTAGTCGTAAGTGACCTCCATTTAGGGAAAGGTAAATTCCTAAAAAATGGTCAATTAAATATCCTAGAAGACTTTTTTGAGGACGACCGTTTCCAAGAATTTACTGATTATTATAGTTCTGGGAAACATTATTGGACCCACTGTCATCTGGTTCTTAATGGCGATATTTTAAACTTAATTCAAATTGATGTAGACGGAGTTTTTTCAAGTATCATTGATGGAGAAACAACTGTTAGGGCGATAGAGCAAATCGAAAAGGGACATCCGATCTTCTTTGATGCCCTTAAAAAGTTCCTATCGACACCAAATAAAAAAATTACTTATGTCATAGGTAATCACGATTCAGGCATAGCCTTTGATGAGGCTCAAAGAAAACTAAAGGACATGGTTGGAGAGGGAATCGAATTTGCTTTTGAACTAATCATTGATGGTGTTCATATTGAACATGGACACCGTTTTGAAGTTATTAATACCGTGCCTCCTCATAAGTTTTTTTTAGATGGGCCAAATGGGAAAAAAATCTTAAACTTACCGTGGGGGAGCTTGTTTTGTATAAACGTGCTTCCCATGCTTAAAAAAGAAAGGCCAATGATTGATAAAGTTAGGCCAATGTCTAGCTATATAAAATGGTCCTTCTTTAACGACTTTGCTTATTTTTTTAGAATGTTTTTAACCGTCCTAAAGTATTTTGTAAGGACAAATTTTGATACCTATACCAAACAAAATAGAAACTTTCAGACCACTCTAAAAGTTCTTAAGCAAATAACCATTTATCCTAGGTATGAAAAAAAGGCTAAAAGTATTCTAAAACGAAACCCCGATCTTCATACCGTAATTATGGGTCATACTCATGTGCAAGAGTGGAGAAGGTTTCCAGAAGGGAAATATTACTTCAATACCGGAACTTGGAATATGATTCCATCAATGGATGCTGCTCTTCATGAGTCAGCAGCCAATCTCACTTACTGTGCAATAGACCTTCATTCGAGAAGTAAGACCATTAGAAGTGGCTCCTTAAACGTCTGGCAAGGTAATTGGCGACCTTTTAGGGAAGAGGTTAGCACCAGTTAAGTGCTTGATTTTATTTAGTTATCTTTATTACAAGACCCATAGACGTCCCCTCTATTCTATCGTAGTTTCCCGGAATGCAATTTTTAGTTTTGGTAGTAGTCTTCTTAGGTCTTTTAACTTCTTGTGGTCAAAGAAAGGCCCCTGCGAATGATGCTCGTTTCAATATTTATAAGTCTCAGTTTCAAGAGGAGGCTAAAAAACGAGGTATTGAGATTACCGATGGTGAACTTTCTTTGCCAATAGCATTTGGTGAAACTGGAGAAGGCTCAGATGGTATTTGCACCATTCCAGGCATGGGGAGAAATGCTTTTTCTGCGGCTGCGAATAATCTATTTAATAAGGAAAATTACGATCGTAAGTTTATACTTATTCACCCTGATATCTTAGAAAAAGATCTTTTTTATATAGAGGCCGTTGTCTTTCACGAACTAGCTCACTGTTTGCTAGGAAGAGATCATACAGAAGAAAAAAGTCTAATGAACTTTTCTCAAGAAAGAAACACAGACTATCCTATGCTTAGAACAGTTTATCTCGATGAGCTATTTGGTCTAGAGGCAAATTTTGATGATTTTAATATGCAGCTTGGTTGTGGCAAGCCCGCAGATTCTTCAGAGTTTCTCGAAGATGTCCTTTATCGTTCTTTTGGGAGAACTTTAAGATATTCAATTTTTCCAGGTGATAACGAGGAAAGTTCAGAAGTCTTCTGTGTTAATTCAATTTTAAAGTGAAGAGCTATGAACAGCTAAAACTGAGCATGCTGCTTTGGCGATAAGCTGATCATCTTTAGAACCTAGAAACGCTTTTTTAATGGAATGGTCAGTACTTCCTAACACCAAAAGATCAAACTCTACTGTTTCAGAAATGACAGCTTGAATTTCATCTTTTCCAGTCAAAACTTTTGTATGAGTAGGTGCTTTGAGAGTTGATGCCAGTTCGTCTAAAAAACTTTGCTCATATCTTTTCTTCTCTTCACTTACAGAATCATGAGCAAATCTAATCAAAGTTATATCTGCTCTATTTACTTCTGCAAGATGATCTGAAGTCTCTAAGACGAGGGCGTCATTTTTATCAGTTGCGATAAGAGCAATTATCTTTCTTACGTACCTAACTCCTGAGTCTCTAAAGACTGCCAAGTTACAGTGCAAATGTGACTTAAGCCAACCAATAGGGTTGTGAAAAGTAAGGGCACCTCTATTACGGCCTCTCCATTCGATCAAAAGCCATTGGCAATGTAGGCGCTGTGAAATCTCAAAGATTGTTCGGGACATATCGTGGCTTACAACCGGGTCGAAAGTTATTGGTTCTTTCTTTTCGATGGCCATAGCAATGACTCTTCTTCTAAGTGATCTTAACTCCGCTGGTTCCTCAATGATGTCGTGGAGAGATGCCTGTTCTGGTATCTCTAAAATATGAGCCACTTCAAGATTTCCATGCTCCGCTAAGGCAACACCCATTTCAATTAACATTTCAGGGCTTCTTTCTTTTCCAAATAATGAAACGACTAGCCTCGCATCTCGAGACAAGTCCATGCTTTTATAACTAGAGTTTGTAACCCCAGGTGCCATTTGCTCTTGAAGAAGGTCCGTTCTTTTTCCTCTGATACCGACAACACCTTTTCGGTCTGTTTTTCTTCGACTGTAAACAAAGTATAAAATAATCCCAAGAGCTGAGATAAAAGCAAGAGACTTAAGAGCTAAAATCCCCATTCCTATTAAAAGAGCTAACCCTGAGATGATTCCAAAAACCTGTAAGAATGGATAAAGTGGGGCTTTATATACAGGTTTATACCACTGAGTTCTACTTTCTCTTAAGACAACAACGGAGATGTTCTCAACCATATAAATGGCGATCATAAACGCCGATGCCATCTTTGCAATCTTTGTTACGTCAAAAGAAACGAGAACAAAGGCAACGACTAAAAAAGATAAGATAATAGAAGAAATAGGAGTTAAAAACTTTTTATGTAGTTTACCTAAGAAACTGGGTAATAACTTATCTCTACTCATCGCAAATGGAAATCTTGAGCCGGCCAATAGACCAGCGTTTGAAACATTAACCATTGTTAAGATCGCTATAACCGCAATTATTGAGCCAAAGATCGGCCCACCAACTTTAGTTGCTAAGGTATAGGCAGGCTTTAAGTCTCCGGCCAGCTCTAGGTAAGAAAAGTTCCCGGCCATAACGAGTGAAGTTACACAATAGAGGACAGTTACAATTACAAGAGATAATAGAATTCCCCGACTTAGGTTTTTTCCTGGGTCTTTTACTTCTTCAGCAATAGCAGCAACTTTTGTGACACCCGCAAAGGAGACAAAAACTAATGCCGTCGCTTCACCAAGGCCTATCATGCCTCTAGGGAATAATGGCTTTAAATTACTTAATTTCCAGGTAAAGATTCCAAGAACATCAACCGCAGTCATACCCGCAATAGAAATAAAAAGGATGACGGTCATAAACCGTGAAACCTTCCCAACTCCCAATACATTTATAAAAGCGATAACGGCCAAGAAACTCAATATCGTTGGTTTCAAAGGAAGACTCGATATGACCGACATATAAGCCCCAATCCCAATTAGCGCAAAAGCTGCTTTTAAAAGAATTGAAAGCCAAAGCCCTAAACCTGAAACGGTTCCGGCCAAGGGGCCAAATGTTCTTTCCAAGTAAACATAAGTTCCACCACTTGTTGGCATGGCCGTGGCCAGTTCTGCCTTACTCATGGCCGCTGGAAGAATACAAAGTGCTGATAATAAATAGGCTAAATAAATTGAAGGACCGGTAATTGCAAAGCCAAGGCCTGGAAGAACAAAAATTCCAGATCCAAGCATTGAACTAATACAAATTGTTACAACGGAAAACAGTCCGAGTCGTCTCTCTAGGGTATTTTGCATGGGCTACAGACTAGCTATATACGCGCAATGGGTAAAGAAAATAGGGTATTTATGTCCTTTTCTTCGTTGCTTTTTTGCGGGTAGTCGCTTTTTTCTTGGCTTTCTTCTTGGTTTGCTTTTTCTTTGTCACTTTTTTCTTTGCAGCAGTAGTCTTTTTAGTCGCCCTTATGGAAGGAGGGACTAGGTTGATTTTTACATCATACTTTTTGACTTCTTTTTTAAATTCCTTAAGAGACTTTTGGGCCTTCTTAATTTCACCTTTTACGACTTTTTCTACAGTCTTCTCTAAGTCTTTCTTCTCTTTTTTGAATCTCTTTACAAGTTTTGGAATATCTTTTTCAACGGCTTGCTTGATATCTTTTTCAGCTTGAGTAACAAACTTTTTTAAGATTTTTTGAGCATCTTTTACTGGTTTCTTACTTTTAGTAAGCCCTTTAACCTCTTTTTTTATCTTAGACCAAGTTTTGATAATTGATGCTGAAGTTCTTTTTGCCATTATTACTCCGTAAGTTAGAGTAAACTATATCATTCATTTTTTAGACTAGGTAAATCATCTTTTACAAATAGGGACTCTATAACCAAACCCAAAGCTTTTTGGCTTCACTTTGATAATGGGACAGAATTGAGCTCGTTTATACTCGCTTCGTTTATAAAGTTGATAAGTTTTATCAACCTCATGCTTGTCAAACCCACTAGCAATCAGGTCTTCACTACTAAGCCTATAGCTTAGAATACCTTCTAGAATTGCATCTAGTCTTTCGTAAGGGGGTAGACTCTGTTGGTCTTCTTGATCCTCCCTTAGTTCTGCTGAAGGAGGTCGATCAATTATGCCTTGAGGGATTAGACCACCAAACTTTTTGTTTAAGAACTCGCATAGTCGAAAAACTTCAGATTTGTAGAGGTCGCCGAGTAAAGAAATCGCTCCAACACTATCTCCATAAAGAGTAGAGTAGCCCACGGCCAATTCACTTTTATTGGAAGTATTTATAACCATACTATTTATATGATTACTTCTCGCATAAAGTAGTGATCCCCTCAGGCGGCTTTGTATATTTTCGTCAGCGAGGCCATCAAGCTCTGAGCCAAAAGCATCCTTATAACCAAGTTTAACTGAAGAATGAAAAAATTTAATGGGAAAGCTGGTTAGCTTCACACCTAGGTTTTCGCAAAGCCGGTCAGATAGCTCCCAGCTTATTTCACGATTGTAGATACTAGGCATATATATGGCTTCAAGCCTTTGGCCTTCCTTTAAAAATAATTTAATAAGAGTTAAAACGAGTGCCGAGTCCACTCCACCAGATAGAGCAACCGTAAAATTATTAAAGCCACACTTTTTAGAGTACTCTTGAAAGCCAAACTTTAAGGCTTCAAAGGTTTGAAAACAGTCTTCATCTGATAATGGTATTAACTTTGGTAAAGTCTCTGTCTTTTCCAGAGAAGGGTCAAAAAGAGATTCCCAGGTATTTTCTTTTGTATCTTTAGGAACAGAGCTTTCACCGGAGAATTTCTCCAAATCCACAGTCAAAAAATCTTCACAAAAGGACTTTGCGACTCCGATTAGTTTTTGACCATTGACTGCAAAGCTAGATCCATCAAAAAGAACTTCATCTTCACCGCCAACTCGGTTCACATAGAAAAATGGGGCTTCCAGAATTTGAGAAATCTCTTTTGCTCGAGATATTCTCTTTTCTTTTTTTCCTATATGAAAAGGAGAAGCAGAAAGATTGAGGACACCATCAAACTCTAATTTATTCTGTTTAAGTTCAAAAAGCTCTTTAACTGGGTCCATTTCATGAGTACTTGAATGCCACATATCTTCACAGATAAGTAAGGCAAAAGACTTCCCAGCAAAACTTAAAAGTCCCGGTTTATCACCTGGAGTAAAGTATTTTTCTTCATCAAATATATCGTAGTTTGGTAAAAGCCTTTTCGTGTAAATACTTTTTAACTTTTTACCTTTTTCCCAGGCATAAATAACATTTTTGATTTTATTCGGAAGTCCTGAACCTTCTAGTTCGTATTCAAGACCACTCATTAAAATCAGAGTATCTTCTTCCCAGAGCTCATTTTTCGATGCGTCAATCTTACTAAGTAAACTCGTAAACTTTTCTATATAGGTTCTTTGAAGACAGAGGTCCTGAAGAGGGTAACCAGTTAGAAATAGCTCAGGAAGAAGGTGAATTCCAGGTAAAGGCTTCTTGACCAAGAAATTTTCATCTAAGTATTTAAATATCTGCTCTGTATCGGCCAAAATATGGTGGCTTTGATGAAGATGAATTTGCATAGCCGTTCCCGTAGCGGTAGAGTGCGCCTCAAGTTAACCATTTGTAACTAAACGTTTTTCACATGAAAACACTCGATAGTAAAGTTCTTGTCGTAGGTGCTGGCCTTGCTGGTTCAGACGCTGCGTGGTATTTGGCCAACAAAGGGGTCCAAGTTATTTTGGCGGAAGTCAAAAAACAAAAATTAGGACCGGCTCAAAAGATTGATACCTTTGCTGAACTTGTATGCACAAACTCACTTAAATCCCTAAACCCAGATAGCGGTCACGGACTCCTAAAGAATGAAATGAAGGCCCTTGGATCATTGATCTTAGAAGTAGGACACGAGCATGCAGTTCCAGCGGGAGATGCTTTAGCCGTGGATCGAGATAAATTTTCCGCAGCAGTTTCTAATAGATTAGAAGAACATAAGAATATCAAAATTTTAAATGAAGAAGTCGCTGACCCCATTAAGTTTGCTAAGAAATACGACGCCGAATTTATCATCGTGGCATCAGGACCACTAACCACTGAACCCTTAAGCCAGTGGATTACTGATAATATTGGCGGTGATGATTTTTATTTTTACGATGCCATCGCTCCAGTTGTTGATGCCGACTCACTAGACTTTTCCAAAATGTACTTTAAAGATCGCCATAAGCCTTACGATGAAAGCGAGGGAGAGGCAGATTATTTAAATGTTCCTCTAGAAAAAGAAGCTTATCAAAAATTTATAAATGATTTAATCGAAGCTGAAAAAGTTCCAGCGCAAAATTTTGAAGAAGAAAAGTTTTTCGAAGCCTGCCTTCCAATTGATCTTATGGCAGAAAGAGGGGAAGATACACCTCGCTTTGGACCAATGAAGCCGATAGGTCTTGAAAAAGAAGACGGCTCAAGACCGTATGCTTGTATACAGCTTAGAAAAGAAAACTTACTTGGAAGTGCTTATAACCTTGTCGGTTTTCAAACGAGATTAAAATACCCCGATCAAGTTAGAGTCTTTAAAACCTTACCAGGATTTGAAGAAGCTAGTTTTATTCATCTTGGGTCGGTTCATCGAAATAGCTTTCTAAACGCTAAAAAACTTTTGAATTTTGACCTCTCATCAAAAGAATTTCCTAAGCTACACTTCGCAGGACAAATGACAGGAGTTGAAGGCTATACGGAATCAGCCACTATGGGACTATATGTCGCTTGCCAGATTTGGAGAAAGATAAATGGTAAAGAAAGTTTCAGGTTTCCAGTTGAGACAGGTATCGGAGCCCTTGTAAATTATATTATGACGGTTTCAAAACCGACTCCCTCTAATATAAATTTTGGCTTACTTCCCACTGTAGAGCTAACTAAAGAGGAAAGAAGAAAGAGAAAAGAGAGAAAGAAAATAAAGAAAGCCAAAGCATCGGCTAGGGCAAGAGAAGTCTTTTCGACAATTATGGGGGAGATTCATTAATGGGAATCTTGTTCATTGTTTTAGCTTGTAGCACTTGGGCCGTAGATACATTAATTAGATACCCTCTTCTTGGAGAGGCTTCTGCTCTTCAGATTGTCTTTGGGGAACACCTAATTTTATCAGTTTTATTTATTCCGTTTTTTTTCAAGTCGGTTAAGAAAATTTGGAAAATGGAAGTTAGTCATATTTTTAGCTTTATAATAATTGGTGGGATGGGCTCTGCTCTTGGCACCTTAGCCTTTACAGCGGCTTTCTCTAAAATTAATCCAAGCTTGGTGATTCTTTTACAAAAGTTACAACCATTGGTGGCCGTAAGTTTAGCTAGAATTGTTTTAAAAGAGCCGGTTCAAAAAAAGTTTTTATCTTGGGCCCTTCTTTGTTTAATCGGTGGCATTCTTATCAGTTATCAAGATATTTTTCCTGGGCTAATGAAGCTTGATTTTAGAGCAAGCTTTGGTAACGAGACCGCCATGTGGGGATACCTGTTAACACTTATAGCAGTGGTTAGCTGGGGAGCATCAACGGTTTTTGGAAAAAAATTAGAATTACAAGGCTATAGCGAGTTTGAGGTTATGGGAGGAAGATTTTGGCTAGGAGCAATAGCTTTAATTCCGGTCCTCATAAGCCAAGGAGAGGGGCTCGCCACCGGTACAGAGGTTTGGGGCAAAATTTTGGCGCTGGTGGCCATTTCTGGATTACTAGGGATGTGGCTTTACTATCACGGCCTTAAGAAGCTATCCGCTCGGCTATGTGCACTAGCAGAAATGTTCTTTCCTTTTTGCGCTGTAACAGTGAATTGGATATTCTTAGGGAAGACTTTAGATATAACCCAAATTGTTGGGGGTGGACTCTTATTATTGGGATCCACTGTGATACAGGTTAAAAGGTATTGAGGAAAATATGGTTCAAAGAGTAGAACTTCCAGAAACTTTAGAAGGGAAAACAATTCTCGTGGCCGGCGCTGCTGGGTTCGTTCCATCCTATGTTAGTGAGTTTTATTTAAAGCTAGGGGCTAAAGTTATTGGTTTAGATAATTTTATTACGGGCTCTAGAAGTAATATTGAATTGCTTTCGAAATATGAAAACTTTGAGTTTCATGAATGTAATATTTATGAATCACTGCCAGACTTCTCGGCCATTAAGATCGACTATATCTTCTCACTGGCCTCGCCGGCTTCACCGATAGACTTTAAAGAAATCCCTCTTGAAATTATGAGAGTAAACTCAGAAGGAACAAGATATTTACTAGAACTCGCTAAGGAAAAGAAAGCGAGATTCTTAGAGGCATCTACTTCTGAAGTTTATGGAGATCCAGAGATTCACCCACAGAGAGAAGAATATGTGGGGTGTGTAAATCCTATTGGACCAAGATCTTGTTATGACGAGTCCAAACGTTACGCCGAAGCTTTAACCATGAGTTATCATCGAAGGTACGGTGTAGATACAAGGATCATTCGAATTTTTAATACTTATGGGCCAAGAATGAGACCGGATGATGGAAGAGTTATTCCTAATTTTATTAATCAGGCCATGGAGGGAGATGACATTACCGTCTATGGTGACGGCTCACAAACTCGCTCCTTTTGTTTTGTAACAGACCTTGTTAACGCTATTCATAATGTGATGTTCTCAAAGGATCATACTCCTTTTAATTGCGGAAACCCTGACGAGTACACCATCTTAGATACCGCTGAAACGATTAAAAAGTTTTTAAGTTCTGAGTCTAAAATTAGCTTTAAGGGTCTACCTGAAGATGATCCAAAAAGAAGAAGACCTAATATAGATAAACTTCAAAGTGTCTCAGACTATAAACCGCTTGTGAGCTTTGAAGATGGTATTAAGCAAACAGCTGAATACTTCCAGAGCTTAAAAAAATGAAAATAGGGATAGGCTGCGATCATATTTTAGAAAGAGACAAATCTATTGAGATGGTTGAGGCACTATGTGCACTTTTCCCGGAAGCAGAAATTTATACTTTGGCCCATCGACCTAAGCAGGTCTTAGGACCACTTGAAAGAAAGAAGATTCATTCAACATTTTTAAGCCATAAAGTTTCAAATCACGATGATTTAAAAAAGTATTCATATCTTGTTCCAACTGCAGCTAAAAACCTACATATTACTTGTAGTCTAGATGTTTTTATTGATGTCTCCAGTGGATTAAGTCACGGGCTGAAAACCTGTAAAAAAACGAAGAGGTTTTCTTATCTACTTGATGTGAGAGGAGATTCTGGCAGTAAGGGCATATTGAACAAAATATTTTCGGCTTATTTAGAAAGTTGGAAAAAGAAGAACTTGCTAGATAATAGAACTCTTTGGGTTGAAACTCCCGAGCTTGAAAAGTCGCTTAAAGAAATAGGAAGAGAGTCTAAAGTACTAAGGCCTTTTGTGAAAATTGAAGACTTCAAGGTTATAAAAGCAAAGGGATTTACTCATTCCGCATTTTTAGTTAATGCCTACTCTTTGAACTGTCAAAGGGCTAAACAAATAGCGGACGAGTTAAAGAAGAAAAAATTAAAATTTAAATTTATCGGTTCAGATGAGCATTTAGCAGATCTAAAAAAAGCACTTGGGGAAGATATTTTTTTTGGTGAAAAATGTCATGGGGAGCTAGCTCCACTTCTATCATCTGCAGCAGGACTTATCGATTTTGATAAACATCCTTATTCACCTCTTGCGCTTGAGTGTCTTGCAAGTGGTCGTCCCGTTCTTAAAAATGGCGATGAAGAATCCTCAAAAGAGCTAACAGGACTGATTCCCTTTGAGGACTTAAATGATTTATTTAAAAAACTACCTAGCCTTTCCAATGAATCTTGGACTGATAAGTCTGAAGAGTTACGTCGAGGTGTAGTCAAATTTAATGAAGCGAGATTCAAAACCCAGGTGAAGAAGTTTTTGGAGAGTTAAGGAATATGAGTAAATTGATAAGTATCGTCACTCCCTGTTTCAATGAAGAAGATAATATTGATGCTGTTTATGCGGCGGTTAAGAATATTTTCGAACCCCTAGAGAAGTATAAATACGAACATATTTTCATTGATAACGACTCCACAGATAAAACGCAATCTATGCTTAGGGATTTAGCGGCGAAAGATAAACGTGTAAAAGTGATTATTAATAGCCGTAACTTTGGGCATATTCGTTCTCCATACCATGCCATGTTGGAGGCTAATGGGGACGCGGTTATTCTTTTAGTCGCCGATTTACAAGACCCACCGGAACTTATGCTAGAGTTTCTAAAAGGCTGGGAAGATGGGCATGATGCGGTCATTGGGACAAAGACAAAAAGTCTTGAATCACCGACGATGTTTTTCATTCGAAAGGTCTATTATGGAATTATTAATCGACTTTCAGAGATCAAACTTCAGAAAAACTATACGGGTTTTGGTCTTTACGATAAACGTGTCATCGATGCTATGAGAAGCTTAGACGATCCTTACCCCTATTTAAGAGGGCTAGTTTTTGAGATTGGTTACGATATTAAGACCATCGAATATACTCAACCAGCGAGAATGCGGGGAATTACAAAGAACAATTTTTTTACACTATACGATATGGCAATGCTTGGGATTTCGAATCACTCTAAAATCCCTCTACGAATCGCAACACTATCTGGCTTTCTACTTTCTGCTGCATGTTTTTTTGTCGCTCTTTTATACTTTGTTTATAAGCTAATGTTTTGGGATAAATTTGAAATTGGAGTTGCTCCAGTAGTGATAGGACTTTTTCTCTTTGCTTCGATTCAGCTATTTTTTATCGGAATTCTTGGTGAATATATCGGATTCATACATACTAAAGTTCAAGGTAGACCTCACGTGTTTGAAAAAGAGAGGATAAACTTTGATACCTAGGATTTGCCTAATTGGAGCTACTGGATTTGTAGGAAAAGGCCTTATCTGTGCGGCCCATAAACGAGAAGATCTTAAACTTACTCTTTCTTCAAGAAGCACTGACCAGATTCAACAATTTCTTAACGAAAACGATTACGACTTTGATACCATTGAACTAAATAAAATAAAGTCTAACCAATTCGATATTATTATTAACGCTGCTGGTGTTTGTGATCCAAAAGTAATTCAGGAAAATCCAGAACTACTATTTAAGAGTCATCGTGATGTTGATGAACTTATCATAGAAAACCTAAGGGCTTTCCCAAAAACTTTGTTTTTTAATTTAAGTAGTGGAGCAGTATATGGCGCAGATTTCTTAGAGCCAGCCCCGAAAGCTATTGATTGGAATGTGCCTGATTCTTTAGAGGATATATCTGGAGATCCAGCTTCAATGTACTCAAAGACAAAGATTTTCTTTGAGAAAAAACATAGAGATCTTAAGGACCTAAATATTGTAGACGTTAGACTCTTTAGTATCTTTCATAGGCACTTAAATATCGGGGCCCATTACTTTCTCTCTCAATTGATAGAATCTTTGAAAAATAAGGAAGTCTTTGTAACGAGTACCCAAAATATTGTAAAAGACTATGTACATCCAGTAGACCTTCTAAACCTGGCCATAATGCTTTGGGAGAAAGGACAAATAAACTGCGCTCTTGACCTTAGCTCTGCTGCACCGGTTAAAAAATCCGAGATAATCGAATATTTTGAACAAAAGCATCAATTAAAGGTGGAGTACAAGGAAATGGAGTTTAAAGGTACTAAAGTGAATTATTACTCAACTTCAAAAGAAGCTCTAGAATTGGGCTTTTCTCCCTTGGGAACCTCTTTAGAATGCATCGCTAAAGAAATGGAACACCTCAGCTTCTAAGTACTTATTTACAAGACAGAACGGCATTGAAACTCTAAAATTTGTTTGATGAATTTAGAACCAAAAAACTTACGAAAACATATTATCAATATGGCCTATACAGGTAGTTCTGTTCATATTGCCTGTGCCTTCTCCCTTGTTGAAATTTGCTCTGTTCTTTACGACAAGATCATGACTTTTAACAACTCCAACCCCGATGATCCGACACGAGACATTTTGGCCTTATCTAAAGGTCATGGGGTCATGGCCATCTATGCCTGTTTAAAAGAAATGGGAGTTATTGAACAGGAGCATTTTGATAAATACTTTACGGATGGATCCCTTCTTCATGGACTAGGAGAACCTAGAGTTCCAGGTATTGAAGTTTTAGGTGGAAGCTTAGGGCATGGTCTTCCGGTTGCAATTGGAATGGCCCTTGGTCTAAAAAGAGAAGGAAGCAATAGACAAGTCTATTGTATCGTCGGAGACGGTGAAATAAATGAAGGGACTATTTGGGAAGGTTTACTTTTTGCCGGCCACCATAAGTTAACAAACTTTACTGTCATTGTAGATGCCAATGGTCTTCAGGCCATGGGGGAAATCGATGAGATTCTTAATCTGGAGCCTATGGGTGCTAAGTTTAAGTCTTTTGGTTTTCATACAATTGAATGCGATGGTCACAACGTAAAATTGTTAGAAGACGCTTTCAAGGATAAAACCCACGAAGAAGTTCAAAAGCCAAAAGCTATTATTGCTCGAACCATGAAAGGTAAAGGAGTGAGCTTTATGGAAAATGATAATATTTGGCATTATACCAGACTTAACCCTGAAACTTTAGATAAGGCCATGGCTGAGCTCCAAGAAGGTGAAGAGTAATGCGTACAGTTCTATCCAATAAGATTACTCAATCAGCTGTTGATAACCCAAAGTTTGTAGCTCTAACCGGTGACCATGGTTACGCCCTATTTGACGAGATTAGAAAAACAAGACCAGAACAATTTTTAAATGTCGGAATGATTGAGCAGGCCATGATTGGTCTAGCCGCTGGCCTAACTCAAGTAGGTCACCAAACTCTTGTTTATGGACTTGCTAGTTTTATTCCTATGAGAGTTATTGAGCAGATAAAGTTAGACGTTTGTTATAGTAAGTTACCTGTGAAAATTATTGGAGACGGAGCAGGAGTTGTTTACTCAGTCCTTGGTTGTAGTCACCATTGTGCTGAAGATGTTTCTTGCCTTAGGTCTCTACCTCATATTGAAATTTATTCTCCGGGAGATCCGGAAGAACTTCGGATTTGTTATGATGAAAGTATGGCCTATGAGGGACCTACTTATTTAAGAGTTGGGAAGTGTGATAACCCGGCCATCAATACTGAAAAATTAACTAGCACAAAACCTTATTTAACCCATGAGGTTTTAGATTCAGATACTTTGTTCGTAACAACAGGAGCAATGCTCGGAATAATTCATGAGTATGCTAAAGAGTTTAAGGTGAATCATCTTTCTATCATGAAGCTAAAGCCTCTAGATGAATCACTAGCTGAAATTTTACCAAAGTATAAAAGGATCGTTTGTTTTGAAGAGCATACAAGGTATGGGGGACTAACTTCGGCCCTAACTGATTTTATGATTGATAGACAGATTCCAATACCAACGATGCATCCTTTTAACTTAGAAGATAAGTTTGCGAATCATTGTGGGTCTCATCAATATGCACTTTCAGAGCATAATCTATCAAATGAGCAGATTCGATCAAGACTTTCTGACTTAGCCTCAGAGTTTTAGTTATTTAATGGCTGCCCGTTTAGCTCTAGGACTTTAAATTCAGGTAAGCTAACAACCACGTAAGATGGACAAGAAAGTTTTTGCCAGACATCAAAGGCATCAATTTCTTTATTATGTTTTGCTAGAAATAAACTTATTACAGTGCCATGAGTAACGATAAGGCGTTCATCTTCTTGAGGATCTTTTATTATTTCTTTAATTCCACTTTCAAATCTCTTTAAGGCATCATTGGCTGATTCGCTTCCGAGTACTGCTTCAGCAGGCTTCTTAAAGATGGCTTCATTCCTGCTTATATGACCTTCCTCATCTAAAATTTTCGAGGGGGCTCTATCTATCTCACCAAGATCAGGATTCGTTTTATGATTCAGACCTAGAGTCTCGGCTAAAACTTTTGCCGTATCTATCGCCTTACTTTCTTCAGAGCTATAAATTATAGGGTCTACATCTAGATTGTCTTGAACAAAACCTGCAAATTTTTTTGCCTGCTTTAAACCTTTTTCACCTAATTGCCATTCTTTTGGAGCGACTTCTTCGTTTAACTCTGGAAGGGCATGTTTTACTAAAATTAAAGTATTTTCAATTTCGATCTCTGTTTCAGAATTATCCATTTTAAAGCTCCTAATTTATGAAACCTATTATCCACAAAATTTCAGGGGTGAATAGAATTTTGACAGCCTAGCATAGTAAGGACAAATAAATAACCTTATTTCAGGCATTTATAGTCAATTTTTTGGCCTGATCTTTGCTCTTTAAAGCCTATATATCTTTTGAGAGAGGAAATTATGAGAACAAAGATTCTATTGGCCCTATCATTACTGATTGTTTCTTGTGGAAAAACAGAGGCACCTAAAACAAGTGGTGAAGGGGTACAAGAAGAGCCCGTAGCTAATACATTTAATACAGGTGCTCCAGGAAATGGAAGTAACGGTCCAACTGGAAGTTCCGATCCTGTTGATCCAACGACTCTTCCTGGTTATACCCCACCACCTGGCGGAGCACCGGCCCCAACCCCAACACCGGGACCAAGCCTAACTGAAGTTTGTGGAATTGCTTATGCAAGTTTTTACGATAATGTCATTAGACTATATGAAGATGAGAATACGACTCATGTCGTTTCAGCAGATGACTATTCGGCCACATATTATTTTTCACCGGGAAGATTAACTTATCCAAATGATGCTATCGAAGTTTGTACACAATCTTATATGGATAATGGAGTATTAAAAACTAGATCAGTTAATGTAATGAACGCCGATGCTGCTCACCCTGAAAGACTTTTAACTGAATCTTATTCATATGAAGTTTGCGGAGAGTTTAAGTATGTAACAGACAATGGTGGAAGAACTTATTTAGAAGCAAACGATGCAGGGACTCCTTATATTGTTGTTGATGAAAATATGCCAGCTCTAGCGCTACCTGCTTTTACTGATAGTGAAGGCGAGGCCATAAGTGCGATGGGATGTATGTACTCAAATCAAGCTCCTTATAATGATTTTTCTTACACTTTTAAGAAACATTTGAGAGTAGAAGCTTATGACTTTGGACCTCTCCTTCCATAGAGAGTTTTAGAAAACAACACTACCTCTATAGAAGGTAGTGTTGCCATGTTTACTTAGTTAAAATTTAAGCCGCCACCGTTTTCAAGTGACTTGTTAACTTTTGTGAAGTTAAAGGCTTCAGCACCCTCAAAAGGATCTCTTGAAAAGTTTCCTCTTGGGTCAGTCGTTAAATGAAACCAACGAACATCAGCTTCTCTTAGGTTGAACCTTACTGCCTGCGCTGCCATTGAACGAACTCTAGTGTCTCCACCAAGTTCAATCAATCTCTCTAAAACATTCCTTGCTCTTGTTCCTTGCGGAAAAGTCGTCATGAAACGAATCGCAGCAACTCTAACGTTTAAGTTATCATTTCCATTCTCAGCAATTGCCTGAATATTTTGTCTTAATCGGCTATCAGTACTTCTAGCATAAAGAGATTTGATAGCTTCAACTCTTTGGCGAACATCATTTCTTGGGTTCATGGCCACATTAGTTAAAGATTCTCTAACATTGCGGTCACTCGTAGATGCCATCAATCCAAATGCTGCTGCCCTTCTTATCTCTACTGCAGGGGCATTTAAAAGGTTTGCGATTAAGCCTCTTTGGATATTGTTGCTCTTTGTAGCGGCAAGATACATGGCCTGAAGACAAGTTGCTCTAAACTCAGTATCACTTGACTGATCATGGGCCCTTACAATTGCGTCATAGATATTTCTTTCATCAGCTTCTGGGCTTAAGGCCTTAACTGCTGCCATTCTAATAAGTCTATCTTCGGCAGTATTAGACACAACATTGATTAAAGTTCTTTCAACATCATTGTCAGTTATAAAGTCCCTAAGAGTTTCAACTGCTGACACTCTAACGGGAGTATCGTTGCTGTATTGAACTTCTCTTAATAAAAGACGAATGGTGTTTGAATCTGCAAAAACACTTGTACTTAATAAGATAAGACCCATCATGGTCATCTTTATAGTCCTCATATCTTCCTCCTTGGTGTTTAAAGATATGTTCTTTAATGATTGGCTGTTATTCTAGGCATTAGAGCTAATTAAAGTCATATGAAAACTTATTACATCTGACGTATGGTGCCATGCAGTTCCCATTGAGGTTTTAAGGACTTAGAATTCGTCACGTGACGCGAGGCACCCCAGAAAGTACATGGCACCTTTATAAATATTTGATTTAATATGTAGATTAAAATTATCACGGAGAGACCCATGAACCTTTTTAAGGCCCTTTGCCTTGTTTTATTATTAATTAGCCAGGCTGCTTACGCTGGTAAAACCTTCGATGCGATTAAGAAAAGAGGGGAAATCAAGTGTGGCGTCACCACAGGTATCCCAGGATTTTCAGTTCCTGACTCAAAAGGAAAGTGGACGGGAATCGACGTTGATGTTTGTCGAGCAGTGGCCGCGGCCATGTTTGGAAACCCTGAAAAAGTAACCTTTGTGCCTCTTTCTTCACAGCAAAGATTTACGGCCATTCAGTCTGGCGAAGTAGACCTCCTCTCTCGTGTGACAACTCATACACTTTCTAGAGACACTAGCCTCGGTCTAAACTTTGCTCCAGTTACTTACTATGATGGTCAGGCCTTTATGGTAAGGAAAAGTGATGGGATTAAATCAGCAAAAGATTTAAATGGGGCCACCGTTTGTGTTCAGCAGGGAACTACTACTGAGCTTGGTTTAGCCGATTATTTTAGGGCCAATAGAATGAAGTTTAAATCAGTTGTTTATGAAGCAAACGATGAAGTTGCTCAGGCCTTCGTTAAGAAAAGATGTGATGCTTTTACGACAGATGCTTCAGGGCTTGCAGCAGAGAGAACAAGATTTAAAAATCCAAGTCAGTATATTATTCTTCCTGAGGTAATTTCAAAAGAGCCTCTTGCTCCAGCGGTTAGGCATGGGGATGATAAATGGTTTGATATAGTTAAGTGGACTGTTTATGCATTACTTGAAGCAGAAGAGATGGGAATGACTAGCTCTAATGTTGATGGGTTTAAAAAATCGAAAGACCCAAATATTAAGAGGTTTTTAGGAGTAACAAAAGGTAACGGAAAGGCCCTCGGCCTATCTGAAACTTGGGCCTATAATATTGTTAAGAAAGTAGGAAACTATTCAGAAATTTTTGAAAAGAATATTGGTAAGAAAACTTCTTTAAAACTTGAGCGTGGACTTAATGCCCTTTGGAAAGACGGCGGTATTATGTACGCTCCACCACTTAGATAAGGATAGGTGCTAGTGGAGGAAAGGACGCCCTTCTGGCAAGACCCCAAAAAAAGATCTCTTGTTTATCAAGGAGTCACCCTCGCAATCGTCGGGGGTGTGGGCTACTATCTTTTTAAAAACACCCAGGCCAACTTAACCAGACAAAATATTGCCTCCGGCTTTGGGTTTTTATCTCAAGAAGCTGGTTTTGATATCTCTGAATCAGTGATTGATTATTTTTCAGATGAGTCCTATGGAAAAGCATTAAAAGTAGGTTTTTTAAATACTTTAAAGGTAAGTGTTGTTGGCAATGTCTTTGCTGTGCTTCTTGGCGGTCTTGTTGGAATACTAAGTATTTCTTCGAATTGGTTAGTTTCAAGAATCTCTCGCGGTTACGTGGAGATGGTTAGAAATGTTCCTCTGCTGCTTCAGCTTTTCTTTTGGTATACCTTATTTTCAGAAATTTTTCCTAGTGTAAGACAGGCCTATAATCCAATGCCTGGAGTTTTTGTCTCAAATAGGGGAGTCGTTATTCCTGCCTTTGAAGCCCATCCTGTTTGGACCTGGGTCCTTCTTACAATTTTAGGGACAGTGGTTGTTATAATCCCTCTTATTTTTAGCTGGGGCAAAAAACAAAAAGAAGAATTTGGAATTGAAAGACCCACTGAATGGATAATGGGAGCAGCACTGATTTTACTCCCTCTTATTGTTTGGATGATTGGTGGGATGCCTACCAAGTTTGAAGTTCCTTCACTGCAAGGCTTTAACTTTAAAGGCGGCTTTACTCTCTCCCCGGAATATATCTCTTTATTACTGGGGCTAGTTCTTTATACGGGAGCTTTTATTGCCGAAATTGTGAGAGCGGGAATTCTTTCTGTAAATAAAGGTCAGTGGGAAGCTTCAGAGGCCCTTGGTTTAAGTGGCTGGAGAACTCTGACTCTTGTGATTATTCCTCAAGCTTTAAGAGTTATTATCCCACCGCTTACGTCGCAGCTTCTAAATTTAACAAAGAACTCTTCTTTAGCTGTGGCCATTGCCTATCCTGATTTTGTTTCCGTCGCCAATACGAGTTTGAATCAAACGGGGCAGGCGATTGAGATGGTAGGGCTGATTATGCTTGTTTACTTAACATTTAGTTTAACAACTTCATTTGCCATGAATTGGTATAATAAAAAAATAAAGCTTACGGAGCGTTAGTGGTTTATAAATTTACGAAAAACCCAGAAAAAAGAACGCTTCCACGAATGGAGGCTATGGCCAAGTGGATGAAGAAAAATCTTTTCTCCACTAAGGCCAATACAGTTCTCTCTCTTTTTTTAATCGCAGGTTTAATTAAAATTTTCACGCCAATTTTTACTTGGCTTTTTGTGGATGCTACTTGGATAGGAGATGCTGCCGCTTGCCGAGAGGGAAGTGGTGCCTGTTTAGCTTTTATTAATGAGAAGTTCACTTATATTATTTTTGGTCCTTATCCAAGAGAAGAGGTCTGGAGACCAGCTCTCACTATGTTTCTTATGTTCGCTCTTTTGTGGTGGTCAAAAGAGCCAAGTCGTTGGAGCAAGAAGCTTATAAAGTGGTGGGCAGGTTTTGTGATTCTGGGCTGGATACTTATGAGTGGAGGCCTTGGGCTTGCTCCCGTAAAAAGTACGTCTTGGGGTGGATTACCCCTAACACTAGTTCTCTCTTTTGTAGGAATTTTTATTAGCTACCCATTTGGAATTGCGTTAGCTCTTGGTAGAAGAAGTCAGATGCCTTTTATTAAAAGTATCTGTGTTATTTATATTGAACTTATACGTGGGGTTCCAATGATCTCACTCTTATTTATGAGTTCAGTGATGTTTCCTCTTTTTCTGCCTGAAGGAGTAAGCATTGATAAACTTCTTAGAGCGCAAGTTGCCATCATAATGTTTATCTCCGCTTATATGGCAGAGGTTGTTCGCGGGGGCCTCGCTGCTATTCCGAAGGGGCAATATGAGGCAGCCGATGCTTTAGGTTTGAATTACTTTCAAACCATGAGGTTTATAATTCTTCCTCAGGCCTTAAAAATCGTCATTCCTCCATCAGTGAACACGGCCATTGGAATGTTAAAAGATACATCCCTTGTCATCATTATTGCTTTGTTTGATTTATTATCGACTACAAAGGCATCTTTGAAAGATCCTGAGTGGTTAGGTTTCTCAGTTGAGGGTTATCTTTTCGCTGCCTTTATTTATTTTATTCTCTGTTTTTCCATGGGCAAATATGCACGAAGATTAGAAGTAGAGTTTCACCGAGGTCATAAGAACCGAGAGGTACAGATATGAGTACAAATCCAATTATTGAAATGAAGAATATGAATAAATGGTTTGACGACTTTCATGTTCTAAAAAATATAAACTTTAAAGTAACTAACGGTGAAAAAATTGTTATTTGCGGTCCATCGGGGTCTGGTAAATCTACGCTTATTAGATGTATTAACCGACTTGAAGTTCATCAGAATGGAAAGATAATTGTTGATGGAACTGAGCTTACAAATAATTTAAAAAATATCGAAAAAATTCGCGCTGAAGTAGGAATGTGCTTTCAGCATTTCAATCTATTTCCACATTTAAGTATTGTAGAAAACTTAGCACTAGCTCCAATGTGGGTTAGAAAAGAAAGTAAAAAAGAGGCCGTCGAAAGGGCCATGCATTTTCTTGAAAAAGTGAAGATTTCAGATCAAGCGCTAAAATACCCTGGGCAACTTTCTGGTGGTCAACAGCAAAGGGTGGCCATTGCCAGGGCCCTTTGTATGAAGCCTAAAATTATGCTCTTCGATGAGCCAACCTCAGCCTTAGATCCGGAGATGGTTAAAGAAGTGCTCGATGTAATGGTAAGTCTGGCTGAGGAAGGGATGACTATGCTTTGTGTAACCCATGAAATGGGTTTTGCCAGACAAGTGGCAGACAGAGTCGTCTTTATGGATGACGGGCAAATCGTGGAAGAGGCCAAGCCGGACGAGTTCTTTGATAATCCAAAACATGAGCGATCTAAGGAATTTCTTTCCCAAATCCTTCATTAGCCAAAAACCGTCTAGTCTTTAGACAGTATGTAAGAAGTACACAATTCCATGGAGTGCTTTATCCTAATTTCAGGTGGTTATAGCACTATTTCTGGCATTTTCTTTGCTTATTAAAAGGGAAAGATAATGAGAGGGGAAACCACCATGAGAAAGCTACTTATAAGCTTTGTATTTACACTTCTAACTGCTCAAACGGCCTACGCTAATGCTGAGCAAACAAGAACTGAGCATTCAGTTAAACTCATTAAAACTTTTGAGGCCGATAAGGTCGACTCAGTTATTAATTCTAGTGTAAGTGCCATCAAGTGCGGTGAAGGCGTTAACCATGTTACCGAAGTTAATACTTCAGGGGACGTTGTCGATAGAGGACCTGGTAGAGCGCCAGCTATAATTGCTGGAAAGAGTAAGCTTGAGAGCTTTAAAGAGCTTGTTGAAAAAGGTGAGTTTAGAGAAAAGTTCTACAATGAAGGGGATATCTACTCTTATAGCTCTGAGGTTATGAAGCCCGTTAGCGGTGTTCCTTTTGAAATGCATGTTAGAAGCTTTGAGCATGTCTTTAATAGAAAATCAAAAACAAAAGATCAGCCCTTTGAGCATGAGATGGGCCTAACTGAAGCTGAAGTTAAGGGAGCCCTTCTGGCAATTATGGCCAAAGCTGATGAGAGTTATCAAACTAAAGAGAAAGCTTTTGTTTTTAGAATTGATGAAAAGGCTTATTTAATAGATTTAGAACTTCCACTGATTGCTAATCCTGTTTATAAGCAAGACGTAACTACTGGAAATATTGATTATGGTTTTTCAAATGTAGTTCCTAGAACCAGTGAATTTGATCTGAATTTCGTCACAATGAAGTAGTCTTATTTTGTGACGATAATCAAAAGATAATTATTTCTTAAAGCCACCTTAGAGTGGCTTTTTTTGTTAGCTTCTCCTAACTGGAGATCTGATGAAGAGAAGAATTTATGCCGTTTTGGTAGTACTTTGCCTTTTTAATGTATTGAACGTAAATGCTTCAACTTACACAAACTTAAAGGTTGAGCATTGTTCAAAGGAAGCAGTAGGTCCCTATGTTTACTCCAACGATTTTTCTTGGGGAATGAGCCTAAATCAAATTAAAGAAAAAAGCACCGAGATTTATAATTCTGGTAAGAGATTAAGAAATAGAGCTTTCTTTGATGGCAAGAATGTCGTGATGCCTCTTTCTGTCTCTGGCGGTGATGCTCTTGTAAAACTTAGCCCGAGATTTTTAGAATCAGTTCAAAAGCATATTGAGGTTGGTTATAAAAGAGGTTATATCGACGCCGTTATTTTTCCGGATATGGGTCATAGTCATTTCTTTATCCCTAAAAAATATTATGAAGAAGTTCTTGCTCCAATGCCAAACTCAAAAAGAGGGGAGAAGTATGAGCTAATGATCAACCACCCGGAGCTTAAGATTCTATACCATACAGCTGAACAGCTAACGATGTTGGACGAAAATAAGAAGCCTCTCCCTGATAGAATGTTACAGTGGCGTTTCTATACTAGAAATCTTGTTGGAGATAATAAAGCATTAGGACGAGTTGAGCTTCTCCATGAAACTGACTCAAGTCATAATACAGGTAGAGATTACGATGATAATCACCGCTACTGGGGACATGGGTTTAATCTTAGTGCTTCTAAAGAGGGATGTTTTTCCTTCACTAAAAACGGCAAGACTTTTTATTTTGATTTAAGTTTTGATGATTTAACGAGTTCTTCGACTGACGGCTGGGACTTCTAAAGAAGTTTAGGTGCTCACTTTGTCAGGTCGTCCAGAACCCGTGAGCACCAAAACTTTTAACGGTTATTATCGCGCTTATTTTCTTCGAACTTTTCAGATTCGTAGTTAGCAATATCGCGGTAGCCGTGCTTTTTTTCTAACCATGCATTATCATTTTGTTCCTTATGCTCAATTGCATATGGGTCTTGAAATAGGGCACATCCTTGTCCGAAAAGAACAATTCCGAGCATTCCAGTGATAACAAGTAGGCTCAATACTTTCTTCATAATCCCTCCTTGGGGTTAGGGTTGCAGGTTGAAGCGTATATCTACCTATCGGTGCTCAGGGGGGAAATGAGAGGGACCTAGGTCCCATAGGCAGCTTTTGCCGGATTCTTGGGTGAAAACCCATTAAAACGTGAAGAAATCTTAAAAAAAGACTAAAGTTTTAGGAAAAATACCCGACAAGATTAGTATGGAACTCGACAATCAAAGGCTTTTAACTTTCATCACAACAATTGGCCTCTTGGTAACTATCGTGACAACCCTAACACTGCCTTCCCTAGATTGGGGTGAAGAAAAGAAGGTTGATCCTGTCGCTAAAAAAGAAGTTTTTTTAGAATATAAAATTCCTAAAAGGTTAAGTTCAACTAACTAAGACTTTAGAATCCAAGTTTCATTTTTCTTTTTATCAAAACAGTCCGTTTACAAACTCAGTTTTTCATGAGAAAAAAATAAGTTTATTACTACTCGTTGCTTGTTTTTTTTGAAATTTAATTGGGATTTACTTAGAGAAATGCTTAATACAATAACAATTTATCTAAGTTTCGATTAAAGGTCAAGGCTAATAGCAACAATACACCGGAGGTTTCATGGTTTTCATGAAAAGGTATTTCTTTGTCTTTAAAATTGCTTCATTTTTAGACTTGAACCTATTCAGAATTAAAAAAAGTCCTAGAAAGGGATTTTTAAACCAAAAAGAAAAAGAGGAGTTTCTTCTCCAAAGGGAGGCCATTAAGGCCTCTCAGTACAACAGACTTCCGTTGTAAGGGTAAAGTTTAAGCTTCATGCCTCCGATAAGGAGGCATGAACTTTGAAACAGTTAAAACATTAAAAGGTGAATTTGTCGTTATCCTTGAAGAAACAAAGGATGGTGGGTACCTCTGTGTTTATCCTAAAGGTGAACAGATTATTCTTGCTCCTACTGAGCTTGATCAAGATTCATTTTCCGAATATTCAGAGGATGATATGAGAGTGACGATCAAGCAAAGACAGGCGTTAAAGAATTATTTTCCAGATGATTTTTCTAAAGTGGCTTAACGAAGTTTTCTTTTAACACAGTTAATGATGCTTCTATCTACCCAAGGTTGTCCGACTTTATCCTGACAGCTATCTAATACGTTTTGGGTAAAAGCGTGACAGTCATTTTCATTTTTAAATCTAGAATCTTTTCTTTTTGCCATACAGAAAAAACTCATATTTTGAGAGATCTCTATTTGGAGCTCTTTTACTTTCTCCGCACCTAGTGCAGGCTTTACAGGTCTCTTGCGTTTTACGACCTTTCGCTTTTTATAGTACCGGGTTTTTTTTCGAGTTACTTTTGAACGTCTAAGGGCCTTTCTTTTACTTTGGATTTTTTTCCAATTGTCCCAGCGTAGTTTTTTATATAGCTCAATCGCTTTTTCTTTTTCAATCTCTTCAAAACTCTTTTCAACATCTGCAGAATAGGTTTTTGTAGAGTTTCTCTTCTTTCCCGTTTGAGCACAGGAAAGAAGTAGGAAAAATATTAAAAGAAGAGAAAAGTAGCGCATTAGTAGTTTTTAATTCTGTAGACCCATTTCGGATAATCTATAAATGGATTTCTATTTCCTTGAAACTTTTCAACTAAGTCATTTCTCTTTCTTTCAAAAGAGTCGACTGGGTCTGACTCGTGCCATTTTCTTAAGTAACGTTCTTCGGCGTCGTCAATTTCGATATTGTATCTAACGGAAAAGTAAAATAAGGCCCGGGCAACATTACCGCGGTGGTTAGCTGGGGGTTCAAAAGCTAAGTACTCTGAAAATCGACCAGAGCCATACTTTGAAGCTGAACAGTTTCTAAGAGGCTTTCCCTCTACCATTGAGAACAGATGATTTTTTCTTGTGCTATTTGCTCTAGAGTCTGTGGGGTAGAGGTGATGAAGATCTGTTAGTTGTTTGTTCTTACTTTCATTGGGATTGAAACGCGACTTAGGCCAAGTATGCTCGCAATTAATAATGGCATGATTTGGAATTCTACCTGGGCCAACTCCGTCTTTAGATCCGATCTCTTTTTTACAATAGACTTCTTTAACAAAGTACTTCTTTCCAGATTTTTGAAGATGAATATTTCCGAAAAGTTCAATTCTCGCTTGTTTGTAACTAATCCCTCCACGGTGAGTATTTGAGAGGTGTTCGTATAGCTCTTCTTCAAAGCTTCCAGATTCTTTAATAACTTGTGAGGGATAATAGTCTTCTAAGTCAGCATAGGCAGATACTGAGCTCAAAAATAATGAGACGATAAAAATTTGTTTTAGCAGCGACATTCCATTCCGTCCTTGGATTGGGTTAGGCTTTAAGGATAGTTCGGAAAACTGGAACTGCCAAAAAAAGAAAGCCCGAGTTTTTCACTCGGGCTGCCTCGCATATATAGTAAATTTAATTAATTAAACTAAGGTAAAACTAACTCAGAAGGCATATCCTTAGCACTATCTGCCAATTCATTCCAAAAGTGAGAGTATTGCTCTTGATAGGCCTTAAATACTTCTGGAATTGAAATAAAATAAAAATTCTCATAATTGACGCTAAAGGCTGCGCCAGTAAGGTTACCAGCACCTGTAAAGACAGAACCTTTTTTATTCTTATACGTGAAAATGAGAAATTTATTATGTTGAAGTTGTAGAGACTTAGGCTCAAAAACTTTGTCCGTGTATGTTTCTACGTACTTAGTTTTCATTCCTAGTCTTTCTAAACTTCTAACTTTTCCAAGTTCCGTTAGGCTATTTCTACCCATGCCTCTTTTATAAACACCTGACCAGTAGATATCATCGTCCGCAACGAGCCTTACTTCAGTTCTCTTTGTTTTTAATTGAGCTTTTAGGGCATTAATTAAAGCCGTATAGCTAAAGCGGTGCGCAGCCATATCTATATTTGTTGAATACTTTATGGCCTTCTTAATCGTGCTAAGAGCTTTACTTCCTTCACCTGGAATAAAGAAAGTTTTAATATCACTTTCTTCTTCAACCTGGATCTTCTTACGGCATTGGCTGATGAAATTTGTATAAGCTTTCTTTCCTGAGTCATGCTTTAAAATTCCTTCTCTTAAACATAAATGGGCTTTTGCAAAATAAGAGTCAGGCGAAGTTGTTACAAAATGCCAATTCTCATGGTGAGTCGTTGTCCCTGAACTCATATTCCCAGAGCTAAAACCAATTCTTACTTCGTTTTTATCAAACGGGTTGATGAGAATAACTTTATTGTGAGCATACTTTGCACCACCCTTGTTTCCACTAGTATGAACTTCAGGAAGGTTAGCCTTTCCTGGAGCGACATTTTTAGGACGACATTTACCTAGCTTTCTAAGTTGCGCCATACGATTTGGGTCTGACTCATTATTGCTGTCAATAACAAAAGTAACCTTAACGTTTCTATACTTAATGGCATTGCAAAGTTCTTTTTGAATGTCCCCATTTGAAAAACTTAAATAGGCCATAAAGATTTCTTTTGTGTTCTTATCTTTGATCCAGTCCTTTAATCTTCTATGAGGACTATTTTTGCGGGCCCTAGATTTAGAAGAGTCTGAGCTCTTACAATAGGCATCTTTAGTTTTTGAAATAAGCTCGTCACCACTATTGCTAACAACTGTTTCATTATAAAAGTATTGCTTACAAACTGGATTGGTAAAAAGAACTTCGTATTCAAAGGGAGTATAATCTTTAAGACTTACCGCCAATGCTGAAGTGCTAAGAATGCTCGTAATGAATAATAAAGAAATGATTTTCATAAATATCCCCGATGTGCTGTATTGCGTAACCTCGTTGATGCACTCTAACAAAACCGACAAAAATTATCAAAAAATAGGCTCTATCTATTTTTTAGATGATTAAAAAAGTACTCTGTAAAATCAACATATTAGATATGTGTCACTGCCTATTTTAAAGATTGAACAGAGACAGGCACCTCTTTATACTTAATCTAATGAAATCAATAAGCTTATTGCTTCGCGATAGAGGCGTTTCTTATGTTCAAATTCTTTTGGCCTCCTCAGTAATTGCGGGTTTGGCCGTTATTGGTTTGAAGATGATGAAAAATCAAGAGCGCGTGGCCAAGTTAACTTCACAGAAGTTTGAAATTTCTTATTTAGTTAATGAGATGAGCTTTCTATTAAAAGATCCAGCAAACTGTAAGGCTTCCTTTGATGGATTAAACCCAAGAAAGTCAGTTCGTAAAATAAACTCTTTAAAAAAGGAATTTAGGGGAGGCAAACATAAAGAAGCTTCTTTTTATTTAAAATATTTTACTTTTGATTCTTCCAAGAAACTGTATGGCGAAGGAAATATTAAGATTTTAAACTATAGCCTCCTAGACACTGCCCCCGGGGTAAAGGTTGAAAAAGGTAGTACTAACCTCGTCGTTACTTTTGAAACAGAAGAGTCCGATGGAAAATCTATCACTTTGAAAAAAAGAATCCCTATTAAAGTCAAACTTGAAAATGAGAGGATTAAAGAATGTGAGCTTTCAAGTCTCGCGGGAACCTCTGTAGGGGCTACAAGCAAAAGTGGAATAAATCTTGGATCTAGTCTCTCACTTGGTGCAGAAACAATTGGATCTGGATTAGCAGTATTAGGGGATTTAACATTAGTTCCCTATAAAGGAGAGTTGCCCCCTTGTGATGAAGGTCGGTTTGGACAGTTATTATACTCTGATAAATATGATGATCTTTACTTTTGTTCGAATTACGAAGAGTGGGGAACCTTGGGAGAATTACCTTATAATTTTAGCCAACCTACCGTGTATAGAATCGAAGCATCAAATTTAAATGAGAATAGTAAACTAACGAAACGACATAGAATTTGCTTATTAAAAGAATTTAGGTCAAATATTGAAAGCCGCTGTAGGGTTCGAAGATTAGAACATCAAGGCTTAACAAGTTGGCGAATTGAATCAAAGTTCAATACATTAAGTGGGGGCCAATACTGCTCTGTGGAGTGTTTTAATTGAACAATGATCGCGGCTTATCAAGTTTAGAAGTATTAATGTCTGTGGGCTTTTTGGCAGCTCTAATCATTGTTTGTCTCAATATTTTTAAAAAACAACAAATCGAATTGATTAATGCTATTCAGGAAATTGAAATTACTTCCACTGTGAATGATATTAGATTGGCCTTAAAGGGAGAGGAAGCTTGCTCAGCGACTTTTGAAAATAAGGTGATTGGGAGTCGAGACGTCAAAGTTGTTAAGAAAGTAGTTCAATATCCAGAGACCAATGAAATCGAAGAAATTGAAGCTTTTCCTCTATTTCAATATGGTAGAAAAACATTTGGAACCCATGACTTGAAGATTTCAGACTTTAGACTTGTGGACCCCGTAGGCGAAAAGAGAAGTGGAGAAAGACCGATTATTTTCAGAATAAGTTTTGATAAGGGTTTACCTGACCTTGAAGAAAAGAATATTGTCTCTAGAGAAATTAAGATTTATGCCACGACCGATAACTTAGGAAGAGTTGAGTACTGTAGCCTCGGCAAAATGATAATTAAGAGTAAAAAGTTTGAATCTGTAGCGGGGCATTTAAAGAGGGAGACTGGAAATATTGGAGTTGGTACTAATTTTGTTCCCTCTAAAATGACTATCAATGGTGGGCTACTTCTAAGAAACAAGAAGACGCAAATTTGTACATCGGATAGTAATGGAGTCATTTTCTTTGATAACTCCACAAAAAAACTGTCTATCTGTCATGAAACTAAAATATATGCTCTCTCTAATATGGCGGTCAAAGATTTATGAAAAAACAAGGCGGATTCTCTCTTGTTCAGTTAATGATTGTGGCCGGAATGCTCTCCGGCATTTTCGTTGTCAGTTTAAAGATAATGAAAAACCAAAATCAGATTGGAAAAAGCTCAAGTGAAGAGTTTGAAATCACCTACCTCTTTGACGATATAAGAAGTTTAATGGCTGACTCATCTGTCTGTAAGGCAACTTTGGAACTTGTAAGTCCCTATGAGCCAATGGAGCTTGAGGGGATTAAGTCAGACCCCGATAGTAACGAGCTCAATTATCAACCGTTTAGATTAGCGGGTAAAAAATATGGACAAAGTAATATAAAGATAAAGAGCATTTCCTATTTGGTGGGAGATCAAGAAGCGAGTATCGATGATGGAGAAGCCTTTGTTAAAATAGTTTTTGAGAAATCTAAAAGCGCACTAGGTAGAAAAGAAGTTGAAAAACGGATGAAGCTGCATTTGTTGCTAGATAACAATAAAAAAATTTCGACTTGTTTTTCTCTTCCTGGAATTAACACTGAAGGGGAAAGCGTCAGTGAGGTTAAAGATCGGTGGTATGATATATCGGGAACACCGAATATTTATACCAACGAGAAGAAGGTTCAAATTGGAGCAGTAGGGAGATGGTCAGGAGAGGGAGTGGCTGTCCAAGGAAGTCTCAAAATTGGCAGTGAGCTGGGTGCTTGTCACAAAGAAAAGGTAGGTAGTTTGAGATATGAAAAAAATAGTCTCCTCATCTGTAAGAAAACAGGAAAATGGCATGAAGTATGGAATCCCTACAGAAATGTCGTCGTAGATGATTTTAACTTTGCAACCTCTGGAAAAGATAGAGTGGAGGTGACGAAAAAGCCTTATCATTTCTGTACCATCACAAAAAGCGAATTATACGGAGCAAGATGCCTAACTAAAAGATTGAGTGGTAATCTCTGGCAACTTTCCCTTTATTATGACAGAGGCGAAAAATCGAAATGTACTTTTCGTTGTTTTTCAAAGAGGTAATATGTCACTTGAAATGCTAATCATTGGTGCTGGTCCCGCTGGAATTTCTATGGGTGCTGAAGCTGTAGCTTCTGGCATAGATTCAGATAAAGTATTAATCTTGGAAAAAGCTCCAGAGCATAGCTATATGATTAGAAAGTTCTATCCGGAACAAAAATTGGTAACCGCTAATTATAAAGGGCAGGCAGCCGTTTGTAACGGAGTCATGTGTATTCCGGACTATTCTAAAAGTGAAACCTTAAGCTATCTTGATCAAGCAATTGAAAAACATAATATTAATGTGAAATACCAGGAAACAGTTTGGAAGCTTGAACAGTTAAAAGACGGAAGCTTTTATGTCTCTTCGGATAAGGGAGAGTATCAAACTAAGACCTGTATAATAGCGATTGGAATGATGGGAAAACCCAATAAACCCGACTATAAAATTCCAAGTGAATTAAACGGTAAAGTTCATTTTGATATTACTAGCAAAAAGATAGAAAACGCTAAGGTTCTAGTTGTAGGAGGTGGGGACTCTGCTTCAGAGTACGTTCAGTACTTATCTCAAGAAGGTAATGCTGTCGATCTTTCTTATAGAAAGGATTCGTTCGCAAGGATGAATGAGATTAATATTAATTCCCTTATGGCCCTTTGTGAAAGGGAGAAGACGGAGCTAATCTTAAACTCTAATGTTTGTGAGCTTAAAGCTAATGGTGAAATGGTAGAGGTGGTTTTTAATGAGGAAAATATTCCTAACCGTCTGTATGAACATGTCGTTTACGCCCTTGGCGGCTCGACACCAAAAAACTTTTTAAAGCTTCTTAAAATCGAATTTAGTGGAGAGGATGATCAGCCCGTAGTTAAAGAGGGATATGAGACTTCAATTCCGGGATTATTTTTAGTAGGAGATTTAAGTGCAGGTAAAAGGGGAGGCTCTATCATCAGCGCCTTTAATTCTTCCCATGAGGCCATGAAAAAAATCTGTACCGATTACCTGACTTGTAAAATTTAAGTTCTACAAAAAAGTCTTAACATAGCTAAAAATTAAACAACCGGATGCTAGGGCCAATACTAAAAAAGTACCAGCCGTTCCGTAAAACCTTCCTTTTGAAGGTCCGTTACTCTTACCAAGACCTATATAGTGTCCAATCCTTGCAGCAAACAATATAAGACAAAGGGCATGGATAACCTCCATTCTCCAGTTTTGAATCTCGAGAAAACTAATCAAGATAAGAGCAAGGGGAACATACTCAGAAAAATTACCATGGGCCCTTACGGATTGTTCTAACTCCCCATCAGTTACACCCAGCCCTTTTTTATACTTCCATCTATTATTGACCACTTGCTTGGCCATATAGATATAGAAAAAAGTGTAAAGCGCCGCGTAAAAAGGGGTGATAATTGGGGTCATTTCTCTCTCCTGTATTTATTTTTGATTATCTTACCCAAAAATTTGAGGAAGTTCTTCTCTTTGTTTTAGACTTTAAGAAAATAAAACAAAGGAAGTCCCATGGGAATCGGTAGTCGAATCGTTGGTGTTGGAAGCTATGTGCCACCTAAGATTTATGAAAATAAAGATTTAGAAGAAATGATGGATACGAGCAACGAGTGGATTATTCAGCGCACGGGAATTGAGAGAAGACATTGGGTTGATCCAAAAACAAGTACCTCAGACCTTGCACTTGAAGCTTCATTAAGGGCCATCAAAGATGCAGGACTTAAAAAAGAAGATATCGATATGATAGTTCTTGGTACCTTAAGTCCAGATCACGATTTTCCGGGGACAGGTTGTTTCCTACAGGCAAAACTCGAGCTACCAGAGATTACCGTTTTAGATATTAGGCAACAATGTACAGGTTTTATTTATGGAATATCCATTGCAGATAAATTTATAAAATCCGGTAGCCACAAAAATATCTTAGTCGTTGGAGCAGAGGTTCACTCGAAAGGCCTGGATAAAACGCCAAGAGGCAGGGCCGTATCTGTCCTATTCGGTGACGGGGCCGGAGCAGTGGTTATTCAGCCTACGGAAGTAAATGACCCTAAAAAAGATTCACATATAATGACAACTAGACTTCATGCGGATGGCGCTTTTGCAAAGGAACTATGGCTACCAGCTCCTGGTATGGCCTTTGAAGGTACTGAAAGGTGGTCCGAAGAGATTATGGCTGAGGGGCTTCATTACCCTCAGATGAATGGAAAAGTTGTTTTTGTTCACGCTGTAAAAAGGATGGCTGAATCGTTGACTGCCGCTTGTAAAGAAACAGGGGTAAGTTTTGATGACGTGGATTGTTTTTTATTTCATCAAGCAAACTTAAGAATCAATTCAAAGGTGGCAGAAGTATTGGGACTAGATGAGAGTAAAATCTTCAATACAATTCAAGACTTTGGAAATACAACAGCCGCCACTATTCCTCTTGGGATGGATGAGGCCATAAAAGCAGGAAAACTTAAAAAAGGTGATCTCGTTGCATCCGCGGCCTTTGGGTCAGGATTTACTTGGGGATCTGCAATATGGAGATATTAATGAAGTACTTAGCGATAATATTATTTATTTTTTCGATTTCAGCCCATGCTGAATTTAAATCTTGTAAGGAAGGTGTAGGAGAGTTCGGAAACTTAGGGTCTATGAGATACCAAGTGGGATATTTTGAAAAGTATGATAAATGCTTTTTAAGTATTGGACCTAATAATAGATACCCTAAATATCGCGGGTATCATTTTGATTCTGCTGGAGAGTTAATGGTTTTCAACTCTCTAGGTGCAGGAAGACCATCTAAAGATACCGGAGCTCGTAATTTTCAATTCCCAGTAATAACTTCCGAACTAAAGTATAAGTTAGATTTTGAAGATGAGTACATTTTGATTCAAAGTACTGACGGACGAGTTTGGACGTTTGATGCGAAAGCGGCAAAGTTAATTTCTATTAGTGAAATGGATTTTGTTGAAGATCCAGATGTGACAAGGACTAATGATGGGGGGCTAGAGCTAAGTCCCAAATTCGGAACAATCGTAGATCAAGGCTGGAGAGTGGGTGGTCCACCAAATATCGTTTTAAGTCGAAATTCAGTTATTAAAAATGACTCTGGTCTAGAATGCTCAGTAAAGAATAAAAAACTTTTCAAGCTTATTTACGATAATGCTGGTGGAGTGGATGGCGCTTATTTTATTCATTCCGATAAAGATGACTGGGAAAAATTCTTAAAGAAAAACTGTAAGAATTTTGGATTATAAGGCACCTTGGCCACTTAAAAATGGGCATATAAATACTCTTCACACTGCTCTTCTTCGTAAAGTCGAGCAGCTTCCCTATTCAAGAGAGAGAATAATATTAAAAGACGGAGACTTTATTGATCTCGATTGGGTTACGAGAGGCTCAAGAAAATTAGTTGTTCTTTCCCATGGTTTAGAAGGGGATTCTCGAGGAACTTATATCCAAGGTATGATGAAAAAGTTTCTTGAGGAAGGCTACGATGGTCTCGCTTGGAATTGCCGTGGCTGTAGCGGGGAAGTAAACCTTAAGCCTTTTTACTATAATAGTGGTGTCTCCCATGATCTGGACGAAGTGCTGTCTCATGTAATCGAAAATAAAAACTATGATGAAATTTTTCTCGTTGGATTTAGTATGGGGGGAAATATTAGTCTTAAGTACCTTGGGGAAAAAGGTACTTCAGTGTCAGAAAAAATAAAAGGTGCTGCTATCTTTTCTACGCCGGTGGACTTAAGAGGATGCTCCTTCAAATTAGATGAGGGGTTTTGCAAAGTTTATACACAAAACTTTTTAAAAACTCTTAAACAAAAAGTTAAGTTAAAGGAAGAGCAAATAAAAGATGCAGGGTTTGAACCTCGGGATATATATAAGTGTAATAACTTAAATGACTTTGACAATATCTTTACTGGACCCTTGCATGGATATAAAGATGCTGAGGATTATTACACACGAGCAAGCTCCAAGCAGTTTATATCAAGTATTGAAGTACCCACCCTTTTAGTTAATGCTAGTGACGATCCCTTTTTGACGGAAAGTTGTTATCCTCATGGAATTGAAAATAATAAATTTACCTTTGAAAGAACGGAGTATGGTGGGCATGTAGGATTTGGAAATCTAAAGTCCTATCAAACCATTTGGTCGGAAGATAGGGCCTTTAGATTCATTTCTAGTATTAAATAAAGTTTGCGGTGTAATTAAAAATCTCTTGTCTATACTTTAAGATAGTAATAGGTGAGAGATCTTCTGTTAGCTCAGTATTTTGTGGAATCACTTCATACAATAGATGCTCCATTGCAAATTGAATTGTTTGCATCCCGACGTAAAGATTTTCAAAAAAGGTAATATCTTTTTTTGCCCAATATTGAATAAGTTCAGCTACATCAGCATGGTTATCACAGCTACTACAACCATGGCAGTCGCCAGATTTTTCAATAAAATTGACATGATTATGAGATTGAATACTAATGACTTTTTCTCTTTCCTCTAGATCAGCTGCAAAATTCTCAATTAGTGGAATTGTCATTTCGCTATTGTCTCTAACGGTAGAGAATATTTGCTCATAAAACGTAACGTAGAGAGATGAGAATACACTGTCCTCTAGTAAGCAGAGTAGGTACTCCTCTTCATCCGCTGCAGACTTGTTTATAGCCTCTAGTGAGTTTAGAGCAAGAGTTAAAGGAAAGTTTTCACTTCCTTCCATAGAATAAAAATATTTTAAGAGTTTTGCAGGGGATTCTGTCTTTTTAGGTTTAAAACCTTGAACTTTGTGGACTAATCCCATAATGACCTCGCTTAGAGTTTTCCTCCCTCCATTTTACCTTATATGGGGGAGGAATTAGTCTGGGAAAAACCTACCTATAATGCTCTTTAAGGCGATGGGTTCGGATGTTTGACGTGAACGGCTTCGATCTCCTGAAGAAGCTCATCTGAAAGCTTGACTGAAATACTCTCGATATTTTCCTTTAGCTGCTCCATTTTTGTTGCCCCAATTATATTGGAAGTCACAAACGGTCTTGTATTTACATAGGCTAGAGACATTTGAGCTAATGAGAGTCCATGTTTTTTAGCAATTTGAGCGTAGGATTCGGTCGCTGCTATGGCCTGAGGGTTATTATAGCGATCAAAGTATTCCCAAATGGTAAGTCGGCAACCAGCTGGTTTTTTCCCACCAAGGTACTTTCCGGAAAGGGCACCAAAGGCCATGGGTGAATAGGCTAATAAACCACATTGCTCCCTATGAGAAACTTCGGCCATGCCAACCTCGTAAGAACGGTTTAACAAATTATAAGGGTTTTGAACTGAAGCCATTCGAGGTAATTCTTTCTCTCCACTAATTCTTAAAAATTCCATTGTTCCCCAAGGGGTCTCATTGGAAAGGCCAAACTCTCTAACTTTTCCACTTTTTTTAATTTCATTGAGTGTTTCTAAAACTTCTTGAATTGGTGTCCAGGGCTCTTCTGAATTTTGCACAGTGTACCCCAATTGTCCGAAGTAATTTGTTTTTCTCTCAGGCCAATGAAGTTGATATAAGTCGACGTAATCCGTACCTAGTCGGTCTAGGCTAGAGTCAATTGCCTTTAGTAAATGATCCTTATTAAAAGTATTTTTTCCACCTCGAATATAATCATCCCAAAAAGGCCCCACAATCTTAGTCGCAAGAACGAATTTATCTCTTTGAGATTTCATCTTGTCCCATTTTCCAATGTACTGTTCTGTTAGTGAGTAAGTTTCTTTGTTAGGAGGAACGGGATACATCTCAGCGGTATCAATAAAATTTACTCCATTATCAAGAGAGTAGTCTAACTGTTCGTGAGCTTCTTCTATAGTATTTTGTTCTCCCCAAGTCATTGTACCAAGACAGATAACAGAGACATCGATATCAGTTTTACCTAATTTTCTAAATTCCATAATTTAAACCTTTGGATTATTGCCTTAAGAAGTGTTCTATTTCTTTTTCCGTATTTTTCTTAATACTATTGGCCATGAAAAAGATAATTCCCATAACCATGAACATCATAGGAAAAGTAATGACTGGAAAGCTAAGTGCCGTCATTTTTCCAAGTGATTCATTAAATTCAGTCGTGCCTGGTTGTCCAACTAAAGTCATAACGGCCAAAATATAATTTAATAGAGCGGATAAAAAGAAGGTTCCACCTAACAAAAGACTACTGGTTTTTAAATTCTTTTTAAATAGATGGGCGTGGCCATGTTTTGTAAATTCTTCATCTATTTTTTCTAAATTTAAAATTTGATTCAAAAAAGTTTCGACTAGAGGGAACTTAGTTTTATTTGAAACAATTACCGCTAATCCCATTAAAAATGGAATGGCTGTTTCTTTGGCGATCATCCATTCCCTATTGAGCTTGAAGAGACCAATTCCACCTGTCATCAAAATTGAGAAAAGACCAAGGCCAGAGAAGAAGTTTACTTTTTTAATTCTGATGAAATCCCAGACACCGTAGGAGATAGGAAAAGCAATGGCCACTATAAGCCCATAAATTTGACCTAAATGCTCAGGTCCAGAGAACTTCATGAGAATAGCTGAAGGAATAATTACATTGAGCCCAATGTTTAGGAGAAAGGGCTCCTTTTGTTTTTTATTATTGTCTTCTGTATTCGAAACTTGATTCATCGTGCCAAAGGAAAGAGGTTTGCTTTTGTAATAATTCCTTACTTCATCGCATATAAAGAAGAGCACCATTGTAACAAATGCATCTCCCTATAAACTAGAAACTAGAATAGAGATTAATTACTACATTTCAAGGATGAATGCATGAAAACATTGATTTTATTGGTATTTTTAGTTTTGGGCGCGGCAGCGAATGCTAGTGACTTTGAATACTTAGTTAAATTAGAAACGAGTAAGGGGCAAGAGGCTCTTGAAAGCCTTAACTTAATGGGAAAAACGCGAACCTTTCAAACAAGTTTTGGTGAGTTTGCAGTGCTTAAGACTAAAAGAGAATTAGAGATTAGCGACTTTAATTATCTTCATTCAAAAAGCGCTATTCAGTACGTTGATCGAAATATTCAGATTAAGGTTTCACCTATTGAGCCAGGTAAGAGTATTAATGCAGAGGACGCTAGTTTCAAAAAACAGTGGGGCCTAAAAAATACAGGCTGGAATGGCGGTCCGATTTGGAGACTTGGTAAAAAAGGTGAAGATATTAATGCCGAAAAAGCTTGGGGTCTATCTAGAGGTAGAAGCACCATCAAGATTGCGGTCATCGATACCGGAGTTGATTATGATCATCCTGATTTGAAGAATAATATCCTAATGAATGAAGCCGAATTCAATGGTGTCGATGGTGTTGATGACGATGGTAATGGCTACGTTGATGATGTGTTTGGTTATGACTTTGCTAATAACGATGCTGATCCAATGGATGGACATGGACATGGAACTCACTGCGCCGGAGTTATTGGAGCAACTCATAATAGGTCTGGAATAAGAGGAGTCATGGGGAGAGTAAAAGTGCTTCCCATTAAGTTTTTAGGGGATAATGGATCGGGGACTCTGGAAGGCGCTGTTAGAGCAATCGATTATGCTATTAAAATGAAAGTGCATGTGATGAGTAACTCCTGGGGAGGAGGCGGGGCGAATAAGGCTCTACTAGAGGCGATTAAAGCTGCTGATGAAGCTGGAATTGTTTTTGTCGCTGCTGCTGGGAACTCCACAAATAATAACGATAAGAACCCTTCTTATCCAGCTTCTTACCAAGTCGATAATATTATTTCGGTAGGAAGTATGGACGGAAATGGAAAAAAATCATGGTTCTCAAATTATGGGAAGAAATCTGTTCATATTTTTGCCCCTGGCTCAGATATCCTCTCTACGGTTAAAAATGGGAAATATAAGAAAATGAGCGGTACTTCTATGGCCACTCCTTTTGTTTCTGGGGCTATTGGTCTTTTATTAACTCATGAAAAAAATATGACCCCTAAGGAGATTAGAGAGAGGTTGATGGCAACCTCGGTTAAGAATAAAACTCTAGTCAAATACGCAGCTTCTGGTAGGCTTGATGCTTATAGGCTTTTAAAAGATATGAGAAATTAGAAATTGATTAAAAATATTTCAAAAATATTCTTTAAGGGAGTGTTGGGGGTTTTACCTTTAACTCTCTCTTTGTATTTTATTTACTGGTTTTTCACTAGTATGGAAACTTTATTTGATAGTTATCTTATGAAAGTTCTTCCTGATGCTGTTCGATTCCCAGGAGTCGGAGTCGCCAGTGGCTTTTTTGTTATCTTCGGTATAGGTCTTTTATTATCCACACCATTTTTTGCAAATATTCATAAGCTTATTTTAAAGCCTGTAAGAAATATCCCTTTAGTTAAATCAGTATATTCGGCGATTGAAGATCTTATGAGCTACTTTGCTCCAAGCGATGATAAAACAGTTTCTAAAGTTGTTAAAGTGAATCTTCCAGGTCAAAGCTTTGAGTTAGTAGGGCTCCTCACTCAAGATGAATTAGACTCCATCGAAGGAATTGCTTTTGCTCCTGATAAAGTAGCAGTCTTTATTCCCATGAGTTATGCCCTCGGTGGTTACACCATTTTTGTTCCTAGAGACTGTCTTGTTGTAACAGATATGAAAGTTGAACAGGCCATGAAGCTTGCTTTAACGAGTTGGATGAAGAAAAAAAATGTTTAGTCTTTCTAATATTTGGGTTTACGGCCTTTTGATTTTTCCCTTCTTCTTTATTACTGGAATTCCTTTTCCCTATATTTACCCAAAGGTGATTTTCATTGAGGTTTGGGCCGCGATTGGTCTATTACTTTTTACTTTTAAAAAAGAAGAAGACAAAAAGATAAGCCTTAGCGGGATTGAGTTAACTTTTATAGGTTTAACCCTCTTTGGATTTTTATCCTTACTTTGGACCGAGGATATTATTGCTGGTCTTTTTGGTCCCTTTTGGAGAGGGACAGGTCTTGTCTTTTATAGTGCTTTGATTTTGGCTGGGATGGTTTTTAAGGAAAGAGAGTTTGATAAAGAGCTATTTGCAAAATTTGTCTTATATGCTGGGACTGCCGTTAGTATAATCCTTTTTTGTACAGCCATTTTTGACAGCGTTGGGCAAATGCAGAAAAACTTAATGGGTAATCCTAATGCATCATCAATGTGGGTGGGAACAACTGTACTCTTAAACTATCTATACGGTGAAAAAATATTTAAAAATGATAAGTTTAAGATCGGCTTTGTTTACCTTATCAATATTGTTGTAGTTTTGATGCTAGGTTCTCGCTCGGCCATCTTTGGAGTTCTATTAGGTTTACTTATTGGAAGTTTTCTGGGAAATAAGAAAATTTTCAAAAGAAGTGTATATATCACCTTAGGTGCCACTGGCTTGATGCTGGCTCAATACTTCTTAATGAAAGAATCGGTTCTAAAAAATTTAATTATAAGAAGCAAGCAATTTTACCGGATAGATATTTGGGATGGTGCACTCCATTCGTTTTTAGCCAAACCATTTTTAGGTTATGGCTTTCACGGACTTATTCAAGGTTATTGGGAAAATTATACAAGCTCCCTCATCGTAAAACATGCTTGGAATGATAATGCTCACTCGCTTTTTTTAAATTTAGCCGCTGAGCTAGGGCTTTTTGGAATTCTAGGTTTTATAGCCTTATGTTATTTTTTTGGAAAAGAGCTTCTTAAGAAAGAGGGCGCTGCTAAATCTGGTTGGTTAGGTATATTATTTTATATTGGTCTTTATTCAGCTTTCCAACCATTTTATGTTGATTCTTCTCTTCTCATTCTTTTTCTTGTTCTCGTTATGGGTGGTGAGGAAATTGTGAAATTTTCTCGGAACAATTTAGCTTGGAAGGGGACAAAAGTCATTTTATCAATTTTCCTTTTAGTCATTGCTTTTTATCAATATTCATTAATGACTCTAGCTAATAAAACGAGACACGATATTGTAGGAAAGGGAAACTATAGAAAAACCTGGAATAAATTTATGAAGACACCAAGCTTTCTTGATAAGCCGGGAGTTTTCCTCGAAATTAGTAATCAAATGAGACTTCCTTTTACTGCTGCAGGTGCGAGATTTAAAGTTCTTCAAAAGCCATTTTCTAGCTTTATGGTCAATGAATATTCAGAAGTGATAAAAGAGTGGGAGCATAGACCTCGTTCACTTGAGAACTATTCAATGTGGCTTGTAAGAAGAAAGAAAATGGATGACGCTCTTATTTATTTGGATAAAATCCTAAAGCGCTCAGATCGAGTGACCAAAGCCTACTACAATAAGGCTCATGTCTATATTATGAAAAAAGATTATAAAACAGCGAAAGAAAATTTATTAAAAGTAAAAGAGCTAAACCCAAAATTTGATAATATTGATAAGATTCTTTCTCGCTTTAAATAATCTATTCACTTTCTAAATTTTTAGGAACTTCCTCAAGTAATGAGATAAACTCCTCTGGGAAAGCAGGCATTTTCTTTTTTACGTTACTAATATGAGAAGGAAGCACAAGTTCAAAATACTTAACCCCTTTTTTAGTAAGCTCGTAGGCAGGTCTTTTTTCTGAGCCATTTTCAATCGTTGAGTTGATAAGCCCATCTTCTGTTAATCTCTTTAAGAAAGTCGTTATATTAGCCCGACTCACTTTCATTAGACGGCTAAGCGTAACTGGAGTATGAGGGCCAGTCGTGTGTAAGTGTAATAAGATTTGAAAACGTGGCACAGAGCAGTCGTGCTCTAGTAGACTGCTCTCAAACTCTGAGGAAAGGCTTTTGAAGGCATTAAACAATGCTCTCCATGAGCGAACTTCGGGGCTTGCCAGTAATTTTGAAACTTTTTCTGTATTCTTCACAGCTTAAGAATAAGCATGGAAGAGTGGAAAGAAAAGAGGGTAATTTATCTAAAGCTCTTGTGACACTCCAAGTTATTAAAGGATATTAGCCTAAGCCGCTTTATCGCCACCCTCCAGTTCAAGAATTTTATGATTGAGCTCCTGAACAACGAGATTTGAATTCTTAAGTCGTTTTGTGATTAGTCTTGTAACGTTTAAAACCATCAGTGCGAATACTGAGGGGTTTTTACTAAAAAATTTATAAAAGTTCTCAAAGCTTAAAACTAGAACGTCACATTTTTCTTTGCAAATTATATTTGCGGTTCTTTTAGTCTCATTTATTAAAACCATTTCACCGAAAATATCACCCTTATTAATAGTGGCGATATAGTGACTTTCGTCTCCTTTCATTACGGAAATATCTGCATTGCCACTCAGAATAACACAGATATCTGTACCTTCCTCTCCTTGTCTCATAATATAATCGCCAGGCTGATATGTTGCCACTAGGCAATCAGCCAATATTTTTTCTACTTCATTGTCATAGATCTCATGAAAAAGGGGGCATCCTTTTACTAGGTTAGCGATGGCACTCATATTCTAAGCTCCTTCCTTTTGCTTAAACTCTTCTTCTTCATTTTCCTGCTTTCCTTCAGCTGCTTTTCTAAGGGCCTTAACTTCTTCTAGAAGAGCGGGAAGAACTTCATGCATCTCTTCCTCAAGGGATTTTTCTCCGTGAATTGAATGCCAAATATTTTCAAAGCAGTTAGAAATTTTCTTATAGGTTCTATTTCTCATACCAGTAACAGGGGCAATAGTGTTGAGCAGGGTCATGACTACTGAGAATAAGATACCGGCGATACTTGTTTTCATTGCATAAGTAACACTAAGAACAAATTGAGTTAGGATTGCACCAGAGGCCTCAAGGTTATTAAAGTCCATTTCTGCAATTTTAGGAAGGGCCATTGAGATCCCAATGAAGGTACCGAAAATACCAAAGACTACAAATAGTCCTGGCAGAATATCAATTAATCTTGAAATAGGTCCTATTGGGAAAAAGTTCAGTAGCTTGTTCCAGTTATCATCCTTTTCTAAGATTCGATCAGTTAGCTCGTTAAAGTTTGGAGGAAATTTAGATTTAAAAGAAGCACTCTCGTTTTTTATTCCCAAAAATAAACTTTGATCACCTTTTACATATTCTCTAAGTGATACAACATTCTGAGCACCCATTTTTTCTGCAGTCTTTTGATTTGATTTAGACTGCGATTTGTTTCTAAGACTACGTGTTGGTAGCTTTTCACTTACCGTCTCTAGAAGCTCAGCTAAATACTTATCCACGTCTTCTACTTGCTCGTGGGTTAAATCTTTTTGCAATAAGATTGTTTTTTCAATCTCTGAAGTAAAACCGGTGAAGTAAGCGTCTTCTCGTTTACTTGAGCGCCAGCTGGCCCATCTAAAACCTAGTCCTATTATGAGCATTGAACCCATAAATTCGATTAGGTAGTTACTGAAAAAGTCAAAAACCATATTAAGTATCACAACTTACTCCCTTACGAGTTATTTATTTTCCCAAACGTCTTTATTATCTTTAAGTGTAAAACTTATCTCTACACGTCGGCTTAATTTACAGTCGTATTTGCCGCAATCATTTTCGCTACTTTTAACTGAACCAGGTTGCCTTAGAACTGGATCAGAAAAGCTTTTTCCAATAGCTTGTACTTTCTGTCTGAATTGAGGCTTGTAACTAAAGCTACCGAATTTATTTCCAAAGATGTACTTAACTATACTTCTAGCTCTATCTGAGCTGAGGTCTAAGTTGAAGTTATAGGCCCTAATGTTTTTTCCTAGCGGGTCGACATATTTTTGCCGATGCCTAGGGGAGGCATGACCAATTATATTTACGTGGTTTATCTTATTAGCGACACCTGCATCTTTAAAAAGTTCATCTACATAGAGAGGAATAACATTTTTAAGAGTCTTCTTTAATCCACTAGACAACTCAGCTGAATTTCTTTTAAAGAGAAAGCTATTGTCCATCCTAAGGATGACTGCGCCCGTATTTGGGTCAACAAATACATCAAGGTTTGCCGCCTTCATTCGGTCGGCAATCTTCTTACCTATATGAGCACGAAGCGAATTTTGCACACTTGCGATCTTTCTCCCTTCGTTTTTAGCCTTTTTTGTAGCCTCGTTTTCTTTTCTTTCGAGTAGCTTCTTAAGAACTGCATTTTGCTGTGCAAGCATCGTATTCTCTTCTTGAAGCTTGTCTGTTAGTTCAGGTGAACTTTCCTTAGAACGATCTTTGTTGACTTCCATTTGGGCATATAATTCACGAACTTTATTGTTAAGTTTTTTAAGTTCCTCTTCTTGCCCTTTATTCCTATTTAAAGCATTAGAGTAGTCGTTCGCCATACGATCAAAGCGCTCTTTTATTCCCATGCTAACTTGTCCATTTTTTGCCATTTGACCATTCATTGAGGCGATCTTATTTTTTAATTGGGAGATTAGATTATCTTTTTGATTGCCTTGGTTTTTAGATTGGCTTAGCTCTGTTTGACCGGCTGCATATTTGTTTTGTAAATCTTTTAGCAGAGATTCCATACCTTTTACTGATTGGTTTTTCTTTTGAAGGTCCTTGTTTAAACCTGCAATTTTCCCTTCAAGTCCTTCAATGCTTTTTCTGAGCTTTTGGTTCTTTCCTTCCTTACCTTGAAGACCATTTTGAAGAGACGCGATCTTTTCTTCAAGAGCTTTTTGATTCTGTGCTCTCTTACCAAGTGAAGAATTGAGCTCATTGATTTGGTTTTTTAATGAATCTATATTACTACTTAACTTTCCGTTATTGCTTAACTGGTTATCAAGCTGCTTCATTAACTTTGCAACTTCGCTGTTAAGACCTTTGTTCTTACTTTCTTTAGAGTTTATGTCTGATTGTAAGTTTGCAATCTGGCCGTTCAGACCATTGATAACAGATTGTAGTTCCTTTCTTTTATTTTCATTCTTGGAATAGCTTTGCTCTAGCATCGCTAAATCTTTATTCACTTTTTCTTTGTTTTCGATTTCATTCTTTAATTCATTATTTAGATTACTGATTTGGCTTTCTAAACTTGCTACCTTGCTGTTAAGGGCTGAGTTCTTATTGTCTGCTTTTGAATTCATTGCCTTTGAGGAGGCAAGCTTGATTTCTAATTCTTTTACCGCATTTTCTTTTGATGTGATCTGTTTTTGAAGGCCATCAACATTTTGTCTCATATTGTCGATATTTTTCCTCATGTCCTCTGCCTTTTTTACGGCAGCTTTATAATCGACTTCAATATTAGCTTTTTCGAGTTGCTCTATCTGTAACTGCTCAGTCGTTAGGGCCAACTGAGCCGTAAGGTTATCAGATTTTTGATTAAGCTTTTGATTTTCTAGTACCGACTCATCAAAAGTTTTTTGTAAGGTAGATAACTCTTTATTTAAGTTAGCTATATTCTGATCTTTGCCCGAAACCTGGCTTTCCAGTTCAGCAATTTGAGACTTGGCGCTTGCCACCGTTTTATCAAGTTCCTCTATATTCTTGTTTAAATTTTGATTAACCAGCTTTTGATCAGCGACTGACTTTTTAAGCTCTTCTATTTTTCTTATCTTTTCTTGAATATGAGTCTTATTCTTAACGATTTCTGACTTAGCCACCTTTACCTGTTTTTCAGTTTCACGTAGGTTAGTGGATAGTTCAACAACTTTGCTATCAAGCTGTTGATTGTTTTCAAGCTCTTTGGTCAATTTTTTTTGTAAGTTTTCAATATTGGCTGACTTAATTTGAACTGTCTTTTTTGTATTCTCGAGATTTTTCTCTAAATTTGCGAGTTCATCTTTTTTTACGACCAGATTTTTATTTAGCTCTGATACGCTTTCTTGTAGTTCACTTATAACCTGAACTTTCTCTACTTGAACCTTTTTTAGTTGTGTGATCGTTTGGTCGAGTTCGTTATTGGTTTGCTCTTTGTTGACAACCTCTAGTTGTAAACTTTTGATATCTTCATTCTTCTTTATGATTTTTTCTTCATGCTCTTCTTCTATTTTTACAACTTTTTGTTCCCAGTCAATAATTTGCTTTTTTAATTCAACTTTTCTTTTTTCTAAAATCTCATTCTCTTTTTTATTTTTACTTAGGTCTTCAATTTTTTGATTTAAAGTTTTATTGAGGTCATCAATTTTTTGCGTAGTCTTAACCATATCCGCTTCTTTTTGGTCTAGCTCCTTTCGGAGTTCGGCCATAACGGTCTCTTTGATTTCTTGATCTTTTAGTAGATCGACCATCACATTTTGATGTTTCTTCATCTTTTCTTGGAAAGTATTTATTTCCATCATCTTTTTATCAATGACTTCACTAAAACTATCCATTTCTTTAATAGATTTATCTAAAGTGTCTTTTTTCTTTTGATTATCAAGAGCAAGCTTTTCAGGGATCTTTCCTTCTAGAATTTCCTTTTGAGCCTGTTTCTCTCTCAGGGCCTTTGCCGTATTTATTCCCGAGCGCAGAAGGGCGAAGACGAACATAACAAGGAAAATAACAGCGACGGTTGTAAAAAGGTCAGAATAGGAGGTCCATACGGATCCATCGTCTTTGTTTTCATCATCATGGTGGTGAGCTGACATTAAGTCTCCTGTTCATAAAACTAACAGTAAACTTGTCGGGTATTATAGAGATTTTCTTTAGTAAAAAGCTCAGTTTTATCGATATGGTAAGTGTCTATTATTGCTCAATAAACCAATCAAAATCATAGTTGATTTTACCTTCGTCCAAGAGCACCTGATGGATTTCTTTAAACCAAGTTTTCTTTGATGGGTTCCATTTGAATCTAGCTTTTGCCACTTTATTTTTTACCTTATTAAAGGCGTCTACCTCGTTGGCATTTCGCCAATTTGGAGCGTTTAATTTTGCAATAATTTTAACAATGGGAGATTCAGCAAGCTTTGCCATTCTATTGATATCGTAATGACTCGCTATCTTTAGCATAGAAAGAACATCAGTAATGGCTCTGTGAGGAAATGGGTTTATAAATCCATGTGCATGTTCAAGTAGGGCCATACTCCTACCTTTAATCATTCTCGGGAACTCTAAATCTACCATGGTATCAATCCAAACCGTTCCAGGCATTTCAATATTATACCTTTTGAACATGGCCTTTATCATTGGTTCGTCGTAGTTTGTTCCATTATGGGCCATGCAGTAATCTGCTCTATCCATCATGGCGGCTAAGTTTCGTAGAGTCGCTTCAATATGCTTTTCACCTAGGCCCCATTTTTGGCAAATGCTTTCAGAGATACCGGTTAGCTCTTCTAATTCTTCTGAGATTTTTAGACGATCTGGTTCATTAACTATTTCAGAGATCATGCTTACTGGTTGACCAGCATCCCAATCCCAAAGGGCAGCTCCAATTTCAATAACGCGGTCAACTTCCAAATTAACACCGTTTTCTACTAAGTTTTGGTTAACACCTTCTAAATCAATTCCTAAAATAATCATCTACTGGCCTTTATTTATAGTTTTGTGGCCCAGACCTTAACAAAAAAGGCTAGATTTTGACAGTACCCTGACAAAGGGTGGTTTATTGGTGATAATCTGCATTTGGGAGACAAATGAAGCTATATGTAACCTTGATATTCACTGCCGTAGGGATTGCCTTCACTCTAGGGTACTTCGCTCTGTTCATTCAAGGCTCGAATGTCGCTACGCAAGAAGAAACTATGGAAATCACGGCCATCAAGACTGATTTTCAAAGAAGGGTCGCCCCCCAGTCTATAGTGAACTTTAACTCCCTCTATTTTTCACCTGAACAGTTTAAATTATTAGATCCGGCCAACACTCTACCTGAACCAGGAACAGACAATAGTATTCTTTATTCAACAACAAAAAAGTGTTTCAAAGGATTTACAAAATTAATAAATACGGAAAATTTTGAGAAAGTTTGGGTTTGGGAAGAGTTTCGTTGCGGTGGGAGATCTTACCTGCCAGCAAGTTTTTTCACTGATCCACCCTATATGCACCCATCTGGAAAATCTTTTGCCTACTTAGCTTTCAATTTAAAAAAGGGAGGCTACGACGAAAAGTCCTGGGTAAAGAATCATCTTTCCTACTTTCATACTATGGAGCTTAAAAAGCTTAGACAAAATATTGGTGAATTAGGGGGAATATACTCGATTCTTGAAAGACTCGATGAAGACGCCCTGTCGGATCTTGCGAAAGGACAAGGAACGATTTTAACGAAGGACTTTTTATTTGCAAGACTTCGATATCCAAAGATTTTTAATATTTTAGAATACAGAATTTACTTAAGAGATGACCTTGATAACTTTTTAGAAAGCTCTCCCTACAGTCTTCAAACTTATAAGGTAAACCGAAGCTGTTTTTATAAAGATGGAGAGCTTTGTTGGAATTATAATGTTAGGCATATCTTTAGGATGGCCAATACTTCTACTGTAGGGGTCTTCGTCGGTCTGCTTATCATGATTGTGGTTTCGGTCCGATTGCTTTTAGTTAAAATCAAAGGACAGAGACTTGAGGATGATAGAAGGAGATTAGCGCTTCAAGTTTTAACTCACGAATTTAGAACTCCCATCACTAGTATGCTTCTAACCATAGAGCGATTAAATAAAAGATATGATGGAATGGATGAGGAAACTCAAGAAGCTTTTTTAAGACTTTCATCTGAAGTCTATAGGATGCAAAGGTTAACTGAAACCAGTCGAAATTATTTAAAGGCCCAGCAAAGTAAGGAGCTTATCAACTTTAACTTTGAAACCGTCCCAAGTGTAAACATGTACTTTGAGGAACTGCTTGGTGGTTATGATGAAAGGTTAGGAGATGACTTTAAAGTGTCTTATCTCGAGACTGATTGTGAGCTTAATACCGATACTTATTGGGTCGCCATCTGTGTTAAAAACCTTGTCGAAAATGCATTAACTCATGGGTTAAAACCAATAACGGTTAGCTTAACCTGGAAAGATGAATATCTTTATGTTGAGGTTAGCGACCTTGGTGAATGTGATTTTGATAACCTTGAAGAGCTAACTAGAGAGTTTGTTAAAGGAAATAAGAGTTCAGGTACTGGGCTTGGTCTAAATATTGTTAAGAAGGTTGTAAAAGAGATGGAGGGACAAATGCTTTTCAATCCAAAACCAACCTCCTTTACGATCACTTTAAAAAATCAAAAACTAGGAGAAACGAATGGATAAGATACTAATTGTAGAAGATGATGAAAGTTTAGGTACTAGCTTAAAGCAATACTTAAGTGATGAGAGTTTTGATGTAACTTGGTCTAAATCAATTGCTGAAGCAAAAGAGCAAGCGGTGGACGATTATAAGCTTTTAATTCTGGACTGGATGCTGCCAGATGGACAGGGAATTGATTTTCTCAAAGAGATTAGAAGTGAAGGAAAAAAGCAGCCCGTAATTATGCTAACGGCACGGACTGATCTAATTGATAAGGTTATAGGTTTAGAGTCCGGAGCAAGTGACTATATCACTAAACCTTTTGAGCCTAGAGAGCTCGTTGCAAGAGTAAGGGTCCAGATAAGAGATAAGGTTGAGTCTCAGTCCGATGCAACCAATACTGCAGAGGTTCTAACTTTAAAGGATCTTACTATCGATTCAATTCAAAGAATAGTATCCGTAAATGATAAGCCTATTGAGTTTACTAAAATGGAATTTGATTTTTTAAAGCTTCTCGCTGAAAGTCCTAACAGAGCTTTTTCTAGAGAGGAAATCTTGAATAAAGTATGGGGCTACGAAAACTATCCTACGACGAGAACTGTTGATACTCATGTTCTTCAGATTAGACAAAAGATTGGTGAAGATTGGATTGAAACAGTAAGAGGAATTGGCTACCGACTGAAATTTGAAGAGTAAATTTTTTCTTCCTTTTTAAAAATTCGTAGTTGATATTTTTCTTGTAGCTTAGTGGTTAGCTTCTTAAAGCCACTAAGCTGAGTTCTCTCAAAGGGAACAGGGTCCCAGCTGACTTTAATCGCCTCTAAAAAATTTTGCATATCTTTTAATCTGTTGGCCCTAACTTCTGGAGTGAATTTCCCGTCTTTGGAGTACCACTTTCCATTGTCATCAAAAAACACAGAACCGTCATTGTTCAGTTTTATATCAAAAGCTTTTGGTCTTTGAGACATTGGGGCTATAGGGGGAAGCTGGAGAGTTCCACCGATGGTCACTTTGAATAAGTCTTTTCTATTATCATAGATGAATTTCTTAGTTTGATAAAAGTCTTCCTCGGTTTCTCCAGGGAAGGCGATGATAAATAACCCGTGAACTTTTATCCCCGAAGATGCCGTATCGGCAATAACTCTATTTGCTGTTTCAACAGAATTATTTTTATTCATTAGCTTTAATATCTTATTCGATCCAGATTCAAATCCAAAAAAGAGTTCGTTACAGCCGGACCTTTTCATTCTTGTTAACAGCTCTTTCGTTAACCTGTCATCGGCACGGCAAAAGGCGACCCAATCGCATTCAAATTCATTTTCTAAAATTAAATTTACAAGCTCCGATAACATTTCATGATTTCCATTGATTAAGGAGTCACAAAAATAAAAGGAGTTAATTCCGGTCTCTTTGGCAATACTGACCATTTCATCAAAAACATTCTTAGCTGTTCTGACTCTATAGGATCTCCAAGTGACAAATTCTGTACAGAAAGTACAGGCCGCTACGCAACCGCGGCTCATCATGATGGGAATTTGTTTATGCATATACTTATCTAAATAAAAATCAGAGAAATCAGGCAGTGGTAATTTTGAAAAGTCTATTGGAGGGCGTTTCTTCGCTTTTTCATAATTAGTATTTTTATTGTTGGTTACTAATCCAATGATTTGATCTATAGGAGTATTTTTCTCCCAACACTCAAAAAGCTCATCAACGATCTCTTCTCCCTCACCAATGACGGCAGCATCAACCACGCCTGAGTATACATCCTCCAAAAGTTTATTTTGTTCGCTATAAACTTCAGGGCCTCCTATAAAGATTTTTATGTCCGGGTTCATTTTTTTGATGAGCTGAACGACAAACCTAGTGGAGTGCACATTGAGCTCATTTACGGTAAATCCAGCAGCATCGAAATCACTAAAGGCAATTTTTTTAGCGTATATGGTTAGGTCCGTCTGCACGACTGGCATTAAAGTTTCTTTAAAATACTTTAGATTGCTCGCCTTATCTAAGAGAAAGCCATCCCAAGGGTTAGCATGGTTCTTCTTTACTCTTGTCCAACATTCGAGATTAAGGTCCTTGACCGCAACCTCATATCCTCTTCTCCTAAGAACGGCAGTGATATAGGCTAAACCTAAGGGGGGCATATAGGTTGGCCAGAAGGGCAGTTGTGCCAAAGCCACTTTCATGATTTTGGACCTTCCTCTTTAAATTTTTTATATTTTAATAAAAACACGCAGACTAAGAAAAAGCACATGACTGTAAGTCCTGAGGCAAGACCGGCCCAGTATCCCGCAGCCTCCATTCCTTTTGTGACGGCAAAATAATGTCCCACAGGAAGACCTATCGCCCAGTTACTTATTAGGGCAAAAAACATAACTTCCTTGGTTACACCCATTCCTCGCAGGATACCAGACATAGTGACTTGAATACCGTCGGGGATTTGAAAAGCGGCAACGAATACTAACATTCCTGCGCCGTATTTTAAGAGCTCCGGGTCGTCAGTCGCAAATCTTAATAAAATTCCTGGAATAAAGAAGTAGCATAAGGCCGTCGAGATCATAAAACCGACTGATAATATTTCGGCAGCTAAAGTGTACTGCAGTAATTCTTTAGGGTCATTCTTTCCATAGGAGCCTCCGATCTTTACTGATGCTGAGGAAGCTAAAGCAAGAGGAACCATAAAAGTTAGGGAGGCTAGATTTAAAACGATATTATGAGAAGCACTCGCTGTAATGGACATCTTTCCAACTAATACAGTTACGACAGAGAAAAGAGAAACTTCTATTAGAGTAGATAATGAAATAGGGATTCCTAAGTTAATCACAGACTTTAAAGTAGGCTTGCTCCAAACTTTATCAAAAGGATGCTTCTTTAAAGTATATTTTAGAATGACAAGTGCCATTAGAGATCTAGAGATCAAAGTTGCTATTGCCGCCCCTTTAATTCCCAGTTCAGGAATAGGACCAAATCCAAACATTAAAACGATATTTAATAAGATGTTAAAGATATTAAAAGCTAATATGGTTCCATTAGCATAATAAGTATCATCATAAGCTTGTAGGTATTCTTTAAAAACCTGGAAAATCATAATGGGAAAAATACTAGGACCCGCATAAATCAAGTAGGTTTGAACTTTTCCTGCAATAGCATCTGGAAGGTTTAGTAAATCTAAGTTGAAAATAAATACTGATAAAATAAACAGTAGAGCAGCGCCGCAGATATGAGCGGCCATGATGGAGGAGCCAACCAAGTCTTTTAGCTCTTGGTTTTGACCTCTTCGCTGAGCTGCAATAGCTGACACTGCGTAGGTGATCCCAAGACCCACCATAATAAAAGGGGCGAGTATACCTGTAGCAACTCCAAGGGCCGATACAACTTCGTTTGAGTACCTTCCGGCCACCATGATATCGCCTATTCCAAAGAACATTTGGCCTATCTGCCCCGCAATAATAGGTATGGAAAAAAGGGCAAGCTCTTTGACTCTGGATTTTAAACTTATCATACAGAAATTTTACACTGGGATACGTGATTTGAGATAGCCAAACCTTGGTAAATCTGGGGAAAATAGGGCGGTGAACAAAGAAAAGAAGTCCCTGGCAGAATCGAATATAAATGAGCTTAAGTCTCGTAGAAAGGGACTAATAGGTCTTTTTGAGAATCTCTTTAGGAAATTCCCCACCATTGTCTCGTTTTTGAGCTCGAGCCCCATGATTTTGATTTATATTTTATGTATCGGGATCTCCTGTGTTCCGGGAATTTGGCTCTGTTTAACAAGTTTTGAGATGAGTCAAGATTGGTCCACTTTATCTAGGTCTATCCTTATGGCCTTAAGTTTTAGTACTGGTGGTTTTTTATTTGTCTTAAGTCTTATTTTCGTTGTTCCGGTTTTTAATATTCCTTTTAAAATCTGGCTTAGGAAAAACGGCAAATACAAGGGACCTTGGCTTTCTATACAAACTATCCCCTGGTATATGCATAATGCTCTTATTTATCTTGTGCGCTACACCGTTTTAGATTTTATAACCCCTTCAATATTAAATGAGACATTCTTTAGACTGATGGGAATGAAAATCGGTAAGAACGTAATGATTAATTCCTCTAATATATCCGATGCCTGTCTTATTGAACTTGAAGATAATGTGACCATAGGAGGCTCAGCTGTATTGATGGCCCACTACGGAATGCATGGACTACTGGTCTTAGATGATTTAAAAATTGGAAAGAAGACCACGATTGGTTTGAATGCAATGGTATTTGGTGGAGCTGAGATTGGGGAGCGAGTAACTATTGGTCCTAATTCAGTTATTTATCCAAAAGATGTAATTGAGGCTGGTCAAAAAGTTGGAATTAAAAGTCATGTTAAAGATAATTAGAATAATTGCCATCGGATCTTATGTTGCGGGAGTCATGAGCTTAGGAATTTTATTCTCGCTTTTTAGACCACGCCATCCGAACAATGTTTATTTGATTTCTAAAATGCTTGCTTGGAAAGGCTTTGATATTTTAGGAATTGAGTACGATAGAAGGGATTATGATCTCCATGAAAATATTGGAGCGGCAGTTTTTTGTAGTAACCATCAAAATAATATTGATATGTTTCCAGGAGGATCTTGTGTTCATAAAAACACAGTCGTCCTAGGTAAAAAGTCGATAATCTGGATTCCTTTTTTTGGACAGTTCTTTTGGCTTTCAGGGAATATTTTAATTGATAGGTCTAATCCCTTTAATGCCAAAAAATCTATGGAAAAAGTAACTGAGAAAATTAGAAATGAAGGGATCTCTGTATGGGTTATGCCGGAGGGGACCAGAAGTAAGGGACGAGGATTACTTCCCTTTAAAAAAGGGGCTTTTGTAACGGCAATTGCCGCTCAGTGTCCCATCGCACCAGTAGTTTTTAGCTCTTATGCTAAAAGGATCAATTTAAATAATTGGAAGAGCGGAAAAATTATCGCTAAGTGTTTACCGTTAATCTCGACAGTTGGAATGACTAAGGAAGATGTACCTGAATTAATGGAAAAGACTAGAACCGCTATGCTCAATTGCCAGATTGAGTTGGATCGTGAAATTTATGATTGATGATGGAGTCATTAAATTTAGTTTTTCTGAATTTTTAAAAACTAAGGCAGTGCCTCTAGCTGAATTTGAGTCCCTAGAGCTCCAGAGAAAAAGACTTTTTGAATACAACTTAATTGGTGAGTATCTTCCTGAAAAAATAGGCTTCGGAAATATATCTATTAGAAAGGATTATATTAGTAGGAAGGAGTCCACCTTTCCTCAGTTTATAATTACAGGTACTCAAACTGGTGCCTTAAAAGATCTAACTGGTGAACATTATACCAGAGTGGTTGATGGGGATTTAAACTCACAAAGTATTGGTTGTCATGGACCGATTGAGGCCTCTAGCGAATCACTGACTCATGGAGCTATGTACTTAGCGAGCGAAAAGATCAAGGCCATTGTTCATATTCATCATAAGCAAATGTGGGAAGAAATGTTAAAAAAAGATTTCCCGCGAACTAAAGATTGTACTTCATACGGAACTAGTGAAATGGCCCATGAGGCGATGAATTTGATAAAAGGCAAGGAGGAAGGAGTTCTTGTTATGCATGGTCATCAGGATGGAATTATTTTCTATGGGCAAAGTATAGAAGAGGCAACTGAGCTTACTTTAAAGCATTACTTTTTGATTGTTTCGGAAGGTGGTTCTTTCCCTGGTTGAAGTCCAGAGTCGAGTCTCTTAAAGAGGTCCCCTCTGTTGTTATCAAAGACTTTTGGGGCGGTCATAATTGAACTATCTGTAAAACAGTTATTCACTAAATTTATTTTCTCACTATTTTTTAATTTCTTTCTTCGGCAGTGAAGAAAATCACCTTCGATCTCTACTTTATGACAATGCTTCTTAAGAGATTCACCTTCAGTTGAAGGCCAAGTCATTTCAACCTCGCATCTTAATGAGTCCTTTTTTAAAAATAAGATACAGTTTCCATAGCTCACAGACTTAACTGCTTTTTTCGGGGGACAGATATTTCCAGTTGAGCTACTGTCTCTTAAGGTTCCGTCAAAGTTTATTAACTTTGTTCCTTTTGCTGTTTTACATAAGAGATGATCTTTTGAGTTTGAAATTTTTAAAGAGCCACAAAAATAAAGATTATTCACAGAAATTAATTCACCAAGTTTTACAATATGTAGATAGTGTCCACCAATAGACCAGATTCTTTTGTCACTACTATTTTTTGGTCTAAGACCGTTAAAAAAGTAGAGAAAAGGAGTATTTGAAAACTTATCGTCTAGACTTAAAGGCAAAGAGGTATTTGCAATAGATTTTGCGACTTCTTTTTCGATATCTAGCTCAACACAGAGCTCACCAATTTCGGTTTCTGAGCTTATCTGCCTTTGCTCTAGGCCTTGACTAACTTTTAGAGGAGGACTTTCAGCGAAGAGCTTAGACGAAAATAAGACGAATAAAATAATAACCAAGCGAATCAAGCAGTTTCTCCCATTACTAACACCTTATTGTACCTTTATGGGGGGCTAAAACAATCGGGGGAAAATTAGATTAAATTGAGTCCACAATGGGGCTAAAAGGTGTTAAAAGAGCATATGGAACGATTTAAAGACCTTATCATTCGCTATTGTATGGGCTATCCAAAGTCAGCTCTAGGGCTTGGATTATTGATAACCTTTATTTTCCTACCTTATTCTACAAATATTGTTTTAGATTTCTCTGCAAGGACCTGGTTTAGGGCCAATGATCCCAATATCACTCAGCTAGACTCCTTTGAAAAAAAATTTGGAAATGACGAGTCTGCGGTTCTCGTAATGCACTCTAAAAATGGTTTTTTTGATCGTGAGAGTTTGAAAACCTTGCATAAGGTTACAGAAGCTATTTGGCAGGTTCCAGATATCGCTCGAGTTGACTCTTTAAATAATCAAAACCTAACCACTTCAATAGATGATGATATTTCGACAGAAGAGTTTATTCCTGTGGAAAGGATTGATGATGAAGGCTTCTTAGAGGAAAGAAAAAAGGCTTTTCAAAAACATAAAGTTCTTCCTGGGGTTTTCTTAACTAAGGACTATAAATCAGCCGTCATCTACGGAAGGGTTGTTCAAAAACCAGAAGGAGAAGTTGATTTTGATGCCATCTTTGATGGCTTTCAAAAGGTAGGGCGTGACCTTCTTGAGCCAAGTGGAATTGAATATCATATTTTAGGTGCGCCCTCACTAAATGTAACCTTTAAACGAACCTCTTTTAAAGACTTAAGAACAATTAATCCCATCCTCGTTGGGTTGGTGATTATTTATCTTATTTTTTGTTTTAGGAACTTCTGGGGAGTCTTCTTGCCACTAACAGTTATAGGGACGACTTTAATCTTTATGACAGGCTTAATCGGATTTCTACAGATTAAAATGAATAGCCTTACTTTTATTCTACCTGGAATTATTATCGCCATTGCCATTGCCGATTCAGTTCATCTTTTATCAACCTACTTTGACAAATATGCCGAAGGGGAAGAGCTGAATGCGTCTTTAAAAGCCGCTTTAGATAAGAATATTTCTCCCATCTTTTTAACTTCTATTTCAACTGCAATTGGATTCTTTAGCCTCACGACTTCGGACGTAAGACCAGTTGCAGAAATGGGCCTACTCGCCGGTATCGCTACCATAATGGCATTTGTTTTATCTCTTTTATATATTCCCTCAACTCTAATTCTTTTCAATGTCGGCTCAACAAAAGCACAGCGAGGGGGAAGGGCCATAAAAAAACTAACTGCCCGTAGGTACATTAAGTTCCTAGAACGATGGCATAAATCAATATTGGTGTCTTTTATCCTGATTAGTGGAAGCTTTACCTGGTTAGCATTACAAAATGAGGTGAACTCTAACCCATATGAATACTTTAACGAAACTAATCCAATAAGCATTGGAAACCAGTTTACTTTAAAAACATTTAAAGGAGTCGGCGGCCCGGAGTTGGTCATTGATAGTGGACGTGAGAATGGAATCACAGATCCTGGCTTTTTAAAGATAGTGGATCAGTTTCAAACTTGGCTGAACGAAAGAGATTATATAAATCGAATAATCTCAATTACGGATATTATAAAAGAGGTCAACCAATCACTACATGGTGGTCAGGAAGATATGTACCGGATTCCTGATTCAAAAGAAATGATAGCACAGGAGATATTTCTCTACACCATGGGGCTTCCTCAAGGGATGGATTTAAATAATAGGATAGACTTAAAGCAGAGAGAATTAAGGCTCAGCGTTCTATGGAATGTTCAAAACTCAAAAGAAAGTTTAATTCGAATTGAAGAGATTGAAACTAAGGCCGAAGAGCTCGGACTAAAAATGGCTTCAACTGGAAAGCCCGTCCTGTTTCAAAGGATGAATGGTTACGTTGTCGAGACTTTCACCACTTCAATGGGGATGGCGTTAGTATTGATCACACTTATTCTCATTGTGGTTTATAGATCTTTTAAGATGGGGCTTCTTTCACTTATTCCAAATTTTATTCCCATTGTATTGGGAGCAGGACTTTTAACTATTATAAAGACTCCCGTCGATGTTGGCTGTGCCATTGTAGCTTCGGTAACTTTAGGTATTGCTGTTGATGACACCATCCACTTTCTTTCTCATTATAGTAAACTAATTCGAGAAGGGTCTCCACGAGTAGAAGCTCTCACTGAGGTTATCAGTGGAACTGGGGTGGCCCTAATAGTCACGACGATGATTCTCGTAAGCGGATTTGGACTCTTTATGTTTGCCAGCCTCACCCCTAATAAGAACTTTGGGATACTCTCTTCTTTTGTCCTTTTTATGGCCTTATTCTGTGATCTAGTCATTCTACCTTGTATTGTCTTAGCCGTAGAAAGCCTAAGTGGTAAAAAAATACAGGGTGTAAAAATTTCTTAACTTTCCGTATTTCATGGCATAGGTTGCGCTCGTGGAAACTTTAAAAAAAATGATGCTACTAGTGGTCTTGGCACTTACCACCAATGTATTTGCCTATGTAGACCGGTCTGAGGACACTTCCTCTTCTCTATCCAATAAGTACACTGGTGAGTACTTAGTGACGGCCTTAGGTCAGTCTAGCTTAAATGCAGATAAGGTAACTCATATTATAGTTGTCGGATCTAGCATGAAGAAAGACTCTGATCAGTTCCTTCAATCTGGCCTGATTCAAGGTTATAAATACAGGGAAATGTACCCTTCTCATCAAGTTGTTGTCATAACTGCTCCCGATGTAAAAGGCGCAGATAATGATGAAGTCTTTATGAGATTTAATCTACCTATTATTAAGCAGGTCGATGTAACTCTCAATGTATATAACTTAGTTAACGAAATGCTATTTTTTAAACAGATTGCTAGTTTCGATTATTACGGACACTCAAGCCCTTGGGCCATAAAGCTAGCTAAAAAAGATGGAACTATCGAACCAGGTAGCCATAAATCAACTCTTCAAAAAGTAATACCGCGTTTTACTAAATATGCTTATGCCACCTTAAATGGTTGTAATGGTGGATTTAATATTGCACCAGAGCTTTCAACTGTTTGGGGAATACCGGCAAGTGGTTCTCTTACAAGCACTCAATTTGAAAGACTTCAAGTTGATGGTTTCTATAAAAAATCTGACAGAGATGACTCTCAAAAACTTAGTGTAAATACTTTGAGCTTTAAGGATGCACTTGATTGTAAGGTAGGGGTTTGCTGGAGACTAAAAACGGCTCGTAAGAACTATTCAAGTTATTGGGGTAATTTTAAGGATGGTGGACTTAGCTTTCCTAAGTTCTTCTGTAACTTTGATAATTCTGATAAGCGCTGTGAAAAAGCGATGGCATTACAGCTTTTTTCTTTTCCTTCAGTTAAGGCCATCGATAAAAATGCAAATCTAGAAGATTATAAAACTGTATTATTTGATTATCTTTGCTCAACAGCTAAAGATAAAAACTATTTTAAAAATTGTGTTAATGGAATTAAGAATGCCATCGCCAATAATACGAATAGGTTTCAGGCCCATCCTGGAAATGCTCTTCAGTGTGACTTTAAAGGCTGTAACGCAAGAATTAAGTGTAAAAAGAAGATCTTTGGAAGCGGTCCAAGAGGCGGTTCTTGCAAGGTCATAACAACTGTAAACTCAAACCCTACAACTCTCGTTCGTGAGTACAAGGCCTTTATTGAGGGTTTTCAGTTACTTAAATAGACTGATTTTTTCCATCGAGGATCTCAACTTTGGGGTCCTCTTATTATTCACGATATTCATTTATGCATACTAGTCTAACTACTTGAATTTTAGATAAAGTAGGCCCGTTCGCTTATAATAAGTCCTTATCGATTCTTAATGAAATATTCCGGTTTTGACGAAAAGGATTTATGAACAATAGGTCTGAATTAAAGCTAATTTTGTGGGTGTTCTCTGGTCTTATTTTTGGGGTCCTTCTCCCTATCGTATTTATCACCTTTGATCTCAATCAGCTCGGACTTGAATTTAATATTCAAAATATTATTGAGGTTTCTAAAGTTCAATATATCTACCTTTTTAGTGCTGTATTTTTTCCGGCAGTTTTTGCGACAATTTTCTTCCTCTTTTATACCATTCAAAAAAGAAATCATAGCTTAAGAGAGGTGAATGACTTTGTAACTTCAGTATTAAACTCCTTACATGACAATATTTTGGTTTTTAGTGAAGACCTGGAAATTATTGGTGCTAACGATGCTGCTAAAAATATGCTTGGGTACTTTGTAGGAGGGGATCAGAACTATCGAGGTATCGAAGAAATTAGGGAACTGATTAATAAGTCAGGGGACTTTGATATATATAAAGAAAGTTTAAATGGAGTGGGGACTTACCTTATTTCTATAAAAAAATTATTGGCCCAAAATAAGATTATTGTAAGTATTAAAGATATTCATCAAATCACAGCTCAAGAAAAAATTATTGAAGACCAAAAACGAGAACTTGAAGCAGCATCGAAGTTTGCAGGGTATGGAGAAATGGCCGCAGGTATGGCCCATGAAATTAATAACCCTCTCGCCATACTCTTATTAAACAATAATTTGGTCATGAAGTTTTTAGAAAAAGGCATCGTTGACGAAAAAGTTAAAAGTAAGATTAAAAAGAATGATGAAGTTATAAAGAGAATCTCTAAGATCATAAATACAATGAAATCACTTTCAAGAAATGCGGCAGATGATCCAGTAGAGCAAGCCAGTGTGGTTGAGGTTGTAGATGATGCCATGGAGTTTTGCCGGGGACTACTTAATCCTGAGGGTGTTGCATTAGATGTGAATTTTAGCGGTTTAGAAGAAGCTCGAATTTTATGCAAAAAAGCTGAGGTATCTCAGGTTTTAGTTAATCTGATAAAAAACTCTAAGGATGCTCTGGATGAACTATCGAATGAGCAAACAAAGTGGATTCGACTTTGCGTAAATGAGGTTAAAGATAAGATACAAATCCGTGTTATAGACTCAGGTAAGGGTATTGATAAGGAAATCCACGAAAAGCTTTTTGATCCTTTTTTTACCACCAAACAAGTGGGGAAGGGCATGGGACTTGGACTCTCGATTAGTAAAAACTTGCTGCTGAAGCAAGGTGGAGATCTTTATTATAGCCTTCATGACGGGAACACCTGCTTTACCCTAGAGTTTAAGAAATCGGAGTCATTTCCAATCAAAATAGTTGGTTAAAAAAAGACCGCACTTATTTCTTGCAAAATTATACCTCTGACTTAGAATTGAATTTTGTAAACAAAAAGTATTTTCGAGATAAGAATTAAAAAATTCATGTTTTTCACTTTTCTATTAATAAGCTCAACCTCAAACGCAGGGATGATCGACCATTTTATGTCCTGGGTTGATGAAAATTGTGAGGGAACCGGAAAACTATTAATAAAAAAATCCGCAATTGAACTCATTAAAACCTATAAAGAAAAAGAATGTCATGGCTTCTTTACTAAAAAAATAATTAATAAGTGCGAAAAAATCACCTGCGAGAAAATGATTGAAGAGTTCTCAAGTCTTAAAGAAAAAGAAACTGGTAACGTTATTGGTCAGTAGTTTTAAGCACTGACGACTGCTGCAGTATCTCTTAAAATTTGATCCAAGACCCACCGGTTAGTGACAGTCATATCTTTAAATTTAATACCGATGCCACCTGGGTAATCACCTTTAGGCTTTGTTAATCTTACAATCTCAGCCTGACATGAAAATTCTTTTTGACCTGATAGACCTAAGGTTAAGGATATTTCATCACCTTCATTTAAGGGATTTGGAAGATCTTCTCTAGTGCTTGTTAAACTCGAATGAGAAAGAAATGCACCAGACTTAGAAATATCGAAAGTCTTGGATAGGAGCGGGCTGCCCAATGGCCCTTGAATCCAAACAGGTAAATTCCTCTTAAATCTTTTAGGGGCTAACCACCACCTCTTGTTTTGATCATTTAAGACTTCTCTAGCATTAGTGAAAAATAAGTATGAGCTTATGAGACCAAAAGATAGAGTGGCTAGAGTTGTGGCCAAGGGACTATAGTCTTGCGCCAATTTTGAAACGAAAAAATTGTTTATTGCTACGACAAAAAATGAAAAAGGAAGAGAGAGCTTTAATAGCCAGTGCCCGTAATAAGAAAAAGCGGCATTTATTAAACAAACTCCAATCACTGACCAGTTCAGATAGGTCATTTTGTTCATGATCATTGATGCTTCCGTTGGCTCATGACCATAGATGGCCATAATTTGCACTGGAAAACTAATGGCTACAGATAAAAAGAATAAGGAATAAAGATTAAATAGTAATGGTCTCTTTTTCATAAGCTACTCACCGAAAAAGGAGCGTAAGACTCCCCAGAGTTTGAAAAGTGATAACAATAAGACTTAACTTTTTTTACGTATTTCTTAGCTTCATTTAAGGTGTTTGAGTTTAGCCAATCTTTTCCACGTCTTTCGATCGCTTTTTTTACTCTAAAAGGACCAGAGTTATATGAGGCCAGTACGATTTCTTCAAAAATTTCTGGATGATGAGGAAAGACCTGCTCTACCATTTTTTTATTAGAATTTATTGACCAGTATGACTCAACAAAGCGAAGGTACTCTATACCACCTTTAATAGACATTTCTTCGTTTAATCTCCACTCATTTTCCTTATTAATTTTTCCAAGAAGAATTAGAGACTTAACTTTTGGGTATGAGAATTCAGTGATGTCTTCGTATCTTGGCCAATGGGGGAATTTTTTTAGGACATGGGTCTCAGCTAAGCTTGTTACTTGAGTTAGGCCAATTGCTTTTGCCCAGCTTACGGCGAGAGGGTTAAATCCTGACTCTTGGGCAATTAGACCTGCGAGTAAACTTGGATTAATACCTTCTTCTAATGATATCTTTTCAATTGTCTTGAAGGTGATCTTCTTAGATTTAAATCGTCCATGATCTTTTACTTTTTGTACCGAATCGATAGGACATTTTGGTTCTTCGTAATGTTTAATTAGTGGTGCGCTGTGATCATCTCTTTGATAGGCCACAGAAATTTTATTTTCTCTGTCTAAAGTCAATCTAAAGTTTTTAAGCGAATATAAAATTGTCTTCTGATCTTTTGAAATTTTCTTAATTGAATATTTTTGAATTTGCTCAGTAATATCTTTATTATTGTAAAAAAACTTTATCTTTGACCTAGGACCAACTCCATTATGATCATGGATCCTTGTTCTAAAGTTAATGGCCGAGTGCCAGTTTTGTCTTCCCGGTAAAAAATCAATGACCGCATCTGTTGTACTTATATAGCTTGAAGGACTTCTAATTGGTTCAGTACTTAGATCTTTAGAGCTTTTAACAGGCTCAATGGCCCCAAACGGATTCATGGGTCCGGCACAACTCGTCATAAGTGACATTAGGAATATGATAACTGTGAATTTTAAATTCATGGTAATCCCTCTTTTTCGCCAGTCTAGCAGAGGGGAAAAACTGGTCAAAGGCCATGAAATCGGCCAAATCCTGTATGTGAAATCAGCACCTTACACTTATGGTGACAGGTTTTGTTGCTGGTAAGGGACAGAAGGAAGCCTTAAACTTGAGGCAGATGAATATTAAAAAACTAGAACAAATAGAATCTATTTTAAGTGAAATAGTCCTCGGAAAAGAGCTTGAAGTTAAACTCTCTTTGGCCTGCCTCTTAAGTAAGGGTCACCTTCTTATAGAAGATGTCCCAGGTGTTGGAAAGACAACTCTGGTCCAGGCCCTTGCAAGGTTATTAGGCTTTGATATTTCTAGAATCCAGTGCACAAATGACCTACTTCCGGCTGATATTATTGGGACAAATATTTTTATTAAAGAAACTTCTGAGTTTAAGTTCAAAGAAGGCCCATTAATTAATCATTTTGTCCTGGCCGATGAGCTAAATAGAGCAACCCCAAAAACTCAAAGTGCCCTTTTACAGGCCATGGAAGAGGGAAGTGTAAGTCATGAACAAGGAACGATTGAATTACCGAGGCCTTTCCTTTTAGTCGCAACACAAAATCCATTCGATCAAATAGGAACCCACTTACTACCAGAGTCTCAATTGGACAGATTTAGAATGTCTCTCTATCTAGATTTACCTTCTAGGGAAATTGAGAGGAAAATTTTATTACTTCCCGATCGCGATAGAAGGTTTTTTGATTTAGACCCGGTCGTGAACCAAAATGAGTTTGAGCTCTATCAAGAAGAAGCAATGAAAGTAATACTTAGTGATTCAATTGCAGACTACGCTCTAGACTTATTAGAGTATGCACGCTCCCATTGCGAGGAAGGTTTTTTATCTTCGAGGGCAGGTCGAGACCTACTCGTTGTTTCTAAATGTTTTGCTTTTCTTCAAGGTAGAGATCATGTTTTACCAGAAGACTTGCAAGAAGTTTCACCTTACGTTTGGGGTCATCGCCTCGGTGGGCATAGGGGAGTAAAGTATGGGTCTGAGATTGTAAAAGGTATCTTACCCCATGTTAAGCTCAATTAAAGAGAGAATTGTTTCTAAAGTCGATGCCGCTACTTCGAATGGAAAAGTTTATATTTTCTTAACTAAGAGTGGTGCCTACTTTTGCATCCTAATTCTTATCTTATTTATCATTTCATTATCCTATGCAAACTCTCTAGCCTATCTTTGCAGCTTTTTGTTTTTCTCAGTTGTTTTTGTAAGCTGTCACTTAACTAATTTTAATCTCTATGGGGTTGAATTTTATCGTTTAAAACTTGCGGACTATTATTTTGAAGATGAAGAAGCTAAAGCGTTCGCTGGAATAAAAAATACAGGTGAGAAAACTAGATTTGATATAGAGGCAAAGATAATGGACTCCCCATCAAGTTTTGCATCTGAATTACGGCCGGGAGAGAGTTATGAGTTGAGCCTTTCATTACCGAAAAGGAAAATGGGGTTGTACAAAATTAGTAGAGGGAATATTAATACGAGTTTTCCATTTGGAATTTTTAAAAGCTGGAAACCTTTTAAATGGGCAGCAGAGTATTTAGTCATTCCTAGGCCAATCGAAAGACCATTTCCCGGGACTTCGACCAGTAGTACAGAGGAAGGCGTAGTGAGAAACTCTTTGCAAAAAGAAGAGTTTTTGGAACATAGAAAATATAGTAATGAAAGCTTACAAAGAATAGATTGGAAACTATTTGCTAAGCGAGATGAACTATTTCTAAAGGAGTTTGATTCAAGTTCGGGGCTCTGTTTTAACTTTAATGAATCAATGGTTAATGGAAGTAGAAGCGAAGTTTTAGCCACTCTAACAGGCTGGGTTCTTCGGGCAGAAGAAGCGGGGCTTAGGTACTCATTAAAGGTCAATGGAGTAATTATTGAGTCGAGCTCCGGCAGAGTACACTTAGCAAAGTGTTTGAGGGCAATTGTTTTAAAGGGAGGTTATGTTGAATAATCTTCTAACCTCTCTTGGAATGCGAAAAAGTGGTCTTCTTCTCTTTCTTTTGATTGTGATTCCATCATTTAACCTGAAGCCTTTCGCCATTCAGGTCGTCTCCATAATTGGATTTGTCCTAAGTTGGATTATGGGAGATTTTTTAGCTAAACAGAGTAAGTATATTTTAACAGCTTGTTCTACCCTTTCTTTTGCACTTGTCTATAGTGAATTCGGAACTTTTCAAGGCCTCGACGCAGCAGTGGCTCTTCTAACCTTAATTGCCCTAGTTCAAAGTATTAAAATAAACTCAATAAAAGACTTTACTATGTTTGTGGTTATCTGTGAGCTTTTATTCTTGGGACAACTACTAAACGAATATTCACTTTGGTACGGGGCCTATATCTTCTTAGTGTCGCTTTTTCTTTTTTATTTATTAGCGAGATTTTATAAAATTGAAAAATCGACAGTTGCTCAAGGAAATAGTGAAAGAAAGAACCTCATAATTAAGGTCTTTTATTATTCGGTTCCACTTACGATATTTTTATTCATTGTTTTTCCTAGATTACCTCTCGGCAATCTTTTTAGTTTAAAGAAAAAACCGGCCGGCGTAACTGGGTTCACCTCCTCCTTAAGACCTGGAGAAATTGCAAAAGTTGTTCAGGATGACAGTACATACTTTAGGGCCAAGATGCCCGAAGGCAAGATAGCTTTCCCTCAGCTTTACTGGAGGGGAGGCGTCCTGACTAAAAACTTAGGCTTCTCTTGGGATAAAGGAAAGATTAGAAAAGCAAAAGACTATAGAACAAAAAAGAGCGTTGATTTTGAGTATACAATAAATATGTCAACTCTTGAGAGCGCACCTTTGTTTCACTTAAAGGGAACTAGGCGCTTTAAAGATACTTCTCCTGGACATCGTATCCCTGAAGCAGGAGGAATAGTATTTTTTCACCCCTATGCTAATCATAAAGGGAGGTATTCTGGAGAGTACGCGGGCCTTGCCGATGAATGGTTGATTGCCAAAGATGAGGCTAGGTACTTAGAGTTAGACTCCAATATCTCTTCAAAAATTATTGATTTTGCAAAAAGGTTTAATACAGACGATCCTGGTAAAACTTATCAAAATATTTTAAATCATTTTAGGACGTCAAAATTTTCTTACACATTAAAGCCAGGAGAGCAAAACTTAGAGACATTTCTTTTTGAAAATAAAAAAGGGTTTTGTGAGCATTTTGCCTCAGCAGCAGCTATTTTGCTAAGGGCGAATGGTGTCCCAAGTCGGATAATTATTGGGTTTCATGGAGGCCTTTATAACCCCAGTGGAGGATATTTTCAGGTTAGAGGACAGGATGCACATGCTTGGCTAGAGTATTGGAATGGAAGTTCATGGAAACGAGGGGACCCAACTAATGTGGTTGCACCAGAGAGGATAAACTTTGGTTCGGAGGGTTTTCTACTAAGGTCGCAGATTCCTGCGGGGATGCAATTGAAAGACTTTATGGGTATTCGTAAAAATGCTTTTTTACGAAGGGCTTTTTTCTTAGCAGACTCTCTTTATAATCAATTAAATCAGAAGTTTTTGGAGTATGACTCTAGGGCACAAAGAGAGCTCTTTAAGTTGTCGAATTTGAGAAGATATTCAAGGGTGATTCTTCTTTCAATCTGCCTGTTAACTCTTTTAGTTTTCTTTTACTTTTGGAGCCTAAAACTTAAGGGAGATATCGATCCCGTAGACAAAGCTTATGCGAAATTTCTCAAGAAACTGGAGAAAGCGGGGATCTTACGAGGGATTTCAGAGGGGTCCTTAAGCTTAGAAAAGCGTTTACCGTCCTCATGGCCTAGTTTTAGGGATAGTGCGGAAATTCTCTCCCTATATCGAGAAATTAAATATGCTGAAAAAGAGCATAAAATTGACTTATTCTTAACCAAAACAAGACGCTTTCAGCCTGCCAAAATTGATAAATAAAGGCTATAATCTGCTGATGAAAATCTGGATCGGAATAATAGGCTTATTTTTTTGTTTAAGTGGCTTTGCCCAAACAACTTTACTTTTTGTAGGGGACTCCTTAACTGAAGGCTATGGAGTACCTAAGGAAAAGTCTTACCCAAGTTTGGTCACTCAGAAGTTAAGTAAAAAAGGAAAGAAAATAAAGTTATTAAACGGAAGTGTAAGTGGCTCAACCACTGCTTCTGGTATGAGCAGACTTCGCTGGTTCATGAAAGCTAAACCGGACTTTTTATTTTTAGCCCTAGGTGCAAATGATGGACTTAGAGGAATTAAATTAAGTGAGTCAGAAAAAAATCTAAGAGAAATAATAGTACTTGCGAAGTCAAAGAGTATTAAAGTCATATTAGCTGGGATGCTTCTTCCAACAAATTATGGGGAAAAATATCGTTCTGAGTTTGAGGAAATGTTTAAAAAACTCGAAAAAGAGCACGCCATTCATAGGATTCCTTTTTTGCTAGAAGGTGTAGGTGGTGAAGCTCGTTATAATCAAGATGATGGTATACATCCCAATGAAAAGGGACATGAGCTTATTGCCGATACGGTCTTAAAAACTCTGGAGCCGCTATTATGATCTTAGATGTTCAATCTCTCCGTAAGACTTATCAGCAAGGACCCAAAAAAATTGAGGTTATAAGAGATTTAAGCTTAACCTTAGAAAAAGGAAAGACTCTTGCCATTCTTGGTCAAAGCGGATCTGGGAAATCTACATTATTATCTCTGCTTAGTGGTTTAGATCAGCCTGAAGAAGGGAGTATTAAGTTAGACGGAGTTGATTTGTCTAACCTGGATGAAAAAAGTTTAACCAACTTAAGGGCCCAAAAGATAGGTATAATTTTTCAAAATTTTCATCTATTACCTCATTTGAATGCCCTCGAGAATATTGCCCTTTCTCTTGAAATCTTAAAGAAAGAAAATGCCAAAGCGGAAGCGCTTAAATGGATTGAAAAAGTGGGGCTCTTGGATCGAAAGGATCACTTTCCCGACCAGCTTAGTGGCGGAGAAAAGCAACGAATTGCTATCGCGAGAGCTTTGGCGATTGGGCCAGATATCATTTTGGCGGACGAACCGAGTGGAAGCCTAGATGAAGAAACCGGAAATAAAGTTATGAACCTTATTTTTGGTTTAGTTAAAGAAGAGGGAAGCACATTGATTCTTGTAACTCATAATAAAGAATTAGCAAAAGAGTGTGAGAGAACTGTAAAGCTTATTGGCGGTAAGCTCGATGAGGTTTAAGTGCTTTTAAAACTCGCCTTTAGGGAATTTAGTAATAGAAGAAAGTTTACAACGATTTTCTTATTGAATATCGCCTTTGGACTTTGTGGTCTAATGCTCATGCAGCACTTTCGGGTCAGTTTTGATCAGGTCCTCGAGGGAAGAGCAAAAAATATTTTAGGGGCTGATCTTGCCATCGAAGGTAGGGGAAGTGTCCCCGAAAATAAAATTGAAAAGGTTAAAAAAGAGCTTGGACCGAGCGCTCAAATCAAAAAGAATATTGGGATGTTCACCATGGCCAGCCATAAGAAGGCTACTCGGCTTGTGTGGTTTTCTGGTCTCGAGGATGGGTTTCCTTTCTATGGCGGTTTAGAGCTAGAAGGCGGAGGGAAGTACCCACAAAATATTAAGCTTGGGAAAAATGAAGTTTGGATTTATCCCGAGCTCAAAATCCAATTGGGGCTAAAAGTCGGAGATGAAATTGGGATAGGCGCAGCTAAATATAAGGTCGCTGATATTATCTCAAAAGATCATGGACAAACTTTTCAAATGGGAGCCATGGCTCCCAAAATTATTGTCAATTTAAAGGATCTCAATTCTGCAGACTTGATAAAAAAAGGCTCTAGTGTTTGGTATGGTTATTACTTTAAAGTTCAAAAGAATCAAAAAGAATTAAAATCTTTGAAAGCGAGCTTTACCGAAATTTTAAATGATAATTCCAAAAGAGTTAAAACTCCAAAGAACGCTAGTGACAATGTAGGTAGGGTCGTCAATTATTTAAATGATTTTTTAGGACTAGTAAGTTTAGTGGCACTCTTTTTAGCCACAGTAGGTGCTTTCTATTTATATCGTAGCTATTTAAGCGAACAAAAATATAGTTTTGCAACTTTGCATTCACTTGGATTAGCAAAGAGTTCTATCTTTAAGCTATATAGCTTACATTTGTTGATCCTCGGGTTTATGGGAAGTTTACTTGCCGTCGTGATCGTCTTCGGGTTGACACCATTAATATTGAGTTTCCTTGGAGATGCAGTTCCCTTAAAGCTATCTTATGTCTTAGATCCAAAAGCAATTGTCCTTGGCTTTTTAGTAGGTGTAGGGGGCTGTTTGTTTATAGGAATTCCTCTTATTATTCAAAGAGTCAGTCAAAACTCTGGGAATCCCTTTCACGGACTTGGAGTTGAGAGCCTTAGCTTAGGACTTGTGGACGCCCTACTTTTTGCACCTTGGTGTATCTATTATTGCTTCCTTTCCGTTTATGTCAGCAATAGTATAAGAGTAGGATTAATTTTTTCGGCTATCTTTCTTGGAATTAGCGCTATTATTTTCCCTGTTTTTATTTGGGTGGTAACCTGGATATCAAATCGAGAGTTAAGTTTCTCGCTGCGGTTTATTTTTAGAGATTTTAAAAGGTTTAAAACCTCCAGTGTTACGATCTTTTTAAGCTTAGTTCTTGGCTCTCTTTTATTAACCTTAATTCCAAATCTTGAAAGCTCGCTTTTGCAGGAAGTTGAAAGGCCCGAAGATGGGAAGCTACCGAGCCTTTTCTTGTTTGATATTCAAGAAGAACAAGTGAGTCCATTGGTAAAAAAACTTGAAGAAGAAAAGACTCCTTTGAAGGCCATCACTCCCATGATTAGGGCCCGTCTTTTAGAAATTAATGGAAAGAGAGTCGAGGTCTCACTAGAAAGGGGTCTTACTAGAGAGGAGCAAAGAGAACGCCGGTTTAGAAATAGGGGGGTCAATTTGACTTACCGAGATGAACTAGGGGCCGGAGAAAAAATTATAGAAGGAAAATATTTTACCTCTAAATATAGTGGGGAAGGTGTTCCTGAGATTAGCGTCGAAAAAAGGTATGCCACAAGACTTGGAATAGGACTAGGAGACAAACTAGGCTTTGAAGTTTTAGGGATGCCTGTGGAGGGGCTTGTCACATCTCTTAGAAGTGTTCAGTGGACCACTTTTATGCCTAACTTCTTTATCGTCTTTCAGCCTGGTGTATTAGATGATGCCCCTAAAACTTTTCTGGGAGTTATTGGTGCCCTCAGTGGAAAAAATAGAGATGAGGTTATGCTTTCGTTATATAACCTCTTTCCAAATATAAGTTCAGTTGATGTGACGAGATTGATTAAAAGAATTCTCGTTTTGTTAAACCAAATGAAAGGAGCCTTGCAGGGAATGAGTTTTCTTTCTGTTCTAGTGGGCTTCTTTGTGGTCAGCGCCCTAGTTGGGCACCAGGCAAATGCCAGGAAAAAAGATTGGGCCCTATTAAAAACTCTAGGCTTTTCATTCGAGGACCTACGAAAGATTCAACTCTATTCAATTCTATTATTGACCGGTGGCGGTACCTTATTAGGTGTGCTGTTGAGCTATTTTGTCGGGTACCTACTAAGCTACTTTTTCTTTGACGGTTTATGGAGACCCCCTGTACTAACGCCTTTTGTAACTTGGATTTCGTTAACTGGTTTTGGCGTTTTTGTCGCGGAGCTGGCAGTTAGAAAAGTTATGAGGGTTAAACCCGCAATTCTTTTACAGGAAGCTCGCTAGGGCTTAAAATACCAACATGCAAATTATAAAAGCTCAAAATGTTTCTAAAAATTATGGCAGTCTGACTGCACTACAAGGTCTAAGTTTAACAGTAGAGGAAGGCTCTGCTTTTGCACTTCTAGGGCCCAACGGTGCCGGTAAAACAACTTTCGTGAGGGCCTTACTAGGACTTACAAAATGTGGCGGCGACTTAAAGCTTCAAGAACTTGACGTAAGTGATAAAAATGCGAGGCAAGGACTGGCCTATCTACCAGAAAAGTTTAATTTCTTTTCTTACTATACGGTTGAATCTGTTTTGTCTTTTTATGGAAAAATGCAGGGGCTGAATGGCTCAGCTCTTAGGGAAGCAATTGAAAAGGCCTTAGACGCTTTAAATATTACGGAACTAAGAGGTAAGAGAATGGATAACTTGTCTAAAGGACAAGTGCAAAGAACCGGACTTGCAAACCTTTTGATGGGTGAGAATAAAATTTTAATTTTAGATGAGCCTTTCTCTGGCTTAGATCCCATTGGAATCAAAGAGCTAAAAGACTTAATAAATAATCTTAAGAATCAAGGGAAAACAATTTTTATAAATTCCCATATCCTTAGTGAAATGGAACAAATCTGTGATCAAGTTGCCATATTAAATAAAGGGCATTGTTTGGTTCAAGGAAGCTTGAGCGAGGTAAAAGGAAGCAAGTCCTTAGAAGATGCTTTTTATGATTTAGTAAAAGGAGATGATAAATGAGAAAATTTCAACTCCTTTTATTGAATACAATTCAAAAAGAGTTTCGTTCTAAAACGCTTCTTTTGGTTTCTATATTTACAGTTGTGATAATCTTCTTAACTAATTCACTCTTAAGCTATTTATCCGGTGAAATTCTTAGTCAGATAGGAGCTGAAGGAGCGGCTCAAGGCTCAACTCAAGCTCTCGTCTTCATCATAAACAAATTCACTTCTCTTTTGGCCATTGTTTTTGGAGTGAACTGTATAAAGTCAGATATTGAAAACAATGTGGCTCCACTTATGCTTTCTTTTCCCGTTTCAAGAATGGAGTATATTCTTTCACGAGTTCTTGGAAGCTGGATAATAGTCACTATTTATTATTTTGTTTCAGTAATAATAGCTCAAATTCTATTAAGCTCTTCAGTGGGAAGCTTGATTGGCGGCCCTCACCTTTTAGGAGCTATGTTTTTTACCGCTCTAAGTAATCTAGTCGTTATTTTGGTAGCCTCTTTTATGGGGCTGCATATGCCAAAGATTATGGCTTTTATTATGACCTCTTTATTTTCAGTTTTGGTTACCGCCAGCAATGGATACTTTAAATCCAAAGATTGGAGCACGATGACTGAAGAGATGAATGTCTTTAAAGGAGTAGGACTTGGTATACATGCGATTTTTCCAAGAATTGGAAATATCGACGATATTGGAAGAAGTATTCTTTTAAAAGTCGAGGATATGGCCTTTAATATTCCAATGGAACTAGGGCATTACTTAGTTACATTGATATTGTTTTTTAGTTTTTTCTATTTAATTTTTAGTAGAAGGGAAATTTAGGAAGGTTCCCTTAAAGGAAAAATATGAAGAAGTACTTTTTATTACCAATCATTGCTTTACTATTTTCAACCACTCTTCTGGCTAAAGGTGTCACGGTGTTTATAGACCTATCACCGGCCGGATCTTTTGAGGCCAAGGCAAAATCCGTTAAAGGAAAGGCCGTCGTAAAAGGGGATTCTGTAGTTGCAGAAAACTTAACTGTCAGCGTTAAGAAGCTGAAAACTGGTTTAGATCTTCGTGACGATCACCTAAAAAAGAAACTTAATAGTAAGAAATACCCCAAAATTAAGATGGTTAAGGCCGTAGGAAAAGGCGGCAAGGGAACGGCTCTTTTTGATATTCGAGGCGTGAAAGGCAAGGTACCATTTACTTATAAAAAAGTTGATTCTAAGTATATGAAAGCTGACTTCAAGATTAACTTGAAGAAGTTTAAATTTGAAGGAATCAAATATATGGGTGTTGGTGTAAAGGATAACGTTCGCATTGAAGCTTTTATTAGATACAAATAAAATAATCATCATACTTCTGCTCATGGGACTTTCAAGCTGTGGGCAGACCTTCAATTCAAATTCGAATGATGCAAATCTAACTGCCTTTGTCGCTTGCTCTGAAGCCGGTACGGCAGCTGGTGATCGTTACTGTGCAGCTGAAGCTATTATCAGAAATAGATGCACAGGTTGCCATGCTCCTCCTGGTTATCACGAGGCTTGGTCAAGCTATAAAAACGACGCTGCCTGGAAGGCATCAGGATTGGTCGTGGCCGGATCAGTAGCGGCTTCTAAGATGATAACGAGACTTAAAAACCAAGGGGGGAATATGCCAGCGGACGCTCCTCAAATTTCAGATGCAGAATACCAGACCCTTGTGGAATGGGTTCAACAAATGCCTTAGTGAAAGAAGCAAAGAGACTCTTTCACGGCCGAGGCCAAAATCAAAATTATAATATCGATTATTTTCCCCCCTACGTGGTGGTAGACTCCTTTGTCGATTTTGATGAAGCACAGAAAAAAGAAATAATTACAAAGTTTCCCGAAGCTGAGGGTGTTTTCTATCGCAATAGAAAGAAGCGAGAAGAATTTACTGCTCTAGCTGGTAAGATTCCATCAAAGCATCTGTTGATAGAGAATGACTTAAAGTATGAAATAAGCTTTGAAGGAAATCAAAATATTGGTTTCTTTATGGATATGAAACCAGGACGAGAGCTAATTCAAAATCTATCTAAAGATAAAACCGTTTTAAACCTTTTTTCATATACATGCTCATTTTCTGTGGCGGCTAAAGCTGGCGGTTGTAAAAAAGTCGTAAATGTCGATATGAAAAAGAGCTTTTTAAAAACGGGTGAGAGAAATCATCAGCTAAATAACTTATCAGGAAATGTTCAGTACTTAAGTTATGAAATCATGAAATCTTTAAGCGGGTTACAAAAAAAAGGTCCTTGGGATATTATCGTTGTAGATCCACCTTCACAGCAAAAAAGTTTTAATTTAGAGAAGGACTATCCTAAACTTCTGAAACGGGCTAGCGATTGGTTGAGTTCAGGTGGCCACCTACTGGCCTGTATCAATTCACCTTTTCATCAATCAGAATTTTTAATAAATAATTGTCCCGACTTAAAGGTTTCTAAAGTGCTTTACGGAGCATTTGAGGAAGCTGATCTTGAATCAGGACTTAAAATGGTCTTATTTGAAAAGCCTAAGAGTTAGGCTGAGAATCCTTAGCAATTTCTAATAGCTCCTCATCGGTGGCTTTAGAAAGTTCTTGATAATGCTCTAATTCTTCTTCATTTTCTGTTGTCGCAACAAGCTCCCTAAGGGCCGTTCGCGCCTCAGTTACAGTCATTCTTTCTCTAAAAATTTCCACACACATTATGCACATAAGCACTCCTTACAAGGATATTATAACACGAAAAAAGCTTAAGTTTAGAAGTTGTAAAGGCCCCCAATAAAGAGCATTGAAGAGGAGAACTTATTGATTTTCCCAAACTTAAGCGAGTAGGCGAGTTTTCCCCAATTCCACTGAGCTTCGATTAGCCAGCCATATGAGAGAGTGGAGGTATTATCTAATTGGTAGCCTACTGGCTCCGTATAATCGCCACTTCGATACATAAGAGGAATATTAAGTCCAATGGCTGCATCCATTGCATTTGGTTTCCAAAAGCCACCGGCCCCCATAAAGAAAGCAGAGGCTGGAACATCCTTTTGAAAGTAATTCACTAGATTTGAATCATTTCCAACAGTGGCACTCATGGCCGCATAACATCCATTAATATTCCATTGCCACCAGGAGTTTTCATACTTTAGGCCGCCACCAAGGCACCATCCTTCGGCGGTAGATCGAATATCAACAGAAGTCCCAGTCGGTGTAGTAATTTTTAACTTATCACGCCAAGTTAAATAATGGAGAGAGCCAAACCAGCCCCACTTAAAAGTTTCCATCTCCCACTTTTTCTCAGCTGCTTCCATTCGGGTAATAATCTCTTCCGCGTCACCATCATCCTCAGGTTCATAGTCAGATTCTCCAACAATTTCGGCGTAACTTGTAGCTGTTTCTTTGTAGAGCTTCTTTCTCTTTTCGGACATGTAACGTCCATCTCTAACATAAATTTTAGAGAGTAAATCTCCGCGCTTGAAGTAATAGCTATAAAGTTTCTCTGGTGCTTCTGGTAAATCTTCTGCGCCATCTTGATTTTTGTAAGCAGAGATAATTTCATTATTTATAGACTTAAATCTTCTTTTTATTAGGAAAGTATAAATATGTTGTGCGTTTCTTAGTTTACCTAATTTCTCATAGGAGTAAGCAGCCAGAGTAAGAGCACCATAGGGCGTTTGAGAGTCTCTAAAATCATACCTTCTTCTAAGAATGGATATTACTGACTCATAATTTCCATCACTATATGCTTTCTTAGCTTGGCTAAAAATACGGTTATCACTACCGGCGGCACTAACATTTTGAGAGATAAAAAGTGTTAGTAAAATCATGCCCACAAGAAGCAGCATATTTTTTAAGAAATGTTTAAAACCTCTTAAAACCATATATGATACTGTCCTGTTACATCCCAGCTGTCATCGGATACGGATGTTTCTGAGAAAACTTTAGTGTTATAAATATCTAAACGTAATTCCATGCCTTGATTTAAAAAATACTGAAGACCAGGACCTAGTCTTAGAACCTTATCTTCCTTTTTTTCTGTGTCTGCTTTTAAGTATTCAAGAGTATTGATCATGTTAAGTCCTCTTTTTAAGCGGACGTGATTTTGTGTGAAGATATATCGACTCGTTGTAGATTTATCTCTTAGAACGACTTTTTTATCTTGCTGACCGACTTCAATCATTACACTGGAGCCTTTACCAAAAGCGCTTCTCATATGGGCAGCGTAAAGAGATTGCTTTACAAAATCTGATTGAGAAGAAAGTACAGAAGCTCCAATTCTTGTTTTAGCCGTAGCGGTCCATTCAAAGGTTCCAGAGCCACCAGTCTGTCTAATATTACCTTCTTGAGCTAAGTTTCCTACAAAGGCGTGGATGGCATACTCAAACTCTGGGATTGTATAATGAACTAAGAGACCGTGAGTTTGATCATTCATGGATAAACCAGTAGTGGATCTACTAAAGACATTGTGATCAGGAACTCTAATCCCAAACGCTTTGTCCATTAGCCCTACATAGAGACCCCACTTTTGGTTGGTTCTCCAACCTAAATAGTGTTCTCTTGTCCTATAATTAGATTCTTTTTTAGCAGTAGCATTATCTTTTAAGGCCCTAGGAGTAGGGGCATAGCCCATGGTAAAGGACATAATAAATTTATCTTTATTATCTTTTGGTCCAAGTCTTAGAGTGATCGCCGCATCGGCCATCATATGAATGTATTCATTTTCTTCGTTTAGTTCGTCATAATTTGTTTTTAAAGTTAGGCCGCGGTAGTCAAATGAAGGCCTGAACCAATCATTCATAGGTTCCATAAAAAGAAAGCCTGAAGACTTTCCAATATCATCGTCGGTTGTAGATGCGTCCCTTAAAATTCTATCGCTAATAACAGTTGCACCAACGGCCCGCCCATAATCTGTTAAGGGGCCATTTCCCATGGGATTATAATGGCAGGTTAAACAAGAGGTGTAGTCATAGCCAATAAAGTTAGGATAGGACCAGGCCACACTGGGGATTAAAAATAGAAGTGCAATTAGCTTTAACAAAAGGCCAATTTCCTCAAATTAAGGTTGATAGAATTCGTTGGGTAATTATAGGGAGAAAGCTTTGATTTTTATAGGAAAAATACCTTGAAGCTTAGCGTTAACTTGCCTTATCTTTATCATGCTCTTCAAAATATTGCTCTAGTTGATTGGCCACCTGCTCCAGATGACGATAATTATCCCCGTCTCTTAAGATAAACTTACGTTTATGGCCCTTTAACAAGTCTTCAACATAGAGCTCAAATGCATATAGGGGACCAGCTGATTTGTGGGAAATTATTAATCCTGCAAAAAACACGAGGAGAGTAAAAGCCAAAGTTAAACAAATATAAGCTATGGCAAAACTCATCATGACTTGATTGTAATGTCTGAATCCCCAATCGGTCATGGTCGTTCTGAAAAAAGTAAAACAAAAGATACCTAATAATAAGCTTGAGCATAAAACGATGGCGCTTAGTTTTAATGAAAATAAGATCTGCTCTTTTGGGTTTACTAAATATTGACCCCGCTGATTATCAGGATACCAGATTACTTTTTCTTTCTTTATGACTTTGTAAATGATGATAGCAGCGCCGGCCCACTGGAATACATCGGCCATATTAAAAACGAGATTTATATCCCCAATACTAAACGGAATAAAATCTATGCTTTTACCCCAAAGGGTTCGGTCTAGGACATTTCCAAAAATCCCACCCATTAAGAGTGAAAGTCCGTATTTAAGCTGTTTAAGCTGAGCAGGTAAAAGATATAATAAAATAAGATATAAAAAGAAAAGAAATCCAAAAACACTACAGAGTGTTATTATCCTTAGAGTTTTAGAGAGATCTCCATAGAGTCCAAAAATTACTCCTTCATTAAACTTAAGAGTGTCTAGGCTAAGACCCCAAGACTTTGTAAGCTGATCAACCAATAGGCAGACTGAAAAAATTACGAGGCTATAAACAAAGTCTTTTTTCATTCTACTGTAGCTGCAATTCCTCGAAAGAAAACGAAATTCTATCGAGCATGAGCCCTTGATCTTTTAGCACGATCATTGCTGAGCTTGAGGCACTTGGATCGGCAGGAGTTACAACTTTATCAACAATTGTGTAAGTCGAATGTTGTGGGTTGAATTGATTATTTACTAGAATCTTTATGTTTTTAACTTGTACGCTTCTTCCATTTAACACGAACCTAGGGTTCATAAACTTATAGCTATACATATCAAACTCTTGAAAATCGATTTGAAACTGTACCGCAACTCCGCCAAGTAAGGCACTTAAATCATAGTTTAAGGTGCCGATTAAAGCTCCGCTAACATCGTTTAAGTTCACATTCGGATCATTTGAGATAACAACTTTTGAAATTTTCGTCCCGTCTTCTCTTTGTCGAACTTCAAGAGTGTGACCATTGCCGGCGGGAATGAAAAAATTCATGGGATTCATGTTATTTGTATCAGTAACTTCTCTCCACTCAAATCCATTTGTTGTTCCTGTATGCCACTCAGCATATTGCCCTTGATTTACACGTATATGAAATGAGTCGTCAGATCCGGTAGGTGAGTTGACCAGTCCGTAGATTTTATAAGAGTCAGAAGCTGACAAATTAAATTGAAGATATCCTATACCAGCGGCATTATTATTATTTTGAAGAAGCCCGCCGTTTCCGTTTGGAACCCATATATAGGTTGTTCCATTGTCGTCTCCTGTAACCATTGGGGCAACGAGAGTTGCTCCATCTGTAGGAAAACCTACGGTTCCATTGTCCATAGCATTGTTAGGATCTAGTTCTTGTCCTAAGTAGCCAGACTCGTCAGTGACGAGTTCTCCGTTGTTATTATTATTGCCACCGCCTTGCTGATCCATTTGGTTCTTCCAATCGGTAACGGCGGCTTCCATTTCTGCAGAGTTCGCAGCGCAATCTGACCAGCAATTATGATTTTCGTCGACGATTTTTCTTACAAGTCTCGATTGAGAAGGGTTAACTAGATTTACCTTTCCGTTATTCATAACAGCATCATGAGCTGTCGTTGCATCACTATGGGCGTGAAAAGGTCCAATCCCTAGGCCATCCGGAGTATGGCATGTGGCACATCTCATGGAAGTTATAGGGTGAACAGTAGTAGAGAAAATAGCCACAGAGTTTGCTCCGCCGCTGTTATTATTTCCATTGTTATTGTTGTTATTATTATTTGTATTACTATTTGATGATGAGCTACTTTGAGAGTTGTCGGTCATAGCTAGCTGCTTTTTCTTTGGAGGGTTCAACGGACTGACGCAGTGGTTATAAGTACCAAGAAGTAACCCCAATAAAATAAAAACACTAACTTTTTTGCTTCTAAAAAAGCCCCAAAGCTTATTCATAATTGATCCTTATCTAAACGATCTTATTAAATAGTAAATACTGGTCTAAATTTGCTCCGAAGGGGTTATCACCAACAACATTTGCAATATTAGCTTCATCTCCATGTAGGGACATATAATTTGCCACGACCGCTTTGGCTAAATTGATAACTGAGTTTGATGTAACCATCGCACTATTTTCAACTGAGCCAGTTTCTTTAAAGTGACCAATCTGTCTACGTCCTGTTCTAAGAACAGCTCTAGAGCCTGGATTATAAAGAAGCATCATAGAAGAAGAACGTTGACCAGAGTCTCCAGTCCAATTGTATTTCCCTCTACCATCGTTACTATTATCAACTTCAGCTCTCGCTGTAACACTTCCATCTGTATAAACATAAATCATAACAGGAGTGTTTTTAAGACGGGCAAGCTCTAGGACTCGGCCAATTAACTCACCAGCTTGAAAGTCTCTAACTTCACCTCTTGAACGAGTACCATTATGATAATCATAACCGCCGTCTTCGATAGTTCCTGCTCCGATATGACCGTCAAGAACCATTTTCGCAACAGTTGCTGTTTTTCTCTGGTCCCCATCGTTTAAGTTGTTAAACGCTTGCATGACCATTGGATCAAGAGAAGGGTCTAGAGCTTCAGGCGTATATTTAGAAATAAGTTCATTCGTACCAATATAACCACATTTAACAAGTTCTTTAACCTGCATAGGAAGGGATTGATTTGCAAAAGACATGACTTTTGCCTCACTCATTCTCTCTACGGCCTTTAAGATTTTTTGAACTTTGTCGTCTGGAAATAATTCCCCTAATTTTCCAACATTAACTAATCCTAGAGCATCACTAGGACGATTCAGGATAACTGGTTGAAGAGTAGGGTCAAAACTCATTGGAGGAACAGTTGAACGTCCACCGGAGTCGGTATTTCTTGTTCCCGCTAAGGCAGTTAGTCCACCTTGAGCCCCGGCCTTACTTAACCAGTACGCGGGATTGTGGGGATTGTTAGCTGTATCGTCTGAGGATGAAGTACAAAAGATACCACCGTCGACATTAGCTCTTGTTGCGGCATTTGTTTGGGCCTGAATTCCTCTTAAAAAAGGGGAGTCAGTATGAAACATTAAACCTAATTCATTATTTGTTTGTCCTGCCATACTTGGGTGCATATCTGGTGGTAGACCAAGAGTCGTATAGTCTTGAAGAAAGTCTGCCTGTCCACCAGCACCACCAACGATCACACTTGAGCCAGCAATATTAGCACCTCCGGCAAGATCAAAAATGATGACAGGTGTTTTTCCTACAACATTTGGATCAACTGCAGCACACATGCCTTGTTGGGCCATTGCGTTTCGCGAGTAAAGTGTTGAGAGAATACTAGGTGCCATCGTATAGGTGAGACCTGAAATAAAGCCCTGAGCAAGAAAGTCTCGTCTGGTCTTCATTGGGTGATTCTCTAGAAAAACTCTTTTATCCTTGTTATTCTTTTTCACAACTTTCTCCTAAAGCAGGGTTACCCTGGCTGATGCCAAGGTAGCGATACATACGCCTTTAACCACGGTCCTTGTTGTTGTTGAATTATTTGCTTCGTTTAATAATAAATCAGATATCAATAGCTGAAGTTCAACAAGAGCAGCATTTCTATCCGTAACTTCAATCGTTCCTACACCCCAAAACTTATCAATTGTTTGATTGATTACTGTGGCTCGGCCATTGGCATCTAGAGAATTTGTTGGAGTTCCTCCAAAATTAAATCCCGGCCAAACACCTCCACGAAGGGCTGCGCTATCGACCAATTCATCACAATACTCCGCTGCAAGCTTAGTCATGGCAACTTGGTGTGCTGGTAGAAAAGTTTTGATATCGTTATTAGTGGGAAGCTGAGTCTTCAAGTCCTCATAGGTATTTCGAATAGAGTTCGTATTAGGGTCAACACCGGTCAGTACGGCCATTGTCTCTCGAACTTGCTCAAAGTTCTTCACTCCCACATCAACTTCTTCTAAAACAATAGGTGGTGGGTTTCCTGGGTCAGGATCTCCGCCATTATTGTTATTATTATTGTTGTTATTGTTATTATTATTTGTGTTATTAGTATTGGTCTGGCTCTGAGAACTTTCGGACCCATCAGAAGGCTTTTTTGTGGCCTTGGGCTGAAGCACGCAGTGATTAAAGCTAAAGAGCAATATTAATAAACTTGAAATAGAGGCGGCTAATCTTATTTTAGTACTCATCTCTTATTCTCCTAAACAAAGCACTGACGTCTTAGCAATCAGTGACTTCATGTTATAGGTACTATTACTTTCAAATTGAGTAGCTAAGCTATCAATGGCATCTTTATGAGCTTGTTGTTGAGGCTCTTTAAGACAAACTAATTTGAAAACTTTATTGGCCATGCATTCTGAAAATGCTCTGGTTGAAGAAAGCATTCGTCCTACGGCCTTTGCTCCATAACCTTCTTGTGGGCCTCTCCAACCGAGAGAAGCATTTTGCCCAACGGCCCAAAGGTTTGTGAAGTAGTCGCTTGTGACAATATGACCATCACTATAAAGATTAAGTTGATTAACCTTATTAGCTACCGTTCCTGGGGTATAAACAATTTGACCATCTACAAAGTCAAAATAGGCCCAAGCTCCTGCAATGGCATCCTGACCAGCATGACAACCAACACATTTATTTTTAAAGGTTCTACTATCACCGCCAGGTGCGCGGTCAACATCACGTCTTACCCAAATATCAGGTCTTGTAATATCATGGAGAGCTTCATAATCTTTACAGAGAAAATTCATAAAGGCGAATCTGTTCATTCGTCTATTTGTTCCAGCAGTTAAAAAAGCCTCACCAGATGCCCTGGTAGTAAGAACTCCAGCTGTATCACCGATTCCTGTAACAGTACTTTGAGTTCTTTGAACAAGAGTACCAGCAAGGTCAACTCTAGCAGCTTCTGCTTCTATAAAATGATCATTATTATCATTGGCATAGGGAGCAAGGGTGCCGTCATTTGAAGTATAGATAATATCCCCGTAGAGGACTTGATCAAATCTAACGTCATCTCTGATCAAACCAATAACTGTGGCGACATAATCATTCAGAGGAACCCTTTCAGAGTGATCTACATTGGACCATTTCTTAGCCCAATTTTTTATAACGAGGTTATAAAAATAGGGATTCGACATAGCAACATAGGCAGCACCTTCGGCGTTTCCTTGTTGAATCAGTTGTTCCATTTGGTTGAGCACCGTTGCTTGAGGTGGTACTCCAGTTAGTCTGTTGTGTAGTCGGTAGGCTTGCTCTCTTGGACCTGCAAAAGAATTGCATAGCCAAAGGGATGCTACGATAAGTATCAACAATTTTGACGTCTTAATGGTTTAGCTCCTGGTCATTCCTAAGTCATAGACTTAAGAAATTCTATTTTTTCTCATCTACTTTTCGGCCAACTGACTAAATTTCTTTAGTCATAATTTACTTTGGTATAAGTTCTAAGTTAGTGTTATTATTGCTCTATGGAAGAACTTTCAGTAACTGAGTTTGATCGAGATATCGGGGAATTAGAGCTACCAGCACTTAAGTTGATGCCACCTGACTCAAGTCTTTATGAAGCCATCCTATACTTTAAAGATAACCGTCAAGGCTTAATAGGAATTGGTGATGAAGGTAAAATGTCAGGTATTCTGACGGAATGGGATGTGGTTCATCACTTTGATCCCGGGATAGATCCTAGCGATGTTAAGGTTTCTGAATTGGCCATCGAAAACCCCGTAACTTTATATAGCGAAAATACTCTTTATGAAGTCATGAATGTCATGGGCAGAAGGAACTTGCCTGCCTTTCCGGTTTGCGATGAAGATGGCAAACCAAAGTTTATCTTTAATACTGAAGTCCTCTTTCATTATTTAACTTCTTTTTTTAAAGACTTCTTATCGACACTCGGAACGAAGGAGAACTGGGATCCAACAAAAGCTGTACAGGCTTTTACAGAAGGATTTAGTTACTCAGAAACAATGGAAGATGACTCCTCCCTTCATCAGAACTATTTCCTTACTCCCTTTGAAAGAATCCCTTCTTCAAAATTAGTAAAGATTGATAAGTCGACTACTATTAAAGAGGCATGGACTGCAATTGTAGAGCAAAAGACAGAGGCCTTAGTCATTACGGATTATGGAACGAAATTGGTTGGAATTTTAACTCCAAGAGATTTAATTATCAAAGTTTTAACTCAAAAAGGGAACGTCGATCTTAAAAGTCCAGTGACTGAATATATGACCTCAGCTCCACATTCATTAATGTACAAGCATCCTATTGGTTATGGAGTGAATCATTTTTTAAAATATGGTTATAAACATATGATCGTGGTTGATGAAGACCGTATTCCATTAAAGGTTGTAAGTTTACTTGAAATCTTTAGCCATCTTATTGATAAAGTAAAACTTAACTAAACTGACCTACTTGGGTGGTGATAAAACTAAAACCATCCTAGTTTTTAGACATTCAAAATTGATCCATCCTGGATCAACTTGCTTCGCAAGCTAGATTTTGAATATCTTTCTTACA
>PBIO01000029.1 GCA_002720865.1 Halobacteriovorax sp.
ATAGGCCAGATGGAACCAAATCAATGTCATGGAAACTCCCTACTGAGGGAGCTGGACATGGGTTACAGGGTTTGAAGATGGAGCAATTGCCCTTATATGGCTTGAGAAAACTAAAAGGCTCCCCTGGAGCACCAGTATTCTTCGTCGAAGGAGAAAAAGCTGCTGAAGCATGTTGGGATAATGGCTTACTTGCTGTTACCAACGCAGGTGGAAGCGGCCAGAAAAAGTTTGGGGACAGCCTCGAACCCTTGACGGGTAGAAAGGTGTATCTCTGGGCTGACAATGATGCAGTTGGCAGGAAGTTTATGCTTAACCTGAAAACTGAATTGCTCAAGGTAACTAACGATGTGAACGAGATTCACGTCAAGGTGCCATATAAAGGTGATGCTTACGATTACTTTGAAGCAGGTGGCAGTGTCGATAGTCTGTTGCAACAATCTGAACCAGTGTTGGTTCACAAGGCGCACGATAAATTCACTGTGCTGATGCCAACTATCTCTGGGCAACTGGAGATAGACTTCACTAGCGTATTGCCGCAGCGCGGCAGCTTGAGTGCTGATGTAACTATCAAGGCTAACGGTTCATCATTTAGAACCAGACTGAACTTGATGTCAACCAGTGCAAGACAGGCGTGGATACGTGAGGCTAAGGGAGTATTCTCTGGCCTTGAAATAGACTGGCCTCCCACGTTGAATCAAGCTATTGGCATGGTGACTGATGCTGTGTTTGTTGAAGACACATTGTCAGACCAAGCTACTGCGGAAGATCCACCAGAGTATAGATTTTTAGTTCAGGACACTGTACCTGAAGGAGCAGTCTCGCTTTGGTTTGGTGACGGTTCAAGCCTAAAGACAACAAGCCTATTGCACCTAGCTACATGCGTAGCTTATGGGCAAGAATGGGCAGGTAGAGAAACTATCCCTACCAAGATGATGTTTTTGGATTATGAGAATGATGAGACTAACTTTGTACGCTACACAAGACGCATACAGGACGGACTAGGCATTAGCCCTGAGAAGGGCAGGATGTTCTATGAGAATGCTAGAGGAGTCGCTATGACTGACCTAGTAGAGAAGATCCGTATGTATATAGATCGTGAGGGTATAGGCTTCATTGTCATTGACTCTGGCGCATTAGCTTGTGGTGGAAAGCCTGAAGAGGCTGAAGGCGCATTGACATTCTTTAATGCATTAGCGCGGCTAGGGGATGGAATTACGGTTGTAGTGATATGCCATATCACGAAGGCCGCGCTTTCATCACCAGCTATGAAGCGTGAAGCAACGAAGAAGCCTTTTGGAAGTGCGTTCTGGCACTCGTCAGCAAGAGCTACGTTTTATATCGAACGCGAAGAGATAAGCAAGACAAGTTTTGCAGTCAACTTCACTAACAGGAAAACAAACATCTCCGCACCACTAGACGATTTTGTTGTGGCTGTTGAGTTCAGCGATCCTGATGGTGGAATCATGTTAGACCCTGCAGACAGGCAGCTATCTCTCGCACTGAAGGAAAAGACCAAGCAGAAGGATACTAGGCAGGAAAGTATATTGAAGGCTCTTGAAGACGGCCCCATGACTACTCCCGAACTAGCTGAAGCACTCGGTTTAGATACTACAGACCAGAATAGTGTTAGGTCTGTATGCAGTCGATTAAAGAAAACGGGCAAAGTACTCAAAGACGATAAGCTTTGGGTATTAAATGAGGAATAGAGGTATTTTTAGCAAATTGCCAAAAAAACATCGCTCTGTATGGCTCATAGCGCAGAGTTAATAGGGTAGGCAATAGTAATACACCTTTAGAAAGGAAGAAAAAATGCCGAAGACACTACTAGAGGTATTTGGAGGAAAGGAAAACGAAATGGGATACTACAAACAACTAGAAGTAGAACTTACAGATGATGATGGTCATGCGGAGCGTCTTAAGATTAACCGTAATAACCGCAGAAGAGGGAAGGTATATGAAAACAGAGCAGCACAAATCGTCGGAGGACGAAGGAACCTCGACAAATCAAGGCCGCACACGGACGTTGAGAACGCGTTCTCTGTCTACGAGATTAAGTCAACTCAACAATCGACCCCCAAGTGGCTGGAGGGCGCAACGCGGCAGCTCGAACTGGCAGCAGCAGAGTCGGAGAAGGCAGCAGGAGGGGTTATAAAGGTCTACACCAAAGGTGCTAAGGCTCGCTTCTTTCTAATTAAAGAGATATTTGAGGGCGAAGGGAATATGTACCATGAAGGTAACGAACAAAGCGAACCTGCCTAGACCGATAGTTCTGGCACTAAGCAATGACGATTACTCAAAAGGGGATGCTGACTTCTCGGTAACTGAGCTTATCGACAGCCCCAGGATCTCACAGCTAAAAACAAGGTACGCTGATTCCATCAAACAAGACGCACTAGACCTGCTCTATATGTTTGACGGGAAGGCAGTCCACTATCTATTGGAGCAAGCAGGTCAACAGATAGAAGAGCACGAAGGCATAGTGGAACGCAGGTTATTTGCGTCTCATGACGGGATGATGGTAACTGGCGCTATGGACTATTTTGACCTAGAGCGCAATGTCATTCAGGACTATAAGCGCGTCTCAGTCTGGGAATACATTTTCGGAATGAAGGAAGATAGGATTAGGCAACTCAATCTCTATAAGCTACTCGCAGAGGCTAATGGCTTCTCTGTACGGGGACTAGAGATTGTCTACCTATTTCGTGACTGGTCAGAAGCTATGTCGAAACGGACTAAGGATTACCCGCCCGAGAAGGCAGCAGTAGTCAAGGTTCCGATGTGGGATAAAGAGCAGACCCTTGCATACCTGAGTGAGCGCGTAGCACTCCATAGGGAGGCTCGTGAGCAACCAGACCAAGAGCTATACCTATGCTCTAAGGAAGAGCGTTGGCAAGGTGATACCACCTACGCAGTCAAGACTCATGCCAACGCAGCACGAGCTAGGAAGGTGTTTGATTCCTACAATGAGGCGGCACAATGGCTTGCCGACAATCGTAAGCAAGGCATGATGATAGAAACACGCGCAGGAGTCGCTAGACGCTGCGAGAGTTACTGTACCGTGAGTCAGTGGTGCAACCAGTACCACTCGAACACTACACAGCAAGGAGGCTTAGGCATATAATATCTAAACGGCACCGAATACCCGTGGTAAGATCCTCCCGAAAGGGAGGATTTTATTTTGTCTAATTTTTTAGTAGCGCCCGATGGAACAGCAGTGAACAGGCTTGTGTTGTATGAAGATGCGACCGAGAATCGCTGTGAGATGTGTGAAGACTGGTGGTGTATCTACCATAATGAACATTTCTATGACTGTGAATGTATACTTGAAGAATGGATGGATGAGATGGATGGGTTCAGTGACCTAATCCATGTTCATGGTTTTGCAATTAAGGATTTGCCTGATGGAACAAGAACACACCCCGAAGAAATCGACGAACTCGTCGAACTCTACTCAACAAAATAAAAAGTCTTTTTTTAAAAAAGTTTTCTTTGTTATACCAGATGTTCGGCTGCCGCGAATACGTTTGCGAATACCGAACTGGCGAACGCCGGGAGTTAACCTAACACTCCCCGCAGTTAATGGTCAAAAATCTCTAAATTTAAGCATCCCATCTATCAAAGGACTTCGTATTGTAGGTGGTGTATGGAAAGTAGGGACATTAGGTCTAATGGTTGGTCTAGTTGTCATGACAATCGCTATTATGTCGGCAGTACGTGGCTTACAAGCAGCTCCGATATGGCCTGAGCCAGCTCTCTACACTGCTTCCTATGTACAACCAGATAGAGAAGTTAAAGTCGGTCAGGATTGGGATCAGTTCATGACTGATACTACTCCTGCAGAAACACGACAACTACAAACAATGACACTTCAGTTGAACCTATCAGGAGCCAGAGCAGGAGACATCACGTTAAGTGGCCTGGATATTGGTAAGGCTTCTGGTCTAACTGATGCGCTACAGATAGTAGGCTCATCTGGGAACGGCAATGAGTTAATTTGTGATGAAGTTATCTTAGATGGGCTAGAAGCTAAGACCTTAAATCTTGGCAGCTCAGAAATATACGTGCTAAATATCACAAACAATATTGCTGATGGATTATCCATTGGTCCGACAATGAGTGCGACTCCAAAGGATATTGTGGTGCAATCAATCAGAGGTACGGTATCGGTTCCTGCGGTTACGAACTCAACCTATGACCGAATAATCATCGATACCAGTACGGCTGATGGCTTTTGCCGTAAGCTAACTATCAGTAACGTATCTGCGTATGGAGCAGGTATCAACCTTGATAATATTCATGCCGGTACCCTAACCATTCAGAACTCAATTATTGGTGACGGAACGGGAATAAATGCGGCCAGCTTTGTTGTTGCGAATACAACGAAAATACAACAACTAAACGCGACAAATAACGTAGAGCAGCCCGTCTCGGTTCAGTAGTGTATAAAGCTCTTGCCTTGGGGGTAGGGATAGCAATAGCTATCGTACTCCCGATGGGGCTTGCTAACGATATATACATACATGTACCAGAAGTTCCTGTCCCTAAAAAGATAGCTACACCAGAAATAGTACCGCCCACACCTGTAGGAATTAGCGCACGAGCCGCACCAGACAAGGTTGTTGTTAACACAGAAGCATCTGTGGACTACGTACTGATGACGAAATGGGAATTTCGTGTAGCTGTATGTGAATCAGGCTGGAGACCATGGGTTACAGGTAGTAGCCACCTTGCAGGTGATGTTTGGACTGCTGACGACAGGTTTTTTCAGGCTCTCTGGCTTGCTGCTACCTGTGGTAAAGGCGGAGACTTTATAGAAGAAACAAATGACTTCTACCCACCACCCAAAGCACAACAAACATATGAAAAATGGAATATGCATATAGGTGGTATGAGTGCTGACGAGTTTCAGCACTATCCGTTATATGATACAGTTGACGTTATAGGCGATCTGTTCATCGTCACCTCCTGTGACTAGGGGGAGTCGGCATTGCTTCCTTTCACCGACTATCCTTCCCCCCTAGTTACACCTTAAACGCCCCCTAGCGCACAACAGATTAGCTTGCTAACGTCTTGGTACCGCCATCATACACAACAGCATGACCATTTGCTATCAACAACTCGTTTAGGTTCTCGCCATCACAGATGAGTTCCCCCAGGATTCGACCATACTTACCACGACCGTAACTGATGAGCGTAATTTCTTCTGCTGATTCAAGTATGGATTTGGTGTAGGCCTTGGCTGCTAGGCCCTTCTTTTTTATAGACAAATTTCTTGTCCTGCTCTCCCATGTATCAAGGCCGTATAGCCTGACTCTTTGCTTTGCAAGCCAAATTTCAAAGCCTAAGTCAATATTTACATCACACGTATCGCCATCGACGACCCTGTCTAGAGTTACTTTATACTCGTACATTATTCATCCCTTCTTCTAGCTTCTATCTCAGATGAAAATGCTTCAAAGAGTTTTCCCAATCCTGCAGATACAGGTAGCGAAAGGACCGCGAGAGCTGTGAGAAGCCCCTCAATTTGGTCTAAAGTTTCGGGGTTTCCCGTAGCTGACCATATGATTCTGGCACCCAGTGCCAGCCAGACCATTACGACAGGTACGAAGATAACCCCGACTAGAAGCTGAACTCCAGTAATAGTGGTACCACTACTAGAAGATTTCTGATCTTTTTCAGCTTCGTCTGCCATTTAATCTACGAAGACTTTTTCTTTGCAGGAGCCTTTTTCTTCGCAGCGGGTTTTTTAGCTGGAGCTTCTGCTTTGGCAGCTTCTTCCTTTGCAGCTTCTTCAGCCTGAGCAACTTCCTCAGAAACAAGCGTTGCTTCTGCGACAGCTTTAATGTTTAGGCTTCGTTCCATTCTATCCATGGAGAGTTATCCCTTCTTCTTCTTTTTCGTTGACATAAAGCGCCCGGTCTTAGGGTCGCGCTTTAATGTTACCAAACTTGCCGAGTCGTCACCAACTAGCTTCTGAGCTACTGCACCTTTTAGTACAGATGCACCAGCACTAACAGCAACAGTACCCACAAGCATCATGGCATCCATATCCATATCCGCCATGGACATACCAGCAGTCACACCGATTGCAGCTTGCACAGCCGTGGAGACTGCTCGCTCAATTATGTCCCGATATTCCTCGTTCATTTAGTACCTCCGACCTTTCTTCTTCTTTGTACTTTTACCCATTAGCGACCTCCATGTCGTCTACCTTGCCTTGCAAGTCATCAATGATGTCGTTCATCATACTCTGCGCAGCATCCATCATATCGTTGGCTTTTTGCTGTCTCTCATCAGTATCATCAACTTCTACATCAACTTCACTATTATCTATGAATTTGAGTGGATCATTCAACCCCTTGGCTCTTTGCATGTATGGATTGTCCGAGATAGTACAACCCCAATGTAAGTGAGGCCCGGTACTTTGACCAGTGTTACCTACTTCACCTAAGACTTGCGCTCTGGCGACGGATTGAGAACGCTCGACGCTTGGCGCTCCAGCCATGTGAGCATACAGAGTGTACCCAAGAAGACTACCGTCGCCGTCGTCATGACGAAGAATGACGCAGTTCCCAAAAACTTTCGCGAACCCTTTTCTCCATCCCGTGTCTTCCGTCGTAAATACATCTTTAACTGTCCCTTCCATGGGTGCTGTAATTGGTGTTCCTTCAGGAGCAGCAATATCTAGGCCCGAATGACCCTTGCCGCCTGAAAGTTCAGGTCTGACTACGTTATAGAAACTACTTATCGTGCCGTTTACAGGATGTTGTGTGTATTTTAGGCCGTCTATTTGACCTCTGAATTTTAATCTTGCCATAGAATAACTCCCTTATCCACTTACCATTACCGATAAGTACTAATAACACCAATAAGGATAAGGGAATATCTATTAAGTAGACCGTTTTCGATTGAAGCCCATGAGAGTTTTTGCAAGGCTTGCTTGTCGGCGGGTACGTCTTGAGAATTCTTTTGGATTTCTCATAACCTCATTTGCATATGCTGCAGTACTCATATCAGCAGCCTTAGCCTTCTTGCCAAAGGCTCCGGGCCGCTTGATAGCATCTTGAATCCACTTTTGTTTTTTACTACTGTTAGCCATGGTTAACTCACTTTCGTAAAGATTATATGTGTTTCAGCCTGCAATGTAGAGGTACCACTCGAACCATCTCTGGAGTACTGAAGCTGGAATGTTCCTGCAGTACCACCATTAACAATGGTGCCGTTAAAGGTTGTAGAATTTGCATCCGTAGGATTAGAAGTACCATAACCATGTAAACCTATATTCCCACCAATAGATCGCGGATAGTTGTACGTTGATACACCAGAAGCATTAAATGCAGGATCGCCTGTATGTGCCCATGTAGCCTGACATCCAGTAGGTCCAGTCCATCCAAAACGCGCATCGGGAGTAGTATCTGCCAGATACATAGCAAACATCTGGAATGTCCATACTTCATTAGCGCCAATAGCTAATGACATACCCGTCACATCTTGAAGCGTACCACTGGAATCACTTACATCAGCAGTAAGCCGCACAATCCGAGTAGAAGTAAGGACATCAGTGCTTGTAATATTTCCATTACTGTCTACCTTAAACTGACTCACTCCTGCAGAATCTTGAATATCAAGAAAGTTTGCTCCTGCAGCATCGCCGATACGCAAGATAATATTATTATCGTCAGTCGCCCAGATCAACGGCACGAAATCTCGTTGCCCTTCTAAGGCTTGCTTAAATTGATTGATATCAAGGACGGCAGCTACGTTACCAGCCGAGACATCTGTTATTCCTGAATATGATGCACCCATAATGACTCCTTACACAGTATATCTCTGACCACGGTTCCATGAACCATTACCCCAATAGAATAATGGAGTCGTTATCGTGTTCGGAACTAACTCACTTAATGAAATACTATACACTTCATAGTCACTCTCCTGACCTCTACGGGTACCAGCAGATTGAATATCTTGTATTTTAACTACATAGTTCTGACCGTCACGGTCGTAATATGTCATTTGCTTCGCAGGAGAATCGAACAAGAAGTTACGCTGACGAATATATCCATCACGTTGCTTGCCCCCACCACGTAACTCTAAGCCATCAGATACTTCTACCTGTAGACTCCAGGTACGCACACGCTCAGGAAGCACAGCAGCTTCCATAGCTACCGAGCGTGGATGAGATGCATTCTCTGATGTTCCTGATACGTTCCAACCTTCGAGCACATAACGTATAGAACGCCATCTTTCTAGCGACGCGCCTGACATGATACTAGCGTCATTACTTCTTGAGGTAAGAGAATTATCTAAAGCCCAGTAAAAGTCTGTATATGGACTACCGTCAGTAAGATCAATCCACTGCTGTCCACCACCTTGAGCACCAAGGACCCTGTCATGTACACCATAATCAAACTGCCAGTATAAATTCCACCATGAACCAGAACTAGCATTATCTACAATTGCTTGTATCGATGCAATGTACTTGTCTATATTGACTGCATTTAGGTCAACCCATGGTCCCCAAACATAACTCGCAAATCCAAGTTCACTATCACTTACATTCGTATCAGTACTAAAGTCTTCTCCTGAACGCGGTAATGTTATGTAACCATCCCAGATATTAAAGTCGCGTGGCCCAATTGTCACATTGTTATAAATTCTGTCTATGGCAGTAAGAAGATGCAATTCTGGATTTGCGCCGCCCGTAGAGCCGGGAGGAACTGCACTAATATTACGCACATTCCCATACTCATTTACACCAATAGGATGGAATCCACCAACATTCGGATCTCCCTTAAGTATATGAGCATAATGATTACTTCTGTAAGTAGAATTGCCACTTATATATTCTTCGCCATATGACCAGTCAGTCTGAAACGCTATATACAACCACTCACCATCAGTAGTAATAGCATTTATCTGACCGCTATAGAAATCATTTGCTTGTATAGGGAATATTCGCACTAAGGTATTTGTCGATGGATTGAACTGAATTAAGTAACCATCATATGTACAATAAATATTCCCATCACGAAATAGTACAGGAGTGCTGCCATTAGTCTCGTTTGTTGTATCTTTAGCACCAATCCAGACATCTTCTGTACCAGTACCAGCAGCGTTTAATTTGTAGATACCATTCGTCTTGAACACGTAGACAACATCATTGTGTTCCAACATACCAGTTACAGTTTCGGTTGTTTCACCAACCTGAATCGCAGCAGACCACGCAGCAATACCAGTAGCATTGTTACGCAACTCACCCGTCTTATCTATTCCATACATAATCGGATTACCTGATGTTTGCCCTTTAACCGCAAAATACAAATGATCACGTTCTATTCCTGCACCAGCAGCGTTTGTCCAACTACCTCCGCCATTATTTGTATACACATAGGTATACCCTAATCGTGTACCGCTACCATACCTACCCCAATAATCAACTAATGTAACGAACACATATCCATTGAACTCAATAATATCCAATGCCAATTCATACTTTATGCCAGCAGAACTATATGTTTCATACGAGAGTGTCCACGCAGTACCATTCCATAGATATACGTCACCAGCCAGCAGGAACGTACCTTGACTTGTATGTTTTACACGACCAAACCCCGTTGGCATCCAATCCTGATCGCCAAATCCGTCAACAGGGTATATATCTCGTTCATAATATAGCTGAGTACCAACACGAGTTAATTTTCCTGGAGTTGAACCATCTACTCGTATTCCATAGTTATACACAATAGGCTGATTAGTACTAGCAATAGGATAGCCAGCACCTCCTGACCAGTCTTCAAAGGTAATAGGCACCTTTATTTCTGGTGGTACAGACGAGAATGTAAACGCTGTATTGTCTACCCTTGGTGCAATTGCAGGAGCTAGTCCAGTCGCATAACCGACAACATCATTCTCTCCATCAGCAAGATTAAAGCCGATCTTGTCACCATCGACTTCAAAAAAGACATCGTATGTCCCACGATTTGAAGACTTAGCCATATGCACTCTTAACTGATGGAGCGAATGGCATCACAAGTCTATCTTTGACCTGTGATTTTCGCCTATCAGCAAGAGCGATTCTGTTTTGTAGCTGCTCCATGGACTCTGCACTCATACCTTCACGTTCAAAGAGTATCTGAGCAGCAGAAGCATACAGAATTTGTGCGCTTGCACCATCTACTTCCATTGTTCTTGTATTTTGTGCAGTACCAGTACCAAGACTACTAATATAATCACGACCTTCAAGGCGTAATTGATTACCAGATCCAGCAATAAAGTTTAGATATACTTTCTGAACGACATCATCGCGTCGAACTTCTCGCCCCATGAGGTGGTTGTAGCGATCCGTAATACGGCTAGAGTCGCCAAAATAAAACCAAGCCCTCTCAGCAAATATGACAGTTCCCTGACTATCAGTCTCCGCTGTAATCTTGACTTGTAGTGTTGTGCTGTTCTTTCCTTCGATGTCACCTTCTGCAATTAATAACTCCCAACCATTGCCAGTATGCATTTGAGAGATGATTGCATCCGATGAATTGCTCACAATCGACGCATACACGCTCTGAGCGTTCGGAAAGCCTCGATAGTATACCCAAACACCAAATGTCATTTTGCGCCCCGCTGCGCTCGATGCAGTGACATTGGACATATTGGCGACATCCTGCACATATGTAGCTACAGCACTCCCGGTAGTATACAAACGGGTGCAATTATCTCCGTATTTAGGCACAGTTACATCTGATGTAGCGTCAGCCTCTAGAGTTGCTGTGAAATTGGTAGCTGTCCAGTTAGTTAAAGCATCGACATTAGGAGTAGAAAGCAGATTCCATGTAGTATTCGTGTCCATAGGACTTTCTTCATAGACCCTGACAGGGCCTTGCCTAATAGAACTAGGTATGTCAAAACTTGTACTATATCCATCACCAGTAAGTGTATCGTCATATACGATTTTGAACAGGTCATCAATGACTCGATACCGTGCTTCATCAATACACTGGTATTTAATAGCAGGATCGTACCTATGTAGCTCATATTTCTGGTAGATCTGGGGTGCCACAGTATAAGCAGGTGCAAATGTCATAGTTCCACTACTAGAAATAAAGCTGTCTAAACGTCTAACCTCGTAGATGTTTTGGTCCTGAATAGGACGTACATAGAAATCGACCAGAGAATCATCACCAAAGCGACTGAGCTTATCATCAACCATAGTAGTGGTAGTACCAGCAGTACTGGTTTCTCCGACCCAATAATCACCAATGAATTTAGAAAACCCATGCAAGATATCCAAACCGATCATACTCATTATGAAGACACCTCTACATGCGCTGCAACATCAATAGTTACATCTGGATTAACCGTCATAGTGCCTGTAGCTGCAGTCGAAATAATAGATTCAGACCCATAGACATCTCGTCTAATCTGCACATCCCAGACATAATCGTATTCTCTAGCCCCCAGGATTGATGTTTCTGCATGGGTAAATACCACCTGTGCTTCGCCATTTGGTCCGTCTGTAACGTAAATGCCGTCACCTATCTTGCGTTGTACGATTGCTCCTGAGTCTGGTTCACTATAACGAGCCTTTACTGTGAACCAAATAGATGCCAGATTACCAGCAGTAGTTAACGGGTATACGTTCTCTCGCAAGTCCCTAAACCGCAGGTATAAGATGAGGTTATCCCCACGACGCATTTCAATGTGACGGACAGGTGCATAGACATTGTCGCCTGAACTCTCTGGTATCTGCGAGACATAGCACTTAGCCATGAGCCTCGCGCCAACTACCTGTAGCTCGGCTGGACCGCCCGAAACATCAATTAATCCTGTACCCGCTGCTGCTAATGTAACCATTGGATCTCCTGTCGCTGACACGTCTATAGTAGCAGTTCCCGCTGCTTGATATAAAGAATAAAGATTTGGTGTCGCTGAACCAGTAACAGATATAGATGCCGTACCTGCTGCTGGCATTATCTCATAGATGTGAGCATCACCTGTTGCGTTAACAGCAATATTAGCTGTACCTGCAGCTTGTACAAACTGCCCGCTAGACAATAACAGGATAGAAGATAGCGACATGACTACTCCTAGACTGTATTAATCGACCAAGGGTACGCCCTATCAGAGCCTCCAGTACGCTCTATCGTAGCTGTGAACGAGAACGGTGAAGTGACTGGCTCTGATTGGATGATTGGCTCTGCCTGTACACCACTGAATGTCTGGACTATGAAATCATTTTCAGTACCTGACGTGAGTGTCTTTGTCTTTACCTTCAGGCGTAGCGTGTCTCCTGCTTGCATAGCAGATAAGTCAATCTGAACAACATGTACACCAACATATGTGGATGTCCCCAGGGTTTGCTCGGTACCATCAGTGGTTTTTGTACCAGAGACTTGTACTTGTAATACCATGTCAGGCTCCTATCTACCTTGTGCTGTTTTTTCAGCGTCTTCTAGATCGTCAAAATATTTTTTTAGTGTGGCATTTACAACGGCCCAATCACTGCCGTCAAAGGAGTAACAAGCACCGTCTCGATAGCCAGAAGGGAGAGTTACTCCAGTCACAAGCTCGTAATCTGCATCTGTAAATGCGAACGATTCTTCTGTCGCGCCGCCGCTAGTTCCAGATACTTTTGTCGCGTTCAACGTGACGGTTACCGAATCTTCCCAACTCATCCAAATAGAATTGTCTGCCTTTTTACGAAGTACAATCATTACAAGCCGCTCCCTGTCTGCGTGATAACCACATCTGACGCTGAAGTCGCAAACCCGATATAAGTATTTGAACCAGCAGTGCTAGTAATTGCACCAGACGAATCTGCATACGCTTTTGATGCAATTGTTAACCCTGATTGTTGAGTGTCTTTAGAACTCAGCCATTTCACATCGACTGATTGCCCGTTAGTTACAGTGGACTGCGCAATACCAATAAATGTGGTGCTGTTATCGCTTCCTGTTGTCGGTCGATACGAACCTGATTGAAGATAATACGGAGACACAAACTGCATACCACTCCACATATACTTCTCATCATCAGGGCTATACGACAACGCAAAGTCTCCGTTACTCGCAGTTGAATAGTTCACTAACCCAGAACTACCAGCAGGCAACATAGCTGTGGTTGTCCCCGATGCAGCATCGTAATAACCTGACGAACTGTCATACGCAAACGAAAAAATACGAGGCTGTTGGTAGCCGTTGTAATCCTTTGACATGACAGTAACGGTAGATAATCCATCATCAAGGGATTGCGTGGTTGGATCGTATCCCTTATAGAAATCACCATCACCAGCGGTAAATGTTTTAATGCTCCACGTCATTGTCGTACCGCTCGTCCACGTACCAGCAGCCGTATAGTTCACGTCAGGGCTATCAGTCCACAATGCAAACCACTTTGAATCAGCACTTCGGTAACACAGTTGCAGATTGTTGTTAGAGAAATACGACGTTGACAATGTTTCGACACTACCCCAAGTAATTGAGCCACCTGCGACAGCACCAATCATATAATTAAGATGCGGAGAGCCGCCTGTTGCCGCTGCGTTTTGCCATATAAGTAAAATAATATTGTTGTCAGGATCGTATGAAGCCTTAATAGCCCCTTTTTGGTCGCTATATCCTGTACTGTCCAAAGTAGACGTTGCGATGTTGCCGCCAACAGTGATTGTAGTACTACCCGCACTTCCGTTATCAACATCACAAAAATGAGTGCCTGTAGAATTCTGCCAAAAAATTAACGAGTACCCTAAGTCTGGAACATATAAACCACACTTAGCAAATGCGACATCGCTCTGACCAAACTGCGTGTTGTTACTTACAGTAAACGCAGAACCGTTACTAGATACTGCAAACAAATAGCCATAGTTACTTACATTGCCATTGCTTGTCGCAACGTACCCAACTTCACCCGTATCGTCATACCAGCATGTCGGATAACTAGACGCAGAGTTGTTGGCGTTATAGCTTGTATTGTTTGCAGCTATGCTGTAGGTTGTTGTTAACGCACCTGACGCGGTTGTGAATCCACTAAGTGTTATACCACCGTAATACGGAGTACTTGGCCACTGATAATTCTGAGTCATTCTGACATGATGATCTTGTGATTTATCGTAATAACCCTTACCTGCCGCAGTACTCATGCCCCACATTGGTGAGAACCAGCCATTGCTACTGTTATTTGTTGTACCGTCTCCAACAGCGTTGGCAACTAGCGTATTTGCTAGTTGTGAGACTGTTCCTGCGGCATCTAATACCACTGCACGGCCAGCAGTGATACTACCGTTAGCTACAAATGTGCCTTCTGCGCCACCAGCAGTCGCAACAAACGATGGTGGATTTGCAGTTGCGTCCGTTCCTGCACTGGTAAGTACTGTGCCAGATGCACCGAGAGCTAACTCAGTGATTTCGCCACTGTTATTGGAATAGAAGACTTTATTGTTACCACCTTCTAAGGTAGTAATCTCATCAGGACCGTTTACTGTAGGCATCGCTTACTCCTATGTGCAGGTAATAACTAATGCACCAGGAGTACCACCCAAGAATTGCACAGCATCCCCATCAGTGCATGTTACTGAGCTAGTTAATGCACCGCCAAGCATGAAGTTGGCAGATGTACCTGCAGAATTATTCCATACACCGAAATGTGTCGCTGTTGCCCAATCGCCACCAGAAGCAGCCGCGAAGGTTATCGAACCGTTATTTGATGTAGATCCACCTGAAGCTGCATTCCAACCGCCTGATGTTGTGTATGACTTACGGGCATATCCATTCGTAGAAGGCAGTTCATTTGTGCCTGTATCTCCTGGGTCAGCCGTATGCAACGATACGTAATATGTCGCGTCAGGACTCATCAGATAGCCGTTGCCATCTATCAGGCGTGTGATGATGCTGTTTTCTAATTGATCACTTGCCATTATGTTCTCCTAAATAATAGATATGACAGAGCAGACTCCTCCCCAGAACAGTCTGCCCTATCACACTATATTACAACCTTAGAGGTCGCGCGGTGTAGCTAATACCAATAGGTATGTAGCATTCCCGGCGCTTGTGCCACTAATGTTTTGTTCGTGGTTTCCCACTGACCAACCTAGACCACGCCCAAGGAATTGACCGTTTTCAAGAGTAATCGCGCGTGTATCACTCGCGTCCATCGTAATTACGGTTGTTCCCAGATCAGCCCTCTGTGAAGGAGGTCTGTTACCAGCAGTGATTGTTACATCATCGCCAGCAGCACCCTGATCTGTGAAGATAAAAATAAGTTTTCTATCTCCATAGTTGCTGCAGTCTACGTTAAAGCCGTCTGCACCTGTCGCAATAAGAGTACCAAGGGTACCAAATGCAGCAGCGTTCAGATCAGCACTTTCCGTATTTAGGGTCAGGTCAGTTACCGTGACTGTTGTTATAGCCATTTATCTATCCTCCCTATGTACCTTCAGTGCCGTAGATGTAGCACAATGCGTATGGTCGAGTAACCTTACAGCCGTAAAGGTGCAAGCCCTTTAGAGCGTCTGAAAAGCTAGATTCTGGGCGGTATGCCTCAGTATCGTTAAGCTGTTCAGCATAGGTAGCAGCCATATCTACACCTGTTTGGATGTAGTAGTTTACGCCAAGACCACCAAGTGATGAACAGTTATTCGATACATAAACATCGAACCCTGCAGCACGACCAATATTGCCGTTCTTCAGATCATCCCGGTTTGCTACAGTACCGTAGCTCACGAATCGATCATCTTTCAGCAACATACCTTCAAACCAAGGTGGAACTACTGCCCAACGGCCCTGTGTAGGTACGTTTTGTTCAGTAAGTGCAACACCTGCGTTTACCAAGGATACATATGCATTTGTTTCACCAGCACCAGTACCGATAGTTAATACCGCACCACCACCACCAGTGACATTGTTTGTTGAATCAGCAGCCAATGAGTCTGCTAGATATGTGTCAACTTGATCCGCCATTTGGTAGGCGGCTTCCCTCGTAGCAGCATCCATCAGTTTTGGTTTTTGCTGCCATCGGTCAATATCATCAATCTCGAAATTGAAGTACTTAGCTTGAGTTATTTCAAGAACCATATCGGAACCTTGCAAAGTCTCAGGATTGTTAATAGTCCCGTTCTTTGTGTAGTCCGCAATAGTAATTGTACCCAAACTGTTAATTCGCACAGAGTCACCAAAATTTTTGATTTCCCCTTCATAATCGCGGTTCAAACGAGCTGCGAATACGTGCTGCTTGTTCAAGTTTTCGAGAATTCTGCCTGACCAAATCTGAGGAATAAAGTTTTCAATAGCCATTGCTATTACTCCTTAAGTTCCTTGCGTCAAGACCTTATCCACAACTTCTTTCGGAATAGCGGATATTTCGTCTTGCGTCATTTTTGACAATTTCTCAAGATTCAATCCTCGATATGACGTAGATCCGCCAGCTCTTGATGGTGAGTTTCCATTTTGGGGGTCGGCATTCTTTCTTTTTGAACGTCGAGCCGTAGATGTGTCTTCACTAGCCATGTTATCAACAGCAGTTTCAGCAGCTCTTACTGCATCATCTAATGTTTGACCGGGCTGCATATTCCAAACATCAGCAGGTAACAGGTTCGGGTCTACACCCTTTCCTCTTGCATATGCTAATACCTGATTCGATGCAGCTTGTAATGACGTATCATCAATCGCGCCAGAATTTACATTCGTATCGGGTGATTGACCAAGTTCCTGCATCAATTCAGACCTCAATGCCTCGCGATCTGCAGCTTTCTCAAGAGCAGTTCTCTGGTTATTCAATTCAGTCATTACATCTTCAGATGCAAAGTCCTTCAATCCTAACTCCATTAAACTGCGCAATTGATTAAGCTCTTCACGTATCGACGTAAGATCTTCTTGGGATGCCATGGAATTTGTACGATTCTGAAGTTGGTCGAGTGCAGATGTAGCGCGACCGAGCATTGGACGTATTTTTTCCAATTCCTCTTTTGTCGCGTATTCTGGCTCAAGAACTTCTGCCGAGTCTTCTTCCTCAAGCGTAAATGTATCCTCGACGTTTTCTAGATCGTCGTCGGGAGCATTCATATTGCTCTGAGAAATGGGAGCAGCTTCGTTAACCACTTGGTTCTCCTTTCACTGATTGTCTCTCATACCATATAAAACGTCAACGCTAGGCAACTTGCATAACTTGCTGACGATTAGGTCTAATTCTTCCAAGCCTCTGTAGGGCTTCACCAATTTCAGGCTGTTCGGCAATTAATTGCTTGCGTTGATTTTGGATTGCTGGTACCAATTTCCCATTCAAACGACTTAATATAAACGCCATCCGTTGTCGTTCAATGTTCGGATCAGCAAACATCGCTTCAATCAAATCTGTAAATCCGTCATAATACAAAGGCACATCTTCACCCATAAGAGCAGTTAATGCCTGTTGAACAATAGGCCGTTCGTATATTTGTTGTGCGACATCGTAATAGGCACTCTGGTTTACTAATTGCCTATCATCCCATAGTTGTTGGAAGGTTGGATGTATTTTTGCAGGGGATCTGTTTTCTATAGCATTCGCCTGTGCTGGCGACCACTCCCTATGCAATTTAGCTAAATCACGATTGAACTGATTCCAATTTACGTGGTTAGTCCCTGGAATTGTATTGTTATCCATAGCCTGATAGTACTGAGATAAAGCACGTTGAACGGGATCATCACTTACAGGATCGCTTGTTTCCTGATCAAAGAATCTGTCTTGTGCCTTTTTTGCTTTCCATGATCGATAACGAATATCAGTTAAATCAGACATTATCTTCGCAGGGTCCATAGGAATAACCATACCCTGCATATTTGGCTCATTATTCAGCCATTTAACATAAGCATCTGCTAATGCAGCTTGTTCTTCCATTGCAATATCTTCAATAAGAATTTTATTTAATTGCGCTAATGCAGCTTCATCTCCACGACGTGCTCTTTTTTGCAATGATTCAATATTCAAATCATCGTATAACGGAAATTCTTGATTGAATCGTGATTTCGCTGCGCCTGTTAAATCACGATATTCAGAGACAGGTACACTTTCCATGGCATTAAATTGATTACGGAACAACAAACCCAGTTCTTGTTTTTGTTCAGGGCCAAGCTCATCCACCCACTTAGTAACCTGATAATTACGACGTTCATTCGGAGTCATAGGTGATGCTTTCATACCCAAGAATGCGCCAGCCATAACAAATGGACTCTGTGCTCCTGCGGTGCCACGAGCAACATCTTCAGCTACATCACCCACAAAGAAAGGCGTATATGAATTTGCACCCATACGAGCAGCAGTTTGCATAGTCTGCACAGGATCTTTAACTGGCTGTACGATCACTTCATTACCAGCAAAATCTGTTCCCGAAAATGCGTCCCAGAGGCGACCTACTCCCGGAGATGCTTTTGTCCGCAATGTACGAACTGCTGCGGATTCTGGCCCTTCTACCATACCTGTCACGATAAGGCCGAGTAATGAATCATATACACCTAGTAAAGAAATGTCTCTACCGCCAATGTTCTTGATTTTCAAGGCGTTTGTATTGTAATAAGCTTCACCTGTTCGCTCATTGATTTTCCAGATATTGTAATCCGTAGATTCACCACGAGCCTCATTTAATGCTGTAGTTAACATAACCGCAGTCATCATTGTAGTTAGTATGTAACGTCGCGCTAATTGTCCAGCCTCATCACTTCTGAATGCCGCATCTCGCACCATTCGTAGTTGGGAAC
>PBIO01000030.1 GCA_002720865.1 Halobacteriovorax sp.
AAAAAGAAAGTAGCTAAAAAGAAAGTAGCTAAAAAGAAAGTAGCTAAAAAGAAAGTAGCTAAAACTGCTTCTGCGAAGAAGCAGGGCAAGAAAAAGAAAGCTGCTAAGACTGCTTCTGTAAAGAAGCAGGGTAAGAAAAAAGCTGCTCCTAAGGCCAAAGAAAAAAAATTAACTGCTGCCGAATTAAAAGAACAAGCAAAAGCAGAGGCAATTAGAAGATATAAAGAAGCTCAAAAGCAAAATGAGGATTTATCGGACCTCGTTGATGAAGAAGATGAAGAGCAGGAAAAAGAACTAGTTGCTGCCGTTGAAGATGTTGTTGATGCTGTCCCTCTAGAGGAAGTTCAAGAAAGTTCTGACGGTGGATTTCAGCCCGCTAAAAATAGTGAGGAAGGATCGACAAGACTGAACGAAGAATATAACCCTGACGACGAAACTGAAAATGAGAATGAAGGCGAATATGGTTTTGGTTGGGGATATAATGAAGCCTTTGACAAGCCCGATGATGAAGGTTCCTCTGATTTTATTGATGAGGATGAGCTATATGCAAAAGGCTTGGACAAGAAAAAATCATGAGTTCACCAAAATTAGCTTTATATTATTTTGAATCTTGCCCATTTTGCGTCATGGTGATTAATTTAATTAATCAGCTCAATCTAGATGTTGAATTTAGAGATATTTTTACCAATCAAGATCACCTAAACAAGCTCATGTCCGACACGGGAAAAAGAACTGTCCCATGTTTATATATTGACAATAAACCCATGTTTGAATCTTCCGATATTATGGCTTGGCTAGAAGAAAATTCATCAAATCTTAGCAAGAAGGCATAATGGAAGTTAGAGATCCTGTTCACGGTTCAATTCATATTCTTGATGAAGAAATCCCAATTATTCAACATAGCTTTTTTCAGAGATTAAGAAATATTAAACAACTAGGATTCTCGGACCTCATCTTTCCAGGTGCAACCCACACTCGCTTCCTTCACTCAATCGGAGTTATGTATGTTGGGAACAAGGCCTTTGATGGTCTCTTTAAAGGAAGGCTTGGAAATAAAGAAGTCTTAAAATTAAAAGAGACCTTTAAGCTAGCTTGCCTACTTCACGATATAGGACATGCTCCATTGAGCCATTCAACTGAAACGGTAATGCCCCAACTTTCAGAGTTAAAAATTCCTGAACAGTTTCTTAAAGGGAAAGATAAAAATAGAGACCGTCAGGCTACTCATGAGGACTATACGATAAAGTCGATTGCCGATAGCTCGTTCGCGGAATCCTTTAAGTTAGTAGAGGAAGAGTTTGGTGTTGAAAGAGTTCGAATTGCAGACTTGATTGTAGGTCAAACTACGGCCCCAGAATATTATACCATTGAAGGTATCGATTATTTTCCAATACTACATCAATTAGTCAGTAGTGAATTAGATTGTGACCGAATGGATTATCTATTAAGAGATAGTTATTTTTGCGGTGTTAGCTATGGTGGCTATGACCTAGATTGGCTTTTAGATAATCTAGAACCTTGTATCACCGAAAACAGAGCCTTTCTTGGTATAAATGAAAGAGCCGTTGTTACTTTCGATGATTTTCTTCTCAGTCGTTATCATATGTTCATGATGGTATATTTTCATTATCGCTCGGTTGCTTTAGAACAATTGCTCTATAAATATTTTGCAACGTCTCCAGAAGAATACAAAATCCCCGCTGATATAGAGGCTTATGTAGAGCATGATGATTACTTGCTCATGAAAGTTTTGAAACTCAGCGATAACAAATATGCCAAAAGCTTAGTTCAAAATAAGATTCCTCAAAAAATCTTTGAATCATTTAACGAGACTCAGCTTAAAACTCTTGATCAAGTTCAAAATTATCTTGAGCAAGAAAATATTGAATTCATTAGATGTTCTTCACTCGGAAGATTATCCAAGTACTATACTGAGGACTCTCCAAGCGATAAGTTTACAATGAAAGTATCGAGAGAACTTTTTGAATCGGGAAAAAAGAAGTATTTTGATATTAACGACTCTACTGACCTTTTTCAGAAGTTTTCAAATTCCCATGCGGTAAATAGGCTCCATTGCGAGTTTGAGCAGCTTCCAGAAGCCAAGCAGAAGGCCATTTTAGCTATAATTCATTCAACTTGAGTATAAGCCCTACTTTAGGGATAATATTAGGACAACAAGCTAATTGGATGAATTGATTGAATAAGCTCTCACTTTATACATTGCTCATACTTTTGTTTTTAGGACTATCTAAAAACTTCTCTCCTTCTGAACAAAAGACTCCACTTATTCCTAACGAAAAAGTCTTGGGACACTACTTTGTTGGTGCTCCTCTTAGTGTTGTCCTCACAGAAAATTTTCAAATCGGATTTTTGATTAAAACCTACTTTATGAGATTAAAGGTTGTTCATGGGTTCAAGAGTCCCGAAGAGACAATCGTTCGAACATCTAAAGAATTCTGGGAAAGAAATAAAGCCAATATTGGAATGTCTATTTTTAGAAGAGATGAAAATAAACAAGAAGAAAGCACTATTCCTCAACCCCCAGGTTCCCTTTATGTAGGGAACCTAGCATTTGGGAGATGGGGTTATGCAAATTCAGGTGAAAAAGTCTGGAAATTTCATAAGCCTTATCAGCACTATAGTAAGATTTTCGGCTGGCTTGAATTTACTCCTAATTTTGAATTTTATAAAAAAATGAAAATCCATTTAAAAAACGAACAAGCTTTTTATGGATTAAATAATGAGTTTGGTGCCAACGGCAGCATTACTCAAAAAGCGTTTAAAGAAAGAATCGGAACAAGTGATTTTGAAAAGTTAACTTTAAAACAGTTTTTTAAAAAGTTTATAAAGTATCCGACTTGGGACCATAGGAAGAAATAGCTATGAATGAATTATTTGATAAATTAATCCTCAGAATTGTCCTCACAATTTTTATCTGTCTACTACTGCTTGTTTATAAATATGCTCACGTCGTACTATATCCTTCATCTAGGCAGCAACTGTTTAAAAGGTTTTACCCTTCTAAGAACTCACCCGATACCCTTCATTTATTCTCTAGATTGTTAGGTATTGGAATACTCTTCACCCAATTCAAATTTTTTATGGCGGAAGGTTTCTGGTTTGCCCTAATTGATTTTTTTATTCAGGCGATTACCGCCTGTGTTCTTTACCTTGGCTCAATCTATATTCAAGAGAGCATTGTTCTTTATAATTTTGAATATCAAGATGAAATTCCAAAAAGAAAAAACTTTGCCTATGCTCTCATTTGTTTTACCCATGCCATCGCTATCGCTTATATTCTCAAAACCATTATTTCAGTTGCCGACGGCTCTTTGATTAATTTGGCGTTTCTTTGGTTGCTCTCAATGGTTCTCATGGGCTTTGCCACTAAAACCTATTCAATAATGTCTAAGCTATCTTTTAATCGTCTTTTAGTTCAAAAAAGTATGGCCTTAGCCGTAAGTTATCTAGGCTTTACCTGGGGCTGGACAATGCTCATTGCTGGTTCCTTAAATCATGAGTTAAGAGATATTAAATGGTACGGAATTCAAGTTATTCTTAAGCTCATCCTGGCCCTTATTATTCTTCCAGTTTTTATTAAAGGTCTAAAATTTATCTTCAAAATGCAGGACGACCTCCCTTTAGTAGAATCTGTAGAAGGAAAAATGGAGCATGATGAAGTCGAATTTGGCTATGGAGTCTTCGAAGGAGCAGTCTATTTCACTGCTGCTTTCTTAACTACTGTAATTACAGGAAATATTATCTTTGGAGACTTTTACCCTATCTTTTAGGTCGGGCGTTATTTACCTCCTGCGAAAATCCCCTCAAAACCTATAAAATAGAGGCAGGAGTTTTATATGAGTATTAATATTCTTCAGACTTTAGAGTTCATTAATAATAGATTGAGCAATATCGAAAATAATATCGCCCGAATGGAAGATAAATTAGATTTCTCAATTCAACTTCAAAGAAACCATCTTATTAGAATTAAAAATGGCGAAGAGATAGACGACAATATGGTTCTTATGGGTCGTCCCTATAATGATCTAAACCCCAGTAAGGCTTATAGTATTTATAATAATCCAGATCACGACTTTATACTCGTTGATGTGAGTGCAGTTGATTATCAAGGTAAAAAAATTGAAGGCTCAATTCATATTCCACTAGAAGAACTTGGTAGAAGGTACGCAGAAATTCAAAGTAGAACTCTTCCAGTATTAATCGTTTCCGAACAAGGTCTAAGATCAATTCAAGCTTCAGAAATGCTTGTAAAAAAAGGCTTTTTCAATATAAATAATGTCAGTGGTGGATTAAAGTTCTGGCCAGGCTTTAGGCTTAAAGAAATAACTACGCCAGCTGGCTAAAGATTTAGGTTTAATTGATCTTTAGAAGCGTTGTTTAATTTGGAATGAAAGTTCTTTAAAAGATGTTCAACTCGATCAAGCTCAACTTCTCCTACAATACTAGAATAATTTGACTCAATATCACTTATACAGTCAAAAAGATTAAACTTAAATCTCTCACCATACTCAGTTAAAAAGATGTTTTGCTCTCGCTTATCCTGAGGATTGATTTTTCTTTCAACATATCCTCTCTTTTCAAGCTCATTCAAATGACTCGTCATAGTTTGTTTTTTTAGACCACAGCCGGAGCCAATTTGCTTGATAGAAGGTCCGTCGTTTTCACAGATAAATAAAAGAACCTCAAGGAAACTTGGGCGCAAATCGGTAAAGCCTCTTTGTTGTAAAGAAGTCAGAAGTTCCGAGCTATAAACTCGATAAATTCTTTTTAATAGGCTTCCGATTAGCGAAATCTTTTTCATAAAGTCTCCGCATACATAATTAGTATGCTTTTAAGACTTTATAACAGCTTGTACCAATCCGTGCAAGTAATTGAAATTCGGTAGGGTAACTATTTGAAATTTAAAGGGCTTCTATTGCCCACGAGCCTTCTTAAGGGCCTTTGAGAGCTCTTCAGGCATGTTTAAAGAGGTATTAGCATCCTTAGATTCTTCTTCAATCTGATGCTCTACTTCTTCCATACTTGGTCCAGAAACACCCATATACCAAAGGCTCTTTCTAACTTTCTTAAAGGTGGGGTTTTTTATTTTATTGGCGTGGGCATTACCTGAAAGTCCAATCATCAAGACGGCTACAATTGTCCAAACTTTAGTCATTTTCTTCATGTAATTCTCCCATATTAAGAGTGCTTAGTTACTCTCTGCCTTTTTAAATGCAATGCATATGCCAGAGCCCTTAAAAAAGATTTCTTGAGTTACTGATGGAAGTGGCCACTCCACAACATATGCCAAAGGTCATTAGACTAGACCCTCCATAGCTCATAAGCGGAAGTGGCAGTCCTACAATAGGTAGTAACCCAGTAACCATCGCCATATTTATAATGGTATGCCAGAAAAATAATGAGGCGATTCCTATGACTACGATAGAATCAAAAATCCGCGTGACCGAAGTGGCGAGCCAAACAAAACGAATAAACAAGATTAAATAAAGAGCAATCAAAAATAAAGAGCCCACAAACCCATGCTCCTCATTGAAAATCGAGAATACAAAGTCAGTATGATTTTCCGGCAAATAATTGAGAGAAGCCTGGGAAGATTTTTTAAACCCCTTACCCAAAAATTTTCCAGAGCCAATAGCGATCTTTGATTGAATAGCATTGTAACCAGAACCCCTGGCATCTGATCCAGGATTTAAAAAAGTTAGGACTCTCTTCTTTTGGTATTCTTTGAGACCAAAGTTATACATTATAACACCGCTCAACATCCCAAGGATTCCAATGATTGCAATGGTCCTCCATTTCAACTTCCTATAGAAAGCTATGGCCATAAAGATTAAGAGTACTAATAGACCGGTACCAAGATCGGGTTCTAAGATAATTAAAATGGTAGGAATGGCTGCTAAAACAAATGGAACGAGTAAGTCCCTTAGACCAAGTTCCTTATCAGGGTTGTACTTGGCAAAAAATCTGGCTAAGACAAAGATCACAGATAATTTTGTTATTTCCGATGGCTGCAGTCTTAGTGGTCCTAGAACAATCCATCTTTGTGCCCCCATCCCTTTATGACCAAGAAAAAGTACAAGAACTAGCAGAAAAATTGTTAGTAAATAAAAGAAGATACTATAACGATAAAAGTTTTTAGGTTGTATAAAGCTAACTGCCATTCCAATAATTATCGCCGCAAAGAAATAAATTAATTGCGTTTTATAAAGACTAGCTAAATGTGCTGAAGCAGATGCGTGAGTTGCAGAATAAAGGTTTACAATACCCATCATAAAAATGGCACCGCAGGTTCCAAAGAACGAAAAATCATATTTTTTGAGAACTTCCAATAACGCTGATAAATTCATTCTTCACCCTCTGAGTTTTCGGAACTCGCTTCAGCTTCTTGCTTTTTCTTTTCTAGTTCTTCTTTTTTTCTCTTTGCAGCTAACCAAGCTTTTTTTGCAATAGCTTTATCTTCTTCAGCATATTTTGCGTGTAACTCTGGCTCATATTTTTTCATATAGGTTGTTATAATATCCCTAGCAACTGGAGCCGCTGCAGATGAGCCATGGCATCCATGTTCTACAATGACGGCCACAGCAACTTTTGGATCATCATAAGGAGCAAAGGCAGCAAAAAGACCATGATGCCTTTGCCGATAGGGCATCTCTTCACATTTTGAAAATAGCTCATCTTTTGTCATAGACATGACCTGACTAGTACCTGTTTTACCGGCCATTCTAATTCCACGCCCTCTATACCACCAAGCTGTGCCCCCTTGCATATTGGCAACTTGGTATAGCCCCTTTCTTACTGCATCTAAATTTTCTTTTTTATACCCAACTCTACTAACAATCTCAGGCTCAATCTTCTTTAAGATATCTCCATTATTATTAAATATTTCTTTTATTAAATGTGGCCTATAGAGAATTCCTCCATTAGCTATAGCCGCATAAGCCATGGCTAGCTGAATTGGAGTTACCAGAACAAAACTTTGCCCAATGGCACAACTTAATGTTTCACCTTTTTGCCATTCCTCACCATTTCTTTTCTTTTTCCATTCCTTAGTTGGGATAAGCCCGCTCGTTTCTCTTGGTAGAGTAATTCCTGTCTTACGCCCAAACCCCAATTCCATGGCATACTTAGCTAGTACATCAATATCCATTAGTGTCGCTATTTTATAAAAATATACATCTACCGACCTTCTTAAGGCTTTATAGACATCGGTTAAACCATGTCCCCCACGTTTCCAATCATGATAATACCTTCGACCAAACTTAAATGCTCCACCGCACATCCATTCTGTGTTTGGAGTAACAATCCCTTCCTCAAGTGCCGCTAAAGCTGTAATCGTCTTAAATGTCGATCCAGGTGAGAAGTGGTCTTGAATATTTCTGTCCCTAAGTGGATTATTTTCATCGTTAACAAGTTGGGCCCAATATTCGGAAGTTAAACCTCTAGAGAATTTTGACGGATCAAAGCTAGGCCTACTCACCATCGTCAAAATTTCACCAGTTTTAACATCTACTGCGACAGCGCCGCCAACTTTGCCTTCTAATGCCTTGAAGGCCGTTATTTGCATATCCCTGTCGATGGTTAGTCTGACGCTATTTCCAGGAGAAGCTGGTCTATTTTCAATTTCTCCAAAAAGAGGTCCAGAGCTAACAACCCTTTTCATTCTTCCTCTGGCATCGACTTCCATAAACTGAAAGCCATCATCTCCCCTTAGGTCCAGGTCAAATTTCTCCTCGATTCCTGCCTTTCCAATAAAGTCTCCTAACTTATAATCAAAGTTATCTCTCTTTCTGTATTTAGGTAATTGGGTTTGAGATATCTCACCGATATACCCAAATAAATGTCCGCCAACTTCTGCGTCTCTATATTCTCTACTTATAAAAGTATCTACCGATACCCCTGGCATCTTAGCTGCTTCCGTTTCAAGAACGGCAACTTCTTTTTGCGAAATATTTTTCTTAACAACAACCGGTCGATATCTTGCTTGTGAGCGATTTTTTTTCAAAATCTTTTCTATCGATTCAAGTGGCATATTTAAGGTTTGAGAAAGCTTTTTTAAAGTAGTCTTTTTATTCTTTAAGTATTGAGGTGTAACTATGGCATCAAAACGTGGAATATTATTCACCAACAATTGATTATTGCGCGAAAAGATTAATCCTCTCGGAGCTTTGACCACTTCCTTTCTTAACCGATTTTCCAAACTATACTTATAGAGAACGTCTCCCCTGTAGATTTGTAAATACCACAGTCTGACGATGATGATGATAAAGGAGAGGATTATCAAATTGATGATAATAGCTGCTCTAGCCTTATGGGATTTTACAATATCATCTTCACCAAACATCTTAGACTTCTTCCCCTAGCATCCCCTCTTTTGAAGCAACTCCCCAAATTCTATCCATTAGAACAAAGAAAACCGGTGCACAAAAAGAAATAAAAATACTTTCTGGTAGGAAGCGCCAAAACTTGTCTACGATCATTCCGAAGTCACCTAGCTTTAAATATAAAATTGCGGACATTATAAGAAACCAAAAAACTTGAAATAACTGAGTCACCAAAATCGTAATAATTGCAGATGAAAAATGGAGAAGCTCTTTTAAGTAACTAATAATGACACAAATAAAAATTCCCGCGATCGTTCCCATTTCCCAACCTTCGATTGAGAAAAAGGAATGAAAGTATTGGAGGACAAAAATAAAAATCGCGATAAATGGCGACTCAACTTTGAAGCCTAAATAAAGAACAATTAAAATATTAAACGGTATTCTGTAATTTTTAATTCCAAGAGCCGGAAAAAAAGCTGTTGTAACGATTTCAAATAAAACGAGAATTACGATTGTTAAAAGTAGTGAACCTATATGATGTTTAATCTCGTTTCTCATTACTCCGCCCCCTCCGCTTCATCTAGGGCCTTCCATTCCTTTTCTCTTAGTTCATCTTTAGGCGAAACAAGAACGACCACTTCTTCTAATGAAGAAAAATCTATTGAAGGTTTGATTTGAATTGTCTGAGTAATGCCGTAACTCTCTCGTTCAACTCTCGTAATTTTTCCGATTTTAAGACCTTTAGGATAAATATTTCCTAGACCTGAGCTCAGCACTAAATCACCGAGAATTACCGGCTCAGTTCCTGCTAAATATTTCATTATCGCTCTACTTTTTGAGTAGCCTTCAACGATTCCATGAGAACGAGTTCTTTCAACCAAAGCGTCGACTCTATTATTAGGATCAAGAATCGTAATAATATCTGCGTAATGGTCAGTTAGCCTAAAGATATATCCCACCAGACCTTCTGAAGTAACAACAGAAGATTGAAGTTCAATTCCATCTTCTTTACCTTTATTAATTCTTAGTACCCTAAAATCACTATTAGCATCCCAGGCAATAATCTGGGCCAAGACTTTTTGAAAACCAGTTTCACTTCCAAACTGAAGCAATTCTTTAAGTCTCTTATTTTCTTTGGCTACTTGTTCATACTGAAATAATTGACTCTTTAACTCTCCTATACCCTTTTTGAGCTCTGCGTTCTCTCGACTTGCGTCAATATTTGCAACGTAGAATTCAAAAAAGTTTGATGTTTTCTGACGCATATAGGTTACGGAGCTTTGCATTGGAGAAAACATATCCACCATAAAGTTCTCAAAGGCCGTAGTTTCGTCGAATACAAACTCTCTACGACTCAAACTAAATAACGAGATCGCTAGCACTGCAACATTTAAGAATATTTTATGCCTCTGCCCAGCCTCTTCCAAAATTTTCATAAAATCCTATTGAAGTAATTAAGACTAAAAAATTTTATCTAAAAAGCGCTGGAAGTGTCACCCTTTCTTTACGAATTTGGGGGTTTAAGGGATAATTTGCGAACTTTAGCTCAAGAACCTTGAGCTTTATTTAGGCAATATTTAGGAGAAAACATGTCTTCATTTACAAAGAGTACTTCAAATTTATTTCTCACCATTTTTATTGGTTTAATTGTGGTTTCTTTTCTCGTTACAGGATACGGAACACTTCAAGGTACGCCAGACACTGTTATAAATGTTGCTGGGATTCCCGTAAAAATTTCTGAATATCAAAGAGAATATCAAAGACAAACAGAGTTCTATAAAAGAATTTTTGGTGGAAAAGACCTAACAAGAGCTCAAATTGAGCAATTTAAAATTAAAGACAATGCCATTAGAAATTTAGTTCAAAGAAAACTAATGGTAAGAATATCTGATGACATGGGAATCAATCCCAGTGATGCTCAAATTAAAGACGAAATTAAAAAATTACCTTATTTTCTCACAAATAAAGTTTTTGATATTAATAAATATAAGCAATTACTTGCAGCAAATGGTTATACCCCTTCCGATTTTGAAGCCACTTTTAGACAAGACTTAAAAGGTCAGTTAGCAAATGAAATTTTAACAGCCTATCCAGGATCTAATGCCTATTTTGAAGCTTTAGATAAGTTTAAGTCTCAAGAAGTTAAAGCAAATATAGCTACGATAAATAAGGACGCCTTAAAGTCTTATATCAAAATTAGCAGTACAGAGGTAAAGAGTTTTCTTTCTAATAAAGAAAATAAAGAAAGAGTTAAAAACCTTTTTAATGATAGAAAAGCTTCGCTCAGCCAGCCAGAACAACTTAGAGCTAGCCATATACTTTTAAGAACCGAGCCAGATTCAGATCTTAAAAAAATAAAGGCCAAAGCTGAAAAGATAAGAAAAGAAGTGACTCCTTCAAATTTTGCAGCAAAAGCAAACAAATATACAGAAGACCCATCTGGAAAAGGAAAAGGTGGGGACCTAAACTTTTTCGCAAGAGGAAGAATGGTTCCCGAGTTTGAAAAAACTGCTTTTTCTATGAAGAAAGGTGAGATCTCAAACCCAATTAAAACGAACTTTGGTTATCATATTATTTATGTAACTGATAAGAAGGCTGCCGTTGAAGCGAAATTAGCTGAACATGAATCTAATATAGCGAGAGAATTAATTAGGGCCAATAAAGCTGATGATCATAAGAAGCTTCTTGCCTCGGTAACTAAAGAGCTATCAGCTGCTATTAATAAAAATAGCAAAAGTTCTATCAATAGACTTGTTAAGAACTACTCTGACGCTATTAAAGTAGAAAATGAAGCCACGATTAATCGCCTTGAAGGGGCTGGTGTTGAGCTCAACCTAACTGGAGATTATTTAAAAGATATCTTCAAAAAGGGTTCCACGTCTTCTCATAATTGGGATGAGGCTACTCGAGTCGTTCTTGTCGAAGTTCTTCCTGGAGCTCCAAAAAAAGAAGCTCAGAAGCCTGAAGATATTGAGCAAACAAAAAGAACTACTAAATTAGCCTGGGGAAGAAAGTTTTCACAGGAAGCTCTTAAAGAACTAGAAGAGAATGTTAAGGTGACAGTAAATAATAATTTACTTCGCTAAAAAGTGGCTGATAAAAACCAAAAATTCCCCCAGAATACTGGGGGAAAATTCTATGTCGATGATCAGTGTATTGCTTGTGATGCCTGTGTAATCGAAGCTCCAAATTTTTTTTCCATGAATAACGATGATGGTCATGCATTTGTTCATGCTCAGCCTAAGACAGCAGAAGAAGAAAAAAACTGCATGGTTGCCCTAGAAGAATGTCCTGTAGAAGCAATAGGATGTGATGGCTAAAAGCAAGAGGGGGAAGTGCCTGCAAAAACACTTCCCCCCTTAATCGCTGCCCAAATTCTTGGACATAACTCTAATGAGGTTGAGAACTAATCCTCTTTAGAGAGTTAGAGATTATCTCTTAATCTGTAAAACATCCTGTAGCATCTGATCTGCTGTCGTTAATGTTTTCGCGTTCGCAGAAAAGTTTCTTTGACCTTTCATAAGATCAACGAACTCATTTGCGATATCAACATTTGAAAGCTCAAGTGACTTAGACAGAACTTCACCTCTACCAAACTCTCCTGGCTTCCCGTTGGCAACCTGCCCCGACTTACGGGATTCCTTAAATAGGTTTTTACCAACTTTAAATAGGCCTTCATTATTTTCAAATTTTGCAATGGCAATTTGAGAAATGTCTCTCGATTCACCATTATCATAAACCGCTGTCAAAATTCCATCATCATCAAAAGACATCGAGGCTAGCGTACCTGCTTGGAATCCATCCTGTGTATGTCTTGCAACATTGGAGTTCGTACCATACTGAGTGGCGGCATCAATCCCGTCACCACCTTCAGCAATTGATTTACCGAAGTTAAACTTGATCTGCTGCCCTTGTGCGGCACCTTTATTAAAATTAAAGGCATTGGACTCTTCAATTTCTTCTTGAAGTACACCTTTGTCATTAAATTTTAGCGTTCCGGAAGCCATTTCTGTAAATTTACCTTCAACTCCACCTTCAGCTTCTGCCCCATCTACCATGGCGTGGTACTTGAATTGATTTACTCCTGTCTTTTCATAAAAGAGAGTAACCTGTCTTTGCGTTCCAATATTGTCATAGACAGTAATAGAGTGAGCAAATTGAGAAGTGTTTTCTGGGTCTTCTGGATTAAAAGGAACGATATCAGCTCTAGAATCTAAGTTAATATTAAGTTTAACTTCACTAGTTCCCGCTGCAGGGATCGCTGTATTTCCAATTTTTATGGCATCCATTTTATTAGTAATTTTACCTTCAGCGTCGGCAACATAACCAAGAACTGGATACTCATCACTATTTACAAGTTCACCTTCTTTATTAAAGTGAAAAGAGCCATCTCTTGTATATCCAGGTCCAAAAGGAGCTTTGATATTAAAGAAACCGTCTCCGTTAATTGCAATGTCGGTAATAGAATCTGTTCTGGCAACATCACCTTGAGTCATGATTGGTTTAATATGAGCTAGTCTAGTACCTGCACCAAACTGATCACCACCATCAATACCTTTAAGAGAAGTTGCGAGCACGTCTTGAAACTCTGCTCTTGAACCTTTGAAACCATTTGTCCCGGCGTTGGCGATATTATCAGCAATCACACCCATACCCTGACCGGTTGCAGTCAAACCTGATACACCAACGTTAAACGAACGTAAAATTCCCATTTTGTCCCTCCTAGACCTAAATGTAGAAACTCGAGAAAGTATTTAGACACTACGGGACTAAACAAGGCTTCCGGAAAGGACCAGCCAAATTCTCAAATCTTATATCATCAATGTTGAATCGATCTTTGTAAAAACATTCTCGGCCATTTCAGCTTTATCGATTGCAGTAACAACTCTGTTGTTATTTACATCGACAATGTATGCGGCTTTGTCAGTAATTACTAAAGAATCTCTTCCTCCCTTTTGCTTTAATTTCTTAACAGCATCTTGAAGTTTAAAAAACTCATTCGTATCCATCTTTAAGTCACGCTCTTCTAACCTTTTGGCCGCGTGCTTAGAGATCTCTAGGGCCTGCTCTTTTTGAGGCTCTAATGTTTTATTTAATAAATTTTGGAATTCGTCAGGCTTATTGGAGTTTGGAGACTTCAGGTTTTCAGATTTCTTAGTTGAAACCTTGTTCACCTGAGGGATAAGAATGTTTTTGATCTTATCGTTAGTCATACGCTCTTAACACACTAGTGTGTTTGCTCCTTCACATTATTATACTGATTAGTTGCTTGTTTTTTCAATGTAGGCATTTTTGACGCACCACTCGCCTTTTCAGGCATTTGGAAGCTTAAGGCATCTCTTAAGAAAACTTTTTTCTTATGATCGACCTCTAAAATAACTTCGCCGTCATTAAAGCTAACACCGGTTACTGTACCAATTGCATTTGTTTCACCAGTAAAATCAGCACCGGTTTCATCTTTTGCTCTAATGGCATACCTATAAGTATCTTTTACAGCGGGAGTTCCATCCATTGCGATTCCATCCCAAACAAAGTTTTGAGGACCTTTAGATACATTTTCTTTTTCTATCTTCGCGATCAAATTATTATTGCTATCCATTATATTGATCGTTAATGAAGTAGCATCATCTGGAAGACTATAAGGCAGGTTCACTCGACTTTGATCCCCTGGATATTCAACAGAGGTACCTTTTGTCGTAACCTTTTTACCAATAAAGCTAGCTCCATAGAACTTACTTTCCATTGGCGCATTGGTTCCCATCCCTTCTATATTCTTATTCATCTGGGTCATCTGCTCTAATTGTGAAAATTGAGCCAGATCTGTAGCAAATTGTTTTTGATCCATTGGCTTAAAAGGATCTTGATTTTGCATTTGAAAAGAAAGGAGCTTTAAAAAGCCATTCTTATCCATTTTATTATGATCTTTTTTATCTACGAATTGAGAATCTTGCTTAACCCCGGCCATACGGTTTAGCTCTTTACCAACTGAACCTTTATCTGCTTTTTTACTATTAGGATTTGCTCGAGGTCTTCTTTGTGAAGGATTCGCCTTACGGATATTTCCGAATTGATTTGATCCTGAAGCTGGTCTGCCCATTCCTGGCATTGGCGATCCTTTATAAATTATGCACTGGCATATTCAGCATTTTCTTTAAATGCTTGCCATAGATGTCTTCTTCTTTGAGAGTCTGAGTTCTCTCCTTGTCTCTGACCAAATTGACCTTGCTGTCCTTTCTGTCCAGAGAATCCTTCAGAGAATTCCTTTCCACCACTTTCCGCATTTGCTGTGAATGCATTTTCACTGCTTAATGCAATTTTAAAATTTCCAAGTTTAATTCCACTTTGGTTCAACGTTTTTGCTAATTGTGATTCATTTTCTACGAAAAAGTTGTGCCCAATTTTATCTTTAGAAATAATTTTTAAATCTAATTGATTTGTATCAGCATTTTTAGAAGCTTCAATTTTAAACTGTCCAAGCTCATCGTGCTTAACAGTAACTTCCATATTATCTGCTGATTTAATATTGTTCTTTTCAATCAACCTTGAAATTTCATTTATCAAATTATTTGAATCTGTAGAGTTAACATTTGAAAGGTTAACTACTTTCTCTTGTGCACCCATTTGAGAAAAGCTCATCTCAGCCCCATCTGACTTTAACTGAGCCATTCCAACTGCTGCCTCTGGAATCTCAAGAGTAGCCGTTTGGCTAATTATATTTGAATCAAGGTTTTTAGACTCTTTAGAGTATTGATTTAATCCATTCATCTTCTTCGGCACAATGGCTTCATTTGTCATGCCAGCTTTTTGTACTGAATTTTTTGTTTGAACAAAATCATCTCCAGAAGGAAACAATGTTTGGGACTTACTTGAAGCATTATCAAAACCAAGCTCGTGACTTTTAAGAAGATTTCTCACTTCCATGGCCTTGGCGTCATTATTAACGACAGCTTCTCCAGTTTTTTGTCCTAATAACTCTGGCTTTAGTTCTTTTATTTTACTTAAAATGTCATCGACCTGAATTGGCTTGCCGGCGTCATTAAGAATCGTTGACCCGTCAAATCTAAATTCTTGGCTGATAAAACTTAAAACATCTTTTGGTAATTGGGTTAAGGCATCTGGATTTTCTTTTGCCGCCTTTAACACTTCAAGAAGGTCTGGACTCTTAGTTTTATTGGCACCACCAAGTATGTCCATAAGATTTGCGAACTCACCTGCTTCAGCCACTCCAACCTGATTTCCAAATAGAGTTTTGCCCGCAGAAGAATTAACTCCCTGAGCTGCTCCATTTTGAATCTGTTTCATGTCTAAACCAAATGCTTTCATCTTATCCTTTTCGCTGCTTTATAACGCGCGCAGCAATTCACATTCTCTTATTTTTTCATAGTCATGTACTGTTTTTGAAGTCGGGCAGATATTTCCTTCTTCATTAAGTTGAATATTTTACTCACCTTCTCCGGTGGCAGCATCCCTAGGATCTTTATAGAAATGTCTGCATCCTGCACTGAAAGCACTTCTGCCGCACTTTGGGGCTTCATACCGCTTACAACATCTACCATATGAGTGATCCTTTTCTCTCTTTGTTTATCCGACTCATCAAGGCATCCCAAGAATTTTAACTGACGGTTTTGAAAGGTCTTTACCTTTTTTTCGAAATCACCTGAGTTCATATAAAGCTGTTCAGCTCTTTTTTCTAGCTCAATCTCTTTTAACTTTAAAACTTCCTCTTTCTTCATAAGCTCTTTAGAGAAACCAATAATTTTGCCTCGGCCTAGTCGCTTTAGTTGTTTCTCAACTCTTTCATTAACAGCATCTTGAAATTCATCGTAGGAGTATTTCTTATCTCTTGGATCTTCAATTTTCTTTTTTACACTTTCATCTTCAGCCTTATCTTCCTGGGCCATTAGCGGAGTAAAACTTAAAACTAGTAATGTTAAAATTAATAATTTTTTCATAACTACTTCCTACCACCTAGACTTAAAATTCTCATTTCTTCTAAAGTCTCGAAATCTTTTTTATTCTTATTCTTTTTAAATTCTTTTTTTTCTTTTTCTTTTAGCTTATCAATAACTTTAGTTTCACCACGAGCAACCTTCATTTCTTGTACTTTAATTTCATATTGCTCTTGAAGAATAGCCAATTTCTCTTGTTCTTGTTTAATTGCTGAGTTCTTCCCTTCAATAAAATATGGGAAAAACTTAATAGTCTCTCCCCTTGTGTTATCACTTAAAATATTTTCCTGTCCTGCGTAAGCCTCTCCAATATGTTCATGATAGCTTTCAATTCGACTTTTACATTCCTGAATACCTTTTAGAATATTCCCAAGCTCAACCTTTAACTGTTTCTCTTTAAATTCTCTGAGCTTTAAAAGTCCATCTAATTTAAACTTAAACTTTGGCATTATTATTCCTCAAGAGCTTCAGGATTAACTGAACGTTCAGCTTTTCTCGCTAATTCCACCATATGGTCATACAGCTCTTCAATTTTGTAAGACTCATGCATACCTTGTTCTTGTTTTAATAAGTTCATTAACTCGTCGTAAATGGCTAAGGCTTTATCTACTTTTGGATTCGATCCTCTTGCATAAGCCCCAACGTTGATAAGGTCCTCATTTTCTCTGTATGAGGCCATAAGATCTCTTAAGAAAGAGGCCACGACTCGGTGTTCTCCCGTTACAACTTTGTTCATTACCCTAGAAATAGACTGAAGGACATCAACGGCCGGAAAGTGGTTTCTAGAAGCAAGGTCTCTACTTAAAACGACGTGACCATCAGAAATGGCTCGAACCGCATCTGAGATAGGCTCGTCCATATCATCACCCTCAACTAGCACTGTATAAATCCCTGTGATTGTTCCTGATTCAGCTTTTGTTCCGGCCCTTTCCATTAGTTTTGGAAGTTTGGCAAAAACAGAAGGTGTATAACCCTTTTGACCTGGTGGCTCTCCAGAGCCTAGACTTATCTCTCTATTCGCCATAGCAAATCGAGTAATAGAATCCATCATTAAAAGGACATCTTTATTTTTATCTCTGAAGTATTCAGCGATAGTCGTTGATACATAAGCAGCTTTTGATCTAATGAGTGGAGATTGATCCGAAGTCGCAACAACGATAACAGATCTTCGAAGTCCTTCTTCACCAAGATCACTTTCAATAAACTCAAGGACCTCGCGACCCCTTTCTCCGATTAGAGCAATTACATTTATATCGGCGTTAGTATTTTGGGCGATCATCCCCAAAGTAACGGACTTACCAACACCCGAGCCGGCCATAATAGCAAATCGTTGCCCCATCCCAGCTGTCATAAAACAATTTATACTATGAATTCCAGTATCAAGAGGCTTTCTTATCGGAGGTCTTTGAAGAGGGTTTAAAGGTTCACCAAAAATACTTCGAACTTCATCGACCTCAGTTTCAATTGGACCTTTTCCATCTATAGGGTTCCCTTGAAAGTCGATAACTCGCCCAAGTAGTCCCTCAGATAACTTTAATGTGGTCGTTAATTCCTTTAAATAGACTCTCGTTTCAGAGTTTATTCCTGAAAGCTCTTCGTAGGGCATGGCCATACATCTGTGACCGTTTATTCCGACAACTTCACCAAAGCATCTATCACCAAACTCTGTAACAAACTCAACATTACTTCCAATCACAGCACGGCTTAAATTTATCTCGTAAATCCCACCTTTATTTGAATGAACTTTTCCTACTTTTTCATAAGGAATTGAGTAGTCGTAAGCTTTGATAATAGGAGATAAATCAAGTGACAGATTACTCATTTGGCTCCTCATCATCTTTTTTCTCTTCAATATCATCAAAGCTAAAATCATCTAAAGTCTCTTCAGACTCTGTTGCTTTTACCTCGACTTCTTCAACACTTGTTTCTGCCTTAATTTCTTCAATAGCTTCTTCAGCTTTCTCTTCTACGGGGATCTCTAGATCTAGTACGGGGTCATCTTTAAAAGGAAGCCCCACATTAGAGAATAATTTATCTAGATTTTTAAATTGAACTCCAATTCGCCCATTTAAAATTCCATTTTCTGACTGAAGAACAAGTCCAGGTAGATCTAAACCGTGGTCCATCTCTACTCTGACATTTGTTAGCTCTCCGAGCCTATTTTGAACTTGCTCAAGAACATCACTCATACCATCAAAAGAGCTTTGGTTAACGTGAATAAGTAAATTAGATTTCGTTTGCATTTCAAGAATAAGTTTTTCAAGTAGTCTTTCAACATACTCTCCATCATCTTTAAGCTCTCTTAATATAATCCATTTGGTCAGAGTTTTTACTGTTTCGTACACCTGAAGTCTTTCATTTTTAAGCATCTCTGATTTTGTTCGAAGCACGTCATTTACCATCTCACTTAAAGTTTGAATCTTCTCGTCAGTGGCCGCTTGAGTTTCTCTAAAGACTTCGTCTCTTCCGTCTTGTTGCCCTCTTTCAAAACCCTTAGCGTAAGCTTCTTCTTCAATTTGCAAAAGCCTTCTATTAACTTCATTTTGAATCTGATTTTCTCTTTCAGTTTCTTCCTGTCTGATCATCCCTCGGTGTTCCCGAACAATAGGAGCAACCTTAAAGTTACTTCTCACAGCATGATCCCGTTCAATCTTTATCGTTTTTTCATGCTCCTCTGCTTGGCGAGGAGAAACCGAGTTAATGTCTTGAAACTCATAGTCAGAGGTCGCTTCATTAAGAGGAGTACCTTTCAAATCTTGAAATTGATACTCACTTACATCTAATACTTTTGCCTTTTCCATAATTAAGCAACCTCTCTCAATTCATTAAACAAGGGCATCACCTTCACCACCTCTGGAGATGAACGCTTTACCTTGACTCTCAAGCTCTTTAGCTTTGTTAACAATTTCAGCTTGCGCTTTTTCCACATCGGATAGCTTCGTTGGACCAAGGGCCTCCAAATCTTCCAGTAACATGGTCGCCGCACGGTTTGACATGTTTTTGAAAAGCTTCGCTTTAATATCTTCTGGTGCTGTTTTAAGAGCAATAACAAGTTTTTGGTTATCAACTTCTTTGAGAAGAGTTTGAATACCTTTATCATCCACAAAGATAAGATCTTCGAAAACAAACATGAGCTTTCTGATTTCTTCTGCAAGCTCTGGATCCTTCTCTTCCACTCGAGACATGATATTTTTCTCGCTGGACTTGTCCATCATGTTTAGCATGTCTGCAATTGGTTCCACTCCACCAAGCTGCTGAGTATCGATAGATCCAAGAGTTGATAGTTCTGTTTTTAATACATCATCAAGCTGCGCGATTAATTCTGGAGACACATAATCCAGGTTCGCCACTCTTAGAACAACTTCCGCCTGAAGTCCTTCTGGAAGTCTTCTTAAGACATCCACTTTTCTTTCAGCATTTAAGTGAGCACATATTAGAGCAATTGTTTGTGGGTGCTCGTTAATTAAAAAGTTAGCTAGAGTTCTTGTATCAACAAGCTCTAGAGATTCAAGAGTGTTTGACGTTCCCACATCAACAATCTGTCCAAGAAGTTGTTTCGCTCTATCTTCACCAAGAGCATTAATGATAAAGTCTCGCCCACGGTTCTCAGAGAAAAGAAGATCATTTTCTTCATTTAGCTGCATATAAAAGTCTTCTAGAACTTTCTTAATTAGCCAAATGGGTGCCCTACTTACATTCGACATGGCGTTAATCATACGCTTCACATCGTTATCTCTCATATGAGAGAAAATAAGCTGAGTTGTCTGAACCCCTAGGGAACTTAAAAGGAGACCTGCCTTATCTTGACCAGATAATAAACTATACTCCAAATCGGGATCAATATTTGCTTCTTCCGCTGCCACGACACTTTCCTCCGTTAGGCAATTTCTTTATTAGATTCAGTCGAGTGAATCATTTCATGAACAATCTGCGCAGCCTTTCCAGGATTTGCTTCTACTAATGAAATGAGTTTCTCTCGTAACATATTTCCTTCAATCTTTTCAGGATTGAGCTTTTCTTCTATTTGCGGCAAGGCATCCTCTAAACCAGGTAACTTCTGATTAGCCTGTACCTTCTCAAGCTCTTCAAGAGTTTTAGGTAAGAAGTCCTCAACTGTTTCAACTGTATTATCAGTAACCCATTGGATAAATGGTCTTACTACTAAGAAGAAAAAGAGTGAGATTGTAAGACCTACAGCAAGGTACTTCATAATATTCTTAAGAAGCTCTCTGTTCTCACGTTCTCTCATAGCTGCATCAATCGCGGCTAAATCTTCTTGAGCAAACTCCATATTTTTAATCGTCAGCTGATCACCTCTTTTGGCATTGATTCCAATTGTGCTAGCAACGATAGCAGAAAAATTAGCAAGATCTTCTTCTGACCATCTTTCATACTTTGTTTTAGTTCTTCCATACTCATCGACTACGGCCACACCATTTTCATCTAAAACAGGTACCCTTTTCCCATCGAGCATTACCGCAACACTTACGTTCTTAATTCCTGCGGTTGGCTGCTTAGAGCGAATGACCTTTTTAGGAACATTATAATTTTTGGTCGTTAGGTTCTTATCGACATTATTTCTGGTTTCAGGGATTCCAGGCTGCGGAGTTTCTCCTGGCAGATTAGACCTTGCTCCTGGTATACCCTGTGGACTAGGTCTTGAACCATTAATTCTTTGTGAGTTTTTTACTTCAGAAAGAACAGCTGTGTTTTCCTGATCATATTTAGTTTCCTCGGCAATTGACTCAGTAAAATCCATCGCCACTGCAACTTTTGCAATAACCTTTCCTTGCCCAACTACTTTTTGAAGAATCTCCTCTACTTGTGATTCATATTTTCTATTAAGCTTACTCTCAAGAGCCATTCTATTGGCCGTATTGGCCGTCATAGCGTCGCCAATATTCTCCGATAGTTTCTTCCCTCTGGCATCTAAGATTACTACAGCCTCAGGCCTCATTCCATCAATTGAACTTGAGACCAAGCTTTGAATACCTTTAATTTCCTGAGGGGTAATCGTAACGCCTCTTTGAAGCTCTAAAACAACAGAAGCTGAAGGTGGTTTTTTCTCTGAGACAAATGGACTCGACTCAGGAATAGATAAGTGAACTCTCGATCTCTTAACTCCTCTAATATACTTAATTGTTTTAACTAATTCCCCTTCAAGGGCTCTTTGACGATTTACTTTTTGAACAAAGGTCGTAGTTCCAAAAGATTGTTTATCAAAAACTTCATAACCAACCGTCCCTGAGAAGGAAACTCCCATAGTGGCCAATTGTAGTCTCCAAATCTCTACCATATCCTCTGGAATCTTAATTGTTTTTCCGTCTTGAGCTGTCTGGTAGGGAATCTTCTTCTCTTCTAAGATCACAGCTATTTTTTTACTGTCCTCTCTATTGAGATCTGTGTAAAGCACTTGGAATCTAGTTTTTGAGGCCCAAATAGACACTCCAACTAAAGAGATGAGAACAAATATACCAACGGCAATTAGTCCCATTCTCTTCCCTGGCTCTAAACCAATGAAGAATTCTTTAAAATTGTTAATGACCTTTTCTATAAAATCCTGCAAGTGAATCCTCCTGATTCGCTAGGTGAGATTTCTGGCGTCCTGCCTACTCAACCCTGCAGTTAACTTCCTAAATTTAAACCTGCATTCTCATAACTTCTTTATAAGCATCAATCACTTTCATTCTTACTTGATTCATGGCCTTAAAAGCTATATCGGCTTTTTCAACGGCTAATAGTGTTTCATGAAGATTTTTTGATTCTCCAGTTACTAACTTTTGGATAGCCGTATCAGCTTCTTTTTGAAGTCCATTTACTTCATTGATACTGCTTGAAAGCATTTCAGAAAAAGACTTTCTATTGTCAGTTCCTTTCAACTCATCTTTAAAAAGAGAGGAGTCCAGCTCATTAAAAGACTTGGTATCTAGCTTTGCACTCTTGGTCCATTTACCGGCATCATAGTTGCCAAGAATTTGTTTTAGAGAACCTGTAGTTTCAATACTCATAATTCACCTCGCGGTTAACTAGTCTAAGACTAGCGTCCGATCTCCAGGGCCTTAAGGGCCATACTCTTTGTTGTATTCATTGCATTTATATTGGCTTCATATGATCTCGAAGCTGAGATCATATTCGCCATTTCTTCCATAACATTGATATTCGGGTAAGCCACATAACCCTGCTCATTTGCGTCAGGATGGTGAGGTTCATACTTTAAAATTGGAGGTTTGTTTGTGGATATGACTTCCGTTGCATGAACTTCCTTAGCTTGAGCATCGAGCTCACCCTCTAATATTTCACCAAAAGATTCCCTAGCTGGCTCTGCTCCAAACACTACTTCTTTTTTACGGTAAGGACCACCTTCCGCAGTTCGTGTTGTCTGTGCATTAGCAATATTTGAAGAAATTGCTCCCATTCGCTTGCGATTTGCAGCAAGACCAGAAGCGCTAATTTTCAAACTTGTAAGCAGATCCATAAGTTTCTCCTAGTTACCTTTCAGAATTGATGGCGTATTTCATCAACCCAAGTTTCTTGTTCAGAAGCTGAACAGACGCATCATAAAGAATTTTGTTTTTCGCCATTTGTGACATTTCATAATCTCTATCTACGGTGTTCCCATCCTCTGAAGCATTTCCATTCGGGTCTTCGTAAATTTCTGGTTGAAGATTTGCAAATCCTCCAGAACCTACATCGTAATGCCCATCATCTGATGTTCCTAAACTTTGCTCTCCATCAACATCAAGAGCTCTTGCTAAGGCCTCTTCAAAACCGAGACGCTTAGACTTGTATCCTGGAGTATCAGCATTTGCGATATTGGACGTAATAACCTCTTGGCGCATTTCGCGCATTTTAATACTCGCGGCTAGTGCTTTAACGGTTGCGTCGTCAATCTTCATTGCTACTCCTCTTCCTTATCTCAAGTTTACGAAATAAGCGTTTCCTGCACCTCTATACTCGTTAATCTTATTTCTAAGAGTACGAATAGAAACACCTAGGATCTTTGCCGCTTGAGTTCTGTTTTCGCTTGTATGAATAAGAGCCTTCTTAATAAGAAGTTTTTCAGCTTCTTTAAGAGACATAAGTCTAATACCTTCATTATCTTCATCAGTAATAAGACTAACTGCTTTCTTCTCACCAATTTCTAGATCAGCTTCTGAAAGAGTGTTTCCATCACCATTATTCACAGAATTTTCAAGAACCGCTTTTAGCTCTTGAACATTATGAGTCCAATAGTGACTTAAAATCTTTTGAAGAGCTGAAGGCTCAACTTGAACATTATTTCCACCTGAAAACTCAGTTAGGAAGTAACGAGTTAGCATCTCAAGATCACCTTCACGTTCTCTTAGTGGTGGGATTGTAATCGCGTTATTAGAGACTAGTGTGTAAAGCCCTCTATAGAATCTTCCTGATCCTACTAGCTTTGATAGATTCTTCGTCGTTGTTGCAACGATACGAACATCAATATCGTAATCACCTAGTTCATTTAAAATTTTGTGTAGTTTCTTTTGGAATTCATCCTCAAGCCCATCAATATTAGCAAAGATAACAGTTCCACCGTTGGCCGCTTCTAATACGCCTCTAGTAAAACGCCCTGTCTCGTCATCACGAAATCCTAAGATTTTGTTTTCGACATCTTTCGCTTCCATTGAACAGTCAACAACTTCAATTGTTTTACCTGCTCTCGTTGAGCTTTCATGAATAAAATTAGCTAGAGCTTTTTTTCCAACGCCTACTTCACCAATAATAAGCACTGGAGCTTTAGTAACTGATACATTTCTTGCTACTGCTACTGCCTTTTGAACTTTTGGGTCCATTCCGAACAATTCAACCTTTACTGTACTCATTTGACCTCCTGTCATATCCGTCTCTCATCCTGAGAGTTATACCTAAAGGGTTCTTTCTTTTATTTTTAAAAGCGATAACTCGCTTCTTGCCATCTCCTTAACGTAATCAGAAATCGACTTGTCATCTACGATCTTAGTCAAGATTTCCTTTCCTTCTTCTACCTTTTCATTCTTTAAAAGAGACACAGCTAGTAAGTAGCTTAGTCTTCCTTTGTATGTTGATTTATCAAATTCCTTAAAGAATCTCTTAATTCGGCCTTCAAGAATGATAAAAGACTCTTTAGACTTTTGACCTGCTAAAAGCTCGATATTTAAATAAGCAATTCTCTCTCTAATTTCGAACATGTAACGGTTCTTTGGATTGTAATACTCAGTATCATTTAAAACTGCTTCCGATACTTTCTTAAACTTATCAATTGCACCAGTTTGATAAAGAGAGTCCGTATAAGCTCTCATCATCTCTGCAACTTCATATGGGTCAAAGATTGACTTTCCTTTTTCTCTGGTCAAAAAAGTCTCTATATGGATTGGTGCTGTTTTATAGTCTTTCTGATAAAAAGCGATAATCCCTTTGTAGTAATTTGTTTTGTTATAGCCTTTCATTAGCTTAGAGAACTCACCCAGGTTCTTTTTCGCCAGTGACCAGTTCTTCAAATTGATATTTTTAATAAGCTCCATCTCTTTAAGTAGAGCAAGTCCCCATACTTTTATATCTCTGTCGTACCATACTGGAAAAGTTTTTGCTGGGGTTCTACTTAATTTCTTATAGTTAATGTAGTGATTATCGAAAGCTTCATAAAGCCCCATTTTCATATACGACTTAGCGACGATAAAATTAAGGTAAGCATCAGCAGCTACCTTGTTAACATATCTGTCTTTGTAAATTTCCCAAATCCTAACAAGGTTTGAGTAATCAGACTTTTTAAAATAGTTATCGATTAGCCCGTATACGATCTCTGCCCCGTCAGCTTCAAAAACTCTTTTCTCGCTTGGTTTAAGGCTAGTAACAGGTATCGCATTTAAGTAACTTAAGGCTTTTGTATAATTTCTATCAACGATAAAAGTTCTAAGTCTAACTAACCAAAGAAGTTTCTTTAGATTCTTATCAATTAGTTTCTTTTCCTTATCATCTAGCTCTAGAAAAATCCTCTTTTCCATGTCTAGGTCTGTAGGCTTTCTTTTTCTAATTGAATTCAGTCCAACATACCTAAGTCTTGCCTCATAACTTGTTTTAAAATCCTGAGATCTATCAATCGCATTTTTATAAAGCTGAAGAACTTTTGCTTCACTCTTTCCAAGAAGATCATAAGCTAAGGCGATTCTCATACGAGCTTGAGAGCTTTTTGGGTGATAAGAGTGCTGGGAGATGAAGTTATCGAATAATCTAACAGCTACCGGATAGTTAGCTTCTCTAAAGTAAGACTCAGCTACATTGAAGAGAAGAACCGGGTTTACTGGTTTTGTTAGTCCAGATTTAACTTTATTATATTCTTTTAATACTTCTTCTATTTGTCCCAACTTGAAAAGAGCATAAATTTTGTATCCAACCATCGTTTGTGCTGGAAGCAGTTTCTTTATAGTCTTCTCTTTTAGGATTTCTCTGATTTTTTCGATTTGATTTAGATGAGTTAGATTAAAAAGAATTGCTTCTGCGGCTTTATTACTTTCTTCATAGTCAAAGTTCTGTTTTGATTCAACATAAAGCTTCTTAGAGAATTCTAAAGAATTAATATTGTCCTTAGCATCCATATAGTATTGAAGAAGGTATTTATAAATCCCCTTCTTCATATCGTAATTCTTAGTTCTTGCGGCAATATTGGTAAACATTGATACGGCCATCTTTACTGGCTGCATATTATCTTTACCAAAGTTTGTTCTTAAAATAGCATTGGCCTTTAAATACTCATTAAAGTTAACAGCAGTATCTTCTCCATATTTCTCGTGAAAGAGCTTAATTGACTTATACATTAAGCCCCATTTCTTCTTTCTATAAAGATTAATATTTAGCTGAAGGTGGGCTTCTTGTTCCCCTTTATCAAAAGCTCTATTTTTAATCGGATAAAAATACTCTGGCGTCTTTCTATCCAGGTTAAGGTAAGGCTTCATCGTTGGCTTAAGAGCCTCATAATCCCAAACAAAGGCAGCACCGTATCTAAAATCTCTATAAGGCTCAAGTTTCTTTACTACTTTTCTAGGCCCCTGCTTTTTAGTGGCTCTTTTCTTTCTTGGTTTTTTTGTAAATGTTATCTTATTAGACTTTTTACCAACAGGTGCTACTACTCCAACTTCCTGAGAATCTTTTTTAGCTTTCTCAATATCACTAATTTTCTTTTGAACAGCAGCATTGGCAGCATTTACTGAGTCTGCATCTCTCCAGAAGTCGACGACATATTTCTTTTCTCTATCTCTATAGAAGTTAAAAAGTTCAACATCCGGTGATGAAAGTTTTATCTCAATACTTTCAATATTATTATTTTTTGCTGAAGGTTCATTATAAGAAATTGACTTAAAATATTTTGTAACTGGCTTTAATGGAAGTAATTCTTTTTTTAGATTATTAAGAACGCCTGTATTAAGAGATTTAATAAAAACAGATGTTCCTCTTTTTTCAATTACGACCATATCTCTTTGAACAAAAAGGTGAAGACGATAATGTGTTTTCGTAACATTCTGCTGAACTAGTTCAGCAAAAACTTCCCCAGCGGCAAAGATGGCCACAAGCAAAGTCAAAAATTTGAAAACTCTTTTGATCATAGAACCGAAACTTCCTGTTTCATTTTATTGTTACTTTTTCTGCGCAAAGGCTTCAAAGCATCGACAATCCCGTTCTTCCTGAACAGCTCGTCTAGGTAAAGTGTATCAATTTTTGGGGTAATTTACAGGAAAATTTTTCTCGGCGGACATTTTTTCCTAGTGATTTTTTGACACCACCATAGGACCAACTAATTACGGCTTCTTAGGTTGTCTAAAAACCTAACACCCTAGTCGGACTCAATAGTATTTAATTGATTAATTTAATGGGTGACGTAGAGAAGTCCCTTTTTCTTCATCTTTTCGATGAGAGTGGTCCTATTCATGGTCAAAAGCTTCGAAGCCTGATTCTTATTCCCACCAGTCATCTCAAGGGCCTGAGAGATTAGGGAGTCTTCAATATCAGATAGTGTCTTCTTTAGATCTAGGCCTTCGTTCGTAAGCTGAATAATGCTATCGTATTTTTGAACATAGGTTGGGTTATTTTGAAGTATCTTTATAGGTAGATCATTTGGCTTAATTAATGAACCACCTCTTAAGATAACAAGCCTTTCGATAAGGTTCTCTAGTTCCCTAACGTTTCCTGGCCAGTCATAGCCCATGAGCATCTCAAGTGCTTCATCATCAAATTCTATTGAATTTCTTCCATCGGCACTTACAAATCTTTGCAGGAAATAGCTTATTAAAAGAGGAATATCTTCTCTTCTTTCACATAGGGAAGGTACCTTAATTGGAATTACATTTAGACGGTAAAAAAGATCTTCTCTCATATCCCCGTCTTTTACTGCTTTTTCTAAATCCCTGTGAGTCGCCGTGATAATACGAACATTCACAGGAAGGGTTTTAGTTCCGCCTACAGGCTCAATCTCTCTATTCTGAAGTACTCTTAAGAGTTTAACCTGAAGAAGAAGAGGCATATCCCCGATTTCGTCGAGAAATATAGATCCTTTATCTGCTAACTCAAATCGTCCCTTTCTATCACTAATAGCGCCAGTAAAAGCACCCTTAACATGTCCAAACAGCTCACTTTCAAGTAGCTCTGAAGGGATTGCCCCACAGTTAACTGAAATCATGTCACATGCTTGCCTAGGAGATAAGGTATGGAGAGCTTTAGAAACAAGTTCCTTACCAGTCCCTGAAGGTCCATTGATAAGAACTGTCGAATCAGAGTTAGCGACTTTTTTAATTCTCTCAAAGACTTGTTTCATTTGAGGGCTTCTACCAATCATTCCACAAAAGATATCTTCTTCCTTAGGTGGTTCGATCTTAAATTTCTTAAAGATCGGATTGTCTTTTTTAGCAGCATCAGACTTAACAATATTTTGTAGATGAATATCTTCATAACCATAACGAGATAGAGCCTTTAGAACTAAGTCTGCAAGAACATCCATTTCAAATGGTTTAGTTAAATAATGAAAGACACCTTTTTTAGTGGCATTAATAGCAGTTTCTATTGAGGCAAATCCAGTCATCACAATGGAGACAAAGGAATGTCCTTTTTCTTTTAGAAGATCTACAAGAAGGAGACCGTCTGCACTTCCTTCATCAAATGAGATATCGCTAACTAAGCAAAAGGGTTTTTGATTTTCAATTCCTTCCGCATCTAGCTTTAAATCTAAGGCCTGAATACATTCACTTGGATTCGGGAAGTAATGAACAACTAGACCTAGCTTCTTTTGAAGAAAGGTACGAAGTGCCTTTGCAAAGATCTTATCGTCCTCAACCAAATAAATATCTGGCGGAGTACTTACGGCCTGCTTATTAGAGGCAGGCTTATCTTGGTCAAAAGCTGTATGTAGAAAATGAAAATCGTTCATTGAATCCCCAGGCTATTTATCAGCCACAAAAATCCTACCAATGGAAAGCAACCAGTGTCAATTTCTTGTCACTAACATTCTCTAGCTTGGCGTTATTTTGATTAATTTCAATGACTTAATTCATGATTGCGTGAATAGCTTCCCGGAAATAATAGACTGCTTGACGCGGGCTTCCGGCCCATATGTAGTAAATCAGAGCAATCGATGAGATTCCAATTAGGCCCCCACATAGGACCACTACAGCGCGGCTCTCTTTAAGCCACCACACATAAGCAAATCGACCTGCTATCATTATAGTAGGAACGGCCCACCAAGGCGTATAGCGCAAAGCAAAATAAATAGTGTCCATTATCATTTGTAAATTATAGCAGAAAAAAGGGCCCGTATGGGCCCTCGCTTACTAGAAATGTGATTTTAACTGATCCATCATATCTAATTTTTCCCAAGGGAAGTCACGTCCGAAGTGACCATAAGATGATGTTGGATTATAGATTGGCTTAAGAAGATCTAATCTTTCAATTAGTCCCTTAGGTCTCATATCAAATACTTCATTGATTGCTTTATTAATTTTTGCAACATCAACAGTCTCTGTACCAAAAGTATCAACTAGAAGTGACATTGGCTCTGCAACACCAATTGCATAAGCAACTTGAACAAGAGCTCTTTCAGCTAGACCAGCGGCTACGATATGCTTAGCAATATGTCTTGTAGCATAGGCTGCTGAACGGTCAACTTTTGAAGGATCTTTTCCAGAGAAAGCACCACCACCGTGAGCTCCATGTCCACCATAAGTATCAACGATAATCTTACGACCCGTAAGACCACAGTCACCCATAGGACCACCGATAACAAATTTACCAGTTGGGTTGATGAAAAATTTTGTATCGTTATCAATTAGGTTTGCTGGAACAATTTTATTAATAACTTCTTCTCTGATTCCCTCTTGAACTTGCTTAAGAGTCATTTCCTCAGCGTGCTGAGTTGAAACGACGATGGCATCTAGGCGAGATACTTTTCCATCTACGTACTGAGCGCTTACTTGTGTTTTACCATCAGCTCTTAGCAGAGGAAGAGTTCCATTCTTACGAACTTCAGATAGCTTGGCAGCAAGCTTATGAGAAAGATCAATAGTAAGAGGCATAAAGCTATCAGTTTCATTGACGGCATAACCAAACATTAGACCTTGGTCACCAGCTCCTTGCTCAGAGTATGAACCTTCACCTTCGTTAACACCTTGGGCGATATCAGGAGATTGCTTATCAAGGGCAACCATTACAGAACAAGTATTACAGTCAAAACCTTTATCGCTATGATCGTAACCGATATCCTTAATTTTATTTCTTACGATTTCTTGGAAATCGACTTGTGCTTTAGTTGTGATCTCACCAGCTAGAACTACAAGACCAGTTGTGATCATTGTTTCACAAGCAACTCTTGATTTAGGGTCTTGGGCAAGCATAGCATCTAGAACAGAATCAGAGATTCCGTCGGCCATTTTATCAGGGTGACCTTCGGTCACAGACTCAGAAGTAAATACATAATCTTTTAACATGTTAAGCTCCGTTATTCGCTAAGCGTCAGTACATTAGAGTACATTTTTTGTACGGGGAACTATACATAGATTAACTTGAGTAAACAATGGTTTAAGGGCGTTTTATGACTTTCTTAAAATATGTAAAATAATGGGGGTTTCTATATTTATAAAACCTTTTATTCTTCGGGTCATAGACATAGGATTTTTCCTTAATTTCCAAGACCTTATATAAATGCCCCTCTTCACTCTCGAACTGATAGAAGAACTGGTAGGAATTTTTATGTAATGCCCTTTTTAAGTGTGCATCATTTTTAATCCTGTTCCCCACTCTCTCCGGCAAAGGCTCAAAGTCATCCCATAGACTTCGCATGTCAATTCTTCCTAGCATTGCAGCTCGGCTAAAATACCTTACAGCATTAAATTTAGGATTTGGATTTCTGAGTAGTTTCATGGCCAAAAAGAGATTTTGCTTTCTAAGAATTTTTCCATACCTAGTTTGTTCGGGACAAAAAATTCTAAGGCTTCCACCAATGAAAAAATAGGTAAAACTAAACTCGCCTTCTTTAAATAATAAATTTAACCAAGGGTATTTAACTAGGGGTTTGCCATCACTTCTAAGATTAACATAATCATAAAATGGCTCTGAAGAATCAATTTGATTATACTCTTTTAAAAAGCGCCGATTTATCACCACTTGGGTAACATCTTTTCTTTCTAGAGCGTCCTTCCCATCAATGGCGCCAACTTCATTATAAAGAATCGTCTCGATAGAAAACAGGGCTCGGTTTAATTCGCTCTCTTTCATCCAAAATTTAAAAGACTCCGCTTCTTTTTCTAAGACATATTTCTTTAAGGCATATCGACCAGAAACTCTTTCTTTAACTAAATCATCTGCTGTTAATTTTTTATTTCCCTCTAATACTATATTGTTTCTTAGTCTTTTATAAAATTCGAGATTACGTGTGGTCCTCTTCTCCCACTCACCAAATCTTTTTAACTGATACCTTTTTCCCTTTTTTAAGATTCTCTCTAATCCTGAAAAAGCCGAATTTAAATCATATCTTAAGTTCTCTTCAATCAAGTCAGAATTTATAGAGAACTCTCTAATAATATTATCTAAGTTTGCCCTTAGAAATTTATCACTTTTACTTCTATCGGGATTTAGAGCTCCATCTTGAACTATCTTTCGATAAAAATATATTTCATTAGATCTCTTCCTTTCTTCATCCGTTCTTTTTTCTTTCACCAGATCATAAGTTTCTCTTAACTCCACATGATCAACAGGAAATCGATAGCTAACGAGAAATTCTATTCTTTCGAGGAACTGCCTAAAACGTACTTTAAATTTAATTAGTGAATATTTCGATTTATTTAAAACACTTCGCTTTTTATTCTTAGACTCTGATTCGTAATATTCTTGTTTATAATCTACAAGCTCATGATAACTTTTCTCAAGAGCCTCTAACTCCTTTAAGTAGGACTTAAAGTTTTTTGTTTTTTCCACATTTTTCTTTACCGAACTAATCCAAGAAACTTTTCTCTCTAGCTCAGGAATGAATCGATTAATAGTAAGCCGGTCTAATTTATCATTGGATAGCATTGGGATATAATGTCCATCCCCCCTAAACTTACTGTATAAGTTCCAATATTTTTGTTCTGTTCCAGGTGTACATAGCTCTTTAAAAAAGACTTTATGCTTTTTGAGGTACTCATCGATAATTTTATTATCGCGTCCTTTTATTTTAAGTACAGGGGCGGGTTTTCCAAATGCACTTGAAAGCAGTATGCAAAAAACAAGAAAGCTATTTTGTAAGATTTTTAACAAACTCTGATTCCCATAATCCTAAACAAGTTCCATTACTTAGAACTAGTATAATACTTTTTTCGGAACTATGGTCTTTAACCCAAGAAATCACATCATCTAATTCAGATAAAATCTGAGTTTTCACATCTTCTTTTTCTAAACCAGTCTTCATCGCTGCCAAATCAAGATCGCCAGCTTTTTTAACGGTGGTCGACCTCTTTAGTTTGGTTATGGCAACATTATTGGCGGACAGAAATGCCCTCTGGAAATCCTCTTGGAAAACATTACTTCTTGCTGTGGCGGAATGCGGTTCAAATAGAACATTAATTTCTCTATCAGGATAGCGCTGAGAAATAGCCTGGATGGTTGCTTCAACGGCCCTTGGGTGATGAGCAAAATCATCGATAATAGCTGCGCCATTATGCCAGCCTCTTACCTCTTGCCTTCTTTTAACCAAGGACAATTTTTTAACTGATTCTTTAATTTTTCCTAACTCAAAGTCTTCACCAAGAGCAAATAAAATTAAAGAACTAATATTTTTGATATTGTGCAGACCCACCGCTGAGGTTTCAAACCTTTCAGTAGAGTTTCCAATATTTAATTCAAAAATAGTTGAATTCGTTTTTGCCTCTACTATTCTTGGGCCGATTTCTGATTCATCTCCATAATAAATTACTTCTTTTGAAAACTCTTTTAGCAATGAGGTTGTAGCTGGATAATCAGAGCAAGCTATAATTCTCCCATCTATCTCTTTAACCAAGGGACGAAATTGATCCTTAATATCTTCTATCGAAGTAAAAATATCAGCGTGATCAAATTCAATAGAAGTAATAATCAAATTTTTAAGCTCATATCTTCTAAACTTAGAAACTTTATCAAAATAGGCACAGTCATACTCATCTGCTTCTAGGAAAAAATAGTCTCCTTTTCCAATAGCAGAACTCTTCTTTCCCTCTAGAACGCCACCTATAAAGTAGCCAGGAGCTTCACCTAAGTTCTCAAACATTTGAGTTGCAAAGTAAGTAGTCGTAGTTTTTCCATGTGTTCCAGAAAGACCTACAGTTTTTCGTCCCTTTAAGACAAGTCCGCCTAGAGCTGAAGGGAAAGAAGTTAGGGGCACATCTAAAGACTCGATTAATTTTGCATCTTCAGATTCTCTTGGAACTACATTGCCTACAACAATAAGATCGAATTTTTTTAAAAAATCGGCGTCAATATCATCTAGCTTATGTAAATCAATTTCTAGGTCTTTTAAGTAAGTGCTCATAGGAGGGTTAAAAAGACTATCGGCACCAGAGACTTCATAACCGGCCTCTTTTAAAAGGCATGCTGCGGCACCCATTCCAGTACCGCAAACTCTGAAGAAAAAGACTTTTTTTATTTGATCTTTTCTTTCTAAAAGATCAGCACTCGTTAAAATCATAATGTTAGTCTACGAGCAATCTTACAGATTGCCTAGGAAGAGCTGCATTATCTTCTTACAAGTTTTAGGAGATTTGGCTACTGTTACACCCTTTGGATTGATTGAATCCCACCATTCTTGTGTTGGATTTAATTTATTCCAAGCGCTTCTGCCATTCTTCTCTTTGGCCGTAACACTCCTACCAATCTTTTGTTTAATATCATTAAAAAACTTAGCTTGATCGAGACTTCCGTTAGTGTAATCATCAGGATCTTCCATTCCCATGGCCACAATCTCATCGGGAAAGACAATAAGCGGAAGCATTCTTTCCATTTCACCGTAGTCACTAATAGCATTTGTCATAAATCTGTCCTTATCCATAAAAATGGCAGCGATTGAATATCCTCCACGGTCTCCATCTGAAAATGAACGAGCCGTACTAAAATCTGATGCGGATAGATAAGGAGATCCATTTGGTTCATGGCTATGGGCCTGCATAATTGAAGCAAGCGATGGAATACCAGTGTTTACCTGAACACCAACTTTTTTAACCATTTTTGTTCTATAGGTTTTAAGAGAACGAAGCCTCCTAGTATAGTTTCCTTGATTTTTAGTTAAGAGTTTAGCCATCAAGAAGTACTCTCCTTCATTAGCTCCCTCTCTAACTAAGTCTCCCTCAAGACCTCTAAACATTAGAACCTTATTTTTCTTATTAGTTGTCGGCTTTTCCATGGCCTTTAGCCATTTTTGCCAGGCCGAGACCTCAGTTGGTTCCATATCTTCCCAAGGCATAAAGGTATTAATAAGTTCAACAACCTTCTTTCTATTTCCCTGAGCAATATAATCATCTAGCTTTAGATTTGCGTCTTGCATCTGCTTTTGAACCGTAGTCCATTGCTTGGCCATGGCATTACGTTTTTTCTTTTCTAATTTTTCAAGCTTCTTTAATTCTGCATACTGCTTTGTCGCATGGGCTTTTCTCTTTTGAATATATTGGTCTACATCTGAATTATCATAGATACCAAAATCTTCTAAAAGATCATTAGTAATCACGTCCATAGCATCAATTTCAGCCTTCGCTAGAAAAGCCTGACTTCTTGCTGATCCAAATTCAGCGTTTTTTGTCGCCTCGGCCCAAAGCATGGGATTTCCAAAATAACCTTCGGTAGAATTAAAACTCCCATAACCACCACTAGATATAATTTGCTTCAGATGAGCCATTTCTTCTAGAACCACCATCGGATTGCTCTTTCCTTCATTGGTGATTTTTAGATTAACAACAAGTCCTTTTGATTTACTATACTCTGGAACAATCTCAGCAAGCCTTCCATCTGGTAGACTGCTTACGGTTGTCATCTTAACTGTTCCCTTAAAGTCTCCTCTAAAAGCTTTAATTTCATTATCCATTTGTGAAACGAATTCTTTTAATTTTTGTTGAGGATTAATTCCACTAATACTAGAAAGTCGGTCTAGAAGCTCTCTAGTTGAACTATCTGGGGCAAAGTAAGCAAGGGAGCAAAACTTTTTGGCAGCATCACATACCTTAGTTTGTTTTTCTGTTGGTAAGAAGTGATACTTAATATTTCCGTTGTAAGTAACTTCATAGTCGAGTCCGGCCTGACGGAAACCGGCTTCTGCGTAAACCTTAACGAGAAAGTCCTGATCAACATAATTATCAGGTTTAACCGTCACCATTCCAGCTGGGGGAGGTCCTCTTACAACTTCATACTCACTCCAGTTTGAGACATTATCAACCATATCTTCAAATTCAACCAGGGCCGCCTTAAAGCGCGCTTCTTGAGCGGCCGAACTAGCGTAAATTTGTATTTTCATCTTTCCATTTTTAGGATGCCACTTCCCTTCAACGAATTCTTTATCAATACCAATCTTTGGCATGGCATCTTCATCAGTAATTCGCCTTACGATATTCGCTAGGGCCTCACTAGATGAAACTAATCTTTGGTTAAAATAATTATCAGAGAAATTGGGAAAACTTCCTTCAAAAGCCTTTAGCTCATCGATCGAAGGAAGAGGCTGATCTTTAAAGTGAGCAAATAAATAGTATCTAAGAGTAGCTCCTTTAGATCCAAAGACGTCGTCAATTAAACCTCTTAGTTTTTCCACCTTAGTATCATAAACTTCTTCTATGGCCTTAGGAGATACGGCCTTATCCCTCTTGAAAAGTGCATTTAATAAATTATTTAAGCTTTTTCTTCTTTTACTACTACTGGCATGAGCGAGACTTTCTCCTTCAGTTCCAACAATATCTGAAACGAGAAGATAGGCACGCATATGATCTTGAGCCCCGTTGAAAATTCTTGCTAAATAATTAGTCTCAATTTCAACCATATCAGCTTTATTCTTAGTGGCATTGAACCAAGATACGGTTTCAGTAAAAGGAGAAGGTACATGCTCTACAACCCCTCCTACTTTTGCTCCCTCAATGCTCATGGCAGAACCACGAAATTTAATTTTTCCTTTCGCATCTCTGGCATGAGAAGGAATAACAAGATCCCCTACTTCATAACCTTTTCCCTGAAAGGCTCCAGTGGTTCCCATATAAGTTACGTTCTTATTTCCTGTAGCTTTTAAGGCCTTAGCGAGTGGAACGATCTCGTCGCCCCAAACATTTCCAATTACTCTCCAACGGACCTCTTTACCGGCCTGGTTTTTAAAAACATAGTCCGCCATTTCAGTCGTCGTGTTATCAGAACTAAATTTTCTAAAAACTGGAGGTTTAAATCCCTCACTGCCTTCTATCGTTGATTTAACTTTATCGTAAGAACCCTCAACAACTTTTTTAATGCTAAAAATATCAAAATCGGTATCGGTCCCTTTTAAGATGCCTTCTAAAGTCGAGAAGTTTTCAGCACCAATTTTGGCCTTCAACCCAGCTTTATTAGACTTATAAAGGGCGCGCATGCCTTCAATCTTCCAATGAAGATTAAAAACTCCATCGATTGCCCCTTTTTGTCCAATGATAACCCTATTGGCCTTAGGCAAATGCTTCATTTGACCTGTTAGTTTTTTAAATAACCTTTCATGAAACTCTTCTAGGTTTCCATAAATTTCAACTTTGTTTTTAAGAACCTTATTTGACAGTTTACTAAGTGAAAGATGATGAACAAGATGCTCTAATCTATCGGCTCCACCTACGTTCGTAATAGCTAGGCGATAAGAAGTATCTCCAGGGTATTTAACAAGAAAAATCTTATTATAATTTCTCGCCATTGGCTTAAGCTCATAAAGAATCTCGCCTTCATTACGAGAAATATTTTTCAAGAACTCCCTGCTATCTCCTAAATGAAATTCAACTTTTCTGTCTTTAGCGACGGCATCCCAAAAAGCGGCCCTAGTCGTTCTATTAGAAATATAGTGTCCACTATCCAAAGTTTGAGTTTCTGGGTTGAGATTAGAAAGTACAAGTTTTTCGGCCTCTTCACCCGGAACAACAAAGTCGTCATGGTATAGAATTTCTTCAAGTTTAGTTGGTCTTAGACTAAAAGCTTCATTCAATTTGTTTTTTAAAAAATTATAGCCCCACTTAACTTGATCTTTTGGAGCATGTAGATCTGGATAATGACGTTTTAAATACTTCCAAATCATTAAGTCATAGTTTTGAGCTTTCTTTAATTGAGTTACTGAGTAACCCTCATCAATTAAATCTTGCGGCTTAATGGCCCTTAGTGCATCAATCACTTCGTCATCAAGCTTTCCTTCTTGAAAGTTTGAAAATTCATTAATGTAATAATGAAATCTATCAATACCAAGAAGATGTTCAATATCACCAGTTGGGTTAGCAAGAGATCTGAAACTTACTGTTCGATCTCCCATTCCAAGCCAGGAACAAGACACAAGACTTACGGACAAAGCCATTAGAAGGATTAAGCTAATTCTTTTCATGAAAATCTACCTTTATAGTGAATCTACTCTCAGGTATCTTTTCGGCAAAAAATTTGAAAAATTTTAACTAAATTATAGGTGTAAACCTTTGAAATCAGTACTGTTTCCAGACAATACTTCCAAGACCTCGTCTTAGATCGTTGAGCGCTTTTCTATGGTACCAATAGTTCTGTGTCGAGTTGGTCAAAAGGACCCAACCAAGGCTCTTATTGGCGTCAATCCAAATCGATGTACCTGTGAAGCCAGTGTGACCAAAAGTATTAAGTGAGCACCCAGGTCCTGCCAAAGTTGTATCAGGTGAATCAACCGTATCCCAACCTCTTAGAAAGCGTCCCGACTTTTTTCCCGTATCAAAAAGCTTTTTAATATGTTCAATAAACCCAGTCTTTCCATCGAGGTTTAAGAGGGTTTGTGAAACTCCCTTTATTGTTCCAAACAATCCGGCATGAGATAAAAATTCCCCAATGACATAAGCATTATCATCATGGACTTGCCCTCGTATAACTTTCTTTCTTCTAAATCCTGTTTCAGGACAGTGATAATACTCAGGCAAATCCTGCCAATGCATTAGCTCATCACTCCATGTTGGTGAACAAAGCTCTCTTAGCTTTTTCCCACTTTTATTTTCAATCTCAATCATTGTTCGAAGTGCCGAGATATCAGAATACAAATAGGGGCTATCGACGATAGAGAACTTAGTCACGGTTTCCCGCCAACCACTTTGTGAGAATCTACCCCAAGAAGGAAGGCCGGCCCTATGCTCTAAAAGCAAAATCTCATCTTCACCAAATAGCTCAGGATGTTGATGATAAGTATTGGCCAAGGTTAAAACTTTTGTAAGACTCGCTAAATCAAACCAAATATCTCCCTGATACCCTCTTTGAGTGGACTCAAAACTACCATCTTTAAAATTAATAACAGAAGCGGCCATATGATCAAATTGGCATGCAGGAAAAAGTTCATCTATGGCCTGATCTAAAATCATTTCTCTCCTATACTCGCTTGAGCAGCAGCAAGTCTTGCAACTGGCACCCGGTAAGGAGAACAGCTTACATAATCAAGTCCCGCCTTATGACAAAAATGGATCGAAGCAGGGTCTCCTCCATGCTCTCCACAAATTCCTAAGTGAATATCCTTATTAGCTTCTTTTCCTAATTTACAGGCATGCTTAACAAGATACCCTACTCCTTTTTGATCAAGAGAGACGAAAGGATCAACTAAGAGGATTCCTTTTGAAACATATTCCCCAAGGAATTTTCCTGAGTCATCTCTTGAAAGACCAAAGGTTGTCTGAGTTAGATCATTTGTTCCAAAGCTAAAAAAGTCTGCATGTGGTGCAATCTCATCAGCGGTGATGGCAGCTCTTGGAAGTTCAATCATCGTTCCTATTTTGTACTCAATCTTATCTTGTTTTTGATTAAAAATTTCGTTGATTGTTTCAAGAGCTTTTTCTTTTAACATTGAAAGCTCTAAATCAATTCCTACGAGAGGTATCATAATCTCAGGTTTAACGGGAATACCTTTTTCCTTACAAATAAAAGCCGCTTCAATAATGGCCCGAACCTGCATTTGATAAACCTCAGGATAAGTCACTCCAAGACGACATCCTCTATGTCCAAGCATGGGATTAAATTCGTGAAGCCTATCAATTCTTTCTTCAACTTCTTTTAATTCAATATCTAAGTGTTCCGCCAATTGATCTCTTTCAGAATCTTGGTGAGGCAAGAATTCATGAAGGGGAGGATCAAGCAGTCTAATATTTGCTGGTTTTCCCTCAAGAGCAGTAAAGATTTCGACAAAATCCTTTCTTTGAAAAGGAAGTAGAGTCTCTAAAGCTTTTTCACGGTTAACTCGTGTTTCAGCGAAGATCATTTCTCTTACGGCCAAAATCCTTTCTGGATCAAAAAACATATGCTCCGTTCTACATAGTCCAATGCCCTCTGCTCCAAATTTTAAAGCGACCTTAGCATCTTCAGGATTATCGGCATTTGTCCTAATATCAAGCCTTCTCCTTGAATCAACCCAAGACATAAACTTCGCAAAATTTTCATCAATAGAAGCTGCGATAGTTGGAACTAATCCTTCTATGACTTCACCAGTAGCCCCATCGATCGTTAAAAGATCGCCAGCCTTAAAAATTTTACCAGCAACCATCATAGTTTCATTATGCGAATCGATCTTGATGTCTGAACATCCGGCTACACAAGGTTTTCCCATACCTCTTGCCACTACCGCAGCGTGAGAAGTCATCCCTCCCCTTGCTGTTAAAATTCCTTCACTTGCAACCATCCCAGAGATATCTTCTGGGCTTGTTTCTTGCCTAACTAGAATAACTTTTTTTCCATTCTCAGATTGCATATGAGCAGAGTCGCTATCAAAACAAATCTCTCCTCCAGCAGCACCAGGCGAAGCCGGAAGTCCTTTTGTTAAAACGGTTTTATTATATTCAGGGTCAAGCCTAGGGTGAAGAAGCTGATTTAGATCTTCCGGAGCTACTCTCATAATAGCTTCTTCTTCACTTAAAATATTTTCTTCAACAAGGTCAACTGCGATTTTAATAGCAGCGGCCGTTGTTCTTTTTCCATTTCTCGTTTGTAATAAATAGAGCCTATCTTTTTCGATAGTAAATTCTATATCCTGCATATCGCGGTAATGAGCTTCTAGCTTTTTATAAACTTCAACAAGTTCATTATATGCGGCCGGCATAACTTCTTCCAAAGTTGAAAGACTGTTATTGGTTTCGTTTTTAGATTCTGAATTTATTGGATGAGGAGTTCTTATTCCCGCCACCACGTCCTCACCTTGGGCATTAACAAGAAACTCACCGAAGAATCTTTTATCTCCCGTACTAGGATCTCTTGTGAAACAAACACCTGTAGCTGAGTCGTCCCCCATATTCCCATACACCATGCTTTGAACATTAACCGCGGTTCCCCATTCATGAGGAATAGCGTGAAGTTGTCTATAGGTGATGGCGCGGTCATTATTCCAAGATCCAAAAACAGCAGAGATAGCTAACCAAAGCTGCTCCATTGGGTCGTCAGGAAAGGTCTGTCCACTTTCTTGAGAGATTAAATCTTTATAAACGGTGCAAAGCTGCTTTAAATCATCTGCCGTCAGGTCAGTATCTAGCTCAACTTCTCTAGCTTCTTTTAAGTCTTCGAGAGTGGACTCAAGCATAGAGAGATTAAAGTTCATTACGACATTGGCATACATTTGAATAAAGCGTCGGTAAGAATCCCAGGCAAAGCGCGGGTTTTCAGTAAGTTTAGCTAAGCCCTCGACGGTCGTTTCATTTAAACCTAAGTTTAAAACGGTATCCATCATTCCTGGCATAGAGACTCTGGCACCAGAGCGAACGGAAAAGAGAAGAGGATTGCTAGAGTCCCCAAACCCCTTTCCTGTATTTTTTTCTACTTCTTTAATGGCCGAGATTATCTGCTCTTTCACTTCATCAGAAAATTTATTCTGATTTTTTTCATAATCAAGACAAGCTTCAGTAGTGACAGTAAAACCTGGAGGAACCGCGATTCCTAAGGAGGACATTTCGGCCAAATTAGCCCCCTTTCCTCCTAGAAGATTTTTTAGTTCCCTATTACCTTCTGTCTTTTCCGGACTAAATCCATAAACCCATTTCGTGGTCATAATTGATCCTTAGAATTTAAGTTTGTCGTTAAGATAATTAACAACATTATCTAAAGAAATCCTTTCTTGAGACATTGAATCTCTATCTCTAACCGTCACTGCTTGATCCTCAAGAGTGTCAAAGTCAACTGTTAAACAAAATGGCGTTCCAATCTCGTCTTGCCTGCGATAGCGCTTACCAATCGAACCAGCTAAATCATATTCAGCTCTATAATGTTTTTGAACTTCGGCGAATAGTTTTTTGGCAGGCTCTTCTAGTTTTTTCATTAGCGGAAGAACAGCTACTTTTATTGGTGCAAGTTTTGGATCAAACTTTAAAACAGTTCTCTCTTTTTCTTTATCACCCTCGAATTCTAGACGATAAGCATCTGACATAAGAGCGAGCAAGCAGCGGTCACAGCCCACTGAAGTTTCAACTACGTAAGGAATATATTTTTTATTATTATCCTGTGTATCTAAATACTCTAGTTTCTTTCCTGAAAATTCCTGATGCTGTTTTAAATCAAAATCAGTTCTTGAGTGAATACCTTCCATTTCATCAAAACCATGGGGAAATTCGTATTCAATATCGGTAGCCGCATCAGCATAATGTGCTAATTCATTACCTTCGTGGGCATGCCAACGAAGCTTTCCAGGTCTTAGACCATTTTCTAGGTGCCAGTTCCAACGAATCTCTTTCCATTGCTCCATGGCCTCTTTTTGAGTTCCAGGCTTTAGAAAGTATTGCATTTCCATTTGCTCAAATTCGCGAGTTCTAAAAATAAAGTTCCCTGGAGAAATTTCATTTCTAAATGCCTTTCCAATTTGAGCTATCCCAAAGGGAAGTTTTTTTCTCATGGTTGTTTGAACATTTAAGAAGTTTACAAAAATACCCTGAGCAGTTTCCGGTCTTAGATAAACTTTCGAGTTATCATCTTCCACGGGACCCATCTGAGTATTAAACATGAGGTTAAAGTCTCGGGCCTCTGTAAAAGAATCCTTAGCCCCACATTTTTGACATGGCTGACTTGGATCAATCTTATCTTCTCGATATCTCTCTTTACAGTTTTTACAATCAATCATGGGATCATTAAATCCATCCACATGTCCTGAAGCTTTCCAAACAGTTGGGTGCATAAAAATAGAAGCATCAACACCGACCACATCATCTCTAAAAGTCATGGCCTTCCACCATCTTTCTTTTAGATTATTTTTAAGCTCAACTCCAAGAGGTCCGTAATCCCAACAAGATTGCAGGCCTCCATAAACTTCTGAACTTTGAAAAATAAAACCTCGTCTTTTACTTAGACTAACGAGATCCGACATGGACTTGAGATTAGATTCTGACACAGCGCCTCTCCTGCAATTTTTTATTGTCTGCTCCGGCTCCTGCCTACAGCAGACATACCGTCCTTCCTGGACATAAAAGTACCCTATTAGAGGCGTTTTTGGCTATGCTTTCTGAGAGAGTTCGTAAAGTTTGGCGTACTCACCATTCTTGTTCATTAGCTCGTGATGAGGACCTGACTCAATGAGCGATCCTTCCTTAAGTACGTAGATACAATCGTAATCTTGAACAGTTGAAAGCCTATGGGCCACAGCAACTACAGTTTTCCCGCCAGCCGCATTCTCTAAGGCCTTTTGAACTACCTTTTCTGACTCATTGTCCAAAGCAGAAGTGGCCTCGTCAAAGAGCATTATATCTTTATTTTGAAGGAAGGCCCTGGCTATTGTGATCCTCTGCTGCTGTCCACCTGAGAGCCTTGTCCCGCGGTCACCAACAATGGTTTCGAGACCCTCTGGAAGTTCGTGAACGAATTCATCTGCATAAGAAACTTTTAACGCTTCTTTAATCTCTTTCTCGGAGTAATCCCCCCCAATGGTTAGGTTATTTCGGATTGTATCGTTAAATAAAAATACATCTTGAGATACAAGGGCCGTCAACCCGCGCATGGATTCTAATTCATAATCATTAATATCTTTTCCATCAATAAATATACTTCCAGGTGAAACTGGGTAAAGTCCGAGGAGTAAATTAATAAGAGTTGATTTTCCTGAGCCTGAAAGTCCCACCAAAGCGACCTTTTTCCCTTTAGGTATTTCTAAACTTAGGTTATCGATGACCTTTCCGTCACCGTAATCAAAACTAAGGTTTTTAACTTCGAGCCCATTAGCTAAATGAGAGACCTTATGACCTCCACCAAAGTTTTCTTCTGGTAATTCAAGTAATTCAAAAATCCTATCTCCAGCCGCCTGTCCTTGGGAAAGCCTCACATTAGCCTGAGAGAATTTTCTTATGGGATCCATAAAAAGAGCCAGTGCCGCGACAAATGAGACAAATTCACCAATGGTAGTTGCACCTGATTGAATTCGATGGTGAGCAAATACGATGACACAACTAAAGGCAATCGTTCCGACAATTTCCACAAAAGGATGGGCCATTTCTTCCACAAATGTGGTTCTCATTTGAGCATTAAAAAATAGCTTTTGAGCTTTTTCAAATCTCTCACTTACAAAATTTTGCAGATTAAAAGCTTTAGTAAGCTTCTGAGCCGCGATTCCTTCTGCCGTATTATGAGTTAATTCTCCGTGCTCTTTTTGGACATCTGACTGATTATTTTTTACCTTCTTCCCACTGATCGAAAAAATCAAAATAAGAAAAGGCGCGATGATAAAAATAACCAGAGTCAATTGCCAATCGGCCCAAAAGGCCATTCCTAAATAAACAGCACCTTTTAATGGTTCACGAATAAGGTCAACGATGGCCCTAAAGCCCGTTGAGAAAACCTGGGTATCGTTAACAACATTTGAAATTAGCTGTCCCTGCCTCGCCTTAGTAAAAAAACTAACGGGAAGCCTCTGTAGTTTTTTAAAAATATCGTACCGAACACTGCATGTGGCGTTGTCGACGATATAACGGATCCAGTAAAAGTGAAGAAAGCGGCAAGGAAAATGAAGTAGACCAAGACCTAGCAATTTACCGGCTAGGATATAAACTTCCCTATCTGTAGCTCCAGCGCTAAGGCCGTGATCAAAGATGGGCTTAACTAAACTAACTTGAAGCCCACCAATTGCTGCAAGAGCAAAAGAAAAAAGAATGGTAATTATAACCTTTCCTTTATGGGGCTTAATATAGGGCATTAACCGTTGGTTAAGAAATGCTAGCATTGAATGATAATATCAAAGTTGAAAAACCATAGAAAGGGATTTGAAGCTTCCTTGATTCATTTGAAATTGATAGAAAAAATAGTCCATTAACTGCCTTGAAACGCCTTTATTCTCAATTTTAAGGGGAACGAGCTCCGGGTATTTCTCCGATCCAATCGGTCCAAGCACATACCAAAGCTCTCGGGTCATGGCAGAATCTCCTCTTGCAGGGCTACAATTTAGACAAGTAAAGCCCCCGTGCTCAAGGTTTAATAGACTAATATTCTGGGCCGTTAGCTCCAGGTCACAAAGACAGCAATTTTCTCTTTGAGGAAAAACTCCCTGTTCTCCTAAAAGCTTTCCCAAAAAGACCGTAAGCTCTTTATGCATATTAAAATTTCCAGAATCGACTGCCTTCTCAATATAAAAAAGGGCATTACTTACAACCCTAAAAATTCCTTCATGCTCATCTGTTAAATCTTTTTGATGAAGATCTTCTTCACCGACAATCTTTCCTGCTATTTCACAAATCAAGCATACCGCGGTGAAAGCTCGGTGATCTGTTCGAATTTTTTCTGCTCGCCAGATAGGTTTCCACTCTTTAGCTCGATAAACTTCTGAGCTTGACTTAGAAACAGAAAGTTCGATTTCTAACATGGACCCCAGATCGAGCTGGGAAGGTTTTTTCTTTTTTCCTCCACCTTGGCCACCATAAAAAAGCACTGAAACCTTTTTTCCAGTTCTTAAGAGAAGCGAGCAAATAAGATGCCTTTCTTGAAAGTCGGTTTTATTTAGAAGGAGACCCTCTATCTTAGTACGCATGCCCTAAGCATAAAAGAGCTGAAGGTATCGGTCAAAGAGCTTGGTTTTTAACTTATTCCAAAGACTTGCCTTCTCTTTTCGATGGGAGAAAAGCTCAAATCCTCCTCCCTTTCTTCCACCTCTGGCCATCATTTGTAAAAACAGATCCCAATCCTTCACGTCATAGGTTATAAAAACTTTTTTTATATCTCCTAGGTTAACTCCGTGACTTAAAGTTGAAGTGCAGACAATAACAGAAGGAAAGCCACCAAGCCTACAGTCGTCCATAAACTTTAGACTCTCACCACCGACACAGGTCTTAACAATTAGTCCCAGACCTTCAATCTTTTGGCTAATCCTTTTAACTTCTTCACGGTACTGACAAAACACAATACAGTTCTCCCCCTTTTCAAGTTCATAAATCATTCGCCTTAAAAAGAGACTCCGTTGCAAGCCATAGAAACTGATTTCTACGGAAGGAGGATTTTGAGTCATTCCGTTTCCAAAATCTAGTATTTGAAAGTCATATCCACCTTGTTTAAAAAGACTTTCCCATTCAATCTCGTATTCATCTCGAAGCGTGGCACTTAAAGCTAAAATCGGATAACCATCATTAGCAATCTGATAAAAGCACTCCCAAAGTCTATGGCGAAACCTATTTCCCCAAAAATTCCAAAGGTGTATTTCATCGAAGATAACGAGGAGATTTTGTCGCTCTTTTTTTGATAGAGTATCTAAGAATTTATTAACTCTCTCTGCAGTCAAGGACTTAAAGAAATACTCTTCTTTTTCAAAGAATAACGCTTTTTCTTCAACCTCCTTTTCTAGTGCTTTTAGAGGGGAGATGAAGAGAATATTTAGTTTATTTCTTTGAAAAAGCTCAAAGATAAGAGTCGTTTTGCCCCATCCAGCCGGAGCTAACAAAAAAATGGCCCTATATTTTTGAAGCTTTTCCACAATCCTTGGCATAAAAGCTCGAGCGCGGTACTAATATTCTAAATTATGAATTATAGGTAGATTATTTTGAACAACTTACTTTTATTTGAGCACGAAATTCAATCTGAGAATCAATATTTGATTGAATCTCCTGAAAGAGTTCAGCATATTATTCAGGTCTTGGGAAAAAGGGTTGGAGATGAGCTAAATATTTGTGAAGTTAATAAATCTTTAGGAACAGCTCGAATTGATAAACTTACGGAGAACTCTGTAGAGCTTTTAGTCCAAAGACGTGAAAAGGGAGTCTCATTCGATATTAAACTTTTTGTCGCAATATCTAGACCCCCTACAATGAAAAAGATTTTGGAGCATGGCACTTCACTAGGCGTAAGTGAGTTTCATTTCTATAGACCTGAGCTCACTGAGAAAAGTTATCTCGACGCAAAATTATTTAAGGAAAAGCTTTTTACTTCCCAAATTGAACTTGGTCTCTCTCAGTCAAAGGTTTTCTGGAAACTACCAAAAGTCATTCTTCATCAAGAACTTCCAAAGTTTGATGATATTGAACTTGGTCAAAAGTATCTTCTAAAGATGCAGGCAAAGAAAAAGTTTAGCGATTTTCCACCGGACTTAAAAAAACCGATTAGCCTAGTTATTGGACCAGAGAGAGGACTTATTCCCTCTGAAAATCTTTTCTTTGAAGAATCAGGCTTTACTCCAATTGAGGTATCCCCATCCACCTTAAGAGTTGAAATTGCCACCTTCGCAGCATTATCTCAACTCTTCTTATTTTAATTCTGCGCGGCGCACCAGTATTTCTTAACATGTAGTTTAGTTAGGCGTAGAATAAGCAAATGCTAAAAGCTTCTATGAATCTCACATTTGCCGGTCTTATTGTTCTTAGTTTAGGGATCTTTACCTCTATTTCAATCGGTGCTATTTCCCATATTCTCTTAGCCCTTGGGATCATTGCCTTAATCATACATGACCCAAAAAATTATTTAGAAGAACTTCTATCGAGAAAACACTTAGTTTATTCACTCTCCGCTTTTATCCTGGCTATTATTGTTTCGGTTCTTTTTAACTGGACCGAAATTGAGAGGCCTTTAAAAAATATTTTAAAAGCAAAGTATTTCTTAATACCTCTTTTGAGTATTCCGACACTATCCTTACTTTTTAAGGATCATTTTAGTAATAAAAAATTAAAGATCTTGCTTTATCTTTTTGCCATCGCAACAACCGTAGCGACTCTTTCTGGAATTATTGGCCTCTATACGGGATACAACCCTCTTAAATTTAAAGCTGCCTGTCATGAAAACAGGGCCTGCGGCTTATATGGAATGTATATGACCTACGGTTATGGCATTTCTCTTTTTATGGTCCTTTCTATGGGCTCAATTATATACATAAAGAGGATCAAAGAGTTTGTATCACCCCTCCTTCTTATTCCAGTTTGGATTATTAACTTAGCGGGGCTTATCCTTTCTTATGCTCGAGGGGGCTGGTTAGGGTTTTTCTTTGGCATTCCATTTTTTGCCCTTAAGAAAAATCCAAAAAAATTCTGTCTTTCAGTCCTATTTATTTTGATTTCTTTAGTTGGGGCTATTGCCATTTCGCCGACTCTACAAACAAAGTTCTTAACCTCAAGAGAAGGATCCAATAATCAAAGGATCGCCTTTTACAAAACCGCCATTAAGGCCTTTCAAGAAAAACCAATCATAGGATGGGGTTATAAGAACTACGAACCAAATGTTAAGGCCTTAAAGAAAAAATATAATATTGCCTACGCACATTTTGGTGCAGATGCTCATAATATTTTTTTAGAAGTCATGGCATCTACGGGAATCATTGGTCTTTTTTGTTTTTTATACTTTTTAATTGTTTGGGGATATGAGGCCTACTCTGGATTTACTCTCGTGCATCTTTTAAGCTTTCCATTTATTGTGTCCATCTGTATTTCTGGGATGGTTCAAAATATATTTGGGGATGGGGAAAACCTCTTTTTTATTATGCTGGTTTGGTCTCTTCTCGGTGCAGCTCCAAAAGAAAGAAGGCAGATCGCATGACCGATGTTTCTGGATTTACTTTTATCAAAAATGGTCTGACTCTCGGATACCCCATCTTAGAAAGTGTTAAGAGTATTGAACCTTTATGTGATGAGATCATTATCAATGTTGGATTCGATGATAAGGAATTAACTAAAGATGATGGAACCTGGGACTTTTTAAATTCTCATTTTAGTCATTCTAAATTTAAATTTTTAAAAAGTTACTGGGATCCAAGCTTAACAAAGCAGGGACTTATTTTAAGTCAACAAACCAATATCGCCCTTGAAGCTTGTCGTGGAAAAATCTGTCAATATATTCAAGGTGACGAAGCTATTCACGAAAAAGATTTCCCTGCCATTCACGATGCTTATATTGAAATGATGAGAAATCCTAATATTGAGGGACTCGTTTTTAAGTACACACATTTTTATGGAAATGTAGATATTGTAAAGCACACTAGAAATATTTATCGAAGAGAAGTAAGAACAGTTCGAAATGATATAGGTGTTGTGAGCCACCTAGACGCTCAAGGTTTTAAAAAAAATGGAACAGATAAACTAAACTGTATTCAAATTCCGGCCAGTATCTATCATTACGGTTGGGCCAGGCAGGAACAGCTTATGGCCAAAAAAACAGAAGCTTTTGAAAAGCTCTACCACGGGCAGGATCATCAAATTGAAGAATATAAGTATGATCGAATCTGGGGGCTTAAAAAATTTTCGGGTACTCATCCAAGGGTGATGGAGGAATGGATATCTAAAAACAGAAATGAAATAGACTTTTGGTCACTACCCATGAGATTCGAATGGAAAAACATAGGCTTAGCTATTTCTGACGCGGTGGAATCTGCCACAGGCTATCGCATGGGCGAATATAAAAACTATCGGCTAATTTAAAACTTTTCAAAATCATGACAATCTTTAAAATTCACTTTGCTAATATATTTACAAATTAACCAATAAGGAGAAATTGATGAAAAAGAAGAATTTATTATTAAGTGCCGCTGTAACAGGCCTAGTATTAGGTGCAAACGTAGACACGGCCATGGCCTCAGGGGGAGCGAATAAAGAGAAATGCAAAGGCGTTGCTGCAAAAGGAGCTAACTCTTGCGGAGCAAACGGTCACGGATGCGGTGGTTTTGCCAAAACAGATTTTGATAAGAATGAATGGGTTTATGTTAAAAAGGGAACCTGTAAAAAAGTTCAAGCCGCTCTAAAAGATAAAGATGTAATGGAGTTTATTAAAAACACAACAAATAACGCTAGAAAATATAAAGATAATTTTAAGGGTTAATCGCGGCCCATGATGACCGAATCTTGGATCTTTTCAATCATGGAAAGGTCCAAGTTTACACAAACGACCTTCTCTCCCTCTTCAGCATTTGCAATTATAGTCCCCCAAGGATCAACCACCATTGAGTGACCGTAGGTAGAAATTTTATCGTTATTTCTTCCCCATTGAGCCGATGCCACTACAAAACATTGGTTTTCAATGGCCCTTGCTCTTAAAAGAACTTCCCAATGGGCTTTCCCTGTTGGAACAGTAAAAGCAGAAGAGTACGTTAAAATATTAGCCCCAGCTTTTTTGTAAGCTAAGGCCATTTCTGAAAAGCGTAGGTCAAAGCAAATTCCTAGCCCTACCTTTAATGGTCCGACTTCTAAAAGTTTTGACTCACTTCCAGGAATATAAATATCACCTTCATCAATTTTTTTATTTTCACCTTTTGGATTCTTGATATCGCAAGAAAAGAGATGGATTTTATCATAATGACCTAAATCTTTTCCACTTGGGTCAAAGTTATAGGTTCTATTTTTTGAGCCTGTTTTATATTGAGTGGCCGCTGAACCGCCAATCAAATAAACCTGATGCTTCTTCGCTAGGTTTTGAATATTTTCATAATGTTCATTATCTTTATGAACCTGGTAAGGTGATGGATCTCTTCCGTCACTCATTGAATAAAAGCATTCAGGTAAAAAAGCATATTCAGCATTCTGATCTTTTGCTTCAGCGAGAAAGAGGTCCAACTTATCTAGATTTTCTTTAAAATCTAAAGCTGAAGTCATTTGAATAAGAGCTATTTTAACTTTCATTATTTACTAATATGTTTTCCGATTGCGTAGTATTCAAAACCTTCACTTAAAACTTTTTCCGTTTGGTAAAGATTCCTTCCGTCAAAAATGACTGGGGTCTTTAAGGCTGCTTTTATCTTCTTAAAGTCTGGCGCTTGAAACTCTCTCCATTCAGTCATAGTAACAAGCCCATCACAACCATTGATACACTCATACATATCTTTAACAAGCTCTAATTTTCCTTCTGTTACGGGATAAGCTTCCATCAATTTAGAAAAATTTTCTGAAGCCTCAGGGTCATAAAACCTAACCGTCGCCCCTGCCTGAACGAGGGCCTTACTCATATAAATAGCAGGCGCTTCTCGAACATCATCTGTATTTGCTTTAAAAGCCACTCCCCAAAAGGCAAAAGTCTTGCCCTTGAGGTCACCATTAAAGTGATTATTGATTTTTTTATACATATAAGTTTTTTGACTATTATTTACTTCTTCAGTCGCCTGAACGATTTTTAAATCAGTCCCCAGCTCTTTAGCCGTATGAACAAGCGCCTGAACATCTTTTGGAAAACAAGAGCCTCCGTATCCAGGCCCTGGATAAAAGAAATGTTTACCGATTCTTATGTCTGAACTTATACCTTTTCTAACTTCATTAATATCGGCCCCTGCTAGATCACAAAGACCTGCGATCTCATTAATAAAAGAAATCTTAGTTGCGAGAAAGCAATTGGCCGCATATTTAGTCATCTCGGCTGAAAGATTAGACATCATATAAATAGGATTACCTTGTCTTACTAATGGAGAATAAAGCTCTTCCATAGCCTTTGCTGCAACTTCTGATTGATGACCAATCACAACTCGATCTGGCCTCATAAAATCTTCTACTGCAGAGCCCTCTTTCAAAAACTCTGGATTATTTACTAGGTGAAAAGTTTTATTCGTTTTTGTGCTAATAAATTCACGAAGTTTTGTTGAGGTTCCAACAGGTACTGTAGATTTAATGACAACAATTCCCCCATCAGGTAATTTTTCTGCAACAGACTCAGCGGCAGCGTATAGATATTTTAAATCCGCTTGCCCATCAGCTCCGGGTGGAGTTCCTACTGCTAAAAATACCGCATCAGATTCAGCAACAGCGTCATACTTTAATGAGAAATTTAAACGCTTTGAGGAAATATTTCTTTTTAACAAATCGGAAAGACCTGGTTCAAATATTGGTGACTCACCCTTCTCTAGGATAGCTATCTTAGCCTCATCAATATCAATACAAGTTACATCATGACCTATCTCAGCAAAGCAAGTTCCACTTACTAAACCAACATATCCAGTTCCAATCATTACTACTTTCATACAGACTCCATTTGAACTTATATGTTATACTCCCTTTTAAATAAGAGAAACAGGTGCTTGGTGCCAGAGTAAAATGATAAAGATTATCTTAAAATTCATATTTGCGACGGGAATAGTTTATTGGCTATTTAGTAGCGGAAAGCTTGATTTCGCCCTAATTTCCAAATCTTTCTCGGTGGGTTATGGCTGGCTTTTCTGTCTTATTAGCATCATTATTCAGGACCTTATATCCGCATTTCGCTGGAAGTTAATTCTTAGCCCAGGTGTCAAAAGCAAGCTTCCAAACCTACAAATGATAAAACTGACCTGGATTGGTCTCTTTTTTAATTCTGTTCTACCAGGTGCAGTAACCGGTGATTTAATTAAATTGGTTTACGCAAGGGATCTAGATAAAGATGTTTCAAAGACTTTTTTGGTTACGACCGTATTTATGGATCGAATCTTAGGACTCATGGGACTTTTATCGGTTATGGGGTTCTTTAGCGTTATCTACTATAACGATATTATTAAACTCTCCCCTCAACTTAAGCCTTTAATCCAAATTAATTTTCTTTTATTTTTAGGGGCCATTGTTTTTATGGCCGTGCTCTTTTTTCCTAAAAAAATACAAGAAAATATCCTAAAGATTACAGATATTGTTCCCATTCTTGGAAAACATATTAGCAAAACGTTAAAACAGGGTTGGCTTATTGGAGAGAACAAGAAAGTGGTCGCAATAAGCTTTGTTATGTCTGTTGGGCTTCAATTACTAAACGTCTTTTCTTTTTGGATAATCACTTCGCCATTTTACGGAAAGGAAGTTCCATTTGAGCATCTTGTCACGATTATTCCACTAGGCTATATCGCCGTGGCCGTCCCAATCTCCCCAAGCGGTCTAGGGGTAGGGCATCTTATTTTTGATAAGTTGTTTTCCTTTGTTGGAATAGCAGGGGGAGCAAATCTCTTTAATTTATATTTTCTATGCTTGATTGCAATAAATCTTGTTGGCTTTTTTCCCTACATCTTTAGTGGCAAGAGGCACTCACTTAGTGAAACTCAACAATTCGAAGATATTTCAAGTCCAAGTAATTAACTTACGGCAATTCCTTTTTCAGACAATTTTAGAATTAACATAAACTCTTTATCCCAAGTATGAGCATTCTTAGCCTTACTCTTTTTTGGAACAAATGACGGTCGAAATATTTTCTGAAAAAGGGTCGGTTCAACAATGACTGCCTTTGTTCTATCCTCGGCAGGTATCTCAACAATATTTCCCGCCCAGATAATTTTTTTAGCTTTTATTCTCTCAATAAATTCGGCCTTATAATCCCGCGGTTCACCCAAGATATATACTTTAGCAACAGTTAACCTATCCCAAACTCCTCCCCAATTTTCAATTCTCCTCTTCATTATAGGGGGCTGAGGACCAAGGTAAGGCAACAGCTCTGACTCGCGATAATCAAGATCTTCCTTTTCTTTTTCCCTTCTCAAGTTTAAATAATTAAAAATCTTTACCTCAGAATAATAGACCTTTTGATCAAAGATTAATTCTTCTTGTTTGAAATATTCATTTGAACCCAATCTAAAAAGCCTAATACTATGAGCTGGATATTCATTGGAAATGGAAATATGATGGGGGTCTTTTAAAAAATTTAAATTTCTAAAAGCAATTGCTTCACAGTTTAACTCCGTAGCCCTTTTGATATCTTCTTTTAAAAGTTCTAAGTCCGACAAGTTTAAGACCTCATCAGCCTCTATACTTAAAACCCAAGCCTCTGGGATATTTTCACAACTCTCTCTAAGAAATTGTAACTGATCAGGTTCACTATCTTCATCAAAAGAGTGTATTTGGAAACCTTCCGAATTTTTTAAAGCAACCTCTGTCCCATCAATACTCTTTTTAATAAACACATGGGTCTCATCACAAATTGAATGAAGTGAAGCCACTGACTCTCTGAAGCAGGTATTATCTTTTAAAGCATTAGATAAAACAGATAATCCGTAAATTTTCATTTTTTAAGATTCAAAGATAAAGATTTTTGAAGCATCAACATGACCAAAGCGCTTCCATCTCGTTTTTAAGTTTTCTAATTGCAAAAGAAAGGCATACTCATTTTCAGGTTCAGCTTTCTTTCTCACTTTTTTAACCTGCTTTTTAATTATGGAACGACCTTCTTTTGGAAGAAGGCAAGTTCCGGCCATGAGGTGATAGTCCTCTCCTACTTGAAGTATTCTTCCAATAAAAATGTCCGCTTTAAAAACCGGAATAACTGAAGACTCTGAAGAGAAAATATATTTTTTATCTAATAAGAGATCTTTTACAACCAGTTTCCCACTTAGGTTTTTTCCCGAAAATTCAAAAATAGAGTACCTAAAGTCACTTAAAGCAGTTTTAAGTTCCTCGTTGATATCGTTATTTTTTAGATACAAGCTTAAGGCAGTTTCTTCCCCTTCGATTGGGTAATGCATAATGAACCAGTCATTAAAGCAACGCATTCTGACTTCGTAGTCATCATCCTCTTCGTTGGTTAATCCTGTAAGTTCAAAATACTTTTTCTTAGCCTCAACAACTAAGTCGTAATACTTACCTTCTGAGTAAGTACTTAATATTTTGTCTAAATGTTCTTGAAGATCATTAAGCATGACCTAAATTGTAACCGAAAAGTTATTCATCCACCTTGAGCACCGCAAGGAAAGCTTCCTGAGGAACCTCAACACTCCCAACCATTTTCATCCGTTTCTTACCGGCTTTTTGTTTTTCTAGGAGTTTACGCTTACGGCTAACATCCCCACCATAACATTTGGCCAAAACGTTTTTACGAAGGGCTTTGACCGTTTCTCGGGCCAAAATTTTAGCACCAATTGCAGCTTGAATGGCGATATCAAATTGCTGCCGGCCGATTAATTTTCTCAACTTTTCAACCAACATTCTTCCTTTAGTATAGGAGTTTGAGCGGTGACAAATAATGCTAAGAGCATCTACTTTATCTCCATTCAGAAGAATATCGACCTTAACTAGGTCAGCTTCATTGTAGTCCTTAAATTCATAATCCATTGAAGCATAACCCTTGGTCATACTTTTTAATTTATCGTAAAAATCAAATACCATTTCACTTAAAGGAAGATCATACATAATCTGCACTCTATCCTCAGTGATATAACGAATTTCATTTTGAATTCCACGCTTTTCTTCACAAAGAGTGATAATTTTTCCGACATACTCATTTGGCACATGAATTGAGATGCCAACGATTGGTTCTGTAACAGATTCAATTTCACCTGGTTCAGGCATGTCCGCTGGATTATCAACAGCAATCTGCTCTCCATCCAACTTCGTAACTGTATAGTTCACTGAAGGAGCTGTAGAGATTAGGTTTAAACCAAACTCTCTTTCAAGACGCTCCTGGATAATATCCATATGAAGCATTCCTAAAAAGCCACAACGAAAACCAAAACCTAGGGCCTGAGAAGTTTCAGGTTCATACGTAAAGGAAGAATCATTTAGTGCAAGTTTCTCTAAAGCATCCTTTAGTGGTTCGTAGTCCACAGACTCCACTGGAAAAATACCACAAAAAACCATTGGCTTTATTTCTTCGTACCCTGCAAGAAGCGGAGTATCTTTTTTCTTTGCATTTACAATCGTATCGCCAATTTTAACATCACGAATCGTTTTAATACCGCAAATAAGCATTCCAACTTCACCAGCTTCTAACTGAGGTACTTCCTCAAAAAAGGGTGAATTGATTCCTAGTTTTAGTACTTCATATTCTTCTTCACAGTTCTTTAAATAAATCTTCTCACGCTTCTTAAGCGTTCCTTCAACAAGTCTTACAAGAACAACAACACCTTGATAGGGATCAAACCAACTATCAAATATAAGTGCCTGTAGATCATTATCCGGATTTCCACCCGGTGCTGGCATTTTATGAACAATATCCTCTAGAAGTTCATCAATTCCAATTCCGCTTTTAGCAGAAACTTCTGGAGCTTCACTAGCATCGATTCCAATTATATCTTCGATCTCAGCCCTAACTTTTTCAATATCAGCGTGTGGTAAATCGATCTTATTAAGCACAGGAACGATCTCTAAATCGTTTTCAATGGCCATATATACATTGGCCAAAGTTTGAGCTTCCACCCCTTGAGAAGCATCGACAACTAAAAGAGCTCCATCACATGAGGCAAGAGAACGACTTACTTCGTAAGTAAAATCAACATGACCAGGGGTATCGATAAGATTAAAATAATACTCTTCCCCATCCTTAGCTTTGTACTTAAGACGAACCGTTTGGGCCTTAATCGTAATCCCTTTTTCTTTTTCCAAATCCATATTATCGAGAAGACGATCTTTCTTCTCACGGTCTGTAATTGTATTAGTTGCCTCGAGCATACGATCAGCAAGGGTCGATTTCCCATGATCGATATGAGCAATAATAGAAAAATTGCGGATTTTCTTTTGGTCCATTTATTCGCGTTCTTAGCTAAAAGTGTCTTTGGACATTACCATAAGGTAATAATCTAGGGAACTGTCTTTACCACGAATAGGGATAACATTGGCAAAGCCTTTAAAGATAAAGTCCTCTTCTTCGGGAGAAACAACAGCTTCTCCCTCAGTATTTCCACTACCTTCAGCGGCCTGGATAGCCTCAGCTTCCTCTTTTTGAGCCTGAGCCTGGAGCTCTCCTTCGATATCTTCCTCACCTGCGGTCTTCTTCTTGGGAATCATAACCTCAGCATTTTCAATCTTAGATCTACGTTTAATTGCTAATTCATAGGCTTCAATGATGGATTGAGGGATGACACTTTCTGTCATATCTTTTCCAATAACATCTTCTGACTGAACTTGAAGTAAAGAGTACAGCTGGTTATTCATGTAAATAAGTTTACTTTCTGCATTGGCAACAAGAACTGGCCTTCTCACCAAGTTAGCCAAAGCGTCAAACTTTCGATTCTCGACACCAATCCTATCGGTCCTCAGCTCATCAAAGACTTTGATTGAATGAATCATCTTATTCATCTCTCTAGCGATCTCCCCGATTTCATCGTCCTGAGAATAATAAATAGAAACGTCAAAGTTACAATCTTGAAGCTCTCTAATGGCATCCTTAATCTTTTTAAATGGAAGAGCTATTTTTCCAGGCACCACAAGGGCAAGAATAATTGTCCCAAGGAATCCGATGATAAGAACGATCATCATATGTCGTTTAGTTTCATTAATAATTTTCTTTATTTTTTTATCTCTTTCGACTGATTGAAAATACTGAATATCTTGAAAATCAGAAAAGGCGTCTAAAATTTTATCCGCAAGATCACCGACAGAACTCATTCCCAAGGTATCTCTATTACTATAGATTGCGGCCTTGCTTAAAATTAGCTTAAGAGAATCAACGTACGAAAGCATTTGAGCCACAACTTTTTTAACTTCAGGATCTTGATAAAGAGAATCGAGAGTATGTAATTGAGAGGTGAAAGACTCACAAAGATTAACAACTTTCTCTACTGTCTTTTGATCTGGCTTTGTAGTTAAGATTCTTCTTTGATACTTAAGAATTGAAACAGCACTTATTCTAATTTCATCCGTTAAAAGAGAGACTCTATTAGACCTAACTGTAATTGATTCAATATCTTTATTAAGTGAGTTTAAAAAATGAAATACAGTGAACGAAAGGATGAGCACCGCCAGATTGGCGACTATAAAACTAAAAGCAACTCGGTTTCGTAATGATAAATTCAATCTTAACTCTCAGATATATCCGCAAATAATTTATTAAAGTTCTTTTCAGATCCAACCAGGACGACAATATCATCAGCCTCAATCACATCCATGGGCATAGGGCAGTCGTTAATCTCTACTTTATAAGCAGACTTTCCATCCTCTGCAATATAAGGAACCCTCTTTTGTAGGGCCACAATATTTAAATTATAGTTCTGTCTAATTTTACTCTCTACAAGAGTTTTGCCTTCGAACTTTTTCCCTAGCTTAATTTCCACAATAGAATATCCTGCAGCAAAGTTATAACGCTGAAGAACATGTGGTGCCACAATCTTCGAAGCAATAATCTCACCCATCTGCTCTTCAACTTTAATGATTTCCGAGGCTCCAATTTCATGAAGAATATGCTCGTGCAAGGTAGAGATCGCTCTAGCAATCACACGTCCAACCCCAAGCTTTCTAAGCATAGTCACGGCCATAATACTTTGTTCAGAGGAATCACCAATGGCCACAACGGCAACATCTACGTCCGAGATATTAACCCCTCGAAGAGATCTCTCTTCGGTCACATCTAGGGCAGCCGCATGAGTAACACGGTCTTTAATTTTCTCAACTAGCTCAGGCTTTTTATCGATGGCGATAACCTCAGCGCCTTTTTCAAAAAGACGAGTGGCTGTTTTCGAGCCAAATGTACCTAAGCCAATAACTGCAACCATCATAGCGTTAACCTTTTGTTTTCATTAATTATACCGCATGCGTTAACCAATCATAATTCTACCGTCAGGGTAGTCAAATTTTCCGGTTGATCTCTCCCTCTGAGCAATGGCCAAGAGTAGAGTGAGCGGACCAATCCGGCCAATTAGCATTAATGCTGCTATAGCTATCTTTCCCATTACAGAAAGTACTGGAGTAATTCCCAAGGATAACCCCACTGTTCCAGATGCTGAGATCACTTCAAAAAAGATCGCGAGAAATCCTTGATCACTTTCAAGCCTCATTAGCACCAGGATAAAAATCGAGGTCACAATAATAGAAATAAATGTAATCGCCGTTGCCCTAACAACCAGAGGTCCAGGGATTTTCCTATCAATTATTCCAACAGACTTCTCCCCTTTAAGTGTCGCTTTAATCGACTGATAAAGAATAGCGAGTGTTGTTGTCTTTATCCCGCCGGCCGTGGAGCCTGGACTTCCCCCAATAAACATAAAGAGCGTCATGGCATAAAGGGTGTAAGTATTTAAGTTGGTAAGTGGAATTGAACTAAATCCTGCCGTTCTTAAAGTGATTGATTGAAAAAGTGAAATCTGTACTTTCTCCCAAACCGTATAGCTATCTAGGGCGTGTAAGAATTCTCCAAAGAAAATAAAGAGGGCTCCAGCAATGGTTAGGATAAAGCTAGTTACAATAACAACTTTTGAGTGAAGCCCAAGCCTAACAATACTTTTTCCCCCAACAACAACTTCCTTAAGCTCCTTAATCACAATAAAACCAAGACCACCCATCGTGATAAGAACCATAATCGTTCCGTGAATTAGGGGTTTAGTTGAATAAGATTCAAGGGAAGTATCAAAAAGGGCAAAACCGGCGTTACAAAACGCAGATATACTATGGAAAAAGCCATAGTATATGGCAGAGCCAAATTCATAGCCCTCAAAGGTAAATCCGATTGTTAAGACAATAGCTCCCCAAAGCTCAATGAAAAAAGTATATTTCATAATACTAACAATCATAGAAAAGAGCTCTTCAAGGCTAGCGACCTCTAGAATTTCTTGCATATTCATACGCTCTTTCATTCCCATGGCATTTCCCATAAGAAGTGCCATAGAAGCATAAAGGGTCATGATTGAAAGTCCGCCGACTTGAATCAATATCAAAATTACGATTTGACCAAACAAAGAAAAATCATTTTCTAAACTCATAGTAGAAAGCCCAGTCACACAAGTGGCCGAAGTGGCCATAAAAAGGGCATCAATAAAGTTCATGACCTTTCCAGGATTGGTTGAAACAGGAAGCATAAGCAAAAATGTTCCAATCAAAATCACACCTGAAAAAGAAAGAAGAACTAACTGAGCGGAACCGAGCTTTAAGCCTTTAAAAACTTCTGATTGAGAAAGCCAAGTTCCTTTTTCGGTTTTAGGTTTTCCACCATCGTCATAAAGAGAGAGAACACTTGAAAGTAAATGAGCTGAGCCTAACCAAAATGAGAACTCTACATCCCCCCATGTTATAAGAAGGGGAATAAACACCACGATGGAGAAAATATGTTTTCTAAAAAACTCATCCATCGATTTAGCATTAACGTAGTTCACAATCACGGAAAGGAGTAGAACAAGAGGTACAATCATTCCTCCTGCATTGATAAGAGTTGTGATAAACTCTTTATTCCAAGCCGCAGGAATCTTTCCCATGGACTTACCTGAAAAAAGTAAGATAAAGCTACCATTGAAAAATAGCTCTAAAATAAATGGGATTTTATGTAAGCCTTGAAGCATAACTTAATGATAATACTGAATTTTTAATAAACTACTAAGTGCATAATTTACCGAGCCTATAAAGAATGAAAGAAAACGCTATCAAATTTAAGGTCGAACGCCTCGATCCCCTTGCCCAAGGGGTTAGCAAGATAGACGACAGGATTACTTTTATTCCAAAGACCCTTCCTGGAGAAGAGGGAGAAGCTCAAATTACTGGCAAGAAAAAAGGGGTCCATTTTGCTCAGCTACTTAATTTAAGTAAATCCTCACCAGATCGGATTGAGTCAGCCTGCCCTCATTTTAGTGAATGCTCCGGCTGTGACTATCTTCACACCAGCTATGAAATCGAACTTGAAAATAAAAAACAAAGCTTTGAGAGACTTTTAAGCTACGGCCCTTTTAAAAACCTACCCATCGAATGTCATGGAGCGCCAAATAGACTAGGTTATAGAAATAGAATTCAGCTTCACTACGACTTAAAGCTAAAACGACTTGGCTTTTTCAAAGGAAGGTCAAATCAGATTTTTGAAGTTCCAAGCTGTTTGGCCCCTCTTGAGTCCATTCAAAACAAACTATCTTCTCTTTATGAAAATCAATCTTGGTTAAGCCTCTTACCTCCAAGCGCTCCTGCTAAAGGGCATCTTGAGATTTATGAGTCTATCGATGGAGTCCAGCTGGCCTGGAACATGCCCTATGCGTCAGGAGGTTTTTCCCAAGTTAATAAGATTATGAATGAGCAAGCGCTTAAGCTTTGGAACGAGTTTTATCTAAATGCCGGTGCTCCGAAAATCGTTTTTGACGTTTTTGGAGGATCTGGGAATTTAAGTAAAAATTTTGAAAGCTCCAAAGTTACTATCTTTGATAATTATAGTGATGAATCGAAGTTAGAAAGTTTCCAATCATTCTCTAAGAAAGACCTTTTCAAAGATCCATCCCCACCAGAGGAAAAAGTTGACCTATTACTGTTCGACCCTCCCAGAAGTGGTTTCAAAGAATCCTTGGACTGGATTGAAGCTTGCGATCCGGACTATATTGGGTATCAAAGTTGTTTTCCTGACACCATGATTCGAGACTTTAAAAACCTTCCTAAACAATACGAAACAATTAAAATTCACCTTCTCGACTTCTTCCCGAGCACCCGTCATTTTGAGGCTATAATTTTCTTAAAAAATACCCGAGCATAGTTATCACCTATCGATCCTGCAGTTTGGCAAAGAGGCTTTAACTCAGTAAAATAAAGTGGTTCTATAGCGTTTTAGAAATAATGGTGGTCTATGAAAAATATCTTAAAACTTGTGCTTTTGGCTCAACTTATCTTAGTCGGATGTAGCTCTTCTAAAAAAGAAGCTGAGATGAAAGAAAAAAAAGCTGAGCTTCACTATACTCATGGAACTCAGGCACTTTTAAATAAAGAATACACAACGGCACTAGATCATCTTTTAAAATCTAATGCCTACAAACCGAATCAATCGAATGTTTTAAATAATTTAGGAATGGCCTACTTTTTTAAGAAAGAAAAAAAGCGCGCCTTAAAATCTCTTCTACTATCACTTAAGATTGATCCTAAAAACTCTGATGCAAGAACAAACCTAGCCTCGATCTATTTTCATATGGGTAATTTTTCTAAAGCAGAAGAGCATTACAAAATTATTCTCAAAGACCTTGTTTATAAACATCAATATAGAATCCATTATAACTTAGCCTTAATCGAATTAAAGCGAAGTAATTATGATAAGGCCGTAACGAGACTTAAAAGCTCAATCCAAGAAAAAGATGATTACTGTCCGGCAAATTATAAGCTCGGTGATCTTGCTTTTAACCGATATGATTATCAATCAGCTCTTAAGTTCTACAAGGATGCCACCAAAGGTAATTGCTATAATTTAGGTGAGCCTCATATGAAGCAAGTTGAATCCCTTATTCAATTAAAAAAATACGCTGAAGCAAGACTTAAACTTTCAGATATTAAAAATCAGTTCAAGGGAACCCGTTTTGACACTCTTGCAAGAGTAAAACTAAACGACTTAGATACGCTTGAGAAACAAGAATATTATTCAACTAAAAATAAAAGCTTAAATAACTTCTATAACAAATGACAAAAAAGAACGATCCCTTTAACGGGGCAGAAATAGAACAAGATTCCGAACCTCTACATTTTGAAGAGGCTTCCTCACTCTTTGAAGAAAGCGAAGAGAAAAAGGCTGTTAAACCAGTTGAACAACCAATTGAAAAAGAAGAAGTAATCGATACTCAGCCTGCTTCACCATCGGAGCCCGAGGAAGAAATAATGACCCATGATGATGCTCAAGATATTCACACCATTGGCGCTTTCTTAAAGCAAATGCGGGAAGAAAAAGGCATCAATATAAAAATCATAAGCCAGCATACAAAGATTTCTGTAACTAACTTAGAACTCTTAGAAGCTGACGACTTAGAAAACTTACCAAATCGCGCATATGTTAAAGGTTATGTGAAATCTTACGCAAAAACTCTTCAGTTAAATCAGGCTGATTGTCTTGAACTTCTTGATGCCACTTATGGCATTGAAAAAGAACCTGAAGAGCCAAAGCCAATTCAAAGCTCAAGAACTGTTTCGAGCGAGTCCGCTTCAAACGAAGAAGACTCTGAAGCAAACGGAATTAAAATCGGGATAGCCGTTGGAGCTGTTGCCATTATTGTTTTTCTTCTTGTTTTAAATAATACAGGAAAAGAAGAGAATACCTCCGATGATGTGGAAGTTGTTAAAGAAGAAAAAGTAGAACCTGTTAAAAAAGTTGTTCCACAAACTCTCGGAGCAACCACTCCATTAAAAGAAACCGCAAAACTAGAAGAAGAATTAAGCGTAAAAGTAACCTCTACAGAATCAGATAAACCTGAAGCTATAGCGACACCAGTTCCAAAAGAACAACTAGAAGAAATTAAAAAAGTTGAACCCACTCCTGCTCCTGTTGTTGAGGCTAAACCTGAACCGACACCAGTACCAGTAGTAGAGGAAAAGAAGAAAGAAGAAGTTGAGAAAAAAGAAGAAAAAATCAGCTTTCGCTCACTGGCCTCGTCCCTTTACAGTGACGATACCAACATGCCTAAGGAAGAGATTGATCGTCTTCTTCCTACAAAATACCGAGCAGCCGTTGTTGAAGGCAGCCATAATGTATTTATAAACGCCTATAAAGAAGATTCATGGCTTACATATAAAGCAGATGACGGACCAATAAAGAAATTTGTTCTTAGAAAAGGAAGAACCATTTTAATTAGAGGAAAACTTATTAGAGTTTTTCTTGGAAATCTTGGTGCGGTTAAGGTGTTTAGAAATAATATTCCTCAAAAGATAACTAGCTCTTCAGGAGTAAAGTCACTTGTTTTTCCTCAAGAAAGGGCAAGTGAGTTCGTTATCCCATTATTTATCTTTAACAAGAACGGCGGAGTTCAAACTTCGGAAGAGTACCTCGCTGAGAACCCTGAGTAGCTAGCTCATCCAATCAAGTTTTCTATAATAAATCGATCCCACGAGACCGGTGAGGATTGTCGGTACAAAGACAGTGATGACAGGTGGAAGACCACCCTTTCGAGACAAGCTAACACCAATAAAGAAAAGTGCGTAGTAACCAATAAGAAATAGTAAGCCGATTGTTCCGGAACTTTTAGTTCTTCCCCTTCCCTTTTTAATTCCTAAACTAAAGCCAAGAAAAATGAATAGAAAGATTTGTACGGGTGCATTGAATCGGCTCCAATACTCTAGCTGGGTCTTAGGTAATCTTGCCTTGATATGGCCAATTTCCTGCTGTTCGGTACTTGTAAGTTTTTCCTTTTTAGATAATTCTAAAAGTTTCTTTTTACTATTTTCGATCAACTCACCAAGCTCTTTATTCGTTCGCATGGCATCTTTTGTGACAAACCCAGGAGTATACCCGCCGGTTAAAATCGGAAAATCATATTCTTTGAACAATATTTTTTCAATTTCATTTCCATTCTCGTCTGTTTTTAAAATATTTCCATCTGATAAATTAAACCTAAGAGCGGGAATTGCTCCACCTTTTAAAATCTGTTTAATTAGAACACCTTTTTTGGCGAAGATGACTCGATCGACCTTTTTCTTAAAGTCAGTTGTAGAGATAAAAACATTCTCCATTACAGTGGAGTCTCCAGAAACCTTTTCCGCAAATAAAGTTACACCTGGGATATCAGCAAAAAATTTCTCTGACTTAATATCAGTTAAGAAACCCTTACTCGTAAGCTTGATGACGGTGTTTTTAAAAAGAGTTTTAGAATGAGGTATCAAGTTTATATTCATGCAAAATAATGTTGCAGAAATAACCACCGCCATGGCCAAGAATGGCTTTAAGAGTGAGGCCTTCGTCGTGCCGAAAGAACGCATAGCAACAATCTCAGAATCTTCACTTAATTTATTTAATGTATAAATGGTGGCGAAAAAAGCGGATAAAGGTATGGCCATGGGCAGAAAGCTTACTGATATATGACCTACAAGCTCTAAAACCTGTCCCATATCTACACCTTTCTTTGTAATAATCCTCGTTAATCGAAAAAGCTGAAAGGTTAATAAGAAGGCCACAAAGAAAAAGGCACTCAAAAAGAATGGTGGAATAAAGTTATAGGCTAAATAGCGCTGTTTAATATTGAGTAGCAAAAATTGTCCCTCTTAGACATCGTAGGTCTTCTCTGTTAGTTTAACGCGCTATAAAGATAATGCAAATGTGAGGCAAATATGGATTTTAAATTAAATTTTAACGCAAAAAATCATTCTGACTGTGAAGTCGCTGTCTTCGCCGGTTTCTCTAAAACCGAAACGAAAGGCAAAAAAACTGAAACAAAACTTGTTAACTCCCACTGGCCTAAAGAAGTAAAAGACGCTTTTTCTTCATTTAAAGCTTCAAATAACTTTAAGGGAACCAACGGTGAAACTCTTGTCTTTCCTCTTGATGGTGGACACATCGCTGTAGCTTTTGGGTTAGGTGAAAAATCAAAACTTACTCTTGAATGCTCAAGAAAAGCAATCGCAAATCTTTTTAAAAGATTAGTGGATCATCACGAAGATGTTGCCGTTAACTTAGACTCTTTTATTATTAAAGGAAAACTAGAAGATAGCATCACTGCAATGGTTGAATCTTTTATCATGACTGAATACCGTTATGACGCTTTCAAAAGCTCTGCAAATAAGAACAAGTCAAAACTTAAAACAGTTATCCTTGACTCTAAACAACCAAAGTCAAAACTAAAGAAAGCTCAAGCGGCTTTAGATGCTGCAGTAGCAGTTGCTGAGTCAGTTAACCTAGCTCGTGACTTCGTAAACTGTCCTCCTAATGATCTTCACTCAATTAATTACGCGAAAAGAGTTGTCGCTGACGCTAAAAAGCTTAAAGGTGTAAAAGTGAAGGTTCTTGGTAGAGCTGAACTTAAAAAAGAAAAGATGGGAATGTACTTAGCTGTAAATCAAGGTTCAGACTATGAAGCTCAGCTTGTTCATCTAACTTACACTCCTCCAAAGGCGACTAAGAAAACTAAACATATTGCTTTAGTAGGTAAAGGTTTAACATTTGATACTGGTGGACTTTCATTAAAGCCAGGTGCTGCCATGGTTAATATGAAATTTGATATGGCCGGTTCTTCAACAATGTACGGAGCCTTTAGAGCTGCTGTTCTAACAGGAGCCAAGTGTAAGATAACTTGTCTACTAGGACTAACAGACAACGCCATTGGACCAAAAGCGATTTACCCAGACGCTGTCGTTACTGCAAGAAATGGGAAAACAGTTGAAATCCTAAATACAGATGCTGAAGGACGATTAGTTCTAGGTGACGTTATAAATTACGCTTGTGATCTAAAGCCTGACGCAATTATCGATGCAGCAACACTTACTGGAGCCTGCCTTGTGGCCGTTGGACATGAAACATGTGCCATTTTAGGTAATAATCAAAAGCTAATTGATAGTGTTCTTAAATCTGCAAAAAATAAAGATGAGTATATGTGGCAACTTCCTATCATTCCAGAATTCCATGATGATCTTAAGTCAGTAACAGCTGATCTTAAAAATATCGGTGGTTCTAGATTTGGTGGAACAGCTAAAGCTGCTGCATTCCTTGAAAACTTTGTTGAAGAAGGAATTGCTTGGGCCCATTTAGACATCGCTGGAATTGGTGACAGTCAAGGTGCTCATAAGCCTTACTGCCCAGCTAAAGGTGGCTCTGGTCTTATCGTAAGATCTTTATGTGATTACTTACATAATGTTTAATGAATAAAACTCGATTTAATATCGTTTTATATACGCCCGATATTCCCGGAAATACTGGAAGTATCGGGCGTACTTGCGTGGCCCTTGGGTTACGTCTTATCCTAATAAAGCCCTATGGCTTTGACCTATCAGAAAAAGCCGTGAGAAGAGCTGGCTTAGACTACTGGAAGCATATTGAACTTACAGAGTATGATAGCTGGAATGATTTTTTAGAAACTGAGCAACCTGAAAATATGATCTTGTTTTCAAAAACCGCTGAAAAGGTTTTCTACGATGCTCCTTATAAAGAAAATTGTTACCTTGTATTTGGCTCTGAGACTAAGGCCCTTCCGGCCACCATCATGAAAGAAAATAAAAGCTCGCTTTATTCACTGCCACAATACTCAGAACATATTAGAAGCCTTAACCTCTCAAACGTAGCAACGACGGCCGCCTACGAAGCCCTAAGGCAAATTAGTTATTCGTAAATTATTTTACCTAAAAGAGTTTTTCTAATAAAACCCCTCCAATTTTATAGATTCCTGGTGTGGCCAGGATGAGTGAGCCTAAACTTAGTACTAAAGTTTTATGATGATTTATTAGCTTTAGGTCCATGTTCTCAAACTTCAGGTCTACTTTTTCAAACCTCGTTTCAATTTGCTCAAACCTCATATCGATTTGCTCAAATTTCATGTCGATTTGCTCAAATCTCTTATCAACAAGATCGAATCGCTGATAAATAATATCAAACTGCCGCTCAACCTTAGAGCCTTCTTTTTCTAAGTCTTCTTTAGTCGCTAATTTATCATTTATCAGATCACTCATAGTTCCAACCAGCACTTCAGACTGCTTCTTATTAAAACCAGCCTGATTCATTTTTTTTACTTCCTTATTCGTATCAAAAAACATTTTACCTCTCTTTCGGTTTTTCCAAAGAGAATTCAAGGCAGATTCTTGATGCCTAAAAATAAAGGCTTGATTTTATTTGTTGTAAAAATGAAAAAAATAAAAAATTGAACTAGGAGAAGACTCTCTTCTTTAAATAATCTCTTAGTTTCCCTGGTAAAATTAAAGAAATTAAACTTCTAAAGAGATAGAGAATAAAAAGAGGACCACCGCCAAATTTTCGAAAGGCCATAACTCTAGACTTTATAGCCGACCAGGTTTGAGCTTTATTTTTTTTAACAGTAATGCTCTCATGGGCCGTATGCCGAATAGTTAGTAAGTCTGAAAGATAGGAAAGTTCACCTTCTTCAGCCATTCGAACAATTAGATTATAGTCTTGGGCGTATTTAATATTTTCATCATACCCCTTAACTTTTTTAAAAGTATCCGCCCGCATAAAAAGTGTGGAATGAGTAAATGGATTAAAATAACAAAGGGTTGTTTTTAAATCTGAGTTTGAATCAATTTTTATAGATCTATGCTCTTTTAAAATTCCGTTTCCAATATCATCTTGTGTTCGCCCAGCGCAGACAACAATATGAGGATTAGCTTCCATGAAATCAAATTGAATTTGTAATCGCTCTTTAGTGGACCAGTCATCTGAATCAAGACGAGCTAAATATTTTCCAGCTGCTAAGCTAGCCGCTTTATTTAATGATTTAGTAAGCCCAAGATTTTCATCATTTTTAATCAATTTTATTCGAGGGTCATTAAAAGAATTCACGACCTTAATATTGGAATCTGTCATGCCATCATCAATTAATATAACCTCAAAATCTCTGTAACTTTGATTGATCAGACTTCCTAAAGATTCCTCTAGAAATTCATCCCTCTCTTTAAAAACAGACATTAATACAGATATTCCTGGCATTTTTTCCTCAATGATTTCCTCAATTCTAACTTAAATAGTGGAAAATTAAAAAATGAAACCATGCGCAATAGCTTTCGAAAATATATTCCTTAGTTACGAACTAAAAGCCTTATGGTAATTCCCTTGCGACACACAATTACAGGAAACAACTATAATGAAGAAATATTGGCCTCTAGGACTTCTAGTAACCACCCTAATTTGGGGTAGCTTCTTTTCCACCTTACTCCATGCAAAGATCTTCTTTTTTCAATTCTGGGTAGGTCTAGGGCTTCTAACCTACTCAAAAGAAGGCTTTAAGCTTTCAAAGCTTCATTTATTATTAATAGGCCTTTTATCTTTTGCAGCAATTTCTAGTTTTTGGGCCAGTGACCTTTATCTTGTCTGGAATGGCCATTATTGGCGTGGAACTGGGATATATTTTTATCTCTCACTTCTTCTGGCCTATCTAAGCCTAAGTTCTAAAGAGGAAGATAAGCTAGACCAGCTAGACCAGCTACTCATGGGCACAATTGCTGTTTCCGGGATTGTTTCAGCTTGCTCAATATTCGATAGCCTTTTCATTAGAGGAGAATCAGCCAGTACTGTTTTTACGGAAAATACTAATGCTACGGCCGGATTGGTTGGAATTGCATTCTTACTCGTATTCAAAAAGTTTGATGATTTAAAAAAGATTAAAAAATTTCTTCCAGGCTCCCTTCTTATCCTTTTCTTTGTGGCCATCGTATTAAGCGGCTCTAGATCTGCTCTTGGGGGGCTGATCCTAAGTTTTAGCCTTCTTATAATCTTTAATAATAGAAATCTTATTAAAGGCTCGATTGTAGCTGCACTTTCTGTTTTAGTTGCTCTAGTCGCTTACTATTTCCTTATCGACGCTACTTTTATCAATAATATGTTTGCCAGAGCCGAGAATTTTCACCGTTTAAAGATCTGGAGTGGGGCGTTTAATGCGTTTTTAGATGCTCCGATACTAGGTTGGGGCCTTCATGGGCTCTACGAAGGCTTTTGGAATAATTTTCCAGGAACTCTTTCAGGACAATTCCAGTGGATAGATAACGCTCACTCAATTTTCTTTAATATCTTAAGTGAGTTAGGGCTTATCGGATTCTCCCTTTTTGCAGCTATTCTATTTTTTATTTATAAAAAAATTGCCGTTTTAGACTCCAAAGAAAAGAGTTTTTGGTCAATTTTTCTACTATACGTTTTCTCATACCTACTTTTTCAGCCCGTATATATCGATACTTTAGTCTTCCTTCTTATCGCCTTTAGTATTTTCACCGTTCAATCGACAAACAAAGAAGAAAAAGAATTTGAGTTCAAAGGAATTTTACCCACAACAACTAAAGTTGCCTTAGGCCTATTCCTTATGATCATTAGCTTTCAGCAAATACATCAGCATTACCTTATTAAAGAATCGAGAAAGGCTCTTGTTAATGGAAGGGATTATCGCCCTATTTGGAAAAATTTTCTAGGCTCTACCCCTATGGTCGATAAAACAGGGGCCCTACTTCACTTAAGTAATCAATTCACACTACTTGTAAGTGACCAATCACTACCTGAGAAAGATAAGAATATTTTTAATATCTTAATCCTTAGAGAGTTTGAAAAATTTTCTAAAACAAGCCAGCACAGACCTAGATATCAAGATGCTTATGGAGTCTGGCTAATGAGAAATAGGAAACTAGATGAAGCTGAAAGGGTTTTTGATAATATTTTAAAAAAATCCCCCATCATCGTGAACATCATTAATCTAAAAGCTGAATTAAAGATCCTTAAGGGAGATAAGAGTTCAGCCTTAAGCTTATTTGAAAAGTCTAACGAGCTACATAAGAGCGTTTCCACAAAAATGAATTTAGCTAGGCTTTATGCTGAATCAGGCTACCGTGAAAAAGCTAAGCAGATGCTAAAAGAGGCTTTAATTCTTAGCCCTGCTAATCCTCAGATACTTCAAATTTTGAATCAGTTTAATTAGGAACTAAAGAGTAAGGAACTAAAGACTAAGAAACCCGACTCTGACTCTCGGTGTTCGTGCCTTCGGCACTGCCTCGAGTCTTCGCTTGTGTTGTTCGGCTTCAAAGCCTTTGGCTTTGAAGCCTCCAAATAAAAAGGGCTCCGTTAGGAGCCCTCTTATATTTCTTTAAATTTAATTTAAGAAATTAGAACCAGTAATGAACAGCTACTTCTGTAAGAACAGTAGATAGGCTTAGGTCATCATTAGTTGAACCGATGTTACCGTCAACTTTTAGCTTACCAAAGTTAAGAGTAGCACCTGCTCTAACTCTTGTTGAAGCGTCATTTACTTCAGTTTCAAGAGAACCAGCTGTAGCAGCTTTTGTAGTGTCCTTGTCGATTAGGATGTTTTGAGAAACAGATCCTCTCCAAGTTAACCAAGAAGTTGCATCAGCTTCGAAGGCTACGTTAAGTGATAAAGCATCAGTTCCAGCTTCTGACTTAGTAGTTGCACTAATTGCTTTAGTTTCACCTGATTGAGTCATGTACTCAACATCAGAGTAGATTCTAGCAGTTGAAGAAACTTCGTGGATATGACCAGCACCAACAGTGATTGTTGAACGCTTAGTTTCACCTTTAGTTAGACCAACAGTTGCTGAAGTAACTTCTACTTTTCTTGAGTCGTAGTTACCATAGAATGTCCAGCTTCCCCAGTGGTAAGCAAGAGCGATGTCCATCATTGAACCTTCAGCTTTACCAGAAGCAGTTACAGAAGTGTTTGAAGCATTTTCGTACTCATCTTTAAGAACAAAGTTAATTGAACCTTCGATATCACCGAAAACAGCACCAGCACCTAGAGACATACCGCTATGCTTTTGCTCTTGAGCAGAAGCAGTTGCTGACTTGTTGCTTGAAGCGGCATAACCGATTCTAGCTCCCCACTGAAATCCCATGTCTCCAGCAAAGAATAGGTCAACATTATCTGAACGATCGATTAGACCAGTAAGACCAATGTTTGCTCCACCGTAGTTAGACGTTCCTTTAGCAACAGCGTTCTGAGAATCAGAAGTGTCGTTTAGGTAAACACCGTAGTTAAAAGAACCAGCTTCTTTAAAGAAACCACCTGAACCATCTGAACCACCGTTACCAGTAGTTGACCACTCCATTACTGTGTAGTTAGTCATTGTTCCAGCGTGAGCTGCGTTTCTGAAAACGTTTCTTGAATCGTCGATGTAGTGTGAACCACGTGAATCCGACTCACCAAGAGCAGTCATTCTTGAAGTTGTTGCAAAGGCACTAGTTGAGAGAAGCACTAGTCCAGTTGCGATTAATAATGATCTTTTCATCAAATCTTCTCCTTGAAGTTATGATTGGAATTACATCCAACATTTGTAAAACCAAGTATTAGTTATTTCTAAAACTTATTTTATTACTTTTATCTATTATTATAATTTTCGAAGGCATACGCATAAATGTCAACACATTGGAGCAAAAAAATTCACTCTCCTATTGAAGAGAATCTTCGACAATCTTTTGTCTCGCAAGCGCTCGCATCAAATGACTTGGCGCTTTTTTGGAATCTTCGAAGATTGTTTCCGTAGGGGCACTATGTCCAAATGGGCCATTAACACTAACCATTTCAAGATTCTTTATCCCAGTTAAACCTTTTTGATAGAGGGCATCGTCAATTTCTGGACAGGAGGTATGCTTCTCTAAAGTGATAAATTCTGTGCATGAAATTTTTTTCGCTTTTTTAAATATTTTTTCAATATGTCGCTTAAGAAGACGTATTTTTCGGGAAATATCCTCTTCATTCTGCTGATTTATATCAACGTAAAGGATAAATTCGATGAATTGTTTACCGTCTTCAGTACCAAATTCACCGATAAAATGACCCCATTCATGGGTGTAACTTAATGGTACAAAAAGTGTTTCTTCTTTATCTGTAATTGGCTCATCAAAAACATACTTAATAAAAAGTGAAGCAGGCGCTTGAGTTGATTCACAGAACTGAATGAACTCATCACTTAATTTATTCTTATTCTCATAAGCATGAAGAAAAGCTTCTGGCCCAAGACCCCAGTAAAGATGTTCTGACTGAAGCATTTCCCCAATGGTAGTGGAGATAGTCCAATTAGTATTCTCAATTAGCTCAGTAGGTTCAACTTGATTGATGTTTAGTAAGGTGTTGTCCCATTTTCTTTCATTAAGCTTTGTAAAAAACTCTTCGTCTTTTAAAAAAGGATAAACTTGAGCCAAGTTTAGCTCTGCTCTTTGACCTTTATAGAACTCTTCTCCCCATAGGAGTGGTTCCGATTTTCCTCTTCCCGAGAACTTTCTAAATTCTTGTTCTTTAAAGTACTCAGCTTCTTTTTCTACGAGAGTTATTTCAACTTCTGGATATAGTTTCTTAAAGGCCTCTATATTAGCCTCTCCACGTAGAGAAGACGGTCCCTTAGGTAAAACCTCAAGAGGAGTTAGTTCCTTTTGGCAAAGTAACTGAACTTCGCTTTCCCCATATTTTTCAATTAATGTTTTATATAGTGCGATAGAATGCACATCTTCACCTACGACTAAGTGTCTGATGAATTTAGGTGTTAATTCTGTTGATTCTTCTTTTTTAAGTGCGCGGATGTCACTAAAACTCATTTCTTATGCCCCTGCTATTCGATTGTGTGTGACACAATACTACAAGTAAGGCTTTCGCCTTACAAGCAGTCTATGTGGTTCAAGAATAGTGGTGGAAGTGGTTTCGAGCGCTTAACGCAGGACTATCTAACTGCTAAACGATCGCCTGGTCTAATCATGCGTCGCTTCAAGAGTTTCATATTAGAAGCAATCAGATCATTTAATTGAAGACCATTTTTTCTGGCCACAGTCCAAAGTGAATCACCTTTTTTAACCGTGTAATAAACTTTAGGGTTACTGATTTTCTTGCCTCTTCTATTGGCGATATTAATTCTCTTTCTATAAGCCCTGTATCTTCGAACTCTTTTACGAGGTCTCTCATAAAGATCAGCGTACATATTAGCTTTTATATTCTGACCTTCTCTAAAAGGAAGTGTAATTAAAGTTCCTCTTTTCAGTTTTGATTTTGCTGTTAAACCTGGATTAAGTTTTTCTAAAACATAGGATTTTTTAATTTTGTATTTTTTAGCTACATGAGAGAGTCTGGCATTTTTGCCGCGAACTTTATATTTCATATACTCAGTCGCTGCAAAAGTACCAACTTCAGATTCACAACAACGACTCCAAGCTACTTGGAATCCAACCGGAATTCTTAAGCGATACTTTTCTACATTTGGTGGAGTATGCCATCTTAGTAGTTCTGGGTTTAATCTTTGAATTTCCTCAAAGTCGACTTCAATAGCTTTAGCAACTTTCATGAGGTCAGTATTCGCTGGTAATTCAATCTCTTCGAAATCAAGTGGCTCACTAAAATCAATATCTTCAAATCCAAAAGACTTTAAGTTCTTTCCGATTATCGCAAGGGCCATAATTTTTGGAACATAGTTTTTTGTTTCTGGTTTTAAATATCTACCTTTAGAAATCTTCCAGAAGTTTTCTGTTCTATAACGGCGAATAGCTCTACCAATTTTTCCTTCTCCGGCGTTATAACCGGCGGCAGCGAGCTCCCAAGATCCAAAGTCTTCAAATAACTTTCTTAAATATTTAGATGAAGCGATCGTTGCTTTAATTGGATCTCTTCTTTCATCGATGTACCAGTCAATCTTTAAACCGAATCTCTTCCCGGTAAATGGCATAAACTGCCAAGGACCCACTGCTCTTGCCCAACTTTTAGCTTTATTTTGAAAACCACTTTCAGCCATGGCCAAAAAGATCAGGTCTCTAGGAAGTCCATTATCTTCTAAAATTTTTCCCATCAATGGTGCGTATCTTCCCGCCCTACCTGAGTACCGTTGAAAAAAGCCACGCCCACGAGTTAAGAAATAATCAATCCATCTTTTAACTTTGGCATTATAAACAACAGGAATATCAAAGTAGTAATTCTCTAACTTAAGATGTTCAGCACCATAGAGAAAATAGGTTTTTGTCTTATGCTTATTAGGCTCTTTAATCTTTGATGAACCAATAATTTGAGAATCGTTTCTATGGACGACCGCTTGTCTTTGGGCCTCCAATGCTTTTTGCATATTTTTAGAAATATTCTTTTCGTATTCTTCAGGAGTTTGACTAACCTCTTGATGGCTAGCACAGCCCCCTAAAAGAACTAGTGAAGAAGCCAGAAGTATACTTAAGTTTTTGAAATTATTCATGAACATATAAAGTCCTCAATTCGTACTGGAAGATCCATCTTCCGAATACCCTATTGTCCCATCCCTACAAAAGGGGGTCAAACAAAAGGCATTTTAGTCAAGTTTTACCTACTTAGATAGTCCTAAGTTCTTGAAATCTGACAACTATTCCTGCCAGCCCTTCAAAACTATTTGATCTTTAGACCTTTCCTTCCCGGTCCATATAACTATCCACAACAATGGTCCCAACAGCGTCCCCAAAGACGTTTACAGTGGTTCTAAACATATCAAGAAGTCTATCAACCGCTAGAATTAGGCCAATCCCTTCAAGTGGAAGACCAACTGCACCAAGAACAATGGACATAGTAATTAGCCCCGCCCCAGGTATGGCCGCTGCTCCAACTGCAGCAAGGGAGGCCGTCATAAAGATCACCATCTGCTGACCAATACTTAAATCAATTCCATAGGCCTGAGCAATAAAGATAGCCGCTACTGATTCATAAAGAGCTGTTCCATCCATATTAACTGTTGCCCCAAGTGGAAGAACAAATTTAGCTGTTTCATTATGAACACCTAGGTTTTCTTCAACTGAAGTCATCGTAATTGGTAGTGTGGCTGCTGAAGATGAAGTTGAAAATGCCGTCATTAGAGCCGGATAAATTCCTTTTAAAATAAAAAGTGGTGATTTTTTTAATCTCCATGAAGCAACAAACATTAAAAAGCATGCGTGACAAAGAAGACCAATGATTACCGTGGCAATATATTTCGATAGTGAAATCAAAGCTCCATAACCAGACTTAGCCATTACGTCTAACATAAGAACAAAGATACCAATGGGAGCGAACTTCATGATTCCGTGAACCATCACCATTGATAAATGTTCTAGAGAAGTCATAAAACTAGTAATAGGTTGACTCTCTTTCATATGATAAAGAGTGGCCCAACCAAACATCATGGCAAAAACGATAACTTGAAGTACTGTTGAATTGGCCATGGCCTGAAAGGGGTTAGTTGGAATGGCATCAACAATAACTCCGATTATTGTTTTCCAAAGTCCCTCTGTCGCCTGAACTCTTTCCGCCATATTTCCTGAGAGACCATCAAGCCCTTGGGTTCCAAGGTCTGCACCAACACCCGGGTTGATTAGGTTCACAAAAATAAGTCCGAACATAACCGCGATAGCCGTGGTTAAGAAGTAGTAACCCATGGCTTTTCTTCCCATAGCCCCGAGCTGTTCCGGTGTACCAAGATTAACCATGGACATATAAATCGATGATAGAACGAGGGGAACAATCATCATTTTTAGTAAGCGAATAAAAATTGCACCAACTGGTTTAACATAAGCAACGAGTTCTCCTTGTCCGGTTTTGAATAAAATCAAACCAACAATAAGACCCGCTATCATTGCGATACCAATTCTTTGAGCATCCTTTTTAGATCCGGCAGACGACATTTATTTCCCCTTTAGAGTGGACCAAACGATTGACCCAAAATTCTGATAAAATTAAGTAGTGCTCATCATTATACAGGTGAGTTAGGGATTACAGGATGCGAAAAATCTTTTTATTTTTAATACTTAGCTTTTCACTGAATCTTAATGCTGAAGTTAAGCCGGCCAACTACGACTTCTCGCTAGAATCCCTTAAAGTGTTTAAGCCAGGCAGCACACGAGCCGCTTTTGAAAAAAAATACGGTAAAGGAGAGGTTTGGAAAGAGGAAAATAAAACAGTAATCCTCAAGTACTACGTTGCTCAAATCAGATACAAGTTTCCGGTCTTTGTTCAGGTCTTTGACGGAAAGGTAGTTGATTTCTTTGCTAGGCTACCAACTTACTTTCTCCACGATCTTTTTCATCAAAGTATTATCAATCGTGTTGGGAAACAAGATAAGTATTTTCGAGTTGAGAATAATGCTCTTTATAAGTGGGTAAATAAAAAAGGAATTGATTATACCTATTCCGGAACTTGTACAATTACTTGCTTTCCAATTTTTTATTCAGAAGCTTTAAACAAACCACCTGGTGGAATGAATAAGTATAAACCTCTTGTTGAACAATTTAATTCTTCTGCGAATCTTGAGGAATCTTTGAAACGGGGATCCAGTCAATAACTTCAGCTTTCTTCTTAACGATAAATAAAGAAACTCCCCCGCCGATCATCATAATCATGCAAAGAATTTGTCCCATAGTAGTAGTACCACCAAAGTAATAACCCAGTTGTGCATCTGCTTCTCTGAAAAATTCAACCACATATCTAAAGAAACCATAACCAATCACATAAGTGGCAGCGATCACTCCATAATGTCTTAAGCGCTTAAACATAAACCACAAAATTAGCCATAGGACGAAGCCTTCTAAAATACCCTCATAAAGCTGTGAAGCATGTCTTGGATAAGGGCCGCCTCCAGGAAAGATCATACCAATAGCTGAGTCAGTCGTTCTTCCGTAAAGCTCACCATTTAAAAAGTTTCCGATCCTTCCCCAAAAAACACCTTGGGCACCTGATAAGGCCACCACATCCATGGTTTGTCCCCAGCTGATTCCATTTCTTTTGGCAAAGATTAATCCTCCAGCAAGTAGACCCGCTAGAGCTCCGTGATAACTAAGACCACCTTTCCAAACTGATAAAAGTTCATCTAAATGATTTCCGTAATAATCCCAATTATAAATAAAGACATAAGCAAAACGTGCACCGATAAACATACACACAATCATTGTCATGATTAATGAGTCGACTTTATCGGGAGTCACTTTAAAAAAACCTTTATTAATTAAAACTTTGCAAAGCTGACCTGCAATGATGAAACCCACCACGTACATCAATCCATACCAACGGACTTCTAATGGACCAATACCAAAAATGACGGGATCAAAATCTACAACGAAACTATTCATGAGATAAGGTTAACAAGGTTTTTTATAAAGACAAGTCAGTACGCGGTTTGAAACTCTCTCGTGGGTGAACAAGACCTTCAGCAAATTTAGCCAAAGTTTGGATAACCTGCCTAACTGGCATATTTAAACCTTGATGATCAAAGAAAGTTGAATTCACCAGTAAAAAGCTTAACAGCTCTTCAGAGGTCATTCTAATATTTCTATTTTTTAAAATAGAATCCAATCTTAAAATTCCAAAATAAGGCTTCATTTTGGTAGCCCCCTCAATTGAATATAGAAAACGCTTTCTAACATCAACAAAGACTGCTTCCCCTTGAGCCTCAGCTTTTTTAAGGACTACGATTCCTTCTTCTACTGGCACGCCCCAAAAGCCGACAATCCCTTGTGTTACAAGGGCCCAACTTAAATAGCGATTAATAATGGTTCGATAATCTGGCAATGCTTCTGATGAGCCAAAGTCTGAAAAGCAGCCCATCTCCCACATTCCAACTCCAAAGGAGTAAACAAGCAGTGCTCTGCCTTTAAATCGATAAACTCGATATCCGTCCTTAGGCGTAATACATTCAGCGCCCCAGCGATCACTTTCAGTCACAGAGTTTATTTGTCTTCCTACATTTGGGGAAGCTAAACGGATCGTTAGAATATTGCCGGAAAAGTCTGGTGTCGCCTGCGTTTCTAAGTCTAAGGCCTCTCTCTCTGACAGCTCTTGAAACTTCATCTGCATAAGAAAGGCTGAAAGCGAAGCATCAAAATCAGAAAGATTAACCTTTATATAGGCCGGTAACCCTTGATCTTTTTGAAACTGAAAATATGTCCACTTTGAAGTACTCATACACCCTTCCTATCGGATATCCCGCAAATTTACTTTATTTACCGACCCTTCGCATCAAGTACTGGGAATCGCCTTGACATAGGGCCCTAAAATGACTAATTTTCCCTATCTTAAGATCACGTAATTGGACTAAGTCCGGGGATTTCAAAAGCGAGTTTCGCCCCTGGGATTTGTCGAGGAGATAAAATATGTACGCAGTTGTTGAGATTGGTGGTCACCAATACAAAGTTAAAGCCGGCGACTTAATCGATGTTCAGAAATTAGAAGGTGAAGCAGGATCTACTGTTGAACTTGATAAAGTTCTTTTCGTTGGTGGAGATAAACCAGAAGTTGGTCTTCCACATGTATCAGGCGCTAAGGTTACAGCAAAACTTATCAAGCATGACAAAAGTAGAAAGCAGCTTGTTTTCGTAAGAAAGCCAGGGATGTACAGAAGAAAAAATGGACATCGTCAGCAATACACAGCTCTTCTTATTACTGATGTTAATGGAACAAAAATTGATCCAAAAAGTAAGAACGCTGAAAAATACTTAAAATAATTTTAAAAATATAAGAGGAGTACACAATGGCACATAAGAAAGCCGGTGGTTCAACCAATAACGGAAGAGATTCAAACCCTAACATGTACGGTGTTAAGAGATACGCAGGTGAAAACGTTTTAGCTGGAAATATTCTAGTACGTCAGTGCGGATCAAATTTTCACGCAGGACCTGGTGTAGGAACTGGTAAAGACTTTACACTTTTCGCTCTAACAGAAGGAAAAGTTAAGTTTGGTTACTACAACAAAAAGAAACAAATTGTTTCTGTTGTCTCTGCTTAATTAGTTTCTAAGAAATTAATACATAGTATTGAAGGGGAATCTGAAAAGGTTCCCCTTTTTTTGTATAAACGAGAAGAATGAGATTTATAGACGAAGTTAATATTACGATTAAAAGCGGTAACGGTGGACCTGGATGTGTTGGCTTTCGTAGGGAAAAATTTATTCCCTTCGGTGGTCCTGACGGCGGAGACGGCGGTGACGGTGGGTCTGTCTACTTTGAGGCCGACAACGGGGTGAACACCCTAGTTAACTTCCGTGGAAAGAAACTTTATAAGGCCCAATCTGGTGAAAACGGAGCTGGACGACAAAGGCATGGCAAATATGGTGAGGATATCATCATTAAAGTTCCAGTTGGAACTATCATCAGAAATGTCGAAACAGAAGAAGTGGTAGCTGACCTTACAGAACATGGACAAAAGATCCTTTTGGCCGAGGGCGGCCGTGGTGGACTTGGAAATATGAACTTTAAGTCTTCAACGAATCAGGCCCCAAGGTTTGCTCAGGACGGTGAGCCCGGCGTAACAATGGATCTATTATTAGAGCTTAAGCTAATCGCTGATATTGCTCTTGTTGGGCTACCTAATGCTGGAAAATCAACTCTTATATCTGTAGTTTCTGCAGCAAAACCGAAGATTGCTGACTACCCATTTACAACCCTTGAACCAAATCTAGGAGTCGTTAGTGTGGGCGAAAGCTCTTATGTACTAGCTGATATTCCAGGACTTATTGAAGATGCTGCCGAAGGAAAAGGTCTTGGGCATAAGTTTTTAAAGCATATTGAGAGAACAAAGGCCTTTGTTCATCTTGTGGATGTTTCTTGGTGTCTAGAAGAGTTCGAGGCTTTTGAGCAGTATGTAACAATTCGAAGCGAATTAGAAAAATATAATAAAGATATGTTAAATAAACGAGAAATAGTTTGTTTAACAAAAATTGATGCTATGACAGAAGAAGAGATTCAGAAGTTTGTGAACTTTTTCGAGGAACAGCTAGATAAAAAGGTTCTTCCTATTTCTGCTGTATCAAAAAGAAATATCGATGAATTAAAAGGTCTAATGCTAAAATGCTTGGATCAAATTTAAGTAGGAATAATTATGAGTGCAGAATATATTAAAACTGAAGTTGATAAGATCGTTGAAGATAAATCCTTTCCTTATCCGCAAAATATTGCCATGGCAGCTGCTTGGATAATGGGAAACTTTAAAGGTCTTAACCTTAAAGTTTTAGATACTACTAAAAGAAGCTCTCTTGCTGACTTTTTTATTATGGGAAGCGCAAACAATATGACTCAAGCTAAATCAATGGCTGATGAAATTGTTGTTCAACTTAAAAGACATAACGTTAAAGTTCTTTCTAAAGAAGGCCTTGGTGGCTCGGAGTGGATTCTTATAGATCTAGGCGATATTATTGTTCACGTATTTTTAGACAATACAAGAACAACTTATAATCTTGATGAACTTTGGCAAGATGCCCCTCAGATTAAAATTCCAAATGAATACTATTTTGAAGAGCCCACAGAAAGTGATGAAGAAACTGGTGGCCGTAACTTCTTCTAAATGAAAGGTATTCACCTCATAGTCGTTGGGAAACTCAAGGATAAAAACCTTGAGTCCCTTGAAGCGGATTATTTAAAAAGAATCAAAAATCCAAGTCTGATAATCCACGAAGTTAAATCCTGTGAAGAGCGACTTGATGAAGAAGCTTTTGAAGTCATCAAGAAAATTGACTCTATTGGTAAAGGTAGGATTATCTTACTCGCTGAAAAAGGCAAGCAATTCGACTCTCCAGAGTTTTCAAAATGGATCTTTAGTCATTTGGAAGTAAATCAGAATTTATTTTTAGTTATCGGCGGAGCCTCAGGGCACGGTCAGGCCATTCAAGAGCGAGCTGACGAGTGTATCTCACTTGGAAAACTAACCTATCCGCATAAATTAGCGAGATTACTTTTAGTGGAACAAATCTATAGAGGGGTGACCATCAGAGATGGGCACCCATATCATAAGTGATGCGGGAGCATCACTCTAATACCTTATTTAAAGTACATTTCAACAAAAGGCTTAAGTTCAAACTTCGCTAACCATGGAACTTCAACCCCACCTTTAAATCTTGTACGAACACGAATTGTATTTAATCCCCAGTTCTTTTTAAAGAGGGCCTTTTCAAAGCTCTTTGAAGTCTTATTAAACTCAGTATTTGTATAAGCAATCTCAAGAGACGGCGCTCCTTTAATTGTCACAACTCCAGACTTACCTTTTAGAGAAAAAGCATAAAGGGTCTTAAGAACTTGAACTCCCCATTCTGACTTTTCATTAGTTTTAATTTTTTCGCCAAAGTAGTGTCCAAATCTAATCGCTTTCTTAATTCCTTTTTTAATTTTTCTCTTTGAAAGTTTCACAATCTTTTTCTTCTTAAATGGCCAAATTTTGTCTTCCGTATCTACTACAAAGTTAATATCGCCATCTACTTCTTCAGAAGTTGCTTTATGAGAGATAGGTTTAAAGTAAACATATGCTGCAACTCCTTGAGAGCCCTTTGTAAAGCCAAGGTCTCCTTCTACTGAAGTAGCAACCCCAAGTCTAAACTCTTTAAGCTTGTACTTGTCGTGAAAACTTCCCTTATTTTCAGAGTATTCTTCTTCCATAGCATCAACAAGAAGTGGTCCCATTTTTTCAAGTAACTCTCTCATTTGCTTTTGAACTTTGGAGGGAAGTTCTTTATTTGATAGTCCTTTTGAGGCAACAGGCTTGTACTCAAAACGAATTCTTAAGTCTCCACCAGCTTTGATGAAAAAACCTGTAACACTATTACTAAAACCAAAGTTTAGATCAAGTCTTAGCTTTGAAGCCTCAAATTTTGGATGATTTACTTCACTAGCTCCTTTAATAAGTTCTCTAAAGGTAGCTGTCTCTTTTTGAAGATGATTCTTAAAGCCTTCGGCTCCTTCAACAATCCCTTCTGACTCGAAGTTATTAGAAATTTCTTCTAAAGTGGTATCCCATTCTTCCTTAGTCATTGGTCCATCAATTTGAATCAACCTAACTCCATCCTCAGCTAGCTCTTTCGCCCCTGATTTTTTAGCCCAGTTAAGTTCAATAGATTTTGTTCCTCCCCATGACTTTAAGCCAATCTTTCCAGATAGACCTAGGGCCAAGACAGTTTTAAGACCTGAAAACTTCCAACCAAAAGCTTTATTAGCATCTTCACTTTCTAGAGCTTCTACTTGAGAAGTCGTAATCGCATCTATTGTATTTTGAAGCTCAACCTCATTTCCTAAGTTTTTATTATTCCCTTCTAGGTCGTACCACTCAGGAGAAAGAGAAGCGCTAGCATTAATGCTTAGGAACATAATTATGATGGTAAATAATTTCATTATTTACTCCTCTTAAATTTAAAAGTTACAGTCGGCTCAACACTTGCTTTTACTGTGTCCCCAAGTCCAACTTCTGCTTTAAAGCCAAGTCCCATATCAATTTGCTTTAAACTTCGGCCCGCCTGACTTTCAGTTTTAGGTAATTGATCTGATGAAACCATTTCAGAAGTAGCGTTAGCGGCCTTTTTCATCCAACCTTTAAATTCCGCCTGAGTTACGGCCTCTTCAACAACTTCACCTTCACCATTCATCCCAATAACAGGAATCTCAGTGGCCAGAAGTGGACTGCTAAGAAGCGATAAGGCGATTAATCCCTTAAGTACATTCATGTTTCACCCATGTTTGATAGATAATTCAAAAGTTTGATACGCCAAACTAGTTATAATTACAATAAAAATTTGAAACAAGTACTTCGTACCCCGAAATTTGCGAAAACATCAGTTCAGAATTAATGAGAAATGTTTAGGAAATGTTAGTGACGAGTCATTTGGCAAAACATTATATGCTCTACGCCCCAAACCCCAATTAAGTTAATCAAACCGTCTTTTTGGCTAAAATAATAACGCCAAAGAGGTATTTGATCTGGGTTCAGATCAACATAAAAACCGGTATCTTTTTTAGTAACAAGATACTTTTCTTCATATTTTATTTTAAATCTCTCACGCGCCGAGTCTATATCTAAGTCCCTATAAGGATTATCTGGGGCAAAAAAATAAAAGCTACCACCGAAGTATAGCTTATCATTCTTATCCACTAGGATTCCCCCATAGTGGGCGTGATTGGGATTATACATGCGAGACTTATGGAAACATTCTCCAGAAAAAACACCAGGAAGCTCCATATCAGTAGAGCCCTCTTGATATTCATTAAGAATGGATTTCATTTTAACAGTGCAGGAGTCTAGGCCACATACGCCATCTATATCTCCTGCAAAAATTTGAAAACTAAGACTAAAAAAAACTACTGCTAAAAAATTTTTGATCAAAGACCTAACTCTCCTAGATCGGGGAATTCCCGTTCAACTGGAGCATTGTATATATTGTGCTTCCAAGTTGTCCCACAGCTACGCCAAATTTTTTCGTCACGAACAATCTTACGGCAGTTTTTGACGGGTTTTTCAAAGTAAGGATATTCAGGAGTAGAGCGTTCTTCATTGAAGCGATAGCCCATATCCTTCCCCATATCTTTTAGGTCTTTTCTAACAAGATCGTCTCTTTCATAAGCGGCTACATAATAAACAAGCTTATTTGGAGTTTTTCCATAAAGAAGAAGCTCTCCAACATTATCCGGAGATATTGTCGTTCTTCCGATATATTTTTCCGTAGGCCATGCCACATGACCAAATGACTGATAAAGAAGCTCAGAGCAAACTAGCTTATCCGTGGTTTCTACATCAAAATTAAAGTCATAAGTCTTACCAAGTTGACTTAGGGCCACATCATATATTTTTTCAATTTGCTTTTTATTTTTAGTAAGAATTTTTTTGTTTCTCATAATGGCAAATTCATCAACTTTCATAAAATCTTCGATACTTTTTAAATGAGTATCTGTTCTATCAGATTCGATAATAGATTTTCCTTGTTCGATTAAATGCTGTACTGGTTTTATTCGTGGGTGATTCCAAAGACCATAGGCAATCAACTGCTCTTTAGTTCCAAGCCAAATGGCATTATGACCAAAATGACCAGGGATTAGGGTATCCGTCAAAATAAAGGGCGTTTTCTCCGTGATCATATCAAGGGGCTCAAGGTGAGCGTATATCTCTTTATTTACTTCAGGTCTTTTATAGAGCCAACCTTTTCTCCATTTAATGGCTCCAGCAATATTCCCAACAAATCCTGAAATATGATGAAGAGAGAAGGTCCAAAAGTTTTTAAAGCCGTCTTTTCTATAGGCTTTCCTAAGCTCTTTTCTTAAATCCTTTACCGCTTTTTTATCACCGACAAAACTCTTTGCAGAAATTGTCTCTACTTCCGCTTCAAATTTAGCAAATTGAGAGTTTCTATTTCTGTGACGACTTCTCCAAGTGGGAAAATTATCAAACCCTTCGGTAGCCTTATTGAGCATCTTTTGATGTTTCTTTGCTAATAAGGAATGAATATATTTTTTAAGTTCCTTTCTTTTAATATTATAAGAGCTATCTTCCGCGTTTACGATTCTTCTAAATTTTTGATTCTTCATCCAATTTCGATAACCTAGTAGATAGTCATCGATCACACTTAATTGTATGGCAAACCAAAGCAGGTTTTCACGACTTTCTAGTTCATCAGTAGTTATTAAAGCCTCATCTAAGTCATCAATTTCATCTGGTGTAAATTTTGAAGAGAGACTTAACATTCTACTATTGAGATGAAGAAAATATTTTACTGACTTATGAATAATCGTCAGGTCCTGACCAATGATAGCCACTCCCCTATTAATTCGATCAATCACATCTACATTTAACTCTTCTGAAAAATTCCTAAGTCTTAATTGTAAATTTTTAATTTCTTTGTAGTTTTCAAAGGCCATTTCAAGGGTCTGTTCTTTTGAAAGCGACTTATTTTGATAGGAAAGATCTAGTGAACCTAGCTTCTGATCGATATCTCTAAATAGTAGATACGGATTTTCCGCCCCAAAACTATTTAAGCTAAAAACAAATAAAGTGATTAAAAATAGGCCTTTCATATATGTCCCTTTTTTACTTCTACATGTGTGAATTAGAATTTATCCACTATTGTGACAGATGGACAAGAGTTCTGAAAAGGCACCTGAGCGGCGCATCAAGACATTGAAATACCAAGCCTAGTAATTGTAAAAAATACTGATGCAACTAGTCATTTAGAAGATATTTTTCCGGGTCCGCAAAACACATTTTAAAGTCCGCTGCCATCTTGGCCGCATGAACTCCATCAATAAGACGATGATCAAAAGTAACAGCTATGGGAAGGATAGGTCTGACCTCAACTTTTCCATCCACGGCCACGGGTTTTTCATTAGTGGCACCAACTGTAAGAAGAAGTGGAACTCTCGTGTAAGGGCATAGGGGTGCCCAGGCCACATCTATTCCTAATGATCCAATATTTGTGATCATTACAGAGCCAAAAGGGTCACTAGGAATTCCTAAGAACTTAAGATTTAAATTAAGGCCGTACATAAGCCAAGAAGCGATATCTAGGTAGTACTTAACAAACCACCAAGGAAGAATCTTAAAGACATCCATATTCTTCTTCATCTCCTTGTCTTTACCTGTCCTAATATTTGAAGCTTTTTCCTTAAGACATTTAGCTATTCCTGAGGTTGTTAAGTTTTCAGCTTCGTGAATAACAGCACCACTTAAAGTCGCTTTTTTTACCTTATCTTCTCCCTCTCCGGGAATATTCACTTGATAAAAAAGGGAAACATTTTCTCGAAGATAAATTCTACTCCCTCTAATCATTCCATTGATTTCAGGTCTTCTTTTCATGCAAAAAGCCACGGCCCTACCAACGAGATGAGCCGGAGTAATTTTCACATCGTGTTTTTCACAGTAAGCCGGAAGCACTTCTAAAGTTTTGGACATATCGATTTCAATAAACCCGTAAACTGAAGGATCTTTGGCAGTCTTCCATGTACCCATGGCAACTTTTCTAAAGGGTGAGACATCTGTAACTTTTTTTAACTTAACAACGCCCATGCTGCTTACTCCTTAGGCTCTAGGGATTTCAGGATCTCTTGATATTGGGTTATCTAAAGAGATAAGAGTTTCAGTAGACTGAATCTCTGGAATTGCCTGAAGTCTTTCTATAAGGAAAAGATGAAGCTCTTTGGTATTTTTCGCAAGTACTTTTACGAACATACTATAATTTCCCGTAGTGTAATGAACTTCAACTATTTCAGGTAGTGCATCTAACTTATCAAGAACTGTTTTATAGTCACCTGCACTTCGAAGATTTATTCCCACAAAAGCGCCCACCTCTAGCCCAAGTCTTGAAAAATCCACCTTCAGCTTTGATCCGGTAATAATCCCGGCCTCTTTCATTTTATTCACTCGAACATGAATGGTTCCACCTGACACAATAAGGTCCCTGGCGATCTCTTGAAATGACGTTCTTGAGTCCTCGATCAATCTCTTAAGAATCTCTCTATCAACATCATCCAATTCATAATCATCAATTTTTACGACTTCAGGCATATAAAACTCCTAATCTTTATAAGATTTTAATACGAATTCTGTAATTTATCGGTATTTATTTTGAAAATCTAAAAGCCGCGAGGAAGAAGACCAATCTTTTCATAAACCTCGGCGAGGGTTTTACCTGCTCTTTCTTTAGCTTTAAGGGCACTCTTCTTTAGTAAATCGTTCAAGTAATCTTGATTCTTCATGAGGTCGTCGTATTTTTCATGAACAGGCTTTAATGTGTCACAGACAAGATCTGCTAGACCCACTTTTAAATGACCGTACATTTTTCCTTCAAACTCTTTTTCAATCTGCTCATAACTCATTCCTGACAAAGCTGAATAAATAGTCATGAGATTGGCGATTCCAGGCTTTTCTTCATCGTATTTAATCACTTCACCAGAGTCCGTAACCGCCCCTTTAATTTTCTTTTGGATCTTTTTTGGATCATCGATTATTGAAACATAGTTCTTAGGATTATCATCCGATTTACTCATTTTCTTAGTTGGGTCCTGAAGAGACATGATTCTCGCTCCAACGCTCCCGATATAAGGCTCTGGCATGACGAATGTTTCACCATATCGATGATGAAACATATCCACTAAATCCCTACATAATTCTAAATGTTGTTTTTGATCTTCACCAACTGGAATGACATCTGCTTTATAGAGAAGAATATCTGCGGCCATTAAAACAGGATAAGAATAAAGTCCTGCATTGATATTCTTAGTGTTTGATGACTTATCTTTAAACTGAGTCATGCGGTTTAAGTGCCCCATGGGAGTGAAACAATTGAGAACCCATGCGAGTTCTGCATGTTCACTAACCTGCGATTGCATAAAAATAGTATTTTTCTCTGGATCTAAACCTAAAGCTAAGTACTGTGCAAAAAAGCTCATACCTCTTTCACGTAATTCTTTAGGGTCTTGAAAAACTGTTAGAGCATGTAGATCAGCGACCATATAAAAACAATTGTACTCTTCTTGAAGTTTCTTCCAGTTATTGATTGCCCCAATATAATTCCCTAAAGTGAGGTTTCCGGTAACTGTTGATCCTGAAAGTATTGTTTTTTTATCCGTCATTGCCTAACTACTTTACCAACAAAAACGGCCCCTTGCGGAGCCGTTTTTTTATAAAAAATTTGGTTGCGGGAGCCAGATTCGAACTGACGACCTTCGGGTTATGAGCCCGACGAGCTACCAGACTGCTCCATCCCGCGTCAAACTGTTGATTTCACATTGTGTCTGGACGAGGATAATAGAATAACAATTCTTCTTTGTCCACTATTTACCATCCTCCAGCACTCCAGCTTAAAACCCTAAAATAAAGCGATTCTACGCCGATAAGCTATTGTTGTTAGAAGCAAGAAAGTAAGGACGACTATTATGGCAAACATTCAAATGCAAAAAAAGAAACTGAATATCGAAATCGACACGAATGGTCTAACCGATGCACAAGTAAGGTTGATTCGTTCTCTCAACGCCATGCTTACTCATGTTTTACTCACTGATGAAGAGAGTGAATTTTTTGATGGAAGCGCTGAGTTTATGAGAATGTGCGCAGCACTTATTAAGCAAAGTCATTTTACAGAAAAGCTTTTAGCAGAAGAAAATATTCCTTACGCCGACCAGGCTCTAGAGTTTGCTGTTGATGTTTTAAGTGAACATATGACTTTAAGTAAGGTCGTTCAGTACGATAATTAATTTTTAGAAAAATTTAAATATACTAATAGCCCATGTCTCTGACCTGGGCTTTTTTTTGCTCTTCAGTTAAAGAGTCAAACCCATAGGCACAATGTAGATCACCTATGTACTCTGGGACAAGCTCATCACCGAAAAGTTTATGAGGCCTATAAATAGTCACCTTAGATGAATAAAATAAAAGATCATCCACTCTTTCTAAAGTTGTAAGATATTCAAGATAGACCTTCCTACTTCCCTCCATTCTAATAGTCTTTCTTGACTGGGTTATTCGATTTTCCGATCTCGTCGCCCTTAGATCTTCTTCGGCAATCCAATTTAGTGGGGGCTGTCCATCGATAAAGAAAATATTATCGTAAAAATATTGACCCTTTTCTCTAAAAGTTAAGGCCAATCCCTCAAATTCATTTGTTTGTACAAAGAGAGAATCTCTTGGACAGGATTTGATTAACACAAGATCTCCTGTGCCTCTCTCAATATTGGCACCAACAAATCTATAGCGACCTACAAACCTTAGTCTAGGGTCTGGAGGTTGCTTTTTAATTTTAGGTTGTTTGGTTAAGTCTTTCTTTACACCTTGTATAACGACTTCATTCCAGGAGAAGTTGGAGCAAGAAAAAAGAAATAATAGGGACGTAAGAACAAGTTTTAACATCCCTAAAATTATAACATATCTAACCGATTTGTACGTGAGCGTGTTTCTTAGCAGCTTCTTTTTTGGCCACTCTAAGTGCTTTTTTCAGCTTACGGGCCTGGTGGGCCTCTTCTTTTGCTGCAAACTCTTCTTCATATGCTTTTTTACGAGCAAGTTTTTTAGTTTCCTTAATCGCTTTTAATGAATCGTAATAAGACTCTTTTCTAAATTTATGGAAAGTATGATCATCAGCAGAAGTTCCACCTTGTGATCCTTTCTTTGAAATACTGATACTTCTTTTTGGTGAACGATATTCCTTCGCTCCTGGCAGTGGTAAACCATTCTCATTAATACCAATCAATTTTAGAAGTTCTTTTTTTGTAGAAATAATATATGAACCTGGAGCAATTCCATCAATAGGAAGTCCACCAATAGCAACTCGTTTTAGCTTATCTACTGTCAGACCTGCCCCTTCACAAATTCTTCGAATTTCACGGTTCTTTCCATCTTCAATTCTAAACTCTAACCATGTTTTAGTTGGTAGCTGTTTAATTACTCGCACAGATTTTGGCTTTAAGAATCCTTCACTAGTTTGAACCCCATCCCTCATCGTCTTAAGATGGGCCTGTGAAATTGCACCAAAAACTTTTACTTCATAAGTTTTTTCAATATTAGTGCTTGGGTGAATAACGGTGTTAGCGAATTCTCCGTCATTCGTAAGAATTAAAAGTCCCTCTGAAAGATAATCAAGCCTACCCACTGGGTAGATTCTTTCAGAAAATTCTTTAACTAAATCCATTATCGTTTTACGTCCCTCAGGATCAAAAAGAGTTGTCATATAACCACGTGGCTTATGTAAAACGATATAAAGCTTATCAACTTTATTATCTATGGCCTGCCCATCAACAAAGACCGCATCGATAGTGGGATCAATTTTTGTTCCCATTTCAGTGATTAAACGATCGTTAACCTTTACTCTCCCTTGAAGGATTAAGGTTTCAGCTTTACGACGGCTTGTGATTCCACAGTCGGCAATAAACTTTTGTAAACGTACTGGTTTGTTCATTTTGATCTCCAATCTGCCTCACGGCTGTTTAAGAGTTATTTAGATATAACTGGGGGCGAATTTAGGACGCCCCCTGCGATATGTCAATTCTGGTCTTTATCTTCTGTATTTGCTTCAACTTCCACGTTACCTAGAAAAGAGAGGTCGATATCTAAGTCATCTGCTTTATCAATGATTTCGTGGGTTTTGGCTTCGAGCTGGTCTTCTTTATCTTCGATATTCTTCTGACTAAGACCTAATTCTTCTTTAAGGGCATCATCAACTTCTTCAAGAGACTCACCTGTTAAGCGCTCAAAAGCTTCGTCTAGAGCAGCTGAAAGTTCAGCTTCTTCGTTATCATTAACCTTAAGAAGATCCTCGCCTAGAACCTCATCATCCTCGTCTTTTATAGGTTCCCCTGTTTCAAGATCGATCATTTCGAATTCTTCATCGAGGAATTCATCTTCTTCAGGAACATTAAATGGTCCTGCTGTTAGATCTCTAATAATTTGAGGATCAGTTACTGCCGTCATAAGTTCAGAATCAATAGAAGCTCTATTTTCATTAATAATGATTTGAGCGTTTACATATTCTTCTAGAAGATCAAAAGCACTTCTAGCTGGCTCTTCACCTTCCGTATTTCCTTCTTTCTTTTTCTTATCTGCTTTATTTAAAGACTTAACAAAGTCAGTATCAGAAGCAATAGACTTAATAGACTCAGTTAACTCTTCTAGCTCTTCCATTTCATCGAACATGAATTTCTCTTTATCACCAGCGTGAACAAGATTTTTAATGTCTGACATTTTAGCCGTATTTGTTTTACTCATCTCTTCAACTTCGTGCTCAGGCGGAAGCTGTGAAAGATCGGCTAAATTGAAAACCTCTAAAAATTCAGGCGTGGTTCCATATAGAACTGGGCGACCCATTTCGTCTGAACGACCAGCAACTTTAACTAATCGCTTGTCCATTAAGCCACGAACAATATGACCGCTATCAACGCCTCTAATTTTATCAACTTCAATTTTTGAAACCGGCTGTTTATAAGCGATAATGGCTAACACTTCTAATGCAGTAGGAGTTAAGACAAGAGAGTTAACTTTAAATAAGTCCTGCACATACTTTGAGTATGTTGCCTTTGTTCTATACTGATATCCCTCAGCTACCTCTACTAGACGAATTCCGTGATTAGGAACTTCATACCCGTCCATTAATTTAGTAAGTGCATCGTGAACGACTCTAAGGGGTAGATCTTCATCAATTAATTTTCTTATTTTTTCTAATGAGACAGGACGGTCACTCATAAAAATAATCGTCTCAATAGCACCGCAAAGAGTCTCTTCATTGAGACCTGTACGCGCTTGCCATAGTTTATCTTCCTGTTGTTCCGGGTCGTAGAAGTCGAGTTCTAAAGAGAAGTCTTTTTCTTCTAGCTGGGCCATAAGTTCCTCAGGAACTTCATCGTCAGGAAAAAGAGCATCTAAGCCTTCCGGAAATCTTGCTTCTAATGTTTCAATTTCTTCAATTTGTAGTGTGTCTTCCATAAGTTCCTGTCCTATTGAAGGATAATTTTCTCGTCTTCAGTTGTTGGTATTGCAGGTGGCATTTCATTTGTCTCTAATGTTTCCACTTGCGCCTCTTGAGCCATTTCTTTTAATGCATCCGCATCGATTTCTTCAGGAAGCGTCCCCTCTTCCTCTTCTTCATCAAACCCATTGGCCTGTTCTGGATTAAAGTCCTCTAATGTTTTAGTAACGTTTACATAAATATTAGACATGGACTCATTTTGAAAAATTTCAATTCTATGTAGTCTTGCTAGTTCTAAAAGTGAGATGAAGGTGATGACAATATTATCAATTGTTTTTTCACCATCCTTAACGAGAAGTGTTTCAAAATCTGTTTTCTCTCCGATGGTTAAAAACTTCTTTAAGAAATTAAGCTTCTCTTTAATAGAAAGTCGGTCTCTTCTAACAACCGTATATTTTTTTCTTTCTTTTTGCATGAGCTCAATCATAGCCCCAGTTAACTTATCAAGCTCAATCGGAGTTAAGATTGAGTTAACAATGGCTTTTCTGTTTACCTTTGGCTTACAGAAAATATCGTGACCCTTTTTAGGAAGTCCCCAAAGAATTTCTCCCATTTTTTGAAAATGTTGAAGTTCCTCGAGTCTACGAATAAGTTCAGACTGACTGGTAATATTGAGATCCCCAGTTCCATCTAGGCCATCTTGTAATCTTCCCATCTCTTCTTCTGTCACACAGTTCTTAGACTTAAGAAATAATAGGGTGGCTGCTAGATAGAGATAATCTCCAGCAACGTCAAAATTGAGCTCTCGCATCCCAGCCAGATAACCCAAATACTGTTGAGTGATTGTGGTCAAGTCCAGTTCACGGATGTCCATTTCTTCTTTTTGCACAAGCAATAAAAGAAGAGCCAACGGTCCATCAAAATGATCTGTTTTGACCTGAATACTAGTGTCTAACATGTGCCTCTCTCATGCTATTAACCTAATAGGCTAATAAACAAATTTGCCATTCCTCTGCCCATCATGAGCGCGGGAGTCATTACATATCCTAAAATGGGTGTGAACCAAATTAAGAGAATAAATAAAAAACTAAAGCGTTGAAGTTCTTCATACTTTCTAGCTTGTTCATAATCTAAAAAAGTTGAAACCATTTTCGACCCATCAAGAGGTGGAAAGGGGATCAGATTAAACACAGCTAAGATAATATTTATATAAATCGAGCTTTCGAGCATTTTAAAAAGAATTGAATTAAATCCAAAATCTGTTGTTACTTGAGTTGCGATAATCGCCAAGAAGAAAGCGCTTAAAATTGCGACTAATACATTGGCAAGAGGACCAGCAAAACTCACCCAAAAAATTCCAGAGTTGATGCTTTTAAATCTTCTTGGATCTACAGGAACTGGCTTGGCCCAACCAAACATAGTTCCGCCCATCATAATACCAATCATTGGAAAAATAATTGTTCCAACCAAGTCGTAATGAACAATCGGGTTCATTGAAAGTCGGCCCATTCTTTCAGCAGTATCGTCACCAAAACCCTTGGCGACTCTTGCATGTGCCCACTCATGGAATACGATTCCAAGTAAAAAGCCCGGAAGGGCGGTGGCTAGGCGAAGTACGGTTTCTTGCATAATGGTCAACTATAGCAAGGGCGCTTCGATGAGACAACGAATCAGGGCCGACAGAAGGCCCTGAAAAGCTAAAGATTACATATGCTTGATGCAGTGAGAATGCTGTTAGAAATAGTTTTTTTTAAGCTGCGTCGCAAAATCCATTAGACTGCCCTGCGACATGCCTAACAAATTCTTCGACCTCTTTGGCCTTTCCAAAGTGATACCTCTTAAAAATTCCTCTCACAGTATCTTCCCGATCGTCCACGAGAAAGAGATCCATTTCTAAATCATTAAAGGGCAACCTAATTTTTAAATTCCTATTATTAATCGGTAAGTCTCCCGATAGACTTTTATCGAGCATCACCCCAGCAGTAGAAATATTTACGATATTTACGGGATAAAAATTTCCACCACCTTCGATAAAAGAAATATCATCAATTTCATATCGAGGCTCAAGTCTTTGAAGCATTACTGGATATTCGGATTTATTAAAAATCTTTACCCCTGTTGTTCCATTGATGGGAATACCGGCCAAAAACTTTTTATAAAGCTTATTTACCAATTTTTTATTTTCATAAGGCGCAAGATGATCTGTATTGCTTATTATTCCAAAAGTACTATTTTCGCAAAGCCTCGCAACAGAAAAGCATTCGGCTGGAGTTGTAAAATTATCGTACTCCCCCACTAATACTAATGTTTCACAAGTTGGTCCGGTCGGAAGCTCATGGAGGTCGAGAAGTCTTCTAGTATTGATTTCATACCGAACCAGATCTGCCGCCTCTAATTTAAGCATATTCTTATACAGGCCTTTTTGAAGAAGCTCGGCACCCTTGATCTCATGTCTTCTATAAAAGTTTAAAAGATTTAGAACTACCCCCGCACTAAATCTCTCCATCTTTCCTTCGTTTAAAGAAGTGAAGCTCTCTTCAAGTAAGAGTCTAACTGATTCCCTAACTTCCGGAGTTGTTCCCCCTAAAATCAGCTTATCCGTTCGACTGGGATACTTTGAAGCGAAGTGAAATCCAATAGCAGAGCCATAAGAGAGTGCTATCGGAGTTACTTTTTCTACCCCTACTTGATCTAGAAAGCCGCATAAAATATCTGCTAACTCTTCAAAGCTTAAGTTATCCCCAAGATCATCATTCCCACCCTGCCCTGGAAGATCCACCAAAAGAACTGGGTGAACATCACTTAGTAATTCAACATCCTTTTTAAAGGATTTAAATTTTTGAAAGGCTCCTCCTAAAATCAAAACAGGATTTTTATGAGCTGTTTTGGGTCTTGAAAAGCTTAAATATTGAACAAGTCTTCCATTAACTTCCACACAAAGAGGTGGTCTGTTAAAAGAGTCCATTGAAACGAGTGGTTTCATAGTTTCCCCTACGTTGAATTGAGACTATTAATATTGAGCTGACGTTCTGAGGAAGTGATCTCGCTTTCACTTTATCAATCACCCCTAACCGGTCAACACAATGCTTCACAATAAATTTAATCAAGTAAAAATCAGCTATTTAACTACCCAATGCCCCGATAAGGAGGCATTTCAGTGGTACAATATATTTAGACATGCAAATTCTAATACTCTCAATATTTCTCTTCTCAAGTTATGCAGTCGCTAACGATGAGTACCTAAGTGAGCGCTTAGAAAGAGAGATTAAAAAAAGTGATTTTTCAACGATTGATGAACTAGCGGAAAACGAAAGAGTGATTAGAGACTTATCTCTTAGGGAACAATACTTTAAGGAAAGAGAAAAGCCTTGGTCTCCAATTCCATTTCGAGCCCTACTTATAAAAGGCACACGCCTAGTGGATGTTAAAACCGGCAAGGTCTATTTTACTTCTTCTGATATGTACGTTTATGCCCAAGAGGAAACAATAGGAAGTCAGATCACTTATATTCTCAATCAAGAAAAAGAAGCTAAGTATAAAACCTTCACAAAAAACCTTAGATCCATAGAGCGAGATATTGCCCTTTATCCAGAAGTTGATGTTAATAAGTCTTATCTTGAAAAGCCTAAATATCACTCCACTGATAAGACTTTGGAAATAGAAAGTCATATGACGTTTCATATTGAGACCATGAAGAGTATCTTTTTTGCGGATCTCTATAATGGAACAGAGACCCTATCTACGGCTAATCGTTTTCAATCAAAAACTTTCTTTAATTCTGTTTTACCGGTTGATTTTGGATTTTCATTAGGATTCCAAGAGGGCCTATGGAATGATACTGATAATCAAGTAAAGTGGAGCACTGGATACTTTGGCCCGAGCCTTAGATGGCAATTTGCGAAGTGGGGCAAGGCTAGGTTTAATACAAAGCTAGGTGTTGAGCGCTCCTTTAGGTTCACGGCTATTGGAACTTCTTCTAGAGCGACATTTTCAAGTTTAACTTACGACTTCGAATTAGAGGCTGTTTACAACAGTGCAATCGGACCATTTCTCTTTGGCTGGACCCTAAGGAATATGACCTGGCAATTAGAAGATACTGACACTCCCTTAAATATCATTAATAATAAAAAAGAAATAACATCGACCAGTATTTTCGCTGGTTATAGGGTCGATTTTGATTTTTAAAGCAGTATTCTTTTTTATCATCTCCATTAGTGTTGCCCACGCGGGTAAGGCAGTCGTCATCGTTTTGGAAACCCCTCTTTTTTTAGAAAGAAATACTAAATCTAGAGTTCTACAGCTTGTTAGGAAGAATCAAGAAGTTTGGATTCACGATAGGGAGTTTGGTCTTTCTCCACTAAAACCCGACTATGAAACCCTAAATGATTCCAATCAATTTTCTGACTTAAAAAAAATTAAATACGATATAGGTGAAGTAAGGGCTGGTTTTCTAGAGACTATGGACCGCAATGGCAACACGGCCTATATTAAAAAGAGTCATGTAAAGCTCATTTACAAAGATGATAGGGAATCACTTACTAATGTGAATCCTTTTATTGAAGATCCAACGGATTATAGACTCCAGGAACCTCTGCCCGATGATTATCCTTTAACGGATCCAACGAAGATGCGCGCTTTTGCTCAAATGGTATTTGGACCAGCTTATAGATCCCAACATAACTATATTGATCCCGTTAAAAACTCCGACAGAAAATTTAGAAAAGGACTTGCTGTTGGCTACACCAGAAAAGCGGGCTGGGATCAAAATGATCGTTTTTATTTTGGAGGCTACGGTCACTTTACTGTGGGTGAAACCTCCCATACTTTCTCAAGTGGCGACTTAGAAACGGCCAGAGAGATTTCCTATCAAATCTCCTTAGGTCCAACATTAAGTTTAGATGTTTTTAGAAGAGAAAGATGGAAACTCTCCGTAGGTGGAGGAATAAATCTAAACTGGAACCGACACTTCGTGAAATTAACTTCTGCTGCGATTGGAGAAGAAGAAAGAATCTATGAGGGGATAAACTTCACTCCCCGATTGTTCTCTAAGTTTCACTGGCGTGATTTCTTTATACCTAATGTTGATTTAGTTTTTGGAATCGATATGCAGTTCAGCTTGGCACAGGAATATGCCAATAATGCAGCTCCAAATTTCCCAGACCTTTGGACTGATCAAGTAACAACTAGTGATACATTCCGCACCCCAACGGCCGGGGTCATGACCTACCTTATTGGCTTTCAATCCAACTATTAACCGACTGTTATAGTTTTTTAAAATTAATGCATATTGTCAATATTTTCAACAGTTTGCAACTCAAAAATTGTCTAAAGTTTCTACACAAGTTTTCGATAAGTAATACATAACGGTTGAAAACCGCTTCTAGGACGGAAGGGTTATAAGACATGCATTCCAGGAGGGATACCCATGCAAAACGATAGAGAAGTTCTTTTTCAAAAATTAGGAAACACTTGGTACGTATTTACAGAAACTGAAAATGACGTTGTTTATTCAGTTCTTCCTGATGGCATGAATCCACATACAACTAAACTAGAGCTATTTGAAGTGATTGAAGATCACCTAGAAAGAGTCGCCGATCATTACAATAAAGCTGAAACAGCTGCATAATTGTTATGGGTGTCAAAAAACTAGAACGCCTTTATAAAGAAGGCGATAAGCTACAGTGCAAAAAAGACAAGGAGCTTGTAGAGCAGTACCAAAAAGCTATTGCTGATAAGCTCCAAGACCCAGAGCTGGCCAAAAAAGCGGCTATGATCATTGAGCAGATGCTCAAAGAGAAACTCAAGTCTAACAAATAAGTGCCACACTCGATTCCTGGTGGTAAAATTCGGAATATTTATTTCGGAGACCATTATGGGAATATCATTTTACGACTTCAAAAATCTTCACCACGAAACTTTTCGTCAAAGAGTCTTAGAAAGATTTAAAAATATCGTAGATACCGGATCATTTGTTGAAGGTGAATTTAATAAAAAATTTGAAACTGAATTTGCAAAACTTCAAGGTGCAAAACATTGCTTACTTGTTGCAAACGGAACTGATGCCCTAGAAATTTCACTTGTAGCATCTGGTGTAGGTGTCGGTGATAGAGTTGGTGTTCCAGGAATAACATTTTATGCTACAGCAGAAGCGGTGTTAAATATTGGAGCAATCCCAGTCTTTATCGATGTGGATTATAATACTGGTTTAATATGTCCTGAATCTTTCAAACGAGTCTCTGAAAAGTACGTTTTAAAAGCCGTTATGCCAGTTCATATTTATGGTCTCCCCTGTGATATGGAAGCTATTAACAAGATTGCCTCAGATAAAAAAATTCCAGTCATTGAAGATGCTGCTCAAGCGCAGGGAGCACTTGTTCACACTGGACCAGTTGGCTCAAGTGGTAACCTCACGACTTTTTCTTTCTATCCAACTAAAAACCTAAGTGCCATGGGTGATGCTGGATGCATCTTAACCGACTCTGATGAGCTCGCGAAAAAAATAGATGTTATCAGAAATCATGGCCGCGGAGATGAAAACGCACTTGGAAGAAATAGCCGGTGCGACCATATGCAGGCAGCAGTCCTGCATTTAAAGCTAGAAGAAATCTCTCATAATAATCAGCTAAGAGAAGAAGTTGCTGAGAAGTACTTCGAAGCCCTCAAGGACTTACCAATTGGTCTTTTGGCGAAAAAATATATTAGATCAAGCTCTTGGCATCTCTACCCTATTCAATTAGATGATAAAGAAAAAGCCAGTGGTCTTTTGATTCATTTGCAAGCTAAAGGTATTGGCTGCACTTCTTTTTATGAACGGGCCCTTTCGCAGGAACCACCACTAGTTGAGTATGACGGGGAAAAAACAGAGGCTGAAAAAAGAGCGGGAAGAACTGTATGTCTTCCCATGCATCCTTTTTTAACTGACGATGATATAAACACCATCGCCAGTGAAGTAAAAAGCTTTCTTAGTTAAGCTTTTTACAATATTTCTTTACGGCTTTTTCTAATCTTCTTAGCTCAGCTTTTTTTCCTGTGATATTCACAAGTCCGCCATAGCTATTGATTCTTTCTTGTCCGTACCTATATCTAATCTTACTTGTAGATGTATAATTGCTATCTAAAACTTCCATAATATAACCATCAGAGGTTTTTTCTACATTAAGAACTAACCAAGCATGAGAAGTGATCCCTCTAATCTGAAGCATTTGATAAGCAAGCTTTCCTTCCTTTTCAACATACTCATAAAGATCATCCATTCTTTCTTTAAGCTTTTCAGCAGAAGTTGAAGAAGAACCCCAAAGACCCACGGTCCATTGCTGCCTCATAAAACCGTCTCCAATTTGCCACTTCTCTAAGCGGTCTTGAATCTCAGCTCTAAACTCTCTTGAAAAGTCGTAAAGATTACTAAAACCTGGGACCTCAGTAACATTCCCTAGCCTGATCTTTTTAATGATTTTTGCAGCTTCAGCGTTTGTGGGCTTTGGAAGATCTGGACGGTAGATAGCTAAATATGCGAATTTACGTGTAAGACGACTATGCCACCAGCAAACTCCACCGTTCACAAGTCCACCACGGTTGGTAAAGCTGATTTGGTTTTTTCTATTCGCAACCAAGTCTTTCGTATATCTGACTGCCTTTCTGTCTGAGCAGAAGTTCTCCGCAGAAGTAGAAGCAGTTGCTCCAAGAGCGTAATTACTTACAATTAGGCCAGCGGCCAATGCTAGGGCTTTTAGTTTCATATTTCTCTCCATTTGTTTCTCTAAACAGTTCATATATTTTTAACGCATAGCGCATCAATATAATTATGCGTGGCGTAAAATTATTACAAAATACCTTCTGTATTGCGCAACAGCAGTCTATTTGATACTTAGGGCGGATGCTAGATCACAGTTATAATGAAGGTTTTGAGTACACCCACAAAAATCCATACCACGAGCGCTTGGCCAATTTTTCTGACTTCGTCTTAAGAGATGAGGAAGCAGAAACTTTTAAGGGAAAGTGGAACGAAGAAGTATTCAAAAGAGATGCTCCTCTAATCGCAGAAATCGGATCCGGCTACGGACAGTTCATGCGTCAGTATTGCCAGGATCATCCGAATGTAAATTACGTTGGGATGGATTACAGATTCAAAAGAAGTTTTGAGCTAGCTAAAAAATTAAATAATTTAGATCTTCATCATATGCGTTATCTTCGCGCAAAAGGTGAAAGACTTGGGTTTCTTTTCGGTGAAAGTGAATTAGATGAACTTCTCTATTTTTTTCCTGACCCTTGGCCCAAGACAAGGCATCAGAAAAAGAGACTCTTTCAGGATCACTTTCTTCCCATCGTCCATAAGGTTTTAAAGCCTGGCGGGAAGATGTTTATTAAAACTGATCATGATGGCTACGCTGACCAAATGCAGGAAGTGATTGGAAACTCTGAACTCTTTGACTTAGAGCTGTGTTCCAGAGATCTGCGTAAGGAATTTAAAGATCATTTCTTATGCCAATACACGACAAAATTTGAGAAGATTTTCATTAAGCAGAACCAGCCCATTAAAGCTTTCGTGCTTAAAGCAAAAAAATAGGATAGCCCTTGTCTTCAATTGACGAACTTAAACTACGGATCAAAGAGACTCCCATATCAGAAATTATTGGGCGCTACCTCTCTTTGACTAGGCAAGGAACAACCGTAAAAGCTGTTTGCCCATTTCACGATGACAGCAACCCATCTATGCATGTAAATGATCAGCGAGGCATGTTTAAATGCTTTGTTGATAATACCGGCGGCGATGCCATAAACTTCGTGAAGCTTTATAGAAAACTCGACTTTATGGATGCCTTAAGAGACATCTGCAAAGAGATGGGATGGAACTTTGATGACTACCACCAAGAGGGAAAAAAAGATCCTCGAGTCGATATGGCCAAAAAAATTCTTTCGAGGGCCGTACTTATTTATAAGAAATACGCTAACTCTGAAAACGGTCAAGCCTTTCAAGAGTTTCTAGAAAAAAGAAAACTCACGGAAGATATTGCAAACACTTATCAACTTGGATTTGCTCCGAAAACTGGGGTTATTGTCGACTACCTTCATCGCAATATCCCTAACGAAAAAGATAAAGCCTTTGCCTTAAAAATTGCTGAGGAAATAGGAATAATAAAGCCGAGTACCTATGACAGACAGGATGGTAAAGCTCATTACGATACTTTCAGGGAAAGAATTATTTTTCCCATCTGGGATCAATTTGGTCATTGTATTGGCTTTACTTCAAGGTCTATTAGGGACGATCAAAAGCCTAAATATCTAAATTCAATCGACTCAGTCGTATTTAATAAAAGCAATCTTCTCTATGGTCTTCATCTAGCAAAACCTGCCATTCGAGAACAAGATGCTGTTATTTTATGTGAAGGAAATATGGATCAGATCGCTATGTTTCAAAACGGTTTTGAAAACACAGTGGCCATTCAAGGTATTGCTCTAGGAGAGCAATCTATGAAAAGGCTACTCTCCATCACAAAGAATATCTATTTTTGTTTTGATAACGACGATGCTGGTTTTGATTGCAGTGGACGAACCAATAAAATGTTTATGGAGCAAGGGATTGTTCCAAAGTTTATCGACCTAGGTGAGCAAAAAGATCCGGATGATTTTTTAAAAGCCGAAGGAAAAATCGCTTTCAAAGAAAGAATCGCTAATGCTAAACCCTTTATCGATATTGAATTAGAGCGTGCCATCCCAAAAGAAATTCCAGAACTTTCAGATAGAAAACTTGAAATTTTAAAAGAGGGATTTGAAATTGTTTCTCCTCTAAAAAAATCACTTCAGGCAACAGAGAGAATCATAAAAATGGCCAGGGCCCTAGGTCTTCACTCAGATGCAGGTCAGATTGTTGAAAACTATGAGACCTTTTTGTCAGAGATAAAAACGCCAAAAACCCACTTTGCTCCTAAGCAAGAGACTGCGCCTCTCGAGGAGATGATGCACTTCGAAGAGCCCATTATGGACACTCCGCAACAGGAAAAAGAGGTCGCTCCCCCTCTTACGCGGGCGGAAAAGACCCTACTGCAAGAACTGGTCCAGCATCCAGAGTGTTTAATACGCCCAGAGTGTAGTGAATTACTTGATTTTATAGAGTCTAGTGAGGTAAAAACATATGTTTTAGAGCTTTCAAAACTAGTGCTCGAAGTATGTGATTCGGAATACCCAAGTGTGGTGAATAATTACTTAGCTAGTAAAGAATACTCTTCTGATTTGGTTAAAGTTGTAGGTAGTGCCCTATACCGGTATCAACCTTCCGTTCTAAACGAGAAAGTTGCTGGGCAATTGCTAATTGATCTCAAACGAAAGTTAAGAGAGGACCAACTTAAATCAAAACGGGACAATATTTTAAAGCAACAGAAAGAAGCGAATAGTAACGAGGAATCGTTAAACCTTCTCAAAGAGCTTTCAAATGTGGACAAAGAAATAAACGAACTACGTAGTACTACAGTTCGATAAACATTTTAGGAGAGCTGATGTCTGAAGCCGTCGCCTTTATTAATTCAAAAGATTTTTCAAAACTTCTTATCAAGGGAAAAGACCAAACCTTCTTAACCCCTGAAGAGATACATGATGCCATTCCTGCAAGCATTGTTCTTGCTATGGATATTGATGCCATCATGGAAAAAATTATCAACGCAAAAGTTGAGATTCAAAATCCTATTTCAGAAGAAGATGAAGAAGGGATTAGACTCGATGGTACGGAGATAATCGAAGAGGCTCTTTCAAAAGATGAGAAAGCTGAACTTCGCTCCGCCTCTACTGACCCTGTAAAGCTTTACTTAAAGAGAATGGGTTCAGTTGCACTTCTTACTAGAGAAGGCGAAGTTGTCATTGCTAAAGAGATTGAGGAAGGCGAAAGAGAAATTATTCTTTCTTCCATTAAGTCTACCCACGCACTAAAAGAAATCATTCAGCTAAAAGACAGAATCAACTCTGCAGAAACTCCCGAAGAGTTTGTAAAAGAATTAGTTCGTGGTCTTGATGATGATTCATCAAAAGCAGAGATTAAAAAGTTCACGGCCCGTATTATTGGAGTGGTTGATGAGCTAAAAGTTCTTCTCGATGCTACGATCCAGGAAGATGGAACCCTTAAGAAATTCTCAAAAGATCAGGCTAAGAAAATGGACGAGCTTGCTCTAGCTTTGGCTGATTTAACTTTTAACAGAAAAATTATTAATAGCTTTGTTGAGCCAGTAAAAAAATACTATCTACAATTCAGAGAGCTTTTTGATCAGCAAGATAGAATTTATAAATTCTTAGAAGTAGAAACTGATGAAGCCTACCGCGTTCTTTATGAAAAGATTATGGACGACGACGCTTTCAAAAGAAAGTTCGCAAAAGAACTTTTCACAACAGATGCTAAGATTGAGCAACTTGTTCGTAACCAAGAAGATATCCTAAGAAAACTTAGAAGATTAAGTCTTGATGCTGGAATGAGCTTTGAAGATATTCAAAGAGTTTATAATATTATTCTAGACGGTGAAGAAAAAGCCGACCGTGCAAAGGCTCAGTTAGTTGAAGCAAACCTAAGACTAGTTGTTTCAATCGCCAAAAAATATACAAATCGTGGACTGCAGTTCCTTGACCTAATTCAGGAAGGAAATATCGGTCTTATGAAAGCTGTTGATAAATTTGAGTATAGACGTGGATATAAGTTTTCAACTTATGCTACTTGGTGGATTCGTCAGGCTATTACTCGTGCCATTGCCGACCAGGCCAGAACAATCCGTATCCCTGTTCATATGATCGAAACTATTAACAAGATGGTTAGAACTAGTCGTCAGCTAGTTCAGGAGCTAGGAAGAGAGCCAACACCAGAAGAGATTGCTGAGAGAATGGAGCTTCCAGTTGATAAAGTGAAGAAGGTTCAGAAAATCTCTAAAGAGCCTATCTCTCTTGAAACACCTATTGGTGAAGAAGAAGATTCATCTCTTGGTGACTTTATTGAAGATAAGAAAATCATCTCTCCAGCTGACGCTGTTATGAGTATTACTCTTTCTGAACAAACTCGATCAGTTCTATCAACTTTAACTCCGAGAGAGGAAAAGGTTCTTAGAATGCGTTTTGGTATTGGTGAGAAGTCTGATCACACTCTTGAAGAAGTGGGTCAGGATTTCTTTGTAACGAGAGAGCGTATTCGTCAGATTGAAGCAAAGGCCCTTAGAAAGCTTAGGCATCCATCTAGAGCAAAAATGCTTAAGGCTTACGTGGATAATAACTAAACTAACCCCATTAAATAAATTTAATCTCAAAGGGCCCAGTTAATCTGGGCCTTTTATTTGTGAGAAGCGTTACGAAAAAGAAAAGAATTCGCACTAATAAGTAGAGGGTTTTTCGTCTATAATGGCAGGATTAACTACTTTTTAAAAAAGGCCCCATGAGCAGCTGGAAATTACCAGATCAAATTAAAACGTCAGCGGAGGAATATTTTAATCCTCTGATTATGACCGAAGCAATGAAGTTAGTTCAGCTCAGTCGCGTTTCCATATCATTTACTAAAGGGAGTCCTGAAACTTACTATATCGTTTCCGGGATTGTTAGAGATGATAGAAGCCACGAGAGTAAGCTCGTCTTTAAGAACCGCTTAAAAGGAACTCCTGAAGGTCCCCTTTCCTCAAACTGCGATTGTCATAATTGGACAGAAGAGAATCATTGCCCTCATGTATGCTGCTTATTTTTAAATTATCATCTTCAAGTCCTTCACGAATCTAATCCAGAAGCATTGGACGGAACAACTGCAACTAGTATAAAGGCCACTTCAAGTATTGGGGTTTGTGCTGAGGAATACGGAGTTATTATTGGTGGACCACATCAGCTAATTGGCTCGCCTCCCAATCCAACCTATTCTTCAATGCAATATACTTTAGCCAATAATAAGGTCATAAACTTTCCCATTCCAAATAAGTTCTCGGGAAAGCTTTTTATAAAAATAGACTCAGCAGAAAGATTTAATCCGGAAACTGGTACAGTAGAAACCATGCCTATGTTTAGGTTCAAATACGAACCTGAAGAAGGCAAGATGCATACTGAAATTTCTCTTTTTGAGAATTTGTATTTATTTGATTGGTCTAATGGAGAAGCTTATCATCTTCCCTCTGAATTAAGAGACCTTGTTCAAAAAATTAGAATCTATCAAAAGAGTTTAACAGTTAACGATCTTATTAAACTCGTATCCAATGAAAAGCTTCTCGAGCTATGTGATATTGTAATTGATAATATTCCCCTGCAGGAAATTCAAGAAGTTGAAATCCAATCTCGTGTAACTTTAAAGAGAACTGAAAAGAAAGGGCAAATTGAAGTTAAGTTTGAATTTTTTGATCCCGAGGAAAATCTAGTTCAACCTCCAGACTTTTTAAGTGCTTTTACTTTTGAGGGCGGGCTTCTCTCTAGCTTCAAACGAAAGAAAGATTCCTATGAGTTTATCAAAGCTCTTTCAGAATCTATTGAAGTTCAAGATGAAAACTACAAAAAACTTCTAACCAGTAGCAACCAGAAAACCAAGTGGCTGAGCATTTTAGGCTTTACTCTAGATCAAGAAAAAACAAAGTTTTATGACCATAGAACGAGGAAGATCACTCTCTATGATAATAAGTTTTTAGTTAGCCTTATCAAATTGAGTTATGACAGTTTTGGAGAGCTCTTTTTTAGGTATTCCACTTTTAGTTCAGAAGATAGAGAGATTAATTTTTTAATTTCTAATGCGACTCTTTTTAATGGGCTATCGGACTTTTATTATAAAGTTGGACTTTTTGGCGTACAGATTTTTTACGATAAAAAAGAAATCGGTAACTGGAAATCAAGAATTCGTTTTGAAAGGCGTGCCACAACGACGAAATGGTTCGATCTTCAATTAAATGTTACCCAAGAAGACCTCGAAATAATAAAACAAGCTGATTTAGACACTGGCCTAGCTTTAACTAAGGATGGCCTCGTTCTTCTTTCTAAAGAGCAAAAAGATTTATTAAAGTTCATGAAGAAATACACCCTTCACGAAGGCCAGCTAGAAGCGGGGGTTCCAGAAGAAGGAGCTCCACTTGGTGAAGAAGAAGTTAATAAGTTCATTCTCCCTTTTAACAGAGCTCGTATATTTGAATTATTCGAGTTAAAGAAATTAGGGGTTGAAGGCGCACTTACAACTGAAGAAGAAGCCCTTTGTGAAAAGCTTGCAACGCTGGAGGAAATTCCTAGTTACGATGTTCCAGCTCAACTTGACGAGATAATTAGACCTTATCAGAGAACCGGATATAACTGGCTACGTTTTCTCCATGAAAGTAAGCTCGGTGCCTGTCTTGCTGATGACATGGGACTTGGTAAAACACTACAAACAATTGCTTTTATCAATTCAGTCTATGATCAAATCGACCGCGTTTTAGTTGTTTGCCCGGTTACCATTCTTCTAAACTGGGAAAAAGAAATTCAAAAATTCTCAGACATGGAAGTTTATATTTACCATGGTGGGGGACGAGAGTTCCCTAAAGATACCAAAATTGTTCTCACTAGCTATGGGGTGATGAAAAGAGAGGCTGAAACGACCCTAGGAGACCTAGAATTTGATGTTCTAATTCTAGACGAAGTTCAGCACCTTAAAAACATTCGTTCCATGGGGGCCTTTGCCGCTAGAAAAATTAAGGCTGACTTTAGAATTTGCTTAACAGGTACCCCAGTTGAAAATGATTTAGCTGAATTTTTTAATATTATAGATCTTTGTGTTCCTGGGATTTGGGGTGATCTCCAATTTATCAGAACAACTTCGACAAGTAAGTCTCGGCTACTGGCCAGAAAAACCGCAAGTCCGTTTATCTTAAGAAGAACAAAAGGGCAGGTTTTAACTGAATTACCTCCCAAGATTGAAGTTGACGAGTACTTAACTTTGAGTGATGAAGAAAAGAACACCTATGAGGCTACACTTGTTAATATTAGACATAGAATTCAGACCTCCCCTTCTAAAAAGAAGTATGGTGAAATTCTAAGAGGCCTTCTTCAACTGAGACAGTCTTGTCTTTGGCAACAAAAAGGCACCACCTACGCCCATATCAATTCTACGAAAATTAGTTTTTTAATCGATACTTTAGAGCAGATTTTAGAAGAAGGTCATCAAGCAATTGTGTTTTCACAGTTTACGACCTACCTAGATATTATCCAGCATCATGTTTCCGAAAGACATTGGAAGCATGCGAGGATTGATGGCTCTCAAAGTGCCAAGAAAAGACAATCCCAAGTAGACCTTTTTCAAGAAGGAAAATGCCCCATCTTTTTAATTAGCTTAAAAGCTGGTGGTGTTGGTCTAAACCTAACAGCAGCTAGCTTTGTTTTTGTTATGGATCCGTGGTGGAATCCGGCCGTTGAAGCTCAAGCAATCGACAGGGCTCATAGAATTGGTCAAAAGAATACTCTTACTGTTTATAGACCAATTATTAAGGGGTCGGTTGAGGAAAAGGTTCTTGAGCTTCAGAAACTAAAGAAAGAATTATTTTACGATCTTCTGCCTGAAGATGATGACCAACAATTCTCTGGAAAACTCACGATGAAGGATTTTGAGCACTTATTAACTTAAGGTGTTTTACAATCCCATAAGCTCCAAACTCTGGAGCGTTTTATCCAATTACCTATATTAAAATTTAGAGCAAATTTAGGATAACTTAAATATTCTAGACGGCAGTTTTTATTATTTGATAACTCAAAATATTTTTGTCCTGACCTAAAAAAGTATTTTCCATTATAGACTTTAGGATCTTCTTTAAAAATCTTAATATTTAAGCCCTTCGGATGATAAAAATTCATCTTCAATCCAACCATTTGGTAAGGATTCTCGTTATGGGCGTAGAAGCTCTTAACTTTCTCTTTAGAAATATATTTAAAAAAACGAATCGAAGAATTTGCTGACTTTAATCCTACCGGGACCAGAATAATAAGATTTAAATAAACAAAAATTTTTACTATTTTTGAATCTAGCTTTTCATATTCATCTAATATCTTTACCAACACAAAAGGCGCAAGCAAAACAACAAAGAAGATAAAGCGAAGTTCTTTGTGTCCAATCAAACAATGAATTAGAAAAAACGGTGCCGTCATCCAAAAAACAGGAGATTTGGGGTTTTTCCACCAAAAAAGAAAATAGGCTGCCATAAAAGCGATACTAAGAGGTGGAATACCTTTCATTAAACTAAATTTAAAATATTTCCACCAAGGGTCAATTCCAAAGCCCGATACTCTATCTTGAAGGATATTTACTTGAAAATAATTCCATGTGGAGAAAGTCCACTCCCCATATCCCCAATAATCAAACAAAACTCCGAGAGTAATCGAAAATATTATCGCCAAACTAATTGTTATATACGTCTTCCAAAATTTTGGATGACTAAAAACTAACCAAAACCAAAGAAAAGCAACCACCAAAGAGAGCTGGGCTTTTACAAGATAAGCCGCCCCAAAAAGAAGACCGCTTATAAATGATTTAATCAAACATTCTCGATTTAATGATTTATACAAATATGAAAAACCAATGAGAATTAAGCTTGCTGACAGACTCTCACTACTGGCCCTGGAGTGAATAACTGGAACAAACCAAGAGAACTGCATAAGAATCAAAGCAACTTTTTGTTTTTTTTCATCTCCATCAAATTCTTTCAAAAGGAAATCTTTTAGGGAAAAGACCGAATATACCCCTATTAAACTTGTGAACAGCCTTAAGATAAAAGCTTGAAAGAAGGGAGAGGATACACCTAAAAAGTTCAGAGGTGCGATTAAGAGATAATAGATAAAAACTTGGAACCAAGGCCTGATCTGCTCTTTATATTCCCAAGGTAAATCGGAGGCAGGAGAGCCATTCAGTTTATAATTCAAAAATTCGAGCACCTGAAAATGCTCATCAAACTGGAAAAATCCCTCTGAAAAATAGGCCGTAATGACATGCACTATAAGGGACCATTTTATAATCCTTTTAATAGGCCAATTATCCAATCTAAATGGACCAAATTCTGTCATGTTTCCCCTTTTGTAGCTCTATTTTATCCCATAGAATAGAAGAAATGAAACTTACTCTTGGATTACTCACCATATTTTTTGTCTATCACAAGACCATCGATAGCCTTAATCCTTGGTGGAGACTCCTAATCCTTCCCATTATTTGGCTCGTCCTCACTTACCGTAAGCAAATAGATGCTGGAATAGATCAGGTTATCCAATATAAAAAGTCCTTACTAATAATTAAGATTGTTTTCTTTATGCTTCTCGCCTTTAGAGGTGGAAAATCAATTTACAATACCTACAGACCCTTAAAAGCGATTGAAGATATTGCTGTGGTACACAAGCAAGCTGTTGAAATACTATTTCAAAAGAAAGAAAATCCTTATAAGCATATTCTTTTTGAACAGGTCCCTATAATAATAGAGAAGGACGGAAAAAAAGATACTTACAGTGGTTTTATTTATACCCCACTGGGAATGATCTATTACGCCCCCTTTATTCTTTGGCTAGGTAAAAAAGGAATGTATGCCGGTAATTTAATTGGCTACTGGGGACTATTTATCCTTAGCTTATTAATTCTTTCAAAAAAGTCCTCATTTCATACCTACTTAGGTGGCTCACTTTTTTTGGCCGTAGACTATATTTTCACGAAAGCTTTTAACCGTGGAACAAACGACTTTTTACCGGCACTTCTAATGCTATTGTCTATTTTTTATCTATCGAGGAATAAAAATAAATTAAGTGGCATTTTCTTAGGTCTCTCCCTTGGGTTCAAACAATATCCAGGAGCAATAATAAGTTTTATATTTTTACATAATAAAAAAATTATTACACTAAGCGTAGCTTCGATTGTATTCGCCATTTGTATCTTACCTTTTGCCATAAATGACTTTACTTCTTTATACAGACAAATCTTTGAAGTTTTTCTATTAGCGCCTATGGGAAATACCATCCTTAAAGATCTACCTTCTCATCTCACCTGGCCAATTCCTTTATTTGCCGTATTAGGAATGAGCTATCTTTCATATAAAAGAAGACTCGCTAATGATTGGAGTTCTTACCTGATTCCCTTTTTACTCTTCATCATATTTACGAAGTCTTCTTTTACAACCTACTTTATTTGTATTTTTCCTATATCCATCTTTTTCTTTTTAGGAATTCCCGAAAGAGGTAATATTTCTGATTCCGAGGAAAAACAGTTAGTATGAATATAGCTAAATCACTCCTTCTATTCATTATTGTATTTATTCCGATATCTCACTATTTCATAATCCCTGGCGTAATTAAGTCCACAGAATTTAAACAAAACTTAGTTCTACCGGTTAGATATGAGGCTCAGCTCGTCGATGAGAGTAAAAAATTTCAACTCTATAGAAAATCGTCGAAGGGCAATATTGTAAACCTAGACAATGAGAGATATCCCAGCGCCCGTAGATTCATAAGAGGGATCTCGGTAAAAGCTAAAGATTTAGATTCAATTAAATATCTCGATCTTTTCATAGGTAAAAAACAGTTTTCCTACACAAAAGAAAAAATCAAGGAAAGTTGGAAAACAGAAATCAAAGGAAATGAAGTATTCCACTTAGCTCCGGATGAAGCTGATAGCGAATCAGTTTTAAAAACTATGTTCTTTTTTTCAAAGGCCTTATCTTCTGTTGTTAATTGGAGTCCTCACCTTTTCCTAAATATAATCTATCTTCTTGTTGTCATAGGCTTTATATCTTTCCTGATAAAATTTCATCGCGGATTCATTCGCCTTAGTCTAGAGCTAGGAAAAGCTGCCTCTTTTAATAAGAAGCAATATTTAATTCTAGGTATTTTCTTTTCAATCGTATCTTGTATTTCCTTTTATTTTTCTAGGATGGAAATTGACACGCATCACGTAGGTTTCGTCTTTCAAGCGGCTCAAAAACTTTCAGAGGGTAAACAGCTATTCAGTGAAGTTTTCTATCATTATGCTCCTCTTACTGCACACCTTCATAATTTATCGATATTTGTATTTGGAGAGGAGGTTCTCTCTTTAAATCTATTATCAAGTTTATTTTACGGTGGTATTGCGGTTTTATTTTACTTTTTATTAAGTCATTTCTTTGCACTGAAAACATCAGTTCTCCTTGCTATACTATGGTTTTTATTTGCTCCGTTCTTTAAGGACACATTTATCCCCTGGTCATCCATTTACTGCCTATTTTTTCTACTCTCTAGTATTTTATTTAGCTTTAAATACTTCGAGACTAGTAAAACATCATTTTTAATCCTATCTGGAGTTACTGCCGCTTTTTGTTTTTGGACAAGACAGTCAGTAGGTCCCTTAGTCTTTATTGGATATATTATTTCTTTTTCTTTTATCCATTTTATTGAGGGAAAGTCTTTAAAGAGTTTCCTAAAAAATATAAGCCTTTTATTTTTCAGGTTTATTAATAACTTCCCTTCCTATTTTGCTTTGGATTAATATTTCTGATTCTTCAGAGCATTGGATTATTCAAAACTTTAAGGCCCAAGGGGAATGGGCCTTCGGTGGACCAATCTATAGCTCTAAAGTATTAAAAAAGATTTTCGATGCCCTTCTTCCCATCAGTTTCTGGAGTGTCCCGCCATTAGCTTCTCTTTTTATTGCTCTTAAATTATTTATCAATCCGTTAAAAGAAAAAAAGATTACATTACAGCAAAAAAAGCTAGGGCTATTGGTCGTTTTAGCCGTTGCCTCATGGGCCCAATATTTTCCTGTTCCATGCAATAGACATTACTTCTGGGCAGGAACTCCAATGTTCATCCCATTTTTTGTCTACCTAAAAAACTTATACTATTACCTAAAAGAAACACCGTTTTCTCTAAATAAAACCAGCTTCATCTTTGCGCTTATTTTATTATCATCGATACTTAGTTCAACGATTTTTGAAGTTCTTGATCGAAGCCTCTCTGCTGTTGCTAAGATTAATAAATATCAATATGAAATAAAGGAGCCCCATGTTTTAAAGGGAGTATTGGTAGAAAGCCAAGATACCGTTGTTCAGCTGGAGACGATCAATTCTTGGCTTCAAAAAATTCGACAAAGGCACCCAGATATTTCCTTAATAGGAAAAGATATTTATAATCAGCTTTTTGCTACTTTTTTACCTAGAAATGAATTACCAGGTATTTTACCCTCAGCAGTATTTACTTATGGCCCGCTAGAGGCGACTTATAAGTTTTTTAAGCATGAGAAGAACTTTATCTTAGAGAAAAGACCAATTATTTATTCAGGAAAGGAATTAAAATTAGTTAACGAATTATCTGACTATAGACTTCTCTTTCGAGTGAAGTTTAAACATGCTCTTGAGTACCAGTCAGGGCACGCACTATTTTACGTTCATAAAGACTTAAAGTTAGATTAGCTTATTTAAAGTTAATCTTTCGAATATCGTATAACGTGATTCCGTTAATCCGATGAAGAGCGATACCGTTTTCTTCGATATTTTTATAGCAATCGTTTATCCCGCTTTCCCTTAATAAAGCATAACTAAATTTGTTAAGGGTTTCCGGTTTCTTACAGGTCATTAGATCTTCAGCCATTCTATCAACAAGGGCACAATTTACTCTGGTTCCTTTTTTCGAAAAATAAGAATTAGTTAAATAGTCAGATGCTATATAAGTTTTACCTTCTGGCTCAATATAGTTCCAAAACTGTGAATAGCTGAACTCACGATTAACTATTTCTTTATTGGAGCTATTCCAGTTTGCTGACATTTTTTTTGCGGCCTTTATAGACTTATCAAGTTTTGAATCAGCTAAGGCAAAAATGAGAAGAATAAGAACCAACCAGGTTTTATTCTGAAAGATAGGTCTATCTTCGATTTCTTTAAAAATAAAAAAGCAAATAAGAAAATACCCTGGAAAAACAAACCTATATGTTGGAAGCCCTCCATTGATTATAACGTAGATAAAATATGATGAGGCTGCCAGTAATACCGGAATATAGTTTTTGTTAATATCTTTTTTATAAATTTTATAAATAAGAATCGGTAACACCAAAATGAATAGCGCTTTACCTAATAGAAAATATGAAAAGTGCTGCATCAATAAATCAATTTGAAAATCAGACCCTACAAACTTTGAATAAAAAAGCCTCATTTGGGAGGTACTCTCCCCAGGGATTTTGCCGAGTAAGGCCGGGAATAAAGGGTTCTTAATTAATATCCAGTTTTTTATTAATGTAGGAAGTAAAACTAAGATAGAGATAGCCGAACAGATTAAAATGCTTTTAATTTCTCGCCGATATTTAATAACAAAATATACTGAAATTGGTACTAGGTATAGTAATCCATTTAGCTTAACTGTCGGAATAAGCCCCATAAGTAGGCCAATAAATGCAGCGCGAGCGGGCCCCTCTAGCTTTTTAAATACCTTTTCATCGAAAATCATCAAAAAGCATAACAAAACCAACAAGGCTAAAGGGCCATCATTTTTAGCCACTAAAAAAAAAGTGGAGCCCTTACTTATTGTTAACAAAGTGATTCCGGCCAGTAGACCAATAATTTTATTTTTGAAGATTTTAATGAGGAGAATTGAGCTTAATCCTAATCCAAAGAAAAAGTGTAAGAACTGGCTAACTTTTTGGGTTATGAATAAATCTCCCCCAGTTAAGTACATAGGGATAATATAAAGATAGTCGAATAATCCTGCGAGAATAAAGAGGTCATTTTCTTTTAATGCCTCCATAAAGCTGGTTTCATACCAAATCCTCGGCATAGCGAGGTGGTAAGCAAAGGGATCATAATAATCGATAAAACTCATGGTCTCTAAGATTTTCAAAATGAATATCAAAGAAAATACTCCATAGAGTAGTTTTGTTATTTTCATAGCTTAAAAATTATCAATTTTTGACTTTAAAGACTATCTCTTTGCACTGCGCATGGTCATTAAAAAACCATCAAATTAGAATAAGCCCCTATGAAATTATCAATCGTCATCCCTGTTTATAATGAAGAATCTACGGTTGAGGGACTAGTAAACCTCGTTCTAGATGCTGCAACCAAGTTGGACCCTAAAGTAAGCCAATACGAACTAGTAATCGTAGAAGATGGCTCAAGTGACAAAACTAAAGAGGTCCTCAAGAAGTCTTTCGATTCACATGATAAAATTTCACTTTATTTTCAAGATTATAATCAAGGTAAAGGTGCTGCCATAGCCAGGGGCTTCAAGGAGGCCACTGGAGATATAATAGTCATTCAGGACGCCGATATGGAGTATGATCCATGCGAGTACCCTATACTTTTAAAGCCTATCTTAGATGGGAAAGCTGATGTTGTTTATGGCAGTCGCTTCAAGGGTGATGTAGCGAGAGTTTTATACTATTGGCATTATTTAGGTAATCAATTCTTAACCTTAATGAGCAATATGCTTACTAATCTCAATTTAAGCGACATGGAAACTTGTTATAAAGTTTTCAAAGCTCCCATTCTTAAAAACATGAATTTGGAATCTAACAGGTTTGGGATCGAGCCAGAAATGACAGCTAAAATCGCTAAGCTAAATGAACTTCGTATCTACGAAGTCCCCATTTCATATTACGGAAGAACTTACGCCGAAGGGAAAAAAATAGGCTGGAAAGATGGATTTTCAGCTCTTTGGTGTATTTTGAAATTCAACTTATTTACTTCCACTTCTGAATCCTTCTCATCATCACCGGAATCGATTTTAAAGGAACTTCGTCAGTAAGTAAGTCCATTAGGATAAACATTCTCTTTCCTAGCAAGGATCACTAAGTCTCTCGCTTTAAAGTGTATAATACTTACTAATTTTTCTGAATAATTAGACTTTATTTTCTCAAAATCAGCATTTCTCATTACGAATATGAACTCCTTGCCCTTCCATTCATAAGGTATTTCTGATTTGAATTCTAATTTCTTTTCATCATTTAAGTAAGCTTTCATCCAATCTAAAGTTGTATTTACGACTTCCCCACTATTTTCAAAAGCAATTAAGTTAGCAAGAGCAAAGAATGGATAAGAGTCATTAATCGTAACCCAAACTTCAGGCTGTTTTTTAAGACCTCTAGACATCTTCAAGGCCTGATGAATCTCTTTATCTCTTCTCGTTTTAACAGTTAATGGAAAAATCAAGAGCACAAGAGAAGCCGTTACAAATAAATAGCAAGTTCCTTTTTTTACTTTCTCAAACCAGCCTTCTTTTAAAAGGCTTGCTAAGTAAAAACCAACGGAAATAGCATAAAAGGGATAAAGAGGTAGTAGATAGTTAGAATACTTAAATTTAGGAATAGAAAGAAGAATAAGTAGACTAAAAAAAGCAATCAAAGAGAATCCATGAAAATCATTTTCTTTTTTCTTTAAATAACTTTTAAGAGAAAGCAGTATCAAAATAAGCCAGGGGCCAGTTTGTTTGAAGAGAAAAATAACGTAATCGAATGAATTAAACTTCTCAACCCCTCTTCCTTCTATCATCGTATTGATAAAAGTCGACTTTATATACCAGTCGATCGTGACCTTATTACCTGTTAATAAAAGAGAGATTGGCCAAATCGAAAACATGATCAATCCAAGAATAAATCCAAGCCATGGAAAAGGATCTTTTAATTTTGAAAACGACTTCGTAAAAGCTAAATGAATTAAAATAACAAGAGGCACTAGTCCGGCCATTGGGCCTTTTGATAACATCGCAAATCCAAAGAATACTCCACAAAGAATCCATGCCTTCCTATTCTGTTTTTTAAAGGCCTCGAAATAAAAAAGAAGGCTTATCAAAACGAACATCATTAATGGTGCATCTAGAGAGGGAAATCTTGTCTTCTTAATAAGAGGCGGAATAAGTACGAAGGCCAATCCTGAGAGATAGGCCCAAGACTCACTTCCATATTTCCTAACCGACCTAATAACAAAAAAGAGACTTATTAATGTAAACAGGCCACTAAACAGTCTCGCCGTTGTATAAGAAGCTCCAAAGAGCTTAAAAAAGATACCGTTTAAAGAGAAGATAAAGGGAATATGAACTGGAAACTCTGAATAAGTGGTGGAGCTTAATCTAGGAACAAGCCAATAGCCATCATTAGCTGCATGCTTGGCAAAAGCGGAATACAAATAGCCGTCAGCAAAGAAGCCCGGAACCCAGGCCTGCTGAAAATAAAGTGCAGCACCGAGCAAAAAGACAAATAAATATCCATTTTCGCTCAAATATTTGTTAGTTTTCATATAATAAAGAATAATACCCTAATCAAACTGTGACCAGCTTAACACAATGAATCAAGAAGAAACGAATTCACAAATCTATAACGGTATCGAAGAGCTAGAGCTTCTCGACGCAGCCGATAATTATACCTATTCAATTATCGACAGGATAAAAGGCTTTTTCTCTTCCACAGGCCGTACTCTAGATTTTGGAGCCGGAGCTGGAACCTATGCAAAAAGGCTGGTTAAAAATGGTCTGCCTGTTGAATGCGTTGAGATTGATCCAACTCTAACGGGGATGCTTAAAGATAATAACCTTCAAGTGCATAACGGTCTGCCACCTATTGAGGATAGTTCTGTTGAGCAAATATATTCTATAAATGTTCTAGAACATATCGATGATGATATTGAAACATTAAAAGGCTTTCACCGGATTTTAAAAGAGGATGGTCGTCTCTATCTCTACCTCCCGGCCTTCCCTATTCTCTACTCTAGATTCGATAAAAAAATTGGCCATTTTAGAAGGTATAAAAAGAGGGATTTAAAAGAAAAATTAGAAATAGCAGGGTTTGAAATAAAGAACTTAGGTTATCGAGATAGCATAGGTTTTTTTGTGGCCCTACTCTTTAGACTTACTATAAATTCTGATTCTGTTAGTAAAAAATCTGTTGGAATTTATGACAAATTGATTTTTCCTTTTTCAAAGCTATTAGACCCTGTTCTTGGAACTTTTTTTGGAAAGAATATTGAAGTTATGGCCTTTAAAAAATAATTATTCGTAGTCGAATTGTTTAAGTTCATCTTTATTAAAAAAATGTCTCATCCAACCTGACTTCTGTTTTTTATTAACTAAGTTCCACCCGGTATTTACATCCTTCATAATATCCATTCGTTGGACATTAACCGGAAGTTTTTCACTTTTTAATTTTGATCTTAGAACCTCGGCATTTCTTCTAAAAGCACTACGATCCCCTAATTTTAGATTGATCACATAGACGCTGTGAGCGAGCCAGCAAAGGGGAAACAAAATAAGAACAACCTTTCGGATTTTGCATTCTGATTTCCTAAACCATAAATATAAATACCCAAAACAAAAGGTTCCCCAGGTGATAAACAGCTGTCCACCAATGGCCCTTCTCGCTGAATAATCCATCACTATAAAATAATAAGAAGTTGAGACAAGAATAATTACCGCGAATAAGGCTTCTGTTTTTAAGAAATTCTTTGCCCCTCTATCTCTAAAAATCCAAAAGGTCATAGCAAGATAGGATATCAGTGCGAGAGAACCTGTTAACCATCTCACCTTATAGTAATCATGTAAGAAAATAAGGGATAAGGTTTGTGAGAAAAGATGAGGCTTAAAGCCAAGAGCAGCTGCGTAACCATAGGGCTTCAAATAGGTCAAAATCACTTTGCTTACGAACACAAATAGAAAGGGAATAATCGTTTGTTTTAGAAGTTCTTTAAATTTATCAATTAAGTTGTTATCGGCTTGAAACCAAAGGATATAAGCTATTTCAAGCAACGCTCCCATAAAAAAGAGACTTTCTGTGAAGTAAAAACCTATTGTCCAAAAAATAGCTTTTAATAGTTGAAGCCATATACTGCTAAATCTCTTTGTTAGATAAAAACCGAGGATAACTAAAAAATATCCGGGAAAATTAACCATAAAACTAGGCCATAGAATAAACTCAAAATTAGTATGATTAAAACTTAGCATAAGAAAAAAACCAAGAAAGAACCAAGTTGATTCTTTCTTAATCCTATCTAAGATTTTAAATGTCTCCAGGGCGTACAATGTTCCAAGAAAGAAGAAGAACCAACATACTAAATTTGCCAACATAAAATATTCATTTTGAAACAAGGGGAATAAGGTCGTATGCGAAAAATAAAGTGATGGAATTCGATAAATCCAAAATTTAATATAAGTGTTTGAGCCATTCTTATAGATTGAATCTAAATGCTCCCAATCATCAGATATAAAGTATGTTGGATAAAGCCAAGAGATAATTAATAATAATATGAAAAGGAGGCCAATTTTTTTATCGACTAAAAATTTCATAATCTTCCTAGTTTATAAATTTTCAACTACTTTTTTTATTCCCTCATCAATAAACACTTTTGGCTCCCAGCCCAGCTCTTTAATAGAGGAAATATCAGCGATTGAGTTCATGACTTCATTCTTACGGTACTCAAGGCCACCGAAATTAACTCGATCTAAATCTGCACTTAATTCACTTGCCAACTTTTTAACAACATCCTTAATAAGCACACCTTGACCAGTTCCCACTTGAATGTCGCCATTATATAAATGTTTTGAGACTTGAACGATCGCCTCTACAACATCTTCATAGTAAATAAAATCTCTCTTTTGCTCACCTAAAGTTAACTTAATTTCTTTTTTATCTGACTTTAAATTATTAACAAGAAAAGAGATAAAAGTTCCATCACCAGGTCCATAAAACTGTTCCACTAATAAATTTGTACAAGTTAAAGTTGGAAATTCAGCCCTAAATTTTTCAATAAACAGATGTTTTGATTTAGCATAAAGATTCATCGATGAAGGAAGACTGGTGTTTATATTGATTAGATGTAGAGGTTCTCTTTCTATCTTTCTCAATATCTCTAGAGGAAACTCAGTATTCGCACGAAGCATTTCTTCTTCTGACTCTCCACTCCTACCATAATTCGAAGCAGCGTTGATGAAGAGGTCATACTCACCTCCAGTAAAATCTTCCGTATTAACAAGGCGTAGCTTATCAACTAAATCACCTATTCGATTTAAACTGGAGAATGATCGTTTTAAAATCGTAACGTCATGACCTTCATTTACTAATCTTCTTGAGACATGACTTCCTAAAAAGCCGGTTCCTCCAGAGAGAAGTATTTTTTTAGGCCCAAGACTTATTTCTTTCTCTGGCATTTGAAATATAAACTTTTAAATCCTCTGAAGTCATAACTGCTTTTGACTCATTGTAGGCTTTATACCAATTAATTGTTTTCGCTAATCCTTCAGAAGTGGTCCAAACAGGTGACCAGTCCAGTTCTACGCTTGCCTTTGTGCAATCAAGCTTTAAGAGGCCTGCCTCGTGAGGCATATCTTTTGGAACTTCGATCTTGTAATCAATTTTATTCCAGTTTTCTTTAAGCTCTTCTAATACTTGTTGCACCGTCATCTCTTCTTGTACCAGCGGTCCAAAGTTATAAGCTTGTGCAAATTCCTTTTTACCTTCAATAAGTCTTTGACCTAAATAAAGATATCCAGACAGTGGCTCTAGAACATGCTGCCAAGGTCTTACAGACTTAGGGCTTCTAATGCTCACAGGATTTCCTTCAAGAGAGGCTTTAATAATATCTGGAATCAAACGATCCTTCGCCCAATCTCCTCCTCCAATAACATTTCCAGCCCGAACCACACCCATTAATACCTGATGGTCCGTTCCGTACTTTTCCATATTGAAAAAAGAGTTGCGGTATGAAGAGGTCATAAGCTCCATAGCTGCTTTTGAGGCACTATAAGGGTCCTTTCCCCCGAGGCGATCAGATTCCCTATAACCCCAAACCCATTCGTTATTTTCGTAAACTTTATCTGTTGTTATAGTCACTATTGTTCGAACCGAAGAAGTTTTTCTTGCGGCCTCATAAACATTTAATGAACCCATAACATTTGTTTCAAAAGTTTCATGAGGCTCGTCATATGAAAGACGAACTAAAGGCTGAGCCGCTAAATGAAAAATGATTTCCGGATTAAAATCGATCATAGACTTCTCTAAGAGTTCACGATCTCTAATATCACCAATAATCGATTTTCCTTTTAGGTTGAGCAGCTCCAAATGATTTGGGTCTGTAGGTGGCTCTAAAGAATATCCACAAACATCCGCTCCCATAGCCTCAAGCCAGGCCATCATCCAAGAACCTTTAAATCCGGTATGCCCGGTTAAAAAGATTTTCTTCCCATTATATACGCCTGAAAATAAATTTTCGTTTACCAGGTTTTCCACTTAGCTTCTCCACTATCCCACATTTTTTCTAGTGATTGCTTATCAGCTAGAGTATCCATACATTTCCAAAAGCCTTTGTGCTTATAACAATTCATCTGATTTTCACTGGCTAAAGCCTCTAGTGGCGCTCTTTCAAAAATTGTACTGTCACCATCTTTGATATAATCAAGAACGCTAGGTTCACAAACAAAGAAACCGCCATTAATCCAGCCGACCTCTCCCTGAGGCTTTTCTTTAAAGGCAGTAATCTGGTCATTGTCATCAAACTCAAGTGCACCAAATCTTCCTGCAGGTTGAACCGCACTCATAGTGATTTTTCGTCCGCTATTCTTATGGCTTTCCACAAGTTCTTTCACATTAATATTCGAAACACCATCCCCATAAGTGAGCATAAATGGCTCATTACCAATCAGCTCTTGAGCTCTTTTAATTCTTCCGCCTGTAAGTGTTCCATCACCAGTATCAAGACAAGTTACTTTCCAAGGCTCGACATTAGATTGAACTGTCTCCATCGTGTTATTGGCCAAATCAAAAGTCATTGAACTTTGGCGTACAAAGTAATTTGCAAAGTACTCATTGATCATATGTCCTTTGTACCCACATAGAATTACAAAGTCGGTAAAGCCATGTTCGGCGTATCCTTTCATAACATGCCAAAGAATTGGCTTACTTCCAATTTCTACCATTGGCTTTGGGCGAATTCCCGTTTCTTCACTGATTCTGGTTCCGTAACCACCTGCTAAAATTAAAACTTTCATAATGTTTCCACCCAATTAATCATTTTTTGAATCCCAGTCCTAGTATCTACTGTTGGTGCCCAATCGAAGTATTCTTTTGCCTTTGAAATATCAGCAATAAAACTTTTTTGGTCACTCGATCTAGGTGGAAGTTCTTTATAATTCAATTTTATATCTAATTCTTCTTCTAATAACTTGAATAACTCGAGAATTGAAAGTGAGTTAGAGGCACCACCTCCAATATTAAAAGCCTGCCCTTTTGTCTTTTCAATATTCTTAACAGCATTAAAATAACAGCTGACGATGTCCTCGGAAAAGAGTACGTCCCTAACCTGTTTTCCGTTTCCAGAAACAGTAAATGGTTTTTTCAGGTTTCCACGTTTTGTCTCAATTCCACGACTAACAAACCAGCCAATCCAACCTTGATCAAAAGTGGAAAACTGTCTGCCTCCGAAAATTGATGAATGCCTAAAGACTACGGATTTAATTCCGTAGCAGCGATAGTAATCGAGCATATACTGATCAGCGGCTCCTTTAGAACAGCCATAGGGGGTTCTAAAATCTAGGGATACTGACTCTGGTAAGCCGTTTGGATATTGTGGAATAGAATACCTCGTTTCACTTTCATCATATTCAAGATCTTCAAGGTCTCCGTAAACTTTGTTTGTCGATGAATAAACAACAATAGCGTTGGGAGCAAATCTTCTCATTGCTTCAAGTAGATTATGAGTTCCAAGAACATTGATTTCCATATCAAATCTCGGACGCTCAAGAGAGGTTGTCATCGCAACTTGTCCGGCAACATGATAAATCACATCTGGTTTTTCTTTTTCTATAACATTAGAAACATCATCAAAATTTCTGATATCAGATCTATAAAAAGTAAACTCTCCAAGAGTCTTTAACCATTCGAGGTTTTTTTCAGTTCCGTCTCGATAGAGATTATCAAAGACAACTAACTCATCCCCACGTTTTAAAACCTCTTCAGCGAGATTAGAACCTAAGAATCCACATCCACCTGTAATTAAATATTTCATATTAGCTTCTCATTTTCTCTTTAATTTTATCTGCAATATAATCAAGATGAACTTCATCAAGCCCAGGCCAAATTCCTATCCAAAAACTATTGTTCATAACGTAATCGGTATTAGGAAGATCACCAATAACTCTTTTCGTGACCCCTTGATAAAGAGGTTGCCTTAAAAGGTTTCCACCAAAGATATTTCGTGAACCAATTTTTTGACTCTGAAGAAACTCAACGAGCTCTTGTCTTGATACTTTTCCTCCAGGTCTAACGGAAAGCGGGAAACCAAACCAACTCGGATCAGTTCCTTCCGTCGCTTTTGGAAGCATTAGTACATCTTCAAGCTCTTCTAGCTTAGATCTTAGATATTTATAATTATCTTTTCTTTTTTGAACAAATCCTGGAAGTTTTTTGAGCTGACTAACACCAAGTGCGGCCTGCATATCTGTAACTTTTAAATTGTAACCAATATGAGAGTAAATATACTTATGATCAAAGCCATCAGGTAGTTCCCCTAGCTGCCAATTAAATCTTTTGCCGCAGGTATCGTCTTTTCCTGGAGGACACCAACAATCTCTTCCCCAGTCTCTAAATGACTCTGCGATCTTTTTCATTTTAGGATCATTCATTAGAACGGCTCCCCCCTCCCCCATAGTCATATGGTGAGCAGGATAAAATGAAACCGTTGCAATATGTCCGTAAGTTCCAACCATTTGCCCGTGAACAGTAGTTCCTGTGGCATCACAACAATCTTCAACTAGCCAAAGGTCGTGCTTATCACAAAACTCTCTAACAGCTTTGGCGTCAAATCCGTTCCCTAAAGTATGGGCAACCATTACTGCTTTAGTTTTATCTGAAACAGCAAGTTCAAGCTGAGACATGTCCATTTCATAACTTTCTAATTCAACGTCTATAAAAACGGGAACACAGCCATGCTGGATTATTGGATTAACAGTTGTAGGAAAACCAGCAGCAACAGTAATAACTTCATCACCCGGTTTAATTTGCTTATCGCCCCATTGCGGAGAAGTTAAAGCGGCAAAAGCCACTAGGTTTGCCGAAGATCCCGAGTTAACAAGAAGACAATGTTTTTGATTCATATAGGCCGCGAAGTCTTTTTCAAAAATCTTGGCGTATCTTCCAGTTGTTAACCACATATCTAGTGACGAATCGATCAAACTAACTAGATCTTCTTCATCCACCACCTTTCCAGAAGGTTGAATCATATCCTCGCCAGGTATGATTTTTTTATTTCCGTATTCACCACGGAAAAAGTGTCTGGCCTTGCCCAGAATTTCTTCTCTCATAAATAAATCCTTTGGCCGTAAATCTACCAGAAATTACCCTTTCTATTAAGTTTAAAAGGAATTGCGCTTAGGGCCAAACGCTTAAGCAGGACCTATTGAATTGACCGCTTGCTAAATAATAGTATTCGGACTCAAAAAGGACTTCATTTTCATGTTTTTTACAGCTTTTTATGGCCTTTTCCACATGTTCTTTATGCCATGGGTAAGTATCTCCGGCCTTATTTCTAAGTAAAAGAAGTAGATCGAAGTTTTCGGGAGGGGTCGTCATAGTATTCGGTGCATAAATTTGAATTCCAGGCTTCATCACTCTTTGTATAATCCCCCCCGAAGCCACGATCTTTTTGCCCTTATAAAGCTGGTTAATCTTCTCAACAATTAGACCAGTTTCTTCGGCGTACTTACTATCAAACCGACACTTCTTACTCTTAGACAAAACAAAAGTATTAAAAAACTTTGTGTATCTACCTGAAGCTGTAGCGATGAAGGCAATCATGACAATGGCGGCAAACCTTTTATTCTTTAGGATCTGCTTATAGCCATCAGATAAAAAACAAATTGTTAATAGGGGCGCTAAGAATGCAGCACCATAGTGGTAATGAAATTTATTCGTTAAAAAATGAACCGCAAAAATGGGAGAAATTGTTAGCAAAGCCGGGATTCTCCAATCCGTCCACTTTAAATTATTTTTCTCTTTGTATGCAATGAATCCAAGAACCAAAATAACCGGTAGAAATACTTTTAAAAAACCTGCGTACTCAAAAGTTTTAAATAAAGTTATAGAAGCTTCTATAGGATTTTCTAAATACCCCTTAAAGTAATTTCCACCATAACTGGCCGTTTCCCCAAGGATACGAGGTCTAAGTATGTATACAAAATAAGAGTAGACTGCCGAGAAACCAGACAGAACAAACCCAGTAATTGGATGCTTTCGTGTTCCTAAAAAGTATAGACCAAGCATAAAAACGGCGAAGGGATAAGTTCCCCTAAACATGCAAAGAGCTATTCCAAAGAACATCATTTTTTTGCATTTATCTTTTTCAATATTTAAGAAAAGTAAAAACCAAATAGGAAGAGACCATGTGCCGGGATGAATCGGAAATTCAAGGCCCGTGAGAATCCCTTTTGAAAAAATTATTAATCCTAGTGAATACAAAATTAAAGGTTTTTCAAATTCTCGCTTTTTTAATTCTTTAAAAACTAAGAATAAAAACAAAGCAAACCACATCCACTCAAAAACGATTAAGGAAACCGGATGAAGATTTGAAATCCAAGCAAATGGAACTGCCAATAAAATTACTGGCATAAAGTGATCATTAAATGCTTTTAAACCTCTGACCGTAATCATCGGATTTAAAGACTCTCCTCCAGCTATATTAAAAATACCTTGCTGGTAAATTCCAAAGTCATAGGCATGAAAACAATTAAAGAGTATCCCTTTGATATTACTAAAAAGGATCAGGAGCACTAAGAAGCCTAAAAAAAGGCTAATTGAAAGTTGAAGTCGTGAAGTTTTCAATACTTGAATGATATATCAAAGGTTTACAATCTGCATTAGTTAAAGCTATCAAATTCCTATGAGTAAAGACCAATTCTTTAAAAACAAACAGGAGAATATTCTCCCCTTTGAGTTCAACCAAGACGTTGTAGAAGTTTTCGACGACATGGTGAGTCGAAGCGTGCCCTTCTATAACGAGGTTCATAGTATTCTTTTAGATATTGCGGACAGAACCCTCAAGGGAAACGGGGCTATCGTGGATCTGGGTTGTTCTACAGGGACAACGATCTGTCTTCTTGCTAAACATTTAAAGAAAAAAGGGATTCAGCCAAACTTTATTGGTGTTGATAGCTCGGCCCCCATGGTTAAGAAGGCCAACGAAAAAATTGAAAGTGAAGGAGTTGAAAAAGCTTCCATCCACTGCAGTGATATTTTGGATTTTGATCTTCCAGAATCAGAAATGGTTATCATGAACTACACTCTTCAGTTCATTCCAAAAGATAAACGGGGTGAGGTTTTAAAAAAAATAAATAACTCTCTGCAAGAAGATGGCGTCTTTCTTTTGGCCGAGAAAATTATAAGCACTGAGCCAGATATAAATGATCTCATGATTGAGCTCTATTACGACTTCAAAAGAAGAAATGGTTACAGTGAGTTAGAGATCTCCCAAAAGCGAGAAGCTCTTGAAAATGTACTTGTTCCCATAACTCCCAAAGAGCAGATTAATAATTTAAAATCTGCCGGATTTGCAAAGGTCGAAATGCTTTTTAGATGGTACAATTTCTGCTGTTACCTATGTAAAAAGTGATTGCATGATTAATTTCAATGAAGACTCATTCAAGGACCGCTTTAAAATAAAGCTTAAGAATTCCCTAGGCTATTGGTTCACAAAGAGCTTTTCCCAAGAGGGAGAAGACCTTATTCTCAATAGAATCTATGAGCATAAAAGTGACGGTTTTTTTGTCGATGTAGGTGCTCATCATCCTATGAGATATTCCAATACTTATCTTTTTTATAAAAAAGGTTGGAAGGGAATAAATGTCGATGCAGCCCCACATAGCATGGACGCCTTTAAAGAATTAAGACCGAGGGATATCAATATTGAAGTTCCTGTTTCCGATACCACAGAAGAGCTTTCTTATTTTATGTTTAATGATGGTGCCCTAAATACACTTGATGAAAAAAGAGCAAAATCAATCGAAACGGAATCTAACGGAAGATTTAAAATTGTAAAAGAAGTTAAGTTAAAAACTAAAACTCTTGAAGAAATCTTAGATCAGAATATCCCAAATGGTAAAAAAATAGATTTTATGAGCATAGACGTTGAAGGTTTAGACTTGAAGGTCCTGAAGTCAAACAACTGGAATAAATACTCACCAGACTACTTGCTTGTTGAAGATCCAGAAGTATCGATCGAGGGGATCTTAAAATCTGAAATATCTCTTTACTTAAACTCCTTAAATTATCAATTATCTTATAAAACATATGGAACTTGTTTTTATAAATTAAACAAAGAAAATTAATATGAGCAAAGAATTAAGCATTATCATGCCAGCGTATTTAGAAGAGGAAAATTTGAGGCTTCTACTACCTAGAGTTAAGGCCGTTGCAGCAGAGCTAACCTCATCTTTTGAAATTATTATTGTTGATACTGAAAAGCCAATGGATGGAACCGCAGAGGCCTGCAAGGAAAACGATGTCTTGTACTTCAACAGAACAGGCGGAAATACCTATGGTGCGGCAATTCGAACAGGTATAGCGAAGTCGCAGGGCCAGAAGATTATTTTTATGGACGCAGACGGCTCTCACCATCCAGAATTCATTAAAAACCTATATGCTGAAAAAGATAGTAACGATATTGTAATTGCTTCAAGATATATTGAGGGGGGGCATACGGAGAATAGTTTTATCCTTGTTCTCATGAGTAAGATTGTTAATTGGGGTTACGCTTTTGCATTAAATATTAAATGCAAAGATGTATCTAATAGCTTCAAGCTTTATAATGGAGAAATGCTAAGAGATATCCCTCTTTCTTGTAATAACTTCGATATTGTTGAAGAAATTCTTTATAAAATAATTAAGAAAAACCCAGGCATCAAGATTAAGGAACTTCCTTTTAGTTTTAAGCAGAGAATGTTTGGGGAAACAAAGAGAAACTTACTTAAATTTATTTTCACTTATGTATTTACACTAATTCGCCTAAGGTTTTTAACTTGATAAATATTCTTCTGATTACAGTTCGATCTGACACCGGAGGAGGACCTAAGCATGTCTTTGACTTAGTGCGGACTTTAAAAGAGAAGTACCAGAACAATAAAATCTCAATTGCCTCACCGGCAGATCTTCCTTATGGCCCTAAATTTCGGGAATTAGCTCATAAACACTTTGAGATCCCTCATCGTAAATTTAGCATTATTAAATTCTTGAGCTTATTAATTTACTGTAAGGATCAGAATATAAATATTGTTCATTCGCATGGAAGAGGAGCAGGTTATTACTCAAGACTTCTTGGTCTTTTCGGAATTAAAGTCATTCATACTTTTCACGGTGCCCATTTTGAAAGATCAGCCACCGGAAAAATAAAAGTCTTTATTGATAGAGTTTTAAAAATAGCGACTGACAAGCTTATCAATGTGAGCCACGACGAATACAAGGCTTCTTTATCAATGGGTCTTACTAACGAATCAAAAGTTGCCATTATCCCCAATGGAATTGATCATATTCATATCAAAAAAGAATATAGTGAATATAAAAAAAACGAATCACGAAAGTCTTTTAATTTACCGGAGACGGCAATTATCTGGGGAACCCTTTCAAGACTAACCTATCAAAAAGGAATTGATATCTTTTTAAAGTTAGATCTTCCAGAAAATACCGTCTTTGCAATTGCCGGTGATGGTGAAGATAAAGAATCCTTGCTTAAGGCCATTCCTGAACAAAAGAAAAAGCAAATACTTTTTTTAGGAAATATAAGTGAACCCATAAAGTTTTTATCAGCCTTAGATGGATATTTTTCAAGTGCTAGATGGGAAGGCCTTCCTTTAAGCGTTCTTGAGGCCATGAGCTGTGAACTCCCTTGCCTACTTTCAAGAGTAGATGGTCATAGAGAATTAGAAGGAGTGAAGCTATATGATCTTAACTCAAGAGATGATTTTCAAAAAAAATTCTCTGAAATAAATCATACCGAACTAGGAAGAAAAGCTGGTTCTGTAATAGAAAAGAACTACAATCTAGAGCTAATGACTAAAAAAACCTATCAAATCTATTGCCATTTATAATTACGCCAAAGCGCTACTAACTTCCCAAGCCCAATCTTATTTAAACAAGACTTAAGAAAAATTCTTTTTCGCCTTAAAGACTGATTCTTAGCCGCTTCACTTGACCAAAAGCCGTGAAAGCGAAGGGCCTTCTCAACTTCATCAATAGATTTTTTTTCCATGACATCAGACATTCCGCCGGCATACATATTAACCATAGCTTCTTTTAAGTACTTACCGTTTGCTTTACACTTTACCGGAGACTCATACATTCGCATGACGAGCTCATAGTCCATTGCTAATCGATAGCTCACATCAAAGAGACCATAGTCATCGTAAAGCTTTTTTCGAAGGAACATGGTGGGATGATTATACGGCATCGCATAATCAATTGAACATAAAAGCGGTGCTCGCCTATTCGTGCCGTAGTCCTCGTCAATAAAGACCATATCTCCATGAACAAAGTCGACTCCATCATCTTTAAAATATTCTGCGACTTTAGAGACGATTTTTTCATTGGCGTATGCGTCATCAGAATTCAAAATGGCCACAATTTCTCCAGTGGCCGAACTTACTCCCTTATTAAAGGCATCAGATATTCCCTTATCTTTCTCACTAATAACCTTAAGACTTCGTTCGTCAGACTCTATATAATTCTCTTTAATAAGCTTTAAAGTGTTATCTGAGCTCAGATTATCAACTATAATCCATTCAATAGATGGGTATAGCTGATTCTTAATAGAATCTAGAGTCCTAAGGATTGTAGACTCAGAGTTCCAACAAGGTGTTACGATAGAGATTTTCATGACCGATCAAGATTATCAGTGCAAGGTAGCAATTGTAAATTCAAGGAATTCAGGAGGTGGAGCTGCCACTATAGCGGCCTCTCTATCTAAGGCCTTACCACAGTCTAGATTTTTTGTGGACGATGCACCTAAAGTTAAAAAAATATTAAACTCGATTTTTGATAAAGTCTTGAACAAAATTAATCAAAAAAAATCTGGAATTATCTGGTCCAATGGAAGACGAGGAAACCTAGACTCCATGAATGAAATCAATCAATTTGATATCGTTCACTTAAATTGGATTAATGATTCATTTATATCAGTCAAAAATATTTCAAAAATTAACAAACCCATTGTATGGACCCTTCACGACTTGTGGCCATTGACTGGTGGATGCCATATCCCTTTAAACTGCAGCAGATTTCAGCTTGAATGCGGAAACTGTCCTAGCCTAGGAAGATCAGGTCCTAATGACTTAAGTTTAGAAAACTTAAAATTAAAAAAAGAGTCTTATCTAAACAAAGATATAACCTGGGTAGCTCCATCACATTTTATAAAATCAGTCGTAAGTAAGCATACAAATACACCTGTAGAAAAAATTGTCGTTATTCATAATGGAATTGATTTAACCCCCTTTAAAAATCTTAATACTAAGAAAGAGAACAAAATCCCTATTCTCTTGTTTGGTGCTCTAAATTGGCATGTGGATAAAAATAAAGGGGCTAGTTTTTTAGAAGAAGCGCTTTTTCAGCTAAAAGAAGAAGGCTATGAATTTAGCCTCAAAGTTTTTGGCTCACCTAAGGAAACCCTATTCTCCTCTAGGCTAAATTATGAAAACTTAGGAGAAGTTTCCAAGGAAGACCTCCCAAAAGTATTCTCAAACGCCGATAGTTTTTTATTCCCCTCAATGTCTGAAACATTTGGGCTTATGTCAGTTGAGGCACAGGCCTCTGGGACACCGGTCGTTTGCTTTGAAGGCCATGGAGCTCAAGAAACAGTAGAGCATCATAAGACCGGATACGTCTCAAAATATAAAGACCGTGAAGACTTTATACATGGCATTCGGTTTTCTATAGAAAATGCAAAAGAACTAAGTAACAATTGTAAGGAATGGGTAAGCAAAAATTTCGATAGAGAAATCATGATTACTAACTATAAAAACCTTTATAAGGAACTACATGCTCTCAAGTCTTAAAAAATCTATAAAGAGAATGTTGAACCCGGTGGACTTAAAGAGCCTCAATGCCGACTCCCCAGTAGATGAGCATATGGGTTTCTCACGAGGAACTCCAATCGACAGGTATTTTATTGAAAAATATTTAAGTGATAACTCTAAAAAGATACAAGGTAATTTACTTGAAGTAGCAGAAGATAAATATATTAGACAGTTTTGCACATCTATTGAGAACTCTAATTTTGCGATTCTTGATTTTAGTAGTGAAGTGAGTACACCTCCGACTAAATATAACTTTGATTTGGAAAAGCCAGAAACTTGCCCCGAAGAAGAATTTGATACATTTGTTTGCACCAATACATTAAACTTCCTCTATGAAGTAAGGGCCGCCATCAAGTCCTCCCATAAAATTTTAAAGCCCGGTGGCTGTTTTCTTGGAACGGTTGCTTCTTATACCCAGGTAAGTAAATTTGATTATGAGAGATGGGGCGACTATTGGCGCTTTACTGACAAATCACTCAAAAGACTGCTTGAAGAAGAGTTTAAAGACGTAGAAATTAAAGTATTTGGAAATTTCTCCACCGCCCTAGGTCTTATGCAAGGCCTTTCCGTTGAAGAAATTCAAGATAAATCGATCTTTGATTCTGTTGATCCCACTTATGCTAGTGTTATCGGCTTTAAAGCTATCAAAGGTGAATAGTGGATAAACTCAAAACCCCGGTATTATTAATTGTCTTCAATCGACCAGAACAAACAAGACAAGTTCTAGAAACTTTAAAACAATCCAAACCCCAAAAACTGTATATTGCCGCCGATGGTCCTAGAGTGGGTAACAAATCTGATATTAATAAACTCGAACAAGTAAATACTATTATAAAAAACATTTCCTGGGACTGCGAAGTAAAGAAGAATTTTTCTGATACAAACCTCGGTTGCAGAACAAGAATCTCATCTGCCATTGATTGGATTTTTCAAAGTGAGGAACAGGCAATAATTTTAGAAGACGATATTATTGCAGACCCTAGTTTTTTTAATTTTTGCCAAGAGATGCTTCAAAAATATAAAGACAATGACCAGATATCAATGGTCTCTGGTGTAAATATTCTCGATGGTGAATTCAAATTCGATTCTAGCTATTTCTTTACAAAGTTTGGAGGAATCTGGGGTTGGGCAACTTGGAGAAGGTCATGGAAAGATTACGACGTTGAAATGCAAGAGTGGAAGGAGCATAAAGAAAGAGGAAATTTATTTAAAGAATTCTTAACAACCAAGGAATGGAATGCTTTTAACGATAAGTGGAAGTGGCTCTGGAGAGAGAATATTCAGACCTGGGACTATCAGTGGGATTTCGCCAGGTTTAAAAGCTCTAGTCTTTCAATAGTCCCTAGCAAAAATCTAATTAGAAATATTGGTTTTGGAGAACAAAGCACCCATACAAAACAAAAGGACCATGAATATTCAAACTTAAGGACTTATTCTATAAGTTGGCCAATCAGGCATCCAAAATCTATTTCAGTAAATCCCGACTATGAAAAAAGGTATGTAGAAAAAGTCTTGCACGAAAGTCTCTTCGTTAGATTAAAAAAGAAAGTAAAAGACTTAATTTTCGGATTTAACAATTAATCTCGCAGTATTATCAACCCTACTCATAAAGACTTTTTTATTGTTTTTCTCAAAATACTCATCAACTGCTTGTCGAGCACCTTTAAAATGTCCGTAATCATCTATAATTAATATACCTTTAGAATTTAGCTCCGGATAAAGTTGTTCCATTTCGACTCTTGTAGATTCATACCAATCAGTGTCCAGTCTAAGAAGTGCAATATCTTTAATCGTCGTTTGAGGTAATGTATCTTCAACCTTTCCAACAATATATTCGATATTTTCTTCGGGATAAGTTGTTTTCTTCATATTTCTTTTAACTTCATTTAATGAAGCATAGGCCCAAATATTTGAAGGGTCATTTTCAACTTTAGAAACTTTACTCATACTTTCTTTTGCAGAAACACCGATACTCATTTCAACATCAAGCTCCCCTGGTTCAACCATGCCCTCAAAAGTATCAAACAAATATATCTTTCTATTGGTTTGTTCAAACTTTTTTAGGGTCTCTGCAATCATCATACATGAACCACCTCTCCAAACACCACATTCTACAAAACTTCCTTGGATATTATTTTCGCAAATATATTCAACACTTTTATAAAGAGAATACATTCTTTCTACTGAACAAAGGGAATACTCTTTACACTTTTCATAAATTTCTACAAAACTTTCTTCCATATCAAATGGGACTGGTTTCTTAATTTTTTTAATTTCAAGTCCTACTGAACCAAGAATCGATTTAACAAGTTTTCTCATAGCAATTACCTTAAAGATTTTTTTTAACTTTATAACATATATTTCGTATCATTGATTTTTATTCATTTTAAACAACCAAATAGGAAAGATAGATTTACTTATCCTAAATGCAATTTTTCTAGTGCTTCGAAAGAAAAACAAACAAAAGTAGCCTGAAAAGAAATAGCTTAAAATCGTTGCAACAGCAGCCCCTTCGCCTCCAAAATTTGGAATAAAATACAAATTTAAGCATATATTAAGGGCTGCGCCAATTAGAGACATATAAAAAACTATTTTCTCAAGATTTTTCAAAATTAATACTTTCGAAGAAACCACACCGAGAAAAACAAAGAAGGCGCTGATGGTGTGAAGTCTTAAAATCTCGGCGGTCTTTAAATACTGATCCCCATATAAAATATTGACGACATAGTCCCCAAAGATCCAAATAAAACTCATATAAGAGAAAGCAACCAGCATTAAAAATGAAACAACCTTCTCCACACTTCTTAAGTAATCATCGCCAAACTTGTATTCTTTTACCCACTTGGAGAAATAAGACCCAACTATGACGACCGGGATAAAGTAGATTCCTTCACTTAACTTTACAGCAGCGCTATACTCCCCAACCTCTCTAAGTCCTAAAAAGCTTCTAAGCATGATTTGATCGATCTTCATATAAATCATTACCGAGACACCTGCTAAAACTAACGGTAGTGAGTCCATTAATATTGCCTTAATCGTTCCCTCTTTAATTTCCTTAGAATCTTCAGAAGTGTTTTTATAAAAATAAAAATACATCAAAAAACCAGAAACGAAATATTCAAGGACGTACATATAGGCAATAAAAACAAGGTCCACTCCAAAATAGAGACCGATAATTTTACCTAGATTTGCAAGAATACCACCCCAGAAATAGGCTGAGACGGAGAGCCTCGATTCTGTTACGGCCAAGAAGTAAAACTCAAAGACTTGAAATGCAGATAGAAAAAGAACTAAGACAAAAGGGATAAACAAGCTCTTCTCTAATGGACTTGGATCTAAATAGCTCATAAAAAGGGCAAGAAAAGCAATACCGACAAAAATGACAATGGATTTAATTTTAAAGCAGCTTATGACAAGTTTTCTTTTAGAAAACTCTTGAAGTGAAACCTCTCTAACTAACAAACTATCAAAACCTAAGTTCGCTATCGTAGAGGTGATTAAAACTAGGCCAAAAATATAATTTAAAGCCCCAAATTTTTCGGCACCAAGCTCTCTGGCAACAAAAAAAGTTGCCACAAGAGAAAACAAAATACGTAGAACTTTCTCAAGTCCTAGCCAAATCACATTTTTCTGTTGAGAAGATAATTCGTTAATCTTATTTCCTATTATGCTTTAGAGCTAAAGAATAAAAATCCCCTTAGCTTTTGCTCTAATAAACTGTACTTAATTTTAAACTCACTCGACTCATCTTCCGTAAGCATATATCGATGAATCATGTAAGAATCTCTTTTCTTATTCGAAACACAAGTGGTCGTAAACTGTCTCTTAGCTCCGAGTTTCTCTATCAATCGAATAGTGTCATTATTATAACATAAGTCGGGCTGACCAAATGGATATGAAAAATAAGACAGGGCCGATTTAAATCGATCTAGGTGCTGCGCATTTTCTAAATATAAATAACTTAAAAAATCACTATCTTGTGAAGCGGCATTAAAGTGATTGTACAGGTGGTTCCCAAAGAACACATTTGGTTCTTCCTCTGCTTTCTTAAGATCGTCTAAAGTCGCAAAAACAGGTCCGTCCTCACAGGCCTTTACCCATTCAGAATCAGCATCAAATTCTTGTAACCAAGTTTTTCCGCTCTTAGAAAAAATGGCTTCACTCGGTGATGAATAACTCATCTTGCCTAATCTTTGACCTTCTTCGGCAACTTGTACCCAGTACGGCTCATTTCCTAAGATCAAGCTCATATTAAGAAAATGTAAGCTCGGAGTATTAAACTTTTTAAGGACTTCGATTCCTTCAGTTAAAGTTCCTTTATAGCCATCATCAAAAGATAAAAAAGCTTTGGCCTTACCATTAAAATTAAAGTTTTCTGGATTTGATGGATCACCCCAATCAAAAAATTTACTCAAAACTCTTAACTGAGTTTCTAACTGATCCTTTGTCTGAGAAAGCCGATGCCTTATTTCAAATTCTGAAGGTGAGCTTGTTATATTATGATAATAAAGAAAAATATTTTCATTCTTAAAAATAAGATTAAATAAAAAATCAGAAGCTGCTAAAATTGATAAAATGGGAGTAATTAAAATCGTTTTTAAAAAGCTCATAGGACTTAATTTAAGCTCTTTGTGGTATCACCGCTTTCAGAGTCAGGAATAAATTCTGGCACAATTTTTTTGATCTCAGTATTTATTTTCTCAAAATCTGAATTATAAGAGTTACTAATTAAGCTATTTAATAATTCAGGAAAATTATTCTCTAAACCGCGACTCTGGGCCACTCTAACTTTTTCATGATCAGTATTGAGCAGATTTTCTTTATCTGAGAAAAGCTCCTCATAAAGTTTTTCCCCAGGTCTTAGACCAATAATTTTGATATTAATATCGTTACCAAGCTTTAATCCTGCTAAGTTAATCATCTCCTTAGCTAGATCCAAAATTTTGACCGGCTCACCCATATCAAGAACAAAAATCTCTCCGCCTGATCCCATTGTCGTAGCCTGTAAAACTAACTGACAGGCCTCTGGAATAGACATAAAATATCTTTCCATGTCTGGGTGGGTAACAGGAACGTCCTTACCTTCTTCAATATATTTTCTAAATAATGGAATTACAGAACCATTACTCCCAAGTACATTACCAAACCTCACAGTAATAAATTGGGTTTCTTGATTCTCTTCAAATCTAGAACGGCAAACCATTTCAGCAATACGCTTACTAGCTCCCATTACATTTGTAGGATTAACCGCTTTATCGGTAGAAATCATCACAAACTTCTTAACCTTCATATCAATTGCGGCTTTCGTAACAATTGAAGTTCCGAGCACATTTGTTTTAATCGCTTCAGCAGGGTTTTTCTCCATCATAGGTACGTGCTTGTAAGCAGCAGCGTGAAGAATCAAATCTGGCTTATAAATGGAAAAGATATTTCTAATCCTTTCTTCGTCCCTAACATCAGCAACGATGGGGATAATTTCCGTTTGAGAGAAGTCTTCCTCAAATTCTTTTTCAAGCTGGTATAAAAAATATTCTGAGATATCTAAGAAGATAATTTTACTTGGAGAAAATCTCGTTAGCTGCCGACAAAGCTCGCTTCCAATCGACCCACCGGCTCCAGTAACGAGAACTGTCTCTCCTTCAATCAGCTGAAAGAGAGAGTCGAGTTCTAACTCAACTGGTTTTCTTCCAAGTAAATCTTCAAACTTAACATTCCTTAGAAGAGATACCGACACTCTATCACTTAGCATTTGACTAATTTTAGGCAAGATTTTGAATTCGACTTTTGATTTTTCACATTGATGAACAATTGATTTAATTTGTTCGCCAGTAGCTGAGGGAATTGCGATAAAAACTTTTTTAACACCTAACTTTTCGACATAATGAGCAATTTTTTCACTCGGGCCCAAAACTTTAATATTGTTCAGTAGTCTGCCGGCCAGACCCGGATCATCATCAATAAAACCTACGATATCTAGCCCAAGCGCTGGACTTCTAAAAATATCTTTAACAATTTGATTTCCAGCGACGCCAGCCCCTACGATTAGGACTTTCTGATTATTATTTCTCTTAATAGTATCCTTAACTATCGTGAAATTTGTGTCTTTCCAAATTCTATAAGCAAACCTTCCGCCTCCTAGACCCATCACAAGTAATAACCAATCAATAACAAAGGCGGACCGAGGAACCGTTTCTAACCTATTGAACAAGAATACTGCGACGATGGATATAAAAACACCAAAGACAGAGCCTTTAACCACTCTTATTAAATCGTGGGTTGAACTAAATCTCCAAATTCCCTTATATAGACCTGCTATAGAAAAACAAAAGGCCTGAGTTCCAAAAACTATTACAGTAACCAGAAAAAGATTTTCAATTGGAATACGGCTTAAATCAAAAGTTTCAAATCTAAGACATACCGCAATCAAAAAAGAGAAAAGAGCTACCATGGCGTCGTAGAAGAATGCCGTGAATACCTTTGGGTTTCGAAAGATTTTAAACATGCTAAGTTTATAACATGCTAGCAATCTACTGAGAATTTTAAGTTTTATTGAATATAATGCTAAGCGCTACCCAATTTGCCCTCAAGGGGTCTATATTTACTGGAAATTATGAAGATACTTTGTTCAGTTCAATTTTATCACCCCGCGAAGGGAGGAATGGAAGAAGTTGTTAAGCAGCTATCTACCCATTTTTCAAAGTTTGGTCACGATGTAACTGTCGCAACCTCTTCAAATAATGGCAGATCACCCGATGAGATTATAGATGGAGTTAGGGTCAAAAGCTTTAATATCCTGGGGAACCTGGTTAAAGGTGTTTCAGGCAATGCTGAAGAATATCTAAATTTTTTAAAATCTGAAAATGCCGATATTTATATTTTCTTTGCTGCTCAACAGTGGACCTCTGATCTCGCCCTTGGAAATTTACATAATCTCCCTGGAAAAAAAGTCTTCGTCCCCACTGGATTTTCAGGATTATTTCAATCAGCTTATTCAGACTATTTTGAAAAAATGAAATACTGGTTAAAAGAGTTTGATTTAAATATTTTTCACTCGAAAAATTACCAAGATTTTACTTTCGCCATTAATAACGAAATTACAAATTATTGTATTATCCCCAATGGGGTAAATCAAAATGAATTCTCCAATGTAAAAAGGATTTCCCCAACCACCAAAAGCTCAGGCTTAAAAGTTCTTAGTGTAGGCAATCATACAGGGGTTAAAGGCCATAGTGAGATTATCGAAATATTCACTAAGGCAAATCTTCCTAGTGGATCAAGCCTAACTATCGTTGGTGAGAAAAACTTAAAAGCTCGTTGCTATTTAAAATGTTTGTCTAAAGCTAAAACCATAAATCTTATTACCAAGAATAAAAAAATTGATATTATTTCTACTTCAAGAAAAGAGCTCTTAGACTTATTTTATTCTTCAGATATTTTTCTCTTTCCATCTAATATTGAATGCAGCCCCCTTGTACTTTTTGAAAGCGCGGCCGCGGGGCTTCCTTTTCTTTCTTCAGACGTAGGAAATGCCAAAGAAATAGCCAGCACTACTGGTGCTGGGATTATTCTTAAAACCCATAAAAACCTAAATGGTTATTCGGAAGTTGATATCCAAAACTCAGTCCGTGAGCTTGAAACTCTAGCCTCTAACTCAAATCTCAGGGCCCAAATGGGGAGCAAAGGGGCAGAAGTTATAGCCGAGTCATATACTTGGGAGAAGATTTCTAAGCAATATCTTAAATATTTCGAGGATTTACTTAAGAAAGCCTAAGAATCAATTCCCTTCAAAAATCAGCCTTTTCCCATTAGAATCATTGAATCAAAGGGCAAGAAATGAGCGTGTGCGTCAAAATTAAGGGAGGTCTTGGAAATCAACTTTTCCAATACGCTCTGGGGAAAAAAATCTCAAAAGATTTAGGCGCTCCCCTTCTCCTTGATACTTCATATTATTCACAAAAATCGTTTAATGGTAATGACCCAAGAGAATTTGAACTCGGGGGTTTTGATCTTAAGGCCAATAAAGCAAAATCAAGTGACTTACCAATCCTTGCCAAAATTCCCTTTGCAGATCGACTATTAAAAAGATTACCTAAATTATCTTTTACCGGAATGCTGTACGAAGAGCATACCCAAGGAAATATCGATCCAAAGAAAACTCCAATCTACTTAGACGGTTACTGGCAAACTTTAAGCCATATTGAAGAAGTAGAAGATGAGCTAAGAAAGGATTTAGTCCTTAAAAATATACCGGATACTTATAAGCCGATTCTAAAAGAAATCAGAAGCTCCAACTCAGTTTCTATTCATGTTAGAAGAGGTGATTATATTACGAATTCTAAGAATAAAAATCTCTTTGGGGAATGTGATAGAGAGTACTACCAAAGAGCTATTGAGAAGTTACAAGATGAAACTAAAGAACTGCGTTTCTTTGTTTTTTCAGATGATATTAAATGGGCCGAAGAGAATTTGGATCTACCTAAGAATACAGAATACGTAGATAAAATATCTCCAAACATCCCGGCAGTTAGTATGTATCTAATGAGTCAGTGTAAAAATCATATCATTGCCAATAGTACTTTTAGCTGGTGGGGAGCCTGGCTTTCAAATAGTCCTTCAAAAAAAGTAATCGCCCCAAAAAACTGGTATATAAATGGATGGTCTTCTAAAGAGATGATGCCTAAAGGATGGATTCTCCTTTGAAAACAAATCCTTTAGTATCGGTCGTTCTACCTGTTTATAACTGTGAAAAATATATTAAGGAAGCCGTCACAAGTGTTTTAGAGCAAACCTATTCTAATTTAGAAATTATTATTATTGATGATTGTTCCACAGATAAAACTTCTGAAATCCTGCATAGCTTTAAGGACGAAAGACTTGTAATTGCAAGAAATGAAGAAAACCTTAAAATTGCGAAGTCGCTTAACAAAGGTATGTCGTTAGCGACAGGAAAGTATATTGCCCGAATGGATGCAGATGATATTTGCCATCCGACGAGGTTTGAAAAACAAGTAGCCTTCTTAGAAGAAAATAAAGATACAGATATTTTAGGTACTAATATCGTTTTTATAGACGATAAATCAAAAGTTCAGGGAAAGTTTGTTTCTCTTCCCACAGGCAAGCATCTCACCAAGTTTTTACTATCAAGAATGAGCGTTATCGCCCACCCAACGGTTATGATGAGAGCTTCTGTACGAAATGATTTTGAAGACCTCTATAAAGAAAACTATCCTCATGCCGAAGATTACGAGCTTTGGCTTAGGCTTTCAAAGAAGTTTAATATTTCAAATTTAAATGATTATCTCCTTTGGTATAGAATTCATCCAAACAGTATCACTCAAAAGAATTACTCTCTTGCTATAGACTCTATGCATAGGGCAATTGAAGAACATAATCCTCTAAAGCTTGATGAAATTGACCCACAAGTTATGAGGCTTATCAGAAAACCTCAAGGTATCAAAACAAAGTCTGACCACCTAAAGGTTTTAAATGTCTGGGCCGAAGCAATTGATAAACTACAAAGTGAAAATGAACTTACAAGAACAGAAGAGCTGCAGCTTTTAAAGTGGCATCATGTGTTCTTTCTCTTAACCATGATTCACACCTTAATCAATCTAAGGCAAATACATTTTGCAGCCATTAAGCTCTTTATGTCTCAAAAACGTTTTGCTTGGCGAGTTATTGGTGGATTATTTGTCGATAGTTTCTTTATTTTTTATCATAAGTCTTATCGATTACTAATGCCTCATAAGATCTACCCAAAATCCCTATTAAGTAAAAAGGCATAACCTTGTCACTTAAAAATATTTTCTTAGACCCTCTAACTAAGAATTCAAGTTGGCTTGTGTTTGAAAAACTTCTAAGAATTGTATTCAATTTTATTTTAATGATTTTTATCACTAGATATTTAGGCGCCCATGATTTTGGAATCCTTTCTTTTGGCTTAGTGATTATTCAAGTTTTTATTCCTCTTAGTACTTGTGGAATGGATCAACTGATCAGAAAGAAGTTAATCTCTTCAGGAAATAAAGACACCGACTTAGTTAGTACGATCTTTCTTTTTAGAACTGCTTTAGGCCTTGTCTTTTCACTTCTCATAGGATTTTTCTATCTTTTTGATAGTAGCCAACAAAATCTTCTTATTCTTTTACTTGGGCTTGGCCTCGCCTTCAAAGGCTCTATGGTTTTTGAAATCTGGTTTGACTCAAAGATAGAATCAAAAGAAACAGTCTTCCCTAAAATTACAGGATTCGTCGTCTCTGGGGTTCTCCAATTGATAGCCATCTACCTAAAAGCACCTCTATGGTTTTTCGGCTTATGTTTTTCCTTTGAATGGATTATTACTTTTTTACTTTTTCTAAACCTACTTAGAAAAAAAGAAGCTAAAATTAACTTAAGCTTTTTTGACTACACACTTCTTAAAGGTCTTTTAGTCCAATCAAAAAGTATCTTTCTATCTGATATTTTCACCATTACTTTTATGAAGTTTAATATATTCTTTGCTAATTATTTTCTCACTAAAACTGCCGTCGGCCAACTAGGACTAGCGATAAGATTAACTGATCTATGGCTTTTTATCCCCGTTAGTATTGGGGTCTCTTTCTTTAATCCAATTATTAAATCCTTCAAAGAAGGTACAAAAGCTGAATGGCACAAGTGGAATCAAACTCTAACTGAACAGCTTACTTTTATTTCGATTACTCTCGCCATTGCTGGAACCCTACTGGGCCCTTACTTAATCCCAAGGCTTTTCGGGGAAGATTTTATTCCTTCAATTAATTTGTTTTTAATCTTAATTTGGTCAAATATATTTAGCTTTTGGGGTTTTGCCATCGAGCCCTGGGAGATTGCTCAAAATAAACTTTCTTATCGACTTTTTAGAGTCTGCTCTAGTGCAGTTCTAAATATTCTTTTAAATTTATATCTAATACCTAAGTACAATATCTCAGGTGCAGTTTACGCGACTTTAATTACAAGTATTTATATAAACACGCTGGTCCATATTTTCAAAAAAGATACCAGGGAAATTCTATATTTTCAGCTTCGCTCTTTTACCTTTAAAGAGCTTAGAAAAGGCTTAAAAAGTCCCTCTTCCCTTTCGTAAACCTCTTTTAACATAAAGGCCATAATCAAATAAAAGGGAAATTCTAAAAGCCCATTCAGAGTTAAGTATCCTGTTAAAGTGGCGCTAAAAGGTATGAGGTATACTGTTTTCCCTACCTTTCCTATATAAAAAATAAAAAACATAAAGATTAAATAAGGAATAATCCCATTTTCACATAATATTTTGATAAACATATTATGTGCGCCTGTATTGGCATTCTTTCCCGTTTTTATTTCATACTTTCCATTTTCAACGATGCTAGAGCCTTTATCTTTATAATTTAAAAATTGAGTTTGAGACTGATCAACTCCCACACCCAGTGGCTTATCCTTGGCCAACTCAACATAAGTTAATTGTATTGCATATCTATGATGACTTAATCTTGAGAGCTTTATTTTTACATCGTCTGAAAGGACCTGCTCAAGGCCTACGGCCAATAAAGGTGAAAACAGGCAACAAAGTATTATAAATCGAGATACTACTATGGAATATAGTTCTTTCCAGTTCCAAATAAAATATAAAATTAGTGCAACTAGCATTACTAAAAAGCCAGCTCTAGAAGCTGACACAAGCACCAACGGGATAGTTCCAAGTGCCCAACGATAACTCTTGTCTGCCAAAAAAAGCGAAAAGAGAGAAGCTGCGAGAACTCCTGAATGATTAGAGTAACCAGTTATCCCTTGAAAGTGAGGGTACATATAATTGCTTATGCCACTTAGTATCTCCTTATGAGAGTATTGACCCGTTAGAAATTCAAATATTGAGAAAATCCATATTAGGGAAAAACTGCCTTTTGCTAATTTTGATAGATTTTCCTTTGTAAAGAATTCTAAAAGAAAGCCAAGGAATAAGATGAGAAGCCCAGTTAAAACCGCCCTTTTCATTCCGTAGAAATCTAGTCTAGAAGCTGAGAAAATAAATGGAATAAGTCCAACGAGGGAATAAATAACAAAAATCTTTGGTAAGTCCCTTTTCTTAAATAGATAGATCAAACCAAATATAGGCATTAATAGATAAAGTCGAACAGGATTTTTTTGGTAATTAGAAAAAATATATATCGGTATAAACTTTAGATACCTATTAAAAAAAATAGTTAGATTATTCATACAGTTTATTTTTATTGATAACTAATCCAATAATAAAATAAAAGATCATATCATTAAGTCCGTTTAGGAGACTATATCCCAGTAGTAGCGCTACAAATAAAGAAAGTCTTCGTTCTCTTTCAAGTTCATTAGTCTCTTGAATTCGTTTAAATATTCCATATAAAAAAGCAATAAAGAAGCCATAACCAATTAATCCAAATTCAGAAAAAACCTGAATAAAGATATTATGCTGTTCATTTAGCTGAGAACCTCGAATTGAGTCAACAAGCTCTTTCATCGGATCTAAAAAAATATGATAATTATCCCATCCTCTAAAATAACCAATACCAAGTAAGTTATCGAGCCCCATATTTATATAAGGCACATATAAGTAAAATCTTCCACTACTTAAGACTTCAAGACTTGCTTTCGTACTATGGGGTGCAAACACATTCACCAGATAAATTATCAAAGGAGTTAGAAATAATAGGGCAAGCAAAATTTTATTAAAATAACCAATAACTTTTTTAAAGCTCGGATGGGATGAAAATGAAATGCCAAAACTACCTTCAACCATCATCAATAATGCTGTTCGTGAATTTGAAAAGCCTAATAATATAAATGAAAAAAGAAAAGCTTTCCATTTACTAAAGTACAACCAAAGTAGGGTCATCCCAGCCAATATGATTGCTGAATAATTAACTTCACCGACCGGGCCAGAATATCGATTTGTATTAAAGCCAAGAATTTTTCTATTGTAGCTTTCAAGACCTAGGGCAGCCTCCAGACCATAAACAATAGTAAAGATGATAAGAAGAGATTTTAAAAATAAGATATAGTCCTTTTTAGAAAAGTTACTTACTTGGCAAGTAAAGCCAATCATACAAAGCACTTGCCCAATTCTCATTACCCCCTTCCAATCACCATGATATGAGCTGACAAAGATCCCTAACGACAACATCAGAACTAGAGAATAAAAGGTCTTTTCAATCTTTCTAAAAGTTAAAAGAAATAGCAATCCGACAAGTGGAGGAAAAATATTAAGATAAAGCTTAGTCTCAAATGGAGTCTTTAAAACACTTAGTGCTAAAATAATGGGGAAAAATGTTTGGAGCTTTTCTAAAACCTTGAACTTCAAAAAAAGGTCTGGGCCCTGCTCTGTAATCTCTGTTTTTTTCATTTAGATGCAGAGTGTAACATAACAATCTCAAATTTCCACTAAGGGAATTCACTTTATGCGAATAGTTTTGATTCCATAATATTCAGCCATTGATGCATTTACCCAATGCTTAGGATCTCTACTTATTTCTTTATAAAAATACAGTTTTGATGATCTTATTTTTATTGGATTTATAACTATATCTTTCGCCTTTGAGTTCAAGATGAGTTTCTCTCTTTCATCAATACCGGACGCTAATAAATAAGAGCTCTTTATTTCCCGAATTAAAAATAGGGTAAACATAAATAACGGAAAAAGAAGAATCAAATTCTTAGCTCTTACACTTCTTGTGATTACTTGAAAGTTACCTTTTAATCTCACTCCAACCTTTAATCCAACTCCAAGTCCAAATATAGACAAGCAAACCAGAGAATAAAACAAAGTCCTCTGATTTAAAGGAGTATCAACCACCAAGAATGGAAACACCAATAATAAGGAACTACCTACCCAAACAATGGAAAAGCTCTTCAGCTTCCATTTTGAAGAGATATTTACCTTATCAATTAAAATAGCCAAGCCAATGCCTCCTATAATACTAATTATGATTTTTTTCCAACTTGCAAAAGCTAATCTCCTAAAAACTTCAATAGCTCGGTCAAGAAACTCTGTATTTTCAGGATTCATTTTATTTAGGACCTCTGATCTAACGAAATTTCCTGGTGCAAATAACAATACCGCGAGCCCTACAAGAAAAAATCCTAGGAAAATAAATTTATTTCTTTTTGAACCTACTTCGTTGAAAGGACTAACGGAAATGAAAGAGAGGCTACCTATAAAAAGCATTAGTATCGATGCCTGCTCTAGCAATGATCCTGCAAAAAGAGAAAAAACGAGTTTCCCTATAGTTAATTTTTCTAAATTATAATAGTAAGTTTTAATCCAAATCGTAGCAATATACAGCGGAACGATATAAGTTAGCCCTGAAGTTGACCAAAAGACCACATGAGGAATAAAAGGAATAAGGCAAATAGTTAGAACTAGAAAAAAATAAACTCTAAAAAAGGGCGCCTCCTTCGAGTTTATAACCAATAAATCACTTAAATTCCTTAAAGATAAGACATAAAGAAGTGCTACTCCAGCGACAAAAAATGGAGTGATCTTAAAGTCTAATAAAGCTAAGTCACAAAGAAATAATGTAAAGCTTCGCCCACTCCAGTTCATATACATATAAGAGACTGATTCAAAGAGCGATTTCTTTGCAAATAAATTATGTAACGAAAAGTCGTCAACCATAGGCCTAGAATAAAACCCTATAGCAATGAACAATAGTCCAATCAGAAGATAGAGCTTCCCTTCAATAGATCCCCATAACTTCGAAATAAGACTCTCCTAAGATTTGTTATTACCTGATAGTAGTATCTGAGGCCCAAATGGACAATTAGGACGCACCGCAAACAGGACAAATAAGAGCAAGTTCATATTTAATATTGATTAGATATCCAGTAATCTCAAGTATAAGAATTTGGAGAAGATAAACTTATGTCAGACGCCGACAAGAAACTCAATGTATGCAGAGTGGCTACCGTGCCCATCGCAGTGCTTGGGCATAAGCATCAGTTTGAGGAGCTTTCCGAAATTGGAGTAAGTATTACCCTAGTGTGTTCTAAAGGGAAGGGATTTGAAAAGCTCCCTCAAAATGACCTTTTAAAACTATTTCCCATTGAATTAAAAAGAGAGATCTCACCAATTAGTGATCTTATTAGTATTTTCAAACTCTTTATGTTTTTTAAAAATAATAATTTTGATATCGTTCATTCAAATACCCCTAAAGCTGGAGTCCTGGTGGCCATATCCGCTTGGCTTGCGGCTGTCCCTATACGGATCCATACATTTACCGGTCAACGTTGGGTTTCGACGAAAGGTCTAAAAAAACACTTGCTCGTCATATGTGATAAGTTGATATCAATGCTTAATACGCACTCGTTTACAGACAGCCATAGTCAAAGAGAGTTTTTGATTCAATCCAATATCCTTTCAGCTTTAAATTCCAGTTGTCTAGGAAGAGGATCTTTTTCTGGTATCAATACCGAGAAGTTTAATCAGAATAAGGTTAATACAGGAGCCGTAAGAGAAAAACTATCACTTCATTCTGATGACCTGGTTATCGGCTATATAGGGCGTATTGTTAAAGATAAGGGAATTGATGACCTAGTTGAGGTGTACCAAGAATTAAAAGAAGAAAACAAAAATATAAAACTACTTCTCGTCGGTCCGGAAGAAACGGAGTCAGACTTTGTTGATAAGAAAACAAAAGAGATTATTTTAAAAGACCCAAATATCATTACAACGGGGCATGTAAGCGACCCTGAAAACTATTTAGGTGTGATGAATCTTTTTGTTTTGCCAAGCCGTAGAGAAGGGTTCCCAACTGTCATTCTAGAGGCCAATGCTTTAAAAATTCCTAGTATTGCTTCTGACATAGTAGGGACAAGAGATACAATTGTTGACGGTGTTACCGGATTTTTGACCCCTCTAAATAACAATGATGCCCTAAAAGAAAAAATTAAATTATTATTGACGAACAAAGAACTCGCTAAAAAGTTTGGAGAAGCAGGGTTTCAAAGAGTAAACAAGGAGTTCTCCTCGAAAAAGATGACGAGCCTACTTGCAACTTCTTATTTGAATTTAAAGAGACATTCTCATGTGTAAGCGACTCTTCGATATAATACTTTCATTTATAGTATTAGCTCTGACAGCAATTCCAATTCTCTTAATTTATATATTAATTAAAGCGACCAGCAAAGGACCTGCCCTCTACTGGTCTGATCGCGTGGGACGTCAGAACAATATTTTTAAAATGCCTAAGTTTCGTTCAATGAGAATTGACACACCAGAGGTTGCGACCCACCTACTCTCTAACTCCAAAGATTATATAACTCCGATTGGAGCATTTTTAAGAAAAACAAGTCTTGATGAACTCCCACAATTAATTTCAATTTTAAAAGGCGATATGTCATTTGTAGGACCAAGGCCAGCACTATACAACCAGCATGATTTAATAAAACTTAGAACAGAGAACCTAGTACATACACTTGTTCCTGGTGTTACTGGCTGGGCTCAAATCAATGGTCGTGATGAAATCTCTATTCAAGAGAAAGTAAAATACGATTCCTATTACTTAAAAAACCAAACTTTAATTCTTGATTTTAAAATAATTTGGGCCACATTTTTTAAAGTTTTAAAACAAGAGGATGTTTCTCATTAACTACTTAGAGCAAACCAGATAAGCTTCTCCAAATCGAGTTTCAAAAGAGTTAATCTTCAATCCGGCCCCAAGAATTTCGCTTCTAAGTTCTTCTTCAGTATATTCAGTATAGTGAGTTGAATCTAAAAGATAATAGATTCCTAGGCGTTTTTTAAAGATTGGTAGCCAATCTCTAGTTAACATGGGAACTCTAATCAAAATTTTTGGATTATTATCCTTCCAACTATAATTGGCGATTAAGTTTCGTAAAAACTCTGTACGCAACTCAATATGTTCAAGAACATTACTTAAAACAACAGCATCAATTTCAATTCCAGGAAAACTCATCTTAGTAGCATCTCCCTCTAGGAATCTAATATTTTCCATCGAGTTCATTGAGATTGCCTTTTTGACATGCTTTGGAATTATTTCGACTGCAAGAATTTCCTTAACATGTGGAGACATTTTCTTACTCATCTCTCCAGTATGACTGCCAACCTCCAAAACAACGTCTTCTTTATCTAATCTATCGATAAACCATTGTTCGTACTTTAAGATGTCGTGCTTAGGATGGATCCCTCCATTATATTGAATTGAAAGTGTAGTTATCAACTTTCTTAAGAAGTTATCCAGCCTTAAAACTAGAGGTAATAAGACTTTGGCCATAAATGGATTTATAATGATTCTTTTCACAGTTTTAAATTTTGTAATATTCTTTATACCAAGAAATAAATTTTGCAATCCCTTCGTCTAATGTTGTTTTAGGCTTGAAGCCAACTGCCTTTTCTAAAGAGCTAGTATCAGCATAAGTTTCATATACGTCCCCATCCTGCATTGGTAGCATTTCTTTTTCTGCCACAACACCTAGCTCTTTTTCGATAGTTTCAATAAAGTCTAAGAGTTTAATGGGTTTGCTATTGCCTATATTATGTAATTCATAAGGCAGACTCTGGCGAGGAGCAGACCCTTCTACAACTCGAACGACGCCTTCAGCGATATCTTCCACATAGGTAAAATCTCTTAGCATATCTCCATTATTAAAGACCTTAATTTTTTCGCCCGAAAGTATTGCCTTAGTAAAAAGGAAAGGTGCCATATCTGGTCGACCCCAAGGCCCATACACTGTAAAAAATCTTAGTCCAGTAGTCGGAAGCTTATACAAGTGAGAATAAGTATGAGCCATTAGCTCATTCATTCTTTTTGTTGCTGCATAAATGCTAACTTGCTTATCTACTCTTTGGTCAACTGTGAAGGGGATCTCTTTATTATTGCCATAAACCGAGGAGCTACTCGCGTATACAAGATGGCCAATATTATTATGCCTACAGCACTCTAAGACATTCATGAAGCCAGAGACATTACTATCTATATATGCATGAGGGTTTTCGAGTGAATAGCGAACACCTGCTTGTGCGGCTAAGTTTACAACACAGTCAAAACTATTGCCCTTGAACAATTTTTGAAGTTTCTCAAGGTCAATAAGATCTATACATTCAAAACTAAAATTTTCTTGTTCTTCTAGGCACTCGAGTCGAGCTTTTTTAAGACTTTGATCATAATAATGGTTTAAATTATCTATTCCGATAACTTTATGACCCTTTTCGGCCAACATCTTTGATACATAAAATCCGATAAATCCGGCAGCGCCTGTAACCAAAAGCGTCATATACTCTCCACTATAAGTGTCCCAATACTATACAATTTGTCGATTATTGGCACTACTTTACTAAAGAGTCGCCCAGAGCTGAGCCTCTAAATTACTGATTCCTTTAAGTGAAAACTCTTTATCAATTGTATTCTTTGAAGCTTCAATTAGGCTAGATGCATCAGAAGTCCTACTAAGCTTAATCAAAGCTTTAATATCTTCAGCTGAAGTCGAAGCAGCCAAAAGTCCGTTATGATTATGCCTGATCACTTCATTGATCCCTACAACAGGTGTTCCAAGAGCAAGACAGCCACTGGCCATTCCCTCTAAAAGGGTTTTAGGCATTCCTTCATAAAATGAAGGAAGAATATAGTACTTGTATGAATTCAAAACTTCGGCAACTTGATCATTTGAGATTCGACCTTTAAATGAGATATTTTCAGAGTTGTTTGTATTTTCTAGTTCTTTTTTTTGATCTCCATCTCCATAGAGGTCTAATTTATGTGGAGAGCCTTTGAAAGCTTCTAGAAGAGCAAAAAGATTCTTTTGAGCATTTAATCGACCTATAAAGACATAAGCATCTTTTCGTTCAAGTCCTTTATCAAAAAATAATTCTGTATCAATATAATTGTGTAGCACTTTTATATGATTCATTGATAGCCCATATCTTTCAGTTAAATATTCTTTATCCGCTTCACTTGAGACATAGGCTAAATCTGAGAATTGATAGATATACTTTTCAACCAGACTTATAATCGAAAAATTTAATCGAGATTTTTTTAGTAGAAATAAAGATAAGGTAAATCCAGTTCTAATAGCTAGTGGCTTTTGAGTTAAAAGTTTTGCGATGACAGCGGCCCATGCTCCATCCATTTGATTTGTTTTAAAAAAATCTAATTTCGATAACCTTTCAAAATTTATAAAAGACATGAGGAAGCTATAAATTAATATTCCTAATTTACTTTCTGGAAAATACTTAGGCATCGGAACGATGTTTATAGAAGGGTGTAACCTCCCCTCCAACTTTAACTCTTTGGCTATCTCTGAATCATTATGACCATAGGTAAACCAAGTAACTTCAGACAAAGTCCCTTTCTTTAGGTGTTCTTCATAAATTAATTTTTCTCTATCCAAGAGACCTTTGTCTCTCCACACTTCTAAAGAGATATTTCTTGTAAAAAAAAGACCAAGCTTTTTACTTTTCATTAGGTCCGAAACTCCTTAAGCCCAACCTCATTCTCAATTCCTAAAATCTGGGAAATAATGGAAATTCCCCATAAGAACAATACTGTCCCATGAATATCTGGTTCATTTTTTCCATTCGAAATTTTGGCTCCGTAATATCGGTCATTTGCCTTCCCTTCTAAAAAGGAGAAGCCCCCAAGGTTTTCAAAATAGTATTTTTTATAATCTGTAAGCTTCCCAACAACGAATTCCTCTATTTCTTTTTGTCTATAGTTTCGCCCAAGCTGCTTGCTTGCATAATTTAAAACTAAAACAATATTAAAATTATCACAGGCATGGTTATCATTTTTGGCCATAAGACAAGTGTCGACCAATTCATTTGCATAAGGAAATTCTTCTATTCCAACCGCTAAAAAACCCGTAATAATTTTCATTGCGCCATTGATCTTATTTCTCAAGTCAACTGTACCAGCATACCAGCAACCGTCTGCACTTGACTGGATCTTATTAATCCAATCAATAGAACTCTTTACGAGGATATTAAAGTCTTCACCCGAAACTCTTTCTTGTTTATGGGCTTCATTTAAAAAAAACATTGCATGACTAAAATGGCTTCCCGCATTCCAAGGTTTATCCCACTCAAAAGAATTTAAAAAGTTAGTTATCTCTTTTTCTGACTTAAGGTAATTAAACTGAAAATCTTTTGGAACGAGATCGAATAAAGAAAGAGAGGATAGAGATTGTCTTGTATCAGCGCTAATATAAGCTTTATTAAAAAAGTTATTAAACTCTTTTCTTTTAAGTCCTCCTAAGAAGTTCCTTAGAAAAGACTTCTTAAATACAATAGGATCATAAATATCAGAACTAGAGGATTTAAAGCTCAAAATATAGTTAGCTGCAGCCTGCATCTTATTTTCGTCTTTTATCTGAAGAAGATACATAATCTTTAGAGCAAAAACAGACGCTCCAAGATTCCAATGAATATTGTCGGGATAAAGGTCACCTGAGAAACTATATTTATAACGTCCGGGAGTTTTCGTTTCCATAGTCGTTAAGAAGGCCTTAGCTTTTTCTTTACAACTAAAAATCCAGTCTATCTCTGGCTTCACTAGTGAAATCCTAGCTTCGCTAACACTCTAAAAGAATGACTCATAAATAATATATAGAACTTTTCAATCAAACTTGGCTTTTTAGTCTTCTTTTTTTGTAGCTCAAGGCAATCTTCAAATGCTTTCATATAAAGAGAGCACATTTTTTCTGCCGAGCGATCATAGGTCACCATTTTTTCAGAATATTTATCAAAGTTATTCACAAGTTCTTCAATGGCATCAAAAACGTCATCTTTGCCCTTAAATTCAACTCCATACTCATGACAGTACTCTGGCAAAGCTCCACTATCCCGGTAGACAATTGGAAGACCACTCATTCCTCCTTCTACATGATGCATTCCACCTGGTTCACAAATGGAAGCTGTAAGATAAAAATCACACTCACCAAGTTTTTTACCAAGTTCTTTACCGGTGCAGGGAGGAAGCAACTTAATCTTTTCAATTTTTAAATCAGTTGGAGCATTTCCTATATACCAAAATTCAAACTTCTTATCGAACTCCGGATCAGCCTTTAGACGCTCTTCTATGGCCATATAAACGTCCCATCCCTTCATCAAATTGGCAGACCAGTGATGAGTAACAAAGCGTATTTTTTGACCTTCTTTTAATTCTTTTTTCTTTTTAACAAATGAGCTGGCATCAGCTCCATTTAAGATTGTTGAATAAGTATCAGTGAACTTTAAATTTTGTTTTTTAAAGAGATCAATCAACCAAGACGCTATATAAATAGTATGGTCCGCAAGTCTATTCGCCAACTCAAGCTGGCTATTCATAAACCGAGTCCCTTTTCTTTCATCACACTCATTAATTCTATGAAATACAAAAGGAGGATTTTTACGTGATCTTAAGTAATTTGAAACATCATTTAATGTATAAGCAGAGGATTTAATAAAAGCTCTAGGGTCCGTCAGAATAATCACATCAATATCATCATCATTTAAATGATCAATGACTTCGTGGCCATGCTTATTAAGATAAGCATGCAAATTGTTTGAAAACTGATTTCCTCCTCCAAACGATTTATCCGTCACTCGCATTGATATTGAGACTTTCAAGTTTTCTAATCTCCGTTTTATTTAGATAGAATTTTCACTCGTAACAATATGCTGTTCATCATGATCACTTTTTGAGTTCAATTCGGGGATAAAAAAAACTAGATCTTTATTTTTTTTACTTTTATCAATCTTAGTTGCTCCAATCGAATGACTTGCCTGTTCGTTTCCTGAGTTATCAATTTTTTCATAATATCTATAGTAAGAAATATTCAACCCACTTTCAGCGAGATATCCCATTGTTTCAGAGCCTCTGATCGTATCTGTAGACCACTCTTTACTATTCTTAAAGTCGATATAGTTTGCCTCGAAGACAACTTTTCCACCTGTTTTTAAAATTCTCGATATTCCTGCAATAAAACCCTTTGGATCTTTAGCGTAAGCATAAACCCTGGACAGCAGTACATAGTCAAAAGTTTCATCAGGAAAAGTCATCTCTTCCATATTCATTACTTGAATTTTAGGATGATTAGAATACAGATCAATTGAGAAGATATTGTCCCACTTAAACCCATACAACCAACATAGATAAAGTTCGAACACGTTACGAGGTCCAATAAGAAGAATTTTTTGGTTTTCTCTATTTTTAGCACAAGGACCTAAAACTCTAAAATATTCTTCCGGTCTTCTCGTCGTACTTATCTTATGCTTATCCGTCACCATTGCATTGTAATCAAAAACTCTATTAAAGTGCCCATCCTCTTCGGAGTTATTTTTCAATGCTTTATCTTGTCTAGACATGCTTACTAGCTGAATAATTAGGGAAGTAATGTCAAAAATAACTGGCTTTAACAAAAAGGTTCTAATCAATGAGTATTGATATCCAGTCCTTTCTGGATTAACAAAAGCCTTCTTTAAATATCTTAAAAACAGTAACATGCGCTTTCCCCTAGCGATTAAAAATGAATGTGTATATATATCATCTATTTAGCCGAAGCTCATTTAATTTAAACGGAGCGCGGCGCGCAAACACCTCTTCTTCGCGAAAAAAAGTGTCAAAATAGACATTAAAAAGCCTAAAACAGTGAGAATTAATCCTAGTTTGAAACTAGAGGAGCTAAATTTAAACTCAACTTGAGACTCTCCCGACGGAACCAAGATTCCCCTTCCCATATAATTAGTATTATAAATTTTAACTTCTCTACCATTTATAAAGGCCTTCCACCCAGGATAATGAGCATCACTAAGGTAGAGCAGCATTCTTCCGTTTGTTTTAACCTTTAAACTAACTGCATCAGGCTTGTAATTCATCTCACTAATAGAGCCAGTCGAATTAAAATCAAGAACTGAGTCCTTCGGTAGATTTTCAATTAAAGCATTTGAATAAATTTCTTCGGTAGGCGCAAGAATCTTCTCAAGTGCCTCCTCTTTTGAAACTCTCCTTACCTTACTATAGAGTATTACCCTTTCTTTAAAATCAAGGTTTTCATAAATAAATAACTTATAATCTTTTAAGAATTCTTTTTTTATAAAATTATGTTTTCTCAAAGTTTCTTCACTAATGTCATCCTTCGAAAAGAAATATTTTATATTGAATAGATTTGCTAAAATTCTTTTTTCTTCATCTATCAAAAAGTCTTTTTCAAAGCTGTTCCTATGAAACCCACTTTCATGCCATCCTATTTTTTTTGCAACTCGAATGCTTCTTTCAAGGGTTAATGTTGTTCCAGCCCGTGTCATTTCGAAATCAGAATTCACAAAGTCAAAGAAACTATTCTTAGAGACATCAAACCGAATACTTCTGGAATCTCCAAGTTTTGGTGTCATGGGAAGAACATATTTTTCGTGCGTATACTTTTCTTTCAAATATTTAACATATACTGGATCTTCACTAAGTGAATTTGAATACAATACTGGAACCTTGATCACCCAACTAAATATATCTAAAATACAAAAAATCAAAGCCGCTAAAAATGCAGTTTTCTTAGTGATTTTCCTGTTGTAAGCTAAAAAATAACTTCCAGAAAATAGACCAAGGAATAGAAAAGGCCGAATCAATTCGAAAAACTGCACTTCCGAAAAAGGAAGTACAAAGTTATCTAGATTTTCTTGCCTAAATAGCCAATACGATAAACCTGAGAAGAGCAAAAATGCTACAATACCCATTGATATCAAAAGTTTTTTTAAGTCTAACTTCTCATTAATTTGCTTCGCACCTACACAGAACATAAGACAAAGAACAAAGTTCCAAACAAGAAGCCAGTGTGATGAATACCTCATATTTGTAAGCGCAGGATTCAATCTCATTATATAATCACCAATCCCATAGGACATTGCAGCGGTGAAAATAAAATAAGTAAATAACAAGAACCCTATTTTTTTTAATTTAGATGAATAAATAAAACAATAAACGCAAGTAACAATAGGAATAATTCCTAAATAAGAGAGATTAATATAAAACCTTAGTCTACCTATACCTAAACTATGATCGAAAATTCCTGGGAGGAAAAATGGAGAATATCTAAGTTCAATAGGATTAAATCTACCAGTGTGCATGTAAACTGACATGTCATCATATAGAGGAGGTATATACAGTCTCTGAAGCTCCATTACTGGAATTACGAGTATCGCGGTCATTAAAATAAGTGGAATAAAGAAAATCAAGTTCCCTTTTATAAATAAAAGAGCTCTCTTCTTGAAGCTTTTGTCTTTCTCCCAGCAAATATAAATACTCATAATAGGTAAAAAAGTTGTTCCGTAAAACCATATAAATTGAGTCTCTGTCGCGAACAAGTGAAAAGTATTGACTATGGCTGCAATAATTAGAATCTTAGGGTCTTCAACTTTAAACCCTTTAATGTATAAGTAGAAAACCCATACGGTAAAAGGAAGTTGTTCGATCATTTGCCCTTTAAATGCAGATATCATCATAATTCCACTCAAGGAAAAGATAATACCTGCTGTGAAAGCCACAGCACCATCAGCGAATAACTTAAATAACTTAAATGCCCCCAAAAAGCCTAAGGTTATGGAGGAGAACCAAAGAATTTGACTAAAAAATGGCTCTCCAACAAAGTATCTTAAATAAGTTATTGGATAATAGTTGATTGTCAGTGGATTACTAAATCTAGGTTCACCAAATAAAAATCTTGGTCTCCAAAAAAAAGAACTTTTATCGTCAAAAGCAGACAGCTGACCCAGGGCCCAAGAATGTCGATGGTAATGTCCCTCTGTATAGATCGGAAGTCCTTGAAAGACATATGGAGAAATCAAGAGAAAGGCTATTCCTAAAGATATATAAAAATAAAAATTTTTTGACGATATAAACTTATTTACCATTAATTATCTCTTTCAAAATTTAGTAATTTATATCATTTCTTATCCAATACTTACATGCTTAACGCAGAGCCAATATCCATAGCCATCTTACTGACCACTCTATATAATCAAGTTGAAATGTTTGATAGTTTGATAAACAAATTGAAAGTTGAGATAAGGATGTCTCGAGCTAAGAAATATAAGACAATTATGTCTAAGGATCTTGCTCTCCCTCACTTTGAGCACGCCAAAAAATGCACGTCTGCTTTTAGTAGAAAACTAGAAGAAAATTCATTTATTGATAAGAAAGTTGAAGAATACAAACAAAATGGATTTTGTGAGATTTGGACTGAAGAGCAATCAAAATTAGCAGATAAGATCAGCTCAAAAGTTTTGGATTGGGACAAGGAAGGAAAGTACTTCAAAGACGGCATTATAAATATTGATAGCGAAATCTATAATAGTATTCCTGAGATAGAAGTTCTAATTAAAGACTCATTTTCTGAATTTCTTCAAAAAAGTTTCAATTCGGAATACAAAGTTTTTTTTTCGCAAATTATAAAAACAGAATTTAACAACAGTGGCCCTAGAGGATCTCAATTATGGCATCAAGATGGAGGTCCTGGTTCAGCAATAAATGCACTTTTCTATTTAAGGGATATCGATAAAGATGGAGGTGCCATTGAATTAATTCCCTGGAAGGATTCGTTAAAGATATATAAAAAAGTTATCTCAAACTTAAGTTTATATAGACTATTAAGAAAACGTTCTGCTAAGGAACAAACTCGATCTAAAAAAGTCGAATTGTATGAAAAGGAGATAAACCCTTTCTACAGCCAATATGTCCATCAACCCACGGGAAAATCAGGTCTCTTAGTACCTTTCTTTAATAATGTGATTCATCGTGGTGGCTTCCCAAAGTCACCAGACAAGCCTCGATTTGTTCTTTTATTTTACTTCTACCCATCAGATAAGAAGACCCCCTTTGAGAAATATCGAAAAGAAGGATTCCCTAAAAAATCCTCATATCCTAAAGATCCGAATTTTTAATAACTTCTAAAATGTTTTGAATTGCTCTTTCGTGCTGACCTATCAACTCTATCTGTGGTAAGTTATCTCCCTCATTTAATCGTTTCATCCATATACCGAGATCTATAGAAATTGATTCAGCAGTCTTATTGCACATGATTCCGTTGAAATTTTCTAAGAAATTAAACTTATCACTAACGAGACCAGGTTGAAGGCTAATTACATTTTTCCCTAAGAGCCAACTTTGGTAAAGTAAAATAGAGGACATCCCAACAACGCCATCACAATTAAGTAGCAATGAAAGAGAGTCCATATTCTGGACAATTTCATTTCTCACTCCTTTGGAGTTTTTCTTAACATAGTCCTTAAGTTTTTCTAACTCGTTTCTTGGATGGGCTAGAATCAAAACTTTAACATCGGGAACTTTTTCAAAAAAATTAAATAAATGATTTAATACATCAAATTCAGTATAGCCCCTGAAGTTAGGGTTTTGACTATCTCTCCCCTGGTCATTCTCTACAGGCTCGCATACAAATCCAATCCTCTTTTCAAGTCTGCTTTCTTTTTTTCCGTCTTTAACTTTATTTTTTAAATATTCAGACATATTACTTAAGCAAGGCTGCCCAACGACTTCTAAAATATCTTTTGATATTCCTTCTTTGACGCTTTCATCAAAAGCGATTTTATCCATCACAAGATACTTTGTTGGAGAAAATAACCCTTCTCCATCCATTTCTAAGCGATATCTGTAATTCATCCAATTATCTAGGAGGCAATAAGTTTTAATACCGAGCTCTTTGCAAACTCTTGCAATTCTAAGTGCCAATTTATCGTGTACGCTAGTAGAGAATAATAAGTTATTAATTTCTTCTTTATCTAGAAAATCAACTACCGAATCAAAACTCCCTTCAATCCAATTAATGTTTTTAAGCTTTGATTTTTGAGTTGAAATAAAACCATTCTCGACGACATAGACTTCTGACGATTCCTGCAACTTCTGAAGGCAAGTGAATACACATTTTGCCCCTCCAACATCTCCTGTAACCACAAGTGTTTTCAAGACTATTCTCCAATCAGTTCAGAAATTAACTTTAAAGTGTTTTCAAATTTTACAAAAGATAAATCAGAGTCTCTTTTCTGCTCAAAATTTTGGATTAAGTCATCAAGGCCTTCTTTAATAAAACCAAGATTTTGTTCAAAAGATTCCGTATATTTTTGTTTTAAAGAAAAAGTTCCAGGATAATCTGCATTTTCAATTCTCTCTTCTTCGATCCATTCTTTACCACCATTCTTTACAACTATCCGTCCTTTTTCAAAAACAAATATCGATTCTAGATAGTGATAAGGGACATCACTCCCCTTAATCAAAACACTTGTTCCTGTTTTAGTTTTACCTACTCCGACGCCTGAAGATCCGTCTTTTGTAATATTTGAAAAATCAATTGATACTTTTTCATCAACGATAAAGGCTATAAGATCCACCATATGAGAACCGTTTGTTAAAAAACCTTTCGAAAAACTCACTTCACAAGATTGAAGCACTCCATAGTTTTTATTTTTTGTGATTTCTCTTATTTTTTTAAAGAAAGGATGGTGCCTTCTCATGTAATTAACGTTTACTTTAGTATCACCGATCAAACTAACCATCTCTTTAAATTCAGTAATGTTTTCTACAGGAGGTTTTTCTAACCAGACCATTTTTATGTCACTACTTAACGCTCTCTTGAGGTGATCATAATGAAACTTGCTTGGCGAGCATATGCTCAAGATGTCCACTTTTTCTTCAATAAGTTCTTCAATAGAATCAAAAGCTTTTACCTGATATTTTTTTGAAAACTCGTTTCGAGCATCTTCGCAGGGATCAAATCCACCAACAACTTCAACGTCATCAGAATTTAGATAAGCTTCCATATGGGTTGTTATTTCATTGTCGCAATTATCCCTATCGTACTTCCAAGCAATATTTCCTAGTCCAATTAGAGCTGCCCTATACTTCTTAGTCATTTTCTTTCTCGCCATATAAGAACTTAAATTTCAACTCTGCTAGAATCCAATCTTGCTCATTGTCTATGTCTTGACACTCCACTTCGGGGACTTCGTAGCAAATGGAGTTATCTGAAAACAAATCTGGCTGTTTTTTAAATGTTGCTACTCTTCCCCAATAAAATTGTCCAATATCATGGTAGGCTGGTTCCAAATCCTGTGATCGGGAGTATTGATGCTCTGGTTGAAACATCGATATTTTTTGATTCTCTATTTTCAACGCTCTTTGAATTGGATAGCTGAATCTTGTGACAGGAACGAGTGTGTTTGCTGTAGAGTTACTCATAAGTTCGAAGGATTCCTCTAACTTTTTACTCGTTACAAAGGGTGCTGTCGGGTAAATACAGCAGAAAAACTCAAACTCTCTATCGATTCTCTCGTAAGAATCTACCACCTCTAGAATCACATCTCTGGTCATGGAATAGTCGTCTGAATTTTTTTCACTTCTCATAAAAGGAACTTTCGCACCTAGGGACTTTGCTATGTTAGCAATCTCTTCATCATCAGTGGAAACCATTACTTCTTCAAAACAACCAGATTCTATAGCTGCAATTATAGAATAATATATAATTGGTTTCCCATTAAAATCACGAATATTCTTTCGAGGGATTCTTTTACTTCCCCCTCTTGCAGTAATTATGGCAACAGCATTTTTTTTCATTCAGACTGCCTTTCGTGGTCACAAATATTTTCACACATTTTAAAAGTATGAAAATGTGTGGCTTTACTTTCTACCCAACTTCTAATGAGGCTAACTTCTTTTTGAATTTCTTTTTGACATCGTTCTACTATCTTCGGCAAAGTATTATAAATTTTCCATTGAGTAGAATCATCATCCATAATCAAGTTTTTTTGCCAATCTGGTCGACCCCAGTACCAACCAGCAAAAATGGTAGCAAGTTCCTTATTTTCCTTTAGATCAAGTTCTTCCCACCAGCGCTTACTTAAGTTCTCAATGTATTCTTCTCTACTTTTGGAGTACTTTGCAATTCCCCAATCATGATACCAGCCTTGATCTGCTATCATCACTGGTTTTTCTTGTGCTGTAGCCTCTATTCCAATAGTTCCATGATAAGTAATAATCCCATCTACTGATCTCAGAAGGTCTTCTCCATTCCAAGACTCATTAACCAATGAGATATGCTCAGGAGTATCAAAGTCAAAGAAGTCACTTAAAGTCTTTCCTTTATAATGCTCATCACAGGGATGTGCTTTGAACAACCAATAGACGTCTTTGTTCTCGAGTGCAGTTTCGTAGGTAACCTTGATCCAGTCGTAAAAGTCTCTAAAATTTTTCATTCCCATGAAATGAGGATAATCGAACCAGTTAGAAGCATATACGGAGATAATAGGCTTATTCTCATTCCAGCCATACTCTTTTTTTATAATTTCGCTATTACATTCGCCTTTTCTCTTTTGGTAGGTATACATCGAGCCAATGTCATTTGTTTTTCCCGAAAATCTAGATTCTAAATACTCTTCACCAACATCGAAGAGAATCTTTTTTTCATTTTGACTTAGCTGTAAAAAATCTCTTTCATACAAGGGTCTGTCCTGAAAAGAAAAGAAGTCGCTAATATCATCAATTTTCCAAAATCGAGAAAGCCCAAACTCACCATAAGGAATAATTGTTGTAATTCCTTTTTTAACTGCAACCCAAACAAAAATGGCCCTCCATCCAATACAATGGCTCATAATTAAAATTTCTGGTTTGTATTCATCTAACCATTTTTCAGCAGAGGAGATTACATTAAAAAAATGAGCTACTGTTTCAAGTGTAGAGTTCTCTTCTACGTTTATATAAGCACTTCTTTGTTTTTTTAAAATATCGTCGTATAAAAATGACGCTGGAAAATCAAAAGGAAGTTTAAGTCCTAACACGTCGTCCGGCTTGGTGACCGAAGAAAACAACTCCTTTGAGACGCGCAAATGTTCTTCCTTATTAGAGTCAAATGTATCCATCAAATCAAATGTATGAGCATATCCTAATGTCTCGATCATCGACTTTTGTTGAACTCTCCTGTCTTTTCCAATTAGGGCTGCGACTAAGTCGCTAGAAACACCCAAGGCTCTCGAAATTATTCCGATCCTGTACCAATAATTAGGATTATCCCAGGTAGCGTCTATCATAATTTTCTTGTTGCAAGGCTCGGTAGATTTATTCTCTTCGATGAAGTCTTTAATAAATTTATTAAACTTCTTTCGCTCTGGTGAGAGTATTCTGTTTTGGATTTCACCTCTAACTCTAGCAACCACATTCTTAATCATTTTCGTTCCTTATACCTAGCGCGTCATAAATATTTTAAATTAGGCTTAGCATTTTACATTGGACAACACACCTTCAGAAGCAATTTCTTTTGCAAGTACTTCTATTAAGCTTTATATTTGGTCATTAATCAAAGATATCGAGGGCAACCTAATGCGAATTTGCGCCCAATGCGTCAACGTAACAACAAGGCCAAATATCAACTTCAGTGAGAAGGGATTATGTCCTGTTTGTGTACATTACAATGAAAGAAAAGCAGGTGCTATAGATTGGTCCAAAAGAAAGGAGCAACTAGCGGAAATTGCGGCCTGGGGAATTGAGAATTCGAATTCGAGTTTTGATTGTATTGTAGGTGTTAGTGGCGGGAAAGATAGCACCCGCCAAGCGTTTTACATTCGAGACGAATTAAATATGAAGCCTCTTTTGATTAGTCTAATGTACCCTCCTGAGCAAATGCGAGACAGGGGTGCGGCAAATATAAGTAATTTAATTTCGCACGGTTTTGATATTCAAACAATTTCTTGTAATCCGATTGTTTGGAAACAAATGATGAAACGAGCTTTTTTGGAATTTGGAAATTGGTGTAAAGCTACTGAGTACGCTTTATATTCTAGCGCAGTTCATTTTTCAATTGCGTTTCAGATTCCTTTAATCTTTCTCGGTGAAAATCCTGCATACACAATTGGAGAGCGTCATGGTAGTGACGATGGAGATGCTACTTCGATGAGAAACTGCAACACTCTCCAAGGTGGAGTTTTACCTGACTCGCTTACCGAAGGTATTAATCCAAAAGATTTATACCTTCATACTTATCCCTCAGAAGAGGACGTTGTAATGGCCAAAACAAGAATCGCATATCTTGGCTATTATGTTGAAGATTTCAATTGCATAAAGAATAAAGACTTCGCCGTAGAGAATGGACTTACACTAAGAACAGAGCCCCCTGAAGAGACTGGAGACATAACAAATTCACAATCTCTAGATGAAGACTTTTACCCCGTAAATCAGTTTTTTAAATTTATCAAACTGGGCTTTGGACAAGTCACAGATAAAGCTGGTGAAATGATAAACCTGGGAGCTCTAACAAGAGAAGAAGGTTTAGAACTCGTCAAATTATACGATGGAAAATGTCACGATAGATACATCAAAGCTTTTTGTGATTACCTTCAAATTTCAAGAGAAGAATTTGACGAGGTTGTTGAAAGATATAGAAATAAGGACTTGTTTACCAAAAGAGACAACGAGTGGGTGTTAAATTATGATGTCCAATCATTGGCGGAGAATGTGAATGAGTGATTTGTGTATTATAGATTACGGTATGGGTAATGTCGGCTCAGTTGCAGCGGCCTTAGAGTATCTAGATATCCCTTATTGCGTTTCAAACTCTGAAGAGGAGATTTCTAAATCTCATAAATTAATTCTTCCTGGCGTAGGGGCCTTTAGTGCTGCAATGGAGAATTTAAAAAAATTAAATTTACATCAAATTCTTGAAAAAGAAGTTATAGAAAATAAAAAACCTATACTTGGAATATGTATTGGAATGCATGTATTTGCACAAAGTTCAACCGAGGGTGGCTTAAATGAAGGCCTAGGCTGGATTGAAGGACAAGTCACTCGTCTAGAAGAAGTTGATGGAATCAAAATTCCTCATGTTGGCTGGAATAGTGTAGTTGCCCAATCTGACTCTCCTATTTTTAATAACTTCTCTAAAGATTCGGAAAAGAACTTTTATTTCGACCATAGTTATCATTTTGAGTGCGACCATAAACTTGTACTAGGCAAAACAGCTTATGGAAGAACTATTACTTCCGTAATTCAAAAAGATAATATTCTTGCTACACAGTTTCACCCAGAAAAGAGTCAGCTAAATGGATTAAGACTTATAAACAATTTTGCAAATTATTTTATGGAATGAGATAATGCTAAAGAAAAGGATCGTTGGAACATTAATAATAAAAAATGGAATCGTAGTTCAAAGCTTTGGTTTCAATAAATATCTCCCCGTTGGTAAGCCCGAAGTTGCAATTGAGTACTTGGACCGTTGGGGAATCGACGAAATTGTGGTTCTTGATATTGACGCAAGCCAAGCGAAAACCTCCCCTTCAATAGAGCCTTTAAAAAAATATTTTAAACATTGTCACGTTCCTGTTGCCATTGGTGGTGGAATAAAATCTAAAGAAGATTTCCAATCACTAATCAGAAACGGTGCAGATAAAGTAGTCGTAAACTCTATTCTTTTTACTGACCCTGAAACAGTTAAATGGGCTTCGAAAACGTACGGTTCCCAATGTATTGTTGGTTCTCTTGACGTAAAAATGGTTGATGGCAAATACTTTGTAAAAGACAGAATAAATAATCAACTTTTTGAATTTGAAAAATACATTAAAACTGTAGAAGAACTTGAACTAGGTGAACTGTTTATTACTTCTATTGATAAAGATGGAGCTGGCAAGGGGTTTGATCTAGAGCTTATTGAACTTGCCACAAAGACGACACGTTTACCTGTAATTATTAGCGGTGGAGCTGGTAACCCATCACATTTTAGCGAAGCCTTACAGTACGACTTATCTGGTGTTGCTGCTGCAAACTTTTTTCATTATTTTGAGCACAGTGTAGTTATCACCAAAACACTTCTCGCTGCAAAAAAACACAGTATTAGAATGGACTTAAGAACTCGATATCAGCCGGAACAATTATCTGATTCAGGCAGAGTAGCAAAATTAGATGATGCAGCTTTATCAAATCTTCGATTTGTTAAAATTGAAGAAGAGGTAATTTAGATGAAGTATTGCAAGAGATGTTTATACCCTGAAAATCATCCCTTGAATATTGTTTTCGATGAAAGCGGAATTTGTAGTGGGTGTCGTGTCCACGAAGAAAAATACACCTTGGACTGGGATGAAAGACTCGATCGCCTAAAGAAAATTGTAAACCAATATAAAAGTAAATCAAGAAATATTCACGACTGTATTATTCCTGTGAGTGGTGCGAGAGATTCGTATTTCATTGTAGATTTTGTTAAAAACAAATTAGGCTTAACTCCATTACTCGTTACTTATAATAAGCAATATAATACTGATAGAGGAATTAGAAATCTCGCTTACCTACAATCTAAAATGGGTTGCGACATTCTTTCTATGACAGTTGACCCCAGACTCGTAAAAAAAATCACTCGTGAGACATTGAGACTTAAGGGTAGCATTTATTGGCATTGCTTGGCTGGCCAATCAGTTTATCCTGTCAATATTGCGCAAAAATTTAAAATCCCATTAATTATTTGGGGAGCCCATCAAGGGCTTGATCAAGTCGGAATGTTTTCTCACGAGAATGAAGTGGAAATGACTCGAAAGTATAGAAAAGAACATGATCTCATGGGAATGGAAGCTGAAGACTTGGCCAACAACTCCCCTATTCTTTCGTTAGATGATTTAGAGCTTTTTAAATATCCTGGAGATCGAGAAATCGCCTCTGTTGGTGTAAGAGGGATTTATCTTGGAAACTACCTGCCATGGGATAGTAAATCTCAACATGAAGCAATGATAGCAAAGTTTTCTTATGAAACTCATCAGCTACAAAGAACTTTTGATTCATACAATGATGTTGATTGCTTTCATTATTCAGGTCTTCACGACTGGATAAAGTTTGCAAAGTTTGGCTATGGAAAAGTTACGGACCATGCTTCCCGCGAGATTAGACTTAAAAGACTTACTAGAAGTGCTGGAATAGAACTCGTAAAGAAGTATTCAAATATTAAGCCCAATGATCTAGACGTTTTTTCAAAATGGTTAGGAGTTGGGCCGGATCAAATTTTAGAAACCGTAAACTCATTTAGATCACCTTCCGTATGGGAAAGGTGTGACGAAGGATTTAAATTAACAACATCGGTGATTGAGTCGGCCGACGACCCAAGTGCTCATCTACAAGTAAATGGAGATTGTAATTTTAACAACGACTCCAAACGTGTAAGTGCGGACGAATCTGAATATGTACTATTTGGAAGAGGATGGGTTGACAACTATTCCACCATTTATCCTTAGGATCACAATATGAAAATTGGAGTATTTAGTGTTGATCAAAGTCCTTTTCTTGGACGCCTTCTGAAAGAGCTGAGCCTTAAAAGAATTCCTGTCGATTTTGTGATCTTTGATGAAAAAAGTACTTCCTCCAAAGACAAAGAGATTTTCAATAGAAGAACTGAGGGTAAATTTCAAGTACTCCCCTATGAGAAATTTGATGATATCAAATTTTATAGTGTTTCAAATCATAACTCAGAAGAATGTATAAATATTCTTAAAGATCAAAAAGTAGATTTAATGTTAAATGCATCAACCCCGAGAATTTTAAAGAGTGAAGTATTACAGGTAGTAAATCATGGTGTCCTAAATATGCACCCTGGGTTTCTTCCAGGATACAGGGGTTGCAGTTGCGTTGAATGGGCATTGAAAAACTTTGACCCAATTGGTGTCAGCATACACTTTATGAGTGAAGAAATAGACAAAGGTCCTATAGTAATACAAGAAAAAGTTAATCTTTTAGGTGCAGGAAATTATTCAGACATTAGGACAAATGTATACAATGCCAGTATTAGCTCAATGGCAAAAGCCGTTGAACTACTAGTAATGAATGGATTAAAAATAGTGACTCCCCCAGTAGATGGAGGAACTTATTACAAACCTATTTCAGATGAAATTTTCAAAATAGTCTCTTCTGATAAACATATCAAAGAATATTTAGTTAAATCGAAAGGTAAAAAACATGAGTAAATTAGCAATCCTAGGTGGTACGAAACTAAGAGAGAAACCTTTTCCTGCTTACAACACCATAGGAAAAGAAGAAGAAGAGGCCGTTCTCAGAGTTTTACGATCTGGAAAACTTTCAACTTATTTGGGTTCATGGCACGATGATTTTTATGGAGGAGTTGAAGTGCAGTCTTTGGAAAAAGAATGGGCTACTTTTTTCAACTCGAAGCATGCCATTTCTGTTAATTCTGCAACTTCTGGCCTGTATTGCGCGATTGGAGCTGCAGGGATTAACCCTGGAGATGAGGTTATTGTATCTCCTTACACAATGAGTGCCTCTGCAACAGCAATTATTGCTTATGGAGGAATACCAGTATTCGCGGATGTAGAAAAAGATCTTTTTTGCCTAGACATTGAATCTGTAGAAAAGAATATAACCAATAAAACAAAAGCTATTATGGTTGTTGATATTTTTGGACAACCTTACAACTCAATTGAAATAAACAAGTTAGCTAAAAAGCACAATTTAATTGTAATCGAAGATACGGCTCAAGCACCAGGGGCCAAATCAGAAGGCAAATATGCTGGTACTCTGGGAGACATTGGCATTTTTTCATTAAATTATCATAAGCATATTCACTCTGGGGAAGGTGGAGTGATTGTAACTGACAACGATGAATTTGCCTGGAAAATGAGACTTATCAGGAATCATGCCGAAGCCGTAATTTCCGCAAAGGGCTATGAAGATAAAAAAGAACTAAATAATATGGTAGGTTTTAACTATAGGATGACAGAGCTTGAGGCTGCTATTTCAAGAGAACAATTAAAAAAGCTTCCTGCTCTTCTAGAGCAAAGAATCTCTAACGTTAATTTTTTAAACGAAAAGCTCTCAAGCTTACCTTTCTTATCCATACCTAAGGTTAGAAAAAACTCAACACACGCTTATTACCTTCATTCAATAAAGTATGACCAGACAGTCACCGAAGTCCCTAGAAATAAATTCGTAGATGCTGTCAAAGCAGAGCTTCCGCCCACTTTACTAAGAGAAGACTCTCCTGTGTTACTTAATTATGGCTATGTAAAGCCTATATACTTAATGCCCATGTATAAAGAGCGAATTGCATTTGGTGAACATCCATTTAATTTGACCGACAGAGAATATAAAAAAGGGGACTGTCCTAATTGTGAGGAGCTTCACTTTGAGACTTTGATTGTGAACGAGTTGATTCGTCCGCCTATGAGCCAAGAAGACTTGACCGATGTCTATTTAGCATTTGAAAAAGTTTGGAAAAATATTGATCAGCTAAAGTAGGTTTTTATCTACAATAATCATTTCCTTGCTACCGATTTTGAAACTTGCGGGAGGGAAAGGCTCAAAAGTCATCGCTCTTATAAAATCAAATATTTGATTTCCTTCCCAATTCCAATCAATCTCCCCATTACCTGGTAGTATCTTCTTATTATAGGATGCAAGACTGTCATCTTGAGGTGTAGAGGATAACTCTTCACCATTTGATTTTTGGATTAAAATTTTTCGAAAAAGTTCGACTCCCTTAGGGAAAATTTTGTCTGATAATGTTGCTGCCGTGTCCGAACGAGATATAGAAACGAGAACGGATTCAATGATTGGACCAGAATCGACACCTTTTTCCATAAAATGAGCTGTTACTCCAGTTTCTGAATCCCCTTCAAATATTGCGTATGCCAAAGGATAACAACCTCTATGTCTCGGAAGTAGAGAGGGATGAAGGTTTATAACTCTTTCAGAAAAAAGCTCAATGACTTCCAAAGGAATGATTTGGCTACAACCTATGGAAAATGCAAAATGTGCACCGATTTCATCGATCTTACTTTTTAACAAATCGCTACTTGCGGGAACCTGTACTAAAACATCTACCCCAAGTTCTTTACATTTTTTTACAAGTGAATCTTTACCTGAACCATCGTCTTCGGGATTCCCTACAACTAAGCTGGGTAGGTAGCCAGTCTCTTTAGCCACCTCAAGGCAAGAAATGCCAAACCCCTTTCCTCCAAAAAACACATAAGGCTTTTGATTATTCATGTAGTTACCCTAAATATTCCCATTTAAAAGGTGTCCCTGCTTCAATATCTCTATTTACAGTTCGATCTAAAAGTTGCTCATAAAACTTTGGTTCAACACCTAGAGCCGGCCTTACTGATCTTAAGTTTTCAGGGGTCAACTTCTCACCCTTCTTCAATCCTTTGCATACATATAAAGATCTTCTCAGGTTAAGGCTCGGGGCTTCTTTATTCGTATGGCCGTACCTTACTACACCTAATGATTTCCAAGATCTTTCACTTTCTACAACAAGGCTTCTCAATTCATGAGGTTCTAATGAAAAAGCCGAATCAACACCTCCATCATCTCTAGATAAAGTGAAGTGTTTTTCAATCATCACTGCCCCTAGTGCAATAGCAGAAAGTGGAACTCCAACACCCAATGTGTGGTCTGAAAGTCCAACCGGCACATCAAATAACTTTGATAAATGCGAAATAGTTTTAATATTAGAGTCTGCTGGATCAGCAGGATAAGTACTTGTACATTTTAATAAAATTAAATTTTTATTTCCTTCAGATTTAACGGCATTAACGGCGTCGTCAATCTCTCCGACACTGGCCATGCCAGTGGAAATAATAATTGGCTTGCCTGTGCGAGCAACTTTTTTAATTAGTGGAATATCATTACACTCGAAGGAAGCGATTTTATATGCAGGGACATCAAGTTCTTCCAAGAAATCAACCGCTGTATGATCAAAAGGAGAACTAAAACAAAGCATTCCTTTTTCCTTACACCTTTCAAATAATTCCTTATGCCATTCCCAAGGTGTATATGCTTCTCCATATAACTCGTACAATGATTTTCCTTTCCATAGTTCCAGACTTTCACCAATCGTAAAGTCTTCAGACTTAATATTTAGAGTTATTGTATCTGGTGTGTAGGTTTGTAATTTAACAGCATGTGCACCTGCTTCAGCGGCCGCATCAATAATCTCATAGGCTCTTTCTATGGATTGATTATGATTACCCGACATTTCAGCAACAATAAAAGGCTTATGGCCTTTTCCGACTTTAATATTACCGATACTTATCTCTTCATTAAAAAACATGTCTATCCTTTAAGTTCCTTGGTGATCTCTTCTATAATTTTCCTAGGCCCATCAACGTTAACGAGAAGTTGCCCATATTTACTCATTTCAGATCTCTTTTCAAAATTGAGTTTTAGTTTATTAAAGTCTTCTGACAATTCCCAGCCATTTCCTTGAATTCTTCCACCATAAATAGCTGTTTTCGTTTTCAGAAAATTTTTTGCTAAGTCCTCTTGGTGATCCACAATGCTCAAAAGAATCATAGGAACCCCTAAAAGAGCACATTCGTACTTAATAAAACCCGAGGTGATTATAGCCAAATCGGCGTTAGAAATTAGGTCTGCAATTTCATCAACATTCTTCAAGAATTTTATTCTGGGATATTGTTTCGAGAGTTTTACAATCTCTTCTTCTGAGACTTCCATTCCTATCAAATAATCGCATTGTAAATAATCGCATTCATCAAATTTCTCTAGGAAAATTTGATGTGTCTCTAGAGAAGTACTACCACCTATACAGACAAAAACGCTTTCAAGGTTAGTTCTGATTTCTTTTTTATATCCAGACTCTATCGTTTCGCGATATTGGTCTTGAAAAATAAAAAACTTTTCACCAACTAGGTTTAATTTAGCCTTTGGTGTCAATTCAGCCGATATACCTTGTGGAAAAATTAAAGTATCTGCTCCCTTTAAGTCATAGGAGATATCATTAAAAACACAAAGATTTCGGCAAAAGGTTTTTAAAAGATTGGCCCTCAGTTCAGAAATCTCTAACATATCGACAAAAACAATATCAAATCCGGTTTCCCACGATTCTTTTTCTGTCTCTACAGAAAGTCCTTCTTCCAACCTAGTTGATGAAAAATCTTCCCCGATATACTTGGCAACTTCATCACTTCCTTCAAAATAGAAAATTATTTCATCAGATATCTTTTTAGACTTCAAATATCGTGCAAAACTTATGGCCCTAAAAACATGTCCCCAACCATATGTCCCACCACCTTTTACTCTGAAAGCAACTTTTAATTTATCCAATTGCTCCCCTTAAGGTCTCTATTACTCTATCCATGTCTTGCTCTCGCATTCCAGGATAAATAGGAATGCTTAAACATTGAGAATAATATTTTTCAGCATTGGGGAAATCCCCCATTTTATAGCTATATCGCTTGGAATAATAAGGCTGAAGATGAACAGGAATATAGTGGACTTGAGTTCCAACCCCATTCGAACTTAATCTTTTCATTAATTCGTTACGGTCAATGCTTAATTTTTCAAAGTCGATTAGGATTGGAAAAAGATGATATGCGCTTCCATGATACTCTTCTTTATCTAAAGTTTTTATGACGTTTTCATCGAATTGACTTCTAAAAATCTCAGTATATTTACTCGCTAGTTTTCGTCTCTCATCAATAAAGCCATCAAGTTTCTGTAGCTGTGCAGAAGCTAGAGCTCCCTGAAACTCTGTAGGTCTAAAATTAAAACCGACTTGATGAACCTCATAATACCAAGAATTAACATTTCCATTTGCATCAAAAGCTAGCTCTTTATTTTCCCATTGTTCACTATCTCTTTGCATACTATGATTTCTTAACAATACTAACTTTTTGTAAAGCTCAGTATCATTTGTTGTTATAACCCCCCCTTCACCTGTCGTAATATTTTTAACCGGATGAAGTGAAAAAATCGTCATATCACTAAATTCGCAACTCCCTACAGGAAACTCTTTTCCATCTTTTGTTATATAGCTTGCACCTAAAGCGTGAGAAGCATCTTCAACTATTCGAACCTTGAATTTCTCTTTGAGCTTATTCAGTTCTTGCATGTCACAAGAGAGTCCACCAAAGTGAACAGGCATAATGCATTTAACATTAGAGTTTTCTAAAAGTTTATTTTCAACAGACTTAGAATCAATATTTGGGTACTCTTCTAATGTATCGGCAAAAAGGACATCCCCCCCACAATATCTCGCGGCATTTGCAGAAGCTACAAATGTCATCGGAGTAGTTACGAGATAGTCACCTTCTTTAAAATCAATTGCAGCCAACGCTAAGTGCAATGCTGTTGTTCCACTGCTTGTGAATAAGGCATGTTTCACCTTACATTTAGAAGCTAGATCCTCTTCGAACTCAGCTACTTTTTTAGACATGGACAACCAGCCACTCCTCAAACTCTCGCTGACGGCCTCTACTTCTTTTTCACAAAAAACAGGTTTACTATAGGGTAGAAATTCTTCTTTCATCTGAAATTGCCTTAATAATATCTTATCGAATACTTAGCTGAGAATATTTAAGTAACTCATGTATGTAAAGCAAACCAAGAGGGGTGAATGCTGCCAAGTGTCGTCACCTAATAGGAGAAATTCCATTTAAAGTGATCACATCATTTAAAATTCAATTAAAGCACTGTATATAACCTATTATATATCGTATTAATTTTTGAGGACAGAATGCAAAGCATCATAGACGAACTCCCCAAGGAATTCTCAAGGAACTTAGAAAACCGAAAAGTCATTTGTATTCAAGGCTTAGGCTTTGTTGGTGCTGCAATGTGTGCTGTCGTATCAAATAGTTTAGATGAAAACGGAGAAAACTATAAAGTAATTGGTGTAGATTTAGATGGAGAAAGAGTCCAATCTATAAACGATGGCTCATTCCCTATTAATACAAACGATCCAGCAATGGATGAAGCAATTAAGCGGGCGACCTCTGGTGGCAACCTAGTTGCGACAGAAAAACCTGACTTTTACTCAATCGCAGATATCGTTGTTATGGATATTAATTGCGACCTGATCGAAGATGAGAAAGGCAAATGGGTAAATCTTGAAACTATTGAAAAAGCAACAGCATCTATAGCCAAGAGAATTAAACAAGAATGCTTATTAATTGTTGAAACAACTGTCCCTCCAGGTACTTGTGAAAAGATAATTCTTCCTATTCTTTCCAAAGAATTTTCACAAAGAGGACTAGATAATAGCAAAATTAAACTAGCTCACTCATATGAAAGAGTTATGCCTGGAAAAGATTATTACGACTCAATTCAAAACTGCTGGAGGGTTTACTCTGGCCTGAATCAAGAATCCAGTGAGCTTTGCAAAAAATTCTTAACAACAATTATAAACACTAAAGAATTTCCATTAACAGAACTATCTAACTTAAAAGCCTCTGAAACAGCTAAAGTTCTAGAGAACTCTTTTCGTGCGGCTAATATTGCATTTATCGACGAATGGTCGCGTTTTGCAGAAAGCATTGGTGTTAACTTATTCGAAGTTATCGACGCTATAAAAGTAAGACCAACCCATAAGAATATCATGCTCCCAGGATTTGGAGTTGGTGGTTATTGCCTAACAAAAGACCCATATTTCGCTAAGTTCTCTGCACATGAAATCTTCAATAATAAAGAGCTAGATTTCCCTTTTTCTGACTTACTTCTTCAAGTTAACAAGGAAATGCCATTATCCACTTTTGAAACTTTAAGAAATTATTTCCAAGGCGATCTAGCGAATAAAAAAGTTCTTCTTCTAGGGGTTAGTTATCGAGAGGAAGTTGCAGACACAAGATATTCTGCTTCTGAGATATTTTATAAGGAAGTAAAAAAACATGACGTAGACATTAAGTGCCTAGATCCTCTAGTTGAATACTGGGAAGAGACCGACGTTAAACCTTTCAGAGCCTTACCTGATGACAATGATTTCGACGCTCTAATATTCTCTGTAAGACACAGTGAATTCGAAGATTATAATTTTGAAAAATGGCTCGACGGAAAGAAGCCTCTCATAATCGATGCCAACAATGTGCTAAACTCAAAGAATATTGAATTTTATAAAAGCTTGGGATGTAATGTCAGAGCAATTGGAAGAGGTGATCTCTAATGAAAAAAGTATTGATTACAGGCGGTGCAGGGTTTATTGGGTTCCACCTAGCTAAAACTTTGAGAAATTCAGGGGTCGAGATTCACATACTAGATAATCTTCAAAGAGGAAGAATCGATTCTGATTTTGAAACTCTCCTGGAAAGTAACAATGTTAGTTTTTTTCAAAAAGATCTTTTAGATTCTAGCTGTTTTTCTGATTTTGATACTGACTACGATTACATTTTCCATTTCAGTGCCATTATTGGTGTAGCCAATGTTTTAAAAGCTCCTTTCAGTGTATTAGATAAAAATGTAAAAATGCTTTCGAATGTGCTTAGTTTTTCTGAAAAAAACAAATCATTAAAACAATTTGTTTTTCCCTCCACTAGCGAAATATATGCTGGAACACTTGAAAAGTTTGAATTAGAGTTTCCTACTCCTGAAACCACCCCCTTGGCCATTACAGATCTTGAAAAGCCAAGAACGTCATACATGCTCTCGAAGATTTACGGTGAAGCAATGGTCATTCATTCAGGCCTACCCTATCTTATCATACGTCCTCATAATTTTTTCGGGCCGAGAATGGGACTATCACACGTTATCCCAGAGCTTCTAAAAAGATCTTATGAGTCCAGTGATGGAGATTCATTAGATGTTTATAGTATGAATCATACAAGAACATTTTGTTACATAGATGATGCTATTAACCAAATCCTATCTCTTTTAGAACATGAAAAAATAAATGATGTTTTTAATATAGGAATTGAGACCCCCGAAGTAACTATCGAAGAATTGGCAAAAACAGTTGTTAAAATTACAGGAAAAGATCTTATATTAAACGAGATGCCTGAAACACCTGGAAGCCCTAGGCGTCGCTGTCCTAGTATTCAAAAAGTATGTGGAAAAAGTAAAAAATTAAATTTCACTTCTCTAGAGGATGGAATCTCAAAAACTTTTGAGTGGTACAAAGCAAATTCTTTCAGCAGAGAACATTTATGATTGATGCACAAGCTCTTACGATAAGTCTCGAAAATTCTATACTCGACACTATAAAAGTAATTGATGAAGGGACCACAAAAATTGCACTTGTTGTAGATGGAAAATCCATTGTAGGCGTCGTTACCGATGGTGACATTAGAAGGCATATTTTAAAAGGAAACTCTTTAGAAGAACCTGTCTCTAAATTGGTTAGTAAAAAACCAGTCACGATTAAAGAGAATACACCGAAAGAAGAAGTTTTACAGATGATGAAAAAGTTTGAAGTAAAGCATATTCCTGTTGTAAATGATAAGGATGAACTTATAGGACTAGAATGCCTAGACCTCCTGTTTTTCACAGAGAAAATTGATTACCCCGTCGTTTTAATGGCAGGTGGTTTGGGCACAAGGCTTGGTGAACTAACCAAAAATAAGCCCAAACCATTAGTAGAACTGGATACCCAACCGATACTGGAAAAAATTATTGAACAGTTTAAAAATCAGGGATTCTGGAACTTTCACATTTCAGTAAACCATATGGCCAATCAGATTATTGATTACTTTGGTGACGGTGAGAAGTGGGGGGTAAAAATTCAGTATCTTAAAGAAAAAGAAAAACTAGGGACGGCAGGTGCACTTAGCTTACTTTCGAAGAAAGCAAACTGCCCAATAATAGTCATGAATGCTGATCTTCTAACAAGCGTTAAGTTTAAACATTTTGTCGATTTTCACTTTGAACAAGACTCATTTGCTTCTATGGCAGTAAGAGAATATGAATTTAATGTTCCTTTTGGTGTATTGAATCTTGAACAAGAAAATATCACTAATATTCAAGAGAAACCCTCTCAGAAGTTCTTTGTTAATGCAGGAATCTACGTTCTCTCCCCGCAAGTTTTAGATATTTTAGAGCCTGGTAAGCATATCGACATGACACAGCTTTTTTCAAAATTGATAGAGATGAAGAAAAAAGTCGTTGCATTTCCCATTCGAGAATATTGGTTAGACATCGGACAACCTAAAGATCTTGAGCGAGCGCAAACTGACGTTAAAAAACATTTTTAAGATATGAACTATTCTTCTCGCTATAAAGATTTAACTAAGAAATGGCATCAATTATTAGATAAATATTATCCCGAAGCAATTCTCTTAAGGTGGCAATTGGACCATCGAGTTTTTAAGTTCAATGAAAAAATTATAAAAATTCAACACAAGACGAGTGTAAATAATCAAAACTTACACTCAGTAAAAAATGAATACGACATATATAAAAGAATTGAGGGATTCTCTATGAATATTCATCCTCAATTTAAGCAAATCGACTCAGAGTGGGAAGTATTAGAAAAAGACTATATTGATGGCCAAAACTTAGATGAAATGAATCGTGAAGGACGATTACACGAAGCTTCAATTGCCAAAATTATTTTAGCAGTTATTAAATTATCATTAAAAGGAATCACGTTTCATCAACTTAGGAATAGACATATTTACGTTACGACGAATGGAAATGTTGAATTTATCGATTTTGGTGGATCAGAAATATCCGGTATCTTAAAGTCTTTTAAAAACAACTTCTCTATTTTCAAGAATGGAAAACCTTCTCAATTCCTTTTTGTTCTTAAAGGATTAGCTTCAGTAAAAATTAAGAAATTATTAATGATGAAAAACTCTCTCGATACTATCGATAGAAAAATATTGGCTGAAAGACAATTTCATAAAAACCTGGCTCACAAATATGAGGATGAGCTTGGTCAGTATACTGATTTGATAAATCAAATAACTTCTAAATCACCAAATCAAATATATTACAACTTCGTCTTTCAGATTCCTTCAGTTGATTATGTTTATTGGGGTTTAAGTGACTGGGGAATAATCTGGGACTCCATATTAAGAAGGACCTCATTTGAAAACAAAAAGGTCGCTTTAGTTGGTGGCTCTATGGGACTTCCCGCGATATTCTCAATCCTTCAAGGGGCTTCAAGCTGTTTAATCTATGAGGACAACGACAAGTTAAGAGAAGCGATTCTCATTTTAAGCAAGCTACTAGGAACTTCCGACAAGCTCGAATTTCGCCCTTATGATAAGCTTGCGGAATGCCAAAGTTCTGAATTCGATATTCTTTTTGATCTACAGAACAAGAAAGAGTTATATGAGAATCTTAGAATCTCTTCAAATGTAATTACCAAATCTGACGCCAGAGACAAAAGTCAAAAACAGAATATATCTGAGTGCCACTGCGTCACCGACCAGGGCCAAAGCATTAGCCTTTTTAAGCTTCAAATTTAAAAGGAAAATACAAGTTTTACGCGACTGGTCTTTTTACAATATAAGCTTATAAGTGGTACTCTAAGCCACTTAATCTGAGAAAAGGCATATATATGACTGAGACTGAAAATTGCAGATCAATGGCTCTAACTCCATTCGCCAGAGACCCTTATCATAATTTTTTTGAAAAAAATAAAATGGCTTTTTTAAAGGTAGATGAAAAAAAATTTGATGATTTAGAATCGGTTCTTTCATCGAAGCAATGCCCGAAAGCGATTCTCGATAGAGATGAAATGTCTATCAGGTACGAAAAATTTGCTACTCCTATTAAGACTACGGAAATTCCCCCTACCCTTAAAAAAGACTATGCGATCACATATTTAAAGATGGCACTCAGACTGGAAAAAGAAGGCTTAACGCTGACCAACTCGGAGTTTCTAAGCTGCCATGTTGATTTTAATAGCGAGCCTTTTTTCAAAGATTTTAGCTCAATCGTAAAAAAATCTAATAATACTAGGTTTCCATTTATAGACTTTATCAATAACCAATATGCTTTGATTTCACTCTATAATAAATACCCCCGCTTGATAGGTCTTGCCAGGGATGGAGGAAAGCTTGATATTGAAGACCTAATGGCAATCGAACACAAGTTTGCAAATTTTTTCTTATCAGCTTTATCTAATCTACTATCTAAACCGCTCTCTAAGAAAATTAGTCGATTTGTTAAGGTTTATCCATTCTTGTACAAAAATAAGCTTAATCCATTAGCCTTAGTAGAGATTTTCAAATTCCTGTTTGATAAAAATAGAAGCGCTGAAGGTGTAATCAACCTTTTACTAAAAGAACTTCAATCACTTCCAAACTTTTGTTTTGAAGGTAAATGGACTGACTATTATTCAAGTATTGACCTAGAAGCAACCTTTTCCGAAAAATCAAATTGGAAAATCAACTATCAAGGAAATAGGGCTAAGGCCATTATTAAAGTTCTTGAAGAGGATGCTGATAAGAAATACACATTATTAGATACCGGTTCAAACCAGGGTTATTTCTCACTCATAGGATCTAATCTTGGATATAGAGTTACTGCGATGGATTACGACGTGGCTTCTATCGATCATTTATACCGGCGCTTAAAAAAAGAAGCTTATCGTTATGAACTATTACCACTAGTAGTTAATTTTTCAAATCTAACTAGTAATGATCTTCAAAGATTAAGATCAGACTATGTCATAGCCTTAGGTTTTACTCATCACCTTTGGTACGTTGAAGGATATACTTGGGAGCAAATATCTAATACTTTTTCTAGTCTTTCTGAAAAAGTATTTATTACAGAATTTAAGCCTAACACAAAGGGGCGTGGATCAAAAACGATTAAGTCTTTGGCAGGCTCTAGATATGAACTAGATGACTTTACAGAAGCTTTAAAAAAGAACTTCAAGACTGTAGAGGTGGTCGGTGAATACACAGCCGAAGCATCTACTGCCGGAAGATTGTTAATAGTCGCGAGAAAGTAATAGTGTTTTCAAGCAACTTATCTAAATTTAGTAACCTTCTTTCAGATGGAGTTTCTCTACTCTCGAAAAAAGAAAGGGGCTCCCTCTGGTTTTACATTGTAGGAAATACTTTCTTTATTACTTTAGACACCTTTGCAATTACGACCGTAACTCCATTAGTAGCACTAATTGTAGAGCCGGAGCTGTTACAAAAGAATGAACTCCTTTATAAGTTCTACAATTACTGCAACTTTTCAGAATACAACCATTTTTTAATTTTTCTCGGTATTATAGCAATGCTCTCAATTATTATTGGGAGACTTGGAAAGATTGGTTTCCATTATCTAACTAGAACCTTTGGAATTCGCTGCCAGGTCAGGTATTCAAAAGAATTGCTAAATAAATCTATTAAAACCCCTTATGTTTGGTTTCTTTCTCAAAATCCAACTAGGCTGTCTCATTTTATTTATACGGATGTACTTATGTGGAGTAACGATTTTCTTCAGAGAATTGTTAACCTCCCCTCATTTATAATTACTATAATTCTTTCACTTTGGGCTTTTATCTTTTTCTCACCAACAGCAGGCTTAGTAAGTATTCTAGTGATGGGCATAATTTTCGGTTTTATTTTTATAAAAATTAAAACCAAACTCAAAACTCTAGCTGAAAACAGAAGAGTTTATTCTAATGAAATGGCAGTCAATTCAAACTTATTTTTTTCTGGAATTAGAGAAATAAAGCTTAATCAGAACCCCGACTTTTTTTCTAAGTACTTTCTAGACTCTTATATGAAGTATAGTGCCTCAATGGTTTCTTTTAAGTTTCTCCAGCTTATCCCAAACACTATCATCTTTTTAGTGGGACAATGTTTTGCCGTTATCATTGCCCTTTATTTAAACCAAGAGGGTTATACAAGAGGTGAACTCACCGCGATAATGGCTCTACTTTTATTAATAATCTCTAAGCTTATACCTGTTGCCTCAAACACTTTTTCAGAATTAAGTTTAATCATAAACACCTCTCCTTATATTTCTGGTCTTCTCGACCTAGGTAAACAAATGGATAGCCAAAAGAGTAGCTTGAGCATTGAGCAAAAAGATAAAGTTACTCTTCCCGAGTCCTGGGAGACTATTCGTCTCGATAGCTTAAGTTATTTTTATCCAAATACTAAAATCCCCGCACTTGACGACATTAATTTTTCTTTCGAAAAAGGAAAAATGTATGCCATCGTTGGCTCTTCAGGCGGTGGAAAAACAACATTAATTAATAATCTTCTTGGTTTACTAGAACCTGCAAGTGGTGAAATTTTGATCGATGATATACCCCTAAATAATCTCGATAAAAAATCTTGGTATAAAGAATTTGGTGTTGTTCCTCAAAAGTCTTTTTTTGTTGAAGGAACGATCGCTTCTAATATTGCTTTAGGGCTTGAAGAATCAAAAATACATAAAGAAAATGTGCTTCGCTCAATTAAACAAGCTCAATTAAACGAATTACTTGAAAGTCTCCCTAATGGAATAAATTCTATAATTGAAGATAAGGGAGGCAATTTCTCTGGTGGTCAACAGCAAAGACTGTCGCTTGCTAGAGCACTGTACGACGATCCAAATATTTTACTCTTAGATGAGGCAACTAGTTCGCTAGATGTGCTTAATGAAAAACTAATTATGGAGACCCTGGGGCAACTAAAAGGAAAGAAAACGATAATCTTCATCACCCATCGATTAAATTGTTTAAGAGAGTGCGATTCAATACTATTTGTAAAAGATGGAAAGCTGATGGATTCAGGATCGTTTGAAGAATTAAACATAAACAATCCGCAATTCAGTAGCATGGTCAAAGAATTTAGTGATGACATCTAGATTAAAAAAAGAGCTTATTTATTTAAAGAGATTTTTATTGAACATTTTTTCTCCAGAAAGAGTCTTTAAAGTAAGTGTTCAAGATTGCATTGCTGAAACAGGTCATTCTTATGGCCCCAACGGAAACCATTTCTTTACTAAAGCACTTCAAGCGGGTGATTCAAAAGAAGAACTTAAAGGGTATCTAAGAGAATACTATAAGAAATTCTTAGTTAAATCTTTTAATGAATTTGTGAATGAAGATATTGGAAAACCAGAGGGTAAACTTTACTTTCTACCATGGGAAAAGGACAGAATCCGAGAACTTGAACGTTTTAAAGGCTCACACAAGGCAGGTCCAACCAACGAGGCGGATTTAGAGATTATTGTAGACCGGCTAGTGAATATATTAAATATTGTTCGAACTAAAGGTTTTAAACAAAAATCAATTAAAGATGGAATAATTCGAGTTCAAAAACTAGTCAACAAAGACGGTAAATCCAAGTTTATAATCAGAGATGGTCAACATAGACTGGCAATAGCATCGTACCTTGAAATTAAAGAAGTATTTGTAACTTATGAATCAGTTTATTATTTTAGGGATAAAGAAGAGTCAATAATTTTAGAGAAAAGTGTCGACTCATGGCCGAAAGTTAAGAGTGGTCTTATATCACGTGAACAGGCTTTGAAGTATTTTAACAAAGTTTTTAACACAACGGTGGGAAATGAGAACTGTTAGAAAGTTGATAAGGCCATTTATAAGATTTATTTGGAATATCATTAATTTCTTTCGCTGGCCTTATATAGATCTAGCAGTAATTCTTTGGCCACCGGCTTATGAGTATTTCGACGACATCGTAACAGACATAAAGGATATTTATCCAGTTCTTGATGAAAGAGATTTTGAAATTGAAGATGGCTCAATGAAGAAGTTTATGCTTGAACTTTATGCTATTGACCGTGCAACTGAAAAAAAGATTTCTCTAAAAATTGACCGACTTTTAGTTGCTCCACATAAGTTAAGAATTTTAAAGATTCGAATTCGATGGCCTAGAATGAAGTCCCATTGTGATTTCAATTCTTGGGTTAAATGCCCAAAGGTAAATGAGTTAAAGCAAGTTATAAGAAAAAAATACACTTCAAAAATTAAAGATTACAAGTATGACGTAATAATCCACTCGACAGAAACAGATTCTCAAATCAAAGAAGTTGAAGACTTAATAGTTAAATACTCGAAAGTTGATACAAATCCAGAAAAGCTTAGATATTTTAAAGAATTAAAGTCTTTTCAATTTCCTAGTGAAGAATATGTTCTTCTCAATAGTGCTTGGTTACCATTTTTTAATATTAGAAAGAATGGGGACTTAGACTTACTTCCAACTAATAATCTTTATCAAAAAATTTTTTCAAAAGATGTTCCCAATTTTTCTTCCGGAGTTCCTGGAAAACTAGAAAACAGAATTAGGTTCCATGGATTAAATTCACCATACATGAAATTGGGAGATGTTAATTCCCCCGAAGAGTTTATTGGCAAATACGCTAAAAACTTAGGTGGGCTTAATTTCGTACTTCCTCGCCTATACGTTCAGTACAAATTAGACAGAGTGCAAGAAACGCGTCACGAAATTAATAAATTGAATTTTCTTCGAAGAAAATTTCTAAAAAAACGCCTTGCGACAAAAAATATCAGGAAGCTATTTATAAAATTTGATAAAGACCACTCAGACTTAAAAGCGATTTCAGGTTTTTTTAAGTATAAAAAACATGAATCTGACTCATTTCCAAAAATGACTAATATGGATTGGGGAATTGATCTCATTGATCAAAGTAATTACTAAACTAACCCGACGCAACAATCCTTCTCCCTTCTTTATAGCTTAAATACTTGATGGACGGTGTAGACTATGTGAAAATCCGGTAAAAATGCCCTTACATGAGCTTAGGAGGCTTAATGTACAAAGTTAAAGCTGTTGGAGCTGGCTCCATTGGTAATCATATGGCCTATGCTTGTCGCCAGCTAAACTGGGACGTCACTATTTGTGATATCGACAGTGCCGCACTAGAAAGAACAAAAAACGATATTTATCCTTCTAGGTATGGAGCTTGGGATACAGAAATAAAACTGGCTTTGAACTCAGAAGTAGAAACAGAAAATTTCGACGTTGTAATAATTGGTACTCCTCCTGATACTCATATTGCTATAGCAATCAATGAGCTCAAGAATAGTTCTCCAAAGGTGATGCTAATTGAAAAACCATTATCTACACCAGAACTTGAAAACTTAAACGAACTTGAAGAACTTGCTAAATCCAAAGGCACAAAACTTTGTGTTTCTTATAACCATACGACTACTCAAAATACTCTTTTTGCTGAAAACCTAATTCGAAAGGGAGTTTTAGGTACTCCAAAAAGTATAAACGTTCAGTGGCTTGAGCATTGGGGTGGTATTTTTGGTGCACACCCATGGCTCGCTGGACCACATGACTCTTATCTTGGTTTTTACAAGCGAGGTGGTGGTTCAACTGGTGAACATTCCCATTGTATAAATATTTTTCAACATTTCTCTAGAGTTCTTGGAATGGGTGAAGTGACTGAAGTTAATGCGACAATGGATATGATCGAAAATGATAAAGTCTCTTATGATCAAAATGCAATAATTGCTCTAAGAACTGAAAACGGTTTAGTTGGCTCCGTCATTACCGATGTTCTTACGAAGCCTGCTAAAAAAGCTGTCAGGATACAAGGCGATAAAGGTTTTATCGAATGGTATGTAAACTACAAGGACGGTTTCGATGCTATCATGTATCAAAGTGAAGGTGGAGAAATCCAAGAAGAACTCATTTCAAAATCTAGACCTGATGACTTTCAAAATGAAATTAAACATGTCGGAGACATCTTATCTGGACATGTAAAAATAGAAAACTCTCCCATTTCTTTTGAAACGGGCTTACAGACGATGAAAGTAATCCAAGCTGCTTATAGCTCAGCTATGAATAAACGACTGGTACAGATAAATCAGTAATTAGAGGAACCCAGTATGCAAAAACTATTAAAAGAAGACATGTTTGTACTAGACCTGGCCAATAACCATCAAGGTGATGAAGAGCATGGCTTAAACATAATTCGTAACATGGGTGAAGTAGCTAAAAAGCACGGATTGCAAGCGGCACTTAAATTTCAGTTTAGACAATTAGGAACTTTTATTCACCCTGACTATAAGGGCCGTGATGATGTTAAACACATCCCTAGGTTTGAAAGTACTGTCCTCACTTTTGATACTTACAAAAAGTTTACGGCAGAAGTAAAAAAACAAGGAATGCTCTCAATTAGTACTCCTTTTGATGAAGAGTCTATCGCTTGGATTCATGAGCTAGATATCGATATTATCAAGGTTGCCAGTTGTTCAGCTTCTGATAAACCTTTACTTGAGGCAATCGCAAATGCCGGTAGACCTGTCATAATCTCGACAGGTGGTTTAACTCTTTCTCAAATAGATTGGCTTGTAAGTTTTTTCGAAGCTAAAAAAGTAGACTTTGCGATCATGCATTGTATTTCACTATACCCGACTCCCCCAGAGCAACTTAACTTAAATCAAATTGATCTCTTGAAAAAAAGATATCCTGAAATTCCAATAGGCTGGTCAACTCATGAAGAGCCTACCAATCTTGATGCCGTTAAAATTGCTTATGCAAAAGGCGCTCAACTTTTTGAAAGACATGTTGGTATGAACACGGATAAATATAAGCTAAATGGATACTCATCTACTCCAGACGAAGTAGATGCATGGATGGCTGCTTATAAAGTCGCAAAAGACTCTTGTGGTGGAACTGAACGTTCACCAGCCCCACCTGAGGAAATAAATGCACTTAGAACTTTATTTAGAGGTGTGTGGGCCAAAAAAGGAATTAAAAAAGGCGAAATCATAAAAAGAGAAGATATCTTCTTTGCAATGCCACTCCAGGAAGAGCAACTAGTTAGCGGTGATTTTTCAAATGATATCGTTGCAGATAGAGATTACGAAGCAAACCAACCTATTAATGAAAATATCGTTAAGTCGGATGTTGCACCGGATGACTTAGTTTACGAAATTATGCTCCAAGTAAAGGGTATGCTTAACAATGCACGAATCTTTGTAAATAAAGATGCAGGTATTGAAATTTCTCACCACTACGGACTTGAAAGATTTAGAGAGTTTGGTTGTGTGATTATTGATTGTATCAACAGAGAGTATGCTAAGAAGCTATTAATCCAACTTCCAAGACAAAAGCACCCCTACCATCTTCACAAGAAAAAGGAAGAAACATTTCAGCTACTATATGGTGACTTAGAAGTAGAAGTTAACGGCCAAAGGTCAAAACTCCTTCCAGGTGACACATTTTTAGTTGAAAGAGGTCAATGGCATAAGTTCCACACTTTAGATGGAGCTATTTTTGAAGAAGTATCAACGACTCACTTTAACAATGATTCGTATTACGAAGACCAAAAAATCGCTAAAATGGAGCGCTCAGAAAGAAAAACCAATGTAGACTCTTGGGCTGAGGCATTTCACTGGCGATACTAAAATGCCCCTTAGTGAAAAAAAGGTATTTGTTTTTGATTTTGATGGAACTTTAGTTGATTCAAATAAAATCAAAAAGGATGCCTTCTTTCAGCTAACCGATAATGAGCAGTTTAATTTAATTCTTGAGAAGACTCATTCTAAGATGCCTGAAGTATCACGTTTTATTTTACTAAGAAATGTTCTTGAACAAATGAAACATGATGATATTCAAAGTGAAGTCGATCGACTTTGCTCATTGTACGGAAGTTTAGTAGAAGAAAAAACTATTGCCTGCACGGAAATGCCAGGTGCGATTGAACTACTTAAGCATTTAGGCCAAAAAAAAGTTAATATTTATCTAAGTTCAAACACCCCTGAAATTAGTTTGAAAAAGATAATTTATAAAAGGGGTTGGGATCAATACTTTAAATGTCTTTATGGCTCTCCCCGCAATAAATCAGAAACGATTAAGCTAATTTCTAAAAATGAAAACCTATCGGATTCCAGTAGGATTGTCGTTTTAGGTGATGGTGAGTCTGATAAACTGTCCGCAGAATCCATCTGCTGTGACTTTGTAGACGTAAATTCCGTTTCACTAGTAGATGTCTTAAAGGAACTAAGAAATGTATAAGGGAAAAAAAATACTAGCTGTTGTGCCTGCTAGAGGTGGCAGTAAGGGTATCAAGTTAAAAAATCTTCGCTCAGTTGGAGGTCATACGCTTATAGAGTGGATAGCAAAAACAGTTAAGGACTCAACCACGATAGACAAAATAGTTGCCTCAACAGACCATGATGAAATTGCTAAAGAATGCGAAAATTTTAATATTGAAGTACCTTTCCGTAGACCTGAATCACTATCAGGAGACAGAATAGGAGATCTCGAGGTTCTCACTCACGCACTAACAGAGTCTGAAAAAGTATACAATACTAATTTCGATGTTGTAGTCATGCTTCAACCGACATCTCCTCTGAGAACGAGTGAGCACGTTGAAGAATGCATCAAAAAACTCATCGACAATGATTTTGACTCAGTTTGGACTGTTTCCGAAACAGACTCCAAAGGTCACCCTTTTAAGCAACTAACAATTGAAGGTGAGAACCTTGAATATTACGACAAGGAAAATGGAGGAAAGATTATTGCGAGACAACAACTTACCCCAGTTTACCATCGAAATGGTGCTGCATACGCTATATCAAGAGATTGCCTTTTAGGTCAAAAATCAATCATGGGAAAAAAATCATCTTACCACTTAATTCAAGGATCAATGATCAGTATCGATTCTGAGTTTGATATAGATCTTGTTAACTATTTTTTAAGCAAAAAGAATTGCACATGAAAAAAGTACAAATCTTTTTAGAAAGCGATATTATCATACGGCATTTTATATTGAATGATACTTTCAAAGAGATTGAAAGAGAGTGTTCTGTCCAATATATCATCTCAGATGACCACAGAGTCCAAACCCCCATTGATAAACTTAACTTGAAAAATGTAAAGCTCATTAAAGTAAACCGAAAAAGACTCGGTAAAATGCGACAACTGATAAAAGCACTTGGCCTTCGCAAAATTCAAGATAAACCGAAATACCAATTTCTAAAAGACATCTGGAAAGGCATTTTACCTGAAAAGTCTTACAAGAGAATAAAGCTTTATTCTCATCCATTAATTTTTCCGATTTATCGTTTTTTTACATTGCTTCTACTTGGTAATTATCCGGAACTAGAAGAAGCCGTCGATGATTTTAAGCCAGATGTGATTTTGCATCCCTGTGTTCTGGAGGGATTATTTATTTCAGATTTAATTTCTACATCTAAAAAAAGAAATATTCCGTTTGTTGTGCTCATGAACTCTTGGGATAATCCATCTACAAAAGCCACCGTGCTTGGACTACCAGACTACTTAGTTGTGTGGGGGGAACAAACCATGTCACATGCAATCGAGTTTATGGATATGCCAGCAGACAAGATAAAGAAATTTGGAGCTGCTCAATTTGAAGTTTACAAAGCCCCACCACTGAAAACCAGAAAGCAGTATTGCCAAGAAGCTTCTATAGATCCTGAGAAAACTTTAATCATTTATGCCGGTTCAAGTAAAAGTATTAATGAAATAGAGCATTTGCAAACTTTAGAAAATGCTATCCAATCGGGTGATATCACGGATACTCATATCATCTTTAAACCACACCCATGGAGAGCGACCCCAGAAGGCGAGCCAGATTTTTTCTCCATTGACTGGAAACACATATCCATGGACCCAGGAATGGTTCCGTATTACAAAAGAAGCGTTGAAAAGAATGACGACTCTATTCAGCTTTCTAGTTATATGGATACTCATATTATTCTCTCTTCAGCTGATATATTAATCTCTAATGTTTCAACCATTCTTTTAGAAGCGGCCCTGCACGGCATGCCAATTATGTGCATGGTGTCTGATAAAGAAATTGAGGAGAACAACTTCCTTAGAGTCACGCTAAACTCTCTCTATTTCAACGACCTAATGGAAAGGCTAGATGTTGCAAGATGCAAAGACCATCAAGAAATCGTCATCGAATGTAAGAAGCTAATAGATAAATTCATGACTCCTGATTTTAAAGATAAACAGATTGAAAAAACAAAGTTTTTTGTTGAACTGAAAGAGAAAAGCTATGGCCAACAGGTCTTTGAACTTATTAAGAATATAGGAAAAGGATAATTTATGAATTGTTTAGTTTGCAACTCAAAAACCCAATTGATATTCGATAAACCAATACGTTTAGGAAAGCCTGGAACACTAACTCCTGAAAATAGAAAAGTTTTTCAATGTAAAAAATGCCATGTCGCCTTTTTGGAAAAATATAATATAGATTACGAATCTGATGAATATCGTAACTTGGTAAATAAAGATGCTTCTCCAGAAAGTTATTATAATCAACATGACCCAGAACAAATCGAAAGGCTTGAACTTATTGGCTTTGAAAATGTGAGAAATAAAACTGTTGCTGATATTGGATGTGGCTCAGGCTCTTTTCTAGATTTAGTTTCAACGTCTTCTTCAAAAGTATTGGCCATAGAACCAACGTCGACATTCAAAGATGAGTTAACTAGAAAAGGCTTTGAACATTTCCCATATGCAAAAGACGCTTTAAATAAATATAAATCAAAAGTCGATTACTTAACGTCATTTGCCGTTATTGAACATGTTGATGATGCCCTTGAGTTTCTAAAAGATTGCTTTGAGCTTCTAAGCGATGATGGTCTGGCAGTCATTTCAACTCCAAATCACGACGATTGGCTAATTGACTTTATGGGTGATACTTATAAAGAATTTTACTACCGCAATGTTCACAAATGGTACTTTAATTTTGAATCTTTTTCTTTTCTCGCTAAACAAGCTGGCTTTTCAAAAGTAGAAGCTGTTTACCGACACCAATATGACCTTTCAAATATGCTATTTTGGCTTAAAGAAAGTAAGCCAACAGGAAATGGAAAGATTAATTTATTTTCTGAGATCAACAATGACTACAAAAAGGTTTTGGAAAAAGAAGGTATCTCAAATTACGTTTACTTTAAATTATCAAAATAAAGAAAACTCTTTAAATATAGAATCTAGTGTTTTCGACATATTTGAACAATTATAGGTTTCATGAACGCGCTTTCTTGCAGATTTTCCACATTCAAGAATTTTATGTTTGTTCTGGAATAATTGATCAACCATTACCTTCAATTCCTCATGGTTTTCAGCTTGATAAAAAAAGATATTTTGACCATCTTTAAAGATCTCTTCCATCGCATAACTCCTAGAAGCCACGACGGCTGATCCACATGACATTGACTGCAAAGTCACACTTAATCCACTAGATTCCGTTTCGATATACTTACTAGGAGCAACAACCAACGCTGATTTTTGATAAAGCTCTCTCAATTCATCATTTGAGATACCATTAAGAACTTCAATATTTTTATGATCAGGAACCTGTAACCTTGTCACAATCTTTAGCTTATAAGAGTCAGCCAAAGCAGAGACGAGTGTTTTAAAGTCTCTGTTATGGTCATTACCAACAGATAAAATAAAGTCTTCTTTTTCATTCTCAAAAACAGACCAATAATTATTATCAACTCCAAAATAAAAGACGCGAACTTTTTCTGGGGCTAAGTCAAACTTGTCGATTAAAACAGACCGTGCTGGTTCTGATAGGGCCAAAACTAAATCTGCTTTTTGAATTAATTTTTTTAAGAACCAGACAGCCAATTTATTCTTTCCAAAATATTTTCTATGGCGCTCTGAAGTGCTCTGCAATAAGGCAACTACTGGAACATTAACTAATCCCAACAATTTAAAAAACAAGACAGCAAAACTGATAGCATCATTGATACAAAATATCATTGATGATCTTTTAACTTTGCCCCAGTTCTCTAAAACTATCTCCAACGGCATTCCGAGATAATAAGTTAACGCAACCGGCTTCTCTATCAAATAAAGTAATTTTCTTAAAAGGGTATTTCTTTTACCCTTACTAACAAATAGAGCGTCAACTTTACCTTCTTTGATTAGCTGATCGGCTCCATATAAGAACTCCTTTGGATTCTCCTCCATCTCAGTTAAGACGTCCTTGGCGAGGGCAAATCGATAAAAAATGAGTGGTTTTGACACCTAAATTTCCAATGTTGAATCAAAGATTGTAATGTCTCATAATAATAGAGATTCAAAAACTAGTATAGGCAAAGGGTTGAAGCGTTGCAAAAAACCGCGATTATAACAGGTGTTACAGGGCAGGATGGGTCATATCTATCAAAACTCTTACTAAATAAGGGATACAAGGTAATTGGAATCACGAGAGAGTCCTCCACTATCCCATGCCTCAACCACCAATTTTTAAAAATTGAAGAGAAGATTGATATTAGGAAATTGGACCTTTTAAAGCTAAACGATGTTATTTCTTTATTAGAAGAAATAAAACCTGATGAAGTTTACAACCTAGCTGCCCAAAGCTCCGTAGGCCTCTCATTTGATGAACCGATCATGACTCTAGAGTTTAATATTTTCAGTACGATTAACTTACTAGAGGCTATTAGGAAAACAAATAAAGATATCAGAATGTATCAAGCCTCAAGCAGTGAGATGTTTGGGCAAATAAGTGAAGAAAAACTGCCCTTAAAAGAAAGTACGATTTTTCACCCTGTTAGTCCTTATGCTATTTCAAAAGCTTCTTCGCATTGGACAGCGGTCAATTACAGAGAGTCCTACGGACTTTTTGTAAGTTGTGGAATTCTTTTCAATCATGAATCAGTTCTTAGAAGATCAAACTTTGTAAGTAAAAAAATATTGAGTACGGCTATAAAAATCTCAAAAGGTGAGGCTGATCATATTAACCTAGGGAATCTAGACGTGTTCAGGGACTGGGGATATGCACCCGACTATGTCGAGGCTATGTGGCTAATGCTCCAACATAATTCTCCGGACGATTTTCTCATCTGCTCAGGTGAGGCCAATAGCTTAAAAGACTTTGTGCATATTACTTTTGAAAGTCTAGGTCTTGATCCTGAGGAATTTATTCGTATCGATCAAAGCTTGTTAAGACCAGTTGATTTAAAAATCATTTATGGGACTAATCATAAAGCAAGGGAAGTTCTAGGCTGGGAATACGATAGAAGCTTTAAAGAATTGGTTGATAAACTTCTCGAAGAAGAAAAGTCTATTTCATAAGAGGCTTATATAACTTTTCCATATATTCAGATGAAATAACTTTATAATCAAACCTCTTCACGGTCTCTATACCTCTTTGAACGAACTTTTTCGATAATTCAGGATTATTTAATATTTTAAGACATGACTTAGCCATTGCTTCGGTATCACCGACTTCTACAATAAAACCATTTTCACCGTCTTCTATCATATCTGGGACCTGCCCAACTAAAGTCGAAACAACTGGCACACCACTAGCGTGGCATTCCATTGGAGCCCTTGGTCCGCCTTCGAGCCTAGATGAAACCAGATAGATATCTAAGAGATTAAAACACTTCGTAATATCCTTATAATTATCTAAAAAGATATGCTTATACTTAATTCCAGATTCTTCAAGTCTCTTCTTCACATATCCTCGTGAAGGTCCAGTTAGAAAAACAAATACCTCTTTTTCTTTATTAATTAATTCTACAGCATCACAAAAGTGATCGGGACCTTTACAAAGTTTTGGCTCAAGACCTTCTCCCCAACCGTTTCCATCTTTTTGAAAAGAGCCGATTACTGTCGCATCTTCAGGTATTCCAAATTCTTTTCTAATTTCTTTCTTTTTGCCCTCATCAACTGGAGAGAAGAATCCAACATCAATCCCGATTGGTATAATAACTATTTTCTTTTCACTTATCCCGCAACGAATAAGATGCTCTTTAGTGATCTGGCATGAAGTATGAATAATCTCGATATTATGCTGATTTTTTTTGATGGCATTAATGATTTTTATATCTGAATCTTCACCATGAAAATAAGTTAGGATATTTTTAACAAACGGACTCTTGATAAACATTTTCTTTGCACTATATCTTGAAGAAAAATGATTTATTCCATTGAGGCAAAAAAGAGAACTCTCTTTAAGTTCGAAACCCTCATCTTTTAATTCTCGATTAAGAGATTCACCTATTTCTTTAATAACCCAATTGGCACCGTCTGAAATATAATGGATTTTTTTTTGAAAAAAAGACATTTACGATTAAGCCTGGGATTCTCTATAAAACTTGATAGTTTTTTCGATTCCATCTTCTAGAGAGACTTCAGGTTTCCATCCAAGGTCTCTAATTTTTTGACTATCTAGAAGCTTTTGCATGGTTCCATCAGGCATTGAGGTGTCAAACTCCAGTGTTCCTTCAAACCCCATTTTTTCTTTGATAACTTCAACTAGCTCAGCAATTGTAACATCAGTTCCATAACCAATATTTACAAGATCAGGAACTTCACCTTCGTAATTAAGCATATGGATACAACCGCGGGCCATATCATCAACATAAAGAAATTCCCTCTTAGGTTTTCCTGTTCCCCATACCTTAAAAACTTTCTCACCTTTTTCCATAGCTTCAGTCATTCTAGCGATTAGACCTGGAATCACATGGGAGTTTTCTTTATGGAAATTATCATTCTCTCCGTAAAGATTAGTCGGCATAACGGAGTAAAATTTTTCTCCGTACTGTCTCCTAAAACTTTCTGCCGTTTTTAGACCGGCTATTTTTGCAATGGCGTACGGCTCATTAGTTGGCTCTAATGGACCCGTAAGAAGATACTCCTCCTTCATTGGTTGAGGACAATCTTTTGGATAAATACATGAGCTTCCTAAAAATAATAATCTTTGAACAGGAAACTTATGAGCAGCACCAAATACATTACTTTGAATTACTAGATTCTCATGAATAAAATCTGCTCTATAAGTGTCATTAGCATATATTCCACCAACTCTAGCTGCCGCAAGAACAACATAGTCAGGTCGATTATTCTCAAAATAGGTGAGCACTTTTTCTTGGTTCATCAAATCGAGTTCTTCTCTAACTGGAGTTAAGATGTTTGAATAACCGTCAGACTTTAAACATCTCACGATAGCTGAGCCCACAAGGCCACGGCTTCCAAGAATTAAAATTTTATCTTCTTTCTTCATATGAATCACTTACCGTATGTCCGCCATCAATTAAGTATTTATTTTTTGAAAATAGTTCTAGATCAGCGGCCATCATATCTTTTACAAGGCTTCCTAAGTCATGCTTAGGTTTCCACCCCAATTTTTCTTTAGCTTTGGTAGGGTCTCCTAAAAGTAAATCTACTTCGGTTGGTCTATAGTATTTAGGATTAACTCTCACTACGGTTTGGCCAATTTCCACTTTATATTTTGGATTATCAGAACTCACTACAACTGCAACTTCGTCCTCTCCTTCCCCTTTAAACTCCAGTCCAACTCCAATTTCGGCAAAAGCTAGTTTTACAAAATCTCGAACAGAAGTAGTTGTTCCGGTTGCGATTACAAAGTCTTCTGCTTTTTCTTGTTGAAGCATTAGCCACATCACTTCGACATAATCTTTTGCATGTCCCCAGTCTCTTTTAGCATTCATATTCCCAAGATACATAACCTCTTGAAGACCAAGGGCAATCTTTGAAGCAGCCCTTGTGATTTTTCTTGAGACAAAGGTTTCACCTCTTCTAGGAGACTCATGATTAAAAAGAATTCCATTGCAGGCATACATATCGTAAGCCTCTCTATAGTTCACCGTAATCCAGTAGGCATACATTTTTGCCACAGCATAAGGAGATCTAGGGTAAAAAGGAGTTGTTTCTTTTTGAGGAGTCTCTTGAACTTTTCCATAAAGTTCAGAAGTAGAAGCTTGATAGATTTTAGTTTTCTTTGTCATTCCTAGAATTCTAATCGCCTCTAGCAATCTCATCGTACCCATACCATCAACATCTGCTACATATTCAGGAGTTTCAAAGCTAACATGAACGTGGCTCATAGCTCCTAGGTTATAAATCTCATCAGGCTCAACTTCTTGGATAATACGGATAAGATTTGTAGAATCGGTTAGGTCTCCATGATGAAGAATAAAATTACGATCTTTAACATGTGGGTCTTGGTAAAGATGATCAATTCTTCCCGTATTAAACATCGAAGAACGTCTAATTATTCCATGAACTTCATACCCTTTTTCAACTAATAACTCTGCTAAGTAAGAGCCATCTTGACCGGTAATCCCTGTAATTAGTGCTTTTTTCATAATCTACCAAACCTATCTTTTACAAACTAACAAAACTGAATGCCCAAACATCCACGAAAAAATGATATTAAAAACGGCCTTTGTGGCCCTCGCAAAAAAGTTTCTTGAATCATATAACTTTTGGACCAAAGGTTTAATCAAAGGAAGCTCATCCTTAAAACCTTTAAGCCCATCGAAGTACTTTTCTTCAACAACTGTAAAACCTAGTGCTCTTAAATCTTCAGTAGTTTTTCCTACATTCAAAGCGAACTGGTAAAATCCTTTTGGTGAACTTTCTTGAGCTTCAAATTTATTATAAAAATTAAAAAATGATTTTAATCTTCTAAACCTAGACATTGCCGGGAATGTTAAAAATAATTTCCCACCAGGCTTTATAACTCTGGCCATCTCACTTAGTATTGGGTCGTAGCCCTCATAAAAATGTTCAATTACTCCAATTGACCAATAGCCATCAAACTCACCATCCTTAAATGGAAGCTCTCTAACATCTCCGAGCACAATTTCTAACTCAGGAGCAACTGATTTAATTTGCTTAACAGTTGCCTCAGCGAAATCTAAACCAACCGAGTTATAACCCATTTGCTTAAGGGTATATACTTTATCGCCTTGACCGCATCCACCTTCAAGAATTCTTGATCCTAACGGTAAATGCCTCTTGGTCACTCGTGAAACAAAATAGCTTTTTGTTTTTAATGCTTTTTCAAACTTGTCCGTGGCCCAATGCTCGTCCCAGTACTCGTTTGTAGCTTCGGAGCCTATATACAAAAGTCTTCCCTGCGAAGCATCAAAATATCTTTTAACTTCGTTCATAAACGACGAATTCCTATCAATACATTAACGATGAATACTACAGCGATTGGAGCTATATTTCCACCTGCGCGGAGCGGTAAAAACTCGTTTAAAAGGCCTATTAAAGCAATTACTCTACAAAAAGCCTGAATTTCACTAATATGGTTCTATGTTAAAAGCACATGAGAAATCTTTTTCTAATCTACAAAAGGGGCTAGATGTTTTAGTCGTCTGCGCAACTTGGTGGCTGGCCTATTTTATAAGGTTTAATTACCTACCATCTGGCGAGCAGGGATTGGCCATTCTTTTCTTAAAGCTGACCCCGGTTCTGGCCTTAACTTCACTCTATTGCTTGTCAAAAAATGGTCTTTATCAAAGTCAAAGATTTACCCATAGGTATCGTGAGATTTTTTCAGTTGTGCAAGGTAATACTATTGGCGTCGTTTCCTTTGTTCTCATGCTCTATTTTTTCGGAGATGAAAGACTTTCAAGGCTGACTCTCCTTATCTATTTTGGACTTTCAACCCTTACCTTAATCATCGTTAGGATGAGTGTTCGAAATTTTCTAAGAGCGCTAAGAAAAAAAGGAAAAAACCTGAGACATGTTTTATTGATAGGAAATGGAGATCCAATCAAAAAATATATTGAAAACGCTAGGCTCTTTAAAGACAGTGGTATTAACTTTATTGGCTGGCTTGATTCAGAAGGTAAAGCAGAGGAATCGAAAGTTCCGGTCCTCTCTGGTGAATTTGAAAGTTTAAGTTTAGACACAAGTCCAGATGCAATTGTTCTTTCATATAAAAGCAAAGATAGCGAAAAAATAGAGTCTTTCCTTGCAAAAAACTATAACGACTTAACGCCAATTCAAATTCTTCCCGATCTATCCTATTCTCTTGTGGGGAATCAGATCGATGACTTTGGAGGGATTCCACTCCTCTCCGTTAACCAACCTTCGTTTGGAATTGTAGAACTCTTTTTTAAAAGACTGGTCGATATACTTGGCTCTTTAATTGGTCTTATCATTCTCTTTCCATTTTTGTTTACCTTAGGGATTCTTATAAAACTCTCCTCTAAAGGTCCTGTTTTTTACGGACAAGAAAGACTAGGCCTAGACGGCAGCACTTTTTTAATGTGGAAGTTTAGAACTATGAAAGTTGCCGAGGGTAACGAAGATAAAACTGAGTGGTCTAATAAAGAGAATCCCAGAAAAACAAGGCTTGGTGACTTTATGAGAAAGACAAGTCTTGATGAACTTCCTCAGCTTTGGAATGTTTTAAAAGGCAATATGTCGCTTGTGGGCCCTAGACCGGAAAGACCATTTTTTGTAAAAAAATTCAAAGAAGAAATCCCAGGCTATATGCTTCGGCACAAAATGAGAGCGGGAATTACTGGTTGGGCACAAATTAATGGCTGGCGCGGTGATACTTCACTACATAAAAGAATTGAATGCGATATCTACTATATCAAACATTGGTCTTTTTGGTTTGATATAAAAATTCTATTCCTAACAATCTTTAAAGGTTTCGTTAATAAAAACGCTTATTGAAGTTTCTTTTCCCATTCATAGGCAGTCTTAACAATCAATTCAAGATCATCGTATTTTGGTGTCCAGCCAATTGTCTTTCGAATTTTGTCTGCTACAGAAATTAGTTTTTCCGCATCCCCAGGTCTTCTTTCGATTTCTTCAGCAGGGAAATCTACTCCAGTAACCTTCTTCACCGTATCAATCACTTCTCGAACACTAAAGCCGTGACCATAACCACAATTCATGATCTCAGACTTTCCTCCTCCAGCTAAGTAAGTTAGAGAGTCCACATGGGCCTGAGCAAGATCATCAACATGTATATAGTCCCTAATACAAGTTCCATCAGGTGTTCCATAATCAGTTCCAAAGATCGCCATCTTGTCTCGCTTACCAGAAGCACATTCAGAAGCAATCTTTATTAAGTGAGTTGCATTGGGGGTACACTGCCCAACCTTTAAATCAACATTCGCGCCTGCTACGTTAAAATATCTTAAGGCCACAAAGTTAAAATCATGAGCTGCACTAGTATCTCTTAACATCAATTCGGTCATTAATTTTGAAGTCCCATAAGGATTGATCGGAACTGTCGCAGACTCTTCAGTACAAACGCCACCCTCTAGGTCTCCATAAACCGCGGCCGTTGATGAAAAAATAAAGTTCTTCACTCCATGCTTCACACAAAGACCAACAACGTTCAACGAATTCTCTGTATTATTCTTATAGTACTTTATAGGGTCAGAAACACTTTCTGGAACCACAATACTCCCAGCAAAATGTATGCAGGCTTCGAATTTCTCATCCGCAAAGAGTTTATCAATAACTTCAGTATTCTCTAAGTTCTCTTCAACATGCTTTCCATAAAGCATGGCTTCCTTCCTACCTGTGGAAAGATTATCAACTACAACAATATCATGTCCTGCCATTCCCAAAAGATTTAGGACATGAGAACCAATATATCCAGCGCCGCCAGTAATTAAAATTTTCATCGTAATTTCCCTTCAACATAATCCATTATGTTTTTTCTAAATATATTTTTTGAAAAGTCTTCAGCTCGTTCAAAAAGTTTATCCCTATCAAAAGACTTCTCCTTAAATGTTTTTATAGCATGGCTCAAACTTTCAACAGTTGGTTCGTCAAAAAAGATGGCCACTTCATCATTTAGAGTCTCCAATACCCCGCCTGCTCTGTATGCAATAACGGGTGTTCCACTCGCAAGAGATTCTAATGGAGTTATTCCAAAATCTTCGACGCCGGGAAAAATCATCGCTTCTGCATTATTAAAACACTCGATAACTTCTTCCCTACTCACATTTCCTAGAAACTCCACATTAGAATTGGCCATATCCTTTAGCTCTCGCTCTTGTTGGCCTGAACCTATAATCTTCAAATTAAATCCTAGTTCATTAAAAGTTTTCACAGCTAGGTCAACTCTCTTATTAGGTGCAAAAGCCGTCACCATAACAAAATAGTCCTTCTTCTCCTGTTCCTTATCCTGGATAGTTCGAAAATCCTCAAGATCAACAAAGGGATGAATCACATCTGCATCCCTCTCATAATATTTTTTAACTCGATCTCTAACAAAAGAACTATTGGCGACAAAATGATCCACATTTAAATTAGATCTTTTATCCCAGGTCGTTAAATAACCTTTAAAAACTTTCATTCCAGCTCTTTGATAAAAAGGAGCGTCGGGTCCAAAGTAAGAATCATATTGATCATACAAATATCTCATTGGACTGTGGATATACGAAACATGAACTGAACCGGCGGGCTTTTTCACCCCCTTAATCACACAATGCGAACTTGATAAGACCACATCAGCATCTTCGACAATATTCAGACTTTCCGCTGCATTCGGAAACAAGGGCAAAAACTTTCGATATTGCCCATACACTCCTGGAACACTATCCAAGAAACTGGTCACAATCTTTCTATCCTCAATCGAACTTGGTACGCAGCCCTTTCGATGAAGTAAGGTATACAAAGGCGCATCCGGAAACATCTCACAAAAGACTTCCAAAACCCTTTCCCCACCTCGAAATCCAGTGAGCCAATCGTGAAGCAATACTACTTTCATAGCCTCCTATTCTACCTTTACTGGCCATTTTAATCACTATTTTCAATAACTTACGCGACGCCAAGAACTGTAAATGTTTCAAATCACTATATCCAGACAACAACTTTATATATACTGCAAGGCGTTATATGAAAAATCAGCTCATCCTTATATTTTTTCTCTTGGCAGTTGGCTGCTCAAAAAACTCTCCAGATCCAGGAGCGCAGGCACCAACAGGCCCAACTGAAACGAGAGAAACTCTCTCAAAAGAGACCGTAGAAAAGGCCAAAGCAAACTATCTGATTAAACTAGAGCTTTTTGAAAACTCAAAAACCGAAAAGCTTATCGATCAGCAAAACTCCTTCTTGGCCTTCGAGAAAGATGCCACTCACTATATAAACCTTCTTAAACTTTCAAATGCTTCACAAAATGACATCGACACTATCAAAGCGATCCTTTCACTTAAGCGCGAAAGATTTGAAGACATTAAATCAAACCTCAAAAAACTAAATGACTCCCTCACAACACTCGAAGAAAGTCATAGAAAACTTAATAAGCTAAAGAAAGAAACAAGAGATTTCCAACTCACAAGAATCACCGAACTAGGTCTTCGCGATCTTATCCTCGAAACAGTTAGCATCTACACCAACACATCCACCTTCCTAAAGCTAACTTTCGAATCAGAGCTCGAACAATCTCGAATCGAAACAATTGATCAAACCACTGCCCAAAACGGCCAGATTGAATCTCAGTTTCAACCTTATTTCGAATTCAAAAGCCTCCTTGAAAAATCAAATGAATCCCTTTCAAAAGTAGGATTCAGCTTCGCAAAAGAAGATCACACAAGAGAAGCGATCTCCAGCTCGGTCACTTTTTACAAAGTACTTGAAGATCATACGGAATCAATTGAAACATTCAAAAAAGACGCATCCATTTATTTAAATAGCTCAGACATCCACGAGCTCAATATTTCCAAAAACAAAATAGAAACCACTCTCAAAAAGCTTAGCGACCTAAGAACCATGCAATCGGAACTATCAAACGATTTACAAAAAGTTAGGCTCTTAGGCTATGACCTACCAGCTAATATTGGAGAGCTAAAAGAAGACGAACTCAAATGGAAAACCAAAACAGTATTCCTCGCAGAAACTCTTCCAATGCAAGGCGAATGGCAAATCGGCTATCATATCGCCGGCCAACGCTACAACGCCACCCCCGGCGACCTCATCACCCTTAACAACCACTGGTACAAACTAGTCGACAAAGAAACCTACCCAGCCTTCGACGACGCCTTCGGCACTGCCTTCACTCGAATTATATTATTTCAAAGTTCGTACCGTGAGAAAATGCCCGAAGGCATTTATAAAAGACTCACTAATATAAATATTTTATTAGCAAAAACCTACGAGATCGTAACCGATTACATAGAGTCTCGCTAATACCTTTACTCACTCTTTAGAATTTCTTCTGTCTTTAGAACAGTTCCATCTCTTAATGTAATCTCTGCGATATCTTTTAAGTCTGCTAAGATTTTAAGTTTCATCATTTTTACAATTGTTTCAGGTCTTGTATTTGTATTAAGAATAGATCTAATTTCGGGTCTAGCATTTCTTAGTCTAACCTCATTAGAGTTATTTATTCTTTCAAGTTTGAGAAGCTCAATTCCCCCGGCAATTCGTCCGCCGCCTCCAGTATCTATACCGGTAAGAACTCTAGATGCTCCACCACCACCGGTATCTATACCTACCCTAACCGAAGTTTCATCTTGGGCATAAATTGAAATTGATAATAAACAAAAACTTAACAATATAGCTTTAAACATTTTGACCTCTTTCTTGAACAGAAGGTTGAACTAGATAATCCATCGCTAATCCTAAAAATACATGATCAGATCCGAAATAATCTGGATTATTAAACACTTCATTAATTTCGGTTTGAGCTTTCTTTAATATTTTTAATAACTCTGGTATTGCTTTCTTTTTATCTAAGCTTTCTGTCCTTAAGGTTAAATAATTCTCACCATCTTCGATTCTTTCAGGTCGATAGCACTTTTCAACTGTCATCTGAAATAGTGTTTTTGAACTTTCCTGACTTAATTTATGATTAACCTTACTTTTAAAAGTGCCTTCTTTATCGGGTGATATAAGACCCAATTTCATCAAATGATCTAGCTTTCTTAACCCTCCATTACCAAATTCAGATCTAACAAATTCGGAACTTATTCCTTTTTTTGATAAGGCTAAAACTAAAATCAAAAAATAGTCGGGATTTGTAAGATAGGTTTCGACACTAATATCAGTAAATTCAGTACCCAGGTTTTCCGAGTAAACTCTTTTGTAGGTGTCGGCGATGTCTGGGTAGTATTCTTCGATGAAGCCGAGGAGGTCGTTGGTTTCGCCGGTTCCGCGAAGGACCTTGAGGACTTGGTCGATGGTTGGGTTCTTTATGTCTTGGTTTTCGATTCTGTTGAGAGTCGAGCTGGACATGTTGAACTTTTTTGCGATTTGCTGAGAGCTAAGTGCTGGGTGCTCCCTCTTGTAGTGCTTGACCCGCCTTCGTAGCGCTTGGCATAGGTCTTCATTTTCTAGTGCGAATGTACTCATGCATCCCCTCATGTGTAATGTTTCTTGTTTATCTTGAAGTAAGAAAAGTTCTATATGTAGAAATACATCTCTTCAAACTCTTTGAAATAATTACCATTTTGGCCCGTCATGGGACTTTCAGGCTGGGATGTAAGAATAAATATTAATTACTTACGGCATCCCATGATGGGATTCATCCCGCCCCGGTGGGAGAACCTTGTCCCGACTGGGGATTTCGTCGACTTCTGACGGCCTGGTTTTTAGAAATGCTTCACAATTATTCACAGGGGATTTTATGAACACAGAGACAAAGAACCAGGTACTTTCGCTTATTCACGACTTGAACTCGCCATTATGTGCTTTGAGAAGTTTGCTTCAGGAAAGTGAAAGAAACCAAGATTTAGAAATGAAGGCATATTATAGATTCAACGAGCTTTCTAAAAAGCTTCGTTCTCACTATCAAATTGAGGACTATGATTCGACTCATAGTTTATTAGATACAATCGAAAATGTTGTAGACCTGAAGGAGATGGAGCATCCGAAGGTGGTCTTTAGTATTCAATGTAGTCCTTTACTTAGAGATTTGGCTTTTGAGTTTTGTCAGACTGAGATGGAAAGAGTTGTCTCTAATGTTGTTAACAATGCAGTCGAGGCAGGTGCATCTCAGGTTTGCATAAAGGTAATTCATCAAAAAAATAAACTGATGGTTAGAATTGTTGATAATGGAAACGGTTTTTTTGCCCACGATATCTCATCTGTGCATAGAAGACCTGGTCATTCAACAAAGCCAAATGGTTCTGGGATCGGACTGTCTTCTTGTAAAAGTTTTTTGGAAAGTGTTGGTGGGGATTTAAAAATTCTTTCTACTCCATATGTGGGAAGCAATATTATTCTTAGTTTTCCAATAGAAATCTTCGAATCATTGGATTTCGGGCCTCGCCTAGGATAGTCTTTTCTTATGGAGCTACCCGGTTTACTCGATCAGCACGAAGACAATCTACTTCCCAAGGATGGGATTCTTGAATACATATATCCTTTTATTAGAACTGATTATTTAGAGGAGCTAATAAGCTCAGTTGATTGGAAGCAAGATCATATTCAAATGTTTGGAAAAGTGACGGCCTTACCTAGGCTAACCGCTTGGTACGGCGATGAAGGGGCTTCATATACTTACTCGGGAATTGAGAATAAACCACTAAGTTGGTTTCCCTTGCTACTTAAATTAAAAAAATCAGTTGAGCAGCAATGCGGACTTGAGTTCAATAGTGCGCTTTTAAATTATTATCGCGATGGATCTGATCATATGGGTTGGCATAGTGATGATGAAAGAGAACTTGGCACGAAGCCGGTGATTGCCTCGCTTTCTTTTGGGGCACAAAGGCGGTTTCAGCTAAAGCACAAAACAGACAAAGGAATAGAAGTAATTACTCTTGAGCCTAAGTCTGGGTCTCTTATTGTGATGAAGGATGTAATGCAACAATACTGGAATCATAAAATTTCTAAAACTTCTAAACCTATAGGGCCACGAGTTAATATTACCTTCAGAAGAATTTCCCTATAATTTCAATGGCCTTCATCTTCTCTACGAATACTGTTTAATAGCGGTGTACAAATAGTTCCTCTTTGAATTTCAAGTAATTAGGCATATAATCTAGTGTATTATTTATTTAGTCCTGCCCTGTGCAAATTTAATAACCGTATGGGGAAGACGAGGTTTTTTATGAAAGTTACAGAACATCTAGAGAATGCCAAAATCACACCATTTAGTTTTGAAATTGTTCCACCTCCAAGAGGAAGAACAGTTAAGGATATCGTCGATATCGTTAAAGCGATTCAACCTTTAAATCCACCATGGATTGATGTTACCGCTCACTCGGCTGGTGCTTATTATAATGAAAAAAATGATGGGTCCGTTGAAAGAAGAATTTACAAAAAACGTCCAGGTACAGTTGGTATCTGCGGAATTATTCAAAATAGATTTAAAATCGACACCGTAACTCATTTACTTTGCCAAGGTTTCACTAAAGAAGAAACTGAAGATGCATTGATTGAACTTAATTATTTAGGAATTGAAAATGTTCTCGCCTTAAGAGGAGATGGACTTAACTACAATAAAAAAGTTTCTAAAGAGCGATCACAAAATAGATATGCTATCGACCTCGTTAAGCAAATTGCTGAACTAAAGGAAGGAAAATTTGTCGATGATATTGCAAATTCTCAACCTTTAGACTTTTGCGTCGGTGTTGCAGGATACCCTGAAAAACATTTTGAAGCTCCCAATTTAGCTTATGATCTTAAGTGGCTTAAAGCTAAAGTCGAAGCTGGTGCTGAGTACGTTACAACTCAAATGTTTTATAATAACCAACACTATTATGATTTCGTTGAGAAATGCCGTGCGGAAGGAATCAATGTTCCTATTATCCCAGGTTTAAAGATTTTAAAATCAGTTAAGCAACTTCAATCATTACCAAGAAATTTTTATATTAACTTCCCTGATGACTTTGTCGAAGAAGTTATGGCAAATCCAGATCATGTTGTTGAGCTCGGTAAAAAATGGGCCATGCAACAAGTGGAAGGTTTATTAAATTTTGGAGTTCCTGACGTTCATTTTTATATTATGAACGATACAAGCTCCGTAGTTGAAGTCGTTAGTCACTTTCAAAAACAACAGTAGAGTAAATTATGAGCAAACCTAAAAGCGAAGCCTATAATAGGCTTCAAAAGCTTCTTTCTGAAAGAATCGTTTTTCTTGATGGCGCCATGGGTACCATGATTCAACAAGAGCATCTTGAGGAGAAAGATTTTAGAGGCGAGCACTTTAAGGATAGTAAGATCGACCTAAAGGGAAACAACGATCTACTTTCAATTACAAGACCAGATATTATTGAGGAAATTCATTATAAGTACTTTAAAGCTGGTGCTGATATTGTTGAAACAAACTCATTTAGTGGAACTCGTATTGCTCAGGCCGATTATGGTTTAGAGCATGCTGTGGACGATATTAATCTTGAGTCGGCTAAAGTTGCAAGAAAGGCTGCCGACCGAGTTGCCAAAGAAGAAGGAAGATATTGTTTTGTCGCCGGAGCTTTAGGACCTACAAACCGAACGGCATCAATGTCTCCAGACGTAAACAGCCCCTCTTTTAGAGCGGTAACTTTTGATGAGCTAAAAGAAAATTATTACCAACAAGGAAAGTCATTGCTCGAAGGTGGATGTGACATCCTTCTTCCAGAGACGACATTTGATACTCTTAATTTAAAAGCTGCTATTTATGCAATAAAAGAACTTCAAGCTGAATGGCATGAAGAATTTCCAGTAATGATTTCAATTACCATTACTGACAACTCAGGAAGAACTCTTTCCGGCCAGACCGTTGAGGCATGCTGGAACTCTGTTAGGCACGCCAATCCAGTTAGTATCGGAATTAACTGCGCTCTAGGTGCTGCAGAGATGAGACCTTTTTTAGCAGAACTTTCAAATGTGGCCGATATTCCAGTTTCTTGTTATCCAAATGCTGGTCTTCCTAACCCACTTGCTCCAACTGGGTACGACGAAACTCCAGATATAACGGGAAACAACTTATTAGAGTTTGCTGAAAGTGGTTATGTAAACCTGGTTGGTGGATGCTGTGGAACAACTCCTGATCATATTGCAGCGGTAGTAAATACTTTAAAAGATGTCCCCCCAAGAGTTATTCCAACACATACTCCTAGCACTCGACTGTCGGGACTTGAGCCTCTTAATATTTACGATGAGCGCTCTACCCCATTTTTAATGGTTGGAGAAAGAACTAATGTTACTGGTTCCCCGAAATTTTCTAGACTCATAAAGGAAGATAATTTTGATGAGGCCCTAGAGGTTGCTCGTCAACAAGTGGCAAATGGCGCGAACATAATTGACATCAATTTTGATGAAGGACTTATTGACTCTGTCGCTTGTATGACAAAGTTTTTAAACCTCGTCGCCAGTGAACCTGATATCTCTAGAGTACCCATTATGATTGATTCATCTAAATGGGAAGTTCTAGAAGCCGGACTTAAATGTGTTCAAGGTAAAGGTATCGTTAATTCAATTTCCCTCAAAGAAGGTGAAGAGCAATTTAAAAAACATGCCACCATCATAAAAAGTTATGGCGCTGCTGCTGTTGTAATGGCCTTTGACGAAAAAGGACAGGCTGCCAACAAAGAAGACAAGGTTCGGATTTGTAAAAGAGCATACGATATTCTTGTTAACGAAGTTAACTTTGAGCCTAGAGATATTATTTTTGATCCAAATATTTTAACCGTAGCAACGGGTATTGAAGAACATAATTCATACGCGGTGGATTTTATTGAGGCGGTACGAGAAATTAAAAAGATTTGCCCCGGTGCTCTAACTAGTGGTGGCATCTCTAATATTAGCTTTAGTTTCAGAGGAAATAATGTCGTAAGAGAGGCCATGCACTCTTGCTTTCTCTATCACGCAATTAAAGCTGGTCTAGATATGGGTATTGTAAATGCCGGTATGCTTGAAATCTACGAAGACATTCAGCCTGAATTAAAAGAAAAAGTTGAAGCCGTATTATTAAATAAGTCCCCTGATGCCACGGAAGAGCTTCTGGATTTTGCTGAAGGGTTTAAGGGGCAATCAAAGAAGAAAGATAGAAAGAATGACGAATGGAGATCTGGAACCTTACAGGATCGTATTACCCATGGGCTTGTACAAGGAATTACGGACTATATTGAGCAAGATACAGAAGAGGCTCGTCAGGCCCTAGATAAGCCTCTCGATATTATTGAAGGTCCTCTGATGGAGGGTATGAAAGTAGTTGGTAAGCTGTTTGGAGAAGGAAAAATGTTTCTCCCTCAGGTGGTAAAGTCCGCCAGAGTTATGAAAAAGGCCGTTGCTTATCTTGAACCTTTTATGGAAGAGGAAAAGAAAAAGAACCCTTCTCAAAAGCAGGGAGTCTTTCTCATCGCTACCGTTAAAGGCGATGTTCACGATATTGGTAAAAATATTGTCGCTGTTGTTCTTGCCTGTAATGGCTACGAAGTTCACGACATGGGCGTTATGGTTAGCTGTGATCAAATCCTAAAGAAGGCTAAAGAAGTGAATGCCGACATTATTGGTCTTTCCGGACTAATCACTCCCTCTTTAGATGAAATGATTTTTAATGCCAAAGAAATGCAAAGAGAAGGATTTAAAACTCCTCTTCTCGTCGGTGGAGCTACCACTTCTAAAGCTCACACTGCCATTAAAATTGCAGAGCATTACCAAGAACCTATCGTTCATGTTGGCGATGCCAGTTTAGTCGTTGAAGTTTGTCAGCACTTATTAAATCCAGACAAAAAAGAAAAATATGTCCAAGAGCTAAAAGAAAAGCAAGCCGCCACTAAGGCTCGCTTCGACTCTGGAGAAAAGAGAGAGCTTATTTCCTATAAAGAAGCTAAATCAAAAAAATCTAAGATTGACTGGTCAAAAGCAGAAGTCTTTAAGCCAGAAAAACTTGGTCTTCAAATTTTTGAAACTGTTAGTATGGATGAAATCGTTCCCTATATCGACTGGTCTCCATTCTTTTGGACTTGGGAATTAAAAGGAAGTTATCCGCAAATATTAAAAAATGAAAAATACGGTGAAGCGGCCACGAAGCTTTTTTCAGAAGCAAGTGAGATGCTAAATAAGATCGTTTCAGAAAAGCTATTTAATCCAAGGGCCGTACTTGGTCTTTGGCCTGCCAATAGTAATGGTGACGATGTAGAAATCTATAGCGATGAGAATCGCAACGACACCTTACAAACTTTTCACTTTTTAAGACAACAAGGTGGTTCTTTCCAGTCACTATCTGACTTTGTAGCGCCTAAAGAAAGTGGGCATAAGGACTACTGTGGAGGCTTTGTTGTCACCGCTGGGTCAGAAGTAGAGGCCGTCGCCCAAAAATACAAAGATGACGGTGATGATTATAATTCTATTTTAGTTAAGGCCCTAGGGGACCGTATAGCTGAGGCACTTGCTGAACTTATGCATAAAAAAATAAGAGATCAGTGGGGCTTTGGCTTAAACGAAAATTTGAGTAACGAAGAGCTAATTAAAGAAAAGTATAGAGGAGTTAGACCTGCTCCAGGTTATCCAGCTTGTCCCGATCACACAGAAAAGGGACTTCTTTGGAGACTCCTTGATGCGGAAAAGAATTCTGGAGTAAAACTTACAGAAAGCTTTGCCATGCATCCTGCAAGTTCGGTTTCGGGTTTTTATATTAGTTATCAAGGTTCAAAATACTTTAATCTCGGTAAGATAGGGAAAGATCAAGTCGAAGACTATGCAAAAAGAAAAAATATGAGTGTCGAGCAAATTGAAAAATGGTTAGCCCCCAATATTGGTTATTAGGGGCCAATACTTAAGCTACCGACAAATTTGAATTAATTAGGTTTGAATAGGAGTCAATTCCCCAGAAAACTACTCTCTGTTCAGAGAGAATTTCCTCTTCTGGCCTAAGCAGTCGATCTTTTCTAATAGACTTGATGAAGCTATCCATATTTATCATCATGCTTCTTAAAATTTTAAACTCTAAATCAGTTAGCCAGATTTTTTGCATTTTCAATGTTAGCTCTGGTTTATTTTCTTCCGAGAAGTGATTGTCGACAAAAGATTCGAAAAGTTCATTGATTTCATGTTTAACTAATTTATTTTGATTGTAGACCCGTAGATTTTCCTTTTCTAAATTAAGAGAATAAAAACCTTTGCTATAAGATATTAGTCCGTAATCCTTTAAGTTCGACAGAATTGTCCTTACAAACATTTCCGAAAGTGCTGTGTCAGCGGCAATTCTCTTCACAGTGGTTCTATCTTTGTCTATCGACTCCAAAACCATTCTTTCAACTGCTAATAAACCTCTCATAATTCCTCCATTTTTAATTTTTCTATAGTTATCCTTCTTCTTATTTTTCTTTCTATCTGCTCAATTGTTTCTAGATCTAGATACTTATAACAATCAAAGAATAGACTTATACTTAAACCCTCATCCCCGAGTACGGAAAGGATCGTTTCAAGTTCATCGATCCTCATCAGACTTCCATTTCTTATCCTGAATAACCTCGTCTGCTCTATGCCCGTAATTTCGACCAGGTCTTTATAAGTGGGTCCCTTTAATTTTTTATCTAATTGCTCAAGTACTCTTTTTTGTAACAAACTAACCTCCTTTTAAAGATTTTCAATATTGAAAGAGCAATTGATTCGCCAAGATAAACCACTGTAATCACGAGAACATAGGCCTTATTTCAACATAAATTAAGACTTTGTGGTCTGCCTAAGACCGCCTATACTAACAGGTGAAATGGAACTAAAAATAATCTCTTCTAATATTCGATTTGATAACCCAGCAGACACAGAACATGCCTGGAACAATCGAAAGTTAGTATTAGCTGAGTTTTTGAATAGTGAATCCCCAGATATTGTTTGCTCACAAGAAGGCCGAAGACCACAGCTAATGGAGCTTAATACTTTACTTTCTAATGTAGAAATTGTTCAAGACCACAGAGATTGGATTCATGAGAGGATGTATCCTTGCATCTATATTAATAACGATAAGTTTTTTCTTGAGGAATCTGGAGATATTTGGCTAAGCGAAACACCTCAAGTGGCGGGCAGCAAATCATTTAATAGTGCTTTCCCAAGGCTATGCACTTGGGCGAAGGTGGCCATTAAAGAGTCTGGCAGAGAAATATTTATCGTGAATTGTCACCTTGATCATTGCTATTCGGAAACAAGAGTCGAACAAGTTAAAGTTCTCCTCGATGAAATTTTTAAGATAAACTCAAGTAACGAAGCGCTTGTTATCTGTGGAGATTTTAATGATCCTCCAGATGGTGAAGTTAGAAAAAAACTTATGGGTGAAAGAAAAAATCTCTTTGATCCTTGGCTAAGCTTTAATAAAGAAGAAGAAACGACATTTCATAAATTTAAAGGTCAGCTAGACTCTGGTTCAAGAATTGATTGGATTATTGCTGATAATCGATTTGAGTGTTCAGAGATTAAGATCATCAAAGATAATAAAAATGGTATTTACCCTTCAGATCATTTTCCCGTGGTTGCTAACCTTAGCATTTAGTCGCAATCTTTGATCCAATCTTTTGATAAGTTTCTATTCCTTTCTTTGTATACTCTAAAAGATCATTATCAGGAATCCATTTCCCCTTCTCTCCGAGAACTATTACTGTCGATCCTCCAAACAAGAAGTATCCTTTCTCGTCCCCTCTCTTAAAATCTTTCAAGTCCCCTGATTGAACGATTTTTCCAACCATCATTGCACCAACCTCTACGTAGGCGAGTTTTCCGAAATTTTCAGTCTCTAAAATAGTTACTTCACGAACATTATCTGAAAAAACATCAGCAAATTCTTTTAAAGCAATTGGATTAACTGAATGTAGCTTACCTGCCACTTTATAATAATCTAATACTTTCCCAGAGTCGGGATAATGAAATCTGTGGTAATCCACTGGACATAGTCTCGCCAACAGCAAAGGTCCCCCCTCAAAAGTAGACTCCCATTTACTTGAGTTAAGTAATGCTTTAGCTCCTAAGTACTTTCCTTTAACAGGAATTGTTTCAGAGTCATTCATTGACTCATAAGCAAAATATCTTGCTTCACTAAATGCTGGCATACACTCGGGCTTTTTTTCAAAATTTCTTTTCCCATCTTTAAATCTTCTTATAAAGAATTTATTAAAGCTCGAGTATGGATCACTCTCAGGCCTTCCTTCTTCTGGTAGATACTCGTCCATCTTTATTTCAAATTGCTCGATAAATCCTGGAATTTTGAACTTACTAAATCCTAAACTTTGAAGATATCCATAAAATACACTGACTAAAGGTCTAATTAAAAGCCGAGTGAGAATGCGTCCACTAGTAGTCTGGTACATCCACTTTACGGCCCCATCACCATAAACTTTCTCTTCCTCAAGTTTGCCGAGTTCTCTATTATAATACTGTATTTTCAAGTAGTTAACTCCATTTTGACAGGCTTTTGACACAGCCCTAGCTTGATTAAAGCAGTAGTTGGAATTATACCTATAAGTGACTGTAGGTCAAAAAAATAGCAGTAAGGAGAATTAATTCAATGAAGACGTTACTAATTACATTACTTCTATTTCCTCTCGTAACTTTTGGTAAGACTCCAATCGATACGAGCAAGCTTTTAGAAAACGAAAGAAATACAATAGAAGTTTTTCAAAACGTTGGTGATTCTGTTGTTAACGTTTCGAGCATTAAAATTGCTAGGGGTCATTGGTTCTTTGATCCTGAGCCGATGGAAATCCCAAGCGGAGCAGGTTCTGGTTTTCTTTGGGATAAAAAAGGTCATATCGTTACTAATTTTCATGTAATCGCAGATAGTGATCAGTTTAATATTTCATTCAAGGGAGACAAAAAACAATACAAAGCAAAACTTATTGGGGCTGAGCCTAAAAAAGATATTGCTGTTTTAAAACTCGAAGAACTTCCAAAAAAACTAATACCTATTAATGTCGGAACATCCTCAAATCTTCTTGTCGGTCAAAAGGCCATGGCCATAGGAAACCCATTTGGTCTTGATCATACGATCACAAGTGGAATAATTTCTGCTCTTGGGAGAAAAATTAAAGGTATCGGAGGTGTTAAAATTCACGGAATGATACAAGCAGACACCTCTATTAACCCTGGAAACTCAGGGGGACCACTACTGGACTCTAGAGGTAAGCTTATCGGAATGAATACTATGATTTTTTCTGGTTCAGGTACAAGTGCAGGTGTGGGATTCGCTGTACCAGTCGACACGATCTCGGCAATAGTCCCGCAATTGATTAAGTATGGAAAAGTTAAAAGACCTGGGCTGGGAATTGGCATCCTTGACGACTATCACAAAAACTATTTTGGTATTGAAAATGGTATCGTTATTAAATACGTTAACAAGAATTCACCTGCCGGAAAAGCTGGACTTCGAGGGATGGGAAGAGATCGTTATGGAAAATATTATATAGGGGATATCATCACCAAAATCGATGGAAAACCAATCAATAATTTTGATGATATTTACCACGTCCTAGAAAAGTATAACCCTGGGGACAAAGTTGAAGTTACCTATGATAGGGATGGTAAGTCATTAAAAACGACAATTAAATTAACGGAGCTTTAAATAATCGAGGAGGTCTGAAAGTGATTGAAACTCAGCACCTCCTTCCACTTTAAATTTATTCTCGTAGAAAACGACACTTAAATCTGCTTCACTTTCTATTTTATAACCAATTTTTGATAATGCATGATCAACCCATTCGGTTACCACACTATTATCACACTTAAATTTTAATTTTTGAGTACGCTCTTTTAACTCACAAAATCGACCGTTATTATTATTTAAATAAAAACGCTCATGCATAAAAAGCTTCTGTATAACTCCAGTATATAAAAACTCTTCCGGGGTGCCTGAGATTACTGAGTTGGTAGAATCAATAAGCCAAACTTTAGGACACATCTCTAAAGCAAGCTCCCAATCATGAGAGGAAAACAAAAGTGCTTTATTTCGAGCCTTAGATATTCTATCAAGGATTGCCATAAGCTCCATTTTATTAGAAATGTCTAAAAAAGTTGTCGGTTCATCTAAGATAATCAAAGGAGCATCTTGCGCCAAGGCCCTCGCTATAAAAACTTTTTGTAATTGTCCGTCACTAAGTTCACTTGCTAACTCAGATTTTAAACTTTCCAAATTAAGCAGCTCAATACACTCTTTAATTATCCTTCGGTCTTTTTCTTCTAATTTCCCCCACATATTAGTATGAGGGAAACGACCTAATCGAACGATATCCTCAACTGTAAGTCCATTTATATTTCCTCTTTCCGTTAATACGACGCTCACTAGCTTGGAGAGCTCTTTATGATCGAGATCTTTTAAAATTCTTCCAAGAATTTTGACCTCACCCTTTAGAGGTTTTAGTAATCCAACAAAAGTTTTTAGAAGTGTAGACTTTCCTGAGCCATTAGGCCCCATCAAGCAAATCACATCACCTGACTTAATTTCTAATTTTAGATCTTTTAAAATCTCTTTATTTCCATAACCAATGCTTAAGTCTTTTGAACTTAGAAGTACCTTATTACTCATTTAGCATCCTCCTATTTCCAATCAAAAAGAATAGAATAAAGGGTGCTCCCAAAAGGCCTAGAATCGCGTTAATAGGCAATACCGTTGTGATTCCAAGGCCGCTGATAAACTCAGCAAATAAACCTAAAACAGAACCGGTTAAAAATACTCCTGGAATCAACACAAAGTGATCCTGAGAAGAAAATATTTTTCTTGAAATATGAGGGGCCATGATTCCAATAAAAGCAACTGGACCACATATTGCTGTAACGGCACCTGATAAAATTGCCGTTAATGTTAATACCTCAAATTTAAATCTCCTAAAATTTAATCCTAAGCTTTTTGCATAATTTTCTCCTAAAAGAAGTACATTTAGCCTTTTTCCTAAAAATAAACTCCATAAGAGAGATATCCCTAAGCAAATACTAAGTAGCATAAGCTCATTAAAAGACTTTCCTTGAAAGCTTCCAAGTGACCACATTAAATAGGTTTTTATTTTTTGAGCATCAGTAACTGATATTAATAAGCTAATTAAGCCACTTGCGAAATAACCGAATAGTAGGCCCATTACCAACAAAATAACATTTCCTTTTACTCGCAATGAAACAAGAATAAGTAAAAAGAATACAAAGGCTCCTCCAATAATACTTGAAATCGCTGCTCCGGCCATAGAAAGCTCTTGTGGCAAGGTCATACCAATCAATGAACCACTCATTATAAAAAAAGCTACGGCTAAAGAAGAACCACTATGAATTCCAAGAACAAATGGTCCTGCTAAAGGGTTTTGAAAATAGGTTTGCATCATTAGGCCTGCTATCCCCAAAGAAGCTCCTGCCGTCATAGAGCAAAACGCTCTTGGGAGTCTAAGCTCCCAAATTATTCTAGAGAAAGTTGAGTTCTCAGATCCTCCCATTAAAATAGAAAAGATCTCATTAAATGGAATTTTAACTGCTCCCCAGGAAAGAATGCAAAAGAAGAGAAAAACAAGTCCAAAAAAAGTATAAATAAATATAAACTTATGATTTTTTAGCAATTTTAATCCAACTGTTTATACCAAATTAAATCATGCCCAGGAATTAGAATAGGATGAAATATTTTTAATAGATCTTGAATAAGTAAATCGGGTCTCATAAGTGCGGTTTCCCAATAATCGTTTCCACCACCTTCTCCCAGTCTCCTAACATTATTATATATTGAAATATTTTCAACAATATTTAAGGTTTTATATAATTCATTTGAAAGCAGCTCCTTTTTACTTTTATGCATGTTTTGAGGAAGCCATATCTCAGCAGCTGCGCTATCAATCAAAGCCTTTTCCACGTTGATGCTTAGAGTAGTCTCGCTTTTATTTTCTGACCAAATATACTCCCCTCCCGCATCTGTTATCAAAGTTACGAGGTCGCTTGCTCCTCCAGGAGCTTTCCAGACATTTTTACTAAGCTCACCCACGAGAACTCTCTTCTTAGGTCTCGTTTGTAGAGCTACTTCGGTTACTTCATTATACTTAGCTTCGATTTCCCTAAACTTTTTCTTAGCTAAATCAAGTTTATTATAAAATAAACCAAAAACTTTTAACCATTCAGCTCTTGCTAAGGGATGTTTCTCTCTAAATTCTGAGATGTAGGCCATCGGTAACTTAAGGGAAATTAAAGATCCGAGGCCTTCGACTCTAGGGTCAGTTGTAGAATAAGAAAATATTACGTCGGGTTGTAGGGCCAGCAATCTTTCACTCGATGGCGGTGAACCTAGTTCAAATACTTCACCATTCTTTTCACTTTTCTTTATTTTTTCATTATAAGCAAATTTCAAATTACTAAACGCTGCTACCGTTTTTAACTCTCCTAAAAGATCTATAGCAGGAAGGTGAGTTGTTGATAAACTAGCTACTTTCTTAACGGGTATTTTTATATTAAAAAAATTCTGACAGGTACTTGGAAAATTTAAAGCATTTTCAACAAGAAAAATATGTTGAGGCTCAGTTGCCTTATCCCAGGTTTTTTTAATCGTTAATAAATAGAATCCCTTGTATCTCTTAATCGAATACCCGGTTGCATACTTATTCTGAATTTTTAAAAACTTCTTTTGCTGGATTTTTTTTCCACAAATTCCACCCAAACTTTGAGCAAAACCCGAATAAGAAAAAACCAATCCCCACAAGAGTAAAAATAGTACTTTATACATATTAAAAATATACCATAGTTGGTTAAAATTGACTTTTACAATCGTATACTGGTAATCGATAGGAATGAGACTCAGGGAATCTGGTTAAAATCCAGAACTGCCCCGCAGCGGTAATAGGTTACGAAAATCCACCAAGACACTGAATTATTTGGGAAGTCGGATTAGTAGGTCAGAGCCTAAAGTCCGAATACCTGTTTCAGACTTTTTCAGTTTTCGAGGGAGAAATCATGAAATTTATCTATTGGGTCCTATGGGCCAGTATACCTTCATTACTATCTGCTGAAGCAATCGTTGTAACTGCTGATAGAATTCCTAGCCCATTGGATACAACCAGCAATGAAATTTACATTATTCCCAAGAAAGAAATGACAAAGCTTCAAGGTCAATTTATCTGGGAAAAACTTAAAGAAACCCCAGGGGTGACCGTATCCAATACTGGTGGACAGGGCCAGTCTACAACATTATCGATCCGAGGGGCTGACTCAAGACATAGTTTGGTCTTATTTGAAGGAATTGAATTAAATGACGCATCAACAACAGGTAACTTATCAGACCTCGCCTTACTATCTTTTGATGGACTCGAAAGAGTTGAGATTCTACCCGGAAGCCAATCTGTTCTATATGGCTCAGATGCTATTGGAGGAGTCTTAAGTTTAAATTTAGTCGATTTAGAAAAGGTAAATAGGCCTCACTTTATATACAGCGGCTCTATTGGCAGTAATAAATCTCATTCACTAGGGATTACTCACTATAATGCCCTTACAAAAAAATTAAAACTTTTTCTCAATGCCTCACAAATCAGTACAGATGGTATAAATCAAACTAGCGTCCTATCAAATAAGCAAAGTGAGGAAGATGGGCACTTCCTGGGATCTGTTACGGGTAAACTCTTATACCAATTTTCAGATAGTCACAGCGTAAGTCTTCTGTCGAAACTCTCTAGCTCCACCACTGAAATTGATAAAGGTTTTGGCTCCCCCAGAGATGACTCTAATTACGAAACTAAATCTAGGAACTTCTTATATAAAATTGAATCTAAAAATAGTTTCATGAATGGCTTCTGGGAACCAACGATATCCTTCAGCTCAGTTTCGAATAAAAGAAGTGACGAGGATTTGCCAGACACAATCTCCACTACAATTTCAACTTTTGAAAGTCGCTTCAAAAGAGAAAAACTTATTTTACAAAATAATATTTTCCTTTCAGCAAATGATACATTGATTGGTGGATTCGAATATGAGACAGAATCAGGGAATACTCAGAACCTGAGTTCTGGTACTCTTTCTGGTCTAAATTACCAAAAAGAAGAGTCAAACTCGGTATTTCTTTCTTATAAAAGAAGTGATCAAATCTTTTGGTCTAGCGGACTTAGAGTTCAAAACTTCAACGATGAATCGAACCTCACTTTTAAAGTTGCCCCAGGAATAAAAATTTCAAATTTTCGAACTTGGTTATCAATTAGCTCTGGCTTTAAAAATCCAAGTTTATTTCAAAGAAACTCCTCGAGTTTTGGAAATCAGAATCTAAAGCCGGAAGAGTCAATGTCATACGAATGGGGAAATAGCTTTGAAGTCCCAAATCTATTAAATTTAAGCCTGACTTTTTTCCATCTCGATATTGAAAACCTAATTGACACTACCGGAACCTTTCCTAATATTTCATATGTAAACCTAAACAAAGCTAAATCAACGGGTTTGAATTTAGGTCTTTCTAGTCATTATTTAGACATTAATCTAACAAGAAAAAATGCCCGCGACTCAAATGGATTTGAGCTAATTAATAGACCGAAATTTTCATCCTCTGTTTCTGGGAAATTTTCATTTAATAGCTATCTTTTAAAACTCACAACTATCTATAAGGGGCCAAGAGATTCTGGATCAACTTTTTCCAGAACTCGCTTGCCTGGATTCACTCTCCTTAACTCAAGCATTTCCTATGATTTCAGAAAAACTTTAATACTCTGGCTAAATATCAACAACCTACTCGACAAAGAATATACGGATGTTACTGGCTACAATACAGATGGCGTGAATTTCAAGCTAGGCTTCAATTGGCGCTACTAGTTTTTTGGCCTTCACTAATTCTGTAATATAAACTTTTTGAGATTCCTAACGTCCTAACGATCTCATTTACTTTGCCGTTACAATGAAAGCTTGCCCATTCAAATGATAAATGCTCAATCGAATTTAACAGGGTCTTAAGACCAGAATTCTTAAGCAAAGACTTCATTTCGTGATTTAGAGTTAGAGAGGGCTCATCCACTTTCAAAATATCTTTTACTGAAGAGGCTTTAATTAAGCCACTCGAAGTACTTCTTAAGCGACTAACCACCGATTTTAGCTCTCGGTAGTTACCCTTCCAGTAGTGATCTTTGACTATTTCCATAGCGCTTTCCTCGAAGAATATCTTTTTTAACGCAACGGCATTTAGCTTTTCAATGAATAATGAAATGTCTTCTGCTCTTTCTCTGATTGGAGTGATATAAAGCTCAATACCATTAATTCGAAAAAGAAAGTCCTCTCTTATTTTTTTGCTCTGTATAAGCTCATTAAGATCATCACATGTTGCCGTTATTAATCTAAAGCTTGATTTAACAACTTTTGATGAGCCCACAGGATAGAACTCCTTCTCTTCAATGACTTTCAAAAGTTTTTTTTGAATGTCTAAACTTAGAACACCGATTTCATCAATAAAGAGTATGCCTCCATCTGCTTTCTCAATTAGCCCTATCTTATCTTCTATTGCACCGGTAAATGATCCTTTTTTATGCCCAAACAGTTCACTTTCAATTGTTCCTTTTCCAAATTCAGATAGATTCACCTGAACAAAAGGAATCTCACCAGCTATTTTTTTGGCAAGGTGACTTTTACCAACTCCGGTCTCCCCAGTTATCAACATAGGAAGCTCTGATCTATTAAAAAGTTTAAGTGATTCTGTAATTTCAGTTTTTAACTTTTCACAACTTGTTGGATAAATTTTTGTAGTATCAATTGAGCTCTCACCAATTGTATCCAAAATCGCAAGATGTAACTCATCCAGGTTTTTCCACTTATTCAAATAAGAATTAGCTCCAAACATAAATGCTTTTTTGATGACCCACTCTTCTTCATGTGAAGATAAGACAATCGTCTTTAAATTGTTAGAAAGCTCTAGAAACTTAAGCCCCTCGAAGCGCTCGTTCAAATCTAGGTCAACAAAGGCTAAGTCCAAATGACCCATTTCAAAAATTTTAAGTGCTTCAGATAAGTTCTTCGCTTCAAAAACTCTCCCATATTGAGACAATTTTCTCTTGAGAACTTCTCTGTAAATATCGTCATCTTCCAAAATCAGTATATGTTTCATTCTCAAAAGCTATCCGTCCCATTATGGGACGGCAAGTCATTGGTATAAATTTCCAGAACGAGCTACAATAGAAGCTTATGATTGAGCAACTTATTGAGATTGCAAGAGGAGCAGGATTGGCGATCGAAGAGATCGCTAAAAAATCTTTTAATATAAAAATCAAAGAAGATAAAACTCCTGTAACGGAAGCAGATCTTGCTAGCCACCATTATATTGCAGATGCCCTAAAGGAAAGCTTTCCTGATATTCCACTTTTAAGTGAAGAAAATTGCGATATTCCATATAGCGAAAGATCAAAATGGCACACTTATTTTCTGGTGGATCCCCTAGATGGAACAAAAGAGTTTATTAAGCAAAACGGTATGTACGCCGTTTTAATTTCTCTTGTTGTTAACAATCGTCCCACTGTGGGCGTTATCCACGCTCCGGTTTCAAACGAAACTTGGTACGGAAAGACTGGTGAAGGAAGCTTTAAGATTGAACCCGATGGATCTAAAACGAAATTGAAGGTTTCTAAGGCTCCCCAGGATGTCAGAGTGGCCGTTAGTGCAAGTCACCTAACCAAAATCACAAGTGAGTACATGAGGGACAATCTCAGAGGCTTTGAAACCCATCCTATTGGCAGTGCTATAAAGTTTTGTAGGATAGCTGAGGGTAAAGTCGATGTTTATCCCAGGCTAGGTCCGACAAGTGAATGGGATACTGCCGCCGGGGAAGTCATTCTAACGGAAGCCGGAGGAAAAGTTCTTCAATACAAAAATAAAGAATTAATAGAGTACAATAAAGAGTCTCTTAGAAACCCTTGGTTTATTGCTTTTGGCGAAGATTTAGAAAAATTAAACTAAGTTCGGATCCATTGCATCTCTTACGCCTTCTCCAATAAGATTTAGCATATAAAGAGTTACAAATAAGCAAAGAGATGGATAAACCGCCAACCACCAAGCTATTGAATAATATTTTTGTCCCTGGGCTAACATCTCTCCCCAACTAGGAGTGGGCACTGGTAATCCAAAACCTAGGTAGTCAAGAGAAGCTAAGGTGGCAAATTGGGCTGCTATAAAAAACGGAGCAAAAGTAATAATAGGTGTTAGAGAGTTTGGTAGAATATGCTTTAAGAATATTCTTGTATTACTCGCACCCATTGATCTCGCGGCCTCAACAAACTCTCTGTTACGGTTCTTTAAAAATTCAGCTCTTACATAGTAGCTAATCCCAATCCAGCCAAAAGCAATCACAATAGCCGCTAATAAGGGGACGCTAGAGTCGAACATTGAAACTAAGATAATGATTAAAAAGAGTTGTGGGACCGTAGAAAGAACTTCCACCATTCTTTGTCCGATAATATCGACTTTGCCGCCATAAAATCCCATGACACCGCCTGCAATTACCCCGAATAAATAAGAGAAAAACCAAACCAATGCTGCAAAAATGATTGAAGGTTGAAAGCCATAAAGAAGTCTTGCAAAAACATCACGACCACCTTCATCAGTTCCAAGAATATTTACCGAAGTGGGCTCTGACGGGTATTCGTCAACATCATCATTACTTTCTAGAGGATTCCAAGGGTTTATTGGCCAAAGAACTGAATCATTTTCTCCAAGTTCTAAGTTTCTATAATCCATAATCAAGTTTTCATTATCGCCAAATTCTTTTGGATGATATTGAAAAAAAGCGGGAAAATAAGTCTCCCCTTTATAAGTAATCATTATTGGTTTTGAATTCGAAATTAGCGGTGCCGAAAATGAAACAATACACATCAAAAGGAAAAACCAAGACGCAAATACGGCCGTTTTTCTCTTTTTAAAACGGGCATATCTTTTTCTAGAAATTTCAGTTTTTAGCAATCTATCGATCATTTAAAATCAATCCTTGGATCAACAATCACATAAGCCAGGTCACTAATTAAGTTTCCTACAAGCATCAATAATGATTGGATAAAAATTAGTCCCATAAGAACATTATAATCTCTCTCTAAAACGGCTTGGTAACCAAGAAGTCCCATACCGTCGAGCTGAAAAATAACCTCAATTAGAAGAGACCCTGCAAAGAACACTGACAAAAAGCTACCGATACCAGTAACAATCGGAATCAAAGCATTACGAAGTCCGTGCTTAAAATATATATATTTTTCAGCGACGCCTTTGGCCCTTGCCGTTCGAATATAGTCTTTACTAATTTCATCTAATAGTGAGTTCTTCATTAAGACAGTTAAAACGGTAAAAGATCCAATCATGTATGAAATAAGCGGTAAAACAAAATGCCATATACGGTTTTTAATCTGTCCCCATGTACTCATTTCGTCATAGCCATCTGAGTAGAGATCACCAAGTGGGAACCATTCAAAAAACTGTCCACCGGCAAAGAAAACGATTAAGAGAACCCCAAGCATATATCCGGGGATTGCGTAGGCCGCGAAAATAATCGTACTTGTGATTGTATCAAACATCGATCCATTCTTTACGGCCTTGGCGACTCCAAGAACAATACAGACGACATAAGATAAAAATAGGGAAACCACACCAAATTGAAGAGAAACCGGAAATTTTGAAATGATGACATCCGTCACCGGCTCTTCGTAAGTAAAGCTCTCTCCAAAATCAAGACGAGTTAGGTTCTTAAGCCAGATTAGATATCGAATATGAACAGGCTTATCAAAGCCATACTGCTTTTTTAAAGCCTCAATCACTTCTTCTGAAACTCCACTGTCCCTAGACTCTCCACCCACTCCGGCATTTGAAGAATCCATTCCACCGAAGCGCATTTGCTGAATTTTTTGTTCAACAGGTGAGCCTGGAGCGAGATTGATGATGGCAAATACAACCAGAGTCACTCCAATAAGAGTGGGAATCATGGCCAATATTCTTCGAACTATATAATCAAACAAATCTTAATCCTATTTCTGAATCCACCAGTAACTAATACCTACATTATAAGAGTAAGTATCTTTCTCTCTTTTCATTCTCTTTGTATGTCCATAAAAGCCATACTTATCGTTAAAAAAGAAGGCGTATGGAACATCGTCAGCAATTAATTTAAAGACGCGTCTAAGAACTTTTTGACGTTTTTTAAAATCAATTAGAGTTCTCGCTTCATCGATTAACTTATCCACTTCTGCATTCTTATAACCAATAAAGTTTGAACCACCTTTTTGAGAAGCTGAGTGCCAGATTTGCTTTGGATCCCAGTCAACTGATCCTGCTCCCCATCCAAGACGAACAGCTTGAAATTTTCTCTCATCAAGAAGTTTTAAGAAGGCGTTCCACTCGATAAGCTTTACGTTGATATCAACGCCAGCTTTTTTTGCATCTTCCTTATACATCGTCAGGTATTTAACAAATTCTTTATTAGGCTCAAGAATTGTAATGCTTAGTTTTGTTTTGTTTCCATTAATTACTTTATCTAGAATTTGGTCACCATCCGTATCGGCCCATCCTGATTTTTTGAACAATGCCTTGGCTTTCTCAAAATCATAGAGGATTGGTTTAACATCTAGATTGGCATAAACACTTTTTCTATAAACAGGTCCAGTTGCTGGCTCAGCCATATCGTAGCGAAATTTTTTGATCATTTTCTCGCGATCTAATAAATGATAAAGCCCTAAACGAACATTTTTATCCTTTAAGATATCGTCTCTTAAATTCCAGCCAATAAAACCATAACCTTTTGCGGCTTTATTTTGAATCTTTACTTTATAAACTGACTTGCCCCACTTTTTTCCTTTCGTATTTTTCATGTAGTGCTCAGCACCCATTTCTTGAAAGTCTAATTGACCTTTTTCAAGTCTACGAAGTCCAGCTGTCGTTTCTTTAACAAATCTCATTAAGATTTTGTCGTACTTATACTCATTTGCTGTATGAGGCTGTGTATTTCCCCACCAGTTCTTATTTCTCTTAAGAGTAATACTTTTTCCTCTTTTAAATTTATCGAGAATAAAAGGACCAGTACCAATCAGAGTTTTATTTAAAAGTTTTTTCTGTTTCTTATTAGGGTTTTCATAAAGGTGCTTTGGAACAACCGTTAAACCAGCAACAACGTCAAAGTTCCTAAAATAAACTTTTTTAGCGTTAAACTTAATAGTCTTTTTATCAACGACTACGGCATCCTTAATATTTTCGTAATAAGGCTTAAGTCTAGCCGTTTTATATTTATCTTTAGGATGCATAATCGCATCAAAGCTAAATTTAACATCTTCAATAGTAAGGGGCTTTCCATCATGCCACTTAACACCGTCTCTAAGAGTAAAAGTATAAACTAGACCGTCTTTAGAGATATCCCATTTTTCAGCAAGACCTGGCTCCCACTCTCTTGTGTCAGCGTTTCTAGTAAGTAGACCTTCCATTACATAACCCTGAACAACAGATGCGTAGTAATCAGAAGAAGAAAGTGCGTTTAAAGTTGGCGGCTGAACTTCTAGATTGTATTTAAAAGTTCCACCTTTTGGTGCACTAGGATTACCTAAAGCTCCAAAAGCTGACGCAGTTAAAAATAAAGAAATAAAAAGTACGAGAATGAATTTGGGGTTCATCATTTTCCTCACAAAATAAGGCCCTTAGGGGGCGTTTCAGTCCACATATACTAGATGAGAATGGTCCATATTAGAAGGAAAACTACTTTTTGTAGTATAGCCGTGGGTCGAGGGCCCACCTGTCAGTCTTAAGGTTCTTATCTTCAATTCTATAGCGCTCAAGCTTCATATCAAGATCTTCAATTCGCCTTTCTAAGTCTTTGTAATTTCTTAGACTTGTCGTTTTATCTTCTTCCAAAGTGGCAATATTATCTCTCCACTCCGCCTCCAGCTTATCTCTCAATATTTGATACCTTGCATTAACACTATTAACTTTTTCAATAAATGAATCTAAATCTTTTTGCTCGCGACGAAGTTTACCTGATAACGCCAAGCGTTTTTTCAAAAGGATATCAATTAGGCTTTTTCCCATTTTAATATTGTTTAATAAGTCGACACTAAAAAATTTAAGATAAGCACCAACCGAAAGAAATACTTTGGTTTTACAAAAGTTAATCGAGGGAACCTTAAAAAGAATATACTCGTTCGACTTTCCGACGACATATGCCTTACATCTTTTATTGGAGTCCCTCTCGTCAAAGAATTCCACTTTATCTTTTGAATTTAAGTATTTCACATTCCCAAAGTTAATTTTAATTCTCATCAAGTCAGCCTTAAAATTAATTCTAGAAACACGACCTGAAAAAATGGCAATCTCATCTTCTGTTGCTGCCATTGAAAAAAAAGAGAATAAGGAAAGGCTGATAATCAAAAAGATTTTCATTCTTTTATTATGCCCTAGTGTTGAATTTACCGCCACAGGGATAAGTATTACTTGAGTGACTTATTCAGCCTTTGGCTTTTGTAAAATGATACTCGTAGTGAAGTTACCTAAATGAAGAGGCTCTTCATATTTAAGAACTCTCATATTTGGGAACATTGTCATAAGTTCTGATTCTCTAAGAAGATACCTCTTATCATAACTCTCATTTCCCTTAACTTTTCTTTGGTTATCGGTGTGCGACTCATAGATAAGAATTCCACCTGGCTTTAACCACTCCACCATTCTTTTATTAAGAGATCTATCTACATAATAAAAACAAATCACGGCATCTAAAGAATTCTTAGGAATTTTATAATTATTTAATGAAGCTACAACTGTATTGATACGAACACCAAATTCTCTGGCCAAAAGTTGGGCCTTATTTACGGCTACGGAGGAGATATCTACTCCTGTAACTTTGTAACCTTTTCGTGCAAGAAAAACAGCATTTCGTCCTTCTCCCATTCCCATATCTAAAACTCTAGAGCCTTCTGGAATATAAGAATAGTTTTGAGATAAGAACTTTGCTGGTGTCTTTCCAAATACATACTCTTCATTATTGTATTTCTTATCCCAATAAGTTTTGACTTCTTTACCTTTTCTCGTACCGGAAAGAAGTTCAAACCGTCCACCAGATTGACCCCCGCGAGTTTGAGCTAGTAATGGAAAAGAAAATATCAAACAAATGAGAATTATGCGCATGACCAATTTATAAAAGATTTTAGGCTAGGATGCAACTTCTTGGCTTTTTGCTGAAGAAACGTCTAGTTCTGCCTCTAAATACAGTACCAATGTATCATAACTATTCTTCAGTTCTTTAATATCTCTACCTGTTTTATCTTCAACAGTTGCAGGCATATCTTCCGTGGACATTAGATACCACTTTAACTCTTCCACAAATCCATAAAAATTATCAAGACATCCAATTAACTCTGGAGATAGTATTTTTAGATCGGTAAAAGTAATTGAGTCATATCTAGAGAAAAAGACATCTTTAAAATGCTCTCGAGTTCTTTTAACAGCGAAAGTCGCCATATATTCTTTTCTTCTTTCAACAACTCTTTCGTACAGTCTTTTTGAATCTAACTTTAGAATTGTTAATACAGATTTTTTAGTTTCAAACTCAGAGACACTCATAATCACCCTTTAAGCTACCGGTGGTAGTTTGGCTCTAGTACCACCAGGCCAACGTTTAACTGTTCCAAGCTGAGAATAGTAATGAGAAGCAATATTCGTTGCAATCTCTTTAAAGCTCATTGGTAGAGCATAATGAAAATAAGAATGATTCTTTTCTAACTTATATGAAATAGAAATTTTTCCAAATGAAGATACATCAAAAAGACAAAATTTTTGATTAACAAGCCCAAAGTCTAAAATACTTTTTCTTAAATTTTGAAGTCCCTTGAAGCTATTTATATCTGCAGTGATAGAGATCACATACTGCTTCTTTGACTTTGCCATATTTGCCAGCTCTCCTGGCATTATAGGGATAAGAGTTATATCGAACTTTTTAAGAACTTCCCCTAATGAAAAAAAGGTCGTCGGAAGCGACTTCGTGTATTGAATATAAAAAATGTAATGTTCTTTCCCATCACGTTTCATACTCTCCATATCGGAGTTATCTGGGATTATTTTAGATTACCCGACTAGAATCGTCGCTTTCGGGTAAAAGTGGCACTAATTGCTAGCATCAGCCCCATTAGCAGTGAGACCATAAAAGATCCGCCACCAGGGCCTCCTCCATTAGAGTCAGAGCCAATAAAACTCACCGAACCACAAGTTGAATACTCTTCGGTCGTGGTGGAAGTTGCCAAGGGAGAAACATAGCCAATCGACTGTCTATGCAGAGTTTCGTCGATAACTGAATTAGCTCCTTGAACATCATCCCACTGAAGAGTACTAATATTACTAGCAAATGCTCCCATGATGGCAGGTTGAAAAGAGTGATCTAATCCAAGCGTATGCCCCATTTCATGAAGAATTGTTTTATCAAGTAATCCATTTTCATTATTTCTTAATGAAGACATATTCCCGTTGAGTATAATTTCAGTACGAGTCATATGAGTCCCGCTATTATACCTAATGGTTATGGCCAATGTTTGATCTGGATCATAACCTGTCTCAGCACCAAAATTATCTGACCACCTGATATAATTCCCAGAGAAAACATCTGTAACAATCCATCCTGAGTTGAAGCTCCATAAATCTCGGCCGACTGCTCCTTCCCATGCATTTTCCGCGCTTCCAACTATTTGGGCCAGCTCCGGTCCGTCGTTAGGGTCAGTAACAAACTTACTCATCCCTAGTGGCAGTGAAGCCCAATAGAAACCATTATTAAAATCAACAGTGAATTGATAAGCGTGTGCGCAGGGAATGATTGTAAAAACCAAAATCACAAGCTTGAAGAAAAATTTCTTCAAAAAAACATCCTTGTCTCTTAAGAGCTACCTTCCTAGTGGCTCTCTGGCTCGTCTTGCCCCAGTCTCTTAGCGGAGCAAATATAATTCTCTCTCATCTCAACCTCATACTGATTTCCTTCCTGGAATTTAGTTGGGCCGTTTCTGAGAGTTTGAATCGTAACATTTTGATCGACGTCACCTCTAACGGTTTCATCATTTTTAAAATAAACTTGAACTTTTGACAGGTGGCCAATTGCACCTTTTGAGAAAAAAGGAGCCTCGGATTTTTCAACTTTCGTTACAGTTCCTAAGAACTTTTTCGGGCATTTAACGTTTAACTTCATCATCGCTAGAGCGGTGCCCGAGTAAAGCGTACACAATACAACAAGAGAGAGAGAGAATTTTGATGTAAATCGTTCGCTTTGAAAGTGCTTCGTCCTAAAGGCTCCTTTCATCATAATCGTCCTTGATCATTTCAGCCTCCTTCCATGGTGGCTACTTACCTATTTATTATTGCAGATTTTGTGCCAACTTTCGCCTGGGCATAAGTAGCCGATACCTGCTTCTAGTGGGGCTTAAGGGCTCCTCCCTAGTGGAGCCAAAGGGTCCGTTTTTCACTAATATTCAGACCTTATCTGGTGACAAAGGGACACGAGATTTTGACTCCTAAATCCATGTTTAGAAATGTGAATTCCTTAACTTTCCTTACGGAAATAATTACGAATCGTTACCGGATAATAATTTAGTAGAACTCTCAAGTGTCTTTGGAATTATACTTGAGTTACTTCTTTCTATGCAGTTTTGGAGGTCACTTCTGGTGTCAATATCTGACCACTGATTCAAAACTTTGACTTTCAGACCTAATTGCTCACATTTAGCAACAAGGGAATCAAAGACTCCGTCATTCTCTTTCATTTCCTTATAAAAAGAAAAAATCTCATCGTTCTTTGCTTTAGAGCCTAAATAATAAAAGCCTCCATCATTATCAGGTCCAACAAAAACATCAGCTTCATCGATCTTTTGTTTTTTAATATGTGAAAATGGAAAATCAGGAATGTCAGTTCCCGTAAGGTGAACAAAGGTTTCTCCACTATCTTTGAAGCGCACATCCTCAAAAATATCAGCCAGTCTTTCAAAGAAAGGTTTCTCTTTTTGAAAACTGAATTCGTAATCTACGATATGACATTTTAAAAACATATGCCTGAAGTATTCTTCCGTTTGCTTGATGGCCGGAGCACCATGAAAATAGAGATAAGCTTTTGCCGTATGTTTTTTGTAATTTAAAAAGAAGTCATTAATAAAAGAATCATAAAGCTCATAAGCAGCTTCTTCTCCAACTTCACTGGCCAGGCGAGTTTTTGAGTAACCCTCGACTGGTCTTTTACCTATAACTGCAAAAACTTGTTTCATGGTTTTATTCTATCAGGAAATGAGCATAAAAAAAGGACCTCCGAAGAGGTCCTTATTATCTTTCTTAATTAATCAGATCAGCTGAACTACATCATACCTGGCATTCCGCCCATTCCACCTGGCATTCCACCTGGCATTCCTGGACCATCTTCTTTAGGAAGATCTGCGATCATTGTTTCAGTAGTAAGCATTAGACCTGCTACAGAGGCAGCGTTTTGAAGAGCTGAGCGAACAACTTTAGTTGGGTCGATAATTCCGGCCTTAACTAAGTCTTCGAACTTGTCGTCACGTGCATTGTAACCCCAGTTAGTGTCACCTTTAGCGCGAACTTCATTAACAACAACTGAACCTTCTTTACCAGCATTTGTAGAAATCTGACGAAGTGGCTCTTCAAGAGCACGACGGATGATACGGATACCAAACTCTTGTTCTTCGTTATTTGCTTTAAGACCTTCAAGACATGAAGCCGCATGAAGAAGAGCTGAACCACCACCAACGATGATACCTTCTTCAACAGCTGCTCTAGTTGCATTTAGAGCATCTTCAACTCTGTCTTTCTTTTCTTTCATTTCTGTTTCAGTTGGAGCACCAACATTAACAACAGCTACACCACCAGCAAGCTTAGCTAGTCTTTCCTGTAGTTTTTCTTTGTCATAATCAGAAGTTGTTTCTTCAATTTGCTTCTTAATTGTTGCTACACGAGCTTCAACGTCAGCAGTGTTTCCACTTCCATCAACGATAGTAGTGTTTTCTTTATCGATAGAAACTCTTTTTGCGCTACCTAGGTGCTCAAGCTCTGCAGCTTCAAGGCTCATCCCTAGTTCTTCAGAAATTACAGTTGCTCCAGTAAGAGTTGCAATATCTTTTAGCATTTCTTTTCTTCTGTCTCCAAATCCTGGTGCTTTAACAGCAGCAACATTTAATGTTCCTCTTAGCTTGTTAACAACAAGAGTTGTTAGCGCTTCACCTTCGATATCTTCAGCAATGATGATTAGAGGTTTAGCTGTTTGAACAGCTTTTTCAAGGATTGGAAGAAGTTCTTTCATTGCTCCAATTTTCTTCTCAGTGATAAGAATATTTGGAGAATCAAAAGCAGCTTCCATTTTATCTGGGTTAGTTACGAAATAAGGAGATAAGTAACCACGATCAAATTGCATACCTTCAACAACATCTAGAGTCGTTTCAGCAGTTTTTGATTCTTCAATAGTGATAACACCTTCTTTTCCAACTTTATCCATTGCTTCAGCTAGAAGACCACCAATTTCAGGATCGTTGTTTGCTGAAATTGTTCCTACCTGAGAAATTTCTTCATTAGTTTTTACTTCTTTTGAGATTTCGATAAGCTTTTGAGCAACAGTGCTTACAGCGTGATCAATCCCTCTTTTTAGGTCCATTGGATTATGACCAGCAGTTACAAGCTTTGCACCTTCACGGTAAATAGCTTGAGCAAGAACAGTAGCAGTAGTTGTACCGTCACCTGCGTCGTCATTTGTTTTTTGAGCAACTTCTTTAACCATTTGAGCGCCCATATTTTCGAAATTGTTTTCAAGTTCAATTTCTCTAGCAACAGAAACACCGTCTTTAGTGATATGTGGAGCACCAAAAGATTTTTGGATTACTACGTTACGACCTTTTGGTCCAAGAGTTACTTTAACTGCGTTAGCCAGAGAGTTAACTCCGTCTAAGATTAAATGACGAGCGTCATCTGAATACTTTAATTCTTTAGCCATAATTGACTCCTTTATTTGTTTAAACTTGTTAGTTACTGAATAATTCCAAAAACATCACTTTCTTTCATGATGAGGTAGTCATGTCCTTCAACTTTAACTTCAGTTCCTGCGTACTTTCCAAAAAGAACTGTATCACCGGCCTTAAGCTCTAATGCTCTAAAAGAACCGTCTTCTTTTAAATAACCTGGACCAACAGAAATAACTTTCCCTTGAGCCGGCTTTTCTGTGTTGTTATCAGGAATAATAATTCCACCAGCTGTCTTCTTTTCTTCCTCAAGTCTTTCAACAAGTACTCGATCTTGTAATGGTCTTACTTCCATATTTCCTCCGTTTAAGCAGAAATGCTGCGATAGTTCATAACTTTAGTTTTAATTGTCTGAGACAATGTAATAGCGACTAGATAAGTGTCAAGGGCACTTATTTTAATTTTTTTCTAACCTGCTGAAATTACTTCAGGTCAAACCAGTTAACCCCAATTCCCATATCTACTTTTAGGGGAACCTTGAGCTTAACTACGTTTTCCATCTCTTCGACCACTAACTTCTTCATGGCCGCTAGCTCGTCTTCAGGTACTTCGAAAATAAGCTCATCGTGAACCTGAAGAAGCATTTTGGATTTAAGACCTTGCTCGGTCATCTTTGAGTCGATCTCTAGCATAGCCAATTTCAAAATATCAGCGGCGGTACCTTGGATTGGAGAATTCACGGCCATTCTCTCTGCCATGGCCTTGATGGTTCTATTCTTAGAATGAATATCTGGTAAAAATCTTTTTCTTCCGTTCATTGTGATGGCGTAACCCGTTTCTTCGCATAACTCCTTAAGCGAGTCTAGATAAGCCTTAACACTCGAAAACTTTTGAAAATAATTTGTAATATAGTCCTTGGCTTCTTTTCTACTGATTCGAAGAGCTTTAGCCAGACCAAAACTTGATTGACCATACATCAGTCCAAAGTTTACTGCTTTTGCTTTTGATCTTTCATCAGAAGTTACTTCTTCAAGTGGCAGGTTCATCACTTCAGAAGCTGTTTGACTATGAATATCGGCTCCACTGTTGAACGCCTCAACCATAGTTTCATCTTCTGAAAAATGCGCCAGTAACCTAAGCTCTACTTGCGAGTAATCACAAGCCATTAATACATTACCTGGTGAAGCGATAAAACCTTTTCTGATTTTGCGTCCCATTTCAGTTCTAATTGGAATATTTTGCAAGTTAGGATTATTAGACGCAAGTCTTCCGGTTGCTGCCACATGCTGATCAAATGTTGTATGCAGCCTTCCCGTTTTTGGGTGAATAAGTAGAGGAAGAGCTTTTACATAAGTTGACTGTAGCTTACTTAATTCACGATATTTTAAGATTAAGGCTGGCACAGGACTTAAATCTTTAGATACTAGCTCATCTAAAACTTCGGCGTCAGTTGAATATCCTGTTTTTGTTTTCTTTACGACCGGCAGTTCTAATTTTTCAAATAAAAGCGCACCGACCTGTTTTGGCGAATTCAGATTAACTGGCTCACCATCACAAAAGGTTGAGATTTCATTTTCAATTTCAACTAGGCTCTTTGCTAATTCTTCTTCCATTTCTGCGAAGAAGTCTTGATTTATATTAATCCCCTCAAACTCCATTCTATTTAAAACATCAAAAACCTTATCATCCATTTCATAATAGATTTCTTCTAACTCTTTTGCTTTTAATTCTTCTTTAAAAACATTTGCTAAGGCAAGAATACTAGAAGCACGCTCTCCAACAATTTTTCGCCTTTCTTCTGGTTCAAGTTCAGTTAGGTATGGGTCTTTTTTACTTAATTCAACAAGTTCGTAATCGAGATATTCTTTTACTATGCTTACAAACTTGTGATTAGAGCCCGCGTCTAAAACATAATGAGCCTGTATCACATCAAAGTGAGGGGCACTATACTTAATTCCTTCTCTTAAACAAAAAGATAAATCTTTTTTAACATGCTCTGAACAAAGCTCTACCGTCTCACTAGAAAAAGTATGCTTATAAAGTTCATTTAGTTCTGTCTTTTTCAAACTTGACGTTGGAATATAAAAAGCTTTATCAGCCTCAATGGAAACACCAATGGCCACAAGTTCTTTTTCTAAAAAGTCATCACTATTATATTCCGTATGAAAGGCAATAGCTGACGCTGCTTCAATTTCAGCAACCAGCTCCTTAAAGTTAGAACTATTAATTTCAACCGTTTCAATTTCATCTTGCTTTGACTGCTCTTTATAACCGGCCCACTCTTGAGCCTTATCAGTCATTCTCGCTTCTTCAACACCTTTTCTAATATCCTCTAGTTTCTTAATGGCTGATTTAAATCCTAGATCCTTTAGCCAGCTAATTAAGTCATCTGTGGGATAAAAACTAAACTCCGTTGAGTTTGGATCTTTCCCTAGATCAAAGTCTGTTACGATTTTTGTTAGAGACTTTGAAAGGAGGGCATCTTCAACATGGTTTTCAAAAGCATTTGTTAATTTTTTTCCTTTAAAAGTATCTTTGGCTTCTATACAAGCTTCCAGAGTCTTATGTTCCTCTAAGAGTTTTGCCGCTCCTTTTGCACCAATTCCTTTCATTCCAGGAATATTATCCGAGGAGTCACCGACTATTGAAAGATAGTCCACGATTTGCTCAGGCCAAACTCCCATCTTATCAAAGACTCCCTGGCGATCGTACTTCACATCCTTCATCGTATCTAAGATAAATACATTATCACCTACGAACTGCATGAGGTCTTTATCACCAGAAGCAATAAGAACTTCATCGAAGTGGTCTTTCCATTGAGTCGCTGCCGCTCCCATAATATCGTCAGCTTCATACTCTTCACTTTCAATCCAAGAAAGTTCTAGTTTTTCAATTAAGGTTTGAATTAAAGCGAATTGTGGAATTAAGTCTTCCGGTGGCGGTGGACGGTGAGCTTTGTACTCATTATAAATTTCATTTCTAAATGAACCACCTGATGTATCCTTTGCAACTAAAACGTGGGTTGGCCTATAGGAAGAAAATAACTTCATCAGCATACTTAAAACACCATGGACTGCATTGATGGGGGTCCCATCTGGAGAATGCAAAGTTCGAATGGCGTAAAAAGCTCTAAAAATAAAGTTACTGACATCTACAATAATGAGACGTTTTTTCATTGAGACCTCTGGTGAGAAAAATTTGGACTAAGCTATCACTTTAGTGACTAGCTTGACTACCAGTGCCCTCAAACCAGGAGGATTTTCGATTTTTAATTGCCACATGGCTTCCATCATTGGCCATAACAGAAGTATCTGCCATTACATCACCTAAGCGGTGCCCGCTATCTAACTTATAAAGAAGATAAACTTCTAAAATTAGAAGAGGAATGCCGACGATAAAAGAAAAGATCCATCCCCAGATTGGCACAACGGCGAACACAAGTGGAATTAAGATCGGCAAGTTTCTTATGACTGACTGCTTAAGAGTACAAGGCTTTCCATCCTCGAGGGAGATTACGGCAAAGCCCATAAACTTCTTCCCCACCGACTGCCCATTTTGTAATGAATCAGCAATGGCCATATAGGCCGCTGAAAGCATTAAGCCTAAAGGATAAAAAAATACTGAGAGCAAAAGAACTATAAAGAGATCAATACCTTTCGCCATTAACCTGCTTAATCTTGCAGCGTTAATCGATCTTTTTAAAAGATACTTTCGGTTACTCATCTATTCTCCGACTCTCGTCTTTGGTTTATTTCGATTGTATCTCATTGAATTTTTATAGAACACAAGGATTATTTTTCCATCCTGCGAAAAACTCACCGTGTCATGATCAAGTATCCTTAGTATGTACATAAAGTTGGCAATGAGTTACATATTTAATTCTGTATTTAAGTTAAGGAGAAAATATGGGTGCAGTAGGAAAAGTTGACCAAAGTAATTTCGATCAAGATGTACTTAAATCTGACAAGCTTGTTCTTGTTGATTTCTGGGCAGAGTGGTGTGGACCATGTCGTCAACTCGCTCCAATATTAGATGAAGTAGCAGGTGAGTCTGAGGCCGTTAATATTGTTAAAATCAATGTTGATGACAATGGGGACATTGCTCAGAAATATGGAATTCGTGGAATTCCAACCATGATCTTTTTTAAGAACGGTGAAATTGCTAAAACTCTTGTTGGTGTTTCAAGTAAAGAAGAGATTAAAAAGTTAGTTGAAGAATTAGGTTAATTACAACTAAACAATAGGGGCAGAATTTTTTATCTCAACTGCCCCTACCTCATACTCAATTACTCTATTAAAATTCTAGGAAATTCTTTCCAGACGAAAAATTAATCTGTTAGGCGCTCCTTTGCGGTACAATATTACTATAAGTAATAGAAATGACAGACCACTCGTTTCAACAGGAGAGAAGGAACAATGGAAACCCAAGCAGTTGAACAAGCCACAGGATTAATGGCATCAATAAATGGCCTCGCTGAATTTATTCAAAGCGGAGGTGTCTTCATGTGGGTCATCGTGATCATCTGGGCCTTCGGAATTGCTATTAGTTTAGAAAGATTTTCGAAGCTATTTTTTAAATTAGATGTTGATGGTGCTTCATTCATGAATGAACTACAAAGATATATTTTATCTAACGATATTCAAGGTGCAATTCGCGTTTGCTCTGGATCGGTCGCCGCTCTTCCTAGAGTTCTCAAAAGTGGACTTAAAAGAAGTACTCAACAACCAGAACAAATTCAAAATGCAATAGATGCAACAGCATTAGAAGTAATTCCAAAGGTTGAATTAAGATTAAACTACTTACAGCTTGTAGCGAATATCTCTACTCTTTTTGGTCTTCTTGGAACCATACAAGGTCTAATCCAATCTTTCGGAGCTGTTGCTGCAGCTGATCCTGCTCAAAAAGCAGAACTCCTGGCCCAAGGTATTTCTAAAGCGATGAATACAACTTTCTTAGGTCTACTTGCCGCAATATCAATTATGATGCTTCATACTTTCCTATCTTCAAAGTCTGAAAAAATCATAAATGAGATCGATGAGTTTTCAGTGAAGCTTCTTGATATGTTAGGAACAAAAAAAGCTGAGGACTAAAGATGTATAAAGCTCCCAGTAGAAGAAAAAATAAATCACGTCCGGCTTTTACAAAGCCGAACTTGATTCCAATTTTAGATGCCGTGTTCATCTTTATATTCTTTTTATTAATGTCTGCTAGCTTTATTAAGATTTATGAAATCCCTAGTGATGTTCCTATTATCTCTTCTGGAAAACCTTCGAAGAAAAAGCCTTTAGCCTTAACTTTAGTCATTAATAATAACGGTGTTCAAGTTCTCACAGGAGTTCCAAGCAAACCGGTTAACTTTATAAAAAAGACCGAAGCTGGTGAATACGATAATGAAGCTCTACATAGATACTTGATCCAATTAAAAAAGAGGCACAAATCAGAAAGAGGCGTCATTATTGAACCTCAAATCGATTTAGTTTATGAAAAACTAGTTAAAATAATGGATGCCGCCAGAATCTTAAGGCCAACGGATGATGCCATATATGGTAAATCAAAAGAAGGTATCCAAGAAAGAATCAATGTCCTTTTTGATGAAATGATATTTAGCAATATTAGCAGCATCGTTAAAACGAGAGCAAAATAATGAGAAATAGATCGATTCGTAATAGAGGAACAAGAAGAAAAAAAGAAGTAATGGATATCGATATTACTTCACTACTAGATATTCTTGTCATCCTGTTAGTATTTTTATTAAAAAGCTATAACAGTTCGGGACAAGTCTTAACTGTTCCAAAAGGCGTTGATCTTCCAATTTCCGAATCACGTGTGGTAAGCACATCGGGAACTATTGTTCAGGTCTCTCCAAGCTCACTATGGGTCGACGATCGTGAAGTTCTCACTTATAAGGGAGACCAAAGAGCTGTAAACAATGCATTAGATAGAAGTAATCGTATCATCCCACTTCTAATAAATTTAAGAAAAAAGAAAGCCGAGATTGAAAGACTTGCGAAACAAGCTCCAAAAGCCAAAAAGTTTACAGGTAAAGTTAATCTTCTGGTTGATAAATCAATTAAATACTCATTTTTACAAAAAGTTATGCACACAAGTGCTTCTGCTGGTTTTTCACAGTTTAAATTCGTTGTCCTTGGAACTGAGTAATTACCGAACTAAATTAGCGCGGCTCAAAGAATCTCTCTTCACATATTAAAAAAGCTCCTAAGATAGGAGCTTTTTAATTTCTTATTATTTTAAATTTGAGTTACCTATTTCCTCTTAGGATAGAAGTTGAATGGTTGATTAACTTCAACGACCCCGCCACCGAGAGGCTCAGGGAACTTAATCCCACGTAACACATTTACCACACAACCCTTTACTCTCGTTGGAAGTGGACTATAGGAATCCACACCGGCCTTGGTGACATGTCCACTGGCACCAATGATAAAATTCAGTCTAACAACTCCACTAAACTCTCTTGAAGCCTTATCTAATTCCTTTTGATAGCAATATCTAAACTGAGGAATATGATCTTCGATAATTTTTCTAATTATATCAGGATCCATTCCACCAAGGATTACCGTCTTAAAGGGGAGGCCAGCAGTATAGATACTCTTTTTATCAACTAGACCCTCAACTCCCTTACTCGCATCTAATTTACCTCGCGCTGAACCGGAAAGACTTCCTACATTCTTAGAGACGTTGGCCGTAGGAAGAGTTGCCCCCGAAGTGTCGCCACTATCAATAGTTGGACTGCTATCATCACTACTTGACGAAGCCACAGAAGTATCTGCGGTTGCCCCACCCTTACTTAATAAATTACTAACCGTACTATTGAAGTTAAAAGACTTATAAGTGTCGACTCTTCCCTTAGACTTTTTCCGGGCAGAATTCCTTTTGACTTGTCCTACTTTCTTAGTGGTTTTCCCACCCTTATTCTTATTAGGCCTAACTACTGTTTTATTATTTTTAGGTCCTTTATTAGGAGTAGCTTTTTTAACAAGACCTGTTTTCTTTGCGTCTTTAGTTCCTGTTTTTCCAGTAGTCGTTTTGGATTTATTTTTATCGACCTTTGTTCTATTCGACTGGGACTTAGTTGTTAAGGAGACCTTGCTCTGCTGGATGACTTTTTTATTGGCCTTTTTAGTTTTATCAACAGCAGGAGACTTCTTTGCTTTAAATTTTTTCTTATATAAAATTTTAGCTATTCTCTCTGGAACTTTCTCTTTCTCTATTTCTTCATCAACTTCTATAAAAGTTAAGCTTCCCATGGCAAAAGTAACCAAGAGCAACATCAATAAGACATATTTCTTCAGATCACCACTATCCCTTCTAAAGATTGGTGCTGGTGCTACCTTAGGAGGTGCTTGATCACCTCTTACGAAAATTTGTAGATCACCATTCTTAAACCTTAAAATATCATCTTTTTTAAGATCAATTTGACCTGCTTTAATATCTGTTTCTTCATCAGATAAAGATAAAAATTCATAACCTGGAATTGGAAACACTGTCTTAGTCTCATTTTCAATTTGTACTAAAGGAACGCGTTCGTCCTTTCCTAGGTATGCATACTCAACTTCATTATCTTTTGGCATAAAGCCGACAAGGTTAAAAACCCCATTATGGTCAGGTAAATAATCTACCGAATATACTCGATCTTGATACAGCACTATAATTTCAACCGCTGTTTTAGACATATCGTACTTAAAAATTGGATACAAGTGCTCAGTATCCTCAAAGATATACTCACTAAACTCTGCTTTAGGATCTTTCGCCAAAGGATATTCTACAGTTGGCACATAAAGAGCTGTCTCTCTCTCCTCTAATTCACTCGGAGGTCTAGGTAGAGATTTTTCTATAACTGGAGGAAGCCCAACGTCTAACATATTAAGAGGAGGCGGAGCCAAATCTTCCTTTTCAAAATTTTTAAAGACAAATTCATGAGATCCAAACTTTATGGAATCTCCCAGATTAAAGTCACTAACAACTACACTTTTACCATTTACAAAAGTGCCATTAGTGGAGTTCATATCGTAAATTTTGTTTCCAGACAAAGAAACTTCAATGACAGCATGAATAGCAGTTACGTCGCTATTTTCAATGACTATGTCACAGGCCTTAGACCTTCCTATAAGAAGCCGCTTCTTAGTAATGGGATGACTACCGCCCTTCCCTGAAGCAGGATTCAGTTCAAATTCGATCTGAAACATGTTTTGTTCAATATTCACAAGCCCTCCTTGGCTTGTACTACCTTATCCTTTCAATTCCTTTTCTTATTTCGGGATTGAAGTTCTTCCGATAAGGAAGTTTGTTTCTGAATTTACGCTGCAGACGAGTATCTACTCCTAAGTCCGGAGGAGACCCTGTCTCACCTTCAATTGTTAAGTCTTCAAAATCAAACTTTTGGTACTTCTTGTATTTATAAATAATTCTTTCTTTTTGATTCTTTTGAGCAAAAGTATTTGTCGCAAAAAGTAAGCTTACAATTAAGATTAACTTATTCATTCAAGTACCTTCCTACTTTATTATAGTAACCGCCGAGATCCCCCATAGACTTAGTATCTATTCGGTCAAAAACAGCTTTTGCATCTTTAACTCTTCCACCCGCCTTAAGTGCAATCGCAAAGTTTAATCCATACTTTGGGTTACTTAGCTTACCTCTAGGAATTTTAGAAAAGTAATTTATTGATACAGAATAATTTTCTTTTAATAATTGACCAGTCCCTAACGCATTTAAAACATCTATATCGTCCGAGTTTTTATTATAAAGCGTCTTAAAAATATTCTGTGACTTATCTACAAACCCATATTTTAAATATAGCTGAGCCAAATTAAAAATTGGTGTTAGAGAAAACTTATTTAGCTCGACTGCTTTCTTAAATGCGGCCAATGCCTTTTGATCTCTACCTTGTCGTTGATGAATCACCCCGATATTATTAACTGGTGGTGCATAGTTAGCGTTTAACGTTCTGGCTTTATTATAAAACAGTAAAGCTTTCCTGTATTCGCCCTTTAAAAACTGGCAGGTTCCAACTTGGTTCCAGTACGCCGGGTTATTTTTATATCTCTTATAATTAGCTTCAAAAATTTTGTCCGCTTCCGTGAAGTTTTTCCCGTAACATTTTCCAATCCCCTGGCTGACAGGATCATTAGAAGAGGCAACTTCTTCAATTTTAGGAGTTGGAAGTCTAGAGATAGACTCTTTCGATAGTGAGTCATCACTCGAAACTTGTTCAAAAAGATCTTGATTGCTATTAAATGCAACTTCATCAACTTTTTCGAAAGCACTATTTTCGATCCATCCAAATTCTTTATCTTCAGGTGTTAATTCTTTTTTTGTACCTTTGCTCTTTTCATTGGAGCTACACCCGAGATTAAGAATAAGGATAACTAAAAGCAGATATCTCATTGTCCACCCCCTCTATCCATCAAGACCCCTTCTTGACTGGGACGGTATTCGACAGAGAAATTAAGTTTCTCTCCATTCAAGAAAAAGCTGTTTTCCTTAGACAGAATTGAACTCTTGATTATTTGCCTACGCGCTTCTTTTCTAAAGTCGTTTGCCTTTTGATTTAATGGAATCACAATTTTTTTCATTGTACCTTGGAATGATTTTACGTACTCCGGAGATTTTCCGGCTGGAGCGAACCTTGAGATCTCGTTTACAAGGCTTTGGTAACTTTCAACCAAGTACTTGTACGAAGAAACTATCCCTTTCCCCGAACCAATTTCAAGAATCTTTAATGACCTAGACGTGACTTTATCTAGCAACGCAAATTTTTCTTTTAGTCTATTATTATAAACTTTCTCAGGGAACTGAAGCTTTATGGATTTCAACTTATTAACTTGATACTCCAATGATACGAGTCTAAATTTCGCCACTACATCTAACGCCTCTAGTGGAATAGATTGCTTTCTCTTCTTTGCCGTATTGTAATAGGTCAAGATTCTGGCTTTGATTTTTTGTGCATCTCTTTCACGACCAGAGCTTATATAAGCACTTCTTAGAATACTTAAAGGCTGAATCAGTTCTGCACGGTATGACTTATCTCGACTAAGAGTGTCTATCAAAGACTCTAAGAGCCCCCACATTGATCCTTCAATAACGGCTTTCATAAGATCGACTCTTGCTCTTTTAATTTCATCCGCAGCAACAGAGCATTGGAGCGCTTTTTTTATTAAAGACTGACTTTCATTTAATTTATTTTCCGCTAGTAGTATAACATTCGCATTTCTAAAGAATAGTCTCTTATTTTTAGAACTTCTCTTACAGAGTTTCCCAAGAACTTTCTGATTAATATCCGCTGACTGCTTGAACTCTTGTCGATTAAACAAGTCACTAGATATTGCAAGGAAAGAACCATCGAACTTTTTAACGTCATCAGCATTCATCAAGTTTAATGCTCTCTCAGTCCATAAATATGAATACTTTTTATTTCCAAGCTCATAAAAAAGTACAGCTATATTATAGGCCGCATTCTTTTTGGCATCTTTACTGCTTTCTTTATTGCGGTAAATCTGAACATATCCTTTCAGAGCGTTCGTCTTATCACCTTTTGAGTTAAACTTCTCAACGCCTTCAAATTGCATCGTTAAAAGGAGTAGTTTAAGTTTTTTTGCATACTTTCTAGATACTTTAAATTCCCCATTGTTAATCCGAGAAACCCAACCTTTTATAGCATCTTTATCATTTCGGTCTTTGTGATAATCCATGATCTTTGCGATCATCGCTTCCTGAGTATTATAGTCCTTAGGATAATTCCTTTTAAATGCTAATAATACTTTCTCTGCATTTCCAAACTCTTTCTTTTCTATATAAGAGCTGAATAGTCTTTGATATATCTTATAGCTTTTCTTAGATCGCGGATTATTTTTCAAATATAATAGATATACTTTAGATAGATACTTTTCTTTCGTTTCCTTCTTTATACTTTTTGCTCCAAGGGCCGCTATCATTCCATCGAGAGAAAGCCTCGCGATTTTCTTATCACCCTTACTTACCGCTAAGTTATAGGCTCGGTCATATTGTGCAACGGCTTCGTTATATTTGTTGCTTGCGTAGTTTGTCTCTGCCGCATGAAAGACTGCTCTATGCACATTTTTTCCATCTAACCCGGAGAGGATATTAAAGTATGCAACAGCTTTTCTGGCCTTATCCCTTTTTGTTCTTCTTTGCTTTTCATATCTTTTAGAAGCTACTTGTTTTTGCAGTAAAGCAGACATCCTTTGGACATGATATTTTAGCTGATCCAGACTATCCTCGTCTAAGTGTCCATCCTGATGATCTTTATAGAGTTCCTGGCAAACCTTTAAATGCTTAGAAGTATTTCCAAATCTTTCATAAAGACCCAAAAGAGCGATATTAGCTTCAACTCTATCCTTAGGACCATTTACATAATTCTTGGCTTCAGTCAGAGCTCTTTCAGCACTAGTGGGGTTCTTACCTTGATTAAGTAAATATTTTGCAACTTTAATAAGATTCGAAGAAATATCCTTACCGATCGACTTATAGAAAGAAATAGCATCTTTAGTTCTTCCCGACTCTGTATAAAAGAAAGCTAAGTCTCTTTCCACAGCATTACTCATATCAACAAAACGGCTATTCTTGCTCAATTTATAAACTTCATTCATTAAATTGATAGCTTTAGTTCTTTGTTTAGTTCGAAAATAACACCAAGCGAGATTGTAAGCGTCTTTTGTATACCACCTACTTTTCTTCTTTTTAAGTGCTCTTTCATAAAGAGGAATCGCTTTTCTGTAACTTTTTTTATTATAGTAAATTTCAGCAAGTGCTATTTGAGATTTTTGACCAGCATTTGAATTACTTCGAGCATATTTCATAGCTCTTTTAAAAAATTCCTGAGCTTTATTTTGCTGCTGAAACTCCTTGGCGTTATAGGCTAGAATATAATAGACATCGCCTTTTTGTTTAAAGTTTTTAAATCTTTTCAGAATAAAGTAACAAGTCTTTTGCGCCTGGATAAAGAATTTTCGTGATTTCCTAAAGTACTTAGACTTTTGAACATTTGCTCTCTCTAGACTGTCTAAAGAAAGGTAGACAGCATTTTCTTGTTCTTTTACGTGTCTGGCTTTTTCCAATAGTAGTTCAGCCATTCTTAGAAGTAGGTTCGGATTTCTACTTCCAGTTTGCTTATTTAACCTTGTAATCTCTTTAAGTTCTTGATCAATAATGGAAATAACTTTGTTTCTACGTTCTTCAACGCTGGCTGCAAAACTAGAGCCTAAAAACATCGATAACATTATAAGTACTAAAAAATTCTTCATAAGCTCACTTCGCATTCGGATTTTAAGCTAAAAACATAATCACCAAGTTCATCGGCCCAAAACTCTCCATCAAAGGTCCAAAAGTATTGTTTTTCATTTCTTTTTAAGTACTTAATATCGCCTCGTCCTCTAAGAGGTTCAGGCTCAATTCCATAAAGTCTATCTTTTGTACGCTTAAGCATTTCTAACTTAATATAAGTATGCGCTTCGAGTGAACGGCCTAAGTGATGTTTGGCCACATTTAGACTTTTTCTCACGTAAGCTCCAATTAAGTTTCTTTGTAGCAAAAGTGATTCCTTTAAGTTAATCGTTAAGATTCTCTTTAATTTAGGATTTGAAATCTTACTGACTTTTTCAATTTCTTCTTTACCTCTTACAAAGTTATCTACCAATTCAATATATGCAGAGTCTCTATTAACACTCATAAGCAGTCGATTAATCAGGTTATTACCTCTGATTCTCCCTGCTTTTCGACTCTTTGCGAGGAGGTAGTAATAGCGATAATTTTTTTTATGCTTCCTCAGTAGTTTATCAAGACCTATACTCTGGCCTTCATAAGTGTTTTGAAATCTATCTGAAACTTTCTTTGCATCTTCATATAGACACATTTCTAAATAAGTCATTGCTTCTAAAACTGAAACTTCAGGATTAAAGACAAAGTTTAGGATTGGCGCTTTATAGGTCACAAGCTTACCTAAAGATCGATTATAATCTTGTAGATAAAAACTATTCCAAGCCTCTTCAAATAGTATCTCCGGCCAAATGGGGCTTCGTTTATCTAAATCCAGGTAGCTTAGATTTGCCTTTTCATACTCATTATTTGCAAATTGAGTTCTAGCTACACCAACTAAGCAATAATCTCTATTTATCTCTAACTGTCTTTTTCTATTTTTAGATTGAGTTCTTTTTACTTGGCTACGTGATTGCTCAACACACTCATTATAACTTGAGATCGCTGATTTAAATCTTCTTTGAATACTATGAATACTTGCTTCTAGGAAAAGGGCAAATGGTTTCGTTCCATGTGCTCTAGGAATCGTTCCATTGATCGACTCCATCGCTTTTTTATAGTTCCCACTCCTAAAATATTTTTTAGCAAGAATGTATTTTATCGAGGGCGCTGAAGTTTTCTCTAAAATCCTTGTGGGTAAAACCTCAAACTGTTTAACTCCTACATAAGTTACGACTTCATCGATTAAGCGATCAATCCTTTTACTTTCAATACTACTGGCTCTCGTTAAGTACTCTTTAATATAAGGAACAGCTGCAAAATAAAGCTTTTCCTCAACAAGTTCTTCAACGACTCTTGGGTATCCTTTAACATTTCCCTTGGTGGCTACAAGGGCGGTCCAAGCCCCATCAGCCGAAGCATCTGCATTTCGACTAGCTAAAATAAGGAATAGAACAATCACTAAGGATTTAAAGATTCTGTTCATAGCTATCCTACAGGTCCATAACGACTGAGATACTTAAGTCGTAATGGGAGTAAACTTCTTCAGCAGTTGTATCTGGCCTTTGAGATTTAAAAACGACACCTGTAAAATCTGGTCTAATACTAAAGGAATCATTTACAAAAAACTTCATTCCTAAACTCCAAATCAAGGCATTGTGACTTTCTACGGTGTCTGTTTTATTTAATGTGTTTTGTAGCTCGAGCCTGTTATTAGATTCCTCAATCTTTCCAATCCCTAAGCCAAAAATATAATCCATATAGATAATAGTATTGAATGTATTAATTTTAGTATAAAAGGGTGACCAAAGGAGGAGACCGCCCATATAGTAATTAGTTATTTGTCTATAGGGAGTTGATCCCGCGCCAGTCGAGTTTCTGACTGCTTGTGCATCTGTATTTTCTTCTCCTGCATTTTTAGAATACAAGAGCTCGAAGCCCCATTCTTCTTTGAAAAAGTATCCGCCTCTTGCCTGAAGGTTTGTTCCATTTACGAAAGAACCCGAAGTTGTCATTCCTCCGCCAACGGCTACATGGAACTTTCCTTTTTTTCGAAACTTTCTATTCTGTAAAACGAAAACTTCTTTGTCGGGATCTAGCCAAGTAAATGAGTAGGTATCTCCCTCTGAGGCATTTGAAATATTTCCTATAGAGAGTGTTAAAAATGTAAAAAGAAATAAGATTGTCTTGATCATGGAGCATCCTGCTTTAATAAGAATTGTTCCTTCTTGGAACAACTTTCCTTAAATAACCATGACTTATTCTATCATATGACTAAGGCCGTGCAACATATGTTGACTTCATCTGGCATAAATTTCCAAAGGAGCAAGACTCACAATGATCTAAGTTTACTTGATCAAAGTCTGCGAGTTTTTGCCATTCCTGATATAGAGCCTTTTCTATTTCAAGCTTGGTTAAAATTTTATCAACAGTTTTTTTCTCATCAACGTAGACCAGAGATACTAAAACCTCTTCGTCGTCTGACAGCCCCATTTCGAGGCAGGTTTGAATACCGTAGCAATACAGTTGAAACCAGTAAGCTAATTCTGAATTTTCTTTTTGTGTTCCAGTTTTGAAATCCCAAATTTCAGGAGGATTTTTTTTGTCCTTTGGTCTTAATACTAAATCTGGAGTACCCGAGATCATTTGTCCGAATAAAGGGAACTTCACTGGTGTTTCCGACAAAAACGAATGGGAATTTTTTTCTTTAAGCAACCCTAACGCGTAATCCACTGCCGCTTTCTCTTTTCCTTTTATATCAAGAGGGCAAACTAAATTTCCATTTACGCCTCTAGAGATTGCGTCATGGACAAGAATCCCTCTCTCTCTAGTATTCCTCTTCGGCCTCACTTCTTCTTCTTGAACTTCTTTATAGGATTTTTCATCAATCAATTTGATATTATTACCAAAGCCAATTCTCTCCAAATCTTCTTCATCAATTTTACAAATATTACTTAGGTAAAATTTCCGTGGACACTGTGCCAGTGTTGCCAATCTTGTCACAGATACTTCTGCCAGTAATCCAAGTGGTCTTGCCAAATTCTTTCTAAAAATTATCCCTAAGCTATCTTTTTGAAAAAGTGGTGAGCTAATTTCTGAAGATTTATCTCGTCCTTCGAATATTTCTTCTTCCTCAATAGTATCGACATGACTTATTTGAAAGCTTGAATTTTGATCTAACTTTTCTTCGTAGAGCCTAAATCCATTTATCCAGCTATCGTTTGTAAATTTTAGACCAACACCGTTTTGTCGTAGATCTACATAAGTTAAAGAATCTTGTGCTCGAGTACACGCAACATAAAAAAGCCTTTTCGATTCAGCAAAGTCTTTTTTCTTCATTCTACTTTCTTCAAGTAAATAAATAGGAGATTTAAAAAAGCTTTTCTGCTCGGCGGATATCTTCCATCTAATACTTCCTGGAAGTTTTCCTAGTAAAGGTGAGTCTGAGTTTTTCCTTCCATTTGTATGAATTCCTCCCAGAAAAACATGGTCAAACTCTAGCCCTTTAGAACCATGAGCAGTCATTAGGAAAATATTATCCGGATTATCACCAAAACGAAATTCAACAGAAATACGTTCTGGGCCGAATTCCTCCATTAACTTGTAAAGATTTTCAGGATCCTCACCCGCAAGCTCATTCAAATGAGTAATTTTGGAAAAGTTCTTTTCGTAATCGGAATCACATATGCCCAAATTGCTAACAATTACTTCAAAAGAGGCATAAAAACCTAAAAGACTTATGTTTTTATAAAACCTTAATACTTGTTCTTCAACTTCTTCTAATTTTTTATCTGAACCAATCCATTTCAAAATACCAAGACATAAAAACCCTACGTCTTTTTTTTCTTCGTTCTTAGTAAGAAACCCCTCTAAAAGAGTGCTAAAAAGTGCCCACAATGGGCCTTCATTCATTGGTATCTTCACTTGTGCTGTAAAGCTAATACCGGCGTCAGTCAAAAGTGGAATTAAATGAGAGGAAGCCCCTAAGTTCTTATAGAGGATTCCAATCGATCCTGGCTTCTTACTTTTTTCTAAAATTGATTTAAATAGATAGCCTGCTTCAAGTATATCCATGTCTTTTGAATTTGGTTTTTTCTCTGACTCGACATTAACTAGTATTCTTTCGATACAACCACTTAAACTATCCTCGCCAGGATATTCTTGGTAAACAACTTCAACAGGATCTTTTTCCAGGCCACTATAATTCACCCCAACCTTAAATAAGAAATCAAATAGCGTGTTATTTAAGTGAATAATCTTATTTTTAGACCTGTAATTCTTAGAAAGATATAGGTTTTGTGGTGTTACTTTACTACAGGAACGAAACACACCAAGCTCTCCACCTCTAAACCCATAGATTGCTTGCTTAACATCTCCAACACAAAACAATTTTTTAAAATCTTGATTAACTAAATTTTTAAGTATTTCGTACTGAACTTCACTCGTATCCTGGAATTCATCTACAATAAAGTATTTATATTGTTCACCAATTTTTTTAATAGCCCAAGGTTTTCCCTCAAGCCCCTTTAAGACATAATATTCTAAATCAGAAAATGTAAGCCCCCCAAGCTTCTCATAGCGACCCTCAAGATAACTAAATAGTTCGAAGAAAATTGACATCCAAGAATTAAAAACTTCTTTATTATCTAAGAAAGAAATAATCCCTTCGCCATTAGCTTTTAAAAAATCTCTAAAAGATTTCATCTCTTCTATATATTCATCAACTTCTAATGATTTATCTTTTGCTGTCGTCTTCCTTAATGAAGAAATAGATTCGAAAAAGTCTAAAATTCTTTTCCAGCTATCTGAGCTATTCCAATCTAAGCTTTTCACAACATTATTAAAATTTTCGATGTTTTTAAACCATGCTTTCGAACTGTTTCCTTCAAACCCACTTAGATCAAACCTTCCCTTTGTTACCCGGCCCCAATCTTCCGATTCTAACAACTCATTCATGGTCTTTTTCATATCTATTGAGTTTAAATCTTCAAGATTTGAGTCTCCCCAAAAATCTCTTAAATCTGGATTAGAAAATATTTCAAATACTGAATTTAAGATTTGTTTTCTATGAAAAAGAACAATCTCATTTATAAAGTCATCTCGATTATTTTTTGATTCAATAAACCATTCGTCAAATAAACTTTCTAATTTTGTTTTCTGGGAATCTGAATCGATAATATCAAAGTGAGATTTTAATTCTGGAAAATAATTACCTGAAATGAGTTTATAGCAGAAGCCATGGATAGTTCCCACATATAATGAATTTAGATTTTTACCTACTGCCTGCCAGAAAAGAGAATCCTCACTATCATTTTCATATTCAAATTGAACCCTTTTATATAAACGTGTGGCCATTTCACCAGCCGCTTTTTTAGTAAAGGTCATCATGACAATTGAACTTAGGTACTTTTTTATATTTGAATTTAGAAATTCATCAATGGTGATTTCAGTCCTAAACTTCTTCAAGAGATAAATGATATGTTCAACTAAAACAAATGTTTTTCCAGAGCCGGCACCCGCACTTAAAAGAACTCCGCCACTGTGTTCGATAGATTTTTTCTGCTCTTCGTTTGGAGTTCTTACTGTTGTTTCAGACATCCATCCCCCTGTCACAAATGTATTTAATCGAACAATAACCGCAAACATTGTCCTTCAGAGGATCTGCCCTAAATACTTCATCATTACTTAAACTCTGAACAAGTTTATTTTCTTCAACGCAATAGCCTTCGAGTAGTTCTGTATATTTAGGAAGATGGGATATTTTCACATCCAAATCTGATAAAAGATTTTTTAACTCTTTGCTTAGATCTTTATCTTCTGAATATAGAAGAGAGGCTGAGGGATCTTTTAGGTTTAGATAGCCAAAGAGAAGTGCTTCTGAATTACTCCCACTAACGTGATTAATATAGTACCAAGCTTGAATTTTCTTATATTCTTTAAAATCTCCGACACTTGGGATTCCACCTCCAGACCTTTTAAAGTCTATTAACACCTGCCCACCTGAAGGTTCAAAAAAGTAATCAATACTTCCTCTATGCTCTATTCCGTCTACGATATGACTAAACTTTTTTTCAAACTCTGTTTGGCCACTTCCAAAATGAGCAGTAATAATTTCAACAAATCTGATTCCTCGTTGGGATAACATTATAATTTCATACAATGCTTCTTGATACTGTACTGGCCCAAGCTGTACCTGATCTTTTGCTAATTGCTTATTTAATTCCGATATAGCAATTTCTCTCAAGTCCATTTTGGTATTTTTAAAAAAGCTTCCAATTACAGCATGTTCAATTAAGCCTAATTGAAATGGTTGAATTGATTCAGTCATTTTTGGATCAATCTCAATTTTTTCAATATAATTATAATAATACTTACGTGGGCAATCTAAATAAGTTTGCAAAGAGGTAGAGGAGATTTTTTTTAACTCAGGTCTTTTGATATCGATTTTTTCTTCTAATAGATTAGTCCTACTTACCTCTATAGAAGTAAGTAGACTGTTTTCTAATTCAAAGTTTTCTAATAATTCTAACCACGAAATATCTGCTTCTTCTAAATTTTCCTCTAGTATTAGTTCAACTTCCGTCTCAACTGAAAGGTCCTCTAAAGCAACTTTTTTACTTAAAAAATCTAACTCACTACTTCTTACTGGTCCCAATGAGGTAAGGTTCTCTAATTGAAGATCGGAAAAATTAGATTCTCCTCCCTTTAGTGGCCCAAGAAAGCTCCCTCCAATTAATAAGACTTTTGATGAATTAACTATTTCAGAGGTATCTAATGAATTTATATAATTACGTGGTTCACTATCATAAACCGGAATTAAATAGTTCCGAGGTAGATCTAGGTCTAAGATCTCCTCAAATACTTCAGCATCAAAAAAACTAAATTCATCATTTGCATCAGAAAGACTTCCCCACTCCTCTAATAATTTTAAAAATAAACTTTTTACTTTAAGCCATCGAAAGAAAAAATCTTTCTTCAAGGAACTATCTTCTAATTCTTCTAGAATTGTAACAACCTGCTTCGAATCAATTGTTTTTTTTCCAAAGTCAGTTTCAGTTTTAATATTATTTATAAGGGATGTTAATATAGGTTTGAATGGATCAACAGAAGCCTTAAAAAATAGGTCCTCTACTGGTAGAATATTGATATTATGAAATTCTTGATCAGCGGCTGGAAGTAATAATTCAGCCCCGTCTGAAAGCATGTTATTAACCTTTGTATATGCTTCCTCAGAAAAGCGGCTTTTCTTAAATCTGCTCGCAATAACTTTTCTCTTTGAAAAGGTAAGTCCTTCAGGTACATCTTGAGTTTCAAGCCAGCCCATCCAAGTCGTCTTATCAGCTTCTTTATACAATCTTTCATGAATAGGAATAATAACTTCTGTGCGAATTCCAACACTTTTCAAAAGGTCTAATTGTCCACCACTGAGATGTTTGAATCCCATGAAGACAATAATTTTTCCGTCTACAAACTCATGGGTTGGACTCTCGGTCGTTCTTATTTCTTCAGAGAGTAAACCATAAGACTGGTGCTCATCCACTAAACCCAGTTCTTCCGTAACTAACCAAAAAAAGCGTATGGCCGTAGCTAACTTTTCGTCTTCTTCATTTAAGATATCTTCAACCATTTCTAAGCTAAGAGTAAATCCCCTCAGTTCGGTATATAAATTAAAAGCTTTCGTAAAAATGTCGTAATCCACGTCAGGATTTTTAATTTTCCAAATTGTAGAAAGTTTTAAAAGTAATTCTGACTTTCTAGAGACTAAAAATTGATTCTCCCCCATTAGAGAAATACAATCCTTAACAAACTTCGAAATCGTGACCACATCAACTGTTTTATTCTCAGCCTGGAGCTTCCCGCGGATCCCATCTGCTTTTTGAGGACTAGGGCAGACGACTAAAACATCACTTAAATTCTCATCTTGAATATATTCAAGCTTGAGTATTTCTGAATTTGACGGTAGAAGTTTTACACTAAGCATAAGGACTAGACCACACGTGTCAGTAGTTGTTCAGGGGCAGGTAAGTCTAACTTCAAAAAGGGAATTCGTCATGCTTTCTACGAGTAAAGTTTTAAGTTTTATAGATAACAAAGAAGGTTTTATGGTTTACTTCTTTGAGGGCCAGCGCCTTATTCATGACTTAGCCCTAATTCATAACCTAAAGGGTGAAGGGTTTCATTTTTTGAGAGACTCGATTCTTGGTAGTCAGTTACTAAGTGTATTTCTTAAATCAAAGGAAAACTTTGGATTCTATATAGATTCAGAAGATCCATACTTTCGATTTAAAATTGAAACTAATTTTAATGGTTACATGAGGACTCTTTTATTACCCGAAGAATTCAATAATTTCCCAGAAAAGATTAATGGAGTCTATCGAGTGTCTAAAATTACAGAAGGTGCTCCTGACCCATACAACACAGTTATTGAGGTAAAAGAAAAAACTTTAAATGAAATATTTAATCAATTTTTCAAACAGTCTTTTCAAGTTAACGGAAAGGTATTCTTAAGCAAAGATAGTGACCAGTCCGCAATGATTATGAAACTTCCCAATACCAATATTGATAAGATCGACAGTCCTACAGAAAGAATGTCTGTTGATGAATACTGGGAGGCTCACTCAGAGTTTATTGAGCAACTTTTTTCAAAGGCTCATAATGATCAAGAACCAATCGAAAAAGAGTTCTTAAAAAAGGGCCTACACTTAATTGGGGGAAAAGATATTCAATTTAGATGCTCTTGCTCTAGGGAGAGAATGGTTTCCGGAGTGCTTGGTTTGGCTCACTCCACCTCTATGGACGACGTCTTTCAGTCTGATAATAGCATCGAAACAAAATGTGACTATTGTAAAACGTATTATGAAATTACAAGAGAAGAGATCAAAGAAACTTTAAAAAAGATCTAAAGGATTCCAAGTTTTCTTCGCGGTAGTCCAGAAAATTCTTTTTATGATTTCATACTCTTCATAGAGACCGCAAAAATTCTCTGCTCCTGAACCTTTTGCAAACACAGGGCTCATTAGTGACGTATTTCTAAAAATTATATGCTTCCCCTTAGTTTCAAATTCAAGCCATTCCTTTCCTTTTTTTGGCATTTCAAAATTGATAGACTCAGAAGACGTTACTAAGAACAAGGTTTCTTGACTTCTCTTAAATTCATCATGAAAAAACTGTAAGGACTTATCTAGTTCATAAAGGATTTCTCTAGCCTTTGTGATATTTTTAGCCTTTAAGGCTTTCAGGTAACTAAAATCTCTGACTATAAAAATTGACTGTCCTTGTTCTTTTTCAAACCTACGCCAGATTGATTTAAGATTATCAAACAAAGTTGCAAAACATGCTCCGCTCTTGCATGACTTGTCATAGTAGATATTCCCTTTTTCAAACTTATCATTACCTAAATAATGAAAAAGCTTTTTCCCCTCTGCATTTTCCATTTTCCACAGGATGGATTGACCTAGGAAACCCTCTCCTCCACTGCATTCCTTGGAGGCCGACAAACTATCGTCTCCAGCAGCTATTTCAAAAATACCTACTTTATACCCAGTTGGATTTAAATAACTCCAAAGAGGGCTTTTTTTATAATCTTCACAATTATTTTTTATATTTTTACTACCGACCATTTGACTCAAAAAACCTGAACCTGCACTTGGTCTGAGTCCATATAAGTTATAATTCCATATTTTTCCAGCACAGCTCATAGTCTCAAAGGAAGAACTTTTAACTCCCTGTGGCTTACTAAATCGAGACATAGCGAGATGCTCTTCTTGAAAACCAGCTATTTGAAGCCAGATTATGTTCTTTGGCCGCTCGCTATAATAATGACTTTTTAAATTTAAGGTTTGAACCCTGGAGCAAGATAAAAGACCAAGGAGCAAAAAGAGAAAATATATTTTTAAGTGTTTCACACATAGATAATAAAAACTATTCGCTTTAAGAGCTAGGAATACTTATTGCGCAACACGCCAAAAGGGACATTAATACTCAGGTAAAGTTTAAAAACTGCAGCATTTCCTTTATTCTTATGTATGTTAAATAGATAAATTTATTAGCTTTAAGGAGTTTTGGGGATGAGCGCAGTTGAAAGAGAAATCATGTGGAATATTCCACTTTATTTTAAAGTCATCATGTATGTTCTCTTTTTTGTGAGCATGGGTCTTTTTTGTAAGGGCTACTACCAAAAACTACAATTCGTTACAGGTGGAAAAGGGTTTTCTGGATTAAAGAAACTTTTACCTGAAAACTTGAACTGGTCAAAATTTATAACAACATCTTTATTTACAGGGAAAGTTCCCAGAGTAAAAAGAGTAGCCATTTTCCATGGACTAATTTTTTATGGTTTCTTTATTCTTTGGATAGCAACTGACCTTGTGGCCGTACATGCTGATACTCCTTTTAAAATTTTTAAAGGCCCAGTTTATATTGTCGTTAGTTTTGCTGCTGACATTGCAGGGGTTATGATTTTGGTCGGTCTAGCCCTAGCTTACTACAGAAGGTATATCCAAAAACCCGAATACCTAAGTGCCACTAATCCCAATAGAGAAAAGTACATGTATCTCATGCTCTTTCTTCTCGTTGTTTTAGGCTATTTACTCGAAGGGTTAAGAATTGAAGGAACTAGAGCGGCATGGCTAGCGGGAGACGAAGGAGTTCTCTTTAATCCAAAAGAGAAGTATTGGTCTCCACTTGGGTGGCAACTTGCTAACATGTTTGAAGCTTCGGGCTTATCGACCGAAACCCTAGCTGGTATTTGGAAAGGACTATGGATGTTTCACATGGCTAATACCATGGTATTTATTGCTTCTATTCCTTTTACAAAGTTTAGTCATATCTTTCTACTACCCTTACAGGCCTTGTTAACTCCTCAAAGAAGAGGTGGAGTGCTTAACCCTATGGACTTCGAAGATGAGAATGCCGAAACCTTTGGATTAGGAAAGCTTAGTGAGCTTACTATGAAAAACAATTTGGACCTTATCAGTTGCGTGGAATGCGGAAGGTGCACAAATGTTTGTCCTGCTAATAATGCTGGAAAGCCACTAGACCCGAAAAAAATAATCACAAAGGCCAGAGATCTTTCTGAAGCTACAATAAAAGCTGGCGAAACTGATGCCGACTTTTGGGAAAATCAAATTTATTCTGCTGCTGAGCTAGACTCATGCACCACTTGCGGTGCTTGTATGGAAGAATGTCCGGCGAATATTGAACATGTTCAAATGATTATGGAAGCAAAAAGATATAAAACGTTAACACTAGGTGAAATCCCTCCTACTGCCGCAGACGCCGCAAACAAAGTAAGAGTTAACGGAAACCCATGGGGAATTGCCCAAGATGATCGATTTAATTGGGCAGACGGACTTGATGTTCCAGTCATTGAAACAGGTAAAAAAGTTGATTATTTATATTACGTTGGATGTGCTGGATCTTACGATGCCGCCAATCAAAAAGTTGTCAGGGATACTGTCGCCCTACTCAAAAAAGCTGGTGTCGATTTCGCGGTGATGGGAAAAACCGAAAAGTGTAACGGAGATCCCATTAGACGATTTGGTGATGAGTACACTTTCTATGAAATCGCTATTGAAAATATCGCAAATATGAATCAGTACGATTTTGGAAAAGTAGTTACTCATTGTCCTCACTGCTTACACACTATCGGAAAAGAGTATGGAAAATTTGAAGATGGAGACTTTGAAACTATTCATCATACGGAACTTCTGGCTGACCTTCTATCCCAAGGGAAACTCAAAGCTGATAAAAAACAAGATACAGAACTAACTTTTCACGACCCATGCTACCTCGGCAGACATCATGGTGAATACAATGCACCAAGAGAGATCTTAAAAGCGACAGGTGTGAAGATCAAAGAAATGGAGCAAAATAAAGATAAGTCATTATGCTGTGGCATGGGTGGCGGAAATATGTGGTACGAAATTGATCAAGGTGAAGAAATGTCGGAAAAGAGACTAGAACATGTCGGTACAGAAGACGTTTCTAAACTTGCTACTGCATGCTCGTACTGCCTAATAAATTTTAACTCCGGTAAATCTGAGAGGACCAAAACCGAAAATGTCGAAATTGAAGATGTGGCCTCTATATTGGCCAAGTCAATTTTATAAAAGCAGTATTCTATTAATAGTATTCCTGGTTTGCTTGAACAACGTATATGCAAATAGTTCATCAACCAAGCATCCAGGAATAATTGAATCTTTAGAAGTACTCTTAGACCTCCATAAGAAGCAATTCAAACTTCTTGCTTCAAAGGTGCGTCGAAACCCCAAAGTGTTGTCGAGTATCTCTAATATAAAAGAGCTAGGACTTCATCCTTTCTTTGTTAGAAGTATTATTTTTCACAGTGACGAAAAATATCTTCGTCTTGCAGGTCAAAATAAGTGTATTTTCTATTCTCTTTTAGAAAATGACCTCCTAAAGACGGCAGAAGGTAGAATCAAAAACGTTATTGTTAACTTTACGACAACTGATAATAAAAAAGAATCTGCGATTTTAACTAAAAATGATTTTATTAGCCAGGTTTATAAAAAAGAGTGTCCAACTAAAAAAGAAACCTCTCTTCTTTTCTCGGATGAAAATATTAATAGTACTTTAAAAAAAATAGATTTTCCGACACCCGAAAATAAAAAAGACTGTGAAACAATCCTAGAAGACTGGCAAAGAAATCCGTTCACACCTTACCTATGCCGAGTTCCAGAGCATATTCAATTAGGTAATATAGCCAGGAAAAAACTTGAAAGAACTGATAACTCCGCTTTTTCAAAGAGAAGGTTTTTTGTAGAGCTCATAAGAAGATCAGAATTTTTAAAAAAGAAAATCCCTTATTTTGAACGATCTTATCTTAATAATCTCTGTTACGGACTTTCAAATAGCGAGAAGTTCTGTCGGCCCTACGTATCAGATGACGTTTGGTCTAAAGTGATTAGTGGAGAATTTCCGAATTACTTTCTAGAACCTAAATGTAAAGCAGCTTTAGGTAAGTCTACCCTAACAAAAACACAGTTAAAATCTTGTGCCTCAAAATTTAAATCCGAACCCAAATATTGTGTAAGTAAAGGAAAGTCCGGACTGCGATCATTTAGTCCATCACCGAACTGTGATGACATTTCTGATGCACTCATGGTGTCTCAGCTAGAAACAAATTATCATGACTGTCCTGGGTATTTAGATAACGAAGGAATGATTAATATTCATAGAATTATTAGTCATCTGGATGGCACTAAACTAAATTCCAGTGCGAAGACTTGTGTCAACGAAGTTAACAATTCTTTTGCCAACTTACTATTTGATTACGACTATGAAGAGGGATGGCCATTAAAGCTTTGCTACAATGACAAAATAGAAGACAAAGAAAAGTGCGAACCTTATATTCCTGGCAATAATGAAAATGATAAGCTCGCTGAGGGATCAGTAATTTCTCAAATATTACACAAAACGAGAGGTCTCCCTAGTAATCTAAAATGTAGAGTAATTGACCAAAAGAAGTTTAACCCCAACTTTTTAGAGTTTAAGTCGGGTTGTTATATTATATATGACCCTAATCAATGTACTGTACAATTTTGTCCCAAGAAAATCGTACATAACTTAAAAGAAATTAAGGACATTAAGTACGTTGGTAAGCCAGAGTATGACTACTTTGCAACAAGCTTTAAGCGAGAAAAGTTCAGTCTCTCTAATATAATAAAAGAAGTATTTAAACTTAAAGAATCTAAAATTAGAAACTTCACAGACCTTATTTATTTTTTAGATAGAAAACCAAGCAACATCGTTCATGGTATAGGTTGCGCTGAAGATTTAGCCCCTGCTAACTTTAAGAAGATTGGATTAAACCAATGTAGCCCTCTTCCTTTTATTATCGATGGATATATAAAAGAGGGTGGCCAAGTTCGAATGGTTACCCGACTGGCCGTTGATGATGTTCACTCCCCAAAATTAATTCCTTGGAATTTTATTTTTAATTCTATTGCTAGCTATAAAGTCCTTCATCCACTAGACACGTGGACTCTTTTTGGAATTCAAGAGTCTTCAGGAGGTTCAAATTAAATTAGTAATTTTAATTGCCCTTTTTTCATCACAAGTTCTTGGAAAATCAAAGCTACCTGAATTAGCAACAAAACAGGCTATCAATAACCTTAGATTTTTATCTTCGGATGGAAGCTTTACCTATTATCAAAATCGTGAAGGAAGTTTACTACTCTCAACAAACTATAAGGTTAAGGAAGTATTAAGCTCAAGTCCGGGTACAAACTACCAAGTTATCTCTAGTCCAAAAAGAAAAAAGCTTATCGTTATCCAACAAGAATCTTTTCATAAGTTCTTAGGAATAAGACAGATGAAGAATATTTACAAAATGGATTTCGGTGGTCAATCGGCGACAAAACTGGGGCTTGGAATTAGACCTCGTCTTCATAGCTCAGATGAATGGGTATCTATTTTTCATCCTATTTCGCAGACTATAAATTTTATCAATTTAAAATCTAGTGCCTTAAAGTTTGATTTAAAAATCAGAAATCCCTTCAACCCTTACTTCGTCCCCGAAGTAATAATGCCTAATAATAATACTATTCTTTACACAGACTTGAACAAAGACGGACTTCCAGGGGTGCTTTATTACGATAAAATCACGAAGCAAACTAGCGTACTCTACAAGGCCAGCAATTCAGCTACCAAGCTAGAGCTTTGTTTAAATAAGGAGAATATCTATCTCGGCGAATTTGGTCTTGATAAGCTGTTTTCCGGTAGTGCCATATCTCTCTTAAAGGCTAATGCAATAGACTTTAGCAAGAGAGAGATCCTATATGAATCCAGGCTTAATGATATCGGGAATATCACTTGTTCGAACTCTCTACTTTTTGTTCAAAACCTAAGTAAACAAAGAAATAAACTCGCCTATGAACTTGTGGAACTAAGCCAGGGTACAAAAAGAATTAAGGTTTTGAGTGACATCAACTTTGCGAGTCATTCAATTGATATGGATGGAGTAATTCTCCTACCTCATCTCGGAAAGTACTATGTTGTTAAAGGTAAATCAGATTATACAAAAAGAGATCTCTTAAAGAAGAGTAAAGTAAATGAATAAAGCTATTTATAAATTTTTCGTCATTTTAGTTTTAACTTCAAGCTCAGCTTGGTCTGCGACGAAAGTATTGATGCCTTCAGAAAGATTACCTCGTGAATTAATTTACTTAACAGAATCAATCCAAGAGCTACAATTAAAAGACATTGAAAAAACTAGAGACAATGATAAACTTTTTAAAAATCTAGAAGATAAATTTCAGAGTCTCTCAAAAGAGGAGCTTTATTTTATTAGCAAGTCAGAGATTTACAAAACCGCCCTCGCTTTCAAGCCGCCTCTAAATATAACAGATAAATACTTTCAAAAATCCATTATTACTGAGGTTGAAGAAAAAATTAAGACTGTTAAATTGAATAGTTTTACTCACTGGTTAATCGCTAGTATTTTAAAAGATTTAAACGATATTTTTAATAATCGCGACTTCCCAACTTTTTTTGCCGAAAGAAATAAAGGAATAGTAATCTCTTCAAAGTCGAAGCGCTTACAAAAGAAATTAAACTTCCTTTTACCTTGGATACAAGGCTTCTTAACGGAAGAGACAGCTTTATTTCAGTATTCCCTTCTTCCCTTAATGAACAAATCCCTTCAAAATATTTCTATTAAGATTGATTACCTCTTGCGCCATTCTGCTGCCATTAGTCCTAACTCTAAGTCCCAAGAGAAAATAGTTTATTTTGAAGAGCAATCCATGGAATTAGATAAGTCTGGAAAACTGGTAACTGTAGAAGATATTTTAGACCCACTTATTGGAAAACTTAAGAACAACAACCTTCCAGTCCCTGTCGACGACTGGATTGGGGATGAAGATGATTTTGCTAGTGGACTTACCCCAATTGAGATAAACAAAGCCGAGGGTAACTACCAGGCACCAAAAAAACTTCCCGCTCCAGTGGAAGGTTGGTAAACATCAACAAAAACATAGACTTACATTAAGATTCATACTTCTCTCTATTTAGACCTAGCGCATTTTTTTTGCTATATTTTGCCAGCTAAAGGACCAGAGGTATCTGAAATTAAAGGATTTTTATGACTCTTTCTAAAAAGCCCTACAAGGGAACGAGAGACTTTTTTCCAGAAGAAAAGCGTATTCGTGATTATATGTTTTCCAAAATGAAGGAAACGGCACAACTGTTTGCTTATGAATCTTATGACGGTCCCTTACTAGAAGAAGTTGAACTTTATAAAGCTAAGTCAGGAGAAGAGCTGATCAACGATCAGATCTATAGCTTCAATGATAGAGGGGAAAGGTTTGTTGCCATTCGCCCGGAGATGACTCCCACAGTTGCAAGAATGGTGGCCCAAGTCCACAGAGAAGTTTCAAAGCCAATCAGATGGTTCTCAATTCCAAATCTTTATCGCTATGAAAGACCTCAAAAGGGTCGCCTAAGAGAGCACTGGCAATTCAACGTAGATGTGTTTGGGGCCCCTAAAATACTGGGAGAACTCGAAATTATTCAGCTTGGAATAAAACTAATGCAAAGCTTTGGTGCTAACTCAGAGCATTTTGAAATTCTGATTAACGATAGGGCCATCGTTGACAATGTTTTTAAAGACCTTCTGAACTGTTCAGAAGACGAGTGCTACAAGCTCTACAAACTTGTTGATCGCTCTAAAAAACTTGATAAAGAAAAATTTGAAAAGCAAATCGATGAAACTTCACTCACTGAAGAGGCCAAGGAAATTTTCAAAGAGTATCTAAAATTAAATTCGATAGATTTACTAAATACCTTTATTCAAAAGCACTCCATTCCAAAAGACTCAATTGAACTTATCGGTCTATATGAAAGATTACAGGAGCTAAATCTAAGTGAGTACGTGGTTTTTGATCCAACGATTGTTAGAGGACTCGACTACTATACCGGAATCGTTTTTGAAATATTTGACAAGAATCCGGAAAATAGAAGAGCTATTTGCGGAGGGGGAAGCTACGCTAATATATTAAAAATCTTTAATGAACCATCACTTCCTGGTGTGGGATTTGGCTTAGGTGACGTCACACTAAAAGACTTTCTTATAACCCATAATCTTTTACCTGATTTCACAACACCAACCGTCGATTTAATTTTAACCACCCAAGACGAAGATGGTATTAAACCATTATTAAGCCTTGCCCATAGTTTAAGATCAGAAAAGATTTCTGTTTTCACTCAGCTTGAGCCATTAAAGATTAAAAAAGTTTTTAGCCTTGCGGAAAAAAAAGGGGCTAAATTCGCGGCGATCTTAGGAAGTCAGGAAATTGAGAATGGATTGATCCAAATAAAGAATTTATCAACGAAAGATCAAAAAGAATTTAAAATAGATAATATTGAAGATATTAAAGGTTACTTAGCATGAGTGATATATCGAAAACTTACTCTCCAGAAGATGTTGAAAAGAAGTGGTATAAGACCTGGGAAGAAGGCAAATACTTTAAACCTAGGCCTGGAAAACAAAATCAAGGTTATTGCATAATTATGCCACCTCCCAACGTCACTGGTCGACTCCATGCTGGTCACGCACTAGATATAACAACTCAAGATGCTCTTATCAGATTCAAAAGGATGAAAGGCTTTGAAGCTCTCTGGCTTCCGGGTATGGATCATGCCGGTATTGCCACACAAACTAAAGTTGAAGAATTGATTTTTGAAGAGGAAGGGAAGAAACGTGGGGAATACTCTAGAGAGTATTTTCTTGAGAAAACTTGGAAGTGGGTCGAAGACTACGGTGGAATTATAGCGCTTCAATCCAAAACAATGGGTGCTAGTCCCGACTGGGATTATTCAATGTTTACAATGGATGAAGGCCCTCACCAAGCTGTAAAAAAAGCATTTGTAGATTTATATAATGAAGGGCTTATCTATCAATCTGACTATATTGTTAACTGGGACCCGGGACTCCAGTCAGCGATTAGTGATGCTGAAGTTGAATATCAAGAAGTAAACGGAAATTTTTATCATTTAAATTATCAAGTCAAAGGTTCTGATGAGCTCATTGAAATAGCTACGACAAGACCAGAGACACTTTTAGGAGACACCGCCGTTTCAGTACATCCAGAGGATGAACGCTTTAAACACTTAATAGGAAAAACTGCAATTGTCCCATTATGTAATAGAGAGGTTCCTATCCTCGGTGACAATTATGTTGATATGGAAAAAGGAACTGGATGTCTTAAGGTAACTCCTGGTCATGACTTTAATGATTTTGAGATTGGGAAACGCCACAATCTTCCTATTATTAATATATTGAACAAAGACGGAACTCTTAACGATTACGGTCTTGAGTGGAAAAACCTTTCTTGTAAAGATGCTCGAAAGGCAATAGTAAAAAAACTTAAAGAGCTTGAAGTTCTCATCGACGTAAAACCTCATCGACATCAGGTTGGACATGGGGATAGATCGAAGACCATTATTGAGCCAATGGTATCAAAACAATGGTTTCTGAATACTAAAGAGATGGCTAAAGATTCTGTAGAAGCTGTAGAGTCTGACACGACCAAGTTTTATCCAAAAGGCTGGGAAAACACCTATTTCTCTTATCAAAGAAACCCAAGGGACTGGTGTATCTCAAGACAACTTTGGTGGGGACATCAAATTCCAGTTTTTAAATGTGATAGCTGTCATCACCAATGGGCAAGCGAAGAAGAAAGTCCAAGCTCCTGTGAAAAATGTAACGAAAAAGAGCTTACTCAGGATCCAGACGTTCTCGACACATGGTTTAGTTCAGGTCTTTGGCCTTTTTCGACTTTAGGGTGGCCAAATAAAGAAAAAATGATCGAAAGAAAATTTGATACCTTTTACCCCACATCAGTTCTCGTTACAGGACACGATATAATTTTCTTTTGGGTTGCTAGAATGATGATGATGGGACAAAAGTTCACGGGAACAGTCCCTTTTCACAAAATTTATATACACGCCATTGTTAGAGACAAGCTTGGAAGAAAAATGAGCAAATCCCTTAATAACGGTATTGATCCACTGGATATGGTAAAGCAATATGGAGCAGATGCTTTTAGGTTTACTCTTGCTGCAGGCTCTGGATACAACCGAGGTATCAACTTAGATCCGGAAAGAATTGGCGGGTTCAGAAACTTTGTAAATAAAATTTGGAATGCTTACCGATTTATAGAGCCCCATTTGGCAAATGCGGGGAAAGTTCTACCTAAAGATCTTGACCATCATGAGCGATGGATCATTGGCGAATTAAATGCTGTTTCAAAAGTCATGAACGAGTCTATGGAAGAGTTTAGATATGACGACTCATGTTCAGCAATTTATCAATTTGTGTATGATAAATTTTGTTCATGGTTTATTGAGTTATCAAAAACACAGCTAAATGGAGATGACACGGTAGTAAAAGCACAAAGAGCTACGGTACTTCGCTATGTCTTTAGAAAGATTGTTGCCCTGCTTCACCCAATGACTCCTTTTATAACTGAAGAACTTTGGTCTTTCCTAAAGGATGAAGATGAAGAGTTGTTAATCATTCAAGATTATCCTGAGTTCTCTAAAGAAAATGAACATCTTAAAGATCAAGATATTATGAATCGGTTTATTGAGACGGTTACAGGAATTAGAAATTTAAGAGCTAGTGTAAACATTAAGCCAAAAGAAGAAGTTCCAGTTGAACTATTTACTGATGATGATGAACTACTTAAGTACTATTCTGAGAATCTTCAAAACTTTACAGACCTAGCTAAAGTTGGATCTCTAAAAGTTTCCAGCAAGACTGATAAAAGACCTGGGAAGTCTGTTTTCAAAGCAACAACTCATACAGAGATATTTCTTCCTCTTGAAGGTGTTATTGATTTAACGGAACAGATTTCAAGACTTGAAAAAGACTTAAAGAAAACTGAGAAAGAATTCTTGAAGTATGACAAGAAACTTAATAATGAAAAATTCATGAATAATGCACCTGATGACGTTAAGGCTGAAGTCAGAGAGAATGCTAAAGAATTTGAAGAGAAATTAAAGTCGATTAAAGAGAACTTAAAGAACTTTAAATCATAATTCATGTATCTCATGTAATATATTCACTAGCCTATCGACTGTTTCGATAGGCTCATTCTTTTCTTGGCTTATCCATTTCACAGGAATTTCATTATCCATCTCTATTAAAACGGGTGCGTCCTTAAAGTGCTCCATGAATGATAAATCCGAAGCTCTTTTCACAAAGGTATAAGTACAAACCCCTAGGAAGCTTCCTAAATATGACCAATTTTTATCTGTAGTTAAAAAACCCACCGAATGCACGAGGTGCTTCAAAAAACTTTCTTCTTTTCCTGTTTTAACTAAGTAAATGTTTTTTTGTTCCAGTGATTTGAAATAGTCCTTAAGTTCATTGTATTTCTCTTCTCCTTCACTTGGGTCAAACCAAATAACGAAGTACTGTTCCTCAAAGAATCTAAAGAAGTCGTTCCAGAACTCCTTTTTATTAAGTAGATTCGTAACCTTGATTAGGAAATATGGTGGAAGCTTTAAAAGCTCTTCTGTTTTCTTTGAGGATAATAGCTCTCTCGATTTACTTCCTTCAATCTTAAGTTCTGATAAGTCTTTCTTCAGGTAGCTTTCAAGTAGTTTTAAATACACCTTGTCTGGTCGATAGCTTTCAAATGGCTCAACTTTATGGGTGAGCAAAAACTTGTTAATCCCCTTTATATAGCCGATTCTATTCTTCGCTTTAAAAGAAAATCCAACAAAAGCAGATTTAAAGCTATTTTCTAAATCTAAATAAAGATCAATATTGAATATCTCGTTTTGATTAACGGCAAATTTATGAATCCCAGGTAATGACAACTCAGACTCATTTAAAACATATGTGAATACATCAAAAGGAAGCGCTTTATAAAATGCCTCTGAATCTTCTGAAATTAAAATATGAATCTGAGATTCTGGATATTCGACTTTTAATTGTAGTAAAAGTGGAAATATTTTTGACACATGCTCTAATTCAGAAGGAGCCCTAATAAGAATTTTGATCAATTCAGCCATTTATAACCATTCTATTTTTAGTAAAAAACACAGTGTAATAAATCACAGCAAAGGGAAGCGTAAATAAGTTTATAACAGGAACTGCTACCAATGCTAAAAAAATACACCCAGACAATGAAAAACCTAAAAATAGTTTACGGGTACTATTTAAACAATCTCTAAAATGAAGATTATGTCTACTCCAAGTGTAATCAACAAATCCAATGGCAAATAAAAGTGCACTTAATAAAAATGATACTGGTGACAAGATCGGAATAAAATTTAAGAGCAAGGCCAGAATTGTCATTAATATGATAAAGGAAATTTTTTTCAGCTCGTTAACGATTGTAAATACAAATCTCTTTAAGAGCCTTCCAATTGATTTATCTAAAGACTCCGGAACCTCGCCTAAGAGAATCTTTTCCGTTCGGTTACTAATAATATCGTTAAAGGGTGAAGCGATGAGGGAGACTATTAAGACAAACGTCCATGAAACAATAAAATACATCACGACTGTAAGAGATGCTGTAATTAGCCAACTAATGACTGAACCAAGTCCGTCTGAACTAACCTTTCCCTTAACCCAAACATTTATCCAATCAAGTAAGTCTGTGAAAATTAGTTGTCCCAAAAAATAGTATAAAATGATACCAATTAAGATCGGTGCAAAACTAAAAAGAAGAACAATCTTATCTTTTTTTAATATTGAGAAAGATTCTCCAAAGCTAGATACCAAGTACTTCATTCTAAATCCCAAGTTGATGGATCCCTAAAGCGAAACTCAAACAGTTCTTTAAACTCTTTTAACTCAGCCTCACTAGGTATGCTCATTACTAATCTTTTAAGTTTACTCCAACTCAAATATGTTTCCATCAAGTCTGTTTCAACTTTCAATTCATCAATTTTTTTAATTTTATTCTTTGTTTTAGCCAATAAGCCTTGTGCGCCGCTTAAATTTTTGTCCCTATAATGAATCATGGACGCGGCCACTTGAATTATGGCCCAATAAACATACCGAGCATTATCACCTCTGCCCTCAAGCCAATGATCCTCTAAAACTTCATGGCACTCCCAGTATTTTTGCTCATTGAAAAGCTTAACCCCTTCGATAGTGTTCCGAAGGTGCTCCATCGAGAATTTTCCATAAGCGTAATCTTCCATAGGTTCTCCTTCGATATTGTAACATTCACGGGCGGCTTTGCTTCGCGTTAAATTATCTTGAAAGCGTAAAATATGATAAAAAAGTGATTCAAAACTGAGGTTTTCATGTCCAATCAAAGTCAAAATATTTCTAATTCCTTAGTCCCGGAGTACATAAGAAACTTACAGATTTATCAAGCTGGTAAACCTGTGGATGAGTTAGCTAGAGAAAAAGGCCTAACTACAATCTCCAAGCTCGCTAGTAATGAAAATCCACTTGGTCCGTCTCCATTTGCTATTCGTGAAATGACAAACGGCCTATGGGATCTTCATATGTATCCCGACATGCATGCTTATAGATTAAAAACATCCCTTTCCAAGATGTATAACTTAAAGCTTGAAAATATCGTTCTCGGTAATGGAAGCGAAGGGATTATGGCCTACATCGCAAGGGCGTTTTTACAGCCTGGACTTGAAGTTTTAACAAGTGAAAATACTTTTATTGGTTTTTATATTCTTGCTCAAAGTGTGGGCGCAAGTATTAAGCAAGTTCCACTAACTCCTGATTTTCGTTTTGATGTTAAGAAAATGGCGGAAGCTATTACGGAAAAGACTAAAGTTATTTATATCGCAAATCCAAACAACCCTACTGGTACCTACATTACAAAAGATGAATTTGATTATCTAATGAAGTATGTTCCTGAACATGTTCTTGTAATTTTGGACGAAGCATATTTTGAATTTGCAAAGCAGTTCGAAGATTATCCTGATTCAATGGACTATCGATACGATAATGTAATCACCTTAAGAACTTTTTCAAAAGCATATGGTCTTTCAGGTATCAGAGTTGGTTATGGTTTTGGTCATCAAGACTTAATTGCAAATTTAACAAAGGTAAAATTACCGTTTGAACCTAATCTTATTGCACAGCTTGGAGCAGTAGGAGCCCTTAATGATACTCCTCACCTTCAAAGAACTATTGAAAATAATATGATCCAATATTCAAGGTGTATCGATTATTTAGAAAAGAACGAATTTGTTCCTATAAAGTCTGTTACCAACTTTATTACAATAAAAACTGGTTCAGCTGAAGCTAGTGATTTTCTGTTTGAAAGCTTATTAAATAAAGGTGTCATTATAAGACCATTAAAAGTTAACCGCATGCCTGAGTTTGTAAGAATATCTCTTGGTACCCCTGAGGAAATGGATCACTTCTTTGAAGCAATGGATGAAGTATTACCTGAATACAATACCAAGTTTGGAAGGTCGAAATGAAAATTTGTAACTACACCTATAAGACAGGTTATCTCCCCCAAAAAAGACTTGGAATAATTCTTGAAAAAGAAAACCTTATCCTAGACCCTAACTTATGCTGGGTTAAGTTCTTTGAGACTCAAGGCCATTATAATGCTAAAGAATTAGCTGAACATAAGTGCAACTCTTCACTTTATCAACTTCTTAGAAATAACGAAGCTCCAATTGATATCCTAAATCAATCTTTAGAGTTATATAAAACACTTAAGAAGGCCGGTGATATTAACTTGATAGATGGAACATCGTTTTTCTTTGAAATTAAAAAAGATTCTATAAAGCTAAATTCCCCAATGGATAGAATTGAAACTTATCGCGACTTTTATGCCCATGAAAAACACGTAAAGAAAGGGTTTGAAAAGCGTGGTGAAGAAATTCCTCCAGCTTGGTTTGAAATTCCAGCTTACTACAAAGGACCAGCACATGGCTTTATAGGTAATGACGATGAAGTGTTATGGCCTTCTTACACGGATATTCTTGATTACGAATTAGAACTTGGGATGGTCATTGGCAGGAGTGGAAAAAACATAAAAGAAAAAGATGCGTTAAAGCACATCTTTGGTTTTACAATATTAAATGATATATCCGCTCGAGACATACAAAAGAAAGAGATGGCGGTTAGACTTGGGCCCGCCAAAGGGAAGGATTTTTGTTCTGTTCTTGGTCCAGTGATAACAACATTCGATGAATTTAATTACCAAGAGCCAAATTTGTTAATGACCGCCAAAATAAACGACCAAGAATGGTCGCGTGGCCACTCAGGAGATGCTCATTTTACATGGGCACAAATGATAGCACATGTGAGTCAAGACGAATGGGTTTTACCAAGTGACTTATTTGGTAGTGGTACTGTTGGAACAGGATGTGGGCTAGAATTAGATAAATGGATTAAGCCCGGTGATAAAATCGAACTTGAAGTGGAAGGCATTGGAAAACTAACTAATATTATTGGTAAAAAGAAATAACCGAGGGATTAAGATGCTTAGCTTTAATACAGATGGGGAATTTTCACAAAATTATAAGTTTCTAATAGGCAGTATTCTACCTAGGCCTATTGCTGTGATTTCTACAATAAATGAAGATGGCACAAATAACCTAGCTCCTTTTAGTTTTTTTACTGCAGTCAGTGCAAAGCCGATGATCATCGCATTTTCACCTCTCATTAGGAGCTCGACGGGAGAGCAAAAAGATACTCCTAAAAATATTTTAAGAGAGAAAGAATTTGTCGTTAACATTGTTTCAGAATCCATTGCAGAGAAAGTTAACTTATGTAGTGCAGAGCTACCTTATGGGCAAGATGAATTCGCTCACTCAGGGCTAACCCCTATCCCCTCAGATCTCATTAAGGCTTCACGAATAAAGGAAAGTCTAATACATTTTGAATGTAAGTTTCGAGACAGACTTAGCTATGGCGATGATCCAGGCTGTGGTCAAATTATCACAGGTGAAGTCATCAAGGTGCATGTTGACCAAGATATTTATGAAAACGGAAGAATAATAACAAATAAATTAAAGCCTGTTGCAAGAGGTGCTGGTAATGACTGGTTCAAGGCAACTGATGTTTTTGAAATGGAACGTCTAATGAAGGCCCAGATACAAAAATAAGGAGAAATAATGGAGTATGAACCGCACAAGTGTGTTGAAGACGAATTTAAAGGTAATAAAATTTTAAAAATTATTAAAGTAGATGATGAAGGCAATGAGATCGAAAAATTCGGAACCATCGTCAGTTTTGGATTTAAGAAGGCTGCTTACATCGTTAAGAATATTGAAGAGATTAAGAAGTTCGTCGAAGAGAACGATAAATAAAAAAGGCGTCTTTTAGACGCCTTTTTTTATACACTAAATTTTAGTTTTGATTAAGCAACTTCAACTTTCACTTGGCTCTTTAAAGCTTCAAAAGTTTTTTCTTCTCTAATAGCATACATCATATTTTTTCTAATGTTTTCATCAGATGAATAATATTGCTTTAATTGTTCAACTGGTAATCCTGAACCTTTAGCCGTTTCTTCGATTTTAGCATCTAAATCAGAGTCAGAAGTTTCAACTTCAAATTTCTTAGCAAGGGTGTCTAAAATAAGACCTGAACGTACTTGAAATTGAGCTTTTTCTTTTAAGTCATCAGCCCATTTTTGAAAGTACTCTTCCATCATCGGCTCATTAAAGCCTTGTTGAGATAAATTTCTTTTCACATCTTCTTTCAGATAGTTTTCCTGTTGCGCAACTAAGGCACCTGGGACATCAAATGTATTCTCTTTAATAAGAGTTTCTAAAATTTCTTGATGGAGTTTTTCATCTGCAGCTTTTTCTTTTTGCATTACTAAGTTTTCTCTATTCTTAGTATTAAAGTCCTCTACAGATTCAAAGCCAAATTCTTTAGCAAGTTCGTCATTAAACTCTGGAAGTTTCTTCTCTTTGATTTCTAATAGCTCTACATCAAAAACGACCTTTGCGCCTTTTAGTTCTTCAGCGTGATATTCTTCAGGGAAAGTTAAATCGATAGATTTTTTCTCTCCTTTTTTCATACCAATCATTCCTTCTTCGAAACCTGGAATAAATTGTCCTGAACCAATTTCTAAAAGAAATTCATCACCTTTCATGCTTTCAGGTTTCTCACCATCAGCAGTAGTCCCTTGAAAATTCATTACGGCCGTATGCCCTTTTCCTAGGGTTGCTTTCTCGTCTGTGATCTCAATCATTTCGGCTTTAGAACCTAAATAATTATTTTTAATTGATTCAACATCCTCATCTTTGATTTCGACTTTTTCTTTTTTAAAGCTCAATTTTGATAAGTCTTTAATTTCAACTGTTGGAAAAACTTCAACAACAGCATTAAAGCTTACACTTTTTCCAGCATCATACTTCATATCTTCAAAGCTTGGCTGACCCACTGGATTCAATTCTTCCTTGGTCAAAGCAGCAATTAATTGATTTTGTACAAATTGGTTAAGAGCATCAAATTCTAGTTGTGGTCCATAAAGCTTTTCAACCATAGAAAGAGGTGCTTTACCTTTTCTAAACCCTTTAATGCTTACAGTTTTTTGTTTTTTAGTAAGCTCAGCCTTAATTTCTGTTGTTAAATCTAGTGTTTCAAAATTGAAAACAATCTTCTTAGTACAACCATTAACTTCTTCTACTTTATACGACATATTCAGTACTCCTAACTCTTTGCATAAAATTCTGTTTGAAATCTCGTGAAAATAGCGAGAACACGCGTAAAAGTCAATTTAAACGGTATTTAAGGATAAAATACTTTATTCAAATAGAGGCCTTGAGCAGGAGCTACAGCACCCAACTTTATACCAGTCGGAGCGGCCAAAGAGCTCTCTAACTCTTCCAAATGAGTCTTAGATAGCCCGATATTCCAAAGAGTTCCCACCATTAACCTAACCATCTGCTTTAAAAAGCCATCCCCTTTGACGCGCAGAGAAAAAACATCTTCACTAGGAGGGAAGATTCCCCAATCACTCTTAAACTCAACGAGCTCACATTCAAAAATCTCTCGGGTCGTTGAATTTACTTCTGTCCCTACACATTGAAAATCGGCAAAATCATGTCTTCCCACAAATAGTTCACAGGCCTTTTTCATTCTTTCAATATCTAGTTGATAGGGATAAATACTTAAAAAATCAGAATGAAATAAGCTCGTCTCTCTGTTCGTTGAGAATAGATAAATATACTCTTTCCATTCTGAATCTCCGATCGGATGAAAAGATTCGTTAGCCCTTTCTACTGCTAAAATTTTTATATCATCTGGTAAAAGAGAATTCAGTCCCCTTTTTAATTCATCATTTCCAATTTCTAAAGAAATAGTGGCCTTTACAGTTTGACCTAAAGCATGGACACCACTATCAGTTCTTCCGCTTCCAATAGTTTTTAAATCTTCGCATTTTGAAATTTTTGCTAATGCTTTATTAACTTCACCCTGCACAGTTTTACCTTGGGGCTGAATTTGCCAGCCCTGATAAGCAGTACCTTTATATTGGATTATTAATTTATAAGTATTCAAAGGCAAAACCTAGCCCAAAGGATTGACCTGTAATTGATAGATCATCTTGAAAATTATTAAACTCTTGCATTCGAGCCTCAAGAGTTAAATACATTTTTGTCATTGTGTAAGCCTTTAAATTTCTAACAGCCTGAGAAGGCATAAAGTGAGACATACTGATCTTTAAATTTGCTCTACCATAATAACCGTAGGAGACTTGCCTTAAGTGTTTGCCTCCTTCCCTATTATCTTTATCGTCTCTATGCTGATAGAGACCCATTGCGGATGGTCCCCCTGAAATGCCTATTTTTAGCCAATTTCCAAGAGGCACTTCAAACACTAGGCCTAAATCAAGTGGAAGAGTCCAAAGAGAAAATTTTGTTGTCGATTGTTCTGCTGCCACGCCTGACGAAGTAAAAGAGCCCTTCCCTTGCGAAAGTCCCACTCCGAAATTCATTCCCCAACCCAAGAATACTTTATTATGTACCCAATACCTTTCATACGATAAATGAACTGAACCCCCTCTCATAGCCTGAGAAACATTATCTCCATAGGTTCTTTGGTAAATGCCATTAGCATCTGAAACATCATAAGTATCTTGGATATAATAAAATCCAAAGCTCTTGCTACCTTCACCTTGAAACTGATAAAGGAGATCTCTATTAGAAAGTCTTTGGTAGCTTTCACCTCCCTCCATAGAGTGAGGAACGGTTGAACCAAAGTTCTTAAGCTTTTCTCTAGTTGTTACTTCACTGTTTAGACCAGCTTCATCAGTATCTTCTGGAACATAAACAGATTTTTTCTTGGTCGTAAGGTCGACCTCTTTAAATTCATCCCCTGGAACAAAAGCACTATTAGTCTTGCTCTCCTTCATTCTTCTTTCTAATACTGAATCATCAATAGGTACCCCTGGCAGAGGAAGAGAAATATCAGCCAAAGAGTTAAAACTGAAAAGCAATGTCAAGATTGCTAAACTATGACTCTTGTTCATCACTGGTCCAATTAAAGATTTCATCGAGCCTACCTCTAACTTTAAAGAAATAAATCAAAGATGCAAAAACATATAAACCCATTATTATGGCCATCATAAGCTGATCATATAAGAAGATTAGAGTTAGTAGTAAAAAAATAATTACAAGTGCTAGCTTTTTATTTTTCTTTACTAGCTCAGAATTTTTAAATGAAAAAAATGGAATATTTGAAATCATTAGTAGCGCATAAAACACTGTGTACACAGCAGCGACGATTTTAAACTCTATAAGTTGTGGAAATTCAATACTAAATAGTACGTAGCCAATCACCGCAAGTGCTGCACCAGGAATTGGAAGACCTTGAAAGAAGTCAGAGCTTACTTTATCAATATTTGCATTAAACCTAGCTAACCTTAAAGCTCCGCATAGAACATAAATAAAAGCCACTACGTAACCTAGGCGGCCCATTCCCGTTAGAAACTGATTATAAACTAAAAACGCTGGTGCCATCCCAAATGAGATCAAATCACTAAGCGAATCAAACTGTTCTCCAAAACTAGACTGAGTACCCGTCATTCTAGCAACTCTTCCATCGACAGAATCGAAAATAGCCCCAAGAATTAAAATAAGACAACCTTTATAAAACTCACCTTGGTAGCTCATCATAATTGAGGCAAAACCACAGGCCATGTTTAAAGCTGTAAAAGTATTGGGAAGAAAAAATGCTAATTTCTTTGAATCAACCATTGATAAATCCGGGTGTTATTGTTGTCCGGCGATCAAAGATTCTCCGGCAACGACTTCTTGTCCTTCCTGAACAAGTATCTCATATTTCTCAGGTATATATAAGGCTAGAGTACCGCCAAAAGGCAATAATCCAATATTGGCTTGTCTCTTTCCTCTATCACCGGGCATCACTTTTATTTCTGGCCATAAACCAGTTGGACACTTGAGAAGTTGTAGACCAATTTCGTCACCTTTTTGACTCTCTAACGAAATAAGAACTCCTGCCCTATCTACAATATTAGTATTTTCTAATTTAGAAAATCGAAAAAAATCTCGCCCTTTTAAGGCCAATAAATCTTTTACTTCACTTGTAAACGGAAGATAAATTCCATATTCAGCGTTCCAAGGTAGTCTCACTAGAATCTCAGTAAGGCCTTCTCCCAAATTTGGGTGGTTGCTGCCAGGCTTTATTCTAATAATTTTGCCATTCGAAGGTGCATAGAGAACCCCTTCAGTTAAACTGGGATTTTCTTTGAAAACTCCTCGCTTCCTTCTAAACAAATATAGAGATGCGGAATATACAATCAGCACGAAAAAGGTTCCGGCATAAAAACCTATTAATAGTGTAAAAAATAAAATTGATAAAAATATTAAATGAATAAATCTATTCAGATAGAAAACTTTCACAATCTACCTTTAACAATCTTTGGTTTGGTAAATTCATTTTCTATTGATCTATAGTAAAAAGGGTCTCGATTTAAATTTCTTTCTTTAATATCCGAAAAAACTTTCTCTGGACTCTCTTCTAGAAGCTCTAAGACTAAGCTTGTGTCTAAATCATCTATTTTATTTAAAGAAAATAGTTTTTCATTCTTTTCACTAAGATAGTCTAGTGCATCTTCCTTCTTCAAAAGCTTAGTCGATGTAGAATCTTTATCCCAATCATAAAGAAATAGTTCTCCTTTATAAGCTTCTGAAACCCAAATCCCTGACTCAACTCCTAAGATTTTAGGAGTTTCAAATAGGTAAAACGAATTTGTTTCTATTCCTCTCCATCTTAAAATTTGGCTAAAACCTTCAACAAGTCTTATGCCGGTATAAGAGCCTGGTCCCGCAGCATAAAAAACACGCTCCAAACCAAAGATATCTGTTCCATTAAGACTAAGGAGCTCTTCAATCAGGCCGTGAAAGACTCCAGAGCTTTTCCTACTTGCCATTGTTTTAAACTCAACCCACTTCATCTTCTCATCTAAGAGACCTAGGGTTAAGTTATCGGAAGAATCTATAAATAATGAATAGCCCATAATCTAGAAGAATCTTACAACATCATTATAAAGGGCACCAATCATCAGCATTAAAAGAAGTGAAAGACCCAATTGTTGTGCAATTTCCATTTTTCGTCTTGAAACAGGACCACCATTAAGAATCTCTAAAAAGATAAACATAATATGACCACCATCTAAAACTGGTATCGGGAATAAGTTGATAATTCCAAGGTTAATTGAGATTAGTGCCATTAACTGAAAGAAATATGAAAAGCTCGTATTAAAGGAATCCGTAGCGACTTTTCCAATTGCTAATGGTCCGCCAATATTTTTTGCAGAAACTTCTGCTGTAATGAGCTTTTTAAATCCATCAAAAGTTTTTACAATGCTCTCCCATGTTCTGGGAAAAGCGTAATACAGAGAGTTAATCAATCCTCTAGAATTTGTATGAAAAAACCTGATCCCTTGAAAGACACCTGCACTATATACGCCGATTAACTTTATTTTTTTACCATTAGATTCTTTAATATCTGGAGTAACTCTAATCTCTCTTTCTTGCCCATCGGCCATAACATTTATGGTTACCGGACCTTCACTAGCCTTATCTATGGCATTTCTTAAATCATAGAATGAATTTAGATTAACTCCGTTAACTCCCAAGATGACATTGCCTTCTCTAAGGCCCGCTTTATCAGCAGGTGACTTCATGTTGACACTTTTAATCATCAGGTCGGCTGGATAAAATCCTCGCTCTCTTAATTGTAAAATTTTGTCCTTAGTTGAATCTAGCTCGATCTTATTGGAGTAATCCTTTTCGGTTTTAAGCATTGCATAGGAGTCACCTTTTTTAACGGTGGCATCCTTTTTAATAGAGTAAAAGAAAAGCTCCGTCCTTTTGTCATCATTGAACTGATCCAAAGACTTGTCCCAATTTACACTTTTTGAATCAAAACTAATCGCAAACCGAATACCGTTATCATTTACAACAACCGGCGCTCTCATTAAGGGAGATTTAGCAAAGGACTCTTGAAAGTCTTTCCCACTTACAGCAGAAGGAATAGAAACCTCAGTTCCATTTCTATTTACGACTACACCAGAGATTTCAGCCTGCCCCTCAACGATTACATCACTTGGGTTATAAACCGGATTACCTTTTACTTTTTTAATTACATCGCCTGAGCGATACCCTTTCTCATATAGAATATTAGTTTTATCCAAGACCCCTATTCTAATCTCTGGAATTCTCTCTCCCGCCACAAGAAGTGCATAAAAGATAAAATAAGCTAGGATAAAATTGGCCAGTGGCCCGCCCATAACAATCCAGAACCTTTGCCATTTAGTTTTATGAGTAAAAGTGAACTTCCTATCTTCTTCTGGGATCTCATCTTTTAATAGTGGATTGTCTCCAAACATTTTCACATATCCGCCTAGAGGGATGAGTGACCATGCATACTCCGTATCACCTTTTTTATATTTCAAAATTTTTGGGCCAAATCCGATAGAAAAGACTTCTACCCTTACACCAAATAGTCGTGCGAAAAAGAAATGACCAAGCTCATGAAAGAAAACTAAAGGTCCGAGGAAAATAATAAAAATTAAAATAGGTTCAAGCATCATTTAACCAAAGTAAAAGTACTTCAAAGCCAACGCATAAAACGGTGCCAAGAATATCAGACTATCTATTCTATCATAAACTCCGCCATGCCCTGGTATCAACGAAGAGCTATCTTTTACCTCTGCTTGTCTTTTAATCTTACTTTGAACGAGGTCGCCAACTTGAGACATTAGACCTAAAAAGCTAAAGAAAACAAATAGTTGGATACTCATGGTCCCAAAGAAAAATTGCCATGAAGCCCCTCCGATAATACCCGAGGTAATCATTCCACCAATCAACCCCTCAATAGTTTTATTAGGGCTAACAGTTTTCCAAAGCTTATGTTTTCCAAAATTCTTTCCAAAAAACCAGGCACCTGTATCCATTCCGAAATTTACCATCAGTAGAACAGCTAAAAACAGTCTCCATTTCTCATAATGTAAGAGTGAGGTCAGAGAGGCCACAGGAAGAACAATCATAAGACCTGCAATATAAGGAAACTTCTTTGTGAACTTTTGTAGGAAATCACCTTCGATATTTATGTAGAAAAGATAAACCAGCAGCATGATATTAAACAAAACCGCTGCATTATTGACCACAGTAAATAGACCAACGGTATTATCTAAATAATTTAAGTAAACTGTAGGTGCTAAGAATATTGCTTGTGAAATAAAGTAATTAGGTGTCCAGCGATCATTTTTAAATAAATTACAAAAAATTTCATCAATCGCCAAAACACCTACTATTAATACAAAGCCAATTGTTGGTGCGGAACCCAGATAAATCAAAATTGATAAGATTGTAACCAGAACTACGGCTGAAGTTATTCTTTTGGCAGTATTTGACATTAGTTGCCTCTCACAGATGCAGCCGAGTCAGATATATGTCTTAAGTTTTCTTCAGCTAAATTTTCATTTTCTTCAAGTGAGTTAGATTTTCTCGTTGCTCCAAACCTTCTTTCTCTTTCGTTCACCTTAAAAAGAATCTCTCTAAATTCTTTTCTCTTAAATTCTGGCCATTTAGTTTCTGTAAAAAACAGTTCTGCATAAGCAATCTGCCAGAGTAGAAAGTTAGAAACTCTCATATCTCCACCGGTTCTTATTAGCAGATCAACATCTTTAATATCGGGGATAAGTAGATTTTCAGCAAGGTCTTCTTTTGTAAGTTCTTTTCCCGGATTCTTTTTAATAAAACAATTAACAGATTTAATAATTTCATCTCGCCCACCGTAACCAAAGGCAAAGTTTAACTTAAGCCCTTTAGCATTTTTAGTGAGGCCTTCTAAATCATAAATTAGGGATTTTGTTTCATCTGGAAGAGCAGAAATATCTCCCATCACTTTAAATCTAATATTATTTGCTAATATCCTTTTTTTCTCTTTTTTAATAAATTTCTTTAGTAGAGAAAATAAGGTTTTAACTTCAAGAAGTGGTCTACTCCAATTTTCTGTAGAGAAGGCATAAAGAGTTAAGGACTCAACATTTAAGTCATCTGCTTCCTCAACGATTTCAGATACAATTCGGCTACCTCGGATATGTCCCCATACTCTTGAATGAGCACGAGCTTCAGCCCAACGGCCATTACCATCCATTATGATCGCAACATGCTTGAATTGGTTCTCAAATTGCACTTTCATATTTTAAACGGAAAGAATCTCACTTTCTTTAGATGTCATGATCTCATCAACCTCTTTTACATACTTATCTGTTACAACTTGGATTTCAGCTTGAAACTTCTTAGAGTCATCTTCACCGATGGCCTTATCTTTTTCAGCTTTCTTTACCTTGTCGTTCTGGTCTCTTCTGGCATTACGAATAGCGATTTTCGCATCTTCGCCTAGTTTTTTGATATCTTTGACCTGCTCTTTTCTTCTTTCTTCAGTTAAGGCAGGAAATGGAATTCTAATTAGGTTTCCATCATTCGAAGGAGTTAGTCCTAAATTTGCACCCATGATTGCTTTTTCAATTTCAGCAATCATCGTTTTGTCGAAAGGTTGGATCTGCAAAAGTCTAGCTTCTGGAGTACTGATTTGTCCCACCTGAGCCACTGGAGTAGCTGATCCATAATAGTCTACACTTACGCCATCTAATACACTCGCAGAAGCTCGACCAGTTCTAACTTTCGTTAACTGATGCTTTAAAGATTCTATCGCTTTAGACATGCTCTCTTCTAATACAGGTTTAATTTCATCTAACACAATATTCTCCTTTAATTATTAGTAACGATGGTACCAATAGATGCACCTTCTACTACTTTTTTAATATTCCCTTTTTCGAAAATATTAAAAACAATTATATCTAACTCGTTATCCATACAAAGTGAGATCGCAGTGGAATCCATAACTTTAATTCCCTGTTTCAAAACATCCATATAGTTTAATTTATCGTATTTAACAGCATCCGGGTTCCCAACAGGATCAGTATCGTAGATCCCATCAACCTTTGTTGCTTTTAAGATTACTTCTGCATCAATTTCATTCGCTCTAAGCGCAGCCGCTGTATCCGTGGTAAAATAAGGATTACCAGTTCCTGCGGCAAAAATGATGACTCTTTTCTTTTCCAAGTGTCTGACAGCTCTTCTTCTAATATAAGGCTCTGCTATTTCAGACATTTCAATTGCTGTGGCCACTCTAGTATAAACCCCAACTCTTTCAAGATGATCTTGAAGGGCCAGTGAATTAATCACAGTTGCAAGCATTCCCATATGATCTGAAGTTGTCCTATCCATTCCTTTTGTAGAGCCAGCAACACCACGGTGAATATTTCCTCCACCGATAACTAACGCAATCTCTACACCCATTTCATGAATGGCTTTAATGTCTTCTGCTAAACTTGAAATTGTTTCGGGACAAATTCCGCCCCCTTGACCACCGGCAAGTGCTTCACCAGATAACTTTAGAAGGATTCTTTTATATTTCATTAAGCTTCCCTTAGACAAACAAAAGGGGACTGAGGTGCAACTGCTGCCGCTCAATCCCCTATGTTTTATTTAATCAATTTTTTTTTACTGCTTACCTGTCATTTTAGCGACTTCGTCAGCAAGGTTATCTTCTTTTTTCTCGATACCTTCGCCTAAGTTAAGCTTGTGAAAAGCTACTACTTCAATGTCACTTCCAACACTTGCAATAAGCTTTTTAACATTCATATCTGGATCTTTAACGAATGCTTGCTCAAGAAGACAAACTTCTTTAGCTAGCTTTCCAAGTTTACCCATAATAATCTTGTCGATCATATTTTCTGGCTTTCCTTCTTCAAGAAGTTGAGCCTTGTAAATCGCAGCTTCTCTTTGCTTGTAGTCTTCATCAATCTCATCGGCCTTAAGAAACTTTGGTGAAGCAGCGGCAACATGCATGGCAATGTCTTTAGCTAGTTCTTGAACTTTTTCACCTTTGTCTGAAGACTTAAGATTAACTAGAACACCAATTTTTCCACCGTGGTTATAGCTTCCTAAAACTCCGTCTGTATCAACACCAACAAATCTTCTGATATCAACTTTTTCACCACACTTAAGTGTTAGCTCATTTGACTCAGCACTTTTAGCGTCTTTTAATTCATTGATGTCACCCGGCTTGTTAGCTAGTGTCCACTCAGCAATATTTTTTGTGAAACCTTGAAAATCATCACCTTTAGAAACAAAGTCTGTTTCACAGTTTACTTCAACGATTACACCTCTATTTCCATCAACAACTGTTGCAATAGCACCTTCAGCAGCAACACGTGATTGCTTCTTTTGAGCAGCAGCTAAACCTTTTTTACGAAGGTAATCAACAGCAGCTTCAAGATCCCCATTTGTTTCCTTAAGGGCATCTTTACAGGCCATCATTCCAGCACCAGTTTGTTCTCTTAATTCTTTTACAGCAGCAGCAGTAATTGCCATATCTATATCCTCTTTAAAAAAATAGTTAATTATTCAGCAGTTTCTTCATCACCCATAAGGTCGATATCTTTTTCGAACTTAGAAATGATTTCTTTCTCAAGAGAAGCGTCTCTACCAGCAGTTTCCTTGTTAGTTGTAGCTTTCTTAACATTCTTAGAACCTTCGTTAACAGCGTCAGCCATATAAGAAGCTAAAAGAGTTACAGACTTGATAGCATCGTCATTTCCAGGAACAACGTAAGAGATACCTGCAGGATCACAGTTTGTATCAGTGATAGCAACAACTGGAATACCAAGTACATTTGCTTCTTGAATGGCAATTCTTTCATTGTTTGGATCAACAACAAAAAGAGCACCAGGAAGCTTTCTCATATCCTTGATACCACCAAGGTTTTTCTCAAGCTTGATCATATCTTTTTCGATTTTAGATCTTTCTTTTTTAGTAAGTAGTCCAAAATCACCAGTCTCTTTCATCTTCTCAACTTTACGAAGCTTATCGATTGAAAGGTTGATTGTTTTGTAGTTTGTAAGCATCCCACCTAACCAACGGTTAGTTACGTGAAAAGCTCCACAAGATTCAGCTGCGTCTCTAACGGCCTGAGCTGCTTGTCTTTTAGTTCCTACGAAAAGAACTGGCTTTCCTTCTTGAGATGTTTTTTTCAAAAAATCATATGCGGATTTAGCGAGAGGAATAGTTTTTCCAAGGTCTACAATGTAGATTCCGTTTCTCTCACCAAAAACGTATTTTTTCATTTTTGGATTCCATTTGTGGGTTTGGTGTCCGAAATGTGCACCGGCCTCTAGTAGTTCTTGTAATTGTAATTCTTTAGCCACAATTAACTCCTTAACTTGATGGTTATCTAATCGCATCTACGCCCTAGAAAGGGACCATCAATAGTGATGCGAATGTTGATATTCTGCGGACTGCCCGCAGTGCCTTAAAATTATAGGATTTGATAGCATAGGCAAAATGGATGAACAAGCCTATTAGTGAAGGATTACGAAGGTTTAGACCTATTGATTCAGTCTGTTAATCTTGCATTGGGGGAACTAAAACTTTACGTCTTTTTGATCCTTCCGCAGGACCAACAATCCCTTTAGCTTCCATTTCTTCAATCAGGTTCGCAGCCCTGTTATATCCAACTCTTAGACGTCTTTGAAGCATAGAAGCGCTGGCGGACTGATGCTGTGCAACGATTTTGACCGCCTCATCGAAAAGATTTTTGTCTTTAACATCTGCGTCATTTACTGAAGTGATATGAGAGCCAAAAGCGTATTCGTCAACTGGTTCTTGGTTTCCACCATTCTCAAGGAAGTCCATGGCCTCAGTTTTAAAGTCTACTGGTATCTCTGAAAGTCTCTCCGTAAGAACTTCAATTTCTTCCTCATCTACAAATGAGCTATGGCATCGAATACTTTGAGCACCTTGCTTGAAGAGCATATCCCCTTTTCCTAATAGAAGTTCTGCTCCAACTGTATTTAAAATTGTTCTCGAATCCTGACTGGCCGTAACTCTAAAACTTACTCTTGTTGGAAAGTTTGATTTAATAGTACCCGTAATAACGTCCACCGAAGGTCTTTGCGTTGCTAAAACAAGATGGATTCCAGCAGCTCTTGCCTTAGCTGCAAGTCTATTAATATTGCTTTCAATTTCTTTTCCAGCTTTTGTTAAAATTAAATCAGCGAACTCATCTACAATTATAACGAGATATGTAAGTGAGTAGTTCTCACCATCATCTTCATAATACTGCTTAATATCCGCTAACATTTTGCCATCAGCACGTTTTAGTTTTTCATTGAATCCTTCAATATTTCTAACACCAAATTCTTTTAGGATCGTATAACGTCTTTCCATCTCCTGAACGGCCCACATCAATGAAATAGCTGCACTTTTAGCGTCAGTTAAAACTGGCATAATCAGATGAGGTAATTTTTGATAGAGAGCTAGTTCAAGCTGCTTTGGATCAATTAAGATTAGCTTCATTTGCTCTGGTGATTTCTTAACCAATAGAGAAACAAGAAGAGCATTAATAAAAACTGATTTACCTGCTCCAGTTGCACCCGCCACTAACATATGAGGCATAGCCGCCAAGTCTACAACAAGCGTATCTCCATAAGCATTTTTTCCCATGGCTATAGGAAGCTTATGTTTTGTATCCTTAAATTCTTTTGTGCTTAATACTTCATCTAGATAAATAATTTCTCTAGGATTTCTTGGAACCTCTATACCGACAGTAGTCTTACCAACCATTGGGTAAACGATACGAATGGGGGCACCAAGAAGTGCCATACTTAATTCTTTATTCGTATTTGTAACTTTTGAAACTTTAACCCCAGGACCAAGGTTTAATTCAAAAGTGTCTACAACTGGACCTTTTAAAATATTTACGATCTCTCCATCAATTTTATATTCAGCGAGAGTCGCTTCGATTCTATTAATAATATCCGTAAAATATTCTGAGTCTGGTTGAATATTCTGCTGATTCTGTCTCTTCATAGATACAGTTGAAACCGCAGCAAAATAATTCATCTCTAGCTGCTCACCAGAGGCTTTATTAACTTTTGGTTTTGGACTCGGCTTAGAAGTTGGAAGAATGCTCTTCACCTTACTTGCAATCGAGTTCTCTTCCTTAACTTCTACTATTTCTTCAGATACTTTTACTTCTTGTACGGGAACTTTTCTTATGACGGGCTCTTCTTTTACGGGAGCAGCTTCAGACACCATACTTTGTTCAAATGCAGATGGTTTTTCTTTTTCATTCCAGGCCAATTGCCCAGAAAGTTTACTAGGAACATTTTTTCTAACTTTATCACTTAAGTTTCTAGTTTGATAAACAAGACGGTCTATAAGCTGACTCCAAACATTCCATGCTCTATTTAAAACCGCAGGAGCGTTTCTAAAAAAGCCTCCTATTCCTACGATTGCATCCTTAAAATCTCCTCTAAAGCTACAGGCTAAAGTTCCTATTAAAAATGAAGCAAACAGAAAATAAACATCACTTTGATTTAGATAAGATCCAAACAAATAATAGAGCCCTTCACCCAAAAACCGAGGATAAAAAATCATGCTTGAACTTAGGAAAAGACCGCTTAATAGGACTGCATTTAAGAGGTCTAATTTATAATCCCTTCTAGAAAATAAAAAAGTATAGAGAAGTGCAAAACTGATGAATGGAAAAAAGATCCAAGGTCCAGAATAATAGCCAATAAAACTTACAAAGGAAGTTCCATAGTACGAGAAAAATCCAACGTCCCCACCATCAGAAGTGATAGACATAAAATTGTCCGGTAATGAATCATGATAATAGAAAGCAAAGAAACTTACCGCAGTAAGTAAAAATAGTATAAGAAGTTGTGCTTTTAAGATTTTTGAATTTAGTCCCGACATAATATTATTTTACTCGCTACAGTAAGGCTGTGTCCAACAAGGTAATAATATCCAAGGCCTTGCGCTGCGTTATATCATTTTTCGATAGGGTATATTCTTTATGTGTTCTTGTGCACTAGGCCTTTGACCTCTATTATCCAGAAAATTTTTAAACGGAGATCAAATGAAACTTACACTTATCGCACTTACAGTCCTTGCTTCATCTACTTCTTTTGCTTGTAATATCCCAAGTGAACTTGAAGATGCTGCCCTTTATACAATCGAAGAAAAGTTCACAGAACTTCCTAAAGCTGGGTTAGAGATCACTTCTCTCGTTAGAAAAGAAGTTAATAAGATTGAAGATATCTCTCATTGCTCTAGCAAAGATATGTCTGTTTCTTCTTTCTTAACCCCATCGGGAAAACTTTTTCATGCGGTTTACACTTCTGAAGATCATTGTGACGGTGGTAACTCTTACGGCGCTGTTCTAGATGCCAACCTTAAGGCCGTCGCTCATATTGGTGATAGTGACTTCTATTGTATTGATTAATATTTAAGAAACTAAAAGATTTAAGAAATAAAAAAGCCACTCCGAAGAGTGGCTTTTTATTTAAAAAGGTGCGACCTGCTATTCTCACACACAGTCTCCCGTGCACTACCTTCGCCGCTAAAGAGCTTAACTTCCGAGTTCGGGATGGGATCGGGTGTTTCCTCTTCACTAT
>PBIO01000031.1 GCA_002720865.1 Halobacteriovorax sp.
AATCTGATTTTGGGCAGCTACGATTCACGAGGGTAAATCTAAGCAAAAGCTGTACCAGTTAAACGAGGCTAGTCTTGGGAGTAAAGTTCATCACCACGGTAGTAGGTCAGTTTTAGATCTTTATTTTTCCTGATTTAATTTCGTCTCTGATTTCCATCCATATTTGATTATATTTCCAAGCTGGAGGGGAGTCTGGTTTTTGCTTATGATCAGGAAGTAGTATTAAGTTTCCCGTCGCCATTAATACATCTTGAACATCTTTATTCTGCACAACTTTTTGAACCATTAATTTTCTGATGAGCTGATAATGCTTAGCTTTTTTTGGCGTTCTATAGGTCATGCGTTCACCTTTATAGGTAACCCAATTAATCCCGAGACGTTTCATATTCTTTGAACCTTCTTTACCAGCTCGCTTGGCCTTAAAGGCGGACATTTTTTCAACTTCACTTCTCTTTAATTTATATTTTAATTTTGACCGTGGATCTCTTGGTCCTTCCGGGTACTTCATCGACTGCCAAAGGCCCTCTATTCCTTGATAGGTTTTTCCTTCAAATTTAATAGGAGTCGGGGCGAAGTTAGAGAGGATACCTAGCTCATTTCGCTTAGACAGAATAACGCTTTTACCTGGCTCACCAGCTTGAGGCAAAATCTCCCAAGAGGGGGCGTCTTTTTCTGAAACAGGAGTCCACCAATGTTTTGGGTATTTCTTCGTTGTTGAACAAGAAAAGAGGAATAAAAAACTAAGGGCTACGATTATTTGATTTTTCATGGAAGAATCTTATTCTTTTTCAATAAGGCAATCATCTTGCTCTGAGTTGAGCTTGACGATCTTTCCATTTATTTCACTAATGCTAATCTCTCTTCCATCTTTTAACTCAAGGCGATAGTCTTTTTCATCATGGAGAATTTCAGCCCCTGCGTAGAAACTTTTTAGGTATTCTGCAGAGGGCTCCCGCTCTTTGCCTTTTGGCAGTGGAAGAATATGGGGAAAGCCATCTTTATCTTCTTTATAATGAACAAGCTTTTGAAAACTTCCGTTATTTCCATCTTCTAAAAAAACTCTCACTCTAAAAACTTCTCCATCTTTTCTATAATGAATATTATGGGCCAAGGACTCCCTAGAGCTTATATTTTTTGGATCTATAAGCTGTATATCAGGGCAATTGCTTTGCATCTCTTGGTTAACTTTCGCAATGTGTAAGTTTTTGCTTTTCACTTGTGAAACTTTCGTTGCAGGTTTTGTACTTTTTGGTGCAACATGTTGATGTCGTTCTTTCATCCACTTACCTAAAGATAAAAGAAAAAGTATCGCAAAAAAAATGTATCTTTTGTATCGCACAAAATATTTCTAATAGAAGAAGACTAAACTGAAAAGTTAAATTATTGACAAACTGCACCCTGAAACTTACTTCTCTAATATACTTTGTGGAATTATAGGGGATTTTTATGATGCATAAGCTCTTAGGCGTTCTTGCCTTCATTATTTTTAGTACAAATATTCATGCGGCCATTTGGAATGACACAGAAACTTGGTCTATTGAGTGGGAACAAAAGTTTGCCACTTGGATGAAATCAGAAGAAGTTCATAAGAATATCTTTGTTGGAACGGGAAGCAAGTACCATGGAATCAAAGCCGATTGTGCTGATGCCTCTTATGCTTTAAGAGCCATTTTTTCTCTAGAAAATAATCTTCCTTTTAAGGTTATCAATCCTTCAGGGGGAAGAGACGGAAAGTATAAATACTTAACAAATAGAACTCATAAATTCGACGGTGCAGGTTCATCTGCTGAGAAAAGATTGATCGCTATGGTGAATTATTTAGGTGGATCAGTAGGGACTGAACATTTAAGCCATCACGATACTCTACCGGTTAAGATCGAAGCTATTGATGCTGGAATGATGTTTACTTATAAACTAAAAAGACGTTTTAGAAGGACCATTCGCCACTCTTATAATATTAAAGCCGTTACTCAATACGGAGACTTTGATGTTATTTACTCCACACAGGCAATCGCTAAAGAAAACCTTTCTATGATTCACAGAAATGGTTACAGCTTTTCTCAAATTCCTCATGGAGTTTGGGGCTTTAAAAGATGGAAGTGGCCTCAGCATGAAGGAATGAGAAACAGAAGTCTTCCAGATGAGATCAACTATAGTGAAGAGCAATTCAAGCTTGCTAATGATCTAGGAAAGAAGTTTTTTCGCTATGTTAAAGATAAGCTAAAAACAGTTACTGAAGCCCCTCAAGAGTTACTAGAAAGAAAGTTTAGACTTCTATGTGTAGAGTCTCGTGACCGTATTGAATACGTTAACCAAGGTTATCTGCATCATATGGCCACTAATGGAAAATGCATGAACTATGCTGATTATGATGCTTATTCGACACCGGCTAGAGATGCTGCTCTATTAGCTTCTTATGAGAGGTTTGAAGAAGATTATAAAGAAGTTGTGAAAGAAGGTTTAGAAGGACTTGTGGATTATGAGATTCTTGAAATGGCCAAGGCTATTGTTGAAGGAGTTGAAGTTGATTCAGAAGTAGAGAAGGATCTTTATAAGCTTTGCTCAGTTAAATATATGGACGATAAAAAAATGCATATGGCAGAACTTTATCGTCGTTTAAAGGGAGGCTTACTCTCTTCACATCCTAATGACTTATTACCTCAGCGTTGGGGTGACACCACTAGAAATAGAACAAAGTGTAAGGTCTGGTACTAACAGCCACTACCCGCTGGAGGTTCTGCTTGAGCCTTGCAGCGGGAATTTCCTGAAGGGCATTTCAAACGTAAGTGAAAATGGTGCATATGCACTGAGTTTTCAATTCTAAGTCTTCTTAGAGTTTCTTTTTCTTGCTCAAACTCCCCATTCTTTTTGGCGTAGTTACATAGAGCTTTTTTAATTTTACCATCGACAAAGATTCTTCCTACGTCATGATTATTGACGAGGTACTTCATGGCCTCCCAATTCCTTTGGACATGAAAATTCTTAGTTAGTTTTCCATTAATAACAAAGTCCTCGCCCCATTCTGTTTCTGATTCAGGTTGAGCTCTTTCGTTGGTTCGGTAATAGACCACATCGGAATCAAGACCATTTTGATGACTTTTATGTCTTCTAATCTTTCTGCCTTTCTTTGAAGAGATATCTCCAATTTGAGTAACCTCAATAGATGGGTAGAGAGTTTTCATATGATCTGCAAGCCCTGCTAGCGCTCGCATGGTTTCCGTTGTCCCATAAAGCTGCCCACGATTACGAAAGAGTTTTCTCACATGTGAATCTGAATAATCATCAATGGAAACGGAGTTCTTAATGCTGCCGTTTGAATAAAATCCAATGGCCTCGCTGGCAAAAGAATTGTGAAATGAAAATAAAACTGTGAAGCATAAAAACGCTTTCATAATTACCTCTACTTTAACTCTTCTCTCTTGCTTCTATTATAGCTAAACTTAATGCTGTGTCAGGTGGATCAATGTTTTCAAGAGTTTTTAAGTCAAGTAAAGAGTGGGCCCGGGAGCATTTATTAGAAATGTTTCTCTTTGTTATTATCGTCTCAATCGCCACTCCAACCTTCTTTTATAAAGATAATAATTATTTATACGTGGCCGTGAGTGAAAGATCCTTTGTGAAATGTAATAAAATATCGGCCCAATTTATTAAGCATCGCTGCTTTGAAAAGGTTTTAGAGAATAAGCTCTCAAAATGCCCTGACTTTGCTTTGAATGGAAATATTGAGGGATGCCGCCGCGATATGACGGCCAGATATAACGGATTAAGGCCTAAAGAAAAATTTCCTTTAAAGCTAGCTCTGTACCTTCTCTTGGTCTTCGTCCTTGGACTCTACTTTTTTTATTTAAAAGAAAAGTGGAGTAGTTGGTAAATAATTTTATCAGTATTTAAAATAGCCAACCGAAAAGATTCTTATGCCAATGGATAAGGAAACCTTTCATAAACTTTTAAAGTCAGCTACTGTCAACGGAGTTAGTGATATTCATTTGCGTGAAGGGGAGTTTCCTTACTTTAGAATGAAGGGCGGCCTAAAGAAAATAAAGGCTAGCGTATTAACTAAAGAAGATATGAAAAATATCTGTAAAGTCATTATTCAAGATCAAGAAATCCTAAAAGACTTAGATAAAATAAAAGAGTATGACGGCTCCTATCAGTTAGGGAAAATCTGCCGCGTTCGAGTTAATCTTTTAAAGTTTCAAGGAAAGATAGCCATCATTATGCGAGTGATTACGATGCAAGTACCAACCATGGAACAACTTGGTCTTCCAAAAGCTTTAGTTGGATTTGTTAATGCAAAGAGGGGACTCGTTCTCGTTACTGGCGTTACTGGTTCTGGGAAAAGTTCAACCTTGGCTTCGATTATTCAGGAAATTAATAGAACAAGAGAAGAGCATATCTTAACGATTGAGGACCCCGTCGAATTTATATTTACTTCAGAAAAATGTAGGATAACTCAACGTGAGCTTGGTGCCGATACGGACAGTTTTAAAGACGCATTAAGGGGTGCCCTAAGGCAGGACCCGGATATCATTGTTATTGGTGAGCTTAGAGATGCGGAAACGATCCAAATTTCTATGAAGGCCGCTGAAACTGGGCATTTAGTTTTTGGAACAGTTCACACAACCAATGCTCCAGCAACCATCAACAGAATAGTTTCTATGTTTCCTCCTGAGGAGCAAGATAATGTTAAGCTTAGGCTTTCAGAGTGTTTGTTTGGATCGATCAGTCAAAGGCTACTGCCAACCTTAGATGGAAAGGGCAGGGTTTGTGCCCAAGAGATTATGGTTAATAAAGTTGGGATACAAGACTGCATTAGTGGAAAAGAACCTTTGTCTAATATGTATGTAACAATAGAAAAGTCTAAGGGGGAAATGCAATCCTTTGATCAGCATTTAACAAAGCTTTATCGAGAAGAAATGATAACTTATGACGTGGCCATTGGGGCAGCTTCCTCACCTACCAATTTTGAACGAAATTTAGAATTTGGTGGTAATGATGAATCAGAAGAGGAAGAGGAAAACGTAAGTCCTATTAAAAATCAGGCTGAAGAAGGGGAGACCGAAGAGGAGTCCTCTAATGGAGAACTCTCTCTCGATATCGCCAAGTAGGTAACCAGGTACCTTTTCTTATAAAGTTTTTCTAACTAACTTAACAAGAGCATTAAAAGCATCTTCAGAAACATAGTCACGGTACTCAGACCATAGCTCTTTTGCCGCTTCAGCTTTTACTTCTTTTGAACCCTCAAGTGTCGCAACTTCAGAAGAAACCATGTCTTTAATAGCGTTAAGCTCTTCAAGCTCTTCGTTATAGGCTAAAGTTTCATCAGCAGTAATTCCAGCTTCCTGAGCTTTTTGAGCTTTTAGCTCTCCAAAAGTCATTTTTCCGTTGTCATCAAGAACAACAAGTCCCGCTAGGAAAAGTGGAACATAAGTAAAAACTCTAAATGTTCTATAGACCACACGGCTACTACGTGTTCTATAAACAGTAGTATCTACAACGTAGATTTGACTAATGTCCATCATGATGAGACCAACTGCTGCAGTTGAGTCGCTGTCGGCCACAAGACCTGAGATAGCATGTGCTCTTAATGAGACAATCATAGCTAAACTTAATAGTACTTTTTTAAACATAGCATCCTCCTGGGATTATTAATTGGTATTACATTGATTTGGTAAAACCGGTTTTGTTATTAACTGATTATTTAATTTTCCTGTAAATCTATAAACATGGGCACCGAATCCAAGAGGCTTCCCCTCCCTATCAGCAAATAACTTCCAGGATAGCTCTGGATTTAGTGATTCAAACTCTAGTCTTCCTAAATTGAATAACTCAGGAGAGATATTATTTGGTGCACCTGATTCAAATGTTAATTTGTACTCTGACTTTTTAAGTCCCTTTGGCAGATAGATGATGATCTCGTCTTGATCCTCTTCAAAAGTTCCAACTAAAACTCCTTTTCTCAAAATTCTAGCCGCACTTAGTTTACTATCTGACTTTCTTCTTACTGTGATTGGAAGTAATTCTTTTTCTAGGCAAACAGGAGCAGGCTTTTCTTTAAAATTTAAAAAAGCTTTTATGGCCCGCTTTAATCCTTTTCTCGCATCTGTTTTCTTATCTCTTGCGTAGAACGATAGATGAGAATTGAGATCCCAATGTCCTTTTTCTTTAAGGCCTTGTATAAAGGGCAAGGCTCGGCATCCGACTAAGCCTAAGAACTTTATATTCTGATGAACTTCTTGAAAGATTTCTTTCAAGTTAAAACCTCGATCGTCATACATTCCAGCAGTAGCTAAGCTGTCGGCACGGTTGGCATGACCTACCCAAAACACGGCATGATTACTTGGGTTTAGCAGCTCGTTTCTAAGCTCTGTCTGTCTTACAAAAGGAATGATGACGAGCTCTAAGTTTTCTTTTTTTAATTTTCGTTTAAATAGTTTCTCTAGCTTTTCGTTAATATCCCAGCTTCTAAATCTTAAGGGAGGGCGGTTAGTTTCTGGGTCTAAGCTAACTAGCATAACCACTCGATTACCAGCAGTGGCACTAAGGCTAAATAGTCCCAAAAATATGAACAATAAGATCTGTTTCACTCTCTCTCCCATAGTGAGCCTTACTTCTATAGCGATTGGGCTCATTCGGGTAGAGAGCTTGTATTTTATACTCGAAATAGTGGCGGTTTTCGGGACTCTGAAGCTAGTTAAGTGTTTGATTTTCTGTAAAGTTTTAGAGACTGATAATCTGATCTTGGTTAAACTTCTTTTTATCTTTAGAGGTTTGGAGCATATATGGACGTTGTTGAGGGAATCTTAAACGAAAAGGATTACTCGTCTCTTGATGTTCTCATCGTCGAGGATGAGGATGAAATTCGTGAGCTGGTCTGTAGACAGATCCGAAGAGATATAGACCCCCATTCAATAATAGAAGCTAAGGATGGAGTTGAGGCTCTTCAGAAGCTATCTATGCAAAGCTTTGATCTTGTCATTCTAGATTTAAAAATGCCTAAGAAAAATGGAATGGAAGTGATTAGGTTTTTGAAGGATAAGCCCAAGACGAGCTCAATACCTATCATTGTTATTTCCGGTGCTCTAGATGAAAGTATCATCTCTCAAATGGTAAAATGGGGAATCAAAAACGTTTTAACCAAACCCTTTAATCCCAAACTTCTTCTAGAGAGCATTGAGAAATTAACTGGTAAGCAGGCTTAGGCCTATCTTATGGGATAGACCGGAGTACAAGAAAGCTGAAAATATCTAATTTTCTTTTTAAAACGCTTTGTAACTTGCTTAACCTTGAGTGAGTCAAAAACTAAGTCGTAAGTGATCGTTGTTTTAAAATCATCGTCTTTAAACTTAAACTCTAAGTGATCATTTTCTATCTTTGCCTCTTTAAATCCATAAAGAGCATAAAGAGTTTGATTCCAATCCTCGTCAACTTGAGTAAAGTTTCCCTCTGCAGTAAAAATCGTTATTCCGTTATTATAGGTACTTTTTAGAAGACAGATGCTACCGGACTTTACAACTTCATTATAGCTAGAGCTTAGTCGGCCATTTTTCATTTGCTTACAATTGGCCACCGGCTTTGCAATGGTATCGTTCATATATTTATAACAAGGATCGTTTGGTCCAATCATCGAAATATTAATTTCTTCTTGCTCTTCCTCTGTTTGATCTTCAACAACATCTCTAGTTGGAAGCTCTTCTTCTTCATCATCAAAGTCTCTCGTTGGAAGCTCTTCTTCTGAGTTGGTTTCTTCTTCACCCTCATTTTCTGTACTACCAATATTTACACCGGGGTTGTCTGAGGGAGAAACTTCCTGCTTTTGTGGTACGACGGTTTCAGTTTTAGATTTTGAACAGCCGAAGTTAAGCAGACAAAGACTCAATACAAAAAATAGTAAGCGATACATAAATCCTCCAAATTGGATGGATAAGCTATACCATAGGGCCTTTAAAAGGCCTGACGCATTGCTTCTTGTTTGTCATTCTTACAGGATTGTCTTCGTCATTTCACGAAGATGAGCTTTATTCGGCCTTACGTTTTGCCTCTTTGTCAGAATAGGATTCGATTTGAAGCCCTGTGATTACAAAGCGTAAGAAGTTTTTAACACCACCTCTAAAAAGAAATTCTGTCATCTTATCAAACAGCTTATATTTTTTAAGAGTATAGGGGTACCAATTGACTTCAACTTTATTTGAGTCACTATCTATAAGAACGGATTTTTGGTGGCAAAATCCTCTTAGGCCGTGTTCACCTTTATATCTTCCTATACCCGAATTCTTAACCCCTCCAAATGGAAGAGCGGGGTTACCTTCCGTAAGCATAATATTATTTATGGATACATTTCCAGTATGAAGGGCCCTGGCAACTCGTTCACACCTAATCATATCTTTTGACCAAATTGAAGCGGAGAGACCGAACTTAGAGGCATTACATTTATCGATAACTTCTTGTTCACTCTCAAAGGAAATTAAAGGAATAATGGGACCAAACGTTTCTTCATCATAGATTTTCATTTCAGCGGTGATATTCTCAAGGATAAGAGGAGGAATCGATTTTGATTTATAATCCCACTCATTTCCACTTAATAAGGTAGCCCCTTTGTTTAAAGCATCTTTAATATGATCCGCTACAATGTCGACTTGAGAGCTTGTCGTCATGAGTCCGATCTCTCCGTCCCCGTCCGTGTCTATTCCAACTCGAACTTTCTTAGCTTCAGTTAATATCATGTTCTTGAAATTTTCAAAGATTGAATGATGAATAAATACCTGCTCGGCTGATGTGCAAGATTGCCCACTACAAGTAAGAGCGCCCCATAGAACACCTCTTACTGAACGTTCAAGGGAAGCATCTTCAAAAACTATTGAAGGGTCTTTACCTCCTAGCTCTAGTTCAACGGGAATTAACTCTGAACTGGCCTGAGCCATAATTTTTTTCCCGGTATTAACTGAGCCTGTAAAGAAAATTTTATCAGGTCTTAAATCTATTAATTCGCTTCCTATTTTTCCGTCTCCATAAACGATCTGGCACCAGTTGGGTTTAAAACCTGCTCGCTCTAATATTTTTTCGATAACTCCAGTAAGGGGAGTATGTTCGCTCGGTTTATAAAGGACTGAGTTTCCTGCAATAAAAGCTGATGTGATAGGAACGATGGCCTGATAAAATGGATAGTTCCAAGGACTGATGATCAAGATGGTCCCTAAAGGCTCATAGTAGATTCGTGATTTTTTACCAAGAAGAGCAATAGGGGTGTGGACCTTTTCATCTTTAAGTATCCTTGGTGCAAACTTAATTAGGTAATTAAGATAATCTAGAACACCAAAGATTTCAGAAATAAGGGCATCACTTCTCGTTTTGCCATTTTCTTTTTGGATCTCGTCAATAATCCAATCGCGACTATCCAAGATAACTTCTTTTAATTCTAAGAGGTGATTAACTTTTGCTTCTATAGAAATCTCTCTTAGCTCAGCCTGGGCGGACTTTGCTCTAATCATAAAATCTTTTGGTTCGTTTCCTAATTTTACCATTCGGCTAGCCTCATCTGTATGCTCATAAAGATCGTCACTCTCGACTGGGATCGATGTAATCTTAGTTTTCCATTTAAGAACCTCAAAAATCTCTTCACCTTTTTCATCTAAGTTTGAATAATACAAAGTTGTAATGATTCCTTTTAATCCTATATTCAACAGCCTTAAATTCGCTAAAATTAGATTACCTCCCCCAGATCTTTGGGAAAGTTGTAAGATTATGTTGATGATAAACTTAGGTGTAAATGAAAAGACAGTGAGCAAGAATCTGATTCCCTCTAGATCATCTTTTTCCATATAATCTAAAATTCTATCAACCTCTTTATAAAATTCAGTTTTTGAAAATCTTGGTAACTCGAGGTCTCCAGGACAAATGACATCCCCTAATTTGAGTAAGCCTTTTTGTTGAATAGGTTTTAAGAGTTTAATAGTCATTATCTAAAAACCTTTGAAGCCGCCATTTTTGTTAAGGCCATAATCGTTAAACTTGGATTTATTCCAGGGGCGTTGGGAAATATTGAACTGTCAGCTGCAAAAATATTTTTATAGCCATGTAAATGAAAGTCGGGAGTGACAACTGAAAACCTGGCTCTTTCTCCTATTCCTAGGCCACCCATAAGGTGAAGTCCAATGGGAAGATTACCTTCAATGATTCTTTGAGCCCCTTGTGAGGAGAAAATATTATTAATAGCCTCAATTCCTGCATTTTTTCTTTTCTTATCTTCTTCATTTAATTTTTTATCAATAATCATTTTTCCATGACGGTTAGTTTTTATTGAACCAGGATTAGTGTCTCTAATCGCCACTTCGATACAGGCCATATGAGAAATCTTTTTCATTAGTTGTTGATGTTCTTCGCCATGTCCGGGAAGTAACATACTTATACCAACAGGTGGGGCAAAGACATTCTCTAGTTTAAAACCCTTTCTACGAAAATTTGGGTCTGCAGACTTCAGGGCCTGAAAGGGACCATTTCCAGAATTTATTTGTTCTTTAAAAAGTCCAAGTACCATAAACTGAGGATGTGAGTAAAAGTTTTGACCTAAGGCAGGTAAGCTTTTTTTAAAGCCGCTATTTAGAAGTAGCTTTGAGTTACCCATGGCTCCACTGGCCAGGACTAATTTCTTGGCCCTAAAGCTTTCATATTCTCTTTTAAGGTGAATCCCATCGACGCGGACTTCGTCAGTTTTATGGACAATATTTTTAACTTCAAAAAGTGACTTCATATGAAGTCCGTTGTTAATGGCAGACTTAAGAGTCGTGATAAGGGTGCTTTGTTTACTATCTCTGCGGCAGCCAGAAAGGCATTCAATGCAGTCGTTACCTTCCTCATACGCACAATTTTTTTGGGCCCTTGTTAAAGAGTCATAGAGATAATTATTTTCTTCAAAGCCTTTTGCAAAAATTTCAGCGTTCTTATTTCTGTGCTCTTTTGGAATAACCTCTTGATGGATTTCACTTTCAGCTTTTTCATACCAGGGCTGCATGGATTCTTTTGTAAAAAAAGAAACACCGCTTTGCTCCTTGAAAGAGTCGAGGGCCATATCGTCAAATCTATCGAGTAGGGCCTGATTTACGATACTTCCTCCGCCTACAACTTTTGGTCTTAAAAAGGCTAGATCCGCAGACTTATTAAATTCAATTCCCCCGGACCAATAGAGCTTAGAGTTTGCATCAATTTCTTTTTTAGGAAAATTAGTTCGGCTAAAAAACTCACCGGCCTCTAGGAGTAGGACATCTAGACCAGCGTCCACCAGTTCCTTGGCCATAAAGGAGCCGGAGACCCCAGAGCCAACTATAATGACATCGTAAATCTTATGAGTATTAGCTTTATCCACGCTGTCATTATCATTAAAAAGGGATTGATAGCCAATAGCCAAGCCTTCGTTGACTCTTTCTCTCTGGCTTTGTTAGGATTTATTATGAAAAATTTCTTAATAATACTCCTTGCGTTATATTCAGGATATTCTCTCTCGAGTGAAATTGATTCTTTTACTAATCGCTATCAGCCATTAGAGAATTCTGTGGAAAGAGTGAACTTTATTGCCAATGAATTTCTTGATAAGGCCATTATCAATGCCAATAAAAAAGATCATGCCTGTAAGGAAAAGAAGCTCTACAAGGCCATGCGCAAATACTTTAAGAACCATATTAGTGGAGAAGTAACGGTTAGCATTCAAAATGATGAGCAGATTGATAAAAGATTGTTTCATGTAAAAGAGTCAGTTTATCGGGATTTTAAATGGTGGAACTCTTTTGTCCTGATGGTTGTTGGGAGACTTTATGATGGTGCTCACGGAGCTGTTATAAATTTTAATGACCACCTTATTGGAACCGACAAATTTGAGCATATGTTTGGTAGGGGCTTTCTTTATTTTAAACGCTATTACTTAAAGGGAAAGAAGTTAAAAAAAGTATTGAAGTACGGGGCCTGGCAGGAGAACTGGACCCTCGGATCTAAAACGACTGGCATCTTTAGTTATGCAGATCAGGCCGCAAATTTTAATGGAATGAGATTTTGGAATCATATTTTACAAAAGAGAAAAGATTATTTAGGAGAAAACCACGGGCCTCTAGTTAAATGCCAAGAAAATAAATGGGTGAAAATTAAGGACTTGGATTTTACTCCGTTTATAGATGACTCTATGGACGAAGGTCATAACTGTTCAATGTTTTCGACCAAGAAATTAACAAAAAGTGTGATTAGACAAATAAAGAAGTTAGAAGAGGCTGATGGGCTAAGGTATACCTGCCCTATTCGCTCAGACGTAGTGAATATTTTGAACGAAAAATATGGTTCCAAATTGGCACCTTACCTCTTAAATTTTAGAGGGCATCTACACCGTTAATCTGTCATTTTATAACAGAGCCACCACTTTATAGGTGATTAACGCAAGTCTGAATTAATCTTAGAGGAAATCTAAGGTAGCGTTATTAAAATTATATAAACATTATTTTTATAAATTTCATCTAGGGAGAGATGTCATGAAATCAACTCTAATAGTATTCCTATTTGGACTATGGTCGGTCCTAGGAATTGCAGCTGAAACTGACCAAGGAAGCTTAAGCTATAGTGGCTCAAGGGGAGATCAAAACTTAAGTCTTCAAACAGAGACGATGAGAACTGAGTACCGTTGGGTGCAGGTTCCTTATCAAGAGCGTGTTTGTAGAACTGAGACACGTTATAGAAGAGAATGTCGTCAAGAACCACCAAGACGTCAATGTCGTCAAGAACCACCAAGACGCCAATGCCGAACTGTTAATAAACCAGTTTGTAGAATCGTAAATGGTAGAAGAGTTTGTAGAGATCGTCCTGTGAGGGTCTGCCGGGATATTCCTGGAAGAAGAGTCTGCCGCGACATTCCTGGAAGAAGAGTTTGTAGAGATGTTCCTTATCAGCATAGAGTTTGCCGAATGGAAACTCGTTATAGGCAAGAAAGAAGAGCCTATCAAGTTGTTGATAGAAGAACTTATGCCAATATCAATTTCAACTTTAGAACAGTAGGAGATACCTTTGGAATACGTTCAGATATTAGGGCGAATCTTGATAGAGAATTCCTAACAATTAGAACAGAAGATTTCTCTTCACCAAGAAGAGCCTTAGTTTACTCGCTTGTAGATTCAAGAGATCAAAGAGGTAGAGATACCCATATTACGAAAAGTTATTCAGTTCGAGTGATTTCAGCTCATGAGCTTTTCAGACCGCTTGATGAAGTGATGACTTCTTCTGAAATTTCAAATGGTCTAATGACTTTTGAACTTGGATTAATGGAACATCCATCTGATACAAAACTTGCTCTTAGAGTAACAAGTGGGCCGGTTCTTTTTGATAGAGAATTGAGTCCTTCGGACTTTCAGTTAAATCACGATGGAAGTAAAACGCAGGTTGCAATAGATCTTGCAAGACTTCTTGGAAATGATTACTCAGGAAGGGAACTAAGTATTGAGTTTATAGTTAGAGTTCCAAGAGAGTCTCTCTTAAATAGTAATCAGTTCTCAAAGTTTGAGAAAAGAGAATTATTTAATAGAGTTTGGAGATAATCTAGTTAATAAAGGCGGCCATAAAAGGCCGCCTTTTTTAAATTATTTTCGCTAGCCTAGAGAGCAACATTTCTTTTGTTATAGGTTTAACCAAGATTGCACTAATCCCTAATTCAATCATTTCTTTAACCGCATCAGAGTCACTATTGGCCGTGACCATGGCAAAAGGCGTGTGGATATCTTTTAAGATCATCGATTTATAGAGATCTAAGCCTGACTTTCCTGGCATAATATAATCAGAAATAACGAGGTTAAAGGAGTTGGAGTCGAGCTCCTCTAGGGCCTGATCAACTGAGCTTGCTTCAAAAACTTCAAGGGCCCCAAGTTTTTTTATTAAGAGGTTATGGGCAAGCCGAGTTGTGGCGTCATCATCAACGATTAGTACTTTATAGTTTTTAAGAAAGTTCATCTGGTAAGTTTACTAAAGTTTTTGGCAATTGAATCTTGCAGAGTACCATTTCCTTTTTTTTAGTCCGATAAGAGCTTTTTTCTTATAAACTTCTATCTCGAGCAATTTACTTTGTTTTTCAAACTCGGAAACTTTATAGATATTGGCCGTCATGAAATCAGTGGCTGTAATATCTTTCATCTTTATTTTCTTTTTGGTTTCCCACATTTTAGAAACTGAATCATTTTTTTTGTGGTGCCACTTAAAGGTTGAAAAATGATACTTAAGACCTGACTCACTTATGGCATTGGTCTCCATATGCGTATAGCTATAGACCTTTCCATCTTCTTCCATTGTTTTTGCTCGAATAATACAAAGCTTGTTAATCTTTTTTATAGACTCAAAAGAAGTCGGGGTACAAATATAACTATCAAAAATTGTATCTGAACTATTGAGCTTCGCTTTTTCGCAGTCGGCGAAGGCGAATATTGGTAGCAATAATAAAAGGATAAACATCTTTGACATCATAAAAACTCCGTAAAGTTTTATTAGCCTGATTTTTATGGATATAAAAGCCCTCTGAAGGAAATTCAAAGGGCTAAGTAGCTTAAATTATTTGTTGAACTGTGGCTGCCAACCGTCCACCCCTTTCTTTAACAGGGAAAATAGATGCCAAGGGCTACAGAACATATCTCCAGGTCCAAATGGAGAAGTAGCATGTCTATAGACCTTATCTCCCTCTTTAAAAAAGCTTGAGACTCCAGGAAGATTCATACTTTTGCCATCATGCTCACCCCAGAAGCCGAGGTCTTTTTTTAGAGTTGTACCAAGGCTTGAAACAGCCGGGTAGTTCCAACCTCTTTCTTCACTGAAGGCCTTCCATTTTTCAGCTGGCTGATCGGTTTCAACTACAAAAGCACAACGTGCTTCAATATATGGCATAAAGCCCTTAAAACCGTCCGCCCAAAGAGTACAGTATGGACAGCCTGGTCCCATATTATGCACGAGAAGTAGTTCATCTTTTTCACCAAAAAGCTCCAGTAGGGTGGTCTTTGAACCATCGGTATTGGTTAGCTCATAGTTTGTTATTTCTTCAGGTGGTAAGTCCTCTCTTAATTTTGAAATCTTTTGACCTAGGGCCAAGAACTCTTGCTCAAGGTCACAGATTTCTTTTTCAACTGGGTTTCTAGGTTCTCCAAACATATCTTCTCCTATGGATAAAAGGAGAATTATAGGGACTAAAATAGCTGAGGACAAACGGTCTAAGTCACCATAAATAGATAGTAAATAATTTCAAATTTCGCTCTGTAAGTCCGATAAGAAGCTAGGAGAATTAAAATGGGTGAACCAAAGCTTGAGCAGGTTAGTCGGAAATTAGAACTTAAAGAAGTTTTAGAAGCCTTGATTCATTCGGGCTGGGTGACTCTGGAAGAGGCAAAAGAGATTTTAAGCAAAAGAAAAAATACAAAGCTTCACCCCCTAGTTGTTCTCTCTCAGTTTAATTTAAAACAAAAGAAACCCCCTTATCTTGAAATCGGAATTGAATCACTGTCTACGTGGTTGGCTGAATTTTCAGGATTGAGTTATTTTGAAATCGATCCTTTAAAAATCGATATCGCTGCTTGCACTAGCGTTCTTCCAAAGGCCTTTATTAAAAGGTTAAAAGTAATACCAGTTGAGGTTAAGTCAGACTGTGTTGTGTTTGCAACGGCCGAACCCTTTGATCGAAATTGGATAATGGAAGTTCAATCTGCCATTTCAAAAAAGGTTGAAATTGTTGTAACTTCACCTGTGCAAATTGATCACTTTATTGAAGAATTTTTTACCGTTCATAAGGCTGCTAAAAGTTTTGCAAGGAGCCAGCCAAAAGATAAATCATTTCAAAATCCTGACCTTGAGAAAATGCTTGGCGAGGGAAGAAAGCAAGGCTTAGAAGTTGTTGATTCAAACATTGGTTCTATCTGTGATTGGCTTTTACAGTTTGCCTATGATGAAAGAGCTACTGATATTCATATAGAGCCCAAAAAAGGAAAAGGACAAATTCGATTTCGAATCGATGGAAAAATGCGGGTTATTTATAAATTTGAGCCTGAAGTGGTTTTACCTATTGTGAGTAGGTTCAAATTATTGGCCCATATGAAAGTTGATGAAAAACGAAGACCTCAAGATGGACGAATTAAGCGCCCCGTGGGTCAAAATATTTTGATTGAAATGAGACTTTCAACTATTCCTTGTCATTATGGCGAAAAACTTGTGATTAGAATTTTTGACCCTAAGATGGTTGAGAAAACCATGGTTGAATTAGGTTACTACGATAAAGACATAAGAACCTGGAATGAATTTGTTTCTCATAGTTACGGACTTGTTCTTGTCACGGGTCCAACGGGCTCAGGTAAATCGACAACTCTTCATAGTACTTTAAAAAGGCTTTCAGATGATGCTGTAAATATTTGTACGGTTGAAGATCCAATTGAAATTATAAATGATGGTTTTAATCAGATGCAGGTTAATACTCAAATTGGCTTAACCTTTGCCAACTCAATTAGATCCTTTTTAAGACAGGATCCAGATATTATTATGGTAGGGGAAATTAGAGATAAAGAGGGTGGCGAGATGGCCATCCAAGCAAGTCTTACGGGTCACTTAGTATTATCAACCTTACACACTAATGATGCTCTTTCAGCTATTACAAGGCTTATAGATATTGGTGTACCAGCACATTTAATAAATGCTTCTGTTAGAGGTATCCTCGCACAGAGACTTGTTCGGGTACTATGTAAGTACTGTAAAGAGCAAGCTCCTTGTAGTGAAGACTTATGGAAAACTCTGGTTGGAGGAGAGGATATCAAAGCTCCCGCCCATGTTTTTAAAGCAGCTGGATGTCGTGAATGTAAAAACACCGGCTATTCTGGACGAGTTTGTATCTATGAGATGGTACCTTATACTTCCGAAATAAAGAATTTTGTAAACGATCAAGTATCTCTTGAGGCTCTTAAAGATTTAACTAAGGGAAAGTTTATTGGTATTCGAATTAATGGAGCAAGAAAAGTAATGGAAGGTGTTACTTCGATTGAGGAAGTCTTAAGAGTGGCTTTCTAATTACAAATTGCGGAAAAATTACCACGACATTCTACGCTGGCCGTTCCCACAGATACTTCAAATGTTTTGAATACTCCTAGTTTTGCATCACAGGTATGAAGATTGCTCATTCCTACACCGTTAGCTACCCCAGCTAGACTTTGATTATAGGAACTTAAGCAAGCCGGAGTGTAGAGAGGGGCATCTAGTCCAGTAGAAGTTGCTACGTAATTTGTGCTAACTACATAAGCACAGGCTAAGTTTTTTGATTTGCAGGCGTCATTACCAGTCTTACCTTTATAGCTTGGGGTTTTGACAGCATCGATTGCCACAAGTCCCGCTTCTCCACCAGCAGGAAGACCCATGCTTGAGCAAGTTATAACCGTTTGAGAATCGTCGACGGCTACCTCAATTGGAATTTGATAAGGTTTAAACCTGGTACCAAAAGTTTTATCACCTCTGTCAAAAACAACTTCAAAGTTTATCTCACCACGGTTAAAAGTTTTAAGGATCTTTTCTTCAGTTTCAGGAAAGCGAATTTTATATTCTGAAATAGTGACAAGACGATTAGCATGTTTAACCTCTTGCTCACCTTTAATGAACCTTTGAAACTTAGGAACGACTAGAACTTCAGGGTCCTTATCTTCTTCACCTGGGGAGGGGGCTTTTAAGTAAACTTTTTTTAACTCATCAATAGGCTCTTCTAAAGTATCAATACCATCAGTATTTGCATCGAGTCTTTGGTTTTTTAAGGTTTCTAAGCAATTGGTTGAGTTCATCAAAAGAATTCTAATCTCATTCAAGACGTTGGCCTCCTCCATTTTCATGAGGACTGTCTTTTGAGATTTCATTTGTTCAGTAAAGTATTTGTAAAAAAACATGGAGAGAACACCCATGATGCCGGCGGCAACCATCACTTCTACGAGTGAAAAGCCTTTTTGATTCTCATTTAAAAAATTCATACTCTAATAGAGTATGGGTCAACGAGATTCTAGTCAATCTTGCAGGTTTTACCTTTAAAAGAGTACTCTTCAACTGAGTCTAGTGGAACGATCTCTACACCTTCGGCTTTTGCTTTTTTTATAAAAATCTCAGCGGCATCTATACTCTTATCGTGAATATCATGAAGAAGAGCGACTCCTCCACCAAAGGGCCAAGTATGTTGGTACTTTTTAGTCTTGTATTTAACCTTACCAAAGATAGACCTTTTCATAGTTGTCTTATAAGCGGTACCACCTTTTATATGGGCCCAAATATTTTGTGCAATCTGTTCGTCTTTTAACTTTGGAGACCAATCAGCAGAATCGATATCCCAGAATGCAAAATTGATACAATTTTCTCCATACAAATCGTATGAAAGAGTCTTGATAACGTTCATATGATGATAAGTTTCTGACTTACCATAGGCACCGTAAGGAAAGCGGTAGAAAATTCCTTTGTTCGATGGGCGGTACTTCTTATAAAGCTTATCTATTATTAAGATAGAAGTTTTTAACTCATTATAAAAAGTTTCCTGATCTTCACCATTGTTATTGTCGTGATCGTGATCATGGGTAGCAACAATATGCCCTTCTTTAATCATCCTTTCTAAAATTGGCCTGGTGCTATCGTTAACTAGTTTAGTTAAAACAAAAAATGTGGCCTTAACATTATACTTTTTTAGAATGTCTAAAAGTCTTGGGGTTCTTGTTTTATGGGGACCGTCATCAAAGGTTAAAACAACTTTATCGCTATTTTTAAGAGATTTTGTTTTATATTGATCAAAGCCAGCATCTACACCGGGTTGGTATTCTCTTTCTTCAGGAAATTGCTTTAATTCAGACTTATTAAAGCCCGCTTGGCAATTGTAGGCCAGGGCCTCATTCATCAGAACTGCACAGAGTAAAATAACAGTTGTAGAGATTAAAAACTTCATCTTTTCCTCACAAATAATAGTGAGGTTACATACCATTATGTAATGTGATGGCGCGTAGTGTTATTGTGTTGAATAGCAATTATTACAGGACTATTTCTTTAATATGGAGATATTAAAGCCCTTATTTTGCATATCCGAGATGGTTCGTTCCAGTTTGCCCTTTGCGTCAATATTGACTGCCAATTGCTGAATTCGACCAAGTTCCTTTGAGTCTAGCCAAATCCCAAAGCATTCAGAGCATTTATCAATTAAAAGACTTTGGGCCTTTAGGTAAGGAATCTCGTAGAGGCTATTCTTCTCACACTTAGGACATTCCATTTCCGTGAGGGTGCCTTCGCTGGTGAGGTGAAATTTTTCAGGAGTATCCTTTATGGTTTCTACATAGCTAGCAAGCTCTCCTCTATCACACCAGATTCCATGGCAATCAGAGCAAAAATCAAACTCGACTCCCTCATGCTTAAATGGATTAAAGTCTTGGCTTTGGCACTTCGGACATTTCATAGTTTCACCTTTCGTTGACAGTATAACAGTTTAATAATATTAAGTTTTCTCTAGCAATTCCATTGTTTTAGAAAGGGCAATTTTTGACCAGGAGTAGTTCTTGTTCTTTGAGGGATCAGAAAAAAAAGTAGAGATTGTGGTTAAAAGTAATATTGACCTTCTGTCGGTCGAAGAAAGCTTTTGGTCAGCTTTAGTAAAAGAGGCTAAGGCCACGATATTATCTTCTATCAAAAACAAGAACTGTAAGGCCTATTTACTTTCAGAATCTAGTCTTTTTGTATGGAGTGATCGAATTGTTCTTATAACCTGTGGTCAGACGACTTTAGTGGAAGCGATTAAGTTTTTTCTTAAGAGCTATCCTAAAGAGCAATTAGAATCGTTAATATTTCAAAGAAAGAATGAATATTTCTCGCATCTTCAAAAGACATCCTTTTTGGATGATATAGAACTCTTAGAAAAGGAAGTTACTGGAAAGGCCTATCGGTTTGGAAAAATGCATGAGCATCACAATTTTATGTTTTGCACGGATCACCCATATGATGCTCCAGATGAAGATATTACGAATGAGCTTCTTATGTATGATATAAGTGGTGAAGCCTCAATTATTCTAAATAAGTCCCACGAAAATACTAAGCAGATTCGATCATTTTTAAAACTTGAAACTTTATTTCCAGACTATCAAATTGATGACTTTGCCTTTAGCCCTCAAGGATACTCTGCAAACGCTATTAGAGACGAGTTCTATTTTACAATCCATATTACACCAGAAGAATTTAATTCTTATGTGAGTTTTGAAACAAATGAGCCCCTTTGCAAGGCGAAGCTAGCCGAACTTTTAGATATTTTAAAACCAGAAAGCTTTGATTTGGTGACTTTTAATCATGAAGACTCACTAGAGATCCCAACGAATTATCACAAAAGAGCGCTAGTGAGAGAAAAAATTAATCTTGGATATAATGTTATTTTTAGTCATTTTTATAATAAGGAGACCGTCAATGATAGGGCCCTTATTTTTGATCATAAGGAACAAAGATGAGCGATTGGACAACTGAGAAAACTGAAGATTTTATGGAAGTGCGATTTAAAAACGATGGCACCTTATTCTCGGGAAAAAGTGAATTTCAAAAAGTTGAAGTTGTGCAAACCAGATGGCATGGAAAAATGCTTTTGAATGACGACCTAGTGATGCTAACTGAGGCAGATGAATTTGTTTACCACGATATGATTACCCATGTGCCTCTCTTTACTCACCCGAACCCCAAGAATGTTCTTGTCATTGGCGGAGGAGACGGAGGCACGGCCAGAGAGGTGCTCCGTCATTCAAATGTCGAAAAGGTAGTCATGGTCGAAATCGACAAGATGGTCGTAGATGCATGTCTTGAGCATATTCCGGTTACAAGTGAAGTTTTAAAGGGGCATCCTAAGCTAGAGCTAATAATAGGAGACGGGGTTAAGTACGTTAACGAAACAAAAGAAAAATTTGATGTAGTAATTGTGGACTCGACTGATCCAATCGGACCTGCATGTCCTCTCTTTGGTCCTGACTTTTATCGGGATGTCTACGCTTGCTTAAATGAGGATGGAATTGTCGTAAGTCAGGGAGAGTCTCCTTGGTATAATGTTCCAATTCAAAAATCGATGATGAAAGTATTAAGTGAGCAGTTTCCTTTTGTTAGAATGTACCAGTTTGGAAACCTAACTTACCCTGGGGGCGCTTGGTGTTTTACTTTTGCCTCTAAAGGATTGAGTCCTATAAATGATTTTGACCGAAAAAGAGTTCTAGATTCAAACTTAAAATTTAGGTATTACACTCCAGACCTTCATACCGCCTCTTTTGCTCTTCCCCAATTTCTACTTGATAATATTCAAGAATACTTTAGAGGCTAATATGAATTATTGGTTGATGAAGTCAGAACCAGACGTTTTTGGAATAGATGATCTTAAGAAAGTAAAAAAAGAACCTTGGGATGGGGTACGAAACTACCAAGCAAGAAACTATATGAGAGATGAAATGAAAAAAGGGGATCTTGTCCTTTTTTATCACTCAAATAGTAAGCCTGCGGGAATCGCTGGGCTTATGGAAATATCTAAAGAGTCTCATCCTGATCCAACCTGTTGGGATAAGAAGAGCAATTACTATGATTCCAAAAGCACTAAAGAGAACCCTCGTTGGTTTATGGTCGAAGTAAAATATAAAAAGAAATTTAAAGAGATTATTAGTTTAGAGACGATCAAAAATACAAAAGCATTATCTACCATGAAAATCGCTCAAAAAGGTAACCGGCTTTCTATTACACCGGTTACCGAAAAAGAATTTAATTATGTTTTAGAGCTGGCAAAAGCTTAATCCTGCCATCTGGCTTTTAAAGAAATTTTGAACTTTATACTTTTTAGATGTTGTTAGGACCGACCAGTAATAAGCTCTTGTTGGAAAGAGAGAGCCTCTTTTTCTTATTTGATTTCTCATAACGGCAACAGCGCAGCGAATATTACCAATCGGATCAAGAATATTGTCCTTAGTTATATGCCCACATCCGCTATGGTACCTTCCTGTTGAGACACTAAGTTGAAAAAGACCTTCAGACCATAAGTTCAGTCCTCTTTCCCAGTATCTAGTATTGGGATTAAAATCGGTTTCATAAAGAGAGATAGAAGACATAAATAGGGCCCAGAACCTCTTCTTATCATTTTCTTTGGCCTGATTAAATCCGGGACAATTTAATTTTGCTAAATCGCTAGAGGGGAGGGTCACTTCCATGGCGAGCTCTCTTGAATGCTCATCTATGGCCGACCCAACCGCGTTACTCCAGGCTTCTTTCCATTTACCTGAAGTTCCTCTTGGGGATCTAACATTTACATAATTAATAGAATCACTGGGTGAATCAGGTCCATCTCCAACTCTTTGCTCTCCTGAACCACCGAGTAGTGCCGCTGCTTCCTCTTCTGACTTACAACCAAAAACAAAAACTAATAAAAGTAAGATTAATTTTTTATTACTCATCCTGAGTCTCCTTTTGTTTGGCTCACCCTCAATTTAATTGTCTCGAGATTATAGAGCTCCTGCAACAAAGTGAAACGCTTTAGTCTGGTAATCTTTTGGTCAATACTTTGCAAGAAGTTAACAATTACTGTTTATGCAATTCTTAAAAGGTTTCTTAGGCCTGTGAAAAAATACTCAACGGCTATAACCATGACGATTAGGCCCATAATTCTAAAAAGAACTTTAGCTCCGGCTTCTCCAAGCTTTTCCATAATCCACTTTGAGGCCAATAGCATAAAAAGGACAATGGCCGAGGTAGACAAGATGGCAAAGTAGAGAACTCCTTTTGCCTGTAGTGTGGTCGCTCCTTGATTCATTAAAATCACTGCCGTAATCGTTCCTGGACCACAAAGAAGAGGAATACCAAGGGGAGTAACCGCTACATCGTTATTAAGATCGTCTTCGTAGTCTGTCTCATCTTTGGTTCTGACTGGTTTAGCTTGTAGCATATCAAAACCGTTAATGAAGAATAGAATTCCACCAACAACTCTTAGGCTATCTAGGCTGATCGAAAAAAACTTAAAGATCATTTGGCCAGATAGAGCAAAGAAGATCATCGCAATCATCGCCGCGAGAGTTCCTTTCTTTGCCAGTTGTTTTGTTTTTTCTTTAGAAAGCCCATCTGAAAATTTTACGAAGACGGGCATGACACTAAAGGGATTAACCATACTAAATAAGGTAGTAAAGGCTAGTAAATAGAAGTCTAATAATTCCTTCATGTTTTTAAGTAAGTGTATTCCTCTAGACATTGATCATAAAAATCAACCCACTTAACACCTTCTCTTGGTCTTATATTCCCATCTGCAATCTCTTTATCAATTATCCTTTTTACTCTATAGCTTAGGAACTCTGGAGAGTATTGCATTGTCGAAAGAACATCTCTGATTTTTCCACCAGGAATAACTTCTTCTATATAAAAGTCACCTTCGTCTCCATCCTTATAAACATGAACCTCATTTAATCTTCCAAAAAGGTTATGCATATCTCCCATGACATCCTGATAAGCTCCAGTTAAGAAAATTCCCACATAGTAATCCTCATCAGGATTTAATTCATGCAAGGGAATATTCTTTGCTTCTTCTTCAAGGTTGATAAAGTGATCAATTTTCCCATCGCTATCACAGGTGATGTCAGCAATAGAGCACCATACATTAGGTTTTTCGTTAAGACGCTTAATCGGCATAATAGGAAGTAGTTGACCAATCGCCCAAGAGTCGGCGGCAGATTGAAAAACTGAAAAATTACAAAGGTATTGGCTGGTTAAGCTATCTTGAAGATTTGAAAGATCATCGGAAGGAAATTCGAGCTGATCTACCATCTCATCAATTTTTTGAGTTGCTTGCCAATATAAAGTTTCAATTTTAGCTTTTTCAACGAGGTTTATAACACCTAGGTTAAAGGCGCTTATTGAATCGTCCTTAATTTTAATAGCATCATTGTATACTTCGTTAAAGTTCTCTTTTTTTAATTCGCTGACAACATCTCTCATCTGTTTTACAAGGTTATGTTCGCCCTCAGCTTTTGTCGTCTCAAAATCTGTTTGAGCTGTTTTAATAGATCCAATAACCTTAGTGATGACACATGAGTGGTGTGCGGTTATGGCTCGACCAGATTCAGAAACGATGTTTGGGCAAGGAACATTTTCATCTTCACAGATTTGCTTAATTCCCCAAACAACATCACTGGCATATTCTTTATTTCCATAATTAATAGAACTTTCATTTGTCGAATGGGTTCCATCATAGTCGACACCAAGTCCACCACCGACATCCATATACTCAAGGGGAACACCCATTTTTACTAATTTAGAATAGACTCTGGCACCTTCGGAAATTGCATCTTTTACATTTCTAATATCAGTAATCTGACTTCCTAAATGAAAATGAAGAAGCTTAGTGCAATCCATGAAATTTCTTTTTTCCAGAATCTCTACGGCCTGAATTAGCTCTGTCGTGGTTAGCCCAAACTTTGCCCTTTCTCCACCACTGTCGGCCCATTTTCCAGCGCACTTGATTGAAAGTTTTGTTCTAAGTCCAATTAGTGGTCTTACTTTATACTTTTCTGAAAGTTCAAGAAGCCTTTCTAACTCCGTCATCTTTTCAATTACAACTAGAACCTTTCTCCCAACTTTTCTTCCAAGAAGAGCAAGTCTTAGATACTCATTATCCTTGTAGCCATTTAGGATTGTAAGAGCTTCTGGATTCCTATTATAAGCAAGAACACACATAAGCTCTGCTTTAGAACCAGCCTCAAGTCCCATATTATAGGGCTTTCCTGCTTCTAGAATTTCTTCAACGACTTCCCTCATTTGGTTAACTTTAATAGGGTACACGCCAATGTATTTTCCCGAATAGTTTGCCTCGGCTATGGCATTGCTAAAAGTTTCATTTAGGTCGATTACTCTAGATCTTAAAACGTCCTGGAACCTGATAACGGCAGGGGAAGCTATCTTTTGCTCTTTCATCTCTTCGATAACTTCGTTTATATCTATACCAATAGAGTTTTCTTTTTCCGGATGAACACATAGATGTCCATTCGCGTTTACATCAAAGTAGCCGGAGCCCCAACGATCAAAAAGGAAAGTTCTTTTAGCTTCTTCCTTTGTCCATTCTCTGTAATTATTCATTTAAATTCTCCATGGCCAAAATAAGCTCTCTTACTACTTTCGCTGCAAAAACGCTTGAATTGCCGGTGGAATCTATCGGAGGTGATAATTCTACCACATCAGCTCCGACGAGATTTTTCTTAATGAGAATTTTAACCAGGCTTATAAATGAATGAAAATCCTCTCCACCAGCTTCAGGTGTTCCAGTACCTGGTAAGAAAGAAGGATCAAAATAATCTAAATCTAAAGTTAAATAAATGGGACGATCAGAGGAGATAGCCTCGACTTTAGCTAGGAACTCTGATCTTGATTTGCAAAGAGTTCCATTATCTTTCATCCACTGAAACTCTTCTTTTGTTCCAGAACGAATTCCATATTGGATAAGGTCTTGCTCGGTGCTCATATGGTCTAGGGTTCTACGAATTATGGACGCATGCGAGTATTGATGACCCTCATAGCCGTCTCTTAAATCTGCATGAGCATCTAGATGAAGAATGACGAGGTCATCATAAGTCTGAAGCATCTCAACTATTGGGGCATATGAGATACTATGCTCACCACCTATAGTTAAAAGTTTAATTTTTTTCTCTTCTAAGTTTGTATCTTGAACTAGGTCTCTAAAAGCGTTGACGCCTTTCCACCAATTTTGCTCTATATCGTCTGATTCACCAACCGGAAGATTCCCAAGATCAAAAAGGGGGACGTCAGAGGTGTCCCGATCGAGGTAGGGACTATAAGACTCTATTCCATCTGAAACTTCTCTTAGGCCATCGGGACCAAAAGCGGTACCTTTTCTAAAACAAGCGGTTCCATCAAAGCCAAAACCAAGGAGGTAAATTCCTTCAAGAGATAAAGATTCTGCATACTTTGATTGATAGAAAAGCTCACTAGGCTTATTCATATTTTCACCTTAATACTTGTTTTAAATATTTGTTTTAAGGTGAAGAATTGAACAGGTCAAGAGGGAGAGTGTGGACTCCTAAAAACTATGTAAAAAGGTAAGAAAAAACCGAGCTTAGTGCCCGATAATATTGATTTTCCAGTTGGTCAGTTTACCAAGGTCTTGGGCATAGCCATCAATAATCTTAAGGCTCCATTGTCCATTTGAGCTTTCTCCATAAAAAGCATTGGAAAGGAGAACCTCATCTACGATGGCCGTCCCGACAATTCCACTGTTGATGTTCATCAGGATAGACTTGGTACCAGAAGGAGAGGTTAGTTCAACACCGAGATCCCCAATATAGGTGTGTTCAATGCTAATCTTAATTTGTACGGCCTCTATTGTTAGAGCTTGGTTTACGGTGAGGCTTGAAGTCGCTCCTCCAGCGGAGTCATCTGGAATTGAGACGTCTATGGTTCCTGAGCTTGTAAAACCAGATTCAACTTGCTGACCAAGAGAGGAAATATATGAGGCGGCCATTGTAGTGGCAGCTCCAGCGTCAACCGCTCCAAAGCCATACCAGTTGTGAAAATTAAACCCAGCTGAATTTGTGATCCAGCCCATTTGATAAGTATGACCTGTTAGGTTTAGGGCATTGGGATGACCTGTATCCCCACGATTGGGATCTGTTTTGCGGGCCGTGCTAGCTAGAATATGTTTAACGTCGCGCCAAGATAAATTTGGATTAGCCTGTAGCATAAGTGCGGCCACTCCTGAAACCATTGGGGTGGCCGAAGAGGTTCCATTAAAAGTTGAAGTATAATTGCAGTTTAAGTTTTCCGGGTCCCCGTCTTCGAAACTATTTCTAGTTGAATCATCCTTAGAATAACCTTTATCACAGCCTGTCCTATCCGTGGTCATAATTGCAGGGTTTGTATTTCCAAACTCCCCACCTGGAGCGCTAACCCAAACACTTGAACCAGGAGTAGAGTAGCTTGCTGAAATCCCATTAGCATTAATTGAAGAGACAACGATCTGATAGGGGTAGGAGTGATCTTCTTCTAAGTTTGCGTTTCCATAGTAGAGTCTAGGATTCTCTTCATCGGGAAAACAATCTGTAGTCGTTGCAATATACTCATTGCCTGCAGCTTTTACATAAATGGCCCCTTTGCCATTTCGTAAGTTCTCAACTCCGTATTTAAGCTGAGCTATAAACTCCGGAGGCACACTTGAAAAGATACAAGAGTATAGACCATAGCTATAGTTGAAAATATCAAATGGACCATTGGCCTGATCAAGCATTCTAGATAAGGTATTTGTTCCAGCGATATACTTAAAACCCGCAAGACTCGAGCCGTAAGCAATTCCTTGGCTACCTTTTCCATTGTTCCCAACGGCAGCAATTATTCCGCTGACGCTTGTTCCGTGGTCGCCGCCGGTTCCTGATGGGTTAGGGTCACCTTGAAAGGGACTGCTCGACTTTGTATAATCTCGATGATCGTTAGGGAGAAGATTTGAGCTGAGGTCTTCGTGGGTAGTTTCAACTCCCGTATCACTTACGGCCACACGAACACCTGTACCGATATAACCCTGATTTCTTGCGGGTCCAATATTAATATCATTTCCTGCAATCCCACCACTTTGAGCAAAATTCATTTGACCAGTATTGATTAAATGCCAAGCATGACTAAAAAGTGGGTCCGGTTGATTTGATACCGGAGGGGAGGGAGTTGGAGTCGGATTATTATTAGTTGTTGTATTAGTTTGAGTGTTAGTTGTAGGGGACTCATTTTTTGGAGCCGCTGATTTGTTAGACTTTACACAAGAACTTATTAGTAAAAGAGCTATGAAAAAACTATTTCGCACGGGGACCTCCGTAAGAAATATCTAATTTTACTGACTCAAGGAGCGCACTCTCAGATAATTTAATTGAGGTGTTTAGAAGTTGCTCTGGGCTTGAAGGTACAAAAGCTATTAAGTTCAAATGGGGAACTGTGTGATGAATCTTTAAATTATGTTCATTGGCTAAACCTGTTAGGTCGACATCGGGCTTTGCCTTGACGATGATATGGCCAGTCGCAATTCCTTTTCTAAACTTTATAGGGTCTTGTACCACTGGTAATCCTGTTGTTCCTTTAACAATGGCATGATTGTTAATAGAGGCTACTTCTCTTGATCCCCTATATTCACTTTTTGGAATGGCAGAGTGAGTAGTTGAAATAAAGAGTTTTTGCCCTTTTAATCTAAATTCTTTTGAATTAAGGCTAATTACACTAGGTTTTGTTTTTTTATATGTCTTAGTTAAGTCACCAATGGTGTCTTTACCTGATCTAAAATTTTTTATAATTTCCTTATTTAATTTTGATACCTTTTTTTCAGTTCTTTCTTGGCGAGGTGGTTTATTAATTCTCGATGCTAGTTTTCTAAGGTTGGACTTTGGCTCAGGATCTAAATTAATTCCGATCTTTACACTTTGATGGGAAGGGGAGCCTTGGGACCGTAAAAACCATCCGGCCGTTAGAACTAAGCAAAGAGACAAAAAAATGATAGAGGTCTTTTTCATACTCTACTTATCGGTAAATCTTGTAAAAAACGAAGCTCTTTATTTGGCATAAGTTCTTGTAATTATGAGCTTTTTCTAGGTTTTACCCGGTAGAGATGGGTCACTTTAGAGAGTATAATAAACAAGGATGCAAGTAAGGAGGCTAGGGCATCAAATTCATCAGTCTATTTTTCTCCATTCTTCTTATTTTTCAGGGAACTTCTTTTGCTCAAGAAGAGCAGGGGCTTAAATTTCTTCAGCTCCACAAATTTAATTATCTTCACCCTTACTCCTATACCACTTCGGATAAAGATACAGGAAAAAGAAGCGAGTTAAAGTATCAGTTTAGTATCAGAATCCCTTTTTTTGGTGATGGTAGCCGTTACACTTTGTTTGCGGCCTATACTCAAAAAAGTCTTTGGCAGATTTATGATAAAGAAGGGTCTCGTCCCTTTAGAGAAACGAATTATAACCCTGAAGTTTTCTATCGTTTTGGTGGAGCACGAGTATATTCCGATATAGGTTACGCCCATGAGTCAAATGGTAGGGAAGACCCTGAGTCTCGCAGTTGGGACCGGATCTATGCAAAAGTCGCTTGGGTATCAGATCTTTTAAATTTTGATTTAAATATTTGGCATATTCTCGTGGAGGATCAAGGTAAAGCACAGTTTCCTGAAAAGACTGAGCCTATTAAAGATTTTTATGGGCATGGAGACTTTCGAATTACTTTAAAAATGGACTGGCTTTTTATTTCCACTTTAACGAGGTTTAATTGGAGTACTAATAAAGGCGCCTGGGAAACGGATATTTCTTTTCGTTTAACTGAAAACTTCTTTTTAACTTTTCAGCATTTTCTTGGCTATGGAGACACCCTTAGGGATTATAATAATTATACCAATCGATATGGTATCGGTATTATGTTAAATCGTTGATTTATCGTCCGATATGATTGCTTCCGCTGAATGAAAGAAGAGCTCACCTACTTGTTTAATTAATCGACTATGTCCATCTTCCACATCAAAAGAGTCCTTAAAGTTCTTTTCCGCTCTCTTAAATTCTTTTTCAAAGATCTTATGTCTTTTCTTCCAAAGATCCTTTGTGCGGTCAATTTCGTCTTTGGTGTCATAGTCACAGTTTGAACTTTCCTCACAGGATTCTTTTAGCTTTTTAAAATGATCTTTTTCTTTTTCAAGAAGTACAACTTTATCATTTAAGATTTTATATAAAGTTGCTCGGTGGTTAAGAAGATGCCTTTTCACGAGATAGGCTTCTCTTAAGCACCAGTAAATAATATTATTTATATCAAAGTTTTGATTTTTATTTGAGAGAGATTTTACAAAACGTTTCCAGATAGAATTGGCCATGGGAACTCTACCCGTTCTTAGACTATCTCGAATAGCCTCGATCATTAATTCTTGATTATCATTTAGTTTTTCGAGAAATTTTTTACTGGATGCTGCCGATTCAGCAAACATAAAAGCAATTAAACTTCCGTTTCTATTTCGAGGGAGCTCTCGAAGTTTTAGTTGCCGATATCCAGGCTTCATCGGAAGATCTTTGGCAAAAATATGAGTTGAGATTAAAAAAGAGAAGATTAGAGAAATTATTTTGAATACTTTCATACTATAAGGCTAACCGGATTGTTAGCCTTTTACAATGCTTAAACCTACTTTCTAGGGGGCTTAAACATAAAGGGTTGATTCACTTGAACCGCTTTTACATTGTCATGAGTAGGGAATTTAATTTGATGAATGGTTTTTACGAAACAGCCCTTGATTCGCTTATTCCTTAAGCTATCATCGATTAATTTTACCAGTTCAACTTTACCAGTCGACTTGATATGAATTTTAAATGTCACAGCACCAGCAAGTGGTATTCCAGTTCTTAACAATTCCTTTGTGTAACACTCTTGCAACAGAGGGGAGAATTCAATAAGTACTCTTCTTGCTTTTTCATCGTAAGTTTTAGGCTTGCTGTATTTAGGTTTAAAAATTCCACAAGACGTCATTGTTAATAAGAGGGCAAGAACAAAAGTAAGATGTTTTTTCATGATAAATCCAATGAGTACTGCCCTTAAAAAAAGGGCAGTCATATATTATTTACAGGTAAATCCAGCTTCTTCTAAATTATTAGAAACCTTATTGGCCATTTGAGAGCAATAACCTAAGTCGTACTTTGCTGTGGCAACGACCTTCTTTTCTCCGAACTTCTCATAGTGTACTTCGCAACCACCATCTCCGAATTTAACACTAGAGATCTTTCGAGAATCATTATTATACTTGCAGGTAATAGACTCCATCGTCTCTGCAACTGCTTTGGTCGCCATGGTCTTAGCTTTAGCTTCGACTTTCTTAGCCCCTTCTTTTACTTTTTCAGTGGCCTCTGTCTTGGCCTCTGCAGCCTTTTCTTTAGATCCACAACCAACGATAACTAATGCCATTGTTAGTAAAATTATCCTCAACATATAAACTCCCTTCGTATTTTTAGATACTTCTATTATATGGAAAAACTAGATTTGATGCACCTGTTCTCTTAAATAATAATTAATTATACTTGAATGAATTACTTTTGTTTTTTGAAAAGTCTAATTTTTGAAGCAATCTCTCGTTGATTGATCTCTTCAAAGTCTTTGTAGTAAAGGGTGAAGCCCGCAAAGATAAGATTTGGATCTCTAATGAGATCGCGATTATTATACCAAATAGCCTGCCAGTGTTTCTTGTCCTCATAAACTTTATGAGAAATTTTTCCTAGTGTATCTCCTCTTCTTATTAAATAAGGGGAGCCTTCGGGGCTATATTTAAACTCGAATTCTGGCGGATAGTAAAAGAGTTTCATACCTTTTTGGAGGTTATGTCCACTAATGAAAATGTCCGAATTTATAGTTTTTAATTCTTTCCATCGTTTATAATCTCCGTAAAGCTTCCAAGAGATAAGCATCAGGGTTTCGTTCTCTTGAACTTCGTAGAAGTTAGCTTTAACTTTTTCATTGATTAGTTCGGTAGAGGCTATTTCTCTTTTTAAGTCTGGACTCTCAAAAGAATCATCTTCGATCTCAACAATAAAATCCTCATCCTCACTATCGATAAGATTAGACTGAGACTCTACTTCTTCCAAGGGAGTATTATTAAGCTGAGATAAGCTAATGGTAGCTTCTTTTTGAGTTCCTTTAGAAAGGCACCCCGTAAGTAAAAATAATGCTGTTAAGGCAGTAAATAACTTCATGATTCGGTATCGGTAATACTTGAGGGAAACATTAGGGTTATCGTTATAAGGAAATGATTACGGGTATTTGGGATGGGAAAAAACCTCTCTGGCTTTCACTTAATCAAATAAATGATATTTTATTAGTATGACATTTAAAATAACCATTTCTTTTTTCCTATTCTGCTTTTTCTCAGGCAATAGCTTTGCTCAAAAAGAATTTGAATTTGATCCTGTGGCATCGAAAGTCATCCCGAAGTATTTAGGGGAAGTCATTCTTGTTAAGGGTAATGTAACAGCAAAGAAAAAAGGTGCTGATCGCAAGATTAAGTTAAAGATGGGAACTAAGGTTTGGCCTCAGGATGTTGTGGAAACTAAGGGAAGATCTTTTTTGAAGGTTCTTATGGTTGATGATACTTATCTAACTCTAGGGCCTAAGAGTGTAATGGATTTTAAAAAATTTAAATTTAAAGCAAAAAATGATCGGATCATGGATGTGAATCTTCTTAGAGGAAAGATGCGAATGCATTTTAGAAAGAAAGCAAAAGAAGGGGATCTTCGCGTTCACGTGGGTGAAGTTTCCATGGGAATACGCGGAACAGAGATTATGGGTAATGCCTTTATCACAAAAGCCGGTACTAAGGTGAGTCAGGTTGCCTTATTAAGAGGAAGTGTCATGGCTGAATTTCCAAATGGTTCTTCAAAGCTTCTTTCTCCTGGGGATCATTCAGTTACAACATTAAGACTTAATGGACAGCAAGATAATAAGGTGGCCCCAATGGATAAGGAACAAGTGATGAAATACTTATCACTTCAGGCCGATCCTTCTAAAGACTTTAAGCCTTTGTTAGATTTCTATAAGGCACTTGACGAGATGGTGATAGATAGAACAAGTGGGAATCGCGTAGATCCGGAGAGTAATACTGAAGACTCAATGGAAGACGATGGTGGATGGCCAGCTCCAAAGCCAAAAAAACAAAACTGGAGAAATTCACTTCAAAAACTTAATAATCGATTGCAAGAAAATAACGCTGACTAATGAGTGAAAATCTAAGAGGACGCCTCTATAAAGATAGTGATTCGATTGTTAGATTTGACTGTCCAAAATACAAAAAACATTTTGAACTAATTATTCCTTCAGCCTATCAATTTGCTTTTGATGAGAAACTCTTGAATAGTCCAAACTATTTTTTCGAGTTGGTAGGAAAAAGAGAAGAGGAACACTTCTTAGTTGAAGCCACTCCTACCCTGGTCGCCGATATTGAAAACCTGAATGGGCTGCTTCATGAAAAAGAAGGTTTTCTTTATATAGGTGAACAAAGAGCTAAATTAGGTAGAACTAAGATCATCCATGAGTCTGAATTCGACCGACAGGGGCTAGAGTACTATTTAAATGAAGAAGTTTTGGCCCATGGTCATTTTGAGGAAGATGAATTTATTATAAATGCCTTACTTCAAAAAGACTTGATCACCTCAATAGGATCCAAGTACCCACCACCAAATGAATTCTTCGAGATGGATCCTTTTAAATTTGTTTTAAACGAACTTCCCAAAAATGAATTCTCTCAAAGAAGAGAATCTTGGCGTGCTGTCCTTCATACTGATGAAGGTTATGAACCTAGTGAAGGAGAGGGGGTATTGATTGTGACTCTTTCTGGAAGGCAAGGGGACGATCCAAGCTCTTCAGGTGGTCATTTTGCCATTGGGATGGGGGAAGTCTTAAAGGACGGTAGCATTTTAGGAGAGACCTTTAATTTTTACTTTGAAGGAGAAAAAGAAGTGCTCGCTGGAAATACAGATCTTGTTAGTTACTTTGGGCATCTAATTCAGGGGCAACAAAACTACAGACCTAGTTTTACCATTTATGTTTATGGTGTTTCTCCAGATGACCTAAAGAAGGTACGTGATGAATACGAGATGGATCTTCATCGAGTTCGAACGGAACCTGGTCTTAGGATAACTCCCGGGTATAACTGCGCTACTACTTCCAATGAACATCTTAAGAAAATTGGGATTAAGGGTAATCATAAAAACCTATGGGAAAGGGCGAGAAAGCTTCGCCGTCAAATTGCTAAAATTAACCCCCTGGCCTGGAGGGCAAAAGGAACGAGTAAGGAAGGACTTCTCGGAAAGGCTCGCTTTATTAGTTATATATTAAAAACAGATCTCGCAGAATTTATGCCAAGACCGGCCCTCGAATCATTTATTAAAAACTTCTCAAGTGAAAAAAGAAGAAAGAAGATGGGAATTAAGAGAGTTGATTATGTTTTCTTGGCCCAATTACCTTCTTCAAGACAAGTGGGTGGAATGAGCTACGATAGTTTAAGAGAGGCTTCAAAAATCGTTGGCTTTAGCGAAGAAAGAGCTCGAAGAAGAGAAGAAGAAAGAAGAGCCAGAGAAGTCATCAATGATGAAAATTCAACTATCCAAGAAAAAGAAGAAGCCCAAAGGGTTCTTAGCGAATCTCTTTCTTGGGAAGAAGATCAAAAAATGGTTCGAGAACTTCTTGAAACAATTGATTAGATACCGAAGGCCGTGTAGAGGGTCTGTTTTGTTTGGGTAAAAAGCTCAGTCAGGTAACCAGCACGAAATTGTGAGTATTGATTCGAATTTACGATCACCGCATTCATCATACTTGATTTTCTTGAAGCGCCATTTACTTCGACAGTTTCATTATCGTGATCTCTTCCTAATACACAATGTCCTAATTCATGAAAGAGAAGAGATTCTCTAAGGGCCTGGGATGCACTATTCCACCAGCTTTCTCTAATGATGACTTCTGTTCTGCCGTCTGGATAGCTAAAGCAAACACCTTCAAAACTAGGGTTTTCGGTGTCTCCAAAATTTACAGGAACGTCCCCAACAGTGAATTCAGAGTTACCAGAGTATTGCTTACCTGCTTGTTCAAATTGAGTAACGATATTGGCAAAGACTGGATTAGAAACTTCGAACTGCCGAACCTCGCCTTTGTTTTTAACCACGAGGTCTCTATGCAGTGGTAGTCCACATGAGCCAAGGCTTAGGCAAATTATGGCAAATATAAAAATTCTACTAATATTCATTCAATCTCTCCGATATTCATAATTGCAAGGGGGAGACCAAAAAAATGGTCTGATTTCAAGGGGTTAGGGTGGGATAACTTGTTGAATTTTTTGACAGTTCTGAGAGAATTAGCCAATGGCGAATAAAAGAACATTAATTATAGGTGACGTTCATGGCTGCTTCGATGAGCTTATGGAGCTTTTAAAGAAAGTCAGTTTTGATAAGGAAGTAGACCGCCTTATTTTAGTTGGAGATCTAATTAATAAAGGACCTAAATCTTTTGACGTTTTAAAATGGGTTAGGAAAAATAAGATTGAGCTGGTCCTTGGAAACCATGAACTTGGTTTTTTAAATTTTCTACAAAATCCAAATCCTAAATATAAAAATTTTGTGAGATTAAAAGAAGAAATGGGAGAAGAGTTACTTGAATGGACGGCCTGGCTAAGTTCAATCCCATTTTTTATTGAAGAAGACAGTTTTATCGTCGTTCATGGAGGCGTTATACCAGAAGTTCCGCTTCATAAAACAGAACCTTATATCTTAACTCAAATCCGTACATGGGACGGGGAGGGAAAGGATATGAGGAATAAGGAAAATCCTCCTTGGTACGAACTGTACAAAGGAGACAAAACTATAATTTATGGTCATTGGGCCGCGAAGGGGCTAAATATTCGAGAGAAGACGATTGGATTAGATTCGGGTTGTTGTTTTGGTAAGAAGTTAAGCCTCTTACATCTTGAAACAAGAGAGATTATTCAAGTTGATGCGAAAGAGGCTTATATTAAAATTGGTTAAAGATTAATGATGATATTATAGCCAAAGACTTGAACATTTTTAATTCCGGCCTTTTGAATTTCTTTTAGTACCTTTTTTCTAACACTGAACCATCCAACTTTTGCTTTCTCTACTGAGATGATCACCCGGTTTTGCTCTGGCTGATACTCCGCTTTTCCTTCCATCTTAAGCTTTAAGTTAACGATAAATTTAGTCTTAAGTGATAGGGTGTAGCGGTTTTTATAAACCATAAAGTTGATGTCTTTTAAAACATCTGGGCCTTTAATCTTTTTAATCTCTTCGCTATAATCAACACCTTCGATTTCACTTACAGGAAAAGCTTCAGCTAAAGTTCCTTTTGAAAGCTCGTCGATATTTAAGTAGGGGATACTTAGTTTTCCAAGCTGAAAGCATGGGCGTAAAAAGCTCATTACGTCGCCATTTCTATTTCTTTCACTTTTACATTCTAGGCTCATTTGTCCAAAACTTTGAATTCCATCACCTAGTTCAAATTCCCCACCATCCATATAGAATTTAAGTGCCACTTCTGGGTCAATAAATAAGCTGGCGTTATCTAGGGCCAATACTGAAATAGAATCTAGAACACTTCCTTGAATTTTCTCGACTAAAAGAGAGGTATCTTCTTTAGAGAATAGAATTTTTTCATTTTCTTTTTTTATATCAACTTGATAGTCCGTAAAATTCAGACTGAAGTCTCCAACTTTAGTGCTTAACTGTTCAAAGGACGCTGTCCCCATTCCAGAACGATAATCAACAGTGAAGTTTTTAATATCAACCTTTTCAAAGTCCATGGATCCGGCGTTTGCTGCACTAGTAAACCATCCTAAATAAACAAGTACTGTTGCTATAGTGAATAGACTAATCTTCATAATGACCTCTAGGGTTGAATTTTTGGGTACTTTCTTTTCGGATAAGAAGGAGGTGATTCGAAATCTTGAACATGCTCACCTCCCTTAATGGCACTTCTTTCCCTTTAATAGATTTCGGGAAACTTTTCTCTCAAGTACTTTATCGCTTGATCTTTAGACTCATCTATTAATTTATAAGCCTTGAATTGATTTGGTTTATGAATATTTCTTTTTACAAACACATTATCTCGGTCATTTTGAGTATGAACAAACATATCAACTCTTTTAGATCCTACCCCTTGAAAAGCGCCGCCAGTATCTCTTACTTGGAAAAGTCCTGAGTGAAGGCTTCCATCTGGAAGTTCAATATTTGATTCTTTTACAAAAGGAATATAGATTATATCCCCTGGACGATGAACTTTGTTGTCGGCTGCAAGAGTATGAAAGGGGAGAAGGCAAAGGCCCCTAACTCCAAGACCGTATTTACACTTTCTCATTACTTTATATCTATAGTTTCCTGCCCAATTCACGGTCATACCGCCATTTTCTTTAGAAAGGATTCCCGTTCCTTCCATGGCCAAAACAGCCGCAAATCGTGAGCAAACAGTCGCGATCTTAGTGCCTTTTGGAGTTAGAATATTTGTTCTTTCTCTTCCGTTATATCTTCTTGAGCGGTATTTACCTTTGCAGTTGGTCTGCTCCTCATTGGCAATATGGTAGGTCGTTGGTAGGAGCTTTGGCAGCTCCAGCATATCCCGAGGATTCATCTTGATGGTGTCGGCCTGAGCTTGGAACTGAATTAATAGAATTAAAAAGATAGCGACTATTATTGACCTCATGGGTCCTCCAAAAAAAATATTGTGCAGTACTTCTATTTTCGCAGAAGCTGATTATTTGGGGAGAGAGAAAGATTTTCTGTATTTGACCGAGGCATATACTCGGATTAATTTTTAGTTGGGCTAAACAGGGTTTCTTTGTATAATTTTAGAAACACCAGCTCAGGAGCTAGAATGTCCCTTCAGGGTAAAACAATATTAGTTGTCGATGATGAATCTGACATAAGAGAACTTTTTAAAGAAGAGCTAGAAGATAATGGGGCAAAAGTCTTAGAAGCTGATAACGGAAATAAAGCGTTTGAAGTATTTCAGGCCGGTGGAGTCGATGCCATTATTTCAGATATCAGAATGCCCGGTGGCGACGGTGTTGATCTTGTAAAAAATGTAAAAACGACCAATAAGGATATTCCAATTTATCTTATTACTGGGTTCGCTGATTATACAGGTAACGAGTTAAAGCTGTTAGGAGTTGAGGCTGTGGTTTTTAAACCTTTTGATATTAGTGAAGTCGTCGGTATGGTGGAGACTAAGTTCTCTTAGAAAATACTAAGTTATAACAAGTCTCCCCTCGTTCCAAATATTTTTTTTCAAAATGTGTTCGCGGCTTAAATCCTATTTGCAACTCTTTATCTTCAACTAGGTCTAACTTCCAATGATTTAAAAAATAGTCTAAGGCTTCGTCGTGATAAAACTTTTCGTTTGTCGCAAGAGTTATCTTTCCATCTTGCTTTAGGATCTCAAGAACCTTATGCATGAAAGGCATGGCATACCAGCGTTTATTCAAATCTCCAGATTTTGGATTTGGATTAGGATAAAGAAAATAAAAATGATCAACGGAATTTGGGGATAATTGTTGGCTTACCCAAGAGATTGCATTTGCGTGAATGGGAAGCAAATTGCTGGGTTGATCGTGACTAATAAATCGTCTTTGAAATTTTTCAAACTTTTCTTTTGTATGTTCGATGGCCACTAAAAACCGATCAGGGTTTGCCTTAAAAAACTGAATAGGGTGCAATCCAACTCCGCATCCTATTTCAATATCTAGTGGTGAACTCGCAAATCTGTTAGGCAAAACAAATTTTACATAGTCCTCTTTGGGGGGAGGTGTGAAAGAACGAATGTTTTTAATCTTTTTAGCACTATCCATCTTATCTTTATGGTAATTTTAGAATGTGGAACCGACAGTACTATATTTAGCTTTAGGAGCAAACCTAAGTTTCGCCCTTGGCTCTCAAATTTTTACCCATTATGCTCGCAAGTTTTCCAGCACTTGGATGAACTTCTTTAAGGCCTGTATGGGGCTACTGTGTTTTGGAATCACAATCTCAATTGCTGGAAGTTGGCACGATATTCCAGCTTCTTGGGTAGGGCTTTTTCTATTGTCCGGAACGATTGGTTTAGGAATCGGGGATATTTTGCTCCTTAAGGCTTTTAGTCAACTAGGCCCTGGTAGAACCTTGATTATCTTTAGTTTTCAACCCTTATTTCTTGGGCTGATGAGCTACTACGCTTTTGATCAAACCATGGATTCAAGGAAGTTTCTTGCCATCTTCTTTTTTATTTTATGTGTAGGAATAACCTCTTTTGAAAGTTTTAGAAAAGATCGAAGCTGGCAGCTTGGGGGAATCGCATTGGCCTTAGGAGGAATCCTCTTAGATGCCAGTGGGCTTATTATCACAAGGTATACATTTGACAATAATCCTATGGTCACAAGCCTTGAAGGGAATTTCTATCGCTGTGTCGGTGCTGTATTGTTCTTCTTATTATTATCAAGAGTTCGGCCCTACAATATTGTGGAGCAGTTTAAGAGCTTAAATTTAAAAAGTAAGTCGATGGTTTTTCTTGGAGGATTCTTAGGAACTTATTTATCACTGGCTCTTTATCTTCACGCGGTCAAACAAGCTCATCTGGCTTCACTCGCTGGAATTGCTATTACCGGGACATTGTTCACTAATATTCTTGAGTGCGCTATTGAGCGAAAGTGGCCTTCGAAGTACTTACTTTTTTCACTAATCTTTTTTGCCTGTGGAATGAACTTTTTGATCTTCTAGTTCCAAAAATCTTCGTGATACTCAAAGTTAGTTATTTTTTTGATCTCTTGAAGATAAGAATGAATTTTTTTGGAGAATTGAAACTCCGGAAAGATGTACATCCCCCAAAGATGGGAGGCTAGCATTATGTCCTTAATAGTAAAGCTTTCGCTTTGATAGTAAGGAGTAAGTTTAGTTTCAATGATTTTTGTCGTCTCGTTAAAAGAGCTTAGATATTTTTCTTTATCTTGAATCAGCTTATTAAAAGGACCTCTCTTGATCTCTTTCTTTTTTTGAAAATAATCTCTACTCTCTTTATTGAATTCAGGGGTCCACATCCAATAGGGCATACAAAGAGAGTGAACGTCTGAGCCAATTCTTGAAAGAAGCTCTTCCAATTCTTGATCAGAAGAACCTTCGTTAGATAGGAGGTTTTCTTTATCTATTCTTTTAATAATATCTAAACTTTCATTACTAAGATCGCCATTTTCAAACTCTACTATAGGTAGCATTTTTTTATTCATAAGTTTGATGGGAGTTTCTTCGTCATCATAAGGTAGGACGATTGACTCAAATTTAAGTCCTAGAAATCCGAGTCCTAAACGAACGCGAACACAGAAGGGGCAATGGACGTAGTGATATAGCTTGATCATATGTAAGAAAGTTTTAAATCTGCCGTGACAAAACTTCAAGTACCTAGAAGTGCTGTCAAGCGTTAAGGTAATGGAAATATTACGTCGTGTAATTCTTACAGGTTCCTATCCTTATCGTTTCAGCCTTGGGACTGTAGCCATCCAAAAACGAAACGGAGGAATGAGTATGAAAACGATGATTCGTGGGGCTGTGATGGCAGGAATCTTGTGGGGAGCGATGGCTGGGACTGCCTTTGCTAAAGACATACTTTTGGCATCTGTGACTAATAATCACGATGCTCTGAATGGAAGACTTTATTTGGTCGTCGATGAAGAAGACAAAGCGACAGGTTTAAAACTTCACGACCTAGCAGACGGTAAAACCCAAGAATGGCAGGTATCTGCCCTCGCTAAAGGTGGAGCTGTGATTAAGCAGGAAGGTAGACATGAAGTCATCGTCCTAAAGAGTAACGACTTTGAAATTGATCGTGGCGGTCACTTCAAACTCGATATGCTCTATAATGGGGCAACTGGGAAAAGACACTCAGTGGACCTAAAAGTTGATTTTGACGGAACCAACTGGAAGATCTTTAGCAATGGTGAGGCCGTAAAGCGTTTTCACTTTATTGTTAAAAAAGTGGCCTTTCTTGGGGTCGTAGGAATCAAGTCAGTTCAATTTAAGTAGATGCAATGATGCTGTGCTCCCCAAAAGGAGCATGGCACTTTTCAAAAATACCCCCTAAAATAATGGAATGAGTTTAAAGTACGTAACTACGGATAGGCGTTTTTGGCCTTTGTTTTGGACCCAATTTTTAGGCGCGCTGAACGACAACTTTTTTAAAAATGCCATGGTCATTCTTATCGCATATCAAGGCGTTAAGTTATGGGGCTTAGAGTCTGCCATGCTTGTTCCAGCCGCGGGCGGTATTTTCATTCTTCCTTTCTTTTTATTCTCGGCAACTGCCGGACAGATTGCCGATAAATACGAAAAAGCGACCATAATTAAAGTTACTAAAATAACAGAGTTCATCATTATGTGTGTGGCCTCTCTGGGATTTTATCTTGGAAATTTTCAAATGCTTTTCTTTGTGCTTTTTTGCATGGGAACTCAATCTGCATTTTTTGGTCCTCTAAAATATGGAATCATTCCAGCATTAGTTGATGATGATGAATTGGTTGTGGCCAATGCTTTTGTTACGACGGGTACCTTTATCGCCATTCTTGTGGGAACGATTATGGGTGGGCAATTTGTCTCTTTTGAAAATTATGTTCTCCCCTTGGCCATAGGCCTAACAGCTTTTAGTGGACTTGGGATTTTAAGCTCTCAGTTTATAAATAAGGTTGGGGTCGTTTACCCAGATATCAAGGTAGATTACACTTTCTTTAGGCCCACCTGGGAAATCTTGAAGATTACTGCTAGAGATAAAAAAATCTTTAAAACGGTTCTAGGGATTTCTTGGTTCTGGTTTATGGGAGCGGCCATTCTCTCGATTCTTCCGACATATTGTAAGGATGTTCTAGGGGGCGATAAATCCGTCGGAACATTATTCTTAGCGCTTTTTACAATCGGAATGGGGGTTGGCTCTTTTATTGTAGCTAAAATTTCTCATAAAAAAGTTGAAATTGGAGTTGTCCCAACGGCCGGTGTGATCATGGGAATCTTTCTTATTGATCTATATTTTATGCCTCAGCTTTATTCAAAACCAACAGAGCTAATTGGTCTTAGTGAGTTTATGGCCAAGCCTTGGGCATGGAGGGCCGTGCTTGACCTCTTTGTGATCTCTGTTTTTGGTGGGATGTATACAGTTCCACAAATGACTTATATCCAAGAGATTTCAGACCCGGGTGTTCTAGCAAGAACTATTGCTGGCAATAATATTTGGAATGCTCTTTTTATGGTTTCCGCCTCCGTGGTGGTTATGCTTTTGGTTCCAAAGGGAATACCGACGGTTTGCTTAATCTTAGGAATTTTACATATCTTAGTTAGTTATATTGTTTATTGGTTCTACTCAGAACACGCAGCTCGTTTTTGGATGAAGATCATTGCTAATACTTTTTATAAAGTTAAAGTCAAAGGAGAAGAAAATGTTCCTAAAGGTCCTTTCATACTTGCCAGTAATCATATTAGTTTTGTGGATTGGGTTATCCTTATGGGAACACTTAAAGATCCGATCCGTTTTGTCATCGATTATAACTACTACTATATGCCGATGGGACCGTTTTGGTTTAGCCAAGCTAAGCTTGTTCCAATCGCAACAAAAAAAGAAGATCCTGAAGTTTTAAAAAAGGCCTTTGATAAAATTACAGAGCATCTCGCAGAGGGAGCTACTCTAGGAATTTTTCCAGAAGGCTGGATCAGCCGAGATGGAAAGATGAGAAAGTTCCAACCTGGCATTTTAAAGATATTAAAAGACAACCCAGTACCTGTAGTACTCGTGAGCCTTGATGGTCTTTGGGGTTCTATCTTTAGTTACCATGGAGGAAAAGTAGTTCTTAAATGGCCAAAGCTTTTTTCAAGACGTGAAGTAACAGTCACTATTCATAAGCCCATAATGCCTGAGGATTACACTTCAAAAGAAGCTGAAAAGATAATGATTTCAGCTGTTTCTGACTATCATAAGAATGGTCAAACCTCTGCTCCCTCTAGTCAAGAAACCACCTAAATATGTCGATAAGAAGAGGTGAAGAACCTCTTTTTCGCCATAGCTATGTTGACTTTATTTTCCTGCGGAAAAACTGATGTCATTGCGCCTCCACCTGGTATAGAGATAAACAAGTCTCAAACAGCTGAAAATCTTAATAAATTTTACGGAACAGAAATGAAAAATCTTTATATAAGGGTTTTTTATGAAACCGGTGCTGAACCTTACGCAGGAAACAATAGTCGTGACCAACCTGTTTGGGGACTGCTTGAGCAAAATATAAAGCAAGTATTCGAAACAAGAAATCAAACGGTAACTTTTCATGTACCTAAAAATCTCTCAGAGATGAGCGAGTTTCCTGCTCAAAATAAAGTAGGATGGAGAACTAGTGAGCTTGTTCAATTTGCTGAGGGACTAGGTGTGCCTCCAAGCACAAATGAAACCGCCTACTTTACAATTGTTTTTGTAAAGGGTGGTTTTGATACCGGTCAAGACATAACTAATTCTGTTCTGGGAGTTAGTATTGCGGGCACAACAATCATTGCTATTTTTAAAGATGCGATTCGACTTTTAGGTCCAAGTGATCAATCCTTAACTGTTAAGTTCGGAGAACAGGCTACCCTCGTTCACGAGATGGGTCATGCCCTAGGTATCGTGGCCAATGGGGTCAACGTCGTCGAGGATCATCACGACGAGGATCATGGTAGTCATTGCTCGAATTCAAGCTGTGTTATGTATTGGATGAACGAAGGTAATAAAGACCTATTAGAATTTATTCAAGGCATCGTACAAAACGGAAATGCGACCCTTTACGGTCAACAATGCTTAGATGACATAAAGGCCTACAACCCTTAATCTATAGGTGCCAGTTACCTTTTGGGACTTAAAGCGTTACGAAGTAACGCAAAAAGTCCCAAAAGGTAACTGGCACCTATAGGAGAAGTTATGGAAGCATTGCGAGATGGTGATTGTTGGTTTTTAAGACTGGATAAAGATGAAGATCTTTTTTCGACACTTGAAGAATGGGCAGCAAAAGAAGGATTAAAGTCTGGTCATATGTCAGGTATCGGCGCTCTTAAGGATTGTGAACTCGGCTTTTATCATTTAGCTGATAAACATTACGACAGAAAAGTATTCCCTAACGAAGCTGAACTTCTTAGTCTCGATGGAAACCTTTCTTTTTTAGATGGAAAACCATTCTTTCATATTCATACGGTTTTAGGAGATGAGGAATTCAGGGCCTATGGAGGTCATCTCTTTTCAGCGAAAGTTGCAGTCACATGTGAGATTAATTTTAGACCTTTTAATGCTGACATCAAAAGAACTCCAAATGAAGAAATAGGTTTAAACCTTTTAAGTTTTTGTAAAGCAGGACATTAATGGAAAAGGCAATCCTAGTTGATCTAGATGGAACATTGGCTGATATTGAACACCGAGTACATCATGTTCAATCTGAGAATAAAGACTGGAAAGCCTTTAATCAAAATATGGAATCTGATTCTTTAAATCAGTGGTGTGCTGACCTAGTAAAGGCCATGCGTTCTGAAAATTATAAAATTATCTTTATAACAGGAAGAGGGGAGTCGACTCGAAAAGTAACAGAAGAATGGCTCTCAAGTCACGATATTAGTTTTGAGCACCTCTTTATGCGCCCACTCAAAGATAGAAGAGAAGATTTTGAAGTTAAAAAAGAAATTTACGAAAAACAAATAAAAAGTAAATACCAGGTCGTTTTCGTTGTCGAGGATAGGGCATCTGTTGTTAAGATGTGGAGAAGTATTGGACTTGTTTGTCTACAATGTGACTGGGGGGATTTTTAATGAAACGATTAGTACTTTTATTCCTTTTTCCGTTATCACTCTTAGCAAATGAAAGTAGTTTCACGGCCATCGCGAATAAAAAGTGCGGAAAAATCGCCGATGAAAAGGAAAGAAATTATTGTATTACAGGAACCTTTATCGACTTTTGTAATAAACCAAAAAATCAAGAATTCTGTAAAAAGGAAGCTGCCCGTTCGGACTATAGTAAAAGAATGGAAGGGGCTAAATTAGGGCTAAAAAAAATATATAAGAATGTAAAAAAGAATAATGGTGTACTTAACCTTTTAGAAGTTTTTTCTAAAAAAGATAAGGAGTCCTACTATTATATTTTTGGCGTGCCTTCTCATTGTAAGAAGACCTACAAAGAGGGAACACCAAGTAACTCCTCTAATCTTCATGGCATGTATGAAAGAACAAGCTTTGCAGAAAAGGGTATTGCTAAGATGCTCAATAAGTTTAAATGTCCTAGAAAGGGAGAGTTTAGAGTCTATGCTATTGGGCAAATCGATGACGATTTGGCCTTCGACGTTTGGTATGTTGATAGCAAAAAGAGAATCAAACACTTTCGCTCGGATTTTAAACGCTAATACCTAAGGGGCATTCGAGCTTTTTGCCGAACCTAAAATGATTATCTATTATTTAATAAACAAGGATGTTTATTATGAAATGGATTTCAATTCTAATCTTTTTTCCACTACTTTTTTCCTGCAATAAACAGGATCAAAACAAAGAGCAACCTGCTGGCTTTTCGTTTGGGAATCCATTATCCGCTAACCGTGATTTAAATAAAACTGAAACTGCTCAGGCACTTGAAGCCTGCTCCCTTTTGCGTGATAAAAGAGAGTATTTTGAAACTCTAGAAGATAATAGGTGGGAGTTTGAATTCAAAGGAGAGGAGAGCCTTTGTGGAGGTTCAAGAGCTTCAGGGACCAGATATATAACTAGGCTTAGAGTCCCTAGCAGTGGACCACTTATTTTTGATTCAAGAACCAGAAGATACCTAAGTGAAATCTTAACAGATAAAAATGGCTTTCTTTCTCATTATTGCGAAGATCTATTTACAGGAATGCCGACCAAAATTATTCAACAAGTGGGTGGTAAAAAACTTCAGCTAACTGTATCTAAGCCTCAGTCACATCTTTTGATCGAGGGCGCCTGGTATTATCCTGATGATAGAGGTGTTTTTAAAGCTTATTTACTTGATAAGGTTTTAATTCATACTAAAGGGACTACAGATAATAGACGCTACTATGGTGTAGCAAAAGATAGGGCCCAGCACCGCCCCTGTGACGATGGAAGCGTGAAATACCTTAGGCAGACTCTTCTTTAATTTGAACTAATATTGACGAGTAAGGCCAGTATAGCAAAGCCGATCATTAGCATTATGATCTGGAAGTTCTTGAAAAATTTTAACGACCGCTCTAGTCTTTTCATGGCCTATACTCCGGGATGGGGGGTTATCCGGTGGTGTCCTAATGTCACATTAATATTCTCTCTTCCTAAGTCATTGCAATTTGAGTGCCTGAAATTCAGGCCCCTATTGGCATCGTGCAGCGCGTGAAGAGATTGTTTTCTCATAGGCTCGGTTCCTTATGGCCCTATCCTTTAAGTAACAGTGCTTCGCGTTGATCGTTAAAACTAAATGGGTTCTTCTTGAACAAATGAATACAGGCAGGGAATTAGAAGTAGGGTAATAAATGTCCCAAAGGCTAAGCCCCATCCCATTGTAAGCATCATCTCAGCTAACATCGAATCATATCCTGCAAGACCATAGGCCGTGGGGAGAATTCCGGCAACGGTTGTAATGGTTGTAACAAGAACAGGTCTTAATCTCGTGGAAGCAATTTTTGCAATGGCACTAAAGCCTCTATGCTTATCGTTTTCAAATTTATCCACCATGACGATGGCATCATTGATGACAACGCCAACCATACCTAGAGCGCCGATGGCCGCAAAGAATCCGTAAACGCTCATTCCGTGGGCCATTAAGACAAAGACCACTCCAGAAAGACCAAAAGGAACAATAGATAGGACCAGTAAGGGTTTAGTTAAAGAATTAAACATGATGATGAGAATTAGATAAATTAAGATCACCACCATAATAACTGAGTTTTTAAATTCCCCGGCACTTTCTCTAGAATCTTCAATCTCACCTTTAAACTTTAATATGGTAGTGGGGTACTTGCCGATAATAATTGGAAAAACCTCAGCTTCTAAAACTTCAGCTACTTGAAGGGGAGTCTTTTTGCTTCCTTCTTTAGGGTTAGCATAAAGCATAGTGGTTCTTTTGAAGTCATTTCTAGCAATATTAACAGGCCTTTGAACTTCTTCAATATCGACAATTTTATTTAGGAAAACGAGCTGTCCACCTTTGTTCTCAACCTGAAGTTCTAATAAAAGACTAAGGTCATTCTTTGCTTCGTCAGGGACACTTAGCCTGACATCAACTTCTTCGTCTCCTTTATTAATTGAATAGAGAATACTTCCTTCCACAAAAGATCTAAGAGAAGTAGTGACTTTTTCCGGTGAGACATTGAATTTAATTAGATTTTCTTGTTTGAGTTTAAATAGAAATTCTTTTTTCATTAAGGGTTTATCTATTTCAATATCGACGATATAGGGAATCTTTTTCATGGACTCTTCTAAGAGGTTGGCCACGGCCTCTCGTTTTTCTTCATCATTCTCTTGGATTTGAATTTCTATAGCATTCCCTGAGGAGTGGCCCCATCTTCCTTTTAAAATTTTAACGGATTTAAGCTCTTTCATTTCAGCAGCTTTTTCTTCCCAGGTTTTAATTAATTTCTTTAGGGGCGTTTTTCGGTCATCCGCTGGGAGAAGTTCTACTAAAATTGAAGCTTCGTTTTCTTTTACTTCTCCGCCTCGTCTTGAAAGACCAATACTTGATCTGACGGCAACCACATCTTTTTTATAATCTAAGAAAAGTCGCTCTAGGGATCCTATGGCAATAGCCGTTTCTTTTCTGGTAAAATCTTTAGCGGTTTTAACTTTGATAAAAACTTCTTCACTTTCTTCTCTTGGAAACATAACGAACTTCATTTTCGTTTTAAAGAAGTATCCTCCAGAGATAAGTAGAAGAATAAAAAAGGAGATAACTAAAGTTCGGTATTTAAAAACTTCTAATAAAAAAGCTTCATACTTTATTTCATACTTATGAAACCAGCTTTTTTCGCCAGATGGCTTTGAAAATTTATCTAAGAGTGGCGTTTTCCCGGCCATATGGGCAGGAAGAACAAAGAGGGACTCAAGAAGAGAGCCGAGCAACATAAGAATAACGATAAAAGGAATATAGGCCACGAGTTTGCCAAAAAAACCTTCAAAGAAAATCAGAGGAACAAAGGCAACGCAGGTAGTGACAATACTAGCAAAAATTGGTTTTACTACCTCAGCCGTTCCAACTATGGCCGCTTCTCCAATAGGAAGGCCTTCTTCTTTTTTTCTTGTGATATTTTCTGCAATTATAATCGCATCATCGACGACAATACCTAATACGATAATAATACCCGCAAGGGTCATATTGTTGACCGTATAACCTACTAAGTGTGAAATGATTAAGGTAAAGCCCATGCAAAAAGGGATACCCATGGCCACCCAAAATCCAGACTTAACATCTAAGAAAATCAAGAGAACTAAAACGATGAGAATAAAACCAATAAGGCCGTTGGAGCCAATAATATTTAAGCGGTTAGTAACCGCATAAGATTCATCATCCATAAGGACGATATCAATTGGAGCATCAATATTAGTTTTTTTAAAGTTATCGATAAATTTCATTACCGACTCTTGGGCCGTGAGAATATCAGTAGAAACACTTTTTTTGATATTAAGGAAGATTCCTTCATGACCATTAATTTTAAAAATAGAGTTATCTTTCTTATGTCCGTTTTGAATTTTGGCTACTTCGCCTAGCTTTATATTAATACCTTCATAGTTTCCTCGAAGGATTAGGTTCTTTAGAGAGTCGGTGCTCTCAAGTTCATTAATGGCGGTTACTTTACTTTCCCCTCGATCTTGCATGGAACCAATGGGGACTCTGATATTATTTGACTGGATTTGGCTTTTAATTTCAGAGAGAGATAATTGTAGATTCTCTTTTTCTTTAGGGTCCACCAGAATTTGAAGCTCAGGTTGAAGATAAAAAGACCTACTAACTGAGCTTATTTCTTTAAGGGAAAGAATTTGAGACTCAAAGGTTTGAACATATTTTTGAAGCTCATGTCTATGTTTATAGTCAAGAAACTCATGGCCTTTCATAAAGATACCGATATCTAAAATAGCCTTTTCGGCACTTTTAAATTGCCTGATTGAGGGAAGGTCCCTCACTTCGCTCGGTAGTTTTGTTCTAAGCACAGCGTCTTTTACATCTTGAACAACTTCGTCCTTATCGGGGTAGTCGTCATCAATGGTGATCCTAAGACTTGAAACTCCAACACTTGAAGTTGTGGCCACTTCTTCAAGTCCAACCACACCTTTTAATTCTTCTTCAAGAGGTTTTGTTACAAAGAGCTCTACATCCTCGGCGGGGGCTCCGGGGTATATTGTTGAGACTCTAATCCAGTTACTCGCAAACTCAGGCATTTCTTCTTTACCAATATTATTCCAAGTGAAGATGGAGAAGATTATAGTTCCAAAGAAGAGAACATTGGTGATGAGGTGCCGTTTAGCAAAATACTCGATAAGACTTAACATTCGGGTATTCTACTCTATTTTCTTAGAATATTAACTGCTGAATCAGGAAAATCTGTAAAGATTCCGTCAACTTTTGCCTTAAAGAGGATGTTGAGAAAACTTTTAGTATCCCCCGCGAAACTGGGTAGCGAATCGTCTCTTAAGGTATAGGGATGAACCACCAGTCCTGCGTCATGGGCCCATTTCACTAACATGGTTTCCTGATAGGACTTTTGGTCTTTTGAAGGCTTTAGGACAAAGGGAAACCATGGACCAATCCCGTCTGCGTAGGATGCAATTTTTTTGATTCCCTCGGGAGTCATCATCTTAGCGTAGTTATGTTTACTTTCTCCCCAGGAGTCATGGGCAATTAACTGAACAAGTTTTATTGGTGAATCAGGGTAACGCTTTTTAAAGTCTAGGAGTAGATCCGGATCAAAGCATTGTAAAAAAATAGGCGCGCCTGGTTTGTTATAGCCATATTTTGTGAGGATCTTCATCACAATACCAAGGGCATCCTTTCCATTTTCTTTGTGAAAGGCAGGAGCTTTAATCTCGGGATAAATACCAATATTTTTTTTGCGGCTTTTATTTAGACCTTGAACGAGTTCAATATACTCTTCTAAGGTAGGTACCTCAAAGGAGCTAGCACCATAAGGAAATCGGTTTTTAAAAACAGTAGTTTTACCTTTAGCTCTTTCATGGACTTTTAATTTCTTAATTTGTTTTAAAGTAAAGTCTACTGGATACCAACGTCCGTCCGTTCTTTTTTTACGGGGATAAAGCTCTTCGACATTAGTATTTCCTTCGAGGTGAATATCGTGAAGGACAATAGCTCTATTATCTTTTGTTATGACAACGTCCGGCTCAATATAGTCAGGATTAAAGGCATGGGCCATGGCCACTGCTTCTAAGGTATGTTCAGGAACATAACCACTTGCACCCCTATGGGCAATGATGACCTTATCCTTAAAAGGATGAGCGCAAGAGGTAAGAACCAAACAAAAAAGAAGAAACCTTAGCATATTAAAGCATCTCTTTTACTGCAGAAACGATGGCGGCGTCGTCCATTTTATTGGCCGCATATAAGTGATCAGCAAGATAAGCTGATTGCCCAAATTTTCCATCAATGGCCAGTGACTTAAGTTTAAAATCAACTCCTGCTAAAGCTAGTCCATGGCAAAGGGCCGCGCCCATTCCACCGATTAACTGATGGTCCTCAACCGTAATAAGTTTCCCATTGGCCTTAGCTAACTCTGTTTTGAAAGTTTCTACATCCACCTTATTTGCAAAGCAGTTATTGATTACCGTGGCATTGATTCCATCTTTTTTAAGTTCTTCAGCGGCCAGAAGTGCTTTAGCAACGAGGGGACCACCTGTGGCGATTACAACATCACCACCGTCTTCAAGAACTTGGGCCTTGCCCCATTCATAAGAAAGACCTTCTTTATAATATTCAGGATGATTTTCTCTACCAAAGAAAAAGAGAATAGACTCTGGCTCATCTCCACTTTCCTGCGCCTTTTTAAAGCGGTTTATGGCTTCAGTCATATAAGCCTCAGCTTCTTTTGAACAAGCACAAGTAATAGTTGTTGTATGAGGAAGTGCATTCGTTGCCGCTAGGTAAGTCGTAGCCTGATGACTGGCACCATCCGCTGCATCTTGAAAGCCTGTATGACTAAAAAGACCAATAACGGGACCTTGTGACAGTCCGGACATGATTAGGGGAAGATTTCCTTTTGAAATTGCGAACTGAGCAAAGGTATCAACAATTGGAATAAGTCCTTGCTTAGAAAGACCCACGGCCGTGCTGATCATATTACTTTCTGCAACCCCAACGTCAACATAACGATCGGGAAACTCTTTATGAAAACCTGCGATACCAGTAGAGCCTTGTAGATCTGATGTTACAGAAAAAACTGGAAGACCTGCTTTGGCCGCATTGATTGTGGCCCTAGCAAAACCAGGTTGAACTTTTTCTTTTTTTATTGGAGATGCTGCTTTTTCTTCTGCAGCCGGCTTTGAAGCCAAGATACCATCGGCCCATTCAACAAGCTCGCTTGGAGCTTCTCCGTGATAAATTTCTTGAATAAACTCAGGAAGCTTTGGATCGTAAGCTTTTAAGGGGTAGCCATGACCGCCGCTTGGAGCGTCTTCTGTTGCTTTAATCCCATAACCTTTAACTGTTTCAAAAACTACTGCCACAGGTTGAGTTGGATCAGCTTTAGCTTCTTCGATGGCCATATCAATGGCAGGATGAACTTTTTCTAAGTTGTTTCCTTCTTTAATCCAAAAGAGTTTCCACCCTAGGGTTTCAAGAGATCTAAATGTTGGAGTCATATCAAAAGAATCGTCTTTGATCCTTCCAGAAAGTTTAGTGTTGTTAAAAGACACAAGCATAACAAAAGGATTTAGCTGACCTTTTTTCGCCATTCCTGGAATCGCGGTCATGGCCTCTTTTGCTTCACCTTCCATCGAGGCTCCGTCACTTATGGCAACAACGGTTGTTCTATCATTGCCGATGACTTTATCACCGAGGGCCAAGCCTTGTGCCCCAGGAAGACCAGATCCTAGCGGACCATTTGAAAGATAAACACCTTCTGGATTTAAATGAGCTTCACCATGACCTGTTAGTTTCGATTCAATTGAGCGAAAACCTTTAAGAGTCTCTAGGTTCATATTATCAAAACCGTAATTGGCTCTTAAGGCATAGATTCCATTTTCCGCGTGACCAGCATCATTAACAAAATTATAAGCTTCGTGCCAAACTGGTTTTCTAAACATTATGGTATGAAGTGAAGACATCATCTCTGCAAAAGCAGCCGGTCCACCCCAGTGACAAGCGGCTCCGCCAATTACTGCATGTTGATTCATAAGCGCAACCAAGGCCCTCGTTGCTTTTGGATCACCTAGAGTTTCCATAGCGCCCGCAGAATTTTTACATTCAACCTTAAACTTTGGCTCGTTTGTTGGGTTAGGGGCTAATTTGTTTTTAATTTTTAGGGGCTCTAAGGTGGCTAAGCTTCTTTCGCTCATGGGTGTTCTCCGAGTGGTGATTGTGCCCCCACATCCTATCCTTTTTAAAGGGAATCTGAAAAGAAACGACTAATCATAAGTATCAGTTTGACCTAATGGACTAAGTACTTGAAATCCGGAAAAGGAAACGCGTACCTAAAGATTTGTCCGAGTGTTCCGATAGGTTATTGTCTGAATGAGGAGGGGAAAATGTGCGATGCATGCCGAGCAACTGGCGAGAATTATGTCTTTAGAAATAAGGATTCTAATTTATACACAAATAGGCTTTATCAAGTTTATAGAGATGGAGTAGCTAAGCTAGTACTTTGTAGAATTCACGATATTGAGCTTTTCCATAGTGGTGAGTTTCGTTTCCTTGAGAAGAATTTAGATTTGGCCAACAAGATTGCTAATAATAACCGTTACTTTTCTTACGGATAGCAGAATGTTATAAGCTCCTTATGGAGCTTAAAGTTTTCGATAAATATTCTAAAAGTCTTTTAGGGACAACTGAACTGGCAACGGCCGAAGCAGTTGAAGAAGTTCTCTTAGGGGCAACTAAATCATTTCAGGAATTAAAAAAAACATCTGCCGGTGAGCGATCTGCTTGGCTTAGGTCCCTTGCCTCATTGATTCAAAGAGATTCTCAAAGATTAGCAGGCCTTATTACGGCCGAAGCTGGTAAACCCATTTCCTATTCATTAGGTGAAGTGGCCAGGTCAGTTACAACTTTAAACTTTGCAGCAGATGAATGTTTAAAGTTTGGCGGTGAAGTCGTTGGAGTTGATTTTGGTGCAGGTGCTGGTAAGCAGGCCTATACCCAAAGATTTCCCATTGGACCGATCCTTGGAATTGCTCCTTTTAATTTTCCTCTCAATTTAATTTTACATAAACTTGGTCCGGCCTTGGCCGTCGGAGCACCAACTATCATAAAGCCCTCCCTCTATACACCCTTAACCGCACTTGCTCTTGAAGAGCTGGCCAGTGAAGCGGGAATCCCGAAATCGGCCTTTCAAGTTGTGGTTTGTGAAAATGAGCTTTGTGAAAAAATATTACTTGATGAAAGAGTTAAAGCCTTTTCTTTTACTGGCTCTCCAAAAGTTGGATGGGACTTAAAAGCTAAAGTTCCAAAAAAGAAAACCACTCTTGAACTTGGTGGGAACGCAGCTGTCATCGTCGATCAAACCGCTGATTTAAATTTAGCAGTCAATGCCATAGCAAGCGGAGCCTTTTTATACTCGGGACAAATCTGTATCTCCACTCAAAGAATTTTTATACAAGATGAAATTTATAATAAGTTTTTAAATATGCTCACTGAAAAAGTGGAATCCTTAAAAGTTGGGGACCCTCATGATCCGGCTACAATTGTAGGACCTTTAATTGACCCTCTTCATATGACAAGAGTTTCAGACTGGGTCAATGAAGCGGTGGATGCAGGAGCTCAAGTTCACTGCGGTGGTGAGGCCTTTGATGAAGAGCATGGTCTTTATAAGCCAACCTTAATCTCTGATGCCAAAAATGAATTGCGAATTGTTTGTGAAGAAGTTTTTGGACCTGTTGCTGTACTTCAAAAATTTGGGCATTTTTCTCACGCCCTTGAAGAAGTCAATAAATCTAAATTTGGTCTTCAGGCCGGTGTGTTTACAAATAGGTTAGACCATATGAAACAAGCTTTTAATGAATTAGAAGTTGGGGGGGTTATGATCAATAATGTTCCTGGCTTTAGAGTGGACTCCATGCCATACGGCGGAGTTAAGGAAAGTGGATTTGGCCGCGAAGGAATTCGCTACGCCATGGAAGAGATGACAGAAGAAAAATTATTAGTTTTTTAAAGGATAGAATATGACAGTTCGAGTTCGTTACGCTCCAAGCCCAACAGGTCACCAGCATATCGGTGGTGCCCGTACCGCTCTTTACGATTTAATTTTTGCAAAGTCCCAAGGGGGAACTTTTGTTCTTAGAGTTGAAGATACAGATCAAGAGCGCTCTAAAAGAGAGTACGAAGACTCTTTATTGGAAGACTTTAAATGGCTAGGATTAGAATTTGACGAAGGTCCTCATAAACCAGGTGCCCATGGCCCCTACCGCCAATCAGAAAGAATCGAGCTTTATAAAGAGCTAGCTTGGAAGCTTGTTGAAGAAGGAAAGGCCTATCCTTGTTTTTTAACTTCAGAAGAACTTGAAAAACTTACGGCAGAAGCTGAAGCAGAAAAAAAAGCTCCTCATACATATCATGGAAAATATAGAAATTTAGACCCGGCCGAAGCTAAAGCAAAAGTAGATGGGGGAGCTGAATACGTTATCAGATTTAAGAACCCACAAAAAGAAGTTAGCTTTACAGATATGGTTAGAGGAGAGGTAAAGTTTTACCCAGATATGGTTGGTGACTTTGTTATCCTTAGGGCCAATGGTTATCCGGTTTATAACTTCTGCTGTGTTGTGGATGACTGGAAAATGGAAATCACTCATGCCTTTAGGTCTGAAGAGCATTTAAATAATTCTTTAAGACAGCTCCTTTTATATGAGGCTTTTGATGCTAAACCTCCTGTCTTTGCTCATCTATCAATGCTTGTTGGTGAAGATAGAAAAAAGCTTTCTAAACGTCATGGAGCCACTTCTGTAAGGCAATATAAAGATCAACACTATCTGCCAGCGGCTCTATTAAATTATCTTTGCCTTCTTGGATGGTCTCATCCTGAAGAGACAGATATATTTGATGTATATGAATTAGAAAAAGGGTTTGATGCTTCTCGTTTTAACAAGTCACCAGCTCTTTACGATATTCAAAAACTAAAGTTTTTTAATGAACAGCATTTAAGAGCTCTTCCAGAAGATAAACTTCTTGAGCATGCCCTTGAGGCCTTACCTGCTGAAAGTAAATTTAGAACTCAAGATTCTGACTGGCAGAATAAGTGTCTAGGCGTTTTCAAAGAAAAAATTCAACTTATAACTGAACTCGATGAAATGACCTCTGTTCTTTTTAATGAGGGAACCAGTGATTCTGAAGACTATAAAGAGGCTATGAGTTGGGAGACAACTCCACAAATTCAAGCTTACTTAAAGGGAGAGCTAGAATCACTTGAAGGTGACTTCGTCTCTGAAGAAAAGGTTGGTGAGTGGATGAATTACCTTAAAAAGGAATTGAAAATAAAAGGTAAACCACTTTTTATGGGGGCCCGTGCTTGCTTAACAGGGCAAGTTCATGGACCTGACTTAAAAGGGATTGTTGCCTTAACACCTAAGACCGTCTTACTTAGCCGCTTCTAAGTCCTCTGATATGGCCTGGCCAATATGCTGGGCCTTTATCGCAAGACCACTATCATTAACATGGGCAAAGTCTGTAAAGATGGAATCATCTTTTTTTTGCATCAACTTGTATAAATCGACAAAGAGAACATGGGGCTTAAATTCTGAAACTAAGTCCCTCATAATCTGATTGCATTGCTCTATATGCCTGGCCATTCCAGGATCAAAGTTTTTTCCACTTGAAACAAAGGGCTGAGTTGTCAAAACGACTTTCGTTTTATTGGCCATGGCCGAAGTGATGATGGCCCTAAGGTTTCTTTTAAAAGGAATAAGCTCTTTCAGGTCCTTATAATTTTCGGTGGTTTCTTGTCTTTTTATTTTTAAGTTTGAGTCTATAAAGCGCCAGCTTGGGTATGGAGTTAGCTTATGCTTTAAATGGCGATATAGTGCCGAAAACCTAATTAAATATAAGTCAGGGATAAAAGGAAGTTCCCAAGACTTAAGGGCATGAGCATAGTCAGACCTAAAAGTTTTGTCATCTGTATTTCTAACGACATTATCATTCCATCCCTGATGAATAACTAAATAGTCTGGCTTTAATTCAATAACGTTTAAAAAATAATTAATCATTGTATGGGTGGAGGTGAAGTAGGCCTGCCCGAAGTTTAAAACTTCTGCTTTATCATTAAATATTTCTTGAAGCTTATTAGGATAACCAGAGGCCGTAGTAGATCCCCCAAGAGTTACAACTCGAGAAACGGTTTTATTTTTCTTTGGAGTTTTTGTAGGAAAACCACGGTACCACTTATTGGAACCTGAAAACTGTAAAAAGGGGTGACCCTGAAACTCAGCTCCGTTAGGATATGTGCTCTTGGCCCAGGCCTTATTCGCCTCATACGCCACAGGGTTTGACTTAATAATTAATCTCCCGGCGAGCTCAGCCCCTAATAAAATATAAAGCGAAAGACAGAAGAGAATAATTTTTTCTGACCTAATCATCCCCATTAGAACGCAAACAGAAAAGGCGATGATGGCAAAACAAAAAGAGCCGCTGGCCAAAATTTCACCAAGGCCAAATTCTCCCATGGCAAAAACATGGGGAAAAAGAATGGGAAGATATAGAGGTCCTATAAAGAGCCCCATAACCCCAATTAGCTTAATCAGTTTATCTTTAGTGTCGTTCATATATTGAATTCTATTCTAGACGAGAACTTATCTAATTTTAAAGATTTACCTCTATGCTATTGAAAATACTTTAGCTTTTGACGCGCTGCGCACCTGTAAAAATTCCGGAATCATTAATTGGTATTTCGGAAAAATTCCATCACCTGATAGGTTCTCTTTGGAATATTAGAGGGGAGTAAATGATTTCGATCTTAGCTAGATTAGCCATAGCGTCGCTTCTATGGGCTAACATGCCAAAGGCTTATGCAACTAGTTGTATAGACCTTATGAATGGTTTTTTAACCGTGAAGACTAATGAAGTTAGTCAGACGCAAAGCTTTAAGTCATGGGCCCTTAAAGAGGCCAGTGACCTTGAGCTAAGTGAAAAAGTTCTTAAAACTTTAGATTCAAAACTAAGCTCAGCAGAATTAAAACCAGATAAGGAAGAGTTTCGATCTTTCTTACTATTTCTTGATAGTTTAAACGAAAAGAATAGGCTTAAGCTTATTGCAGATCTTGATCAGCTTGGCAGCCAAGAACCAACTTCTAAACTTATTAAAAAACATAAAAAAATTCAAAAGATTGTGGCCAAAGGTAATGAAAAACAGGCCCGTAAGTTAACAAAAGAGATTGAATTAGAAAATCCAGGGATTCCAAAGTCTGAAGTAGAGGCGAGAGTCTCAAAAGAAATGCTTGAGTATTCAAAAAAATACGAAAGATTAACTTATGGCTGTCGTTCCACCAAGTGGACTCCTGAAAGAAAAGCCGCTGCTCAGAGCTTTAAAAAGTTCACCATCGGGATTGGTCTGGCTTCTTCAATTGGGGCCTATACCTATCAAAACTGGGACAGAGATGTTGATGCCAAGTGGATTGGAAGGCTTGGTTACGAGTTAACCGTAGGTACTCTTGTTGGACTAGTTGCTTCGAAAATTGTTTCAAACCCGGAGAATACTCCAGTGGCCCTTGCTCTTAAGAAGTATTTCTTTAGTAGAGGAACTGGTCTCGTTGATATGGTGGCCTATGGGGCTCTTTTTGGAATTTCAGATGAGGAAGCAAAGGCTCGTCTGGAAAAACTAATGAATGATCCAAATAGGAAAGCAGAAATCGAAAAACTTCGTAAGTATATGGACGATAAAAATCTGTATCAAAAATTTAAGGAAAAATTTGTTGAGACGGTTAAGAAATATAAAGAAAACGGCGAGCCCCTAAAAGGTGATGGAAAAATCCTAGAACCTATTAGTGGAAAGTCTGTTGATTGGGATAGTTTAAGTAGCGAAGACTTAGAAGATGAGGCTATTCAAAACCTTCTTCTAACTTCAATCATGCAGCAGATGTATGATGAGCAAAAAGGTGATCTTATTGCGACGGGTAATGCTGGATCGGATAGGTATGCCTTTCATGCGGCCTATGGAGCGTTAATGCTTCCAAAGGATACTTTTGTATCTTTATATATTTATAACACCCTTTGTATGGGGGCCTTAAACCCTAAAGCGGCCTTAATAAAAGCCGTCGCTCTCTTTGCACTGAATCGCGCGGTTTTTGATCAAGTTTACTACTTCTCTAGAAGAACGAGTATTAATCAGTAGGACAGATCATGACAAAAGTCAGTGTTCAAAGATTTAAGAATTCTATGCTTTCTACGAGAAATTTTAAGTGGCATGCTTTATCTATGATTTTTCCACTTCTTATTGTGACAACTTTGTTTTCTGCCTCAGCAAATGCCTTTGGGCCGGACTGGACGGAAAATGCCAGACTACCTGAAAGTGGTTCAAGAAAAAACATCTATGAATTAAAAGGTGATGAGTTTAAAAAAGTAAACCGCGCTGGAAAGATTCATGCAAGCTCTTATCCCGTGACCGTTACTGGAGCCTTACTTCCATATGAAGCGACCAGAAGAGTGGTGGAAGCGGATACGAAAAATCCTATTCGAAGATGGATCTATAATATTGGCAGAAAATCTCTAGGCTTTAAGTCCATGGACGATATGTATAAGTGGGTTGGTCTTAATGACTTTAACGAAGAGGATGCCACTGGTATTTTTAAGATCCCTTATCCAAATGATGAAAAACCAGACTATCCCATGGGCGCTACCTTTATGAAGCGCTTTGGAGAAACCGGTTTAACTTTTAGCTGTACTACTTGCCATTCCACAAGGCTTTTTGGCAAAACAGTTTTTGGTCTTAATAATAAAAGGCCAAGGGCCAATGAATTCTTTCTCATGGGTCAAAAACATGTTCCAAAACTATTACCAGGGTTCTTTAAGGTAGGGGCTAAGGCCACTAAGGGTGAAACGCAAATGTATCGTGAGGCCAGAAAGAATATTATGGCCATTGGGGCAGTTGCTCCTCAGGTTTTAGGACTTGATTCTTCTCTAGCTCAGGTGGCTCTTTCCTTAGCAAAAAGAAATCAAGACCCCTACGCCACCTATAATAAAAAACTTCAAAAAAACCCAAGACCCAATGCCCTTGAGCACTTTGTGGCCGACTCAAAGCCAGGTGTTTGGTGGAATCTTAAATACAAGACTCGTTGGCTTCGAGATGGCTCTATTGTTAGTGGCAATCCTATTTATACAAACTTTTTATGGAATGAAATCGGTAGGGGAACGGACTTAAAGAAACTTGAGAAATGGATGAAGGAAAACGATCAGGTGGTTAAAGAGCTAACGGCAGCTGTCTTTGCAACAGAGGCTCCTAAGTGGACTGATTTCTTTCCAGCAGAATCCATTGATCTTCCTTCGGCCAAAAGAGGTCAGAAACATTTTAAGAAAAGCTGCGCTAAATGCCATGGTGCTTATGATAAAACTTGGGATTTGCCTGGTTCAGAAGAGCTAACATTAGAAGAGCAACTAACTACGGCTAAAGTGGTCTATCCTAAAAAGACGAGAGTTAAAGATGTGGGAACCGATCCTAATAGGTGGATGGGGATGCAGCATTTTTCTGAGGACCTAAACCGCTTGGCCATTTCTAAATGGATGAAAACAAAAGTCGTTCCGCAAAAAGGTTATGTGCCACCGCCACTTGTTGGTGTCTTTGCACGTTATCCTTATTTTCACAACAACTCGGCTCCATCTCTATGTGATGTTCTAAGTAAGCCAAAGGATAGAACTGTTATCTTTTATCAAGGACCAGCTGAAGATCCAGAGACTGATTATGATTCTGAATGTGTTGGGTACCCCACTGGAAGAGATATTCCTAAAAAGTGGTATGAAGAGAAAGAGGCTAAATTTGATACCAGAAAGCCCGGACTATCCAATTCAGGGCATTATAAGATGTTTATAAATGAGGATGGATCAGAAAAGTATTCTCCAGCTGAGAAAAAAGAACTTATCATGTTCTTAAAGACCCTCTAGAATTTTCCTATGTCAGAATTCTCACTAATTGAACAGGCTCTTATGGGCCTGATGGTATTTGCCCTCATGTTTGCGGTTGGGTGCTCACTTTTTTTCGAAGATTTTAAAACAACCTTAATCAGGCCGAAAAGTTTCCTCATAGGTATTTGCGGTCAATTTCTTTTAATGCCCCTAATTGCTTTTGGAATTTATAAAGTATTCTCTCTTCCTTTTGAAATTGGTTTGGCATTAATTTTAGTTAGCTGCGCTCCAGGGGGTTCGACTTCTAATCTCTTTAGTTTCTTTGCTAAGGCCAATGTGGTTCTCTCTGTTTGTCTTACAATCGCCACCACTTTTTTAGCTACTATAATGATGCCCCTTTTATTGTCTTTATATATGGACTTTGGAGATAAGGAACTCTCTATTCCATTTATTAAAATGTTTGGAACCTTACTAGCGGCTCTTTTTCCTATACTCGTTGGGATGTTTGTACGCTTTAAATTCGAGGATAAGGCCTCTTTAATTGAAAAGTGGGCCACTCGCTTTGGGCATCTTATGATTCTTTTGATGGTTGCGATTTGGATACCAAAACTAAAAGATGCCATCAATATCCATAACCTAAAAACTTATGGGGCTATTTATCTTTTATGCTTTTTGGCCATGGTTTTTGGCAATCTTCTAGCGAGAGTCTTTAGCCTTCCAAAAAGGGATCGAAGAACCATCTCTCTTGAAGTAGGAATTCAAAATGCACCATTGGCCTTTGCCATCCTTGGATTAAGTTTTGGAAAAGAGCTTATGCAATCTGTGGGTTGGGTTTGCTTAGTTTACGGAGCTTTTTCTTTTAGCAATGCCATCAACTTCACACTCCTTTTTTGGTGGCGGGATAAAAAGGAAATTTAGGGGAAAGGTCTTCTCAGGGGTTCCCTAGTTGAGAGAGGGAGAGTGTGTTGGAGTTGTTGGAAACCCCTGAGTAAGCCCAATTGGGACCGAGGGCCAAAATACTAAGAAAAACTATTAAAAGCAGAGACTTAAGCATTTGATTCCTCCGTCGTTGATATATTCAGATTAGAATTTCAAACAAGATTCGTTGTCAGAACTTTGTTAAGTTTCCGTAATTTCGATGTAGTCGTTTTCTTGTTTAATTGAAAAATATATAGCTGATCTTCTTAAGATCCTTCGTCATAGTGTAAGTATCGAAGTAATTTATCGTACTTTCAGTAGCTTATACTTCGTCATCAGGTGTTAGATTTGTGACACGACGAACAAAATTACAGGTATATTACCCAATTCCTTGAACCCCGCGTCAAAAACCTCTACAAAGTATATAGATGAAAATTTTAATATCCTTCCTATTGCTATGTCTTGTTAGCTCCGCCCATGCTGGCCGAGATGACTTAATCATTTATAAGTCTGGAGACGGAACTTATGTTCGTACAAATATTGTCGATCACTGTGTAGACAGTGGATATATCCGTCCCAAAAATATCGAAGTTGCTAGCAGAAAATTCTGCGACATTATCGGACCTGATGGAAGACAGTCACTAGAAGAGTGCGAAGACGAGTACGTTGTTCGCGAAGTACTTAAAAGACATATGTATCTAAAAGAAACAATTCACTTAGGAAATAGTCGTATTTTTACTCGCTACTATAGAGATAAGTATGTTGCTAAGAGAACTTTTCCAAAGTGTGAAAAAGAGATTATTGAAAGAGATCACGGAATGTATGTAACTCGAGAAGCTACATTACAGGAAAGACTTTTCTATGGAGCTCTTCATCAAGAAGGGATCACCTCAATAACTAATGAAACAATTTCTCCTAAGCAGGCCCAAGAGGGACGCTGGGGACAAGACGGAGATCGTATCAGGTCAATAATGATCTATTACGATACGCCCGATTGTAATAATGGAAATGTTAATAATGGAAATAATGAATTTAGAGAATCAAACTTTTTTCGCCAAGGCGGAGAAGGGTCTGGCTCCGGTCGATTAGGTGGAGAAGGGTCTGGCTCTGGTCACCTTGGAGGCGAAGGGTCTGGTTCAGGTCATATGGGCGGCGAAGGCTCAGGCTCTGGTTATATGGGCGGCGAAGGCTCAGGAACTGGAAGAGTTATGACAACTGTAAATATAACACCACAGAGATTAAATACACTTCGAATTAGACCGAATCTTGTTGAGAGACAATTAGGGATTAGACCAGCAATGGCTCGGTATCTAACTGGTGAAGAAGAAATACCAAGAAGTATTATGGGGGTACGATGTCAGAAATAACAACAGAACAGATTCAGCCAGCTGCTAAGCCAACTGTCATTTCAGAACTTCAAAAAGTTATTCGAGGTTATCTTGATAAACATACTCGAATCTCTCTTAACGGTCTTTCTAAAAGATGTACGGTTAGTGAACCGACATTAAGAAGAATTATGAATGGTCAGGTAAAGACCACACCTACTTTAACTACTGTTGTTGATATTCTTTCAACAATTAATAAAGAAGGAAATATAAGGACTCTTGCGGATATGTACCCGGGACCTCTTGCTGAAGTTCTAAGCGAAGGATTTTCGATCTTTGAAGCTGAAGAACTTGATTATGTTTATAATCAAAAACTAAATGAAGTTTTAAAAGATGAGACTTCATACCTTATTTATAAATTAGCAGCGAACCGATGTGGATTAGCTCAGTCAAAGATTAGAGAACTTTTTGGTCTAGTCGGTGAAGAAAAGATCTATAACCTTAAAAAAGAAGACTTGATTGAAGAAAAACTAGAGCGCGGTCAGGTTCACTACCACGCTAAGATTGTAGGCTTTAGTCTTGATCATAAACTCTTTGTTAAGAACTTTAAGTCGGTCGCTAACTTTATAAAAACAGGAACTCAAACTGGACCAAAGACAAACCTCTATTATAACTTCTCAGAATCAGTAAATGAGCAGGGAAGAAGAGAGATTCTTCGCCTTCAAAAAGAGGCCCTTCGTAAGATTGCTAAGATTCTAGATGACGAGAGATTTGCAGGTGATATCCCTCTATTTGTGCTTAGCGCAGTGGATGATATGGACTCTACAGGAACAATCCCTGGTTCAGTCCTACAGTAAGTAGACACCTCTTTTTAATCTAGTTTACTATTTTACCTTGTTATTTAATCAGCATAACGAGGTAGTCATGCCATCATTTGACCTAGTTTCCAAGCTCGACGTCATGGAGCTTAAAAACGTCATCCAATTAACAGAAAAAGAAGTTGGAAATCGCTACGATTTTAAAGGTGCTAAAATCACTTTTGACCTAAAAGATAGCTTTATCGAACTAACCGCTCCCGACGATTATAAAATAGGCGCGGCCTTAGAAATCTTTAGAAAGAATATGGGAAAAAGGGGAATAGGGCAAAAGGCCATAGAGCCGCAAGATGTAAAGCCTTCTGGAAATCAGCAAGTCAAACAAACGATTCTTTTTAAAAGTGGAATTGATAAAGAGCTTGGTAAAAAAATTAATAAAATTGTTAAAAATTCTGGAATGAAAATTACCTCGGCTTATCTTGATGAGAAGATTCGAATTACGGGTAAGAAAATTGATGACCTCCAGTCAGCCTTTCAAATGATTAAGAACCATGATGATGTAAACTGTGAAGTTAAAATGGAAAATATGAAAAGCTAATGACACCTCTTTATTCCTCTCTTAAAGAGAGTGATATTGCCGAAGTTATTTCTTTCTTTGATCGATGGAGCGGGAAGAATTTTTATACCCCAGAAGAGCTCCAATATGTTTTTGAACTTTCTAATGGGGCTAGCTTTATAGCTCGAGTGGAAAATAAAATAGCAGGGGTTCGCTTAACTCATGCCCCTGGGGAGTGGTCAAATGCCTATAAGCAAATCTCGCCCAATAAATGGAAGGTCCCAAGAGCTGAAGTGGCCTACTTTAAAAGCTTATTTGTGAGCTCTGACTTTCAAAAAATGGGTATCGGAAAGACTCTTTCAAGCATGAGTATTGAAGTCTTAAAGAAGCTTGGGGCCAAGGCTATACTTTGTCACTCTTGGGCCGAGTCACCGGGGAATAGTTCAAGAATATATTTAGAAAGAATGGGTTTTGAAGCAGTAGAAGAGCATAAGAATTTTTGGTTAGAAGTTCCCTACGAATGTGTCCGATGTAAGCCTCGTGCTTGCACTTGCACAGGGGTAGAGATGATTAAATACATCTAGGAGAAAGGATGAGCGTTTCTTATTGGCAGGATTCAGGTTTTGGGAAAAAAGTAACTAAAGATGTGGTGATTATTGGGGGAGGCTTTGCCGGTCTCTCTACGGCCTATTGGATGCAAAAAGAAGATCCCTCAATGAAGATTGCCCTAGTTGAAAAATATGAAATCGGTGATGGGGCTTCTGGAAGAAATGCCGGGTTTATAACTTGTGGTTCAGTGGAACATTTTAATAGGCTAGTAGAAAAACATGGAAGAGAAGAAGCCGCTTCTATTTGGGGATTTAGCGAAACCAATCTTAATCTTTTAAAAGAAAATATTATTTGCGACGATGAAGAAGACTACCTCTTTGAGCATAATGGATCTTTCTCCTTAGCTTCTACAGAGACAGAATTTAAGGAGCTTCAGGCCTCTGCCGAATTGATGAACTCTTTTGATATTAATGTTGAAAGAGTCGTGGCGGAAGATATCAAAAAACGCCTAGGAGCAGAAGGTTTTGTGGGTGGAATCAAGTACGTAGACGATGCCACTGTTCATCCTTTAAAGATGCTCCAAGGAATTAGAAAAAAAATTGAGCAGACCGGAGACTCTGTTGAGTTCTTTGAACATCATGAAGTTGCCAAGATCGAAACAGAAAATGGAAATAAGCTTGTTTACACTAAAAAGAATCGTATTGAAGCTCCGGTAGTTGTTTATGCAACTAACGGTTATTCTCCACTAGTGAATGACTTTTTTGCGGATAAAATCTTTCCGACTCGAGGGCAAATACTGATGACGGAATCTGTCCCTAAGTTTATGGAAGCTGCTTGCTACGCCAATTTTGTCTTAGATTACTTTAGGCAACTTCCAACAGGTGAGATGCTCATCGGGGGCTTTAGGCAGCTTCAAAAAGACGTTGAAACTGGTTATAGCGATCAGACCACTGATACAATTCAATCAGCACTGGAAGAATTTTTACAAACTCATATTCCTGCCGTTAGAAAAGCTAAAATCACTCATCGCTGGAGCGGAATTATGGGCTTTAGTGTTGATGGGCAGCCCATGGTGGGAGCTCTTCCCACTGATCCTCAGCTTTATTTTGTGGGTGGCTTTACGGCCCATGGGGTAGGCCTAGCCTTTAACTCTGGAAAGACTTTAGTTGATGCGATGTTTGGGCGAAAAGTTCCCGATTGGATTTCAGCTAAGCGGTTAGGCTAGAGATGAATGTAAACGAGTTCTTTACTTGGGCCGAAGAAAGATATTTTTCAAGTACTCCTAGTGCTAAAAAAATAAGAACCCTCTTAAAAGATGAAGGAGAGTTGATTGTGAACGATCATATTGCTCTTCGAACCTTTAATTTTAAAGGAATAAATGTTTCTGACTTTGGGGCTTTTTTTGAAAATCTAGGCTATGTAAAAAAAGATTCTTATGAATTTCCAGCTAAGAAGGTTCAGGCCACGCACTATGAAAAAATAGGATTTCCAAAAGTTTTTATCAGTGAGCTCCTGGTCGAAAAACTTAGCTTAAAGAGTCAGGATATTATTAAAAAAGTAATTTCCGAGATTCCTAAAGGAACGAAAGTTGAGGAGCTCTTTTTACAGAAAAGACTTTGGGGTATCACAACTGAAGACTATAAGTTATTGGCCAAGGAGAGTGAGTACGCCTCATGGGTCTATGCTTGGGGATTTGAGCCAAATCATTTCACAGTTCTTGTTAATAAGCTAAAGAAGTTTGATCAATTGGAGAAGTTGAACAAATTCCTCAAAGAAAAAGGCTTTATCTTAAACTCTTCTGGAGGGGAAATAAAAGGATCTCCAGAAGTCTACCTAGAGCAATCTTCTACTATGGCCGATAAGTCCGTGGTAGAATTTAATGATGGAAAATTAGAAGTTCCTTCTTGTTATTATGAATTTGCCTTTAGGCATAATAAAGAAGATGGAAAACGCTTTGAAGGCTTTGTGAGTTCTTCGGCGGATAAAATATTTGAGAGTACAAATGAATTGGGAAGATGACTGGTATTTAAAACATCCGATTGCTCATAGGGGGCTTCATCAAGGGGAAAATATTCCCGAGAACTCCTTATCTTCTTTTCGTGCCTGTATTGAAAAGAACTTACCTATAGAGCTGGATGTTCATATTATGCACGATGGAACCGCTCTTGTTTTTCATGATGATACCTTTGAGCGAATGACAGGATACCATCGCGATATTTATTTATCAGAATATAAAGATGTCGTTGAATTAAAGCTTTTAAAGTCTGAAGAAAAGATTCCAACCTTGGAAGAGGTTTTAAAATTAGTTGATGGAGAGGTACCTCTCGTCATAGAGCTTAAGTGTCTAAAGCACGATGGAAGGTTAGAGCATTCCGTATATAACCTTTTAAGAGAGTATCACGGAATTTACTGTGTCCAATCTTTTAACCCTTTCACTTTACTTTGGTTTAAAAGATTTGCGCCGCAAGTTCCAAGAGGACTTTTAGCGGGCTCATATGACGATGCGGCCATAAGCTTTTGGCAAAAATTGATTTTAAAAAGTTTAGTTTTCGCTTTTATTATAAGACCTCACTATATTGGTTTTGAGTGGAATAAACTTTGGTACCCTTCCGTTTTCTTTTTTAAAACTATAATGAGGATTCCTTTTATTGCTTGGGTGGTGACTAATAAGAGTCAGCAGCAATTTTTAAAGGGAAAAACGGCTAATATTATCTTTGAAAACTTCGATCCAATTGCCCCTAAATAGGTGCCATTTTGAACCACAATGAAAAAAAATAATGTCATCAAAGTTGGCTAAAAATATGCGCGACGCGTAAAGTGTTCAAAAATAAAGCAGAATTTCAACTCTCTTTACTTAAGCAAAATTGTAAGATTTTTCACAAATGGCCGGTCACAGCATTTTTCTTTGCGCTTGGGCCCAGCGCAAGATACTCATTATGGGTTATTTATTTAACGCGCCAAAAACAAAACGAATTTCTAAAGGGGAGAGAGAACCATGAAATTGTTTACACTTATGCTTATGGCAGTGGCGACCCTATCAATGGGTAACATTGTTATTGAAAAAGCATCAGCTGAAGACTCAGTTGAAAAATGCCGACGGCCTAATTGTGATAGACCACGACCAAACCGTCCAAACAGACCAGGAAATGGGGGAGTTAATCGTCCACGTCCAAACAGACCTGGAAATGGAGGAGTAGACCGTCCACGTCCAAACCGTCCAAGACCAGACGTTAATCGTCCTCGTCCAAACCGTCCAAGACCAGACGTAAATCGTCCTCGTCCAGACCGTCCAAGACCAGACGTTAATCGTCCTCGTCCAAACAGACCAAGACCAGACGTAAACCGTCCTCGTCCAGACCGTCCAAGACCAGACGTAAACCGTCCTCGTCCAAACCGTCCAAGACCAGACGTTAATCGTCCTCGTCCAGACCGTCCAAGACCAGACGTAAACCGTCCACGTCCAAACAGACCAAGACCTGGAAACGTTAATCGTCCTAGACCTCACCGTCCAGACTGGACTCGTCCAAGACCTCCGCAGCGTCCTCGTTATAGAAGACCGCATAGAAGAGTGACTTGGGATGTTTCTTGGGGATGGAGAAGACATAGAAGACATGCTCATAGACCTCTATGGTGGATGCCTTCATACACTTATACTTACTACACTCATGTGCCTTACAGATACACAACTTCTCATCACAACAGATGGTCACGTGCAATGTATTACCACTATACGCTTCCATACAGATATGTTTATTGGAATCGTTGGGTTCGTGTAAGACACCAAAGAACAAATGGTTACTATTGGCATGATGGTTATCCGTATTTTATCTACAATGGTTACCGTCATCGTTACTCTACTTCTGATAATTGTGACTACGAGCTAGTAGACGGTCGTAACAATAGAACAGAGAGAACTTTTCACTCTTACTCTTGTTCAGTTGGTTACGATATGTGTGCTGACGTAAGAGATAGAATGAACAGATACGAAAATAACTATCGTTATTTCTGTTCTGAGAAATTCAACAGAGATTCAAATTATAATTATAATTGGAACTACTCAGATGATTTCTGGTCAGATGCCAACGAGTCTGAAGATTATGGTTCAAACGATTATGATGATTACGACTTCGGAAATCACAATGATTACGATGATTACGTAACTGATTATGACTCAGACGACTATTACGACGGTGGTTACGAAGACGACTACGGTTGGGAAGACGACTGGGACTACTAGTCTTTAATCGACAAACTGCATAAATATAAGAATTGGCCTCGTCTATACGGGGCCTTTTTGTTTGTGTAGAATCCCCCCATGAAGTGGGGAATCCTAGCAGCGGCCTTAGTTATTGGGCTCATCATATTTTTCTTAAGTGGTAATGAAGGAGTAGAAAATACTTCTGAGGCCAATCCTAAAGGCTTTGCGCCTACGAGGTCTTTTCCCATCAATGATGAGGAAGAGGCTAACGATCCCTTTACAAAACCTTCTGAAAACTCTGCTGAAAGTACTAAGTCTAAAATAGATAAAAAGGATAAGCTCGCGCAAATTGACGAAGAAGAAGTTAATAATGTTCCACTTACTGAAGAAGAGATGGAAGAGCTTGAAGAATACTTTGAAAAAATCGAGGATGAATGGGGCCAAACTTTAGAACAATTATTTAAGCAAGAGCTGCAATTATCTAAAGAAGTCATAGGTCAGTACGAAGATTTAAGAGAAGGCTTTGAAGAAGAAAAGCTTGCGGCCTTTCAAGAGTATCACGAGCAAATGGTGGCCAAGCATGGAGATAACTACGCTTACCGCCCCAGTGAAGATGAGAAGATTTTTGAGAAGAAAGTTTTAGATGAATATTACGACCGCCTAAGAAAGATTCTCGGAGATGAGGCTTACTCACGTTATACGGAAGTTAGAGAAAGGTTTAACGAGAGGATTAAAGCGGAACAAGACCCAGCAAAAGGGATTCTTATCATCGACTTCTAGTTCGTCACGATTAAAATAATGCCCATGATGTTGGGAAATAAATTCTCTAGTTTCTGAAAAAAACCAATAAATTTCTCATTTTGATAAGGTTTTTCTATCAAAAGGGGACAGACTTGAGAAAACTATTATCACTACTAGGCGTATGCCTTTTATCACTACCTATTTATTCTACTGAAAGACCACTTCCAGGGGACGGCCAAAAAGAAGTCTTAGATAAGTGCCAAAATTGGGCGAATGAGGCGAAAGATCGTGGAACTCATCAGCTTGTTGTGGCCTTTGAAGGTTTAGCTGCCTTTAAGAAAAAAGCCGCTAAAAAGCTTTACTCGTACCATGATGCTTTATTGGCCGGAAAGAATCCAAAAACTCCAAGCGGCACCTCTATGGCCTATGTGACGGATAATCTTCTGATCAAAAACCTAAGAAAGCATTATGAAAAAACAAATATTTTGGTTCTTCCTCACACAAAAGAAGGAAAGCCAGGTTCTATTTCTTTTTCATGTGTTTCTGAATGGAAAAAGGTTTTTGGGCAAGAGCTTGATCTTATCTTAGTAGGTCATAGCTTTGGAGGACCAGCAGCAAAAAGACTTATGAACTCTCTTAATAAGCAATTTCCCAAGTTAAAGATCTCGGGAATGCTTAGTATGGACCCGAGGCTTAAAAATAAATTTGTGACGGCACCTAATGTTGGAAAGCATTTTGTGTACTACCAAAAAGGTTTTTTAAGAGGTTACCCTTATAGTGATCCTAGGGGAGAAGGCTTTACTTTTAATTTTCATATAAAGGGAAAGGATATCAGCGGCTCTGAAGGAAATAACCACGCCAATTTAACTTTTTATAAGGGAGTTCAAGATACTTATCTTAATCTTATTCATTAATTGGAAGCTCAAAAATAAACGAGGACCCTTCGCCGACAGTACTTTGGACTCGAACATTACCGCCGTGAGATAGGGCAATATGCTTAACGATGGCAAGGCCTAGACCGCTTCCCCCAAGCTCTCGACTTCTGGCCTTATCCACTGAATAGAAGCGCTCAAAAAGCCTTTCGTGATGTTTTTCAGGGATGCCTTGGCCCTTGTCCACAACAACGATCTCAAGAATTTTTTCATTTATTTTGGTTTCAATATTTACCTCTGAATTTTCCGGTCCATACTTTATGGCATTATCCAGAAGGTTAATAATGGCCTGTTCAATTAGGGGCTGATTAATAAGAACAACTTGATCAGGCCCGGTTTTATTTATTTTAATATTTTTTGATTCAGCTTTTTCTTTACAAAAGATTAAGGCATTATCTAAAGCCTTCCAGATTGATATATTCTCCAGCTTTAATTCACCAATTTCAGATTCTCGTTCAATAGAACTTAAGGCCAATAAATCTTCAATAATTGTTTTGAGTCGATTTGAATGCTTATTGATGATTCCTAGAAACTTATTAAGAACCTCTTTATCATCTATTTCTTCTTCCTGAAGAGTTTCAAGATAACCTTGAATTGCAGTGAGGGGAGTTTTTAACTCATGGGAGACATTGGCCACAAATTGCTTCCTATGATTTTCAAGCTCTCTCATTTTGGTGATATCATTAAAAACCAAAACGGCCCCTAGCATACCCGTGCTTTCAGATTCAAGAATGGTCCCGTGAACATTAAGGATTAACCCTGAGTCGTATTCGTACTCATTGTCGACGGTTTGATGATCTTCTAGAAGCTTTTTGGTCATATTATAAATTCTTTCGGATTTAACGACTTCCATTAAGGGAATACCTTTTATGGGACCTTCTTGTTTATACTGAAAGAGATTTAGGGCGGCCTTATTAATATGGTAAATATTCATATCGGGGTAAATTGTAATAACCCCTTCTAGCATACTTGCAAAAACGGCTAGCTGTTCATTTTTTTGCTTATTGATTTTTTGAATTTGAGTTTGAATTCTCTCACTCATTAACTCAATAGCGGAATAAAGCGAGGCCACTTCCTTTGAGCTTGTCTCTTGAAGTTCGATCTTATTCTCAAAGTCGCCATTGGTGAATTTATCAACAAGAGCGGTGATATCCTCAATAGGAGCGCTAATTCTTTTAGATTGAACAATAATAATATAAGTTAATACTACGAGAAGAATTAGGCTCCAAAGAATAACTTTTCTTGTGAGCAGAAAAAGGGAAGTTTTTAGTTTCTTTACGGAAACTGAAACTCTTAGCACCCCTATAATCTTATCCTTATCAATAAGGGGAGAGGCTAAATAGAGATGCTCTTCGTCTAGAGTCTTACTATGCCTAATGGATTCGCTAATACTGCCCTTGAGAGCCCCTGAGATTTCTTCTCTGGATTTATGATTCTCCATTTTTGAAGGTTCAAAGTGAGAGTCTGAGATAACTTTTCCGTCGGGAAGTACCACAGTTAATCGACTTTCAGACTTTTTAGCAATGATTTGAACTCTTTTTTGAAGAGCTTCTAAGTTTTGATTCTTGATGAGGGGAATAAACTCATCCTTAATAATTTGGGATTTTTGATTTAGATTATTGCTAACTTCATTAAAATAAAAGTTTTTAAAAGCAAACCTAGTAATTAATAAGAGGATGACTAATCCAAGTAGTGAGATAAAAAGATAAGAGGGAAAAAGTTTGGTGAAGAGCTTTTTAGGTTTCATCTTCTCTAAACTTGTAGCCTACGCCCCAAACAGTTTCAATAAGCTGACCTTTCTCTCCAAGTTTCTTTCTAAGTGAAACTAATTGAGTATCAACAGACCTATCTGTCACAGCGTGATTATGACCTCTAATTTTATTCACGATCTGTGTTCTCGTATATACATGACCTGGAGTTGCAATCAAATAACTGAGCACTTGAAACTCAGTCAGTGTTAAATTGATTTCAGATTCATCTATAGAAACTTTTCGCTTATTTAAATCTACTTTTATGCCAGCATATTCAATGGTCTTTGATTCTTCGGGACTTGCATCTCTTCTTAATACTGCGTTTACTCTCGCAATTAGAATCTTGGGACTAAAGGGTTTTGAGATATAATCATCAGCACCTAACTCCAAGCCTTTGACGATATCTTCTTCTTCACCTTTCGCGGAGATAAAGATTATCTTTATATCTTTGGTCTCACTATTGGCCTTTAATTGACGGCAAACTTCAATTCCATCAATTCCAGGGATCATAATATCTAATAGAATAAGGTCAGGTTTCTTTGAAATCGCTTCCTCAACGGCCTTTGGGCCATTATCCGCTTCATAAACCTGGTGTTTACTTTTAAAAAGATGAAAATGAATCAGGTCCCTGATATCTTCTTCATCCTCAACGATAAGGATTTTTGCTTTAGTCATGTAATTCTTATCGGCTATTTTCCCCTTAAATTCCAGCTATTTTTCCCTTAAATATCAGCTATTTAACACGTTCTAACAAATTCCTAACAAATAGACTCACCTTCTCATCAGAATCCAATATATGGTTGCTATAAATTTGGAAACACATACTTATCGGAGCAATAGAAATGAAGCTAATGTACATGAAATTAAAGGACAGTGAGATCCCAGACGTTATCCGCAGAATCATAACTGTAGCGATTCTACTTTTCGTCTTTCTTGTTGGAGTTAAATGTTTATCAACTGGTCTAAAAATGATGGGCGGAGACTTTGCTAAGACTCTCTTTGATATGACTGACCAACCTTTTATCGCCTTAATGGCAGGTATGCTAGCAACGGTTTTATTTCAAAGTTCATCTGTTACAACGGCCATTATCGTAGGTCTTGTTTCTGCCGGTACTCTTTCTATTGGTGGAGCTGTTCCAATGATTATGGGTGCAAACCTAGGAACGTCTGTAACTAATACTTTAGTTTCACTTGGGTACATTAAAGATAAGGCTAACTTTAAAAGAGCTTTTGCTGCTGCAACGGTTCACGATTTCTTTAATATCTTAACGGTTATCATCGTTCTTCCAATTGAATTAGCCACTGGATTTATTGAGAAGTCAGCTGGTTATATGGCCAGTCTTATGTACGGATCTGTTGGAGGTTTCAAGTTTAGCTCTCCAATTAAAGCGGCTATCAAGCCACCTGTAAAGGCCCTTAAGTCTTTTTCAGTAGATACTTTTGGTTCTGAAGTGGCAGGACCGGTTCTTATGATTCTTGCCGGTGTGATCATCATCTTAGCTTTAAGTATGATTGTTAAAACAATGAAAGTTCTTGTGGAGAACCATAAGGGTGATCTTATTAATAAGATCTTTTCTAATAATGCCGTTGGTTCAATAATCTTTGGTATTGTTCTTACAATCTCAGTTCAATCAAGTTCGATTACGACTTCATTATTGATCCCACTTGCAGGTACAGGTCTTCTTTCACTAAGAGCTGTTTACCCAATAACTATTGGAGCCAATATTGGAACCACGGCCACAGCACTTCTTGCGGCCTTAACTGGAAATATGGCGGGACTAACTATTGCTCTAGTTCACCTACTCTTTAACCTTGTTGGGACTTTGATTTTCTTCCCAATCAGACCACTTAGAGAGATTCCAATTAAATGTGCTGAAGCTCTAGCTGAATCAATCGAGAAAACGAAGATGATTGGCTTTGGATATGTTGGCGGAGTGTTCTTTGCCCTTCCAATTTCACTAATTTTTATCACTCAATAAGCTCAAATAGCTGCGTTAGAGGTCAAATTCTAACGCAGCCTTTCAATTTTACATTATTCATCTTTACTCTATCTCTTGAGACAAATTCGGGTATATTCCTAAGTACTAGAAATTAAGTACAAGCGAGCTAACCCATGGATTTGTTTAAAATGGCCTATACCGTTCTGGGTGGTCTAGGAATCTTCTTCTTTGGAATGAAGTCAATGAGTGAGGCCCTGCAGTCAGCGGCCGGTGACGTCATTAAAAAGGCCATTGATACCATCACAAAACATAGAATTTATTCAGTGATGGTTGGGGTCGTGGTCACCATGATCGTTCAATCCTCATCCGTTACTACTGTAATGGTTGTTGGATTCGTGAATGCTGGACTGATGAATCTAACCCAGGCCATCGGTGTGATCTTTGGGGCCAATATTGGAACCACCATTACCGGTTGGATTATTTCTGTAAAGGTTGGCAAGTACGGACTACTTTTTATTGCTCTTGGAATCTTTCCACTTCTTTTTGGTAAGTCCCATAGAACTAGGCAAATAGGTAAAATCTTTTTTGGTATAGGGATGATCTTTTATGGTCTAACCATAATGTCAGATGCCTTTAAGCCCCTAAGAACCATGCCTGAATTTTTAGAGATGGTTTCATATTTTTCTGAACCACATTATGGATCATATGCCGCTTGTATTCTTGTTGGTTGTGTTTTGACCATGATTATTCAATCATCCTCGGCCATGCTCGGGATCACTATCGCCATGGCGGCCTCAGGAGTAATTGGCTTTCAAACAGCAGCGGCCCTAGTTCTTGGTGAAAATATTGGTACGACAATCACGGCTCTTCTTGCATCAGTTGGAGCAAATATTACGGCCAAAAGAGCGGCTCGTGCCCATGCCATTTTTAACTCCCTAGGTGTTCTGGTCATCTTTATTATTTTTCCCTATTACCTAGAGATGGTTGACTGGTTAGTTCCAGGGGATCCAAACTTTATCAATGAAGCTGGAGATAAACCAAATATTGCCGTTCATATAGCCACTGGGCATAGTATTTTTAATGTGACGGCCACATTACTTTTTCTTCCCTTTCTTAATCACCTAGCACGATTAGTAACTAGACTTACGCCCGATAAAGGTAAAAAAGAACAGCATCATCTCGAAGTTCTTGGGGATCCAAGAGACTTAATTCCAGCAACTGCCTTGGCCCAAGCTGAAGCGGAAGTAGCTAAGATGAAAGATATCGTCAATCGACAGTACGATCTTACGGGAACTTTACTTAGGCAAAAAACTAAACAATCACCAGAAGAGACCTTAATAAAGATTCGCGACTATGAGCAAATCACGGATAATATTCAAAAAGAAATCACAGTTTTCCTAGTGAAGTTTTTAGAAAACAGCCTAACTTCTGAAGAGTCAAACTTAGCCCAGTCTCTTATGCGTGAAGCTGATGAGCTAGAATCAGTTTCAGATTATTTAGAGCGAATTGCAAAGTACACCACTCGAACTCCTATACATGAGATCTTAACTGAAGAGACCAAAAAAGAGTTCTTTAGCTTTTATGATGAAGTGGAAAGCTTTTATCATGGCATTGCAAAGCGAATTAAATCCACAGAAAATATGGACTTAACCATTGTGCATCGAAAGTCTGAAGAACTAAGACAAAGAGCTCAAATTATTCGAAAGAATCAGCTACAACGAGTGACCAAAGGGAAGATGGACCCATTAACATCATTAACCTATTCTGACTTGGTGGTTGCAGTAAGAAAGATTCGCTCTCATGCTCAAAATATCGCCGAGGCCCATGTCTGATTGATTTTTAACAATTAGCTCTTAGTTTTTAAATATTTCTTTGTCATGATTCTCTTTATAAGGAGGGAATCATGAGAACTTTTTTAAAATTCCTTGAATTTCTAGGTAATCTTTTTTACCTCATTTATATGACGGTCTTTGAGAAATCAGAATTTGATTTTGAGATGATCCCGTTTGGGCAAAAGAGAGATTATGAAGTTAATCCGGAAGAGAGCTTAATCTATTTTCCATAAAAGAGGAGTGATAGCCTTATAGCTATGCACTCCACTTTGTAATATTAGAACTTCAAGGAAAAGTCTAACATGCTTCTAGTATAGTTTTCGTTAGTTAGGCTGGCTGTTTTATTTAAGAAGTGACTAAAGGCAAGCTTAGTTCTCTTATTAAAGCTATAACCAAGACCTAGCTCATGTCCTTTGGCATCGGTTCCGCCACCGGCGAAATCTGAATCAGTAAATGCACCAATAACCGCGTCCTTTTCAACTTTTCTATAGTTATAAGAAAATTTAATTTTCTTTCCTATATTAAATCCGGCCAGGTAACCGCCATCATTTTTCTTTGGGTCTATATTAGTTACGAAGTCAGCAAATAATGTGAAAGGAATTTTAGTTTTAAATTTTAACTCGATAAAGGAGTTTATAAGATTGTAGTCATTGGCGTACTTGCTAGCGGCGTCTGTTGAGTTTCCAAAAGAGTCAGCTGTATCAACAAAAGTTGATTCACCCTGAGTACTTAGGTAGTCAAAATATGCGGCGGCGAAAGTGAATTGAATAAGATCTCCTCCATGCTGAAGCCCAAGCTGAAGTCCTTGAAGAACAGCATCTGGTCCTGTGCTTCTTTCATCAACCCAAAGATAACCTAGGTTAACAAAAAGCATCTTTATAGGAAGATGATAAGCAAGTCCTTCTGGTGAAAGATCTCCATCCCAAACTAATTCTGTTTTAGCTGGCTTTGCCCAAGGGTTTTTCATTTTACCCGCAACTAGTTGACCAAAGTCTGTAGCGTACTTTAAATAGGCCAGGTCGAGGTTAATCCCTTTTGAACTAAATCCTCCATCAAGTGTTTGATTGGTTGAAAGGGGATCGGAAGAACCACTGGCGATTCTAAAAGCATAAGATAAGTCTTCTTGAACCTTTCCCGCGGCCTTAAGTCTGGCCCTAATTCTGTTTCTAAAACGGGCATCCTTATTGTCTTGGTCGATTCTTTCGTTTCTATAACGAAGGTCACCACTCCAAGAAGGGGCGTCCATGGCCTTAGCGTTTGATAAGGCAATAACGGCGATAAAAATAAGCGCGATTTGCTTTTGCATAGATTCTCCTGTGTTTATTTCAGGAAAACCTTAGACAATAAGTTTTAGGAAAGCACTAGTTAATTGTTAGGAATCCATTACTATTTGAGATTGCATATAGCGCTCCACGCCAACTTTCTCAATTAGACCTTGCTGAGTCTCAAGCCAGTCCACATGCTCTTCTTCACTTTCAAGGATATCGCTAAAAAGATCTCTTGAGACGAAGTCACGAGCCTTTTCAGCGACTTCAATACATTCCTTTAGGTAGGGAACAGCTGCATTTTCAACGGCCAGGTCAGCGGCTATGATTTCTTCGATATTTGAACCGATTACAACCTTATCTAGCTTTTGAACATTAGGGATTCCCTCTAGAAAAAGGATTCTCTTTATTAGCTCATCCGCATGCTTCATCTCATCGATAGAAGCTTTATACTCTAGGGCGCCAAGTTTTTCTAGGCCCCAGTCTTGAAGCATACGAGCATGAAGGAAGTATTGGTTTATGGCGGTTAATTCTTTAGTAAGAACGCCGTTTAGCTTTTCAATGACTTTTGCATCACCTTTCATATGGTCTCCAGTAGTTGAATTTCATTGGGATTTTATTCTTTTGATAGATATTGGTCAATTATGAACGTTCTTTAGACCTGGCCTTGGCCTGAACTTTTTCAATGGCATCAACAACGCAAATTCCACAGTCAGAACCAACACCGAGCTTCTTGAGAACCTCTTTAGTAGGTAGACCTTTTTCAACCAGGTCTTCTATCTTCTTGTCTGTGATTCCTTTGCAAAGGCAAATAACCATTTCTTCTCCAATTTTTGCAACATCTTACTCATTCTGTTCGGTTAATCAAACTAAAATATTGACACTAAAATTATTCTAATTTAAAAGTTTGATAAGTCAAACACAAGTTGATTGTATCATACTTTTTTATTTATATTGGAGAAAATTAATGTCTAAGTTATTAATATTATGTTTATTTTTAAGTTTTTTTACAGTAAATGCTGCAACGCTAGAAGAATTGAATGAAAAATTTGAGGCCTTATCTGAGGAAATGCTAGAGCTAAAAGGCCAAGGTCCAAGGTCAAAAACCCATTTTGGGGGCTACGGTGAGTTTGTTTATATTAACAAAAGATCGAAGACTGAAAAAAATGTAGTTTCTGCAAACACAAATAACCCAAAGCTAGATGCCCAAAGATTTATCCTATATATCGGCCATGATTTTAGCGAGAGATGGAAGTTAACCGGTGAGATCGAGGTTGAGCATGCTGATGAAATCTTTTTGGAGCAAGGAACCTTAGATTATCATTATTCAAATGCCTTAAATTTTCAGGCCGGAGTCATGCTTATCCCAGTGGGAATTATAAATCTCTATCATGAACCTACAACCTTCCATAGCGTTAATAGACCCGATATTGACAGTAAGATTATTCCGACAACCTGGAGAGAGTTAGGAGTTTCTTTTTTTGGAGAAGCTAAAGGCCTTACTTATAGACTGTCTCTTGTGGACGGACTTAAGGCCAGTGGATTTTCATCTGATGGGGTTAGATCTGGTCGCCAAAAGGCAAGTCAAGCTGAGGCCAGAGATTTAGCCTGGGTCGCAAGACTAGATTACGATTTAGGTGGTCTAGCGACTCTAGGTGCTTCAGCTTACTTTGGGAAGGCCGGGGGAGTCGCCACGGATGTAAAGCATGATGTTTATGATCTGCACTTTGATTCTAAGTTTAAAGGCTTTTCTCTTAGAGGAATGTATACAGTATTAAAGCTTGGCAACACAGACAAACTTAATCTTGAGAAATCCCTTACAGGAACAAACTCAATAGCTTCACAAATGAGCGGATACTATGCCTCATTGGGCTATAATGTTCTTCACTATATAAGTGATATTAAGCTGACTCCTTTTATTAGGTACGAAAATTATAATACCCAAGACAAAGTAGGAGCTGGTTTTACTAAGGACTTATCAAAAGAGAGAACTAATATAACATACGGTCTTAACCTAAAACCGGTTGATAATATTGTTTTTAAGCTTGATTATATAAGCGCAAAAAATAAAGCCAAAACCGGTGTTGATTCTTGGAATTTGGGAATGGGATGGAACTTTTAAAAATCTTTTTCTTTCTTTTATTATCTTTATCTACCGCGGGGGCCATGGAGATTCATGGCCTTCGCTTTTTAGATGAAAACCCAAAATGTGAACTTAAAAAGAATACTCTGTTTTTAAAAAGAAAGATTGAGGGTCTTGGGCGAATTCATAGACGGTATGATCTTCGTTGCCCCTGGGGAAAGGGAAGGGCCTATATAATTAATGATAAAATTAGAACCCATTTTCAAAAAGTGTTTATCGCCTTCAATGGGGACACCATTGTGGCTTTAGAGCCTTTTAAGTTCGAAGAACCCGTTAAGTATATGGCGCCAAAAAAGTGGTTAGATTTTTTTTTCTTAAACAAAAAAGCTAACATCAAGGGCATCGATACCATTTCAGGGGCAACCCTAACTACGGAATCAATAAAAAGAGCCGTATTAAAGGCTTGGAAGTTGGAAGCTAATGAATAAAGGAGAGAAGAAATTTATTTTTCTTTCGTTTCTTTTGGCCGGGATCACCGGTGGAAGCATTTTTATTCTCGATAACTTTTTTAAAATTGATTCACACTGGGGTATAAGCAGTCATCCTTTTTTAACTACGGTTAAATCGTTTCACTATTTAGTAACGCCTCTACTTATCTTCTCTATAGGTTTAATTTTTAAAGATCATATTTCTACAAAGCTAAAGAGAATCCATCTGTATAAAAGAAAAAAAACAGGACTTATCCTATGTGGGGCTTTAGTTCTTCTGACCTTTTCTGGACAAAGTTTGCTTATTGTTACAGGGGAATGGATGAGAAAGTACCTAGGCTATCTTCATTTAGGGCTAGGAGTAATATCAATAGTTTTAGTTTTTATTCATTCAAAAACGGAAAAGAAAAATATCTGACTAAGATTCGCTTAAATCGACGATCTTTCCTGAGGCCAAATCAAAGACCCAGGGGTGAACCTTGACGTCATTCTCTTTGACAAGATCTAGCTCTTCAAGCTCTTCACACTGCTGAACCACATTAAGCTCCACCATAGTTTTAAAATCAGCGTCACTATTATTTTTATGAAGGTCCTTAATTTTTTGAAGCCATGGAAAATCGGCTCCGTCCATGGCCAGCTGAACACCGCCGCAGCCATAGTGACCGCAGACCACCAGGTCTTTTATATTTAGGGCCGTGATGGCGTACTGAAGAACAGTCATGACTGACGGATCTGATTCGTGAAAGAGGTTTGCAATATTTCGATGAACGAAAACTTCACCGGGTTCTTGACCCATAAAAAGTTCAGGGGAAACTCGGCTATCACTACATCCTAGATAAACAAAGCTTGGAGATTGTCCCTCAGAAAGTTTATCAAAATAAGAACCGTCTCTGTTTAATTTGGTTTCTATCCACTTTTGATTTCTTCTAAGAATCTCTTCTTTGTTCATTTTTTCTTACTCCGGGATGTATTAGTTTTTTTTGTCGTAGGTTTTTTCCTAGTTGTAGTAGTTCTTCTTTGCCCCTGCTTTTGACCAGGTAACTTAAAGAAATCATCTTTTGTTAAAGCATAGAAATGATCAGCTTCCTCTAAGAGCATGGCAGAAGTCGTTTGCTTAACGGAAGCAATTTCAACTCTAACTCCCATGGCCTTTAAGTGGCGAACCAGCTCAATATAATCTGAATCACCGCTCATAATCACGATGGTATCAACTTTAGAAGCAAGCTGAGTTGCTTTAATACTAAGGGGGATATCGGCGCTTTTATGACAAGGTCTAACGCTTCCATGATAATGCTGCTGAAGTCTTTCAGTTAGCTTATCAGAAATTTGTTTTCCCTCGCGAAAGTAAACGAGACGATTAAGCTGACGATCAACGACGAGCTTTGGAATAATCACTTCAAAATTTAACATGGTAGCATCACTGACTTCGTGAATACTTCTCTCAATATTATTACCGTCTATGAGAATAGCGACGGATTGGCTTATATCTATCATGGAAGGATTCTAACTCCGTGGAAGGCTACCGACAACGGTTTAAAACTCTTTATTTTCAGCTACTTAAGTACTGTCTAAGATTCTAACAGGGGCTGAAAGGATTACTCTCAAAGTCATTTTGATGAAATTATGACCTAAAATAAGAACATGAAAACTCTGACTTCAATTCTTGTTGTACTTTTTGCTCTGAACTCATACTCAATGGGTTTTGATGCTCAAAAAAATAAAGAGTTATTCTACCTGCTCTTCGCAGAGCCGACTAACACAATCGCTGACTTTAGCACCGATGGGTGTTCCTCATTTCCAAATGGAAGACATTTTGGGACAAAGAAAGAATGGATTCACTGCTGCTATATCCACGATGTGGATTATTGGTATGGTGGACCTGAAGACCTTAAGAAAAAAGCAGATGAAGAGCTTAATAAATGTGTTTCAAAGGCTCAAAGTGAAAGCTTAGGTTTTATTATGGATGTCGGTGTAACGATTGGCGGAAAGCCAGGGTTAACATCATGGCGCTGGGCATATGGTTGGAATTATCTGATCAAATATGAAAGCTTAAATGAAGAGCAAGAAAAGTCATTGAGCTCGAAGATTATAACGGTCGCTGAAACTTTTTTAAAACTAAAAGATGGTTTAACTTATCCTCAACGAATGGCGATTTATCAAAGGTTATATTTATTAGGTCTTGAAAACAGTCATAACTTAAAACAAGAAGAGTTAGACCAATACAACGAAAGAATTTCTAAGTTAACTTTGTTTGAACTCTAGTTTTGATTATAATGAGTCTTAAAAGTCCACCAGGCTTTAGCGTCGGGAATAAAGAGTTCGATAACTAAACCTTTATTCTGAGTCATCTTTGCTGCGAAGGCCTCTCTTCCTAAATTAAAAGTTCCAGTTAGAGGAAGCATAGAAGGCTTTTTCTCAAGGGTAAGTTTGTTAAAAGTGCTGCGGGTATTTCCGAGAGGCTTTTTAATATTAAGCTTAGTTACTACTCCTGGACCCTCAAACTTCGGGCGGCTTCCTTCTGTCATTCTAAAATAACCTTTAAAGATGGCCTTTCTCTTAGAATAAAGCTCTTCAATTTCTAAGGTAAAGGTCTTGATGGCCCTTCTTCTTTCTCCCACGTCTCCTAAATAGGTTAGGCTTAACTTATGGCAGTCTTTTCTATTTAAATTAAGGCCTTTTAAAACTTTCCTTGGGATCTTTCTATTTGCTGTATAGGTGGGATTATCGCCGCAGAGTTTTTCTGTTTGTCCATTTTCAATTCTTCTTCGTCTTGGGCGCATTCCTTTAGTGGAAGTCATTACAATTGGGTGATCCTTCTTAAGACCGTAGGTCCAAGAGTCTGCTTCAATCTTTCCAAGGAATCCAGAGATAAACTCAGGTTTTTTTCCAAGTAAGCTGGTTAGGTTCTCATCCATAACGGGAACACTATCGTGTTTCATTCCAAAGATATGGCCTAGTTCATGAAGGACAATATGCTCGATTTCTTTTTTGTCACTGCTAAATTGATCAATCCAAATAATACCCTTGTGAGCAAAGTTCTTATGATCATACTTTTGCCTTACGGCTAAACCATAGGGATGATCTGACGCGAATTTTTTATAATTAGTGATTACTTTATTTTCTAGACCAAAGAGAAACTGCAATCTGGCTTCGTCGCAGTCATTGGTGTAGCTAAAATTAGAGCTCATTTTTCTATTTAGGCCGTCTGGAAACTGAAGCATATTCATTCTAGGATGCTCAAAACCGCCCGCAAGATTATTATTTAATAGCTCATAGGACTTAAAAAAACTCATCCACTTGGTGATACTTGTATCGATAATTTCTTTGAGGGCAGCACCTTTAAGGGGAAAATTAGGTGATTTGGCTAAACAGTATTTAATAGGGGAATTTCCAATAAACCAAATATTATCGGATTCATCGCGGGAACCGCCACCGTTACCAGACCAGCCACCTTCATCATCAGACATAAGTTCGCTAGAAAATCTATTGGCCCGCTCTAAACTTTCAAGGGCCGCTTCTGAAATAAGATCAATGGTTGGGGTGTTAGAGAGAAGGTCATTTGCAAGTAGACTACTTGAACCTAGAATAGCAAAAATTAAGATTAGCTTCTTCATACTTCTCTCCCAGTCTTCTTTTAGAACAATTCTGGATTTAAATCCAGTGCTTTGCTAAAAATACAAGGGCAGTATCAGCCAGATACCGCCCTGTATTCAATAGCTTAGTTAAACAAAAGCTTAGTTATTAAGACCACGTCTTCCGTGTCTTCTACCAGGCTTAAGTTTCTTACCTCTAAGGGCACAACGGTACTTAACAACCGCTGTATCAGCTTTCTTAGTAAGCTTTGCACATCTTAGTCCTGCAACTTTTTTGATGTCTGCAGAAAACTTAGGACGATCTTTAGTGATTACGTCAGCGTCTAAAGCGTTATAGATTGTCATAGCTCTTTTTCCTTTAACTACAGCAACTACGCCTTTTTTCTTTCCTGGACGAGGATGTTTACCTTCGTGAGCAAAAGAAGTTGAAGTTAGAGTAAGAACCGCAAGAATTGTTAAAAGCTTTTTCATATTTCTCTCCCATTTGGCCTTAGGGCCGTTTGTTGTTAAGGCTAATATGAGGCGTAAAACCGGAAAAAACGACTAAAAATAAATTAATTTATTGATAAAAATTAACTTTTAGTCTATTCTTTCCTTATGGAAGCTAATATTTTCGAGTACTTAGACTATCGTCCATTGATTCAAAATCTCTCTAAATCCCTAGGTATTTCTTTCAAATCTCTGTCTTCCGCGGCCAGAATGCATGGGTCCTACTTCTCAAGGGTCATGAAAGAGGCGGCGGTCTTCTCCCCAGAACAGCTTTATGCCATCGGAAGAAATCTCAAATTAAATCAAGAGGAGATCGATTATTTACTCCTCTTAGGTGAGTTTAATAACTCTGGAGATAGTGAGCATAAGTCTTTTTTAAAAACAAAAGTGACAAAGATACAAAAAGATAAATCAAAGCTCGTGAATAAATTTAAAGATCAGACGACAGAATTAACCCAGTCGGAAGTGGATCTCTATTACCGTGAGGCCATTACCGCAAAAATTCATATGCTTCTTACCCTTTCAAAATACAGAGAGAATCCTGCCCTCATCTGTAAAAAAGTTTTTGTTAATGAAGTAAAACTGGAATCAGAATTAAAAAAGTTAACAGAGATGAAAATTATTGATCGATCCAAAGACCAAATCAAAGTGCTTAGAAATAATGTACACCTTGAAGAGGCTCACCCAGCGTCCATGCAAAATCATATCAATTGGCGGCTTCAAACCATCAATCATATGAGTATGCGGGGAAATGATCCCAGTGATTATCATCTTTCCGCTTCGTTTTCCTGTGACGAGGAAACCAAGAATCGTATCAAAGAAATCTTTAAAGATTTTGTGGCCTCAGCTCAAAATGAAGTTCGCACCTGTAAAGGAGCGACGGATGTTTATTTTATTGGAATGGATTTATTCTAGAGTTTTTAAAGTCCTCCCAGAAACCAATATTTCCTAAAGTACCTCGGGAGTTATTCCGGGCCTTTTGATACTTATCCTTACCAGCAAGATCAAAAAAGAAGCCTAGGCTGATTCCGTCTCTGGCCTCATTTGTGGGTATTGTAGCGGGAGGGGTATTTACCCTATAGGTATCATTTCCATTTTTATCGAGGAAAAAAGCATAAGAATTTTGGGCCGCTGAACCAAGGGTCATTCCAAAGCTATCGTAAAAATCGCTGCCAGCTTGATCCTCAAAATAGGTTACCCCTAAGTCCCAGGCCATGCTGGCGGTGGCCTCATGACGACCACGGTAAATATCATTCCCACCTTCTTCAAGAAAGCTGGCCACAGCGTAATGGGCGGTTGCTCCTTGTGAATACCGTGAGCCTAAGTAAGAATCTTGATCTGTTGATCCATTATGAAATATGCCAAATCCAAAATAATAGCCGGCTGCCTGAGAGAAGTTTCCCCCCTTAAAATCATCTTTTCCTTTTAAGTCACTTAAAATACCTATCCCCCCAGACATAAATCCGCGAAAGCCAAAACCCATACCTTGAGAAAAACTTTTAAAAATGCCATGGGTCCCATAGCTTGATAAAAATAGGCCCCTTGCTTCATATTCATCATGACCAGAATGATCTTTTAAAAGAGAAACCCCGCCTGCCACGGCCGAGCCTTGGGAGAAAAGCTTGGCCCTATAGAGATCGTTCCCAAGATGATCTTCTAGAGCAGAGATCCCGTAAAAGGAATAGGCCTGGGACTGTGAAACCGATTCATATTTATCAAAGCCGCTGCGGTCAATAAGAAGCCCATGGCCGCCAAAGCTGGCCCCTTGGCTAAACTTTGTCCCCGTATAGGTATCATTGCCGGCCCGATCAATTAGAATTCCAAGACCAAGGATTCCACAGCCAAAAGAACAGGCCCTAGCTGCTTCATAAATATCATTACCCGCAAGATCAATAACCATACTAAAGGGGTTTCCAAAACCTGTACCAGCAAAGCTTCCAGAATAAAGATCATCACCTCCAAGATCAATAATTAAAGCAGTAGAGTGGGGGCTTATACCGCGGTACCAGTTATTTCCCTTGCCGCCGATTATAATATTTCCAAAGCGAGTGTTCACTTGATGTTGAGGAGTATTATTTTTAATTAAAAATTTATCTAAGGCCCTAAAGAGGCTTTTATCATCTAAGCTCATGGCAAAAATTCTTGCCTTAATAAGATGGGGAAAGTTTATTTTTTGAAGAATTTTATCAAGTCGCCCGAACTTCTCCATATCCTTTAAGTCAGTTAACATAATTTTTTGGTCGATATAATCGATAATGCTTTGATACTCAGAAAGAAGGTATTTCTTATCTTTAGTTTCAATCTCCTTAAAGGCGAAATGAAGTTCCGTATATACTTGATTCAAAGTTGTTTTGATAAATTGAATGGGATCATTTTGAGCAGAGTAGGTACTGGCCGTGGGGACTTTAAACTTTAGGTCCATTAGCTCTGCCAAATTTTCTATACTCAAGTTCTTCTTTAACTTATGAGTTAATAGACCTAGCTCAAGTGGGTTTTTTTGCACATATGTGACTAGGTTACGTCTATAAAAATCAGCTCGATCGGTTAAAAGAGCAAACGTGTCCTTGAGCTCTTCGTATTCTTTTTCTTTTTTATTTTTAATAATCTCTTTATCTACAAACTTCCTAAATTTAGAATCCTTATGTTTTATAAAAGAGGGGAGAAGCTCCTTATTATTTTTAGGAAGAACTTTTGGTCCATTTCCGTAAACTCTTCTATCTAAATAACCTACTAGCTCTAGCTTCAGCTCTTTTTTTTCTACCGTTATATTCGCCTTTTCTTTCAATTCACTTAGAAATGAATCAAGGTTCGCAACCTCTTTTCCTTCAACAGTATTAATTTGTTTAAAACGAAGAAGTTTAAAGCTTATCTTTTTATTTCGAGGATAGTTTTTAATATAATCTGTAAAGGCCTTTCTGCGAGGGCTCTTAAATTCAGAGATAGGCTTGCCATTTACCTTGGTTATAAAATCACCAGACTTCATTCCCATACGTTCGCCGCTAGCTCCTGGAATAAGAAACCCAAGTTTGATGGCCACGCCATGCTCTTTTACTTCTTGAACAACAGCGCCAAGATAGCTTTTTCCATCTCCACTAGGAAGCTCTTCTTTAATTGAGGGAGAAGAACATGCCAGTAATGAGAATAATAGAAGATAAATAAAAGGAATGAGATTTTTCATAAGGGAATACTAACATAAAGCGACATCGCTGCGATGTCGCACCCCGTCCCAAAAGGTGCCTGGCACCTTTTAGACCTTAATCATTCGTTGGTAATACTTACGACGAAGTCTTCTTGCTACAATATTGTCATCAACGGGCTCGAGATGAACATAGTAGCGGCCTTTCTTTGGGGGAACCCACCAATGGGTCCAATGTGAAAATGAAAGGGTGTTGACCCTTTCGGCCGCGTCGATGATCTTTTCTTCAACAACCACTTGAACTCTTTTTCGTGTGGCCCCTTGCCCTTTATGTTTTGATCTTCTTCGTATCCACTTTCTTTTTGTGATGATGATTTTTAATTTAGGGTTAACTTCGTCAATCCCACCCCAGGTTAAACCTATAAGGCGAATGATATTTTGTTTTGTTGTATTGTCGTACCATTTCTCCACTTTCACAGGCACTGATGCTAGATCGACTACCGGAGAGCGATGATCCTTATAAAGCATCGGCACTCCCTCTTGATTGGTTCGATCTGAGAATTCACGCATTTGTTGTTCAGTTGGAGTCTTATCTGTTGGTGTAAAAAAGGTCACTTTATTTAACCACTTTATTGAAGCGCAGCCATAAAAATTAGGAACCACTAAACGAAGAGGGTAGCCATGATCCGCCGTTAAATCCTCCCCATTCATACTGGTCGCAAAAAAGGCCTTATGTTTTTTAAGCTCCTCTAGGGTGAAAATCCAACTAGCGCCGGGAGTTGATTCAACTAATCCAGGAAAGCGATTCCAGTTTGTATTAGTCGATTCATCAAAGCCCTCCACCAATACATGAGTATGGGCCTCACGAGCCCCTTGGAATTTTTCCTCAGCAATAAATTCACTAACAGGAATTCCTGACCACTTAGAAGCGGACATTAAACCAAACTTTGAATAGCGATCATTGCCAGCGCATTCAAGCATATAGATCCCTAGATCTCGCGCCTTTTCTTTAACCTCACTAACTTTTACGTCGACAGATTTTCCTTCGGCATTACAAACTTCAAATTTTTTAATCTCAAAAGTTAGCTGGTTTGGTTTTTCTGTTCGGATATAAAAATTCTTGGTGTTTCTTTCACGCTCCTCAATAGACGCCTCTAATAACTTATCTAAACGCCAGGCCGAAAGATCAATATCCCCAGAAGGAGCGTACTCCGTTAAGTCCGCAAACTGACGAGTGTTATGACCCTTTGAGGTTTTCACCTTAAACTTAATTTTAGCAATGGCCAAAAGAAACCTTGTAGACGTTTTTGATTCGAGGGGAGAGTAGCTTTTAACAAAGCTTAAACTTTTAAAATCAATTTCAGAAAGTGCCGCCACCCTGCGGGCCACCTTCTCTCCTGAAGATAAAAAGAATTTTCCAAGTAGAGCGGGAACTCCCACAATTGCAGAAAAGGCTAAGATCTTTCTTCTATTATATTTTGGTTTTTCTTCCATGAATTCCCTTCTCGTTTTCTCGCTATTAAGGATATCACTTATATAAATAATTTTTTATAGGGAATGTTTGCTTATTAACAAAGATAGCTAGGAATAATAAAGACTTATATTCCTGAGTGAATTACTTTTGGCATTTGGGGCAATAGAAGGTTCCCCGCTGAGCTAGGGTTATTTTCTTAACCTCGCCTCCGCACATCTGACATTCCTTTTGCCAAAAAACCACCAGATGCTTAACACCATCTCCTTTTTCTCCAGAGGTATCCGAATACCCCCCAGAAAAAGTTAGACCATTACTTTCCATAATGGGATTTAAAACCTCACCGGTGGCGCGAACAATATCGGCGCACTCCTTCTTCGTCACTTTCCCGCACCTACGAGTTGGGCGAATTCCCGCACGGGCGCAAATCTCCGAGGCAATATAATTTCCGCATCCTGCAAAAAAACTCTGATCCAAAAGATGAACCTTCAACTGACGATTGGGGTACTTTTTAAGAATCATATGCACATACTCAGCATCAAACTCATCGGAAGCAATATCAACCCCTAGCTTATCCAAGTGAACCTGCGCCGACTTATCCTTTAAAAAATACATATACCCAAATCGCCTCGGGTCCACATAAGCAAGAAAAAGCGGCTTGCCCTTTTTATCGCTGCCACAAAACTGCACATGAGTATGCTTTTCTAGTACCTTCGTCTTCGAAATTCTCCAGCCCCCACTCATCCCCAAATGAGAAAGTATGTGAAGGTCATCATCCACATGCAAATCAAGCAGCTTTCCCTTTCGCTTCACATGAGAAATCGTCTTCCCCTCCGGATTAAACTCTCGATCCTTCAAAATAGACTTCACAACCTTAGACAACTCCATCTTCTTAACCGTAAACGGAGTCTTCTTCTCAAGTTGCTGGCGAATGGTTTCTACTTCGGGTAGTTCTGGCATAAAGCAAATCTATCATGGTAAAATATTTTTGTAACCACCTGATTCCGCGAAAAGTAACCACGTACCGACTATTTGTCTTTTCTAAGAGAAGTGGGGGTTTTCTTTGAAGGAGTAGTGTCGATATTTTTGTTCACTACACCACGGACTGAATCACCAACGGCTTTTCCAGCGGTGGCGGATTCTCCAAAGGCCGTTTTTTTGACTTTTTGTAGGTACTCTTCTTCGACTTTTCTAAATTCTTTTTTGAAATTACGGTCATAAAATTCACATCGAGGTGATCTAGATTGGGGTTCCATAAGATAGGGCTTATCATCGATCCAAACTGAAATCATGGCATGCCCTGCACCTTTCATATGCTCTTTCTTTTCTTCGTCGCGATAGTATTGATCACCCCAATCGGTTTGAACTGTGAGGCCAAAATATTCCATAATATCGTTCGCAAGATTGGCAAAAGACTTACAGTCTCCACCGCCAGATTCAAGTGCACCACGGCAAGTTTGATAATTTCCCGCAACAGTTCTTCTATAACTAATCAACCTTGAACTGATACAAGTGGCAAGGCAAGCTTGTTGGCAGGTGCTTAAACTCTCATTAGTAATTTTTGCTTTCGAAAACTTTAAAATTCGATCGTAGTCTTGATTGATTTTGGCATTTTGAAAGTCTTTTTCACTACCGCCCCCATAGAAAGCGGCAATATTATTAAATCCAGTCTTTATAACTCTACCCGTACTATTTACTCCATGGTTTACACCTTCCACGAGTTCACTGGTGCTAGAAACATCAAGGGGAGTATTGTTTTTATAATACTTACAGCGCTTCTTATTAAATTTTTTGAGAATGCAGTTATTCACAATATCCGCGTACTTCTTAGTCCATTTTTTTTCTACTATCTTTGGATCTACTTCTTCGGCTAAGAGTGCATTAAGACTAAAAATCAATTTGATGATTAAAACTAATTTCATATCTAAAAAATTATAACATGAGATTTATTTATGGCAGAAACCTCTTATCGGCAATATTAAACTCTTGCGAAATTTCAGGTACTCACGAATATCATATCCTTTGATATCGGTCACTTAGCTCCTTTAATATAGGGGGAAAAAGCCGATAAGGAGCTATGAAAGTCTTTGTTTTCCTTATAGGGATCACTCTATTTTCAAATGCCTATGCAAGCGCTGAACTTGAAGAGGCGATTAAGGGATTTAATAAGGTTGCCTCGAGTGCGACAGAGCCGAAGTTTCCCTGTCAGGAAAGAAGAGTGCCGCCGAAGCAGGCCCGCTATGAGGAAGGGGTCGATGCTTCAAAACTTCATGAGAAAGTTGATCTTGGTTTTAAAAAAGAATTTGAAACTTCGGAGTATCGTGGGGACTCGCTTTCGGTGCTAAGTCCTGAAGAGGCAGAAAAACTTTTTAAGGCCTTTTATGAAGTTGATTATATGCAGTTTGATTATTTACATGCAGGCTGCGAAATTCGTGCCCATGAGTACGCCTTGATTGCGAAGGCCAATGGAATAAAAATGGGAAAGGCCATGACCATGTACGGGACCGAAATAGATAGAGGCGGACTATACCCAAAGGAATGGAAGGAAAAAGATAAAGCTGGTGAGAAAATTCCTGTTCCAGACGGTTTTATAGGATGGCGCTACCATGTGGCTCCCTATGTATTGGTCAAAGATGGAGATAAGATCAAACCTTATGTCTTTGATATGGGAATAGCTAAAAAACCAAAGACACTTAAGCAGTGGAATAGTAGTTTAAAAAATATGGATGAAAAAGAAACACGAACCTTTACTAAAGGGAGCGATTTTTTACACCCCTATGATGAATCCCCTCGGGAGCCTGGGAAAAGTTTTATTGGTACCGAACTTAATAAACAAAAGCTTATTAGAGAGATGGGGATTTATGAATTTGAATACTGGGATAGTAAGGGACTTCTTAGCTATTAAAAGAAAGAATAAAAAATGATGAAAAAGATAGTAACTAGTATTTTCTGGATTGTTAGTGTCGCCCTAGCCTTCTATATAGGGAAGAATTCTGTTGTTCCCTCTCAAGTCGTCGAAACCAAGGAAGTCATTAGGATTAAAGAGAAGCTGGTTAAAAGCACAGCGAGTGAAGGATCGTCTAATGTTGATGCTCCTAAGACAAGTGAGAAGGATAAAAAAGAGAATAAGAATGAAGACTCACAGGATTCTTATTATAAAAAAAGATATGATTTTTTAACAAAAGATGATGGCAGGAATGAAGCCATTATTGATTGCCGTGATGGGAAAGAGTATGCCTGTTGGAAACTTGAAGAGTACTATCGCTATACCGGGCAAAAGAATAAACTTCTTGATCAGATGAAGAGCAAATGTACTGGGGAAAAAGTTGAATCCTGTGTTTCACTTTTTTATATGATCGAAGGTAAGAAGGCCAAGAATCAGATCACATCGAAATTGAAAAAAAGCTGTAAGGCCAATAATGCAAAGGCCTGCGTGAGTTTAGGGAATATTGTTGAGTATGGAGATACTAAGATTGATAAAATGGCCTTTAAACTTAGGGAGAAGGGCTGTGAGCTTGATGTTAAAACTTGCTCAAGCCTAGCCTCAAGTCTTCATAGGGTTAATGACCCAAGAGCAGGGGAGTTTTATTTAAAGGCCTGTGAGGCCGGAGGTGAACGTTCCTGTATGATTGCTTCGAGGTATTTTTTTGAAACAGGTCAAAAGGAAGAAGGCGGCCAGGTTCTTCGCATGGGCTGCGATCAAAATCAAAATTACGAGTGTAGGCAGTACTATGAGTTTCTCTTGGCCAATAAAAGGCTTGATGAAGCGCAGGCCTTGAATAAAAGAGCCTGCGATAATGAAAAGACCAAGAGCTTCTTTTATTGCAAGCAGCCTAATTAAGAGCGTCTTTCATGGCCTTCATGGCAATATCTTCAAGCTTACCAAAATCCATTTTTGAGTGGGCTTCACAGATAAACCAAGGCTCTCTTGAGTCTGGTTCAAGCATGATTCCGCCTTTGATTAAGTTCCAAGCAAAACGCTCGTAGAGAGCGCTATCGGTGATTCGCCAGTCTCTATAGTTTGTAGGGACCGTGCTAGTAAAATGAATGCCAAACATGGAAGGGGGACCGGCAAAGCGATGCTCGATTCCATGACTTGTAAAAACTCTTCCGAGAATTTCTTTTATCTTTTCTCCCGTTTGATTAACGGTTTCAAGGGCCTTAGTTTGGGACAGGATCTCAAGGGTTTTATGAGCGGCAGAAAGTCCAATTAGGTTTGCTGTATATGTTCCCCCATGGACTACGCCTCCTTGATTTGAGCCGACCACATCCATGACTTCTTTTTTTCCACCAAAAGCGGCGACCGGGTAGCCATTACCCATGGCCTTAGCATAGGTGGTAAGATCTGCTTTTATATTATAAAGCTCTCCAGCTCCACCTTTGGCCACGCGAAAGCCAGTCTTAACTTCATCCATGATTAGCATTGTGCCATTTTCTGTACAAAGTTTTCTAAGTTCGTTAAGCCATTCCTTAGTTGAAGAAATACTTCCGCAGTTTCCAATAATGGGCTCAAGTATGATGCAGGCAAGTTGGTCTGATCTTTTCTTAAAAAGCTCTCTTAAACCTTCATGATCATTTAGTTGAATCAAGTCGACTAAGTTTCTCGTGGAGTCAGGGATTCCTCCTCCAAAAGGAATAACCTTAGGTGGATTTGATCCTTTTGGATCCCAGTCCTCTACACTTGCTTTCCACATCACTTCATCAAAGAGGCCATGAAAGCCGCCTTCAACAATGGCGATACGGTCTCGATTGGTATAACCACGGGCCGTTCTAATAGCGCCGATTACGGCCTCGGTACCAGAGTTGGCAAAACGCATCTTTTCTATATTTGGGCAGAGCTCTTTAATTTGTTTTACAACTTTTGTATCAAGGGCGGTAGAAAAACCCGTAAGAGTTCCCCCACTTGAAATTTGATTGATGACGGCCTGATCAACTCTTTCGTCTGCATAACCTAGGATAATAGGTCCATAGCCAAGCCTAAAGTCTATAAACTCTTTGTTATTTTCATCGGTGATGGTAAAGCCTTTTGATTTTTTTACGAAGACCGTATTTTCATCTCCCCAGTAGCGATAATTTTCACCGACTCCCTGAGGCATATGCTCATGGGCTTCTTTCATAAGCTCAGCCCGGGAAGGGGAGGATATAATTTTATTTTCCGTTTTTGTTGGTCTTAATAAAATGTCCATTTCCTCTTCAAGAAGTTTTACTACTGATAGCTCTGGAGCATGGTCTCCATATTTCTTCTTGGCCTCTTCAAATAGTTCATAGGCCTTTTTTCCCATCTTTAAATCAAATCCTTGGCTTTTTGAAATCTCAGAAACAAGTCTTAAGTCTTTGCAGCAAAGCTCCAGTGAAAAACTTGGGTCGTAGTGTCCTGCAAAGATGGAAGGAATATCGTGCTCAGCTACCCAGCTATTTCCCGCACTCTTTTTTAGGGCCTCGGTCACAGTTTCAAGTGGAATACCAGCTTTTGCCCCAAGCATAAGCCCTTCACCAATGGCGGCAGCGTTCACAAACCATAAAAGATTTGTAATGAGTTTTGTAGTGGCCCCATTACCTGGTTTTCCCACATAGAAAAGATCACTACCTAAAATATTAAAAATATCTTTAGAGCTTTCAAAAACATCTTCCTCTCCGCCAATAAAAAAGGCTAGGGTTCCAAGTTTTGCTCCGTCTACCGCGTTAGTGATGGGAGCCTCTAAATAATGAATCGATTTCTCTTTTGCTTCTTTTTCTATTTCTTGGGCCAGCTCAACTGAGCTGGTGGAGGTGTCAATAAGAGTTGAATATTTTTGAGCAAAATTTAAAACACCATTTTCTCCTAGGATCACTTCTCGTACTTGTGCCGGACCAGGGAGTGAAGTCATGATTAAGTCAGCATCTTTAACAGATTCTTCTAAATCACTAGCGAATTTTGCTCCACTATCAATTAAGTTTTGCGCCTTAGCCTTATCAAGATCGTAAACCGTTACCGAGTAACCAGAGTTGATTAAATTATAGGCCATGGGATTACCCATATTGCCAACGCCAATAAAAGTGATTTTTGTATTTTGATTATTTTTCATAATTAATTTTTTTGGTAAACGAAAAAGTTTCTAGAAGGGCATAGACCAAGAGGTTTGCAGTCAAGTTCTTTGAAGAAATCATGAACCTCAGATTCAGGGAGAACAAGATAGCGATAAAACTGTTCAGCAATTACACCTTGAGTGCTGGTAAAAGAGTAATGCTTAGTAAATCCGTTATCTTCTTTAAAGATCTCCTGCGAGTAAGTTAACTCATTAGAAAGCTCTTTAGAGTAATTGGTGTGGGGTGCCTGAAGGGCCAGGGCCAGAACACCACCTTTTTCTAAATGCTCGGCCACATTTTTTAAGCCTTGCTTGGATGTTTCAAGATCATCAATATGACTACAGAACTCTAGCTCTTTGTCAGGACCATTATCGATAAAGTACCAACAGCCACCAACTGAAAAGGCCGCTTCAAACCTAGTATCAATAGAGAGTTTAGTTATATCTTGAAGTTCATAAGCAATGCGATCCCCAAGTTTTTCTTTGGCCTGTGAAATCATGGCCGGAGTATTATCAACCCCTGTAATTTTAAAATCTGGATTGGCCTTTAATAGATTATCGGCCACAAGTCCTGTACCAACCCCTAGCTCCATTAACTTTCGTCTTTCCCCAATAATGGCACAAAGATTTTTTGAAATTTCATCATAATCATAATAACCGTCAGTCATGAGAGTATCGTAATGTTCAGCGATTCCTTCATAGGTATTAAGGTCTTGTTCTTCGATTTTCTTCTTATCTGATTCAGTCAAATCGTCCTCCTGACGAATGGGGGTTAGGGGATGAATTATAGGAGAACTTTATTCATAGATAAAGAAGCCCTGTGCCCCTTTTTTCATCTACTTAGCATGGTATTTTCCTAGGATATTTAGCCACTTAGAACTAAAGTTGAGGGTTTTAGTCGCCGATAAGATGGGGTGAGAATCCTTCTAGTTTTAGCTTTATTATTAAGCTCCTGTTCATCGGTGAATAGGTCCTTTGATCGTATGCCAGCTTCAGTTATTAGCTGTCATGATTTGGCCTTGAACCTTCTTGAGAATCCTAGGGCCGCAGGAGATCTTGATGAGCTGACGGACGCGGTCTTTCGCTTAAAAATAGATGCCCCAGAATTAGAGGGTCTTGAAGAGCTTTTACGTGGCTCACCGCTATTTAATAAACTTTCCCTTGGTGATCAGGCCTTTAATAAAGCTATTCGTTTGCTTAAAAGTGAGGCCCCTGAAGCGAGTGTCAATAAAGACCTTAAAAAGTTAATTGCAAATGAGGCAAAGAGCTATTTAAGCAAAGAGAACTCAAGCTTTAAGGAGTTAAGGCTAGTCCTTACGATTCTTCCTTCACTTAAATTAGAATCATCCGCCTATAAACGTCTTTTAAAAAACTCAAATGAACTTAAGATTCTAGGGCTAACAGATGATGAAAGTATAAAAGGATTGGTGGACTTAATTTCATCTAATAATACCAGGGATGAAATCTATAAAAGATTTCTCTTTTCAAGAATCTCAAATATGGGAAGCTCCGCGGATGATGATTTTTATACTTTTCCAGTCCTGGTGCAAAACATAAAAAGAGTGACCATGACGGCCGAGGAGATGGACTTTTACTTTAAAGACGCAGATCTAGGACGAGTTTTAGGAATCAGAAAGTCAGCATTAAAAAGGGTGGTAAAAGATTTTCGGGAAGGAACTGATCTTGACGCTTTAATAAAAAAACATGTACCGGATCACTCTACAATTGGAATTGAATTTGAAGGCTCTATTCCCGATGATGTTAGCTATTTTGAAGTGGCCAAGTCTATGAGAGGGATTATCTCGGAGCTTTATCCGGGTAAAGAAATTAGCATCACTGGCAAGTCAGGAAGTAGCAAAATTAGCTTTGAAAAAGATGGACTTGAATATATCTATGTTGTGAAAAGTGACGCCTCTTTAAAGTTTGAAGCCGGTAAAAATGGAGTGGAGATCGTCTCCCCTATAATTCGTGACGGTAAAGATCTGGCCAATCATATTGAGCTCTTATCAAGGCTAAAAAAGCTTGGGGTCGATCAAAGACCTGACCAGGCCGGAATTCATATTCACTATGGAATTGATACAAGAAGCGTAACTCATGAGCAGCTTCTTGAGTTATTCCAGGCCTTTCATAAAATGGAGGCCAACCTTAGAAAAGTCTTCCATGTAAATGAGGGAAGGGGATATTTAGGAAGACAAAACCTAGAACGGGCCATGACCAGTTTAAGTACTATTGCTCTTTCTAACCCCAATAGACCACTTTCTTCTAGAACGGGACGGAATGCCTTTAGCTCAAGTCGAGCTATTATAAGATTTATCAATAGCTACGGAACGTTAGAGTCTAGATACTTTAACTCCACCCTTGAACCAGAAATCTTAGAGCTTTATACGGACTTTACCATTCGCTTCCTAGAGGCCTGGAAAAGAGGTGATGCAAATGTTCTAGGGTATATTAAAAACACTTCAGAAGATGAGATTTCAATTCTTAAAATTGCAGAACTTTTAGATGCTAGGCTGGCCAAGGAGTCCGATAAGTTTGACTCTCTTTTAAATGATAATATGACCTTTGATGAACTAAAGCTTGCCCTTGAGGCCCCTCGAGAGAGACAAGTTCTAGAGTTAAGTGAATTAGATCAGGTTAAGAATAGCTATGAGCTCTCAGATCTTGCTTACCAACTCGAAAATATTTCTGAAGCTGAGTTTAAAGAAAGCTTTAAGAAAATAATTGATCATAAACTCTCTAGTGAATTCTCACTAACGGCCCTTGGGCGCTCTCTTTCTAATCCAAACTTAGATGAAGAGCTTGTTACTTTCTATTCAAGAGAGCTTTTAAAGAAATCACGAGGTGATGCTCTTGAAACGCTAATTCCTAGTCTTTATAAAAAACTTGGTGGAGAAAAAACTCATAAGCTCCTTGAGGCTGAAATATTACCGGAAGCCACGGACTATCAGATAAGATCGCTCTTGTTAGGTATCTCAAAAAGAGAAGAGGATATCCCGGAACTTACAGAATTTATCACCAAACATTTTATCGATAAAGAGATTCCTGATGTGGCCATGGAGATCATTCCTAATATCTTATGGTCTCAAAAAGATATTTCTTCGGGAATGGATCTTTTTAAAAAAATAATAGCCCGAGATTTTGACTTTACTCTTAAAAAGAAAAAACTTCTTATGAATTTTCTTTTTGAAAGAGGGGAGGACGAACTAATTGAAACAACATTAAAGAACTCCGCCTACAAAGAGGTCTATGGGAAGTTCTTAATGGAAAAGCTAAGTGAATCAACACTGCCTTATGATCCAAAGTACTTTAAATGGATAACCATATCCCAGTCTGTGGTCAAAAAAGAAGAGCAGATGCTTGCGGTAATGAAGGCCATGCGCCGCTTTGATGAAGACCTACCAAAAGTAGAAGCGAGTAAGCTTTTAGGAAAAATGTTAGCAACCTATAAAAGCTATAATATAGCTAATAAAAAATATGTCTTAGACTTTGCCACTTATCTTCGAGATACAAGTCTAAGTCCTTCCAATATTGATGAAATTTTTGACTATTTTATTTTTGTCAGTCGAAAGTCCTTTGAAGCGGAGTATATTGTCACCCTCATAGATCTTATGGGTAGAAATGGCGGGAGTGTACTTGATGATAAGGCCTTTGAACTTCTTTCAAGTTTTGATGATGTAAGTGTTTCAATTTTAGGCAAGAATGAAAACTTCCTTATGCTTTCAAACGGCCTAGAGACCTTAAAAAGTCGTTATTCAGATGCACTAGACCCTTCAGTCAAACAAAAGCTAGATGAAGTAATTCAAAGGGTAGAGGACGCTGCTGAGCAAGTCAGACTTAATCCAGAGCGCTTTCGTCAAAGCGATAATTCAGGAGAAGCCAGCTAAGATACACTAAGAAGAATGCGCGAGTATTATCAGAATCTTGAAAATGCTAACTAAAGTAAAAAAAAATTAGGCCTATATTAATCAATATTGAACTTTCAATTGCTTTAATAAGTCTCTAGGCACTTAAAATGTGAGGCTAAAATGTATTTTACTGAAAATAGAGTAAATATCGGCGTAATAGAAGATGATTATGATGTAATTCACTATATTATCAATGAGCTAGATAAGAACTATAACCCATTCATTTTTAGTTGGTCTGAGTACGACGATGATGACTACGGAAGCTTTCGAAAATACATAGAAAGCTCTAAAATTGATCTCTTTTTAATTGATGTTAATTTGCCCGGTGTCTCTGGGTTTGAAGTGGCCAATAACTTATATAAGGCCAGAGGTGAAAAAGTCCCTATTATCTACATGTCGGTCGATCATACTTATAAGGACGTAATGACTAAGAATTATCCCAATTTATTTCTTAATAAACCTTTAAATTCTGAGGACTTAAACGTCGCGGTGGACTTTATGATAGAATTTGCTCAAGGAAAAGATAGAGTAGCGATTTAGGTAACTTCTAAATAAGTAGGAAACCTATGTTTAATTTAACCTTAAAGATCCTCATTGTTGAAGGTAACGACTTAGACTTTAATGGTTTAACGAGCATTATTAGTAAGTCCTTCAAAAAAGAAATAAAGTTTTTACGCCAAGTTGATTACCAAAGCATTACTTCAGCAAATCTTCGAGAAATCGATGCCCTTATCGGAGATTTAAATGTTTCCGGAATTCAAGATATTGAGTCAATAAAAGAGCTTGTTAAAACAATTCCAGAGAAACCGATAATCGTTTTAACTGAAAATGAAAAAGATGATTTGTTTTTAAATTTAATTTCGGAAGGTGTCTCTGATATCCTATTAAAGAGCGAGGCACTTCAAAACGGCTCATCTTTAATCGCCCGCTCTATAGTCAATAGTATCGAAAGAAAAAAGCTTCAAAATGCTCTTAATGAGAAGTCTCAATTTAAATCAAGATTTTTAGCTAATATGAGTCATGAGATTAGAACCCCTTTAGGTGTTATCTCTGGACTTGTTGAGGTGATTAAAGAGAGAACCAAAGAGGCAAACTTAATTCATCACGTTGATATGCTTTCTACTTCTATAGATACCGTATTGAACCTGGTCAATAATATTGTGGATCTATCCAAAATTGAAGCGGATGAGATTCATCTAAGCCCCATTAAGTTTAAGCCTGTAAGGCTCCTAGAAGATGTAAATGACCTTTTATGTAGTACTGCTTTTAAGAAAGGGCTTGATTTCTATTTTATTGTAGAGAGTGATCTTCCTGAAACGGTTTACCTCGACTATCATAGACTTAGACAAGTTCTAATTAATTTAGTGAGTAATGCCTTTAAATTTACTTCTGATGGGTATGTTTCACTTTCCGTATCCTTTGACTTCGAAAAAAATAATTTGGTTTATAAAGTGCAAGATTCAGGCCTTGGAATTCCTAACAAAAAGATTACTCGTATATTTAAAGAGTTTAAACAATTAGATAACTCTACGACTCGAAAGTTTGGAGGTGCCGGACTAGGTTTGGCCATTTCTAAAAGACTGCTAGACATGATGGATGCAACAATAACCGCCGAAAGTGTCCCAGGTCACGGAACTGAGTTTACAGTGACAGTTCCGATCTCTGAAGAGGACCCTAAAATAGAAGATTATTATGATTTAGGTTTTTCCTTAAGCCATTTTAAAATTCTTGTGGTTGACGATAATCTAGAAGAACTCCTCATCTTAAAAAGATATTTTGAAAAAGCTGGTGCACAAATTGAACTTTGTCCCAGTGGAGGTAAGGCCATAGAGAGATTTGATAAAGATAAACTTGATGAGTTTTCTTACGTCTTTATCGACGTGAAAATGAAGAACCTTGGTGGGATTGAAACTTTTGAGAAATTAAGGGAGAAAGATCCAAATTTAAATAAGAAGACTATCTTCTTCTTACCATCAATTGCAAGAAAGAAAGATGTTGAATTAATGGAAACGATTAACCCAAAAGCTTTCTATTATAAACCTATTAAGAAAAAAGAATTGATTGAACTATTTGAAGGTAAAGAAAGCAAAAAACCTACGAAAGGGCTCTTTGAGAGTAAACAGCTAAAAGGAAAAATTTTAATGGCGGAAGATTTTGAAGATAATGTAATTGTAATTAAAGAATTTTTAAGGGATCAAAATATCGACCTCACGGTAGTTGAAAATGGAAAATTGGCTATTGAAAAAGCCAAGACTGAAGATTTTGATGTGATCTTGATGGATATACAAATGGCCGTTATGGATGGCATGCAAGCCACAAAAAGAATTCGCCGAATGGAAAAGGTAGCAAAGGAAGCACCTCGAAATATTATAGCCTTAACAGCAAATGCAATGAAAGAAGAAGTCGAGCATTATTTAAAAATTGGTTGTAATGAATGTTTAGTTAAGCCAGTTAAAAAGAGCAAGCTTTTAAAGACATTAAGTAACTATTTAGAAATCGAGGATTCGACTATGAATGAGGTCAAAAACTACAAAGAAGAAGTTATTCCCGAAAGTTTTATTAGTTATATCCCTAAATATATTGAAAGAAGAGAGGTGGACTTAAATCACCTAGACAAGGCATTAGAAGAAAAAGACTTTGAAGTCATAAGAAAAATCTGTCACAGAATTCTTGGATCAGCTGAGACTTATGGGCTTGTAGTGCTAGATCAATTAATGAAAGAAATTCATAGAGAAGCAAAAGAAAATAGTACCGAACAAATGGGTGAAAAGCTCGTAAAATTAAGAAGATACCTAAGTTAAATATTTTTTACTTAGATTTACCTATTAGATAACGCTTTCCTTTTAAAATTAAGAAAAGAATTTAAAGGAAAGCTTATGAACTGCCCTGTATTTAGATCATCAAAAATCGCTCCGACTCATTCTTTGACCAATGTTCTTTCAATACATGAAAGCAGGCATCGTAAACAGTCTGTTAAAAGAGTTATGGTGATTGATGACAGTTTGGATTGCCTTGAGGCCATTAGAGTCCTTTTAGCCGAGTATAAGTTTTTAGAATTAGAGACATTTGAAAGTGAAGCAAATGCTTTTAGAGAGTTCTCTCACTATGAACCGGACTTGATAATTTTAGACTTAAATTTGAATAAAATTAGCGGAATTGAAGTAGCCAAAATATTTAAAAAAATATCTCCTTTTAATATTCCAATCGTTTTTATTTCTAATGACAGCGATGCTAAATCTGAGATTGAGATAAAGCTTGGTAGAGAAATCACTTTTGTAAAGAAACCCCTTAACGAAAATTTTTTAATAAATGCGATTAATGATCTCTTGAATTTTCCAAATGTAGCGGAGGTGGCATAATGTTTACCGGTCGAAAGGTGTACGTTTATTCAAAGGACCTGGATAGTATTGAACTTAAGAATTACGTTCGAACTTTTGAGAATCTAGGAATGGACTATTTAATTTATTGCAAAGTTGAGGACCTTCTCAATTCCTGTAAGAATGCAATTCCGGATTTAGTACTCTTTGAAATTGATCCTATGGTTGGGCCAATGCTTGAGAGTGAACTTTGCGAATTGCTTGAGTTAGATAAACTATTTAAAAAAGTAAATCTACCTTTTTTGATCTCACTCGGGTTCGAAAACTATTATTTTGAGCAGTTTTTAGAAAGGGAGAATATTTCCTATTTTTTAGTTTCCGAAATGTATAGCGAAGGTTTTATTCAATCTAACTTTATGTATCAGATAAGATCCTGTTTACGAAAATCTGTTAGATCTGGAGTTAAGGTCAGAATTCGTCCAGAAAACCAAAAACTACGTGTAAGCGTAGACGGAAGTATCTTAAAACTTGGGGAGATGGGATGCACTATTGTTTCTCCTTTTAAATTTGATGAATCAACTCAAATTTTTTTAGATTCTAATAAATTAAAGAAGCTAAAGATCTCCCTTACTGATTTGAAATCCTGCAGTAATAGTCACTTTTTAAGTAAAGGGTCTTATTCTACAGATTTTTACTTTCGAGGATTAACTGAGCATTCAGCTAGCAAAATTAGAGGTGCAAGAAATAGATGGGGAGGTATGGTATGAGAATACTAGGCGTTGACGATGATGAGGATTTTAACTTTGCTTTAAAGACGATTTTCCAAAAAGAAGAAAAGGAAATTGTGACCACCAATAAACAAAGTCGTTTTTTTGAAGTATTTGACAAAATGAACCCTGATATTTGTCTTGTAGATATTAATTTAGACACTGAAGGTGAAGGAAAAGAAATTGTCGAAAAGATACGTAGGAATAAAGAATTCCAACCGAAAATATTAGCCTTATCAAGGATAGATGAACAAGAGCTGGTTAATGAAATTATAATGTCCGGAGCAGATGATTTTGTTTCTAAGCCATTAGACGAGTTTTTATTAAATGAAAAAATTAGCCTTCATTATGGAGGCGAAGATAAAAACTTAAGAAATCTTTCTTTTTTGCCAAAAAATCAAAAGGACTGTGTCGTGCAAACAGATTTAAATTTACTTGAAGTTAATGAGAAGGGAGTTATCTTTATTTCAAAAAGCTATGTCTCTGTTAATTCTAAACTTCAGATCGCAGGAGAGTATCTTAAAAAATATGGAATTGAACAATGTGATGTTGTTATCTCCTGGATTAGAAAAGAAGGAGAGGAATTTTTAATCGGTGCTGAGTTTAGTTTTAATCATAAATATTTAAGCTCTAAGATCAAAGAGTCTCTTTTAAATGAACATCTTGAAAAATATAGGGCATAACCAAAGGAGGAAGAATGCTTGCTTACGATGAGTATATTTTTGAATCGAGGGAAGAAATTTTCGATTTTTATCAAAAACATGAAGATTTTTTGCGTTTGATTCCTAATCTCAAAAATCTAGAGAAGTCTCTCGAAAGTCAGGGGAAATCGCAAAATGAAATTGAAGAAACCTTGCTTCAAAAAGCTGATGAGGACTTTAGTAAAGTTTTTTATCTAGAGATTGGAACAGGGGATTAGCTATAGCTCAAAAAAATAGCCCACACCCCTTTTATTTTTTATGGCATCCGCGTGGGGACCAAGTTTTTTTCGGATTGAACCGATATGAATATCAATTGTTTTTAAAAGGCTGTCGCTTTCTGACTCCCAAATCCTTTCATAGATTTCACTCTGAGAAAAAATCTTGTTTGGATTATTAAAGAGTAAATTAAAGATTTTAAACTCCTTTAGGGTTAAGTTTATTTTTTGGTCTTCAGTGAAAATCTCAAATTTTTGTAGGTCTATTCTAAATGGCCCTTTTATTATACTCGAACCACTATCTTGGTTTAAAAGACTTAGATGCTTTTCAATTATTGACTTTAGGAGCTTCTTATTAAAGGGCTTTTTAATATAATCCCTAATTCCTAGCTCATGAGTCCTAATTTCATCGTCAATTGTCCCTTCAGCAGTTATTAAGATGACGTTCTCTGGAAGCTTATGTTTTTCATGCCTAATTTCTTCTAAGATATCGAGCCCTGATATTTCACCTAGGTCTAGATCTATAAGAATTAGCTCATGTGAGCTTTGAGAGATGGTCTTTTTCAGGGAATCCATTTGAATTTCACAGACAAAATCAATTTGAATAAAAGGACCCAGATAAGTCTCCAAAATCGGGAGTAGGCTGGGGTCATCATCAATAACAAGTACTTTTGGTCCGTTCAATTTTCACCTCTACTACCTAATTATAATCGATTAAGTGAGAGTTCAAAGTAAATATATTTTTACTTAAATTTAGGAATACATAGGGAATACAGCCAATATAATGGATTTAGGACCTCTTAGAGATAGGTGATAGAAATGCTAGACTTACAAGAAATCTCAAATTTAGACTTTAACTATAGAAAAGAGATTCTAGTTCTTGATGATTGTATCGACACACTTGGAATTATAAAAAACTTTCTAACTGGTGCTCATAACCTAAAAGTCAGTTACTTTCTTGACGAAAAGGACGCCATCTCCTCCTGTTCTTTTATCAAGCCAGACCTTGCGATCATTGATATGAATCTAAATAGAATGGACGGGATTAGGTTTTCTCTTTTGCTACAGCAAATCAACTCACAAAGTATTCCAATGATTTTCATTTCTCAAGATTTTGATAAAAAAATTGAGGTTGAAAACTTCTATGGTCATAACTCCACTTTCCTATGCAAACCACTTGATCAAGAGTTACTAAAGAGAACAATTGTCGATAAACTCCTCATCTGATTAGTCATGACGAAGATATGCTCTTTTGGGGCATGTAATTGTTTCGAATTTAAGGTTAATTGAGGGGATAATTGCTAATTTTCTTAGGAATTAGCTATTTTTACTTCCTCAAGGAAAATCGATGCAATCAGATTTAGGATCTGAAAATTCGAATACTTCGCTTAGAAATGAGTTTTATCCCCTTTATGTGGAGTTAAAAACTTACGTTGAAAGCTATAGTGGAGGACTGGCTTCCTTAGCTAATAAAGTAAGTATTTCAAAGCCCACACTATGGCGCTGGGTGAATTTTAAAAATACCAAGGCCCCAAATCCTTACCATGTCCTCTCACTTATGAGGTATGTGACTAAGAAAGAAAATATTGTTGATATCGCTAGCTCTTCAGATCAAGAAGTGGCCCGTTACCTAAAAGATTCATTTCCAGGAGATTTTCAGCGGGAAAACCCAGCCGAAATAAGAAGTGATGTAAATGAGCTGATGGAAGACTTTTATTGCTACCTAATTTATCTGGTCACAAACACGAAGAAGCTGATGAGCCGGGCCGAAGTTAAGAAGATCGTTGGAATCTACTCCTTAGAGCAGTTAGAGCTAAGTATAGAAGATGATGATTTAACGGATGACCTTCTTATACGCCTCGGGCATGTGGCCGATGTGAAGATAGATCGATTAATCACTGCAAGCATTTTAAAAGAGGAAGACGGTCATCTTAAGTCACTTTGCACAAATCCAAAGATAAAAATCTCTACCACTAAAAAGCATCTTCCTAAGCTCTATAAGTTTTTTAAAGAAAAAAACATGCATACGGGAAGTAACCTTATGTATGCCTATCAAGAAAGTATTCCACGCGAAACGATAAAAAAGATCGTTAATATACAATATGAAGCCTTCATGGAATGTTACAAATTAATGGAAAGTGAGAAATGTGAGGGTGGTGAAATCTATCTCTTAACATCTTACTTTGATAGCTTGGAATACAATTAGGAACCTTATGAAAACAGTTATAATCTCGCTCACTACTTTTTTCTTCGCATTACCTATGGCCTTTAGTGGTACTTTTCAAGGTGGGGGCGGAGGCATGGCCGTGGACACAAGTATGAATAGGCTTGGGGCAAATGAGCGCTTTGATTTTAGAACTGGTTTCTCTCCAGAGGGAACGGGGCTAGATAAGGTTTGCTATATAAATGATGAGACTCTTAAAGCAAAAATTAAAAAAGAAAAATGCGAAAGAATCTGGACCGTTGACTCTGATGATCGCGGAAATGTTTTTCCACAGGATTATGTCTTAACTGATAAAGAATGGCGGGCACAGGGCTCCTCTGGGCGATTTGGTTCTAAGTACACGCCTTCTTGTAAAAGCCTAAAGACGACAGAAATCATAAAGTCGATCCCAATGAAAAGAAAGGCCTGCCTAAAATGGGAGAGCTACTTTAATGAAGACGGTGATCGAAGGTCTAGATGCGCTAAAAGAGGTTATAAGAAGCTTCCACGCTCTCAAAGACTTGATACCTATTTAGACTTTGGCTCTTTTAGTGAAAGGCAAAACTCCGGCTCTGCTATGTTCACTATCCCAAGATGCCGCGAAGAATTTCACTAAGCCAACTCCATTTCATGTGAAACTTTTTGCTCCTTAAAAAGTTTCACATGAAACAAAAAGAGTTATCAGCATATTTCACATGAAATTCAAAAAAACAAATTTGTTTCCTATGAAACAGAAACTTAAGACTACTGGCTTTCTTGATTGAGGTTTTGATTTTCCCTACCTATATGAAGGGCATAAGAAAAACAAAACAACGAACAACACAAAAGGAGAGTTTGTTATGAAAAAGTTAATTGTCTTAGTCGGACTTATTTTAGCAGGAAATGTTTTCGCTCTTGGAGCAAATGAGAAGTATGACTTTAACACAGGTTTTCACCCAGTAGGAGCGAGACTCCAGAATGTTTGTTACTTAGGTGAAGGTCAACTACGTGCCAAGGTTACAGTTGAAAACTGTGAGAGAATTTGGACTGTCGATTCTGATGACCGCGGAAGTGTTTTTCCAAGAGACTACGTTCTAACTGACGAAGAGTGGAGAGCTCAAGGATCTCACGGTCGTTTTGGTGCCCATTATACTCCTTCTTGTAGAACTCTTACTTCAAGAGTTGTTACAAAAGTTATCCCGATGGTAAGAAGCGCTTGTCTTAAGTGGGAATCTTACTGGCATAATGACGGAGACGGTGACGGCGATACTCGTAGATCAAGATGTGTAAAAAGAGGAACAAAGCCTCTTCCAAGAAGCCAACGTCTAGATACTTACCTTGATTTTGGTTCTTACTCAGAGAGACAAAACTCTGGTTCAGCTATGTACACAATTCCACGTTGTAAGTAGTTTTCACATAAGGCCAGGCACTCGCTTGGCCTTTCTTTGATCTTCTAAAAAATTTCTGAAAGAATCACTAATTTTAACCTATAATATAAAAAACAATAACTTTTTAAAGAAGCTCTAAGGTAAGTTATGGGAAAGAAACTTGTATTCGCATTAATGCTGGCAGCGGGACTCGGAGCCATTTTTTATGGTTATAATGAATCCACTAGCATCACTTCAAGAGTCACCAAGGCAGTTGTGGGCTCCCACTCAAATGAAATCATGTTCTATTATATTGGCGGTGGAATCTTTGCTTTCTTAGGTCTTTTTGGCCTTGTTAGAAAGTAGCTTATTCTAATAACGCAGAACACCCCAAAAGGTACGTGGAACCTTTTGAAGATTTGAAGCCGTATTCGTTGGTTCTGGTAGTGTCGGCAAAGCCCCAGAAATCCTTTCCTTTAATGATGGAGTTTGATTGGTTAAAGGCGTGCAAATAAAAAGAATCATTTTTATTATCGCTAATTCTTAGCTCTTCATTTGGCTCAAGAGTTTTTGAAAGAGTTATCCAGTCATTTTCTTTTTTGTTTCTGTATTTAACGATAAGCGTGGTCTTTTGATCACAAAGATTTTTGAAAAGGGCCTCTTTATTTTTGTTATTGAATTGGTAATTATTTTGTAAGTATTCAATTCTTTTTAAGCGGTTTACCAAAACCATATTTTCTTTGTAAGACTTTGCTAACTGACAGCCATCAAGTGGGTTTTGTCCCATGCCTCGTCTGGCATTTGTAAGAATGCCTTCAACTTTTCCGGTTCTGATATTAAAGAGGGCGGAACCAGAATTATTTTTGAAAGCATCAGAGTCAACTCGAAGAAAGTTTTTATCTTTTGAAAGGATTCTTCCCCCCGGGGTGTAGGTAAAGCTTCTTCCGAGCGGGTAACCTAATATGGCCACGGGATCGCCTTTTTGACCTTGGTTTTTTATATCCATTTCTAGTGGGGTAATATTCGGAACTTTTCGATCAAGCTCCATAATGACATAGTCACCTTCACCGTCATGCTTAAAGTCTAGAATCTTTTTGCAATAAAAAACGTCTTTAGTTTTAAAAATATGTTTTCCAGCTTTGGCCGGAGCGAAATGATTAAAAAGCCAGGCATCGTCTTCGCAGCCACCGGCGCGGTAGTCTTTGCAGTGTCCGGCTGCTACTAAAATATTTTCGGCGATTAAAAAACCTGAGCAGCCACCAAGAGTGGGCTCGTTAGCGAACTTTTCTCCAGGGCATTGATTTTGTAATTTGCCGCTTGGATAACTGGCCAATTCGCTATCAAGTTTTAAATAACGTCTGCTTAGCTGAGTGGCCGTGGCCTTAGCTAAGGTGCTGGGATTTCTTTTTTCTAGCTCAGCAAAACTTAAGCGGTCATCCTCACCGGTAACAGCAGCTAGGCCTAGATGGGCAAAAGTAAAAAATAGAATTAGACTTTGAATCACAAAGGCAATTTACCATCTGACAAGAATTGAAGGGAAAATGAGGAGTTATTTCATCCTCATCTTCGTCATAGGAGTGTTTTAGGAAACCGTGACGGGCCTTAAAGGCAAGCCGCTTCAGAGCCTAGAAATAGCTTTTTACGCATGAATTCGTAGCTTTGAGGGCATTTTCTCTTTAGCTTCTTTGGATAGATAAGGTAGGCCGCAAAGACTTCAGCAAACTCTTCATTGATTGATTTATGCTTTCTACCGGAGCTTGTTTGATACATATACTTACTAATTTTACAGCGCTTTTTTACTTGGGCCCGATACTTAGGATAAAGACCTAACTTATTGGCCACAAAATGCCCTAGTTCATGAACAAAGATCCCTTCTACGTTTGGAATTTTATAACCATTAGGACAAGTTCTCCCCATATGAATTTGCCTTGGAATAAGCTGATGAGCTGGAAGACATCCTCCTGAGGAGTTATTACCTAAGGTCTTTTTAAAGAAAACTTTTAGACCGCTCATAATTCTTTTGGCCTGGGCATCGTTGGTCATTTTAGCAATGGTTTCTGCCGTATTGGCCACGACCTTAAGCTCAGATCTTTTAGTTCCACTTGTGGTTATTCCCATTTCTTTAATAAGAGATTTCGGACTTTTGGCCCGATCTAGGCATGATAACTTGCCCACTTCAGCGATCATATGTGGCTTTGTATAGGCAAGGGTAGGGATTAATAAGATAAAACTTAAGATCTTCAGCATGGGGAACCTCGATAAAACGTACAACTTGATAAACTCACCTAACCAGAAAAATGGATTTGGATCAAGAGGGTCTATAAATATTCCTTATGTCAAAGATAGGTATAAGTGATTTTTGTTATTTCTGGTTTCCTGCTAAGTTAAGGCAACTGGAGATAAATATGAAAGATGAAAAACTTAATAGAAGAAAGCTACTTGGATCAACCTTTGCTCTTGGAGCAGGCATTGCCATGGCCGGAGTTGCTAGGGCCGATGAAACTTTAAAGGCCTGCGGTTTAACCCCCGCTCAAACAGAAGGTCCTTTTTATCCAATTCAAGATCAGCTAGATAAAAATACGGATTTAACTTTCGTTGATGGTAGAGGCAAAAAGGCCGTAGGGGAAGTTGTCTTTCTTAAAGGTGTTGTTCAAGATGAGTTTTGTCGTCCAGTAAAAGGGGCCCTAGTTGAAATTTGGCAGGCCTGCCATACTGGTAAGTATAATCATCCAAGTGATCCAAATCCGGCCAAACTTGATCCTAACTTTCAGTACTGGGGACAGGCCATCACTAATGAAAAAGGTGAGTATCATTTTAAAACGATTATTCCCGGGGCCTATCCGGCCACAAGCACTTGGATGAGACCGCCCCATATTCATTTTAAGGTTAATCTTAGAGGATTTAATGAGCTTACGAGTCAGCTCTACTTTAAAGGAAACAAATTTAATAATGGAGATAGAATTCTTAGAAGCTTAAGCCGTGAGGAGCGAGAGCGAGTCATTGTGGATTTTGTTACTAAGGCGGATGGTAGAAAAGAGGGAATCTTTAATATTTCTATTAAGTCTATTTAAGTTTTTGAACGAGAATCTTCTCAAGGGCATTGGTGAATTTTTCTTTGTCCTTGGGACCAAGTGGGGGAGGCCCGCTTGTTTCCATTCCAGAGTCCCTAAGCTCTTGCATAAAGTCCCTCATTGATAATCTCTCGCTAATATTTTCTTCTGTATAAATTTCACCGCGAGGGTTTATGGCAATGGCCTCTTTCTTTACAATTAAATCGGCCAAGGGAATATCGGCCGTAATCACGATATCTTCTTTCTCAACATTTTCAGCGATATAAAAATCCGCCACATCGGCCCCTTGGTCAACTTGAATAAAGCTAATTAAGGGAGAGCTTGGAATCGAAAGATAGCTATTGGCAACCAAACAGACTTTAAAGCCAAGTCTTCCTGAAGCTTTATAAACAACTTCTTTAACTATCTTTGGACAGGCATCCGCATCAATCCAAAGTTTCATTTAAAAGACTTCTTCTCTTTATCTGAGTTGTTGGCGGCATAACCAGGCTTTGAAAGAATTTCTAAGTAAAAGCTCTCTTTTTCCGCTTCTACAAATTTATCGATGCTGGCATTTAGATTATCTAAGGAAAAGCTACTTGCACTTTGAGGGTCATCACCAATTTTACAGTCAAAATCCCAAAAGTCGACGGTCTCAGGGAGAGCTTTCTTTCGCTCCCTTTTGATATACTTTCTAATTTCATGGATGACGCTATCAAGCTGTCTTTCAGGGTCTTTATTAGGGGATGTTAAATTAAAGGTCTTTTTCATAGGTACTTCTATGAGAGTGCCTTGATGAAGTCAATAAAAGAATCAAAGTCGATCGGCTTTTGAAAGAACTTAAGGACGCCGGCCTCTTTTAGCTCATCGTCGGTGTACTTACCTTCATAACCTGAAACCATATAGACTTTTTTATCAGGCCATCTTTTCATCACTTCTCTAGTCAGTTCAATCCCATCAATACCTGGCATCTTGGCATCGGTGAATACATGGGTGATGGCATGCTCTTCGCAAATTTTAAGAGCCTCTTCACCAGAAATAGCATAATGGCATTCAGTCTCTTTTAACTCGTATTCCATTTCTGCTTTATAAATTTCAAGGATGTCTTTATGGTCATCAACAAATAAAAGAATCATGAGTTTACCTTCTTAAGACTTAGGACAAAGGTTGTCCTAGGAGCATTAATATATTTTAAATCACCCCCCATACTGATTGCAAGGCGTTTTGAAATGGATAAACCGAGACCAGTTCCTTTGCCGACTTCTTTAGTCGAAAAAAGAGGGTCAAAGATCTTATCAATATTTTCTTCTTTAATCCCAGGACCTGAGTCAGAAAACTCTAATTCAATATAAGCTTCATTCTCACTTATCTTGACCCAAATATTTCTTTGCTCAGAATTATGTTCATTTATACTATCGAGGGCGTTGGAAATAAGATTATTTAAAATCTGACTAAAAGAGATCTCAACAAATTCTGCTTTAAAGTCAGAACTTGATCCTTCTACTTTGTATTCGAAGTTCTTATCGTCAAGTCTAATTCTAAGAAAGGATTCAGTAATTTCTTTTAACTTATCATTTCCAATGACTGAAAGCTCAGCACTGTCTCCATGGGATAGTCTTTTTAAGTTAATAACGGTATCTCTAACCCGATTTTTAGTAGTGTCTATCTTTTCTATTATCTCTAAGGCCTCTGCATTTTCGGAAACCTTTCTTTTTAACTGCCTTAAAAGACCGGCATTAATTTGAAGAGGGGTGTTGATTTCATGGGCAATACCGCCGGCGAGCTCCCCAATGGCCGCTAGCTTAGAAGTAGACATAAAATCTAATTTTATATCCTCTCTTTCTGTTACGTCTGCAAAGAACACAAAGAGAAGGTCTGAAGTTTCCGACCTTGAGATGGTTATACGGTAAAACTTTTTAATATCCGGAGCAAAGATAGGATCGGTTGTTTTTTCAAACCCAGAAATAAGAACATTTACGCAATCATCAAAATGAGAGGTTTTATTTAAAAAACTAAGGTCATCTTTTAGTGAAAGTCTTTGATTGGTTTTGCTAGGGTCAAGCTTTAAAAGAGAAGCGGCTCTTTTATTAGAAACTTCAACTCCAAAGTCTATGACTTCACCGGCATCATTCTTAATGGGATAGTAGAGAACAATTCCGTCTGAGACACCTTTAAGAACTAAATTAGCCTTTTCATTTTCATAATTAAGCTGCTTGGTTCTATCATTTACTTTTTTCTCTAACTCACTATTTAGGTCCTTTAATTCTTTAAGGACCTTGTTATAGCTATCAAGGGAGGGGATAAGGAGGATGTTTTTTAAATTCTTATAAAAAATAATTAAAGTGGCAAAACTAATAAGCCCTGTAATAAGCTTAATAAAAGTTTCTAGAACGTAATTACTATTCCAGTAGTTCCAGGTTGAAACTAAGTGAGTTAGGCCGCAAAAGAAAATAAAGGCGATAAAAAGATAAAGAATTCCTTTAACCTGCTTATTAAGGTCAAGGCGTAGTTGCATGAACCTAAAAATACCTACTGGAATTAAAAAATAGGAAATAACAGTTAGAACTTCAGCAATAACCATGGGGATTAAAAGCTGAGGTGACCACAGAATACAATGCCCATGGGGCATAAAAGAAGAGGTATCGACTCCGAAAAACATTTAAATTCTCGTTTATTAATTTTTTAGTTTAGAAAATTTACCATGAGAAATGAGAATAATTAAATAAATTATGGCGAATCATTTAAGTTAAGTACTTTTAGCTCTATCCTTTCCTGATCGTTGCCTAGGTGCATTATATTATCTTCAATTGTACAGCTTAACTTCATATTGCGCTCTACAATCTTATCAATGGGACCATTTGAGACAACCTCAATAAAGTAAATACTAAGCTTAGGAGAGCTGATTTTAAGTTTATTAAACCATTCTCGGTAGGTATTAGGGGCCGTCGTAAAGACAGATACTTTTCTTGATTTTCCAAGGGCCTGCTTAATTCTTTTTTCGTCGGGAAGACCAAGTTCTATCCAGTGAAGAATTTCTCCTGTTAAATCTTTTTGCCAAAGCTCTGGTTCCTCTTGAGTGGAGAGCCCTTTAGTAAAGCTTAAATCTTCATGGGCACAGTAACAAAATGCGGCCAAGCGATTCATCATTCGTGCCTCATTTTCACTGGGGTGCTTGGCCATGGTTAAGTTAAAATCGTGGTAAAAATGAGAATTAAAATTGGAAAGATTTAAATCAGCTTTATAAATAGAAGCGCCAATGGCCATTTAGGATCCCTTTGTCATACCAACATAAACAGCATACCAAACATAAAGGCAGATAATTAAGGCGATAGATTTAAGAGCTACTCTTGTTTTATTAATCTTCATAAATTCCTAAGAAGCCTTCAATAAAAGGCTTAATATGTAAGTGTGTGATCTTCTTCTTATGAGAGATGGAGCCTTTCCTAGGAATTCCAGGACCTTTTAAGTACATCCAGATTGGTCTGGCCTGTCTCATAAGGGTATGACCCCACCATCTTTTTTTTCCGCGGCCATGATCTGTAGTAATAATGACCATGGTCTCTTTTTTATATTCGGGCATAGTCTCTAATAATAAAAATAGTTCATGAATTTTTTGATCATAGCTTTTTAATGAGCCGATATAATTATCCCATTGTCTATCGTGACCATATTCATCGCTATCATCCATGGAAAGAGTCACGAGTCTTGGTTTATGGTTTTTTATATAACGAAAGCCGTGCTCCCAAGTATATTTATCTAGCCTCGCGTTTTCCCAGACTGGGGGATTCTTTTTACTTTCAAGATTAATATCTTCGTGGCCAATTAAAGGAACATCAGTTTGACCGCAGCTATTTAAAACCAGTGAGTTTTCTCTTAGGGCCCCTCGGCAGATAGCGTCCCAAGAACCAAGAACAGCTACCTTTTCATAGGGAAGAGCAAGTTTTCTTCTTACCTTTTCTGAGAGAGATTCTCTTTTTATATGACCGCAGTTATTGGTCTTACAAAGGGTGCGTCTTCCCGTATGCATGGTGATATAGGCCGGAAGGCTTAGGCTCATGATATTTGCCACACGAACTTTGGAATTTTTTTCTGGATCACCTAAGACAATTCCTTCCCTAGCATGATGTTCCCAAAACTTAGAGAAGATCCTTTGATTAAAGAACTCTTGGTACCTAACCCCATCTAAAGTGATGAAGATGACATTTTCACCCTTTGGAAAATTATAGGACTCTCGACAAGAGCTTATAAAAAGCAAAAATAGGGTGAAAAAAGCGATCTTCATACTTGAACTATAGCTTATGCTCCGCGTAGTTTCAATAATGCTTTGGACAGTTTTAGGGAGGGCGAGTAGGCTTAAGCATATGAAAACAAAGCTAATTGGAATTCTTATAATTATAGGCCTTATTTTGGCCGGAGCCTCCTACGTTATTCTTAATTATAGTTACTCGGCCGGAAATCGTGTGGGTAAGCTTGTTAAGCTTTCAAAAAAGGGCTTTCTCCCTAAAACTTGGGAAGGAACCCTCGATTTAGGAAGCGGTGATAGACTGACCTGGGATTTCTCTGTCCATGATGACGAGCTTGGTGAGAAGCTTCAAAAGCATTCAGGAAAAATGGTAAATCTTGAGTACCGAGAGCTTCTTTGGCGTCTTTTTTACGATACTAAGTACGATGTCACTTCTTGGGAGCTAACGGACGCGAAAGAAAATGATATGGCCATGCTTTGCCGCTTCGTAGACGTCCTAAGAAAAGACAAAAAGATTGTGGAGATTATCAGACCCATGATTCAACAATACGATTCCTCATTACTGGAAAAAATTCGCGAGTGTCAAAATGAAAGATAGAGTTTCTAAAGAAATTATTACGGCCATGAAAGCAAAGGATAAGGTTCGCCTAAATGTCCTTCGCTACTTAAAAAAACTTTTTATAGAAAATGACACCTCAAAAAAACCAATTGATGAAATGGAAATTGTTATTAGCTATGCTAAAAAAGTAAAAGACTCCTTAGCGATGTATCCTGAAGGAAGTGACCAGCGCGCTGAAATTGAAGCCGAGGTGGTAATTCTTTCAGAATTCTTGCCTGAGCAATTAAGTGAAGAAGATGTTAAGGCCATGATTGCCGATATTATTGGTGGTCTTGAAGCTCCAAATATGGGGGCCGTGATGAAAGAGCTTTCACCAAAAATCAAAGGGCAGTTCGATGGAAAGCAGGCCTCTGGACTAGTTGTTTCCGCTCTAAAGGGATAATTATGAAATACTTAATTTTAGGTTTACTATTTTCAAGTTCAGTAATAGCTAAAGACGTTTCTTGCTTAGCAAAGAAAAACCTAAGTGAAGTATGGCATAAAAAAACAGAAGTTATGCTAGGAGCAAAGGTTCTTTTTGGATCGATTGATCAGTTTAAATTTTATGTAAAAAATATTGATGATTCTCGCTTTGAGCTTGAAGTCCTCGATGAGAATACTCCCTCACGTCAGTATGCAAGCGGTGATGGAAAAGAAATTAATTGGACCTTATGGAGTCGTAAGGCCTTAATTGATTTTAACTGCGAGCACTAACTCTTATGTGTTTTTCAGCAATGATTGCAAAAATCTCCGGCGAAGAGCTTGTTAAGACAGACTATCTTGATGTTAAAGAAATTAAAATGATTGAGTATCCTTCTAACGCTAAAGCGATAGAAGAAGATAGGCGTTTCTTTCCTAAAACCTGGGCCCCTGTTTTGGTTAAGGGTAGGGAGGATTTTCAGCTAAGACCTATGCGCTATCAGCTTCTTCCGCATTTTTGTAAGGAAGATAAGTACACCAGAAAAAATCCTAAGACCGGAAGAATGGTTGAGATTAAAAATACTTTTAACGCTAGAGTTGATTCCCTTGAGGAGCGCCGGGCCTGGCAGCCCCTTTTTGGGGCCAGACATGCAGCGGTCCCATTAGAGTCTTTTTATGAATGGGTTGATCGTAATGGAAGTAAAACTCTTATTGAGTTTAGGCCTAAAGATGAAAAGCTTTTTTGGGTGGCCTGCCTTTGGGATCGCTGGGAAAAAGAAGGGGAGTATATAGACTCCTTTGCCATGATTACGGATGAACCAAATCCAGAGGTATTAGAAAAAGGACATGACCGAACCCCTATTGTTCTAAAAGAAGAGCATCTTCTTGATTGGCTGCAGCCGCAAAATGAAACAAAAGGGGAGTTATACGAAATGCTAGAAGACAAAAAGCCCCTTTATTTTGAAGGGGCTTATTTAGGTTAACTATTTAAGGTAGCCACGTCTCATCTGATCGCGCTCGATAGATCTAAATAGGGCCCCGAAGTTTCCTTCTCCAAATGAATGATGACCTTTTCTTTGAATGATCTCAATAAAGATTGGACCGATAATATTTCTTGTGAAAATTTGAAGTAAGTAACCCTCATCATCTCCGTCCACAAGAATTTGAAGCTCCTGTAGCTCTTTATGATCTTCAGTAACATTAGGAACGCGGTCAAATACTTCAGCATAATACTCATCATCAATATCAAGAGTTTCAATACTGGTGTCTTTCATGGCCTTTAAGCTTTCAACTATATCTTCAGATAGAAAGGCAATATGCTGTATACCTGGTCCATTATATTCCTCTAGGTACTCATTAATTTGCGAATGCTTTTCAGTTCCTTCATTGATGGGAATACAAAAAGTCTGGCAAGGGGACTGAAGAGCGTAGGAAACAAGTCCCGTCTTGGCTCCCTTAATATCGAAGTATCTAACTTCGGTGAAACCAAAGGTATCCTTATAAAAATTACTCCATTTTTCCATCTCACCTTTTCGAACATTATTAGTAAGGTGATCAATTCTAAAAAAGCCTTTATGTTTTACTAGCTCCTGCTTACTTTCATCCGTAAGACCAAGAGACTTATAAAAGTTTTCGTCTTCGTAGCGATCAACAAAATAGATAAGGGAGTCACCAATGCCATAAATGGCCGGAAGGTCATATTCACCCTTTGCTTCTTTGGCGCCATTAGCGATAGCAACTTCTTGAGCCTTTTTAGCATCTTCAACTCTAAGACCCATGGAGCCAACAGAAGGTCCGTGCTCGGTCGCGAAAGTAAAGGAATGCCCGTTCTTTTTATTATTGATTAAAAAATTAATATCGTTTTGCTTATAAAAAACCAGCTCGTCATTTTCAGAATTAGCGATTCTAGAAAAACCAAATTCCTTAAAAAGTTTATACAGCATATCCGGGTCTTTTGAGCAGTACTCAATAAACTCAATTCCTTTTAATCCTGTAGGGTTATCTGACATATGGTTCTCCTTTTTATTGCAATTTAAAGGCATCCTACCGCGCTAGGACTTAGAGTCAATATGAGTCAAATCATTTTACAATTTATGGGAAAAGGTTAGGATGTGCCTATGATAGATATTAAACAAATCCACCATGTGGCCTACCGCTGCAAAGATGCAAAAGAGACGGCCGAATTCTACCAAAAATACCTCAATATGGAGCTAACAGTCTGTATTGCTGAAGATAAGGTTCCTTCCACTAAAGAGCCTGACCCATATATGCATATCTTTTTGGACGCAGGGCAGGGAAATATCTTGGCCTTTTTTGAGATCACCGGGCAAAAAGAAATGAGTCGAGATCTTAATACTCCTATCTGGGTTCAACATATTGCCTTTCAGGTGGAGAGTTTAGACGCCTTAAAAGAAGCAAAGGCCGAACTTGAGTCTAAAGGAATAGAAGTTCTTGGCATAACCGACCACGGAATAATCAAGTCTATCTATTTCTTCGATCCAAATGGACACCGAGTGGAGCTTACCTGTGTAACGGGAAGTGATGAGCAGCTTAAAAAACTAAAAGAGATGGCCCCGGCCATGCTTGAAGAGTGGAGTAAAACTAAAACTCCTCCAAAAGCCGCCGCTTGGCTTCACGAAGACGAATTCAAGTCCTAACGAGAGCAAAACCTTGTTAGAACTTCTGGGCCAACTTTAGGACAATTTTCCGGAGTCTTTGGAACCTGGTTTCTGGCCATAGGGGTTCCAAATAATCTTAGCACTTCTAAATTATTTAAATACTGAAGACCATTTAAGCTTGTGATGGGATTGCCAGTTAGGTTTAGGCTCTTAAGCTTAGGTAGCTTTGCGGTCATAAAAACGCTTAGATCATCAACTCCAAGACTTGGTAAGCTAAGCTCTTGCAGGACCGGTGTATTGTATAAAAAGCTAAGGTCTTTAAAGATAATACTTCTTAAATGAAGGCTTTCAAGTTTCTTAAAATGATTTAAGTTAACTTCAGTAAGTCTTTTATCCCCTAAGAATAGTTTCTTTAGCTCTAAATTTTCGATGGGGCGAGTAGAGGGTAGGGAGGTGTTTGATAGATCAAGCTCCTCTAAGCTGGTTAAGCTTTTTAGAATATTAAAATCTTGAACTGGGGTGGCCGCTAGATTTAATCCCTTTAGGTTTTTTAGCTTTATTAGCTCGTCTAAACTATGAATTGGATTTGAAGAAATATCTAATCTTTGAATCTCTAGGTTTGTGTTGGTGATCTTTTGAAGGTCTGTGAGCTGGACTCTATTTAAAACCAGCTCATCTAATTTAATAGGCTCCAGAGAAGAAAAATCAAATTGCTCTAGAGCAATATCAATTATTTTTAATCTCTTTAAATTTAAAAGATGAAGGGGTTCTAGGGCGTAAGAGGCATCGAGGGTTTTCTCTCCAGAGATAAAAACTTTCTCCAAACTTCCTAAATATTCTTCTACTTTTTCACAGCTATTATAAAAGGCCTCAGCTTTTGCTTGGTCCATGGAATCAACTTTTTGATCAAGGAGTAGCTTTAAAAGATTCCACCTCGGTGAACCAAAGTCTCGCCGTTCGCACCATGATTTAATGGTGTTATTTGATTGGCTTTCATCCTTGTCTTTTAAACTAAATGCAGAAGTTTTTAAAACGAGATTTCCAGAAGTCTCTTCGATCCATTTACCGTGGGCACCGGCAAAGGAGTAGAGGTTTTGATTTACTTGGCAGTCGATTTGGTAAGGAAAATCTTCATCAGAAGTTCTTCGCATGGCCCTAGGGGTAAGGACGATATCATAGCCATTAGTGACACCAATTATGGCCCATCCGGACTTGGTTTTTATATAGGCCGGACCGCCGCTATCTCCATGACAAGCCCCTTGTCCGCTTTTTCCTTCAAAAAGAAGAATATGAAAGAAACGAGAGTTGTCATAATATTTTTTTAGTCTTGTGGTGGTAACAAACTTTGTTCCGGCCGCGATTTTTCCATCAACAAGTGATGAATTTCCAAAGCCTGCCAAATGAACCTGATCTGAATTTGGAAGCTCTTCTTTTTCACTTAAGATTGGAAGGGCCCTATGGGAAGAGGGAGCTTCTTCTTCTAGTTCAACCCAGGCCACATCAAAGCTTGGGAAGGTCATCTCCCAGTCTTTTGGATAGCGCACCTTCAGGCGTTTAACCTTTTGAACGATTCCTTCTTCTAATTTATTGGTATCGGCGCCAAAAAAGACAAGAACATCCTCTGGCTTTTTATCAACTAGGCAATGCTTTGCCGTAAGGATCATGGTTCTTGAGATTAGTGACCCCGTACAAAAAACTTTATTATTCTTTGCTTTAATAAAAGCTACCGTATTATAAGTGGCCGGATGTTCTTTTGAAGGTAAACTTCCACCAACAATTTTATCTTCAGCAAAGAGTAGGGATGAAAAAAGCGAGATAATTATTAAGATTTTTGGCATGGGCCAATTTATCTTTACTCCAGATTTTAAACAATCTTCTTGTAATCTCTTTTCGTCATAGGTACACGGACCCATAACCTGATTTCAAGTGATTAGATCCTTGATAACGAACTAGTTATAGTTATTAAAAAATTAACTTTAGGCGAAGGTGAATAAGACGAAATCCCCAATATTACAGTATGTTAGTTTTTTAACATCCTTATAAATCTTACTTAGAATCGTAAACTATTCACCTGAGAATCTGAGTTTTTGCTAATTTAAAGATATGAGATTACTTCAATTCCTATTGCTCATATGCAGTCTTGCCCTGCCTCCCATTGCATCCTATGGCTGTGATGAGCATTCTAAATTTATGGAAAAAAGCCATGTTAATAAAGGTGATCTTAGTGGAATTACAGAAGTAGAATTTTATGAGGCCATAGATAAAGTTATTAAAGTATATCGTCCGGTGGTTGAAGGGATGGGGAACACTCTTATCGTAAGAAAAGACTGGAGTAACCTTAAAGAGAGCTCATTCACAAAACGGGAAGGTGAAGACGAAAAAGAATGGATAATTTCAATACATGGCTATGACGCTCGCTTTAAAAATAGCTCTCAAGATGCTGTTTCATTTGTGGTTTGCCATGAGCTGGGACACCATTTTGGAGGGCTGCCACTTAAGAATTCTTTCAATAATAATTGGGCCGTTTCAGAAGGACAGTCTGACTACTGGGCCTTTAATAAATGCCTAAGAAAAGTTTTTAAAAAAGATAAAAATACCGAACTTGTTAAAAAATTAAATGTTACGAGTGATATGCGAAAAAAATGTAAAGCGTTTACAGTTACTGAAGACCGAGCTATTTGCCAAAGAATGATGGTGGCCATTGAACATACCTATTTTGTTCAAAACTTTGATGCTGAACTATTTGAAAGTGACACGAGTGAGGTTGAGCAGACCTATACTGAGCATCCGAAGGCCCAATGCCGAGTGGATACCCTGGTAGCTGGCGCTCTTTGTGGAATAGATGCTTATTATAAGAATGATAATATTAGTGAACTCAATGGTAACTGCAATCCCTTTAATGGACCCACTGTAGGAAAAAGGCCGAGATGTTGGTTTAAGCCTGCTCCTTATCGTCCAACTGAAGATAGTCTTACTGACTCAGGGATGCGCGATCATATCAAGAATGATCACTACGATCTTCTAAGCTATATCCTCAGAATGAACAAACTCGATATTAACCGCTTATATGAGAATGAGAGGAATGCCTTGATGATTGCCATGAGCACTTCTTCCAATAGGGCCATACAGCTTTTCTTAGAGCAAAAAGACCTTGATATTAATCATGCCGATGCTGTAGGAAATACGGCCCTTCACTACGCCAGCTATTTTCGTGAGGCAGAAGTATTATTCAAGTTACTTGAATTTCCAGAAATAGATATCAATCGGCAAAGTAACAATGGAGCTACGCCATTGATGATATCTTCCTATAGGGGATACCCCTCAATGGTAAAGGCTTTCGTCGATCGGGCTGAGATAAATCTTACCTTAAGAAACCAAGACGAGTTGACAGCTCTGGACTTTGCTAAGAAAACGGATATCCGTTCCAAGGAAAAGATCGAGATTATCCAAAGTAAACTTTCTCAGTAGTTCTAGAACCATAGGTTTAATGAGGGAGCTTAGGCTCCCTCACCACCTATGTCGGTCCAGTAGGCTTCTAACGTATCCTTGATTATAAGATCGTTCCAATCGATTTTCTCGCTAGAGTCGTAGTCGCGCTCTAACTTATTGGCGAATCGATTTAGGCGATCGTCTTCCCGGTAAATTGTTAAGACGTCATCATACTTCAAAGGTTGTTTTTGCATTTTTACCCCTCCTTATTTGATTCCATTTTTCTTCCTGATCATTTTTTTCATTAAAGGACATAAAGTCGTCGTAGTGTTCATGACTTCCTTTGGGTTTTTTAAGATGTCTGATGGGGCACCAGTGGCGTTCGGTTCTTGCGGCCACCTCTCTGGCGTAGGCAATAAGGCCGTTAAAATATCCGCAGTAAACGCAGTTGAGCTTATCAATTCCGTTTAAGAAACTTACTTTGTGCCTATCAATTACGATGTATTCATTTCGCTTTACTTTCTCAATTCCATAAACGGGAAAACAGACCCGTTGATAGATGGCCAAGAAAAGATCCAGGATCACTGCGGGAATGATCATGGCATAGATAAAAGGCGCTGTTAGTAAGAGCATTAAATTATTATTTGATAAGAGCTCAGCTTTCTTATCTGACTTAAACGACTCCCAATCAAATTGCTTAAAAATTTCCATCAGAACCTCACTTTGTTAAATTGAACTTTTTGCTTCAGCAGAAGTGAAATTTTCCTGGTTAACCTCCTTGATAGAATTTAAAAGTAAATCGTCATTGAAAGAAGTATCAAAATAGCCGCAATAATTTGCTCCTTCTTTTTGAAGGACACCATCACCAGTCTGCTTTAGATCAATCGGGCAGAGAAGATCATCCAAGTAGCTGTATCGGTCATAATATTTACTATAAAGATCTTCTGCTTGGGCAGAGTTAAGACCGGCCCCCTGAAGGGTGGGAATGGCGATTAAAAAACTCAAAAAAACTAAAACCATTAACTCAAGAATACTTCTTTGCATAAATACCTCCTTGCTAAGTTATTAATTTTTCTAAACTTTTATACGTTTTCCTCCATCAAGGATGTCTCTTATAAAAATTCTGATATCGTTTTTTTTATCGTCAAGGGTGAAAACTTAATTTTTTTTAAAAAAATTAAAAAGTATTCCAATGACAAGAATGACCTTCTAGGGTTGTTTCATGAATTGTCATTAAGGAGAACTTGCAAATCATTAATTTTTCATTCTTTTGGTTCATTACTCTTCCCGAGTAGGTGTAGAGACTTCCTACTTTTGCGGTTTGTTTTACACATGCAGTAATATCCTGATTCGGTCTTGCAAAGTTTTGAAACTTAGCTTGAATACAACGTCTAAAAACACCCACCGCGAGCTTTTCATCTCTATGATTAGGGTAGTGCATTTCGCACATATGCACTCCAGCAGATTGGACAAGCATTTCCATCATTTGTGTTCCCGGGAAAACCGGCATTCCTGGAAAATGGCCTTGAATTAAGGGGTGATCCTCACCTAGATAAAAGCTAGTTTTTATCCCTGTCTCATCTATTTCAACAACATGTTCTAAGAGTAAGTTTGGTTTTTTGTGATGAAGGTGTTTTTCTATCAAATGGTCCATACTTAAAAGTAGGATAACTCTATATTGGAGTCCAATAGTTATAGCTTAGTATATCACTTGTCTAAGTTAAATTAGTCCAGAGAATAGGCTTTTCCAAATTCTGGAACGAGAAAACTAATTTCTTTACCTTCTAAAGAATTCATTAATGCCTTAATTGGCTCGTCGCGCCCTTCATCAGTTAGCTGAAAAGTACCAAAATGAATGCCGACACTGTGCTTGGAACCAAGTTCTAGATGACCCTTAACTGCCTCTTCTGGATTAATATGAGCCGGTTTCATAAACCATCTTGGCTCATAGGCTCCGATAGGAAGAAAGCTTAAGATAATATTATCAAATTTCTTTTTTATCTCTTTAAAGAACTTTCCGTAACCCGTGTCCCCGGCAAAATAAATCTGACCTCTTTGAGACTCGACAATATAGCCACCCCATAGTGTTTCAAATTTATCAAACAGTCCTCTAGCGGACCAATGTTGATTAGGCATAAAGGTAATCGACAAGCTAGCATGTTCATATTTTTGAAACCAATCCATCTCTATAGAGTTTTTAATACCTTCCTTCTTCAATAGTTCTCCATTTTTAAGACCAACTAAAATAACGGGAGAGTGCTTATCACTTAATTTTTTTAAAGTCGGAATATCGAGGTGGTCATAGTGATTATGGGAAATCATGACAAGGTCTATCGGTGGTAGGTCTTCAAATTTAATAGTCGGAGCATGGACTCGCTTAGGACCGGCGAAACTAACTGGTGACGTTCTTTCAGACCAAATAGGATCAGTTAAAATATTGATGCCGTCTACCTGAATCAAAACGGTAGCATGATTTACAACGGTGTAGATAACTTCACCCTTTTTTGTTCGCTCAACTGGTTTTTTTCCCATAGGAAGCTCTAACCACTCAGGCCACTCCTTTCGATCATTCTTAAATAACTTCCACTTCATCAGAGTAAAAAAGGACTTTGGAGGAAAGGGCTCTAAGTTTTGAAATTTCTCTCCATCAAATGGAGCATTATAGGGATTTTTAAATTCTTTAGATGAACAACTCATGGCCACGGATAAAAAAGTTAATAAGATTAAGAATTTTTTCATAGCGTTACTATCTCTATTTTTTAGTTAAATACTCCCCAAAAGATTTCATCACTGCTGCGTGAATAGGGGCTTGGGTAAATTTATAAATATACCAAGGAAGGGATGGAACAAAATCATTAATAGAGGCCAGTGTGTACTTGCCATCGGCAACGATTCTAAATTCTAACCAACCGGTATTGGAGGTTTGAGAGAGAAGCCCACCAACAATATGAAATTTATCGCGAATTGAGCTAGATTCATCTTCGATATGTCTTAGTACCAATAGAGGCTTTGAGAGACCATAGGCATAGAAGCCAATCTTGTCTCCATCTTGCTTAGCAATCAGTAATGATTTTAAATGAGCGGGAAGCCAGTCAATATAGTGATCGCTTAATTCTTTTCCTGATAGATTAGATGGGTTTTCTAGCCTTTGAATAGATCGTACCGTTTTTTCTGTTACTCTTACTTTGGTCTTACTTTGTACCAGTTTTTCAGGGGAAATTCTTTTGAGCATGTCATCATAAGTTTTATATTTTATAAAAGGCTCGATAAGAGGATCGACATCAGGAGTGGGTAGGTCGCAAGTGAGGCTATCTATTAAAGGGGAGACAAGTTCATAATCGGTCTCACCAAAAATCTTCACCCAAAGCTTTGAAAATGAAGTTGAGTTTATGGGAAGGGAGAACAGGATTTTCTTTTTGTTAAAATACTTTGAAGTTTTAAGGATAAGATCTTTATAGGTAATAGACTCCCCATTAACAACGTCGATAGTTTTATCGAAGAAGCTAGAGTTGTTGATTGAAACCTTTACGATTTTGGTTAGGTCATCAATAAAGATCGCCTGAGTTTTACTCTCTGTCCACTTCGGAAGAACCATCCCTGGTAAGTTAAAAACCAAATTTTTCAAAATTTCAAAAGATGAACCACCATCTCCGGCAATCATGCCCGCTCTTAGAACTGTTACCGGAATTCCCGTGGCCTTAAAAACATCTTCAACTTCTCGGCGGCTTTCTAAATGTTTACTTACATCAGATTTAGGAAGCAATCCTCCAAGGTAGATAATTTGCTTTACCCCTGCACTCTTACAGGCCCGAGCAAAATTATCGGCGATTAATAGATCCGCATCTTGAAAATCACCTTGAAAAAGTCTTGTTGAAGGCATCATGGAATGAACCAGGTAAATTGCAATATCTGTATCTTGTAACGCTTCTTTAGAGCTTTGATAGGAAAAGAGATCCGCAGAAACCCAAGAGAGCTTTGGGTTCCCAGATTCTCGATTACTTCGGCTAAGTCCTTTTATCACTAACTCACTATCTTCGAGCTGCTTTAATAGATTCTTTCCTACGTAGCCAGAAGCTCCAGCGATGGTGACTCTTGTCATTTGTCTATCTCCATGTCTAAGACACTGCCTAATCTTATGTTAACCCTAAGTGCTCGATAAGATTAATACTTTATGCTCTGTCTAGGCCATGTTGATTGTTCGTACATTAGATTCTGCTAGTATCGACTAAAGGAAGAGGACATGGACACAACACTCTTTATCATACAGCTCTTTTGCTGCTTTAGCCTCTTTGGGCTTATCTGGACCATACAGCTCGTTCACTATCCCGCATTTTTAGAAATAGACCCTAAGTCATTTTCTGATTTTTCGGAAACACATAGTAAGAGCATCAGTTTTTTCGTAGCTCCTCTAATGATCGTAGAACTGATTACTGGGGCACTACTTTTATTATCTTCGCCTAATGCTCAGTTCTTTACGAACTTTATTGGTATTCTTATTCTTTGGTCTAGCACTATCTTTTTAAGCGTTCCTTGCCATCAAAAACTTTCTAAAGGCAAAGATATCGGCACAATCAAAAAACTTATTAGCACAAATTGGCTAAGGACCATTATTTGGAGCCTTAGAACATTTCTTTTACTAAGTATTTTACTGGAGAAGGTAAATTGAAAAAGAACTGGATGGGTATCACGCTCTTGTGGGCAGGTATTTATAATATCGTTTGGGGAACCTGGGTTGTTCTCTTTCCTCTTCATGTCTTTGAACTGACTGGGGCTACTCCTCCTAAGTATCCTGAGCTTTGGCAATGTGTGGGAATGATCGTTGCCGTTTACGGATTAGGTTATTTAATTGCGGGAACAGCTCCCTTAAAGCATTGGCCAATTGTACTCGTTGGTTTTTTAGGTAAGATTTTCGGACCTATTGGTTTTGTTGTAGCGATTAATAATAATGTTTTTCCCCTTGAGTTTGGGTGGAATATTGTTTTTAACGACCTTATTTGGTGGATACCCTTCGGAATGATTCTCTATAGAGTGAGTAGGCGATACTCTAAGGCTCCCATGCGAACTATTAAAGAAGAGGAGTTTAAAAATTTTGAAGATCGGGATCGTGCCCGTTTTATAAACTCACTTTCTGGATATAAGTCCGCTAACCTGATTGGAACGGCAGACAATAGTGGAAATACTAATCTTTGTATTGTTAGCTCTGCCTTTCATCTAGGGGCCAATCCCGCTCTTATGGGATTTATTATAAGGCCTGATTCAGTCCCAAGGGACACTCTCACCAATCTAAGAGAAGGGGGTGTTTGCTCCCTTAATCATGTTCATCATTCTTTTATCGAGAAGGCCCATCAAACCAGTGCCCGCTATCCAAAGGATCTAAGCGAGTTTGATGCCTGTCTTTTAACACCAATGTTTATTGATGGATTCCCCGCTCCCTTTGTGGCGGAGTCAAATATTAAAATGGGTCTTAAAATCATTCGCGAAGAAAAACTTTCGGAGAACGGAACCCATCTTATCATCGCGCAAATTGTAGACGTGCATATTCCTTCAGATTGTCTCCATGAAGATGGGAGAGTGGATATAGAAAAAGCCGGCAGTGTTTGCGTAGCCGGACTTGATACTTATTACGAAGGGCAAAGGCTAAAAAGATTTTCTTATGCCAAACCAGGCCTTAGGCCAAAATCCTTGGAGGATTAAATGTTCGGACTTTTTAAAAAGGACCCTGTTAAAAAACTTGAAGAGCAGTACAGTAAAAAAATGGAAGAGGCCATCAATGCCCAAAGAAACGGAGATATCGACGGCTTTAGCAAGCTCTCTTTCGAAGCGGATCAAATTGATAAACAAATCGAAGAACTAAAAAAACAATAAGCGATACTAAGCGTCTGGGAAACCAAGGCGGCCTATGATGGGAAGCTTGAGGGCCGGGCGTAGGAAATCAATTCCAAAGACAAGGCCTAGAATATTGACTTCGATACCTTCGGTGACTCCGAGGGTAAGACCCAGAAGACCGTAAAGAGAAAATTGAAAGCCCATTCCCCCGGGACTTTTATCAAACATGATGGAATCCGCTAAAAAATCTTTTCCGACCGCGTGAGGGGGAAGCTCCACCGTTAGCTCGTCAGTATTTCGAATAAGATAGTCCACGAATGTATTGCTATTGGGACCAGGAAAAACTCGATAGGTTCCGCCTCGGGGATATTTTTTAATAAGCTTTTCAAGATGATCGATGACCTTATCGGCCTTCTCGCCTCTTAAGGTTTGGTAAATTGTAGGTTTATTTCCGTACCAATAGCGATCGGGAAGATCTTTCTTAACGCTAACGGAAGTAGGACTTCTTCTTAGGTTCCATCCGATAACCTGGGCCACGGTGTACTCTTTTTCGTCTTTTCTTTTCCAGCTAACCCAAGGATGAATGCCAAAATAACCACGCCAAGAAAAGGCCCGGGCTCCGTAGACTTGGACAATGGATTCTTTAAGGTCTTGAGGCTTAGGGGCAATCTCAGCTGATTTACGGCTGGCCGTGCGCCATGAGCCATTAGAACTACAAGAAGAGAGAATAAATAGGGAAGTAATCATCAATATTTTCATCTTCCCTAGCTTAGGATGATTGTCACCGCCCTGCAAGGGGACTATGCTTTTGTCTATGTCAAATCGGGCCAAAGGCTATTTTTGTATTCTCTTCGGGACTTTCTGTGTGGGCGCCGTATCGGTGACCTCAAAGAATGCACTTTCCCATATGAGCACACTTTGGTTTTTAAGCTGGATGTACTTCTTTTCAACTTTTTTAAGTTTTCCATTTGGTAAGAAAATTGAATTTCCTAAAGAGAAAAGGGATTGGTGGTATTTTGCCCTTCATATTGGGGGAATCGTTTTTGGATGGTTTGTTTCAATTTCTGGGCTTCAGTATTTAGATGCGCCTACGGCCGCCTTTGTTTCTCGTTTTGAGTTTCCTATTTTAATGATGATCTCCATGCTTTTTCTGCAGGAGAGTTTAGGAAAAATAATTTATCCGGTTATTTTAATGAGTATTTTTGGGGTGGTGGTGATGACGGATGAAGGGATTCTTCGGGATGTCTTGGCCGTGAACCTTGGGAAAAACTGGGGAATCTTTTTGGTGATGATCTCGGCCTTTGGCTTTGCTCTTGGGGAGCTTGGAACTAAGACCATTGCTGGAAAGATTGATTCTAGGGTTTTTACGTTTTTTAGGAACCTAATCATCCTACCTTTTTTCGTGGTCATGGCCTTGGCCGTGGATGGCCTAGTGGTTCCGACGAAAGAGGGGCTATTTTGGGCCGCGGCCTGCGCCTTGGCCGGACCAGTCCTAGCGCGAATCTTTTATATGGAGGCCCTTAAAAGGATTCCTCTTGGGCACGCTACAATCTTTACCCAGCTAGAGCCCATCCATTCTCTTTTCTTTGCCTTTATCCTTGGAATGGAGCTTCCTGAGGGCAGGGAGTATTTAGGCGGCGCGTTTATTCTTCTAAGTTGTTTAATTCTAGTCGTATCTCAGTACCTAAGGCCGGACAGGCGCAAAATTTTGGTGTAAAAAACCAGCAAAATAATTCATCGCAGGAAAAACTATGATCAGCACAGATAATGTAAGTCTGGCCTTTGGCGGGCGTAAACTTTTTAACGACGTAAATATTAAGTTCACACCAGGAAATTGCTACGGACTTATCGGGGCAAATGGGGCCGGAAAATCTACCTTTGTAAAAATTCTTTCAGGGGAGCTTGAGCCTCAGACTGGTTCGGTAAATATTACTCCAGGGCAAAGACTATCGGTCTTAAAGCAGGATCACTTTGCTTATGATGAGTACCCAGTTCTTCAGACGGTTATGATGGGTAACGATGTGCTCTTTAAGATCATGAAAGAAAAAGATGAAATCTATGCCAAAGAAGATTTTTCTGATGAGGATGGAATTCGCGCCAGTGAACTTGAGGCTGAGTTTGCTGAGATGAATGGATGGGAAGCGGAGTCTGATGCTGGGATTATGCTCGCCGGTCTAAAAATTGGAACAGAATATCATCATAAGCTTATGAAAGATTTAACTGGTCCAGAAAAAGTTAAGGTTCTTTTGGCCCAGGCTCTTTTTGGTAACCCTGATATTTTACTTCTGGATGAGCCTACCAACCATCTTGATATCGCGGCCGTTAAGTGGCTTGAAAATTTTCTTATGAACTTTAAAAATACCGTTATCGTGGTTTCTCACGATAGGCATTTTTTAAATAAGGTTTGTACCCATATTGCTGATCTTGACTTTGGAAAGATCAACACCTTTGCTGGTAACTATGACTTTTGGAGAACTTCTTCAGAGCTAGCTCAGCGTCTTCGTAATGATGAAAATAAAAAGATGGAGCAAAAAGCAGCGGAGCTTAAGGCCTTTATTCAAAGGTTCTCGGCCAATGCTTCTAAATCAAGCCAGGCAACCTCAAGACAAAAGCAGCTTGATAAGCTTCAGTTAAATGATCTTCCTCAAAGTTCTCGTAAATATCCTTATGTGCATTTTAAGCCCCTAAGGGAAGCGGGCAAAGAGCTTCTTAAGGTCGATGGGATCACTAAATCAATTGATGGAGTAAAGCTTCTAGATAATATCCGCTTTCAAATGCAAAAAGGTGAGAAAATTATCTTCTTAGGTGATAACTCTCTTGCTACGACCACGCTTTTTCAAATTCTAGGAGGAGAAGCAGAGCCGGACTCAGGAACTTATGAATGGGGAGTAACAACTACTTTAGGTTATTTCCCAGCTGATAATAGTAAGTATTTTCAATCTAATGATAATCTTATTGATTGGCTTCGCGAGTACTCAGAAGAAAAAGATGAAAACTTTATTAGAGGTTTTCTAGGAAAGATGCTTTTTTCAGGTGAGGAAGCAAAGAAAAAATGTAGCGTTCTCTCCGGTGGTGAAAAAGTTCGCTGTATGCTTTCAAAAATGATGTTAATGGGGGCCAATGTTCTTATGCTAGATGGCCCAACAGATCATTTAGACCTTGAAAGTATTCAGGCCGTGAATGAAGGGCTTACTGAATTTTCTGGTACAGTTCTTTTTTCAACTCACGATCACGAGTTTATTCAAACCGTGGCGAATCGTGTGATCAATATTGAAAAAGGCCAGATCGTTTACGACAAAAAGATCACTTATGATGAGTATCTGGATGAGATTCTTAAGTGAGAATAGTCCTATCAGTTTTAGTTCTTCTTTTTAGTGAATTTGCATTCGCCAATATTACGGTGGGCACTTTTGGCCCTCCTTTGGGAAGAGTTAGAGAAGAGGCCTTAAAAAAGGAAAGTGCTTTTTCAACTAAGCCCTATGTTGGTATTTTTTATAAGTATCAAACCTCATCCCCATGGGTCTTTGATTTTGAATTTGATTATGTTTTCCCGCAAGAGTCTTATGAAAATATACAAAGTCCTAAGACTCAATCAAAAAGATTTCTTTGGCATGTAAATGGAAATTACTATACGGGAGGCGGACTTGTTTACGGAATCGCCGGACTTTCTACCGTGGTAACTAAAGTTACTGGGGAAGGGGGAAGTGTGGATGTTAGCGGAAGTACTTTTTATCTGCCAAAAGAGCCGGAAAACTCCTCTTATAATATGACCATCAACCTAGGTGCTGGTCTCGATTTTATGAAAACTTATTTTGCTGAATTTAAAACTCATATTTGGAGACCTCTTAGTGGAGACGCTAGGGCCTTTTCTTTTTCTTTAGCACTTAAATTTCAATTTTTTGGAGGAAGTGGAATATGAAAACTCTATTACTCTCTTTTATTGCTCTAGTTTCCTTTGGAGCAAATGCTTTTACCTTAATTAGCCAGACAGCAGAAACTTATAAAGATTCAAATGAGATTATCATCAATGTTGCCAGTGATGGTTGCTCAACAGGGCCATCTGCCGAGGCGCTTTTAGATCTGGCCATGAAAGCAGCTGAGGCCTATTGGAATTCTGTTGAAACCGCTAATATTCAATTTAAAGAAGGAAAAGTCGTTGCCGCAACAGCAGCTGGACAGGACTTTTCTAATTTTGTCGATGAAGCAAGACAAGTTGGAATTAATACCGTCATTATTGGTTGTAGCACTAATATGTCAGCGACGGCCGCGGCCGTTGGTGGCTCTGGTGGCGCGGATAAGGCCCGCTATGGCGCCGTTCTTATGAAAGACGTGGCCGTAAATTTTAATCGCGGAGAAGAAATTACCATGGCCATCTTGGCCCATGAACTTGGTCATGTACTTGGCCTTGGTCATAGCCGCCACGGTTTGGCCCTTATGGATTCCAGTGGTGGAGCCGTAGGTCTTAATAAATTAACTCAAGATGATCGTGATGGAGCTACTTATCTTTATCCCTATGGAAAAAGTCCCAGTGGTTGTTTTAATTCATTATTAAGTATCGATGATATTAGTAGGCCATCAGATAAGAAGAAGGATTTTCTCTACTCGATGCTAATCGGTTTTATTTTATTGATAACTATGAAGTACCTGGTCCAATTGTTTTTTAGTTATTATCGGAACCATGGCATCCTCATGAGGAAGGCCCACTCCTAATACCATGAAGGGACGTTCCTCACTCGGACGATCAAGTAGAGTGCCTAAAAACTGCATGCGTTTAGGCGTATAGGTTAGGCAATTAAGCCCTGAGAGATGGAGTGCTGAGATTAGCATCCCCGTGGCAATTCCCGCCGATTCTTTGGCGTAATAATTCGTACTTTTTTCTTCCCCTTCCTCTAAGTCAAAGTGGCGATAAAAAACCGCAATAAGGTAGGGAACAGTTGTGATAAATTCTTTTTTGGCGTCTAGGTTTAAATGCTTTAAATCTCTAAGCCATTTCTTATTTGGTTTTTCTACATAGAACCGCCTCTCCTCAATTTCGGATAGCTTTCTAATCTTTGATTTAAGCTCAGGGTTTTCTATTACGCAGAAGCTCCAAGGCTGTTTATTGGCCCCGCTTGGGGCCAGACCAGCTACTTTTATTGCGTTGTGAATAAGCTCCCTGTTCGGCTTTTCGGGCGAAAACTCTCGAATCGTTCTTCTATATTTGAAGATTTCCGCTAACTTGCGGCTAATCTCAAGAGATTCAGCTTCGTTAAATAGGGCAGCTTTAAAGGGTATTTTCATTCGTTTTAAATCCTTTTGTTAATGTATTAACAAAATTAAGAGCTCTTGTCTATAGCTTTTTTGCCATCTAAGCTAAATCCTTCAAAAAGCGAGGGTTTAGTGAGTTCTTATGAAGTTAATTTTGATGGTTTAGTTGGTCCAACTCATAATTATGCAGGTCTTTCCACAGGGAATGTGGCCTCCATGAATAATGCTTCAGATAAGTCTTATCCAAAGGCCGCGGCCAAACAAGGGCTAGATAAAATGCTTGCCGTTAGTAAGCTTGGATTAAAACAAGGAGTTTTGGCCCCGGCGCAAAGACCAGACCTTCAAACTTTAAGAAGACTAGGCTTTAGTGGTAGTGAAGAGCAAATAGTGGAAAAGGCCTTTAAGGAAAACCCCATTCTTCTAAATGCCTGCTATTCAGCTTCTTCCATGTGGACGGCCAATGCGGCCACCGTTTCTCCAAGTGCTGATACGGCCGATGGAAAAGTCCATATGACTCCGGCCAACCTCGTTAATAAACTTCACCGTTCAATTGAATCCCCAGTTACCTCAAATATTTTAAAGGCCACCTTTAATGATGAAAAAGTTTTTTCTCATCATGAAGCTCTTCCTTATGGCGACTTTTTTGGAGATGAAGGGGCCGCCAATCATACTCGCTTTTGTCATGAGTATGGGGAGCAAGGAGTGGAGTTTTTCGTTTACGGAAAACATCATTTTGATAAATCAAAACCAAGGCCCACTAAGTTCGAGGCCAGGCATACTATTGAGGCCTCCAAGGCCATAGCGAGACTTCATCAGCTTGATCCAAACAAGACGGTCTTTGCCCAGCAAAACCCAGACGTAATTGATCAGGGGGTTTTTCATAATGATGTGATTGGCGTGGGAAATAAAGACGTTTATTTTTATCATGAACAAGGTCTACTAAACTCAAAGGAAGTTGAAGAAAACCTGAAGCGCGCCTTTGGTGAAAGGCCCCTTCATCTAGTAAAGGTGACGACGGATCAAGTCCCAGTTTTAGACGCTATAAAATCTTATCTTTTTAATAGCCAGCTAATTGCTCTTCCTAATAATGAGACCGCTTTAATTGCTCCAGAAGAATGTAAAAATAATCCTGCGGTATGGAATTATATTGAAAATTATATGCTTAAAGAAACTCCTATTAAGCATGTGCATGTTTTCAATGTGACTCAGAGTATGAAAAACGGAGGAGGACCGGCCTGCTTAAGATTACGAGTGGCCTTAAAAGAAACTGAGCTTGCTTCAGTTAATCAGGCCACATTGATGGACGAAACTCTTCATGAAAAATTATACGCTTTAGTGGATAAGCATTATAGAGAAGAGCTAACTCAGAACGACTTAAGAGACCCTAAACTTATTAATGAAGTGCGTAGCTTTTTAGATGAGCTAACAACCGTACTAAAACTAGGCAGCATCTATCCTTTTCAGCAATGATAATAAGAAACGTAGAAAAAAAAGATATTCAAGGCATCTTAGATATTTATACTCCATTTATCTTGGATTCAATTACAACTTTTGAAACTGAGGTTCCGTCTCTTGAAGAGTTTGAAAAAAGAGTTTTAGAGACCAATAAAAAATTCCCTTGGTTGGTGGCCGTGGAAAACGATGTGGTTCTTGGTTATGCCTATGGAAGTGAGCACCGCAGTCGCTGCTCTTATCAGTGGTCCTGTGAAAGCTCGGTCTATCTTGCTCCGGAGGCTAGAAGAAAGGGTCTTGGAAAAAAACTATATCTTGAATTATTTAAAATCTTAAAAAGCCAAGGCTTTATCCAAGTTTTGGCCGGAGCTGCCCTTCCAAACGAAGCAAGTGTGGGGCTTCACAAGGCCATGGGCTTTACAGAGGTGGGGACCTATAAAAAAATTGGCTATAAAAAGGGGCGCTGGATTGATACTTATTGGATGCAGTTAGAATTAAATGCTCCAGAAGGTCCTGTCGAAATTATTCCTTATTCTAAGCTTTAAAAGAAACTGACCTACTTACCTGGCTTTTTTCATCACCACTTAAGTAGGTCAGTTTCTAAAAGAAAAAGGCCCCGGTAAACGAGGCCTTTTGGATGGATTTATTTTGGGATACTAGGTCCTGTCTTAAAGACAAGTTCCGTAGTAGTCATAGACTTTGTCTGAGTCGTTAAAAGTTCCTTTAAAGTCACCTAAACGATCGCGAGTTCCTGGATTAAAAGCTCCAAGCTTAATTTTCTTATTTGTGTAAACCATATGATAAGTAACATCACGAGAACCTGAGATGGTTACATTAACCATTCTACATTCTTTGCGACATCTTTTTACAACCTGACCATTTGGCTTAGTGATCTCTTCACATACTTTTTCACAACGTCTTACCTGATCTGTATAAGTACAAGACTCATAAGTGCTAGTTGAACCTGAACGAGTTACGTTAGTGGCAACTTTTCCTCTTAGGTCATAAAGCTGTCCCGTTGTTGAAGCTGGGATATCAATCTTACCTTGGTAAGTAGGAAACTGAGCATTGTCTGGAAGTTTGATTTTTACATCAATATCTTTTTTCCCAGATCTTTTAAGTGAAAGCTTCACTTTATGTTTAGATGAAAAACCAAGAGTTGCCCGGTAAGAACCAGCAGGAATCTTCTTAGTCTTTGTGTTACCAAACATAGTTCTATGCTTTAATTTTAGAGTTTGCCCTGTAGTGAATTCGCCAGAAAAATCATTACAAGAACTAAGACCTAGAGTTAAAAGCCCGGCCATGGCTAAAGTTATTAAACGCATCTTCTCTCTCCCATGTAGATGTTGTTTACAGGGAGGTTAAAAAGCAAAGGGCGTGCCAAAGTTGATTCTAGTAAATTCAACAGGAAGACGCGTCGCGTTCTCGATTCAAGAAGGAACCGGTGTCATTATCAAAGGGTAAAAACGCATCTTGCGCTGTGTCTATAATTGCCAAATAGCCTACCTCAGCATAAGTTTCGCCTATATTAATTTAAGGGGGATATATGAAGATTAACTGGATCTGTTTTACAGCTTTAATTCTATTAAGTTTTGGATCAAATGCCGAAGCATCTAACTACAAATGTACTGAGTGGGAAAAACAAGACAGTGTTTCTTGTGTTTTTGCTGGAAAAAGCGCGAATATTTATAAGCGCCAATGTGAAAATGCCTGCTGGTATAATCCTGTTACAAGACGTGGGAATATGGGACCAAACTGCGATCAGGAAAGAGTTTGTCATCCTAAAAACCCAGAGACTTTTTCATCAGAATGTTCTGAGTGGGTAAAGGTTAGCGGCGTAACTTGCTATGATCCTAATACACAAGATTGGGAGCAAAAATGGCAAAGGGCCTGCACAGTAGGAATAAAAGAATCTTGGTGTTCAAGAGCAAACCCAAACGATCTTTAATTTTTTAAGCTCGGGTTCGCTTTAACATGGCGGACCCAAGGCTCATCATCGTTCTAAGTACAGACATTTTTACGGAAGCATTGGGATTGGGCTCTTTTCCTTTTCCCATGCGATGAATCTGCTCTGTATACCAAACAATTTCTAAAGGAATCATCTTATCCATAGCCTTAGAGCCGGAGGTTAAAGGCTTAACCTGAGATTTTACGTCTTGGCCTTCCAATAATTTATTTGGAAAATCTGGATCTATGGCAATTGATCTGGCGAGACCAATCATTTCACAGGCACCGGACTTTAAGGCCTCATCCATTCCTTCTCTTGATCTAAATCCACCTGTTAATAGAAGAGGAGTATCAATTAGTTTCCTAACCTTTTCACAGTAGTCGAGGAAATAAGCTTCTCTTTTTTTAGTGCTATCCTTTTTTTTAGTTCCATCCATCATGGCGGTAGCTTCGTAGGTACCACCTGAGATTTCGATTAAGTCCATCCCAAGTTCCCCAAGAGTTTGAACCACGATCATGGATTCCTCTTCGGAGAAGCCGCCTTTTTGAAAGTCTGCTGAATTCAATTTTATGCCAATAGGAAAGTCTTCACCTAATTCCTTTCGCATTGTTTTGTAAATCTCGACCACAAAACGCATACGATTCTCAAGGCTTCCTCCCCATTGATCCGTGCGCTGGTTATGGCGAGGAGAGAGGAATTGACTAACAAGGTATCCATGGGCCCCATGGATTTGAACTCCAGTAAAGCCAGCTTCTTTAGCCACCTTGGCCGTATAAGCATATCCTTTTATGATCTTAGTTATTTCCTGGGCCGTTAGGGCACGGGGAGGATTAAACATATTTTTCATATAGGAATCATAGCCAATTGCTGAAGGGGCCATGGGTTCAGGGCTTAAAAACTTAGGGGACTGCTTGCCAGGATGATTAATTTGCATCCAAAGATGAGCTCCATTTTGAGTTCCGGCCCGGGCCCATTCTTTAAGTCCCTCTAGGCATTCATGTCCTTCTTCGATAACTACATTATGAGGTTCGCCAAGGGCCTTGGAGCTCATCATCACATTTCCTGTAATAATCAAGCCGGTTCCACCTTTTGACCAGCGATTATAAAGATTAACAAATTTATGTCCGGGTCTATGACCAGCATCGGCCATATTCTCGCTCATGGCGGATTTGGCTATTCTATTTTTAATGATGGCCCCACAGGGGAGTGTTAATTTTTGATCTATCATAGGAGTATTATGGCATTAAACGAGAAAAACAAAAACTAGGAAGCTTTACTTGAAGGGATTTTAACGACGAATGTGGTATTTTTGCGAGTGTCGTCATAATGAAGATCCCCGCCCTCATCTCTTACAACCTTTTGTGAGAGGCTTAGCCCAAGGCCGGTACCTTTGCCTATATCTTTACTCGTAAAAAAGGGTTCAAAAAGCCTTTCTACAATTTCTGGAGGTATTCCTGATCCGGAGTCTTGAATAAGAACTTCATAGAATCCGTCTTTTTCATGGCCAAAAATCTTGATCCATTTTTCTTCGCTTTCTTTTATGGCATCGACGGAGTTATTTAGAAGATTAATAAAGACTCTTGATAAGGAGATTCTTTTTAAAAGTAGTGGCTTTTGAAAAATAGGAGACTCAAGCTCAAATTTAAAATCTATATCAGAGCCTTTAATTTTTTCTTCAAAGATCCCGGTTACGTCACCGATAACTTCTGCCAGTGTCGTGCTTGTTGAGTCTTCCTCTGAAGTATCTCTCGTGATATCTTGCATGGAGCGGATGATTTTAGAGATTCGATCACAGGTCTCTCTAATATCTCCGATTTTATTTTTTATTTCCTCGACATCAAATTCACCCTCTAATCTTCTTTGGATAACAAGGGCAGAGCCACTTATAATGGCAAGGGGGTTATTGATTTCGTGGGCCACGCTTGAGGTCATCTCACCAATAGAGGCTAAGTGAGAGTTTCTCTTATTTTCAGCTTCTTCTTTATTTAGTTTTTGTTGGAGGGTCTTTTCTCTAGAATAAAAATACCCAGCTAGAGCAAAAATAAGCGGAAAAGCTGGCACGCTGAACTTTAGGATTCTTTGAGAGTTAATATCCCAAAGAATATTCTTTAAATTAAAGCTCATTTCTAGTTCATTTAGATCTAGGTAAATGAAAAAAGTCGGGACTAAAAATCCAAAAAGCGATCCTATAATAATAGGAATCAAAGCTTGTTTCATAATCTTAGTATATAAGAGAGGTAAGCATTATGTACTCTCTGATCTATTGGTGAATAGTTTACGTTATTAAAATAGTGTTCTCTTAAGAAGTTTATATAACCAATTCTTAGTGAGGAGCTATGCTTTAAAAACTTCATCGTAAAATAATTATGGAATCCTTGTCCGATCCAAACATAGAGCTGATTATTTCTTCTATTATAGAAACTAGCGGGTGTGGTACCAATATTGGTGTTTATATACTCAAAGCCTGTTAAGTACTTGCTATTAAACTTATATCTAATCCCGTGAAGCTGCTGGCCGGCACTAATATCTGTAGCACTTAAAAAACCACCTAGGCTATATTGAGTTCCCTGACCACCAAGAGCGCCCCCTTCATTATCTTCAATAATCGTCGCAATCGTATTTCCGCGGTTCTTTGCGTCGGTGTATTTATAAGTAAAGTAAAAACTAAAATTTGTATTTAAGACCTCATCTAACTCCAGGTAGGCCACGAAGTTTTCGGCGGAGTAGGCCTTATCGAGAGCATGGCTAATTCGATAAATATTTCGATCCCCGGCTAAATTCTTATCAAGAACGCCTCTCGTCTCTGATTCCGCAGGACCGGAAATAGAAAAATTGGAGTAGTTAAAAAGAAAGGTAATTTTATCAGCAAGTTTTAAGGCCTTAGTTTGATACTCAAAGGTTCCAAAAATAAAGTCAGAAGGCTTCATAATCTGACCTCTTACCTCATTGGCCTTACCTTTTTCTTTTCCTCCCATAATTTCAGTGGTTGGAATTATATTTCCTGGATTATAAATACTTCTTAAAGAGAAATAATGTTTCTTTGATGGAGAGTTCCACTTATAAGTTAAAGCAAATCCATCAAAGGGCAAAGAGTAGGAAAGGGAGTTATAAGTACCGAGTCTAGCGTCTCCATCCTTAAGATGTTCTGGAGGTCCATTTGCTGTAGGAAGTCTTCCCGCAGAAAAGGAGAGTTTGTTTTTTATGATTTGATAATCAAAATAGGCCCGGCTTAATCTTAAAAAAGAAGTTCCATCAAAGAGTCTACCACTTTCAAGTACAGGTCCTACCTCCACGGCCGACTTGTTCATATAGAACATAGAAAATAAAGAGGAATAAAACTTAATTCGATTAGAGACATCTACATCAGCGTTCAACTTAAATCTGATATTAGAGGTTTGAACTGATCTATTCTTTGGTGCCTTATCCCAGCCATCAGTTTGAAAGTTATCGTAGTGCATTCCAAATTCACCGCTAAACTTAAAACGCTCGGACATACGGCTAACTTGCAAATCAAGAATTGAATCCTCTAACTCAAGAATTTTTTGATTTAGCTTTTTTAGCTGCTCTTCCGAGGCCGAAGCATAAAGAGATGTGAATATTAAAATAAGTATTAAACAAAATTTCATATTATTCTCCACCGATGACGTTACCGGAGTATTTATTTTTTAAGTCTCTAAATAGTAATAAGGATTTTTCGCAGTCAAAAGTATCGCCGCATTTGCCAAGGTAGATCTGCGAAATAGACTCGTCAGAGCAGTCAAGGGAGCCTTTATTTTTTAAAATTTGAATGAGAAATTTTTTGGTTAGGTTATTTGAAATACTGGGGCACTCTTTTTTAAGTCCCTTTGAAAAATCAAGGACCAAGCTTTGGGCGTAGACAGACCGAAATCCCATTAGAAGGACCAGACAAAAGATAACTTTTTTCATCCCTAGATTTTAGGGAAAAATCAGGTTTTTTCAACAATAATTATTTAACGCGAGCTTATAAGTCAGTTAATTTAAAAGGGATAAAAGTAGGAAGAAGAGCAGAGTCCATAAGAGGTTTTGAGTTTGAATTTCAGTTTTATCTTCTTGGTTTTCCACGGAGAATTAGTAACATGGGGCGCGCTGCGACGCAAGAAAGAGTGGAGATAACGAAAGAATTTCATTATTCAAGTTGTTGTAATTTGAAGACTTAGCCATAATTAGATTTATGAAATTAATTTTGATTCTTTCCATTCTTTTAAGTTTTCCCCTTTGGTCAAAACTTCCCAATAAAAAAGCTCCGCCAGTTTTTGCACTAAAGGATATCAATGGAAACACTCATAAGATTCAAACTTACCATCAAAATACCCTAGTCCTAGAATGGCATAATCCAAAATGTCCCTTTAGTGCTCGACATACTAAAGAGAAAACTTTTATTAATTTGCAAAATAAGTATATGGCAAAGAACGTAGATTTTTTGGCCATTGATTCTTCAAACCCGGCAGTTGCTACTAATATGCTTGAATACTACGATTGGATTCAAAAATATGGAGTCAATTACCCCATTCTTCAAGATCCCACTGGTGCTATTGGCAAGGCCTATGATGCTAGGGTGACCCCTCATATTTTTATTATTCATAAAGGAATCCTCGTTTATCAAGGGGCCGTAGATGATGATACTTTTGGCGAAAAGCCAGTTTCTAAAAGAAAAAACTATATCGATATGGCCCTTGCATCTTTAACTAAGAATGGAAAATTACCTAAAGGGATGAAGGCCTATTATCCAGAGTATGGATGCGGGGTTAAATATTAGACCTCTTGTTTTCCTATAAAGCCAAGTTTAAAGGCCTGAGTCACTCTTGGGAAGAACTTTGGATCCCACTTTGTACCGTCACCCATAGTCAGCATTTCAATAACTTTTTTATATCGATCAACAGCCTCTAAGGACTTCGTCTGGGTAAGGAGATTATCAATTTCATTTGCCATAGAGACGATTTGAGCCAAGGAATAAATATTCGATCCCTTTATTCCCTCTGGATAACCTGAGCCGTCATAATATTCATGATGCTGAAGCATGATATTAAAAACCTGATCAGGGATACCCTCGGATTTTCTAATAATTTTTACTGAGTTTTCAGGATGCTGCTTGATCCACTGATCGTATTCTGGATGACTTGGATTAGCGTATATTTCCGGTGGAATCTTAGCTTTACCGTAATCGTGGAAAATAGATCCCATATAAAGATTTTCTAAGACGAAAGAATGTCCATGACCCACGGCCATTCCTAAAAATACCGCCAGGTTGGCAACATTAACTGAATGGGCAGCAATATCATCATTTCGTGCCATGATGGCCTCAATGGCCTGGGCGGTGATGGGATCTTTTTTGATCTTACCCACAAAGTCTTCCACATGCCCCTGAATGGCCTCAACCTTATCGGGAGTTAGCTTTTCATCTGAGAAAACTTCGTAAACGATTTCTTTTAAGGCGAGAGAGTCTTCAATGACCTCACGGTTTTCTTCTCCGGCCTCTTTAACCATATCTTCAATATCTTCAGCTTTTGTATCTGTTAGCCAGTCCATAAATTCTAAAACTAGATCAGATTCGACGTAGATACTTTTTACGTTCTTTGCCATAAAGAGGTCGTATTTTTCTTTTCCGAGAATATCACCTTTATTTTTAAATTTTACGTGCTTTCCATTGAGCAAAATAAAAACGTCCGCAGGCAATTCAGCCTCCGGGTTTATTTTCGCGAGCATAACTTCAGAATAGTCGGACATGGGTTTAATTATAAACCATTATTCCTCAGGAAGCATAGGATTCATGACCATAAACCAAAGCTTTGGAATGGTGGCCAAAAGTAACATGCCTGGATAGCCCGTAGGAAATTGAGGACTATTATCAAAATGCCTAAGAACTTGATAAGGTCTGTCAGCATTAGCATGGTGATCCGAATGGCGTGATAGTTCAAATAAAAGCATTCGGCTGAGTGGATGATTGGAGTTCCAAGAATGCTCAGGTCCCACTTTTTCATAGCGTCCATTTGGCTTAAGCTTTCGCCTAAGTCCATAATGCTCGATGTAATTGACGCCCTCAATTAAGAGCCCCCCTCCTATTGCTGCCCCTACAAATGCAATTGCTGGTAGGCTTCCGAGAAAGAAGGCGATGAGAGCTACTATAATTATTTCTATGGCCAAGTACTGAAGAGTTTTTATGGGCTCTACTCTATAGGCCGTTTTAAAACTTCTATAAAAACTTCTGCTAAGAAACTTATACAAGTTTATCCCTTTTTCAGCCGAGGCATGATCGAGGGGAGTTGCCACATTTTTATGATGATTTTTATTATGCTCGATTAAAAAATGCATATATAGAGTTGTGCTAAGTAAAGTGAGAGACATGAATTTATTATGAGCCCCTTTTCTATGACCAAGCTCGTGGGCAAGGTTACTTCCTAGAGCAGCATTGACAAGAACCATTGAGGCCATTTTGCCGATTAAAAAGAAGAGTGGAAGTTCAGCTCCAAATTTCCATATGCTCCAGAGAAAATAGGCCACAAGACTTAGGTGAACCACAAACATTAAATAAAGAACTCCGTCGTAATAAGGCTTAGCTTGCAATTCTTTTTCCGTTTGAGCCTCGAGGTTCCTATCAGATCCTTTTAAAAAGAGTTCTACCAATGGGATTAAACCAAAGAGGAAAAGAACCCCGAACCAGGACATATAAGCTTCAGCTTTCAGCGATATAAAGACTGATAGTGGAAGGGCAAAAGAAAAGAGGTATTTATATTTCTCTATTTTCATGGGATCATGCTATCATAAAATGAACTATTTTTAATAAAATAGTTCATTTTTCACACTGGCTAAAGGACTGAAATATGGGAAGAAAGGCAGGAAATAAAGGTGTGGACCTTGAGCATGACTACCGAATGACTTGGGCCATGGAGCTTTGGCCATATTTTAAGCAGCATGGTTTAAAAGGCTTTAATATGAACGAGGTTGCTAAAACTTTAGGAAAAAGTAAAACCACTGTTTATAAATACTTTCAAACTAGAGAAGATATTTTAGAGCTTATTTTATCCAAAGTTCTTTTAGACCTATCAGCCTTTGAAGAAATCTTATTAGATAAAAAACAAAATTATATCGAACGTTACGAACAGGCTATTGAAGTTCTTTCTGTTTCTTTAGGAGGAATCTCAACTAGTTTTTTACTTGATTTAAAACGCTATCACCCAAAGCTTTGGGAAAGCATTAACGGCTTTAAGCTCTACTCTCTAGGTGTTTTAAAGAGCTTTTATAGGGAAGGAAAACGAAAAAAAATCCTGGGAAACACTAGTGTTGAGCTACTTGTTACTGGAGATGAGATTTTTTTGAGTGCACTCTTAGAGCCAGAGTTTTTACATAAAAATAAGATAAGTCTGGAGTCTGGGCTACGTGCTTATTTTGAAAACAAAATGTTTGGAATGCTTAAAAGATGATTGAAATTCGACCTCTTCAAACTCCCTCTATCCAAGGCCGAATTAATCATATGAGGAATATGTCTCTGCTGATTACTAGTCTAGCCGTGTGCACCGAAAGACAGAAGGGTTTAATTTCTTACTTTTTATTACGCGATAAATAAAAACAATCGGCTAAAGGCATTAAGAGCTTGAAACTAGGAAATTTTAAAGCAGGTTTATTTGGCCGGCCGACCATTTGGGTAGGCGTATTTTCCGCTCATGGCAAGCTCAATAAGCTTTATAAATTCTTTTCCTTGAGGGGTGCCTTTTACTCTTTCAGCTTCATTTCGAATGGCCGCGAGAGATTTTTTAACATCTTTGATCATTGTCTTTTTAAAAAGTCCCGCTAGAAAACTTTTTGGGTTAATAAAACTTCTATACTTAAAAATCGTTTTATCATCTTGTGGATAAAATTCCGCAAAGCCTTTAACTATATCAGCGGAATTAGACTCGATCATTTTCCAATCAACCCTAAAAATATCGAATTTATTTTTCTTAAGAACTGTGGCGTGAATATACTTACTATTACTAAGAGGCCAGGGCATTTCCATTTCATAGGCCGTATGAATTTCAACCGGAGAAACCTGTTTGATGACATCGGATTTTATTAATCCTGGAACATAATTCTTTTGATGTTCGTAGGCGATAAAAAGTGCCAGAGTTTCTAGGGGGCTTGCCTTAACGCTAAAGTAAATTGTTAACTCAGGCCAAGCAGACTTATTGATATTCTTTTTCTTTACGACAAAGCCTCTATTTCGAAGAGTCTTAAAATCCTTCTTTGAAAAAACACGGGCCATCTCTTCAGTAATTGGGCTTACAAGTCCCTGTGAAAATGCCGGATAAATTGTAAAACTAACTATTAGCGCAATCAGTAATTTCATAGACCTATCATAGGGAAATGACTCTTCTTTGGCACCCTTAAAATCAGCTAGAAACATAGACAACTAGTGATTTTTAGGATAACTTGCCGCAATAATTCGGAGTCAAATATGAAGCATTACGATTCGATTCGTATCTTTAAAAATCCTATTCTTGAATGGTGCACTCATGTTCATCCTATAATCCCATTATTGATGTGGGCCCCTGTGGTCTTATTCTTAGGTTATAGGGGAGTTAGTGTTTATGAATACTCCGGAATAGAGTGGATTGGTTTAGCGGTCAGTGGGCTTCTTGTGTGGACCTGGACGGAGTACTCCTTGCATCGTTGGGTTTTTCATTGGAACTCTAAAACAAAACTAGGTCAGCGCTTTGTGTTTTTGTTTCATGGTCTTCATCATGATGATCCAGACGACCCAACTCGATTAGTTATGCCTCCAGTTCCTGCCATTCTCATCATGAGCTTACTTTATTTTTTCTTTGGGCTTTTTATTCCAGGAAATTATATTGAAGGATTTATGGCCTTCTTTATCATTGGCTATTTATGTTATGACTATATCCACTATGCTACTCATCACTTTCCTATGACTTCGAGGCTAGGAAGATATTTGAGAAAATTTCACTTACAACATCATAACTCTAAAGAAGAATCAAAATACGGAGTTAGTAATCCTCTCTGGGATTATATTCTAGGTACAGTGACAGGTCCCAAAAAAGATAGACGCTAATGATTTATAAAACCCTTCTCATTCTAATTTTTAGTTTCGGCCTAAACGCCAGTGAAAATAAGGCACCAAGTGGTGATGGCTGGACGGATACCAAAACAACTATCAACTGGATGCTTAAAGCCTCCTATATGCAGTTTACTGTTCAAAATAATATTTATTATGGGGCAGTAGGGGCTGCTGCGAGCTGGTACTCTTTTGAGCACGATGACCGTATTGCCGCTCTAACTCAGTCTAAAGAAATTAAGAATATCGTCGACCATGTTGGTGATGCCGGAGTCTTTTTTAATTTTCCTTTTGCTGCCATGGGGGCTTGGTATTACGGAAAGAAATCCGGCAATACACATCTGATGCAATTTATGATGGAGTATGCCTCGGCCATGTACCTTACACTGGCTGAAAGTGGGCTCTTTAGTTATATTCAAATTCATAAGAGACCTAGTCCTCATAATATTAGTTTTTGGGAAAAAGAGTTTCGCGGAGACAGTTCGTGGCCATCAGGTCATATTGTCCCATACTCAGCTCTCTTTTTTAAAACACTACAGTTTTACGGTCCCGGATGGGCCATGATTCCTTTGGGTTTGACAGTCATGTCCGGTCTTCAGCGTATGCAAGATGGAAAACATTATCTTTCTGATATTGTTGGGGCCTTCTTTTTATCTGCCCTTGCCTCAGAAGGTGTTAGAAAAGTGGCCGGTTATCATAATAACCATAAGTTTTATAAACGCTGGCTTGAGCACGACGTAAAGCTTGGGATGCTTAGGTATAAAAAAGCTTACGGACCTCTTATAAGTTTTAGCTATTAGTTTAGAAAAAGCTTGTTTTGAATCAAGTACTCCATAACATGATCGGCAATTTCTTTATGACCCTCTTTATTAGGATGCCAATTATCTTTAGACATTAACTGATCAGCGTTTTTATTCTTTTGCAGGTCAATAAGGTGTAGATTTTGTTCTTGTGAAACCTTAAAGAGTAGCTCATTAACTACCTTAGGTGATTTATAGTAATTTATCATCACAGCAGGGACACTATACTTTTTTAAGAGCCTAATAACCTCAAGGTAATTGGGCATAGTATTTTGTAAATATTCCTGATTAGTAAATGAATCCTTGGCGTCAGGATCATAGAAAATAAATTCTCCATGATCACCTTCATGAATCTTTTCTTGAAAATTAAAATACAGATAAGAAAAATAAATTAATTTTAATAGTTTTATCTTAGTAAAAAATGAAAGATGGGAAATGGGGTTTAAGGCCGGGTTTATATCGTTAACACCAAAATGCAAGATGGCAAAACGAGGCTTATATTTAAGGAGATTAAGCTCTAAATTATCCAGAATTGAAAAGCTGGTTTGTCCCGGATAAGAAAGGTTTATAACCTCAAATTTTTTATCTTGATGTATTTTATTCAAGTTTTTTTGAATTAAGTTTGGATAGCTCATGGTAAGTCTATTTGGAAGCATCAAACCATAGCTAGTCGATTCACCAAGCACGAGGATGTGATTGGTCCCTTTGTTTAAAATCTTTTTTTTAGTTTTGTTCCTTACAAAATAACCGGTGCCGTGAAGGGAGAGTTCCATAAAGGCCAAAATGCAAAAGAGAACCATAAAGAACTTTTTTATAGCCAGCCTCTTTTCTTATAATCATTTAACGTTTCTTCAACAATCTTTTCTATATCCCATTTATAAACTTGTCCCAACTGCTTGGTCGACTTTTCTGCTGAACAGGTCCAGGCTTTAGGAATAATTTCATTAATCTTGTCTGGAGTAAGCCTAACTGTTTTCGGCTTTTTTAGGGCGATAACTTTCGTTGCAAATTTGATCGGTGAAATTGGTAGTGGGATAATTAAAGGTTTCTTTTTATTAAGCTTACTCGCAATTACCGAAAGCAGTTCTTTGAACTCTATGGCCTTTGGAAAAGCGCTAAAATAAACCTCTAGGCCTTCCTTATCATTTTCAAGACAAAGCTTGATTGACTCTACAAGATCAAAAACTCCAACAAAGCTATAAATTTTCTTGCCGCCTTTTCTACCAAGGGAAGGTACTATGCCTTTTTTAACCATCTTAAACACGTCGAGGACTGCAGGATCTCTTGGTCCGATTACCATAGGCGGTCTTATTATTGATTTTTGCCAAGATTTAGGGGCTTCATTTGTTAAAATTCTTTCAGCTGCAAGTTTAGACTTTCCATAAACGCTGACTGGCTCTGGGACCTGATCTTCAGTTTGATACCTCTTTGAGGGACCTGCTGCTGCTAGAGAAGAAATTAATATAAACTTTAGCTTGGTATACTTAAAAGAGAGGTCTTCAATTAACTGTCTAGTTGATTCCGTATTGACTGTATAAAAACTTCTATCTTCAAATGAGTGAACAATTCCAGCTGCGTGAACGACAGCATCCAAATCGATTGGTAGCTCAGCAACCCAGTCGTGGCTTTTTGTTGAATTTAGGCTTCCTCTTATTAAAGTCCCTTTAACATCAAATTCTTTGGCCTTATCAGGGGAGCGAACAAGAGAGTAAACTTCATGACCGCTCCTATGTAATAAATCAGATAGGTGGGAGCCTACAAATCCGGTGGCACCTGTAATCAGTATTTTCATAAATTCTTTTCGAAAACTCGGTAGCGCTTATAAACCTTTCCACCCATAAGCTCTAAGGGTTTACACATTTCCAAATTATCTTCAAGCACCCAGCTCATTTCTACTTCATTATAACCACAGGCCACAATATTATCCTGGAGCTGTCTATACATAACAGCAGCTAGACCCATCTTGCGATACTTTGGCTTTAATCCAAGTGTAATCACACGGCAGCGCTTAACGTATTTCTTCATATTGAGCAGCTTAAAAATACCTGTAGGAAAGAGTTTTCCTGACGGATTGTGTGCTAAGACCTGATTGACATCCGGAAGGCATACAGCGAATCCTACGACCTCTCCGTCAACCTCGGCCATCAGGATAAGCCTTTCATCGATTACAGACTTTAGGTCTTTTGCCGTATGAAAGAACTCATTATCAGTCATAGGAACAAAGCCCCAGTTCTTTTCCCAGGCGTCGTTATAAATCTCATGCATTCTTAGAACTTCATTATCCCAGTCTTTCTTTTTAACTGTTCTAAACTTAACACGGCTTTTTTGAAGAATTCTGTCCGAAACCCGAACCACTTTTTCTGGCATCTCAAAAGGGACCATCACTTTGTAAGCGATAAGATCTTTTGCTTTTTTATAACCATTTTTCTCAATAAGATCGAGGTGGTACTTGGGGTTATAGGTCATCATGATTTGAGGTGGGTCCTCAAATCCTTCAACCAATGTTCCTACTTCGTAATTTGTTGAAGGGTTCATTGGCCCCATGACCTTTGTCATGCCTTCTTCCTTAAGCCATTTTTCTGCCGTTTCAAAAAGAGTATGGGCAATAAAGTCATCATTGATGGTCTCAAAGAAACCGAAGAAGCCTACTTGCTCACCTTGGTATTTATTGTAGTGATCGTTGACCACCGCAACCACGCGGCCAACCTCTTCTCCCTTATCAAGGGCCAGCCATGATTTAGTTCGGCTAGTTTCGTAAAAAGGATGTTTTGGGTTAAAGATGTCTTTTAGGGCCATCTTCAGCGGGGCGATCCAGTTAGGGTCGTTTTTATATAATTTCCACGGAAGATTTAATAAAGCATTCAAATCTTTTTTATTTTTTACTTCCTTAATTTCTACCATTGTATTCCTCTTTCTTAGTGAAGACGGTGACCAGTAGGAATATCTAATTCCTTTTTGGCCATGGCAAAGACTTCAAGAACGCGGTCTAAATGAGCTTGAGTATGACTGGCCATATAGCTGGTTCTGATAAGAGCTTCGCCTTTTGGCACGGCCGGAGAAATCACTGGAGTTGCGAAAACACCATTTTCTTTTAAAAATTGAGTCACTTGCATGGCCTTTAAGTCATCACCAATAAATACCGGAACAATCGGCGTCTCAGAGTTATAAGTATAAAAACCAAGTTCTTTAAAACCTTTTTGAATAAATTCTACGTTTTTCCAAAGGGCCTCGTGAATTGAATTATCTTTTTCACAGAGATCGATACAAGCAGAAACTGTTGCTACTGCAGAAGGTGCCATAGAGGCAGAGAACATAAAACTTCTGGCCGTGTGGCGAACATAGTCCATGGCCTCATGGGTTCCTGAAATGACCCCACCAATGGAAGCGAAAGATTTAGAAAAAGTTCCCATATTAAAATCGACTTTTTCGGTAACTCCAAAATGATTCATAGTCCCACGACCACGGTCACCCATAACGCCAATTCCATGGGCATCGTCAACGTAAACCATAGCGCCATATTTCTCGGCTAAAGCGATTACTTGGTCTAGCTTAAGAACATCACCAGTCATTGAGAAAACTCCGTCAGCAACAATAGTGACTCGGTTAAACCTATTAATATTTGAGGCCAGTTGTTCCTCAAGGGATTCCATATCATTATGCTTCCACTTGAAAGTTGGTCCTAAGGCCAATCGACTAGCGTCAATAATTGAAGCGTGGTTCTCACTATCAAAAAGCATACAATCCTTTGGACCGCAAAGAGCTGCTAGAGCCCCAAGGTTTGTTTGCATACCTGTTGAAAAGACAATGGCCGCTTCGTGACCTAAATACTTAGCAAGCTTTACTTCAAGTTCTTCATGAATTGTTAAATTTCCATTTAAAAATCTAGAGCCAGTACAACCAGTACCAAATTTTTCAATGGCCTTAATGGCATGCTCTTGAACATAGGGGTGGTGAGTTAGTCCTAGGTAATTGTTTGATCCGATCATGACCATATCAATTCCGTCATGAGTAATGGTCGTTCCGTCACTAGCTTCAATGGCCCTAAAGAATGGGTAAAGATTATTTTCTCTAAGCATGTTCGCAGTATCTAAAATGCGATGTGAAAAAGTAGAATTACCCATGTATTGATCCCCAATTTTATTATTTTTGTGTGCAGTGTGGTATATAAAGAGGGACACTTATAGTCAACTAAGTGGGTATTTTGTTCTTACGAAATTTTAGGTATTTACTTTATTTAGACGCAGAGCGTTTGGCCATCATTTTTCTCATTTCCTCTGCTCTTGCCTCAGAGTTGATTTCTTGAAAGAGCTTCTCTTCGGTCTTCTTGTCGACGTTGAGAAAGGCAATTCCTAGCTTGATATTCCCATTGGGTTGTCCAGTAGCGTCTTTGGCCACCCAGCTACCAGCGATTTTACACTGGGCAATATCGGTTTTAAATCGATTAAGTCTTAACTGGCATTCGCTAAACTCCTTATCTTTAGCAAATCTTTCAGCCTCTGATTCTGGGACTTCAATACTGGTTCCACCGGCCGAAATATCTAAACCATCAAAAACTTCTTCATCAATTTTAAATTGAATTGTGACATTCGAAGATTGCATTAAGCGATAGTTGGATCTTTGCTGAGACTTATAAACTCCTCGGTCGAAAGTTAGAATATAGGCCTTGCTTGTTTCGTCTTGTTGTAAGAGAGAAGTGGTAAAATATTGAAATTTTCCATAGGTGATTTTAACGAAAACATCTTTGTCTTTTAATGAGGAGCCCGTTAGTTTTGAAAGAAAGCCCCCTTGGTTTTCAAGGAATAACTTGAGGGCACCCCCGTCGCCGCCATTGCATTTATAATACTCGACGTCTTCGTGTTTCCCTTGTTCCCAAATATTTACTTCGGCCTTAGCTTCAATAAGCTCCGGAACTAAACCAGCCACATCTTCCTTTGGCATCTGGTCAAAGTAATGTTTTTTATTGGGATCTTTAAAACTCATATGTCCTTTATTTTAAACCGAAACGAGTTTTTAAAAAAGAATACAGAATAGGCAAAAATTGTCCTAACTCCTCGAAATCATTTACCTTAAAAACCTGACAAAAGGCAGCTCAAAGGGCATAATCCGGCTTTATTTAGCTTATAAGCACCATTTAGCCCTTAGGGAACGATTATGAAGACTGAAACACCTCAAACTATCCATCTTAAAGACTATAAAAAGCCGACCTATACGATCACGGATATTCATCTAACTTTTGACCTCCATGATACTCAAACAAAGGTCAAAACTAAGATGTCCGTTGAGTCGACTGGTGTAGAGAAGGGAGCCCCACTGGTTCTTAATGGGGAGCAGCTGGTTTTTAAAAAAGCTTCCATCGATGGAGCCCAGCTAGAAGCAAGCCGCCTAGAGCTTGGTGATGATCTTTTAACAATCAAAGATGTCCCGGAAAAGTTTACTCTTGAAATTGAAAATGAAATTAACCCAGAAGCGAATAAGGCTTTGGATGGTTTATATAAATCAGGAAGTATTTTTTGTACTCAAAATGAACCGGAAGGGTTTAGAAGAATTACTTATTATATTGACCGTCCCGATGTGATGGCCAAGTTCACCACCAAAGTAATCGCCGATAAAAAACTTTATCCGGTTTTACTTTCTAATGGAAACCCACTTGAAAGAGGGGATCTTGATGGTGGTAAGCATTTTGTTGTTTGGGAAGATCCGTTTCCAAAACCATCTTATCTTTACGCCCTAGTGGCCGGAGATCTTGGGTTGGTCAAAGATACTTATAAAACTATGAGCGGAAGAGAAATTGCTCTAGAGATCTTTTGTGACAAAGGGAATGAAGATAAATGTGGTCACGCCATGGAATCTTTAAAAAAATCCATGAAATGGGACGAAGATACTTATGGGCTTGAGTATGATTTAGATATTTATATGATTGTTGCCGTGGACTCTTTTAATATGGGTGCCATGGAAAATAAGGGCTTAAATATTTTTAACTCCGCATATGTTTTGGCCAAGCCTGAAACCGCAACTGATGATAATTTCCTTGGGATTGAAGGAGTTGTGGGACATGAGTATTTCCATAACTGGACCGGGAATAGAATTACATGCCGTGACTGGTTTCAGTTAACGCTCAAAGAAGGCTTAACGGTTTATCGTGATCAAGAGTTCTCAAGTGATATGAACTCCGCGGCGGTTAAGCGAATTCAAGATGTAGATATTCTAAGAAACCATCAGTTTAGAGAAGATGCGGGACCAACGGCTCACCCAATAAAGCCGCCTTCGTATATTGAAATAAATAATTTTTATACTTCAACGGTTTATGACAAAGGTGCTGAAGTTATTCGAATGATTGAAACTTTTCTTGGTAAAGAAGGTTTTAGAAGAGGGATGGATAAGTACTTTGAGCTTTATGACGGACGTGCCGTTACGACTGAAGACTTTATTCACGCCATGAGCATCGCCAATTCTAATTATGACTTTGAGCAATTCAAGCTATGGTACGCACAGGCGGGAACTCCTCAAATTGATGTAAAATGGAACTACGATGCCTCTGAAAAAGTATATACCTTAACGGTCATTCAATCTTGCCCTCCAACTCCTGAGCATGATGAGAAAAGACCTTTTCACTTTCCACTCAGAGTTGCTCTTCTTGGTAAAACAGGAAATGAATTGCCATTAAATTTAGTCGATAAAAAAGGACAACCTCAAATTGAAGAAGGAATTCTTCATATGAGATCTGAAACAGAAACTTATATCTTCACAGGAGTAGAAGAAGAGCCGACTCTTTCTATAAATAGAGGCTTTTCAGCTCCGCTTAAAGTTTATACACCTTATAAAGAATCTGATCTTATTTTCTTACTTGGAAATGATACAGATCAATTCAATCGCTATGAAGCCGCTCAGCTAATGGGTCAAAGACTTGTTTATCATAACTTAAAAGAAAAACATGATGGAAAAGAGCTTACTCTTGATGCGGATTATATTGAAGCATGGGGAAAAGTTTTAGGGGATGAGAGTTTAGACGGACTTATTAAGTCTGAAATTCTATCCCTTCCTAGTGAATCAATTCTTCAGCAAGGTCATAGTCCAATTGACTACAAGGGACTTCACGAAGTCAGACGTTGGATGAAAGGTGAGCTGGCCAAGGCCCATAGAGAGCTACTTCAAAAAACCTATGACGGTCTTAATATTGAAAAACCTTACAAGCTTGACCCAAAATCAATGGGTGAGAGAAGTTTAAAGAATGTATGTCTTTCATTTCTAGCAGTGCTTGATGATGAAGCGGCTCATGAACTTTGTTACTCACAATTTTCAAAGGCCACAAATATGACTGAAGAGATTGCGGCCCTCTCTTTTCTAATTAACTGCAATACTGACTTAAGTAAAAAAGCAGTTAATGAGTTTTATGAAAAGTGGAAGCACGAAACCCTCGTCATGCAAAAATGGCTGGGAGTTCAAGCTTCCTGTCGTTTTGACTCAACACTTGATCGCGTTCTCGAACTAGAGAATGATTCAGTTTATGATAAGACCGTTCCGAACCTTCTTAGATCACTTCTTGGTGGCTTCGCTAGAAACGCGGTTCAGTTCCATAGAGAAGACGGTGCCGGTTATAAGTTCCTAGCTAAAAAGATTCTTGAGATTGATAAGATCAACCCTCAAATGGCCTCAGGCCTGGCGGGAATCTTTAGAGACTATAAACGTCTTAATGAGTCAGCGAAAGGCAAGATGAAAGTTGAACTTGAGGCCTTAAAAGAGACTGAAGGTTTATCTAAAAATACTTACGAGATTGTTTCTAAGATACTTCACTAGGTGCCAGTTACCTTTTGGGACTTTCTGCGTTACTTCGTAACGCTATTAGTCCCAAAAGGTAACTGGCACCTAACATAGTATAGATTTTCCGTCTGACTTAAGATCTTTGATCGACTGAATAATTCTATCGGTCATTGCGTTTTCTGCTTTTTTGCCCCAGGCTCTTGGGTCGTACTGCTTCTTATTTCCAACTTCGCCTTCAAGCTTTAAAACTTCATCGTAGTTCTTCATCATATGATCAACCACTGGTCTAGTATAAGCATATTGAGTATCTGTATCGACGTTCATCTTGATCACTCCATAACCTAGAGTTTCATGAATATCTGATAGCTCAGAACCAGAACCTCCGTGGAAAACAAGAAGGTGACGATGCTCTGGTCCAAGTTCTTTTTCAACAGCGTCTTGTCCGTCTCTTAAGATGGTTGGACGAAGCTTAACATTACCTGGCTTATATACCCCGTGTACGTTTCCGAATGTGGCCGCGTACATGATTTTTCCAATAGGGTTAAGCTCTTTTGCTATTTGAACCATCTCTTCAGGAGTTGTGTATAATTTATCAGCTGGCATATCTTCGTTATTAACACCATCTTCTTCGCCGCCTACAACTCCAGTTTCAACCTCAAGAATGATTTGGTTCTTGGCACATCTTTCTAGTAGCTGTTTTGATTGGGCAATATTTTGCTCAAGAGGAAGCTCACTTCCATCGAACATATGAGAGTTAAAAAGATTTGGCTCACCTTTGGCTCTTCTTCTTTCAGTTTCTTCGATAAGTGGAATCATAAAAGATTCTACTTTGTCTGGGTGGCAGTGATCCGTATGAAGGGCCACGCAAATATCTAGCTTTTCTGCCATGAGGTGAACATGCTGAGCCAGTGAAATCGCTCCAAGGGCCATATCGTTTAGGGCCTGACCTGAGCAATACTGACCACCGCCAGATGAGACCTGAATGATTCCATCAGACTTAGTATCAGCGAAGGCCTTAAGGGCAGCATTGGCCGTTGAAGTTGAGGTTACATTGATGGCCGTAAAAGCAAATTGCTCTTTTGACGCTTTTTCAAGCATTTGGCAGTACTGTTCGTAATTAGCTACAGGCATTTGGCTTCCTTTGGAGAAAATATTTTTAAAATTCGCAGGCATTAAACCCTAAGAAAACAGGTATTTCTACGCGCCCTGCTTCTTTTTCACGGTGGCCTGATAAATATTCGTTTCTTTGGTAAAAATCGATCTGATAGGAGTTATTTATGCGTATTTTGATTGGTTTATTGGGGTTTGCCCTAAGTTTAAATTCTTTTGCTATTAGTGAAATTAATTACAAAGAGAACTTCGATAAGTTAGTGGCTCCTTTTTATAACTCAGGTCAAACCGAAACTCTGGCCGCAAGAGATGGAGTTAAGCTTTCCTATCATAAAATCAATCAAGGAAAGAAAAAGCTTATCTTTATGATGGCCGGAAGAACTGAAGCGGTCTCTAAATATGCTGAAGTTGTCTATGATTTAAAAGATGAAGGCTATGACTTCTTACTTCTTGATAGCAGAGGACAAGGTCTATCTGAAAGAGAGCTTGGGGATATTCAAAAGGGCTGGGTAAAATCTTATAAGAAATACATTACTGACATTGAAGATCTCTTTAAGGGCTTAAAGCTAAAAGAAAACTATGAAGAGATTGTTTTTCTTGGACATTCAATGGGGGCGGCCATTGGGCTTAGATATGCTGAGGTTAATCCTAAAAGCTTTTCTAAGATAGTTGTAAATTCACCAATGATTGAATTAAAGCTCGATGATAAAAATGAAACTGTAGTTGCTATGTACATGAGACTTAAAGTTTTAACTGGGGCTGGAACTGATTATATTCCTGGGGGCGGACCTACAACTGAAGAATATCCCTTCGAAAATAATCGCGTGACTCATAGTCCAGCACGTTTTGAGATGGCCAGAGAGTTAGAAAGAGAAAACCCTGAGCTTATTATGGGCTCGGCCACGGTAAAGTGGGTTCTTGAAGGCATCAAGATGGGGCGCAAAACCTATAAGAAGAGAAAGAAACTCTACAAAACACCGATGCTTATGTTTCAGGCCGGTATAGAGCATTTTAGTCGTTATAAAAGACAAGATAAAATCTGCAAAGAGCATCCAAAATGTGAAAAGGTCTTAATCAAAGAAGGAAAGCATGAACTCTTGCAAGAGAAGGATGAGATCAGAAGTCAGGTGATTTCTAAAATTAAAGCTTTTCTTTAGGAATAAAAAGAAAGTCTAAGAGGTCTTCATTTACTTCGAAGGCCTCAGGAGCTTCTAAAAGCTCAAAAGATTCGTCTTTTTCAATGGCGATTAAATAATCAAGTTCATTAAAAAGCTTATAAAAATCTGAAAAGGACTTCCCGATATTTTCAACCCAGTGGCGATTATACTCCGTTTGAATCACAGGTCTGGTCTTCTTTAAAAAATTCATACCACCTTCAAAAACAAAGTATTCAGCCCCTTCAATATCAATTTTAATAAAGTCGCAGGCATCAATTTTATGTTCACTGGTAAAACTATCTAAGGTCACCATCGGCACTTCAGACTTAATTCCTTCACCACTATTAGTATTTATATTGTCGCCTACGGCATTGCCTACAAAGTCTTCGCTAGGCAAGGTAATCGTAAGGGTTCCTGCTTTATTTCCCATGGCCAAGTTAAAGGGCAATATATTAGAAAAATTATTTCTTGAAATATTATCTTGTAATTGAAGAAAATTATTTTTTAAGGCTTCGATGGCGAAAACCGTTGGTTTTAAATCTTTATAAACCTGGGCATAGGCGCAGGCATAGAGGCCTATATTTGCGCCTATATCTAGAATCACTGAACCAGGCTTTAGGAACTGAGAGGCCATAAATATATTTTCGTCATGATACTGACCGGAGAAGAGAATATTTTTTAAATAAGGCTGGGTGGGCCGTATTCTCATATTGTGCCCTAGACGCATCTTTTTTTTATAGCCAACCTCTGGGGAAGGGTCAGAATGAATCAGCTTGTAAAATAGCCAGAGGGGAAAACGGTACAGTTTTGAGTACTGAATTCGCTGAAGCGGAGAATGATACTTTTTGATTTTTCTCATACAGCTCTATCTTATCAAAATTTAAGGAATGGGCATCGCGTTAACTTAAGCTATATTCATTGCCATTTAAACCCCATTTGGTTAGTTTTTACTTCTTATTTTAGGTACATATAGAGGCTTGTTATGCTTATGAAAGTGGCGAAAAAGTTCACATTAAAAAACACAGAAAAAGATACATTAAAACTTTGGTACTCATTGCTAACTCTTGGACGTCAGTTAGATGAGAGAGCTCCGAATTATTTAAAGCAGGCCATTGGTTGGTCTTACCATGCTCCTTATGCTGGACATGACGGAATTCAGTTGGCCATCGGTCAGGCTTTTACAATGGGTGAGGATCATCTTTTCCCTTACTACCGGGATATGCTTACGGCCATGAGTGCTGGAGTTAGTGCTGAAGAAATTATCCTTAATGGAATCTCAAAAGCGACAGACTTAGCCTCTGGTGGAAGGCATATGAGTAACCACTTCGCAAAGCCAGAGTGGAATATTCATAATGTAAGTTCTTGTACAGGAAATCATACTCTACATGCAGTAGGTGTCGCTCGCGCCATGAAACGATACGGTCATAAAGGTGTGGCCATCTCTTCTCAGGGTGAATCTTCAGTTTCTGAGGGTTATTGCTACGAGGCCATTAATGGAGCCTCTAAAGAGAAGCTTCCAGTTATTTTTGTTTTTCAAGATAATGGCTATGGCATCTCTGTTCCGAAAAAAGATCAAACTGCTAATGAAAAAATCTCTGATAATTTTAGAGGCTTTGCAAACCTAAGAATCATTCAATGTGATGGTAAAGATATCTTTGACTCTATGAACGCCATGGCAGAGGCCCGTAAGCATGTGCTTGAAAAGGGTGAGCCCGTAATCGTTGACGCTGATTGTGTGAGAATTCATTCTCATTCTAATTCAGATAAGCACGAGCTATATAGAAGCGAAGAAGAAAGAGCTGAAGCCAAAGCCCAAGATCCTCTTGATGCTTTTAAGAAACTCATGACGGCCAATAAGCTTCTTACAAAAAAAGAAATGGAACAGCTTGATAATGAAGCTAAAGAGATGGTTGTTGAAGCTCATATGAACTCTATGAAAGCTCCCAATCCTGACCCGGCTTCTATTTATGACTTTGTCATTCCTGATCATCCGGTGAGTGAAAAATACCCGGAAGGAATTTCAGAGGGGGTTGGCGAAGAGATGAAGTTCATCGACGCCCTTAACTCAACTTTAAAGGCAGAGTTTCGCCATAACCCGGACACATATATTTGGGGGCAAGATATGGCCAACAAAGATAAGGGTGGAATCTTTAATGTTTCAAAAGGAATGCAGCAAGAATTTGGAATTGAAAGAGTTTTTAATGCACCAATTGCAGAGGATTTTATTGTAGGAACAGCAAATGGTTTTTGCCGTTTTAATAAAGACATTAGAGTTGTTGTAGAAGGGGCCGAGTTTGCCGATTATTTTTGGCCCGCTATGGAACAGTTAGTTGAAACGACTCATGATTACTGGAGATCAAACGGAGCCTACTGTCCTAACTTTACTATTAGGTTGGCCAGTGGTGGTTATATTGGTGGGGGACTTTATCATTCCCAGAATATTGAAGCTTCACTTCTTCCATTTCCAGGATGTCGTATTGTCGTTCCGGCCTTTGCAGATGATGCTGCAGGACTACTTAGAACTTGTATGAGATCAGAAGGATTAAATATCTTCTTAGAACCAAAAGCTCTTTATAATGCTAAGCATGCAATGAGCCAGGTTCCAGAAGATTTTGAAGTTCCTTTTGGAAAATGCCGAGTCAGAAGAGAGGGTACTGATCTCACAATTCTTACTTACGGAAATACTGTTCATCACTCCCTCGAAGCTGCTGAGAAAATTGCGTCAGAAGATGGTGCCTCAATAGAAGTGGTCGACCTAAGAAGCCTAAGTCCTTTAGATGAGGAAGGTATTTTGAAATCGGTTAGAAAAACTAACCGCTGTTTAGTTGTTCATGAAGATAAGGTCTTTGCAGGTTTTGGTGGAGAGTTAGTCGCTCTTATTAATGAAAAAGCATTTGAATCCCTTGATGCACCAGTAAGAAGAGTCGGTTCTGAGTTCACTCCTGTTGGGTTTAATAGAATCCTAGAAAGAGCAACACTGCCCAATGCAGATAAAGTAGTGGCCGGTGCGAGAGAACTTCTTTCTTATTAGTAACTGATTAAATAAGTCTAAAATACTTTTTACCTCTAAGTTTGCTAAACTATTAGTGAACTTAGAGGTTAATTTTGAAAAAACTAAATATCGTCATTGTCATGGTTGAACCCCCGTTACCTTTTGGTAATGCGGCGGCAAGATGGTTTTATGTTTTACTTAAAGGATTGGTAGAAAGAGGGCATCAAGTTCGCGCCTTTGCCGTTTGTTCTAAAGAAGCTGAAATGGAAAAGGCTAAAAAACTTTTTCCAAGCTCTGAGTATGACCTAAAGCTTTATCCTATTAGAAAAAAATCTTCTTTAACTCAAAAAGTTAACTCTCTATTAAGGCCTTATTCTTTTAAAATTAGTGAACAGATGCAAAGAGATTTAGATGTGGAACTCTCTAAAGGCTATGACGTTCTTCATATTGAACAGATGTGGGGAGGCTGGGCCGCACTAAAACATTTAGAAAAAGCCGTATTAAATATTCATCACTATCAGCTAATTGATTTAGAGTATACAAATAGCTCAAGCCTAAAAGATCAATATGAAAAGTGGCAGATTAAAAGAGCAGAAAAACTCATCACGAAATATTTTAAGACTATTAGAACTTGCTCTCCAAGGCTTGAAACTAAAGCAAGGGAGTTAAACCCGAATTCGTATATTAAAACTAATCCCGTTGGTATTGATGGCGCTCTCTATAATTATATTCAAGATGAGGAGAGGGGAGTAGAGCCGACCATCGTCATGATTGGAACAATGACTTGGTATCCAACCTCTTCAGCTGCCGTAAGGTTACTAGATCGACTTTGGCCAGAGATTTTAAAACAAGTGCCAAACGCAAAGTTAAAAATTGTGGGTTACGACGCCAAATCAGTTTTATCAAAATACATTAATAGTGAAGGTGTAGAAATTTTTGAAAATGTCCCGGAGATTGAGCCTTACTTTAAAATGGGTTCTGTTTTTGTATATGCTCCCGCTCGAGGCAGCGGAATGAAGATTAAGATACTAGAAGCAATGCTTTTTGGAATCCCCGTCGTAACCACAAGTGAAGGGGCAGAGGGTCTACCCGTTGTAGATGGAGAGCACGCGGGGCTTTGTGAGGATGATGAGGGTCTTATTCGCCGAGCAGTTGAACTTTTAAAAGATGTGGAAAAACAAAATATACAACGTAAAAAAGCTAGAGAGCTTGTGGAATCCGTTTGTGGACCAAAGGCTACTTTAGATACTATGGAAGAAATTTATTCTAAAATATAGGAGTTATTATGAGTACAAAATGGATCGTCACAGGAGCCGCTGGCTTTCTTGGATCACATGTTATTGAACAACTTACTGAAAAAGGTGATGAGGTAGTTGCCATTGATAATATGGAATGGGGTGTACAAAAGCATATAGATCCATTTTTAGATAAACCGAACTTCAAGTTTTATAAACAAGACATATGTGAAATTGAAGCTATTCAAAAAATCTTTAATGAAGAGAAGGCAACAGGTCTAATTCACCTAGCGGCCATTCACTTTATACCTGACTGTATTAAGGACCCGTCAAAAGCTGTTAAATTCAATATCTTTGGAAGTCAGGTGGTCTTAAAAGCCGCCCTTGATTCTGGAGTTAAGAACTTATGGTTTGCCTCTACGGGGGATGTTTATAAACCAAGCGAAGAGCCCCATAAGGAAGAATCTACCGTTGAGCCTTTTAATATTTACGGAAAGAGTAAGCTTTTAATGGAAGAGTTGGTTCGATTTGCGGCCAATGAAAATCCAGATAGACGAATTGTCATTGGAAGGCTTCTAAATCTTTATGGAGCTAGAGAGACTAATCCCCATATTCTCCCAGAAATTATTGGTCAGCTTAAAAAAGATATCAACACAACACTTAGGTTAGGGAATCTTTATCCTAAAAGAGATTTAGTTCCAATTCATGAAGTGGCAAAAACAATTTATGAAACTTTCGACAAGGTTGAAGACGGGTGTTACACCTTGAACTATGCAACTGGTGTTGCCCAGTCAATGCAAGAAGTGATCGATATGATTGGAGAAGTTCTTGGTAAAAAAATAAATGTTGAAACTGACCCTGCAAAAGTTCGAAAGTCTGAAAGACCACATCTTCAAGCTGATGTTTCAAAGCTAAAAAATATTTTAGGATGGACGCCTAATCACGACCTAAAAAGTGGTCTTACCGAACTTTTAAAAGGAGAGGGCCTTTTATAGGTGCCAGTTACCTTTTGGGACTTTCTGCGTTACTTCGTAACGCTATAAGTCCCAAAAGGTAACTGGCACCTATTTACTTGTAAGAGTAAAGACTCCATCCCAATCTGCACCGGGAGGATTCTCTTTAAAGGCCTTACATCTTTCTAAGTAAATCTCAGACGGATTAGTTTTCTTACCTTTTAAGAGGGGGAAGCGTTGATATTCAAGTTCCAGAGTCTGGGTGAAGAGGTCGATGGCCCCGTTCCAGTCCTGCGATTTATAGGCCTCAATTCCTTCTTTAAATTTTATAGCAAGCTCTTTTAAATAATCCGGTGCTGTACTATGGAGACCAATAAGATCAAAAGTTGTTACAGGAATAGATTTACCAACAACCTTAATTGTATCTAGCTCTCGCCAAATAAAAAGTTCATCTCCAGCGGCTTCTTTTGTTTCAGCAGAAACTTGTGTGAAGATACCATATTGCTTAGCTGATTCTTCTAGTCTAGCAGCCAAGTTCACAGCATCACCCATCATGGTATAGTTCATTCTTGAAGCAGACCCCATGTTTCCGGTAACAATTTCACCAGTATTGATACCAATCCTCATTCTCATTTCGTGAACAATTAGTGGCCATTTATCACCTTCACTGACCCATTTTTCCCTTAGGACTAAAAGAGCCTCCTGCATTCTATGGGCGGTCATCACCGCCCTCTCAGCATGATCTGGAAGTGGCATAGGAGCACCGAAGAAAGCGATAATGGCATCACCTTCATATTTATCTAGAGTCCCTTTTTCTTCCAATAGAATATCGGTCATTGCGGTTAAGTACTCATTTAATAGTTCAACCAATTGAGTTGCAGAGAGTTTTTCAGAAAAAGAAGAAAAGCCCTGAATATCCGTAAAGTAAGCCGAGCGAATCCCTGAATCTCCACCTAGTTTTGGAGCTTCACCGGTCTCATACATCTCATCAATAAGTTCAGGAGAGATATAGTTTCCAAAGGCGTTCTTTAAAAAAGCCTTGTCCTTGTTCGCAATATAAAAATGCAAGAATGTATTCCAAGAATAACAGGCACCTATACTAAAGAGACAAAAGAATAACTTGATCTCGTAACCTTGAGGTAAGAGAACAAATGTATCTAAGTAATAAACACCACCGGAAATTAACACTACCGAAATCAAGTCGATTAAAGCATTCCCATATAATTGAATAACGAGAATTAAGAGAGTTCCTAAAATAAGAATTAACCAAGAATATTTTGTTGATTGCTCATAAGGAGCAAAGAATTTTCCCTCTAAAAGCATATGGGTCATATTCATATGAAAGAAGACCCCAGGGAGAAGTGGGTCAACTGGAGTATGTCTAATATCATGGGCGGCAAAGGCGGTTGAACCTACAAAAATAATTTTGTTTTCTAAAAGTGATTTCCATTTGGGATCATTATCGTTCGACTTTAAAAGTTCAATAATTGAAAACTCTGGAAAAGCTAATCTATCTCCAAGCCATCTAATTTTAGCTTCACCTTTAATATTTAGGTTAAGTGCTCCATTTTTAATCTTTAATCTAAAATCGCCAATATTTAATAAGTCTACAGACGCCTTATCGCCGGTATAGGCTTCATAGGCGGAAAGAGAAAAAGAAGGAAAATATATATCGTCAACATTACCAACAAGAGGGTAGTGCCTAAAAATACCATCCGAATCAGATTCAACCTGGAGGTGAGTAAGAATGGCATCCGTTTCTTGAAGCATTGGAATAGGGAACTGTTCCTTTCCCACGTACCATGGAGCAAGGCTAATACCTTCCCCTTGCTTGGTATCCATAATAAAATTATAAAGAACCTCTGGTAGCTCCTGCCCGTCTTCTTTCCATCTTGTTAAGGCGTAAGGGAGTATAACTTTATTACCAGGGACTGATTGGAAATTTCTAATGGCGTCTGCGAAAACTACATCTGGGTTTTCCCCATTGCAGACAAGAGATGGCTCAGGGTAAAAAACATCAAAGGCCACAACTTTTGCTCCATAATGCTTAAGCTTATCGAGCATCTTTCCCCAAGTTTGCCTTCGTATTGGCCATTCTCCTAGGCCATTGATGGTGGCATCATCGATGGCTGCTAAAACAAGTCTTTCATCTTTGGCGTCATAGTTTAAGGTTTGTTTCATACGAATATCGTAAAACCTATCTTCAAAGAAGGTTGTATAGGCAAAGAACTTCTTAATTTCGTAGTCTTGAATATCCCTTTCAGAAATTGCGAAGAAAATTGAAATTGCTGAGAAACCTAGAATTACGAAAATACCTAGGTATTGAATAAATTTAGTCATGGTCAAATTCCTTTTAGACCTATTTTAAAAATTTGCGCTTATTTCAAATCCAGTAACATGTTTGGTGTATTCATTGCTTTCACCGGCATCAGAAACCTTTTTTGAATAATCATAATTCACCGATAACTTTACATTGGGCCTGACTGCTTTACTTAGCTTAATACTTGGAGCGTAAGTTTTTTCAGTTCCCGTTCGAGCCAGAGTTGCCAGGACTTTAAGAAATGTGACCGAAAATCCAACATGAAAAGAATATTGGTTGGCAAACTTTGGAACGATATAATCCACCCTTAGCATTGTTGTATCTGAATCATTGGTAGGGGCTTTATGAAATCTACTTTCTGAAAAGTTCCACATCAATAAGAAAAGATTCCCACTGGGTCTAATTACAGTTTGAGTAAGAGTCCAACTGGTCAAATCAAAGTTTAGATTGGAATCATGGTATTCTGTCGTTCCATTTGAGTAGCTAACTCCAGAGTCTCCAAATTTAAAAAAGCCAATTTTCTCACCTACAGACCAGGTTCTTCCTTGGCTATATTTGCTAAGGGATTTTAATTGGTATTGGTCTCTTGCTGCGTAGTCTATTTTATAATCAAAAGTAAAACTGCCGGGCTTACTTCCTAGTTTATGATCAAGCCTTTGCTTAATAGCAGGTTTAATCTCATATCTATCATCTTCATAAACACCAGGGGATTCTCTGTCAGAATGCTTTACATATTTAAGCTTTAGCTCAGGGGTAATAATGTACATTTGGGCAAAAAGAAATGAGTATGATGCGTTTGCATTGGTTTCATAGATATAAGAATCTTTTCTCGTGTCTTGAACCGTCGGAAGATTGGTAGTTAGAGTAATATTATTATCATATTTATAGGCTTGTGAAATAGATAGGCGGTACTTTTTCGCAGGAAACATCTTTCCAGAGATAAGCTGATTAGGATCTAGCCTATATCTTCTAATGACTTCTTTTTTTCTCGCCACAACATCTTTTGAGAGCCTAGACTTATCGTCAATGGCGATTGCCTTATCATATCTTGGGATAATATGTTTTTTTACTAATTCTCTTGTATTGTCTTTTTTAGTCGCTAGCTCTAGAAAAATTTCAGCTAATTGATAATTGGCAATCTGTAAGTATTCAGGCGTTGAATCTTTTTGTTTAAGCATTTCAGCATAATATTTTTTAGCTTTTTGAAAATCTTCTAGAATTTGACTGGAGTAGGCGACGTAATAGTAAGAGATAGAAGGTTTAAAGCCAGACTTTGCTGAAAGAACAAAATACTTTTGTGCTTCAGCTAGATCATTATTTCCGTAATAGGCCTGACCAATTTCATAATAAAGGTCAGCTCTTTTTGAACCTAAAGCGAGGGCCTTCTTTAATGACTTTGTGGCCGGGTCAAATTGTTCAAGTCTGGATTGGGCAATACCTCTAAAGTACTCTTTCTCAGCTCTTGATTCTTTCTTTTTAGGGTTATAATTTTGAAGGGCTTTTAAAACTTCTGGATAAAGCCCTTGGATAAATAAATTTGATATTGCTTTGAAACCACTTTGATTTGCTTGTGAGTTTTGAGCAAAAACAAGAGTTGAATTAAATAAAATTAAGAGACATACGAGAGCCTTTAGACTTGGCATTTTCTTCGGTCCTTGAATAAATAAAGGGCCCATTCTTTGGGCCCCTAAATGCTTAAATTATAGGTAATTATAGCTAGTTTTAGCCTTTTTTTGAAATGCTTTTACTGAGTACTGAAGTTAAATTGTACGTTAGTAGATGTTGCGCCGCCCCCACACTGAGGTAATTCTGGATTTAAAGCACAGATATCGCCTTCTTCTGGGACAACTTCACAAATACTTGGGTCAATTGCACAAGGATCCTCTAGGTAAACTTCAGGCTCACCTTCTCCAGCAGGAGCTGGCCCTGTAGCCACAAATTCCCCGTCAGCATTAAATTCACCGCCGGCCGTTGGTAATCCGCCGCAACCAGATAGGGGACAGTCGGTCTGAGGTGGTCCATCAGGTCCTCCGCCATCGGCCATTGGTCCGTCAGGACCGCCTTCAGCGCTTGCTGGATCTCTTCCGTCTGGGCCGCCTGGTCCATCCATCGGTTCACCTTCACCAGCTGGCATCACTTCTCCGTTAGGCCCAACGGCAACAACTGTTCCATCGGCCTTAATCATCTTATCGCCTTTAACTTCTTCTTTAACTTCTGGTCCTTTTTCACCAACCACAGTTGATTCTTCACCAGCTGAGTCGTTGGCAACATCTTCTTTATTTGTTCCCGGAAGAAGTAAATTATTTCCAGAGAGCTTGATACTCTTATCTGAAAGTGTTTTTAGATCACCTTTTTTACCACCAGACTTCACAGCTTCTTTCATAATATTAGCTGGGATCTTTAAGACGGCAGGTGGTCCCGCTTTGCCTTTAAACACGGCCATTTGACCGGCAGCAATTGGTGTTAGAGACGCTGGGTTTGAAAAGGCCTGTCTTACTTGATCTGGAGACATGCCTTCGGCAATGGCCGTCACAACAAGGGCACCTTCGTATAATTGGGTATGGGTCATCCCATCCACAACAGAAACTTCGAAGTCAGTACCACGAACACCCATGGCCGCAGTTTTAGTTTTGATATAAAGCTTCTCTTTATTTTTATCCATCTGCATATAATCTTTTGTAACTTTTGAACGCAGCTGACCTTTCATAAGTGTGATAATACCGGCTTTTTTCTTTGGGAATTTATTGATAATCATTTGAGAGTTTGGACCGAGGTTCATTTGAGATTTATCTATAAAAAGAAGTTTAACGAAGGACTTTTCTTCAGTTTTAACCTGCGCTCCTTCTGGAAGCCAGTCGCCTCTTTTTAAAGTGATAACTTTGTTGCTTTTAAGTTTTGCCTTCACTGAACCTTTTAGGATAATGACTTTTGCCACATCTCCTTCACCGGCCAGGGCGATAAAACTAAGCATTAAAATTATGCTTAAGAATCCCGTTTTAAATAGTGATTTCATAACCTTTGTCCTTTTTCTCTTCGAAAAAACCTCATCACTCTATCGACTATTTTACGCCTGTTCTTTAGGGAAACTAACTCGCAATTATTTAGGCTCTAAGTATATGAATTTATGTATTGGAATGTGGACGTCCAAAATTGGCCGTCCACAATTGTTGCTACCTAGGAGGTAAGTCGTTGAAATAAATGATTAAATGATGCTTAAAAGGTTCTCTGGGGGTCTACCTATAACTGCTTGATTCCCGTTATCAAAGATAGGTCTTTCTAAAAGTATAGGATTCTTCGCAATTATTTTTATCCACTCTTGGCGGCTTAGTTCCTGACCTTTTAGATTTAAGTCCTTGAAAACTGTTTCTTTGGTTCGAATGACTTCTAGAGGCTCTTTACCTAGCTTTGAAAAAAGCTCATCCAATTCACTTTCAGACAGAGGATTCTTTAAATATTCAACCACATCAAATGAAACTTTTTTTTCTTCTAAAATGGCCAAGGCCTGACGGCTTTTCGAACATCTTGGGTTATGAATTAAACGTGCGCTCATTTTTGACTCCTAAAATAAAGTTATTCCAGCATTAATCATGATAAAACTTCCGCGAATATCTTGCTCACTTTCTTCAGTTGAAATCGTTCTTACTTCAGCAAAGTTACTTGCATCAACGAGAGATACATCTTTGGATTTTTTGTAGCTATAAAGAATTTCAAAGTAAACGGGATGCATTTCTTTAAAAGGCAAGAGCTCTTCGATCCCTATAGCCAGCATCCCACCTCTTGAAATATATGTGAGTTTATAGTCGGAGTTAAAATCTCCTGAGCTGGCCTGAAATTGCTCTAGTTTTACAGTCTGCATAGACCAAGTAGGGCCAAGTCCCGCATAAAAATGCCAACCTTTTTTCGGTTGCCACTCAAAAATATATTTAAAAACTGGGCCAAAACTTACATGGCGAAAAACGCCAGAGCCGACAACTGAAGTTCCATTTGCTCTGAATCTTAGATCATCAATTTTCCCCCAGTAAAAATAACTGGCTAAGTTTATTTCCCATTTAGAAAAACGGTATCCAAACTGGGTATTAAAACCAAAGCCTGTCATATGATCTTCTGATTTATCAAAGGCGTGGATTGTTGCCTGCGATAATCCTAAGCCTCCCTTTAGGGACATATCATTCTGCCAAGCAAAAGCTTTAGTGGAGAATATAAAAAATAAGGTTATCAAAAACTTTATCATTAAAAATCCATCATCAAGGTTAAGCTTCCCGTTTTCTTTCCATTGTATTTAGGGATAAGTTGTATCTTTCCTTCATAAAACCAAAAAAGTGTGGAGGGGTTTAAAACATGACCAAGAAAGCGACCAAAGGCATTTCCTGTATTTAATAAATATAAACTTAAGTTCTCAAGGCCAAGGCCAATAACCGATCCAATAACGGGAGTTTGATATAAGTCTTGGACACTGGCTGGTTCGGTATAAATCTCTACTGTAAACTCAAAGAGAGTAGAGCTTATAAAAGCCATACCTAGTGAATCAACTCGATTATATCCATTGGCACGATAATAGAGATAGAGCTGGGAGCCAGTTATGGGGTGCACGAACCAGTTCCAAAAAGGCTCATCTCTATCAAAGACAAGTCTTCCAAAATTATAACGATAATTTTTGATGCTTCCTTTTTCTCTAAATACTTCTGGTTGGGTGATGGGGTAGAGGGCCCAACTAAGTCCATAGATAGCAGAAAGGTGAAGGGCGCTTTCTTTTAAAGTATGTGGGCGATTAGTATATCCATAATGATATTTGGGCTCTCTTTTTCGAGAAGCTAGACTTTCCTTAGACTCTTTTAGGGCAGGCTTTTCAGAGGCTAAGACCTCTAAATTAGAGTAGCAGGTAAATAAAAAAAGGAGCCCCAAGAGTGGAACTCTGATTTGTATCATATTAAAAAATTACCCCATGGTTTAGAATGAAACTTAGTACCACGAGGCTTACGAATAGAGTAGTTTTAAGGGGTTATGGCAGAAGGCGTTAAGCCTTTAATAGTTTGAGTGTTCAAACAGAAAAAGCCAAAATTTGACTTATTTTTTTAGTCAAACCTTAGTGGTAAAATGGGCGGACTTTATTAATAAGAAACATATATAGGTGAAGACATGAAAACTAGACGATCATTTTTTAAAGCAGCTCTTTTAAGCATTAGTGCCCTTCCTCTTTTAAAGAGTGGTGAAGCACTAGCAGCTTCTGCATTAAAATGTCCTCAAGACGCTCCTAAGGACGCTAAGGCATTAAAGAAACTACTTAAGTACGACGGAAAAGTATCTAAGAGGCTTGCATTCGTTGCTAACTCTTCTGATACAAAACATAAGAAGTTTAAGGCAGGATCAAACTGTGGAAACTGCAAGTTTTATAATGCTAAAAAAGAAGTTGAAGGCTACGCTCCATGTTCAATGGCAGCTAATAAGTACGTTCCTGCCTGCGGTTGGTGTAAGTCTTATAAGTTAGATAAGAAAAAAGTCTAATTCTAAATCAATAAAAAAGCCCGGACTGACCGGGCTTTTTCTTTAAGATAATTTTAATCTAAATTTATAAGTTAACTTTATCCATGTTCATCCAAGGTCCAACCTCTTCGTCAGCGAATCCACCGCGAATTAGTGACTCATGGTTTGGAAGAGTGTATCCCTGAACAAAACCAGCGTCGATATAAAATACTCCGCGCATTTTCTCAGACTCAACTCTATAAACATTTCCTTTGCTTCCAAGACTTGCAGAAATACGACCTAGGTCTTCACCCGGTGTGTACTCAACAATAGTTGGAAATTGGTCAACATCGTAAGACCCTTCTTCGATCCATTTGTCTTGAGCAATACCTTCATCAAGAACATAGTTTCTATCAGCTGTTGGTCCGTTCTTACGTGAACCAGGAGTTGTTAGAATATAGTCCCACTTTTTATTAATTGGGCTATAACCTTTAAGTGTAGGATCAAGAAGAGCTTCTTTAGCGTAAATCTTGATAAAAGGAGTACCTACTGGAAGAATATTTCTTAAGTAAGCAATCGTCTCATTATCAGTTCTTGAACAACCAGAACTTCTTGGATTGGCCACAACATTTGAGATCCACTTTTTTGTATAATGAATATACTTTTTCTTATCAACACCCCAACCAACTGTTCCGTGTGTCCACTGAGCATTTGAGTTAGGAAAGATAAAAGCTGTATACCAACCGAAAGCTCCACGGATATCACCGTATCTCTTTCCATCCACTTTAGGCATATACTTTTTCTTCATCCAAGACATAAAACCTTTTCCTGGTTTTGGTGGCTTTGGATAGCTTGGGTGGTACCATGAAGGGTAGTGAGCGGCACCGTCTTGGTAGAACTTAATCCAATGAGTAAGACGATATGAACCGGCCCAAGTACGAACTTTTTCATTTTTGTCTTCACCAACGGCTAGCTCTGCTTCAAGAACCATCTTATGTGGACAAGAGTTGTCAGCACAAACTCTTTCATAAACTCTTAATCTTTCCGTCGCTATATTTTGAACAACAAAAAGGTCACCTTTAAAAGTTTTATAATCAATTTTCTCTTCTTCAAGATACTTAAAACTTACAAAGTAACGGTCAGAAGGTTGAATAACATTATTAGCTTCAGTCTTTACGATTTCAACTTGAACGTAATTTCCATTAAAAGGTCCAACATTTACGACTCTTAGTTGATCGTTTCTATTAACGATACCAAGACCGTTATTTGAAACCTCATCACTCGAGCGAACTCTTAAACCATTTGTTGATACAAAGTAGATCTTACCTTGCACAAGTTCTTCACGGCTTGAAACCGTAAAACTTGTCATCAGTTCTGCATCAGCATTTCCGGTATTCGGTGTCTCATTTTTACCGCCACAGGCAGCAAGTAGGAGAACTAGTCCCATAAGGATCATGTTCTTTTTCATGGCTCTCTCCTCCACAAAGGTTGTTTTTGGCACATTAGTTATTTAATTCGTGACTTTGTTACACAATATTTGAACCCGTGTCTTCTTTGCCCTTGGCAAATGTAATCTTTACCATTTATTGATGCAGCGCGTAACGTGTTAAAATTACAGTGACTTTGTGCGTCAGGATAAAGATTTCATGAATGCCCCTCTAGCGTTTACATAGCGTGTCAGGATTGGGAATTAGGATTAATTACAAATTAAAACCCCATCCGTGAGAGGAGATTAAGATGAAAAAGTTAATCGTCGGCGCTTTATTGGCGGCATCTGCATTCAGCGTTCAAGCTGAGAACATTGAATTATTAAATATGGCAACCTTTGTTGTTAACCCAGAGGCCTCGACAGTTGGTCCAAAATTTAAAAACACTGCTGAAAGAAGAGCGGTTTATGGTGATCAAGTTGCCACGCTTCTATTAAAGAATGCTGACAAGCTTGCTTCAAAATATCTAGATATGAACGATCCAATGGCCTATAACGCTTTTATGGTAATGGCCCTGACAGTTCCAATGCACGAAGGATTCTTTGTACACTTTAGAGAAACGGCCAATATTGAATCTGAATGTGTCGATTATAAAAGTAAGTATAAAAAACTTAGCGGAAAAGCTAAGAAAGAATTTAAGAAAAACTTAATTAAAGGAAGCACTCCTTTTTTAATTAAGTGTAGTAAAATTGACGAAAGTCTTCCAACTGTAACTTCAATTATGAGAGCTATTTTAGATGGTTCTGATATTGGAATGATGCAAATTTCAGTAAGATGGCATTATGATATCTTTCTTGCTCAAAGAAAGTTTGAGTCAGTAGAAAAAACAATTGATTATGGAATGAGACATTTATTAAAAGGATTTGATCCAATCTATAGAAAGTCTAATGAGCACTCTTGTTTGACGGAAAATGGAAGCTTTAGTTACCAAAATCTAGTTCGCGCTACTTGGGGTGGATTTTATAATGGCGGAAGTGTTGGTCAGGCCTGTCGTTTTTCTGGTGTAGGTCATGCCAACGATCGTGCCTTTAAAATGAACCTTGATAAGATCTTATCTTATCCTGAAACAGGACTTCTAGGTTATAACAATGACTTAAGACTAGATCTAACACCGACTGTAAAAGCAGCTGTTGTTGAAGTCATTAATAACTTAAGAAATGGTACAGACAATAGAAGTGCAGTTAATAAGCTTTTAAAGAAATAATTTGAGAAGTTTCTCTTTTAGAGAAGCTCCTTCTGGGGGGCGATAGTGAAAGGTTTTTGGCGCAAAGTCTTACTCACGATGGGGTTCGCCCCCCTTCTTTTTTTGTTCAATAAATATTACCTACTACCCAATTACGATGCGCCTAAGACCCCTGTAAAAAAAGAAAAAACCGTAGTCATAAAAGTAGAAGAGGCCAGCGCTCCAAAGTCTGAGCTTAAAGTTCTATCTTCTAAGGCAGCCAAAAAAAGTACAGAAGCGGTTCTATTAGAAAGAATTCAAAACTTTTCAAAAAATATTAAAGAGATTATTCCCAGCCTAAAAGATGAGTGGCAAGAGGAGGGAAAGTCTCTTCTTAAGAATTTGGAAGATTGCCAAGGTCGAGATTTTTGCGGAATGCAGCCAGATGAAGATGGCTATTTCGATGAGAGTGAAACTCATGCGAGAAAGACTCAGGTACGCTTGCTTGAAATGCTTAATCAATCCTTTGAAGAATCCGGTGATAAAAAATTTTTATTAGATTCTGAAGTTCTAAGCTCCTTTTTAAAGAGCGGGAATGAAAGGCTTATTCTACAGACCTTTAAGCAATTAAAGGCGAAAGGAGAGCTAAAGTCTGCTCTTAGTCGTATTTCAGGAAAAGACTCGGCCAATGCCTTAATGCTCTTATCGAAGTCGGTAAGCAAAGAAGAGCTGGTAGAGTTAATTGAAGAAGCACTTCAGGGCTCAAATGGCTACACAGCAGTATCGGTCTTTGAAGTACTAGGTAAACTTCAATTTGATGAACCTGGTTTTGAAGCCGTTTTAAACAGAGTTTGTCATTTGAAAAATGGACTCCCACAAAATTGGCGGGCCATAGATGGTCTATCCTCTAAGATAGCTAAGGAAAGAGGATTTAAAATCAACGCCAAGTCTGTTTGCCAATAAAAACTTATTGTAGCGGATCAAGCTCGTGAATCTTATTGTTCATTCTATGCAGCTCATTAGCCATTTTATTATTAATCATTTTGTACTGGCGAGCATAGGCCTTTGAATCTTCCAGTTCTTTCATTGTAGATTCAAGTTCTTGGTTAATCTCTTGATTGATATTTTTGAGATTATTTATTTCTTTAAGAAGTAAATTAATCTGCTCTGATTTTTCATTTACGTCGCGGGCCTTGGAGTTCTTTTCCGTAGCTTCGTGATCAATCTTTGATTGTGCCATATTAAAAGCTGATTCAAGCGATCTTTGATAACGTGAGTTCTTTTCAATTTCATTTGATAATTTTTCTTCTACTTCAAGCCTTTGATTAAACTTCTTATTTAAAAAGGAGATCATTTTTTCTTTTTGAAAAAGTTCTTCTGCAAATTCAGTAGCTGAGGCGGATAAAAAATTTGTTAGAGTTTCTACTTGAGCATCTAACTCTGCATTTTCAGAGATAGATTTCTCTAATAGGGTTTTAACTTCTTTTGAGTGCTTTTGCTCAAAGTTGATTTGCTTATAAAGTTCGTCAATGGCAGTTTTATATTCGTCGATTTCGGCCTGACGAGCATCCCAAATGGCACGGAAGGTTCCGTCCATCTTTTTTCCTTCTTTCTTACGAAGGAGGCTAAAGAGGCCTTGGTTTTGTTTTAAAAGTTCTTCAAAGCTTTGATAGATTTTACGCATAGTAAAATTCTATAGCCGCTTGCGTGAAAGTGAAACTACGCAGAGCAGCTAAAGTGCTAAATTACCACTCTGGAGCGACGTAAACATCGATTTCTGGGTTGTACTGATCTCTTAGAATGGCCTTTATGGCCTCAAGAGTCCCCGTCGTTGAGGAAGGGCAAGTACCGCAGGCCCCTTGATATTGAACCAAAAGAACATTGTCTTCATAGCTAATGGTTTGAATATCTCCTCCATCACCTTGAAGACCAGGACGAATCGTTTTATCTAAGATACCCTCAATTTCTTTAAGCTCTGGAGTTAAATTGGCTCTTCTATCTCTTTCAGGATCTGGGTCATTATAATCAGGATTGTGAGCAGGCATTCCACCTCTAAGAGTCTCGATGATCTGTGTTTCAAGAATCTCCCACTCCTCATATCCAAATTTAGTAATTGTAATCACATTTTCAAAAAAGTGAAGTTGATCGACACCTCTAAGTGTGAAGAGGTTAAGGGCAAGTTTATTTTCCCCGCATTGCATGGGTGTTTTATAAGTAGAATTACCTTCGTTTTTAACGGAGGTGTTTAAGATAAACTTAAGGGCGTTTGGGTTTGGAGTTGGTTGAATTGTGATATCTAGTTCTTCTGCCATATCTTTCCTACAGGAGTTTGAGTGATTTGTTGAGTGCGGCCATAAGCGCGTCCACATCTTCTTTATTGTTGTAAATACTGAATGAGGCTCGGACTGTTGCATTGACATTAAATCGCTCCATTAATGGTTGTGTACAATGATGACCGGTTCTTACGGCCACTCCTTGTTGATCTAATAAGGTACCAAGGTCGTGGGGATGAACTCCATCGATGACAAAAGAAATAACCGAAGTTTTCTCTTTTGCTGTTCCTATAATTTTAAGTCCATCTATTTCAAGTAATTTCTTGGTAGCATAGTTTAAAAGTTCATTTTCTTGCTGATGAATATCTTCCCAACCTAGTGAATCAATATAATCGATGGCGTCTTTTAAAGCGATGACTTCGGCTATTGCTGGAGTTCCCGCCTCAAATTTTTCGGGAAGCTGATTATAGGTGGTTCCGGTAAAGGAAACTTTTTCAATCATGGCACCGCCTCCCTGGTAAGGGGGCATCTGGTTTAAAAGCTCTTCTTTTCCAAAAAGAATTCCAACTCCGGTAGGTCCATAAATTTTATGCCCAGAGAAGGCCAAGAAATCGCAATTTAAATCTTGAACATCTATCTTCATATGAGGTGCGCTTTGGGCAGCATCAACACAAAATTTTGCACCAGCGTCATGGGCAAGGGCAACCATTTCTTTTATGGGGTTGATCGTTCCGAGTGTATTTGAAATATGACAAACAGATACCAATTTAACTTTTGGATTCAGGAGTTTTTTATAAGCCTCAAGGTCAATCTCACCGGCATCATTGATTGGTATCTCTTTAACAATGGCACCTTTTCTTTGGGCCATAAGTTGCCAGGGAACAATATTTGAATGATGTTCCATAGTTGAAATTAAGATTTCATCACCAGCATTTATAAATTTTTCTCCAAAACTAAAGGCCACTAAGTTTAGAGAATCCGTGGTTCCTTTGGTGAAGATGACTTCATGATCAAACTTTGCGTTGATGAACTTTTGAACTGCTAAACGAGTAGCCTCGTACTTTCTTGTTCCTTGCTCACTTAAAAAGTGAACGCCTCTATGAACATTTGCGGTTTCTTTTTCATAATGCTGATGAAGAGCATTTATTACTGGGGCAGCTTTAAGAGCAGAAGCAGCACTATCTAAGTAAACGAGATCCTTTCCATGAACCTTTTGAGCTAGGGCAGGGAAGTCTCTTCGAATTTGAGCTAGTTCTAACATCTAAGCTTCCTCTCTCATCCTTTGATGAATATCTTCTTCGTACTCAGTATATAGAAGATTTTCTAAGTATTTTTTGGTTTCAACATGTTTGATTTTATCCAAAGCTTCTTGGACAAAACCATGGCAAAGCATGATCTTGGCATCTCTTGGAGAGATGGCCCTACTTTCTAAATAAAAAAGTTCTTCTTCACTTAACTGTCCAACAGTAGCTCCATGGGCACATTTTACATCATCAGCATAAACTTCTAATTGGGGCCTAGTATCGGCATGAGCTTTTTTAGAAAGAAGAAGATTTTTATTTAACTGGCTTGAGTCCACTAATTGAGCATCTCTATGAACAATGATTTTCCCCGTGAAAATTCCGTGGCTCACATCATCCAATACCGCTTTAAAAAGCTGCTCTGATTCGGTTCTTTCGACTTTGTGATTAATATGACTAAAGTTATCACATTGCTGAGAACCTCTTAAAGCGTAGAGGCCGTTAACTTCTCCTCTAGCCCCGGCACCAACCAGATCGATATTTATATTATTTCTTGAAAGTTTCCCACCAGTCGTAAAAGTAAAGCTATGTAGGCAGGCGTTAGCCTCTACAGTTGCCTTAACTGAACCAAAATGAAAACTTTCAGCTCCTTCCGTTACGACTTTGACATGCTCGGCGTTTGCATTTTTCGCCACTGTGAGCTCTGTCATATGGTTTCTGTTATAACTTCCTTGGTCAGGAGAGTTAAAATACTCGGCAATTCTGGCTACGCTATTGGCTTCAATATTAACGAGTAGACGACTGGCACCTACAGAGTTGATCGCTTCGGCCGTGTTTAGGTGAAGAATATTGATAATTCCTGGGGAGCTATCTTTTTTAATTGTTAACTTAATAAATTGCTCAGTAAGAATTAAGTTTAAGTCTTCAAGGGAATCGGTAGGGAAGTCTTTATTTCCAGTAAAGCTATCAGAGATCTGAAACTCGACCCCATCAGGTAGATTTGAATACTCGTTTGAAACTTTTCCGTTGATAAGGACTAATTGGGGCTTAATTCCTCTAGCTAGCTTTGTGACCTGATCATTTGTAAGCTCTCCCGCCACAGCTTTTATATTAAGGGCCTTAGGAAAAAAAGCATCTACATTCGTGTACTTATAATCTTCAAGCTTCTTATGAGGAAGACCTTGAAGTTTGAATCGATCAAAGGCTTTTTGAGCATCACTTGATAAGTTAAGGCTCATCATTTGATCGAGAATATTTTTATTTAATTCTTCTCTTTCCTTCATTATTGAACCTTTGTTAACCAGTCATAACCTTTTTCTTCCAATTCCAGAGCCAATTCCTTTCCACCAGACTTTATAATTTGTCCGTTTGAAAGCACGTGAACATAATCTGGTACGATATAATCGAGAAGTCTTTGGTAATGAGTTACTAGTAAGACGGCATTATATTTATTTTTTATGGCGTTTACGCCTTTAGAAACAATTTTTAGAGCATCAATATCAAGACCTGAGTCAGTCTCATCTAAAAGAGAAAGTCTTGGGTTCAAAACGGCCATTTGAAGAATTTCATTTTTCTTTTTCTCTCCACCTGAAAAGCCTGTATTTACAGGTCTATCTAGGAAGCTGGCGTTCATTTCAAGGAGATCAAGCTTTGGCTTTAGGAACTCTCTGAATTCTTCTTCAGTAACTTCATTTACTCCTTGAGCTTTACAGACTTCATTAAAAGACTCGTGAAGAAAACCAAAATTGCTAACACCAGGGATCTCTACCGGGTATTGAAATCCTAGAAAAATCCCTTTTTGGGCTCTCTCATAGGCTTCGAATTCTAATAAGTCAGTTAGTTTATTATTCACATCATACTGAATAGTGCCTTCCGTAACTTCAAAAGCTGGATGCCCAGCAATAACTTTTGCTAGAGTACTTTTTCCTGAACCGTTCGGACCCATTATCGCGTGAACTTCGCCCGGTTTAATGGTTAAGTTAATGCCACGAAGAATCTCGTCACCGTCTTCTACTTTTGCGTGTAGGTTTTTAATTTCAATCATAATTTATCCTATTGAATTCTCTAATTTTAGTTCTAATAATTTTACAGCTTCTACACTGAACTCTAGAGGAAGCTCTTTAAAAACTTGGCTACAGAAACCATTAACAATCATAGAGATACATTTTTCCATATCCATTCCTCTTGATTGCAAATAAAAAAGTTGATCTTCGCTAATCTTTGTCGTCGAAGCTTCGTGTTCTACTGTTGCCGTATTATTTTTCACGTCAATATAGGGGAAAGTATTTGCGCTACAAGCAGCTCCAACAAGCATGGAGTCACACTGAGAATAGTTTTTAGCTCCATCTGCTGAAGGCATAATCTTAACAAGTCCTCGGTAGTTATTCTCACTTTCTTCAGCGGATATACCTTTGGAGATAATGGTACTTTTGGTGTTCTTACCGATATGAACCATCTTCGTTCCGGTATCGGCCTGCATCTTATGATTTGTTAAGGCCACAGAGTAAAACGAGCCTTGAGAGTTATCTCCGATTAGATTACAACCAGGATATTTCCAAGTAATTGCAGAGCCGGCCTCAACCTGAGTCCAACTTATATTTGAGTTCTTACCTAGGCAGTTTCCTCTCTTTGTTACAAAATTATAAATCCCACCCTTTCCGTCTTTATCTCCGGCATACCAGTTTTGAACTGTAGAGTAGCGTATTGTGGCATCATCTAGAGCTACAAGCTCAACAATGGCCGCATGCAACTGATTTTCATCTCTTTGAGGGGCAGTACAGCCCTCTAGGTAATTTACAAAACTTCCTTCGTCCGCAACAACTAAGGTTCTTTCAAACTGACCAGTCTCTTTGGCATTTATTCTAAAGTAAGTAGAAAGATCCATAGGGCAGGTGACACCTTTTGGAATATAAACAAAGGAGCCATCGGAAAAAACGGCGCAATTTAAGGCCGCATAAAAATTGTCCGTATAGGGAACAACTGTTCCTAAGTATTTTTTTACAAGTTCTGGGTGATCCTTAACCGCTTCGCTGATAGAACAAAAAATAACTCCGACCTTTTCAAGATCTTCCTTGTAGGTGGTGGCAACAGATACTGAGTCAAAAACCGCATCTACTGCAACTCCAGATATTCTTTTTTGTTCCCCGAGAGGAATTCCCAGTTTTTCAAAAGTAGCTAATAGCTCAGGATCAACTTCTTCTAAGCTTGAGAGTTCAGGCTTTTTCTTAGGAGCAGAATAATAATAAAGATCTTCAAAATCGATGGCTGGAATATCAAGCTTGGCCCAGTTGGGATGCTTTAAAGTTTTCCAATGACGAAAGGCCTTTAGTCTATAATCGAGAAGCCACTCAGGTTCCTCTTTTTTCGCACTAATCCTTCTAACGATATCTTCGTTGAGTCCTTTAGGAAAATCTTCCGTCTCTATATCCGTATAGAATCCATATTTGTATTCGCTACCTTGAAGGTCGCTCTGGCTCATACTTCCATCCTTTCACCAAATTCAATTGGGTCTTTATCATCAAAAAGTAATTCTTTTAGAGAAAGACTTTCTAAATAGGCATTTAGTTTTTTGTTTAATTGTTCAAGTGGGTCAACAATATTGCAGTTGGTATAAAGCTCGCAGACTTCACCTTTAGAGTTATGACAAAACTGTCCTTCCTCTTTTCCTTCAACCATTCTTGCTAATTGCATATAAGTGATCTCATCAAGGCTTTTTTCTAGATGATAGCCACCTCGAATTCCTTTAACAGAATTTAAAAGACCACGGGTGTTCATCGTTTGAAGAACTTTCGCCGTCGTATCAAAAGGAACATTAAAATGTTCGCAAATTTCACGGGCACTAGTTAGATTGCCAACTGGCTTGCTGGCCATAAACTTTAGGGCCATAAGTGCATATTCCACTTTGCGATTGATCTTAAGCATGCGCTTTTCCTTATAAATTCAAGGGCTTCTAATTACCTTAAAAGGGGGCAAAAAGAAACCTATTTAAGGGAAGTATAACATAAATAGGTCATTTTTTAACCTATTTTAAGTTGCTGAAATTACTTGAGTTGTCTAGCTGATGTATTATAGACATTAGTTAACCGACTATAAAGGTAAGGTTTTGGCTACATAATGCCGATAACTAATTGAGATGAATAGAAGCAGATTGAAATCATTTATATTCCTTTTAATTGGATTTTATCCATTAGTGGCGTTTTCTTGCCCAAAAGGTGTTGATGAGTTTGGAAGGATTGTTGAAAGAGAGATCGACAATAATCTAGAAGCTCAGGTTGATGCAGTTACTTCAGCTCAAATTGGAGTTAATAATGAGGCGAAATTGGGGGTGGCCGGAGCTGGCTCTCAAGATTCAAGAATTGCAGCCTTTGATGTGGATACTGTCGATGAAATTCATATGGTTGAAAGAGAAATCAATGCAGCGGCAACGGCCAGTACACAAGATACAAAACTGTTTAAGCCAGATCTGGACTCAGTAGATGAGTTAGAAAAAGCAGATAGAAAATTTTTAAAATATAAAAGAGAAATTAAAACCTCTGATGAGGTTGTAGCCGAAGCCACTCGAAAAAAGCTTCCAGTTGATAGTGCCGAGTACCGATCTCAGATTAGATCTAAACCTTCGGTTGAAAGATTTAAATCAAAGTATGCAAAGAGTCAGCTCGAGTTTGAAAATAGAAGGTTTATTAGCGAGATTGGAAAAACGCCTCCAGGAAAGAAGTCCGTTTATTTCGATGTGGAAAATTCTGTTTTAAAAGATTTGAACGATAATATTTTTGAATCAAAAGACTTAGGAGATGCGGCCGGTAATCTATTTAATAGTATTTTATACGGGAAGATAAAGTCCGATCCAAAACTAGCAACCAGGTTAGACGGCAAGTATCGAGATTTTAAATCTATGCGATTTCGTTTTCTTTTAGATGAAGGAGAGGATGCTACGGCTCTTAATAATGCACTTAAAAAGGCTTACGGGGAAGCCGCTGCTGAGTTTGAAGTTAAACTTTCAGCTACAGGTCTAAAGGAATTATGGGCGACTCGCTCAGGGCAAACCGGAAATCCAAGAAAATGGTTTTTAGCGGGAACCGGATCTAATCCACTAGAAGCTAATATGGCAGCGAGACAAGCTAGGGGCATGCTTGAAGAAATGGGAACTTCTAATCGACTTGTTGAGTATGCTTCAAGGGTTGATAGCCTATCAAAAGATATAAAAGACTTAGAGAAAATAAGAACTTTATTATCAAGAATGCCAGAACTTAAAAAAGCTGGTGTTTTAGTTGATTCAGGAAATGGTAAATTTATCCTCTCAAAAGATATGATTGGAATTTTAAGAAAAACAAAACGGGGAGACTTTTCAAGCTTAAAAGATTACCGAAAAGCTATAAGAAAACAGGCGAGGGGATTGTTTGGAGTAAAGCTAGATAAGGTTGCCATCGATGGGATGACTAAATATTTTGAAGGGGTGGATGCCCTAAGCCCTCCACTTTTTATACGAAGTAGAAATGGAATTGACTTAAGCTCTGCAAATAGCGGATTAGTCTCGGTTGATTTTACTGGGGTTGGTGTTGATAATGCTTTTGAGGCAATGAATGGTCTTTTAAAAGCGACTACTGAAGGGGCCGGTAATAAAAAATTGGTTGAAGGCGCCCTAAAGAGTATTGATGATCATGTTGAAAATGTTACGGAATCAATGAATAGGTCAAAACGCGCCTTCAACGACGGAACTCAGCATGTTTCAGGAGCTGAAAAACCAGCCGTTTTCTCTGGTGATGATGGAATGTACTTTCCTGATAAGCCTTGGACCAGATCAGAAAAACAAAAACTAGTCGATAAACTTGGAGGTGAAGATCCTTCTAAGTACCGTGTGACTTTTGTTGAAACCAAATATAAGAATGGAAAACCAATTCCAGCTGACCTTAGGTCTGAATATATTGTTAAGGCTGAAAAAGTTGAAAAGGCCATCCGTAAGGCCGTTACAGGATTAGGGGAGGGGCAAATTTCCCCTGAACGAGCCAGAGAAATGATGATCGCCATTGAGTACAAACCTGCCCAGGCCGGTAAATCTGACTGGGATATTTTATTTGGTGGAAAAATTAATCATCACGAGCAAACGATCCTTCGAAGATCGCTTGAGGCCATTATTGAAGCAGATCACTAAGCAGCTTCAGTAACACCTTCTTCTAATGCGTTCTTGTATTGATACCAAAGATGATCAAGCTCATGGTCTTTATGAGTTTCAATTAGACCCAGTATGACATAATCTTCAGCTTCTTCTTGAGTAAGATGTGGAGTATGTTCTTTTTGCAAGCGGTACATATCTTGAAGATCTTCTTTAGGCGTTTTCGTCTTTAAAAGGGTAGAAACTCTTTGCTCAATTTTTAATAATAAACTTTGGTTACTTGTTGCCATAAAAATCCTCCGAATTACCTTTACCTTTTCGAGTGCCAAGATAATTTCTTTAGGAATTGCGAAAGCATTTCCACACCTATAATCTTAACTGATGAATGAATTTGATAACATGATAAAAATTGGAGAGTTAGCGGATAAAAAAATAACCGAGGAAATTGTATCGGAAATGCTTAAAAGGAATATTCATCTTGAAAAAGTGTATGATTCGCAAAATCAGATGTTTGTCCTGTATGCCCGAGACGAAGAGTCGGCAACCGTGGCCTTTGATTATTATAGAGTTAAGGTCGGCTTTGCACCTCCGCCTAAGCCATTACCTAAAGAGTGGGAAAGTATAAAGAACGCTCCTCTTGGAAAATTAACCATCGTCTTTTTAGCAATTAGTCTTTTTGTTTACGGGAGTCGCCTTTTTATGGGGGATAGCCTATTTGAACTTTTTTTCATGTCAAATAATCAAAATGGAGAGTTAACGGAGATAAAGAATGGAGAGTACTGGAGGCTTTTTACACCGGTTTTTTTACATTTTAATCTTCTGCATATTCTTTTCAATGGAATGTGGATGAAGGACCTAGGAAGTTTGATTGAGCATCATAAGGGAATGCTTTTTTACTTAGTTTTGATTCTTGTTTCCGGGCTTCTGTCTAACCTTGGGCAGTTCTATGTTAAAGGTCCTTTTTTCGGAGGTCTCTCTGGGATTGTTTACGCACTCTTAGGTTTTATCTGGATGAACAAAAGGTTTTTTCCAAAGGTCAGTTATTCATTACCAAGAAATGATGTACTCCTTATGATCGGTTGGTTTTTCTTTTGTTTTACAGGGCTGCTAGGTCCCATTGCCAACACGGCTCATGGCATAGGTCTGGCCATTGGAATGATCTTCGGGGTTTTTAGTGGAAGTATAAGTGCTAAAACTTTTAATCCCGTATTAATGCTAGGCTTTTGCCTTTTGGCCTTGGCCTTTGGGGCAGGGACCTTTGCCTTTGAATTCTTCATTTTACCAATGATTTCAGCATCTTAATTTATAAATAGCCTCTTTAGGTTTAGCTCTACTTTACCGATAAGTTATGGAGCTATAGAGAGGTAGTTATAAATTTTAATTCTCTAATTTTATTGATGACCGTGGTCTGGGGTTTGCTGTTTAGTAACAATGTTGTTGCTGGGCAGAGATATACACTAGAGGCTCAAAAGCATGACGTCGCTTCAAACACTTCAACTGCTATTTATTTTGATAATCAGGAACAGCGAATCGTAAAGAAAACCTTTCAATGGTCAAAGGAATTTGAACGTAGAAGAAGGGAGTCTAATAGGGAGAAGTTTAACTTTCCGGCAGTCTCTTCGAACCTCTCAAATGTTTCACCTAAAACTCTAGATGCTCACAACGTAAAAGTAAGCTACGAACACCATAGCCTGTATCAACCAGGTGATAGAAACAGGACTTCTAATTCTATAAAAAATATCCTGGGCTCAAAAACCGCAGCCAATAGTTTTGTCCGAAGAATGGAAGCAAGGGTTGATAAATCAGATAATCAGTATGTCCTCGTTCAAAAAGGCTCTAGCGGAAAAGGAAGCCGGGCAAAAGATATTGCGGTTTATTATAATAAAGAAAGAGGCGAGTTTGTTACAAAAACAATAAAAAGAAAACGCAGTAATAGTCCTGCCTTTAATTTTCCTTCTTCTATAGCTAGACCAGCCATTCTAAACCCTTCTACGAAAGACAATTTTTACAAATTGGAAGAAAGCGATAGTTACTGGGCTAAAACTCCTAACCAATTTGCAAAAGCCCTTTCAAGGATTAGAGGAGATTTCAACTCAGCAAATGTGACTTTTGATAAAGGGAAATTTCAAGGTGCATTTGAGCAGATGAAAAAGATAAGAAGCGGAGATGTTCTGATTAAAGAGCAGTATAAAGGTGATAAATTGTACCGCGTTTATTATAACTACGATCGAAATGAAATGATGGTTCAGGAAATGGACCTAGACCGAAAGGACCGTAGTAAGATTAAAAAACTAAGTGAAACAGTTTATGATCTAACTACCGATTATGGTTATCAAGGTGCAAGAAACGCGTTGGTAAGCAGTAAAGTCATTGGAGAAGGCGAGCTCGACTCTTTTAGGGGAGCTCAAATTACCGCCTGCCGGGATGTTTTGGAAAGTCATATCCTTCCCGATTTAACGGACTTTGAAAATATCACTGATGCCCTATGGGATCGACATCTGCACCAAGCAGTTGCAAGTGAAGCAATCAAGGGACCGAATAGAAGCATGTTTCTTGAGCTAAACCTCTTAGATAAGCCAAGAAGAGTAAAAGTCTTTTTAGATGCCAAGGGACAAGTGGCGCGAGTTGAATGGGTAGGGATGACTCCGGAAGAGGCTGAGAAAGAAGGTTTAAAACTTGATTTTAAAACGGATGAAGATGGACAAAGAAATTATCTTATCTCTACAAATTACCCGGACAAAGAATCATTTGATCCTATTATGGGAATTAATGCCGACAATATTAGAGTTGAAAAAGGAATTCTAAAAGGAAACTTGGCCGTCTTTGTTAAAGGTAAGAAAAGTGGAGAATTTGAATATAATGAATTTGAAAAAAGTGTCTTTCCTTTTGAATTAGATGAACAAAGAAGAGGAATCGCTAAAATTGAGAAACGTCAAAGATTAGATGGTAGCGCAAAGAACTACTACGATATTGACGCTCCTTATGAAGATGGTTCTGGAGGAATTAAAAATGGATTCTTTAAATTATTCTTCTCAAAAGACGGAAGGCGGGAATTCGTAAGAGATACCATATACGAAAATGCTACAGAGACCTTAAGTGGGCCAGACTATAATCACCTTATTACAAACAGAGAAGTTTGGACTATCTCTGATCGGATTTCTCATCAGCTAGGGAAAAAGACTGGCAACTATACAAGTTCTGTTACAGACATTACAGCAAGAGGAGCGGAGCTTGCATACGCTGCTTTTGGAGATGAGATTTTATTAAGAGTCATAAAAGAGATGTTACCAGAGGAATCTGATGCAGCTATAAATAGTGTTGTCCTAAATGTTACAGAAGCTTTTAAAGAATGTTTGGCAAGAGCAGGGAACAGTAGAAACAAAAAGGTTGCCGATCAGTGTATGGAAATTTTTAAAACGGAAGCTCCAATCTATGTAGGTAAAGAAGTTCTTCTTTTAAAACTTAGGCAAAATCAGTTAGGAGATTTTGAGGCAGAAGCGAATAAAATATATATGGCCTGTATAAAGGAAAACTACCGGCCATCGGCAAGCCAGCCAGATTCTACTAATAAGATTAAAGGCTGTTTATATCAAGCCTTTATGGAAACTATTGATAAGGCCATGGGGCCAACTTTAGATAAAGAAGTTGATAAGATAGTAAAAGATAAAGGTTATAATTTTAAATTATCCGCATCTGAAAAAGATGGGCTCCTCAAGGGAGTGAAGTCCTGCTTTAAATCAAAAAAACTACAATCAGATGGTCTTTTTGGAACCAAATATAATTTTCAAAAACTAGAAAAGATGGAGCCGACTGAGTTTGAACAAAACTTAATGGGTTGTGTAACAGAGATTAAAGTTGGAACGGGAAGAATTGTAGTTGATAAAATTCTAGGAATTGAACTTGATAAACAAGACTTAACTCCAGATATAAAGGCAGCCGCTCAACAAAAAGCTCTCACTCAGGGTTATGAAGCCTGTGTTAAAAAGCAGGATGAGATTGTGAACGAGTTTGTTTCTAAAATGAAGCCAACTCCAAAGTCTGCACCAAAGCCAGGACAGCCAATAAAACCCACGGCTAAAACTGAAAAAATGGTTAAAGTTCCGACGATTGAACCAGGTGAGTGTGCAAACTTAGTCATGAATAGAACTTTATCCATTGTCGTTCCTGAAATGGTTAAAAAGGCTATCGGAGCAGATTTCTATACTCTTCTGTCTAAAGATCCCGAAACAATGCCTCAATTTCTGATTTGTTTTGATAGGGAAGAAAAACGTCTACTTGATGAACTTCCTTATATATTAAAAACGGAAGCTGGGCTTGATGTTAAAACAAAAGAAAAGAATGCCAAAGCTAGGGCGCAAAGAGCAGATAAGGCCCACGCAGGATGCCTTAAAGAAGCTTTAACTTGGGCGAGTTTTCATGCCGTTGGTCAGATAGTCGAAGACACTCTTAAGGAAGACCCTGAGCTATCAAAATTAATCAAGCTTACAGATAGAGATAAAGCAGTCATGGGTAAGAAAATCCAAGCCTGCTTTGCAAGAGAATTAGTGGCCTATGAGACAGTTACTTCCATGACTGACGCCTTAGACCCGCTAAAAGAGAAGTGTGGTGTCGAATTACTTCTGGATTCAGATGTTCAGCAGATTATTTTTAAACCAGTTATAGAAGGCTCTTTGAAAGATGCCAATATAAAAGACAAGGATCTAGAGGGGTTAAGGACTTCCATTCTTAAGGGAATGAACGAGGAGATGAAGTCAGCTAAAACGATTGAAGAAGTGATCGCCGCTGCTAAGTCTTACAAAGGGAAAGCCGCCATACAGGTTATCGACTTTAGCATTAAAGATAAAATTAATGACTTGGTAGAAATCGATAATCCAGAACTAAAGTTAAGTGAAGTTTCAAGACTAAATAAACTGGCACAGGAAAAACTACTTAGTAGTAGTGGGTTAAACTTTAAGGAAAAAATACTTAAGGCAGCTGGAGATAGTGACCCAAAAGTTCTTGATGCTGTCCTTGATGAATTCAAAGTCGAGGCAACTAAGACCATTGGACCTGAAGTTGTTGAGCTAACGGGAGATAAGCTTCTTAAAGACGGACTTTTATCAAATAAAGACCAAATTAAAGAAATGAGAAAGAATGCTGAAGCTAAGCTAAAAAATTGCTTGGATAATAAACCTGCCGGTGTCCAGATAGATGCTCATATTGATGAATGTGTGGTTAAGCTTAAGTCTTCAACTACTGAATGGGTGATCAATGCGTCTTTGATGAAAAATTTAACTGACGAAGAAAACTCTCGAATCTTCTCTAAAGAGGATCAAGAGAGAATTATTGGAACCATTTTAGATGAAGCTGCAAAAAAAGAAATCGATCGTATAAGTAGAATTGAAGATAAGAAAGAAGCAGATCTTGCGCTTCAAAAATTCACAATTTCCGTAAAGGCCAAGGCCGCAGGGCAAATTGTAAAAGGTGTTATCCCATATACTTTAAATCAAGTTCTAACGAATAGCAGCCGCGCTAGTGATCAGATGGTTCAAAGAACTGAGGAATTTAAAGAAAAGCTTAAAAAAGAACTAATTGGTGACTTTGATATATGTATTGAAAAATATAAAAAAGGATCTGAAGCTGCCCTCGCAGGTAACTGGTCCAATGAAAAGTATAATCCTGAAGAAGAGTTTAACGCTTGTGCCAATAGGTTAAGGTTATCTTCTATGGAAAAAATCATGCCTTTTAAATTCAAGGAAGTCTTAAGACTTCTTAATAAGAATGAAAGGGAGAATGATTCAGTTATTAAAACGAATCAGCTTTATCTAAAAAAATGCGTAGAGAAAGTTGATATTTACTCGGACCCGAAAGAGTATAAATATAAAATGGACTCATGTTCTGTCATGACCGTTTTTGCTTTCACTAAAAGCACTATTCAGTACACAAGAGATCTTGGAGATGGGCTTTTTGTTCAGAATCCAAAAACTATTGAGGAATGGGACTCTTGTATTTCTCGAATGCGCGGAGATGTTGTTGAAAAGCTTTCTCCATATAGCTCTGATAAATCGCTTGAGAAAATTGAAGACGATTTTAGTTTTATCTCTGAGGCCTTTAGGAAAAACGCTAATATCAAGTCAGAAGATTATGAGCCTGTTACTATGGAATGGGTTATTGATAAAATTAAGCGTTGTGCCCTTGAGTCTTTAGCACCTAATTTGATTCAAGAATATAAGATGAAGGTTATTTCAGATCCAAAGTTAAAACTTTCTGCAAGAGAGCAAGCTGTAACAAGCTCATTTCTAGATTCTCTTAGTAATATTCTAAGTTTAAAATACGATGGAAAGCCAGTTAACTTTCAAGTTGATAAGTTCGTTAAAGAGCTAAATACTGAACTTGATAATCTTCCTAAAAGTGATCAAGAAAATAAGCCTGACTATTTAACTGTGATTGAGGAATTTCAACCCTTAATTTATGATTATGTAAAAGACCTCGTTGGATATGATCAGCAGGGATTTTTAGATGGCATAAAGGATTTTGAAAGAAAGGTTAAAAGAGCCGTAGAGCTTAATAAAGGAAAACTTTCGATTCCAGAACTTAAGGATATTCTCGTGGATTCTAAACTAGGGGAAATCCTACTTAAGTCTTTGGTCTCAAAAATTATTAAAGACAAGGCGGGAGAAGCGCTCAAGAAGCAAGGTGTTTCACCCGGTGGAGTCGTTAACCAGCTATCTTCGAAAGAGATGTTAGATAGGATCTTTAAGGGGAAAAAGGGGCAAGAGACAATTACTCATGTTAAGAGAAAACTTAAAGGACTCGGACTAGCAGAAATCTTTCAGCTTCTTAACACTGAAAAAGCTAGCAATAAAAAGAAGCTTGATGTGCTAATGAAAGATATCAATGGGAAAGTTATTGATACGCTAGCAGAAGACACCATGAATGGTGGCTTTGTTGAAACTCTCTTTGGGCCTATAGTTCAAAAATCTTTAACAGAAAAAAGAGATGGAATTGAGACTGGCTTCTCCGCAATCTTCAAGGTACCAGTGGCCGGTTTAATGGGTTATAACCGACACGAATTTCACTGGGGAACAAGATGGGATAATAGATCTTATTCACTTAGGAATACTCCTTCTGGAAAGAAGGCCGTTAAGAATTTTAGCTCCTATATTCTTAAACCACTAATGAAAGATGGGATGTCTGATTCAGAACTTGAAAAGAAAATTGAAAAGCATATTGAGCCTCAAATTAAAGAGGCCCTCGGAGAGAATGGCGTCGGTCTCTGGGAATAGATTACATCTTTTTTGGTGCTGGAATTCCGAGAATCTCTAAACCTTTGTTCATAACTTTTCCCGTAGCGACTGCAAGTGATAAACGAACTTTTCCAAGTTCAGCAGTTTCAGCTTTCCCGATGGGGCATTCAGCATAAAAAGAGTTAAATAGTTTTCCAAGCTCATAGAGATAAGCACATAAATGAATGGTTTTTAACTGATCAACTCCGCTTTCAACAATAGAATTAAAAAGGGAGAGCTTTTGAAGTAGAGCGGTCTCTTGAGACTCTTTAATCAGTGACCAGTCAACGGTGTCAGTATCACTATAGCCTAGCTTTTCTGATAGTGAACAAATTCTAGCGTGAACGTATTGAAGGTAGGGACCTGTCTCACCATCGAGTTTAAGCCATTCCTCCATATCAAAAACAATTTTACGATTATTATCAACTCTAATCATTCCGTATTTTATGGCCCCATTGGCCACCATTGTAGCGGTCTGATTAACTTCTTCTTCAGTCCAACCTGAATCAGCATCTTCGAGATAACGGTTGAGATAATTTACCTTAATGGTTTCTTCCATTTGAGAAATTAAGTCCATAAGTGGGACAATATTCCCTTTTCTAGAACTCATGGCCCCATCAGGAAGTTCCACAACATCATACTGGAGGTGAAAACAATCCTTACTTTCTTCAAAGCCCATTAATTCTAAAATTTTAAATACTTGTTTAAAATGGTGAGCCTGACGATTATCTACTACGTAAATATTGCGTTTGATTTTAAACTCTTCAAACTTCTTCTTTGCGAGTAAAATATCCTTGGTGGCGTAGAGGCCTGTTCCATCTCTTTTGATAAGTATACAAAAACCTAATTTATGATCGCTAAGATCAATACCCACGGCGCCATCATCTTCTTTAAAGAATCCTTTTTTATGATATTCTTTGGCGAGCTCTAGTGAAGGGGAATCAACTTCTGATTCCCAGAACCAACGATCAAACTCAACGTCGGCCCAACTATAGGCTTCTTTCATAAGAGCGATTGACCATTCTCTTGTTTCTTTCCAAAGTTCATAATACTCGCCATTTTTCTCTTCAAGCTCTTTTAGGATGGCCGTCAAAATCTTTCTGTTCTCTTCTTCTTTTTCTGTACCGACCTGGTCTTCTAAAAGGTTGTTGGCATTGGAATAAAGTCTACCAAGCCAAGCACCTTTATTTTCTTCCGGTGGGTTCTCGGTATTGTGATACTTAAAGTACCAAAGACATTTAGCCACATGAGTTCCCACATCCCCTGGATAGGTGGAAGGGATGACTTCAACACCGGCATATTGAGACATACGGACAATTGCATTACCAAGGCAAAGGTTTCTCATATGACCAACATGTAATTCTTTATGAGTATTGGGCTGAGAGTACTCGATCATTGTTTTTCGAGTATCTTTTGATATTTTTTGAGTAAAAAAATCACCCTTTTGGATGGGGGCAATAACTTTTTCTCCATAAGCTTTTGGGCCTAGAAAAAAGTTTAAGTAAGGACCTTGAGTAATAACTTCTTGAACCCAATCCGGCTTCTCTATGGCCTCTAGTAATTTTGCTGCAATTTGAGGAGGTCCCATTTTGGCGACTTTAGCTAATGGGAAACAAGGGAAGGCAAAATGGCCCATTTTAAGATTTGGAGCTGGACCTAGGGCAGAGATGATATCTTCTTGCTTAAGCTCTACCTCTGGATAGGCCGATTTTACAGCTCCAGAAATTAGCTCATTTAATTCAAGATAAATTTTATTATGATAATCGCTCACCTAAGTCTCCTTTGGGTTCAAGAATATAGTATAATATTGGCATAATGTCCCGTGTAATAACTGTTTTACTTATATTCTTTTGTTTTCACTTTGCCTCTTTTGCAGAGGATTCAAAGGGAGATGCCAAGCCTAAAAAAGACTCGGCCGCAACAAAGTTAGACCAAGAAACCTTGAGTGAAATGGAAAGGATTCGTAAGGAGCCTAGAATCTCTTCAGACTTTAGTAGGGGAGAGTTCTTAATTTATGATTGCCGAAATAGAAATTATGCCTGTGTGAACGAGCCTAGTTTTCAAAGATGCCGAAAGTATCGAGATGACGGGTATAAAAACAAGAAAATGCTACTTCCTTGCGCCCCTTTAAAAGAAATGGGAAGTCAAAGGGAATGTTTTAAAAAGCATTATGAATTGATCCACAACCAACAGCCAAAAGCCTTTTGTCAAAATACTAAAAACGCTAAGTATTAGATAAGTGTTATTTAAGAGTCCAGCTTCTTAAACATAAGAAAGTGAGGACCTACTGTAGGAATTTCAAATTCCTCACCAATTTTTTCAAATCCTACTTTTTGATAAAATCCCACGGCCTCACTTCGGGCATTACACCAGAGTAAAGAGCAGAAGTTTTGCTTGATAATGGGGAAGGCCATTTTTAAAAGTTCACTGGATAGACCTTTATGCTGATGCTCTGGAAGAGTGGCCATACCCCTTAATCGATATTGGTTTGGTTCTTCAAAGGTATCATTTTTATCAAAATAAAATGAAGCGACACTTACTAGCTTGCCCTCTTCAAAGGCACCTAGATGAAAGCTTTGATCGTCATCATCTCCCTTAAAGATACAGTCTTCAATTGGGAAACCTTTCCGTAACATCTTATGACGGATTTCATGTGTATCACTTGCGTTGATCTGTTTAACTTTCAATTTTTGTACCCTTTGAATGAATATATATAAGGGCTAAGCTCCCAAGTTATTAGGGGGAGTGCGTTAGAGGTCTATTTATTTCCACCACTTATGCGAAAAAGGTTTTCCATTGCGATGATTGCCATGCCCTTTGAAAAGAATTCGAACAAGGTATCTGAAAAGCCGGTATTTGGTCCTTCCCAGTTTGCCGTGGCATAAAAGAAACATTTCTTTTTATATTCGCTAACGTGAATCTGTCCTTTAAGGTCTTTTAAAAAACCCACATCAAACATAAAGGGATAGACCCCCGGTTTTTTTATTCTTGGGAGAATAAAGTAGAGAACCATATCGATGGGGAGAATACTGTGGGAAATTCTTAGGTATACTCTAGACTCCTTACTGGCATAAGAGCTATTTTCTACAAAACCTAAGTACTGTTTATAATTCTCATAAAGGGCCAACTTTTTTAAAGCAAAGCGGCAAGTTCTTTGATGTAGCCCCGCAATGAAGAAATCAAATTTTTGCATTTCAATTTCTTCTATTCGTTTTTTAGGTTTTTGGTGAAGGATCTTACCTTTAAAACTTTTCACATCACTCATGGCGATAATGTCTCCATCAAGGACGGCCTTTCTTTGAGATTTTTTTAAGGGAGCTGCGTCAAAGGTGAAATAAGCTTGTTTTTCGGGGGTTACAGGTAAATTGTCTTTTGCAAAAGCAGAATAACTAATTAAAATTAATAGGATTATACCACTTAAATAACGCATATGCCCTTTTCACCCATAATCCGGCCCTCTAACCTTGGTTATACTATCAAAATTGTATCAACTAGCATGACGCATGGAGTTGCATAAATTATGGCCGTTGGAAGTGTCAAAAGAAAGGGTAAAGCCAAAGACGCACAGATCGAAGCGAAAGATCAGCGCTGGCATTGCCGGAATCGTATTACCCTCGTTTTTGGAAGTAATGACGTAGAAGAACTTGAAACCTATGTTTATACGGACAGTGGAATCGAGTTTAAGACTGTTAAATTTCACCAAGCGAAATCAAAGGCAATTGAGGAGATCCTCGATAATTGTATTGATGAGTATTACCGAGGACATGTTACTGAAATCCATTGTAACTTGAGTAAAGATGGAAAGCGGGTAACAGTTCAAGATAATGGAATTGGGTTTCCTTTAAATAAAGTTCCTCAAGTTTATTCAGAATTTAGAACTGGTTCAAAATTCAAAGATGAAGAGACGGATGAAAAGGGTTTTCTTCATCGTACTCTAGGGCAAAACGGCTTAGGTGCCGCTGCCACTTGTCTAACCTCAGATGAGTATGTTGCAACAGTTCGCCACTACAATTCTAAAAAGGAGCAAACTTATACTTTTATTGATGGTGCCTTAAAGATCAAAAAATCTAAGCCAAAAAAGTATAAAGGACCTTCCGGGGTTAAAATTGAGTTAGTTCTTAGTAAAAAAGTTTATAAAAATAATACTGTAGACGAAGAACTCCTAAGAAAGAGAATTATTGACCTTGCCTATAACAATCCAGGACTGACTTTTTACTTTAATAAGGAAAAGTATCAGTACAAAAAAGGAATGTTGGAGCTAGCTCAAAGAATTGATAAAGAAAATGCACAGCTTATAGGTGATGAAGTCTATAAGTATGAAACGACGAATATTAAAGGCAAGAAAGTTAAAGGTGCCATTGATCTTCACTTTTCTTTAGTTTTAGATAAAAAGAGTGAAGAGAGAGAAAGATTTATTTCTTTTGTAAACTCAACGCCAACCTTTGACGGTGGTTTTCATCAAGATCGTTTTAGAAGACTTTTTATTAATAAAACAAAAGAGCGAACAGAACGACTGGCCAAAAAAGCTAAGGTCGTTGTTCACGATAATGATGTTTTGGCCGGGATGATGTTTATTCTCGGTATCACCATGCCAAACCCTCGCTTTGAATCCCAAACAAAAAGAAAACTTGTCCGTGATACGAACCTTGAAAAAGGAATCGAAAAGTTTATGGATAAGCATATGGATAAGTGGATTCGTAAGAATAAGGAGTTTCAAGAACTCGTTATTGAAAGGGCAAAGAGCCGCCACAAGTTCCAGGAATTTAAAGATGCAGCTAAAAAAGGGCGTAAGCAGAAAAAACAAAGAGTTGAAAAACTTCTCGATGCCAATGAAAGAAGAGATCGCTCAAAATGTACGCTCTTTATTTGTGAGGGTGACTCGGCCATTGGTGGCTTGAGATCCGCTAGGAATAAGCTGTACCAAGGGGGGATTGCTCTTCGTGGAAAGCCAATGAATGTGGCCCAGTCTTCTATTAAAGATATTTTAGAGAATAAAGAATTTTCAAATATTATGGCATCAATTGGCCTAACAATTGGGCAGGAAGTGAACTGGGATCAGCTTCGCTTTTCAAAAGTTGTGTTTTTGTCTGACTCTGATGTTGATGGTGGGCATATTAATACCTTGCTAACAAACTTCTTTTATCAGTTCTGGCCTGAGCTCTTTGAAGAGGGATCAATTCAGATTGCGAAAGCGCCACTTTTTGAAGTTATCACGGATAAAGACACTCAATATGTGGAAACACCTGATGCCTTAGAGAAGTTAAAGAAACAAAAATCTCTAAAGATTAAGGCTATTCATAGAAACAAAGGTCTTGGTGAGATGTCTCCAGAAGCATGGAAGTATGTTCTTCAAAGAGAGGAATTTACTAAGATCACAGCCGATAATGTGAACGAGGCTAAGGCCATGCTTGATGTTTGTTTTGGTAAAGACTCGGCCCCTAGAAAAGAGCTTCTAATGGATGAAGAAGGTGGTTCTTCAACTAAGTCTTCTAGAAAAGCTGTTCGTGCTGCAAAAGCAGCTAAGAAAGTTACCAAGAAGGCAGGTAAGAAGAAGACGGCGAAAAAGAAAACCGCTAAGAAAAAGGTAGCGAAGAAGAAAGTCGCCAAAAAAGCAGCGAAAAAGAAGAAAACAACTAAAAAGAAGAAGTAGACGAATATGGAAATAGAATACTTACATAACCTCGAATCTGTCCCTCTCGCTCAAATCGTTAAGGAAGAATATCGAATTTATCAGATCTATACGCTGATGGATCGTGCCATACCTTACTTACGTGATGGATTAAAGCCTGGTCAAAGACGTATTCTCTACACCCTCTATAGAAACCAAAGTAAGGGGCTTGTAAAAGTTTCTGCGGCCACGGGACTTGTACTTACTCTTCATCCCCATGGACCTGCTTCAATTGAGTCAACCATTGTTAACCTGGCACAGGATTATACTTTTTCCAATAACTATCCACTGATTGAAAAGAAGGGGTATTTTGGTGAAAGAATGGAAACAGCGCCGGCTGCTGGTCGTTATATTGAATGTAAATTGGCAAAGATCGCAGAGTACTTATTATTCGATGATATGAACCAAGTGCAAATGGTTCCAAACTATGACGAAACTGTGATGGAGCCCGTAAGTTTACTTCCAAAACTTCCACTAATGCTTCTTAACGGATCAGAAGGAATTGGAACAGGTTTTAGTTCTGCTATTCCAAGTTTTCATCATAAAGATATTTGTGCCTCCATGATTCAAATTATTCAGACTGGAAAGCCAAAACGAATTAATCCTTACGTGCATTATTACTCTGAAAAGATTCTAAGTGATAAAGGAAAGTATATCTTTCCTATGCGTATTGAAGAGGTTGGTGGGAAGATTGTCATTACCGAACTTCCAAGAGGCTACGATGCCACGAAGACCTACCGCTATTTAACGAAGCATATTGATAATGATTATATAAAAGACTTCATTGATTCAACTGTTGATAACAAAGTCCATATTGAACTAATCTTCAAAAGAGGACAGCAACCTTCCCTTGAAGAAGTTAGAAAGAAGATGGGAGTCACAGCCTCACTATCTCCAAACTATACCTTGATCTCAGAGCGCGGTGTAAAAATATTTAAAAGACCAGAAGAAATTCTAGAAATCTTTACGGCGCAGAGGCTGGAAGTTGTAAAAACCAGGTACGAACTTCTTTCAGAAGAGTACAAGAATAGAATTAAGCAAAATAATGAGATTATTAAGTTTATTAAAAATAAAGAATATGTAGCTGCCACTAAGAGTGCCAACCGAAAGACCTTTGTTGAATACCTAAGTAAGAAAAAGTACCACTATAGCGATTACCTTGCGGATATGCCTATCTATCGAATGACCAAAGAAGAGGTTAAGAAAAGAGAGCTCCTCGTAAAGGACGATACTAAAAAGTTAAAAGAGTTCCAAAAGATCGCTGGCTCTAAGGCCCTTGTTAAGAAAAAACTTATCGAAGAGCTAAATGAAGTAAGCGATAAGCTAACTGACTGGATGAAGCTTAAAGACGCCAAGAGAAAAGAGCTTTATAAAAAGCTTGAAAAGAAAGGTGGAAAAAAAGCTAAAGCTAAGAAAAAACGCGATTAGCGTTTCTCTAGTACCGTATTAGCGTTTTTCGCGACTAGCGTTTAAAGATATCGCCAATTCTTTCGGGCTCAAGTCCATAAGCGACTGAGCCCAGCTCAAGCAAATAAATTCTAAGCAGCTCGTCTTCAGTCATATCAGGAAATTCGCTTTTTAATCTGACCATTAATCTCTCTTCGGCTTTCTTAATGACGTGAGCAACATCTGAATCTCTTCTTCGTTCCAAGAAAAATAAAATAAAAGCATAAGGCATGTCCTTTAGTTTCGAGAGGACTTTATTCATTCTTATAGGAAGGCCAAGGCTTCTATCGTCATCTAAATTAAAAAAGACCTGGATCATATAGCGAAGAGCTTCATCTAGAAGAACTTGTTTTTCTTTTCCAAAGTAATAGTAAATCAATGAACGGGTGACCCCACTATCTTTTGAGATCTCAGAAATGGTCCACTTAAGATGACCTTTATTAACTTCAAGTTTTAAGACAGAGTTACAAATCTTAAAGTGAACTTCCTCTTTTTCTTGCTGATTTTCAGACATAGCTACTTTTCGGCATTTTTTCCCCATTTTTAGAGGCTAAATCGCTCAAATTAAAGGAAAATACTTAGTACCCGAGTGTACTACTCAGGCGAAAAGCGGAAAATTTCAAGGAATTTTGTTTTTTATAAAGATTTTAATAGCTAAGCACAGCGTCTTATCTTAAACTATTAATATTACGACGATATCCATGTTTTATTCACGGAGGAAGATGACATGAGTCTCACCAAAGCAGACATAGTAGAGAGAGTTTACAAGGAAGCAGGTTTTTCAAAAAAGGAAGCTGCAGACCTCGTGGATCTCGTATTCAAAGTTATCAAAGACACATTGGCCCGCGGAGAAAAGGTTAAGATTTCTGGTTTCGGAAATTTCTCTATTCGCGACAAAGCAACACGTGTGGGAAGGAATCCCCAGACAGGTGAAGCGATGGAAATTAGCGCTAGACGTGTTTTAACTTTTAAACCATCACAAGTCTTAAAAGAAGATGTGACCGCTCGTTACTCTCATCGTTTAGATGATAAAGGTAATGAGGATAAGTCACAGCCAGCAAAGGAAGGGACTCAAAGAGCGCTTAGTTCTTTTATGTCTAATTCTGATGAAGGTATGGAAGACTAGAAAATTTAAAGGGGTAGTCATGATCAAGATTCCTAACAAGTCTCATTTCAAGGCAAATGAAGTTTGTACTCTTACAGGTGTAAAACCATACGTCCTAAGATTTTGGGAATCCGAATTTAGCGAAATTGCCCCGTTAACTTCTTCTTCTGGTCAAAAACTTTTCGAACATAAGGATATTGAAGCAATAATCCTTGTTAAGAAACTTCTCTTTGAAGATAAGTTAACAATTGAAAAAGCAAAGTTTGAGATTAAGCGTATTAACGAAGCACAGTCTCAATCACCTGAGCCGGCTGAAGAGCTTTTATTAGAAGAAGAGCAAGAGCTCCCGGCCATTCCAGAACCACTTACCGTTAGAAATCTTGAAGATATTGATATACAAAAATTAGTTATGGCAAAAGATAAGCTAACTAATTTACTTAGCGTGACTCAAAATCTTCAAGAGCGATTCAACTGGTCTTAATTGCTCCTCACTTAATTTAGCAATAATAGAACCTCGATGAGCTTCTACTTTTCCGCGTATAGTTCCAAAATAATGGGCCAATACTTCTTGAAGGAGGTCGGCATCAGAAGGAGCCAGCTCTTTTACTTGTTCTAAATAATTGATCAAAGTTTCAGTAGATTTTATACTGGCCCAAAGCCAAGGATTTACGGCCTGCTCATGTTCACCAAGTTCTTCTGTTAACTCGGTAAGGTCGTCTAAAAGCTGAAAAGAAACCCCTAGGGCCTCACCTAATTTATGATAAGCCTTGGCCATCTTAAAATTTGGATTATCAGAAATTGCATAGCCACCGACTAGGGCCGTTTGGATTAACCGAGCGGTTTTTAGTTTATGAGTTAATATCAAGTTTTCAAAACTTAAAGTCATCTCTTCGGATAGATCTAAAACTTGGCCTTGTAGTAAACCTTTAGGACCAAGGGTCCAGGTAGAATATTTAAAAAAGCTAAGAAGGGCAGGGTGGTTTATTTGCGAAACCAAACGCCAGCTTGCTCCTAGGAGCCCATCACCTACTAATAAGGCCTGCCACTCGCCAAATTGTTTATGAGTCGAGGCCTTACCTCTTCTAAAGTCATCGTCATCCATACAAGGCATATCGTCATGAACTAAGGTATAGCTATGATGAAGCTCTAAAAATGCTGCCATTTTAGAGGCGTTTGAATTTAATTGATTGAATTCTTCTGTATTGCCTTCGCTATGATTTAAGTAGATCGCCGCTGCTAAAAGGGGACGAAAGAGCTTTCCCGGTGGAAGGCTGGCCCAGGTATAGGCCTTAGCAATTGAGTGGTTTGGAATCAAACTGAGAAGTTGTTTTTCTAAACCGCTTTCAATAATCTTTTGGAATTCAGGTATTTGCATGGGCTGAAACTAGCAAAAACCCTATGAAAATTAAAGGAAATTGGGGCGAAGTTTTCCTATGGGTCCCTTTAATTGGATGCGGTAGAAGCCATTTTTGTCCATGCTCGCCTTTTGAAAGGGTTGGTATAGCCCGAGAACAGGAAATTCTTTTAAGAACTCCTCGCTTAATCTGACTCTGCCTTCAAGGTCCACCATATGGCGCTTCGGATTAATTTTATTTATTTTGATTGTTCCATCAGTAAATATGGCCTCAATTTTAGTTGTTGAGTTTCCTATTTGTAATCTTTGAAGCTTTACCACTCCCTCTTCCATTGATCCCTTTAAAACGAGGGGAGCAAGACTTAATCCTTTGATGTCCAAGATGACAATTCTTTGAGGAGGGAGATTTAAATCTTTTGAAGTTATATGAAAGCTACCCCCAGTTGGAACTTTATAATCTGACTCGATTAGGGCATCAACCGATAAGGAACCCTTAATATTGACGGGCAAATTCGCAGCCGAAGTTATTAAACTTCCTGCAACTTGGGACTTTTCGATTCTGATAATAGCGGAGCCAATACCAGCAGTGGCAAAAATATTTAAATCTGAAGAGCTATTTACGGCCTTTGCGCTAAAAAGCATTCCTGGAGGGAGGACTGTTGGTCTTTTTAGAACGAGGTTGAACTTATCAAAATCTAGGCCCGGTGAGCGGCGGTTTCCTAAGCAAGCGCCAGGAATATTCATATTTTTAAAATTAAGAGTCGGCTGTAAAAAAAAGTCTAAGTCCAAGTTTGTATAAGAGACTGGACAAGACTTATTTTTCTTAATGGCAGAGACAATGGAGCTTTTAACCTTTTCTTCAAAAGGGAAATTCATAAAAAAGGCGAATGCCATAATGAGTACAGCTACGGCACTTAATTTGAAAATTGGTGTCCCAGAAAGATAGATCCCTTGAGCCAATTCATTTTCGTTTAACTTTTCTTGTTTCTCCATGGAGACTTAAACCTTATTTCTGGGCTTCAGGAGCTCTACCGTAATGTTGAAGTTCAACTTGCCCGTTAACCGTATTGTCTTTGATATTCTTTTTTATAAGGAGGTTAGAAACTCTAAACTTATTCCTATCGACTAAATCTGCAAGAAAAGAAGATAAAACCTTGGTGCTGAGTTTAGAAAATCTGACGACCCCGCTGGCCTTAACGATTCCATCTTTAGGCTTTGATTCGAAATCAAGAATTCTAATATCGGCCTTATTCCCACCTGAAGTTGAGATTGAATTGACAACTTGTCGACTAAAAGCACCCTTTGTTGCAAGGGCAGCTCCTGAAATAATATTTCTACCAAGGGATTGAAGCTGTTTTTGGGCGGCAGAGTGATTATTAATCTCTGCTAGTAAGTCCCGCTTCATTTGAAGTGAGGAATTAAAATTTATATTAATAATAACTAAAACAATGAAGATAATAAGTGGAACTGAAACCAAGACAAGAGTTGAGATCTGATTGACCAGCTTTAGCTGAAAGTCTGGAAGACTATTTAACTGCCTCATGGCATCAGAGTAGGGTTGGCTGTTTTTTAAATTATCGATTTGTTTAAAGACAAACTCATCAACAACTCTAAAAATTGGTTTCTTTTCAGTCATTATTTCGATTCCTCATCGAAAGTCATCGTTAAATGGGTTTTTCCCGGTTTATGTACAATCTTTTTATTCTTAAGAGTTAGTCCCTTTAAAATACTTGCAAGGGTGGCTAGCTCTTCAGAGTTTTTACTTTCAAAACGAGTTTTAATACTTTTATTAACAGACTCAAAAAGGGTCATATGAATATTATCGTTCTTAGACAAATCAGAGTGGATTTCCCCAAGAGGTTTTAAAGCATTCACTTTTAAGGCTTGCTTAATTGTTTCAACTTCTTTTTCAACTTGCTTGGTTTTTGCCTTAATCTTTTTTAACAAACGCTCTGGGTTTCTTTTATAAAGTCTTCGGTCACTTGAGGTTAAGGCCAAGGATTTATTCTTAAGAAGTTTTTGAACTTTTGAATTAAGTTTTTTCTCTTCGCTATTTAAGAAAAAGAGCTTTTCTGCTCCTATAAGTGTTGAGATGACTAAAAGTAGAATCAGTGCTCTTGAAAGGATAAAGGAGGTCGAATGTAAGGGCAGGTTTGCCGTAGCACTACCACTAAATCTTCCCATTAGCATATTGGCAGGTGAACTCTTCGATCTTTGAGAAGCCAGCATGACAAGAGAAGAGGAGAGTAGGTTTCCTGCTTCGGCAATTGTATCTTCGTCGATAATAAAGTCATGAGGTTCGGGTAGATGCTCAACCTTAAGACCTAATTCAAGGCTTAAAAAATTAGTGATATTACTAATATTACTTGTTCCACCTGTGACAAAGACTCTATCGACTGGGCGACCATACTTTACTCTAAAGCCTAACTCCCAGCGCTTCATATCTTGAACCATAGGAGCAAATATTTGCTTCATAAGCAGGGCAAATTCTTTTTGATCTTTGTTTACGGTTTCATATTGAGATTCAGTTAATAGGAAACAGTTTTGATGTTTATAAGTAATCGCTTCAGAAGGAGAGATTTCATAAGTCTCTGCAATAACCTCATCGATGACTGAGCCAGCGATATAGGAAACATGATTAGAAATAACATTTTTATTATGAACAAAATAACCCTTCGTATACTGATGTCCGATATCAAAAATAGCATAAGAGCCAGAAAAGGGGCTTTGTTCCGCATATGCTTGCATATAAGCAAGTTCAGAAGCCATAAGATGGGGAAGCATTTCCTTTACTTGCATTTGGTTGTACAAATTCTCAAACCCCTCTAACGGAGAAATTGAAACTTGTGCCTCGGACTTATCATCTACTTTTTGAATATAAGAGCTATAGTGTGCTTCAGATATTGGGTAGGGAAGATTCTCATCTAATTGAAATGGAATCATCTGCTCTGCTTTCTTTTTATTATTTACAGGAAGAGATATATACCTGGTCGTTATCAGTTCGACGGGAACATGAGTTATTATTTTCGCGTCCGGATATTCTTCAATGAATCTTTTCGTAATTTCTAATTGAATGGCTTCAATGGAAGTATCTTCAGGAAGATCTTTTCGAACTTCATCTATAACCACAATACCGTGAGAATGGACCACCATCCGCTTTTTTTCAAAGCTACAAAAAGCATATTTAACGGCGTATGAGCCCAAGTCTATGGCCAAAAGATTCATAGTCTTATTCTACCTCAGAGCATTAAATTTTGGTACTTTATCTTCTATAGTTGAGTGCCTTGCTCGGATTTTTAATTAAGCCGAATTTCAATCACTCTTGGCTCCATTAATTGAAGGGGTGGAGCTTTTTTCTTTTTCTCATTTTCTTCTTTATCTTTTTCGGCTTCGGCTTTTTCTCGCTCGATACGCTCTCGCTCTTCATCGGTTAACTCTTCAGATTCTTCCTTTTCTTTCTTTTTCTCATCCTCTTTTTTCACCGGATCTGGCTTTATGGGAAGATCAACAAAGGCCACTATTCTATATTTCGCTCGATTATATTGCCCTATGCTTTCGACTTTATAGAGTTTACCTGCAACACCAATTTTTAAACCGGCATTTTCAAATTCTTTGGCACGCTCTTCGTATTCACTGTCTTGAACAACGCCCAAGGTATTAACAATAACGGCCTTGAATTCTGCAGCATTTTTGAATTCTTTTGGCGGATCACCTGTTTCTTGGTCTCCATCACGGTATTTAAAAAACTCTTCTTTTTGCTCATCAGTTATATTCGGGAAAAGGATTTCTAGTTGATCTTCAGTAAGCTTATTTACAGGAATAATCGTTACTTGGTGAGTGGCGAGCTTATCTTTAATTAAATCGACTAAAGCGTCACTCCAGCCCTCTAATAGGTACATCTCATCAATAGAGGTCATAGGAGCATGTTTAGGGGAGACTTCAGCTTTTTGATAGAGAAGTTCTATTTCACTTCTCTCGGAGTCAGTAAAATTATCTGGGGAGTTAACATAAAACTTAAGCTCCTTAATAAGCATTTTTGGCTCTAAATTTCCGTAGAGATTATCAAACTCATCATCTTCCTCTCTTTTGGCCTCAAATGCTTTTGTAAGAGTTTCAGTTAACTTATTCTCTATATAGGCTTGAGGTGGAAGCTTCTTTTTATCGTCTGGGTCCGCATCTTGATCTCGGTCTCTATCCTGATCATCCTTATCTTTGGATTTTTTGACTCGCATATTATTAGGATTTAAAAAGCCGGAGACTGGTGAGATGGTCAGCTGGAGATTGCCTTGGAGGAGTGCGCTTTTGGTAAAGTCTTCAATAGCAGTTCTTGCTTGTAAATCTTTGCCAAGAGCAGCTGGTACTGGAAAGACAAAGGGCATAGTCACAATACTTTCGATATCACTGGCGTTTACGACTCCTTTAAGACTTTCAGTTTTTTCAATATAATTTCTTCCCACTTGATATAGTTTTAGTTTCGCAAGAGCAAAACGAAGCCCGGCCTCAGCGTTCATCCTGGCCTGATCTTTTTCAATTTGATTATAAGCCTTAATCTTATTGAGATTGGTTTCAAAAGTGAAGTCCGCTAATAAAATACTCATCAGAGTTAAGGCGGCCATGACCATTAGAAGGGCAATTCCACTTTGATTATTTAGAATTTTTTTGAGGCTATTCATCTTTATCGTCGCCTCCTGAGCCATCGTTTCCTCCAAGGCCTCCGGCGTCCTGACCGTCTCCTTTTAGGGCCTTTTGTCGTTCTTTTTCATCGTTTAAGGTGTCAAAGTAGGGCCAAAGAGGTCTAAAAATTCTTTCAAACTCAATTTCATTTTCGCTTTCATTTATCCAAACAAGTTTAACCTTAATTGCCCTTGGGGTATCTTTATCAAGAGCTGTTTCACTTAATTTTTCAACCCATTTTTCTTTTGATTTATCATAGAATTCAAAAGTTAAAGATTTAACATTTTGAAGAAGCACCTGACTCTCTGTGCTTTCCCAATCAAATTCCTTTGAGTAAGGGTCCACTGCTGTAAAATTTCTAACAAGGTCATCACCTTTGAGCTCTTCATCTTTAGAAATACTCCCAAGGGAATATTTAACCCAGGCAAAACGAGATTCTTTACTATCCTGTAGCTTTCTTCTATTGCTCATCGTGGAAAAAATTAGACTGCTCTTATCATCATTGACGATGGCACCGATAGGTTCTCCGGATCGACTGATAGCTGGGTATTTTTCGCTGCCTTGGTAGGAAAGTCCTGGGTTATCGTAAGTATCTCGGTCAAAATCCTTTCCTGAAGCTCTCGCTTCACCTTCAACCTCGTCTAGGGTTTTTTCTTTTACAGTAAAATAAAGAGGAGAGTAGATTTGAGTAATATCTACTTCCATTCTATTTAGTGCAGTATAGACCTGTAGGTAAGCTCGATCTTCTTTAGTGACTTCATCTTTTGTATCGGCCGTGGAAGAAACGATTGAGTTTATTCCTAAGCTTAGAAAGGCCAGAATTCCAGTGGCGATCATAATTTCTAATAGAGAAAAGCCTTTACTATTGTTCATCAAAACCCTGAAAGAGAAACTGCCGCTTTTTCGTTGTAGACCCAAGTGGCCAGGCGATAAGTCATATTGGTGTTCTCACTTTTTACTTCGACGGCAAGTTGCCAGACCATTTTTTCCATATTTTCTTTAACTTGTTCAAAAACTTTCTTTTGAAAGGCTTGCCTTGGGTCATCACTATTTTCTTCACCAGACATTTTTGTAAAGTCAGGGAGTTCAAACTTTTTCCAAGTTATCGTATAGGAATAATCTTTTTCGTTTTCAAACTTTTTAGTTTCAGGACTTAAGGTTAGCCCTTCCGTAAGCTCTGGAGGATTAACTATTGTCTCGTTTATGATTCCTACGGCCAGGTCTCTAAGTTTTAACTCGTCTTTAAAATTTCTAGAGTAGGTGAGGTTTGCACCATTTGTGATAACAAAGGCAACGATGAAAAATGAAAAGATAAGGAGTGCGACCATAACCTCTACTAAGGTAAGACCAGACTCGTTTTTTACTATTTTTTTATCCAAGCTTCAAAAATCTCCTGAGCAATTTTATCTTGCTCGGCTTCAAGTTCTTCATAAAGAATATCGGGATCTAAAAGTTTTCTTTCATACTTAAACCCAAGTAGGAAAGGATCAAAGCTAACAGCCGTTACAATTGAATCATCCCCAAGAATAATTATACCACCATCTTTCTCACCAGAGGGATAAGTATAGATAGAAGCTTGCCCTTCAAGGTAGAGAAGTCCGGATAATGAGGAGCCTACACCGATAATTCTAACAGATTCATGAATGTTTCTTGGTCCATCACTAAACTCTGGTACCCGGTTAAACTTTTTATCAAACTCTTTATCTTTCTTTTTGTTTTCTTCTTCATTTAGGACAGAAGTGTCCGCCGGTTCAATTTGACTAATGGGAATGACAAAGGAGTCATCTGGACCGTATTCGACGGACATCTTTTGTGGCTTTCCATCAAGGTAGAATCTGGTTCTAATAATAGTATTTCTAAGAGCCGCTTCATCGACACTGTACCTAATGGCCCTTTCAACATCGTTTACGACTTCGTCGATTCGGCTTGTATTACTGGTAAATGTATTGATGGATACGCCTAGAACTAGGCCAATTATAGTGATAGCTACCAAAATTTCGATAAGAGTAAAGCCTCTTTGATTTTTGGTAGCTAACTTAAACATAGAATCCTATTTTTTCTTTTTTGGGTAATAAAGGTCGCTTTCAAAACCTTCACCACCTTCTTCTCCATCGGAACCAAATGATTTAATGGTGAATTTCTTCCCGTCTGATTCGTAAACATATTCATTGTCCCACGGATCAGCTGGAATCATTTCTTGTCCGCCGATAAAGCCATTCGGAGGATAGTTCTTACACTCTCTTCCACCTGGTGCTGAGATTAAAGCATCTAATCCCTGACTTGTATCGGGATAGAAGTTACATTTTCTTCTGAATTCTTGAAGCTGACCTGCAAAGGAGCTCATTTGGATATTGGCCGTCTTAACTCTACCTTCTTCAAAAGTATCAAAGATCTTACCAACAACAAAAGTACCAACTAAACCAAGTAGGGTTAAGGCAACGAGGATTTCTACGAGAGAGAAACCAGCCTGTCCTTTAACGGAACTCTTTAATAATTCATTTCTTGATATTGTTTTAACTTCATTCATTGCGATTAACTCCTTACTGCTAACTTACTACAAGTTTGACGATGTTTGTCACGAAACTGTTAAATAGCTGTGATTTAACTAAGTGTATTGAGTTCCATCATAGGTATCACGACGGAAAATACAATAAAGGCAACAGCTATCCCCATTCCGACTATCATTATAGGTTCTAGGGTAGATGTTAGTCCACTAAGATTAGCTTCTACTTGGTCTTCGTAGTTTTCTGCAACGATACGAAGCATTGGTTCAATTTCACCGGAGCTCTCACCAAGTTTTATCATATGGGTAACCATGGTTGGGAAATGACCGGACTCCACTAGTGGAGGGGTCATAGAGGCTCCCTCTTGAATATTAGAGCGGGCCTGCTCAACAGCTTTTTGCATATGAACATTTCCAATTAGGTTTTTGACGATACGCATGGCTGATAAAATTGGTACGCCAGAATCAAGTAGGGTCGCTAAAGTTGAGGAAAATCGACTGACATTAATCATCTGCACAAGCTTTCCTGCAATGGGTAATTTTAAAACAATCCCATGCCAAGTGGACTCACCCTTGGGACTGGCTTTCCACTTATTAAATAGCCAGTAGGCAAGGAATATTCCGATAGGAATGGCCCACCACCAGTTCTGTAAAAAATCTGAAATCCAGATACAAACCTTGGTTGGTAAGGGGAGCTCTTTTTTCATTGAGATAAAAATCTTTGTAATCTTAGGGATAACAAAAATAAAGATGGCACTCATCATGAGCATACCCATGGAAGCCATTAGGACCGGATACATCATGGCCCCTTTGATTTTTCTTTTTAATTTAACCTGTGCTTCAGTAAAGTCCGCTAACCTTAGAAGAACGACTTCTAAGTTACCAGAAGCCTCTCCGGCTTCAACCATATTGACATAAACATTGCTAAAAACTTTTGGGTAGTCCGCTAGGGCCTGGGCCAAGCTGGTTCCTTCATTAACCTTTTGTCTAATTTCGGCAAGGATAACCTTTAATTTAGGGTTTTCAGATTGATCGATAAGGGCATTGAAGGCTTCAACAATTTGAATTTTTGCTTTTACAAGTGTGGCCAGCTGTCTTGTCATTAAAGAGAGCGCTTCTGTATTAATCCCACTCCCAAAAGTAAGCTGTCCCTTCTTTTGTTTTTCAGACTTTTGAGCTTTGATATCGATAAGCATGATACCGCTAGAACGAAGCTTAGACTTAGCTTGGCTTAACGATTCAGCAGAGATATTGCTTTTGATTTCTTTCCCGGTCTTATCAAGACCTTTGTAACTATACATGGCCATAAGAAATTATCTACTCCTCCATAGAGTCACTTTCATCTTCACTAATAACACGAACCATCTCATCTACAGAAGTAATTCCTTTGAAAACTTTATATAAACAATCTTGACGTAAAGTTGTCATACCTTCGGCAATGGCCACCTTCTTCACACTGGCAGCATCTGATTTCTTTAGGATAAGAGGACGAATGGCATCTGTAATCAATAATAATTCTGAAACAGTTGTTCGACTATCGTATCCGCGGTAATTACATTTAGGACAGCCTTCTGCCTTAAAGATTGTTGCATCATCTGGAATACTGTCAATGTCGACATCTTCCATTTCTTCTTTCGTTATTTCGTGAGGCACTTTACAGGCAGTACAAAGAGTTTGAATAAGTCTTTGGGCCATAACTCCCACTAATGAAGAAGCAATTAAAAAAGGCTGAACACCCATATCAATCAGCCGGTTAGGTGCTGATGAGGCGTCGTTGGTGTGAATTGTAGAGAGAACAAAGTGACCGGTAAGCGAGGCTTCGATGGCCATTTGAGCGGTTTCTAAATCCCGTGTCTCCCCAACCATTATGACATCTGGATCCTGACGAACAATTGAACGAAGGGCCCTTGCAAAGGAGAGATCAATTTTATGATTAACTTGAATTTGGCTCACTCCAGGAATTTCGTATTCCACGGGATCTTCAACCGTAATAATCATTTTATCTGGAGAGTTAATTCTATCTAAACAAGCAAAGAGGGTGGTTGTTTTACCAGAACCAGTTGGACCTGATACATAAAGGACCCCGTGCTTTCTTTTTACTAGATCGTCCATGGCCTCAAGAGTTCTACCGTGAAAACCAAGATCCTCTAGTCTTAAGACTTTAGAGGATTTCTCAAGAACCCTCATAACAATTCGTTCACCTGTTTGCACAGGGACCGTCGAAAGCCTGATATCCACGTCCTTACCGGCCATTTTAATCTGAATACGACCATCTTGAGGTAATCTCTTCTCGGCAATATCAAGTTTTGCCATAACTTTTATACGGGCACTTACAGCGGAGTGGGTTTTAAGAGGTTGTCTTAAAATCTCCGTCATAATCCCGTTAATTCTAAAGCGGTAAACAGTTTCTTTTTCGTAGGGTTCAATATGAATATCGGAAGCGCCTTCTTTAACGGCACGAAAAAGGATTGAGTTCACAAACCTAATAACAGGGGCTTCATCAGCTCCGGCATCAAGAATATCAATGGGTCCGTCTAGATCTAGTGACTCGTCAAATTCATCTTCTAGAGTATCAACGAGGTTACGACTGGCCTTTTCATAGACGCGGTTAATGGCGTCCTGAATCTTTAGGGGCGGAGCCACGATTATTTTTAATTCTTTTTTAAAGATTTCTTGAAGGTCATTGAGAGGGTCAAAATTAAAGGGATCCGTCATGGCCACGGTTACAGAGTTTTCAGTTTCAAGAATGGGGATAATCTCATGATTCTTAGCGTAGTTAATTGGAATAGCTAAAGTCACATTGGGATCAATATCATCTACTTTTAAATCAAGAGTGTAGGGGATATTGATTTGATGACACATAACCTTGATGACATCATGGGGATGAATATAGTTTTTTCTAAGAAGGATCTCACCAATAAGCGAGCCGGTTTCCCTTTGTACTTCAAGGGCCTCTCCAAGCTGCTCTTCAGTTAATTGAGTGTGCTTTAAAAGCAATTCACCAATTTTTTCTTTTTGACCTTCTACTCTTTCTAAAACGTGATCGGATATTTTCAATCTGTCTCCACTATTTCTTTTTGCGTACTGTAGACGCCTTCTTTGTTTTCACTTTATCTAAGATTGTCTTGTAGTCCGGGGCTACATAACTTGAAGCTGGAACTTCTTCATCTAAAAGGTTGATATCGTCATCTTCTTCTAGATCATTATTTTTAATTCCCTTACTATCTGAATTACTTTCCTCGTATCTAGCAGCATCTTCAGCATTATAAAGAGGACCTTTTTCCTGACGATTGGCTTTTTCGTAAAGGCCTTTAACAGTTCCCTTAAAGGAATCTTCATCACCGACAACTTCCTGCAAGTGGACAGCACGTCTGTTTAAAAGATCTTTAACTGTTTTTGCCGCAGCAACTTGCTTAGCGTCTAAGATTTTAGGCGTTAAGAAAAAGAGCAGGTTTACTTTTTCAATAGCATTTCTTGTATTTTTAAAGAGCCAACCGAGAATTGGAATATCACCTAGAAGTGGAACTTTTGATTCAGTTGAAACTTCCTTATCTCTCATTAACCCGCCCATAGCGATAGTATCTCTATCTCTAACAACAACAGTTGTTACAGCAGCTCTTTCAACCGTGGCCACACCGTCTGCACTTACTCCATCTGGAAGAGCACGGTTTGAGAAGTCCTGAATTTTTTGATCGATCTTTAGTTTTACGAATCTTGTTACTTTATTGATTTGAGGAGTGATTTTAAGAGTCAGTCCTACTTTCTGTTGCTTAATAGCAACGGTGGAAGATCCATTCGCCGAATTTGTTCTTTCTGGAGTAGGGATACTTTCACCAACTTCAAATACCGCTTCCGTATTATCGAGGGCCAGAATCTGTGGCGTGGCCAGAACATTTGTATCTGAGTTTGTGGCAATAGCAGTTATTAAGGCGTTAACTGAGTTAATTTGAATTGTGCTACCAGTTCCCGGGTCAAATTCAACTGTTCTACCAACTCCGGCTCCAACGAAGAGACCCCCAAGACTTGTGATATTGTTGGTAAGAAGATTAACTAGGTCTGAAGTACCACCAGTGAAACCAGCTTTTCTCGCATTTCCAGAGCCGTAGGCCCCTAGAATTGAAATACCAAACCCGCGGTTTCTATTGACCTGTGTCTCCATCATAAGACCTTCCACATAAACCTGATCTCTTGGAATATCCAGCTTAGAGATCACTGATTTAACCGTTAAGTAGTCAGTAGGGGAGGCGGTAACAACAAGAGCGTTATTATCCTTATCTGCCGTAATTTTAACTTCATTATTAAAAAGTGAATTATTTTCTGAAGTTGCACCTTTAGAAAAACGACTTGTTTTAGAAGTTGTTTTAGCAGCTGAAACAAGGGAGCTTAAAGTTTTTGCGAGAGTTTCAGAATCCCCATAATTTAAGTAGTAAACATGGATTCTTCCACTATTTGATGCAATACCTTTTACATCAAGTCGATTAATAAGAGCTCTTAATCTTTTAGCTCCGTCAGCGTTGGCCATGGCAATAATAGAATTCGTTCTAGGCTCAGCGATAATCTTACTTATGGTTTCGCCTTTCTTAGCTGCGGATGAGCTTGAAAACTTTTTACTGCTAGAAGAGCCTCCACTTTTTAAGATTTGATCTAAGAGCTTGGCGATCTCTTGAGCAGAAGAGTAACGAACCTTGATAATCTGAAGAGTTTCTTCGTGACCTGGAACATCGATAAACTTGATAAGTCTAACAAGTCTATTAATATTTGAACCTGTATCTTGAACGATAATGGTATTTGTCTGCTTAATGTCGATGATACGACCGTAACGAGACATAAAAGGTCTAAAAGATCTGGTTACTTCCGTTGAATCAATATTTTTTAACGGAAGAATTCTCATCACATAGTTTTCAGTGTCAGGAGTATAGTTACCAGTATAAATCTTTGTAGGGGTATAACGAATATCTCTTGCGTTTACGATCTTATAAAAAGAGCCTGACTTAACAAGAGTATATCCATTTAAGTTTAGGGCCGTAAGATAGGCTTTCCATGCATCACCCACAGTAATCGCCGTAGGAGCAAGAATCGTAATTTTTCCTTTTAGTTCTTTATCAAGAATTAAATTAATTCCTGTTAGTTTTTGCATAAACTTGGTTAAGTCGATTAAGCTCGTGTTTGGGAAATCAAAGCTTGTCACTACCTCAGGACCAAAAGCTGTTTCAGGATTCAGGTTTACATACTTTGGATCTGATGGAGAGTCCGCAGCTGCATTATCACTCCCTCTACCAAAGACATCATCTCCACCTGGTGTAACTTTAACTACGGGAGCAGAGTTCTTCTTTTGGTCGATAAATGCTTTTGTTGAAGTATCTCCTTCCTTTTTATTAAAGCGCGATTTAGATTTATACTTTTTAAACTGTGCGCTCCCCGTGCTTGGAGAAAGGGCGAGAGTTAGGCATAAGCAAAGTGCTGCAGGTCTTAGAAAAGCCAACATAGTTCCATCCTTGAAACAAAGTTCTGATTCAAAATTTTAAAGTGCGTTTAATCGAAGTTGTATTCCTTACTAACTTCTGCACCATTTCTTAATATTCCTAATTCAAAGTGATCAATTTGCCTGATATTTCCAAACAGGGTCATGAGCTCATTGACGTTGGTAATCTTTTTTCCATTTACTGAGTTAACAATATCGTCGTTCTCAATACCTAATTTGGCATAAATACTATTGGGAACGATTTCAGTAATTTTAAAACTTAGTGAGCCATCGGGATTTGTTATCTGAATGGCCCTGGCCTGAGTAAGAACTTCACTAATATTAGAAAGCATCTTCTCTCTTTCATCTTTTTTGATATTGTAAATATTATTATTATTCTTGATGGCCGGATCACCCTTCTTTAAAAGATTCTTACCTTTACTGGGGGAGAGGATGCTTAGAGGAGTCATTTTCTTTAAATTTTTATCGATATTAGCGATGTACTCACAATTTCCTGTCTTTAGATTTTTAAACACCATTTTTTGGCGATCAATTTTTCCAATCTGGGCCATGTCTTTAATTTTTTCGCCCTCTCTTAGATTTAAAACATCCTTTGCATTTCTAATCTGTACTGCGGCGATTGATTTAACGGAATCTTGAAGCACAAGAGTATTTACAAGCTTTATATTTAGCTCAGATTGAATATCCGCTTTAACGCAGACTTTCTTTTCGTCTTTTGGTTTAACTTGATTGGCCTTGCAGCCCAGTGGATCCTTCTTGCATGGATCTTCTGCGATCTCGCCGGGTGCATTGAAGAGGTCTGTTTTAGCCACCGTATTCATTTCTGGCCTGGCCCTATAGGAAATTCGAGGCGGGGCACTTGAACTTAAATTAGTTACTTGAGGGGAGGTTCCCTTTATTGCCAGTGCTGTCATTTTGCCTACTCCATAAGTTGTAAAGGCAAAAAGAAGGGCAAGAAAACCTCTGTGAATTGTAGGTCTAGTTTCAACTGAAAAAATCTTATTATAGATTTCATCCCAGTCCAGTCCTTCAGGCATTTTAAAACGGCTAGGCTTACTAGGAGTGAAAGAAGGTTTGCTTCCTTTTGAGGGAATTATGGATTTAAATTTACTTCCAAGATCAAAAACTTTTTCCTTTAAACTTTTTTTCTGACCCGGAACATGAAACTCACTAAAGTCGCCTTCTTCTTCGTCGAAGTGCATCGGCTCTTCGTCGTCAAAGTCGCCTTCTTCCATCTGGGAGATATCAATCTCTCTAGTTTTTTCAGGCTTTGGCATTTCCATGGGAACTTCAGGAAACTCTTCATCGAGATCTTCCATCTCATCTTCAAGTTCTTCTTTATCTTCTGGAGTCAGGGACATGGGCTGAGCTTCAAAAGGCTCATCTTCCTCATCACCTAAATCAAGAGGTGGCGGAGTAGGGGACTCTAGGGCCTCTAAGATTTCATCCTCATCGGTATCATCTGGAAAGCTTAAGTCTTCTTCGACCTGATCAGCTTCCCCTTCTTCAACTTCTTGAGCCATTACGAAATTTGGATCAGTTCGGTCTTCTAATTCATCTTCGTCGTGATAACGAGCTTCATATTCGTCAGTCTCATCTTCGTAGATATCTTCTTCAATGAGTTCATACTCATCTTCCTCTTTAGAGCTAAAGAGTTTGTTTTTAATTCTCGAGAATAGGGAGTCTTTCTTCTTATTAGTCATTTAAAAATTGTTTGGGTCAAATACAGTAAAAATCTTTTAATATTAAAATTTTAAGTCACATAAACCCAATGCACAAATCATTATTTCGAAAGGTTTTTGCAAAGTCTTTCTGAGTGTTTTTGTCAAGAATCGCAAATCCTGTTTAGGAACAAGTTTTTCTATAAAACTTGTCATTGTGGAGGCATAAATAATGGTGCTAAAATGTCAACTTATTAGAAAGAGCGCTTTAACTTAAGGATGAGAAAATGAGCGAAGATAATAGCAACAAGAATGAGCTAGAGTCCGTTGTAGGCGGGCTTTTCTACGGAGAGGTCGATGAGAATTCCCTCTTTCCTTTCCCAAGATTCAATGATGATCAAGTCGAAATGGCCAAGGCCATGGTGGATGCCGTCGATAAATTCGCCGCCGATAATATAGATTCAGAAAAATTTGATGAGCAGGCTGAAATTCCTGAAGATGTCATTCAAGGTCTTGCGGCCCTAGGCCTTTGCGGACTTGCAGTTCCAGAAGAACTAGGAGGGATGGGTCTTGATTACTCCTTATACTCAAGAGTTTTTGGACAAATTGCTGGAATTGATGGTTCTACGGCCACAATGCTTGGGGCCCATCAATCAATTGGCTATAGGGCACTTATTAATGAAGGCTCAGAAGAACAAAAAGCTAAATGGTTACCAAAGCTAGCAAGCGGTGAAGCGATAGCGGCCTTCTGTTTAACTGAACCAGGTTCAGGTTCAGATGCCTATTCAATTAAAACAAAAGCTGTTGATAACGGTGATGGAACTTTTACCATTACTGGTCAAAAACTTTGGATCACCAATGGTGGGCGAGCAGAGTTTTATTCAGTCTTTTGTAAAACCGATCATGAGGTTGACGGTAAAGTTAAAGAGAAAATTTCTTGTTTTATCGTGGAAAAAGGAACTGAGGGACTAAGTTTCGGAGAAAAAGAAAATAAAATGGGGATCAGAGCTTCTGAAACCCGTGCGGTTTATCTTGATAAAGTGGTCGTTAAAGCAGAAGACATGATTGGTGAACCTGGAAAAGGGTTTAAAATCGCCATGAATGTTCTTAACTCGGGAAGGTTATCCCTTGGCGCCGGCTGTATTGGTGGAATGAAGTCTATTCTTGAGCTTGCTACTGCCCACGCGAAAGGAAGAAAACAATTTAATAGAACCATAACTGAATTTGGTTTGATTCAAGAAAAACTCGCTGATATGGCCGCAAAGATTTATGCCACCGAGTCAGTGGTCTATATGACTACGGGGAATATGTGCAAAGGTCTAAAAGATTACTATTTAGAAACGGCCGTTTGTAAGATTTATGGCTCTGAAAACTTATGGGAAGTGGTTGATACCGGTCTTCAAATCGCGGCCGGTTGTGGCTATATGCGAGAGTATCCGTATGAGCGAATTATGCGTGACTCTAGGATCAATCTTATTTTCGAAGGAACAAATGAAATCTTAAGAGCCTTCCTGGCCCTTTCTGGCGTGAGAGCTCCGGCAGAGCAGATGAAGGAGCTTGGTAAAATTTCTGATCTTCAGGGAGCATTGAACGATCCAATTAAATCACTTGGGGTTCTAACTGATTTTGCTAAAGGAAGACTAAGTAAGATGATGGTTTCTAGGTCTTTGACGAAAGTTCATCCTGACTTAGAAGATTATGCAAATCACTTCTCTTCAATGATGGGCGGATTTGCCATTCAAGTGGAAAACGTTCTTATTAAGTACGGAAAAAATATTATTGAACATGAACTTCCTCAAGGTCGTTTGGCCAATATGGTGATTCAGCTTTATACCATGGCCTGCGTTTTAAGTAGGACAACTTCTATTTTAGAAGATGAAAATATTCCTGAAGATAAGAAGGATTATGTGAAAAAGCTTACTCGTTATATTTGTGCAGATGCCAGAAGAAAATTTGTGGCTGATTTAAAAGGCATGAATAAAAACTTTGATAAGACCATCAAGGCCGTGAGCGATTATGTTTGTGAGTATGATGGTTATGGGCTTGACATCATTGACTACTAAATCAAAAAAGCTTCAATGCGGAGCTTTTTTAGCGCTTCTACTTTTGGGCACCTCTTGTTCTAGCAAGAAAAAAAAGGCAGCTTCCCCGGCCCTAAGGGAGGGAACTGAGCAGTACTCAAAGGCCAGGAAAAAAGAAGAGAGGCATGTTGTCTATGGACCAACTTCCTCTCCAACTCTAAAAGGCTTTGAAAATAAAACTTTAGAGTATGGTCTTCACGGGGAAACAGCTACGGCCCTTTACGCCGTCGATTTTGATAATGATGGATTTACGGATTTAGTAACTCTTCCCCAGCACTATAGTGTCCCAAGATTTTTTAAATTTAACTCTAAAGAGAAAAAGTTTGAAAGGCTTAACTATAATCCATTTCCGGAGATTGTGAGAGGGAGTTTTCTCTCTTTTGCTGATTTTAATCGAGATGGATTTTTAGATGTTCTAGTCGGAACTTTGAATCAAAAAACTGAATTATCCAAATACCCCTTAAGACTTTTTAAAGGTAAAAAATTTAAAGCTAAGGTTAGATATACTGAGGAACAAACCAGACTTCCTGCTGGAATCGTACCTAACTCATCAGTGGCGGTTTTTGATTTTGATTTGGATGGTTGGCTCGATTTGTATCAGGCCAATTGGTATAATGTTAGAGAGAGAAAGCCAAAAGCCGTTCCAGATAGACTCTATAAAGGTAAAACATTTCAATTTAAAGATTATTCGGTTCTTTTAGAAGGGGAGCATGAATATAAAAAATCTTTTAAGCTTTACCCCAATGCTAGACCAAGTTTTGGGGTTTCTCCTTGTGATATTAATCAGGACGGATTTCCAGACTTATTAATCGCAAACTCCAGTGGTTTTGAAAATAAACTTTGGATGAATAGAAGTGATCGTATTAATAAGACGAGAAAGTTTAGAGACTTTGCAAAAGTTAGTGGCGTAGCTTCGGATATTGAAGGAGACCACGATCCACTTGGCGGTGGAAATAGTTTTTATCTGAACTGTGCCGACTACAATAATGATGGTATTTTTGATTTGGCCCTAGGGGAACTTTTTCATAGCTATGATCCAGAAACTAGAGATAGATCAAGTATCTTAACCGGTTCAACTTTTTCTTTTCCTCCAAAATTTATTAGAACTGAATACCATATGGATGATGGTACCGGCTCTTGGAGCCAGGGAGATAGAAGGGCCACTTGGTTTGACTATAATAGGGATGGATTACTGGATTTAATTATAGATAATACTGGCTTTCCACCAAAATCTAGATTAATTCTCTTTAAACAAGAATCAAATCATGCCTTCTCTGATGTAAGTGAAGCCTATGCTATTAACTCCCTAAACCCTTCTGGAACTATTGTTATGGATGTTAACCGTGATGGAAGAATGGATTTTATCACGGGGCAAACGTCGATTCGCAATTCACAGATTAAAGGAAAAATCTATCTCTATGAGAATACTCATGCTTTTGATGGCAATAGGTCAATTCGCTTTCATCTGATTGGTCAAAGATCAAACCGGGCCGCCATTGGAAGTAGTCTTGTATTAAAAACTAAGAACTTTACCTCAAAGCAGTTTGTCTCATTGCAGGAAGGAGGACTTCCTTCTCAAAATGAATCAGGTGTTTTCTTTGGGCTTGGAAAGAATAATAGGCTTGATACCTTAAAAGTTAGGTGGCCACTCTTAAGTAAAAAAGGTTTTCCTATAGAGAAAACTTATTACTTATCTAAGTATAAATTCAAAGAGCATTTAGAATTAACTTTATGTGAGTCCGGAAAGATAATACCAGGCAAAGTTAAAAGCTGTCGTAATTAATCCTTTTGCACCATATCGGCGATCTCTTTGATATGACTCGGCATGGATTTGTAATTTAGAGTTGTCATATAGATCTCAGATTTTGGTAGATTAGGTAAGTCATAGACATTTAAGCTATCGTTCTTTTTTAAGACATGATCAGGAACACAGGCGATCCCGACTCCGGCTCTTACCATATCCATAATCGTAGTAATCGAATCAATTTCCAGTATTGAAGGGGATGATTTCTTACTTAGGCGGTAAAGCATGTCGTTTTCTGAATAAACGATCCACCTCTCTTCATGAAGTTTTTTTCTATTCACTTCATTTTTAGAAATAAGAACCATTTTTTCATCGAAGAGTTTAAGGGATGAGATAAGTTCAGACTGGATATTCTCTGTAGTAAAGATGATATCAAATTTACCATCTTCAATTCCTCTTCTAAGTTCTGGATGATCCTCAATTTTCATATAGATCGAGCGTTCCGTCTTCTTTAAGAATTTTGCTAAGATTGGGGTAAACCAATTTTTTAATAGTCCGTGAAGGATACCAATTCTAATAGGACGAGCATCTTCTTTTTGAAAAATATCTAAAGCAAACTTATCAAACTGCTGAGCTGCTAAAAATAATTCACGTCCCTTATTAGTCAGGAGTACCTTTTTAGAGGAGCGGATAATAAGCTCTTCACCAAGAGATTCTTCGAGTAATTTAATCTGACGACTAACGGCTGATTGAGCAATTTTTAGTGCTTCTGCGGCCTTTGAAAAAGACGCAAATTGAGCGGTAAGGATAAAGGCCTTTATATAACGATAATCCATTTTCTTTCCTAAACTTCCTTGTTTAAAAGAGGAGGAGTTGTCTCTGGCTTTCCTCTCCAAAACTTTCCATGAAAATCTGTTTGGTGGTGATTAACCACGAGAAAGCCCTCGATATTTTCCTCGAAGTCTTGAATATAGTCCACTGTCATTTCACGGGTATAATAGGCCGCAAAAGGATCGACTAAAACTTTTAATTCTGGAGCATTAAAAACGGAAACTAAAAAGTCGTCTTCTAATCGCTCGGTAAAACCTACATTATAAGAAAAGCCATCACAGCCTTTTGTGGCCACAACCAAACGTAGAAACTTTCCCTCTAGGGTGTAGTCATTTTCTAAAATAAGTTTTAGCTGCGAGACAGCAGAGTCCGTGAACTCCACAATAGGTGCTTTTACTTTAGATTTGTCGATACGGTTTGGGTTAGTGGTCATATCTTTAAAAATGCGTTAGCTTCTTGATTTTTAAGGTTAAGTTCGAATAGGCTATGTAGCCAATATTGAGCTTAATGACAAGTGTTATATAAGGAAATTAGATGAAACTCCATTACTCTATCTCGATTGATAACCCCGACTCTCACTTAGTAAAAGTGAGTATAACCGGTGAAAAACCCGCTTCTGAGAAGGAATTAAACTTCTTTTTACCTTCATGGAGTCCCGGCTCGTACCTTATGAGAGAGTATGGTCGAAATATTCGTTGGGTTACGGCGCAGACCAGCAATGGAGAAGTTCTTTATCATGAACAAACCACCAAATCTGAGTACTGTATAAACTGGGATAAGTCAGACTTAAAACAAGAAGATAATAAGTTCAATTTTACTTATGAGATATATTGCCACGAGTTAACAGTTCGAACTTCACATGTAGATAATAGCCACGCTTTTTTACATGGGCCAAGTTACCTTATGGGAGTTCATAACCATGAAATAAAAGACCCGGAAATTAGTATAAAATTTCCCGCCCTTTGGTCAAAGCTTACAACAGGGCTAAAGGATATTTCAGAAAGTAGGGAAGTCTTTCATTATACGGCAGATAATTACGATACCCTTATAGATGCACCTATTGAAATTGGATGCCATGAAACCGATGGTTTTATGCACGATGGAAAAGAGCATCACTTGGCCTTCTATGGAAACCTACTTCCTCATAACGAAGACTTTAAAAAGGATATTAAAAAAATAGTAGAGGTTGTAAGCGCTCATTTTTCTTCAATCCCTTATGAGGACTATACTTTTATTAGTCACTTTGTCCCCGGGAAGTTTGGAGGTCTTGAGCATTTGAACTCAACGGCTCTTCAGTACTGTTCAATGGGTCTGCAAAATAGAAAAGGTTATCTTCAGTGGCTGGCCCTAGTGGCCCATGAGTATTTTCATACTTGGAATGTTAAAAGAATTCGCCCAAGAGAGCTTGGACCTTTTGATTATGTAAATGAAAACTACACGAGGATGCATTGGTTAACCGAAGGGCTAACTTCATTTATGGATGAGGTTCTGGTGTATCGCGCTGGACTATGTACTTTAGAGGAATATCTTGAAATGCAGGTGGGGAATCTTAACCGCTACTTAAGCACACCAGGAAGAAAATTTCATAGTTTAGAAGATAGCTCTTTTAACGCTTGGATTAAACTTTATAGACCAGATGAGAACTCACTTAACTCTTCAGTTAGCTACTATAACAAGGGTGGAATAGTCTTTTGGTGTTTAAACGCTTTATTAAAACAAAAAGGTAAGCAGATTGATGATCTACTCGATCTACTTTGGAAGTCTTACTTAGACCGCCCAGAGCTTGGAGTGGATGCCGATGAAGTTTACTCTATGGTAAAAGAAGTTGGTGGTGAGGATGTCTTAAATAAATTTCAAACTTGGATTCAAACCACTGAGGAAATTGACCTAGAAACAATCTTTAAAGATTCAGGTTTTGAGTTTGAATATGAAACAGATGAAAAGCCTTGGCTTGGCTTTAGACCAGACTATCAGGGAGACCGTGTTTTTATTAAAGACGTGGCCCTCGATAGCCCTGCTTTTAAAGCGGGACTTAATGCTGGGGACGAGCTAATTGCCGTAAACAATATGCGTGTGGTTAAGGACCGTTTTGATGATCATCAAAAGTATCTCTTTAAAGATAAGTCTTATACATTTACGGTTAGCCGTCTTGAGAACTTGGTGGAGGTAGAGCTTGTTCCTGAAACCACTCCTAGAACCATAAAGAAAATTAAGATAGCTGACTCTGAAAAAGCTAATCATACTTTGGTTAAAAAATGAGTGATAAAGTCGTAGACCATAATAAAAAGGCCTGGGACCTAAATGTGGAAATGGGAATTAGGTGGTCTACAATTGTTTCTGAAGAAGAGATCAAGAAGGCAAGGGCGGGAAACCCCCGTATTATTATGACTCCCACAAAAGCTGTACCTCTAGAGTGGTTAGGGGAGCTAGGCGGAAAAAAAGTTTTAGGTCTAGCTAGTGGTGGTGGTCAACAGGGGCCACTTCTTGCTGCTGCAGGAGCTATAGTTTCCATTGCCGACCTTTCCCCAAAGCAGCTTGAGCAAGATAAAAAAGCAGCCAAGCAATACGATTTAAATATTAAAACTGTTGAAACTTCGGCCTGTGATTTATCAATGTTTACAGACTCTAGTTTTGATTTGATCATAAACCCAGTTTCAAATTGTTTCTTTGAAAAGCTTGAGCCGGTTTGGGATGAGTGTGCTCGCGTGCTAAGGCCGGGCGGAAGATTAATCTACGGGTTTAATAATCCGGTTTCTTATTTATTTGATTACGACTTAGCAAATTTTAAAGATCAGTTTCATTTAAAATACTCTCAGCCCTATTCTGATTTAAAAAGTCTCAGTGATGAGGAAAAGAAAAAGTTTCTTGCAACAGAGAATCCCCTCGAGTTTGGTCATAGCCTTGATTCTCAAATTGGTGAGCTTTTAAAAAGAGGTTTTTTAATGGCCGGGCTCTATGAAGATTATTGGGACTTAGAAGATGAGGCCTTGAATAAGTACTTTCCTCAGTTCATTACCGCCTATATGATCAAACAGTAGTTTTTTCTTCTAGTGATTCGTAATTGTCATTTAAGTCTTGAACTTGCGCATGAAGAGCGTCGATCTGGGGATCAATTTTGGCAGCCAGCTTATCTTTCTCACTAAGGACGTAAGCAATTTTTTCTTCAAGCTGGGCGATCTTAGCCTTATGTTTTTCAACGAGATCTGCAATCTCTTTTGCCTTTTCATCGTATTTTGAAAGCTTTTCTTCTTTTATATTGTAGGCGTCGGCGATTTTATTTTCTAAGACTTGAACTTTTTTTCTTATGATCATCCTTGGGTGGTGACCCTTCATGAAAACTAAGGTTTTGTTTTTAATTTCATTATAAATATTTTCGTTTTCAATATTTGTTTTAATAGACTCTAAAATATCGTCTCTGGTTTGAACCTTAAAAATATTCTCATCGAGATAGATTATGATTTGTCTTCCGAAGATGACCACATCAAAACATTTGAGTTGAATGGGAGTGTTGGCCTCAATTTCTTTTTCATTTAAGTAAGTGCTGTTTCTACTTTCAAGATCTTTTATAAAACACTTTCCATCTACAATGGAAAATTCACAATGAGCGCCAGAAAGCTCAGCGTCTTCGTACTGAAACTGCCCTTGGTTTCGTCCGCAAGTGACAATATCTTCATCAAAAGGCCAACAGGTATTGGCGAAGATATCCCAATAAAAATGTGTCCAAGGTTTAACCTTAGCTTCCTCATCACCCATAAAAAGTATTATAGACCAAGATAGCCCATGTAAATAGCTGAAAATATAGGCTTTATTAGGAGGTTATTTTTTTAAAGAGGTTAAAGATTTCAAGCGATTATACCGAATAGTGGAGTAGAAAACTTTAGAATATGGAAATCAAAACAGAGACTTATATTCTTCGCTTACCCAATATGATGTTAAAAACATTTAGCGGTGTGGCCGTGCAAGATCTTCTCAATACAAAAGAGTTAGATCCCTACGACTTTGTCTTTGTGACTAGTCTTAGGCAGTGGAAAAGACCAGCTGATCTTAGCGACGTCTTTCAAATTCCTCTCGATGCTATTGAAAAGGATTTTGAAAAACCCAGCTTTAATCCACCACCACAACCTTCAAAGCCCGTGGCAAATGAAGATGTTCAAAAATTAAAAAATAAAATTGATGAGCTAACAAAAAGTCTTGAGCAAAAAGAGTCAGTTGTTAACGTTTTAAAGGAGACCAGGGCAAAACTTCAAAAAGACTTTTATAAGATTGTTTCAGAAAAAGATGAGCTTAAATTAGACCTTGATGAACAGGCTAAAGTTGAAGACGACCTCAGAACAGATTTAATAAATGCAAATCTTGAAATTGAAGAGTTAACTGAGCAAATTCAAAATTTAGAAAAGCAAGTCGATGACCTGTTAAATATCAAAGACGAACTTTTAGAGATTAAGTCCGAGCTTGATCAGAAATATCAAAGTCTCGCCGAAGAACTTACTGATAAAGAGAGGAGCTTTGAGTCCTATCGGAGTGACAATCTTGCTCTAGAAGAAAGGCTTGAGGAGCTTGAGGCGGAAAATAAAAAGCTGCTCAAAAAACAAAGTATCTACCGAGATTATGTAAAAAATGAAAAGAAAAGGGCCGATACTTTTGAGACCAATATAGGCAAACTTAATGAAGGTATAATCAAGCTTAAGTCGTTAAGAAAAAAAGATCAGATTACGATTCAAAATCTAGAAGACTATAAGAAAACTCAGTCTACAAAAGAGGCTAGAGAATTAAATCAGCTAATTGGTGATTCTTTTGAAATAGATAATAATCCCCATTGGTATATTGAAATGGATGGAGAAGTTAAGGGACCTTTTAGTTTTCACGATATGAAGTCCCTGCAAAAATACGGAAAGATTCATAATGAAACACCTGTAAAAAAGAGTCATGATCCCTTTTGGACTAGCGCTGGAAGAGATTTTGAATTGACCGCTAATCTTATTACCCACTCTGAAGTTGTTGGGGGAAAAGAAGTCTTTCGCTACTTTGTAAACAGAGCAGATTATAGAGCTCCCTTTCATGGAGCCGCTGTAATTCAAATCGATGGTCGAGAGTACACTGGTTTTTGTACCAGTCTTTCTTCGGGAGGGGCCTTTATTGAGCTAGCGGCCCTAGAAGATGAAATGATCCATCAAGGGGAGATGGCCCAGCTTCGAATTAATGCCGGTACCCTTTCTGAAGATCTTGAGGCCTCAGTAATTATGAGAAATTTCAGTAGAGAAAAACCCTGTGGAATTGGGCTTCAGTTTCAATCTCTTGATGACGAGCAGCGCAACGTCATACTTTCCTATGTTTCCTCTTACTTAGAGAATATTAAAAAGACAGCTTAGTTCTTGATGAATGGAGTCAGTCGCGATATAAATCGCACATATGACAAAGCTATTAAGCACTGCGAAAATATTTCTTTTGTTTTCAATACTTACGCCTCTAATTTCTGAAGCGGGGATTACTAAATTACCTATAATTTCTATTTCTGGTAAGGCCTGTGATCATAATGAAAGAGTCAGCGCTACGATTAGGGTAGAAGCCGCTCGCTACGCCCCGGCTTACTGTCATAGCGAAGTTCAAATGCCAGATCGCACCGTTCGTTACCCACACTCATTTTCCTTATATGGGGTAACAGTCACAGACTACTACTCAAGTTTTTCTCTGACGTTAGATGTAATGGAAGGTCTAAAAGAGCGTATCTATAGCTATCACCCTAATGGTGTTAATTTTGATGGAACTCAGATTTCGACGTTAAATTATTTCAAGAACTGTAATTTTCAAATCAAAGAGCTAACTCTCTACACTCAGGAAACCACTCTTGTGGTGAGAGATTCTTTCTATAATCGATTAGAAAATATGTTTAAGGTTCCCCAAGGGACCACCACGACAGAAGACTATTCATTTAATAGATCTTCAGATCGTATTCGCCTAAAAGTCTTTGTCTTTAAAGGCGAGTAATTATTTTAGGTTAGTATTGTCGATTCAAAGTTTCTAAGGGAATATTTAGAGACTTTATAATTTGGAGGCGGGATGTATCCCCATGAAGTTCAGGCCCTAATGGCCAAACTTATATTCTTCATTTTTGCCTTAACTCTTCTTTGTATGGGTAGAGTGAACGCAAAGACCATCGACACTTATGTGTCGGTTCAAAAGACCCCTTTGGTAAAGTCAGTTTTGCATTAGTCTGAACTAATGTAATTAATTAGGTTAAATTTATAGACAACATTAGAAAATTCGGACTAGAATTTTCATATTAGCTAGTAACAACGTATTTTTTTTGGGGGATACAAAGTCATGGCCACAGTAGAGACTAGAGATAACGCAAGGCGTTCTGCAGTTCAAAGAGAAGAAAGATTTATCGACCGACCACTTAAAGAAGATGGTCAGTACAAAAGAATCAGTGAGTATTATGGAGAGCTTGTTTTTGATCTTCAAACAACTGATCGTCTTCCGGATGCTATTAAAAAAGAAGTTCTCGAATGTACCACTCAAAAGAGACAATTAAATAGAGAAACTGTTGAAGTTATTGCCAACGCCGCAACTGAATGGGCCCTTTCCCATGGCGCCACTCATTTTTGTCATTGGTTCCAACCACTGACTGGTGGAACGGCCGAAAAGCAAGATTCCTTTTTAGACCTAAAAAATGGTGCACCTATTGAAAGACTTTCAGCCTCTCAATTAATTCAAGGTGAGCCTGATGCTTCTTCTTTTCCAAACGGTGGCTCAAGATCCACTTTTGAGGCCAGAGGTTATACTTCTTGGGATTTAAGTTCACCCATGTTCTTGGTTGAAGGTATTAACGGAATGACTCTTTGTATTCCAACGGCCTTTGTTTCATATACTGGGGAAGCCCTCGATATGAAGACCCCACTTTTAAGATCAGTGACTAAGCTTTCTGAAGTGGCCACAAAGTTTTTAAACTTAGCCGGTCATGCGGAAACTAAAAATGTAACTGTTACTTGTGGTTGTGAGCAGGAATATTTTCTTGTCGATAAGTCTTATTTTTACGCCAGACCAGACCTTGTTCAAACTGGGCGTACTCTATTTGGAAAAGCCGCTTCAAAGCATCAGCAATTAGATGATCACTATTTTGGTTTTATTCCAGCGCGAGTAATGTCTTTTATGCAGGAGCTTGATCTTGAGCTTCACCGTTTAGGAATTCCTGCAAAGACCAGACATAATGAAGTTGCTCCAGGGCAATTTGAATTAGCTCCAATATTTAAAGAGGCCAATGTCTCTTCTGATAATAATCAAATGATGATGGCCCTAATTAAGCAAATTGCGGCTAAGCATGATTTTGTGGCCCTTCTTCATGAAAAGCCTTTTGCTGGAATTAACGGTTCAGGAAAGCATACCAATTGGTCCATGGCCGATAATACGGGAATTAATATGCTTGAGCCTGGTAATGAGCCTCAGCAAAATATGAGATTCCTGGCCACTGTGGCTATGGTTTGTGAGGCGGTTCATCGTCATGCAGCTCCTTTAAGAGCAGCTATCGCTTCAGCTGGAAATGATCATAGACTTGGGGCCAATGAAGCTCCTCCATCAATTATTTCAGTATTCCTAGGGGATACGATTAATGCGATTTTTGAATCAATTAGAGAAGGTAAAACTTATACTCCTTCAGGAGACTCTCTTCTTGATTTAGGAGCGAAGCAATTATCCCAACTTTTAAAAGATAATACGGATAGAAATAGAACTTCTCCTTTTGCCTTTACGGGAAATAAATTTGAATTTCGCGCCGTTGGCTCATCAGCTTCAGTAAGTTTTCCTACGGCCGTGCTTAATGCCGCCGTTGCGGATGTTATGAATGAGTCTAATGGCCTTATTGAAAAAGACTTAGCAGCTGGTAAATCAATCGATGAAGCTCTATTGGCCATTACAAAAAAATGGGCCACGAATGCGGAACCATGTATCTTTAATGGCGACGGTTACTCTGATGACTGGGTTAAAGAAGCCGATAAAAGAGGACTTCCTAATTTAAGAAATAGCGCCCAGGCCCTAGGTGTTTTAGCAGATACTAAACAGATGGCCTTTCTTTCTGAGCAAGGAGTGATGAGCTCTGCAGAGCTTGAGATGCGCTACAATGTTCTTCTTGAGAGATATATCACTCTTAGAGAAATTGAATTCACAACTCTTCAAGATATGATTAATCAAAATGTATTACCAAGTGCCATCGACTATAAATTAAAGTTAGGGCAGGTGATTATGAATCAAAAATCCGCAGGACTTGAATGCTCTGTGGAAGTAGAGCTTTATAAGAAGATTAATTTTGCCATGGAGTCCTTAAGCTCTCAGCTTAATATCTTTAAAAACGGCTTTGATAGCTTAGAGCATGAGGAGCAAAAGAGAGCTGAGACAATCGCCGAAACTCTTTATCCTCTTTCTGAAGAGCTTGGTGAGCACTGTGCAAATTTAGAGGGACTTATCCCGGATAATATTTGGACTCTGCCTAAATACTACGAAATGCTTCACAATAAATAAGAAGAGAGGGCCTTAGGGCCCTTTTTTTTACTTAATAATTCCAAGCATGATTATGAGGGTACAGATCAAACCTAACCCCCACTTGAATTCCTTTCGTAAAGCTTCTAAGTCGGATCGCAAAGCCTCTAAGTCAGCTCGCAGAGCCTCGATCTCCAAATGAATATTGATAATTTTATCTTTAGATTCACTCACTATGTCCAACCAATAGTTTTCAATTAATTTTTTTTCAATCATTGCTTCCTCATTATTTTAAGAGTCCAATTGATGGATTGCAATTTCAGAAATGAAAAAGAATATTAATCTAATGAAATTATTAGTTATGACAAAGATAGAAGTTCAAAAAATGAACCTGGGCGGGTTTATTCATTCTACATTTTTATTAAATCAGAAATAACTTCACCGTAGTTTTTAGCCACTTTAGAATTCTTTAAAACACCTAATTGAGATAATTTTTTATGAAATTCCTTTAACTGATAAGGGGGGATGCTTGGTAAGAGGTGATGCTCTAAATGATAATTAACATAGTTTGGGGCCACCGTAAGTCTCTCTAGGGGATTTGCGATAGTTGTTCTTGTATTCACAAGAGGATTAAGATCATTTGAGTCGATAGGAGAGCCATGTTCCGCTGCATTTCTGATTCTGCTAAAGACCATATAAAAACTTAGGTAGGCAAACCAAAATAAAAAGTAATGGAGGCCTAAAAAATAAAAGGCGATGGTGTGAATTAAAAGACTAGGCCAAAGATTTACCACTAAGTTTTTTAGTTGGGAGAAAAGGCTAATTTCTAAGGTTTTTGATCCATCATAAGATAGTTGATACTTAACTGTTCCTGCGTTCATTTTGATGATGAGGTAAAGAACTTTAATTCCTGTAAGGCCAAGTAGGTCTCTTAACATCTTTCTCATAAAGCTGGCCTTACTGACGGGATAGTTGATGTAATTTGGTCTATCGGGATCGGAATCACTTCCGGCAGTCTTATGATGTTCTAGATGATAAGTTCTATAGCGGTCGAGGTCGGCAAAAACTGGGGCAGCACAAAACCATTTTCCAAAAAAACGATTCATCCACTTGGTTTTAAAAAAACCATCATGGCAACAGTCGTGCATTAATATGGCCAAGCCTAATTGCCTACCGGCTAAGACGATGGCCGATAAAATCCAGACCCACCATTCTGGAAAAAGCTTAATCGCCACAAAACATGAAGCGATTAATAACCAATTAAAAATAAGGATTAAACTGGCCTTAAGATCTGACTTTTTTAATAAGTTTTGAAGCTCTTCTCTTGGCAGCCGTTCTAAAACTTCACTCGTTTTCATACTAAGAATATAACATATTTTAGGTAATTTTTTCTTATAGATATTAATCTTTAAAACTGACTTAGTTTATGAGTAGTCTTAAAAGGTAGGACTATCCTACTTTTTACATAATACTAATTCATGATACTATTATCTTTATGGTAGATATGTTTGAAGCCAATTTTATTTTTTTGAGTAACGATGAAGTCTTAGTTAATCAATATAGTTTTTCATTGGAAAGTAGAGATAAAGCTGTGTTAAAACAAAATCTTGAAATAAAAAGCTCGTTTCTCGATCAATATATTAATACTATCAAGGAGGGAAACTGTTCATTGGTTATTAATCCTCGTATACCAAATTTGGCTAAAACGGCTATTGCTAAAAAGGTAGAAGAGGTTCAATCTGATCTACAATGTGGCCATATTGTATGCTCAAGTGGGACAACTTCAAAAATAAGTATGCCTAAAGCCTTTTACTTTCAAATTGAAAAGGTCATCGGAAATGCTAAAGCTCATAATAGATCTTTGAATTTGGAAAATAATATTAATATTCTTTTCCCACTACCCCTTACTCATAGCTTTGGAATTGTTGTTGGAGTATGGGGAAGTCTTCTAGCAAAAAGTAAAACCTACATTTTGAATCAAGGCTTTTCGGTTAGTCAGCTATTTGACGCGATCAGATTATATAGAATAGATTTACTTTATCTAACTCCAAGTTTAGTTAGACAGATTATTAAGTTTTCTAGTCGATATAAAAAAGAAATTATTTCTCCTAAAAAAATTAGTATCGGCTCATCTTCTCTTTTCTATGAAGACATTGTTTCTTTAAGAAAATTGTTCCCTGATGCAGAACTGTACTATACATATGGTTTAACCGAAATGGGCCCTCGTGTTAGCACCTATAGAGTGGAGGATAATGATAGGACATCTGGACCACTCCCCATAGGGGAACCTCTTGAAGGCGTTTCTCTCAAAGGTGATAGTGAGCTTAAAGTAAGTTCCAAATATTGTTCGAGAATCTTTGAGGGAAGTTATTATGATACTCAAGACTCGATTGTGAAAATAGGTTCCGAAATATTTCTTAAGGGAAGAAAAGATGACACTATTATATATCAAGGAATAAATATTTATCCTCATGAAGTCGAGGCTCTGATGGTAAATGTTGGTGGTGTTAAAGAGGCTGTACTAATTGGGAGTGACTCAATTCTTCACGGGCAAGTGCCAATTTTAGTTGTTAATGGGGAACTTGAACCTAATGAAATCTTTGAACATCTAAAGCAGTATTTACCGGAAACACATATACCCAAAAAAATACTGTATGTAGATGATTTTCCTAAAACTAGTTTAGGTAAAATACGAAAAAATCTTCTTAAGTCCATCTTGAAACTATAGTTTCCGTTCTTTTATAAATCAGATCCCAAATCCCAGTACCGAAACCGGCAATATGATTAGTTATTTTTACATTCTTAAGGTCTCTTAATTGACCTTCCTTGGGGTATGGTTCAGGGACGGTTACATCTGTATGGTAAAAAGAATTAGGGTTTTCTTTAAAGAATTTGAGGAGATCTTCTTCTTTAAAAAGCTCACCACGTGCAGTATTAAGAAGGAAAACATCTGATTTGAGATGATCGAAAAATACATTTTTTTTAAATAATTCGATAGTTTCCCGATTTAGGCTTACAGTAGGTATAATAATATCAGAGTTTTTTATAGCATCTTGGTACTGTTCATAGCCAATTTCATGATCGCCTTGAGGTAACCTCGTAACACATTTTGCACCTTGACCTTTTAAGTTGTCTAGCAAGAGTTTACCGATTGTACCTTTTCCTATAATAAGAATATTTTTTTTATTTATTTTTTCCAGTGCAGATAGAATGTACTCAACGACAAAAGGAGCATTTATTCCGGTTATACTATGTAAAACAAAAGATTGTTTTTTAAAGCTTTCTGGAGTTTGAGAGGAAAAAAGAAGGACCTCTTTAAGTTTAGTATTTTTTTTTATAAAGACTTTAGGGAATGACCAACCGAGAATATAGCTCACATCTTGTAATTCAGACTTTAGTTGATGAGGTTCTTCGATAATCCTAAAATCAAACTCTTTGAATTTGTTTTTTAGTTTCTCTATAAAAAAGAAGGGGATCTTTGTTTTAGGATTTTTGTTAAGGTTTACAAGAGCAATCGAGATCAATTTGATTTTTCCATGTAAGTTAATATATCTTGTATCGTTCTCCATTGGGCAGCATCACTTTCATCTTTATCTATATTGAAATGGTCTTGGATTTCGTAAAAAATAGTAACTCTAGTTAATGAATCAATTCCCAAATCATCATAAATAGAGTTTTGAGATTGAATATTATCAATTTCAACTCTCAAAAAAAGATCGTCTATATTGTTAAGAATCTGTTTTAAGATGTCGATTGTGGTAATTTAAATATCCTCGGTTGAGATTAGGTTTTCTAATTCAATAAAAAAATAATTTATAAAGCAAGAACCAAAAAAAATAACGGCAGTCGTTTCTAAGATTTCTTCAGTGAACTGGTGGTTAATACTTCTCATTAACTCCGATTGGCTTAATAGAGAATCATCTCTAACTACTGGGCTTGTGGCATCGGTTATGACGCTGATGAAGGCTAAAGTAAGTGCAGATGTAAAGAGTATTATACTTAACTTACTCTTTTTAATTTTTATATAAATGAAACGGGAGATCGCTAATCCAAATATTGCAATTAAAATATGTAAAAAATCCCCAGCACCAATACCTGAAATATTTGTTCCTATTTCATTGGGGATGAAAAAATTTTCTCTAAGCTTTTCATGTATTTGAAATTTTTCATCTAATGACAGAAAAATGAAGCCTACACCTAGGAACCCCATTATGTAGCGTTGAGTTATTTCTTTTACAGGATTAGAAAGCTCAGTTAATAGAAAAGACAAAATGCAGACAAGTCCCGTAATAATTAGGTTAACACTAGAGAGCCAAGTTAAGTGGGAGTACTCATAATTTATATGTTCCCAGTATTTCGGCCATTTACTAATTATAAAGAATAAAATCATAATTATATTTATAAAAATAAAGGTAAAGCTAGAAAGAGTTCTAATTCGTGTAAGTTTAGGGTTAATTTTTATTCCTTTTTAAAAGATAATAGGTTTAAGAATATTATACTTTATTCCTGGCAAAAGGTTAAAAATTGAAATTGAATCCTCAGCAAAATCGTCTCTTTCTTTTTGAGCAAAAAAGAATCAAGGGAGGGGCCTTCTCAATCCCTATCAAAGTAAGTTTTTCAGAAAATCTGTGTGTCGATTTACTGAGCGAATCCCTCGGTTACCTTGTCGAGCGTCATATTAATCTAAGATCAGCATTTGAGCAACCTCAGTCGATACCGCATCTAACCTTAAGTTCACACCCCTTAAATATTGAAGTTAGGGAAGAAGCAATAGAATTAAAAATTGATGAATTCGTCAAAGACGACGCTAGAAGAGGGTTTGATATCTTAAATGGACCCCTCTACAGATTTTTTATTTTCCAAGGTATTAAAAGAACTATTCTTTATCTTAACTTCCACCATTTAATATGGGATGGGTCTTCGACAAGTGTATTTTTGAACGAGCTAAATATAGTCTATTCATCTCTTAAGAAAAATGAAGTACCACGTCTTAAAAATCTTGATAGCGGTAGGTATGAGAATTACAGAAAGCGGTTGCGGAAGTTCAGTGAAGACTGGGGGGAGAGTTTTAAACAAAAGTTAATGGATTTTTATAATCCGTTAGGAGTTTTAGAGCTTCCAGTTGACTATATAAGACCTAAAGAATTTTCTCATCACGGTGAAATGACTGAATTTGAACTATCTGGAGAGCTCTATGAAAATATTCTAAATATTTGTTCATCGTATAATATTAATCCTTATAGTTTTTTTTCATCTTGTTTTTCATTGTTGCTGTACCGTTATTCTCGACAAGAAACTTTTTATCAAGGTACACCTTTACTTGGTCGTTTTTCGCGAGAAGATATTAATTCGACAGGATTTTATGTTCAGACTGGTCTAATACCTTGTGAGGTTAAAGAAAATAAATCCATAAAAAACTTTTTAACAAGTCATCACGATAATATTATAAAGGCACAACATTTTAAGCGCTTTCCAATTGAGGAACTATTTAGAATTGTTGATTCGGATTTTGACCAATCTCGAACACAAGGCTATCAATGCTTTTTTATGTATCAAGACTTCTCCAATAAAAAAATGGAGGTCGATGGAATATCTTATGAAAGAAAACATTTAGACTCTGGTATTGCACACAGCGATTTAGATTTATGGATAGCTCTTTATAGAAACAAGATCTCCGGAGGGTTTCATTTCCCAATATGTCTCTTTAAAAAAAGCTCCATTGAGCTAATTCAGCAAGAGTTTCTTAGTATAGTCAATTTTGTAGTGGAAAATGAAAATTCTTCTGTAGGCGACATTCCCATATCTAAGGAACATAAAAAAAGAATCAAGAACGAGTTCATTAATATAAATAATGAGAGATCAGATAGCTTATTGGTTCATTTTCGAAAAAAAGTTCTTGAATACCCCCAAAAAGTTGCAGTTAAATCGACTTTTAAATCTTTAACTTATGAAGAACTGGATATTTTATCAAATCGATTTTCTCATTTTTTATTTTCTATAGGAGTTCAAAATGGAGATCTTATTGCAGTCTCTGTCGAACGAACGGCAGATTTATTGATTGCTCTTTTAGGAATTCTTAAGGCCGACTGTTGCTATCTTCCGATTGACAGTAAATTTCCTAAGGATCGAATTGCGTACATGATGGAACATTCGGGTGCTAAAAAAATCGTAGTAGATGATCAAACAAAAGATTCCTTTAAAAATGTTGAACTTGTAAATCTGCAGAGTTTTTTAAATGAGAGTAATCAATTTGATCAAGGAGAAGTTGATTTTAAATCAAATGGTGATCAGTCGGCATATATAATTTATACTTCGGGGTCTACCGGTAAACCAAAAGGTGTGGAAATTAGCATTCGTGCAATGTCCAATTTTTTATTGTCGATGAAGAATGAGCCTGGGATGAAGGCCGGAGATACATTATGTGCTGTAACTACTTTATCGTTTGATATCTCGGTTCTTGAACTTTTCCTTCCTATCATATGTGGGGGAACGGTGTTTATCGCTAGTTCAGAAGAGGCAAAAAACTCTCAAATACTTTCTAGAATACTTATTGACCACCAAATTACAATTATGCAGGCAACTCCTATTACTTGGAGACTTCTCTTTAATTCTGGTTGGGATGGAATGAACACTATTAAGGTACTTTGCGGTGGAGAAAAGGTACCAAGTGATTTAGCTAAAGAATTAGCACGGAGTTGTCATAGTTTATGGAATATGTATGGACCAACCGAGACGACTGTTTGGTCGACTTGCAAAGAGCTTAAAGATGATAATGAGTTGATTAGTATTGGTTACCCAATCAGAGAAACTAGCATTCATATACTAGACAGTAAGAAGAATTATGTACCCATCGGAGCCATTGGGGAAATTTACATTGGTGGAGCAGGTCTTGCCAAAGGATATTTACACCAAAAAGATTTAACAGAGGAGCGATTTGTAACCATTGAAGGTGAGCGATATTATCGAACTGGTGATCAAGGTCGACTTACGTCTTGGAACGAGATACTGTGTTTGGGGAGACTCGACCATCAAGTGAAAATTCGTGGCCATCGAATTGAATTAGGGGAGATAGAGTATCAGTTAAGTCAAATTAATCAGGTAAAGCAATCCGTTGTGGTGATAAGAGAAGATGTCCCCGGAGATAAAAAACTTGTAGCCTATTTCACTTTAAAAGAAAAAATTACTGAAACTAAAATAAAAGATTCGATTCTGAATAGTCTTCCTCCATATATGTTACCTGAGCTTTTTGTGACCTTAGATGAAATGCCTCTCACACCTAATGGTAAAGTAGATCAAAAAAACCTACCTTCTCCTTATCGAAATAGAGAAGTTGTTGATGAAAATTTGACACTTGCTGAAACTGATACTGAAAAGAAAATAGCTGAAATTTGGAAAAGGGAATTGAGGATTCCGAATGTTTATAAAGAAGATAATTTCTTTAATATTGGAGGTAATTCCCTTATTGCAGCAAGCGTGTTTCATAAGATGTCATTGTCTTTTAAATGTAATCTTGAGCTAGCATTACTATTTGAATTTCCTAATTTAACTCTGTTGGCGAATGAGATTGATGCATTAAAGAAAGGAAAGCAAAGAAAGTTTAGTAATATTATACGACTTAACAAAGGAACTAATGGGAAAAATTTGTTTTTCTTTCATGCGATAGGAGGAAATACACTTAATTATCGTATATTTCTAGACCAAGTCATGGATTATAATTGCTATGGAGTACAGTCCGATGGAGTCGACGGTTTAAATTTACAAAGAAATTCTGTCGAAACGATGGCTGAAAGCTATGTGAGACAAATATTGAAGGTTGACGCAGATGGGCCTTATCACCTCATAGGGGGAAGTCTTGGAGGTCTCTTGGCTTTTGAAGTTGCTAGACTTTTGAGAAATAGAAGAAAGGAGATTAGTTCTTTAATAATGTTTGATACGGCGGTTCCACAGAGAAAACGTTCGAAGATAGATCAGATTAGTCGACAAGAAAAAAATAGTTTTAGAACTTTTGGTTTCGACCAAATTCGAAGAAGAATTTTAAGTATAATCAATTTTGTCTATCGCCAATTTAATTTGCCAGTTCCAATTTCCCTTAGAGTACCTTTGCTTGAGTTTTATAATTTTTTAGCATTGAAGCGCTTTAGACCAAAAGATTATGACGGAGACATATATATGATTAGAATTCCGATAAAGGAGAAAGGGATTTATGCGCGAAAAGATTTAGGATGGGGAGATTATGTTCATGGAAAAATTGAAGCAGACTATATAGATGCTCCTCATGAGGAGTTTATTGAGTCTCCAGAAGTCGCAAAGGTTTTTGGAGAATACTTGAAAAGACGTTTTTAATTCAACGTTTTAAGAATAGATCAGAATTAATAACTTAGAATGCCTAAGTTCCTAGGGGAGAGCTCTTCATTAAAAACTTGAAGGAGCTCCGTCCTGTGACCGAGTTCCTCTAGATAGAGGCAGCGGTCTAAGAGAATGGTCAGCTCGACGGCGCGGCCAAGTTGCCATCTGATAATATTGGCAAGGAACATATGCCTTACTTTTTTCTTAACTTCATTATTTTGATAAAAATCTTCAAGCTCTTTTGAGGTGGGAAGCTGGTCTATATTTTGGCCTTTAAGTTTTAAAAGGGCGTAGTCTGAAAAATTCCCCCAATAGACTCTTGCAGGGGCTTCTCCGAGAGTTTGAAATTCAGTTACCTTTAGTATTTCTTGCATATAAAGATGCAAGGTATAGCGGTAAGACTTTACTCTTTCTTTTAATTTAAAATCTTCAAAGCTCATGGTTGAGTGAGAGCGAGTGGCCAAAGTTAGTCCATGGAGGGTGTAATCTAGTGGATGCTCTTTGGCGAAACTTGAAAGATTGGTATTGCTAAGTGGGTCCATCTTTGAGTAGCAACAACCAAAGTTGAGCATGGCCCGGCCGCCATTTTCGTGAAAGGCCTTAAGATGCTCAAGAGCTAAGGGACCGCAGGTATGGAGTCCAAGACTTAGGCCGTCTCCTCCAAAATGTTTTTTAAGTACTTCGCCCTTATCAACACCAAACATAAATTTTTCAAAGGAGAGCTTTGCTGCATTTTCGGGAAGAGGGTATTTAGTCCTTCGCTTTTTTCCTTTTTCAATAAAGTCTTCATTCATATCAAGGCAGGTGGTGGGGATGCCATGGTAATGGGCCATGATTCTGGAAAAGTTTCCAACCCCGCCCCCAATATCGGCGATTTTTGTAAAGCCGGTTTTTTCTTTTAAAGGAATAATGACTTCCCTTAGACAGTCGATTTCATGTTTCTTTTTTTCTTTGACCCGCATATAGGCCCAGCTTGGAAGGGGACCTGGATTATAGGTTTCTCTAGGAAGCTTAATGAGCTCTTGAATCTTATTGATAAACTCACTTAAGGGAGTTCCTTCTATCGATTTGGGGTTATTCTTCCCATCAATCTCATGGAGCTCTTCATCTGATTTTGAGTCAAGAAGCTCAAGCCAGTGGACAGGATAAGCTTCAATGGTTTCCGGGTAGTCGTTTAAGACCTCCCTTTGCCAAAAAGCGCTGTAGGAACTTAGAAATTCCACAAGTGAAAGGTATCGGTTTTGAAAATTCACAGATAGAATATTTATCTAAAAGCTCCGGTTATGACAAGGTGTGTAGATGAACTTAAAGGGAAAAAATATTGTAATCTTTGGTTTAGGTGTTTCTGGTATGGGGGCCCTACGCTTTTTAGGAGATAAGGAAGCGGTTCTCTCCCTTGTAAACCGTGGAAATCCAAACTCTTGGAATGAATATAATGAAATCAAAGATAGTTTTGGGGCAGTTCATCTTTTTGCCCAGGACCACGAAGGAATTAAAGAGGTCTTTAATAAGGCCGACCTGGTCATCCTTAGCCCCGGGATTCCAAGGGAGCATGAGCTCTTAAGTGGAATCAGCGCTCCTATTTGGAGCGAGATTGAACTGGCCTTCCAATTTTCAAAAGCTCCAATTATCGCCGTGACAGGAACGAACGGTAAAACGACCACAGTCTCTTTTTTAGATCATCTTTTTAAAAGCCTAGGCAAGAGAGTTTTCACTGGCGGAAATATTGGTGTGGCCTTTTGTGACCATATTAGAAGCGGCGAAAAGGTCGATTATATTTTATTAGAGCTTTCAAGCTTTCAACTTGAATCAACTTTTGATTTTAAGCCCGAGGTGGGAGTCCTTTTAAATATTTTTCCAAACCATGGGGAACGTTATTCAAATAATGATGATTACGCCAAAGCAAAATTTAATATCACAAAGAAAATGGATGAGAAGGGAAGTCTTATTTTTGATTCAGGGAATAAACAGATTGAAAAATGGGGTAACTCATTTTGCGGAAGAAAAACTCCAATTGATACGAGCAATGCCAAAGGGATAATTGAACATTTAAGCTCTATGTTTAGTCTTTCAAATTATAAGCTTCCGGGACTACATAATAAGATCAATCTGGATTTTTGTTTAGAAGTTCTAAACTCTTTAGACCTTCTTGAAGGCAATATTGAGGCACTTCAAAAAGGAATTGATAGTTTTTCAGGGGTGGCCCACCGAATTGAGTATGTTCCTAGCAATGAAAAATTTGAAATCTATAATGATGCAAAGTCCACTAACTGGGATGCGACTTTAACCGCGATAGAATCAATGAAAGAGTTAAATCGCGATTTGGTTTTAATTTTAGGTGGGAAACTTAGAGGGCAAAATGATCTTCCTCCAGAAAGAGCAAAAGAAGTCTTTGTAAAAAATGTAAAAAAAGTCCTTTTAATAGGAGAGGCAGGAAATTATTTAGAAGAGAATTTAAGCGATTGGCTTCCCTGTTTTAATAAAGAGAATATTGAGGCGGCCGTAAGCGAACTTCGTGAGGAAAATTTTGGCGGAGTACTTTTACTAAGTCCGGCATTTCCAAGCTTTGATCAATTTTCTAATTATGCAAAAAGAGGCGAGGCATTTAAGAGCTTATTTTCGGTATAATTTAGAAGCAAGTTTTCTATCCATTACGGGGCGACTAACTCTATCGTTTTCCCTATAAGAATCCCCAACGGAGATCTTTAAAAGAAACGCCACGAGAATAAAAAAGATAAGTTGATGAACCTTTACTTCCATGTACCTCGTATCGGTAGCTTATCTTTGCTTCTATAGTATTTTATGGCATTTAGAGTTATGCTTAATATTGACCATAGTAACCGCCCTTTGGAGTCAGGTATGGAAAGACTAGATAATCAAAAAATCGCTCTAACTATCAAGAATTTAAGAGCTTTTCTAAAAGAGCAGGGCCTAAGCTCTCTTTATGTTCCTAGCTTTGATCAATATCTAAGTGAGTATGTGCCTCTTGAGGACTGTCCAAGGTATTTTGTTACGGGCTTTACTGGCTCCGTTGCTGAAGTTTTAATTACCTCAGATAAGAACTTTCTCTTTGTGGATGGAAGGTATCATGAGCATGCTGCCATAGAGTGTGATCCAAAATTAGTGGACGTGGTTCCTTGTCCATACGGACAAGCAAACTTTGACGCTCTAATGGAAAAAGCGGAAGAGGCCGGAGGAACTCTAGGAGTCTTCTCCTCAAGAACACCTTTTCATTCTTTTAAAAAGCTTGAAGAAAAATTTAAGCTAAAACTTTTTGGAGAGACAAAGATTTCTGCTCTTTTTAATTTTGGAGCCTCTAGTAGCGATGGCCTGATTGGACGGATACCTTTAGAAATTTCAGGGCAAACGACTAGAGAGAAATTAGATGAATTACTTACTGGAGAGCAGGCCTGCTTTATATCGGCTACGGATTCTCTTTCTTGGCTAAGTAATTGTAGAGGCTATCAAATTCCTTATATGTCTAGTTTTAAGGGAAAAGGTTTAGGCCTTGGGAATATGCTCTATCTTTTTATTCCCTCAAAAGACTGCCTAAGTAAGGAGCTAATGAGAGAAAATGATCTTCATTTTTACCTATTAAGTGAAATGGAAGAGGTTTTAGCTGATAAGCTCAAAGATGTGGGAGAGGTGATAGTTGATCCTCTGGCCATCAATACCCAAGACTATAGATTTTTAAAGGGCTTAAAGAGCGAGCAGGTAAGAGAAAAAGAAAATTACCTAGTAAAAAAACAATCAATTAAAAACTCTAGTGAGATGAAACATATTGAGGAATCTTTTGAGCGCTCAAATCAAGTGATCTTTAATTCACTAATGTGGGTTAAAAATCGAGTAGAAAAAAATGATGAAATAAGTGAAAGAGATTTTTTTGATAATACCAATAAGTATTATAAGGAAGCCGGCGCTATCACTAATAGCTTTAATACTATTGCTGGGTCCGGGGCCAATAGCTCCATCATTCATTATAAGAATCCAAGCGCAGATAAAAAAATTGTTGAAGGGGAATTAGTTCTTCTTGATTCTGGTGGTTATTATGAGGGCGGTTATGCCACAGATACCACAAGAACGATTCTTTCCGGGGGTGAGCCAACTTCTGAACAAAAGAAAATTTTTACTTTAGTTCTTAAGGGATGGATCGCGGCGATGAGTGCTGAATTCAAAGAGGGAACCATTGGAAGTGAACTTGATGCCATAGCAAGAAGGCCAATCGTTGAAGGGGGCTATGACTACGCTCACGGTACTGGACATGGAATTGGAGTTCATGTTCATGAGGGAGGCTATTCAATTACTCCTACTTCAAAAGTAGTTATAAAAGAAGGAACTCACGGCTCTATTGAACCAGGAATCTATCTTCCCGGAGTTGGGGGAGTGCGAATTGAAAATACGGTCTTCGTGGAAGCTCACCCAGAGAAGGAAGGCTTTCTTAGGTTTAAAAATCTCGTTTGGATTGGTATGGACCCAAGTCTTATTGAAGACTCACTATTAACGGAAGAAGAAAAGCTTTATCTTTCTACTTACGAGAACGAATGCCAGAAAAGAGGCCGCTCAATGGTCTCTTCCTAAGGGCAAGTCCTAGTAAAAGAGCAAAGAGAAATCCGTAAATCATTGGACCCATTTTAGAGTTTCCAGACTGATCTAAATCGACGGAGCCACAACCACTTATTGGTTGCTCCACCGGATAAAGATAAGTGATTCCATCAATATCATCCCATCCTAGACGAAAGCTCGTGGCCCTTGATTGAAAGTACATTAAAGAATCTTTTACAGGTGAATGTCCAAGCCCTAAGGCATGACCAATCTCATGGGCCAGAATTGATATCTGCTCTGGTCTAGACTTTGAAGCAAATTGATTATTGGTATTATCGTTAAGCAAAAGTGTTGAGGCATTAATGGTTTGTCCCGTTACATTATTAGGTACTGTTAAAGCGATAATTGAAGTGCTTGGAAAATTTGTCGCATTTACATTACATGAAATTAAAATTTCTTGAGTATGGATAAGGCTTCCATTGGGAACACAAGGATTATCAGATGAACAGATACTTGCAGTTCTAAAAGCACCGGCCACAGAAACCACGCCCCCTTGCTTTAATCTTAAGCGGCTTGTTGGCACCTTATTCCAAAATTGTTCTGAGGCCTCTACCGCCAAGGAGAGCAGCCCGCTAGCTGTATAGCCAGAGTTTTGACAATTGTCCGCGACATTTATACGTACATCATTATTAGTAAAGAAGGCACCGTTAGAAACAGAAAGAGTAAAAGCTTGGGCCTTTGATAATAAAAAAACTGCTGCAATTATTACTATTGATTTAGCCATTCACTTTCACCTTTTTTATTATCTTTCTTTTTAATTTTTGATTTTGTTTTTGATTGAGTTTTTTTATTCCCACCGAATAAATCATGAAAGTGATACTGGACCGCCAGCTGATACCCAAAGCTTCTATTCCTTGAGTTGATGGGATTATAAATTGTCGACTCTACTCTTGCGGACCAATCACTATGAAAGAAATAATCGACCCCAAGATTGGTGATGACGTTTCTGCTCGTGGCGGTGCTATCGGGCATGGGAAAGCTTGTTTGTCCGGTGCCATTATCTAGAACTTGGGTTCCACCTTTTCCGCTGATCCTGGTCATTTGCAGCCCCAGACCAAATCTTAAAACCCAGTCATTGACGGCATAACCTAGACCACCAAGAACAAAGAAAGTCATCTTGGAGATAAGTGGGTCTCTAGTGCTGTCGGGAATAAGGAATCCAAACTCTGGAAAAAAAGAAAAGCTTTCCGTAAAAGGGATTTCTGCCTGAGCTGTTAAGTAAGGATTAAACTCAAACTTATTTGTAGAACCGGCCTCATTAGTTTGTACTTTACCCACAAACTGAGTCTGAGTTCCAAGCCCTAAAGCAACATCCTTTAATGCGGCGTATGAGTCTAGCTGAAAGCTCATAATCAATAATAAAACCGACGTTTTAACTAAGATTCTTTGCATAAAAATTCCCTTAAATTATTGTGACAAATGTAAATGTCTATTGGCAATTTAATTGTTTCAAAGAGGGATAAGTATTAAAGTAGCTTTGTATTTAATTGATAGGAGATAAGCATGTTTGAGAATTATGAAGCACCGAGTGAATTAAAACCAGCGGATCCAAGATTTGGATGTGGTCCTTCATTAGTTCCAACGGCCTATCTTAAAAGCCTTGCTGATACAGGGGTCGAGCTTATGGGAACCAGCCATAGAAAGCCGGCCGTTAAAAACCTAGTTAGAGATGTTCAAGAAGGGATTAGATCTTATTTTAATCTCTCATCAGACTATACCATTGCCATGGGGAATGGGGGCGCCACACTTCTATTCGATATGATGGGTCTTGGAATGGTTGAGAAGAGCTCCGCTCACTTTACCTGCGGAGAGTTTAGCGAGAAGTGGTACAAGTCCCATAATGCAATCCCTTGGATTGAAGCTCAAAAGCATGGAGTTGAATTTGGAAAAGGGATAACTCCTACTAATGTAGATGGAGTTGATTATATCGCCACAACTTTAAATGAAACTTCAACAGGTGTTATGGTAGATGCTTTTCCAACTGTTGATGCCAATACAATTTTGGCCGTGGACGCTACTAGCGGCGGCGCTCAATGTCCCTGTGATGTAAGTAAGACCGATGCTTATTTCTTTTCTCCTCAAAAAGTTTTTGCCAGTGATGGAGGACTTTTTGTTTCTATACTTTCTCAAAAAGCTAGAGAGCGGGCGCTTAAAATAGCGGCAGATAGCTCACGCTATATTCCTGGGATCATGGACTGGAAAACTTGTATTGATAACAGTGACAAGAACCAGACTTATAATACTCCGGCCCTAGCAACTCTTTGGATGCTTAACGAGCAGTTAAAAGTAATGAACAAGGCAGGCTATTCTGAAGTTCAGGCCAATGGAAGACGTAAAGCGGACCATGTTTATAATTGGGCCAATGAAAAACCATATTTAAGCTGCTTTATTGAAGAAGAAAAGTACCGCTCAACGGCCGTAGCAACAATCAATCTTGATGAAAAAGTCTCGGCCCCAGATCTTTGTAAGAGGCTACATGATCTTGGTTATGTTTATGGAATTGAGTCCTATAGAAAACTTGGTAAGAACCAATTTAGAATTGCACTTTTTTATAATATCGCTGAAGAAGATATTCAAAAGCTAACTCAGCTATTAAGTCATGCCATTGAATCAGAGCTCTAAGACTTTAAATAACCGGCCAAGAACTCAGACTTAAACTCTAGATAGCGGTCCTCAAGGATCGCTTTTCTGGCTCTTTCCGCCAGGCCTTTATAAAAGGCAATATTATGAGTGGTGGCCAGGATTGCTCCTAGAATTTCATTTGAATCAAAGAGATGCTTTACATAACTTCTAGTAAAGTTTTTACAAGTATAGCAATCACAGTTTGGTTCAATAGGATAAAAATCTCTACGGTAGTTTTTATGCTTTATTCTAATTTTCCCGCGGTTGGTAAAGAAGGTTCCCCCTCTTGCGAATTTGGTTGGAATAATACAGTCACTCATATCTACGCCGTACTCCCAAATCATAAAAAGATCTTCTGGATTACCAACACCCATGACGTATCTAGGCTTATCTTTTGGCATCTTTGGGGCAGCATAACTAACGGCCTTTTCCATAAGCTCCGGACCTTCCCCGACGGATACGCCGCCAATGGCATAGCCGGGAAGATCTCTAGAAACGACCTCTTCAATACATTCATCTCTTAAATCATCATAGGTTGACCCTTGAATAATTCCAAAGAGGGCCTGCTTAGGATTGGTCCAGCTTTTGATACAGCGATCTAGCCAGCGGTGAGTTCTATCGATTGAATTTTTTGTATATTCTTTAGTTGCCGGATAAGGGATACATTCGTCAAAGGCCATCATAATATCGGAGCCTAAATTTTGCTGAATCTCAATAGAGGTCTCTGGAGAAAGCAGTATTCCTTTTCCGTTTTGGTCTTTAAACTCAGCCCCTTCTTCTTTGATACTTTTCTTTTGAAGTGAAAAAACCTGAAAGCCGCCGGAGTCCGTTAAGATAGGTCTATCCCAGTTCATAAATTTATGAAGACCACCGGCCTTTTTTATAAGCTCACTTCCGGGGGCTAAGTGAAGATGATAAGTATTAGAGAGGATAATCTTGGTGTCCATATCCTCAAGAACTTTTGGTTGCAGTGCCTTGATGGCCCCATGAGTTCCCACTGGCATAAAAACCGGAGTAGGGATAACTCCGTGGGGAGTTGTAATCTCGCCGGCCCTGGCCCCTGAGTTTTTATCTTCGTGAACAACTTTAAATTTAAAATGTTCTTTTACTTGTTCTCTAACACTCACTTTTTCACCTCAGTTTTAGGTAGCTGACCTAAGAGGGTCTCTAGCTTTTTAGATAGTGGGGAATCACCTAGTTCTTTTGAAGATCTTTTTAATGTCTTCTCTAGCTGAGAAGCAAATACCTTTTTAGCTTTAGCAGAGACACCTTCTGGAGATTTTAAAATACCAATTTTTTCTTCATAAAAACTTGCGATCTTACTGGCCGTTTCTTCATTAATAGAAGATTTGGCGGCATAGAAGTCCAGAACACTTAAGTCATTCCAGCTTTCCACTTGAACCGGATCAAACTCGTAGCCTTTCTTTAAAGTTCGAGCTTTCTTAAAAAAGTTTTCGATAAAATTATTGGCCAAGCTTCTGTCTTTAGTTTTAAAGCTAAATTGAAAGGGAGTAATGCCCATCCCTCCAAGTGGCAGAATATAAATATTTTGAGTGACGCCAGTACTTTCTGGATCAATCATTAGATAATGAGCACGACCCGCTTGATAAAAAGTAGCTTTGAATTTGTCATTTATTCCTAGGCTATTAAGAATCTTCATTCTGATGGCCATTATTCCGTTGATATAAGGGCCATGCTCTAAAAGAATTTCATGAAGTCGGTTAGGAGTTATTCCAAGTGAGTCACGAGTTAAATTAGTAATCTCTCGTACTACTCCTGGAGAGTCCTTTTGCTCGTTCATAAACTTAAATAGCTCAGGGCTATAGCTTGAGAAAAAGGGGTTTTGTTCGAGCATCAATTTAAATTCGTCATTTAAATCAATAGCTTTGGCCATGCTTAGGCTGACTTTTTTTCCTTTTTTCAAGTCGAATATATAAAGTTTTAAACCGGTCTTTTCTAAAGAAGGTAATAACTCAAGGCTTGGCTTTTTATAGAGGCTGACCTTAAAACCTAGTGTAGTCGAAGCGCCCACGTAGTTCTTTTCTCGTTTTCCCTTTTTAATGGGAGTTTTAGCGATTTCAACAAATTCAGGTAACTTTAGAAGAGTAGGGTCATTTACAAGAGGCCATAAAAAGGCTGCTACGATAACCACCGGGGCAATAGTAAAACCAAGAATTATGGACAGGAAGTTACTACGTTTTTCAAGTTGGCTATGACTTAAAACTTCCTTAAGTGTTCTGTACTTTAATAGCACCGGAAGCTCTGTAATGATAAGAGGTGAAGTTACCAAGCTAAAGATAGCTCTAAATACGGCCTTAATTCTTTTACCTAAAAAAGTACCATTCCCAGTGACTCCTAAAAGAAAGAGAGCAAGATTACAGCTAAAAAGCATGCTTGATAAAACCTCAAGGGTCACAAAAATCGTTAGAATTTTAAAAGTTGTATAGCTTAAGGCCATCGTTAAAATATTTTCTGGCACATGAGGCTGAATCATTGGTAGAGCTTTGTCTACGAATGGCATTATCAAGTCGTAATTGCTTTGAAAAAGCTCTTCAATCTTTAGGAGCGGTAAGGCGTAAAGATAAACCGCGTATACAATTGTAAGATTCATCACGAATGCGATAAAACGAATTATAATTCCGGCCCGTTTCGATTTTAAAAAAGGGCTTACTTTAATATTTTTTGCTTTAACTTTTCCTAGCCCAGCACCAGAAGCTTTAACCAGTTTTGCTGCAGGGGAGTCGTCCTCTTCACCTTCTTCATCTTGTGTATGATCTATAACTTGAATTTTTCCTGTGTCATCTTCATCTTCTTCGTCTTCGTTTTTTGGTTTTCTTTTGAAGAAGCCAGAAAGTTTTGCAATCATGCTCATGGACTCTTCATCATCTTCATCCACTTCGATTTCTTCAGCGAGTGTTCCAGCTAAAGTAGAGCCCTCTTCATCCACATAGTGAACTTCTGCGTCTTCTGTTCTGATAACAAAAGTAATTTCGCCGGCCTTAACAGAGTCACCCTTATCAACGATATACATTTTTCCATGGGAGAGTTTTTGTTTTCCAACAGTAACAGCATCTCCCCCGCCAGTATTTTGAACGGTTAAAATCTCATTGCTTTCTTTGAAAACGCAGTGTCTTGGAGCAAGACCATAGTCTCCAATGCTAATGTCCACATCATTGCCTGAGCCAATAGTGACTCTTCCTTGAATCGGAACTCTCTTGGAATCTTGATCAGGTATTTTTATTTCAAGAATATAAAGCGTTTCTGTCGCCAATTATGCCCCGTTAAGTGCCTAGATTTGCAAATGTTAATCTCTATATTTTGCAAGTTAAGGCTTTCTTTTGCAACTTGTCGTTGATTAAAAGTAGGGGATTATATCAGAGTATTTCCCGCGGGTAATTATAAAAATTTCCAGTATTTACAAATCTCCAAGATTAACTATCCTAGGTAGAACAATTTCATTTAATAAAAAAACTAAGTTTAAGGAAGAACTTATGAAGCCATCTATTAAGACTTATATCCGTCTCTTATTTCTCGTTGTTGGTGTACTTTTTTTAGCCGAAGCTCAATCAGCTAATGTAGTAGAACGTTACACCCTTTTAGAAGATAAATTTAGAACCATTGAGATGCTTAGAAACCCTGGGCATGACTTTTTTATCGATGTGAGTGCTTGGCTTAACGCTGATGTTCAGGATGTTATTGATGAGGCTAAGCAGCTTTCAAAAACACCTGGTGATACTAATGCGAAGATTAATGCAGCTCAAAACTTCTTAAATAAATATAATAAGACTGAACAAACCTTAAGGGTAAACCTAGACTTTGGGATTCCAATCTTTAGTTTTACGGCCTTTGGGATAAAGTTTATTCCTGATTTTCGTTTTGGCTTTAATCTAGGTTTTCACCTAGGAATTGAACAAAGAACAATTACCATCGCCGATATCGCAAACTTAGTTCCTGCTCAATTTTCTGAGATTGCTTCTTGTGGGCTATCAGTTGTGGCCGGTGCCGATATTGTTCAGCAGTATATTGACGCAGCCTGTTCGGACGCTAGTGAAGAAGCAGCCGCTCAGCAGTATGTAGGAAAATACTTTTGGCCCACCAATGGGACCACTCCTTCTCTTTTTCCGTATATCAAAGGTGAGGGGCATGCCGGTTTCTTAGTGAATTGGATCAAGGGTGAGAACTGGTTTGGGCATGTAAATCTTTATGCTCTTGGTAGATCTGACGTGGCCTTAACGGTTACCGCCGATACACTAGCAAGAAGTTCAGACGCCATTGATCTTCCTGAAGAAGATAATACAACCGTTAACGCAACTTCAGATATTCAGGTTGGTTATACTCAAAATAATATGACTGGTTTTGTTTCTATCAATGAAATTAAAATGGCAACGGTAACAGACAATAAGGCCAAGGGGGGAGAGGTTAATTACGACTTTGATCCGCTTCTTAGACTTCATGGAGAATATGCCATGGAGCTAGCCTTCTTTGATCTAAAGCCATTTGCCGGGGTACATAAAAGAAAGGCATATGGTTTTAGCGATGGTCTTTACGCCGGAGCAGAGCTGGGTGCTTATGTTTGGGAAGATCGTCTCGGACTTATGGTTAGAGGAATGCTAGATACGGAGCATTTTACCTTTACTCCAAGAGCAAAGCTTTGGTTTGCTCAGCTTGAGTACAACCTAAAGCTTCCAATCAAATCTGAAATTGACGGAGTTAAGCCTTCAAGTCTTCACTCACTGAACTTCAGACTGTTTTTTTGAAGGCAGCATCGGCAGGATCGCCGATGATGCCGAGCAACGCAGGACCGACCACTAAGGGAGGTCCAGTGTAGCAACCTAGTATGATATAATATTCCCAATGAAACTTTTAATCTCATTTATCATTCTTTTAGGTTTAAGCTCCTGCTCTTGCAGCAAAGAAGAGAAGACCTATTCAGCTTCGGACATGTGGAAGCTCGCGCAAAAATCAGAACCAAATATTGAGCTTGTTCCAATACCTGCGGGAATGGAGCATAAAAGAGTGCTTTGCCAAAACTATGGACCTGGCTGCGTAGAAGGAAGTGGTAAGAGGATAAAGGTTAAACGAGTGGAGCTTATTACTATTCAGTTTGAAACGGTGGAAGCCGCAAGAGCTGAGGCCCAGCGTTTAAATCAATACCATTTTGCCAATTGGCTTTTTGATGAAGTGACTGAAGAGCCGGTTTTAAAATATTTTGTGAAGAAGGTTTTTAATGCGGTTAACCCTAACGAATCTTCGCCCCAAAGTGAGCCGCCTTCTGCTTCCAAAGAGTAATAAACTCTTCATCCCCTTCAGACTCATCTAAGGTTTCATTAAAAAGAATAAGCCACCTATTAACTTGTGCTCTTTTTACTCCCAAGTATGCATGGGCCTTTAAAAGATTAAAGGGTTCAGACTCAAGACCATGTTCTCCAAGAAGCTGCATTCTCCAAAAGTTTACGATGCGAGGAATATGACTGGCGAAGGCTTCCATGGGGGGTCTTAAAGGATTATCTCCTTCAAATTCTTGAATCTTACGAAAGTGAAAACCAATTATGGGATCAACCACAGCTTTGGCATAAAATTTTTCAACAATGGATTGGATATATTGAGGTGAGGTCATAAAATTTTGTAGGCCCCTTCATCCGTGATAGGGCCATACAAAAGTATTACTCTATCTAACTTCGTTGAGAGCTACTCCTAGCGACTTTGATCGCTTCCATGAGGAGTTCTCAACCATTTCATTTTCTTCTTTACAGGCGATACAAAGCTCGGCGGTAGGTCTAGCTTTTAGTCTTACAAAGCCAATATGCAATCCGCATTCTTCACATTCACCGTAACCTTCGTGGTCAATTCTTTCTAATGTTTTGTTAATTTTCTTAAGGTAGAAAACTTCTCTATTACGCATACGAAGTTCTCTTTGGGCCTCGATATTAGCCGAAGCTTCATCGAGAGGATCCATTAGCTCATCCTTATCAAGACAAAAACTTTCTTGTCCTTTAGCGTTGTTAAGAATCTCTTCCTTAGCTTTTAACAAAATTGTTCTAATCTCTTTTAATTCTTTCTTATTCAATGGTTTTCTTTTTGCCATAGAATCTCGCTCCTGTTTTTACCGCTGTGTGTACGGTAGTCCCTTGTCCCTGACCTACTCGCTATTTGTGTTTTGACATCCGGTCTTCACTTTCAAATAACTATTCGGTCTCAATGTCCTCGAAAAGATTTCTTGAATTTACTAGGGGGTGGGTGAGACGTAAAACTCCATATTCTTACAAAGATTTACATCGCCCGATTTTAGTCGGTTATTGGCTGAATTCTGCTCCGCAGAATGGGCAAAATACCCAAAATTGCTTATCTAGAGACTCACTGCATCCCTTACAGACGGTCATTTCCTCTAGGTCTTCAAAGCCTTCACCCCCCATAAAAATGTCTTTTCTGACAGCTGCAATGGTCTGAGGATGGGCCTTAAAGGCTCCCGGGACGAGGGGATGAGGAAGAAATTTTCCTGGGCTTACGGTTTTATCTGGAAGGATTTGTACCTGTGATTCCACTTCCGGCTGTTTTCCAAATAGAGGTCTATTGGTAGCGTCCAAAACTTTTGAAAGACTCTCATACATTTTTTCTGGAGAGAATTTTTTATCATCACCCAAGGGGACCTCCCTTTATTGGGGCCCAGCGCTTTTCAAGTAGCTCTATGATTTCTTTGCTCGCTTTTTTATGCTGATTAAAAAGAGAGCCCATACCCGGTTTTAATTTTAAAATACTTCCCTTAAAGAAAATACTCTTCATGCCAGTTTGTTCAATGGTCCGAAGTAGCCACTCTAAATTCTCTGGCTCTTTTGCCAAGGGTGATTCAAGAATATTTTTAATGGCGCTCATAAACTCCCCGGATGGAGGGAAGCCATCCTTCGCGGCGGCCTCAATGACATGCTTACTTGAAGCACCTAATAAATAGATAAGAGTCTTTGAATCTTCTACTTTCTTAAGCTCACGGCAGATATAAGAAGAAAACTCCAGGTTTGATTCAATGGAATGATCAAGGATACATAAAATCTTATGGAGTTCTTCCGTCACTAGACCGTCATCTAAGGCCTTCTTAAGTCCTTCGATTTGATCCGAGTTTAAACGCATAAGTGCGCGTTTTCCGGACTTTAAATCCTTAATAATATCGTCATAAAGCTTTTGATATTCCATGAGGCTATTATGTATTTTCCAATGAAACTTGCAAAGGTTAACCGAGTCTTAGACTCCGGTAAGACAATGTATAAATATTTTTTTTCAATAGGGGGATGCTTTGCTATAATGACGGAACCTTGGAGGAGCCGAGGTTTTGGAGAATTTAACAAATGGTAAAGATACCTGATCTTACAAATAAGCAATTGGTTTCTCAGCTAGAAAAGTATGGGAAGATCATGCGCCAGCTTGTGGGAGAAAGGGATAAAAGAGCCGCCGCAAACGATACGGATGATCTCTATACCAAAGCCGAGCGCGCTGAAAGAGAAGCGGCCAGAGCAGCTGCCCCAGAGGCCAGTAGTGATGGAAGCGGAGATAACCTACTAAGCTTTGATGAAGATGAGCTTACGGCCATGGAAGATAAGGCCAAAGAAGCCCAGGCGAAAGCAGAAGATGATGATGAAGAGGTGAGAGTGACTCAGCTTCTTCAGTTGAGCAAAGAGGATTTAGCCGCCCTCCAAGCTAATAAAAAGAAAATTCAAAAGAAAGGGTAAGGAGTACCCTCAACTAGAGCTATCAGGAAGATAGGATTATGGGACAGGAAATAAGGCAGTCGACCTTTACCGAACTAGATCAAAAAGAATTCGCAAAAAAACTACGTGAAGAAACTGAAATCTTACGAGATTGGTTTAAGAAAAAAGCTTTTCTCGATAGAAGTGATCATTGTGGTCTTGAGCTTGAAGGTTGGATTCTAGATAAAGAAGGAAATCCATATCCTGAAAATCAAAAACTTATTCCAGGAGTCAACGATCCCCAAGTGGTTCCAGAGATTTCTAAATTTAATTTTGAAATTAACTCTCGTCCTCAAAAGCTAGAGGGAAAATTTCTTTTGGCCTTAGAAGAAGATCTTCGCGGTGTTTGGAATAAATGCCAAAGCGAAGCGCAGAAGATGAATCTTGATGTGGCGGCCATTGGTATTTTACCAACAGTAAACGACGATCACTTGCAGATGAAAAATATGTCGGCCATGACTCGTTATCAGGCCTTGAATGCTGAATGCCTAAAGCACCGCGGGCATAAACCCTTTGAGATCGATATTAAAGGGGACGAAGAACTAAAACTTTCTAAAGACGATGTGATGATGGAGGCCGCAGCAACTTCTCTTCAAGTGCATCTACAAACTACTCAAGAAGAGGCGGCCGATCTATATAACTTAAGTCTGATTTTGAGCGCCCCCATGGTGGCCGTTTCAGCAAATGCGCCAACTCTTTATGGAAAAAAACTTTGGCAAGAAACGCGTATCCCAATCTTTGAGCAAAGCGTTCAGCTTCCGGCCTTTAAAGGCATCGACGGAGATATGATTGAAAGAGTAACTTTTGGGAATGGTTATATAAACGAGATGATGGATCTTTTTGAAGAGAACTTAAAGTTTCCTGTCCTTCTTCCTTATGTTTGTGACAAAGACCCCAGCTGGCTCAGCCATCTTCGTCTTCATAATGGAAATATCTGGCGCTGGAATAGACCCATCATCGGACTTGAAAGCGGAACGCCGCATCTTAGGATTGAGCATAGAGTAAATTCAGCGGGACCAAGTATTATAGACGTGGTGGCTAATGTTGGTCTTTATATCGGAATGAGTAAGGCCCTACTTCCAAAGGCATCGGAGCTGGTTAAACAAATTGATTTTAAAACGGCCAAAGAAAATTTTTATAAGGCCTCCAAAGACGGACTAAACGCTACCCTTAAATGGAAAGGCGAAGAGGTGAGCACCAAGGACCTCCTTTTAAATGAGCTCATCCCCTTAGCAAAAGAAGCCCTAAAAGAACTTGGCTGCGATGATAAAACTATTGCGACGTATTTTGACGACGTGCTTATTCCAAGAACCGAGACGGGGAAAAATGGAGCTGCATGGCAAAGTGAATTTCTTGCGCAAAATGGCAATGACTATAAAAAACTCATGCAGGCCTATTTAGGAAAACAAAAATCTCATAAACCGGTGCACCTCTGGTAGTATAGAGTCCATGTTAGAGATACTTGATGAGATCCCGGAAGGTCTATTTGACCATGGACCAACTGAGCTTCATAAAATTCTTAAGGGACCAACCCTTATTCATCTAAAAGGCGAAAAAGAAGATCCACTTTTTGTCTCCACACTTTTGCATGGAAATGAAACTTCAGGTTACTTTGCTCTTCAAAAATTTTTTCAAAAATATGATCAAAAAAACTTACCAAGAAGTCTAACCATTCTTCTTGGCAATATCCCTGCGGCCACAAAAGGTCTTAGGAAATTAGAGTTTCAAGAAGACTTTAATCGTATTTGGGCCGGAGGGAAATCCGAGGCCGAGCAAATGGCCAGCTCTATCATTAAAGAAATGAAAAAAAGAAAAGTTTTTGCGGCCATTGATATTCACAATAATACGGGGAAAAATCCATTTTACGGCTGCGTGAATAGGCTGCTTCCAGAGTTTGTAACTCTTGGTTCTCTTTTTTCTAAAACACTTGTTTATTTTATCGAACCCCATGAGGCCTTAAGCATGGCCTTCTCTAAATTTTGTCCCTCTACTACCATCGAATGCGGTAAACCTGGGGAAGGGGTAACGGAAGTTTGTAATTTTATCGAAGAAGTTTATCTTCTTGATGAAATCCCAAGAAAGCGCGCCCATGAACTTGATATGCAAATTTATCACACCCTCGCCCGCATCATGGTGCCGGTCGGGGCCACAGTTACATTTGATCAAGAAGATAAAAGCAAAGACTTTTGTTTTATCAAAGATTTTGACGATCTCAATTTCGAAGAGCTCGCTCCCGGTACCTTGCTCGGTCATCGCTATAGCGGAAACTACGAAATCATGGTCAACGATGAAACCGGAGTTGATATTAGCGATCAAATTATTTCCTACGAAGGAGATAAAATCCTAGCTAAGACCACTATCATTCCATCCATGTTCACAAAAGACATTAAAGTCATTCACCAAGATTGCCTTGGCTATCTTATGGAAAAGCTCGAACTTTAGAACTTTAGGTACCTGGTTACTTGCTAAAATGAAAAAACGGGAGACTCTTAAACGGAAGTAATTTCCGTGCATATTAATTATGCAAAAATACATTACAATAAGTTTTATAGGAGATTTTATGAAGAAGTTCATTGTAATGATTTGCATTACCTTAAGTCCTTTTGCCTTTTCCCAAGAAAAAGAAAAAAAGGTGGAAGAAAAAAAAGAAGTTAAAGAAAAGAAAAAGCCAAATATGGGACTTAAGGAGCAGAGTAAGTCTGAGAGAACAGCTCCATGGAATTATAATGGATTAATTCTGAATTTATCTGGAGGACTTGGACTAGGTTATGCAGATCAAAGTTTTACAGGTGTAAATCATACGAGTACAGGCGATACTGATGCACTATTAATTGAATTGTCAGGAAACGCTCAAGGCGGGTGGATGGTTAAAGGCTTTTATATCGCTGGCGATTTTAGAGTCGACTATGGGTCCCATGAAGAAATGAAGTACGATGGTCTTGCTTCAATAACAAATAAAGACACTGCGACCTCTGTTGGTTTTGGACTTGGGGCGGTAGTAGGATATGAATTCAATTTTGGTTTTAAGTTTTTTGCGGGTTTTTCACCGCTAGAGACTCTTAGCCTTGCTAGTAAAGCTGGGGCCAGTACAAACTATGATGGGAAAGGGTTCAAATTTGGACTAGATTACTTAACCGACCGAGGCATCGGTTTTGGAATTCAATATATTTCAGTGACCTATGATGAAAGAGAAGGGAAGAAATTCCCGCAAGTTCTTACAGAAGGAACTAAAACTTTTCGAGTAACTGATTATGAAGTTGGAAAAGTTGTTCTCTATATGCATTTTCCAATGCAGTTATCAAAGTAGGGAATAAGTAAGGTCCGCTCCGGACTTCATTTATTCAAGTAAGCCTGTCCCGGCCGGCCAGGTACCTATTCGGCTTTTTTCTTTTTGGCCTTGGCGAGTTCTGAGATTTTTGGTTTTGCGATGCCGGTGATATTGGTGAGCTCGTTAAAGCCATGACGTCTTTTATCATCGCTTACGAGTTTTTCTTTATTTTTTTGAGAACGGCTTAGATCGGGGATTGTAAGTTGACCGGCCGATTGATCCACAACGGTGCGGCGGTTTCTAAAAGTTTCTTTTTCAATAGTGGTTAGGGAATCAGTATGAAGCTCAATATAAGAATCTCCAATTTGAATAATATCGTCCACGTAAAGACGGTCCCGAGTGATCTTCTTATTGTTTAGGATTGTTCCGTTTTTGCTATCAAGATCTTTGATAGTTATTTGATTGGTCTTAAGTGTGAGTTCAAGATGATTGCCACTGCAGCCATCGTCATCAAGTGTATAGTCACAGCTTTCACTTCTTCCAAAGGATAGGGGCTTAAGGGATTTAGTTATGTCTAAATACTTATGTGAGCTATCGCTGGTAATTCTTAGGACAATCGCCATTTAGGTTAACCTCTTTGATTTTTTTCTTAACCTTATTTTAAACCCAAATGCTAGTGGTTAGAACCCTAAAAATTATTTACCTAATAACTGATATGATTAGGCAGGTTTAGAACTGAATTTTGGTATTGGGGCAAACGAACTCTTCAAGCCTTTTAGCGTAATCTGCCTCAAATTCTTCTCTAGTGACTTTTGAGAGCTCCATAAAGGGAGAGCTTTTGATTTCGGCCAGAAGATCAAAGGGTAGGTACTGCTCAAGTGTGGAGAGTCCCTGGTCAAGTTCCTTAGTAAGGGCCCTAAAAGCTCTGATGTATCCAAAGGCCTGATCTTGTCTTTTATAACCTTCATAAAAGGCCGCTACGATTTCAGCTTTTTCACTATCATCTAAAAGTTCTGACTGACCGAGGGTTTTTCCCCAGTCATCCGTAAAGGGACCAACGGGAATTAAAAACTTAGAAGATTTTCTAAGACATTTTGGTTGGCGCATGGACATATGCCGATGATTTTCTTTTGAGCTAAATTCTTTATTCACCTTTCCTGTATAAACAAGAATGGGATCATAGCTAGAGTTTAATTCATGGCCAAGTTTAAAGACCTCTTTAAAAAAGGGATCGCTTCCATCCATATTCCACTGAATCATCACTCGATCAAGATCCCCAAAATTATGGGCCATTAGTGGAGCGGCTCTTAAAAAGTTTATATGATCGCGGTCCTCTCTTAGCTGAAGTAATAAGGCTTCTTCTTTTCTTGCCTCGGCTATAATAAGTTCGGCCATTTCAGAGGCGAGGTCAGCTCTTTTGTTTTTAACCAGGGCGCAGTAGCCACCAATGGCCACACTTAACCAGGTGCCCTCATGGGTGCTCATGACTTCGTTATTAATGCGGTTATAGGACTTTCTATTGGTGACCTGAGAGTAATCCCATTTCCAGGATTCCATGGTGAGCTTGGCCATCTTATCTATATATTTAAGAATGGAGTCTTGTTTCCAAAGACTTTCGCGAATTTGATTATCCACATCCGTTGGTACAAAAGTTCCGGCCGTGCTCCAGTGGGCGCAAAGACAAATATGAAAGTACTCGGGCAGGTCGATATTATTTAAAAGCTTTAAGTTCTTTTTATAAAAACGCAGCTTTTCAATAAATTCTGTTCCAGGGGACTTGCTGTCGAGCTCCCCTTGAAAGAGAAACGGCGCAGTACTTTCAACATGTTTTAAAAGTATATTCGGGGCAATTCCCCGCCGATCATTTCCCTTTTTTGAGCCTTTCTTTCCCATATAGACCTCATATCATGTGAAGCACAAAAAGACCTTCTATTTTTGCCTTTTCCGAGTTACCAATATTCCATGATTAAGAAAGATCCCGTCCGGATTAATAAATATATTAGCCATAGTGGACTTTGCTCTAGACGTGAGGCGGACCGCTTTGTTGAAGAGGGCAAGGTCACCATAAATGGTAAAAAGGCCCGCTTTGATGATTATGTGGCTCCCGGTGACAAGGTCACCGTTAATAATAAGCTCATCGAGGCCAAGGATGAAGAGCGCCATATCTTTATCGCTCTAAATAAGCCCGTGGGAATTGTTAGCACCACGGAGGGAAGCGAGAGTCGTAATATTGTGGATTTTGTCGGTCATCCCACGCGAATTTTTCCCATCGGTCGTCTCGATAAAGATTCAGAGGGCCTGATTTTTTTAACGAGCAATGGGGATATTGTTAATAAAATTTTAAGGGCCGGAAATAATCACGAAAAAGAATACTTGGTAACCGTTAATAAACCGATTACGGAAAACTTTATTAAAGGCATGTCCGGGGGCGTTCCCATTTTAGGACAGGTGACCAAGGGCTGTAAGGTCGAGCAGGTTTCACAAAATATTTTTAAGATCATTCTTATTCAGGGACTCAATAGACAGATTCGCCGCATGTGTGAGTATTTTGATTATGAAGTCACAAAGCTAGAGCGAACTCGGATTATGAATATTGATTTAGGAAATCTTCCCACTGGTGATTGGCGGGATCTAGAAGAAAAAGAGCTCATCACACTGTTTAAATTAATTGAAGGCTCAAGCTCAGAAGCGGCACCTAAAAATAAACCAAAGAAAAAGGCCCCCAAGAAGCCTCAAAAACAGGCCAAGAAAAAGAAGTACGATATTATTCCTCCAGAGGAAGATAGACGCTTTTCTAAAAAGGGAAAACGTCGTAGGTAGGCCGTATTCTTTACAATAAGCTTGCGATTTTTTTAGGTTTTGCTATGACTAAGTTGCCTATGACAAAAACTCTACTTATTCTTTCAGTCTTTCTTTTCTCTCTAACCGGTATGGCCGAAACCTGTGAAACCTTAAGGTCTTCAGCACTGGCCCAAAATAAATCCGTTAATATTGTTTTAGTGCCATCAAATTTTGAAGGTGATTTAAAGCTTTTTAAAAAAGAGGCCAAAAAGATTGTGGAGAAGTTTGAGTCTTATAAGCCTTTTTCAAAAGATAATAAATTTATTAATTTCTTTCTTTCAACTAAAGAAGCTAAGAAAAATAGCTTTTGTAAGTACGGCTGCTCAGGCATAGATCGCCTTTTATGTTGTGATAGGGGAGATGCTAAAAAACTGGCCAAGGTCTGTGATAACTCAAAAGAAAGACAGATCCTCGTGGTTCATAACGACACAAAGTATGGAGGGGCCGGGTATATTAACGATAATATCGCCACCACTTCCATAAATAGATCAGCCCCAAAAGTGGCCGTTCACGAAATTGGGCATAGTCTTTTTGATCTCGCAGACGAGTACACCATTTCCACTGGGACCCGCGGGCTTAGAAACTGCGCTAAAAGCGATTGCCAAGAATGGAAAGACCTAATTGATATAGATTTTAAAGGGGCCGAATGCACCCCCAATGGTTGTGCTGGGGGAGAGTATTTCACCTGCGGCGAAACTATTATGAAAAAGCTTAGCCTCAAGTTTGGACCTAATAACGAAAGACTGGCCTGCTGCAAGTATAAAGAAATCACGGGACAGTACCCAAGCTTTTGCTCTCCTTATCAAAAAGCAGGTATTGGTCTTGAGAGTTTTTGTAGCTCTAAAAGCTTATCCATACCTAGCGACTTTGGTGAAGATGAAGTAGAGTATTTTGATCCTGACTCAAAGAAGTCTGGATTTTATAAGATCAAACACTAAGGCAGTTCATGCACTATATTCTCTGCAAAGATAAAAACTGGGTAAGTGCACTTACTGAAGAAATAAAAAGAGACCTTAGCACGGACCCTGAAGTTCTTAAGGGTTTTCCACTGCTCACCATTAACTCAAGTATTGATTTAAAAAATAAGTTCTTAGGCTTTTCTACCACGGCCCTAATTAATTCAATCCCAATCAAAGAAGAGTCCGTTGGTAAGCAGGCCCTTGAGATCATGGACCTGGTTAAATCTAAAATCAATGGTAAGGCCAAGATTAACTGCCATGTCTTTGCTCTTACGGAAAAGTACGGCATCTTAGATTCTGGGCGGGCAGATATTCTTAAAACAAAACTGATCTCTCATTTTAAAAAGAATGAGATCTTTAGCTTAAGAAAAGACTTTGATCGCTCCCTTGCTTTTTTGCAGGTGATGATCCTGCCAGATAGATCAGTTGTGGCCTCATTTTTAGATGAAAATGAAATAAAAGACTATCACTCCCTAATCTCTCCTTTTGTGGGGGGCTTTAATAATGTGGAAGATGATAAAAAGGCCCCTTCAAGGGCCTATAGAAAAATTGTAGAAGCTCAAATCATCCTCGGTAAATCCTTCTTAGAAAATCAAACGGTAGTAGACCTTGGGGCCTGTCCTGGAGGCTGGACTTATATCGCTAGAAAAAATGGCGCTAAAGTAATCGCCCTTGATCGCTCGCCACTTGATGAAAGCCTAATGAATGATCCCAAGGTGAGCTTCTTAAAAACCGATGCCTTTAAGTACCGCCCAGAAGAGAAAATCGACTGGGCCATTTCCGATATTATCTGCGCCCCGGAGCGTATCCTTGAACTAATAGACTTTTGGGTCCTAGAAAAGGCCTGTGAGAACTTTGTTTTCACGATCAAATTTCAGGGGGATAAGGACTATCATATCCTTAGCAAGTTTAAAGAAATCGCCCTTAGAACAGGCTTTACTATGATTATAAAGCAGTTAAACGCCAATAAGAACGAAGTCACGGTTATGGGTCATGAATAGTTTACATTAAGCTCTTAATATCCTTAGGCTTCCTATATAGTCCGGAACATGAAATACCTGCTGATTCTATTTTTTGCCCTAAGCTTTGGGCTTCAAGCGAAGACCTTACTGGTCTCCCATAAAGGTATTTGGAAAAATCATATCTACGCTCAAAACACCTTTGAGGCCCTTGATCAGGCCTTAAAAAATGGCTTTAAAGGAGTCGAGTTTGATGTCCTCTTAACCAAAGATCAAAGACTGGTCCTGGCCCATGATGCCTCCTTAAAAAGAGTGAGCAACTGTAAAGGAAAAATTCAAGAGAAGAATCTATCTGAGCTTTTAAAATGTAAGGTCACCCATAATACAAAACTTCCTTTAACTCAGATCCTAGTTAAAAAAGTTAAAAAGCCTACGCATTTTACTTCCTTAAAAAATATCATCGATGAACTTTTGGCCCGCCCAAATTTAGAATTTGTTTGGATTGACCTTAAAGATAAAAAGCCTGGTCTAGCACTGGCCTTACAAACGGCCCTTGAAGATATCGATGACCGCTCTCTTCTAAAGAAGATTATGGTCAATAGCACGGACTCAAAAATCCTTATGGAAGTTAAAGACCTCTTTCCAGAGATTAGAACCAGCCTAGAAGGAAAGTGGGGAAGCGAGCCCCTAAGCGATTTTCAAAAATACTTTGGAGGAATAGGCTCCACTCATGACGCCATCTCCCTCAACCTCGGCTTCCCCCTAGGGCACCGAGGTAGCCTTAATCCTCTTTTTCGTAAAAAGCGTTTTTGGAAACTCGTAAACAAGTACCTGGCCGAGGCCAAAAAACGCTCTGTCACCACCGTGGGCTGGACCGTCAATAAGAAGAAAAAGATTAGTAAACTTGTTAGTCTTGAAATAGAATATCTTCTAACTGACCTTATAAACCCCTAGGGATTCGATTTGATCGATTTTGAAAGTCTTATTAGCAGCTTTATCGTCCTTTGGGCGGTTATTGATCCTATTGGAACAATTCCGGTTTTTATTGCGGTAACCAAAAATTACAAAGAAGAAGAAAAAAAGAGAATAGCTCTTGTGGCCTCTTCCGTGGCCTTTCTTATCTTGCTTTTCTTTCTTGTTATTGGAGAGATCCTCCTTAGAAAAATGGGAGTGCCTCTTCCGGCCTTTCAGGTTTCGGGTGGAGTTATCCTTCTCATTTTCGCAATTGATATGATTTTTGGAGATAGTAAACCAGAAGGGGAGCTTGAACTTTTAAAATCAGCTCAGGAAACGGCCATCTTTCCCTTGGCCATTCCTTCTATCGCAGGACCCGGTGCCATCCTCGCAATTATCCTTCTAACAGATAACTCGCGCCACTCCATCGTGGACCAAATCATCACCGCCTCCATGATGCTTCTCGTGATCGTAATCACCTATATCTTTATGCGCATCTCAGGCCCCATCAACAAAAAGATCGGCCGCTCCGGCGCCATCGTCATCTCAAAAGTCATGGGCCTAATCCTAGCCTCCATCGCCGCCACAAATATCCTCATCGGTATTAAAGAGTTTTTTAAGCTTTAGAATTTTTCACTTTAGCAAGTAACCAGGTTCCTAATCGCCTAATCGATTGGACAAGTTCAGGTGAAGTATTTACTATTCCAGGAGGATGTAATTTTTGAAATTTAAAAATAAGTTATTTATTCTATTGTCATTTGCTATCTGTTCTGTTGTTTATCAACTAAATAAACGACCAGTACTTGGTTGTTTTGAGAAATCGAGAAACTCATTGGTTGATAAGCATAATTTCAGTACGGTAGATGGCGAATTTAATGAAAAACTAAATCATATTTGGGTTGTCTCTACTCATTCTGTAAATATAGATTCATTGAAGGAAATTGATGAATTGAACGCAATTGTGATTGATACATTTATCGAAAACTGTGAAAACTATTTTATAGATGCTGACCATACTCGTGATACAAAATTCTTTTATCGGTCCTCCATACTAACTTTAGATAAGAAGAGAGGTGGTCGATATATGTTAAAATCGAAAAGGGATAAAAAATATTTTACTAAGGATTCGGAGACTAATTTATTAAAAGCATATAATAGAGAGTAAACTAAAACGGTTTTATCAGTATGAAAGTTCACTCAGTTTAGATATCTACTCTTAAAGTTGTGAATGTATAAAGTTTTTTATGATGTATTGTTTATAAAAACTTTTACCGTAATCCCTAGAGTACTGAAATATAGATTATGAAATTCCAATCTGAAAAAATTGTCCAAAGCTTATTTTGCGTAGTGAAGGCTAGATTGAACATGCATTTGCGTGAAACTTATTTTTAGAGAAGATTGCACTATTGATGATAGAATGATCAATAATATCTATCGGCAAGTCTGGAAAAAAAATATCTAAACGAGTTCCATATTCTGACTGCTCTATTTTTATATATGAAAGAGACTCTTCTTTTTTAATTTGATAATAGCCATTCTTCCAGTCCTTTGAAATCAATTGTGCACATACATCAGGTTTGTCTGTGTTAAATGCTTTTTTAAGAGTCCTAGCAATAGCCTTTGCCGAAACTTCTTCTAACTTATAGTATAGCTTCCCTTCAATGTGCTTGAATTCACTATCCTTAATCATTAACTTAGAGCTTGGAGACTTGTTATTAAATTCACACAATGCGCTGCTTTTTGCCAATTGATTATTAGTTAGATTGCAAAAAGCAATATTTAGGAAAAAGTATTTTATTTTGTTAATTATTGTATTTGATTTGAGATTATCTAAATATGAATATTTGTATTCTCTTAAAAATGCCTCTGACCTAATAGTATTTAGATTCTCCCTTAGACATGATCCAGTAATGCAATATAACTCATGATCTGGAGAACCGTTTCGTTTTGCTAGAAGAAAGGTGTCTCCCTTAGAGATATTGTAGTCGGGTTTCTCAGGATGATCGGGATTAAAAACAAAATATCTCTTATCCCTTGTATAATTATAATAATCAAGATCCTTCCACTTAGGCTTGTCTGAAATCAAATCAACGACAAGTTTAAACAGGCCATATCTGTTATACGAAAAAGGGTTGTCTGGTTCATGTCCTTTTATTTCTTTTAGTAATTTATACTTAGGAATTATTAAATTGAACTGGTTATTTTTAATATAGTTGTAAAGAACCTCACCATGTTTCGTTCTATTCAAAAACTCAGAAAAATGATGATCTTCTTTGATTTTTTTTGATATAAAATCTTCAATTTGAATTATTGATACATGGCTATAAAGATTTAAATTAACAACTTCACCAACTTTCCCATGAGAAAAGGAAAGGGTCAAAAAAAAGATGTCGATGAGTATTTTTAGCATAGTAATTAATATTATCCACTAGAATTATGTCCATATCAATATGATTAGCTATGTATAAATAGTTTGTAATCGGATTTATAGCTCATTTAAGTAGGTTTTCAAGTTACACTCATGAGTTACAAGCTAAAGAGTTCAGAGCATTTTTTCACATCGTTATGGAGAAGAATACTATTAAGAACAAAGGGCTTACCCATTGTCTCCTGTCTCAACTATTGCCCCCCAACGAGAATAGTAATTGTAGAAATTTTAAATAAGACATAAAATTAAAATATGTTAATTATTCTTACAAACCTATTTTTGTCATTGAACGCCAACGCTTGTACTAAAGCGGTGATCACTGAGTATATAGAGTGTAGGGTATCTAAAAAGGTAACATCAGATAAGTTAGAATATCACAAAACAGGATTTGTTAGGTCACGTATAAGAAATGGTGAAACATTAAATTTATTAAACAAGGTCTGCAAACTAGATTTGTCAGATGAACTAATACGAAAAATAAAAAAAGAGATACGTAATCGCGAAGGCCATCTTTTAGGGTTCTATGATGGAATAAATTTTGAATCCGGTCACTTAGAGCCTGAGAGTAAGTGCATCTCCTTTGAATTCAGGAAGTTTGGTAAACTTCAGTCCGTTAGAAAAATCTTCAATGAAAGGGAGTGTATAAAAACCAAGGTGGACGGTTGTAGTTCTAAATGGATTCCGGACCCAGATAGAAAAAAGTATCCTCATAGAGAAATATATAAGTTAACTGGTTGGAAATCTCCACCATCTCAATGGAAGGTAAATTGGGGGTTGTTAGAGCTATACAAATTATCAGGAAAGAAATGTATGAGCCTAGGGGGGAGTCCGGATATTTGCTTAAGAAAAGGATTAGAAGCCGAAAAGGTCGGCAATATTTCAGAAGCTAGAGAGTATTTCAGAACGGCCTGCAGAGAAGTATTTTTCAGAGAGCACTTATTTGAGTTATACAATTCTAAGTGTTCAGATTATATCAGACTTAGTCTTGATTTTTTTAGTGATCAGGCTAAAACGCATGCAATGAATTTAAATAGACGTTATTGCAAGCGTTTTAAAGATAAATGTAAGCTTGTCTGGGTTAAAGGAAGATTTTATTCAACACTTTCCGAATCAATGTGCTCTAAGGTTTCGAATACGTGGTGTAAAAAAGCTCTCATTTCTTGGATACCATATTCAATTGATAAATCAAAAGAACTTTTAAAAATGTACTGTAAAGGGGTAGAAAAGAAAGAATGTGAAATAGCTAGAAATCAATTACTGAAGGAAGCAAAAGAGCACGGGCTTATTCTTAATGAAAGTGATTTGAAACTTCCTAGCCCTAACCTATAAAATAATCCACCAAAACAAAGTCTTATTAGAAGTGTCTGTTAGACTTGGTGTTATATAATATATTTGGAATTAAAATACAGAAGTAGTTACCATCAATAATTTTTAATCATCGTAAAAACTTTCATCTAAGGAAGTTATATTACGGGGGGCCTTGAAGCGGGGTCCGTATTTTTCTTCGAGTTCATTGCAGTCGGTGCGGAAATTGTGGGGGCCGCGCCATTCTACGTAGCTGAGGGAGCCGCCGGTGTAGGGGGGGAAGCCCCAGCCGAGGATGGAGCCGATGTCGGCGTCTCGGGGGTGAGTTAGGATTTTTTCTTCGAGGCAACGGGCCGTCTCTAGGGTTTGGATAGTGAGAAAACGGCGCTTAAGATGTTCTAGGCTTGGCTGGTCTTCTTTTACAGGAAAAAGTTTTGAAAGTATGGGACTTAAATGCTTTGGCCCGTCTTCTGGGTAATCATAAAAGCCTTGCTTGTTTTTTCTTCCAAGCCTTTTTAATTCAGTCACAAACTTGGTAGCGACTTTATAGGTATTGGGCTCAACTTGATCTTCTCCAAGGTCTTCTGCGGTTTGTTTTAGGATATGGTAGATAAGATCAATGGATACTTCATCGGCGATGGATAATGGACCCACAGGCATACCAGCGGCTTTACCGGCCATTTCGATTAGGGAAGGGTTTACGCCTTCAGTTAGGGCGCAGATGCCTTCGATAATATAGGTGGTAAAACAGCGAGAAGTATAAAAACCGCGCCCGTCATTTACGACTATGGGAGTTTTTTTAATTTGTCTTGTGTAATCAATACAAGCGGCCAGGGCCTCGGGGGAGGATTGTTCTCCCATAATAATTTCAACCAAGGGCATTTTATCTACAGGTGAGAAAAAATGTAGCCCAATAAAATTTTGAGGGCGAGCGGAAGCCTTAGCTAATCCGGTAATGGGAAGAGTGGAGGTGTTGGATGCAAAAATTGAATTTTCACTAGTGACTGCTTCGGTTTCTTTTGTGACAGCAGCTTTTATATCTCTATCTTCGATGACCGCTTCGATGACAAGATCGCAGTCTTTGACTGCCGCCGGGTCACAGGTGGGCGTGATTAAGGAGAGATGCTTTTCTTTATCTTCTAGAGTGGCCCGGCCTTTTTCAATGGCCTTATCTAAGAGGGAGGCAGAATAGGCCTTTCCTTTCTCGGCCGTTTCTTGGCTAATGTCTTTTAGGATAACTTCGATACCGGCCTTAGCGGAGGAGTAGGCGATACCCGCTCCCATCATTCCGGCCCCTAGGATGCCGACTTTTTTAATAGGGGAAACTTTTACGTCTGGTCTAGCGGCGCCTTTATTACATTCATTCATGCTGTAAAAAAGGGAGCGAATCATAAGACGCGATTCTTTTGATAGGACGGCCTTAGCAAAATGACGGGCCTCTACTTTTAAGGAGAGATCAAAGGGCACTTGCAGGCCTTCGTAAAGGCAGCGAAGAATTAACTTGGCCGCGGGAAAATTCCCAAAGGTTTTTTCCGTAAGCATGGCCGTGGCCGCAGGGAGAACTTGATAGCCTTTAGGGGACTGAACTTCTCCTCCTGGAAGGCGAAATTTCTTATCATCCCAAGGCTGAGTTGGCTTTGGATTTTCAATGATCCAGGCCTTGGCCTTACTTATCATCTCTTCTTTTGTTTGAGCTATGTCGTCTACAAGCCCGGCCTTTAAGGCCTTTTCAGGGGAGAGAGTTTTTCCTTGAAGAAGGAAGGGAAGTGAATTTTGTAGGCCAAGCATACGAGAAAGCCTTTGGGTTCCCCCGCCCCCGGGAAGAAGACCAAGAGTGACTTCTGGTAATCCAATTTTTGTTTTTGAGCTTTGTAGGGCAACTCGGTAGTGGCAAGCAAGGGCCACTTCATAACCTCCACCAAGGGCAGTGCCATTGATGGCCGCCACAAAAGGGATGCCCGAGGTTTCAAGTTTTCTAAAGAGCTTATGAAAGCGATCTGTTAGGGCGTAACATTCTTTAGCGTCTTTTATTTTAGTGATCAGCTCTAGGTCAGCCCCGGCAATAAACTCAGGTCGATTGGAGGTGATAATAACACCAGAAGTGTTTTGATTTGAGATGGCACCTTTAATGGCGTCAGAAAATTCATTAAGAAAATGCTCATTCACCACATTCATAGGTTTGTCGGTGACTTCAAAGCTGATAACGGCAATATTTTGTGAATCAGTATCTACTTTTATCATTATTCTGCCCTCTCAATAATAGTGGCGATTCCCATACCGCCTCCGATGCATAGGGTGACAAGCCCATATTTTTTCTTTTGTCTTTCAAGTTCATCAAGGCAGGTCCCAAGAATCATGGCACCGGTTGCCCCAAGGGGATGGCCCATGGCGATGGCGCCCCCGTTTGGATTTACTTTTTGAGGATCGCAGCCCATCTCGTCTATAAAGCGAAGGACCACGGAGGCAAAGGCCTCGTTAATTTCTATAACGTCTATGTCTTCTATGGTGAGCCCGGCTTTTTCTAAGGCCATTTTAGAGGCCGGGGCCGGTCCCGTTAACATGATGGTGGGTTCGGTGGAAGTTAAGGCCATGGATTTAATATAGCCTCTTGTTTTTAGATTTAATTTCTTTCCTATTTCAGCAGAGCCCATTAGAACCGCGGCCGCTCCGTCCACGATGGCCGAAGAATTTCCCGCGTGGTGGAGATGATCAATTCTTTCAAGGCTTGGGTATTTTTGAAGGGCCACAGAATCAAAGCCGTACTTTGTTCCCATTTCAAGGAAGGCCGGTTTTAAGGAGCCAAGTTTTTCAAGACTCGTCTCCCTTCTAATCATCTCGTCTTTTTCAAGGATCAACTCACCGTTTTCATCATGAATAGGAATGATGGAGTCTTTAAAACGCCCGTCTTCTTCCGCGTCTGCGGCCAGGCAATGGGAGCGTAGGGCGAATTTATCTAAATCTATACGGCTGTATTTCGCTAGGCTAGCGATAAGATCCGCTGAAATCCCCTGGGGGACAAAGGAAGTTTTAGAGGCCACATCTGGATCAATCATCCAGGCTCCGCCGTCTGAGCCCATAGGCACTCGGCTCATGGATTCAACTCCGCCGGCGATCATAAGATCAAAATAGCCGCTCAAAATATTACAGGCGGCCCGGTTAATGGCCTCTAGTCCACTTCCGCAAAATCGGTTTAGGGTGACACCGCTAACAGATTCATCATAACCGGCGTAAAGGGCAGCACTTTTAGCAATACAGCCCCCTTGCTCTGAAACTTGGGTAACACAGCCAAGGACCACGTCGTCTATATATTTTGTTTCTAGTTCATTTCTTTTTTGAAGGGCCTTAAGGACCGTGGCCGTAAGTTCGATTGGTCTAATGGAATGTAGGCTTCCGTCTTTTTTTCCTTTGGCCCGAGGGGTTCGAACAGCATCGAAGAGGCAGACTTTTTTCATGAAAGATTCCTTTATTTATTCTTAGCTCATAAAAGCTTTAGCGAGACCTAAGAAACTTAAAAATCCCGCGATATCGGTTATGGTTGTAAGTAAAACGGAGCTTGCTACGGCCGGGTCAATATCGATTTTCTCAAGAAAGAGAGGAATCATGGCCCCGAAGAAACCGGCAAGAAAAAGATTTATGATTGTTGAAGCTGCGATAACAAATCCAAGCTCTGGAATTTGAAACCAAAAATAAGAAGTTAGGCCAATTATAACGGAGTAAAATAAACCATTCATAAGCGATAGAAGAACTTCTTTTTTAATAGTCTCATAGGCATCATCAAAGCCGATATCACCGGTTGAGAGTTTTCTTACTGTAACAGTTAAACTTTGCGTGCCGGCGTTTCCTCCCATTGAAGCCACTATGGGCATAAGGATGGCGAGGGAGACAAAGGATTGAATTGTTGAATCAAAAAGTGCGATGACCACGGATGCAGCAATCGCTGTAAAAAGATTTATGCCGAGCCAAAAACCACGTTTCTTAGCAACTTTAAAAATATTGTCGGTTTCTTCTGCTTCAGCATTTACCCCAGCAAGACCAAACATTTCATCAGTGGCCTGATTTTCAATAAGGTCATAGATATCATCAGAAGTAATTCTGCCTAACAAAATTCCTCTTTCATCTATAACGGGAATAACTGATAGATTATAATCACTAACTTTTTCGACGACATCTTTAATTTCATCAAAATGATTGGCCGATGCTTCAAATCTTTTAACGTCATTGTTCTTAAGAATTGTTTGAAATTGATAGCTAGGAGGTAATAAAATTAGCTCTTCAAGACCTACTGAGCAAATATATTCCCCTGAATCTTTAACGATAAAAACCTTAGAGACACTATCGATTTCACCATCTTTTTTCATCTCTCTTAGACGATTGATTGCCTTGTCTATGGTCTCACTCTCTTTGACCGAGAAGAGCTCACTTTGCATATAGGCCCCGGCTACATCTTCTTCGTAGGAGATAAGGGATCTAATAACTTTTTGATCTTCAGGGTTAATTTTCTCTAAGATGTTCTCGGCTTTTTCTGTGTCTTTTTCCCCAATATTTTGTAAAAAGTCAGCCGCATCATCCGTATCCATCTCTGTAGCAATTTTCGCTAACTTCCTGACCCCAATATGATGTGAAGTCTCTTCTTGAATATGAGAGGGGAGTTCGGCCATAACCTCGGCCAAAAGCTCGTTGGGTAATCTTTTTAAATTATTAAAATACTCTTCTTCGTTTAGATCCCTAATTTCTAGAAGAGTCTCTTTAATATCGAAGGGATGAACAGTTCCATTATCTTGACGATACTTGTCGATCATTTCCATCATTTTAGAAACATGCTGGTTTAAATCAATTTCGATATCGACTGGATTCACTAAATGACCCTTAAATGGTTGTTTTAATTATATATTTTCTTGGTTTAAAGATACAGAAGCAGATTATTCCATGGGGGTATGTAATTCCTTCAACAGTAATTATTTAAAATGCTGCGATGTGGTATGATTCTCGCGAACTAAACAGAGGTTTTTATGAAAGGACCAGTATTAGCATTTTTATGCCTTTTCATAGGGTTAAGTACTAATGCACTTGCCATGGATAAGGTGATCAAAATTGAAAAGTATATGGGTGCCTGTGAAGTGAGCAAGTCAGAGAAATGGGCCCATTTAACTTATGTATCTGAATCTGGATATGAGGATGGCTTTACGGATAAGGGAATCGTTGTTGAATTCTCTGATGGTAAGGGAAAACTTGTTAGGTTAAATGAGAAAGTCTCTCGTTTGGCCCTGTCTGGATTTGCCCACGAGGTTAAGGTTAAGAATAAATGGAATAAATTCTCCGTTGAAAAAGACGGCAATATGTTCGGCGGCGCTGAAGGTACTTTAGAGATCAATAAGATTAGAAAATCTGGTGAGATCGAGTATGAGTACAAATGTTATAACGGTACTAACTGCGGTGAGTACGAAGTTGAGCTAAAGCTTAAGAACTGTGATCTTGATTTTACTTTAAATGGAAAGAAGATAAAGTAGAGGTTTTTCTACTCTTCGCGCCCAATCTAGCTCCGTATGATCGGCATAGGGAGCTACTTCATACTTAATACTCTTTTTAGGTAATCCTTTTTTTTCTAATACTCTTAAAAGTCTATGCACATGTTCTAGGTAAGAGCCGTCCTGACCATGGGTTCCGTGATCAATATAAAACTGAACTGGATTCTTTGGAAGGTTTTGCTTTTTTAACCATTTAAAAAGAGTGTCGTCGTGAGCAAAGGGAGGAAGTGAGATGGCCCCGGCCTTTGAAAAAACCTCGCTATGTTTATAAAGAATGGTAAAGGAGATTAGGGCCCCCATGCTTGAGCCCATAAGATAAGTGTTCTTCCTATCTGTTTTAGTGCGGTAGTTTGAATCGATATAAGGCTTAAGGGTCTTAATTAAAAAGTCCGCATATAGATGACCTTGCCTATTATAAGTGTATTCCCCGTTTCGATTACTGCCACTTTGAATGGCCACCACAATGGCCTCTTTAATTTTTTTCTCTTTAATTAGAGCTGTCATCACCTCATCGACGGACCACTCATTTCCAAAGCCAGAGGTTTTCGGATCAAAAACATTTTGCCCGTCATGCATATAAAGAACGGGGTAGGTTTTCTTACTTGAATCATATGAAGGGGGAAGCCAGATCCATAAGGTCTTTTTCTCTTTCAGAGGAGAGGGAAGAAAGTTTTTAACCGTAATAAGTTTTCCGGTTACCCCATGGGCCTTTTTATCTGACCAGTTAGCGATATTTAATACGAGCTTTGTATAATCTTCTTTAAGTTTAATAGTTCTATTGGGATAGATACGACCAGAGCTAGAGGCGGCTTCCGTTTCCCAGCTTCCGCGAGTGATCTTAAAATCAAATTCATTATGATCTTTAAGCTCAAGAACTTTTCTAAAGGTTTTATCAAAAATCTTTTCTAGCTTGAGGCATTTTACCTGCCACTGGCAATGCCCCGGAATATTTCCCGTAAGATAGAGCTCTTCCTTTTCCTCTGTATTAAAAGGAGCGTTGACGATAAGCTCTACGGTCCCGGCATTTACGGCCAAGGGTAAAAAGAGAAAAAAGAATTTTAATAGACCCACTATTCTTCCTTAAGCAGATAAAGCTTATAATTAAAAACCTTATGCAAAAGTTTGCCCTTCTTTCTTATCAAGTCATAGCAGGGATTTTCAAGAGATCTTTCGATAATAGCGTAAGTATAGGGACTTAGCTCATGAACATCATCTTCACTGCAGCGGTAGAGGAACTCCGCCTCTCTACTTTCCGTATAGTTATGCATTCTAACCCCGGAAGGGGCATAAAAAATCTCAGAGGCGCGGTCTGAAATAATATAGCTATTTGGCTTCACATGATCCCAAAACTCCGTGAATTTTGAGATCTTTCTGACAATCTCACGCTCATCTTTGGCCTTGGCATAGAGCTTAAAAGTTTTAATGGTTTTAGTGATGCCATAATCAACCCTTCCATCCGCAAGGATAAGGGCGATTAAAAGGGGCACGGCCCAAATCTTAAGCTCATATTGAGTTAGGGATTTAATAATAAAAAAGGAGAGCCAAAAGTAGCAGACAAAATAATAGCGATCAAAGATCCAGCCCCCATTAAGGCCCGCGTAGAAAAACATATACAAAAGAACTAAAGCAAAAAAAGAGTTTCCTGATTTTTTAAACTTTAGATTTAAAACAAAAAGAATCGGAGCAGATAAAAAGAGCACCTTTCCCATAAAGGCCGCTTTAAAATGGGCCAGCACTTCCATAAAACCGGTGGAGGCGTTTAGGGAGTTGGTTAAGTAAGCAATCATCCCCGGTGTTAAGTTTCCTGGAAACTTATTTAAGAGACCTGGGAAGATAGGGGTCTCTAGATAAATATAATTTCGAATTAAAATAGGGGACCAGGCCAAGAGGGCCAGCACTCCCACCAAAAGTATTTCCTTATAGGCCTTTTTATTATGATAGATAAAAAGGAGCCCTAGGGCGGCGGAGGCAAAAAGCCCGTACATCTTTACCGCCGGAAGTAGTCCTAAGAGAATTCCAATACAAAAAACGCGTGAAAGATTTTTTAGATTTGGAAGAAAGTCTTTTTCTATAATGAGTAGGGCCGCAAGAAGTCCAAGTGAGGCCACCACCCCATCATTTTTTGCGTATAAGAAAAAATCCTGGCTTCTTGAAATAGTTAGAACCAAAAGCGGAGCTATATAGGCCCACTTTGATCCCTTAAAGTATTTAAAAAGAATCAAGGCCCCAAGTCCCATGGAAAAAAGAAAATGCATATTTTGACCAGCTAGCTGAGTCAAAAGAGTGGGACCAAAGATAAAATTTGGGATCACATAGAGATAATCAAAAAGGCCGGCCAAAAAGAAAGGATGAAAGCTTTCGGTCATCTCTAATAGAGAGGTCTCAACCCAGTAGCGACCACCAACTAAATGATAATAAAGTGAATCCCCATGCTTAAGCATACAAAGGCTTTGAAAAAAGCGAACGGCGAAAACAAAGATAAAGAGACCTTTTAAAAAGCCTAGGGAGTTTATTTTTTCAAAGACCTTATTCATTTTATTTCCTACGACTTCATATTAAAGATTTTTCTAAGCATAAAGATAATCCCGAGCATAAACTGGGCCTTACTGGTTAGTTTAATCTGATCATCATTTTTTATTATAAATTCATTTAGGGCCAAGGAATCTAGGCGAGTATTTAATCCATCTTCCTCATTAAAGAATTTATTAAAAGCTTCTTTAGGAAGGACCCCAGAGCTCTCTTGTCCTAGGGCCTCTAACATTTTAAGAGTCACGGAGTTTAAGAGATTTATAAAAAGCATAAGATAGGCCAGCCATCCAGTACCTAATAAATAAATGGCCACAAGATCAAAATTATTTTTGTAAATTAAAAATATGATTAAACCAAGATTGGCCACAATCCCAAGAACCAATCCCTTTAGCATGAACTTTTTAGTTCCCGTAAGATGACAAAGAATTATATGAATTAAAACCGCCGGAAGAAAAAACTGAATGGATAGAAGAAGTGATTGATCCATACTTATAGCCGCTTTAAGTTCCAAATCTTAAGGACTGTATTTCCCATTTGATTAAAAAGTTTTCCCTTTGGGGTAAGATGATACTGACCGTTCTCAAGTTTTGCCCAATTTAAAAGTTCCATCTGTCTAAGACGGTTCTCCCTAATATAATCAAGCCCGTTTTCTTCCTTATTCATAAATTCGCAAAGGGCCTTCACGGAGGAATTTTCCCCATCTGAAGAGAGGTTTTTGATATTGGCCAAGATATTTATAGAAATACTTTTTTTAGAGATTCCCACCAGTGAAAAAAGATAAACATAATGAAGGCTTAAAAAGATAAAGCTTCCGACAATAAAGCTGATAAAGGGAAATTGATTAAGCTCACCTAAATAAAAGGAATAGGTAAAAGCGCCCAGGATATAGATAAAAAAGATTTTCTTATGCAGCTTATTCATTTTTGAATAGCAGTCCTCACCGGCCGCTAATTTAAAAATCAGAACCAGTAAGACAAAAATAAGAAAGAACCCGAGGGCCCCAAAAAGAAGATAGTTCTCCAAAATTCAATTCCTTAGAGAGAAAATTTAACATGTTAGGCCCCTCATGCAAAGCGGTACAAAACCTGTAAGGCAACTGCTAGGCTAGGGGATGCAAAATCGCGCGGATCTACATAGGCATTTAGACGGCTCCCTTAGAGAGAGTACGGCCATGGAGCTGGCCACTGAATTAAATATTTCAGTTCCAAAGAATTTATACTTCAAGCCCCATATGGATTTAGGTACCGCCCTCAGTCATTTTGAATTCACTTTAAGCCTCTTACAAAATACCAAAAATATCGCCCGGGTTGGAAAAGAGATCTGTGAAGACGCTAATGCTGATGGAGTGGAGCTTTTAGAGATTCGCTTTGGTCCCCATCTTCACCAAAGAGAAGGATTAAGATTAGAGGAAATCATCGACGCTGCCCTAGAGGGAGTGGATGGCAAGGCCGGACTTATTTTATGCGGTCTTTACGGGGATGATCCAAAGCTTATTAAGTCTTTTGTGGAAATTGCCAAAGATCGATTAGGTGTCGTGGGTCTTGATCTTGCCGGGGGACCGGACTCTTCGCAAGAGTTTAAACTAGAGGACTATAGTGAGGCCTTCTCACTGGCCGCTGAGTACGGCATGGGTAGAACGGTTCACGCCTCAGAAGGAAGAAGCCCAGAAGAAATTATAACTGCTGTGACTAAGCTTCAGGCCCAGAGAATTGGGCATGGGGTTACACTTTTAGAAAACCCCAAGGCCCTTGAGCTGGTGCTTGAAAACGATATTGTTATCGAGGCCTGTCCCACTTCAAATCTTCAATGCGGAGTGATACCAAGTTTTCAAGAGCATCCCATAGGTAAGTGGTTAGACCTTGGAGTTAAGGCCTGCCTCAATACAGATAATACTTTTTTCTCCCAAGTAAGCTCTTCTTCAGAGCATCAAAATGCTCTCTCAATAAATGGTATGGACGAGCAAAAGCTTTCTAAGGCCATAGAAAACGGTTTGGCGGCCGGTTTCACTCGCCGGTAAACCTTGTGACAATCCAGTAAATTTGATAATAATTGAGGCGAAAATTGCCTTATTTAAAAGAGAGAAGACTATGAAACCAGGACTTGATGCCGCTAAAAATATAATTGCTGTTGCCTCCGGAAAAGGAGGAGTTGGAAAATCAACGGTCACCACGAACTTGGCCTTTGCCTTAAAAGAAAAGGGTTACTCAGTTGGTGTAATTGACGGTGATATTTATGGACCAAGTCAGCCAGGTCTTCTTGGTTCAAACGAGCGCCCAAAAGCAGAAGGCGGATTTATTCTACCCATTGAAAAAGACGGAGTTAAGTTTATCTCCATGGGTGTAATGAACACTTCTGGCAAGGCCATGATCATGCGTGCGCCTCTTGCCATTCGCGCTCTATCTCAGTTTTTATCAGGGGTGCTTTGGGGCGAGCTTGATTATCTTCTTATCGACCTTCCTCCAGGAACCGGCGATATTCAATTAACACTAGCTCAGCAGGCCCGTCTTACTGGTGCTATCGTTGTGACAACTCCTCAAAGAGTTGCTCTTGAGATTTCAAGAAACGGCGTTGATATGTTTAGAACTGTAAATGTTCCCATTCTTGGAGTGGTAGAAAATATGAGCGGCTTTTCTTGTAAGAGCTGCGGGGAGACCACGCCAATTTTTAAAACTGGCGGCGGAGAAAAACTGGCGAAAAATGAAAATGTTGCTTACTTAGGGGCCATCCCACTTGATCCAGAAATTATGGCCAGTGGGGATGAAGGGGTTAATCTTATCTCTCATCATAAGGGCATAGGACCTGCTAAGGCCTTTATGGATTTAGCTGATACCGTCGTAAAAGGACAAGAAGCGGCTAAGTCTGATACGGCCGAGCCACATTCAATTGAAGTTGTTAACGGAAAAGTTCAAGTTGAGTGGGAAGCGGGAAATCCTGTGACTTATGAAACCTTTGACCTTCGTTTTGCTTGCCCATGTGCTAACTGTGTTGATGAAAACACAGGAGTTCAAATCCTAAAGGCAGAGCAGATCGCTACTGATATTTCTGTAACTCGTCACCAGCTGGTTGGACGTTACGGAATGGCCATTCATTTTAGCGATGGTCACAATACGGGAATTTATAAATTTTCAAAACTTAAGGAGATGGAAAGTGGTTCTAGACAAGATTCGTTCAGCGTTTAAAAAAGATTCTCCTGATAAAAGAGAAGAGCTAAAGATTCAGGCCACTCTTGCTTCAAGCAATATGGTGCTTTTTTCTCTTTCTGAGACCATCCTTAAAGAAAATAAAACTCTTTGCCAAACAAAGCAGCAGGCCATTGGCGCTCCATTACTTGAAAAAGTTTTTGAACTTGATTCAGTAGAAGAGATTTTTGTAAATGAAGACTCTATGCGAGTAAAATTCAAAGAGGGAGCCGACCTAAAAGAAGCGGCCGGTGAAGTTGGAAAAAGAACCAGAGAGCTTTGGATGTCTGGCTCTGAAATGATACCAAGTACCTATGTTTGGGCCTCGGGTCCTAAAAAAGAAGAAGAGCTTTTTATCTCAGAAGCGGCCCAGTCCGAAATCGGCCAAGAGATCAATAAAGTTCTAACCGATACTATCACTCCTTCATTGGCATCCCACGGAGGCCATGTCACTTTAGTTGACCTAAAAGACGGCTTTATCCACCTAAGTTTTGGTGGTGGTTGCCAAGGTTGCTCTCAAGTTTCAACAACGGTGAAAGACGGCGTAGAAAAAATTCTTCTCGACCAGTTCCCAGAATTCAAAGGGGTCATGGACGTAACAAACCATGCTGTAGGTGAAAACCCTTACTACCGTTAGGGATCATGAGTAGAAAGGAAGATATAGAATCGCTTGTATTAGAGGTTCTCTCCTTTTATGAGCCCATGTCTTTTGAGCTTATCCTCTTAGATATCCCTGATGAGCGAATTGCCCAGATCCCAGATTTTTGTAGGGCAGACCTTGAAGAGGCCTTAAAGCTACTTGAAAAAAAGAAAAAAGTGAAATTATCTTTAGAAAATGAAAAGAAAGAGAAGTTTTGGATTAAAGTATTCCCAAAAAAGAGTATTTTGAGTCAAATTTTTTCTTATTTTCGAAGGTAATAATAAAAAAACGGCTCCGAAGAGCCGCCCAAGTTTATCTTGTTAATTCTAAGAATTCTTCTGTGCTGTTGATAGTTTTTCCTTCAAGATTTACGGATCTAATTCGAAGTTCGCTTAAGTCCACATTTGAGATCTGGCAGTCAATAAGCTTTATATCGCTCCACTCACATTCAGATAAAGTGATATTATTAAGCTTACTGCCTTTAAAAGAGCAGCCCTTAAATTTAGTATCAGTAAAATTTGAATTACTTATTTCAGAAGTACTTACGGAAAGCCCTTGGAAATGTGTATCCGCCATTTGACTGTCTTTAATCAGAAGGGCCTTAACTGAAGCCCCTTGAAAATGCACATCCATAAGCTTGCTGCCTTCAAAGTCGGTCTTAGAAATTTTAGTTCCTTGAAAATGAACGTCTTCTAGTTTTGATCCATTTAAGCGAAGTGAGTCAGCGGAGGAGCCTTGAAATTGAGTGTCTAGCAGATGACCGCCAGTAACCTTTAGACCAGAGATATTAGAGGCCTGAAATTTATTATCACAGAATTGGCAGTCGTTTAATTCAAGACCAGTAACATTACTTACGTGAAACTTATTATCTTCGAAGATAAATCCGCTTCCCGTTGGGGGAGTGGTTTTTGAAAGACCGCTTACGCCTGATTTGTTAAAGGAGCCTTTTACATCTTTAATGGCCCCTCGCACTTCGTCCATGGCCCCTTCAAGGCTTACATTTACAAGTTCACTAACGAGACCACCAAGTTCAGACAGATCAAAAGCGCCATCCCTTTTAGGTCTTTCCCGTGTTTGTTCTTTTTGCTCTTTTTGTTCTCTTGGCTCCGTATCTTCTGCCTTTAAAGCAGAGAGAAGTTCAGCGGCTTGTTCGTCGCTGATGGTTCCTTTTTTATTCATATCCATTATTTTTAAGATTTCTTCTTTCATTGTTTTTCCTTTAGCTTTTTAACTTTGTTCATAACTTCTTCATAGCCCATCTCTCCGGACTCAAGCTTAGCGAGAAGATCGATGACCTGATTTTCAGGAGTCTCTTCTTTTGTAATTTCATCTAGAAAGAGGAGGCTTTGAAGTTTAGAAAGCTTTGCTTTAACCGTGGGGTAGCTAATCCCAAGAGCCTTTTCCACATCACCGATTTTTCCTCCACTGTGGATGAACACCATTAAGAAATGGGTCATTTCACTGTCGAGTTTGGCCAAGGGCGAGAGGCTAATGGCACCCTTAACTTCGCAGCCACAACGATCGCAACCTAAGGCCTTTAGGCTAAGTTCACTCTGGCAAGCGGGACAAGGGGTATTTAAGCTAAGATTTCCTGTTTTCATGGGTCGATAATTAAATATTTTAATATTTATGTCAAATAAAATTAAAAAAATTAATTTCATAAAGTGTTTCAGATAATGATGCAGTGGGGCATCGCTGCGGTGTCGCTTTGCGTTGTGGAAGGTGTTTTATTATCAGCCAGCCTGCCTAGGTTTTAGACATGAAACCGGGGCTAAGTAGCAGTAATTACTATGAAATTTTGGCGAATCCTTTGCACTCTTAGACTTACTTACTTAATTGGACAGGAGAGTGGATGCATTTACCAAAGATCGTTCTTTTTATTTTAGCCTCATTCTTTTTTCACCTTTCGGTGAATGCCAGCACCCATAAATCATTATCTGAACTGGACTCAGAACTTAGAGGGCTTAATGCTCGCTTTGTTAGAGACTTTGTCATTCCGGCCCAAAAGAAATCTTTGAAGGATCGCCTAACTTTAACCAGGGCAGAACGAGATGCTTTAGTTGAGTCCCTTGGGAAATTTAAAACGGTTTTTGATGAGCTAGAGAAAAAAGCTGGTTCTGATTTTTTTCGAATGGGCTCTTCAAGAATTGAAGTTCAAAAAAGAGTTATCGCCAGAATCATGATTAATGCCCATGGAGCTAAACTATTTAAAGAAGTCTTGGCCTATCCTGCGGCCCTTGGGGTGATCAATGAGCATATTACTGTAGGAAATCTTCCGCCAGATTATTTGCATAAGTTTATTATGAAGATTGCGAGGGATTCTCATCAGAAGATTAGGCAAAGCAATCAAAATTCTTTTTTAAAGGTTGTTCGTCCCCGTATGTCGGATTTTTTAAGTTACCCAAAAGAATTTTCAAGATGGGTCTCAAAGTTTGATCTTCCTAAAGAGTATAAATATTTGGTTCCAGTTTTAATGGAAGAATATATTGTGAACTTAAAAGAATTTAGTCGGCGCCAGCAAGAGCTAATGAATTATAGAGTTTTTACTAAGTACCTTTATAAGATCAAGGTGAGCACTCTTCGTTGGTTAAGCACGCTTCAGCTTCCGGACAAGAATACTTTTACTAAGGAATACCTGGATAAAATGGAAGCTCAGCTTATGCCTGGGGATATTGGGGTTATCAACCAAGATGGAAGGCTTTCTAATTTGGTTTTTACGGGAACCTGGTCCCATGGACTTTTATATCTAGGTCCTTATACCCAGATGAAAGAAGTTTTTGAGGCCGATGAACCTACTAATAAATTATACTCTAAAAAATGTGCAGATTTAAAATTAGAATGTTCTGATTTTATTTCATACATGCTTCTAAAGTTTCCCCTGGCCTTTAAAAAATATAAGGATAGCTCTAAAACTAAAGATGAGCTTACGATTATTGAGTCAGTCTCTTATGGAGTTCAGCTTTCTACTACTAAAGAGGGGCTTTCTTTTAATCGGGCCGCAACTTTTAGACCTACGCTAGATCTAAAGGATAAGGCCATGGCCATTGAAGAAGCTTTTAATAATTATGGTAAGCCCTATGATTTTAATTTTGATAGCAGAACCTACGGGCGTCTAGTTTGTACGGAGCTGGTTTTTTATGCCTACTCCCCGGATGAAAGGATTGGAAAGGATGGGCTCGATTGGTTTATGACAGTAGTAGGCGGGGCCCCGGCCATGTACGGATATGATGTGGTGGAAACTTATTTTGAACTTCCGGAGTCTAGGAGAAGATTAGAGTTTATCTTTTATTATGAGTCCCCAAGAAATGGTGATGGCAGCGTTCGTGAAATGAGCGAAGCTGACTTAAGAGGAACAGTTGAACCAGATATGAACCGCTTTAAGGAGTAAGCTCTCTTACTAAAAAGCGCAGAACTTTCGTGTGATTATTAAGGCATTGAGGGTTCTTATCAGTGGTTAAGGCCATTTGGGCATGGGTTAAAAATTTAGAGGAAATCTCAAAATTCCAAGAGGAGTCTTCTAATAAAAAACTCTTGGCGCGAAGGACTTCTAGATCTGTGATGATTCTTCGGTATTTAAAATAGCCAATATCAAAAGTCTCCGAGTACCTTGGAAGAAGAATATTTCTCCAGATCCCTTCAACTTCAGAAACGTCCACCCAATCAGGAATTTCATTTAGACCTTTTTTCACATCTTCCCAGTCTGTTAGCTCCGACATTTTCTTGGTCCAAGAGCGCATACCACTCCAGCTAGTGCTTTGGTTAAGGGTGATAAAGCTGGAGGAGAATTTTTCTTTAAAGGCGAATTGGGTTTCTTCATCTAAGACGGAGAACATATGATTAAGTATAAGAGCGACTTTTGCTTTTTGATTAAGGGGACTTTTTCTTACAGAGGTAAGATATGGGTTATCAATATTATTGGACTTTAAAAAATTATTCACATTAAAGTAATTAACGGCCCCATCTTTAAGCCCGGCCTTTCGTATAAGAGATTTCCAACCAAGCTTAGTTTCTGAGTCCATTTTCCAAAGGACTTTTTCCCAAAGAGTTCTTTTATTGATGACGACGGTGGAGATTTCTCCGTCGGCCGTTTGAAGGGGAACAATATAGCGGTCAAAATTCTTTTTTTGAAAAGTATCTCCAAGAGTTTTTCTAAACTCCATATATTCTTTATATTTCTCAGGACTCCCAAGGGCCTTGGTTAAACGTTTTTTCATATTAAGTCTGGCAAAGGTCATTTGTCCCGAAATCCAGATGACATTATAGGGAATAGAAAGGGTGATGCTTAGAAGCCAAGGGTTAATAGTCCAGGCCACAAGATCAAAAATGGCCTCGTTGATGATCCCGCACATAAGGGCCAGCCAAAATCCGGCACCCCGTTTTTTTAGGCTTAGCTTCATATTCTTAAAAATATTTTTAAAGTCAGCAATAAGGGTTTTATAGTGAACCGCTTGGTAGGCATCTTTAAAGAACTTAAGCTTACTTGGCTCTAGCTCAAGTCTTCGCTCATATAGCTCAATATAACTTTCAAAAACTTCTCTTAGATGTTTTTCTAGTTCTAGATTATCAAGTTCCTCTAGAGAGCGGTTTCCAATTTTTCTATTGAGCACATGCCCTTTTTGAACGGTGACGGAAGTATAATCGAGGGCAAAATCGATCTCTTTGGCAAACTCATTCATATCGTAGAAATCTAATTGCACTCCCGGCTCGGCCCTTAAGGGAGTCGAGTGGCATAAAACCAAAGAAAGTAGGGTAATTAATATTGCTCTCACCGAGTAACTTTTCGGTACATATAAAGAGGATAATTAGAACCCGAGTCTTCTAGGCCGGTACTTAAGTTTCCGTTTAATGGCTCGATAAGAAGGGGTGAAGAAAATAATTATCACTTCAATTCTTATTTTATTTTATGGCTGTGCTGCCCATAAAGTGAGCGATCGCTCCCCAAGTTCGGCCATAAGTAATAATGCTTGTACGGAAGGAATCAAGGCCTTCTTTGATGAAAATGCCAAGCTTGAGATTGGTCTTTTATCTGAAGCGAGACTGGTGGATCAGGGGCTTTTAAGAAGCACGGATGTCCAGGCCATAAAGAATGACCCCGTTTATAAGCATATTCTTTTAGGGGAAGATGAGCATTTAAGGGATGATACGGCCAAGATTATTGGGCTTATTCGTAAGTACAGACCAGAAATGCAGCCCTCTAAAGTGGCCGATTTCTACCATGAGCTCTTTCACTCCTGTAAATTGTAAATGACTGACTGCGTCTTAAATAGGGATTGCTGACCTGCTATACCTATTTCTCAAATGAAGGATTTTCTTATTAACTCTATTTATAGGGCCACCGAAGGTGAAGGCGTCAATATTGGACAGTCGCAGATCTTCGTTCGCTTTCAAGGCTGCGCTGTAGGTTGTTTAAACTGCGATAGCATGGATACTTGGGACTTTGATCCTTCAACTGTGATGACTCTTAAAGAAGTTATGGCCGCGGTTGAGTACCAAGGACATATTGGAAAAATTAAAAGAGTCTCAATTACTGGAGGCGATCCACTTCATCCAAAACATACGCCAAGAGTTTTAGAGCTTGTAAAAGAGCTCAAGCAAAAAGGCTATTGGATTAATATTGAAGCGGCCGGAACCCGCGTGGTAGACGAGCTATTCGACCTTATTGATTTTATCTCCTTTGATTTTAAAACTCCTTCTACTGGAGTGGCCACTAACCCAAATCTCTTAAGAAGAGTTATCGAGCAGTATGGTAACCGAGCACAGATTAAATCTGTGGTTGAAAATAAAGCAGATTTTTCTTCAGCTCTTTTTGCTCATCAATGGCTTCTTGAGAATACGGATCTCTATTTAACTCCATGGGTTGTAACTCCGGCTTATAATTTAGGAGAAGAGTTTCCTGAAAAGAGATTTCAAGATATCATTGCCTGGAATGAAGAAGTGGGCGCGCCTTTTAGAGTTATCGGGCAACAACATAAATGGATCTTTGGACCAGATAAGAAACAGGTTTAAGTATGGAGCTTGAATTCGGAGCTCTTCACTCTATCGATTTACCAATAGAAAATGATCTTATTGAGAAATATTCTTTCTTGTTAAACTCTCATATTGAAAAGGCCGTTGGCCCGCGAGTGAATGAGTTTTTAGGGGGAAGAATTTGTGCTCACCGTGCTGCTGCAAGTTTAGGAGTTGAGTTAAAAGAACTTTTGGCCGGGGAAAAAAGAGAGCCCCTTTGGCCTAGGAATCTTGTGGGAAGTATTACTCATACTAAAAAAATGGCCATGGCCCTAGTTGATTTAAAAACGTCTTCCAAGTCAGTAGGAATTGATGCGGAAGAAATTATTGGGGAAGAAAAAATTGAGACCATTGAAAAGATGGTGGCCACAAAAAAAGATTTGGCCTTCCTTAGATTATTTAGCGAAAAGCTTACGGCCTATACGGTTCTCTTTTGCGCTAAAGAGGCACTATATAAATTAGTCTATCCTCTTTGCGAAGAATTCTTTGGTTTTGAAGAAGCAGAACTTAAGGCCCTTGATCTTGAGAGCGGAGAATTTATCTTAAAACTTGATTCAAAAAAGCCGGCCCTTTCAAAATTTTTAGGAAATTATAGGGGGCAGTTTTACAGAAAAAATGGACATATTATCTCGGTCATTCGCTTAGCTAGTGATTCTCATTAGTTACTCAGGTTAATTTTCAAATTTTTTACTCTTGTTTAGGGCCTAAAAACTAAGTGGAATTAGGCACTTAACCGATAAGAAACTAAGCAATTATTATTAGTTTTGAAATTGGATCGCTCTAATGAAGAACAAGCTGCATTTTCTTTTTGAAGAATATGTAAATTCCCATCCCGACGAAGTGGCCCTTATCTTTGGTGATAGGAAGCTGACTTATTCAGAGCTAAACCAAAAGGCCAATCAATTAGCCCGTAAATTAATTGAAGAGGGAGTCACTCCAGAGGACCGAGTTGGAATCTGTCTTGAACGTTCATTTGACTTGATAGCCTCAATTCTCGCTGTCCTAAAAACTGGTGCTTCCTATCTTCCCCTTGATCCTGAGTACCCAAAAGATCGTCTTGAATATATGATCGCCCACGCGGGACCTAAAGTTCTTCTCCATCATAAAAAACTTTTAAACTCTCTTCCAAAGCTTGGTGAGGGAGCTCTTTGTTTTGACGAACTAGAGCTTGGTAGTTTTGAAAATAAGAATTTAGAAATAAGTGAAGGAAGCCTTTGTTATATTATTTATACTAGCGGCTCCACAGGAACCCCTAAAGGGGTGGCCATGGGAGATAAGGCCCTCTTTAATTTAATCAAATGGCAAAATAAGCAGTCAGCAATTCTTAGCTCACCAGTGACTCTTCAATTTACTCCCGTTAGTTTTGACGTGCATTTTCAGGAAATCTTTTCAACTCTTACAATGGGTGGAACTCTGGTTCTGGTTAGTGAAGAGGAAAGACTAGATAGCTTAAAGCTATTAGACATTATTGATTCAAAAAAAGTGGAAAGACTTTTTCTTCCGTTTGTGGCCTTAAATCATTTAAGCGAAATGGCCCAGCATTATAATAAAATCCCCAAGCATCTAAAAGAAGTGACCACGGCCGGAGAGCAGCTTAAGATCACCGAGGGGATTCGCCATCTCTTTTCAAACCTAGAAGGTGCCAGACTCCATAATCATTATGGGCCCAGCGAAACCCATGTGGTAACTAGTTATACCCTTGAGGGGGATTCAAAAGACTGGGAAGACCTTCCTTCCATTGGAAAACCTATTCTCAATGTGTCCTGTTATTTTTTAGATGAAAATTTAAAAGAGACAAAAGATGAAGGAGAGCTTTACTTTGGTGGAGAGTGCCTAGCAGAAGGTTATCTTTTTCAAGAAGAGCTTACCCGTGAGCGCTTTATCGAAACAAAAGAATTTGGAAGGCTTTATAAAACCGGAGATCTTGGAAAATTAAATCAAAACCATGATATCGATTTTTTAGGTCGCCTAGATGGTCAGGTTAAGATTAGGGGTTACCGTATTGAGACCGGAGAAATTGAAGTCTGTATGCAAAAAATCTCTGGGGTTGAAGCAGCTGCGGTCAAAGTTTTTGAAGAGGGGACAGAGAAATATCTTGTGGGCTATATCACAGGTAATGAAAAACCTCTTGATGTAAAAAATAAAATTAGTGAAAGCTTACCTGATTATATGATTCCTAGTCATATCGTAATGCTGACTTCCATGCCTCTTACCCCAAGTGGTAAGGTTGATAAAAAATCACTTCCAAAGCCTGGCTCTAAAAGACCGGAGCTAAATATTGAGTACCTCGCTCCTAGCGGAGAAAAAGAAGAGCTTTTAGCTGGTCTTTGGGGTCGTCACTTAAAGATTGATAAGGTTGGGGTCCTGGATAGCTTTTTTGATCTTGGAGGCAACTCCCTTTTGGCCCTTCGAATTTTAGCGGAGCTTAAAGAAAAGCATCAGATTAATATTTCTGTGGTGAAGATGTTTCAGTATCCCACAATTAAGGCCCAGGTTGACTCCCTTGAAGGGGATGATGACTCTGAGTTAAGAGGCCGACTTGAGACTTTTAAAAATAAGCAAGGAAATCAAAAAAATAAAGATATCGCCGTTATTGCCATGAACGGCCGCTTCCCGGGAGCCGATTCCGTGGAAAAACTTTGGGAAAATCTATTGGGGGGAGTGAACTCGATTTCACCAATTCCAAAAGATCAACTCGACCCAAGTATTCCTGATGAATTAAAAAATGATCCAAACTATGTAAGCGCTCGGGGAATTATGCCGGACTTTGATAAGTTTGATTCAAGCTTTTTTGGGATGACTCCAAGAGAAGCAGAGCTTATGGACCCGCAACAAAGGGTCTTTTTAGAGCTGGCCTTTGAAAGTTTAGAAAAAGCCGGCTACACCTCTTCAAAGTATCAAGGCTCCATTGGGGTCTTTGCTGGCATGGCCAATAATACTTACTATCAAAAAGTTTTAAAGCAAAAAGATAAGGTGAACTCCGTAGGCGAGTTCAATGTGATGCTTGGAAATGAAAAAGATTATATCGCCACAAGGGTTTCCCATAAGCTTAACTTAAAGGGACCAAGCCTAAGTTTACATACCGGTTGCTCAACCTCTTTGGTTGCCATTATTCAAGCGGTGCAGTCCCTAAGAAATGGGGAATGCGATATGGCCTTGGCCGGGGGAATTTCTATTCAAGGCTCTCCCTATAGTGGCTATCTCTACCAAGAAGGAGGAATCTTTTCTAAAGATGGAAAGTGTAGACCTTTTGATAGTGAGGCCAGTGGAACTGTTTTTAATGATGGGGGTGCTCTCGTTGTTTTAAAACCCTTGGAAGAAGCGATTGTGGCCGGTGATGAAATTCATGGAATTATTAAAGGGGTAGCTCTAAATAATGACGGTGCTGATAAGATGAGCTTTACGGCCCCATCAGTAAGTGGACAGGCCGAAGCTATTTCTCGTGCCCTAATCGATGGAGAAGTCGAGGCCAAAGATTTAAATTATATTGAGGCCCATGGTACCGCCACCCCAGTGGGGGATCCGGTTGAGGTTGAAGGTCTTTGTAAGGCCTTTGGGCAAATGGATAAAAAAGAGTTTTGCGCTCTAGGATCCATAAAAAGTAATATTGGTCATCTTACCAGTGCCGCCGGAGTCACGGGCTTTATTAAGGCCTTACTTGTGGCCAAGACCGGTGAGGTTCCTGGTACCTTGCATTTTAGGAAAGCGAATACTGCTATAGATTTTTCGGCCACACCTTTTATTTTGAGCTCTGAAAAATCAGTGATTAATTCTTCTGAAAAAATAAAGACAGGGGTTTCCTCCTTTGGAGTGGGGGGAACTAATGCCCATGTCGTCATTGAAGAATATAAAAATGAAGATAAAGACGAGTTAAGTCATGAGGTTCATCTTTACCGCTTCTCAGCTAAATCAAAAGAGGCTCTAGAGGAGCTTACGAAAAAACAATTGGCCTTAATTAATAGCCTTGAACCTAAAGATAAAACAAGGGCGGCCTATACTTTAGATGTGGGAAGGACGGACTACGCCTTTAGACAAGTCGTTGTGGGCGGTAATGAGTCCATCGAAAAATTAGTCCCTGCCAATAGCGCAAAAGATAAATTCAAGAATAAGAAAAAGCTATACTTTATGTTCCCGGGACAAGGCTCCCAGTACATCAATATGGGTAAAGGCCTTATGAAGCATAAGGTCTTTAAAGAAAGTTTTGATCGTTGCTGCGACCTTCTTGTAAAATATCAGGACCGAGATTTAAGAGAAATTATTTACCCAAGTATTGAGAATGAAGAATCGGCCTATGAGGCCCTAAAAAATACTTATTATACTCAGCCGGCCATTTTTTGTTTTGAGTACTCTTTAGCAAATCTTCTGATAAGCTGGGGGATTACTCCAGACGGTCTAGTTGGCCATAGTGTTGGGGAATTTGTGGCCGCGACACTTTCGGGAATCTTTACCTTAGAAGAGGGACTGGCCTTAATCGCTAAACGAGGGGAGCTAATGAAGTCTCTTCCCGGTGGCTCCATGCTTTCGGTTCGCCTTGGACAAGAGGAAGTCATTCCTTTTCTTAATGAGGATATTCAATTGGCCGCGGTTAACGCCCCTGGCTTAGTGGTGGTTGCGGGACCAACGGATAAGATTAAGCTCTTTCAGGAGAGTTTAGAAAAAAGAGATATTGTCTGCCGCTTTTTACATACAAGTCATGCCTTTCATTCAGCCATGATGGATCCCATCGTTCCTAAGTACGAAGAGTTTGTAAAAAGTTTTACTTTAAAAGAAGCGCAGATTCCTATTTTTTCAACGGTTGAAAAGGATGCAGATTTAAGTCAAAGCTCCTATTGGGCCAATCATTTACGGGCCCCCGTAAAGTTTTCACCATGTATTGAAAATCTTATTAAAGAAGAGGATGCCATCTACCTAGAGATCGGTCCGCGAAATACTTTGGCTACTCTTAGTAAAAAGGTTTTCTTAAAGGAAGATAGAAAAGATTTAGTTTCTATAGCTTCGGTTAGTGATGATCCAGAGCTAGAAGAGAGAAGCTTATTAAAGGCCCTAGGTCAGCTTTGGATTCAGGGGATCTCCACAGATAGGGAGCTCTTTTATGGAAATAAAAAACCAAGACGAATCGCCCTTGAGACAATGCCTTTTAAAAGAAAACGAACTTGGATTGATGAAGTTACAACATATAAAGAAGAATTACATATTGAAAAGGAAGTAAAGATGACAGCCACAAATGATGGATTAAGATCTAAATTAACCGAAGTCTTTGAAGAGGCCAGCGGAATGGACATCTCTGAATTTGATTCCGATACCAGCTTTATGGAAATGGGAATGGATTCATTGTTCTTAACTCAGGTCGCCTTAAACTTGAAGAAAGTTTTTAAAGTTGAAATTGGCTTTAGGCAATTAATGGAAGAGCTATCTACAGTAAATGAGCTTTGCTCTTTTCTAAAGGCAAATTCCTCTGTCAGCTTTGAAGAGGAAGTGACTCCTGAAGTGGCGGTTTCGGCTCCAGCACCTGCACCTGCACCTGCACCAGCACCTGCACCAGCACCTGCTCCCGTATCCGCACCAGCTCCAGTCGTAGCGGCTGCTCCGATTCAATTATCTTCAGGATCAAACCTAGAAACGATAGTGGCCAAACAATTAGACTTAATGTCTCAGCAAATGCAGCTTCTTTCTGGTCAGGCCGTGGTTTCAGCTCCTACGGCCCTCGCCCCACAGGCGCAGGCCCAGGCACAAGTGGCCCCTTCAGCGCCAGCGGCAAGTCCAGCACCAGCGCCCGCTGCTAAAGAGACTAAGGAAGTTAAAAAAGTAGATGTTAATAATGCCAAAAAGGCCTTTGGTGCCATAGCTAGGATTAATACTCAAAAGAATACTGAGCTTACAGCTGAGCAAGTTTCTTATATTGATCAGCTCACAAGCGAATATAATAAAAAAACCAAGGGCTCTAAAGAGTTTACTCAAAAGTATAGAAAGTCCCATGCGGACCCAAGAGTTGTGACTGGTTTTAGACCTGAAGTAAAAGAGCTTATTTATCCACTTGTTATTAATAAGTCCCATAGTCAAACTCTTTGGGATGTAGACGGAAACAAGTATATTGATATGCTTTGTGGTTTTGGTTCCAACTTCTTTGGAAATGGAAATGAAAAAATTAAAAAGTATATCTTAGAGCAAATTGAAAACGGTTATGAGATTGGACCTCAGCATGAGCTAACAGGTGAAGTAAGCCGTCTTGTCTGCGAGCTAACCAACTCAGACCGAGCAGGTTTTTGTAATACCGGCTCAGAAGCAGTCCTTGGGGCCATGCGCGTGGCCCGAACCGTAACTGGAAGAGATACAATTATTGCCTTTGAAGGCTCTTATCATGGAATTAATGATGAGGTGATTGTAAGGGGAACAAAGTCTGGAAAATCTCTGCCGGCGGCGCCAGGAATTAATAAAGACGCTGTGAAAAATATGGTGATCTTAGAATATGGAACAGAAGAGTCCCTTGAAAAAATAAGAGAGCTCTCTAAAGATGCCGCTGCGGTTTTAGTTGAGCCAGTTCAAAGTAGAAGAAGTGACTTTCATCCAAAAGAGTTTCTACAAGAAGTGAGGAAGATTACCCTTGAAAATGATTGCGCTCTTATTTTTGATGAGGTTATTACTGGTTTTAGAATTCACCCCGGTGGCGCTCAGGCCTATTTTGATGTGAAGGCCGATCTTGCCACTTACGGAAAAATTGTGGGCGGGGGAATTTCTATTGGAATTATCGCCGGTAAAGAAAAATATATGGATGCCCTTGACGGTGGACATTGGCAATTTGGTGATGCCTCTACCCCAACAGTGGGGGTAACCTATTTTGCGGGAACCTTTGTCCGCCACCCCATGGCCTTGGCCGCTGCAAAAGGGGCCCTTGAGATTATTAAAGAAGGGGGCGTTAAGCAGCTTCAAGACTTAACAGAAAAGGCTGATCACTTTGCCGATGAGATTAATCTTTATTGTCAGCAAGTTGGTCTACCTTTAAAGATGGATAATTTTGGCTCCTTAATGAAGCCAAAATGGAAAGAAGATGTTCAAAATGGGGATTTACTTTTTACACTGATGAGATTTTATGGAGTTCATTGTTATGACGGTTTCCCATGGTTTGTTAACTTGGCCCATACAGATGAAGAACTCCAAACGGTTATCTCCATCTTTAAAAAATCAGTGAGGGCCCTACAAAAAGTGGGACTGCTACCTGGTATTGCCGGAGCAGAGCCTAAATTTGATATTCCGCCAATGGACGGGGCCATTCTAGGTAAAGACGCCCTTGGGAATCCTGCTTGGTTTATAAAAGATCCAGATAATCCAGATGAATATCTGGAGATTGAGGCCTAAGAGTGGGAAAGAAGGCCAAGAAAATAACTCATAACCCTTTTGAAGGGGGAGAGATCATTCTTAGTGTGCCCACAACGGAATCTCAGCGAGAGATGTGGGCCACAGTAGAAATGCTTCCTGAAGCAACTCTTTGTTATAACGAATCCCTTAGGGTGAGTTTAAAAGGGGAGCTTTGTCTTAGAAGCTTTCAACGTGCCTTTCAAGAAATGATTAGACGCCACGATGCCATGAGGTCTAGTTTTACCTCCGATGGTAAGTGGCTTTTGGTGAGCGATAAGTTTAACTACCTCTATGAATTTATGGATTGGTCTGAAACTTCAGATCGTTCTGAGCTGCTTAAAAAAGAAATTGAAAAGGCTACTAAACATAAATTCAACTTAGTTAAAGGTCCACCTTTTAAGGCCAGTCTAATTAAACTGGATAAAGACGAGCATCTCTTTTTTATTACCGCTCATCATATTATTTGTGATGGCTGGTCCATGGCGATTATGGTCTCTGAACTTTCTAAACTTTATTCTGACTTTTTAGAAGATAAAAGAAATCAGCTTTCATGGCCTATTCAATTTAGTCAGTACGCCATTAGAGAAAACAAAGGTGAGATCACTAAAGATTGTGATATTCAGTACTGGAAAAATGAATTCAAGACGATTCCTAAACCCTTAGATCTTCCCCAGGATTTTAAAAGACCTGATTTTAGAACTTATGATTCTAAGAGAATTGACTTAGAAGTGCCGCCGGAGCTTGTTCAAAAAATTAAAAAACTCGGTGGAAAGCTTGGCATGAGCTATTACACCACTTTAATGACGGGATTTGAAATACTTTTACATAGATTAACCAAAAGGGAAGACCTAGTGGTCGGTGTCTCGGCCGCGGCCCAATCTATCCTTGGAGAGTACGATCTTTGTGGTCATTTGGTTAACCTTCTTCCAATAAGAGCGAAGATTGATCCTAATGGAAGTTTTGAATCCCTTGGTAAGGAACTTAAGACCAAAATGCTTGATGCTTTTGATCATCAGACTTATACCTTTGGAAGTTTATTAAAAGAGTTAAAATTAAAAAGAGATCCCTCTCGAATTCCGCTGGTAAATATTATCTTTAATGTCGATCAGCAGTATTTTGGACAGGGCCTTGAGTTTAAAAAGATAAAGGCCTCTTATACTTCTAATCCTAGGCATTTTGAAAATTTTGAGATTTTTATTAATGCTACGGCCTGTGGTGATGAGCTGGTGTTAGAATGTCAGTACAATACCAATCTTTTTAAACATGAGACGATTCTAAATTGGCTTGAACAATATATTTCAATTATGGAACAGGCCTGCATCTCTTCTTCAGTTAAGCATAAGGATCTTATGCTAAATAATCTAATCCTACCTGCATTTGAAGAAAGCTCAGATAGCGAGGCTAAACTAGTGGAGGAGGAAACACCTCCTTCTAAAGAAGAGCCTCGTGTTTTAAAAATCTGGGAAGAAGTTCTTCAGATGCAAGGTATTCCAAGAGATATGGACTTCTTCGCCCTAGGAGGGCATTCACTACTGGCCAATGAAGTTTTAACCAAGGTCATAGCTGAATTTGGAGTAAAGCTTAGCTTAAAAGATTTCTTTATGGCCCCTACCATAATGCAATTTGCTAGGCTGCTTGATAGTGGTGAAACTGAAAAGGCCGAAACGAAAACTATTCAGGGAGGACAGGCACCGCTTTTTGGAGAAGTTGATGTCAGTGTGAATCAGCTGAGAACCTGGTATCTCGAGCAATTTAATCCTGAAACCACCATGCACTTTCTTCCGGCCAGCTTTCGCGTAAAAGCAAAGATAGATGTTTTGGCCCTAGAGAAAAGTTTAAACTATTTAATAGAGCGACATAGCGCTCTTCGAACATGCTTTAAGGCCGTGGATGGAATTCCAAAACAAGTTATTCAAGAGAATTTAAATTTTAAGCTAGAACTTGAAAACTGCAAGGAAGAGGATATTGTCAAAGTCTTAAATAAAGACGCCGAACTTCCCATGAGTCTTGAAAAAGCACCGCTTTTTAGATCTAAACTCTATAAACTTGGAAAAGAGGATTTTGTTTTTTACTTTAATGTGCATCATATAATTTGGGATGGCTGGTGCTTTGATATCTTTTTTGACGAGTTAAGCCGCTCCTATGCTGCCTTTGCAAAGGGAGAGTCACCTTCACTAGAAAAGCTCCCGGATATTACATATGGGGACTTTGCTCTTTATAATAAAGAGGTCAATGAGTCCGCTTTCTTTAAAAATGAAATTAAATTTTGGAAAGAAAATCTTTCACAAATTCCAGTTCTAGAATTACCGACGGATTTTCCAAGACCTCCTCAAATGTCAAATGAGGGGGAGGCCCTTCCCTTTCAAATTGATATGAAGCTAGCTCAAAAACTAAAAGATCTAGCGGGTGAAAATAGCTCTTCACTTTTTAATGTGTTTTTAACCGCCTTTAAAATGGCCGTAAGCCTTCATTCTGGTAGTACAGACCTCGTAGTGGGAACGCCCGTTAGAGGAAGAAGCACTAAAGAGCTAGAGAAAATTATTGGCTACTTTGTAAATACGGTTTCACTTAGATCAAGATTAGATTTTCAAAAAAGTTTTGCTGCTAATTTGGAAGTCGTCACCCATGGATCACTAGATGCATTTTCGAATCAAAGCTTGGCCTTTGAGACCATTTTAGAGCATGTAAACTGGGAGAGAGATCCGAGCCGCACGGCCATATATCAAATATTTTTCTCATACCAGGATGTAAGTAATAGAGAAGGGCATTTAGGCGGGCATCCCTATTCACAGATCAATATTGATAAAGCATCCACCCATACAGATCTTGATATGTGGATTAAGACTGGAAAAAACAAAGTCGAAGGTGCCTTTGAGTATCGAATCGATCTCTTTAAAAAAGAAACCATCTCCATTATCATGGAGACTTTTAAGCATATACTTACCTTAGCGGCAGATTCAGCAAAGACTTCTTTAAGTGAACTTGAACTGATTGCTCCGACGCAAAAAGATCTTCTTATAAATAAATTAAATGATACTTGGATAGATTTTGGGAGTGAGGAATCCTTCCATGAACTCTTTGAGCAAAGAGTTCAAAAAGCCCCTTCAAGCCCCGCGGTTCATGATGAGAAGGGAAGTTTAACTTATGAAGAACTTGATAATAAGGCAAATGCATGGGCCAATGATCTTATCTCTAAAGGTGTAGTCCCAGGAGATTTAGTAGGACTGTCTGTTCATCGTCATAAGGAAATGCTTGTGGCCCTACTCGCAATCTTAAAGGCCGGGGCAGGTTATGTTCCCCTTGATCCGGGATTTCCCCAAGACCGTCTTGATTATATGATTGAAAGCTCAAAGCTAAAGCTTATGATCGTAGAGGATAGCCTTCTTTCTCGCTTTAAAAATGATTCAGCTAAAAAACTTCTCCTAAGTGAGATGTCTGAAGAAAATAATCAAAAACCTCTTAGCACTTATAATGGAAGTAGTACGGCCTATGTGATTTATACCTCTGGTTCCACAGGTAAACCTAAAGGGGTTCAATTGCCCCATAGGGCGGTAATTAATTTTTTAAGGTCCATGGCCGTGGCACCGGGTATGAAAGATAAAGATCGCCTTCTTGCGGTAACCACCTTAAGTTTTGATATTGCTGTGCTAGAGCTTTATCTTCCCTTAATCACCGGAGGGAGCGTCTATATTGCTACTAAACAAGATGCTATGGACGGAGAGAGCTTAAAGAAGATAATTGAAAAAGAAAAAATCACCATGATGCAGGCAACTCCCTCCACCTGGCGACTGCTTCTAGCTTCAGGCTGGAAAGGATCAGAAGACTTTAAACTACTTTGCGGTGGGGAGCCTTTCCCAAAAGACTTGAATCAAAAGCTTATTCCCTTAGTTGAAAGTGTTTGGAATATGTACGGTCCAACGGAAACGACCGTTTGGTCTACTATTGAAAAGTTAACGGACCCGATGGCCCCTATTTTAATAGGTAAGCCCATCGCCAATACGAGCTGTTATATTTTAGATGAAGAGCAAAAGCTTCTTCCTTTTGGAAGAACCGGTGAGCTTTATATTGGAGGCCATGGTCTAGCCGATGGTTATAAGGGCCGAGAAGATTTAACCCTTGAGCGATTTGTGCCTAATCCCTTTAGATCTGGGGAGAAAATGTATAATACGGGAGATCTGGCCCGTTATCATAGTGATGGCCGGCTTGAATGCCTTGGTAGAAATGATGGACAAGTTAAAGTCAGAGGCTACCGGATAGAGCTCGGGGAAATTGAATCTGTTCTTAGTCAATTCCCAGGAATTGAAAGCTCAGTGGTTATCACAAGGGAAGATCAGCCCGGAGATGTAAGGCTTGTTGGATATTATATAAATTCCGGTGGGCCATTAGATCTTTTTAAGCTAAGGGCCTTTCTAGGGGAGAAAATCCCAAGCTATATGATTCCTTCCCATTTTATGGAGCTAAAAGAATTTCCTAAAACTCTTAATGAAAAAATTGATAAGAAAAATCTTCCTGCACCAGTGGCCGCAGCGGTTAAAATGGAAGAGGTTATTACTGAAGAAAAACCAAAGGCCAATAAAAAGCACCAGTCCTTAGATTCGACGGAATCTAAGCTAAAGGCCATTTGGATTGAGCTTTTAGGGCATGATGAGATTGAGCGTGAGAGTAACTTTTTTGATGTGGGTGGGCATTCTCTTTTATCAGTTCAGCTTTTTTCAAAAATAGAAAAAGAATTTAATCTAAGTCTAGGGCTTGCCACTTTATTTGAGGCCTCAAGCTTAGGGGGACTCTCAGATTTAATAGACTCTAAACTTGGACCTAGTGAACCCAATAGAGATGTGAGTACAGAAGTCTCTAGCTTACTTCATTCAGTTGTTGAGATTAAAAAAGGACAAAAGGAGCCCATCTTTTGTTTTCATGGAGTAGGGGGGAATGTCTTAAACTATATGGCCCTTGTTCCAGGGCTTGACGAGGGACGAGGTCTTTATGGAATGCAAAGCTACGGGGTAGATGGAAACTCAGAGACTTTAAACACAATAGAAGAAATGGCCGAAGTCTATTATAAAGAAATGAGATCTGTTCAGCCGAGGGGCCCGTACTTTTTAGCTGGCGGCTCTATGGGTGGATACTTGGCCTTAGAAGTAGCAAGACTCTTACAAATGGCCGGAGAAGAAGTTGCAGAGCTAATTATGTTTGATACTTTTGGGCCAGATATAGATTTAAAATCTTATGGTAATCAGACTCATGGGTTCATTGAAAATCAAAAGATTATGATTCCCTACCGCTTTAAAAAGTATTCTTATAAACTTCGCGTGGCCTTTTTAAAGCTCTTTGGGCTACCCATTCCCCATGAGATAAGACATTTCTTTATTGAGGCCAAGAACTATAGCGCCCTTTATAAATATGAAGTTAAACCTTTTAAAGGGAATATCACTCTCTTTAGAAGCCCAATTGCTAGTACTGGTTTTTATTCCGATCCAAATTTAGGTTGGGGCAGCTCTCTTGATGGTGAGCTAACGCTTATCGAAGTAGACGGTGATCATGAAAAAATTGTGGAGGCCCTTGGTCTTCCAAAGGCCTTAAAAGACTATTTATCTAATTCTAAAACGTAAGAAAGTCCCAATTTTGCAAAGATAACAGAATGGGCAGCAGAGCCGTTCATTACATCTAAGGTATCATCTGCCGTATGAATTCTAGGATTCTCTTCTGCCACTCTCGATTCATAAATAAAAGAAGAGCGAAAGTTTCTATAGCTAAAAGAATAATGATCGCTACAAGCGTAATTACACTTATCATATCCCCATGGAACTCCCAGGTATTTATCAACTAGAGTTCCTAAAAATTGATTTTGCTCTTTATCAGTTTCATCTGAAATAATACTTAAATTGATATCCTCGCTTCCTTTAAAGTTGGTGCCATCAATATTAAGCATGCCTCTAATCTTTTTTACCTTTTCATCATACCTCTTAGAAATATCCATACTTCCACGCAGGCCCACTTCCTCAGCGGCAAAGGCCATAAATTGAAGGTTATGATGAGGCTTATAATTTGATTCAATAAGTACACGGATAATTTCAGTGATAACCGCTATACCAGAAGCATTGTCATCTAGACCCGGTGAGTGAGAATGGGGACCTTCATCATCCGAGTTAATACTATCACCGTGGCCGCCAACAATAATATTTTCATCCGTTGAACCTTTAATAGTTAAGACAACAGACTTTTGTTTCCATTCTTTATGATCAATTAGTTCAACTTTGACATCAGATCTATTTTCAGTAAGTTTCGACCAGTTCTTAGCTAGGTCTTCCATGGCCTTTATTCCCTCAGGGGAAGAGTAGTACCTGGTCTTATAGCTTGAAAACCATGCCATTAAAGAGAGAAGTCTAGATTCCTGTACATTTTCTAGTAGAGGTTTTACGAGTGTTTCTTTAGTTACTCTATAGTCAACGGTGTATCTATTATCGTCCCACCCTTTTAAGAGCTTTTTCTTTTTATTCTTCTCTACACTTTTTGTAACAAAGCCACCGCATCTTCCGGTATGGGCATGTAGGGCGGCAGATAGAGAGTTAAGCTCAGCTTCCTTAAGTCTAAGTTCAACCTTTTTTCCAAAGTTTTGAACTTTATATTTAAGGCCTCTCGAAATAAGCTCTTTATAGGAATTCAGAGGAAGTTCAACAGAAACCTCTTTTGAATAAAGCGATGTGGAAAGGAGAAGTAAAAGGATCGAAAAAGCTTTCATGATTTCTTATAGCCTATAAAAAAAATAAAATCTTCTAATTGTAATTTTTCACAGATTTAATAATATATTCTTCACAAATATGGCATAGGGGGGTAGGGTATAGTCTTTTCAGGAGAAGGTGATGTTAAATCTAGTAAAGAATAATCCTCTTATTTTGATTTTAAGAAAAATTAAGTATGAGAGAAAGTTTCGTAATAATAAGGACTTAAACCTCTTTAAAGGGGTTTTCTCCTCTTATCAAAGTGCTTTTGACTCAATTCCAAGCGAGCTTCTTAACTCTTATGACAATGAAAGTTCAGCAAAAATGTATAAACACCTATGTTCGGAAGTTTTTCCTTCTGATTACGCAAATATGTTTTGGTTAAGTCAGCTAATAAGGGACGAATCAAAAGTTTTTGATTTAGGAGGTCATATTGGGGTTAAATATTATAGCTATCAACAATATTTCAATTTCCCAGAAAGCATAAACTGGACAGTGTTTGATACTTCTTCGGCAATTGAAGAAGGAAAGAAGTTTGCTAATCAAAAAGGTGAACATAGGCTTAAATTTTCTGAGAAAATTGATGAATTTGACGACCACGATATTCTTTTTGTCTCTGGTGCTCTTCAGTATATAGATATTAATTTATCAGACATAATTTCAAAAAAGGCTTCAAAACCCAAATTTGTCCTAATAACTCTTCCTCTTACTCAGCACGAAAGTTTTTATACTATTAATAATTTAGGAACAGCATGTTGCGTCTATATTGTTCGAAATGAAAACGAATTTATTAAGAGTTTTGAAGATATTGGCTACGAAAAAAAGGACGACTGGAATATTCCCGCAAAGTATTGTGAGATTCCTTTTTTCGAAAAATATTCTCTAGAAAACTACAGAGGTCTTTTGTTTGAATTTACTGATTGAGTAAATATGAGATTAAAACGATTTGTGGAATCGTCAAAGCAGGTAAAATTAAGGTACAAAGCCATGATTTTGTTGTGTCTTTTAATGACATGATTTCAGTATAATCGGTAGAGACGCCGGTCATTAGAAATGCAAAGGCATTTCCAGGTGCCTTGGCCCTCGTAACCAAGTCAGCGGCGAGGGGTGTTGAGCCCTCTGAACAAACCTCTAAAACCGTAGCGACAAATAAAGTGATACCCATTCCTCCCATTGTCGGTCCAACATATTCCTGAAGAATTTCAGGGGAGGCTACTAGGCGAACAGCTGAGGTTAGAACAGCGCCAAAAAAGATCCATCTTAGAACCATTTGCCCGTCCCTAAATCCATTTACTGCCAGTTCTTTATAAAATAATACAGTGAAGAACTTACCTTTAAATGAGGCTTTGAGGTTTGGCCAAACCTGATAATCACTAGGAAGTTCAGTTTGGTTTATATTATTAGGAATGAGCTTTTTTAAGAGTAGTACTCTAACAATGAGGCCCGTGATAATGGCAATAATTCCAGAAAGAACTATAAAGCTTATGGTTAGTTTTGCTCCTACAAGCGTAAATAAAATAAAAGTTAATGAAATTGAGTTCCAGGGACTAGCAATCAAAAAGGCCATAACCTGAGCGAGGCTAGCGCCACGCTCGTAAAGTTTCATTCCAACCATAAGAATACCATGGCTACAGAGGTCTAGTAGTAGCCCAGCCGCTGTTGCCTTAAAGATTCCTTTAATAGACGTTGGGGAACCGACAGCACTAATGACAACCTCTCTTGGAATAAAACTCAAAAGCCCCACAAACACGAGACCTAGGAGTATTCCAGGGGCCATTGTGTTCATTAGTTCTACAATCGAATGACTAAAATGAAGTTGTATGCCCGGAAGAAAAAAATGTTGAAAATAGGATAGGCCTATAATTAAACTTGATCCAATAAGTAGCCAATCACGCTTTTTAGTACTCGTTCCATGGCAGCTAGTTTCAACTTTTACTTCTTGTGGGCAACAACTCATTTCTTATCCAATCTTAGTTGTGGTGACATTCAAAAGGCTCATTTGCACTATGTCTATGGCAACCAAACTTCATTTTTGATCCAGAGTTTAGATAAACAGTTACCGATACTCCGTGATCATTTGGCGAAGCTTTTACTCCTTTAAAGTCAGCAATAGTGTCTTCATCATGACTTTCTTCAAAGAGCCTGATCGTTTCAGTAACAGCTTCTGCTGTATCCGAAGCTCCGGAAGCAAATAAGTTAAAAGAAACTAGTAATGTTAGGGTAAGCAAAATCGATTTCATATTCTCTCCTTTTAGTTAGAATTCATCATTATCAAAATCGTCTTCTATATCATCGTCAAAATCATCATCATCATCATCATCATCTTCTTCGCAGTTTTTTGGTAGTTCCGTAATTTCCTCGTTAGGGGCGCAGGCCCTAATCCACTTCGCGATAAAGTCTATTTCTTTTTGATGAAGTCTTTCTTTAATCGGCATATTGCCATTATCCACCTCTTCCCAAAGCCTACTTTTTTTAGGATGGCCTTTTATCAATAAAGGAATAAACTTCTTTTCCATAGTCGTTTCGTAGGTATCAAAATTGATAGGATCAAACTCTGGCTCCGCTCTTCCTAATAATTCTGAATGGCAGGAAAGGCACTTAGGTTTGAGTATAAATTCATGTAAGGACTTAAAACTAAGTGGTGCCTTCCCTTGAATTAAGGCATTGCCTTCAAAAGGAAGCGTTGAATCTTTAAATTCAAGGGGACCTTTTTGCGGCTTGCACGCTATTAATAATAGGAGTGCTATGGGGAAAAGCAGTACCGTTCTCATTGTTTATAGGTACCCTTAAATTTTTGAAAGATCAAGTACCCCCATGGGGTATGTAAAAAAGTAATTAAAATTGTAAATATTTCCAGACATAACGAAGTTCTAGCCGTTTTCTTGGGTTCTTTGTATATACCCCCTATACGTATTTTGGAGAATATATGAAAAACCTTTGTTTATTGGCCTTGAGCTTCCTTCTTTCTTTTACTTTATTTGCTGAGGAGAGGCGATATGAGCTTAATGTAGAGCATGTGACCAAAAATATTACTGGAGTTGATGTGACTCATGCTTTGGCCATTAACGGTCAAATGCCAGCTCCGACGCTTAGGTTCAAAATAGGCGATACGGCGGTCATCGTTGTAAATAATAAAACGACCGAGCCTACAACTCTACATTGGCATGGACTTCTTCTTCCTTGGGATCAAGACGGACCTTCCTTTTCAAATACAAAGTTAATTCTTCCAGGGACGTCCCATACCTTTAAATTCCCCATTATTCACTCTGGTACTTTTTGGTATCACTCGCATACTGAACTTCAGGAGCAAAGAGGACTTTATGGGGCCATCGTTATAGAAGATGAAAAGGAGATTGCTAAAGTTGATCACGATTTAGTTTTTGTTATGAGTGATTGGGTAAATGAGCACCCAATGCAGGTTCTTAAAAACTTGAAAAAAGATGGTCATTACTATTCTTTTAAAAAGAAGTTTCTTCCATCGATTCTCGGCGCTATTCGCGCTGGAGCAATATGGGATTATATCAAAGGCGAGTGGACTCGAATGGGGCCTATGGACCTTAGTGACGTCGCCTATGATGCCTATTTAGTAAATGGTAAGCAAAAAGAAATGCTTAAAAATATAAAGCATGGTGAAAAAATACGTCTTCGAATTATTAATGCTTCTGCTTCGACTTATTTTTATTTTAATATTGGGAACCTAAGAAATTTCAAAGTCATTACAAAAGACGGAATAGAAGTTATGCCAGTAAAGGTAAATGAGCTTCAGGTTGCTGTCGCCGAAACCTACGATATTGTCTTTGAAATGCCTCATTCCATGAAAACATTTGAGTTTAAGGCCACAGCACAAGATATTACTGGTTCAGCTAGCTGGATGGTTGGTAATGGACCCATGGAGCATGTTCCAATGAAAATGAAACCATCTCCTTATGGAATGGATCATGGCGATCATGGTGGTGGGCACGGTGACCATGGTGGTGGAAATGATGACGATGATGACGGCCATGGAGATTGGAATGATGACGAATTTAAAAGTCGTCAAGCAGTAGAATCGGAAATGGAAGATGATCTAATGTTTGCAGAGCTAGAGAACGGCCACGATCATGGCGATATGCCAATGCCGTCTATGAGTAAAACAAAAAGATTAAACTACGATATGCTTATGGCCAAAAAAATTACGGCCTTTGATCCAGAACTACCAAGAAGAGAAATCACTTTAGAGCTTTCCGGAGATATGGAAAGGTATACCTGGTATATCAATGGCAAACCATTTTCAGAAGAAAAACATATTATGATCAAGTACGGAGAAGTGGTTCGTATTAAATTTGTTAATACAACAATGATGCATCATCCGATGCACTTACATGGTCACTTTTTTCGAGTGATAAATAAGATGGGAAAAAAGTCACCCCTCATGCATACGGTTGATGTCTCTCCCATGAATACTGTTGAGATAGAGTTTTATGCCAATGAGCCTGGGATTTGGTTTTTACACTGTCATAATCTTTATCATATGAAGATGGGGATGGCTCGATTGGTTAAATATGAAGGTTTCAAGAGGCCGGATGATCTTGTTGAGCAAGAAAGAGTTTGGGGACCAGAGCTTACTCATGACAATGATGCTTTCAGTAGAGGAGAGGTTTATTTAGGCACAAATAATGTTGAAGTTGAACTTGGAATTAATGCTGGCCGATACGAAGTAGAAATGTCCATTGAGATGGAAGACTACGATATTGATAATTTAGAAGCGGACCTTCTTTTTAAAAGGTACTTTAGTCGTTTTCTATCTGCAGTAGTTGGAGCTGAGTATGACGAAAATAGTATTTATGGATTATTAGGTATTCAGTATATGCTTCCCCTAAATGTTGAAATGCTTGGGTATGTAAGGACTGATGGAAAAGTAATTGTAAAACTTAAAAAAGAAATTCCGATCACGTCAAGGTTAGCTCTAGAGTTGGAACCAACAATTGAGTACTTGAACAATGAAGTAGACTTTGAAATGGAAGCTGGTCTAAACTACGTTATTAATGAAAGATGGGAAGCTGGTGTGACTTATGGCTATGACCAGCATGATGGACACAGGATTGGCTTTGGGATTCGATTCAAATTCTAGGATAGTAAAATGAGTAAGAAAGGCGCAGATCATAAAAAACAATTGAGCCGTGTAAACCGTATTGAAGGTCAGGTACGGGGAATTGGTAAAATGATCGAAGAGGAGAAGTACTGTATCGATATTCTTACCCAGATCAAGGCCGTTCGCTCTGCCATGAAATCTCTTGAGTTAGAAATGCTTGAGTCTCACCTGAATTGCTGCTTAAAAGGTGCTGTTCAATCTGAGTCTAAAGAACAGATGAATGAGAAGATAGAGGAGATTCTAACGCTGATTAAAAGGGTTAGTAAGTCCTAGCGGCAAGTTTTGCCAGAAATTTTTTCGTAGAGTTTTTAAATCCCCCTCAGGGGTATTCCCTCCGATAGGTTGGTAACGACTTATTCAGGAGGAATTTATGAGAGAAAGGAATTCTCTAACCTTGGCCTTGCTAGGGTTAATATTATCTACAGGTGTGGTCGCATCAGAGCACAAGCTTATTGTTAAATGGAATGGAACGAAAGATCACAAGGGCTGTCGCGTTGGTGAAGTTGTATTTGAAGCATTACAACTCTATGAAGCTAAGTGCGATGATGATGGATTTAAAAGGCTAAAGCGCTCAAGGGCCGATAACTATATTTTGAACGCTCCAATATCAAGAAGGAATCGACCAAGTGATCCAAGATTTAATGAACTTTGGAATCTTAATCCCCAAGGAAATACTGCTCATATTGATGCTATATCTGCATGGAAAAGGAGTGTAGGGACTCGCTTTGGCGTAGGTGCTCCAGTAGTGGCAGTTATTGATGGTGGAGTTGATGTTTCTCATGTGGATTTAGAAGCGAATATATGGAGAAATGAAAATGAGATACCGGGAAATGGGATTGATGATGATAAAAATGGATATGTAGATGACTACTTTGGATGGAATGCCTATAGAGGCAACGGGGAAGTTGATGCAGATTTTCATGGAACCCATGTTGCCGGTATTATCGGAGCTGAAGGGGACAATGGAATTGGTGTTGTGGGAGTCAATTGGAAAACTAAGATTATGTCTATTAGTGGTTCTTCTGGTGATACCGCAACTGTACTTAAGGCCTATAATTACGTACTAAAACAGAAGAAAACTTACCTTAATTCAAACGGAAAAAGAGGAGCGAATGTAGTCTCAACAAACTCTAGCTTCGGAGTCGATCTGGCGGATTGTAAAACGAAGGATTACCGTTTATGGAATGATGTTTACAATGAACTTGGAAAAGCTGGAATTTTGAATGCAGCTGCTACGATTAATGACGAGATCAATGTCGATAATGATGGAGATGTTCCAACAGGATGCACTAGTGACTTTTTAATTACGGTAACGAATACGAATGTTCAAAACTCAAAATATAAATATGCAGGCTTTGGATCGAAAAGTATTGACCTTGGTGCACCAGGGACAGATATTCTATCTACAGTCCCTGATAGTGGATATGACTTTTTGACTGGGACGTCGATGGCAACTCCCCACGTGGCCGGAGCAGTAGCCTTTCTTTACAGCTTAGGTAATAAGGAGTTTCAAAGATTAAGCTCTTCAGACCCTGCTCAAGGTGCACTGACAGTGAAGAGGATGATCCTCGAGTCAACCGAAGCTTTACCTAGCCTAAAGGGAAGAACAGTTTCAGGGGGAAAACTAAATTTAGAAAAAGCTTCCCAAGTGATGTCGAATCATAAGTAATTTATGCTCGTCTGTTGACATACCCCCATGGGGTATGTTATGGAGAGTTATGAAAATTATTCTTTTTTTAGTATTTACTCACTTTTATTCAACAGCTTGGGGCCATGGTGGGATTGATCACTCAAAAGGGGATTCTCATGCTCCTGTGAAGATGCCACCAATAGGGAATCGAAACTCACAAATTCATCAAAGAATAAATGAAAGCTATAAATTGAATGTCAGACCTATCTTTGAAAGATCTTGTTTTGACTGTCATAGCAGTACTACCCAGTATCCTTGGTACTACAAAGTTCCAGGTGTTAAGCAGCTGATCGATTCAGATATAAAAGAGGCTAGAAGCCACCTTGACTTTAGTCATGATTTTCCGTTTATAAGCCATGATTCTCCAGAAAATGACTTAAAGTCTATTCAGAAGTCAGTGGAGGAAGAAAATATGCCTCCATTTAAATACTTGATATTACACAGTAATTCTGATCTTTCAGACATTGAGGTTAAGACAATAAGTGATTGGACCCAAACATCCTTAAATATGCTGAAAAATGAACCGAAAAGTAGATAAATTGACTCTTAGTTAACACTAATTAACTATAAAAGGTGATAGATTACTTATATGAGATTGATTGCCGTTTTAATCACATTTATTCTTACGGTCCAACTGGTTTACGCCAATGCGACGGTTTGTGAGAACTTTGGAACCTGTGGACAAAAGATCGAGTCAGAGCAGTCTACAATGAAAGATTGCCCCCACCATTCAAATCAAAAGTCAGAAGATAAGAAAGGTAAAAACCAGCCAGAGATTCAATGTAAATGCTGTGCGGTTTTAACTCTAGAGACTTCTTTTGAATCAAGACCCAACTTTGAATCAGTTTTAAGCTTTATCGAGTTTCAATACCAGGAATCGGCCTTTGCCGCTCCTTCTTCAGTTTTTCTTAGACCTCCCATTGTTTAGCTTCTAAAATTAAATTGAGTTCAAATTAATTTTTTAGGAGTTAGTTGTGAAAACACTCGTTATGGTGAGCACCTTTATATTGGTGAGCTCACAGGCCTTCGGATATAGTTTTTCTGAAGCTGTTAAAAGAATAGAAACCCACGAGGCGGTTGAATCTCTCAACCAAATGGCCGGGGCGTTGACAGAGAAAGGTTCCGTGAATGGATCTTGGGGAGATCCCATGATTAAATTGGCGGCCAAGAACTTCCCAAAGGATTCATTGAAAGATGATGAAACCCCTATGACGGGAATTGAAGTGGGGCTTTCTCAAAAGGTAGCCTTGACCACGAAATATGGGAACACCCAGGACGCTTTTGAGTCCCTCGGTCAGGCGAAACGTCATGAGGCCGGTGATAAAAAGAAGAGTTTAGTTGTTTCCTTTTGGAAAATTGTTATTGAACAAAAAAGACTTGGAGAGGAAATCCAAATTTTCAGTGAAAACTTGGCTTGGGTTACTAAAATCTTGAAAGTTTCCAAAAAGCTCTACTCTAATGGAAAAATTTCCCAACAGGCCCTCCTCGATATTCAAATTAGAAAGTCAGAGATTGAGGCTGGACTATCTAATAAAGAATTTGAACTGAAAGAAAGCCAGTCCCGACTGGGATACCTCCTGGATTTAGAAGGTGAGCTTGACTTACAGACAGTACCCTGGAGACTTGTTGAAGGACCTAATACTGAAAAAATAGATCTAAAAGAGCTTTCACTTGAGTCCAAACTTAAGGCCAGTAAGCATATGGTGACAGCGGCTAAGCAATCCTTTGTTCCTGATATGACTTTTTCCGTGGGGTACACCAAAAGAAGTAATATTGATAACCGAGGAGACTTTGTTTCTGCTGCCGTCGTCTTTCCGCTTCCGATTTCCGGGAAAAAATATGCGGGTCATTCTAAGGCCGTTCATGAACGTGCCGCTGCTGAGTCCTTACTTCGCAATTACAGAAGAATGAAAAACTCCAGAGAAAGGGCCTTAGAACACTCCATCTCTAGAATTGAAAATGAACTCAAAATTCTTAATCAAAAGACAATTAAGTTCGCTGAAAATTCAAGGAAAGTTACGTCGAAATCCTATGGATACGGCCGCTCTAGCTATGTGGAGCTTTTACAGTCAGAGTTAAAGCTTCAAAGCTTGCTTCTTAAAAGAAGTCGTTTGGATGCAAACTTAATTATAAAAAAACTTGAAAAGAGATACTTGGTAGGGGAGAGGCTCTATGAATAAGATACTATTAATTTTTTTACTTGGCTTGCTTGTTTCTTGTGATGGGGTTTTCAAAAAAGAGAACTCCGAAGAAGGGCATAATCATTCGACCATCAAAAGTTATTATACTTGTTCGATGCATCCTCAGATAAAACAAGACAAACCCGGCAAATGTCCAATCTGCCATATGAATTTAACTAAAGTGGAAGTAGATGAGGCGGATGATGTTCCGGCTACTACTCAGGTTGAGAAGCCTAAATGGGCCTGTAAGGATTTTCCTGACGTTACAAGTGAAGTGGAAGACGTTTGCCCTATGGATGGCTCACCTATGGTTAAGGTTAAGTCTAACAAAGCCGGAAAAGTGATAGGCAAAGTTAAACTTCGTAAATCTCAACTCAGTCACTTTAAACCAGACTTCTTTCCTGTCACTGGGATGATGATGAAAAAGAAGATTAGACTTTTAGGAAGTGTTCTTCAATCAGAGGACAAAGAAAGTAATATCCCTGCCAGAATTGGAGGACGTATTGAAAAGGTTTATGTGAAGTCAACTGGTAGTTTTATTTCCCTTGGTGAACCTGTCATTGATCTTTATTCTCCTCAGCTGATAACCGCAGGAGAGGAATACCTAATTGCCAGAAAAAGTTTTGAAAAAGATGGGACTGCTGAGTTTAAAGATATGCTTAAGCAAAGTGAAGAAAGACTTAAGCTTTGGGGAATTAAGAGGTTTCAATTTGAGCGATGGTTTAAAAGAGGAAGAATTCCTAGAAAGATTGTTATCTATTCACCTGCTACGGGAATTGTCCAAAAAAGAAATGCAGTCGTAGGTAAATATTTTAAAGAGGGGCAGAACTTCTTTGAACTTTCAGACCTTTCTGACATTTGGGTTGAAATGGATGTGTATGAGCAAGATGCCAGTTTGGTAAAAATCGGGCAAAGGGTAAAAATGGAATTCACATCTCTTCCAGGTGAAGTATTAGAGGGCGAAATCGACTTTATCAATCCTGTATTAAATTCAAAATCAAGAACATTAAAAGTAAGAACTACGGTAGCTAATACATCCGGTAAATTGAAACCTGGCATGGTTTCTGAAGCTACATTAGAAATTCAACTTCCCGGTACGCCGTTAGTTGTACCTAGAACCGCTATTATTGATACAGGTAAAAGAAAAGTGGTTTGGACAAAAGTTTCAGGGAAACAGTTTCAAGCAAAAACCATTCATTCCGGATATGAGTCGGAAGGCTATGTTGAGATTAAACACGGTCTTATGGAAGGGGAAGAAGTTGTCATCGAAGGTAACTTTCTTCTCGACGCCCAGGCCCAACTATTTGGTGGATATGAAGATATGGAAAACTCTGGTTCCTCCGGACATAACCATTAAGGCTGGATAGTATTATGATTCAAAAAATAATTGAACAATCCATTCGAAATCGAGCCTTTGTCGTAGTGATGTTTGTATTGATTGGCTTAATGGCCGCCTTTAGTATCAAGACGGCTAAGATTGATGCCATTCCAGACATTGGAGAGAACCAACAGATTGTTTTTACTGAATGGCCCGGTCGTTCCCCTAAAGATATTGAAGAACAGGTAACTTATCCACTGAGTATCATGCTTCAAGGGATTCCCGGAGTTAAAAATATTAGAGGGATTTCCGCTTTTGGTTTTTCTACCATTTATGTGATTTTTAAGGACGATGTAGATTTCTATTGGAGTCGCTCGAGAGTTCTTGAAAAACTGTCCACAGCAGGAAGCGTCGTCCCTAAAGGAGTTAGCCCTCAGATGGGTCCTGATGCAACCGGATTAGGTCAAATTTATTGGTACACCATTGAGAATGAAGAAAATTCACTTCACCCTAAATCCATGGCCGAGCTTCGGTCTATTCAAGACTTTTATGTTCGCTACTTATTGCAAGGAGTAGAGGGGGTAAGTGAAGTCGCTAGTATTGGTGGATTTGTTAAGGAATATCAAATCGATGTAGATCCTAAAAAACTCTTTGCTTACAACGTACATTTTTCAAAACTCATTAAAGCAATCCAAGACAGCAATGTTGATGTGGGTGCTGAAGTTGTTGAGGATGGAGATCGTGAATTTATCGTAAGAGGAAAAGGCTTTTTTAAATCTCTAAGTGATATAGAAAATGTTGTTATTGCGATCAAGGACAAGACACCAATTAGAGTTAAGGATGTGGCAACGGTTGGTTTTGGACCAGGCTTTCGAAGAGGGGCCCTCGATAAAAATGGCAATGAGGCAGTTGGTGGGGTGGTGACTATGCGATTTGGTGAGAATCCAAAGCTAGTTATCGATCGAGTAAAAGATCGTTTAAAAGTTGTTGAAGCAGGTCTTCCTAAAGGAGTCAAAATTGTTCCATTTTACGATCGCACAGAATTAATTGAAGATACGATTGGAACCGTTTATACAGCTCTGGCTGAAGAAGTGGTCATTACGGTTATAGTGATCCTACTTTTCTTATTGCACTTCAACTCCTCAATACTCGTTTCGCTTACATTACCTTTTGGTGTGGGAATAAGTTTTATTCTCATGAAGCTATTAGATATTGATTCGAATGTGATGAGCTTATCTGGAATGGTGATCGCTATTGGTTCCATGGTGGATATGGGTATTATCATGACCGAAAATATTTATTCTCATTTGGCTGAAAAGCCAAAAGCAGATAAAAGTGAGAGGATAGAGATAATTGTTCGTTCTGCCCGTGAGGTTGGACCGGCGATTTTAACAGCAGTAATGACGACAATTGTAACCTTCCTCCCAGTCTTTGGCTTGGAGGGGAGTGAAGGAAAGCTTTTTGGACCACTAGCATGGGCGAAAACTCTAGCTATGTTTGGTTCTGTTGTTGTTGCCATTATTTTAGTACCTGCACTTTCCGCATATTTATTAAAAGGAGAATTAAGACCCATAAAGAAAAATAAAGTTAGCCTTTTTATTCTTAATAAGTATCGTCCTCTTCTTTCATGGGTTTTAGAGCATAGGAAAACATTTCTTATTGCACCTATAATTTTACTCCTATTGGGAGGATTTGCTTTTACAAAGCTTGGTAAAGAATTTATGCCTTCATTAAATGAAGGAGACATTCTCTATATGCCTGTCACTACCCCAGATGTGGGAATGACTAAGGCACGTGAACTCTTGGCCTATACAGATAAAGTCTTAAATGATCATCCTCTCGTTGAGTACGCGGTAGGGAAATTAGGTAGGGCGAACTCAGCTATTGATCCCGCTCCGGTGGCAATGTTCGAGACAGTTGTTAAACTTGTGCCAAAAGAACAATGGCCTCCTGGTAAATCCATTTATGAAGTTATGCAGGATCTGGACCAATCCTTACAGGTACCTGGACTTGTAAACTCCTGGGATTTTCCCATACAAACTCGAATAGGAATGATTTCCACCGGGATCAAAACTCAAATTGGAATCAAAATATTTGGTAGTGATCTGAAAAAGCTAGAGTCTATTGCCTCCAAAGTAGGTAAAGAAGTTGAAAAAATCAAAGGAGCATATGGAGTTTACGCGGAACAAATTACAGGAAAGCCTTATATAGAGTTTGATATTGACCGAATTGCAGCTTCTCGATACGGAGTCAACACGGGGACAATTAATAAGATTCTTCAAACTGCTGTGGGAGGAATGCCCATTGGCCAGTTTTATGATGGGAGAGAACGCTATCCTATAAGAGTCCGTTATAAAAAAGAACTTCGCGATAGAATTGATGAACTTCGAAGAGTTCTTATTCCAAGCCCTTTAGGTCAACATATTCCTTTGGAGCAACTTGCCAAAATTGAAGTTGTGACGGGACCTTCCGCCATCCAGTCAGAAAATGGACTACTTAGATCTGTTGTACTTTTAAATGTAAAAGATCGAGACTTAATTGGCTTTGTTGAAGAAGCAAAAAAGCATATTGAAAAGACAGTAGAAATTCCAAAAGGATATTCAATTGTTTGGGCAGGACAGTATGAAAATCAAGTACGAGCTAATAATAGATTAATGATGCTGGTTCCTTTGGCACTAATCATAAATCTAATTATTATATTCTTAGGTATAAAAAACTTCAGAAACTCTGCCATCATTTTTTCAGCTGTTCCCATTGCTTTTGCCGGGGGGCTAATCTTACTTTGGATGGGAGGGTTCAATACATCAGTTGCAGTCTGGGTAGGATTTATCGCTTTATTCGGGATAGCAGTTGATGACGGTGTGGTTATGATGACTTACCTGCAGGAAGCTATAAAATCTCATCAACCAAAAAATTGGGAGCAATTAAAGAATTGTATTATGGAAGCAGGAACTAGAAGAATACGGCCCTTGGTAATGACCACAACGACAACAGTTGTGGCCCTATTGCCTGTGATTTGGTCGACTTCTACGGGGAGTGAAGTTATTAAACCCATGGCGATTCCAACTTTAGGAGGAATGGGAATTGAACTCATCACACTCTTTATGGTTCCAGTTACATTTTCATATTTTGAACAGAAACGAATTAACAAGGAGAATTTAAATGAAATTTAAAAACACATTATTAGTCTTATCACTTCTTTTTTCTTTTTCGGGTTTTACGTCAGATAGCACACACGCAAATCACGGGAGTAAGTCTGATATGAAGATGAAAATGAAGAGAAAAACTCTAGATGATAAAACAAAAGCACAAGTTGTTAAGGCTTTGGAAGCAAACGAAAAGCTGCATTCATCTTTTTTTAAGTATGATGGAAAAAAAGTAGAGTTATCGGCTAGAGAGTTGAAGATGGCATTAGAAAAAGTTTCAGACCCAGAACTTTCAAAACTTTTAACTTTTTCAAAAAAGAAACTAGGAGAAATTAAGGGAACAAATGATAGAAAAGATAACAATCAATCTTATCATTTGGTTTCAATGGCCCTAATACATGTGGTGAACAAGTATGATGTGGGGAAAAAATACAATGCCTATTCTTGTCCCATGGTAAAAAAGAAGTGGGTGCAAAACAGTAAAACAATGGCAAAGGTGCATAATCCTTACGCCCCTGAGATGCCTCACTGTGGCCAACAGGATTCTCATCATTAAATAATTCGTCGCGTGGTGCACTTTTTTTGGTTGCACCACGCACCTTGCGTTGTGTTGAGTTATTAACTTTCAATAACTTATTCTTACTTAAGGACAGTTCGTCACCAAAATTCTTGGCATCTTCTTTGCTCCACTTAAACACAAAGACAAACAATTAATTTCTGAGGAGAGAGAGATGAATCTTTTAAAATCTACGGTAGTTATCCTTGCTGCCTTTTTATCACTTAATGTATTGGCCAATGATTGGAATCTTGGTTGTCGAAATTCCCATGATATTTCATGGGCCGCTCACGACCTCGATCGTGCTGCTCAACACTTTCATAGAGTTGTTCATAGAATCAGTGGGTACTCCCACCTTTCTAGTGACGCCCATCGTTTAGCTAGTGAAGCAAGGCACTTACATCGTCTTGCAGACCGTGGTTCGAGAAGCTGTGGGCATTTAAGAGCTGATTTTGCTAGTGTTTCTAATGCTTTTAGACATTTGAGAGTGGAATTTAGACATGCCCATGACTCTCATCATAATCATCATGTCATTCATGATTGGAGAGAACTTCAAATGTCATTTCGTCAGTTAAGAATGGCCATGCGTCGCGGACACGGTGGTGGACATGGTGGTGGACACGGAGGCGGTCACCACTAGTAAGACTTATAAAGGTCAGGCCCTTCCTCGGGCCTGACTCTCTTAAATTACATCTTTTGAATTAAAGTTCCCTTTGAAAACTTGAAACTTCCGTCAGTAGTAACTTCTGAATAATGGTTGTTGAAAGTTCTAGTAATCTTTCCAGTTCCAATTTGCTCAAGAGTACATAGTCCTTTTAGACCTGGATCTTCAGGGTCAGGGCGGTCACAAGACTGATAATAAAAGCTAATTTTATCTCCTTTTTTAACCTCGTTCTCTCCGAGGCAAACATGAGCGGTTTTATTGTCAACTTTCATAGCTACAGTTCCTCGCATAAATTTGTGACGCATTGCACTTGAACATGAAGAAAGAACGAGTGCCAATGTTGTAAACGTGATTAATTTTTTCATAATAGTCTCCTTTGTTTATAGATTCATTCTGTCCTATGATTCTTGCGACGATAATTAGCTATATTTTTAAATTTCCTGATTTTTATCAGGAAGTACCCCCGAGGGGTATGGTAAGGTTTCTGTTAAATGGGGAGATTTTAATGACAAACTTATCTAGAAGAGATTTTTTCGGAAAAACTACTGTCGGCATTGGAGCTGGCTTAGCTTTTAGTAATAGCTGGGCGAGGGTCTTGGCACCTAAAAAGTTTTCTAAAGCAGAAGCTGACGTCTTTATTGAGCTAAAGGCTTTAAAGAAGAATCTTGAAATTCTCTCTGGAAAGAAAACAACCTTCTGGAGTTATTCTGGAAAATTAATAAAAGGACCTTCTCATACTTTAACCTCTCTAGCGGGAGGTTACTTAGGTCCTACCATCGAAGTTAAAACCGGTGACCGGGTGAAAATTATTTTTAAAAATGCTGTTGATGAAAAATCCATTGTGCATTGGCACGGGCTTGATGTGAGCCACGAAAATGATGGTCATCCTCATTTTGCTGTTGAATCTGGTAAGTCTTACGAATATGACTTTGAGGTTGTGAACCGTGCGGGAATGTACTGGTATCACCCACATCCTCATGGAAGAACAGGCTTTCAAGTTTACCAAGGAATGGCAGGACTCTTTGTTGTAAGAGACAGAGAGGAAGCTATTCTTAATCTTCCTTCGGGAGAATTTGAAAAAAGATTTGTCATTCAAGATAGGCTTTTTAAAGAAAGTGGAGAACTTGATTATAGACCCAGTATGATGGGGGCCTTCGGGGACACCTTAATGATTAACGGTGAGAAAAAGCCTGAGGTCATTAAAGTTAAGCGAGGAACTTATCGTTTTCGTTTTCTCAACGGATGTAATGCCCGCATTTTTAACCTGGCCCTAAGCTCTAAAGACTCATTCACTCAAATTGGAAGTGATGGTGGACTACTTGAGAAGCCGGTTAACCTGAAGAGGTTTTACTACGGTCCCGCTGAAAGATTTGATTGTCTTATGGATTTTTCTAAGTTTTCAGTTGGTGAAACTGTGGAACTTGAAGGACTTCCTCTAGTTGAAGGGCGAGGTGAAAAATATACAGTTCTAAAATTTGAAATTGTAGAAGGGAAAGCCTCAATTTTTGAAGCTCCAACTACTCTTAGCCATTACGATATTATTCCTGAAGCTGAAGCGGTGAATGCCGGTAACCCAAAAAAGTTTGAGCTTATTCCAAAAAGGGGAGTTGGCTGGACCATTAGTGGGCGCGCATACACTCATAATGAGTTTCATGAAGATGAAGTGATAAAATTTGGAGATACGGAAGTTTGGGAATTCTATAACCCAACCGGAATGCCTCATCCGATGCATGTTCATGGGACTCAATTTCAAATTCTAAAGCGTGAAGTAGGAAGGCTCGATGGTTGTCTTAATGAAGGATGGAAAGATGTTGTTCTCGTTATGCCTGGAGATCGAATTCAGGTTTTAAAACGTTTTAATACTTTTAAAGGTCTTTTTATATATCATTGTCATAATTTAGAACACGAAGATATGAGTATGATGAGAAACTATAAAATTCTTTAATTTCCTGATAGCCGTCATGTTTTATGGCGGCCTTCTCTTCTAGAATAAATATGTATTAGCTTTTCTAGGGGATTAAATGAAAAAAGTATTAACGGGCTTCTTGATGGTTGGAATGATTCTTTCTATGGGAGCTGGCAAAAAGAATCAGCAAACGGCCAAGAAAACCATGAATTCAGTTTTTAGGGGCTTTCTTGGACTTGTTCCCTTTATGAATAGCCAAATGAAGTTTAAAGACCTGGCCAATAAGGAAGAGATTCATACTCACTTAACGACCCTAAAAAATGCCTTTGAAAATGCTAAGCATATTAAAACTTTTGAAATGCCAGGATTTAACCCAAGCTTTGAGCAGGCCAAAACCCATCTCAAAGAAACTCTAGAAGCCTTTGAGGGTGGGCAGCCCGATTTTGCAAGAGTAAGGTTAAGGGCCACGGGACAGCTTTGTATTTCCTGTCATACCCAGCTTAAGGGAAACCGCGGAAGTTTTGGACCATTAAATACCTTAAGCCGCAGTGACTTTTCATCTGATTACGAATTCGCTGAATTTCTCTTTCTAATTAGAAACTATAGAAAGGCAGAAAGGTATTTTGAAAAAGAAATCAATGAGGCTTTTGAAAAATCACGTAAACTTTCAAAGGTGAATAAAGTAAATAGCTTCGCTTACCGCGGGAACAAAATTGAGAGATCTCTTGAAAAGACTTTAACAATTCATACAAAAGTAAAGTATGCGCCGGAAAAAGTACTTCCCATTATTCAGAAATATTCTAGAAATAAGTATATTGATTCGGAACTTAAAGGAAAAATGGAAGGATGGATCGCTTCCCTTAAAAAATGGAAAAAATCTGATTACGAAGGAAGAATCAAAAATGCAAATGAGCTTCGTAGCTTTATTGATAAAAATTTAAGTAAGTATGCTGATAGCTTCTCTTCATTTGATGGGAGAAATGATGTGGATCTATTGGTGGCCTCGGGAGCTCTATATCAATACCTCTATAAGAAACCTCGCTCAAAAGATACTCCAGAAGTTCTTTTTTGGCTTTCTAAAGTTGATGAGCACCTAAACAATAGTTTTCTCTTCTCACTATCGGAGCTTTATCTTAAACGCTGTATTACCGACTACGGTAAAACCAAGTGGGGACCAAAATGTTACCGAACTTACAGAGATAAAATCTCCCATGGCTATACTGGTTCTGCCGGAGTCTTTATCCCCAAAGATGAAGTGGATGAGCTAAAACGCTTAAAGAGTTTTTTAAACTGATAGCTTAAATAAGAGCTCACCAAACTCTTGGCCATTTATTAATAATGAAATTTTATGAACGCCAGGGTAGTGAACCCTGGTGGTAACTTTTTTAAACTTTATCGTTTTTAAGAGGGGTTCACTTGTATTAGGAGCAAGATAGCTATCTTTAAAACGAAAGGCCTTCTTTGAATATGAACCATCTTTTTTTAGGTAATGAATAATATAATCCATAAGGACTTTTTCTTTTTTCTTAGAATTATTTTTAACTTCAAAGCTAAAGTCTATTGAGTCGCCTTCTTTAATTTTTTTCTTAGATAATTTTAACTTGTTAATACTAAGGTTGATCTTGGGATTATAACCATGAAGTTTTAGAGCTCTAGGATGTCCTTTTTTTAGAAGAGTTCTAGTTGAATGGCGAATAAGCCATTTTAAATCGTCGTTAGGCTTTCCTTTATTCCAGGCACAAACAGTATCTAGCATAAGTTTTTCATCTAAGTGAGAAATATCATTTAAATGATTGGCCACACTTCGTCGGACATATTCCTCGGGGTCATTCCTTAAGGATTCGATAAATTTAATATTTCTTTTTAAATCTTTATGAATCGAAGGCACCTTCATTCCCCAAGGAAGATGCGGTCTAATGCCCTCAGAGCAAAGTCTTCTAATATGGTGGTTCTTATCTTTTTTCCATTTTTCTAGGATCTTAAATACTTTTTTATCATCAGCAATAAGAAAAGGGCGAATCGCAAATTCTGCAGAAAATCTTTTGGTCATCTCGTACATGGCCTTGAAAGAAGTCTCAAAATCTTCTCGACCATAATCCTCAACATACTGAAGAAGAGGCCAGGCTAAAAAACCAGTTATTCCAGTTTCTTCTCCTTCCTTTGCTAATGACTTGATAAGAATGTCGATATTCTTTTTATAGCTTAAAGTTAAGCTTGAATTCAATTCATCGGAAATAAGCCTCACTCTATCTTTTAGCTCTAATTTTGATAAACGAGGAAGCACAGCTTTTAGAAACGGCTCTTTTTTAAAGTTTTTCTTAGCTGCCTTTTGTATTTGAGTGGCGATTAAGTTAACTGAGTCTTTATTGAAGATATTTTTAAAGGGTTCCATTAATGTACTTCCGTTTTAAAGACTCTTTGGGTCTCTTGAATAATTTCTACGGTAAAACTAATTCTTCCGATTTCAAGTCCATTTGCCGTTTCAATCTGTACTTTCCAATCTCCAGGAGAGTAATTGGACTTATAGGCAAAACCTCTAAAGCCTTTTCCTCTTCCCCCAGTTATGGGAAGAGGAATCTTATCTGAAGTTTTATAGCCGTCCTCCGTTTTATAGAGAAAATGAAGAAAAATCTTATCGTCGAATCCAGCCGGAGCGAAGACTCTTGTGAAAATATAGATCTTATCTCCTGGGGCCGCTTTGAAATCTTGGTCTCCAGTATGCCAAATTTTCCACCAGGGCTTTTCATGACTTACTTTATACTCAGGGTAGTTCTTTTCTACATTGTGGTAGACCCCTATATGCTGAGTTGAAAGGGGAATTGGGGGAATGATTTTAAAAAGATAAAAAACTATGAAAAAACACATCAAGATAATAGACGGAAAGAGAAGTCTATCTTCTAACTTTTTACGTTCGACACCTTTTTTACTAAGTAAGGCTAAATAGAGAAAAAGAATTATAAGTGAAATCGTTAAACTAAAGATAAAGGGAAAGAATCCAACCTTTCCAATGATAAGCGGAATCAAATAGAGACAATAGGTCAATAAGCAAAGATAGAGCAGGCTAGACTTAACCAGAAGTCCTAGCTTTTGGAACCTTTGGGATTCATTCATTACCAAAAGGGCTAAAATTAAAAACATAAATAAAAAAGAAGCTGAAAGGCTAGCAGACTTAAAATAAAAAAGAGTAAAGGCCGAAAGAAGGGCACCTAAAATAAAGTGAAAGATCTCATCTTTAAATTCGAAAACTTTTTCAAGCTTTTTATGAGACGGATAGGCCGTGAATTCAAAATTGAGAAATGTAAAAAGTATGATGAGGTATAGCCCCTGACTTAGAATATTTAAGAGGTCATCAATTCGCCCAAGGGTGAATATATCGAAGATAAATCCCAAGAAAAAAAAGAGGGGTCCCATCCATTTTTCGTACTTTCTATGGAGTTCTAAAATCTGTTGATAAAAACTGCTATCTTTCACAGAAGAATTTTAACTTTTTTAGTACCTAAGGTCTTAAAAATATTAGAAAAATAACCGAGTTTTGAACTGTGTTAATATTAACTAAACTACCGAAATACCGATGAGTTGTTAGTGAGATCTGTTTCAATTTTTCTATTCATCAGCCTAATCATTCCAAGTACTGGTCTGTTTGCATGTCCAGAAGGTGTCTCGGCACTTAGTCAGGCCGTAAGACGAACTATGAACCAACATGGTTCAGGTGAAACGGCAATGGCCATCAGGCAAGGAGCTTATGTTAGAGATGGTCTTATCTTTAGGAAAGCGGACGGAGCCGTTGATATAGTTCCTTCAGCTGAAGTTCTTGTGAAGAGAGGCGGTGATAAAGGCTGGACTAGGGGAACTATCACAGGAACGGATGATAAAGGACGAGTCCTCGTTGACTTTATTGAAGATGGAGTTGGAAAAACTAAGCCAGTCCAACCTGGAGCGATAGCGACCAATATTAAAATATTGGATGAAAACCTAAGCCTTATGGCCCCCGGGAGAAGAGTTTTTGTGAATCGAAATGGGGGAGGTAAGTCCGTTGGAACCATAACCTCTTATGAAACATCAGGAAAAGTTAGAGTCGATTTCTATGACCAAAATACTGGAGATTGGGCCCATAAAATGATTTCTGCTGAAAATATTAATAACTCCGTTAAGCCTATAAGCACTCAGCCTCGTCTTGTTCTACAAGAAGGAGAGACGATTGAAATTTTTAGTAGAACTGATAACGCTTTTAACACTGGTACGATCACCAAAGTTGATGAAACCGGAGCGGTTCATGTTTCCTATAAAATGAAAGATGGAAGAGTTGGGACAAAATCTATCCTGGCAGAATTCGTGGACAAAACAATAAGGCCAGTCAATCAAGGAAATGACATCGCTGAAATTTTTGCTCGCTCGCCTAGTCACTTTAATAGTGCCGATGGAATGTTTAGCGCCCCTAGGATGTTACCAAATGGAACGAAGGCCAGAGTTAAATATATTGTGGATGATAGAAATATCGCAATTGCTCAAGGTAAGTTATTTGATAATGTCTCAGCAGCTGAGCTACCGAGAGGAAAGTCCTACACTTATATCGTAAAAGAAGATGGACGTATGGTCTTTGGGCAAGTGGAAGATGGCTGGGAAGTTGGTGTAAAGCATGCCCACCTCGCAAACGGAGAAAAAGTAGTTGCGGCCGGTGAAATTTCTATTGATGGAAGTGGAGCTTTTAAATGGAATCTTGAAAGTGGTAGTTATACAAGAAAATTAGTACAAAGTAATCAAACTACCATGGAAACATTAGAAAGGCAGATGAGAACTGTTTTTGATAAACAATTTGGAAATTCTGGAAAGTATGTAGATGACGTTCTTTTAAATTCTGATCCTCCAAATTTGGCCCAAATTAAAATATTTTGTAATGATCCTAACTTTAAGATCCTAAATGCTAGCATCTGCAAAACTCTCGGGTTTCAGTGAGATAAATATGGAAGAAATACACTGCGTTTTTTGCGGAGAAAAAAATCAAATAAGAGTTAAGGCAGATGGGTCTTCTTTGAGAGATTGCAGCAGCTGTGGAGCGAATCCCTTGCCCTATGATTCTCTCCTTATTGAGTTAGAACTAGGTGATGATGAGTTTAGAGTTTGCTCGAGCTGCAATTGTAAAAATACGATGAATAATTTTTGCTGGAAATGCGGCTTTGGATTTAATAAATAATTAAAAGACTTTCTCTCTTGAGCTGGCCAGAGCATCGGAATCTTCACCAGAGCTGGCTTCTTTTGCCCTAATCTCAATCATCTCTTCCCCATACTTATTTAAACTTTCTAGGGTAACAAGGGCGTAGCCATCTTCTCTGGAGATCTCAAGCTCTTCTTCGTTATGAGTTTGAGTAACCACCACAAGCCTCATATTTCCTTTTATTTTCTTTCTTGCTAATTTTATAAGTGACTTTGACTTATCTAATCTTGGAGCGCAGTAGACCGCATAAACCTTTTCACCGCTATTATTTGTGGCCACAAAATTCCAGATTGTGGCCGAAGATTTAGCCAGCTCACATCTATAATCAAAAGCTTTAAAAGTTACTGTACAAGTTGTGACAAACTTTTTGAGAATGTCCTTCGAATCCGTCATACGAAATATTATACTTTTAAATACATTTGAAAGTGCTTTTTATTTAGCAGGCAGGAGCTTCCTAGTATTATGAATTCCTTTCTAGACCAAAAAAGTTGGATTTTTCATAAGGGTAGAGATTAAAGGTTCCAAGCCCTTTAGCGATAAGTCTGTCTTCGGTTTCAAGAGTGCCGCTAGTTACTACAAGTCTTTGACCTTTATGGTCGATTTTAGCCTTACCAAAAATTTTATCCCCAAGTTTGGCCGGAGTTAAATAGTTAATCTTAAACTCAACCGTGGCACATAACATGTTTTGCTGAACGGCATAGGCGAGGGCCGTAACCCCAAGAACATTGTCCATCAGGCCCGCCAGCGCACCCCCGTGGCAGGTATCTGGTGAAGACAGATGTCTCTTTGAAATAATGGTTTCATAGGTTACCGTTCCATCGGCAGTTATATCTAAATTAAAATCTAGAGTTCTATCAAAATGATTAATCTTTTTATAAAAATCTTTTAACTCTAGTGGGGTCATGACTTGAATCCTATTCTTTTGGGGCCAGAGCTTTTCTCTAGTCCTTTATTTATAGATAAACTGCCACCAGCTGCTCTTCCCATGGCCCTGGCCTCATAATCATTTTTGCTGGCACTTGAAGAGCTACTTCCCATTCGGGAGTAGACCAGCTGAACCTGAGACTTTAGAACTTTATCAAGTCTAATCAGCTCGTTCTTATAATTGGGATGCTCTTTTTGTTTGGCCTTAATCTTTTGAGTATAGCCTTCTGCAATCCCTCTTATAAATGAGTTCTTAGCAGCGCTACCTTTTAGTCCTGAAAGCTTATAAAGCCTTTCAAATTCGGCAACGAGATACTTGGCCATATAATCGGCCATCTCAACATTGGTTTTACTTCCTATCACTTCTAAGTAGGCCTTGGACTGACCGCGATTTAAAACGGGCTGAACATAAAAGTTTTCTAAAATTTCATAAAGAGCGCTCATTTGAACATTTGATCTTTTTGCCTCGTAAATATTTTTTACATAAACTTCTTCATTTTCACGAGCTTCGTCATCTATATGCTCTAAGTTATATTTCATAAGAAGTTCATTTGCTTTGGCCGTGGCAAGAGTTGCTTCGTGCGTATTGGCACTATTGGCCAGCTTTAAGAGCTTTTGAACTTTAGAAAGAATCTTTTCAAACTCTGGAGCACTTGAAAGAGAGTTTTCTTTTTGAAGATCCCCATAGGCTCCATAAACATCTTTTCCCCAACCATAGCTTTTGCAGGCCTCTCTAAATTCCACTCCATGGGCACTAACTTCTTCACCATATTTTAGATGAACTGACATATGGGCAAGCTCATGTCTTAAGATATTTTTTAAGACTTCTGGTTTGGCCATATATACTAGGTTTTTATTGATCCCAATCTGAAAATTATCGGGATTAAAATAACCGAGTTTATTTTTTGACTCAAAGGCCACAAGAGAAAAGGGATAGAGGTAGTTCTTAAAAAGAAAGCGGCTTCTCTTTACAGAGAAGCCCATTTCTTCAATAAGAATTTTTTTTGTTTCTGCCTTTAGCCGAGAGGTAAAGGCATTAAGAGTTGAGGAGTAGACCCTCACTAGTGTCTACTCTTAACCGCCGCAGACAAGAACTCTCGGTTCAGTCTTGCAATATTTGAAATGCTAATGGCCTTCGGACAGCTGGCTTCACATTCAGCTTCGTTAGTACAATTACCAAAACCTAGCTCATCCATCTTATCAACCATATTTAAAACTCTTTGCTCAGCTTCAACTTTTCCTTGAGGAAGAAGAGCTAACTGAGAAACTTTTGCAGAAACAAAAAGCATGGCCGAAGCATTTTTACAGCTAGCAACGCAGGCTCCGCAGCCAATACAAGCGGCAGCGTCCATGGCAAGGTCAGCATCAGTTTTTGGGATTAAGATTGAATTTGCATCTTGAGCGTTACCGGTATTAACACTTACATAACCACCGGCCTGAATAATGGCATCAAATGAACTTCTATCTACCATTAAGTCTTTATGCACAGGAAAGGCCTTAGCTCTCCAAGGCTCAATGGCAATCGTATCGCCATCTTTAAACTTTCTCATATGCAGCTGACAAGTGGTGGTCTCTGATTCAGGTCCATGGGCCTGACCGTTGATCATCATGGAACACATTCCACAAATACCTTCACGGCAATCGTGATCAAAGGCCACTGGCTCATCACCTTTTTCAACAAGCTCTTCATTAAGCTGATCAATCATTTCTAGAAAGGAAGAATCAGGTGAAACATCTTCGAGACTATAATCAACCATCTGGCCTTTGGCTTTTTCATTTTCTTGACGCCAAACTTTTAACTTTAGGGACATATTATTATTACTACTCATAATTAACCCGCCTACTTATAGGATCTTTGAGTAAGAGCTACGTTTTCAAAACTCAACTCTTCTATGTTTCTAATTGGATCACTGTTATCACCGGCGTACTCCCAAGCGGCAACATGACAAAAGTTTTCATCATCACGTTTTGCTTCGTTTTCTTCCGTTTGAGATTCTTCTCTAAAGTGTCCACCACAAGATTCAACTCTCTCTAGAGCGTCTCTGGCCATTAACTCCCCAAGTTCAAGAAAGTCAGCTACGCGGTTTGCTTTTTCAAGCTCCACATTGATTCCTTCCTTCGTTCCTGTGACTTTAACGTCTTTCCAAAACTCTGCTCTAAGCTTCTTAATCTCTTCGATCCCTTTTTTAAGACCAGCTTCGTTACGTCCCATTCCGACGTATTCCCACATAAGAAGTCCAAGGGCCTTGTGAAAGCTATCAACTGAGCGCTTACCACCGACGGCCATAAGCTTATCAAAGTGAGCCTCAGCGGCTTTAAGAGCGTCGTCGAATTCTTTATTATCGACAGTGACACTCTCTTGCTCTGGCTTTTCAGTAACAAGATAATTCCCAAGAGTATAAGGAACCACAAAATATCCATCCGCTAGACCTTGCATTAGAGCAGAGGCTCCTAAGCGGTTGGCTCCGTGATCAGAAAAGTTTGCTTCTCCAAGAGCGAAAAGTCCTGGAACAGAAGTTTGAAGATTATAATCAACCCAGATGCCACCCATCGTATAGTGAACTGCCGGGTAGATCATCATCGGTTCAGAGTAGGGGTCTGCATCAGTGATACGGTTATACATATCAAAGAGGTTTCCATACTTGGCCTTAATGGTTTCTTTTCCATCGCGTTTGATGGCATCTCTAAAATCAAGATAAACGGCAACACCTGTAGCACCAACTCCACGTTTTTCATCAACAACGAGTTTTGCATTTCTTGAGGCGACATCTCTTGGAACTAAGTTACCAAATGATGGGTACTTTGTTTCAAGATAGTAATCTCTTTCATCTTCTGGAATATCAGCAGGCTTTCTTTCGTCACCTTTTTTCTTAGGAACCCAAACTCGTCCATCGTTTCTTAGGGACTCAGACATAAGCGTAAGCTTTGACTGACCTTCACCGTGAACAGGAATACAAGTGGGGTGAATCTGAGTGTAACAAGGATTAGCAAAGTAAGCGCCTTTTTTATAACACTTCCAAGCAGCGGAGCTATTGGATGTCATGGCGTTGGTCGAAAGAAAATAAACATTTCCGTAACCGCCAGTACATAAAAGAACTGCGTCAGCTGCATGCTTTTCAAATTTACCGGTGATGATATCTCTTGTGATCACACCGCGAGCTTTTCCGTTAACAAGAACAAGCTCAACCATCTCACTTCTTGTAATTGAAGTAATCTTTCCTTTGGCTACTTCTTTCATCATGGCCGAATAGGCCCCTAAAAGAAGCTGTTGACCAGTTTGTCCTCTGGCATAGAAAGTTCTTGAAACCTGAGCTCCACCAAAAGATCTATTGGACAGAGTCCCACCGTACTCACGAGCAAAAGGAACACCTTGGGCAGCACATTGATCAATAATATTATTTGAAACTTGAGCGAGTCTATAAACATTAGCTTCTCGGGCACGGTAATCGCCGCCTTTAACTGTATCGTAAAATAGACGCCAAACAGAGTCACCATCATTTGGGTAAGACTTAGCTGCATTCACCCCACCTTGAGCGGCAATTGAGTGAGCACGTCTTGGTGAATCTTGAATACAAAAAGTTTTAACATTATAGCCAAGCTCGGCCAGAGTTGCGGAAGCTGAAGCTCCTGCTAGCCCTGTCCCGAGAACGATGATATTAAATTTTCTTTTATTGGCCGGATTAACCAGCTTCATATCAAACTTATATTGGTCCCATTTTTCTTTAATTGGACCTGCGGGAACTTTCCCATCTAGTTTTTTAATACTCATGACTGACCTCCTTGAAGAAAGCAGAAGATTGGAAGTGCTGAGTAACCTAAGAAAATTAGGACAGCAAAAACCTTACTTAGTGTTCCAATGCATGGAGTGTATTTTGGATGATTAAAGCCAATTGATTGAAAGGCTGACCAAAAACCATGACTAACATGCATGGAAAGTGCCGCCATCGCAATAACATACCAAGCGACATTAAGCGGAGTCTTAAAATATTCAATAACTGTTTTATAAAGGTCTCTCATAGCTACCCCGTCAACAGTCGTGTCATAATTAGTTCCAAACTTAAAATGTAGAAGGTGTAGGACTAAAAAGATTAAAATGACTAAACCTGTATAGGGCATAGTTGAAGAAGCTATTGTGGCCCCTCTTCCCGTAGGTTGCTTAGAATAGTAAGGAACCGGTCTGGCCTTTTTATTTTCGATCACAAGTTTTGTGGCCATAAAAAGGTGAACTAAAAAGATAGAAAGCAAAACAGCTTCTGCTAAATAGATCAGTGGGTTACTGGTTAGGGTGTAAGCATAGAGGTTAAAAGCATCAGCTCCAACGAAGATCAAAAAGTTACCCAATAGGTGGCTAACTAAAAATCCACAGAGAAGAAGACCTGTAACTCCCATGGCAACTTTTTTTACGACTGACGTGCCAAACCTGGCAACCAGACTAGTGCTCATGTAGTACTCCTTAAGTAAGCATTAAATTCAGACTCCGCCATGATACTCTAAAGAATCTCGTAGGTTAAGCTATAAAGAAGGGAAGGGACGATATATTTGTTAGACTTTCGTAATGCATTGTAGTATAAGAATGGCTTATCTCAAATTAGTATAAGATAAATCAAAGCGGAGTTTAATATGTTACCAAATGCAGCAGACCTTAGTTTCTTTTTAGAAGTGGCCAATACAAGCAATATGAGCCGCGCAGCAGAGCGGTTAGGCGTGACCCAGCCTGCTCTAAGTCAAAGTATGAAGCGACTAGAAACTGCTTTTGATCAGCAATTATTACTCCGTGGAAAAGGTGGGGTGACCTTAACCAAGGCCGGAGAAAAACTCGCCAGTGGGGCCCGTCAGCTTATCGAGGACTGGGAAAGATTAAAGGAAGATTCTGCTAAAGATGAAGAGAACCTTCGTGGGCGTTATAGCCTTGGGATCCATAGTTCCGTGGCCCTCTATACGGTTAAGCATTTTGTTCCTCAATTACTCTCTCAATACCCAGGTTTAGAATTTAAAATGGTCCACGACCTCTCTAGGAAACTAGCTGAAGATATTATTAGTTTTAAAATAGATTTTGGATTAATTATCAATCCCGTTAGCCATCCTGACCTCGTTATAAGAGAGCTTTTTAAAGATGAAGTTAGTTTTTGGAGAAGTAAAAAGAAGACCGCCGCTAATGATCTAGAAAGTGAAGATAAGGTTTTAATTGTGGAGCCGGATCTAGGGCAAACTCAAGACCTACTTGCCAAACTTGCTAAGAAAAAAATCTCTTTCAAAAGAATTGTAACCTCAAGCAACTTAGAAGTGATTAAAGAGCTTGTCCTAAGCGGTGCTGGGATCGGTATAATTCCTGGGCGAGTGGTGGGAGATGACGCAAAGAAAATGGAAGTTCTTGAAAAAGGATTTCCAAAATTTCAGGATAAACTCTGTCTTATTTATAGGGCCGATATTCAAAAAAGTACGGCAAGTCGGCAACTTACTGCACTGATTCAAGAAGCACTGCGGGATAAGTAGGCTCCATTTCTTGACGCATGAACCCCTTTTTCGTAGAACTTGCTTATAAGTATTAGAGGGGATCTATCATGTTTATACTTCGTTCAGTTGTAGCGCTTGCGCTTCTATTAATGGCCGCAGAATCTTTTGCTGTTAATCCGCATTTTAAAATTCTAAGGGCCAAAGAGAACTTTGTTAAGGCCACTCAGCTTGGAAGACTTCACGCAGGTTTTTATGAAAATGTTCATGGACCTGAACTAATTCTTTTTGACTCAATCAAAACAGAACACCAAACAAAGATGAGAAGAGGTAAAAAAGTTTTAAGACTAAACTGGGCCTTACATGCCTCAAGCCATGAGTACCTATCTTGGATTTTATTTCAGGGTCTGGTTAAGTACGACTTAGAAAATAAACTAGGGAACACCAACCTTCCTCATATGATCGAAATGGATTACTACATCTTTAAAAAATCTATGGAATACCTTGATCAATCTGGGATGATAATAAGTGATGATATGGATTACGCTAATCACCCAACATTTAACTTTGCTAGAAATCGTCTGCTTTCAATAACGCTTTTTTATGACCTATGGCTTGAGAATGAGAGAAGATTCCTTAAGTCTGTTTGGCATAGAAGACAAAAGCTAAGTGGCAAGGTTCTAAGTGTTCTTGATTACCTAGAAAGAAGAAACCTAACAGAAAAGCAAAGGGCCGCCGCCGTGCGCCTTTCAGCCTTATGGTACGAAAACTAGGCTAAGTCTTCGAAAATTAAAGCAAAATAATACTAAAGTAATTTTCTCGCCTATCCGAAAAGATAGGTGAGAGAACTATGAAAAAACAATTCGTAACTTTATTAATATTAACGCTTCTAAGTGGCTGCCTTGGCTTTGGTGGTAAAAAAGCTCTTCCAGATAAAAGAACCCAAGTTCCAGGGACAACTGAAGTAACGAATTACCTAGAGACCGTAACCACTGTGGATACTGTTCACTGTATCGACGATGAAAATACCTCCACTCCAAAACCAAAAAGTTTTTTTCACGATGGGTACGCAAAGATAACGACAAATTTGGTTGGCCAAGATGTTTCCCACCAATGGGATGCAAGCTGGAATACTATGATTGATGAAACTCTTGAGGAAAAATTTCCCGAGTTAATTGAAGAAGAGTTTAGACCAGATGAAGGGGACCTAATTCAACTTGGATGCCCCGGTATGTCAGTGGCCTCTAAAAAAGATAAGAAGAGATTTTGGGCCTTGTTCCTAGCCAGCTTAGCAAGAGTACAAAGTGGTTTTGATCCCTCTTTTCAAACTGGGGGAAGTGGACTCTTTGCTTTAAGCCCAACTCAAGTAAACCCCATTGGGGGAGAGTGTGCTGGTAAAGATAAGTGGGACTTTATGGAACCCTCCTATAGTTTTGGTTGTGTCTTTGAGGTCTTAAAAAAACAAATGGGGGAAGATAAAAAACTTCTTCGTTCTGAAGCCAATGAGAATACCATTTTTTCTCGTTTAACAGGTAAAGAGCGCTATGATTTTATAAAGTTTTTTAAATCCCATGCCTCCCAGCAATTTTCTTTTTGTCGCAATGGAGTAGATGCTCCAGAGGAATTGGTGACTGCTAAAACTGTAGGAGAGAAATCTTCTTCTGGATGTACACCTGATACTCAAAAGCGAATAAATGATAATCAGATCGATAGGACCCAAACTAAGGGCAAGGCCGCGGCCGCAATTGGGGCTGAGGACAGCGCCATACAAAAAGGCGGCGAGGGGTCTGGTTCTGGACTTGATGATTCTAAGAGTAGCGAGAAATCAAGTGGTTCCAAGGTTCAAACCAAGTAATTCTGGCACCTCAATACATCCTAAAGCATTGATTCTACGGATTTTTTAGTCCATTGGCAGCTATCCCTTAAAATAGGAGATGGAGGCGTTTATGAGTAAAAGCATCGTCAAAGAAAAGCCCAAGAGCTTGAAGAAAACCAAGAATCCATCTCCAACTGAATTTAAGGAACCCTTTGTTCCAGTGGTTAGAAAAGAGCTTAGTAGCTTTGGAAAGTTCTTTATCCTTGGAATGTGGGGGCTGCTGGCCTTTGTGGCTGGAGTTAAAATGACGGTGAATAACTCTGTTAGCCCTGATCAATTAGCTTTGATAGAAAAACGTCTAGATGAATTAAATGCCAAGAAAACAGCTTCTGAATTTCAATCTCAGGCCGTGGTAGATGCTCGAGTTAAGTACGTAAAAGATTCCCTTGAAAAAGATTATGAGGATAGGCTTTATAAAATTAGTAAGGCCCAAGACAATCTGATGATTCAAAAAGATGAGTTAATTAGCAGTCTAAAGAATGAGCTGGCCTATAATAAACTTAAGCAGATTGATCGAGGTCCAGCAGCAGTTGTTCCCTATAGCTACAAAAATGCAGACATCCTTCGTTTTGAACATAAACAAAAACTTAAGCGTTTAAAAGAGTATCAAAAGAAGCGCGAAGAAAACTTTGTGGCCTCTTCTGATTTAAGAGACCCAACTGTAAGAGAAGCTTTTGTAAGTCTTCAAGAAAAGCATGAGCTAGAGCGATATGCCATGAAAAGAAGCTTTCAAGAGGAGAGAAGTAAATTTAGAAAAGAGAAGTTCTACGTAAGAAAGTAGAACTTCAAAATTTCTAATTAACGCCTTACTGGTTCGTAAATGGCTGAGTTCTTTTCATTTTCTCGAACTTCAATTCGTTGAAGCCAAGCACGATCTTTCGTATCTTCCTTGATCATTTTATTGATTTCGTGGAAGACATAACGGGCCGTTCCTTCCATCCCAATATTATCAAAAACCCTTAGCTGAATAATTCCGTCCTTTTCCATTTGAACAAATTTATCCATATAGGGGTCATCTTCACTGGCAAGGAAAGTATGGTCGAACATATGATCAAGCCAAGCCTTAACCTTTTTAAGACCACCAAAATCGACGACCCAGCCTTCCTTAGTAAACTTACTGCAGGCAAATTCAAAATAAAACTCGCGGCTATATCCGTGAACAAACTTACAATGGGATTCAGCCTTCCATTGCCTATGGGTACAGGGAAAGCCTACAAACCTTTTTGTTGAGACAAAGTGTTCTTCTTTCATTATTTACAGTTTCCATACTGGGCAGTGAATTCAATTTGAACATCTGACCAGGTTTTACCTTCATGTTTAGCCAAACAAGCTTTGTTAATGGCTTTTAAATTTTTGGCCATACCAAAATCCAGAGCATCGATATGCCCAACCGCTGTAAGCTTGTTTTTAACAAACTTATAAGTCATCTTTACTTTTTTCACAGTCGTGCTGTTCATTTGCACCGCTAGAGTAAGCTGCTTTTTCTTCTCACTAATATTAGTAATGGTGGCGTCTAGTTTTTTATTTTCGAAGAAAAACTTAGATATCTTTTTATCTCTGGCCTTATCACCTGTTGAGATTTGTGAAGCATCGATGATTAGGGTATTTCCAAGTGTCGCTTCTTTCCAGTTTTTTCCACTCGCCTTTTTCGTTAGCTTGAGGGAAGTAAAGTTTCCACTTACTCCTAGTTTTAACGGGGTCTTATAGGCCGTGAATTTAACTGCGATCTTATCTGAACTAGATTCAAGACAAGCAGAAGAAACTGCGGTAGAAGACAATAAGAATAAGAGGGCTAAAATGCTTTTCATTAGGTTCTCCAAATTTTGATTTAAAACTTAAGTAGTTTAGCGATAGCGGATTAAGTCATGCAAATGGACAAAGATATATTCCCAAAAGAATTCTTTATAAAGATCTCTGAAGAGGAGTTTCTTATTGGGCGTATAACCGTAAACAAAAACTCTAGGGGATTTACAGCGGAAGTTGACGTCGTGCAAAAAGAATCCATGAAAATTTGGCAACATGTGGAGTTCATTCAAAATCTTGAAGATGAACATGAGGCCGTGGAAATGGGCGTTCATAAATTATCTTTCTTCTTAAAAAGGTCATAAGCCTGACGGAATAACACTCTGTGTCTGTCAAAGTTTCCACGCTTATAACTCAATGCTTACAACCGAAAACCCCATGGTTAGGGAACTTTACATAAAATCAAAAGTTGGCACGACTCGTGCAATAAGTAATAGTGTGTGTGTGTAGGAGCTACGAAAAAAGGATTTTTTCCAACTCCATCAAATGTCTCTCGAAAAGGCCCAGTTGAGTCCCCCTTAACTGGGCTTTTTTCTTTTTGGAGGCGTTGTAAGCGAAAGCTTATAAAGCCGAACAACACAGGCAAAACAGCGAGAAGCGCAAAGCGCGGATACGAGCTGTTTTGATCGTGAAATACCCGATTCAAATTCATAATAGCTACGTCAGACCCGGTGGGAGACTAAGAAATCGTTGTTTTCAACATGTTTGTAAATCAAGAGAGATGGCGAAGGAATGACGATAAAATTGCTTCTAGATAGGCTTCTGAGGCCTTTCTTACATTTGTCAGAAAAATGGCGGGGGGTTTTTAGGAAGGCTGGGCTATAATATGGGTCTATGCTCTCTAAGAAGTTAAAATTCACTCTAATACTCGGTGGGCTGGCCCTATCCTTCCTTATCCTTGAGGTCGGTTTACGTCTTACAGGGTACCTGATGATCTCAGCGAGGGAGGTACCGCTTGGGCAGAAAGATCGGGAGAGTTTTCTCTTAGCTAAGAATGACACAGAGAAAATTAGAATAATGGCCATAGGGGATTCAACCACAAATGGGGGAACCCTTCCTCTTCAAGATACTTATCCTTTTATGCTTTATGATCTTATTCAAGAGTCAGAGTATAAAGATAAGGTAACCGTCGCGAATCACGGGCGCTGTGAATACAACAGCTCCATGACTTTAAATCAAATTAAACATGAACTTGATGACTATGATCCCCATGTGGTTTTACTTTTGACAGGGGAGGCTGATCGTTTCAATCCTCTAGGTCTAGAAGAAGAGCTTGAAGGGGTTGGTTCAAGTGTGAAGTTAGAATCTTTTCTTCTAAATTTTAGAGTCTACAAACTTATAAGAGGATTAATTGTTAATCTAACTTATAAATACATAGTTAAAGATAATTCAATGTACTCCAATGATGACTTTGCTCAAAATCAAAAAAATATAGAGCATATGTTTTTGGCCTTTGACCTAGCTCAGAAAAAGAAATTTGATTTGGCCAAGAAAGAGTTGGCAAAAGTTATTCCACCCATTCCAGATCATCTTATGCCAAAGCTAAAGAAAAATCTTATTTCTGATTTTGGAGCAATCTTAGAGTATCCCCAAGTAAGTCAGCTTTCTTATATGATAGGTAAACAGCAGTACGCTGATGTGGTTTCACTATCAATGGAGTACTTGAAAGGTCATCCTTACGCTCTTTATGACGAAAATAGGGACGGGGTTATTTACTCATTGTTCTGGGCCTTAGACTTTCAGAGTGACTATAGCGCTCAGGAGCTCCTAGTGGAAGTTCTTAAACTTGGAGAGCGTTTTCCTCAGGCTACGAAAAAGAAGCCCTATCTAAACTTTGTAAGAAGATTAAAAAATTACGACAAAATCATGAAAGTCGTGGATCAAAGAAGAGAAAAAAATATTGAAGAAATGCTGAAACTTTTTAAAGAGAAAAATATTGAGGTCTTGGTTTTAAATTATCCAGCAGAGTTTACCAAAGCTAATCAGTCATTACTTGAACAAGCCCGAAAGAATAACCTGGAGTTTGTTGACTTGAGGAGTCATTTTAAAAAGCTAATCGAGAGGGATGGAAGGGGAGCATGGCTACTTGATGACGAACATCCAACGGTGAAGGGAAATAGTGAACTGGCAAAAAAAGTTTTAGATAAACTAAAACCTATTCTCCAAAAAAAAATAAAACCAGAGAATAAGAAAAAAACTATGAAATTTAAGATCACGGCCTGGGACGGATATACTCCAAGTCATGTTATTGAGGAATTTAAAAAGCAAATCTTACTTAAATACGGTGTTGATTTAGATGTTGAGATTTTTTTGCCTGAAAATGAAGAGCAAATGTACAACAAACTTTTGAATAATGAAGTTCATGTGATGGCCGCTTCTCATTATTTGTTTCGCGATCCACTCTATCAATATTTTCCCAAAAAACTACTTAGACCAATTGATTTAGAAAAAATAAGTAATTATAAAAATTTATATAGGCCTTTTAAAAACTTAAGCTTTGAAAAAAATAATGGGGAATTTTACGGTGTACCCTTAGCACATGCAGCTTATCGATTAGTTTATAATAAGGCCCATTGGAAGACCCCCCCTAGTTCTTGGTCAGTTCTTTTTGATCCCCGCAATGACGGCACTTACACAGTGAGCTCATATTACTTTGAAACAAATAATTATATCGCCGCGCTTGTCGCGGGAATAGATAGAGCAAAATTGCACGATCATAATTTTTATAAAAACGACATTAAGAATCTTCTTAAGGAATTGGCAAAAGGTTCCAATGGTTATTGGGGGAATTTGGAAAAACCTAATGATATTAAAGGAAGAAAAGTTGCTGCCGCTTTTGGGAATTTTATTCATAAATTAAAAGAAGATGGAGAGGATTGGGGCTTTGCAATCCCTAAAGAGGGAGAACCAGCCTATCTAGATTATTTCGTTATCTCATCTATGGTGAGAGATGGCAGTTTATTATCAAAGGTCTCTCATGAATGGGTTAATTTTAGTCTTACTCCTTTTTATCAAATGGAAGTGGTCGTAAAAGGGTTAGGTGAGATGCCAGTTACAGAAGATATAAAAGAATCTTTAACTGATGAGCAGATTAAAAGATTTCACCTTGATGATCCTGATTATATTGGGACTAAAAGTTTTTTCTGGAAGGCCAGATCTCTTGAAACTCTAAAGTGGCAGGAAGAGACTTGGAATAAGGCTATTGAAGAAGTGAGATAGGTCCTGGCCCTAAGTGACTAACCTGTTGAGCCCCACCATGGCAGGCGATTTCTAAGCTTTTTTGAAGAGTTTTCTCATTGATGATATGAGAATGTAAAAAATGGGCGAAAAACGCGTCCCCTGCGCCTGTTGAATCTACTATTTGAAATATTTCAGGAGCTTCACTAAAAAGCTCTATTCCCTTGTTGAAAACCCTTGCTCCTCGAGAACCCATTGTTTCAACCAAGATCAGTTCGTAATCCTCACTAGACTTTCTTAAGAATTCTCTTTTTTCTTTATCAGAGGATTCACTTGAAAATTGAGCGTAGCTTAAGCTTGGGAAAAACTTCTTAGCAACCTCTAGGTCTCCATCATAATCTGATAGGTTTCCAAAGTCACAAGCTAGCTTAGCTTTAGGGTTGAGATCCAAGAGACTTTGGGTCATCAGTTCTACTTGTTTAAAAAAAGGAAAGAGGATTAATTCAAACCGAGATAAAAAGAATTTGCCTAAATCTTCACAAGTAAACTCTGTTAGGACACCCCCTACATAATCGTGAAGATGTCTCTCTCCATTTTCATCTATGGTAATTGGTTGTCTTGGAAGTTCACCTTCAAGTATTTTTAAGCGCATTTCGATGGTTAAAGTCTCTAAATATTTTTGAGCTTCTTTTGAATTTTGATCGTTTCCAAGAGGAATATAAAGGGCGGTTTCTTTATGACCTAATTTTTCGTTTAACTGCCTGGCCACATTTAATGAGCAGCCACCGAAAAAACTTTTATTTTCTTTAAGATAAGTATCGAGACTCAAATCACCAAGGCATAGGACTTTCATGACTTAAAAACAACTTCCGCAAGCTTGGCAGCTTTTTTATAAGTGATGATTGAGTTTTCCATAAGACTTGTACCTACGAGTGCACCATCAGCAATCTTTAAGATTTCCTCTGCGTTTTCGTGAGAGAAGCCGCTACCCACCAGCACCATTTTATCGGGAACAGCATTTTTAGCTTCTGTTAAATCCGTTAAATCCACCGCTTCTCCAGTGGCGTTTCCAGATACTACAATGGCGTCTGCACCAGCAGAAATAGCCTGTTTTGCTGATTCCGCTATTGTTTTTTCTTCACGCATTTGAGCATATTTAACCTGGATATCTGCGAAGACTAAAATATCATTCGCTTTTATTTGATCTCTATAGTTTTTGAACTCATCTGTATCAACCTCAAGTTCTCCATATTCCTCTCGAAACATTTTATCGACCCAATAATCAGTTCTAATAAACTGAAGGCCGCTGGCCTTAGCCGTGGCAAGAGAAGCTTTCGGGTCATTGATAAGATATTCGACACCTAGGGGGAAGTCCGGGTACTCAAGTTTTAAGCGAGAGGCGACGGCCGTCATACTCGCAATTTGTTCGGGCCTTGCAAAGGTAGTATAGGGCCGGTCATTTTCATTTTCTAAAAGTAGACCCGTTAGCCCCGCTTTCTTAATAGCCTCAATCTCTTTTTTTGCATGAAGATAAAGAGCTTCTTGCCCTTTATAGAGCTCCTTTCCGAGAAGACCTGGGAGATGAGAAACCCCAAAAATATACTTTTGCCCACTTCTATATTTGATCATCAATCGACTCTAATGGAAGAAGTAATTCTCGTAATTTCGCATCACACAGAAGAATTTGGATTTGCCTTTTATATATTTATGACGCATATGGTTGTAAGTAGTTTTTTTAGATGCTTGAGAAGCTAGTTCGGACACTATAGAATTTATAAGTATGGAAAAAAACTGGTTTATTTTCAAAGGTGACCACCACTTAGGTCCCTTTTCGAGCGAAGATTTAGTGCGGATGCTCGGACATGAAAAAGCTAAACCAGACGACCTTATCTGGAAAGAAGGGGAGGCTGATTGGCTTCCTTTAAAAAGTCATCCGGCCCTCTTGGCCTATTTCGAACCACCTGTAAAAGAGCCTGTTAAAAAGCCTGAACCAGTTAAAGAAGAGTTCGTTCTTAAAGAACCAGTTGTGGAAGAAGTCTTAGAGGAAGAAGAGGAAATTCTACCTCCTCCACTGCCACCGCTTCCAGTAGTGGAAGAAATTGAAGTAGATGAAGGACCTCCTCCGCTTCCGCCTCTGCCTGAGATTGAACCTGAGCCTGAAGTGGAGCCGTTGCTTGAAGAAGAGATTGAGTTTGTAGAGCTAAGCAGAGAAGAGCTTGAGCAAGAGCCGGCCGAAGAAGAGAAGCTGATTTTTGATGACTTCTCCTATGATGAGGAAGACTTAGAAGACGAAGATGATGAGGTCACTCAAGATAAAATAGTAATGCCAGAGGGCATCTGGGAAGAAGCCCCATCCTGGCAAAAGGCGGCTATGGTTTCTTCATTGGTACTTGGTCTTTTGATGAGCCTCTACTTTTTTAATTGGGAGGGAAGCGATGGCTCTGCTGCCTTATTTTCTGGTTTAAGTAGCGCTAAAAAACGAGACCTTATTAAAGTGACAAATACCAGTCCAAAAATAGGTGTAAAGGCTAAGTTGGCCCTTTCAAATACTGGCAATGAAATCTGGCTTGGTACTAATATTAAAACCGAAGCGATTTTATATTTAACTTTAAGGTCTAGAGAGGGAAGAGTTCTTTCAACGGATAAAGAAGAAATTGAACTGCGATCAGTCGGGGAGTTAAAAAACGGTGGAGCGAAGTTTAGAAAAATAGAACTAATAAAAGGTCCGCGTATTTCTGAGGGAGAGTATGAGGGAGAAATTGTGGGCTACGCAACTGGGCTTAAGAGTCGTCTGGTTCAGGCCTTGAGCAAATATGAATTCGGTAAGACGCTTAAGTTCGTGAAAAACTTCAAACCAGAGTTGAAATTAAGTATTCCTTTTCTCTATACGACTAAGCCTATTTCAGAGTTTGAAGAAAAACTTAAAATTATTAAAGAAAAGAAAAAGGAAGATCTGGCAAAGCCTTATAAAGAAATTATAGAAAGGCATAAAACCTTTAGTGGGCTCTTAAATAATATCAAGAATATGTACTCGAGTTCTTTAAAGAAAATGAAAAAAGGAAAGGACGTAAGATTATTTGAGAGACGTTATGCCATGGAGGTGGAACCGATTTTAAAAGACTTACTACTTGATTCAAATAGACAGCATATTAAGCTAATAAACCGCGATAAAAAACGCTCTGAAGATTATTTAAAATTAGTTGAAGAAGGTAAGCAGATAGGAATATTAGTTAGCGATATCGTAACTCGAACCAGAAAATACGGTAAAATGACCAACAAAAAGAGGATAAAGCTTGAGGGAATCTTTGCCCCCCGAATCGAGGAAATCCTCAGCATTAGCCAAGAGGATGTTAAAAGACTCGAAGAAGAAAAAAAGCAGATTTTAGCTAATTAGGTAGGCTGCCTGATTCTTAGCCTCTCCAGTATTGTCGCATAAATATTTTCCCCGTTCATTTTTTAATACTGAGGATCCCCAAAATTTAGGGTCATGCTCAAAGATGACCTTTAAGTTTTTTTCCATAACAAAATCTAAAAAGATTCTTTTATATTTAGTCGTAACTCCAGGTTCAATATCGTAACCCATGACCCAAGGGACATGAACATGATTGCTTGTAGGAATTAGGTCAGCTAGATAAATAAATTGGCTAGTATAGGGATGCATTAAATAAGGAGTATGACCAAAAGAGCATTTAAATTTAAGCTCATCGTCGCCAATTTTAATAAGATTTCCTTCTTCACCGGAATGCCATTTTATAAGTTTATTGTTTTCGTAATACTCAATGATCGGTTTAAAGTTTTTTACGTGAAAGCTACCCGCATCTCTTTCCGTTGGGTTAAGGGCATAGTCGTAATGATCTTTATGCACATGAAGGGTGGCGTTTTTAAAGACCGGGACCCAGTTTTCTCCATCCTTAAGGCCAATTCCACCCACATGATCAAAATGAAGATGGCTTATGACTAAATCCGTCACATCTTCAGGAGTATGATTAATCTCAGCAAGGGCCTTAGCTAAAGGAGAGTCTTCTCCTCGAACATTAAACATCGTGTTAAATTTTTCATCGTGATAGTCCCCAATTCCCGTATCAATTATAATGAGTTTTTCCTTACTCTTGATGCACCACAAACGTAGGGCTAGATCGATTCTATTGTGCTCGTCGGCCTCATGGACCCTAGACCACATGGGTTTAGGGATTATTCCAAACATGGCCCCTCCATCGAGCATAAAGTGACCTGGTTCGAGTACATAATTTATATTTTCCATAAAATAACCACCGTATAAAATCAGTTAATTATTGGGCGTTGCTCCTATGAACTTGAAGGCTTACCCACTATTATGGCGCTTAATTTATACCTAGTTTAAAGATAGGAAAACCGTTTATTTTCCTTCGATTTTATTTACCTCTATTAAGGAGTTTGATGGATGAATGTCCATGAGTATCAGGCCAAAGAAATCATGAGAAACTTTGGCATCGCCACCCTAAACGGGAAAATGGCCACTTCAGTTGACGACGCTGTTAAAGCGGCAGAAGAACTTGGTGGGAACCTTTGGGTTGTTAAGGCCCAGATTCATGCTGGAGGCCGTGGTAAGGCCGGTGGTGTAAAAATCGCCAAAAGTCTGGATGAAGTAAGAGAGCACGCGACTAATATTTTAGGTGCGACCCTTATTACTCACCAAACTGGTCCAGAAGGAAAGCAAGTAAACCGTCTTTTTATTGAAGAGGGCTGTGATATTGATCACGAGTACTATGCTGGTCTTGTTCTTGACCGTGCAACTGGAAAGATTACTTTTATGGCATCTGTTGAAGGTGGTGTAGAGATTGAAAAAGTTGCTGAAGAAACTCCAGAGAAAATTATCAAAGTTGCTATAGATCCAGCTGCTGGTTTTACTCCTTTCGTAGGAAGAAAACTTGCTTACGGAATTGGCATGAAAGATAAAGACATGGTTAAGAAAGCGTCTAAGTTCTTTAAGGGCCTATACGATCTTTATGTTGAGTCGGATTGTACCATCGCTGAAATTAACCCACTTGTTACGACTAAGTCTGGCGATGTTATCGCTCTAGACGCGAAGCTTAACTTCGACGGGAATGCTCTTTTTAGACATCCGGATATTCTTGAGATGAGAGATGAGACTGAAGAGTCTGCTCTTGAGCTTGAGGCTGCAGAGTTTGGACTTTCATATATTTCACTTGATGGAAGTATTGGTTGCCTTGTTAATGGTGCCGGACTTGCTATGGGTACAATGGATATTATTAAGCTTGAAGGTGGATCGCCTGCTAACTTTTTAGACGTTGGTGGCTCAGCTACTAAAGAAGCTGTTGAAAAAGCCTTTTCAATTATCCTTTCTGATTCAAATGTTAAGGCCATTCTTGTGAACATCTTTGGTGGGATCATGAAATGTGACATTATTGCTGAAGGTGTCGTTGCTGCGGCTGCTTCACTTGAACTTAAGGTTCCACTTATCGTTAGACTTGAAGGAACAAATGTTAACTTAGGGAAAAAGATTCTAAGTGAATCAACCCTTGATATTATCGCTGCCGAAGATTTAGGCGACGCTGCAAAGAAAGCTGTAGCAGCTGCTGCTGGTAAAGGTGGGGAGGCATAATGGCCATTTTAGTTGGAAGAGATACAAAACTTATAACTGTCGGTTTTACTGGAAAGCAGGGAACCTTTCATTCACTACAATCTCGCGATTACGGAACTAACTTTGTTGGAGGAGTAACTCCTGGTAAAGGTGGAACTGTACACGAGGGATTTCCCGTTTTTAATACAATTTCTGAAGCGATGGAAAAGACTGAGGCCAATGCGGCCATGATCTTTGTTCCACCGCCGTTCGCAGCGGATTCAATTCTTGAATGTATTGATGCTGGAATGCCATTAATCATCGCCATCACGGAAGGAATTCCAATTGTCGATATGATTAAAGTTAAAGCTGCTCTTAAAGGATCAAACTCAAGACTGATTGGTCCTAACTGCCCAGGAATCATCACTCCAGGTGAGTGTAAGATCGGAATTATGCCAGGTCATATTCATATGCCTGGAAAAGTTGGTGTTATTTCCCGTTCAGGAACACTTACCTACGAAGCGGTTTTCCAGTTAACTCAAAGAGAAATTGGTCAATCAACTTGTATTGGTATTGGTGGTGACCCAGTAAATGGAACTAACTTTATTGATATGTTAGAGCTGTTTGAAAAAGATCCAGATACGGACGCCGTTATTATGATTGGTGAAATTGGTGGTTCAGCTGAAGCTGAAGCTGCTCGTTGGATTCAGAAAAATATGACCAAACCTGTTGTTAGTTTTATCGCTGGTGCTTCTGCTCCTGCTGGTAAGAGAATGGGACATGCTGGAGCTATTATTTCTGGTGGCGATGATACGGCAGAAGCAAAATTTCGCATTCTAGAAGAGTGTGGAGTGACTATCGCTAGATCACCGGCGGAACTTGGTGAAAAAATGGAACAAGCATTAAAAGCTAGAGGGTAACCTCAGTAAATTTTAAGGAGAATATTGTGGAAAGAACGTTAAGTATTGTTAAGCCAAACGCTGTAGAAGACAACAACATCGGTAACATCATCGCTCGTTTTGAAAAAGAAGGGCTAAGAATTGCTGCTGCAAAACTTACTCGTCTATCAAAAGAAAAAGCTGAAGGTTTTTATATCGAACATAAAGAAAGACCTTTTTTTGGATCTCTTGTTAGCTTTATGACTTCAGGACCTGTTGTACTAATGGCCCTTGAAGGTGAAAATGCAATTGCAAGAAATAGAGAAATCATGGGAGCTACTAACCCAGCTGAAGCGGACGAAGGAACTCTTCGTAAGCTTTATGCAAAATCACTAGAAGCTAATGCTGTTCATGGATCAGATTCTAAAGCTTCTGCTGAAAGAGAAATTGCTTACTTTTTCGACAAGAACGAAGTTTGCGATAGATTCTAATTAAAGATTAAAATTAAATAAAAGGAAGGGAGCTGTACTATGGCTCCCTTTTTTTATAAATGCGCTTCAAAAAAATACTGATATTTTTCAAAATCAAACTCGACCTTAAAATTTTTTGCAAAATAGAATGATTGCTCTTTGCTAATGGGGTACATATCGCTGAACTCATGATCATCAGCTAAATTAAAGAGCGCCTTAATTTCATCTAGATTGGGTGAATTGAGTTCCACTTCTTTTTCAATGAATTGGTTTTCTCCACTTGCCGGATAGATCCCAATAGTAAAACTTAGATTCACGGCTTCACCTTCCTTGAGCTAATAGCGTCGGCCGTTTGCTCAGCTGTGATAGGGTCAAATTCACCAAGATGCTTTTTTCCAGTCTTTGTGTACATCTCGATTCTACCGTGCTGACTATCCCATTCATAAATATTTCCACGTTTATCAACCCATCTCGACCTCATTCCGCCTCCTCTTTGCTTAGGAGTTTTCCCAGGGACTTTTCTGGCATTTGGAAAGGCAGGAAGAGATTTTGGAGGGGGATGGTAGTTATGGTTTCCATTTAATACAGCTCTTCTATTGCTGATAAGTTTTTGAACGGTTTCATCAGTGAAGTCGATTCTCTTGCCGTGAACATCTAAAACTCTACCTTCACGCCCGGCCCTTTGTAGTTCAATTATAGTTTTTTGATCATTATCTTTGAGTCTTTGGCTAATGATTTTATTAAACTCAGCGCAGGCAAAAGAATTGCTTGAGGCTACTAAGAAAAATAATATGAATAATATTCGGTGTTTCATCTCAGGAGCTTATCGGAATAAGCCCCTTAGAAATTGATTAGTTGACTTGAGTTGTAGACTATTTACACTTTACCGATACGGTCTCATGAATATCCATGAGTTGCTTTTGACGGGCCCTTTGAGCATCGGCAGAGCCATTTTCTTTTTCAAGATCTTCCCTAAAGGTTTCTAATTGAATTTCAAATTCATTTCGATCTCCAGCAAGATACGAAGGACAAAAGTCTTTCTCGATCGATAGGGGAAGAAGCTCACCGATGATAGGAAGAGGCCCCCTCGACATATCAAAAGATTCATCAACGATTCTTTGGGTATTATTAACAAAGCCAAAGATACTATCTAAAACTCCTTCGAAAAACTCAGGCATACTTTCTTCATAGCCTCTATAGGTAGCCTCCATGGCCTCTAGACCACGGTCCATATATACATAGATACCGTGAAACTCCCTTGAGTCTAGAGCGTGATTTTCAACGATATCTTTTGATAGATTCAATATCTCATCAATTGAAGAGGTTTTTAGGCTTTCTAAATCAGTATCAATTAAGCTTTTACCTGCCTCTAGAACGGGAGCTAAGTAATAAATCATACCGCCAAATTTTGCGTTAGGATTTCCAAAGCCGGTTTGGGGATTATCAACAAAAAAATGCCCCATTTTTTTAGCATAAATTGAACGCATCTCAATTCTCTTTTGCGCCAGATTTAGCTCTCCTTCTCTAGCTAACAAAAGTAGTCCAGCTGTCTCTGCGAAAGATTCGCTTTCGTGAATACCGTGGGAGTCATCAAAGGAATCTTGAGCCTCAGGCAGATACTTCTTGTCTAAGCAATGAGCAAGTTCATGGTACAAAGAGAACTTTTTTAGCTGATCAAAATTAAGCATAGGAGCAAGTTGATCATAAGTAAGGTCTCCATAAGCTTCTTTAGAATTTAGGCCAAGAAGTCTTTCAGTCTCTAGTCTTCTATTTGAATTAGGGTCTGCATGAAAAACAGTACAGATCTTATAAACCTTTGAGGTCCACATACCTGTTGTAAGTGGTACAGCGACTGCGGAATTTTTTAGAAAACTAATATAAGTATCGAGATTAATACTATCGTTATACTTAATTTCGACGCCAGACTTTTCTTTTACATAATCGGCAATTAGCTTATTTCTAATTTCCTTATTCTCTTCTCCAAAGGCCCTGGCACGGGCAATCTTCCAGTTAAGCTCATCTTTATCAATTATTAAAATAGGATGAGAATTGGATTTATCGGCATATTCTTTTTGGACTTTCTTAACCAGCTTACTCATTCGTGTTTCTGCCATCGATGAAAACGAAAGTGATAGAACTGAAAGCGAGATTAGCGCTCTGGAAATCATAAATCCCCCCTATGGAATATGTGTAGGTATTTTTAGCATGATGCGTTATTTTTTCCAGATACCTTGTAAAAGGAGTTCGTCGTGACGAGACAAGCTTAGTAATATCATGGGGTTATCAGTGATTTCGACCTCGGCTTGAATGGGGTTATAATAACAAATCTGGAAAAATTCTAATGAAAAGGTATCGATGAAGATTTTAGCTATTCTACTTATCTCATGTATTGGCTTTGCTAGTGACCCTGTTTCAAAAAATAAGATAGAGCTAATTTATCCACGCAAAGAACTAGTTCTCAATCCTAAAATTATTCTTAAATCAAGCGGCTGGTCTGAAGTGGAGCTCTTAAGTTTTAAGTATTACTTAGTTAACAAAAACAAAAAGGTGGAAAAAAAGTATAAAAAAATTCCTCTTCTTTTTAAGAACCTTGATGAGTATGAAAATTTTAAGTTTTTAACCTTTAATGTAGAGAAAGAGGTGATCCTCTTAGGAAATAGATATTTTATCGACGTCTATAATCAAAAGGGTGAGAATATTAAAAGGTTTTCGTCCGGAGATAAGAAAGTCCTAAGTGTCTTTGAGACTAGGGAACTTGTCGCTGTTCAAAAGCAGTCAAAATCTATAAAAGCACCAACTCTAGATTCTAAACATTTAAGACATTTTATGATAAGCAATGCCTCGAAAAAAATTAAAGAGAATGAAAGGCTAAAAGAGAAGCTTGAAAAAGAAATAAATAAGAGGATTGGAGCCAAGGCATTATTTTGTAATGTTAGGAATGAATTCGGTCAAAGTGAAACTAAGTTTCATATGAAGCTGCCAGAAGGGCAAACCGTTAAACTTATAGTAGATTATAATAGAGATAGTAAGATCTACTATATCAATGAAAGTAGCTTGAGAGGGCGATATTTAACGACCTATGGTGACATTTTCAAGCCTTACCAAAAATATAAGGTAAGAATTCAGGCCATGGACGATCACCATAATACATCAAGTTTTACGGGGCAATTTACCATTGATTGCGAAACAACTCATTACTCCTTCCTCATGAAAAGAAGAAAGAAGTTTAAATTTTAGAAAAATGAGTAAAGACGTTTAGGGCATCATCTATATTCGTTAGGAAATCAAAAACTTCGTAGTCTTGTCTTTTTCCTTCAGAGTTATAAGGGAGAACCCTTTCTGGGAATTTGTTTTCAGAGCCTTCATGTGGATAGATCGATGTCTCTAGAAAGTAATCTTCTTTTTCTAGACCCTCTAGAACTGTATGAAGTACAAGGGGGCTAAAGGATCCTTTTTTTCTTTTGACGGTTTTGTAAAATGCATTTAGTAAACCAGCTGAGATCTCCTCAGTTGTTTTAGCCTCTTCACGTATTTTTTTAAGTCTAACAGCAAATGACTTAAGGTCCCTAAAGTACTTCTTATAATAATACTTTTTACCTCGAAAACTAAAACGCTTATTTTTATTTAAAGCATTATCTCTATCATTTCCACCAACCCCTAGTTTTTTGTATAGGGCCACAAGGTTTGGATACTTTTCGTCTGTGGTCTTTGTGGCCAGCCTCATAAGGTCACTTAGCTTCATATTTGCTATTTTCTCAAGGCCAGACTTATAAATATCAAGTCCGAGTCTAATGTCCACATGGCCCCATTCATCATTAAAGGAGTAAGAGGCAGGGTCAAATACGATCATATCTTTTTTCTTACCGACGGCATTTAGGAAAGAAAGGTAAACATCTTTTAACTCTTTAGACGTTACTCGACCATCATCATGGAGGTAATTCAATTTTAAGATAGAATCTTTAACATTACCGTCCCGGTCTTTTTCCGTTACGATTTGGGATACCTCGCTAAAGTGTTCATTACCTGCGAAGATTGAGTTTAAGAAGGCTTTATTTGATCTCTCAAGTTTAAAAATCTCTCTATCATCTTCGTCAGTTTCAGAAACGCCATGATCGGAGATTAGGTCTCTTCTTTGATAACTACTTCTTCCTACAAATCCAAGAACATTAAATTTAAAGTTCTTTTCGACGAAGTCCGAGTCGATTTTCTGAGGGAAGGCCAATTTTTTTATTTCATCATGATTCTGATGGGCAATAGCATTCTCTATGGCGTCTCTAAGCTCTGGGCTAGCCGCTTCCTCGGCATTCAGCTTATAAATGGACCTGCTTAGTTTTCCTTTTTTAATATTTGCGTGAAGAAAAGGAACTTTTATCACTCCAAGCTGAGCAAAAGTTCTCCAAGCAAGTTGATTAAAATTTGCCTTATCATCATAGAACACAAGGTCTGACTTACTGTCTTTTGAAATAATTGTTCTCCCAAGGCCAATCTTGGAAATTGTTCCTTCGGTACCAAAGCCAATGGCAGCGGCGCCTGGAGTCGTCACCTTTATTCTACCTCTAGTTTCTAAGTAATCTGAAACTGTAAGAATATGCTTTTTAGGAAGTCTTTTAAGCATTGTTTGAAAAGGAAGCACTAGGTTTAAAAAGAACCTGTTCATATACTTTGCTTGTTTTTCTGTTTTAGCAGTTTGAATTAGGGTGTATTCGCGATATTTAGCTACATCTCCAGAAATTAAATAACCTGCACCTAATCTGGCCCCGATTAAGAAAGTGTCTTTAACAATAAACGTTTCATTCTCATGGGCAGGGTTTGGGTTTCTAATAACATCTCTTTCAACATTTAAGATAATTTGGGAAATAACACCGGCGTCTAACCCTAGCTCTAGTGGATCAATTTCAATCTTTTGAATTGCGCTAACTCCAAGCTTCATTAGATTTAAAATAAAATGTGGAATTTGCTTAAGAGGGTCACGAGTCAGATCCGCCATCTCTGCGCTGAAATCTACCGTGTACTCGCCAATATACTCTGGCATCTTTTTAATTTTCACCTTTTTAAAAGGCATAATCTCAATTTTGCTTCCATTAGGAAGAACCTCGCCCTCAAGTTCAAAGGCTCTTACAAATCCATTTCTTCTAGAGATTAGTTTTTCTACAAGCATTCTATGAACATTATAAGGCTCTTCTTTTGGCCAGCCCCCAATCTCAACGGCAGCTTCTATTTGCTCTCTTGTCAGCTGTGCTATTCTTCTTACCATCCAACGGGCATCCGCGAAAGTGACATGCTCATAACCCGAGTTATCCTGGATATTTAGAAAATTTAGAACGACTTCATCTTTTTTAACTTTTTTAATGGGATTCCATTTTAAGTTAAGAGGCTTTTCTGAAAGTAGATTTCCTAGACAAAAGCCAATATCGTGCATGACTTTAAATTGTCTTGGCTCTTTTTTATTTGTTCTAACGATAAGCTTATTATTTTCAGCTTCTTTTAAGTCGGTATTTCCAATCCAAACACTGAAAAGGAAAAGACCTCTTGTTTCCCTTAGAGACTTATGATCGTTACCACCCCAGGCCCACGGACCAATTCTTTTGTAGTCACTTTCATCTTTAAATTTCTGTTCAATCAGGCCGTCGTAGAAAAGTATATATTCGCCGTTTTCATCAACACCCTTATCTTTGATCAATCGATCAAGATCAAATCCGTCAAAATAGGAGTACCAATCGTTCCTAAAATCGTTGTAGGTTGTGTCACCGAGGTAGACCTTAATATTTCTTAAGTTTTTAGAAAGGTCTGTGTAGATACCAATTGTATTGGCCAGGGCAGCTACCGTTCCTTCTGAATGAATTTCTTCGGCTAGTTTAATCTTAAAAATTTCTTCTTTTCCAGTCTTCGGATTCTTATACAAAACATCAAGTTTAGGTTTCGACTGGGTCTTTCTAAGTTTTCTAAAATTAAAAACATTTGTTTTAGGCCACCATACGTCAATTCCTTCATAAAGTGGGTTCTTGCCACCTAAGTAGGATTCTTTCACATCAACTTTAGAAATATCTTCTACTTGAAAGACGAAGGGAGAGTTTTTAGGTGGTTCTAGTTTTGAGATATCAACCTTATCGGTCTTCATCTCTTTAAGCTCATCTTGCTCAAAGTAAAGACCCTCTTTTCCAGGGACGCCTAGGTTTTTGGCTTCTCCAAGGGGTAGCTTTGTTTTTTTAACGGAGTATTTCTTCGTCAACCCTCTAAAGATTTCGCCTAAGTCGACAATAAAAAGAGGGTTACCTTCAACTAATAAGGCCTCATCATAAGAGATGATTTCATTTAACTTATAAAGAAGGTCAGCCTTCGCCGACTTTTTATTAAGTGAATCAATTTGCTGTAGTAAAAGATCGTAAAAGGCTACGTCTTCCTTAGCCTTTTTAGCGGCTTTCTTTTTAGATTGTCCACGGGCCTTTCTACGTTGATTATAAGAGAGGGTGTATAGGTCATCTCTTCTTTTTTGAATTTCTTTTCTATATGAAATTAGCTTTGACGAATCTAGAGCTTGTTCTTCGTTGAAGAACTTCTCAGAAAGGACTTTAACTTGCTCATCAGAGAAAGCAAATGGAGTAAGTGCCTGAGCATTCACCGATAGGATTAGTCCCACTATAAATATAGTCTTCTTCAAAAATTTCACGATGAGGGAAAATAGCAGACCCAGAAAAAATAGATAGCCTTACTGAAGTAATTACAGCTATAAAAATTGGACAGATGTGATTTCAACTTATTAGAAATATTGTCGGTAATCTTTTCAAAAACCTACTATCAGACGCTGTTTCTTACTAGATTGCCCCCTTAGTGTTATGGAAAAAATTAAATAAGGACAGGGGACTCTCGCATGAGGCTTATTTTATTAGTATTTACAATATTTTCTCTTTCAGCATTTGCTGTAGATAGCCTACCTTTTGGCAAGGACTATAAAGCGCGGATCGAAAATGCTTTTTATGAAGATGGGCGTTTAAGTGACTCAAGAATTAACGCTTACAAAGAAATTATCTCAACAAGAGCTGATGAACTTTTTAATATTATTTATAACTATAGAAGAAACGTTAAAGGGGACTCTAAAAAGAAGGCCCGTAAAAAAGCCAATAAAGATGATACAGTTAGTGGATTAAGAGGGCTTTTACCTCTTGTTGATAAGTTAAAGACAATTGAGGCTAAAGCTGAGCAATTTCAGCTAGCAGAGTTCATCTTAGACCAAGACGTGGCCATGCTTGCTGAAATCACTCCCGTGAATTCGGTTAAAAGAAAATTTCAAGGATTCAATCAATTCCTAAGTCTATATAAGATGAAAAAGCATGACCTTTCAGAATATGGAGAGGCGTCCAATTTAGTTCATCCAGAGACCGGTAAAGTCTTGTCTCAAGAAGAGCTAAAAGAGATGAAGGCTAAGGGATTTGATATCTCTCTTCTAAATCCACTTCCTAATAATGGCGTTATCGATGAAGTTGAAGATATCTCCTCCGTAGATGTTCTTGATACCTTTAAACGAGGTAAAGAAGCCCTACATGCGGGGCTAAAAGTGACATGGCCTGCAAAGAACGAAGGTAAATTCGTTAAGATCAGAAAGACTCAATCTAGACCTAAAGTTATGTTTGAAGGAATTGATGAGGAAGGGAATCTTCGCGAGTGGAAGCTTAAGATGAGTATGGAAATACACTCTGAGCCAACAGCCGCTGCGCTAGGGACTGCCCTAGGTATGTATACGGATTTATCTAAGCATGTGGACGACTTTAAGATTTATCTTGGTAAGTTAACTTGGGATGAGTTCTATGTAGATTTCACTTCCTATTTTGAACCAGAGGACCTTAAGAAGCTTGTTAAGAGCCGAGGAACAGATGAGAAGGGCGAGTATATTATCTTTGAAGAAGGCATGCTCGAAGCCCGCTTTGACGATAAGAGTATTACTCGTGTTGGACCATATTACCCCGCTCATAAAAAAGGAAAGCGAGAGGTTCGAGGATGGCAGATCTTTAATATTTGGATTAACAATACCAATCTAAAGAAAGGTGAAAATAATAAGCTTATTAGAAGAGATTTTGAGGGCGGTTCACGGCTCTTCGCTCTTCAGCACGATATTGGTTTCTCATTTGGTAACTGGAGAAGAGAAAAACCAACGGACTTTAAATGGAAGGCTATTTATAAGAATAAAAAAGACGAGATCGTCTTTAATTTTAGATCAAGTGTGCTTCACGACGGTTGGGATCATGTCACCTTAGCTGATGCCCGTTGGTTTACGAGAAAAATTGCTCAATTAACAAGAGAGCAGATCACAGCGGCCGTAAAAATTGGAAAATGGCCAAATAAAGCCCCTTATAATTATGAGCAGCTACTTATAGAGAAGCTTATCTCTAGAAGAAATGACATGATTGTTAACTTTGATCTTCTTGGTGAAACTCTACCCAACGGTAAGAAGATTGAGCTTATGAAGTTCAATAAGAATATTGAAAAAGAAGCTATTCCAACACATAAGTTTCTTCCAGGTGAAACTGTCGATTTTAGAAAAGAAATAAGAATGATGTTTGTTAGTCAGCCATTAGAGGCCCTAAATGACATGATCATGATGGGAGCTAAGGCAGTTATAGCTGGAATTCAAAAAATTAGTGTTAATCCGATTTGGTTCGGAGTCGACTCTGGTGGTTTTGTGGCTGAAGTGCTTACTCATGTGAACAGAACTTTTACCGTTAATCCAGATGCTAAAGGGGAAAATGATCAGTATATCGTAAGAGACGATTTTGCTATCGGAATTAGACTTGGAAAAGGACTTGGGCTTGGAATTGAAACAGTAGGCGATCTTGCTTATGTAAAAGAATACGCCCTTATATATCCAGCAGCGAGTAAAGAAGAAGTGAGAAAAAGGAAGAAGTTTATCGTCGATTTTAAGATGCCTTATACCATTCTTAAAAAAGGACTTCCTAAAGAGCATATTTTTATTTCTCAGAACGTAATCGAAGGAAGAGGAAGAATTAAAGGTGAGACAGGGGCCTCAATCGTTGGCCCAGGAGCTGAAGCCTCAGTTTCAAGGATTCTTTTAAACAGAACGGTTCTTGGTCACAGCAAAGATGGAAGCATTACCCTTTATGAAGATAAAGCAAAATCTAATGAAAAGAAGATGCGTCTTTATATGAAGCTTGGATTAATAAAAATAGATCAATTTTCTTCAAGTACTGAAATAGGAAAAATAGAGAGATTTATCACTAAGCTTGATGGAAATACAGAGAACGAAGAGATGGAGAGGGCCATAAATGATGCTGTCTTCAATCATAATTTTGATAAGTTAAAGAAGTTTAAAGTGGATCAGAAGATTACTTCAGACTTTATAGTAAAAGAGTCAGCTGTTAGCTTATTTGGCTTTAGAAGCTGGTCTAAAGAGCTTAGAGTCGATGATTTAAAGGTCTTTAACTATGATGAAGAAGGCAAGCTTATTAGCCAAGATCTTCAGATGAGCGCCAAACTTAGAAAAGAAAAGCGCTGGAGTTTCTCATCCAACGGAGAAACTAAGTTCAAAGACATAAAATTGGACTCTTCTTACGATGTAGAAACTGGTGAGCTAGTTAATCCCTATGTAGAACTTCAAGTAGGAGTTGACGATTTACTAACTCAAACAAAAGAAATCAAAGATAACTATCTTCCATTTTTTAATGGAGCTGCAGGTAGTGATAAGTTTTTTGATTTTACCCCAGAGATGCAAAGTTATAACGATACTTGGGGACAAATAGAGTTCTTATTAACTCTTCAAATCCATAGAGATGGAATTGAAAAACTTTTAGAATTTAAAGAAAAAGACTTAATGAAAGAGATTTCAAAAATCGCTAAAGTTTCTGAAAGAGAAGTGAATAAGGCATGGAAGTCGAGCTCCGTATCGACAAACTCTAATAGAGAAAAAGGTGTCGTAGTTCGCTACTTTGGTGAGAAATACACTTTAAGCTCTATTGTTAGGGGAGCTAAAAAGGTTTTACGCCATATTAAAAAGGCCAAAAAAGAAAAAACAAGAAAGAAGAAAATGGAAAAACTTACGAAGGCCTTAAGCTATATCGTGCCTAATAAAAGCGGCTACTATAGTCCAATTTTGATAAGAGTTATCAATAAGGCCATTGGGAAGAAAAACTTCTTTATGACGGCCCAAATGAATATCCCAACTATCCGCGAGCTCGAAAATAAGCTTCCGGCCAGGATGAAACCTTACTTTGTTCAAGGGACAAAGAGGAACTATGTAGAAAAAGACCGTCTTCTTCTAAGTATTTCGGACGCCATAGACCTCTATAAAATGCATTTCCAGCACTAATACGGTGGGCTAACGAATTTTCAAAGAGTTAGCCCTTGTATTACTTTTTTTTATACCTTATATCCTTTACCCGATTGTTAGAGAAGTGTTAGAGATTTTCGCATCGTGTGATAAATAATGGCTTCAATAAAAAGAAGGTAAGTATGTTAGATATTTTCGCTCTAGAAGCGACTGTCAAAAACCCCACTATGTTATCCGTACTGTATTCAGTATGTTTAAGTTTCTTATTATCAAGTGTGATTGCCTTTACTTATAAAAAGACCTTCCAGGGACTTTCTTATTCAAGAAACTTTCTTCAGGCCATGATCTTAAGCTCAATAGTAACTGCTATTGCCATGCAGGCGATTGGAGATAATGTTGCCCGAGGTATGGGGATGATGGGCGCCCTAGCTATTATTCGTTTTAGATCTTCGCTTAAAGATCCAAGAGATATGATTTTTATTTTCTCAACCCTATCCATTGGAATGGCCTGCGGTGTTTATAGTTACCAAATTGCCGTGATAGGTGCAGGAGCCTTTGCTTTAACGGCCTTTGCTATTCAATCAGTTCCATTTTCAAAGGAAGCTCATTTTGACGGGCTTTTAAAATTTAATATGGAAAGTAACAAAGAAGAAAAAGATCAACTTCAAAGTATTTTAACAGATAACTGCCATTATTTTGCTCTTGTGACACTTCGGGAAGTGGCTCAGGGAACTAGGCTTGATTATGCTTACCAAATCAAGCTTAAGAAAGGGCAAGATAAGTCAGACTTTATAGATAAATTGCGGGAAATTTCATCAATGAAAGGTTTAAGTCTTCTGTTGCAAGAGTCAACAGTAGAGATTTAAGGGGAAATTATGGGAACAATTGTTAAGCAAAACAAACAGCTCTACAAAGCTATTTCAGAAAACAAGAGATTTTCTTTGGCGATCTTTATTTGCTTTATGGCCATATTGAAAATCCAGTACAGCAATGTGGAATCGACGGAATACCTTGGTATCGCCGATACCAAAGAGATTAATATTAATTCGTCTCATTCTGTAAAAATTAGAAATATCCATGTCATTCCTGGTCAAACGGTTGAAGAAGATGAGCTTCTTATGGAGCTTGAAAGACCAGACCTCGACCTAAGAATCTATGAACTAGAAAGTCAGTTAAATGAGCTTAAGGCAGAAAACTCATTTAACTCAGAGATGAATAAAGAATTGAAGTCGGTGAAAGTTAGTAATAACGAAAATATGGATAGTCCACTTCAAATTAAGATTAACAGCATGACAAAGCAGCTGATAATTTTAAAGAGAAAAAAGGCAGACCTTTTTGTCTTCTCTAAAAGAGCCGGTGTTATTGGTTCAATTAACGTAAAGGTTGGAGAGGATGCTTCTCCTTTTACACCGCTAATCACTATGCACGACAGCGCCCCTTCGATGATCAAAGGTTTTATTCACGAAAGCATTTATAATAAGACTTATAAGGGTCAAAAAGTTGTTGTGACTTCAATCTCTGATCCTAATAAGATTATGGATGCCGTCGTTGCCTCAGTAGGAAATAGAATTGTTGAGTATCCAGTTCGTCTAAGAAAATCTGAGGCCTCTGTTACTTATGGAAGAGAAGTTGTTATTTTCGTGTCAAAAGACAATCCTTTTCTTATCGGTGAGAAAGTTCAAATTAAGTCATTTGAAAAGCCAAATGAGATTATGACAGCTCACGCCCAGGCCGTTCCTGTTCGTAAAATTGAAGATGTTATCGATCTAGAAATTGGTGTTGATATTGAAAATACAAAAGTAGAGCCTTCTGGACTTGTGTACATTAAGGATTTAAATCAGACAGTGATGATTAGTGATGATACTGGAAGAAAAGATCGTCCCTATATCTATACCGTTAATAACTCGGGCTTAATTGACAAAGAAATTGAGATTGAAGGTGTTAAAGCTATTTCTGATATGGAAGCAATTTCTATGGACGAAAATGGAATCATTTATATCGCCTCATCAATGTCTGAAAAGAAAAACGGTAAAGTTAGTGATAAGCGTAAAAAACTTCTTATGATCGAAAGAAACGATTTTAACTTTAAGGCCATTGGTGAAGTTAACTTTTACGATGCTTTAAATAAGGTTGCTAAGTCTAATAAGAGCGAAGAATGGGCTCAAGTTCTTTTGGCCAAAGGTAATAAGAAGATCAGAATTAATATTGAAGGTATTTTAGTGAAAGAGAACACTATGTACTTTGGTCTTAGATCAGGAAGTAAGTTAACTAAAGACCAGTTTGTACTCCTTAAGATCAATGATATTAAGTCTGTTTTTGCTAAAAATGCCATTGATGCTGACCAGATTTCAATCCAAGCGAATGTTGCTTTTCCAATCGACTCAGACTTTAAGAACGAAGGTGTATCGGATATCGCTCTTATCAATGGTGAGCTTTACGTATTAACTGTTAATAATACGGGTAAAGAAGGCGGAAGAGTTTTAAAAACTGTTTTAGCTGATCCTTCTAACCATATGACAGAGCTAAAGCGTTTTAAGGGGTTAAAGCCTGAAGGAATCACTTATGATACTTCAGCAAGTAAGTTCCTTATCTCATTTGATCAAGGCGATAAAAAATCTAAACTTCTTCTCGTAGACAAGTTCTAAGATTATGAAACTTATTTTACTAGCCTCACTTTTAGTATCCTTTTCAGTAAGAAGTGAGGTTTCATTTAAACAGATATTTAATAAACTTGAAGTAAGTGAAATGAAGATTAAAAACAGATCTTACAAAGTACCTGTTTATAATAATCTTGAGTGGAGGCTTCGGTCTGATGAAGACGGTCTTGTTACAAATTCGCTTAAGTTAGAGCCTCTTGCTGCTGGTCAAAGAGAGACTATTAAAAATCTTATTGAGCAAAGAACAAAGCTTGGTAAAGCATACTCTTCAGAGATCATGGCAGAGCAATGTCTTGATAAAAACCTTCTTCTGGTCGATCTTTTTTATGCTAAGCAGTCGATCAAGCTTTATCATAAATTAAAACTTTCTTATCAAGACTTAACAAAAGTGCTTAAGAAGGGAGTCAAAAGAGACCTCCTTGGATTTAATGAGCTACTTAAGATGAGAGAAAGGCTTGTTTCAACAAAGCTTAAGTTTAATGAGCTCGTTCTTAACTCTAGATCCATGCTAGCTCAGCTTAATTTGCCGGCTAAATATAAGCCAAGAAGAATTGGTAGCCTCAATTTTGATGGCTTTATTGACGTAGAAGATATCAAGAAGAAAGCACAGTTTTCTACTAGTAAAAATATTGAATTAGATAAGCTCGCTGCGACAGCGAAGATTAGAGAACTCGACTTCTTAAGTGAGGAAAGAGCTGATAAGCAGATTTTTAAGCATGTGCGTCTTAATCATCAGAAGACTTTACTTGGAAAAATTAAGAGTGATGATAGTTTTAGTTTAGAAGTCGCTTTTAATATTCCTTCTGGGAATTATCAAAACTCTCAAGAAAAGATGATAGAATGGCATAAGGCAAGAGCAGAGTATAACCAGGCAAAAAGAAATAGCCGCTCATCTTTGGCCCTTAAAAAAGAGAACCTATCCATCAAGATAAGAAACTTTATGGACCTTAACTCCGATGGATATTTAAAAGACCTCAATAGCTATTTAGAGCTTCTTAAAAAGTCTAAATCCAATTCTCCTTATAAAATCGTTCAGGTTAAAGAAAAGATCCTTAAGCAGGAGAAAGAAATCTTAGACCTAAGGTACGAAATTACGAAAGACTATTTCTATTCCTTAGCTGAGCAGGGAAAACTCGCCAACTGCTCAATCTCTTATATCTTAAAAGGTAATTAATAATGGAAGCGAGCTCGCCCCTATTTTTTGAAAGATATGAGCTTAAGTACTTGATTCCAGAAGAGATGATTGAGCCCATCTCCCAGTATGCTGAGACTTATTGTGTACTAGATCCTTATAGTGAGAGATCACCTGACAAATTCTACGGAGTGAATAACCTCTACCTTGATACACCTAATTTTCTTTTTCTTGAAAGAAGAAAAGCAAGTATGGACGACCGGTTCAACTTAAGAATTCGCTCCTATGGGGATGAGCCCGTTTATCCCTATTTCCTAGAGGTTAAATTCAAATCAAAAGGCTTTATTAAAAAGAAGCGCTCAAAAGTTTACGGAGATGATTGGGCCAATGAACTCAATGGTATTACGGACCCGGATTTTGAGGGCTATGGGATCAATACGGACTACCGAAATGTTTTTCATCGTCTGGTTCATTCTTATAATGCCGCTCCAAAGGTGTTTACTCAGTACAAAAGAAAAGCCTACCTATCAGTTTACGACGACTACGCCCGTGTTACTTTTGATAGACAGCTTAGATACACCAGAAGAGAAGAGTATAATCTAAAGCCTATAGAAGGGGTTATGTCGGCCTATGACTTTGAAACTAACTATAATGTCGGGGCCAATATAATTCTTGAGTTAAAATGTACTTCTCGCATGCCTATGTGGATGCTTGATTTGATTGCTTACTTCAACTTAGAGAGAACTAGCTTTTCAAAGTATATGACGGGAGTAAATGAGGTTATTCCAGATCATTATGCGCCGGCCCCTTATAGGATCCCGGCCCATTGCTATCAGTAGACTATTTAAACTGACCTACTACCATGGTGATGAATAATGCCAGGTCTCAAACCGAACTAAAAAACTCTTTTAGAATTGATGATTTATAGAGGTTTGAACCCCACTGGTCTGTTTTTGATCTAAAAATAATACAGCTGCCCTATAGCGCGTCGATAAAACTTGGATAACTACGAAATCTGGTTAGCTCCTTGCTTACCTGGCTTTTTTCATCACCATTCAAGTAGGTCAGTTTTGACTATTTAGAAAACTCGATATCTTTTACACCGACAATTTTTCCAACCCATTTACGGACGATTATTTTCATTTTTTTGATAACGTCCACATTCGAGGTTTGAAGGCGCCATTCTCCGCCCATAAAGCGAAGCTTAACATTTTTTGCCCGCCACTTATTCTTAAGGCCATTGAAGAGGTAGGCAATCCTTAGATCTCCACCTACATAGCTATCAAAATTATTGCTGCTTAAGATGATGATGTCGCGCCCTTCTTGGTGCTCCATTACATATCCACCCTCGATATCATCTAGAGAATAAGATTTTCTCATTTCAATTTCACCGGAGGGTCCCAATTTATCTTTATGAAAGGCGACGATTTCCATGTCTTCTTTAACTTCAACCACCATGCGGTACACTTGGTCTTCTTCACCAGGTAGGTCAGAGCTGATCTTAACCATCTCCACGTCCGCGGCGAGGGCACTAAAAGAAAAGACAAGGGTTACCAGTAAGAATAATTCCTTCATTCAAACTCCAAAATTGGCTAAATAAATCTGTACTAAATGAAAACATGAGGGCCACAGGTTGCCAAGCCTAACTAGGTAGTTAAGTGATTGAAAATACATTATGGAGATGGTATAGTGCCTCGAAAATTCGTGTAACTTCTACAGGGGCCATAGCAATCTGTAATGCAATGCGATAAGTTGAGAATGTGAGGACCGTAATGTCGTCACACATAGTACGTATGTTTCTCAGGATGATGGAGGTTATCCATGTTTAAAATTGGTGATTATGCGGTTTGTCCAGGCCACGGCGTTGGTCAACTAGTGGACATTGAAGAACGCGACCTGGGAGGCGAGAGCAAGAGTTTTTATATCCTTAAGGTTATTGCTAACGGGATGACTGTAATGGTCCCCACAGATTCTCAAGATGGTATTCGAGGACTAGTTGGCGAAAAGGAAATTACGGAAGTTTACGAACTTCTAAACGAGCACGATGTAAAAGTGGATAATTCTACTTGGAATCGTCGTTACCGTGAGTACATGGGTAAGATTAAAACTGGCTCTCTCCTAGAGATTGCTGATGTTTTAAGAGCACTTTTTTTACTCAAAGAAACTAAGAACCTTAGTTTTGGTGAAAAGAAGATGCTGGATCAGTGTAAGGATCTATTGGCAGAAGAGATTTCTCTTAGTAAAGGCGGAGACGCTGGTGAGATTAAAGGCACCATCGACAATTGTTTCCCTTCTGAACAACCACAGCAGTAAGACAAGTTTTACATTTTTTTGATAAACGAGGCTCCCTAGGGAGCCTTTTTTATTTGTCCTTATTGACTCTCAAACTACTTCGGTTAAACTAGCCTCTAGGAGGCAAATATGGCCGTAGAAGTAAAAGTTTTTAATAATCTAACCAGAAGTAAAGAAGCACTTAAACCAATCACTGAAGGGAAAGTTAACTTCTATTCTTGTGGACCTACGACCTATGACTTTCTTCATGTTGGTAATGCCAGAGCACTCGTTGTGGGAGATTTAATTCACCGAATTTTGAAGAGTCTTGGCTATGAAGTGAACTTTGTTCGAAACTTTACTGACGTTGATGACAAGATTATTGAAAGGGCCAATGAGCTCGGAGTCGATTCCCTAGAGCATTCAGCTAAGTATGTTGATGAATGTATTAAAGATATGAATAGCCTAGGCATGGAACCAGCCACCCATACCCCTAAAGTAAGTGAGACTATGGATGAGATTATCGACATGGTTAAAACCTTGATTGATAAAGGTATTGGCTACGAAGTTAATGGTGAAGTTCTCTACCATGTTCCAGCTTTTGAAGAATATGGAAAGCTTAGCAAAAAAGTTTTAGATTCCCTTCAGCATGGAGTTCGTGTTGAAGTTGATTCTCATAAAAAGCATCCGTCTGACTTTGTTTTATGGAAGCCTGCAAAAGAAGGGGAGCCTTCGTGGGATTCTCCTTGGGGTAAAGGTCGACCTGGTTGGCATATTGAATGTTCAGCAATGAGTAAGAAGTTCTTAGGGGATAATTTTGATATTCACCATGGTGGAATCGATTTGATGTTTCCTCATCATGAAAATGAAATTGCTCAGTCTGAAGCAGCTAATGGCTGCGCTTTTTCTAATAACTGGGTTCATAATGAGTTTTTAAATTTTGGTGACACCAAGATGAGTAAATCATTAGGGAATGTGGTTACCATTAGAAACTTTGTGGAAACTTACGGTGGTAAAGTTTTAAGACAAATTCTTTCTTCCACTCACTACCGTAGTGTGATGGGTTGGAGTGAAGAGGTGATTGAAAGATCTATTAGCGATCTAGAGAGAATCCATGAGTTTACTTTAAAGCTTGAGTCATTAAAGCCAGGAGATGACGAGTCGGCACTAGCTGAAATTGAAACTCTCGTTCCTAAGATGAAAGAAGAGCTTTCAAATGACTTTAATGTTCCCGGGGCCATGTCTCACTTTTTTACTTTAGTAAGACTTGTGAACCGAGAATTTTCGGACAAGGCTCCAGGACAAAAAACTCTAAACGCCATATTAGAAGTTGTTAATTTCACTAAGGCATCTACTGGGCTTGTCCATGACAATCCAGGAGAAGTTTTAAAAGAGGCCAATAATGCAAAAAAGGCCCTACAAGGTGATACTGGCGGAGCGCTTTCAGATGAGGCCATAGATCAGCTCATTCAGGATCGAAAGCAGGCCAGGGCCGATAAGGACTGGGGCAAAGCTGATGAGATTAGAGATAAACTTAATGATGCTGGAGTCGTTGTAAAAGATAATCCAGACGGAAGCTATTCTTGGTCTTACAAGTAATTAAGATCTTCTCAGTAATTTCACTTTTATTTTCAAGTGGGTGCTTCTTCAAATCAGAAGAAGGCACCCTTCTTCATATTCTTGAAAATAAATATGCCAATCTTGTGGTAGGGGAGCCAAGAAAAAGAGAAGTTATTAAAGAAGTTAAGGAGCTAATTGCAGCGAAGAAGACCTTAAAAAATAATTTTGCGTCCTATGAAAAAGTAATCAAAAAAATAGGAGATGCTCATCTAAGTTTAGAGCCCGTACCTACCCCAAAAACTTTTTATTCTAATCTTAAGCTTGAGATAGAGAACTCTGTCTGGATCATAAGAGAGAATCAAAAGAGAAAGCGCTTAGTAAAAATTGATGGCGTCGATTACGCAGAGTGGGCCAGTAAGAATAGTCAAAGGGTCTTCGCTTCAAGTTTTCATGGGAGACGTTATCGCACCTTAAAGCTTTTAGAAGGGCATCATTTTAAGGATCTTATTATTAATCAAGTGGAGCTAGAGGACGGAGAAGTTATAGATTTAAAATGGAGCTCGACCAAAAAAGAGACCTCTTGTATTTCGGGGAAGGCTCACGATGAGAAAAATTTTATTTTAAAGGTTAGCAGCTTTTGGTGCGATGAGGGAAAATCAAAAAGAAAGGATATTTTTGAGAACTTTAAAAGAAGGCTCGATGAAACCCTTAAGCTATCTAAGGGGCATAAGAATATAATCTTAGATTTAAGAGATAATGGCGGCGGCGGTGATGATGAGGTTCGCTATCTTTTAAGTAAGCTAATTTCTAAAAAGGCTTTTCTTTATACTTATCAGTTCGTAGGAAAAAAGAAGATTACTGAACATATTGAGCCGGCCAAGGATTCAATAGGACATAAAAATATCACCGTGCTTATAAATGGTGGCTGTTTTAGTGCCTGTGAAGTGGTTACTTCCGTTTTAAAACTCTCAGAAGCTAGGGCCATTATTGGAGAAAGAACTCACGGAGGGGCAGGGGACCCCCTATACCAAGAATTTAAAAACTCTAAACTAACTTACCCCTCCTGCGTGGTTTGGCAGGAAGATGGAAGCCTCTATGAAGGAGTGGGAGTTGCCCCTACTATTGAAGGGGATGGGGAAAGCCTTAAGAAAGCTTTCCTTTTGAGCTCACAATAATCTCTTTTGGAAGTTCTCTCATATTATAATGACTGGCCATGGAGAATCCATAGGCCCCTACATCACCAACAGAAATGAGATCTCCTGGGTTTAGCCTCGGAAGAGATCGGCCGGTTCCAAAACAATCTGCCGTTTCGCAAATGGGTCCCACGATATCTGTTTTTACTTTTTTACCAGCACCTTTTTTTTCCGTTAGAATCTCATGGTAGGCACCATAAAGAGAGGTTCTTACGAAGTCATTCATTCCACCGTCGACGATAGCAAAAAAACAATCTTCACTTTTTTTAGTCCGAATGACTTTTGTGATAAAAGCTCCCGCTCTGGCGGCAATCACTCGGCCTGGCTCAAAGACAATTCTGGTTTGATTATCAAAGGCATAATTTTTATAAAAACTAGACTGAAGCTCTTTTGAAATAAGGCTCATATACTCATAAGGAGTAGAGAAATTTTTCTTTTCTTCAGGTCCATAATCAACCCCAAGACCACCGCCTACATCTAAGAACTCTAGAGGACGATTAACTTCGTTGGCCAAAAGTCCAAGCTCCTTGACGGCCTTTTTCGTGGCCTTAAGACAAGTCAGTTGAGAGCCGATATGCATGGACAGACCAACCAGGTCTGTATGGGTCCAATACTTTTTATTTTTAACGGCCTTTAGGATATCCGATTTTAAAATCCCAAACTTGTGAGTCTTAAAACCAGTCGAGATATGCTTATGAGTTTTTGCGTGAACTTTTGGATTAAGTCTAAAGGCCACGCGGGCCCGTTTTTTTAATTTCTTCGCTTCAAGATTTATCTGTTCTAATTCTTCAATGGACTCTACGTTGAATGAATAGATTCCTGCCTTAATCCCTTTAATAATTTCTTCTTTTGTTTTTCCCACACCGGAGAAGACTATTTTTGATGCCTTAATACCCGCATCGAGGGCCCGTTTTAACTCACCACCGGAAACGATATCGGCTCCTGCACCATTTTTAGCGAGGGACTTTAAAAGCTTTAGGTTTGGGTTAGCCTTTAGGGCAAAACAGATTAATGGCTCGCAGATCATCGCCTTATTAGCTGATTCGAGGAAATGATTATAATTTTGAAGTAAAGTCTTCTCACTATAAAGGTAGAAAGGGGTTTTTACCTTACCGGCTATTGTTTCAAGTGGTATATTATCAAAATGTAGCTTGCCCTTTTTATAGCAGAGCGGCGAAGAATTTATTTTTTCCATAGGAAAATGGTAACACAGACTATGAGCGAGTCTATCTTTAAATTAAAAAGTAAGTTTAAGCCAACCGGTGATCAACCGGCGGCCATAAAAAGTCTTACTAAGGCCTTTACTAGTGGGGAAAGAGAGCAAACTCTTTTGGGGGTTACTGGTTCTGGTAAGACCTTTACCATGGCCCATGTGATTCAAAACCTCGGTAAAAAAACTTTAGTCTTGGCCCATAATAAGACATTGGCGGCCCAGCTTTACGCTGAATTTAGAGAATTTTTTCCAGAAAATGCGGTTGAATATTTTGTCTCTTATTACGACTATTATCAGCCGGAAGCTTATGTGGTGGGCTCTGATACTTATATAGAAAAAGACGCTTCTGTTAACGATGAAATTGATAAGCTAAGACATTCAGCCACAAGATCACTTCTTGAAAGAGACGATGTCATTGTTGTGGCCTCCGTAAGTTGTATCTACGGAATCGGTTCTCCCGATGAATATAAAGATCAAAGAACCACTCTTTTTGTGGGGGATACTATTGATCGAGATGAGTTTCTTAAAACGCTAATTTCCATTCAGTATGCGAGAAATGATGTGGATTTTTCAAGGGGAACCTTTAGGGTTCGCGGGGACCTTGTTGAGGTCTTTCCTTCCCATGAAGATAGTGATGTTATTCGAATCGAATTCTTTGATAATGAAATAGAAAATCTATCTGTGGTTGATCCTCTTAGAGGAAAAACGCTTTATACCCTTCCTAAGGTTACTATTTATCCTAAATCGCACTATGTTGTAAGTGACGATAAAATGCAAAAGGCTATTGGCGCTATTAAGATTGAGCTCCGTGAAAGACTTCAGGAGCTACAGGCCCAGGAAAAGTTAGTTGAAAGGCAAAGACTAGAGCAGAGGACCATGCTTGATCTTGAGATGATGGAAGAGATGGGATTTTGCTCTGGAATTGAAAACTACTCTCGGCATTTAACCGGTGCTAAAGCAGGAGAGCCACCTCCGACTCTAATCGATTTTTTCGGAGATGATTTTTTAATGATCATCGATGAGTCCCATATTTCTGTCTCCCAAGTAGGGGCCATGTATAAAGGTGACCGGGCCAGAAAAGAGAACTTAGTAGGCTACGGCTTTAGACTTCCAAGCGCTCTTGATAATAGACCACTTCAGTTTCATGAGTTTGAAGAAAAACTTGATAAGGTTTGTTATGTCTCGGCCACTCCCGGAAATTATGAGTTAGAGCATACCAAGGGAGAGTATGTTGAGCAGATTATTAGACCGACAGGACTGCTTGATCCAGTAATTGATGTTCGAAATGCCAAAAATCAAGTTGATGATCTTTTAGTTGAAAGCAAAAAGGTAATCAAAAAAGGTTTTAGAGTTCTTATTACCACCCTAACCAAGAAGTTAGCTGAAGAGCTAACTAGCTTTTATCAATCTGCTGGTATGAGGATTCGTTATCTTCATAGTGATATCGATACACTTGAGCGAATGGAAATTTTAAGAGATCTACGTCTAGGGGAATTTGATATCTTGGTGGGGATTAACCTTTTAAGAGAAGGCCTTGATTTACCAGAGGTGGCTCTAGTAGGAATTTTAGACGCAGATAAAGAAGGCTTCCTGCGCTCTGAGCGCTCCCTTATTCAAACGATTGGACGTGCCGCTAGAAATAGCGAAGGAAGAGTTATCCTTTATGCCTACAAGGAAACGAAATCCATGGCCAAGGCCATTGGGGAAACAAAAAGAAGAAGAAAGATTCAAGAAGAATATAATGCTAAACATGGCATTACTCCGGAAACAATTAATAAAAGCATTAGTGGCGGTGTGATCGAAACCTTAAGAGGGAAGAAGTCCCGCTCTAAAAAGAAGACCATCAAGTTTGATGATCTCAATATCGAAAATATCGACTCTCAAATTGCGGAACTAAAAATTCGTATGAAAGAAGAAGCTCGCCAGCTTAATTTTGAAGAAGCGGCCAAGATTAGAGATGAGATTAAAGAGCTAACTGAAGCTAAAATTCTGCTGTAGTGCACTGCGTAAACAGGGTAATATCCTGTCATTTTTTCAATCCCTTTGAATAGTTAGAGCAATTTTGGTCTTATCCAGCCTCAAATGTGAGGGAACCTTTGATGCGCCAGTTTATTCTAATATTAGGATTAGTTTGTAGTTTTGCGATTTCTGCAAAGGAATACAAATGGGTCCAAAAAACATCTAATGGAATTAAGTTTGCCTTGGCCTACGAGCAGGAAGGTTCTTGGATTTTGGATGAGTTCCATGCGCCAAAAGGTGAATTTCAGCAAAAGCTATCGAGTAGAAGATTTGAGAATATTGAATTGCTTAAAAAAGCTCTTATTAACTATAAGCTAGTTAATAGAATCGACTATAAGTCCCCAGATGATTCAGACGAAAAGGCCCGTAATAAAAGAATTTGGAAGGCCACAAATAAATGGAATCAAGAATGGGAAAGAAAGTACGCGACCTGGATTCGTGAAACTCTTCATACGGATTTCTTTGTAGATTATGGAATTGAAACTGACTGTGCCGACGTAATCGTGGGTCTTCGCTGGATTTTTTCTAGAATTAATAAATTACCTGCAGGAAATACTTTGGCCGGGACAGATAAGGTTTTTACCAATGAGCATATGCTTAGATCATGGAAAAAACTAGAGACAGATCCTATTTGGCATAAAGATAAGCTTTTTATGACTGCTTTAAACTACCTAATGGATAATACTTATACTCACTCTGTATGGGATGATAGCTACCCGTTAAAAATTTCTTCGGACTCGCTTATTGAAGGAACATTCTATTTAAATTTAGAGGATGTTTCTGGGCATGTGAGAATAGTCGCCAAAACTAGTTATAATAGCTTAACTAGTGTGCCTCTTATTATGCGAGCTTCTACTGTCCCAAGAGGACTTAGACGATTAAGTGAAGAGGTTTTTCTTAATTTTGAAAAGCCTGAGGCAAGCACATCTGGGTTTCGTGCCATGAGATGGCCTGAGGGAAAAGGAAAAAAGCTAAAACTTAAGAAAGACAGTACCCACCCTTCATTTGGAAATAATCAATACGATGATGATTTTGTTGGAGAAGGGGAGTCCTTTGCATTAGGTGTTTTTAAAGCAGTAAGACCTGATTTTAGCGTAGAGCAACTTATAAAAGAAGGTCTTGGTGATATTGGAGAGGCCTTAGAGCTTAGAAAGTCCGTGGTTGAGGAAGGCTTTAGTGCCTGTCAGCTAATAGATTGCTCTCCTGGAACTGATGCCTACGAAGCTTACTCAACTCCAAGTAGAGACTCTAAGATTCAAAAGCTTTTTCACTCGCTTGAAAAGCTAGTTAAGAGCTTAAAAGTTGTGCTTCCTGGTCTTGAAAAAAGCTGGGAAGAGGCCTTGAGTAAAAAGACTGTGGAAGTCCTCGGAAAAAGCCTCAATATGAAACAGGCCCGCTATATGTTTAAAGAGGGGCAGTACTCATTTGATCCAAGACATAGCCTTGAGGCCAGATGGTCAACTTCTTCCATAGGACTTGCTGAGCTGGTTAAGGCCAAGCTTGAGAAGCTTTTAAAAGAGCGCGAAGAAAGAATTAATGAAAGAGGTACTTGTGAGCAGGACTGTTTTCCAAAGGGAGGATGGTACTGGGATGGAAATACTTTTGAGCTCGATGCCAAGATTGCTCAAGTAAATTATTTAGTTCGAAATTTTTGTAATGTTTTTGAATCCGGTAATTGTCAAAATGATCTTGATATAGATCTAAATGAAAAGAGAGTCCTTGCTAATGGAGAAAACAATTCTCTTCTTTACTGGCAAGATAAGATTCCCTTCTTTAATAGTGACCCAAGAGTCGCTAAAAACTACAACTGGGGTGAGAGCTTATCAAATGCCTTTCATCTTCCGGCCTTTAAAAACTTAGAGATTACAGATAATGCCGTCGCAGTGATTGATTATAAGAAGGTTGTGAACCTTCCTACGGGAGCGAAAATAAGTATTCCAGAAAGTGAATTTACATCTCTTAATAAGAAGGGATTAGGTTTTATTCAAAATGGAAAAGTTCTTACGGCCATAAGTGAAACCGGCGAGCTTGGGAGCACTCTTCTTTTAGAAAATGCCCCAAAACTTCTTAAAAGTTATTGGAAAAATAGTTTAGGCGTCCTCGTTGGAGAAGAAGAAACTTTAATTATTGAAAGAAGAGCAGAGGGCTTACTTTTAAATTTAAGAGATACTCGTAAACTAGAAGTTCTTTCGCCTACAATGTTTGCCTTCTTAGAAACGGAAAATAATAGCATCCTGGTAATTACAGATAATCGAGCGGCCCAGTTTGATCTAGGAAAAGATCGTCTATGGTCTTGGACCTATGTGGGTCAAGATGACAAAGAAGCGGTAATTGCAGGAGTCAACGGAGACGGAGAAGCGGGATTTAAAATTCTTAATCTTCAAACAGGTGAGATTAGCTGGAGAGATGGTGACGAGATCTCAATTCACTCAAATCTTGGGAATGGACTTTGGATTTATACAGAAAATGACGACTTAAAGTTAGGAAGCCTTAACGGAGAAGAAGTTCTCTTTAAAGGTGAAGGTGTTTTTCTTGAGCAAAATGGAGAATATATAACTCTCTATAAGGATAATGAAAGTTTGGCCTATAAGCTAAACAGGGGTCTAACTAGAATTGAAGCTCCTGCAAGGTCTAGAGAACTTTCAGGAACAGCCGGGCCTTATTTAGGATGGACCAACTCAGAAAATATGGTTGAGCTTTTTAAGGCCAATGGAAGCAAGATTGGGGCAATTTCACAAGGTGTCGAGGTTCAATCAACTTCAAAATGGGCCAATTTTGAATTTAATAGCTCCCATGGAAAATTCGAAGGAAATGGCGGGCTTTTAAGACCGCAGGGGCCAGGAGTCGCTCTTCCAGAGATGACCTTTTTAAAATCAGTTCATAAAAAAGATGAAGACAGTAAGTACCTAAAAATTAATAGGTTAAAAATATTGGAAAGAGGAATCCTCATTCAAACTTATCCAGGAATGTATTCCTGGCTTGAGCTTTGACCCTGCAGATTTTTCAAAACCCTTACCTTTTTACCTAGTGGCCCTAAACAGATGGTTAGGTCCAAGTAATTGATTTAGATTAAGGCGCTTATAAAATTATAGATTTAACGAAATACACAGTTGTGGGAGCTCAACATGAGAAACGCTTGGATGAAATTACTATTAATCATAGGGATCTTTTCCCTTTCATTTCGACTATTTGCTGTCGATGTACTGACTTTATCGGATGTTCGAAAAGAAGTTCTTTCGGATAATATTGATATTAAGATTCAGTATGAAAAATACTATCAGGCACAAAAAAGTGTCCAGGTCGCTCTTGGAGAATTTCTTCCAAGATTAAACGTAGAAATGCTACGTATAAGCGGTACTCTTAGTGTTGCTCAAGCTATTCTTCCAACTCCTTCTGACTGGTTCTCATACCAAGCTTCACAAGAGCTTGAAGTAGCTGAAGCTTTCGCTACAGAAACTCTTAGACTAAATATCCTAGAAGGAATGACTAAAAATTTTATCAATATCAAATTTCAAGAAGAGCTAGTTGCTTCCGCTGAAGAGCAAACAAAGCTACTAGAAGAAATCCTTGAAACAATGATTGCTAGAGAAGCTCTAGGGGCAGCAACTCCAACACAAGTTTATATCGCTAGAAAGACTCTTCAGTCACATAAGCAGCAATTATTTGCTTTAAGAAGCATTATCTCTGCTGAGAAATTTGCTTTAAATATGGCCTTAAGTAGAATTCCTACTCAAGAGTACGTTCTTGGAGAACTTCCGGAAGTATCAACTGAGATGGTTCCAGAGACAATTGCTGAAGGAACTGAGCTAGCTATTAATAACTCAACTGAACTTGCTCAAAACTTCTTTTTAAAGGAAGGAGCTCAGTATATGGAAGCTTCAGCTCGTTGGTCATTCCTAAGCTTTCAGGGAATTGGTTTTGATTACCCAGCTCTAGTTGCTATTGAGAAATCTAAAGTAAGAGTAATTGAGCTACAAGGACAAAGAACTGAGCTTAAAATTAGAAACCAGGTACACGCTACTTATAAGGATCTTGAGTTAATTGACGAGAGAATTGAAATTCAAGAGCAAATCATCGCTGAAACTGAAAAAGATGTAGCTGAAAAAGAAGTTCTTTATAAGGGCGGTCAAATTACTTTTGAGGCCTATGTTGACGCTAGAAAAACTCTTATGGCTGAAGAAAGAGCTCTTATTTCTTTTGAAATGGAAAAAGAAATCAAAAAAGTAACTTTAAAGAGACAACTAGGATTTGACGCTAGCTTAAATACTCTTGGTGCTGATTATACATCTTTAGTTCTTAACTTAGACGTAACGCTTTCTTCAGTAGCAAAGCATAAGAAAGTAACGGCTACTCTTAAAGGAAGCAAGGCTGCCATGGCAGACATCGTTAGTGTTAAGTACTCAGTAACTAATATGATTAAAGACGAAAGAGTTATTGATATGACTTCGAACTACGCTAAGAAGTTCAAGTTAAAGAAAAAAGGTAACTATGTCGTAACCGCTGAAATTTTAATGCTAAATGGAGAAGTTCTAACTCGTGAAGTTCAAATCTCACGCTAATTAGAACGATATAAGAGGTAAGTATGTTTATTAAAAAGACAATATTCTCCATGCTAGCGCTGTTATTGGCTTTCCAGGCTTATTCAACAGAACTAACAGGACTTCATCTTAATCTCCTTGATAGAGCTGATGAGATCCTAGAGCCAAAAGAGAATGCACTAAGCTTAAAAGAAGTAAAATCTTTGGCCGTGGATAGAAATCACGACTTAAGAATTTCTTACGAGAGATTATATCAAGCACAAAAAGACATTTGGGTAGCTAGATCGCGCTTCTTTCCTTACGGAACAGGGGTAATCTTTGGTTACGACGTAAATGCTCTTTTTGGAACATTTATCCTAGTTGAGTTGGCCCTAAGCCTTCCAACAAAGTGGTATCATGTTCAATCAGTAAAAGCGGTTAGAGATTCTCAGCGTTTCTCTGTTTACGCTTTAAGAGCAAACCTTAAGACTCAAGTAGAACATCTTTATTATACTCTTCTAAAAGAAGAGGCACTTCTAAAGTCTGTTGAGTTAGAGCTTGAACTTCTTGAAAACCTTGTGGCAGCTACAGAAGTAGAGATTGAAGCAGGTCTTGCCAACGAAGATGATCTTGAAAAAGTTGAAAGAAGAACTCTTTCTCTTCGTGATGAATACTTAAAGTTTAAGCAACTTCATCTTTATTCAAAATCAGCATTCAATATCATGTTAGGAAAAACTCCGGCGCAAGGTGCTCAAATGGAGCTTCAGCCAATTGGTAAAATGCTAAATATCGAAGACTTCCAGATGGGAACACAGCAAATGGTTGATGCGGCTCTTTGGAGATCTTATGAGATCGTTGCTGCTAACTATATGATCAAAGCTGCTAAAAAGCATAAGAAGTCTACTCAGTGGTCAATCTTAAGCTTTAGTGGAATTGGTTTTGGCTACTGGTCTAGAGTTGAAATCGCTGGATCTCAAGTTGATGAAGCAGTTCATAGAAGAAATATGACAAGAGAAAATCTTGTTAATCAAGTTTCTGTAACTAAAGAGCTTCTTGAAGATAATTTAGAGTACCTAGAAGGTGAGAAGGATATTTTAGAGTCCTCTAGAAACTTTCTAGAAAGAGATATGGAGCGTTTTACCGCAGGTGATGCTCCTCTTCGTGAGTTACTTGAAACTCAGCTTCGCTATATGGACGATTACCGTTCAGCTTTAATGGTTCACTACCAAACTCTTTCTAAGAAGTCTGATATGGAAAGACTTGTAAGAGGGTCAGTAACTAAAGCTGTATACAGTGCTGCTCCAATTAGCTTTAAAGTTAAGAGAACAAAAAGAAGAGTTTATCTAACAATGAATGATAAAACTGTAGATTTAAACACAGTTTCAAGCGTTAGGTACCACTTTGATAATCGTAGTTTTGGAATGCCTTCTTCAAGTAAAGCTGACCGTAAATTTAAGGTAAAGATTAAGGTTAGAAAGGACTATGGAGAAATTAGTGGAACTGCACTGGTTCGTTTTAAGAACGGCGAGCTAGTAAGAAGAAGATTTACAATTAAATAATATATATTTTTAAGGAGTAAGGACAATGATGACAATGATGGAAAAAGTAGCAGTAGGTGTTTTAGCTTTCGCTACTTTAACAAATGTAAGTATTGCTGGACCACTGGATGACGGTGTCGCTGAATGTGGTGTTCCAGTTTGTAATTTAACTGAATCTATTGATGAGCTTAAGAAAGTAGATCATAACGCTCGTGGATCATATGCAATTATGATGATGGAAAAGTATGGAAAGTCTGAGGATGCGAAGATTTTAGAAAATCTTTATACTGCTTCAACGGCCATGACTCCTGTTTACCACGAACTAGGTGATACTGATTGGGTTCTAAGATCTATCTATGATCTTAAAGATGCCGTTGTTCTTTCTCTTTCTAAGAGCGGGGAAGCCGATGCAAAGAAGCTTTCAGCTCTATACGCTGAACTTTCAGACCAAAATCAAAGATTTGGAATGTTAAGCTTTTGGGGATCAAAAGTTGATTCTATCGAAACTGTTGGAGCTCTTGAAGAGCTTGTGACTTTTGGGACAAATGCTCGTGAAATCTCAACTGAACTGGGTGATGACGCCTGGGTTGGTAGAGCAGCAGGAGATTTAATCTCAAAGATTACAGTTAAGCTAACAGCTTTAGACCCAGCTCACGAAGGTCTTTATAACGTAACGATTGACGAGTCAGTTCTACCAGAGGATTTCTTTGGATTTGATAAAGTTACTGTTCTTGAGTCTTCAAGTGACAAGAACCTAGTGGTAACTTTTATTAACTCAAAGTACCGTCGTACAGTGTTTAGCTTTACTCATGCTGAAATCGCTGGAAACACAGTTCGTGGAAAGGTTTTAAGCAATACTCATGTGGCGAATACTTTTGAATTCACACTTGATAGAACAAATAGAACAATCGTTGGAAAAATTGAAACAACTGCTTCAGAAGTAATTAACTTTGAAGGTAAACAAGAAGTTTCAACAAACGAAGTTTTTAGAGGTCAAACTCCTTACGAGTTAACTGAAAAAGATATCCTAGGAACCTTAAAAGGTGAGCTTGCCGGTGTAAAAGGAAAGCTGATGATTAAGACTTTTAAGAAAAATGTTTACTCAGCTACTTTTCGTTCAAATAACGGAATTCTTTTAATTCATTTTCAAGGGAAGTTCTTCCCTAAAACGGGAGTTTTATCTCTAACGAATGGTGAAAGCCTTAAGCTTTCTCTATCTCTAAGAGGAACTGAAGAAGAAGCTATGTGGACTGGATTTGCCTTTAATACGAAAAATGGTACGGCCACAAAAGCTAGCTTTGCCCCACTAAAATAAGATTAAGTCCTTAAAAATACATAAAATAGGCCCCTTTTGGGGCCTTTTTTGTTTAAAAATCAATAACTTATTTACCTATAGATTTTACAAACTGCCTACAACCGAATCTATAAAAATGGGATAATGCGTCAATTGTGTTTTTTAGGATGTCGGAGGACTTTATGTCAAACCAAGAAGCTCTACATGAGCTGGCCAAAAACTTAGATTATTCACTAAGAGTGAGCGGAGCAAAGAAAGTATTAATTGCTTCTGATAGACAAGGGGAAGGTAAAACAACTTTCGCCAATAATTGTCTGCCACTTCTATCAAAACTTTATAATAGAAAAGTCTTATTTATTACGGATCAGTCAGTAAATGCCATTGATGGAATTGATAATCTTTCATCAAAAGACTTTAGCTTTTTAAACGGTCTGACCAAAGAAGAAGCTGATACAAAAAGAGAGAGCTATTTATCAGAGCTATCTAAAAGTTATGATGCTGTCTTTCTTGATTCTACCACCTTAAAAAGATCAGAAAAAACAAAACTACCACTGATTCAACCAGATGGAGCAGTTCTTGTTAGATCTAAAGCGACAGTTGGAACTTCAAGAAAACCAGTAACCGATGAAATTATCGACAGAGAAATTCCAGTAATTGGAATTGTGTACAACGAGGCTTAGTCATGGGAACAGATAAAGTAATTATACGTGATTTAGTTAATACTATTCTTAAGTATAAAAAATCCATTGCAGTAACAGTTATTTTTACGGCCTTATTTTCTGTACAGCTTACTTTTTGGATGCCGAAAAAATATAAAGCTAATTTTGAAATGAATGTATATTCAAAATACTTTAAGAACCCTCTTATTTCCGAGATCATCCCAGGGGTTTATCAAATTCCTGAAATGCGTTTTACTATCGACTCTATGGTTAAAGAGGCCATCAATGATGAGTATATTGATTCTGTCGCTACAGAGTTTAAGATTTACTCAACAGACCTTCCTGATAGAGAGCTGGCTAGAGAAAGACAGTTCTTAAGAGATCGTTTCTCCTATTTTTCCACAGGCGGTCAATCTTATCAGGTTTCTTTTATTCATAACGACCCTTTTATAGCTAAAAAGGTAGTTGAGAAGACCTTAAAAAGAGTTAAGGGTCATTTTATCAATACAAGGATTAACACGATTGAAATGGTTAAAGGAATTATGATTAAAAGGCTGCAGTCTTTTAATGCTGCTAGAAATATTTCAAAGACAGGAAGTAATAATGTTTTGGCATCTAAGAACCCAGACGTTCTTAAATCAGAACTTAAAAAGCTAAATGCTGATGTAGCCGCCCTTCAAAAACAGTTTAATGAAAATCATCCTAAAGTTGTAAATCTTAAAAATAGAAGAAATGTGATTAAAGGATGGCTTACAGAATTTGAGACAAAAGGTATTACGCCAGTTGATTCAGTCGATGCTCCAATGGCATTTACCAATGACAAAATCACTACGGAACAGCTTTCTTCAAAGTTTTATACTAAGTACCACGACTTTACGATTGCTCTTGAAGTTGAAAAGAGGTCACTAGAATCTTATATTGGTATTATTAAGCAGCCAGCGCTTCCAACTTATCCTATTTCTCCTAAGAAGAAGCTCTTTGCAGCAGTTGGTTTAATTTTAGGTATTTTATTTGCCTTTATCTTTGTCTTCTTTAAAGAGGTCATGGCGCCAAATAGAGAAGAGCAACTCGTGCTTGAGGCAAAGGAACACGGAGCTGTAGTCTTAGGGATTTTACCCGAAATGAATAAAGTTAATAAACTAGCTTCAAATAAAAAGATTAAGTCTGATGAGGAAAAGAGGATTCACTAGGAATGGAAGAGCTTAAACTCCTAACCATTGAGCTTCATCAGCTTTTCTTTGCCCTAACCTTGTTAGGGTTTGGTTTTTGTTTATTCTCAGACTTAAGTGATATTTCAAAAAACAAAGATCAACATAAACGAGGGGAAATGGCCATTATCTTAGGTGGCATTGCTCTTGGGACCTTTGTTTATCTTTTAAGTTTTTGGGGAATGGAGGGAGTCTTTCTTGCCCTAAGTTTTTCATTCTTTGTGGCTTTATCAGTCTATAGGCCAAAGTATGCCGTGGGCTTTTTTGTTTATTTATTACTTTCTAGACCTTGGGAAACTTTTGATAATCAAATGATGAGCTCTATGCCAAGAGATATTTCTTATCTCGTGATGGCAAGCTTAGTTGGTCATAAGATTCTTAATAGGCAATTCTATTTTAGATTTAATGCAGGAACCTTTTTGTTCCTACTCTTTGCGGTCTGGATGTTTTTATCTGCCTTTTTTGCTAGCCATCAAGTAGATGCCCTAACCATGTACAATGAGATATTTGTTAAGGGAGTGATCCTTTTTATTTTGATCCAAAATGGAATAGAGAAGTCTTCAGATATATTACCAGCAAAGCTAGCACTTGTTTCGGCCATTTTAGAAAAATGTATTATTAGTTTTTATAAAACTTATTTACAAGATATGGGTACTTTAGCAGAAGAAAATGCTCGTCTCGTTAGTGTGGGAATTCTTGAGAATTCTAATGATATTGCCGCTATTTTTATTCTCGCCATCCCTTTTACCGCTTATTTTATCTTAAATAGTAAACTTAGACCTTTTAATTATATTTTTGCCCTAGGAGCTGTCATTGGCATGACCATCCTAGTCTTTGGTGCTCAATCTAGAGGAGCTGTTTTAGGACTTGCGGGTCTTTTTGGGGCCTTCTTTTTTACGAGGCTAAGAAGTACCAGAAGTATTGCACTCGTCATGGCACTCTCATTACTTGGCGGCGTCCTTGTTATGGGAAAATTAAGTCGTTCTTCTTCAGACTTAGAAGGAAGTACTGGAAATCGAATCATCTACTGGAAGGCCGGAATCAATATGGGAATTAGAAATCCTATCTTTGGTGTAGGCTATTGGGGTTTTCACGAACATTTTAGCTCTTATGCTTTAGACGGGGAGACCGGTTCTGAAGAAGGGCATCGAGAAGTGCATTCTGCCTGGCTTCAGGTATTATCTGAAGGCGGTATTCCTCCTTTTATCTTTTATTTATGCCTCTGGGCCTATGGCCTTTATTGCGGCTTTAGGATTAGAAGGAAGAATCCCGAATATCTTATCTCACTTGTGGGATACGGAATTACTATTACATTCCTCTCCCATGCTTATCTATTGTATGCCCCTATTTTACTTGCTCTTACTATCACTCAGTATCAAATGGACTTTGGCCCTAAGTACGCGAGAAAGTATATTAGGGCCACGGGATTTAGGAGGCTGGAAGCATGACTCCGTTGATTCTAGTTTTACTTTTCATAATTTTATATACCTACTTTGGTTATATGCTTTTAACTCTAATTTTAGGCAGGCTAAGAAACAAACAAGTTAAAAAGTCTAATATAAGACCAAATGTTGCTTTGATGATTGCCGCTTATAACGAAGAGGCTGGCATAGAAGAAAAGATTAAGAATTCTCTTTTATTAACCTATCCTAAAGAGAAGCTTAGAATTATTGTCGTTAGTGATGGGTCTACAGATAGAACCGATGAAATTGTCGCTAAATACGAAGCAGATGGTGTTGAGCTCGTAAGAGTTGAGGGAAGAGTTGGAAAAACTGAGGCCAGAAATATAGCAGTCTCAAATATCTTAGATGAAATCATCGTTTTTAGTGATGGTACAACCGAGTACGCCCCAAATGCTATTGAGATGCTTGTTCGAAATTTTGCCGATGAAGAAGTAGGTATGGTTTCTGGGCATTTAAAGTATAAAGATTCAACAGGCTCAAAAATGGGAGCAGGACAAAAACTTTATTGGAAATACGAGACGGCCATAAAAAAAGCTCAGACCTATATGGGAAGCCTGACAGGCTCGCTTGGGTGTATGACCGCTTTTAGAAGAAGCTCCTACACTAGTTTACCAGCAAATATTATTGAAGATTTCACAGAGCCTCTTATGTTTGTGCAAAAAGGCTTTAGAATTGTTTTTGAAGAAGAGGCTATTTGCCATGAGGAAACGACGACTAAATCTTCAAATGAATGGCGTATGAGAGTTAGAGTAATCAGAGGCGGAATGACAGGAATGCTATTTGCTAATAAGGTTTTAAATCCTGTGCGATTTCCTGTAGCAAGTCTTCAGCTTATAAGCCATAAAATTTTAAGATGGCTTATTCCGGTGTTTGGGCTTGCCTTGATTATCGTAACAACGATCGGTGTTGCTCAAGAGCCTGAAAATCTTTTTATTGGGATTATTTTTATTTTGCAACTAAGTTTTTATTTAACGGCCCTAGTGGCTCTTATCTTTGAGAAAATGGGAATGCATAATAAGATTTTAGGTATTCCACTATATTTTATAGTCGTAAATTCGGCAGCACTAGTTGCCTTAATAAAAACATTAACGAGTCGTCTTGAGGCGACTTGGGAAACAGATAGAACATAATGGGGTGAATTATGGTCACTGAAGTAATGAACGGATTATCAGAAAGACAAAAAAGAGAGCAGGAGTACTATAACCAGTACGCCCAAAGCTTTGATGCAAAAAGAGAAATTGATATGTCTCCAATTCATGGTCCAATGAAGAAAATAGAGAGAAGACCATGGAATAGCTATTGGGCAACTTATGAGCTGGCCATAGACTCTTTTCAACCTGGTCAAAAGCTTTTAGATTTTGGGTCTGGGCCTGGAGAAAATGCCCTTAGGTTTTCTGAAATCGGCTACGATGTAGAAGGTTTTGATATAAGCCAGGCCAATGTAGAAGTAGCTAACGAACTTTTTGAGGCCAATAACAGAAAAGATAAAGGAAACTTTCAAGTTTCACCAGCTGAAGTTCTGCCATATGAAGACAATACTTTTGAGATGATCGTAGGGGTAGATATCCTTCATCATGTAGATATTCCTAAAGCCGTTGTGGAGTGTCATAGAGTTTTAAAAGAGGGTGGGCAAGCTATCTTTAGAGAGCCACTGGAAGTGCCATTTCTTGATTGGATTAGAAATACTAAACTTGTGAAGTTATTTGCCCCAACTGAGGCGTCTTTTGAGCTTCATATAACTGAAGATGAAAGAAAACTAAACTCTATTGATGTGGAAATACTAAGAAATACTTTTCCAAAAATGGAAATGAGAAGATTTCTTTTCTTATCTAGGTTCGATAAGTTTTTTAGAGACGGTGAGGATCCGAAACCTTCTTTCTTAGAAAAAATCGATCATCTCTTGATGACTTATATTCCCGGTGTAAAATACCTAGGGGGAGTTGTTATTTTTATACTAAAAAAATAACGAAACATATATGGATAAAGAACTTGAGATTTTATGGATGATTCCAAAGTGGACATTACCGGCCACGGACGGAGCTCGAGTTGCTACCGATAGACTTCTTAAAAATACTGCTTTAGCCGGTGCTAAAATAGACTGTCTTTTTGTTTTACCGGAAGGTGAGGAGGGAGACGAAGAAGAGCTGAAGAAGCATTGGTCTATCGGCTCCGTAGAGACAATTCAAAGGGTTTACCCAACTAAAAAGATTCCAAGAATTTTAAACTTTTTAAAGAACTTTCTCATGACTCCCTTTACCCCATTGACCTTAGCTAGCTTTGCAACCAAAAAGGTTTCCCTTGAGGTTAAAAAGGCGGTTACAAAGAAAAATTATGATATCTTGGTTCTTGACGCTCTTCATTTAGGGGCTTGCTTTTTTGATGGTGTTAAATTTAATTGGCCAGCAAATATTAAAAAAGTAGTTCTTCGGGAACATAATTTTGAGCAAGAGCTATGGGTAAAAGCAGCGAAGGAAGAAAGCTTCCTTCCTATGAAGTGGTTTCTAGGGTTTCAAGCAAAATTAGTTAGAAAATTTGAAAATTTCTGCTTAGAGAAAGTTGATGCGGTAGCTGCTATTTCTAATGAGGACCTAACAGAAATTAAACAAATTGCTCCAAAAACACCTTCTGAGCTAGTTCCACTTGGTCTAGATTTCTCATCAGCCTTGTCTGAAAAAGAGATTATAAAAGGGCGATTCCTATTTATCGGAAAATTAGATTGGCCGCCGAATAGAGATGGCCTAGAGTGGTTTTTAAAGAATGTATGGGATGAGGTCATTGAAAAAAATCCACACTTCGAACTTCAAATAGTAGGAAGCGGAAATGGTTCTTGGCTAAACGCCTATAAATCTAAAAAAGGAATTCTTGTACAAGGGTTTATCGATGATATTGATGATGCCTATAAATTAGCTGAGTACACTCTTATTCCCATGCGCTATGGTTCGGGAACCAGGATAAAAGTCATAGAAACCTATGCAAAAGGAAGGCCCATCATCACGACTAAAATGGGTATTCAGGGAGCAGATCTTGATGAATCTAAGGTTTTATTAGCTGAAACCAAAGAGGAATGGCTCTTGCTTTTAAATAATTTAGATAGTGAAGTAAATTCAAAAGAAAACTTTGAATTTAATCGTCAAAGGATCGCTAAGAAATTTGATGAAAGTTTTGTTGGGAAAAATTTTTATTTATGGCTTAAAGAACTATTGTAAACTGCTAGAGTATTCTCGGCCCAATTATTCGGGCTAAACCTTTTAAGAAATTTTTCGCTTTCCTTTAAGGCCCTTTCTAAGTATAGGCGTTTTTCATCATCTAAGACTCTAAGTTTTAAAGAAAGCTCGTCTGCATCTTCTACTTTAAAGAGCAATCCGTTGTGCTCATCTTCCACTAATAAAGGAATTCCTCCCACTCTTGATCCCACTACAGGAAGCCCCATACAGCAGGCCTCGATTAAGGTCATGGGAAGTCCCTCTCTAAGGCTTGGGATCACTAAGGCATCGGCTTTTTTTAAGAATTTTTTAACATCCTTTTGAAAACCAACAAACTGAACTCTATCTTGAATTCCTAATTCAGCCGTATACTCTTCCAAGTTTTCCCGCTCTTTCCCATCTCCTACTATGACGAGATTAAAGGGGATAAGAACAGGAAGCTTCTTAAGAGCTTTAATTAAGATATGTACACCTTTTTCAAAAGAAAGCCTGCCAACATAAACCAGTTCAAGTTCTTTATTTTGCGGAGTCTCTCTTGGTGTGACTTTCATTGATAAGAGATTTTCTACAACCTGAATCTTATGGGCAGGAACACCTCTTCTTTCTAAGTCAATTCTCATCATTTCACTTACGGCGATGACTTTATGGGCTTTTTTCATGGTCCATTTTTCTATGGCCTCGTAAATTTTCACCTTTAAGGTATGACTGGTTATCCCATGATGTGTGATTAAAAACTTAGCGGCCTTTGGTGAGCATAAATGACCATAAAGAGCTGCTTTAAAACCGTGGGCATGAACGATAGCTGGGTTTGCTTCTATCAATTTCTTAGTAAGACCCTTTTTTAACTTGCGGTCAAATTTTGAATAACAAATAAAAACCTTTGTCTTAAGTCCAAGTTCGTTTGCTTCTGTTAAAAAGTCGTCTGCACAATAGGGAACACGGTACTCTTGAATCACCCAAATTTCCGTTTCAAAACCTAAGTCTTTAAGAGCCTTAACACCGCTTAATAGAACTTTCTCAGCCCCACCCATTGGACCTGGTACAAAAAGCTGAATGACCTTCATATTCAAGTTCATAGACGGCTCCTAAGCTTATACAGAGTACTTAAATATATAATCGCAAAGAGAGGTGCGCAAACTAAAAACCAGACTAAACCTGAGCTAAACAGTGGCTTAAGGCTTAGACTAATTAGCGAAAGTCCTAGGGATACGGCTGCATATATCAAAATTCTTAGGTAAGGGAAAACCTCTCCCCAACTCCAGTTCATTAGGTTTTTCGAATAAAGAATTCCAAAAAGCTTTGGCAAAAACTTAAGAGCGATGGCCGTTGCCAAGGCCAGATCGGCTCTTCCCGTTTTTACCGCAAAATACACACCAATTAAGGAAATGGGAGTCGTAAAAAGGTAAATTTTTAAGATCCAGCCACTATTTCCCGTGGCCCTTGGAACCGCGTCGTGAGGAATAATATATTGCAAATAACCAATGGCGAATATTTTTAGATATAGGGCTGAGGATAGATACTTTTCTGTATAGAGTAAGGTAACAATAGGCTCGGCAAAGAAAATCAATCCAAAGATCGCGGGAATGATTAAAAATCCGGTATCACTTACGGCCTTTCTAAAATGTTCTCCCGCCACTTTAAATTCACTCTTATGAAACTGATCTGAAAGCTTTGGAATTAAGACTTTTTGTACTGACATGTCTAAGATTATCAAAGGTGGAATAACTAGGCAGCCCATGGAATAAAAAGCAAAGTTCTCCGCGCTTAGATAGCTAGATAGTAGAAGGAGATCTATTTTATCTACAAAAAAACCTAGTAAACCAGAAACTGATATGGGTAAGCAGTAGCTCCACACCTCGACAAGTCTTTTCTTATCGAAATTTAAAGACATGGTTCCATCTTTAAGGCCTATAAGTGTTGAAGCAAGAAACTTAATAGAATAGATAGTGGCATAAGAAATAAAGACATAGCCAATATCTCTTGTTTTCCAAGCTATAAAAATAAAACTTATAGCCTTAGCTACTTCAAAAAAGGTTTGAAAAAGTGAGCCTTTAATTCTATTGCCAAGAGCTATAGTCGATTCACCAAAATGACTACTTACAAGAGGGAGGGCACCTGAAAAAATGAAAAGTAGGGTATATTTTAGAGGAAAGTCTAACCATTTTGAAATAAGTCCTGCCAGGGGAAACCCTATAAGCATCACTAAGAGGGATAAGAGCGCCGTTAACCACCAGCTAGATTGAACATACTTCATTCTTTCAGTTTCAGGTTTTCCTACCCAGTAATAAACAGAATGTATGGGTCCGCCTAACAAAAAGATAAATGGGATTGCGGACATATGAATAAAAAAGATTTTATAAAAGCCGATATCCTCTGTAGAGAGGAGACGAACGAGAATTATAGGTAGAAAAAGATTTGTAAACGAAGAAATACTTGAAAGTAAGAAAATCGGCCAATGTCCTTCTTTTAACTTTTTAAGCATTATAGTCCCTCGTAGACTGTTTGATAATTGCGGGCCATGGCCTTAGATGAGTATTTCTCTTTGACCATATTATAAGCGTTTGTTCGAATTTCTTCCTCAATAAAATTATGGGAAAGAAAGAGCTCAATTTTGTTTTTTAAATCTTCTAGATCTTTCATTTTAAAATAAAGGGCAACTTCAGTGGGCCAATTTTTTTTAAATCCCGTGTGCCCTGGAATATCCGAGAGTAAGCAGGGAAGTCCCGATGCCTGAGCTTCTAAAACCGAAATTGGAATACCTTCGTGATGGGATGCCGATAAAAAGAGGTCAGAACCCAGTAGTATTTCTTCGATATCTGATTGTCCTCCAACTAAGAAAACATTTTCCGGGCAAATTCTTTTTAACTCTTCGTAGTACTCATCATTCCCAGATGGTCCCACTACAAGGAGTTGTGCATTAGGAAAACTAGACATGGCATTTAATAAGAGTTTCTGATCCTTAAGAGGAACGACTCTTGCTACGGTAGAAAAAATTTTCTTTCCCACTGGGAGGTTAAACCTTTTTTCAACAGCCTCTTTATTTGCGCCTAAGGGAGGTAATTCCTCTGGAACCGGGGTCCCATTATCGATCCTAAAAATTTTTGTAGGGGCCACCTTTAAGCTTTTTTCGTAGTATCTACAAATTGCGGGGCTAACTCCTATGACTGCATCGGCGGCAGTCGCGATAAATCTTTCATAGAGTATAGTGCGTGGTTCTTGATCTATATGCTCCATGCCATGGGTTGTATGGGCCAGCTTTGGCATGGGATGACCTAGAAGATAATTTAAATATTTTATGGGACCCATATACATCATCGGGTTTAGATCGTGGGTGTGAACAAGATCAAAGCCCTGAATTTTCATTTTAAGAAATTTTATAAGACCCAAGTCATATCCAGGCTTTTTTAAATATTCGGTGGATACGTTAATTCCCTTCTTTTTAAAGTTTTCAACCCAATCTTGATTATGATCGTATACGCAAAGCTCCACTTCATGCCCAAGCATGACCTGCTCATTAATTAATAGCTCGAGGACTTTTTCAAGCCCACCGACTCCTAGAAACTGTACTACGTGAAGTATCTTCATATGCCTTTAATCCTATCAATAAGCGAATCTACCAAGCTTCCATGCCTCGCTACAGGTCTATCTTATCACTATGTAAAAAGGATAAGGTATTGAAAATTCTATTGAATCTGGTAACGTTGGACGTATAAATAACTGAAAACTAATTAATTTTGAGGAGATCAAATATGGACCGAAGGCTTCATATTATCTTGGTATTTGGCATGCTTTTAAGCCTCTTAGGATGTGCTTCAAGTAATAAAAGTGATGTGGCTTATCAAAAGTATAACCAATTAATGCGATCTGAAAAACTTGGGTCTGGAACAAAGAGCAATCTTGCGACCCCTGATGATATACCGACCTTTGTTCAGCTAAAAGGACTTGTGGCCCCAGGTCATCTTTATACATTGTATCATCCTTCGGATGACAAGCTTCGTGGAAAATTTAGAACTGGCTTTGATGGTGTTTTAAGACTTCCTTATAAAGTAACAATTAATGCTACTGGAATGTCTTTTCAAAAGCTAAAAGAGGCCGTCTCTAAAAGATATCAAAAGTTTTTCCAACGTGGAGTTAAAAACGTTCGATTTTCACTTTCTAGAAGAGATTACTGGGTTGAGGTTAGAGGTCTGGTAAAAAAATCTGGACGTTATCTGGTTAAGAGAAACGATTCAATCGATAAGGTTATTGATCAAGCAGGTGGGCTTAAAGGCGATCTGTCTAAGGACTTCTTTGTGGCAGCCTTAAGACAACAAGGTAAAAAATATTCAATCTCACTAAATCAATATTTTCAATCCAACTTTTTTGGAAAGTCTCCCACTTGGACAGGGGGAGATACTCTTTTTATTACGAGAATGGATGAAGGGGCCAATTCAGGTGAGCTTCCATTCGTGACAGTTTTAGGTGGGGTATTGCAGCCAGGGAAGACATTATTTCAAAGTAACGCTTCACTTTTTTATTATCTTTCAAAAACTGGTGGAACCATCTCTAATATCGATTACGATGAGTCTTATGTAATTAGAAGGGGACCAAATGGGCTAGTAAAGCTTCATTTTGATATAACAAAAATGGAATCAATTCCTGCTATCTATCCAAACGATGTAATCTTTTTGAATGCCGAAAAGAAGACTTTTTGGGATAAGTTCTGGGAAAGAACCTTACAGGTTGCTAGTTTAATTTCTACAATAGCGGTCTTGATAATTGCACTCTAGGTTAAGCTATGTTCTTGGGCCTGTTTTATAAATAGGCCCTTAATTTTTCTCAATAAATCACCAACACCACAAATCTCAGCTTCAAATTGAATATTGCTAATGGCCTCACTGTCGAGAACTCTTGGTAGCTCGAGAGGGTGGGAGCTTTTTTTAACGATCCCTGGGAGTAAAGTCGTCGCTGTTTTTACACCTACTTCTTCAAGCCATGGAAACTGCCTGGTATCATAAATACCTGATGGATAGCAAAAATGCTCCAAGCTACTATGCGTAAAATTTTTTAGAATCTCTCTGTTTTCTAAAATTTCTTTTTGACACTCATCTTTTTCAGTTGGAAGCCGGTGTCTATGAGTATGAAGCTGTAAATCAAAATTTGAACTCTGAGCAACAGCAAGTTCATTGTCTGAAGCTATGGTGAAGGACTTTTTCCTCTGTTCACTATTTAAAGCAACTCCAATTTGCTTTTCAAATTCCCTTAAAAACTTCTCCCTGGTCTCTTCGCTTTCCTTCGTTTCGAAGTGCTCAATAACTTTCCAAACTTTTTGGGAACCTTTTAAGTTTTCTTCTCCTGAAAAAGGGAGGTTCATCGAAAATTTCTGCCAGTTTACATTAGCCTCACTAGATTTCCAGAGCAGGTATTGTAGGTGAAGCCTGAAAATAGGATTTTGCTTTTGTTGATAATATGTTGTGACATAAAGGGTCGCTGGAAGGTCAAATTGTTCCAGTATTGGAAGACCTTCAGTAAGTGTGGAAACAAAGCCATCATCAAAGGTTAAAATAACCGGAAGCTCGGGGAGCTGCTCATTGAAAACCTCATCCAATTTAATAAAATGAGCCCCCATCGACTTTAATAAATTAATTCGATTAACAAAGGTGTTTTGATTTATAAAAGTTCCTGGAATAAAGCTAGATTCATCTAAGATATTAAAACCGTGATAACAGATAATTCTAGGTCGTCCCATATTTCTCCAGCGACAGAACTGAAAGATACCCGAGTACTTTAGTATTGTTAGAAAAGCTATCTTAAGTGATTTGTACATACCAACTGATTATTCCGTATAATAAAGATGATGTTTATTTTCAAATTTAATCTTAGCATATTCGCGTTCTTATTTGCATTTTCATCTTATGGAAATAGTATTTCCGAATTTAATTTTGATAAGGGAGCCGAGGGCTGGGCCTTTTATGGTAAGGGTGAAGGTCAGTATAGTAAAAAAGAGGGACGTAAAAATGATGGAAGCCTTTATCTTTCGGCCCAGTGGGGGGATGAGAAGACGGCCCATTATTATTTAGAAAACCTTAAGCCCGGAGTTTATGAGTTTAGCGCTTGGATAAAAATGTTTGAGGTTCAGCTTCCAGCGCAAGGAGATGCTCTTTGGCACTTCTATGACAATGGATCTGGGATTGAGTCAGTCTTTAGGGATGTCCACGGAAGCTGTGAATGGTCCCAAATTAAATATAAAGTAAAAGTTACGAGTAATGGTAGTCTTGATTTATGGTTTCGGCTTAAAGTTCCTGGAAGAGTATGGATAGATGATATTACTTTAAGACCTGAAGTAAAAGGAAGTAGTGATAAGCTACTAACAAGATTTCCTCTTAAAAAAGAATCCCTCCAAAAATATTTGAATTCTGAAAAAGCAATCCCTAGTACAAGATTAAGAGGAATGGAGCTATTTAGCTTTGAAAAATCTCAAGAAGAATTAGAAAAGGGACACCCCTTTAATAGCTTTAATTCTAAAAAATATACAGATGGAATTAGATCTGCTGAATTAAATCAAGGGCAGTACTATAATTTTGATTTAAAAAAATTGCCCGCCAATGATTGGTCAGCCTTTGAGTATATTGAGCTTGATATTTATAACCCTCTGGATAGATCCGTTCAATTTTATCTTGTGCTCGGAGATAGTAGTTCTAATAATTATTGGAGTAAATTAAACCATAAGACAAAACTAGCCTCAGGCTGGAATACACTATCTTTTAATTTAAAACAGTGGGTAGGAGAGAGAGGCTCACATAAATTAAAAAGAAGTCTTGATTTAAAAAATTTAAAGGAATTTTTTGTGGTCGTTGACCCTGATAATAAAATTCCAACAACCAAAAAATTTCTTTTAGATAAGATCCGCTTGAGTTCAGATGAAAGTCCAGTGCTACCAAAAGAAATCCTAGCATTTGATTTTACAAACCATCCAAAAAACGCCATGCCGGGCTTTACTCCTGTGACAAGCCAAAGTCTTTACCGTAATGAAAGAGGCTTTGGTTTTGTAAAACCAAAATTTTGGAGAATGCAGGACTCCGTTTACGCAGATACTTTGAATCGCTATAGCATTTCGATGACAGAGGGAAGCTTTCGAATAAAGCTACCAAATGGACGCTATCAAATTCATTTAAATATAAATAGCATGGGCTACTGGGACGTGCCCTTTTGGAGAAACAGGACCATCTACCTTCAAGGGCTACCGGCATTTAAGGAGTCGCGGTCCTTTGGAAAGGACTATTTATATGATTACTTAATTTTCGAAGAAACTGAGCCTGTTATTGGAGACCACCCTTTTGATCTATATTTAAAAAGAATCTTTTCCCCCTACGTAAAAGAAGTTTTTGTGAATGAAGGCTATCTCGATATTGGATTTGAAGGAGATGCTTCTAGCATTGGGTTAAATAGTCTTATTTTGTTTAAAAAGGAGAATACTAAGATTGGACAAGAATTTCTTGCCAACCTTGAGGAGTACCAAAAGAAATCTTATTCAAGGATTATTCGAAGTATTCCCCCTAGAGAACTAGGTAAAAATATTAAACGAAAAAAGCATGTGGCCTTAGTTAATTTGTCTTCTCGATTAGAACCAAAGGATTATAGAGAGCCAGTCAAGACTCAGGTTAAATTTCTGGGTCTTAAGTCTATGCGTCTTCGTCAGCTAATTCAGTTTCACGGGGTAGGTAGTGAGACGAAGTTTAAACTTTCGCTTAGTAAGCTTAAGACCAAAAAAGGAGATCAAATTTCCGGAAAGGACATAGTTTTATCGAGGCTAATGAATAGCTTTATTTCAGAAAATTTAAACCACGAAACTTACCTCTTAGGTGGTAAGTACTTTAGAGCGGACCATGGTGGTGAGTTTCTTGTTCCAAAAGATGAGAGTCGATATATTCTTCTTGAAATTCCAATTTCTAAAAATCTTAAAACAGGACTTTATTCTGGTTTTTTAAAAGTTAATTTTAATAAAGAAGAGTTACAGGTTCCCATAGAGGTCAGAGTTAAGTCTAAAAAATTGCCAGAAGTTATGCTCCCGGTAGGTTTTTTGGGTCTAGATCCTCTTCAAAAGTCTTATTTTAGTGGCAAAGGCTATGAAAAACTTAGATGGCTATATAGGGATAAGGCCTTAAAGATACTTTCAAAAAGAGGATTCACTAGCTTTTCAGGCCTACCTAAAGTTCCCATTGTAAAAGACGGAGAAGACTGGAGCCTGGACTTTAGGCCACTTGAGCAGCTTCTTAGAAAAGCAAATCGATACGGCTTTAAGGGTCCATATTTTTCTTATGGGGGAGAGTTTCCTAGTGAATATTTTGATGACCTTTATGACTACGATAAAAAAACTAAACAGAGTAACCATAAAAAATTACTCGCCCCCTTTGAGGCAGGGCTTAAAAAATTAGACACTCAAATTGTTTATACTTTTAGTGACGAGGCAGGAGGTTATTCAGATAAGATTAAATCTGACCTGGAGTTTGCAAAATTTGTAAAAGCAAACTACCCGACACTTCGTTTAGGTGGCTTTACTCAAACAGGAGTAGAAGAGCTCAAAGAACTCAATAATATGTTTGATTTTGGCTTTTACGCGAATTTCAACAAATCATTAGGTAAGATGAAAAACCAGAAATGGGGAGCCTATAACGGTACCCCTCGGGCCTTAGATGACCCTCGTTTTGGCTTTGGTCCCATGCTTTTTGCTGCTCAAAAGGAAGGCTTATCCCATTACTTAGACTGGCATATGGCAGCCTATAATAATTATCCCTATTTTGACCTAGACGGAAGGGAGTCGGAAATTGCTATGGTTTATCCAAGAAGCGACGGCAGCCTGGCTCCTAGTTTAAAGCTAGAGCTTTCAGCCGAAGGGCTGCAGGACTATAGACTACTTCTCTTGCTTGAAAAGCTAGTAAAAAGGAAGAACCCAAAGAATGAGCTCTTTAGGAAAGTGGCTAAAAAATGGCTTAGTAAAGTATTGAAAACACATAGCCTTTACCAAGGTAAAGAGCCCTTTACCGCAAGAAATAAAGGAGCTTACTCTAAATTTAAGGGAGAGCTCTTAAAACATGTATCAAACCTTCTCAATTAGCCTGTAATAATTTCACGGAATTCTAAAATTTTCACGGTCTCTTCATTCTTGTTCCAACAGTAGTCTTTTTGGCCTATAAACTGCCCAATCTAAATATAGCAAGGCCAGAAACGTGAAAAGTATCATTGAAGGTGAAAATATTATCTCTCCAAGCTTAAGAGGCAAAAGCTTCAAAGTTGTGGACGACACTATTTCTTGGAGAAATCCACTTTTTAATACCTTTTTTAATAAAGCTCGAATTAACCCAACTGCTCATAAAAAAGATCTTCTCGTTGACGCATTTGAGTATGTTTGTGCTTTAGTTTTACTTCTTCTTTTTTCTCCCATTATGATCGCGACAGCGTTTGCCATTAGAATCTCATCTAAAGGTCCAATCCTTTATAAGCAGGTTAGAGTTGGACAGAATGGAAAGAATTTTGAAATTATTAAGTTTAGAACAATGATTCAAAATGCTGAATCACATACAGGTATCACCTTAAGTTGGGATGGTGACCCTAGGATTACAAAGCTAGGTGCATTTTTAAGAAAATCTCACCTAGATGAGCTGCCGCAGCTAATCAATATCTTAAAAGGTGAAATGTCTTTTATTGGTCCAAGGCCTGAAAGACCTGAGTTTACTAATGTTTATGTAAAAGATATTGTTAATTATAGAGTAAGAGAAAATGTGAAGCCTGGTATTACTGGCTTAGCTCAAATAGCTTGTGTTTACGATGCTACAGCTATGGATAAACTTAAGTACGATCTACTCTATATTCTCCATAAGGACTCTTACCTGCTCAATCTAATGATTGCTTGGTATACGGCCAAGAAGATGTTCTTCCTAAAAAATACAGCAGAGCTAGTTTAGACCTTTTTTCCTGACTACTTCTCTCGGATGAAAAAAAATCAAAATCTGAGAGAATAGGGGAATAATCGGAGGTCTTATGAAATGTTTATTAGCAAGCCTATTGGCTTTGTTATTTTTTACAAATGCGAATGCCCTTACCACTCCCAAATGTCATGTAAAACCAAAGAAAAAAGTCTGTATCAATGACCCTATCAATGATTGGATTTTTGGTGGATTAAATACTCTTAGTGAACTTGATTATACAAAAGTATGTATGTGGCATAAGGGAAGTAAAATTGTTTTTGAAATGGAGGCTCGCAATCCAGGTCTATCCGGTTTTAGTTCAAACCCAAGGTACTATGACCTGTATATTCTTTCACCAAAGATGGGTGGCTTTATTGGGTTTGATTTTCATGAAAACTTAATCTTAGATCCAGTTGATGGATGGCACGCTCCTTGTCTTGTAGAAGCCGTTGCCCCAGATGGAGGTCTCGCAGACGTAGAGAGTGTCGCTCACTATGCTCACGATGGAGAGGATCATTATGATTTTAATTGGGCCCATCTTTATGACATGAAATTTAGAGCGAAGCGGACAGAAGGAAGAGATACTCTAAAATTTATTATTCCTAAAAAAGATATTTGCCCTGGTGGAAAATGTCATTTTAAATTCACGGCCACGAGTTCAGAACACTCAGATGACCTTGATGATGACCGAGTAGCAACAAAAGAAGTGTGCTTCGAATAACTATTAATTCCTTTTAGTAAGGATCAAACTTGTGAGACGAGCTATTCTTGTTCTCGTCTCAAGGTTTGGTTTTTGATCCATCAAAACTTCCTGAAGTTCATTACCTAGACCCATTTCATATGCAAACTCATCGGCTTCACATTGAGCTTGAAGGGGATCGATGACTTTGAAAGAGTGACCTTTTACAATATGCCCAAGCTCGTGGGCCAATACGGCCACACCCATTAAGGGGGCACCTGAAGTAAGCATCTTTATGAGATCAGGATAAACCAAGATAAGATGTGTGTTTTTCTTAGCACCTAGTGCTGTTCCTAGCCTTCCATTTCCCTTAATAAAAAATGCTTCTTGTTTATTGGGGTATAAAAAATTAATGGCTTCTTCGTTAAGATTATCAAGTAGAAAGGCAAAGGCTCTTTTAATGTATCGATCCTCGCTAATCCAATTATGATGTGGGCTTTTAAAAAAAGCCTCTTTTATTTCTGAGCGTTTTTGGTTGATTGTTTTAGTCTTTCTTTTGAAGTAGTTCAGCATAAATGCCTCCTTAAAGCTTTTCGGTCAGGTGAATTAAGGTCTAAAGAAACGGACTAGGAGATTTAATAAGTGGCAAAGCTTACCAGCTAAAGGCGTATGCTTCGTAAATTCGGTAAGATAGGAGTATGTGGAAGTTCTCTTTTATATTGTTAATCACTATTGGCTCCCTCGTAAAGGCCCATGCTTATGAGCGTTCAGACGCCTTTATCGTTAGAGTATTTGAAAAGAGAATTAAAGTCCTCGCCCCAAAGAAGTACAGCGATCAAAAGACGAGTGTCATCATTGAGAATAAGACCCTTGTAAAAGGAATCTTTGAACTGACAAGGAAATCAGGAAAGAGAATTAAATATATTTCAGTAAATCCAGGAAAATTTAAAGCAGTCGAATTAAATTTACTTAATAAAAGAGAAACATTTTACTTTGTACCTGTTTCACCACCATTTCAAAAAGTAGAGCTTGTCCCCGGGAGTAGACCATATGAGATTCCTCCGAAAGGATAAGGTCGATAGATCAATTATCATTATCTCTGACGTCCACCTAGGTGCAGGTGCTATCGTCAATCAAAGAAGAAACTATCTAGAGGACTTTCATTACGACAAAGAGCTAGTGGACTTTTTAGAATACTACTCAACGGGAGAGTATGCGGGTAGAGAAGTTAAGCTTATTATAAACGGTGACCTTTTTGATCTTCTCGCAGTTCCTTTTGTGAAATATTACGACGATGAATTCTGGAGTGAAGAGGCTTCCCTAAAAAAACTTGAGATGATCCTAGATGCGCATCCCGAAGTCATCACAGCCATTAGTGACTTTTTAAAACAAAAGAAAAAGTCAGCAGTTTTTATAATTGGAAATCATGATGCAGAGTTTGTTTTCGAATCTTTACAAAAAATGCTTCTTAACCGATTGAGTGAGGAGTCACAGAAGAAATTTGAATTTCGATTTGATCAATCTGAATATGTACCAGTTAAAGGCGTTGTTTTAAAACATGGTCATGAGTATGAAGTGGCTCACCAATTCGATCCTAAAGAGAGTATAATTGAAGATGAAAATGGAAAAAAATACTTTCTGCCTCCATGGGGATCCTATTACGTTACAAGGATTATTAATAAGTTTAAAGAAGAAAGGCATTGGATCAATGGAGTTAGGCCAATTAAGAGTATGCTGATTCATGGTTTTATTTTTGATACTCTCTATATGCTTCGTTTTGGCTTGGCCAATGCCTACTATTTTATTATGGTCCGTTGTATTGCTTTTTTTAAACAAACTAAATCAATTCAAAGTCTACTGGCAATGGTCAGAAAAGAGCTCGCCTTATGGAAAGACTATGAAGAACTAACAATGGACGAGATAAGTGAAAGGGATGATATTCAGGCCCTAATTGTTGGACATACTCACGAGCCAGTTTTTAGAACCTATGCTAACGGAAAAATGTTTATTAATACTGGAACCTGGACAAAGATGTATCATATGGACTTTGGTAAAGGCGGCGAAGATGCAAGACTTACTTATGCTCAAATTGACGTACGATATAAAAAGAATGATGAGCCTGAACTTGATATTGCCTTAAATCAGTGGGAAGGATCCAATAAACACCCCTTCAGCGAATTTAATTAAAAACCTTTATAAGCACTTCTGTTAAACTTTGTTGGCTAAATGGCTTTACCAGAATGTTTTTTACACCAATTTGATTGGCCTTTAGAATTAGGTCTTTTTTAGTATCTCCTGTCATTAATATAAATGGAATCTTCGCTAGCTCGTTAGTTTGTTTCATCACCGTTGCCAGCTCTAAGCCATTAAGCTTTTCCACTTTTAATTCACAAAGAACTAAACCAAACTTATCACTTCTAAGTTTTTCTAGGGCCGCTTCACCATTCGTGACTTCAGTGGTTTTCTTAAGTCCCATTTGATGGAGTAGAGTTCTCGCGGCCTGCCTTGAGGTCGGCATATCATCGACGATAAGAATTTTAGTGCTACCCTTAACGGCCACTAAGCTGCCTCTTCCTTAAATTCGGATTTAACAATTGAAATGAGGTTCTCCATTAGACTCTCTCCAAAGTCTACCTCGAGCCCAGGCTTGCGGTCTCCCTTTTCTAATAGCTTTATCAAAGGCAAGATCATTTGCTCTCTTCCATCAATCTTTCCCATAGAATATTCAATCAAATGACTAGCGCAACCTAAGATAAGGGCAAGGGGTTCGATTTGATACTTGGTTTTACTATTGGGGTAACCGTCTCCATTGGTTCTTTCGTGGTGCTCGTTTATAATTTTTTTACAACGCATGGAAATATCAATCCCAGATTTTTTAATCAAATGCTGTGAAAGCCCAAGATGTTTTTTATGCTCATGGGCCATTCGATCACCCATTAAGAGTTGCGGTGAGGAGCTTAGTTTCATATCCATTTGGGTGTAGCCCAAATGATATAAATAAGCCGCTACAACAATATCCGCTAAACTCTTTGAATCAGTAATTTTTGATTCTTTTGTTAAAAAGTAGGAAAGGGCCACTGTTCTATTTATAAGATTATCTTCTGTGGCCAAATGCTCTACAAAGTACCTCGCTAAACTTACTGTATGAGAAATTTTCTGACTTAACCCTAGTACTTCTTCTCGCATGGCCTGGATTAAGCGCATATGATCGTTAAGTTTATCTGCTTCGATAAATTCATCTTCAAAATCAAAATCGATAACAATATTTGCCTTAGTCTTAATCTCTTCTTGCTCTTGTACCTCTTCAGTCATTAAAGAAGGAATATCAGCTTCACTAAAATCCATATGCTCAAGAAAGGTCAACTTTTGTTTATTGGAAATAGCAAGTCTACCTTTTCTTTGCAGAATATATTGGATAAAAGTTAGCTTTTGTTCAGTAAGGGGAGTGTTGGCGTCGAGATAGAGATGGAAAGATTTTTTACTTGGGTTATAGACATATAAATGAAAAGGGAAGACCTCAACATCTCTTAAGTGCTCAATTCCAATTTCAAATAGTTCGTTTTCTGATATCTCTTTCATTACCCAAACATCCTATTCCAGAGGTTTTTAACAAAACCTCCCTGTTTCTTATTTTCTTCTGCCTTCTTCTTTTCCTCTTCTTTTTGGGCCTTGCGCTTCTCAAGGAGGATCAAGTTATCTGAGGCCTCCATATAGCGTCTTTGTGGCTCTGCTGATGGCCCTGGCTGGGGAGAATCTCCGAGGGTGAAGGGTAGAACTTCTTCTGGAGGGGCTTCTTTTAGCTCATTATATATGGCCGCTTCTCCATTTTCTTTATGTCGTTGGCTTAAATAAACGGCCCTGGCCGCTTCCAGGGTAACCTCTATTCTATTTGCATTTTCTGCTTTCATTCCATTATTAAAGCTAACAATGGCAAAACCTAAGTGATCTACACCCTCAAAGTAGGGGTAATAAAAATAAATCTTATCATCTTGGAAGGTTTTATCACTCCAAGTAGGAAGCTTTAAGCTAGTCCAGGTGGAAATCATTTCTTGCTTATAATTATTCCATTGAGCAAGCTTTTCACCGGAGCTAAGCGTTTCATGGCCATTTAAAATCTCATTAAATTCTTGAGACTTATGTGCTCGATAGAAAAAAGATGTGATTCCAAAGCCCCGCTCTTTATTAACCAAAGTACAGGTTTTCGATAAAATATCACTTGGCATAATATCTTTAGTAAAATAGGAATTTAGAATTTGAACGATAGACTCTAAACCTTTTGAATCAGGATGAATGACTTCTTCTCCTTCTTCTTCGTTCTCGTTCTCGTCTTCGAGGTCTCCTTCTAATATAGCTCCGGCGTATTCTTTTTCCGTTTTCTCCAGCTCTCTTTCTCTAACTAGAAATTCACTTTCCGCTTCAGAGCCTTTTCTGCTGACTGTTATTCCATCTTCCCCGGCTTTTATTTTTTTGTAGTTGATGGTTTGCTCGCCCCAATCTTTCATAGAGTGGAGTAGCTCCCTTTCCGTTTCAGAGAGCTCTGCTGGGTCTATAATTATTTCTTCATTCTTATATTTTTGCCTCTCAGCTAAGACTTCTTCATCATAATGATCGGATTTCTCATACCTAACCGCATCTAAGTTCTCGGTACCATTTGAGCCATACTGAACTTCAGAGGCCATTTCTATTTCGCTATGGTTTTTTGAATGCTCCATATCGAGGGTTTTCTCATCCCAGTCTCGGTCCTTTTTATAGAGGTCTTCTTCATTTGCAAGAGCCTCTTTTCTTTTTCTTTCTTTCTCAGCAAGCTCCGCCAATTTTTGTTTCTTTAACTCATATAATTCTTCAAGTCGCTTTTTTCTTTTTTCCTCTTCATCATCTTCAACATCCAGACTAACTTGCTTCCCAAAGTTATCCCAAGTATCACCATGGAGCTCATCGGGCTTTGTATCGCCCTCCATATGATCGTCGCCCAGATTGTCGACATCTGAATCTCCGGCCATATCTTCTAACATTTGATCAGGAGTGCTCTGCCCAAACATATCATCGTTATTTTGCTTGTCAGTATTTGATTCACCTGCATCGTTTTCAAATTGATCAGAAGCAAATTCGCCAGTCTTGGTGGAGTCCTTTTCTTTTTGGTCGCTTTGTCGTGGAGTTAATGGTTCTAGCTTTTCATACTTATCTTCTTCACTCTTCTTCTTTGCTGAAGGGGAGCGCATATGACCATCGATTTTTTTAGGAGCATTCTTTTTTCTATTTTCTTGTATTTTTTTAAGAAGAGCATTCTCTTTTTCTTTCTTCTTTTCTAGCTCTTCTTTGGATTGTCCAATTCCTCTTGTTTGCAAGAGCTCTGAACTTTTATTGTCAGTTCCATTTGAGTCTGAAGATAGATTTTCTCCAAGCTTATCCATTTTTGAATCTGCTGAGAGGGGATCGGTTTCACTTTTATCAGTTTGAGAATCAGCAGAAAGATCATCTTCCTCCCAGTTATTTAAATCTGGATTTAGATCCATTGAATCTTTATTACTATGAGAACGCTCTTCTTCTAGACTTGCATTTAGCTCATCATCAATCTTATTTCTTCCTTCAAAATCCGCCTTCAAAAGTGAGGCTTCTTTGGCTTGGGTGTTTTCTCCGGAGCTATGCATTTCACCCTCAAACTCATCCGTGCCGTCTGTTTCAGTTTGAAGATTGTCTTGCTGAATGAGCTCCTTAACCGTATCACCCTGAAGTCGATCTTTTTTCTTCTCTACGTCAGAGACACCGACCATATTTTCTTTATCAGCTTCTTTAAACGAAGACTCCGCCGTTTCAAAGTCTTCATTTAGCTCATCTGTTCCTTCTGTTTCTCCTTCGTAATGCCCTTTGATATTGTCTTCATAGAAACTTTCTTCTTCACCGTAGTCTTTTTCTTTTTTGGTATAATCGAGAACTTCACCTTCCCAGTGAGTTTCAATAGCAGCTTCTTTTTCGTTTATTTTTCCCTTTCTTTCTTTTTCTAATTTGTCTGTACTTGATTCACCCTCAAGCTCAGATTCTTCTTTTTCTTTTAGATTTGGGCCTTTGTTTGATTGACTGCTCCAAACATTGTCGATTTTTTCAGTTACACTAGACCCACTTCTCTTAGCTTCTTCTTTCGCCTTATGCCAGGGAAGATTTTTCTTTTTCTCTTCTGCAGATTTTTCTAAGTCAGCAATGGTCTTGCTTTTGCTCTGAAGCTCGTTCACTTCCTCTTCTTCGTCAACGGCATGGGAAATAACATTGTCCGGGTTTTCAATATCTTCTAAAAGCAAGGAGGCCTTGCCCGGGTACTCCTTGGGTTTTTCTTCAGCTTCTTCAGCTAATCCCTTTTTAGGTTTTCTTCCGTAGAGGTCCTCTTCTTCATCTGCTTTACCTTGATCGACTTTAGATGACTCTTCTTTAAGCTTAAGCTCTTCCTCATGTTTGATAAGAATTTCATCATCCTCATCTTTTTTTACGACGATGGAGCGAAGCTGAAGCTTTACTTTGTATTGAAGAGTTTTTGCTGCCACATTATCTAAAAGTAAGTCTGTGAGGCCGAGCTTATTAAGTCTATCTACAATTTTCCTAGGGAATTGCTTTGGAGATAAAAGAATGACCTTAGACTGTTCTTTTTTAAGAATTCTTGTATTTTGTTGAAGCATTCGAGAGCAAAGCTTTGGGTTCGAGCATAAGGCGAGGAATTGTCCTAAGTGCGGAGCAAGTTCTCTCATCTCATCAATCGATTCGATTTCAAAGATTTCAATATTTTCTGCTTCTGCCGTTTCCTCTAACGATTCCTTCAGGGCATTCAGGCGTTCAGAAAGAGGATGGAGAAAGACTAGCGGCTTCATTCCCATACAGCTACTTATCGCCAAAATAGGGCAATTTATTGAGGTTTTTCACCTTTATAGGGATTAATTATTCGATAAAGTTTTCTTGAAGACAGGCGACCGTTTTACTCGGTCACTTTTTTTAAAAAAAGGGAAAATTTTTCTCAAGACCTCTAAAAATATCCCGAAAAGCATTTAGGTCGGGACATGGTGTTCAGGCTTTTAAAATTAATGTGTATAGCAGTAGGCTTAGGCTTCTCAAGGTGAGGGGCAAGATCTAGGAAATAGGATCGACAATTTCCAAGGAGGATCTATGGGTCTACGTATCAATACGAACGTCCCTTCACTATCAGCAAGAAGAACCCTTGGCGTAAATAACGAGAAGCAGGCACAGACACTAGGAAAGTTGTCTAGTGGTACAAGAATTGTACGCTCTGCTGATGACGCCGCAGGTTTAGCAATTAGTGAAAAGTTGAAAGCGCAAGTTCGCTCGACTAATCAAGCCGAGAGAAACGCTAACGATGGTATTTCACTTATTCAGACTGCCGAAGGTGGACTAAACGAAGTAAGTAACATTCTAATCCGTCTAAGAGAACTGGCCATCCAGTCCGCTTCAGACACAGTAGGTGATTCGGAAAGAAAGTTTACTGACCTTGAGTATCAGAACCTAAAATCAGAAATCGAAAGAATTTCTCAGGTTACTGAATTCAATGGAAAGAAACTTCTAAACGGAGCTGGTGAGAAGTATGATTTTCAAATTGGGATCAACAATAATGATTTCAATGACAGAATCTCTTACGATGCTCAGTTAACGAATTCATCAATCGGAGCACTTGGTGTTGACAGTCTAACTGTTGGTACTAAGCAAGATGCACAAGCAAGTCTTGAGATGATTGACAGTGCCATCCAAAATGTTTCTGGTCAAAGAGCAGAACTTGGTGCGGTTCAAAATCGTCTGACATCAACAATTCAGAACTTACAGGTTTCAAGTGAGAACTTAAACGCTGCTAACTCTAGAATTCGTGATACTGACTACGCTGCAGAAACTGCGAAGAACGCCAAACTTAGTATTCTTACTAATGCTGGTACTGCGGTTCTTTCTCAGTCGAATGCTCAAGGTGCTAACGCTCTTAAGCTTATTGGTTAATAAAGTATCTAGTCCAATTTAAGATAAAAGAGCCCCAAGAATTTGGGGCTTTTTTATTTGGTACGTGGTTACTTTTCGCGCATTCAACTATTTAGCGGCGAACTCTCGACGCAATTTCTAGTATTGATTCTCGTTTTCTTTGCGATCTTAAAATAAGTTTTTGTCAGACCATTTCCGATCGTCCTATTAACTTCCCCTGATTGAGCTTGTTCAAACCAGGAACGATACTTGAAATAATTTAAATGTGGCCTTAAATTCAACTCCTTAATCTGAGATGGCGAAAAACGAAGACTGCTATAAGGATAGTCAAAACACAATTTACATAAGTTAGCCTTAACAGGATTTTGATAAACATAACGGTAGATACTATAAAGGTAGTTATTTGAGTCAATAATCGTCCATTTATAGCCATTAGAGAATTTGTGATTTTTAAAGCGACTTAGCTCGTTGATTCTTTGACTTAGTTTGCGATTAAAGAATTCCATAAATTGATCTAAGTTGGCATCGGGAGTTGAAACGATCATATGATAGTGATTACTCATGAGCACAAAGGCGTGCAAGCTAACTGGCCTTTTTTTCAATGCGTAAATTAGACACTCATATGTAAGGTCCCACATTTGATGCATTGGAATATTGAACCATGTACGGTTATTTGTTCGGATATATACATGATAGGGAAATTGATTTTGTCTTATGATCTTTTTTCGCGCCATCCTAGAAACATATTCTGAATTTCATAGAATATTAAATCAGGAGACCTCTTTTTTAAGATTTTTTTCATTTTCCTAGCTCCAAGTATCTGAATCCGCGAAAAATAACCCCGTACCTGTATTTTTTCCTTTAAGATATGCCCAATAAATAAAGGGAGCATATATGCCTAAAGACTGCCAATATTCGGACCTAAATTTTAGACTTAATGAAGTTGAAACCAATTATGGAGATAATGTTCATATTGTCTCAAATCCTTTTACGCTTTCGATGCTCGCGAAACTAGGGTCCCCTGAATCGGTTCAGCCTAGATTGAATAAGTATGTTGAAGATCTTTATATGAATTTACTTCAACAGGTTTTAAACCATCTTGCCCCAACGGCTCTGACAACCATCGAAACGAGAATGAAAGAGCATGTTAAAGAAGGTGAGTACTCAGGGCTTACTTTTAAAAAGGATCAAAAATTTATCTCGGTAAATTTGGCCAGGGCCGGAATCTTTCCAAGTCATAAATGTTTTGAAGAACTTCATTATCTTTTTAATGCTGAAGGGCTTAGGCAAGATCATTTTTATATTAATAGAAAAGTTGATGATCAAGGACAAGTGGTTGGTGTTGATGTGAGCGGATCAAAAATTGGTGGACCCCAAGAAGATGCTATCGTTCTTTTTCCAGACCCAATGGGAGCTACTGGTGGTTCACTTAGCTATTGCATTGATCATTATAAAAAAAATGTAGAAGGCATGGCCAAGAAGTACGTGGCCATGCATTTAATTGTGACCCCTGAGTATATTCAACGGATGCAAAAAGATCATCCGGATGTTGAGATCTTTGCTATTAGATTAGACCGAGGTCTTAGTGATAGTTCAGTTTTAAATTCCGTACCTGGAACCAATCCAGAACTAGAAAGAGGCTTAACAGATAACCAGTACATCGTTCCAGGGGCGGGCGGGGTAGGTGAGATCCTGAATAACTCATTTGTTTAGTACTTTCAGTTACTTAGAGCTATAAAAATATTATAATCTAGGCGTTTTTTTACCCTCTGTGTCACAAAAGGGAGTATGTTCCTCCCATGAAAAAATTCATCTTACTTAACTTATTGGCAGGCCTTTATTTTGCTCCCGTTGCTGGAGCACAAGAGGCTAATGAAATCACTAATACTTCTCTAAAAAAGAACAAGTCTTATTGGTCCAGGGTAAAACTTATTGGGCTAATTCAAGCGAGTATGCATAAGGAAGATTTCGTCGATAAGAAAAAAGACGATGATACGACCGGATACGGTGAGATTCAAATTGGTGCCGCTCTACCTATTTATCGTGGGCTTCACTTAGGACTATATTATAGCCCTCTTAAAAAATCTGATGATACTAAAAGAGAAACAAATCGCGATGAAGATATTCAAGATGCTAACGGAAAAGACATCAGGTTAGTTGAACGAGAAATAAAGCACGATTATAAAGAAGATCCGGCCTTTACGGCTCAGCTTGAGTACTCTTATGATCTCAATAAAACGACAATCTTAACCGTCTTTACTGGTTACTCACAAAGTAAAGGAAAAGTTACGTCTGATCGTTATGATATGACCGATAGAGATAATCCAACTATCTTTAGTAAGCATAATCGTTATTATTTAAATAGTACCTCTGAATTTGAAAGAAAAAATATTGTGGTTGGAAGTAGAGTGGAATTTACTCATTTAAACACAGACTTCTTTTTTACGGGTCAATATAGTTTTTCTGAAGTTAATTTTAAAAGCACTAGCCGAAATATTTCTACCAACGGAGAGTCCATCGCATTTGATGATTCCGCCTTTTATTTTGAAAGATATAGTGCCGGAAGAAAACTACAAGATAATACGATCTCCTTTGGTCTTGGTCTTTACTTCTAATGGGGCATTTTAAAGAGGTCGTTCTCGGTCTTCAAATGCTCTTTACGGCCTTCGGGGCCCTGGTCTTAGTTCCACTTTTAACGGGACTCAATTCTAATGTCGCCTTGTTTTCAGCAGGTGTTGGAACCTTATTATTTCAGGCAGTGACAAAAAGAAGTATCCCGGTTTTTCTTGGGAGTAGTTTTGCTTTTATTCCCGCCATTATTTACGGATCAAAAACCTGGGGACCAGCTGCAACGATGAGTGGGCTTGCCGCTGCCGGTGTGCTCTATTTATTATTAGGTCTTTTAATCAAATTAAAGGGAAATGAGTTTTTAGAAAAACTTCTTCCCCCGATGATAACTGGTCCCATTATTATGCTAATTGGGCTTATCTTAGCTCCCGTTGCCGTTAATATGGCCATGGGAAAGGCCGGAGATGCTTCTGTACAGTTAATGGATCCTACTAAGAGCTATATTCTAGCTTTTGTTACTTTAGGAGCGACGGCCTTCGCTTCCATTTGGGGTAGGGGATTTTTAAAACTTTCTTCTATCCTCTTTGGGCTTGGGGTTGGTTATCTTCTCGCAATTATTTTAGGTGTGGTAAATTTTGAGGTCGTAGGGCAAGCGGCCTTATTTTCGGTACCTAAATTTATGTTACCCGAATTTAATTTAGAAGCGATTCTCTTTATTGTTCCCATCGCTATTGCTCCGGCCATTGAACATTATGGTGATATTAGCGCTATCTCTAATGTGACGGGAAAAGACTTTTCAAAAGAACCAGGACTTCATAGATCCATGATGGGAGATGGTCTAGCAACTTTATTTGCTGGCTTAATTGGCGGTCCTCCAAATACCACTTACTCAGAAGTCACTGGAGCCGTGGCCCTTACGAAAGCTTTTAACCCTAAGATTATGACCTTTGCGGCGATATCCGCCATCGTTTTAAGTTTTATCGGTAAACTTGGGGCCTTTTTACAAACCATACCTGTCGCAGTGATGGGTGGTCTATTAATTCTTCTTTTTGGAAATATAATTGTCATTGGACTCGGGCTCCTTCATAAAACAAAAGAAGATCTCTATGATCCTCGCAATATGGCCATTATGAGCATTATGCTAATTAGCGGAATCGGAGGCATGAGCCTACAGGCCGGAAACTTTTCTTTAAAGGGTGTGGGTCTTGCCTCAATCTTAGGACTTGTATTAAACTTGGTACTTCCTAAATCAAGAACTTAGTATGTTTGAATCTGAAAATTTTTTTTATTGTCCCTACTGCGGTGAAAAAGTCTCTATGATTTTAGAGTCACTCTACGGGGGGCAAACCTATATTGAAGACTGCGAAGTATGTTGCCGCCCTATAGAAATCGCTTACCAGGCCGAAGAGGGAGTGATCACCTCAGTTGAGGTTAAACGTCTTGATTAAGCAGATTTTTTCTTTGTGGACTTAAAAATTTCCTCAAACTTTTTAAATTCAAAAGGTTTAGTGATAAAACCATTCATCCCAACATCAAAACATTTTTGTCGATCTTCTTCAAAAACATTGGCCGTTAAGGCAATGATTTGGGGAGAGTTTTCTTTCTTTGCTTTTAAGATTTCAGCTGTGGCCTCGTAGCCATCCATTACAGGCATTTGAAGATCCATAAAAATTAAGTCGTAATTCTCTTTTAAAGTAAGCTCCACAGCTTCTTTTCCATTACTGGCCAGGTCCGCTTCAAGACCAAGCTTTTTAAGAAAGGCCATAACAAGTTTTTGATTAACAAGATTATCTTCTACCACGAGGATCTTTTGAAAATTGACGGCCCTTACCGAAGACGAATCTTTTTTGACTTCGCTATTTGCGATCTCTTTAATCTCATTTAATGGGATTTCAAAAGTAAAAGTAGAACCAACTCCAACCTTACTATCTAAAATTATATTGCCATCCATAACCTCAACTAGCTGAGAGCAAATGGTAAGACCTAGCCCAGTTCCACCAAATTTTCTAGAGGTTGAAGCATCTTCTTGAGAAAAAGACTCAAAGACATGGGCCAGCTTATCTTCAGAAATGCCAATTCCACTATCTTTAACTGAAAATCTAATAAACCCTTTTTTTGGGCTTGAGATGATAAGCTCTATTGAGCCTTCTTCAGTGAATTTAAGGGAGTTTGAGACAAAGTTTAAAAGAACTTGCTTAATTTTTACCAGGTCTCCTTCAACAAGAGTAGGGACATTCTCATTATAATCGAGCTTGTAACTTAGGCCCTTTTCTTTAATTTTAAATTTAAAAAAATCATAAACCTCAGTCACTGAATCTTTTAAATTAAAGCCGATTTTTTCAACTTCTAGTTTACCGGCTTCAATTTTACTTAGGTCTAGGACATTATTAATAATCGATAGAAGTCCATTTCCGCAGTGCCTGACAGTATTAAGATAATCTCTTTGTTCTTCAGAGAGCTTTGTTCCTTTTAAAAGCTCTAGAGTTCCAAGAATTCCATTCATAGGTGTTCTAATCTCATGGGAGACATTGGCCAAAAAATCCGACTTTGCCTTTGAGGCCTGAATGGCCTTTTCTTTTGACTCAATAAGATTTTGCTCGATCTCTTTTTGAACCGTTATATCTTGCATAATGGTTGAAACATATTTTGGCTCACCCCTTTCGTTAAAATGGGCGGTGATCGTTTGAAGCACAGGAATTTCTTTTTTATTTGAGTCTATGATGGCCGTCTCTCCGGTCCAAGTTCCATTTTTCATGGCATTTGGAATTCCTTCGCTCATAACCTTTTCTAAGGCCCACTTTGGATGATAGTCCGCAATCTTAAAACCTTCTGCACCTACTTTACCAGAAATCTCATCAAAGGCCTTATTATGATAAAGGGAATGTCCAGTGCTTGCCTCAGCAATCCCAATAAACTCGGGAGCATTATTCATAATCTCAAAGGCATAATTGGCATATTCTTTTTGTTCTCTAAATTGAATCTTCTTTGAAATTAAATCAGCTAAGATTTCAACAAAGGCCACTTCTTCATTTGAAAAGCGGCTTTTTCGGGCCTTAATTGAGGAAAAGCTCATGGTCCCATAGACCTTACCATCAACCCAGATAGGGGTTGAAATATAGGAGTGAAGATTCATATTAACATGACAAGGATGTCCAGTTAGGTTCTCCATCTTTGAGACATCCGAATAAGTTACCGTTTCTTTAGAATCCATTACGGCCTGGCAAAAAGTATCTTTTGCGATAAACTTTGTTCCAGGTTCTAAGGCATTTTCAGGGGAGACGGCGGATTCAACTGTATAATCATCTCCTATAATATGAGATTGAATTCCAAACTCCATCCCAAATAATTCACAGCCAGTGCACAAGTACTCACTTATGAGCTCGGAAAAATTATCTGTCTCTTGATAGCTAAGTCCATTAAGGCGTTTTAACATGCCTGAAATTTTATTTTGAGAATTTACTTTATGAGTAAGTTCAATTTGACGGATCGCCTGATTACCAATTATCTTAAGCTGTTCAAGCTGCTCTGAACTTAATTTTTTGGGCTCATTTCCAATTACGCAAAGAGTTCCAATATTACTACCATCTTGCATTTTAAGAGGCATGCCCGCATAAAAAATAACATGAGGCTCGCCGGTGACTAGGGGGTTATCTTTAAAAAGCTCATGCTCTCTAGAGTCCTGAACTTCATAAACTTCATCTTGTAAGATGGCGTGATGGCAAAAGGCCACTTCTCTTGGAGTTTCTGTGGCCTCAAGACCATGTCTTGATTTAAACCATTGGCGGTTTTCATCTACTAAGGAAACTAGAGCAACGGGGGTCCCTGCAATTTGTGAAGCTAGTTTTGTTAGGTCATCTAGATTTGGGTCTGAATCCGTATCTAAAATATTAAGGCTATACAAAGAAGCGAGACGTTTTTCCTCGTTAGTCATTCTGAACTCTTTTTTTAGGGTTTAATTACCTATAGCTTATCGGTAAACAAAGCTACTTGTTAAAAAAAAACTAGTTCTTGAAGAAATGCCTTGGTTACTAGCAGTTCTTAACTGACAGGGCCACGCCTTGTCCTACTCCGATACACATGGTGGCAAGGCCTTCTTTTAGGTTTTTATCCTTTTGCATAATATGAGTAAGGGTAGTGAGGATTCTGGCACCAGAGCAGCCAAGGGGGTGTCCTAAAGCTATAGCGCCTCCATTCATATTTACTTTACTTGGGTCAAGCTCTAAGTCTTTCATGCAGGCAAGAGATTGAACCGCAAAGGCCTCATTTAATTCCACAGCATCAAAGTCAGATACTTTTTTATCAAACATTTGGCAGAGTCTTTTAGTCGCTTCTACCGGTCCTAGTCCCATAATATTCGGGTGAAGACCTCTTACGGCCCCGCCCGTAATTTCCACTAGAGGGGTTAGATTATTTTCTTTTAGAAAATCTTCTGAAACAACACAAACAAGTGCAGCACCATCGTTCATGGAGCTGGAATTTCCGGCCGTAACACTTCCATCTTTTCTAAAGGCAGGTCTTAGCTTTGAAAGAACCTCAAGACTAGTATCTTCTCTTGGCCCTTCGTCTTGCTCAACCGTATAGGATTTTTTTCTTAGCTGAACTTCAACAGAAACTAATTCATCATTAAAAGCTCCGGACTTCTGAGCGGCCACGGCCTTTTGATGGGAAGAAAGGGCAAAGGCATCTTGCTCCTCTCTTTTAATTTTAAATTTATCTTGAACTTCCTCAGCTGTTTCACCCATACCGTAAAGTGGGAACATGGCCTCCATTTTTTTATTTGGAAAACGCCAACCGAAGGTTGAGTCATACATTTTTGAATCTCTTCCAAAAGGAGTTGAGCCTTTTGAGATAACAAGTGGACCTCGAGTCATACTCTCAGCGCCGCCAACGAGAAAACAATCTCCATAGCCGGCGTTTATTCTTCCCACAGCACCCATAACCGCATCTAGAGAGGAGCCACAAAGCCTATTAATCGTTGTTCCTGGAACTGTATCTGGAAGCCCCCCTAAAAGTGAGGCCATGCGGGCAAGGTTTCGATTATCTTCCCCGGCCTGATTGGCACAGCCAACTAGCACATCATCGATTTTATTTAAATCAAAGCTGGACCCATCGGCAAAGTCTTTAATTAAAAGGGCCATGAGGTCATCTACTCTTACTGGGGCCAGGAGCCCACCGATTCTTCCAATAGGAGTTCTTTTAGCGTAGGTGAGAAAACATCTTTTCATAAACTTGCCTCTTTTAATTTTTCGCAAACTTTGTAGCGGTTTTGATTTGTTGTTGAAAATAGCTCTTCAAGAAGTTGGACCGTGTTTTTTAATCCTGCTTCTGCCCCCCAAGAAAGTGGTCCCCTTGGGTAGTTCACACCAAAGAGCATGGCCGTATCAATGGCATCTTCAGTAGCCAGCTCATCTTCTAGAGCAAACCAGGCCTCATTAATTATTTGAACCAGGGTACGGCCAAAGATAAAACCAATGCCAGGGGCCTTAACCTCAATGGGCTTTAAATCTAACTTTTCAAAAAGATCTAATAATTCGTTCTTGTAAGTCATTAAAGAATAAAAGACCTCCGCCTTAAGATTGGGGGAAGGAAATACTGAGGAGATAGCGATTTCAATATTTCTAAATTCTTTTAAAAGGCTTTCTCCATCGTTAAGAGATAAATCCGAAATGATAGGGCAGTTAAACTTCTTAAAAAGTTTTCTTTTGGCATTTGAATCTTGGGCAGTGAAATCTATGAGGAGCTCGCAGCTTTGGTCCGTAAGATTTTCAAGACTGACAAAATTTTCTAATTTTGAAATCTGTTCAAAAAGGGGATGCTGGGGATTTGATATAATGATTTTATTCATGAGGATAAAACCCCTGACCTGTTTTTCTTCCTAGGTGTTTTTTATCCACCATTTCTTTTTGAAGATGATGAGGAGCAAAACGCTCTTCCTTATTAAAGGCCTGCCAAACACTGCAGGTCACGTCGTAATTAATATCGATGCCAATTAAATCCATAAGCTCAAAGGGACCCATACGAAATCCGCCCACTTCTTTTAGAACATGATCGATCTCAGAGTACTCTCTTTTTTCAGCTATCCTAAGGGCCTCACCATAAAAATTCCTGGCCACTCGGTTGACGATAAAACCGGGGGAGTCCTTGCACTGGGCCGGTTTCTTTCCTTTTTCTTTAAACCAAGCCTCTAAGTCGTCACATAGCTTTTGCTCAGTTTCGCTACCTTTAATAACCTCTACCAACTTCATTATGGTGGCCGGATTAAAAAAGTGAAGGCCTAAAAAACGGGCCTTTCGATCCTTAGAAAGAGGAGTCGCTAACTCAGTAATGGGAATGCTTGAAGTATTTGAAGCAAGGATCGTTTTAGGTCCCATTCTTTTATCTAAATCTAAAAAGACCTTATGTTTTATTTCTAAATTTTCAATTATGGCCTCGATCACAAGATCGGAGCTTGTTGAAAGTTCACTCAGAGCAACGGCCTTAAGATTTTCTTTAAAACCCGAAACTTCAGACGCGCTAAATTTTCCCTTTTGCTCTAATTTCTTCCAGGAGCTATGAACCAGGTCTAGACCAGTTTGCAAGGCCTCACTATTAGCATCTGTTAGCTCTACTCTGACACCGCACTGGGCGAACCACTGAGCTATTCCTCTACCCATGGTTCCCGCGCCAATAATTGTGACTAGATTTAAATTCATTAATGTCCCTTAAACTCGGGTTTTCTTTTTTCAAAGAAGGCCTTAAGACCTTCTTGATAATCCTTACTATTTCCTAAAAATCTTTGGGTATAGGTTTCTCTTCTCATGCTTTCTTTAAAATCTTGATCTAGGGCAAACTGCAAGTTCTTTTTGATATTTTGAACGCTAAGGGGGGCCATGCCATTTATTTTAGAGGCCATCTCATTTGCTTTTTCTAAAAAGTCCTCACCAACATAATTAACAAGTCCTACTTTTTCTAAGTCTTCAGACATCATGGGTTTATTAGTGAGAAAAAATTCAAGAGCTTTTTGATAGCCTAGGGCCCTAGCAAAAATAAAGCTAGAGCCAGCGTCAGGGCAAAGGCCAATATTTGCAAAGCCGCTGACAAACTTAATTTCATTTTTGGCGTAAATAAAATCGCAGGCCAAGGCCACACTAATTCCAGCTCCCGCCACAACTCCATTGATGGCCCCAATAACTATTTTTTCAGACTCACGAATGGCGTTAACTAGAGGGTTCCATTCAGTTTCAAGTGTGTATCCTAGATCTACGCTGGGTCCGTCAGAAACGGTTCTATCATTTAGATCTTGTCCTGTTGAAAATGCTTTACCAGCACCGGTGAGGACAATGGATTTTACGGATTCATCTCTTCCAGCTTTTCTAATTTGAGAGATTAATTCTAATTTTGTCTCTCTATTAAGTGCATTATAAACATCAGGTCTATTTAAAGTAATAGTGCAGGTTCCATTTTCATTTTTTATGAGGATGTCTTCCATTATTGTCCCTTATATTCTGGAGTTCTTGATTCTAAAAAAGCATTCATGCCTTCGCTGGCATCTTCAGAAGCAAAAGTTAGATAAAAATTTCTTCTTTCAAAATCGAGTCCATCTTTAAGTGGCATTTCAAAAGATTTTTGAACCGCCTCTCGCATAAGGCGTATTGAGACGGGAGCTTTTTGGGCAATAAGTTTTGCCATCTCAAAGCTCTCTTGCATTGTGGTCCTGGCCGGAACCACTTTAGCGACCAGTCCGTATTTTTCAGCGTCGTAGGCGTCGATCATTTCTCCGGTCATAAGATACATCATGGCCTTTGATTGCCCGAGAGCTCTAGTAAAACGCTGAGTTCCACCGGCCCCTGGCATTATGCCTACTTTTATTTCTGGTTGCCCAAACTTAGCTTTATCGCCGGCAATTATAAAATCACAGCTCATGGCCAGTTCGCAGCCACCGCCTAGAGCAAAGCCATTTACGGCCGCAATTAGAGGCTTAGAAAAAAGCGCGATTTCTTTCCAAAGCCGTGCCCTTTGGTCTAAGACTTGCTCCACAGCACTGGCCTTTGATAGGGCCTTAAGATCGGCACCGGCCGCAAAGGCGCGATCATCTCCGGTTAAAATAACAACCCTAGTATTTTTATCGTCATCTAATTTTCTTAAATGATCTCTAAGCTCCACCAAAACTTCATTATTGATGGCGTTTAAAACTTTGGGACGGTTAAGCTTTATTAAAGCTATATGCTCGTGGTCCCTATAATTTGGCGTGCATTCAACATTACTCATTGAAAAACCTTTCTTTATGCCTCGTATCAAAATGGCAAACTTAATGGGGGAATTTTGGACTAATATTTCTTTTGTCGCAAGGTACAGGACTAAGGCACTTTTGTGCAAAGCCCCGGACTAATAAATACCAATGTAAATCGGTGTTAAATACGTTATGCTCCTTAAATTAAAGACATATGGTAGGAGTATTAGTTTGAGCATTGAGATCATGGGTGGAAATGAATTGATCGTTCAAGGGGGACTTGAAGCGGGATTTTCTCTCTATACCGGTTACCCAGGTTCGCCCCTTGCGGATTATTTTAATATCCTCTTTGAAAAGCGAAAGGACCTAGAGTCTAAGGGAATCAAGGTCGTTATTGCCAACTCCGAGGCCAATGCGGCGGCCATGGCCAGTGGTGCCAAGCAGGCCGGACGGGACTGCATGGTGGCCATGAAGTCCATGGGCTTACATGTAGCTGCGGACGCTTTAAGTGTAGGGAACTTTGCTACTCCTGGTGGATCAAAAACAGATGAAAAAACAGGAGAAGAAATTTTTCCTGGTACCGTTATCGTTGTGGGTGATGATCCTTGGTCAATTTCCACTTCAACTCCCGCTGACTCTAGATACCTCTATAAACATTTACATATTCCATTTTTCGAACCGTCCACCCCGCAAGAATTAAAAGATTGGATTGATAAGGCCCTCTACGCCAGTAAGCGAACCAGTATTTATCACGGAGTCTTACTGACAACCTTTATGGCCGAAGGGGGAGGAAGAGTTGAGGTAGGAGCCCCGAAAGAAGTTGATAGATCCGTCGAGCATATAGACCCCAAGGGATTTGATCTTTCTCAAAATGTAATGGTTCCACCCAATTCATTAAAAGCCGATGTTCGTATGATCAATGAGCGGGCCCCTCGAATTCAAAAGGTCCTAAAAGAAATGGCCCTAGATAAAACTCTTGGGAATGATTCCTCAAAAGTTGGAATTCTTTCAACTGGTGCCATCTTTGAAACTTTAAAACAAGTTTTAGAAGAAGGAGAGGTGTTAGATAGCTACGCCGTTTATAAAGCGGGGGGCTCTTTTCCCCTTGTTGATGACTTAATGATCCCTTGGCTTAAAGAACGGGACACGGTCATTGTTGTTGAAGAAAAACGCGGATTTCTTGAGGCCGAGCTTGCGGCCTTAAAAGAGAGAAGCGGATTAAGTTTTAAGATTTATGGAAAGCAAACCCCAAGTGGGGCCGTCGGTTTTCCCGCCCATGGAGGTCTTAATTACGAACTTATTCGATCTGCTCTCCTTACTTTTTCAAAAGAACTTGGTACGGGAAGTTGCGGGGATATTAATTATAAATCAAATCCTTTGGAGGAAGCTCTTCCAAGAAGACTTCCCACCTTCTGCCCAGGCTGTCCCCATAGGGAAACCCTTAGTCTTTTAAAAGATTTAAGAAAGACTCTTGATAATGAAGGTATACAGCTTATTAGCCACGGGGATGTGGGCTGTTATTCTCTAAGTTTTCTTGAGCCCTTTAAGGAGATGCATAATCTCTCTGCCATGGGGCAAGGGGGAGCTCTTGGGGCCGGAATGGATATGTTTACCTCAAATCCATCTGTGGTTCTAATGGGAGACTCCACCTTTTTTCATTCTGGATTAACCGATATTAGTAACTCCGTTCAATGCGGTCATAATATTACTTATATTCTTTTAGATAATGATAATACGGCCATGACCGGGCATCAGTTCACCCCTTCTAGTGGAATAAGTATTGATGGAAGAAAAAGACCTGAGCAGGATATGCTGGGGATCGCAAGGAACCTAGGAGTTACCCAGGCCATTGAGGTGAACCCTAGCGATAGATATTTTTATCAGAATATTTTATCTGATTATGTAAAAAAGCCTGGGGTTAAAGTAATTGTCTCCAATAAAGAATGTGGTCTTACTTTTCACGGAAGAAGAAAGTCTGTGGAGAGAAAGCTCTTTGCAAAAGATAAAACCGTGGCCATTCAAGAGTTCTTTCAAATCAATACGGAGGCCTGTGAAGATTGTAGGGTCTGTGTTGATATGACAGGTTGTCCAGGTCTTACTCAAACCGAAGATGCCTATGGATCAAAGCTTTCTATTGACCCTCAAATATGTGTCGCCGATAGCTACTGCACCAAGATTAAGGTTTGTCCTAGCTTTGAAAAAGTAGAAGTCTTTGACTATCACCCCACTAAGTACCTAGATAAAAAAGATAGCTATAAGACAGATCTACCGCTTCCTGAGAAAAAACTATCCTTTGAGGATATTCACTCCTACCGCGTGGTCGTCACGGGAGTAGGGGGCTCTGGGGTAACCACCATTAGCCGGGTCTTAGCTGAAGCGGCCAAGGAAATGGGGGGCCGAGATGACTTAGACTTTAAGTTCGTCGATCAAAAAGGTCTTGCCCAAAGAAATGGAAATGTAACAGGGCATTTATGTATTTTTAAAAAGGGCATGAGCTACGGGGCCATCACTCCCCTTGGTAGTGCCGATCTTCTTCTTTCTCCAGATCTATTAGACGGAAGTCATCATATCGGCTTTTTAGGTCCTAATGGTCTGGCCATCCTTGATAAAACTTTTCAAGTTCCGCTTTCAATTATTTTAGATAGAGAGCTAGAAGAGGATGCCATAAATGAAAAAGAACTTAGGGAAAAATTACAGGCTCAGCTAGGCGAAAATTTATTTTTAAGCTCCTTAAAAGAAAAATGTCAGGAACATTTTGGTAAGGCCGTTTATGCTTCGGCCATGATCTTAGGGGCTGCTTTTCAATCGGGAAGATTACCATTTTCCTATGACGATATGACAAAGGCTTTTAAGAACACCATGAAGGCCTCAGAACTTGAAAATAATATTCAGGCCTTTGAGCTTGGAAGAGAAGCTTATCTTCATAATTCAGAGCTAGCTCAAAAACTTGAAGGAAAGGCCAGTATCGCCACGGTTAGACTTAGCCTGTTTGAAAGCTTTACTCCTTGGCAAAACTCTAAAGTCATCATGAATATGTTTGATCGAAATCTAGAGACCCTTAAAAAATACTTTCCGAATATTTCTGGTTTTTACCTGGCCAGGTATCTCCATGATATATTTCTTTACGATAGAGGTTCTAAGATAGAGAGTTTTATCAAAGAGGCCGGAAGCTTATCTTCCCTTTATACTGATGAAAAACTACAAAAGAGGGCCTTAAGGACTCTGGCAAAAACTTATTTTATTAAAGACGAAGTCATGGTGGCCCATCTTATGATTAGCCCATTAATGAAACTTCGCACCCATCAAAGCTACTCTAAACTTGGGACCGGTTTTAGAACCACTCATATAAATAGACCTAAATTTGAATTTCTTGGAAAGAGCATTGAGTTTGATATTAATCCTAAAGGCTGGATGTTAAAAACAATGCGTCACCTAAGAATCCTTAGGCTTCTTATGCCTAGCTGGCATAAAAAAGAAAAGTCTATAGCCATAAAAGTTAGGAAAGAACTTCTTGAGGTCATTCCAAAACTTGATACGGATGCTAAGCGAAGACGACTAGTGGAAGTGGAAAATATAAAAGGCTACCGGGAAGTTCGCTACGCCGAATTTGATAAGGCCTTTCAAAAGGAGGCCAATTGATAAAAGCTCTTTTTCTCCTTTTAATTTCAACTTCAGTTTTTGCGTCGGAGTATAAAACACTTTCAAAGATGCGAAAGAGTTTGGGTGGTGATCTTTACCAGGCGGTAGGTTGCCTCCCCAAAGTGACAAAGGCCGGAGGTGCTTCCTTTTGCTCAGGCTTTTCTCTAAGTAAAAAAGAACTAGAGAATCTTCAAAGTATGTCTTTTAAAAGCTGTAAAAGGCTTATTAAAAAGAAATTTGGCTTTCATCTCTCCCAAGAAGTTCAGCCAAGACAACTTAAAGAAGAAGAGTTTTCTCGTTTTATGCACTCAACAAAAAGGGCACAGGTTTATTATCCTGAAAAGCTTGTACTTTTAAAGCAGGGGACGGGAAGAGTTGACTGCGTCCATGAGCTTATGCACCTCTATCAATATCATTCAAAAAATAAGTCAAAGCTCTCAATTTCCAGTAGAAATCAAAAAGAAAGAAAGATGGTTCTTGAGCTAGAGGCCCATGTAAAAAGAGTTGCTCTTCTAGAAAAAAGAAAAAAGATTAAAGAGGCTCAAAAAATCGGTAAGTCTCTTCAGCCTTATATTAAATTCCTAGGGCGCTATAAGGCCATGCATAGATGGCTTCATGAAAAAGAGATCTATTATTTTATTTATAAAAACTGCGATAAGTTTAAATGTTCAGTATTAGATAAAGATATTGCTCTGGCTAATCTCTATAGCCTTAGGAATTATTTTCCTTGGCGAATCAAGGATTGGTTAATTTCTGAATCAGCAAAGCTTATCAAACAAAAAGAGCTAGAAGTCTTTAATAAGGTTGTTAAAAACTGGAAACCGCTAGGAAAGATAGACAAAAAAGATCTGGTTATCCAAATCAATAGCTCCATTACTGATCTGCAAAATGAGCTAAGAGAAGATAAGGTCTTCTTTATTAAAAACTCCTTATTTAAAGAGGGAGTTATTTGTGACAAAGGTAATCTTATTATCCTTCATAAGGGAGAGCTCGATCACGCCCTAGTTGTAGCGGCCACGTTAAGAAAGAAACAATTAGAGCAAAATAAAAATTTATGTAAGAACTGGCCTGATACTAGAGTCACTGCAAAAGAGTTTAATCAAGGAATTGTGACCCGGGAAGATTATGAAAGGATCGTCCTAACATCAAAGATGGCCAAGGTCTTATCAGATATGGACGTCTATACTTTGCTTTTTGAAAACCAAGACCTTTTCCCAACGGATGAGACCAGTCTTATACTTGAAAGATGGCTTGCGGCAAAAACAGCTTCAACCTTTAAGGTATGGGAAACAAAACTGCCAAAAGTCTTTAGTGCTGGTATGAAGCTTCGTTTTGCCGAAGAGAATGATCTACCCATGATCTATGTGAACTCTAGGAAGCTTGTACTTGATCTTGGGGCCATGGATTCAGTTATTCGCCCCATCGCACTCTCAACAGAGCAGCTACGCTCTATGGTGGTCCTCGAAGCTAAAACCCTAAGCACTGCGGAGGGAAGAACTCAGACCGCTCCAAAGGTTATGCTCACCACCACCATGAGTAATTATAATTCTAAAATGCAAAGCTCCCGTTGGGTCCTGGCAGATTTAAAAATTATTGGAGTTGATGGGACCCTAGGGCTGAATAATTTCTACGGAACGGAGTTTAGCATTATTCCAAAAACCAGGTGGATTAACTTTGTAAACTTTAAAACAAAACCTGCTGGAGCCTTTGACCTTCAAGAGAATCACCGGGGAGAGTTTGACGCTGTAGAATTTAAATGCCCTGAGGGCTATGTGCTAAGAGTTGATAGTGGATCTCAAGTGCGAGGTGATATTAAATCCGAAGACCTAGGGAAGAATTATAAAAATAAAAGATTAAAATGTGGCAATCAGTACTTTAGAGGTCCCTTTGAAGAAATTATAACAGAAGGACCAATTTTTAGCAGAGACGTTATTCTAAACATGGGTTGGCCACTCCTTAGAGAATATAAACAAATCGATATCTCCCTTAAAGACGGGTGGATTGACTTTAAGAGGTAGCATGGAAAAAGAATATAAAACCTTAAAGGAATTTTATCCTTACTATCTAAGCGAGCATAATCTAGGAACTTGCCGAACTCTTCACTTTATTGGTACTTCCTTAGTCCTCATCAGTCTTGTGGCCTTTATTGCCACCTTAAACTTTAAATATCTTATCCTTTGTCCTATCTTTGGGTACTTCTTTGCTTGGGTAGGGCATTTTATTTTTGAGAAAAATAGACCGGCCACCTTCAAATATCCTCTTAAAAGCTTAATCTGCGATTTTATTATGTACTGGGATATGCTTCGCTTTGAAATTCCTTTTGAAGGAAAACTTAAATGAGAAAGGCCGTTAGTGTTGTCTTTACCTTTGAAGATAAAATCTTTTATGTGAAGAGGCAAAACTACCTTACCGTCTTTCCCGGATACTTGGCCTTCCCTGGGGGGAAAGTAGATAAGACTGACTCTAAAGAAAAAATACAGGCCCCCTTTTTTGATAAATTTGATGGGGATCTAATGCACGCTCTTATTAGAGAAGTGCAAGAAGAGCTAACGGTTGATCTTAAAAGCTTACCCATAAAAAGAATGGAAGAGCTCTCTATAGCCATCACTCCAGAGTTCAATCCCTATCGTTTTGAAACTTATTTTTATTGGGTTGAGCTTTCCTCTGAATATCCTTTCGTCGCCGATGAAGGAGAAGTGGCCTCTTCTGCTTGGAAAAAAGGGGAAGAAGTTCTTAACGAGTACCTAAAAGGTAAGCATTTAGCTGTGCCTCCTACGGTTCGTATCCTAGAGCGTTTTGCGGCCAAGAAGTTTGATGAAACCAGTATTCCCCTAAGACTTCCTTATAATCCTGAAACTCAGGTTCCCTGGATTGAAAGCATCTCAGGAGTCTTACAATTTTTGCCCCTCTCCCATACCTTTCCCCCAGCTAATAGAACCAATTGCTTTTTAATCGGGGACACTCTAATGGATCCTTCTCCCAAAGATGAAGGAGAGTATCTAAAGCTTAAAAATTCGGTAAAGGCCTTTGGCTTTAAAAAAATACTTTTAACCCATCATCATCCAGATCATCATGAGTTTGCCCCAAGGCTGGCCAAAGAATCTGATTGTCCCATCCTCTTAAGTTCTGACTCTCACGCTCGAATTAAAAAGAAATGGGGGGAAGATTATTTTAAAGATCTTCAGATAATTGAAGTTAAAGAAGGGGATATTCTAACAGACTGGTTAGAAGAAGAAGTTCATCTCATGGCCGTTCCCGGTCACGATGAAGGTCAGCTGGCCCCTTATGTAAAAACTGGCGAATGGATTATCGCAGGAGATCTTTTTCAAACAGTAGGCACAGTCACCATCGGCGGCGATGAAGGAAATATGTCTAAGTACTTTAACTCCCTTCAAAGAATTATAGACTTTAATCCCTTGGCCATTATTCCTAGCCACGGAATCGCCATGGGGGGCACCCATAAGCTTAAGATGACCTTAAAACACAGACGCCACCGGGAAGAGCAGATCCTAAAGCTCGCCAAAGGCGGAAGTACTGATGAAGAAATTTACAATGAAATATATGAAGGGCTTGATGAAAAACTTAAATTCTACGCTATGGTTACAATTGGAAAGCATCTGGATAAGTTAAAAGAAGAAGGGCGCCTTTAAAAGACGCCCTTGAGGGATTGGGACTATTTCGAGATAGTTGAGTTTGATCCCTCGTTCTTTCTTGGTTGCTCTTCTTTATCAGTACATGGCTTGGCCACATTAAATCCTACTACTTTTCCTAGCTTTGCACCCAAAACCTTTGCACAAGTCTTTTTTGCATAACGCTTCCACTCAGAGACACTTGTCTTACAAGACTTATCAAATTGCTTAAAAATCTTTTTCACATTTAAACAGCTAAAAGTCGCGATTCTATAATTAGTCTTCTTAACAATCTTTTTCTTTAGTTCTGCTTGATCAAGCTTCTTTAGAACAATCGGTTTCTTAGGTTGTTCTAAGTCAAACTTCTTAAGACCACCATTGCTACCACATACTTTTTCTGCTTTTTCTTTGGCCAATTCAGCTTTTAAACCAGCAGCAGAATCTACAGATGACTTCTTTTGATTTTTACAAGTAATGCTTACCTTTTTAAATTTTGTCTCTTCAGCAAAACCTTGCTGAGAAATAAAGATAAGGCTTAGTCCTAGTACTATTGATTTGATTAGATTTGCGTTCATAATGTTTCCCCTAATTAGTTATTGCCTCGTTTGAAGTTAAGCTATCTTCTCCTTTTTCTTGATTCTTTTTGAGGGAGTTTTTTGGGGCGAAACGGGGGTAAGGTAAGGTCTTGAAATGAAAAGAAGAAAATTAAAATGCGCCAACAGTTAAAGGCATGTTTAAAAATAAGAGTTGTTTAATATACGTTCTATGCATATAAAAGCTACTAAATAAAAAACTTCGCATATTATGGATACTGTATTTGTCCAAAATTTTAAAAACCGCATAATATCGGGCATGTATAGATTAAATACATTTTCTTTTAAGTAAACTACTAAAACAGTCGATAATTCTTCCACTAAGAAAACTACTCATAATTTTTAAGAGGCACGTATGTGGATCAACAAAACCTTTTCTCTTCTCCTTTCGAGTTTATTATTACTCACTTTGGTTTCTTGCCAACCATCACCAGAAGAGCAGGCAGAGATAAATACTAAGCTTGTGGACTATGGATGCGAAGAGGTCCAAGACTTCACTGAATACAATTGCAATAAGACTTTTGTGGCAAAATCGCTTGCTGATCTACAAAACTATTATGTTGATTATGGAAACTCAAATTCAAATAAAGCCAAAAATTTGAAGATAGATTTTAGTTTCACTGGAGACTCAACGACTATCAAATCTCCGTGTCATATATACTTTGATAAAAACGTTCAAATTGAAACAACTAATGGTTCACTATGTGTCTTATCTCGAAAAGGAATTGAAACTAAAACGACAAGTTTTAAGTCTTCGTCTAATGTGGTTTTTGCTTCATTGTCCAAAAATATAGTTCTTAGGAAAGGTACTTCAATAGAAGGGACAAACTTTTATTCAGAAACCGAAAAAAAACTTTTGGTTAATCTAGATACCAGTATTCAAGTCTCTGGAGATATAGAGCTATCAACTAGAGACTTAGAAAAGGGGCGAGTTAAATTTGGTAGAAATGTTGATATTTCAGCTTCTAATCTTACAATTACTTCAAATGATGTTTGGGCCAGGAAAAACACGAACCTAACTATCGCTAATGATCTAAATATAACAGGAGTAGGAATTGATCCAGTTCTAAAACTTTCAAAGAACGTAAATATAATTGCGGATAATTTTAACTCAGAGAATTTTTCGGATACTACAATTAAAAATAATACCTCTATCACTGCAACAACAGTCTCTTTAAGTGGGGATACCTGCGCAATTGATAATGGTGCATCAATCAATTCTAGCTTTATAAATGGTGATTGTTTTCCAAACGTTGAAATAATAGCTGATTTAGATTTACCAAATGGTAATGTCGATACAGGATTAGAAATCACTCTTGATGCGAGTAACTCACAAGGTCTAGCAGCGGTGGCAATCTATAGGTGGAATATTTTAGGAGTTGAAAAGTCTACACTTGGCCCCATCTTGAATCATACTTTTTATAACTCTGGTTCTTTTCCAATAACACTGACACTTGTTGCTCATGATGGACGAGAAATATCAGATTCAAAAACGATTACTGTTGTCGGGGATACACCAAATGAAATCCCTCCAACAGCAAGATTAAGTGTGATAAATGATAATATCAATTCTCCGCTAAATATTACTGTCGATGCATCTACTTCGTCTGACCCAGATTCAACAATTGTAAACTATCTGTTTGATTTTGGAGATGGCAATACTACCTCTAGCACTACACCGATTGCTAATCATGTTTATCAAGTGGGGGGACTTTATGAAGTGAAAGTAACGGTAACAGATTCACAAAATCTAGCTGATTTTAATTCTAGCTCACTAAGGATTAATAGTCCTCCTAGTGCTCAATTCGATATATCTGATCCTTTGGCAAGTGCTCCTGCTGTTATTGACTTTGATGGTAGTAATTCTGAAGATGTTGGTGGAATGATCAGTTCCTATATTTGGTTAATCAATGATCTTGAAGTCCAAACAGTTGTACCATTTTTATCTTATGATTTTCCCTTGCCTGGCCTTTATAGCATTTCATTAAAGGTTATTGATAATGAGGGAGCAAGTAGTACGTCAGCTCCACAGGTACTGAGAGTCAACGGCGCTCCTTTTGCTAGATTTACTCCGTCTCCTTATACAGGACGATATCCGTTAACAGTGAATTTTGACTCAAGTACAAGTACTGATGATTCCGAAAGCGTGTTAAGTTTTGAGTGGGATTTTGGTACGGGAGTTAGCTCTTCTGAATCTTCACCAAGTTATACTTTTGAAAATCCAGGTCAATATGACGTTAATTTAACAGTTACCGACGACTTAGGACTATTCAGCAAATCATCAATACAAATTACGGTAAAAGGCGACAATGATGCTCCTATCGCTAGCTTTACCAATTCCCAAGATAGAGGAAACCCTCCAGTTGTAATAAGTTTTGATGCTGCAGGCTCAAGTGATGATAATAGTATAAGTAGTTATTCCTGGAATTTTGGGGATGGAACTACTGTGACAAATAGATTGTCTGCAATAGATCATATTTTTAATGGAGTAGGAGCTTTTAATGTCAGTTTAATAGTTACCGATGATGAAGGTGTATCTTCCACAACATTTCAAAAAACGATATTTATCAATACACCTCCAATTGCTAATTTGAATCTAATTCCAGAGTCAGGTAATCCTGGGACAGTTGTAAGTATAGACCCTTCATTATCTTCAGACGATATTTCAATTTCACAAATCTCTATCGATTTTGGTGACGGAAGTTCAGTAACTCAATCGACAACTCAGGCTGTAAATCATACATATAATAATCCCGGTACATATGAAGTTACTTCTATTGTGACTGACAACGAAGGGGCCACTCATAGTGTAACAAAAATAGTTTCTATAAATGCACCTCCAACCTCTCAGATTACGGCCTCTACGATTCAAGGTGATTTTCCTTTGTCGGTAAATTTCTTTGGAGGGAGTTCAAGCGATGATAAAGGTATCGTTAATTATAGTTACAAATTTGCGGGATTAGGAAGTTCGTCCGGCGCAAACCCCAATTCAAGCTTTGTCTTTTCTGACCCAGGCTCTTTTTTAGTAGAGCTAACCGTTACTGACACCGATGGCTTGGAGAATACTTCGTCACAATTGATTGTTGTAAACTCAAATCCATTGCCAGTTGCTGACTTTAGTTTTGAGTCCGATAGTTTTATTGCGCCATCGACTGTGAGTTTTGATGGTAGCTTATCGTCCGACAATCGGGATATTGCCAGCTATGAATTTAACTTCGGAGATGGATACCTTAGTCATTCAAAGGTTCAATCATTCACATTTGACCAGCCTGGAGTATATCCAGTTTTACTTCGAGTTATTGATGATCAGGGAGGGATTTCTATTGTTAGCAAGGATGTTACAATAAACTCTAACCTTGCTCCGGTAGCCGATTTCTCTTTTGATCCACAAGGGGGACAATTTCCAATTGGAATAAAGTTTGATGCTGGCATCAGTTTAGATGATGAAGAGATAATTTCATATGCTTGGAAGATCGACGGGGTTTTACTATCTTCTACTGATAAAATAATGGATTATGTTTTTACTTCTTCAAAAGTCTACACAGTAGAACTCGATGTTATGGATAGGCAGGGGGAATTTCATTCTGTCTCAAAATTAGTAAATATAACTGACCCTACTATACCTTCAGACTTAGACGCACCAGTAATTAGTTTCCTAAATATTGATCCAGTTATTTTAGATTCTACTTCTAGTATATCTTTTTTAGTCACGGATGATTCCGCAATCGATTACGAACGACTACGAATCGAAATGAATGGGCAAAGCGTTGATCCTTCTAAAGTTTCAATCGATCTACTACTTAATAAAGTTGATATTATCTTTGACCAAGATTTAAACCTTTTAGTTAATCAGTATAATACTTTCTTCGTCTATATTGGCGATGAGTATGGAAATATAAGTACTTCGGCAATTAGCTACGATGTTAGAAATAGTATAGACGGCGATATCGAAGGACCAAAAATCATTTTTGAGACAGGAGAAGGAAACTTAGCCTCTGTAGACTATTCCCTAAATATCGATATTTTTGATGATAGCTCAATAAACAATTCAAGCCTTAGTTTAAAACTTAATAATCAAACCATACCTTCGGCACAATATTCTCTTTCGCAAGATGGAAGTAGCCTTACTATCACTTTTAACTCTAGTTTCCCATTAAGTGATAATTCCATGAATACAGTAGAAGTATCTATTGAAGATAGTCTTTCTAATACAGGAATCGCGTCGATCGGACTATTGGTAATCGATGAGCAAATTGTTCAATCTGGAGAAGATGTTCTTGCCCTAGGGGGTGGAGGTGGAGACGTTCATTGTGCCGTCCTAGAAGACAATACATTAAGATGTTTTGGTTACGGTAATGTTTTAGGGACTCTTGGGTATGGAAATCAGATTACTAATGTTGGGGCAAGCGATAATAATCCTCTCTCTTTGATGGGACCCGTCCCGGTTGGCTTCCCGGTTAAGCAAGTTTCAGTCCGAGGTTCTGCAGTTTGTGCATTGTCTACCTTAGGGGAAGTCAAATGTTGGGGGCAAAATCCATTTGGTATTGTAGGCCAAGGGCATACTAATAATATTGGCCACGATGAACCTGCTTCAGCGACACCTTCGCTACCATTTGGCGAACCAGCAATAAAAGTAGTTTCGGGTGCTACTCATGCTTGTGCTCTTTTTAATGCAGGAAAGATTAGATGTTGGGGATATAACCTGAATGGCCAACTTGGGTATGGACATACAAATAATATCGGAGACGATGAAACTCTTGTTGGATTAGATTACGTTGATGTTGGAGGCTATGTAAAAGACATAAAAGTCTCTCATCAGCATACCTGCGCACTACTGGATACAAATGATTTAAAATGCTGGGGCTTTAATGATCGAAATGTTCTAGGTAATTTTGATTTAGGAACGAAAGTAGGAGATGACGAACTACCATCAAGTATTCCACCAATAAACTTTGGTGCAAAAGTAACTGAGTTTACTATTGATACTGCTTTAGGTTGTGCTGTTCTAGATAATGGTGAAACTAAATGTTGGGGGATAAATGTAGACGGCATTTTAGGTCTTGGTTTTTCTTCATTGTTTGAGCCAAACAATACTGACAAGTATCCTATCAATATTCCGAGTGTCCCTTTATTGTCCACACCAAAAGTCGTGAGATCTTCATTTGGTTCTACCTGTGTTGTCTTTGAGGATGGAGGTCTTAAATGTTGGGGGCAGCAATTTGCTTATAAATTCGGTATGCTTAGAAATGACTTTCTTGGAGATGACGAGTCAATCAATAGCTACGGTAATGTTGATGTAGGAGCTCCTGTTAAAGATGTTCAAATTGGCTTTTATAACGTATGTGCCACCTTAGAGTCTGACGAACTTAAATGTTGGGGACCCAATGCTGGAAGGATAGGACAATTACCTAGTTCTGTTTTAATCGGAGACGATGAAACTCCTAGCTCGATAGGTCCAATTGATTTTGGTGGTCTAAAGCTATTAAGTGGTTCTTCTACTACTTTAGCCGCTTCATTTAGTGCTACTCCTAGTTCAGGTCCAGTACCCTTAAGTGTCGATTTAGATGCTTCTCAAAGCGAAACTACGGGTGCGGCTATCTCTGAATATCGTTGGAGTTTTGATGACGGTTCACCTGATCAATTAGGAATTACCACAAACCATATCTTCAATGAATTAGGCCCAAAGCTAATTACTTTAACAGTAACAGACGGTGATTCCAATACTGCTTCCACTCAAAGAGTTATTAACGCTTTTGCAGGTTATGCACCAATATCAATCCTTTCTGTAAATGAGACTTCTGGAAGTGTTCCACTTACAGTAAATTTTGATGCAAGCTCTTCAATTGATTTTGATGGAACCATCACTTCATACGATTATATAATCGATGGGGTTTCTAATATTTCGGCATCTCCAAATTTTACTCATATTTTCACTACCGGGGGCACTCACGAAGTAGTCCTGAGGGTCACGGATAATAATTTGAACACAGCAGATAGTGAACCTATTATTCTATTTGCGGCCCCACTGAATGAGTCTCCAATAGCTGATTTTGATTGCTCAGTAAATAATCAAACAGTTAGTTGTGACGCTACAAAGTCGGTTGATTTTGATGGAGTTCTAGGAGAGTTTGAATGGGACTTTGGCAATGGAGATAAGAGGTTCGGAGAGCAGGTTTCTTACACTTATGATACACCTAATAATGGAGTCTATTCTGTAACTCTTAAGGTTTTTGATGATCATGTTGAATCTGGTGAAATTCAAAAAGTTATTAACTTAGACAGTACAGATCCTGTAATTAATATTTCCTCAAATCAACTCCTTGTTAATAACTCGCATTATAGTTTCGACCTGAATATAAGTGACACTTCAATTGTGACTTTTCAAACCTTTGTGAATGGAAGCCTTTCTCAATCTGGTATCGGAGGAAGTAATACTGTTGTAGTGAATTTAAACGAAGGCATGAATAATATTGAAGTTATTGCAACAGATAACGTCGGTAATGGTTCAACTTCTGGATTTTTAGTTAATTTGGACACGGAGGCCCCAACTCTCCTAAGCTTAGCTAGTCCAGTAGAAGGGGAAGATATCACCTCTTTTGTTTACTCATTAAAAGGTCAAGCATCAGAAGATTTAGCTAGCCTTACTTATGATGGAGTGGAGATCACTTTAGATCAAAACAATAGAAACTTTGATGTCTTAATTTCAGGAACTGAAGAGGGAAGTATTCAAAAAGAATTACTATTAACTGACTTAGCTGGAAATCAAACATCTATCTCAAAAAATTATTTTGTTGATGTTCCTGTCTTCAATACAGCACTGATTACTACTTCACCGGTGAATGACTCTAGCAATGTTTTAATTACAGGCCTCGCAGGTGCTTCGAGGTTGAATAATCACGAATTTACCGCTTCTAGTGGATTTTTTAATTCAGAGTCTTTAAGTTCAAATGCTGACGGCTCCTTTGAAGTCGAGCTTAGTTATTTTAACTTAGCCGCACTAAAGACGTTTAATCCAGGAACTGGTAGAGATAGCGTAAGTGAAATTAGTTATCAGGCAGATACAACCCTTTCTGGTGTCGTCTTAGATACAAATGATAATCCTATTGTAGGTGCAAAAGTAACAATTAAGTCATCTGGACAAATCGGATATACTGATGGAACAGGTTCTTTCTCAATTAGTAATCCAACTACTGGGGATCAAGAAATCGAAATAGATGCTTCAGTTGCGACCTTAGCCGCTAATCAGCAGGATAGGGAGTTTTCACAGGTTACGATTTTAAGAAATATTGGTCCATTTCAACGAAACATTTTAAGTAATACTATTTATTTGGCACCTCTAATGAAAGATGGAACCGAAACTGTAATTGACAGTAACGCAGGCGCTACGGTTAGTGTGGTAAGTTCACACGCACCTGGAGTAGAAATAATTGTTCCAACTGATAAGGTAGTTTTTCCAAATAGTTCGAGTGTAGGGGAAATTAATCTAGCTATTGTTGATAAAAGTAAAACATCTGTACCAGTTCCAATGTTTGCAGAGCCAGATACCGTAGTTGCTCTTGAGCCCTCAGGGTTAAAATTTACGGAACCGGTTCAGTTAACACTTCCCAACGAGAATGAATTTCCTGAGGGAATGCAGCTCGTAATTATGTCAAAAGATTCTAGTAAAGGGACTTGGGTAATTGATGGACTTGCAAGAGTAGACGCTGGTGGAGATTCAATTACAACTGAAGAAGGAGCAGGGATCACTCATTTTTCGGAGGTTTTTGCGGCTCCTATGGGACTAAGCATTTCTGAAATTGGTAGCAAAGATAAGCCAGGAGCCGATACATTCAATGGAGCGGTTTCAACGTCAATACAATTGCCAAGTTATAAGTCTTTTGGAACTGATATTTCACCAAGTCTTGTCTACAATTCAAATTGGGCGAAACCAACAGCAGTCATTTCGAATCTTTTTGATATACCAAGAAATGAACTTAGTATTTCTGACGCTCTTGCACAAGGAGGAAGAGCGTTAACTAAAGAAGAAATAGACAACCAAGGTGGGAATGGTTTTATTTATTTAGCACCTGATTATGTTGATGTTCAGTTTATTAGCGATAGTATTGTAAGTGAAAAGATGCGCTTCACCGGTCTTCCGCAAAAATCTGTTGTTAGTTATGCAATGGACTTAAGTAATTTTGATAGCGGAATTACTCCTTATGTAAGTACCTATGAAATGCATTTTAAGCAACTTGTAGTTAGACCTTGGGAATATTATCATCATCTTCATCAAGGTAACTACAATGTTTCTATGCATGCTTATCTATCTAGAAGACCAAGTAATATCCCTGGTTACAGAGTAGAATCGGAATCACAAGTTCAAAAAGCTTTTCCTTCAGAAATAGCAGGGCCACTTTTTGTTCAAAATAAAATTCATTCTGCTGCTGGGAAAGGATGGAAAATTTCGGGAGAGCAGAGGATTTACTCTACCGATAGTCCCCGCATGATGGTTGAAGAAGCGGATGGCAGCATAGCAAGTTATACAATAAATAATACAATTGATTCTCTTGTTGTTTCTGATGATGAAATTCAAGGTGTTGATCTAAGTGAGCCTGATTTTATTCGTTTTACTAACAAAAAGGGAGAAATTAAGCATATTGATTTATCTCTAGAAAACCCGAGTACTGAGTTAGAAGATAGACTCGACCCATTTACAGGGTCCTTTGGAAGTATATATTCAGTTTGTGGTGCTGGTGGGGATAAAACTCAGTGTTCACAACGCGAAAACTGTTTTAGAGAAAGTTTTAATTTTACTTTAAGCAGAGATATCCAGCATTTATTGACTGTAGGGAATGATTATCTTGCAATAGGGGCGGAAGGATTATTATATAAAACGAATCAAAGCAGCGTTGAGGTTTTAGCAGGAACTACTAAAGTTCCTCAGAGATTTTTTCAGATAAATGATTCTCCTGCTCCAGGACGAGAAAGCATTGAAGCAATTAATTTTTGTGAATCTAATGATCTACTTGAATGCAGTGGAGCCACTCAGAAAGATACAGTATTGGAATATATTGGTCCTCCAGAGTATGGAAGCGGCACAGCTATTTTTGGTGTTACCGCAATTGGAACGCTTCCTTCCCCATACTATTGGATGAGAAGAGGTTTTTGCGGGCTTTGGTCTACTGCCGGTAGACCTCATGAACCTTTCCCATTTAGAGAATCGACAGGGATATACCCGGATAGTGGTTTTTCTGAAGGAGATGTTGGTACATCTAAGATGAATAATCCAAAGCATTTTATCTTGGGAGTTTCAAATAATGTTTTGATTGCAGATTCTGGGAATAATAGAATTAGAAGTCTTGATTTGAATACTAATACAATGTCTACCTTTGTTGGTAACGGACAAAACTTTGACTCTGGTGATGATGGCGATGCGACGGATGCGTCACTTTTTCATCCAAAAGCATTGGCTAGAGATGAGGACGGAAACCTATACATTGCAACTGAAAATGGTTTTATTAGAAAGGTTAATTCACAGGGGAAAATTTCAACTTACGGTGGCCGTAGAATGGATGATACCTCTCCGGGAGCTATCTTTGATGATGTAGGACATATTACTAATATGCGACTGAGCGATCCTCAAGGTCTTGTCGTTGATAATGAAAATAATATTCTTTACATCTCAGATACAGGAAATCATCGTGTTCTATCTGTTGATATGACGACTAAAGTTGCAACTGTCATTGCTGGCTCTGGCTGTAGTCAAGGAGCTCCAACAGTAGGAGATGGAGGACCTGCTTTAGATAGTTCGCTTTGTTCTCCAACTACACTAGGCCTTGATGAAAACAAAAACCTTCTTATTTTTGATAAAGGAAATAAAAGAGTTCGAAAAGTTACTTTCTCAAGTTCTGAAGGTGGAATATTAGCCTACGTACCTGCGAGTAAAGATAACTCATTAATTAAAAAGTTGGCCGATAATTCCTTTGAGAGAACTTACAGAAATGGAACAGTTGCTAAGTTTGACGTCGATGGCAAACAGGTGAATCTTGAAGCTAGAAACGGTCGTACTGTTGAATACTTCTACGACACTGAAGGGAATTTGATTTCTCAGAAGGATCCATCTGGATCAGAAATTAGATATCAGTACTCTGGAGGAAAGCTTAATTCTATATTGGATCCCGCAGGTAGAGAGACCTTCTTTAATTATAATGGCGATCTACTAGAGAGCGTTGATCTTCCAGATGGTAGTTCTAGAAGCTTTGTCTATGATGCAGATGGAAGGATGACCTCAGAGTTAGATCAGAGGTTAAATCCGACTAATTACACTTATAATAATTTTGGACGACTAACTGAAGTTGAAAGAGCAGATGGTTCGACAGTCAAACTTGATGATTCAACCTCTAAATCCATTGGTAATACTTATACAAATGGGGCAGAAGGAGCTTTCACTTCGTATGGTAAGGAAGCTGGTGAATTATATGATGGAATTAAGGATGGGAAAAACCAAGAAACGAAATTTGTAAAAGATGTTAACGGTTATGTCTCAACGATTGTGGATGCGCTTGGTAGAGAAACCCTTGTTGAGAGGAATCTTAAAGGTCTTCCGACCAAAATTACGAGATCTGACCTAACTGAAGCAAATTTTACGTATGATCCAATTTCAAATGATCTTTTATCAAAATCGGACACGGCCACAGGGGTCTCGCTTGAATATACTTATAACGAGTTCGGACAACCTTTAAGTCGTGAACTTCCTGGGGATAGGTATGAAGTTAGAACTTATGATCCAGCTAGCGGCGATTTACTAACTGTAACGAATCCTCTTAGTCAGACAGATACAATAGAATATCATCCATTGTCTCTAGTTAAAAAACGTACTAATCATGAAGGTCAAACAACTGAGTTTACCTACGATGCTTTTGGAAACCTATCTATTTCTAAAGATAGTCTTGGTTTTGAAACAAGGTTTGTCAGAGATTTTTCTGGAAATGTAACTAAGGTGATAAACTCTAAAGGCCAAGAAACTATTAATACTTATGACAGCTTTAATAGATTGATATCAGTAACAACTCCAAAGAATGAAACAACTAGTTACGAGTATCTAGCAACTGGAGAGCTTTCAAAAATTACAGATCCACAAAATAACGTGACACTTTTTGAGTATGATGCCCTCGGAAGACTAGTAAAAAAGACAGACCCGTTAGGTAAAATTACTCAGCTTAGTTACGATGCCAATGGGAATGTAGAGCAAGAGATTGATCCAAATGGAAATATTAAAACATTCGTTTATGATCCTATTGATCAGTTAGTTGAAAGACATCTACCAGATAATGATTACTTTATTTCCTATGACGTTAGAGGAAATGTAACACAAGTTAAAAATCTTCATTCACAAATTGACTATCAATATGAAAGATTGGAAGTCGGTGAGGTGGTTTCAGCGGTAAACAGTAAAGGACTAGGAGTCCACGCAGATCTTCCTGATTTTGAAGTTGGCTACGATTATGATTCTAGTGGTAATAGAACGGATATGATTACTCCGCTAGGTAATACTCAGTATACCTATGATGGGGGAGACCGTCTTCGAGAACTTGAGAACCATAAGGGAGAGATTTTTAATTTTAACTATGACGATGCAAATAGACTTAGAGAGATTATAAGACCAGGTTCTAGGTCCATTCTAAATTTTGATGACTCAAATTTCTTGACCCAAATTGTGCATTCGAAGGTATCTGACAGTACATTGATTGAGGAATTTAATTATGGCCGAGATGCTATTGGGAATAGAGTTTCTATAACAAGTACAAGAGGCATTGCTAGTTACGGATACGATGACAATAATCAGTTAGTTTCAGCCACAACTCCAGATGTGGGAAGTGAGTCATTCGTTTATGATTCTCTTGGAAATAGGGTTACAGACTCTAATGGCAATTATGTTTACGATACTTATAAGCAAAGGCTTACAGAGGACTTCAAGTATTTCTATTTCTACGATGACAATGGAAACCTCTCTTCTAAAAATGCAAAGGCTAGTACAGATGTAATTCAATACGTTCATAATTCAGAAAACCAACTTGTTGGAATTGATTACTACGATGGGACAACTAAAACAAAAGAGATCACCTATACCTACGATGCCATAGGAAGGAGAGTTAAAAAAGTTGTTAATGATATTGCTACACCCGCCAATTCTAAAACCAGAAAGTTTGTCTATGATTCGAACGAGGTACTTGCTCAGATGGATGAGAGTAATCAGGTGTTATCTATCTATACCCATTCTACTTTAAGAACGGATGATACTCTGTCAGTAGATATTACGGTAGATGGTGTGAGCAAAGGATTAGCGCAAACTGCTCAAAGTTATTTTTACGGAAAAGATGCGCAGGGAACAGTGATTGATATTTTAGACAGCGCTGGAAGCATTGTGCAGCATTATGCATATTCTAGTTTTGGGGAACTGATTAAGATCTTAGACCCGAGTAATGAGGATATTTCGGGAGTTGAGAAATTAGCGCCGTATTTTACTTACACAAACCGTGAGTTTGATGAGGAATCAGGGCTTTATTACTATAGGGCGAGGATGTATGACGCAAACGTTGGTAGGTTTTTAAGTGTTGATCCACATCCGGGAAGCTCTTCTAGTCCAATCACTCATCTTAGCAAATACATTTACACAGCAAATAATCCTATTCGATTGCTGGACCCTTCAGGAGAGAAATTTAAAATTGGAAAGGTTTTTCAAGCTGTTGCGGCAATATCAATTTCTGTTGGACTAATAGCCGTAGGAACTTTAACTGCAAATCCTACACTTCTTGGAGCCGGCATTGGAGGATTTGTGGGAACAGTATATGCTATTTACAGTGGTGAAAGTATATTTGATAATTTTGCTAAGGGGCTGATCGCTGGGGCTTTGATTGGGGCAGTTTATGCTACAGCTGGTGTCGCTGTCGGAAACCTTGCCTTAGGAACGTCGATATTAAGTGCCGGAATAAGACGTGGCAATGTGTTAGATAACTATTTATCAGCTGGATTGTCATCAGGTGGAGGGAATTTGTTGTTAGCAGCTGTTGATAATCCATATCTTAGTTACTTAGGTGGTGCAGCTGGTATATATTCATTTGGTAAGACTTTATGTGACGAAGAAGAGGCTACAGATTTTGCTAATAGTTTTTGTATTAATGAACCGGGTGATCTTATTATCTCGGATTAGAGGGGTTTTCGTGAATATACTTAAGAGTTTGGTACTTTTAACTTTTTGTTTTAATGTTAATGCGTATGATTCAGTAAAATGTTCAAGGATAGCGAGGAATGCATTAGGTGTTATGGTTTCAACTTCAAGCTATGTTTCGTCTACTGGTGACTGTGCTGCTATTGGAAAGACTCAAGAGCAAAAAAGGTTTTTAGTTCAAAACTTCGAGAATCTAAAAAAAGATATCTCAAGGTCTGGAGGAGAGTATCTCACTTCTTTTTCAAAACTCGCAAACTGTGATGCTTTTACTTTACTGGAGCTCCCTAATCGGCTGCGAATAAATTTGAAGCAAATTTACGGAGATGACTTTCAATCTAATGCAGAAGATGTTTACAACCGCATTTCTGAGCTTGTAAGAGCGGATAAAGAACTCTCGTGTAAATATTTAGGAAGTTAAAATAAAGAAAGATTAATTTGAATAAACAGTACCGAGTTTAAAATTTAGATAAAGGCAGTTCAAGGAACGACCTCCCTAAGCATTAATGGAATAACGACGGATTTTGCCAAATATTGCCAAGATAATGGCTCATATTTGCGTCAAAATAGGAAAATAGCACGGTCCGCAGCCGCAAGCGATTTTGTCCTTGTGGTCGAACAGCACCCCTGCCTTGTTCGTCCCTTATTGGAGTCCTTATGTATTTATCTTGAGTATTTATTAAAAATTTTTTGAGGTTATAAAAATTTAGATATTCAATTAAATAAAGTTAAAAAGTACTTGATTGGAGAAAACAATAGTGGAAAAACAAATCTGCTTCACGCTATTCGTCTTACTTTAGAAAATCATCAGTTAAGATTCAAAAGTTCAACATTTCGTGTTTTCAAGCTTTGACAAATTAGAGAAAGTTTTAAATGCCAATAGGCTTGATATTATAGCCTTAAAATAACACTCAATATTTCGAATGTTTAGAGTAGTCTCGGTATAATACTTGATCAAGGAGGTGAGATAAGAGTGGCTAGTTTCTTAAACTTTCCCAGATAGGAAAATGTCTTTTAAAAGATTATACTAAACAAGGGATAAGAATATATAACTAGGTTTTAAGATGAGCGATATAAAGTGGAAACATAAGAGATTTGAAGATAGTGATACTGAAGGTGTTTTAAAACTAAGAGAAGCGGTATTTAATGAGCCAGAATACGACTTTTCTCGTTGGTCTTGGCAGTATAAAGCAAACCCTATGGGAGAAAGTTTTATCGATCTTGCCGTGGATAAAGAAGATTCCTCAAAGCTAGCAGGGCACTACGCTGTTATTAGCTATCAAATGAATATTGAAGCAAAAATATCTCATGTGGCTCAATCTTTGGATACATTTACAAGTGGGGATTATAGAAGGCAAGGGATCTTTGTGGCCTTAGCCGAAAAGACTTATGAGAACTCACTAAATAATGGAGTGGAATATATTTTTGGTTTTCCGAATGAGTCTTCTTATCCAGGTTTTGTAAAAAAATTAAAATTTATAGATCCTTTTGGATTTGATTTATATAAGTTACCTTTAAAACTTGGTTACTTTACGAGTAAGATTCCTGGCGGAAACCTTTTGGGTGGATTTAAGTTGAAGTCTTCGAAATGTCCGGATGGGCAAACTTCAGAGGAGATTAAAGAGGTTCCAAAAGGTTATGAAGAGCTCTACTCAAGTTTTAAGGGAATAGCTAAAAATCATATTGATAGAGATGCTGCTTACTTGAAGTGGAGATATTTTGACTGCCCCGATCGAAAATATAAGCTTTTTAAAATTTCCTTAAATGGGAAACTTGAGGCCCTCGTTGTATTTGGACTTGATGAAGAGAATAGTTATATTCATTTAGTCGATTTAATCTTTTCAAAAAAAGAAAACCTTTCAAGTATAGTTGATCATGCTGTCTATCTCGCTTCTTCAGAACCTTATAATTCAATGAGTATTTATTTGAATGAGTCTAATATTCTCTGTTCTATTCTAGAAGGAAAGGGCTTTAAGCATGTGACAAAAAAGGATAGTTTTAGATTTATTTTAAGAAACTTAAATGAAGATGAATACTCTTCCGAAGTGAAGGACCCCAATAATTGGTATATCACTGGTGGTGATACGGATTTTTATTAATGAGTTTAAAAAGAACAATTCAACATAGCCTAAGAAAATCAAAATCTTTTTTAAGAACAGGTTCTATAGTGTCTGAGAATCTTACTAAGGTTCGAGAAGCGTTGAGGACTCCTTGTCCCGACAAATTCGACTCAGCCATCTTTAATTTTACTATCGACTTTGAACTTCTTTGGGGAAATGGAAACTTGGGAGGCTCAGACCATTCAAGAGAAAGACGACTAACTTCTGCGAGTTTTCAAAAGCAAAACTTTAAACCTTTTTTAGATATGTTATCGGAGCTAGGGGTTGATATAAGCTGGGCCATAATTGGAAAGCTTGCGGATCATGATATTTTGCCAAGCGAACAAGAATCTTTTAGACCCGATTGGAGTAAAACCAATTGGTATGACGATTCTTTTAAGTCAGAGGATGATCTACTTTGGAATGGGGAGTATTATCTTAAATATATTAAAGAAAATTTTCCAACCCATGAAGTTATGAGTCATGGCCATCATCATATAGACTTTTTCGATAAATCCGTGACTTTAGATGTAGCTCAATGGGATATGATTACTGGTATTAAGTCTTTAAGAAATTTTGGTTTCGAAGTAGATGGATTTGTATATCCTTGTAATAAGCAGGGTTACTTTGAGTTATTAAAGGAGAACTCTATATTGATAATTAGAGGAAGCGATAACTCTTGGAAGCTAGATACCAATCCAATTCAAACGCCCATTGGTTTTTGGATTTCACCAGCATTTATGTCAGCAGCAGAAATCATAAACTTGATAGATATAGCCGTTGAGAAAAAATCGTTCTTTCATCCCTGGATGCATTTAAACGAATGTGACCTTTCCCAGAATGATATTGAGAACTTTTATAGGCCTATTTTCAAACATGTTGTAAAACTTCAAAATGAAAATAAAATAAAAAACCTGAGCTTTCGTAAGATCGCCCAGGTTTTATCTAGGAATTAATAATTATAATGCGCCCGATTTAATTTCTTCAACGACTTCTGGGTTGAGAAGGGTTGAGGTATCGCCAAGGTTTGAGGTTTCGCCGGAGGCGACCTTTCTTAGGATACGACGCATGATTTTTCCGGAGCGGGTTTTTGGTAGGCCGCTGACGACTTGGACTTTATCGGGTTTAGCGATAGGTCCAATCATCTTGATAACCATTTCATTTAGCTCTTTATGGATGGCCTCGTGGTCCTGGGCCTTGGAGCTTTGCGGGTTCCAGATCACATAGGCGTAAATTCCTTGGCCTTTGATATCGTGAGGAAAACCTACGACAGCGGACTCAACAATATCTTCGTGCTGGTTAAGAGCGTCTTCTACTTCGGCCGTTCCCATTCTATGTCCTGAAACATTGATCACGTCGTCAACTCTACCTGTTATTCGGTAGCGTCCTTGATCGTCTCTTTTGGCGCCGTCACCAGTGAAGTAAAGACCTGGGTAAGTAGAGAAGTATGTTTGTTTGTATCTCTCATGATCGCCCCAGATCGTACGGGCCATTCCTGGCCATGGAGTACGAATGCAAAGGTTTCCTTCAGCAGGAGAGCCTTCGATTTCTTTTCCGTCAGCGTCTACGAAGATTGGATCAACTCCAGGAAGAGGAGCTTCAGCAAAGCTAGGGATAAAGTCCCCAACATTTGGAAGAGGCGAGATCATGATCCCACCTGTTTCCGTTTGCCACCAAGTATCTACGATGGGGCATTTTTCTTTACCTACGTTTTTGTTGTACCACTCCCAGGCCTCTTCGTTGATAGGCTCGCCAACTGAGCCTAATACTTTTAGGGAAGAGAGGTCGTGCTTATTAACTAGGTCCGTGCCATGGGCCTCAAGGGCGCGAATAGCAGTAGGCGCTGTATAAAAGTGAGTGACTTTATGTTTTTGAGTGGCCTCCCAGAAACGTCCGGCGTCTGGGTAAGTTGGGACACCTTCGAACATAACTTGAGTTGAGCCGTTTAGAAGTGGTCCATAGGAGATATAGGAGTGACCAGTGATCCATCCAATATCGGCCGTACACCAAAAGATATCATCTTCACCAACTTGAAAAACATTCTTATAGGTTTCACCGGCCCAAACCATATAACCACCAGTTGTGTGAAGAAGGCCTTTAGGTTTTCCAGTGGAGCCAGAAGTGTAAAGGATAAAGAGGGGATCTTCTGCTTGCATTTCTTCGGCCGGACAATTGGTATCAGCGGAATCAAGAAGGGGAGCTAACCAATGATCTCTTCCTTCAGTCATGTTAACGCTTTCCCCAACTCTTTTAGATACAAGAACTGACTTTATTGTGGGACAGGTCTTTAGGGCCTCGTCTGTGATTTCTTTTAAAGGAATTGTTTTAGCCCCTCTAAAGCCAGCGTCGTTAGTTACTACGATGGACGCCTCGCAGTCTTGAATTCTTCCAGCTAGGGCGTTGGCCGAAAAACCACCGAAGACAACGGAGTGGATTGCACCAATTCTAGCGGTGGCAAGAACACCGATAAGTAGCTCAGGAACCATGGACATATAAAAACAAACACGGTCGCCCTTTTTAACACCTTGGTTTTTTAAAACATTAGCAAACTGACAAACTCTGCCGTGCAGTTCTTTATAGGTGAAATTAATTACTTCTCCATTAGGATCGTTTGGCTCAAAGATGATGGCCGTCTTATCACCCCTTGTTTCAAGGTGACGGTCCAGACAGTTTTCTGTGATGTTTAAGGTGGCCCCATCAAACCATTTAACGTTTAGGTCTTTAAAGTTTCCAGTCTGAACGCTAGTCCATGGTTTCTTCCAGGTATAATTTCCGGCAACCTCGGCCCAAAAGCCGTCAATATTATCTAAACTCATTTTGTAGAAGTTCTTATAATCGTCTTTATTCTTGATGGTATTCATGCTCATGGCACCCTCTCTTTATATAAGCTTATTTTTTAAACCCCGCTATCTTAGGGCAAGTACGGGGAAAGTGACAAATTTCTAAGGCGAGGGCAAAGCCAAGCTAAGTGTCCATTATTTAGAATAAACACCAATAAATTCAGAGGTTTATCTCTGTGATGCCCATTATTTGAGGGTATTTCTAGGTTCAAAACCGTAGCCAATCTATAATTAACCAACTGCGGTACTCAAGTTTTTAGAGATTTGTCCGATTAGTGAGAAGACGAGGATAAAAAGATGAAGAAAGACCTTATGAAAACGACAATTAAGCTACTCTTACTAAGCGCTATGATTGGGTTTATTCAATCAGCTCAGGCAGAGGACCCAGTGACCCCAAGTTTTGATTCTTGGCGAGCACCTCTAAAACTTTCTTTTGGTTCATTTGAACAAGAAAAGTCACAGGGAAATTTTGGATTGAACTACGGTGGTTTTGCTGGTGGAACTCAAAGCTATACTTGGAATTTATCTGATGATTCAGAGTATGGTGGTGGCTTTTCTCTAGGGACCTATAAGCTTTTTGATTGGAATAAAAGTGTCTTTTCAACTGATGATCTTTTAAGTCTTAGTTCTTCGAGCTGTATAAGACCTTGTGATAAGGATGCCTGGAATTGCGGTTGGGGACCTATTACAGACGAAGAGTATCAAAAGCGATTAAAAAGCTGCGGCGTTGACCCAAGCTTTAAGCCGGTAAAGTTAGTTTCTGACTCTTCTAAAAATACATTAAGATGTGAATTTGGTCAGGGGATTGAACCCTTTGAACTTTCTTATAAGTCGATTAAGGATCTAATTGACTATGACTGTGATGCAAAGAGAGAGCTTGGAGACGGGGCCTATTGCTACTGCGTTCTAAGAAAGTCAGGAGATCCTAAAAATAAAAACTATACTCCGCTTACTCCAAGTGATGTTGCGACTCTTGAGTCATTAACAAAGCTTGATAACTATCAGCGAGAAGTCATGAAGTTAGAGCAAGACTTTGCTTCAACTGCTGCCATTTTGTCGGAAGCCTTTCATTCACCAGATGATGATCTTAAAAAGCTTTTTGAAAGTGATGAGAAAAATCAAGTTTGTCTTCCAGGAAGTTTTACTCAGCTAGAGGCCTTTTTAAAGGATGCTCCTGGCGATGAAGGGAGTGCTTGTGGGAAAAGAGGACTTGCTTCACTTGATAATATTTTTAAGCTTAATGTTGCTCAGAAAAAATGTGCTGAATCTTCTGATTCTGACTGTGTAGATAAAGCTATTAAGGAACAAGAAAAAGGAAGTATGTTCTCGGCCATTAACCAAAAAACGGCTGAGGAATATGCTAAAAGAAATAACTTAACTCCAGAAGAAATCAAGGCGAGAGAGAACTTTAATCCGGTTCAGTACGATAAAAACTGCGAGGTTCGTAAGACTGTTGCCGCCCATATTCAATCTGCAATGGTTGGTGGCCTCCATCAAGCCAAAGGCATGGCCCTTCAGTATGCTGAGGAGAATGGGGTAGAAATGGTTGATGGACAGGTGGACCTTTCAACTTGTCCTCCCGACGGAACAAGCATGCCTCCACAAATGTTAAATTATATTTCAGCCGTTGCTAAAACTATTAGTGACTACAGAAGATCAGGAAAGAGCCCTGACAAATTCGTGGAAGATATGGCGAATAGACCAGGTGGAGAGTACGCCTTAAATGAGCTGAAAAGAAAAATTGCTGATAATAATTATATTATTGCAGTGGGTGTTTTAAGACACCATTCAGAAACAAAATCACCAATGTCAAAACTGCTTCAGATGATGGACGCAGTTATTCCTAATGAAGAAGATCTTGTTAAAAGTGGATACGAAGCAAAACTTTCAGAGATTGTTAGAGTTGGCTTTAAGAAGATTGAAGTAGATGTCTTGAAATCAGCCATTAAGGGTTGTCATGAGTTTATTAAGAAAACTGAGAATATGTGTATTAAGCTAGCAAAGGGAGCAAAGGAAGAAGTTAGCCCTGAGCAGTTTAGCCAGCTTAACCCAAAGTCAGCTGCAAGATTTGCTAAACTTTCTGAAAATCTAGGTAGTTTAGAAGGAATTTCAGAAGCGGCTCTTTCTAGAAAACTAAGTCAGCTTAGATGCGCCAATATCGTAGGTGATGACGAGCTTAAGTATCTTGCCATTCAAAAACCAAAAGCAGGTGATAAGCCAGAGGTAAGTAATCTTCCGATGGACGGAGTTATTGCTTATAATGAGCCAGATACTTCAGCCAAGGACCCTTCAAAAGTTTCATCTAACCCTTGGGCCTATTCAGTTTCTGATAGAAGTAGAGTTTTTAGTAAATCAGATAGGGCCGGTATTAGAGGAGTTGCTAAAGCAATTACGGCCACTAGGAAAAACACCTTTAAGGGACCACTTGCTGAAGCCCAGTCAAAGCTAGGTTCAAAAAATACGGACTCAGGTAATACTGGTGTCTTTAAAGATTCTAATGCAGCCGTTAAGAATATAGCGAATATGTCACAAAAGTCGTTGCGAGCGGCAACCACACCTGTGAGAGCTGACACGAATCAAGCACCTTCAAGCTTTACTCAAAACTTTGCGGGTGTATCTGAAAGTAAAGCTAAAGAAGAAAAAGCAAAAATCGAAAGAGAGAAAAAAGAAGCTGACGATCGCCTTGATGTTATTGCCGCTAGACTTGCGGACCTAATGGAAAGCCGTGAGGCCAATAAAAAATCTATCAAAGAAAAAGATAAGCAGTTAACGGATGAAGAAAAAGCCACTGATCCAGATTATCAGTCTATGCTTATTGAAAAATTAAATCTTGAAAGAGAGATCGCTGCACTAAATCGAGAAAAAGTGGAAAAAGCCACGGCCAAAAAAGAATTTGAAGAGCGTTTAGCTGAAATTGAATCGGCCTCAGAAGCTGAGGAAAAAGGATCTGCTCAAAAAGAAGCTAGTAAAGTAGCAAAAGCAAAGTCAACTCCATCTAAAACTACTGGTGGTAGCACTGGTGGTAGTTCAAAAACTGGTAGAAGTATTGCCTCAGTTGGTTCAGGTTCAGTTGGCTCAGGAGGCGGCGGTGGCTCTGGAGGAGGAGCAGATAATTCTAATAGCTTTTTTGAAGCAGCCCCTTATGTGATCACCCTAACTCAAGATCAAGTAACGGCCATAAAGCAAAACTTTCAACTTCTAGAAAAGCCTGAGCGCTGGGTAGCCGGTGGAAAGCCGCCAGTAATTAGAGAAGGTAATATTTTCTATGAACTTGAAGTAAGAGACGGAAAAATCGTCGTTGATGCCCTTGGTAACCCAGTAAAAAAGAAGGCCTTAAACGGGTTTAATGTGGAAGGCTTAAGAAAGCCGGCCAGTGGAAAAGTGGCTGACTTACCTAAAGAAGTTGATAAAGAGGAAGTTAAAAGAAGACGTGCTGCACGAGTACGAAACTTAAATGCCATTCTAGACGGAAATAAATAGGTTTTAACGGAGGTTCGTAAGAACCTCCGCGTCTTGTCATTTTGCGCAAAAAATCAGATATTTAGGGGCAATTTTTAGCCATTAGAGGTCCCTAGTGCAAGCGCTTAATACACAAATTGAGAAGGGCTCAAAAGCCTTTAAAGAAAATCAAAAGTTCCATAGTGCTCTTCGAGAAGAGCTATTAGCTAAACTTGAAAAAGTTAAGCTAGGTGGCGGCGAGAAGTCTGTCGAGCGCCATTTAAAAAGAGGAAAAAGTCTCCCAAGAGAAAGAATTGAAGCGATCTTAGATGATGGCTCTCCTTTTTTAGAACTTTCTAGTCTTGCGGCCCATGAGCTTTATGAAGAAGGTGAAGTTCCCTCAGCTGGAATGGTGACGGGGATCGGTAGAGTTCACGGTGTTGAATGTTTATTTGTGGCCAATGACGCTACTGTAAAAGGGGGAACCTATTTTCCCATGACCGTGAAAAAACATCTTCGCGCCCAAGAAGTGGCCCTTGAAAATAAACTCCCTTGTATCTATTTAGTGGACTCTGGAGGAGCTTTTCTACCAAGACAAGATGAAGTTTTTCCGGATAAAGATCACTTTGGAAGAATTTTTTATAACCAAGCACAAATGTCCGCTGCGGGAATCCCTCAGATCGCTGTTGTCCTTGGCTCTTGTACGGCCGGTGGAGCTTATGTTCCTGCCATGTCAGATGAGTCAATTATTGTAAAAGGAAATGGAACAATCTTTTTAGGGGGACCGCCACTAGTTAAAGCGGCTACCGGTGAAGAGGTTAGTGCTGAGGACCTTGGAGGAGCCGATGTGCATACCTCTAAGTCTGGGGTAGCTGATCACTTTGCTGAGAATGAGGAAGAGGCCCTAGAAATCTGTAGGAATATTGTTGAGAACTTAAATTATAAAAGTGCCGGTTTACTTCAAGGCTTAAAAGAAATCGATGAAGTGGAAAAACCACTATACTCCCCAGAAGAGTTATTAGGTGTTGTGCCCGCTGATACGAGAACTCCTTTTGACGTTAGAGAAGTGATTGCAAGGTTAGTGGATGGATCTAAGTTTCACGAATTTAAAGAGCGCTATGGGGCAACTCTTGTTTGCGGCTTTGCTAAAATTCATGGTCAGCAAGTAGGTATAGTGGCCAATAATGGAATTCTTTTTAGTGAGTCTTCACTAAAGGGAGCTCACTTTGTTGAGCTTTGCGGGCAAAGAAAAATCCCACTAGTTTTTCTTCAAAATATTACTGGTTTTATGGTCGGTAAAAAGTATGAGTCCGGAGGGATTGCTAAGGACGGAGCAAAATTAGTTACGGCCGTTTCAACAGTTAATGTACCCAAATTTACGGTCATCATAGGTGGCTCTTTCGGAGCTGGTAATTATGGCATGTGCGGAAGGGCCTATTCACCTAGGTTTTTATGGATGTGGCCCAACGCCAGAATCTCTGTCATGGGGGGCGAGCAAGCGGCGGGGGGTTTGACGACCGTTAAACAAGCAGGTCTAGAAGTAAAAGGCCAAAAAACCATGAGTGAAGAAGAAGTAGCAACTTTTCAAAAACCAATTCTTGATAAATATGAAAAAGAAGGTTCAGCCTATTATTCTACCGCTAGAATCTGGGATGATGGAGTTATTGATCCGACCCAAACAAGAGATATTCTTGGGCTTGCTATTGCGGCCTCTTTAAACTCTGGAATAGAAGACACCAAGTTTGGTGTCTTTAGGATGTAAGCATGAGCAATGAGCTTTTTAAATTTGTTAAAGGAAAACTTGGAATCGTACGGATTGTTTTAAACAGACCAGAGCTGCATAACGCTTTTAACGATGAGATGATCGCCGGATTAATTAAAGCTTTTGAGGATATTGAAAAAGATGATTCTTTAAGACTTGTGACAATAACTGGAGAGGGAAAATCTTTTTGCGCAGGAGCTGATCTTAATTGGATGAAAAAGATGGTTGATTATTCTGATGAGGAGAATTTTCAAGACAGTGTAATGTTGGCCAATTTATTTAAGGCCATTAATAATTGCTCTCTTCCTGTGCTCGCTAAAGTTAACGGAGCAACTCTTGGGGGCGGAACCGGTGTTGTGGCCGCTTGTGATTTTGTTTTAAGTGCTAAGTCTGCAAAGTTCGGTTTTACGGAAGCAAGGCTCGGGCTAGTTCCCGCCGTGATCTCTCCTTTTGTTATGGCCAAAATAGGAGAGTCTAATGCCAGGGCCTGGTTTTTAAGCGGGGAGCGCTTTAGTGCAGAAAAGGCCATGGACATGGGATTGGTGCACGAGTTAACTCCTCTTGATAATATAGATAGTGAATTTGAAAAATGGATTGAGCGTTTCTTAAAGGCCGGACCGCTTGCGGCCAAAGAGGCAAAAGCTTTAATAAAAAATGTTTTAAATTTAAAACCTGAAGAAGTGACTGAATATACCTGTAAGACAATCTCTCGTATAAGAACAAGTGAGGAAGGTCAGGAGGGGATGAAAGCACTCTTAGAAAAGCGAAAAGCAAGTTGGTTAGAAAGTGAATAAGATAAAAAAAATACTGATTGCAAATAGAGGAGAGATCGCAGTTCGAGTTGCTCAAACTTGCCGCGAGCTTGGAATTAAAACCATTAGTCTCTATACCCCCGAAGAAACTGAGCTGCCCCATTCAAGTATTGGGGATGAGTCTTTTAATTTAGGAGAAGGAGCCCTTAGCGAAACTTATTTAAATCAAGACTTAATTATTAGCACGGCCAAAGAACTTGGTGCCGATGCTATTCATCCTGGTTACGGGTTTTTAAGTGAAAACTCAAGCTTCGCTAAAAAAGTGGTAGCAGCTGGACTGATTTTTATTGGACCGGCACCAGCTTCAATTGAGCTTATGGGAGATAAGAAAACCTCCAAGCAAGAAATGGAAAAAATTGGAGCCCCATTAATTCCTGGCTATCATGGGGATGAGCAAGATGGTGACTTTCTAAAAGCAGAGGCTTCAAAGATTGGTTACCCAGTTCTAATTAAGGCCTCTGCCGGTGGCGGCGGAAAAGGCATGCGTATTGTAAGGGGCGAATCTGAATTTGAAGAAGCTCTTGCCTCCGCTAAAAGAGAAGCACAAAACGCTTTTGGGAATGATATCGTACTTATTGAGAAATTTATTGTAAATCCTCGTCATATAGAAGTTCAGGTCTTCGGTGATTCACATGGAAACTGCGTTCATCTTTTTGAAAGAGAGTGCTCTATTCAAAGAAGGCATCAAAAGATTATTGAAGAAAGTCCTTCACCGGCGCTTACACCTAAAGTTAGAGAGGCCATAACTAAGTCAGCGGTAGATATTGCAGCAGGGATTAATTATCTTGGAGCTGGGACGGTTGAATTTATCTACGACGAGGATGATAGCTTTTATTTTTTAGAGATGAATACCAGGCTTCAAGTTGAGCATCCAGTAACGGAGATGATTACTGGACAGGATCTTGTGGAGTGGCAAATAAAAGTAGCCGCTGGAGAAAAGCTTCCTCTTAAACAAGAGGAGATCACTTGCCGTGGTCATGCAGTGGAGCTTCGAATCTATGCAGAAGATCCTGATAATGGATTTCTTCCTTCAATCGGAAAGCTAAATATTGTTGGTGAAGCGAAGCTTAGAAATGTAAGGCTAGATACTGGATATACTGATGGGAATGAAATTGGTGTTAGTTTTGACCCAATGCTGGCAAAACTAATAGGCTGGGCCGATAGCAGAGAGAAGGCAATCACTAAAGTAAGAGAATCTCTTAACGACTATCCATTCCTTGGATTAAAAACTAATAGAGAATATCTTGGACGTGTTCTTGAGCACAAGATGTTTATTAAAGGTGAAACCTTTACGCATTTTGTGGAGACCTATAGTGAAGATTTAAAAAAGCCTGAGTTATCAGATGAAGAAGTGGCTAAGCTTATCGGGGCCAAGCATATGGCAGGAAATAAATCATCGGTAAGAAAATCAAGCTCTACAGAAAATTATAACTGCTGGACTCAGCTAAGTGGATTTAGGAACTGTTAATGGGAAAAAAAATATTAATTAACGATATTGAATACCAGTATGACTTTAGACAAACTACTGAGAAAGTAGAGATAACTTTAGATGGGAAAGTCTTTAATTTTAGTAAAAAAGACTTGAATTTATCTAATGATGGAAGACATTTCGTCTTAGACAATAAAGATTTTTTTATTGAAAAGGCCAGCTCCCGTAAGTCTTCGGCCGCCTCTGAAGGTAGCTCAAAGTCTCCTATGCCTGGAAAGATCTTAAAGGTGCTTTGTAAAGAAGGAGATGCGGTTAAAAAAGGGGATCCCCTTATCATAATGGAAGCCATGAAAATGGAGCATACTTTAAAAGCGTCAAAAGACGGTAGGGTTAAAACGGTTAAGTATTCAGAAGGGGAACTTGTTGAAGGGCAAGTTGAACTAGTGGAGCTGGAAGATTAATGTTTAAAAACCTTCCTAAATCTATTCATATAACTGAAGTCGGACCTAGGGACGGACTTCAAAATGAAAAAAAAGTTTTATCAACTGAAGATAAGATCAGTTTTATTTTAATGCTTCAAAAAGCGGGGCTTAAAAGTATTGAGGCCACTAGCTTTGTAAGGCCAGATAGAATTCCGCAGATGGGAGATGCTAGTGAACTTTACGAAGGTCTAATGGCCTTAACTTCAAGTAAAGTTGAGTACCCCTGTCTTATCCCAAATATCAAAGGGCTCGAAAAAGCCTTAGAAGCTGGTGTGAAGGAAATAGCTCTATTTACGGCCACTAGCGAAGAATTCAATAAGAAAAATATCAATGCTTCCATTGATGAATCATTTGTTAGAATGGAAGAAGTGGCTAAAAAAGCAATTTCTAGTGGGTTAAAAGTTAGAGGCTATGTTTCAACTGTTTTTGGCTGTCCCTATGAAGCTGAAACAAGCATAAAGAAACTCATTGAAGTTTCAAAAAGATTACAAGATCTTGGGGCCTACGATATAAGTCTTGGAGATACCATTGGAGTGGGCGTTCCTCTTCAAGTGGCCAAAATCATAAATGAGCTTGAAAAGAATTTTGATCTAGGGTTATTCTCCATGCATTTTCATGACACAAAAGGCATGGCCCTCTCCAATGTTTTAACAAGCATTGAATTGGGAATAACCAAGTTTGACTCTTCAGCGGGAGGCTTAGGTGGTTGTCCTTATGCTAAAGGAGCCACGGGAAATCTTGCCACAGAAGATCTGGTTTACCTTTGTCATTCCCTTGGAATAGAAACTGGGGTTGATATGGAGCTGCTGGCCAGTGCCTCGGAATTTATTCTCTCAAAACTTGGTCATGCTAGTTCATCAAAATATTTAACGGCCTACCTAGCAGGAAAAAAATAATGAGCTATGTAGACTGTAAGCACCTCATTACTGAAGTCAAAGATGAAGTTCTTTGGATTAGCCTCAATAGACCAGAGGCCATGAATGCCTTTTCCGATGAAATGATTGAAGGCCTAGTAAAGGCCATTAAAAAAGCAGAAGAGGACTCAGCCATTAGACTAAGTGTTATAACAGGAAGCGGTAAGGCCTTTTGCGCCGGCGGCGATATTAAGGCCATGGAAGAGAAGACCGGCATGTTCGCTGGAGACTCAAAGGAATTAAAAGAACGTTATCAAAAAGGCATTCAGCAAATACCACTTGCTATTGAATCGGTTAATAAACCGATTATTGCCATGGTAAACGGCGCTGCAATTGGAGCAGGTCTTGATCTTGCTTGCATGTGTGATATCCGAGTTGGAAGTGAATACGCTAAGTTTGGGGAAACTTTTGCTAAACTGGCCCTTGTTCCAGGGGACGGTGGTTCCTATTTCCTTCAAAGAGTTGTGGGCTTTGCAAAGGCCATGGAGATGACCTTAACCGGAAGTATATATAACGCCAGTCAAGCTAAAGAGATGGGTCTTTTAAATGAAGTAGCTGAGGCTGAAGATTTAAAGTCCAGAGTTCAGGTCTATATAGATGCCATTAAATTAACCGCACCAAAGGCAGTGGCCTTTGGAAAAGCTGCCCTTAAAGCGGCTTATCATGAAGAGCTGGCCCCCATGCTTGATACTCTTTCAACTTATCAAGGGGAAACCCAGCGAACGGAAGATCATTTTGAGGCCATTAAGGCCTTCAAGGAAAAACGAAAGCCTGTCTGGAAAGGACATTAGGCCTATTTGACATTGAGCTTCTTCAATATCAAAATTTAATTAATCCAACTATTTACTCGGCTCAAGGAAGAATATGAGAATTGGTGCTATGGCCCTTTTAGGCGTCGTTGTATTCACAGTTTCATGCACATCGATTAGGTACCGATCAACCGGAGTCATTGCTACAAGTTTTTCACCAAAGCCCATGCATGTTCACCAAACCAATGTAGAGGGAAGAAAAGAGTTCTATCTTTGGGGACTAGTTCCTAATGAACATACCGTAGAAATTGATAAAGAAATGTCCCGTGCCGGTTTAATAAGCGCGGCCAATATTACTATCGAAGAATATCAAACCTTAGGAGATAAGTTCGCCACATGGTTATCTCTAGGGCTTTATATACCCCGATCCTATAAGGTTCGTGGTTTTGGGATTAAGACTGATGATCGGCTTTAAGAGCATAGTTCTTATTCTTATCTTTATATGTAGTGGCTGCGCCCAACATATAAAGGTATCGCCCCGCAGGTGCTTGGCCCCTAAGGCGGCCTGGAGCCTTCGAACTGATGAAGATAAGTTTCGCTATCGCCACCATATCCGAAGCAATAATGAATACACTTATATAAGGAAGATCTTTGATAAAAAGGGCATGGACTGCGCTTATCTAGATCATATCAATCTAACTCACAAGTATACCTGGAAAGACATTCTATGGAATCTTGTACCCTTTGCTGGACGCTCCACCCTAATCGTAGGTGGTAGCAGTTCGACCTTAGCACCAATAAAATAAGATATCCGAAATGCAAGGAAGCGTTTCAATCATGGATGATTTGGCCACGGATGGCCTTTTCTCTTCTTTTCTCGTGGTAAATAGCGGATTTTCTTACAAAGTGTAAGGTTCTTTACACCCGTGTAGCAATTACAGAGAGAGGGCAGATTTCATTGTATTTTTCCCTCAATAACGTATATTTTGCTGAAATCAAAAGTTTAAAAACTTATAAAACACTGTAATTACAAGGGGTTACCTATGTTAAAGTCACTGTTAATCGCATCTACGCTATTAGGAAGCTTAGCTGCAAGCGCAAATACTGTTGAAGTTGCGATCGATCTTTATTCAAAAAGAGGTGAAGACACTCAAAATGCTAAAAAAGCTGCTGATATCTATACAGCTCTAGCGGCCGACGCTGCTGACACTGTTAAAAAAGCAGAATTACTAGTTTCTAAATCAGAAGCTCTATATTATTTCGGCGTTCGTCAGAAGTCTGACTCTGCCAAATTAAAAGTTTTTAATGAAGGACTTGAAGCAGGTTTAGAAGCTTCAAAAATGCTTAAAGGTGATGAGTCAAATAAAAGCCTTAGAGCAAGAGCTCTTTATTTTTACGGATCTAATATCGGTAAATGGGGACTTGCTAAAGGTGGAACAGAGCCACTTAAACTTTTTAAATCAGTACTTAAGCCAAAAATGGGTGAATTAATTAGCCTTGATGAGTCTGTAGAAGAGTACGGAGTTTATAGAATTCTTGGTCTTGCTTATGTAAAAGTTCCTGGGCTTCTAGGTGGCGATAAGAAAAAAGGTCTAGAAATGATCCGTAGAGGATTTGAAAATACTGTTGTCGAAACTGATGACTTTACTGTTTCTTCTAACTCAACAACAACTCAGTATATGCTTTTTGCTCTTATGAAGAACAAAGAGAAAAGTGAATTCTGTTCACTAGCTGATGAATTTTATGCATTCGCTGAATCAGAAAGAGAAGTTCAGGATGAAATCAATCCTAAGCTAATCCCTGAAACTCAGGCTGAAATAGAAGCTTTTCTTGAGCCAAAAGAAGATACGAATCAAGAAGAGATTGTTAAGTACTACGACAAGAAGTGCTAATTTAGAATACTCAGCAGAACGGGAAGTTCTGCTGATGCTCTCACAACGTGGGGACGATGTGAGCGGGAAAGAGAGTCAATAACAAAATAAAACAAACCTCTATGGAATATAGGGGAACTTTTTAGGAGTTAATGATGAACAAAAAGCTCGCCGCCATAACGGCCTTACTTATGAGCACAACTACATTTGCTGGAGGACTCGGACAGCCGATTTCACTACCTTCAGCAAAGGTCCTTCCAAAAGGTGTTAGAAATTTCACTTATAAAGGGATCATCACAAACCCAGAGTCAAAGTTCGACGCCAACGGGAATAAAGTAGTTCTTGCTGATCCACTCATGAAACAAATTACTTTTGGAGATATGATCAAAGGACAATACGATCCAGTTGATAAAGGTTCTCTAGAGCAAAAAATGATGGCCATTGGAGCTAACGAAGACACTGTAATGGGTGAAACAGTTGGCCAGGTAAATATGTCAGTTCAGGCTAATGTTCCAATTTTCGCCATTGGTATCAATAAGAAGCATACTCTTGCTGTAGCAGTTCCGGTAACTCGTTACCAAACAAATGTTGCAACAGGTGTTAGACATACAAACCCTGAAAAGATCGATGCTCTAAGACAAGAACTAGCAAACGGTGGAACTGCTCTTAAAGAAGAAGAGTTCAACGAAAAATTCGGTGATCCGATCAATGCTAAGCTTAGCGAGTACAATTACGAAAAACTTGAAGATGAAAACAATACTAAACTAGGTGATATCAAACTTGTTTCTAAGTATAAGGCATACGAAGGTAACAAGTCAGCTTTCACACTAGTTTCAGCTCTTACTCTTCCTACTGGTAAAGAGGCCAATGTTGATAAAGTTATCGATATTGGAGGCGGAGACGGTCAGCTTGACCTTGAGCTTGGTGTTGCTCATGATTTCTATGCAACTAAACATTTTACTTTTTCAGTAGCTGCCGGTCATACAATTCAGTTTGCTGATACTGCCGCTAAAAGAGTACCTTTTACAAACACTTCATCACTTTCTCCAGATGTAGACAGAAGTACATTTAGAGACCTAGGTGATATTTCTAAGGCCGAGATTGGAGCTGCATGGAATTACCATGGAATCAATATCGGTGCTGGATATGCCCTTCAGTACAAGCAAGGGGATGAGTATTCAGGTGATCAATTTTCATCTGCTAGATACGACCTCCTTGAAAGAGAAACTGTTCAAAATATGCAGTCTCTTCAAGTAAATGCTGGATACGATACGATTAGTCTTTTTAGAGCAGGGAAATTCTTTGCTCCAATGAAGATCAGTGTTGGTCATAGCCGTGTACTAAGTGGGAAAAACGTAGTTTCATCACCGATGACAACTATCGATTTTTCAATGTTCTTCTAATTAGATTTAAAGTTTAAAAGGAAATAGAGATGAAAAAGCAAATTTTAACATTAACAACCACTCTGGCCATAGGTGCTTTAGTTGGCTGCGGTGGACCTAAGGCGGATCAGATTGATGTAGCTTCACAGATTCACGCTCCAAGCACTGTTAGCCAGTTTCAATCAAATAAAAATTTTGACTCTACCGTAGCAGACGCCACGATTATTACTTTTCCGCAAGGAAAGGATCTTGAAGGCTACGAATATGCCTACAATGAAGTTGCTTTTAAGACTGTTATGTCCAGGCTTCAGTACGGCGATCAATTACCACTAGAGTATAATAAAGATGCTTCGAGCGCAGATAAGATTGCTCAGGTTTCAACAGCAATTCTAAGTTTAGGTAAGCTTAAGGATATGTCTTATGAAAAACTGAAGCAGGCCCAATTTGGTGTAAAGGCCACTCAGGCGAAAGTTGCGCCAATGATCGATCAGGTTCTAAAAAACTTCCCTTGTTATAAGCTTAATGACGACAAAAGAGCTTGTAAGCTTGAGGCCGATGAGACAACTTCTGATAAGCCAAAATATCCTAAAAAATGTAGTGAGCTTAAAAGAAATAAGAAGAAATTTAAGGACCACTTAACTGAAGAGCAAGATAAGGCCTATTCTCAAGGGATTGCCCAGTGTTCAGCTCTTCAAGCTAAAGTTACTGAGATTCAAGACCTAGAAGAGAAGGTTAAGACTATCAGACAGATGGGACGTGATATTGGTGTCGCCCTTGTTGAGGATTACTCAGCTCATGCAAAATTTAGAGGTCTCGTTGTTGTAAACTCAAAAGAAAAAGAAGAAGGAGACTTTACTTCAAAGATCGTCTTTAACGAGTCTAAAACTAAGGTTGAAACTCTTTCACTAGGAATCAATTTTGGAAACGGCTATAGAGAATTCTCAATCGAAAATGGTGGAATTTCTAATGTTAGCTACGGTCAAACAAAGTATGGAACGACCTTCTTAAAGTTAAGAATCAATGGCGATTATAGAATTGATGCTGAACTAACAGTTAGTTCAAGAACAATCGTACTTCACTCTTCAGGAGCGACTTATACTGAAGTTCGCTTAAAAGGATCTACTGAGAATCACTTCCCTGATGGGACAGTTAGAAAAGGCGTAATGTCTCTACAGATTGATACTCTTTAAAAAATAGTTATTTTTGTCAGGAAGACAATGTTCATCATAACTCAAAAAGCCTCACTTAACCGTGGGGCTTTTTTATTCTAAACCATCAATTAAATTATTAAAGAAGCTGGATTTGTAGTTTTTCTCTTCTTCTTCCGTTAGGTGACCGAAGGTGGTGCGGTCTTGTTCAGTGAAGTGATTACTAAGCTCGTTTAGAAAACGGCTTTTATGGCGGGCGGTTTTTCGGCCGTAGAGCTTTCTTTCTTTACAGTAAGTCATGACCAATTTTTGCTGGGCCCTAGTGATTCCCACGTAGGCCAGCCGTCTTTCCTCTCCGATATCTTCGCCTAGTTGCAGGACACGCTTATGGGGGAGGGTTTCTTCTTCCATGCCAACTAAGAAGACCGTATCGAACTCTAATCCTTTAGAGGAGTGAAGGGTCATCATGGTGACTTCATTTTTTCGAACATCATCATCTTCGTCTTCATCTTGGTCGTCTTGAGAGTCCTGAAGAAGAAGCTTTTCAACAAAGTTTTTAAGGGTAGCATGGGCCTGATTGTATTTAACAAATCTTTCAGCGGATTCCACGAACATCATGACATCGTTTTTTCTTCTATCGACCTGCTTTATGGAGTCGTAGCATTTTTCTACGAACTTAAGATAATTGATTTCTTCGATGAGAGAACTAAGGGCCTCTGGAAGAGTATGATGCCTAAATTTTTCTTGAAAGGTTCGTATGATCTTTGTGAACTTTACAATATGATCGGCTCTTCTTGGATCTAGAGCTGGATCAAGCTCTAGAGCGTCAAAAAGACTAATCTCTTTTTCATCGGAAAGAGCAAGATACTTTTCTAAGGTAACATTTCCGATCCCTCGGTGAGGAATATTGAGGATTCTTCTAAGTGCGATTTGATCTTTAGGGTTTAGGATAACTGAAAGATAAGCAATTAGATCTTTAACTTCTTTTTTCTCATAAAATTTTTGTCCCCCTAGAATGGTATAGGGAACCTGGCTTAGTCTTAATTGATCTTCTATGGGCTGGGCCTGGGTATTACTTCGGTAGAGGATGGCCATATCTCCGAGGTGGCCGCCATTTCCTTGGTGCTGAACAATTTCGTCAACGACTACTTGGGCCTCATGGTCCGTATCGGCCGTTAACCAAAGGAGGGGATTTACATCACTTTGCATTTTTGACCAAAGAGACTTTTCTCTTCTGTTCTTATTTTCTTGGATAACTTTATTTGCTAGATCAAGAATAGGCATGGTTGAGCGGTAATTTTCTTCTAATTTTACTACCTTTGCCCCAGGAAAGTTTTTTTCAAACTCTAAAATATTTGTAACATCCGCCCCTCTAAAAGCGTAAATGGCCTGATCGTCATCGCCTACCACGCAGAGGTTATTATGAGTTTTAGTTAGCCCCATTATAAGTTCAAACTGTAAGGGGTTGGTGTCTTGATACTCATCCACCATGACGTATTGAAATTTTTCACTGTACTTGGTGGTGACCTCAGGAAATTCTCTAAAGAGTCTAACCACGAGATTTAAAATATCATCAAAATCTATGGCATTATAAAACTTTAGTTTGTCTTGATAAAAGCGGTAAACATAATCCACCATCAAATCATAGGGGTCGTCTTCGTCAAAATACGGAGAGTCCGTAAACTCTTCTGACATGATTCCCTTGTTCTTTAAAAAACCAATTTTTGAAAGAATCTGTTTTTTATCAAAAGTTTTTTCAGTTTTGATAGACTTTAAGGCTTCTCTTACGATGCCCATTTGATCGGAAGTATCGTAGATAGAAAAATTTTTATGATAACCAAGAAGGTGAATTTCTTCTTTTAGGATTTTGACGCCTAGGCTATGAAAGGTGGCCAAGGTTAGACCCCTGGCCTTTTTCTTACCAAGAAGACTTATGACCCTTTCCTTCATTTCTTTTGAAGCTTTATTGGTAAAGCTAACCCCTAAAATAGATTTTGGGTTCATATTTAAGTTATAAACCATATGAGCAATGCGGTAGGTAATGGTTCTTGTTTTACCAGAGCCTGCCCCGGCCAGGATAAGGACTGGTCCATCTACAGTACTAGCTGCTTCACGCTGTGGGTCATTGAGGCCTGATAAAGAAATCACATAGGATTATTACCATTTTGGAAAATGACTGTAACCAACCTATATTTGAGGGCTGCGTTAAGCTCCCAAAATGGTGAGTAAATTGTTATAATCCTGCCATTCAAATTTCCGGAGAACTCCATGGCCAAGAAGAAAAAAGCGACGAAAAAGAAGGTCGCTAAAAAGAAAGTAACCAAGAAGAAAGTAGCGAAGACTACCAAGAAGAAAGCTACTAAGAAAAAAGCCACCAAGAAAAAAGCTACTAAGAAAAAAGATGGTCTTTTTGACTCTCTTTTAGAGCTTATTAGACAAACCTCTACTGTTCTTCCAGATGATATTCAAAAAGTTGTGCTTGAGGCCCTTCATAGAGAAGAGAAAAACACGACGGCTGAATATGCCATGAATATTATAAAGGCCAATATTGAATTAGCTGAAAAGAAATCTCAACCGATTTGCCAAGATACAGGAACCATACTTTTTTATGTGAATCATCCTGAAGGTTTTAAGCAAAATGAATTTACTAAAGTTGTTCATAAAGCTGTAAAAAAAGCCACGGCACTTGGCTATTTAAGACAAAACTCTGTTGACTCTCTTACAGGTAAAAATGAATGCATGAATGTGGGACCTGGGCATCCGGATATCCATTTCCATGAACATAAGAAAAAACATATTGAAGTAAAGCTTATGTTAAAAGGGGGCGGCTGTGAGAATGTGGGGGCTCAATATAAATTACCTGATGTTGGCCTTGATGCGGGAAGAGATTTAGATGGTGTTAGAAAAGTTATTTTAGATGCCGTCGTAAAAGCTCAAGGTAAGGGCTGCGGACCTGGAGTTCTAGGTGTGGCCATTGGCGGCGATCGCGGCGCTGGTTATGTTAAGTCTAAGGAAATGCTTTTAAGGAAATTAGATGATACCAACTCTCATCCGGATTTAAAAAAATTAGAAGAGAATATTGTAGAAACATCAAACAAGTTTGGTATTGGACCTATGGGCTTTGGAGGTAAGACAACCTTGCTTGGCTGCAAGGTCGGTGTTTTAAACCGTTTGCCGGCCAGTTTTTTTGTTTCAATCAGCTATATGTGCTGGGCCTATCGTAGACAGGGAATTACTCTCGGGAATAATAATATTATTAAAAAGTGGTTATATTAGGAGTCATCTATGAAAAAAATTAATTACCCCTTTAAAAGGGAAGAGATTAGAGATTTAAGAGTAGGTGATATGGTTCTTATTTCCGGGAAAATGTACACGGGAAGAGATGCCGTCCATAAAAGGCTTCATGAAGGAACTAAACCACCGATAGATTTAAATGAGCAGATTATTTATCACTGTGGACCGGTGGTTCTAAAAGATAAAAAAGGTAAATATGAAGTTAAGGCCGCTGGACCTACCACTAGTATTCGTGAAGAACCTTATCAATGGGAGGTTATGCGCGACTATGGAATAGTGGGGGTTATTGGAAAGGGCGGCATGGGACCTAAAACTCTTGAAGGTTGCCAAAAGTATGGCTGCGTATATTTTCATGCCATTGGCGGAGCAGCTCAAGTTTTAGCGGAAAAAATTAAATCCGTAGATAATGTTTACTGGGAAGACCTTGGTTCTCCCGAGGCTATTTGGGAGCTTACTGTTGAGGATTTTCCCGTTGTGGTGACAATGGACTCCCATGGAGGTTCTCTTCACGCAAAGGTACAAGAAAGTAGCGAAAATATTTTTAAGGAAAATTTATAAATGAACATGAATTCCAAAGTTTTGTGGGAACCTTCATCCAAGAGAATTGAAGGGACGACCTTATTTCACTTTCAATCTGAAAAGGGATTTAAGAACTATGGAGAGCTACATAATTGGTCTGTAGAAAAACCGGAGGACTTCTGGTCAAGCCTTTTTAGTTATTTTGATTTAGACTTTGAAGGAAGTCTTGAGCCAGCTTGTACGGATCTACAGTTTGAGAAATACGGCTGGTTTCCAAATGTTAAATTGAATTTTGCCGAAAACTTATTAAAAAATGGAAAGGACTCTTCCTTTGCTTTAAATGCCGTCCATGAATCAGGTCAAAATAGAAAGGTTACTTATAAAGAACTAAGAGTAAGTGCTTCAAAGTTAAGCTCAGCTTTAAAGCAGCATATGAAAAAAGGGGATGTATTGGCGGCTTATATGCCAAATATTCCTGAAACAATTATCTCCATGCTAGCTGCCACTAGTTTTGGTGGGGTTTTTACCTCAACCTCAAGTGACTTTGGCATTGAAGGGGTTGTCGATAGGTTTGGACAAAGTAAACCTAAAGTCATGGTAGCCGCTGCAGGCTATGAGTATAATGGAAAGTATTTTGATCTTCTCCCAAAAATAGCGGAGCTTGAAGAGAAGCTTCCTTTTTTAGAAAAAATTATTATTGTTGATTTTTTAAATAAAGAAGTAAGTCTTGAAGGTCTAAAAAAGGCGGTACATTGGAGCGAGCTTTTAGAAGAGAATTCCGAAAAATCCGAACTTCAATTTGAGAAGGTTTCATTTGATCACCCTCTCTATATCATGTACTCGTCTGGAACGACGGGAAAGCCAAAGTGTATTGTTCATTCTGTAGGGGGAACACTCCTTCAGCATATTAAAGAACTTGGGTTACATACTGATTTAATAGAAGATAAAAAGATCTTTTATTTTACCACTTGTGGCTGGATGATGTGGAACTGGCTTGTTAGTTCTCTTTATTTTGGAAGTGAAGTCACTCTCTATGAAGGCTCTCCTGGCTATCCAAGCCTAAAAGAATTCACTGGAATTATTGAAAGAGAAAAATTAAATATCTTTGGAACTTCTCCAAAGTTCTTAAGGGCCCTTGAGGATTCTGGATACGATAATGATTATAGTTTTGAAACCTTAGATACTTTAATGAGTACAGGAGCTCCTCTACTTCCAGAGCAATTTGATTTTGTTTACGAGAAATTCAAAAAAGACATTCAGATTGCTTCAATTTGCGGGGGTACGGATATTATTGGCTGCTTTATGTTAGGCGTACCCACTCTTCCAGTTAAAAGAGGTGAGATTCAGAACCTAGGTCTTGGTATGGATGTTGCTTGTTTTAATGACCGAGGTGAAGACTTAAAGGATCTTGAGGGAGAGCTCGTCTGTAAAAAGAGTTTTCCAAGTCGGCCTATTTATTTTTTAAATGATGAGGGAAATAAAAAACTTAATGAAGCCTATTTTAATCGTTTTAAAAATATTTGGCATCATGGAGACTTTATCACCATCACAAAAGAAGGGGGAGTCCTTGTTTATGGACGTAGCGACGCTACTCTTAATCCAGGTGGAGTAAGAATTGGAACTTCTGAAATTTATAGGCAAACAGAAATTCTTCCTTATCTCTCCGATAGTCTCTGTGTGGGAAGACAAAGAGATGGAGACGTTGAGGTAGTCCTCTTTGTAAAATTATCTGATGGGGAAGAGCTTACTGAAGCAAGAGTAACTGAGATAAAAAAACAAATTAAAAACAATACAACTCCTAGGCATGTCCCTAGAGAAGTTTTTCCCATTGAAGATATTCCCTATACTCGCTCTGGAAAAAAGATGGAACTCCTTGTGACAAGGCTTTTGAACAATAAACCGCCAACCAATATAGAAGCAGTTGCCAATCCAAACTGCTTAGAAGAATATAAGAAATTTGTTTAAAAACCTCCTCTCGTAGTCGGGTATGCTTTAGATTCATCGCAAAATACCTTATAATTTAAGTAGTTAAGTTTAAGATTATCCCATCAAGGAGGATTTGATGAAAAAGTTATTATTAGGAACATTTGCGTTAGTAATGTTCAGCAATACGGCCCTGGCCGGTTTTCTAATTGATCCCTATTTAGGGTTTCGTTTTAACGGTAAGATTGAAGAAGAGGCAAACGCTGGAGACCTAGATGAGTTCTCTTATTCTGGTTTAGCTTATGGAGCAAGGCTTGGTTATAACTATCTCGGCCTAATGATGGGAATGGAGTATGGAGTTGCTTCAGGTGATGTAGAGCAAGATACAGACCCTGGGTCTGTTGTAAATTCTGGGGTTGGAAAGAGCTTAGATGGCTCTTTTACAAATGTAGGAGTTTATATTGGCTATGAAATGCCACTGCTACTTAGGTTTTGGGCGACTTATTATTTTAAGGCTAAAATGGAAGTTGATGGAGAAGCGAATAACTTTAACGATTTAAATCCAAACTCAACATTTACAAATACTTTTAACGGGTCGGGCTTTGGCTTAGGCGTTGGGTATACTGGACTTCCTTTTCTTAGTTTTAACTTAGAATATAAAGTTATTACTTACGATGAAGTAGAAAGTGGAGATGCATCTGTTGGAACGGTGAACTTGCCATCAAGTGCCACAAGTGCGTTTGGCGCAGCTGGAGAAGGGAAGGCTTCGGAAATTCTTTTAAGTGTTTCTCTTCCATTTGAATTTTTATAAAGAAAAAAAAATTACATATTTAAAAGAGCCCCATTTACTTGGGGCTTTTTTTTGCCTAGTTTTAGGCAGTTAGCCAAGATAAGGGAAGAAGTTTCCACGGGTATCAGCCTGGACTTTTAAATTGGTAAAATTTATTTCGAGAGATTACTGAGGGTCCGTTGGGAGTAACGGATGCCTTTCCTAAGTACGAAACAATTCCACCCTAAATTCAGATTTAAATTTTCAAAGTTCGAAAGAACCGATGCTCTTCTTTGTTCAAGAAGGGAAAAATCCTAGGAGGAATTTATGAAGAACTTTTTATTAGGCCTATTGGCCTTTGTTATGCTTTCAAGTAATGTTCTTGCAATGTTTCATGTGGAGCCCTATGTTGGCTTTGCAACCGGTGAGGAAGATACTAATGATCCAAACCCAGATGAGTATTCAGGTATGGGCTTTGGTCTTAGGGCCGGTTATAAGTATCTAGGAGCTATTGTAGGCGCCACCTATGACTCTCAAACTATCACAGCTAAGTCCACTGAACCTGGAAGTACAAGTGCCGACTTTGACTTTAAAGGAACTAATATGGGGGCCGTATTAGGATATGAGTTTCCAGTAGGATTAAGACTTTGGGTTTCCTATTACTTAGATGCAAAGTTTGAGGTTGATACAGGTCTTTTAAGCGGAGCTGAATTTTCTGGGAAAGGATACGCCATTGGAGTAGGTTATTCAGTCATACCAATGATTCTATCCTTAAATGCTGAAGTGAAAAGTTTTGATTACGATGAGTTTACTTATCAAGGCACAACTTTAAATTTAAATAATTCAGGAGCCAGCTATTACTTTTTAAGTGTGAGCGCTCCCTTGTCTTTTTAATTTTTTAAATTATTGGGCCAGGGGGTGAGTAAAACCTCCTGGTCTTCCTCTAAAATATTCATTTTGTTGACGGTTAAAATTAAAGAGAACCTTTCCTGAAGAGGAATCCACCATGGCACGGTGAGAGCTTGTTCTTCCATCGGCCAATTTATAAGAAACTAAAACTTGCTCTCTGTATTGACCCTTTCCTTTATTGATATAAATAAGACTTTTTTCCTTTTTTACAATGACCTCAGTGCCCTCAGGTAAAAACCTTGTTAGTTTTCTTCCTAGGAGCTCCTTCCACTTAGGGTTAACTTTATTGATAAACTCTAGCTCTTCAGTAGGGCTCACATACTTACTTGCTCCCGCGCCTTCTATAAATCTTCCGCCTCGCATGGGGAGTTTAGAAGCTGGCGCCCTCGAAGACTCTTTTGGAATGATTTTATGTTCCACCATATCGATCTGTTTAGGGTGAGAAAAAGTGGCTTTCCCATTTTTCTTTTGAACTTTGATCGTATTCCTAGCTTGAACTGGAGTAGGCGTGTTTTGATTATGAGTTGTATAATAAACAACAAAACCAAAAACACAAAAACTAAATAGTATTAAGATTTTTTTCATCATAGCTTAGTCGATTACAATAAATTCAAAGTTAATAATTTTAAATGGTCTTCCACCAGAGTATTCATAATCTAAATAGTCGTCTCCAGTGGGATTTGTAATAGTATTTGGATCTGACCAACAGTCTTCGCAATTGGTAAATCTTACTCTTAAGCGGCAATTAAATGTTGTTCCAGGTGGAATCCAAGGGCTGACTTCCATAAACATTAAGTTGTTAAAATTGAATTCGGGAGTATCATTTGCAGAAACAGTTTGTGCCCATGTTTTCTTAGGATCAAGCTTTGAGTAAGTTGATTGATCTGCCCCTTCAACAATTCGAATAAAACATTCCTTATCATTTCCACCAGAGCCATCGAGACAATTTGAATCATCAAGACCAATTTTGGACATCAGCTCATTTTGAAAGGCCCATTTTGTCGCATTATTCTCACTTATTTGAACCATGCAAACAGGTTCAATACTTTCGCCAGCATCATCCCCATTTTCTCTTGTTATATAAGAACATTCTCCAGGGTTTGTGCCTGTTTCTGTGGAAACATCAGCGGCACCTTCACTAGCGGAAGGAAAATTATCTTCAAAAGTCCCGCAAGGTTTGCCATCTTTACCGTGATCCCAATCATTTCCTAGGACCTGAATTCCGGCCATGGGAGTATTAGAATCGTTATAAAGATTCAAAGCAACACCTACAAATTCACCGGGAGAGATCGAAATATTTCCATTATTATAGGGAAGCCCGTCTTCAATTTGATCTGAAATTCCTGGTATCTGTCCAGAAACCTTAAGGGAGTCTAGGGCAGCAACCATAGACTGACGATCATCGAAAATAAAAGCTTCAGAAGCCCCTTGAGTTGGGTCAATCTTAATTAAATCTTTTGAGACTGTTACGGTTTTCACTTTATTTGAAGCTGTGACGACAGTATTTGTTCCTGAATTTCCTGTGGCAAGAGAGCCACCATCTTCGTTATAATTTTTGAATAAGAGAAGACCATAGGAATCTAATAGCTGCTCGTATCCATCCATATCGTAATTAGTTCCACCGCATCCGGTTCTTCCAACCTTTCCATAAGTTAAAAGAAGGTACTTTGAGAGAACCTGAGTGAACTTTCTAAAGTTTACTGGATTGGCCACTCTTGACCAAGTTAAAGCATGGTTTTGAGTTAGGTTCACATAATTGGTTTGACCTGTATTTCCTGTAGCTGTTAAGTCTCCAAGCTCTAAGAAAGTTTCATATAAAAGATGCATAACAACTTCAGTTGAAGCAGTCTGGGCCCAGCTACATTTGCTAGATAAGTCTTTTACAAGGGCCACCATAAAATGACTTATAATTTGACCGGCATAGTGAACATCCTCTACTGGCTTATCTGGAAAGTTAGGGTCGTATAATAGATAGGTAGGGTAGCTAAGCCTAGAGTCACTATTGGCCGCAATTCCTGGAGCATGAAGAGGGTCATCCTCATCCATAGGTCTTGATTGTTGAATAAACCTTCCTAATCCCCACTCAGCAAAGTGAGTTCGTTGATTCATGATAAAAGACCAAAAGTCAGCTAGCCCCTCATTAATACTTCCAGCTTCATCATAAAATAAATATCCAAGGTCTGAGGCCGGTGTTATTCCCGCGTCTCTATTTCGACCATTCATCAGTACTTGATGAAAGGCATGGCCCATCTCGTGATAAATCACAGTATTATCTTGCGCAAACTTCACGCTGGTTTCTTGAGAATCAAACCCTAGGCAGATCAGAAATTTTGATGGATTAAAAAAGGCTCTATCGGCTTCCTTACAAAATGCATTTGCCGTCAAAGGTCTCGTCATATCCCAATGACCATGGGGATTTGGATTTAGGGCGTCCATAAAAAAGGTAGGGAAGGCAGACTGATAGCCAATAGTCCCTCGCTTTGTAAAAGAAGAAGTTAATGTGGAGTGAAACTTATCCGTAACTTGCATCATATGACCAAAGGTTTGCACCTGAAGCCATTCAGCAGTTGAGGTATCATAGGCCCACTTCTTCTCAGTATTTTGAAGAGCAGAAATAGAGTCCTTATCCTCACGCACTTTAATACAGTTTGTTACAGGAAGGTTAGAGTTATCACAGGCATCTTCTAAAAACTGATTATTTGTAATAAAAGTTGTGTCACTCGTTAAGAAACGATTTAGGTTTGTTCCTGGATCAAGAGAGTAGTTATTAGAAAGAATAATTGGGTTATCACTTAAGATTCGCCCATATCCAGCAGAAACACTAGAAGGAGTATTAGCTATACCACCTATTGTTTTACGGTTCCCTTTACTTGGGCTTGATAAACAAGATGTGAGGAAAAAATGACAAAGTACTAAGAGAATGATTCTTTCCCTATGCTTTGTTAAAAGCTTTTCCTTGGGTGTTTTGAATGAGAGATTATTAATTCCGTTTTTAATCTCTTAATCCTCCATTTGGAGTCTAGGCTATTTACCTAGACTAAAGTTTCCTAGCTGCGAGCTTTGACCCATAGGATCTAAACTAAAGTCAAAAGCATCACTAAAGCGTCCAGCACTTGCTGTCGCTTCACAATCAATATCCTGGTATTCCGCTTGTCCCATGGCCGAGAGGGGATCTCTCGCCGTATTTTGCTTAAGACTAGCAATGGCTCGCCCAGCAGTTCTCATGGCCGAAGTATTTTCAATTTTATTCTCAAACTTGATACTTTCAGTTGAAGTAGCTTTTTCAGTGGCTGAAATTAAGGATTCAATTTTCGTTAAACTACAAAATCCTTTATCTTTAATCTTTCTTGCTTCCTTTATCGCTATCTTTGCCATCTTCTCTTCATGGATACCATCTGTAATAATTGCTAAAAGTGCAGCATTAGGAGTGTCATCTTTAAAGAACTCCTCATACCTATTGCTTGCATTAGTACTAGCTTTTGAAAGGGCAATTCTTTTCTTTATGAGGGTAATTAAAGCAGAGTTTCCTTCATTTGCTTCAATGATCTCTTTTACATTTGCTTGGCCAGTACTCTCGGCAGATTCAATGACCGCTATTTGCTCATCAGAAAGATCTCCGTAAGTTTTAAGCTGGGAATCGATATCACTTAAGATGCTTTCTGAATCTGATTCTTCACATTGCTCTTTAATATAATCTTTTCCGCCATCTTCAAACTCATCTGAAGAATTGTCTTTTTCGTTTTGTGATTGAGCACATAAGTTTTTATAAGTACCAACCCATCTTCTGGCGTCGTCAGAGACGTGAGAAGAGATTTTCATACTGTCTTCAAAAAGATCTTTTGCGTCGTTATCATCCCCGCAGCCTGCTGCTGGGTTATCTCTAAGGTTTTCAAATTTTTGGCAAAATTCGTTAACCTTTTCTTTCTTTTCACCATAGGCTTCTTGAGCTCTTTTATTAGCTTCAGCAATGGCCTGCTGAGCCTTACCCATGTTTTGCTGACATTTTTGTTGAAGCTCGGCCCATTTTCCCTTGTTCTTTTCCATGGCACCTTTTTGCTGAGCTATATAATCATTTATAACTTTTTCTATACCGTTAGGACCTTGGAATTGTTCCTCGAGCTGCTGCTTTAGAAGATCAATTTTCCCTGGAAGCTTTTGAAGATCTTCAATATTCCCGCCCCCTCTAAGTTCAACCCCAAGACCATTAAAGTCAGCAAGCTGTGGCATCTTAACAAAGAGGTCTTCTGGGTAGTTATATGTGGCTCCTGGAAAGAAGCTTTTGAAAAATTCAGCATCTCTTCCAACCTGTGCCTTAACTTGGGCCAAAAGAGCTTCTTGATTTGAAATAAGAGCCGCGACATTATTATTATAAGTCACAGAAAGCTTATTCATATTATCTTGTCTGATTTTAACTTCTCTATCAATTTGGGCAAAACAAGAGCCGGCCTGAGCAGCACAATCAGTTGCTTGAGCTAAACAAAACTCATTATTAGAAGTTGATAAGGTTCCAGCACTACATTGACCGGCCTTAAGACTACGTCCTGAACAGTTAACAACCTCGTCAATAAGCTGATTTGCAAGGTCAGTAGCAAAAGTTCTTTCTACGGCCTGAAGTTGTTGCATGTACTTTTTAGCACGGGCAATCTTTTTCTTAGTAGAGCGACCAATATTATTATCTGTTTCTTGTTCAAATTGCTTATCACATTTTTTTACGATCTTTTGAAACATTTGGTAAGGAGACTCGTTTCTTTGAACAGAATCTTCGTCGTTATAAACAATTCTGATTCTTCCTTTAAAACGAGCATCTAGTTTTTTAATATCAGATTCTTTTTCTGAAGGACTTGAATCAGGGTTTTTAAGGATGATATCAAGAGCGCTTCTATAGTTATTAATGGTATCCCCAGTCATACTTGTGGAGTCATAACGAAGGCTACTTAAAATTTGATCTGGTGATAAACCAACTGGACCGCTAACACAGGCTGAGATCGCTTGACGCTTAAGTTGTTGCTCAGCTTGAGAGACAAATTCTCCAAAGTCAGCTTTGAAGTCCTGACCCATATTGGTTAGTGAGCTAATATCAACGCCTGGGATCTCTTTAGTGATACTTGATTTGATATTTCTAACTTCAGTTTGCTTAACTCTAGTAAAGTCTGAAAAAGCTTTTTGTAGAGATCCAAATTTTTCTTGTCCATTTCTCTCAAAGCTTAAATTTCCACCACTGTTTTGCTGAAGAAATCCATCGACACCAAACTTTCTAATGTCTTTTTTGATCTGTTGAACTTTTTGATTCAAGTCTCTTTCGTAAGAGCCTCTATTGGCAACAAATTGAGCTGACGATATGTTTAACTTACCAAGGCTACCGTCTCTAATTCCTCTTAAACCATCGCTAAAAATCTGATCGTTCATGCTACCACCACCGCCAGTGACGATAATGTCTCTACACTCAGGTGATACAAGCTTGTTATAATCAGCAGTTTCTTGATTACTATCTAATTTCTTTCCTCGCTTAGCCCCAAAGAGCTCATTTCCGTTTCTTTTAATATCTTCTAGGATCGCTTTATTTTGTTCTTCAAAAAGCTGATTGGCTTTTTTGATTTGCTCTTTCATTCTTTCTAGACCATTCATCCTGTCACTTATTGATGATCTTACTCCAGCTAGAGCTTGGTTAAGACATGCAATACCGTTTGGCATGCGAGAGTTCTGAGCTTCGTCCATAAGCTGGTCATAAAAGTCTATATTTTGCTGGGCAATTAAAGTCATTTGCTGACCTTGGGAAACAACACCTGGAAGGTTCTGGCTCATTTCACAGGCCATCTTTGGAATCTGTGCTCCGGCCGGCGAGATCTGACATTGTGGAAAAAATTTGGCCGGTACAGTTTGTGGTCTTGAGTTTCTCATCATTAGCGCTTGCTGACGCATAGCCGCTTGTTGTTGCCTACTTTGTAAAAGTGCGCCGCCAACTGTCTTTAGGGCAGTACCAACATCACCAACCCAGTCGCTTGAGTTAACGTTACTATCAAAATCACTTTCTGCAGACAAAAGCGGCATCGGTGCGATGAGCATACTTAAGTTCAGAAGGTGAATCATTAGCGCTTTAAATGGTTTGTTCTGTCTCATTTTCTTTTCCCATTTTTAGGGTTTTCCACACTTGTTTTTCGGAATTTTCCCTTCATTTCATTAACTTATCTTTCAGTTCTATTTTAATACCTGACTAGATTGCTCACAATTAAACTCTTTGATTGCCAATTACTCTTGGCAATTTTGGGGGAAAAGGTAGAATAGTTTATGAAATTACAATGACTTTGGTGCTTGTGAAGAGAATATAGGGGTATATTGAAACTGCCCATATTTGTTGGAGCTGCATTCTATAGAAGGGTAAATACTTGAAAAATAGTACAAGGGATTCCATCAATTTTTCGGCGCTTAGCCGCCGCTTGCTTGGAGTCTTAGCGGATTTTGCCCTGGCCTATGTTTCTTATTATTCGCTTTTATCTTTTCCGGTTTATGCCTCTAAAAATGCCTCTCTTACAAGCTACCTCTATAAAGTTTTGGAACTTCAGAATAAAGCAGAAGGGCAGGTATATGCTGAGGGACTATCTAGTCTTATCTTTGTTTTTGGTCTCTATCTGGCCATACGTTTTTATGGAAGCCTAGTACTGGGTGTCTCTTTTAGTCAATGGCTTCTTGGATTAAGGGCAGTCGGTAATTCTACCTGGAAAAGAATTGGAGCTGGAGCAAGGGTTGTTTTAGAGCTATTTCTCGGTCCTTTATTGATAGGGGAGATATTACTTCTCTTTAACCGGCCAAGCTTAAAAGAGAGTTTAAGTCATACCAGGTTGAGCTCCACCGATGGAAAATTTAGTTTATACGCAGGTCTTATCTGGGTTCCATGTCTAATTTTATTTTCAACGACCTCCCCACTTTTTAAAGGCCTAAGCCTAATGCAGGAAATTGTGGTTAACCCTGTTAGAGAAAATTTAAACCTAAAGGATCAAGGTTCATTTGACGGGTTCACGAATTATAAAAGTAATAGGTTTAAGTTTCGGGCCTTCAACTCACTAGGAGATGATAGGTTTATGCTTTTACCTAACTTTGAAATAGTAAAGGAAGGAAGTAATAAAAAGATTAAACCTTATCTATGGTTATACGATCATAAAACTCAAAAAGATGCTTATATAAAAATTGAAGAACGCTTTTCATTATTAAGCCTCTTAGAAAATGCAAAACTTGGAAATCCACTATTTAAAAAACAGTATCCTATTCTCTTTGATACTCTAGGCCAAAAACGGGAACAATTTCTTAAAAGAAAGTATGAAAAGGCTTTTGAGAACAAAAAAATCTTAAGCGAAGAAGTTAGTTTAGAAATTCAAGATTTAATCTATAAGTCCCTTCGTCTCGGAAGTGGTAGTTTGATCGCACATGTTTTTCGAGAGGGACCATTTATTCGAGGATTTACAGAGGTAAGAAATAAGATCATTGAGAAATCTTTTAAAGGAGCAGTACCTGAAATAGATTTTGGCAAAATAGGGAATCAGAACTTTTTAAGGTTTAAACAATTATTTGAAGAAAAGGTATTCTTAGACAAAAGAATGGTTGAGACTTATATCCCAATAGAGACGAATAACTCTTTGACTTTGAGGTTTTACTGGGGAGAAGACCTCAAAAGTGCTCTTTCAAGAAAAAACTTTAGAGAATCCTTTCTTCATAGTATTGATTGGTATTTTGATTATTTTAATATCTTTGATTTCCCTATCAGTAGTGAAGAAGTTAACTCTCTAACCGTTTTGGATTATTTTACAAAGACTATATTAAATAAAGAACAACGAGATAAACTAGAGGACGCAATCTTTAGAATATATTTTAAGTCTGGGCGTAGAGCACTTCAAAAGAATGACGAAGTCTTAGTTGAAATTCTTTATGCAAACTTAAATAGGCTTTACCTCGTTAGTAATTATATTAATGAATCTAAAAGAAATTACTACTCAAATAAATTCTTAGTACATTTAAGAGATTTAAGACAGTCCCTAAAAAGCCGAGATTTTAACTACTTTGGAATTATAAAGAAATGACCTGGATCGACTCACTTTTTTACGGTGTAATACAAGGAATTACAGAATTCCTACCAGTAAGCTCCTCAGGGCACCTGGCCCTATTGCCTCATTATTTAAAAATAAACGACCCAGGCGTTGCCTTTGATCTGGCCATGCATGTAGGAACAGCTCTTGCGGTCTTTGTTTATTTCTTTAAGGATATTAAAGATATTATATATTCAGCCTTTTTCATAAACGACCTACAGAAAAAAGAAAGAGGAAGAAATTGGATTGTTAATATCGGAATAAGCACTTTTGTAACTTTTGTTTTAGCTTTTCTCCTAAAAGACTTTGCTTCCGACTTTGGTAGAAGTGCTTTTATGATAAGCCTTAATCTTGTTCTTTTTGGAGCTCTTATGTGGTTTTTCGATCATAGGGGAGTGATGGAGGAAACAGATCATATGACCTCTTCTATAGATCTTAAGAGATCCATTCTCATCGGTTTCTTTCAAGGGTTAGCGGTTTTTCCAGGAGTAAGCCGAAGTGGTTCAACTTTAACAATATCTCGCTTTCTTGGTATGTCGAGGATGGAATCAACTAAATTTAGCTTTTTATTAAGCCTTCCTGTCATTTTTGCTGGCTTTGTTTACAAGCTTCCTGAGGTCTTAAATAATGGGGCTAATTTTGCTGTCACGGAGCTGGCGATAGGTCTTATCCTTTCTTTTATTGTAGGTTTGGCCACAATTCATTATTTTTTGAAATTTATAGCGTCGACAGGGCTATGGGTCTTTTCAATTTATAGATTTATTTTAGCGATTGTAACTCTTCTACTTTTTTAAACTGACCTACTTGGGTGGTGATAAAACTAAAACCATCCTAGTTTTTAGACATTCAAAATTGATCCATCCTGGATCAACTTGCTTCGCAAGCTAGATTTTGAATATCTTTCTTACACT
>PBIO01000032.1 GCA_002720865.1 Halobacteriovorax sp.
AGTGTAAGAAAGATATTCAAAATCTAGCTTGCGAAGCAAGTTGATCCAGGATGGATCAATTTTGAATGTCTAAAAACTAGGATGGTTTTAATTTTATCACCACCCAAGTAGGTCAGTTTATAAAGATATAGGGTATCCCAAAGGAACAACAAAGAAAGAGATGTCTGGGGGAGATACCGTTTTCGCCTTAGAGACACCCTAAATCTTAATTATCTATCTCTACAACTTCTAAGGGTATAGGAAATACTTCCCTGCCACTTAGGCTCTAGAGTTATATTGTCGTAAGACTTGTAATACTTTTTTACTGACATAGAACCTAGCTTGATATCACGTGCTCTAACACTACAGCCGGCGTATCTTGCAATTCTTCTAATCTCCTTATTCGTAAAATTCACAATGCTTGGAATAAGGGCTTCAGCCTTTAAGACCATATCAGCTTCAGAAATTGTTGAATAAACTGAGATAGTTTTAGTTTCAGACTTTCTACCGGCAAAGGCATTAGTCGCCAAAAAAACGATAGTCATCGCTATAACAATTTTCATCTTCTCTCCTATTGATAAGATAAAAGCTCTCTTAAGGTGAGGGCAAATTAGTATGTGTTATTCCTTTTCTCAAATAAAAAACATGGGGACAATTGATTAGTGTTCACGGCCGTGAACGACCGGTTCAGTCTGGCCCCTACTATGAAATTAGGTAATGAAATTCATGAAGTTCGACATGACGAATTGACGACGATTCATATAAATCATATTCCTGTGCGATGGAATTATTGCCAAATATCACTCAGTACTGGGACTACAGACAGTTTTTGACTGACTTCTATGTTTACAAGAAAGAGACAAAACGTGAGTTCAGCTACAAGATGTTTTGCAATAAAGCTGAGATTAGCTCCCCAAGCCATTTTAAAATGATTATCGATGGGAGTAGAAACCTAACAGCAAAATCAATTCCAAAGTACCTCAAAGGAATAGACTTCGAGTCAAAATCAGAAGAAGAATTTTTCAAAACTTTAGTAGATTATAACCAAGAAAAAGACGTTGAGAAAAAATCGGCTCTCTTCGAGGTCCTATTAAAGCTAAAAAGTAAAAAAGGTCTTTGCCCCCTTGAGTTCTATCAATTCGACTTTCTCGCGAATTGGTATAATGTTGCCATTTACGTCATGATGGATCTAGAAGATTTTGAATCTGATGTGAATTGGATTTCTAACCGACTCAAAAAGAGGATTTCTAAAGAACATATCCTCTCCAGTTTAAATACCCTCTCCAAACTTGGATTGATCAAAAAAGATGAGCAAGGAAACTTTGTTCAATCTAACGGGGCCCTATCCACCCCCGATGAGATTAGAACCTTGGCGGTAAGGCACTATCACCGAGATATGCTCCAATTGGCCATGACAAGTTTGGATGAGGATGATTTAAAGACAAGAGAATTCAATGGAGCAACAGTTCCTGTGGCAAAAGAAAATCTACCAATTATGAAAGAGAAGATTCGTCAATTTAGAAAAGAGATGAACGAACTCGCCACCAATTTTGATTCTAAAGATGAAATATACCAGCTTAATATTCAATTCTTCCCACTAACAAAGAGCCGTATGCAATGAAGAGAATAGGTCTACTAATTTTCACTACCCTTTTCCTAAACTCAGCTTTTACTGAAGAGACTAATCTTCTTTTAGGAGGAGTTGATGTTGGAAACGGAAGACCCGTAAGTAGTGGCTTTGAGTTAAAGGAAGAATTTAAAACTGAGATCGACCTCATCGAGCATTTTGATCGAATCAAAGAACAGATTAAAAAAGGTGAGCATCCAACCGTAAAAGGTCTCGTTCGCCTAGGAAGATGTAATCCAAACAAAATAGACATCCCTACTTATCATTTTAAAAAGTTCTATGATCTAAAAGGCGGCAAAAGCCTTAAGAAGAAATATAGAGGGGCTATTCAACTTGGTCTCTATAAATGTAAAAACCCAGAGATCGTAAGAGTCACCGAGCAAACACTGGTTTCTAATCTAGAATAAGGTATAATCCTTTTTATGCTTGGTTTATTTATCGGTATATTAATCGGTTGTGTGCTCTTTATTCCGGCCCTCACAGAGGCCTTAAACCTAGACCTGCCTGGTTGGATTCCAGCTTTAGCGGGGCTCTCCTTTCCTCTTCTTTTTTTAATTCGTTTTATAAAAGAAAGACAGACCAATAAGGCCGAAAACCCAAAAACAAAAATGTCCGCTGATGAAAAAAAGGCTTTTAGGGATATAGAATCGGGCCCGGGAAGGGGCCCGAATATCAAATACTGATTATTCTAAAATACAAGATACGTGAAGTTTCTCTCCACCTGGAATAGTTAGCTTTCCAGTTAGGGCATCTTCATCTTTCTTTGTTTTTACACTTAGCTTTAAGATAATCTCTTCGGCATTTGAGTCAACGATGGCAAGCTTAATGCTTTTTCCCATGCTCCAATATCCAACAACTTGATCTTTTGGGAAGACTTGAGCTGTTTCAATATCTCCAACAGTCATCATTACATCAGACACAAGTGGGTTACCAGGTACACGTCCAGTGGTTCCAAATAGTTCAACTTTCTCACCGTCTGCTTTTAAACCTTGGCAAGAAAAGCCTCCAGTTGCATGGGCATTAAGTGATAATAATAAAGCAGCTAAGGCCAAAAATTTCATAGTTCTCTCCTGAATGTTAATTCTCAGAAGGCTTATATCAGATTGGGAATTTAAGGCTAACAAGTTGAAAACTTTACATAATTGAAACTGACCTACTTGAGTGGTGATGAAAAAAGCCAGGTAAGCAAGGAGCTAACTCGATTTCGTAGTTATCCAAGTCTTATCGACGCGCTATAGGGCAGCTGGATTATTTTTAGATCAAAAACAGACCAGTGGGGTTCAAACCTCTATAAATCATCAATTCTAAAAGAGTTCTTTAGTTCGGTTTGAGACCTGGCATTATTCATCACCACGGTAGTAGGTCAGTGTCTACATAATTTACTTACAAATCTTGGCTTTATTGGCCGCTAAGGACCTAAAAATACCATGACAGGCGGGCTTAGGATTAGGCTTAAAATGCTTCTTTGAGCCTTTAAAACGCTTTAGATTCTCAGCTTTAGTATAGAGCGGACCATTATGCTTTCTATTGATTCTGGCCACTCCAGCAGCATACTTAACAGAGAAGCCTGGGCAGAGTTTATTTAGGTCTCTAAAACAAGCTGCCACGGAAGAGGTTAGCTTAAAAGTAGACTTAGAGGTCTTTGCCTTTACCCCCCTGCATCTTCCTTTATCTCCTGATTCAAACAAAGCATGAAGTTCATCGGGGCTCGATGCGTATGGCTTTGTCTCTTTTGCTCCGGCCAATTTATCATTAAGACATAGTTCACTTCTTTCAGATTTCGACTTGCCGCTAAGCTGACTTATATAAGATCTAAAAAGGTCTCGGCTATGATATTTGTATTTACCCTTTCCATAAAGGTTTAAAGAATTAGCTGAAACTTGAAAAGGTCCTGCTTCTTTAGTAATCGCAGAAGTATTAGTAGAAGAAATATCTCTTCCTCTTTTAAAGTCCCCTCCAGATTCTCTTTGCCCTAAAACATACATTAAGGCATAAGAAGTAGATAAGTTATCTAAGCTTTTAGAGGACTTCATCCCTTTATTAAATAGACTAAGGCTCATGGCATCTTTGTAACCTTGAGAAGGCTCAGATAATAGATTTCCCACATTATTAGTTTCTGGATTACACATATCCTGAATCATTGAATAGGCTAAAGTCTTAGCATACTTAAAGCCAGCGCTTTCAGTTAGACCGCCATTACCTGTATAAACTGTGGTGCATGACCTATCTGTTCCATAGGCTTTTGCAATAAGGTCATCAATCTCTTTAGAAGATTCAATAGTTGTAATTTTTGTATTTATTTTTAAATTATTGCAAGGGACTTGCCCGTAGCTTGGAGTAACAACATCATTAACTGCGGGACCTAAACCTCTTCTTAAAATATCTTTTTGAAATTTTTGATCAAAGTTATCCGAACTCTTTTTTGTTCTACGAACCAAGTGTCCTTTACCTGGAGGACCGATCCTCTTTAGCTCCGTAGAACTAAGACCGGCTGGAGTCTCACAGCCTGTTAGTAAAAAACTGAATAATATTAAAATGATAAATCTTCTCACTCCTGTATTATCGGTATGTTTTAACACTGGGCTAAGAGGATTATATTTATACAATAATTTCAATTACTTAAAGTAGTTCTCTATCAAAACTAGTGCCTTAAAAATCAGTCAATTATCAGGAAGTTTTGATGCAATAAGGCGGGAAAAGCTAATTTTCACATGATACTTTTTCTTTGCGTCAACATTCCGCCAAGATGGCATTCGGAGCAACAATGAAGTTACTCATTCTACTTTTTCTTAGTTTTAATTTATCTGTGGCCTACTCTTCAGAGAACCCAAGAGTTCTTGCCCATGATGAGGCCATCAAGGCCGTTCACGATCTGCATTTTGTGAAAGATGGAAGAGGCATGACCTTAACCCCCGATGCGGTCAATATGTTTGCTTTTATGGCAAAGCTTTTTGGGCTATCAAAACCGAGGGATGGATTTGTCGAAGATAAAAGCGGAACGAAGGTTGGTCTTTTTACAAAGCGCTGGGGACTAGTTGAACACGATAAAGAGATTAAAGGTTTTTTCAATGTCCCCTATAAAAAGATGAATGTGGGGGCCATGGGCTGCGCCGTCTGCCACTCAGGAAAAGCTGCCGGACAATATATTATTGGTCTAGGAAATAAAAATATTGATGTGGGAAAACTTGCCAAGGATGTTGAGAAGGCCAGTAAGCTTTGGAAAAAGATGACGGTCCTTAAAAGAAAATCTAAAGAGTACAAGAGAATTGAAAATGACTCCATGGCCTTTGCTAAAAGGCTTGGAAACGAGAAAGTAACTAATCTAACCCAAGGTCTTGTTCCTATATCAATGATCATGAGCTGGTTCTACCGAGCAGTTGCTAAAACCGAAATGCCAGATACAACTCCAAGAGGTGCCGTAAAAGTACCTCACTTTTGGGGTTACGGTAAAAAGAGGTTTGTTGGCCAATTCACTGATGGATTTGGAAATGGTACTCATGCCGGTTGGGGATTAGCTGTGGAGTTAGCTGGAACACAAACGGCAGAGAATGTAAGAAAGATGATTCCAAAAATCGAACACGCCGAAAATATTCTAGCTGATATTCTTCCTCCGAAATACCCTTTTAAGGTTAATCAAATAATGGCCGCTCGAGGAAAAAAAGTTTTTAATAATACTTGTTTTAAATGCCATGGGACTTACGAAAGAGATGCGGCAGGACTACCTATATATAAAGAGCCAAAACATATCGAAATTGACGTTGTTAAAACTGATAGAGATAGGTTACGCGGCTTGACTCCTGAATTTCTTTCTCTTGTAGAGAGAAATCCTATTCCCGATTATATTCAACATAACGATGTTGACCCAGGCTACTTTGCCCCAAGACTCGAAGGAGTTTGGGCCCGCTTTCCATACCTTCATAACGGGTCAATTCCCAATATGATGGCCTTATTAACTCACCCCCTAGAAAGACCAAAATTCTGGGACCTACAAAGGGCCGGAGAAAGAGATAGATTTAGTGAAGAGCTTCTTGGTTTAACGCTCCCGAAGAAAGGAAGTAGAGAATATAAGAAACTAGTGCGAGAGGCTAAGTCAGGAGCGAGAGATGTTTATTCAACAGATCGAGAAGGACAGTCTTCAAAAGGACATTGGTTTAGATTCTCCGATAAATTATCAAATCAAGATAAGAAAGATTTAATAGAATATTTAAAAACAATCTAAATTTCTGTAACAAAATTACTCTTAGAGACACCAATTATAGCTAGTTTTCAGCTATAATTGGATTATCGGAGAATTCTATGAGTTACGCGAAGAACGCTTATAAACGCAGCAATGCAGAAAAGTTTTTTATCCTTATTTTCTTGCCTGCAGTCTTCATACTTTATTCAATCTATAAATGGCCCCAGTGGTTTGTAGACCAAGGCCTTGTTCAAAACATGGATGTGTTTTGGATACTTGGAAAAAGCCCTAGTTTTTGGTACTCCACAATTTATACGGGAATCGTTTGCTGGATTTCCGGAAAAATTGTCCTAAGCGGAAAATCACCCTACAAGCGCGGTAAAAACCCAAAACTTTCAACCTATCAAAGAAATAAATTTATTAGTATTTTTTTGGTTCAGTTTATCGTCTTCTGGCTCCTACCTTATGTGATTTCACCTCTTGGGGCAGGCAGAAGTCTACTTAGTGACCCGGTAACGACGGGGTACTACTCTGCTTATGTTTATATCTCCAAAGGTTTTACTTCATGGGGATCAATGGTTTACTGCTTTATTTTAGTTCCGATTTCAGTTTGGTACTTTGGAAAAAGATACTGCTCTTGGTTCTGTGCCTGCGGAAACTTAGCGGAGACAATCGGTGTTACGAAATGGGGAGCCGCTTGGGTAAAGCATAAAACTCCAACTGGAAAAACCGCTGAAAAGCTTGAAAGTATTCAAACCATTTTTATGATCTTTGGTTTCTTCTATGGCTTTTTGATTTTATTTAATATGTATAACGTCTTTACTGCGCCTGATTTATTGGCGGCTTCAAAAGCTTTTGAAGCCTTCGTTGTGGATTTTATTTTTGGTGCGGTAATTGGAATTGGAGCTTATCCATTTTTAGGTACAAGAATTTGGTGCCGTTACGGATGCCCCTTAGCAAAAATGATGGAGCTCTTTGGACGGTGGACCAAAGGCCATTTTGCCGTAAAGACAAATGAGAACTGCAAAGGCGTAGATCTATGTAGCCAGGTTTGCCCCATGGGAATTGACGTGGCCGGTTTCGCTCATAAGGATAAAAAACCTATTATCGGTGATTTTGGTCTCTACAATACAACCTGTATTGGCTGCGGTGGCTGCGTTGATGTTTGTCCATTTGATGCCCTTGAATTTCAATATAAGTCTTGGGTCTAAAGAAAAGAGGCAACCGAAGTTGCCTCTTTGAGAGAGTTAAAGAAGGGCGTCTATACGCTCTAAGAGAAGAGACTTACGATCAGGGATGAGATCACTTGTTTGTACACGAGTTCTAAGTCTTCTAAGCTTTGGATCATAGAAACGCCCAAAGGTTTGTTCTTTTGAAAAAATTATGGCCTGACTCTCAAGAATATCTAAGTAAGCATCCTCTTGAGCTTTGGTCATGATTTCAATTCTTCCAACCAATACTCTTACTAAGTTTTTCGGAGCTGGATTTAAGGTAAGCGGTAAAATCTTTTCAGTTTCAATCTGCGGTAATAAAAATAAGACTCTTGGTCCTGGAGTATGAAAATAAGATTTCTCCCAAGTGTTTACCATGGCCTTCGCTTCATCTTTAAAAAGTCCTTGGTTCACAAGAGCACTAATAATTACTTTCTTGGCCTGCTCAACATACTTATCAAAGGCGACACCATCCTCGGCCCTAGGTAATTCTAAGCTGGTCCCAGATTTGATAGCGCCAATGACCTTTACGATGCCCTTTTCCCTATTAGAGTTTAAAACGATTGCCGAACTAATAGCCCTAGATGAAAGATTAGTCAGCTTAAGCATATTTCCACTTGGAGACTCTACTTTTAAAATACTTGGAAAATCAGCTACTCCTCTGTAGAAAATAAATTTTTCATGCTCATTATCAACCTCAATAGTATTCGCCTTTACTTCACGAGCCGGATTCCAAATAGAATTAAAAGCGGTAGCTGGAGTATTTCCTACAAAGTCTACCGGTTTAAGTTTTACATCAAAGACAAATTGGCTTGGCCCGATAGTTGTTATATCTTCGGCTTTAGGTGAGTAAGTCGTTGCCTTAGGGTAATACTGCGAGATAATTCCCTTAGGAAAATCGACAACCACGTTTACTTTGGTTTCTGGTTTGCCATAAAAGTAGATCACAGGTGTTTCCATCTTCTGAGTAATACCAGCGTTTAGTGGATTAACCGGAAGAGATTGGCCTCGATTTAAGCTCAAGTTTCCTAAAACACCGCAAGGGACCTTTGTAGGAAATGATGGGCAATCGGGAGTTCCTGAAAATGCTCCTAGCGTTGAAATATTGCCATTTTTATTAAGCCCATAGACAAAATTTGGTAATGGCTCTTCTTCATGGTGTAGACCCTCTTGGATCTTCCCATCTGCTCCCATAAAGGAAGTAAATGTACCCCATTCATGGACCGTTAAATCATTGGCCCCTGCATTCAGAGAGGCCAAGACCACTAGGCTCGTAATAACGTTCTTCATGTTCTTTCTCCTCTTTTAAGCCCGCTTAAGTGCTGGCTTTTCTAAGATATGACCTATTTCTAGCAAACAGACTGACTTTCATTAAGTGCAAACTTACCAAGACACACTTGCATTTTATGCAAGTTCGGTTAAACTAGAACTATATGGACAATCGTTTTCAGCTGAATAGCCATGATTGCGAGATCCTACTGGAATTTGAGAGACAGGGCTCCCTGCAGGCCCTAGCAGATGCACTCGGAAAAGATATTTCTGTTGTGTCGAGAAACCTAAAGGCCATTGCCGGCGAAACCTCTTGTTTAGAAAAAATAGGAGGACGCTGGGCCTTAACTCCTGAAGGTCTCGCTCTTAACCACTGGACTCGTGAAGCGGTGTATTCACAAAGACTCGCCTTGCAAAGACAAAAAAGTTTAGTCATTGCAACAACTCGCGAATTTGCGAGCCGAGTTCTAATTCCACAAACGAGAAGCTTGGTTGGAAATGAAGATCTCTCAATCTCCGTCATAAGCAGCGATGATGGAATAGAGGACCTGGTTCTTTCTGGTAAAGCTGACTTTGGCTTTGACTGCGGAAGACCAAAGGATCCCCTCGTCTCCTTTAAACGAGTGGCAAAGGAGCCCTTTGCTCTAGTCGCCTCCCCCGATTTCATAAAACGTTTTAAAATAAAAAGCTTTGAAGATTTAGAGTCTAGGGATCATTTAAAATTTGGAAGAAACCCAAACTCTATTTTAGACTTAGATGTTGAAGCGACAAGGTACTATGGAACTTTTTCTGATATTCAAACCTTAAGGGAGGCCTGTATACTTGGCTACGGTTGGGCAATCCTTCCTAAATACTCCGTAAAAAAAGAGTTAAAAGAGAAAATTTTAAAAGAAGTTAGCGGATTGAATATTGAGGACGAAAAATTTGGCGTCTGGTGGTTAAGAGAAAGGAAGTCATTAGAGCCATGGATAAAAAAAGCGACAAAATGGCTTAAGGAACAAGAAAAACATCTTATATAGGTTTAATTATGAAAGTTTTAGTATTTTTCTTTTTAATAAGTTTTCAGTTACAAGCAACTATTGTCTTCAAGGGCACCAGTGAAGGTCAAAAATTTGAAGTTGAGCAATTAGCAAGAGGTCTGGATATTCCATGGGGAATCGATTTTTTAAATAATGACGAGCTAATCTTCACGCAAAAAGACGGTGGCCTCAAGGTACTAAGCTTAAAATCTAAAAAAGTTCGAGAAATTAAAGGGGCACCAGAAGTTACCTATAAAGGTCAAGGTGGTTTTTTAGACGTAAGAAAAGATCCAAGCTCAGAATGGGTTTATTTTACTTATTCCAAAAGAGTTGAACAAAGTATCGTTACCATTCTCGCTAGAGCAAAGGTTCTAAAGGATAAGTTAGCTGACTGGAAAATTATTCTTCAAACAAAAGTAGACTCTGCCAGAGGTGTTCATTTTGGTTCACGTATCACCTTTCAAGACGATTATGTTTATTTTGGCATGGGAGATCGCGGTGTCAGAGAAAATGGTCAAGACCTAAGTAATCATAGTGGTGCTATCATGCGTCTTCATAAAGACGGCCGCGTTCCGAGTGACAACCCCTTTGTTAAAAATAAAAAGGCCATGCCCGAAATTTGGACTTATGGGCATAGAAACCCACAAGGTTTAGTCTACGATAAAAAACGTAAGATCCTCTGGGAGATGGAGCATGGTCCAAGGGGCGGCGATGAAATAAACATCTTAACCAAAGGAGCTAATTACGGTTGGCCAAAGCAAGGATTTGGGAAAGAGTACTGGGGACCAGTTAGAGTTGGAAAAGATAAAGTTAAAGGAACAATTGGTCCCGTTAAGTTTTACGTCCCCTCTATCGCTCCCTGTGGACTTGAAGTTTATTCTGGAAAAGTGTTTAAGAAATGGGAAGGTGATCTTTTTTCAGGGGCTCTTAAAATGAAGCACCTGAACAGAGTCGTTATAAAAAATAAAAAGGCTATTAAAGAAGAAAGACTTCTCGGAAAACTTGGTAGAAGAGTCCGCTCAGTTAGAGAAGGACCAGATGGCCTTCTCTATTTCTCTACTGATAACGGCAAGATCTACAGAATAAAACCTGGAGCTTAGTACTTAACTGAGCAGCCATAGGCTCTTGTTTTAGCAACTTTAATTTTCTTTCCATCAAGAGCTGCATCAAGCGCATCGTAAACATAATTATCGGCAGTTTTTAGATCTTTAATATCTGCTGAAGAAATTGAGTCGATGGCCCCTTGGTAAACAAGTTTACCTTTTGGATCAATAATATACATATGCGGAGTCGTTTTTGCTTCGAACATTTTTCCAATCTTTCCGCCTTTATCTAATAAAAGTGAATAGCTATCCATCCCCTCTTTCTTATACATAGCCTCCGCTGCTTTTAAGTCAGCGAGATGACCTTGCTTTCCAGGAGCCGAGCTATTGATGGTTAGCCAAACCACCTTTGACTTGAAGTGTTTTTGAAGTTTTTGCATACTTTTAGAGTCGTAATGTTTTCTTACAAATGGACAGCCATCGTTGTACCACTCTAGAACAACATACTTTCCCTTATGCTCACTCAAGTTGGTATCTTTTGGATATCCTTTTAATTTAAAATAAGGAACCTCTGTTCCATTTTCAAAGGCCTGGGCAGAAAAGCTAAGAATAATTAAACTAATAAGTGAAAGTATTTTCATTGGTTCTCCTTTTCGGAGATTATAATAGAAATTGCTCTAGAGGTCTTCGAAATTGTTCTCGGCCCACTTCTTAAAAGCTTCGACGACTTCTTTAGTCGGGATTGGACGCTTTGGCTTTCCGTCTCTATCTAGCTCAGGCATGCAGCTTCCCAGCATACAGCCGTCTTCTGTATAAAAAATAATATCATCAGCATTATCGATAATATCCTGCTTTGTTTCAAAAGAGACTCTCCCTGAGTTACTATTGTGACAATCTAAGCAGCTTACCTTGATATAGTTTTCGTACATGCTCTTAAAATTTGGTGCAATCGGTTCTTGCTGAATTACCATTGGCGGAAGTGTTCCGTCCCTAAGTTGCAAGATTCCTTTTTCCTTATTTAAGGGATTGCAAGAGGACAGGAGTCCTCCTGCAATAAGGCAGAGAAATATAAGCTTAACGAAAGATGCCATGTCCCCTCTTTCTAAGAGCATCCATTTCCTTTAACAGGGCAAGAGCCGAAGGCTTGTCCATAGGATTGGTGCCAAAGGCATCTTCGAGAAGTACCGTCTTTTCAAGCAGCATACTCATAAGTCCTCTGTATCTTGCAACTAGTTCAGCATCATCAGGGCTAACGCCATCAGGTAAAACATCCATAGACTTTGTGATATTATCTTTAAGTCTTGCCACAACTTCTTTTTCAGCTTCTGAGTTCATTCCTCTTGCAGCTGCTCTAAAAGTTGTTTTAAAATCTTTCCCAATTTGCTCCATAAGTGGCTGAAGCTCGTTAGCGGTGGCAGGAGCTGAAAACAGCACTGCACTTAGTAAACTTAATCCGATCATTAGTACTCGCATATTCTTCTCCTTGTTTATTTAGATATGCTATAAATCTGTTCTAACCTTATCCAAGTATTCTTGAAATAACTAATAATGCATAGTATATATACCTATAAGGAATACTTATGGATCCAATAAAAAAAGAATATGAATACTTCCTAGTTCTTTGTGAAACCCCAAATATTTCAAGGGCTTCCGAGCTTTTGGGAATGCAACAGGGCTCTCTATCGAAGGCCCTAAAAAAGCTGGAGGACAGTTTTCAGGGAAAATTGTTCGTCAGGCAAGGTCGAGGACTAAGGCAAACTGAGCTAGGTATGCTTCTTCAAAAGCAAATTTTGAAGCTAAAGGAGGACTGGCAGGTTGGTCTTGAGAAGGACCGAGAGTCTCTTAGACAAGTGGCCGGCAGAATTAAAATAGGTTCTCACCAGATCACGGCCATCGATATTCTTTCTAAAGTCGTTCCTCGATTAAATGAGAAGTATAGTGAGCTTCAACTTGATATGGTTTTTAAAACCTCAAATTTAATTACCCGAGATGTAATTGAGCATGAGCTAGATTTTGGCTTTGTGGCCAATCCCATTAGACATCCAAATCTCGTCATAAAAAGAATTCGAAAAGATTTTATAGGCCTTTGGACTAAGGATTTAAAGAATCACGATAAAGTCATTTATTATAATCCTGATATGATTGAAGTTTCAAAAGTTTTAAAGAAATATAAAGACTATAAGCATGTACCAGTAAGTGACTACGAAGTGCTTGCTCAGTTCGCTGTTCAAAGTCACGGCATCACAATTCTTCCAAACCCAGTAGCAGAGAGATATAAAAAGCTAAAGAACTTTGGTGAGAAACTTCTCGAAGTAGATATATGCTTGATCTATCACGTGGATAGACCAAGAACTCATACTTTTAAAAAAGTTTTAGAAGAATTTAAACCCTAGGACGAGGCTTTCTATTGGAATTAGCTCCGCGGCGACTTCCTCTTGAACTCCCCTTTGAACCACCATCATCTTGTTTCTTGTCGCGATTTGCTCCTGATCTTGAGCGATTATTTCGTCCGCCACCTCGGGCATCACGACCACCGCGCTTACGGTCTCTACCTCCGCGGCCAGAAAAACCTTTTCCTCCGCCTCTTTTATCACCCGTATCTTTAGCATCTAATTCACCCAGGTCTTGGTAGCGACGAAGATCCTTTCTAAATTTTTGAGAAAAAAGAACTTTTAAGATCTGATCTTTACTTAGATCCTTTAGAGACTCTCTAAAAACATCATAAGTTTCATCAACTTTAAATTCATCTCCCTTTTCAGATACACTTTCCACAAGGTTTGCCATACGAGCAAGTTCCTTATTAACAAGGGCCACCTTAAGCTGTGGAACCGTAGGAAGTTTAGCTGGAGTAAGAGTTGTTTTTACGAACCTCTCTAAATAACGAAGCTTTCCCTTTTGAAAAGGGTCTATCAAAGTATAGGCTTTCCCTTTCGTTCCGGCCCTACCAGTTCTTCCGATTCTATGAACATAAGATTCCATATCTTGTGGGAACCCAAAGTTAATCACATGAGTAAGATTATTTACATCAATCCCTCTTGCTGCAACATCAGTGCATATAAGAAGGCTTAAATAACCAGACTTAAATTTCTTCATGGCCGCATCTCTTTGCGACTGATTTAAATCTCCATGAAGAACATCAACTTTATAACCTCTGGTTAGAAGCTCAGAACCAATCTCACTAACTTCACGTTTTGTTTTACAAAAAACAATTCCGTACATGTCGGTTTCAAAATCAAGAAGCCTACATAGGGCCTCCATCTGATGCTTAGGACGGATTAAAAAATATTTTTGTTCAATATCAGCGTTACTTAAAGTTTTCTTTTCAATCTTTAAGATTTCAGGGTCCTTAAATTCTTTATTTACCAAATTAATAATCGGCTTTGGCATGGTAGCTGAAAACATCCAGATATTTCTATCTTCAGGAAGAGCTTTTAAGATTTCTTGAACATCTTCAAGAAAGCCCATATTTAACATCTCATCAGCTTCATCTAAAATTAGCTGCTTTGTGTTCTGTAATCTAAGTACCCCGCGCTTCATGAGGTCCATGATTCTTCCGGTTGTACCTACGACAATCTGAGGTCTATTTTTTCTAAGGCCGTTAATTTGTTTATCGTAAGAAGTTCCCCCGTAAACAGTAAGAGTTCTTACGTCTAAGTATTTTCCAAATTTTCTTATTTCTTCATGAACCTGATTTGCAAGCTCTCTGGTCGGAGCCAAGATAAGGGCCTGAACCTCATTACTTTTAAAATTAATTTGAGAAAGAAGTGGTAGAACAAAGGCAGCGGTTTTACCGGTACCTGTTTGTGCTTGCCCAACAAAATCAACTTTGCCATTTAAAAGTGTTGGTATCGCTTTTTCTTGTATCTCTGAAGGAGATTTAAATCCCTCGTCTTCGATGGCCCGAAGCAATTCTTTGGAAAGATTTAAGTCTTCAAAATTCATAGTTAGTTCCTAATTAGATTAGGTCGTAAACTATCGTTTTTTAAAGCAAATGCCCAATCATAGGGTAATTCCTACAATTGGGCTAAAAGTTCTTTAATTTAAAGGGCTTACGCACCCTCTCGAGAGACTTTTCCGCGAAAGGGTTCACCGGTTAGGTTAGTAATTTCCTGTGGAAAGTGATCGAGAATCCAAGATACAACATCTTTAATTGAGACCATCCCCACTGGTTTTTCATCTTCATCCACAATAGGAATATGGCGATAGCCCCCTATATGCATATTATTTAAGACATAGGCGATGGCATCCTCTTCCCTTAGAGTTTGTGGATTAACAGTCATAACATCACTGGCCTTTAAAGATTTCCAATCATCTTTAAGACCTAAAACTTTCATAAGAAGATCTCTTTCAGTTAAGATTCCAGATAATTCTGCAGACTTTGTTAAAACCACTGAACCAATTTTCTTTTCCTGCATAAGTTTTACGACATCACCTAGTGATGTGGACTCATCCAACGCAATAACAGATGGTTTTCTAATTTTATTAATTGGAAATTTAAAAGAGTCTGAAGAAAGACTCGTTCCTTTTGCATCTTGTTCCTTTGCAATTTCTTGTTCTTCCTCAAGTTGATCGTCCATAAGAGACATAATTCCTCCGACTAAATAAATTTTACAAAAGGAAATTGTATCACAGATTCTTATCTAATTTTTATATGGTAAATGCTGCGATAATTGACTGATAACCTCTCGATTATGGGCATTATGATCAACTAGATGCTCTTTGATAGCTTGATAAAAGTGTTTTTCTCTAAGATGGTGACAACTTCTTATGACAATAGGTTCAAAGCCTCGCAGGAGCTTATGTTCCCCTTGTGCGCCGGCCTCAAAAAGAGGAATTTTCTCCTTAATACAGAGTTCAATTCCTTGGTAATAACAAAGCTCGAAATGAAGAAAAGGATATTCCCTCTCAAAAAAGGGGTCAATCCCCCAGTATCTTCCGTAGAGACATTCCTCACCTGCAATAAAAAGACTCATGGCAACTAGAGATTCCTCTTTGTAAGCTAGAGCAATCCTAAGATTATCTTCCATAAAACCCGGTAGCAATTCAAAGAAGGCTTTATTCAAATAGGCATAACTTTGTTTTTTTCCTATGGTGCTTAAGTATAAATTAAAAATCTCTCCCATTAGAATCGAATCACACTCACTTCCTCTGACCCATTTAATTTGAAGCCCGGCTTTTTCAACTGCGGCTCTTTCTTTTTTTATATTTTTTCGTTTTCTCGTTTTAAGCTTTGAAAGAAATTCGTCGAAACTTTCATACTTATTTTTAAAGTGATACTGCAAAGTTTCTTTAAGAAGATAATCATTTTCGAGAAGAAGACTTGTTTCCTCTTCATTCGTAAAAAGAAAATGTGAGGAGGAAATAATTTTATTTTCAAAGTAAAACTTTTTAGCCTTTTCTAAGCACTCCTCAATATTTGAGCCAATGACTTTTGGGGCATTAATGGGAGTAAAAGGAAGAGCGTGAACAATTTTAGGATAGTAGGGAATGCTGTGGCGTTCATAAAATTCGGCCCAGGCCCAATCAAAAATATACTCTCCGTAGGAATGATTCTTAATATAACCAGGTAGTACAGATGAGCTCCCTTCAATAAAAAAAGGCTCCCATCCACTCTCCTTACCGAGTAGCCCCGCAGACTCAAGTAGCCGATGGAATCGACCATCACAAAATGGATGCTTACTCTCAAAAATCATAACACATCTTACCAATTGAATAAGAAATTGATATACTATTAAGTATGAAAAAGATCCTAATCTTCACAATTATAGTGCCTCTTTTAATCTCTTCTGGAGGTTACAAGCCAAAGCCCTATGTGCCTAAGCCATACAAGCCAAAGGGCACGAGCAATCCTGCCCCTTCGAGTAGAAACGCTGAGGCTGACAGAAATTATAAATATGTTGAGGATGATCCGAAACCCAGAAAAGAAAAAGATCTTAAAGAGTATGTCTTTAGTATCCCAAGAAAGAATGTGACTATTAATAACTTTAGCTACCAACAGGCGAAGTTCACTTTAAAGGGTACTTATAAAAAAGAAATGGATTTAACGGATTTTTTAAATCGCTTAAAAGCCTCTATTCGCTCAGACAATAAACTTGAATTAAAGACCCATCAAACAAGCTTTGCTGGTTCTAAAACAAATCACTATGAAGTAACGGCCGATAATCTTTTTTAAAGATGACTCTCTAAGTTTAAAATAAAGTCTTTGATCTCATCTCGAACTCTTCGGTAAACCGCGAGGGCCTCTTCACCGCTAAGATTTTCCGCAAGTCTTGGTGGATCATCAAAACCCACATGAAGAACTTTTCCACCGGGGAAAAATGGACAGTTCTCGTTAGCATCAGAGCAAACCGTTACAACAATATCCATCACCACATCCTTAATCTCTTCAGTAGTTTTGGAATAATGCTCTGAAATATCAACACCAGCTTCCTTCATCACCTGAACGGCCACTGGGTTTAAACCATGCTTTTTCGTTCCAGCAGAATAAAAATTATAAGAATCACCTTTTAAGTGCCTACCAAAGCCCTCTCCCATTTGGGAGCGACAGGAGTTTCCGGTGCATAAGATCAATATGTTTTTCTTTTCTTTCATAGGGCAAGATTCTATACTTTTTGGCGTATTCTTTAAAGCCGGAGTTAGCGTTGCATCAATCAAAAATCTTATTTAGGCAACTTTTTGAAAAGAGCTCATCAACCTATACCTACCTATTGGCCGATCCTGAAAGCCAAGAAGGTATCCTCATAGATCCGGTAAAAGAAACCATTGAAAGAGATTTAAAGCTGCTTAAAGAATTAAATATTGCGCTTAAATACATCTTAGACACCCATGTTCACGCGGACCATATAACCTCCTCATCTGAGCTTAAAGAAAAGACCGGGGCTCAAATAGTTCTTGGAAAGGCCACAAATGTTGAATGCGCGGATATTCTTTTAGCTGATCAAGAAGAGCTTAAATTTGGCGGATTAACAATTAAGGCCATTGCTACTCCAGGTCATACTAATGGCTGCACCTCTTATCTTTGTGAATCCTATCTATTTTCAGGGGACACACTTTTAATCAGAGGCAATGGTAGAACAGACTTTCAAGAAGGCTCAAGCGAAACTCTTTTTCATAGTGTAAGAGAAAAGCTTTTTACCCTGCCTGACTCAACAATTGTTTTTCCTGGGCATAACTACGACGGGCACCTTATGAGCACCATAGGTGAAGAAAAAGCACATAACCCAAGATTAGGGCTTAATAAATCATTTGAAGAGTTTAAAGAGATAATGGAAAACTTAAATCTTGCTGAGCCTAAAAAAATAGATATTGCGGTACCAGCAAATTTAAAATGCGGTAGAAACTAATCCTTATCTAGTTTTACCATTTTTGAGTCCTTGATATATTCATCAAAGCTAATATGATTTTCTTCCGTAACCGAACGAATCTTTTGAACAATATCCTTAACTCTTACAAGAGCTTTTTTCATTTTCTCAAAGACTTCAGGGCTATAAGATTCATCCCTTTTCATTTTATCCATCATTCCAAAAGCAATAGTTAAGGGATTATTGATTTCATGATTATAAGTCGTGATCATTGCATTTAGAGCAGCGATCTCCTTTTTACTAGCAAACTCGATGGTAAGTTTCTTTATTTCTAATTGGGTTCTGATTCGCGCTTCAAGTACTTCAATATTGACTGGCTTTGTAACATAATCATTGGCCCCTTCCCTAAGAGCTTCAACAATTGACTCTCCCTCCTCGTTTGAGGAGACCATAATAACGGGGAGAAGGTTTTTACTTTCAGTTCTTCTGATCACCTTTAAAACTTCTATTCCTGAGAGACTTGGCATTTCAATATCTAAAAGAATAAGGTCCGCCTTAGTATTAAAATCAACCAATGAAGCTTCTTCACCTGAGTGACAAAGCTCCACCTCATATCCTCTTTTCTTTAAAAGCTCAGCCGTGGCGATAGAAAGCACTTTATCATCATCGATATAAAATATTTTTGTCTTCATCATTAGCCTTTCTTAAGAATAGTATTTGTAATTTCTGAGCTTAACTCTAAAAATGCTTTTTCAAAGTCCTCTAGTTGATCCTTAATCGTTTCAATCTCATTATCCTTTGAATAAGCTTCGAGTTCTGAAGCAATATTTTTGGCATTTTGCGCGTAGAAAGTTCCGGCCTGTCCTTTTAAAGTATGAGTTGAGATTCTTATAGCTTCTAGATCTCCCTCATTAATGGCATTTCTCAGTCTGCTTAACTCATTCGGAAGTTCTGCAATAAAAGACTCCGAAACCGAATGTAAGATTTCTTCATCTCCACCGAAAGCATCTAGTGTTTTTTGTTTATTAAAGATTTGAGAACTCATTATTTCATGACCAACTTTAAAAGCTCTTCAATTCCCTCTGGCTTATAAAGAACAATATCGATTTCCGATTGGTGATCCTCTAAGGTAACCATGGTATCGCCAGTTAAGCAGATTATTTTACAGTCAGGAGAAGAATCCTTAATCATCTTACAAAGATCATTTCCATTTTGAATGGGTAGATAATAATCACAAACGAGAAATCCAATTTCATCCTTATGCTGATGATAAAGATCTAATGCGACCACTGGGTCCGCCGCTTCATAAATATTATGTAAAAAGCCCACGTCTTGAAGTCTTTCAACAACGAGCTCTCTAATATCGGCTTCATCTTCAACGAATAAGATACTTTTTTTCATGGGTTGATTATACCCCAGGGGGGAAAAATATAAAATGCCGGTTTAGAGCGTCCATTCTTCCTTGACTCCAAACCGGCAATTCTAAGTAATCTAGCAATTTAGTCTCTCAGGCCATTTTTTCTAAGGCCGAATATGAAACTAAGCTGCCCACACTTCCTTGGTCCAAGTGGACTTTGTGTCGACTACCCAGTTTTTTGACCATAATTTTTCGTGTACGAATGCTTCTAGTTGCTCTGGAGATTGCACATCAATCCATAGCTCCATGTCCCAATCACCCATTGTTGATCCGGCCCATTTAACTTCTGACCACTCTCCTAGCCACTTCCAATCACCCTTAGGGGCTTCCTTGTTCCATTTAACCCATACCTGGGCCATCCACTTTCCTGACATTCTCTACCTCGATTATTCGCTTTAATTAGCAAGTAACCCCTTATCGGAGCACCTCCCACAGGTTCGAATAAACCGAGAATATAAAATTTAAAAAGGAAAATTTTGCATCGCGCGTGCTTGCCAATAGCCTAGAAATTCACTACTTTATTTGAATCTAAATGGGGGTATAGCTCAGTTGGGAGAGCGCTTCGCTGGCAGTGAAGAGGTCCTCGGTTCGATCCCGGGTACCTCCACCATTCTTTTAAAAAACCACAGCTATTAAGTTTTTTTCGTTCCTTGATTAAGTGACTGACAAATACCTATAATTTCCAAATGGAAAAAAACAATATCGCACCTGAAATTTACCAATTATACGATAAGTACTGTCATGGAAGTATGAAACGCCGTGAGTTCTTAAAAAGAGCAGGAATGCTAACCTTCGGTGGCATCTCCGGACTTGTTATGGCCAAGGCCTTGTTGCCTAATTACGCGAAGGCGCAGCTAATCTCTTTTACAGACGAGCGAATTAAGGCCAAGTACGTTGAGTATGATTCGCCAGGAGGAAACTCTGGAAAAATGCGCGGGTATCTTGTTCAACCAAAAGGAAAAGGACCTTTTCCTGCGGTTTTGATTGTTCATGAAAATAGAGGTCTTAATCCACATATTGAAGATGTTGCTCGAAGAGCGGCCACAGAGGGATTCTTAGCATTCGCCCCAGACGCCTTATATCCACTTGGAGGTTACCCCGGTAATGATGATGACGGAAAGGTTATGCAAAAGAAACTTGATCGCGATAAAATTTTTATCGATATGAAAAATGGAGCTAAATTTTTAAAGGCCCATTCTCTTTCAAATGGAAAACTTGGAGTAACAGGGTTCTGTTTTGGCGGTGCCGTCTCTAATTACCTAGCAGCTGAGCTAGGTAGCGAATTAAAAATTGCTGTACCCTTTTATGGAACGGCCATTAAGTCGGAAGAAGTTAAAAAAATTAAATCATCTCTAATTGTTCAGTACGCTGAAGACGACCCTCGAGTAAATGCAACCATGGATGAATATAAAAAAGCTCTTACGGCCATTGGAGTTGATTTTAAAATGCATATCTACCCTGGAACAAAACACGGGTTTCATAACAACTCTACACCAAGGTACGATGAAAAAGCCGCCAAGCTAGCCTGGCAGCGAACCATTTCAGCTTTCAAAAAGCATCTATTAATCGACTAAGACTTCTTGAGGGATAAAGTTTATCACTCTAAAAACTCCGGCTCCGTGGGTTAGAACAAAGACTCTCGAGTTTTCTGAAGTAGCGCTTAGTGCATGATCGTTATAAATTTCTTCAAAAGAGCCTTCCTCTGGTCCCAAGGATTTAGGGTCATAATAACTTGGCCCATCTAAATGCAAGATCTTTTTTCCATTTAGAAAAACATCCACGGCTCCATCTCTATTTGTGAAAGGACCAGCTTCTTTAAAGCTTATATCGTGTATTTGAGGATTAAAGACCCCTACCATCATATTATTTTTTCTTATTTTTAAAAAACCTTTTTTAAGATCAGGTTTTAGATAAACCCGGGGGCCTCTATAGCCATTTCTTGTAAGTTCATTTGGCAAAATGACGATGACATCTTGGTTTTCATTATCTTTTTTGATTTTATCAAGAGAAGTTAAAAATAAATTATTCTCACTAAAGGAACGAAGACTGTTTTCACGAACCCTATAGGTTTGAATAAGTTTTCCTTTTATTTTAATTCTCATTTCATAATAAGGAGCACTGGGAGTCATCCATGGATGGTAATCATCTAACTCCGTCGTAATATCTTTAGCTTTTACATAACCCATAAACTTAAAATCGGATGCGTTGCTAGTCGCGCTTATTACTAATAGTAAAAATGTGAGCATAAATTTTTTCATTATCTTCTCCTAAATGTCGTTAATTCTTTTTATACCCAAATTGTATGAGTTCTAAGGACTTTCAAACAGTAACGGTCTGTAACATGGCCCTGATCCTTGTATAAATTTCAGCCTGTCTAAAAACCTGACAGTGTACAGTTAATGACGATTTAAATCTCATAATTATAGGTACTTACAAGCCTTTTTTTGGCACTTCCCTTGCTCTATATAAAGAAGGAGAAATAATGAGAGTTTTTAATGATGTCATTCAAGCTAGCCTAGAAGAGCTAATTGATTACAAGTTAATGGGTGAATTCGAATCCCTACAGCTTGAAAATTATGCTCTAGCAATCAAGGCCCATATTAGTGGGGATACGGTTGAGCTTCAAAAAGCGATAGACTCACTTGAAGGCTGCTTTAAAAAGCTAGCAAATTATCGCCTAGCTATTCTCAACAAAGAATTTCAAACGGAAGAACTTTCGGTAAACGAAGATTTTATGGGCGAAGCTCATTTTCTTATGGGTCTAAACTTTGTTTACCACTCAGAGCACTTATTTGCTAAAAAGCATTTTCAAAAGGCATATCAATTCCTATGGAGATCTGGTGCGAAGAAAAAAGCTATTAAATCACTATTAAATGTTGTTGTTTCTGAATCAAGAGAAAACAATCACAAAAAACTAATCGTTGATTATGAATTTATCACTAAAAAAGCCCTATCAATTGGAGACAATATTAGCGCAGGGATTAGTCAGCTAAATATCTCTAGAGAATTTCAAATGTTAGGGGCCTTTGAACTAGCTTTTAAAACTTGTAATAGGGCCATTAATCTTCTTGAGGGTGATTTAGGTACTTCTCACTACTACTTTGCGATTATCCATAGATGTCATCTTCTTGTTGACCTCAAAAGGTTTCCGGAAGCCCTGGTTGACTTTCAAAAAGCTAAGGCATCTCCCTTTAAAGAAAACAAAAAAGCTCTTGATGTAGTTGAAGCCCTACTTGGCGATACAAAAGAGATCGATCTAAGTCATTTAGAACCTACCTGGAAAGCTCGACTACAAGATCATAGAAATGGAGTAAGCTTCAAAGACTTAACAGAGTCTGAGTCTCAACTCGTAAAATTCCTATCCAGCGGACCAAAAAGCAAACTAGAAATTATAGATGAGCTCTATGGAAAGAACCTAGACTTTGAGTCAGTAGATTCACGTTTTAGAGTTCTCTTAATGAGATTAAGAAAGAAAAAACCAAACCTAGTAGTTTACTACCAAAAAAAATATGAGATCAGTGATGAAAACTTTTTATCTGAAATTGCTTAAGGCCATAGTTCTTCTTGGACTAATCCTTAATTCAGCCATGGCATCTACTGATCCTCAGTGGATGGTGAAGATAACTTCTCAAGTTTCAGAAAAAGAATCAGTAACAGGAACAGGTTACCTCGTTCAGGTTGGTAATCAAATTTATGTAAGAACGGCCGCCCATGTGACCCTTGGGCTTGAAAACGTTAGCCTTAGTACCGGTGACGGACAAGAACTTACTATCAATAAAGGTCAAGGCCTAACAAACAATAGCAATGATGATCAATTTATTTCAATCACTCAAAAAGACTTAAAGGTTCTTGGCGTTTATAAGGAAAACAGAGGTGCTTTTATAGTCAATCGTGAGACTTTAAAGGAAGCAAAAGAATCCAATAAAAAAAAAATGGTTGAAAGTGGTGATGACTCTGCATTTTACCTCGTTCCTTCGTGGACAAGAGGAAAGCCCAGAGAGTTTAAGTCAAAAGGAAAGTCGCTTCTAAGTTCAGACTTAAAAGGTTCTGCCCATGCACAAGAATTAAGAAGCTCACTTACTGGCAACGTTGCAATAGCAGATATGCAAATTGTTCCAGGAGAAAGTGGTTCAGCACTAATCAAAGAAAATATCATCTACGGACATGCCCAATCATTTCAAAGAAGTTTTGAGCATTCAAGCTTCTCAACACCAAAGGTTGAAGAGAAAACTGTTCAAGCCCTTGTAAAAGGAAAAAAAGGTAGCCTCGATAATACAATTTGGAAAAGGCAAAATGGCGTCTTCTTTAGAGAAAGACAAACTAAAAGCGGATTAGTTCGAGAAGCAAACTTTATTACAACAAAAGCAGGAGACGGTATCATAGCAGGCGGCGGAGACGGTATTATTGCAGGCGGCGGAGACGGTATTATTGCAGGCGGCGGAGACGGTATCATCGCAGGCGGCGGAGACGGTATTATCGCAGGCGGAAACAGTTCTGAAGAAAAAGTCTTACCAGGAATGGGAATGATTTATAATGACGAACCAACTTATGCCTTTAAAGTTACGAGATTTCTTGAAAACGGAAACCTAGAAAAAGAAGTCTATTATGCAAATTGGGAAAATTACCTTTATATAGACGAGTTAATGAAAAACAAAAAAAGCACTTTGATTGTTAAACCCATCACTAGTGTTGATGAGCTTGCCAAGATTATCGAAAAGAAATCGATGAATAGTCCTAGTGCAAAACGCTGCTCAATCAGCCAAGCAGAGTTAAATAATGGTTTTATTACCATTAGCCTCCCTGGTTTTAAGAGTCTAAGAGTAAGCCTTGAAAGTATCACACCAATTCATAAGATAGTTAGGTCTTCGAAAGACTCTTCTGACTGGACTGTTGATCTTAGAGGGCTTTTCTCAGTAGACCCATCAGAACTAGATAAAGAAACAAAAGGAAGTTTTATCACATTAAGACATCCTAGCTTTTCCCACGTAAGACTAGCCTGTAAGCTCGAAATGGAAGAAATTCAAACTAAAGCGATCTCACAAACGAGTAGAAATACAATAAAAACAAAGACTTTCCCCACAGAAGAAAGCAATTCACAAACCTATTTCAGAAAATAGTAACGGCTTTGTTACAGGCCGTTACTGTAATTCAATCCCAAAATCTCCTAAGATAAAAAAAACGAAAGGAGATTTATATGAAAAATTTATTATTACTAACGGCGATACTATTTTCAACAACATCTATTGCTTCAGATGACTACCTTTATGTGCAACAAGCGCTTCTTTGTAGCACTTCCCAGGGAAAGCTTAATGTTAAATTGGCAGAGCTTCAAAGGTTTGGGCATACTGATATTACAACTCTTGGTAAGTCTAAGGTGGTTACTAGTCCCGTTCGGCTAGCTCAAAAAAGCTATAAGTCAGAAGGATATTGGGTTCCAAGTGAGCTAAAGATTACTCCTGTTCCTACAGGAACAGACAAAATTTGTATCTTTGCGGATTGGAGAAAAAGTAAGTAGCTTAAATAAAAAAGGCCCTGCAATGCAGGGCCCTTGAGTCAATTAGTTATTTTTATCTTCATCATGTCTTATGATGATGAGCTCATCTTTAAATTGATCTCTTTCATTTTTAGTAATGAATCCGTCATTGTTCTTATCGATTCTTTTAAATCTCTTGGTTTGTTTTGCTAACCATTCTTTCATTGAGATTTTTCCGTCTGAGTTTTCATCAACGAGATCGAAACGATCGACGCTTTTAGAAGTTTCTCCTTCAGAGAAGGAGCTAAAACTCATCACTAAAACTAAACTTGTTAATAAAACTTTCATTTTCAACACTCCATTAAAAAAGGCCCAATGCCTTATTTATGGGCCCATTTTTATCCCAAAATGGAATTAGGAATAATCGTTTTATTAACTTTTTTGCTTAGGTTAAACCTAATTATCTTCGTCTAAGGAATTTGAAGCTATTTATATAAAGGTAGCCACCTTGGATAGTTCCCTTGATCCTAAGCTTCTCTTTACAATATTCCGTTAGTGATTCTGCTTTTAGATCCATATAGATGGGATACTCCCGTGAGTCCTGGTCGATAAGGCTCATCTCTAACACATTTCCGCCTTCATCCCAGTCTGTTGCTTTAATGGTTCCTTCAAAAATGCCTGCTCTACTAATAACTTCGCTGTACATAAAGCTCTCCTTTTTGTTGCTTCTATTGTCGGCTCCAATTGGATTTCGTAATAATCGTTTTATTTGATGAAATAATTAGGAAAAAACTAACTGAATTCCTGAATAAAACGATTTTTTTAGAACCCAGATCGAGGTGACAATATGGGAAATGGAGGTATCTATGAGACAGAAACAAATTGACCTATTTAGCACGAATTTGAGACGAGACAGGGCCATCATTCAATACGTAAGAAGCTTAGAGGATAGTCATTACCTCGTTAATATCTACGATCTTTCTAAAAAAGTTAAATCCAAGCTTTACGAATATCTTAAGTCTGGATGCGATATCGATAAAACCCCGGCCATCGTTGTGGATGGCGAAATCCTAAGTAGCTATAACGATCTTAAAGCGAGCTAGGAAATTGAGTATCTAAAGCTTAGGTACGAGATAAAGAGAATGACGAGAATGACCCCTTCCGGTCTTGTTAGTGTTCGGTCGCTTCTAAATAATGGATAGCAAATTATTGTGGCACCTAGCATGACCGGAAAGTCTATCCTGACGAGCTCATTACTCACAACGAGAGCACTTTCAGTAACAACTCCTGAAACGCCTCCGATTGCTAGTATATTATAAAGATTACTTCCAACCACATTACCTATGGCAAGATCCCCTTTTCCTCTGATTGCGGCCATAACTGAAGCAATGACTTCTGGGAGTGAGGTTCCGCAGGCTACAATAGTTAGGCCAATAATTGTTTCTGAAACCCCTAAGGAGCGGGCCACCTCACTAGTTCCAAGAACCAAGAATTTTGCTCCATAGATAACCGAAACTAATCCGACAAGAATTAAGATAGAGTTTATTAATAGTGAAGGCTTAACTCCTTCGTTTAGCTCTTTACCCTTGGTTTCTTTAAGGGCATTTTTCACTAGTAGGTATGTATAACTAATACAAAGTCCTATCAAGAAAACAGCTTCATACTTCGCTAGCTTTTGGTCCCAAAGAAATCCATAAAAAAGGAATGTAATAAAAATAAGAAAAGGAATCTCTTTTTTAATAATTGATAAATTTATTTTTAAGGGAATGATGAGTGAGGATAAACCTAGGATAAAGAGAATATTAAAAATATTACTCCCTATAATATTACCCATGGCAATCTCTGGATTACCAGACATACTGGCCTTTATACTAACTGCTAGTTCTGGAGCACTTGTTCCTAGGGCCATAATTGTTAGCCCCACAACGATGGAAGGTATTCCTAAACGAAGGGCAATTGAAGAAGCTCCTCTTACAAGGCCTTCTCCTCCGGCAATTAGTAATATGAAACCTATTATAATTTGAACAGTGCTAGTCATAAAGCGAGCTAGGAGGCTGAGTATCTGAAGAGGATAAGTGAGTTATCGTCGTAAAGATAAGTTTCCGGGTCCTCTTCAGTTTTCTTTTTATAATTCAATACTCTTTCTTCAAATGATCCGGCCGTTGAAAAAGAGGCGATCTCCTCGATACGAAAATGCTTTGAAACTCCGTCGCTCATAAGAGCGATTATATCCCCATCCGCTAAAGGGATTTTTTGTGAGACTTCGATTCGCATGGGCTCAAAGCCTACTCCGTTTGAAACAATATTATCTTCCACAAGATGAGCCTCTTCCGATTGCTCATGGGGAATAAGACCCGATTCAATTCCGTAGCCAAGGGGTGAATGCTCAATGGTTCGGTACTTTATTTTTCCGCGGCTTCCAAAAAGGTAGGAAACGGAGTCGCCGCAATTAAAAAACTGTACCTGACCTTCCTCGATAAGGACTCCCGTAAAGGTAGCCCCGGCCCCAATTTTGAGGGCCTTAACTTCTAGATCAGCTTTTTCAATGGCATCTAGGAATTCTCCTCGGTCTAAGGATTTTGATAATGCGTTTAGAATCGTTTCACAGACGATCTTGGAAGCTCTTTCTCCTCCCTGGTGACCGCCCATTCCATCAGAAACGACGAGGGCCTTACACTGCTCATCTACGGCATAGACCCCAAGGCAATCTTGATTAGGCTTTTCGTAAATGGACTTACAGGAAAGTAAATCAGCGCTACCGTTTTTATACTCACAAAGAGTATGTTCTTTTTCCGATTGTAGAATGATGGACTTGCTCATTAGTTTCTCCAGCTCATAGTTTCAAGATGAACTCTTAACTGCGAGAGGTTCTTAAACTTCTTTAGGATTAAGCTCTTTTTTAAACCACAACAAATATCTTTAACTTCTTGAGGTTGTTTTTGATAAGTTTTAGCTCCCCCAAGTACATCGTAAAGAATCCTTACGGCGTCACAAATATCATCTTTAAAGTCTTGGGACTTAGGTGCCCCCCAATAAAACATATCAAGGAGTTTTAACTCAAAGCCAAGGCCAAATCTTTGAACGATTATATTATCTGTATGAAGGTCCCCATGATATTCCCTTAACCCGTGAATATCCTCTAGACCTTTTACTAAAGTATGAAGTAAAAGCAGCCCCTGAAAAGGATGCATCTTTTTTCCTTTAAGAGAGTTTAAGAAGGAAGAAAGGGTTTCACCCTCAACATAATCAGAAATTAGATAAGTAATCTTATGATCTTCTATAACGATCGTATCCTGCGTCAGATATTGAATGAGTATAGGACAAGACCTAAGTTTATGTAGTTTATTGGCATAAAATTTTGCTGACTTATTTGCTTTATTTCTTTCTGGTAGGAAGAACTTGGCCGCTCGCTCAATACCCGTAGCAACTTCGCGAATTTTATAAACCTCTCCTTCCCAGCCTTCCCCAAGTTTTTCAATGATCTCATACTTATCTGAGATAATTTCTCCTTCAGGAAAGTCGAATTTTAAGATTTTCTTTTTCTTTTTCATAACTGTCCCTTATTCAAAGTCTTCATGCCCAGGAATCTCATCAGGAGTAGGCTCAATCAAGTTTACACCAAGATGAAGGATCCTGGTTCCACCATCACAATTTGGTCTCACATTCTTTCCTATAACAACTCCAGCTCGATCGGCCTTAACCTCTTCTTTTACTTGCCCGAAGACATCATAAACTTTTGCAATGACCTGCCCTTCTTTAATTTCATCGGAGAGCTTTGGAAAGACTTCTACAATGCCGCCTCTTTTTGAATGAATCCAATAGGAGTGATCACAAACAAAGGCGTCTGTAACCATATCCACAACTTTACCTTTAATCATTTTTAAAAATCTCATGGTATTTAAAACACCATCTAAGGTTTCATCCACGAGGTTTTGTTGAAAGGCGTTTGGATTTCCAATCTCAACCGTAATACAAGGAATGCCATTATCATTGGCCCAAGACCGTAGGGTTCCCTCTTCATCTGACTTTTGAACGATTATATGAGGATTTTGAAGATAGGCCAAGGTCCTGGTTTCTTCTTGTTCTAAATCAGCTCTTAGGTAAAGGGAGTTTACTCTTCCATGACTGGCCGTATGCATATCTAGAAGATAATCGAATTTTTTTACAATCTTATTAATAAAATAGTGAGCGTAAATATTACTTGGGGGTCCCCCCTCTTTTTTACCAGGCATGATTCTATTTAAATCCACATTATCGGAAAAGAACCTTTGGTTTAGAAGGTAGCCAGGAACATTGGCGATGGGGACAAGAACCAGGCTTCCTTTTAATTTCTTAGGATCTATTTCTTGAATTAGTTTAAAGATTGTAGAAATTCCATTTAGCTCGTCCCCGTGAATGGCCGCGGTGATTCCGAGAACAGGGCCCTTTTCCATTCCTCTAACAACGACGAGAGGGACTCTCCAAGGAACCCCGAGGGCATTATCAGAAATATGAACTTGAAATCTATGAACTTCTCCTCTTTTGAGGCTTGAGATTTTTAATTCTTCTTTAGTTTTTACTGTTAATATTTTTTCCATGCTACACCATGATTTCCTTTAAAAGTGACTCGTCATTATCAAGGGATTTAAAAAGTTTTATCCTAAACTGTCCCTTGGAAGTTATTAAATTCTGGGCCATTTTATCTATAGCGATAATCGTTAAAACAGTTTGAATATAGGCTTCAATTAAATCATCTGTTCCAATTCCTAATTGATTAAAATCTTTCCTATCCATAAGCATCAATCTTGAGGTATCTGAATCCCATTGATTTTCCCCTGTCTTAATAGAAAGGTTTGTTCCTAAAACATCCCAACTTGCCGTGGTGAGCTCCGACGTTAAGGGAGTTCTGGCCCTTCTTGCATAAATAGCGCAAGGGGCAAATCCTTTTGGCGTGGAATAAACCATCATCCTAAGATCTGCGATAAAGATATTTCCTTTTTTATTGGGAACTGTCCCTACGTGAAAGAAACGTCCGTGCTCACTACTGGAGCTCCAGTCATAATGACCAATTAAGCTTTGAACAATAAATTGGTCATAGGGATAATCCTCTTTCATAAAGGCATCAAGCTCTTCATCACTTGTAATGGTATAAACACCTTGCCCCGCATTTGAATAGGGGTTTTTAATAACGGCCTTTCCGCCGAATTTTTGAACCCAAAGAGGAATCTCAAGCTTACTTACATCTTTAATAGTCTCTGGCATATTAATTTTTAGCCCAGTTTGGGCAATCTCAGAGTTAAAAAGCTCATAGGCCTTATTAGCAAGAAGCTTATTTCTCCCCCCAGAAAGACAAACAAGAGTTGAGTTATAAATAAAGGTTTTAGTTACGACTGGAATTCTATTCCAAGGCTTTTGAGTCACGTAACGAAAGGCAGCTCTAATTGGAACTTCTTCTCCATCTTGAAGAACATGCATAACTCCGTCTTTAAAACTAACATGTTGATCCTCTTCGTTAAAATGAGGGATTAATAAAACTTCTTCTCCGGACAGATCAGCCAGGGTTGCGGCGTAGCCTGAGGTTTCCATATAGTTTTTATCATAAATAACAGCAAGCTTTCCCTTTGGAAGACGCTTCTTTTTCTTAACTGCTGGAAGAAAAGAGTTTTCTATTAAGAATTTATAACCGCGGTGCTCATCAGAATCACTTCTAGGAGGCATGGACTTTTGTCCAGAAGGACAGGAGTTCGTTTCAAGAACAACCATCTTTCGGTTGCCAGCCTCAGTAGTCACATAAAAAAGATCCGAGCCTCCCCAGTAAAAATACTTTGCTTCATATTTTAAAAGTTCCCTTAATGCATCCACATCCACTTGAGGATTTAAATGAGAGTATCTATTTAAGATTCTCTCATGATCGAGATTAAAAAAATGGCTGACAAGGGCATGAAGCTGAGAGTTCAAAGCCTTTGGATAAAAGTGGTTCTCTTGTTCAAATTCATCTGGCTTAAACAGCTCAATTTTTCTATCTTTCATTTTTATAACTCATTCTTTAGTAGTTTATAACCAAGCCCTTTATAACTCTTTTTTACAATTCCCCAAACAGAAGTTTCAAGTTCTGTAACCTCTCCTAGAACAATAACATCCTTGTTCTGGCAGATTCGATTCTTGGCTACCTCAGGAACGATCACAAAACCTAGTCCATTTTCAGCAACCATTTGCTGTAAATCTATATCATCTGCCTCACCTATTATTTTAGGAGAGATTGTATTCTTGGAGAAGAATAGCTCAATTTCATACTTTAGAAAGGATTCATTTGTATAATTAAAAAAGGGAATCTCATTTAAGGATTCAGGGAATCCCTTTTTATGCTTTCGGTACTTTTTATGGGCAATTGCGTAGGCTTTATTGACCCCCATACGATAGCTGTCCATGGTGCTTGAGATTGAGTCCTTTGAGTCAGTAAACACAATATCAAGATTCCCTTCCTCTAAATCTGCCAATAAAAGGTGCCGCTGGTTTTCGATAATATTCACAGCGACCTCATCTCTTCCAAAAAGAGGTAGAATATTATCGTAAAGAAAGTACTGGGACATAAAGTGAGTGATCCCAATATCTAAACTCTTCTTAGGAATATTTAACTTATTTCTTAATGTAGAAGTAAGTTCCCGGGACTGCTCAAAGATTTGCTCGGCGTACCTTAAAGCTAGCTTCCCTTCTTTAGTCAAACTAAGGCTTCTATTTTTTCTCTCAAAAAGCTGGCAATCAAAGAATTCCTCTAAAAGCTTAATTTGATCACTAATGGTGGGCTGAGAAACAAAGAGCTTTTCAGAGGCGGACTTGATTGAGCCCTCCATCGAGACAATATAAAAGTAGTATAAGTGGTTGAAATTTAAGCGATCCATTTATTCTCCTATTAAATATAGTTAACTTTAACCTAATTAAAAAAGTAAATAAAACGATTTTTCCTAAATCCGTTTTTGCCCGATAATCCGATTAACAAGAAACACTTAGAGGTGGAAAAATGAAAGAATCAAACTTTAAAATTAGCTTAGCCCTACTCTGCGCCGGAATTGTGCTTTTACTCTCACTTCCAGGAAAAGCGCAGGAAACTATTAATGTACCAAGTTCAACTGACTCTGTTTCAGAGGAAATGAGCGCAGTTGAAGAAGGAGCGACCGAAGAGGAAGTTCCCACCACTATTATGAATCCGGATAACAGTGAACTTTCCGAAGATGAGGACCTCATCGAGGAATAGTTATCTTTCAACCTCTATGGGGTCGTCATAAGAGTCTCTTCTTATCGGCGGCCCCAGTGGTGTAGAGAAGAACTACTCTTTTAAAAGGGCGTTCATAGAATCGCGAAACTGCTTCAAAACTTCCGGATCTGAATTGATATTTCCATGACCGCCCCAACCGTCATTGTAAGCCTTAAATTCGATATACTTATTGTCAGCGCCATGCATTTGGCTACCTCGAATTCCAAAGCGACCAAAGTCTCCACCGAGGTCTAATCCTTTTCTATCTTGGGTTTGATAAAAGTTTTTATGAACCTTTACGTTAGAGGCCTTATATAGTTTATCTTTATGATCCCTAGTCCAAACCGCTGAGAAGCTATATTCAGGAAGGGCCCAATTAGTTCCGAGTTTTTCATTAGATTTTTTCTTCGCCCAGTATTCCTTATTTCTATAAGGCTCACCTGCCAATTGAGGAATGACTTCTTCTATGGCGTGATGGGCTTCTATAACTGGATCAACGGAAAATGCTAAATCAATATCAACTCCGGCTTTTTTCATATGTTCCGCAAATTTAACTAACGATCTGCCCCCAGAGCTATGGCTAGTAACAACAATTTTAGGCTTTATTTTAAGCTCTTTGGCCTTAGCTAAATATTGAGTTATACAGTCTCGCGCATTTTGAATTCCTTTAGGATTACTTTGAATTGAGTTTTTTGCGTCTCCTAGGATTCCCCTCCAGCTTTTAAGGTCCATGGCCTCATCAAGCCCGGCCAGAACTTCTGATTCTTCTGAGGGGAAACTATACCAATCTACAGACCGGCTTTGCTTCATAGTAAGAAGTTCAGACATAACTCCGCGGTTAAGACCTGACCACTTTCTCTCCTTTCCTCTTTTTTCCTTATAGAGACTTTCCATTGTGCTATAAATTTTATCTCTAAGTTTTGGATCGACTTTTCCACCTAGACACTTATTAAACCTGGCCATTGTAGCAGGTATTAGGGGTTCATAGGCTCCAGTTCCTTCGAAGGCAATCACCAATGCTTTTGATTCTTCAGTTGGCTCACATTTATTTAGTTTTTTATTAAGCTTATGACGATCTGTTTCCGTATCCATGATCGACCTGGCTTCCCAGTAGAAGTACTCTAAGGCATTTTTAAGCTCCGCTTCCGTCGTCACTTTTTCTAAATTATCGCAGATGGTTTTTCTATTAAGAAGTCCTTCATGCTGATTGTTTAGTAAATCTTTTTCCCACTCGCAGTCACCAACTTCGGCGTTTGCGCTAATAGATAGTAGCCCAATAAATATAAGAATTAGTAATTTCATTAATACCTCTCAAGACTTTATCGGTGTAAATACTTAAAAATTTGAGCACGCAGTACCCGAGTCAAGAACTACGGTAAGAACTTACAACTGTCTAAAAAAAGGTGAGCTAATGCTATAATCGCTCTATGAAAAGAGATGAGCTGAAATGCCCAAGCTGCAATGATTTACTTACGGATTTAAAAAGTTCTTTTAGCTGTAAGTCATGCAAAAAATATTATCAAATAAAAATTTCTCGAAAAGGAGTCCAACTCTTTTTCTTTTTACTTCTTCCTTCTAGCTTTTTTATAACAGCCCTGTTTATTTTAAATTGGAAGCTATCTAATTTCCTAGATATGCCTAGTAGAGACTTTGTCCTCGGTGGGGCGATTCTCGTCGGTGTCCTAGGACTAATAATATCTTCGATTAAGATGAAGTCGGAATTTGAAGTTGGTAAGGAGATAAAAAAAGCATGAAGTTAGTAATCTTAGTTAGCCTGTTTTTAAGTATAAATATTCAAGCTGACGAAGTTGAACTTTTGGTAAAAGAGGTCGTAAACCCTAGCCTTAAAAAAGGTGCAGCTGACCCCAATACAGAACTTGCTAAAGTTTATGGAACTTGCGCTGTTATCAAGGCAAAGTCTACGGGACTAAGTTCTACGTGCAAGGAAAAGACTCCCCCTCAGCTAAGAAATTTATTTTATTCATTCTGGCAAAGTACTGATAAATCAGTAGCCACCAAGAAAAAACTAGCTAAATTAATGGGCATGATTATTAAAGAATCTTCCGCCAACCCTGCGGCCGTGGCCGATATGAAGGGAGTCGGGAGTAAAGATAGTTATAAGAGTTTTTTTAAGGTGAATAAGTCATATGGAATCATGTCTAGGAATCACTTCGCAACAACAGCATTGCTAGATAAACTTCTCGCACTAGAAACAGTAACCTTTGACAAGCAAACAAATTTTGGTCTGGCTCAGCAATCTGCCGACCGCTTAAGCATTCCTAAATGGGGAGGAACCTACCTCGCTGGACGAAAAGAGATGATTAAAAAAATGGACCCTAAGTCCTTTACTGACTGGTGCTTAACGAAGGCCATCTATAGTGACTCCCAAAGCGATCTAGAAAAGTACTCCAGAGAAAAAATAAAGTCCTGTTCTATGGGCTATAAGACTAAAGCAGGTATTAAGTGCTTTGGCCGTACAGTAAACTTCTGCCCTAGAATGAATATCGAGTTGGCCTTAAGACAGCCCGCCAGATATTTCGAGACAAAGGCAGCTGCTCCCCTTTGTGCGAATCTATTCAAATAAAAACTAACGCCAAAAGATAAGTTTTTTTAGTCCACTTGAAATTTTATCAGTGAAGATATGGCAGAGGTCCGCTAGGAAGGCTCCCCCAAATGACCAGACCAGCATCTGATACTGTACATACTCATAATTAAAGGCCCTTAACCAATAATAAAGAACGGTAAAATAATCTTTTGGTGAAAATTTTATTTTATCCATTTCATAAAGAATATAGGTCAGAAACCCAAGCATCAAAAATCCGTAGACGAATCTTGTAACTGTTCCAAATAAAAAGCTATGACTAAGCCCGCGGTGTTTAAAAAATACTGAATAAGGATAAAGAAAAAACCTCAGAGGACCGGTTCGGGCCTTTGGCATTAAGTCTGAATCTGGTGAAAAGATAAGAGTGGCTACTAGCCAACCAAAGGCAAAAGAACCAGTTACGAAGGGGTCTTGTCCAAAGCCTAATAAAGCTCCAGAAATGATCGCCCCTATAAGTAAATTAACTCGGTCGTGAGTCCTACCAGCTGCCATTAAGCTTTTGATGCCTCACAGTTTTCCTTCTTTTCCTGAAAAAAGATAAGAAGGGCCGGGAGAAAAACTAAGTCCACAATAAGTGCAAAAGTTAAAATGACAGCGCAAAGTAATCCAAAATTCACATTAGGTATAAAGTCACCTAACATGTAAAGCCCAAAGCCACTGGTTAATATGACAGTTGTCACCATCAAAGCAGAACCAGTATAGGTATAAATTTTAGCAATCGTTTCATCTAAACTATATCCCTGGCTTCGGTATCGATAAAAATTTGATAGGAAGTGAATGGTATCATCTACGGCAATACCTAAACATACAGAAGCCACTAAGCTAGAACCAATATTTAAATCAATCCCCACAAGCTTCATAAAGGCTCCCCCAAAAACAAGAGGAAGTACATTTGGAACAAGAGAAAGCAATCCAAGCTTAATAGATCTAAAAATGATTGACATCAATAGGGCAACAAGAACCAAGGCCATTGTTACGGACTTAAAAAAGGTTTCAACTACGTAATCCATCATCCTCTGAAAAAGGAGAAATTTCCCTGTGATATAAACGTCAAGTCCTTCTTCTTTGGCCATTTTCTCGAGATCATCAACTCCGGATAACCACCCACGACTATCGTAAATTCCCCATAATAGGCTCATTCGAATTGAGTCATTTTTAAGAGTCATTCTATTATTTAGGTCCATCCCTTGGGGAAGACTCATGCTATATAAAAAGAGCTGTTCAGCTATGGCCTTTTGTGTGAGCGGAAGCTTGTACTCTTCTTCTAGCCCTCCATAAAGGGATTTATTCATATCTTTAATAATGGAGATAATATCAATCGTTTTATTTACTTTAGGGTTAGCATCAATTCTATTTTTAAATCGCTCTACTTTTTGAAGAAAAGCAGGATCTTTAATTCCCTCTGGCTTACCTGTTTCGATAACAATCTCTGGTCCTGAGTTTCCTCCAAAGACTTCTCTTACAAAATCATTTCCAATTCTAAGGGTGGTTCCTTTTTTAAAGTACTCATAGGGGTTTGAGTTAACATTTGCTTGAGAGGCAATATAAAAACTAACCACGGTTAATCCAGAAAAAATAACTAGGATGGGTGTCGTATACTTATGAAGTTTTAAGACCCAGCCCCTAGAAAATTCTGTCGGCTCTCCTGAACTGTTTAATCTTTCAGAAAAAATCTTTGGAACCTTAAAATTAACTTTTGAAATCCAGGGAACCACAAAGAAGATGGTTACGATCCAGGCCAGCCCACATCCAAAGGCCGCAAGTAGTCCTAGCTGACGAATTGGTTGCAGTTCTGTAGTTGATAGAGAGAGAAAACCGATCATGGTGGAAACGGTTGTTAGAAAAGTTGGAATTAGATTTTTATCTAATGCGTAAAAAGCGGCTTCTTTCGTATTTTTTCCCATACCTCGAAATTGATAGTAGCTCACCATAACATGGACGGAGTCAGCAATAGAGATGGCGATTAAGATTCCCGGCAGAATTGAAAGAATAGAAGTAAATTTATAGCCAACATAAAAACAAAAACCAAGAGCTCCAACAACAGAGAAAACGGTTACAGTTAGTGGCAATAGCATGGCCACAAAACTTCGAAAGACCCAAAGAAGATAAAAAATAATAAGTGCAAATAGGATTGGCATAATCTTTTCTGCATCCTCATTCGCTATTTCTCTAAAGGCATCATTGACCGCGGCCTCGCCCATGATATGATAGGTATGGTCGTGTTTTCCCTCATAGGGCTTAACCATGGCCCTAGCATCTTTGATGATTTGCTCGTAATCAGGACTCGCCTCAAGAGTGACTAGTCTAGCAAAGATCATGGCCGACTTTCCATCTTTAGAAATCAGGTAACCAGGCATCACTTTATCAGCAAGGGCGGTTTCTTTTTTACTCGCTAAAAATTCACCAGTTAATTCACCCTCTTCTAAAAAAGGCTCTACGATAATATCGTCTTCTTCGGCGTAGGTGTAATTATAATTTATCAGGGAGTCGACTCTAAGAACTTGATGAACTTGCCAAGTTTTCTCTGTCACCTCTCTTAAGATTTCAATCGACTCACGATCAAAGATCCCGGAGGGGCTATGTACGACTAGAACTAAATTCTCGTCATTTCCAAATTGTTTTTCAAATTTATCAAGTTGCTTGATGTTCGGATCACTTTCCCTAAACCAAGTTCTGACATTATAGTCCTCGGAAAAGTTTGCCAAGCCGGGAGCTAAAAGTGCGATCAATAAGAACGACCACAACATATTTTTTAAAGGATTTTCTACAATGAATGTTGAGAGTTTATAAACAAACCCACTTTTCTCATTATCGCCCATGAATTCTCCTTTCCTTAGAAAAATCGAGTCAGTGTAATATATGCATAAGAATTACCATCATATAGCTCCAACCCCGTTGGTATATTGGTCTTCTTAGGAGCATCATAATAGCGAAGCCCTGTTTTGATTTTCCATATATCGCTTAAACGTTGTGAATAACTTAGATTAAATAAGTACTCATGCTCTCTATCATAATCAAAGATTGCGCTAAAAAAGATTTCCTTCCCCATTAAATCGTTGAAGGCATATCTTAGGCCTAAAAAAATATCATTTTGAAAAAGTGACATTTCTTCAATTCGGCTCTGCTCAGGACCAAACATCGTTTGACCTTCAAGGTAGAAATAAGTTTCTGAGCCTGACTCATGGGCAAGAGACCACTCAAGGCCTAGTGCAACTTCTGTATTATCTTCAGATCTTCGAAGCCCCCTAGTCGTATAAATAAAAAGATCGTTATCAAAAGTTCTGGAAGCGGCTTCAAGTTTAAAAATAAAAGACTCTACTGGAAGTACAGCGGTCATTCCGACCTGATTTGATCTATAGTAATAGGGAGTGGTTGGAAATGCTGTTGGTACAGGAGTCGTTCCCACCATGGCATAGCGATGAGTACCTATAACAGGAAAGCTTCTATCCATATGGTGTAGAAAATGAAAGGAAAGGTCGGCGTCCAAAATGGTATAGCTAAACCTTCCCCCAAATTGAACACCCCAATTTTGATTGGTTGTAGCGTCCCCGCCGTCAATAAAGATAACTCTTTCTAGGTCTACTCCAAAACCGAGACGGCTTCTGTCACCAGGGAAAATAGGTGCTTCAAATTTTGGAAAAAAGTATAGTGCAAAAGATCCATTTTCTAGGGACCTCTCTATCTCAATCGTGAGCTCTCCCTTTTTTTCAAGGGACTCAACATTCGAGTCATAATTTCTACTATTGATTTGATCAGCCGGATGAAAAGCTTCTGTGGCCGTCCAATTAAATAGTTTGTAACCGGCCAATAACTTCCAGTTTTGCTCTGGTCCCGCCAACATACTAAAGTAACCATCTTCAATAATAACCTGGGAGCGGTCTGAATCTTTTTGATCAACTCTTCCAAGTGCGCGAAAGACATGCTTATAAACATCTTGCTCAAAAGAAGATTCAACTCTTGAGAGAATCGCCACACCGGTATCTGCATTTTGAATATTATTATCACTTTCAAAACGCCTATACTCAAAGCCTATCTCACCTTGACCGGCCCATTTTGAAGCTTCGCTAGCAAATAAAACACATGGGAATAGGAAAACAAGAAAAGATAGCTTCATCGCTTTAGCTTATTCTTTCTAAAGTCATTATCACTAAACTTAACTCCGATTTTTCTTCCCTTCCAAGAAAAGATTGATTTCTTTTTAGTTTGAACATTATCCATCTTGATAACGGAAGCTCTATAAATAGTTTTTCCGCCTACTTTATAAGGCTTGTATCCTTCAAAAAGTGCAACTTTTAATAGCTGCTTCTTTCGATCGTAGTACTCGACCTTATGAGGATTACTAAACTTCTTCGAGATATAGCTAATCTGCTTACTGTATCCTGATTTATAAGTTGGCACTCTCTCTATCACATGAACAGGGTCGCCGTTATACTTCTCGTCTTTAAGCCATTTAAACTTATACTTTTCGATTTCTTGAGAACCTAAATCTTCGTATGAGAACTCAGAGCCCATAAAAGAGGCTGACTTATTTTTTGAAGAGATCTTCTTTACTCGTCTTACTGAAGGAAGATAAAGCCACTGTTGATCATCCTTGTCTTTATGCGACCAAGTAAGCATCTTAGTCCCCTTAACATCCTTCGGGTTTTCAAATATTGAAATGGACTTATCTCCATCCCCCGCAACTTCCTTGGTTTTCCCGGTCATGATTCTAACCACTTTTTCACCGTGGGCATCAATTAAAACCATCTCGGTTTTGCCAGACTCGCCCACAAAACCATTATTATTTTGTTCAAATATTTTAGCTAATCTAAGACCCTTAGCTTCTGGCGTTTCAGCCTTTAAGTTGGACACGGCCAACATCAGAAATAATAAGATAAAGAGTGGAGATAATTTTCCAATTCTCACGGTCCCCTCCCAGGGTAAAATGAAGTGTCCATATTTTAGCAAGTTTATTGACGTAAATTAAGCCATTAGTTAGTATCACGCGGCTAGCCAACCTAACTTATTGCGGTGCAAATATGACCATCCATGTTAATAGAATTTTAAACTTGAAAAAAATCAAAGCTATTGGCTTTGATATGGACTATACCCTCGTCAGATACAATGCTGAGGCCTTTGAGCAAGATACCCATAAAGTTGTCCTTGAAAAGCTTGTGGACGTTTTAAATTATCCAAAGGAAATTAAAAATTTAGATTTTGATTATAATAGCGTTATCCAAGGGCTAGTTCTTGATAGAAAAAGAGGAAATCTTTTAAAAGTAAGCCGTTTTGGAAAAGTTAAGGCCGCCACTCACGGCACTCTTCCAATGCCTTTTAAGATCCAACAAAGTATTTATTCAAATAGTGTTATTGATCTCAATGATTCACATATTCAATCTTTAGATACGGCCTTTTCAATTAGTCATGGAATTCTCTTTGGTCAATTAGTTGATATGAAAGACCAAGGCTTAAATCTTCCCTCCTACACGGCTATGAGTGAAGATATCAAGTATATGATTGATTACGCTCATTCCGACGGAAGCCTTAAAGGAATGGTGAGAAAAAATTTAAGTAAGTACATCGTTAAAGATCCGGAAGTAGCTAAACTTTTAGAAAGATATAAGCGCTATGGAAAAAAACTAATGGTCATTACCAACTCTGATTATAATTATACTGACTTACTTCTAACCCATACGATTGACCCCTTTTTAGAAGAACATAAAACTTGGCGAGATCTCTTTGAGCTAACGATCACTCAATCAGCAAAACCTAGATTTTTTACAGCGAAAAATGCCTTTTTAAAAATCGACCCTGAAACGGAGCTAATGAGTAATCACTTTGGTCCAGTCACCGATGGCATTTATCAAGGCGGAAGTGCCCAGAAACTTCAGGATGATCTAGGCCTTGATGGAGATGAGATTCTTTATTTAGGTGATCATATCTATGGGGATGTTGTGACTATTAAGAAAACATGTAACTGGAGAACGGCCCTAGTCCTAGAACCCCTTATAGAAGAGATTAAGGCCCTATCTGAAAGTCAAAAAATCCAAAAAGAAATAGATCTACTCATGTTAGAAAAAGAAGAGCTTGAGAATCAAATCAATATTCTAGATTTAAAGAGACAGGAAGACGGTGAAAAAGTTCCTAAGAATGAGCTAAGTGAACTCTTCTCTAAGATGGATAAACTAAATCAAAAGATCTCGGTGCAGCTAGAGGAGTATCAAAGCTTCTTTAACCCCCATTGGGGAGCCATGATGAGGGCGGGTCAGGAAGAAAGTAGATTCGCTGATCAAGTTGAAAAGTATGCCTGTATCTATATGACAAAAGTCTCGGACTTAATCGCTTATTCTCCAAGGACTTACTTTAGACCAATGAAGAGAATCCTTCCCCATGAAAGTTTCGAGAGTATGGTTACTCAGCCTCACGCATAAGGTAGCTAATAAACTGAGTATAGACTTGCCATGAATGAGGTCCATAACCTCCGGCCATGACCCAACATTGGGGAATGCCTCTTGATTTTAAAAAATGGTACACAAGTTTATCCCGTTCAAGCATTTGTTCTAAACTTAAGCGAAGTTTGTTTGAACTTGGAAGGGCATCTTTTTCGTAAGGGTCAGCTCCTGCCACCACCACTGCAAAGTTAACATGCTCTGAATGAACTTCGCGAAGCTCAGTTAAGCCTTTTTCTAATTTTTCTATATAATCCTCTTCTCCTTCATAGGGAATAGGAATATCGATATCACTTGGAATCCTCCATGGTCCGTCCCCAGAACCAATATCAAGTGGCCACCCTTTTTCCATATGAATACTTAGAGTTTTAATTGAGGGATCGTCTTTTGTAATTGCGGCCGTTCCATCACCCTTATGGGCATCCACATCTATAATCCAAGCTTTTTTAACCAGGTTTTCTTCTTGAAGCTTTCTTACTCCTATAACTAAATCATTTACTAAGCAGAAGCCTCTTCCCCCATCGGCCATGGCATGATGCATACCACCTCCAAGAAAAAAGCTCATTCCATCTTTAAGGGCTTCTCCCATTGAAAAGCTCGTTCCTCTTCCTTGCAGCAATATATCTTGGACCATTTGTGAAAGATCTTTTTTAGCTAAACTAGGGTTATAACGATTTGGCTTTCCGTTATTGTCATAAAGCTCGAAGCATTCAATAATCTTTTCTTTGCTTTTTTCATTATCAAATAAGGCTTCAACAAAGTTCTTATCGTGTACCAATAGGAGCTCCGCTTTATTAAGTGGTGTCCAGTCTACGATATTAGTTAATTCAAATTTACCTGGATATTCTTGTCTTAAGGCCTCAAAGGTTCTGTGACTACGATCATCCCGTAGGGGCACTGTGACTCCATATGACTCTAATTGGCTAGATAAATGGGGATGATAGATGAGCTTCACTGGCTTTTAATTCCTTTTCTTTTTATACTATTAAAGATGCAAAGATTAATCTTTATTTTATTTGTCTTATTTAGTCCACTTTTACTGGAAAAAGCATTCGGTGCTGGCACTAGAGGTGAGATTCAAAGGTTCACCCTTCTTCACGATCGTTTCATCGTGGATAGAGGGCTAAGAAAACTTCGCTACGATCAATTTTTAGATATAGATATCGTAGTTTCTAGTGGACTCAAAAGCTTCCTAGGTGAAATCGAGGCCTCCTCAAAAAATGCAGCGAGTACGACGGCCAGAGATGCAGCGGTCCTAGCTGCTTTGGCTAAGAAAGTTAATTCAGAAAGGTACTTAGATATTGACGTTAGCCTCGGTGTACCTCTGCCCTATATTCGCTATAGAAAATTTCAAATGCTCCCAGGTCTTTTTTATAATATTAATATGGCCGCTTCTAATACTCTTAGTAATCAAGATGATGGTCTTAATATAAAGGCCCAAAGTTATGTAAAGCTTGAAAAAAGAATGGGATTACTAAGTCGAATAAAATGGAATAAAAAAGAAGAGGTCCGTCTGGCTCTTTACCGTTTTACTAAAACAGATGTGGCACTTGACCTCAACGTTTCACAAGTGGGTGCTAAAACAAGTGTTTTTAAATTTGATGACGCCATTGTTGATCACAATATGATCGCATCAGATTGGACCTATATACTTACTAAGGAAAACTATACACTACTTGGTGAGATTCAAGAGCTACAGCTCCTTAGTCAGTCTGATGGCAAAAAAAGTCTTCATGGGACAAGTCCTTTTCTTCACACAAGATTAACCAACAATCTAAGAGTAGGAAATTTACTATTAAAGCCTTTTTACGGTGTTCATTATAGAAAGTGGTATGATGTTTTTGACGGACTCTATGTAGGTGCCTCGTTAAAATACAATATTGATATTCCCTTTGAATTCTTAATGAAAGTTTCAACCGAGTTCATTACTCTCATGCCAGAGTTTAAAACAAAGTACTTTCAATTTGTTTATAGTTTAAAAACACCTTTTCGAAACCCTAGGCAAAAGATCTGGGTCTCGGCCATTCATAACGTAAATATTTCGATTCCTATTCCGTAATCGGGCAGTTACGGCCTTAGAAAGTTTTACATTGGACTAGCGCAAGCTCTTAATTTCCGGTAAGTTACACATCCAATCGTGGGAAAAAGCACCAATGAAAAAAACTTATAAACGCCTCTTGTGGCTCAGACATGAAACTAAACCTTTCGAGGAAAGAGCTCCGATTACTCCGGCTGCTTGTCGAACTTTAATCAAGCTCGGTCACAAAGTCGCTGTCGAGTCTTCAAAAGGCAGAATATTTTCTGACGCTGAATATGGAGAAGCCGGCTGTGAAATTGTTAAGCCTGGTTCATGGGTAACGGCTCCGACAGATGCTTTTATTTTAGGTCTTAAAGAGCTTCCAAATGAAAATTTCCCGTTAAACCATCGGCATATTTATTTTGCCCACGCCTTCAAAGGACAAGCTGGAGCAAGAGATCTTTTAAAGAGATTTGTTATCGGTGGTGGAAAGCTTTACGACTTAGAATACCTAGTAGATAAAAATAAAAAAAGGGTTGTAGCCTTTGGCCATTGGGCCGGATTTACGGGTGCTGCCTTAGCCCTAAAAGTTTGGGCCTTTAAAAAATTAAATCTAAACGTTGATGATATAGCCCCGCTTATGCCTTTTAGCTCAAGCGAAGACCTTATTGAAAAAGTAGGGGGCTTCTTAGATCTTGCCGGTGATAAACCAAAAGTTTTGATCCTTGGGCACAAAGGAAGAAGTGGTCGTGGAGCCAAGGCCCTATGTAGACAATTGGGGATTGAGTTTGAGGGCTGGGGACGAGCAGAAACTAAGCAAAATTCTGATCCTAAAAACCTACTTAGCTACGATATTTTGGTCAATACTGTCCTTATTAATAAAGCGACTAAAGCATTTTTAACTCCAGATTGTATCAAACAAGAAAAAAGACTTTCTGTGATTAGCGATGTTAGTTGTGATCCAACAGGACCTTATAATCCCTTGCCCATTTATAAAGACTGCACAACCATGCAAAAGCCAAGTATAAAAATTGCGGACAACTTAGAGCTTATTGCCATTGATCATCTTCCAAGTTTACTGCCAAAGGAAAGCAGCAGTGACTTTAGCTCCGCCCTGCTTCCCTTCCTTATTGACTTGCTTCAGGCTGAGATCGAAGATACCGCTTGGGAGAGAAGCCTGACTCGCTTTTACGAGGAAGTTGAAGAATACCAAATTTTTGATCCCATAAGCCCCATTATGGCCGAATCTGAGAGTGGCCCAGGCCTTAATCTCCACTAAAAATATCAAATATTTCAAATACTTAGCTAAGCACAGCATAATCTTTACAATCGAATTGCGCAATGCATTATTTCATCCTATAAAGACTCATCGAAACTGACTTTCATCTAAAGGGGGAACTTTGATGAAAACTAAAATTACAGCAGCAATTATAGGTCTTATTCTAGCAGGCTCAGTCCAGGCCAAAGACCATAATGTAGATATAAAGTTCTCAAAGGGAATCTCAAAGAAATTCCGCAAGGCCATGGATAGAGACTTATCAGTTTTGGAAAGAATCGATTTTAAAAAAGAAGCAGATCAAGAAACTCTAAAAGTTCTAGGACTTGATTCTTTAAATGCTGACTCTGCTACAAAGTGGTTAGAAGATAGAGTTCAAGTTGTGATTGAGGAGCTCTCTTCTAGAAAACTAGAGAAAAGTATAAAGATAGAGGAAAGATACTTTAGTTTTGAAAATGCCGGTGTAAATCCTAATATCGAAATCCCAACATCAACTCCAAGTGGCAAAGGCGTTACTGTTATGAGTAACCTAGGCGCTGCTCTTTATTTCGCTGGAAAATCAGCTGGAAGTCTTTTTTCATTTAAAGTTAAAACTGGATTTATGAAATCGGAAACAGTTAAGTTTAGCTCTCCAAGAGCTGGTCTTATTATGATTGGTCCAGGTCATTTTATGGAAAGATTTGACTACGATAAAAACGATCGAAAAGCTGAGGCCAATAGCTACAATAGATTAGCTACTTTTTTTCACGAAGCAAGACATTCAGATGGTGCTGGGAAAGACCTTGGTTTCTTTCATGCGGTTTGCCCAGACGGACATGATTTCCAGGGACTAAACGCTTGTGATAGAAACTTAAACGGACCTTATGCTGTAGGTGCGCAAATGATTAAGGAGTTCTTAAAAAACTGCGATAATTGTGACGACGAAGTACAGGAGCGAATGAAGCTTGCTTACCTAGGTTCAACAAACCGAATTATAAAAGTGACCAAAACTGTTGCTGAAATTGATAGTTTTGAAGTTAGTATGCTTCAGACAACTCTCGATATGAAAGAGATCTTACTTCCGCTACTATCAGGTGCCGAACTTGAAGCCGCGCAAAAAGAAATTGCAGAAATTAAGGCTCAAATTTTGGCAATCGCCGAAAGAGAGGGCAAAATAATAGAAGTTCCATCAAAGTATGTTGATGCGTCACCTGAAGGTAGAAGGATTGAATAAGAAAACCAAAATAACTATAGCTCTTATATTTTTAACCACCGCTTTTTTTGCGGTGGTTTTTTTATTAAATAAATCAAAGTCTAATCTCCCCTCTGCAAAAACAAATTTAGATTCTATTCAAACAAGCTCTTCTAAGAAGCCAGAGAATGTTGACCATACCATTAAAGCCGATATGCATGTACACTCCGACAAAGATCACACCCATGTGATTAAAGTGACAAAGGATGGAGTACAAAACCAAAGTGAGATTTGGGAAACAACTTTCTTTAATAATTACTTAGACGAGACTCTAAGCTCTCTCCCCACTTTAAAGGATTTAGAGAATCTAAAGGATAAAGATGTCCACCATGACCCAGAATTCGTAATGGAAGCGGGACTTAGGCTAGGAAAAATAAAAAAACAGGTTAAACTCAACAAAGATTTTGCTCCTAAGGCGATTGAGTTCTATACAAACTGTGCCAATAAAGAAGAAAGCTTTACTCCTATTAGAGGACTTTGCTTAGCCAACCTCATGATTATGAAAAAGGAAGAAGGAGTAGAAGTCGATACTTCAAAGTTTCCCAAAGCAGTTGTAGACCTTGCCAAAAAAGCAATGGAATTTACCTTTTAATGACAACTCTCATCCTCTTCAATAAACCTTTTGGGGTTGTGACTCAGTTTAGTCCCCACGAAAAGCATAAATGTCTAAAAGACTTTATAGATGTCAAAGACGTCTATCCTGCCGGTAGATTAGATCATGACTCCGAAGGACTCCTTGTTCTAACTGATGACGGGAAACTCCAAGATCAAATTACCAGTCCAAAGTTTAAGATGCCTAAAACTTATCTTGCACAAGTGGATCACGATATTACCACAGAGGCTATAGAACAGCTTCGGGCCGGTGTAGAGCTTAAGGATGGTCTTACCCTGCCTGCGGAATGTGAAAAAATAGACCCGCCAGAGCTTTGGGAAAGAGTTCCCCCGGTTAGATTTAGAAAATCGATTCCCACTAGCTGGATAAAGTTAACTATTAAAGAAGGAAAAAATAGGCAGGTCCGAAGAATGACGGCAGCGGTTGGATTTCCAACTCTTCGTTTAGTTAGAATAAAGATTGGACCCTACGAACTAGGAGAGCTCTCTCTTGGCAGCTACCGCGAACTTTAAGTAGCTTTCCACCTCTGGTAAATCCCCTAGATTTTCATGTTTTTTATAACCTTGAATAAGAATCTCTGACTTTCGAATCAGCTCATCAATTGTGGCCAAGCGGTCGTCCTTCATTAGCTCAGAATTTAGCATCCTTTTCATAGACCTAACTCTCCAAAGGTCCATAGCAAAATATTTCCGAGAAAGTTGATCCTCATGTCCCCCATACTTAGTAATGATAGCCGATTCAATATAGCCCACTTCATACTTAGAGGTGATTTTTAGCCAAAGATCATAATCTTCACAGACAGGGAAAGACTCATCAAAACCTCCAAACTCTTCAAGAACTTCTTTTTTGATCAATGAAGCTGAGGGTGAAATACAGCATAATGGTAAGCAATTTTGGTAAATATAACCGCCAGTCTTCTTATGTATTTTTTTAGGATTGACTCTCTTTCCATTCCTAATCCAAATTTCTTCACCGTGAACAAGTTTGATATTAGGAAAGATTTTTAGATAATCAACTTGTTCTTGAAGCCTATTTGTTAACCATTCATCGTCGCTATCAAGAAGGGCCACCCAGTCCCCAGAGCATCTTTCGATAGCATAGTTTCGTGCGGAAGAAACCCCACTGTTTTCAATCTTATGGACTATTATCTTCCCTTCATAATCCTTTAAGAGCTCTTTCGTGTTATCTGTTGAACCATCGTCAACGACGATAATTTCAAAAGGAGGATAAGTTTGATTTAAAACTGAATCCAAGCATCTTTTAAGAGTATGGGCCCTATTAAATGTAGGTATAATTACGCTAATGTTCACTGACTATTTCTTTGACCTTATTCATCAATTCTTCACCCGGCAAATGCTCAAGAGCTTTCACAAGTCCATTTAGCTGCTCGCTATTTCTGGCTCCACATAAAAGTAAAGATACTTCTGTATAGGAAAGATTATGCCCGAGGGCCAATTCTAATCCATTATGTCCAGATACCTTTAAGAGAGGATTAATTTTCTCCATGGCCTTAAAGCGAGACTCTTTATCCATCTCCTTCCACCATGGGGCCCATGAACGGCAATCGGATTTATCAAATTTTCGATCTCGGTCCACTCGTCCCGTTAAAATTCCTTTATCAAGTGTGCCCCAGCTCATAAAAGAAATTTTCTTTTCTTTAAGATAATCAAACAAACCAAGGGCATCTCTTTCAAAAAGATTTAGCTGATTTTGAACGGCTTCAATTTTAGCCACTTCAGCCGCCTTAGTAAGATCTTCAATATGAGTATTACAAAGACCGATATGCTTAATCTTTCCTTGCTCTTTGGCCTTGGCTAAAACTTCTACAGGTTTTCTAATATCAACTTTGGCGTCAGGCCAATGAATCATGAAAAGGTCTATATAATCTGTGTTTAAATCTCTTAGTGATTGTTCTAACATTTTGCCTGTCACTGCTGGATCATTGGACATATCGACCCTTTTATTTTCATGCCAAGTAACACCACTTTTAGAAATAATAAAAACGTCTTCTCTACAGGACTTAAAGGCCTTTCCTATTCTTTGTTCTGATAGTCCAAAGCCATAAATCGGTGCCGTATCAAAGATTCGAATACCTAGTTCCTTAGCCTCTTTTAAGAGGTATAGAGCGGAGTTTTCTGTAATATCTCCAAAGCCATAGCCAGCTCCCTCTCCACTTATAGAAGCTCCACCAAAGCCTAAGGGTAATCTTCCCCTTTCTTTTACCAATAGCGTCATTATCCCTCCCTTAGGTAGTTTGACACACAACTAGACAGGGCAATATAAAGGTCATCAAATGAAAAAGAAACTCCTTATATTCGCTCATAGAGGTGAGGCCAGAGCCTTTCTTTCTAAGTTTCACTTCCAAAGCATGAGCTTTCTAGAGGGACTTTATTCCTGTGCTGACCACTTTCTTCTCATTACCGGGGAAGGTCCCTGGAATGCAGGTCCTAAACTTGCCTTAGTTCTTGGAAAACTAGGAGATGAAATTTCTGAAGTTATCAATCTAGGATTGGCCGGGGCATTAAGAGAATCAATAGAAGTTGGACAGATTTATAAAATTAGAACTGTCTACCTTGAGCAAAATAGTGGAACAGAATTCAGCTCCCACACCCTCCAGGAAAAGGGTGCTGATCTTATCACCTGTCATTCACGGGTTCTTGAGCCAAGTCTTGCCGATCAGCTAGATAACTTTGCTCCCTTAGTGGACAGAGAGCTTTGGTCATTGGCCACAGTATGTTCAAAAAGTGGTCATAAGCTAAAAGCCTATAAACTTATTTCTGATAAGGTTGGAGAGACTGAGATTTGCCAAAGAGTAAAGGAAAGAGCTGATGAGTTCTCTCGAGAGCTTCTTAACTTCTACGTAAATTTAGAGCAAACAGTAGAAACGAAAACGGTTGAAAAAGATTGGGATGGTTTTTATTTTACGACTTCTCTAAGAAACCAGCGTGAGAAGCTTCTCCATAGCCTAACTATTAAGCATGGAACATTAGAAAAGGTGCTTGAGAAATTGGAGCTTTCTTCTATTTTAAATGAAGAAGTTACCCCTAAGAAAAAGGCCTCCATTTTAATTGAAAAAATGAAGTCTCTTCTCAATCCTGTACAAAAAGAACTTCAAGACTCCCTACAAGAGTTAAGCTCTGACTTAATTGGTGCCGGTGCCCAAGTAAAATTTTCATCTGACTTTGAACGTCCACATTTTCATTTAAGCGCTTACATAGAGAGACAAGAAGATCTCGTCTCATTGATTAAGGCCATGGAAGAATTTGAGTACCCACGCTTTATCGATATCATTGAAGGAAAAGACCTCAATGTTTAGTCGTATCTTAGTGGAACAAGAGGTTTTATCTCACCCCCGTACAAAATCTATTTTAGAGCGCTTCAAAACTGTACCCGTAAAAGAAATCAGCTCAATCTCTGATGTTTTTCAAAGAGTAAAGAAGCCCTATCTTCAAAAAAGAGACGATCTTCAGCTCTATATTGGAACAAAAAAGGGCCAGCTCGTAAAAAAAGCTCCCAATGCTTATGGCGTAAAAGGTGAAGAGCATTTTTACTTTATCCATTCATATAATTGTATTTATGAATGTGAGTATTGCTATCTACAAGGTTATTTTCAAAGCCCTGATCTTGTCTTTTTTATCAATCACGAAGAAATCGCTGAACAGATTACGGCCTTTTATAATAAATCTGACAAGGAAACGGTTTGGTTTCATGCCGGTGAGTTTTCAGACTCCTTGGCCCTTAGCCATATAACTGGAGAGCTTCCCTTTTACTTTGAGCTCTTTAAAAAACTACCCAAAGCTAAACTTGAACTTAGAACAAAGTCCGCCAATATCAAGCCTCTTTTAGACTTGGAGCCCGAAGATAATATCATCGTAACTTTTTCTCTTTCTCCGGCCCATAGAATTAAAAATACTGACTTAAAAACCCCTAGCTTAAAGCACCGCCTAAAGGCCATCGAATCCCTTGTGGCAAAAGGTTATAAAATTGGAATTCATTTTGATCCAGTAATTTTTGAAGATGATTTTTCAAATGCCTACAGCGAACTTTTAGATTCACTTAACAAAGTTTTACCGGCAGAGAACCTCGAGTATTTAAGTCTTGGGGTTGTTAGGTTTACAAAAGACGTTTACCACCAAGTTAGAAAAAATTATCCAAAATCGGACTTACTCGGAAGTGAATTTCAAAAAACACCAGAGGGGCTAGTACGCTATCCCCGTCCCCTTCGCATGGCCATGCTTCACAGACTTGAATCGCTTTGTTATGAATCTGGAATCAAAAAAGAAAAGGTTTATCTTTGCATGGAAGATGAGTTTTTTAACGAGAATAATAACGAGACTTCATGCGATTAATAAGTTCTTTGAATTCTCTTCCAAATTCCATTCGCCTTTCATGATCTTCCTTTAATAAAACCCATAGACCTTCAATCTCTCCCGCTTCTTTGTCTCTTTGCCAGGTATTAGTAAAGCCTTTGTGGTGCTCTAACACTTTATCAAATAGAGGTACGATTTCATCAGAAACTTCTTTAGGTAACATATTATTGTCTATTAAAAGCTTAAAGAATCCTAGGCCATAAATTAAGTTGTTAGTGGTGTACATTTCGCCTATCACTGAGTCCAGCATCCCGAGACTCATATCGTAAATGTCCTTTTTCATCTTCGGCGAAAACTTGTAACGCTTGTTTGCCTCCATAACTGTTTCAATAAAACGAAGGGACATTTCAGGTCTACAGTAATACTCAAGAAGACCCATTTGGTTTCTATATTCCGCAGGAGTTAATTTAGTTCCCTTATGAAGGCCATTAATCATAATAAGAGAAAGAGAGTTATAGGCTGTAACAACTTCTGTGCGAACGAGAGTTTTTACATAGACGTCATGAAGCCCACTTATGACATTTAAAGGGTCTTTATAAAATGGGTCCTCTATATCTATGAAAGCGGGATCTTTAAAAAACTTATCTGCTTCCTCACTACATTTGATATCACGCTCTCTGGCCTTCGGCAGAAATTCTTTTAAATACTCTTCATAGGCTTTAGTAACAGAAGCGGACTCCACAGGGGATTTATCCTTAGGCTCATCCAAGTCTGGCTTTTCAAGATCTTTAACTTCCTCACCAGCATCTGGCTCAATCTCAACGACTTCTTCATTTTGAACAGCTTTCTCCATGGTCGGATTTAAAGCCTTCCAAAAATTATAAATGATAAGGAGGGCCAGGATGGAAAAAATGAATTTCTTAAACTTTGAATTCATGAGCACTTGAAGTATCGATTAATATTTTTTAAGACTACCGGTACTTATGAATCAGGTCAAAACGAAGTATTTTTTAAATGGACATGTCAGCGAACATTGGGACGTTCCCAGGTCCTGGATAATAGCGATAGAGGGCAGAGATTGGCCTTCCTTAGACAAATTGGCCGAGGAGTCCCTACTCCCCGAAGGGGGACTCCACCGACAAATCTCTAAATATTGCCCAATAAAAAAAGTGGAACATCTTATCAGTCTCAGATCCAGTCCGGATGAAGCGGGCATCTGGCACGATGATGGGTCTAGGGATCTGGCCTTCTCCTTATCCCTAAGCCTTAGACCTTTTAAGGGTGCTGGGCTTAGCCTACGTGAGAAAAATCGCCAAGATACGACCATTTCACTGGGTCCTAGGGATTTTGGGGTTCTAACCTGTTTTCTCACTGGCTCCAATGGATATGAGCATAAAACGGAAGAAGTCTTAGCCGGTGAGCGCTTGATATTGGCCGGATGGGTAAATTAACACGGTGCAAATTATTTTCTTGGGCCCTCTTGCTCTTTGGCAAAGCTTGATATAAATTAACCCACCTAAATACGCCCATTTGAAGAAGATAAAGGAAGTGGTTATGGCCCGTACATGTGATTTAACAGGAAAAAGAAGACTCGTAGGAAACAAAGTTTCTCACGCAAAAAATAGAACAAAGATGACTCAGAAGCCTAATCTTCAGACGAAACGTGTATTCGACCCTGAAACTGGTGAGACTATCCGTCTTAGACTTTCAACTTCAGCTATCAGAACTTTAGATAAAGTTGGTAGCCTTTCTAAATTCTTAAGAAAGTACAGACACCTAATCGAAGGTTAAAACTTAATAAAATCAATTAATCATACTAAAAAGGACGGTTATACCGTCCTTTTTTTTGTGCTCAATTCTTCACACCTAAAACTTTGATTTTTTAGACCAAATTCCGAAAAGACTATAGAGATGAAGAAACTCGTAGATAGTCTTATTCAATTCTTTATTCCTAGTCATTTGGATAGAGAAAAAATCCCCCAAGCAAAACTTCTTTGCTTGTCTGCCCCCGTTATCGGGCTTTTAACTATGGCCGTTTTTCTTTTTCCACCCGAGCCAGATGAAATCCTCGTAGGTTTTGGTTTATTTGGGTCACTACTTCTTTTATGCATTCCCTTTATTATAAAATTTTCTGAAAACTATAACCTCTCCTCAGCCGTTTTCACTTCGGTTAGCTTGGCCCTATTCCCTCTTTGCCTTTTTGAATACGGAGGAATGTATTCCCCTGTTCTTGTATGGCTCCCCTTAATGCCGGTTCTCTTAGGATATTTACTAGGATGGAAAGAGGGAGCTAAGATTTCGGGACTACTTGCTATAGAGCTTTTGGTTCTATCTTTTTTAGAATCTATAACCGTCCATACGATTTCAACCTTATTGGCCATGGCCGCAGGAGTTTTGCTTTCTTACAGATTAGAAAGTAAAAAACGAAATAGTGAGTTTCAATTATCTGATACACAAAGCAGTCTACAAGAAGCCTTGAGAGTTAAAGAACTTTTTTGGAATAATATCAGTCATGAGATTAGAACTCCTTTAAATGGAATTCTAGGTATGACTCAAATTCTAATGGAAGCAAAACACTCTAAGGAGCAAGAAGAGCTTCTTAGAATAATTAAAGAAAGCGGAATCCATTTAAAGGCCGTTCTAAACGATGTAGTGGATTACTCCCAGCTAGAACTTGGGGATTTAAAATTAAAAAAAGAGCCTTTGGTCATTCAAGATTCTTTTGCAAAAGTAATCTCTATGTTTGACGAATATTTATTAGAAAAAGATGTTCAGCTCTCCTTTGAGATTCATCGTTTTTTTCCAGAAGCCCTCCTCACCGATAGCTACCGAGTAAAGCAAGTATTGATTCACTTGGTTAGTAATGCCGTAAAGTTTACTAACTCTGGTTTTATTAAAGTAAGAGCTGAGTTAACAGATGAAGAGAACGTCTTCTTATTTAGTGTAACTGACTCTGGTAAGGGAATAAAAAAACAAGCCCACTCGAAGATTTTCACCACTTTTTATCAGGGTGACCTCTCCTCTACTCGTGAACATGGTGGAGCAGGCCTTGGACTGGCCCTTTGCAAGAGACTGGTCGATCTCCTCGGTGGAAAAATCGAGTTTGAATCTGCTCCAGGAAAAGGCTCGCACTTCTTTTTTACCATAAAGGCCATGCCCCTAGATTTATCCTATGAACTCCAAAGCAATTCCAATAATGTTCTCACTCCAACTCTTACGGAGTTTAACTTAAATCAGATCATGAAAAAGGAAGATCAGAGGAATAAAGAGAGAGAGAGTCATGGGCTGAATGTTCTCGTTGTAGAAGATAACCCAGTCAATCTAACTCTAATGGAAACTCTCCTTAAACAATTAGGTCATAGAGTTTCTCTTAGTGAAAATGGTCGGGAAGCACTAGAAGAACTTGAAAAGCATGATTACGATATTATCTTTATGGATATTCAAATGCCCATTATGGATGGAATCAAATGTACAAAACAAATTCTAAAGCTCTACGGCGAAGATCGACCGGCCATAGTTGCGGTAACGGCTAATGTTCATCAAAGAGAGGAATGCTTAAAAATAGGGTTTGATGATTTTATAGGTAAGCCAATAAATATTTCAAAGATTAAAGATGTTCTTTCTAAGCTTCTCTCTACTCACAGAAGTTATATTCAGGTTGCAGAGCAGGAAGAGCTAGAGATGGAAAAAAGTGAAGAAGTGTCGACAAAGATCGACGTCGTCGTGACAGGACCCGATAGCCTTTTTGATGCCAAATCTTTCGTAGAGAACTTTGGCAATGATCAAGAAATTATTCAATTTTTAGTCGAGCAGTTTAAAGAAAGCGCTCCAAGGCTAATTGATGAAATTGACCAGGCCTTAAGTGAAAATAATTTTGTAAAACTAGAAGCCTCCGCCCATAGCCTAAAGGGCGCCCTATCGAACTTCTTTTGTCTAGAACTCAGGGAGATAGCGAGTCAGCTTGAGCATTGTGCGAGGAAAAAAGACTCCAAAAATGCTCTTGGCCTTTACTACGAGTTAAAAAATCAAGTGAGTTTATTACAAAGTGAATTAGATGAGAACTTTGGACAAAAGAAAGCCGCGAGTTGAGATCGCGGCTTTTCTTAATATGAAATATAAGGACAGTCTTTTAGTACTGAACCTCTACTTCCTCAATTAAAAAGCCCCATTTGTTTACAGAGCGATCTGATTTAAAAGTTGCGATGATAGTATCACCTTCAACAAAGTCAGTTGTATAAGACTCACCCTTTCCGCTAACTTTTGTCACAACTTGACGGTTTTTAGCAGCAACTTGGATATAGTCATAGTTCTTTTCAAGGTCATATTTAGCAACTTTTAGTCTAATAAACTTTGCTCCATCAACTTTGAAAGTTCTTTCTTCTTTAGCATTATCCGCATAAGGATGAGCTGTTTCCCAGTTCTCTGAAAGTCTAACTGTTTTCCACTGACCTGGCTTAGGCTCATTTCTTTCGGGACGGGTATCAGTTAAAAGATTATAAACATCTGCTCGTCCCGCATTTACAGTTTTTCCTCTATAGGCTGCAACAGGAACTGAAGTGGCCAGAAGTCTTTCTCTCATTTCAGCATGTGGCATTCTTCCTTCCTTAGAAAGAAGTAATCCTAGGATCCCTGAAACATGGGGAGTTGCCATAGAAGTTCCAGAGTAAGCTTTGTAACCACCATTTTTAACAGTCGATAAAATTCTATGCCCTGGAGCTGCGATATCAACAGTTGTTCTTCCATAACAAGAAAAAGATGCTAGTTCGTCTTGGGCCGTATGAGCGGCTACAGAAATAACATTATCGATCTCATAATTTGAAGGGTAATGAGGTCTTTCATCGTTATTAGTTCTTGAGTTTCCAGCCGCTGCCGTAAAAATAATTCCAGCGTCACTTGCTCTTTGAATGGCATCTGCTAAACCTTGAGAAAAGCCTCCGCCTCCCCAAGAGTTTGACATAAGATCAACACCAACTTTTGTTGCATAATCAACAGACTTAATTGCATTCTCAGTTGTTCCAGAACCTGCATCTGTTAAGAACTTAACGGCAACAAGGGTAACATCAGCCATAACTCCGGCCACGCCTTCGTCATTATTATGAACGGCACCAATTGTTCCCGCACAGTGAGTCCCATGGGAGTGACCATCAGCCGGGTCACCATCATTATTTGCAAAGTCATATCCATGAATATCATCGACATAACCATTTCCATCATCATCTACACCAGGAGTTCCGTTTGCTTCGGCCTCATTCACCCACATATTATCTCGGAGGTCAGGGTGAGTGTATTCGATTCCCGTATCAATAACGGCAATTTTAATATCTTTTGAACCTTTTGTAATTTTCCAAGCTTTTAGAGCGTTGATATCAGCCCCAGCTCTTCCTGGTGAAGTTCTTCCGGGCTCATTACGACCAGTATTTTTTAAGCCCCAAAGCGAACCGAAGCTTGGGTCATTAGGTGTTTCATTAGTTAACCCAGTATTAGGTAGACCAAGAAAGTCTTCCATATTTATTTCTTTAACCGGCTTAACAATTGAGTATATAAAGTTAGGCTCAGCATATTCAACAGCTGCATTATTATTAAGAGTCGCTTTCATAGACTCTAAGTTTTTCTCTTCAACTTTTAAAACGTGAATCTGTCCGTAAGAAAGATCAATAGTTCTTTTAACATCAAAACCTAGTGACTTAGATAAACTTTTTAAATTCTTTGTATCCTTGAATTTAACAAGTAATTCTCCAGGTACATGTTGAGCGGCAAAAGCCTGAGCAGACAATCCGAGCAGTAAGCCGCCGGCTAGCGCAAATTTAGAAACCATAATCCCTCCGTGGATTTATAGGACCCTTCTCCCTCTTAGAGTGGGTGTAAATTATCACTATTATTAGAATACTTGACTGACGCGCTGCTCAGGAAATAGGAAATGCCTAGGCAAGAACTACCCTCTCTAAGAAGCTCTGCAGCATTGATCAAAATTCCTGTAAAATAAGAACGTTAGTAGATAACTAGGCGGAAGAATAAATGATTTTAGGAAGCTCAAAAGATTCAGTTCTCATTAAGAAAATATATCTTCGTATCTGGACTCTTCGTGATGAAGTTGAGGCCGTAATAAAGGCCCGTGTCGAGGCCGGCGGTGAAGATAATATTTCTATAGATGACTTGATCGAAGAGTATAAAAGTAAATCAACCACTTCCCTAGACGGAGAAAACGTAACTTTAGAAGTTCTTAACGGCGGAAAGTCCGAAGAGGACGAAGAAGAAAAAGATAAAGAAGCAGAACCGGAGGCCGAAGCTGAGTCTGAATCGGAAGCAGAAACAGAAACAGAAACGGAAACGGAAGCAGAGACTGAAGCTGATACTGAAGCAGAGGCAGAAGCTGAAACTCAAACCGAAGAAAAAGATGGACCTGTTGATGTTATTCAAAGACGTCCCTCAATTCCAGAAGATAAACTCTACAATGGAACGACAGTCCTAACTGAAATGAATATGGAAGAGATGTATTTCTTTTCCAATCAATCCTTCTTAGAAGGTCAGTCGATTGTAATAGAGTTTCTCGTGCCAAAGAAATTTGTTATAAATGCGGACGTGTTTTACAGCCGTCCTTATAATATGAAGTCTCGAATCATTAGAGATAATAATTTAATTTACCGCGTGGCCGTACGCTTTAGTTTTCTTAAGCCTGGTGAAAGAACACTTCTAAGACAATTTGTTAAATCTGTTGAACCGGATATGACAAAGACAGTTAAGCCTAAGGCCGCTCCAAAAAAGCAGTCCGATGGGTTTGATGACTTAGACGACTTAGATCTGTAGGCCTCCCTACTCTTTTCTCGTCATTACAGCAGCATCTTGAACGGCAGGTCTTCGCTGGGCATTCTTTAGATTTTCTTTCTCTGCCAAATCCTGTTCCATTTTTATACTTAGGAAATATAGAGGAAGAATTAAAAGAACCAGTACAGCTGCTATGGCCATGTTCCTTTTCTTCCTAGTGCTCATTCCTTCCCTCCTTAGTGAATATTAAAGGAATCTGAGAAGTTAATTTATTATACCATGGAATCTCCAAGCCCCATTAGAATGGGGACTAGGGCCTTTTAATAACCTAAAAGACTAAAATCACTTGATTAAAATAGGCAGACTTTGCTATTTCGATTCGGCAGCAATGGCAAACTTACTGGCCCCTGCGGCCTTGGCCAAGTCAATTATATCAACAGCATTACCAAGCTTAGAGGTCTTATCACCCTCTAAAATGACCAGAGTGGTCTCTTCTTTTTTTAAGGCCAAGCTTATCTTTTCTTGTAGCATGGAGAGCTCTACCTCTTCACCTTGGACGAGGACTTGATTATTGGCAGTTAATGAAATGATGACGGCCGTTTCAGCCTTGCCTTCTCCAGCTGCTTTCACTTGTGGTAAATCAATATCAAGTCCCGAATTTACTGAGATTGAAGAAGTCACCATAAAGATAATAAGAAGCACCAACATGACATCTATTAAGGGAGTCATATTGATCTCTGCCATTATCTCATCATCATCATTATCAATTTTTAAACTCATAACTTTATTTCTTCAGCTAAGTCTTCAACCTTATTTCTAAACTCTAAGTTCAAACCACCTAGTTTCGTTTGAAAATAGTTATAAAGAATCACTGCCATGACTGCCACTAGGATTCCCGCAGCTGTTGCAATAAGAGCTTCCGAAAGTCCTGCTGCCACAACATCAAATCCACTTTTACCGGTTAGGGCAATATTTTGAAAAGATTTGATAATCCCGACAACTGTTCCGAAGAGTCCTATAAAAGGAGCTGAACTTCCGATCGTTCCTAAAACCCACAAAAATCTTTTAAGACCTAATTTTGTTTCATTTAATCTTCTTCCAAGTCGTCCCTCAAACTCATCCTTTGAAAGTTCTCGTTTATCAAGGGCAACTAAATAAGCCGATGCGATAAGTGGGTGGGCATTGTGACATAGCCCCTTGGCCTCATTAAACTTTTTCTCTGCTAAAAGTTTAGAGGCCTTTTGATGAAGGGCCTTGTACTGGCGATTAAAGTGAGCGAGAAAAAACCATTTTTCGATGGCCACGGCCCAGATAAGAAGGGAACAAATGAGTAGGGGGACCATTATAAATCCACCCTCACGAATTAGAGAGATGATCTCCATGACGCGCTCCTATAAGCTACTAGATTCTACCCCCTATCATCTCTATACGGTCGCAAACATTCAAGCTAGAATAACTCATGCTTACGAAGGTTCAAACAAGCCGTGGAAAAGCCTCAGGCTGGCTGCTGCTCTTATTCATATTCTTGGTATTCTTTAGTGCCGCGATCACAGAGTTCTTTCAGGCCCCAACTGAAAAATCTCATGTCCTCAATCAGTACCGAACCTTAATAGAAGATAAAAAATTAGCTTCAACTTCTAAGATTATCTTAAAAAACTCACTTGGTTCTTTTACCCTTTCTCGAAATGGCGATAGCTGGAGGCTAACTTCTCCTAGGAATCTTCCGGCAAATAATAAGACCTTAGATTTAATCCTTTCAACTCTATCAAATATAAATATTAGAAAAGTCTATCCAAGTGATCCGATCAATATGTCGAATTTTTCACTAGACGCCCCGGTCATGAACTTTAGCTTGATTGACGTAAAAGGAAATAAAGTTGACTACCTTTTAGGCCTGGTTAATCCCATTGATAATACAACCTATATTCAAATTCCTCAGAAGGATATTATTTATCAAGTAGACGCTCTTAAGAATACTTTTGAATCTTTTGATTTATCCGATTTTATTGACTCAAAGATCTTTACTCTCGACTCCACAGAAGCAAAAAAACTCGCTATCTACCGCGGCAGTAAAGCGAGTAAGAACGTACAAATCTCCTTTGACCTCATCAAAGGAAATTGGGTTGGAAAAAGTAATCGCGTCCTAAGAGAGGATAAAGTAAACGAGTACTTTGGAAAACTCTTTAGTTTAAAGAGCTCATTGATTATTGATAAGTCTAGTGACGAGCTTAAGAAGAGCTTAGAGGAAAAACTAGAAAAACCTCTTTATGAAATAGAGGTTGTGCAAAAAAATGGTGTAGCTCTACAGTATAAGGTTTCTCATATAGTAAACACTATTCCTGGTCTTAAAATTGAGAAAAGGCAACACGTCATAGTAAAGGCTTCTAATAGAAAAAACCTTTTTCTTATTCACAAAGATAATTTACCGCTTTTTTCACAAAGACAAAGTCAATATAGAGATTTAAATTTTAAGAAGCTTTTTTACTAGCCATTATTCTAGAATTAGATGGAAGCTTATGTTCTTTAATAATTTTTGCAGGATCCACAAAAGACTTAATCAAACATTCCACGATTAGAGAATTATAGCGAGTCATCTGTTCGCGTTTTTCTAAAAAGATCTTTAAAGCATCAACTGGTTTTTCACCGGTTTCAACAATAGTATTGGCAAAATCATTGGCACAGCAAACAATATTAGAAAGAGTTAAAATCTTAGATCCACGCTTTCCATGAGGAAAACCTGTTCCATCAAAATATTCATGATGCTGAAGGATCATTTGTTGAACAGAATTACCTACTGTTCTATTCCCTTCAAACATTGCGGCTCCTAGTTCAGGATGCTTTTTATATTGCTCCCAATCCTCGTCCGTATAGTCTTCCTTCTTCTTTTCAATCAATTCCTTCGGGAGCTGCATCTTTCCTACATCGTGAAAAAGACAGGCCATAGCGGTAGCTTCAATAGTTGTCTTAGATTGCCATTCAAATCTTTTGATAATGGCCGCAGCAAAGACGGTTGTTAAGTATGAGTGAGAATAAGCGCTAGGATCAAAGTCCTGCCATTCTCTCAAGGTTTTATAGAGGCTCTCATCCTTTTCAATTAGGTTATAAACATTCTCGCAAACCTGTTTTCCTTGCTCCATAACTTGAGGCTTCATTCCCTCTTGAAAAGCTGTTTCTAAGAATTTTTCTGAAACATTTTTAAGCATGGATAGTTTTTTATCTCCACCAACGCCTTTTGTTTTAATAAGTTTTTGAGTTAGGAAATTTGTGTACTGAATATACTTTCTTCGATCTTTTACATGGAAATATAAATAATCGACATTTTTTTCATTCTTATATTTATCAATTCTCTCTTTAGAAAAAGTATCCCCGGCATGAAGAATTTTTAAATATCTACCGGCACCTAATTTGATAAAGACATCAAAGAGGACGGCCTTTGAAGTATAGAATTCATCAATCTTAACTTTGGTATAGTTATCGTCTTCACTCTTAACTTCTTCTTCTTCTCTTTGCCCATCTTGCTTATCAAGACTTTGCATCATATCACCAAGCGACTGATGACCTTCTAAACATTCATGAAGAGCATTCATTTCAAATGGAAGTTCTAAAACTTCTGTTGCACCTAATTTTTTATAGGCCTCTTCATCATATATATCATCGCTAAGAGCTTTTTCTTCTTCAGTCATTGGCTTATGAATCAGAACGACACGCTGAGAGGGATAATTTGTTTTAAGAAATTTTAAAACTTGAAGACCTGAGTGATCCTTAATTTCAATATTCATGATAACGGCAAAGAACTTTGTATTGTACATGGCCAGCTGCACGTCTTTCCCATTAGTCACAACATCCACTTTATAGAGCTGCTCTTCCAAGAACTTCTTGGCTGAACTTATCCACTCCTCATTTGGATCTGCTAATAAAACTTTTAAGGCCAAATTTCACCACCCGAAACTTATTCAATAGTCTTAAACTTTTCGGCATTTTGATGGAAAAACTGAAGAGGAAAAATACGTCTAAGTATCCGAATTAATAGGTCTTAAACGCAAAAAGGAGACCGAATCGGTCTCCTAATATTTAAAGCTTTAATTTTACGTTATTACTTTATTTCTTTATGAAGAGTATGCTTTCTCATGAAAGGATTGTACTTCATCTTTTCAAGACGATCTGGTGTATTCTTCTTGTTTTTCGTCGTTGAATATCTAGATGGAGATTTCCCCAATTTTCTAGCTTCTGTACATTCTAATGTAATAATAACTCTAGGCCCTTTTGCCATAACTAACTCCTGAATTCGCTGCTCTGAGTGTGGGATAATCTACACAAGCCGTATTGTCCTGACAATCAAAAATTGCTAGTCTCCCCTATATGACAAAGGTTACTTCAGATAATTGGACATTTTGCCACTTTAAGACCCCTGAGCTTAAGGCTTTTATCTCCATGTGTGGGGTCCCAGACCTTGGTAGTGAGGCTCAGATTAACTATGTGGTGACCCTTACGGATCTAGAGCACCAGGAGCTTTTTCAAAGTGAATTCAGTGACTTAGATCTTGCTCTGGCCTGTCTCAATGAGCGTTATGGACATTGGGAATTCTTCGATGCTGAGAATCCACCCCAAACTGATGGCTGCAGCACCTGCGATAATAAGCAGTAAGGCCAGCTATTGACAAAGAAACCTAAATTTAAGAGATTAGGTCCCCAATAAGCAATAAAAACCTGTTCTTGTATATAAGCAAGGACATAAAAAAGGTCCCAAAATATGAAAGAAGGAATTCACCCAGAGTACAATGCATGCACAATTACTTGCGTTTGCGGAGCTACTTACGACACAAAATCTACAGCTAAATTAGAAAAAATCGATATCTGTGCTGCTTGTCACCCGTTCTATACTGGTAAACAAAAAGTTCTCGATACTGAAGGACGTATTGATAAATTCAATAAGAAATTTGGTAACAGATTTAAGAAAAAATAATCAAAATATAAATTTGATATTAAAAAAGGACTGCTTCGGCGGTCCTTTTTTTTGTCCATCTCGCTCATATTAATCCGAACAAAATTAATAAAGTAAGTCCTGCAAATTACCGAAAAGAGAATGTGAGAGTTTATCTTTTAATACTTTTATCATTCTTGCTTTCTTGTCAAAGCAACTCCTGGAGAACTCCCTCTAGCGATGAGAAAATTATTGATATTGTTTTTGATCTAGATTGGACTCTTATTAGTAAGGTCGAAGAAAACTACCGAGGCCAAAAAGGAGTCATCGTTGTAGGTGATGAGCTTTACCGTGTTCATGACTGGGCCAGAGAAATTGTAACGGCCTTTCATAACAACCCAAGATACCGAGTTTCCTTTTTTAGCGGTGGGCCGGCCCTTAGGAATATGAACGTTTTATCCCAAGTAAAACTTATCGATGGTAGTGGCAAAAGTTTTTCAGAGATCGCCTATAAGAAACTTCATCGTCACGATATAACCGAAGTTGAGCCTGGTCCCGAAATTGAAAACCCAAGACCAGGGGATCGCTGGAAAAAAGACCTACGAAAAGTTAACTCGGATACAAAAAGAGTTATTCTCATCGATGATGATTTTCGTCACGCCCTAGATAGCAATCAAAGAAAAAATATTTTGTGGACTGGAAAAGGCCTTTTTCACTATGAAAGTAGCACTGATCTTAGCGCTGGCAAAATAGAAAAGCCTTTTAATGAATTTGTTCCTTCCTCCGTGCAAGAGTGGAGCCTACAAAGAAATAAGCTGGCACTTGTATATGGCATTATTGAAGAATCAGCGTCAGAGCTCGATAGAGATTCTAGTCAGCTAAGCCGTCTTATTCAACAAAGAGTTGAGGATGCTGGGATTGAGAAAAATGTCCTCTCTGCTAGGGGCCGAGAGCTCTTCTACCTAGGATCAAGCAAACTAAAAAAGCTTAATAGAAGAGCGCAAAGGGTGGCAGTTGATCAGCGCTGTTTTGACCTCCTTGGCCCACTCCTATAATTATTACTTTTAGCCTAGTTTTTACTTAAATCAATGATTTCAAATGTTATATCCTCCTCATGAACATTTTTATCAGCCTAGTTTTAATGATGACCCTTTCCTGTTTTCAAGTTAGCAATGCCTCAATCGATATTGATAGCGCGAAGGAGTTATCCCATTTAATAGTTAACGAATTTAGCAATGATCTAAAAGTGAAAGACCTTATTATAGAGGTTGAGTTCAAAGATGATTTAAGTCTTCCAAGTGCATACGCAAACTGGAAAGTTAAAAAGAAAGTAGGACTTATAAAAATTTCAAATAAACTACTCAAACTAAACTCATTAGATAGAAAGAGTTTTGCTTCAATAATTTGTCATGAGATAGGACATTTTTTAGGAGGAACACCTTATGTAAGAGTAAAGAAAGGTACAGGCATTTTCAGTTTTGCTAACAATTATCCAAATATGTCAGCCGAAGGTCAGGCGGATTTTTTTTCAACTTCAGTTTGCTTGCCGAGAATAGTTAAGTTTCTTACGAAAGAGTCGCTCCCTACAATAGATCTCTGTCATCCAGATGATTCAACTTGTAATCTTTCGCTTAACTCAATTATACAGGTATTAGAGGTCTACAAAGAAATTCTAAATACCGTTGATATTGATACCTCACCTATTGATATTTTTAATCTAACAACCTATCCCACTGCTGTTATGATCGATAAACCTGGCGAATATCCAAGTATGCCTTGTAGGGCGAAGACTCTAATTGAAGGATACTATCTCTCAAGAGGAGATAATTCTCCAAGGCCAGATTGCTGGTATCACGAAGACTAATGATCTAAAAACTGACCTACTTGGGTGGTGATAAAATTAAAACCATCCTAGTTTTTAGACATTCAAAATTGATCCATCCTGGATCAACTTGCTTCGCAAGCTAGATTTTGAATATCTTTCTTACACT
>PBIO01000033.1 GCA_002720865.1 Halobacteriovorax sp.
CGGTGGACTCTATATCGTCAACGAGGAACTGCCCCGTCTCTACCAGCCTTGCGTCGAGCTTAATTCTCTCGCCTTCTAGGTAGGAACCGGTGGACTCTATATCGTCAACGAGGAACTGACCCGTCTCTACCAGCCTTGCGTCGAGCTTAATTCTCTCGCCTTCTAGGTAGGAACCGGTCGCGTCTATATCGTCAACGAGGAACTGGCCCGTCTCTACCAGCCTTGCGTCGAGCTTAATTCTCTCGCCTTCTAGATAGGTGCCTGTGGCAATTAAATCATCCTTAAAAAGCTTGCCTGTATCAAGGATCTGAAGTTGAAGTCCGGGCCTAACATCAAAGCCCGGCATTGGGTATTTGTCGCCATACAAGGCATCCACACCTGCCCCAAAAGTAAAGTAGTCTCCCCCTTCTGTCGTTTGAAAAGAGTCTGTAGAAATAATGCCTGCACCGGAAATCTGGCCAATAGTTGTCGCATCTCCATAGGTGATTAGTGCGGCCCCCCTGAAGTCATCCGAGGTAGGGTTGGGGATGATATGGGGCGCATAGTTTCCTATGACAACCCTCCCGTCTCCATTGATTGTAAGGGCTACCCTGTCTTGGCCCGCAAAATCTCTATTAACAAAGCGAATGCCGCCATCAGGAAATTCCTCCAAGGTGTTGTAGTCTGTCTTCCTGATTGTTAGGAAGTCTTTGGTAATTGGGCTGGAGAGCTTGGGGCTGCCGGGGTCTGTCCCGTCGCCTTTGACGTTCTCCAGTCCCATTGTAAAATAATCTCGGGTTGTATCTCCGACCGGATAGCCTGATATAGTGAACTCCCGCGTGCTTAAGTGGCCTCTAACATCCAAGTCGTCTCTGACTAAAAGGTCTTCAACATCGAGCGTGCCAGAAATAGTAGCATCTCCGCCTACGGTAAGGTCTCCGCCTAAGATTGAGTCGTCTAAAACCTTGAAGTCATCTTCGACCAAGACGTCCCCCACGGCGATCATTTTATCTACCTTAGTATCTCCTAGGATGAAATCGCCGGAAACATAAAGATCGCCAGAAACATATAGATCTCTGTACGTAAAAACATCCGAACCTAAGGGGTGGACGTCATTAGGTTCACCTAGGAATGTCGGACCCGACACCTTAAGGTAATCGGAAAGATACATGTGGCTCGCTGAAGAAAGATCAACCCCAGTAAAATACTGGCCGTTAATGTACATCCCAGTAAACCAAACATCATGCGTGAATTCTTTTACCCCAGTAATGGTTCCTACATTGTCTCGATTGGTTTGATATGAGAGATTTGGCGCTATACGCTGCCTGTCCGCAAGAGTACGCATTTCATAGACATAGGGAATGTTTTCATTAAATCCCCCTGTGATGAAAAAAGCTTGCAAGTCGGAAACGGCAACTTGAGCAGTCGCCACGTTGGGCTTTGCGATGACAAGTCGATCCATCGCATGAAGGCTGCCCCCCGGGAGTTCCGATATTTTTAAATTAGGCATAATATATTTTTACACATTATCTTAAGATTTATTCATCCAAAATCCAAGACTATTATGAGCACTCCTTATAGCTAGTCTCTATATCCTCAAGATCCTCGTCTTTTTTGCCATCTCGCTCTGTAATTATCCCATCAAAATATTCAGGAGGCATATCTTCCTCCCTGATTAACAGAGATTCGGATCCTTCTTCAGTGATTATGGTATTCCCCATAAAGTAATCTCCGTTCATGAACACACCCTGCTTAAAGTCATTAACGCTCCCCATCTGAGCGGTATAAGTAAAGTCAAGCATTCTTCCTAGGTCTCCCAAAGAGAGTTTATATGAGTTTTCGTCAAGAACCGCACCCCTTAACTCGTAACTCATAAATGTTTTAGTTTCTCTAGAGCAAAGCCCCGCTTCGTAGCATTTGGTTTTTTTAAGATTAATTGTAATGTTTTGTTTTATATTCTTTTTCGTTTCTAAAAGCAAGCTTGTTGCCTTTACCTCTGAAACCAGAGCGGAGAATGACATGCTGACGTTAAAGGGGAAGTCTAGCATTTTGGTATAATAAAAATTTTGACCAAGCCTCTGGATGACCGTCCGGCCTAGGGGAATATTTACATTAAACGTCTGCGCGTGTACTTTCTGGGCATCGTAAATTATGCCAGAATCTTGAAAGATAACCTCTATGTCTCCGGGCAAAAGAGCAGAAGGCCCCCTCATGGGCTTTGCGTCAGGGATTCCTAGTTTGGGAGTTGGGCAGAGGCTCATACTAAAAAACAACCTTCTCTTCAATTGGTCCGCCCGCGTCAAGCACCAAGGAGACACTTTCTATGCGAGGGGGTATAAGTGCATATTTACCTTCCGCGTCAAATACTCCCATCGCAACATCCGATGGGATATTTATATCGGGATCAGACAGAGGCTTCGGGAGCAGCTTAAGGGGCACCTGTTTTGTCCCATGGCCGTAATGCACGTTCATTACGTCTAGCTCTAATGTCGCATTGAAGATGATACCGTCATAGCCATCTCCTTTTTTGCCTATTGGCATCGTTGTGTCAACCAGCACCCCTCCCTCTCTGTAGCTCTCGTAGTCTTCCGGCCTATATCTATCGTGAAAATTCCACTCGTAATGATCTATGCTAGATTCTGGAGCGTGGCTGTCTGCAGCGCTAAGCTTCACATGCTCTCCAAAATAATATGTTCCTCCTGTTGTTGACACTTCCCCGTCTGAATACCAAGAAAAATTGTTAAGAAAATCATCGTCTCTAGTAATATCAAACAGCGCAATAGGCGCAATGCTGTCCTTATTCGCCAGAAGCGGCGCATCAAAATTGATAGACGGGAGCTCTAATTGATTAAAATCCAAGTCAGCTTTGATGTTTGCCGCCTCCATTTGAAAGGAGGCTACAGGAGGTTTTCCTACCTGACCTTGAGCTGAATAATTCGTTAAAAAGCAGTTCCCTATTCCGATGACCGTTCGATTTGTATCGCCTGCGCCATAGTCAATGCTGGGAGTTAGGTTAGCGTCTTCGCCCTCTGGCGAGGTCATTATGAATATGTTCCCACCGTCCCTGATGAACTCTTGGTCCCAAATGCAATTCGCGTGATCGTCTCCTAGCTTGAGACCTATAGTATGCTCATTCTGGCCATCAGAAATATAATATGATGCCTCAAAATTAACAATTGGATTTACTAGCTCTATTCTGTCTATCCTTGCAACCTGACCGAATTGGTAAACGTCAATATGCTTTTGCGTGAAGCCATAATTCGCAGACTGAACCCTCTTTAACTGTCTAACTTTATTCCCTGCGTAGGAAAAGTAGTCGAAGTTTCTTTGGTTGGGTTGCCAAGCTCCAGTCCCCGGGAAATCTCTTACATATCCTGTACCCCCAACAGTTCTAAGCGCCTCTGGGGAACTCTCAGCTAAGTCCTTGATTTTTTGCGGAAGGTCTTCCCATGGATAGTCTTTGGGGTATGTTTCCCACGCTGAATAATCATGATAGTGATGCCCCGTAGCATCATGGCAATAGAAAATAGCTTCGGACTGATAGATTACTCTATTCCGACGCTTCTTTTTGACTAACTTCTTGATTGTTGCCATGCCCCTTATCCCTGAACAAGAGTTCTTACACGAATAAGAGGGGTTTGGGCTTATTTAATCAAAAAACAATTTCCCTTTTTGTAAACCGTTAGGCTTTTGTTTGTATCTCCGTCAATATTTAGAATATAATCTGCAACAAGATTCTCAATCTTATCACTAATAATTCTTTGAATGGGACGCGCTCCCATCCTTTCCCCCATTGCCAAATCTACAAGAAGATTGACTGCTCCAGCGGTAAATTTAAAATTTATTCCTCTTTTATTTAATTTATCTTTAATTTTATTTAATTCTATTCTGGATATCTTTCGCATGTCAGAAGTAGTAAAGGTATTGTAAACTATTATTTCGTCTAGGCGATTAATAAACTCCGGCTTAAAAGACCTCTTTGCTAGATCCTTGACCTTTTCAGACACATTTTCATTTTGCTGGCTCTTGGATGTGATAAATCCAAGCGAAGATTTATTGGAGATAATATCAGAACCAACATTACCCGTTAATATAACAATGGAATTTGTGAAATCTGCAACGCGACCTGTATTGTCAGTTAAAATTCCGTCATCCATAATCTGAAGAAGAGTCTGAATAACTTCGGGGTGAGCTTTTTCGATCTCATCGAATAGTATGACGCTATAGGGCTGCTTTCTTATCCTCTCTGTTAGCTGCCCGCCTTCCTCGTACCCCACATAACCCGGAGAGGCCCCAGTTAGACGAGACGAGCTTATCTTTTCTGAGTATTCCGTCATATCAAATCGAATTAGTTTATCCGACCCGCCAAACACTAGCTCCGCAAGCATTTTTGCAGTGTGCGTCTTGCCTGCGCCAGTGGTCCCTAATAATAAAAAGCATCCCACGGGTTGGCCAGATCTACCTAGGCCACATCTATTCCGAATGATGCTACGACATATCGATTGGATGCCTTCTTGTTGGCCAATCACCCGGCGGGAAAGATCTCTTTCTAGGGAAAGTAGCCGTTTTGACTCAGATTTGGAAACTTCTTCGTAAGGGATGTTGGTTTTATTTGAAATAATCCGGTAGATATCTTTCGGTTTTACTAAAGAGTTTTTCTTCGCACAGCTCTTAACCCACCTTTCGAGAGCTTTCTTGTAATCCTCGAAAATTTTTGCAGCACTGGGGTCATCAGATACATAGCTCCCTTTCACTGCTGCTTCAGCTATAACATCTGAAATTTCAGCCTCAAGTTCCACGAGCTTTTTGGGTTTTTTGTTGGATGCGATCTTTACGCGCGCGCCAGCCTGATCGATTATATCTATAGCTTTATCCGGAAGCCTTCTGTCTGGGATGTATTTCTGAGAAAGATCTACAGACAATTTGAGACATTCGGGCTCATATAGGAGGTTGTGATATTCTTCGTATTTAGATATAATGCCGTGAAGAATTTCTGTTGTCTCTGCCGCCGAAGGCTCCTTTACGTCAATAGATTCAAATCTCCTTCCTAGAGCAGCGTCCTTTGAGAAGTGTTTTTTATATTCTGAGTTTGTAGTAGCCCCAATGCAGGGAAGTTCTCCGCGAGAAAGCGGAGGTTTAAGTATATTCGCAGTATCAAGGCCTCCTTCTGCGCTACCGGCCCCAATGATGGTATGTATCTCGTCGATAAAAAGAATAATGTTCTTATCTTTCTTTACTTCTGATAAGACCTTTTTGAGTCGGTCCTCAAACTGTCCCCTGTATTTCGTTCCCGCAATCATTGACGCTAAATCAAGAGCATATATTTGCTTCGAAAGAAGAGATTCGGGGACGTTGCGCGACACAACTCTCTGGGCCAAAGCTTCAACAAGCGCAGTTTTTCCTACGCCCGGCTCTCCCAACAGGAGGGGGTTGTTTTTCTTTCTGCGAGATAGGATTTCGACTATCTGGTTAATTTCTTCGGACTTTCCTATGATCTTGTCAAACTTTCCTTGGGCAGCTAATGCATTATAGTTTAGCGCAAAAGCCTCAAGGGCTCTATTCGTCTTATCTGGCGGTGCAGGTGAGACGCCCCTGTATGCCCCACGGCTATCGCCAGTAGGTTGAGAGGGAGTATCTAGTCCTCGTATAAATTGAAGGTGGATCGCATCCATTAGCTGGTCTAGAGACACCCCGAACCTAGAAAAATATTTCACACAAACTGAATCGGGGTGATCAAGTAGGGCTAGGAACATATGCTCTATTCCTACATAGTCATGCCCTAGGGTCTCTGAGTAATTTGCGGCCAACTTGAGGACATCTACATAAGATTCGGAGAACCCACACTGAGAAGATTTAATTTTACGAGCGCTCGGAACAATATCTTCCGAAATGAATTTCGCAAGTTTGTCAGAATTTACTTGGCATGACATTAGGGTATCCCTGATTGGGCCATACCTAAGATGAAGAATCCCTAGAAATAAAAATACAGGAGTTACTTCCTCTCGATTGTATTCTAGGGCGATCTCTTTTGAAAACTTAATGACCTGTTGGGCCCGAGGTGTAAAGTTCGGCGGTTGTTCTTTCATTCTCTTTCTATAGAATACACTCATGACTGCAGAGATAGATCTTCATTTGCGTCCATCTTGTCTTTTAGGTCGCTTAATTTCATGTAAATCTTCTGATCAATTATATCCATATCATCCACAAATAAAATATCCTCACCTTTGGAGCCGGACAGCACTACAATATTTTCTTTCTCCGGCCAAGCCTTGCCAGACGTTACATAATTTGAGAAACGCCTGAACCTTCTATTGTCTATAAGCATGGCATCAAAGTTCCCGTGCTCGTCAGACAGAGACATTTTGTAATATAAGTTTCCTCCAGCACTTACCCGCTTAATGGAGTCCTCGATGACTCCGATGAATTTTCCGCGAGATCGAAGGTCGAGATCGTAAAAGTCCTCTGATGTCTTGAGTCGACCTTCGTGGTCCACCATTGAGTCCTTAAGCGTAGTACTATAGCTGTATCCGAGGAGACGCCTCTCAAAGTACCAGTTCGCAAAAGACTCAAACCTCCTATTTTTTAGGAAAATTGTTTTGTATCCCTTCCATTTCCTTCTGAAGGTGTCTGCGCGACGCTTCTTCATTAAGGGGCGGCCATCGTCCGCTAGCATTTTGTGCGTGTCTGCCTCCGCGTCTTCTAGCATATCCCTGATACAGATGAGTGTATCATAGTTGTACTTCTCGCCAAGCCTTTTAACATTTCTTTTCTCTCTTTCTGTTAGAATATTATAAGCATGAGCTTCTGCCACTAAATAACACCTGCTATCTTTATAAGAAGAGAGCGCGCCCGCTTGAATTAGCGCAGAAAGTGTTCCGATGTTAATGCCTGACTCTTTAGCTTGAGTGAATACATCATATTTATTCGGCTTGTCTTTTTCCCTGAACGAGCATAGGGCATCAAAAGTCTTTTCGCTAACACCTTTAATGCTATTAAGTCCATACCTTATGTTTGAGCCTTCTATTCCGAACTCCATATCCGAAAGTACAAGGTCTGGGGCGAGTAATTCAATTCCAAACCTTCCCAGTTCTTGAGAAACTTTCCTGATCTCTTCTTGTGGGTTTGGCTCAAATCTAGTCATTTTCAGAAGAGAGAGGAAAAACTCTCTAGGATGGGTGAATTTTAAATATGTAGTCCACGCAGCCAAGGCCGCATAGCATAAGGAGTGAGATTTATTAAAAGAGTAATTAGCGCTATCCTCCGCCACCTTCCAGAGAAATTCTCCTGCATCGTCTGGCAAGGAGTTGTCTCTGACTTTCTTTTCAATTTTTTTCTTCCAAGCAGGCATCTGTTTAACCTTTTTCTTGCCTACAATCCTTCTTAATTGCTCGGATTCATCGAGTGTAAATCCTACCTTTACAGCCATCTGCATTAACTGCTCTTGGTATAGGGGGATCCCTCCGGTATGCATAAGTATATCGTCAAAGAACGCGTTCTGGCTCTGGAATTCATCGTTCAAAGCGTAAAGAGAATACTGCTCTAAAAACTCTATTGCTCCGGGGCGGGCAATCGCAACTACCGCGCTTAGTTGTTCCAAATTTTTGGGCTTAATTTTTCTGCAAACACGATAATTCGTGTGCGCCTCGATTTGAAATAAGCCGTGTGGCGACTCTAGATTCTCTAGCGGTTTATATATCTTTGGATCGGAGAGATCTATGTCTTCAGACGAAATTCCAAGCTGGTCGCAAGTATCGTATATCACACTAAGCGTTCTTAGTCCTAAGATATCAAACTTAACCATTAACTCCGCCACCCAGTTCATATCATAGCCTGTTACCAATGCGCCGTCATTGGTTAATTGCAATGGGCAAAGGTCTGAAATTTCTAGGTGTGAAATTGCTATGCCAGAAGGGTGCACTCCGGTATTTTTAATTAAACCCTCTATCTTGAGCGCTATCTTGTATGTATCAGCATTATTATCCGCCCAGTGTTTGAACTTATTGCTAGAATCGTACGCCTCTTTTAGGGACGCTATCTTACCAAATTTTTTAGGAATATAGTCGCTTATTACATTGACATCCTGCTCTTTTAGTTCGCCGACAATCTTTCCGCACTCTTTAATGCAAAGCTTCCCGCTAAGCTTATTGAGCGTTAAGATCTTAGCAGTGCGGTTTGGGTGCTTAGCTTCAATGTATTCAATAACTTTCTGTCTATGTTCGTAAGCTATGTCGTTGTCTATATCAGCCAAAAGACTGCCATCTAGATATGTTTCTCCATCTTTTTCTGTTTTTCTTGCTCGGCTTTTAGACACAAACCGCTCAAAGAAAAGGTCATGTTGTACGGGATCGACTTGAGTTACCCCAATTAAATACAAAACCAGCGAGCCAGCTGCAGAGCCCCGTCCCGGGCCAGTTGGAATGTCGTTCTCATGGCAATAATTAAGAATATCCCAGTTGAGAAGAACGTAATCAATAAACCCCAGATCGCGAAGAATATTAAGCTCTTTCGTAATCCTGTTGTAGTATGTCTCTTTGTTAGATAATTCATTTATACCTCTTTCTTTTGAACCTTCGTGGCAGAGTCTTCTCAGGAATTCATAGTTAGATATATCTGACTCTCTGTCCTTGAAGCCAAGTAGATTATAGTGGCGCTCCTCGATTTCAATCTCCGGAAGAAGCACGCCCGGGGGGACGCACCCCTCGTAGCTAGAGAAATTATCTAGAAAATTATTCATAACTCAATATCCCAGACCTGCTTCTTGAAAACCTCATAATTCTTTTTGATGTCATATAGGGCGTCGTGCAGTTTCTCCTCATTGAATGGAACCTCATATTTTTGGCAGAGAAATTTCAGGTTCGTCTTGAGCCCTCGCTCTCTGAAATTGCATAATTTGTACTGCCAAGACGTGAGGTCATTGGAGTCGAGCGCGAACGCTGTATTTGGGGGAGGAATATCTTTCGATATCGCCTTGGCTAGGCAATTTGTATCAATAAGTCTATTAATATAACTGTAGTCAGGAGGAAGGCCCAACAGCCTTCTGTGGATTCCATGTATATAAACATCGAACCCTAAGATGTTGTGGCCAACTATAAGGTAATCTTCATCGTATAAATACTTTTCGAAATCATCTAAAGCCTTACGCGAATCTACAGCTCTTTTCTTGTACTCTTTGTCTGTAAAGCCGGTTATCCTTGCGGCGTCCTTTGAGACCTTGATGTCATCCCATTTTAGCCAATAGTCCTTGCTTTCATGCAAAAGCCCCTCATGAATCAGTGAAAAAGCTAACTGCCAAGGCTTGTTCGTTTTAGATCCAAGATTTAGGTTGCAAGTCTCATAGTCAAAAAAAAGATATTTTTGAGACTTTTTGTGTCTTAATAGGTCTTCTCTCATTTAAGCTCGTAATAATCGACTTCCTTAAGAGATGAAATGTCAAGGCCTCCGGAGTAGCTAATGGAGCTCTGGAGGTCTTCTGTTATCTCTTGGAGTTTTTGGGCGAAGGTCATGCCATTGGAGACCAGTCGGTTTAATTTTCCTTCTATATGTGTCATGGCTTGTTTGTTTTCATAACTCGCAGATCCGAAGTAACCCTTAAAGGTTGAGCCGTCAATCTCAATTGTTGGGGACGCACTATCTATGCAAGAGGCGAATATCCCTCCAGCCATGCATAGATCAGCCCCCGCACGCAGGGCTTTGGCCATGTCTCCCACGCATGAAATTCCCCCATCCGCTATTATTGGGATTCTTTTAGCCTCTCCTTCAATAAAATCCCCCTCTGTCTCTAGGAGGCCCGAGCAAAGATTGATGCATGTAAACATCGGCATTGTGAACCCTGTTTTGTCCTTTGTTGTACATGGGCTGCCTTGGCCAATACCTACCTTGACATAATCCGCGCCCCATTTATAGAGAGAGCGAACGCCATCGGGGCAAGAAACATTGCCAGCAATTATACAGGTGTTAGGGAGGGCTTTTCGAGTATGTTTCAGCATCTCCTTCATGTTTAGAGAGTATCCGTGAGCTATATCAATAGTCAGAAAGTCAATCCTTGCGCCAGAGCTCCTAAGGTTTGAGATGATATTCTTATGGGTGGGGTTTGTCCCCACGCTCGCAGAAATGGTCTTCCAGTTGTAGCGATTGCAATCTTCTATAAAATGCTGGACATCTATATCGAATCTATGCATGGAATAAAAGAAGTCGTTTTCGCTTAACCACCTACATAAGTCTACGTTGACTACGGATTTCATGTTTGCCGGAATCACAGGGAGCTTGAACTTTTTGCCCCCAATGATAGCTGAAGTGTCGCACTCTGATCGAGAACGACATACCCCGTACTTCGGCACAAGGCAAACATCTGAATATTTTAAAGATTTCAAAAAATTTCCTCCATTAATTGGCTAAAAGAGGTGTTGCTTAAAGGCGAATTCACCTCCGTATCTGACTCCATATTGAGAACAAGCTGCGCAAAAAAACTGGAAAAGTAATGGTCGGCGTTTCGGTCGTCAATCATATCTCTGCTGAATGTTATACTTGGGTTTAGGGCTTTTACGAAGTGACCCCATTGAGAAGGTAAGTATAAAACTTCTCCGGCATGGAGTTTGCCATAATACGGCTGAATCCCGGCACTGTCAAAACCTGCAGGAGCGGTCAAGAATTCAACCGTAACCCCTTCGCTGGCTTCTGTAACGTTGAAATTTGCGCAGCTATCGAAATTGCAGATCTTGGAAGTATCATCTGGAGAAAATAAGACTACTTCTTTTGTCCCACTAATCTGAAGTAGTGTTGTGTGTACTCCATCGTGGTCTTGGTGGAGTCCGCTCGCGCAATCAGACTGTCCAATAAAAAACCAAAGATGATTACTCGACGCAACTACATTATTCTTCCAGTGTATGGAAAAGTAATCCTCAAACCAGTCCTCGCAAAAATATGGGGGAGGAAGGATATCTATTAAATTCGGGATAAGTTCCGTAGAGAAGGCCCTTGTTCCCAGCTTGAGATCCGGCCCCATCCATATCTCGCTGAGGAATTTTTCCAAAGAGCAGCTGGATGAAAATGAACAAGAATCTGGGTCAACTTCATCTGCAACAGTAACTATAGCACCTCCAAATAGGGAGGAAATTGTTTCGGGGGTCATCCCTTTACTTGGATGACCTTTTAGACCATCTCTAACCAGTACGGGGGAGTCCCTGTGAAGAGTTTTGAACTCTTCTTTTGTGGTGGTTTCAAGTGTTTTAATTGGAATGGCTAGATTCATAATCTAAGTAGCTTTCAAAACAGAATTCTTCACTTCCAAGATGATCCTGCTTGGGAGTGCTTAAAGATCTAGATGCCGAAAAGCTTCTTCCGCAAATACATTTGTGCGTTTGGTAAGCCTCAAAATCAGTGCGTTTCTTGTAGTATATGCTTTTGACTGGCTCATATTCAAACCCCGATTTTTCGCAATAAGATAGGACCGCCTCTTTAACCATACCATCAAAGGGTAGTTGATTCTCTTCAATGAAAAAAGTTGGCTCGATATCTGTAAAGTTAGACAGTGGAGCGCAAGCACTCCCTAGCATGGTTAAGTTGTTGAAAATAAAAGAATCGTAGAAAGGAACTGCAAGCTTGAGTAGATCGGGGTTGAAAAGGGCAAGAAGACTCTTTTCTTTGATCTCTCCCCCGTCCTCGCAAAACGCATGTGTGTAAATTTTATTCAGGAGCGAACATCCCTCTTTGTTTTTGGGAAAAATTATAATTTTGTGGCTCGTTTGGGAGTCCCCTAGGGATACTTCTGAATTATAACATGAGAGACGGAGGCCAAAAATTAAATTTATACCTATAGATTCACATATATTCATAGCCTGCATAAATCCAGTGAGTGAGTCCTCTACCAGAATGACCTCTGAAAGAGAATGCTCTTTAGCAATGTCGAGGATGCTGTCAGAGCCACAAGCATTACTCTCACCCGGCGAGTCTAGGGTGAGGATTGATTTGCCTATTGAATAGTGAGACTTAAATAAAGGTAGCATAAACCATTGAATACTACCATAAAACCTCCTTGTTGTCAAGCCTTACTGTTTTAATTCAATAAATTTCTGGACACTCCCCCCGCGAGACATATAGTCCTCTAGGTCAGATAAGAGATTGTCTACAATGATTTTTTCTTTTTTTGCGGGGTTTAGTTCTCGGTGTTTGCGCAGGGCTGCTCCAGAGGCAAGAAGCAGCAGAACGGCAAGGGGATCAAATACGCAAACTAGAATTAAAATCAAGATCCGAACCGTAGAAGACAACACGACCTCTGTTCCAAGCAAATCCCCGGCTAGTTCTGCAACATATTTCACTGGGCCAACTTCAGCCTCAATGAGTTGATGCTCTTTCAGCAACTCGGTCTTTTTTATGTTTAATTCTGATATCTCTTGTGACGATTCGTCTATTTCGTTGATATACTCTTTGAGTTTTTCGTCTTGACTCTCAGAAACTCTAATTGAAAGCTCTCCTTTTCTTTTTAGGATTTGAGATCTCTCCTCTGATTGATTGGCTCTCTCCTCCTCTATTTTTTTGGACCTGCTAAAACCCCCCGCCTGATCGATTACGTTTAACCTCTTGTCTAGCTCGCCAACCCTAGCTGTAAGAGAATTCATCTCTTGGAAGGCTATATCGCGAGTTGATTCTGACATTTGAATGTATTTTTCATTTCTCTTTACAATTAAATTTAAATTATTTATTTTTGTTTCTATTAATTTAATTTCAGATTGGCTTTGCATTGTAGCGGTTCCATGTTCTATGTGAGACTTCGAAAGGAAGCCAAATATTCCCATGCTCGTAACCCCGACAAGAACAATAACCGCAAAGGCTAAATAATATTTAATCCCAGAACCCAGCTCTTTCCAGTGCTTGTGGACCAAGCAGGCGCAAGCCAATTTTCCTATTTCAAGTACAGCGCCCATGATGATTATAGGCCAAAATGCTCCGGGGAACATCGTTGTAAAACCTATAACGCTAAAGTAGGCCGCTACTGAGGAGATGCTAAGCGCTGATATTAAAGATAAACAAGATAGGATCATGAAAATGAATACACTATAAATGCCTAGGGCAACCTGCGTACTCTCTTTTTTCTATGGTCCGACCGTCCCCCTCTTCTAGGGAGTCCTGCTCCCCTTCATCGCAGGAGTTAAGTATTTTCCCTTCTTCATCGAGGAGTACATAGTATACCCGAGGTTTCCTGAATGGACAAATATAAGCCATGATTGGCTCTCCAGCCTCATCCAGTAATGGCTCTCCCTTTCTTATTTTAGGGCCATCTTTCCCACACATAAGCCTTCCCCCAAAGGTCCCATCTTTGGGGTAGCCACCCCCATCTTTGTGCTGGTCAAAGGCGTAATTGCTTTTCGCAATCTCTTCAGTAAAGGACTCTAAATACTTCTGTGTTGTTGTTAGTTGGTATTCGAGACCTCCAAGTTCAGCGTCATCCATATCTTCTGCAGCAAGATATCCGGAGCCCTTCTCTTTGAAAAAATCATCTGGCTCAAGCCCGTGGCGAAGAAAGAAAAATTCCATCTTTCTTTTTACGTACTCCGGGTACAGGCGACGAACAGCAAGTAGATAGATTAGGCTCTGCATATTGTCTGTAATCTCTTTGCCTTTATATACCCTCTTGTTTGTTTTGAAGTCTCTTATTATGGCTTTCATGCCATTGGAGTAGAAGAATAGCTTGTCTATAAACCCTCGAATGTTATATCTTTTATCGCCTTCAGAGACCTTAATCTCGAAATGCTCTTCCGATATAGCCTCGTCTGGGTCCTCTTCTGTGTCTCCGAAGAAGTCGTACCTAAGCCCCACCATAGTCATATCGTTAATCTGATCTAGAAACTCCTCCTCGTTTACATCCAGTTTACGAGCGTGATATTCTACAAGTCTTGATACTGCCTTAGATGACCATATTGATTTTCCTTTTAATATGGTTTCGTAGTGATGTTTGTGACGAGGATTGCCCAATACCTCAAAAATTAAATGACAAATCCAGCCCATGCTTGCGCCCGAATTGGTAGTGTCTGGAAGTTTTAGGTGATATTTGCACCAATAAATCCAAGAACAATCGCGAGCGGTTTTGATTCTGCTTGCAGATAGGAATAAATCTTTACCACTCATTCAAAGAAGTCCTTTAGTTCTTGGTATTTGGCAATGACGCTTTTTCTGTTCTTTAGTTTGCGCTTTAGGTTCTCGTCAAAGTATTTTAGTATATATTTAATTTGCTCCTCTTGATTCTCACAAAGATGGTCAAGCCTTTTCGCCCAATCCGAGAAATCTGTAGAATCCATTTCTCCAAAATCATTTTTGTTATTGCAGGGCAAGCAAATCGTGATATTTTCATAGTCGAAATAATACAGCAATCGAAAAAAGTTTACTATACTCGCATCATGCCCCCTGTTTTCCCCGCTCTTTGAGTCGTTGTTTAGGCTTATTATGATTCTGTCAATGTTTAAAGAAGAGAGCAGGCATATAAGAGATGGGGAAATAGATAGGCCGAACGTCACTAACACATTTTTATAGCCCCGTTCATGCAGGCTGAGCATATCCCCTATACTTTCCACTAGTATTACTGAGTTGGCCCTGTTTATCGCTTCTTGGGTGGGGAAGAAGTCCGAGCGAGGGTTAGTATAGTATGGATAGCACCATTTTGTTTTCGACCCAAGGTGCTTCCATTTCGCCTTCTTGCGACCAGTTATGTCCCTACCACTAAGCCCATGAATTTTTCCAGACTTATTAAAGATAGGAAAAACAAACCTGTCCGCCATGTCGCCTTTAGAAATCAACCCGCATTGGAAGTTGATCAGGGTTTTGTTAGAGATCCCTTTCTCATTGTAAATTGAATAATCTTTAGAGAGTCCATCCAAACAGCTCTCTGGGAATATCTTTTCATCGTCTCGAATGTCTGTTGGAGATAATCCTACCAAGCTAGGGCTTCCAGCTGAAAGGGAGATGTGGTGGGTTTTGATGAAGTTTGATACTTCAGCGCTATCGTTTGTCGATAGGCTTAACCTTACCAACTCGTCAAAGGGTGAAAAGGAAGTGCGTTCTACGTAGTCTATCCAGACCCCGGAGTCTTTATAAATCTGCAAAGAGGTGGGGCTATCCCCGCCTCTATAAGCGGCATTTGCTTGCCAGTAGGCCCCGGAGTCAGAAAGCTCGTATCCAAGCGCCTCTAGGGCACTCTTGATGTTGGTCGGAGCATTCATATCCCTTCTGGTAGACCTCCTGCGTTGTCCGACTCCTCAATGGGCTCAACATTATCAGTCCTGTCCCCATTCATGAAGTCCACAAGGTCTCCCTTCTCTTCGACAGAAAATCCGTTGACCTCTAGAAATACTTCATTTTTTCTTTGTCTATTGTTCGGCATCATGATTTGCTGCGTTGCTCTTGCTGCCGACTTCCCTAGAAATCTAGTTTTTATCGGTTTCAATTTATGGGTTCCAAAGTCGGGTTCATTCCTCATTTCGTCGAGGGTTTTCTCTCTTAATAAAAACATATGAGAGCACTGCTGAGTAATCATGTCGGAAAGGCCCACCTGTCCTGCGTCGTCGGGGAGGTCTGAGCTGTTTCTATTACCGACTATACCAGACCTATTAGCTTGAACGCTAGTAATCATAGAGATTACGGGATTGCCCTCATGTAATAACTCAGCCTGTATAAAGCTTTTAAATTTTTGAATCATGGTGCCAACCTCCTGCCATTGAGACTGGGACCCCCTTCCCTCAAGTGGAGATTTAATGTAGTCAAAGCTAAAAATTAGGGGGTTTCCCCGACCTATACTTGAATAGTAAAAGCTCTGAATTAATTGGATCATCGCTTCTGTAGTATAGTTTGCTACATTGAAATAAAAGAATTTCATGTCTTTAACTTTAGGCCATTGGGATCTGACTAATGAAACTATCTGTTCGTTCGACATGCCGTTCCACTCTATACTTCTCCATTTTCCTGTCTCAAAATAATAAGGGGGTATCCCTGTGAGCGCAGACATTTGACGAAACATTAAGTCTTTTTTGCTCATTTCTCCGTTGTCGAAGTGAAGAATTGGGACGTTGTTGTATTTTAGTGAAACCTTTGTGCAAAAGTCCATGCAAAACTTAGTTTTGCCCACTCCGCTCCTAGCCAATATTACCGTTATGTCGCCCGGGCGAAGGAGTGATCCATACATCTCGTGGACTCTTTTGTGTGGGCCAACAAACCCCACTTCAGATATCGGGTTGTTCCCGAGATCTTCAATTACCTCCATTAATTCATCGTATATGTTCTCCGGGCCAGAGTCGCCATCGTAATAGGTGATTTCATTGTTGAAGACCTTGTCCGATATAGATAGAATCTCGTCTAGAGAGGCGTTCTTAAGGCCTTTCATCTTCTCTGCACCCTCAAGAAATGCAGCATGAATACGTCTTCTTGCGGTAAACGGCTTGAGATCTTTAGCCGTCTGCTCCACCATTTCCTCTTTTATGGGGTTTTCAAATAGATTGCTTATGAAATCATATGTTCCAACCTTCTCGTCCAGAAAACATAGCTTTTCAGCTTCTAGTTTTGCGGTAAGAGTTGTTGCATCTACGCTGTCGCCATTGAGAATGGACCTCTTGAGGTGATAGAATATCTTCTTATAGGAATGCGAAGTAAAGTCCTCGTCACCAATGAACTTTTCTAGATAATAGAATTTCTTAGGAAATTTAGCTAACCCCGCAAGGAGTCGCTGCTCAAGCCTGAGGCTTTGTATTAACGCCATTTAATCAGTGTAGCACAAATTGACAGTTAAGTCAATTTAATTCGTCATCTATATCGGTTGATCCGTCTAAGTCGGAGAGATCGTCAAACCCGGGACCGCTTTGTCCTGCCTCGGATTCTTCTGCCTGAATTAAATACTTCTCCAGCGCTTTTCTTAGTCCCATCTCAATGATTTGAGTACTGAATCTGGATAGCACCATCGGGTTTCCGTATTGATCAACATAGGAAAGTATGTAGCCACGAGAGGTATCGTCTGCGCCTGTAAACTCTACTAGTTGATCTAGGAAACTTGTAGGAATATTAAATTGATTAAGATCTTCTGGATCAAAGTCTGAACCTAGGTCTGGGCTTGAATCTGCCATATTGTATATTACACGGATTAACTGTTAATGTCCAGTTTTTTGATAAGAGTCTCTGAAATATCATCGCCGTAATCACATTCTATTAAATTAATCTCATTTATTTTGCAGAAAGAAGCTTTCATTTTGTCTCTTTTTATTTGATCTAGATATACTAGGCGGCTTTTGTTGTGAAAAAATGGGTGAAATTGGGTGTGTTGGGGTCCGTTCGCCTCAACTACAATACTTAAACTCCGATTATAAAAATCAAACCTAAGTTTTGAGCCAGCCACAGGAAGCTCCTCATAAACCATATCATGTTGCCAAATGGTTTGTAGGAATTTTTTAACACTCGTTTGAAATTTACTGCGACTTTTTTTGTTCCACCTTATTAAGTATTTAGATGAATTTTTAACTGTAGTAAATTTTCCTGTGACACTGCGAAACCTCACTGCTTCTGTTTTATGATGATCTCCTTAAAGTAAGATATAAGGAACTTGGTTAAGTCGGGGTTGTCCTCTAGTAGTGCATTGAGCTTGTTTTCTCCATGAACTTTATCGGGACACTCGAATTTATTTTCTTTGAGTAGCGTAATAAAATCCTCGTCAAAACTAATCCACGCTCCCTTTTGTGTTATAAATTCCCACGCAATTAGCATGTCTATTATCTCCCTTTCTACCCATATGGATTTCCCGCCTGTCCTCCCATACCGAATGGGGTATTCTATTGTGTAGTTAGTTTTTTCGTTGGGGGACTTCTTTACCGTGGCCTTGACATTGTGGCCTAGGATTGGGTTTTTATGTGGATCTATTGGTTGGGATTGATTCGAAAGAATCAGGTCTTTCTTGAATCTAGGCTCGAACTCAAGAATGAAATTTGCAAAGTGGAGAAGCGCGTTTCCGCCTGTAGCAGTAGTCTGCCGAATGGGAGCCTTGCTGTATGGGTCAAGCTTAATGTCTGCCCGAACCTGAGAAATAAATATTGCCATATGGCCTCTTTTTGCTAGGGCTATGCTCATCTTTTGCATGAACTTTGCTCCTAGGAGCGCACCTCCTGCGACTTTATGTGCGTCGTCAAAGGATTTATTTAAATCGTCTTTCATTATTAGTCCATCAAGAGAATCTAATACAAAGCAATACCTGATGTTTTCGGGGTTTTGCATGATCAGCGTGCGCATTAAGTCGAGGACTACTTCAAAAATATTACTCTCAAACACAAAGCAAGAGTTGGCGTCCCAGTTTTCGTCGTCAAAGCAAAAATCTATTCCAGATCTTTCTCTCACCTCTTTACTGAGCCTCCCTTCAGCCGTAATAAAAAGCCCCCTAGAATTAGGTAGCTGAAGGAAATTTTTCATAACCTCTAGAGACTCTGAGGACTTACCTCCTTCGTTCATGCCAACAAACCTGTGGAGCCCCGGACCAAAACCACCATTAAGCTCGAAGTCCATTTTTAGGCTACCGCTGGAAACCTTATAGTTGATCTCATCCTCAAAATTGTAGTGGTGATCCTTGTTCTGCTTTAAGAAGGTTTTAAGAATTGAGTTCGTAGACCCTTCTTTTGGGGTTTGTTTTATTCCTGTAGCCATTGCCTAATAGTTTTGGGTTTTATTATTATATCTAAGTCTACCCCTGTTTTTCCAATTTCTTTAATCTCTGGGGGAAGAGTCTGCTTGAAGTGATACTCAGAATACAACCTAGAAACTTCTGTATCTCCTTCTTTTGTAAAGAAATAGGCTAAGCTCCTAACTTTAAAATCAAATTCTATTTTGCTCCAAAATTTTTGGTTGGGGTATTTTTTAACGAGATTAACCAACATCCCAGACTCCTTGCTCATTTCTTTCCCGTCCTTCTCCTCTGGGTCCTTCAGTAGAGAGAATAAGACTCTCCCGGCGTTAAATGTTAGCTTTCTTTCTTCTGGACTTTGCTTGGGAACTTCTGATAAAAAGCCAAACTCCCCTTGATCACTCATATGGGGAGGGGAGCCCCTCTGATTTATAAAAATCACTCATGAGCATGTTGAATTTTGACCTAGCAATCTGTAGCCTAATCTGCTCCCTTCTTCTGTATTGATCTTTGTTATCGTAAGAGGCGTTGATCTGTCTTTCTAGGTGGCCTAGGACTACAGTGCAGGCGTATAGACGAGCTTTTTTCTCGATATCGTCGGCGCCTTCTATATTTTTAAGGGCGTCAACATAAAGACCGTTGGCATTCTTCTCTGTTCCGAGATCTTTTGGGTTATCCATCTTCAGACTCTAGTTCGGATTCCATTTCTTCAAGAGATAGGCCAAATACATAATTTGGTGAGCGGCCCTTTTCTTTTATTAGTCTAACGCCAATATCAAGTTCCTTCTTTTTCTCATTCTTGGCGTCTCCGTCGGGAAGCATATCTACCATGTTTTGAAGCTTGTCTATCTCATATTCAAGCCTCTCTTCTGAGGTTAGACTTGCAAGTTTAGCCTCCTCTTCAAGTTTTTTCTTGAGCTTCTCCTTGAACTGGTCAACGAAATCATAAACGTCCCCCATGTCCTGAACAACCATAAAATCATTGATGTCAAAGTCAAAGGTTGTACCCATCTTAGCCTCTAGCCCTATAACGATTTCAACTAAATCTAAGGAATCTAACCCAAGATCTTTAATAAAATCTGTCTCCGCCGTGATTGAGTCTGGGTCAACCTCAGAACCCCTAGCCTTTACTTGTTCAGCTATAAGGTCGTGAAGCAGTTTTTTTTCTTTCTTGGTCATGCGTTTATTATCGCATAATCAAGAAGTAATGTCAAGAACTATTTTAGCGCCACCATATTGGTGGCAGTGGTGCCGGTCTTTATGACATGCGTTATGCTAATAGGTAGATGGCTTCCTGCTGGAACACTTGAAAAGGTTACGTCTCCGCCTCCAGACATAGTAACCTTTACGTCTCCGCCCCCGCCCACCCAGAGGGATGAGTGCGCAGATCCTAGGGCGTGATTGTTGGCGGCAATATCAATGACTACTGCTGTACCCTTGCCTGCATCAGTACTTTTAACAGGCAGTAAGACGGTGGACTCTCCCTCAACACCTTTAATGTTAACGTCAACCTTGTTAGAGTTAATCGCTGCGCCAAACTCTCCCTCAACACCTTTAATGTTAACGTCAACCTTGTTAGAGTTAATCGCTGCGCCAAAAGAGCTTAGCTCGGTGTTGGTAATTTTAAGCTCGTCACCAACGTCAAAGGTAACCTCGGCGACATCCTGCTCGGTCATTGGTCGCCACTTTTCGGTGGTGGAATCGAAAATGTACGTTTCTGAATTAGCCATATCAAATATGAGTTACACGTTAAAATTAAAGTATTTAAATTATTTTAAAGTTAAAAGAATAAATATCAACAAAAAAGGACGGGAAGAGGGATACCCCATTCCTTCCCGCCCTTAGTTTGTTGCAGTTTACTACAAAATTTTGATCTTCTCTGGCTTGTCCGGCTTTGATTTAGGGATGGACACAAGAAGGATGCCGTCTTTGAAGTCGGCAGTAATGCCTTCTGTATCAAAGCTGCCTGTTAGCCTGAACGACCTCCTAAAGGACGACCTCTTCAACTCTTTGCGGATGTAGCGCGCTCCTTTATCTTCTGGATGATCCTGCCTTCCTCCAGAGATGGATAAAACCTCCTTTTCAAGCTCGACAGAAACATCGTCTTTTGAGAGCCCGGGGATTGACGCCTCGATTTCTAGGCGTTCGTCCCTATCTATTACGTTAACTTTGGGATAGCTGTGATTACCAAAGAATGTAACCCCGAACTCCTCTCCGAATCCCGGGAATGCCTTTTCGATAACGTTGTCAAAAAGAGAATCAAAAGGCGTAAGAAACTCATCTCGACTGATTGGTAGGTGCTTTGTTGTTAGTGTCATTTTTTCTCCTAGTTGGATGTTAATGAGCCCTTTCGGCGCTCAAGAAGCCTCGAATGAGTACTTCTGTATATATTATCGCATAAAGGATGCCAAATGTCAACTATTTTTTAAAAGCCATCACACAGGCGAACTAATTTCCTAACATAGTCTTCTAGCATTTTCTTTTGTTCTTCCCATGGCAAACCCTTAGGGATGTACCAATGTTGAATTTTCTTTGAATACATACCCCTGTCCCTCCAGTCCGGAGGGTTGGTGTCCATTAGTATAATGTAATTCGCCTTCTCACAATCTTGAGTGGTTACTTCTTCTTTCATTTCGCAATGGGCGGACGCGACTCGTGACGACGGCCACCTTCCCATCCCGTGAACCTTTAGCATCCACATTGCCCCTTTTTTGTTAAGATCATCAAAAAAGGACTTTGCATACTGGGTCCGCTTGCCTATGCCCCTCATTGAGACGAATAGCACTTTCTTCATTTATTTCCTCCTTGTTTTATAAGTAAATGTGTTGATATTATTTTTGTATTTTCATTGAAAAAGTTTTCTATACCTTCTCTGTTGTGGGTCGGCCAGCTTATCCAGTGCCAGTCTGATATTGGGTCTCGACCCTTTAGTAAAATGATCGCGACGTCTTTTGGGGAAAGGCTTTCATATTCTACTTTTTGCACAATCAAGCCCTGACTGCGACAGTAATTAAATAATTCAAGCGGACATGTTATTCTGGTAAAATCATGACTCACCAAGCTCATTATATCTCTATAGTGAGTGCGATCTAAGTCTTGAATTTCTTTGCCTATTTCTTCTTGGGTCTTGTTTATATCAAGATGGCCAAAGGCGTTCTCTAGAGCCTCCGGGCCACAACTAAGAATATGGCACAACTCATACCCAGAATTTCTAATTTTTTTGTGTTCGGAGGACTCTGTTAGATAGTATAGGGGACCGCACCCTGATAGGAGTATTGGAATTAAGTAGGGTAGTACCCATTTCATGTAATTGTATCCACCTCGCCTGTTAAAACAGTTCACTTAGAACCTTTCCGCTATTTAAAATTGGATGTGGTCGACCGCTGTGGTCGTAATATAGTCTCTTAATATCAACCCCCATGTGGTCGTATATCGTCGCTAAAACGTCTGGAGGGGTAATTCCTGTCACTGGTTCAGATCCGGTTTTGTCGCTTTCTCCAGCAACTCTTCCGCCTTTGACTTTGCCTCCAGCTATAGCGGCAGACATAGACCTAGACCAATGATCCCTGCCTCCGTTTGCGTTTATTTTTGGGGTGCGACCAAACTCTCCCCACGCAACCACCATCACGTCGTCCATCATGCCTCTGGCATGCAGATCATTGATTAAGGCGCTAAAGGCAATATCAAACTGGGGAAGGTTTTTGTTACCCATGGATTCATTGCTCTTCTGGTGGGTATCCCAACCAAAAGGAGTTCTCACCGTTACCATCTTGACTCCACCCTCCACTAAACGTCTGGCCAGAAGTAGATCGCGACCAAAGCCCTCTCCATATAGGTCTTTTGTGAATGTAGATTCTTTATCTATATCAAACGCACTTGCAGCTTTCCCGCTCGTCAAAAGGCTTCTTGCCTTTATATTGAATTTGTCTATAGAATCTACTGATCCAGACCTATCCGCGATATATCTCAGGTTGTCAAACCCCTTCAGTAGATCACTTCTATTGTCCACCCTGTTTACTGATAATGAGTCATTAAGGGTGAAGTTGGTATCTTTATATACAGTACTGCTTGAGGGCCTGTTTTTGGTCTCGTATGGACCGTATTCGCGGGGTAAGTATCCTGATCGAGTCCCGTTGTTGTGACTAGGGACCACAACATAAGGGGGGACTTCTATGTCCTTTTGGGTATGCTCTGATATCGTTGAGCCTATGCTGGGATAAAAGTTCTGCTGCTGATTGGGTGCTGGAGCCTTGTAACCAGAGTGCATTATTTCATGTGCAGAGCTGTGGTTGTTGTTGTCATGATGTAGGCCTTTTATGATAGACCATTTGTCCATGCAATCGGCGCATTTGTTTAAGTGCTCGGGAAGTTGTATGCCATCCGCAGATGTAGAGATGGCGCCAAAGTGGCCCCTGAAGGGTTGGGGCGCATAAGGCTTGGGGTCGAAGGTTTCATGGTGGGAGGGACCACCGCCCATCCATATTACGATAACGGATTTATTATTAATTAAACCCTCTTGCTTTGACTGGAGGGCTAAAAGCTCGGGTAATGTAAGGGATGAAAGCCCGCCGATAAACCCGGCTTTGAGTATTGTTCTTCGGGAAAAATTGCGTATATTCACGAAAGTATATACACTATTTTTCGATATTTACTCCTTTGATCCCTTAAGTTCTTCAGTTCTAATAAGAAAGGGAAACAATTGCGTAAACGACTTAGAGTCCTTGGATGGTTTAGTACCTTCGGACTTACCGGCAGTTTCTATGGGCAGATTTTTTATGTCTTCCAAGGATGGGGCCTCAATCGATTGGTCGAGGGCCCACATAATGTCATGTTCTTTAGCCCAACGCTCTATGCGCCTAACGGGAACTATTAGATTGAATCCTTCTCCGGCTCCCCTTACTACCATCCCCACATACTCTCCTGTTTGTAGGTAAACCCCGCCCCCTGATGAGCCGGGGAAAGCTGTTACCGTGGTTTGGTCGAATTCAACCTTGCCATGAATACGACCAACCTGCGCAACTATACCACTGGTCATGCTATTGGCGCCCATCTGACCTAGGAGGGACCCCACGTGAAAAAGCCGAGTTCCAATAGGGATTATTGGC